>CAWJSM010000013.1:0-180590 GCA_963845455.1 Vulcanimicrobiota bacterium | reverse complement strand
CGGTTCGATGGTTCGGTTTCTCCGTTGCGCGACGTCGTGCGCGTTGGCCGAGTGCTTCCGCATCGCGCTCGAAATTCCCCATAACGCATGAGCGATGAACCGCTGCGCCACTGGACCGTACGCTCGTCAACTTATCGCGTAAACGAGCCGTTTCTCCGCGTCCGCAGTGACACGGTCGAACTGCCTGACGGTACAGTCATTGAAAACTACTTCGTGCGAGAGAGCCGCGGCTTTGCGATTGTGGCCGCGCTCACGCCCGACCGCCGGATCGTCTTGGTACGTCAGTATAAACACGGTATCGCTCAGATCGTGCTCGAGCTTCCGGCCGGGATGATCGACCCCGGCGAAGCGCCCGAGGCGTGCGCGATTCGTGAACTCGCCGAGGAGACCGGTTATGCGGGCGAGGCCGCCGCGGCTACTCCGAACGCTCTTTGCCGACCCGACCAGTTCCAACGCCAGCTTCCACGTGTTCCTGATCGAGAACGCGGTGCCGAAATTCGCCCAGTCGCTAGACACGACCGAGGCGATCGTGGTCGAAACGGTGACCATCGAGGAACTGCACACGGCCGTCCGCGACGGACGGATCGGCTCGGGCTCGCAGGTCGCAGCGGTCTACGTCGCCTTGGATCACATTCGGTAACGGCCGCTCCGGCAATACGGGGAAGCGCCCGGAAGCCGTCTAATCGGGACCGTAATGAACGCCCGGTTGCAGTCGTTGGGTTTTGCCGTTGGCGGTGCAATCGCGCTGGCCGCCCTCGCGGCATGCGGCGGCGGTGGGGGCGGATCCGCCGCGCCCGGCGCGCCCTTGCCCAACGTCACCAGCACCCCGGGCTCCCTCCCCCAAGGCACTGCCGGCGCGTCGATCACGCTTTCGCTGCGGCAATACTCGCCCGTCGACACCTCGGCGACCAAGCGCCGCGCGGCCTACGTCTCGCCGGCCACCGCGCAGATCTCACTGACGGTCATCTCCGTGAACGGGACGCCCGTGACCGGGACGCCCACGACGTTTCCGGTCAGCCCGACCTCGCCCGGCTGCAGCGGCACGAACGGCGTCGTGACGTGCACGCTCAACGCAAATATTCCGATCGGCAACGACGTGCTCACCGCAAGCACGCTCGATGCGAACGGACATTCGCTCGGCACGTCGACGATCACGGCGAATGTCCAGCAAAACTTGGCGAACAGCATCGCGCTCTCGGTCGGCGGCACGATCGCAAGCCTGCAGATGTATCTCTCGCAATCGCAGTTCTCATCGGGAACGCCGGGCACGGCCAACGTCATCGTGGTTCCGCTCGATCAATCGGGCGCCGAGATCGTGAACCCCGGCAACTACAACCCGTCGATCGCGATGACGTCGAGCAGTTCCGTGAACGGCCACGTTTCGCTGATCACCGACGGCGTGAACACCGGTCAATCCGGCACGATCGTCAGCCCGAACGACCAGATCGTCGTCAACTACGACGGCGTCGCAACGAGCGGCGGCAGCACGATCAAGGCCGACGCCGGCGGCGGCATTACCGCTAGCCGCAATGTCTCCGTCAGCTCGCCCGGACTCGGCGCGAGCCCGTCGGGCGCGCAGTTCGTTTCATCCTCAGCCTATGTGTTCACGGCGGTCGGACAGACCGGCACGATCAACGTTTCCGGCGGCACCGCGCCGTACACGGTGGTCTCGAGCGACACGGGTGTTGCGACGATTTCCGGCACCGGACCGTTTACCGTAACCGCCGCGGGTTACGGCACGGCGGGAACGTCGACGCTCACCGTAACCGATCATGTCGGCGCGCAAACGACGATCCCGGTAACGTTTATCGCGCCGGCTATTCTACTCACCGCGAGCGTCTGCGGCGGTACGGCCTGCTCCGCGAGCGGCGTTTCGTATACGGTGCCGATCGGCGGCCCCACGAGCCCGCTCTCGCCGACGGCCGTCACGGCCACCGGCGGCACCGGAACGTACGGCTACTTCTTCATCTCCAGCGGAACGACGACCAGTCAGTACGCGACGGTTTCGCAAGGCGGCAACGCGTTCACGATCACGCCGAGCGGATTCGGGAACGACGCGATCATCGTCACCAGCGGCAACCAGACGGCGTACTATGCGATCGTCGCGAGCGCTGACGCGTTCGGCTCGACGCTGCCGGCCGCGATCGGCATGCTCTTCGAGAGCAGCGGCGGCGGCGCGAAGTTCTACTCGGCAACGCTGCCCAACGCGGTCACTAACGTCACAGCCTCTCCGCTGATCAGCGGCTTCATGTTCAACGCCGGCAGCCCGCCGTCGATCGACGCAACGCCGACGAGTCCGGGCAATGGAACGTTCTCGTTTACCAGCGGCTTCGGCACGCCGGCGACGATCCCGTACACGGTCTTCGGGCTCTCGTTCGGGTCGTACCAGGGCGGCGGGTTCACGCAGAGTTCGGAAATGCCGGTACCGGCCGACGAAGCGTTCACGTCCACCGGTGAATCCGATCTGCTCACGGTGAGCGGCTTGACGGCGAACTTCAACCTCAGCGCGCAGTCGGCAAACACCAGCGTCGTAACCGCCTCCGCGGCCGCGAATCACGTCACGGTCACGTCGGTCGGTTCGGGAACGACGACCGTGCTCTTAACCGATACCGGCAACGGCGCCACGGTGACATTCACCGTGAGCGTAACGAACACGCTGATTCCAATCGCCGGTCATCTGCGGAGCCGATAATGTACCGCGCACTCGCGCTCGTCGCGTCGATCGGCATTCTCGCCGGTTGCGGCGGCGGTGGGAGCCACGCTCTTCCGAGCCCCGCATCCGGTTCATCCGGTTCGGGCACCAAGGGCGCACAAGGAACCGCGCGGTTCAGTTTGACGATCCCGAACGCGAGTGCGGCGCCCGCGGGCGCACGCCGGGTGCAGTTCGTCTCGCCGTCGACGCTCTCCGGAACGATCGCGGTGAACGCCGGACCGGCAACCGAACTCGACCTCAGCCTCGCGAGCCCGAACTGCACGACGATTTCCAACGGACGCAGCTGTTTGATCAGCGTCGCCGCACCGATCGGCGCCTCCGACACGTTCACGCTGGTGCTCTACAACGGAGCGTTTACCAGCGGCATGCACACCGGTACCGCGCTATCGGGCGCGTCGAACTTCACCGCCGCGGTAACCGAAGGCGTCTCGAATATCACGACACCGCTGATCCTCGGTGGAATTCCGCAATCGGTGGACGTCGTCATCAACGGGACGCTTACTGCGGGCACCCCCACGACGGTTCCGGTTGTAATCACCGCTTACGACGCGAGCAACAACGTGATCGTCGGCGCCGCGACCTTCGCCGACGCAACCGGTGCTGCCGCGCCGCTCACCCTCTCACTTGGGACGCCGCAACAAGTGCTGCTCCACGACGGGGCGCAAGCCGCAACGAGCATCACCGTTGCGGGACCGGCCGATGCCGTCACGTTGCAGCTCCAAGCGCCGGCCAACGTTCTCGGCACGTACGTGACGGTGAAGAATAGTTCGAGCCAGACGCTGCCTGCGTTCAACCTGACGCGCTTCGTCGCCCTGAGCGGCACGTTGAACTCCACGCAGCTCGCGGCGTCGCTTACCTTCTTTCCGGATGACGTGTACCTTGCGCCGTCCGACAGTACGCTCGTCTCCGGCGTGCCGAACGGGTTCGCGTTCTCGTACACGACGGCGAGCGGCGGCGGATATCTCGGCTACTTCAACAGCGCGACCGAAGGGCTCTTATACTGCAGCGTCGTGAGCGGATGGACGCTCGGTATCGGTTCGATCGCCAACGGCATCGTCAGCGCCTTTAACGCGGCCGACAACATCGAGTCGCCCCCGACCGGACTCATCTACTACCCGCTGGCGCAGCTCACCAATACCGGGCCTTCGTGCGCGGGCGGCACGCCGTATACCAGCCCCGCGGCGGGTTTCGCCAAATCGCTCGCCTTCGATCCGCTCAATAGCGAAGTGTTCGAAGGCGACAACAACGGCGACCTCGACGTCGATACGTTTACCGGACCGTCGACGCTCGGCGGCAACGCCATCGTGCAGAACTTCGGCGCCAATCACCCGCACGACTTGATCGCGCTCCAGGGAAGCCTCTACTTCCTCACCGGCACCACCAACAACACGCTCGACGGTCTCAACCCGACGATCGCGGCCACGGCGGGCAGCGACCACCTCACGGCGTTGCGCAACGGACAAGACGGCCGCATGTATGCCCTCGGCGCTGCCAACAAACAAGTTTGGGCCTACAACGGCGCGCCTTCGATGCAGCAATACACGCCGGCGAACGCATTTACCATCACGCCCTCGACGCAGCCGAACAACCTCGCGATCGGTCCGGACGGCAGCGCGTATACGACGGACGGAGCCTCAACGATTCAAGGGGTCACGTCCGGCGGCGTCGCTTCGACGCTCGTCATCCCGCCGCCGGGCGGCAACGTGGGATACCTCACGGGAATCTTCGACGGCCGTAACGGCTACTTGTACGCGGCCTACGACGACGGGCTTCACGCCGGTCACGAGTACTTCTATCGTATCTCGTACTGACGCGCCGGCAACGCCAACCGTCTCCGTCGTCATCCCGCTGCGGACGGCCGGGCCGAATCTGCGTGAGTGCCTCGCACACCTCGCCCGTCAGACGTACCGGAACTTCGACATCTACGTCGTACCCGATGCGCCGCTGGCGCTCGGCGATGCACGATTGCACGTCATCGCTTCGGGACCCGTACTGCCGAATCGCAAACGCCAGATCGCCGCGGAAGCGAGTACGGCGGACATTCTCGCCTTCATCGACGACGACGCATACCCCGATCCGAATTGGCTCACCAACGCCGTGCGGCATTTCGATGACCTGAACGTCGTCGGCGCGGGCGGCCCTGCCGTAACCGCATCCAGCGATTTACCACGGGAACGCGCGAGCGGTGCGATCTTCTCGTCGGCACTCGTCACCGCCACGACGCGCCACCGCTACGTTGCGGAAACGCAGCGCGACGTCGGAGCGCTGGCCTCGTGCAATCTGCTCGTACGGCGCGAGGCGTTTCTGCGCGACGCTGAAGCGAGCGTGCGCTACTGGCCGGGCGAAGACATCTTGCTGTGCATGTTCGCCGCGCGTGACGGCGCGCGCATCGTCTACGATCCGACCGCGCTCGTCTACCACCACCGGCGCGCCGTCTTCGCCGGACATCTGCGCCAGGTGTGGGCCTACGGGCGGTTCCGCGGCTTCTTCTTACGGCGTTTGAGCACGTCGCGCAGCGATGCCGCATATGCGGTGCCGGCAACGTTCGTGCTCGGCCACGCGTTGCTGCTTGCAGCCCTCAGCCGGCCGCGCTGGCGCTTCGCCGGCGGCTTCATCGTCGGTGTGTATGCTGCGCTGGTCGCGTGGGAAGCAGTGCGCACGGCGCGTGCCGAACGCGCCGACTCGCGGCTCGTCGCCGCCGGCATCTACCTCACGCATCTCACCTACGGCGCGGGAACGATCGTCGGGTGGCTGCGCGGCTCGGCGATGTGGCCGCAATCAGCCGCTGTAACGCCACCGGACACGCTGCCGAAAGACCCAGCGGCCTAACGCGCGAAGGCGCGCTTTCAGCGGCAGCGGGAACGCGTACGGAATCCGTATCCGCTCCAAATGTCCGCGCTCGATGACGCGCGCGGCGTACGCTTCGAGCAACTGCTGCAGCCGGGGATGTTCGCTCGGCCGGATGTTCGTCGGATGCACGCTCAGCCGTTGTGGACGGCGCGCATCGAAGCCGCTGAAATGAAAGAAAACCACGGATTCTCCCGTGAGCAGCCGCAACTCCTCGTCGCTGCCGAGTTCGCGCGCGTCCAGATTCCAATACGCAACGTTGCAACCGCGATGTAACACGATAGCTGTGCGCTCGAAGATGCCCGGCACGAGATCGATCCAGCGCTGATCGAAGAACAGCCCCGATTGCACGTCGCTCCGGCAAAACGCCGCGAGTCGCGCGTCCCACCAATCCAGCATCACGCGCGCGCCGGCCGCGTTCGCAACACCGATGCAGCCGAGGTTGAACACGCCGGTCCGCAGGAGAACCAACTCGAACGCGAGCCGGCCCGCAATCGGGCCCGCATCGACCGCATGCGGCGTAAGCACGATGTCGTGCGAAGCGAGCGGATCGAGGACCGGATTCAGCGGCGCAAAAACCTGGATGTCGGGATCGAGATAGAGGACCCGATCGTAGCCTTCATCGAGCAGGTATCGCAACAGCGAAGGCTTCACTGCCGTGGCGAGCTCGGTAACGTCGTAACCACGCACCAATGCCGCGTAGACTTCCGGTTCGAACACCTTTGCCGGCCGCACGACCGTCGCTTCCGGCAGGCTTTCCACGTCGCCGACGTCGTCGATGAGAAAGGCGAACCGATCGCAGCCGGGCTCGAATTCAGCCACGGACGCAAATAACGAACTCGCCAACGCGACGTAGTTCCGCGCGGCAATCGTACAGACGGCGATTCGCATCGCCGGCTACTTAGGCTAGGGCGCTGACGTGTCCGCCGAGGCCGATCGAGCTGAATAGCGTCGCTACCTGCTGCTTTTCGGCGTTCTCGGTTTGGCTGATGATCGAAACGGCGATCGACGCTTGGGGTCCGCCTGCACTCAATGCGGAAACGGCGGTGTCGATAGCTCCGGTGCTGCCCATAGGCGTATTGTGCTCCGCCGGGGCGGGAAAGGCAAGCCGAAGCGGCATGACGGGCATCACCATCCGGTGAAGGGTCGCCCCGATGAACCTGTTCTACGTCGCCGTCGACGTTGCGGTCGCCATCTTAGCGATACGCTCGCTGGCCGTTCTGGGGACGCGAGCGCCTTGGACCAGCACCGGCTGGGTCGCCACGGCCGGGTACGGCCTCGCGGCCGGCTGGCGGTACGCCCACGACGGCCCGGTGCCGGGCATAGGCCTCGTGACGTCCGGCTGCTTCATCGTCTTGACGGCCGCCTTCATCATTGGGGTGGTGCGCGATGAACCCCAGGCCGAACCACTGCTCTGGCCGACGCGCGTGGGCCCTACGCGGGCCGAGAAGCGCCGCTGAACTGACCGAGGAAACGCTCGACCTCCACGGGCGCGACCGCCGGCGGCGCCGGCCGCCGAACGCAGCCGGGCCAGATCCGGGTCGACTCGCACGAGCAACGCGTCCCCCGGGCCGCCGAACGTGACTTGCGTGGCCGCCGCCGGAATGACGGCAGTTTCCCACGCCCGGAGCTCGACGGCGCCCGCTTCGCCGGCAGCCGAGAGCGGCGTATCCATAGCCATGATCGCCAGCGGCCGGCCGCCCGTACCGATCGACGCGCCCGCGTTCGATATGCGCAAGCGTTCCACGACGAAGCGCGGGTCGGCGATCGCGATCGTTCGTTCGACGCCGCGCGCGGTGAAGGCCAGCTGCGTCATCGCCCCCGGGAACGTCGCGCGGAAGTCCAGCACGTCACCGGCCTTAGCGACGTGCAGTTCGCGCGGCTTGCCGTCGGCGCCGGTGCGATTCCAGTCGAAGATGCGGTAGGTCAGATCGCTGGCCTGCTGCGTTTCGAAGAGCTGGATACCGGCGCCGATCGCGTGCAGCGTTCCGGCCGGTAAGTAGTAGGCCTCGCCGGGCTTCACCGGCACACGGCGCAGGATGTCACCGAGCGTGCCGTCCGCGACGCGGCGTTCGTATTCCGCGCGGTCGGTGTCGCGCGTCCAGCCGAGCACGAGTTCCGCGCCCGGTTCGGCGGCCAGAATGTACCAGCACTCCGTCTTGCCGACGGGCTGATGTTCGACGCGTTGCGCATACGCATCGTCCGGATGCACTTGCACCGAGAGCGCCGCATGCGCGTCGATGATCTTCGTGAGAACCGGAAAGCGTTGCGCCGGATCGGCCGGACCGGTGAGATCGCGACCGAGCTGCGCGCGCACCGCGGCCAGCGTTTCGCCGCCGTACGCGCCGCCGGTAACGGTGTTTTCATCCCAGCATTCCCACGACTCGCCGAGCAGCGCTGAGGGGTCGCCGGGTTTGCCGTAGCGCTTAACGAGCGCGTCCCCGCCCCAGATGGCCGCGGCCATTTTGGGAGCGAGGACGAGCGGGGCCGTTCGTGTTGTGCTGATCACCCCTGACGGTTAGGGACTCTCGGCGCCGATTCCGCCGTGCAGTTGCGTCTGCATTTGCTTTTCGCAGGACGCATGTCCGCATCCGCAACGGATGTTCGCCGGATCGCGGCCTTCAGGCGAGTCGCAATACGCGCTGCACGTGGCCTCTGCGAGCGGAACCTCGCAGAGGCACGCTAAGTTGTCGCAGCGTTTGCGTTCGCTGCCGGAATCGGCCATTAGCTCACGATACGCGTGGTGTTGTTGCGTCCGTTAGCGGCGATGATCCCGACGATCGCAACCAGCACGACCGCACCAACGACGATCCAGAGCCACGGCACGTTGCTCGTGGTCGTGGTGGTCGTCGTCGTGCCGTCGGTCGTCGTCGATTTATCGGCCGACGAACCAGGGGCGGTTACAGTCGTCGAGCCTCCGGCCGCGGGGGCCGACTGCGTCGTGGTGGTCGAATTCGACGTACCCGTCGTTTGCGCGAGCGTCATCGCAGGTGCGATGGCGAGGAAGAGGGCCAGAAGAATGAGGCTGAGTCTGAAGATCGGGCGCATGGGGTTTCTCCTCGGTGGAAATCGGCGTTTGCGCTTCCTTGCCCAGGAAAACCCCAGCGAAAACCTCCCCCTTGGCCGGTTCGGCTTGCGCTCGCCTACTGCTTGGGCAGCGTCTCCCACACGCCGTTGTGGTCGATCACGATGCGGATGTCTTGCGCGTTGAAGCCGTTGTGGTCGCTCGGCGTAAATTTATATGTGCCGGTCGTTCCGGTGTACGGCTTCATGGTTTCCAACGCACCGACGAGTTTGTCGCCCTCGGTGCTCTTGGCGGTGCGCAGCGCGTAGGCGACGAGATGCACGGCATCCCACGCGAACGATGCGAAATTGTTCGCGCCGGCATTGTAGGCCGAACGGTACGCAGCGAGCAGCTTCTTCTGGATTGCGTTAGGAAACGTGCGGTCGAGATCCATGTCCGCATACACCCCGTCGCCGTCTTTGCCGGTGACTTTGAGGAAATTGTCGGAGACGATACCGGTCGTACCGATCAGGTGCGTGCCGACGGCGAGCTGATGCACTTGGCGCACGAGGATGCCCGCCGACGGCGCGGCGGTGTAGATCAAGATCGTGTCGGCGCCCGCCGCTTTGACCTTCTGCAGTTGCGGCGTCACGTCGGTGGCGGTGACCGCATAGGCTTCTTCATCGACGATCGGTATGTTCTGCGCCTTCGACTCGGCTTCGGCAACTTGCGTGCCCTGCGTTCCGTAGAGCTGATCGTCGTGCAGCACCGCGAGCTTCTTCGTGTGCAGCGTATTCTTCATGAACGTGAACAGCTTCGTCACTTCGAGTTCGTTGTGCGGCGTCGCTTCGAAGGTGTACTTGCGAATGCCGTCTTTCGCTTGCCACACGCTGAGCGTCGGGGTGAGATAGACCTGAAGGATCTTCGCATCGTTGACGGCGCGCGCGATCGCTTCGCTGGTCGGTGAAATCGAACCGCCGACGATCGCGGCGACCTTCTGGCCGATCAGCTGCGTTGCGAGTTGCTGCGCGACGTCGGCCTTGCTCTCATCATCGAGAATCGTGACCTGCAGCGGCCGTCCGTTGATGCCGCCGGATGCGTTGATGTCGGCTACGGCGATCTGGATCGCGTTGCGCTCGGGCTCGCCGAGCGGGGCGTAGGGTCCGGTGATCGAGAGGATCGCGCCGATCGTCACCGGCGCGCCGGACGGCTTCGTCGCGCCGATCACCGGAGCGGTGAAGAGTGCCAGCAGCACCGCGCCGCACGTCAAATTTCGCAGTAAACGCATCAAGATAAACCCCTTAGCACACAGGAGAAAGTTTCTTCCATTCGGATTCTAGGCCAGCTATGCTCCAACTCCTTGTCGCGGGACTGACCGTCGGCAGCGGTTACGCACTCGTGGCCTTGGGGATCCACATCATCCTGCGGGCCACCCGGATCGTGAATTTCGCCCAAGGCGAGTTCACGATCGTCGGCGGTTTGCTGGCGCTGACGTTCGTGCAGCTCTTCCACGTCAATACGTGGCTTGCGTTGGTTGGGGCGACGTTCGCGGGTTTCGTGCTCGGGCTGATCTTCGAGCGCGTCGTCTTGCGCCCGGCCGCACGGTCGGGGGAAATCGCGCAGACCATCGCGACCCTCGGCGCGGCGTTCATCTTGCTTTATGGGCACGCGCTCGTCCCGGGTTGGGGCAGCTTGCCACAGCCGCTCCCCGCGTTTATGGGCGAAGCGTCCGACGCGATCACCCTCGGCGGCGTATCGATCCAAGTACAGTCGCTGTGGGTGCTGGCGCTGCTGCTGACGGCGCTTGCCGTCCTCTACCTCTTCTTCGAGCGGACGTACTATGGAAAGGCGATCCGCGCGGCGGCTAACAATCCGACCGGCGCCAAGCTGGTCGGGATCGACGTCACCTCGACCCGGGCCGTGAGCGTGGGGCTGGCGATCGCCCTCGCCGCCTACGGAGGTACCATCATCGGCCCGATCACGCTCGTCGGCGGGGCCGGGGGCATTGCCATCGCCATCAAGGGCTTCGTGGGGGCGATCGTCGGCGGGCTCGAGTCGCCCTTGGGCTGCGTTGCCGGCGGCCTATTCGTGGGCGTCTTCGAGAAACTGATCCAGGGGTTGCCGGGTGTCTCGTACGGCATTGCGGATCCGATGGTGTACTCGCTGCTCCTGATCGGGCTGCTCGTTCGCCCGCACGGCTTCTTCGGCACGCGCAATGCGGTGCGCGATTGATTGCGCGGCTCCGCGCCGACGCGCGCACGCTGCCGGTGCTAGCGGCGATTGTCGTCGCGTTCGGCATCGCGGCGGCCGGGAATCCGACATTCGCGCAGGCCGGGACGTACGCAGCGATTTTTTCGATCGCCGCAATTGGGCTCTCGCTCCTGCTCGGCAACGTAAACCAGATTTCGCTCGGAGCGGCCGGCTTCTTCGGCATCGGCGCGTACGCGGTGGCATCGCTCACGACGACGTGGAATCTCCCGGCGTGGCTGTCGTGGCCACTCGCGACGCTCATCGGCATTCTCACTGCAACGCTCATCGGCTTCGGGCTCGGCTTCATCGCGTTGCGCTTTCGTGGCCACTACCTCGCGATGGCAACGCTGACGTTCGGCTTGATCTGTGCCGGGGTCTTTCACGAAACGAAATTCTTCAACGGTGCCGTCGGCATCGAAGACATCCCCTATCCGCGCTTCGGCGCGCTGACGATCTCGGGCTACCCGGCATACTGGTTCGCGTGGGTGTTAGCGCTCGGCGTAGCGCTGCTCACGCTCAACCTGCTGCGTGGCCGCTCGGGGCGAGCGTTTGAGGCGATTCGCAATGACGAACTCGCTGCCGAGGTGCTCGGCGTTCCAACGCGCCGCTACAAGATTCTCGCCTTCGCATATTCAGCCGCGTTGGCCGGACTTGCGGGCGCGGTCTATGCCGCCTTTCTCGGCATCGTCGTTCCGGATGCAGTCGGCGCAGCGCTCTCGATCAGCTTGCTGCAGATGGTCGTGCTCGGCGGCAGCGGCAGCGTTTCCGGCGCGCTGATCGGCGCGGCGCTGATCGGCTTCCTCGACATTAGCGGACACCAGTTCGAGAACACGCGCGAAGTCGTCTACGGCATTCTCGTCATCGGCGTCGTGATCGCAGCGCCCGGCGGCCTGTTCGGCCTGATCCGCTCGCTCTTTTCTGCAGCGCGTCGCCCCGATGTCTCCCCGAGCAAAGCGCCCGACGGGCGCGTCGTCGAGGGGCAGCCACAATCATCGCCCCTGGTGGCGGTCCCTCGACGACGCCCTGCGGGCTTTGCTCGGGATGACAACGAGGCCGACAATGGCAGCGCGCCGCTCGAGGTTTCGCACGTGACGCAGCGGTTCGGCGGGCTCGTTGCCGTGAACGATGTGAGCTTCGCGTTGACGCGCGGCACGCTGACGTCGCTGATCGGCCCCAACGGTGCGGGCAAGACGACGCTGTTCAACGCGATCAGCGGCATCGGCCGCCCGAGCGAAGGCCGCGTGACGATCGGCGGCGCCGACGTCACCGGCTGGCAGCCGCATCGCGTCGCCGCGCTCGGCGTCGGACGGACGTTTCAGAATGCGCGCCTCTTCGGCGAAATGACCGTGCTCGAAAACGTCGTCGCGGGTGCGTTTCGCACCGAACGCACATCGTTCGGCAGTGACTTGTTCGCGCTGCCGTCGTCGCGCCGCTCCGAACGCGAGGCGACCGGACCGCGCCCGCGCCACGCTGGCGCGCCTCGGGCTCGAACCGCTCGCAGCGACGCTCGCCAAGGACCTCGCCTTCGGCGACCGCCGGCGCGTCGAACTCGCACGCGCGACCGCCTCGGATCCGTGGTTACTACTGGTCGATGAGCCCGCCGCCGGGTTGAACGCCGGCGAACGCGCCAGGCTCACGGCCGACCTCTTGAAGCTGCGCGATGCCGGCATGACGCTGCTCTTGATCGAGCACGACATGCGGCTCGTAATGTCGATCAGCGAGCGCGTGATGGTCTTGAAGTTCGGCACGATGATCGCCGACGGCACGGCCGATGCGGTGCGCAACGACCCGGCCGTCGTCGCGGCGTACTTGGGAACGGCGAACTGATGCTGCTCGAGGTTTCGGCCTGCACGCCGGCTACGGCGAACTCGAGGTCTTGCGCGGGATCGACCTCACGGTGGGGGCGGGCGAAATGGTCGCCGTGCTCGGCCCCAACGGCGCCGGCAAGTCGACGCTGCTGCGCACGATCTCGCGCATCGACACGACCGTGCGTTCCGGCGCGATCGCGTTCGACGGTCACGATCTGCTGCGCGCGTCGACCGTGCAAGGCGTCGGTTACGGCTGCCTCCACGTGCCCGAGGGACGGCAGCTCTTCACCGAGCTCTCGGTCGACGACAACATTCGCCTGGGCGCATTCAGCGTCGACCGCAAGACGATCGAGGCCGACGCCGCCACTGTCTACGCGCAGTTCCCCGTCTTAGCCGAGCGCAAGTCGCAAACCGCGTTCTCGCTTTCGGGCGGCGAACAGCAGATGCTCGCGATCGGCCGCGCACTGATGGCCAAACCGAAAATGCTGATGCTCGACGAACCGAGCACCGGCCTCGCCCCGCAAGTCGTCACGGCGATCTTCGAGATCCTCGCCGCACTCAAGCGCAGCGGAACCGCCATCCTCATCGTCGAGCAAAACGCCTACCTCACGCTGCAACACGCCGACCGCGCCTACGTCCTCGAAAACGGCGAAATCGCGTTGTCCGGACCGGCCGCAGAACTCAGCGCCGACGCCCGAGTCCGAGCAATCTACCTCGGCGGCTCAACCGACGAGCAATAAGGCCGGAACGAGGGTCAAATCTGCAGTACACGCCTCGCGCCTAGGCGCCGGAGAGCGGCGTTCCTCCTTCAACACCTCAATCTCATCAACGCCCTCACCGGGGTTAGCCGGTGATGACGGTGGCTTCGTAGCCGCGGGCGGCGATGTTGGTGAGGATTTGTTCGATGTCTTCGGGGCGCTGCAGCTCGCAGGTGAGATCGAGCTGCGCGTATTTGGCGGGGACGCTGCCGAAGAGGCGGTGGTGCAGCACGTCGAGCACGTTGGCGTGGGCATCGTTGACGGCGGTCGCGATTGCGACCAGACCGCCCGGTTTGTCGACCATCAGCACCCGGATCTGCACGACGCGGCCGGCGCGCATGCGCGAGCGCACGATCACCGATGCCAGCATACCGAGATCGAGGTTGCCGCCGCACAGCAGCGTACCGACGCGTTTGCCGCGGAAGCGTTCCATGTTGCTGCGGATCGCCGCGACGCCGGCCGCGCCCGCGCCTTCGGTGACCAGCTTCTCATCCTCGAGCAGGAACGCGATCGCGCCCTCGATCGCGGGTTCCGAAACGAGCAGCACGTCGCGCACGACATCGCGCACGATCGAGAGCGGAATGCGGCCGACCTTCTCGACCGCGATGCCTTCGGCGATCGTCACGCCGCCGATGATCGGAATCTCGCCCTTCATTTCGGCGTAGAGCGCCGGATAGAACTCGGTCTCGACGCCGATCACTTCGGCCTTCGAGCCGAACAGCTCGACCGCGAGCACGGCGCCGGAGATCAAGCCGCCGCCGCCGACCGGCACGACGATCGCATCGAGATCGGTGCCCGCGTCTTCGAGCAGTTCGAGGGTGGCCGTCGCCTGACCGGCGATGACGTTGAGATCGTCGTAGGGGTGAATCAGCGTGGCGCCGGTCCGCTCGACCAGCTCGTGACCGTATGCGGACGACTGCTCGAACGTCGCGCCGTGCAGCACGACCTCGGCACCGTAATCGCGCGTGCGCCGAACTTTGAGGAACGGCGTGCCGTCGGGCATCACGACCGTCGCCTTGATGCCCAGCCGCGCCGCATGATAGGCCACGCCCTGCGCGTGATTTCCGGCCGACATCGTCACGACGCCGCGCCGCCGCTGTTCGTCGGTGAGCAGCAAGAGCGCGTTGAGCGCGCCGCGTTCCTTGAACGAGCCCGTCACTTGACGGGTCTCGAGCTTCAAGTAGCCTTCGCCGTCGATCGCTTGCGAGAGCGCGCGCGAGCGATCGGTCGGCGTCCGGATGACGCCGCCGCGCAGCCGTTCGGCAGCCGCCTGCACCGCGCCGCGCAATTCGGAATTGGTCGAAATCACCGGGCCTGCTTCGGGTTTTGGACGAAGGGTGCCTCGTGACGCTCGTCGATCTCGTTAGCGCTGCGCTTTCCGGACCCGACCGACCCGTCTTGTACGAACGTGCAGCAGACGGCGACTGGAGCGCACTCGGCAGCGCCGACGTTTTGGCCCGTGTGACGGCGATCGCTGCAACGCTGCGTCATCGCGGGCTCGCGCCCGGCGATCGCGTTGCGCTGATGTCGCCCAACCGCGTCGACTGGATCCTCGCGCACCTCGGCATCCTCTTCGCGGGCGGCGTGACGGTGCCGATCTACGCGACCCAAGCCATCGACCAAGTGCGCTTCATCATCGCCGATTCCGGCGCGCGCGAACTTTTCGTCGACACCCCGGCCGTTGCGGAGCGCTTGCGTGCCGAGGGGATCGCGCTCGAGCCGATCGTCTTCGACGGCGCCGCCGAAGATGAAAATTCGCTGAGCGCGGTCATCGCGCACGGCCGCGGAATGACCGGCGCACAACCGGCGGCCATCACCGCCGGCGACCTCGCGGTCGCTCATCTATACGTCCGGCACGACCGGTTCGCCGAAAGGCGTGATGCTCTCGCACGGCAACCTCAGCTCGAACGCGCACGCGGCCTTCGATCCGATTCCCGACTTGATCCGGCCCGGCGATCCGGTGCTCTCGATCTTGCCGTACGCGCACATCTACGAAAGCATCAACGTCTTCGGCTACCTGATCCGCGGCGCGCAAATCTACGTCAATCGGCGGATCGAGACGCTGCTCGACGACCTGCGCTCGGTGCGGCCGGTCATCGTGTTCTGCGTCCCGCGCATCTTCGAACGCACCTTCGCCGGCATCGTCGCGAAGGCGCGCGCAGCCGGGCGGCCTCAAGGCCAAGCTCGTGCCGTGGGCGCTTACCGATCGGGCGGCACTACAAGCGCGCCGAACTCGACGCGCACCGCGCGTGGTCCCGCCCTGCGGCTACAGTACGCGCTCGCCCAAAAACTCGTGCTGAGCAAACTCCGGCCGCAACTCGGCTGCGACCGGCTGCGCGTTTTCGTCAGCGGCAGCGCGGCGCTGCATCTCGATATCGCCCTGACGTTCGAAGCGGCCGGAATGCCGATCATGGAAGGCTACGGGCTCACCGAATGCTCGCCGGTCGTTACGGCAAACCGTCCCGGTGCGTCACGCTTGGGTACGGTCGGCCGCGCGATTCCCGGCGTCGACGTGCGGATCGCGGAGGACGGCGAGATTCTCGTGCGCGGCCCGAACGTGATGCAGGGCTACTTCCACAATCCCGACGCGACCGCCGCGCGCATACGCGACGGCTGGCTCGCGACGGGCGACGTCGGCACGCTCGATGCCGACGGCTACCTGCGCGATCATCGACCGCAAAAACGAGATCTTCAAAACGAGCGGCGGCAAATTCATCTCGCCCGCCCGCGTCGAGGCCGGCGGTCATGCGTTCCCCGTTCATCGCGCAGGTCGACGGTGTTCGGCAACGGGATGCCGCATCCGGCGGCGCTCGATCTCGCCGAACTGGGCGGCGGTCTGCAGTCGCATGGAGATTCCGCCCGGCACGCCGGCCGCGGAACTCGCCGCGCGCGACGACGTGCGGCGATTCGTCGCCGCGGAATGCGCCCGCAAAACCGCCGACCTGGCGACGTTCGAACAGATTCGCTGGGCCGGCGTCTTGGCCGCGCGATCTCACGATCGAAGCCGGCGAACTCACGCCGACCCTCAAAGTTGAAACGGCGACGTGTGGTGGAAGAGCGCTACGGTGCGCTGATCGTGGAGTTCGCTGACACCATCGTACGCCGTGAAGTGTTCGGCATCACGCGCTGCGCGCGGGAGTTGTTGCGCAAAATCCTTCTGAGTGATATAACGTGTGCAACACTAGCCGGCGGATGCCCGCACGGCCCCGTCGGTAGCACCACTCGCGCAAGCGTTTGGAGAGAGGACTATCGAAACGATGGCAGTTCGTAAGAAAGCCACGCGTAAGAAGTCGACTTCGGCAAAAAAGACCAGAAGAAGTCGGCTCCGCGCAAGAAGGCAGCCCCCCGTAAGAAAGCGGCCAAGAAAAAGGGCGCAAAAAAGACGGCTCGCAAGAAGACCACGCGTAAGAAAGCCGCCAAGAAAAAGACCGCTAAAAAGAAAACCGCTCGGAAGAAGAAAACCGTCGCGCAAGAAGGCGGCGGCCAAGAAGGTCGTCCGTAAGACCACTCGCCGGAAGAAATCCGCTCCTCGCCGTAAAAAAGCGGCCGCGGCCTAACTGCGACCACGGAGGTTACGAGCGAGTCGCTAACACCGGCTCGCTCTTTTTTTTACTGATTATGTATCTCGACGGATTCCCGGAACTTGCCTATGCCCGCCTGGTCCGGAAACGCGCGCGGGGCGTGCCGATTCGCGACGGCGGCCGCGCCGTCGCCATCGCCTGGATGGCCGACGGCACCATCTACATCGCCGGACACGATGGTGCGGTTCGACGTCACCGAGGGCGAGAAGGCCCCGCGCCGCATGGCCGACGCGTTCCAGCAGACCAACGCCGGCGCGATCCGCTTCTTCGGCGGCGACGACGTCATCCGCGGCGCCCTGAAGGGCTCGAACTGGACATCACGATCGAGGGCGACGCCTTCGTTTTCCGCCACGCGCCGCCGCTGCCGGTCAAAGTGACGCTGCGCGAAGGGTCGATGCGCGACTCCCTCGTGCTCGGCGAAATGGCCCGCGAACAAGCCGGCGGCCATCGACGATCCGAAGATCCTCATCGCCGAGATCGGCCACGAAGCCGTCGGCGTCGCCATCACCGACGCGATCGACAAGAACTGGTCGGAGCTGCGGGTCGCCGTCCACCAGCCGCACCGCGGCAACGGCTACGGCGCGGCGATCGCCGCGACTGCCGCCGATCGGCTCGTCGCCGACCGAAGGGCGCCTCGTCTGCGCCGGCATCCACCTGCTCGACGAACGCGCCCGCCTCTCGCTCGAACGGGGCGGCTTCCGGCTCGTCGACTACTACTTCGTCGCGTCCGCGCAAACTCTACACGTAGATTCTGCCGCCCTAATCAAGGAGTAGGCGCGATTCGGCGAGGTCGATGTCGTATTGCATGCGGCGGAAGACCTCGTCGGCGATCTCGCCGGCATGCCGCATATCATTGAGGGCGGCACGTTCGGCGTCGATGGTTTGGCGGATCAGTTCCCGTTCGAGGTCTGTGCTCGCGAGTCGTCGGCCTTCGACGGCGCTGTAGTGCTCGATCGTCTCTTCGAAACGGAACCGCAGCCGGCCGGCGACTTCCCACTGCGCGGCCGTCGCAAAGCTGTCTTCCAGCTCTTTCAGCCGGGCGAGCGCGGCTTCGGCCACGCGCATCTGAGCGGCCGCGCGCGGCCGCTCGCCGGTGTCGTCATCGACGACGTGAAACCAGCGGATAAACCACGGTAGCGTCAGTCCCTGTCCGAGCAGCGTGACCAGGATCACGGCGAACGTAATGAACAGGATCAGATCGCGCGCGGGAAACGGCGAGCCGCCGTTGACGGCCTCCGGAATCGACAGCGCCGCCGCCAGCGAAACGATGCCGCGCATCCCCGACCAGCCCAAAACGAACGCCCACGACCACGGCAGCGTGCCGCCCTCGCGGGCGACGGTGCGGACGTCGAACCGTCGCGTCAGCGCGGCCGCCGCCACCCACGCGAGCCGCACAGCGATCACCGTGCCGGCGATAGCCCCGGCGTACTGCGCGAGCGTCGCCGCCGGGAAGATCGCCAGCTCCGCAAAGATCGAGCGCAGCTGCAGGCCGAGAATGATGAACAGCGCCCCGTTGAACACGAAGAACAGCGTGTTCCAAACGCTGCGGCCGATCAGGCGCGCCTCGGGCGTATACATGCCGCCGCCCTGACGGCTGAGATACATGCCCGCCCGCCGCGGCCGCCAGCACGCCGGAACCGCCCAGCCGGTCGGCGGCGAGATAGACGAGGAACGGGGTGATCAGCGTGATCGTCACCGAGATCACGTCGTCGGTGAGATTGTGTTCGTAGAGAAAGCGCGTGACACGCCGGGCCACCACGCCGCCCGCGATACCGACCGCGATCCCGACGATCGCGACGTAGGCGAATTGCGCGAGCGCGCTGCCGAGCGAGAACGTCCCGATCATCACCGCCGCGACGGCGAACTTGTAGAGCACGAGCCCGGTCGCATCGTTGATCAGGCTCTCGCCGCCGAGTACGGTCAGCAGGCGCTGCGGCATGCCGGTTTCCTCGGCGATCGCGTCGGTGGCAACCGTGTCGGTCGGCGAGAGGATCGCGCCGAGCACGAAGCCGACGTCGAGCGGCAAGCCGATGACCCAGTGGGCGACGAAGGCGACGCTGACCGACGTCAGCACGACGAGCCCGGTCGCGAGCTGCACGATCGGCTTGATGAAACGTTTGAACTGGCGGAAATCGGTGACGAACGCGTCGCCGAAAATCAGCGGCGGCAAGAACACGAGAAAGACCAGATCCGGCGCCAGCTTGATGACCGGCACGCCGGGCACGAACGCTAGCGCGATGCCGCCCAGCAAGAACACGATCGGATACGGCTGACGCGTCCACTTCGCCACGACCGCCAGCGCCGCGATCAGCGCGAGGATCAGGAAGATCGTGACCTCGCCCGCTCCGCTCAACTGGCGCGCAACTTCGGATGCGCGCTGAACGTCCACACCCCCACCGCCGTGCAGATGATACCCGCCACGATGAAGACCATCCGCAAGTCGGTGAAACGCGCGATCGTTCCGATCACGAGCGCCCCGCCGGGCACCAGGCCGAGCGCGATCATCGAGTAGACCGAGATCACGCGCCCGCGCATCTCGTCGGGCGCCAGCGTCTGCACCAGCACGTTCGAGGAACCGATGAAGCTCTGCGTGCCGAGCCCGACGAAGCCGAGCACGAGCGAACCCCACAGGACGCTGTCGGTGACGCCGAGCGTCGCGACGCCGAGCGAGGCGATGCAGCCCGAAACGAACCACAGCACCGCGCGCTTGCGCACGTTGAATGCCGCAATCAGGAGCGCGCCGACGACCGCACCGACGCCCGACGCCGCCATCAAGGCACCCAATCCGCGCGCGTCCGTGTGCAGCACGTGGACGGCGTACGCCGGCAGCAGAAACGTATACGAGCGCACGGAAAGCGCGGTGACGATCATCATCAAGTAGATCCAGCGCAGCGCCGAGTGCGCGTAGATGAAGCGCACGCTCTCGAGAAACGCCGGCCAAAACGGCGTACGTTTGGTGGAACTCGGCGGCGAGGGGCGCATGAAGATCAGCGCCAGCACCACCGCGAACTTCACGATAGCGTTGACGATCATGCACGGTGCGATGCCGGCGGCGAAGATCAGGATGCCGGCCAGCGGCGGTCCCGCGACCGCCGGCGTGTTGAACGCGAATGAGTTCAGTCCGATCGCATTGCCCACCAGCTCGCGCGGCACGAGGATCGAGACCCAGCTCTGCCGCGCCGGCGCATCGAACGACTGCGTCGCGGCCTGCATCGCGCTGATCGCCAAAATCACGGGCAACGACGCGGTATTGGTCAGCAGCGTCGCGGCAAGGATCACGGCCAAGATCATCGTCATGATGTTGGTGCTGAGCAAGATCGGGCGGCGCGAGTAGCGATCGGCGAGGACGCCTGCATAGGGCGAGGCGAGCAGGACCGGAACCATGCGCGATGCGCCGAGCAGCCCGATGTAGAACGAGCCGAGGCCGGCGTTCGGCGCAAGGCGCGCAACGTAGTAGCCGAGCGCGGTGAACTGGATCCACGTCCCGATGTTGCCGATGAACAGCCCGCTCCAGAGCAGCGAGAAGTCGCGATAGCGGAACGGTCCGAGCAGGCTTCCCTGGATGTTGGGGACGGGGCGTTCGCCCGCGCCGATCGCCTTTTCGGCCGCCGTCATCCGATCGTGCCGCGCGCGGCATCGATCAGCGCGATTGCCCCCGCAACACCGAAGCGCGCGACGTCCAAGACCAAATCGTAGTAGTGCGGATCGCCCCAGTCGAAATCGTACTGCTCGCGCGCGTAATTGCGGCGGCCGCCGTCGACGCGCGCGATCTCGGTGCGCGCCGCAGCCGGGGTCATGCCGAGCGATTCGGCGATGTGCGCGATGCGCCACTCGAGCGGCGCGGTGAGGAACACGCGCAGCACGTCGGGGCGCTCGCGCAGCACGACGTTGCCCAGCCGCCCGACGACGATCACGTTGCCGCCGTCGGCCGCTTCGTGGATCAGGCGCTCGATCTCGCGCTGGGTGATCGCCTCGATGTCTTCGACCTCCGGGGCCGGCTGAAACGCTTCGGGCATCGCGACGCTGAGCGAGCGCAGGAGGCGCCGTCCGAAACCAATGTTCTGGTACTCGATGCCCTCGACGGCTTCGGGCGAGGTGCCCAGCCGCGCGGCGACGACGACCGGCAGATCCTCGTCGAGCAAGCGATACCCGAGCAGCTCGGCGAGCCCGTGGATGACGGCCCGGCCGGCTGCCCCGTACTCGCGCGAAATCGTGATGATCACGAGCCCCTGCTTCCGCGGATGGACCGGCAGGTCCGGGTCGAAACGCAAACCCATGCCGATCATCGAGACGCGCGAGCTGCGGAAGGTCTTCCGCTCCGTCAAGCGGACTCCGGGGGCCGGCGGCGCGCTCAAAACGCTTTTCTCCCGCGAGTACGTCGACAAGGTCGCGGTCACCGGCGTGACGATGTCGCTGGACGCGGGCGAACTGGTCGGCTACATCGGGCCCAACGGCGCGGGCAAATCCACCACGATCAAGATGCTCACCGGCATCCTCGTCCCGACCTCGGGCGAAGTGCGCGTCGCGGGCATCGTGCCGTATGAAAAGCGCAGCGAGAACGCGCGCAACATCGGGGTCGTGTTCGGGCAGCGCTCGCAGCTCTACTGGGATCTGCCGCTCGTCGAGTCGTTCGAACTGCTGCGCGCGATCTACGACGTTTCGGCGCAGCGCTATCGCGAAAACATGGACTACTTCACGAAGCTCCTGGAGATGGACGACTTCCTCAACACGCCCGTGCGCCAGCTCTCGCTCGGTCAGCGCATGCGCGGGGATTTTGCGGCGGCGATGCTGCACGACCCGCGCGTCGTGTTCCTCGACGAACCGACGATCGGGCTCGACGTGGTGGCCAAAGAAGCGATCCGCACCTTCATCGCCGACATCAACCGCGAACGCGGCACCACGTTCATCCTCACGACGCACGACTTGGCCGACGTCGAGCGGCTGTGCCGGCGCATCGTGCTGATCGACCGCGGCACGCTGATCTTCGACGGCGCGGTCGAGACGCTGCGCGATGAGTACGGCACGCACCGCACGCTGGTGGTCGAGCTGTGCGAGCCTCAGACCCACGTCGAGATCGAAGACACGGAGGCCGAACTCACGACGCCCACCATCGCGCGCTTCCGCTTCGACCGGCGGACGATGTCGGCCGAGGCGCTGGTCCGCCGCGTCACCGAACGCTACGCGGTCAGCGACATCTCGATCGAGGAGCCGGAACTCGAGTCGATCATCCGCCGCATCTACCGCGACGGTTACGTGATCGAGCCCGACGGAGAACCGGCCGCCACGTGAAGTTCCGCGCTGCCCCGTATCTGGAGTTTGCCAAAAAGGCCTTCGCGCGCGAAGCGACCTACCGCATGGAGGTTTTCACCAACGTCGGCTCGCTGCTCGCCCGACTGTATTTAATGAAGATGGTGTGGGTGGCATTGTACGCTCAAAACGCCGCACCGGCGGGCGTGCCGTTGCACGCTATCCTGACGTACACCTCGATCGCGCTGTTGATGTCGCTGGTGCTCGAGATCGACGGCACCCGCATCATTCGCGACCGCGTACGCGAAGGCTCGATCGCGACCGACTTGATGAAACCGATCAACCTGCCGCTCTACTTCTTCAGCGACGGCTTCGGTCAAACGCTGCTGCACGCGGTGCTGATCGTGCCCTCACTGCTGCTCGCGCTCTTTATCGTGCACATCGACGTGCCCTCACCCGCGGTGCTGCTGGCGTTCGCCGTCAGTTTTGCGCTCGGCTATATCGTGAACTTCTTGATGAACTTCCTGATGAACTCGATCGCGTTCTGGACGCTCGAGACGTTTGCCATTCAGCTGATCATCCGCTGGGTGAGCGATCTGCTCGGCGGCCAGATCGTGCCGCTGATCTTCTTCCCCGGCTTTCTGCAGCAGATCGTACTCGCGCTGCCCTTCGCAGCCGTCTACTCAACCCCGCTGCTGATCTATCTCGGAAACATTCCGCCCAGCGCCTACCCCGCCGCGTTCGCAACTCAAATCGCTTGGACCGCAGGCTTCGCGATCCTCGCGATGTTCGTGTGGCGCGGCGCTCTCAGGCGCGTCGTCGTACAAGGCGGTTAACCCCACACGTGTCACCCCGAGCTTGTCGAGGGGCCGCCACTCAGATTGACCAACTGCGGATGTCCCAGGTCTCGACAACCGGGTTCGGATCGAACCCGTGCAGATCGGGATTGAGGACTTGAATGTTGCGGAACCACCACAAGAAATCGATCGGCGCGTCATGGATGACCAATGCCTCGATCGTTGCGTACGCGCGTCTCCGTTCGGGAATGTCGTAACTGGTGAGCGCCTTAGCCTGCGCCGCATCCATGGCAGCCGAACAGTAGAACGACTGGTTGTAACCGCCGGGGGGACGGCTCGAGCACAAGAGCGTTGCCGAGTTGTCCGGGTCGATGCCCGAGTACCATTGGTAGATCGCGATCTGGTAGTTGCCGCGTGAGAGCGTGCCGCCCGCGCCGTAGCCGGCGTACATTTGCGTGCTCAGCTGCGCGCGCGCGTGCACCTCGACACCGATGCCGTGCAGCGCCTCTTGGATCTGCACGGCCAGCGAACGCGAAACAGCCTGACTCTGCTCGTACACCATATCGAGCACGAGCGGATTCGCCGCGGTATAGCCGAGCGCCGCGAGTTGCGCGGCGCGCTTCGTCGGGCGCATAGGGCAGATTGCGCAGTTGCGGGTCGTACGCCCACATGAACGCCGGCAGATCGCCGGTGGCAACGGTGCCGGCGCCGTACGTGAGATCGTTCGTGAGCCGGGCCTTGTCGAGCGCCATCACGAGCGCGCGGCGCAGTCGCGGATCCGCGGTCGGCCCGCGGCCCGAATTGATCATCAGCCCTTCGTAGCCGTTGACGTTCGGTAACACGACGGCGACGTCGGCAATCGCGCGGATCGCGTTGTAGGCACCAACCGAGGCCTCGTACATCCAGTCGGCTTCGTGCGCCCGCATCTGCTGCATCTCGGTATTCTCATCCGGTACGAACCGCCAGATGAGGTGTTTGATCTTCGGCGCGCCCGAGATAGTACTGCTCGTTGCTGACGAATTCGATGCGGTCGCCGCGCACCCAGCGCACGAACTTGAACGGTCCCGTCCCGATCGGCGCCGAGTTGAACGGCACGTCGTTGAGGCTCGAATATTTCGCCAGAACGTGGGCGGGCAAAACGCCGTACGGGCTATCGCTCTCGCCGAATACGACCGAAACGAACGGCGCGAACCGTTTGCGCAAATGGAAGCGGACCGTCAGCGGGTCGGGCGTGTCGACGCTGCGCACGATGTCATAGCCGTGGCGAGAGATCACGTCGTTGGCCGGATTCATGATCGCGTCGTAGGTAAACTTCACATCGCGGCTCGTGAACGGAACGCCGTCCTGCCACACGCACGCCCGGCGCGCAGATGATACGTGATCGTCAGCCCGTCCGCACTGATCCCGCCGTTCGCGCGCGACGGAATCTCACGCGCCAGCCGCGGCACCAACGTGCCGTGCGCATCGGCAGAAACGAGAATGTCGGTCGTCAGTCGCGCGATCGATGCTTCAACCGTTTGCGTCGCCAAAATCGGATTGAGCGTACGCGGAATATTTGCCGAAATGACCCGCAGCGTATCCGGAATCGTCCACGTATGCCGCACCGCCGCGCCGCCGTCCGGCGCAAGCCGCGTACATCGCCGCCAGCGCCACGAAGAGCAGCGCTGCGAAAACCCGCGTGGTGTTTATTCCCAGCCGACTTTGTCGATGTAGCACCACTTCCAATTTTCGCCCGGCTCGAGCGAGCGGATGATCGGGTGCTGGGTGATGCGGAAGTGTTTCGTGGCGTGTTTGTTCTTCGAGTCATCGCAGCAGCCGACATGACCGCACTCGAGGCACAAGCGCAGGTGCACCCACGTGTCGCCCATCTTGAGACACTCTTCGCAGCCGTTCGTCTTCGGATGCACCGGACGGATGGTGTCCAAGTGCGTGCACGGAACTGGATCGTTTAGCATGCCGCCTAGGACACCGTCGGGATTGGAGCGAGTTCCACGTCGCCGCGCGCGACGAGGCGGCCGAGCAGCAAGTGGTAGTAGAGCATGCCGCGCTGATCGCCAAGTCGGCCGAGGAGTTCCTCGACGTCGACGTTCGTGCTGCCGGAGAGGTCTTTCACGCTGCGCGCGACGCCGGAATCATTCATGGGGAACAGATCGAGACGGCCGAAACCGCGTAGGGCGATCACGGCAGCGGTCCACGGGCCGATACCGCGGTGGGCGGCCAGCGACGCCATCAGTTCGCCGGTCGGCAGCAGCGTCAACGCCGCCTCGTCGATCTCACCGTCGAGAATCGCGCGCGCGACCGCGCGCAGCGACGTGACCTTGTTGATGCTCAGCCCTTGCTTGCGCAATTCCACGGCATCCGCGTCGACGATGATTTGCGGACCGGGAAAGGCGTAGAGCGCTGCGTCGCCGAGCGGCACGGGCGCAGCGAAACGCTCGATCGTACGGCGCAGGATCGCGCCGGCCGCGTGAATGCTGATCTGCTGGTAGACGATCGCGTTGACGCACGCTTCCCAGACCGTCGGGTAGCGCGGCGGCTTCACGCCGCGCGCGCCCGCAACGAGCGGCGCGAGCCACGCGATGCTCTTGGCGGCGCGGTAGAACGGCTCGAGATCGACGTCGATGCCGAGCATGCGTTCGACCAGCACCCGCGGATCGTACGCCGCACCGGAGCTTTCGATCTCGGCCGTGAGTTCGGCCGGGCCGGTTTGCGTGACGCTCAGCAGCGCCGGTGACGTCACGTCGCCGATGAGCCGGCGGTACGTCGTACCGTCGAAGTGGTCGACCACGTTGGTCGAGAGCCGGCGCAGCACGTTGGCGGTGAGATCGAGCCGGTACGGCTCGCGCACGCCGATGCGAATGGACACAGCCGAGGCCTTCGGGCCCCAGGGATGCCTTTCCGGCGCAGACAACCGGGAAGCGGTGGTACACCGGCGATCCTATTTGACCACGTACGCACGATACTGGCGCATCAACCTGCTCACGATGCTCGAGTACCGCGCCAACTTCCTGATGTGGGGCGGTTTCACGGTGATCTATCACGCGACGGCGATCGTCGCGCTGTGGGTGACGCTGCGCAACTTTCCCTCGATCAACGGTTGGAACTTTCGCCAGACGGCGTTCATGTACGGTCTGTGGTTTCTCGGCCACGCCGTGCACAACACGTTCTTCTTCTCGGTCGGCAACGTGCCCGAGTTCATCCGTGAGGGACGCTTCGACCGCTTTCTCGTGCGCCCGCTCGATACGCTGTTTCAAGCGATGACGGTGCCGCAGCAGATCTGGCCCGACGAGCTGATCCTCTCGTTCGTCTACTTCGCCGTCGTCGTGCCGTTCAGCGGCGTGCACGTCGACGCGCTCTTCCTGGCGTACGTGCCGCTGGTGGCGATCGGCGGCGCGCTGATCGACTTCGGCATCAACCTCGCGATCGCGACGGTCTCGTTCTGGTTCATCCGCATCGATTCGCTGCGCTGGGTCATCATGTCGCTCGAACAGGATTTCTCGCGCTATCCGATCTCGATCTACCAGCGCGGCGTGCGCGTCGCGCTCGCCTTCGTCTTGCCGTTCGCGTTCATGAACTACTTCCCGGCAACGTTTCTCTTACACAAGTCTGAGACCGGGCTGCACCTCAATCCGGCGGTTGGGCTGCTCACGCCGCTCGTCGGCATCGTGTGCCTCGGCATCGCGTACGCGTTTTGGCGCATCGGTCTCGACCGGTATCAAGGCACCGGGAGTTGAAGGAAGGCGCATGAAGCGCTTTCTGGTCGCCGTCGTTGCCGCATGGCTTTCCGCCACGGCGATGGCCCGCGCAGAGGCGGTCGACGTCGTCGTCCAAGCCGGTCATGAAGGCCGGCCCGCCTCATGTGCCCCCAATCACGTGCACGCCTGCAACATCGGCGCAAGTTCGGCCGCCGGGCGCGAAATCGTGTGGACGCCGATCGTTGCCGACGCGATGACCGCGACGTTGCGCGCAGCCGGATTGCGCGTCGCGCGGCGCCCGGCCGACTACCCGCAGCACGATAGCGCGCGCGTCGCGATCTTCATCCACTTCGACGGCGCCGAGCCGCCGTGCGCGAGCGGGACGTCGGTCGGCTTTCCGGCCACGACTTCGCATAAATTCGTCGCCGCGTGGGAACGCGCGTACCGCAGCTACTTCCCCTTCCACGTTGCGGGCGAGAACATCAGTTCGAATGAAGAGCACTACTACGGTTTTCACAAGGTCGATGCCCCGCAAAAGATGCTGATCGAATACGGCGAGCTGACGTGCCCCGCGCAGGCCGCGTGGCTGAAGCCGCGTCTGCGCGCGCTGGGGGAATTCACCGCTCACTTCATCATCGGGCAGTTGCGCTAATGCAGCGCAGCGCATTCATGGCCGGCAGCGCGGCGGCCCTCGCCGCACCGCGGCCCGCTCGCGCGCAGACGATTCCGGTGGCCGATCTCGTCGACCGCTTTCCGGGCATCATCGGCATCTACTGCCGCACGCTTACGCCCGCACCGCCGCTCGTCTCCGTGCGCGCGGACGAAGTCTTTGCCGCAGCCTCGATCATCAAGCTGCCGATCATGCTGACGGTCTATCGCGCCTACGAACGCAAGACTGCCTCGCCCGACGAGTACGTCACGCTGCTGCCCGGCGACATCACGGAAGGCGCACCGATTCTCGGCGACGCGCATTCGGGCCAGCGCTGGCCGATCGGCGTGCTCGTCAACGCGATGATCAAGTACAGCGACAACATCGCCTCCAACGCCCTGATCAGCCACTTCGGGTTCACCGCGATCAACGAGACGATTCACCGGGCCGGGATGACCAAAACGGTTCTGGCGCGCCACTTTGCCGGCGAAGTTCCGCCCGGACGGCGCAACCTCAACGTGACGACGCCGCACGACATCGGCGTGCTGCTCTACGAGATCGAACGCGGCGCACACGAAGGCATTCCGACCGTCGCTTCGCCGGCTTCATGCCGCGCGATGGTGCAGACGATGCTCGGGCAGCAGTATCGCGAGATGATTCCGGCCGGCGTGCAGCGGCACGTGCCGATCGCGAACAAAACGGGCGAGCTCGACAACGTGCGCAGCGATGCGGCGATCGTCGACCCGCTGAGCGAGGCACCGTACATCCTGGTGCTGCTCACCCGCGACCTCGATTATCCGGGCTTAGCCTACGGCGAGGTCGCCGAGTTCGCGGAGCGCATCGACAACGCGATGCGCCGCATCAGCCACTAGGGTTTTTCTTCGATCGTGACGGTCGTCATGACGTCGCCCTTGCGGATCGCATCGACGACGGACTGCCCTTCGACCACGTGGCCGAAGACCGTGTACTGCTTGTTGAGAAACGGCGCGTCGCCGAGACAGATGTAGAACTGCGAGCCGGCCGAGTTCGGGTTCGAACTGCGCGCCATCGCGACCGTTCCGGTGATGTGCGGGTTGTCGCTGAATTCCGCATCGAGGTTATAGCCGGGTCCGCCCGTGCCGTTGCCGTCGGGGCAGCCGCCTTGGATCACGAAGCCGGGCTCGACGCGGTGGAAGGTGAGGCCGTCGTAAAAGCCGGCCCGCGCCAGCTTGATGAACGCCGCTGAATGTTGCGGAGCGGCATCGGGATAGAACGTGAAGACGATGTCACCTTTCTCGGTAGTGATGCGAGCGCGAGCGCTTGCTGCCTCTTTTGCGAGTTCGGTTAGTTCATCGCCGGTTGGTTTGCTGTAGGTCGCCATATAGCGGCGTTCTACGGCGCGGAAGATGAGGGTGCCCGCCGTTATAGGTCCCTTCTAACAGGGTATTGTAAGGATCGACGCGTTCAGGCGGCATCCCGGCGGGCGCGGGATCGGAAGCAGTGCAAAAATGACGGACAACGAGCGACGGCACACGGCGCGGGGGGCGCAGCTGCGCCTATCCGTACCCCCGGACGCGCGCCTCGGCGCGTACGTTCGCCAAGAGCTCCTGACGTTCGCTGAGGCGAACGGCATCCGCGACGCAGACCTGACCGATTTCATGACGGCGGTGGGCGAAGCGCTCGCCAACGCCATCGAGCACGCGCACAGCCTCGAGCCGATCGAAGTGAGCGCCTGGTTGCTCGATGACCGGCTGTTCGCCGCGGTACGCGACCGCGGCGTCGGGTTCCCGGTGAACGACCGTTCGCTTGCGAAGCCGCTGCCGGATGCCTTCGCCGAACGCGGCCGGGGCCTGCCGATCATGCAGCGCTGCGCCGACCTGTGCAGCGTACGCAGCACGCCCGGGCAAGGGCACGCGGGTCACGCTCGGCCTGCACGTCAACCGCCAGACCGAGCACGACTTTCAGCGCTGCGTGGGGTAACTACGCCGGCGTCAGGCGTAACGGGATCCGGGCAAAGCTTCGCAGCGAGTTGTTGAGGTGAATCACGGGCTCGCCCGCGGGCGTGATGGTGCGTACGCGGCGCGCGAGTTCGGTAAGGATGATCTCGCCTTCGATTTCGGCGAGCGCCTCGCCGACGCAGCGGTGAATGCCTACGCCGAACGCGACGTGACCGCCGCTCTTGCGCCGGATGTCGAAGACGTCGGGATCATCCCAGCGCCGTGGATCGCGATTCGCGGCGGCGAAAAACACGAGCACCTTCTCGCCCTCCGTTAACGGGACGCCGGCGAGTTCGGTCGCGCGCGACGTTGTCCGGAAGAACGCTTGCACCGGCGATTCCAGCCGCATCGCTTCATCGAACGCCGAGCGGGCGAGCGACGGCGTTTCGCGGAGCAGCGCCCACTGCTCCGGAAAGCGCGCGAACGCAACGAGCGCGTTACCGATCGCGGCGATCGTCGTATCCAAGCCTGCCGAAAGCAGGGAACGCACGAGCATCCCGGCTTCTTCTTCGGTCGCCTCGCCCGCATCGACCGCCGCGTAGACCTCCGCTCCGAGCCCGTCCTTGGTGAGGCCGGCGCGCGAGCACGATTGCATGATCCACGGGATCACCGTTCCGGCGCTCGCCATGGACTGCTCGACCAGCGCGTTGCGCGGACCGACGGCGTTGAACACCATGTCACCGTAGGGAGCAAGGTTCTCGCGGCCTTCGCTCGGCAGACCGACGGCGTCGGGGAAGACTTTCTCCGGAAACGCGCGCGCGATGTCGGCCATGCCGTCAACGTCGCGCCGCTCGAGCAGCGTATCGACGAGCCGCTTCGCCTCGGCCTCGAAGACCGGACGGAAATCGCGCAGCACTTGCGGCGTCATGACGCGCGCGAGAATCTTGTGCGTGCGCGTATGCAGCGGCGGATCGGCTTCGAGGATGATGCTGGGCACGCGCCAGGGTTTTTCGTTGCGGAAATTCGCGAGGCCGACGCCCGCGCCCGACGCGTAGGTCTCCCAGTCGAGGAGCACGGCGTTGACGTCTTCGTAACGCGCGACCGCCCAGCAATCGTACTGACCGCAGGCGCACGACCGGACCCAGATCGCGCAGCACCGCGTGCAGCGGATACGGATCGGTCATCGCATCCGTCGAGTACGGGTCCACGTCGGAAACCGGAAACGCAGCGGCTCTCATTGCGCGCACGCTTCCGTTCGCGCCAGTTCAGTCCTCCGGATGCTCGACAATGTCGATCATCGCTTCGACGACCAGCGGATCGAACTGGGTCTCGCGGTGCTTGACCAACTGGTCGAGAGCGACCGAGGGTGACATCGGCTGGCGATACGGCCGGCGGCCGATCATCGCGTTGAAGCAGTCGGCCACGCTGATGATGCGCAGATCAAGGGAGATTTCATCGCCGCGCAAGCGGTCGGGGTATCCGTTGCCGTCAGGGCGTTCGTGATGGCTTGCCACCAGCTGAGCAAAGGGACGCAGGCGTTCGACCTCGCGCACCATCGCAGCCCCATCCGTCGTGTGATCGCGCATCGTCGCGAACTCGGCCTCAGTCAACGAGCGGGGAGCGAGCAAAATCTCGCGCGGCGTCAGCGTTTTTCCAACATCGTGCAGCAATCCGCCCCGCGCGACGTACAGCCGCTGCTCCTCGCGCAGGTCGAGGCGGCGCGCGAGCCGGCGGCACCAGAGCGATACCGCCCGCGAGTGTTCGGCGCTCAGCGGATCGTTATCGTCCAGGCGCACCAAAAAGGCGCCGATCGCCTCATCGATGCCATCTGAAACGGCGTGGACTAGCGGAGCGCCGGCGCTTGCGAGTTCGGCAAGTTTGGTGGCGATTGCGGCATCCAGTGTCTGCAGGTCGCTTTCGAGTGAGTCGGTCGCCACGTTCGCGCGCCGCAATTCGTCTTGCGCCACCGGACAGGCCACCCGCAGGAGCGCGGCAATGCGCGGGAAGGCGCCGTAGCGCTCGCACGTCCGCTCTGCCCACAGCGCCAGTTGCAAGAAACCGCGCCCGGTCCGGGCACCGGCAACACGATCCGCAAACGCCGTCGCGACGAGTTGCTCGAGGACGGTCTGGCGACCGGAGCACGCCTCCGCCACGATGGCAGCCGCGAGCTCGCGGCGCAACGAAATATCGACCGAAGCCGTCACCGCAAGCTCCACGGCAGCGGAAGCCGGTCGTATGGGATCGCTGCGATCATTCGTGCCCAGCCGCCGAGGCCGTTCTCGTGCATCCGTTCGAGCGACGCTAGCAGCGACTCTGCGTCACGCGCATCGCTAGGCCCGGCAATCGACTCCAGTGCTTCATGAAACGGTGCAAAGCGCGGCCAACGCCCGATATCGGTCGCGGTCGTCTGCAGCAAGGCACGCGCGTTGCCGCTTTCGCCGCGCACCATCGACGCTAGCGCGGCGAGCAGCTCGGCGCGCAACGTTTCGACGCTGTGGCGGTCTTCGATCCGCGCGAGTTCGCTGTGCGCTTGCGCAAGCGTGCCGGCGGCATCGGATGCGCCGGCAATTGCACCGTACAAGGCAATCTCCGCCCAGCGCAATGCACGCGTTTCGGGCGAACTCTGTCGCCCTGCACTCGAACCCAGCAACCTGTACGCGGCGTCGAACTCACCGGACCACGTGCACTCGAGCGCGCGGGCCGGCAGAAGCCCTTCTTCGACGTGTTGCAGGCTCGCCTCGATTTCCTCACCCGCGAGTTGCGCATCCAACTCTGCGAGCGCCGGGCCATTGCAACGTTCGGCTTCGATCAAATAGGTGCCGATCAGCGCGAAGCGCCGAAAAATCGCGTTACCGAGACGGGCGGCCGCCTTTGCGATGTCGTGCAGTGCCTGCAGTGCCTGCACTTGATCGTCGTTGTACGAGAATGCAACCACATATGAGACGCTGCGGGCCACCGCGACGAGGTCGTCGTTCCCATGCTCTTGAGCCAGCGATGCTGCCAAGTCTGCGTGATGTTCGGCTCGCTCGGGGTCGCCGGCGCTGAGGGCCACAAATGCGGCGCGCTGATGAACGGTCGCGCGAACGGCCACATCATCGACCATATCGAGCGCGGCCACGGCCTCGGCTGCGCATGCTTCCGCTTGTCCTATGCGTCCGGCGCTCGCATGTGCCGTGGCGAGTGAGGCGAGGATCGGCACGGTGTGCGCGCCGCCGGCACTACGCGACAACGTTTCGAGGCGGTCGTACGCGTCGGTTCGTCCCCGCCGCAGGAGTTCGACCGCGAACGCGATCTCGATGCGCAGGCGTTGCGCGTCGTCGCGCGCCAGCCGCAGCGCGTTTTCAAACCAGGCCTCGGAAACGTCGTAGCGGCCGCGATAGGACTCGTCGATCGCTTCGAGCGTCAGCGCTATCGCGATGCCGCGGCGCATTTCCGGCGGTAGCGCGGTGATGGCGGCAAAAACGATGTCCGCTGCGCCGCCATCGTGTAGATCGAAACCGTAGCGGTTGAGCATTCGGGCGACATCGGCGTGCGCTTGCGCCGCCACGTAGAGTTGCAAGGCTGCGCCGAGGCGGTCCGCCGCCTCCGATGCATGCGCCGCGGCGAGCCAGATATTCGGAAGAGCGCCGGCGTCTTCGTCGACCGCGTGCACGCCGCGGGCACCGTCACAGATCGCTCCGATGCAGCCGTCGTTGCGAAGCCGCAGCGACTCGACGAGTGCTGCATCGGTTTGCAACAGCGCGGCGAGTTCGGGCACGTCTTCGGCTTGGACGCGCAGGGCGATCTCATCCACCGACGCGTCCGCCAGCCCGGCAGCAAGCCAGCGCGGCAACGGGAGCGGCGCCGTCGAACGGGTTCCGAGCAGCCAGCGCACGGCGGGGCCGGTCGCTTCAATTAACGCGGTGAGAAATCCGAACGCGGGGCTGCTCTCGTGAATGCGATGCAATTGGTCGATGCGAATCACGGCCGGCCCGTCGAGTTGCTCGGCCAGCCACGCGGCGACGCTTCGCCATGGATCCGCTTGCCGCCGCGCACTGGAAAACGCTGCGGGCAACAGCCGCAGCGCCGCCGGCGCGACGGGCACGAGCGCTTCCGTCAAGCCGCGCGCGAATGCGGCGACGCCGGCGTGCTCCGGCCCGGTGATGAACGTTGCTACAGGGCTCTGAACCGTTGCGAGGTGCTGCTCGATGGCGACGCTCTTCCCGCAACCGGCACGGCCGTGCACCACCACGATACGGCTGCGTGCGGCCAAACGCAAGCGCCGCAAAACGCGCCGTCGTGCGCCGGATGCGGTCTGGATCATGAGTTAAAAGCTTGATTACCGTTCGGGACGCCGATGCCGGTAGGTGCGTCATAGCCCGGCTGGGCCGTGCAGAGATAGGCCGTCGCACACGTTCCGTTACTGCCCGCCGTCACCGAAAAGAACGAATTGGCATGATTATAAAGTTGATGCGCTCCGGCGTAATGTTCGGGATGGTGGGCCATCGCGATGATTGCTGAAACGATCGGTGAACCGATACTCGTTCCGCCGATGACGGTCCAGCCGCCGCTCGAGCCGTTCAAGATGCTGTCGTACACCGCCATGCCGGTCGACGGATCGGCGACGACCGCGACATCGTTCATCACGCGCATCTTGCAGCCGTTGTCGTGCTGCCAATTGGGCTTCGCAATGAATGCGCTGCAGCCGCTGTTCGTCAGGGGCCACACGACCTCGGAGAGCCCGCCTTGCGACTGATAGAGCGTCGTTCCACCGACGGCGATGACGGATTCCGAAGAGGCGGGGAACATCACGCCATAGCCGCGGTCGCCGGCGGAAGCAACGATCGCGACACCCGGATGATTGTAGTGCGAATCGTACTGGACGTTATCCGACGCTTCGGGAACGCCGTAACTGTTGCTGATCACCTTTGCACCCGCGGCTGCTGCCTGGTCGACGGCCGCGGCGAGATCGGGAATGTTTGAGCTCGACGCTTCCACCAGCATCAGCTTGCAGCCGGGGCACACCGCGGAGACCGTCTCGATGTCGGTGGCGGCTTCCACCGACCACCCGGAATCCGGGGGCGGGTAATTCGTGCTGCCGTCCTGGGCGATCTTCGTGAAACATCCGTTCGCCGTGGTGCAGGCCGGTAGCCCGAACGTCGTGCGGTATACGGCGAGATCGGCTTCGGCTGCGGGATCGTCGAAGGCGACGACGACTGCTACCGTGACGTTCGCGCCGTCGGACGCGTTGAGCGGCGGCAAGTTGTAAATTTGCTGAATCCAGCCGGGCTGCATCCCGCTCAGCAATTGAGCGGGCACGGATGACGGTTGGACCGGCACGTCGGTACGGATCCTCACGTGGCAGCCGGCTCCGCTTACGACACCGGTCGCGAGTGCGCAGAGCGCATCGCTACTGCTCCCGGTGATTTGCCCGATGGCCGGAAAGGCGCTCAATGGTGCTGGAAATGCGCTTAGCGGCGCCGGAAACGCGCTCAACGGCGCCGGAAACGCGCTCAGTCCGGCGGTATCTCGGCGAACGGTCGCGGCTGATGCCGGCGCGAGCGGCCGATGAGCGGAGGCGGCAGCGGCTCCGTCTGCGGGCATGGACGGGTTCGTTGCCGGTAAGCCGCCACCGCAGCCGGCCAGCAAGATCATCAGTGGAATAGCCGATTGAAGCCAGTGAGAACGCATACGTTCCTCTACTTTGCACCCTTTGGACCCATCGCTTAACCGCCCTGTTGCCTGGAGGTCATGCGACGGGTTGCATTATTACCCCCTGGTCTCGCGAATCAACCGCTCGGCAGCACTCGAAAACAGTGACGTGCCGCACGCTGCGGCCATTAGATACGAACCGGCACGAACTTCCGCGTGATCAGCGTCTCGGGATCGGGCTTCTTATCGAGTATGCCGAGATCGACGAACGAAGCGGCGAGTACTTGGAGCGCGGCGTTATCCCAGGCGCCGTTGGTCGACATCATGTTCATGATCGCATCGTACGATTGCCCCATCGACGCTTCGCTGACTTCCTCGTATTTTGCCGCGATGCTGATCGTCTGAGCGCGGTGGCTTTTCATGTACGATACCGAACGGAACCAGCCGTCGAGGAACTTCTTCACCTGGTCCGGATGCGCCGCCACGAAATCATTGCGCGCGAAGATCACGTGCGTGATGAAATGCGGCACGGTCGAGCCGAAGTTCATCAGGATGCGTCCCTGCTGATGCTCTTGCATGTCGTAACCGAGTTCGGTGGCGGCGATGAAGCCGTCGACCTCGCCCGTCTTCAGGGCAGCGGTCTGCGCTTTCGTGTCGCCGAGCGCGACAGTCGCAATGCCCGTCGGACCCCATTGATTCTTCACCGCAATCTGCTTGGCGAGCCAGTCCGTCAGCGAGCCGGCCGTGGTCACGCCGATGCGTTTGCCCTTCAGATCGGCGGCGCTCTTGATCGGGGAATCGCTCGAGACCATCAGCGCCATGTTGTACGGCGACGCTGCGAGTTCGGCGACGCCGATCGCCGGAACGCCTTTGGCGAGAAAGCCGAGTCCGGGTCCCGACCCGAGACCGATCTCGATGTTCCCGGAGGTCAGCGCCTGCTGCACTTGACCATCGCCGCGCAGCGCGGATGACTGCACCGCAATGCCTTCGCGTTGCCAGATGCCGGCCGCTTCGCCGACCTGAATCGCGAGAAACGCGAGCGACACCGCTTGCGCCGTACCGACGCGAATCACCGGCAGATCGGCGCCCGGCAGTCGCGCCGGCACGAGTGCGAGGCTGAGCGTGCACACGGCGATCACCGCGGCGATGGCTGGACGAAGAGCACGCATACGTATCTCCTTAGCGGGGTGCAGCGGCGTTTTCGCGGGGCACGGCGTGGAGGTCGGTGCTTTTTCCGGCCTTCATCACCATGCCCGATATGGTATGTCCAACGATTTCTTCAGCGAGCTTCGCGCACGCGATCAGCGCGTCGATGTCCGCGTCTATCGAATATCCCATCTGGACCGCCATGTGCGCGAAGTCCTCCGTCGAGATATTCCCGACCGCACGCGGCGCGAATGGACAGCCGCCGAGGCCGCCGATCGAGCTTTCGAAATCGCGCACCCCGAGCTCGAGCCCGGCCAGCGCGTTGGCGATGCCCAGACCGCGCGTGTTGTGCAGATGCAAACCGAACGTCATTTGCGGGAAGCGCGGCTTCAGCATTTCGAGCGCCGCCCGGATCTCGCGCGGGCTCGCCATGCCCGTCGTATCCGCGAGGTACGTGAGCTCGATGCCGAGTTCGCCGTAAACGTCGACGATGTATGCGACGCGCTCGACGTCGACCGGCCCCGAATATGGGCAGCCGAAGGCCGTGCCGACCACGCCCACTAACCGGCTCTTGCTGCCGGCGGCAAGCGACGCGATGTCGCGCAAGACGGCAAGGTTCTTCTCCAGCGGCATGCGCACGTTCAGCTCGTTGAATGCATCGCTCGCTGCGCTACCGACTTTGAGATCGTCGACCTCGGCGGCGAGCGCTGCTTCGGCGCCCTTGGCGTTGGGAACGAACGCGCCGTACCGCGTGCCCGGACGGCGTGCGATCCCGCGCATCACCTCGATCGCGTCGCTCATCTGCGGCACGACCTTCGGATGTACGAAGCTCGCGGCTTCGACCCGCTTGAGGCCGGTCGCACTCAAGGCGTCGATCAGTTCGATCTTGCGCTCCGTCGGAATGAAGGCGGCTTCGGTTTGGATCCCGTCGCGCGCGCCGACCTCGCTGATCGTGATGTGCTCAGACGGCATGCGACGCACCTCCGGGAAGCGCGGCGGCAACGGCCGTCGCGATGTCGTCGAAGTGGTCGACCACGATCGCGCCCGCAGCGCGCAAATCGGCGCGCTTGTCTTCCGCCGATCCGCGGCCGGCGGAGATCACGGCGCCGGCGTGGCCGAAGCGCATGCCTTCGCGCGCGTAGCGGCCGCCGATGTAGGCGATCAGCGGCTTCGTGAAGCCGCCGCGCCGCAGCAAGTCGGCCGCGCCTTCCTCGTTGCTGCCGCCGATCTCGCCGTAGCACACGACGGCCTTGGTCTCCGGATCGGCCTCGAACTTCTCGAGCAACGTCGCCCACGTCGTGCCGATGAATCCGTCACCGCCGACGCCGACGGCCGTGCTCGTGCCGTAGCCCGCTTTCGTGAGATAATACGCGATCGTCATCGTGTTGCCGCCGCTGCGCGAGATGATGCCGATTGGACCGGGTTTGAACGCGGTGTTCATCATCTCGAGGCGTCCGCCGAGCCCGCCGAGCGTCGCCTTTCCCGGACTCAAAACCCCGGGACTATTCGGGCCGATGAAAAGACAGCCGCGCTCGCGCGCGAACGCGATCACGGCCATCGTATCTTGTTGCGGCACGCGCTCGGGCATGAAGTGAATCATTTTCACGCCCGCATCGATCGCTTCGAACGCGGCCTCCTTGGCTAGCCGGGCCGGCACGAGAATGAAACTCGCGTTGATCTCGGGATGATGTTCGCACGCTTCGCGCACCGTGTCGTACACCGGAATCCCCTGAAACGATTCGCCGCGGCGTCCCGGCGTGACGCCCGCGCACACGACCGTGCCGGCTTGGACCATGAGCGCCGTGCGCAGGCGGCCTTCGCGACCCGTCATGCCCTGCACGCAGACGCGCGTGTTCTCATCGATGAGGATCGCCATGTTACCAGCCCCTTCCGGGCGCGTCGCCGGCGGCGCGCAGCGCGTCGAGGTAGGCGTCGGTTTCCGGCGTCGGCAATACGAACGAGAGCGCGCCGAGGCCATCGGCCGCACAGGCTAAGTCGCAGGCCAGGCACTCGATGCAGCCGCCCTTCGCGGCCCGGTCCGGCGAAATCGCCAACGCCGGCAAACCGTCCTCACCGAGCTTGAGGGCCGAACCGAGATTCGGGACGTTGCAGGCGCTCACGCACGCCTTCGTCGTGCAGCCGGTACACACGTCGAGATCGATCGTCACGGTGCCGCCGGAAAAGACGTTCCACGTCAGCGCGTTCATGCGACCGCCATCCCGCGTTGCGAACGCCAGCGCGCATGTAAGTCTTTGAAAGCTTCGGCGAGTTCGCGCTCGGTCGAATCCCGGCCCAACACGCGCACCCACGGATGCGCGCTCAGACCGTGCACGCGAAACAGCTCGATCGCCACGTCATCCCAGGCACCGCGAAACGAAAAGACGCACGGAATCGTCGGCGCACCGCCGTGCGGCGCGAAGATCTCCTTGAACGCTTTAATGAGTCCGCGGGCCGTCACATCCAGTTGCTGGCTCGAAAGGCACGATGCGAAGACGTAGCCTTCGATCAACGGCTGCGCCAGGATCGCCTTGGTGATGCGATACAGCTTCGAGGCGGTCGGATTGCCGGAGGTATCGCAGAAATTCATCGGCAGAAAACCCAGCGGCACAAGTTCGTCCATCACCGCCATACTCACGCCGGTGCCGATGCCGTCGAATCCGATCGACACCTTGCCCTGCGTTTTCGCGAGCGAACCATCCGGATCGATCTGCACGAAATGCGCCGAGCCGCGGTGATCGTTCTCATCGATCTTCGCCGCCGCCAGTTCGAGCGCGGTCGGGAGCCGGTCACCGACTTCTTGGCTGCTCTCGATGTTCAACTCGGGATGACGAAACAGCGCGTCGTCGTCGACGGCGATGCGTGCGTCGAGCGCAACGAGTCCGCCCGCCGTTACGGCCAACGGATTGATTTCGGCCAACGTGCAATCATAGCCGGTGTATACGTCGTAGAGTTTCGAGAGCACCCCCGCCAACGCGACCAGCACGGCCTCCGGGAGCGTCAGCGAACGCACGAGATCGAGACACCAGTACACCGGCGCACCGCGGCGCATGTCCACCGCGCCGCTCACCGTCTCGCCGGCGCCGGCCGCCGCCGCTTCTTCGATCTCAACGCCGCCGCTCGTCGACACGATCATCAACGGCGCCCTCGCCATCGTATCGGATACGACTGCAACGTAGAGTTCGCGTTCGATCGTGCACTTCGCTTCGACGAGCAGCGTCTCGACGGTGCGGCCGTAGAGCCTACTGCCCAAGAGCGCAGCCGCTTTCGCTTCCGCCTCGGACGGATCATCGGCGAAGACGACGCCGCCCGCAAGTCCGCGTTTGCCGGCCAGAATCTGCGCCTTGAGCACCACCGGTCCGCCGATCGTGCGAGCGGCTACAGCAGCGTCGCTCGCACGCTCGACCGTGCGTCCGTCGGGCGTCACGATGCCCGCTTGCCGCAGAAGCTCTTTGCCGTGGTGCTCGGGTAGTTTTGCCACGATAGCCGGACCATACGAACATCGACCCGAATCGGCCTGGTATGACAACCACGGTTCAGAAAGACGTCCTCATTCTCGGTGCTTCGCGCGGGCTCGGCCTGGCGATCGCGGAGAACTATCTCAAGCGTGGAGCGCACGTGGTCGCTACCGAGCGCGCCGGCTCGCACTCGAAGCTGCACGACCTCCTCACGCGTTCGGAAGGACGGCTCGAAATCGAGACCGTCGACGTTACGGTTCCGGAGGAAGTGACGGCGTTGCGCACGCGTCTGCAAGGCCGCAGCTTCGATCTCGTCTTCGTGAACGCCGGCGTCAAGAACGACGACCGTGAAACCATCGCGGACGTTTCGACCGAAGAGTTCGTCCGCGTCATGGTGACCAACGCATTGAGCCCGTTACGCGTCATTGAAACCTTCCAGGATCTCGTGCGTCCCGACGGGACCATCGGTGTGATGACGTCGGGTCAGGGGAGCGTGTCCAACAACACAAACGGCGGCTATGAAGTCTATCGCGCGAGCAAAGCCGCGTTGAACACGCTGATGCGCAGTTTTGCGGCCCGTCATGCCGGCGATGGGCGCACGCTGCTCCTGATGGCGCCGGGCTGGGTGAAAACCGATATGGGCGGGGCGGAAGCGACGTTCACCGTCGATGAGAGCATCCCGAAGCTCGTCAGCACGATCGACGCGCAGCACGGGAAGCCGGGGCTGCAGTATCTCGACTATCAGGGACGCACCGTTCCGTGGTGATCGGCACGATGCTCGTTGTCCCTCGACGACGCGCCTTTGGCGCTTTGCTCGGGATGACATCATGGGGATCATCGCTGCTAACTCTTTTGCGACATCATGCGATCATTGCGGCTAACTCTTTTGCGACATCATGGGCTCTTCGCTGCTAACTCTTTTGCGACATCATGGGCTCTTCGCTGCTAACTCTTTTGCGACATCATGCGATCATTGCGGCTAGTTCGGCGGCCATGGTGGTGATGTCGGGGACGAAGGGGGCTAGGGCTTCTTCGATGGCGATGAACTTTTTTTCGCTGTCGAGTTGGGTGAGGTTGGTGTTTAGGGCCGGGTTGGTGGTGGTGTTGCGCATGTGGAGGCCCTGCAGCACGATTTGCATCTGAGCCGCGGCTCGGCCGCCGCCTTTCGTGCCGTAGGTGACGAGCGCCGCCGGCTTGTTCGCCCATTCGGCGTATAAGAAGTCGAGCGCGTTCTTCAAGACGGCCGGGTAGCCCCAGTTGTACTGGGGGAACACGAACACGAACGCATCGTAGGAGGCGACGAGGCGGCTCCAGCGTTTCGTGTGTTCGTGGACGTAGACGCCGCGGGCAGCGAGTTCGGGTTCGTCGAGGAACGGCAGCGCGATTTCACGCAGGTCGACGATCTCGAACGTCAGCGCGCTATCGCGTTGCGCCTTCTCGCGCACCCATTCGGCAATCTCGGGGCAAATGCGCTGCGGGCGGTTGCTGCCGATCACGACGGCGACGCGAGGCGAACGATCCAATCGCTAGCCGGCGAGCCCGTCGATCGTCTGCGCGAGGGCGAAGTCGCGATCGGTCAGGCCCTTGGCGTCGTGCGAGGAGAGGCGCACGGTGACGCTGTTCCACGAGATCGCGATGTCGGGGTGATGGTCGGCGGCGTTGGCGGCGGCAGCGACCGCGTTGACGAACGCGATCGAACCGTTGAAGTTACCGCGATCGAACACGCGCACGATCTCCTCGCCTTCGCGCTTCCAGCCCGGCAGCGCGGCGAGTTTGCGCAGGACCGCGTCTTCAGGTAAGGGCTGCGGCATGAGCGACCTCCAGGAGCCCGCGCGATTCGAGGGCTCCGAACGACTCTCCGATCGCGGCAATGGTCTCGTCGATGTCGGCATCGCTGTGTTCGGTGCAGAGGAACATGACCTCGTTTTGCGAGGGCGGCAACAGGATGCCGCGTTCGCGCATCTCGTGATAGTAGGCCGCATACGTGGTCCGATTCGCCGCCCGCGCGTCGTCGTAGTTGCGGTTCGGGCCGCCGCGGCGAAACTTGAAGTCGACGATGCTTTCGAGCTGCGTGACGGCGATGTCGCAGCCGCGCGCGTCGACCACGGCACGGATGCCGTTCGCGAGGCGCTGTGCGCGGCCGTCCATTGCCGCGTACGCATCGGGATGCTGTTCGAGCCAGTCGAGCACGCGCAGCCCCACGGCGACGGCGAAGGGATTGCCGGCGTGCGTTCCGCCGGTGAAGCACGGTCCATCGGGCGCCAGCACCGCCATCACGTCGGCGCGGCCGCCGAACGCCGCGATCGGAAAGCCGCCGCCGAGGATCTTCCCGATCGTCGTGAGATCCGGAACGATTCCGTTTCGCCCTTGCGCGCCGCCGAGACCCAGCCGCAGCCACGTGATCACCTCATCGAAGATCAGCAGCGCCTTGTGCTCGCGCGCGCGGGCCTGTAAGCCTTCCAGAAAACCGGCGTCGGGAACGACCAGCCCCATGTTGCCGACGACCGGTTCGACGACGATCGCCGCGAGACGATCGCCGCAGCCGCGCGAGGTGCGCGTCGACGTCGTCGAGATCGTTGTAGCGCGCGACGGCGAGATCGTGCGTGACGGCGCGCGGGATTCCCGACCGCTGCGGCGTGTCGGTGTGCGCCGACGCACCGGCGTCTTGGAGCGCGAGATCGAAGTGGCCGTGGTAATTGCCCGCAAACTTAAGGATGACGTCGCGCCCGGTGAACGCGCGCGCGACGCGGATCGCGCTCTGCACCGCCTCGCTGCCGGTCGTTGTGAAGCGCAGCCGTTCCATCGACGGCAGATGGCCGCGGATGCGCTCGGCCAGCAGCAACTCATTCGGATGCGTTGAGCCGGTAACGGCGCCGCGTGCCGCGAGCGCATCGAGGCCGGTCGAAAAGGCCGGATGGCCGTGTCCGAACAGGAGCGGGCCGTAGGCCATCACGTAGTCGATCGTCCTCGTTCCGGCGGCGTCGTAACTGTACGCCCCCGCGCCGCGCACCGCAACGTACGGCGCGCCGCCGACGGCCCAGCCCGTGCGGACCGGCGAACTCGCGCCGCCGGCCAGCGCCGGTGCCGTCACTTCACGTGGCCGCCGCGTTTGCTGACGTCGTTGAACGTGTCCTTGGCCGGATCGTAGCGCACCATCACGACGCCGTTTTCACCGATGCCGTGTTGCGTGCCGTCGCGGAAGTCATAGATACCGTTGATCCCGGCGAATCCGTGCAGCGCGTTGATGTACTCGCGAAATTGCGCCGCGGTCGCGTTGTTGCCGAGGTGGCGATACGCATCGATGATGATCATTGCGGGATCCCATGACAGCGTGTTCGGAAAGTTCGGGACTAAGTTGGCTTCTTTGTAAGCGCTGTAGAATACGTCGATCGCATCCTTCACCGGGCCCTTGGACAAGCCGGCACGACCGAACGCCAGCACCGCGCTAAACAGCAGTTCTTTGGGCATGAAGCCCTTATAGCCGTTGAGCTGTTCGACGATCATGTCGCCGTTGCTCGCATAGACCGGGACCTCGAGCCCGGAGTCGACGATCCCGTGGAGTTCCGTACCGAAGCCCGAACCGACCGAGAACGTCAGGAGCGCCTGCGGATTGGCCGCCTTGATGCGCGCCATTTGCGCCCCGATGCTGACGTCGGTGAGGCCGAAGTGCTCCTGCGCAACGAAATCGACGTCGCGATTCTCCGGCAGCGTCTTCGCGTGCGCCCAATCCCGATCGGCTTCTTGACCCGTTGCATCAGTCGACGACAGGATCGCCAAACGCTTGAATCCGCGTTCGCGCAAGTACCGCACGGCAACGTCGTTGAGATCCTTGGCGCTGATGCTCGTCGACCAGATGTAGCCGCCGGCCGGCGGATTGATCGCCGGGCTCAGGCAGTAGTCGGCGGGACCGTTCGCTTGAAAGAGCGGCGCGACGGCCAGACACTGCTGGGTGAGCGTCGGCCCGATGACGATCGGAGCCTTCGATGCGATGACTTGGTTCGCGAGCTGGACGACGGTCTGCGGATTCGTTCCATCGTCCAGATATTCGAAGTGCAAGGGCCGGTGGTTGATCCCGCCGTGCTTGTTGACGAGCTTCTCGATCAGCTCGAGCGACTGCTGATCGCTCTTGCCGATGAACGAGGCGGCACCGGTAAGGGAGATGAGGACCGGGATGACCACCGGCGCCCCCGACTGCGCGCGCAACGGCAGGGGCAGCGTGGCCAGCAGAACGGCTGCAGCCGCGAGCGAGATCACGGAACGGATACGCACGGATACCTCCAGCTTCAGAGTTCGACGGTTAGACGCGCTCGAAAATCGTCGCTATCCCTTGACCGACGCCGATACACATCGTCGCGAGCGCGTATCGTCCCTTGCGGCGGCGCAATTCGTGCAGCACCGTTCCGGCGAGCCGCGCGCCGCTGCACCCGAGCGGGTGCCCGAGCGCGATCGCGCCGCCGTTGACGTTGGTCTTGGCCGGATCCATCTTCAGATCGCGCATGCACGCGATGCTCTGCGACGCGAACGCCTCGTTGATCTCGTAGAGATCGATGTCCCCGATCGTGAGACCGGCTCGCGCGAGCGCCTTTTGCGTCGCCGGAATCGGCCCCAACCCCATGTAGGCCGGATCGACGCCCGCCACGGCCGAGGTGACCACGCGCCCCAGCGGCTGCCAGCCGTTTTTCGCCGCCACTTCGGCCGAACATAAGAGCAGCGCCGCCGCGCCGTCGTTGATGCCCGACGAATTGCCGGCCGTCACGGTGCCCGTCTTCTTGAAGGCCGGCTTGAGTTTCGCGAGATCTTCGATCGTCGTTTGCGGGCGCGGATGTTCGTCGGCCGCGAGCTGCGGCAATGCGACGATCTCCGCCGCGAACGCGCCGCGCTCGACCGCCGACTTCGTCTTCTGCTGCGAGGCCAGCGCAAACGCGTCTTGTTCTTCGCGCGTGATCTTGTATTGATCGGCGACGTTTTCGGCCGTCTCGCCCATCGAGACCGTGTACTCCACCGGCATGTTCGGGTTGACCATGCGCCACCCGAGCGTCGTGTCGAACATCTTCGGCGAGCGGTCGTAGACCTTGTCGGCCTTCGGCATCACGTACGGCGCGCGCGTCATCGATTCGACGCCGCCGGCGATCATGATGTCGCCGCAGCCGCTCGCGATCGCCTGTGCCGCCGAGTTGACGGCCTGCAAGCCGCTCGCGCACAAGCGCGTCACCGTCGTACCGGGAACCGTGATCGGCAAGCCCGCCAAGAGCGAGGCCATACGGGCGACGTTGCGGTTGTCTTCGCCGGCTTGATTCGCCGCGCCCCAGAACACGTCGTCGATGCGGTCGGGGTCGACCTTCGTGCGCGCGACGAGTTCGCGAATCGTGAACGCGGCGAGATCGTCGGCGCGGACCGTGGCCAGCGCGCCGCCCCAGCGACCGATCGGGGTTCGTAACGCGTCGACGACGACGACTTCACGCAATTCTGCCATGCTGTACGCTACAACCCTAAAACGCGCTCGGCGTTGCCGTGAAAGATGCCTTCCATGACCTCGTCCTTGTAGCCGAGCTCGGTCCACTCGCGCAGGATGCGCTCGTACGGCAGACTCGGGTAATCGCTGCCGAACATGACCTTGTCTTTGAGGCGCGCGCGAATGTCGACTTTGAGCTGCGCCGGAAAATACTTGGGCGCCCAGCCGGAGAGCTCCCAATAGACGTTGCCCTTGTGCAGCGCCACCGCGGTCATTTCATCGACCCACGGATACCCGGGATGCGCGGCCAAAATCGTGAGGTTCGGAAAATCAGCGGCCAGCTCGTCGATCGCGGCGGGATGCGCGTGCCGGATCTTCGCGCCCATGCCGCCCGGCATGCCCGCACCCATGCCGGTGGTGCCGACGTCGATCATCACCGGCACCTTGAGCGCGTCGATCGTCTCGAAGAGCGGATAGAGCGCGCGATCGTTGACCGCATAGTGGCCCATGATCGGATGGAAGTGAAAGCCGAGCATGCCGAGGTCTTCGATCGCGTGCTTGGCTTCGCGAATCGCGTCCTCGCCCTTGAACGGATCGACCGACGCCCAGGCTTGGATGATCCGTTCGGGATGACGCTTTTGCATCGCCGACACGTAGTCGTTGGAACACGGCGGCGTGTGCACGGTCGTCTCCAGATCGAGCGCGACGAGCACCGACTCGACGCCGGCGTCGGTGAAATCTTGCACGACGGCCGCTTCGTCTTTGGCCACCCAGCCGCGGCCCCAGTACTTCGCGAGCGCATCGACGTAGGGCTGCTGACACGCGATCCACTCTTGGGTGTTGGGATAGGTGTGCAGGTCGATGATCCGCACGCTAACCCGCCGCAGCCATCTTCGCGGAAACCGTCGCGACCAGATCTTTCTTCGAGACTTTGCCGAACGTCGAGAGCGGGAAGTCGTCCATGATCTCCATGCGTTCGGGCAGCTTGTATTTGGCGATCTCTTTGCCGGCCAGGAACGTTTTGAGCTCGTCGAACGTCAGGGTTTGGTTGTCGCGCAAGATGATGCACGCGCACATCCGCTCGCCCAGATCCTTATCGGGCACCGCGATGCAGGCGACGTTCTTCACCGCCGGATGCGAGAGGATGAGATTCTCGATCTCCTCCGCGCTGATCTTCTCGCCGCCGCGGTTGATCAGGTCTTTTTTGCGTCCCTCGACCATATAATTGCCCGACGGATGCTGTCGGAACAAGTCGCCGGAACGGTAGAATCCGTCGGCCGTGAACTGGCGCGCATTGTACTCGGGGACGCCGTAGTAGCCGCGCAGCGTGTAGGGCCCGCGGCAGCACATCTCACCGACTTCGCCGGGTTTGACGATGTTGTCGTCCTCGTCGAGAATCATCACTTCGTCGTCGGGGCAGACGGGCCGCCCGACCGTTTCGAGCCGCACGTCTTCGGGATCATCGCGCCGCACGAACGTCAAGAGTCCCTCGGACATGCCGAAGTTCTCTTGCACGAACGCGCTCGGAATGAGCTTGCGCGCGAGCAGCCGCACTTCGGGCTGCATCCGCTGGCCGCCGCTCTGAATCGTCGTGAGCGACGAGAGGTCGTGTTTCGTCACGGCCGGATCGTTGAGCAGCCGGATCAGCAGCGCCGGCACGACCTTGAGGTGCGTGACCTTGTGGCGTTCGATCAACGCGCACATGTCCTCGGGCTTCGTGCTGGCGCTGATCACGACGCGCGCGCCGTTGAGCATGTACCCCTGAATGCCCGGGCACGCGAGCGGCAGGTTGTGCGCGATCGGGAGCACGACGAGCAGCACGCCGTCTTGATCGACGCCGCACACTTGAGCCGCGACTTTGGAGTTGTAGGCGTAGTCGTTGTGCGTGCGCGGAATGAGTTTCGGGATGCCCGTCGTTCCGCCCGAAAGTTGAAACACCGCCGGGTCGGTCGGATCGATGACGATCGATTCCAGTTCGTGCCGCGCGAGGGTGGCCGGCCGCTCGATCAGATCGACGAGCGAGGCCGAACCGGCCGGCGCTTCACCGAGCACGATTGCGTGCTTCAGCGCCGGTGTCGCCGCTTGGATGCGCTTCACCATGGCGGTGTAGTCGAAGTCGCGCGACTTATCGGGCGTCACCACGGTCGTTGCGCCGGAGAGTTCCGCGAACTGGGTGATCTCGGCGAACCGGTGGGTGACGAGCGCGGCAATCGGGATCGCGCCGATCTTCTGCAGCGCGAAATACAAGATCACGAATTCGGCCACGTTCGGCAATTGCACGACGACGCGGTCGAGCGGCTTCAGGCCCAGCTCGAGCAAGTTCAGCGCGAGGTTGGTCGAGAGCCGGTTGATGTCGGCGTATTCGTAGGTGCGCTCGCCGTCGATCAGCGCGACGCGTTCGGCGAAGCGCGCGAACATCGCCCCGAACTCCTCGCGCAAGGCACGGTCTTCCCAATATCCGGCGGCGCGATAGCGCGCGGCGAACTCGGGCGGGAACGTAACGACCCCTTCTAACATGCGGCGATCCTCACGTGGACGAGGCGAAGCCGCCGTCCACGACGACGATCTCCCCGTTGACCATCTTGTTGGAGACGAGCAGGTTTACGATGACTTCCGCAACGTCGTCGGCGTCGATCACCCGCTTGAGCGGCGTGGCCTTCGCGCGGCGCGCCATCAGATCGTCATAGCGATCGGCGAGCGTCCGCTGCATCCAGTCGCCTTCCATCCAGCCCGGCGCAACCGCATTGACGCGGATCTCGGGCCCGAGGTTGATGGCAAGAAGTTTCGTCAGGCTGACCACTGCGGCTTTGCTCGCGGCGTACGGGAGCGGCTGCAGGCCCGGCCGCAGGCCGACGATGCTGGCCGTGTTCACGATGCTGCCGCGCGCGGCTTTGAGCATCGGCACCGCGGCCCGCGTCACCTGAAACATGCCGCGCACGTTGACGGCGAACACGCGATCCCACTCCTCGGGCGTCATCGCGTCCATGTCTTTGGGACCGATCTCGCTCGTGATCCCGGCGTTGTTGACGAGCGCGTCGAGGCGTCCGAACGTCGATTCGACCGCGGCGAGCATCGCCTTCACGCCCGGATCGTCGCTCACGTCGCACTTGAGGAGCAGCGTCTTCGCACCCTTGGCCTCGGCGAGGCGCACGGTCTCGAGCGCGCTCTTCTCGCTCGAGCTGTAGTTGATGGCCACGTCAAAGCCATGGGCGGCCAGGGCGACGGCCGCGGCCCGGCCAATGCCGCTCGAGGCGCCCGTCACCAGCGCGATGGGTTTCGTATCGGTCGTGCTCACGTGAGCGAGATAGTAACGCAAGGAAACTATTTCCTTCACGGGAAGCCCGTGACCACTCTCAGCACGGTATTTAGGAGCAAGCATGGGCTACAAAATCGTTACGTATGATGCCGGCAAAGGCTCGCGGGCCGGAATCGTCGCCGGCGACCGGTTGATCGATGCCGCCGAAGCGAGCGGCAACGCCGCCTACGCAACGACGCTCGGCATCTTCGCCGACTGGGAGGCCGCCGAGGCGAAGCTAGCCGCGCTCGCCGCCGACACGAACACGAAAAGCACGGTGCTCGACTGGTCTCAGCTTCAGGCGCCGGTTCGCCCCGCCGCGATCTACTGCGCCGGTGCCAATTACAGCGACCACGTGACCGAGATGAACGCCGCGCAAGGCAAGGGTCCCGAGCCCGATCCGCACACGCTCGGTTTGAAGCCCTGGCACTTCATCAAGTCAGCGCATGCGATCGTCGGCCCCGGCGTCGCGGTCAAGATTCCGCCCGAAACGAAAAAGATGGACTGGGAAGTCGAGCTGGGCGCGATCATCGGCAAGACGGCGAAGCGCGTCTCCGAAGCGGATGCGCTCAAGTACGTCGCGGGCTACACGGTCACCAACGACCTCTCCGCACGCGATCTCGGCTGGCGCCCGCCGGTGCCGAACACCTCGCCCTTCTACAGCGATTGGCTCGCGCACAAAAGCTTCGACGGTTCGGCGCCGATCGGTCCCTGGATCGTTCCCGCGAGTGAAATCGGCGATCCGCAAAACCTCGGCATCCGACTGTCCGTGAACGGCGTGGTCAAGCAAGACTCCAACACCTCGAAAATGATCTACAACCTGGCCGAGCAAATCGCGCAGCTCTCGCTGCGCATCACGCTGCACCCCGGCGACCTGATCATGACCGGCACGCCCGCGGGCGTCGGCGCGGGCCGCAACGAGTTCCTCAAACCCGGCGACAGCCTCGAACTCTGGTGTGAAAAGGTCGGCACGCTCAAACACACGATGGCCTAGCATTGTCATCCCGAGCTTGTCGAGGGACCGCCTCAATCGTCGTCGCTGAGTGGCTGCCCCTCGACAAGCTCGGGGTGACATAGGGCGTCGTCTATGCCGGGAAGGCACCGTCTGCGAACGCCGACGTTGGCAACGCCGAGACCGGCGCGATCTTTGGATCGGGAGCGGCACGAGCATCTGGGGTGGCTGCTCGGGCGCGTCGATTTACTGTTTGCCGAAGGCGTAACGCGCGGGATGCACGCGCGCGGCTTCGCCGGTATCCGGCTCGTGCACATCGCGCTGATTCGCAACGTCGACGAGAACGGCACGCGCATCAGCGAAATCGCGCGCCGCGCCGGCATGACGAAACAAGCGACGGGACAACTCGTCGCGGAGTTCGTCGACCTCGGTTACATCCGGCTCGTCAACGATCCGAGCGACGGCCGCGTGAAGATCGCGCGTTACACCGCGAAGGGCCGGCGGCTGCTGGTCGCAATCGTCGGCTCGATCGAAGAGACCGAGACGGCGGTGGCGGCAACGATCGGGGCGGGCAAACTCGCGACGCTCAAGAAGACGCTCGGGCTCGTCCTCGCGCGCGAGCACGACGGCTGAACCACACCGTCCACAGCGCCAGCAAACCCATGATGCCGTAGCCGACGAACGGGCTGACCAGCAGATACGTCTTGATCGGCAGCGTGAACACGAGCACGCAGGCGACGGCGGTGGCGGCCAGCAGACCGAAGCCCCACACCAGCGTCATGAACGTCATCGTGCGGCGAAAATACACGTTGTCTTTGAGGTTCACGAGTTCGGCCGCCGCGGCGGACGATTGCCGTGCCGCGCCGGCCACCGCGAGCTGGTAGATGACCGGTTTGCCGATCGCTGCCGAGCCGAGGAAGACGAGCCCGATCGCGCCGGTGACGAGGTTCTCGCGCAACTGCAAGAACTTCACCGAACCGCCGCCGATGAACGCCACGAGCGAGAGCGCGATCCCGAGCAGCACGAACAGCGAGACCGCATCGACGCGCCGCTTGCGCGCGAACTCGGCCAGGCTCCACAGGATCGGCGGCGCCGACGACGCGAGCAGCGCGCGCACGTCGCCGTAGCGCGGCTGCAGCAAGCTGTACACGCCGTACGGTAACGCGACGTTGACGACGATCTCGACGAGAAAGCCGCCGCCGTGTTTGCGGACCGCGTTCACGGCAGTTCGGCTTCGGTCATCCCATAGTCGCGCAGCGCGGCCGCGCGCGTCACGTAGCCGTTCTGCACGTCTTCCGCCACCGTTGCCCGCGGGCGTTCGTGCGGATCGCCGTAACCGCCGCCGCCGCCGCTCTCGATCACGAGCACGTCGCCGGGCTTGAGCGGCTCGCCCTCGAGTTTGCCGTTGCCGTTCGAGAACGATTCGCCGCCGGCGCGTTCGAGATGCACGCGGTTGGGCAACGCTTCGCTCCCGCCGTTGAGTCCCCACGGCGCGCACTTCGTGCGCTCGACGTGAACGTTCGTGCGCATCGGCGCTGCCGCGCGCACGCGCAACTCCAAGCCGAGTCCGCCGCGGCGTTTGCCCGGGCCGCCGGAATCGGCCCGCAGCGCGTACCGCTCGATCACGATCGGATTCTTCGCTTCGAGCGCTTCGAGCACCGCATTGTGCGTGTCGCCGTCGTTGATGCACACGACCGCGCTCATACCGTCGCCGCCGGCCGTTGCGCCCCAGCCGCCGCCGGGCGGATTCGTCGAACCGACGTAAAAGCGGCCGGTGCGCGGATTGATCCCGTACATCGTGCCGACGCACAGATCGGCATGGTGACCGGCCGCCACGCGCTCCGGAATCGCCGGAGCGAGCGCGCGGAAGATCGTGTCGACGACGGTCATCGGAATCGTCATCCACCAGCGCATCGCCGCGGGTTTGGTGGCGCTGACCACGCGCCCGGGCGGCAGGATGATGTCGAGATTACGGAAGGCCCCGTCGTTGATCGGGTACTGCGTCGGCGTCGTGACGCACTTGAACGCGACTTGCGCGGCCGACCGCCCCGCCGTCGCGCCGGAGTTGAAGTAGCCTTGCACTTGCGGGCTGACGTCGCTCAGATCGATCGTCATCCTGTCGCCCGCGACGATCACCTTCACCTTGATCGGAATGTGCGCGTCGGTGATGCCGTCGTCGTCCATGTACGATTCGGCTTCATAGGTGCCGTCGGGAATGGCGGCCACGGAGGCCCGCGCGAGGCGTTCGGTCAGCGCATAGACGCCGGCGATGCTGCCGTTTACCGCGGCCAGACCGTACTTGTTCAAGAGCGCCCCGTAGCGCTGTTCGCCGGTGCGGATCGCCGCGATCTGCGCACGGAAATCGCCCATGGCGAGTTCGGGCACGCGGACGTTGGTGCGTATGATGCGCGTCAGCTCGTCGTCCTGCACCCCGCGCTTGAAGATCTTGACGATCGGCAGCTGCAGGCCTTCGGAGTAGATGTCTTGCGTGCGCGCGCCGAGCGTGCCGCCGATGTCGATCCAGTGCGCCATCGACGACGAGAACGCAACGATCTTGCCCTCATGAAAGATCGGCACCGTGAAGATCATGTGATTGAGATGGCTGCCCATGATGTAGGCATCGTTGGTCAGCAGGATGTCGCCCGGCTCGATGCCGTCGCGGCCGTAGAACTCGAGCTTCGCCTTGATCGCATCCGAGAGACCGCGGATGAACATCGGCAGACCGAGGCCGATCGACACCGTGTCGCCGTTGGCATCGAAGAGCCCGACCGTGTAGTCGAGCGCTTCGTAGATGATCGGGTTGTAGGCGGTGCGCATGAGATTGGTCTTCATCTCATCGGTGATTGCGATCAGCGCGTTGCGGATGATCTCGGCGGTAATGGGGTCGTGGTCGTTGCGAGCGGTCGTCATGCGTCCACCGTGAGGATCATGTGGCCGGAAGATTGCACGTCGACGCGCACGTTGGGCGGGATGACGGTGGCCGAACCGTCTTCCTGTACGATCGCCGGGCCGTCGAACGAATCGCCGCCGAGCAGATGCTGCCGGTCGTAGACCTGCGCTTCGATCTCGGTGCGCGGATCGAAGCGCACGCGCCGCCGGCCGATCAGCGCCTTTTCTCCTGGGATGCCGTTGCCGTCAGCCAGTCCCGCCAGGACGGGTTTGCTGAGCCGGCCGACGATCGAGACGCGCGCCGCGATGATCTCCGCCGGCTCTTCCGGTGCGCTGTGGCTGTACCGCAACTGATGCGCCGCGTCGAACGCGCTCTTCACGGCGGCGTGGGCGCTTCCCGGCGCGAGCGGAATCGTCACCGAGTAGTTCTGGCCGACGTAACGCACGTCGATCGCGTGCTCGAGCAGCGTGTGTTCGCTCGGCACCCCGGCCGAACGCAGCCAGGCCGACGCTTCGGTTTCCAGCGTCTTGAAGAATTCGGTCGTGCCGCGCAAGCCTTCGTCGGTCAACGGCGCGCGATAGGTTTGCGCGTACTCGCGCCGCAGGTCGGCCGTGAGCATGCCGTAGGCCGAGAACGTGCCCGGCGCTTGCGGAATCACGACCGTGCGGATCGCCAACTCGCGCGCCACGTCGACGGCGTGCAGCGGCCCCGCGCCGCCGTAGGCGATCAGGGCGAAATCGCGCGGATCGAGCCCGCGCTCCGTCGTCACCGCGCGCACCGCGTTCGCCATCGCAGCCGTCGCGATTGCGACGATGCCGCCGGCAGCCAGCGGCACGTCGAGACCGAGCGGCGTCGCGATGTGCTCCTGCACCGCGCGCGTTGCGGCGGCGACGTCGAGTGCCATGCGGCCGCCGAGAAATCGCTCCGCCGCCAGATGTCCGAGCAGCAAATGCGCGTCGGTGACGGTCGGCAGCGTGCCGCCGTTCCCATACGCAGCCGGCCCCGGACTCGCGCCCGCGCTCTCCGGGCCCACGTGCAAACCGCCGGCTTCATCGACCGACGCGATGCTGCCGCCGCCGGTGCCGATCTCCTTGATGTCGAGCACCGGAATGCGGATCGCCAAACCTTCGTTGTAGCCCCCGATGAAGTAATCGCTCGAAAGCGCGGCCGCGCCGGCTTGCAAGACGCACGCCTTGGCGGTCGTGCCGCCCATGTCGAAGCAGATCACGTTCTCGAGCCCCATCACCGCGCTGACCGCTTGTGAGGCCACCACGCCGCCGGCCGGTCCCGACTCCAGCATTTGAATGCACTGCTCGCGCGCGGTTCCGACGTCGCACAATCCGCCGCTGGACTGCATGATCAACAAATTGCCGTTGAAGCCGTCATCCGCGAGATGTTTTTCGAGGCGAGCGAGATACGTGCTGACGCGCGGACCAACGTAGGCGTTGGCGGCGACCGTCGATGTCCGTTCGTACTCGCGCTGTTCGCGCGAGACGTGGTGCGACGCCGTGATGAACGCGTCGGGCAGCGCCTCCCGCAGCAGCTCGACCATGCGCTGCTCGTGCGCGACGTTGACGTAGGAGTGCAAAAACAGCACCGCCACCGCCTCGACGTCCTGCGCCTTGACGGCTTGCGCCACGCTGCGCGCATCGGCTTCGTCGATCGGCTTCTCCACCGATCCGTCGTAGAGCATCCGCTCCGCGACTTCGAACCGCAGCGCGCGCGGGATCAGCGGCACGTGCTTGCGGAAGGCGAGGTTGAACGAATCGGGCCGGTTGACGCGCCCGATCTCGTACACGTCGCGAAAGCCCTGCGTCGTGACCAGCGCGGTCTTCGCGCCCTTGCGTTCGAGAATCGCGTTGATCGCGACGGTCGAGCCGTGAATGATGAACTCCGCATCGCGCGGCGGCCGGCCGGTTACGCCGATCGCATCGAGGATGCCGCGCACGAGATCGTCGGGCGTGCTCAAGGACTTGCCGAAGGTCACCGAACCGTCGCTCGTATCCATCACGGTCACGTCGGTAAACGTGCCGCCGATGTCGACGCCGATCCGGAGGGCTTTACCGCTCACGAACAGCGATGAGTGGAGAGAAAGTCGCGCAGCCAGCCGTTCCAGGCAGCTTCGATCGCGGCCTCGGCATCGGGCGCCGGGCGCGTGACGATGCGCAAGTCGGCGTCGGCAAGATGGATATCGGGGGCGGGTTTGGTGACGATGATGATCTCTCCACGTTCGACGAGCCGCTCCAGCGCGGCGGCGAATTCCACGGGGTCGCGCTGCGGCGAAATCCCGTATTGCACTTCGGTGACGAACAGCGCGGCTTCCGAACGGCGTTCGAACACCTCGACGATCGCCTCTTCCGCAGTCATGCGCAGCCTACCGGTAGAAATACTCGGGCGCAGGAAACGTTTTCGGCAACACGCCGTACTTCGCGGCCACGTCGATGACCGGCTGGTAATCCGAAACGAGCAGCGTCTCGGCGAATTGCCCGTGCTTGATGCGGTCGACGACGGCCTGCGGAAGCTTGGTGTATTTCGCCAGGATAACGCCGGCCGCGGCGGGATTGGCGTTGGCCCATTGCGCCGTCTCTTTGATCGCGGCGATGAATTTTGCCGCCGCCGCCGGATTTTTTGCCGCCCAATCCTTGGTCGTGAAAAATCCCGAGAGGATGTAGCGCGGCGCGATGGCGTTCTTGTCCATAAAGATCGCGCGCAGCCCCTTGTCGGCACCGAAGGTGATGAAGGGCTCGCCGGTTACGGCGGCGTCGACCTTGCCGGCCGAAACGGCATCGTTCTCGTTGAAGATCGGCACTTCGATCCACTTGACGGTTTTCGAGTCGCCGCCGTTCTTATCGATCCACGCTTCGACCGGCAGCATCGTGATGTTGTTGATCCCGTTGACGGCGATCGTCTTGCCGTTGAGGTCCTTCGCGTCGTGGATCGGGCCCGTGCCGTTGACCAGAATCGCCAGCGTGGGCGCCGCGTAGCTGTTGAGCAGCGCGGGCGCGAGATAGATCAAGGGCAAGCCGCGCTCGTGCGCGTTCGAAATCGAGACGGTGTCGGCAAACCCGGCATCGAGCGATCCGCCCGTGACCGCTGCCGCGATCGCGGCGCCGTTCTGCATGATCTGCAGGTCGACGTCCAGGCCCTGTTTCTTGAAGAAGCCCATGTCGAGCGCGTAGAACGCCTCGGCCGCCGCTTCCACGGTTATGACGCCTAAGCGAATCGTCGCCGGTGAGGCGGGGGTGCTCTGAGCCGAGGCCCCAAACGGGACCAGCGCGAGGCCGATGGCCAGCAGGGTTACCGCAAACAAACGCATTTGAAGAAGATGCGTTAGTCCGTCGCATTTTCCTCGCCCCTAGCGCAAAAGGCGGAAAGCGGTGAGGATCTTAGCGCTGAGCGGGACGAATGCGCGGCGGCTGAAGACGTCGTAGCGGTTGGATTCGATCGCGTCGAGGATGCCGCGGTAGAGGTGCAGCGCTAGGCGCACGGCGTAGCGGCTGTCGGGCTGCAGCAGCGCGATGCCGGGTTCGGCTTCGCGATAGAGCGCGCGGGCCCGTTCGATCTCAAACCGCATCAGCGCGACGAATCGCGCGTCGACCGCCCCGGCGAAGAGGTCGTCCTCGCCGTAGCCGAAGCTGTGCAGATCTTCGGCCGGCAGGTAGACGCGGCCCAATTGCGCGTCTTCGCCGACGTCGCGCAGGATGTTGGTCAGCTGCATCGCCTGACCCAGCACGACGGCGTACCGCGGCGCCGCATCGTCGAGCGCGCCGAGAATCGGCGTCACCAGCACGCCGACGGTCGAGGCGACGAGGTAGCAGTAGCCGGCGAGTTCGCGGTAGGTTGCGTAGCGGTTGACGGTGACGTCCATGCGCGCCCCGCGCAGCAGATCGAGTGCGGCGTGCAGCGGTATATCGAAGCGTGCGGCCGCGTCGGCAAGGGCGATGAAGACCGGCGTGCTCGCGCGCCCCGCATAGGCCGCGTGCAGCTGCAATTCCCACGCGTTGATCGCGTCCAGACGGCCGGCGGGGCTCGTATTGCGGTCGACGATGTCGTCGGCCGTGCGGCAAAACGCGTAGACGGCCCACACCGCGCGGCGTTTTTCATATGGCAAGAAGCGCGAGCTGAGGTAGAACGACTTCGACTTGACGCGCGCGATCTCACCGCAATGCGCGTAGCAGGCGTCGAGCGAGGGCGCGCCTTCGATTTCCGGCGGCGCCGCCGTCAGCGCGTTATCGCGGAGCATGCGTTCGCGCGAGTACGGCGTCGGCGGCAGCGCGCGCGCTGCGCATCGCGCCTTCGATGCTGGCGGGGAAACGGTGGTTGGTGTAGCAGCCGGCCAGGAACAGGTTCGCGACCGGCGTGCGCGAGCCGGGACGCAGCTTCTCGGCGCCGGGACTCGCGCGGTACACGCTCTTGGGCACGCGCACGAGCTTCGCTTTGACGAGCGTCTCGTTCGTCGCGAGCGGATAGAGCTTCGTCATGTCGGCGAGCACCCGCGCGACCACGGTCTCGTCGTCGAGCGCCATCAGCTCGTCGGCCGGCGCGATGCACACTTCGAGGAACGACTTGCCGGGCCAGCCGTATCCCGGCGACGCCTGACCCAAATCGGCGTGCACCGGCAGCAGCGTGCCGGCGCCGAAGATGAGGTTCGTGTGCGGCGAGATCGGGCGGTCGAACCAGAAGTGGCCGTTGATCACCGGCGACGACGTCAGCTTGCCGACGCCGTGCACGAGCGGATCGCGCAGCATTTCGGCGGGCAGCAGCTTCGCCGCGTCGTGCACCGGCGTCGCGAGGATCACGTTGTTCGCTTCGTAGGTGCGGCCGTCGTCCGTGCGCACGCCGCTGCAGACGCCGCCGGAGAACAGCAGCTCGGCGACGCGCGCCGTGCGTTCGATCCGCACGCCTTGCGCTTGCACGTGCTCGGCGATCGGTTCGATGAGGCGTTCGTTCGGCGGTCCGTCGAGGAAGCCGGCCCGGCTCGCATCGCGCGAGCTCGCGAAGTACGCCATCACGCGCAGCATCGCTTCGGCCGAGATCGCGTCGACCGGCGTGAAGTTCAGCGCGAGCGCCATCGGTGCGAAGAACGTCTGCAGCATGTGATCGGACATCCCGCGCCGGCGGTGCCACTCGGCGTACGTGATGTCGTCTTGACGCTCGGCGTACGCGTGGTCGCCGACGAGAATCGGCAGCGTTCCGGTCGCAAAGAGCACTTTCTCCCAGGCGTTGAAGACGTAGCGCGCGTTGAGCACCGCGCCGATGCCGTTGAACGGCGAGGGCGCATCGACGAAGTGAAACGCCTCGAAAACGGGGTCGGCGCCGACACGCTGCGAGAAACCCGGCGGCATGGCAAAGGTCAGCGTGTGCGGTTGCCAGCGGACGTGGTGCGCGATGCCGACGTCGCGCAGTAGCGCGTGCACGGTATCGTAGCCGCCGAAGAACGAGTGCAGGCCCGTCTCGAGCACGTCGCCGTCGCGGTCGCGCCACGACGAGAGCTTGCCGCCGAGCATGGGCCGTTTCTCGAGCACCAGCGCCGAGCGTCCGGCGTCGGCCAGGTACTTGGCGGCTGCTAGTCCTGCCGGGCCGCCTCCGACGATAATCGCATCGAGCGGCGCCGTCGATCGGGGAGAATCAAAAGCAACGTTCGCCTGCATGCCGAACAGTTGCCTTTCCATGTCAACAGCCATTTCCATCGGTCCCGAGACGAACATCCGCGAACTCGTCGGGGCGCTCCCCATCGCCGAGGACGTGCTGGTCCGGTTCGGCCTCCACTGTTCGGGCTGCGGCGTGAACAAATACGAGACGATCGCCCAAGGCGCCGCCGCGCACGGCCTGCGCGCCGAGCCGATCGTCGCCGCGCTGAGCCAAGCGCGCCTCTCGGGCCGGGTTCCGACGATCAACAACGAGGATCTCGTCCCGCACCGGCGCGCACCGGGCGAGTTCGCGCGGCGGGCACGTTTCGCGCACGTCATCCCGGTCATGTCGGGCAAAGGCGGCGTCGGCAAGTCGCTCGTCACCGGGCTGCTGGCGGTCGGCTTGCGGCGCGCCGGCAAACGGGTCGGCATCCTCGACGGCGACATCACCGGACCGTCGATCCCGCGCCTCTTCGGTTTGACCACGCCGCTCGGCATCGAGAGCGATCCCAACACGCCGGCCGGCACGCAGCCGCGCCCGCTGATGACGCCGGCCGTCACGCGTTCGGCGATCGAGGTCGTCTCCGCCAACCTGCTCACCGACAAGGAAGACACGGCGATGATCTGGCGCGGCCCGATTCTCTCCGGCGTCATCCGCCAATTCTACGAGCAAGTGCTCTGGAGCGACCTGGACTATCTTTTGATCGATCTGCCGCCCGGTACATCGGACGCGCCGCTGACGGTGCTGCAGTCGCTCGCCGTCGACGGCGTCGTGCTGGTGACGATGCCGCAAAAGCTCGCGACGATGATCGTGCGCAAGGCCGCGAACTTGATCCATCAGTTGAAGAAACCGATCCTCGGCGTGGTCGAGAACATGTCGTACTTCGTGGCGCCGGATACCGGCGTGCGCTACGACGTCTTCGGACCCTCGTACGCGGACTCGGTGGCCGAACTCGCGGGCGCGCCGATGCTCGGACGCCTGCCGATCAACCCGTATCTGGTGGAAAAGGCCGATGCGGGCTTGGTGGAAGAAATCGACGATCCGATCGTCGACGAGCTGGCAGCCGCGCTCGAGCGCGCGGTCGCAGCAATGCCCAAAGTAAAAGAAACGATTTCGATCATTTGAGCAACCGGGTTCCCTTCGCACGCTTCGCCCTCGGCATCGCCTCCGGCCTGACGATCGGCTATACTCTCGCGCGCGTCAGCGACATGCTGGCCGACCGCTCATCGCCCGCACCGGCGAAAGAGCGCGATCCCAAACGTTACGGCGATACGCGACGCCTGTTGATGGTCGTCGGACACGCGCGCGCCGGCGGCTGCCGGCGCAATGTGGGCGTTCGGTCTGTCCGACGTTTTCGAGCGCTCGCTCAAGTGGGTTCCACTTCCGCTGCGCTTGCCGGTGTTCGTCGGGCTGATCACCGCGATCGAAACCGCGCGCGACTGGCCGATCGAATACATCGAGGAGTATCAGCTCGAACGGATTTTCGGAAACAGCGAACGCACGCCGGAAGCCTGGGCCAACGACCGCCTCAAAGCGACGCTCGTCGGCGGCGGCGTCGGAATGGTACTCGCCGGCGTCGCCGGCACGATCATGCGCCGCGCGCCCAAACGCTGGCCGTGGATCGCGATCGCCGGAATGCCCGCGCTGATGGCGTTTGCGAACGTCGTTGCACCCACGTTCATCATGCCGCTGTTCAACAAGTACATTCCGCTCGAAGGGCCGCTCGAGCAGAAAATTCGCCAACTCGCCGCGCGCTACGGCGTCGGCGGCGCCACGATCTTGCGCTTCGACATGAGCCGGCAAACGAAGAAAGCCAACGCCTTCGTAACCGGCGTGTTCGGCACCGAGCGGATCGCGATCGCGGACACCCTGCTCGATGAATTCGAAGAAGACGAAACGCTCTTCGTCGTCGCCCACGAACTCGGCCACTACGTGAAACGCGATCCGTGGGTGGCGATCGCGCTCGGAACCGGACTCATCGCTTTGCCGCTCCTGATCGGCAACGCCGTCGTGCGGCGCAGCACGGGCCGCGACGCCGGCGACGTCGGCACCTCGATGCGCCTGGGCTTCTACCTCTCCATCGGCCAGCTAGCGGCGCTCCCGATCGCCAACGCGTTCTCGCGCATGATCGAACGCCGCGCCGACCGCTTCGCCGTCGCCGCCACAAACGACCCAGCCAGCGGAGCGCGCGCGTTCCGCCGCTTACGCGATCAGAACCTCGCCGAAGACGAAGGCCCGAAGTGGTCGGAAGTCCTGTTCTCCTCCCACCCCTCCCTCGGTTCGCGCATCGCCGCCCTAGAAAAACCCCCAAGCTAATTTGTCATAGCAAACGGCGCTCATTTGTCAGAGCGAATGTGCTATTTGCTGTCATCCCGAGCAAAGCGCCGTCAAGGGCGCGTCGTCGAGGGACCGCCACGATCGAAGTTGTCGAGTGCGAGTGCGAAGGCACGAGCAGTGGTGTGAAAAAACGTTCGAAACACACCACTGCTCCCGCCTTCGCGGTCGCACGCTAATCGCCGAGATCGTCTCGGTCCCTCGACGATGCGCCGTAGGCGCTTTGCTCGGGATGACATGCGGCGTCGAGATAGGCGACGAAGGGGGCGCAGTCGCGGATTGCTGCTGCGAAGGACGCGTAGGTGCCGTTCTTCGCGATTTCGGCATCGGTGAACGTGCGGCGGACGATGTAGTTGCGGGCGCGGATCAGTTCGCCGCGCGGATGATCTTTCGGGAAGCCGCGCGGCATGCGGATCAGCGCATCGGTGCGCAACGGCAGATATGGGGCCAGCGCCTTTGCCTTGAGGATGCGATCGAAGGCGCGCGGATCGGCCGCCATATCGCGGCGTAAAGCTTCGAGGACCGGCTTTTCGGGCGTGTAGATGCCGGCGGCGAAGCGTATGCCGCCGGGCTCGACGTGCACGTAGTAGCCCGCGTTGGAGCCGCTCTTCCCCAGCGGTGAGAGCCAGGCCGAGACGTGGGTCTTGAACGGCGTCTTGTCGTTGGAGAACCGGATGTCGCGCGCAAGCCGAAACAGGCACTTGCGCGGATCGACGTAGGCGAAACGCTCGTCGAATCGTACGGCCGACACGAGGAGCGCGGTCACGAGATCTTCCCACTCGGGACGGATGTGCTCGTCATAGGTCTCGCGATGCGCCGCAAACCATGCGCGGTCGTTGTTCTTCTTCAGCGCACGCAGCCAGCGCAACGCGCGCGCCGCATCGAACGGTTCTTGCCCTTTCACGCGAAGAGTTGGTTCCACATGCGGCCGAAAACGGCATCCCACGTGCGATTTGCGGCGGCAGCGAAGCCGCGTTCGATGCGTTCGGGCGGCGCGTCGAGCGCTTCCCTCGCGGCGGCGATGAACGCCTCCGCGCCGGCAGCGACGTACACGATGTCGCCGTAGTCGGCGACGACGTCGGCGATCGGCGTCGAGACGACCGGACGGCGCGCGGCGAAGTATTCGAGCGTCTTCGTGGGTGAGATCGACGCGGTTGCGCGATTGATCGCGAACGGCATCAGCGCCACGTCGACGCCGGCCAGCAGCGAGGGCAGCGAATTGTACGGCAGCCGTCCGGGGTAGTGGACGTTCGCGCGTTGCGGCAAGCGTGCCGGATCGACTTTCACGATCGGCCCGGCCAGCATGACATGGCCGCGCGGAAACGCATCGGCCAACGCGGCGATCAGCGGATAATCCAAACGCTCGTCGATCACGCCGGCGTACGCCATTACCGGCGCGCGCAACATCGCCGCGAGCGGATGCGGTCCGACGTCGGCGGCGAAACGCTCGACTTCGACGCCGCTCGGGTGAAGGTGCAGCTTCGCCCCGAGCGCGCGGCGGTTCTCATACAGCGTGCGGCCGCCGGCGAAGACGATGTCCGCGCGCGCGAGCAAAGCCGCTTCGCGCTCGCGCATCCCCGGCGGCGCGAAGTCGAAGTTGGCGAGATCGTCCATTACGTCGTAGACGACCGGCGCGGCTGCGAACGCGTCGATCAGCTCGCTCATCATCGGCGTGTAGAGCCAGGCGCCGGCATGCCGCGTGCCGGCCAGCTCGCGCGCCGTTGCGAGCGCCTGCGCGTCGATCAGCGGCTCGCCCCAGCCGCGCCGGCGCAGCGGCCGGATCAGCGTCAGGTCACCGAACTGCCGGATTTCGTCGCGATCTTCTGCCGCACCGTACGGTTCCTCGACGACGATGACCGGCAGCCGTTGCGCGAGCCGCGTGAGCAGATGATGCGGGCGCTGCCAGACGCCGTCCCAGCGCAAGTGCAGGCCGGCGACGAAGATCTCGGGCGCGGTCACGCCGGCGCTTTGCCGGCCGCGCGCAAATGATCGCCTTCCGCACGTCCCGCATCGCGCATCGCGATCAGTTCCGCCAACGGCAACGCGCGATCGGGGCGCTCCCACCAGCCGCGCATGCCCGTATCGGCAATCTGCCCGCGCGCTGCCAATTCGCGCAAGGCATCGGCCACGACCGTCGGTTGCGGCGTACCGTCCCGTCCGGCAAACGTATAGATGCCGTCTTCCACCACGCTGCCGCGTTCGCGCAACAGCGAGTGCCAATCCACCATGCCGAACGCCGCCCACGCGCCGAGCGCGCGCACGTCCACGCCGTCGGCGCGCAACGCCTGCACGTCGGCCGCGTGCTGCGCGAGCCAGCGGACGCGCTCGGGCGCCGGCGCGTGGACGTGCACTTCGCCCACCGCCAGCGGCAACTGCAACCGCTCCGCCGCCGCGCGCAGCAACGGCCCGATCGCCGGCGCCGGTTCGCCTTCGACGTAGACGGCCGGAACGTCACCTGCCGCCTCGGCTTGCGAAAACAGATACCGCTCGGAGTGCGGGTAGTGATTGAACGCGACCAGATCGGGCACGGTCGCGTCGCGCTGCATCATCGCAAATTCCAGCTCGTTCACACCGCAGTGTTCGGTGAGAAAGCTCCGCCAGCGGATGCGCATCGCCGACGCGGCCGGCCACGAGTTCGGCCGATAATGAAGACGCGCTCGCGCAAGAACGCAACGTAATCCGCGACGCCGCCGTCGCCGGCCGTGAACCGCTGCAGATCCTCGGTGAGGATGAACTGAGCATCCGGGATGACCTTGCGGATGCGGCGCAGCGCCGCTTGCTGGGCGAGCGTTTGGTTCACCATCGCGCGCCCGAAGCCGCGATCGTCGCGCATGTTCGGATACCACACGCCGTAGAGCGTCGAGAAGCGCGCGGTCGTGAGCGGTTCGTTGATCGGCGTCCAGCGCCGCACCCACGGAAACGCGCGCGCCGCCGCCTCGGCGTACTGGGCGAACCACAACGGAAATGCGGGATCGAGCAAATCCGTGTACTGCGGTCCGCTGCCGTGGTGCAGCAGCGTCACGATCGGCTCGATGCCCGCCGCGCGCAGCGCATTCAGCCGGCGCTCGGGTTCGGTGAAGTCGTGCTCGTGCGGGCTATCCGGAGCGACGCGCTCCCATAACACCGGCGTCCGCGAAGCCGTCACGCCGAGCGCGGCGATCCGTTCGGCATCGCCCGGCCGCACGTCGAGCCCGGTCTCCGCCGTTTGATCGCGCGTCGTGTTCGCGTCGATCCGGGCGAACGTCGGCTCGGGCGACGCCCAAAGTTCGAGCGGCAGCACTACGAACGCGTCGCCTGGTTGACGCGGCCGCCATACAGACGTTCCTCGGGCGGCAGCTCGTGACCGAGGGCCGTCGTGTCGATCGCATCGCCCGCGATGGCACACGCGCCGATCCCGGGCGAATAAGCCGTGCCGTTGCGTTCGTCGATGTGAAAAATCGGAATGCCGGTCGCCACCGTGATGCGGCCGTTGCCGTGCCGGATGCGGCCGCAGAACGCCGCGTCATCCGATGCGGGGCTGCTCGCCGGCCCGAACGGTTCGCGCCCGAGCGCGCGCAAGAGCGACACGCGATGCAGCAAGAAATGCAGCCCGACCAGATCCACGTCGACCAGATCGCCGCGCGTGAAATTCACCTCGGGCATGAGAAACGACGTGCGATCGCCGGCCGTGCGGAACGCCGTCGCACCGCGTTCGCTCGCGCGCGGGCCGAACAGTCCGGCCAGCACGTCGATATCCGGATGCTGCTCGAGCGTGGCGATCATCAGCGTCAGCGTGCCCTTGAGGAAGAACGCATCGCTATCGATCCAAAACACGTACGGATCGGAGCCGGGCGGAAAGAACGCCGCATCGTCCGCCGCGAGCGATCGCGTCGCCGGCGAGCGCGTTGCGCGCGACGTCCACCGCCAGCCGGTCGCGGGTGCGCAAGACGAGGTCGAAGCCGGGCGTGTTGTTGATCAGCGCCCGGCCGAGTTCTGCGCAGATCGTGCCGCGCGTCGGCACGAGGACGATAACCGGGCGCGCGGTCGGCGCCGGGGTCACGACAGAACGGGCGAAGGCCGCGTACCGAGCCAGGTGGCGATGTCGGTTTTGGCGTCGACGTGCACGCCGTCGCGCAGCTCGCGCCGGAACTCACCGAACAGGCCGAAGGCCTCGGCGAACGCGTCGTGCTTGTGGATCGACTCGTAGTTCACTTGCGTCGCGCTGATGAACGTGTCGTCGGGGAAATCGGCATACACGTCGAGCGCGCGCGCGAGGATGCCGCGCACGACGTCCTCGACGAACTTCGGATTCTGATGCGCTTTGTTGACGATAAAGAATTCGTCGGGGCGTTTGAGCAAGTCGTAGGTTTCGCTCGACATCGAATTTTCGACGATCTCGACCAGATCTTCGGCGCGCAGGTGATCGGCGAATTCGCCATCGGTGCCGATCAGCACCGAGCCGCGGCCGCGCTGGTTGTGGGTGGCCACCGGCAACGCATCGAGCGCGCGGTTCGCCTGTTCGGTCGTGAAGCCGGCCGCCTCGAGTTCGTGCAGCGAGTGTTCGCGCACCATCAACTGCGCGCACGGGCACGCGGTCATGCCCTCGGCCTCGATGCCGACCAGCCGCCGCGTGCGCGTCGCATCGGCATGCGCGATCCCGACCAACGTATACGTTTCTTCGGTGCGCTTGCCGCTGACCGGCGTCCAGCGTTCGAGCCCGAAGTCCGCGCGCACGCGCACGTCGGCCCGGATCGCATCCTGCGAGGTGACGATCTCGCGCGCGATTTGTGCCACGAGATCCTCGACGCGCGCGGGATGATCGGGACGCCCGAGCACGTCGAGCGTCGCGGCTTCCAGCAGTTCGGAGAAACGCGACATGTGCACGCCGGCTTTGTCCGGGCGCAGGTCGGCGACCATCGTGAAGTCGGCGTTGAACACGCGCTCGGCGCCGCCGACGTTGAGCCGGATGATGTGCTTGACGCTCGAGACGCCGACACGGTTGAGCGAGAGGCGCACGTCGGGTGCTTCTTCTTGCCGGTTGGCGAAGAAGTGCATCGCGCGGGCCTTGCGCGTGATGCCGCGGACGTCGGCCGCATCGGCGATCTCGCGGATCGTCTGGCCGAGCCGCGGGTCGCGGTGCTCGGGGGCGATCTCGGCCAACGGCACGAGATTGAACGGACGCGTCGCGATGTAGCGATGCGGAACTTCGAAGCGGCCGAAGTCGGCCACCAGATCGTCGAAGTAGAGGATGTCGATGTCGATCGGGCGCGCGCTCAAGATCGCGGTCTGCTGCCGTCCAATCGCCACCTCGACCCCGCGTACGAACGTCTCGAACGCCTGCGCGTCGAGTTCGGTCGTGATACGGGCGGCAACGTTGAGGAACGCCGGGCCCGCGACCCCGCCGGCCGGCGGCGTTTCGTAATAGGACGACACGGCCTCGATGCGCGCTTGGCGGCGCAGCTTTTGCAGGGCGCCGAGAATCGTGCCCTGGCGATCGCCGAGATTGGAGCCGAGGCCGATGAGCACGGAATGCATACGCGGCTTAGACCGCCGCTGAAGCACCGGAGTTGCCGCCCGGCGTGCCCGGCATGACGTCGGCGAGATCGAGCGTCGCGCGCCGGCCCGGCGCGATCGCCGCAAACATCCGTGCCAGCTGCACGGTCTCTTCCACGTCGTGCACCCGCAGCAGCCGCGCGCCGGCGGCGATGCCGATCGCGGCCGTGGCGAGCGAGGGCACCAGCAGCTCCTTGGCCGGCCGCCGGAAGATGCGCCCGATGAAGCTCTTGCGCGAGCTGGCGAAGAGAATCGGATAGCCGAGCACGCGCAGTTCGCCGAACCGGTCGAGGATCTCGAGATCCGTGCGCGGTTCCTTGCCGAACTCGAGGCCCGGATCGATGACGATCGCATCGCGCCGCACGCCCGCCGCGATCGCGCGGCCGGTGCGCTCGCGCAAGAACGCGATGATCTCGCGCATCACGTCGACGTAGGTGTAACCGGCCGGATCGCGGACGTTCAGTTCGCCCTTGAGGTGCATCACCACGAGCCCCGCATCGTGTTTGGCCACGACGCCGGCGAGATCCGGATCGGAGAGCCCGCTGCAATCGTTGATGATGTCGGCACCGGCGGCGAGCGCCGCGTCGGCGACGCTCGCCTTGAACGTATCGATCGAGATCGTCAGATCGATCCCGGCCGCGCGAATCGCTTCGACCGCCGGTACCACGCGCTCGCGTTCCTCATCGGCCGTGATGCGGCGGTTCCACGACGCGTACGACTGGCCGCCCACGTCGACCAGCGCCCCGCCGGCCGCGGCAATCGCGCGCGCCCGCGCGACGACGTCATCGAGGCCGGCCGCGCGATCGTAGAACGAATCGGGGGTGACGTTGACGATCCCCATCACGCGGGCTTCGTCGCGCAGATCGAGCGTGCGATCCCGCAGACGTAAGGAGCCGGTCAGAGCGGCCGCGTCGAGCTGGGGTGGAGGCTCGTGTCGATGCGCGAACGCAGATCGTCGATGTGCGCGCGCGTCGCAACGTCGGTCGCCGCACGATAGGCAGCATCGAGGCGGCCGCGTACCTGGCGCAGCTCATAGCGCGACAGGGCTTGGATCTCGCGCGGCACGCCGAGCTGATCCATCGAACCGCTGCTCAGAAACGCGATCTGTATTTCCAGATCGGCGAAGCGCCGCTGCAGATCCTGATGCGGCGCCGGGATCGTGTGGGCGCCGAGATCGTCGAACACCGCGGCGTTGGTCCACTCGAAGAGATCGGACAAGCTCATCGTCTGACCGGGGTGCGCTTCCTTGAGCGACTCGTTGGCGATGCGCGAGATGCTGGCCGGATTGAACAGTTCGGAGATCGCCGCATCCTGGAGTTGGGCCACGACCTCGCGGATCGGGAAATCGGTACGCCGGATCCCGCCCGTGCTCCAATCGGCGCCGTAACGAATCGGCGAGACGTCGTTGAGCAGCTCCGGCGAATATTTCAGCGCGTGCGAGGAGAGCACGTAGCGGTCGATCAGATCGAACGCCTTTTTCTGCTCGGCGCGCGGAATCGCGCTGAACGGCGGCAAGCCGCCGGGCTGTCCACGATGCGAGCGCGAGGTATACACGCCGCCTACGTAACGCGCCGCCATCGAAATGTTGGCGAGGTCGTTGTTGAGCACGCTGATCAGCGTTTGGCGCAAATCCTGATAGCTGCGCGAATCGCCTTTATAGGGGTGGGTCAGTTTCGCAGCGAGATCGTCGTCGATGCGGAATTGGTCGCGGGCAAAGGCCAGCGGATCGCTCGAGAGGTCGAAGCGCTGGATGCGCGGATCGACCGCGTACGGATCGATCGTATCCTCATCGGTGCCGTAGGCCAGGCCCGGTTCGGTCGAACGCGCCGCGATCTTGTGCAGGTACGGCAGTTCCGCATCCGAGCTGTGCTGGTGGAGCGGCGAGTAGCCGTACGCGATCGCCCAATAGTCGTACGGACCGAGCTGGTTCGGAAAGTAGTCCGCTTGCCGCTCGCCGGGCGCGGCGATATTGGCCGGCGTGTAGTCCATCACCGAACCCGTCGTGCCGTGCGCGTGCGTGAATGCGGGATCGTGCAGCTCGGCGTACGTGAACGCCGTCGAGCCTTCGAAGTTGTGGCGCAAACCGAGCGTGTGCCCGACCTCGTGCATCACGGTGGAATACAGGAAAGCTTGCGCATATGCTTCGCGCTGGGCGACGGTGCCGTGCTGCTGACCGATCAGCATCTCCATGCCCAGTGCGGCCTGATTCGCTTCGCTCTCTTCCGCGTCACACGTCATGTCGCCGGACGTCATGAGGTCGCCGGTGGTCTCGGTCACGGTTGGTTGAAGCTGGTTCATCGCTTCGAACGCGTTGCGTTTGATCTGCAGCACCGGCAGCACGCGGTCGACATAGCCGCGGCGCACCGCACGCATCGATTCGCCGTCGACGACCACTTCGGTGCGGATGATCTGCCCGGTATCGGGATCGGAAACGTGCGGGCTGAGCGCGACGAAATCGGGCGCATCCGACGTAATCCAGCGCACGCTGTTGTAGCGCGCATCTTCGGGATCGAACTTCGGATCGGTGGGCGGATCGTTCACGACGATCGCGTGCGGGTAGCCGATTTTGGCGAACGCCGCATTCCAGGCCAAGATTCCGCGCCGCACCGTGTTGCGGTAGATCGGCGGGATCTCGTTGGTCAGCGTGAAGACGATCGGGCCGGCATCGAGGTTCCAGCGATCGATGAACCGTTGCGTCGGCAGCGTCGAGACGTCGTTGCCGAAATGCTTGCGCGCGGTGATGAAGTAGCCGACGCGGTCGTCGGCATAGCGCGGAACGTAGTTGGGATCGTGCGCGGGCGGCGCCACGATGCTGTAGTGCACGACGAGCGGAATGCCGCGGCCGTCGGGCACGGTGGGCAGCGCGGCGGCCGGACCGTTGAAGGTCAGGTTGACCGAGATCTCGTCGTTGAGCGGAAAGCCCTTCGTACTCAGGTAGTACGACTTCGTTGCGTCGACGCTGAACGACGGCCGCACGCTGATAATGAGCAACCCCGGCAACGACGGCGGCGCGGCGACGCTCTTGCCGAGATCGGTTCCGATGCCTTCGAAGTCCGAGAGAAAGATCGTTGGTTCGATGACGACGTGCGACTTATCGGGATCTTCCGCGATGACCGGCGTCGCCTGGATCACTGAGTCGGCAACGCTCACGGCGAGCGACGCGGCCGCCGACGTACCCTTGTCGGCAATGTAGTGCGTATTCGGCGTCACCCACATCACGCGTTTTCCGACGCGCTTGAAGATCACGACCAGCGGATCGTATACGCGGCCGGCAAAAGCGTCGCCGCCCACGCCGCTCGTGATCGAGGGCAAGATGATGATCGGCTTGCCGAAGTCGGCCGGCTTGAGGTCGAGATAGAGCTGATCGTCCTTGCGCACGAAGTCGATGACGCCGTCCTGGTGCTCGGCGCCGCGCATGAACGCGGCATAGCTCTGCGTGGGCGCGGCACTGGCACCGCCGAGCGGGACGAGCGCGCGCAAGACCGACGGAAAGTTCGTGATCCCGGCGGGCGGTGCCGAGCCGGACGGCGATGCGGCGACGCTGGGCTCGACGCGGGGCGGCGAGGGCAGCGGTCCGGTGGAGGCGCTGGCGGCCGGCGAGGGCGACGCGACGACCGGGGCGACGTCCTCCGGGGCGCCGAGACCAGCCAGAGCAAGCCCTAGGCTCGTCCCGACCAAGGCCAAGAATCCGACGACCAAACGACGCGCGACCATCTGTCTCTATTTTATCGGCTTAAAACTCCAGCCTGCGCAGTCCGGGCGGAAACTTTTCATTTAACCTAACCGACGGGTGTCAGCCAATTCCCAGGCGCCGGGCGGTTGCCTCGCACGATGTCCGAATACGTCGTGCGCAAACGGTCGGTGATCGGCCGCTCTTCCGGCATGATGCGGCTGTCGATCCGCACGATCGGGACGACTTCGGCCGCGGTACCGGTGAAGAACGCTTCATCGCACGTCTCGAGATCGGCGCGCGTCAACGTGCGCACGTTCGACGGTATGCCGAGCTCGCGCGCGATCTCGAGCACCGACCCGCGCGTGATGCCTTCAAGAATATCGGATCCGCCGTCGTTCGTCGTCAACACGCCTTCGCAAACGACAAAGATGTTTTCGCCGCTGCCTTCGGCGACGTTGCCGCGATCGTTGAGCAAAATCGCTTCGTCGAAACCGCGCGCCAGCGCATCGGAAAGCGCGAGGATCGAATTCGTATAATGGCCGCCGGCTTTCACCCACGACGGCAATGCGGCCGACGGCGACTTCATGATCGGCGAAACGGTCGCCGCACAGCGCGGCGCTTCTTCACCCTTGATCAAACCGCTGAACGGCAGCACCGCCACCAGCACGTGCGTTTCGCAGACGTGAGCCGGCGCGAGACGCACCGTGTCGCCGCCGTAGAACGCGAGCGGCCGGATATAGGCCGCATCGCGCCCGCTCGCCTTTGCAACCTCGACGATGATCTCGCAGAAACGTTGAGCCGGATACGGCATCTCCAACCCGTAGGTGCGCGCGCCGCGATAGAGGCGGTCGACGTGATCTTGCAAGCGGAAAATCGCCGGGCCGCGCGGCGTCGGATAGAGCCGGATTCCTTCGAACACGCTCGACCCGTAATGCAGCGCATGGGTGAGGCCGTGGATGGCAACCGACGCATCGGGTTGCAGCTGCCCATCGAACCAGACAGTGGTGGCTTCGTCGAGTGCGGCCGGCGGCGGGGTCGTCTGCATTTCGCGAACGTAACATGCGCTACGTCCTCGGTCAAGGGCTCGAGCGCCGCCAGCGCGCGCGAACCGTCGTTCCGCCGGCGGGAACGGCTTCGATCGTCATCTCGTCGGCCAGCTGCTGCACGAGGTGCAAACCGCGCCCGCTCTCGGCCAATCCTTCGGGTGCGTGCAACGCCGGGTGCATGCCCGGGCCGTGATCGCTCACGCTGAGTTCGGTGGCGTCGCGGGTTGCGATCAGACGCACCTCGAGCGGTCCGGGCGCATGCCGGACGACATTGGAGAACAGCTCGCCGAAAGCGAGTTCGCCCGCATGCCGGTGCGCGTCGTTGCCCGTCCACGCGGCAACCAGCGCGCCGACTTCATGCCGCACGAGCACGGCCGTGCTCTCGTCGCTGGACGAAAACTTCCAGCCGCGCATTTCGTCATATGCGCGTTCCGGTAACGCGCGAATCGTCGCGGTGAGGATCGCGATGTCGTCGGTGGCCTGATCGTCGCCCAACACGCGCTGCATGATCGTGGCGGCGATCCCGTCGCTCACGCCGTTGAGCGAAACGATCGCGTTATCGAGACGCCGGTCGCCCTCAGCCAAATCGCGTCCGAACTCGATCAGGCCGTCGGTATAGAGCACGATCGTGCATGCGGGCGGCAGGGCCAGCGAAAAATCCACGCCTTCGCCGTCGCGCAAACCGATCGGCAGCCCCGATCCCGACAAGCGCTGCAAGGTGTGGCCGTCGTAGACGACCGGCGAGGGATGGCCGGCCGTCGCGTATTCGAACGCGCCGGTACGCGGATCCAACACACCGTACACGGCCGTGACGAACACGGACCGGCCGCTGGCAACGAGCAGCCGGCTCGCGTGATCGAGAATCTGCGATGGAGCCGCGTCCTCGAACATCGCAACGGCGCGCAAACTCTGACGAATCTCGCCCATGATCACCGCCGCCTCGAGACCGTGACCGGTGACGTCGCCGATCGTCAGCGCGACGCGCCCGTTCGGCAGCATGAACGCATCGTAGAAATCACCGCCGACGCGGCGCGATTCGCTCGCCGCCGAGTAGCTCGCCGAAAACGCGACGTTCTCGAGACGCGGCAGCACGGCCGGCAGCACCGCGCGCTGAAACGAGTCGGCCGTCGTGCGCTCGACCTGATAGCGGCGGGCGTGGTCGAGCGCGAGCGCCGCGCGGCGCCCGAAGTCACTCGCGATGGCGATGTGCTCGACGTCGGGATGGGCGGGATCGGCGTAGACGAGCGTCAGGGTGCCGAGCGGCACATTGCCGCTGACCAGCGGCACCACCATTGCGCGGCCACCGAGCGCCGGCGCACCCAGCAGTTCAGGGTCGCCCTCGATCACCGGCTCACCGCCGGCCAGCACTTCGGCCAGCCGTTCGGCGCCGGGCGCGCCGTCGAAACGGCCGTTTTCCCCGACGAGATCGACGCGCGACCAGCTGACGATTGTGCCGGCGAGCACCTCGCTGATCGTTGTGACCGTCGTCTGGAGATCGAGCGACGCCGAGAGCCGGTTGCCCGCAGCGGCGAGAAACGCGGCCCGTTCGCGCGTGCGCCGCTCGAGCGAGCGATAACGCTGCTCGCCTTCGGCGTTGCGGCTGGTGAGCCGCACGACTAAATCGTTGATCTTCACCAGAAAGACGGCCAAGATCACGGAGGCGCCGACGAAGACGAACGAACGGCCGCTGTACCACCCGAGCGAATACCGCGAGCCCGAAAACACGCTGTTGACCATCGTCTGGCAGAAGTACAACAACGCCACGACGAGCAGCCAAACCTGCGTGACCGTGCGCAGGCCGCTCGTGGCCAGCATCAGCATGGCGATCAATGCCGTGATGACGTTGAGCGGCAATATCCAATGATTGAAGAACGCGCTCGCGTGCACGCCGGTTGCCAATTCCGGCAGCGGCGCCGCGCTCGCGACGACGACGAGCAGCGCGACCAAAACCGCTACGCCGCCCGCAAGCCAGCGGACTTGCGCGCGCCCGGTCGACCAGCCGAAACGGTCGGCGAGCGCGAACGCGATCAAGAACGCGCCGAAAAGCTCGCGCTCGAACACCGAGAGCCATGGCGCGGTCTGCGGCGTCGCATGCAGCAATCCGGTTGCCGAGAAGACGCCCGGAAACGCGAGCATGAAGCCGAGCGTGAGGACGGCCGTCGACGCGTACGCGAGCGAGAGCACCGCAAGCTGCAAATTGCCGCGCGACCCGGTACTGCACGTAGAAGAGCAGCGCCGTCAGAATCTGCGCGAGAACGGCGGCGCTAAGCACGGCCGGAACGAATGCCGCCGTCGGTGCGTATTGCACGCCGCTGAACGGAACGAGCGCGATGAACGCAACGAGTATGCCGCCGGTGACCCACGTGGCTACGATGCGGTCGTTCCGGGAAGCCGGAGCCGTCGCGATGTTTTCCATCGCGCGGACGTCAAACGCCATCGCGCTATCTTCGCGTTACGGCAGGCTTACCATCGCACGCCGGCGCGGCGTGCTCCAGAGGGACTAGCGGCCTAGCCTGCGAGCGAGAACGTCGCGGCGTGCTTCGCGCACGGCTTACAGACGTAATCGGTGCCCGTGCCCTCGGCGCGGCAACCGCAGTTCCAGCTCAGCTTGTAGGTCATGATCGTCGCGCCGGCGACCGAGTCCATCTCCATCGATGACGGCTCACCTAAACGTGAGTTCAACAGGGAGGACGTCGTGCGGACCGTTGTCATGTCTTCCTTAGGTTGGCACGAAACGCAGCCGGATTCAAGCCCTTTACGGAGGCTTGATTGACGGGCGCCTGCCCGCTTGGACATTAAGCCCGCGAGCCGTGCTGGGACTCGACAAAAGGCGCAGCTTTTCGTCAGTCGAGAATGCCGAGTTCACGCCGGACGATCTTCGTGCCCTCGACCAGCGCGCACAGCTTTTTGAACGCGGTTGCGCGCGGGAGATACTTCATGCCGCAATCCGGAGCCAGCATCAGCCGGTCGGGTGTGATGTGCGTCAATGCCGCGCGGATCTGCGCGGCCACTGCGGCGGGCGTCTCGACCGCGGCGTTGTCGTCGAGATCGATGACGCCGAGCACGACGCGCTTGTGCGGCAGCGACGCCAGCATCGCGAGATCGACCTTCTGCTGCATCGATTCGATCACGATCTGCTGCGCCGCGGAGGCATCGAGTTCGGCCAGAAACGGATAGCCTTCGGGCCGCGCGTGAACGACGTGTGCGTAACCGAAACAGGTGTGCAGCGCGGTAATGCCGTCGATGCCCTCGAGCGCGCGGGCGATCGCCGGCAGCGCGTATGCGTGCGCTTCGGCGGAACGCGCTTGCAGATACGGCTCGTCGATCTGAACGATATCTGCACCGGCGCGTTTGAGATCGCGCAACTCATCGTTCACCGCCGCGGCGAATCCGAGTGCGGCGGCGGCCAGGTCGGGATAGTAATCGTTCTGCGCTTGCTGCGCCATCGTGAACGGCCCGGGGATCGTGAACCGAATCGGCAGATCGGTATTGGCGCGCAAAAACTCCACGTCGCGCACCATCACCGGTTCGCGCCGCCGGATCGGTCCGACGATGCGCGGTACGGGGTTGGCGTGACCGGTGCGGTCGAGAGCCGTCCCGGGGTTGTCGATGTCGATCCCGTCGAGGGCCGTGGCAAAGCGGTTGGAGTAGCTCTCCCGCCGGATTTCGCCGTCGGTGATCAAGTCGATGCCCGCGCGCTCGAGGTCGCGGATGGCGAGCAGGGTGGCGTCATCCTGCGCCTGCTCGCGCCAGGCATCGGCCACCCGCCAGATCTCGTTGGCTCGAACGCGCGGTGGGAGCCGGGCTCCGAGTTGCGAGCGGTCGACCAGCCAATCGGGCTGAGGGTAGCTCCCCACGACGGTCGTGCGGAGCGGGGCGGTGAAGGGAGACCGGGTCGCAGCCATCCGGGCGGTTACGGCGGGGCCCGATAAAGGTCCGTCTGCGGATTGCCGACTCTTAAGAACATGACTCCCCTCGCGGTCCTCGCCTGCGAACCGGCGGCGGCTGCGGCGACCCTGCGCGAGGCGGTCGCGCTGCGGCGCGCCGGAACGCACTTCGCCCTCGCGCTCACGCTGGAAGACGCGCGCGCACAACGCATCCGCGACTACGTGCGCGAGCTGTGCGCGACGTACGCGAGCTGGGATGAAGTCCGGCTGATGTTCGACGGCTTCGGGTCGACGGTCGCCGACGTGCGCACGGCGGTCTCCGCAAACGAACGCACGCAGCTGCTCGAGGCCCTGCGCCTCGCCGACGTCGTGACCGTCGGTTCGTGGAACGAATACGCTCGGCTGACCGACGCGCTCGGGGCCGTGCCGTGCGAGGTCGAGATCGCGATCGCCGCCGATGCCGCAATTCCGGCGACCGTTGCGGACGAACGGTCGACGATCGTGGTGTACGCGCCGGCCGATCGCGCCGACGAACTCGGACACTTCGTGACCGCGCTCGGCGACTACGAGGTGCCGGTGACGATTATCGCGCGCGATGCGCCCACGATCCCCGGCCGCGTCGCCTTCGTCACACCCGCCGGCGCCGCCGGCGCGCTCGGCCGCGCGCGCGTCATCGTCGACGCGAGCCGCAACGGGCCCGCCGCCGCGCTCGCGCTCGCCGCACTCGGACGCCCGCTCGCCGTGTCGTCGTGCAGTGGAGCGCGCGAAGTCTTGCAGGGCGTGCAGATCTACGATCCGTGGAACCGGCGCAGCATCCTCGCGGCAGTTGCCAATGCGTTGGGCGCTGCGCCGCCGGCGATGCGCGCGCCGCACTGGACGAGCGCACCGCGCGAACGTGCGCAACCGGCGTTCGGCGCCGGCGCGCCGCTGATCTCGGTCGTCGTCGCAACGCACAACCGGCCCGTCCTCTTGGGCGAAACGCTGGCGGCCATCGAACGTCAGACGTATCCGCAGCTCGAGATCATCGTCGTCAACGATGCGGGCACCGACGTCCGCGACGTCGTCGCCCGGTTTCCGCGCGCGCGCCTGCTCGAGCAGCCGCAAAATCAAGGCCCCGCTGCTGCGCGCAATCGCGGGCTGGCCGACGCGCGCGGAACGTTCGTCACCCTCTTCGATGACGACGACGAGATGTTTCCGGATCACCTCGCAGCGCTCGCCGGCGCGCTGATCGCGAGCGGCCTCGACGTCGCCTACGGACAGATGATCAACGCCTTCGTACGGCGCGCGGAAGACGAACGCTGGGAGATCGAATCGTTCGCCGCGCACGAAGCGCTGCTCGATCACGCCGACATACAGTGGGCCGGCGCGCTCGCCACAACCGCCGTGATGTTTCGCCGCTCGCTGCTCGAGTCGATCGGCACCGTCGACGAATCGCTGACCGCGGCTGAAGACTACGAGTTCTGGTACCGGTTGGCCGAGGGCCGCGAGTGGGCGCGCGTACCGGACGTCACCTCGATCTACTACGTGCGGCGCGACGGCTCGAACCGCTCCCACACCGGCGCGCGCCGTTACTTCGTTGCTCACCAGGCAATCTATGGGAAGCATCCTTCAGCGCGCCCGCTCGTTGCGGCAGGCCGTCAAGCGATGCTCGAACTCTTCGCACAAACAGCTGCGCCCGCAAGTTCCTAGCGTGCGCAAGGCGTACGGTGGGGCTTTGCTGGGTAGAGCCTGAGGGCGATGTTGACGTACCGGGCGAGCCTGCCACGAGGATACAATTCCGTTCGGCAAGCCCGGCGTGCGCTTCGAACGTTTGCCGAGACGGTGCGGCTTTCGCGACACGCCGCTCGCCGACGTCGAAAATGCGGCCGGCGAAGCGCTTGCGAATGCCGCCGAACACGGCGACGGCACCGGTAACCCCGGTTTCGACATCTCCGCGACGTTCGACGGCAACCGCTTGGTGATCGAGATCGACGATCACGGGCACGGCTTCGACACCGCCGCAGTGCTCGCACGTCCGGTGCCGGACTGTTTCGGGTACCGCGGTTTCGGCGTCTATCTCATGCGCACGCTGATGGACGAGGTCGCCTACGACGAGCGCGGCTCACGCATCCAGCTCGTCAAGCGGCTCGACGATCGCCCGCTTACTTCTTCTCGCTGAACGGTTCGTGACCCCACGTGTGCTCGTAGTCGCGCTGCTGTGAGGCGGGCACGAAGCGTTCGAGTTCGCGAATGCGCGCGTTGCCGGTGATCGTGCGATGGTTGACGCGGCCCCACTTGCCGGCGTTGGCGCGCGCGGCGTGGTCGGCCAGTGCCGGCGTTCCGCGATCGTAGAAATCGTTGAGGAGTTCCCACGCGCCTTGCGCGCCCGAGGTTGCCGCCAGCGTCGGATAGAGCGCGATGCGCAAGCCGAGTTCGCCGTACTCTTCGATCGTCGGCGCGGCCTCGACCGTGCCGCCCCAAATCGCCAGCACGGGACCCGGAACCTCGCGGCACACGGTGCGCAGTTCTTCGCGCGACTGCACGGAGTTCAACCACACGAGATCGGCGCCGCCGTCGCGCACGTAGGCGATGCAGCGTTCGAGCGTCGACTCGAACGTGCCGCCTTCGGCTCCGAGTTCGTCGCAGCGCGCGCAGATCACGAACGACGGATCGATTTCGTCGCGCGCTTCGACCGCGGCCCGGATCTTACCGACCGCTTCATCGATCGGAATGCAACGCCGGCCGGCGAGGGTGCCGGACTTCTTCGGCGCTTCCTGATCTTCGATCTGCAGCCCGGCGACGCCCGACCGGATCACTTCGCCGACCGTGTAGTGCACGTTGACCGCGTTGCCGAATCCGGTGTCGGCGTCGACGAGGATCGGAATCGAGGTGCGCGCGGCAACGTGCCGCACGTGGTCGACGAGATCGCGCAATCCCATGATGCCGTTGTCGGGCACGCCGAGCAGGAACGCCGACATCTGCGAGCCCGCAACGAAGAAGCACTCGAAGCCGATCTCCTGGCACATGCGCGCGTAGAACGGACTGAAGCCGCCGGGCATCACGGTGACGCCGGGCCGTGCGAGAATTTCGCGGAACTTCAGCCGCGCGGTACGGGGATCGTTGTCATTCGCTGCCATGAGGGCGCATTCTCGCGCCGGTTCGCGGAATGCCTTCGCCCGCGACGAAGGTCGCGCGAATGGATGAACCAGCGTTTGACGTCGTCGTCGTAGGGCACGGTGCCGCCGGCCTCGCGGCTGCACTGGCGGCGGCGGAAGCCGGCGGCGGCGCGGCCCGCGTGCTGGTGATCGAGCGCGCGCCGCAGGCGATGCGCGGCGGCAACACGCGGTGGAGCCCGTCGTACATGCGGCTCGAAGCGCCCGACCGTCTGGCGCCGCGCTTCATTGAAGACATGATGGAGACGTCGGGCGGCCGTTCCGATCCGGCGTATATCCGCCGTCTCGCCGGCGATGCGGCCCCGGTGCTGGCGTGGCTGCAGCAGCATGGCATCACGTACGACCGGCCGCCCAATTATTTCTTGACCGCGGCCGCGCCGCGCATTCAGCCGGTCGGCGCCGGCGCGGCAATCGTCGACACGCTCGCACGCGCGGCCGAAGCGGCGGGCGTCGCCTTCCTCTACGAAACCGAGGCGTGCGCGATCGAACTCAGCGCTGCCGGCGCGGTGGCGGCCGTTCATGTGAGCATGGCCGGCGGCACGAGCCGCCGCGTCGCCGCACGCGCGCTGGTGCTCGCCTGTGGCGGCTTCGAGTGCGACCCGCTCGCCATGCGCGAGCATCTCGGCGACGGCGCCGAGAGCATTCGCCCGATCACCGCGGGCACGGCCTACAATACCGGCGGCGGAATCCGGCTGGCGCTGGCGGCCGGCGCGCGCACCGCGGGCGATTGGAACGGCATGCACGTCGAGCCCGTCGATCCGCGCAGCGACCGGCCGGAAGCGGTCGTGCTGACCTATCCGTACGGCATCGTCGTCGATCGAACCGGCCGGCGGTTCTTCGACGAAGGCGGCGGACGCGTCGACGAAACGTGGGAAACGCTCGCGCGGACGATCCACTTCGAAACACCGGGCCGCATCGCGTATGCAATCTTCGATGCCTCGCTCGAGGACATTCCCGATTACGGCCGCGCGGTGTGCACCGATCGCGAACCGCTGCGCGGCGCGACGCTCGCCGAACTCGCCGCCGCGCTCGAGATCGATGCCGGCGCCCTCGCGCAGACGGTCGCCGCCTACAACGCCGCCGCCCCGGCGGACGCTGCGAGGTTCGAAGCGACCCGCACGGACGGTCTCGCCACCGCCGGGCTCACGCCGCCCAAGTCCAATTGGGCGCGCCGCATCGAACGCCCGCCGTTCATCGCGTACCCGCTGGTCTGCGCGATCTGCTACACCTTCGGCGGAATCGCGACCGATGACGAAGCCCGCGTGCTCGGCGCGAACGGCGTCATCCCCGGTTTGTTCGCCGCGGGCGAGATCACCGGCCAGTTTTACGGCAAAGCGCCGGGCGGCACGTCCGTCCTGCGCGCGCTGGTCTTCGGGCGCATCGCGGGCAAGCGCGCGTTTGATCGTCGCCCAAACGGGTAACGCTGCAAGTAATCAACCGCTGCCCTTCGGAGGTTTATCATGGCGGCACGCAAGTCTGCAGCAAAGAAGAAAACAGCCAAACCCGTCGCACGCGCAAAGAAGGCCGCGAAACGCGTGGCCTCGACCGCGAAAAAGGCGACCAGCTCGGTCAAGAAAGTCGCGAAAAAGGCATCGAAGGCCGCGCACACCGCAACGCGTCGCGCGACCAGCATCGGGAGCACGCTCGAAAAGGTCGGCCGTTTCATCGAAGGCGGCGCGGCCGCCGTTGAGAGCACGATCAACGCCGTCGAAAAGCGCGGTAGCGCACGCAAGAAGACGGCGAAGAAGCCGGCGGCCAAAAAGACCGCGCGCAAGTAATAGCCGCCCGCCGCGCGCCGGGCCGGCGCGCGGCGATCTACGACGATCCGCTCTCGCTCGTAGCCGCGATGCGGCTTTCATGACGCGCGAACTCGAACGCTAACAGCATGAATCCGGCGAACATGATCGCGCTGCCGCCGATCCACATCAGTTCGCCGCCGGCCTGCTGATCGGCGAGCGCACCGGCGCCGCAGATCCGCACGTAGTGCGCGTAGAGCGGCAGGCGATCGGAATAGAGCACGAACCCGAGGAAGCCGGTCAGCGGCATCGCGAGGAACACGTAGCCGAGCCGCGCGGCGTGCGAGAGCCGTTGCGGATCGAACACCGGCGCCCACATCAGGAAACCGGCGCTCAGAAACAGCGCCTGCACCACGACGTTGACGGGCGCGCTTTCCAGCGACGCTTCGAACAGCGGGCCGAAGTGGATGCCCCAGATGATCGCGAGCGATGCGAAGAGCGCGAACGGCGCCGGGATGACGCGGAACGGGCGCGTCAGGAGCGGGATGCCGAACAGCACGAGCGGCGGCACGATATCGGTGTGCACCAAGTGCTGCACCATGTGACCCACGAGCGAACGGTGCGCCCACGCATCCATCGGCGGCAGCACGGCGGCGATCGCGATCGCGCAGCCGGCGGAGAATGCGTACGGGTGTCGCAGCCTCATGGTTTGAGCCGGAAGATCCCAACCGCGTCGCCGCGCTGGTAGTTCATCTGGAAGTTGCCGCCGGCCGCGACCGCAACGTATTGCGTACCGCCGACCGCATACGAGATCGCCGGCGCATTGACGCCGCCTACGAAGGAGTACGACCAGATCCGGGCGCCGGTCTTCGCATCGAGCGCTTCGAATGCGCCGTTCGGCTCGCCGGTAAACACCAGCCCTCCCGCGGTTGCGAGCGCGCCGCCGATCATCGGTTTCGGCGTCGTGTGCTGCCACGCGACGCGGCCCGTATCCACGTCGATCGCCGTGAACGTCCCCGTCTGCACCTTCGGCTTCTGCGTGCTGGTGAACACGCTGCCGGTATGCATCATGCCCGGCTGGTCCGAAACCCCGCTCACGGTGAAGTCCATCAGCTGATTGATCCCGAGGACGTACTCGTAGCCGGTTTGCGGCGAGTATGCCGGCGGCGACCATTCGGAACCGCCGTTCGCGCCGGGCAGCACGTTCTTCACGCTGAACATGTTCTTGTTTTGCAAGACGAACGGCTGCGAGCGGCGGATGAGCTTACCCGTCGCCCGGTTTACGATATACAGCCAGCCCGTCTTACCGGCTTGCGCTGCAGCCGGCACGGTATGCCCGTTGACGTGCAGATCGAAGAGCACGACGTTGCTCGTCGCATCGTAGTCCCACAAGTCGTGCGGAACTTCTTGATAATACCAGCGCAGTTTACCGGTGTGCACGTCGAGCGCGACGATGCTATCGGTGTAGAGGTTGATGCCCTTGCGCGTCGAGCCGTCGAGATCCGGATTCGGATTGCCCGTTCCGAAGATCAGCAGACCGCGTTCCGTATCGAGCGCCGGCGACGTCCATACCGTTCCCCCGCCCAGCTTCCACGAATTTCCGGCGAACGTTTTGGGGTCGGTCGCATACCAGCGCCAGCGCTGCCGGCCCGTGTGCGCGTCGTACGCGGCGACGAAGCCGCGCAGCGCCCATTCGCCGCCGGCGCTGCCGACGATGACCGTTCCGTCGACGAGTTGGGGCGCCATGCTCTCGGAATAGCCGACGTTCGGATCGGCGAGGCGAACGGACCAGCGGATACTTCCGGTTCGCGGATCCAATGCCAGCAGCTTGTCGTCGAGCGTCAGCACGTAGAGCGATCCATAACCGAGCGCCGGACCGCGGTTGTTCGGTCCGCAACAGATCTTGAACCGTCCGAGCGCATACGTCGTCGTCCAAAGCTTTGCGCCGGTGGCCGCGTCGAGCGCCATGATCTTCATCCGGCCCGCCACGACCGGCGTGGTCAGATACATGACGCCGGCGACCACGATCGGCGTGGTCTCGAAACTCGCGTACATGCCCGTATGCACGATCTTGACCGGCTCGAGCCGCGCGACGTTCGTCGTGTCGATTTGGTTAAGCGGCGAGAAGCGTTCGTTGTCATAGGTGCGGCCGGGCAACGGCCAGTCGTCGGCGTCGCTCGCGGCACCGCGCAAGAACGCGTCGTCGACGTCAACCTTCGCGCCGCTCGGGAACGGCGCTGCCGTTACGGTGCCCGGGCTCGCGGCGACGGCCGGATCGGGCGCCAGGTTCGGGTAGGGCAACAGTTCGACGCGCGCGAGTGCGGCCTGCGTTAGCGGCGCGTTGCCGGGCGCGTACCCGTTCTTCTTCAGAATGTAGGCGAGCACGTCGAGGTATTGCTGATCGGTGAGGCTGCCCGGAGCGTTCATCGGCATGCTGCCGTGGATGAACTTGTAAAGCGACGCGGTCGTCATGCGGCCGGTCATCATCGAGCGGCCGAAGTTCGGCCCTTGCAGCGGCGGCCCGTCGACGCCCTCCAGCCGCGCACCGTGACACGTGATGCACTCCTGAATGTAGACGAACTGCCCGCGCGTCGCTTGGGCTCGCGTATAATGCCCGGCCGGCGCCGGTGCCGGCTGCGCGCCGGCGCCGCAGAACATCGTCACGACAGCCGCGCATGCAGCGGCCGCTCCCAGCGCCGGTAACCATCCGCGCGTTTTCAACGAGTCCGCCCTCCCGAATCACTTCGCCAAAAAATGAAAACGAACGCGACCAGCACCACCATGGCGAGGTAACCCAGCGCACCCTCGGGCACCGGGCCCGTCGACGGTGATGGAAGTTCGCGACCCGGTTGTACCGGCTGCATCGCGAGCACGTACCCGGCGAGATCGTCGAGTTCCGATTGCGAAAACTGACGCTCGCCGAAGCGCGGCATCTCGCCCGGGCCGGCGCGCACCGCATCAGCCACTTCGTTGATCGTCGCCGCGTGGAGCGCGGGCGCCCAGTCCGCACGCCCGATGCTTCCGCCGGTTCCGCCGACGCCGTGACACTGCTGGCAGTTGACGGCGTAGAGTTCACGCCCGCGATCGGCGTTGCCGCCTACCGCCACTTCCGGCAACGCCGGACCGCCCGCGACCACCGGCGCGAGGTACGCCTCCAGTGCGCGGATCTGCTCGAGCGGCAGTTGCTCGCCGGCGCGCTCGTCGCGATGAGCGATCTCGATCCACGGAGCGGCGGCGGGCATACGTCCGGTGGACAGATAGAAGTCCACGTCGGCGAGGCCAACGCGGTGCAGCGAAGGTCCGTCGGGCGAACCCCACTGCTGTGCGCCGTGACACGATGCGCACTTCTGCTCGTAGAGCTCGGCGCCCGACGGCGATGCGCCGAGTACCGCCGCCAACAGAACCGGCAATGCGAACATCAGCATAACATTAGCCGGCCTGCGGCTCTTCTTCGTCATAGCCGCCGCGCTCGTTGCGCACCAGCATCACGACGTCCGGCGGCGGCGCTCCGCCCGCGGGAACGCGCGCGCGCATCTCCGCCGCGATCCGCGCAGCGAGTACGCCGACGATTATGGGGCCCGCGAAGAGCAGGATCCGGTACGCCCATACGAGCCGGTCGAGGTTGACGTGGAGCGTCGCGGCAGTTTGATCGTCGCCCGCGGCGATCGTCAGCAGCAGCCCATCGAAGATCAGCGCGGCACCGACGCCGACGCGCAACGGAACGCGCGAGACCGGCTGCAGCACATCGTGCGCGTCACGGTCGCCGGTCAGGCGCGCCTCGATGAACGGCCAGCACAGCAAGAAGACGAACGTCACCGTCGGCAGCACGAGTCCGGGCCAAAACACGGGTGGGATCGGGTGCCCCGCAATCCGGAACTCGGTCGCCGGCCCCAACCGCAGCGCGCCTTCCAGAAACGCCGCATACCAATCGGGCACGGCACCGTTCATCACGACCCAGCTGCGATACGGTCCGTAGTTCGCGACCGGGTTGATCTCAAAGAACGTCGCGAGCAACGCCAGCACGGCGAGCGTCGCACCGAGCGCCGCCAGCGTGCGCAACGCGTAGTCCGGCCAGAAGCGCCGGCCGACCACATGCGCCGGATCGCGCACGAATTGGGTGTGCTTCTGATAGATCACGAGAAACAGATGCATACCGAGCAGCGCGCCGATTGCCACCGGCAGGAAGTACACGTGCAGCGTGTAGAGATGCGTCGTCAGCTCCGCGCCCGGGAAGTCGTCGCCGCCCACGAACACGCCGGCGGCCCAACGGCCGATGAGCGGAATCGACAGCGCCACGCTGTAGGCGATGCGCAACCCCGTACCCGAGAGCCCGTCGTTCGGCAGCGAGTAACCCGTGAAACCAGTGAACGATGCCAGCGCCAGCATGCACAGACCGATCATCCAGTTCAGCTCGCGCGGACGCCGGAACGCGCCGGTGAAAAAGATGCGCCCCATATGCACCAAGATCGCGGCCACGAAACAGACGGCCGCCCAATGATGGATCTGGCGAATCACGTAACCGATCGGGTGCTGACGGTCGGCCAGCGCCAGCACCGAGGCGTACGCGTTCGCCGAGCTCGCGTCGAACGCGAACGTCAGCCACACGCCGGTTGCGACGAGCACCATAAAGAAATAGAGCGCGAACTCGCCGAGGTAGAACGACCAGTGGTCGGGATAGATTTTCTTGAGCGCGGCGTGCAGAAACGCGTTCGAGCCGAAGCGTTCGTCGAGCCAGCCGGCCGTGCGCCGCACGATCACAGCACGCGATCCCAATCGTCGGGTCCGACCGGCGCGTCGAAATCGCCGCGTGCGATGAGAAAACCCTCGGCATCGACAGCGAGCGCCAGACCCGGCAGCGGTCGCGGCGCAGGCCCGGATATGTTTTTCGCGCCGTCGTTCACGTCGAAGATCGATTGATGGCACGGACAGATCAGCTGATGCGAAGCGTGGCGGTACAGCGCGACCGGACACCCCGCATGCGTGCAAACCTTCGAGAACGCGCGATAACCGCCGTCATCACCGCGAATCAATACGGCCGGCGCCTCGGGAACGTCCATCGCCCCCTGCGGAAAGACCGTTTCGATACCGCCGGCGGCAAGACGGTCGTGCGGAATCGGAACCCCGTTTTCATCGACCAGCCGCACGCCCGCCCCCCAGCCCGTACGCGCCGCGCGACCGGGTTTGCGCGCGAGCGCGATCAGCGGCACCAGACCCAAGAGCGCGAGCGCACCGCCGGCCGCGATCCAGAGACGCCCGAATACCGGCCGCGTCAGCCTCACGTCGGCCGGCAGGGCCTCGGCGCGCGTCGGACCGTGCGCGACGCGCGGCTCGGTGAGATCGTCGGGTGCGTGCAGCGCGCTCGCGGCCGCGCTCGCCGCGCCCGCGAATCCCACAAACATGAGCGTCATGGCGCCGCCGAACGCGCTCGGCGGCAATTGCAGTGCGCCTGCGGCGATCGCGCCGAGAGCCCCCGCAATCGCGAGGACGAGAAACGCTGCGGCAATCACCGGATCAAGAAGATCGTCGCGTAGAGCGCGAGCCAAACGACGAAGACGAAGTGCCAATAGTAGGCGACGGCCTCGACCGCCGCATGATGATCGCGAGTGAACGCCGGCATGCGCAGAAAGATCGCGACCGCCGCCAGCAGCACGACCCCCGCCAACACGTGTGCGAAATGCGTGCCGGTCAACACGTAGTAGATCGTTCCGTAGGCCGAACCGTCGATGGCGAAGTTCGCGTGCTCCCAGTCGCTCCATTCGAGCCCGAGAAACGCGACCGCTAGGAGAATCGTAAGCGCGAGCATCGCGCGCGCCAAAACGCGGCCGCCGCGCATCGCCGCACTCTGAGCGACCGTCATCGTCACGCTGCCCGCAGCGAGCAACGCCGTGCCGATCCCCATCCCGGCGGGATCGAGTTCCGCGCCCGCCGGCGGCCAGGCCGCCGTCATTCCCCGCAAATAGTAATACGCGGCGAGCAATGCCGCGAATACCATCGATTCCGAAGCGAGGAATACGACTGTTCCAAACACGAGCGGATGCGCTCGGATCGCAACTGATCGCATGGGTGCACACTACCCGGGTTCATCGCATGCGAAACCGGGTACGGTCGTCTCGTGCACGGTCCGTCCTGGCCTGCGGTCAGCAGTACGCAGGCATCAGCGCTTGCGCAAGACTGGATGATCTTCACCTGCGCGGCTCTGAGCCTCGCGCATTTTGGTGTGGGCGCTCATCATCGTCGCCGCGATTCGTTTCCGCCGTACGGAGCGCAACCCCGAAGCACGCTCGCAACGCGCCAACAACGTGCCGCTCGAGATCGCATGGACGGTCGTGCCGCTGCTGATCGTGGTCGGCCTCTTCATCTACACCTATCGCATCGAAGCCGGCGTTGAAGCGTTGGCCGCCGACGCGCCGGTACGCGTGAACGTGAACGGCTTCCGCTGGGGCTGGACGTTTGCGTACGCCGGCGGACCGACGATCAACGGCACGTCGTTCCGTCCGCCGCAAATGGTGCTGCCGGCCGGGCGAACTGCCGCGATCACCGTGACGTCGAGCGACGTCATCCACTCGTTCTGGATTCCCGACATGCTTTTCAAGCGCGACGCCGTTCCGGGACGTGCAACGACGTTCGACCTCACCCCCACAAAGCCCGGAACGTACCTCGGCCGGTGCGGCGAGTTCTGCGGACTCAACCATGCGTTGATGACGTTTTCGGTGCGGGTTGTCTCGCCGGCCGAGTACGAGCGCTGGCGCACCTACGAGGCAACGCAGTGATCGCGCCGGCCGAACGCCACGACATCCTCTCGTGGTTCACCGCGACCGATCACAAACGCGATCGGCATCCTCTACATGGGCACGAGTTTGCTGTTCTTGCTGGTCGCAGGCTTGCTCGCGATGCTGATCCGCACGCAGCTCGCGCGCCCCGATGCGACCTTGCTCGGTCCCGAAGCGTACAATGCGGTGTTCACGCTGCACGGCACCGCGATGATCTTTCTCGTCATCGCGCCGTTCGGATTCGGCCTCGCGAACTATCTCATCCCGTTGCAAATCGGCGCGCCGGACATGGCGTTTCCGCGCCTCAACGCGACGTCGTTCTGGGTGTTTCTGTTCGGGGGCTTGACGGTGTTCGCCGGTGCGGCGGCAAACGACGGTGCGGCCGCAGCCGGCTGGACGGCGTACGCGCCGCTCTCGGAGATCACGATCTCGGCCGGCATCGGCCAGGACATGTGGATCATCGGCATCGCGATGGTATCGGTCGCTTCGATCGCCGCCGCGGTGAATTTCGTGACGACGGCGTTCGTGCTGCGCGCGCCCGGAATGACGATGTGGCGGCTGCCGATCTTCACCTGGGAGATGATCGCGACGTCGCTGCTCGTCTTCATGGCGTTTCCGTCGCTGACCGCAACGCTGCTGTTGCTGTTCGTCGACCGCCACTTCGGCGGCCACGCCTTCGACCCGGCGTACGGCGGCAGCCCGATCCTCTACCAGCATCTCTTCTGGTTCTTCGGCCATCCCGAAGTCTACGTGATGATCCTGCCGTACTTCGGCATCATCAGCGAAGTGATCGCCACGTTTTCCGGCCGGCCGATCTTCGGTTACACCGGCATGGTGCTGGCGGCGATGGCGATCGCCGGGCTCTCGATGGGCGTCTGGGCGCATCACATGTTCACGACCGGCGCCGTCAACGATCCGTTCTTCAGCTTCGTCTCGTTCCTGATCGCGGTGCCGACGGGAATCAAGTTCTTCAACTGGATTGCGACGATGTGGGGCGGCTCGATCCGCTACACGACCGCGATGTGGTACGCGCTCGGCTTTCTGATGAACTTTTTGCTCGGCGGCGTGACCGGCGTGATGGTCGCCTCACCGCCGGTCGATTTCCAAGCCCGCGACTCGTACTTTCTGGTCGCGCACTTTCACTACACGCTCGGCGGCGGCAGTTTCTTCGCGCTCTTCGCCGCGCTCTTCTACTGGTGGCCGAAGGTGTACGGCTGGTTTCTCGACGAGCGGCTGGGCAAGATCGGCTTCGCGCTGACCTTCGCCGGCTTCAACCTGACGTTCTTGCCGATGTTCTTCATGGGCGTTCTTCGGCATGTCGCGGCGCGTCTTCACCTATCCCAATACGGGCGCACTGCCGGGGCTCAACTTGATCGCGAGCTGCGGCGCCGCGCTGATGCTCGCCGGTGCGATCGTGTTCGTCGCCAACGTGATCGTCTCGGCACGCCGGCGCGTACCGGCCGGCGATAATCCCTGGCATGCGTATACGCTCGAATGGGCGACGACCTCGCCCCCGCCCGAACACAATTTCACGCAGCTGCCGCCGATCCGTTCGTTCCGGCCGCTGTGGAACGTGGAACATCCCGAGGCGCCGCAAACGCCATGACGGTCGCGCTGCGGCTCTTCCTCTCATCGGCCGCGTTCACTGCGGTGCTGGCGGTGTCGTACTGGCTCATCGCGCACGAACCGGCCGGCACCGTGCTGCTCGGCTTCATGACGGCGGCCTTGCTCGTGATCGCGATCTACATGATCGTTACCGAGCGTAACGCGGGACTCTTTGCCGACGACGAAGACGCCACGCCGTCCGGCGCCCGCGGCGAGCGCATCGGGACGTTCGTCCTGCACTCCCCGGCGCCGTTTTGGATCGGTCTCGCGCTGGCGGGTCTGCTGCTCGGCCTCGTCGTCGCGCCGGCGGCCGCCGGACTCGGCATCGTTGCGCTTTGCTTCCTCGGCGCGCTGATGATCGTCCGCAGCCGCTAGAAGCGGTACCGCAGGCTGAACGTGAAGCTGCGCGCGAGCGGATAGCCCTGCGGCACGTATCCGCCCGTTCCGTACTGCCAGGGCACCGCTTGGTGCACGCCGTCGTTGGTCGGCACGCCGTTGCCGAGCACGTACGGCTGCGCAAATCCGGCCACGTTCTGATACGCCGCCGCGTAGAGCGGGTTGTTGCCGGCGTAACCGGGCGGGCCGATCAAGTACGGATTCCCTTGCAGCGCCGTCGGAGTGCTGGTTGCAAACAGGTTCGCGATGTCGAGCATTGCCGTGAGACGCGGCGTGATATCGCCTTCGAGGTGCAGCGAAACGAGCGTTTGAACCGGGCCGCGCAGAGAATTCGGATCTGGCCCTTCGGGCGTGCCGAGCGAACCGATGTACGGGTTCGTCGCGGCGTTGAACGGCAGCGCCGGGTTTGCCAGAAAATAGTAGTTGTAGCCCGGATTCACGAAGTTGTCGTTGGGCACTTGGACCGGCTTGTTCGTGGCCGGGTCGAACCGGTAAATCATCGTGCCGTTGCCGTACGGATAGCCGGACTGGTAGGATACCGACGGCGTGACGCGCACGCGTTTGTTCCAGACCCCGATTTCGTAGGACAACGTGGCGCTGAAATCCGGCACGTAGCCGAGCGGAAACAGATGACCGGCTGCAACGGCGGCCGCGTTGAGCCCGTTATAGGCGAACTGCGACGCGCTCGAGGAGTAGCCGCGAATCGAATCGGCTTTCAAAGCGAAGGGGCCGTTTCGCACCCACAGATCGAAGCCGTGCGCAATCAGTGCGCCGGCATTGGCCGGCACGCCCACGCCGCTCGGATTTTCGCCCGCCGCGACGGCGCCGCGAAAGTTGACCGGCAAGACGTCGATGCGGTTCTGCTCGTTCTCAGCGTAATACACCAAACGGAATTTCGTGCGGCCTCCGCCCTCGAAGGCATAGCTCAACTCATTGCTCGACTCCGGCGCCAGCGGAACGAACGGCGCCGGATTCGCGCTGTCCATGCGGTCGGCTTCGAGCGGCTTCGGGGCGACGGTTGTGCGATCGAACGCCGCGCGCAGCGAATACATTCCGCCCAGCCGGTACACGAGCGCGGCATGCGGGTCGACCGCCGCGACGGCATAGGGCGTCCCGTTGCTCGGAACGATGTCGGTGCGCGAGAAGCGAGCCATTGCCGTCAGATCGAGCCGGGGCGCAACACTCCACTCATCGCCGGCGTACGCGAGGCTCGAGAAAAGCGTCGGATTCGAAGTGATCGTTTCATCGGCGGTCGGCACGACTTGGTCGAGGAAGCTGGTGTTGATCCGGTATTCGGCACCATACAGCACGTGATGGCGGTCGCTCGCCAGCTGATCGACGTCCAAGGTCAAACCGCTTTCGCGCCCGCCCTGCGTTGCCGCGAGCGAAATGACGCCGTCGGGAAAGGACAAATCGTCCCAGAACGGCCCGCCGGCCACGGAGCCGAACTGCGTTTGATAGAGCTGGAACCGGGCCGTCGCGGCGCTGCCCGTATGTAGCCATTGCACCTTGAGCACGTCGAACGTGCCGCGCAGACCCGATGCGAAGGTCACCGGGGCGTTGGGATTCGTCTCGCCGGGAAAAACGGTGAACGCACCGTCGAACGCGCCGAACGTTTCGCCCGGATACGGTGAGCCGTACTGCTGATAGTTCGCCTCGCCCGAGAACGCTACGAACGAGAGATCGTCGCGCGACGTCGCGCGGAAGTGCACGTTGCCGGCAAACGAAGCACTGCTGCGAGTTTGCAGCGAGAGGCCGTACGTCGCCGCTTCCGACGGATAGAACGTGCGTCCGTCGCCGTACGCGAAGTACTCGCTCGATAGCGTTGCGCCGGCAGCATATCGCCAGCGCAGATCCGGCGTTGCCCACTGCGACTGCCAGGCGAAACGTTGGTTGCGTACGCCGGCCCCGTCACTCAGTTCGATCGTGCTTCGCCCCGGATACGCGCCGGTCAGCGGCACGAGGTCGACGACGCCGCCCAACGCGTTGTCGCCTTGATTGCTGAACCCGGCGAAGGTTGCGACCACCGCCGAAACGCCGGTGAGGCTGAGTTGCGCGCCGACGATGTTGCCGCCCGGTTCGGCGATGAGCCCCTGTGGAATCGGCACGGAATCGAAGTCAAAGACGGTATCGTCGACCTTCCCCCCGCGCACGATGAGGTTGCCGAACGTATCGAGGCCGGCGCCGGGCGCCGCAGCAATCGCGCCTTGCACGGTCCCCGCACTATAGGCCGCCAAACCCGCCGCGTTTTCGGCCGGACGGCTCAGTTCGCCGCTTACGGCGAAACGTTCGGCGTTCGCTCCGGCGTCGATCGCGTCAATGTGCGATCCGACTCGTCCGATCGTTGCGACCTTGCGGACGAGCCGCACGGCGAGCTGCTGCACCAGCGCCGGCATCGCCACGATGCCGTGCTCGACCGCGACGTCATAGCCCCGCGCTTCGACCGAGATCGCGTACGTGTCGGGCGCCACACCCAGCAGACGAAACGCGCCGTGCACGTCGGTCGTCGCTCGATACCGGCCCGACGGCGACGCCGCAGCCACCGTCGCACCCGCGATTGCAGCGCCATCGGGGCCGCTCACGACGCCGGCAATCGTCGCCGTCGTCGACTCGGCCGCGTCGCCGCGCACGAACGCCGCGCCTAGCCCGAGCGCCAGTGCGCCCAGCGCGGCGAGCGCGACGCGTCTCACTAAAGCGACTGCACGTATGCTGCGACGTCTTGAACGTCTTTTTCCGAGAGGGGCGCCGGGTACAGCTTGGGCATCGGCGGATCGGGTGCTTCTATCCAAGCGACCGTTTGATCGTAATTCTTGCGCTGTTTTTCGTTCGCGAGCGATGGCCCGACCCCGGCGGCCGCGCCGTTCGCGGTATGGCATACCGCGCAATTCGCGCGAAACACCTCGGCGCCGCGCGACCGGTCGCCGAGTGCGGGCACCGGCGACGACGTTGCGGCTGCCGTTTGTGCGGTGTCGTGCGCACATCCGGCGGCCAACGCGGCAGCGAGCACGGCGAGCGGAACGAACCGGCGAAGCATGTCCGCTCCATACCCCGCAGCACGACTCGTTACCCGTTTCGTGGGGTAGATCACAAACATGACGGCGCGCATCGGACTCGATCTCTTCAAGGAAACGCTGGCCGCATGGAACGCCGATAAGGCACCGCGGCTGGCAGCGGCCATCGCGTACTCGACCATCTTCGCGATCGCGCCGCTACTCATCGTCACGATCGCGATCGTCGGCGCCGTGCTCGGCTTCACCGGCAACGCGCATCCGCACTCCGCCGTCGAGAATTCGCTGATTGCGCAGATCTCACGCGCCGCGGGAACGCAGGCGGCGCAAATGGTGCGCACAATGGTCGACGCCAGTTTCGGGCGTCCGCGGCAAAACACTCTGGCGCAGATTCTCGGCTGGATCGCCTTCGCCGCCGGCGCGTCGGGATTGTTCGCCGCCTTACAAGATGCGCTGAACACGGTCTGGAACGCGAAACCGCCGCCGGCGCATCAGAACGTCCTGATCATGATCCGCGACCGCGCGATGTCGCTGGTCATGCTGCTCGTCATCGGCTTTCTTCTGATGGCATCGTTGCTGCTCAACATCGCGATCGCATACGTCACCGGTCACTTAACGAGGTTCCTTCCGGCGGCCGGCGCGGGACCGCTCGTCGCCGGCGTGAACTGGCTCGTCTCGATCGGCGTCATCGCGGTGCTTTTCGCACTGATATTCCGCATTCTGCCCGATGTCGAGATTCGCTGGAGCGACGTCGCCGTCGGCGCGCTCATGACCGCGATCCTCTTCGTCATCGGTCAAGCGTTGATCGGACTCTACATCGGGCGCGCCGGCGTAGCATCCGCGTACGGCGCCGCCGGCGCCCTGCTCGCCGTGCTGATTTGGATCTACTATTCGGCATCAATCCTCTTGCTGGGTGCCGAGTTCACCAAAATCTACGCCCGTCGCCGGCATCCGGAGGGTAATGTCGTTACGCCGATGCAAGCCGCATAGCGTGACCTACCGCGGGTACCTTCGGGCGATGGATATGGCAATGCGTCTGCGCACGCGCGCCGTCGCGATCAAATTCGACACCATAAACGCGACCTGGACACTCGGCGAGCATCAGGTTCGCGCCAGCGAAAGCAATGGTAGCGCCGTTCGTTTCCAGCTCTATACCGTCGGCAAACGCGAGGCGCTGGTCGGCAGCTACGCGGGGACGATCGGATCGACGCCGCAAGAGGTCGCCCAGTACTTGGTGTATTTCCTCGAGACGGGCAAGCCTTGGCACCAAGGACTTGCCAAAAAAGGACTCGCTTGACCCCACTCGACTTGCGCACGCACCGGCCGCGCCCCGTGCGCGCGACGATCCTCGGCTTCTACCTCGTACCGCGGACGATCGACAAACTGCGGGCTGAACTGCCGGGCGGCAACCTCGGCCCGTATGTCAACCACGCGACCGGTTTCAGCGCGTACGTCGTCCGCCGCATGGGTCTCGACATGGACGACTTCCGCCGGGCCGTCGCGGACGCGCCCGATGAGGACGCCGTCGTTGCATGGCTCGCCGCGCGCGTCGATATCTCGCTCGCCCCGGCCGTAAATGCGAAACTGGAATCGTTTGTCGTCGAACGCATGTCGGCTGACGATCAAGTGCTCGTGCGCGAGCGGCATCCGGTGATGGCGGAGCGTCCCGACCTCTCGGTAATGCTCGATATCCTCGACGCCGACGATGAGCTGACGTTCGCCCAATGACGAATTCGACAACCGTGCTTCCGACCTACTTCATCCCGCACGGCGGCGGACCGTGGCCGTTTATGCCGGAACGCGCGGCGGAGCTCGGCGATCTTACCGCATTTCTGCACGGCTTACTGGCCGATGTGGGCACGACGCCGCGCGCGATCCTCGTGATCTCCGGGCACTGGGAAGAACCCGTGCCGACGGTGACCTCGCGCAGCGACTACTCGATGCTCTACGACTACTACGGCTTTCCGGAACACACGTACGCGCTGCAATATCCGGCGCCCGGTTCGCCCGAGGTCGCCGCGCGCGCCCTCGAAGCGCTCGCCGCGGCCGGCATTCCCACCGCGACGGAACACACGCGCGGCTACGACCACGGCGTGTTCGTGCCGTTCATGCTGATCGATCCGGCAGCGACGATTCCGGTCGTGCCGCTCTCGCTCGTCGAAGGGCTCGATCCGGCGCAGCACATCGCGGTCGGCCGCGCATTGGCGCCGCTGCGCCGCGAGGGCATCTTGATCGTCGGCAGCGGGATGAGCTTTCACAACTTGCGCGCCCTCTATGCCGGCAGCGACGTCCTGAAGCGCTCGCAGCGTTTCGATGCGTGGCTGGACGACGCGGTCACCGGCGATCCGGCGCTGCGCGATCGGCGCTTAGCTGCGTGGGCCGCGGCGCCCGAAGCGCGCTTCGCCCATCCGCGCGAAGAGCATCTGCTGCCGCTAATGGTCGCTGCCGGCGCCGGCGAAGGCGAACCCGCGCGGCGCGTGTACAACAACGCCATCATGGGTGCGGCCACATCGGGTTTCCGCTTCGGGTGACGCGCACCCGATGACATCGGTTCCCACCACTCGCGAAATCTTCTTCATGTTCTTGCGCATCACGCTGCTCGCGTTCGGCGGCGCGATGGGCTGGGTGCATAACGTCATGGTCGTGCGGCACAAGTGGATCACCGATCGCGAATTCGCCGAAACGCTCTCGCTCTGCCAGTTCTTGCCCGGACCGAACATCACGAATTTCGCGATCGCGGTCGGGCATGCGCTTTCGCGGCGTGCGCGGCGCATTGGCAGCCGTGATCGGACTGTGCGGGCCGCCGATGATCCTCCTGATCGGTGTGGGCGCGCTCTACGAGCGCATCACCGGCATCGCGGCGATTCGGGGCGCGCTCAACGGCCTCTCCGCGGCGGCGGCCGGGCTCTTTCTCTTGCTCGTCATCAACTTGCTGCGCACCCTCGTCCGCACGCGACCGGCCGTCACGCTTCCGACGGCGGCGGTCTCGTGCGCGGCCGTGCTTAGCGGCGTACTTTCGATTCCGCTCGCGCTGCTCGCGCTCGGTCCGGTCAGCATTGCGTTAGCCTGGTTTCGCCGCAAGTGATGTATGCCGGGCACGCCCTTTGGCCCGCGCTCGTGGCGTTGTTCACGCGCGTCGCGAGCCTCGCGCTGATCTCGTTCGGCGGCGTCAACACCGTTCTTCCGGCGCTGCACCATCAAGCCGTCAACGAGCAGCACTGGATGACCGACCGCGATTTCGTCAGCCTCTTCGCGCTCGCGTCGGTCTCGCCCGGACCCAACTTCATGGTGGTGACGCTGATCGGCTACAAGGCCGCCGGCGTGCTCGGCGCGCTGACGGCAACGTTCGCGCTGCTCGTCCCGACCTCGCTGCTGGTGTTTGCGCTCGTCAAGGTGTGGGACCGTTTCAAGACGGCGCCGTGGCGCGTCGCCATCCAAGAGGGCCTGCTGCCGGTTACGGTCGGTTTCGTCGGCGCGGCGTCCGTGCTGCTCGTGCGCGCAGCCGATAACAACATTGCAGGTTACCTCATTACGGCGGCCGTCGTCGTGGTCGGCACGCTGACGCGCTGGAACCCGCTGTGGGTGTTCGCCGTTTCGGCTGTGGTGGGCGCATTCGGACTGGTGTAGGATGGGCGCGGCGGGCCGCCAATGGCGGCACGTCATGACCCCCCGCTTCCGCGTCATCGCGCTCGTCGCACTCATTGCCGGCATCATCGGCGCCGCTCCGCTCGCGCCCGATCCCTTTCTGTGGCTCGAGAGCGTCAACGGCGCGCGGGCGATGGCATGGGTGAAAGCCGAGAATGCCAAGACGCTCGCCGTATTGCAGCGCGACCCGCACTTTGCGCCGTTCCGCGCTACGGCGCTGGCGCTGACGCAATCGCAGACGCGCATTCCGGTGCCCGAAGTGATCGACGGGAACGTCTACAATTTCTGGCAGGACGCAACGCACGTGCGCGGCATTTGGCGCATGACGACGATCGCCGGCTACGCGCAACACGCACCGCCGTGGAAAACCGTGCTCGACCTCGATGCGTTAGCGGCGGCCGAGGGCAAGAACTGGGTGTGGCAAGGTGATGATTGCGAATCGCCGAGCGGAACGCGCTGTCTGATCTCCCTCTCCGACGGCGGCGAGGACGCTTCCACAATACGCGAATTCGATCTGACGAGCGGCACCTTCGTCGACGGCGGTTTCGTTTTGCCTCGCGCGAAGCAAACGGCGGTGTGGGTCGACGACGACACGCTGCTCGTCGCGCGGCCATGGGAGCCCACCGACGTTACGGCCTCGGGCTATTCCTACATCGTCAAGACGCTCAAGCGCGGAGAGGCGCTCGCGGATGCGGTCGAACTCGCGCGCGGAACGAAATCCGACGTCGATACGTCACCCGTCGAACTCCACGACGGCCAAGGGCATCGCATGCTGGCGGTCCGGCGCGCGGTCACGTTCTTCGAAAGCCGCACCTCGATCGTCACGCCGTCCGGACTGCGCCCGCTCGACCTGCCACCGAAAAACCGGCTGCGCGCCCTCGTCGCGGGGCGGCTGCTGATCTCGCTGGAGCAGCCGTGGCGCGTCGGAAGCCGCACGATGCCGTCCGGCGATCTCGTCTCCGTCGATCTCGCCGCCGCGACGGCCGATCCCGCACACCTCGAGCCGTCGGTCGTCTACGCGCCGGGTCCGCGCGAATCGTTCGAAGACGCCGGCCGCACGCGCGATCGGCTGATCGTCACGTCGTATGCGAACGTGCGCGGACGGGTGGCCATGTACGCACCGCTGCCGAACGGCGGCTGGTCGAAGCGCGCGCTCCCCGTGCCCGACTACTCGACGGTACAGCTCACCGGGACGAACGACCGCGGGAGCACGGCCTACGTCGCCGTCACGAGCTTCCTCGCGGCCGACGACGCTTTTGCAGCTCGATACCGCAAACGGCACGTCGCGCGTCGCGAAGGCACGGCCGGCGCTCTTCGACGCCTCGCACGACGTCGTCGAACAAAACGAAGCGACGTCGAAGGACGGCACGCGCATCCCCTACTTCATCGTGCGTCCGAAGAACCTCGCCTATGACGGCAACGCACCGGTGATCCTCTACGCCTACGGCGGTTTCGCCGTTTCGCAGACGCCGTTTTACAGCAGCATTTTCGGCCGCCTGTGGCTGACGCGCGGCGGGGTGTTCGTGCTGGCCAACATTCGCGGCGGCGGCGAGTTCGGTCCGGCCTGGCACGATGCCGGCCTCAAGACGCACCGTCAGCGCATCTATGACGACTTCGCTGCGGTCGCACGCGATCTGATCGCGCGCAAGATTACGCGCCCGCAGCGCCTCGGTATCATGGGCGGCTCGAACGGCGGCTTGCTGATGGGCGTCGAGTTCACGCAGCATCCGGAACTCTACGGCGCGGTCGACATTCAGGTGCCGCTGCTCGACATGCTGCGCTACGAACAGATCGCCGCCGGCGCGTCGTGGGTCGGCGAGTACGGCAGCGTTTCGATTCCGAGCGAGCGCGCGTTCCTGGCCAAGATCTCGCCCTACAACAACATCAAGGCCGGCGTGCACTACCCCGAACCGCTGATCTGGACGACGACGAAGGACGATCGCGTCGGCCCGCAGCACGCGCGCAAGTTCGCAGCTAAACTGGCGGCCATGCACATCCCCTACCTGTTCTACGAAGTCACCGAAGGCGGTCACGGCGCGGGCGCCAACGCGAAGGAAACGTCGCTCACGACCGCGCTCGAATTTACGTATCTCACGCGCCGGCTCATGGAGGACAAATGAGGGTCGTCATTACCGGCGGCGCGGGCTTCGTCGGCTCGCACCTGGTCGAACGCTATCTGCGCGACGGTCACGAGGTCGTGGTGATCGACAACCTCTGCACGGGATCGCTCCAAAACCTCGACGACGCCAGCGAAAACACGCGCTTGACGTTCGTGCGCGCCGACGCTTCGGCACCGCTGCCCGTACGCGGCAAAGTCGATCTCGTGCTGCACTTCTCTTCACCCGCGAGTCCGGTCGACTACACGCGCCTCGCACTCGAGACGCTGGCCGTGAACAGCATCGGCACCGGGCACGCCTGCGATCTCGCCGAGCGCAACGGCGCGCGGCTGCTGTACGCTTCGACCTCGGAGGTCTACGGCGACCCGCTCGTGCATCCGCAACCCGAATCGTACTGGGGCAACGTCAACCCGGTCGGCGAGCGCGCGTGTTACGACGAAGCCAAACGCTTCGGCGAGGCGCTGATCACGACGCGCCTGCGGAAAGGCCCGCTCGACGCGCGGATCGTGCGCATCTTCAACACCTACGGCCCGCGCATGGCCGAGAACGACGGTCGCGCCGTTCCGAATTTCTTCGCCCAAGCGCTGGCCGGCAAACCGTTGACCGTCTACGGCGACGGCAACCAAACGCGCTCGTTCACCTACGTTGACGATCTCGTCGAGGGCATCGTGCGGCTAGCGGCGCATCCCGAGGCGCGCGGCGCGATCGTCAATCTCGGCAATCCCGAAGAGACGACGATCGCGGCCTGCGCTGCGATCATCGCCGAAGCTGCCGGCGTGGCGCTCCACGTCGAGCACCGGCCGCTGCCGCCGGACGATCCGACTCGCCGCAAGCCCGACATCACCCGCGCTCGCGCACTGCTCGGCTGGGAACCCGTCACCGCCCTGCGTGAGGGCATCGCGCGCACGCTGACGTGGTGGCGCAGCGCACGCGGTTACTCGACGTAACCCTCGACGGTTTTCGCATCGCGCATCTTCGCGCGGTCGGGATCGGAACCGGCGTCGCGCAAGCCTTGACGCTGGTGCAGCAAATCGTAGAACCGGTCGAGCTGGACGGTGATCTCCGACAGCCGAGCGCGCCCGGCCGCATCGAGCCCGCCGCCTTCACCGCGCTTCCACAACTCGTGCTCCTCGGCAACCAGCGCCTCAATCGACTGATGAATAGATGCGTCGTTCATACGCTCCCCTTACCCCGAAAGGCACGGTAGTGGCCGTCCCTCGACGAGCTCCCTCTGTCATCCCGAGCAAAGCGCCGCAGGCGCGTCGTCGAGGGACAGCCTCAACCGGTCTCGACGGCCTCGGCGATCGCTTTCCCGACGTCGACCGTGTTCGCCGTGCCGCCGATGTCGCGCGTGCGCGGTCCGCTCGTAAGCACGGTTTCGATCGCTTTGACGATCGCGAGGCCTGCTTCCGGATAGCCGAGATGATCGAGCATCATCGCGCCGGACCAAATCTGGCCGATCGGGTTGGCGATGCCTTTGCCCGCGATGTCGGGTGCCGAACCGTGCACCGGTTCGAACATCGAGGGATACTCGCGCTCGGGATTGAGGTTCGACGACGGCGCGATGCCGATCGTTCCGACGACGGCGGGACCGAGATCGGAGAGGATGTCGCCGAATAAGTTCGAGCCGACCACGACATCGAACCAATCCGGATGCAGCACGAAGTTCGCGGCCAGAATGTCGACGTGGTACTGATCGGTGCGCACGTCGGGATAGCGTTCGGCCATGAGCTTCACGCGTTCGTCCCAGTACGGCATCGTGATCATGATGCCGTTGGATTTCGTCGCCGACGTGAGGTGGCGCTTGGGCCGGTTGCGCGCGTACTCATAAGCGTAGGCGAGGATGCGGTCGACGCCGCGCCGCGTGAAGATCGTTTCTTGAAAGACGATTTCATCCGGCGTGCCCTCGGCGAAGCGTCCGCCGACCGAGGAGTACTCGCCCTCGCTGTTCTCGCGCACGATGATCATGTCGATGTCGCCGGCGTTGCGGTTTGCCAGCGGCGAAGCGATGCCCGGCATCAGCCGCACCGGCCGCACGTTCGCGTACTGCTGGAATTGCCGCCGGATCGGGATCAGCAATCCCCACAGCGAGATGTGGTCGGGAACGCCCGGAAAGCCGACCGCGCCCAGAAAGATCGCGTCGTGATTACGAATCTGCGCGATGCCGTCGGGCGGCATCATCGCGCCGGTCGCTTTATAGAACTCGCAGCTCCAGGGAAAGTGCTCCCACTCGAAGCGCAGGCCGAAACGTTTCGCGGCCGCCTCGACGACCCGGATGCCTTCGGGAACGACCTCGTTGCCGATGCCGTCCCCCGGAATCGTCGCGATCTTGAACGAGTTCTTGCTCATGCGGTGATCAGGAGTTCCTTGAGGCGCGGATAGACTTGGGTGGCGAAGTTGGTCATGCCGCGCACGGTTTCGTCGTGTTCGAGGAAACCCGCTTGACCCATCATCAGCAAATGCCCGTAACCGCCGACGTGGGCGTGATGCTTGGCGATCTGTTCGTACACCGTATCGGGATTGCCGGCGAACACGATGCCGCGCTCGATACACTGCTCGAGGCTCGACGCGCGGTCGAAGGCGGTGGCGGCGCCGCGCATCAACGCGACCGACGCCTTCAGCGACGCATAACCCGGCGGGTTCTTCCACTGCGGTGCGACCTTGTTGGCCGTGAGGTACCACAGCAGCTTGCGCGCGCCCTCATAGCCCGCTTCGTCCGTATCGCCGGTGTACACGAGCGCGGCGTAGGCAAGCCGGTCGTCGGCCGTCGTCTCCGCCGTTCGCCGCGCGCTGGCTGCGGTACGCATCGAAGATCGCTTTCGTTTGATCGAAGCCGGTGAGAAAGGTTGCGACGGTGTGGCCGTGATCGGCGACCTTCGCGACCTGCGACGTACTAGTGGCCGTGATCCACACCGGCGGCCGCGGCTGCTGGTAGGGCCGCGGCCAGATGTTGACCTGACGGTAGTTGAAGTAGCGGCCTTCCCAGTTGAACGGACCGTCGTGCGTCGTCCACGCCTTGAGAATGAGGTCGTGCGCTTCCCAGAGCCGGTCGGCGGTGCGCACGGGATTGCTGTTCGCCGGCGAGAGTTCGTAGGGCACGCCGCGCACGAAGCCGACTTCGAGCCGCCCGCGCGAGTAGTTGTCGACCATCGCCATCTCTTCGGCCACGCGTACCGGATCGCGCCGGTTGCCGATCGGGTTGCCGAGCACCAGAATGCGCGACTTCTTCGTGATGCGCGAGAGCGCGCCGAGCACGACCGCGGCCGACGGGTTGAGGTTCGTCGCGGTTTGGTGGTGCTCGTTGAGCATCAAGTCGAGGCCCAGCTCTTCGGCCTGTTGCCACTCGTCGAGATAGCGGTGGTAGAGTTCCGCTCCGACCTTCGGGTCGAAGTTGCGATTGGGCAAGCTGACGCGGATCGAATCGAACGTCGCGGGATCCGGCAGATACGGATAGGCGTTTTCGCTGAAGTACCAAGCACGCACGGTCGGGCTCCTAACGTTCGCCGATGAAGCGGGCAACGCGTTCGACGAACGCTTCGGGTTGTTCGTTTTGCGGCACGTGACCGGCCGCGGGAATGACGTCGAAGAGCGCGCCCGGGATGCGTGCGGCGAACGCACGGCCGTACGCCGGCGTGACGATGCCGTCGTGTTCGCCCCACAAGAGCAGCGTCGGCACCTTGATGCGGTGCAGCCGGCGCGTCAGTTTCGGATTGTGCCCGTATGGCTCCCAAAGATACAGTGCCGAGGCTTCGCGATTGCGCGCGACGATCTCCAGCCCTTCGTCGGAGAGGTCGGACAATTTCGGCGCCTTGCTCGTATCGAAATACGTGAGCCGCTGCAGTTCGGCCGGATCGGTCCCGAAGATGTCGGTGATATCGCGCGTCAGGCGATCGCTCACCTTGATGCCGACCGCGTCGACCAAGATGAGCCGCGCGATGCGCGCCGTCGACTTGACCGCGATCTCGGCGGCAATCCAGCCGCCCATCGAGAAACCGATCAGCGTCACGTCGCGCAGGTCGAGCGCGTCGAGCAGATCCAGATAGAGATACGCCAGATCGTCGACGCTGTCGATCCAATCAGGCAACTCCGAGGTGCCGAAGCCGGGATGCGTCGGCGCGATCACGCGACCGTGCTTGGCGAGCAGGCCGAGGAACGGCGCTTGCGGCTGCAAACCGCCCGCACCATGCAGCACCAGTATCGGCGCGCCTTCGCCGATGTCGAGATACTCGAGCGGCACGCCCGCGGCGAGCAGTTGTTTCGGCGCAATCACGCTCATTTCGCCCCCCCGTGCACCGGCCGGCCTTTGATGCCGCCCTGTTTATAGACCTGTAAATCGGAGGCGGCGAACCCGGCTACGATAAGGAGCGGCGTGCGAGTGCCCATAAGCGCGCGTTCTCGTCACGCAGACGCAGCCACCTCCTCACCCGGCACGACGCTACGTCATTCCGAGCAGCGCCGTAGGCCCGCGCTATGTCAAAAATAGCGAAGCAATGTGACGGCAAAAGATCAATCTTTTGCTTTTACCTAGCACTCGACGACGTTGACGGCTAGGCCTCCGAGGGATGTTTCTTTGTATTTGGATTGCATGTCGAGGCCGGTTTGGTACATGACGGCGATGACTTGATCGAGTGAGACCTTGTGTTCGTCTTCGCCCATTGCCATGCGCACGGCGTTGATCGCCTTCACGGCGCCGATTGCGTTGCGTTCGATGCACGGAATCTGCACGAGGCCGCCGATCGGATCGCACGTCATGCCGAGATTGTGTTCCATCGCGATTTCGGCCGCATGTTCCATCTGCGCGTTCGTGCCGTTCAGCGCCGCAACCAGACCCGCCGCGCCCATCGAGCATGCGACGCCGACTTCGCCTTGGCAGCCGACTTCCGCACCTGAGATCGACGCGTTACGTTTGTAGAGCATTCCGACCGCCGCGGCCGCGAGCAGACACCGCTCGATCCCGGCCGCATCGGCATCCGGAACGTAGTCGCGATAGTACCGGATCACGGCCGGGATGATGCCCGCCGCGCCATTCGTCGGTGCGGTAACGACGCGTCCGCCCGCGGCGTTCTCCTCGTTGACCGCAATGGCGACGACGTTGAGGTAGTCCATTGCTTCGAGGCCCTTGTCTTCCGAGCGCGCCAAGTACTTCGCATATAAGCGCGGCGCGCGGCGGCGCACGTTCAGACCGCCCGGCAGAATGCCTTCGGTACGTAACCCGCGTTCGGCCGACTCATCCATCGTGCGCCAGATCGCGGCAAGCTCGTGCTGCAGTTCGTCAGCCGATTGGAACGCAAGTTCGTTCGCTTGAACGATTTCCCAAATTTTCAGTCCGCCGGCATCCGCGATTGCGAGCAGCTCGTTCCGCCGAGGTAAACGGATACGGTACGTCTTCGCTGCGGCGCAGGCTCTCGAAACCTTCGCCTTCAACGGCACCTCCGCCGATCGAGAAGTACTCCGCGCTTTTCATCACGTTGCCGTCATGGTCGAAGGCGATGAAGCGCATGCCGTTGGGATGATGCGGCAACGTCGCGATGGAGATGAACGCGATATCGGCTGCCGGATCGAACGCGATCGCGGCGCCGCTCGGCAAACGCAGCGTTCGCTCCGCGGCGACGCGCTCCGGAAGCGTGGCGATGACGTCGGGATCGATCGTGTCGGGCGCATAACCCGAGAGACCGAAGAGCAACGCGCGGTCCGTGCCGTGACCGCGGCCGGTCAGCGCGAGCGAACCGAAGAGCTCGACCCGAATGCGCGCGATCGCCGCTTGACGCCGGCGAGCAGCGAGATGAACATCATCGCCGCACGCATCGGGCCGACGGTGTGCGAACTCGACGGACCGATGCCGATCTTGAACACGTCGCCGAGGCGCATCGAACATCGTTCGCCGCCTCGGTTGCGTTTCGCCTATGGGCGCGCGACCGTCCATGTGCCGCCGAACGACACGAGACCGTTGCCGTTCGTCTGGCCCGCGGCCGAGTCACCGGCATAGAGGTAGAGCGGATGCCCCATGTACGCAAGCTGCACGAAGCCGCCGTCGTCGGGGCGCGCGAACGTCGTGAAGCCGCCGCTGAGCGCAACCCCGGCCGGCGGCGCAATCGGCGGCCAGACGCCGGTGCATCCGCTGGCCACGGTGCACGCAAGCGACGTCGTGGTGTCGTCGGACAGTACGTACGTCGTTCGGCCGGACGGCTCTACGAAGCCCGGGCTCCGAGCAGGGTCGCGGTCGCAAGGGTCATCGCAGCCGCCGCCGTCGCGCTTCCGTCGCGGTGGGAGCGGCGGTCGCGATTGCGGTCGACGTGGGCGCGGCCGTCGGGGTCGCGGTGGCGACGGCCACGGCCGGCGCGGTATATCCGCCGCCCCCGCATGCAACGATGCCGAGCGCGGCAATGATCAAGGCAGTCCAGAGAGTGAAAGTACGCATGGCCCCAAGCCTAGCCGGGCGGTGTGAAACGCGCCTGAAGCACCGCGAGCCCCGCCTTTAGGCTTCGCTTAGCCGGTCAAGCCAAGAACTTATTCTTTAGTTGACAGATCGGGCCCGATCCGGTAGCCTGCGCTACGTGCCCCTTGAAACTATATCCATAGTTGCTCCGTACCTTGCCCGAAATGGGGGCGGCGTGCGGATCGTTCTAGCCGGTCTCGCGATCGCGGTGGCGGTCGCTTTGGGCAGCCTTCGCGCCGATGCCGCCGTTGCGTCGGCGACGGTGCAGAAAGTCGCGCCGCCGCCGGTGCTCGACCCGCAGGCGCCCGCGAGCGGCTGGCCCGCCGACCCCGTCGCTCGCCGCTGCCCTGGGACGTCGTCCAGCCGCAACGCCGCCGAGGCGACCGACGCGTGCACGTCGCCTCCGACGGCACGTTTCTCTACGTGCGCTTCGATGCGACGCAACGCGAGCCGGTCGTCGCGACGCAACACAGCAACGACACGATCACCGGCGGCAGCAACGGCAACGGCGGCGCGCTCGCGTGGAGCAGCGACGACGCGGTGTGGGTCGACCTTTGGCCGACCGGCGCGACCGGTTTCGCAGTATCAGTTCGAAGCGAATCGCGAACGGCTCGCACAACGAAGCCTCGAGCGAGAACACGCGCCTTCGCGCCGCAGTGGGAATCGCACGGCGCGATCCACGACGGCGGCTACACCGTGACGATGGCGATTCCGCTGACCGTGATGCACGGCGCGCACAGCGGCACGTGGCGCGCGCAATTCATTCGCTACGTTCGCGCGACCGGCGCCGAATACGTCTGGTCGTTCGACGCGGCGCAAACGAACCCCGACGACGTCGTCGCGCGCCGGCTCGCTTGACCATGACGCATCACGACGGCAAAGCGCCGCTGCCGAAGCCGCGCGCTGCGATCTACGGGCTGGGATCGCTGGCGAGCGCGACCGGCCGGCGGCTCGACCTCGCGCATCGGCGCGGACATCTCCGTGCCGGTCACGCCGACGGCCGCGCTGTTCGCCGACCTTTCATCCCGATTATTCGAACGTCGAGCTCGACCAGCAAACGATCTCGCCGACGGTGTACTCAGCGCCAGTTCAGCGAAGTGCGGCCGTTCTTCACGCAAGCCGCGTCGTATTACAACACCTTCAATTGCGACGTGTGTCAGCGGCTTTCGCACGACGCTCTACACGCCGGCGATCCCGACGTTCGCGCAAGGCTACGCGTTCGAAGGCAAACAGGGCGAATTTCGGCTTCGCCGGCTTCGATGCGATCGGCCAACGGCCGCACCGATATCGCCGAGCGCGCTCGACTACACCTCGCCCGACACCGCATTGGCAATGCGTCCTTCCAGCACGTCACCACCGACTTCCCCGGCATCGATCGACGAAACGAACGAGATCGGCTTCGAACTGGTCCGACCACAAGTACCTCAGCGCCTACTTCAACTACTCGACCGATAACGGCACGTTCGTCCCCGATCCGGGCCAGGCAAGGCGTTCGACGCCGGCGGCGGCTACGGCTCGCCGCACTTCGCGTCTTTACGGTTCGATTCGCACGCGTCGGCGCGCAATTCAACCCGGTCGACGGCTACGTTTCGCATCCCGGCATCGCCGGCTACGCGCTGTACAGCGCGCGCATCTGGACGTTCGCACCGCAGGACGCGCTGGCCGCGGTCGGTATCAGCGGCATTCTCGATCGCTTTCAAGGCACGAACTACGGCCAATCGCAGAGCGACAACCAGCTGCTCTTCGACGTGCTCACCAAAAGCGCGTGGGACTTCGAGCTCTATCACCGGCTCCGATTACTGGCGCTTCGGCCCGACGCTCGAGCCCGTCTCGCAGAACGGCGGCTTCAACATCACCTATCATAGCGGGCTGCAGACGAACAACTCCGGCAACTTTCCCGCGCACGGCACGTCGGCGACGCCGACGACGATCAACTACTCCACCGGCCGCTACGGCGCGGGCCGCCTCGACACGTGGCTGCGCAGCTCGACCATCCGCGCCGGCGACAAGGGCACGGTCACCTTCACGATCGACAACACCTCGCAGTGGATGCGCGGCCTCGCGCCCGACAACATCCAGTGGTTCGACGGCGTCGCATACTCTTATCAAGTCAACCGGCAATCGTCGTTTGCCGTCGGCTTGCGCAGCGTGACCGGCGATCCGCCGCAGCCCAACGGCGGCGGCAACTGCATGGGCAGGTGCACGAACGTCTCGGTCGCCTATCACTTGCGCCTAACGAACGAAGAATTCTATCTCGCGTACGGCAACCCGAACACGCTCACCACGGTGCCGCAAGCGATTCTCAAGGTCATCTTCTACGTCGGCGGCCAAAAGGGCACCTAACCGGCGTCGATCATTGCGTTCGCGTCGAATCCGGACGGGACGAAGTTGAACTTGATCGCTGCATCGAGGATCGGCTGGATGAGCCGGATGTCGAGCGATGTTGCCAGGATCTGCTGCGGTAGCGCGAGGATCGTGGCCGGCTCAACGCCGGTGAACTTGGAGATAACCGGCGCGAGCTGATCGCGGTGATCGTTGCAAAACGCGCTCGCCTCGTTGATGATGCGCCGGAAGGTCGCAACAGTCGCCTTGTTCTTGGCAATGTAGTCGGCCGTCGCGAAGAAGCCGGCTTGCAGAAAGCGGCGCGCGATCGCGGAGTTATCGTAGGCGACCAAGCGCACGCGGCCGCTCGCCAGCGCCTGACCGAATTGCGGGTTCGGCAACGTTCCCGCATCGACGCGCCCGGCTTCAACCGCGGCGGCCATTGCGGAGGCGGGAAGCTCGACGTAACGCAACGATCTTCCAATCGCCGCCGGTCTGGTCGACCCATGCCATCGTACCGAGCGCGGTCAGGTCGTTGAGCGCGCCGACGCCCATGATCTTGCCGTTGAAGTCCTTTCCGGTCTTGAGCGGCGAATTGGCAGCCGCGATCAGCCCCGCCGTGGGGGCATCGCCGTTGTAGATTCCCGCCGGCGCGACCAGCACGAACTGCACGCCCTTGGACCGCCCGTTGAGGAGCGAGACCAAACTCGACTTCCCGATGTTGACCGCACCACCGGCGACCGCCGCAGCGACGGCAGACCCGCTGTTGGCTTTCTGCACGGCGACGTCGAGGCCGGCTTTGCGGAAAGCGCCGGTCTCGAGGGCCCAGAGCAATCCGGCGAGATCGTCGTTAGGCGCGGAAGCAACGGTGATCTGCGTGAGCGTTTGGCCGGTAGCGGCGAGCGGCATCACGGCGGCAGAACTAGCCAGAAATGCGGATCGTTTCATGCCACTATTTCAGACCTCCCTAAACGCGGAACGAACCGCCCATCGTTTCCCAGAACAGCTCGGAAAGCGTTACGCGGCGGTGCGCGACGCCCTGTACGTGCGCGAACTCGGCAAACGCCTCGAGCGTGACCCGGTTGGCTTCGACACCGTAGGCGAACGGATCGGGACCGAACAGTTCGCGCGCGCGTTCGAAGTAGTACACGCTCCACGGAACCGGAAAGCGCGAGGCGGTCGCCTCCAGAGCGCGCGCGTAGCTGCGCGCCTTCGCTTCCTCGAACGCCTTGTAGAGATTGCGCGCGACCCACGGATTGCGCTCGAGGATCGGCCGCTTGATCGCGAGCACGTGCATGATCGGAAAGATGCGCGTGGCTTCGTAATAGGCTTGCTCGACCGCCTGATAGTCGGCGAAAAGCGCACGACGCGCGGATCGCCCGTTTCGAACGCGTGCGGCGGATGCGCGGCGAAGATCGCGGCAATCTCGCCGCTGAGCAGCATTTCGTTGAGGCTCTTGCCCTTCACCGGTTCGAGCTTGACGCCGGCGGGCAGGCGGAGTTCGACTTTCTCTTCGCGCCCGGCTTCGTTGCGCCGGCTTGCACCCACTGCACGTCGGTGAACTTCAGACCGTACTGCTGCTCGAGGAAGCCGCGTGAATAGATCGGCAGCCGTCTGCGCCCACTCGGGCAATCCGACTCTGCGGCCGCGCAGATCGTCGACCGTCTTGACCGGGCCGTCGCGCAGCACGTACGCCGACGACTGCCGGAACATCCGCGACGGGAAGACGGGGATCGCGCTGAACGTCGTGTCGCCTTGCGAAATCAGCGAGATGTATTTCCCGAACGAGAGCTCGCACGCGTCGAACTCATGGTGCTTGAGCGAACGGTAGAAGATTTCCTCAACCTGGAAATCGAGCGCGAGCAGGTTGATGCCTTCGGCACGTACGCGGCCGTACGCGAGATCGCGCGTGTGATCGTAGTCGCTCAGCGCCATGGTCAAAGAAAGCTTTTCGGACACGCGGTTCGCCTCCGGACGGGAAAAACGTCGATTTCGGATAACCGCCGATACATGCCTTTTGCCGCCGATCTCGTCGATAAACTCGCACGCGCACTCGATGAAGCGGAACGCACGCACAAACAGCTGCGTCAATTCTCACTCGAATATCCCGATATCACGATCGAAGACGCGTATGCGATTCAACGCGCCTGGATGAAACTGAAACTCGCGAGCGGACGAACGCTCAAAGGGCACAAGATCGGCCTGACTTCGCGCGCGATGCAACGTTCGTCGAACATCACCGAACCCGACTACGGCGCCCTACTCGACGACATGTTCTTCGCCAACGGCGGCGACGTGCCGATCGACCGCTTCATCTTGCCGCGCGTCGAAGTCGAACTCGCGTTCATTCTCAAAGACCGGCTCCGCGGACCCGAGTGCACGATCTTCGACGTGCTGAGCGCGACCGATTACGTGGTGCCCGCAATCGAGATCATCGATGCGCGCATCCAACAGATCGACCCCGAAACGAAAGTGACGCGCAAGGTCTTCGACACGATCTCCGACAACGCGGCCGACGCCGGCATCGTGCTCGGCGGCCGCCCGGTCAAAACCAACGAAGTCGACCTGCGCTGGGTGGCGGCGATGCTCTACCGCAACGGCGTCATCGAGGAATCCGGCGTCGCCGCGGCCGTGCTCAACCATCCGGCCAACGGCCTCGCCTGGCTCGCAAACAAACTGCACCCGCACGGCGTCACGCTCGAACCGGGCCAAGTGATCCTGTGCGGGTCGTTCACCGCCCCCGTCCAAGCGCAAGCGGGCGACACGTTCCACGTCGACTATGGCCCGCTCGGTTCGATCTCGGTACGCTTCGCCTAACGCTAAAAGAGTGAGGTTTCCATGACCGCACGCCTTCCCAGCTTCAGCCTCTTCGCCGTCATCATTACGGTCGCGCTCCTGATCAGCGCCGCCGGCGCGTTGCACGCGCAACAGCCGGCAGCGGTTTCGCTCAGCGGCATCGTTCGTTCGGCAGCGGAAGGTCCGATGGAGGGCGTGCTGGTCACCGTGCGCGCAACCGGCGCGACGTACACCACCACCGTCGTCACCGATGCGAAGGGCGTCTATCGCTTCCCCGCATCGCGCGTGGGTGCGGGAACCTACCGGCTCGGGATTCGCGCGACCGGCTACGTGCTCGGTTCGCCGCCGGCAGTGGCCGTCACCGCGGGAAGCGCAACCCGCGACGATCTGCAGTTGCGCAAGGCGAACGATCTGGAAGATCAGCTCTCCAACGGCGATTGGCTCGCGAGCATGCCGGGCACCGACACGCAAAAGACGATGTTGCTCGACTGCACCGGCTGCCACACGCTACAGCGCGTGATCGACTCGTATCACACGGCGGCCGAGTTTCGCGACATCGTGCTCCCGCGCATGCAGGGGTACGCCAACAACAGCTACTGGCTCAAGCCCCAATCGTTCAAGGTCGCACGGGCGCGTGAAGGCTACGGTTTCCCGCCCGACTTGCCGGCGTATCTGGCGAGCGTCAACCAAAGCACCGGACCGCGCACGTGGCCGCTCAAGCCTCTGCCGCGTTTGACCGGCGCATCGACGCACGTGATCGTCACCGCGTACGACTTGCCGACGCGTTTGGCGCAACCGCACGACGTGATCGGGACGCCCGACGGTAACATCTGGTACTCGGACTTCGGACAGGAATACTTGGGGCAGCTCAATCCGAAGACCGGCCGCGTCGTCCAGTATCCGGTACCTCAGTTCAAGCCCGGCTACATTGCGGGCGAACTCGAACTGGATGCCGATCCGTCGGGCTATCTGTGGCTCGCGAACATGTTCCAAGGCGGCATCGTCCGCTTCGACCCGCGCACGAAGGCGTTCACGCAGTTCGCCGTTGCGCCGGGATCGCACCCGGACTTCACGCAAGAGTCGATGGTGATGCCCGTGCACGACGACGTCGACGGGAAAGTGTGGACGAACAATCAGGACGACCACTCATTCCGCCGGCTCGATCCGGCGACGGGAACGTGGGAATCGTTCGGACCGTACTACTATCCGAACTCGACGACGCACATGTTCAACGCATACGGCATGCTCTCGGATAAGGCGAACACGCTCTGGCTGCTCGATTTCGGCGGCGCCGCCATCGCGCACCTCGACCCTGCGACCAGCACCTTCAAAGTCATTTCGACGCCGACCGCGATGTCACGGCCGCGCCGTGGACGCGTCGACGATCGCACCGGTTTGTTCTGGTTTGCCGAATTCGCCGGCAACAACGTCGGCAGCTACGATACCAAAGCCGACGACGGCACGATCAAGGAATACCCGATGCCGACCAAGTTCGACGCCCCCTATGACGCGGTTTCCGACAAGAACGGTGACGTCTGGACGGCGTCGATGATCACCGACCACGTTGCGCGGCTCGATCCCTCAACCGGTACGGTCGTGGAATATCTGATGCCGATCGAGACGAATACCCGGCGCGTGTGGGTCGACAACAGCACGAACCCGGTGACGCTCTGGACCGGCGCGAATCACCAAGCCGCCATCATGCGGGTCGAACCCACGCAGTAGGGGCGTTACTTCGCGCGCACCGCCACCGGGGCGATCATCGACTCGGCGCGCATCGCCTTGTCGATGACGCCGTAGCGCACCGCGACGTCGATCATCGGCTGAATATCCTTGGGATCGAGCGCCGGCGCGGAAGGCGAGCGCGCCATGTTCGCGACGACCGCCGGATCGAGCCCCCAGAACGGTGCCGTAACGGCGATCGTCTCGGCTTGGTGCGCGTTGGTGTACAGCGTCGCGTCACGCAGCACTTGACCGAATTTCGTCAGCGGATCGTGATTCTGCGCGATAAAGCTCTCGGTCGCGCAGTACGCCGTCACGAGGAATCGTTTCGCAATCCCGGTGTTGGGCCGCCCGAGAATGCGGAACTTCCCACTCGCCATCGCGTTCGCGAGAAACGGGTTCGGGAACCCCGCCGCTAGGACGCGCCCGGTCTCGACCGCCGCCGTCATCGCCGAGATCGGCAGTTCGATGAACTTCACCGTCTTCGAATCGCCGCCGTTGGCATCGATCCACGCGCGGTCCGCGATCCAGAAGTAATCGCGCAGCGACGGCGACGGCAGCGTGCTGCCGTTGAGATCGCGCGCGGATTTCACCGGCCCATCTTTGAGGACGATGATGCCCGCGCTTGGATCTTCGCCGACCGATAATTCGGCCGGCGCGATGAGCTGCACGGGTACGCCGTGACTGCGCGCGCTGACGAGCGGCAAGAGACTCGAACGTCCGATGTCCAGCGTGCCGCCGAGCACGGCCGCCGTCACCGCCGAACCCGACGTAAGTTTCTGGATGTCGACATCCAGACCGGCTTTGGTGAACATACCGGTCGCTTTTGCCCACAACAGCGGCGTCACGTCGTCGGCAGCGTTGGTGCCGACGTGCAGGGTGGTCAAACCGCTCTGCGCGCCGGCCGGACGGGCGAACGCGGTCAGCGCCACGCCCGCCAATCCTGCGGTGAAGTCGCGCCGGCTGGGCATCAAGCTCCGACGGTGGGCACGACGTCGTCGGGGGCGCGTTGCCATTTCTTGGGCGTGCCGCCGGCCGCGATCGTTTCGAGTTCGCGTTGCAAGATGCGGCGCCACAACGCGATGCCGGCGTCGGAGCGGCCGAGCGTTTCGGTCGCGTGGTTTTCGATTCGCCCTTGACCCGCCTGAACGGCGATGTCCTGAACGCGCGCGAGGATCGGATGGCGCACGTCGGCGTACGCAACCTTGCCCGACCAGATATCTTGCACGAGGGCGTCGATGTCGGGCGCGGCCGCGCACTTCGCAAAGAACTCGCGACGCTTGACCCAGTACGGCTCGATGTCGGCGCCGGTCACGGCGACCTTCGCGCTGACGAACCACTTGTGGTTCTCATCGTCGACCGGGGTGAAGTGGAACGTGATCGTCGGCCAGCCGCCGACGCCGTCCATGCCGGCTTGCGGCGGAACGATCGTCCGCACGATGTTCGGCGCGTAGTGCAGCGTGTAGCGCGTCAGCCCGGTGGCGCGGTTGCCGTAGCGCATCATGCCCCACGGCGTTTCTTCGGCCGTGATGATCGGAAGATCGACCGACAGCTTGGCGTGCGAGCCGCCCGGCGCGTGCGTGAACGCGACGTGCACTTCGTCCATGCTGTTCTCGAACGACTGCAGGTAATTGCAGGGCACGTCTGAGGGCACCCACGCTTCGATGATCCCTTCACCGGCGGCTTCGGGATACGGCGGAAACGCCGGCGGTTCGTCGGGACCGAAGAAGCCGTAGATCAAGCCGAACGCTTCGCCGGTCGGGAACGTCGCGATGCGCACGTTCTTCTCGAAGCCTTCCTTTTCGGCCGGCGCTTCGATGCATTGGCCCGAGCAGTCGTACTTCCAGCCGTGGTACACGCAGCGGATGTCGTCGTTCTCGACCCAGCCGAGGTGCATCAGCGCGCCGCGGTGCGGGCAGCGCTGCGCGATCAGTTGCGCGCGGCCGCTCTCGCCGCGGAAGAGCGTGTAGTCTTCGTTCATCACGCGCACCGGCAGCGCGCGGCCCTTCGGCAAGTCGACGGTGCGGCAAATCGCATGCCAGAACTGGCGCATGAAAATGCCGCCCGGCGTACCGGGCTTGGTGGTTGCGAGCTCGACGCTGCGGTCGGCTTTGCGCGCCGGCGTGATGCGGTCGGTAACGGCCATTAGTGCTTCCCCGGAATGCCGACGACGGGAACGACGTCGTCGGGGGTGCGTTGCCACTTCTTCGGCGTTCCGCCGTCGGCGATGATCTGCAGTTCGCGCTCGAGGATGCGCCGCCAGAGTGCAAGGCCCGCATCCGAACGTCCGAGCGTCTCGGTGCTGCGGTCTTGGATGCGGCCCTGACCGGCCTGCACCGCGATGTCCTGAACGATCGCGAGTTCCGGATGGCGCACGGTGTCGAACGCCACCTTGCCCGACCAGATGTCGTCGACGACGCTCTGGATGCGCGGCGCGGCGGCGCGCGCGGCGTAGAACTGGGCGCGCTTTTCTTTATAGGCGGCGACGTCGTCGCCGGTGACTTGCACTTTGGCCGTGACGATCCAAAGATGGTTTTCGTCGTCGACCGGCGTGAAGTGGAACGTGATCTCGGGCCAGCCGCCGACGCCGTCCATGCCGTAGAGCGGCGGCACGATCACGCGCACGATGTTCGGCGCGATGTGCAGCGTTTCGCGCGTCATCCCGCTCGCGCGCTTGCCGTGACGCAGCATGCCCCACGGCGTTTCCTCGGCCGTGATGATCGGCAGATCTTTTGAAAGCGCGGCGTGCGAGCCGCCGGGGCTGTGCGTGAACGCGACGTGCACTTCGTCCATGCTGTTCTCGAACGACTGCAGGTAGTTGCACGGCACGTGCTCGACCGGCCAGCCTTCGATGTAGCCTTCGCCCTGCGATTCCGGATACGGCGGAAACGCCGGCGGTTCGTCCTGGCCGAAGTAACCGTAGATCAAACCGAACGCTTCGCCGGTGGGGAAGGTCGCAATCGAAACGTTCTTGGCGAAGCCCTCCTTTTCGGCCGGCGCTTCGATGCACTGACCGGTGCAGTCGTATTTCCAGCCGTGGTAGACGCAGCGGATATCGTCGTTTTCAACCCAGCCCAGATGCATCAGCGCGCCGCGATGCGGACAACGCTGTGCGACGAGCTGCGCGCGCCCGCTCGCGCCGCGGAACAGCGCGTAGTCTTCGCTCATGATGCGTACCGGCATCGCATGCCCCGGCGCGAGATCCTCGCTGCGGGCGATCGCATGCCAGAACTGCCGCATGAACGTTCCGCCCGGCGTGCCCGGCTTCGTCGTCGTCAGATCGACTTTCGTGCGCGGGCGCTGTAGTTCGCGTTCGGTTACCGCCATCATCGAAACCTCACAACACTGGAGACGTCGCGAGGCCTTCATCGGCCCAGGCCCCGGGACCCTCTGCCGTCGAACGCTGCCCACCAACTGCGGTTCATGCTCCGGAGGCAACGCTATGCGAGTCACCCGTCAACGAGCGCTTCAGTCCGTCGCGGCCGCCGCGACCGCACCCTGGTGGATCCGCACCGCGAACGCGCAAACACTCCCCGTGATCCGCGCCGCGATGATCCCGATCGAGCCGGCCGTCTCGATTTACTACGCGGTTGAAAACGGCTTCTTCACCAAGGCCGGCATCGACGTCCAGATCGCCCAGAATCCGTCGACGCCGGCGCTCGCCGCCGCGGTCGCGTCCGGTACCTACGACGTCGCCTACGCTCCGATTTCGACGATCGCCGTCGCGCACTCGCGCGGGTTGCCGTTCGTGGCCATCACGCCCGGAATCGAAACGGTGCCGGGCGAGATCGCGGGCGCCATCATGGTGCCGACGGCCTCAACCGCCAAGACCGGCAAGGATTTCAACGGCAAGACCTTCGGCTGCGCGGGCCTCGGCACGATCGCCGAGTATCAGCCGCGCGCTTGGATCGACAAAACCGGCGGCGACTCGACGACCGTGAAGTTCATCGAGATTCCATTTCCCGAAACGATCGCGGCGCTGAACGCCGGCCGCGTGGATGCCGCATATCTGGTCGAGCCCTTCATCACGGTCGCCACGCGCAGCAACACCGTGCGCCTCCTGGCGACCGGCGACGAGGCGATCGGGAACGATTTTCTTTCAACCGTTTGGTACGCCACCTCGCAGTGGGCGACCGCGCATCCGGACCTCGTCACGAAGTTCGTCGGCGCGATGGTCGCAGCCGCGCACTGGGGCAACGCCAATCAGGATAAGGTCGTCCCCTACTTGGTCAAGTATTTGAAGGCCGACCCCACGCTTGCTGCCGCCGAGCACCGGCCGCACTTTGCCGACCGCCTCGTGCCCTCGCTCATGCAACCCTGGATCAACGTCACTGCGAAGTACGCGAAGTTCGCGCCCTTCCCGGCGAGCGACGTCATCTACACCCCGAAGTAGACTTCTTCTTTACGCTCCGAAGTAGACTTCTTCTTTACGCTCCAAAGTAGGCTTCTTTCGCGGGGAACGAGCGCGAGATGTAGCCGTACTTCGCGGCGGCATCGATCGCCGGCTGGATCAGCGCGGGATCGCCGCTGGTCGCGGCGTTCGTGCGCGCCATCTTCGAGAAGATCGCGACGTCGATCTTCGTGGTGTCGGCCATCATCTGCGCCGTTTCGGCATGATGCGCGTTGGCGTACGCCGCCGCGGCATAGGTAACGCGGTTGAAGCGCTTGATCGCGTCGGCATGTTTCGCGGCCCAGTCCGGTTGCGCGAAGAACACGGTGAACGCGAAGTGGTCGCTGATCGCGCTGTAGCTCGGCGCGAGAATGCGCACCTTGCCCGTCGCAACCGCCGCGCTGAGCTGCGGCTCGTTGAGGCTCGTGGCCTCCACGCGATGTTCGGCCAGCGCTTGACCGGCGGCCGAATTCGGCAGCTCGATCCACTTGGTCGTTTTTGCATCGCCGCCGGTCTTGTCAATCCAGGCCCATGCTGCGAGCTCGTTGAGGTCGTTGAGCGCCGCCGTCGATAACGTCTTGCCGTTGAGATCGGCACCCGTCTTCACCGTCGAATCGGCCGCGACGACCATCTGCGTAAACGGCGACTTCGGATCCCACACCGCGCCGTTGCCGACGATCGTCAGCGGCAAGCCCTTCAGATGCGCGACCAGCGATGCGATCAGGCTGCCTTTCCCGAGTTCGTAGGCGCCGCCGACGACGGCTTCGGTCGCCGCCGTTCCGCTCGACGTCGCCACGACCTCGAGGTCGAGTCCGGCTTTCTGATACAGGCCGGCTTTGATCGCGTAATACACCGGCGTGAGATCGTCGGTCGCGACGCCGGCGAGGCGCACTTTGTCGAGCGTTTGCGCGCGCAGGATGGTGGGCCACAGCGCCAGCGCTGAACCGGTCGCTGCCAGCATCTGCGCACGTGAAAGACGGGGACGAACGAGCACGGTCACTCCTACGAAACGGAAGCGGTAGCGGTGGTGGTATCGACGGACGCCGGACCGTCGGGAACGGCCGTGAGCCAGCCGTGCGAAAGATCGAGTTTGATGCCGAGCAGCGGATCGCGCACGAACGTCTCCGCTTGACGTCCGTCCTTCGGGTTCACGCGATTGGGCGGCACGGCGCCGGCGGCGACGGCCGTCTGCAGCGCGCCGTCGACGTCGTCCACGGCGAAGCCGATGTGATCGACGCCCAGCGGGCGCTTCACCGGCAAAAGCGCGAGGTTGATGTAGCCGTCGGTGAGGTAAATCGCCCACTGCGGCGCCGTCTCGTCGTTGCGCTGACGGAAGACTTCCTTCAACCCGAATGCCGACGTGTAGAACTTAGCGGTAGCTTCAGCATCGTCGACGACGATTGCGATGTGACGGATCTGTGCCATGTGAGCTCCTTAGCTGGTCGGGACCACGGTCGAAAAGAGATCGCTCGCGCGCTGGGCCGTTTTGATCTGGCCGGTCGCGAACATCAGATCGAGGACGGGCTGCACGTCGGAGACGCGCAAGCGCTCGGCGTAGAGCGCGCGCGACGCGCCGGGCGGCACCGGCGACTGGGTGTATTTTTCCAGCATGACGCCGGACTGGGCTTGATTCGCGTTGGCCCAGCGCGCCGTTTTCGCGATGACGTCGGCGTAGGTGCGCACGACATCCGGATGCGCTTTCGCGAACGCGTCGGTGGTGACGCAGCCGGCCACGAGAAAGCGTGGCGCGATCGCGTCGAACACCGGCCCGAGGACGCGGATGTCGCCGCCGCGCAGCGCCGGCGTGAGGGCCGGTTCGCTGATCGACGCTGCATCGAGCCGGCCTGCCTTCATCGCTTCGACGTCGAGCGGATCGGAGAGCTCGAACCAATGGATCGACTTCGAATCGCCGCCGTTCTTGTCGATCCACGCGCGGGCGCCGAAGTAACTCATGTTGCCGAGGTCGCGCGTGCCGATCGTCTTCCCGTTCAGATCGGCCGCGCTGCGGTAGGGTGCGTTCTTGAGCACGACCAGCGCGTGGTCGGGATTGGTGCTGACGTAGAGCGAGAGCGGCGCGATCATCACGAACGGCACGTTCTTGTCGCGCGCGATCGCGGCGAGCGTAACCGGCATGGCGGCGATCGAGAGCGCGCCGCCGGCGAGTCCGGCCGTCGTCGCGTTCATGAAGCTGAGCGTGACGTTCAGTCCCGCTTGCTTGTAATATCCCAACGCCTCGGCATAAAAGGTCGGGCCGGCGGAATCATTCGGTGCGGTGCCGACCGGCAGCGCGAAACTTGCCGTCTGCGCGACGGTTCGCTGCGGGATCGCCGACGCGAGCGTCAACGAAGCGCCCGCCATGAGCAACGCTTGGCGCGAAATCATCTTCGCAAACGTCTTTCACGCGCGCAGCACCCCCCCTGCTCCGGGGGTAACCCGACATCTGGGGCACGAACCTCGCCGCACGCCGGCCATCAGCACGGCGTGAGTTGCAGGCGCGATATAACTAGGTTGCAAAGGTAGATTCATGTCGGAGTACGAGCTCAACCGGAGCATCCACCACGTCTACACCAACAAAGAACGCACCGCCGCGTTCCGCGAGGGTAACTACGCGGCGCTGGATGCGTTCGACCTCAGCGCCGAAGAACGCGCGGCACTCGAAGGACGCGACTTTCCCAAGCTCTGGGCACTGAACGTACACCCGGTGCTGCTGTTCCATCTCTCGGCCGTGCTCAACCCGCGCGAATGGTATCTCGCCGAAGTCGTTCCGAAGATCGCCGGCGTGCCGAACAAATATTACGATTTCTACGGCAAACGGCCGGCCGGGGCCGCCTGATCGCAATGGCCGCCGCGATCCGGCAGCGCCGCCACGTCAACATCAACGTGTGGCGGCTTGCGATCCTCATCGCCGGCATCGCCGGCTGGTGGCTGATTGCCAAACTCGCCGGCGGGAATTTCATCCCCACGCCGCCGCAGACCGTTGCGGCCGCGATCGCAATCGGCAGCGACGGCACGCTGGGGCGGGCCACGCTCGATACGACGATCGTCTTCCTCAGCGGCTTCGTCCTGGCCGCGATCATCTCGATTCCGTGCGGCCTGATCATGGGCGGCGTGCGTGTGATCGGCAAGGCGTTCGAACCCTACGTCGACGCGCTGAGCGCGATGCCGCGCGTGGCCTTCATCCCCCTGATCATCGTCTTTCTCGGTTTGGGTTTTCCGGCCAAGATCGCGATCGTGTTCCTCGGCGCGGCGATGCCGATCCTGATCAACACCTACGTCGGCGTGCTCAACTGCGACGGCGAGCTGGTGGAGATGGCGCGCTCGGCCGGTGCGACCGAACCGCAAGTCTTCCGGAAAATCATGCTGCCCGGCGCGCTGCCCTACATCACGGCGGGCCTGCGCGTGGGCGCCTCGCTCGCGCTGATCAACACCGTCGTCGCCGAACTCTACACCGCCGTGAAAGGTCTCGGCGGCCTGCTCTCGGTGTACGGCAACAGCTTCCGCATGGCACCCTACTTCGTCGTCGTCTTCGTACTGGGTGCGCTGGGCGTCATCGTCATGCAATCGCTCCGGATCCTCGAACGCAACGCCGATCGTTGGCGTTACGATAGCGAACACCACTAAAGGAACTGTACGTGGCTAAGATCGTCTCGGTCGTCGCATCGACCCACAACCCGCGCATCTTCTGGAATCGCGATCAGGCGACTCCGGAAGACATGGACGAGCTCTACGCGACGTTCGCCGAAGTCAAAGACATGCTCGCAGCCACCAAGCCCGATCTGATCGTGGCGGTCGCGAACGATCATCTCGACAACTTCTTCTTCGATAACTTGCCGACGTTTTCGGTCGGTACGGGCAAGAGCGCCGAGGGTCCGTTCTGGTATGAGAGCGACATCATGGCGCTGCCGCACTACAAGTTCGACATCCATCAGCAGTTCGCCGAATACATCTTGCGCGATGGGGTCGAGACCGGCATCCAGTTCTCGCAGGCGCGCGAACTCCACCTCGACCATGCCTTCACCGTTCCGCTCTCGTTCCTGCGGCCCGACTCCGATCTGCCGGTCGTGCCGATCGTCACCAACGCCTTCGGTTACCCGCTGGCCAACAACCGCCGCTGGTACGAACTCGGGCACTTCATCAAGCGCGCCGTCGAGGCGTGGCCGGGCGCGGAGCGCGTGGCGCTGATCTGCTCGTTCAACCTCACCGTCGAAGTCGGCGGCCCGCTGATGGGCAACATCGACTTCGCCTTCGCGCGCTATCTGCTTCAACTGATGGGTGAGGGCAAGCGCGACGAGATCCTCGAGAAGCTCACGGTCGAGCGGCTGATCGAAGCCGGCAATTCGACGACCGAGTTCCTCAACTACGTCACCGCACTCGGCGTGGTGGAAGAGACGCTGCCCACGTTCATCAAACACAAGCCGGTCAAGGGCGTCGGCACCTGCCCGATCGCGTTCTGGACGCTGTGATGATGAACGCCGGCCGTCGCGAATTCATCGCCGCAGGTTCCGCCGCCGTTGCCGCCGCCGCGCTGCCGCGCCGCGCGCGGGCCGCGGATCCGTTTCGCATCATCATCACCGAAACGCAGATACCGCTCGTTCCGAATTCCGTCACGTGGCTTGCGCTCTCGCTCGGCTACTTCAAACGCGCCGGCGTCGACGTCGACCTGATCGAGGTCGGACAGACGCCGTCGGCCGTCGCCGCGCTGCGGTCGGGCGGCGGCGAGATGGCGAACATCGCCACCGACACCGCGCTGCAGCTCATCGGCCGCAAGCAGATGAACTTGCACGGCGTGATCTCACCCGACCGCGCGCTGCCGTTCGTCATCGCGGCCAAAAAATCGATCGGCAAGGTCGGCGACCTCGCCGGCAAGACCTTCGGCGTCGCGCGCGTGGGCAGCGTCGACTACGAGATGACGCGGGTCGTGCTGGCCAAGCTCGGCGTGAACCCGGATTCCGTCCAATATCTGGCCATCGGCCAACCCGACGTGCGCGCGCAATCGCTCCTGGCGAACCAGATCGATGCGACGACGTTTTCGATCGGCATCTACACCACGCTGCCGGACAAGAGCAACATCAAGGTTCTCGTCGACCAAGCGAATTATTTCAAGAACGCCCCGTTCGTGACCAAACTCAACGTGGTCACCGACGACGCGGTGAAGAACCGCGCCAAGGACATCCAGGCCGTCGTAAAAGCGCTGATTGCAGCCTCGCGGGATTTCGCCGCGCATCCGCAGATCTGGGTGAACGCGATGGCCGCCGCGCGCTCCGACGTCTCGAAGGCACAGTTGACGACGCTGGCAACGGCCTATCAGAATAGCTGGAGCGTCAACGGCGGGCTCAACCTCAGCGCGCTGAAGTTCACCACCGACACGCTCTACAAGGGTCCCGATTTCAAGGATCTGCCGCCCGTCGATCCGAGCGATTGGATCGATCTCAGCTACATCAAAAACACGCTGCGCGCGAGCGGCGTCGACAAAGCGGCCGACCTCCCCGCGTGAGCGTTGCGCCCTCGTCGATCAGCATGCGCGGCGTGGGCAAGACGTTCCGGCGCGCGAAATCGCACGACGGGGTCGAAGCCCTGCGCGATGTCACGCTCGAGATCGAACCGAATACGTTCGTCTCGTTGGTCGGCCCGTCGGGCTGCGGGAAGACGACGCTCTTGCGCATGCTCAACGGCCTGATCCCGCCCGATACCGGTGAGATTCTCGTCGGCGGCGCACGGCCGGCGCCGGGGCCGCACATGGGCTTCGTGTTTCAGTCGTTTCGTCTCTTACCGTGGCGCACGATTCGCGAGAACGTCGCGTTCCCGGTCGAGCTGAGCGGCATGAACGCGGCCGAGCGCCGCGACCGCGCCGACACCTATCTCGACATGGTCGGCTTGCGCCGTTTCGCCGATTCGTATCCGACCGAACTCTCGGGCGGCATGAAGCAGCGCGCCGCACTGGCGCGCGCGCTGATCGCCCAGCCGCGCTACCTGCTGATGGACGAACCGTTTGCCGCCCTCGATGCCCAGACGCGCGAATTCATGCAGATCGAATTGGCGAAGATCTGGTCGCACCACAAGAGCATCGTCGTCTTCGTCACGCACAGCGTCGACGAAGCCGTGCTGCTCTCCGATCGCATCGTGCTGTTGCGGCCGCGGCCCGGCCAAGTCGCCGAAGTGGTCGACGTCAAGCTGCCGCACCCGCGCTGGGAATACGACGCGCGCGCGACGCCGGAGTTCGTCGCAATGCGGCACTATCTGTGGGAGCGCATCAAGGACATGGTCGCCTCCGATCCGCAGTCGGAATTCTACCAGCGGTGATCCAGACCGCGCGCGGTACCAACGGGATGGTGTCGACCGGACATCCGCTCGCGACCGATGCCGCGCTCGACGTGCTGCGCGCCGGCGGCAACGCGGTCGACGCCGCGGCGTGCGCGGCGTTCGTGCTCAGCGTCGTGTGCCCGTACGCGTGCACCCTGGGCGGCGATCTGTACGCGCTGGTGTACGATCCCGCGACCAAACGCGTCGAGGGCCTCAACGCCACCGGCCGTTCGCCGCGCGCAACCGCGGATGACGTGCAAGCGGACGCGTTGCGTGTGGGCGTGCTCTCGGCAACGATTCCGGCGCTCGTGCGCGGGCTCGCCGATCTGCTCGAACGCTACGGCTCGCGCAGCTTCGCCGCACTGCTCGAGCCCGCGATCGCATATGCCGGCGACGGCTTCGCCGTGCATCCGACGCTGGCCGGCAATACGCGCGACCGCGCGGAGCTGCTCGCGCGCGATCCGGCCGCACGCGCCCTGTTCTTGCCCGACGGCAAACCGCTCGCGCTCGGCACGACGTTCAAACAGCCGAACGTCGCGCGCGTGCTGCGCGAACTCGCGGCGGGCGGTCCGGGCGCTTTCTATTCGGGCGAGATCGCAGCCCAACTGGTCGCCGATGCGCAAGCGATCGGCGGGACGTTCGTGCTCGAAGACTTCGCGGCGCACGAATCGCTGTGGCAGTCGCCGTTGTCGGTGCCCTTTTACGGCCGCGACGTGTGGACGATGCCGCCCAACTCCTACGGGCCGACGCTGCTGTTTCAGTTGCTCGAGCTCGAAGCGCAGCACATCGATGCGGTCGATCCGGAAAGCGCGGACTTCATTGCGCGCGGATTCGCGGCACGCAAGCGCGCGTACGCGCAAGCGGCAAAGTGGATCGCCGATCCGGCCGTCGCCGAAGCGCCGATGCGCGAGCTGCTCGCCACGGCGCTGCGCGCGCGAACGCCCGTAACCACGCCGCCGCCGGCCGAAGCGCGCGACCGCTGCACGACGAACGCGATCGTCATCGACGGCAACGGGCTTGCGGTCTCGCTGATCGAGAGCGTGTCGGCTCCCTACGGTTCGGGGGTCGTGCTCGAACGCAGCGGCATACTGCTCAACAACCGCATGGCCGGCTTCAACGCCGACCGCGCACACGCCAACGGGATCGCTGCCGGCAAGCGGCCCGCCAACACGCTCGCACCGTGCATGGTCACGCAAGCCCGCGCGCTGGCGATGAGCATCGGCACGCCAGGCACCGTCGGGCAAACGTGCACGCTCGCGCAAATCCTCGCCCGCGTTTACGCGTGCGGACAAGACATCGCGGAGGCCGCCGGGCCGCCGCGCTGGTCGGTCGATTTTCAAGGCAAATTGGTTGTCGAAGAAACGATGGCGCCGGCCCTGCGTGACGCCGTGCTCGCGGCGACCGAAGGCGCGCACGTCATGCCGAGCGGCTGGATCAGTTTCGGCTCGATCAAGGCCGTGGCCGTCACCCCGGAGGGGCTCACCGGGATCGCCGATTACCGGCGCGCGGCCACCACTGCGGGCTGGTGATCAGCCCATATTGACTTTGGAACAAAGCTAAATTATAAAGAGGTCATGACGACCTCCGAGCCCTTGACGGCCGGCGCGTTCCGGGAAGCTCTCGGAAGCTTCGCCACGGGCGTGGCGATCGTCACCGCGCGCAATGCCGGATCCGAACCGGTCGGGATGACGATGAGCTCGTTCAACTCGGTGTCGCTCGATCCGCCGCTGGTGCTCTTCAGCGTCGACCGCAAAGCTGAGCCTACCGAAATGTGCGCCGCCCGCGGCTACGCGATCAACGTGCTCGGCAGCCCGCAACAGCATCTCTCCACGCGCTTCGCGCGCTCGCGGGAAGACAAGTGGGCAGACGTCGACCACTCGCCGGGCTTCGGCGATGCACCGGTACTCGCCGGCGTGCTCGCGCACTTCGAGTGCAAGCCCTACGCGCAGTACGACGGCGGCGACCACGTGATCTTCGTGTGCGAGGTCGTGCGCGCGGTGTGTTCTGCCGGCGATCAGGAACCGTTAGTCTTCTATCGCGGGAAATACCACACGGTCGTCTCTAAATAATCTGTCATCCCGAGCTTGTCGAGGGACCGCCACCACGTTTGATGATAGCGGCTGTCCCTCGACGACGCGCCTGCCGGCGCTTTGCTCGGGATGACATTCCGTAAACTAGAGCCGTTTTACCAGTGAGACGCGGGCGGTGCGCGGGAACGGGGCCGAGAGACCGCGTCCGGGACCGTTGCTGTACGAGATGCTGCCGTCCGGATTGATCATCTGCTGGATCGGGACGGTGCCTTGGTTGTAGACCGCGTGGGCGAGGTTTGCGCCGAAGTTGAGGTTGTTCAAGTTCTCGATCGACGCTTGCAGCGACCAGCCGCTGCCGAGCCCCATTTGCACGCCGGCGTCGAGCAAGACATACGCGGTCGTGTTGTACGAGTTGTTGTCGCCTTCGTAGTCGGCGCCGAAACGTATCAGCGAGCCGTACTTCGTCGCCCATTGCAGGTTGACGTAGCCTTTGGCGTACGGGTAGCCGTAGTCTTGAACCAGGTCGCCCGTGTAGGTGCCGAGCTGTTCGAACGAGACCGGCAGATTCACGTAGTTGAGGCGATTGAACGTTCCCGTGACGCTGTAGCCGAAGCCGGCGGGCGGGAGATCGGCCAGCGTGAACTCGACGCCGCGCGACTGGCGGCCCGAGCCGTTGAGGTTGATCTCCTGGAAGTAGGAGACGTTCGTCGCGTAACCGGGCGGCGGCGGAATCGCGATTTGCGTTTGCAGCCACGTGTTGTGCACGAAGACGTTGAAGATGTCCATCGAAAGGACGGTGCCGTTCTTCCACCGGTAGCTGCCGCCGAGATCTTCGGCGACGACTTCTTCCGGCAAGATCGTCGGGTCGGGAACGGTGAACGCGAAGCCGTTCGTTGCGGTCGTCTGCGAAACGAGACCCGAGACGAGGCTCGCGTACGGCACCTCGATCGACGAACCGACCGTCGCGCGCATCGAGAGATTCCCGGTCGGCCGCCACACGAAGCCGAAGTGCGGATCGTAGTGCGAGGAACCGTTGATGAACGGTGAGAGCACGATCGGCGCGAGGCCGAGATTGATCTTGTCACCGGCCGCGACTTGGGCCGCACCGAAGGAATTGAGGAAGTCCGGGCTCTCTTGCTGACCGAGGATCTTGTAGACCGTGAAGTAGTTGCCGAGATCGAACTCGAGCTTCGGTGTCAACTGAAGCTGCGCGGTCAACGCGATCGACGTGACCGACGCGAACGTCTCCGGGATCGCGAGCGGCGTCGCCTTATAACCGGACACCAAACCGCAGCCCGGCTGGTAGGCGGGATCCAAATGGTTGGCCGGCGCCGCGCCGCCGGACTGCGTGAACGCGCATCCGGCTGCGAGCGGCGTCAAGTCGCCCGAGTAGCTCGTCGTGTCGTTGTAATAGTGATCGACGCTGACGTTGTAGATGTTGTTGCCGACCGGATGGATATAACTGAACGTGTAGCCGCCGAGCTTGTCGTACTCGAGCGAATCGACCGGCGTGCCGAAGCCCCAGACGCCGGCGTTGTTCTGCGCCGTGCTGCGTCGTGTAGCAGGGCGCAGCAGCGCTGCAAACGAGCCCGTTCGCGTTGTTCGTTACGCCGAATGCCGCCGGCCCGAGCGCGGTCACGTATCCGGGCGTGCCGGGCAACGCGCCGAACGCATAACACGGGCCCTTCGCTCCGGCGGCCGTCGCCGCAACGAACTGCAGTTGGCAATTCGCGTTGCTGGTCACTTGGAACGAGGCTTGCGCCGTCGAGCCGTTACCGTAGATCGAGGTGGCTTGCGAACCGTCGCTCAAACGCGTGATCGTCGCGGTGTAGGGGCGCAGCAGCAGCGTGTCGTTGCCGATCGTCGTCTTGAAGTCGAGGTTGAAGTTCGGGTTGTTGTTCGAGATCGCGGTGCCGGGGGCGAACTGATAGAGCGGAACGTTCGTCTGGCCGGCAATACCGGGCAAGAACGGTGAGTTGTAGCTGGACGTTGCCGTACAGCCCGCACCGCTCGCGGCTTTGCCGCCGGCGACGCACTGCGGGATATTCGCATAACCGACGAACTGCGCGAACTCGGCGCCCTCGGGATCGAGGGTGGCCTGCAGTCCGAAGAATTCGAACGCGAGCGAGGTGGCGTCGGAAAACTTGTAACGAACCTTGGCGAGCTGCGAATTCATCTCTTGCGGGCTCGTGAGGGGCTGGTAATAGCCGACGTTATTGGCCGTGAGCGGATACGGCGGGGCGTAGGTGAAGGTCGCGCTGGGACGCGTGCCGGTGACGCCGTACGCGTACGCCTGGTTGGATGAGCCCAGGTAACCGCTGAACGATTTACCGAGCACGAACGACCACTTGTTGCCGATGTTGAAGTTGAAGAGTGCGGTATAGAGGCTGCCGCCGAAGTTATCGACGCCGCCTTGAAGGTAGCCCGAGTTTTTCGTGCTGAAATCCGGTGTGCGGACGTTCAGCGAACCGACGGCCGACTCGCCCGCGGTCGGGCCGTTGAGACCGGCACCCTCGAGGACGTCGATGCCGCCGAGCAGACCGGTGTTGGTAAACTGCCCGAGGAACGTGCCGGAAACGCCGCTCGAAATCGGATGGCCGTCGATCAGCACCATCGTCTCCTGGCCGAGGCCGTGGAGACGGAAAAAGCTGTTGTTCGTGGCCGAGTTGGTCGACGCGACGATGCCCGGCATACTTGCCACGAGCTTCGGCAGATCCGGAACGTTGCGTTCTTGAATCGTCGCCTGCGAAAGCGTCGACGTAGCACTCGAGGAGATGTTGAACTTCGCCGCGTTGCCGCCGGTGTTCGTGACCGTGCGGCCGATGACTTGAAGGTTACTGAGCGAGGATTCCGTCAACTCGACGTTCACCGTCGCCGGCGAACCGGGCACCGCGGTAACCTGCGCCGAGCCGCCTTGATAGCCGCCCTTATTGACGGTGACCGTGTACACGCCGGGCTGGACGTTGACCGTAAAGTTACCCGACGCGTCGGTCGTCGTCGTCACGTGCGATGGACCGTCGAAGATCACCTCGGCGCCGCCCAAAGCGCCCCCGCCTCCCGATCCGCTCACCTGACCCGTTACCGTGGTCGTCTGCGCTGCCTGCGCGACGCTCGTGCCGGTTAAAGGCGCCGCACTGACGGGCCCGGCGAAGGCGCAAAGCGCCAGAATAGCGGCAACCGCCGCACCGTAGACCATGCGCACGGGGACACTCCTTGTCAGGCCCCACTGGAACCTTCGACACAAAGCTAGTTTTGGGATTATAACCTCTGCTTAACGTTGTCGTCAATGGGCCGAATGTTTAGGGTAAAAGAACGACCGTGAGCCAAACACATAGACGCGATTTGCGAGAGAGGCCTCAAATCAAACACAAAGAAGGCGCTGCGATGCTCAAGCGTGTCCTGGTGTTTTTCGCAATCATGCTCGGCTGCTCGCAAATCTCGTTTGCGCAAGGCCCGACAACGATCATCGTCGCGGGCCCGCCCGACGAAGGTTTCAAAGATGTCTACTACGGCGTGCAGTCGGGTTTGTTCGCGAAATATGGACTCGACGTACAGCCGCGCATCGTTCACGGCGGCGCGGTCGTACTCGCCGGCCTAGCCGGCGGATCGTATGCGGTCGCCTACACGAACATCGTGCCCGTGCTGCAAGCGCACGCGCACGGTCTGCCGTTTCAAATCATCGCACCGTCCACGATCTTCATGAGCGAACGGCCGCAGAACGCGATGCTCGTCGCCAAAGACGCGCCGTTCAAGACGGCGCGCGACCTCAACGGGAAGACGATCGGCACGCAGTCGCTGCAAGATCTCAACTCCGTTTCCATGCGCGCCTGGATCGATAAGAACGGCGGCGACTCGAGCACGCTGCACGTCATCGAAGTGCCGTCGCCCTCGGCCGTTTCGGCGCTGACCTCGCACCGCATCGATGCGATGGCGCTGTCGGAGCCGCTGCTCACGATGGCGCTCGAAACGGGACAGGTGCGCATTTTTGCGCGTCCGCAAACCGCGATTTCGGAACGCTTTCAATCGCAGGTCTTCGTCGCCAACACCGGCTTCGTGTCGGCCAATCCCGAGGCGATGGAGCGATTTGCGAAGGCGATGCACGAGTCGGCCCTCTATAACAACGCCCATCTGCCGCAAACGGTGCGACTCGTTTCGGGCTTTACTTCCGTGCCGGCAGACGTGATCGCACGCACTACCCGTTCGCTCGATGGGGATTACGCGGCTCCCCGTTTCATCCAGCCAATCATCGATTTCGCGGCCAAGTACGGAATGATTCCGCAAGCATTTCCGGCCGAAGAAATCATCAGCCCGGCGGCATTGAAAGCCCCGCGCTGATGAGCTGTTAGGAGTTCCCGATGCCAGACATCATCAACTACGAAGTCGCGTGTTTGCAAACGATCACGCGGCAAGTTTCGCTCACCGACGACGAGCAACTCGATCGCGACATCCGCGCCAACATCGCGCGCATCTGCGAGCTGATCGACTACGTCACGTCCTTCGGCAACTCCGACGTCAAACTGGTCGTGACGCCCGAATACGCCGTCAACGGTAACTTCCGCGTGATCAACCTCGACGCGTGGTGCCGCATCGCGACGACCGTGCCGGGCCCGTATACCGACATCTTCGCCGAGAAGGCCAAGGCGCGGAAAATCTATCTTGCCGTCAACATGCTCGAAGTGCACCCCGATTTCCCGCGCCGTTTCTTCAACTGCTCGATGCTCTTCGGACCCGACGGCAAGATCCTCATCAAGCACTGGAAGAACAACAACAACTGCTGGGTCTTCCCCTACACCACTCCGGCCGACATCTACACCGAGTTCGTGGCGAAATTCGGGCGCGAGAATCTCTTCCCGGTCGCCAAAACCGAGATCGGAAACATCGGTTTGATCACCTGCGGCGAACTCGGGTTTCCGGAAAACGCGCGCTGCACGGCGATGAACGGCGCGGAGGTGCTCTGCCATCTGACCTCCGAGCCCAACAACATGAGCCACGGCGATTCGCGCAACTGGAAGGGCTTGCGGACCGCGCGCGCCTACGAAAACAAGTGCTACCTGGCGGCCGCCAACATCGGTCTCTACGAAGGTGGTCTGCGCGGTTTGCACGATTCCCACGGTGATTCAGCAATCCACTATTTCGACGGATCGATCACCAACGAGATCCAGGGGCCGGGCGAGGCGACCATCAAGTGCCGCATCAACCTCAACGACTTGCGCCTTTCGAAGACGCGGCCGTTCCACCCGACCTCGATTCGCGCTCAGCTCTACGCGAAAGAGTATGCGAGCTGGCCGAGCTGGCCGAACGACGGCTTCGCGGAGAAACCGATCGAAAGCATCGAGGACACCCGCGCGATTTTCCGCGCGCTGGTTAAAGAAAGGCAAGCCCGCGGCATCGATCGCGCGCCGATCGATTTGAACGCTCTCTGAACGCCCATTGACTTTGTAACAAAGCTATCTTATATAAAAGATACCTTTTTTGAGCTAAGGTAGGGACCATGCGCAACGGATACCGGGTCATCGACGTGGACAGCCACGTTACCCCGTCTTTTGAAGTGCTTCACCGGTACGCCGGTCAAGCGATTCGCGACCGGTGGGACGAGTTTTCGCCCTTCATGCGCGAGATGAACTCGCCGCCGGGACGTGGGCATCCGCTCGGCCCGTGGCACACGATCAAAGTGCGCCCGATTCCCTACGACCGCATCGCGGGCCAGAAAGCCGGCGCTGAGAAGATCGAAAAAGGCGGCGCCGGTGCCGTGGAAGGCCGCGTGGAGAACATCTCCTCCGAAGTCTGCCACGAGCGTATCCAGCACGACAACCCGGAAGGCCGGCTCGAAGACATGACGCTCGAAGGCGTCGACGTCAACGTGCTGATCCCCGGCACGTGGGCGCCCGCATCGAGTTCGTTCGACGCCGGGCTCACCACCGGTCTCTACGACGCATATCACACCTACATGCGCGACTTCTGCAGCGCGGATACGAACCGGCTCAAGGGCCTCTTCCTCGCGCCCGGTCACGACGTTGCGTGGGCCGTTGCGGAACTGAAGAAAATCGGCAACGAACCGTGGCTGTGCGCCGTCTGGCCGTCACTGCCCGAAGGCATGCCGATCGACGACCCCGATCTCAACCCGCTGTGGGAGATCATGAACGATCTTCATCTCCCGATCATGCACCACAGCTTCTTTTACGAACCGCCGTACTTCCCGGGCGCACGCGACATCTGGGGCAACTCGGCGATCGCGCGCACCGCAGCGCATCCGTGGGGCGCGCAGCGTTCGCTCGCGTACATCATTGCCGGCGGCATCCTCGACCGCTATCCGAACATCAAAGTCGGCTTCGCGGAAACCGGACACGGCTGGCTGCCGAACTGGCTCTTACGCCTCGACAGCCAAGTGCACTACGTCAAAGGCGTCGTGCCGAAGCTGAAGTACCTCCCGAGCGAATACGCCAAGATGGGCCGCGTCGCGATCTGCATCGAGGCGCACGAAGGTCCGAACATGACCAAGGCCGTGTTCGACATCCTCGGCGAGACGTGCCTGATGTACTCCTCGGACTTCCCGCATCCGGAGTGCGATTGGCCGCACTCGGTCGACAACGTCCTGAAGTGGAGCAGCGTGCTGGGCGAAGACCGCATGCGCCATCTCCTCGCGACGAACGCCGAAGCCTACCTGCGGATGGGAGCGCTCTCAACCAAATGAGCGCAAACGCGTGGACTACCGCACGGCGATGACCTACGTGGAGGCGGCGAAACGCATCGCCGCCGAGCGTGGGGTTGAAGTCAGCGTGGCCGTGCTCGATGCGGCGGGTCATCCCGTCGTCATCGCGCGCGGCAAAGAAGACGCGTGGCACGGTCCGTATATGGCGGCCGGCAAAGCGCGGCTCGCCGCCGCATTTCGCAAAGGCACGAAACAACTGCTCGAACAATGGGCCGACCGCCCGATGTATCCGATGAGCCTGACCGAGATCATCCCCGGCGGCGTCACCCTCAATCCGGGTGGTTATCCGATCTTCGTCAACGGCGAATGCATCGGCGCGATCGGCGTCGGCGGCGGTTCGCCCAAATTCGACGACGATATCGCGCACGACGCGGTCACCTCGCTCGCGGAGACGCACGCGTGAAAAAGATCCCGATCAAAACCGAAGGCGCGCCGATCCCCACCGGACCGTTCAATCAGGCGATCCGCTAGGGCGATCTCGTCTTCACGTCGGGACAAGCCGGACGCAATCGCGAAACCGGTAAGATGGGCGACGTCGCCGATCAGGCGCGCCGCTGCCTAGCCAACCTGTCGGCGGTACTGGAAGCCGCCGGAACCTCGCTCGAGCACGCGCTGAAGGTGACCGTGTACTTGCGCAACGTCGAAGACCGCGATGCGTTCAACGCCGTGTACGTGGAAGTGATGCCGAAGCCGTTCCCGGCCCGCACCGCCGCGTTTTGCGAACTCGGAAATCCGGATATGCTCGTCGAGATCGAAGTCGTCGCCGGCGTTCCCGGCTAACGCAAGGAGAAGGACGATGCTCAAAACCGGGCGCGCTCATCTGGAATCGTTGCGCGACGGGCGGACGATCTTCATCGACGGACGGCGCGTGAACGACGTCACGAGCGACCCGGCGTTTACCAACGCGTCAGCCTCGATTGCATCCCTGTACGACGTCGTGAGTTCGCCCGAGCTGACCGACCGCATGACCTATGCGCTCGACGATGGCCGGCGCGCGAACCGCATCTGGCAGCTTCCGAACTCCTACAACGATCTGGTCGAACGCCGGCACGCGCTCGAGACGCTCTCTGAAAAGAACGGCGGCTTCGTCGGCCGCGGACCCGATCACGTCGCCTCGTGCATTGCGGGCTTGCACATGGGCCGCGAGGTTTTTGAAGCCTACGACCCCAAACGCGCCGCGGCGGTCAGCGACTACTACACCTTTGCGCGCAACAACGACGTCTATCTCACCTACGCGCTGATCAACCCGCAGGCCGACCGCTCGAAGACCGCCTCCGAACAGAGCACGGAGTTCCTGGCGGCCGGCGTCGTCGACCGCGACGCGCGCGGCCTGACGATTCGCGGCGCCAAGATGCTCGCGACCGGCGCGCCGTTCGCGAACGAAATCTTCGTAACGTGCATCCAGCCGCTGCGCCCGGGCGATGAGAAGTATGCCGTCTCATTCGTCATTCCGATGAACGCGCCGGGTCTGAAGATTCTCTCGCGTAAGTCGTATGAAGAAAGCGCGGTGTCGGTGTTCGACAACCCGCTGGCCGCGCGCTTCGATGAAAACGATGCGGTCATCTACTTCGACGACGTGCTGGTGCCGTGGGAGCGCGTCTTCGTCGACAGCAACCTCGAGATGTGCCAGAAGCAATTCCACGCGACCCCCGCGCACGTCTATCAGAACTACCAGTCGATGATCCGGCTGACGGTGAAACTGCGCTTCATGCTCGGCATCGCACGCCGGGCCGCCGAGACAAACGGCATCCTGGGTCTTCCGCCGGTGCGCGAAATGCTCGGTCAGCTGGCGGCGGAGACCGCGATGGTCGACGCGCTCGTCGTCGCGATGGAAGCGAAGGGGACGATGCACGGCGCATATTACGTGCCCGACCGGCATACGCTCTACGCCGCCCAAGTGCTTACCCAGCAGCTATATCCGAAGGTCGCGCACACGCTGCGCGAGATCGCCGGCGGCGGCATGATCGCGCAGCCGTCGTCGTATCTCGACTTTGCCAACCCCGAAATCGCGGAGTACATCGATGCGACGCAGCAGTCGCCGCTGAGCGACGCGCACGACAAGGTCAAGTTCTACAAACTGGCGTGGGATGCGGTCGGGTCCGAGTTCGGTTCGCGTCACACCCAGTACGAGATGTTCTACGCCGGCGCGATGTTCGTCACCAAGGGGCACTCGTTCCGCACCTACGACTGGGAGCGCGCAACCCGCCTCGTCGACGCGATTCTCGACTCCTACGATCTGCCCGCCGGCACGCCGGCCGTCGCGCTCGTACGATGAGCGCAACCGCAACGGCCCCGGCCGGCGTCCTCGATACGCGCTTTCGCGCCGCGCTCTCGCGCATGGCGCAGCGCGGACGTTTGCGCGCGTATAACGCTCCGGTCGACATCGAACTCGAAACCGCCGGGCTGATGAAGCGTCTCGACGGCGGCCCCGCGCTGCTGTTCACCGACGTGCGCGGCTATTCGATCCCGGTCATCGGCAATTTTCTCGCCGCGCGCGAGAACTGCGAAGCGGCATTCGGCGTCGATTACCGGACGATCCGCGAATTCATCGTCCGCGCACTCGCCGGTCCGCTGACGCCCGAACCCACGTCTTCCGCACCCGTGCACCAGAACGTGATCACGAGCGGCATCGACATCGGCCGTCTGTTGCCCGTGCTCAAGCACACCGCCGCCGATTCCGGCCGCTTCATCACCGCCGGCGTGGTCGTCACGCGCGATCCGGAAACGTCCGTCTACAACGCGTCCTACCATCGGCTGCAACTCGCCGGCCCCAATACCGCCGCGATCCAGCTCGATCTCGGACGCCATCTGCGCGTGGCCTGGGAGCGTGCCAAAGCGCGCGGTGAGGCGCTGCCGATTGCGATCTGCATCGGAACCGACATCGCGCTGCAGTACACGGCCGCGACGATGGGCTCGCAGATGCCCGAAACGACCGACGAGCTCGCGGTCGCCGGCGGCCTTGCCGGGCGCCCGCTGCCGGTTACCGATGCGATCACGCAACCGCTGATCGTGCCGGCCGAAACGGAGATCATTCTCGAAGGACGCATCCTGCCCGACCAGACGGTGCCCGAGGGACCGTTCGGGGAATTCGTCGGCTATCTCTCGCCGCCCGGACAGGCGCCGCTGGTCGAGATCACCGCGATCACGCACCGTACGAAGCCCATCTACCACGCGATCAACGGTTACGGCCGCGAGACCGTCATGCTGCGCAAATACGTCCTCGAAGCGAGCCTGCTCAAAGTGCTCACGGCATCCGTGCCGATCGTCGTGGATGCGGAGATGACGGCCGGCGGATTGCACCGCTTCCACGCCGTGATCCAAGTGCGCAAAACGGCGCCGCAGCATAACGGCCTGCAGCGCAACGCGATCCTCGCCGCCTTCGGCGCGCTCAAGGATCTCGATCTCGTCACGGTCGTCGACGACGACATCGACATCCGCGATCCGGCCGACGTCGAGTACGCGATCGCGACGCGCATGGAAGCCTCACGCGACCTCTTCACGATTCCCGGCGCCCGCGGTCACGAGTACGTCCGCGTCGGAGCGAACGGCATTCGCGCCAAGCTGGGCATCGATGCCACCGTACCGTTCGAGGAGCGGGCCCGCTTCACGCGCGCGCAGTTCGCCCCCGTCGACGTACGCGAAGATGTGATCGACGCCGACGCCGGACGTTTGCGCGCGCTCATCGAAGACGGGGCATAAATGAAAGCGCGTCACCAAACGGTATCGAAGCCACAGCTCCTCGTCGACGGCGTCGACACGGAGTTCCGTTCGTTCATCCACGATTTTCTCGCCTTCTCGGCCCTGGTCAGCGACATCCGTGCCGGTTTCGGCGCGTACCTCGGTATGACGGGCATCGGCTACACCACCCTGATCTCGATCGCCCACCTCCAAGGCCGCTTCGGCATCGGCGTCAACGCCATCGCCGAGCACTTGCACCTCTCGGGCGCGTTCATCACCACCGAGGTCGCCAAACTCGTCCGCGCGGGTTTGGTGCACAAGGGCGTCAACGCGAAAGACAAACGGCGCGTGCTCTTGACCGTCACGCCGGCCGGCCGTAAGTTGCTCAACGAGCTCGCCGCGCTGCAAGCGCCGGTCAACGATGCGCTCTTCGACTGCCTCAGTACCGCAGAGTTCGCCCAGTTGCGCAACCTGCTCGCGCGCTTGGTGCCCTGCGGCACGCGCGCCATCTCGCTGCAGTCCTACCTGATGTCCCCGCAGGACCGCGAAGCGAACGCCTAGTGGATTCACGTTCCGTGAATCCACGTGGCTGCCCCAAGCCCCCTAATGGGATTTGCGGCGCGAACAGGTCGGTCGCGCGCATCGGTGTCTTGAGCACACCGTAGTTCGCCAACAGATCGAGCACGGGCTGTACGTCGGCCGGACGCATCCGTTCGGCGTAGGTCACGCGCGTGTACTCCGGGAGCATCGGCACGTGCGAGTATTTCTCGAGGATCTTCGCGGAGGCCGCGCGGTTCTTGTTCGCCCACGCGCCGGCCGCGAGGACGATCGCGTTGATCTTACGGACGATGTCGGGATGCGCGCGCGCGTAGTCTTCGGTGGTGAAGTAGGCGGCGATCATGAACTTATCGCCGATCGCGTCGTAACACGCCGCGAGCAGGCGCGCGTCGGGCCCGTGCAGCGCGTCGTCCATTGCCGGTTCGCTGACCGATGCGGCGTCGACGCGGCCGGCCTTCATCGCCGCGACCGTCTGCGGATCGCTGACTTCCACCCACTTGACCGTTTTGGAATCGCCGCCGTTCTTATCGATCCAGGCCTTCGCGCCGTAGTAGCTCATGTTCGAGATGTCGCGCGTCGCGATCGTCTTGCCGTTGAGATCGGAGGCTTTCTTGATCGGCGAGTTTTTGAGCACGATGATGCCCGACGTCGGCGTCGCGCTCGAATAAATCGACGACGGCGCGATGATCTTGATCGGCAGGCCGCTCTCGCGCGCGGCGGCGATGCCCGGAATCGTCATCGCCGCGACGGTGAGCGTTCCGCCGACCACGCCGGCCGCGGTCGCGCCGGGATTGTTGAACGCCTGAACGTCGACTTTCAAGCCGGCCTTCTCGAAGAGACCGAGGTCCTTCGCGTAAAAGATCTCGCCGCCGGAATCGTTGGCGGTGCCGGCGATGACGATCGTCGCGTCGTCCTGCGCGAGCGAGGGCGCGGCGCCGAGCGCCAGCACCAGCACGGCCGCGCCCAGCATCCGCGCCGCGCGCATCAGGCGGCTTTGCGCTCGCGGATGGCAAGCAGCACGCCGTCGAGATCGGCCATGTAGACGTCGCCGAGATTCGTTCGTTCGAACAGCTTCTTGCGCACGGCGCCTTCTTCGCTGAACTCGAAGCTCTTCGGGTGCAGGTCGGGGTTGCGCGTGATGCGTTTGAGGTCGGTTTTAAACGCTTCGAGGCTCTCAACTTCGAAGCCCAGATGGTCCATCGCCGGGCGTTCGATGCCGCTGCCGTTGTAATCCGAAAGTTTCCAGGGGATGATGACGAGGCTGATGCGGCCGTCGGAGAGTTTGAACGAACCGTTCTCCGAGGTCACGTTCAGTTCGAACACCTCGCCGTAGAATTCGGCCAGCCGCTCGGGCTCGATCGTGCGCAGCGCGAAGTGCGTGAACACGCGATCCTGTTCCCAGGCCGGCTTCTCGTACACGAAGTCGCGGTTCTTCATCCCCTTTTGCGAGAGGTCGAAGTACGTGCCGATCGGATCGTGTATTCCGAGTCCGGCGAACGGACGATTGCTGGGCCGCTGGGTGATTTCGATCTGCGGCCACTTCTTCGCCACACGCTCGCGCACGGTGTCGACGTCTTCCACTTGAAGGCCGAAGTGATCCAGCCCGGCTTGCCGGCCGCAGACGCGCGGGTTGATGTTCATGCCCACGTAACCGTCGCCGATCGCGAGCGCGCCGGTGTTGAACTTCGCCGTCGAGCCCGACTTGAGATCGAACAGGCCTTGGTAAAAGACGCCCTGCGCTGCGTAGTTGTCCGACACGATCGCGACGTGGTTCAGTTTTGCAAACATAGCGGTCCCCTCAGGCCGGGACTACGGCCACCCAAGGGGGAGTCCTGCTAGGGCATGAAGGCCGTGTGATGCGCGTGAAGACCGAGTTCGTCGACCTGCCGCGAGGGGGCGGCGTGATGCGGGTGATGCTCGCGCGTCCGGCCGACGACCTTCCGCGGCCCGCGCTCGCATTTTACTCGGACATTTTTCAGCTTACCGAATCGACGCAACGCACGATGCTGCGCTTCGCCGGCTATGGTTTCGTCGTCGCGGCGCCGGAGATCTATTGGCGTTTTGAAGCACCGGGTACGGCGTTGGTGTTCGACGACGCCGGACGCGACCGCGGGCAAGCCGATGCCAAGCGCATGCGTGCGGTTGATTTCGACGACGATATCGCCGCGCTGCTGACCTGCCTCGCCTCCCGCAAAGACGTCATCGCCGACGCAATCGGCGCGGTCGGTTTTTGCCTCGGCGGTCACGTGGCGTTCCGCGCCGCGCTCTCATCGCGCGTGAAAGCGACGGCGCTCTTCTATCCGACCGGACTGCACGACGGCGATCTTGCGGGCGACGGCGACGCCGGATCGCTCGCGCGGGCGGCCGAGATTCGCGGTCCGTTGCTGACGATCTTCGGCAGCGTCGATCCGCACACCGACGCGGCCGGGCGCGAGACCGTCAAGCGCGGCTTGGATGCGGCCGGCATCCGGCACCGCATCTCGCTTTACGACGCCGAGCACGCGTTCATGCGCGACGTCGGCGCGCGCTACGACCCGAGCGCAACCGATGCGGCCCTCGCCGAAGCGATCGCGTGGTTTCGCGACGCGGGCCTCGCGCCGCCGGAACCGAACTTCGCCACCTGACATGAAATCGTTCTGGATTCGTTCCGGCTGCCGAAGGCACCGTGCTCGAGGAACGCAACGTTCCGATTCCCGAACCGGCCGACGGTCAGTTGCTCGTGCGCGTGCGCGCGGCCGGCCTCAACCGCGGCGAACTGATGTCGCGTCACGATCTGCACGGCGCGGGCGGCGAAGCGCGCCCGGCCGGAACCGAAGGTGCGGGTGAAGTCGTGCGCATCGGCGCGGGCGTCACGGCGTTCAAGCCCGGCGATCGCGTGATGGCAACGAGCCGCGGCACGTTTGCCGAGTACGTGCTCATGCCGGCCGCCGTCGCGATGCCGGTACCCGACACGCTCACGTGGGTGGAGGCCGGCTGCACGCCGCTGATCTTCCTCGTCGTCCACGACATGCTCATCGCGCAGGGGAACATCAAAGCCGGCGAATGGCTGTTCGTCGCCGGTGCATCGTCGGGGATCGGCGTCGGCGCGATCCAAGCCGCGAAAACCCTCGGCGTCAAGACGATCGGCACGTCGGGATCGCCGGCGAAACTTGCGAAGCTGGCCGAGCTCGGTCTCGACGTGGGCATCGAAACGCGCTCTCCGGATCTTCTACGATCGCGTGATGGAAGTCACCGGCGAAAAAGGCGCCGATCTCGTGATCGACGCGGTCGGCGGCACGGTGTTCGGTGAGTGCATGCGCAGCATGGCTTACGAAGGACGGCTCGCGATGGTTGGCTATCTCGACCGCGTGCTGGAAAGCACGATCGACCTCGCGACGCTGCACGCGAAACGCCTGAAGCTGTTCGGCGTCTCGGCGGTTTCGCGAACGCCCGAACAGCGCGCCGCCGCCGTGCGCGCCTTCAAGGCGGATTTTCTCCCGCTGATCGCGGCCGGCCGCCTCAAACCCTACGTCGACCGCGTCTTTTCACTCGATGAGTTGCCGGCGGCGAAAGCGTTCATGGAAGCGGACGCGCACGTCGGCAAAATCGCCGTCGCTATGTAGTTAGCTGCCGTCCCAGACGAAGTCGGCGGCGTTGACCTGCGGCAGAAACTTATACTTGGCGCCGGCATCGTACACGACTTGCATGCCCGCTGCATCTTGCTTCGTCGAAAAGCGGCCGTACGCGCGCGGCTCGTTGATCGAGATGTACTTGTGCAGCACGACGGCCGCTTTCTGGGGATTCGCCGTGGCCCAATCGCCGGCGGCGTAAATCGCGGAGGCGAAACGGCGCGCGGCATCTTTGTTAGCTTCGAGCCACGGCCGCAGGGCGTACCACACCGTCTGCACGGTGTGCGCCCCGATCGCATCGTCGCCGCTGCCGATCGAGCGCGTGCGGTCTTTCGCCGCCGAGAGCATCGGTTCGGGCAAGACGCCCGCATCGACGCGGCCCGTAACGATCGCGTCGGTAACGAGCAGCGGCCCCATCTCGACGAACTTCACCGTCGAGACGTCACCGCCGGCCTGATCGATCAATGCGATTGCGGCCAGCGCTTCGAGGCCGTTGAGCGTCGAAACGGCCACCGACTTGCCGCCCAGATCGCGCGGCGAGTTGATGGGCGAGTTCTTCGCGACCACGACCGCGCTGTTTTGAAAGCGTTTGTCGTGCACTTCGGCCGTGGCGATGATGACGAACGGGATGTTGTGCGCGTGGGCGACGCCGACTTGCAGCGCGTTGCCGGCACCGATGTGCAGGTCGCCCGATGCGACGGCCGGTGCGATCGGCGCCGCGGTCGGGAGCACGCGCACGTCGGCGTTGAGCCCGTAGCGTTTGAAGAGACCGAGCTCCTCCGCATAGTAGGCTTCGCAGAGCCCTTCGGTACTCGCGCCCGCGATGCGCACGGCACCGGCGCTTTGCGCGCGCGCGACCTGTCCGCCGAGACTCATCGCGCCGATGAGCGCGCCGCTGCCGGCCAGCCACGCGCCGCGGCCCGGACGATCGATCATCGCCGCGCTGCACCGACCGGCTCTTTGGCCGTCTCTCCCGAACGTTCGCCTTCCGTCTCGACGCGCTCGAAGCCGTGCTGCGAGATGTCGAACATGTTGCCTTCGGGATCGAGCGCGCGCTGTTCGGCATACGGCCGGTCGGCCGGACGCTTACGCGGTGCGGACAATCCGGCGCGCGCGATGCGTTCGCCGATCTCCGCATTGCTGTCGACTTTGAAGCCGAAATGGTTGAGCCCGCGCACGGCTTGCCCGTCGGCGTTGTGCGGCAGCACGGCGACTGTGATATAGCCGTCGCTCAGGAAGACTGCGCCCGAACCCGAGGGACTGCGATGCACGACGTCCATCTCGAAGACGTCTTCGTAGAACTTCGCCATCTTCGCGGTATCGTCCGCAAAGAGTGCGATGTGGCGGATCTGCGGTCTCGGCATCGGAGGCTCCTCATGTAGCGCCGGCGGGCTTGGGGCTAGATTCGCAACGCCGTCGAGCCTTGACCTTCGAGCCGCTAGGTTCCGAGCCGGGGAAAGAGCTTTAGGGCGTTGCCGCGATTGATCGCCGTCCGCACGTCGTCGGGCAGCGTCGTCGCATCGAAACCCCTGGCGGTCACCGCAATCGGCACGTAGGGTGTGTCGCTGCCGAACAAGATCTGCGAGACGGGCACGAGGTTCATCAGCGCCGACATCGCCGACGGGTTGGTGGAATTCGCGATGTCGTAATGGAGCCGCTTGAGTTCGGCGATGGCGCCGTGTGGTATCGCCGCATCGAATTCGTGATGGCGCGCGCCGAACGCTTCGATGCGCGCCGAGATCGGCATCGTGGTGCCGCCCGCATGCGTGAAGATGAACCGGATGTCGGGAAATTGCGAGAACGTGCCGCCGAACAGCATGCTCGTGAGCGTGCGCGTGATCTCGAACATGAACTCATCCAGCGAAGCCGCGATCCCCGGCAACGATGTCGCGCAGCATTGCGGCGACGTCGGGTGGACGAACACCACGGCCTTGCGCCGATTGAGCTCCGCAAAGAGCGGCTTGAACGATGGATCGCCCGGGTATTTCTCGCCGTAACTCGAGAGCAAGCCGATGCCGTCGGCCTTGAGCACGTCGAGCGCATATGCCGCTTCGGCCAGCGAACCGTCGACGTCGGGCAGCGGCAGCGCGGCGAAGTTTCCGAAGCGTCCCGGATAGTCGCGCAACAGGCCCGCCGCATACTCATTGCACGCGCGGGCGAGCTTGCGCACCGTATCGCGGTTGCGGCTGAGCATGGAGAGCCCCGGGGTCGACATCGAGAGCATCGCCGTCGCCACGCCGGTGCGATCCATCTCTTCGATCGCCGTTTGCGGTTTCCAATTGAGCACCGCATCGGGATTCACGTCGGCGCCGGCTTCGATTTGCTTTCGTCCCATCGCCAGATACGGCGGCGGAACCAAATGATTGTGCACGTCGATGCGCCGCTGGCCCGGTGCCTGCGCGAGCGCAGCGTGGGAACCGGCCAGCAGCACCGCGCCCGTGCCGAGAAACGCCCGCCGCCCGAGCGTGCATACGTCGTCGCCGTTCATTTGTTGACAGTCCCCTACGATGCGAATAGCATCCTCTTTCACATGGAACTTCGTCATTTACGTTACTTCGTGGCCGTCGCCGAGCACTTGCATTTCGGACGCGCGGCCGAAGCGCTGATGACGGCGCAGCCCTCGCTCAGCCGGCAGATCCAGCAACTCGAAGAGGAATTGGGCGTGACGCTCTTCGAGCGCAACAACCGCAATGTCGAGCTCACCGCCGCCGGCCGCACGTTCCTCGCCGATGCGCGGCGCACGCTCGACGCCGCCGATGCCGGAATGCGGCACGCGCGCGAAAATGCGGAGGGCACGCGCGGAGAACTGCGCCTGGGCTTTATCGCGGGCGCGATGATGACGCACTTGCCGTTGGTGCTGCGCGAACACCGGCAGCGCTTTCCCGATGTCGACATCGTTGCGCACGCGATGTCGATTCCCGATATGCAGTCGGCGCTTCACATCGGAACGCTCGATCTCGCGTGGACGATTCCGCCGCCCGATCCGGACATCACGTCGGCGATCATCACCGCCGACTCGCTCGTCGCCGCCGTGCCGGCCGGCCATCGGTTGGCGAAGCGCAAGGTCATCGCGATCGGCGACCTCGCCGGTGACGCCTTGATCCTCCTCTCGCGGTCTGTCACACCGGTGCTTCACGACGATACGCTCGCGCTGTGTTTGGCGAACGGCTTCCGGCCCGCGCGCGTTTACGAAGTCTTCGAAGGGTTGACGATGCTCGGATTCGTGGCGGCCGGTTTCGGTGTTACGCTGGCGCCGTTCCCGTGGTCGGTCTTGCAGCTGCCGGACATCGCCTTTCGCAAACTCTCAGTCGATGTCGCCTATAACGAAGCGCTGAGCTGGCGCACGGACCGGTACACGCCGATCATGCGCACGTTTGTGGAAACCGCGACGCGCGTGCTCAAAGGCCAATGATACTTTTCAAGCATCAATATCAGACGAACAAAATATTGGACGCATCAATCGCGGAGCGGTAGGCTGAGGACACGGCGGGTTGACCCGCCCCGTGACCCGAGAAATCGGGAAGAAAAAGGCTCCTCACATGAACACGCTTCTGCCCCGCACCCTCATCGCAGCCGCCGCCATCCTTGCAAGCTCGCCGCAGGCCAACGCCGCCGGCACCGCGCCTACTCTCGCATACGCTCCGCCGGCGGCAGCGGCACCGATCCGCATCGATCGCATGCAACTCCCGCCCTTCACCGCCGGCGAACACAACCTGCTGCCGCGTTACATCACGATCTCGTTCACGAACGTGCAAGCGCAGCCGGCGACCGACATCGTCTTCGGCATGCTCGATAGCAAGGGCCGCGTCGTCGACCAGTATGAGGACAGCGGCACGTTCTCACCCGGCGTAAGGATTGCGGCGCAAGTACCGTTCGATCAGATCCTCGACAAAGTCGCGGGCTTCGATGTCGAAGCGGCGACCTTCGCCGACGGCTCGACCTGGACGAAAGACGAAAACCTCAGCCGCCGCCAATCAGCGTTCTAAGACAAAGCGATTAGAGTTGGCGGGCGAGCGACTCGATCGCGGCGCGGAACTTGGCGTGGTCGACGGCGAAATGCTTTTCGATCACGCCGAGCTTGCCCGGCCGAATTCCCGAATTGGGACGTACCGGCTCAAACGAGCCGCGGATGATCCGGCCGCCGTTGCGCGACATGCCGAGATCGATCGTGGAGCAATGCGCGGTGCCGGTTTGGTCGGCCCGAACGTGACACAACAGCGTGAGCCGCACCAGACCTTCGCACTCGATGAACACCGGCGTCTCCGACGGTTTGGCGGCGATTGGTAAGCGCACTGGTTCGCCGATGGCTTTATCCCGCAACCCCAAAAGGCCGCCAAGGAGCGCCGCCGCGACAGTTTCAGAGTACAGAAAGCGCGCTTGGAATTCGCGCTCATACGCATCTTGTCGTGGATCGCTACGGCCGCGCTTCTGGTCGTTCTCGCGCAGGATGTCTTCGATCCCCATAAGCTTCTCACAATCCGGCCCCTTGCTTGGGTGATCCTGCGCCGCCATAGAGCGTGGTGCGTAAAGAACCGGTAGCCGGCCATGAATCGAAGTTCGCGCGCACTTAACCCTCCGAGCACACGGTTCACGAGGGATTCGGGGAGGGCGTTCGCGTTCCGGAAAGAACCGATCCGCGTTCGTATAGCGTACAAATGTTCGCCTAGCGAACAAATCGCGCCCGGTTCGAGGAGTGGTAGCGTGGCCGTATCCATCGCCGCCGAAGTGATCGACACCGATGTCCTGGTGCTCGGCGGCGGCTTCGGTGGCGCCTGGGCTGCGCTGCGCGCGAGCGAGCTTGGGGCCGACGTCGTGCTGGTCGAAAAGGCGCACGTGGCACGCAGCGGCGCGTCCACCATGTCAGGTGGCGTAACGACCTGCCCGATCGATTCCGACGACTTGAACATTTGGGCCGAAGAGTTCATCTCCCACGGCGCCTATATGTGCGATCAGGACTGGACGTGGCAATTGCTCGAGGGCGCGCGCGAACGCGTCAAGACGATCGCGTCCTGGGACATACCGATCTCGCGCGACGAGGACGGCGCAATCCGGCGCTTCGCGAGCCGCGGCATGGTCGACGTCCGCTGCATGCAGTACCACCCGAAAAAGACGATGGAAGAATTGCGCCGCCGCAATCTCGCCCAGGGCGTGCGCATCTACGATCGCGTCGCTGCCGTCGATCTGCTCACGAGCGACGGCGCTGCACCCGACGAAGGGCAGCATCACGGGTTGCCTCGGCTTCGGCGTGCGCGACGGCAAGTCGTACATCTTCCGCGCCAAACGCACGATCCTCGCGATGGGCGTCATGGCGATGAAGGGCAAATGGCACATCGACAACGTCACCGGCGACGGCGCGGCGATCGCGTATCGGGCCGGCACGCGGCTCGTCGATCTCGAGATGGGCTGCGGCGGCACGTTCACCGTTCTGATGAAGAACTACGATCTCGGCGGTTACAACATCGCCGTCGCGCACGGCGCGCAACTGATCAACGCGGCGGGCGAGCGGTTCATGGCGCAGTACGACCCGGTACGCTTCGAGCGCAGCGAACTCTCGCGCGTCGTTGCGGCTTTCGTCAAAGAGATCAACGACGGGCGCGGCCCGTGCTATATCGATTTGCGTACCTGCGATGCGTCGTACTGGTCGGATCTCGAAACGGTCTGGTCGCGCAATTCGCAGATTCTCCTTTCCGATCACATCCCCAATCCGCGCGAGAACCCGCTGCTGATCGAACCGCAATGGGGCGCCTGGGCACACGGGATGAGCGGCGTGCAGATCGATCTGCAGTGCCGCTCCAATCTCGACGGCCTCTTCGCCACCGGATCGAACGCCAAGAACAAAGCGACCGGCACACACTCCAGTGCCGGCAGCCCGACGGCCTTCGCGATGAACAGCGGATACTACGCCGGGCAAACCGCGGCGCACGAAGCGCGCGACCTGCCGCTGCCGCAGCTCAACACCGGCGACGTGCGGGACCTCATCGAAGCGATGCGCGCGCCGCTGACGCGCCCGCGGCAAGGTCTCTCGCCCGACGACATCCACGATCGCATGGCGTGGCTCGAAACCTCGGTCGTGGACGGGGTGCTGAACAACGCCGGCAAGCTGCACCGCAAACTCGGGGTCGTCGAGGAGATGCAGGCCGCGCTCGACGCGTGTCACGCGCCGGATCCCCACGAGCTCGCCAAGTTTCACGAAGCGCGCAACATCGTCGAGTTCGCCCGGGCGCAGTATCTCTCGGCGCTCGATCGCACCGAAAGCCGCGAATCGTTCTACCGCGAAGACTTTCCGGAAACGAATGACGATGAATGGTTCGTGTGGCACGGTATCACGCGTGCCGCGGACGGCAGCGCGGTTTTCGACCGGGAACGCATTCCGCTGGAACGCTTTCCGCTGCAGCCGCCGTTCACCGGCGGACGCCGCTTGAGCCCGGTGGCCGCGATGATGAACGGCACCTACGATGCCGCCGCCTATGCATAACGACCGTTTGGTCATCGACCTCACGCTCTGCGACGGCTGCGGCGTATGCGTCGACTCGTGTCCGACCGACGTGCTGCGCATGGATGCGGACGCAAAGAAAGTCACGATCGCTTACGCCAACGACTGCCAGGCATGCTACCTGTGCCAGGACGACTGTCCGCAGCATTGCATCGCCGTCAGCTTCAGCTCGCAAAATCCGCGCCGCAAGAGCATCTACGACTTGCTCGACATCGCATGAACGTGCCGCTCCCGCTTTTCATCGACGCCGGGGGCATCAAGACGCACGTTTACGTAGCGGGTGAAGGCGGCCGCTACCCAGTCGTATTCGTGCACGGCGGCGGACTCGGATCCGACTCCCACTCCTGGCTCGGCGCGATGTCGCAGCTCGCGCGCCGCACCTACGCGTTCGACACGGTCGGCTTTGGCCGCTCCGCGGCGCCCGCGCTGACCTACGACAGCGCGTTGATCGCGCGGCACTTACTCGACGTGCTCGACGTGCTGGTCCTCGACCGGGCGATTCTCGTCGGCCACTCGCTCGGCGCTACCACCGTCGCGCGGTTCGCCGTCGCGCATCCCGCGCGCGTGGCGGCCGCGGTGATGGTCGCACCCGGCGGCGGTTCGGTCGGCCTCAAGTATCACAGCGACGGTCACGCGGCCATGGCCCGCGTTCTCACCGATCCTTCGTTCGAGAACGTGCGCGCGTTGGCCGCACTGATGCGCGCGAACGACGATCACGCCGACGAAGACGCAGCCCATCGCCTGGAGGTCGCGAGCGCGCCGGGAGTTCTCGCCGCGCTTCGCGCTTACGCCGCCGCCCCGGCAGCCGGCAGGCTCGAGGAGACGTTGCCGCAGCTCCCGATACCGTTCATGCTGATGTGGGGCACCGCCGAACGCTTCAACCCGCCGGATCTGGGCGACCGGATCGCCGCCAAGCTCCCGAATCTCACGCGCTATGCGGTCTTCGAAGGTGCGGGCCACTACATTCAGTACGATGCACCGGATCGCTTTTGCTCGACCCTATCCAACTTCTTCGATGACGTGGAGGCAGCCTGATGATCCAAAACCGACGTCACTTCGTTGCCGGCACCGCAGCGGTGCTGGCCGGTTCGATGATGTCAAACGCCTCGGCCCAAAGCGTGACCAACGTCGAGCTGGGCGACGTGTCGAAAACCGCCACCAGCTGGCCGATGGAAATCGCCCGCGTCAACGGCTTCTTCACCAAGCAAAAGCTCAACATCGACACCACCTACGTCGGCAACAATCCGGGTGTCGCGCAACAGGTCGTCGGGAGCGCGCTCGACCTCGGGCTCACCACCGTCGAGACGGCGATCCGCGCCGTCGAGAGCGGCGCGCCGATCGTGATGATCTCAAGCGTCATGCTGAAGTTTCCGTACAACTTCATGGCCGCGACGTCGATCAATGCTCCGGCCGATCTCAAAGGCAAGAAGATCATCCTGGATCTGCCGAAAAGCTATCTTTCCTACACGTGGGCGCGCTGGTCGAAAGCGAATCATCTCCAGCCCGACGACGTCGAAATCGTGTATGACGGCTCCTCCACCAACCGCTTTGCCGCTCTTGTGGCCGGCGCTGTCCAACTGGCGCCCGTATTGCAACCGCTCGATCTGATGGCACAAGATCGCGGTTTCAAGAAATTCATCCAGATGAGCATCTTTGCACCGAATTTCGGCTTTGACGCGCTCGTCGCGCGCAAGGCCTGGCTGCAAACGAACGGCGTGACCGCACGCGCGTTCATCAAAGCCGCCGCCGATGCCGTCGATTACTTTTACGACAAGAAGAACCGGGACGCGTCGATCAATGCGCTCGTCGAGTTCTCGAAGGTCGACGCACCGACGGCCGGCCGCGTGTACGACTACTACGTGAACGACCTGCACCCGTATGCAAAAGGAATGGCACTCCCCGACGCGTACGTGAAAACCGTGGCCGATTATCTCGTCAGCTCGGGCGATCTAAAATCCGCCGGGCCGCCCTCGAAATACGTTGACCATAGCTTCCTTCCTTGAATAAAGTCGCGGTCGCACGCGGCACCGTTTCCTTTGCCGTTGCCATCGCCGTTTGGGAACTGATCGCGCGTTTCGCGGTCCATAATTCGCTTTTTCTCGCCGGTCCGATCGCCGTCGCTCAAAAGAGCGTCGAACTCTGGGGAACCGGTGAGTTACAGAAAAATCTGCTGACGAGCTGGAGCGAGTTCGCGATCGGTTTCGCGCTCTCGGCCGTCGTCGGAATCGGCGTGGGCGTCTTGCTCGCGCACTCGCAAAAGGCGCGGCACTACATCGACCCCTGGGTGTCGATGCTCTACGCGACCCCGCTGATCGCTCTCGGGCCCGTCTTCATCCTGTGGCTCGGCATCGGCCTGACCGCGAAGGTCGCGGTCATCTTCCTCACCGCGGTGTTTCCAATTTTGCTCAACACGGTCTCCGGGTTGCGCGAAACCGATCCGCAGCTGGTGGAAGTGGCGTACTCGTTCGGCGGCAACGAATCGCAAGTTTACCGTTTCATTCGTTTCCCGGCAGCGCTGCCGTTCATCATCGTCGGTTTGCGTCTGGGGATCGCCCGAGCGCTCGTCGGCATCGTGGTCGCGGAATTCTTCGGCGCTCGCGCCGGCGTCGGGTTCATGATCCTCACTTCGGCGCAAACCTTCGATACGGCGTCGGTCTTCCTGGGCGTGATCATCCTCGCGATCGCCGGCGTCGGCAGCACCGAGTTCCTCAAGTGGCTCGAGATGCGGCTCGCGCCTTGGCGCTATTCGATCGGCCAACCAGAATAGTGCCAAGGCGATAACCACGAGGAGCGTGTCGAAGGGTGTCAGTTGTCGAAGTCGACTTCGAACAGATACGACCCGGGGGTCGCAGTGCAGTTTTGGACGGCGGGGCTAAACTTGCTGGCGCGAGCGGCGTCGAGCGCAGCACGGTCGAGCACGCCGTAGCCGGATGATTTTGCGACCTCAGCACCGATGAGGTTGCCGGCGGCATCGATGTCCACCTGAACCAGCGTCTTACCGCTGAGGTGATACTGGTTGGCGATGTCCGGGCGGTCGGCGATCGCGGCGTACGCCGTCGATGCTTGAACGTTCGGAACACTGCAGGCGGGAGCGTCGACGCCCTGTGCGCCGGCAGGGGTGATGCCGGCCGCCAGCGGCGCGACCGCAATGAACGCGGCGACCGTCAAACGGGCAAACGTGGTAAACGTATTCACGATATGGCTCTCCTGTTACGGCCACGCAAATGCGGGCCTGAGAGAGAGACTAGTCAGCCGCGGTAAAAAGCCGGTTACTGCCCACTTGTACGGATAAGACGTACGGATGAGCGTGTTCGTGTTCGCCCGCTAATTGCAAAATTGCGTTAACCCCCTCGTAACCAGAAGCGAGTTAACGCACATGATCGCAGTAGCACCGGCGCCCGCGTCTCCACTCTACGACAACGATCGGATCGAAATCCGGATCCTCGACGGGACGACGTCATACGGCGGCCGCGAGATCAAGCTCACCGACCGCGAGTTCGCTGTCGTTGCGGCGATGGCGCTGAACCGGCAGGCCCTCAACCGCGAAGAGTGGTGCGATAAGCTCTGGCCGGATCGCGATGCGGATTCCGCCGCCAGCCTCCTCAAAGTCTACGTCCATCGGATACGCACCAAATTCGGCACGGTTGGGATCATCGAAACCCAGGGCAACGGCTACCGCCTTGGACGGCACGTCGCGATCGACGTTCTCCGGCTCGAGGAGGTCGCACGCCGGCACGACGTTTCGCGCGACCGGCTCGGCGGTGAGGTATTCGCGATCGTCGCGGAGGCATTCGAGAGCATCAAGGACCGCCGCTACCGTCGTATCGCCTCGCTCGAATATTACGAAGAGCTGGAGCGGCGTTTCGTCGCGATCGGCGTCGAACTCGCGCGCCTTCTCGTGCACGACGCCTTCCTGCGCGGTGACGCGGCCCACGCAGCACGCATTGCAGAAGACCTGATCTCCCTCGATCCCTACGACGACGTCGCGGCGGAACTGTTCATTCGCGCGCAGTTGCTGCTCGGCCGCCAGGATGCGGCGGCGCGCCATTTTCGCACCTTCTGCCGGACGCTGCGCGACGAGCTCGACGTGCCGCCGCCGGCCCACCTCACGCAACTGTTCGCGCGATGAACCCGGCCGATGCCCTGTATCTCATTCGCCTTGCGGCGTTCTTCGCGGCATGCGCTTGGGGGAGTGTCAGCCCCCTCGCCCGTAATCGTACGCGGGACAAGTAGGAATCGATTGTCCCTCGTTTGGGGGAAATGCGCTGAGCAGCGACGCCACGTCCGGCGTAATCGATGGCGCTCCAGCCTTCGGGCCGCTGTTGCGCCGCTTGCGGATTGCTGCCGGCCTCTCCCAAGAAGCACTCGCGGAGCGCGCCCGGATCAGCACCGAAGCGGTCGGCTCGCTGGAACGCGGCTCGCGCCGTGCGCCGCAGCGGCAAACGCTGGCGCTGCTGATCGATGCGCTGCAGGTCGAGGGCGTCGAACGGGAACGTCTCGAGCAGGCGGCGGTGCGGCCGTCGCTGCCGCGCCGGCGGGAGCTGCGCCCGAGCGTCGCCGGCGTCGCCTCGCCCTTACGCTTGCCGGCTCCGCTCACGTCGTTCGTCGGACGCGAAGACGACTTGCGCATGCTGGAAGACGCCATCACCGGCGCGCGCATGATCTCCCTCGTCGGCCCGGGTGGAGTCGGCAAGAGCCGGCTTTCGCTCGAGGGGGCGCGCCGCGCGAGCGGCCGTTTCGCCAACGGCGTGACGCTGGTCGAGTTAGCCCCGGTCGCCGACGGCGCTTCGGTCGTCAGCGCATTCGCTGCCGCGCTGGGCGTCGCCGAGGAGGGTGGCTTGCCGCTCCTCGATCGCGTCATCGCAGCCTGCGGCGGCGAACCGCGCCTCATCGTGGCCGACAATTGCGAGCACGTGCTCGATGCTTGTGCGCAGCTCGTCTATGCCGTGCTCAACGCCTGCCCGAACCTGCACATCATTGCGACCAGCCGTGAGCCGTTACGCGTGACGGGCGAGCAGATCGTGCGGCTGGGACCGCTCGCACCTGAGGCGGCGCTGCAACTCTTCGTCGATCGCGCCAAAGCGGTCGCGCCGTATTTGCAGTTCGAGCCGGGCCAGTTGGCGATTGCCGCCCAAATCTGCCGGCGCGTCGACGGCATTCCACTGGCGATCGAGTTGGCGGCTTCGCGAACCGACATGTTCGATCTCGAGACGATCCTCAAGCGGCTAAGCGAGCGGTTCAAGTTACTCTCCGCCGGCTCGCGCACGACCCTCCCACACCATCGTACGCTGCGCGCGCTGGTCGACTGGAGTCACGAACTGCTCGATCCCGACGAGGCGCTGGTGTTCCGCCGCCTCGGGATCTTCGCCGGCGGTTGCCGGCTCGATGACGCGGAACACATCCTGGCGTTCGACGGCATCGAGCCCGACTTCGTTTGGGAGCTCTTGGCCCGGCTGCACGACAAATCGCTCGTCGATGTGGACCGCGCCGACCCGCCCCGCTTCTCGATGCTGCAGACGATCCACGACTATGCCAACGAACGGCTTCTCGATTCGCACGAACCGGCGAATCTCAAGCTGCGTTTCGCGAGGCACTACCTCGAACTGGCCAGCGCCAGCGGCAACACATTACGCAGCGGCCGTCAAAAAGAGGCGATCGACCGTCTCTCCGCCGAGGTCGATAACATTCGGGCCGCACTGCAACTCAGCGGAGAGAGCGCGTCACTGCGCGAGCTCGGGTTGGGAGCCTCGGGCTCGCTCGCGCAATACTGGATGCGCACCGGCGGCCTCACCGAAGGCTTGAACCACATCGGCGCGCTTACCAAAAATGTGAGCGATCCTTCGCCCGGCCTTGCCTGGGCGTGTTGCGGTGGCGCGTTCATCGAATACAACCGCAACCGTTTCAAGGACGGCGTCATTTATGCGCAGCGCGCGCACGAAGCCGCCATCGCGTGCGGCGACGAATGGCTCACGATCTATAGCTCGAACGCGCTGTGTTCCGGGCACGCCGCGCTCGGCGAACGGCCATATGCGGTCGCTACCACAACGTACGAACGCGCGCTGCGATTTGGAGATCCGTGGCTCCTTGCCGGCGCAAGTTTCCAGTTGGGATTCGCAGCCAGCGCCGGCGGCGATCCCGAGGCTGCAGCGCGCCATTTCTCCGAAGCACGCGCGCGTGCGCGTGAAACCGGCGACCAGTTCATCGTCTTTACCTCAACGCTGCAACTGGGCCGGACGCTCACCCAAAGCCGGCCGGCCGAGGCCGCGGGCCTGATCGGCGAGGCCATCGAGCACCTCAGACCCGGCGCAGTGCTCGCCCGCGCCCAATGTATCGAGGGACTCGCCGCGATCGCGCTCGTCCTCAAGCGCGCGGAGGACGCCGTCCGGCTCGCACTCGTCGCCTGCGCGCTCCGCGCGGCCAATGGAGATCAGCCGAACGTCACGTTCTTAAATACGCTTCGTGCCGCCGTCCCGGACGCGTCCCTCGACGAGCGCGGAACGACGTCGCCGGCCGATGCCGACGGCGAAGTCCGCTCGTTTGTTCACGCCGTGAGCCGTTTCGAAGCGTAGCGTTATTCGGTCGGGTGGCCGCCGCTGTGGTCGAGGACGGACTGATTGGCCCCCACTTCTTTTTGCTGGTTCGGCGGGAACATCTTCGTTACGTATTTCATGATCGTCGGGACGTCTTCCGGGGAAACGGGAACCCGGGGTTGGACGGTCTCGTTGATGAGATCGGCCGCCTTCGCGGCGTCCGCACGCGTGGCCGCAAAAGCTTTGCGGACCGGCGGGTCGGTGGCGAGGTGTCCGACAAGGCTGCGACTGATTCGATCGATGTCTTCGGGCGTCATGGCGTTCTCCTTCGAGCGTTAGATGAGGTTGAGGTCGAGAATGGTGCGCACCGTTGGTCCAAAGCGGTCGCCCGTTCCCGGGTATTCGAGCCGGGGTGCGACCGCTCGCGCAATGTGAATGGGAAGGCCGGCAGGAGTGAGATCGACGACCGCCACCGGTCCTGCATCGGCGTCATGCAAGGCCGCCTTGAGCTGCGCGACATCGCTTGCGACATCGTTGGCCGACCGGTCATTGCATGATCTCAAGGTTCGCACCGGCGCGGGCGCATCGTAGTGCCAGCGGTTGAACGGTACACCGCACGTACGCCGGACAAAGTACGGCGGCACCGTAACGGCGTCGTGATGGCAGAGATCCTCACGCGCGGCTAGGAAGTCAGCGGCACGCGATTGCGCCGCTTCCGTGAGGGCGCGAATCACGGCATGCTCCGGTGACCACGAACAGCCGCGTCCGGTGTGCGCCGAGGACTCGCCGCCGGCATGATCCGCAATCGTGGCCACCGCCAAGATCGGCAGAGCATCGTGCTCGAACGCTCGCACACTTACGGCGAGTCCGGCGCGTTCGACGCGTTCGACCAGCGCGTCGACCGTGGCAAAACCCGTCGGCAGTTCGATGTCAAACGCGATCGGGTCGTCGACGATGAGCGAGAGCGACCACGGCGCGCCCGCAAATTGCGAGAGCATGGCGCGCGGCCGAAGGTGCCCCAGTGCGTGCGCAACGGCCCACAGATGGCGCTCGAGCAGTTCGCAAACCGCGTGGTACACGGCTTCGTCAAAGGTATTGCCGGCCGCCAAACCGTTCGAGGAATCGCCGAAAAGAATGCGTTCGCCGGGCCACGGACACTGCACGAGCGCCAGCGGAACGTCGATCGCAGCTCCCGTCAGCAGATCGAATCCCTCGACGGCGGGGAGCTCCCGCGCGTACGCGCGTTCTTTGCGGCCGCCGCGATCGAGCGTTGCCAGAACGGCTTTCGTCTCGCGGATGAACGTGGGCACGTTCGGCGCTGCCGCCACCTGCCGCTCCACCGCCTCCATCACCGCTCCGGCGAGCGCGCTCTCGCGTGTCGGACCCTTGCCGTTATAGACGCTGATGACGTCCGGTGAGTCGGGGACGATCGCGCTCATCACCGGGATGCCGATCCGGTCGAGGTGGGTGATGTCGGCGATGCGCGTGATGCCGAAGCGTTCGCGCAGTTGCGGAATCGAGCGCGAGCGTTTGTTCGAGCGGCACGCACCGGTCGAATGATCCGGGCGCCTTGAGCGATGACGGCGCGCGTTCAGGCGAGAGCATGGCGGTGCTCGCGGAGATGACAGACGCGCCGCAGCGCAAAGAGCGCATCCCAGCGTTTGAGATCGCCTTCGCGGCGGGCGATTTCCAGCAGCGCAGGACGCGCCGCAGCGGGCGCACAGGCCACGGCCCCCGGCCACGACCGCTCGGCATAATAAATGGTCGTGCGCGCTGCGTGGATCCAGTCTCGAGCTGCGGCGCGTTCGAGGATCCCGCGGCGAACCGCAAGCCATGCAACGTAGCGGACGTTCACCGATGGAACGCTCAAGGGAGCGTGCGTTTGCGGATGCATCGCCACCGCGACCTCGTCGTCGCCGTCGATCGTACCGCTTTCGTACCAGCGCGCGATCGCGCCCAACGCAACGGCGCCGTAGGGACGGCACTCAACTGCGCGTAGCGCGCCCATACTGGCGGCACCGTAGAGCCGCACGCGGCGCGCTGCAGCGAGAACTTCTTTCGGCGTCGGCGCGAGTTCGTGGTGAAAGACGCCATCCAGCAGCAAAACGGCACCGAATGTTTCGGCCGCACGCGCGACGTCACCGCGCGCTGCCGGCGGCGCGTAGGTGACTCCGGGAAGCACGATCCGGTCGGCGGGCGGCAGCGACGGGCCAGCAAAAACACAGATGCGCTCTAGAAACGCATCGTTAGCGTCTTCCTCGAAAGCTCTGATTTCGATGCGTCCGGTGTTCTCGCGCTCCGCTGGATCGCCTTCATGGGCCGGACAGCAGTACCGAAAGATTCGCCCTTATCAGCCGCCGCCGGCCTGGCTACGATGGGGTCGAGAGACAGCGTATCTCTCTGTCTTTTCCTAGAAAGCAAGACCATGCAGAAGTACATTTTTGCGGTCGTACTCGCAGCCGCCATTGGGGCGCCGGCCATTACCTCCGCGCAGACCGCCCCGGTGAGCGTGACGACGATCGTCTGCCGCACGCCAAACGCGGGCGAAACGGCGACCGCAAACATCCAAAACGCGCCGGTTGTGTGCCACGTAATCAATGTGGAGAAAATCCGTACGGCGATGAACGCCGTGATGAATTCGAACCTGAGCACCGATCAAAAGGCGAAAATGCAAACGGCGATGACGGTCCTCAGAGACGAACTGCAGCTCGAACCGACATATCCGGGCTTCAACGGCAACCCGAATAACTGACGCAGCCCGCGCGCATAAGCGAGCAGCGGCCCCCGAGGGTGACCGCTGCTTATTTGCCGCCGGGATTCGTGATCAGCGAGGCAATCGAGACGGTGACGGCGCCGGTGCGTGCTAACGCGCGGCCCGTGAATTGCGTGGCCGAGGTCAGCGTGACCGATCCAACGCGAGAACGTTGCCGGAGAACGACTGGGCGCCGAGGACGGCCGAACTGCCGACTTGCCAGTAGATGTTGCACGCGTTGGCGCCGTTGATCAGGTTCACGTTGCCGCTGTTCGTGCCGTTGAGCGTCGTTGTCAGCGTGCTCCCGGCTTGAAAAATGAAGACGCTCTGCGCGTTGCCGCCGCCGTCGAGCGTCAGATTTCCGGCCAAGATGCTCATCGATGAAGCCGACTTATAGACGCCCGCAGGTAACGTACCAGTCGGGTAGCCGGGCACGCTGGCCTGCGAAAGGTCTTGTCCGCCGGGGAACGTCACGGTCGACGCGACGCCGGCAAAGTTGTTATACGCGACGGTCAAGGCGCTTTGGGCCGCGAGCGTGACGGCCGGCTGATTGCTGTATCCGGCGCCGACAGCGTAGATGGCGGCGGGACCGTCGGCATCCGTACCCGGCGGATAGAATCCAACCACGGCAGTCCCGGGCGATACGCCGATCAGATCGTCATTCAAACTTCCGGTGGTCGCACCGGACGCATACGTCACGTTGGTCAAGCCGGTGTTCGTAATCGTCGAACCGGCCAGCAATGCGAACGGCGTCAGCGCCGTTCCGAGCGCCAACGCGCCGGCGCCTTGACTGCACGCAACGGCGGGAACCACCGGTACGGTTGTTGGGACCGTCGTCGGAGCCGTCGTCGGCACACCGCCTGGACCCGTCGTTGGAAATGTCGTCGGAGCGGTCGTGGGAACTCCGACGGGACCGGCTGCGCCGGCGGTAAAGCCGGGCACGTTGCAGTTGCACGCGCCGCACGCGGCCAGCGACAAGACGGAAGCGAGCGCTGCGAGCCGCTGCGGTTTTTTGAACATGTTGCTCATCCTCATCATGGCTAGATCTTCACGCCGAGACCGATATACGGGCCGTCATGGATCTGACCAATCGGTGCGTTTTTGGTCGCGGCATAATGATCGCCGCTGAATCCGCCGAAGAGATAGACCGGTGAGTGCGCGATGACGAGCGCGACGCCGATATCGTATTTGATGATTTGATACTGCTGCTGATAGCTGGCGCCGGCGTTGGAGCTCGCCGCATTGTTCACGGTGTACGTGCCGGAAGCACTCGGATAGTAGAACGCGGAACCGTAGAAGCTCAATCCGGGCCGCAGATCGGGCAACTTCTCGAGTCCGACGCCGACGGCGTTCAAGTTCGGATAGCCGTAGTTATTGGCGTCGTGGAGGTAGGCCACGCCGGCGTAGATGCGCGGCTTCAGCACTTGATATTCCAGCCGGATGTCGAGGCTGGTTTGGCGCGCCATGAACACCGGCGTGAATGCCGTGCCGCCGTCGATCGTCGCAAATTGCGTGTAGTGATTGCCGATTCGCATCAACGGCGTTGCTGCTCGTGACGTAGGCATCTTGCCGGAAATCGGCTTTGAGCGCAAAGGGTGAATTCTGCGGCGCGTAGGCGGCGTTGAAGATGAACGTATCGCAGTACGTTCCGGCCACGAACTCGTTGTAATTCTTCGGCGTCGAGTACGCGGCTTGGAGGAAGGCCGTGTACGACGGTTCGAGCGGCACGGGAGTGGGCGGCACGGCGATCGCGACGGGCAGCGTAACGGCCGCGGACGGTTTCGGTGTGACGACCGGGGTAGCGGTCGGCACGACGACCGGCGGCGCGCTCGGAGGCGGCGGCGCGGGCAACGCGATGTAGCGTACGACGACCACGCGCCGCTCGGGCACCCATTGCACGTAGGCGCCCATCGCTTCGGAAATCACGCGCACCGGAACGAGAACGACGCCCTTGTAGAGCATCGGCGGCACGTCGAGCGCGCGCGACTCGCCGTTGATGATGACTTCGTTTTTGCCTAAGGTGACCGAGACGCTCGAGCCCGGCTTCGCCGCGGTGATGGTTCTGCCGTCCGCCGAAACCGAGACGCTTGCGCCCATCTGCTCGAACATGCTGCGTAACGGCACGTAGATCTCGCCGTCTTTGACGAGCGCGGCCAGCACGCGCGCCTGCTCGAGCAAGTCGGGCTTCGCATAGACGGTGTGATCGTTGAAGAGGATCGGGACTTCAGCGGCCGGCGGGCTACCGAAGTCGGCCGCCCGCGCGCCGGCGCCGCTTAATAGCAGCGCAGCAAAAGAGACGCTTACCGCAACGAATTGCGTGAGCCGTGCTCGCATAGCAGTAGCCTTCCCATAGAGCAAAGGCCCTATGATTCGGATGAGACGGGCTAGCGGTACGGCAGTACTGCGTCCGTTATAGTACCAAAGTACCCGGGAAAGCCATACCTAAACGGCGCTACTAGGCTATGCCGGCGGTAGTACATTATTTCGGACGCTGGGAACGGCGCGAACTTCGCGTACTTTGCCGTCACGTCGATCCACGGTTGGACTTCGGCCGCGATCAGCCGGTCCGAAAAATAGGTCCGGTTGGATTGCGCGATGACGGCCGGATCGCCATGCAGGTCTTTCGCCAGAATCGGTATCGTCTTCGCCGGATTCGCGTTGGCCCACCGTCCGGCATCGCGCATCGCCGAGACAAAGCGCGCGACGAGGTCGGGATGCGCTTTGGCCCAGGGCGCCGTTGCGAACCAGACTGTCGCGAGATAACTCGTCCCAAGTGCGTCGTCCGGATACACGAACGAGCGAACCGTTCCGGACTTCAGTGCGGTCGTCAGAAACGGTTCGACCATGTACGCCGCGTCCACGCGGCCCGAGGTAAGCGCGTCGGCCTCGAGCGGAAACGGAATCTCGACGAACTTCACCGTCGATGAATCGCCGCCATGTTTATCCATCCACGCGCGCGGCAAGAACTCGCCGATCGTTCCGAGCCCCGGCGTCGCAAACGTCTTGCCGTTGAAATCGGCCGCTGTTTTTGCGGTCGAACCGTTTGCGACCATAATGCTGCCGACAATTTTGCCGGGTTGCCAGCCGGCGCCGGGCGCGATGCAGACGAACGGCAAGCCGCGCACGTGCGCGACGGCGATCGTCGAAATGTTTGCGAACGCGATGTCGTAGGTGCCGGCCGCGACGGCGGCGACGATCGCGGGCGTCGATGCGTTTTGCGTGATCTCGACGTTCAAGCCGGCCTTACTGAAATAGCCGTTTTCGCTCGCGTAGTAGATCAAAGCGGCGGGCTCGTTCGGAATCATCGCCGCATGCACGACCGGCATCGTCTGCGCTCGCGCCGGCGCGGCGCACCACGGGAACGCAGCGGTCGCGGCCAAGCCCTGAACGACGCGTAAGCGGGTGACTGCCATGACATCGCCTCCTACGGCACTGCGCCGAGAGTGCGCGCGTTGGCCAAGTGTGTATACCCGCCCTGCAACGCCGGCGCGACGAATCGGTTTGTCGGTGCCATGCAGCACGTTAGCTCGGCCGCATCTGATATTCCACATTCAAGCGGCGAGCGCCGCCAGTTGGGGTGCCAACGTGAACGGCTCACCCGTGATGTATAACAGCGCGTACACGGACATGCCCGAGCCGGAAACGATTTTCATGATCGCCGCACCGCAATGGTCGGACGGCACCGCCGCCCCGCCCCAGTCCGGCATGTAGTGTCCGCGATCAGCCGGCGCTTTGTACCATCGGTTTCACATGCGGTGGCCGGCGCAGGACTCTCTCCGGCGCTGACGTTCGTCTTCGCGCTCGCCGCGGGGGCGCTCGTCGCCAACGTGTACTACGCGCAGGCGCTTATAACGGTAATCAGCCCCGCGCTTGGCATACCGCTGCACTTTGCGGGCGCGATCGTTACGGTGACGCAGCTCGGCTACGCTGCGGGACTGATCTTCCTCGTCTCACTAGCCGACCTGATCGAGAATCGCCGGCTCATCCTCCTCTGCGTTGCCGGAACCGTGGCGGGCCTCATCGGCACGATGCTCGCGCAAAACGCGGTATCGTTCATGATCGCCTCGGCCGTGGCCGGCGTGTGCTCGGTCGGCGCGCAGATCATTATCCCGTTCGCGGCAACGATGGCGAAGGACGAGCAGCGCGGCAGCGTGATCGGCAACGTCATGGGCGGTTTGATCGCCGGCATCATGCTCGCGCGGCCCGCGGCGAACTTCATCGCCTCGGCCTTCGGCTGGCGAGCAGTGTTCGGCACCGCGGCCGCGCTCGCTGTCGTGATCTTCGCCGTGCTGTGGCTATGGCTGCCGCGCCGCATTCCGCTCTCGGATCTGAGCTACGGCGGCATCTTGAAGTCATCACTTGCAATGCTGCGCATTCATCCGGCGCTGCGCCGGCGCGCGCTCTATCAGAGTGTGATGTTCGGCATCTTCAGTTTGTTCTGGACGGCGGTACCGTTCGTGCTCACGCAGCATTTCGGCTTCGATCAGCGCGGGATCGCGTTGTTCGCGCTGGCCGGTGCGGGCGGTGCGCTCTCGGCACCGATCGCGGGTCGGCTTGCCGATCGCGGCTTCACGCGCGTCGCCACGGCCGGAGCGATCTCGACCGCGATCGTCGCGTTTCTCATCGCCGGCTGGGCCGGCGTGGCGGGCGCGATCGTGATCCTGGCGCTTGCAGCGATCGTGCTCGACGCGGCCGCGCAAGCCAATCAGATCATCAGTCAGCGCGTGATCTACAACCTCGACCCGCACGCGCGCGGCCGCATCAACGCGATCTACATGACGTGCCTGTTCATCGCCGCAGCCATCGGTTCGCTGCTGGCCGGTGCAACCTACGCGGGCGGCGGCTGGATCGCGACCACGCTTACCGGCGCCGGACTCGCCGCCGCCGTGCTCGTGGCATTCGCGACCGAACGCGTTGAAGGACCCGGACCGTAAGCGTTTCAATTTAGGCGTGATTGCTTGAACGCGACGCTATGCGAACGTCGGCTGGGAGAAAACACATGTCCATGCAGCACCCGGGACGCCGGCTGCGCGAGCTGATCGCGCAGCCCAACATCACGTTGATGCCGGGTGCGTACGACGCTCTCTCGGCACGCATCATCGTCAAGCACGGCTTCGAAGTCATGGTGGCCGGCGGCTACGCCGCAACGGGCACCCTGCTCGGCGAACCGGACGTCGGGCAGATGACGATGCACGACTACGTAGATCAGTACGGGCGCATCGCGCAGGCGGTCGAGGTCCCCGTCTTCACCGACGCCGACACCGGCTTCGGCGGACCGAATAACGTGCGGCGCACGGTGCGCGCGTTCGAACGCGCCGGCATCGCGGGCATGTTCGTCGAGGATCAGCAGTCGCCGAAGCGCTGCGGGTATCTGCCCGGCAAGACGCTCATTCCGGCCGAGCAGATGATCGCGAAGATCAAAGCCGCACTCGATGCGCGCATCGACGACGATTTCTTTTTCGTCGCGCGCACCGATGCCGCCGCTATCTACGGTCTCGATGAAGCGATCGACCGCGCTCAGCGCTACATGGAGGCCGGCGCCGATATGGTGCTCTTGCAAGGCGCCGACGAACCCGACGACTTCCGGCGCGTGATGCGTGAGGTCCCCGGACCGCGCTTTGCCAACATGTCGAATGCGCGCGGCAAGGTCGCGACGACGATCGCCGAGTTGGAGAAGCTCGGCGCGTCGGTCGTGTCGTTTCCCTCGCTGCCGCTCTACGCGGCCGCGACCGCCGTCGACCGGGCAATGGAGGCGCTCGCGCGCACGCGCTCGCTCACCGGCATCGTGGAAGATCTCATGACAGTCGACGACTACAACAAGATCGTCGGGCTCGACGAACACAACGAACGCGAGCGCCGCTACGACGAGGCCGCCGCGTTGCTCGCGAAAGCGTGAGCATCGGCGTCACCGGCCTCCGCAAGTCGTTCGGCGACGTTCCCGTCGTCCATGGAATCGACTTGCACGTCGATGACGGCAAGATGCTGGTGCTGCTCGGACCGTCGGGCTGCGGGAAGACGACGACGATGCGCTGCATCGCCGGCTTGGATACGCCCGAGGCCGGCCGCATCTCGATCGGCGACAAGGTCGTCTTCGACAGCGCGACGGGCGTGAACGTTTCGGCCGACAAGCGCAACGTCGGGATGGTCTTCCAGTCCTACGCAATTTGGCCGCACATGACCGTCTACCAGAACGTCGCCTTTTCGCTCGAGATCGCGCGCACGCCGCGCGCCGAAACGAAAGCCCGGGTTGAGGCGATGCTCGAGCTGGTCGGGCTGCGCGATTTGGGCGCGCGCGGCGCGAGCCAGTTGAGCGGCGGCCAGATGCAGCGCGTCGCGCTCGCGCGCAGCCTCGTGACCAACCCATCGGTGCTGCTGCTCGACGAACCGCTGAGCAACCTCGACGCGCGCCTGCGTGACTACCTGCGCGTGCAGTTGCGCGAGATTCAGACGAGCCTCAAGATCACCGCGCTTTACGTGACCCACGATCAGCACGAGGCGCTCGCGCTGGCCGACGACATCGTGGTGCTGGAAGCCGGCGAAGTACTGCAGCGCGGCGCGCCGATGGAGATGTACTATGCGCCGAGCAGCAGCGCCGTCGCGCAGTTTCTGGGCTACAGCAACATCTTCGATGCGACGGTCCGCCGGCGCGACGGTTCGGCCTGCGATACGGTGCTCGATACGTGCGGCTTACCGGTGAAGGGAACGAGCGGAACGTCCGGGGCGCCGGAGAGCGCCGCCGTGTGCGTGCGTCCCAACGATATCCGCTTGACGGCGGCTCCGTCGAATACGGCAGCGAGCGACTTGCCGGAAAACACGTATTTGGCTGAGGTCATCTTTTCGAGTTTCGAGGGAACGCAGGTCCACTACCGGGCCCGCACCGACGGCGGCACGATCTGGGACATCGTGAGCCCCGACGTCGCGGGAACGATCGTCATGGGCACGCAGGCGATCGTGCACGTCGCTGCGGACCGCGTCTTGGTCTTACCGCGCACGCGCAGCGACGCAGCCGGATAATGCGGGCTACCCTCGCGAAGTTCACGGTTCCGGCGGTGCTCTACGTCGTGCTCGGCGTGCTCGTCGTCATCCCGATCGTCATGATCCTGGCCGCATCGTTCTTGAACGTGCCGCCCTTCAGCGGCGCCGGTGCGCTCGCGTTGACGACCGCCAATTACGGACAGCTTTGGAACGGCAGCATCGGCATGGCGGCGTTCAATACGTTTACGATCGCGCTCGGCGGATCGGCGATCGCGCTCGTGATCGGCTGCGGTCTCGCCTGGCTTGCCGCGCGCACGGACATCGTCGCGCCCTCGTTCGTCTATCTCGCCGGGATCATGCCGCTCTTCGTGTCGGTGCTCGTCGCGGCTGCAGCGTGGTCGTCGCTGGCGTCGGGGCACTCCGGCTACATCAACCTGCTGCTCACCGGCATGGGCATCCCATGGCACGTCGACGTTGAATCGCGCACCGGCATCGCGTTCATCTTCGGTCTGTATTATGCGCCGTATCCGTTTCTCTTTATGTACGGCGCGCTGACGCTGGTCCACTCCGACATGGAAGAGGCGGCAGCGCTCGGCGGCGCATCGATCGTCACGACGCTGCGGAAGATCACGTTCCCGCTTGTCAAGCCCGCGCTGCTTGGAGCGATGCTGCTCGTCTTCGCGCTCATGGCCGAAGACTTTCCGGTGCCGGAATTGCTCGGACAGCCGGTCGGGATCCAAACGCTCTCGGTTGCCATCTACAACCTGATGACGCACACTCCGACGCAGCAAAATGCGGCGAGCGCCTTGAGCGTGCTGTTGATGTGCGTGACGGCGGTGTTCGTCTTCATGCAGCGCCGTCTGCTCGGCGGAAACGATTACCGCACCGTCACGGGCAAAGGCATGCAAACGCGCCGCTTCCGGCTCGGCTGGGCGCGCAATTTCGCGTTCGCCGGCGTGATCGTTTACGTCGTGGTCGCGATGGTGCTGCCCGGGTTCGCCTTGCTCGAGGGCACGTTCCGCACGAATCTGTACATCGCGGATGTCGGCGCGCTGTTTTCACCCGCCGGCCTCAGCTTCGCCCCGCTCGTCGCGGCCGTCACCGACCCGGTCGTCCTGAGCGGCGCACTCAACAGCTTCGGCTCCGGGCTCGGTGCGGCGCTCGTGGGCACGGCGATCTTCTTCAGCATCGCTTACGTCGTGCATCGCACGAAGTTGCCGGGCCGCGCCCCGCTCGAATATCTGGCCACGATCCCGGTCGCGATTCCGGCGCTGGTGCTCGGCATCGGCATCTTGTGGACGTGGCTCGCCTCGCCGTTGCCCGTCTACGGCACCCTGACGCTGCTCTCGATCGGCTACATCGCGCGCTTTCTGCCGCAAGGCTATCGGGCCGTTGCCTCGAGCATGATGCAGGTCCACGACGACCTCGAACACGCCGCGCAGATCGGCGGCGCGAGCCGTCCGCAGATCCTGTGGCACATCATGCTGCCCCTGATCCGTGACGGCGTCGCCTCATCGATTTTCATCGTGTTCATTCTTTCGCTGCGCGAACTCACGGCGTCGCTCTTCCTCTACACGACGAACACGCGCACCCTGGCGATCGTCATCTACGAGAAGTATATCTCCGGCAGCTGGTCGCAGGTCGCGTCGATCAGCGTTCTCTTTACCATCGCGCTGGCGCTCGTTACGCTGGGCGGCCGGCGCTGGCTTCAGAACCGGGTCTAAGAACGGGGAGTGCCATCTTGATGAGAGTCCGTGCGGGTCTGCTGGGCGCGTGTTTGTACGCGTTCGCATTGCTATCGGGCCCGAGCACGGTCTCGGCCGCATCCGGCGGTCTCGTCTTCGACGGCGTGCAGATTGCCGACGCTCCGCTCCTCGATGCGGCGAAGAAGGAAGGCAAACTGCTCCTGTATGCCACGTTCGAAACGCACGGCATGGCGGAGCTCGTTGCGAAGTTCCAAGCCGACACGGGATTGTCGGTCGACGTCATCCGTTTGCCGTCGGCTGAAATGTTCGCCCGGGCTACGAGCGAGTTTGCCGCGCATCGTTTGTCTGCCGACTACGTCGATACGACGGACCTGACCCTAACGCAGCAGCTCGCCGATCGCGGCATCCTGACCGTCTACAAAGTCCCGGACTTCAACACGCTCGAGCCGGCACTGCGCGAGAGCAACGGCAAGTGGTACACGCTGTGGCGTTCGATGATGGCGATCGGGGTAAATACCGCGCAAGTGAAACCGGCCGATCTGCCCTCGCAGTGGACCGACATACTGGATCCGAAGTGGAAGGGCAAAATCGAACTAGAGAACATCGACGCCGGCGGCAGCTCGTTCAGCTTCTGGTTCTTCTTCCGCCAACGCTACGGCCTCGACGCGTGGCGCAAAGCCGCAGCGCAGAACCCGCGCATCGGTTATGCGGCGCAGCCCGTCGCGATCGACCTTGCCCGCGGCGAAGCGGCGATCGTGGTCATCCCGGTTGAGTCGATCATGACGCAAATTGCCGCGGGTGCTCCGCTCAAGGTGATTCTGCCGCCGGGCGGTCCGGCGTTCGGGATCTCGGGCGGCATCACGAGCGTCGCGCCGCATCCGCATGCGGCGCAAGTGTGGATGAACTGGATGACCAGCAAGCACGCGAGCGCGGTGCTGGCGGCGGCCGGAGCCTATTCGATCCGGCGCGGCGCCTCGACGCCGTCGGTCCCCGGCGTAACGATGCCTCCGGCAAGCAGCGTCTACAATATTCGCGTTTCGGACTACTTGAAATCGTATGTTCCGCAAGTCAAGGAATGGCACGCAATCTTCGCGCACTGATAACGGATGAATAGACGTCATGCGATTCGTGTAGCCTCGTTGTTGTGCGCAGCCGCGCCGCTGCTTTCACCGGGGCAAGCCTCGGCCGCCGGCGGGCTTGCGATCGATGGGGATCAGATTGCCGACGCGCCGCTATTCGATGCGGCGAAAAAAGAAGGCAAGCTCCTGCTGTATGCGACCTACGAGGCGCACGGCATGGGACTGATCGTCGACAAGTTCAAGACCGACACCGGCCTCGCCGTCGACGTCATTCGTCTTCCGTCGGCCGAGATGTTCGACCGCACGACGGCCGAATTTTCGACGCATCGTTTGGCCGCCGACTACGTTGACACGACCGACGTCACGTTAACGCAAAAACTCGCGGATCGCGGAATTCTGACCGGCTATAAAGTACCGGATTTCGGCAACCTCGAGCCGGTGCTGCGCGACGGCGGCGGCAAATGGTACAACATCCTGCGCTCGGTGATGTCGATCGGCGTCAACACGGCGCTGGTGAAGCCGGCCGACATGCCGTCCAAGTGGACCGACATCCTCGATCCGAAATGGAAAGAGAAAATCAGCTTCGCCAACATCGACGCCGGCGGAACGTCCTTCAGTTTCTGGTTCTTCCTGCGTCAGCGCTACGGACTCGACGCGTGGCGCAAGGCCGCGGCGCAAAACCCGCGCATCGGCTATTCCGCGCAGCCCGTTGCGACCGATCTCGCGCGCGGCGAATCCGCAATCGTTGTCGACCCGATCGAATCGATGATCGCCGGCATCGCCGCCGGCTCGCCGATCAAGATCGTGCTGCCCACCGGCGGACCGGCTTACGGCATCTTTGGCGGCATCACGAGCGTTGCGCCGCATCCGCACGCCGCCCAAGTGTGGATGAATTGGATCACGAGCAAACGCGGGGCCGCGGTGCTGTCATCGATCGGCTCGTATTCGATTCGCCGCGACGCGCCGGCTGCGGTCGTTCCCGGCGTCGCGATGCCGCCATCGAGCAGCCTGTACAACATTCGCTCGTCCGACTACGCGAAATCGTACGTGCCCTTCGTAAAAGACTGGCACGCGATGTTCAACCACTAGGCGAGCGTAGCGCGCCTCACCCTTTCCAGATGAGATCGGTCGGGGGAACGGGTTTGGGGATCAAGCCGTAGCGCGATCCGAGGCTGAGAACCGGCGTCAGCATCGATGCATCGAGCGTCGTTCCGTACACCGCACGAACGATTTTGCTCGCAATTTCGGCCGGCATCTTCGTGTGGCTGGAGAGCATCGCGGCGCTCTCGGTCTGGTGACCGTTGGCCCACTCCGACGCTTGCCGCATGATGTCGACGAATTTCTTGGCGGTCGCGCCGTTCTTCGCCAGCCAGTCTTCGGTTGCGAACCATCCCAGCAGCAAGAAGCGCGGCCCGACACCGTCGAAGGCGTTGCCGATGACCTTGCCGACGTTCGTATCCGACGTGCTGAACGGCTCGGTCGGAAAGATGATGTCGACGCGCTTCTCTTGGAGCGCTCCGCCCATCGCGGGAAACGGCACCTCGACGAACTTGACCGTGTTCGAGTCGCCGCCGAACTTGTCGACGTAGCCGCGCGCTTCGATCTCTTGCAGATCTTTCAAGCCGTTGATCGCGATCAGCTTGCCGTTCATTCCGGCACCCGGCGTAATCGCGGAATCTTGCAAAACCATGACGACGTCGGTGGGTTTTTGACCGGGGTTCACGACGGCCGCCGGGGCGATGACGCGGAACGGAAGTCCGCGCAAGCGCGCGTTTCCGAGCGTGGCGACATTCGAGACGCCGATATCGATCGCGCCGCCGGCAACCGCTTGCGCCAGCACCGGTCCGCTCGCCATCACTTGGAATTCGACGGCGAAGCCGGCCTTCGTGAACAGCCCGAGGTCTTGCGCGTAGTACGCGTTGGCCGCCACGTCAACCGGGATGATGCCGATCTTGAGCGGCGTGAGCGACTGACTCCGTACGATCGCCGGAAACCCGGTAACGAGAGCGGGTGCCGCAACGGCACCGGCGATAGCGCTCATGGCACGTGAACGGTTCATAACCATAACGGCTCCCTATCGGCAGAGCATGGTGGAATCGGTTTGTCCGAGCAATGCAGCCGGCTGGTCGCACGTTCCTTCTCTACATGGTACCGCGACGCGAGATGGCGAACGACCGCGCATGCATACCGATCGCTTCACCGAGCGCGCACGCGCCTACGCCGCAACGCGGCCCGCGCATCCGCCGGCCGCGATCGAGTACGTCCTCGCCGGCTACGGTGACCCGGCCGGCATCAATCTCGCCGATCTCGGTTCCGGTACGGGGCTCTCATCGCGTCCCTTCGCCGACGCCGGCGCAACGGTATGGGCGGTCGAGCCGAACGACGGCATGCGTGACGTCGCCGCGCCGCATCCGCGGATCGTTTCCGTGAACGCTTCGGCCGAACACACGACGCTCGACGCCGCGTCGATCGACATCGTGACGGCGTGTACGGCGTGGCACTGGTTCGATCATGGCGTCGTGGTCGACGAAGTGCGGCGCATTCTCAAACCCCGCGGCCGGCTCGCGATCCTGGAGATCTATTTCGACGAGACCGACGCGTTCACCAAAGCATGGCGCGACACATATTGGCGCTTCGCGACACGCACGCCGCAAATGCCGGGCAACTTGACCGATCATGCCCTTGCGCTCAATCCCGCCGCGGTGAGCCGCGCGATGTTTCCGTTCGCGCAACCGTTTGACCGCGCCGCCTTGCACGTCTACACCGATAGCAATTCGTTCACGCCGACGGATCCGGAACTCTATGCCGGACTGCACGCCGCGATCGACACGCTGCTCGACGATCTCGGATCCCCCGAGCGCGTCGCGCTGCACCGCATCAGCGACGTCACGCTCATCGAGCGCTGAGGAAAGCGGCAGGTCCTACGAATTTTGTTTAAGTAGTGGTACGCGTGGGAAACTCATGACCGGCTGGTGCGCAGTTGGCAGTGGCCGTGCGTGCGTTGGCGTACGCAACCTAAAAGCACGCGCTATTCTTCGCGACCGGGTTCACGATAGGTGCCGCATGGAGGCTCGGTATTCATGGCTTCGCAAGAGCCGATTCGTTCGGACGGCCACGGCTTTCACATTTCACTGCCGAACACGGCTGCTGGGGCGTCGCACGCGCGAAGGCAGTTCATCCGGTTCCTCGAGCATTTTCGTCTGAGCGCGGAGCTGGTTAAGGATATCGAGGCGGCCGTCGGTGAAGCGCTTGCGAATGCCGCCGAGCATGGCCACAAACACCACGGTACGATCCGCGTCGAGGCCACCCTCACCAAAGGGTACCTTGAAGCATCGGTCTCGGATGATGGACCCGGATTCTTCTTACGCGGCCCGGTTTCGGCAGACCATCCGCCGGCGCACTCACCGCGCGGCTACGGCCTCTTCCTGATCCGGGCGTTGGTGGATGAGTTGGAATTCAGAAATGACGGCCGGACGATCTGGTTTCGAAAGCGGTTAGAAACGGGTAGCGAGTAAGCAAGAATGAGCCAAGAAGACGATCCGGGGTCACAAAGCAACCCCGTCTCAAACAAGAAAACTGAAGCGATTTATTCGCTGCGCGAGGCTGCTGAAGCCAAGGCCGTCGCTGAAGTGAAAGCAGAGGCAAACCCGACGCCCGCAGCTCGCGATGCACTCCTTGAGGCGCGGCTCGAACTCGAAGCCAAGACTCAGGATGCAGTCGAGGCTTGCCACGAATGCGGTCACACCCATGCGGCCGATGCACCGCACTACGCCGACAACATTCTGCCTTTCAAAAAATAGCGGATAGGCGCGGGTCAAAACTCGTGCATGTGCGGTAGCACCTTCGATCCGAACAACTCGATCGAGCGCATCGTGCGTTCGCCGAGCTGAACGCCCACGGGCAGGTCGATGATGCCGGCGCCGATTTCGTCGTGTATCCGCCGCACTTGTTTTAACACCGTCTCCGGGCTGCCGACGACGAGTCTGCCCCAGCTCGATGCGCTCGGCCAACTGCTCGCGTCGCGTTGCGCGTCGTCTGCCCTGCATAGTCGCTGCCGAAGTATCCGGATTTGGTTACGGCTTCCGAAAGCGCTTTGTTCTTGTTGGTCAAGCTCACCCGCGGCGGCAGCGTGGCCATATCTGCGAAGGCTTGTTCGTCCGTCTCCGCCACATGAAATGCGGCGCGATAGATCACGTTGTCGGCGAGTGGGCTCCCAGCCCGCGGCCCGAGCGCACTCTCGATAATGCGTGACCGACTTCTTCGCCTGAGCGGAACCGTGGTGAAAGCGAAGCCGGCGCCGATGCCGTTGCCGGCGGCGAACTCCGCGGCTTCAGGGCTCGACGTCGACATGAACATCGGCGGATGCGGATTCTGCACCGGCCTGGGCCAAATCGAAACGGTCCGGTACTGGAAATATTTCCCTTCCCAGCCGAACGGCTCCGGCTCCGTCCAGCAGCGTCGGATCAAACGCCACGGCCTCGGCAAAGCGCTCGCGCGATTCAGACGGATTGATGTTGTAGGTGACATACTCGTTGCCGGTGCCGCGCATCATGCCGGCCACGAGCCGCCCATTGGACATGACGTCGATCATCGCGAATTCTTCCGCGACGCGAATGGGGTTGAGAATCGGAATCGTCGGCCCCAGAACCGCTATTTTTGCTCTGCGTCACGACTTGGCACAGCGCGCCGGCCATGACCATGGGGTTCGGCGTCAACGACATCGGCGAAAAGTGGTGCTCGGCGCACGTCACCCAATCGAAACCGTATTCGTCGGCGAGACGAAACTGATCGAATGTCGTCTGCATCGAACGCACCGCGACGTCCGGCTCGTAGAACGTTCCCGGCAGAGGCCAAACGTCGTCAGGTACCGTCGCTGCATAGCGGGCGCTGCAAAACAGTGAAGCTTTCATCATCGATCTTTCAGGGTGAATGAGAGCGCTCGTCTCGCGGACGACAAATTGTTCCTTGCGGGTCAAGAAATCTCCGACCACCGATGCGAATGCCTCCGGCTGATCGGCATCGATCGCTTGAGCTGCGCCGTAAACGAACACGACATGGCAGCTCTGCAAGAGCTGACGGTAGAGGCGCGCGCCCTCCGGCGCTTACCGTGTCGTCGGCGCCGAAAAGCATCAGCACCGGTTGCGCCAGCTCGGCGACGCGCTTCTCAAATGATTCGTCGCGCGGCGGCGCGGCCGGGGCGCTCAAGACGATCGTTTCCACCGATTCCGGCTGAAGGATCGCCATCCACAACGCAACCGTCGATCCGAGCGCCGTCCCCATGACGCTGTACCGCTCGATGCCGAGCGCAGTAGCCGCAGCATTCACAGTTGCGAGCGAGATCCTCGATGGAGGCCGTGCCTCGATTCTCCGGCAGCTCCAAAGCGATGACGCGAAAGGTTTGCGCCAGCAATTCGCGGCTCGCTGAGCGTTGCAGACCGCCGGCCTCGTGCAGAAAGATGATCGGGGGGCCATTCCCCGCCTGAACGTACCGCACTTGAAAACCGCCGGCTTCGACGAACCCCTCTGTCGAGGACTCACTGATCATGGGGAGCCGTCTTCCGTGCTCGCGGCCGATTCGCATGCAATGAAAAAACCCCGATTTCTCGGGGTTTAAACTGGAGCCGGCGGGCGGATGTCCTCAGGCAGCCTTTTTTCGCGTGGACGGAACTTTGGAGGGGTCGGCCGGAAGCTGCTGACGCGCCTTTTCCCACTTCTTACCAAGATCGTCAAGCTCAGCCTGTGTGAGCAGCTTCTTCGCAAGCGAGAAGATCGTCGATTCCTCTTCCTGCACATGGTGTTTGATGCTCTCGCCGAGAACCTGGAGCTCGGCCTTAAACCGCTCGTCGCGCTTGCGCCGCGATTTCAGCATTGCGATCAGATGCGAGGCGACTTCGTGTTCCGTGTAGGCTTCAAAAACGTCGACGCGCTCATCTTGCTCTTCCGCCCGCTTACGCAATTGAGCATAGAAAAGCCGCTCCTCGATTTCCACGTGCGTCGTGAGCGCGTGCTCGATGCGCTTTGCCAGATCAGCCAATTGCGCGTCGTCCGGTTCGAGTTTTTCCGCTTGATCCAACATCGCCGCCGTGTCGCGATGTTCTTTTTTGATGATGTCGAGGATGCTCACGGGTACGTCCTTTCTGACATATTGCGCAGCCGGATGGCAGCTACTGGAACGGGTCTTACCCACGGCGCCATGGCGGTTAACCCCCAACCCCCCGAATTTGACGATTCCGAACCGATCCGTATACTGTTTAAAGCTTATTCTTGTGAATTCGAGGCCTTGCTATGGCGCTTGCTCCCGACGTCAATAAGTTGCTGACGCAGGTCGGCCCAGGGACCCCAGGCGGCGCACTGCTGCGGCGTTACTGGATGCCGATCGCGCCGGTGGCGGCGTTGGACGCCAGCCCCAAGATGCGCGTGCGAATCTTGGGCGAGAATCTCGTCCTCTTCCGCGACGGGACCGGTAGCTACGGCCTCATTCCCGAGGCATGCCCACACCGCCATGCCTCACTCTATAACGGCTTTGTCGAAAGTGATGGACTGCGCTGTCCCTACCATGGCTGGAAGTTCAGCGCCGACGGCGCCTGTATCGATCAACCATTCGAACCGGCAGACTCGAAGCTGCGCGCCCTTGCCGCTCGCACGGCCTATCCCGTACAGCAGCTGGCAGGCCTCCTGTTCGCGTACCTTGGACCCGCGCCGGCGCCGCTGCTGCCGCGCTGGGAGTATCTTGTACGCGACGATGGAACGCGCTCGATCGTCGTGCTACCGGTGCATCACTGCAACTGGCTGCAGAGCCAAGAGAATTCGCACGATCCGGTGCACACCTACCATCTGCACGGCCGCATGATGCAAGAGCAGGGTCAAGCCGAAGTTGAGCGCGCTGCGATCGCGTACTTCCTGCGGCCGATTGAGAACTACAGCTTCGAGCTCTGTCACGAGCCGGCATGGAGTGGGATTCGCAAAGTGCGGACCTTCGGCGGCGATCGGCCGGAAGTCGAAAGCGGTCATCCGGCCATTTTCCCCAACATTCTCGTGGCCCCGCAGGGCCGTGAAATCACGATGCATTGGCGGGTACCGATCGACGACGAGCACACGCGAATCTTCTGGTCCGAATTCACGCCCGCGGAGCACAGCGTGACCCAGCGCGATGAGGACATCCCGGTGACGTATCTTCCGCATCCGCTACGCCCCGACGGCGAATACGATCTGACAACGTTCCCGAATCAGGATCTCATGGCGTGGGAGACGCAGGGCCCGATCGTCGATCGATCGACGGAATTGCTCGGTGCTTCCGACAAGGGCATCTTGATGTACCGTAAATTGCTGCGCGAACAGATCGAACTGGTGCAAAACGGCGGCGAACCGGCCGGGGTCGTTCGCGATCCCGAACTCAATCGGATCATCGAGCTCTCGGTGCACCGCGGACTCGCGAACATAACGAATGAGCTACAGCCGGATGACGGCACGGCCGGGTCGCGATCGATGTTCGTCTCAGCCAATGGCGACTAGCCCGGCACGCGCGACGATTTCGTCCTCATGCGAGGGCCGGCCCGAAACCCCGATGCCTCCGACGCATTCGTCCTTGTAGATGATCGGCAGCCCACCCTGAACTTGCAACAGGTTGGCCGGATTGAGAAAATTCACGAAGCCGGGCCGGTCTTTCATGCGTTCTTCCAGCTCTTTTGTCGGACGTTTTGTGAGCGCGGCCGCGCGGGCCTTAGCCAGCGCCACTTCGCCTCCCGGAACACCCGGCTCGCCAACGATCTCGACATGGACCACATTGCCGCTGTCGTTGACGATTGCAATCGAAACGTTCCAGCCGTTTTTCTGCGCCTCGGCTTTGGCGTGCGCGATGATGTTCGCGATATCGGAGGTTTCGAGGATCGGCCGGGTTCGCATCGTTACACGTTCCTTTGCTCATGAAAGCTGATCGTCTATGTTAGCATGCATCTTTCGCATCGCACTCGTTGCGCTACTGCTCGTCCCGGCGTCCCCGAACAACGCCGGCGCCGCGACGTCGGGTACCCCGATCGAGATCCACGCCATTGCCTCTCTGACGGGCTACGCCGCATTTCTCGGAGCCGGTACCGCTCAAGCGATCACCGCAGCCGAAACGGCGCTGAATGCCGAGGGCGGCATCAACGGCCGTCCAATCAAGTTCGTCGTTCACGACGATCAATCGCAAGCGCAGCAAGACGTCCAGATCCTCAACGATCTCATCACGCGGAATGTGCCGGTCATCGTGGGACCGGGTCTGGTATCGGCATGCGGCGCGATGTTACCGCTGCTTTCCAATGGCCCGGTCGATCTGTGCTTTTCAACCGGTGCGCATCCTCCAGCCGGCAGTTATCAGTTCGTCATGGGTGTTCCGAGTCAGGATCAAATCGCAGCGTCACTGCGCTATCTGCGCGCGCGGGGCTTGCGGAAATTCGCGCTGATCATTCCGAACGACGCGACCGGTCAGGACGCCGGCCGCGTTATCGATTCAGTTATGGCACTGCCGGAGAATAAGGAACTCACGATCGTCGATCGTCAGTCTTTTTCGCCCGCTGACACGAGCGTCAGCGCACAGATAGCACGCATTCGCGGCAGCGGCGCGCAGGCACTGATCGCCTGGGCCACGGGCGCCCCGTTCGGCACCGTTCTGCACGGCATCCAAGACTCGGGTCTGGATATACCGGTTCTCGGCGGCGCCGGCAACGTAACCTACGCGACCCTGGCCGCGTACGCTGCGATCCTGCCGCCGAACACGTTTTTCCCGACCTATCCCGCGCTCGTCGTGCCCGAGAGCATCCAGGATCCCGGTGTTCGCCGCGCGGTCGCGGCGCTGCGCGCAGCTTACACGCCCTTGGGCATGGAGCCGGATCTCGCCGCGATTCCGTGGGACGCCGCCCACATCATCGTGGCAGCGTACCGCAAGTATGGCGCCGGCATGACCGCCGCACAGATGCGCGACTTCATGTCCGCCCTCAAATACGCCGGCGCGTTCGGATCGTTCGATTACCAAGCGCACGTTCAAGGCGGCCTCGATACGACTACCGCGCTCGTCGTCCGATACAATAAAGATAAGAAGGCGTTCGAAGCGGTGAGCAAAATGGGCGGCGAGCCGCGCTAGCGCTCACGCACCGGCGGTCGCCAAAAAACCGAGCTTATTAGCTCGGCGAGCCGATAACGATACGGCCTGCCTCTATCACGACCGGGATCGGTGGGAGTCCCTCGCCCGCGCAAACGCCATCGTCGCTGATGCCGTCGTCGAATCGAAAGCGCGCGTAGTGATGATCGCATAAGATGTAGGCTCCGATCGTGCGCACGTTCTTCTGGAGGTTTAGCGTGATGGATTCGTGCGGGCAGAGGTTCTCATAAGCGAAGATGCCTTCTGCGCTGCGTACGATGATTACGCGCCCGAAGAGGCGGGCGGTTCCGATTGGCACGTCGGTGACGCCGCAGAGATCGGTACCCGGCGGCGGTACTAAACCCAACGCCCTAAGTAGTCGGCCGGCGATTTCTCGTGCGGCGCGACGTCCCCAAAGAGCGTGATGCCGAATTCCATGCTTCACCATATTCGGCGCGCGTCGGCTAATTCAATTCATCCTGAGCATCATCGTTCTCGCCGCGATTCGTGGTTTTCTAAGCGCCCGCCAAGGGCAACCACGGATGTGAGCAGCTCAGCCCGCTTCGCGCGTGACATGCCGGCAACGATCGCTTCGATGTTGCCGTGATGAAGTGCCCAGGCCTTTTCGACGGCAGCACGCCCCCTCGGCGTGGGCTTTATTCGAATGCTTCGCGCATCGTCCCGATTGACACTTCGTTTGACGAGGCCGTCTCTTTCGAGCACCTTTACCATCGTCGTTACCGTTCCCGAGGACGTGTGCACTAATGCTCCGATTTCCAGCAGCGTCATGCCCTCACGCTCGTCGGAACAAATGGCCGCCAAGTAGTTGAACTTCGTTGCGGTCAATCCGAACGGCGCAAGCCACCCATTAGCGTTATCATTGATCCGTTGCGCGAGAGCGCGAATCGAAAAGATGAGCTGCGCGCTGCTGGGTTCGAACGACGGAAATCGCCGTTGCCACGCGGCGATACGCTCACTGGGAATCAGGAGTTGACCAAACTTAGTGCGCGGCATCTTTTTGGGTGAAAGGATACTACCTTCATTTCAAGGTAATGTCAAATTACCCAGGACGGAGACCTGTATGCGCGTTCTCGCATTTTGCGTAGCCCTCATAATCAGTTCAACTGGCATTGCAAACGCAGCCGACCCGTTGGAAATCAACCTGATCCTTCCACTCACCGGTGTCGGCGCATTTGTTGGAGCGGAGCAGCAGCAGGCGGCGAAGGCCGCTCAGTCAGCGATCAACGCGACCGGTGGAATCAATGGCCGGCCGGTTTCCCTCGTCATTTCCGACGACCAATCGAATCCGCAGGTGGCGGTGCAGCTCATTCAAGGCATGCGCGCCAAACACGTTCCCCTGATTTTGGGCCCGTCATGGGCCGCTTCGTGCGGCGCGGCCCTCGCTCTCAATGACACCGATGGACCGGTAACCTACTGTCTCTCAAACGCGATTCGTCCGCAGCCCGGGAGCTACGTCTTCTCCGGTCTCTTCTCAACCAACGACATGCTGATCGCTTCGATGCGCTACTTCCACAGCCGCGGATTGAAGCGCGTTGCCTACATTGTAGCCAACGACGCAACTGGGCAAGATGCCGAGCGTGCTATCGAAAACGCCGTCGCGCAGTCTGCAAACAAGGACATCGTCGTCGTCGACCGCGAGCATTTCGCAACGACCGATCTCAGCGTCGCCGCGCAGATGTCGAAGATCAAGGCGGCAAACCCGCAAGTGCTCATCGCGTGGGCGGCCGGAACACCGGGCGGAACGCTCTTGCATGCTGCGTACGATGCAGGGCTCGATATCCCAACCCTGACCTCGCCGGCGAATCTCAATTTCCAGCAACTTAAGGAAACATGGGCGGCCTACTTACCGGCCCACCTCGTTTTCCCAGGCTCCGTTGCCGCCGTTCCGTCCGCGGCCTCCGGCCGTGCTTGGGAATCGATGGTTTCGTTATTCACCAAGTCGCTGGGAGCCAGCGTAAAGCCCGACCAGGTTTACGCCAGTGGTTGGGATCCCGTTATGATCGCACTCGAGGCTCTACGCAAGCTGGGGCCGGACCCGACTGCGATGCAACTTCGCGACCGCATCGCGCAAATGAAAAACTTTTACGGCGTTTACGGCGTGTACGACTTCGCCGCGTTTCCCCAACGTGGCCTTAGCGCGACCTCTGTCATCATGGTGGCGTGGGACAAAGCGACGGGCAACTGGAGTCCGGTGAGCAAGCCGGGCGGCGCCGCATTGTAAGGAACATGACGTGAAGCTGAAATTCGCAAGCCAGAGCTACGACCGCGTGCGAGCTCTTATCGACGGTTCGATTAAGCCGGACGGCATCGAACTCGAGCACGAAGAGGTCTTCCCCGCGTTCATGTTCGAGCGCGCGATCGCCGGCGGGGAGTTCGATCTCATCGAAATGGGTTTTTCGTTCTATCTCGGCACGCTGATGCAAGAAAACCCGCCTTTCATCGCGCTCCCGGCATTTCTTTCGCGGTCATTTCGCCATTCGGCCTTCTACATCAACACCTCCAAGGGGATCACGCAGCCGACAGACCTCATCGGCAAACGCGTCGGCGAGCTTTTCTGCTACGGCCACGATGCGGGTATTTGGGCGAAGGGCGTCCTCAGTGATGAGTATGGCGTGCCCGCGGACAGCTATAGCTACGAAATTGGCGGCGTCGATTTTCCGAGCAAGCAATGGGACTGGCTCCCGTGGGGAATCCCGTCCAACGTAAACGCGGAACACATCGGGGGGGAACGGATGCTTGGGCCGATGCTGGAAAGCGGCGAAATCGACGCACTGGTATCAGCCATCGTACCCCCGACCCTGCTGGCCGGTTCGAAAAACGTCAAACGCCTCTTTGATGATCACGAAGACCTCGAGCGTGCGTGGTTCAAGAAGACCGGCATCTTTCCAATTATGCACGTCGTCGTTGTACGGCGAGAACTCTATGAACAGCACCCCTGGATCGCGCGCTCATTTTACGACGCGCTTTGCAAAGCCAAAGACGTCGTAACGACCGCTTACAAGGGCAAAGAAAGCCACATGCACCGGCTTTTTATGATCCCGTGGCTGACGAATCTCGTCGAAGAGAATCGGGCGCTGATGGGCGACGACTTCTGGCCATATGGCGTCGCAAAGAATCACGCCGCGATCGACGCCTTCCTACGCTATCATTACGAACAGGGAATCTCAAAGCGGCGTTGGCGGCCCGATGAAATTTTCGCGACTGAGACGTTGACAGAGTAGCGGCGGCCGTGAGCGTTCCCCTCAGCGTTGCCACGTGGGACTACGACCGCGTACGGGCGCTTATAGATGCCCGTGTCAAGGTCGAGGGCTGCGACCTGACCTACCTGACGATGCCGCCGGAAGAGTGCTTTCAACGTGCATGGTCGGGAACCGAATTCGACGTTGCCGAACTTGGTTTCGCATCGTACTTGATATCGCTTGCTTCCGGCGACCCACCCTACGTTGGTCTGCCGGTGTTTGTCTCACGCACGTTTCGTCACTCCGGCATTTACGTGCGAACCGACCGCGGCATCGACCGGCCCGAAGATCTGCGCGGAAAGCGCGTCGGCGTCCCCATCTACGAAATGGCGGCGGCGGTTTGGATTCGAGGCTTCTTACACGACGACTATGGCGTTGCACCTAGCGATGTGAACTGGGTCCAAGGCGGCCTCGAAACTCCTGGCCGCAAGGGTCTCTTCAAACTTCATTTGCCCGCCGGGTTTCCGCTCGAAGTCGCGCCGGCAGGCCAGACCCTTTCGGGGATGCTTGCCGCCGGCTCGCTCGACGCCGTGATCACGGCCCGAGCGCCGTCATGTTTCGACGCCGGCCATCCGCACATCGGGCGCCTCTTTGCCGATTATCGTACTCAAGAGCGTCGCTACTACAAACGCACGCAGATCTTTCCGATCATGCACGTCATCGGCGTCCGGCGCGCGCTCGTCGAACGGCATCCCTGGCTAGCGGCCAGCTTGGTCAAGGCATTTACTGCTGCCAAAGCGCTTGGAGATGCGGAATTAAGTGAAGTAGTCGCGCCAAAGATCGGTCTTCCGTGGGCCGCCGCAGAGTTCGCGGACACGATCGCGGAAATGGGTCGTAACTTTTGGCCGTACGGTGTCGACGCCAACCGGCCGACGCTCGAAGCGATGGCAAAGTACGTTCACTCGCAGGGCCTTATCGAAAAGCCGATTGCGGTCGCTCAAATGTTTGCGCCGAGTACTTACAACGAACTGCGCATCTAAGCGCCGAGGAAATGAGAAACCCCGATTTCTCGGGGTTTGAACTGGAGCCGACGAGCGGACTTGAACCGCTGACCTGCTGATTACGAAACCGCGAGCATCGCCTCTTGACGTGGGATTCACGAGGCAGATTCCCGTCGCCTTTGGCGCTCCTGGCGCTGAGGGCGCTCCCATCTCCCCCCGTAACTCCCCCCGGTGACGCCGACCGGCAGAGCGTCACCACAGGTTTGGACATTGTCCCCTTTCTGGGCTCTACGCTCCCAGATCGACGGGCTAGCAGACAATCAGCGCTAGTAGGCCGAAAGCAAGCAAAGCAACAGCAAATAGTACACTTACCAAAGTCCACTCGTCGGAGGCCACTCCGCTCGCGAGTCCGGGCCGTGCTCAGTCGAACCGCAAGGAAAGAATCGGAATCGGGCTTCGCCGCGCTTTTTCTTCGAGTTGAGCCGCTCACTCGCCTACGTTTACTCTTTTCGTGCATATCTCCGACTAAAACCCGTCGTTTGGCGCTCTCTTAAAACCGTGTATTCTCGATGCCGCGCTCAGCCTCACCCTATCGTAGCGCGCTGGCGCTCGAAGCGCTTCGAAGTCGCGGCCGACTTGCTATCCATTTGCGCAGCTCCGTAGACTTGCAAAGAATCTCCAAACCCGAATCCGGGCTACAGTTGTTTTGATGTATTCGACGAGAGTTCGTCAGTTCGCGTAGCGATACGAGATCAGATGGGTCTCTTAAAGCCTACTGTCAAGGGCAGCAACGATTTCTGCCACGCATCCCTCAGAGTCATTTGCAATGCGGCTTCCGGAAAGTGCAATCACCTTATACCCGAGCTCACGCATTCGACTCCTTACACGTTCATCGTGAGCAATTTGCTCGGACGACGAGTGGAAGTCACGACCATCAGCGTACACAGCTACGCGTTCTAATTCAAAGAGCATATCTGGCCTCGAAATAACGAGCCCGTTTCCGTCCAGAACTTCACATTGCAACGCGTATGGGGGAAGGTTGCGACGCATTGCGGCGTCGAGCAAAACTTCAATTGGTGATTCGTGCTCACCGTGCTTATTTGACGGCATTTGTCCCGTGGACATATCTCCGACCGGTTGGTTTGACCCGGACAACTCCTGAAGCAACGGTTCGACGAGACGCTTATCGATTCGGCCATGATCACGCTGATTGTAGTAATTCAGCAAGCATGCATAACACCCGCGTATACACGGCGGTTCGTGGTTAAGTATCGCCAACGCCCGTCGGGCTATTCGGGGCAAGTCACCCGCGGCGCGCCTTAAATAGCCACTGCCGCCATTCGTAGTCTCAAAAAGTGCGATAGTTGCCGGCCTATGGGGATTTGGTGCGATCTCGAAGCCATCGAGCTCACCGTCCTCCGCTTGGAATTCGATGCGAATCGCTGCCAGCAGCGCGTGTCGAAGTGATACTGCGTCGTCCGAGTTATACGACGGAACTTCCAGGAGAAGGACTGCGCTCTGGAACGCGTGCGTGAGGTGCGCGTTAAACTCTTTCGGGTTATGCTTCCGCTGCCGAAGATGTGGCGCTTTCCAATCGACGGGGCCGAGTCGCACGTCACCGCAATCCAGACAAAATAGGAACCCGGCGGCCCCGGTCGTCGTGCGCAGGCCTCGATTAACCGCTAACAGCGGCTGATTGCGGCACATGTGCAAGGTTACTGCGTCGAAAGAAAAGCTCGTTTTGCTCTCCGGTTGCCCAAAAAGCGTTACCAGCACATCGAACTTTGTGCGGCGACGCTGCTCTTCGCTCGCAGTGATCTGCGCATCGGCTGAGCCGCGAAACGCGGCTATTTCCAAACGATTTTCCTCCCGCACCGACTCCGGCGAACCGCACTCGGGACAATCGCCAAGCCACGCATTAGCGGCGTGATAGCGGCACTCCGCGCAGTACGCATACCGCGCCTTACCGCTGCTCAGAAAATCTGCCACGGAACCGCCCGACGACCGGGCTAAGTTAAGACCGTTACTTCGAATCTTTTTTCCGTCGATATAGACGATGGCCCCGGGTGCAAATTCGCTGAGCGCGATCAGAGGATCGCGAAGAATCTCGCCGTTGTCAAGGTCACGCGAGAAGAGGGTCGCCTGCTCTCCCGGAAAGGCGTAGCTTGGCAGAAAGCCGTGATTCGCCAGGTAGCCGAGCGTATATGCCTCATTGCCACCTGCGTTATGACGATCTGGGCTCGTCATGCGGCGCAAGAGCATTTCCATATGACGCCGTCGCCGCGCGTCGTCGCTTGTCGGCACGGCGATTGCGTTAATCGCAGCGATATCTGCCGCAACTTCTTTGAGCTCTTCAAGCCAGCTCGTTAGGACGGTTAAGAGATCGTGCTCGAATGCATCAACCGCTCCCGCGATCGATGTAGACGACAGTACGTCAAAGGACCGCTCGTCGCGAAACGCGGCCTCTACCGCGGAAATCACTCGCGCACGTTGGCGTTGAATCTCGGCGATCGCAGGGAGATCAGTACGCAATTGCGCGCGCAGGTAGTCATCAGTTCCAGCTTCCGCCCCCTTCTCGCTGAGGTCTAGAAAGCCGATCATGTAGGTGGGTAATTTGTTCTCGAGCTTCTCCAGCGCGAGCGAGCGAATATGCCGCTTTACGATCGTTGGGTTGTCCAGCTCAAATTGCGGGGCCGGAATAGTGCCGGAAATTATCTCATCCGGGTGCGCGTAGAAGTACGCGTCGTGGGGAAGCGACTGAGCATACGACGCGACAAGCGCGATCCGCTCGCGCCGACCCGCTCGACCCGCCCGCTGCGCGTAGTTGGCCGGCGAAGGGGGCAGGCCGCGAAGTAGGACTGTCGTAAGAGCACCGATATCGACACCCAGCTCAAGGGTAGGTGACGCGACGAGGACATTTAGCTTGCCCTCTCGGAATTCGTGTTCATATTCTTCGCGCTTGCTGCCTGAAAGCTGACCGCTGTGCTCTGCCGCGCGCACGGCAGTCGGCAATTCATCACGGTACATCCGCGCGTAAAAGTTGTCGTCGCTTGGGGCAGAGCAAGGTCGGAGCGTCGGTCCGCTGCAAGTGGATCGGATGCAGAGGTTCGCGATGTTGCGCACGTTGGTTGCGCCACAGTTCGAGCAATTCCACAGCGGGGTACCGACAGCGAGACCCATGAGGCCCGTATTGCAACAAGGAGATGATGGACTTTCTGCTTATCGAGTGATGCTCCTAAAGATCTTCAAGCAGATACTCGCCGTCGATGAGAAGATCAACGGCTTTCTTTATGGCGTTTTCCACGTCGACAATGCCAACGCGAGAGAACAATGTCTGAACTCGTTCGCCTTCCACGTTTCGATATAAAGGGTCGCACCGTTGCGTCAGGAACTCTTGATTGGATTGCATCGGGGCCACGAAAACCGAAACCGGCCGCCGATTATACTGGTCGAGCCCCCGAATGCTCTCCACGTCCTCCCAAAAGCGGCGCGTCCGCTCGTCAGAAAGCGCGCCGCGCGTGGCACGTGATCGAGCAAAATAGCTCAGAAGCGTATCAGTCGTCGTCCGCGATCCCGAGGCGCACTAGCCCTGAATTCTGCAAACTTTCTGTTGGCTGTCAACTCGCTAAGATAGCGATACTCAATGGTGATGAGTCCGAGATTTTCGAGAGCCGCGCGACGTTGCGAGTCGCGTGAGAATTCCTGGAGCACAAACCAACGCAGATCGTCTTTACGAGCCGCAGCGTTTTTGTTTGAGAAAAGGCCATATTGAGTTCGTCCTGCCTCGAAAAGCTTGTTCCAGAAGCCATCGAGATCAGGCATGTCGTCTTTGGCGGCGACAACTTTGAACTCGACACGATTTCCTCTTCCAACGGGTCCATTGACTTGGCCCTCTTGGGCATCAGTGCAGGGGCTTTCACTACACGCTGCTCATCACCCTGCTCACGGTGGACATCACCGACCCGAAGAAATTCGCAGCGTTCGTCGCTGTCGCAGCCCTCTCCAGGCGTTCTCAGCTTGTCATTCGGCTGGCGCACGTATTCGTCTCGCAAAGCCGCGGGAGAAAGCTCTCAACGATATCAAACGGCCGCGAACCGCCCGGCAGCAGCTAGCCTCCTGAAAAGAAGAAATCCCGCGCGAAGTCCCCATCAAAACGTCGCCTCAAGCCCTGCCGCAGCGCCGCCGGGCACCGCGCCCATAAACGCCATAGACAAACCAAACCTACACAAGGTGAGCTACGCCTAATCTCCTGAGTGGCGCACGCGCATCGTGCCCCAGGAAAGCGCGACACCCCGTGCAACCGCGCACCTCGCGCATGTCCGGTGCCAAACAGGAGCGTTCTGCACACCTTACCGCAGCATCGCGAGCGCAGTCGCGAATCGCGCAGGGTCGAAAATATCTCCTCGACCATTGCATAGAATTACGCCTCGTTGGCGCACAATCAGGTCAGAATAGAGTTTCCTAAGCAGCTCAAACCTCCGATTTTCGCGGACGCGCGAGAAACCTTGGCCGTATCCTTATTTGCCTAAAAAATATGCAAATAACTTCTCTCGATGCAGGAATTTAGCGCGA
>CAWJSM010000012.1:0-361153 GCA_963845455.1 Vulcanimicrobiota bacterium | reverse complement strand
AATCAGCCGCGCACGGTCGACGGCTTTCTCAACGAGGTGCTCGGCCGGCACGAATACGCGGGCAGCTCCCTCGCGCTCGTTGCCCGGCCGCAGGTGATTCCTCAAACGATCGGGCTCTGGACCGGATTCGCGGGCCGGCAGTTTCCGCTGTGGCTGCAGTTCATCGCGCTGGCCGGGATCGCCGCGCTCGCGCAGCGTGACCTGCGCGCCCTGAGCGTGCTCCTTGCCGGAACGATCGGCGGACTTTTCTTCGCCGGCCAATACAGCAGCGATACGACGATCTATTGGTATCTGTTCGTGCCCTTCGCCGTAACGGCGGCCCTGACGGCGGCCGCAACGCGGCTCAAGTTACCGCGCACGCGCGACGATATCGTTTCGGCAACTGCGTCCGTTGCGCTGGTCATCGCGGCCCTCATCGCGTGGAGCAATCCGTGGCCCGGCCTCGGCATTCCGGCGCTGCCGAACGGCCAGCCGATCATCGATGCCGTCGCGCGCGACGTTCCCGACGGTGCGATCGTTGTAGCCTCTTGGTATGAAGCCTCGGCGCTGGGCTACGGCTCGGCCGTCGAGCACGCGTTGGGTTCGCGTACGATCGTCTCCGGTTGGCCGGGGCAATTCGCCGGCCGCTTTGCCGACTGGACGCGCGAACGCCGTGTTGTCGTGTATGCCGGCGGCTTGGAGTTGATGTCGATAAGCGCGATCCCGCCGGCTTGGCTTGACGAATTGCCGTCGAGCCTGCTGATTTATCACGCGTACGAGGTCCGGCCACGTCCCGGATGAAGCTTCCGAACCGCCGCACCAGCGTCACGATTGCGACGGTCGCCGTTTTCTGCGCAACGCTAGCCGTGCTGCTGCCGGCCATGCCGTGGCGCGTCTGGACCGGTGACACGGCCGAAGCGCAAACCGTGCCGTACATCCTCGGCATCGCGCACCCGACCGGCTTCCCGGCGTACACCCTGCTCGGCTGGGTGTTCAGCCATGTCTTCGCGTTCGGGACGGTAGCGTGGCGATTGAACCTATTCACTGCGTCGTGCGTCGCGCTTACGAGCGCCGGCGTCGTGCTGCTCGCAGCCGCTCTCGGCAGCAATGCGTTCGCTGCCGCAATTGCCGGACTGGCCTTTGCGTTCGGTAGCAGCATTCGCGGCGAGGCCGTCCTTGCCAACGCGCAAGGGCTGGCCGGCACATGCATCGTTTTTGCCTTGCTCGCTGCCGTTATCTATGCGCGCGCCGGCCGGCCGCCCGCGCTCATTGCGTCCTGCGCCTGCGCGGGACTCGGGCTAGCGACGCATCCCGCGGCGATCTGGGTGCTGCCCGGGATCGCCGTTGCCGTCGCGTGGCAATGGCGTGCCGTGACGCGGCGAACGGCCGCGATCGCGTTGCTCGTGCTCGCCGCACCGGTGCTGTTGTATCTTTATTTGCCGGCGCGCTCGGCGATCGTTGCCGCACAACACCTCGACCCGACGGCGGCGGCGCCGCTCTTCGGCGCCGGAACGCTCGATTGGGATACGAACCACCCGCGAACGTTGGGCGGCTTCCTCGACGAAGTCTTAGGTCGCCAGTTGAAGGCCGGTGCGTTCGCCGCGCGTGTCTTCATTCCGGGCCGGATCCCGGCCGTGGCGGCGTTCTGGCTTCAGTTTGCAGAGCGCCAGTACGGCATTTGGCTACTACTAGTAGCTGGAGCCGGCGCGGTCGCGCTCGCGCAACGCGATCGCCGTTCGCTCAGCGTCGTGTTCGCGGGCGTCTGCGGCGGGATATCGTTCGTGTTTGCGTATCGCTACGATTCGCAGTTGAGCTGGTACTTGCTGCCGTCGTTTGCGGCGATCGCGGCATTGGCCGCAGCGAGCACGCGCATCGTGCTGCCGAGAATGAACGCCGCCGTCATCTCCGGCGGTGTCTCGATCCTCCTCGCCGTTGCCGCCGTAACAGGTCGAATCGATCAGCCACGAACGCGCGATCTGACGCGACTTCCGGGTGGAACGGGCATCATTGCGAACGTGGCCGCGAGCGTCCCCGATGGCGCGATCGTCGTTGCGTCCTGGTATGAAGCTGCAGCACTTGGCTACGCATCGGCAGTCGAACACAGCTTGGGTTCGCGCACGATCGTGGCCGCGTTGCCGGCGCAATATGTGGACCGGTACCCGCAGTGGACGCGCAACCGGAGGGTGGTTATCTATGCGGGCGGCCGTGAGTTCGACGCTTCCGATTACGTGCGGTCGAACGGGTTCCGCGAGCTACCGACCGCGGACCCCTTCTATCACGTCATCGACGTCGTACCGGTTAGGAGCAGGTCAGAGAAAAATTGATGTCCAGGCCGGAGGGAATACTGTAGGCGTAGCCGCCGATGAGGGTCTTATCGGCGCCCGGGAGGTTGTAGTTGTACTCGTCATACGCCGGGTTGTCGTTGGTGGTGAAGACGTTACCGTTAACTGAGTCGTCGTTAGCATCGAACGACGCCGAATACTGTCCCAAGGCATTCTGAATCAGGTTTGACGGCGGCGGGCTCGCGAATGCCGGATATGCTTGAACCGTAAGCGCGGGTATGCCGCCGGAACCGGCGACTTGCGAGAATTGTCCCGCGCCCTCCGGATCGAGCGGCAACATGTAAAAGAGATTTTGCGTCGCGTTATTGCCGCAGCTGAAGTTGATGGAGTCGCCATTGTTGAGGAGCGTGGCCGACACGCCATCGGTCGAATATCCGATCTGGGTGGCGTTCATCGACATCGATACCTGCGGAAAGTTCGTTGACGACCCCGCGCTGAAACCGTAGAAGGTGGTTTGGCCGATCGCGAGCAGATTGCCGCCGTGTTGCGTGGCGTCCGTATCGCGTTCCGTCACCAGAATGTCGTTGTTCGACGAGGAGTAGAGCGGAATATCGAGCGTTTGCGTTCCGTCGCTGTTCGAGTTGGAAATCTGAGCGGTGTTCCAGTTCAGCCCGTTTGCGATAACGAGGACCTGATTGACGTACACGTCGAGATAATTGGAGCTCGTGGGGTTGACGTACTGGGCGTGCTTGCCCTTCGACGACGCAGCGGCTTTCGCTCGTACGAAGTTCGATGGGAACTTGATGACCAGTTTCGTCGTTCCGACCGCCTGTGGAGCTGCCGTCCCTGCGGACATTACCGTCTTTGCCGGAACCGAGCTCGATCCGCCGCCGCCTGAACTGCAGGCGGCCGCAAACGCGAGGAGGGCAATGACCGTTAAAGCGCGCTTCACCGTGCTCTACCCCGCTTTTTCCCTGAAACGTAGAGTTGGCTCTGGTCGTAGTAGAGATTCACGTAATAGTAATTGCCGGCGCTGTCGTAAATGTCGAACGTACAACTGTTCGGATTCGTCGGCCAGATCGTAAACGTCATCGTGAAAGGCCCGGAGTACGACAAGATTTGGATCGGATTGCTGCCATCCCAATCATTGCCCGCGGCGTCGAAGGGCGGCGAATAATAGATGTCGTCGTCCCCATTGGCGCAGCCCGACGGGTCGACGTAGATCGGAAAATTCGGGCTCGTGTCAAAGTCGGTAACCGTAAGCGTCTGAGCCTGGCTGATCAACAGCGGATACTCGATGTCCGCTTCACCGATGGGGTCGGCAATGTTGATCAAGGGGTTGCCGGTGTTCGCTCCCGTGCTGGGGTTGTATGCCGCCGGCGTCGTCTGCGCCACATGGAACGGCGAGTAGACCGTCGAGGACAGCGTTTGGGCATTGACGCTTCCCGTCGACACCGAGGCGTTGAGGCTCACGGTGCTGGGGTTGAGGTTTTCGGTGCCGCTGAAACTCACCGAGAGGGCCTGACTCGCCGACGTGATCGGCACTGCTGCCGTACCGCCGCTGAGCGTCAGCGTTCCGCTGGGGCTATTCGGCGTTACCGCAATCCCGGTCACGGCTACCCCGTATTGATCGACCCACGGCCCAGGCTGCGAGAGCGCTGCGCCGTCGGAATCGAGCAAGTTTGCGGTGACGGCCGGCGTCGATACTTGGCCGTTATACAATGCCGTCGGGAGCACCGGCGTCAGTTGAACGGTCCGCAGCACTTCCGTCAGCGGGCCGCTGAGCGTGAGCGTATTGGCCTGTCCGAGCGTCACGGTGAAACCGGTTGCAGTACCGGCCGAGAGGGGCCCGTTACTGTCGCCCGCCGTCACCACCACATTGTAGGTGCCCGGTGCGACGTTCACGGAGAGCGTGCAGTTCGACGTGCACGCCGCCGTGCCGCTGGCAGGCGATCCTTGACCGCTCGGGCTGAAGGTAGCCGTGACTTCCGTTGTGTTCGAAGAGATCCACTGCGGAGTGCGACCGGTGGACGCAGCGGTGTTGCGGCTCGCCGACTGCGCCGAACCCTTCGCCGGTACCGCGAAGGTGATCGTGACGGTGGCCTTTCCGGCGCTCGAGGTCGATGACCCCGATGAGCCGCCCGCGTTGTTGCTTACCGAGCCCGCTTGCGGGACGCTGCCGGTGCTGCCGCCGCCGCATGCCGCCAAAGCGACGCAGGCGATTGCGCTAGCGATGATGCTGTTTCTCATGATACTGGCGCCACCGTTGTCGTCGTAACTGTCATCGGTATGGAGAGCGTGTTCGTCCCGTCTCCGAGCGTGATCGTGCACCCTGTAGTCGGAGCGGTCGGCGCTACGAGCAGCGTCGCCTCGCCGGTACTCGTGTTCGTGAGGGTCAAGGTTGCGAAACTCGCACACGTACCGCCGACGGTAAACGTTCCGGCGAAGCCGCTCTCGTAGATGTAGACCGTGTTGTTGTACACGCCCGTGGCCCCGTATGTGTTCCCGAGACCGGTCGCGTTGATGGCCGTGACCGGGTAATACGTGTAGTCATACGTGTATTGGGTCGCCACGAGACCGATGAGCGGGCTGATCGAGAACGGCAGCGCACCGATTCCGCCGGTGTAACCGGTAGCAACCGGGACGGGACTTCCGTTGAATGGGAGATTACCGCTGCCGCCCACGCTGCCGATGATAACGGCGCTCGGCGCGGGGGCTGTCGCGGTCGTCAGGAACGTCGCGGTGATGACATCGGTCGGCGAGCAGACGTTGATCGTTCCGTACAGGGCGCTCGTCGACACATTGCCGCCGCAGCCGCCCGGATCGACCGAACTGTTATATGCAACCGCGAGTTGCACGTCGGGCGCATTGGCATTGGTGTCTGAATAACCGCCGCTCGTGTAGACGAGCTGAAGGACGACCGGCGAACTGTACGTCGCCGGATTGAGGACGATGTTGCCAGAACTATCCAGCGCGACGACGAAGACGCGCATCGACGTTACATTGCCGCTGCTCGCACCGCCGAGGTGGGTGCTGCTCGAGGTGAGGTAGACGGATGACACCTGACCGTCGAGCGACAGCGATGCGGTATTGCTCGAATTCAGTGCGACCGAAAGAGCCACGGCGCCGCTGCCCGTTTGGGCTCCGCCGCTCGTGTACGTCGTTGCGAGGAACACGTCGCTGCCGATCGGCGCGTTGATGTTGAGCGAGCACACCAGGGGCGCGGCCGTGTTCGTCGAGCATCCGGCGCTGCCGTAATTGAGTGTGTAGCTTTGCGGCGCCGGCGCGTTGGTCGGAGCGGCGCCGTTGATCTGCAGCAGCGTAAACGTAATCGATGCGGTGCCGGTTCCGACGGTCTGCGTCGTGCGCGTCGTGCTCGCCGCTGATTGGCGTGCGACGCTGGCTACGTTGGCGGCCGGAACGGTGATCTTGACATTAGCCACGGCATAACCGGCCGGGAGCGGGGCACTGGTTGCCGGTGATACTGCAACCGTGGGCTGGGCGGTCGGTACCACCGATCCGGCCGGAGCAGAGCCGCCGCCGCCGCCACCACCGCCGCAAGCCGCGATCGACAATGCGACCACGGCCAGCGCTAAGATTCCTTGTAACCTCATCCGCCAAGCGCTCCTAAATTTTTTGAATACGACCCGCTCCCAAGGGATCGGCCGAACCACGGTGAGTCTTTACCGACTTACCGAGCGTGCCCCTGGCCACCCAGCCACAGTGTGACCTAACGCTTGAGCTACTAAGGAGAGGAGTGCCGGCGGGACTAGAAGACGATGGTGACCGCTCCGTCTCCGAACTGCGACCCATTGTTAAAGCTGACGCCGGTCGCCCCGGATTCCGCCCACGACGAACCGCCGCCGCCGCCGCCGCCGCCGTACCCGCCGGTGCAACCCGCGTTTTGGCTGCCGCCGCCGCCGCCGCCGCCGCCGTAGTAGCCGCCGCCGCCACCCGCACCCCCAAGTCCGGTGCAACTGGCAGCCGAACCGGCCCCGCCCGCACCGCCCAAGCCGAAGGTGCCTCCTACGCCCGGAGCGCCGGGGCTACCGGCAGATCCGCCCGCGCCTCCGGCCCCGCCGGCTGCGGATGTTCCGCCGTTCCCGCCACCGCCGCCGCCGGCAGCGATCACGGTGCCGCCCGCATATCCGTTCGGACCGGCGCCCTGTCCTCCGCTGCCGCCGCTCCATCCGTTGTCACACCCGCCGCCGCCCGCACCGCCGCCGACGACGATCCGATTGGCAAGGCCGGTTCCGCCTTCGCGCACGTCGGAGGCACCGGCACCCGGGCTGTTGCATCCGTCGCCGCCGCTGCTGCCGCCGCCGTTGTAGCCGCCGTTTCCGCCGCTGCCGCCGACGTAGATCGCCAGCGTCTCACCCGGTGTGAGCGGAACCGTGGCCGTTACCGCACCGCCACCGTCCCCGGCCGAACCACCCGCCGCCGTAATCGTGGCTTGGGTCGCGGTGCTAGGTACGGCGATGTATTGAACACCACCGGTGTAGTAAAACGTCTGCGGATACGGGGAAAGTGAAAGATACGCGCTGTCTTGTCCGCTGCTGATCGATGAAAAGTTGACGATCGACGCGTTCCAGAGTGCGTTGAGTTCGGGGTACTGGCTGTAATTGTAGAAGAAGTACGCGGGATTACCGGCCGTCGCAAAGACGCTGATAGTGCTCGAGGGAGAAGCGTAAGTCACCTGGTAGGCGCCCAACGGCGTGAGCCCAAACCGCGAGGCGTCAGATTCCGAGCCTGTCACCGAAATCGACGGGACGCCGCCGTAACCGCTGCTCGGCGCGGCCGACGTGTAGCCCCCGAGCGGATCGGTTGGATAAACGTAAACGACGCTCGCAGCGCTGGACGAACCGACGGTGTAGCTCCCACTGAAGGCTGACGACGACGACCCATTGGCATTCGACGTGATCGCGAAGCCGGTTGCGTTCATTTGCATCGCGACCGCAAGGGTGGAAGTCGTCCCCGGGGTTACCGAGATCCCGGTCGTTTCGCCCACGGCCAGGATCACCGAGTCACCGGCGTCCCACTCGACGATCGCAACGTCCGTTGATGTTGAGTACAGCGGCACATTTGTGAGCGTCTGGGTACCGTCCGGCGAGGGCGCGACGGTTGCCGAGTGCGTCAGTGTAGAGCCGTCGATGTTTGTCGCCAAGGTGCCGTTGATGTAGATATCGAGCAAGTTTCCGGCCGTGGGATTCACGTACGCAGGCCGTCGCGATGCGTTCGCTTTCAGGCGCGACGCGCCGGTAGCGATGTGATACGAAGGCGGAAACCGCAGGGTCAACGTCCCGCGTGCGATCGCGGCGGCCGCGTTCGCTGTTGCTTGAGCGCTCGGCGCCGCCTTGGGCTGGACGGCCCCACCCCCGCCACCGCAGCCCGCCAACGCCAGGATCGCCGCAGCAAGCGCGCCGGTGATGGGGAAAAAGGAAAAGCCGGAGCTGCTAAATGGGCGACGCATCGTTCCAACTGTATCGGCAGCCGTCGCGCGCCGTTTGAGTTTTGCGCCGGTGAGAAGTAGGGGCCTGCCGGAGGCGAACGTTACGCGGGTGACCGTTTCACCGATGCGGCCGTGGCAAAATGCGATGGCTATCGTGGCCGCATTTCTCGTCGCCGGGGCGCTCTTGCCCTGGGAACTGCGCCTTGCGTGCGCATTCGGAGCAATCGGAATTGTCTTGCTCCTATTCGTCATGCGCATCCGCTCGCACCGGGTCAAGGTCACCAAAAACCGGACGGCCGACGTCTACAACCAGGTCGAGCGGCTGCGGGCCGCGCGCAAGAGCCGCCTTGAACGGAAGATTCGCTAAATGATTACTGCCTTCGTCATGCTCAGCGTCGAGCCGGGCCGCGTGAAAACGCTGGCCGAGGAGCTTCTCTCGGTCAAAGGGGTAACCGAGGTGTACAGCGTCGCGGGGCCGTTCGACCTCATTGCCATCGTGCGCGTGCGCGAACACGATCAGTTGAGTGACCTCGTGACCGAGGTGATTGCGAATCGGCCCGGCATCACGAGCACGGAAACGATGATCGCGTTCCGCGCCTTCGCTAAGCGCGAGCTCGACGCTGTTTGGGATATCGGCGTCGATTGACCCGAGCACGCCGGCTCGCCGTCGCGGCGGCGGCCGTCGCCTTTGCCGGAGCGCTGATCTGCTACATACCCTCGCTTTCATCGGCCGTCTCGGCGGGTGACAACGCCGAAGCCCAAACCGTCCCCTACATCCTCGGCATCGCGCATGCGACCGGTTTTCCGGCATATACGCTGCTCGGTTGGCTCTTCACCCACGTGGTGGTATTCGGAACCGTTGCATGGCGGCTGAATGTGTTGACGGCCGCGGCCGTCGCGCTCTGCGCTTCGGGCGTGACCGTGCTCGCGCTGGCGCTCGAAAGTCGACCACTTGCGGCGCTGGCCTCCGGCATCGCGTTTGCCCTTGGACTCATCTCGTGGCAACAGGCCGAGCAAGCGAACGTTCAAGTCTTCGCGGTTCCCGCGATCATTTTCGTGCTCGCGCTGAGCGTTTCGTTCGCCCGCTCCGGCGACCGCCGCACATTTGTTGCGGCGTGTGCGTGCACGGGCTTAGGGATGGCCGCGCACCCGCTCGCCCTGTTCGCCGTGCCGGGTCTGATCGTGTCCGCGCTATGGCAACGCCAACGCTTCGACCGCCGCACGCTCGGCTACGTCATGCTCGCCTTCCTCGCGCCACTGCTGCTCTATCTCTATTTTCCTCTGCGCTCGTCGATCGTGGCCGCGCAACATTTGGATCCGACGGCGGTCGCACCACTGTTCGGCGCGGGATCGATCGACTGGGATACCAATCAGCCGCGAACGCTCGACGGATTTCTTAATGAAGTCTTGGGACGCAAAGAACACGCGAGTTCATCGCTTGCGCGTACGCTCGATCTCAACGTGTATCCGAAAGCCGGTGTCTTTCTCTTCAAAGCCGCCGGCGAAGAGTTTTCATTCGGGCTCCTGGTGCTCGGCGCGATCGGATTGGTTGCGCTTGCGCTACGCGACCGGCGCTCCCTGAGCGTCCTTGCCTGCGGTAGCATTGGCGGCATCGCATTTGCCCAGATCTACCGCAACGATGACAACGTGAATGGTTATTTGCTTGGATCGTTGGCACTGATCGCAGGAGTCGCGGCTGCGAGTACGCGTCTCGTGCTGCCGAGGGTGCCGCAGAAGATAACATCGACGGCGGCGACAATCGCTCTCGTTGCCGTCGTGCTGGTGGCGGCGTTTTCTCCACGGGCGTTCCCTGAGGGAGGGACGTATCCGAGCAATCAGTCCGCCATCGACGACGTACTGAGCACCGTCCCGGACGGTGCGATCGTGGTTGCGGGCTGGTCCGATTCGCACTCACTCGGGTACGGCGCGGCGGTTGAAAAATTGCTCGGCTCCCGGATCATCGTCGATGATTCGTCGGCCGAGTACGTGCGCGAGTATCCCGATTGGGCGCGCTTCCGGCCGGTCGTCCTGGACGCCGGCCCGCAAGGGTTCAGGCGTATCGGAGCGGTGCCGGCGAACTGGTTGCATCGTCTGTCGAGCACGTCACGAACGCGCGTGTTTTTCCAGGTCGTTCCCCCGTAGCGCTTCGGCGGCGCGGAACATGCCGCCGCGGTCGCCGCGATCCGTCACCCCGAAGCGTGCGATCGCCCTTTGGTGCAGGTATTGATCGAAGGCAGTGCGCGTCGCGTCGTCAGGCCATCGTACCCGACCGCCGGCGCGGAGGCCGCAAAGGTCGATCGTGAACGCATAATGCGCGGCAGCGGCGGCAACTTCGCCGTGATACGTACCGGCGGCCGGTAGCGAAGAGCGATCGGAGGTTTGCAACGTGAGGCCGTCGGCCGATGCAGCCACGATGTCGACGGCATAGGCCGTTTGCGGATCGTCCGTCCGCTGGATCACCGCCGGAAGCCGTTCGCCGAAGCGCGTCGTCGCACGGCGATTGTGCGCGCAGCGCCATTCGAGCGCCAAGAGGCGCGCGGCGGTGATGACGTGATACGCCGCCCATATGATAACGAACGCGAGCGCGCCGCGGCTGAGTTGCGAACGGCCGGTTAGTTCTTCGATGCACGCGAAGATGATCGCCGCCGACGAGAGCACCAAAAGGGCTTCCGCGAACCGCATCTCTGCGGCATGTTCGGGCGCGCCGAGCGCTTTCGGCGTCACGCGCCAACGGTGCGCACCGTGGGCGGTAAAGACCGCTAGAATTGATGCGGGGGCGCGAGCGAGGTTGTACACCGCGCTTTCGTCGACGCGCAGATGACCGCGCGCGATTTCGCTGAGGGTGATGTTGGCGGCCAGAAAGTACGGCACGAAGTGCAGCAGAAAATCCGGCGCGCTGCTTTGAATTGGGAGAATGCCGGTGAACAGGATCGCGATCGGCAGCGCGTAGATGAAGACGTGCCGCCAACCTTCGAGGTTGCTTGCGGCGTGGATGATGTAGGCCAAGCGCTGGCGCCAGGTCAGCGCCGGATGTGCGAAGAGATTTTCGCATAGCAGTAACTGCAGCGTGTCTTGCGACCAGCGCAAACGCTGCGCGCAATAGGCAGCGGCGTTGAGCGGTCCCATGCCGGCGGAGAGGATCTCGGGATGGAAGACGGATCCCCAGCCGGCGGCGTGCAGCCGGAACGAGGTGTGCACGTCCTCGCTGATCGTGCCGGTGGCAAAGCCGCCGATCGCATCGAGCGCCCGGCGGCGCAGCACGGCCGATGAGCCGCTGTAGATCGTCGAGTTCGATGCGTCGCGGCTGTGCTGGATGACGCGGTGGAAGAACGACCCACCGTTCGACGTCGCGCGCTCGGTTCTCAGGTGATCGAATGAATCGGTGTTGAACAGCTCTTGCGGCGTTTGTACGAACGCGAGCCGTTCGTCGTTGAAGTAGCCCAGCGTGCGCTCGAGGAAACGCGGATCGGCGACGTGATCGGCGTCGAAGATGGCGATGAACTCGCCCCGCGCGAGCCCGAGCGCATGATTGAGATTGCCGGCCTTCGTATCGTTGTGTTCGGTGCGGGCCGCGTAACGGCAACCAATCTCCGCGGCGAGCGCGCGCATTTCAGCGCGTCCACCATCGTCGAGGATCCACGTTTCGTGCGGATACGCAATCCCAAGCGCCGCAAGCGCCGTGCGCCGCACGATGTCGATGGGTTCGTTGACCGTGGGAATGAACACGTCGACGCTGAGCCCTGGCGGCGCCGCGGGCGCCTCGTCGCGATCCGGAACGCGAACGGACACGAGCAGAAACAGAAAGGTCCGCGCGAAGCCGATGAGCTCAGCCGCGAAGACGATCCACGAATAGACCGGGTGGGCCGGGTTGAACACGCCGATGCGCCACTGGAAATAATACAGCGCCGCCGCGCATGCGAGCAAAAGCAGCGCGTAACGAACGGCGATGAGCGATGCCGGCGCGGAACGGTCCACGCTAGCGTTCATTCGCTAACCAATAGCCCTGCAGCCCCTTGGCCGCGCGCTCCACGTAGTGCTGGAAGCCGTCGAGGAGCCGCACTTCATCGTCGCTCAGATCGGGATGCCAGAGGTCGACCACCAGCACGATGCGCTCGCGATCGCTCTCGTTCCAGACTTCATGGGGAAACGAATCGTCGAAGACGAGGCAGCGGCCGTTCTGCCACGTGGCCGCCGTTTCGCCGACGCGGATGCCGCAGTCCGGCGGGATATCGATGCCGAGATGCGCGCGCACGCGCATGTTGGTCGGCCCGGAATGCCGCGCCACGCGCGTGTGCGGCGCAAGGCGCGAGAAGTAGACGAGCCCGGCGAGGCTGCGCACCGTGCGGTTCCCCTCGACGATCGCCGTGACCGTGGGAAATAAGGCGCAGCGGTCGTCGTGCCGCTTACCGCGTTCGTAGAGAATGAACACGTCCCACGCGCCTTCGCGCCGGATCGGTTCGTTCTCGCGCACGAACGCGCGCGGATCGAGGCGGCGAAACTCCGCCGCGATCTGCGGTGCGGCACGCTCGAGTTCCAGCGCGGCCGGAATCGTGGCCGGATCGTACCACGGCGTCGACGGGAGGCCGGGGTAGCGGGCCATCGAGAGCTCGTCGCCCGGCTCGCGGAACTTGGCGATGTACTCGGCGAAGCGTGCCGGTAACGGTTCGCCGGTCATTGCGTGCGGTCGTTCTCAGGGTTGGGCGTCAACACGTTCGCGCGTCAGCATCTCTTCGTAGATTTCCACCACGCGTGCTAACGTGTCCGCTTCGGCGGCCGGTTTGTCGGGCCGCAGGCGCACGATTCTGGGAAAACGCAGCGAGAATCCGCTGGCATGGAGATCGCTGCGCTGGATGATGTCGAACGCGATTTCCACCACGATCTCCGGCTCGACGACGATTTCGTGCCGGCCAAGTCCGAGCTCGGCGTAGACGCGCGCGGCGTCGCCGCCGGGCAGGCGGTGCGCGAGAAACCACGTGGTCATTTCCGCGATCTCGGCGTCGGTGAGGCCGCTGAACGCTTTGCCGATCGGCACGAGACCGCGCGGGCCGCGGACGGCGAAGGTATAGTCGGAGAGCACTTGCGCGCGCCGGCCGTGGCCCCATTCGACGCCGACGACGACGCAGTCGAGCGTGGCGAGTTCGCGCTTGAGCTTGAGCCACGATTTGCCGCGGCGGCCGGGGGTGTAGGCCGAATCGGTGCGCTTGAACATGATGCCTTCGTGGCTGCGCTCGCGCGCCGCAGCGAAGATTTCGGCGATGTCATCCCGACCCGGGTCGAGGGGCAGGCACTCGGCGACTTCGATTGTGGCGGTCCCTCGACGACGCCCTTCGGGCTTTGCTCGGGATGACATTTCTACCATGACGGCTTCGGCTAAGATCGCGCGGCGGACCGACAATGGTTCTTCGAGTAGGAATTGGTCGTTGTGGGCGAGGGCGTCGAAGACGATGTATCTCACGGGGACTTCGGCCATGAGTTCGGGGGAGGGGTCTTTGCGCTGCAGGCGCGCTTGCAGATAGCGGAACGGGAGTACGCGGCCGTCGCGGATTGCGACGACCTCGCCGTCGAGAATGAGCGATCCCGGTAGTGCGCGGAGCGCGGCGACGACTTCCGGATACGATGCGGACACGTCGTTGTGCGTGCGTGAGAAGAGCGAGACGCGCTCGGGCGTGACGTGTGCTTGCGCGCGGAAGCCATCGTACTTGTCCTCGACGAGCCACGTTCCGGTGGCGAGGTCTTTGTAGTCGCTGCCGTAAGCGATCGGCGTTGCGAGCATGAATGCGATCGGGGCGTGATAGGCGATCGCGATTGCATCGAGCGTGCCGTGCTTCGCGGCAACGGCGACCGCGCCGATGTCGCCGGCCGCGCTCGCCGCACGCCGCACGGCGGCAGGATCGGCTGCAAAGGCTTGCGCGATCGCATCGCCGATCAAGCCTTCGCGTAAGCCGATGCGCAGCTCGCCGGTGACGATCTTGATGACGTAGGTTGCTTCCAACGGATCGGTGCACGCGCCGAGAATGCGTTCGCACAGCACTTGCCGCCGTCGTTGCGCGCTTTTTCCCGAAGCCGCCGCAATTTCCACGAGATAGGCAAACAGCACGGCGGGGGTGAGCGTGTCGCGAAATAATCCGAGGTCGACCGGCGGCCGCACGAACGGCCCGAGTGCGGCGCCGAGATCGCCGGTCCCGCGATACGCTGCGCGCAAGTCATCGTTGTTCACGCCCCACGCAACGTGCGCCGCCGCCACCAGCGTCCGGCCACCCAGCCCGAGCGAACGCTGATCGGCCGACGCGAATGGATTCCCGGTGAAGTAACGCGCGGCGGGCGCAAGATCCGCGTCATCGAGGCCTCGCAAATATTCCGCGAGCAACGCGACTTTCTCGAGCTTACTCGCCGTTGCCGCGATCGAGTCGCAGGTTCGTGCGAACGCTAACATTGCACCGTCATCCCGAGCTTGTCGAGGGACCGCCACTGACGTTCATGGTTTTTTGCTGTCCCTCGACAAGCTCGGGATGACATCTTTATGACATCGGTCAGGTGAACAACGCGAGCTGTTTGTGCGCTTCGAGGTATTCGGCGTTGATGCCGAGGCGGCGGAGGTGGTGCACGAACTCCGGCGTGCCGTGGTTGAGCCACACTTTCTTCGGCTCGGCGCGTTCGATGTAGGCGAGCAGCGACGGAAAGTCGGCGTGGTCGGAGAGCGGGATCATCGAGCCCACGCCATAGCGGTAGCACGCGCCGGGATCCATCGCCCAGCCCGTCAGCATCACCGTGCGCAACGCGCGTTTGTTCGCGCCCTTGGGCCGCTTGCGGCCGGGCGGCGGCCACACCAGCGCGCTCGAGCCGTCGTACGTGTTCGCGTCGTAGAGCTCGTAGGCGCCGAGGTGCACGCCCGCTTCTTCATACACGCGCGACATCGCGTGCACCGCGCCGTGCACCGTGACCGGTATGCCGGCGCGCGCGAGAATCGCGATCGCCTCTTGCGCTTTGCCGAGCGAGTACGCGTAGAAGACCGGCGCGTAACCGTCGGCGAGCGCGTGCGTCGCGTAGCTGATGATGAGCGCCTCGACTTCGTCGCGCGGCGGAAACGCGTACTGCGGGCGGCCGAACGTGCACTCCATCAGCAGCACGTCGCATTTCTTCACTTCCGGCGCCTCGCACGTGTACGACGGCGCGAGCTTGAAGTCGCCGGTGTACACGCACGTGCCGTCCGCGCCTTCGATCAGCAGTTGCGAGCTGCCGAGCACGTGGCCGGCGGAAAACAGCGTGAGCCGGTGTTCGCCTTCGGTCCACGGCTCGTTGAAGGCGTGCTCCTCGTAGATCACGTCAGCGGCATTTTTGCGGCGGAAGCGCTGCCGGCAAATGCGTGCGCTGTTGACGGAAGCGAGCACCCGGCCGTGCTCGCGCGCATGGTCGGAATGGCCGTGCGAGACGTAGCAGCGGCTGCGCTCGTGGGCGGAGTCGATCCAGAGGTCGAGCGCCGCTACGTAGAGCGACTTGTCGGTCAGCGAAAACACGGTGAAGGCGAACGTACGTTCGGGCCGCAGGCGCCGCGCCCTGTTGCAGCTTTTGGACCGGTCCAGTAGTCTAAGTCGGTACTGCCTCAAGGCGCTCTACATCATTGAAGTGAGGAATCCACGATCGTGGCTCGGATTTACGACAGCATCATCGACACCGTCGGCAACACGCCGCTTGTCAAAATCTCCCGGGTGAACAAGGGGCTGGGCGGGACCGTCCTGGTCAAGCTCGAGTCGTTCAACCCCGCCGGCAGCGTAAAAGACCGCATCGGCGTCGCGATGATCGAAGCGGCCGAGCGCGATGGCCGCCTGCGCCCCGACACCGTGATCGTCGAGCCGACGAGCGGTAACACCGGCATCGGGCTCGCCTTCGTGGCGGCCGCCAAGGGCTACCCGATCATCCTGACGATGCCCGAGACGATGACGCTCGAGCGGCGCAGCCTCCTCAAGGCCTACGGCGCGCAGCTCGTGCTGACGCCCGGCGCCGACGGCATGAAGGGCGCGATCGCCAAAGCCAAAGAGATCCACGCGAGCAACCCGGGCAAGTACTTCATGCCCGGGCAGTTCGAGAACCCGGCCAATCCCGAAGTTCACCGCCGCACGACGGCCGAGGAAATCTGGCGCGACACCGACGGCAACGTCGACGTGTTCATCGCCGGCGTCGGCACCGGCGGCACGGTCACGGGCGTCGGCCAGGTCCTCAAGGAGCGCAAGCCGGGCATCACGATCATGACGGTCGAGCCCGACACGTCGCTCGTGCTCTCGGGCGGCAAGCCCGGGCCGCACAAGCTGCAGGGCTTCGCGCCCGGCTTCGTGCCCGAAATTCTCGATACGCACGTCTACAGCGAAGTGATCACGGTGTCGTTCGACGACGCGATCGCAACGTCGCGGCGGCTGGCGCGCGAAGAAGGGCTGCTGCTCGGCATCTCGTCGGGCGCGAACATCTGGGCGGCGCTCCAAGTTGCGGCGCGGCCGCAGTTCGCCGGCAAGACGATCGTCACGATCGGCTGCGACACCGGTGAGCGCTACCTCTCGAGCCCGCTCTACGCCGAAATCGACAACCCGGTCGTCGAGGCAGCCTTAGTCTAGTCACCGAACGCGGGATACCCGTGAGCGAGCTTGCGGGTATCCCGATGGTCGACGTCACGCGCGGCGAGCGCGTTGAGTCGACGCACGACGTCGCCGCGTGCGCGTGCGACGATTCCGGTGCGATTCTGCTAAAGCGCGGGACGATCGACGTGCCCGTGTTTTTGCGTTCGTCGGCGAAGCCGTTCATCGCCGCCGCGGCCGTGCGCGCCGGCGTCGTCGAGCGCTTCGGCTTGACGCCGGCCGAACTTGCGCTGATGTGCGGATCGCACATGGCTGAATCCGTTCACCTCGAAACGGCCGCGTCGATTCTGACGAAGATCGGCGCGAGCGTCGACGATTTGCAATGCGGCGGCAAACCGACGGCGCTCTACAACAACTGCTCGGGCAAACACGCCGGGATCTTGGCGCTGGCGCGCTTGCGCGGCGAACCGTTCGCCGGCTATCTCGACGTCGCGCATCCCGTGCAGCGCGAGATCCTCGAATTCTGCGAGCGCAGCTTCGGTGACCGCTTCACGCCCGACCGCATCGGGGTCGACGGCTGCGGCATTCCCACGTTTGCCGTCACGCTCGCGATCGCGGCGCGGACCTTCGCGCGCTTCGCAACGCTGCGCGGTTTCGCGGACGCCGATCGCGATGCGCTCGCGACCGTGCGCGCGGCGATGACGGCGGAGCCGCTGATGGTTGCCGGCAGCGGCCGCTTCGATACCGACCTCATGATCGTCACCGGCGGCCGCGTCGTGGCGAAGGGCGGCGCCGAAGGGGTCCATGCAAGCGCGTTGCTTGGATCCGGCGCCGGGCTGGTGCTCAAGACCATCGACGGCGCGGCGCGCGCGGTCCCTCCGGCGACCCTGGCGCTGCTCGGCCCGCCTTGACGTTCTCGACTGCGGCCGCGAAGGAGCGGCTCAGCGGCCATGCGCGGCCGCCCGTCCGCAACGTCGCCGGCCGAATCGTCGGCGAAGTTCGCGCCCGACCGCTCGGCTGAGAGCAACCTTAAGCCGCTTGCCGACGTCTACTTCAACGTGATCGATTTCTTCCTGAGGCGGCCGGTCTTCGCGACGGTCTGTGCTCTCGTTATCCTCCTGCTCGGCATCGTGTCGATTCCGCTTCTGCCGATCGCGCAGTTTCCGAACATCGCGCCGCCGACCGTAACCGTGAGCGCCGAATACACCGGCGCGAGCGCGGAAGCGGTCGAGGCCAGCGTGACCACGCCGCTCGAAACGGCGATCAACGGCGTTCAGGGGCTGCGCTACATGTCGTCGCAGTCGACGAACCAAGGCGGCTCGCAGATCACCGCGACGTTCACGCTCGACACCGATCTCAACCAGGCGGCGAACGACGTGCAGAACGCCGTCAACCTCGCGCAAGGCGTCCTGCCGGCTGAGGTCAAGCTGACCGGCGTCGCCGTTTCGAAGAACAACGGCACGTTCGTCATGGGCATCGGCTTCTGGTCGACCAATCCGAATCTCTCCAAAGAGCAGATGACGGATTACATCGAAAACAACGTCGACAACGATCTGCAGCGCGTTCCCGGCGTGAGCGGAGTGCAGGTCTTCGGCGAGCGTAAGTACGCGATGCGCCTGTGGGTCGATCCGAAGCGTTTAGCCGACAACGGTCTGACGGCTGCCGCCGTAACGGCGGCGCTCTCGAATCAGAATATTCAGGTCGCCGCGGGCGCCATCGGGGCGCCGCCGACCAACGGAAACCAGCCCTACGAGTACACGGTGCGCTCCAACGGACGCCTGCACGATCCAGCCGGCTTCGGCGACATCATCCTGCGCACGACGCCGGACGGCGGCTACGTGCGGGTGCGCGACGTCGGCCGCGTCGAGCTCGGCGCGCAAGACTACTCGGGCAGCATCTGGTACAACGGCATCGACTCCGTCGGGGTCGGTGTTTCGCAGCTGCCCACCGGCAATGCGCTGCAAGTCTCGCAGCAGGTGCAATCGGAGCTGAGCCGGCTTTCACAAAAGTTTCCCGCCGGCATGAACTACGCAGTCGCGTTCGACACGACGCTCTTCGTCAGCGAGTCGATCAAGGAAGTCGTGACGACGCTCCTGATCGCGATCGCGCTGGTCGTGCTGGTGATCTTCCTCTTCCTGCAAGATTGGCGCACGACGCTGATCCCCTCGCTCACGATCCCGATCTCGCTCTTGGGCACGTTTTTCCTGATGAAGGTGCTCGGGTTCTCGATCAACACGCTGACGCTGTTCGGCCTCACGCTGGCGACGGGACTCGTCGTCGACGATGCGATCGTGGTCATCGAGAATATCGCCCGCTTCATCCAAGAAAAAGGGATGGCGCCGTTCGAGGGCGCGCGCGAGGCGATGGCCGAGATTTCAGGCGCGGTGCTCGCATCATCGCTCGTGCTGCTGGCGGTCTTCGTTCCGGTCGCATTCTTCCCGGGCACGACCGGGCAGCTCTACAAGCAGTTTGCGCTCACGATCGCCTGCGCGATTACGATCTCGCTCTTCAACGCGCTGACGCTGACGCCGGTGCTCTCATCGATCTTCCTCGGCAACATCAAAGACGAGAAGAAGTCACGCTTCTTCACGCCGGTCAATCGCGCGATCGGCGCGACCCGCCGCACGTATCATAGCTGGCTGCCGAACGTCTTGCGCCGGCCGGCGATTACGTTCGCGTGCTTTGCGGTGCTGCTCGCGATTACCGGACTATTCTTCTTTAACACGCCGACCGGCTTCATCCCCAACGAAGATCAAGGTTACTTCATCGTCAGCGCGCAGGGCCCCGAAGGTACCTCGATCGACAATTCGCACAAAGTGCAGCGGATGCTCGAAAAGATCATTGCGCGCCAGCCCGAAGTCCTCAATGTCTTCGACATCGCAGGCTTCAGCTTCACCGGAACCGGCTCGAACAAGATCCTGATGTTCGTGCTGCTCAAACCGTGGGAGCAGCGCCAGGGTTCGCAGCACACGCTCGACGCGATACTCGGCCGGCTCGCCGGACAGTTGTATCTCAACCCGATGGGCATTCAGGCCTTTGCCGTCAACCCGCCGGCGATCCCGGGACTCGGCTTCCAGGGCGGATTCGACTTCGAACTCGAGGACCGGGGTAACAACGGCCTCGGGCCATTGCTCGGCGCGGCCTATCAAGTGATCGGTCAGGCGTACGCACCACACAGCGGTTTGGCCGGCGTGTACACGCTGTTCACCAACAACTCGCCCGTCGTCAACGTCGACGTCGATCGCAACAAGGCCCAGGCGCTGGGCGTCAACCTCGCCGACGTCTACAACACGATGCAGGTGTACCTCGGCTCGGTGTACGTCAACGACTTCGACTTCGGCGGTCACTCGTATCGCGTGTACGTTCAAGCCGATCAGCCGTACCGTTCGCGTTTAGCCGATTTGCAAAACATCTACGTCGCGGGATCGACGACCGTCAACGGCGTCACGACGCCCGGCGCACCGATTCCGCTCAGCGGACTCGTCAACGTGCAGAAGATCCAAGCTGCGCCGACGATCACGCACTATAACCAATATCGCTCGATCTCGATTTCCGGCAGTGCTGCGCCCGGCTACGGCTCGGGTCAAGCGCTCGATACGATGCAGCGTTTTGCCGCGCATCTGCCGGCCGGCTTCGCGTACGAATGGAGCGGCATCTCGCTCGAACAGATCGAGGGCGGCGGCGCCGCGGCGCTGATCTTCGCGCTCGGCATCGTGTTCGTGTTCCTCGTGCTCGCGGCGCAGTACGAGTCGTTCGCCGATCCGCTGATCATCCTGCTGGCCGTTCCGCTCGCGCTGTTGGGCGCGTTCATCGGACTCAAGATACGCGGTACGTTCGATGTCGATTCCGGCGTATCGGACGTCTTCGCGCAGGTCGGCTACGTCATGCTGATCGGCTTGGCCAGTAAGAACGCGATTCTGATCGTTGAGTTTGCCAACCAATTGCGCGCGGCGGGCGTGCCGATTCGCGAAGCGGCGCAGCGCGCGGCCGAAACGCGGTTGCGGCCGATTCTGATGACGTCGATCGCGTTCGTCTTCGGCGTCACGCCGCTGGTGTTCGCGACCGGCGCCGGCAGCGCGTCGCGGCATTCGCTCGGCACGGTCGTGTTCGGCGGCATGATCTGCTCGAGTATCCTCAACTTGTTCGTCACGCCGACGCTCTACGTGATCATCGCGTCGATCGAGGAGAAGTTCCGTCCCACGCGGCACGGGCCGGCGTCAAGCGACACCGAGGGCACTGTTACGCCGAGCACGCCGGCGGCGCCGGTCTCGATCTAGGCTTGGCGAAACTCTACTTCCGCTACTCGGCAATGAACGCCGGGAAATCGATGGCCCTGCTCCAAGTGGCACACAACTACGAGGAGCAGGGCATGAACGTGGTGCTCTTCACGTCGGACCTCGACAACCGGTTCGGTCATGCGAACATCGCCTCACGGCTGGGCGTGTCGCGCAAAGGGCTCACGTTCACGCGCTGGACGAACTTCTACGAGCGGCTCAAGGACGGGAAAGAACTCTTCCTCGACGACAATCAGGTCGTCGACGAAGGGATGCGCGAATACTTGGCCACGACGGCGAAGCCGATCGCCTGCGTGCTGATCGACGAGGCGCAGTTCCTCGATCCCGAACAAGTGCGTCAACTGCACAAGCTCGCGCACGTGGCCGATATCCCGGTGATCTGCTACGGCATTCGCAGCGATTTTCTGGGCGAGCCCTTTCCCGGCGCGGCCTACCTGCTCACGCTCGCCGACGACATCGAAGAGCTCAAGAACATCTGCGCGTGCGGACGCAAGGCGACGATGAACGTGCGCATCGACGATCGCGGCGCGCGCATCACCGAAGGCGAACAGGTCGCCATCGAAGGCACGGTGCGCTACATCCAAACCTGCGGCCGCTGCTTCTACGAGGCGTCCTGAAGGCATAGCTCGTATGCTCGGGGATGCTTAGACGGACGGTTCTGGCGGGGCTTGGTTCGGCGCTGATTTCGCCGTTTGCGGACGTGCAGATCGTGCGCCCGGCGGATCTGGTCACGATGCGGGTCGGCAACGTGCCGATCGACTCGAGCTCCGAGATCTTCGCGGCGCAGAGCGCGGGCTTTCTCGCGAAGAACGGCATCACGGTCGAGATTCAGGACTTTACCAACGGCAACGCGATCGCGGCCGCGGTCGTGTCGGGTTCGCTCGATTTCGGCGGCATCAACGTGCTCTCGCTCGCGTCGGCGCATGAGAAGGGCCTGCCGCTCAAGATCGCGGCTTCGGGATCGACGTACACGACGAAGAACCCGACGACCGTGATGCTGGTGCCGAACAACTCGCCGCTGAAGACCGCACGCGACCTCAACGGCAAGGTCGTTGCGGTCAACGTGCTGCAAGGGATCGCGCACGTCTCGGCCGAGTCGTGGATCGACAAGAACGGCGGCGATTCGAAGCAAGTGAAGTTCATCGAGCTGCCGTTCTCCGCGATGCCGGCCGCGCTCGTCGCCAATCGCGTCGACGCCGCGGTGTCGGCGGAACCGCAATATACGCAATCGCGCAACGATACCCGCGTGCTTCGGTAAATCCTACGATGGTATCGCGGATTTCTGGATGATCGATGCGTGGACCGCCAGCCAGGCGTGGCTCACGGCCAATCCCGATGTCGCGCGCCGCTTCAGCAACGCGATGCAGCAAGCGGCCGTCTGGGCAAATCGCAACCACGACAAGACGGCCGAACTGGTAAGCGCGGCGACCAAGATCGATCTCTCGATCGTGCGCGAGATGCACCGCGCCACGTTCCTCGAGCACGTCAACCTCGGCGTCGTGCAACCGGTCATCGACGTCGGCGCAAAATACGGCGCTCTCAGCGCGCCCTTCCCCGCCGCCGACCTCTTTTATCCCGGAGCACTCCATTAGGCGGCTTGGGTCCTAGCCAGGTGTTACAAGGGGGGTGCGGTCGCCCGCGCGTACCTTTGCCCGACTCGCCTTCCGGAGTAGTTCTATGTGGTTTTCGATTGTCACGCGTGCGTGCTTCGCGGGTGCGCTCGTCGCGCTCGTCTCGGCGTGTTCGTCCTCGACCACCTCGACGAGCTCCACGGCAGCATCGAGTGCTCCCGCTTCGAGCGCGGCTCCGGCGGCGGCCGGGTCGGGCGGGACGATCAAGATCGGCGTCGATTTGCCGGTGAGCGGTGCGGATGCCGCGATCGGCGTGCCGACGCAAAACGGCGCCGTGCTCGCAATCGAGCAAGCCAACAAGAACGGGTTCACCGGCGGCACGTTCAAGCTCGAGGCCAGCTTGCTCGACGACGCGGTGCAAGGCGTGCACGATCCGGCCGCCGGCGCCCAAAACGTCAAGACGTTCATCGCCGACACCGCGGTGCTGGCGATGATCGGGCCGTTCAACTCGAACGTCGCGAAGTCGGAGATCCCGCTCACCAACGATGCCGGGCTCGCGCAGATCTCGCCGTCGAACACGAACGACGGCTTGACGGTCGGCGACGATGCCAAGAAGCTGCGCACGGCGCATCCCGACACGAACGCCTACTTCCGCGTCTGCACGAAGGATAGCCGTCAAGGTTCGGCGCGCTCGCGCAGTTCGCGCAGAAGCTCGGCTACAAGAAAGTTTTCATCGTCGACGACAACGAGACGTACGGCAAGGGTTTGGCCGACAACTTCGAGTCCTCGTTCAAGTCGCTCGGCGGAACGGTGCTCGGTCACGAACACCTCACCGCCAACCAGCAAGACTTCAAGGCGCTGCTTACCAAGATCGCCAGCACGTCGCCCGACGCCGTGTTCTTCGGCGGAACGACGTCCGACCGGCGGCGGGCTGCTACGCCGTCAGATGGGCGACGCGGGCATGACGAAGACGCCGTACATGGGCGGCGACGGCATCAGCGATACGGCCGAGTTCGTCAAAGAAGCCGGTCCGACGATGTCGCAAAACGTGTACTACAGCTTCGCCGCGCCGGATGCCGACAAGCTGCCCTCGGCGAAAGCGTTCGTCGCCGCCTACAAGGCGCGCTTCAACGCCGATGTCGGCCCGTACAGCGCGCCGGCCTTTGCCGCGACGCAGATCATCATTGCCGCGATCGAAAAAGCGGTCAAAGATGACGGCGGCAAGATGCCGACCCGCGCCGACGTGCTCAAGAACATCGCCGCAACCAGCGACTTTCCGACGCCGATCGGCAAGATCGGCTTCGATGCCAACGGCGACACGACGGCGCCGATCCTGACGCTCAAGCGCATGGTCGCCGGCGGCAAGACCGAGACGGTCACGCAGCTCACCCTCAAATAGTTTTGGACCTCTTCCTTCAGCAACTCGTCAACGGTCTCTCGCTGGGCGGCATCTACGCGCTGATCGCGCTCGGCTACACGATGATCTACGGGATCATCGAGTTGATCAACTTCGCGCACGGCGACGTCTATACGCTGGGCACGTTCTTCTCGCTCGCGATCCTTACGCTGCTCGGCGTAACCGGCGTGGTGACGGGGCCGCTGCTGATCGTCGTCGTCGTGGTGACGATGCTCGGCGCGATGATCCTGTGCGGGCTCACCGGCGTCGTGATCGAGCGGCTGGCGTACCGCCGGCTGCGCAACGCCCCGCGCCTCGCGCCGCTGATCACCGCGATCGGCATGTCGTTCATCCTCGAGAACGTGATGCAGTACTGGCGCGGCCCCTCGCCGATCCCGTTTCCGCAAGTCATTCCGAATCCCGACGTGCATCTCGGCGCCGTCACGATCGCGACGAAGCAGATCCTCGTCGTCGTGCTCGCCGTCGCGCTGATGATCGTGCTGCGCGCGTTCGTCTACCGCACGAAGCTCGGTAAGGCGATGCGCGCCACCGCGCAAGACCGCGATGCGGCGCAGCTGATGGGCATCGACATCAACACGACGATCGCGCTGACGTTCCTGATCGGCTCGGCGCTCGCGGGTGCGGCCGGCTTCGTGTCCGGCGTGTACTACGGCTCGACGTGGTTCTTCAACGGCTTCGGTGCCGGGCTGAAAGCCTTCACGGCGGCCGTGCTCGGCGGCATCGGCAACCTCACCGGCGCGATGCTCGGGGGTTTTCTGATCGGTTTGATCGAGGCGATGACGACCCAGCTGATCTCCGATCAGTGGAGCAACGTCGTCGTGTTCTCGGTGCTCGTGCTGGTGCTGATCTTCCAACCGTCGGGCCTGCTCGGCGAATCGTTGCCGGCCAAGGTGTAATGGGCCGCCTGCAGCCGTTCGCAATCTTCGCGGCGGCGATCGTGCTGCCGCTGATTTTCTCGAACGGCGGCTTTGTCAACTTTCTCGCCGACGCGGGTGCGTTCGTGCTGCTGGCGCTCGGCCTCAACGTCGTCGTCGGGTTCGCCGGCCTGCTCGATCTCGGCTACGCGGCGTTCTTCGCGATCGGCTCGTACACGTTCGCGATGCTGGCGAGCCCGCAGTTCGGCATTCACATCCCGTTCTGGGTGATGCTCTTCGTCGCGTCGGGCGTGGCGGCGGTGTTCGGCATCTTGCTCGGCGCGCCGACGCTGCGCCTGCGCGGCGACTACCTTGCGATCGTGACGCTCGGCTTCGGTGAGATCGTGCCGCAGACGTTCCTCAACCTCTCGCAGTGGACGGGCGGACCAAACGGCATCGGTTCGCTCGATCAGCCCGCGATCTTCAACTTCCGCTTCGGCTTCCAAGCGCTGCCGTACTACTATCTGATCCTCGGTTTGATCGCGGTGGCCGTGCTCGCGGCCAACAACCTGCGCTTGAGCCGCCTCGGTCGCGCTTGGATGGCGATTCGCGAAGACGAACTCGCCGCCGCGCACGCCGGCATCAACACCACCACGACGAAGCTCGCGGCGTTCGCGATCGGCGCATCGTTCAGCGGATTGGCCGGGTTGCGCGTACGCATCGAAACTGCAGCTGGTGTCGCCCGATCAGTTCGGCTTCAACGTGAGCGTTGCGGTGCTCTCGATGCTCGTCCTCGGCGGCATGGGCAACATCCCGGGCGTGATCGTCGGCAGCCTCGTGATCTCGTCGCTCGACCGCTTCATCTTGCCGCAGCTCACGAACTTCATGCACGGCTTCGGCGTCGCGATCGACCTGACGAACTCGCGGTTCATGATCTACGGCGTCATCTTGGTCCTGACGATGCTGTTCCGTCCCGAAGGCTTGATTCCGAGCCGCCAGCGCAAGGCCGAACTGCGCGCGACGCCCGACGCCGTGGCGGCGGAGCAGACGCTCTACACGGAGGCCGCGCCCTGATGGCGCTCCTGCAGCTCGAGAGCGTCAGCTTGCACTTCGGCGGACTCATCGCGGTCGACAAGCTCGACTTCGCGGTCGAGGCCGGGTCGATCGTGACGATGATCGGACCGAACGGCGCGGGCAAGTCGACCGTCTTCAACCTCATCACCGGCATCTACGCGCCGAGCGGCGGCAAGATCACGTTCGACGGCCGCACGATCTCGGGCTTGAAGACGAGCACGATTGCCGCCGGCGGCATCGCGCGCACGTTTCAGAACATCCGGCTCTTCGCGTTCATGTCGGCGCTCGATAACGTGATGACGGGCGAGCACGCGCGGATGCGCGCCAACGTGCTCGATTCGCTCTTGCACACGCCCGCGCAACGGGCCGAAGAGCGCCGCGTGCGCGAACGCGCCTACGAGCTGCTGCGTTTCGTGAACCTCGAACATTGCGCCGAACACTACGCGCGCAATCTCGCCTACGGGATGCAGCGACGGCTCGAGATCGCGCGCGCGCTCGCGGCCGAACCGAAGCTGCTGCTGCTCGACGAGCCGGCAGCCGGAATGAACGCGAACGAGAAGGGCGAGCTGATCGACCTGATCCGGCGCATCCGCGACCTCGGCGTGACGATCTTCCTGATCGAGCACGACATGCGGCTGGTGAAGCAGATCAGCGAGCGCATCACGGTGCTCGATCACGGTGAGAAGATCGCCGAGGGACTGCCCGACATCGTGTGCGCCGACCCGAAGGTGATCGAAGCGTATCTGGGTGCGCCGGCGTGAGTTTGCTCGAGGTCGAGAACCTCGTCGCGCGCTACGGCCGCATCACGGCGCTGGCCGGTATCTCGCTGCACGTCGACGAGGGTGAGATCGTGGCGCTGATCGGCGCCAACGGCGCGGGCAAGACGACGACGCTGCGCGCGATCAGCGGGCTCGTGCGCCCGGCCTCGGGCCGGGTCGTCTTCGACGGCACCGATCTGCACGGGCGCGCGCCCCACGCGATCGTGCGCCTGGGGATCGGCCACTCACCGGAAGGGCGGCGCGTCTTCCCGCGCATGACCGTCCGCGAGAACCTCGAGCTGGGCGCCTTCACCCGCTCGTCGAAGAGCGAGATCGCGGCCGATACCGAGCACGTCCTCGCCACGTTTCCCCGCCTGCGCGAGCGGCTCGGCCAGCAAGCCGGCACGATGTCGGGCGGCGAGCAGCAGATGCTGGCGATCGGCCGGGCGCTCATGGGCCGCCCGCGCCTGCTGCTGCTCGACGAGCCGTCGCTCGGCCTCTCGCCGCTCCTCGTCCAGACCATCTTCGGGGTGATCCGCGAGATCAACGCGCGTGGTACGACGATATTGCTCATCGAGCAAAATGCCACGCAAGCGCTGGCCGTGGCCAACCGCGGGTATGTACTGGAAGTGGGCTCCGTCACACACGAGGACAGCAGTGCGAATCTGAAGGCGAGCCCCGCCGTTGCCGCTGCCTACCTAGGGGGGGCTGGGTGATCCAGGAGGGAAAGAAAGCGGCCGGGTTTTTCATCATTTTCTCAGCCAAATCGCCGATACTCTAGGTACCACTATGTTGGTTCTCCGGCTCCCCCAACGCTTGCGTACTTTGTCCGTGGCGGTTTTTACCGCGGCGATCATTGCTGCGTTCGCGGCGCCGGCATTCGCGCAAGATACGCATCCGGCAGCCGCCAAGCGTGGGACGACGTCGCTGGTGAACTCGCAACCCTCGAACGTGACGGGCGCGGCGCAGGGACGCAGCGGCATCCCCAACGGGTTTCTCTACTTCCCGGGCGCGCAGCCCGGGATGAACATCGGCGGCCGCCTCAACGTCACCAAGCACGTCTACGTGCCGTACTACGGCAACGTGAGCAACGACCCGGCGCATCCGGGCGTGCAAGGCACGGCCGGGATCGCGTATGGGTTCCGCACCTGGGACATCTCCGTCCTCAACGGCGGCTTCGGCACCGTGCAGCCGGCGATTCCGGGCAGCACGAACGAGGCGCCGAAGGTCAACCCCGCGCTGACGTTCTCGATCCGCTTCTAAATCTAACTCTTGCGGTGGTGTAGGATGAAGCCGTTGCCTTCGGAGTCGTTACCGAAGGCCATGTAGCACACCGGCGTGTCTTCGATGGCGCCGTCGCCGGCGAATTGCACGCCGCGGCCGCGAAGTTCCGCCACAGCCGCCGCAACGTCATCGACCGCGAACATGATGCCGTCGCAGTGCTGGTACTCCTCGCCCTTGTAGAGTCCGAACGACGCGCCGTCGCCGAGTTCCCACTCGGCGAACATCGCGGGCACCACCATGCCCGGTGCCGCGCCGATCAACGCGGTGTAGAACGACACCGCGCGATCGAAATCTTTCGCGTAATAGTACGTGGCGTCGATGCCGTTGACTTTCATATGCGTCCCTATCGTGGGTTGAAGATGAGGCCGAGGATCTTGCCGTCGCGGCCGAGGTAGATGCGCGCGCTGTAGCGGCCCTTCGCAAGCATCACGTCGTAGGTTCCGTCGCCGGTGGGGAAGATGTTCCGGAACGCGCCGGACTGCGCCTTGATGCCTTCGACCATCGCGATGATATTGTCCATCGGCACCGCCGCTAAAAACAAATCGTCGAACCAGGCCGTCGGAACGTGGCTCGCCTGCAAGAGGGCGGTGATGCGTTCTTCGGCCATCTTGCATTGCATGCGATTGAACGTGAGCGTCGCGAAGGCGCCGTCGTCATCGAGCGTCGCCTCGGCCTGAACCGAACCCTTGGCGAACGTCAGCGCGAAGCTCGTTCCGTTTGGGGCGATGGCTTGATACGCGCCGAGCGTACCGCCGAGGTCGGAAAGAATCGCAGCCGCCTTTTCTATCGGCACGGCCGCGAGGAAGGTTGGGCTGAACCACGCCGGGTCAAGGGCCGGTTCCGTGAAGAGCCGTTCGATTGATTCTAACGTGGTCACGGCCGGTCGGTTTCGGCACCCGCGGAAGGGTCGCCTAGTGGGGCTGGAAGATGAGCAGAAGTGCTGCGGCGAGCGCCGGAATCGTGGCCAGCAGCCCGATGCGCGCGAAGCCGAACGGCGGGACCGCAATGTTCGCCCGCCGCACGATGCGCAGCCACATCAACGTCGCGAGCGAGCCGTTTACCGTGGCGTTCGGTCCGAGGTTCACGCCGATCAGCGCGGCCGCACTCATGTGCGCCGATGCGTGCATGGCGGGCAACGTTTCGCCGAGGTTCAGCCCGACCGGCAAGTTGTTGATCGCATTGGACGCGAGCGCGACGAGGAATCCCCCCGCGAGCGCGGAGCCGGGGAACGGCAGGCCCGCGCACCATGCGAGGGCGGCTCGGCTCGCGTGGAAGCCGCCGGCGTCATCGAGCGCCGTGACGATGACGAAGAGCGCCGCGGTCAGCGCGATGATGCGCCACGAGATCTCGCGCACGATCGTTGCGGCGTCGCCGGGGCGCCGCAACGCCGCTGTAATGCAGGCGATCGTCCCGCACGCGAATGCCGCGGTGCCTAGCGCTCCGCCGCGCGCAGATGTGGCGACGATGACGAGCGCCGACGCGATCACGAGCACGACCGGCAACGCTTCCGGCGCGGACGCAGGGCGCTCGGGGACGACCACCCCGGGGCCGGACAAATCGCGGCGAAAGGCCCACCACGCGACGGCAAACGTGATCGCGATTGCGGCAATCGACGGCAAGCCGAACAGCGCGAGCCACGTCGCGAGCGACGGCATCCGCCCGGCAAAGACGAGCAGGTTGGACGGATTGGAAATCGGCAGCACGAAGCTGGCCGCGTTGGCGACCAGCGCGCACGCGGTGACGTACGCCAGCGGCGGCGCATCGTAGCGCCGTAGGATGCTGATGACGGCCGGCGTCAGCGCGACGATCGTCGCATCGTTCGAGAGCAGGGCAGTCGTGACGATGCCGGCCGCATAGACGAGCGCGAAGAGGCGCAGACGTGACGTTCCGGCGATGCGTAACGTGCGCACGGCGATCCAGTCGAAGATGCCCGCGAGCTGTGCATAGGCCGCCAGCGCCATCATGCCCGCCAGGAAAAGATAGACGTCGGTGCCGCGCCCGAGCGCGGCGAGCAGCCAGCTAAGCGCGGGCGCGCGTGGGGCGGTAGAGGTGGGCGGCGCCGTGCACGATCGAACCGCCGACGATCGTCGCCAGCGGCTGATGCTCTTCGCTCCACACCCCGATGTCGGCGCGCCGTCCCGGCGCAATGGTGCCCATCTCGCGCTCGAGACCGAGCAGGCGGGCCGGGCTGCGTGTTGCGTGAACGATCGCCGCCTCGAACGGGATGCCGGCGTACATCATCAGATTGCGCACGGCTTGATCGATGTGCAGTGCGCTGCCGGCGATCGTGCCGTCCTCGGAGCGGACGACGCCGCCTTCGATGCGATAGTTGCTGCCGGCCGGCGGCATGTTGTCGGTGGTGAGCACGAGCCGGTCGCCGAGCGTGCGATAAAGCAGATCGACCATCGGCGGCGAGACGTGGTAACCGTCGCAGATCAACTGCACGGTCGTGCGTTCTTCTTGCATGAATGCCGCAAGGATCGACGGATCGCGATGATCGAGCGGCGGCATCGCGTTGAACGCATGCGTGAGCGTGCGGAATCCTAAGCCGATCGCGAGCACGCCTTCGCGGTAACGCGCCGAGGTGTGGCCGGCCGAACACACGATGCCCTGATCGAAGAAGAGGCGCGTCAGTTCATCGACGCCGTCTTGCTCGGGCGCCATCGTCACCATCACGAGCGCGCCGCGGCAGGCTTCGATCATTTCATGCGCGCGATCGAGCGTGGCCGGAACGATCCAGTCGGCCCGGTGAACGCGGCGGAATTTCGGATTGATGAACGGGCCTTCGAAGTGGACGCCCAAGCAGCGCGCTCCCGGATAGTGTCCCGATTCTTCCAGCTGGTTTGCCGCTTCCGAAATTTCGCTGCCGGCGTGGATCATCGATTCCCACGGCGCGGTCATCACGCCGGCCACGTAGCCGGTGGCGCCCATGCGCGCGTAGGCACGCGTGGCGACGTCGACGGCGTTGCCTTGATCGCGGTTGAACAGCACGTCGTCGGCGCCGTTGGTATGAACGTCGATCAAACCGGGTGCGATGATCGCGCCGGTCGGAGGGACGAGGTCGCTTGGGCCATCGTCCGGGAGAAGCTGCGTGATGCGCCCCTGTTCGACTGCCACGCGGCCGTACACGGTTGTGCCGTCGCCGCACGCCACTTGGGCCGGACCTAGAACAAAGGAGGTTTCGGACACGCCCGCCTCATTTCGCGAGGTTGAAAACGGCACCCTGGAGATCGCGGCCTTTACGCCCGGCCCAGCAGCCGGTCGAAGAGGGAACGTCGCCGTTTTTCGCCCCCCGCGGTGACGGCGGCGGCCAAGCGTTCCTGCTCGGCGCGTTCCCGGTCGGCTCGTCTCAGACGTTCCATATGTTCCTCGGCATGGGCGACCAGCGTTGCGCGCAACGCCCCTAATTCGTTCCAGGCACCATTTTCGCGTGTCGATACCGTAAGCATGCGCTGCGGCACGATCCCGCGTTCTCGTAGATACCGGTCTGCAAGACGTACGACATTCCGGCGGTCGTCGGGGGTTTCGTTGTCCGCGATTGTGTGGACAAACGTCATCGGCTTGCCGAGCGGAGCGAGCCGACTGTACAATTCGAGTTCGCGTTCGGAGAATTGGCGCGAGAAGAGCGCGAGGATCTCGCTTGCGCCGGCGGCCGCCGCGCCGACGATATCCTCGGCCAACGGAAAGCCGGAGTCGAACGGCGGCGCGTGTACCAGCACGAGTTCGCGCGGCAGATCCCACGGCGTTTCGACCAGCACCGGGGTGCGCAGCGCGGCTTCGGCCAGCTCGGCAGCGGGAATCTCATCCCACGCGGCATCATCGGACAGCGCGTACGTCCTTGGTACGGCGCCGTACCGAATGTGCACCGGAAAGCGAAGTTCCATGGCGGATCCCTCGTCCGGCAGCACGCGCGTGCCGGCGATGGCGTTGATCAAGCTCGACTTCCCGCGCTTGAACGCGCCGATCACGGCGACGCGCCAGCGCTCGGGACGCAGACCATGCTCGTAGGTATGCGGATCGAAGCGCACGCCGGACGGATCGACGCGCTCGCGTCCGGCATCGGGGTCGAGCGGAATGGCAGCGTCGGCGTGTTCGTTGCGTTCGGCGCGGCTCTCGCGTGCGAAACGCTCGCTCTGCGCCTCGATGCGGGTGGCGAGGCTCGCGACGGCCTCGGCTGAAGCGCTGAAGCGCTGCGCGATGGTTGGGGTCCCGGCGGCGTCGCCGGCTGCCGCGATCGCGCGATCGATCGAGCCCAGCGCTTCGCTGCGTACCCGCCGCGCAAGCGCGGCAACGCGTTCGCCCAATCCGCCGGCAACGCGTTCGACGCGCGTACCCACGTCGTCGACGAAGCGTCGCGACTTCCGCATCGAACGCGTCGTAGAGACCGCTGTTGAGGTCGGCGATCAATTCGCGCTTCATGTACTGGCCGCCGGGCGACGCGGCAAAGCGGTCGCCGATTGCGGTGACGAGCGAAACCGACGGTCCGCCGAGCGCGCTGAGCACGATCGTGCCGCGCAAGCCCGTTTCGAGATCCACGCTCCACGCGCCGCTCGACGCATCGGCGCCGAACGCGCGCGCCGCATCAGCGGTAACGGGTAAACGTTCGGCCGCGACGGCGGCGAGAATCGGTGCCAGGCGCGTTTCGGCTGCGACGTCGGCGACGATCGGCGCGACCGCGTCGCGCGATGCCGCACGCAGACGTTTTGCGGTGAGATCGGCGACGTCGCCGGCGAAGCGGCCCATCACGCTCGCGAGCGTTTCGTCGACCACGATGTGCAGCTTCGCACGATCGCGCAAGCGTGCGATGTCGGTCGTGTCGAAGGCGCGCGAGAGCATGCGGTGCAGCGCGTCGCGCATCGCCGAACCGGCGTCCGCGATCTGCACGTGCAGTTGCACGCCCGTCGCGTTCAGCGCGTCGCGACCCGCTTCGGCCGCGGTGTCGACGGCCGCGAGCAGCGGCTCGAGAGCGGCGCGTTCGGACGTGAGCGTCGCGGCATCGGTGGCGAGCGCCGCGACGTCGAGCGACAGCGCGTCGGCCGCGCGGGTTGCGATGCGGCGCGCTTCGGCCGCAGCGCGGCGCAGACGCGAACGGCCGGTCGTGGCGACGAGCGAGGCATCGAGCGCGGCGAAGAATTCGGCGAACCGGCTCTGCGCCATCAGCTCCGCGTTGCCGGTGAGCAGACCTTCGGCATACTCGCGCGCGGAGAGCGGGAAGACCGGCGTATCCGGTGCATGCACGGCGGCTTGGGCGACGATGCGTGCGGCCGCGGCTTGCCACGCTTCGCGCCCGCCGGCGGGATCGGTCATGCGCCACAGATCGATCTTCGTCTGTACGATGAACATGCTCTCGATGTAGCGGCGGATGATGCCGAGAAAAGACGCGTCGCCGTCGGTGAACGGCTGTTGCGTGTCGATCAGGTAGAGGACGGCATCGGCGCCGGGCAAGTACGACAGCGTCGCCCGCCGATGGGCGGGATTGATCGACGCGAGACCGGGCGTATCGGCAACGACGAAACCGTTGGCCAGAAACGGCGACGCGACGCCGATGCGTACGAGTGAGGGCGCGTCGCTCTCGTCGTCGGTCGCGTCGTGCAGTTTCCCCTCGCCGCCCATGCCGCCGACCGCAACGAAACGCGCGAGGCCGGCCATCGGCACTCGTTCGGTGCGTCCGCTCGGATAGTAGGCCGTGGCGGTTTCTTCTTGCGCGTAGGAAAGCTCGGTGATCGTTGCGGTCGAGGGGTTGATGTCGGTCGCGAGCAGACCCGTGATGCGCGTCGAGCCGGCCCGCTCTTCGAGCGCGATCTTGCCGAGCAATGCGTTGAGCAAGAACGATTTGCCGCTCGAGAACTCACCGACGACCGCCAAGACGAAGCGGCCGGTGCGCAGCCGTTCGGCGTAGCGGCGCAGTTCGCGGAGATCGTTTTCGGCGCCGTGCCAATGCGCGACGGGTTCGAGCGATGCCGACAATTCCTCGAGCAGCGCGGCGACGTCATCGCGTGCCGACGCGTAGCGGGCGAGGGCGTCCGCCACTTAGCCTCGGATGATGGCGAGCGCCTCGTCCCGGTGGCGCTCCATCACGTCCTGGCTGTCACCCTCGACGTTGAGACGCAGTAACGGTTCGGTGTTCGATGGCCGGACGTTCATCCACCAGTCGTCGTACTGGATCGTGACGCCGTCGAGGAAGTCGATCTTCGCATCCTTGAAATGATCTTGCAGCTTTTGCAAGGTCTGCGGAATGTCTTTGACTTGCGAGTTGACTTCACCGGACCGCGCGCGCTTGTCGATCGGCGCGATCACGCTCGACACCGGACCCGATGCGCGGCTGAAGACGTTGAGGCACTGCATCAGCGCGATCATCCCGGAGTCGGCGAACCAGTTGCGCTTGAAATAGAAATGCCCAGAGTGTTCGCCGCCGAACGGGATGTCTTCGTCGCGCATCGTCTTCTTGATGAACGAATGCCCGACTTTCGAGCGTACCGCAACCCCGCCGGCTTTCTCGACGGCCTCGGGGACGCTGCGGCTGCAGATCAGGTTGTAAAGAATCTTCGCGCCGGGATTGAGCCGGATCGTGTCGATGCCGACGAGTGCGGTGACGATGTCGCCGCCGATCAGCTGCGCTTTCTCATCGACCAGGAACATCCGGTCGGCATCGCCGTCGAACGCGACGCCGAAATCACACTTGTGCGCGGTAACCGCTTTTTGCAAGTCGACCATGTTTTCGGGCTCGATCGGGCTCGCCGGATGATTCGGAAACGTGCCGTCGAGATCGAAGTACATCGGAATGATCTTGCACGGCAAGCGCGAGAACACGCGCGGCACCGTTTCGCCGGCCATCCCGTTGCCGGCGTCGATCGCGATCGTGAACGGCTTGATCGCGCTGATGTCGTCGATGAAGGAGAGGCAGTGATCGGCGAAGCCTTCGAGGATGTCTTGCTGTTTGACCGTGCCCTTGCGCGCGGCGGCCGGTTTGAAATCGCCAGCGATCGCTTTGTCGCGAATTTCGGCTAAGCCCGTTTCGATCGAGATCGCGATCGCTTCTTCGCGGCAAAACTTGAAGCCGTTGTACTGGGCCGGATTGTGCGACGCCGTGATCATGATGCCGCCGTCGAAGCCGTAGTGACCGACGGCGAAGTAGATGGCATCGGTGGAGATCAAGCCGACCTGCGTGACGTCGGCGCCCGCATCGGTCGCGCCGCGCGAGAGGGCCGCCATGAACGCTTCGCCTGAGGGCCGCATGTCGCGGCCGATGCAGATATTCTTACGGTCGAGCACCTCGACGAACGCGCGGCCGATCGCGTAGGCGATATCCTCGTTGAGTTGCGCCGGAACGATGCCGCGGATGTCGTAACTCTTGAAGATCGACGTGTCTATCTCGGTGCGCATGTGGTGCCACGCTTTCGGAGGGTGAAATGGCGAAACCTATGGTCGTGGTCACGCGAGCCATCCCGCGTGAGGCGCTGGAGCTGCTTGCAACCCACGCAACCGTGGACGCCAACGGCGCCGACGTTGGGTATACCCCGGAAGAACTGGTTTCGCACGCGCGCAACGCGGACGCGATGGTATCGCTGCTCACCGATCGGATCGACGATTCGATCCTGGCCCAATGTCCCAGGCTCAAAGTTGTGGCCAACGTTGCGGTTGGTTACGACAACATTGACGTGGCGGCGGCGGCGCGGCGCGGTGTGACGGTTACCAATACACCCGGCGTGCTCACTGACGCAACAGCGGACTTCGCTTGGGCGCTGTTGCTCGCGGTGGCAAGAAATGTTGTTCCGGCCGACCGCTACGTGCGGGACGGCCGGTTTCGCGAGTGGATGATGATGGAGTTCCACGGTGCGGAGCTTGCCGGACGGACGCTCGGCATCGCCGGCTTCGGACGGATCGGCACCGCCGTTGCGCGCCGCGGCCGCGGCTTCGGCATGCACGTCATCTATGCGAACTCGCGCCGCGTCGCGCAAGCGATCGAAGAAGAGACCGGCGCGCACTTTGTCGATAAAGAAGCGCTGCTGGCATCGAGCGACGTGCTCTCGCTGCACCTGCCGCTGACGCCGGCTACGCGCCACTACCTGAGCGATGCGGAGTTCGCCCTGATGAAGCGATCGGCGTTCGTCATCAATACCGCGCGCGGCCCGGTGATCGACGAAACGGCGCTCGCGCGTGCGCTCACCTCGGGCGCAATCCGCGGCGCCGGCATCGACGTGTTCGAACGCGAACCCGCCGTCGATCCGGCGCTGCTCGCCGCACCGAACACCGTGCTCGCACCGCACATCGGATCCGCCACCACCGAAACCCGCACCAAGATGGCCCTGATGGCGGGCGAAAACGTCATCGCGGTCCTTGCCGGCCGCCCTCCCGTAAATCCCGTCACGCCGAAGGAATGATCGCAGGCCCGTTGCGGCACTAAGCCGCGTATGCGGCGGGCCGAGGCGGGATTCACGCTGATCGAGACGATCGTGGTGACGGCAATCGTCGTGATCGTCATCGGAACGATCGGCACCCTGTTTCTCGCGGGTGCTTCGCCGGCGGTCGCGTCCGCCGGCCGCGACGTCGGCGCCGTATTTGACGAGGCGCGCCGCACGGCGATTGCCTTCGATGCGGCGACCGTCGTGTTCGCGCCGGCGCAAACCGGCAGCGGTTATCGCGCGCGCGTTTACGCGCGCATGCCGGGCGATCCCGCGTTTGCAGCGCGCAGCGGACCGTCGTACGACAGCACGGTCGCAATCAGCGAAACTGCCGCACCGCTCGGCGCACCGGGATTCGCGTTCGCAATCGATAGCCGCGGCTCGGTCACCGCGTTCGCGAATTTCGTCGCCGGCCGGACAAACGGAACGAGTCATCCGTGTCCGGCAAGCGGCGCGTTTGTTCTGCATCTCGCCTATGCGACCGATGTGCGGAACGTAACGATCCCGTGTCAGGTCCCGCTCAGCAGCAGCACGCCGGTCGCGTTTGAGACGCCGCCGCAAGCGCCATCAGCGCAGCCGCTTCCGAGCCCAACCTGTCCCGGCACCGAAACGTGCACGCTCGCAGCCATCACGCCACCCGCTGCTTCGTGTCCAGCCGGCTATACGCTCGACGCCACGATGCCTGGTGTCTGCGACGTAGCCGCCGCGCCAACGCCGAGCGGACCGAGTACGTGTCCGCCGGGCTATGCGGGTCAACCGCCGGTTTGCACAATTGACAGCCACGAACCCGACTCCCACGCCAGTTCCGACGCCGCCGGCCTGCGTTGCCGGTGCTTCCGATCCGCTCGGGTTTTCGAGTTGCCTCGCATCCAATCCGATCCATATCACGGCAATGCGATCACCCGCCAGGGCTGCGGAACGCGCACGCCGATCACCGATCCGGGCGCGAGTTTCTCAGTCGTCTTGATGTTTGGCGAGACGGCGCACCGTGGGGCTCGTACGCGATCGAGGTCGCCAACGTCAAATCGAAGTGGCTGGATGTCACGTTCTTGCCCCCACAGCAAGTGTGTGGATTGGCGTACACTCTCGTATTTCACGTCGCGGCGGTCGCGCCGGAATCCGGCAACGCGGTGTCGACGCCATTGCAGGACACGAACGACCCTGCGTTCGCAGAAGATGGAGTCGATGCAATCATCACGCCGCCGAGTGGAGGCTGGGGCAGCGACACGTAGTCGGGGTTCTTTTGTGCAGGCCGTTCGCCGGCAGGATGCAGGCGGAAAAACGAGCAGGGTCGGTACGATGAATCCGACCTATCGCGAAGCCGGCCCGGAGGAAGCCGGAGAGATCGTTCGATTGATCGCTGGAGTTGCCGCGGAAAATCAATGGATTCGCACGGAGCTTCCCTTTGACACGGAAGAACGCGCGTGGCGAATGACAGCTGCGCTTGCGGCCGGGAAAATGGTCACCATCTTTGTTGAAATCGACGGCGCCATCGTCGGCGAAGTCACGCTATATTTGCGCGAGAATCGGGCGGCCTTGGCAATGGTTATCGAGGCGTCGTATCGCGGAAAGGGCTTCGGCCGGACGTTGCTATTGTTTGCTATCGATAAAGCACGAGCACGTGCAGTTACACATATCGAACTTGCCGCGTATGCACATAACGCGCAGGCGTTGAGGCTTTACCGGTCCGGCGGCTTTGTCGAATCCGGGCCGCCGGCAATTGAGATCCGATCCAACGGAGAACGTTGGGAAACGATTCCGATGGATTTGAATCTCACTTTAAATTAAATTTGCTAAAGATGCGGCGGCATTTCTATGAGTTGTTGACAACGGTGCCGGCGGGACAGGGAGTCGATAGAGGGTAGCCGGACGCGCCAACCACGGTGTCGGCGGCATTCGGCGTGACAAGCTCGTAGTCGACGTTGGCGAATCCGGGAGTGGTCGCGTTGACGGCGGCAAGACCGGCCCACTGATGTGCGGTGTCGACCACGTTGAGATAATGACCGCCGGGCGGAGTTTGCGTCTTTTCTGCTAGAAATGCGGCTTCGGCATAGCCGAAAGCGAGGGTGCCCGTGCCCGAAACGAGCGCAAGGCTCTCGGCCATCAGTCCGACGGCGCCAATGACGACGTAGCGCGAGGACGGGCCCACGTTTTTCGTGTCGTAGTGGCAGAAGTAATTCGCTGACGATTCATCGCTTGCGTGAAGTCGCGCTGCTTCTTCGGCGGATTCATCGAAGATCAGCGGACCGGCGCCGTTGGCGGCGCGATCGGCATTTATTGCGATGAGCGCCGCAGCTTCGGCAGTGGATGTGCTTGAGACGCGGAGAGCGAGGCCGGTGCCCGCGGCGATGAAGCGATGCAAGGGCAGCGGAGCGCCGGCGCTCTTGCCGTCAGCCGCTGCGCCGAACACTTCGACGTAGTAACCGCTCGCGGGCGGTACGAAGCCGGTGAGATTGTCCGGCGGAATCACGAACGGTTCGGCGCTCGATGTTGGTGCCGGTGCGATCGGCGGGGTCAACGCGAACGCGCCGTTCGCATCGGTCGTCGCCGAGACGTCGCCAGCCGGCAGTAGCGCCGGTGGCGTGGCGCCCATGACCGGCACTGGGTCCAACAATCACCGTAGCATTTGCGAGCGGGCTGGTTTGCGATGCATCCGCGGATGCGTACGTTGCGCCGGCAATTGCCGCCGGTCCGTACGCATCCGCCGGTATCGTGACCACTCTACCGGCAACCGTGGCTCCGGGCGGAGTTGTGGGACTCGCGCTCGGGGCTGCGGTTGTGGAGGCTCCGGTCGCGCTTGGAGTCGCGATCGCGGATGTGCCGCCTGCGCTCGAAATGCCGCCGGCTCCCCCGCCGCACGCGGCGAGCGCGAGGACCATGGGCGCGACGAACGCGGGCTTCACCGCGTGGCTAGTGCCCGCGAGTCAGGATTATATGCCTCGCGACTACCGGAATCGCGAGGCGGGCACTGCTGCGCTCATGTACGCGAGCGAAACATCGCGCGAGGCGGGCTTCACGCTGATCGAAGTGCTGGTTGCGACGGCGCTGTTCGTGTTCGTCGCGCTGGCCGGGTTTGAGGCCGTGCGCCAAATCGGCTGGAACGTCAACCTGCTCGCGCAGCGCGCCGATGCGGCGGCGCAACTCGACGTCGTTTCCGGAATGCTGCGTTCGGATGCGCTCTCGGCCGTCGCGGTGTGGAAGCCCGCTTCGGGCTGCGGCGACGCGGTCGAATTCATGCAGCGCAACGCCGGCGGCACATCGTTCGCGCTCTATGTGGCGCAGCCGCCGGCACTCGTGCGCGCCGCCGCGGCCGGTCCGTTGAACCCGTGCGATCCCGCGCTGCAAGCGCAAGTTGCGGTCTCGCCGATCGCAAGCCTGACAGTCACCACGATTCCGGCGCCGGCATTAGCGTCGCACACCGACCCGGTTTCGGGAAACGTGGATGGCGGTCTCTTCAACGCTGCCGGGATCACGGCGGTCGCAGCCGATTCGCACGCGCTGGATGTTGACGGTTCGCACATCACGACCGGCAACAACGTCGTCGAAGTGACGATCGACGGCGATCCGGTGCAGACCACGATCGATCTGGTCGCCGGAAACCGGCCGTCGGCCTACACCCAAGTCTTGACGTACGCGTGCAACGGCCGCTGCGAAGCGAATGCCGCATTTCCGGAGATACGCAACGGCGCATTCACCGATTGCGCGCCCGGGTACGATTTCCAAAACAGTCCGGCGTACTACGTTCCCGCGGCGTACGGCTATGCGGCGCTGCCGAACGGCAATCAGCGTATCGTCGTCACCGCCTACAGCGTCACGGGCGGCTACACGTTCGCGTTTACCGGACCCGCGCCGGGCACCGCCGAGCGGACGTGGCCGGTTGCGCTGTGGCCGCCGCCTGGCTCTGCGCTGGCCGGTACTATCGCCGATCCGTATCCCGTCAACTACGCGAGCAATGCCGTGCAGGCGCGCGGCGCGCGGCAGGTTGCGAGCGATCTCGGGGAACCGGTCGCGTTCTCCGCCGCGCTCACGGCTTGCGCGGACATGCACGCCGATCCGACGTTCGATGACTGAGCGTCGCAGCGAAGCCGGGTTCAGCCTAATCGAAGTCGTGGTCTGCGTCGCGCTGCTCGTCGTGGGCAGCGTGCTCGCCCTTGCGCTGTTGCCCTCACTCGCGCGCGCGTCGCAGGCGCAACTGCTGCGCGGCGCGGCTACCGGCATCGCGCGTAACGCGATCGAACGCGCTCGCGCGGCCGCCGCCTACTATCCCGCCGCGAACGTTGCCGATCCCGCGCAGCGCGCCACGGCGACGGCCGATCACGCGTGGGCGTTCGCATCGGCGGCGAACTACGTCGCGGGGGTGCGCGTGCATCGCGCGTATTGCGGGTCGGCGAACGCTACGAGCATCGTCTCGATGAACGTCAACCTCACCTACGATGCGCCGAGCGACACCCTGACGGTCGCGGTCGCCTATCCGCCCAATCCATGCAATGTTGCGGTGCAGTCGACGGTCACGCTCGCAACGCAGCTGGCGCCCGCGAGCTACGCACCGCAAACGCAACTGCCGGCGGCGATTGCAGATCCGGCGCTGCAATAGATGCTCGCGCAAACGCTGGTCCTGATCGCGATGCTGGCGATCTTGGCCGCCTCGGCGGTGGCGGGCGTGGCCGGCACGGCGCGCGCCGCGAGCGTTGCCGAAGCGAAAGCGCTAATCGTGCCCGGTGTGGAGACCGCGCTCGGCCGCTACGAGCGCTATGTTGCCGCGACGATCGGCGCGCAAATCGCGGCAGCGCCCGCAACGCTCACGACCGTGCCCGCGGCGATCCCCGCGCTCGAAAGCGCATCCGCGTGGAGCGCCCAGCACTATCTCGAAGCTGCCGCAGCGTCGTCGTCGCCGCTGCGCATCGCGGTCGACGTCACGCCGACGGCGCAGAGCGTTCCGTTGTGCGGCACCGCGGGCGACGGTCCGGATGCCGCGATCGACGTACAGTGCTCACCGTTCGTGCAAGAATCGCGACTCTCGCTCGCCATCACGAGCGACGCCGGGCCGGCGGATGCAAACGGCACCGTCAGTCCGCTCGCGCACGGTCGGTATACGGTCACGTTGCGCCTCTTCGCCCAGCCGCCGTACGTCATGGTCAGCGGCGTTGCCGACGCGGCGAATCCGGCCGGTTATCACGAAGGCGACGATGCGGGTTGGAGCGGCCCCTTACCGGCCTTCGCTTCGCCCGCTCCCGACGACACGACGATTCACGTCGTGTACTCGTGCGTAGCCGGCACCGGTTCGTGTGCCGCGAGCAACCCCGCACCGCAGGACGCGCCGACCACGCTGCCATGGAGCAACGGCAACGGGCAACCCTAGTTTTGGAAGGCCTCGATGGCCGCACACATGGCTTCGGGTTCTTCCTCGTGCGGCAACAAGCCCGAGTTTGCGAACGTCACGAGCTTCGCGTTCTGCGCGAGCTTGAGAAATTCACCCGCGTTCGCAAGCGGTGAGAACGACGATGCGTGTTCGCCCCAGGCAACCAAAATCGGCGCGTCGACGAACGGCAGATCCTGCGCGATGTTGCAGTTGAGCATCCCGCCGACGAAGTGCGCGGGCACGTAACGCGCGCCCGGCTGGTGCGCGACGGCGTAGTAATGATCGATGATTTCCGGTGTCGCGCTGGTGGCGTCCGCGTAGCTGGCGCGGCCCAAGAAATAGCGGATCGACGGCCGCGAGGCAAGGCCGTTGAACAACGCCTCTCCGAGCAGCGGCGTGCGCACGGTGCCCGTGAGCGCAAGCTGCGCGCCGTTGGGCGTGCGGTCGAGCACGCCGCCGAGACCCGTCGGACAAATCGCGACCACGCCGGCGATGCGTTGTTTCGTACGCGCTGCGGCGCGAATAGCGAAGGCCGCGCCGAGCGATGACCCGACGACGGTCACGGGATCCGCACCGCCGGCGTCGGCCATCGCGTCGATAACGAGCTCGGTGAAGAGATCGGCGGAATAGCCCAGGTTCGGACGATCGGAGAGCCCGCAGCCGAGTAAATCGAACGCCACCACGCGATGGTTTGCGGCAAGCAGCGGAAAGAGTTTGCGATACTCGTACGACGATGCGCCTGCGTAGACGCCATGCACGAGCACGATCAGCGGACCGGTCCCGGACTCGGTGGAGAAGATGCCGTGGCCGCGCCAGTTCCAACGCCGAACGGTACCGCCCAGCGCGTTTACGGGTTCGGGCCCGTTGCTCACACTGCGGTTGAACACGGCGAGCGCGCCCGTTACCCCGGCACCCGCTGCGAGCGGACGAACGAATTTTTTCACGTACTTGCTCGTTCCCTGAAAGTGCGAGCGTTACCCAGCAAGAACAGCGGCTGCGCCAGGACCGCGAGCGACATTCGGTGCAGAGGGCCGCGTGGTACGTTCGGTCATCGCCGCACTACTGGCGGCGCTATGCTTTTCGGCGTCGCAAGCTGACGCGAGTTCGTGCTCGTTGTCGACGGGTGCCGCTGTCGTTTTGCGCTCGAGCGATTTCGATCCCGACGTGCTCGTGTGGGATTCGCGTCAGCGCGCGATCGATTACGTCAGCGGGGCCATGAAGAACACATCCGACGTCCTCACGCATACGGTGCTCTCCAAATCGGGCACGCACGCGATCGTCGTCGCGTGCGATCCGCTAAGTTCTAAGCCGCGCTACTCCTCCGTCGCCCAAGATACGGTGGGGGTCAAGCTGACCTCGGGGCCCAATCGGGGCCACTACGGCTGGGTCTCGTCCGGCGACGCGCACAGCGGCGTCACCGCGGAGTCACCGGCGCAATAGTCGCAGGCCGTCCGAGGACCCGCCTGCTTGCTGACTCGCCATTTGCATAGCAAAAAAGGCGACCTCTCCTACCAATAGTGGTTGCCGCTAGTCGAATCGTGGGATAATATTATCAGGAGGTCAGTCCTCGCGCGCCTGCGCGGGGAGCCTGCCTCCGTTCGGCCGTTTTCCCCGGAGCCCGCGTGGCTGTGGGGTCCTTGCGCGGGCGAACGCTCTTTATGAGAAAAGGAAACACTTGAAACTACGACTAGCATCTCTCGCCGCAATCGTTGGGGCGATTGCGATGTGGAATGCATCACCTGCGGGCGCAGACGAAGTGGTGGCGCAAGCCGCACCCGCTCCTGCACAACCTGCACCGGCGCCCTCCCCCACACCGACTCCGCCGCCCCATTTGCTCCAGGTTAGCGGATACGCTGACGCGGGTTACACCTCGGCCTCAATTGCGAGCGCGGTGGGATCCCCCGGCGGCTCGTTCATCACCGGGCGCGTCTTCGACGATCTCAATCAGCAAATCCAGTTCCACAACTTCAACCTGCAAGTCGCCTACAACGGTCCCATCGGCGGCAAGGTTGAGGCGATCTTCGGCGATGACGCCAACGTCACGAACTCATGGCCCAAGAGCCAACTCGACGGCGCTCCGAGCCTTAACGGCACGGGAACGGTCTTGTCGGGTCCGTCGATCGATCTCACGCAGGCCTACCTGCAATTGAGCAGCGGTCAATTCACCGGTATCGTCGGCCGATTCGAAACGCTGGCCGGCGCCGAAGTCATCGAGAGCCCGAGCGATCTCAACTTCTCGCGCTCGATTCTCTTCGGTTACGCGGTGCCGTTCACGCACACCGGCGGCCGTCTCACCTGGGCGATGAACGGGAACCTCTCGTTCGTCGCCGGCCTCAACAAGGGCTGGGACACGGTCTGGGCGTTGAACGCGCCTCAGAACAACTTCCCGGCCCCGTTCAATAACTTCGGCGGTGCTCCTGAAGCCAGCGACTCCAACTCGCTGACCTTTGAGGGCGGCGCGATCTGGAATCCGAGCAAAGCCTTCTCGGCAACGGTCGACGGTTACACGGGCCAAGTCGAAGAAGCGTATGCCATGGCCACGCCGGGACTCTTCGTCGTCTCGCCGGCGCGTCCGAACAAGAGCCTCATCGACGTCGTGCTGACGTGGAACGCACTCTCGAACCTGAAGTTCGTCCTCAACGGCGATGCCGGTCAACAGACGAACTCGAACATCCTCAACGGCCCCGGCACCGCGATCGTCGGTTACGGTACGGGTACGTGGGATGGTCTCGCGGGTTACGTGAACTACACGATCAACAGCCAATGGAGCGCCACGCTACGCGGCGAGGGCTTCGGCGACTACGGCGGTCTTCGTACCGGCGAATCGATGCGCTGGGGTGAAGCTACGGCAACAATCCAGTACGCTCCGAACAACAACGTCATTCTCCGCGGTGAAGTCCGCGGCGACAAGACGAGCCAACCGTTCTTCGTCGGCATCGGCGGGAACAAGTACTACTCGAATGCCCAGTTTGGTGTCGAAGCCATCGTCAAGTGGCCGTAAACCCGGACTGACGTAAACGATACGTCGTCAAGCGCGCCTCGCAGATTCGTCTGCGGGGCGCGTTTGTTTTTGTGCGGCGAGGAGTGAACGCGGCATCGCTGAAGGGCCGTTCGATGACCCTGACGCTGCGTCGCAGCATCAGCCTCGCGGCGCTGATCGTGTTCTTGCTCGTTGCCGTCGCGGCCGGCGTGGCGATCGGTTCGGTCAACCTGCCGCTTTCGAGCGTGCTCGGTGCGCTCGCGCACCCGAATGCCGGTGGAGACGCCGGCGCCATCGTATGGGCGCTGCGTTTGCCGCGGGTCACGATCGCGATGCTCGTGGGCGCCGCGCTCGGCGTGAGCGGAAGCCTGCTGCAAAGCATGTTGCGCAACGGCTTGGTCGATCCATATCTTACCGGCGGCAGCGCGGGCGCCGCGTTCACCATCGCGATTGCGATCGCCCTCGGCGTTCCCTCGCCGTTCTATGCCGGCATTGCATTTGCGGCCGCACTTGCGACGACGGTCGGCGTGGCCGCGCTCGCGCGGCGCGGACGCGGGGTGTCGCCCGAACGATTGATTCTGGCCGGTATCGCGGTCACGTCGCTCTTTGCGGGCATGACGACGCTCGTCATCATGCTCTCGCCGAGCGCGAGCGTGTCGCTGAGTATCCTCGCCTGGCTCGGCGGCTCGCTCACCGGTCATGGCTGGACCGATCTCGGTTGGGCGGCGGCGTACGCGGCGCTCGGCTTTGCGTTCGCCGCGGCCGTAGTGCCGGCGCTCAACGCGATCCGGTTGGGCGATGCGCGCGCCGTGGCGCTCGGCGTCGATCTCTCGCGCACGCGCTGGCTCGCGCTGATCGCGTCGTCGCTGCTCGTTGCCGCCGCGGTGAGCGTCAGCGGCGTGATCGGATTCGTCGGGCTGATCGTGCCGCATCTCGTGCGCGCGATCTGCGGTTCGGATATGCGCTGGACGGTGCCCGCGAGCATTCCGGCCGGCGCCGCGATCGTCGTGCTGGCCGACACCCTCGCACGCTCGGCCGCGCCGCCGATCGAGTTGCCGATCGGGGTACTGCTGTCGTTGATCGGCGTGCCGGTGTTTCTGTTCATCGCGTTTCGCCGCCGGCGCGTCGCGTGATCGACGCGCGCGGGCTCGTGCTCGGGTACGACGGCCGCATCGTCTTGCACGGCGTCGAACTGACGCTGCATTCGCACGAATTGGTAGCGATCGTCGGGCCGAACGGCTCGGGAAAATCGACGCTGCTGCGCGCGCTCGCCGGATCGCTCGCGCCGATGCAGGGCAGCGTGGCGGTCGACGGCGCGCTCGTGCACGGGCTCTCACCGGCCGAACGCGCGCGCCGCGTGGCGCTCGTTGCGGCCGAAGAGCACGCCGACGGCGACGTCACGGTGCGCGATGCGGTGGCGCTGGGCCGGCTCGCGCATCGTGCGTGGTGGCAATGGAGCGGGCCGCCGGAAGATGAGGCGATCGTGGAAACGGCGCTCGAGCGCGTCGGCCTCATACCGTTCGCGGAACGATTGCTCGATACGCTCTCGAGCGGCGAACGCCAGCGCGTGTGGATCGCCACCGCGCTCGCGCAGCAGACGCCCACGCTGCTCTTCGACGAGCCGACGAGCCATCTCGATTTAGGCGGCGCGTACGCGACGCTCGACATCCTGCGCGGGCTCGTCGCCGACGGCGCTGCGATCGCCGTCGTGCTGCACGATCTCAATCTTGCCGTTGCATCGGTCGATCGCATCGTGCTCGTCGGCGACGGCACGGTCCTCGCCGACGGCCCGATCGACGCCGTCTTCCGCGCCGACCTCCTCACGCGCGCCTACGGCGCAGAAATCGCCGTCGGCCGCACCGAAGACGGCACCATGGTAGCCCTCCCCCGCCGCCGCGCATGAACGCCACCAACGTGCCATGTCATCCCGAGCAAAGCGCCGCAGGCGCGACGTCGAGGGACCGCCACGATCTTTGCTACCGAGTGCGAGCGCGAAGGCGCGAGCAGTGGTTGAAAAAAAGGTTCGAAATTAACCACTGCTCCCGCCTTCGCGGTCGCACGCTAATCGCCGAGATCATCTCGCCTTCCTCGTCTACGTGCCTGCGGCACTTCGCTCGGAATGACACGGGGAAAATATGAACTCATTAATACCCGCCCCCCAGGGCTTCCCTGCGCGAGCGCGTTGTTTAGCGGGTGGCTAGTTCTAGTTGTAGGGTGCGGCCGGGGGCGGGGTAGCCGAAGATTGGTGCGTAGTATTGGTTGGTGAGGTTTAGGACGCGGGCCGAGACTATTGCGGATTTGGCGATGCGGTAGCGGAGGAAGGCGTCGGCTGTTGTGTAGGCGTCGTAGGGGTCGGTGAGTGAGGGGCCGCCGCTGAAGTTTGGGACGTCCGGTGATGAGCCGACGACGCGCAGGTGGGCGCCGAAGGCGAGCGGGCCGGCATCGAAGGGGTGCTCGATGCCGAGCGTCGCGATGATCGGCGGGGTGCTGGAGAGGCGCACGCCGGTCGTCGTGTCGATCGCGCGATACACGTTGGTGACGCTCACGGAAAGGCGCAGCCCGGCGATGGGCGGCGCTGCAATGGTGAACTGCAAACCGTTCACCGAGATGCGCGAGGCGTTGAACGGAAGAAACGTCGCCGGGTCGAGCACGATCAGGTTCGAGCCGTCACGGCCGAAGTAGCCGGCCGAGATGCCGCCGAGGATGTGCGGAAACGCGAGCGTCGTATCGAAGTTCGAGAGCTTCTCAGGCAGCAAGTTCGGATTCGAGAATCCTGGATAGTAGAGATCGACCAAGGTCGGGACGCGGAACGATTCGCTGACGTTGCCGCTGAGCTGGGCGGCGCCGAGTTGCACGCGCGTTCCGAACGACGGCGCGAGCACGCTGCCGGCGGGCCCGTCGTTTTCACCGCGCAGGCCGAAGATCAGTCGCAACACCGATCCGGCGTTGTAGCCGCCCTGCGCGTAGAGCGCGGCTTGCGATTGAGCTGCGCCGATCGCGCCTTGCGGCGGCGTTGAGGGCGGGAACGTGAGCAGCGCGGTCTCACGCGCGAGATCGATGCCGGTAACGAGATCGGTGTTGGCACCCGACGTCGCATAGCGCAGCGACACTTGCGACCGCGCATCGAACGTATTCTGTTCCCCGAAGCCCGGGCCGGCGCCGGTGAGGTCGGCCAGTGTATCGAAGTATCTCAACTTCTGCACGACGCTGGACAGCGTGACGTCGAACGTGGCCGGCCCCGCGCTGTGCGCGATGTCGAGGAGGCCGTCGGTGCGGTTCGTGCCTTGTTCTGCGGCCGGCGTCAGGAACGAGAGGCCGCCGGGAACGCCGGCATCGATGCCGTTGTCGCCCGCGGCGAGATGGGCGGTCCAACCCCCGCCGAGCTGCGCGAAATAGGAGACGCGCCCGACGGTTTGCTGACCGCCGTCGTTGACGCGCGTGCCGGCCGGCGTCGCGTTGCCACCGGGATAGTTAAACGCCGGATAGTCATAGATGTTCGTCGCGGTGTGGCGTTCGAACGAAACGGCAAGGCCGCCGATGCCGGCTTGTGCGGCGATATCCTGATTGCCGTACGTGCCGTCGGAATAGCGCGCGTAGGGCTGCGCTTCGACCGACGTGATGATGTTGATCACGCCGCCCGTCGCGCCGCTGCCGTAGAGCGTCGAGCTGCCGCTTTCCACGACCTCGATGCGCTGCACGCCGATCGTCGCGAGCGAACCGAGATCGACCGTGCCGTTGGAACCGGTTGCGATCGGCATGCCGTCTTGCAGAACGAGCGTTTGCGCCGACGTCGTGCCGCGAATGCCGTAGTTGTTCGCTGCGCCGAACGGTCCATAGGAGAACACGTTGACACCCGGCACGTTGGCCAGCGCTTCGCCGACCGTGCGGTAGCCGTTCGCTTCGATCGTCTTGCGATCGACGACGAATGTGGGATGCGTCGTGTTCGCAATTGGTTCGTTGCGCCGGTCGCTCGTCGTAACGGTGCCGATCTCGGGCAACGCCGATGCGGACGGGGCGGGGGCGGGAGCCGTTTGGGCTGCGCCGGCCGACGGCGTGCCGAACAGCGCAACGCCGAGGACGCACGGCGCCAGAAGCGCACGCGCGCGTTGAAGGGAAACCATGACCGATACCAACCTTTTCGCGAGGCGGAAGTGCAGTTGTTACTCGCGAGCTCGGTATCCTGACTTGCGGATCGGTGCCTTAGGCCGGTGCCTTCCCCCGACGGATCGGAGTGACGTGCCGGCGGCTCCCCGCATACAGTGGCGCGACCGTGCCGGATTCCAACCGGCTTCCCGTTCACGCGAGTACGGCCGAATTTGCGCGGCGCAGGCCCACCGACCTGCCCGGCGTATCGCCAGCGAGGTGTCCTTCGTACGCGTTTTCGCGCTGGCCGCGGCGCTGGCGATCGCCGGTTGCGCGGCATCTGCGCCGTCGCGCGTCGACCTCCCGCGGCGCATCGTCTCGCTGATCCCCTCGCTGACCGAAGACCTGTTCGCGATCGGCGCGGGCGCGATGGTCGTCGGCGTCTCGCAGTACACCGACTATCCGAAGGCCGCAACCGCGCTGCCGGTCATATCGAGCTACGCTTCCGCCGACGTGGAACGGATCGTGCGTTTGCGGCCCGACGTCGTGGTCGGCATCAATTCACAATCGGCGCCCGCAGCCGACATCCGCAAGTCCGGCATTCGCACGGTGTTGCTCAATGACAACGGATTCGACGACATCTTCGTCGACATCGAAGCGTTGGGTTTACTCACCGGTCGCGACGATGCGGCGCACGCGCTCACCGACCGTTTGCGGGGCCGGACAACCGCGTTGATGCACACCGTGCGCAAGCGAGCCGCGCCGCTGCGCGCGTTCGTGGTGCTCGGGACCGGGCCGATCTTCACGGTCGGCACCGGATCCTACATCGCCAAGCTGCTCGAACTCGCCGGCGGGGTCAATGCGGCGCACATGACGGGTGCCTACGGCGCATATAGCGCTGAAGCGCTGATCGCGATGCAACCCGACGTACTGATTGCTGATCCGACGGTACAGTTGCAATCCGTGCTCGATCGGCCCCCGTGGAACGCGCTGCGCGCCGTTCGCGAGCATCGGATCGCATATCTCCCGGACCCGGCGATCCTCGAGCGACCCGGTCCCCGCTACAACGACGGACTCGCATGGCTGATCCGGATCTTCAACACCACTCGCGTTTGAACACGGTGGCGCCGCGCCCGCAGCGGGCGCTTCTCGTTGCCGTCGACTTGAGCGACCGCGCGGCGCCGCTGGCACCGGAATTCGCGGAGTTCGCCGCGCTCGCGCGCGCCACCGGCGTCGTCATCGTGGGCGAGGTGATCCAGAAGCTGCCGCACGTCGATCCGGTGACGCTGGTCGGCAGCGGCAAGGCGCGCGAGATCGCGGAACGCGCGAAAGAACTCGACGCCGACGTGCTGATGGTGTTCAACGATCTGCGTCCGCGGCAGCGCATCAACCTCGAGAAGGCGGTGCCGCTGCCGATCGTCGACCGCACGATGCTGATCCTCGACATCTTCGCGCAGCACGCCCGTTCGCGCGAAGGACAGTTGCAAGTCGAACTCGCGCAGTTGCGCTACCGTCAATCCAACCTGATCGGTTCGGGCATCGCGCTCTCGCGCTTGGGCGGCGGCGTCGGCACGCGCGGCCCCGGTGAAACGAAACTCGAAGTCGACCGGCGCAAGATCGCGGCGCGCGTCACGCTGCTCGGGCGGCAGCTCGACGAAGTGCGCAAACAGCGCGCCACCCGGCGTTCGGGCAGCGGCCGCGATCCCTACGTTGCGCTGGTCGGATATACCAACGTCGGCAAGTCATCGCTGCTCAACCGGCTCGCGGGCACCGGCGGCAACGCGTTCGTGGCCGATCAGCCGTTCGCGACGCTCGATCCCACGCTGCGCCGCGTCTACATCGGCGACGGCCGCAGCATTCGCCTCGCCGACACCGTCGGGTTCATCACCGCCTTGCCGAAGGAACTGATCAACGCGTTCCGCGCGACGCTCGAAGAACTCGACGTGGCGGACATTCTGCTGCACGTGGTCGACGCATCGAATCCGGATTGGCCGCGCCAGCGCGCGAGCGTGGAAACGATTCTCGGCGAACTGCACCTCGCGGACAAGACGACGTTGCTGGTGTGCAACAAGATCGATCGCCTGGATGACGCCGCGCGCGCGGCGCTGCCGCCGGAGGCGATCCAAGTGAGCGCGACCGCCAACGACGGCATCGACCGCTTGCGGGCGGCGATCGTCGCGCGTCTGGATGCGGGCGCGCGCTCGGCTTGATGTTCTCGCTGCGCTGCATCGCGCTACTCATCGTGATTGGGTTGACGGCCTGCGCGCGCGCCGCGCAGCCCGTCGCCGCCGGGCCCGAACCGTACACGCAGCTCTACCAGCGCCTCCACCCTTCGGTCGTGCTGATCACGATGCAGATTCCGGCCGACGATCCCAAGCGGAAGGGCAAGTGGGACGAAGCCTACGGGAGCGGCGCGATCATCGAGAGCGGTGCGTGGGGCTCGCGCATCCTCACCGACGCGCATGTCGTGGCCGACGCGCGCGGCCTGCGCGCCAAGGTCGGCGATACGGGCAAGCCGGTCCCGCTGCGCGTGGTCGCGGTGAGCGATGATGACGACGACCTCGCGCTGCTCGAGATCCCGACCCCCAACCTCAAACCCATCGTCTTAGGCGACATGTCCTCGGTGGTCGCGGGGCGCGACATCGGCGTGCTCGGGTATCCGATTCCCGACGCGTTCGAAGACGAACGCCTCGACGCCGTCGTTTCCTTGTATACCGGCCGAATTGCGAGCGTGCGCAATGGCACGATGGAGATCGACGTGCCGATCATTCCGGGCGAGTCGGGCGGGCCGGTGTTCGATGCGGCGACCGGCACGGTCATCGGACTCGCCGAGTCGCGCTTCGATGACGAGCGGGCGATCGGTTTTGCCACCCCCGTCGACATTATCCGGCGCTTTTTGGCCGCCCACCGGCATAACTGAACGCTTGCTTATATAGCTTACCGGGCAATCGACTCAGCGGGCGAGGGCGGACGGTAGCCCGATGACGCCCGTATCGGCGCCTGTATCCCTCTCCACAGTGACCTGCGCCCGTATAGGTTTTCCACCCGACGGCGGAGATCGTGATCGGATGCGGGCCGAGCGGCACGTTGCGCAATGTGAACGCGCCTTGGTCGATGGCCGCCGTCACGGCAACAATGTTCCCGACCGTTATCGTCGCACCGGAAATCGGCTGCAGTGACTGCGCATCGACGACGCGTCCGGTGACGGTCCCGTAGGCGGATGCGCCCAATCCGTTCGGTCCCATTGTGCACGCTGCTAGCGCGCAGGCGGTCAGTCCGAGGGCGAAGGCGCTCCGCACCCGTTTCGTGAAGTTTTTCACATCTATGACCCCCTATGGTCCCGTCGCACTGTATCTCCTCGTTGCTTTCATCGCCGCATTGCTGTTTTGCAGTTTGCCCGGTCAGATGGGACGCAAGAAGCCGAATCCGGTCAAGAGTGAAGCCTACGAATGCGGCGTCGAACCGACCTCTGAGGTAGCGGGACGCTTTCCGGTCCGGTTTTACTTGATCGCGATGCTGTTCGTGATTTTCGATGTCGAGGCGGCGTCATTTTATCCGTGGGCGGTGCAGATGCACCAGCTGCGGACGTTCGGTCTGGTCGAGATGGTGTCGTTCGTCGTCGTGCTCGCCATCGGTTATGCATACGTGTGGCGACGCGGAGGCTTTCAGTGGCGGTAAACGACATGCCCGGCCAGTTTTTTCTGGCCAAACTCGACGACGTTGCGCGCTGGGCGCAATCCTCGAGCGTGTGGCCGTTGACGATGGGACTCGCCTGCTGCGCGATCGAGATGATGACCGCGACGGCGGCCGAGTACGACATCGCGCGCTTCGGCTCCGAAGTGTTTCGCGCGTCCCCGCGCCAGGCCGACTTGATGATCGTCTCCGGCCGCGTGGCGCAAAAGATGGCGCCGGTCGTGCGGCGCCTGTGGGAGCAGATGGCCGATCCGAAGTGGGTGATCTCGATGGGCGCGTGCGCATCGTCGGGCGGCGTATTCGATAATTACGCCATCGTGCAGGGCGTCGACACGATCGTTCCGGTTGACGTCTACGTGCCGGGCTGCCCGCCGACGCCCGACGGCTTGCTCTACGCCGTCAACCTGATCCAGCAGCAGATACGCCAAGGCGGTCGCGGCGGAATCCTCGCGCGAGCATAGAGGCACGACGTAAATGCCGAGCTCACAAACTCCCCCGGCCGGAGGCACTGCCCTCGACCCGACTGCCGTTCGGCCGGACATCGGTGATGCGCGCGTCATTCGCGTGACGCCGGCCGACGTGCGCGCGACGCTCGAAGCGCTGCGCGCCGAAGGCTTCACGATGCTGATCGACATCGGCGGCGCCGATTATCCGGGCCGCGAGCCGCGTCTCGACGTGGTCTATCATCTGATCAAACTCGCGAGCACGTCGACCACGCTCGCGCAAATCGGCCAGCCGGAGCGCGTGCGCGTGTTGTGCGGCGTTCCGGAAAACGATCCGGTCGTGCCGACGATGACCGATCTGTGGCCGGCCGCCGATTGGGCCGAACGCGAAGTGTTCGATCTGTTCGGCGTAACGTTTTCGGGGCACCCCGATCTGCGCCGCATCCAGATGCCCGTCGAATGGGAAGGCTATCCGTTGCGCAAGGATTATCCGTTGCGCGGGCCCGGACGTGAGAAGACGCCGCGCCCGTCGTTTGCGCTGAAGTCCAACGTGGCCGCGGGAACGCCCGCTTCGGGCCGCACCGCCGCCGCGCTGCAGCGTCAAATCGCGGCCGCGCGCGGACAAGCCGTGAAAGACGACGCGCAATGACCGACGCCGTCGTGGTTCCCACCGCACCGGGCCTGGAGATCGCACCCAGCGGCGATGGCCGCATGGTCATCTCGATGGGACCGCAGCATCCGTCGACGCACGGCGTGCTGCAAGTGCTCACCGAACTCGAGGGCGAGACGGTGATGAAAGCCGATCCCGAGATCGGCTACCTGCACACCGGCATCGAGAAGTCGGCCGAAAATCTTTTCTGGACGCAAGCGTCGACCGTCATCGAGCGGATGGACTATCTCTCGCCGCTCTCCAACGCGTGCTGCTACGTGATGGGCGTCGAAAAACTGCTCGGCATTTCGGGCGACATCCCCGAACGCGCGCTAAGCATGCGCGCGTTCTGCTGTGCGAACTGCACCGCATCGCGTCGCACTGCGTTTGGCTCGGCACGGGCGGCATCGATCTCGGCGCGATTTCGGGCTTTTTCTACGCCTTCGATCTGCGCGAACGCATCCTCGACCTGACCGAACTCTCCGGCGGCGCGCGCATGCATCCGAACTACTTGCGCATCGGCGGCCTGCGCGACGATCTGCCCGAGGGCTTTCTGCGCAAAGTCGACGAGCTGATCGCGATGTACTATCCGCGCATGCGCGATCTGCGCGCGCTCTTGCAGAAGAACCCGATCCTGCAAGACCGCATGATCGACGTCGGTATCCTCAACGCCGACGACGCGATCGCGTGGGGCATCACCGGACCCTCGCTGCGCGCGGCCGGCGTGCCGTACGACGTGCGGCGCGCGTTCCCGTACAGCGGTTACGAAAACTACGAGTTCGACGTGGTTACGCGCACCGAAGGCGACGCCTACGCGCGCTTCATGGTGCGCCTCGACGAAATGGACCAATCGATGCGGATCATCGAGCAAGCGCGCAAATACCTCGAATACGCCGGGCCCGGTCATGATCGCCGACACGAAGTACGCTCCGCCGCCGAAAGAGACGATCGCGCTCTCGATGGAAGCGCTGATCCATCACTTCAAGATCGTCAGCGAATCGTTCCGCGTTCCGCCGGGCGACGTCTATCAGGCGATCGAAGGCCCGCGCGGCGAACTCGGCTACTACATCGTCTCCAACGGCGACAACCGTCCGTGGCGCGTGCGCACGCGTCCGCCGTCGATGTACAACCTGCAAGTGTTGAAGAAGATCGCGGTCGGCGAGTACATCGCCGACATGGTCGTCATGATCGGCTCGCTCGATCCGGTCTTCGGTGAGGTCGACCGATGAGCGACGCCACAACGACATCCGATGTGGATCTGGTCGCGGATTGGGATCCCTATATCATGCGGCCGGGCAATGCGTTCGACGAACTCTTCGTCAGACTAAAGCCGGAATGCGAAGAGCTCATCGGGCTCTACGAAGATTCGCGCAGCGCGCTGATTCCGATGGCGCACCTCTTTCAGGAACACGAAGGCTATACGTCGCCCAACGCCCTCGCGGCGATCGCGCACTTGCTCGATCAGCCGCTCTCGGTCGTCGAGTCGACGATCTCGTTCTACACGCTGTTCTACCGCCGGCCGGTCGGCAAATACATGCTGCAAGTCTGCCGCAATCTCTCGTGCCTAATGAACGGCGCCGAGGAGATCATGGCGTACTTTCGCGAGCATCTCGGCATCGGACATCTGGAGACGACCGCTGACGGCTTGTTCTCATATGAAGAAGTCGAGTGCCTCGCGTCGTGCGATCGCGCGCCGTGCATGCAAGTGAACCTGCGCTTCAAGTACGATCTCACGCCGAAAATGATCGACGACATGCTCGCCGCGATGCGCGCCGGCACCTATGACGTCAAGCCGCGGCCGCAGACCAAAGCGCCCGAGCGGCACTGGAAAGTCGAAGCCGAGACGGGCCGCAAATCGGCCGGCGGCGTGGGCGTCTCGAATCCGAACAACGCCGGCGGCGTCGGCGATCGCAGCGGCGTGATCATGCTCGACCGGATCGTCAGCGATTCGGCTTTCGCGGAGCGCTCGAACGAGCGGCTCGCGCACGAACCGCAATTGCGGCCCTCGTCCGGAGACGGAGGACACCACTAATGGCTAGCCCGGTCGTCGAGGTGCTGACGAAAGGCATCGGCGAGCTCAACCTGCGCGATATCGAGGTCTACAAATCGACCGGCGGCTACGCGCAGCTCGAACGCGCGGTGAAGGAACTCGGCCAAAAAGCCGTGATGGATCTCGCGATGGGATCGAACTTGCGCGGCCGCGGCGGCGCGGGTTTCCCGACCGGCCGCAAGTGGTCGTTCCTCCCGGACAACGGCCGCCCGCGCTATCTCGTGTGCAACTGCGACGAGGCCGAACCCGGCACGTTCAAAGATCACATGCTGCTCGAACAGACGCCGCATCAGATCATCGAAGGGCATCTTGATCGGCGCGTATGCGATCGGCTGCCATCACGCGTTCATCTACATCCGCGGCGAGTTCCAAGACGGTTTCGAAATCATGCGCGACGCGGTGAAACAGGCGCGCGCGGCCGGCTACATCGGCAAAGGCATCTGCGGCGGCGACTACGATCTCGAGTTCACGATCCATCGCGGCGCCGGCGCGTACATCTGCGGTGAAGAAACGGGTCTGCTCAACTCGCTCGAAGGCAAACGCGGCGAGCCGCGGCTCAAGCCGCCGTTCCCGGCGATCAAGGGCCTCTACGGCGAACCGACGGTCGTCAACAACGTCGAGACGCTCGCGTATCTGCCGTACATTCTGCGCAACGGCGCGGAGTGGTTCGCCAAGGCCGGACCGGAGCGTTCGCCGGGCTTCAAAGTCGTGTCGGTTTCCGGTCACGTCAAGAAGCCGGGCAACTACGAAGTTCCGCTCGGGCACGACGATCCGCCAGCTCATCTACGACTGCGCGGGCGGACTGCGCGACGGCCGCACGCTCGTCGGCGTGCAGCCCGGCGGCGGCTCCTCGGCGTGTCTCTTTCACGAGCACCTCGATCTCAGCTACGACTTCGACACGATCTCGAAGGCCGGCTCGATGCTCGGTTCGGGTGCCATGGTCGTATTCGACGATACGACCGACTTCGTAAAAGCCGCTTACGCGTTGATCCGTTTTTACGCGCACGAATCGTGCGGTCAGTGTACGCCATGCCGCGAGGGCGGCAGCTGGATCCAGAAAACGCTCGAGCGCATTCTCGACGGGCGGGGCCTGGATTCCGACATCGACATCCTCAAATCGGCGTGTCATCAGATCACCGGCTTGAATCTGTGCGCGCTCGGCGATTCGATCGAACCGTTCTTCGGCTCGGTGCTCAACCGCTTCGAAGACCAGTTCCGCGCCTACGTGAACGCGCCGAACCCGTTCCCGAACGGGTTGCTTCATGAGCGCTACCTTACCGGCGACCGATCAGGTCACGCTGACGATCGACGGCATCGAGATCACCGTCCCCAAAGGCACGCTGCTCGTCGAAGCCGCGAAGCTGATCCAGCGCGACGTGCCGGTGTACTGTTATCACCCGAAGCTCGGCCCGGCGGGTCTGTGCCGCATTTGTCTCGTCGAGATCGAGGGCATGCCGAAGCTGCAGATCGCGTGCAACACGCCGGTCGCCGACAAGATGGTCGTGCACACGCAGAGCAAGATGTCGAACGAAGGCCGCCGCGCGGTCCTCGAGTTGCTGTTGATCAATCATCCGCTGGATTGTCCGATCTGCGACAAGGGCGGCGAATGCGATCTGCAAGACTACGCGATGGCCTACGGTCAAGGTGCCTCACGCCTCGCCGATGCGAAATCGTCGAAGCCCAAGGCCGTCGATCTCGGACCGACGATCGTGCTCGACGAGGAACGCTGCGTACTCTGTCTGCGCTGCGTGCGCTTCGATGAGATCATCACCGGCGAGCAGTCGCTGCGCACCGACGACCGCGGCGCCCATGCGATCATCGCGACCGCCACCGGCGAGCCGTATCACTCCGATTTCAGCGGCAACGTCACCGAGCTGTGCCCGGTCGGCGCGCTGACCTCGAAGACATATCGCTTCAAATCGCGCCCGTGGGATAACCACCGCACGACGACCACCTGCATGCAGTGCAGCGTCGGCTGCCAGATGCACGTCGATTCGCGCGTCTCGATGGTTCAGCGCACGATGAGCGTTGAGGAAGACGACGCGATCTCCGACGGCTGGCTGTGCGATCGCGGCCGTTACAACGTCGGGTACGTGAAAGACGACCGCCGGCTTACGCAGCCGCTCTACCGCCAGAACGGCGAGTGGGTGCAAATCGGCTGGGACGATGCGATTACGCTTTGGAAGACCGCGCTGCGCGAGGGAATCGCGAAGAGCGGCGCGGGCTCGGCCGGTGCGGTCGGCGGCGGCCGGCTCTTGAACGAAGAAGCGTTCTTGCTGCAGCACATCCACCGCGCGCTGGGCGTCGAGAACCTCGACTGGCGCAGCAGCGGACAGCATCAGGCCTTCCCGGGCGCAACGCGGCGGAACGCACGTCGATCTCGAGAACGCCGAGTGCATCATCACGTTCGGACGCTCGCCGGCGCAACTGGCGCCGGTGCTCGACCTGCGCATTCGCAAAGCCGTGCGCCGCAAGGGCGCGACGCTGATCACCGTCGGCGACCACGCCACGCCGCGCGGCATGCGCAGCGTAAGCGCCGCGACGTTTGCCGATGCAGTCAAGGCCGTGCCGAAGAATGCCAAGCGCATCGCATTGGTGTGGGACGGCGTGCCCTCGGGCGAGAGCGGCGCGGTGAAGAAGTGGGCGACGGAGTTGCCCGAAGGCACGAAGCTGCACACCTACGTGCTCGGCGAACAGCCGAACGCGCGCGGTGCGGAAGCGGTCGGAATGTTCCCGCGCAAAGACGGTTTGGGCACGCAAGCGCTGCTCGAAGCCGGCCGCGACGGCAAGTTGACGACGCTCGCGCTGATGGGTGTGAACCCGGTGCTGCATTGGCCGGATCGCGAACTCGCGATCGAGGCGCTGAAGAAGACGCCGTTCGTCGTCGTCAGCGATCTCTTCATGACGGAAACGGCCGAACTCGCGACGCTGGTGCTGCCGGCGTGCAGCGCGTTCGAGAAAACCGGCACGACGACGAACCTGGCCGGCGACGTGCTGCCGGTGGTCGCCGGCGTGCCCGCACCGGGCGAAGCGTGGGCCGACGGCGACATGCTCGTCGCGCTGGCCGAAGCGCTCGGCGTGCAGTTGCCCGCGGCAGACGAGATCGAGAGCCGCATCGGCGTGCTCGTCTCGCAAGCTCCGGCGATTCCCGATATGCCCGAACCCGAGAAGGTTCCGCCGCGCGCGGCCGTCGAGAGCGAGACGCTGCGCGTGATCGTCGCCGCGAACATCCTCAGCGGCGGCGGCACGATGGCGCACGACACGACGCTGGCCGGCCTGCGCATCGGCCCGCAAGCATCGATCCATCCGCGCACCGCGGCTGCGATGAAGCTCGGGCGCGGCGACCTCATCGACGTTGCCGGACCCGATCGCGGGCGCCTCGACGGCTTGGCCGTCGTGCTCGACGAACACGTGCCCGAGGGCGCGGTGGTCTTGGTCGAAGGCGTGCCCAGCGCGCCGCTCAACGCGCTGCGCGGCGCGGTCAACGTTCACGTGGCCGGCAAGCGGAGCGCGAAGGCGCTGCTCGAGGCCCAAGCGTGAACGCCGCGATTGCGGCCGTGCCGCTATGGGTCATCGTGCTGATCAAGTCGGCGATCTTGCTGCTGATCGTGGTCACGACGTTCGCCTACTCGATGCTCGCCGAGCGCAAGATCATGGCCTGGATGCAGCTGCGTCCCGGTCCGAACCGCGTCGGTCCGTGGGGCATGATGCAGCCCGCCGCCGACGCGCTCAAGATGATGTTCAAGGAAGATCTCACGCCCAATACGGCCGATCCGCTGATCTACAAGCTGGCGCCGTTCATCTCGCTGATCACCGCGATGGGAACGTTTGCGATCATCCCGTTCACCGGCGATGCGAACGGCGCGTACAGCGTGGGCGACGTCAACGCCGGCATCCTGTTCATCTTTTCACTGACCTCGATCGGCGTCTACGGCATCTCGCTCGCCGGCTGGGCGTCGGGCTCGAAGTTTCCGCTGCTCGGTTCGGTGCGCTCGACGGCGCAGATGATCTCCTACGAGCTTTCGATGTCGATGTCGGTCATCGGCGTGCTGATCCTCACCGGCTCGACGTCGCTCGCCGCGATCGTCAACTCGCAGGCGCGCGTGTGGTTCATCGTGCCGCAGATCGTCGGCTTCCTGATCTATCTCATCACGGCCGTTGCGGAAACCAACCGCGCGCCGTTCGATCTGGTGGAAGCGGAAACCGAGCTCGTCGGCGGCTTCCACACCGAGTACTCGGGGTTGCGCTTCGGCCTGTTTTTCATCGCCGAGTATCTCAACATGATCACGGTGTCGTGTCTTGCGACGCTGCTGTTCCTCGGCGGCTGGAACCCGCTCTTCGGGCCCGCGGGCAATCCGTGGATCGGCCTCGTGTGGTTCCTGGTCAAGGCCGGTGCTGTTCTTGTTCTTCTATATCTGGCTGCGCTCGACGTTACCGCGCCTGCGCTACGATCGCCTGATGGACTTCGGGTGGAAGGTGCTGCTTACCGGTGGCCACGCTGAACTTGGTCGTTACGGCCGTCATCATCGCGGTGCGGGGATGAGCGTCGACAAGCGGAAGAACCTCTACAACGTCATGGCGCTCGTCAAGGGCTTCATGACCACGTTCCGACTTCATGTTCGTGAAGAAGCCGACGATCGAGTACCCCTCGGTGAAGAAGCAGCACGCGCCGCGCTTCCACGGACTGCACGAGCTGCGCCGCTACGCCGACGGCAAAGAACGCTGCATCGGTTGCGAGCTGTGCTCGATCTCGTGCCCGGCGAACGCCATCACCGTGATCGGCGCGGAGAACACGCCGGCCGACCGTCATTCGCCCGGCGAACGCTTCGCCGCGCGCTACGAGATCGACGAACTGCGCTGCATTTTTTGCGGGCTGTGCGAAGAAGCGTGCCCGACCGACGCGATCGTGTTGACGCCGCGCTTCGAGATGGCCGACTATCGCCGCGGCGCGTTCGTGTACGCGAAAGACCGGCTGCTCGTGCCGCCCGAAGCCGGCGTCGGTTCGGCGCCCGACGAGCGTCCCAACGGCATTCCCTCGGACCTCGGCACGGTCGGCCACGTGAAGTCGACGGTCGACATCGCCACCGGCTACGAAGCCACCAACCGCGGCGACGATCCTCAAGGAGCAGCGGCGAGGGCTGGCCGGGTGATCGGCTTCGTCTTACTGTCGCTGGTGATGATCGGCAGCGCGATCTTCACCGTCACCGCGAAGAAGCCGGTGTACAGCGTCGTCGGCCTGCTGCTTGAATTTCATCGCGCTGGCGATCACGTATCTCACGCTGCACGCCGAGTTCTTGGCCGTGATGCAGATCGTCGTCTACAGCGGCGCGATCCTGATTCTGTTCGTGTTCGTCATCGCGCTGCTCTCGAGCGGCACGAAGCCGTTCGAACCGGGCCCCAACCGCATGCCGCGGGCGCTCGTGCCCGGCCGTGATCTTCGGCGCTGATCGGCTTCGGCGCGATCGTCGCCGACGGTCGCCGGCACGGTGTTCGCGCCGGCCGCGATCGCGGGCGCCACCGGCGATGCGAACGTGTTCGGCTCGGTGGCCGACTTCGGCATCGCGCTGTTCACGCGCAACCTGCTGCCGTTCGAAGTCACGGCCTTCGTGCTGATGGTCGCGATCATCGGCGTCGTGCTGCTGGCCGGCGATGAAACGCCCGCCGCGCGCCGGTCTCCCAAGCGCACGCGCGAGCGGATCAGCCCGCCGCGGGAGCCGATCGCACGATGAAACGCTTCCCTTCAATCCCCATCCTGATTGACGAGGCAAAGCCGAGGTGGATTCAGGCTCCGAAGGAGCGTGAATCCTGATGAACGTACCGGTCGAAGCCTACATCATCGTCTCGGCGATCCTGTTCTTCATCGGGGTCGTCGGCGTCATCGCGCGCCGCAATCCGCTCATCCAGCTGATGTCGATCGAGCTGCTGTTCAATTCGGCAAACCTCGCGCTGGTCACGTTCGCGCGCTCGTGGGCGAACAACGCCGGGCACATCTTCGCTTTCCTCGTGATCACCGTCGCCGCCGCGGAGGCCGCCATCGGCCTCGCCATCGTCGTGATCGTCTTCCGCAAGACCACCTTCGTCGACGTCGACGAAGTGGCGACGCTGAAGGGTTAACGGCGATTTAAACCATGCAAGATTATCCGTTGCTGTTTCTTGATCTGGCTGCTGCCGCTGTTCGGGGCGGTGATCCTGTGGGCGTTCGGGCCGCAGCTCAAGAGCATGGCCGGGCCGATCGGCTCGGCGCTGGTCGGCGTGTCGTTCATCGCGGCGCTGGCGTCGTGGAACGATGCGACGACGCCGCGGCGCCGTCGGCGCGCATCAAGCGCTGGTCACGTGGCTGCCGCAGTTCGCGTTCGGCCTGCAGTGGGATCGCATCTCGCTGATCTGGACGATGATCATCACCGGCGTCGGCTTCCTGATCCACGTCTACTCGATCGGCTACATGGCCGGCGAGCACGCGTTCGCGCGCTTCTTCGCCTACCTGAACTTCTTCGTGTTCGCGATGCTCACGCTCGTGCTCTCCGACAACTTCGTCGGACTGCTCGTCGGCTGGGGCCTCGTCGGCCTCGCGTCGTACTTGCTGATCGGCTTCTATCACCGAGCGCCCGTCGGCCGTCGCCGCGTCGCGCAAGGCGTTCGTCATCAACGTCGTCGGCGACATCGGCATCCTGTACGCGGTGTTCGTGATCGTTGCGAAGATCGGCGCGATCGGCTACGGCGACGTGTTCTCGCACGTCGCGAAGTTCTCGCCGGGCGAACTGTTCGCGGTGTGCCTCGGGCTGTTCATCGGCTGCGCGGCGAAATCGGCGCAAGTTCCGCTGCACACCTGGCTGCCCGACGCGATGGAAGGCCCGACGCCCGGTCTCCGCGCTGATCCACGCCGCCACGATGGTCACGGCCGGCGTGTACCTGATCGCGCGCTGCGCGCCGCTGTGGAACGCCTCGAGCGATGCGCGCGTGCTGGTCGGTTCGATCGGCGCGCTCACCGCGATCACCGGCGCGATCCTCGGCTGCGCGCAGTGGGACATCAAACGGATTCTGGCCTACTCGACGATGTCGCAGATCGGCTACATGATCATGGGCGTCGGCGTCGGCGCGTTCGATGCGGGCATCCTGCACTTTCTCACGCACGCGTTCTTCAAAGCGCAGCTCTTCCTCGGCGCCGGCATCGTCATCCACAACCTGGCCAACGAGCAGGACGTGCGCCAGATGGGCGGCTTGCGCAAGCAGATGCCGTTCGCGTTCGTGGCGATGCTGATCGGCGTGCTCTCGATCTGCGGCATCCCGGGCTTCAGCGGGTTCTTCAGTAAGGACGCCGTGCTCAGCGAGACGCTCGCGCACGGTCATCCGATCATGTGGGCCGTCGGCGTGCTCACCGCCGGCCTCACCGCGTACTACATGTTCCGCATGCTGTTCGTCACGTTCTTCGGCGCGTATCGCGGCAACGTCGATCCGAGCGAACTCGGCCTGCGTCATCCCGAACTCGCCGGAACCGACGCGCCGACGCGCGCGCACGCCGAGGAAGAGCCACGCCACACGCGCATCACGCGCCGGCCTGGCTGATGAGCGGTCCGGTCGCGATCCTGATGGTCCCGACCGTGCTGATCGGCTGGCTCGATTTCGGCGGCGAGAACAGCCCGTGGGGCCAGTTCTTCGACCCCGGTGTTCGGACATTTCGAAGCGGCCGCCGGCACGCCGCCCGAGATGGTGACGAGCCTGATCGTGCTCGTGCTGATCGTCGCCGGCATCACGGTCGCGTACATGCGCTACGGCAATCCGCGCGCGCTGCTCGACGCGGTGCCGCGTCTGCGCGCCGAGACGGTGCGCATGCCGGCCGCGCTCACGCAACGCGTTCTACTTCGACGCCGCGATCGACGCGCTGTTCGTGAGGCCGTCGATCGCGCTCGGCAAATTCTTCACGAGCGTCGTCGATCCGCACGTCATCGACGCCGGCGTGCGCGAGGCGAGCATCTCCGCGCAGTGGCTCGGCCATCTGTTCCGCAGCTTCCAAACCGGGCTCGTGCGCGCGTACGCGCTGGCGCTCGCGTTCGGTGCGGCGTGCTTTGCGATCTACTACGTCGTGATCGGAGTCGGGCGATGACCGTCACCGCGCTGGTTCTCGGACCGATCGTCATCGGGCTTCATCCTCTACGCGTTGCCGAAAGGCGCCGACGCGTTCGGCGCGCGGCATCGGCGCGGTCGTCGCGGCGCTCGCGTTCTTGCTGATCGCGATCAAGCCCGATGCGCCCGATGCATCGCTGCCGTGGCTCTCGCGTCCGTTCACCGCCGCGTTCCATCTCGGCTACGGACCGATCTCGTATTGGCTCGTGCTGCTGCTGGCGGTCGTCACGTTCAGCGGCCTGGTCGCGCTGCGCATCCCGCGCGCGCGCGAGTTCACCGCGCAAATGCTCGTGCTGCAAGGCGCGATGACCGGCGTGTTCCTGGCCAAAGACCTGCTGCTGTTCGCGCTGTTCTGGGATCTGATGCTGATCCCGGTGTTCTTGCTGATGCTCGGCTGGGGCATGCCGGCGCGCGGACGCGCGCACGCGCGGCACCGCCGCCTGGCGCTACCTGATCTACAACGTCGTGCGGCGGTTTGACGCTGCTGCTCGCGACCGCCGCGTTCGGCGTCGTCAACGGTTCGACCGACGTGATCGGCGCGCACGCCGTCGCGGTCAGCGATCGGCTACGTCTGGGGTCCGTGGATCTTCGCCGGCTTCGCGTTCGCGTTCTTGATCAAGACGCCGGTCTGGCCGCTGCACACCTGGATGCCCGACACCTACGCCGAACTGCCGCCGCCGGTCGTCGCCGTCGGTCAGCGCGATTCAGTCGAAGGCCGGCCTATACGGCTTCATCGCGATCGGGCTTGCCGTTCTTGAGCGAGCAGATGCACGCCGCTGCGCCGCTGATGTTCGCGCTCGGACTCATCGCGCTGCTCTACGGCGCGTTCATCGCGTTCACCGAAGACGACGCGAAGCGCATCATGGCGTACAGCTCGCTCTCGCATCTGGGCTTGATCCTGATCGCGATCTTCAGCTTCAATCCGATCGCGCTCGCCGGCGCCGCGGTGTACATCATCGCGCACGGCCTGTTCAGCGCGAGCGGTTTCCTCACGCTCGGCTTCATCGAAGAGCGCGAAGAGACGCGCAGCCTCTCGCACCTCGGCGGCCTCTGCCGGCGACAACCCGCGCATGAGCGGCGCGCTGATGATCACGCGCGCTCGCCGCACTCGGTTTGCCGGGTCTCGCCGGTTTCGCCGGCGAGCTGCTGATCCTCACCGGCGTGTACTCGGCCGGCTTCTGGTGGGTCGCGATGATCGCGCTGATCCCGATCGTGATCGCGGCCGGCTACATGCTGCGGCTGTTCCAGACGATCATGCAAGGCCCGAAGCGCGCCGATCTGCCCGAACGTCACGACCTCACCTGGAACGAGGGCTTCGCGCTCGCGCCGCTGGTGATCGGCCTCGTGCTGCTCGGCATCGAATCCGCACGCGGTCGCCGCGTTTGCGCTCGATGCCGACGCACACGCGTGCCGCCGTGCACGCTGCAGAACGGAGTCAACGTTGTTGCCCGTGCCGTTAATTTTCCGACGGCCGCCGATCATCAGCGCGCTGCTGCCGGCGACGATCGTCGCGCTGACGGCGCTCGTCGCGCTGTTCTTCGATCTGATCGTTCCGGACGCGACGCGCCGCATGCTCGCGGTCGTCGTCGCGCGCGATCGGTCTCATCGCCGCCGGGCATCGTGCTCTGCGACGCAGTATCACGACCGCGTACGGCGCGTTCGGCGGCGCGTTCATTGCAGGGCGGCTTCAGCACGGTGTTCTCGATGATCATCGTGATCGCGACGCTCGCCACGCTCACGCTCGGCCTCGGCGTCGGCCGCGACGATCAAGTCGCCGGTTCGACCGCGCTGATTCTGTGGAGCGCCAGCGGGCGCGATGCTGATGACCGGCGCCGGCAACCTGATGACGATCTTCCTCGGCCTCGAGCTGCTCTCGCTCGGCCTCTATTGCCTGTGCGCGATTTCGGCGCGCGCGACGGCGCGCGAATCGGCGCTGAAGTACCTGATCCTCTCGTCGATGGCGTCGGGCTTCTTGCTCTTCGGCATGGCGCTGCTGTTCGGTGCGAGCGGTTCGGTCGCGCTCGCGGCGCTCGCCGTCGCGAAGCCGAGCCTGCTGCTGTTCCTCGGCAGCGGGTCTGTTCCTGGTCGGCATCGCGTTCAAGCTGAGCCTCGTGCCGTTCCACGTGTGGACGCCCGACGTGTATCGAAGGCGCGCCGCTCGCGGTCACCGCGTTCATGTCGGTCGTGACGAAGGCCGGCACGCTTGCCGTGCTCGGACGCTTCGCGTACGCGGCGCTGCCGCCCGACAGCGCGACCGCGATCCTCATTCCGCGTCTGGACGGTCGCCGCGCTCTCGATGCTGGTCGGCAATCTCGCCGCGCTCGCGCAAACCGACATGAAGCGGCTGCTCGCGTACAGCGGCATCGCGCAAGTCGGCTACATCGTGGCGGCGTTCGCGGGCCAAACCGCGATCGGCGTGCGCTATGCGATCTTCTATCTCGCCGCGTATACGTTCATGAACCTCGGCGCGTTCGCCGTCGTCGCAATTGATGTCGCGCGACGCCGATGCCGTCGTCGGCGTCGGCGCGCTTCGCCGGCCTCGCCTATCGCCGCCCGTGGCTCGCGGCGCTGATGACGTTCTTCTTGCTCGGCCTCGCCGGCTTACCGCCGACCGCCGGCTTCACCGGAAAGATCCTGATCCTCGCGGCGACCGTCGGCGCGCGGCTACGCGTGGCTCGGCGGCGTGCTGATCCTCGGCACGGCGATCTCGATCTACGTGTACTTCAAGATCGTGCGCGCGATGTTCGTGCGCATCGATGCGGCGCACGTGCGCGACGAACGCTCGGCGAACGGCTTGCCGTGGGTCACGGTCGCGGTCTGCGCGGCCGCGGTCTTCGTGCTCGGCCTCTATCCGTTCACGCCCTCGAACGTTCTGCCGCTAGTCCACTAGCGTCGCGGGCGTCGTCGAAGGCGCTGCCGATCGGCGCGCTTTCGGGTGAGCGCCAGGTCGCAACGCGATTGCGGCCGGCGTTCTTCGCTTCGTAGAGCGCGGCGTCGGCCTGGCGCAGCAGCGCCTCGCCGGTGCTGCCCGGCAGGCGGGCCGCGACGCCGACGCTGACCGAGAGCACGCCGCCGCTCGGTGCCGGGATGCCGGCGTCGAGCACGGCGCTGCGAATGCGTTCGGCGACGCCGGCCGCGCCCGCCAGCGTCGTATCTTCGAGGATGACGACGAACTCTTCGCCGCCGTAGCGCGCGGCGAAATCGCCGCTGCGCTCGACCGATTCCGCGATCGCTCGCGCGATGCGGCGCAGCGCGACGTCGCCCGCCTGATGACCGAACGTATCGTTGTAGTTCTTGAAGTGGTCGATGTCGATGATCGCGACGCCGATCGGGCTCGAGCGGCGGATCGCCGAACCGAACGCGCGCGCGAACTCTTCGTCGAAGCGGCGGCGGTTCGGCAGCCCGGTCAGCGTATCGGTGTGCGCTTCGCCCTCGAGCACTTCGGCGCGTCGACCAGGTCGGCGTAGAGCGCGCGCGGCCTGCACGAGCAGCACGGCCGAGCACGGCGCTCGTCGCGACCAGCATCGCACGGCGCGAGGCTATACCAGCCGACCGTGAAGCGCGCTGCCGCCGATCAGCGTGAGGTACATTTCGACGATGACGCCGAACGCGACGATCCGCATCCAGACGTCGAGCACGTTCGGCGCGCCGGCGCGAGCGAACGTCTCGATCACCGACGCGCCGCGAGCAGCACGACCAGCGGGACCATGAACCGAGGAACCGAGCGGCGTCCAGCTGCCGTCGTCGAGCGTGAGCGAAGGTACCGGAAGCCAAATCGCGAGCGGCGTCAGCACGACGTACGCCAGCGATCAAACCGCGCGATCACCAGCGCGTCCGCGGAGCCCGCGCCGTCGGGATCGCTGCGTTCGGCGCAGACGCAGCCACTGATAGGCGAGCAGCGCGACGAGCAAACCGGCTTGCCAAACGAACCAGAGATATCCGTGCGCCGTTCGGAGCTTGCGCCGCAGCGCCGTCGGCAAGGCCGGGGAACATGCCCGGATAGAGCAGCGACGTACGGCATCATCGTCGCGGCGGCGATAGGCGAAGCCCGCGCCGAGCACGGCGGTCGGCACGCGATCCGATCGCGCGGGCCTGCACGAGCAGCAGCAGCGCCGTGATCGCCGTGCCCATGATCGAGGCGGCGAGGAGCATCGCGAAGAGCGGATACGAACGCCGAGCGCGATGCTTGCCAACGGCGTGATGACGAGCGAAGCGACGACGAGAATGCAGACCGTAGCGCATCACGCTGCGAAATTCGCTGCCGGCGCGGTCCGTTCGATGACTTCCACTGTGTCGACGGATGTCTTCACACTCTAGCCTTCGGCAGAAGGCAAGCGCCCACTAGCTAAAATGAAAAGAAGTGAGACAGCCCCTTGTGCTATCTCACTTCTTTTGTATCGTTCGTGTAACGCTATCGTTACAGCAGCGTAATGGTCGCCTTATCAGGATTCACGGAACGTGAATCCACTATGGGTGCGTCATGTCGGCGGGAACGACGAATTTGTCGAAATCGTCCGAGCTGACGTAGCCGAGTTCGAGCGCCGTTTCTTTGAGATTCTTGTTCTCGTGGTTGGCTTTTTTGGCGATTTCGGCGGCCTTGTCGTAGCCGATGTGCGGCGCGAGCGCCGTGACGAGCATCAGCGATTCGTCGAGATACCGCGCGATGACCGGCTCGTTCGGCACCAGACTCTCGACCAGATGTTCGCGGAACGAGCGGCACGCGTCGCGGATCAGCGTCGTCGACTGCAGGAAGTTGAGGATCATGACCGGGTTGAACACGTTGAGTTCGAAGTTGCCTTGCGATCCGGCGAACGAGATCGCGAGGTCGTTGCCGAACACTTGCACGGCGACCATCGTCATCGCTTCGCACTGCGTCGGATTGACCTTGCCCGGCATGATCGACGAGCCGGGTTCGTTCTCGGGCAGGATCAGTTCGCCGATGCCGGCGCGCGGACCGGAGCCGAGCCAGCGGATGTCGTTGGCGATCTTCATCAGCGACGCGGCGAGCGTCTTGAGCGCGCCCGACGCGTACACGACTTCGTCGTGCGATGCGAGCGCCGTGAACTTGTTCGGATGCGAGCGGAACGGCAGGCCGGTGAGCTCGGCGATCTTGCGCGCGGCGCGCTCGGCGAATTCCGGATGCGCGTTGAGGCCCGTGCCGACGGCCGTGCCGCCGATCGCGAGATCGTAGAGACCGTCGAGCGCTTCGCGGCAGCGCTGGACGTCGCGGTCGAGCTGCGTGACGTAGCCCGAGAATTCTTGACCGAGCGTGAGCGGCGTCGCGTCTTGCAGATGCGTGCGGCCGACCTTGACGATGTTCGCCCACGCTTTGGCTTTTTTGTCGAGCGCGTCGCGCAGTTTTTCGACCGGCGGAATCATCGCGACCATGGCCGCCGCGGCGGCCATGTGCATCGCGGTCGGGAACGTGTCGTTCGAGGACTGCGACATGTTGACGTGATCGTTCGGATGGATCGGCTTCTTCGAACCCATCTCGCCGCCGGCCATCTCGATCGCGCGGTTCGAGATGACTTCGTTGACGTTCATGTTCGTCTGCGTGCCGCTGCCGGTTTGCCACACGCGCAGCGGAAAGTGCCCGGCGAGTTTGCCGTCGATCACCTCGTCGGCGGCGGCGACGATCAGTTTGGTCTTCTCGTCGTCGAGTTTGCCGAGATCGTGGTTGACGAGCGCGGCGGCCTTCTTGAGGGTGCCCATCGCCTTGATCACTTCGGCCGGCATCACGTCGTCGCCGATGTCGAAGTGGATCAGCGAGCGGGCCGATTGCGCACCGTAGTACCTGTCGTTCGGGACCTCGATCTTGCCCATGCTGTCGGATTCGGTGCGCGTTCCGGCACCATTGAGCGTTGTGCTCATGAGCGTACTCTCCGGCGCGGGCGCGGCGTTCCCCTCGGCGATTTTTGTCGTTTCGCGGGTGGGCCGCTTGCGTTGGTTAGCCCCGGGCGACGGCCTCGATTTCGACGCAGCGCGCCGAGCGGCAGCGCGGCGACGGCGATGGTGGAGCGCGCCGGCGGCGGCGTACCCATGCGCTCGCCGTAGACGGCGTTGACGGCGGCGAAGTCGTTGATGTCGACGAGAAAGATCGTGGTCTTGACGATCGACTCGAACGTCAAACCGGCGCTCGCGAGAACGGCGGCGAGGTTGTCGAGAACTTGCCGCGCCTGCGCGGCGACGCCGCCCTCGACGATCTTGCCGGTCGCGGGATCGAGACCGACCTGACCGCTGCAGAAGACGAAGCCGCCGCTGCGGATCGCTTGGCTGTAGGGGCCGACCGGCGCGGGTGCGTCGGTGGTGAGGATTGCGGTGTGCTCTGCCATGTGCGTGAACGCTTCGGCCCGGGCGTAGGGCCGTCTTGCCGCTGGGGCAAACCGGTCGGGCGTGACTGCAAGACCGTCGGATATGATAGAAGCGGGAGCGTTTCGCGAGCGGTTCGCGCGGGTGGCGGCTTGGATCGAAGACTACCTGCGCGATACGCGCCGGTATCCGGTGTTATCGCGCGCGAAGCCCGGCGATTTGATCGCGGCGCTGCCGGCGTCGCCGCCCGACGAAGGCGAGTCGTTCGATGCGATCTTCCGCGATTTCGAAACGCTGGTCGTGCCGGGAATCACGCACTGGAATCATCCGCGCTTCTTCGCGTATTTCTCGATCAGCGCGGCGCCGGTGACGATCATGGCCGAAGCGCTCGCCGCCGCGCTCGACGTCAACGCGATGCTGTGGCGCACGTCGCCCGCGGCGACGGAACTCGAAGACGTCACGCTCGGCTGGCTGCGCGAGATGCTCGGCCTCCCGCCGGCGTTTCACGGCATCATCTACGACACCGCCTCGATCAGCGGATATACCGCGCTGGCGGCGGCGCGCGAATCGCTCGGACTCGAGATTCGCGAACGCGGCATGGCCGGCCGCACCGATCTGCCGGTGCTGCGCGTGTACATCACGGATCAAACGCACTCGCACATCGAGAAGGCCGCGATCGCGCTCGGCGTCGGGCGCGAGAACGTCGTGCAAGATCCCGGTCGACGACGACTTCCGCATGCAGCCGGACGCGCTGGCGCGTGCGCTCGACGACGATCTCGCGCACGGCCGGCGGCCGATGTGCGCGGTCGCAACCGTCGGCACGACGTCCACCACGTCGAGCGATCCGGTGGCTGCGATGCGCGCGATCACGAGCGCGCGAAACGTCTGGCTGCACGTCGATGCCGCCTACGCGGGGCCGGCGGCGATTCTGCCCGAGTTCCGCTCGCTGCTCGATCCGGCGCACGGTGCGGAATCGATCGTCGTCAACCCGCACAAATGGCTGTTCGTGCCGATCGACCTCTCGGTGCTCTACGTGCGCGATCCGGAACTGTTGCGCCGCACGTTCAGCCTGGTCGCCGACTATCTGGTGACGCCGGAGACCGACGTGCACAACTACATGGACTATGGGCTCCAGCTGGGGCGCCGCTTTCGCGCGCTCAAGTTGTGGTTCGCGATCCGCACCTACGGCGTGCACGGATTGCAGGAGCACCTGCGGGCGCACATCGCGCTCGCGCGCGAATTCGCGAGCTGGGTCGAAGGCGAGCCCGGCTGCGAGATCGCCGCGCCCTACCCGCTCTCGGTCGTGTGCTTCCGGTTCGTCGTTGCGGACGGGGACGATGCGGTGGCGGACGCGCTCAACGCCGCGATCATGGATGACGTGAACGCGGACGGTCGCATCTTCATCTCGTCGACGAAGCTGCGCGGGCGCACGGTCTTGCGCCTGGCGATCGGGAACGAGCGCACCACCCGCGAGGACGTGGCCCTCGCGTGGCAGATCATTCGCGACGCTTCGATACGTCTGCGGTAGTGCTGCCGCGCGTCTCGAGCACGACGCGTGCGTGGCTGCCGCCGCCCGGTGCGCGCGAGATCGTGAACTCGCGCGCCAGCTCGGCGACGATGAACAGTCCGCGACCGTTTTCCGCGTAGAAGTCGGCCGGCAGGCGCGGGTTGCGCTCGAAGCCGGCGCCGGAATCGATGATGTGCACCACCGGCACTTCGGCTGAGGAATCGAGGATGACGTCGACGCGTCCGCCCGCGTAGCGCACGACATTGCCGAGCAGTTCGGCCACGATCATTTCGGCCACGACCACGTTATCTTCGTGCATCCCCGCCGTGCGCAGATCGTCGGCGAGTTCGTGACGCGCGGCCGTTGCTTCTGCAACGTTTTCGACGTCGAAGTTCCAGCGCCGCGCGAGGACGGTCCCGGCGCTCTCGGTGAGCCGCTCGGCGAACTCGACCAGCAAGATCGCGACGTCGTCGTGCGCGGCTTCGCTGCCGAGCACGGCGTCGCGCAATTCGCGCGCGGTCGTGCGCCCGCTGACCGCGGTCTCGGCGAGCGCCGCGGCGAGCAGCGCCTCGTCGCGCAGCGCGTCGCGCGAGCTCTCGATCAAGCCGTCGGTGAAGAGCAGCAGCAGCGCACCCGGTTCGATGAAGGTGCTGTACGTCGTGCGGCGCTGCGCGAGCGATCCGGAAAGTCCGAGCGGTAAGCCGTCGGCTTCGAGCAGGCGCACCGATGAGTCCGGATCGCGCACCATCGGCTGCGGATGTCCGGCCGAGGCATAGCGCAGCGAGAAGTCGATCGGATCGATGATGCCGACCCACGCGGTGGCGTAACGATCGTCGGGGCTGTCGGCGAGAATGCGATCCGCCGCGTCGAGCAGAATCGCCGGATCGGGATTGATCGCGGCCGCGCCGCGGATGCTCTGGCGCGCTTCGCCCATCGCGGCAGCGGCCGCGAGACCGCTGCCGACGACGTCGCCGATCGTGAGGACGATTCGTCCGTCGGCGAGACGGAACGCATCGAACCAATCGCCGCCCACCAGCGCTTCGGCCTTGCCGGGTTCGTAGAGCGCATCGAACCGCAAGCCCGGAATATCCGGCAGCCGCCGCGGCAAGACCGCGTTCTGAAACGTCTGCGCGATTCGGCGTTCGCGTTCGTAGATCTCGGCACGCGCGAGCGCCGGCGCGATGCGCCGCGCGATCTCTTGCACGAACGGCAGATCCGAATCGGAAAACGCGCCGGCTGCTTCGACCATCGCGAGCGTGAGCACGCCGCGTACGCCCGCTTCGACCACGAGCGGCACCGCGACGGCGCTCGTGAAGCCCGCCGCGCCCGCGTCGGGTGCGGAACGATCGCTGTAGGTGATGGCGGCGCGGCCGCTCTGCATCGCCTGGTCCCCGACCGCCAGCGTCGTGCCGTCGTTCGCGCGCCGGCCGAGGAGGCGGTGCAGTTCGCGGCGCTGCGCCGGTACCGCGTGTTCGGCAGCCGCGACGTAGGTCGCGCCGTCTTCGACCAATTCGACCATCGCCCAATCGGCGAAATTCGGAACGAGCGATTCGACCACGGCATCGAGCGTGGCATCGAGCGTGGGCAACGACGTGAGGCGCTGACCGAGTTCGGCGAAGAACGCGAGCTGCAGGGTCGCGCGGCGTTCCGCATCGACGTTCGTGGTGGCGCCGTACCAGCGCGCGATCGCTCCGTTTTCGCCGGTTTGCGGAACGACGCGCGTGAGAAACCAGCGGTAGACGCCGTCGATCCCGCGCAAGCGATGCGACATCTCGAACGGTTTGCCCGTGATCAGCGAGCGCCGCCATTCGCTCTGCATGTCGGCCAGATCGCGCGGATGCTGCACCGATTCCCAGCCCACGCCCGGGGCGTCGGCGGGCGTTTGCCCGGTGTATTCATACCAGCGCAGGTTGTACCAGTCGATCACGCCGTCGGCGCGCGCGGTCCAGAAGATTTGCGGCACCGCGTCGGCGATGGCGGCAGCGCGGCGCTCGTTGTCGCGCGAGAGCGCGTAGATGTGCGCGTTCTCGAGCGTCGCGGCGGCACGGCGCGCCAGTTCTTTCGCGGTGGCGAAATCGTCGCTGGTGAACGGCGGCACGCTGCCGCTGCGGCCGAAGGTGAGCACGCCGAAGTTCCGGCCGCGCGCAACGAGCGGGACGGCCATGATCGAATTGATCTCGAGCGCGCGCAGCGCCTGCGGCTTGCGCGCGATCGGCCGACGTGCGTTCGATCCACGCATCGTCGACGGGCGAGTGGAAGCGCGGTTCACCGGCGAGTAACGCCTGATCGGCGCCGCCCTGGCGGCGCCACGGCAGCTCGTTCGGACCGGCGTTGTCGAAGCGCAATTGCCAGATCGGATCGCGATGCATCGCCGCGCGCCGCGTGAGGGCGCCGCCTGCGTCGCTGCTGTCGTAAAAACAAAACGTGGCGAACGTATCGACCGCGAGCGTAGCGAGATCGGAGATGACGTGCGGCGTTGCGAACGAGCGCTCGAAGATCGTCTCGGCTTCGGCCAGCAACTCGGCCCGGTTTTTCGCGCTCGCCAGCGCTTCCGCGGCGCGCTTTTGCGTCGTCGATGTCGGTGGCGGTGCCGAACCACGCCGCAATCGTTCCGTCGAGCGCGGGTAAGGGCCGCCCGCGCACCAGGAACCAGCGGTACGCGTCGTCCCGCCCGCGCATGCGGAACTCGACGTCGATTGACGTGCCGCCGTTAATCGAGGCGAACCACCGCTCTTGCGTCACCGCTTGATCGCCGGGGTGGATGACCATCGTCCAGCCGGTGCCGCGCGATTGCTCGACCGTCAGGCCGGTGTACTCGTACCAGGCCGCGTTGAGATAGTCGTTGAGCCCTTGCGGATCCGTGCGCCACACGATAACCGGGATCGCCTCGGCGAACGCCAGCAAATCGTTCTGCCGGATTGCGGCGCTCGATGCCGTGTCCACACACGGGGCTTCGGTAAGCGACGGGCCTTTACTTCAGGTAGGTTGCGAGAAACGCGAGCGCCTTGGCATCCGAATCGCGATCGGCGCCGGCATCGTAGCGCAAGGTGTGGCCCAGATACGTCCGCTGCGGACCGGGAAGATTGAAGGCGTGCGTGGCGCCCGGATAGGTCGTGATCTGCACGGTTTTGCCCGCGGCCGAAGCCGCTTGAGCGAGCGCCGCGCAGGGCGGCGCCGGATTCCAGTCGTCGGCATCGCCGTCAAGCAGTTGCAGCGGCACGCTGACGTCAGGCCGCCGTTGCGCGCAGTCCGGATAGAAGGCGACGGCGGCTTTGAGACCCGGCGGCGGCGCGTGCGGCACGAGCGGATCGACCAGACCGAGTATTTCGTTTGCGCCCATGGAGAAACCGATCACGCCGAGATGGTCGGGGATGATCCCGGGTTGCGCCGCGAGCCAAGCGAGGCTCACATAGGCGAGGCGAGCCGACTGGGCCGTGACTCCGCTGCTGCCGCTGCACGCGTTCTTGATGCCTTGCGCTGCCAGCACGTCGAGCACGAGCGCGGCGTAACCCTGCTTCACGAGTTCGCCTGCGGTCTTGCCTTCGAGCGAGCTGATGCCTTCGCAACCGGCCAGGATCAGCACCGCGGGAAACGGACCCGGGCCGTCGGGGCGCTGCAGGTTGCCGGGAATGGCCGGCAGCGAACCGGCGGCGGGAATCGTGACGTTCGCGGCGCGTGCCGGCGCGGCGCAGGTAAGCGCGGCGCCGGCGACGATCGCTGCCAGGCCGGCGCGCCACCAAAAATTGGGGTGCATGGGCAGATTCTACCACGGACGAAGGACGTTCAAATGCGTGTTCTCGTTGCCGGCGCCGGCGCCATCGGCGGATATTTTGGTGCACGGCTGGCTGCCGCCGGGCGCGACGTCACGTTCCTGGTGCGCGGGGCGCGCGCCGAACGCTTGCGCGCGGACGGCCTGCAGATCACCGGTCAAGATCGCGACTTCACCCTGCGCGATCCGCAACTCATCACCGCGGCGGAAATCCGCGCGCCGTATGACGTCGTGCTGCTGGCGGTGAAGGCGTTCGCGCTCGACGCGGCGCTCGATGACATTGCCGCCGGCGTCGGCGGCGAGACGACGATCGTGCCGGTGCTCAACGGGATGCGCCATCTCGATGTGCTCGCGCGGCGTTTCGGCGAACGTGCCGTGCTCGGCGGGCTCTGCGTCATCTCGTCGACCATCGACGAGCGCGGCCGGATCGTGCTCCTTTCGCCCTCGCAGGATCTCACCTACGGCGAACTCGACGGCGAGCTCTCCGCGCGCGTGCGCGCAGTCGACGACACGCTGCAGAATGCCGGTTTCAACGCGCGCGCTTCAACGAACATCATCGCCGAGATGTGGCAGAAGTGGGTGATGCTCGCGACGCTCGGTGCGGTTACCTGTCTGATGCGCGGCACGGTCGGCGAGATCGTCTCCGTTCCGGGCGGCACGGAATTTACGTCGGCGATGCTCGATGAGGTCATGGCGGTATCGGCTGCCGCCGGCTATCCGATGCCGGCGGCCTTCGTTTCACGCGCGCGCGCGAGTTCGAGTTCGAGCTCGATGCAAGCATCCTCGATGTATCGCGATTTGCAAAGCGGCAACGACGTCGAAGCCGACCAGATTCTCGGCGATCTGGTCGAGCGCGCGCGCGGTTTCGGGGTTGCAACACCCCTCCTTGCCACGGCCTATACGCAGCTCAAAGTCTATCAAAGAGGGCGCCCTTCCCTTCGGTAGAAGCGCTGCCCTCGATGAAACGCAGCACCGATCGAATCCTCGCCACGCACGCCGGCGCCTTGCCGCGGCCCGACGATCTCAAAGACATGGTCTTCGCGAAGGCCCGCGGGGAGACGTACGATCCGAACGTGCTGGCGCGCCGTTTGCGTGAGAGCGTGGCCGACGTCGTGAAACGTCAGGTCGAGTGCGGCATGGACTTCGTGAACGATGGTGAGATCAGCAAGACCAACTTCACCAACTACTGCCGCGAACGCTTGACGGGTTTTGAAACGCGCCACTTCGGACCGGGCGAGGGACCGCCGCCGCTCGACATCTCGGGCCGCGATGAGAAGCTGTTCCCCGAATACTTTGCTTCCGGCCGCGGCAACACGATCGGGCAAGCCGGACGCACGCAAGCGTTCTGCGTTGCGCCGCTGCAGTTTACCGGTCACGATGCGCTCAAGGCCGACATCGACAATCTCAAAGCGGCCGTCAAGGGTCTCGACGTCGCGGGCACGTTCATGAACGCAAACACGCCGGGCACGATCGAGCACTGGCTGCACGACGAATACTATAAGAACACCAAGGATTTCTTGTTCGCCATCGCCGAGGCGATGCGCGTCGAATATCTGGCGATCGTCGAAGCCGGTTTCATGCTGCAGATCGACGATCCGGATCTGCCCGACGGCTGGCAGATGTTCCCCGAGATGTCGACGGCCGATTACCGCGCGTACGCGCAGCTGCGCGTCGATGCGCTCAACCACGCGCTGCGCGGCATTCCGAAAGAGATGGTGCAGCTGCACGTGTGCTGGGGCAGTTTCCACGGCCCTCACCAGAACGACATTCCGCTCGCCGATATCATCGACATCGTCTTCGGCGTCAACGCCGAGCGTTTCTCGATCGAAGCATCGAACCCGATGCACGAACACGAGTGGCATCTGTTCGAAACGGTGAAGCTGCCGCCGAACGCCGTGCTCGTGCCGGGCGTGGTCGGCCACTGCACCGACTTCATCGAGCATCCCGAACTCGTCGCCGAGCGCATCGAACGTTACGCGAAGGTCGTCGGGCGCGAGAACGTCATCGCCGGCACGGATTGCGGCATCGGTCCGCGCGTCGCGCATGCGAAGATCGCGTGGGCGAAGCTGCGTTCGATCGCCGAGGGCGCGCGCATCGCGACGAAACGCTTGTGGAGCGCGGCGGCCTGATGCACGCCGTCGTCGTCGAAGAGATCGGCGGACCGGAGAAGCTGCTCTGGCGCGAACGTCCGGAGCCCGTTCCCGGTCCCGGTCAAGTGACGGTGCGCCTGAAGTTGACCAGCGTGAACTTTGCCGACATCGCAGCGCGGCGCGGAACCGGCGTGACGCAGGTCGCCGTTCACGCCCGGGCTCGACGGCATGGGCACGGTCGTCGCCATCGGTGAGGGCGTGACGCGCGTGAAGCCGGGCGATCGCGTTGCCGTGAGCCCCGACGGCGGTTCGTATGCGGAGGTCGTGCTCGCGCGCGAAGATCTGGTGTATCCGGTCGATGCATCGATGCCGGATGAAGCGGCGGCTTCGATGACCGTGCTCGTTACCGGCTGGAACATCTTGCATCTGGCGGCGCGCATTCAGCCCGGCGAAACCGTACTGATTCACGCCGCGGCCGGCGGCGTGGGTTCGGTGCTCGTGCAGATGGCGAAAGCCGCCGGCGCCGGGCGCATTTTCGCAACGGCGGGAAGTCCAGCGAAGCTCGAGATCGCGCGCGGCTTCGGCGCCGACGTGGCGATCGATTACACCAAGGACGACTTCGCGCAAATCGTGCTCGACGCAACGGAGAAGAAGGGCGTCGACGTGATCGCCGACGCGATCGGCGGCGATGTTTTCGCCAACGGCCTCACCGCGCTCGCGCACTTCGGGCGCATGGTGACCTACGGACAGTCGGGCGGTCAGCCACGGTTCGCTCTCGACCGACAAGCTGCACCGGCAGAACCAGGCCGTGCTGGGCTATTCAGCAGCGGGCACTACCGCCGCAACCGGCCCGCTCGCTATCCGCCCGGCGGTCGAGGCGTCGTTCAAGCTCGTCGCCGACGGCAAGGTCAAGATCCTCGAGGGCGGCCGGTTCCCGCTCAGCGAGGCCGGCCAAGGCGCACGAGCTGGTCGAGTCCCGCCGCAGCACCGGCCGGGTGTTTCTGACGGTTTAGGGCGGTCCCTCGCCGACGCGCCTTCGGGCGCATTTGCTCGGGATGACAGTGGCGTGGCAGGGGGTTGGGCGGTCGGCGGCGCAAATTGAGCATGCTCAAAATTGCACGGAAAGACGGATTCACGCCATGCAAAGCATCGAACGCCCCGCCGACATCATCGCCAAGACCGCGCCCAGCGACGGGATCGTCAAGAACGCCTGGTATCTTGCCGCGTGGAGCGATGAGGTCTCGCAAGAACTCTTGCCGCGGCGGATCGCGGAAGAGCCGATGGTGTTCTATCGCAGCAGCGAGGGCACGGCCGTCGCGCTGCTCGATCGCTGCCCGCACCGCAAGTATCCGCTCTCGGCCGGCAAACTCAACGGCGACGTGCGTGCAGTGCGGCTACCACGGCTTCCGTTTCGATACGGACGGCACGTGCCTGAGCGTGCCGGGCCAAGTGAAGGTGCCGCTCTCCGCCAACGTGCGCAGCTTTCCGCTGGTCGAGCAGTTCGGACAGATCTGGGTGTTTCCGGGCGATCCGGCACTGGCCGACGTCGCGAAGATTCCGCACGTGCCGTGGACGAGCGAGTGGTGGAGTACGACCGGACTCGGGCCGCTGAACGCGCGCGCGAGCCTGTTGATCGACAACCTGCTCGATCTCTCGCACGAAACGTTTCTTCATCCGCGGCATCGGCTCGCCCGAAGTTGCCGAGACGCCGATCGAGGTCGAACGCGACGGCGACGTCCTGTGGGTGCGGCGCAAGATGTACGGCGTCGAGTGCCCGCCCAACTACGCCAAGAGCACCGGCCTCTCGAGCCCGATCGACCGCTCGCAAGAGATCCAATTCTTCGCGCCGGGCTTCTACGTGCTGCACGTGCGCGTCGCCGCGGCCGGCGACACGGGACCCGGTCATCGGACCAAAGTCGTCTACGGCATCACGCCCGAGACCGAGCACACGACGCACAACTTCTACGGCATTTGCCGCGATCTGCCGCGCGATCCGCACAAGCGGCCGTTCAGCGGTCAGCGCATCACGGTGCAAGAAGATAAAGAAGCGCTCGAGCGGCTCGAACGCGCGCTCGTGGCCGATCCCGACAACGTTCCCGAAGTGAGCATCGGCATCGATCGCGGCGGCTTGCTCGGCCGCCGCATCATCGCCGAGATGTTACGGAAAGAAGCCCAGGTCTAGTGGATTCACGTTCCGTGAATCCTCGGGGTTAATGTTTTACGCCGGCTGCTTTTTGAGCGGCGGTGATGAAGCTCGGATCGGCGAGCGTGTCGATCGAATTTTCGGCCGGCACTAAACCGAACGTGTGCCAGAAGCGCTGGACGATCTGGATCGACGCGGTGTGGATGGTGCCGTACTCGCCGGTGTACGGCGGCGTCGGGATCGCCGCGATGATGTCGGGTGCGAGCCCCGAGTATTTCGCGAAGATTGCCAGCACGTCGGGCGTCCACTTGCCGTTGCCGTCGGCGATGATCTTCGACGCCTTGACGTAGGCGATCAAAAAGCGCCGGATTACGTCGGGCCGCGCCTTCAGCGTGCGCGCCGACGCGCCCAAATAGGCCTCTTGATAGCTCGGATCGACGTCCATGATCGAGAGCCAGCGATGGGCGATTTTCTGCTGTTCGAATTGCGTGACCGTCGGTTCGTAGACCGCTTGCACGTTGTTGATGTTGCGCAGCGACGAGAGCCAATCGCCGGCCGTGGTGAAGCGTTCGCTGAACGTGAGATCCGCAGGCGTGAGGGCGGCCTCGGTCAGCACGTGCCGCGATAGATACCAGCCTTCGCCGCCGGGCGTCGCGCCGTCGAAGTGCTTGCCCCGCAAATCGTCCGGACGCCGGATCGTCTTCGCGTCCCAATCGGCTTGGCGCACGACGAGCCACACGATCGGATTCCAGCCCTTCTTGCTCGAGCTCGACGACGCGATGATCTTGGCATCGAAGCCTTGCGCGAATTGGTTGAAGAAACCGGGGTTCGCGGAGATGCCCGCGATGTCGACGTCGCCGCGCACGAGTTCGGGAATGATCGTCTGACTCGAGCCGCTGTGTACGACGACTTGGATGTTGATGTGCTGCTGCGCGAAGAGGCCTTTATCGATCGCCACCATCAGCGGCAGATCGAAGATCAGCGCCGGATTGATCAGCAGCTTCACGTTGTCCGGCGGTGCCGGCGTTTGCGCGACGCCCGAGACCGGTAGCAGCAACAGGGCGAGAAGGACGGCTATGAATTTCATCTAGTCCCTTCCAGGTCGGCTCGGCCGGGGGTTCAGTGGGCCAGGCGATATTCCTGGAACACGATACGCCCGACCGAGGCCAGCACGGCATCGTGCTCGGCGCTCGAACCGCGCAAACCGGTGGAGTACGCGGCAACCACGATCGGTGCGCGCTGCGGCGGCCAGATCACGGCCACGTCGTTCGTCGTTCCGTGCGGGCCCGGATCCCGTCTTATCGCCGGTGACCCAGGTCGCCGGCAGGCCGGCGCGCAGCGCGTAGCGGCCGGTTTCGCACGCGCGCATCCATGCCGCGAGCCGCGCGCGCAAGCGCGGCGAGAGCACCGTGCCGAGCACGAGCGCGCGGGCGTCGCCGGCCATGGCCGCCGGCGTGGTAGTGTCGCGCAGGTCGCCCGGTATCGAGCTGTTGACGTCGGGTTCGTCGCGGTCGAGGCGCGTTACCCGATCGCCGAGTTTGCGCGCAAATTTCGTCACGCCGGCCGGCCCGAGCAGCGAATGCAGCAGCAGGTTGGCCGCGGTGTTGTCGCTCTGCACGATCGCCGCTTCGCACAACTGGCCGATCGTCATCGAGGCGAGGTTGAGGTTGGTCTGCGTCACGGGTGAGTTGTCGAGCATATCGCTTTGCGTGAAACCGACCCGCCGGCCCAGATCTTCGTTGTGCTGATCGACGCGCGCCAGCACCGCGCCGACGGCGAGCAGTTTGAACGTGCTGCACATCGGAAAGCGTTCGTGCGCGCGGTGTTCGAGCGTGCGTCCGCTGCCGGTGTCGATCGCGAAGACCCCGAGCCGGCCGCCGGCGCGGCGTTCGAGGCCGTCCAAACTCGCCGGTCTCGCCGCCAGCGCGCCGGCGGTACTCGCCAGAAAAACCGATCGCAGCATGTCCCGTTACGCCGCGAGTTCGGACACGACCGTCGCAAGCATCGTCGCAAACTTGGCCGACGCGCGATCGGCTTCGAACATGACCTCTTCCGACGTCGTCGGCGCGCCGTCGTGAACGTTGGTGATCAGGCTGATGCCGAGCACGCGTCACGCCGTACGAACGGGCGTAGATCGTTTCGAGCACCGTCGACATGCCGACGGCATCGGCTCCGAGCAGACGCAGCATCGCGACTTCGGCCGGCGTTTCATACGACGGGCCGAGCAATCCGCCGTACACGCCTTCGTGCGCGCGCAGGCCCGCGCGCTCGCACGCGACCTTCGCGACGACGCGTAAGTCTTCCGCATAGGCGTCGCTCATGTTGACGAACCGCTCGGTGACGCCGGGCGGCAACGTCTTGGCGGCGAGCGGGTTCATGCCGGTGAGGTTGAGGTGATCGCGCAACAGCATCACGTCGCCCGCTTCGAACGTCCGGTTGAGTCCGCCGGCGGCGTTGGTGAGGATGACGGTGCGCGCGCCGGCGGCAATGGCCAGTGCCACCAAGCTCACGACCTCATCGGTCGTGCGGCCTTCGTAGAGATGGTAGCGGCCGCAAAATGCGACGACGCGTTTTCCGCCGAGCGTCCCGGTCAGCGCTTCGCCGACGTGTCCGAGCGCGCTGGGCGCCGGCAGCCCGCCGAGCGCATCGTAACCGATCGGGCTGAGCGTGCCGACGCCGCGCAGGGCGCGCGCCAAACCGCTGCCGAGCACGATCGCGCAGGCGATGTCACCGCCGGCCCGCTCGCGCAATAGCGCGGCGGCGCCGGCGTTAGAACTTACGGAGATACTCCTGGTGCTCCCACGGGTGAACCGCGAGGCGATAGCGTTCGAACTCGGCCAGCTTCGCGTCGCGGAAGGCGTGATAGATATGATCGCCGAGCGCGCCGCGCATCACGAGATCCTTGTCGAGCGCGTCGATCGCTTCGCCGAGCGAATGCGGCAGCGTGCGAATGCCGTGGTCCTTGCGATACTTCTCGCGCAGTTCGTAGGTCGAGCCGGTGAACGGATCGCCGGGCAGCGTGCGCGAGCGGATGCCGTCGGCGGCCGCTTCGATGAGCACCGCCAGCGCCAGATAGGGATTGCACGCCGAGTCCGGGCTGCGGATCTCGAGCAGCGGCGGGCCGTCGATCGGCGGCGGCACGCGCACGAGCGCGTTGGCGCTGCGTTGCGACCACACCGTGTACACCGGCGCGTCCCAGGCCGGCATCAAGCGCTTGTACGAATTCACCGTCGGATTGCAGACCGCGGTGAAGCCTGGCGCATGATCGAGCAAGCCCGCGATCGCGTGCAAGCGCACGACCTCGTCGATTTCGCCGAGGGCGATGTAGACGTGCAAGCCGCTGCCGGCCGACGACTCGATCGGCTTGGGCATGAACGTCGCGTGAATGTTGTGCCGGGCGGCGATCTGCTTGACCACGCTGCGCACGGTGATCGAGACGATCGGCCGTGCCGAGCACGCCGCCCGCGGCGAGATCGAGTTCGTGCTGGCCGGCGCCGTGTTCGTGGTGCGCGCTCAACACGCCGATGCCCATCGTTTCGAGCGCGGCCGCCATCGCGGTGCGCGCATCGTCGCCGCGATCGGAGGGCGAGAAGTCGAAGTACGAACCGGCATCGACCGTGCGCGTCGTCGGCGATGCCGTCGGCGTCGCGCTCGAAGAGATAGAACTCGACTTCGAGCGCCGTCTTCACGTCGCGCATCACGTCTTCGGCGTCGTCGATCACGCGCTTGAGCGTGCTGCGCGGGCAGCCTTCGAACGGCGTGCCGTCGGGCATCGCGATGTCGCACAGCATGCGCGCTTCGGGTGCGCCGGTATCGAGCGTCCACGGCAAGATCGCGAACGTCGCCGGATCCGGCCGCAGCAGCATGTCGAGTTCTTCCTCGCGGATGAACCCGTCGATCGAGCCGCCGTCGAACGTCACGCGGCCGTTCATCGCGCGTTCGAGTTCGCTGACCGGGATCGTGATGTTCTTCTCGATGCCCGCGATGTCGACGAACGCGAGGCGAATCCACTTCACCCCGCGGTCGCGCGCGGTCTTTATGACGTCGCGGCGCACGTTGCCCGCGTCCTTAACTGCCGAGAGCATCGATGGCGATGGCCGCACGCAACGTGAGTTGATCGTGCGGGCTGTCGAGGTCGAGGCGTCCGATCTCGCCGATCTGACGCAGGCGATAGAAAACGGTGTGCCGGTGAACGTTCAGTTGGGCTGCAGCCACCTTGATATTTTGTCCCACGTCGAAGAAGAGGCGAAGGGTGCGCACCAATTCGGTCTGATGTTTCTCGTCGTACGCGCGCAACGGCTCGAGGACGCGTTCGGCGAACGCCTTCCACTCCTCGCGTTGCGCGCCGCCGCGGTGCAGCAGCGGATAGATGCCGAGGTCTTCGTACGGCATGACCTTGCCGCCGCCGAACATCCGGCGCGCGATCGTCGTGGCTTCGCGCGCTTCGTCGACCGAACGGGCGACGTGCAGCATCTCGGCATGCCGGCCGATGCCGCCGACGACGTTCACGTCGATGCCGGCGCGCGAGATGCCGCGCGGGATCAGCGTCGCGGCCGTGCGCGCGTTCGATGCATCGATGTCGAGCGCGGCCGGAACGAGGAAGAAGAAGCCGCCGCCGCGTTCGATGACGACGACTTCGCCGCTGCGCGTGCCGAGCACGTCGAGACAGACGCGCCGCAGTTCGGCGTTCTTTTGCGCGGCGACGTTTTCGTCGAGGCCTTCGCCTTCGACCGCCACCGCGACGTAGCCGGGCGCGAGCGTGATGCCGCGCGCGTGCGCGTCCTCGCGGGCCTCGAGCGGATCGTCGTAGGCGCGCGAGAGCAGGCGGTCCCAGAACGAACGCCGCCGTCCGCGCCCGCCGCCGGCGTCGCGCGAAAGTTCGATCGCGATTTGGGCCGTCGTCAGCCGCACCAGCGGCCGCCGTTCGGCGACGGTTCCGGAGCGCGGGAAGATCGAGAGCCAGCCCAAGCGCGCACCGCCGGCGCGAATCGGGAAGGCGCGGCTGCGCGCGTCGGCCGGCGGCTGGAGCGCCACGCCGTCTTCGGACTCGCCCTCGAACGTATCGGGCAGCAGATTGCGCACCGAAGGCGGAACGGCCTGATCCTTGCCGGCGGCCAGCCCCAGGTGCTTCCACTCGGCGTCTTCGACCAGGACCCCGGCGTCGATGGCCGTGGACAGTTGGGAGGCCAGCGCTTGCGCGCCGCCACCGGTCGCCGCGATGCGAGCCAGCGCTTCCGCGTAGCTCAACAAAGCATCAACCCCATCGCGGCGAACCCGCCGGGTATGGACAGCGTTCTCGTCGTGCACTTGTGGCTAGGTATCCTCGTTGCCGCGTGCGCAGCCCTGTTTGTGTGGTTCAGATTGGGCCGGCGAATCACGCTCTACATTCTCTCGCTCCAGATTTTGCTCGGGCTCGTACTGCTCGTTCTGGGCCAGCGCGCGCCCACGCCGCACTACGTGCTGGCCTCGTGGGATGGGCCGGATACATGGGGGCCAACGTCATGAGCCGCCAGCCCGACTCGCGTCAGAACGTCCTCGTCCTGACGATCCTCTCGAGCGCGATGATCTTGCTGGCCGCCTATATCGGAGCCGTGGGCATGCGGCTGGGCGCCTAGCCTAGGCCGAAGACCGACTGGGCCACGTAGACGATCGCGAGGCCGCCGATGACGATCGCGGTGGCCCAGGCGATGACGTTCACGGTCCGCGTGTTCACATATTTGCCCATGACCCGCTTGCGGTTGATGATGATCAGCATCAGGACGAGCTCCAGCGGCAGCACCGCGCCCTGCATCACCTGCGCGTAGAACGTGAACTGAAAGAGCTTGTCGGCCGGCAGCAGCAGCACGAGCCCGGCGCCGAGGACGATGCCGCTCGCGAAGAGGCCGTAGAAGAACGGCGCTTCGCGCCAGCGCCGGTCGACCGCGGCTTCGAGGCCGAACGCCTCGCAGATGATGAACGCCGTCGCGAGCGGCAGCACCGTGGCCGTGAACAGGCCCGCGTTGAGGATGCCGAAGGCGAACAGGTCGGCGGCGAACTTGCCGGCCAGCGGCTCCAGCGCGCGCGCGAAATCCACCGCTTGCGCGGTATCGATATCGAGCGGCGGCTTGTGGTTGATCAGCGACGGCGTGATGGATCGTCGCGGCGTTCGCGATGATCATGAAGCCGGCGATCGCGATGCCGAGGATCGAGCCGACGACGATGTCGGCGCGGACGTTGAAGAGGTCGCGCGGCCCGGAGCCTTTGTCGACGACGGCCGATTGCAAGAAGAACTGCATGTACGGCGAGATCGTCGTGCCGATCAAGCCCACGACGGTGACGAGAAAACCCGTTTCCGGCGAGAACGTCGGAACGAGCGTGCCGTGCGACGACGGCGCCCCAATCGGGTTTCGCCTCGATGCCGGAAACGACGTAACTCAGGTAGATCAGCGAGAAGACGACGAAGACGCGCTCGACGATCTTGTTGCTCAAGCGCAGCACGAGCAAAAACACGACGACCGTGGCCAACGGGACGACGATGTAGCGCGAGAGGTGCAAGATCTGCGCCCACGCAGCGATGCCGGCAAACTCAGTCGCCGTGATGCCGGTGTTGATGAAGAAGAGCGCGGCCATCGCGATGAACGTCAGGCGGATGCCGAAGTTCTCGCGAATCAACCCGGCTAAGCCCTGGCCCGTCACCGCCCCCATCCGGCCGGCCATCTCTTGCACCACGATCAGCGAGACCGTGAGCGGCACCAGCGTCCACAGCACGATGTAGCCGAACTTCGCGCCCGCGGCGGAGTAGGTGGCGATGCCGCCGACGTCGTTGCCGGCGGAAGCCGTGACGAAGCCGGGCCCGAGCACAGCGAAAATGATCAGCGCCCGGCGCCACCAGCGGCGAATGTTCATGCGCTAGACGTGCTCGATGCGCTCGTGCCGATGGCGCTTGGTGAAGCGCGGAAGCTGTTTCTTGAGGCGCTCGGGAATGATCGCGTCGATCGCGTCGTCGACGGTCACGATGCCGAGCATCTTGCCCTCTTCGTCGAGCACGGGGCACGCGAGCAGATCGTAGCGGGCGATCGTCGAGGCGACTTCGGTTGCCTTCACGTCGGGATGGACGCCGACGACGTCGCCGGTCCATGACGGTGTGGATCAGATCGTCGGGCGCGGACAGCAGCAGCGTGCGCAGGGAGAGCACGCCGAGCAGCTTCTCCGTTTCGTCGGTCACGTAGAGATAGTAGATGAATTCGGTCTCGGGCGCGAGTTCGCGAATCTTCGCGATCGTGGCGGCGACCGTGCGATGCGGGTAGATCCACATGTAGTCGGTCGTCATCAAACCGCCCGCGGTGCCTTCGTCGTAGGCAACGAGTTCGCGCAGATCGTCGGCCGTTTCGGCGTCCATCTCGCGCAGCAGCTGCTCTTGCTGTTCGGGCGGAAGATCGCCGAGCAAATCGGCGGCGTCGTCCGAATCCATCTCCTCGATGATGTCGGCGGCGCGGACGTGACCGAGATCGTCGATGATCGAGCGCTGGGTCTCGGCATCGAGATGCTCGAGCGCGTCGGCAGCCGTTTCGTCATCGAGCGAGGCGACGACGCGCGCGGCATCGCGGGCCGAGAGATCGCCGATGATCTCGGCCAAGTCGCTCGGGTGCAAGCGCGCGAGGCGCGAATCGGAAACCGAGAGCTGGATCTGCGTCGGGTTGAGGTCGTGCAGCGGCGCGACGTTGTCCCAGGCGATCAGCGTGCGCGGTAGGCGGTCGCCGAGGTTGCGGCCGAAACTGCCGCCGCCGAGACGCCGCACGATGCCGCCGAAACCGATGTCGGCCGCGACGACGCGCAGCGCGCCGCCGGTGCGCGCGACCTCGATATCGTTGATGCGCACGACTTTGCGGCCGTCGACGTCGACGATCTGCTTGTCGAAGAGATCCTCAACGAGATAGAGCGCCTCGTCGTCGGGCGGCGCGACGCGCGAGGGAACCTCGCTCAAGATCAGCTTGCCGTCGGATTCGAAGTCGAGGATGCTGCCGATCGGCGCGAGATGTTTGCCGCTGCTGCTCTTGATGACCAGCGCATCGATCTTGGGAAACGTATCGTCGGGGTGTTCGACCACGAAATCCATGATGCGGCCGACGGCAAGGCGCCGGCCGGCGGTGTCGACCACGGCCGTGCGTCCGATCATCTCGGAGAGAAACCCATCGTGGAACGCCATGGCGGATCGCTACGCGTCTCCCCGGACGGCCGCCAGGACGAGCGCCGCCAGCGCCAACACGACGACGCCGCCGTAGACCTGCGTCGAGCGCTGGTGCAGTTCGGCGAATTCGGCCGAGTGCACGTCGGTCATCGCGGCGAGCGCCGGCACGACCGCGAAGCTTTCGTAGGCCACCAGCAGCAGCGCGATCAAAATCAGCGCGGCCCGCACGATGTCGTTGGTGCGATCCGATGCGTCGAGCGAGCGCACGAGCGCGACGACGATCGCGATCCCGCCGCAGATCGCCCCGACGTAACCGAGGATGCGCAGGTTGGTCGCGGTGAGGTCTGCGAACTGCGTGATGTCGCTGACGATCCGGAATGCGGCCGGTGCGGAAATGAACGCGAAGCCGCAGAGTGCTCCGACCCACAGGCCGATCGCGGGAATCTCGACCGCGGCGAGGATGCGATCGAGCCGGGTCCGATACGCTCTTCGAAACATCAGCCGACGTGTTCCGAATAGGAGAAGTGTGGACCCGCTCGATTTCGTCACCGACCTCGCCCATCACGCAGCTGAGCTGTTGCGCGAGCGCTTCGACGATGTCCACGAGGTGGTGGAGAAGAACCCCCGCGATATCGTGACCGAAGCGGATCGGGCCAGCGAAGCTGCGATCGTGGCGGCGGTCCGGACCGCCTTTCCGGACGCCGCCATTCTCGGCGAAGAGGGCGGCGTTTACGCCGGGACGAGTGACGAGCGGTTCATCGTCGACCCCCTCGACGGCACCACAAATTACGCGCACCGCTACCCGATGTTCTGCGTCTCGATCGCCTACGAGCGGGCCGGGGTGCTCGAGGCGGCGGCGATCGAAGCGCCCCTCTTGGGGATGCGGTTTGCCGCCCGGCGCGGCGGCGGGGCCACCCTCAACGGCAAGCCGATCCGGGTTTCGGCGACCCCAGCGCTGCGGTCGGCGCTGATCTGTACGGGTTTCAACCCGGCCCAGTACGACCGCAACGGGCGGTATTTTGCCGCGATGTCGCGCCTGGTGCAGGGCGTGCGGCGGGATGGTTCGGCGGCGCTCGACCTGGCCATGGTGGCCGCCGGCCGCTTCGATGCCTTCTGGGAATGGGACCTCAAGCCGTGGGACGTGGCCGCCGGCGCGCTCCTGATCGCCGAGGCGGGCGGCCGGGTCAGCGCGATCGACGGGTCGCCCCTCGACCTGGCCGCGGGATCGATCGCCGCCTCCAACGGCCTCCTCCATGCCGAATTGTGTGCCAACCTTGATTTGCCGGGGCTCACTATTACGCAAGGTTAAGCGTCCGGGGGTAGCCGCTCGAGCGCTCGATACGCTACAGTAGGAGAGTAACGGAGGGGCCCCATGTCGATCAGCACCGGGCCGGCGCTCAACTCCCTGGCCTACTACCAGCAGCAGTTGACGTTGGCATCCAATCAAGCTTCGAGCGGAAACCGGCTGACGAGCGCGGCCGTCGACCCGTCGGGCTTGGCGATCTACAACGCCCTCGAGTCCCAAGCGCAAGGCGACGATACCGCCAACCAAAACATCAGTCAGGCCAGCGACGCGATCAACGTCGCGCAAGGCGCGACCAGCGGCATTCAGAACGCCCTCGGCCAGTTGCAGAACCTGGCCATCGAAGCCGGCAACGGGTTCAACTCGCCCAGCGACAACGCGGCCCTTCAGGACCAGGCGAATGCGCTGCTGCAGCAGATCAACGGCGACGCGAGCACGGTGAACTTCAACGGCACCGCGCTGCTCACCGGGCAGAACTCGGGCTCGACGCCGTCGACCTCCGCATCGGCGACCACGACCAACGACGATATTCTCGCCGGCGGCGGCAACGTCGTCACCACGGCAACCGCATCGGCCGCTACGACCAGCGGTACGATCGGCGTGACGATCGCGAACACGGGTGCGGGTGCCGTCGCCAACGTGACGTTCACCGATTCGACGACGCAGCAAGTCACGAACGTCGGATCGTTCGCGGCCGGCTCGACCACCACGGTCAACGGCACGCAAGTGACGTTCGGCAACTTCACGACCGCCGACACCGGCACGAGCGCCACGGTGCAAACGCAAGCCGCCGCGGCCGGTTCGACCAATCCGGCGATCGGCGTGCAGAGCGGCGCGACGCAGGGCCAGCAGACGCAAGTCTCGATTCCGAACGCCACGACGACGGGCCTCGGCATCACGAACATCGATTTCTCGACGCCGCAGAATGCGACGAACTCGCTCGGCCAGATTCAGAACGCGATCTCGAAGCTCGGCGCCGGTCAGGCGCAGCTCGGCGCGCAGACGAATTCGCTGCAGAACGCGTTTGCCAACAACAACATCGCGTCGAACAACCTGACGAATTCGGCGTCCGACATCGGCGACACCAACGAGCCGTCGGTCGCGAGCGAGCTGAACTCGCTGCGCATCCAGCAGCAGATCTCGATCGCAACGATCAACAACGCCAACGTCACGAACGGCTATCTGAACCGCTTCTTCAGCGTCTCCGTCTAAACGTTACCGCGCGAGGGTTGTGGCGGTCCCTCGACGACGTGCCTGCGGCACTTTGCTCGGGATGACATAGAGAAAAAAAAGAGCCGCCGGTTTTGCCCGGCGGCTCTGCTGTTGGAGGCAGCTCTTGTTAGGCGGGCGTCTGAGAGTAGCCCGGGATCGGATCCATGCCGTGGATCGCAAGATCGCCGCCTTCGACATCGCCGTCGCTCGCACGAAGCGGGATGAAGAACGAGATGATCTTGAGGATGACAAACGTCGCGATGATGTTCCAGATGATGATGAACGCCGCAGCTTCGGCCTGCAAGATCAACTGGTGCGGGTTTCCGTGAGCCAGCAGGCCTTCGATCGAGAAGGCCGGAGCGGTCGTCGGATCCCACTTGGGATTCGGAGTGCCGGGAGCGCTGTAGTACTCGATCATGTTCGGATCGGCGACGACGCCGACCATCAAGCCGCCGATGAGACCGGCGACACCGTGCGTATGCAGTACGCCGAACGTATCGTCGACTCGCTGCAGCAGTGCGGTGTTGTTGAGCTTGTTGAGCGAGAACCAGACGATGATACCGGCGACGAGGCCGATGCCCATCGCGCCGAAACCGTTCGACGAAACCGGCGGCCGGCGTGATCGCGACGAGGCCGACGATCATACCGTTGATCATCGATACCGCGTTGACCTTACCGGTCGCGAACATGTCGAGGATCAGCCACACGAGCAGCGAGACCGCCGTCGTGATGTTGGTGTTCAGTACGGCTGCGGCCGCGTCGTGGTTGGCGAAGTACGGGTCACCGCCGTTGAACCCGTTCCAACCGAGCCAGAGAATACCGGCACCGGCGAGAGCGATGATCAAGTTGTTCGGCTCGAAGTCCTTGCGGTCGGCGAGCAGTCGCGGACCGACCATTGCGGCCGTGACAAAACCGGAAATACCAGCCGCCAAATGGATGACGTAACCACCGGAGTAGTCAGCGGCACCCAGTTGCGAGAGCCAGCCGCCGCCCCAGAGGCTAAACGCGCCGACCGAGTAGACGATCGTGCTCCAGATCGGAACGAAGATCATCCAGGCTTTGAAGTTCATGCGGCCGAGCACCGCGCCCGCGATCAGCAGCGGCGTGATCGCTGCGAACACGAACTGGAAGTAGATCATCGCGGAGCCGGCAAAACGCAGCGGCGGCAAGCGCGGATGCGGCCGCGGGAATGACCGCTTGTCCGATCTCTTGCGCCGCGCCGACGGCGGGCGACGGGAAGCCGAAGAAGCCGTTACCGGCCAGCGTCAGCCACTGCGTGCCGAAGGAGCATGTTGTAGCCCCACAGCGACCAGGTGATCAGCACGATCGAGAAGGCATAGAAGCACATCACGGCCGAGTTGAGCGCCCACTTTTTCTTGACCAGACCGGCATAGAGAATTGCCAGGCCCGGAATGCTCTGAAGGCCGACGAACGTGCCGGCCGTGAGTTGCCATGAAGTGTCGCCCGCATTGAGCCACGGTGGATCCGGGATCAATGTCGGGGCGGGGGTCGGCGGCGGTGTCGCAGCAGCGATCTGCGTCACGTCGCCCAATAACGTCAACAAAAAACTATCCCTCCCTCAAATGGGTCGCCATTAAAGTTACAGGGCGAGGAGACTTAGCGCATTCGACAACCGCCTAAGGAAACGAGCGGCTAGCCCTCTATGTTGATAACGCCTAGGAGGCGGCGCCTCATACCGCTTCGGAGAACGGTTCCTAAATAGTGCTGGTGCCGCCGTCGATGACGATGTTGGAGCCGGTGACCCACGAGGCTTCGTCGGAAGCGAGATAGAGCGCCGCATAAGCAACGTCTTCCGGCTTGCCGAGGCGCCCGATCGGATACCACTTCTCGCGCTCGCGCCGCTTGACGGGGTCGTGGAGCCAACGCATCGTGATCGGCGTTTCGACCAGGCCTGGCGAGAGAGCGTTCACTCGAACGCCATGCGGGCCACCCTCGTAGGCGAGCTGCCGGGTAAGCGCGATGACGCCGGCCTTGGCAGCGACGTGCGCGCTATAACCCTCGCCGCGCGTCACGAGCGCCATCGCCGAGGCCGTGTTGATGATGTTGCCGCGGCGCGCGAGCAGATAGGGCCACGCGACCTGACAGGCGTGATAGACGATGTCGAGCTCATTGCGCAGCGTGAAGTCCCACTCATCCGGAGTGAGCTTCGCAAACGGATTCATCTTCGGAGCCGACGCGTTGTTGTAGAGGATGTCGAAACCATCGCAGGCTTGCGCTGCCCATGCGATCCACGCCTCGACTTGCATCCGATCGCTCATATCGACCGGTTGCTGCGAATACATCGTGCCGCCGGCATCGCGCACCATGCGCTCGGTTTCGAGTGCGCCTTCGACGTTGAGATCGCAACCGACGACCGTTGCGCCATGTGCGGAAAACAAGATGGCGGCCGCGCGGCCTTGCCCGCCTGCGGTACCGGTGATGAGCGCCGTCTTGCCGACGAGGCGCCGGAGATCGTTTCGGCCGGAAGTCTGCACGGATGGAATATTATTGTTGTCCTTTCAGCATCCCCCGTTATGCGAGGATGCGTGACGCCGCCGTCGTAGGCGCGATGAATGAAAATCGCGCGCTTTGACGGTGGCCGCATCGGTGTCGTGATCGGCGATCGGATCCACGACGTCAGCGATGCATGCGGTGTCGATCCGGCCGAATGGCCGCCGATGGGCATGATCACGACGATCGCCGCATTCGACGAATTAGTGCCCGGGCATCGAGCGCGTCCTCGCGCTCTCGGTCGGTTTGCCGTTGTCCGGCGTGACGCTGGAAACGCCGATTCCGTGGCCGCATAAGCTGCTCGCGCTGCCGAATAATTTCCGCGCGCATACGGCCGAAATGGGCGGAGATCCGAGCGTTCCCGGGAGCGAAGGCTTCTTCATGAAGTCCAACGGCGCGTTGAGCGGGCCCGCCGAACCGATCGCGATTCCCGATCGTCCCGGACGCAACTTTCACCACGAATGCGAACTCGCGATCATCATCGGCAAATCGGGCCACAAGATCGCACTCGAAAACGCGCGCGAGTATATCTTCGGCTACGCGTGTCTGATCGACGTCACGATGCGCGGCAAAGAAGAGCGCGTGATGCGCAAGTCGTTCGATACGTTTTGTCCGGTCGGACCATGGATCACCACCGCCGATGAAGTCGGCGCGACCGACGACATCGTGTTACGGCTGTGGGTCAACGGCAAGCTCAAACAAGAAGCGCCGGTGAGCGACATGGTCGTCGGCATCTCCGAGGCCGTCGTGCTCTGCTCGTCGGTGACGACGCTGCAGCCCGGCGACATCATCGCGAGCGGCACGATGTCGGGCGTGGGCCCGATCGTTCCCGGCGACACGGTGCGCATCGCGATCGAGAAAGTCGGCGAGATGTCGATCCCCGTCGTCGCCGACGCGCCCGTTACGGCCTAGCGGAACTTCTCTTCGAGCAGATCGAGGCGGCGCAGCACTTCGCGGTCGGTCGTGAAGAAGAGGCGCGTCCGCTCGTTGGCGCGGTGGGTCACCCACTGCCGGCTCGGCAGCGAGAAGACGTCCTTCGCTTGCCAGTCGATCGTGGCGCCGTCGGACGTCGTGCTGCCGGAGCCTTCGACCACGGTCACCACGGAATGGCTCGAGGTATAGAAGGGCGCCGTCTCGCCGCCGGCCTCGATCTCCATGAGCGTGCAGTCGAGCAGCGTCATGGTCGCACCGCCGGTCACCGGATTGACGTAGCGCAGGCGGCGGGCGCCGTCGGCCCCGCGCGGGGCGGCAGCGACCGCGGCGGCAGCGGCGGCCCAGGGGTAGCGGAAAACCGGGCTGTAGGCGGCGGTCTCGGGGATCTCCGGCAGCAGGTTGGCAAAGGCGAAGGAGGCATCAGGGGTGGTCGGCGGCAGATCGTGCACCGGGCCGGGCTCGAAGGCATCCGTGCCGAGGTAGCGGTGGAGCGAGGCATCGAGGACGTCGAGCCAGACGATCTTGTCTTGGCCGGGGTGAACGTGCTCGTGCCAGGTCCAGCCGGGCGTGAGGATCAGGTCGCCCTCGAACATCGGGCACGCCTTGCCGTCGACGACGGTGTTGGCGCCATTGCCGTCGAGCACGAAGCGCAGGGCGTTCATCGAGTGCCGGTGCGGCCGCGCCGACTCGCCGGGCAAAAGGATCTGGTAGCCGGCGTTCAGGTTCGTGATCGTGAACGGGAAGCCGAGCGCATGGGGGTTGGCGTGCATGAGCGAGAGCACGCGCCGCTCGACGACGGCCGTCGAGTTCAACGCGGCGGCGTCTTCGATGAGGAGCTTCATCGCCTCCCACGCCCACAGCTGCGGGCGGTCGGGCGGCGGGGCGCCGCCGTGCGCCATGCGGTTCTCCCATAACGGGGAGACCGCCGCGGCATCCCAGGCAGCCCGGCGCTCGTCATCGGTCAGTTTTACGGACGTCTCGATCATGGCCTGAGATTCGGCGCCCGCGCGGGGCGCCCATTCGTCCCATTCGTCCCCTTCGTCCCCTTCGTCAAGCTCAGGGTTATAAGGAGTTGTTAGAAGAAGCGCGTGACGATGGAATTCGGCGTCCAATTCTTCCCCGACGTCCGGCCCGAGGACAAGTCGCCGGCCGAGTACTACCGCAACTGCCTCGAGATCGTCGAACGCGCGGAGCCGCTCGGCTACACGCACATCCGCACGGTCGAGCACTACTTTCATTATTATGGCGGCTACAGCCCGAACCCGTTGCTGTTTCTCGCCGCGGCCGCGGAGCGTACGAAGACCGCTCGGCTCGTGACCGGGGCGTGCATTCCGGCGTTCAATAACCCGCTCAAGCTGGCGGCCGAGATCGCGGAGCTCGACGGCATCAGCAACGGCCGCGTCGACATCGGCTTCGCGCGCGCGTTCCTACCGCACGAGTTTCGTACGTTCGGCGTCTCGCCCGACGAATCGGTCGCGCGCTATCGCGAAGGCATCGAGCAGATCGATCTGTTGCTGCGCGAAGAAAACGTGACGCATCACGGGACGTTCCATTCCTTCGACAACGTGACGTCGCTGCCGCGGCCGACGCAAAAGCCGCGCCCGAAATTCTACGTCGCGGCAACGTTCACGCGCGAGTCGTTTGAATATGCCGGCCGCATGGGTTATTCGATCATGGCGATTCCGATGGCGGCGGAGAAATTGCGCGAGACGCTCTTTGCCTATCGCGACGCGTACCGCGCGGCGGGCCATCCCGGTAACGGCGAGGTGATGCTGGCGCTGCACATGTTCGTCGATGAAGACGGCGAGCGCGCGCGGCGCATCGCGCGGCCGCAGATCGACGCCTACTTCCGTTCGTTATTGGAAGCCGCCAACGATTGGACGACCGGTACGTCGTCGGCCGATTACAAAGACTACGACAAGAAGTATGAGCGCCTGAGCCAGCAGACGATGGAGTCGCTGATCGCCAGCGGCAGCGCGCTGATCGGAACGCCGGCCGAGGCTCGCGAATCGCTCATCGCGCTCAACGAACGCATCGGCGGTTTCGAGCACGCCTCACTGCAAGTGAACTTTCATCTGCTCCCGCAAGAGGAAGCCCTACGCTCGCTCGAACTCTTCGGCCGCGAAGTCATCGGGCGGCTTGGCTCTCTTAGTGCGGGCGCATTCGCCGGAACACCCACATCGTAACGGCGATAATCAGCAGAACGACGGCAGTAAAAACGGACCAGAACAACAGTGCCGCGTTCGGCGAGTTGTACCAGTCCGTATATTGATCGAGGCTGAACCGGAGGGCGAATAGTACGCTGGCGAGTGGGTCGAGGAAGGTCATCGACGGTTCCTTCTATACCACGACAGGCGCTACGAGGGCCGATCTAGCGGAGCGCACCGTAACGGCGAGCAAACGCCGCGCGGTCTTTTTCGAACATATCCCGCACCCTGCTGGACTCTGCTTCGGCATCGCGTTCGGCTTTCGCGCGCGCTTTGGCTTTGACCGCGGCTTCGGCGATACGGGCCGGCGAGGCGGCGCCGGTGGCTTTTTTCGTCATCCCGATAGAATTGCTCTCCGGGCTGATTCCGCCTCTTGACCGCGTTCAAATCCCCGCAAAGAGGCGGCTACGGTGGGCTGGTGTCACCCATCGCGACCGCCATCGCACGGTAAACGTTGAGCCGCCCACAGCCCTCGTGCGTATCGAAGATGTCGTCCGCGGTGGAGCAGAGCAACTGTTTCATCGCAGCCGGGCTTTGGTACGACGGCTTGACGGCAAGGATCAAAGCCGCGGCTCCGGCCACGTGCGGCGTCGACATTGACGTACCGGCGATCAAGGTGCGGCAATCTGCGACCGAACTAGTGTTCAAGTCCGAGGTGCACGTGCCCGAGAAATTGTTATCGAGCGGCGTTGACGTCCAGATGTTCTCGATCCAGTGCAGGTCGTCGTTATCGCTGCTGGTTACGCCCGAGCCTGTCGGATCGCCGCCGGGTGCGACGATGCCCCACGCGGCGGCATTGTGAAGGTTCGCACCAGGGCTGGCGAATTGCGAATACGACGCGACATATTCGACGATGTTCGATGCCGTCGCGGTGCCGGCGGTCGTGCTCGTAAAGGGCCCCGTTTGGGTCGTTCCCGTCGGCTGACCGTCGGCAAGCGCCGTTGCACCGACCGCGATGACATTGGTGTCGCAACCCGGTGCGCTGAGGCCGGGCGTTCCGGTGTTGTCGTTACCGGACGCTGCGACGACGATGACGTTTTGCGCGATTGCATGAGCGACCGCCGCGCCCTCGACCGGGTCGTCGTCGGTCCCGTTGTTACAGGAGCCGCCGCCGATGCTCATCGAGATCACGTTGACGTGCTGGTTGTCCACGGCATCCATGATCGCGGATGCAATGTCGGCGGTCCCCGCCGAGCACGTGTCGTCGCTGCCGGTGTCCGTCACGCAGGTGTCGTCGGGCGTCGGGAACACGCGGTAGGCGAAGATCACCGCCTTGCCGCCGGCGCCCGCGAAGCCGAGCGAATTGTTCGTGGCTGCCGCCGCAATCCCGGAGACGTCGGTTCCGTGGCCGTCTTCGTCGGTCGCGAAGTTGCCGGTCGTCTGCGTGCCGGCCTCGTTCGAGACGAAGCACTTTTGGCCGACGATCTTGCTCGCAAGCTCGGGATGACTCGCGTCTTCCCCGGTGTCGATGATCGCGATCTTTACCGATGCCGAACCCAAGGCGGCGGGGTTGAACGTGTAGCTCGCACCGGCTTGGCTGTAGCCGAAGGCGTGTTCCAGGCCGATAACGTGCATGTCCCACTGGCCGGGAATACTCGCGCTCTCGGCATACGGCAACACTTCGACGTTCGGGGCGAACCCCGTGAAATACGGATCGTTGGTGTAGACCGGGCGTCGTCGTCATATGAAAGCGGCGTCCGCCCGTAACGCCGACGCTTTGGACGCCGGCCTGCGTTTGGAGACTCGCCTTCACTTGCGCCACGTTGGCGGTGGGAACCGAGATGATGTGTTGCGTGACGTTGCTCGACGGATAGTCGAACGTCTGAACGAGGTTCGCGCCGGCGGCCTGCTCGCGTCCGGCAACTTGCCGCGCGTTGGATGCCAGCGTCGAACGATTGTAGCTCACGGCTAGCAACGTCGTTCCGGATGCCGCGGTGTGGAATGACGGCTTGCTGACGTGGCGGCGCACCGCGTCCGTCGAAACGGAGTCTGATGCGAGCCGTGCGACCGAGTTCGGCGCGCCGGTTGCCGGGCAAACGAATGATTGCGGGTTCAGCGTGGCGGTCGCGCGCGGTGAAGGCGTCACTGTGGGCGTCGCGGTCGGGATTACCGCAGGAGTGGATCCGCCGCCGCCGCCACCGCCGCAAGCGGCGAGGAGTAACGACGTTACGACGAGCGCTGCCGCGGCGGGCGCGAACTTACCAGCGATGATAGATCACCGGTCCGAAGCCGATTCCGACCGAGACCGGATATGGATACGCGGGAACGAACCCGTACGATGCGTACGGCGTGTCGATTTCGTTTGCCGCAAACGAGCGGCCGCGGTTGTAGCCCATGATCGTCACGGCCATGCCGGGTTGCAGCGAGAGGCCGGTCGGATTGATGACCGTGCCCTGATGCATGTCGACGCTGTCGACGAAGCCGCGATCGTCGTGCACGTTGAGGTGGTACTTCCCATCGAACGAGTCGATCCGGCCATGGATCGTCTCTTCGCCGTTAGCGGGCTGGCGCGCGTACGACGGCGGCGGCCCGGCCGGAGACGCAGCCGGCGCTCCCTGCGCGAACGCTGCGAGCGGTGCGGAGAATGCCGCCATGCCAAGCGCGGCGGCAAAAATTCGAAGGATCCTCATGACTCGTACCTTTCGCGTCCGGTACCCGTGGATAATGCCGATGGTGGTCACTGTTTATAATCGGGTAGCCGCAAGAATAACGTAACGTGGTTGCCTAATCGTTCCGGGAACGGAACGGCACCCCCGCTTATAACGAGGGCACCATGCTGAGGCCACTCTGAGAGTGGCCAGGTTCACATTTATGGTTTGCTCAGTCGCGCAGTATGACGCGGTCGGCGATGAACGTGCCGTTGCTGTAGTAACCGGTGACCGCGACGCGCTGATTCGTCGAGGGCGTTTGACCGCGCGGGAAGATGCGCGTGCCGTTTTTGAGATCGATGGTCTGAACGGTGCCGTTCGGGCGCGCGATCTGCAGACGGAAGGGCTGGAAATTCGTGACGGTGCCGACGATCACGTGATTGCGGTCGAACTGACCTTGATCCCAACCGGGTTGCCATTGACGGTAGCCCGGCGCGTTCGCTTGCGCCGATGCCGGCACGGCGTTGACGCCGAGGGCCGCGGTCAGGACGCCGAGCGTGAATAATGAGCGGAGGTTCATGGATTCGTTCCCTTTCGATAGGACTGGACGGAACGACAAGTACCCACGAAGCGTACCCCATGCACGAATTGGATCACTGAAGCCACGATGAGAATTCGCTCGCCGGGCGCAAGCGGAAGCCTTCGCTCAGCCCCCCAACACTAGCGACAGGCGCAAGCGCCCGCTCGTCCCGAAGCTAGTGACTATGGGTCGAGTGACCGTCGTTGTGACGCAACGCGAGGTTTTTGGCTACACCGGACGTTCGCTAGATAGCTTGTACGCGAACCCCGGGCTGCCGTTCGACCTCGTCTATGTCGACGGCGGTTCACCGCGCGCGATTCGCGAGCTTATTGAGGAACAGGGACGCCGGCGTGGGTTCCGGGTGCTCCGGCATGAACGCTTTCTCGCCTGCAATGCAGCCCGCAACCTCGGTTTGAACGCGAGCTCGAGCGAGTACGTCGCATTCGTCGATAACGATCTGCTCTTCGCCGCCCGCTGGCTCGAGCGGCTCGTGGCGTGCGCGGAGGAAAGCGGAGCCGATATCGTGGGGCCGCTCGTGTGTCACGGTGAGCCGGCATTTACGAAGGTCCATCTCGCCGGCGGGGAAGCGCGGATCGAGAACACGCCGTCCGGCCGCCGCTTGCGCGAATCGATGCGCTACGTGGCGCGCTCCGTCGCTGACGTCGCCGCCGGGTTGGTGCGCGAACCGGTGGAGCTGCTGGAGATGCACTGCCTGATCGTGCGCAGATCGCTCTTCGATCGCATCGGCGGTTTCGATGAAGCGTATCTGAACGGTAACGACCACGTCGACTTCTGCTTTACCGCGCGTGCCGCGGGCGCATCGCTCGTGTTCGAGCCGTCATCGGCCGTAACCCAACTGCTTCCGGCGCCGTTCCCCGCCGATCTGCAGAGCTTACCGTTCTTTTCGTGGCGCTGGAGTCGCGCGAACAATCGCTCGAGCTTCGAACATTTCCGCGATCGATGGAACCTTCCATCGGACGACCCGGCCCTGGTCTCGTCGCTCAACTTTTGCAACGATCGCCGCGACATCTTGTTCCCCTACCTGCCCCTCGGCATTTTCCGCCACGGCTTGCGCCGCTTGCGCCGCATGGCGTCCGCAGCCGCGGCCAGGCGCGGCGGCGCCGGAGTGAGAAATGGCGAGATCGGGTCGGGCTCCGTCGGGAGAGATGGCAGAGCGGTTTAATGCAGCAGTCTTGAAAACTGCAGAGCCTTCACGGGCTCCGTGGGTTCGAATCCCACTCTCTCCTAAATGTGCAGCTCCATGTCGGCGTCGTAGCTTGCGGGCATGGCGACTTGACGTTCGAGGACGACTTCGCGGTGTTCGCGCGCGGACGTCACGATGCCGAGTGTAGCTTCGAGCGTCGCGCGGCCCCAGGCGCCGCTGTGATAGATCGGCTCGCCCGTGGTGACGGCGTTATAGAGTTCCATCACCGCGCCGAGCGTTGCGCCGCCTTCGTTGGCATAGCCCTCGCGTTGCAGATGATCTAGGCTCACTTCTTTCTTGCCGTCATCGCCGTAGACGTATACGCCGTGCGCGGAGTGGCGCATGTCGCCGCGGTCGCAGGTGACGATCAGCATGCCGAGGTCGACCGGGCCCCACGGCGTCGGGCCCGAGTCCGCGCCTTTGACCGTCGGATCGCGGCGTCCGCCGATGCGGAATTCTTCCTTTTCCTTTTCCTCATCGCGGCTGCCCGAGCGCATCGCTTTGCGCAGGGCGACGCGATCCTCATCGTTATAACGCCAGTGGTCGAGCTGGCCCGGCATCACTTCGCCCGCCATGAAGTAGCCGTAGCCGTTGAGCGTGATCGTCGCCGACGTGCCGTTCTCGAATTCGAAGAACGCGGAGTAGAAGCCGGGGATCGTGCGCTCGGGCATCCAGGCGCCCATCGTGCCGCGCACGCTGCGCAGTTTGCCGCCGCCAAGCAAACGCAGCACGTCGATCTGGTGCGGGCCCTGACGATGCACGATGCCGCTGCCGGCTTCGGCCGAAAGCTCTTCGGGCGTGCGCGCGCGCAGCATCCAGTCCATGTACGACCACATCAGCACCGAACGCACGGTGCCGAGTTCAGCCGCGGCAATCTTGCGCATCGCGCGCACCGGCAGGCTATAGCTCGAGGTGTGCGCGGCGACGAGATGCACGCCGCACTCGGCCGCGGCCTCCACCATTCGATCGGTTTCCTCGATCGTGACGGCCATCGGCTTCTCGACGATCACGTGCTTGCCGGCGCGCATCGCCGTCAGCGCATGCTCGCAGTGGAAGCGGTTGGGCGTGGCGACCCAGACGGCTTCGACTTCCGGATCCTTGCACAGCGCCTCGAGCGAATCATATGCGCGCGTTCCCGGAAAACGCTCGAGCAGGCCCGCGCGCATGCGCTCGTTCGGATCCGCGCCCGCGACGAGTTGGGTTTCGGGCAGCGTGTAGAGTGTCGGCAGAACTTGAGCGGCGCCTTGTCCGAGGCCGACGACACCCATTTTGAGTTTTCGCAAGGCTTCAAAACTACGGCAAGGACGAAGCACACCCTGTTCGGTACTCCCGTTCCGTGACGATGGCCGCCGAACTCAAGATTCTGGGCATCGCGTTCGCGGTCGGTCTCGACGTTCTCGCGCTCTCCATCGCGATCGGCATCATGCGGACGCCGTGGCGCAACCGGCTGAAGTTGGCGATCGCCTTCTCGTCATCCGAAGTGCTGATGCAGCTCGCCGGCTACGCGATCGGCAGTGGTGTCGGACACATCGTCGGCGCGATTGCCGACTACGCCGGGCTTCGCGGTTCTTGCCGCCGTCGGCATCTTCATCATCCGCGAGAGTTTCCAAGACGCCGAATCGGTCATGAACACCGACACGCCGGTCGGGCTGATTGCGACGTGCCTGTCGATCAGCTTGGATTCGCTCGGTATCGGCGTGTCGCTGCCCGGCGTCCCGCTCCCGCTCGTCCCGCTACTGGCGACGGTTGCGGTCAGCACGGTGATCTTCACGTCCGCCGGGCTGAAGTTCGGCACGTTGCTCGGCGAGCGCTACGAACAACTCGCCGAACGCGGTGCCGGAACCGTGCTGGTCCTCTTAGCGCTGGTGTTTACGATCCAGCACGTGGAGGGTTGGGTGCAATGATCGTTCCGAGGTCGACCGTGCCGTCACCGGAGACGCCGACGCCGGGCTGACTGATGCGCACGGTGCCGTCTTTGCGCACCGTAAGCGTGTACGTATCGGCCAGCACGCCGATGAGCGAGAACTTCCCGCGCGAGTCGGTGTGAGCCGTGTAACGTCCGTTCGGTCCTTGGAGCTGGACATCGGCGCCCGCGAGCGCGACGTTGCTCCCATCGACGATCGTTCCGCGAATGGCGCCGGTTTGACCGCCGGCTGCGAAGGCCGGCGCAACGGTTGCAAGTGTGAGCGCGGCACCGGCCGCGAGGGCGAGAAACTGTTTGCGTTCTAGCATGCACGGTTTACGGATGCGCAATTCGCTTTGTTTCGCTAGAAAATCACGAAGAAAAAACTAAGCTGAAACTAAGCTCTCGGTGTCATTACAGGCCCCGGCTATCGGGCCCGATCGGGGCGGTCCCTCGACTAGGCTCGGGATGACATATCGGCCGGGGGTTGATTTTCCGGGCAGGTGGGTACGAGGATGCTTGTCTACTCATCGGGGCGCAATTGCGCGGAAAGTCGTCTGTATGAAAAAACTGTCATTATTGATGCTCAGCCTCTTCCTGGGAAGTTTCCTGGCCGCTCCGGCCAGCGCCGCGAAGGTCGGTTCGGCGAACGTTTCCGGAATCGTCAACCACGTCTCGGACAATAACATCAAGATCACGGATGGAACGGGCAAACAGCTCAGCTTCATGATCGTGCCGAAGTTCGACCAAGTCTTCTCGGGCGACGGCAAGACCACGTACCAGATGCGTGCCATCAAAGCCGGTCAGTACGTCAAGGTCTACTACGACCAGAAGTTCCTCGGCCAGCGCCATGCCGACCGCATCCTGCTGCTTCGTCAGAACAACAGCATCAAAAAAGTCGAGTAATCTACCAGCGCAATAGCGTACCGGCGTGGACCAGACCGCCTCCGAAACCGTAGAGTAGGAGGCGGTCACCGCGTTTGATGCGGCCGTCCTCGAGCGCCGGCATCAATGCCAGCGGAATCGAAGCAGTCGACGTGTTGCCGTAATGTTCGATGCTCGTGAGCGTACGCTCGCGAGCGATTCCCGTCCGGGCACAGAGCGCTTCGACGATCCGCAAGTTCGCGCTATGCGGAACGAACCAGTCGATGTCGCCGGGCGTCAGGTTCTCCGCGGCGAGCATGTCGCGGATCGCTTCGGAGATTCGCCGGACCGCCCACTTATACACATCGGAGCCGGACTGACGTAAGAGTCCGGTGTCGTCTTCCTTTCCGGCGATCTCGTGACGGATGTTGGTGCGGTAGAGATACTTGCCGCCTTCGCCGTCGCACGCGTAGGTGCAGCGCTCGATGTAGGATTGCTCGTCGGCCGGCACCACCAGCGCCGCGCCCGCGCCGTCGCCGAAGAGAATACACGTCGAGCGATCGGTGTAGTCGAGCGCTTTGGTCATCACTTCGCCGCCGACGACCAGCACTTCGCGCGCCTGTCCCGAGGCCACGAGCGCGCTCGCGATGTTGATTGCGTACGGAAAGCCCGCGCACGCGGCGCCGACGTCGAATGCGCCGGCGTGCGGCAAGTTCGCGCCGAACTGCACTTGCGCGGCGAGGCTCGGAAAGACGTAGTCGGCCGTCGAGGTCGCCGCGATCACGGTGTCGACGCGTTCGAGCGAGCCGACGCGATCGCGTAGACGGCGTACGGCTTCCAGACACAAGTCGCTGGCGTATTGATTGCCGTCGGCAATGCTGCGTTCGTGAATTCCGGTGCGTTGCACGATCCACTCATCGCTCGTCTCGACCATCTTCGCAAGATCCGCGTTGGTGAGACGGCCGGCCGGCGCAAACACGGCGATATCGGCCACGCGAGCGCGCGGGATCGAGGCCGGCAATGGATGAAACATTCCGGTCCTAATGTTTAACCCCGCGAGCGAACTCCTGGACGATGTGCGCGGATACCGTCCAATCGACGATCGCGAGCGAGCGATGCGCGACCGGCTCGTCGCGTTTCTTGAAATGCACGGCGCCCGTGCGTTCGATCGGGCGCTGGTACCGGGTCACGTGACGGCCTCGGCCTGGATCGTCGATCCGCAACGCGCGCACGTGGTGCTGCTGCACCATCGCAAACTCGAACGCTGGCTGCAGCTCGGCGGGCACGTCGACGGCGATCCCGACGTGCGCCGTTCGGCCCTGCGCGAAGCGCGCGAGGAATCCGGCTTGCGCACGTTGCGGGCGATCACGGACGACATTTACGACATCGACGTTCACGCCATCCCGGCCCGCGGCGACGAACCCGCGCACGATCACTACGATCTGCGTTTCGCGCTCGAAGCGGACCCGCGCGAACCGCTGGTGCGCAACGAAGAATCGCACGACGTGCGCTGGATCGCGCTTACTGATCTCGAGGCGTACGCAATCGACGACTCGGTGCGGAGGCTCGCGGCCAAGACTGCCGCACTTCCGCGATCGTGAGCGCCGGCGTTGCGGCGCGGCGCAGACGGTCGCGCACGGCGGCGTTCGCTTCGATGTCGGCGGGCAGCGTGACGACGATCGTGTCGAAGCCCTCGCGCATCGAGCGCGCGCAGCGAGGCGTAGAGCGAACGCGCGGCGGCGCCCGGATCTTCCGGCAGCGTGAGTTCGGCGACGTGGCCGCCGCTCGCGCGCAGCTGCGCGACGGTCGCGGCGGCGGCGCCTGCTTCCGCGAGCACGAGCGCCGCGCGCGGCGCGTAGTGCGCGGCGAGCATGCCCGGCGCGCGCACCGTCGCGGCCTGTCCGGGCCGATCGGCAACCGGCGTGCCCAGCGCGTCGGCGAGTTCGGTTGCGCCGATCGCGCCGTGACGCAAAATCGTCGGGCACGTCGCCGGTGAGATCGACGATCGTCGACTCGACGCCGATGCGCGCCGGGCCGCCGTCGACGATCAAATCGACGTCGTCGCCGAGATCGGCGTGCACGTGTTCGGCGGTGGTCGGGCTGACGCGTCCGAAACGATTCGCCGACGGCGCCGCAACCGCGCTGCCGAAGCGCGCGAGAATGGCGCGCGTGAGCGGATGATCGATCGTGCGCAGCGCGACCGTCGACTGTCCGCCGGTGACGTAGAACGGAACTTCCTCCGCCTTGCGCAGCACGATCGTCAGCGGCCCGGGCCAGAACGCCGCGGCGAGTTTGTGCGCCGCGTCCGGCACGTCGACGGCGTAGCGTTCGAGCAGCTCCGCGCCCGGCAAGTGCACGATCAACGGGTGATCGAGCGGCCGGCCTTTGATCGCGTAGATGCGGCGCACGGCGGCCGCGTTCGTCACGTCGGCCGCGAGACCGTAGACCGTCTCCGTCGGAAGCGCGACCACGCCGCCGGCCTGCAAGAGCCGCGCGGCGTAGACGATTACCGCGGCGTCGACGGGGGTTCTCCGCGCGTGCCGCCGCCGGGCTCGATCGATGTGAAGCCGGCAAACGGCTGCAATGCGGGCGGGATGTCGATGCCGCCGTCGGCGCGCTGGTAGTTCTCGATGATCGCGACGAGCGTGCGCCCAATCGCCAAACCCGAGCCGTTGAGCGTGTGCACGAACTCGGGCTTCGCCTTCGCGTCGCGCCGGAAACGAATCGCCGAGCGCCGCGCTTGAAAATCGGTGCAGTTCGAACACGAGCTGATCTCGCGAAACAGACCGCCGCCGCTGGGCAGCCAGACTTCCAGATCGTACGTCTTCGCGGAATTGAAGCCCGTGTCGCCCGCGCACAGCAGCATCACGCGATGGGCGAGGCCGAGCTCCGCGAGCAGCGACGATGCGTGCGCCGTGAGCGCTTCGAGGTCGTCGAACGAACGCTCCGGCTGCGTCAGCCACACGAGTTCGACTTTCTCGAACTGGTGCTGGCGGATCAAGCCGCGCGTGTCTTTGCCCGCGGCTCCGGCTTCTTTGCGAAAACACGGCGTATGCGCGGCGTACTGCATCGGCAGCGCGTCGGCGCTCGAGGATCTCGTCGCGATGCATTGCGGTCAGCGGCACTTCGGCCGTCGGAATCAGGAACAGATCCACCGTCGGATCGCTGAACATCGCATCGGCGAACTTCGTCAATTGACCGGTCGACCACATCGTTGACTTCGTCACGAGCACCGGCGGCTCGATTTCGAGATAGCCGGCGCGGGCGGCGCGATCGAGGAAGAAGGCCGCGATCGCGCGCGAGAGCCGCGCGCCCGGGCCGCGCAAGATCGCAAACCGGCTGCCCGAGATCTTCGCCGCGCGTTCGGTGTCGAGAATCCCCAGCGCTTCGGCGATCTCCCAATGCGGCTTCGGTTCGAACGCAAACGTTTGCGGGGTACCCCAACTGCGCACGAGCTTGTTTTGCTCTTCGCCCGTGCCGTCGGGCACGGTCGGGTCGAGCACGTTGGGAACCTCGCTCAACAAGGCGTTCATCCGTTCGTCGAACTCCGGCAGCTTTTCGGCCGCCGCTGCGATGAGCGCGTCGAGCGCCGCGATTTCCGGCTTGAGCCGCGCGGCCTCGGCGGCGCGATCGGCGGCTTTGGAGATCGAGGCCGTCAGCGCGTTCTTGTCGGCTTTGAGGCTTTCCGCGCTGGTAAGTGCGGCACGGCGCTCGGCGTCCAGTTTGAGGATGCTATCGACGAAGGCGTCGCTTTGGCCGCGCCGGCGCGCCGAGATACGGACGCGCTCGGGATCGCTGCGCAAAAGGTTGAGGTCCAGCATTAAGGGCACCCGCTTTCGCCGGAGCACGGGTATTTGCGTGCAACGCAGAATTTTGGTTTCATGGCCGCACCGCAAGTTCTCAAACCGGGCGAGGGGTTCGACGTCGAGCAGCTCCTCACGCCGGAGGAAGCCCGCGCCGCGTACTTCGCAGCCGTGACGATCGCACCGCCGGCAGTTGAGTACGTTGGGCTCGCGGATGCGGCCGGCCGGATCCTCGCCGTCGCGGCCGTGGCCGATTCCGAGTATCCCGCCGATGCGCGTTCGACGATGGACGGCTTTGCCGTAGTCGCGGCCGATGGCCGCAGCGGGCGCCGGGTCACCGGGGAAGTTCGGATGGGCCATGCGCCGCCGGCCGGCATCCGCCCGGGCGAGGCGATGCGCATTCCGACCGGCGGCGTCGTCCCGGCCGGGGCCGACGCGGTCGTTCCGGTCGAAGACACGGTCGAAACGCAGGCCGGTGACGCCGCGATGATCGTCCCGATCGAAACCCTCGAGCCCGGCGAGAACATCACGCCCGCCGGATCGGACATGCGTCCGGGCGACCGCGTGCTCGAAGCCGGCCGGCGGATCGGCGGGCCGGAGTTGGCCGTGCTGGCCACGCTCGGAATCGCCAACGTGCCGGTGTACCGGCAGCCCCGGGTGGCGATCGTTTCGACCGGCGACGAGCTGGTCGACGCGGCGAGCAAACCGGGCCGCGGCCAGGTGCGCGATTCGAACCGCTGGGCCATCGCCGGCTCGCTGCTCGCACTCGGCTGCCTACCCGTTCAGCGTCCGGTGGCCATCGATACGCCCGAAGCCCTGGCCGACGCACTGCGCTCGGCCCTCGCCGTCGCCGATGCGGTCGTGCTGACCGGCGGATCGTCGGTCGGCGTGCGCGATCTGACCCCGCGCGTCATCGACCAATTGGGGAAGCCCGGCGTCATCGTCCACGGCCTGCGGGTGAAGCCCGGCAAGCCGACGGTGTTCGCGATGCTCGACGGCAAGCCGGTCATCGGCCTGCCCGGCAACCCCGCTTCCTCGTTGATGATCCTGGAAGCCGTGGCGGCCCCTGTCTTCTCGCGCCTCGCCGGCGAGTCGGCGACTCCCGACAACTCGATCGCCGCCGTCGTCGAGCGGCCGTTTGCCGGGCGCGACGGCTGGACGTGGTTTATTCCGGCTGAAATTCGCTACGCCGGCGGCCGCGTGTTCACGTCGCCCTTGGCGCTGCACTCGGCGAACACGAGCCTGTTGGCGCGCACGCACGGCTACGTCGTGGTCGGGCCCGACAATGCGAGGATCGACGCGGGCGAAACCGTCAGCGTGCGGCGCTACAGCAGCGGCGGCCGCTGAGATGTCCGTTCACCCGCAGCCCGCACCGGCGATTCGCGCCGTGCCGGCGACGACGCCGTTCGTCGCGCCGGAAGAACTCGCGCGCCGCGTCGGCCGCGCGACGCTGGTTCGGCTCGGGGCAAACGAGAGCGCGTTCGGGCCCTCGCCCAAAGCGCTCGCCGCGATGCACGCCGCGCTGCCGCTGATCTCCCATTACGGCGACCCGGAATCGGTCGATCTGCGCACGGCGCTGGCGGCGCACCATCGCTGCAAGATCGAGAACATCGTCGTCGGCTCGGGCGTCGACGAACTGCTCGGCCTGATCTGCCGCACCTACGGCGCGCTCGGCGATCCGGTGCTGATGTCGCACGGCAGCTACGCGACCTTCGCCTTTCAGGTGCGCGGGCACGGACTCGAACTGCACACGGTGCCGCCGTTTTCCGACGGCCGGGTCGATGTCGATGCGATGCTCGCGCGGGCTCGCGAACTCCAGCCGAAGATCGTCTACCTCGCGAATCCCGACAACCCGAGCGGCACGTTCATCGACGCCGATGACGTCGTGCGCCTGCGCGACGGCTTGCCGCCGCAGACGCTGTTCGTGCTCGACGAGGCGTACGCGGATTTCGTCACCAGCGGAACGCGCTTGCCCGACGGCATCGACGAGCGCACGATCCGCCTCTACACGTTCTCGAAGATGTACGGCATGGCCGGCGCGCGCGTCGGCTACGCGCTCGCCTCGCGCGATGCCGTCGCTACGTTCCAGAAAATTCGCAACCACTTCGGGGTGAACCGCACGGCCCAGATCGGCGCGCTCGCCGCGCTCGACGATCGGGCGTTCGCGAAACACGTCGTGGCCGAGGTGGTGCGCGGGCGCGATGAGTACCAAGCGTTCGCAGCCCGGATCGGCGTGCGCACGCTGCCGTCGCAAACCAACTTCGTGTGCTTCGAGATCGGCTCGCGCCAAGCGGCCGAAGCGATGATGCACGCGCTGCTCGAACGCGGCGTGTTCGTGCGCAAGCCGGGCGAACCGCCGATCAACGGCTACATCCGCGTGACGGTCGGCACCGCCGAAGAGCGGGAGCTGTTCTACGAAGAGTTTTCCGCCGCGCTCGACGCTCTGCGCGAACGCGTGAGCTGACGTGCCGCGTTACGCGGTCCTCTCGGACGTTCACTCGAACATCGAAGCTCTCGACGCCGCGCTCGCGCTGACGCGCCCGGACGATAAGCTGCTGTGTCTGGGCGATATCGTCGGCTACGGCCCCAACCCCAACGAGTGCGTCGCCAAGATCCGCGACCTCGCGACAGCGATCGTGCTCGGCAATCACGACGTCGCGGCGATCGACAATTTCGGCTTGAATTACTTCAACCCCGCGGCGCGCGAAGCGATGCGCTGGACGCAGCGCGTCATCAGCGACGAGAGCAAAGCGTGGCTGAATTCGCTGGGTTACGAATTCCGCATGCCCGAGTTCTTGCTCGTGCACGGCGCGCCGAAGAACTACTTCGAGTACATCCTCGACAAGGCCGGCGCCGCGCGGGCGTTCGCGGCGACCGATGCGCCGATCATCTTCATCGGCCACACGCACATCGCCGAATACTACGCGCTCGAGCCCGACGGCACGATTTCGCACAAGCACCTGCAGCAGGGCGGCGAGGTCGTGCTGGAGCCGGGCACGCGCTACATCGTCAACGTCGGCAGCGTCGGGCAGCCGCGCGATCTCAACCCGCGTTCGTCGTTCGCCCTCTACGATTCCGATGCGCGAACGGTCGACATCGTGCGCTTCGACTATCCGATCGCGCAAGTGCAGGAGAAGATCGTCTCCGCGCATCTGCCCGAAGCGCTCGCGCGCCGTTTGCTCGTCGGCCGATGACCGCCATGGGAACGCTCTTCGCACACGCGACCCTGGCACTCGCGGTTGTGACCGGCGGCGCGTATGCCGATGCGGCCTTCACCGCGCCGCTCGATAGCGGTCTGCGCGCGTTCTATCAGCGCGATTTCACCGCGCGCGAGCGCGAAGTTCGAAGCCGCCCTCGCCGCCGCGCCCGACAACACGCTCGCGATCGCATTTCTCAATGCCGCGGCAGCGCAAACGCCGGGCACGCTGGACGCGCTGATCGCGACGGAAGAAGACCGGCTCGTCGCCGATCCGCACGGCTACACGACGCAACTGCGATTGGGTTTCTCGTACTTGTTCGCGACCGCGGCCGGACGCGATCGCGACGCCGATGCGCGCGAAGCTTTCACTGCCGCCTTAGCCGCCGCTCCGGACGCGGCCGGCGCGCACGTGGGGCTCGGCATCCTGCGCATGAACGAGCGCAGCGCGAACCGGGCCAAGGTGGAGTTCCTCGCCGCACTCGCGCACGATCCGAACGACGTGCTGGCGCGCGAATACCTCGCCACGCTCTATCAAGTCGATCTCAAGGATCCGCAGCGCGGCCTGAGCTACGCGATCGACGTGCCCAACGTCGTGCCGCAGTACGCCGACATCGACTTCCACATCGCCTCGCTGCTGGACGATCTGCGTCAATTTCCCGCCGCTGCCGACTATGCGACGCGCGGTCTCGAAATCGACGTCGGCCACGTCGGCGAAGCCGGCCGGCACGGCTACACGCTGCTGGCCCGCATCTACTTGGACGAGAAGCGCCCGGCCGACGCGCGCCGCGTCCTGAATGCGTCGATCGCGGCCGGGGTCGACGTCGAATACGCGCGGACGCTGCTGGCGAAGCTGCCCAAATGATCGAAGAATTCGTCGACGACCGGCGCTGCTTTGCGTGCGGGCCGCACAACCCCGACGGCCTGCACTTGGAATTCGAGCCGGACGGCAGCGACGGCGCGCGCAGCCAAGTGATGCTGGGGCCACGCATGCAGGGGTATCGCGGCGTGACTCACGGCGGCATCGTGATGATGCTGCTCGACGAAGCGATGGCGCACGCGTGCCGCTTCATCGGCGAGCGGGCGACGACCGCGTCGTGCGAGATCCGCTTCCGCAAGCCCGTGCCGCTCGGCGAAACGCTCGTGATGCGCGGCCGCTATAAGGAACGCCGCCGCAACGTCCTGTTCCTCGAAGCAAGCCTGACGCTCGAAGACGGCACGGTGCTCGCAACCGCCGAGGGCACCTTCGTGTCTCTTGGTCCGCTATGAAATCCAAAGTCGCGCGCAAAGCGGCGGCCGCGGGCGAGCAGAAGAGCGCAGCAAAGGAGCCGACGTTCGACAATCGCCGGGCGCGCTTCGAATACGAGAAGCTCGAGTCGCTCGAGGTCGGCGTGGCGCTCAGCGGCACCGAGATCAAGTCGATTCGCAACGGCAACCTCAGCCTCAACGAGGGCTTTGCCCGCGTGCGCGACGGCGAGCTGTGGCTCGTCAACTTCACCATTCCCCCGTATAAGGAAGGCAGCATCTTCAACCACGAACCCGGCCGGCCGCGCAAGCTGCTCTTGCACAAAGAGCAGCTCGAACGGCTGACCGGACGCGCGGCCGAAAAGGGCCTCACGCTGATCCCGCTGCGGCTGTACTTCAAGCGCGGGCGAGTGAAGCTCGAGCTGGGGCTGATGCGCGGCAAGAAGATCTGGGACAAGCGCCGCACGATCGCCGAGCGCGACGCGAAGCGCGACCTGGAGCGCGCGACCAGCTAATGCGCGGCGCGCGGCCGGGCGCGTTTCTCGATAACCGCGTGCGGCGCACGCTGCGGGTGCCCGCGGGCGCGACCGTCGTCGTCGCGACGTCGGGCGGGCCCGACTCGGTCGTGCTGGCGGCCGTACTCGACCGCATCGGCCGGGCCGATGATTTCTCCGTCGTGCTCGCGCACGTCAATCATGGATTGCGCGCGTCGGCGTGGCAAGATGAATGCGTCGTGCTCTCGCTCGGCGCGCGCCTCGACCGTCCCGTGCGCATCGCGGCCGTGAGCGCGGACGACGATGAAGCCGCGCTGCGCACGGCGCGCTATGCGGCGCTCGAGGCGATCGCGCGCGACTGCGGCGCCACGGCGATCGCGACCGCGCACTGCGCCGAAGATCAAACCGAGACGGTGCTGCTCGCGCTCTTCCGCGGCAGCGGACTCGACGGCCTCGCGGGTATGCCGCCGCGCCGTCCGCTTGCCGAGGGCATCGATCTCGTGCGTCCGTTCCTGCGCGTCACGCACGCCGAACTGCACGCGGAACTGCGGCGGATCGGATTGCCTTACGCGCTCGATCCGACCAACGCGCAGGTGCGCTACCGGCGCAACGCGCTGCGCGCGCGGCTCGACGATTTGCGGGCCGACTTTCCGCACCTCGATGCATCGGTCGCGCGCTGCGCCGAGATCGTGCGCGCCGAACGTTCGGGCGACGAGCGTGCGCGCGCGCGCAAGGATCTGCGCGATCGCTTGCGCGAGCGCGACTTGCTGCGCGACATCCCGTTCGAGCGCATCGAAGCCGCGCTCGATGCGGCGCCCGGCGCGCGCGTGTTTCTGAAGCCCGGCGTCGAAGCGGTCAACGGCGAAATCGAACCCGGCGCGTGAACACGCGGCGGTATTGGCTAGCCAGCTTTGCGCTGCTGCTGGCCGGTTTTGCAACGTTCGCGGCACTCTACGACGTGCAGCCGCTGCTGCCGGCGCTCGCGCGCGAGTTCGCCGTTGCGCCGGCGACTGCGAGCCTGGTGCTCTCGGCTACGACGCTGGCGCTTGCGGTCGCGCTGTTCGTCGCGGGCTCGCTCTCGGAGACGCTCGGCCGCAAGCTCCCGATCGTGGCGTCGCTCGCGATCTCGAGCGCGATCACGTTCTTGTGCGCGGCCGCACCGAACTTCGCCACGCTGCTCGGGCTGCGGCTGCTCGAAGGCGTTGCGATCAGCGGCGTGCCGGCGATCGCAATGGCCTACATCAGCGAAGAGGTTGCGCCCGAGGCGCTGGGATTCTCGATGGGCCTCTACGTTGCGGGCACCGCGCTCGGCGGTATGTCGGGCCGCTTCATCGTCGGCTTCGTCGCCGACGCGGCGGGCTGGCGGACGGCGCTCGTGGCGATCGGCGCGGTCGGCATCGCCTGCGCGATCGCGGTCGCGCTGTTGCTGCCCGCGTCGAGTAACTTCACGCCGCATCCGCAGTCGCCGCGCGAACACGTCGCTGCATACCGCGCGCACATCGCGCGACGCGGGTTTGCCGTGGCTCTACGTGACGAGCTTCCTCATCATGGGCGCCTTCGTGACGATCTACAATTATGTCGGCTTTCGATTAGCGTTGCCGCCGTTCGCGCTCAGTCAATCCGCGATCGGCGCGATCTTCGTCGTGTATCTGCTCGGCAGCGCCGCTTCGGCGCTCGCGGGGCGGCTCGCCGATCGCTTCGGCCGGCGCAACGTGCTCTGGATCAGCGAGCTGATCTTTCTCGCGGGCGTGCTGATCACGCTCGCCGGCGATCTGGTGACCATCATCGGCGGCATCATGGTGCTGACGATCGGGTTCTTCGGCGCGCATTCGGTTGCGAGCAGCTGGGTCGGGCGCCGCGCAATGCAGGGCCGGGCGCACGCGACCGCGCTCTATCTCTTCGCGTACTATTTGGGGTCGAGCGTGCTCGGTTCGCTCGGCGGCATCGTCTACGGCGCGAGCGGATGGACCGGCACCGTGATCGCGGTTGCGCTGGTGCTGACCGCGGCGCTGGCGATCGCGATCGTCGTGCTGCGCGTCGTTACGCCCGCGGCCGCGACGGCGAAGGCAACGCTCGGCTAGTTTCGCGAAGGCCCGGGGATGACGTCACAGCCTTCGGCGCGAGCGCTTCACCCCGATCTGGAATGCGTGCTGTTCAGCGAAGCCGAGATCGCCGCCGCGATCCGCTCGCTCGCCGGGCAGATCGCCCGCGACCACGTCGGCGAGGACGTGCTGCTGCTCGGGGTCCTCAAGGGCGCCGTGCACGTGCTCTCCGACCTCGCCCGGGAGCTCGACGGGCTGCAGCCCGGCCCGGCCCGGGTCTACCTCGACGTGATCGCGGTCTCGAGCTACGGAAATGCCAGCCGCTCCTCGGGTGAGGTGCGCCTCATCCAGGACACCACCCACGCGATCGAGGGGCGCCGCGTGGTCATCGTCGAGGACATCATCGACAATGGTCTCACCCTCTCGTACCTCAATGCGCTGCTCTCGGCCCGGAAGCCGCTGTCCTTGCGCTCGGCGGTCTTGCTCGACAAGCCCTACCGCCGGATTGCCAACGTTAAGGCCGATTACGTGGGATTGACGTGTCCCGACGAGTTTATCGTAGGGTACGGTTTGGACTATCAAGAACGGTACCGGACTCTGCCCTACATCGCGAAACTCCGGCCGGACATCTTCTCAGAGCCCGAATAGGAGCCCTGAGATCTTGCCACGGTACGCCGCCGACATGGGTTGAAGCGAGAAACGTTCGGTCAGAAAGAACGGTACGAAAGTCTCACCAACCATGGGCAAGCACCTTAAAAGCATCATCGTCGTCCTCGGGATCTTCCTGCTCGTCATCGTCATCGTTGACCGGCTGATCCTTCCGCAAAACCCCAGCAAGACGCTGGCGTACTCGGCTTTCTACGACCGGGTGGTCGAGAATCAGGTCAAGGACGTCAAGCTGAGCGGCAGCGAGATCAGCGGCACCGAGAGCAACGGCGACAAGTTCACGACGACCGCGCCTGCGGGCAACGATCCGTCGCTCATCCCGACGCTGCGCTCCCATCACGTGACGTTTTCGGCCGAGGCCAGCAACACGAGCCCGTTCCTCGGGTTCGCCGTGCAGTTGATCCCGTTCATCGCGATCGCGCTCGTGCTGGTGTTCATCCTGCGCCAAGCGCAGAGCGGCGGCAGCCAGGCGCTCTCGTTCGGGCGCTCGCGCGCCAAACTGCTGAGCGAGAACCGGCCGAAGGTCACCTTCGCCGACGTCGCCGGCATTGAAGAAGCGAAAGAAGAGCTGGGCGAGGTCGTCGAGTTCCTCAAGTATCCGAAGAAATTTCAGGCGCTCGGCGCGCGCATTCCCAAGGGCGTGCTGCTGCTGGGCCCGCCGGGCTCCGGTAAAACGCTGCTGGCGCGCGCCATTGCGGGCGAAGCCGGCGTGCCGTTCTTCTCGATCTCGGGTTCGGATTTCGTCGAGATGTTCGTCGGCGTCGGCGCGAGCCGCGTGCGCGACCTTTTCGAACAGGCCAAGAAATCGGCGCCGTGCATCGTGTTCATCGATGAAATCGACGCGGTCGGCCGTCAACGCGGCGCGGGCCTCGGCGGCGGTCACGACGAGCGCGAACAAACGTTGAATCAGTTGCTCGTCGAGATGGACGGCTTCGATCAAAACACCGGCGTCATCCTGATCGCCGCAACGAACCGCCCCGACGTGCTCGATCCGGCACTGCTTCGTCCCGGCCGCTTCGATCGTCAGATCGTCGTCGACCGCGCCGACGTCAAGGGCCGCGCTGCGATTCTCGCCGTGCACTCGAAGAACAAGCCGCTCTCCAAAGAGATTTCGCTCGACACGCTGGCCAAGCGCACGCCGGGCTTCTCGGGCGCGGATCTCGAGAATCTGCTCAACGAAGCGGCGCTGCTCGCGGCGCGGCGCAACAAGAGCGTCATCGAAATGGCCGAGTGCGAAGAGGCGATCGATCGCGTTCTCGTCGGGCCGGAGCGCAAGTCGCTCGTGATGTCGCAGCGCGAAAAAGAGAACACGGCCTATCACGAGTCGGGTCACGCGGTCGTCGGCGGGCTCACGCCCAACAGCGATCCGGTGCACAAGGTCACGATCATCCCGCGCGGAATGGCGCTGGGCCTCACGTGGTCGCTGCCGGACGAAGACCGTCACTCGCAGACCAAGAACGAACTCTTCGCGATCGTCAAACGCATGCTCGCCGGACGCATCGCCGAAGAGATCAAGTTCGGCGACGTCACCACCGGCGCGTCGGACGATTTCGCCAAAGCGACGGAAATCGCGCGGCGCATGGTCACGCAGTACGGCATGTCCGATTCGCTCGGACCGATTCAGTACGGCCGCGGCAACCATCAGGTGTTTCTCGGCCGCGACTTCGGGGAAGATCGTAACTACTCCGAGGAAGTCGCGTTCAAGATCGACACCGAGGTCCGCAAGATCATCGACGATTGCTACGGCGACGCTCGCAGAATTCTCGAAGCAAATTGGGATAAGGTCGAGCGTATGGTGGCGTCGTTGCTCGAACACGAGACGGTTGAAACCGAAGAAGTTCTCGCGATCATGAACAATAAAGCGTGGCCGCCGTCGGCACCGGAAGTCATTCCGGACCTGCCTGCCGCGGCCAAAACCGCCGATCCCGAACCGCCGGCGCGCGAAAAGCCGAAACGGCTGCCGCCGACAATTTCGCCGGAGCCGGCGTAACGGTGCGCATCGGCGCCGTCGTGAGGGCCGCGCTGGTTGGCGCGGCCCTCGTTGTTTCTACGGCCGGCGCCGGTCCGGATCCAGCGGCACCGGCGGCGCTCACGGGCTCGCTGGCCGGCGGCGGCACGTATTTGGTACGGCCCGAAGGCGGCGCCGCGGTCGCGGCCGTCGCGCTCTGGTACCGCGCGCCGGCGGCCGGCTTCGAGGGCGATGCGGTGCCGGGTCTCGGCCGCCTCGCGGCCTCGGCGGTCGCCGCTTCGCAGCCGGTCACCGGCACGTCGCTCTCGGCCTTCGTGCACCAAGCCGGCGGACGGCTCAGGATCAGCACGTACCCGGAGAGCATTGCGATTTCGGTGGTGGTGCCGGCCGATCGCGCGGCCGACGCGGTGCGCGCGATGACGCGCTCGTATTTTTCACCGGTCATGAGCGAGCCCGGCCTCGTCGCGGCGCGCCGCAGCGTGATCGAAGACGGCACGGTGCGCGCCTACGACCGCGGCGCGGCCATCACTGATGCCATCTACGCGGCGCTCTTCGCGGCCGGGCCGGCCAAGATTCCGCCCTATGGTTCGAGCGGTTCGTTCTCCACGCTCACGATCGATGCGGTGCGTTCGTATGCCGAGCGCGCCTTCCGGCCCGCAAACGCCGTGCTCGTCGTGACCGGCGCGGTCGACACGTCGGTGCTCGCTTCGGCGCTGCCGGGACGTGAAGACGCGGCGGCCGGTGCCGAAAAGCCTGCTCCGGAAACGCTGGCCCCCGTCAGCGGTCCGGTATCGGCGCGCGGCGTCGAGCCGGGTTTTGGACTCGGCTGGGCCGGGCCGCCGATCAGCAACGAACGCGAGGCGACGGCGTTCGATTTCATCGCCGACTACCTGTTCTATCCGGAGACCGGCGTCGTGCAGAAGGCCGTTCGCAGCTCGGGTTCGAGCGTCGTCGGAACGTTCGTGACCTATCACGATCCCGGCGTGTTTCTGATGACGGCCAGCGGCGGCGATCAAACCGCCGCGCGCACCGCGGTCGATGCGGCGCTGCAGGCGATCCGCCGGCCGCTGAGCGGCGCGGCGTTTGAAGCGGCGCGCCATCAATTCATCTACCACATCCTCAGCGACGGCGAGACGCCGGCCGAACTGGCCGACACCTACGGCTGGTACGCAGTCGAGGGCAACGCCAAATACGCGCCCGGCGAGGGCGGAGTCTCCGGCGCCTATCTGAGTGCGGCGAACGCCCTCACGCCGGAGTTCGTCGCCGTGACCGCTGCCAAATACCTCGATCGGCCCGGCGTCTCGATCAGCGTTGCGCCGCAAGCGGCGATCCCCCAATCGGCGACCCCCAAATGATGCTGCCGCTGCTGCTGGCCGCCGCCGTCGCCCTTTCCGGTCCGCCTCACGCCGTCGATCTCGGCACAACGAAGTTCTACGCGCAAAGCGACGCCGGTGCGCAACTCGTCGGCATCGATCTCGTGGTAAGCGCCGGCACCGCGCGTCAAACCGCAGCGCAAAACGGCCTCGCGGCGTTGACCGCGCAGACGCTGCTCTTCACCAAGATCGACGGCACGCGCCTGACCGACCGCATCGCGGCCGCCGGCGGATCGGTCGACTACGCGGTCGATCCGGGCGTCGTGCGGTTTTCGTTTGAAGTGCTGCCGAGCGCGCTGCCCGCGGTAAGTGCGGATATCGCGCGCGCGCTGGCGTCGCTCGACACGTCGCCCGAGACGGTGAATGCCGCCCGCGCGCGGCTCACCGACCGCATCGGCGACGACGAACAGAATCCGGTAACCGTCGGCGTGGAGATGCTGCGCAACTCCTACTATCGCGGCACCGCCGGCGCGCCGTCGTTCGGCACGAGCGCGTCGTTGGCGCAACTCGGGCCGGCGGACGTCGCCGCGTTCTTCGCCGCGCACTACCTGCGCGGCGATGCCTTCGCAACCGCGACCGGGGCGGTCGACGACGCATCGAATACGGCGATCAACGCCGTGATCGGCGCGCTGCCCGCCGGCAGCGAGGCGCCGCCGGTGCTCGCGGCGCAAGCCTTCGGTCCCCGAACCCAAGCACCTGGTGACCTCGCGCGAGATCGGCGTTCCGTTCGCGTTCGTCGGTTTTGCCGCGCCCGCCATGAACGATCCCGACTTCGGCGCGATGCTGGTGCTGCGCTCGATGCTCAACGACGTCGCCTCGCGCCAGAGCACGACGACGCCCGAGGCCTTCGAGCGTGGGATCAACGTCGTCTACACCTACGACGTCAAACCGTCGTCGTTCATCGTCGCGATCAACGGCAGCCAGGTCGATCCGAGCGCCGGCCTGACCGTGCTGCAAGCGATCCTCAAGAGCGCCGTGACCAAGCCGCTTGGGGCGGACGTGATCAAGCGCTACAAAGAAACCGCGCGCGGCGATTGGGCGCTCGAAGCCGTGACCCTGAACGATCGTGCGTGGCAGATCGGCGCCGCGGTCAACGAAGGCGCGGACCCGGCGCTCGCGCAGACGATCGGCGCGCAGATCGATCGCGTCACCCCGGCCGACCTCCAGCGCATGGCCAAAGTCTATCTGCAGCACTACACCGTAGCGCTCGTCCTCCCGCGCAAGTCCTAACTCCTAGACCGCTGCGCGTCGCACTCGTTCACGATTACCTCAACCAGCGCGGCGGCGCGGAGCGGGTCTTCGCACATTTTCTCACCGCGTACCCCGGTGCTCCGGTGTACACCTCGATCTATTCGCCCGACCTCGCAGACATCGTTCCGCAAGCGGTCGTGCACACGTCGTTCTTGCAGAATTTCCCTTTAAAACAAAGACTTTTTCGCGCTTATGCGCCGTTCTATCCGGCGGCGTTCGAGTCGTTCGACCTGCGCGGTTACGACACGATCGTCAGCTCCACGACGTCGTGGGCGAAGGGCGTGATCGTGCCGCCCGGCGCCGTGCACGTGTGCTACATCAACACCGTGAGCCGTTTCGTGTTCGATGAGGGACGCTACGTCGGCGGCCTCACCGGCAACCCGCTGGCGCGGCCGGTCGTTGCCGCACTGGCGAAGTGGGACGTGCGCGCCGCGCAGCGTCCGACGCGCTTCGTCGCCAACTCGCGTAACGTCGCCGATCGCATTCGCCGCTACTACGGACGCGACGCCGACGTGCTCCCGTGTGCGGTCGACGTCGATCGCTTCACGCCGGGCGCCGGCCGCGGCGACTACTTCGTCGTGATCTCGCGCTTGCTCTCGTACAAAGCGGTCGACCGGGCGATCCGCGCGTGCGCGCAGGCCGGCGTGGCGTTGCACGTCGTCGGCAGCGGACCGCACGAGGCCGCGCTGCGCACGCTCGCCGCCGGCACGCAGACGACGTTCCACGGCTATATCGACGATGCGGCGGTCAACGCGCTCGCCGGCGACGCGCGCGCGGTGATTCTGCCGGGCGAAGAAGACTTCGGCCTCGTGCCGCTCGAGGCCGCCGCCGCCGGCACGCCGACGATCGCCCTACGCGCCGGCGGCGCGCTCGAAACGATCGTCGAGGGCCAAACCGGCACGTTCTTCGACGACCCCAACGACGCATCGCTCGCCGCCGCCATCGCCGCTTTCGACCGCACCCGCTTCAACGCACCAACCCTGCGCGCGCACGCCGAAACGTTCGCTCCGCCGCGCTTCATCGACACGCTTACGTGCGATCGTCGACGAGGTGCGCTCTGCGGCCGGCCGCGGGCAAGACCTTCGTCCGGTCTAGCGAGCCGTCGTGCTGCAACAACTGTTGTTTCCGGTAGCCGCGCGCTTCGTCGCGGGAGACTCAAGCGACGATGCGATTCGAGCCGTTCGGCGCTTGAACGGCGACGGCCTGAAGGCGACCATCGACGTGCTCGGGGAGGATGTCAAAAGCGCTGCCGACGCCGACGGCACGCGCGACGCGTACCTCGCGCTCATCGAGGCTATCCGGAACGAAGGTTTGAAAACAACGAATCTTTCGCTGAAGCTGAGCGCACTCGGCTTGACGCTGGGCGATGCCGGCACGATGAGACGCTACGAGGCGATTCTGAACGGCGCCGAGGTCTTGGCCGACCCGTTCGTCCGCGTCGACATGGAAGGGTCCGCGCTCGTCAACAGCACGCTGGAAACGGTGACGTCGGCTTTCGCAAACCATTCGAACACCGGGCCGGTTCTGCAGGCCGCGCTCTATCGGACGTACGATGATGTCGAAACGGTAACGAGGTTGGGCATGCGCGTTCGTCTTTGCAAAGGCGCCTATCGCGAACCGGCCCACGTTGGGATGCGCGATGTCGCGGCGATCCGGGCGAACTTTCTGAAATGCGCGATCGCGCTGTTCGGCGGCGCACACTTGCCGGCATTTGCAACGCACGACACCTATCTCATCGACCGGTTACGCCGGTTCGCCGATGAACGCGAGATTCCCAAGACGGCGTTTGAATTCCAGATGCTCTACGGCGTGCGCCCCGATCTGCAGCGCTCGCTTGCGAAAGACGGGTATGTGGTGCGAATATACGTGCCGTTCGGATCACATTGGGCAAGATACTTTCGCCGCCGGATGCTCGAACGCAGAGAGAACATGGTCTTTGCGCTGCGGGCCGCGTTGGGCATGGGGAGTAGATAAGCGATGACGGATCGCCCGGCGAACGAACCTGTAGCGACCTACGCGCCGGGAAGCCCGGCAATCGAGGCGTTGCGACGCGAGCTGGCGGCGCTTTCGCAGGCGCCGGCCGAGGCGCTGATGCGGATCGGCGACCACGACGTCGCCTCGAAGGACGTGCTGAAGCTCACGGCGCCGCACAATCACAAGCTGGTCGTCGCGCACGTTCATCAGGCGAACGAATGGGACGTACGAAACGCGACCGCTGCGGCAATTGCAGCCGCACCCGATTGGGCAGCGCTGCCGCTCTCGGAACGGTCGGCGATCTTCCGGCGCGCGGCCGATTTGCTTTCGGGCCCGTGGCGCGCGCGTCTCAATGCCGCGACGATGTTGGGGCAATCGAAATCGGTGCATCAAGCCGAGATCGACGCCGCGTGCGAACTCGCCGACTTCTGGCGCTTCAACGCCTATTTCGCCGAGCGCATCGAAGCGGAACAGCCGTTCTCGCCGCCCGAAGCGACGAACACGCTCGATTATCGTCCGCTCGACGGGTTCGTGCTGGCCATTTCGCCGTTCAACTTCACCGCCATCGGCGGCAACTTGCCGAGCGCTCCGGCGTTGATGGGCAACACCATTGTATGGAAGCCGTCCGTCGGTCAAGCGTTGTCCGCGCACTACACGATGCTGTTGCTGCGCGAGGCCGGTTTGCCCGACGGCGTGATCAATCTCGTGCACGGCGACGGCGGGCTGGCGGCTGAAATCGCGATCGCCGATCCGAAGTTTGCCGGTTTGCACTTTACCGGTTCGAGCGCCGTCTTCAGTTCGCTGTGGCGGCTGATCGGCAATAACCTCAACGCGCAAAGCACGTATCCGCGCCTGGTCGGCGAAACGGGCGGAAAGAATTTCGTGCTCGCGCATCCCTCGGCCGACGTCGAAGCGTTGGTGGCCGGCCTGGCGCGCGGCGCCTTCGAGTATCAAGGTCAGAAATGTTCCGCCGCCTCGCGAGCCTATATTCCGCGCAGCCTATGGCCGCGCGTTCGTGACGCGCTTGCGGATATTGCCGGCGCAATGCCGATGGGCGATGTGGCCGATCCGCGCACGTTCCTCGGCGCCGTCATCAACCGCCCGGCCTTCGAGCGCCTCGCCGGCGCACTTGCCGCCGCACGAAACCGCCGCGACGAGCTGATCTGCGGTGGTGCCGCCAACGACAACGTCGGTTGGTTCGTCGAACCCACGGTGCTGCGCACGGACGATCCGCGATCCGAGGGCATGACGCGCGAGCTGTTCGGCCCGATTCTGACGGTGTTCGTCTATGAGGACGCGGATTGGGAACGCACGATCGAGCTGGCCCGAAACACGACCCCGTATGCGCTGACCGGTGCCATATTTGCGACCGAGCCTGCGGTCCTCGCAGCCGCGACGAAACAGTTGCGCGGCGCCGCCGGCAATTTCTACATCAACGACAAGCCCACCGGAGCCGTCGTCGGTCAACAGCCGTTCGGCGGCTCGCGCGCTTCAGGCACAAACGACAAAGCCGGATCGATGCTCAACCTGCTGCGCTGGACATCGCCCCGCACGATCAAGGAGCAACACGTGCCGATTCGCGACTGGCGCTACCCCCACCAGGGCTAGCGCCGGGCAGCGTTTTCCTCGTTTAGGTTTTTGCGACCGAGATCAGGGCGACGTTGATCAGGTTGAACAATGCGTGGGTGAGCATCGCGGCGGTCAGCGAACCGCTGCGTTCGTAGACGTAGGCGAGGACGACGCCGCTCGCCGCGAGCGGGAGAAAGGCGCTCGGCGAGCCGTGCGAGGCGCCGAAGATGATGCCGCTGATCACGGCCGCGGACCAGACCGGCATGTAACGCAACAGCGCGTTGAAGAGGAAGCCGCGAAAGACGAACTCTTCCATAAATGGCGCAACGACGGCCGCCAGGAACGTGAACGTCACGATCAGCGCGGTGTCGTGGGTTGAGTTGAAGAGCGAGATCGCGGTTTCTTCGGGCTTCTGATGCGTGATCAGAAACTGCACGTTCGCGATGCCGATCGTCACCACGTACATCGCGAGCGCGCCGAGCACGCCCGCGATTACGGTGGTGCGGCCGAAGCCGCGCAGTCCGAGTTCGCCCAGTGACCGGCGGCTCAGCCACGGCATCGCAATCAGCAGCACCACGAGCACCGGCACGTAACTGACATACTGGCCGATCGCGATGCCCCAGGTGAGGTTCGACGCGCTGAAATCGTGGCGCGTCGAACCCAAGTACACGGCGATCGTGGCGTCGAGCCGCAGTCCGAGATAGAACGCGAGCCCGAGCGCTACGAGGACGGCCAGCGAGCGCTGCCAGGAGAAGGCGTCAGCCGGCCAGCGCGTCGGCGAGAGCGGCGAAGGTTCGGAGATCGAGGGCTTCTCCACGGATGTCGGCGTCCAATTCGAGGGCGAGCAGCGCCGCTGCGATCTGCTCGCGCGGGAGTGCGAGTGCGAGCGAAAGCGAGTTGGCGAGCGTCTTGCGGCGGTACGCGAACGCGCCGCGCACGACCTGTTCGAAGCGTTGCCGATCGCGCACGTCGACCAGCGGCGCCTCGCAGGCGGTGCAAGACGACGACCGACGAGACGACTTTCGGCCGCGGAAAAAACTGTCCGGGCGAAACGTTGAACGCGCGTTCGACCCGCATCGTGACCGACAGCGCCACGGTGAGGCTGCCGTATGCGGCGGTCCCCGGTTTCGCGAGCAAGCGGTCGGCGACGTCTTTCTGAATCATCGCCACGATGCGCTCCGGCGGGCGCTCCATTTGGGCGAGTTTGATCAGCAGCGGCGTCGCGATGTTATAGGGTAGGTTGCCGGCGACGCGCCACGGCAGCTCGCCGCCGTACTCCGCATAATCGAAGTCCAGCGCGTCGCCGTGCTCGATGCGAACGTTCGCGAGATCGTCGCGCGAACGCAAGATGTCGACGAGGCTATCGTCGAGATCGAAGGCCGTGAGATCGGCCCCGGCCGCGAGCAGCGCGGCGGTGAGCGAGCCGGTTCCGGCGCCGACTTCGAGCACCCGGTCACCGGGTGCGTCGACCGTCAGCCGCGCGATGCGGGCCGACGTGCCGGCGTCCATGAGGAAGTTCTGGCCGAGCGACTTCTTGGGGCGCAGCCCGCGAGCACCCAGGAGTGCCCGCGGGTTCATGAGCTTCTATCTACGGGTGTAATACGTAGACGGTAACAGACCGGCGTCCGAATTGCATGGCGTCGGAGTTGCTGTTGAAGCCGAGGTCGACCCGGTTGCCGTGGATGGCGCCGCCGGTGTCACCGGCGATGGCCTGGCCGTAGCCGGGGATATAGAGGTGGGAGCCGAGCGGGATAACCCGTGGGTCGACCGCCACGATCCCGTGGCCGGCATGCTGCCCGGAGGCGGTCATGCCGGAACAGCCGTAGCAATTCGCGGTGTAGGCGGTGGCCACCATCGAGATGGCGTCCTTGGCCAGTTTGATCGTCCCGTCGATCCCGCGCTGCGCGAAGGCGGCGAGGGAGCTGTAGTCGCCGATCCCGGCCGCAATGATGCGCGGCTGGGGCTTGCGGACGATCCGCGTGGCGAGCTGAACGTGGCGGGGCTTCTCCGACCGGTCGGCGCTGCGCGTGACCCGGTACGAGATCTCGCGGATGCCCGGGAGTCCCGTTCTTCAGGACTTTGATGTGACCGACCGCCAGCTTGAACGAGATCAAGTGCTCGGTCGGCGGGGCAACGGGCTTGGTGACACGCTCGACCCACGAGCTGACGTGGTCGACCCGGATCGTGCCGTCGGCCGTAACGGCGGTCGGCACGGCGGGCATGACGCTGTCGTGCGCGTCGAAGGCGACCGCTTGCTGGGCCAAAACCTCGCCGACGGTCTCGGCGGATGTCTGGACGGTTTGGGTCTTCCCGTCGACCACGAGCGTGACCGGTACGGCCGCGCGATATGCGATGGTCTCGCCGTCAGAGAGCGGGGATGAGGGGTCGACATCGAGGGCGTCGTCCGGCGCGCGCTCGATGTTCTGTTCGCTGAGAAGTTCTTTGACCGTCATGGCTCGCGTACGAACCGGTTCGGCCTGCCCGTTGCGAACGAGCGTGATGGTTTTGGTCTGGCCTTCGACGCTGCTCGTAAGCATGCGCGACGGCCCGGTCGGTGAGAGGTCCAGCGCCTAAGGGCAACAGTAGCCCGAGCGAGAGGACGCCGATAGCTGCGATCGGCGACGCGGAGTCGCGTCCGATACCCGTCTCCTTTCCTGGTGGAGGCAAACCGATTATCGATCCATGCATGCGTGCCGGATAAATAAGGCCGTTCTGCCCTTTAGAGGGAACTCGACGAGCGAGCAAGCTGATTATGCTCGGTCGGTTTGCCGGCAGCCCGAAGGCCGCACGACCTGGGGATGATAACACACGTCGTCAAGGGTGTCGATTTGACAAGTGCTCCAGATCATGCTTCGTGCGACCTTTGTAATATATGAGCTGTTGATGCGCGCACCCCTACACTCAACCGCAGTCGCGTTCTTCACGGAATGCTACCGTCCGATCATCAACGGAGTGGTTGCCAGCATCGACGGGCTGCGCGATGCGCTCGCAAGCGCGAACGTCGGCGTGACGATCGTCGCGCCGCATTTTCCACACGAACGCGATGCAAACGATGCGATCGTGCGTTTGCAATCGCTGCCGTTGCCGACATCGACCGGTTATCGTTTGTGCGTTCCGCATCTCTCGCGCGCGGTGCGCGAGCGCATCGGCAACGCGGCGCTCGTGCACGTGCACTCACCGTTTGTTACGGGCTGGCTCGGTGCGAATTTTGCGCGCCGGTCTCGCGTTCCGCTCGTTTTCACGTATCATACGCGCATCGACGAGTACGCGCACTACGCGCCGTTCGAACCGCACGTCGCGCGCGCGGCGCTGACGGCGTTGACGCGCACGTTCGCCAATCGTGCCGATGCGGTAATCGTGCCGACCGCTGCAATGCAGCAGCGTTTGCGCGATTTCGGCGTGCACGTTCCGATCGCGGTCGTGCCGAGTTCGATCGATGTCGAGCGCTTCGCCGCCGGACGCCGCACGCGTGAAGTGCGCGCGCTGCTCGGCGGCAACGACGACGCGCGCATCGTGTTGACGGTGTCGCGCATTGCAAAAGAAAAACATCTCGAACTCGCGCTCGATGCGCTCGCACGCACGCGCGATCTGCGTTTGGCAATCGTCGGTGACGGTCCCGATCGCGCGCGTTTGGAACGGCGCGCGATCGCGCTCGGCGTGCGCGATCGCGTGCGCTTCACCGGCGCACTCGATCCGTCGGCGCTGCCGGACATCTATGCGTCGAGCGATGCGTTCGTGTTTCCGAGTCCGACCGAAACGCAAGGGCTGGTGCTGGCCGAAGCGTTGGCCGCCGGGCTGCCGGTGGTCGCCGCCGACGGCGCGGTCAACCGCGAAGTGCTGGGCGGATTCGGCCGGCTCGTGCCGCCCGACCCGCAGGCCTACGCCGATGCCCTGACGGCCGCCGCCGGCGCCCCGCGCGACCCGGCCGGGGTGGAATCCGCCCGGGCGCGCTTCGGCCGGGCCCGTCAGGCCGAAGCCGTCACGAATGTGTACCAATCGGTTTCACTGTGCCGTACATTTGGCACTCCGGTGCGAGAATATGCTCCTGGAAGCAAGACCTACCGTTGACTCGAACGTATGTTCGATCTACAATGTGAATCAGGAGTACTGAACGTGAATCGCAATTCAGCCGCCGACGTCCTCATCGGCTTCGCCCACGACGGCACGGGCCGGGGGATCGCGTATGCCGCGGTCGCCAACGGCAGCGGCCGGGGCGTGATGCGGATCCCGTTCAGTGCCACGCCGCTCGCCCTCTACGGGGGCCTCGAATACGGTTACGCCGCGGTCGCGGCCCTGGCCGGCGAGCTGCGCAAACGGGGGTTCGCCCGCATCCGGGTGCGGGTAGGCGATGAGCGGGTCGTGCGGGACCTCTCTTCGCCGGCCCACGTTCCGCCGGCCCTGGGCATGCCGTACGTGAAGGCGCGCTGCGCGCTCAACGGCTTCGCGGCCGCCCGCGTCGAACGCGCCGACCCGCGTGAAATCGCCGATCTCGAAGGGCGCGCCCGCGCCGAGCTCCAGCTCCGCACCGCCGCATAGGCGTCTCCGGCGCGCCGACCTTCCGCCGGAAACGCTGGAACTTGCGCGCTTCCTCATCGGCAAGCTGCTGATTCGCCGGCTCGACGACGGCACGCTGTTGTCGGGCCGGATCGTCGAGACCGAGGCGTACGGCATCGACGACCCCGCCTCGCACGCCTATCGCGGCGAGACCAAGCGCAACCGCGCGATGTTCGAGCCGCACGCGCATCTCTACGTATACCTTATCTATGGTACGTCGTATTGCGTCAACGTCAGCACCGAAGCGCGCGGGATCGGCGCGGCGGTGCTGATTCGCGCGATCGAGCCGCTGACGGGTCTCGACCGGATGCGCGCCAGCGCGGGCGCGACGGGCTGCGCGACGACGAACTCGCGCGCGGCCCGGGCAACGTCTGCCGGGCCTTCGGCATCGGGCCGGCACTCGACGGGCTCGACCTCGATGCCGACGACCGCGTCGCGATCGCCGACGACGGCGCCGCGCCGGCGATCGGGACCAGCGTGCGGATCGGTATAACGAAGGCGGCCGAGCGTCCGCACCGCTTTTACGCGCGCGGTAGCCGGGCCGTCAGCGGCCGGCGGTCCTTGTCGCCGTGAATTGCGGTGTGCTATAGTCCTTGCGTTGCCGGGCGTAAGACCCCGTCCACGTTGGCATGTTCCTAACGGCGTTTCGCGTCGTGATGGATCCCGGTAGCCTCACCGGTCGATCCCCACGCATGCGGGCCCACCCTTCCGCGAGAGAGCGACTCCGCTGCAATACGATAATCGACCCCCGCAAAATGGCCGCCCCGAAGGTGGTGGCCAGCGCCGCCGACGTTCGCGCCGCCACCGCAACCGCAACGAAAACGGCGCGCCGTCGCAAGCCGACGTCTTCGCGCAACCGGAATTCCCCCAGCCGGTCGGGCCGCCGCAGCTCTCCGCCGAGCAGCTCGGCGAGATGAGCAAAGCCGAACTCAACGAGCTGGCCAAGACCTTCGACATCGCGACCCCGGTCAAGATCAAGAAGGACGAACTGGTCGCGGAGATCCTCGAGAGCCAAGCTCAGCGCTCCGGCGTCGAGAACGCGAACGGCGTACTCGACATCTTGCCCGAGGGCTATGGGTTCTTGCGGCGCGAGGGCTACCTGCTCGGCGCCGACGACATCTACATCAGCCAGTCGCAGATCCGGCGCTTCGAACTGCGCCGCGGCGATCTGGTCGCCGGCCAAGTCCGCCGCCCCAAAGACAACGAGAAGTACTACGGCATCGTCAAGGTCGAGACGGTCAACGGCTACGACCCCGAATCGATCCGCACGCGCCGCTCGTTCGAAGACCTCAACGCGATGGTGCCGGCGTCGCGCTGGAAGCTCACCGTCAAGGGCGATCCGGCCACGCGCGCACTCGATCTCTTCGCGCCGCTCGGCAAAGGCCAGCGCGCGCTGGTCACGGTGCCGCCGCGGGTCGACGCCACCTCGACGCTGGTCACGCTCGCGCGCGGAATTCTGGCCAACGCGCCCGACGCGCACTTGATCGTGCTCTCGATCGACGGGCGGCCCGAAGATGCGGCGACGCTGCAGCGGCGCATCGACTGCGAGATCGTCGCGACGACGTTCGACGAACATCCCGACCATCACGTCGCGACCGCCGAACTCGTCATGGAACGCGCGAAGCGGCTGGTCGAACTCGGCTCCGACGTCGTGATCTTGCTCGACTCGCTCACGCGCCTAGCGCGCGCGTTCGGCACGGGCCCGGCGCAAGGCCGCCCGATCAACGACTTCACCGTCGCGGCGAAGCCGAAGCGGTTCTTCGGTTCGGCGCGCGCGTGCGAAGAGGGCGGTTCGCTCACGATCGTTGCGACGGTCGCGGTCGATGGCCCGTCGACGTTCGACGCCGTCATCGCCGAAGAAGCGACGGCGATCGCCAACTGCGAGATCGCGCTCTCGCGCGAACTCGCCGGTGCGCGCGTCGAACCGCCGATCGATCTGCGTCTCTCCGGAACGCGCGACGACGAATTGCTGCTGACCGAATCGGAGCTCAACGGCGTACGCGAGAAGCGGACGTCGTTTGCGACGCGCTCGTCGCTGGACGTCGCCGCGCTCATCGCCGGCTAGCCATGAGACTTCAGCGTTACCTCGCGGCGAGCGGGGTCGCGTCGCGGCGGCGCTCGGAAGAGTTGATCGTCGCGGGTCTGGTGCGGGTGAACGGACGCGTAGTCCGCGAACTCGGCACGTCGGTCGAAGACAAAGACGTCGTCGAGTTCGGCGGGCGGATCGTTGCGCCCGCGCTCGAACCGGCGTACATCGTCATGAACAAACCGCTCGGCGTCGTCACCACGATGCGCGATCCCGAAGGCCGGCGTACGATCGCCGACGTGTTGAAGCGCAACGGCTGGGAGCGGCGCGTCGTTCCCGTCGGCCGGCTCGATTACGACACCGCCGGCGTGCTGCTGCTCACCGACGACGGCACGCTCGCGCACGTGCTCACGCATCCGCGCTTCGGCGTCGAGAAAACCTATCGCGCGACGTTGCGCGGGCGCTTGAGCACCGAACAAGTTGCGGAGATGCAGCGCGGCATGAAGCTCGATGACGGCCCGGCGCAGCCGGCGCGCTTGCGCGTCGTCGCCGCGCGTCGCGACGCATCGAGCGTCGACGTCACGATCCACGAAGGGCGCAACCGGCAAGTGCGGCGCATGTTCGAGGAACTCGGTCATCCCGTGATCGGTTTGACGCGTTTGCATTTCGGACCGATCGGCCTCGGCACGCTCGCACCGGGCGAGATCCGTGAAGCGACGAAACGTGAGGTCTCCGCCTTGCGCGTGATTGCCGACGTCGCGAAGGCCGAAGAGGGAGCAGAATCATGAGCGCGGTGCGCGGCGTGCGCGGTGCGATCACCGTCGAACGCGACGATGCGGAGCTGCTGCTGAGCGCGACCGAACGGCTGCTGCGCGAAATCGTGACCGAGAACGGGATCGATTCCGACGACGTGGCCTCCGCGCTCTTCACGCTCACGCCCGATCTCGTCTCGCAATTCCCGGCGGCCGCCGCGCGGCGCATGGGCTGGACGCGCGTGCCGCTGTTGAACTTCACCGAGATCGCGGTGCCGGGCGGGTTGCCGCGCGTGATTCGCGTGCTGCTGCACATCAACACCGAGAAGCGGCAAGACGAAATCGTCCACGTCTATCTCGACGGCGCGCGCGTGTTGCGCCCGGACCTCGAACGCTCGTGAAGGGCACCGTCCTCGGCATAGCCGGCATCGGGCTGATCGGCGGTTCGCTCGCGCTGCGCGCGCATGCCGCGGGCGCAACGGTGATCGGTTACGACAGCGACCCGGAAGCGTTGCGCGCCGCAACCGCTGCGGGCGCGCTCGACGCAACCGCGCGCGGCATCGACGAACTTGCGGAACGCTGCGCGGTCGTCGCGATCGCGCTGCCGGTCGATGCAACGATCGACGTTTTGGCCAATGCCGCGGCGCTCGCGCGCGCGGAGATGGTGTTCGATGTCGCATCGGTCAAGCTGCCGGTCGTGGCGGCGGCGGTCGGGTTGCCGCGTTTCGTTGCGTCGCATCCGCTGGCCGGGCGCGAAGTCGGCGGCTTCGGCGCGGCCGATGCGGCGCTCTTCGAGGGCCGCACCTGGGCGATCGTTCCGGCGCTCGACCCGGCCGTGCAGACGCGGCTCGAAGCGCTGCGTGACGGCACTGGGCGCCCGGCCGCTTATCGTGACCGCGGCCGACCACGACCGGCTCGTTGCCGTCAGTTCGCATCTCCCGCAAATGCTGTCGGTCGCGCTCGGCGCCGTCCTCGCCGCGACCGGCGATGCCGACGGGCGGGTGTACGAACTGTGCGGTCCGGGTATGCAATCGATGTTGCGGCTCGCGCATTCGGACGCAGCGTTGTGGGGCGGAATCGCGCAGGCCAATGCGAGCGCCCTGGCCGGCACACTGGAAGCCTTGGCGTCGGCGCTGCAAGCAACGGCGGCCGGTCTACAAGCCGGAAATATCGACTCGTTGCTCGCAGCATTCGAGGGAGCTCACCGGGCGGTCGACGCACTGGAACGTTCCACCGGCGCCGCCCGTTCTCTACCGTATGCCGTACCTAAGGGGTAAGAAGTTGAACCAGCCGTTTCGCCTGATCGCTTGTGTCTGCATCGTCGCGTTCGGCGCGCCGCTCGTCGCGGGCGCACAAACCCAACCGGCGCACATCAAGCCGAAACTGCTGAAGCGCGGAACGAACACCACCGCTCCGGCCGGCGCCGGCGACGTGATGATTCAGGTCTTCGTCAAAAAAGACGGCACGTTCAAAGTTAATAAAGTCATAAAGTCGTCGAACCCCGGCGATAACACTGCGGCGCTCGAAATCGCGCAGACCTCGAAGTACCGGCCGGCAACGAACGGCGGCGCGCCGGTCGATGAATACTACGACTTCAAGGTTTCGTTTGCCGGCGATACCGCAGCGATCGGATCGGGACCGTTGGCGTCGATCCTCGCGGAAATCCGGGCCGGCAAGTACGATCAAGCAAAAACCGATTTGGCAAGCTACCTGCAAACGAACCCCAACGACACGCAAGCCTATACGCTGCTTGGCGTGGCGAACGCGTTCGGCGGCGATCCGGCCGCAGCGTCGGCTGCCTTCGCGAAGGCCGGCACGGTTCCGGATCAGTATAAGACGCTCGCCCTGCAGTCGTACGAAAAATATGCCAACGCCGCGCTCGAAAACAAGAAGTATTCCGACGCGATCGATGCGGCCAATCACGCGATCGCACTGAACCCGCAAAGCCTGCAGGGGTACTACACCCGCGGCCAGGCCAACATGGGCGCGGAAAATTATACCGCCGCAATCGCCGACTTGCAAAAAGCAATATCTATCGCGGTCACCGCCAAGAGCGACGCTCAAACGATGTCGACGCTGGCGTTCACGCTGGCGGTCGCGCAGATCGACGCCGGACAGTTCGGCGAAGCCGCGCAGACGGCGAAAGATCTCTACCGTAACGATACCAGCCGCTCGGCCCAACTCGACAAGTACGCATACACGGCCGTGATGAACGCGGCGATTACCCTTGCAAATGCCGGCCAAAACCCCAGTGCGATCAGCCGCCTGGAGTCGGGCGCCGCCTCGTTCCCGAACGACGCGGCAGCTTTAACCGCCGAAGCAGCATACATTATGGCCATCGACAAGAAGCCCGATTGGGACAAAGTCAAAGCCGAGGCCCAAAAAGCGCTCGACCTCGACCCGAATGCAGGCAAGGCCGATTTCGTCCTCGGGGTTGTAGCGTCGCAGAAAAACGATCCGAAGACGGCGCTCGACTACATGAACAAGGCCAAGGCGTCGCCTGCATACGGCTCCGACCCGTCTTTGGCCAAACAGATAAATGATGCGTTAACCAAGCTCAACGGTGCGGGCAAACCCCAGATGTAGAACGGCGAACCCGTACCCTTGGTGACGAGGAATCGGCAACCCATGGGATAACTCACACGTCCTCGCCGGCCGGGACCTTGCCCTGAGAGTTTTCCTGTTGCCGCATTCGCAGACGCCATACGTAGGAGGCCCTGGGAGCAACCGTGGATATCGGTGGATTTTTACAGACAATCATTAGCGGCGGCCCGGCCATGTGGATCTTGCTCGTGCTGTCGGTCGTGGCTATCGCGATCGTCATCGAGCGATTGCTGTTCTTTTCGAGCCAGCACTCTGACTCCAAGGGGCTGCTGCGCGCGCTGGGACAGAAGATCGCCGCAAACGACTTAGCCGGCGCGATCAAGGTTTGCCAGCAAAACAAAGGCATGCTGCCGAAAATTCTCGAGTTCGGTCTCAAGCGCGGCGAGAAGAACCGCGCCGACATCACCGACGCGTTGTCGATCGCGCTCATGGAGCACCTCAATGCGCTCGAGCGAAATCTCGGCATCATCGGTACGATCGCCGTCATCTCGCCGTTCGTCGGTTTGTTCGGAACGGTGCTCGGTATCATCCGCGCCTTCCAAGACATCGCGCTGAAAGGCAACTCGACGCCCGCCGTCGTGGCCGCCGGCGTATCGGAAGCGTTGATCACGACGGCCGCCGGTTTGTTCGTGGCCGTCGTCTCGGTTATTTTCTTCAATTACTTCAAGTCGCGTATCAAGTCGTACAACCAAGAGATGATCGTTGCGGCCAACCAGCTCGCCGAGATGCTGCACTTCCACAACACGGGTGCGCCGATTCCGACCGAGCTGTATCAGCCCTCCCCGACTCCTGCGCGCTGATCGCCCGCAACCGCTCCAAGGGATAACCCCCGATGTCGATGCTCTCTTCGGCCGGCGACGACGAAGTGATGGCGGAGATCAACATTACGCCGTTCACCGACGTGCTTGCTGGTCTTGCTCATCATCTTCATGATCCTCGCGGCTCTCGTAACGCCGCCCGGCTTCCAAAAGAATCTGCCGGACAAATCCGATAATTCGCCGATCACGCAACTGAAGAAGAACGACAACATCCAAATCCTGATCAGCGAAAAAGGCGTGATCTACATCGATAACAAGAAGACCGACACCGATCACATCTACGCCGACATGGCCGACGTCAAGCGCCACCGCGGGAACAAACACGTTTCGCTGACCGCCGACGTCAAGGCGCCCTACCAGGCCGTCATCACCGTGCTCGACGCCGCGCGCCTCAACGGCCTCGACGACGTCGGATTCGTGACCTCGTAATGGCAGTCAATACCGGGCCGGCCGAAGATGAGGTGATGTCGACCATCAACATCACGCCCTTTACGGACGTGCTGCTGGTGCTCTTGATCATCTTCATCATTCTGGCGTCGGTCACCAAAGAGCCGAAGCTGCCCGATGCCAAGAACGTGCTGAAAGTTCAACCGTCGGAAATCGTCGTGCTCGTCAGCAAGGACAACAAGGTCCAGGTCGGCTCGCAGGTCGTCGATCAAACCGATGCCGGCCGCGTTTTTCACGACCTCGTGCAGCAGACCGGCGGACGGCTGAAGACGGTGATCATCAAGGCCGATCCGCACGCCGACTTCGGCACGATCTTGCGCGTGATGGATTCCGCCAAGAACGAGGGCCTTACCGGCTTCGGTCTGGCCAATCACATCGAAGGCCAACCGGAAGGCCAGTCTCAATAGCATGAGTGCTAAGCCCCCGACGAAAACGCCGCCGACCGTGCGAGAACGGACGCAGAACTTTCTGCTCTACGGTTTTGCGCTATCGATTCTGCTGCATTTGCTCGTCGGGCCGCTGATCAAGTTCAACCGCACGCCGGAAACCGCGGAAAAAGTCGAGACCATCAAGGTCGACAAGATGCCGACGCCGCCGCCGACGCCGAAGCCCACGCCGACGCCGCCGCCCACGCCGCCGCCGACGCCGCCGCCCACGCCTCCGCCGCACCAAACGCCGGAGCCGCCGAAGCCCAAAGAAATCAAGATCAACACGCTCAAGACGAACGCCCATGCCGGCGGTCCGTCCGAAGAGGCGAACACGCATACCGCAAGGCTCGACCAGCGGCGTTCCGAACGGCTCGCCGACCGGTCGCCGCAACGATCGGCTGCGACGGCGCCGCCGACTCTAGCCCCGACGCCCGTGCCGCCGACGCCGCCGCCCACGCCGAGCTGTGCGGTGCCGAACTCCGATGCGAAGACGACCAACGCCGTGCAAGCCGAGACGCCGCCGATCGCGCAGCAACAGGGCATCAGCGGTGAGGTGACCGTCGTCGTGTCGCTCGATGAGACCAGCAAACTCGTCTCCGCTACGGTGCAGAAATCGCCCAGCGCCTTGCTGAACAACGCCGCAATCAATGCAGCGAAGGCCAGCAAGTTCCAAACGCGGATCGTGAACTGCAAACCGGTCGCGGATTCGTACCGCTTCATCGTAGAATTCCAGTCGCAATAGCCGCAGCGTCATGACCTTCGCGGAAGCGATGTTCCTGGCGGTCTTGCAGGGCGTCAGCGAACTCTTTCCGATCTCGAGCCTCGGACATACCGTGTTGATCCCGCCGCTGCTGCATTGGAACGTCGACGAGCGCGACGAGTCGTTTCTGGCGTTCGTGGTGGTCTTGCATCTCGGTACGGCGCTCGCGCTCTTGACGTTCTACCGCAAGGAGTGGGTGCGCATCGTGCGCGCCATCATCGGAAGCATCGTGCGCGGCCGGCTCGACGGCTCGCGCGACGAGCGCCTCGGCTGGCTCTTGGTTGCCGGCACGATTCCGGTGGGACTGCTCGGCGTGCTCTTTCAAGACAGCGTGCGCGGCCTGTTCGCCTCGCCGATACCGGTGGCGATCTTTCTCATGATCAACGCGCTCGTGATGTTCGGCGGCGAAGCATTGCGGCGCCGCCAGAGCGGGCGCAGTACGAAACCGATCGAGCGCGTTACGTGGCTCGAGGGCGTGGGCGTCGGCTTCGCGCAGAGCCTGGCGCTGCTGCCCGGGATCTCGCGTTCGGGGGCATCGATCGTGGCCGGTCTCCTGATCGATCTCGATCACGAGGACGCGGCAAACTATTCTTTTCTGCTCGCGACCCCGGTGATTTTGCTGGCCTCGGTGCTCGAGATCCCGACGCTGTTCAAACCGGGCGTCACGATTGGCCCTGTCGAAGCGATAGCCGGCTGCGTGGTGGCGGGGATCACCGCGTACGCATCGGTAGTATTTCTGACCCGGTATTTCCAACACAACGACTTGCGCCCGTTCGGCTGGTACTGCTTGCTCGCCGGAGCCGCGGCGCTGATCCTCTTTAGTACGAAAGTAGTTTGATGAAGTCTCTCGCCATCGCGCTCGCCGTCATCTTCGCGCTGTGCGCCGTGCTCTCGATCATGCATCCGCTGGAGCCCAACGAGATGACGCGCGCGCTCGGTTTCTCGAGCGACAAGGCGCATGCGAAGCATCCGTTCCTCTATCTCGTGCTGGCCGTGCTCGCGTTGATCTGGCTGCGCTTTCAATCGGCAGCGCCCGCGCGTTGAGCTCCGGCGAGCGGCCCTCGCACATCGCGGCCGATGGCTCCGTCACGATGGTTGACGTGGGCGCGAAGGACGTTACGCGCCGCACCGCCCGCGCCGCCGCACTCGTCCGCTTGCCGCCGGCTGCAGCCGAAGCGCTGCGTTCCGCGACGCTGCCGAAGGGTGACGCGTTCGTGGCCGCCCAGATTGCCGGCATCTTCGCGGCGAAACGAACCGGCGAACTGATTCCGCTCTGTCACCCGTTACCGTTGGATGCGGTCGAGGTGCGTTTCTCGTGGGATTCGGATACAGTGCTGCGCATCGAGACGCACGCGACGACCAGCGCGAAAACCGGCGTCGAGATGGAAGCGATGGTTGCGGCGAGCGTCGCGGCGTTGACGATCTACGATATGTGCAAGTCGGTCGATAAGGGTATCGTGATCGAGCAAACGCACCTGCTGGAGAAGACCGGAGGCAAGAGCGGTGACTTCCACGCCGGGTAAGCCGTACACCGCGGCGGTCATCGTGCTCTCCGATCGCGCGGCGAGCGGCGAGCGCCCCGATGCATGTATCCCCGTCATTCGCGAGGGCCTCGGTGAGGCGTTTGCGATCGCGGACGAGCGGGTGATTGCCGACGATGCGGCCGCGCTGCAAGCGGCGCTGATCGAATTGTGCGATCGCGGCGTGGGCCTGATCCTTACCAGCGGCGGCACCGGACTCGGTCCGCGCGACCGCACGCCGCAGGCGACGAGCGCCGTGCTCGATTACGAGGTGCCGGGAATCGCGGAGGCGATGCGCGCGGCCTCGCTCGCCATCGTCAAGACCGCAATGCTTTCGCGCGCCGTGGCCGGCGTACGCGATCGGACGCTCATCGTGAACCTGCCCGGCAGCCCGAAGGCCGTCCGCGAGACCCTCGCGGTGATTCTCCCGGCCCTGCCCCATGCACTCGACCTGCTGGGCGGCTCAGTCAAAGACGGGTGAATTCGCTTCAAGCGAATTCATCCCGGGACCCGAGCCGCCGACAGTAGAAGCGTTCTATCAGTGAATTTCGCCAGCGCGCAATCCTATCTACTCGGTCTCATCAACGAGCACGCCTCCCGCCGTTCGCCGAACCGTCTCGACCGCATTCGCGCGTTCGTCGCGGCGCTGGGCGACCCGCAGCTGCAGTACCCCACGCTGCACGTCGCGGGTACCAGCGGCAAAGGTTCGACGGCCACGATGCTGGCGGCAGCGCTCGAGGCGAGCGGTAAGCGGGTCGGGTTGCACACGAAGCCCCATCTCATCTCGCCGACCGAGCGGATTCGCATCAACGGCACGCCGATCTCGGAGGATGCCTTCGGCGAGCTGCTCACCGACATGATGCCGGCGATCGAATCGGTGGCGCGCGAACACGGCAGCCCATCGTACTACGAAGTGCTGCTGGCGCTCTCGTTCGTGGCGTTCGCGCGCGCCGGCGTCGATGTAGCGGTGATCGAAGCCGGTATCGGCGGACGCCTCGACGGCACGAACGTGCTGCAGCCGCAGGTCGCGATCATCACCAACGTCTCGCTCGATCACACCGAGATCCTGGGCGATACCACCGCGCTGATCGCGCGCGACAAAGCCGGCATTGCGAAGCGCGGCGTACCGCTCGTCTCGAACGCGCGCGATGCCGACGCGCGCCGCGAGATCGAAGCCGAATGCGCGCTGGCCGGCGCGCCGTTCGTTTCGGTCGCCGATACCGTGACGGTCGAGCCGCGCAGCGGCGAGCGCTACGGCCAATCGTTCGACGTCATCACGCCGGTCGACCGCTACGAGCTCTCGTTGCCGGTGCTCGGAACGTTCCAGCAAGAAAACGCCGCGACCGCGATCCGCGCCCTCGAATTGCTCGGCGACGGCCTGCGGCCGACGCGCGCGCAGATCGAGGAAGGCTTCGCGCGGCTCGTGATCCCCGGGCGCATGGAATTCTTTCCGTCGCACCCGAGCGTGGTCTTCGACGTCGCGCACAACGCCGACAAAACCGGTCACCTCGTCGATGCGCTCAAAGCCGCGTTTCCGGACCGGCGTTTCTCGTTCGTCATCGCGATCGTCGACAGCAAGGACGTCACGACGATCCTGCAGCCCTTCGCGGGATTGCCGGCGACGTTCACGTTCACCGGCTTCTTCGGCATTCCGGGGCGAACGGCGATCCGTCCGCAACGCCTCGCGAGCATTGCCGAAGATTTGGGGATCTGGGGCCGCGCGATCGGCGATCCGGTCGATGCGTTTTCGATCGCGCGGCGCAATGCCGATGCGAGCGACATCGTCGTGGTCACGGGCTCGACCTTCGTCGTCGGAACGCTGCGCGAGTGGTGGTTCACCAACGTCGTGAGTTCGGGTGTCTGAATCCGCGACGCGCGGCGCGTTGCGCGTCCGCGGTCGAAGCCTCCCCTGGGGGCAACGTACCTACGTCATGGGGATCGTCAACGTCTCGCCCGACTCGTTCTCGGGCGACGGCGCAATCGATACGGCGACGGCGGTTACGCGCGCGTTCGAGCAGCGCGACGCGGGCTGCGATCTGGTCGACATCGGCGGGGAGTCGACGCGGCCGGGCTACGATCCGATCGATGCGCCGACCGAAATCGCGCGCCTAGTACCGGTGATCGAAGGGCTGCGCGCGCGCGATCGCACCACGATCGTTTCCGTCGACACGTTCAAGGCCGGCGTCTATCGCCGCGCGCACGCTGCCGGCGGCGATGTGCTCAACTCGATCTGGGGTGCGAGCGACGAGCTGATTGGGGCTTGCGTCGAAACGCGGTCGCCGATCGTCGTGATGCACAACAAGGCCGTGGCGATCTATGAAGGCGACGTCGTCGACGAGGTCTTGGCGAGTCTGGGCGCATCGGCAGAACGCTGCGTGCGCGCGGGCATTCCGCCCGAACACGTGATCCTCGATCCGGGGATCGGCTTCGGCAAAACGCCCGAACACAACATCAGCGTGCTCGGCGCGCTGCCGCGCCTCGTGGCGCTCGGCTTTCCGACGCTGCTCGGCACCTCGCGCAAGTCGACGATCGGGCGTTTGACGGGACGCGACGTCGACGGCCGCGCGTTCGGCACCGCCGCTACGATCGCGCTCGCCGCCGCCGCCGGAATCGATATCGTCCGCGTGCACGACGTGGCCGAGCAAACCGACGTCGTGCGCGTCACCGACGCGATCGTGCGCGGTTGGCGTCCGCCCGGCTGGGCGGATCGTTTGCGCTGATGCTCGACACGATCGAACTGAACGGGATTCGCGCGTTCGGACATCACGGTGCGGATCCGGGCGAGAAGATCGTCGCGCAGCCGTTCGACATCGACGTCAGCTTGGAGATCGATCTGGCGGCCGCGCGCGCGAGCGATGCGCTAGACGACACGCTCGATTACTCGACGTTGCATGCGACGATCGTGCGGTTGGTGCGCGAGCGTTCGTACGACCTGATCGAACGCCTGGGAGCCGACCTGCTCGACGCGATCCTCGCCGATCCGCGCGTGCAACGCGCGCGCGTGCGCATTGCGAAGCCCGGGCTGCTCGGCGGCGCGACGCCGGCGGTGATCTTGCACGCTTCACGCGCGTGAAAGCGTTCCTGGGCTTGGGCGCCAATCTCGGCGATCCGGTCGCCACGCTCAATGAGGCGAAGGGACGGCTGGCGGCGCTCGGCCGCCTCACCGCGGCCTCGTCGCTCTATCGCACGCCGCCGTGGGGCGTCACCGAACAGCCGCCCTTCGTGAACGCCGCGCTCGCGCTCGAGACGGCACTCGACCCGGATGCGCTGCTGCTCGCGCTCAAGGCGCTCGAGCGCGAACTGGGCCGCGTGGCGAGCGTGCGCTGGGGTCCGCGCGCGATCGACGTCGATATTCTCGATGCCGAAGGCGTGAAGCGCGACGATCCCAACCTGACGATCCCGCATGCTCGCCTCTACGAGCGTGCGTTCGCACTCGTGCCGCTGGCCGAGATCGAACCGGCGTACGCCGCCGCTCGCGACGCGTTGCCGCCGGACGATCTCGCCGCGGTTGAACGAATCGGAGCGTTCGACCGCGAAGAGCAGAAATAATGGCGATGGAGCGAGCGCAGCAGCATCGGGCAATGCAGTGAGCGTTGTTGCGACTCGGATCGGGGCCCGTGCGAAGCGTGGGGGGCGCGCAGCCTGGGGCGGAGCGCCTTTTTAGGCTCGTCGCGGTGCTGCTTGGCGCGCTGTGCCTGATTCCGGTGACCGCGCGCGCCGATTCGTTCGATCCGATCTCGATCGGCGCGCACATCGGCACGCTCGGGGCAGGCGTGACGCTCGAGCGCCCGCTGCTCTTCGACCTGAGCGCGCGCGTCACGACCGGTACGCTCTCGACGACGAACCAGCAGACGTACAACAATGCGCCGTGGACGTCGACGTTCCACGAAAACAACGTTCTCGTCGCGATGGATTGGCGACCCTACGGCGGGCGCTGGCGTCTCTCGGGCGGCCTGCTCTTCGGCGGCGACTACGTCAACAAAGTCGCGCAGAGCAACAGCGGCAACTACCTGCTCAACGGCAACAGCTATCCGGTGAGCGGCGCGGGCGTCGTCTCGGGCGCGTCTCGTACGCGCGGCCGGCAATCTATGCCGGCTTCGGCGCCGGCACCGGCATCCTGCGCGGCCTCACGATCGCGTTCGACGCCGGCATCGTGGTGCGCAACGGCACGCTCTCAACGATGGCAACCGGCCCGCTCGCAGCCAATCCCGTATTTCAGTCCGACCTCGCCGCCACCGCCTCGCAATTCCGAACCCGCCTCATCCAACCCGTCATCGGAATCGGCCTCGTCTACCGCCCTTAATTTTTGCGACGAGAGTTAGTCGTTGACGAATTGGGGAGCGGGGGCGAGGTCGATCGGCGGGAGGCGCCACGGGTCGATGCCGTGGTCGTGGAAGCTGCGGTCGACCGTGACCGACCAGGTCTGCGGCGGGTTATCGACCATCACGACGGAGCCTGCCGAGAGGCTCTCGAGTGCGCGCCAGAGATGGCGTACGATCAGGCAGCGCGTGAACTCGTTGAGCCGCCCGAACGGATCGGCGGCGAGGAGTTCGAGCCGCGTCTCTTGCTCGCGCTTCCAGACGGAATAGCTGAGAAAGATCTCACCGTGCTTTTCGTTCGGGCCGTCGAACGCGGCGCGGATTGCGTCTTCGAGGTGCGGTTGCCGGCGGGCTTTGCTGCGCGGCGTGGCGCGCAGCTTCTCGGCTTTGCGCAGGCGGGCGCTCTCGGCGATGAAGATCACCGCCAATATGATTGCTGCTACTGCGACAAGAGCTAAAGCAAACATGGGGGTGCTAGCGGCGTACGGTGTGCCGCGGCAAGCACCTGGACCGCGCCCAAGCTTGTGATTGAGATCATGTGACCCGCGTCATGCCTATCCTTCGACGAGCTCAGGACGGCTTGGCGGAAGTGTCGATCGTTTCGTAGACTTTGCGGGCGATGAAGAGGTCGAGGAGCTCGCTATCGACCTTGCCGCGCTGCGCGAATTCCTTGACCAGGATGTCGAGCGCGCGGTCGATCGGCATGGCTGCTTTGTACGGCCGGTCCTTTGCGGTCAAAGCGTCGTAGACGTCGGCGATCGTCAGCATGCGCACTTGCGGCGCGATCTCGGTATCCTTGAGCCCGCGCGGATATCCGGTGCCGTCGAGGTGTTCGTGATGACCGTAGGCGAGGTCGGGCACGTTGCGCCACGGCGTCTTGGCCCACGGGATTTCGCGCAGGAAGTAAAACGACTGCGTGACGTGCTGTTCCATCTTCTGGCGTTCGTCGTTGGAGAGCGAGCCGCGCGGAATGCGCAGGAAATCGAACTCGGCCGTATCGAGCAGCGGCTTTTCTTCTTCGAGATCGCGATACGTCTTGCCGATGATGGAGTCGAGCAGCGCGCCGATTTCCGCCGCGACGACGCGCGGCTCGTTCGCCGACTCGACCGTCGCGAGCAGCGCCTGCAGCTCGCCCGCGTGTGAGGTCGTATCGGCGTCGATCTCGACGATGCGGTGATCGTCGAGCGCGACGCCGGATTGCAGCAGTTCGAATTTGCGCCGCGCACCGAGCGCTTCGATCTGGTTGATCGCGAGCAGAAACCGCAGGCGAATCGCGTCGAGCTTGCCGTCGGGCAGTTTCTTCGCTTTGCCGAAGATGTACTCGGGAACGGCGACCTTGCCGAAATCGTGCAGCAGCGCGGCGTAGCGCATCTCGCGCAGCGCGTCATCGTTGAAGTGCAGTTGCGCGAACTTGCCGGATTCGACCGCATTCGCGGCCATCGCTTGGGCGACGGTCAGCTCGGCGACGCGCGAGGAGTGGCCCTGCGTGGACTTGTCGCGCACTTCGATCGCCTTGACCGACGCGCGCACGAACTGCTCGAAGAGGTCCTGAATCGATTCGAGCAGCGCTTTGTTTTCCAGCGCGACCCCGGCCTGCGAGGCCAGCGACAGCAACACGCTTTCGTCGCGCGTGGTGAACGGCTCGACGACTTGCTCGGTCATCGTCGGCGAGGTCAGCACGAGTTCGAACTCGGGTTTGCGATTGATCAGCTGAATGACGCCGACGATCGCGTTCTCGTGGTCGCGCATCGGCACGACCATCATCGACTTCGACCGGTAGCCGTTCTGTTTGTCGAACGATTGGTTGAAGCGGTATTCCGACTCTTCGGGAATCTCGTAGGCGTCGTCGAGCCGCACGACCTCGCCGCTGAGGGCGACGTAGCCGGCGACCGAGCCGCGCGTGAGCGGCAACACGGCGCCCAAATGCGTACCGGCATCGTCGGGGCCGGTCTGGGCCACCGCGAAACGCAGCTTGTCGGTGCCGCTGTCGTCTTTTTCGACCAGGAAGAGGCTGCCGCCGTCGGCGCGCGTCAGTTCGCGCGCGTTGCGCACGATCAGTTCGTGCAGCTTCGAGATGTCGCGCTCGGCCGAAAGCGCGACGCCGATCGAAAGCAAGCGGTCGGTTTCTTCCGTCATCGCTTCGGCCATCTCGCTCATTCGCCCGGCCTCGCGAGCGGTCCTTGAGCATGCGGCGGGCCGCGGTGATCGTGGCGATCACCGCCACCGGATCGAGCGGGCGCAGGAGCCAGCCGGCGATGTGCTCGCTCTCGGCGAGCCACATCATCGAGATCTCGCCGGGGTCGGCGACGACGATCGTTGCCGCGGAGCCGGCATGTTCGATCAATTCGAGCGCGTGGGTGATCTTTTTGTGCGAACCGAGCGCGGCCAAGCGCTCGGCCTCGACCAAGTAAGCGACGCTGACGTCGTCGCCGCCGTCGCCGGCGTAGGGGAAGGTCCCGGCCTGATGCGCGATACCGGCCGCGTCGAGGGCATGAGCAAGCGAACCGGGCAAGATAAAATCTTGCGGATAGACGACGCGGAACCACGAGTCGAGGTTAACGGTCACCTGAGTTGCGCTCAATCGCCCTCTCCGAAGACAATCGCTCGTTCGCCTATTCGATACGGCCCGGGCGGGACCGCTCCCGATTGTCTCGAAAATCGGCCTTTCGATGTTCGAAGACACAATTGCGGAGCGCGTGCGCCCGCTGGCCCGGGCCTTCAGCGATGGTGGGCTCACGCGGCTGCGGGTGAGAGACGGCGAGTTCGAGGTCGAATTCCGCCGCGCTCCGGCGACGCTCACGGGCGCCGGGGCCGCAGCCGGCCCGGCGAAGGAGCCGGCGCGCCGCGCGTCCGGTCGAGGCGATTTTGGCCGACGTCGTGGGCATCATCCGCTACTTGCGCCCCGCGGTGAACGAGGGAATGACGCTCGAGGGTGATCGCGAGCTGGCCTACGTCGAAACGCTGGGCATCCGCAATCCGGTTCGTTCGCGCGGCCCGGGACGCGTCGCCATGATCTACGTCACCGACGGCCAACCGGTCGAATACGGCCAGCCGCTGTTCGCGATCGAACGGTAACTCGTGTTTCGTAAGGTCCTCATCGCCAATCGCGGCGAGATCGCGCTGCGCATCAATCGCGCATGCCACGAACTCGGCGTCGCGACCGTCGCGATCTTCAGCGAAGCCGATCGCGGCTCGCTGCACGTGCGCCACGCGGACGAAGCGTTTTGCGTCGGCGCGGGTCCGGTCGCATCGTCGTATCTCAACATCGCGAACATCATCTCGACCGGGCTGATCTGCGGCGCCGACGCGATCCATCCGGGATACGGATTTCTGGCCGAGAACGCGCGCTTCGCCGAGATCGCGCGCGACCACGGGCTCACGTTCATCGGTCCGGAACCGAACGTGATCGCCGCGATGGGCGACAAGGCGACGGCGCGCCGCATCATGGACGAATCGGGCGTACCGACGACGCCCGGCAGCGGCATCCTCACCTCGCCCGAAGCGGCGGCCGCGTTCGCCGAAGAGATCGGCTATCCGGTGCTGCTCAAAGCGACGGCCGGCGGCGGCGGCAAGGGCATGCGCGCGGTCGAGTCGCCGGCAGAGATGGCCTCGGCGTTTGCGAACGCGTCGGCCGAAGCGGAGGCGTCGTTCAAAGACGGCCGCATGTACGTCGAAAAACTGATCCGCTCGCCGCGCCACATCGAAGTGCAAGTGCTCGGCGATCAATACGGCGACGTCGTGCATCTCGGCGAGCGCGATTGTTCGGTGCAGAAGCCCTCGCATCAAAAGCTCATCGAAGAAGCGCCGGCGGCGGCGCTCGATCCGGCGGTGCGCGATCGCCTGCACGACATCGCGGTCACCGCCGCGCGCGCCGTGAAGTACACCAACGCCGGGACGCTGGAATTTCTCGTCGACGGCCCCAACGTGTACTTCATGGAGATGAACACGCGCATCCAAGTCGAGCATCCGGTCACCGAGATGGTGTACGGCGTCGATCTCGTCAAGGAACAGATTCGCATCGCGGCCGGCGAGCGGCTCGGCTTCACGCAGGCCGATCTGCAGCCGCACGGCTGCGCGATCGAAGTGCGCGTCAACGCCGAGGACCCGGAGAACAACTTCGCGCCGGCGGCCGGAACGCTCGGACGCGTCGAGTTCCCGGGCGGCCCCGGCGTGCGCGTCGACACGCACGTGTACTCGGGATCGGTCGTGCCGCCGTTCTACGATTCGATGCTGGCGAAGATCATCGTGACCGGCCGCACGCGCGAATCGGCGATCATGCGCATGGAACGCGCGCTCGCGGAAACGCGTATCGAGGGTGTGAAGACGACGGTCGAGTTCTGCCGCGAGATCATGCGCGACCGAAGCTTTCACGCACGCCGGCCTCGGCGTGGATTGGCTTCCCCGCTACCTGGCGCGAACGCGTGCCGGCAGCGGTATGAGCTCGTCCCGGCGGTTTGCGCGTGAGCTGGCTTTGCAGACATTGTACGGGACCGAAGTCGGTCACCGCACTGCCGAGGACATGCTCGGCGAGACGACGGCGCGCATCGACGGCGCCGACGGCCGCGCGTTCGTGAAAGACCTCGTATTCGGAACGCTCGAGTTCGCCGAGGAGAGCGATGCGCTGATCGGACCGCTGCTCGAAGGCTGGACGCTCGAACGTTTGCCGACGATCGACCGCATCGTGCTGCGCATGGGCGTGTTCGAGTTGCGCCATCGCACCGAAACGCCACCGCCGGTCGTGATCAACGAAGCGGTCGAGCTGGCGAAGAAGTTTTCCACCGAGGATTCGGGCCGGTTCGTCAACGGCGTGCTCTCGCGAGCGGCACGTGGCGCGTAGCGCGGCGCGGCCCCGCGCGAAGTCGCGCGCGCGCAAACGCGCTCCGGGCCGGCCGGGCAGCAGCCGTTCTGCGCATCATCGGCCTCATCGCGATGTTCGTGGTGCTGCTCGGCGCGGGCATCGTCGCGGGGCTCGTCGCGTCGTACTCGCGCAACTTGCCCGACATCAACCGGATGGCGGACTATCAGCCGTCGCGTTCGACGCGCGTCTTCGCCCGCGACGGCTCGCAGCTTGCGAACCTCTACACCGAGAACCGGATCTGGGTGCCGATCGCGCAGATCCCGGTGCCGGTCCGCAACGCGTTCATCGCCACCGAAGATCAGCATTTCTATCAGCATCACGGCGTGGATTTCGGCGGCATCCTGCGCGCCGGCATCGCCGACTGGCGCCACGAACAGTTCCAGGGCGCCTCGACGATCACGCAGCAGCTAGCGCGCCGTCTGTTCCTCAACGGTGAGGTGTCGCTCTCGCGCAAAGTGCAGGAAGCGCTGCTGGCGATCGAGATCGAGCGCTACTACACGAAGGACGAGATCCTCGAGCGCTACCTCAACATCATCTACTTCGGTTCGGGAGCTTACGGCATTCAAGCCGCGGCCCATACGTATTTCGGCACCGACGTTTCACACTTGTCGATCGGCCAGGCCGCGATGCTGGCCGGTTTGCCGGCGGCGCCGTCGGACTATTCGCCGTTCGTCAATCTCGATCGCGCGAAGGAGCGCCAGCACCACGTGCTCGACCGCATGGTCGCGAGCGACTTCATCTCGCAAGACCAGGAAGACGCGGAGCTCGCCAAACCGCTCGGACTCATCCACGAACGCCCGACCGGATTGCAGTCCTACAAGTATCCGTACTTCACGACGTACGTGACGCATCTGCTCGAAGCGCAGTTCGGTTCGCAAGCGACGTTCGAAGGCGGCTTGCAAGTCTACACGACGATGGATCCCAAGATGCAGCAAGCCGCGCAGGACGCCGTCGATTGGGGCATCGCGCAGGGCAAGTCCGAGGGCATCGGCGCGAACGAAGGCGCGCTCGTCGCGATCCGTCCGTCGACCGGCGAGATCTTGGCGATGGTCGGCGGCGCCGGTCCGTTCTCGCTCAACAACCAGTTCAATCGCGCTTGGCAGGCGCGCCGTCAGCCCGGTTCGTCGTTCAAGGCGTACGTTTACACCGCCGCGATCGACAGCGGCATGTCGCCGACCACGACGATCGACGATTCGCCGATCTCCTATCCGATGGGCGACGGTACGCGCTGGGCGCCGCAAGATGACGATCATCGCTTCCTCGGTCCGATCACGCTGCGTTACGCGCTCGCGCAATCGCGCAACGTCGTTGCGGTGAAGCTCGCGGATCAGCTCGGCATCGACAAAGTGATGGAGTACGCGAAGCGCATGGGCGTGAAGGCGCCGCTCGAAGCCAATCTTTCGCTCGCGCTCGGCACGAGCGGCGTCGCGCCGCTCGATCAGGCGGCGGGCTACGCCACGCTGGCCAACGCCGGCATCCACATCGATCCGACGCCGATTCGCATCGTGCGCGACTCGTTCGGCACGCCGGTGCTCGACAATTCGTATCCGCAGCAGACCGAAGTCGTCAGCGCCGGCACCGCCTACGTCGTGACCTCGATGCTGCAATCGGTGATCAACGAAGGCACCGGATATCCGAACGCGCAGATCGGCCGGCCCGCAGCCGGCAAAACGGGCACGACCTCGGACTTTCGCGATGCCTGGTTCGTCGGCTTCACGCCCGACTTGGTGGCCGCGGTGTGGATCGGCAACGACAACTACCACCGCATGAACGAGAGTTACGGCGGCAACGTGCCGGCGCGCATTTGGGCGCGTTTCATGAAAGCGGCGCTGGCCAAAACGCCGAAGCACGATTTCACGTTGCCGGCCGGCGAGGTGCGCCGCGTGACGCTGTGCGACACCGGCCGCTCCGAAGTGTTCATCAGCGGCACCGAACCCTCGCACACGTGCGGTGACGGCGCGACGCCGAACCCCTACGTGCAGCAACCGGCGAAGAGCGCCGGCGGCGCGGTGAAGAAGGCCGCCGCAACGGTGCCCAAGGCCGCGATCGCCGAGCCGGCGGCGCCGGCGACGCCGAACGATTCGATCGGCGACGGCACCACGTTCGAATCGCTGGATAACAAACCGCAGGCCCAGCCCACGCCGTGAGCGTGTCTGCGGGTACCAAGACGCCGGTCATCACGCCCAGCCGGCTCTCGCGCTACCTCGACAAGAAACTTAACGACGACCGGCACCTGCACTTCGTCGGCGTGCAGGGCGAGGTGTCGAACCTCAAAGTGCAGCCTAACGGCAACGTGTATTTCTCGCTCAAGGACAAAGAGTCGGTGCTCAACTGCGTCGCCTTCGGCGAGCGTGCGGCGGCGTTTCCGGCCTTCGACAACGGCGCGGACGTGGTCGCGTACGGCGAGGTGAAGATCTACGCGCGCGCCGCCTCGACCTACCAGCTCGTCGCGACGAAGCTCGAACTCACCGGCGTCGGCGCGCTCCATGCGAAGTACGAAGAGCTCAGCGCGAAGCTGCAGCGCGAAGGCCTCTTTTCGGCCGAGCGCAAGAAGCCGGCTGCCGCGCTTTCCGTTTCGCGTCGCGCTCGTCGGTTCGCCGACCGGCGACGGCACGCGCGATTTCGTCACGCAGGCGCGTCAGCGCGCGCCGCACGTCGCGTTGAAGCTGTTTCCCACCGCCGTGAACGGTGTCGGCGCGGTACCCGAGATCGTGCACGCGATCCGCGCGGCCGATGCATCGGGCAGCGATCTGCTCGTCATCGTCCGCGGCGGCGGTTCGTACGAAGATCTGTTCGGCTTCTCCGACGAGCGCGTCGTGCGCGCGATCGCGGCGTGCGCGACGCCGACCGTGGCCGCCATCGGTCACGAACGCGACGTCCCGTTGATCGAACTCGTCGCCGACGTGCGCGCGTCGACGCCATCGACGGCCGCGCAAACCGTGCTGCCCAAACGCGACGATCTGTTGCGCCTCGTCGGCGAACGCGCGGCGTCCGGCCGGCGCGCGTTCGCGAATCGCTTGGCGCGAGCGCGCTCGGCGCTCGAACGTATCGAACGCCGCTCGCCGGTCGCCGATCCCGGCCGCCTGCTGCAAGCGCGCCGGCAGGCCGTCGACGTGTTGCGCAACGCGCTGAACTCCGCCGCCGAACGGCAAGTCCGGCGCTCGCGCTCGCTCCTGCAGCCCCTCGACCGGCGCTTGACCCTCTCATCTCCGCGCGCGCTGCTCGAGCGGCGCCGCGGGCGGGTCACGAACCTGCGCGACGCCCTCGAACGGCTCGGCGGCGAGATCACCGTCAAACGGCGCGCGCGTCTCGCGCCGCTCGTCGCCCGGCTGCGGCCGGCGTTCCTGCGCGTCATCGCCCGCGATACGGCCAAACTGGAGATGCTCAAGGCGCGATTTGATGCCAACAACCACGAAACATTGCTGAAACGCGGTTATGCGATCGTTCGAGCCGGGGGGCGGGTGATTCGTGATGCGGCCGACGCCCCGCCGGGCACGGTCATCGAGGCGGAACTTGCTCGCGGAACCCTGCGAGCGCGCGTCGAACGCGAAGGAACGGATGGCGGAGAACAAATCAACCTCTTTTGAGAGTTCGCTCGATCGCCTGAAGGCGGTCGTTGACGAACTGGAACGCGAAAGCGTCGATTTGGAACGCGCGGTCGAACTCTTCAAAGAAGGCCGCTCGCTCGTCGCGCGCTGCGAGATCTTGCTCAAGAACGCCGAAGAGACGCTCCGCGCCGCCGACGGCCCGCCCGCCGGGCCCGCCCCCACGGGCGACGAGCGCATCGACGACGAGACCCCGTTCTGATGCGCGCTACGCTCGAGCGTTAGTGGCTGCTACGAAGCATGCCTCGAGTGGTTCTAGCCGGCGGCTCGATGAGGTCGTTGCGGCGCAAGCTGAGCTGACGCGCTCGCAAGCGCGCGGCATGATTCTGGCTGGGCGCGTGCGCGTGGACGGCGAGCCGCGGACCAAGCCGGGGCAGAACGTGCGAGCGGGAGCTGAAGTCATCGTCGACGTGCCGGCGCGCTACGTGAGCCGCGGCGGTGAAAAACTCGAGGGGGCTCTGACCGCGTTCGCTTTCGATCCGGCCGGCCTCGACGTGCTCGACGTCGGCGCGTCGACGGGCGGCTTCACCGATGCACTGCTGGCGCATGGTGCGCGTTCGATCGTCGCGCTGGATGTCGGTTACGGGCAATTGGCGTGGAAGCTGCGTCAGGATCCGCGCGTCACCGTGGTCGAGCGAACGAATTTCCGGCTGCTGGCCGACGATGCGTTTCCCGGCGGTTTCGACTTGATCGTCGTTGACGCGTCGTTCATCTCGCTGCGCACGATCGTCGCGCGTGCGATCGCGTACCTGCGTCCGCGCGGCACGATGATCGCGCTCGTGAAGCCGCAGTTCGAAGCGGGCCGCGACCGGCTCGGCAGCAACGGCGTTGTGCGCGATCCGGCCGTGCACGCGGCGATCTTGCGCGAGGTGCGCGACGCGCTCGAAGCGCTCGGCGTGCACGCGATCGAGGCCTGCGCCTCGCCGCTGCGCGGCCCCGCCGGGAACGTCGAGTTCTTCTACCGGATCGCGCGCGAGGGTGCTGCGATCGATGACGAGCGGATCGACACCGTAGTTACCGAAGCGAACGCAGCGTGAAGACGATTGCGATCCTGGTCAGCGCCGACCGGCCGAAGGCCCTCGAATGCGCGAACCAGATCATCCGGATGGCGGAAGACGCCGGGGTCGCGGTCGCGATCGGCGACGACGCGCCCGGTCTTGCGGCCGCACGCGGCGCGTTGCTCGATGCGGCCGAACTGGTGATCACGATCGGCGGCGACGGCACGCTGTTGCGCGGCGTGCGCATCGCGGTGCCGCTCGACGTGCCGCTGCTCGGAGTCAACACGGGCCGTTTGGGTTTTCTGACGGAGATCGAGACGACTGCCGAGGGAATGGCGCGCGTGCGCCGCGTGTTGCACGGCGACTTCGTGGTGGAGGAACGGCTCGGACTGCAAGCGTCGGTCAACGGTGGGCCGCCGCACTTCGCGCTCAACGACGTCGTGGTGCGGCGCGGCGCGGAAGCGCGCATGGCGCCGTTCGGTCTCTCGCTCGACGGCGAACGAACGACGCACATCTCCGCCGACGGCATCGTCGTCGCGACGCCGACCGGCTCGACGGCGTACTTCCTCTCCGCCGGCGGGCCGATCATCGCGCCGGCGGTCGATGCGTTCGGCGTCGCCGCGCTCTTGCCGCACACGCTCTTCGCGCGCCCGATCATCGTGCCGACGTCTTCGACGATCCAGATCACCTGCGATTCCGAAATCGTGCACGCGAACCTCGAGACCGACGGCACGGTCGTCAGCGACCTCTCCTCCGGCGATCTCGTAACCGTGGTGCGCGCGCCGCACTCGGTGAAATTCGCGCGCGTCGCCGATCAGGCGTTCTTCGCCCGGCTCGAAGACAAACTGCAATGGGGCGTCCCGATCAAACGCGGATGAAGTCCACGCTGCTGCGCTTGACGATCGATGGTGTCGGCTTGATCGCACACGCGCAGGTCGAGTTCGGCGAGACCTTCACGGCCTTCACCGGGGAAACGGGGACGGGCAAGACGATGCTGCTGGGCGCGCTGGATGCGGCCCTCGGCGCCCGCGTCGAACGCGAGCTGGTGCACGGCGAGCGGCTGCGCGTCGCGCTCGAGATCGCGGCCGACGATGGCCTGCGCGCGCTGCTGACGAGCATGGGCATCGAGCTCGAAGCCGACGACGACGTCGTGATCGTGCGCGAGGTGACCGCGGCGGGCCGCTCGCAAGCGCGCATCAATGGTATCGCGGTCAGCGCGAGCCAACTGCGCGCGCTTGGCGCACACGTTGTCGATACGGTCGGGCAAGGCGAAGCGCACCGGCTGCTCGAGCCGGCCTTTGCGCGCGATTTGCTCGATCGTTTCGCCGGCGAACGCGCGCTCGCGCTGCGCGAGGCATTGCGCGAGAGTTACGAGACGCGGCGGGCGCTGCGCGAAGAGCGCGATGCGCTGGCGCAGGGCGGTGACCGGGCACTCGCGGAGCGCGAGTTCGCGCGCTTTGCGCTGGCCGAGATCGAAGCGGCGACGCTCGAAGCGGGCGAGGACGATCGCTTGCGCGAGCGCCGCGACGTGCTCGGCAACGCCGAACGCATCGCCGATGCGCTCACCCGCGCGCGCGCCGCGCTCGAAGACGAACGCGGTGCGGTCGACGCGCTCGGCGATGCCACGCACGGCCTGACGTCGATCGCGCGGTTCGGCGCGGCCTTTGCCACGCTGGCCGAGAGCGCCGGCGCGCTCCAGGCCGATGCGAACGTGCTCGCGGCGGAGATCGCGCGCGCGCTCGACGACGTGGAACTCGATCCGGGCGAACTCGAAGCGGTGAGCGAACGGCTCGACGCGATCGAAACGCTGAAGAAGAAGTACGGCGCGTCGATCGAGGCGGTCCTCGCCGCACGCGACCGTTTCGCCGCGACGCTCGAGCAAGACGTCGGCCGCGACGAGCGTCTAGCCGCGCTCGAGCGCGAACTGACGGCGCTCGATGCCGCGATCGCGCGCGACGCCGCGGCGCTGCGCGCCGAGCGCGCCGCCGCGATTCCGCTCTGCGAAGAGCGCGTGGCGGACGAACTGCACGCGCTGGCGATGCCGGCCGCGCGTTTCGCCGTCGCGCTCGAACCGCTCGAGGAGATCGCCGCTCACGGCGGCGAGCGGATCGAATTTCGCTTTTCCGCCAATCCGGGCGAACCGGAACGCGCGCTCGCGCGCATCGCGTCGGGCGGCGAGCGCTCGCGCGTGTTGCTCGCGCTCGTCGTCGTGCTCGCCGATCGCCACGATGCGCGCACGTTCGTCTTCGATGAGATCGACGCGGGGATCGGCGGCGCAACGGCGGTTGCGGTCGGTGCGCGCTTGCAACGGCTTGCGGGCGTCGCTCAGGTCGTGTGCGTGACGCATCTCGCGCAGATCGCATCGTGGGCCGACACGCATTACGTTTTGCGCAAATACGACGACGGCGGCGAAACGACGATCGAGGTCGTGCCGCTGCAGGCCGATGACGACCGCCTGGCCGAGATCGCGCGCATGCTCTCCGGCGACACCAAGCGCATTTCGCTCGAACATGCGGCGACGCTGGTGGCCTCAACCCGCGGCGGTCGCTAGGCCGCTTGCGCCGGCGGCCGGATGAGAAATTGATTGTGAACGCTTGAATCGGACGGCGGCCTGACGTACTATCGCGCCATGGGGCGTCAGCCGTTTCGCTATCGCCGAATTGCCGTGCTGCTCGCCGGCCTGCTGCTCTGTGGGACCGCCGTTCGCGCCGATGAGATCGCCCCGCTGGGAGCGGCCGCCGCCGCGCCCGCCATCGTGCTGGCGCGCCTGTCCACCGATCCGCGCACGCCCGAAGGGTATTCGGCGGATCTCGAGCTGCACGTGAAGCTGCATTCGTTTCCGTTCATCGGACTCACCGTTCACGGCACCAGCACCTACCGCAAACCGGGCCTCTACCATTATCAGCTTCAGAACTTGCCGCACATCGCGGCGAAGTTCAACGACCTGCACTACGATTTGGGCGATCCGGAAACGTGGACCGCGCGCTACGACATCACGATGTCGCCGCTGAGCACCGCAGACGCGCCCGTCCTGCGGCTGACGCCGAAGAAGCCCGGCGGTATGGTGACCTACTTGGACATCCAAACCGACAGCAAGAACGGCCGCATGCTGCAAGCGACGTGGAAGCGCCGCGACGGCGGAACGATCGTGCTGACGCAGACCTATGCGCCGATCGGTTCGACCGACGTCGTTACCGCGCAGCACGCGACGTTCGACATCCCGCACATGCGCGCCGAGCTCACCGCAACCTACACCAACGTCGTCGTCGATACGCCGATGTTCGCCACCGTCAACGACCGCTAACGGCGCCTCCCGGCGCGCCGGGATGAGGGTGGGATAGCAGTCCCAAAGTAGGCGGACATGGATGCAAAAGCGAGCTACACGCGGGTCGGGCTCATCGGCGCCGGCGAGATGGGCAGCGGCATCGGCGGATGGCTTGCGGCGCACGGCGCCGATGTTCGAACGACGCTCGCCGGCCGCAGTGCAGCCAGCGCCGAGCGCATCCATCGAGCCGGGATCGGCACGGTCGAAGATCTCGCTGCCGTTGCGCGGACCTGTCCGCTGGTGTTGTCGATCGTTCCGCCGGACAAGGCGCTCGAGGTCGCGCGCGGTTTTGCGGCGGCCTTTGTGCGCGGCTCGGCGCCGCTCGTCTACGTCGACTGCAACGCGATCGCTCCCGAAACGGCGGCGGCGATCGGCGACGTGATCGTGGGCGCGGGGATGGGGTACGTCGATGCCGGGATTATCGGCGGACCGCCCCATGACGGCTACGACGGTCCGCACATCTACGCGTGCGGCCCCGATGTCGCGGCGTTCGAGGCGCTGAACGCGCACGGGCTCTTCGTCCTCCCGCTGGCCGGCGACATCGGAATCGCGTCGGCGCTCAAGATGTGCTACGGCGGTTTGACCAAAGGCATCACCGGCATCGGCTCGGCGATGTTCGCGTGTGCCGAATACGGCGGCGTAAGCGAAGCGCTCAAGACGGAATTCGGCACGAGTCAGCCGGAGCTGTACGCGTGGCTCACGCGTCAGCTCCCGCGGATGTATCCGAAGGCCTACCGTTGGGACGGCGAGATGCGCGAGATCGCATCGTTCGGCAAGGTTGAGCCCGGCGTGGCAAAAGATGTACGAAGGATTGGCGGATCGCTATGCGGCGATCGGCGTTGCACAAGCAGCGAAAGGATCGAAGTAGTGGCGGACCAGACGCGGGTCGCGTTTCTCGGATTGGGTGCGATGGGGTTGCCGATGGCGGAACACATCTTGGCCGCCGGCTTCCCGCTGACGGTTTGGAACCGCACCGCCGCGAAGGCCGACGCGCTGGTTGCCGCCGGGCGCCGTGCGCGCCGCGACGCCGCGCGAGGCCGCGCAAAATGCCGACGTGATCCTGACCTGTCTGCCGACGCAAGATGAAGTGCGCGACGTGCTGACACGCGCCGATGGTTTGCTCGCCGGCTTCGCGCGCGGCGCGGCGTTCGTCGATACGTCGACGATCGATCCGTCGGCTTCGCAGCAGCTGATCGCGCTTGTGCGCGGAACGCGGCGTCGATATGATCGAAGCGCCGCTCTCCGGCGGCACGATCGGGGCGAAAGCGGGCACGCTGACGATGATGATCGGCGGCGATGGCGGCGATCCTCGAGCGCGTGCGTCCGGTGCTGGAATCGATGGCCAAGAACATCTTCCACATCGGCGGCCCCGGCATGGGTCAAACGCTCAAGCTCTGCAATCAGATGATCGCCGGCGCGCAGACGATCGCGCTCGCCGAAGCGTACGCGATCTTGCACGCAGCCGGCGTGGATGCGAAGCTCGCAACCGACGTGTTCGCGGTGTCGACCGCAAATTGCGTCGCGATCCAGCAGCGCGTGCCGGTGCCGGGCGTGCTGCCGAACAGTCCGGCCACCAACGGCTGGCAGGCCGGCTTCGCGACCGAGTGGATGGCGAAAGACCTGTTTCTCTCGCTGCAGTTCGCGCGCTCGCTCGACATCCCGGTCGCGCAAAACGCCGCCAACCTGCAATGCTTCGAGCAATCGATCCAAGCCGGCTACCGCAAACTCGACCAATCCGTCTACGGCAAAGTCCTCATCGACGCGGTAGACGTGCACAAGAAGCACGAGTAATTCGCCGACGAACCCCCTTCGCACGCGCACTCGATAGTGGAGATCGTGGCGGTCCCTCGACGACGCACCTACGGTGCTTTGCTCGGGATGACAATGGGGGACGATGACCAGCGGCTTTGGTTACGGGAGGCGGTGGATTTTTAGGACGTTGGTGCCGCCGGCGCCGACGGGCATGCCGCTGGTGATGGCGATGGTTTCGCCCGGCGCGGCGAGGCCGTCGGCGATGACGCGCTGTTCGGCGATCTCGATCAGCGTTTCGAAGTAGCGATAGTTCTGCACGAGGACCGACTCGACGCCCCAGGCCATCGTCATCTGGCGCGCGATTTCCGGTAACGGCGTGAGCCCGATGATCATCGCCTGCGGGCGGAACGACGAGATGTAACGCGCGGTGTTGCCGGTGGTCGTGCCGGTGACGATCAGCTTCAGGTTCAATCGCTCGGCGCTGCTGGCGGCGGCTTCGGCGATCGCGGTGGCGATATCGTCGCTGGCGCGAATATCGACATCGGTTTGGTGCCGGCGGAAGAAGCGCGCCGTGCGGATACTGCTTCTCGACCGCGGCCGCGATCGTCGCCATCGTGCGCACCGCTTCGAGCGGATATTCGCCGCGCGCCGTTTCGCCGCTGAGCATGACCGCATCGGTGCCGTCGAGGATCGCGTTGGCGACGTCGGTGGCTTCGGCGCGCGTCGGTCGCGAACTCGAAATCATCGACTCGAGCATCTGCGTAGCGGTGACGACCGGCTTCGAGGCGCGATTGGCGCGCGCGATCAGGTCTTTCTGGATCAGCGGCACGTCTTCGAGCCGGACCTCGATGCCGAGGTCGCCGCGCGCCACCATGATGCCGTCGGCGGCCAGCACGATGTTGTCGATGTCTTCGAGCGCTTCGTGCTTTTCGATCTTGGCCATGATCGGAACGCGTTTGCCGCGCTCGTCCATGAACGCACGCACGCGCTCGATGTCGGCCGCGCTGCGCACGAACGAGACGCCCACCCAGTCGACGCCGGCGTCGAGGCCGAAGGCGAGATGTTCGAAGTCGCGATCGGTCACCGCATCGAGCTTGAGCGTGCCGTCGGGATAGTTGATGCCTTGCATCGGCCGCAAAGCGCCGCCGCTTTCGACCCGGGTGTGAACGTCGCTGCCCACGACCGATTCGATGACGAGCGAGATCGCGCCGTCGGCGAGATAGATGTGTTTGCCGGCCTCGACGTCGGCCGCCAAACCGGCGTATGAAACGCTGACGCGCGACGCCGTGCCGGAGACGGCATCGGTCGTCAGCGTAAACGGCGCGCCGTTGGCGAGCAGCACCGACGGCGCACCGTCGGCCAGCGGACCGGTGCGCACTTTGGGTCCGGGCAGATCTTGCAGCACCGCGACGTGCATGCCGAGTTCGGCTGCGATCGCGCGCACGTCGGCGATGACGGCCGCGTGCTCTGCGTGCGTTCCGTGCGAGAAGTTCAGCCGTGCGACGTTGACGCCGGCCCGAAACAGCTCGCGCAGCATGTTCGGATCGCGGGACGCCGGCCCGATCGTGGCCACGATCTTAGTCCGCTTGGTCATCGCCCCTGCGTTCGGAACAAAAGCGCGCAGCCATTTCGTGTCACATACTTGGAAAGGCCATCGACCTGCCCGGACGGTAGACTGCCGCGTGCGTCGCATGCCCGGCGACCGGCGACGATTCGCCGTGGCGTATCTCTGCTCGATCCTCATTCATGCCGTCGCGCTCGTGCTGTTGGCCGCGTTCGTCTTGCGCGCGCTCATCGAAGGCGGCGCGCCCGAATCGGTCGTGGCCGATACGCAACTGACGATTCACACGGAGACCGCTCCGCCGGTGACGTCGCCGCCGCCGGTGACGTCGCCGCCGCCGGTCGTCATCCACACCGCCGCGCCGGTCGCGCGTCCGCGTGTGGTGCCGGTTCCCGTTCCGCCGCGCCCGCGACCGAAAATCGTTCCGAGCGTTCCGCCGGTGCCGCGCGAACTCGCGCGCATCGTTCCGAACGCAACGCCGCAACCGCCGAGCCCGCCGCCGGTCATCGTCCCCGAACCGCTTCCGCCGACGGCGGTCCCGACCGCGCGCCCGACCGTCGCGCCCACATTGCGGCCAACGCCGGAACCCACCGTCGCGTCCAACGCCGGAACCCACGATCCGGCCGACGCCCGAACCGACGATCCGGCCCACGCCGGAGCCGACGGTCCGGCCCACGCCCGAACCGACGGTCCGGCCGACGGCCGAGCCGACGGAACGCCCGACGCAAGCCCCGACCGCGGTCCCCACCGTCGCGCCGACCGCAGCACCAACGGCCGTAGCGACGGCCGTCGCCGAGCGTGCGGCGCCGCGTCCCGCCGCCGTCGCCGCCGCTCCGGGTCCGGCCACGGCCCGTCCCGCGCCGCCGCGCGTTGCGCTGCCGGCAACGCCGATCCCGGCCCCGGTCCACGTTCCGGTTGCGTTGACGAGGCCGTCAGCGCCGCGCCCCACCGGCGGCCACGACGGCGCCGGCCGCGGGTCTGGGCAACCTGAACGATCGCCTGCGCGCCGCGCTGCCGACCAAACCGACGGCCGGCATGCAGAAGGTCGACCTCGGCTCGGGCTACACCACGAACCGCGTCCTCGACGCCTACGAAGCCGCGCTCGCGCCGCCGCTCGAGATTCTGGCGAAGACCTTCGGTTTGATCTACACCAGCCGCACGATCAGCCGGGCCGACTCGGTGGAATACGTCTACGAACACGTCCACGGGCTGCTGGGCAAGGACGTGTGCCGCGCGTATAAGATCACCGAGCATCCGCTGCGCCCGGTCGACTCCGCGCCCGACGTATCCAAACCCGGCGCCCTCACGCTGCCGGGCCCCTTGCGCGACGTGAAGCCCGACATCGAAACGGTCGAGATTCCGTGCGATACGCCCGGCATGATCAAGGTCGAACCGGGCAGCATCACGACCCCGGTCCCGCGCCGCCGGCCGTAGAACACGCCGGGCATGCATGAATCCGCGAACGCCACACCCTTCGCCGAAGCCTTCGAGCGTATCGTTCGCGCCATTCCGCACGAGCCGGCGTTTCGTGCGATCGAGATCGTCACGTCGGGAATCCGCCCGGGACGCACGTCGGCCCTGACCGTGATGGTCGATCGCGAAGGCGGCGTCGACATCGAAACGTGCGAGCGCATCGCCGCGCGGATCAACGTGGCGCTCGACGCATTCCCCGACGAGTACACCCTCGAGGTCAGCTCGGCCGGCGTCGACCGGCCGCTGGTCAAAGAATCCGACTACGACCGCTTCAGCGGACGCAATGCGAAGATCGTCACCACGCTCGCGATCGGCAATGCCAAAACGCACCGCGGCGTGTTGCGCGGCGTGCGCGGCAGCGACGTCATCCTGCACACCGGGGCCAAGGGCGAAACCGAACTCGCGATCCCGCTCGCCGCAATTAAGTCGGCCAATCTCGAATACGACATCCGCGCTGACCTCCAGCGCGCGAAGCGCGAGAAAAAAACCTAATGATGCGGGATCAGGTTGCTGAAAACGATCATCGCGGTTGGAATTGACGGCGACGCAAAGAGCACCCAACCGAGCGCCACAAACGTAAACGTCGTTGCAACGGATGCGACGTGCCACAACCCTCCCCGGGCGAGAAACGGAAAGCGCGGCACGACGAACTCGCCCCAGAGGCGATGGGCCGCCATGCCCGCGCCGTGCCACAAGCCCCAGATCACGAAGTGCCACGCAGCGCCGTGCCACAATCCGGAGATCGCCATGACGATGCCGAGGTTGAGCAGCGTGAGCCCCGGACGCTTCGAGCCGCCGAGCGGGATGAAGAGATAGTCGCGGATCCAGCTGCTGAGGCTGATGTGCCAGCGCCGCCAGAACTGCGAGATGTTCTGGGCGCGATACGGGCGGTCGAAATTCTCGAGGATGTCGTAGCCGAGCAGTTGCGCGATTCCGATTGCGATGTCGGAGTAGCCGGAGAAATCGAAGTAGATCTTCGCCGTATAGGCCAGCACGCCGACCCAGTAGTCGAGCGGCCCGTAGAGTGCGCCGGGCGTAATCAGCGGGGCGACCAGCGGCGTCATCGAGTCGGCGATGACGACCTTTTTTGCCAAGCCCATCACGACGCGATAGATCCCGGCCGCGAAGTTCAGCGATTCGAAATTGCGCACCAAGTCGATCTGCGGCACGAAGTTCTGGTAGCGTTTGATCGGCCCCGCGACCATGGTGGGGAAAAATAGCGCGAAGAGCGCGAAATCGCGCAGCTTGAGCGAGCGAACCTTGCCGAGATACACGTCGACCAGCACGTGCACGAATTCGAAGGTGAAGAACGAGATCGCTAGCGGCACGACGATATCCGGCAGAAAGTGCACGCAGCCGCCGCGGCATACGTTATCGAACGTCGAAGCGAACAGCTTACTGTATTTGAAGAACAGCAGCACGCCCGTGCTCGCGGCGAGGCCGCCGGTCAAGATCCAGCGCCGCAGCGCCGTGCGCTCGGGCGGCGTCGCCAGGAGCGCGCGCCCGTCGAGGTAGCTGATGGCGGCGAGGGCGAGAATGAGGAGCAGATAGACCGGGATCGAGGCCGCGTAGAACACCAAACCCGCAACCATCAGCAGGTAGGGCCGCAGGCGAGGCGGGCAAACGAACCAGTAGAGCAGGTACGTGATGACGCCGAACGCGGCGAATTCCCACGTGTTGAAGATCATCGGCGGAGCCCGTCGAGTTCGTGCGCCAAGCGCGCCGCGAGGACGCGCGCGCCCGCGGCGTCCAGGTGATCGTTGTCGATGAAGTGCGGGCCGACGTCGAGGCGATCGAGGTCGACGACGTGTATGCCGGGACCGGCCATCAAGCTAGCGATGTGCTTGAGGTTCGCCGCGTAGGCCGGGTCGCTCGTCGTGTCGGACAGCAACCGATGGTTCGTCGGCGTGAGAAAGGCGACGGTGGGAATGTGCGCGCGCACGAGTTCGTCGCGCAATTCGCCCAGACAGATCGCCTCGACGTTGCCGGCCCCGATCGGATCGAGGTTGTAGGTGCCGAGAAACGCTTCCGGCGTCGGCCGGTGCGCCGATTCGTAGCGTTGCGTCTCGCCGGTGAGCTGGTGAATGCCGGCGGTCACCAGGCCCGTGAAGTCGTCGTATCCGAACAGCGCGACGCGAACGTCGACCCGGTTGCGGTAGAGCGCCCAGATGCGTGACACCGCCGCGTCGAGCCGGTCGGCGATCGTCGGGGCGGGCAACGTCGTGAGCAATCCGCGGTCGCGCGCGTTCAATTTCGGTGCGACCGCGCGTTCGAGTGCCGGCAAGCAGCCGTTTGTAGGCGCTGTCGGACGCGTTGAATTCCTTGCTGTTGAGGTTGACGATGACGGCGCTCGGACGCACGCCGCGCGCAAGCGCGAGCCGCAGCGCATAGAGGCTGTTGACGACGCTGCCGCCCTCGTAGCTGAGGTTGAGGAACGCATCCTGTGTGCGCAGCGCGGCGAGTTGCTCGACCGGTGCCTCGCCGGCCGGCAACTCGTAACCCCAAAGCGCGGAGTCGCCCAGCACGACGACGGGTGCCGTGCCGCGTTCGGCATCGACGTACGCGTTCAAATACGGGGTCGAGAACTGCTCGGGCAAGCGCGAGGGATGCGGGTGCCACAACGCGCGAAAAGCGAGGTCGACCACGATCAGTACGGCCGCAGCCACGGCGATGGCGAGCGCCCACGGCGCGCGCAGCGCCGCTTCGTGCTGCGCGGCCGGACTAGAAATCGGTGTAGATGAAATGCGAGTCAGCCGACGGAGCCAGCACGATCATCGCCACGATTACCACGGCGAGTGCTAGCCCGAGGACGATAGGACCCACGATGCCGCCGCGGCGCGCGAGCGGCCAGAACGGCGCGCGCGTCAAGACCCAAGCGGCCGCATAGCGGTCGCTGTTGCGTTGCGTAATGACGGTTTTGGCGTCTTCCCAATCCGGTGCGGCGCTCACGAAGCGGGCACCGCCTTCGCGACCCGCGCCAAGAATGTCTGGTCGGACATCAGCGAGGTCACATCCCAGAAGCCGGTCGAGGCGGGGCCGTGCATGAAGAGGCCTTCTTCGAATTGCCAGACGATCGCGCGCGGGTGCCGCGCCGCGAACTCCGGCGATTCGAGGTACTGCACCATCGTTTCCCAAGGACCGGCGTTGCCGAATTTTGCCGTCACGCCGACCGGCTCGTGCAGCGTCTCCGCGAGCATTTCGGGGAAGCCGAGATAGGGCATCGAGAAACTGTTGCCGACGATGTGCACGTCGGCCTTAGCGGAGTCGAGCAATTGCACGCGCGACGCGTCGATCACGCGCGTCGTGATCGGCTCGGCACCGATGCTCTTTTGACGGTCGGGCGGCAGCAGCGCCTCGAGGTCGCCCCCATGCGACTCGGTATAGAATGCCGTGAGCGGCGGAAGCGGCGCCGGAGAGGGCGGCAGCGACGCGATCGATTGCAGCGCCTTTGCGGCCGCTTGCGCGACGGCTTCGGCGCTCCATTCCGTCCAGTGATAGTCGGTGCGGAGAAACATCTGCTGGGTGACGGTGCGCAGCACGGCATCGACGTCGAGGTTGGCGACGCCCGCCGCCGTGAGCCCCGCGAGGATCGCACTGTAACGCGCCGTGACCGCGGGCGTCATCGCCACGCCGTCCGGCAGGCGGTCGGGATAGTAGCGCGCTTTCATCGGCACGACCTCGACGAGCAGGCCGATTCCGGCGGCTTTGAAAGGTGCGATTTGCCGCTGCGATGGTTTTCGTTGCCGCGGCGATGCCGGCCGTGCCGGGGTCGGTGAGGCTTTCCCACGCCGGAAAGAGCCAGTCGCCCTTTCCTTGGATGATCAGGTCGGCCGCGAATGCCGGCCGGGCGGTAAGGCTGAGGGCCGCCGCGGCGAGGGCGCGCAAAAAAAACGTCCGCGGTAAGGGCTTGATGCTTCAAGCTTGGGTAGGAGTGCGTTCGATGCTCGCTCATGTCGCGTTGGACTTCTGCCCCAATTCGGGCAATAGCAATCATCCTGGCGATTGCTTTCTCAGCTCGGCGGAATCGCCGGAGCCGAACTGCCGAGCGGGAACATCGTCGTCGTGAAGTCGGCGCCCAACGCGCTGCTCATATGGGACGCCTCGTCGGCAGTCGGCGATCTGATGATCGCGCGCCGGACGGGTGACGACGGAATGCGCGCGCTGGAGAGCGACGGCGTTGCGATCTTGGCTGCGCGCGCCGCGCGCATGCACGCTCGTCAGATGGAGCTGCGGATCCAATTCGCCGCCACCGGCGTGGTCGGCGCTCCGTACCAAGCGAGCACCTTTGCAAACGCGACGCAGTTGCTCGTCCTCGCCGCTCCGCGCGCGACGATCGCAGCGCGTTCGCGCGCGTGGATCGCCGATATCGCCGCGCACCGGACACCCGACGGACTCAGCGTGCGCGCCGTCGGATCGTTCCCGCAATCTCAATAACAAAAAAAACCAGACCGTACCTTTACGTACGTTTGGGTTTCAATTTGCTCTCGGTAGGATAGGAAAGCAATCAATGAAACGCGTGCTTACCGGCGCCCTTCTCGGGCTGCTTCTAGTTGCGAACGCCTTTACTAGTGCTGCGCCGGCGATTGCGTCGACGAGCGTCGTGCCGTTCGATGCCTTCGGCTACCGCGACACGATCCTCGAGCGCGGAGCCAATGCATCGCTCTCCGTTTTCGTGCCGGTCGCCAACGGGTTGCGGTCCGTGCACTTGCACGCGCCGATCACGATCTCGCCGCAAGCCGATCCGGGTTCGTCGATCGAGGTCACCGCGAACGACATTCCCGTCAGCACCATTTCCGTGCGCAGCGCGGGCCGCACGCCGACGATCGACGTCACCATTCCGGTACCGCACGGCGCGAAGTCGCTCAGCGTTGCCATCGTCGGCCGGCTGTTTGAACTCGGCGGCATTTGTTCGTTCCCGCGCGACGACGTGTGGTTCACGGTTTCGAACGCGGCTCGCCTCACCGTGACGACCAACGACGCTCAGTCGAACGATCAGATCGCCGACTTCCTCAACCAGTACGGCGGCACGTTCGTGGTCGTCGACCGCGGCAACAACGACGACTCGCGCTCCGCCGCGATGCAGCTCGCCTATCGCTTGCATCAGGTCGAGCGCTGGCGCCGTACCACGGTAACGCTCGGCGGCGCGACCGGCGGCGACACGCGCCGCGTGGTCGTCGGCCCGTTCCCGCAAGACGCTGCCGTGCGCGGCAACGAACTCGACCTCACGCCGCGCGGCGTCGGCCTGATCGACGATCGCATCGATCGCATGCTGATCGCGCCCAAAGTCCTGAACGGCGCGTACACGCCCTCGACCGACCGGACCAAAATGTTGACCCTCGACGACCTCGGCGTCAGCACGCGCACGCTGCGCGGGGCGGGCGAGCTGCCGTTCGACATTCCGGTGACCTACGGTGCGTTCGGTGGAATTCCGCAGCACCTGCGCATTCACGTCGACCTCGTTCACACCCCGATCCGCGCGGCCGACCGTGCCTACGTGCAAGTGCTGGTGAACAACACGCTGCTCGGATCGTACGATATGACCGGCGCGAACAGCACCGAGCAATTCGACGTGCCGCTCGACGTCGACGCGGTCAGTTCCTCGAACGTCATTCGCGTGGTGCCGACGTTCTTCTACGAACGCGACGCCTGCAAAGGGAACTACCCCAGCTTTACCGCGACGCTCCAAGCCGATACGAACTTTCAGTGGGACAGCATCGATCGGCGCCAGCTCTCGGTCGGTGACTTCATTCGCGCGGCCAGCGGCAACGTCGGCGTCTTCATCGACGATCCGGCCCATAATGGTGCCGCCTTCGCCCTCGTCAGCGCGCTCGGCACGGTAAATGCGAACGTCCGGTCCATCGACGTCAAACCGTTCGGCGGATCGGTGCCCAGCGGCTATGACTACGCCATCGTCGTCGGCGCCCCGGACAAGGTCAACGCCCTGAACGCGCCGCTGCAGATCAACGGACAAGACTTCACGATCTACGCACACGATGGGAAGACCGTCCGTTACAAGGCCGATTACTCCAGCCCGTTCGGCGTACTGGAAACGTCCGATGCCGGCGGTACGCCGACGCTGGTCGAGACCTACTGGAAAGACGCGGGGACGCTGAATGCGGTGAACCGCCTCAACCCCGACGATCTCGCGGCCCAAACCGACAACGTCTACATCTTCAACTCGCACGAAGCGACCTACACGGATACGCTCGCACGCGTACGCGAACATCGGAACGACGTGAGCCTCACCGCCCCGCTCGTTATCGGACTGTTCTTCCTGCTGTTGCTCGTCATCGTGTTCTTTGCTTCGCGCCGGAAGGTGTAGTGCGATCCTTCGTTCCGCTCGGGATTGCGGCCATCGCGTCGCTGACGACGATCTTCACGAGCTTCCAACCGGTAGCCGCGCAAAGCGGGTCGACGCAAAGCGCCATGGTGGAGCGCGAGAAGACGGCCTTCTATGCGGACGTGCGCGCCAAGCGATACTCCGCGGCGGTCGCTGAAGGCGCGCTCGTGCTCAAGCGCGATCCGGCCGACGACCGCTTCGCGCTCGACTACGCCTATGCGTTGATCGCCGACCACCGGCCCGACGAGGCGACGGCGCTGCTCGAACGTTTGAAGAACTCGCACGTTGCGGCCGTGAGCGCGGCTGCCCAGCGTCAACTCGCCGCGCAAGCGCCGGCGCCCGCGCCGGCACAGCCGGTCTTGCCGCCGACGGCCTCGGCATCGCCGCCGCCGTTCACCAACGCGTACGAGTTGCTCGCGGGCGGCGATCTCGCGGCGTCGCGCGACGCCTTCCTCGCGACCCTCGCGACGCACCCGGACGATTCCGCCGCCTGGCGTCAGGTTTCGTATATCGACTTCATCCTCAAGGACCGGCCCGCGCAAATCGCCGCGCTCGATAAGTACATCGCGCTCGTGCCGGACGACGACAAAGCCCGCTTAGAACGCGCCTACGCGCTCTTGGGGCAAGGCGAGACGGCCCGCGGCACGGCCGAACTCAACGCCCTCACCCATTCGTCCGATCCCGACGTCGTGACCGCCGCGAAGGCCCAGCTCGCGGCCGGCGCGGGCAGCGGCGGCGGCAAGCCGACGCGCTACGATGCGTTCGGTTACGGACTCAACGAGAGCCGCTTTCACGACACGTTTTACGGCTTGGACGCGCACTATTACGTAGCGCCCACGCGCATCCAGCCGTATATCGCCTTCCACCTCACCAACGACGCGAAGGCCAGCAGCGTGCCGGCCAACGAGATCCTCAACGACAACGTCACCATCCTGTCGGCCGGCTTGCGCACGAAGATCGCTCCGATCGCATACGCCTTCGTCGAGGGCGGCGAAGCCACGTCGCTCCTCACCGGGCACGACGAGTCGGACTTACGCTATGGCGTGCTCCTGTCCACGCGCATCGGGGCGGGCGGCTACAAGTCGCAGACGCAGATCGACGCCAGCCTGACGCACTACAGCCGGTACGTCAACACCATCGCCTACGCTGACGTGACCCACAACTTCTACATCGGCTCGAAGATCGTGCGGGGCTTGGCCGGTGTCGGATTTGGCGCTCGATACGAGCCGCGCGTTCTACAACAACGCGCTCGATGGTCTTGCGGGGCTGCAGGCGCGCGGCGGCATCTTCACCTACCGCGTCTACGCCGATCTCGGAACCTACCTGCCGCGCGGCAGCGGCATACCGGTCGCGCGTACGTACTCCTCGATCAACCTCGAAGTGCTCTTTGGATATTCGCATTAGATGGTAGAGTTCAGTTACCACGCAGCGGCCCTCTTCAGCGTCCTGACCATCGTCGTTGCGGCGGTGTACGTTCTGCTCGGCCTCGACGACGTCGTCGTCGACCTGGCGTTCTGGTCACGCCAGATCCTGCGCAGCTTCGAGCGCCACAAGTTTCCCAAGCTGACCATCGAGAAGCTGCGCTCCAAGCCCGAGCAACGCATCGCGATCATGATCCCGTGCTGGCACGAGTCGCCGGTCGTCGAACGCATGCTCGAGTTCGCGACCACGTCGCTCGAATACCATCGCTACGATATTTTCGTGGGCGTGTATCCGAACGACGAAGAAACGGTCGCCGCCGTGCAACGGGCGGCCGCGCGCCACTCGCAGGTCAAACCGGTGATCAACCCGATGCCCGGCCCGACGACGAAGGCGCAGAACCTCAACTCGATCTTCGCCGAGATCGAGCGCACCGAGGGTGCGGAACAGTACGAGATCATGGTTCTCCACGATACGGAAGACGTGATCCATCCGCTCTCGCTGCGCATGTACAACTTCTTGATGCCGCAGCGGCAGATGATTCAGCTGCCCGTTCTGCCGCTCGAGCGGCCGCCGTTCGAGTGGACGTCGTGGACCTACGCCGACGAGTTCGCCGAAAATCATCAGAAAGACATGATCATCCGCGAGGCGATGGGCAGCTTCGTGCCGTCGGCCGGCGTCGGCTGCGCATTCAGCCGGCCGGCGCTCGAGATCATCTCCGTCACGGCCGAGGATGTCTTCCCGAGTCAAACGCTGACCGAGGATTACCAGACCGGTTTGCGGCTGAAGTTGCGCGGGCTCTCGACGATCTTCGTGACCCAGCAGATCAGCGCGCGGCGCGGTCAGCGCTACGCCACCGCCGCGTCTTTCATCGCGACGCGGGCGTACTTTCCCGACAACCTGAACGACGCCGTTCGTCAGAAGGCGCGCTGGGTCGTCGGCATCTGTTTTGAAGCGTGGCAGGCCACCGGCTGGGTCGGGGACTTTGCGATGCGGTATGCGCTCTATCGCGACCGCAAGAGCGTAGCCAGCAACGTGTTCGCGCTGTTCGGTTACGCCGTGGTGATCGGCATGCTGTTCATGTACGGCTGGCATGCCGTCGATTCGCGCATCGTCGCACCGCAGCTCGGCACGAGCCCGGTCCTTTGGACGCTGCTCGATCTCGTGCTCGCGATGACGTTGTGGCGCTTGGTCAACAAGGCCTACTTCGTCGCATCGCTCTACGGCCCGTTGCAGGGCATGCTCGCGGTGATCCGGCCGCCGTGGTCGGCAGTAATCAACGGAGCCGCCACGATCCGCGCGATCTTCATGTTCTCGACAGCCATGCGTGAGAAGCGCACGGTCGTCTGGAGCAAGACGACGCATTCGTTTCCGAGCGATACCGTGCTGGGCGAGTTCCGCCGTCAACTCGGCCAGGTGCTCGTGGACTCCAACAAGATCGACGAAGGAGACCTCGAGAAGGCGCTGGCCGAGAAACAATCCGGCGAACGCCTCGGCGATACGCTGGTGCGGCTGGGAATGGTCAGCGAGCGCGACGTCATCGCAGCGATCGCCGACCAATCGGGCCTGGCCAGCGGCGTGGATAACGATCTCGTGCCGACGGCCGAAGCGCTGGCGCGCTTGCCGTACGAAGTCGCGCAAGACAATGCCTGGCTGCCGTTGCGCATTCGCGACACCATTCTCGAGTTGGCCGTGAACGGGGTTCCGTCGCGCGACGAAATCGACGTGCTGGAGTATCTCTCGAAACTGCGCATCGAGCCGCACGTCGTCGAGCGCCGCCGGCTCGATGCCGCCATCGCCCGCGCCTACCGCCACGGCGATTCGCCGCGCGCCAAACCGATCGGCGTCTTTCTGGTCGAACGCGGCTTCATCGATCGCCCGACGCTCGATCGGTATTTGCAAACCCCGGATCCGCTCGGCCGGCGCTTGCTGGAACGCGTGAGCGACGACGGACACCTCGATGACGCTGCGCTGCTGAGCGTGCTGCACGAGTATTTCGATCTGCCCGTCCATGAAGAAGAGCTGTCCACCGCTCCAGTGGACGACGCGACGTTGCGCGCGGCATCGGATCTCTTTGCCGCCCACGGCAGCCTCGTACTGGTGAACATCGGCGGTTCGTTGACGATGCTCTCGGCCGTTCCGCTGGACACGAGCGTGATCGACGCGATCCATCACCGCTTCGGTGCGATATCGTCGATGGTCGCGACGCGCTCGCACGTCGCGGCACTGCGCGCAGCAGATCGACGAGCGTTTGCACGCGTCCGTCGGTTAGCGCGCCGGCAATGCGGGGATTGCTTGCGGCCGGCCTCATTGCAACGGTGCTGCTCTGCGCGCCGGGGGCGGCGCAAGAGCCGCTCTCGCCGTTCCAACAGGTTGCCGGCGACGGCTGGATCGCGAGCAACGCGCACTTCGACGGCACGAGTTGGGAACCGCGATTGCCGGGACGTCCGTCGTTCGGATTGCAGCTCGGTGAGGTCAACGACATCCCGTTCGAGCGCGGCACGGCCGGCGCCACGTTCTGGGCGCGCGACGCCAGCTGCACGGGAGCGTTCTCCGCGTTCGGCACAACCTGCGGCTGGAAGCTCGCGTTAGCGGTGACGCAGTTCCGCTCGCTCGTGGTCGGCGGCAACGGGATCGAAATCGACGGCTTGAACCTCAAGCCGCCCTATGGACGAATCATGAGCGCGAACGACGGCAGCAACCGCCGTTTCGGCATCACCAATAATATCTTTGCCGATTGGTCCGGCGCCGACGTCGCCTCCGCCCCGCGCTGGTTTGCCGGCTTCAACGTCGACCACGATCGCTTCGAAATCGCGCGCGGAATGTCGAACGCGCTTGGCGCCGTTGGCAACGGTCGATGCGGCCGGCGGCCTCACTGCGGCGAGCGCGATCGTCCAGCAGCTCGACCAGCAAACGCCGGAATCATTTGCCGCGCGCGGCCACCTCGCGGGCGGGCGGTACACCTTTGCATTCCGCCATCCATACGCGCACGTTCCGGTGTGCGTGGCGTCGAGCGAAGGAACGGCGAACGTTCACGTGCGTTCGAGCGTCACCGCGTGCAGCGTTCTCTCCGCCGACCGCAACGATGCGTCGGTCGTCAACGTCGAGGTTACCGGCGACCCGAACTAATTAAGCGCCGATCGCTTGTTGCACGTGCGAGAGGAAGAAGTCGGGGCTCATCAGCGAGGTGATGCCCCACCAGCCCTTTGCATCGGGGCCGAGATGCAAGTTCGCTTCGGTCATCTGCCAGACCACGACGGCGGGAGCGCGTTTGGGCAGTGTCGAGCGAAGATTCATCAGGAGTGCATGATACGGACCGGCGTCGCCGTTGAAGAACGTCAGCCCGACGTCGGTGCCGAGAACGTTGGCCAGCTTTTGCGGTAAGCCCCACATCGGGCGTACGAAACTGCTGCCGACGAGCTGTACGACCGGCGTGTCTTTCGGCTGCGGCTCGGTCGAGCCCGTGTACTCGCTGTAGCCGTTCAAGTCGCCGCCGTAGGCCGTGCGCAGCCGATAGGTTTCGACGCCGATCTGCGTTTGCAGCGCGGACGGCAGCAACGTTGCGAGATCGCCGTACCGTTTGTCGATGACGAACGGCTGCAGCGGCGTGTGTTTGCCTTTGTCCGGAACGCTCCAATTGGCGCGCAACGCGGCCGCCAGCGCGTCCCCGGCGGCGTCGACGCTCTCCCACGTCCAGTGCTGATCGGTCGGATAGTAGGCCGCTTTGACGGGCCGCAAAGCGCCCTCGAGATCGACGGTCTTCAGGCCGCGCGATTGCATGGCGGCGAGCGACGTCGCGTAGCGCGACGCGATGACCGGCGCGACGGAACCCGCCGGCAGATCGGGACAATAGCGCGCCTTGAACGGGATCGACATCAGCAGCAAGCCGATGCCCTTCGACGCGAGCATCTTGGCCGTTTCGCAGACGAGATCGAGCGTTTTTGCCGTCCCGGCAGCGTCGGGGTCGGTCAGGGTTTCCCAGCCCGGCAGCAGCCACCGGTCGTCTTCGATGAGGACATTGTTGACCCGCTGCTCGCTTGCGAGGGCGGGTCTCCAGAGGGCGGTGGCGGCCAGCGCGGCGGCGCCGGTGACGAAGGCTCTTCGGGCAAGGGACGGCATGTTTGTAGGGTCTTACCGCAGGCCTCGCCTTGCCAAACCGCGTCCGGCATGCCATAATTCGAGCCAGAGTACGCTAGAAGCGTGGGCACTTGCCCGCGCTTCTGTTGTGTCGGGGCCTCCCACGGGCCCCTGACGTTGCCCCCTGACGTGCCAATGAAGCAGAGCAGAACATGAACGCAGAGATGATCGCGGCCCTCCGCGAGATCGAGAACGAACGGAACATCAGCTTCGAGAGCCTTCTCGAAGCGCTCGAGTCGGCGCTGATCTCCGCCTACAAGCGGAATTTCGGCCCCGACGCGAACGCGATCGTCGCGATCGACCGGCAAACCGGCGACTACAAAGTCTATCATCGCCGCAACGTGGTCGAGGGCGAGCCGGAAGATCCGAAGCTCGAAATCTCCAAGGCCGAAGCCGGTTCGAAGTACGAAGCCGGCGACTTCTTCGATAAGGAAGTCACGCCGAAAGATTTCGGGCGCATCGCCGCGCAAACTGCGAAGCAAGTGATCGTGCAGCGCATCCGGGAAGCCGAGCGCGACACCGTCTACAACACGTACTCCGCCAAGCTGCACGACATCGTGATGGGCTCGGTTCAGCGTTACGAACAACGCAACATGTACGTGCTGCTCGATAACAAGAACGAAGCGCTGCTGCCGTTCTCCGAACAAGTGCCGCGCGAAAACTTCCGCATCAACGATCGCATTCGCGCCTACGTGCTCGACGTGCGCAAGACGAACAAGGGACCGCTGGTCGTGCTCTCGCGCGCGGCCGAAGGCCTCGTGCAGCGCTTGATCGAGTTCCAGGTGCCGGAGATCCAAGACGACATCGTCGAGATCATGGCGATCGCGCGCGAACCCGGTTCGCGCACGAAGGTCGCCGTGCACTCCAAGCGCCCCGAGATCGACGCGGTCGGCGCGTGCCTCGGACCGAAGTCGAGCCGCGTCGCCAACGTCTCCGACGAACTGCGCGGTGAGAAGATCGATGTGATCCGCTACGCGCCCGACTTGCAGACGTTCATCTCGAACGCGCTGGCGCCGGCGAAAGTGCTGGCGGTCGAACTCTTCGAGGACGACGGCATCGCGCTCGTCACCGTCCCCGACCATCAGCTCTCCCTCGCGATCGGTCGCGAAGGGCAGAACGTCCGGCTCGCTGCCCGGCTGACCGGCTGGCGCCTGGACATCACGAGCGACTCCGAAGCGGCGGAGGCACGGGCCCGCTACCTCGCCGAGCGCGAAGCCGTCCCGGCCGAGGACTACGCGGCCGACGATGCGGTCGCCGAAGAGGTGCCGGCTGAAACGGAAGAGGGCGAAACCGCGTTGACGATTGACGACGAGTTGCTGCGCCGGCTTGAAGAGTTCAAGCGGGAGCAATTCGGCAGCGAGTAATGGCGACGCCGGCGCGGACGTGCGTTGGTTGCCGGACTCGGCGCGAGCAGCCCCGGCTGCAGCGCTTCGTCCGGCGCGACGACGGCTGGTCCGCCGATGGGGCCCGGCGCAGTGCGGGACGCGGAGTTTATCTCTGCGGCGTGCAGTGTGCGGGCGCCGTCATCAAGAACAAGAGATTTCCGGGTCTCGGCGCGTTTGCGATCACGCACTACGAACTTCAGGACACACACATGAGCGATTGAGGGAGTCGGCCGCAGCCTTTTCGGGCCAGGCCGAGTTACGATAAAGGACACTATGGCAACCGGTAAGGTACGGATTTTCGAGCTCGCCAAGGAGCTCAATATGTCGTCGAAGGACCTCATGGCGCTTTTTGGGCGACTGGGTCTCGAGGCGAAAAGTCAGCTGAGCGTCGTCGAACCGAAGGTCGCCGACCTTCTTCGCGCCCAGCTCAAGGGCGCGGCCAAGCCCGCCCCCAAGGCGGCTCCGGCCGCCAAGGCCCCCGCAGCCGCACCCCCGGCTGCTGCCGTCGCTGCTCCCGCGGCGGCTGCCCCCGCTGAGGCTGCGCCCGTCGCCGCTGCGCCGCCGGCTGCTGCCGCCGTGGCGGCCGAGCCGGTGCCGGGGCTGAAGCCGGTCGCCGCACCGAAGCGCGCCAAAGCGGCTCCCGCCGCACCGGCCGCCGAAGAGCCGGCCGCTGCCGAACCCGTCGCCGCCGCGCCGGCGGCCGTCGCGCCGCCCGCCCCGGAAGCGCCGCCCGAAGAACCGCCGGCTCCGGCTGCGCCGCCGCGCCCCGCGAGCCCGGCACCCCGCATCGCGCCGGGTGCTCCGACGCGCCCAATCCCGGGCTCGGTCGCCCCGCGCATCGCCCCGGGCGCCCCGCCGCGTCCGCCCGTCGGCCCGATGCCGCCGCGCCGCCCGCTCTCGCCCACCGAACCGGTTCCGCAGCTGCGGCCCGTGCCGGCCGGCCAGGCCTCGATCGTCGCGCCCCGTCCGGCGCCGGTCAACCCGAACTCGGCCTCGCCCAACGGCGTCGGCGGAATCCCCGGCCGCCCCGGCGTTGCGCCGCGGCCCGGCATGGGCGTTCCCGGCCAGGGCTATCAGCAGGCGCGTCCGGGCCAGCCGCCCGTACCCGGTCAGCCGGTCAACGGCGCCCCGGTCCGGCGCCCCGCCGGCAACGGCGTTTTCCGTGCCCTGCCCGGCGGCAGTGCGCCGCCGCGTCCGTTCGTCCCGCGTACCGGCGGCGGCCCCGGCGCCCCGCTGAACCCGGGCCAAGGCCCGAGCCCGAGCTCCGGTCCGTCCGGCGGCGGCCGTCCCGGCCAGCGCCCCAACGCGCGCGACCGCGACGAATCGAAGAAAGACCGCGAGACGGAGATGCTGCTCGAGAAGCAGCGTCAACGCAAGGGCGGCCGCATGATCGACGGCGTCATTCAACCGGCGCCGACCAAGCTCGAGTCGATCGAGATCCCCGACGTCCTCACCGTGCAAGAACTCGCGACCTCGATGATCGTGAACGCCGCGGACGTCATCAAGGAACTCTTCCGCATGGGCACGATGGCGACGATCAACCAGAACATTTCGAGCGAACAGGCCATCGCCGTCGCGCGCAAGTTCGGTTTCAACGCCATCGTCAAAGAAGCCGGCGATGAAGTCGTCGTCGAGCAAGAAGAAGATCGTCCGGAGCTGCTCACGCCGCGTCCGCCGGTCGTCACCGTGCTCGGTCACGTCGACCACGGTAAGACCTCGCTGCTCGACAAGATCCGTTTCGCCAACGTGGCGGCCGGTGAAGCCGGCGGCATCACGCAAAAGATCGGCGCGTACACCGTCGATAAAGACGATCGCAAGATCACCTTCATCGATACGCCCGGTCACGAAGCGTTCACCGCCATGCGCGCGCGCGGCGCCAAGGTCACCGACGTTGCGATCCTCGTGGTCGCGGCCGACGACGGCGTCATGCCGCAGACCAAAGAAGCCATCGCGCACATCAAGGCCGCGAAAGTGCCGATCGTCGTCGCCATCAACAAGATGGACAAAGAAGACGCTCAGCCCGATCGCGTCAAGCAGCAGCTCACCGAAGAAGGCCTCCAGCCCGTCGAGTGGGGCGGCCAGATCGAAATGGTCGCCGTCTCCGCACGTACCGGTGACGGTATCGAGAAGCTGCTCGAAACCGTGCTCTTGGAAGCCGATCTCAAAGAGCTCAAGGCCAACAAGATGCGCCGCGCGACCGGCGTCGTCATCGAATCCGCGCTCGATCGCGGACGCGGTGCCGTCGCAACCGTGCTCGTGCAGAACGGCACGCTGCGTGTCGGCGACGTCATCGTCGTCGGCTCGGCGTACGGCAAGATCCGGGCGCTTACCGACGACAAGGGCAAACAGGTCAAGAAAGCCGGGCCTTCGATTCCGGTCGAAGTCATGGGCCTCTCCGACGTTCCCTCGGCCGGCGACACGCTTGATGGTCGTCTCCGACGAACGTGCGGCGCGTGAAGCTGCGGCGAAACGTACGACCAAGCGTCGCGACGTTCGCATCGCTGCGACCTCGGGTCAGCGCGTTTCGCTCGAAACGTTCATGGCGATGCCCGCGGACGGCGGACAGAAGGCGCTCAACCTCATCCTCAAAGCCGAAGGTCAAGGCTCGGTCGAAGCGCTGCGCTCGCGCGTGGAATCGCTCTCAACCGCGGAAGTCGACATTCGCGTCATCCTCGCCGGCGTCGGCGGCATTACGCCCAACGACGTCAACCTGGCCTCGGCTTCGAACGCGGTGCTCATCGGCTTCAACATCCGTCCGGACGAGTCGGTCAAGCGGCAAGCGGATTCCGAACAAGTCGATCTGCGCTTCTATCAGGTCATCTACGATGTAGAGAACGATCTGAAAAAAGCGATGGTCGGTATGCTCGCGCCGAAGTTCCGCGAGATCATCCTCGGCCGCGCGGAAGTCCGCGAGATCTTCAAGGTCTCGAAGGTCGGCGCGATCGCGGGTTGTTACGTGCAATCCGGCAAGCTCGTACGCAACGCGAAGGTCCGCGTCATCCGCGACTCGGCCGTCGTCTGGGACGGCGAACTCGAATCGCTCCGCCGCTTTAAGGACGATGTCCGCGAAGTCGCTGAGAACTTCGAGTGCGGCGTTCAGGTTGCCAAGTTCGCAGACCTCAAGCAAGGCGATGTGATCGAGGCTTATAGCTCGGAGTTGGTTCCGGCAGAACTGCAGCCGGCTTGATCCCAATGACGGCTGCGTTGCGGCGGGGCGCTGCGTTGTGGCGCGGGGGCGTCTGTGGCGCTGCGGAGGCAGGATGCCGGGAGCAGCGCCGCAGCCGAGTTCTGATTTTTCCAGGACGGAAAAATCAGAACGTCCCCCGCACCACAATGCAGCGCACCGCCGCAACGCCGAGACCATCGTGAAACAGCAGCGGCAAGCCCGCATCGATCACGAGATGCAGCGGGCTGTGGCGAAAGTTATCTCCGAGGATCTCAAGGATCCGCGGCTGGGATTTGTTACGGTTACGCGGACTGAAATTACCAGTGATATGATGAACTGTAAGGTGTTCGTTTCCATCATTGGGGATCGGCATGTGGCGCGACAGTCTATGGATGCGCTTAAGAGTGCTTCGAAATTTATTCGGGGTGAGGTTGGAGCTCTGGTGAAGCTTCGGCATACTCCGGAGTTGGTGTTTGTCGAGGATCGGTCTACCGAACAGGCGATCGCGATGTCTAAGACGCTCGAGCGTGCGAAGGTGATTGATGAGTAGTGTTGTTGAGTCGGCTTCGGCTACCACCGAAGAAGTTGTTGCGGAGCTAAATCGGCGCTCGTCGTTTATGTTTGTTTCGCATGTGAAGCCTGATGGGGACACGCTCGGAGCCGGCTTGGCGTTGGGTCTGGCGCTCAAGTCGCTGGGTAAGCGCGTTGGGTATTTTCAGCAAGATGCGGTTCCGCGGAACTTGCGGTTTTTGCCGGATACGGAATTCGTGTCGCGCGCGGTGCCGGCTGATTTGCCGAAAGATACGCTTTGGGTGTTTGGCGATATGAGCGATTTCTCGCGGGCGGGGAGTATCTGCCCCGAGATCGCTCGCGAGAACATGCTCAATATCGATCATCATCTTGGGAATTCGAAGTTTGGGTTTCTGAATTATATTCTTGAGACTGAGGCTTCGACCGGGACGTGCGTGCTGCGGCATTCTCAAGGCGATGAAGGTGCCGGTTACGCCGGATATTGCGACGTGTATTCTTACGACCATCATGACGGATACGGGTGCGTTTATGCACACGAATACGACGGCGGATGTGTTGCGCATGTCGGCGGAGATGATGGAGTGCGGGGCGGATAAGCCGCTCATTACTGAGTGGATTTTTGCTAATAAGCGGTTTGCGGCGACGAAGCTTGTTGCGCATGCGGTGGCGGCGGCTCGGTTGGAAGAAGATGGGCGTTATTGCTGGACCGTCGTTGATGAGGCGATGCTCAAAGCGTTTGATGCTGATGGGGAAGATACTGAAGAAATTATTCAGCATCTTCGCGCGGTTGAGGGCGTGGAAGCTGCGGCTTTGTTCAAAGATTTTGATGGGGCGGTGCGCGTTAGTCTGCGCTCTAGCGGTAAGGTGAATGTTCAGGCTGCTGCTGCGACGCTTGGTGGCGGGGGGCATTTTATGGCTTCCGGGTTGACGTATCCCGGCGATTTGGACGCGGCGATCGTTGGGGTTCGTGCTGCGCTCAAGGCTGAGGGATTGTAGGCGCTTCGTTTAGCGGAGCCTTATGCTCGGATTTCTCAATCTTTTTAAGCCGGCGGGGCCGACCTCGACGCAATTTGGTGCGCGGTTGCGGAAGATGTATGCGACCGAGGATGGGTCCAAGTTAGCGGTTGGGCATTTGGGGACGTTGGATCCTCAGGCCGCGGGTGTGTTGCCGGTTGCGCTGGGGCGCGCTACGCGCCTTTTGCCGTTGATTGAGGATCGGCGTAAGGCGTATGCGTTTACGTTGGTGCTTGGGCGGGCTACGGATACGGCTGATGGGGTTGGGGCGGTCATTGCTACGGCTTCGGTTCCGGATGATGTGGATGCGCGGCTGGATGCTGCGGTGCGGTCGTTTGTTGGTGCGATCGAACAGGTGCCGCCGATGTTTAGTGCCGTGCATCATGAGGGGCAGCGGCTGCATGAGCTGGCGCGGCGCGGAATTTCTGTTGAGCGGGCGAAGCGGGCGGTGACGATTTATGCGTTGAGCGTGCTCGGGCGCGAGGGTGATACCGTTCGGATGCGCGTGGCTTGCAGTGAGGGGACGTACGTTCGTACGTTGTGCGAGGATCTCGCTGCGGCTTGTGGGACCGTGGGGCATATGGGGGCGTTGTTGCGTGAGGCTTCGGGGCCGTTTGTGCTGTATGAGAGCCTGACGCTGGATGAAGTCGCGGCGAATCCGTTGGGGTCGCTGGTGCCGCCGGAGCGGGTTATTCCGATTCCCACTGTTGTTTTGGATGGGCGGCGGGCGACGGATTTTCGGGCCGGGCGCGTGGTGCCGTTGGATGAGCCGTCGGCGGATAAGCATGTGTTCGTGCGCGACTCGGCGCGCGTGCTGGTCGGCGTCGGGGAAACGGTGGGGGCGTTGCTGGCGCCGCGTAAGGTGTTCTTGTGAAGCTGCACTATGCGTTGCCGGCGGATGATGCGTATCGGGCGGAGCGGGTGCGGCATCCGTTGTGCGTGGCGGTTGGGGTGTTCGACGGGTATCACGTTGGGCATCAGGCGATCGTGCGAGCGCTGCTCGCGGCGCGGCGCGCGGGGGAACGGACGGCGGTGTTGACGTTTGCGGCGCATCCGATGACGTTTTTGCGGCCGGCTGAGGTGCCTCCGCAGATTGCGACGATGGCGGAGCGGGTCAATGCCTTTGCGCGCGCGGGCGTCGATGAGATGTTCGTGCTGACGTTTGACGAGCAGTTCGCTTCGCTTTCACCGCAGGCGTTTCTCGATGACGTGCTGATCGGGGCGCTCGGTGCGCGCGCGATGGTCGTTGGGGCGAATTTTCGGTTTGGGTCGAAGCGCGTGGGCGACGTGGCGTTTGCGCAGGCGCATCTGACGGCGCTCGGACGCGAAGCGATCGGCGTTCCGAATGCGATGGTCGATGGCGAGCGCGTTTCGAGTACGCGCGTGCGGGCGGCGGTGGCGGCCGGCGATCTCGCGCTTGCCGACCGGCTGCTGGGATCTCCCTATACGGTCCGCGGGGTCGTCGGCTTTGGGGCTGGGCGCGGACACGATTTGGGTTTTCCGACGGCCAACGTCGTCGTCCCGGCGGAGAAGATGTTGCCGCCTGACGGGGTGTATGCGATCACCGGACGGCACGAAGGCCGCGATTATCCGGGCCTCGTTTCGATCGGAACGAACCCCACGTTCAACGGCACGGCGCGCACGGTGGAGGCGTGGCTGCTCGATTTCAACGGCTCGCTCTACGGTGAGGAGCTGGCGTTGCGCGATTTTCGCTTCGTGCGCGAGCAGATGCGGTTCGATTCGGTCGAGGCGCTGCTGGCGCAGATGGAACTCGACGCAAAGGCCGTAACGTTTCCCTCGTTCAGTTGACTCGCCCGGAGATTCGCCCGATGATGCTCGCTCGCGTCCTTCCCCTCCTCGCAGCCGCGGTGCTGGCACTCGGTGCGCCGGCTTTGGCGATTCCGCGGCCGGGCGATGCTGCGCCACCGTTCAGCCTCACGTCATCCGACGGGAAGACGATCAGCAACGTGACGATGCACAACCGGCCCGTCTACCTGAACTTCTTCGCGACGTGGTGCGGGCCGTGCCGGCTCGAGACGCCGAGCATCGTTGCGCTGAGCAAGAAGTATGCGCCGCGCGGGCTGCGCGTGATCGGCATCGACGTCGGCGAGAGCATGAGCAAAGCGCAGGGCTTTGCGCACGACTTCAACGTGCCGTATGCGTTGGCGGTCGATCCGGATAATTCGACGCGAGCAAGCTACGGCGGCGGTCTATACTTTCCGCTGCACGTGTTCATCGACGCGAAGGGTGTCGTGCGGATGTATCATCCCGGCGAGATGAGCGCGAGCGAGATCGAATCCGCGATCGCGCACATCCTGAAATAACCGGACCGTCAGTTCGGCGGCGAGATGTCGACCGGGGCGCCGATCTTCGAGACGACCATGCTGGTGCCGTCGCTCGTGTCGATCTCTTTCACGATGCCGCCGTCGAGAAATACCGTTGATGGACTTTTCCCGGCTTTGTTCGTCATCGAATAGGCGTGCATCGGGGGCGCCCCGCTACTCGGGGTTTTCATTCCGAGGTCGGTCACGATCAAATCGTCGGCTTGTCCCTTCGCCATTTCCATCGGGCCGGTAAGGCTTGCCGTCATCGTTTCGACTTGCGGAATATTCATCTGGCGCCATTGACCGCCGATCTTTAGCCACATCGTGTTGTCGATCTTGATCGCTTCCATTTGCGGGCCGATCATGTGCATTTTCGCCGGCAGCGCCATGTCGATTTCGATCTTCTGGTTATTCTTGGCACTGATCGTCATATGATAGCTTCCCGCTTTTTGCAGGTTGATCATGGCCCCCATCAAGTCGGACTTCGGGTCGGCGAGTGCGGGCGCGGCGGCAAAAGCGAACAGGGCCAGGGCGCACAAAAAGCGTTTCATCCCCGGCCCTTCGCGCCGTCCCCGTCCGGTGCTTGCCGCAGACGGGGGCTGTGATCTAGAGCCGGAAACCGCGCCGGGCCGGAGCGGCCGTCGCCAGCGGCGGCATGATTTCCGGGGTGGGCGTTTGCGCGAGCGCGGGATCGGGTCCCAACGTGGCGAGCGGGATCGGTTTGTAACTGGTCATCGGGATCGGCGTCGACGAGGCTTGCGGCGCGGCAGCGGCTTGGGCGGCGAGTGCCTGATTTGCGGCCGCGCAGTAGTCGACCACGACTTTCGAGGCGATCTCAGAGGTGCGGTAGTCCTTCGCGTCCAGCGCGGCGGCGGCGGCCGCATACTGCTGCTGCACCTGGGGCGGGTTGGATCCGGCAACGCCGCAGACCAGCATCGAGCGTCGCGCGAGCGCCAGATAGCCCTCCGCGTCGGCCTGATCGGCCCCGACCAGCAGCGGCATCTGGTAGTAGACCGGCTGCGGGATCGATGGCGGCGCGATCGAGGGCGCCGGGAGCGGCGGCACGGGCATGGCCTCTCCGATCGCCGCGATCGCGCTCATGCGCGCCCGGTCATAATCGCCGGCGTTGTACTGCTGGACCGCGGCTTGGTAGGAGAGGGCCGCGTTCTGGGCCGCGCCGGGGTTGCTGCTGGCCGCGCGCGCGACCGCGAGCATCGCATCGAAGATCGTGGTCGAGGTCGGCCGCCCGGGCGGCGGCGGGAGTGGGCAGCGTTTGGGCGCCGGCGACGTTCACTAGGGTGATTGCGGCAGCCAAGACGGCGGCCGCCGCAGGGACGAGCTTCATTCGGAGACCCCTCAAGCAGCGTTGACGGTGATCTCTTTCCCATCAAACGCGACTTTAGCGGTCTGGCCGGTACGAATTTCTCCCCGCAGAATCGCGCCCGAGAGCGGGCGTGGCGACGTGGCGCGAGATCGAACGGGCGACGTTGCGGGCGCCGTCCCCGGCCGCGATGCTCTCGGTGGCGAGGAACACCCGCGCCCGCTCGGTCAGCTCGAGCTGCATCGCGTGCGCGCCCATGCGGTCGGCGAGCAGCGCGATCTGCAGCGCGACGATCTGCTCGATTTCCGGCAGGCCGAGCTCGTCGAAGACGATCACTTCGTCGATGCGGTCGAGCAGTTCGCCGCGCAGCGCACCGACGAGTTCCTCGCGGTCGAGGTTGCTGGTCAAGACGATGATGGCATGGCGGAAGTCGATCGCCCGGCCCTTGGCGTCGGTCACGCGACCGTCGTCGAGGATTTGCAACAGGATCGCCGCGACGTCGGGGTGCGCCTTTTCGATTTCGTCGAACAGCACGACGGAATAGGGGCGGCGGCGGATCGGTTCGGTCAACTGGCCCGGTTCGTCGTGGCCGGCGTAGCCGGGCGGTGCGCCGAGCAGCCGCGAGATCGTGTGCGCTTCGGTGAACTCGGAGAGATCGAGCCGCACCAGCGCGTCGTCGGTGCCGAACAGCGCATGCGCGAGAGCGCGCGCGAGTTCGGTTTTGCCGACGCCGCTCGGGCCGATGAAGAGAAATCCGCCGACCGGCTTGCGCGGATCTTTCAGCCCCGCGCGTGCGCGGCGCACCGCTTCGGAAACGCGCTTCACCGCGTCGCTCTGGCCGATGACGCGCGCTTCGAGTTGTTCTTCGAGCGCGAGCAGCCCGGCGCGCTGCGCGTCGGTGATCGTGCCTTGCGGAATGCCGGTCCAGCGCGAGACGACGGCCGCGACGCGCGCCACGTCGACGTTGGGCGTGCCCGACATCGCGGCGGTTGCCGCGGCTTCGTCGACGACGTCGATCGCTTTGTCGGGCAGAAAACGGTCGGCGATGAAGCGCGCGGCCAGCGTCGCCGCGGCTTCGAGCGCGGCGTCGTCGATCGTGACGTGGTGGTGCGCGCTGTACTTCGGCCGCAGGCCGCGCAAGATCGCGATGGTCTGATCGATCGTCGGCTCTTCGACCGTTACCGGCTGGAAGCGCCGCTCGAGCGCGGCGTCGGACTCGATGTATTTGCGGTACTCATCGTACGTCGTCGCGCCGACGCACTGCAGTTCGCCGCGCGCGAGTTCGGGCTTGATCATCGAGGAGAGATCGAGCGAACCTTCGGCCGCGCCGGCGCCGACGAGCGTGTGCAATTCGTCGATGAACAAGATTACGTCGCGCGCGGCGCGCTTCACCTCATCGAGAATGCGCTTGACGCGGCCCTCGAATTCGCCGCGATATTTCGTGCCGGCAACGAGCGGGCCGAGATTGAGCGCGAGCACTTTCTTGTCGCGCAGCGCGGCCGGGACGTCGCCGCGCACGATGCGCTGCGCGAGCCCTTCGACGATCGCCGTTTTGCCCACGCCGGGCTCGCCGACGAGCACCGGATTGTTCTTGCTGCGGCGCGCGAGAATCGAGATGACGCGTTCGATTTCATCGTCGCGGCCGACGACCGGATCGAGTTTGTCGGCGCGCGCCATCGCGGTGAGGTCGCGCGAGAACGCGCCGAGCGTCGGCGTTCCGCCGCGCAGCGCGCGCCCAAGATCGGTGAGGGGATTGGGCCGGTTCTGGTTCTCGGGATGCGGTTCGGCGCCCGGCGGCGGATTGCGCCGCGAGATCGAGTCGATCGCAAACGCGGCGCCGGCGAAGAGCGCGGCGGCGGCCGTTGCCGCGCCGACGTACGGCAAGATCGCGCGCCGGCGCGTTTTCGCGCATTCATCGCATACCGCCGCCGCAACCCAGCGTCCGCCGTGCAGCGCGTAATCTTGCGTGCTGGCCGGTCGCAGGCGGCAGATCTCGCATTCGGCCTGAGCTTCCATCATCGGGAGTGTTCCATCATCGTGAGGTACTTGCCCGGTTCGGGCGCAGTTTCGCCGCTATCCGTGCTCCGGCGCGATCTCGTATTGCACGGTGACGTTAGCTTGGACGGTCAGGTTGCCGGGGTCGATCGTGGTCGGCACGGCGGCCGACATCATGACGGGGCCGGCGCGTTTGAACAACGGCTGCGGAACCGCTTCGCCCGAGGGCGAGATCGCGAGGATGCGCACCAGGCGCATTTTGGCGGCGGCGGCTAGGCCGCGGGCTTGCGCGGCGGCATCGGCCACGGCGGCGGTCTGCGCACTACGCATGGCCGCGTGTCCGTCGCGCAGCGAGAACGCGACGCCGTTGACCCCGGTGACGCCGGCGGCAACGCCGGCATCGACGACCGCGCCGGCGCCGTCGACCGAATTTGCGATGACGTCGATCGTCCGCTCGACGGTGTAGCCGTAACGCTGCGTCGAGGCCGGATCGGGCTTGGCCGGGCGCGGGTTGTAGTTCAGTCCGTAGCCGGTGGTCGAGATCGCGCTTGCGGGGATGCCGAGCGGCGCGAGTTTGGCCGTCAGCGCGTTGGCGATGGCCGAATTGGCCGATGTCGCGGCAGCGGCGACATCGTTGGTCGTCTCGATGCGGAACGACACCGTCGCGCGATCGGGTGCGCGGGTGACCGAGGCCTCGCCCGTGACGGTTAGCGTGGGGGTGAGACGGCGGCCGGACGTTTGCGCGTTCGCTGCCGCGCTGCTACCGGCGGCGATCGCCAACGCGGCCAGCGTTGCGAGGATGCGATGCTTCATGGCTTTGCAACGCAGCCGCAGATGTATTCGTGCGGCGGTTTCACGTGAAGTTTTCTGGGAACCAGTTCCTGCAGGATGCGGCGGCGAGCCGCGGATCACTTTGTCGAGGGGGAGAAATCATCATGGGTTTGTTGGGCTGGTTGATCGTGGGTCTTATCGCCGGGATTCTGGCGAAATGGGTCGTTCCGGGCGAGGGCCCCGGGGGTGTTCTCGGTGACATCGTCGTCGGCATCGTCGGCGCATTCATCGGCGGCTGGGTGTTCAATTTCTTCGGTCACGCGGGCGTCACCGGCGTGAATGTCGGCAGCATCGTCGTGGCCTTCATCGGCGCCGTGATCCTGCTGTTTATCATGCGGGCCTTCTCGGGCCGGCGCTCGATGGTCTGATCCGACCGTGCGGTGTGCGCCCAGGCCGAGCGGGCCTGGGCGCCGTCCCGCCTTTTATCGTAAAGGACCAGGCTTGTGCTCACCCGTAGTCCCGTGGGTTCCCCCTCTCCTAGCGAGGCTACATCGACCCGACGATGGCATATGTCATCACCGAACCCTGCATCGGAACTAAGGACAAGTCTTGCGTAGACGTGTGTCCGGTCGATTGCATTCACGGCGAAGACGAAGACAAGCAGCTCTTCATCGATCCGGAAGTTTGCATTGATTGCGGCGCCTGCGTATCGGCGTGCCCGGTCGAAGCGATTTACGCCGATTCCGACGTCCCCGATAAGTGGAAGTCGTTCATCGACGCTAACGCGGCCTACTACAAAGCATAATCGCGAATCTTCCGGTCGTCGTTTCCGACGCGCGGAAAACGTATCCCGCCGCCGACGCACCCGTCCGTGCGCTCGACGGCGTGTCGCTCGAGGTCAGTCGTGGCGAAATGGTCGCCCTGGTGGGCCCGAGCGGGTGCGGTAAGAGCACTCTTCTCAACCTGGTCGGATGCGTCGATTTACCGACGTCCGGCCATGTTTTTGTTGACGGGCGCGACACTGCCGAACTCGACGACGACGCGCTGACGCTCTTGCGGCGCGATCGCGTCGGCACGATTTTTCAATTCTTCAACCTGCTGCCCGCGCTCACGATCGAAGCGAATGTTGCGTTGCCGCTCGTGCTGCAAGGCGTCGCGGCGGCGGAGATCGCGCGGCGTACCGCACCGGCGTTGGCCGCCGTCGGCCTCGGCGATAAGGCGCGCGCGTTTCCGGCGCAGGTCTCAGGCGGCCAATTGCAGCGCGCGGCGATCGCGCGCGCGATGATCCACCGGCCGGCCGTCTTGCTCGCCGACGAGCCGACCGGCAATCTCGATTCGCACAACGGCGAAAACGTCTTACGGCTGTTGCGCTCGCTCGCCGACGGCGGCCAGGCGATTCTCATGGCGACGCATAGCGCCGAAGCGGCAGCGGTGTGCGATCGCACGATCCGCATGCACGACGGCCGCATCGTGCCGTGAGCCCGGTTTTCGCGGCCCTCGTTTGGGGGCACATCGGCGCGAACAAACTGCGCAGCGCCGTCACCGTGCTGGCCGTGGCGCTCGGCGTTGCGATCGCGCTCTCGGTCGATCTGGCGAATACGACCGCGGTCGCGTCGTTCGCATCGAGCGTGAACGTCATCTCCAACCACGTCAACCTGCAAGTGCTCGGCGTCGGACGCGGATTCGACGAGCGCACGATCCTGCGCGTGCAGAACGTGCCGGGCGTGCTCTATGCGAATCCGGCGATCGAGGATTCGCTCACCGTCGGCGCGCGCGCCGGCGATGCGTTCTCGGGCGAGATCTTGCGCGTCTTGGGCATCGATCTGCTGCGGCCGGTGCCGGGTTCCAGCGGTGTTCTCGCGACGCCCGGCGGCGTTGCGACGGGAACGTCGGCGCCCGATCCGTGGCTGCTCGTGAACGGACACGGCGCGTTCATCAGCGCGCGCGTTGCCGCCAAGTATCATTGGCAAGCGGGCTCGATCATCTCCGCGCTTGCCGGCGATCGCAACGTCGAACTGCGCGTGGCGGCGGTCTTGCCGGCGAGCGTCGCGGGCGTCGATTCGAGCGTCGTGTTCGTCGACATCGCGACGGCGCAAGAGATCTTCGGCAAAGTCGGCCGGCTCGACCGCATCGATTGCATCGTCGATCCGGCGCAATTGGCGACGACGATCGCGGCGGTGCGGCGCGTGCTTCCGCCCGGCGTGCGCGCGATCGAACCGAAGGTCCGAACGGGCGAGATCCAGCGCATGCTGCGTTCGTTTCGAACTCAATCTCGCCGCGCTCTCGTACATCGCGTTGCTGGTCGGCATGTATCTCATCTACAACACCGTCGCGATTTCGGTCGTGCAGCGGCGGCCGGAGATCGGAACGCTGCGCGCGCTCGGCGTGAAGCGCGGGCAGATCTTGCGCACGTTTCTGGCCGAGGGCGCGCTGTTCGGCGTGGTGGGTTCGCTGTTCGGGGTGGTGATCGGGAGCGTGCTCGCGACGTTTTCGGTCGCGGCGGTTTCGCGGACCGTCGACACGCTCTACGTCGCCTCGCATGCGGATCATGTCGTGTACGATCCGGTCGTTCTGCTCAAGGCGTTCCTGATCGGCGTCGTCGGCGGCGGCGATCGCGGCGCTCGTACCGGCGCTCGAGGCCGCGCGGACGCCGCCGGCGATCGCGATGCGCGCGCAAGGCTACGAGCGGCGGCTCACCGGGCTTGCGCCGCGGGCGGCGATCTTCGGGCTTGGGCTGCTTGCTCGTCGGCTATGCGTGCACGTTTGCTGCCGCCGATCGGCGACGTGCCGCTCTTCGGCTACGCGGCCGGGCTGCTCATCATCTTCGCCGGGTCGCTGTTTGCGCCGCTGCGATCGCGGGGCTCTCGCGCGGCTGGCGCGCGCGCTGCTCGTTTCGCGGTCGGCGGCGGGGGAGATTGCGGCGGCGAATCTTGGCTCGTCGCCGGTGCGCAATAGCGTCGCCGTCGCATCGCTGATGATCGCGATCGCGATGACCGTTGCGGTGGCGATCCTCATCGGGTCGTTCCGCACGACGGTCGTGGCGTGGGCGAACGATACGCTCAAGGCGGATCTCTTCGTGCGGCCGATGGGACTGGGCGACGCCTCCTCCGATGCGACGTTCTCGCCGACCGTCGCCGCGACGATCGCGCGCTTGCCCGGCGTGGCGTCGCGTCGACGTGTTTCGCGAGATCACCATTCCGTTTCGCGGGCGCATCACGAATCTCGGCGCGACGAATCTCGCGCGGCTTTGCGTCGCGCACGCACGGTGCGCTTCATCGGGCGCGTCGATCGGGACGCGTTGCAGCGCGGCGTTGCCGGGCTCGACGAACGTGCTCATCAGCGAACCGTTCGCGACGAAGTTCGGGCTCGACACGGGCGGACCGGTTCTACGCTCGACACGCCGTCGGGGACGACCACGTTCACCGTTGCGGCGGTGTACAACGATTACTCATCCGACGCCGGCGTGGTGCTGATGGACCTGGCGACGTTTCGGCGGCTGTATCACGATCCGTCGCTCAACTCGATCGGCGGTTTATGCGCGGCCGGGTACCGATCTGGTTGCGCTTGCGCGAATTCGCATCGAGCGCAGCGTTTTGCCGTTGCGGATCGATACGCGAAACGACGCGCGAACTGCGCACGCTCGTCATTACGATTTTCGATCGGACGTTTGCGATTACGTATGCGCTGTACGTTATCTCGATTACGATTGCGGTGCTGGGCGTGGTCTCGACGCTGTTTGCGCTGGTGCTCGAGCGGCGGCGGGAGATCGGGCTGCTGCGCTATCTTGGGTTGCGTACGCGGGATGTGCGGCGGATGGTGTACTTTGAGGCGGCGTTCATCGGGTTGCTTGGCGGAGTCAGCGGGGTCGTCGTCGGCGTGCTGCTGGCGTTGCTGCTCATCTTCGTGATCAATCGGCAGGCGTTTGGGTGGCTCATCGAGCTGCACATGCCGTATGACTTTCTTGGCGGAGGCTGTCGTGCTCGTGGTGATTGCGGCGCTGGTGGCGGGGATTTATCCGGCGCGGGTGGCGGCTCGGATTCGGACGACGTGAGGCGGTGCGGGCGGAATGATGGCGAGTTGTGGCGGATGGGTGGCGCGGCGGCATTCGTCGCGCGGGGCACGCTCGGCGCGCACGTCCTGTGCGCGCTCTCGCTGCCTTCGGGCTTGCTCTCGCCATCCTGGCTTCGCAAGCCCTCAGAGCACCCCGCGCGACGAACGCCGCCGCGCCACCCATCCGGCATGATGGTGCTGCAGGCGTGCGACTTACCGCTTCCTCAATGCGAACTCGCCGTGGCATTTTCGGTTTCCGCGGGATCATGCGGCGCACGATCAGTTTGCTTCGGAGTGGTGGTATTTTACCGGGCACGTTCGGGCGAAGGATGGGCGGCGGTTTGGGTATGAGCTTACGTTTTTTCGCGTTGGGTTGCGGCCGGGGGATGTGAAGGCCTGCGCGCGGGCAGAGTGCTTGGCGTGGGAATGAGTTGTATCCGGCGCACTTTGCGATTACGGATGAGGCGGGGAAGACGTTCGTGCATTACGAGCGGTTTGCTCGGGAGGCGTTGGGGGCGGGGTCGTGCTTCGCAGACGCGGCTCGATGTGCGGGATGAGGGGTGGACGTTGACGGGGCCTTCGCCGTTTCGGCTGCATGCGAGCGTGGATGGGAAGGCGATTGATTTTTCGCTTGTGTCGGAGAAGGCGCCGGCGGTTCATGGGCATGATGGGATTTCGAAGAAGGGGCCTTGTGCGGATCGTGTGCTTCGCATTATTATTCGATGACGCGGTTGCGGACGTGCGGGCACGTTGACGTATGGCGGGGCTCGGTTTTCGGTTGATGGGCTTTCTTGGATGGATCATGAGTTTGGGTCGGATGAATTGCAGGACGGGGTCAGTGGGGTGGGATTGGTTTTCGATTCAGCTTGATGATCGGCGTGAGCTCATGTTGTATGTGTTGCGGCAGTAAGGATGGGTCGGTTACGCCGGAGTCGAGTGGGAGTTTGATCGATGCTCGGGGGCGCGTGACGTATTTGCCGCGCGGCGGCGTTTTCGGTCGATGGCGACTGGGTCTTGGACGTCGCCGCATACGGGTGGCGTGTATCCGAGTGGGTGGCGCGTGCGTGTTCCGTCGGCGCGCGTTGATGTTGCGTTGACGCCGGTGCTGCTCGATCAGGAGCTGGCGAATACGGTCGGGGGCGTTTCGTATTGGGAAGGCTGCGGTCGACGTGCGCGACGGGGTGAGTGGCCGTGCTTTGGGCGTCGGATATGTCGAGCTGACGGGATACGCGGGGGCTGTCTCGCTCTAGCGCTTTTGTCATCCCGAGCTTGTCGAGGGACCGCCCCTATCGTGGTGGCTGAGTGGCTGTCCCTCGACACTTGGCGGGAAATCTGTCTGGAAATCTGAAGCGGCGCGATATGGATCGCATTTCGCGCGAATTGTTTTTGCAGAGCGGAGCGAGCGCGGCGGCAGCGCTTGCCATGGGCGCCGGATCGGTTGGTCTCGCTGAGGCTGCGGCGCCGTCGCGCTTGAACGACATCGATCACTTCATCATCTTGATGCAAGAGAACCGCTCGTTCGATCATTACTTCGGCTCGTTGCGCGGGGTGCGCGGGTTCGACGATGCGCATGCGGCGAAGTTACCCAGCGGCGGCGCCGGTTTTTCAGCAGCCCGATCCGGTGCACGCCGACGGGTACGTGTTGCCGTTCCATCTCGATACGGCGAAGACGAGCGCGATGCAGTTGCACGATCTCAATCACGATTGGGATCCGCAGCACGAGTGCCTCAACGGCGGGAAGATGGACGGCTGGGTGGCCGCGCATCGCGTTGCCGACGGCGTGTCGGGGCCGCTGACGATGGGCTACTACACGCGCGCGGACATGCCGTTCTACTATGCGCTGGCGGATGCGTTTACGATTTGCGACGGTTACCATTGCTCGATGCTCTCGTCAACGTATCCGAATCGGCTGTACTGGATGACGGCATCGATCGATCCGGGCGGCAAGCACGGCGGGCCCGCGCTCAACAATGATGCGATCTTGGGGCGAACGACGTATACGTGGGAAACCTACCCCGAGCGGCTCGAGAAGCGCCGGCATTTCGTGGCAGCTCTACTACGACATGTACGACGACTATCTGATGAACGTGCTGCGCTTCTTTCCGCCGTTTCAAGCAGCGAACTCCAACGCGCGCTTGTTTCAGCGCGCGCGTCGCGGGCATCCGTTCCAGCAGTTTCTTGCAGAACATCCGGACCGGGAATCTGCCGCAGGTCACGTTCGTCATGGCGCACGCGGAACAGACCGAACATCCGGACTTCTTTGCGGCACAGGGCGAAAATTGGGTTCATACGATTCTCGATGCGCTCTGGTCGAGTCCGAAGGTCGTGGGCGAAAACGGCGTTCATCCAGGTGTACGATGAGAACGATGGGCTTTTCGACCATGTGATTCCGCCGTTGCCCGACCCGGGAACGCCCGATGAGTTCGTCGGCGGAAAGCCGATCGGGCTCGGCTATCGGGTGCCGGCGCTCATCGTCTCGCCGTTCTCACGCGGCGGCTATGTGTGCGGCGATACGTTCGACCACACGTCGGTGCTGCAGCTCCTCGAAAAGCGCTTCGGCGTCGAGGTCCCCAACATCACGTCGTGGCGCCGCAAGACCTGCGGTGATTTGACGAGCGCGTTCGGCTTTGGCGAAGCCCCGCGTTACGACGTACCGGTCATGCCTGAGACGGCGCAGCGCCTCGCCGACATCATCGATACGGTGCCTACGCTGCCGAAGCCGGAAGCGCCGGCCGTGCAGCACATGCCCACCCAGGAGTCAGGGACGCGTCCGCGCCGGGGGCGGGAATTCCGCGCATAGGTCCTCGGCAGCACGGAAGCACGACTTCGCGCCGGCCGCACGCAGTTCGGTTTCGCTCCCGTGTCCCCAGAGGACGCCGTACGGTGTGAGGCCGTTTGCGAGCGCGGCTGCGATGTCGAACATGCGATCGCCGATCATGGCGGCGCCGGAACCGTCTACGCCTTCTTGTTCGAGGAGCCATTGGAGCAATTCGCGCTTATCGGCGCGGGTGCCGTCCAGTTCGCAGCCGTAAATTCCGGCAAAGTATTTCGAAAGATCGAAGTGATCGAGGATCCGGGTTGCAAATGTGCCCGGCTTCGATGTGCACACGAAGAGGCGGTACGATTCCGCGAGCGTCGCGAGGGCTGCCGGGATTCCGGGATACACGACGTTCTCGAACAGGCCGATCGTCGAGTAGCGTTCGCGATAGGCGGCGATCGCGTGGACTACGAGCTCCGCGTTGCCGTCGCTGAGTGCGGAGAAAACCTCCTGCATCGGAGGACCGATCATGCCGCGCAAGTCGCTGTCGGGGAGCAGATTGAGGCCGAGCTTCTCCCGCGCGTATTGATACGACCGCGTGATGCCGTCGTACGGATCGGTCAGCGTGCCGTCGAGATCGAAGACCAGCGTTTCGAACGTGCTCAGATCGCTTCGACCGCGGTGATTTCGGGGACGTCCTCGCGGATGACGGCTTCGATCCCGTTTTTGAGGGTGAGGTGGGCGGCGGCGCAGCCGCCGCAGGCGCCGAGCATCTGCACGTAGGCGGTGTGGTTCTCGACGCGGATCAGCCAAACGTCGCCGCCGTCGGCGGCGATGGCGGGACGGATGCGATCGAGCGCCGTGTTGATACGCTCCTCGATCGGCGTCGCCGTGCTGCTGGTCATACGCTCTCTTTAACCGCGCAAAAGCAGGTACATTTTCGCTTGCGCGTTCGGGAGCGACAAAGGTCGGCAGAGGAGCCTTCGCTCACGGGGCGGTAGCCGGAGCGACGTGCTGTTCGGTGCTATCGACGTTGGGACCAACTCGATTCATCTGATCTTGGTGGAATTCGACTCCACCTTCGATACGACGCGCGTCGTCTACAAAGACCGTGAGATGGTGCGGCTCGGCAGCGACGATGCGCTCGAGCGCGGGCGCCTCTCACCTAAGGCGATGGTCAAGGGAATCGATGCGATCTCGCGGTTCGTTGCCGCTGCCCGCGCGCGCGGTGCCGAACGCGTGCGCGCGGTGGCGACGAGCGCGGTGCGCGAGGCCGATAACGGCGATGAGTTCCGGGTGCAGGTCGAAGCGCAGGCCGGCATCGCGCTGGAAATTTTGAGTGCGCAAGAAGAAGCGCGGCTGATTCATCTCGGGGTTGCCAGCGGTTTTCCGATCTACGATCAGCTGGCGTGCATCATCGACATCGGCGGCGGGTCGACCGAGTTCATCGTGGCCGACGGCGAGCGGCCGTATCTGCTCGACAGCGTCAAGCTGGGCAGCTTGCGGCTCTACGACCGCTACTTGCGCGGGAAGTCGCCGCAGCGGGGCGCGCGCGAGCTCAACAAGCACATCCTGGCAACGCTCGGGCCGCTGATCGACCGGGTGCGGCGCTATCGGCTCGATCTGACGATCGGCACGTCGGGAACGATCATGGGATTGGCGGCGCTCGACGCGGCTGCGCGCGGCGTCAGCCCCGGCCGGGTTCACGGTTATAGCGTGACGCGCGAGCGGCTTGAAGATATTGCAGCGGGAGATGCTCGGCATGAGCGAGGGCGAGCGTCGCCGCATGCCGGGCATGAACCCGCGCCGCGCCGATATCATCGTTGCGGGCAATGCCATTTTGATCGCCGCGCTCGCGCAACTCGGACGCGACGAAATCGTGGTCTGCGAGCGCGCGCTGCGCGACGGGATCATCGTCGACATGGTGGCGCAGGACCGGGCGCTGGCCGACCGGTTGGGCGACGAACGCGTGCGGCGCATCGAAGGCATCGAATCGCTCGCGCATCACTACGAACATCTAGGCGGACATCAACGCCACGTCGGGCGCCTTGCGCTGGCGTTGTTCGAGCGGCTGGCCGGCCTGCATCAGCTGGCGCCGTCGGATCGCGACGTGCTCTACGCGGCCGCGATCTTGCACTCGATCGGGCGCTTCGTCGCGGAGAGCGCGCACCACAAACATTCCGCATATTTGATTCGCAATTCGCCGCTGCCGGGCTGGCGTGACGACGAACGCGAGCTGGTCGCGCTCGTGGCGCGGTACTACCGCAAAGCGATGCCGAAGCCGAGTCATCCCGAATTCATGGCGCTGGCGCCCGTTGACAAGCACCGCGTCGAGGTACTGGCGTCGATCTTGCGCATCGCCGACGGACTCGACGAGCGGGGGCTGGGCGTGGTGGGCGACGTCACGGTTCGGCGCGAGGACGGACGAATTGCGATCGTCGCGCAGGCCGAGGGCGACGTGTCGGGCGAACTGGGCGCTGCGATGTTCAAGGCTGATCTGTTCGAGCGAACCTTCGGCGTCCGGGCGACGTTCGAATCGGCAATGCCGGAGCCACGACCGTGATCGTCGCGCCGCCGCGGAAGAAAATTTTGCTCGTCGACGACGAGGCGGCGATCGTGCAATCGCTGCGCTACAACCTCGAGCGCAGCGGTTTCAGCGTGACCGCTGCCGGCGATGGCCGCAGCGCGGTTGCCTTGGCCGCGAGCGAGCAGCCGGACCTGGTCATCCTCGACATCATGCTCCCGCTGCTCGACGGCATCGAGGCGTGCAAGGAGATTCGCAAGACCTCCAGCGTGCCGATCATCATGCTGACCGCGAAGGATCAGGAGTTCGACAAAGTCCTCGCGCTCGAGCTGGGCGCCGACGACTACGTGACGAAGCCGTTTTCGCTCGGCGAGATCATCGCCCGGGTCAAGGCGCGGCTACGCCGCACCGAAGTCGACCTCGAACAGCGCGACGAGTCGATTACGATCGGCGAGATCACGATCGACCGCTCGCGCCAGCGTTTGACCGTACGCGGCGAGGTCGTCGCGCTGGCGCCGAAGGAATTCCGGCTGCTGCACGTGCTCATGGAAAATCGCGGCCGCATCGTCACCCGGCAGATGCTGCTGGAAAAAGTTTGGGGTTACGACTTCGAGGGCGAGCACCAGACGATCAGCGTCCACATCCGGTGGTTGCGCGAGAAGATCGAGGCCGATCCGAATAACCCGCGGCACATCATCACCGTGCGCAGCCGCGGATACATGTTCCGCGAATAACGGCCGATGCTCGACGCGCTCGTTGCGGCCGCCGCCGGCCTCATCGCCGGCAGCCTCGTAACGCTCGCCGTCGGGCGATTCCGGTCGGCGCGCGCGCCGTATGCCGCGCCGGCCCGGCCGGCGGCCCTGGACCCGTACGAAGACGGACGCACCCAACGCGTGCTCGCCGCGTTTCCGTTCGCCGCGTTTCTGATCGACTCGGGCGGCATCGTCCGGTACGTCAACGCGGCGGCCGAAGAGCTGTTCGAAATCCACGCCGAACGCGCGATCGGACAAGCACTGATCGCGGTCGTGCCGTCCGTTGCGATGGAACGTCAGGTGCTCGCGGCGATCGGCGGCGAGACGTCGATGAACGATATCACGATCGGCGACTTCGCGCGCGAGCGCACCCTCGGGATTACCGCGCACCCGTTCGAAGGCGGCGCGGTGGCCGTCGCTGCCGACCGCACCGCGCTGCTTGCGATCGAACACGTGCGCCGCGAATTCGTGGCCAACGTCTCGCACGAACTGCGCACGCCGCTCTCGGCCATCAAGCTGATGCTGGAAACGGTGCTCCTCTCCGACGACGACGCAGAAGCGCGCACGCTGTTCTTGCCGCAAGTCGCCCGCGAAGTCGACCGCATGATCCGGCTGGTCGAAGACTTGCTGGAGCTGGCGCGCTCCGAATCGGGGAACTTGCTCCTGCGGCGCGAGATCTTCGATCTCACCGACGTCGCGACGTCGGTCGTCAACACGTTCTCGCAGCGCTCGACGACCTTGGGCATCGAACTCGACCTTGGATGCGCCGGAGGAAGTCTTCGTCGAGGCCGACCGCAACCGCCTCACGCAAGTGGCGCTCAACTTGCTCGACAACGCATTACGGCACACCCCGACCGGGCGGAACGGTTACGGTCGAGATTGCAAGCGAGGGGCGAAACGCGCTGCTGCGCGTGCGCGATACGGGACGCGGCATCCCCTATCACGATTTGCCGCACATCTTCGAGCGATTTTACGTCGTCGACCGCTCGCGTTCGCGCGAACACACCGGCACCGGCCTCGGCCTCTCGATCGCCCGGCACCTCGTCGAAGCCCACGGCGGCTCGCTCACCGCGCACTCGATTTACGGGCGCGGATCGACCTTCGTTTGCCGCTTGCCGCGGGTCGCTCGACGAGAAAGATTAAGAGCACTTAAGCTAGGGTTAATGTTGCCTTATCTTGCTCCTGGGACGATGGGCTCCGGTGCGTGGATCGCGCGATGAGAGCGTGATTTAGCGCGTCGTAACGGCCCTTTTCTTGGAGGTATCTGTGTTCAGGAACGCTGCGCTTGCGGCTCTCGTCCTCGGTTTCTCGGTGGCGACGACGGCAACGCCGGTGTTCGCCGACAGCTCGCTGACCATCGCCGGCTCGACGGCGCTGCTGCCGCTCGTCAAAGACGCGGCCGGCGCGTATCAAACCGCGCATCCCGACGTAAAAATCAGCGTCTCGGGCGGCGGTTCGGGCACCGGGATCAATCAGATCGCCGCGAAGGCCATCGATATCGGCGATTCCGACATCCTTGCGCCGGACAAACCCGCACTCATCGATAACCGCGTTGCGGTCATCGGTTTTGCCGTCATTACGAACCCCGATCTCAAAGTCAAGGGGCTCACGCGGAAGCAAATTCAGGACATTTTCTCGGGCGCCGTCACCAACTGGAAACAAGTCGGCGGCCCTGACCAAAAGATCGTCGTGATCAACCGCACCCGCGGTTCGGGCACGCGCGTCGTATTCGAAAAGACCGTCATCGCACCGAATAAAGTCGTCGAGAGCGGACTCACGGAAGACGCGACGGGCACCGTTATCAGCGTCGTCAAGCAAACGCCGGGCGCGATCAGCTACGCGGCGTTCTCCGGCACGCACGGTCAGCCGGTCACCGAACTCGCGATCGACGGCGTCGCCCGCGACCGAAGCGAACGTGATCACCGGTAAGTATCCGTTCTGGTCCTACGAGCACATGTTCACCTACGGTGCGGCCTCGGGCGACGCGGCGAAGTTCATCGACTTCGTCAAAGTCGAACTCGGATCTGCTGAACAAGAACTCGTTCATTAAGATCGGCGACATGAAGACCTCGGAAACCGATCGCTAAACCGGACCGTATCATTCTGAAAAGGCTTCGGAGAGGCGGCTGTCATAGTCGCCTCTCTGTGCTTTCGCTAGCGTAGGATCGACGTGATCGCCTCAACCGCCCAACGCGCCCACCGCAACGAGCGAATCGCCCTCAACGTCTTGCGATTTGCCGCGGGCTTCGTCATCTTCGCGATGGCGGTCGATTCTCGTCTACCTCGCGATCGAGGGCACGAAGACATTCTTCGTCGACCACTTCTCGCTGTGGTCGTTCCTCTTTTCGCCCAACTACGATCTCGATTCGAATCACCCGGGCGCCGCGATCTTCATCGTCGGCACGCTGCTGGTCACGGTGTTTGCGATCGTGGTCGGCGGGCCGTTCGGTATCGCGGTCGGCGTCTTTCTCTCGGAGATCGCGCCGGCGCGGATGGCGCTCGTGCTCAAGCCGGCGATCGAGTTGATGGTCGGCATTCCGTCGGTCGTCTACGGCTGGCTCGGCCTCACGCTCCTAGTGCCGATCATTCGCGAGCACACCTCATCGGCATCGGGCTTCAGCCTCGCCGGCGCCGGCATCGTGCTCGCGATCATGATTTTGCCGACCGTCATTTCGCTGAGCGAGGACGCCTTCAACTCGCTTGCCCCCCTCGCTCAAGGAAGGCTCGCTGGCGCTCGGTGCGACCCGCTTTCAGACGATCATGCGCGTGCTGCTGCCGAGCGCGTCGAGCGGTTTGGCCGTGGCCCTCATCCTCGGCATCGCGCGCGCCGTCGGAGAGACGCTGGCGATTCAGCTGGTGATCGGCAACGCGACGGCGTTTCCGGCGGGTATCTTCGGTCCGACGGCGACTTTAACCACGGTCATCGTCGGTGAAATGCCGTCGGCGACCGAAGGCTCACTTCAAGAGCATGCCCTGTTCTCGATGGCCTTCTTACTGCTCATCATCGCAATGATACTGATCCTCCTCGTGCGTTTCGCACTGCGGAAGCGATCCTGATGGACATCATGGCAACCACACCGCGCACCGTTACTCTTTCCGCCACGAGCCCGGGCGTCCGCGCGCGGAAATTTGCCGATTGGCTGGCGACGGTCGTGCTGTGGGTGATGGCATCGAGCATTATCTTGCTGCTCGCGATGTTCATCGTGTACATGTTCTACCTCGGCGCGCGTTATCTCACGCCGTCGTTCATTTTCGGACTGCCGGCTGAAACGAGCGCGGGCGGGGGCATCGGCCCCGAGATCTACAACTCGTTCTACATCCTGATCATGACGCTGATCTTCACGGTCCCGATCGCCGTTGCCGCCGGCGTATATCTGCACGAGTATGCAGCACCGGGCCGCTTCCGCGAACTCGTCGTGTTCAGCGCGGAATCGCTGGCCACGGTCCCCTCGCTCGTGATGGGCCTTTTCGGGCTGCTGGTCTTCGTCTATCTGTTCAAGTGGAAGTTCACGGCGCTCGGCGGCGCGCTCACGCTGACGCTGCTCAATCTGCCGGCGCTCATGCGCGTAACGCAAGAAGCGCTGGCGAGCATCCCCGATAGCTATCGCGAGGCGTCGATGGGCATCGGCGCCACGCGCTGGCAGACGATCCTGCGGGTCGTGCTGCCGAGCGCGATCGGCCGCATGACGACGGGTATCGTGCTGATCGCGGGCCGCATCTTCGGTGAGACGGCCGCGCTGATCTTTACGGCCGGCCTCAGCGTTTCGACCAACGCACCCTACGATCTCAACCCGTTTCACACGGCCGAGACGCTGGCCGTGCACTTGTGGTACACGCACACCGAATCGATCGTCCCCGACGTTGACCGTATCGGCAACGGCTCGGCGCTGGTGCTGCTTGATCATGGTGCTGATCTTCAACGTCGTCGCGCGCGTCGGCGGCCGCGCCCTGAGCAAACGCCTCACCGGGAGACCAACGTGATCGACTCCGAGTCGCCGATTGCGACCGCCGAGAAGCTCATCGCCCGGACGTCGACATCTACTACGGCTCGTTTCACGCGATCAAGAACGCCAGCCTCAAGATGCACGAGAACTCGGTCACGGCGTTGATCGGCCCCTCGGGCTGCGGCAAATCGACGTTCTTGCGCGCGCTCAACCGCATGCACGACCTCACCCCCGGCGCGCGCGTTACGGGCAACATCTCGCTCGACGGACTGAACATCTACGCGCCGGACTCCGATCCGGTGATGATCCGCCACCGCATCGGTATGGTCTTCCAGCGTCCGAACCCGTTCCCCAAGACGATTTTCGAGAACGTCGTCTACGGTCCGAAGATCCACGGCGAATCCAACGGCGCGAAGCTGCGCGAGATCTGCGAAACTTCGCTGCGCCAAGCCGCGCTGTGGGATGAAGTCAAGGATCGGCTCGATCGCTCGGCGCTCGACCTCTCCGGCGGTCAACAGCAGCGTCTGTGCATCGCGCGCGTGCTGGCCGTGAATCCGGAAGTGATCCTGATGGACGAGCCCGCATCGGCGCTCGATCCGATCGCGACCTCGAAGATCGAAGATCTGATCGGCGAGCTGAAATCTCAGTACACCGTGGTGATCGTGACGCACTCGATGCAGCAAGCCGCGCGCATCTCCGACATCACCGCGTTCTTCCATCTGGGCGAAATCGTCGAGGTCGGAACGACCAATCAGATCTTCACCAAACCCCGCGAAAAGCGCACCGAAGACTACATCACCGGCCGCTTCGGTTAAGACGGTTAGACGGTCACCATCAGTTTGAGGTCGTGCCGCTGGAAGATGCGGTGCTCGGGGACCGTGATGCGCTCGTTCGAGAGCGTGTTTTGTTTGGTGCGTACCACCACGTCGTAGGTGCCCGGTTTGATGGCGTGGAGGATGAAGGCGCCGAATTTGTCGGTCTGCGCCGGCGTAAGTCTGCTTGCCGGGTCCGCCGTACAGCGGCGTTCCGGGCGGGGGCACGAGCGTGGCCGTCACGGCGGCGTCGACCAGCGGATGGCCGAGCCGGTCGGTGAGATAGCCGCCGATCGCCGAGGCCGGGATGCCGTCGTGAACTTCTTCCTCGCCCGGAACGAACGCGCGCAAGATATGCTGCGTGTGGCCGGCCAGCACGCCGATGCCGCGCAGGGTGAGCGAGAGTTCGCCGCGGGCCGAGATGACGAGGTCGAACACGCCCTGCGGAAAGTCGGCGCGGAACTCGCCCCGGGAGTCGACGTCGACCTGCACGATGCCGGCGCCGATGACGCAGGTGACGCGCGCGTCGGCCAGCGGGACGCTCGAGCGGCGGTCCACCAGCGTGCAGAAGAGGGTGCCGTGGGTTTCGCTGGCCGGAGCCGGGGAGTTCATACGCTTTTCTTCGGCACCGCCGGAGTTGTTGGCTTTGTGTTTCAAGTCAATTTTCCGAAAGGCCGGGTTCGCGGTGCCTCCGGGCACGTCGACGAGGAGGCGTTCGATGTCGAGGATGACGGGATACGTCGCCACGGGGATCTTGCAGGGCGGGTTCTGCGGCTCTCCGGTGATGATGTCGAATTTGCCGAAGTGGAGCGGGCACTGCACGGTGCGCCCGTCCAGATACCCGTCGGAGAGACGCGCGCGCCGATGCGTGCAGATGTCGTCGGTCGCGTAGAAGTCGCCGTCGTAGTTATAGAGCGCAATCATTCGTCCATCGAGCTCGACGTGCATCATCGTGCCCGGCGGCAGATCCGCCGCATCGGCGACGGAGTAGATCACGCCGGCACCACGGCTTGCGGCTTGCGCGCCAGCAGCTTCTTCGCATCGTCTTCGAGCACCGTACCGGCGAAGTAGCCGGGATTCATCGAGAGATGCATCATGGCCGGATTCTCGTAGACGAATTCGCGGAAGTTGTCTTCGTCGATGAGCCCGCCGTCGACGAGGCTCCAGGCCTCGGAGAGAATGGTCGTGGCGTCCATGACGTCCCAATGCCCGATGTCCGACCCGAACACCGGCTTGAGTTTGCCGCCCACCGGATTGAGGCGGCGGTTGAACGCAACCGCGGTCATGCGATCGTCGGCCTCGCAGCCGAAGTAGAAGCGATCGATGAACAGCGCCTTGAGATCGTTGACCTCGGTCATCCCGCAGGGCGCGAACTCATCGAACGGTACCGGACGAATGAGGTTTGTCTCCCAGTTCTCGAACGTTGCGGTCTTGATGCGCTCGGCGGTGAGATATTCGTTGCCGTACTCGCCGAAGAGCCGGCTCAGCAACTCGATGTCGAGTTTGGCCGGATCGAGGTTCGTCTCCATGTGCTCGACGTTGCGCTTCTCGAAGTGTTCGACGATATTGTTGAGCAGCGTCAACGCCCAAGCCGCTCCGCCCTCGAGAAAACCGAAGCTCAGCGTCGGGAAGCGGCGCGTGACGCCGCCCATGAACAGCGCGCGGCAGAAGTAATCGGCGCCGGTTGCAAAGCCGCCCAGATGGTTGAAGACGTAGTTGCTCGGTGAGTTGCGATAGGCGTTGAAGATCGCCGCGGTGTGACACACCGGCGTCACTTTCAGCTCGACGCACTTGGCCCAGAACGGATCGTAGTCGTGCGGCGGATCGATCGCGATCGATTTCGTGAGGTAGGGTGCGTCGTCGTGCGCGCCCGGAACGGGACGGATGTGTTCGGTGCCGATCATGATCGCCTTGTGTCCGAGTTCTTTGACCGCGAACTCGAGTTCGGCGATCGCCTCTTCGGGCGTGAACGTCGGAATCAGCGCGACCGGGCGCACGCGGTCGGCCACCTCGCGAAACATGTCGGCGTAGAGCATGTTGGTCGCGCGGCAGAACGCTTGACGCACTTCATCGTCTTGATAGTACAGGCCCGGAATGCCGGCGGTCGTGTAGAGGTGCGCGAAATCGAAGCCGATGTCGTCCATGCGCGCGCGAAAGAGTTTGGGCAGCATCGACATCGCGCGATCGCTCGTGTGCGGCCCCGACGGAACGCCCCACCAGAAGCCGCGGCTGGGCTGATTGTACTGGCGAAAGTTTTGGCATTTGAGGTAACGCTCGACCACGCTCGGGCCGGCCACGTCTTTGAGGAAGTCCTCGATCGCGAAACGCGCTTCGACGACGTGCGCGTCGCAGTCGATCACGGGGTGATCGAGCCGTGCGCGCACCTCAGAACCGGGGAAGTCGGCAAACCCGGACATAGTCACCTCCGAACGCATTTGGGTTTCGAGGTGGACGGGCGTTGCTCATCGTACGGGGCGCCTTATGAAGAGACTTGGAATGCTCCAAACGTCCTCTGCCGCGCTCGTTTCCGTGGGTTTTGCGCCCGCCGCGGCGTTGGCTGCCCCGGCCGATCCGTTCAAGGTCGGCATCGTTTGGTCGTACACCGGCGGCGGACCGGCCTCCGGTCCCGAGCTCGACGGGGCGATGGCGGCGTTCCAAAAAGTCCATGGCGATACGGTGGCGGGCCGCAAGGTCGTCATCGTGCGGCGCGACGATACCGGCGTTGCTCCTGAAACGGCGCGGCGCGCGGCCCAAGAACTCGTGGTGCAGGAGAAGGTCGACATGATCGCCGGCCTGATCTTCACCGCGAACGCAATGACGGTCGGCGACATCTCGAATCAGTCGAAGACGCCGGTGATGCTCGTCAATTCGGTGGCGACCGGGCTCTTGCCGAAGTTCCCGTACATGACGCGCTGGTCGTTCACCACGCTCGAATTGACCGACGTGCTCGGCAAGTGGGCGGCGAAGAACGGCTACAAGAAAATCTACACGATGTATGCCGACAACCAGTCGGGCGTCGATGCGCACGTCGGCTTCAAGCGCGCCTTCGAAGGCGCCGGCGGCACCGAAGTGGGCGTGAGCCCGATGCCGCTCGAAGCGACCGACTTCTCGGCCTACATCCAACGGGCGAAAGACGCGAAGCCCGATGCGTGTTTTATCTTCTTGCTCGCCGGCGGCGGCAGCGCGCAATTTCTCAAACAGTACGAAGCGGCCGGAATGCAAAAGGCCGGTATCAAGATCCTCGCCACGGGCGACCTCGTGAGCGAGAACAACTTGCCGCAGATGGGCGATCCGGCCACCGGCATCGTGTCGGCGTATCATTATTCGTCGGCGCACAAGTCCGCGCTCAACGCGCAGTATCAGCGCGAGACCACGGCGATCACGCACGGCAACCCGAACGCGAGTTTTGCCGGCGTTGCGATTTGGGATATCCTCGGCGCAACCTACAAGGCGCTTGCTGCGCAAGGCGGCAACTGGGATCCCGACAAGACGCTGGCGTTTCTCAAGGGGTATAAGGCGGAGAGCCCGCGCGGTCCGATCATGATCGATCCGGCCACGCGCGACATCGTGCAGAACATTTACCTGCGGCGCGTCGAAAAACAAAACGGCATGCTGGTGAATGCCGAGTTTGCGACGTATCCTATGGTGGTCAGTCCGGAGAAATAGATTGCGCGTTCTTGCCCTAGCGATCGCCCTGCTGGTTGCCTCTGCGAGCGGAGCCTGCGCCGACCCGTTGCCGATCCCGTCGATCCCGCCCGAAGTGCAGAACAATCCGATCGTGCAGAGCGTGCTCAACGCGCTCGGCAACGTGCTGTTGCAAACGACCAACGGCAATACTGCGCACGGCAAAGTGACGTATTTCCGGCACTTCGATCTGCAGCTCGAGACCGCGCCGAACGTCTACCGCGACGTGCATCTGCACCAGGGAACGGTCATCAATCCGCGCGGCGCAACGCTGACGCCGGGAATGACCGTCGACGTAACCGGGTCCGCGCAGAGCGATCACTCACTCAACGCGGACACGATCACGACGCACTAAGAACTAGCGGTGGTTCTGGTTGTGGTAGGGGTCGCGCGCGACCGGATATTCGCGTTCTGGCACGTAGGCTTGGCGCGTGTAACCGGGATGATGACCGCGGTAGTATTGGGCTTCGTTTTGGGTGACGTAGTAGCGATGATTATTGCGGACGTAATACGGATGGTTGTTGGAGTCGTAGAGTAGGGCACCGACGATGCCGGCCGCGCCGGCAATGATCGCTGCGGTGCTTGCAGTGTCGGCCTTCGCGGGGGCCGGAATTCCGGCGACCGAGCCAAGGACGAGCAGTCCACCGAGCGCGGGCAAAGCGAGGGATGATATTTTCATGACACCTCCCTTCCCCGGTAACAGAGCAGTCTAACGGGCGAATACTTCCTGGGAAAATGCTGGGCAGGACAAGCTGCAACGGCGCGGCTACTCCCCTACCGTGCGGCTTCATGTAGGGGCATGGTTTTTCGTCTGTTGCGCGCTGCTTTGCGCCTGCGGCGGCGGTGGCGGCGGAGGAAGCTCGGCGCCGTTTGTGACGCCGACCACGACGTTCGCGCCGACCGCCACGCCGACGCCCGCGCCGCCGGCATCCTCGAATGCCTCCGTGCAGACCGGCAGCAGCGTCACGGCAACGCTCGCGACGATCGCATCGGGCTACGGCGGTTCGGTCGTCTTCCCGACGACCGGCGGAAACGCGACGGCGAACCTGGTGTTGGGCGCATCGAACGCCGTTGCCGTTCAGTCGTCGGCGCGCTTGCCGAAGGCGATCGGCGGCGCACTTGCGCCGCTGGCGTACGTGACGCTGACCATGACGGCAACGGTGACGTTCCAAGCGTGGCCCACGTTCACGTTCATCTTGCCGCCCGGCTTCTCGCTGCCGTCGGGAAACCTATACCTCGCCTACAATCCCGGCGATACGGCCGGCAATTGGTCGACGCTCGCCGGCCCCGCGACGATCAGCAACTCGACCGTTACTTTTGCGCCGTCGACCGGCCCAATCACGTTCGCGAGCGGGACGACCTACGCGTTCGCCCTGTTCTCAACCGCGCAGCCGCTCGTCGCGCCGACCCCGACGCCGGTCCCAACGCGCTCGCCCACGCCGGCGCCCACACCCGTTCCATCCCCGACCACATCCGCCGACGTCGCCGCGGCCTTCACGTGCCCGGCAACCGGCTCAGCGTCGGCATCGGAGGCGCGCACGAGCGCAACCGGTGACGCAACGCGGCGCCGCCTATTGCATGCCGGATCGGTTGCGGCCGCATCGACCACGTTGCTCGCGGTCAGCTACGACCGCGGCCGCGCTCAATCGGAAGCCGCGGTCATTGCATCGCGCGAGCGTCAGTACGGAATGAGCGTGCTGCACACGTTCGATTTCGTGCACCGGAACATCGCGATGCACGTGGTCGCCGTGCCGACTGCAGCGTTGGCGCAAGCCGAAGCGGTACTGCGCTCCGGCGACGGCGTGCAAAGCGTTGCGCTAACGGGACAGCGCCGGTATCGCTTCACCACGACGCCCGTGTATACGAACGATCCGTACTTCCAAGGATTTTCGCCGTTCCACGAAGTCGCGCCGTACGCCGAAAGTTCGAGCGTGCCGGGCCAGTGGGACATGCACGCGATCGGCCTCGAGCACGCCTACGGGTACAGCCAAGCCGGAGCCACGTATACCGCCAATCCGGCGGCACTCGGGTCGGCGTCGGTGAAGATCGCGATCATCGATACGGGTGAGGACGCAAGCCATCCGGAGCTCAGCAGCAAGATCGTCTATCAGCACTGCTTCATCACCAACGAAAGCGGAACGGCGCAATCGTCGGGCAGCTTCAGCACCGATGCCGACGGGCACGGGACCGACGTCTCGGGCATCGCGGCCGCCGCTTCGAACAATGCGCTCGGCTTTACGGGCGCCGGCGGCAATTCGTCGATTTATGCCTACCGCGTCTTCCCGACGCCGGACGACGCGTGCGCGAACGACGGCAACGATGCGCAGTGTTCCGCCGATACGGCCGACATCGCGTCGTCGATCGAAGATGCAATCAATAACCAGCACGTCAACATCATCAGCATGAGCCTCGGCGGCGGCGGCTGTGACTCGGGTGGAAACGATACGGATCCGGTTGAGGGGGCCGCTGTTGCCGACGCGATCGCAGCCCACGTGATCGTCATCGCAGCATCCGGCAACGGTGCGCCCTCGTCCAGCGGCGTTTCGGCGCCCGGCTGCGATACGGGCGTGATCGCGGCCGGCGCGACGAGCCTGGCCGACGGCACCGCCACGGGGACATTGCTGAGGACCGGCTACACGTCGAGTGCGGCAACGACGGCGACGTCGGCGAATCCGGTCGAATACGTCGCGTACTACTCGCAGGCCGGAACGCCGGCCGCGAACGTGCACAGTTCGTCGGCGTGGGGCATCGTTGCGCCGGGCGGCGATCCGTCGAGCGACAACGATGCCGACGATCTTCATTGGATCGAGAACATCTGGACGTCGACGCCGCTGGACGCGAACTTCGCGGGCGAGTGCACGCCCGATTTCAACAGCGCGAGCATGAGCGATTGCCGCACGCTGATCGCGGGCACGTCGATGGCGACCCCGCACGTTGCGGGCGCCGCAGCATTGATCCTCGCCGTCAGCGGCTCGACCTATCAGAACCCGAGCGCGATGAAGACGCTCCTCTGCTCGACCGCCGACGATCTGCACGACTCGCGTCAAGGCTGCGGCCGCCTCAACATCTACCGCGCCCTAGCCACCGCCATCGCCGACACCAACCCACCCTAAGCGAGTTTGCCGGTGTGGGCTTCGAGTAAGCTCCATGCGGCGCTGCCGAACGTGGCTTTCCAGCGGCTGTAGAAGCCGCTGGTTTCGAGGCGCGTGCGGAAGCTGCGCGTGTCGGCTTGGGAAACGGTCATGCCGCGCCGGGCGAGCTGGTCGGCGAGCGAGGCGTTGCGCTGGGCCGTCGCGCGCCGTTGCTGCAGCGCGTATGTGGTGAGGTTGCGATCGACGATCGCGCGGACGTCGGGCGGCAAGGTTTGCCAGGCGTCGTTGTTGCCGAGCAGATGGTACGCCGACCACATGTGGTTGGTCACGCTGAGGTAGTGCTGCACTTCGTAGAGATGCGCGCTGTCGATGATCGCGTACGGGTTCTCTTCGCCGTCGACGACCTTCGTTTGCAGCGCGGTGTACGTTTCGTTGAAATTGATCGGCGTGGGTGAGGCGCCGAACGACTTGAACAAATCGACCCACAGCGCGCCGGCCGGCGTGCGGATCGTGAAGTTGGTGAGGTCGGCGGCGGTGTGGATCGGTTTCGAACTCGACGTGATCTGACGCATCCCGTTCTCCCACATCTTGGGATGCACGTAGAGGCCCTTCGCCGCGATCTCTTTGCGCACGTAGTCGCCGAGCGGGCCGTCGAGCGCGCGAAATGCGTCGGCGGAATCCTTGAACGCGAAGCCGATCCCCTGGATTGCGGCAACCGGAACGACCCCTTGCAGAATGCCGCCGTCGAGCGAGAAAAACTGGACCGCACCCGAGCGCAGCTGTGAGAGCACCGCGGTGTCGCCGCCCAGTTGGCTATTGGGGAACATCGCCACGTCGAGGCGCCCGCCGGTTTCGTGCCGCACGGCGTCCCAGCACTGGCGCATGTAGACGTTCAGCGGGTGGTCCACCGAGAGATTGCTGGCGTAGCGGTAGTTCCACGTCGCCGCCCGCGCCGGCGCCCGGACCGCGGCGATCGTGCCGAGCGCGCGGCCGAGCCCGCGAGAAAGTGCCGGCGGGTGTGCGGTAGGCGCAGTCTTCATTGAGAGGGACGTTCTCGCCGCGACGGACCCGCTACTGTGGGGTCTGATGCTCCGCCCAGCCGGAGGAGCAGGCGCTTGCCTTACAAAATGCTGGCAATATCCGAAAAACGAGGGGTGCTTTGATGCCGCGTTTACTTCGCATATCCGGATCCGTGCGCGCCCTCGTTGCGGCAGCGCTTACCGTGGTCTTCGTCCTTGCCGCGCTGCCGCACGTAACGCGCGCGGCCGGCGAAAGCAAGCAATTGCAGCACGTCCGGGGGACGATCGGCTGGCAGACCGCCGCTGGCCGGCACCGACTTCAAGCCGGTGTTCGGGAAGTTCGATCTGCCGGACGACGATTTCGCCAGCACGCGCGTGCAGTCGGCAGCGGTGCTGGCGATGCCCGATTCCTCGCTCATCTCGCTCGGTGAGAACACGACGGTGCAGGTCGGCGCGTTCAACACCGGCGCCGCCGGTCCGGGATCGACGATCACGATCAACGGCGGCGCGCTGCGCTTTGACGTCAGACGTCCGCAAGGCGGCGTTGCGAACTACCGATTCGTCACGAACACGTCGGCGGTCGGCGTGCGCGGCACCGTCGGTTTGATCTCGTTTGCAAACAACGTCGAGACGGTGGCATGCCTGTCGTGCGCCGCGGACAGCGTGACGATCACGACGGGAGCGGACAAATTTCGCTCCTCACCGGACAGATCGCCACGATCTCCGCGGCGGGTGTGGTCACGACGTCGGCGATAACGACGACGGTGCTCGGCACCTTTACCGCGGCCGGCGTTCCGACGAGCGCGGACGCGACCGCAGTCGCCGCGGGACTGCCGGCCTCAACCGGAACGATCGCCGGCATGAGCACCGGCACCGCGGCCGCGGTCGGTGCAGCTGCGGCCGGCATCGGAACGGCGATCGGCGTCGTCTCGGGCCCCGGCTCACCGCAGCCGCAATCCAATTCGAATTCCACCTCCGGCAACACCAACACCACCACCCAACCCGGCAATCTCAATCTCAACGACGCAGCGCGTTTGCTCGTGCGACCGACACCGTCGCCGTCGCCCGCCGCGCGCGCGTTGCCTGCCCTTAAGGCGTTAGCGCGGCGGAACTGATCAGCGACTGCGGCTGAACGGCGGTCTGCAGCGCCTTGTACTTGAGCGCGGCGTCGAGGATCGGCTGCATCGTTTTCGGATCGAGCGTCTCGCCGTACGTCGCGCGATTCATCTTCGGTAGCAGCTCGGCCGGGAACGGCGTGTACTTGTTGAGGATCTCGCCCGACTTCGCGTGATTGGCCGGATTGTTCGCCCACACCGCGGCTTCGCGCATCGCCTGCGCGAACTTCCGCGCCAAGGCCGCGTTCTTCGCGAGCCAATCGGCCGACGAATACCACACGTTCAGTTGCCACGTGTTGCCGACGCTCTGGAAATTGTTGCCGAGCACGCGGCAGCAGCTCTGCGATGCAACGAGGCTCGGCTCGTTGATGACGGCCGCTGCAACGGTGCCGCGGTCGACGGCGGCGGCCATGTCGACCGCGGGAATCTCGATGAACGAGACCTTGTCGAGCGCGGCGCCGGCGTTCTCGAGCCACAGATTGGTGGCGATGCGCGATGGGCCTTCGGGCGAGATCAGCGCGATCGACTTGCCCTCGAGATCCTTGCCCGACTTGATCGGCGAATCTTTGGCGACGATCACTTCGGTGGTCGGCGCCGATGCGCGGAAGATGCCCGACGGCGCGAGCAGCACGATCGGGATGCCGCGCTGGTGCGCGTTGGCAGCCGACACGAGATCGCCCTCGCCGATGTCGGCGGAGCCGCCGGCAACCGCAGCCACGGCCGCCGCGCCGCCGCCCTTGCGCAAGAGCGTGATCTCGGCGTTGATGCCGTATTTTTTAAAGATACCGAGGTCTTGCGCGTAAAACGCTTCCGCATCCACGTCTTGTCCGGCGTCGACGATGCGGATCGTCGTGAGTCCCGGTACGTCGGCGCCTTGAACGGATACGCCGCTACATACGAGCGCAGCGGCTACGATAAGCGGCCGCGCGAAAAACGTTCGTTGACGCATAGGTCTCCTAGGGCTTGCGGTGTGCGCAGACGATCGGCGCGATGTTGGCGGGCAGCGATTTCATCAATTCCGTGACGGCTTTCATGCACGCCGGGCCGCTGGCGTAGGGGCCGCCCACGATGCGATTGCCCTGCATCATGTAGTAGCCCATCGCGCTGGGCGCGGGCTGCACCGGAATCGGAACCGGGGCCGGTGCCGTTTGCGCGAGCGCGGGCGCGGCCGCCGGCACGATAGCGAAGGCGACCAAGAGCGCGAGCAGAACGCGCTTGCTGATGTCCCGACCGGTTTTGGGAGCGGTGGTGGTGGTTGCCATCTTGTCCCTCCTTCGCGCCTACGCCGCGTTCAACTTTCCCTTGACCCTGGACGAAGCCTATTACTGGACCTGGAGCCTGCACCCGTCGTTCGGCTATACCGATCACCCGCCGATGGTTGCGTGGCTGATCGCTCTGGGCGCGCTTTTCGGCCACAGCTACGGGGCCGTGCGCTTGCCGTTCATCATCGCCGAGGCACTTGCGGCGCTCGCGGCGGGGATGGCAGCGAAGATCCTCACCGGCAGTTCGCGTGCGGGCGCCTACGCGGCGATCGTCTTCGCGTTGATCCCGCAAACGAAGCTCGAGTTCGCGGAGTGCATTCCCGACGGCGCATACATCGCGTCGTGGGCGTTCGCGCTGTGGGCTGCGGCCGCGGTCGGCCGGCGAGCCTCGCCGCAAGCCGTGATCGGCCTCGGTGCCGCACTCGCGGCATGCGTTTATTCGCGCACGTTCGGCTGGGCGCTCGTGTTCGGCATCGCCGCGTGGGCGATCGTGACGCGGCGCGATCTGCTGCGGCCCGTTGCCGCCGCATGCGCGATCGCGATCGTCGCGTATATTCCGTTTCTGGTCTGGAACGCGTCGGTCGGGTGGGAGACGTTTGCGTTTGAATTCGTGCACCGTCAATCGATGACGTTCGGCCTCGGCATGCTGTTCAACGTCATCACCTTGCGCACGCTGCTCTACGGGCTGCTGATCGTCGGGCTGACGTGGTTCGTCGCCTTGCGGCGCGCTCCGGCGCTGCCGCTCGTTGCGTGGACCGCGCTGCCGCTGCCGATCATTCTGTTTGCGCTCTCGTTCGCAACGCAAACCGAAACGTATTGGATCCTCGGTCCGGCTGCGTCGCTGGCGATCGGTTGCGGTGCGGTACTCGCTCGAACGAGCGTGCTCTGCCGGAGCACCGCGTTGACGATGCTCGGCATCGGCACGGCGGTCGCGACCGTCCCCGCGATCTTCCTAGCCCTGCCCGAACGCGCACAGGCGGCGGCCTTTCATGCGGCGCCTTCGCTGCGGCGGCAGTTCGCGTCGGGGATGTATGCGTTTCGTCCGCTAGCGGACGATCTGCGCGCCGACGCGGCACGCGGTGTGACGATCTATACCGATCGCTACGAGACCTCATCCGAGTTGCTCTGGTATGGGATCCCATCGTACATCGTCGTTCGGCGGGGACAACTCGCGCAGTGGATGCGCTGGTATCGTCCGGTCGCCGTTCCGCAACATGCCGAGCTCGTGCTGCCCGCAACGAATACGGGCGCGCCGTTCGACATTCCCACATATTTGTATGCGGCGTACGCTCACGTGGGTACGGCGCGGCGTCTCGATTATCGCTTTGCGGGCGAGCCGGAAGCGACGTTTTACGTGACGCCGCTGGATGATGCGCTGCCGGCTTCGCGGCGGGTTTTGCCGGGTATGTAGCTAAGGCTCGGCCGTATGCTCGAGCTTGGAGGGCTAGGACATGGTTAGCCAACTTCGCAGCTATTGGTGGCTGTTTCTCATCCGCGGATTGTTCGGACTTGCGTTGGGCGTGTTGGCGCTGATCTTTCCGGGCGCGACGCTGGCCGTCGCGGTCTTGCTGATCGGCGCCTATCTCATCGTCGACGGCGCCGTCGCGATCTGGAAATCATTTAGCGTCATGCGTTCCGACGCGCACTGGTGGGTGTTGCTGCTCGAGGGCATCTTGGGCGTCGTGGTCGGCCTTGCCATCTTCACGTGGCCCGGACTCAGCGCGCTGACGCTCGCATACCTGGTCGGCTATTGGGCCATCATCACCGGCGTGCTCGCGATCGTCACGGCGTTTCGCGTGCGCGCGCACGTTCCCGGCGAATGGCTCTACATACTTTTCGGCGTCATCTCGGTTATTTTCGGATTCATCGTGCTCTTGGCGCCGGCGACCGGCCTCGTCTATATCGTGCTGATGATCGCGATCTATGGTTTCGTCATCGGCGCAACGATGATCGCGCTCGCCTTCCGCGCGCGAAGTCTACCGCGCGCGCAGCCTACCGGCCTGACGTGATCCTCGGCTGATTCTACGGCGGAATCAGCTGGGAGAAATTGACGAAGGTGTTGCCGTACTGGCCGGCCCAAACGACGTTCGGCGCCGAGATCGACGCGCCGGTTTCGTAGCGGTTGGTGTTGTTCACGAACGAGTACACCGGCGGTTGATTCACGTTCGCATAAATCGCGATGACGAACGAGCTGGGCGGATTGTTGGTCGAATCCAACGGCACCGCGAGGTAGCTGCCGTACTGCACGCCGGTGGAGCAGTTGTAGACATACAGCGTGCCGCCGAACGGATCGGCGGGCTTGGGCAGCGAGCCGCTGCAAGAGGAAACGACCGTCGGCGTTCCGGCGCTGGGATACGATAGCGTCGCCGTGAGATTTTGCGAGTGCGAGTCGGTGACGGAGAGCGTGCACGTGCCGCCTGCGGGATCGCCGTAGACGTTCACGCCGGCGCTGCCGTTGCTCGCGGTGATGCTCGTTGCCGGATCGAAGTTACACGACGTGCCGCCGCCGCTGAGCGTGAACGTGCCGCTGCCGTAGCCGCCTTCGCTGATCGCAACCGGATTGGGCGTGCTGCCGTTTGCGGCGCCGCAGCCGCTCGAGCACGCAACGACGAGCGCACCTGGAATCTCTGTGATGGACGCCGGCGTAACCGTCGCGCCGCTCACCGTTGCGCTGAGGGTCAGCGGCGATGCGAAGTAGCCGCCGTTGTAGGTCAGCGTCACGGTTTGACCGGGAGCCGTGAGCGTGGTGGTCGAGAGTGTCGTCGTGCCGGAGCCGTCGGTGTTCGTCAACGTGATCGGATTTGCATAGGCGCCCGGCCCGACGATGATATTTCCGCCGGCATCCTGCACGACGACCGAAACCGGAATGGTCGTGGAAACGCCGCCGTTTACGCTCGTGACTTGCGGTGCAACGACGACCGATGCCGGAACGCCGTTGAGGATCAGCGGCAGAACGACGTTCGTTTGTCCCTCGGCAATCGTGAACACCGTTGCCGGCGACTGCGGCAATGACGAGAGCGTCGCGCCCGTCTGATTGAGGCCTTGGTAAATCGTGACGCTGAAGCCGGCTTGACCGATCGGTGCGGCGACCGTGACCGTGCACTGGACCGGACCGCTGCCGGTGCAGCCGGGTGCGGTCGCAACGAGATTCTGATTGCTCGTCGCTAGTGCCGGTCCAAATGGTACGCCGCCGGACACCGCGTAGCTCGAGATCGAAAGCGATTGTGCGCTCGCGGAGATGAAGGCCGGCCGTCGCGCCGTCGCCGCACCCGTTGCGGCTTGTGGAACCGTGATCGTGATTGAGGCTTGGCCGAGCTTCACTTGCGGCGCCGCACCGGCGGTCGGCGCGAGGGCGGCGGGGGTTTGTTTCGTGCTGCTTCCGCTACCCGCGCACCCGGACATGACAAGGCCGACGGCCACCAAACAGGCCGCCATACGGAGCGCATGAACCGGTACTCCGGCATAGGCCACGAGTGCCAATTCCCGCCGCCTTCCCGGCGGTCCCCGTACTTCGAATCACTTTAGTGCGCCGTTGCCACCAACGGTTCGAGCACGTCTCCGAGGGCGATCGTGCGCCCGGATTGACCGGCTCCGGCCTGCGTGTTCACGGTCAGGCGATAGAAGTGATCGAAGCGGCTGCGCTCGGCCCAGCGGGGCAGCGTGGCCGCGCGCTGCTGCGAGACAACTTTGGCAAAGGTGGGAAGCGCGACGCCCGTTCGCGCGTCGCGGCCTGGGACGATGCAGCGCGCACATGGGTTCGTGCCTTCGAGCACGGTAGCGCCGATGCGAAACGGCACGACCTCGCCGGCCCGCGTGAACAGCCCGTCTTCCCAGAAGGCGGGGACGCCGCCGAGTTCGATGTTGGCCCGCAAGCGCAGGCGCACGTCGTCGGCGGAGAGACCCGGAAACCAGCTGGCGATTGCGGCCAGCGTTTCCGTTGATACGAGCGTCGGTCCGGGTGCTTTGAGATCGTCGGGGAAGCCGCCGTCCAAGTCGCAGCGCACCGTGACCGGCCGCTCGAAATGGACGCTCAACCAGCTTTCCAGCGCGTGTGTGTCGTCATCGAACGCGAAGCTGAACGGCGTCGCGATGCGCGGGCTCACGAACGTCGCGCGGGTGACGTCCGCATCGTACCCGACGCGCAGTTCGTGCACGCGCGGTTCGCGCTTCGCATTGACGAAGCCGCCGTTCTCGTCGAACAACGCGAACGCGCGATCGGATCGTAATCCGCCGCGCGCGACGAGCGCCGACGTTTTCACGTCAGCGCCGTCCAGCGACTTGAATGGGAAGACGCGTAACCGCGCGACGAACGGTTCTATGATCGCCCCTTCATGCGGCTGCAGCATCGGTTGCGAGTTCCATCGGCTCCGTCTGCGGCCTGCTGCGGCGAGCCACGAAGACTGCGAGGCCGATGAGGAAGTACAGCAGGAAGGCGTAGACGAACGTGTTGACCGGCGGTGCGGGAACCGGATAGACGCTGCCGATGGCGGGCACGAGCAGGCACACGAGCGCCGCGACCGAGTAGGCAATGTCGCGCGGGCGCAACTCTCCGATCTTTTTCAGATGCATCGGTGCCGCCACCGAGACGAAGATGTACGCGCCGAGGAAACCGAAGGCACCGAACGTTCCGGCGTCGTTGAAGACGTCGGTGACGGCCAGACCTTTGAACGAGAGGATGATCGCCGGGATCCCGAACTCGAGCAGCGCGTAGATCGTGATCGCGACGTGCGGCGTTTCGTTGGTGGTGTGCGCGTTGCCGGTGGCTTCGTGGAAGTACCCTTGGCGGCCCATTTGGAAGATCACGCGTGCGCCGGCATTCATGCACGAGAGGGCGAGCGAGAAGAAGCTCAACATGGCGCCGAGATCGATCGGGATCTGCAGCACGTCGAGGTGCATCATCGTCGCGAGGGTGGAGAGCGGGGCGGTTTGCGCATCGAGCGACGGCTTCACGCCGCGCAGGCCCAAAACTTCGACGTAGGTGATGAAGATGAAGAACACGCCGGTCAGGATCAGGCTCACGATAACCGCGCGCGGGATATTCTTGAGCGGGTTCTTCGCTTCTTCACCAAACGCCGTCGCCGCTTCGAAGCCGACGAGGCTGAAGATCGCGACTACGACGCCGAGGCCGAGGGTGTTGAGGGTATTGCCCTTGAGCGAGAGCTGATCGGCATCGAGCGCAAAGTTGTGGTGTCCGAGGACCGCGAACGCGAGGACCACGATAAGCGCGACCGAGACCGCCTCGAGCACGAGCATCAGCACGGCCGAGAGACGGACGTCTTTGTAGGCGCAGTACCAGCAGATCGCTGCGCACAGCGCAAACAGCGCGACGGCCGGGACGTTGACGTGCATCATCACGAGCAGCTGCTGCGCGAAAATGGTGAAGCCGCTGACCCCGGCCGTTCCGATGAACATGTAGGCCCAGATCAGACACCAGCCGGCCATGCCGCCCGCGGTTGGCCCCAGTCCCGCCACCGAATACAAGAACATCGATCCGGTGTGCGAGGAGCGGCGTGCGAATTGGTTGAGGTTGAATGCGACGAATAACAGCATGATCGTGCCGAACGCGTAGGCGAGCCAACTCGCGTTGCCGGTCGTGCCGAACATCAGTGGTACGATCAGCACCGCAGTCATCGTCGGTGAGATCAGCGCAATGCTCTGAGCCAGGACGGTCCAGAAGCTCAGACAGTGGGTGCGCAGGCTTGTTGCTTGCGGTAACATGGTTGATTGCATCTCCTGAACGACATTGAGGGGCGTTGACGTTAGGAGAACTATAGAGGAGAGCGCGCGCGACAAGAATGTCAATTTGCGACGCGCATCACGACGCTGAGTGGTCGTTTGTATAAAATTGCTAAAGACGTCGTGACGTGACGGAAATCAGTTCCACGCATGCTTCGCCGTCTTGCACGCTGGAGCGTACGCAAGATGGACAAAACGGAACTGTTTCGGTGTCACATAGCGTAATGGCGCGAGTGGTCGTACTCAAGTACCATTTTGGTGGAAGGAGAGCATACCACCCGAAAGCATGGAGTTGCCGCTCGAACTCGACGCGTCGAGCAACGTTCCGTTGCATCGGCAACTCTACGAAGGACTGCGTGGGGCGATTCTCAACGCCCAGGTTGCACCGGGGACGCGGCTGCCTTCAACGCGCGCGCTCGCCGAAGCGCTTGGCGTTTCGCGCTCGACGATTGTATCGAGCTTCGCGCAGCTTCACAGTGAAGGCTACCTGCAAGCAACCACGGGCTCCGGCACGTTCGTCAGCGCGGAGTTACCGGAAAGCCCGTTACCGCGCGGCGCCGACGACGCCGAAGGCGGTAAGGCGTCGATACGGCTTTCCACCTATGGCGCGTCGCTCACCGAGGCCGGACCGCTCGAACCGCCGCGCCGCGCGGGGCTGATCGACTTTCGCGACGGCCGCCCCGCCTTCAGCGCGTTTCCCCACGCCGAATGGCGCCGAGCGCTTTCCGGCGCGTCGCGTGACGGATCGCTGCTCGACTACAGCGCCGATCCGGCCGGCTATCTGCCGTTGCGCGCGGCGATCGCAGCGTATTTGGGACGGGCGCGCGGGATCGCGTGCACCGCGCGCGACGTGACGATCGTCAACGGTTCGCAGCAAGCGATCGATCTGGTGGCTCGCGTACTGGTCGAACCCGGCGATGTCGTCGCGCTCGAAGAGCCCGGCTACCTCGGTGCGCAACGCACGTTCAGCGCGCACGGCGCCGACCTGCGCGCGATCGCCGTCGACCACGACGGCATCCGGGTCGACGCCTTGGAGCGCTATGCTGCGGGCGCGCGGCTGGTCTACGTCACGCCGTCGCACCAATTTCCGCTCGGCGTGCTGCTGGCGGCGACGCGGCGTCGCGCCTTGCTCGCCTGGGCCGAGCGCAACAGCGCGATCGTGGTCGAAGACGACTATGACAGCGCCTATCGCTACGAGGGCCGGCCGATTCCCGCGCTCTACGGCATCGATACATCGGGTCGCGTCGTGTACGTCGGGACGTTTTCGAAGACGATGTTTCCGGCACTGCGCATCGGCTACGTCGTGGCGCCGCCGGCCCTGCGCGACGTTCTGCAGGCGGCCAAGGGATTCGCCGACCGTCAGTCGCCGATTCTCGAACAGCGCGCGCTTGCGTCGTTCATCGTCGACGGCGGCTTCGAACGTCATTTGCGGCGGATGCGGGTGCTCTACCGCGCGCGGCGTGCGGCGCTGCTCGATTCCTTGCGTCGCCACATCGGCGATGGGCTGGAGGTGAGCGGCGAAAGCGCCGGCATGCACCTCGTCGTGCGGTTGCCGCTCTTGGAAACCGGCCGCTTCATCGAACGTGCGCGCCGCGCCGGCGTTGCGGTGATGAGCACCGCGCCGCATCATCTGCGCGATCCGGTACCGGGCGAATTCATCTTCGGATTTGCCGAGCACGATGAGGCAACGATGGAAGAGGCGATCGCGCGCCTGGGCCGCATCTTGCCGGAATGTCGCTAGATGCGCATGAGGTCGAAGCAGCAGCGGCCTGGTTGCAGCGGGCACAGCGTGTGTTCGTTCTTACCGGAGCCGGGCTCGGCGTCGCCTCGGGCCTGAAAACGTTTCGCGGCGACGGCGGCTACTGGCGAGAGAAGCGATTCGAAGAACTCGCGAGCCGCGCGGGATTCGAGCGCGATCCGGTGCTCGTGTGGACGTGGTACAACGAGCGGTTCGAAGCCTATGCCGCTGCCGAACCGAACGCGGGGCATCGCGCGCTGGCCGAACTCGAGCGCGTCGTGCCGCACGTCTTTCACGCGACGCAAAACGTCGACGGCCTGCAGAAGCGCGCGGGTTCGCGCGCGCTGGTCGAACTGCACGGCGATCTCCAAACCGTGCGCTGCACCGGCTGCGCGTATCGCGAGAGGCTCGATGCACCGTTCGATCTCGCGCGCATCGCGCACGCGTGCGGCGGCAAGCTGCGGCCGAACGTCGTGTGGTTCGGGGAGTCGTTACCGGAAGGCGCGTGGGAAAGCGCGGCGCACGAATCTCAGGCCGCCGATCTCATCATCGTCGGCGGAACCTCGCTCGCGGTGTATCCCGCCGCGTCGCTCGGCCGCGTCGGCGACGCGAGTGTGAACGTGATCGAGATCAACCCCGATGCAACCGGCGGCCCGAACGTCCTCGCCCTCCGCACCGGCACCGAGATCGCGCTCCCAGCAATTCTCGCCCACTGTCAGGGATAGTTGACATGATAGTTGTCATCCCGAGCTTGTCGAGGGACCGCCACCATCGCCTAATGCGTAGCGGCGATGCTGCTGAACAGATCCTTTGCCGCGATGGGCTTTTGTAGCGACTTCTGCTCGTAGGCCGCATCGAGGAGCGGCTGGATCGTCGCCGGATCGAAGTACTCGCCGTACTGCGCGCGATGCATCTTCGGCAGCAGGTCCGCGCTGAACGGCGTGTACTTCTGAAGTATGGCTGCCGACGCGGCGTGATTTTTCGGATTGTTGGCCCACACGGCCGATTCGCGCACGGCCGCGACGAAACGGCGAGCGACGTCGGGGTTCGCCTTGACCCAGTCTTCGGTCGCAAACCAGCTCGTGACTTGCAGCGGGTTGCCGATCGCATCGTAGACGTAGCCGAGCACGCGCACGTCGTCGAGTGCGCCGGCCAGGTTCGGTTCGGTGGTCGTCGCGGCGGCCACGGTGCCCCGGGCGATCGCCGCGGCCATCGCCGTTTGCGGAAGTTCGACGTACTTGACCGATGCAAGATCGGCACCGTTCTTTTTCAACCATGCAACAGTCACCAGCTTCGCCGGACCGGTCAGGGACGGGACGGCGATCGTCGCACCGTTGAGGTCGGCGCCGGTGTGGATCGCCGAGCTCTTGGCGACGATCAGCGCGCTGACGGGCGCGGGACCGCGATGCAGAAACGACGGCGCGATGAGAACCAGCGGCAGCCCATGTTCGCGCGCGGCCGCGACCGCGATGATGTCGCCTTCACCGATGTCGAGCGCGCCGCCGATCACGGCGCCCGCGATGCCCGCGCCGCTGCCGGTGCGGATCGTCTGGATTTGGGCCGTAATGCCGTACTTATGGAAGACGCCGTTCTCGAAGGCGTAGTAGGCGAGCGCGTTGCCGTCGTTGCCCGGCGTTCCGATGCGCACCACCGCCGGGGTTTGTGCGCCCACCGCGGCTGGGAAGGCGAGCGCCGCGCCCGCCATGATGGTGAGCGCGTGAGCACGGGGAACGACCATGATGCGAGATCCTCCGGAGGCGGCAACGAGAGCGCGCAGAAAACGCTTTTCGAACCCCCATTCGTGCTCCCCGCCGCTTCGCATCTTAGGAGACCCACCGCGTATGTTGACGCCGCAAGAAAACGAACGTTTGACGCGCGTGGGCCGCGGAACGCCGATGGGGGAAACGCTGCGGCGCTACTGGCTGCCGGCGGCGCTCTCGAGCGAACTGCCGGAGCCCGACGGTGCGCCCATACGCGTGCGTATCCTCGGCGAAGATCTGGTCGCGTTTCGCGACAGCGACGGTAAGGTCGGGCTCGTCGACGCATTCTGCCCGCACCGCCGCGCGCCGATGTTCTTCGGCCGCAATGAAGAGTGCGGTTTGCGCTGCGTCTATCACGGTTGGAAGTTCGATCGCAACGGCACGTGCGTCGACATGCCGTCGGAACCGCCGGATTCGCTGTTCAAAACGAAGGTCACGATCAACGCCTACCCGACCTACGAAGCGGGCGGCATGCTGTGGACCTACATGGGGCCGCCCGAGTTCCAGCCGGCACCGCCCGACGGCGAATTGCTGCGCGCGCCGGCATCGCATCGCCATGTCTCGAAAACGTACGAGGACTGCAACTACCTGCAGGCCGTCGAAGGCGGCTTCGATTCCGCGCACGTGCTGATCTTGCACAACCAGAAGATCGGCGACCGTTCCTTCTTGAGCAACTACGACGCCACGGTGCCGCGCATCGAAGTCGAACCGACCGGCTACGGCTATCTCTACACCGGCATTCGGTCGCGCGGTGATCTGCAGCACGTGCGCGTGTATCACTACGTGATGCCGGTGATGCAGATCCGCGGGCAGAACCACGCCTTCGATCCGGAGATCCTCACGATCAACGGCCACTACTGGGTGCCGATGGACGACACGCACACGGTGATCTACAACTTCATGTACTCCGATAACCCGGCCGTGCCGCTGACGCAGAAGTTCATCGAGGAGTCGGAGCACGAGATCGGACGCGGTCCCGAAGACCTCGATCCCGATCGTCCGTTCCGCCTGAAGGCGCAGCTCTCCAACGACTTCTTCATCGACCGCGAGTTGCAGAAGCGCACGTTTACCGGCATCCCGGGCATCAACACGCAAGACATCGCGCTGCAAGTGGGGATGGGCCCGGTCGTCGATCGCTCGAAAGAACATCTCGGCACGACCGATCGCGCGGTGATCGTGCTGCGCCGTCTGTTGCTCGAAGCGGTCGATACGGTCGAAGCCGGCGGCTCCCCGCGCGGCACCGATCCGGCCACGTTCCGCGCGCTGCGCGGCGGCAACCATACGGTCGAAAAGGGCGCCGATTGGCACGAAGCGCTGCAGTCGGAGCTGCTGGTCCGCTTCTGATGGCGATCACGCGTGCGGCGATGATCGGCGGCGCAGCGGCTGCGGCGTTAACGCCGGCGGCGCTCGCGCAAAATGCGCCGCTGACCCCGGTGCGTTTCATCGCGTCGGTTGCCGATGCGGTGCGCCCGTTTCTCTACGCGCTGAATACGGGACTCTTTCGCCAGGCCGGTCTCGACGTCGATTGGCAGCAGGCCACGACCGGTGCGGTCGTTGCGCAATCGATCGTGGGCGGAGCGAAGGACATCGGGATGGCGAGCATCACGTCGATCATCGCGGCGTATGCGCGAAATCTGCCGTTTGCGATCGTCGCCCCGTCGATCATCTACCGCAAGGACGTCGCGACCGCGGGCATCGTGGTAGCCGCGAATTCGCCATTGCGCACGCCGCTCGACCTTCAGGGCAAGGTCGTCTCGTGCTCGGCCATCGGCGACATCGCCTACCTTGGTTTGCGCGCGCTGATCGACGCGCGCGGCGGTGACTCCTCAACGGTGAAGTTCATCGAACTGCCGCCGACCGCTGCCGTCTCCGCCGCGATCGAGCAGAACCGGATCGACGCCGGCCTGATCGCCGAGCCCGTGATGATGCAGGACGTGCGCGCCGGCAAGCTGCGGTTCTTCATCGACGAGCTGACCGGCTACGAACGCCCGATCCTCGAGGTCGTCTACTTCTCGAGCCGCGACTACGCGGCGAAGAATCAAGACACCGTCGCGCGCTTCGCCAAGGTGCTCCAGCGTGCCGCTGCCTACAGCAACGCGCACATCCCGGAGACGAGCCAGATCATGGCGTCGTATTCGGGCATGGACCCGAAGGTTGCGGTCGACATGCGCCACGGCTTCACGCCGCCCACGGTCGAGCCGTCGGCGATTCAACCCGTGATCGACCTGATGGCGAAGTACAAGAACATTCCCCAGCGCTTCGACGCGCGCGAACTGCTGCAAACGGTCGTTTCTACTTGAGACGTTTCTGGAGCGCGGCGCTGTGCACGGCGCTGCTCGCCGGCGGCATCACATCGGATGCGAACGGTCAGGCCGTATCGGCCGCGCAGGCGCATGTCGCCGCAGCGACGGCGCTCGTATCGCCGCCGGGCCCGAACGCGAAGCCGTGGCAAACCTACAGTTCGATGTTCAAGCTGATCTGCTCGCAGCCGAAGCCCGTTGCAAAGCCGCCGTTCGTCGGCGCCGGCGAGCCGGAAGAAAAAGAGAAGCTCGTGCCGACCCCGCGCGATCAATGGTACGTGCCGCCCGTTCGCGTGTTCGACAACCTCTACTACATCGGAACGCAAACCGAATCGACGTGGGCGCTGACCACCTCGGCCGGCATCATCCTGCTCAACACGAATTTCCCGTGGGTAACGCCCGAACTCGTGAACGAGCTGAAGACGTTCGGACTGGATCCGGCTAACATCAAATACGCGATCGTCGTACGCTCGCACTCGGACCAATCGTGGGGCATCAACGCGCTGAAGAAGATGGTGCCGAGCGCACACGTGATCATGTCGGCCGTCGACTGGGACCTGCTCGCCAAAGACAACTCCCCCGCGAGCGTCAAACCGGTGCGCGACATGGTGGCCTACGACGGCGAGAAGCTCACCCTCGGCGATACGACCGTCACCTTGTACTCAACCCCGACGTCCACACCCGGGAATCTCTCCCTGATCTTTCCGCTGAAAGACGGCACCCAGCGGCACATGGCCGGAATGCTGGGCGGCGACTTCATGCGCCTCGTCCAAGAGGGCGTGCAAATGTTCCCCGATATGGCGACGATGGCCACCACCTACATCGCCTCGTCCCAGCGCTTCAAAGACCTCGAAGACAAAGCCGGCGTCGACACGATCATCCACATCCATGCCGAGTACGACAACACGCTGCAAAAGCTCGACGCCATCCGCGCCCGCAAACCTGGCGACCCCAACCCCTTCGTCAACAAAGACGACGTCGACCGCTTCATGAACCTGCACACCGAATGCGCCCAAGCCCAACGAGCCTGGGCCAACGGCAACTAACGCAGCACAGCAATAGGCAATAGAGGCCATGTGGCCCCGCTGTCATCCCGAGCAAAGCGCCGCAGGCGCGCCGTCGAGGGACCGCCACTCAGCGACCTCGATTGCGGCGGCCCTTCGCCAACTCAGGGTGACACGATACGACGCTCTTCGATAAACCCGAGAAACGCATCGTACAACGTCTGCGTGCTGGTCGGCAGCGTACGATAATAATACGTACTCGAGATCATCGGCATATCCCGTGCCGTCACGGTCTCACGTTCCTCACGCGCAAACGCACCCAGCGCCGCCGTCACGGGACTATCACTCCCCGGCCAGTTGAACCAGTACGCCCCAAGCCGCCCATCCTGGTGCAGCCGCTCGAGCACCTGCGTGCAATACGCAGCGTTCTCCTCATCCGTATAATACGGATACGACGGATTCCCAAACCCGGTGACATGCACCGGCTTGTACGAAAACCCCGCCGTAATCATCGCAAGAAACGGCAGCGCTTCGGATCGAGGCGATCACGAACGAACGGTAACGACACGTTCGACCCTTGCATCGACGCAAACCTCAGTGGAGCGCAAAGCGTCGCAAGGCGCACGTTGTTATCATGCATCAGGTCATCGCTCGTCGTGCCGACGGTCGCCGGTAGCGCCGACGACGTACGAAACGCATCGGCGAGCTTCTTCGACCAGCCCGCGAGCATGCGTTCCGCCACCGGCTCGCTCCCATGCTCGCCCGTACTGAGTTTGCCGGCCGGCGGCGGGCTCGTAAGCGTGAACGCATGCCCGATATCCCAAGCCGCGATCGCCGGATGCGCCCGCAACCGCGAGCCCGCATCCTGCGCGAACGCGACTTGCCGATCGAGCAGCGGCCCGACGTAAATGTTCCCGATCCCCGGATTGCACGTCAGTGACGGCAGACAGCGAAGGCCCGCCTCGGCGACGCGCGCGACCAGCGACTCGAGATCATCGAGCACCGACGGCGGTCCATCCCACGGCACCAAAAACCGCACGTCGGTGATACCCGCCGCGGCGATGCCGGCAAGATCGGCTTGGATCGTGCGGGCATCATCGGGAGCGTAGTTGACGCCTACCGCGAAGCGCACGAACTACGTAGGCGGAAGCTCTTCCCCATCGACCAGCTCGATGACGTGCGCCTCTTCGCTCTGGACCATGCCGGTAGCGTCCGCTGCCAGGACGCCCTCGCGCTTGTCTTCGACCGCCCGTTCGATTTCGTCCTCAAAGTCATCGTCTGCCGGTACGTTCTTTGTATCCATGCCGAACGCATACCCAAGAATCGGGCGGACCCCCAGGACGGCTGCGCGAAGCCGCCCACGTGATGGGCAAAACGCTGTTCGAGAAAATCTGGGACCGCCATTTGGTCAAGGATCTAGGCGACGGCTTCGGCCTCATTTTCGTCGACGCGCAGATGCTCACCGACCTCTCGTCCCCGCAGTTCGTGCAACTCGCAGAACGCGGTCTGCCGCTGCGTTTCCCCAAGCGCACGTTCGCCGTGTCCGACCACACCGTACCCACGCTCGTAGAAGGCCCTGCGCAAGCCGCCTCGCGGCGCAATTCCTGGACCACGATGATGCACGACAAAGCGACGCAATTCGGGGCCACGCATTTCGACGCGGACGATCCCGATCAGGGCATCACCAGCATCGTCGCGCCGGAACTCGCGATCGTCTGGCCGGGAAGCACGTTCACCGTGCTCGACAGTCACGCGTGCACCTCGGGCGCGCTCGGTGCGATGGCGTGGGCCTCAACGGCGAGCGACGTGCTGCACACGCTCGCCACCCAAACCGTCATCCTCAAGAAGCCGCCGGTCATGCGGATTTCGCTCGTAGGAACGCCCGGCGCCGGCATCACCGCGAAAGATATGATGCTGCACGTGCTGCGTGAGCTGAGCATCGCCGGCGCCGCCGGTTACGCGGTTGAACTTGCCGGACCGGTGATCCGCGCGATGCCGATGGAAGGCCGCCTGACGTGCTGCAACGTGGGCGTCGAACTCGGCTCGCGGGTGGTGATGATCGCGCCAGATAGCACGACCGTCGATTATCTCAAGGGGCGCAAATATGCGCCGTCGACTGACGATTGGGATGCGGCGGTGCGCGACTGGCTGCAGCTCGGGTCGGACGACGACGCCGCGTTCGACCGCGACGTCACGATCGACGTCAGCCGCATCGAGCCGCTGATCACGTGGGGTCCCGCGCCCGATTTCGTCATCGGAATCAGCGAGAACGTTCCCGATCCCGCCAACGAGCCGGATAGCGAGCGCCGCGCCGTGCTCGAAGCGGCGCTGGCCTATACGAACCTCACGCCGGGTGCACCGATTGCCGGAACGCCGGTGGATTTCGTTTTCATCGGTTCGTGCGCGAACAATCGTATCTCGGATCTGCGCGCCGCCGCTGCCGTTGCCAAAGGCCGCGCCGTTGCGAAGTCGCTCGATGCGTGGGTCATTCCGGGATCGAAAGCGGTGAAGCGTCAAGCGGAGGCCGAGGGGCTCGACGTCATCTTTCAAGCCGCGGGTTTCCACTGGGGTGAGCCGGGCTGCTCGATGTGCGGCGGTCAAGGCAACGGCTTCACGGAGTTGCTCGGGCCGCGCAAGCGCGCCGTGTCAACGATCGCGCGAAACTTCCCGAATCGTCAGGGACCGCAAAGCATCACGCACGTTGCGAGCCCGGCGACTGCCGCGGCCGTCGCGGTGGCCGGTCACATCGTCGACGTCCGGGAGTTCGCATCATGAGCGAAGTGACCGGCGCGGCCGCAGCGATCCTGCGCCCGAACATCGACCCGATGATCATCGCGCCGCGGACGCCGGCCGAAAAGGGCGGCGCTGCAACGCAAGGTGCGGCCGAATCGGTGAAGTCGACCGACCTCTTCCGTTTCTGGCGCTTCAACGATGACGGTACGGAAGTGACGGACTTCGTCCTGAACCGCCCGCCGTTTCGCGAAGCGCGGTTCGTCATCGCAGGGCCGAACTTCGGCTGCGGCAGCGCGCGCGAGCACGCGGTTTGGGCGCTGCTCGCGTTCGGCATTCGCGCGGTCATCGCGCCGAGCTTCGGTCCGCTATTCCAATCGGGCTGTTTCAAGAACGGCATCGTCCCGATCGAACTCGACGAGAGCGAAACGGTGCGGCTGGCGGATGAGTGCGCGGCCGGCGCTCCGGGCGCATTGCTCACGCTCGATCTCGAGAACCTCACCCTCATCTCGCCGCGCGGACGCAAGCTCACCTTCGCGCTGCCCGAATTTCGCCGCCGTCAATTGCGCGACGGACTCGATGAGATCGACACGACGCTGCAGTCGCTCGGCGAGATCGAGCGCTTCTACCGGCAAGCAAGCACGGATCGGCCGTGGATGTACAACGGCGAGGAGTTAGCATGAAGATCCCATCGGCGGTGCGGCGGTTACTTCTCCCGGCGATCGTGATCGCCGCCATTCTGAACTGCCATCACCGGTGTTCGCGCCGCCGATTACCCGACGAAGCCGATCACGTTCATCATCCCGGCCGCGCCGGGCGGTGCGTACGACATCAGCGCGCGTCTCCTGATTCCCGCGCTCCAGAAAGCGCTGGGCGTGACGATTCTCCCGCAGAATTTCAACGCGGGACCGGTTGCGCCGACCCAGCTCTACAAAGCACGACCGGACGGCTACACGATCGGCATCGTCGCGATGCCCGGAACGCTGCTCCTGCAGTTGATGGGCAGCACCGACTTCGACATCGACAAATATACCTGGCTCGGCCGCGTCGCGCACGAGACGTACGCGTTAGCAGTCCCAGCGAATTCGCCGGTCACCTCCATTGCAGGGCTGAAAACTCTCGGTCATCCGGTGTCGTTCACCAGCGCCGGTCCCGGCTCGACGGCGTACGCCGCGACGCAGCTTGCGATGCGCCGGCTCGGATTGAACGGCAAGATCATCACCGGCTACCCGAGTGCGCCCGAATACATCCTCGGCGTGATCCGCGGTGACGGCGACGCGGTGATCACGAACCTGACGGCGCTCACGCCGTACATTACCTCGCATCAGGTGAAGCTGCTGCTGTCGTTCGATGACGGCAACGCGGTGCCGGGCGTGCCGAATTCTCGCGCCGTGCATCAGACCGACCTCGCGAAGATCTCGCTCGATACGCTCGTCGGCGCACCGCCCGGACTGCCGCCGGATATTCGCAAGCGTCTCAGCGACGCGATCGCGGCGGCCATTCGCGATCCCGACACCCAGGAACGTGCGAAAACGGCCAGCGCAAATCTCGCGCCCGGCAATGCAGCCCAAGCCGCGGCCGTGGTGGCCACGCAACATGCATTCTTCGTCAAGAATGCGGAGCTTATCGGGAAGCCGTGATCTGGCAAGCCTGGTGGATGGGGTTCGCGAGCCTCGTTCATCCGGCGCAACTCCTGTTGCTCGCGCTCGGCATGGCCTACGGGTTGTTCGTGGGTGCATTGCCGGGGATCGGCGGCGCAACCGCGATCGCGCTCGCCGTTCCGTTGACGTACGGGATGGATTCCTTCGGTGCGATCGCGTTCGCGTGCGGCGTGATGGGCGCGGTGCCGATGGGCAGTTCGATCACCGCTATTTTGTTGAACACGCCCGGCGCCGCACCGAGCGCCGCCACGTTGATCGACGGTTATCCGCTCGCGCGCCAAGGCAAAGCGGGGCTCGCGATCGGTGCAGCGGCGAGTTCGAATTCGATCGGCGGGTTAATCGGCACGATCTCGGTGCTGATCGTCATGCCGCTGGCGCGCCGGATCGTGCTGCTGTTCCGGCCGCCGGAATTCTTCTTGCTCGGCATGCTCGGGCTCGTCGTCGTTGCGTTGTCATCGCGCGGCAAGATGCTGCGCGGACTCGTGACCGCCGGCCTCGGCCTGATGATCGCTTGCATCGGCCAGGACTTGGTGACCGGCGAACTGCGCTTCACGCTCGGGAGCCAGTACCTCTGGAGCGGCGTGCGCATCGTGCCGGCCCTGATCGGGCTCTTTGCGATTGCCGAGATGATCAACTTGTCGGTGAAGGGCGGCGCGATCGTTTCGAACGCCGACGCCCACGTGAAAGTCGAACGCATGACGGCCGGTTTGATGGAAACGCTCCGTCATTGGCCGACCGTGCTGCGTGGTTCGCTGATCGGTACGGTCGTCGGCGCCGTGCCCGGCGTCGGTGGCACCGTTGCGGCGTTTCTTTCCTACTCGATCACCTCGCAAGTGTCGAAACAGCCGGAGACGTTTGGGAAGGGCAACATCGAGGGCGTCATCGCGGCCGAATCGGCGATCAACGCGAGTGACGGCAGCCACCTGATACCGACGCTCGGCTTCGGCATTCCGGCCGGCGCCGAGATGGCAGTGTTTCTCGGCATCTTGATGCTGCACGGACTCCAGCCCGGCCCATCGATGCTGATCGACCATCAGCCGGAAATCTATGGGATCGTCTGGGCGCTCACGCTCGCGTGCGTGCTGGCATCGTTCATCGGATTGCTCTGCGTTCGCCCGCTGGCCGCGATCACGCTCGTGCCGACGCGGGTACTGGTGCCGATCGTCGTTTGCCTCGCGCTCGTCGGCTCGTACTCGATCGATCAAAGCATCGGCAACGTCATCGTGAGCGGCGTCTTCGGCGTGTTCGGTTACGTGCTTATCCGCCAGGATTATCCGCGCCTCACGATTGTCATCGGCATGGTGCTCGGCGGTATCATCGAGCGCAGCTATCATCAATCCCTGATGATCTCGGACGGCAGCTGGGGCATCTTCGTCGCGAGCCCGATTTCGGTGACGTTGGCCGTGCTCATCGTTGCCGCGCTGGTCGTGCCGCCGGCGCGTTTCGCACTGCGCAAGGCACGGCCGATCTGATGCCGGCCGCGATGCGCACGGTCCTCGTGCCTGGTGTGATCTGGCTCGTTACCGCAGCGTTCATCATCGCCGCCTATCGGCTCGGGCCGGTGGCGCGCGCGATGCCGCTGCTGGTCGGGTGGATTACGCTGGTGCTCGTAACACTGGACATCGTCGCGCGTACCGATACGGCGGCCGGTCGAGCGCTGACGAGCGCCCTCAATCCGGCGCACAGGTTCCGGTTGAAGCCCAAAGCACCGGCCCCGCGCGCGCATTCTGGGCCGGTGTCGCGCCGATTCTCGCACTCATCGCCGGCTTCACGCTGATCGGCGTGTTAGCGTCGGTGCCGTTGTTCGTTTTCGCCTCGCTGCGCTGGCGCGCGCAGCGGGGGCTCTTGACGAGCGGGGCCACCGCGGTTGCGGTGACCCTTTTCGTCTACGGCATGTTTTACAAGGTCTTGCAGTTGCCGCTCTATCCGGGGCTTCTCTTCGGCGGCGCGTGGCAATAGCGCTACGCGGGTACCGGCACCTTGAGATAGCGCTCGAAGAAATCGAGCACGTCGTGCCAGCCGGCGTTGGCTGATTCGCGATCGTAGCCTTCCGGACGGCGGTCGTTCATGAATGCGTGTTTCCCGTTCGGATAGATGTGGATCTCGGCCGTCTTGCCTTGCGCGATCAGCGCGTCGCGAAACTTCTCGACCGACTCGACCGGGATCCCGGCATCGGCCGCGCCGTACCCGCCGAAGAGCGCGCAGTTCATTTGCGGGATCAGATCGATCGGCGAGGGTCCGTGCATCGTCGGACGATTGATCGGACGGCCGTAGAACGATGCGGCAGCGCGGATCTTCTTGCTGCGCGCGGCCAGGAACCACGCTTGCCGGCCGCCGCCGCACCAGCCGACGACGCCGATCCGCTCGCCGTCGACGTACGGCAGGCCTTCGAGCCAGTCGACGGCATCGCTCAGGTCGCTCGAACTCTGCTCGTCGCTCGGCGAGCCGGTGATCGTGCCGCCTTCCATCGTCGGCTGTTGGCCGCGGGCGGCATAGTAGTCGGGAACCGCGGCGACGTAGCCGTTTTCCGCAAACCGGGCGGCGCAGTCGCGCATGTGCGGCGCGCCCGCCGGGATCTCGAGCATCCCCCAGAATTCGTAGCCGAGGACCAGCGCCGGATACGGTCCCGCCCCGTCAGGGCGCGCGACATACGTTGAGACCTGCACGCCGTCCTTAGCTTTATACGTGGTGGTCTCCGTTACAATGCTCAACCTAATCTCCTTATCACGCGATGACGTTCCCGAAATGCCGGCGCTCCGGCTTGCCGGAAATGTGCTACTTCTGTTATCTCCGTGCTGCTTCGGTCGCGCCGTTGCGCCGGTACTCCGACGGCGTCACGCCGGTCTGCTGGTTGAATACCGCGCTGAAATGGCTCTGATTGGCAAAGCCGAGTTCGCTCGCGATCTCGTTGACCGGACGCGACGTGGTCTGCATCATCATGCGCGCGACGCTAATTCGCCGTTCGATGACGTAACGATGCGGGGTTTGCCCCATCGCCTTTTTGAACGCGCGCGTGAAGTGGAAGCGGCTCATTTCGGCGGTGGCTGCGAGCTCGTCGATCGACAACTCGTCACCGAGATGGGTCTCGATGTACTGCTGGCAGCGCCGTAAGCGTTGCGGCGTGAGGCCGGTTCCGTGAACCACCACGTTTGACGCCTGCAAGTGGCCGCGGAGCAGATGTCCGATCAGCGCGGTCGCGAGCGCTTCCGTGTACGCCGGTCCACGATACCCGTTCGGCCCGAGTTCGTCGGCAATCGAGGCCATCAATTGGTGCACCGTCGCGTCGGTCAGCTTCTGGAACGGAAGCGACGCTAACGGGTCGTCGAGGCCGATTTCCCCGGCGAGCCGCATCAACAGCGCATCATCCACCGAGATGAGCAAATTGTCGCCGCTCGCGCGGAAGAACGACTGACGTGCCAGCCACGGTGGTAGCAGACAGATTTCGCCGTGATCGTAACGCATGCGCTGACCGTGGTCGATCTGCATTTCCCAGCCGTTGCCGAGCGTCGCCACGATGCGGAGTTTGCGGCTCGCCTTCGCCGGAAACGCGCCTTCATGGATGAGGACGCGCTCGATCCGCAGACCACCCAAGACAAGGGCTTGTCTCGAGGAGACGGGGAGCATTTCATCGGCGGGCGACACCACGCTCATCGGCGGTAGCTACGCCGCCACCGGCGGCCCCTCCCCGCCCTGGGAGCACTTTTTGAACAATATTGGCAAGGCGCGCGCAAGCGGAGGCGGCGCGGTTCTTCGAACGTTGGGACATGGGCAAGTTGGCATTCGGTGTGTTCGACACCATCGCACCCGATCAGCGGGGCGATCTCGCCGCGGCATACGATGCGCACATCGACCTCGCGCGTTCGGCCGAGTCGCTGGGCTACGAGTACTACTTTTTTATCGAGCACCAAAACGCGCTCTTTCCGGTCATTTCCTCACCGAACGTGTATCTCGCCGCGGTCGCCCGCGAGACGTCCACGTTGCGCTTCGGCGCGATGGTCTTTCAGTTGCCGATGCACCATCCGATCCGACTCGCGCAGGATGCGGCGATGGTGGATCAGCTTTCGCACGGACGTCTCGAATTCGCGATCGGATACGGGACGCAGGCGCGCGAGTTCGGCCCATGGGGCATCGACTTCACGCAGCGCCGCGAACTCGGCCTCGAGGTCATGGACGTGATCCAGAAAGCGTGGACGAACGATCTGTTCTCCCACCACGGCGCGAACTTCACGTTCGAAAATGCCCAACCACAGCCGCGGCCATACCAGCAGCCGGCGCCACCGGTCTGGATGGGCGGTCACAGCCCGACGTCGATCACGTATGCTGCGCAGAGCGGCTTCGGCTTCGCGCAGAACATGGACGTCGAAAACGTCATCGCCGAGAAGTTCGCGAGCTACCTCGAGCAATGGAAGACCTACGGCCACCAGAAGTCGCCGCGGAAACTGCTCGTGCGTCACGTGCACGTCGCGGAAACGGACGACCTCGCCCGCGGCGAAGCCGAGCCGTTCATGCTGGAAGGCCTCGCCGGCCAACGCGGTGTTGCCCGCGCGCTCAATTTGAAAGAGTCGGAGAAGACGCCCGAGATGCTGGAGATCGGGCGCATCTATATCCAGACCGCGAAGTCGTACGACTTCTGGATCGACGAGGGCCTGGCGTTCGTCGGAAGCCCGCAGACCGTAGCGCGTGCGATCGAACGTCAGCAGCAGCTCTGCGGTTACGACGTCTTGCTGACGCACCACCAAGTCACCGGAATGCCGGCGCACATGGCGACGAAGTCGTTGCAGCTCTTCGGTGAGCGCGTGATTCCGGAGTTCGGCAGCGTCAGTGCGACGGCAGCGGGGCTCCGCCCGGTTGGCTGACGGCCACCATGAGTTTTTGCTGCGGATCCCAGCGCGAGACGATCACCGATGCATCGGTAAGCCCGTGCTGGTCGCCGGAACGGAAATCGTAGATACCGTTGACGCCCGCGAAGCCGTGCAATTGGGAGATGTAGTCGCGGAGTTGTGCGGCCGTTGCGCCGGCGGGTAGTGTTCGCAAGGCGCTGACGACGAGCCGGCCGGCGTCCCACGTGAGGAGTTCGGTTGCGCCCGGCGTGCCGCCGTTGCCGACGCGCAGAACGGTCTCCAACTCATCGCACGCGTCCTTCAAGGGTCCGGGCGGAAGCAATTTCCGGCCGTCGTAGAGCGACCCGTTGACGATCAACGTCGTCGGCAAGATCTGCGCGTAACGGGCGAGCGCGGTCGGCGTCGTATTCGCCGAGCTCGTATCGACCGGGAGGTCCAGGCCGGCGTCGCGCAGAGCGCGGAGAATCGTTCCGAACGGGGCTCCGGCGGCAAATGCGATGATGACCTGCGGGTTGGCCGCCTTGATCTTGGCAACTTGCGCTGCGACGCTCACGTCGTCCGGATTAAACCGCTCGAGCGCAACGATCGTCGCGTAGCCTTTCTCGTGCCCGTTGATCGCGCGCTGATAACCGCGAACTCCGACCTGGCCGCTCGTGTCGGTCGTCGCCAACATGCCGATGCGCCGCCAGCCCATGTCGTGAATGTAGCGGACGGTTGCGCGTTCGATGGCTTCGGTGGTCATGTACGCACCGAACATGTAGCTCCCGTTCGGCGGATAGACCGCCGGCGAGAGGCAGTACAGCACCGGACCGTCTTTGACGAGCGGCTCGGCGGCGAGGCATGCAGCGGAGACGGACGGACCGAGGATGACCGCCGGTTTTGCCGCCTGCATGTTGGAGACGACTTGCACCGCGTTCTGCGGGATCGACTGATCGTCAAGGAAGTCGAAGTGCAACGGCTGGCCGTGAATGCCGCCGGTATCGTTCACGCGTTTTTCGAGCAGGCGGAGAATGGCGAGTTCGCCCTGTCCGAAGAGGCTGCCCGAGCCCGTTTGCGGCAGGTCGACCGGAATGACGTAGGTATCGGCCGCCGGCACCGGCACGGCGCCGCCGATCAAGAGGGCAAGTATTCCGGCGAACGACCGAACGACCAACTTCCGGGTCTGCGTGCTGATGCTCATGCAATGCCTCCGTCCCACGTGCTCGCGAGCCTTACGGCATAACGGACCACGCGGCTTGTGCGGAAACGTGCTATTCTTGTTCGATTCGTGCTATCGCTGCCGACGTCGCGTTTACGCCGAGGGCAAGGTCGGCTCAAAACGGCAAAGAAGGACGGCGCGTGAAGCCGATTCAGATTTCCTCACGGGGACAGTTCGTTGGCGCGTGCGTTGGCGCGGCAACCTCGTTGGCGCTCGCGCGGCCTGCGCTGGCGCAAACCGCTCCCGCCGCCGCGTCCAATCCCGTCGTGGTTGGGCTGTTGCCGTCACCGGATATGGCGACCATCCTGTACGGCCGCAGTCAAGGCATGTTCGCGAAGGCGGGCCTCAATCTGCAGCTTCAAACGATGCAGAACGGGGCCGACATTCTTGCCGCTGAGGTCGGTGGCAGCGTCCAGATCGGCTACTCCGACTCATACACGCTGGTGCAGGCCTTTCAAAAAGGCATTCCGCTCAAGCTCATTTCGCCCGGCGGACTTTACCGGTCGGTGGCGCCGACCGTCAAGCTCGTCGTTCCCGGCGATTCGACCATCAAGTCGGCGAAGGACTTGGCCGGCAAAACCGTCGGCGGCGTCATGAAGAATATTCTCGGGCTGTCCATGACCGCGTGGCTCGCGCGCGAAGGTGTCGATCCGGCTTCGGTGCACTTTCTCGCCGCGTTGCCGAGCGTTGCGGTGACGGCATTGCAAGGACATCGCGTCGATGCCATCATGGCGTTCGAGCCCTATCTGAGCGCCGCCGAAGCATCGGGCGCGCGCGTTATTGCAACGCCGTTCGATGCCATCGCGCCCGCCTTCTTAGCATCCGCGTGGTTTTCGATTGCACCCTGGGTGACCGAGCATCGCGATGCGGCGACCACGTTTGCGGCGGTCATGAAGAGCTCCAGTAGCTACGTCAACGTTCACTACCAAGAGATGCTTCCGATGCTCGCCGATTTTTCGAAAATGCCGCCGGAAACGTTGGCGAAAATGGGTCAGTCGCAGGTGCCCTCGTCGTTCACGCCCGCGCAATTGCAACCGGTGATCGATGCGGCGGTGAAAACGCAATACATTCCCACGAGCTTCAAAGCCGAAGACATGTTCCTCACCAAGTCGCCCGCGTAAGCGACCTAACGGCGCGCGACGCTTGCGGGTGCCGTGCTCCTGAACGGGCTCGTGAAACGCGTGTCGGCCATGAACGCCGGATCGTTCAGCGTGGAGAGAAACGCAACCAGCGCAGCCTGATCGGCGGCGGAGAGATTCAACCGGCTCGGAACGCCGTTGGGATTCAGGCGCGGGTCGAGATTCGGCCCTTCCTGTACGCCGGAATTGTAGAACGCGACCACCTGCGCGAGTGACGAGAAGCGGCCGTCGTGCATATAGAGGCCGGTGGCATCGTTCTTGAGCGACGGTGCTTTGAAGATCGTGGTTTCGTTCGCATCGAGTCCGTTGTCGAGCGAATTGGCGGCGAGCGCAAACGTCGGCGGAACGTGACAGGCGGCGCAACCGGCACCGCCTTGGTTCGGCCCGACTATGAACAGATGCCGGCCCCGATTCTGCTGGACGGTAAAGTTCGGCAAATCAACGTCGAGGTTCTTATTGGGCCCGTTTGGAGCGTAGACCTGAGCGTAGCCTTGATCCCACAGGCTGCCCGTTGTGATCATACTGCGCTCGAATTGCGCGACCGCATTTTGCAAACCGGCAACGGTGATCGCCGTACTGCCATAGACGAAGTTGAAAAGCTCGGGGTAGTACGGGAGCGTCGCCATTTTGGCGGTGAGCGCGGTTAGGCCGCCGTGCGCGGTATCCCATCCCATCTCCGGCGTGTTTTGAATCGGCACGATCGCCTGCGCTTCAACCGAGGCAGCGGTTTTGTCCCAGAACATCGAGCCGGGCTGGTAGTAGCGGACGTTCCCAAGGCGCATGGCGTGCGCGATCGTGAACGGCGTCCCGAGCACGCCGGTGCTGAACTGCGCGCTATCGCTAAATCCGTTTGACTGCTGATGGCATGAGGCGCAGGCGACCGTGCCGGTCGTACTGAGCCGCGTGTCGTTGAAGATGACGCGCCCAAGCGTCGCACCCGCATTCGTAACGGGATTATTCGACGGCGTGTTATCGGTCGCCGCGACTTGCGCATCGTAGTACGCCGGCAACGTTGGGTTGGCATAATTCGCGAGATTCGTCAAGTCAAGGTTAAGATACGCCGATGACGCTGCGGATAATCCGGTCACGGGAACGGCTGTTGCAGTTGGAGCCGCGGTTGGAGCCTGCACGGACGGCGTTGCACTGCCGCCACCACCACCGCCGCCGCAGGCCGACAACGTCAGATACGCGCTGCACAAAAGCGCGGTGCGAAAAGAAACGCCCATCGAGTGGCACCTTAGCATGCTCGCTTGCTCGTGAAAAGTGTTCCGGTCTACGTTTTGTGGAATGCCCGCCGATCGAGCCAGAAGGCGATGCCGGCGAAGGCGACCGCGAGGAGCAGCAGCACTTTGTGGTGGAGGGCGATGTACAATAACGCCCCGAGCGACGCTCCGCCGATGTACGCGAAGAGCACCCACACGTTGCGCACCGCGTCGCGGCGGTGTTCGTCGGAGGCGCCGTGCGAGAGGCCTCGTGTTATGGCCGTGATCAGCGTGCCCGTCACGTAGGTGGTCGAAATTCCCGGTAGGGCCGCTTTGCTCGCCACCATGCTCTGTGCGCCCATGGCAAAGCTCACGAGCGCGATGCAGAGCGGCACGACGAAGGACGCATGAATGAATGCATAAGCGATCGCCGCGATTGCGACGAGCACGCCTTCTACGAGCACCACCGCTCCCGCGCGGCGCGCGTGGAGTCCGGCCGGAAACAGCGGCAGCGGCGCAAGGGCGCCCGCGATGAAGGCGAGGATCGCGATCAGCGGAGACAGGAAGCCAATCGTCACGGGAAGCGTCCCGAACCGGGTTACGACCGCGATGCCCAATAAGACCATGTTGCCCGTCATATTGGCGGTGAAGACTTGCCCGAAGCCGACATACGAGATCGCATCGACGCAGCCTGCGGCAACGGACAAAGCATAGAAGGGTCCAACGTGAACGCGCACCAAGCACGCGCAGTTCGATTACCGTACAACGCTCTCCCGCGGTAGCGCTGAGTGCAAGGTGATTTAGTGCGAGGCTGGCGGCTTCAGGAGGACTGAGCTCATCATATCCTCGGCCTTGAATGACTTCGCGATCATTCCGAACTTCGCGCTGGCGTCGATCATCGGCTGAATGTCCTTGGCATCGAGATACTGAGCGTCGGAGCCTTTCATCGTTCGCGCGATGAGCGCTGGGTCGAGCTTCGTGAACGACGCAAGAAGCGGGATGATCACATCGTGATGCGCGTTCACGTATGCGCTGGCGTCGCTTACCACGCGTTCAAATCGATCGAGCGCATCAGGGTTGCTCGCGGCGAACGCTGCGGTTGAAAAATATGCGCTCATCAGAAATCGGGGAGCGATCGCCGAGAACGACTTGCCGATCGTGCGTACCTTGCCGCTGTCGAGTGCGAGGGTCACCCACGGCTGGCCAATCGACAAAGCATCGATGCGTCCGTCAAGGAGCGCCCGTGAAAGGACCGGATTGGGGAGCTCGATCACGTGGGTCGTTTTCACATCGCCGCCGGTCGAGTCCATCCAGGCATAGGCGGACACCGTATCGAGGTCGCCGATCGATGCAGATCCCAGCGTCTTTCCGTTCAGATCGCGGCCGCTACGGATCGGCGAATCGCTCCGGACCAGCATATATGCGTAGGGATCGTCGGCCGTGTAGACGCCACCAGGCGCGACGAGCTGGAAGGGGAGTCCGCGAGCATGTCCGGTGATCAGCGCGGAGAGGCTCGAAAAACCGATCTGCCCCGTACCGCCGGCAATTGCGGCCGCAATCGTTGCGCCGTTCGGCAATTGCGTGATCTGGACGTTCAGTCCGGCCTTAGTGAATAGGCCGGCGTGATCCGCGTAGAGCAACGGGGCAACGTCGGTACTCGGCGGCAAGATGACGGAGATGACGGGACGGTCTTGCGCATCCGCGGCGCCGAGAGAAAGCGCCAATACCGTAGCCAATAAAGCGAACGCGCGGATCAGTCGACGCATTTTACTCTCCAATCGCCGGGCGATAAAACGGCTTGTCTCCGCAGATCGTGGTCCGATGCATGCGCCGTATGTCAGGTAACACATAACCGCCGGTCGCGCGGTGCGTGAGGCAGCGATTGTCCCACATCACCAGGTCGTGGTCGTGCCAGAGGTGGCGATAGCGGAATTGCGGCTGTTTCATAATTTCGAAAACGGCCATGAGTAGGCGTTCCGACGTTTCGGGATCCATGTCGTCGATTGCCAGCGTGAACCGGGGCGACGCGTACACCGCCTGGCGGCCGGTTTCGGGATGGGTGCGAACGACCGGCTGGTGCACGTCGGGGTACTTGCGCTCGGCCTCCGCGTAGAAGTCCTTGGCATCCGGTCGATCCTTCGAGATCGACACGCGCGGATTGCGAGCTTTGCTGACGTGATGAACGGCCGTGCGGCCCGCGATTGCTTTACGCAGATCGTCCGGCAGCGCGTCGTACACCATATACATGTTGCAATATTCGGTGTCGCCGCCGGTGTTCGGGTTCTTGACCGCATACAGCGTCGTTGCCTTGACCGGTTCCGGCATATGCGAAGAATCCGAATGCAAGAAGTCGCCGGCATCCACGACTCCGACGGGATTACCGTCGGGCCCAATTTCATTCGAAAGGATCAGGACGTCGGGATCGTCAGCGTGGACGTACTGCGATCGCTCCTGTGGCTCCAGAACGCCGAATTGCCGCGAGAATGCGGCTTGTTGCTTGGGCGTGAGAACCTGATCGCGGATCGCAAGAATCGGGTATTCCAGAAATGTCGCCTGCAGTGCGGCGAGCACATCCGGGCTGAGCGGGCGCGAACAGTCTAAGCCCCGGACCTCTGCGGCCCCGGCGTCGCCGAGCGGCTTTACAACCACGCCGGATGCAAATGACGGTAAGACGTGAGCCATAGTCTCAATCCTAGCATTATCCGGAGCACGGCAACAAGGGCTCCGAATACGGGACCCCGCCGTATAATCTGTCGAAGTACCCTCGACTTATGCCAGAGCATCATGGACACGATCACGATCACGGTTCCGAGCTTAGCGAGATGCAGTTGCGGGTCCGAGCGCTCGAGACGATCCTTACTGAAAAGGGCTACGTCGAGCCGGCCGCGCTTGACGAGATCGTTCAAACGTTCGAGACGAAAATCGGTCCGCGCATCGGTGCCGAAATCGTCGCTCGCGCGTGGAGCGATGCGGCGTTCAAGCAGCGTCTGCTCGAAAACGCGACCGAGGCTATCAACGCCTTGGGACATCGCAGTCCGGTCGGCAGCGATTTGATCGCTGTTGAGAATACACCGGAGACTCACAACATGGTGGTCTGCACATTGTGTTCGTGTTATCCGTGGGAAGTACTCGGCTTGCCGCCGACCTGGTATAAGTCGGCTCCCTACCGGTCACGTGCCGTTCGCGATCCGAGGGGTGTGCTCGCCGATTTTGGCATAACGCTCGCGCCGCAAACTGCAGTTCGTGTCTGGGATTCGACTGCGGAGACGCGCTTTATCGTGTTGCCGATGCGGCCCACGGATACGGACGGCATGACCGAAGAAGAACTCGCCGCGCTCGTGACGCGCAACAGTATGATCGGAACCGGCGTTGCGCTGCGTCCGGCCGAGGTCGCGCGATGAATTCGATACACGATATGGGCGGCATGGACGGCTTCGGTCCGGTTATCGAAGAAGCGAACGAGCCCGCCTTCCACGCTGTGTGGGAAGGACGCGTTTACGGGATCAACCGCGTCATGGGTTACGCCGGCGCGTGGGTGATCGACGAAAGCCGCGCGTCGATTGAAGCCATGAATCCGGTCGATTACCTTCGTTTCTCCTACTACAAGAAATGGTTCACCGGGATCGAGAAACGCCTGATCGAACGCGGTTATGTCGGTGTAGACGAAATCGCAGCCGGAAAGTCGCTACGGCCGGGGAAGGCGGTTGCGCGGGTCATGACGCCGGCCGCCGTCGCAACGATGAAGCGCGCAGACTTCGGGCGTCCGCCGGTGACCGCAGCCCGTTTCGAGCCGGGTGATCACGTGCAGACGCGCAATCTCAATCCGATCACCCATACGCGGTTACCGCGATACGCTCGCGACAAGCGCGGTGTGATCGAGGCCGTGCGCGGCTGCCACGTGTATCCCGATTCGGTCGCAATCGGCTCAAGGCGAACAACCGCAGTGGCTCTACACGGTTGTCTTTTCCGGGCGCGAGTTGTGGGGTGACGACGCTGATCCGTCGAGCAGCGTGTCTATCGAAGCGTTCGAGCCGTACTTGGTGCCGGCATGAGTTTACCACCGCCGGACGTGCTGCCTGACCTCCCTCGAGACGAGGACGGTCCCGTCTTTCGCGAGCCGTGGGAAGCCCAATCGTTTGCGATGGCCGTGGCGCTTTACGAACGCGGCGCGTTCACGTGGCCCGAGTGGGCCGCCGTCCTCGCAGATGAGATTCGCATCGCTGAGAAAACCGGCGATCCGGATACGGGCGAAAACTACTATCTTTACTGGCAAAATGCGCTGGAACGCATCGTTGCGGAAAAACAGCTAACGGATCGAGCAACGCTCACGCGCTATCACGATGCGTGGGATCACGCAGCCGATCGCACGCCGCACGGATCACCGATCGAACTGCGCTCGGACGACTTCGACTAATCGAAGCTAGAGCAGCGGGAACGGTCCGCGGCCGATGCTCGCATCGGCTTTGCGCGATGTACGATTTATCGAGTTGCTTGAGCGACGTGACGCCGAGCAGCGCCATCGTCGTCTCGATCTCGATGCGCAAGAGTTCGAGCATGCGCTCGAGGGCCGTCGTGACCGCCGGCGCCGAGCGCCCACGCATGCATCTTGCCGCCGGCCACCACGTCGGCGCCCAGTGCGATCGCCTTGATGATGTCGGTGCCGCGCATGAAGCCGCCGTCGACGATCACCGGAATCTTGCCGCGCACCACGTCGAGGACTTCGGGCAGCACGTCGAGCGATGCCGCGCGCGTGATCGAGTTGCCGGCCGCCGTGATTGGAAACCCAAATGCCGTCGACGCCGCGCTTGAGCGCGATCTTCGCATCTTCGTGCGTCTGAATGCCTTTGACGATCACCGGCATCTTCGCGAGACTGCGAATCTTGTCGAGCATTTTCCAATCGAGCGCGGCCTGAAAATCCTTGCCGCCCGGCTGCGCCGGCCGTCAGGCACCCAGCTATGCCGCTGCTGGCGTTCGCGATTGCTGTAGTGCGCGACGTCGACCGTAATCACGAGCGCTTTGTAGCCGGACGTTCTCACGCGGCCGACGATGTCGGCGATCCAATCGACGTCGCCGCGAACGTAGAGCTGGAACCACTTGTCGCCCGGCGGCCGCGGCCGCGGTTTCTTCGAGCGACGGGCTCCGTACCGAACTGATCACCGGCAGCGTGCCGAACGCGCATGCGCCGCGCACTTGCGCCGCTGCGCCGTCGGGCGTGATCGTCTGCAGCGAACCGACCGGCGCCAGGATGAACGGGATGCGCAAGCTTCGTGCCGAGCAGCCGCGTCGACGTGTCGACGGTGCGCACGTCGCGCAAAACGCGCGCGCGAAACGCGAGGCCCTCGATCGCCTCGCGATTGCGGCGCAGCGTCATCTCCGTCTCTGAACCGCCGACGATGTAGTCCCACGCCTGCGGTTCGAGCGCGGCCTGCGCGGCACGCACGATTTCGGTGGTCGTCATAAACTCGGTCACGCGTCGAGCCTCCATAGCGAACGGGCCGGCGTGGCAGTAGCGGCCCATCGCTCTCAAAGAACGGGATATCGATTTCATTCTCCTCGCTCCTTCCTGGAGGGAATTTCGATGGCGGCTGAGTTCCGGCGCCTGCTCCTCGCCGTAGTGGCCGCTGCGCCACCCTTGCAGCCGGCGCTGCGACGCCGCTCCGGCGCCGCGTCGACCGATCCGATCGCGCATCAATCTCGGAGTCCAGCCGGGCGACGCCACCGGCGAGGGCTTTTACGCCCAAGACATGGGCTTCTTCAAAGACGCCGGCCTCGATGTGAAGATCACGCTGCTGCTCAACGGCCCCGCGCTGACCTCGGCGATGGCCTCGGGCGCGGTCGACGTCGCGGTGGCGAGCGTCGGCGTCGTCGCGACCGCGCACGAACACAACCTGCCGATGCGCTATATCGCGCCCGGCGCGATGTATAGCGGCCCGCCGCCGACGACCACGCTCGTCGTCGCGAAAGACTCGCCGGTCAAGACCGGCGCGCGATCTCAACAACACGACGATCGCCGTCAACGGCCTCAAAGACCTCACGCAGTTCACGACCGAAGCGTGGCTCGATAAAAACGGCGCCGATCTCAAAACGATCAAGTACATCGAGATCCCGTTCTCCGAGATGGCCGCGGCCGTGCAGCAGCATCGCGTTGCCGCCGCGCTCATGAACGAGCCGTTCCTCGAAGCGCGCAAAAGGCATCGTGCGCCAACTCGGCAACGCGCAGAGCGCGATCGCGCCGAAGTTCCTGATCATGGGCTGGTTCGCGAACGACTCCTGGATCGCGAAGAATCCCGAAGCGATTCGCCGCTTCCGCACCGCGATGCAGAAGACCGCGGTGTGGGCCAACACGCATCACGCCGAATCCGGCGCGATCTTGCTCAAGTACCTGAAGCTCGATCCGGACGTCGCGAAGATCGATGACGCGCGCGACGTATGATACGTCGGGCACGCTCAACCCCGCTTTTATGCAGCCGGTCATCGATGCCGCCGCAAAATACGGAACGCTCACGAAGTCGTTCCCGGCGTCCGAACTGATTGCGTCGCCGTAGGCGGGGATTCGCCGCCAAAAAAGCGTACCCGCCTTATACAGAACGTCACATGCGCGTCGTTGAGACTCGCTTGTGCGTGCATCGTTCATGGAAGGAACGTCGTCGTGGGTGTGCGCGCCGGGGCTGCCAAGAAGGCGGCTCTTTCTACCATGCTCCTGCTCATGAGTTCGCTCGTGGCGTGCAGCAGCAGCATCAGTACCACGCCCTTGGTCACGCCGACGGCGACACCGAGTCCGACGCCAACTCCAGCGGCCACGCCGGCTCCCAATGGGCTCGGGGCGACGCCGGCCACCGTGGCGTTGTATGGACTCGGCTCCGGCAACGCGGCTACGATCACCGTGGCCGAGACCAGCTACAGCGGAACCTTCGGTGAGAGCGACACCTGTGCGGGCATCGCGACGGTCGCGTCGGCCACACCGCTCGGGCCCTCCGCGGCTTTCACGGTGAGCGGTGTCGCGGCCGGAAGCTGCACGGCAACGTTCAGCGACACGTTCCGTCAGACGGTGGCGGTCTCGATCGGCGTCACCACCAGCGGTTTTGGGGTTCAGTCTCACGCGCGAAAGGAGTCGCAATAATGCGGCGTCTTCTTACAACATTGTGTTTGACCGCGCTCGCCGCGTGTTCGGGCGCCGGCAACGGCTCATCCGTACCCGCGACATCCGGCACGCCGGCCGCCCCGAGGAGCGCGAACTCGAGCGCACTCGCGCCGACGAGTTTTGTGTTCGGTAAACTGACGACGCCAAGTTCGACGCGTCGCGCGCAGTATGTCACGGCCAGTGTGCAGTCGGTGACGATCGCGCTCACCAGCGTCAACGGCTCCGCGCCTGCGGCGGGCCTGACCACCTCAGTAGCGACCAACGTCAACCTCACGAACTGTCCGTGCACCGTCGCGGGGCCCGCGGTACCGCCGGGCAGCGACGGCTTCACCCTCTCGGTCTACGATGGACAAAACGGCACCGGGAACGTTATCTCGACGGCTACGCCGACGCTCACCATTCTGCCCAACGTTCCGAACACCAATACCATCACGTTGAACGGCGTGCCGGCGCGGTTCGCGTTGTCGCTGCCGGCCGCCACGGCCGGCACCGCATTCGGTGCGACGTCATTCAGCGTGACGGTGCAGGACGCCGACGGCAACACGATCATGGGTTCGTATCAGAACGCCGTCACGTTGACGGACAGCGATACCACCGGCGCCACGACCCTCGCAACCGCAGGCAGCGATAGCCCGGCCGCGGGGCAGTTAGTTAGTTCGAGCGATACGGCGACGATCGCGTATACGGGATTGGCGATCGCGCCGGTGACGGTCATGGCCGCGGCAAGCGGTGCCACGAGCGGCACCCGAAGCTTCGCACCGGTCTTACAGCCCATCGTCACGACCGCGCCGCTGAACGGTGCGACACCGGAGATCGCACTGACGCGTGACACGGCGAGCGGGAACTTTACGGCCAGCGAAGCCGGCTGGACGAACGCACCATACAATCGGTCGATCACCGCAACACCGACCGGCTGCAGTACGATCGGTACGACGGCACCCAGCAGCGGCACGACGTTCACGACGACGGTGGCCGGCGCACCCGGGGCCGGCAGTTGCACGCTGGCGCTCAGTGATTTCGTTGGCGGCAGCGCGACATCGGTGACGCTCGCGTACGTGAGCGGATCGCAAACGCTGAGTTATACGGGCGCGCCGCAGAGCTTCATGGTGCCCTTCGGTGTATCGACCGTGACGGTTGCCGCCACGGGTGCCGGGGGCGGCGGATATGCCGTCGGGTTCGGTGCTTCGGTGACGGCAACGTTTCCGGCTACGGCCGGAGCGACGTGGACCGTCCAGGTCGGCGGGGCCGGAACGATCGGCACGTTCGGCGGCCCGCCGGGCGGAGCAGGCGGTTACGGCGGGGGCGGCGCGGGCGGCGCCGCCACGCCCGGCGGTGGCGCGACGGTGTATTCCGGCGGTGGCGGCGGGGGCGCATCGAGCGTCACGGCTTCGTCCCTGCTTCTCGTTGCCGGCGGGGGCGGCGGTGGAAACGAGTGCGGGTATTCGGGGAGTGCGGGCGCGAACGGCGGCTATCCGACGGGCGGAACCGGGACCGTCGGCGGATGTACCAGCGTGGCCGGCGCAGGAGGCGGCGCCGGCGGAACCCAGTTGGCGGCAGGGAGCGGCGGCATCGCCCCCGGCAATGGTGGTAATGGCTCCCCCGGCACGGGCGGCACCGGCGGAGCAGGCGGCACGTCGCAGTCGGCGTCGGGCCTTTCGTACGCGGGTGGTGGTGGCGGAGGCGGTTACTTCGGCGGCGGCGGCGGAGCCGGCGGCGGGACGGGCGGAGCGATCGGCGGCGGTGGCGGCGGCGGTTCTTCGTACTACGCGGGAACGGCGACGAACGTCACCGCGTCTGCCTCAACCGCTTTCGTCCAATATGGCAACGGACAGGTCGTGCTAAGTTGGTGAGGCGCCGCGAATATATATACCTTTCATCCAACGATCGAGCGTACGTTATGGACGTGGTGCTCGGGTGTGGGCAATATCGCGCGAAAGACCTAAAGCAAGCTAGCGCATAGCGGCCTTTGTGGAAGTGCCGTATCATTCTGTATTTGCTAACTGTTGTGGCTTTTTGCGCGGGCCGAATTGGCTTTATGACCAAGAAGACGGTACCGCCTCGACTGTCTACTGAGAGCACCCATCATCAAGCGCGACTCGATATGAGGCAGGAAGCAGGCCTACGCAGTCGGCATCGCGACACGAGGAACGGCCAATGAAACGGCAATTAACGGCAATTGTTGTGGAGTAACGCGGCAGCTTCGATGGCCTGCACCGCCGACCCGGAGACGTTTGTTGCTACGGTTGCTCGTCAAAACCGCGGTACTGGAATGTTCGGTGTCTGGCTGGCGCTTTGCTGTGCGCTAAACAGACAACTATGTGGCGGTTTGGCATGTCCGACGCTATCGATGGACAAGACGCTTGTACTGCCGCGACGTAGTGAAGTCAAAGCGCAAGTGGAAGTGAGTTGCCGATTGTCATCTCAACATAGGCGGTTGCCTACGCACCGTACGAGGCGTCGCTCGCGTCTTTTAAACCGGATTCGCTTTTTCGTCAATCATCAGATGGTCGCACACGAAATACTGGTTATAGCGATTTCGTATCTATTCGTCGCGGCAGGACTGTGGAATGACCGCGTACTCGGCTTAGCTCCGACGCCCTATTCACGGCTAGCTGAACTACTACTTGCTGCGGCACTCGCGCTTGAGATCATTAGCCGCCTTGAATTCACGTATGAACGGCCGGCTGGTTTTTGGATCCTTATTGCAGCAGACGTTACCTCCATCTTGACAATCTTTCCCGCAATAAAATTCGTGGCACTTCTCCGACTTTTTCGAACCCTTTATGCATCAGCCCGGCTCGTCGGTCTTTTGGATTGCCTCGCTTGCAAGTACAAGAATCCGCTTTACTTAATTGGCATTTATCCATTGGTCGTGCCCGCTGTATCGGCTGTGGTCTACGCGGTTGAGCGAAACGTAAATGGGTCACCAATTAAGACGTATTTTGATGCTCTCTCGGTTTGCTTTACATTCGCCTTGACGCTCGGGAACGTGCGTCCCGAATCACCAATATCTATGGGATTGTGCGGCATTTTGTTTTTGGCGGGCATAGTCTGCATTGGCATCCTTACGAATGCCATTTCCGCACGTTATAGCGGGGAGGCCAATGCTTAGTCAAAGCGTTCTAAAACGACTGCGCCCCGGCTTAGGCCTGTTACTATTGATCCTGATAGCAGCAGCGAGTCCGAACGCGTGGAGACATAAGGCCGTCTCGAGTACGGCCGAAGCCTCTACAATTGTAGGCGGTTTTTCTAAGGAGCAGCGGCAACTATATTCTACCGCGATCGTTCGCTTGAAGATTGAGCATCGATCTCCGGGCGGATATAGTATTCAAGAAATCATCGCGAATGAGCGCTCTGCAGAGGGGCGGACCGATAGTCGAAAGAGCACCGAGGTTCCCTCCAAGTCCGCTCCTCCGAACGGTTCGGGCTCCGCGCATCTCGTCTTCTTTTCAATTCTCACTGTTGTTATTCTCGTCATTTGGGGGGCTCGACGGCTAGTGAAACGGGATCAGCAACGCGTTGCCGCAGCCGCTGCGGCTTCGTTGGCTCGTGAAGAGGCGGGGCGTCGGCGGCAAAGCACCGAAGCGCATCACGCCGAGCAACGCCGTTGGGATCAAGCGAAGGAGGCAAGCGAAGCATCCGCTGTCGTAAACAACGGTGCCTTGATCATGCAGCCCGGCGAGGTCATTGGTTTTGCGGCTACCGCTAAACGAATATTAACGCACAAAATTGGCCATAGCACAGAGCGGGCCAGCTCCCGCGCTTCAAGAAGCGACGGAACAAATCAGCGAATCACGGACGGAGATACTAAGTCTGCCGGCTTTGGCGCATGGGGAATGCGCGACGGCGTGTCCCAACGCCAGTCGCAGGGAAATGGGACGCACGATTCAACGAGCACTTCCCAGGGAAGTGGCCAGACGTATTCACATGATGACGTTAGAACCGAAGTTGTCGATCGTGGTCAACTCATCTTAACCAATCAGCGCGTTGTGTTTCTTGGAGACAGTGAAACACTGGAAATTCCAAGCGATAAGATCATCGGCTTCCACTTCAACGAGCACGATGATCTCGTTGTGGACTATCCCAAACGCCCGAAGGGCGAATGCTTCTCTGTGCCCGATGCTCTTTCTCTGAAGATGGCAATGGTAAACCGTCTTCACGAACCTGGGATAACCGTTCCCCCCCGCCCGTGAGCATACGAGGTGCGCGTCTGAGATAGGGCAGCCGCGACCCAGTGCTCGGTGCAAGTTGTATTCATTCTATACTTTCCAGTCGAAATCGAGCTTTGTTCGTGTCCGCTGCGCTTGCCAAGTCGATCGGCCTCGGGCTGGCCTCGACATTGCCGCGCCATCACTATCGTCGTGGTGCCGGCTGTGTTCGATGCCGAAGCTGCCGCGCTCAAGCACTGCCCCAGAGACGTGGTCGTCCCGTTAAATATACCAACGGGCATTTATCACGAGAAAGGGATGCGCGGGTGCGGTCGAACCAAGCACGGCGCCTGCGTCTGGAAGATAGAAGCCGACGCCGCCGGCGATCGCGACACGAGGAATGGGCAATGACATTGCACAGCACCAAGGGACCACCGCGTTTCAGCCGGCGCACCATCGTCGCCACACCGCAGCGACGGTGATGATCGCTAATAACCTCGATCCCGTTACGGCCGCAAGCATTCTCGGGCACGCGAACGCGGCTGTGACGACCACGATCTGCAGCCACTTGATCGAGGGATCGAAACGGGACGCGCTGCTCATGCTCGCTGACCGTATGGCGAGTGGGCAACACCGCGGGCAACGCACGGCGCAAGCGTCATCGGACGGCAACGTTATGGCAACGCGAAAGCCCGCGGCAAAGAAAAAAGCCCGTGTTACCGGGCTTTTAATGGTTGCGGGGACAGGATTTGAACCTGTGACCTTCGGGTTATGAGCCCGACGAGCTACCGGACTGCTCCACCCCGCGATGGGCGAGCCTCAGTCTACCGGTTCGGGTATCAGGTTGTCAAACACCAATGGTCGAACTAGTCGAGAATGGCCGGTCATACCCACTTCGATGAGTCCACGGAAGAGTATCTGGAGGCCATCTATCGCCTAGATCGCGAGGGGCCGGGTGTCACCACGTCCGGCCTCGCAGCCGACCTTGGGGTTGCTCCGGCCTCCGTGTCGGGGATGCTCAAGAAGCTCGCCTCCGAGGGGTATCTCGCTTACGTTGCTCGTGGCGAGGCCAAGCTCACCGAGCGCGGACTGAGCGTAGCGGTCCGGGTCATGCGGCGCCATCGCCTGGCGGAATGCTTTCTCACGACCATCTTGGGGATGCCGTGGGACGAAGTGAATGAAGAAGCGTGCCGGCTCGAACACGCAATCAGCGCCCGAGTCGAGGAACGCCTCGTGGCGGTCCTCGGCGACCCGAAATTCTGTCCCCACGGCCTCCCGATCCCGGCCGCCGACTTGAGCGAGCCCAATCGCATGGACCGGAAGCTGGCGGACGTTGATGCGGGCTCCAAAGTGCGCATCGTCGACGTGGCCGAGGACGTACCGGAGATGCTCCGCTTCCTCGACGAGATCGGCATTCGTCCCGGGGCGGCCGTCGACGTCATCTCGCGCGCCCCGCTCGGTGGTCCGGTCACCCTTACCGGACCGAGCGGCCGCCACGCTATCTCGCTCGAACTGGCCCGCCTCATCTCGGTCGACCTTAGCGAAACCTCGCTCCGCAGCGCGTAGCGCGTGCTGACGAAACTGCTCGTCGCGATCAACGTGATCGTGTACCTCTTCGAGCGTCTCGTTTGGGGTTTGGACCCGGCCCAGCTCTACGCGCACGGCGGCCTCTATGGGCCGGTGCTGCAAAACGGGCAGTGGTGGCGCATCATCACGTCGGCGTTTCTGCACGGCAGCGACATGCATTTGCTCTTCAACATGATCGCGCTCTACCAAGTCGGCACGTTCGTCGAGCTGATCTACGGTACGCCGCGCATGGCGATCATCTACGCGCTGGCGGGGCTCGCCGGCGGCGTGGCCGTCACGGAATTCACGCCCGACGTCGTCACGATCGGCGCGAGCGGTGCGATCTTCGGGCTCTTCGGCGCGCTCGCCATCGCCGGACTCCGCTTGGGCGAGCGCGGCCGCAGCATCATGCAGCAAACGACCGGCATCATCGTGATCAACCTCGCGATCAGCCTGTGGCCCGGCTCGAACATCTCGATCGCCGACCACGTTGGCGGCTTGATCGTCGGCACGCTGTGCGGGCTCGTGCTCTTTCGCATTCCGCGCCAGCGCGTGGCGGTTGAAGCAGAAGGGCCGCAGTATGCGCAACGCATCGGACCCGATCCCGGCGTCGTCACGATCGAACATTCACCGGAAGACCCCGCGTCCGAACATACGCCGCACCCCTGATGCTGATCGACGAAACGTTCGGTCCGCAGGGCCCGATCGCGAAAACCCTGGCGGGATTTGAAGCACGTCCCGGTCAGGTGCAAATGGCGCAATTGATCGAGCGCGGGATCCTCGAGAACGCCCACACGCTGGTCGAAGCCGGCACGGGCGTCGGCAAGTCGCTCGCGTATCTCGTGCCCGCGTTGCGTTCGGGGAAGAAGGTCGTGATCTCCACCGGCACGATCGCGCTGCAAGAGCAGCTCGTGCGCAAGGACATTCCGCTCGTTGTCAACGCGCTCGGCATTACGGCGCGCGTCGAGTTGCTCAAGGGCCGCAATCACTACTTGTGCCGGCAGAAGTACGAGAAGATGAGCGCCGAGCGGCTCGTGGCGCCGAGCGCAGCGATGGAGAAGCTCTGGCTGTGGGCGGATCGCACCGAAACGGGCGATCGCGCCGAGCTCACGTTCACCCCGCGCGGCGATGACTGGGAAGCGCTCGACGCCGATGCCGACGACTGCGTGGGCGAGTTCTGTTCGCGTTTTGCCGACTGCCATTTCTTCAAACGCCGCGACGCGGCACGCTTCGCCGATATTGTCGTCGTCAACCACGCGCTCTTCTTTCTCGATCTCGTGGCCGGCGGCACGCTCTTGCCGTCGTACGACGTCGCGATCCTCGATGAAGCGCATCAGTGCGAGAAGTACGCGACCGCTGCGCTGACCGCGTCGCTCTCGGCCGGCGGCGTCGGACGCATGATGCGCAAGCTGCATCGCACCTACACCGTGCCGGCCTCGCACGATGCCGAAATCGACGAAGCGATGCGCCGTTTGCAGATGGTGCTGGCGCGCGTACCGGGCGAGCGCTATCCCGTCGCCGCCAACGATGAGATCCTCGACCTGCTGCCGTCGATTCGCGAGTCGTTCTACCGGCTCGAGAATTGGGTCCACGGCAACTGGATGACGGCGTTGCGGCGTCCCAGCGACAACGAAGCCGAGAGCGAACGCCGGCGCGATCTCGCGCTGCGTGCCGTCACGGCGCACATTGCGACCGTCGACCGCATCGAATCTGCGGCGAAGCAGGCGACGAGCGGCGAAGTGCCGGCGGACGAACGCGATACGATCGCGTGGGTCGAACGCGGCGATCGCGATGCGCGCTACGAGCTCAACGCCGCGCCGTTCGAAGTTGCCGAGTTTCTGCGCGTGCATCTGTTCGCGCGCACGCCGAGCGTCGTACTCACCAGTGCGACGCTCGCCGAAGGACGGTCGTTCGCGTTTCTGCGCGAGATGCTCGGCATCGAGGCCGCGCAAGAATTGATCGCGCCCTCGCCGTTCGACTACGCATCGCAAGCGCGGCTCTACATCGCGCCGGGAAATCTCAACCCGAAGGACAAGGATTTCGCGAAAAAAGCTGCGCCGATCATCGAAGAATGTCTCGACCGCACGTCGGGGCGCGCGTTCGTGCTGTTCACGTCGTATGCGCGCTTGCGCGAAGTGCATGCGATCCTCGCCGAACGGCTGACATTTCCCACCAAACTGCAAGGCGATTTGCCGCGCACCGCACTGCTCGATTGGTTTCGCTCCACCAAGAACGCGGTGCTGTTCGGCACGGGTACGTTCTGGGAAGGTATCGACGTCGTCGGCGATCAGCTCTCGTGCGTGATCATTGACCGGCTGCCGTTCCCCTCGCCGGCTGATCCGCTGGTTGCCGCGCGCATCGCGGCGCTCGAGGCGCGCGGCCGCTCGGGGTTCGAAGCGTACATGATTCCAAGCGCAATCGTCCGTTTGAAACAAGGATTCGGGCGCCTCATCCGCTCAAAAAGTGATCGAGGTCTCATTGCATTATTGGATGGGCGTGCCTTGAGTATGCGTTACGGGGCGACGATCGTCGATGCGTTGCCGCCGGCGACGCGAATTGCCGAGCTGGATAGCCTCGGCGCGCTGTGGGATGACGTACCATCCAACGTATAGTCATGCGTCCCATCGGCACGGTGGCGCCCGTGGTTTGCTGGCATTGCGGTCAACCGGTCGACTTCGAATCGGGCGAACAGACGGCGCGCTACCTTTACCGTGGCGATCAACCGTTTACGGTCGTGATCGAGGATTGGATGCATTGCGCGTGCGGTGCATATCAGAATGTCCGGCGACTGAACGAGATCAGCGTCGATCCCCTCGGGAACACCTAGGGACTTAGCGAAGGGCTTCGTTCATGCGCGTATCATCACTTTTTGCGGTGCTGCTCGGCCTCGTCCTCGCAGCGCCCGCTCCGGCGTTTGCCTGGGGCGCCGTCGGCCACCGTTTCATCAACGGCGATGCCATTCAGACACTGCCCGACAGTGTGCCGCCGTTCATCCGCACGCCCGACGCAATCGCGGAGATCACGGCGCTCGGACCGGAAGCCGACCGCGACCGAGGCTCCGGCAAGACGCGTGACGGCGATGAAGACCCGGCGCATTTCCTCGACCTCGACGATGACGGCACGATCGGCGGCACGCTCAAGCTTTCGGGACTTCCGATCACGCGCGAAGCGTATGACACCGCGTTGCGTAAGGGCGCCAAACCGACCGATGAGTACAACCGCGGCTTCTTACCCTACGAAATCGCCGACGGCTACGCGTTGCTCGTGAAAGATTTCGGCATCTGGCGCGTCGACTCGTTTGCTGAAGCGAACGCGACGAGCCCGGCCGACAAGACGTTCTACGGCAACGATCGCAAGCTGCGTGAGACGCTCATTCTACGCGACATCGGCTATTGGGGGCACTTCGTTGCCGACGGCTCGCAGCCGCTGCACGTGAGCGTGCACTTCAACGGCTGGGGCGACTACCCGAACCCGAACAACTACACGCAGTCGAAGAAGATTCACGCGAAGTTCGAGAGCGACTTCGTGAACGCGCATACGACCGCCGACGCCATGCTCTCGCACATCGGGCCGTACGTACCCGCGCCCGGACCGGTGTTGCCGCGCGTCGAGGCGTATCTCGCGCAAACGAACTCGTTCGTGCCGAAGGTGTATCAGCTCGAAGGCGCCGGCGCATTCGATGCGGTCACGCCCGACGCGGTCAATTTTACGCTGGACCGGCTCGCTGCGGGTGCCAAGATGTTGCGCGATCTCATTGCCGACGCTTACGCCGAATCAACGACGTTGAAAGTCGGCTTCCCGCAAGTGCCGGTGCAAGATATCCTCAATGGCAAAGTTCCGGTTACGCATGGGCTCGCTGACGGGGGGTAGTGGCGGTCCCTCGACGACGCACCTAACGGTGCTTTGCTCGGGATGACATAGAGCGCGGGGCTAGTCTTCTTTGTGGGCTTCGGCGGCGGCGCGTTCTTGGAGTTCGGCGACGACGCTTGAGTCGGCGAGGGTGGTGGTGTCGCCGAGCATGCGGCCTTCGGCGATGTCGCGCAGCAGGCGGCGCATGATTTTGCCGCTGCGTGTTTTCGGCAGTTCTTGCGTGAACGTCACGTACTTCGGATGCACGAACTTGCCGAGTTTCTCCGAGACGTGTTCGCGCAGCTTGTCGGCGAGTTCGGGCGAACCGATGGCGTGCGACTTCAGGCGTGACGAACGCCGCGATCGCTTGGCCCGTCACGTCGTCGTTCTTGCCCGTCACCGCGGCTTCCGCAACGTCGGGGTAGTCGACCAGCGCCGATTCCACTTCGGTCGTCGAGATGCGGTGGCCGCTGATGTTCATCACGTCGTCGATGCGGCCCATGAACCAGTAGTCGCCGTCGGTGTCGCGATTGCAGCCGTCGCCGGCGAGATACTTGTGCGGGAAGCGCGACCAGTACGTTTCGGCGTACCGCTTGTCGTCGCCGTAGATGCCGCGCATCATCGAGGGCCACGGTTTCGTGAGCACGATGTAACCGCCGCCGCCGAGCGGCACGCTGTTGCCGGCCTCATCGAGAATGTCGACGCCGATGCCGGGGAACGGTTTCGTTGCGGAGCCGGGCTTGAGCGTCGTGACGCCGGGCAGCGGCGTGATCATGATGCCGCCGGTTTCCGTTTGCCACCAGGTATCCACGACCGGGCAGCGTCCGCCGCCGATGTAGGTGTGGTACCAGATCCACGCTTCCGGATTGATCGGTTCGCCGACGGAACCCAACAGCCGCAGCGAGCTCAGGTTGTGCTTTTCGACGTACTCCGTGCCCCACTTCATGAACGTGCGGATCGCGGTCGGCGCGGTGTAGAGAATCGTGACCTTATAGCGCTCGATGATCGCCCAGAGCCGGTCCTTGTCGGGGAAATCGGGCGTGCCTTCGTACAGCACGCTGGTCACGCCGTTGCAGAGCGGTCCGTACACGATGTACGAGTGGCCGGTCACCCAGCCGATGTCCGCCGCGCACCAGTAGACGTCGGTTTCGGGCTTGATGTCGAACACGAGATTGTGCGTCGCGGTCACTTGCGTGAGGTAACCGCCGGTGCTGTGCTTGATGCCCTTCGGCTTCGCCGTCGTGCCCGACGTGTAGAGCAGAAAGAGCAAGTCTTCGGCGTTCATGCGCTCGGGCTCGCATGTCGAGGGCTGATCTTTCACGACGTCGTCCCACCAATGATCGCGGCCGGCCACCATTTCGACTTGCTCGCCGACGCGCTTGGCAACGATCACGTGCTTGAGCGAGGGCATGCCCTTCGCGATCGCCTCGTCGCAGTTGGCCTTGAGCGGCACGACTTTGCCGCGGCGCCAGCCGGCGTCGGCCGTGATCAGCGCCACGCACTGCGAGTCGTTGACGCGATCGACGATCGCATCGGGCGCGAAGCCGCCGAAGATCACCGAATGCGTCGCGCCGATGCGCGCGCAGGCGAGCATCGCGACCGGCAGCTCGACGATCATCGGCATGTAGATCGCGACGCGGTCGCCTTTCTTCACGCCGAGCTTGCGCAAGCCGTTGGCGAACCGGCACACCTGATCGAGCAGTTCGCCGTAGGTCACGCTCCAGCGATCGCCCGGTTCGCCCTCGAAGTAGTAGGCGACGCGCGAGGCGAGCCCGTTGCGCACGTGACGGTCGAGCGCGTTGACCGACGCGTTGAGCTCGCCGTCGGCAAACCAGGTCGCGAACGGCTCGTTCCACACGAGGCCTTTCGTGAACGGCTTCATCCACTCGAGCTTGCGCGCCCAGCTAGTCCACCAAGCCTCCGAATCGGCGGCTTCCTCGTACACGCCGGGTTTGGCGTTCGCCTGGGCGGCGAAGGCCGGCGGCGGCGGAAAACGGCGTGCTTCCTTGAGGAGGGCCTCGATGGCTTCGGGTTGCGCGGGCGTCGTCATGGCGTAGGGCTTTGTTCCGCCGAGGCGATGCCCTTTCGGTCGCGAAGTCTGTAGGCCATGGTACGCTGGTCGGACGGACTCTACGGCGGCATTATTGCCGGCTTGGTTTCGGCGTTGTTCTTCCTCTTCGTCGGGGTCGCCATCGTCCACGAGCCCGTGCTCGGCGACTACTTCGTGCAATTCGCGATCGGCGTGTTCGGGCCGCGGATCGAGGCGGTGCCGCTGGTCGGCCTCCTCTTCGGGCTGTTTCTGCACTTTTTTTCGGCGGCGATTTTCGGCATTTTTTACGCCAGCATGGCCGCGCGCTTCAAACCCAGCTGGACGGCGCCGACCTCGGTCCTGTGCGGCATCGCCTACGGCTTCTTCATGTTCTTCATTACGGAAGACGTGGCGGTGCCGATCATGCGGGTGGTGAGCACCACCCCGCTCTGGGAAGCGCTCGTCGGCAACGTCTTTTTCCACGGGGTCGTGATCTCGGAATACATCACAATCGCGCACCGGCGACACCTCGCCGGCCTGGCTTGACCTTGACCCCTCCGGGGCGACGTGGTACCTTGAGCGATAGCCTAGCACTCTCCGGAGCAGGCTGCTAAAGCGATGAACGACAGACCCGAACTCGATAAGCGAAAAGCATTCATTCTGGCCACCGTGGTGTACGAGTACATCAATACGGCGGAGCCGGTCGGCTCGGTGACGCTTACGCAGAAATACAACCTCGGCGTGAGCTCGGCGACCATTCGCAACGAAATGGCCGAGCTCGAGGCGGGCGGCTACCTCGTGCAGCCCCACACCTCAGCCGGTCGTATCCCCTCCGACTCAGGCTACCGCACGTTCGTCGACCGGCTGATGAAGCCCGAACCGCTGGCCGAGACCGACGCCCGCCAAATTCGCGACCAGTTCCGCGAGGCCAGCCGCGAGCTGGACGAAGTAATCGATCAGGCCACGCGCCTGCTCTCCGGGCTCTCGCACAACGTTGCGCTCGCCATCGCGCCCTCGCGCGATACCCACGCGTTCAAGCACGTGCAGCTGCTGTGGCTTTCGGCGCGCACGAGCCTGATCGTGATCGTCACGTCGATGGGCGTCGCGGCGCAAGAGATGGTCGAGTGGAAAGTCGACGTCGAGGCCGATCAGCTGACGCGGCTCTCGAACGCGCTCAACGCCGTGCTCGGCGGCAAGGTGATGGAAGACATTTCGCCGGCGGCGATCGATCGCGTATGCGAGAGCATCACCATATCGGCCGAGATCCGGCGCGCTCTCCAGACCGCGTTTCGCAACGCGCGCCGTACCGATCCGCAAATCACCGCGGCCGGCGCGCAGAACCTGCTCGACCAGCCCGAGTTTCACGACTTGCGCAAGCTACGTTCGATCCTCCGAATGGTCGAAGAACAAAAGGTGCTCTACGATCTCATTGCCGACGACCTCGCGCACCCCTCGGAAACCCCGCACGTGCACATCGGTGCCGAACTCGGCGCCGACGAGATGGCCGAGTGCAGCGTCATGACCGTGCCCTACCGCTTCGGCGACCGCGGCGTCGGTTTGCTGGCGATTCTCGGACCGCGCCGCATGCCGTACGGCCGCTTGATGGCGCTTGCCAGCGGTACGGCGCAATCACTTGGGGCGTATCTCGATAACGTCGAGATTCGATAGCGCGTGCCGGCAGATTATTATGAAGTCCTCGGCGTGCCGCGGACGGCGCCCGAAGGCGACATCAAGAAAGCGTACCGCCAACTCGCGCGCAAGTACCATCCCGACGTAGCGACGGATAAGGCCGGCGCGGAGAATCACTTCAAGGAAATCAACGAAGCCTACGAAGTGCTCTCCGATCCGCAGAAGCGCGCGAACTACGATCGCTTCGGTCATGCCGGCGATCAGAGCGGCGGCTTCGGCGGTTTTGCGGCCGAAGGCTTCGGCGACATCTTCGACATGTTCTTCGGCCAGCAGCGCGCGGGCGGCGGTGCTCCCGGGCGCGCCAACGGGCCGCAGCGCGGCAGCGATCTGCGCTACGACATCGAGATCACGCTCGAGGAAGCGTTCGCCGGAACGCAGCGCGAGATCTCGTTCCGTCATCTCGCGGCGTGCGTCACGTGTAAGGGCAGCGGCGCCGAACCAGGCACGCTCGTCGTGCCGTGCGATCGCTGCGGTGCTACCGGCATCGCGCGCCAAGTGCGCCAGACGCCGCTCGGCCAGTTCGTCACGCAGACGACGTGCGGCAAGTGCAACGGCGACGGACAAGTCGTGCAGCAGCCGTGTCACGTGTGCCGCGGACGCGGGCGCGTCGAAACGGACAAGACGCTGACGGTGAAGATTCCGGCCGGCGTCGACGACGGCAGCCGCATTCGCCTGAGCGGCAGCGGTGAGGCGGGCCTGCGCAACGGTCCCGACGGCGATCTGTACGTCTACCTTTCCGTGCGCAAACATGACCTCTACAAGCGCGACGCGCTGAACATTTACGCCGAAGCGCCGATCTCGTTTCCCACCGCGGCCCTCGGCGGCGACATTCGCGTCACCGCGCTCGACGGCGAACACACGCTGAACATCCCGGCGGGCACGCAGACCGGTTCGCAGTTCCGCCTGCGCGGCCACGGCATGCCGGCCGTGCGCGGCGGCGTGCGCGGCGATCATCTGGTCACGGTTCGCATCGCGGTGCCGACGAAGCTCGGCAAGCGCGAGCGCGAGCTGCTCGAAGAGTACCAGCGCGCCAACGCCGACGAAGACGGCGACCGCTCGTTCTTCGATCGCGTCAAAGAAGCGTTTAAAGCCGAATAGGCCATGGCCTCGCTTCGCGATCGCTTCTTCGTCGAAGGCGTGCACGCGATCGGCGCGAGCGTCACGTTCGCGCCCGACGACGCGCGCAAGATCGCGACCGTGCTGCGCGGGCGCACCGGCGATCGCGTGCACGTCATCGATTCGTCCGGCAGCGCGTTTGCGGCGTCGCTCGCGGTCGCGGAGGGCGCGGTTACGGCGACGCTCGATGCGCCGATCGAGCGCGGCACGCGCGAAACGGCCGTTCGGCTCACGCTCGCGCAAGCGATCCCTAAGGGCCAGAAGATGGACGTGATCGTCGAGAAGGCGACCGAGCTCGGCGTTGCGGCGATCGTTCCGCTGCGCTCCGAGCGCGTCGTCGGCGAACGCACCGGCGATCACAAGGTCGAACGCTGGCAGCGCATCGCGAAGACCGCGGCGCAGCAGTGCGGGCGCAACGTCATCCCGGCAGTGGCGCCGATCGCCGCCTGGGACGAACTGATCGCGACGTTCGGCACGTACGACCGCGTCTATCTGCCGTGGGAACTCGCCGACGTGCGGCCCTTGCGCGACACGTTCGACGCCGATGCGCCGGTGATTACGTCGGCGCTGTTCGTCGTGGGCCCGGAGGGCGGCTTCTCCGCGCACGAGGTCGAGCGCGCGGTGGCGGCCGGCGCGGTAGTGGTGTCGCTCGGCACGCGCATCCTGCGCACCGAAACCGTCGCGCTCGCGGTACTCGCCGCATTCGCCTACGCGCGCGGAGAACTCTAGAGAATCTAGGCGCTTAGGGCTGTCCCGTCCCAGGCCATGGTTAGTGAGATTGTGGTGTGGGACTGGTTGGTGCGAATTTCCACGCCGTCCATCAGCGCGCGCATTAGCGGCAGGCCGCGGCCGCGTTCCTCGCGTTTCTGCGCCTGCTTCCAGCGGCCGTCGTCTTCGACCGTCACGTGCAGCGCGCCGTCGCCGTTCGCGATGCGCAGGCGCACGATGCCGGGCCGATCGGGGTAGGCGTGCTCGACGGCGTTGGCCATCGCTTCGCCGACGGCCGTGATCAGCGCGTAGGTGCGATCGTCGTCGAGGCCGAGCCGCGTGGCATAGCGGTTGAGCGTGCGGCGCACGATCGGCACGGCCAGCGGAATCGCGGAGAAGTCGAAGGCGAAGTTGTGGCGCGGCGCGTCGCTCGTCGCGACGAACAGCGCGGCCGCATCGTCGCTGTTCTTGCTGTGGCCGAAGACGCGGCGCATGAGTGAGAGCGCGGGTGCCGCGCTGCGATCGCCGATCTCGGCCCGCATCGCTTCCACCAGTTGCTCTTCGCCCGCGACGACGTCTTTGGAATGTTCGATTAGGCCGTCGGTATAGAACGCGAGATAGGCGCCGGGCGGAATCGTGAACGACCAGTCGGTGGCGTCGATCGTATCGGCGATGCCGAGCGGAATGCCGCCCGTCGGCAGCCGTTCGACCAGCAAGCACGGCAGCGCGAGGATCGGCGAGGGATGGCCCGGCGGCCGCATAGGTGATCGTGGCCGTCGACGGATCGATGATGCCGAAAATCGCCGTCACCATGATCGGGTTCTGGCGCATGTTCACGATCGTGTTGGCGCGTTCGAGCACCACCGACGGTGAGGTGGGGTTGAGGGCGGCGGCGCGAAAGGCTTGGCGCACTTCACCCATCACGATCGCGGCGCGCAGTCCGTGGCCGGCCACGTCGCCGATCGAGAGCGCGATGCGGCCGTCGGGCAGCGTGAACGCATCGTACCAGTCGCCGCCCACGATCGCTTCTTCGGTCGCCGGAATGTAGGCCGCATCGAAGTGCACCATCTCATGCTTGGGCAGGTCTTCCGGCAAGAGCGCGCGCTGCAGCGTGTCGGCGACGTGGTGTTCGCGCGCGTAGATCTGCGCGCTGTCGATGGCCACGGCGATCCGCACCGCGAGCTCGGCGAAGAGCTCGTTATGGAAATCGTCGAGCTGTGTGACGCCGAGGTGGCCCGCGATGCAAAGCGCGCCCAGCGTGCGCTCGCGCGCCACGAGCGGAAAGGTAAAGACTTCTTCCTCCGGACCGATCGGGCCGGTGGTGAAGACGACCGCGTGCGTCCCGAACTCATCCAACTCGACCGCGAAGCCGCCGGCGAACGCGGGCACGGTAAGCTCCGCGACGCGCTTAAGGGTAAGCGCGTAGTCGAACGTCGAGGCGAGCACTTTGCTGGCCGTAGACAAGAAGCGCAGGCCCAAGGCCAAACGCTCCGATTCGGAAACAGTCATAACGGGTTGATGGGACATAGCCCTCACGGTCGGGTCAGGCTTACCCTTGCTTGCGAAGCCGTAAACATTTCCCGTGGGTACCGTGCCCAAAACTGGAGGTTTAACGCACCACTCGCTTGGGGAACTTCGGATGCAAGAAACCGCCTGACGCTCGCTAGTCATGGATGCCTAGCAAGCGATTTGGCGTTTATTTTCCGGGGAGTTGCGAATGAGTGCCACGGTAGCCGCCACAAAAACGCGATCGAACGGCAAGGCCGGCCATAACGGAAAGAACGGGGCCCCCGGGGAGGCAGCTCAACGCGAGCTGCTTTCCGCGTTGCGCGGGGTCGCCAAGGGCGACTTCACCATCCGTCTGTCGACGGCCAAGCCCGGCATTGACGGCGACGTCGCCGAGGCGTTCAACGACCTCGTGACGCTGAACGCCCGATTGCTCGGCGAGTTCCAGCGCATCTCCGAAGTCGTCGGCCGCGAAGGCCGCATCGCGCAGCGCGCATCGCTCGTATCGGGCCAAGGGGCGTGGTCGAACTACGTGACCTCGGTCAACGAGCTGATCGACGACCTGACGCATCCGATCGCGGAAACGAGCCGCGTGCTCGGCTCGGTCGCGCGCGGCGACCTCTCGCAGCAGATGGTGCTCGAAGTCGACGGCCGGCCGCTCAAAGGCGAGTTCCTCCGGTCCAGCAAGACGATCAACACGATGGTCGACCAGCTCAACGCGTTCGCGTTCGAAGTCACGCGCGTCGCTCGCGAGGTCGGCTCCGAAGGTAAACTCGGCGGTCAGGCGCAGGTGCAAGGCGTCGCCGGTACGTGGAAAGACTTGACCGACTCGGTCAACTCGATGGCCGGTAACCTGACGAACCAAGTCCGCAACATCGCCGAAGTCACGACCGCCGTTGCCAACGGCGACCTCTCGAAGAAGATCACCGTCGATGCACGCGGCGAAATTCTCGAGCTGAAAGACACCATCAACACGATGGTCGACCAGCTCAACGGCTTCGCATCGGAAGTCACGCGCGTTGCGCGCGAAGTCGGTTCCGAAGGCAAGCTCGGCGGACAAGCTGAGGTTCCGGGCGTCGCCGGTACGTGGAAAGATCTTACCGACTCCGTCAACTTCATGGCCGGTAACCTGACGTCTCAGGTGCGTAACATCGCCGAAGTCACGACGGCCGTTGCCAACGGCGACCTTTCAAAGAAGATCACCGTCGACGTGCGCGGCGAGATCCTGGCCGTGAAAAACACCGTCAACACGATGGTCGACCAGCTCAACGCCTTCGCCGGCGAGGTGACGCGCGTCGCGCGCGAGGTCGGTACCGAAGGCAAACTCGGCGGACAAGCCGAGGTCCGCGGCGTGGCCGGTACCTGGAAAGACTTGACCGACTCCGTGAACGGCATGGCCGGTAACCTCACGGCGCAGGTCCGCAACATCGCCGACGTGACGACGGCCGTCGCCAACGGCGATCTCTCGCGTAAGATCACGGTCGACGCGCGCGGCGAAATTCTCGAACTCAAGGGCACCGTCAACACGATGGTCGACCAGCTCAACGCGTTCGCAGGCGAAGTGACGCGCGTTGCGCGCGAGGTCGGTTCCGAAGGAAAGCTCGGCGGCCAAGCGCGCGTCGAAGGCGTCGCCGGCACGTGGCGCGACTTGACCGAGTCGGTGAACGGCATGGCCGGTAACCTCACCTCGCAAGTGCGTAACATCGCCGAAGTCACGACCGCCGTCGCGAAGGGCGACCTTTCGAAGAAGATCATCGTCGACGTACGCGGCGAAATTCTCGAACTCAAAAACACGATCAACACGATGGTCGACCAGCTCAACGGGTTCGCATCGGAAGTCACGCGCGTCGCGCGCGAGGTCGGTACCGAAGGCAAACTCGGCGGTCAAGCCGAGGTTCCGGGCGTCGCCGGCACGTGGAAAGATCTCACCGACTCCGTGAACTTCATGGCCGGTAACCTCACCTCGCAAGTGCGTAACATCGCCGACGTCACGACGGCCGTTGCGAACGGCGACCTCTCGCGTAAGATCACCGTTACCGTTCGCGGCGAGATCCTCGAGCTCAAAGACACGATCAACACGATGGTCGACCAGCTCAACGGTTTCGCGTTCGAGGTCACGCGCGTTGCGCGCGAGGTCGGCTCCGAAGGCAAGCTCGGCGGTCAAGCGCAGGTTGAAGGCGTCGGCGGTACGTGGAAAGATTTGACCGACTCGGTCAACTCGATGGCCGGTAACCTGACGAACCAAGTGCGTAACATCGCCGAAGTCACGACGGCCGTGGCCAACGGCGACCTCTCGCGCAAGATCACGGTCGACGCGCGCGGTGAAATTCTCGAGCTGAAGTCGACGATCAACACGATGGTCGACCAGCTGAACGCCTTCGCCGGCGAGGTGACGCGCGTCGCGCGCGAGGTCGGTTCCGAAGGAAAGCTCGGCGGACAAGCTGAGGTCCGCGGCGTTGCCGGTACGTGGAAGGATCTCACCGACTCCGTCAACTTCATGGCCGGTAACCTGACGTCTCAAGTGCGTAACATCGCCGAAGTCACGACGGCCGTCGCGAAAGGCGATCTTTCGAAGAAGATCACCGTCGACGTGCGCGGTGAAATCCTCGAGCTGAAAAACACCGTCAACACGATGGTCGACCAGCTCAACGGGTTCGCATCGGAAGTCACGCGCGTCGCGCGCGACGTCGGTAACGAAGGCAAACTCGGCGGCCAAGCGCTCGTGCCCGGCGTTGCCGGTACGTGGAAAGATCTTACCGACTCGGTCAACTCGATGGCCGCGAACCTCACGAACCAAGTGCGTAACATCGCCGAAGTTACGACGGCCGTTGCGAACGGCGATCTTTCGAAGAAGATCATCGTCGACGTGCGCGGCGAAATCTTGGAGCTGAAGAACACCGTCAACACGATGGTCGATCAGCTCAACGGGTTCGCGTTCGAAGTCACGCGCGTCGCGCGCGAGGTCGGTACGCAAGGCCAGCTCGGCGGTCAAGCCGTCGTGCCGGGCGTTGCCGGTACGTGGAAAGATCTTACCGACTCGGTAAACTCGATGGCCTCGAACCTCACGGCGCAGGTTCGCAACATCGCGAAGGTGACGACCGCCGTTGCGAACGGCGATCTCTCGAAGAAGATCACCGTCGACGTGCGCGGCGAGATCCTCGAACTCAAAGACACCATCAACACGATGGTCGACCAGCTGAACTCGTTTGCCGGTGAAGTCACGCGCGTCGCGCGCGAAGTCGGCTCCGAAGGAAAACTGGGCGGTCAAGCCGCGGTGCCGGGTGTTGCCGGTACGTGGAAGGATCTCACCGACTCCGTCAACCTGATGGCCGGTAACCTCACCGAACAAGTCCGCGGTATCGCGCGCGTCGTCACCGGCGTCGCCAACGGCGACTTGCGCCGTCAGCTGACGCTCGAAGCGAAGGGCGAAATCGCCGAACTTGCCGATACGATCAACGGCATGATCGTCACGCTGGGCCGCTTCGCGGATCAGGTGACGACCGTTGCCCGCGAAGTCGGCTTCGAAGGAAAACTCGGCGGACAAGCGGTCGTGCCGGGTGCGGCGGGTCTGTGGAAAGATCTCACCGACAACGTCAACCAGCTCGCCGCGCAGCTGACCTCGCAAATTCGCGCGATCGGCGGCGTCGCAACGGCCGTTACCAAGGGCGACCTCTCGCGAACGGTCGAGGTCGATGCCCGCGGTGAAGTCGGTCAGTTGACGGAAAACGTCAACGAGATGATCCGCAACCTGCGCGACACGACGCGCGTCAACGCGGAGCAAGACTGGCTGAAGACCAACCTCGCGCGCTTCACCGGTATGTTGCAGGGTCAGAAAGACATCAAGACCGTTGCGAAGCTGATCATGTCGGAGCTCGCGCCGCTGGTCAACTCGCAAACCGCGGTGTTCTATCTGAACGAGCCGGTCGACGATCAGCCGCTGCTCAAGTACATGGCCGGCTTCGCACCGCCGAAGCGGCACAACTTCCAGCAGTTCCGTTCGGGCGAAGGCCTGGTCGGACAGTGCGTGTACGAACGCAAGAGCATCCTGGTCAAGAACGTGCCGCCGGATTACCTCGAGGTTACCTCGGGAACCGGCTCCGCGCGGCCGCTGAACATCATCGTGCTGCCGGTGCTCTTCGAAGGCGACATCAAGGCCGTCATCGAGCTGGCGTCGTTCGATACGTTCAGCGACAACCACTTGCTCTTCCTCGATCAGCTGACCGAGTCGATCGGTATCGTGCTCAACACCATCGCCGCGAACATGCGCACCGAGGAACTCCTCAAACAGTCGCAATCGCTGACGACCGAACTGCAGTCGCAACAAGAAGAGCTGCGCAGCACGAACGAAGAGCTCGAAGAAAAAGCGCGCCTGCTGGCCGAGCAGAACGAAGAAGTCGAGAAGCGCACGCGTGAGATCGAAGAAGCGCGCCGCGCCCTCGAACAGAAAGCCGAGCAGCTGGCGCTGACCTCGAAATACAAATCGCAGTTCCTCGCCAACATGTCGCACGAGCTGCGCACGCCGCTCAACTCGCTGTTGATCCTCTCGAAGCAACTCGGCGACAACCGCGAGCAGAACCTCACCGGCAAGCAAGTCGAAATGGCGTCGACGATCCGGCGCGCCGGTACCGACTTGCTCACGCTGATCAACGACATCCTCGACCTCTCGAAGATCGAGTCCGGCACGACGTCGGTCGACATCGCCGAACAGCGGATCACCGATCTGTGCGAAGACGTCGAGCGGACGTTCCGCGGCGTGGCGCAAGAACGCGGCCTCGCGTTCCGCGTCTCGGTGGCCGACGACGTACCGAGCGTGCTCGAAACCGACAACACGCGCCTCATGCAGATTCTCAAGAACCTGCTCTCCAACGCGTTCAAGTTCACGGCGCACGGCAGCGTGCAGCTGGAACTCTCGCGCGTCGATCGTCCGGGCTACGACGGGGTCGTGGCGCCGTACGTCGCGTTCTCGGTGGTCGATACCGGCATCGGTATCCAGCCCGACAAACACAACGTGATCTTCGAAGCCTTCCAGCAAGCCGACATGAGCACGGCGCGCAAATACGGCGGCACGGGCCTCGGTCTCGCGATCAGCCGTGAAATCGCGGGCCTGCTCGGCGGCGAGATGACGCTTGAATCGGAACCGGGCGCCGGCAGCACGTTCACGTTCTACCATCCGCTCAATCGCGTCACGCGTCCGGCGGAAGAGCTCTCGGCGGTGCGTCCGCCCGAGCGCACGACGCAGCGCATGTCCTCGCGCAGCGATCTTTCGCCGGTGATGCCGGAAGCGATCGAAGGCGTCGGCGGCGACGACGATCGCAACGTGATCAGGCCACACGACCGCGTCATTCTCATTATCGAGGACGAAGCGACGTTCGGCCGCATTCTGCTCGGACTTGCGCGCGACCGCGGCTTCAAAGGCCTCTTCGCGCGATCGGGGACGGAAGGGCTCGCGCTCGCCCGCCAGTACGTTCCGGACGCGATCACGCTCGACATCGGGTTGCCCGACGTCGACGGCTGGGAGCTGCTCGATCAGCTCAAGCGCGACCCGGCGACGAAAGCGATTCCCGTCCACGTCATTTCGGGCGAGGAACAATGGCAGCGCGCGCTCGACTCCGGTGCCTTCGCACACCTGCAAAAACCCGCGACCGAAGAAGCGCTCACGTCGGCGTTCGACAACCTGCTCGGTTTCGCCGACTCGAGCGCGCGCAACGTGCTCGTGATCGAAGACGACGTGACGCAGCTCTCGGCGATGGCCAATCTGATCGAGAGCGGCGAGGTGACGGTCACCGCGGTGTGCACCGGCGCCGAAGCGCTGCGTGCCCTCGAGGTCGGGACGTTCGATTGCGTGATCGTCGACCTCGGCCTGCCGGACTACGACGGCGTCTCGCTGATCGAAGCCATCAAGCAGATGCCGCGTCACGAACGCGTTCCGGTCATCGTCTATACCGGCCGCGAACTGGTAGCGGAAGAAGAAACGGCGCTGCGCCGGTTGAGCGAGAGCGTGATCATCAAGGACGTGATGTCACCCGAACGCCTGATCGACGAGACCAACTACTTCCTCAATCAAGTCGAGGCGCGTTTGCCGGAAACCAAACGTCCGGTGAGCGGCAGCAACGGTTCGGCATCCCTCGTCGGCCGCAAGATCCTGATCACCGACGACGACACGCGCAACATCTTCGCGCTGCGCACGGCACTCGAAGAGTACCACATGGACGTGTTTACCGCGGAAAGCGGCGCCGAGGCGATCGACGTGCTCGGCGAACACGATGACATCGACGTCGTCCTGATGGACATCATGATGCCGGAGATGGACGGTTACGAAACGATCCGGCGCATCCGGGCCAAGAGCCAGTGGCGCTCGCTGCCGATCATCGCGCTTACGGCAAAAGCGATGAAGGGCGACCGCGAGAGCTGTCTTGCTGCCGGCGCGTCCGAGTACATTAGCAAACCGGTCGATATCGATCAGTTGATCGCGCTCGTCCGGGTCTGGTTGAACGTCTCCGCTTGATCGCTGAGGATCGGCCGCGCGCGATGAACGTAACGTCGCCGGCGGTCACCGACCTGGAACTCCAATTGCTGCTCGAAGCCGTGCAGCGGGTGTCGGGTCATGACTTCCGCGAGTATGCGCCGGCAATGTTGCGCCGGCGCGTGCTCGAGCGCGTCCGCTCGGAAGGGGCGGCGACGATCTCCGGGTTGCAAGAGCGCGTACTGCACGAGCCCGGTTCGATGGACCGTTTCGTCGACGCCCTCACCTTCAACCCGAGCGCGCCATTTTCGGATCCCGCATTCTTCACCGAGTTCCTCAGCCAGGTACTCCCGCGGCTGCGGACGTTTCCTCACGTGCGCGTGTGGGTTGCGGGCTGCGGCGCCGGCGATGATGCCTACGCGCTCGCCGCGCTCTGCAGTGACGCCGGCTTCCTCGAGCGCATCCGCATTTACGCGACCGATGCCTCCGAACTTGCCATCGATCGCGCGCGCGCCGGGATTCTGCCCCGGAACGACCTCGAAGAGATTCAGCTGCGCTACGCGCGCTCGGGCGGCAAGGGCCGCATCGAGAACTACCTCGAGGCCGACGGTCAGCAACTGCGCTATGCGGACCGCCTGCGCTCGCACATCGTGTTCGCGCAGCACAACCTAGCCACCGATGGATCGTTCAACGAGTTTCACTTGGTCGTCGTGCGCCACGTGCTTGCGAAGTTCAACCGGGTGCTCGTCTATCACGCGCATCAGGTGGTCTATGAGAGCCTGGTCCGGCTCGGATTTCTCGCGCTGGGTGCGAAAGAATCGCTGCGCTTCACCCCGCACCAAAAGGCGTACGACGCCGTGCCGCAGACCCTGGATTTCTACCGCCGCATTCGCTGATCGCGGTTGCTTGCCGCGGGGGTTGCGATACGATGTTTGTCGAAGGACGCGTGCTGATGGCACGTACCCTGGAGACGCTCGATCTTGGAACCCCCGTATTTTGCGGCGAAACACGCGTCGGTGAGGTGCGCGGTTTATATGCCGAGGGCAACTCACGCGCGGTCGAGTGGGTGGTCGTCGATTGGGTCGGTCGCGGCAACGTTGCGGTGCCGGCGATCGATATCGGCAGCGTTGACGAACGTGGCGTGACGTTGATCCAGGAGAACCCGCACGATTACGATGGCCTGCCGGCCTTCAGCGAAGAGCGCTTTCCGACGGTTCGCAAACTGGCATGACGACCGTGACTTCGACGTCGACTGCCGCGGCTAACGCGCTCAAGTTTTCGATCGTCGTTCCGACGTACAACGAAGCCGGCGGCATCGAACGCTTGATCGTCTCGCTGAACGAGGTGTTCATTACGCATCATCTCGACGGCGAGATCATCGTGGTCGACGACAACTCGCCCGACGGTACCGGCGCCATCGTCGACCGCTTAGCGGCGACGTATCCGGTTCGCTGTTTGCATCGGCCCGGCAAGATGGGTTTATCGTCGGGCGTGATCGACGGCTGGAAGTTCGCGCGTCCCGAATCCGACGCCGTCGGTGCGATGGATGCCGACTTCTCGCACGACGTCAACGCGATCCCGGCGATGGTCGCGGCGTTGGCCGGCGGCGAGTACGGTCTCGCGATCGGCTCGCGTTACGTTCCCGGCGGCGGGATCGAAAACTGGCCGATGCACCGCAAGGTCACCTCGCTCGTTGCGATCGCGCTCGCGAAGCCGTTGACGCCGGTGCGCGACATCACGTCGGGCTTTTTTCTCGTGAACCGGCGCGCGCTCGAAAACGTCGAACTCGATCCGATCGGTTTCAAGATCGGACTCGAAGTGATCGCCAAAGCGCACTACGGCCGCGCGCTCGAAGTTCCGTACGTGTTCACCGATCGCATCGCGGGAACGTCGAAGCTCAATCAAAGCGAGATCCTAAACTATTTGCGTCAGCTCGTCCGCATCTATCGCGGCCGGCTCTTTGGTCGCCCTTGATTCCGGAATGGTTGCGAATTCGGCGCGGACCGCAACACGCGCTCGAAGATGCGGCGCAGTGGACGAAGTGTCCGAAATGCTCGACGATGCTCTATCGCCCCGATTTGGCGGCGAATCTTTTCGTTTGTACGACGTGCAAATATCACTTCCGGATGCACGCGTTCGATCGCATCGCGATGCTCGTCGATGCGGATTTTGTTGAGATCGGCAGCGACGTCATGCCCGGCGATCCGCTGCAGTGGACCGACAAAACGTCGTATCCGCAGAAGCTCGAACGCGATCGCGAAAAATCGAAACTCTCCGAAGGCGTCGTTTGCGGCTTCGGCTCGATCGGCGAGATTCCGGTTGCGCTCGGCGTGATGGATTTCAATTTCCGCGGCGGCACGATGGGTACGGTCGTCGGCGAGCGGCTCGTGCGCTTGTTCGAAGGCGCGCGCGATCGTAAGCTGCCGGTCGTCGTCTGCACGGCGTCGGGCGGTGCGCGAATGGAAGAAGGCATGCTGGCGCTGATGCAGATGGCGAAGACAACCGTCGCGCTGCAACGTCTGCGCGATGACGGCGGCTATGCGATCACCGTGCTCACGGATCCGACGACTGGAGGAGTTTCGGCTTCGTTTGCATTTCAGGCCGACGTTATCGTCGCCGAAGCGCGCGCATCGATCGGTTTCGCCGGCCGCCGCGTGATCGAGCAAACGATTCGCCAAAAGCTGCCCGAGAATTTTCAGACGGCGGAGTTTCTGCTCGAACACGGCGCGATCGATATGGTCAGCGAGCGCGGCCAACTGAAGGCGCTCCTGACGCGTTTGCTCGATTACGGCGTCGGCACGGAACGTACCGTCGCGCCGCCGGCGACCAACGGCCGCCCGACCGCGGGAGCGAACTCGTGAACGCGATCGTCGAGCGCGAACGCGGCCTGCTCGAGCTCGAGGGCCGCATCGCCGATCTCAAAGCGCACGCGGCCGATCAACCGGTCGACCTCAGCGCCGAAATCAAAATGCTCGAGGACAAGTACGCGCAAATCCAGCGCGACATCTTCGGGCACCTCACGCCGTGGCAGCGCGTCAACATGGCGCGCCATCCCAAACGGCCGCTGGGCTCGGCGTACTTGGCCGCGCTCGACCAATTCGACGAACTTCACGGCGACCGCCACTTCGGCGACGATCCGGCCATCGTCGGAGGCTTCGCCAAGCTCCGCGGCCGGCGGATCATCGCGATCGCTCAAGACAAGGGCGTCGACACGAAGGAGAAGGTTCACCGGAATTTCGGCATGCCGCGCCCCGAAGGCTATCGCAAGGTGCAGCGTCTGGTGCGGCTCGCGGGCCACTTGGGCATCCCGGTCGTGACGTTCGTCGATACGTCGGGCGCGGATCCCGGCATCGCCTCGGAAGAGCGCGCGCAGTCCGAAGCGATCGCGCAGTCGATTGCGGCATTGGCCGAAGTCCCGATCCCGATCGTGGCGACGGTGATCGGCGAGGGCGGCAGCGGCGGCGCGTTGGCCCTGGCGCTGGCCGATCACGTCATCATGCTCGAGCACTCCGTGTACTCGGTGGCCTCGCCCGAGGGGTGTGCCGCGATTCTGTGGGGCGATGCGGCCAAGGCGGAAGAAGCCGCGTCGCGTCTGCGGCTCACCAGCGACGATCTGCTTGGCTTCGGGATCGTCGATGAAATCGTGCCGGAACCCCTGGGTGGTGCGCACCGGGACCCGCATGGTACGATTAGCAATGTCTTGTCTTCTGTCGAAGGCGCGCTGACGCGTCTGGTTACCGTCCCCACCGGCGAGCTGCGTGCGCGCCGGTATGATAAGTTTCGACGGATCGGTTCCCCGGCATGAAGTCCCCGCTGCTGGCGTGGCTTGCCCGTTTGGGCGTCACCGCTATCGGCGGAACGTTCGCGGTGCTCATCGCCGTGCAGTACGTGCGGATCGTCGAACGCAACGTCGCCTACATCCAGCAGATTCACGGCGTGAATGCCGACGTCACGGCACTCGAACAAAAGCGCGACCAGCAGCTGCGGCAAATCCAACGCTTGAGCGATCCGCGCGGTGCGATCCCGGAGATTCACGACCGCCTGCACATGGTCGGTCCGAAGGAAGAGATCATCTACCTCAAGCGCCACGACGCGGGGACCGGCGGGCCGTGAGCGAGCGCGTCCGCGGAAGTGTGATCAACGTCCACGCCCTCGGCGCAGCGGTGCGTCTAGAAGACGGGCGTCTCGTTTCCGTACCACTCGTGGACGTGAACAAAAATCGCGCAAGCTACACGCGCGCACTCGGTACAAAGACAACGTTGCCGTTTGACCTCGATGGTCGCTCCGTTCGGCTAGCGACGACGCGGGTTGATGAGCCAATTGTCCCGACATCGACTACGACTGTTGTCGAGGACCCGACTTTTGAGGCTCAAATCGCGGCATATTTGAAGCAGACGGAATCGTGGGCGCCGGCCGACTCGCCGCCCCCCGCCGAGCGCCATTTGTTCCGAAAACGCACGCGGGCAAAGCAATTTCGAGGCGACTCGGCGTCATAGAGCGAACGTGAGGTGAGATGACCACCTCGCGCGTTGACGCCGTTAAAGTCCCCGGATGCTTTGTTAGAATCGAAGGTGCCTACGCAACCCTTCGTGCGGCAGAGCAGCGGGTAGCCGATTTCATCCTTAAGCACCCTGACGAATTGATTTACCTCACGGTAACCGAGCTGGCGGAGCGTACGAACACGAGCGAATCGACCGTTGTGCGGCTGTGCCAGAAGATCGGGTACAAAGGTTATCAAGAATTTAAGATCGTGCTCGCCCGTGATCTGGTCGAGCCGACGTCGGACATCTATGCGGAAGTCGAATCGGGCGACGATCTGACCACGATCAAGAACAAAGTGTTTCAAGCCAACGCGCAAGCGTTGCGCGATACGATCGAAGTGCTCGACGATTCCGATCTCGAACGCGCGGTCGCGGCATTGGCGACAGCGCGTCGCGTCGACATCTATGGTGTCGGCGGCAGCGATCCGCTCGCGATCGATGCCTATCACAAGTTCCTCAAACTCGGCATGGTGGCGGTCGCACTCTCCGACGGCGACATGATGGCGATGTCATCGGCACTGCTCGGCAAAGGCGACGTTGCACTCGGTATCTCGCACACCGGAGCGAGCCGCGACGTCACCGACGCGCTCGAACGCGCGAAGGGGAACGGCGCGACGACGATCTGCATCACGCACCGCTCGACCTCGCCGATCACCAAGGTCTCCGACATCCGCCTGTACACGGCGGCCAAACAGACCGCGTTCCGCAGCAGCGCGAGCTCGAGCCGCATCGCGCAGTTGACCATCATCGACACTCTTTACGTCGGGATCGCACTCCGCGCACACGACCGTTCGCTCGAAACGATCGGCAAGACCCGCGAGGCGACCGAAGCAAAGCGCTACTAGGATTCACCTGCGGGTGAATCCCCGGATTCGTCCTAGGGCGCTGATTTCGATCGGCACCAACTCCACCCGGCTGCTCGTACTCAACGAGACAGAGACGCTGGCAGTGGAGTCGCGCGGAACGCGACTGGGAACGGGGCTGCAGCATGCCGGCCGGCTTGATCCCGACGCGCGCGAACGAACGCTCGCGGCAATAGCCGATTATATGAACGGTGTGCGCGAGCACGAAGCCGCGATCGCGTGCATCGCGACCAGCGCGATGCGCCGCGCCGCCGACGGCGCCGACTTCACCGCAGCGGTCGCGGCGCTCACCGGCGTCGAACCGCACATTCTCTCGGGTGACGAAGAAGCAACGTATTCGTTTCTCGGCGCAACGCAGGCGGCGGGCGGGGATGAAGCCGTAGCCGTCCTCGACGTTGGCGGCGGCAGCACCGAACTCGCGATCGACGTGCCGGCGACGGCGCAGGCGCGCGGTTCGGTCGCCTACACGTGCTCGGTCGAAGTCGGCGCGGTGCGATTGGCAGAACGCCATCCGCTGTTGCTCGGTGCGCGAGCCCTCACCCCGGCCGAGCGCGCGGAAGTTCTGGCCGCGTCGCGCGCTGATGTGGCCGCCATCCTCGAGCCGTTCGCGTCGGCGCCGCCCCCAACGCGGCTGATCGTGGTCGGCGGTTCGGCTTTCACCGCCGCGGCGATGGTCGCGAAGGCGCCGCTCCGCGACGGCGTCACCATGAACCCCGCGCAACGGGGCGAGTTGCTCGACGTACTCCTCGCGTGCGACCTCGACGCGCGCAAAGCCCTCCCGTTCATCCGCCCGCAACGCGCCGACATCTTGCCGGCCGGCATCGTAATCATCGATGAAGCTTGCCGTATCCTCACCGTCCCCGACGTCATCGTCAGCGTCGACGACCTGCTCGCCGGCTACCTTGCGTCGGAGGCATACGGCGTGCGCGCAACGAGCGCATGAAATGAAGAACCCCGGGTGATGAACACTCGGGGTTCTCCTGGAACGTCCGGCGCGATCGGACCCACACCCGACCGGACGCTAATGCCCTAACGTTTCGCTACACGGCTACAAGGCCGTTATCACGGAACATATCGGCAAAAACAATAACCAGATCCGCGTTGAACTGCGTGCCGGCGCAACGTTCGAGCTCTTGCAGCGCTTCTTTCGGCAGCCGCGTCGAGCAGTACGGACGTGGGACGGTCATCGCGCAGAACGCATCCGCGATCGCAATGACCTGGCTCTCGATCGGAATTTCAGGCTGCGTCAGGCCGTACGGGTATCCCTGGCCGTCAACGCGTTCGTGATGCGCGATGACGATCGGCGCGAGATGCTTCAGCCGCGGCAAGCCGGTCAGCGTACTTCCGCCGTAGGTCGGATGCATTTTTAGCTCGAGCCATTCGGCTTCTGACGGCCGGCCCGGTTTGAGCAAGGTACTGCGCGAGATTGCCAACTTCCCGATATCGTGAACGCGTCCGCCCAAGCAAGCACGCCCCGATCGTTTGGGGCTCCATCCCGACGCGGTGAGCGAGCAGCATCGACATGGTCCCGACGGCTTCGAGATGCTCCGCGGTATCCCGATCAAAACCGGCCATCACGCGAATCAAGACATCGACTTGCTCGCGCTCCTCGGCCGGGATCCACTCTTGGACTTGTTCGAGAATTTGGGGTGCTTGACGAATGACCGCAGAGCCGGCTCTCATGCCGGCTTCGCGGATCCGCAGCGTTTCATTAAGGGGCATGGGAGACGTTCAGGCCGATCGATTCGTCCGGTGACGGAAGCGGAGGAGTTGCAGGGTAGCCGCGACGACGTCCGGGTCGAAGCGCGTGGCCGCGCCGACGGCGATCTTTTGGCAGGCGCGGTTGGGAAGCGACAGCCTTCTGCGTTGCCGACCCCGTCACCAAGTCGACGAAGGCCGCAGCGACCGCAATGATGCGTGATGCAAGCGGAATTTCGGCGCCGGTTAATCCGTCCGGAGTGCCTTGACCGTCGAACCGTTCGTGATGTGCGCGAACGATCGGGGCCAGGTGGGCCAGAGACGGCACGCCTCTTGAGAAGAAGTTCTTCGGCTGCGATGACGTGCCCGTCGACGACGTCTTCGACGCTAGCAGCTCCCGCTACCGAGAGCATCACATGCCGATGTCGTGCAGGCGTCCGGCGAGTTCGATATCGAGCAGCCGTGGCGGATCGGAACTTGCATGACGGAACCGATACGGCGCGGCGAGATTACCGACGGCGTCGAGGCGTTCAGCGATGCGCGTTCGTTCACGTGCCGACAAGCCGCACGTACCCATCAACGGTTTCTCGCAGCAGGCTACGGGGCGACGCTCTCGCGTTCGGTTCGTTCGCGCAGTTCCGCGATGACGAGGCCAATGGCCGTACGAGCTTCGGCGACGAGTGGGATCGAGCGCGAGTCACCGGGCCGCGTAGCCTCGGAGAGCACGCGTCGCACGGTGGCGGTCACGACGTCCTCGACCTGTTCCAGCGTAGGAGCGTGGGCGATGGCGCGGACGGCATTGGCAACTCCGTGCGCGTTTCCGGACCGATGGCGGGCACCGAGATGTTCGGAACAGGTCTTCAGGGCCAGCGTAACCCACCCGGTATCGCCGAAAGTGCGCTCCGGAAACGCGGGCGAGGTGACCTCTGGCAGTCGCGACGGCCCGAAAAATCGACGACTCGATCTGATGCTATCATCGGCGTTAACTCAGAAGGCGGGTTCTAGAACGGCGGGGGCTGACGTTGGTCGGGGCTGAGGAACGGCGAGTAGGTGCGAGACTTGGGCGGCGAGGCAGCAACTGCGGCGTGGGCGATGCGTTGCAATCATTGGTAAACCCCTTCACAGTTGTGGTTGTTGAAGGGATCATACGGCGCCGGGCAGCTATCCCCGTAATAGTTAAATTTAGCCACTGGTCGGGTCGTAGCCAGCCGCGCTGCCGCGCATATGCCAACGCTTCGGCACGGCCGGAGCAGCCGAGTTTCTTGATTGCGCTCTGGATCTGGTTCTGGACAGTGAATCTCGATTTTCCGAGCGCCCGGCGACGTCGGCCGCGCGACCCCCGTAGCGGTCGAATTCGCGCAGCGTTTCGAGCTCCGTTGGACTGAGTTCGACGTCGTTCGCGTCGAGCTTCACGAGCCGCTCGAGCAGCTGCGCGTAGGCCCGATAGTCTGCCCGTAACGAGGGTTGAAGCGAGCTAGTCGACGTCGCTGCTGTCGGGTAGCGGATGGCGGCAACGTGAGCCAGCCCCTTGAAGCGTCGACGACGAGGCGGTCGCGGCGCGGCAGATCGCCCGTGTTGAACTCGAAGGCCTTTCGCGCCTGCGCAGGGCGGTCGAGCACCCAGTAAGCGATGCCGCGATAGGCGTATGCGTACGCCATCTCGAGCCGCGCCCGCGAGATCGCGCGGAGCTTCAGCCAAGAAGGCTGCGCTCGAGTGCCGTTAGCCACTTCCGATCGCTTGCCGCGCAGCAAAAGAAGCAATACGAGAAAGGCTTCGAGTCGAACGCGCTCTCGGCAGGACGAAAACGGACGCTCGCGGCATCGAACGCAAAGACGCTTCCGCCTTAGCTATTTCGCCGATAGCCACGAGCTGTAGCGCGCGCGCGAACCGGAAATTGAATCCGTCGCCGCCATACGTGCGGGCGTCAACCAATGATGCCAGCGTCGATTCGAGCGACTGCGCCTTCCTCGCTCTCGACGTTCGTGGCGGCAATGATGTATTGCACCCGAAGCGCATAAACACGCAACGCGGTGTTCGCGGCTCGTTCGGCGGCTATTGCCTGAGATTGCGAAAACGAACGAGCTCGTGTCGCATCGGGATCGTTCCGCGCTGCGACGCTATACAGCGTGCTATACGCGAGCGCCGCGAACGTATCCATGCCGAGTTCGGTCGCCAGCGACGCTGCGTCGAGGGAAAGCCGCTCGGCTCGTTCGGGATCCCCGTTGTAGAACGCAGCGTTCCCGAGATTCCTCAATAAGCGCACCTGGACATTGGGTTGCACGCTGGAGATCCGACCTTCCAGTTCGAGGATCGTGGCTTCAACGGCCGCACGAGGCCGCGTTCCCGCCGCGGCGATGAACGTCGCCGCCATCGCCTGGACCTCGAGCCGGTCCTCCAGCGAGATCGATGCGATCGTCTCTCGAGCGGCTGTAACGCGTCGAGCGCCTCGCTCAACATTCCGCGGTTCGCATACGTGAGCGCTAACCGCCGCGAGACCTCGCTGCGTATTGCCGGCGGCATCTTTCGCCCGCAGCGCCCGCACGAAGAGATTCGTCGAATTTGACTGCCGAGCCGTCGGCAAATGCCAAGGCGCCGCGGATTGCCAGCGCGATACCGGAATCGTTCAGTCCCCGCTCTCCGAGAAACGTCATGGCGGCGTTTATGACTCCACGCTGTCCCGTTTCGAGCAAGATCAAAAGCGTGTTCTGCTAGTGCGGCTTGGCACTTCATCGACACGGCCGGCCGCGATGAGCAGGCGCAAGCCGTCGGCTGGATTTCCGCCGGCGACGAGGGCCGTACCGATGCGCGTTCGCGACGGCACCCGTTCGCGACTGCGTGCATCTGAAGATGCGTGGCTCGTGACGAATTCGCGAAAGAGGTCGTGGATCGTGAACGCATCGTTGTCATCGCCTGGATGAACGGAACCCGCGCGAAAACACGCTCGCCATGCCGGCGCGCGCATCGGCGATAGCCCGCAGCGACGAGCGTCGAGATCGTCGGCGCGGGCATCAGCGCGGCCGCGGCAACGAGCGTCTCAAGCTCGGGTCGAGCGGCTGCCACACTTCGTCGTCGAGCAACGCGAACAGCGCTTCGCGCGTTTGCACGCGCGTTTGGCCGCTATCGCGCGTTTACGCGCAACGAGGCTCAGCGCGAGCCGCACGCCGATCGGCCAGCCGAGCGTTTCATCGACGATCGCGGCGAGCCCGTCTCCGAAACGCGATTTCGAGCGACTTCGCGAGCTCGCCGGCTTCTTCGATCGTGAAGCGCGAGGTCGTCGCTGGTGACGGGCAGTCCCATCCAGCCGCGCGCGATCCACGAGCCCATGGAAAGCGCCGGCGATTCGCGCGATGCGACGATCCAGCGCATCCGGCCGTGCGTCGCGGCGATTGCGCTCACGAGCGACGCGCGCCACGCGTTCGTCGGCAACGGCGCGGTGGAAATCGTCGATGATCAGCGTTCCGTCGAACTCTCGCAGGCGCGACACGAGCCACTTGCCGGCGCGTTCCTCGATATTCTCGTCGCTCGGAGCCTCGAACACGGCGCCCACCGAACGCAGTGCCGTCGGCACGACGGCGGCGATGATCGCTGCGCACGAATGCTTCGAGGTCGGTCGCCTCCGGGAGCGCGACGAAGGCGGCCCCGGTTTCTGAGCTTGCGTACTCACGGAGCAATCGTTGTCTTGCCGTAGCCGGGCGGCGCAATCACGAGCTCGACGCTGGTCAGCGCCGAATCCGCGAGCAGCGCGCTCAGGCGTTCACGGGGGAGGGACATTCAGTTTTCATTATCGTGCATGCGATGATGGCAAACAAGCTTTCGCCCGGGGGAGGCCCTCGTTGCGACCGTCGAAGAGCCCGGTAACGGCATCCGGGATGATGGTGGAATAGGCAGACACAGCAGACTTACACGTGAGCCGGCCGTACGGAAACGCCGGCCGGGATGCGCTCAAATTCGGTGAACTCTGAGGCACATAGTGCCCTGACAACGCCGAGCCAAGCCGCCGGTTACCTGCCGGCGGAAGGTGTAGAGACTGGACGGGCGCGGCCTACCGGAGTCCACCCAGGCGGACCCCCACGGTCAAGGCACAGTCCAGACCACGAACCGGCAATCCATCGTGAATGCCGGGCGGCGGAAGCCGAAGTGGTACGAAAATCTGCCGCCCGCGAGGGCATCCGAGTTCGAGCCTCGGTCATCCCAGCTGTCCGCCCCTTCCTCTCGTCGAGGTGGGAGAACGCCGACCACAAGAGAAGTCGGAGGCGTGCGTCAGCAAGCCTTGCCGCTCGTAGTTGCGGCTTCGATTCTCGTTGGGGTTGCCGGCCTCGAGCGACCCGCCGGGGCGCAAAATGCGCCGGCCGCGGACCCCGCCGTGGTCGCGCAGTCCGTACCGAGCCCCGCCCCGACGACGAAGCCCCCCTCGAGATTCAGCCTGAAGATCGAGACGTACACGTCCGGCACCAACCAGCAGTTCACCGGCCCGGGAACGACCCCGGCCGAGGGCCCGAACTTCAGCGCCGGCGGTGTTCCCGCGCCGGGCACGCCGTACGACATGTTTTCGGGCAGTCCGCTGGTTACCGGCGAGGGCATCAGTCAGGACTTCTTGCTGAAGCCGGTCTACGCGCTTTCGCCGAGCCTCGACGTCACGACGACGATCGGTTACGGTTCGGCATCGGGCACGGGCAACGTCGTCAACTATTGGGGCGATGCGATCATGCCCTCGATCAACGCCAACGTCGGCAGCCGCGCGTACACGCTCAAGCCCGCATTCCCGACGCACAACGGACAAGATCCGATCAGCGCGACGAAGCTCGGTTTTCTCTCGGGCTCGATCGCCGATCACACGGGCCGCGGAGCACTCACTGTCGGCTGGTTCAATTTGCATCAGAGCGTGCCGTGGGCGTTGAGCCAGGCGCCGTGGACCAACACGCCGTTCCAACTCGCGCCGCAGTTGCCGCAATCGATCGGCAACGGTCCGCCGACGAACGACGTGCTCAAAGAAGGCCCGACGATTCTTCCGCTTTCGGGCGCCGACTTTTGGGTGAAGGACGACATCAATACGCTCGAAGTGACGAGTGCCGATCTGCCCGCGCCGTATAACGCGCCGGCGCGCATTCTCAGCGCTTCGCTCATTCAAGATCACGGCGCCGGCCTGCGCTATTCCATGCAACTCACCGGCCTCAATACGACCGGCCCGGACACGGGTAACGTCCTCTTCGGCACCCTGCCGACGGTGACGAACGGCGTCGCACAATCGACCGTGCTCGGGCAGAAGATGTTCGTCGCCGGCATCGGCGCGACGTTCAATCTGCCGGCCGCGAGCGACGGTGAACTGCGTTACGGCTACTCGTGCTACAGCGCCGTCGGCGTCGTCAATCCGACGCCGGGTTGCACCAACGGCAACTACTACTACGCGAAGGTGCATCACGGGTTCACACACTTCGACGTTCAAGTCGAAGGCGTGCGCTTCGAGCCCACCTACGCGCCGGCGGTTCTCGATTACGGCACGCTCGAAAACGTCTGGTCGTATCCGGCCGCCTGGCCCGGCACGTTCTTGCGCGGCGACTACCAGCTCGTCGACAATTCGCAAGTCGGACCGAACCGTCAGGGCGGAAAGATCAACACGACGTTCATCGTTGCCGGCGTTGAAGTTCGTTTGGCGTTCGCGCAATATTCGCAGATCAGCGCGCTCAATCCGAGCAACGGATTTCAGCCCGGTTTCATCGAGCCGTACTTCCTCGTGCAGACAACCAATCCGGGTACGACCGGATACGAACAGCATTGGGAAGGCTGGTTCAACTACCACGCGAGCTTCGCCGACATCACGCTCGATCTCGGTCAGGTGAACACGTGGCGCCAGGCCCCCGCCGGTCAGCCGCAAGACAACGTCAACGTGAACTATCCCGCCGGCGTGCTGACCTTCGCGCGTAACTTCGGCCCCAAGGTGTACGGCGCCGCGGGCGTCGGCCGCTTCGGCCTCAACGGCCAGTTCGATACCTCGGGCCCGAACAACGCGCAGCTCGCCGAAGACCTCGTGTTTGCGGGCCTCGAGTTGCGTCCCAACGGCACGACCGGTTACGGCTTGCAGTGGCGTCTATACTCTGTCTCAGGATTGCCGACGATACCGGGTGGACTCTCGCCTGCTTTCCACGGTCCCCAAATCCAGTTTTACCAGCGCTTCAAAACGTAACGGCGGCAGGAGCCGGCTACATCCGGCGGGAACCCCGAGTCGTTCCGAAACCCGGCACACGAGCCGGGTTTCGCGTGTCGGGAGTTGGGCTTCTTGAAGATCGTCGTCACCGTAAAACTCGTCCCGGACACGAACGCCGAAAAGCGCATCGATCCGGCGACGAAGCGGCTCGTTCGCACGGGCGTCGACACCGTGCTCAACCCGTTCGATGAATACGCGATCGAAGCGGCGCTGCAGTTGCGCGACAAACTCGCCGACGGTTCGACCGTCACGATTTTCTCGATGACGCCCGAGAGCGGCCGCGAGATCGTGCGCAAAGCGCTCGCGATGGGCGCCGACGATGCGGTGATGCTCTCCGATCCCGGCCTCGCCGGTTCCGATCTGTGGGCGACGGCGTATGCGATCGCGCACGGCATCAAAGCGGGCGGCTTCGATCTCGTGCTCACCGGAACGCAATCGACCGATGCGATCTCGGGCGATCTGCCGGGCATGCTCGCCGAGTATCTCGGCGTGCCCGCGCTGACGTACGCGCGCGAGCTCGCGGTCGACGGCGGCCGCTTGCGCGTGAAGCGCGAAACGGAAACCGGCTACCAAACGGTGAGCGCGCCGCTGCCGGCACTCGCGAGCGTGACGAAGAGCGCGAACGAGCCGCGCTATCCGTCGCTCAAAGGCATCATGGGCGCGAAGAAAAAGGACATCAAGACGCTCGCGCTCGCGGATCTCGGCTTGACGAAAGCGGTCGGCAGCGACGGCTCGCGCACCGAAGTGCTGGCGCTCGCGACGCCGCCCGGCGCGCGAAAAAGGCCGCACCGTAACCGCCGCCGACGGCGCCGACGGCGCGCGCATCGTGTCGATTTTCTCAAGAGCCGGCAACTGCTGTGAAAGAACGTCATCGCGTTCATCGAACACAAGAACGGCGCCGCGCGCCGCTCGTCGCTCGAGGCGATCTGCGCCGCGCGCGCCGGCCGCCGACGCGCTCGGCGGAGCGGTGCATGCCGTCGTTGCGGGCGCCGGCGCGCCGCCGTCGCGGAGACGCTCAAGGCGTATCCGGTCGACCGCGATCCACGTCCTCGACGACGCCGCGCTCGGCCGCGCCGGCGTCGACCCGCTGGTCGACGCGCTCGAGGCCGTGGCGCGCGCTGCCGGCCCGTCGCTCGTGATCGTCGCCAACACGCTGATCGGCCGCGACGTCGGCTCGCGCTTCGCCGCCCGCGTCGATGCGGGCATCAACGCCGACGTGACCGCGATCGAGGTCAGCGACGGCGCGGGTCGTGTGCGCCTCGCCGAAGCTCGGCGGCACGACGATCACCACGTGCGCGTTCAAGAACTGCGATTACGGCGTCGCCGCGATCCGGCCGAACGTGTTCGCCGTACTCGCCAAGGCCGGCGCCGGCGAGATCGTCGCGCTTGCCCCGAGCGGCAAGTCGTACGCCGTCACCGTCGAGGACGACGTCGAGGAAGCCGCCGCCGAACTCGGCGTCGAGGAAGCGTCGGTCGTCGTTTCCGGGGGCCGCGGCATGGGCGGTCCCGAGCCGTTCACGGGCATTCTCAAAGATCTCGCCGAAGCGTTCGGCGGCGCCGTCGGCGCATCGCGCGCGGCGGTCGACGCGGGCTGGATCTCGCACGGCCATCAAGTCGGGCAAACCGGAAAGACCGTCAGCCCGCCGCTCTACATTGCGGTCGGGATCTCCGGCGCGATCCAACACAAGGTGGGCATGCGAACCGCCGCGACGATCGTCGCGATCAACAAAGACGCCGGCGTTCCGATCGCCGATTTCGCCGACCTGCTCGTCGTGGGCGACGCCTTCGCGATCGTCCCCGAACTCACCAAACTCGTTCGTGAGGCGAAAGCCGCCCACGCGTAACACCCCGAAAGAGCTGCTCGTGATCCGTTTCCGTTCTTCCGTCCTGTTCGCCGCCGGCGCAGTTGCCGCCGCGATCGCCGTCGGGATCGCGAATCCCGCCGGTGCCGCGGCGAAGCCCGCCGCAGCGCCGTCCGCTCCCGTCGGCCGCGCCCTCCCCGACCGCGACGCCCGAAACGCTGGATCACGCAATCCCGCGTCTCGAAGCCGCGCTCAAGGCGAACCCCAACGACAAAGACTCGATGATGCAGTTGTCGCTGCTGTATCTGCAGGCCAACCGGCCCGACCTCGCCGTGCAGTTGACGCAGAAGCTGCTCACCGGCGGAACGAAGAACGCGCAGATCTACTTCGTCGATGGCGCCGCGCAGGCGGCGCTCGGCAAGACCGACGCGGGCATCGCGAGCATGGAGCAAGCGGCGAACCTCGAGCCGACCAACATGCAAGTGCTGCAGGCGCTCACGCAGATGTACATGACCGCGAACCGTCCGGCCGACGCCGAGCGCGTCGCCAAGCGCGCGCTGACGTTCAACGCCAACTCGAAAGAAGCGGCCGAAAATCTACGGCTTCGTTCTCGCGGCTGAGAAGAAGTACGACGAAGCGCGCGCGCAGTTCGAATCGGCCGCGAAGCTCGATCCGAAAGATCCGCATCCGGTCATGCTCGAAGCGCGCACCTACGAAGACGAGAACGCGCTCGCCCTCGCGATGCCGCTGTTCGACAATGCGCTCGCGATCGATCCGAAAGACTTGGAAGCGCTGATCGGCAAAGCCGAGCTCGCCTCGGCGCAGCACGACGTCAAGACGTCGATCGCTACGTACAACACGCTCCTCGGGTCTGCTTGCCGGATCAGGCGCAGAAGGCCGGCATCACCGATCAGATGGGCATCGTCTACGCGCGCGAGAAGATGGATACCGAAGCCGACGCGGCGTTCCGCAGCGCGATCGACAGCTACGGCAACTTGCCGCAGTCGCACCTCGCCTACGGCGACTATCTTCAAGCCGGAACGACAAAGCCGGCGCGCTGCGCGAGTGGACCACGGCCGCCGGTCCGAATAACGACAACCCGGAAGCGCTCGCGCGTTTGGGTCAGGCTGCCGCCGAGTCCAACGACTTCAACAAAGCCGTCACCAACTACAAGCGCCTGACGGAAGTCGACGCCAACGATCCGCGCGCGTACATGCTGCTCGGTCAAGCCTACCTCGCGGCGAAAAATACGAACGCCGCGCGCGATGCGTTCAAAGCGTCGTTCAATTTCGCGCAGACGCCGGACGCGCTCGTCGGGCTCGCCGCCGCCGATCAAGCCTCGAAGAATTGCCCCGAAGCGATCCAGATCTACGAGACGCTCGACAAGAACGCGGCGCCGCTGGTCAAGGCGAATCCGGGCCTCCTCTACAGCATGGCCACGGCCTACCAGGGCGCCAACCAGCCGCAGAAGGCGAAGGCGACGTACGTGCGTTTCCTCACCTTCCTCAAGCCCGGGACGCAAGGCTACACGCAAGTGCAGCAGATCATCGCGAGCTACGATCACAAATCCGCGGCCAAACCGGCTTCGAATACGGCCCTCAAGCCGAAACCGAAACCGAGTCCGAGCGCGGCTCCGAAGAACTAACGACGATGCTCGTCGCGTACGACGAGTCGCTCACGCGTCACCTCGCCGGTGTCCACCATGTCGAGCAGCCCGACCGCGTTCGCGTGGTGGCGGCCGAGCTGGAACTCCGGGGATTGCTCGATGAGCGAATCGATACGCGGCGCGCAACGGAATCGGAGATTGCGCTCGCGCACGACACAACGTACATCGAGCTGGCGAAGCGCGAATGTCAGCGGCTCGACATCAACGAGTACAACGAGCTGACGACCGGCGACACCGATATCGACGCCACGTCGTTCGAGGGCGCGCTGCACGCGGCGGGCGGGGCGTTAGCCGCGCTCGCTCACGTTACGGCAGCCAAGCGCGGGGCATTTGCGCTCGTGCGCCCGCCCGGACATCACGCCGAACCCGCGCGCGGCATGGGCTTTTGCCTGTTCAACAACGCGGCGATCGCAGCGCGCGCGTTTTCGGCCGAAACCGGTCAGCCCGCGATTATCGCCGACATCGACTACCACCACGGTAACGGCACGCAGGCGCTCGTCGGACGCGGCCTCTCGTATCTTTCCACCCATGCGATGCCGGCGTATCCCGGAACGGGATCTGCGCGCGACAATCGCGTTGCCTCCGACGGTCAGCTCGTGAACGTTCCGCTCGCGGCGTCGGGCATTGCCACCGAAGCGTTCGTTGCGATTTGGACGTCCGCATTGCGCACGCTCGCCAAGCGCGTAAAGCCGGGCATCCTCATCGTGAGCGCGGGTTACGACTTCGTGGCCGGCGATCCGGTCGGCGATCTCGGCGTGTCGACCAGCGCGGCCGGTCAGATCGGCCGCTTGATCCGCGAAATCGCCGACGACTACTGCGACGGCCGCGCGCTGTTCGTGCTCGAGGGCGGTTACGATCCGAGCGCGTTGGCGGCGTGCGTCGCCGATACGATCGTCGGTTACGACGACGCGCTGCCGGTCGACCCGGCGCAAACCGCTGCGATCCCGCCCGAACAGCGCGCCGTCTCTGGAAGCAGCAGCCGCGCGATGATGGCGCGCGTGATCCTCGTTTTGCGCATCGCACTCGGCGGGGTGTTTCTTGCGGCCGGCGCGCTCAAGGTCGGCCATGCCGACGTGTTCGCATCGGAGATCGCCGGCTTCCAACTGTTGCCGCATCCGCTGATCGCGCCGCTCGCGCTGCTGTTGCCGTTTCTCGAATTGATGATCGGCGCGTATCTCGTGCTCGGGTTGTTCACGCGCTTTGCCGCGTGGTTTGCCGCGGCCGAAATGGCGCTCTTCTCGGTCGCGATCGCGTCGGCCGTGATGCGCGGCATCAGCACGTCGTGCGGCTGCTTCGGCCCGAGCGACAAAGCCACGACGTCGTGGCCCGAAGTCGGTCGCGACCTCGGCTTGACGCTGGTGGGCGTCATCATCGCCTGGAAAGCTCCCGGGGCGCTGGCCCTGGATCGGAGAATGGAGAGTCATGAGTAAGGCAGCAGCACCCCCGTCCGGTTGGCTCAACCGGAAGACCTTGATCTACATCACGGTCGCGATCGTCGTCATCGCTGCGGGTCTGGCGATTCACTTCGCCAACACCGGTGCGATTTCGAACGCCGCGCAGACGGTCAACCCGGATGCAACGAAGATCAAGGTCGGTTCGACCGCGCCCACGTTCCAGATCACGACCAACGCCGGTCCGTTCGATCTCGCGACCGTGAACACGCCGGTGTTTCTCGAAGTGTTCGCGTCGTGGTGCCCGCACTGTCAGCACGAAGTTCCGATCGTCGATGCGCTCGCCAAACAGTATGCCGGCAAGGTCGCCTTCATCGGCGTTTCGGGCAGCCCGTACGGCATCGACGGCAGCTCGCCGGAAAATCAGGCCGACATCAACGAGTGGGTGCAGAAGCTCAACGTGACCTATCCGATCGCGTTCGATCCCGATCTGAAGATCGCCAACGAGTATCTGCAAGGCGGCTATCCGACGATCGTGATGATCGATAGCAACAAGGTCGTCCGTTACGTCAACAGCGGCGAGCTCACACCGCCGGAGCTGCAAACGGCGCTCAACGGCATTCTCTCATCGCATTCTTAGGACGATTTAACGCTCCTCGACGTAGGGTGTATACACCGCTTTCGTCGAGGAGTTATCCCGTGGTTCGACATCATCTAGGAGCGCTGGCGTTACTCGCCGCGTTCGCCATGCCGCTGGCAGCATCAGCGCAGACGTTCCCCAATCCCGGCGCCCCCGGATCTGCACCGGCGATCCAACAGCAGCAACAGCTGCAACAGCCACAACAGCAGCCCGGCCGTCACCACCGCGTTCGTAATCCGTACATGCGCGCGATGCGTGGGCTCGGTCTCTCCCCCGCGCAGCAACAGCAGATCGCGGGCATCATGAAGAACTCGCGTGAGGCCGAACGCCGGCAGATCGAAGGCGTGCTCACGCCCGATCAGCGGACCCGCTTCCACGCGCAGTTGGCGCAAGCGCGTCACATGAAACCCAACGGTCCTCGGCAGGCACCCGCGCAGTAAGGTTCTTTCGCGGGCTGACCGAATATCTAGGACGGCGGGGTCGAAAGGCACCGCCGTTCTTCTATGAGTGATAACCCAGCGGACATCCGCGATTATCTGAAGCTTCTCGAACGGGTCCCTGAGACGTTCCGTCGGTCGTCGGATGCTATCGCGATATACGATCTCGAGGGCCGGGTCATGGCCGGGAATGCCGTGGCACAGGCCATGCTCGGGACCGAGCGAGCCGCCGACATGCTCGGGCGCCATTTTGCCGAGCACATGACGTTCGAGGCGGCGACGAAAGCCGCGCGGGCGTTCGCGCATTGCGTCACCCACGGCCAGAGCGTGGAAAGCAACAGCACGTTCGTCGGCGCCGACGGCCAGCCGATTCCCGTTAGCACGCGGCTCGTGCCGGCGCGCATTGACGGCCGGATCGTCGGCGTCGTCGGCTTCGCCCGCGATCTGCGCAGACGCCAAGACGTGCGCGGGCAGTTCATGCGCTCCGAACAGCAATTCCGCTCGCTCTTCGAAAACCACCCGGACGCGCTCGCGCTGCACGATCTGGAGAGCCGCTTTCTGCGCGTGAACGGCGCGTGCGAACGCCTCACCGGCTATACGGTCGACGAGTTGATCGGGCAGACGCCGGCGATGTTCGGCCCGGAAACCGGCTACGACGCCGAGGCGGTGCGCGATGCGATGCTGCGCGGCGAGACGACGGAGTTCGAGCACCCGATCCACACCAAGAGCGGCAGCGCCCGCGACATCAACGGCCGGCGCGTGCCGCTGCTCCTCGACGGCGAAATGCGCGGCTTCTGCAGCATGATCCGCGACGTCACCGAGGAGCGGCGGGCGGCGCGCAATTCGGCTCGCCAAGCGACGCGCATCGCCGAGCTTTACCGCATCGCCGCCGCGGCCAGCGTCGCGCAGGACGAACGCGTGAAAACGGCGCTCGAAGCGGGCTTGGCGGAACTCGGCGCGGCGTGGGCCTACGTCGCGCGCTTCGATGACGACAGCTTCAACATCACGTTCAGCGCCGGCACGCGGCCGGAGAAGATCCCGCACGATGCGGAACGCGGGCGCATTCGCGCCGAACTCGAGACCGAAGACGTGTTCGTGTTTTCCGATCCGTCGGCGTACCCGCCGTCGCTGGCCGGCGTTGCGCTCGCGGTCGAGGGCCGCCATTACGGCGCGGTCGCGTTCGTGCAAACCGGCGAACCGATGAACATCTCGGCGACCGATCGCGACTACATCCGCGCGCTGGGCGTGCTGATCGGTTCGGCGATCCAGCAGAGCGAACGCGAAAAGCGGCTCGATACGCTGGCGTTCGGCGACGCGCTGACCGGCTTGCCGAATCGCGCGCTGCTGCAAGACCGGCTCGAACAGACGCTGCTCTCGGCGCGCCGTCACCGGCGTTCGTTCGCGGCGCACTACATCGACATCGATCACTTCAAGACCATCAACGACACCTACGGCCATCACGTGGGCGACGCCGTGCTGATCGCGGTCTCGGCGTGGCTGCGCTCGGTGCTGCGCGACAGCGATACGATCGGCCGCATCGGCGGCGATGAGTTCGTCGTGCTGCAGCCGGAGATCGATTCGCAAAAGCAAGCCGAAGAACTCGCCGCCAAACTCTGCGCGATCCGCGATCAAACCCTGCATGCCGGCGCGCACGACGTTCGCGTGACGATCAGCGTCGGCTGCGCCGTCTTCCCAGTCGACGCCGAAAACCCGGTCGACATGCTCAGAGCCGCCGACGCCGCGCTCTACGAAGTCAAACACCGCGGCCGCAACGGCTACGCCGTCGGCCTAGCCTCAACCTAACGACCCCGCCCGCGCCCTGCGGCGCTTCGCTCGGGATGACAATGCGCGGGCAACTGTACCACCAGTTGGCGGTTAGGGGACGACGCTGATGGCTATTTCGGTTAGGTTTTTTAGGTCGAGGTCGCCGATGAGGGCGAAGGCGAGGCCGTGTTCGCGCCAGGTGAGCAGCGTCGTCGGGCCGTCCTTGACGTACTGCGCGTCGTGGCCTTCGAAGTGCGTGATCGACGGTTTCACGTCGCCGAAATCGGGTTCGGAGTCGGAGTTGTTCTCGAAGAGCGAGAGCGTGCGGATGCCGTCGCTGTAGAGCAGATGCAGGTTGCGCAGGCCGCGGAAGATCGAGTTCTCCGCGCCGATGATGTGGAAACCGTCGGGCAGATATTTCGGATTTACCGGCTTGAAGCCGGCATCGTCGAGCGTGTGCTGCAGATCGTCGTTGATATCGGCGAAGCGCCGGCCTTCGACTTGCTGGAAGCCGGACGGAATCGCGGTTGAGAAGATGCCGCTCGGAATCTCGCCGGTGAAGCGGATCTCATCGAAGCGCGAGCGCCACGCGAGCGATCCGTCCTGGTGATAGGCTTCTTTCGCCAGCACGACTTTGGTGGCGTTGTCGATCCACAAGCGCATCATGCGTTCGCCGGTGTAGCGGTTCACGAGCGAGATCGTGGTCGCCGGACGCGCCGCGACGATCTCGACCGGACCGATCACGGCGCGGTAGTTGGCGACCAGCAGCGCGATGTTGCTGTTCATCGCGATTTCGTTGTCGGACGACGGGTTTTCCGAGACCATCGCGCGGTGCTGCTTCGGATCGATCTTCGTCGTGGTCGTGCCGAGCGTGATGTCGTACTCGCCGTAGAGCGCTTCGGGCGCGAGGAACGTGCGGCGCGTGCTCGAGGGAGCGAGGTGCTCGACGCGCTGGATCGTCGCGTTGGCCACGCGCGTGCCCCAGCGGATCGTTTGCATTTGCCCGACGTACGAAACGTGGCGCGGCGCTTCGAGCGCCTCGCGCACGAGCGCGTTCGCGTCGGGCGCGGGCGGCGTGGCCGGCTTTTTCCGCGGCCAGCGCGGCCATAGGCAACATGAACGCCGCTCCGATCGCGAGCGCCGCTGCGAGCCGAAGCATCGTTACCGGTCGGATGCGGCCGCCGTGTCGGTCGCTTCGATCAAGCCGCTGGTTTGCTGACCGTCGACCATCGACGCGGGTACGATCAGGCCGCGATCGGCGAGCGGGTTGTCGGAGGCGAGGGCGGCGTGTTCTTCGAGCAGATACGTCGCGGCGACGCCGGCCGGTTGACCGCTGCCGTGAATTCCGGGCACCCCGACGTAAGCGAACACCGCGAGCGCGGCGGCAACCGGCACGGCGATCATCGGGCGCCACAGGCGCGCAAGCGATCGGCGAACGATGCCGGTGCGGGCATCGCGCGCACGCGTTCCCATACGCGGGCTTTGATGATCGAAGGAAACTCGCGCTCTTCCGCGCGGGCCGCGTTCTGCAGCCAATCGCGCACCGAGGCGCCTTCGTCGTAGAGCGCGCGGCACGTCGCGCAGCCTTCCAAATGAGCGTGAATCGTCGCGTCGCGTTCGGGTCCGAGCGCGCCGTGGAGGTAATCGTCAAGAGTTTCGGCGTTGTAATGCATAGTTTTTATGGTTGAGCTTGCTGCTGTTCGCGAATGACTAGGCGGCGGAGCAACGCGCGAGCGCGATGCAGGCGAGAGCGTACCGTTCCGATCGAGCACCCCATGATTTCGGCAATCTCCTGATAGCTGTATTCCTCGATGTCGGCGAGGACGATGACTTGTCGCTGGTCGGGGGAGAGCTGAGAGAGCGCTTTGGCCAGCGGCCCGCCCAGCTGCTCCGCCATGTAATCCTCGACGGGGTCCACCGCGAGCGGTTTGGACCCGCCGTACTCTTGGGGTGCGTTGTCTTCCGGTATCTCTTCCTGGAAACGTCCTTTTTGCCGCCGAAGTTCATCCCGGTGCAAATTCGTCACGATCCGGTAAATCCAGGACAGGAAGGACGTGCCGGGCAGAAACGACCGCCAGGCACGGTAGACGCGAATAAACGCCTCCTGGGTCAGGTCGCGGGCATCGGCCTCGTTCCCGGTCAGGCGGTAGGCGAAGTTGTACGTGGCCTTGCCGTACTGCTCCATCGCGCGTTCTAGGAACTCCGTCGCCTCTTGCGACGGCGGTTCCGGCGGCTTCCGCGGTACCCCCATCAGCCGTAGCGCGTTCGTGGGAGCAACGGCCCGAGCCTGGGCTGGGGGATTTCCTCACCGCGGTGCATGAATGCCATTTAGGTGAGCCTCACTCGTCCCCGGACGACGATCCCGCTCGTCGCGCTGCTGACATCAGCCGTGCTGGCCATGCTGCTGGCCGCCCAGACGAGCCTCACCTGTACCGATAAGATCGCGCGTCCCGATGGCGCCGGGCGCGATGCCGATGATGCCGGGCATGGACATGGCGGGCATGGACATGAGTTCGCCGGGGCGATCCGCGCTGATGATCTGCCCGATCGTGCTGGCGCTCATCATCGCGAGCGCGCTGCTGACGCTGGCGGCGATCGTGATGCTGTGGCGCGATCCGCATCGCGCGGTGACGCGGCGAACGATCGCCGGGGCGCTCGCACACCTGCCGCCGGCGCGCACGGCCGCCGTGCTCTTGATCGGCGGCGCCACTGCGGTCGTAGCGATGCTGGGTCTCGAACACTCCACGCCGCCTGCCTTACCCGTTTGTGCGATGCTCGTCGCGTTGCTCGTCCTCTGCGCCCTCGCCGCGACCGCGCTCGGCATCGCCGGCGGACGCATCGCGCTTGCGCTCGGGCGCCGGTTCATCGTCGCCCTCGTTGCCGTTGTTGCACGCGCCGCCGACGCCGGCCCGTTGCACGTGCAGCGCCTTCCGCCTCGCGTCGATTTCGGCTACGCGATTCCGGTACTCGCTACCGGGCGCGGCCTGCGCGCTCCGCCGTCGTTCGTGCGCTGATCCAACGCCCCATTGCGGGGCGTACATTGCACAACTGACGGAGAACACATGACGACGCAATTCTTCCACGCGGTCGCCGGTGCCGGTATGGCATTGACGATTGCGGCGACGACGCCGCAAACGATCGCGCACATTCACGGGACGATCGTGAAGATCGATCCCAAACGCGACACGTTTATGATCCACCACGATCCGTTTCCGATGATGCCGATGGCCATGACGATGGAAGTGGAACCCGTGCGGCACGCCGACTTGCGCAAACTGCACGTCGGCGAGGTTATCTATGCGACGATCGACACGTCGATCGTGCCCTGGCCCGGAACCGACATCCGCCCCGATCCGAAGCACGGTCGCTAATGATGATCGGACGCTGGATAGCAGCGCTGCTCGCAGCGCTCGTATTACCTATGCTCGCAATGCCGGCACTGGCCGACGTGACCGGTACGGTGCGCGGCACCGTGACGATCGACGGCGCGGCCGCACCGGGCGTTCGCGTGACGATCGCCGGCGAAGGCACGACCGCGACCACGGTCACCGGCGCCGCGGGCCGCTTCACGTTCGGACAAATCGCTTTCGGACGCTACACCGTGCGCGCGGAGAGCGCCGGCAAACCGCCTGCTCAAAGCGAGGTCGACGTTTCGACGGACTCGGTCTCCGACGTTGCGCTCGCGATCGGCGCGCCGGCCGAGATCGGCCGCACCGCCGCAACGACGCGCGGTGCCGGCGGCAACCCGGTTTCGGTGACGACGTTCACCAGCGCCGACATCGCTGCGATGCCGCAGTCACAAAGTCTCAACCGGTTGGTGGAGACGGTGCCCGGCATCGTCCAGTTCTCGTACGACGAACCGGTGGCGCACGGTTTTCACGGCGTCAGCTATGAAGTCGACGGCGCGCCGGTGCCGCTCACGACCAGTTCGAACTTCTCGGAACTGATCGATCCGCGCAACATCGATTCGCTCGAAATCTTCACCGGCGCCTTTCCGGCCGAGTTCGGCGGGCAGCGTGCGGGCGCGGTGGTCAACATCGTGACCAAGCGCGACATCGACATCCCGAACGGCTCGCAGACGTCGTTCTCGGCGGGCATCGGAACCTACGGTAGCTGCGCAGTTCTCGTTCTCGCAAGCTTCGCGCATCGGATCGACCGACGTGTTCTTCGATGCGAACACGCAAGGCACCAATCGCGGACTCGATGCGCCGACGCAGGTGCAGGTGCACGACGGCGCGAGCCTCTCGGACGTGTTCTTGCGCACGATCACGAACATGGGCCCGCACGACACGCTCGCGTTCAACTACTCCAACCAGTTCAACACCTATCAGATCCCGATCAACCCCACCCTCACGCCGGTCGATTCGATCGTCAACGTGCCGGGGCAAGACGACGTGCAGCTCGAGTACACGCAGTTTCGGCAGCGCGAACTACACCCACACCTCGCCCGGCGGCGCGTACGCGCAAGTCATCCCGTGGTTTCGTTCGAGCCGCGTCGTGTACGCGGGCGACCTCGCCGACGACATGCTGGCGCTCGACTACAGTGACGACGACTGCGCGCCGGCGGCGCCGCCGTGTTCGCTCGACGGGCTGAACTCCGATCGGCGCGCGACGTCGTTCGGATTGCGCACGGTCGTACGGCCACGACGCCGGCAGCCATTCGTTCAAGGCCGGCCTCGAAGGTTCGGCCGAAAACTTCACCAGCGCCGAGACGATCGTCACGGCCGGTGCGCCGCCGTTCTTCGACAATACCGCGCAACACGGATCGGCCTACAGCGCCTACGTGCAAGACAAATGGACGCCGACGGCGGCGTTCTCGCTGCAAGTCGGGCTGCGTTACGATGAGTCGAACGGGTTCGTGCAGGGCAATCAAGTGCAGCCGCGCATCGGCGCGAACCTGCGCGTGGCGCCGGACACGACCTTCCACGTCTACTACGGCCGGCTCTACGGTGCGCCGTCGCTCGAAGACACGCGGCGCGATGCCGTCGTCGCCGGCGGCGGATCGCCGGCGGACGCGTTGCCCGTGTACGACCTCAAGCCGCAGACCGAGTCGTACTATGAAGCCGGGCTCGCGCACACATTCGGCAACGGGATCGACGGCTACGTCAACGTCTGGCAGCGCAACGTCTGGAACGTGCTCGACACGACGCAGATCTTTCCGACGCCGATCTTCGCGGTGTTCAACAACGCGCTCGGATTGGCGCACGGCTTCGAACTGCGTCTCGAAGGCCGCCAACCGCGCGCGAACTGGTACCTCTCGGGCACGTTCTCGCAGTCGGTTGCGGGCGGCATCTCGGGCGGAACGTTTCTGTTTCCGCCCGACGCGATCAGCGATACGTCGCTGCAGCCCGAAGATCACGATCAGGCGGTCGCGATCAAAGACGGCTACGCGTGGCGCTTTGGCCGCGACGGCGAGTACACCGCATCGATCGGCTCCGACTACGGGACGGGCTATCCGGTGGAGTTCGAGAACGGCACCGGGCGGTTGCTGCCGCACCTGACGTTCGATGCGTCGATCGGCCGCAAGGCCACGCCGCATCGCCTCGGATTCGCACTGAGCGTCCTCAACTTGAGCGGCTACCAGTACCTGATCAAGGTCAATAACGGGTTCAACACGACCCAGTGGTCCGCCGGAGCGCAAGGCCTCCTCACGGTAACCGCGGTTATGTAGCCATGTCACCCCGAGCTTGTCGAGGGGTCGCCCGAATCCTTACTGAAAATGAGAACTCAGTCGCATTAACGAAGCGGCTTGGGTGGCGATCCTTCGACAAGCTCAGGATGACGAGGCGGCCTGGGCGGCCCTAACGCGAGGGTTTGTGCTGGCCGTCGCGCTCGCTCTGGCGGGCTGCGGCGGCGTCCGCGAGCTCGGCGCCCGCGGCTGCTGGGCACGCTCGATGTGCTGGCTACGACGACGTTGCTGGCCTCGCTGGCCTCGGTCGTGGGGCATGGCCGGGCGGTCGTCACCTCCCTGATGCCGGTCGGGGCCTCGCCCGAGACCTACGAGCCGAGCCCGGCCGACATCGTGCGGGCCCACAATGCCGGGCTGATCCTCGAGAACGGCGCCGGCCTCGAGGCCTGGCTCGGCCCCGATGCTGCGTTCGGGCGCCACGCAAAACGCCGCTGGTCGATTGCAGCGCCGGTCTGCAGATCGTCGATGCGAACCCGCATCTGTGGCTCGATCCGCAAAACGCGCGGCATTACGTCGCGCAAATGCGCGACGGCATGATCGCCGCCGATCCCGGCGGCGCGCAAACCTACCGCGCGAACGCCGCGGCGCTCGATGGACAGCTGGTCGCGCTCGAGTGCGCGCATCGCCGCGCAGATCGCGACGATTCCGCCGGCCAACCGCAACATGATCGTGTTTCACAACGCGTGGCTCTACTACAACAGGCGCTTCGGCTTGCGCACGCTCGGCGCGATCGAAGAAGTTCCCGGCAGCGAACCGAGTGCCGGTCATCTCGCGCAGCTGATCGACGCCGCGCGCGCCGCGCACGTGCGCGCGATCTTCGCCGAGCCGGAGTACAACGTGAAGCTGGTCAACGCGGTCGCGCGCAGCGCCGGCATTCCGCACGTCGCGATGCTCTACGACGATTCCGTCGGAACCTCACCGCAGACGCGCGACTACATCTCGATGCTCGAGACCGACACCGCCACGATCGTCACGGCGCTCAAGTGATCGACGCCCTGACCGCGCCCTTCCACTACGACTTCATGCAGCGCGCGTTCGTCACGGCGCTGCTCGTCGGCGGCTTGTGTTCGACGCTCGGAACCTACGTCGTGCTGCGCAAGCTCTCGTTCATCGGCGACGGCGTCGCCCACGCTTCGTTCGCCGGCATCGTCATCGCCTACATCCGCGGACTGAACTTCGAACTCGGTGCGGCGGTCGTCGCGGTGCTGACCGCGCTCGGCATCGGCTACATCAACCGGCGCGGCCGCGTCTCGCTCGATACGGCGATCGGGGTCATATTTACCGGGGTTTTCGCCCTCGGCGTGTTTTTGATGAGCCAGGTTCGCACGTCGACCGTCGACCTCCAGGACTTCCTCTTCGGCAACATCCTCGGCGTCGGTCCGGACGATTTGTGGATCGATCTGGGCCTGGCCGCGATCGTCGCCGGCGCCGTCGCCTGGAACTACCGCGCACTCTTGTTCACCGCGTTCGACCCGACGGTCGCGCGCGCATCGGGCCTGCCGGTGGTGTTCATCGACAACATGCTGCTGGTGCTGCTGGCGCTCACGATCGTGATCTCGCTCGAGTCGATCGGCATCATTCTCGTGGCCGCGCTGCTGGTGACGCCGGCAGCCGCCGCGGCGCAAGTGACGCGACGCTTTGTTCCCATGCTGCTCACCTCGACCGCGATCGGCATCGGCAGCTGCGTGGGCGGGCTCTACATCTCATACTATGCCGGCGCGGCCAGCGGTGCGACGATCGTGCTGGTCGCCACGGCGGCGTTCTTCATCTTACTTGCGATCGGCCGCCGGCGCCGTCGCTCGGCGACGGTCTCGCCGGTACGATGAGCATCGAGCGCAACACGCGGCAGCGCCGGACGATCCGCGACGTCGTCGAGCGCGCGGGCCGGCCGCTCAGCACCGACGAGATCCTGGCGGGCGCGCATGCGTCGCTCCCGACGCTCGGACGGGCGACCGTATATCGCTCGATACGCGCGCTCTTAGATGAAGGCTGGCTCACCGCGGTCGACATACCGGGACGCACGGCGCTCTACGAACGCGCCGGCAAAGCGCATCACCATCACTTCGAGTGCACGCAGTGCAAGCGCGTGTACGAACTCGACGGCTGCTCGAGCGAGATCCGCGGCGAACTGCCGCCGGGCTTCATGGCGACCGGCCACGATGTCATGATTTACGGGGCGTGCGCGGCGTGCTCGCGGTCGAGTCGCTAAGCAGAACGACTAGCCGGACGGTGAAAATTTCTCCCTAGCGGGGCACCCTCGAAGAGTGATTGAGGGGGGAGGCGACCGGGCCGGAGGTGACCGGGAAGTCCCCGGCTGAATAGTGGCCCCCCACCCCGGAGCAGAGAGAGAGACACGAGTGTACCGCCCGCGCAACGCCTTCGAGTCCGCCGACACGGTCAACCGTGTTGTCGCGCTGTTGGTGCGCTTCCCGGAGCTGCACAGCATTCGCTCGAACCCGGCGGACGCGACGCTGACGCTCACCTATGCGGTCGGCCGGCGCCTCGACGCGGCGGCGATGCGCGCGCTGGAAGAATTCGTCGGCGAACACGTGCGGTCGTTCCACGCCCTCGGCGGCGAACCGATCGAACGCCTCGCGGTGACCTGCGAGCAGGACGTCAAGGTGACGTTCGTCCACGTGACGCGCGACCTCGCGACGTTCTCGCCCGAAGAGCTGGCGCTGCAGGCGTCGCTGTTCGTCGCGCGCTTCGGCGACGCGCTGCTGACCAATCCGCAGGCCGAAGAAGCTGACGACGACGAAGCCGGGACCAGCGAAGAGTCGGTCGAGCTGGCGCTCGATGCGCTGCGCGATCCGGGCCAGCGTCAGCGGCTGGTCGGCGTCCGCGAGGAGAAGCGGGTGATCGTGTACTTCGTCCATCCCGCCAAGCGCACGAAAGCACGGGCGCGATCCTAAAGCAGAACATCACGATCCTCGCCATCGCCGACGTCGTCGGCGCTCCCGGTCGCGAGACGCTCGCCAAACATCTCCCGCTCGTCCGCGAACAGCACCACGTCGACGTCGTGATCGCCAACGGCGAGAACGCCGCCGGCGGCTTCGGCCTCACCGCGCAGACGGCCGACGAGATGTTCGCGGCGGCGTCGACTTCATCACGTCCGGCAACCACATCTGGGACAAGCGCGAATTCCGCGGCGCGCTCGACGAAACCGACCGCATCATCCGGCCGGCCAATTATCCGCCCGGCTCGCCCGGCCGCGGCAGCGGGATCGTCGAGGTCGACGGCGTGACCGTCGGCGTGCTCAACGTGATGGGCCGCGTCTTCATGCCGACGGTCGACGATCCGTTCCGCGTCGCGCGCGAGATGGTCGACATGCTGCGCGATCAGACGCAGGTCATCGTCGTCGACGTGCACGCCGAGGCGACGTCGGAGAAGATGGCGATGGCGCGCTTTCTCGACGGTCAAGTCTCGCTCGTCTTCGGCTCGCACACCCACGTCCAAACCGCCGACGAGCAGATCCTCACCGGCGGTACGGCCTACATCACCGACGTCGGCATGACCGGCCCGTCCGACGGCGTGATCGGGATGGAAACGGCCGGCGTGCTGCAACGGTTCACGCAGGCGTATGGCGAACGGTTCAGCGTGCAGAAAACCGGACCGCGCCAGTTTTGCGCCGTGCTCGCGACCGTCGAGGTCGCAATCGGGCCGCGCGCTCGACGTGAAGCGCATCAACCTGCGGGGCCTGGCATGATCGTCGATTTTCACTCGCACACGCGCGAGTCCGACGGCGCGCTCCCGCCGGAAGAACTCGTGGCGATGATGCGCGCGCGCGGCGTGCGGATCTTCTCGATCACCGATCACGACACGATGCGGGCGTACGGGCAGTTCGCGGCCGAGTTCGCGACGGTCGTGCCGGGGATCGAGATCAACACGACCTGGAACGACAACGAAGTGCACGTCCTCGGCTATGGCCTGCCGCTCGGCGACGACACGCCGCTGGCAAACGTGTCTGGCCGAGAACCGCGAGTTCCGGCGCACGCGCATCGACCGCATCACGGAGAACCTCACCGCGGCGGGCTACCCGCTCACGCGTGCCGACGTCGTGGCGCAATCCGACGGCGGCGATGCGCTCGGCCGGCCGCACGTCGCCAAGGCGCTGATCCAGAAGGGCTTGGCCAAGGACGTCCAGAGCTGCTTCGACAGCTGCTCGTGCGCGGCAAGCCCGGCTACATGCCCTCGAACTACATCACCCCCGAACAGGCGATCGACGTCATCCGCAGCAGCGGCGGCATCCGGTGCTCGCCCATCCCGGCCGCCTCAAGGACGAGGCGATCATCGACGAGCTGATCGCCCACGGCCTGGCCGGGCTCGAAGTCTTCTATCCGACGCACAACGCGTCTCAGACGGCGATCTTCCGGGAAAAGGCAGCGAACGGAACGGCCTGGTGATGACCGCCGGTTCCGACTTCCACGACATCCGCTGGAACACGCGCGGGGTCGGCATGGACGTCGACGAAGCCGACATCAAGCCGTTCCTCGATCTCGTTTCTAATCAATACACCTATATAAGGAGAAGATCCATGACACGACGACTGAGATCAAGCCGTTCATCGGCAAACCCATTCGCCTGACGCTTGCCGACGGCCGCGTTCTCGCGGGGACGCTGCACTCCCACGGCGACGCAAGGTCACGGACACGTGCACTACGCCGTCGTCTCCGATCCGATCAAAAAAGGCGGCGAGCCGGTCGTCGAGATGCTGCACGGCGGCGACCAGATCACCGACATCGAGGACGCCAGCGACGATCCGGCCGCCGTCGAGTAGTTAACTCGATCCCGACGCGGCAGCGGTGCGCGATTCGAATTCGCGCGCGGCACGCGGCGAGGGTCGCGAGCCGCTCGCGCTGTTGCGCGACCGTCGCTTCGTCCGTGATGTAGCGGTGGTTCACTTCGACGTTGGCAGCGCTCGCATCGAAGGCGGCGCGCGCGAAGCGCATCGCGCAGTCGACGTCGCTCATCAGGTTCGCGTTGTGGAGTTCCGCGGTGCGCGCCGTGAGCGCGAACGCATCGCGACGCCAATTGCGCCGCGTGGAGCGGCGCTTCGGCCGCCCCGACGAGCGCCGCCTGAAGCGCATCGCGGCGCACGGTTTTTTCGGCGTCGCTCGTGCGCGGCAGCGCTTGGGCGGTGACGACCGCTTGAAAGGCCGCTTCGTCGATCGGACGCAGTTCGACGAACCGCCGGCGCAGATCGTCGGCCTCCGCGACGATGGCCGCGGCCTCGGCATGGACCGGCGCGAGCTTCGCCGAGGTCAGCGAGATCCGGGCCACCATCGCGCACAGCGCCGCCGCCAGGGCTCCGACCAAGGTCGCAGCGCTGCCGCCGCCCGGCGTGGGATCGGCCGATGCCAGCGCGTCGAGGTAGGTTTCGAACTCCATGTTGCCCATTTGGCCCGCGATGGCGCGCAAACCCACCCCTCGGCTGAAACGGATGCCGGGGTCGTTGGATCGAAGACCGTAGCGCCGTTTAAAGATTGTTTCAAAGATCAGCGGTGACAATACGCACCCGTCCCACCCGCGTGCGTGGCTGGGCTTTCTATTGAAACGGACAAAATGGCAGTACTCGAACAACAGAAGGGCCACGTCAAAGACATCGGCCTAGCCGATCAAGGCAAAGACAAGATCGAATGGGCGGCAACGTTCATGCCGGTCCTCGCGCAGATCCGCGACCGCTTCGCGAAGACGAAGCCGCTCGCCGGCGTGCGCATCGGCGCGTGCTTGCACGTCACCACCGAAACCGCGAACCTCATGCTGGCGCTCAAGGCCGGCGGCGCCGAGATCGTGCTCTGCGCATCCAACCCGCTCTCGACGCAAGACGACGTCGCCGCGGCGCTCGTGAAGCACTACGAGATCCCGACGTTCGCGATCAAGGGTGAAGACGAAAAAACCTACTACTCGCACATCGAAGCGGTCATCGCGTCGAAGCCGCAGATGTCGATGGACGACGGCTGCGATCTCGTCACGACGATCTACACCAAGCACAACCATCTGCTCGCGGACATGATCGGCGGCTGCGAAGAGACCACGACGGGCGTCATTCGCCTGCACGCGATGGAAAAGGACGGCGTGCTGCCGTACCCGGTCGTCGCGGTCAACGACGCGCTCACCAAGCACATGTTCGATAACCGCTACGGCACGGGCCAGTCGACGCTCGACGGCGTCATCCGCGCGACCAACGTGCTGATCGCCGGCGGCACCGTCGTCGTCGTGGGCTACGGCTGGTGCGGCCGCGGCGTTGCGTCGCGTGCCAAGGGCCTCGGCGCGAACGTCGTCGTCACCGAAATCGATCCGCGCAAGGCGCTCGAAGCGGCGATGGACGGGTTCCAAGTGATGTCGATGGCCGAAGCTGCGAAGCTCGGCGACATCTTCGTCACCGTCACGGGCAACTATCACGTGATCCGTCAAGAACACTTCGAAGCGATGAAGGACGGCGCGATCGTCTGCAACTCGGGTCACTTCAACGACGAGCTCGACCTCGACTCGCTCGAGAAGATCGCGAAGAGCAAGACGCAAGCCGCGCCAATTCGTCGATGCGTACATGCTGCCCGAGCGGCAAAACGGTGCGCGTGCTCGGCGAAGGCCGCCTGATCAACCTCGCCGCCGGTGAGGGCCATCCGGCCGCGGTGATGGATATGTCGTTCGCCAACCAAGCGATGGCGGCGTCGTATCTCGCCGAGAACTACAAGAGCCTCGAGAAGAAAGTCTACTCGGTGCCGAACGAGATCGATGAAGAAGTCGCGCTGCTCAAGCTGGCCGCGATGAAAATCACGATCGACACGCCGACCGCCGAGCAAGTGAAGTACATGGCATCCTGGAGCGAGGGAACCTAAATGGCATATCGCCGGCTCTTTACGTCGGAATCCGTAACCGAGGGTCATCCCGACAAGATCGCGGATCAAATCTCCGACGCCGTGCTCGATGCGATCCTCGCTGAGGATCCCATGGGGCGCGTGGCGTGCGAATCGTTCGTCATCACGGGCCAAGTGCACGTGGCGGGCGAGATCACGACCAAGACGTACGTCGACATTCCGAAGCTCGTCCGGCAAACGGTGTCGGACATCGGCTACAACCACTCGGGTATCGGCTTCGACGCCACGACGTGCGGCGTTTCGATCTCGGTCGACGAACAGTCGGCCGACATCGCGATGGGCGTCGACGAATCGTTCGAAGTGCAGCAGGGCGGGAAGAAAGATCCGTTCGAGCTGACCGGTGCCGGCGACCAGGGCATGATGTTCGGGTTCGCCTGCCGCGAGACCGCGCAGCTGATGCCGTTGCCGATCGTGCTCGCGCACGATCTCACGCGTCTGCTCGCCAAAGCGCGCAAAGACGGAACGCTGAAGTTTCTGCGCCCCGACGGCAAGTCGCAAGTCACGGTCGAGTACGAAGGCCACACGCCCAAGCGCGTCGACGCCGTCGTCATCTCGACGCAGCACGACGACGACATCTCGCTCGAGGATATCCGCAAGCAAGTCACCGAGGCGATCATCGACAAGATCATCCCGAAGGAACTCCGCGACAATGACCTGCGCATCTTCGTCAACCCGACCGGCCGCTTCGTCATCGGCGGGTCCGCACGGCGACGCCGGCCTGACCGGCCGCAAGATCATCGCCGATACGTACGGCGGGATGGCTCGCCACGGCGGCGGCGCCTTCTCCGGCAAGGATCCCACGAAGGTCGACCGTTCGGCGGCGTACGCGGCGCGCTACGTTGCGAAGAACGTCGTCGCGGCCGGGCTCGCAGAACGCTGCGAAGTGCAGGTCGCATACGCGATCGGCGTCGCGCATCCGGTCAGCGTGCTGGTCGAGACGTTCGGCACCGGCGTGATCCCCGAAGAGAAGATCGCCGAACTGGTCGCCGCGAACTTCGACCTGCGTCCGGCAGCGATCATCCATAACCTCAACCTGCGCCGCCCGATCTACAAACAGACCGCGTCGTACGGCCATTTCGGCCGGCCCGACCTCGATCTGCCGTGGGAGAAGACGGACAAAGCGGAAGCGCTGCGCGCGGCCGCCGGCCTCAAAGGCGGGGTCGAAAAGGAACTCGTCCGCGCGTAGAACGTACGGAGGGAACACCTTGCGAAGGCCGTCTGGAAACAGGCGGCCTTTTTCTTTGTGTGCCAACGGAACCGGCTGGCAGTTGCTGGGGTTTTGCGCTGACATGGCAGCCGTTGTTAGCCGGGAAAATATTTCAGCCGATCGTTCGCTCTCGATTCTGCGAACGTTGTTCGGCGCGCGTTTCGCCCGCGATTTTGCGATCGAACTGTGGGACGGCACGCGCATCGACGCGGCCGAAGCGCCGCTCTTCACGCTGAAGATCAACGAACCGTTTGCGCTGCGTGCCGCGTTTGCGCCGCCGCTCGATCTCAGCCCGGGCCGGGCGTTCGTCGAGAAGTGGATCGACATCGAGGGCGACATCGAAGCCGCGATCCAGATGATGGAGGGCGCGATCGGCGACCTTCCCGCGGCTCGCGCTGCCGAAGATGTTCGCGCAGCTGCTGCAGCTGCCGAAACCGCCGGCCGCCACCGACGACGGCGTGCAAGCTGCAGCGGCAAGCGCCACTACGAAGAAGCGCGACGCGGCGGCGATCGGATTTCACTACGATCAGCCGATTGCGTTCTATCGCGCGTTTCTGGATTCGCGCATGGTCTATTCGTGCGGGTACTGGGACGACGGCGTGCAGACGCTCGACGAGGCCCAAGTCGCGAAGATCGATCATACGCTGCGCAAAGTGCGCCTGCGCCCGGGTGAACGGCTGCTCGACATCGGCTGCGGCTGGGGTGCGCTGGTCATTCGCGCCGCGCAGCAGTTCGGCGCGCAGGCGCTCGGCGTGACGCTCAGCCGCCGTCAGCACGAAGAAGCGCAACGCCGCATCGCCGAGGCCGGCGTCGCGCGACAAGGTGCGCGTCGAGTTGCGCGACTATCGCGACCTGCGCGGCGAAACGTTCGACAAGATCGTCAGCGTCGGCATGGTGGAACACGTCGGCCGCGAGCGCTTGGGGCAGTATTTCCGCACCGCTTACGATGCGCTGCGCGACGGCGGACTGTTCCTCAACCACGGCATCACGCAGCAATCGCGCGACGGTAAAGGCTATCGCGTCAGCGGCTTCATGGATCGCTACGTGTTCCCCGACGGCGATCTCGTCAGCGTCGATACGACGCTGCGCGGCGCCGAGGCGGCCGGCTTCGAAGTACGCGACGTGGAGAACCTGCGCGAACACTACGCCCGCACGCTGCGCGCCTGGTATTCGAACCTCGAAAACCGCCGCGACGAGATCATCGCCGCAACGGACGAGCGCACCTACCGCATCTGGAAGATCTACATGGCCGGCAGCGCAAGCAACTTCTGGCGCGGCCAAATGGGCCTCATCCAAACGCTCCTCGCCAAAACCGAAAACGGCGGCCCCGCAAAGATACCTCCGACTCGTCGCGATTTGTACGCGTAGCGGAAGAGAATGTCGCAGGCCGCGAAAGGAGAGCCCGCGCTATGCACGGGCTTTTTGTTTAAAACGATGATGTGCCCCGATTGTCATCCCGAGCAAAGCACCGTCAGGTGCGTCGTCGAGGGACCGCCACAATCTCTATTTTCGAGTAGCCGAGCGCGTGGGCGCGAGGAGTCGTCCTACTACTTTTTTTCACTCCACTGCTCGTGCCTTCGCACTCGCACTCGGTAGCAGCGATCGTGGCGGTCCCTCGACGACGCGCCTAACGGCGCTTTGCTCGGGATGACAAAAAAAAACGATGACCGCGCCTAGATTGTCATCCCGAGCAAAGCACCTTCAGGTGCGTCGTCGAGGGACCGCCACAATCTCTATTTTCGAGTACCGAGCGCGTAGGCGCGAGGAGTCGTCCTACTATTTTTTTTCACCCCACTGCTCGTGCCTTCGCACTCGCACTCGGTAGCAGCGATCGTGGCGGTCCCTCGACGACGCGCCTAACGGCGCGTTGCTCGGGATCGTCAAAAAAAAACGATGACTCGCGCCTAGATTGTCATCCCGAGCAAAGCACCTTCAGGTGCGTCGTCGAGGGACCGCCACAATCTCTATTTTCGAGTAGCCGAGCGCGTGGGCGCGAGGAGTCGTCCTACAATTTTTTTTCACCCCACTGCTCGTGCCTTCGCACCTAGATTGTCATCCCGAGCAAAGCACCTTCAGGTGCGTCGTCGAGGGACCGCCACAATCTCTATTTTCGAGTAGCCGAGCGCGTGGGCACGAGGAGTCGTCCTACTACTTTTTTTACCCCACTGCTCGTGCCTTCGCACTCGCACTCGGTAGCAGCGATCGTGGCGGTCCCTCGACGACGCGCCTAACGGCGCTTTGCTCGGGATGACAATGCCGGGAGCATGCTGCTGAAAAAAGCCAGACAAAAAGCCCGCGCTTGCGCGGGCTTTCCTTTTTTAGCCGCCGGCTTTTTTGGCTTTGCGGCCGAGGGTGGTGAAGTAGGCGATGATGGTGTCGCGGTGGTCGCCTTGGAGTTCGACGATGCCGTTTTTGGTGGTGCCGCCGGTGCCGCAGCGGCGGCGCAATTCTTTGCCGATGACGTCGATTTCGTTGGGGAGCAGGCCGTGGACCGTTGTGACGTGGCTTGCGCGGCGTTTTTCGCGGAAGACGCGGATCGTACCGTCATCGGGGACGGCGTTTTTTTGTGGTGCGGGCGCGGTTTTGCGCGCGCCGGCTTTCGGCAGCGGCATTGAGCCGTCGGTGGAGTAGACGAGAACGCGTTCGTCTTTCATGTTTGTGGCGGTCCCTCGACAAGCTCGGGATGACGGGTTTTTTACGGGAGCGGTTTGGTTTCGCCGGCTTGGAGGGGCGGGGTGTGGATCGCGACCAGTTTGACGTGGCCGCTGGTTTCGATCGTTCCGCCGTGCGGCGTGTTGTGCGGAATCAGCAGCATGACGCCCGGTTTGAGCGCGACTTGCTTGTCGCCGAGCCATTCCGTACCGGTGCCTTCGACAACGTACTGGATCTCGTCGGCGTTCTGGTGCAGATGCTTGCCGGCCGGGCCCATCTGCACGTCGACCGTGGCGCCGTCGTCCGACACGAAGTTCTTCACGTGCAGCGGGCTGTTGGGTGCGGCGGCGGGCAGATCGGCGTAACCGATCGCGCCGACGTCCACGGCCTGCGCCGTGAACGGCACGGGCGCAGCAGCCGCGGGTGCGGTCAGGTGAGCGACGCTGAAGCCCGCGCCGAAAGCGAGCAGCACGGCTGCGAGCGTTGTGGCGAGATGTTTCATGAAAATGGTGTGCGACGGCGCCGCCGGGGTTTCCCTGGGACCGTCGAACCTCAGCGCATGACATCGGACGATCTGACGGCGCGTCTGGTTGCGGCGCAACGCGACCGCCGCGGGATCGATCCGCCCGACGTCCTGCGCGCGCTTTCCCTCGCCGATGCGTATGCGGCGCAAGATGCGCTCGTTGCGGCACGCGAAGCGGCCGGCGCGCGGCGGTCGGGCTGGAAACTCGGCATTACGAGCCCGGTCAAGCAGCGCGTCATGGGCATCGCGCACCCGCTCTTCGGCCGGATGTTCGACGACGGCGAGCGGGCGAGCGGTTCGCGTGTCGACCTCGCCGGCTTCATCGCGCCGCGCACCGAGCCCGAACTCGCGATCGGCCTCGCGGCGGAGATCGATCCCTCGATGGACCGCGCCGCGCTCGCGCATGCGGTCGCCTGGATCGCGCCGGCGATCGAAATCACCGACAGCCGCTACCGCTCGGGCACGCGCACCGCGGTCGAGCTCGTCGCCGACAACACGTCATCGGCGGGCTACGTCATCGGACCGCGCATCGCGGTGGGCGACGCGCCGCCGTACGAGGCGCTGCCGGCGGAACTCGTCCGTAACGGCAGCATCGCGCAGCACGGGTCGACCGCCGACGTGCTCGATCATCCGCTCAACGCGCTCGCAGCGCTGGCCGTGCACCTCGCGGCGCACGGTCTGCGCGCCGGAGCCGGCGACGTGATTCTCAGCGGCGCCATTACCGACGCGATTCCCGTCGCCGCCGGCGATACGGTCGAAACGCGCATCGCCGGGCTCGGCATCGCCTCGGTGACGTTCTTCTAACTCGCGATCGCGACGAGCTCCGCGAGGCCGCGCATCGTCCACGCCGGCGGCGGCCCGAACGTTTCGGCCGGCGCGCCGATGCGATTGCACCACGCAACCCGCATGCCGAAGGCCGCCGCACCCGTTGCATCCCAGCCGTTCGAGGTCACGAAGATCAGTTCGCCGGCGCTCACGCCGTAGTGCGTGGTGACGAGTTCGTAGACGCGCCGGTCGGGCTTGAAGACGCCGGCCGCCTCAACGCTCAGCGTGACATCGAGCAAGTCCGCGATGCCGGCATTCGCGATCGCGGCCGCGGCCGTTGCCGGCGTGCCGTTGGTGAGCACCGCGTTGCGCACGCCGGCTTGGTGAAGCGCCTCCAGCACCGGCACCGTGTCGGGATAGGCGCTGACGTTCTCCCACGCCGCCACCAGCCGCGCGTGCGCGGCGGCATCGAGCGCGACGCCGTGTTTCGCCGCCGCAAAGCGCAGTCCGTGCCCGGTCATCGCGTCGAAGTCTTCATGCGTGCCCATGATCGCGCTCGCAAAGGCGTAGGCGATCTGCTTCTCACGCCACGTCGCGACGAACGCGACCGGATCGCTCGCGACCGTTGCGGCGGCATCGCGCAGCGACGCGATATCCAAGAGCGTACCGAACAGATCGAAGACGACGGCGACGGGTTTCATGCGGGCATCCTTCCCGCCGCCGGCGCCGATTTACTTTGGCAGAAACGACGTATTGATGAACGTCGAGTAATCGGGAACCTGCGTGATTTCCTTGAGTGCGATCATCTGCTGACCGTAGTACTTCGCTTTCGCGAGATAGTCGGCATCGATCATGTAGTCGAAGGTGATGTTCTTCATCGCCATGTCGAGCGTTTTCTTGTCCGGACCCAGCAGCTTCGTCGTCTCGGCTTCGAATTCGTCGAGGCTGCTGGGTTTGCCGGCCCAGGCCATGGCCTGACAATGCGTCTTCACGACCGCGCGCACGTAGTCGGGCTGTTTTGCGACCAAGTCGGAACGCGTTGCGAACGTCACGTTGATCTGGCCGACCGGCGTGTTGTAGGGATAGAGCAGAATCTTGCCCTTGCCCGAGAGCACGTTGATCGACGGGCCGGGTTCGGAGCCGACGTATGCGTCGACGTCGCCGCGTGCGAGCGCGTTCGCCATGTCGCCGAAGCTCAAGCGGACGAGCTGCACGTCGGGGTTCGACATCGAGTTCATCTTCATGAGTTCGCGCAACACGACTTCTTGCGTCGAGCCGGGCTGGTAGGCGATCTTCTTGCCCTTGAGGTCGGCGAACGTTTTGGCCGGGCTCGCGGCGTCGACGACGACCGCCATCGCTTTGCCCGCCGGCCGCCGCGACGACCGTGACGGGTTGGCCGCTCGCGGCGCCGAGCGTGGCTGCGGCGAGACCGAAGATGCCGAAGTCGACGCTGCCGCTGACGACCGCGTCCTTCCCGTCGGGCGGCGTATCGAAGACGACGACTTGATAGGTATAACCGGGCGCGGCAAATTTTTGATAGAACTGCGCCACGACGGAGTTGGCGGTCTTCAGCATGCCGACTTTAACGGTGCGCGCATCGGCGGCTCGCGCAATCGGCGGAACGGCGCTCGCAGCGGTAACCGCTGCAGCTGCGGAAAGGAACGAGCGGCGATTCGTAATCATATTCGGTAATGTTGTCGAACCTGCACGTCTCCGTTCGCCGATTGCTGCGGTAGGGGACACCTCGATTGTCCGGTTGGACAGAACGGCACGCGGTTTTCATGCGAACGGTTCGAACATGGCAGATGATTCGCCGGCGATAGCTGCGTATGTGGATGTGGCGGCGGCCGCACTCGGCATGCCGCTCGACGAGCAGCATCGCACCGGCGTCATCGCCGCGATGACGCGCCTCGCCGCGTTTGCCGCCGACGTCGCCGAGGTGGAACTGAGCCTGGACATCGAGGTCGCGGGCGTGTTCGTCCCATGACCGCCGCCGAGATCGCGCGCGTGGTACGCAGTGGAACGGTGACTGCCGGCGCGATCGTTGCCGGCACGCTGGCCCGCATCACCGCCGCCGACCCTGAGTTAAACGCGTTTACGGCCGTCTTCGCCGAACGCGCACTAGCCCGCGCGCGGACGGTCGATGCTGAGATTGCCGCCGGTGGCGATCCGGGCCCGCTCGCCGGCGTGCCGTTTGCCGCGAAGAACCTCTTCGACGTTGCGGGCGTCGTGACGCGCGCCGGCGCCAAGGTCACGGCTCGGTGATCCGCCGGCGCTCGCCGACGCGGCGGCGGTCGCGGCGCTGGAACGGTGTGGTGCCGTCCTGGTCGGCGCGACGAACATGGATGAGTTCGCCTACGGGTTCGTGACCGAAAACGCGCACGACGGCCCAACCCACAACCCGCACGATCGCACGCGCATCGCAGGCGGCTCGTCCGGCGGATCGGCCGCCGCGGTCGCCGCCGAACTCGTGCCGCTCGCGCTTGCGTCCGACACCAACGGCTCGATCCGCGTGCCCGCCGCGCTCTGCGGCATCTTCGGCATCCGGCCCACCTACGGGACGCTCTCGACGCACGGCGCCTATCCGTTCGTGAACAGCCTCGATACGATCGGGCCGTTCGCGCGCACGGCGACCGATCTCACCGCAGCCTTTGCGGCGCTCGCGCCGGGCTTTGTAGCGGATGCCGGATCGGCCGGCGCGGGTACGCAGCGCGCGGCTCGGCGGATATTTCGATGAGGCGCTCGTGCCGGAAGCGCGCCATGCGGTCGATGCCGTTTGCGCCGCGCTCGGCGCGAACCGGATCGTCGAACTCGCGCACGCGCGCCAGGCACGCGAAGCCGCGTTCGTGATCACGGCGGCCGAAGCGGGCGAACTGCACGCGGCGCGTCTGCGCCGGCAAGCTGCCGATTACGATCCCGCCACGCGCGACCGGCTGATCGCGGGCGCGCTGATGCCCGCCGGCTGGTACGTGCGCGCGCAGCGCTTCCGTTCGGTCTTTCGGACCGAGATCGCCGAAGCGTTCGCGGACTGCGACGTTCTGGTTGCGGCCGCGACGCCGTATCCGGCGACCGCGATCGGGCAGCGCACGATCGTCATCGACGGCGTCGAAATGGAGATCCGGCCCAACGTCGGCGTGTTCACGCAGCCGATCACGCTCGCCGGCGTGCCGGTCGTCACGGTGCCGATCGTCGCGGACGGCGCGTTGCCGCTGGGCGTGCAACTGATCGGCCGTCCCGGCAGCGAGAGCATGTTGCTCGCGGTGGCGGAAGATCTCGAGCGCCGTGGCGTCGCCGGCGCCGGCGCCGTTCCGGTGCTCGCTTGAACGACCGGCGCACGCTCGCCGCCGCCTATGCCGCCGGCTCGACGCCGAGCGAAATCATGGCGAAAACGCTCGCGGCGATCGACGCGGACGATCCGGTGTGGATCTCGTGCGTCGCCCCGGATGCCGTGATGGCGCGGGCACGGGCGCTCGACGCATGCTCGGCAGCGGAACGCAGCGCGCTGCCGCTGTTCGGCGTTCCGTTTGCGGTCAAAGACAACATCGACGTCGCCGGAATGCCGACGACGGCGGCGTGTCCCGACTTCGCGTACGTGCCGGAATTTTCAGCGACGGCCGTGGCGCGGCTCGAGGCGGCGGGCGCGATCCTCGTCGGCAAGACCAATCTCGATCAGTTCGCCACCGGACTCGTCGGCACGCGTTCGCCCTACGGCGTGCCGAAGAATCCACACGACGCGCGCTACATACCGGGCGGTTCGAGTTCGGGTTCGGCCGTCGCGGTCGCGCGCGAGCTCGTGACGTTTGCGCTCGGCACCGACACCGCGGGCTCGGGACGCGTGCCGGCGGGCTTCAACGGCATCGTCGGTCTCAAACCGACGTTCGGCATCATCAGCGCGGCGGGTGTCGTTCCGGCATGCCGTTCGCTCGACTGCGTGTCGATCTTCGCGCGCAGCGTCGACGATGCCGAAGCCGTCCTCGACGTGGCCGCGGGACTGGATGCCCGCGATGCGTTCTCGCGGCAGCGCGGCGACGGCATGCCGGAAATTCCGGAGCGCTTTGATTTCGCGGTACCTGCCGTCGAGCAGCGGAAGTTTTGCGGCGACGCCGAGGCGCAGCGCAGCTTCGAACAGGCGGTCGCGCGACTCGAAGCGTTCGGCGGAACGCCGGTTGCGGTCGACATGGCGGCCTGTTATGAAGCGGCGGACCTACTCTACAACGGGGCGTTTGTGGCCGAGCGGACGGCCGCGTTCGGGGACTTCGCGGCAGCCCATCCGGACGCACTGCTCGACGTCACGCGCACGATCGTCGAAGGCGGCCGGCGATTCAGCGCGGTCGACGCGTTTCGCGCCGGTTACCGGATCCGCGAACTGCGCGCCGCCGCGATGGCGATCTTCGAACGGGCACCGGTGCTGGTCGTGCCGACGTCGCCGACGATCTACACGCTCGAGCAAATCGCCGCCGAACCGCTCGCGCTCAACGCCACGCTCGGTACGTACACGAACTTCGTGAACTTCTTCGATCTGTGCGCGATCGCGATTCCATCGGGCCGCTATGCCAATGGTGTGCCGATCGGCATCACGCTGATCGCGCCCGCATTCGCCGACGGCGCGCTAGCCGCGTTCGCCCGCCGCGCGATCGAATTAGCGCTGCACTAATCCTCAGATATCGAGGTCGAGCGGATCGCCCCAATCGCTGAACGGGTTCGGATGAAAGCCGGTGAGATGCGCGTCGAACGCCGATAGAAATCGCCGCTGATAAATCACGATACCCGGCACGTCGTGGTCGAGCATGCGCTGCATCGTGTCGGCGATCGCCCTACGGCGGCTTGGGTCGAACGAGCTCTCGTAGCGATCGTTCAGCGCGTCCAAGGCGGGATTGCAATAGCGCGTCATGTTGAAGCCATGGGGCGGAATGGAGTCGCAGGTCAGGTTGTTGCGAATCCGCGACGTAAAGCACGCCGCTCGCCTGCGAGAAAAGCGCCGCGTCGAACTTTCCGCTGCGTAGCGGGCCGCCGGCTTCGGCCGGGGCGAAGTACGATGTCATGCTCCACGGATGGATCGCGACCTGAATGCCGATCCGTCCCCAATCCGCGCTGAGCACGCCGGCCGTGGTTTCGCTCGGCGGATAGCCGGCCGGGACGGCGAGATCGATCGTGAGCGGAACCCCGTTCTTCGACCGCTTTCCGTCGGCGCCGGCGCGCCAGCCCGCGGAATCGAGCAGCGCCGCCGCGCGAGCGAGATCGTACGGCAGCAGCGGTAACGGCAGGTAATCGGGATTCACGGTACTCACGAGCGACCGCTGAGGCGTGCCGTTACCGAGCGCAACCTTATCGACCATCGTGCGCTGATCGGTGGCGTAACGCAGCGCGTCGCGCACGCGCGGATCGGACACCGTCGCGTGCGATACGTTGAAGTAGATCCCGCTCAGTGCCCCGCCGTAGGTTGTGGCAGTCGCCTTTCCCGGCAGCCTTTGAACGCGTTGTGCGAGCGTGCCGTTGATCAGCTGCCAGAGGTCGATCTCGCCCGTCTGCAGTTGCGTGTAGAGCGTATTGTTATCGGTGATCATTTTGTAAACGATGCGCTGGAGCTTAGCGTGGCCGCGCCAGTAGTACGGATTCGCTTCGAGCTCGACGTCGTCGCCGCGGTGAAACGCGGTATAGCGAAACGGACCGGCGCCGATCGGCAGCGCGTTGTACGCGGCCTCGTTGATCGCCGTGCCCGGCCCGAGCAGATGCCGCGGCAAGATGCACGAGTTGCTCAGCGGCGAGAAGTAGTCGTTCAAAAACAACGCATACGGTGCTTTGAAGTGGAACACGATCGTGTACGGATCGGGTGCCGTGAGCGCGCTGAGCTTCTCCCACGGGGCGCGTGTTGCGAGGTTATTGGCCGGATCGGTCGCGACGCGAAACGTGTACACGGCGTCGTCCGCCGTTAAGGGCGCACCGTCACTCCAGCGCAAACCGTGGCGCAGATGCCATGTAATCGTGAGGCCGTCGCGGCTGATGCCGCCGTTGGCCGTTGTCGGCACCGTCGTCGCGAGGTCCGGAATCGCGTTGCCGTGCGCGTCGAACCGGACGAGATCCGCCGCCGTCAGTTCCGAGAGGCTGCTGACGGGCGATGTGGTGTTCAGAAACGGGTTGAGCTGGACGAGGTCTTCCGAATCATAGTTGTAGCGCAACACATGCGCCTGATAGGCACCTGCCGGCGATGCCGCAACGGCGATGAGGAAGAAGATCGCTAGCCACGCCGTCAGCGAACGCCGGAGGTTGCCGGAGTGCGGGATCAGCTAGGACGCCTCGGCGGCCGCTTCTACCGCAATATCGGGGGCGATCGCGTCGAGCATCTCGCGTTTGAGGCGGTTGAAGTCGACCGAAGCGATATCGCGCGGGCGCGGCAAGTCGATCGGGATTTCCATTTTCAAGCGGCCCGGATGCGGGCTCAGTACGATGACCCGATCGGCGAGATAGACTGCCTCATCGACGCTGTGCGTGATGAACAGGATCGTCTTGCGCGCTTTTTCCCAAATGTGCAGCAGGCTCTCTTGCAAACCGTTGCGCGTGATCGCATCGAGCGCGCCGAAGGGTTCGTCCATCAAGATCACGGCGGGGTCGTTGGCCAGCACGCGCGCGATCGCAACGCGCTGCTTCATTCCGCCCGAGAGTTCGTGCGGATAGCGGTTGCGGAACTTCTGCAGCCCGACCATGTCGAGATAGCGTTCCGTCAGCTCGTCGATCTCGGCTTTCGGCAAGCCCGCCTGACGCGGACCGTAGGCGATGTTCTGGGCCACGCTCAGCCATGGAAAGAGCGCGTAATCTTGAAAGACCATGCCGCGATCGGGACCGGGCCCGGCGATCGTCTTACCCATGACGTGCATCTGACCGGTGCTCAGGGTCTCGAAGCCCGCGACGATGCGCAGCAGCGTGCTCTTGCCGCAACCGCTCGCGCCGATGATGCAGATGAACTCGCCCTGCGCGACGGTGATGTTGATGTCGCTCAGCGCGTGCGTTTCGCTCAGCGAGCCGTCGCGGCTCTGCGAGACGTAGGTCTTGTCGAGGGCGCGCGTCTCGATCGCCGGAACGCGTTCAGGTGCGAGCACTGGGATTCCACCACAGCGCTCGCCGGCCGATCAGCATGATGACCCGGTCGCTCAGAAACCCGAGGATGCCGATGTACACCATCCCGCTGATCACGAGATCGGTGCGGCTCAACTGGCGCGCATCCATGATGTTGGCGCCGAGTCCGGTCGGCACGCCCGTCATTTCGCCGACCACCAGCAGCACCCACGCAAGCCCCAGGCCGATGCGAATCCCGGTGAAGATCGACGGCGACGCAGCCGGCAGAATGACGCGCGCGAAGATCGCGGTCTTCGGCGTACCGAGCATCTCGGCGGCTTCGATGAGGCGCGGCTCGACCAGCCGCACGCCGTCGACCGTGTTCAAGAGCATCGGGAAGAACGTGCCGAGCGCGATCAGCGCGATCGTCGCCGGCGGTCCCAGACCGAAGAGGATCATCGTCAACGGCAGCCATGCCGTGACCGGGATCGGGCGCAAGAATTGCAGCGTCGGATCGATGATGTTGCGCGCGAGCTTGCTGCGGCCGAGGATCAGCCCCAGCGGAAGCGCGACCGCCATCGCGACGAAGAAGCCGGAGAAGACGCGGATGATGCTCGCGATCGCGTTGGCCGCGAAGGTTGCGCTGTACGGATCGTTGCGAATGCCGCCGAAGGCGTAGTCCCACGCCGTCAGCACGACGGTCGATGGGGGCGGAATCAGCGAATACGATTTTCCGCCGGTGGAGAGCTGCCACGCCGCGATCAAGATGACGGGCAGCGGGAGCGCGTACAACCAGCCCGGCAACGCACGCGACACGACCGCCTTCGGTGTGGTAACCGAAGGGCTGATTGACGTGGCGGCTCCCGAAACGGTGTCCACGGTGCGTTCATTGTGGATCGGCACGCAAAGCTCGTCTGCCAAACCGGACGCTGTGGGCCGGGCACGTTGGACAAAGTGCGGACGCAACCGGCCTCGCTTGTGCGGGGTTCCAGCGACGTGACCTCGCAACCCGGTACGCTGGCCATGCCGGCCGCCGATCCGCACGCCGTCGAAGCGATCGCCGCGATCGGCCGGTTTGCATCCGCGCGCGGCTGGGTCGCCGCGACCTCGGGAAACTTCTCGTGCCGCCTCGACGCCGGCCACGCGCTGCTCACGCGCTCGGGCATCGACAAGGGTGCCATCGGCGCCGGCGACGTGGCGGTGGTGCCGCTCGCCGGCCCGATTCCGCCCGGCATGTCGGCGGAGACGCCGCTGCACCTCGCGCGCTACCGGGCCGCGGCTGAGATCGGCGCAATCGTGCACGTGCACACGATCGCCGCGACCGTGCTTTCGCGCGCCGATCTGGCGCTCGGCTACGTGCGCTTGAGCGGTTACGAGATGCAGAAGGCGCTGACCGGAATCACGACGCACGAGAGCGTCGTCGACGTGCCGGTATTCGCCAACGCTCAGGATACGGACGCGCTGGCGGCGACCGTCGAAAGCCGCCTCGCCGGGAACGCCGCCGTGCCGGGGTACTTGCTCGCCGGACACGGCCTCTACGCCTGGGGCGCGACGATGGGCGATGCGCGCCGGCACCTCGAAGGTTTGGAATTCTTGCTGACGTGCGCGCTCGAAGAACGGAAACTGCAACGATGACGACTACCACTGCGGAGCCTGTCCTGAGCGAAGTCGAAGGATCGAAACTCAACGTGTACGATGAGAACGCGCCGGCGACACCGCTGGTCGCGACGACCGACGGCGCCGAGATCGCGCGCCTGCTGGGCGAAGTCGGCGTTCGCTTCGAACGCTGGACCGCGGAAGCGGAACTCGCGCCCGACGCCGATTCCGCCGCCGTGCTGGCCGCCTACGCAACCTCGGTGAAGCGCGTGCAATCCGACGGCGGCTACGGCACGGTCGACGTGCTGCGCCTCGCGAAAGGTACCCCCAACACCGCACCGATGCGTGCCAAGTTTCTCGAAGAACACATTCACACCGAAGATGAAGTGCGGTTCTTCGTCGAGGGCTCCGGCGCGTTCTATCTGCACCTGAGCGGCAAGGTGTATCAGGCGATCTGCGTGCGCGGCGACCTGATCAGCGTGCCGGCCGGCACGCCGCACTGGTTCGACATGGGGCCCGATCCCGAGTTCACCGCGATTCGCTGGTTCAACAACCAAGAGGGCTGGGTTCCGCAGTACAGCGGAACCGCGATCGCCGCGCAATTTCCCAAGTACGAGTGATCGTTACCAGCGCCATCCTCACCGACATCGAGGGCACGACCTCGGCGATCAGCTTCGTCAAAGACGTGCTCTTCCCGTACGCCGGCGAACGGCTCGATGCATACGTTGCCGCGCATCGCGACGACCCGGTCGTCGTCGAAGCGCTGAGCGAAGCGATGGTCGAGATCGGCGAGGGCAAAATCGACGATGCCGCCATCCTCGCGCACCTGCACGCCTGGATTCGCGAAGACCGCAAGTCGACGCCGCTCAAAACGCTCCAAGGTCTGATCTGGCACGTGGGCTATGAGAACGGCGACTTACTCGGTCACGTCTATCCCGACGTTCCGCCGGTGCTGCGCGCCTGGAACGACGCGGGCATCGAACTCTACGTGTATTCTTCGGGTTCGATCGTCGCGCAGAAGGTGCTCTTCGCGCACACGTTTGCCGGCGACCTCACGCCGCTCTTCACCGATCACTTCGATACGACGACGGGCCCCAAACGCGAGGCCGCATCCTACGAAGAGATCCTCGCCGATACGGGCTTCCATCCGGGCGAGATGCTGTTTCTCTCCGACACCGAGGAAGAACTCGACGCCGCGCGCGCGGCGGGCTTACAAACCGCGCGTTTGCTGCGGCCGGACGACACGCCGCCGGGAGCCACAACCACGCATCCGTCTTACGTCGATTTCGCCGCGCTTTCGGCGGACGTCACCGCCGCGTAGTCCGGCAACAGCGCGCGCACGGCCGTCGTCGCGAGCGTGATCGCGTTCTCCAAACCGAGGACCTCGGTATTGATGACGAGGTCGTAGAGCGCGCAATCGTAGATGTGCGCGTTGAAGTAGTGCTGCTGATAGCGCGCGCGGGCTTCGTCGGTCGACTTCATGCGCCGGGCGGCCTCATCGCGGTGGATGTTGTAGCGCCGCGCGAGCTGGTCGATGCGCCAGTCCTTGCCGGCCTGCAGCAGAATCGAGAGCACGGGGATGTTCGTCGGACGCCAGCCCAGCATGCTCACGCCGCCGTGGCCGATCACGACGACGTGGCCCGCTTGGGCCGACTCGAGCACGAGCGCCCGTACCGCGTCGATGATCTGTTCGTCGGGCATCTGCAAGGTGGTGGCGCCCGGGGACCATCGCGGTGGCGCGCGCCAGCGTGGCGATCAGGCTCTCGCCGAACTTCGGCGGCTGCTCGAGCGCGCCGCTCGAAGTAGTCGCTGGAGAACTGATAGCGCTGCGGTCAACTGCGCGATGAACCAGCGCTCGTCGAGGAGCGCAGCGCTCAAGCGCTTGGGAGAGGGCTTCGCCCAGCGTTCCGCCGCCGGCACCGAGTTCACGCGAGATCGAGACGATCATGCGTCATCAGAATACCCCGTTTAGCGCCGCTCCGATAGTACCGCGCGCGAACCGAGCAAGTTGAGCGCCAGCAGCAGAAACGCAAATCCCGAAATGGCCATGACCGCGCGCGTCCCCAAATGGTCGGCGGCGATGCCGCCCAGGATCGAGCCGGGAACCATGCCCAGCAGCACCAGCAGGCGGATCACGCCGAACACGCGGCCGATCATGTCCTCGGGAATGACGCGCATGCGCCAGCCGACGATCGCGGTCATCTCGTAGGCACCGCACCCCGCGCACAGCGTCACCGCGCCGACGGCCAGCGGCAGCGAATGCGTCCACGCGATCGGGAGCCAGCACACCGCGTCGATGATGTAGACGATGACCAGGGCGCGGCCGAACGGCCAGTGCGTGCGGCCGGAAATCATCGACCCGGCCACCGAGCCGAGCGAGAAACAGCCGAAGGCGATCCCCACCGTCTGGTCGCCGGCCCCGAACTCGTGCTTGAGGAACGGGATCATCGCGACGAAGCCAAAGATCGCGACGGCGTTCATGCAGGTCGATGAGTACGTCAGCGTACGCATCGTCCGGTCGCCCATGACGAACCGGAAGCCGGCCCGCACGTCGCGCACGATCACGCGAGACCGGCGGGAACCCGCTCGGGCCGTTCGGGCCCGAACGAGGCCACCGAGGCGATCGAGAGCTGCGAGGTCAGGTAGGTCGACGGCGTTGAGCGCCAGCGCCGGCACGGCGCCCACCAGGCCGAAGATCGCGCCGCCCGAGCGGCGGCGCGATCAGGTTCACGCCTTGTTCGGTTGCCACCAGGGTAGCGACGGCAGCCTTCGCCCGGTCCTTCCCGAGCAGAAACGGGATGCTCGAGGCCTGCGAGCCGAGGAAGATGGCCGCGCAGATCGAGAGCAGCACCACGCCGGTGTAGAGCAGCGGCAGGCTCAGGACGCCGCGCCACAGGGCCACCGTGAAGCCGCGTCATGATCAGGAACCGCACGGCGTCGGCGCCGAGCATGAGCTTCCGCCGGTCGAGGCGGTCGGCGAGCGAGCCGCCGAGCAGGCTGAACAGCGCAAACGGAAGCAGCTCGAAGGCGAAGGTGAGCCCGAGCGAGACCGCCGACCCGGTTAGGTGGAAAACCAGCAGCGGGATGACGAGCGTGCGGAGGCCGTCGCCCAGGTAGCTGAGTGCCTGGCCGGCATAGTAGCGGCGGAATTCCGACGAGCGAAAGACGCTCTGCGGACGTGGAGCGGTTCGGACCATGTAAACGTTCCCAATGTGATGCGGCGAGTGGAGAGGCGCGTCGTGCGCAAGCCGTCAATAGACCAGGGGGACGCTAATGAATCATGGTCTCGCTTAGGTACTGTTTTGCCCGAGAAACACCTCTCGGAACGACGTTACCAAGAGTCGGCGTGTCCATTGCGGAATACTGTTCCCCGGTAGAACACTCATCGCTTAGAGAGTCTCGTCGGACAATTACGTACATCGCCCGCGGATTCGCATCGGCGCAAGGATCGAGATGGTAGTCGCGATCATCGACGTCAGCGAAACCAACCAGAAAGCTTACGCCCACATTCTTTCACGCATTGGTAGACGTGAAGGTGAAGCCGTTCACGTCTCCGGATGCGGCGCTGGTTTGGTGCGGCAAACAAGAACACGATCTCGTCATCCTCGACTACCGCATGGGCCAGGCCGAAGGCATGGACGGACTCGAGTTCGTCAAGGCCTACAACAAAGCGCACGGCGAGACGCAAACGCCGCTGGTGATGATCACCGGCGAAAAAGATCGCGAGATCCGCCATCGCGCGCTCGAACTCGGCGCCAGCGATTTTCTGAACAAGCCGGCCGATCCGGTCGAGTTTCTCTCGCGCGTGAAAAACTTGCTCGCGCTGCGCGAGAGCCGCAAGAAGCTCGAGAGCTACGCGGCGTCGCTGGCCGCACGACGTCGCCCGCGCGACCAAAGAGATCGCCGACCGCGAAGAAGAGACGATCAACCGGCTCACGCGCGCGGCGGAATTCCGCGACAGCGAAACCGGTTTGCACATCGTGCGCATGGGCAAATACGCCGAAGTGCTGGGCCGCACGCTCGAACTCGACTCCGAAGACCAGCGCCTGCTGCGCTTGGCGACGCCGATGCACGATATCGGCAAGGTCGCGACGCCCGACGGCATCTTGCTCAAAGAAGGCCCGCTCAATCCCGACGAGTGGGAGATCATGAAGCGCCACGCGCGTGCCGGGCTACGACATCCTCGTCGGCAGCTCGTCGAAGGTGCTGCAGCTGGCCTCGCAGATCGCGTTGCGCCATCACGAGCGTTGGGACGGCACGGGCTACCCCGATCATCTGCGCGGCACGCAGATTCCGCTGGCCGCGCGCATCGCCGCCGTCGGCGACGTGTTCGATGCGCTGATCTCGAAGCGTCCGTACAAGCGCGCGTGGACGACCGACGAAGCGCTGCGCGTGATTCAGAAATCGTCCGGCTCGCATTTCGATCCGATGGTCGTCGACGCGCTCAACGCCAGCTGGAACCAGTTCCTCGACATTCAGAAAGAGTACGCCGACACCGGTCACGCAGCGCGCCTAGCATGATCGATCTGCGCCGCATCCGCTACGTGCGCATCGGCACGCCCGATCTCGGCGAAGCCGCACAACTTCGCGACCAAGATCCTCGGGCTCGAGCCGGCCGGCCGCGAGCGCGGCATGGCGTACTTCCGCAGCGACGACCGCGACCACACGATCTGCTACGTCGAAGGCGATCCGGCGCAGCACGCGATCGCCTTCGAAGTCTCGGAGAGCGCCGATCTGCAAGCGATCGCCGCCGAGCTCGAACGCGCCGGCCATCCGGTGCATGCCGGCACGCCGGCCGAACGCGAAGCGCGGCGCGTGCTCGACTTCATCGCGTTCAACGATCCGACCGGCAACCCGATCGAGATCGTGTGGCGCGCTCAGGCCGCGACGCGCCGCTATTTCCCGACGCCGCGATGCCGGCATCACCGGCTTCAGCCACATCGGCTTGCGCACGAACGACGCGCAGCGCGACGAGAGCGTTCTGGACGCGCGTGTTCAACGCGCGCCCGAGCGACTGGATCGGCGACGCGCCGCTGCTTGCGCATCAACGAAGTCCACCACACGCTCGCGCTCTTCCCGAGCACGCACGTCGGGCGTGCAGCACATCAACCATCAGGTCGAGTCGATCGACGACGTGATGCGCTCGTGGTATTTCGTGCGCGAACAGCGCGGCATGCGCGATCGTCTTCGGACCCGGCCGGCATGCTCTCGTCGGGCGCGGTGTTCCTGTACTTCGAAGGCCTCGACGGCATGGTCTACGAGTACTCGTGCGGCGTGAGGATCATCGAAGACGAGGCGACCTACGTTCCGCGGCAGTTGCCGTTCACGGCCGAAGCGTTTTGCATGTGGGGCGCCAAGCCCGATATCGTCGAGTTCCGCGCACCCGACCCGCTCGTCACCCTCTAGTGGATTCACGTTCCGTGAATCCTTCGCGTTTGGGCTTCGCCCAAGCCGCCGCCTAAATGATTGCACCCGAAGCGGCCGTCGACTGGAGCGACTGGTTTGCCGGTCGCGTTTCGCGCATGCACGCCTCGGAAATCCGCGAGCTGCTCAAGCTGCTCGAACGGCCGGACGTCGTGTCGTTTGCCGGCGGCATCCCCGATCCGGCGCTGTTCCCGATGGACGCCATCCGCGCGTCGTTCGCCGAGATTCTGGCCGACCCGAACGCTGGGCACGGCGTCGCTGCAGTATTCGGTGAGCGAAGGGTACGGGCCGCTGCGCCGCTGGATCGTCGACTACATGGCGCGCCGCGGCGTGCCGTGCGAGATCGACAACATCGTGATCACGTCGGGCTCGCAACAGGGCCTCGACTTCATCGCGAAGCTGTTCATGCATCCGGGCGATACCGTGCTCGTCGAAGAGCCGACGTATCTCGGCGCGCTGCAAGCCTTCAACGCCTACGAACCGCACTACGACGTGCTCTTTCGCGGAGACGGCCGCCGAGCTACCACGCGAGGCCGCGGAGAACGGCGGACGCGTCGCGTTCGCTTACGTGGTGTCCGACTTTGCCAACCCGTCGGGCGAAACGCTGACGCCTCGGCAAACCGCCGCGCGCTGCTCGATCTCGCCGGCGAGCTCGACGTGCCCGTGCTCGAAGATGCCGCGTATGAAGCGATTGCGCTTCGACGGCGAGCCGGTGCCGGCGCTCGCGGCGCTCGAGATCGAACGCAGCGGCAGCATCGAGCGCAGCCGCGTGATCTACTGCGGCACGTTCTCGAAGACCGTGTGTCCCGGGCTTGCGCGTGGGCTGGATCTGCGCCGCGCGCGACTTCGTCGGCAAGATCGTGCTGGCGAAGCAAGGCGGCGATCTGCACAGCGCGACGCTCAACCAGATGGTGGTCCACCGCATCGCGAGCACGATGTTCGACGAGCACGTGCGCACGCTGCTGCCGCCCTACCGGCGCCGGCGCGATGCGATGCTGGCAGCGCTGGCCGCGAACATGCCGCCCGGCGTGACGTGGAGCAAACCCGAAGGCGGCATGTTCGTGTGGGTGACGTTGCCCGAGGGCGTCGACGGTGCGGAATTGCTCGAGCGCTCGCTGCTCGAAGAGCGCATCGGGTTCGTTCCCGGCGGCGCGTTCTCGCCCAACGGTGCCGTGCGCAACACGATCCGGCTGAACTATTCGCTCGCGCCCGAAGACGTGATCGCCGAAGGCGTCGCGCGCCTGGGAGCGCTGGTCAGCCGAGCGTTGTAACGAGGTCGGCGGCGTCATCTTCTGTCGATCGCGTTGTACTTGTACATCGCGGCGAGCACCGGATCGAGGAGCTTTGCATCGAGCGAGGTGGCGTACTGGCAGCGGCCCATCGCGCGACGGCGACCGGATCCATCTGCGTCCACTTGGCGAGGATCTTGCCCGAAGCCGGGTGATTTGCGTTCGCCCAGCGCGCCGTATCGTACACCGACGCGACGAAACGGCGGATGACGTCGGGGTTTTTCTTGACGTAGTCGGTGGTCGAAAACCAGTTCGCGATCAGGAACTGCGGACCGAGCGCGTCGTACGCGTTGGCCGAAGACGCGCAGCGTCTTGCCGCGCACGGCGGAGAGGATTCGGTTCGCCGATGATCGCGGCATCGAACGTGCCGCGGTCGAGGCCGGCGGCCATTTGGTTCATCGGACAGCTCGCACGAACTTGACGCCGTTCGGATCGACGCCGTTGCGCGCGAGCCACGCGCGCGTGCCGATCTTCCGTGAGATCTTTGAGGGCCGTGACGGCGATCGTCTTGCCGGTCGAGATCGGCGGGTTTGCTGCAGCGGCGAATTCAACGCCACCATCAAGCACCGTCGGTCGGGTTCGCGGCCGTGTACATGCCGGCGCCGGCGATCAGCGTGAACGGCGCGCCGTGCGCGATCGCCGTCGGCCAAATTGCCGGTGTTGGAGAGGCCGATGTCGAGTGCGTTGCCGCCGGCCGCGACGAGGATCGCACCGCCGGAGTTGAAGACCTGCTGATCGATGTTGAGTGACCGGCCTTGGCGAAGAAGCCCATGTCGGTCGCGTAGTAGCCCTCGGCGAACGTGTCGGCATTGCCGACGCCGATGCGCACGGGCGGTCCCTCGGCACGCGCCGGCGCACCGAGCGCGGCCGCACTCGCGAATGCCGCGAGCCCGCCGAGCGCTGTCGCGCCGATCGATCGACGGCACCCTAGACAACGCCGGCGGGCTCGCGCTCCCGGTGTTGCACGAACATGTCGACGATTTCGGGGCCGCGCGGGCAGAAGCGCCCCTCGTGCCGGCTGAACATCGCCCGCAGGTTGGTGATCGCGAAGCCTTCGCCGCGCGCACCTTCGGGGCTAAGGTCGCCTTGCGTGCGCTCGAGTTCGAGCGGCAGATCCATCGTCTCGGGCTCCGCGCCACGGAAGACGTTCATCGGATCTTCGCCGTTTTCGACGCGCTTGAGTTCGCGGCGCAGCATGTTGCGGTAGGTCGTGATGCCGCGGTCGGTCGTGCCGAGCGCTTCGAGCGAGCGATCGGCGATCGGCCCTTGCGTGATCCACGCCATGATGTCTTGTGCGTGGATCGAGTCGAGCAGATACTGCCCGCGCTCGTCGGTGTAGGGCACGTCGTAGGTGTGCACGGTGTCCGCGAGATCGGCGGGGATTTCCAGATCGGGCGGCGGCGCGATCACGTGATACCACAGGTGCAGCGTGTGCGTATCGTCCATCGGCACGCGGAACTGGTAACGCATGTGACACGCTTCGTCGCCGGCATTGCCGACGAGCAGCGTGGACGGGAAGACCACCGGGTGACCGATCTTCCAATCGTCGCCCTCTTCGGTGTGCCCTTCGATTACGCGGCGCTTGATGATGCCGTAGGGGAATTCATCGAACGCGGTCTTGAGATGCTTGCGCGTGAACTTGGTCTTGAAGTTCTTGTGTTCGAGCACGAACTCGAAGAGATGCCCGTGCAGCCATTCGGTGTGCACCGCGTCGACCGAGTTCTCCATGATCTGCAGCCAGTTGCACGGGATCACGGCGCTGCCGAGCAACCGGATCGCATGCGGTGAATCGATACCGGCGAGCGGCGGAACGTTCGGCGCGGGCAACGGTCCCATGTAGGCCCAGAGCAAGCCGCCGCGCTCTTCAACCGGATAGCCGGCGATTTTCACGCGGTCTTTGAAGGTGCTGTCGGCCGGCTCGTTCGGCTGTTCCAAGCATTTGCCGGTGCCGTCGAATTTCCAACCGTGATAGGGGCAGCGAATGCCGTCCGCTTGCGGGATGCCGTAGAGGAACGACGCGCGCCGGTGCGGACATGATTCTTCAATCAACCCGAAGCGGCCGCTGCGGTCTTTGAAGAGGACGAGCGATTCGCCGAGCAGGCGCACGGACTTGGTCCAGCGATCCTGCATTTCCGAGGCCGCGGCGATCGGTTGCCAATAGCGGCGCATCAGCGCGCCCATCGGGGTCCCGGGGCCGACGCGGGTCAGCCGTTCGTTCTCTTCCAGTGTCAGCATGATTCGAGTCTAGCGCGGCCGGGTGCGTTTGTCCAAGGTTTACGGCGGCCGGCGAAGGAGATTGCCGCGTGCGACAGTTGCGAATGGGGATGGCAGGCCTGGGGCAAGGAGCGGCGAGCACGATGCCCGCCATCGACGTGATGCCGGAGTATGCGCTCGTGGCCGGAGCCGACATGAACCCGGCGATGCGGGCCGGCTTCGAGGCCACCTATCCCGGCACGAAGACGTACGCGACGGTGGCGGAGATGTGCGCCGCCGATGACGTCGATGCGGTGTGGGTCGCGACGCCGAATCGCTTTCATTGCGAGCACGCGATCGAGGCCATGCGCCACGGCAAGCACGTGGTCGTCGAGAAACCGATGGCGGTCGATTTGGCCGAGGCCGACCGCATGGTCGAGACCGCGGAGAAATACGGCGTGCGCCTCGCCTGCGGCCACACGCGCAGCCTCTCGATCTGGAATCGCGCGATGCGGCGGATCGCGCTCGGCGGCGCGCTCGGCGCGGTGACCGCGATCCATATCTGGGCGTATACCGATTGGCTCATCCGGCCGCGCACGGCCGACGAACTCGATCCCGAACAAGGCGGCGGCATCGTGTTTCGTCAGGGTCCGCATCAGATCGATACGATCCGGTTGCTCGGCGGCGGTCTCGTGCGCAGCGTGCGCGCGCAGACCGGGCGCTGGCTCGAAGCGCGGCCCGTGCCCGGATACTACACCGCGTTTCTCGAGTTCGAGGACGGCACGCCGGCCACGATCATGCACAACGGCTACGGCTACTTCGTGATGTCCGAACTCTACCCGTGGGTGGCGGCGGAGGAGCGCTTCAGCGATGCCGATCGCGCGCGCATGCGCAGCGACCTGCTTTCGGGCACGCGTGACGAGGACGGCGAGAAGGCCGACTGGCGCATCGGCGGCCGCCGCGATCCGACGAAAAAGAAACACGCCGGCCGTCCGGGATGGAAGCCGTTCGACCTCGGACCGGTCGAGGTGAGCTGCGAGCGCGGCATGATGCGCAGTGCGGAAAACGGGATCATCGTTTATAGCGATCGCGGCCGCGAAGAACTCGATCTACGCGACCTGCAGCGCCCCGAAGCCGATCCGTCCGGCGGCCTGACGCTCTCGATTCTCGGCGAACTCTACGACAGCGTCGTCAACGGGCGGCCGCTCTTCCACGACGGCGTGTGGGGCCGCGCGACGCTGGAAGTTGTGGTGGCGCTGATCGCCTCCGCGCGCGAGCGGCGGGAGATTCTGCTCTCACGCCAAGTCGCAATGCCCGCTTCTTATGACGAAGAGTTAAAGGTGGAAGTTTAAGCCGCTCGCCAGATAATGCGCCTTGGCGTTCGACACCGGGTTGAACGTCGTGCCGAGGCCGACGGCGAAGGTGGCGTTCTTGCGCAGCCGTTCGCTGACCGCAATGTCACCGTACGCTTGCGCGACGGAATGTCGTGTAACGATGCGCGCCCCGACGTCGGTCGAAAACTGCGTCGCGACGCTCGAATCGTAGGCCATGCGGACGGCGGCTGCCGGGAAGACTTGGTTGAAGCCGACTTGACGCGAGGACGCGCCGGTGGCAATTGCCGAGAGCGTCGCGTGGGGCAGCAGATGGTAGCCCACAGTAAAATCGATCACGTACCGAGGCTGCGCTTCGTTGACGGTGAAGCGCGAGCTCGGCGGCATGACTTCGGCCCCGAACGCTGCCGCCAAGCGTGCGTTCGCAATGGCCGTGTAATTCAACCCGTAACCCATCTGCGTGCGCGGATAGAGACCGGCGCCGTTGAGCCCCGACTCGGCGACTTGCGAGGGCAGATCGACGACCGCCTCGACGCGGCGCACGATGCCGCTCCGCAGACGGAAGAGCGGATATGCGGCCAGCGCCGTGCCGCCGATGCGCGAGGCGTTTTGGTAGTAGAGCGTTTCGATCAGCAGCGATCCCGGCGTCACGGCGCACGGCGATGCGACGCCGCTGAGATCGTCGGTGGTGAACGCCGGGTTTTGTGTCGTGCACGCGCTCGGCGGATTTGCCAGCGTTGAAGTCCGGTGTGTCCGCGCTTACGGGTGCGGCGCCGATTGCGGCGGCAAATAGAAAAACCGGAAGCGGCATAAATCGGCGCATCTTGCTGCCCGTGGTTGCGGGCGCGCGATGCGCCGACCTGTCACCGGCGCGCGCAACGCTAAAGCTTTACTTTGGCGAGCCGCCCGGCTTGCTCAAGACGATGAACGTCTTGGCCTTCGGATCCCAGCGATCGACGACGATGACTTGCGCGCCGATCCCGCGCTGACCGCCGTCGCGGAAATCATACAGGCCGTTGATGCCGGCGAATCCATGGAGGTTCTCGATGTACTCGTGAATCTGCGCTGCGGTTGGATTCATGCCGAGATGCGCGTAAGCGCTCAACACGATCATCAGCGGATCCCAACCGGTCACCGACGCGGCGTCGGGTTTTAAATTTGCGCCCTTGAGCGCGCTGAAGAAGACTTTTTGCGCGTCGCGGATCGGGCCCGGGCGCACGTCGCCTTCGATCATGGCGCGGTACGACGGGAAATCCAGTTCCTTCGGCATGATCGCGGCGAACTGGTCCATCTCCTGATAGAGCATGTTGCCGTTGACGGCGACGATCGGAATATCGAGGCCGACGTCTTGCACGCCGCGCAAGATCGTGCCCATCGGCGTGCCGACCGTGCCGGTGAGTAGCACTTGCGGATCGGCCGCCTTGATGTGCGCGATCTGCGCCGACGTGCTGAGGTCGGTCGGGTTGTAGTGCTCGTTTGCGACGACTTGGAGTTTCTTGTTTTCCGGACGGCCCAGAATGTTCAGATAACCGGCTTCGAACGCGTGCCCGGTTGCGTCGGTCGTCGAGATGATCGCGAAGCGCGTCATCCCCTTCTCGCGAAAGTAACGGATCAGCGACACGGTGAGGTCGGATGCACTCGCGCCGGCCGTGAAAACGTAGCCCCCCGGCGGTCCGGCGACCGGTGGCGACAGGCAGAAATTCACCGGACCGTTTTTCGCGACGATCGCGAGAAACGAGCCGCAGGCCGAAGCGAACGGCGACCCGAGGAACACCGGCAGGCCTTTGGCTATGAACGAGTTGGCGAGCTGCAGTGCCACTTGCGGGCTCGATGCGTCGTCCGAAATCACGATCTTGATCGGCCGGCCCTTGACGCCGCCGTGCGCGTTGACGGTTTTCTCGGCGGCCTGAAAGGCAGCGAACTCGGCGTTGCCGAGAAACGCGGCGGGTCCGGTCATCGAGAGCATGATGTTGATCTCGAGCGGTGCGGGTTGAGCCTCGGCCGGCGGCCGCAACGATAAGGATCAAGCGCTCCGAGAACGAGCAGAGCCGGCAGACGTTTCATCATGCGCAAGGCTCAGACGGACGGGGGCGCGATTCCTTTGGCAAAAAGACGAGCCCGCCGGGTACAGGCCTGGCGGGCTCGCGTGGTGTTGCGCCGGTAAAACGCTAGAAGAGTTTTTGCTTGTAACTCAGCAGCATGCTCGTCGGGGCGATGTGGTTCATCAGGCTGCCGGACGTCAGCGTCGTCGTGACGGCCGACAAGTACGGCTGCGAGTTGCCGACGTTATAGGCGTTGAACTGGAAGATCCCGCGGCCGACGCGCCAGGTCAGATCGAAATCGAGCAGACCGTAAGGCTGGACTTGCTGGGCCGGAGGAGGCGTTCAGCTACTTGCCGTTCCAGAGCATCGTCTTGCTGTCGACCGGGCTGGAAAGAAAGCCGTATTTCGCGCCGAGATCGTACATCGGCTGAACGAGCGCCGGGTCGAGCTTGTCACCGAAGCTCGACGTGACGCGCGGTTCCGCCATCGGGATGTACTTCGCCAGCATCTGCGCGGCTTGCGCGCGATTGTTCATCGCCCAAACGCCGGCGTCGTTGATTACGCCGGCGAACGCTTGCGCGGCGTGCTTGTTCGCCACGAGCCAACTACTGTTCGTGAAGTAGGCGGTCAGGATGAAACGCCGCGCGATGCTGCTCAAGGGATTTGTCAGAATGCGGATGCGCTTGGAACCGATCGCATCCGAGAAAGCCGGATCGGTAACGTGCGCCGTGTCGACGCGCCCCTGCAAGACGGCGTCGACCATGACGCTGGCCGGCATTTCAACGAACTTCACGCCTTTGTGATCCGCGCCGTCGCGGTCGACGTACGCGAACACGCCCAACTGATCGGTTCCACCGAGCACGGTCGTTCCGACCGTGCGGCCGACGAGGTCGCGCCCGCGCGTGAGCGGCGAGTTGGGGGCGACGATCAGCCCCGCGTTCGGGCGCGCGGCATCCCACAGGCCGCCCGCTGCGATCATCATGAACGGCACGCCGCGCAAGCGCGCGACCGCTAGCGAGAGGATTTGCGAGGCGCCGATGTCGACGGTGCCCCCGATCACGGCGGCCGCGATGGCGACTCCGTTTTGCAACTGCACGAGCTCGACGTTGAGCCCGGCTTTCTTATAGAGGCCCAGCTCCTGAGCATAGTAGGCCGGTCCGCTCGGCTCCGCATAGGGCAGGCCGATTCTGAGCGCGGGTGCATCCTGCGCGACCGCTCGCGAAAGCCCCGCACCCGCGAAGAACCCCGACGCCGCGCTTGAAGCCAACCATTGCGAACGCTTCATCGTCACTGGAGTGCAGCGGCGGCAGGGGCGAAACCTCGTGGACGTGCCGAATATGGCGCCCTATGCTGCTCGACGATCCGCTTCACGTCTCCGAAACCGAACTTCGCGGCCGCCTGGACCGCGTGCGCGCGGAGATGGCGAAGCAGAAGATCGCGACGCTGGCCGTCTACGATAGCGCGCAGCACGACATGACGCGCATGGGCGAGCTGTTCTATCTCACCGACTTCTATGCCGTCGGTCCGTGCTGGCTGCTGCTACCGCTCGACGGCCGCCCGACGCTGTTCGTGACGCCCGCATGGGACGCGCCGCGCGCCCAACGTCGCGTTCCCTACATGGACGTCGTTGCGGCCGACGCTCGGCGGGTTGATGCATGCGGCGGCCGCATCGATCGCACAAGCCCCGCGGCCGGTCTCGCTGATCGGCGGCGACGCGCTCTCGGTACGCGCGGTGGAGTCGTTTCCACGCGCTCGCGTCGCTGACGGACGAAAAGGAAATCGTCCCGCGCCTGGCTGCGACGAAATCGGCGGCGGAGATCGCGCGCATTGCACGCGCCGCGGAAATTGCCGACGCCGGCTTCGCAAGGATCTGCGAGATTGCCCGCGTGGGCATGCGGGAGTACGAGTTGTCGGCTGAAGTCGAAGCCACGATGAAGTCGCTCGGCGCGGCCGACAATTTCGGCTTGATTGCCGGCGGCAGCCACAATACTGCCGTGCGCAGCGCCACCGAGCGGCGCTTCGAAGCGGGAGATGTTATCGTCGGCGAGATCACGCCCGCATTTCACGGCTATCACGCCCAATTATGCCGCACGTTCGTCCTCGGCGAGCCGACGCCGAAAACCGTGGAAAATTTCAACATCCTCGTCGAAGCAGAGCGTCGGGCGTTCGCGGCCGCAGTGCCGGGGCAGAGCAGCTCCGCGATCGCGGAAGCCGCCAACCAAGTGATTGCTGACGGCGGTTATGGTGAATTTTGCCGGCCGCCGTACATGCGCACGCGCGGTCACGGTCTCGGACGAGGGTCGGTGCTGCCGGGCGATCTCGATCCGGAAGGCGGTCCGACGCTCGAAGAAGGCATGACGTTCGTCATCCATCCCAACCAGTATTTTCCCGACACCGGCTACCTGATGCTCGGCGATACGGTGGTTATCGAAAACGCGCGGCCGCGCGTGCTGACGAAGACGCCGGCGAAGCTCTTCTGGCGCACGGTCTGATGCAAACCGTTCACACGGTCATCAAGCATGGCGCGGTCTTTTGGGACACCGAGCTCGTGCCGGCGGCGGTGCTGCAATCGCGGCTCGAGATCGTGCAGGCGGCCATCCGAGCGGCCGGCGATTCCGCTTGGCTATTCTACGGGGATGCGCAGCGCTGCGGAGCGCTCGCGTATGTCGCGCACTATTTCCCACGCATCCGCGATGCCGCCGTGCTGGTGACGCTCGAGGCGCCGCCGGTCGTGTTCGTCAACGGCGGCGCACGGACGTTGCCCTCGATCCGTCCGGTGACGTGGATTGCCGACGTCCGCATGTTCGCGCACCTGCCGAAGAAGCTCGCCGAAACGCTGAACGAGCAGGCTCTTGCGAAGGCTCGTATCGGGACGATCGGGGTGGTCGAAACGTTTCCGGCTCGCGAGTGGGATGCTCTCCGCAGCGCCGTTCCCAGCGTGACGTTCGTGCCGCGCGATGCGGAGTTCGCGCTCTTGCGCCGCAACAAAGACGCGGTTGACCTCTCCGTCGCGAACAAGGCTTCGCGCGTTCTCGACGCTGCGTTTGCCCTGGCCGCGACGCTATTGCGTCCCGGTGCGTCAACGAGCGAAGCCTTTGCACAGATCGAGCGCGCGCTCCGGCTGGCGGGCGCGGAAGACGTGCGGATGCTGACTTCGGGCGGCCCCGGCCACAACGAGCTCGCGCCGCCGCTCGAGCGCCGGCTTGAAGACGGCGACACGGTTATGCTGTTTTTGGGCGTCGAAATTCAGCGCTACTGGAGCGAAGCCGCACAAACGTTCGCAATCGGCACGCCGAACGCCCAGGCCGAGCACCTTGCGTCGCGCGCCCGCGCGGCGGTCGATGCGATGGAGGCAGCGGCCATCGCCGGCGCGCGCGGCAGCACGATCGCCGCCGCGGCGCAAATAGCGCTAAACGACGACGCCTTGCTGGCCTTTGCGAGCGGTTACGGACTCGGCCACGGCATCGGCATGGACATCGAAGATGCACCGTCGATCGGCCTCGATAGCGACGACGTACTGCATGCCGGAACCGCACTCGCGCTCCACATCGTACTTAGGGACGGTCCGGCGGCTGCGATTGCGGGCCGGACGATCGTCGCCTAGGCGGCGGCACTTTCGTGTACGCTAGCGAGCCAAGTATTGTCTGGCGCCAAATGTGGGCAAGGTACACGCTATCATGAGTGATTCGGCAACGTGCGCATATCTCGCGTGTCTCTGTACACGACCGTACTCTCGGCGGGATCTCGCTGCGAGCACGCGGCCGACCGATCCCAATGCCGAATATTGCAGCAAACGCTGCGAGGAGTTGGCTCGCCTGGACCGGCACGTTGCGTGCGAGTGCGGTCATCCCGAATGCACGCCGCAAGCGACGCCCGATATCCCGCCGATGCAGTAAGCCCGGGACTACCGGCGATGGGGATCCTGAACGCTACGTCCGCGTAAGAGCAGCACGAGCGGGATCGAGACCGCGAACGCAATGCCGCACAAACGGAGTACCATGTCGTAGGAGATGACCGTGGCATTGGTCATAACCATGGAATAGAGTTGGTCGACGCTGAGCCCTTGGTGCTGGAGCCCGTTTACGATCGCCGGATTTTGCGCGGTTACCGATGCGGCGAGTCCGACGTAAGCGGCGTCCTCGAAACGCGTTTGAAGTAGGATCAAAATCGCAATGCCGAGTGAGCCGCCGAGTTGACGCACGAGCGTATAGATCCCGGTAGCGTTCGCCATCTTTGCATTCGGCACTTCAGAGAGTGTTGCGGTGGTGAGGGGAACGAAGAGAAAGCCGAGCGCAAATCCCTGCAGCGCACGCGGCCAGAACACGTCCCAATAACCGGCGTTTTGGTTGAGGCCACCCATCCACCATGCGCCGACTGCAAAGATCGCCAATCCCGCCGCGATCAGGACGCGTCCATCGAAATGCTTGAGCCCGCTGGAGGCGAGCGGCATGCTGAGGGCGGTCGCAAGCGCGCCGGGCAGCAGCGCGAAGCCTGCATCTGTCGGGGTGAAGCCGAGGACGTTTTGCAGAAAGAGCGGCAGCACGAGTGCCGTTCCGTAGAGTCCAAATCCCGTAATTATTCCGAGCAGGCTACCAGCTGAGAAGGCCCGCGAGCAAAAGACGCGCAGGTCGACGAGGGGCGTGGAATCGCGCAGTTCACGAATGACGAAGGCCACGATCGCGACGACGGATACGAGCGTGAATGCGACAATCTGGCCGGAAGAGAACCAATCGAGTGTCTGACCGCGCTCGAGCACGTATTGGAGCGATCCGAGACCGATCGCCAACAAAATCAACCCGATCACGTCGACCGGCGAACGGTCGCGCTCGAGATACGTCGGGTCGCGGATATACGCTAGCGTCATGACGAACGCGGCAATCCCGATTGGGACGTTGATGTCGAAGATGAGCGACCAGCTAAAGTTGTCGACGATATAGCCGCCGAGCACGGGGCCGATTGCCGGCCCGACCATCGCGCCGAGTCCGAAGATGGCCATGGCTCCCGCGCGCCGCTCCGGCGGATAGGATTCAAAGAGGATCGACTGTGCGGTCGGCTGCAGCGCGCCGCCGCCGAACCCCTGAATGACCCGATAGAAGACCAACAACCAGACGCTGCTCGCCGTGGCGCACATGAATGAAGCCGCCGTGAATATCGCCAGCGACGCCGCATAGAAATTTCGCCGGCCGAATCGAGCCGTAAGCCAGCCGTTGAGCGGCATGACGATGACTTGGGCGAGAATGTAGCCGGTCGCGACCCAGCCGATCTCATCGATCGATGCTCCGAGGTTCCCCGCCATGGTGTTGAGGGCGACGTTGACGATCGACGTGTCGATGATGGCCATGATTAGGCCGAGCATCACCGTCAGCGTAATCATTGCGAGCGGCGGTTCGGAGCGAGCCGACATCGTCGAGAGGGTCGACGTGGGTTGAAACGTGATCGATTTGGCCATGAAGCAGTCTTGAGGCATTCGCATACCCGCTTTTGAAGGATTCAGCCTCGGGCAGCGAAGCGAAGTGAGCGGGTGGGCATAACGGAGCCTCAGCCCGAATTGCCCGGGGGTCAAGCCCATGGAAAGGTGACATGCAGTTCGACGATCTTCGTGCTCTTGAGTTGCTCGAGGCGATGTCCGCCGCCGAATTCGACGAGCTGGACTTCGGCCTCGTGCAAATGGCTCGCACCGGGACGGTCACGGCGTACAATCGTTTCGAAGCGGAGATGGCCCAGCTGGACCCCGCGCGGGTCCTCGGCAAGCACTTCTTTCGCGACGTGGCGCCGTGCACGAACAACTACATGGTCGCCGGCATGTACGATCTCCAAGAGCAACTCGATACGACGATCCGGTACGTTTTCACATTGCGGATGAAGCCGACGCAAGTGAATCTGCGCTTACTGAAAGCGCCCGCCGCCGTAAAGCAATACTTACTGGTCGAACGAATTTAGCGCGGCGAACGCAGCATTTTCCGACCGGATGCGCCACGCGATCATCATGAGGTTGAGCACGCCGAAAACCAGCGCGTGCCAAACGAGACCGAGCGCCAGCGAGACGCACGGCAGTTCCAACGCGACGACGAGATAATTCGGGTGGCGCACGAAGTGGAACGGGCCTGACGTCACGGGCGCGGCCCAGGGCGTGATGATGATGCGCGTGGTCCAACGCGCGCCGAGCGTTCGCAGCACCCAGTAGCGGCCGAATTGCAAGACGATGAAGACCGCGACGAATGCCGGCACCAGCGTCCGGTTCCAGCCGAAGATCCACAGCGTCAGGAGCCACATCGCGTGGAGCGCGATCATGACGGGGTAGTGTCCGGCGCCGGCTTCGTAGGCGCCGCTCGCGAGCAGTCGGCGCGTGTTGCGCTGCGCGATAACGAGTTCGACGAGGCGCTGGAGCGTTACGTAGACGAGAAGCAGCAGGCCGTTAGACATCGCCGACGTTCAGTGTCGCGAATGATGCGGTAAAGCCCGGCCCGAGGGCCGCCAGTACGGCCGTTCCTTCAAACCCCTCCGTCAGTAGGCGTTCGAGCACGAAGAGCACGGTCGGCGACGACATGTTTCCGAAGTCGCGCATCACTGAGCGTTCGAGATCGAACGTTCCCGGCAAAAGATCGAGCGAAGATTCGATCGCTTCGAGCACCTTCGTTCCGCCGGGGTGACAAACGACGCGCGCGATATCGGCCGGCGCGAGGTCGAGGCGGTGCATGCCGCGATCGTACTCGAGCCGATAGTTCTGCGCGACGAAATCGGGCAACGAGCGCGAGAGGATCACGCCGAGTCCGGCCGGGTCGGTGGACCAGCCCATGATGTCGAGCGTATTTTCCCACAGATGCTCGGTCGCGCCGCCGACGCGTCCGATGGCCGGCCCGTCGCCGCTGCGAAAGATTGCCGCGGCAGCGCCATCGCCGAACAGCGCTGCGGAAATGATATCCGCCTTTTCCGCCCGGTCGAGGCGAAAGGCCAGCGTGCAGAGTTCGATCGTCACGAGCAATACGGTGGTGCCGGGTTCGCTCGCCGCTATGCGGGATGCATTGGCAAAACCCGCCACGCCGCCGGCGCAGCCCAAACCGAAGATAGGAATCCGGCGAACGTCGGACCGGAAGCCGAGGCCCGGCAGTACGCGCGCCTCGAGGCTCGGCGTTGCGACGCCGGTCGATGACACCGTCAGCACCGCATCGATTTCGCTTGCATCGAGGTGCGCAGCATCGAGCGCCTTGCGAACGACATCTTCGAACAGCCGGCTCGCGCCGTCGATGTAGCAGGCGGTACGGTCCGGCCAATCGTGACTCTGGCCGAACCATGTCAGCGGCATGACCGAGTACCGGCGCTCGATGCCCGTCGATGCGAACACCCGCGAGAGCGCGTCGTAGCGCGGCATGCGATCGCCGAAGAATGCGCGCGCCATCTCAGCCGCTTTGCTCTGCTCGATAACGTTACTGGGAAGCGCGGTTGTTAGCGCGAGCAGCTGCGGTGATGGGCTGGGAAAAGACGAACGCAAAATGACCACGCTCCGTAAAAGCCGGGCAAACGAGATACACCGTAATCCGCGAAGCTAAGTGGGGTCTGAGCGCGGAGAAAAGCGAGCGGACGTTTCGCTTCGTCGCTGGAGGAGGCTGAGTACATGGCTTCGGAAGAGCCCCACCGTACTCATTTGATACGAACCTGAGGAAAAAAGCGCGCATGACGACGATAACCTTGGATCCGCGCGTAGGCGCGTGCCGCGGCTGATATCGATCTCGCCGTGGCCGCAGCGCGGCGCGCGTTCCGCGGTCCCTGGAGCCGCGTCACGCCCGCCGATCGCACCAAGATTCCGGGTGCGGCCCGTGCGATCTTCAACAACGCGGGTCAAGTATGTGCCGCGGGTTCGCGTTTGTTCGCGCACGAGAAGATCTTCGATCGCATCGGCTATCTCGACCAAGGCCGCGCCGACGGCGTCACGGTCGTCAAGACCGATATGTCGGTGTTTCGCGAAGAGATCTTCGGCCCGGTGTTGTGTGCGATGAGTTTCAACGACGACGATCTCGATCGCATCGCCGATGAAGCCAACGACACGATCTACGGTCTCTCCGGCAGCGTATGGACGCGCGATCATGTCGCTCTGACTAGCGGTCAAACGATTCGTTCGGGTGCCGGAAATGAGAGAGGGGACCCAGCTCGTGCTGGATCCCCTCGTCGAATTGGCTCCCGAAGTTGGACTCGAACCAACGACCCGCTGATTAACAGTCAGCTGCTCTACCAACTGAGCTATTCGGGACCACGACCCGCATCGGTTCAACGACCCGCGAGACCGTCCTGCCCCTATCGCTCGGGTCGTACACGGGTTGTGTAAGGGATAGCAAGCGGGGCCTAGGCGATGCCGGCTGCGCCTGTAAGTTTTTTGCAAGGCTGATCCCGCTTAACGGGACATTTTAACGGGAGGGCGTACTGGGGGCGGGACGCCGCGGGAACTTTCCTGGGAAATTGGCGATAGCGCTCGATAGGAATACGCGTACAATGCTGGATATGTGCGATAATAGCCGCCCTTTAAGGACGGTCGGTTCGGCGCTACTTGCGTGCCGTTTTTTTCGCGAGTTGCGGCCATGCCGCTGCGCCGCCCCGGCGCATCGCACAAGCGATCGTTCCGATGGTCGCCGCGCATCAGGGTGTGGTTGCGCCACAGAGCATGCTCGGCGGACTCATCGCGCCGTACCAAAACGTACAAGTCACCAACACCCTCGTCGAACCGACGGACGCGGTCTACGTGGTCGAAGGGCAGCACTGTCACGCAGGGTCAGTTGCTCGCGCTACTCGACACGAAGGACCTTGCAGCGCAGCTGCAATCTCAACTTGGAACGATTGCCAGCGACGAGGCCAAGACGAAGCAGACCATGTTGCAGTCGGGGCTGACGATCGATCAAAACAGCAACTCGATCAATGCCGCGCAAGCAGCGGTGCGGCAGGCGCAGCAGACCCTGTCCAACGATACGACTCACGCTAAGCCGCGACGCCCTGCTCCTCAAGCAAGGCTATCTCGCGCAGTCGACCTACGATCAGCAGCACACCGTTGTCACGAACGACCAGCAAGCCGTACGCTCGGCGCAAGTGAACTTGCAGAATATTCAATCGCAGGTTCAGGTCAACGGGACGACGACCACCGGTCTGCAAGGCGCAACGATCGAGTCGGTAAAGGCGCAGGAAGAAATCGCTCGCGGCGCAGCCGACCAATTGCGCGTGCAGATCGCCAAGGCGCGCATCGTTTCACCGATCGACGGCATCGTGATCAATCGCAACCTGAACCCCGGCGAGTATCCCGGCACGCGGCAGATCTTCACCCTCCAAGAGAGCGACAAAGTCTATGCGGTGCTGAACGGGTCGGGCCGGCAAATCGTCGGCGTGCCGATCGGCTCGCCGGTGAAGATCGCCTCGAGCGATAGCGCGACGCTGCAAGGTATGGCCAAAGTCTCGGCCGTGCTCGATCAGCTGACGCCCGGATCGACGAACTTCATCATCAAAGCAGTGCTGCCGAATCCCGGCGGCCGCTTCCACTCCGGTATGGTCGTTACCGGCCTCGTGACGCGCGCGGCGAGCCGCGGCATACAGATCCCGCGCAGCGCCTTCACCGACGATACGCAGACCGCGATCCAAACGATCGCTCCCGCGCCTCCGGGTAGCGGAAGCGGTGGCGGGCCCCGGCAAGGCGGCGCTCCGCTAGACGGCAGTGGGACTCCCGGCCAATTTCGTGGCGGACCCGCCGGGCCGGGCGCTTCGCGTGGATCCGGCGGTCGAGGCGGCGTCATCAAGACGCTCCCCGTCACGCTGGTCGCGGAAGACGACAAGAATGCGATCGTCGAGGGCTTGCGGCCGGGCCAGCCCGTGGTCATCAACGGGCAACTGGGACTGGTCGACGGGCAACCGGCGGTGCCGCAGAGCGGCACGAAGCGCGGTAACCGCACGGTCGCGGAGCGCTAAACGATGTGGTTGACGACTCTCTTCGTCCGGCGGCCGACGTTGGTCTTCGTCCTCCTCGCGCTGATCGCGGTCGCGGGTTCGATCTCGTGGTCGACGCTGGTCCGCCAGCAGTACCCGAACGTCGCGCAGCCCACCGTATCCGTCAACGTCAATTATAACGGCGCTTCGCCGACGGTTATGCGCGACTCGATCGTGCGACCGATCGAAGACCAGATCGCCGGTACCGACAACCTGCAAACGCTGAACTCGACGATCCAGGGCGGCCAAGCGACGATCTCGGCGATCTTCAATATCAACTCCAGCGTCAACACCGACTTGGTAAACGTCACCAAAGCGATTCAGCAAGCCGGGAAGAGTCTGCCGAGCGACCTCACCGCGCCGTCGATCCGCGTGCGCGACCCCAGCGAATCGATCGTCGTCACGTTGTCGCTGACGTCGTCGACGCTAACGGCGAGCGAACTCTCGCTGATCGTGAGCGGTCGCGTCGTGCCGTACTTTCAGCAAATTCCGGGCGTGTCGTTCGTGCAGCCCGCCGGCACCGTTACGCCGGCCTACGAGGTCACGGTCGATCCAAGAAAACTCGAAGCCTATAAGTTGACGCTGACCGACGTCGTCAACACTATCTCGGCCTCGAACGTGCGCGCGCCCGGAGGTATCGTCTACAATCCCAATCGCGAAACGAACGTCGACATTCGCGGCGACATCGTCAGCCCGGATTCGGTGTTAGGCCTGCCGATCGCGGCGCCGGCTCCGACGCGGCAGCCAGCTCAACGTGAGCGGGCCGGTCAACCAGACGCTAGGCGCCGTCGATCCGTGGACCTCGGCTAATGCGGTCCTCCGCATCGGCGACATCGCTACCGTATCGGCCGGAAACGAGCCGCGCCGTCAAGTCGGTTCGGTGAACGGCATCAACGGTCAGTTCTTACAAATCCAGAAGACGTCGGATGCCTCCGAGGTCGATGCGTCCGACAGCGTCCTGGCCGCGCTGCCGCGGGTTCGCGCGCAGTTCCCGGATATCAATTTCAACGTTATCAACGTTCAGTCGAAGTACACGGAACAACAATTGGATAGCGTGATTCGCACGCTACTCGAAGGCGTCGTACTGACCGGCATTGTGATGCTGTTCTTCCTGCACTCATGGCGCAACGCCGTCGTCGTGCTGATTGCGATTCCGGCGTCGCTCGGCGTCGCGCTGTTCGTCATGAAGATGCTCGGCCTCACGCTCGATACGATTTCGCTGTTGGGCATGACGATCGTGGTCGGTATCCTCGTAGACGACTCCACCGTCGTCTTAGAAAACATCGGGCGGCATCACGAGATGGGCGAGGCGCCGATGGCGGCGGCGATCACCGGGCGCACCGAAATCGGCGTCGCCGCCATCGTCATCACGCTGGTCGACGTGGTCGTGTTTTTACCGATCTCTTTCATCCAAAGCCAGATCGGTCACCAGCTGGCCGAGTTCGCGATCGTCGTCGTCATTGCGACCCTCACATCGCTCGTCGTCTGTTTCACGATCACGCCGTCATTGGCGGGCAACTGGGCTCTGCGTTCTACCTGGAAGCCCTTCTGGATCATCAAGCAATTCACGCGCGGCTTCGATGCCACGCGCGATTGGTATACGCAACGGGTGCTGCCGTGGGCGCTTGGGCACAAGGTGCTCGTCATGACCGTCTGCGCGCTCTCGTTCATCGGTGCGGTCGCGCTGGTGCCGCTGGGCATTGTGGGTGAGGAGTTCGTGCCCGCGCAAGACCGCGGCGAGATCTTCATCCAGCTGCAATATCCGGTCGGCACGCCGTTAGCGAAAACCACGCAAGCGGTGTTGGCGATCGAACGGCGTATCCGCACGAGCACCGACATCGACGCGGACACCGCCGTCGCCGGCGCTTATGCGGCGCCATTCGGCGGGAACATCTTGCAAGGCAACACCGGTCAGATTCACGTTTGGCTGAAAGCCGATCGCGAGCACTCAACCGATTATTGGGTCGCGGAGTTCCGGCGCGAAGCGCGTGAGGTGGGACCCGGCACCGATCCGATCGTCGTACCGGCAACCGGCGTTGCCGGCGGCAATTCGCAGCCGCTCGACGAGATCGTGACCGACGTTTCGGGCGGCGATCCCGACGAGCCGCGCGAACCAAATCGAGGATGTTCTCGTGAAGACCCCGGGCGCGGCCAACGTCATCAGTTCGTCGCAAGCGTTGCAGCCGCAGATGGACGTCGTGTTCGATCGCGCTAAAGCGCAAGCACTCAACGTCAGCATCGGAACGGCCTCAACCGCCGCGCGCGCAGCGTTCGGGGGCACCATCGCCACGCAGTTCGAAACGGCGGACGGTCTGGAACAGGTCCAGATCATCTACCCGCGTCAGCTGCAGACCAGCCTCGGCGAACTGGCGCAGGTGCCGGTGCGCTCGACGAACGGCAACATCGTCCACTTGGGCGACTTCGCGCACTTCGTGAATCGACCCGGTCTCCCCGCTGATTACGCGCACGGACCGCAACACCGTCATTCACTTGAGCGCCAACCTCGCCGGGCGGCGCATCGCTCTCGAACGTGCAGAACGCGTTCCTGGCAAGCGTCAAGGCGATGCACGACGCCGGAACCCTTCCGAAGAACATTCAGGTACGCCCGCGGCCGCTGGGCCAGCAAGACTTCATGCAGCAGACGCTGGTCGGAATGGGCACCTCGCTCATCCTCTCGATCATGCTCGTCTTCCTGTTGATGGTGGCGCTCTACAACAGCTACCGCTCGCCGTTCATCATCATGTTCTCGGTGCCGCTCGCCGCTTGCGGTGCGCTAGGTGCGCTCTGGATCACGCATGAGACGCTGAATCTGTTCTCGCTGATTGGAACCATCCTCTTGGTCGGTATCGTGACCAAGAACGGCATCTTACTGGTCGATTACGCTAACACGCTGCGCGAACGCGGTGAAGACAAGGTGAAAGCGATCCAAGAGAGCGCCTACACGCGGTTCCGGCCGATTATCATGACGAGCATCTCGGTCATCGCAGGCAACATACCGTTGGCGCTGGCACTAGAACCCGGTTCGAGCACCCGCCAAAGCTTAGGCGTGGTGGTTATCGGCGGCATTACGAGTTCGCTGCTGCTCACGCTGGTGCTCGTCCCCGTGATGTATGCGCTCTTGCCCCCGAGCACATCGGGCGGAGCCGCAGCGGGGCGGGCGCGGGATCCGGCGGCTCGCAACGGGCACGTGTCCGACACGCGGAGCAACGGCGCGACACCCGGAGCCGTCACCCGCCCACGCTTACCGAGATCATCAGCTCTCATCCGGCTCTCACCGGATTGCCAGCTTCCTAAGGGTAGACCCTCATCCTGGCTTAAGCACGTAGGCGAGCGTGCGGGCGTTGTCCCTTCAGAATACTTTCTGCGGGCAACCCATCATGAAAATCCTAGACCGTCCATCATCCAACGGGCAAACCAGCGGCCGCGTTGAGACCATTCTTCTCGACCCCAAGCGCTGGTCGAAGCGGCCGTGGCGAGCGATCGCCGCGGTTGTGCTCGTCGTCGCCCTCGTCGTCACCGGTGTGCTCGTGTTCCGGGCCCGTACTTCGGGCTCGGTTGCGTACGTCACGACCCCCGTCGCCCAACAGGATCTCGTGCAGACTGTCTCGGCAACGGGTACCGTGAACCCGCAAAACACGATCAACGTCGGTACGCAAGTTTCAGGTACCGTCAGTGAAGTCGACGTCGACTACAACTCGAAGGTGAAAAAAGGCCAAGTCTTAGCGCGTCTCGATCCGACCGCGCTGCAGGCGCAGCTCAATTCCGCGAAGGCCCAACTCGCGCAATCCCAAGCCCAAGCCGCCGCCGCGCAAAACAACGCGACCGGGGCGACGATCGGCATCGATAGCGCAAACGCCGCGGCGCAAGTTGCGGCCGCCACCGCGAAGGCCGCGCAAGCCACGGCGCTCTCGAGCCAGCAAGCAATCGCGAGTGCCGATTCCGGCGTGACCAAAGCGCAAAGCGCGCTGCAAGTCGCGCAGTTGACCGTTACCCGCGACAACGCGCTTGCTCGCGCAAGGCTACGTCGCGCAAGCCACGGTCGACAACGACAAGTCCAACCTGGTCGCGGCGCAAAGCGCCGTTCAAGCCGCCCAAACCGCCGCGCAGCAAGCGCGCAGCCAAGCCGCGGCGAGTTCGGCGCAAGCGCAGGCGAGCATCGCTCAGACCACATCGCAAAGCGATGCGATCGCAGCGGCGCACGTTGCCGCAGCCGGCAGCGCGGATACGGCGCAAGCCAGCAGCGCGGCCATCGGCATTCAAGAAGCCAACGTGCAAACGGCGGAGACGAACCTCGCCAACAGCGTGATCAAGTCGCCCGTCGACGGCACCGTAATCGCGCGTGACGTGTCCGTCGGTACGACGGTGGCCGCCAGCCTCCAGACGCCGACGCTCTTCGCGATCGCGCAAGATCTGAGCAAGATGGAAGTCGACCTCGCCGTCGGTGAACCGGACATCGGTTCGGTGAAAAACGGCGAGAACGTGGACTTCACGGTGCTCGCGTTCCCGAACCGCACCTTCCACGGCGTGGTCTCGCAAGTGCGCAAGAACCCGGTCATCACCTCGAACGTCGTTACCTACACCACGGTCGTGCTCGTCGACAACAACGATCAAGCGCTGCTTCCCGGCATGACCGCCAACGCAACGATCGACGTCCAGAAAGCGGCCAACGCGCTCGTCGTGCCGCTCAGCGCGCTCTCGTTCCAGCCCTCGTTCAACGGCACGCACAAACGCGCTGCCGGCGCCACGGGCACGCGGTCCCGGCACGCCAACGCGCGCAGCGCGCACCGGCCAACGGTGCCTCGCCGTGGGGCAGCACCACGGGCTCCGCGTCCACCGCGATCGTCGCGGGTTCGCAAGGCCACGTGTTCGTCCAGCGCGACGGCAAACTGGTTCGTGTCCCCGTCAGCATCACGCTGGTCTCGGGCACGCAAGCCGCGGTCGCTCCCGCAGGCGACGCGACGCTCGCCGCTGGTGACCAAGTGGTCACCGGCGACGGCGCGACCGCGCCGGCTCGCGCACCGCGCACGCCAAGCTGCAGCCAACCCGCTCACCGGCGGTGCTGCGGCGGCGGCGGCGCGATGCGGGGGATCCACTAATGGACAGCGTTGTCGAAGTCCGCAACTTGCGCCGCGTCTACCCGCTCGCTCGAAGAGCCGGTGATCGCGCTGGCCGGGGTCGATCTCACGATCGATCCCGGGGAGTTCGTCGCCGTCATGGGACCGTCGGGTTCGGGCAAGTCGACCTTCATGCACATCGTCGGGTTCCTCGACCGGCCGACCTCGGGCTACTACGCCTTCAACGGGCACGACGTCACCGAACTGCCGGAAGACGCGCTCGCCGACATCCGCAGCCGCGAGATGGGCTTCGTCTTCCAAGCCTACAACTTGCTGCCGCGGACGAGTGCGGTCGAAAACGTCGAGCTGCCGATGCTCTACGCGGGCATCGGCGAGAAAGAACGCCGCGCTGCGGCGCTCGACGCGCTCGATGAAGTCGGTCTGCTCAAATACGCGCAGCATCATCCCAACCAGCTCTCCGGCGGACAGCAGCAGCGCGTCGCGATCGCGCGCTCGCTCGTGAACAGCCCGAAGCTCATCCTCGCGGATGAGCCGACCGGCGCGCTCGACGTGCGCTCGACCAACGACATCATGCAGCTCTTCCGCAAACTCAACGACGAACGCGGCATCACGATCATGCTCGTCACGCACGAACCCGACGTCGCCGCCTTCGCCAAACGCACCGTCACGTTCCGCGACGGCCACATCCTCTCGGATACGGCCGCGCCGCGAAGCGCAACCGGAAATGGCAATGTCATGAAACGCTCGATCATCGCCCGCATGGCAATCCTCGCCCTCTTGCGCAACCGCTCGCGCTCGCTGCTCACGATGCTCGGCGTCGTGATCGGCGTCGCGGCGGTGATCATCACCGTCGCGATCGGCACCGGCGCGCGCACGTCGGTGAGCGATCAGATCAACGCGCTCGGCAGCAACATGATCATCGTGCTGCCGGGCAGCCTCAACCAGGGCGGCGTGCGCAGCGGCAGCGGCGGCGCGTCGACGCTCACGCCGGCCGACGGCATGGCGATCGCCAAGCTGCCGCACGTCTCGGCCGTCTCGCCGACCGTTACGCTGCGCACGCAAGTCGTGGCGAACGGCAACAACTGGCAGACGACCGTCACCGGCGTCGCGCCGAGCTACACGCTACATCCGTTCGTGGCCGCTCGCGTCGGGCACGTTCATCTCGCAAGCCGACACCGATAGTTCGGCCAAAGTCGCGGTGCTCGGACAAACCGTGATCAACAATCTCTTTCCGAACGGCGCGAACCCGCTCGGCGCAAACCGTGCTGATCAAGAACGTGCCGTACATCGTGGTCGGAACGCTCGACGCCGAAAGGCCAGAGCGGCGTCGGCCAAGATCAAGACGACACGATCGTCATTCCGTACAGCTCGATGCTCGAACGGCTCACGGGCCAAACGACGCTCGCGTCGATGGACGTCTCGGCCGATTCGTCCGATAACGTCGACGCCGTGCAAACCGAAGTCACGCAGCTGCTCGAGCAGCGCCACAACATCGTCAACGGCCGCCCGACGACTTCATGGTGCGCAATCTGCAAGACATCGCCAACGCCGCCGCGTCGACGGCCGCGATCCTGCAGCTCTTGCTCGCCGGCGTCGCGACGGTGTCGCTCGTCGTCGGCGGCATCGGGATCATGAACATCATGCTGGTCTCGGTCACCGAACGCACGCGCGAGATCGGTCTGCGGCTCGCCGTCGGCGCGCGCCGCAGCGCGATCCTCTGGCAGTTCCTGATCGAGGCGGTCGCGCTCTCGACGGCCGGCGGCGCGATCGGCGTCGTGTTCGGCACGCTCGGCGCGGTCGCGGTCTCGCTCGGCGCGCACTGGCCGGCGGCCGTGCCGCTCAGCGCGGTCGTGTTCTCGGTCGGCGTTCTCGGCCCTGGTCGGCGTGTTCTTCGGCTACTACCCCGCCGCCAAAGCCTCGCGCCTCGACCCGATCGTCGCCCTGCGCTTCGAGTAACCGGCTACGACCCCATGTCGTCGGTCACGGAACGGACACCGCTCGTATTGCGGGCGGTGTCCACCGCTGCCGTGCGGACCTTCGGGTCGACGATGTCGCCGCGCAGGGTCACGGCGCCGTCGTGGACGTCGACCTTGACGCCGTCGTGCCGGTCTGGGTGAAGATCGCCCCGGCGATCCGCCCGGCCAACGCGGCGTCGCTCAACTGCTGACCGGCCTCGCCCAGGCGCTGGCCGATATCGGGCACGTGGGGATCGACGCGCAGCTGATCGACGCACCTCGGTGATGCCCTTGACCGAACGCGCGGCGGCCACGGTCTTGGCCCGCGCTGCGGGCGTGCGAACGGCCCCGGTGAGGGTCGCGACGCCGCCCGAGACGTGAACGCCCAGCGAGGCGGTGGAGTTGACGTCGACCGTGATCAGCTTGGCCTTGACCTCGGTCGTGAGCAAGGCGTCGTTGGCGATCGCCTTCGACCTGCGTCACCGTGGGGCCGGGGGCGTTCTGGGTCGAGCTGCTGCAGCCGGCTCCCGCGAGTGCCACGGCAGCTACGAGGGGGAGAAGAGCGCGCTTCATAGCCGACTTGTACCCGTCGCGGTGGGCCGGGTCCCGCGCGAAATCGGCCCTGAAATTCCAGCAAGCGAGCGCCCTGTGAGCCGGGCTTAAGTGCCGACGTTGACACGCCGATGATATTCTCAGCACGTCCCTTTGTGAGGGTTGCATTTCGCACATGGAAGTCCCCAGCAATCTCGATACCTTTCTCAAGGAGATGCTCGCCGAAGAAGAGGCGACGGTCCAGCTTGACGCTGAAGACCGCGCCTTCGTCGATCGAATCTTGAAGTCGATCACGACGGGGAGCAAAGGTATTTTCGTTGTCCTGCATCCCAACGATCGGATGCAGTACATGCTGCTGAACACGAATCGCGCCGGCGCCATCGCCTTACTCGCACGCGTCATGCAGCGTACGGCCGAAGCCCTCGAAGCGGACCTCGATTAAGCCCCTTCACCCCATTGACGGGTATCTGCTCGACGGCCGGCCTTCGAAAGACCAGGCCGTTGCGGCGGTGCTGGCCGACCGGCAACCGGCGCCCCGCGCCCAGGCGTTTTACCGCGCCCTCGAGCTGCTCGGGCCGCGGGTGGCGGACGAGGCGCTGATCGCTTTGCGCTTGGCGCTGATCGGCGAGGCGGTCGACGACGAGGGCGTGCTGCGGCTGCGGGGACTCCTGACCGCCGCCCGTAACGGTGACCCCGAGGCGCGGGCGGCCTATCTCGCCGCGGTGGAAACGGCTTGAAGGGTACCTGCGTTCTATACGGTGTGATGCTTCGACGATTCATACTCGCGCTGGGACTCGTCATGCTTCCGCTCACGGCGCTGGCCGATCCCACGGCGGCGCCGGCCGGCGGCACCGATCAAGTGCACAACGGCGGCACGATCAACGGGCGCGTGACCACGATCGATTACCAGCGCAGCATGCTCGGCGTCGACGCGCAGGCGCCGCGGCCACATCATCGTGAGCGTGATGCCGTCGACCAGCATCCAAGGCAAAGACGCGGGCTACCATGCGTTCACCGATCTCAAGCCCGGTCAGCGCGTGCAGATCCTGTGCGAGCATTGCGGGCGGGAGCTACGTCGCGCAGATCATCAGGATTCGCTGACGCTCGCGCCTCGCTCGCAGCGTCATCGCCGTCGGCTTCGACGGCAGCGCGTCGAAGACGCGCCGCTCGCCGAACTGCGCGCGTTCGCCCCGGGCGCGGTCATCTTGTTTGCGCGCAACACCGGTCCGGCCGACGCGTTGCGCGCGCTCGTCGCGGAGTTGCGTGCGCTGACGCCGCTGCCGCCGTTGATCGCGGTCGATCAAGAAGGCGGCCGGGTCGCGCGCATCGGCGACGCCGTCGCGCAGTTGCCGGCAGCGATGGCGGCCGGTGCGGCGGGCGATGTCGCGGCCTGCGAACGGCTGGGCATGTTGCTCGGGCGCGATCTCGCGCGGCTCGGGATCAGCGTCGATTTCGCGCCGGTTGCGGACTGCGCGCTCGATCCGGCCAATACCGTGATCGGTACGCGCGCCTACGGCAGCGATCCGCTGATGGTCGGCCGTTTCGCGGGCGCGTTCGCGCGCGGGCTCGAGACGGGCGGCGTCGCGGCGGCGCTCAAACATTTTCCGGGCCACGGCTCGACCAGCGTCGACTCGCACCTCGCGCTGCCGCACGTCGAACTCGACGAGGCGACGCTGCGCGCGCGCGATCTGCAGCCGTTCGCGGCCTGCATCTCGGCCGGGGCCGCGCAGATCGTGATGGCGGCGCACGTCGTCGTCGACGCGCTCGACCCGTGCTGCCGGCGTCGCTCTCGCCGCGCATCCTCACCGGGCTGTTGCGCGACGAACTCGGCTTCGAGGGCGTGGCGTGCACCGATTGTTTGCAGATGGACGCGATCGCGCGCGCGCCGGGTACGGTCGCCGGGGCCGTCGCCGCACTGGCGGCCGGGGCCGATCTGCTGCTGGTGAGTCATTCGCTCGCGCTGGCGAACGAAGCGGCGGATGCGATCGTCGCGGCCGTGAAGGCGGGAACGCTCTCGCGCGAGCGGTTGCGCGAAGCGGCGGATCGCGTGCGGGCGCTGCGCGAACGGTATGCCGACGCCGCGGCCGTACGGCGGCGCGGCCGGATGCTGCCGCTGACCATTGCGCAGCGCGCGGTGACGGTGCTGCGCGGCGAACTGCGCTTGCGCGACGAACGCGCGGTGACCGTGATTTCGTTCGAGGGCGAGACGTTCGACGGCGCCGGCGGCGTGCGCATCGAACGGCCCTCGCTCAGCACGGCGCTGCGCGCGCGGCGCTGGAAGAGCGAGGTCATGCGCGTCGCGCTCGATCCCGATGACGACGACGTCGACTTGCTGCTCGGCTACCTGCCCGTCGCTCGGCGATCGCAACTTCGTCATCACCACCCGGCGCGCGCACCTGCACCCGCGGCAGGCGCGCGCCGTCGAACGCATCCTCGGACTGATCCCGGGCGGCGATCGTGTCGTGCGCGGAACCCTACGACGCGCAGCTCTGGCCGGCCGCGCGCACGGTCGCCTGCATCTACGGCGACGATGCGGTGGCGTTTGCGGGCTGCGCCGACGTGCTCTCGGGACGGGCGAGCGCGCAGGGCCGTCTGCCGGTGACGATTCTGATCGTCGACGATCTGCTGACCGCGCATCTCGGACGCGCTACAGCGCGGCCGTCGTACGGATCGAACGCGGGGGGCGACGCCGTGTACGAACGGGCCGTGGGAACGTTGCGCGACGACGGCGGTGGCAGTGCGTATGTCGATACGCGCTTCGATATCGCGTCGATCACGAAAGTGTTCGTCGGGACGGTCGCGCTGGCGCTCGTTGCGCGCGGCGTCCTTGCTCTCGACGAACCGCTGGTGGGTGATGGCGCGCTGCCTCCCGAGCACGCTGCGCATGATCCTCGCCCACACCGGCGGTTTTCGCAGCGGGGCCGACTACCGCACGCTCTTGGACGAGCACATCGAAACGTTCGCGCTGCGTGAACCGCTCGTTGCCGCGCCGGGCGAACGCGTCGTGTACAGCGATCTGGGTTTTCTCGCCCTGGGAGCGGCGCTGGCCGCGCGCACGTCCACGGCGCTCGAGCCGCTGATCGAAGGCGAGTTGCGCGCGCTCGGCAGCGAGCGCGTGACGTTTGCGCGGAACGCGCGGCGCGAAGACGTGCCGGCGACCGAACGCGATGCGTGGCGCGGTCTCGTTCAGGGCCGCGTGCACGATGAGAAAGCGGCGCTGGCGGGCGGCGTTGCCGGTCATGCCGGCCTGTTCGCACACGCGCTCGACGTGGCGCGGCTGGGCGAGTGGTATCTCGCGCCGCGTTTCGGCCGTCCGTCGCCGTTGCCGGCGGCGCTCGCGCTTCGCGGCAACGACCGAAGCGGCGCCGGATGCGGTGCTGCGGCGCGGATTGGGCTGGGCGCTGAAGACGAGCGATGAGAACTCGTGCGGCGCGCGCATGTCGATGGAGACGTTCGGCCATACGGGCTTCACCGGAACGTGCATTTGGGCCGATCCGCAGCGCGATCTCAACGTCGTCATCTTGACCAATGCCGTGCACTTCGGGCGCCACGATCTGCGCGACGTGCGCGCCGCGCTGTGCGATGCCGCCGTGGCGGAGTTCGCGCTGTGATCGCAATCGGTTTGATGTGCGGAACCTCGCTCGACGGAATCGACGCCGTGCGCGTCGCGATCCATCCGCGGGCACGGGGCTATGCGGTGGAAACGCTCGCGTTCACGACGCTCCCGTTCGAGGCTGCGTTGCGCGCGCGAATTCTCGCCGCCTATCCGCCGGCGGCGCTGCCGGCGCTCGCGCTGTCGGCACTGCATGACGATGTCGGCGAGGCATTCGGCGTTGCCGCACTCGCCGCCGGCGCGCCGGACGCGGACTTCGTCGCGTCGCACGGGCTGACGCTCGCGCACGACGGCGACGCGCACCATACGCTGCAGATCGGCGATCCGTTCCGCATTCGCGAGGCGACCGGGAAAACCGTGATCGCCGACTTCCGCAGTGCCGATACGGCGGCAGGCGGAACCGGTGCACCGCTCGTGCCCTACGTCGATGCGCTCTTGCTCGCGCACGCACGCGAAGCGCGCGTCGCGCTGAACCTTGGCGGCATTGCGAACCTCACCGTGCTGCGTCCGGGCGCTGCACCCGGCGACGTGCTCGCGTTCGACTGCGGTCCGGCGAACTTGCCGGCCGACACCTACGTTGAATTGCGCACGGACGGCGCGGCGCGCTCGACGTACGTGTCGATCGGCAGATTTGCCGGACCGCAGTCGAACGCGATCACGTCGCCGGGTGCCGCGCCCGGACGCAGCACCGTGAGGTTCGCGATGCCGCCGAGATTCAGCGCGACGCGCGTTTCGCGCGCATCGCCGAGCAGCAGCGCATCGACGTACGGCACGAGCGGCGCGCCGTGGCCGCCGGCCGCCGTATCGGCGCTGCGAAAATCGTAGATCACCGTCGCCCCGTCGCTTCGCGAATGCGAAACGCATCGCCGATCTGCAGCGTGTGGTGCGCATCGCCGTCGTGCGCGAGCGTCAGGCCGTGCGACGCGACGTAGTCGCCGTGCGGCGCGCCGACGGCAAGCGCCGCGTCGCGCGAATGCCGCGCCGATGTCCGCGTGCAGCGCGGACACCGCGAGCGCGTCGAGCGCGGCCGGCGGATAGGCGGCGAGAATTCGCGCGCGCAACGCCGCCTCGAACGGCACCGTCGCGAACGCCTGCGTTTCGACCGCATAGCCCGTGCCGCGCGGATGCATCGCGACGCGCACCGCGTCGATGCCGTCGAGCGAGGTCCCGCGACATCAGTCCGACGGCGATCACGGCGCGAACTCCGCGACCGCGGCATCGCAGATCGCGGCGCGCACGTCGCGCAGATCGTGGCGGCCGTAGTGCACGGCGTTGGTGAGGATCACGACGTTGAGATCGCGCACCGGATCGACCCAGATGCACGTGCCGGTGAAGCCGGTGTGCCCGAACGTCTCCGGCGACATGCGCGCGCCGCACGAATTCTCATCGCTCGTCTTCAGCGCCCAGCCCAAACCGCGCCGCAGCACCGGATCGAGGCCTGCTCCGCTCATCGCCGTCGGCGCGAGCGCCGCCGGCAACGGCGACGGGCGGCCGAAGCGCGGCGCGAGATACCATTCGCCCAGCCGCGCGACGTCGAGCGCATGCGCGAACAGGCCCGCGTGACCGGCGACGCCGCCGGCGAGCGCGGCCTTCTCATCGTGCACGCGGCCTTGCACGAGCCCGCGCCACGCATCGCGTTCGGTTGCCGGCACGGCTTCGCGGCGCGCGCTGCCGCGCGAACGTCACGCGCTCGCTGCACCGAGCGCGCGCAGTTCGCGTTCGATCAGCGTTTCGAGCGCGAGCCGGTGCGGCGCGCGAGGACCGCGCCGAGCGCGAGAAAACCCGAGATCGCTGTACACGACGCGTTCGCCCGGCGCGGCGACGAGCGGCTCGCGCAGCGCGAACGTTTCGACGTGTTCGCCGAAGAGCGTGCGATAGTCGGCGCCGCTGCGAAAGCCGCCGGTGTGCGCGAGGATCATGCGCAGCGTGATCGGCGCGTGCGCGTACCGCGCCATTCGCGGCATCGCCGAGCGGCGCATCGAGTCGAGCTCGCCGCGCGCGACCAGCGCCAGCGCGACGGTCGCGACGAACACCTTCGTGATCGACGCGAGATCGAAGCGCGTGTCGACGTACGCGCCGCCGCCGCCGTCGTCGCGCAGCGTTCCGACCGCCCGTTCGTACACGACGCGTCCGCCGCGTTCGATCCGCACGACCGCCGCGCTGTACCGCGTGCCGCAGATGCGCGCTCGAGCAGCGCGTCGTCAACGGACGGCGTCACCGAGCGTCGACCGGGAGACGCCCTGCGCGCTCGCGCGTCCCGAGAGCACGTCGGCGCAGCCCGCAAACGCCATCGCATCGTCGCCGTAGATGCACGCGACCGTTCGCGCGTGCGGCCACAGCAGCGCATCGTACGGTTCGTTCGCCGAGACGACGATCGCATCGGGAACGACGCGCGAGGATGCGCTCGACGGCGCGCGCGCTGCGCGGGTGCAGGTGCGCGCGGCGCACGGTGACGACGAAGTTGCGATCGCCGAGCGACGGCAAGTGCGCCGAGCAGCAAATCGATGTCGTCTGCGTCCGGATCGAGCGCGACGCGCATGACCTCGCTCTTCCAGCGCCGCGCGCGCAGCGCCGTGCTCAGCGACGGCCGCTCGGCGCGCGTGCCGCCGGCGCCGTCGAACGCCTCGCCCTCGAACGAAATCACGGTCACCGGCCGCTCGTCGCGCAAGCGCAACGTCGCCGCGCAGCACCGTCACCGCGCGCTGCGGCGATCGGTCAGCGGCAGCGCCGCATCGAGCTCGCCGCCGTACGGCCGCAGCACCGCGTACCGTTCGCGCAGCGCGCGCACGCGCCGCGCCGCTTCGTCGCAGCCGCGCGCGCGGGAGCGTGCCCGCCTTCGATCGCCGCCGCGATCGCATCGGCCGCTTCGCGCGCGAGCGCGAGCGAATGACTCACCAGCAGCAGATCCGCGCCGGCCGCGAACGCGGCGACCGCGCCGGCGACGGTGCCCGGATCGCGCGCGATCGCATCCATCTGCAAGCAATCCGTGCACGCCACGCCGTCGAAGCCGAGTTCGTCGCGCAGCAGCCCGGTGAGGATGCGCGGCGAGAGCGACGCCGGCCGCAGCGCATCGAGCGCTTCGACGACGACGTGCGCGGCCATCACGATCTGCGCGGCGTCGCCGGAAATCGCGGCGGCGAACGGCACGCAGATCGCGCGCGCGCAACGTCGCTTCATCGATCGTCGACGTGCGGCAGCGCGAGATGCGAATCGACGTCGGTCGAACCGTGGCCGGGAAAGTGCTTGAGCGCCGCCGCGACGCCGCCCGTCTCGAGGCCGCGCGCGAACGCGCCGGCGAAGCGGCCCACGCGCACCGGATCGCTGCCGAACGAGCGCGTGCCGATCACGGTGTTCGCCGGTTCGAGCGCGCAGTCGGCCGCCGGCGCGAAGTCGACGCTGATCGCCGAGCCGCGCGAGATCGCGGCCCGAGCAGCACGCCCGAGCCGCTCGCACGCGCCGACGTCGCGCGCCGCGCCGACCGCCATCGCCGACGGCAACTGCGCGACCGGCTCGCCGATGCGCGCGACGCGGCCGCCTTCTTGATCGACGGCGATCAGCGGCGGCAGCGTCGTCGATGCCGCGCAACGCCGCGATCGAGCGCGCGCAGCGCGTCGGCCGGGCCGACGTTGCGCCCGAACAGGATGATCGCGCCGGGAGCGAACGCGCGCAGCGCGTCGAGCGGCGCGTCGCCGCGGTCGCGCCGTCGAAGCCGACGGCGATGATGCTGCGGGCGAGCGCCGCGAGCGCTCAGCTAGCGAATCCGGATGATCTGCGCGACGTACTTCCCGTCCGCGATGCTCGAGATGATCTGCGACGCGCTGCCCGGGCTTGAGATCGGTGAAGGCATGGTAGCCGGCGTCCTTGCCCTGGATGCTCGTCGAGGGCATCACGTTCACGTCGATCCGGCCGCGGCCCTGCGCGTCGACGCCGAGCATGCTGCGCTGGTAATCGACCGCGCGTCACGCGCCCGTTGATCGTGCCGCCGTCGTGCCTTGATCGGGCCGCCGGCCGGAGCCGCCGGGGTCGGCCAGCGCCGCGAGCGGCAGCATGACGATCCCGAGGGCCAGGACGAGTCGTCGCATCATCACACCGTATAGAACGCGCGAGCCCTTCAAGCCGTTTCCACCGCCGCGAGATAGGCCGCCCGGGCTTCGGGGTCGCCGCTCCGGGCGGCCGCCAGGAGCCCGCGCAGCCGCGCACGCCGTCGTCGTCGACCGGCTCGCCGGCCAGCGCCAGGCGCAGCGCGATCAGCGCCTCGTCGGCGACCTTCGGCCCGAGCAGGTCGAGCGCCCGGTAAAACGCCTGCGCGCCGGGCGCCGGTTGGCGGTCGGCCAGCACGGCCGCGACCGCATCGTCCTTCGAGGGCCGGCCGTCGAGCAGATAGCCGTCGATCGGGTGCAGGGGCTTAGTCGAGGTCCGCTTCGAGGGCTTCGGCCGTGCGCTGCATGACGCGCGCGAGCAGCGCGATCGCGCCGGCACGGTTCGTGTTCAGCAGCATGTACTGCATGCGGTCGTTGGGGTGCAGCACGACGAAAATGCCCTTGCTGCCGGTCGTGATCGACTTCAGGATGCGGTCGACGAACGCGCGATCTTCCGCGTCGAGCTGAACCGTCGCCTCTTCTTCGGCGAGCATATCCTTGAGAAATGTATCGAGATTGCTTGGGACTTCCATACGAGAAATCCAACCCTCAGAAAGGGACGTGCTGGAATATCATCGGCGTGTTAAGGCCGCCACTTGAGCCCGGCACACAGGGCGCTCGCTTGCTGGAATTTCAGGGCCGATTTCGCGCGGGACCCGGCCCACCGCGACGGGTACAAGGAGGCTATGAAGCACGCTCTTCCCCTCCTCGCAGCAAGCCTCCCCCTGGCCGCAGCCGGCTGCAGCAACTCGACCCAGAACGCCCCCAGCCGACGGTCACGCAGGTCGAGGCGATCGCCAACGATGCGCTGCTGACGACCGAGGTCAAGGCCAAACTGATCACGGTCGACGTCAACTCGACCGCCTCGCTCGGCGTGCGGGTCTCGGGCGGCGTCGCCACGCTCACCGGCGCCGTTCGCACCCCTGCCGCGCGGGCCAAGACGGTCGCCGCGGCGCGGTCGGTGCCGGGCATCCACGCGGTACGCGACCAGTTGCGCATCGACCCGCACGTGCCCGATCTCGGCCAGCGCCTGGCGAGCCGCCCTGCGACGCCGCCCTCGCCGGGCGGATCGCCGGCGCGATCTTCACCCAGACCGGAACGACCGGCGTGAAAGTCGACGTTCACGACGGCGCCGTGACGCTGCGCGGCAACATCGTCGACCCGAAAGTCCGCAGCGCCGCCGTGGACACCGCCCGCAACACGAGCGGTGTCCGATCCGTCAGCGACGAGATGGGAACGTAGCCGGAGCGGCTTACTCGAAGCGCAGCGCCACGATCGGATCGAGCCGCGACGGCTTTGGCGGCGGGGTAGTATCCGAAGAACACGCCGACCAGCGCCGAGAACGCGACCGAGAACACCACCGCGCTGAGCGGGACGGCCGCCGGCCAGTGCGCGCCGAGCGAGACCGCGACCGCGCCGAGCGTGCCGAACACGACGCCGATCGCGCCGCCGGCCGTCGAGAGCACGACCGCTTCGATCAGGAACTGCCACAGGATCGCGCTGCGGCGCGCGCCGACCGCGAGGCGCAGGCCGATCTCGCGCGTGCGTTCGGTGACCGAGACCAGCATGATGTTCATGATCCCGATGCCGCCGACCACCAGCGACACCGCGGCGACGCCGGCGAGCAAGAGCTGCAGGATCGCGGCCGTCGACGCGGCGGCGCTGGCGATGTCTTGCAGGTTGCGCACCATGAAGTCGTCGGGCACGTCCGCTGACGATGCGGTGGCGCTGCTCGAGCAGCTGCGTCGACTTCGGTCTGCACGGCGTCGACGTTGTCGGAGGAATCCGCCGAGACGTCCATCGACGCGAGCGTCGTCTGACCGGTGAGCCGCTCGAGCATCGAGGTGTAGGGAATCACGATCGTGTCGTCCTGATCTTGGCCGACGCCGCTCTGGCCTTTCGGCGCGAGCGTGCCGACCACGATGAACGGCACGTTCTTGATCAGCACGGTCTGCGCCGAGCGGGTTCGCGCCGTTCGGGAAGAGGTTGGCGATGACGGTTTGGCCGAGCACGCGACCTTGGCCGAGCTATCGGTGTCGGATTGCGAGAAGAACGTTCCCGACGCGAGCGGCCACGAACGGATGTACGTGTAGCTCGGCGCGACGCCGGTGACGGTCGTCTGCCAGTTGTTGCCGTTCGACGACGACTTGCGTGCGCAGCGTGACGGTCGGCGAGACGGCCGAGACGTGCGGGAGCTTGGCGATCGCCATGCCGTCGGCCGGCGTCAGCGTCGACGCGCCGCCGCTGCCGCTGCGCACGCCGCCTTGGTTGAGGCTGCCCGGCAGCACGATGATCATGTTGCTGCCGAGCGCGTTGATCTGATCGCTCACCGACGTGCGCGCGCCGGTGCCGATCGCGACCGTGACGATGACCGCGGCGACGCCGATCACGACGCCGAGCATCGTGAGCAGCGAGCGCGAGCGGTTGCGCAAGAGCGCGAGGATCGCCATGCGGGCGATGATCGAGCGTTTCATGACAGTGACCATTTCCGGTTGCGCTTGCGGCGCGGCCGTATCCGAGACGATGTGGCCGTCGCGGAACGTGACGATGCGTTTGGCGAACGCGGCGACGTCGGGCTCGTGCGTGACGAGCATGATCGTGATGCCGCGTTCGTCGTTGAGTTTGCGGAAGAGCGCCATCACGTCGTTGGTCGAACGCACGTCGAGCGCGCCGGTCGGCTCGTCGGCGAGGATGAGCCTCGGGTCGTTCACGAGCGAGCGCGCGATCGCGACGCGTTGCTGCTGTCCGCCCGAGAGCTGGTTCGGGTGATGCTGCGCGTACTTCAGCAGGCCGACGTCGTCGAGCGCTTCGAGCGCCGCCGCGCGGCGTTCGCTTCTCGCCGACGCCGGCGTAGAGCATCGGCAGCTCGACGTTTTCGACCGCGCTCGTGCGCGGCAGCAAGTTGTAGGCTTGGAAGACGAAGCCCATCTCGCGGCTGCGGATGTCGGCGAGCGCGTCTTCCGACAGTTCGGTGACGTCGCGCCCGTTGAAGGCGTAGTAGCCCGCGGTCGGCCGGTCGAGGAATCCGACGATGTGCATGAAGGTCGACTTGCCCGAACCCGACGGCCCCATCACGGCGACGAACTCCCCGGGATCGATCGTGAGATCGACCCCGGCCAGCGCGATCACCGGCTCTTCGGCGAGCGGGTAGACGCGGCGCAGGTCGCGGACGTCGACGACGCTGTCCATTAGTGGATCCCCCGCATCGCCGCCGCCGCCGGCGCCGCCGCCGGTGAGCGGGTTGGCTGCGGCTTGGCGCGCGCTGCGCGCGAGCCGGCGCGGCCGCGCCGTCGCCGGTGACCACCTGGTCACCAGCGGCGAGCGTCGCGTCGCCTGCGGGAGCGACCGCGGCTTGGGTGCCCGAGACCAGCGTGATGCTGACGGGGACACGAACCAGTTTGCCGTTGCGCTGCGACGAACACGTGGCCTTGCGAACCCGCGACGATCGCGGTCGACGCGGAACCCGTGGTGTTGCCCCACGGCGCGGCATTGCGCCGGTGCAGCGGCTGCGCCGCGTTGCGCGTTGCGCCGGTGACGCGGCACCGTGGCGCCGGCGGCGCGTTGGTGCTGCCGTTGAACGGCCGGCGTGAACGAGAGCGCGCTGAGCGGGACCACGAGCGCGTTGGCGGCTTTCTGCACGTCGATCGTCGCGTTGGCGGTCATGCCGGGAAGCAGCGCCTGATCGTTGTTGTCGACGAGCACGACCGTCGTGTAGGTGACGACGTTCGACGTCATGACCGGGTTCTTGCGCACTTGCGAGACCACGCCGTGGAACGTGCGGTTCGGGTACGCGAGGACCGTGAAGTCGACGTTCTCGCCGGTTTTCACCGAACCGATGTCCGGTTCGCCGACGGCGAGGTCGACTTCCATCTTGCTCAGGTCTTGCGCGATCGCGAAGAGCGTCGGCGTTTGGAGGCTCGCGGCGACGGTCGTACCGACCGAGACGTCGCGCGCGATCACGGTGCCGTCGACCGGCGAGGTGATGACGCTGTTGCGCGAGGTTCGTTTCGCGCGGTTTGCACGTTGGCTTCTTGAATGCCGATCGCGGCCGCACTGGCTTGCGCCGTATCGCGCGCTGCCGGCGGCCGCAACCTGCGCCGCTTGCGACGGCATCGGTCTGCGACGTGGTTTGCGCGACGCTGGCTTGCGCTTGCGCGGCGCTCGCGGCGGCTTGGCTGCGCGCCTGCTGCGCGGCGGTTTGCGCGGCTTGCACGGCGGTTTGCGCCGCGACGAGGTTCGACTTGTCGGTGTCGACCGTCGCTTGCGCGATGTAGCCTTGCGAGAGCAAGCGCGTTATCGCGCGTGACGGTCAGCTGCGCGACTTGCAGCGCGCTCTGCGCTTTCGTCACGCCGGAGTCGGCGCTCGCGATCGCTTGCTGGCTCGAGAGCGCGGTCGCTTGCGCGGCACGCGCGGTGGCGGCCGCGGCTTGCGCCGCGGCGTTCGCGGTATCGATGCCGATGGTCGCGCCGGCGGCGGTGTTTTGCGCCGCGGCGGCTTGCGCTTGCGATTGCGCGAGCGGCGCCTTCGCCGAGTTCGAGCTGCGCTTGCAGCGCGGTCGGATCGAGGCGCGCGAGCACTTGGCCCTTTTTCACTTTGGAGTTGTAGTCGACGTCGACTTCGCTGATGGTGCCCGACACCTGCGTGCCGACGTTGATCGTGTTTTGCGGGTTCACGGTACCGGTCGCGCTAGACAGTCTGCACGAGATCCTGTTGCGCGACGGGGGCCGTGACGTACGCAACCGATCCCGCCGTTCGGGCACGGAAGATGAGGACGCCGGTGACGATGACGGCGACGATGAGCACGGCCGCGGCGATCGCGCGCCAGGGCCGCTTCGGCCATTTTTTGAGGTCGAGGATGATGGTCTCGACGCGGCCGGCCGTTGGCCGTTCGGGGATGGACGTTCGAGGGTATTCATGATGGGTTGCCCGCAGAAGTAATCTGAACAGACAACGCCCGCACGCTCGCCTACGTGCTTAACCCAGGTGAGACTCTAGCCGTCAAGAAGCTGGCAATCTGCGTAAGAGCCGGATTGACCGGCTCTCAGCGATCTTAAGCGTGTGCGGGCTGAGCGGCTCCGGGCTGCGCGTGGCCGTTGCCGCCGGCGTGACCGTTGCCGTGCCGCCGGAGCCGCCTTCCGCGCGCTCGCGCCCGCCGTGCGAGGGCGCGAAGTGCTCCGGAGCAAGCAGCGCGTACATGATCGGCACCAGCACCAGGGTGAGGACCAGCGAGCTGGTGATGCCGCCGATGACCACGATACCGAGGCTCGAGCGCGTGCTCGAACCGGGCTCCAGCGCAAGGGCGAGCGGAATGTTGCCCGCGATGACCGAGATGCTGGTCATGATGATCGGCCGGAAGCGCGTGTAGGCGCTCTCTTGGATCGCCTTGAGTTTCGTCTTCGCCGCGTTCGCGCAGCGTGTTCGCGTAGTCGACGAGCAAGATGCCGTTCTTGGTCACGATGCCGACCAGCAAGATCGTGCCGATCAGCGAGAACAGGTTGAGCGTCGAGTGCGTCATCCAGAGCGCGCCGAGCGCGCCGACGGCCGCGACCGGAACCGAGAACATGATGATGAACGGCGAGCGGTAGCTGTTGTAGAGCGCGACCATCAGCAAGAACACGAGCATGATCGAGAGCATGAGCGACGTGCCCAAGCCGACCAGCGTTTGCTGCATGAAGTCTTGCTGACCGAGCGGACGCGGGCGAACGACGATGTTCTTGCGGCAGCGGTTCCGGCTTCATGCATCTTTGACGCGCCAGGAACTCGTTCTGCACGTTCGAGAGCGACGCGTCGGCCGTGATGTTCGCGCTGAGATGGATGACCGTGTTGCGGTCGACGCGCGTGATCAGCGGCGAGACCGGGTCGATTCACGAAGTGCGAGAAGTCGCCGAGGTGGACGATCCGCCGGTGTTCGAGCGGATCGGCACGTTGCGCCAGTTCGCTCAAGCTCGTCTGCAGCTGCGCGGATAGATGATCTGGACTTGCTCGAGGCCGTCGGCCGTTTCGAATTGCGTCGCGATCGCACCGCCGAACGCCGCGCGCGCGGCAGTCGCGGCGGTACCGATCGTGACGTTGAGCGCCTGCGCCTTCGCCGATCGAAGATGACGTCCATCTGCGGTTCGAGCGCTTGCGACGAACTGATGACGTTGCGCGCGCCGGGCGTGCTTCACCAGAACCTTTTCGACTTGGTTCGCGTAGCGTCGGATCGCCGCCGGAAATGTCGGTGACGAGTTCGTCGAGCGGCTGAGCGTTGCCGCCGCCGACGCCGGTTGCCGGTACGACGACCGGATTTGCGCCGGGAGCGACCTTCCGCGCCTCGCGCCGGAACTCGTCGACCCAATAGTCGGTCGAACGCCGGCGGTCGGTTTTCAGCCAAACGTGAACCTGCCCCGCGTTGCCCTGCGAGACGAAACCGCCGAACGGCGCCGCATAGGCGCCGGCGACCGCCGTATCGGCATCGATGTCGGGGCTCGTACGGATGCGCCGTTCGACGGCGAGTACCGCCTGCGTCGTCTTGGCTAAGCGGCGTGCCGACCGGATACTGCAGCTGGATGAAGATCTCGCCGCGGTCTTGCGCCGGAACGAACTCCTCGCCGACGAGGCCGAGCGGAACCAGCGCGATCGCACCGACGAACGAAAGCACGCACGCCGCCGATGACGATCGCGCGGTGCTCGAGACCCCACGGGAGTGCTGTTGCGCGTACCAGTCGCGCAGCTTGTCGAAGCCGTGGGTGAATTGCGATGATCCACCAGGGCTTCCAGGGCGATCGGAGCGCCCAGTTACCGGCCAGCGACGGCGTGATCGTAAAGCAAACGAAGAGTGAGGTGAGCGTCGCGATGACGACGACGACCGCAAATTCGGAAAGTTGCCGCCCGATCTGGCTCTGAATGAACGAGATCGGCAAGAACACGACGACGTCGACGAGCGTGATGACGATCGCGGCGACGCCGATTTCGGTGCGGCCCGTGATCGCGGCGCATCGGCGGCTCGCCCATCTCGTTATGGCGCTCGATATTCTCCAATACGACGGTGGAATCGTCGACGAGAATGCCGACGACGAGCGTCATTCCGAGCAGCGAGATCGTGTCGAGCGTGAGGCCGAGCATCTTCATCACGAACAGCGCGACGCCGAGCGACGCCGGGATCGCGATCAGCACGACGATGGCGTTGCGCCACGAGTGCAGGAAGAACAGCATCACGATACCGGTCAGCACGACGCCTTCGAGCAGCGTGCGCATCACGCTGTCGAGTTGTTGCTCGGTGTACTTCGACTGAACGTTGATGATGTTGAAGTTGATCTCGGGGAACTGCGTTCTCACCCGCGGGAGCGCGGCGAGGACGTTGTTCGGAGCATCGACTTCCGAGGCGTCGGACGTCTTCTGAATCTGCAAGAACAGCCCGTTGATGCCGTTGACCGAGCCGTACTGGCGGCGCGGCTCGTAGCCGGCCGATACCGTTGCGACGTCGCCGACGCGCAAGACCGGCGTGCCGACGTCCACGGGTCGACCGCGCCGAGCGTGCCGTTGATCGGACCGCGTCACGTCGTCCTCGGCCGCCGCGTCGACGGCACCGAGATCGGCAGACCGAGAATCGATTGCGGATCGATGACGTCGCCGCGAATGTCGACGTTCGTCTCGCGGTTGGGCGCATAGACGATGCCGCCCGGCGCGCGCACGTTATTGGCCGAGACCGTGCTCACGACATCGGTCAGCGTGAGGTGATACGCCTCGAGCCGGCGCGGATCGACGGTGACTTCGTAGGCCGGCGTGACGCTGCCGCCGGGCGTGACGAACGACACGCCGGGAATCTGCTGGAAGAGCGGTTCGACGCGGCCGGTCGTGATGAGCGAGAGTTCGCTTGCGGTTAGCGACGACGACGTCAGCGACAGCGTGACGACGATCGATTCGCTGGGATCGCGCACGCGGATCGTCGGCGCGGTGAGGTCGCTCGGCAGGCTCTTGCCGGCTTGCTGAATCGCTTTCGTGACGTTTACGAAGTCGGTGTTGACGTTGGAGTTGATCTTGAAGATCGCCGAGATCGTCGCTTGGCCGCCCTGGATCGTCGAGTTCAGCGTTTGCAGGTTGTCGGTACCGGCGATCTGGTCTTCGATCGGTCGCACGATCGAGTCGCGCATAACCGTCGGCGAAGCCCCGTTATAGTTGACGTTGACGGATACGGTGGGCTGCGAGACGTTCGGGTACTGCTGGCGGACCAGCGTCGACCACGAGATCGCGCCCGCGACCGCGATCAGCGCGAGGAGGACGAAGACCAACGTCGGCCGCCGGACGAAGAGAGTCGTCAACCACATCGTTTAGCGCTCCGCGACCGTGCGGTTCCCGCGCTTCGTGCCGCTCTGCGGCACCGCGGGCTGACCGTCGCCCAGGCCCAGTTGCCCGTTGATAACCACGGGCTGGCCCGGCCGCAAGCCCACGACGATCGCATTCTTGTCGTCTTCCGCAACCAGCGTGACCGGGAGCGTCTTGATGACGCCGCCTCGACCGCCGGATCCACGCGAAGCGCCCGGCCCGGCGGGTCCGCCACGAAATTGGCCGGGAGTCCCACTGCCGTCTAGCGGAGCGCCGCCTTGCCGGGGCCCGCCACCGCTTCCGCTACCCGGAGGCGCGGGACGATCGTCTGGATCGCGGTCTGCGTATCGTCGGTGAAGGCGCTGCGCGGGATCTGTATGCCGCGGCTCGCCGAGCGTGTCACGAGGCCGGTAACGACCATACCGGAGTGGAAGCGGCCGCCGGGATTCGGCAGCACTGCTTTGATGATGAAGTTCGTCGATCCGGGCGTCAGCTGATCGAGCACGGCCGAGACTTTGGCCATACCTTGCAGCGTCGCGCTATCGGTCGAGGCAATCTTCACGGGCGAGCCGATCGGCACGCCGACGATTTGCCGGCCCGACCCGTTCAGTACCGCGTAGACTTTGTCGCTTTCTTGGAGGGTGAAAATCTGCCGTGTGCCGGGATACTCGCCGGGGTTCAGGTTGCGATTGATGACGATGCCGTCGATCGGTGAAACGATGCGCGCCTTGGCGATCTGCACGCGCAATTGGTCCGCTGCGCCGCGAGCGATCTCTTCCTGCGCCTTGACCGATTCGATCGTTGCGCCTTGCAGGCCGGTGGTCGTCGTCCCGTTGACCTGAACTTGCGACTGCATATTCTGCAAGTTCACTTGCGCCGAGCGTACGGCTTGCTGGTCGTTCGTGACAACGGTGTGCTGCTGATCGTAGGTCGACTGGGCGAGATAGCCTTGCTTGAGGAGTAGGGCGTCGCGGTTTTGCGTGGTCGTATCGTTCGACAGCGTCTGCTGCGCCTGCCGCACCGCTGCTTGCGCGGCATTGATCGAGTTGCTGTTTTGATCGATCGTCAGCCCCGACTGCAACATGGTCTGCTTCGTCTTGGCCTCGTCGCTCGCAATCGTTCCAAGTCGAGATTGCAGCTGCGCTGCAAGGTCCTTCGTGTCGAGTAGCGCGAGCAACTGACCCTGCGTGACATGCTGCCCTTCGACCACGTAGACGTCGTCCGTCGGTTCAATGAGGGTGTTGGTGACTTGTACGTTTTGGTACGGCGCGATGAGTCCGCCGAGCAGGCTTTGTGGCGCAACCACACCCTGATGCGCGGCGACCATCGGAACGACCGCTTGTGCGATGCGCCGGGGCGGCGCAGCGGCATGGCCGCAACTCGCGAAAAAAACGGACGCAAGTAGCGCCGAACCGACCGTCCTTAAAGGGCGGCTATTATCGCACATATCCAGCATTGTACGCGTATTCCTATTGAGCGCTATCGCCAATTTCCCAGGAAAGTTCCCGCGGCGTCCCGCCCCCAGTACGCCCTCCCGTTAAAATGTCCCGTTAAGCGGGATCAGCCTTGCAAAAAACTTACAGGCGCAGCCGGCATCGCCTAGGCCCCGCTTGCTATCCCTTATATAACCCGTGTACGACCCGAGCGATAGGGGCAGGACGGTCTCGCGGGTCGTTGAACCGATGCGGGTCGTGGTCCCGAATAGCTCAGTTGGTAGAGCAGCTGACTGTTAATCAGCGGGTCGTTGGTTCGAGTCCAACTTCGGGAGCCAATTCGACGAGGGGATCCAGCACGAGCTGGGTCCCCTCTCTCATTTCCGGCACCCGAACGAATCGTTTGACCGCTAGTCAGAGCGACATGATCGCGCGTCCATACGCTGCCGGAGAGACCGTAGATCGTGTCGTTGGCTTCATCGGCGATGCGATCGAGATCGTCGTCGTTGAAACTCATCGCACACAACACCGGGCCGAAGATCTCTTCGCGAAACACCGACATATCGGTCTTGACGACCGTGACGCCGTCGGCGCGGCCTTGGTCGAGATAGCCGATGCGATCGAAGATCTTCTCGTGCGCGAACAAACGCGAACCCGCGGCGCATACTTGACCCGCGTTGTTGAAGATCGCACGGGCCGCACCCGGAATCTTGGTGCGATCGGCGGGCGTGACGCGGCTCCAGGGACCGCGGAACGCGCGCCGCGCTGCGGCCACGGCGAGATCGATATCAGCCGCGGCACGCGCCTACGCGCGGATCCAAGGTTATCGTCGTCATGCGCGCTTTTTTCCTCAGGTTCGTATCAAATGAGTACGGTGGGGCTCTTCCGAAGCCATGTACTCAGCCTCCTCCAGCGACGAAGCGAAACGTCCGCTCGCTTTTCTCCGCGCTCAGACCCCACTTAGCTTCGCGGATTACGGTGTATCTCGTTTGCCCGGCTTTTACGGAGCGTGGTCATTTTGCGTTCGTCTTTTCCCAGCCCATCACCGCAGTTGCTCGCGCTTGCAACCGCGTTTCCCAGTAACGTTATCGAGCAGAGCAAAGCGGCTGAAATGGCGCGCGCATTCTTCGGCGATCGCTTGCCGGCTACGAAGCGCTCTCGCGCGTGTTCACGTCGACCGGCATCGAGCGGCGCTATTCCGTCGAGCCGCTGACGTGGTTCGCCGAGAGCACGATTGGCCGGACCGCACCGCCGCTATATGACGGCGCAAGCAGCTGTTCGCGGACGTCGTGCGCAAGGCGCTCGACGCCGCGGGACTCGATGCGGCGAAATCGATGCGGTCGTCACCGTATCGTCGACCGGCATCGCGACGCCGAGTCTCGAGGCGCGCGTGCTGCCGCAGCTCGGCTTCCGCCCCGACGTTCGCCGCATTCCCATCTTCGGCTTGGGCTGTGCCGGCGGCGTAACCGGATTTGCAATGCAGCCCGCATCGCCGCGAGCGAACCCGGCACGACCGTCTTGCTCGTCACGATCGAACTCTGCACGCTCGCGTTCCGGCTCGACCGCGCGACAAAGACGGACATCGTTTCCGCGGCGCTCTTCGGCGACGGCGCCGCCGCGGCGATCTTCCGCAGCGGCGACGGCCCGGCGATCGGACGCGTTGGCGGCGCGACCGAGCATCTGTGGGAAAATACGATCGACATCATGGGCTGGTCGACCGACGAGGCCGGGCTCGGCGTGATTCTCTCGCGCTCGCTGCCCGATTTCGTCGCGCAGAACTATCGCCTCGAATACGATCGCGCGCATGGCGCGGCCTCGGCCTCGCGCCGGCGGATATCGACCGCGTCGTTTGCCACCCCGGCGGAACGAAAGTGCTCGAAGCGATCGAAACGGCGCTCGAATTCCGCCGGTTCACTCGCCCTCGAGCGCTCGGTGATGCGCGACTTCGGCAACATGTCGTCGCCGACCGTGCTCTTCGTTTTCGAACGCACGCTCGCGCAGGGCTTTACCGGGACGGCCGTGCTCGCCGCGCTCGGCCCCGGCTTCACCGCCTCGTTCGCGGCACTCGACGTTGCGCTCGTCTAACGGCTGCTGCTTCTCGTCTACGTTACGCTGCAGCGCCTCGTCGAACTCGTCATCGCGCGCGAAACACGCGCCGCTGCTCGCGCGCGGCGCGTACGAAGCCGGCGCCGCGCACTATCCGGTCATGATCGCGCTCCACGCGACGTGGCTCGTGACGCTGTGGCTGTTCGGCTGGAATCATCCGCTCGTGCCGGCGTTCGTCGCGCTCTTCATCGTGCTGCAAGTCGGACGCTTCTGGGTGCTCGGCACGCTCGGCGAGCGCTGGACGACGCGCATCATCATGACGCCCTGGGCCGCGCCCGTGACGTCGGGACCGTTCCGCTTCGTGCGCCACCCGAACTATCTCATCGTCGCGTTCGAGCTGCCGTGTGTTTCGCTGGCACTGGTCTCGCTGGCACGCGCTCGTCTTCGGCGTGCTGAACCTGTCGATGATCGCGTGGCGCATCCGCTCGGAAAACGCAGCCTTCGCCGCGCTAAATTCGTTCGACCAGTAAGTATTGCTTTACGGCGGCGGGCGCTTTCAGTAAGCGCAGATTCACTTGCGTCGGCTTCATCCGCAATGTGAAAACGTACCGGATCGTCGTATCGAGTTGCTCTTGGAGATCGTACATGCCGGCGACCATGTAGTTGTTCGTGCACGGCGCCACGTCGCGAAAGAAGTGCTTGCCGAGGACCCGCGCGGGGTCCAGCTGGGCCATCTCCGCTTCGAAACGATTGTACGCCGTGACCGTCCCGGTGCGAGCCATTTGCACGAGGCCGAAGTCCAGCTCGTCGAATTCGGCGGCGGACATCGCCTCGAGCAACTCAAGAGCACGAAGATCGTCGAACTGCATGTCACCTTTCCATGGGCTTGACCCCCGGGCAATTCGGGCTGAGGCTCCGTTATGCCCACCCGCTCACTTCGCTTCGCTGCCCGAGGCTGAATCCTTCAAAAGCGGGTATGCGAATGCCTTAAGACTGCTTCATGGCCAAATCGATCACGTTTCAACCCACGTCGACCCTCTCGACGATGTCGGCTCGCTCCGAACCGCCGCTCGCGATTGATCACGATCACGGTCATGCTCGGGCTGATCATGGCGATCATCGACACCTCGATCGTCAACGTCGCCCTGAACACGATGGCGGGCAACCTCGGTGCGTCGCTCGATGAGATCGGCTGGGTCGCCACCGGCTACATCCTCGCGCAAGTCATCGTCATGCCGCTCAACGGCTGGCTGACGGCCCGCTTCGGCCGGAGAAACTTCTACGCGACGTCGCTCGCGATATTCACGGTCGCCTCGTTCATGTGCGCCACCGCCAGCAACGTCTGGCTGCTGGTCTTCTATCGGGTCATTCAGGGGTTCGGCGGCGGCGCGCTGCAGCCGACCGCGCAGTCGATCCTCTTCGAGTCCTATCCGCCGGAGCGGCGCGCGGGCGCCATGGCGATCTTCGGGCTCGGCGCGATGGTCGGGCCGGCAATCGGCCCCGTGCTCGGCGGCTA
>CAWJSM010000011.1:0-382576 GCA_963845455.1 Vulcanimicrobiota bacterium | reverse complement strand
TATCTCCTTGATGCCGAATGTTGCATACTGCTGCATCTGAACGCGTTCGGCATTGGCCGACGGCGTGTATACCGGCACGTCGATGCCGGCTTCCGCGAGCGACCGGAACACCGTACCGAGCCCCGTGCCGACCGTGTAGGCGAACACGGCCTGCGGTTGCGCCGCGCGGATGCGCGCCGCCTGTGCTGTAACGCTGAGTATCACCGAGCGAAAAATGTTCGCGATCGACAATGCTCAGCGAGCTGAATTCGGGCATCCGGAGATCGGCATTCAATGCCGCCTCGGCGTCTTGACCGGCCGCGTCCGCCGAAGTGATGAGCGCAAAGCGCGTAAAGCCGCGCCGGCGTAAGTCGCGCAAGGCCACGCGGTTCAACTCATCCGACGAAGCGTTCGACGAGAAGGAATAGGGGCTGCGCACCGGATCGAGCGCCGGCGAGAAGCAATACATCAAGGGTCCATCTTGGACCAGCGGCAGCACCGCCGAACACGTCGGCAACAGGCTGGGTCCGACGATAAACGCGACTTTTGCGCGCCAACCGATTCAAGAGCTGCACCGCAATCTGCGAACCGAGGCATCGTCGTGGAACACCACGTGCACCGAGCGCCCGCGAACGCCGCCTGCGGTTAGCGTATGCTTCGAACGCCTGCAGGGATTGCCGCTCGGCGTTTCCGGAAAACGCTCCCGCGCCCGTCAACGATAGGATCACGTGCATGTCGACCGTTGCCGGCAGCGACTGGGCTCGCGCAACGCCGGATGCGGCGAACGCCGAAACCGCGACCATCGCAACGACGGCGCGGACGATCGTAAGAAACATGCTAGATTTCGAAGACCGCTTCGGCCGTGCGGTGGATCCGCTCGGCGGGACCGCTGGTTGATGATGTAGTTGTCGCAAAGCGTTACGAACGCTTCGGGGGTCTCAAACGCCGGGTGGCACGAGAAACACATTCCGGCCTGCAACGCCATTGCTTCATCGGCGCGCATCAATGGCCGCTCGACCATGTCGTAGCCTTGTCCGTGACTGTAGAGCCTCAACTCCGGCGGAAGACCGCGAGATTGCATGAACGCGTTGTGGGCCTGAAAAATAGTCGCCGGCGTCGCGCCCGGCCGCATTGCGGACGTGGTCTGCTCGCGCGCGGCGAGCACCGTTGCGGTCGCTTCGCGGAATGCATCCGAAGCCTTACCGAGGACGATCGTTCGGGCGAGTTCCGTATAAAAGCCGCCCGGGCCGTTGTTCTCAATGAGTAGGGCGATGTAATCGCCGCGTTCGATGCGGCGCGTTTGCATGAAGCGCGGCTTAAACGGCGCTACGCTGCCCGCCGGGCCGGACCCGACCATAAAGATACCCTGTTCGCTGCCGCGAAGTTGCCCCTCGTACTGGGCAAGCGCACCGACCTCACTCTCGAGCATTCCGGGTTCGATGCTTTCGAGCAGGCGTTCGAAGATGGCGTCTTGCATGGCGGCGGTAGCGCTCAGCAAGGTCAGCTCTTCTTCAGACTTCGGTGCTTTCAGACGATCGATCATGTCCGATGCGTCGACGATCCGAACGTCACCGCCCAGCCGTGCACGCACGGTTTCGACGAAGGCGTACGGCATGCTGCCCATGCCCACTAAGCCGACACTCTTTGCGCCCATGCGAATGGCTGCATCACACGCGATCGCCGGTTCGTAGTCGTTGGTGTAGTGCACCGAGGTGTAGGCGGCAGAAAAGGCCAGGCGGTTTACGCCCGGCATCTGCGAATTTTCCGGCGGCATCGGCACCACGACGCCGCTCTTGCCCTGTTGGATCATCGTCATCGGTTCGTCGAGATGGAAAACTGCGGCCCGTGCATATCCGTTGGTTGCCGGCACGTCGCTGAACCACTTGATGTAGCCGCCGAGCCAATCGTGCGCCTCGCGCAGGATCAGCGTGTCGATCCCCGCCGTCCGCATCGCGTCGCGCGCAAGCGTCCAGCGCCGCTCGAGTTCCTTGCGCGAAATGCGGACGCTGCCGCGAATCTCCGTCGTCTCCGTCATCTCGCCACTCCTTGGGGTCGTCCCGGCCGGACGACGTTGATCATGTCGTCGTAGCGCCCCGCGTCGAAGGCGCGAACGTTGTCGACGATAATCGGTACCGCTTGCTCGACGTAGATGTCGCTCATGCCGCCGAGGTGCGGCGTGATCATCAAACGCTCTTGCGACCACAATGGGGAGTCGGCCGGAAGCGGCTCGGCGGCAAAGACGTCACTGGATGCACCGGCGATGCGTCCACTCGCAAGCGCCTGCGTCAACGCGGTCTCGTCGACGACGCCCCCGTGTGAAACGTTGACCAGAAACGCCGACCGCTTCATGTGATCGACGACGTTGTTCCCAATAAAGCCGGTGTTCTCGGCCGTACGCGGGACGAGGATCACGACGAAGTCCGCGCCGGCGAGGACCGCCGGTGCCTGCGCGCGCGTAACGATCCGCTCGAAGTGCGGAGCGGCCGAGGTATGATCCGAAATTCCGGTCACCCGCATGCCGAAGGCTGCACACCGCGGCGCGAGTTCTTTCGCGATGACGCCAAGGCCGTAGATGCAGACCGTTTTCCGGAAGAGCAGGCCTTGGAACCAGCGGTCCCATGCCCCGCGGTGCTGATTGTCCCGCATGCGCGGGTAGTCGCGCACCAGCGCCAGCATGTGGAGAAACACCATTTCGGACACATTCGGGCCGTGGATGCCGCGGGTCGACGTCACGATCACGCTGGGCGCGAGGTTCGGCAGCGAGACGATCGGACTGGTCCCCGAGGTCAATGTGTGCACCCAGCGCAGCTTGGTCGCTGCATCGATCAGTTCGGGCCATACGAGCGGTCCGATGATGGCAAGCCCGTCGGCCGTGGGCGCCACCGCTTCCGCTTCGGCGTGCGTCGTGGCGGCTTCGAATGCGATGTCCGGACAAGACTCGCGCAGCAGCGTCTGATAGCGTTCGGCGCGCTCGTCGAAAATGAGCATCCGGGTGCTCATCGCGGTCGGCCGCGCCCGGATCTCGGACGACGTGGTCTCACCCACATTGCATACCACGCGCCCGCACGGCGCGACTTGATCCAGAGTGCTAGGTATTCCCGAGCGCATAGGAGATGCCCGAGGCACCTGGCATATTTTTGTTGTGCGAAACTATTCGAAGCGGGATGCGCGCGCGTGGGCGCGCCAAAACCTGACCGGTCTAGCCAACGTCGTCATCCCGTCATATACCGCCGACCTGAAGGGCTTGAACGAAGCCGGCATCCGCCACGACGTCCGGCGTTGCATCGAACTGGGCTTTGCGGGCACCTTGCTCGTGTCCGAGACGGCGATTACGGTTCCCGAATACGAACAGTTCTTCGCGTGGGCCAACGACGAAGCGCGCGGCAAGCTGATGCTGATTCATCACGCCAGCTGGAATACGTTCGAAGAGAACATCGAAGCCGTCCGGGTCGCCGAACGCAATGGTGCGGAACTCGTGCTGATGTCGTACCCGGCAAATTTTTACCCCGATTCGATCGACGACGTCATCAGCTACACGGCGGCATATTGCGATGCGACCGACCTCGCGGTGCTGCTCTTCCCCGTTCCGCTATGGGGGTTCGACCGGCTGCACCCGAGCGACATTCCGGTCGCTGCGATCCGCACGCTGCTCGATCGCTGCCCGAACATCGTCGCGATCAAGGCCGAAGGCAACATGCCGAGCATCATGGGTTTCGTGGAATGTTACCGGCATTTCGGTCAGGAGGTTATCGTAACGTGCCCGCTCGAGAAGGATCTGATCGCGCTCGCGCAACTCGTGCCGATCCAGTTCAGCGGAACCAGCAACTTCGAATATTTCGGCGACGCCATTCCGAAAATTTTCAACGACTTGCAAGCCGGCCGCTTCGATGAGGCAACGGAGCACTATTGGCGCCTGTCCCCCGCCCGGAAAGCCCAAGGCATGGCCGGAGCGCATACGCCGCAGACGTTGTTCATCCACCGCATGCTTTGGAAGTATCAGGCGTGGTTGAACGGATTCAACGGTGGTCCGCTGCGCGCCCCGACGATGCGCATCAACGATGGGATGATGAATGCCCTTCGCAACGGGCTCGTCGCTTCCGGGATCGCGCCGGCGCCGGGAAAGAACCGCGATTTCTTCATCGGCCGCAACCCGGTGGAAACGGCCGCTGCGGCGCTAGCGGCCGGCTGAGATGGCGATTACCGGCGTTACCGAACTCATCTACGGCGTCGACGATCTCGCACCGGCGACGAAATTCTTTGCCGATTTCGGCCTTCCGCTGGTCGAGCAAACGGACGAGCTGACGCGTTTCGAGCTGCGCGAGGGCTCGTCGGTCGAACTCCGGCTCGCCGGCGATCCGGCGTTGCCGTTGTCCGTGCTGCGCGGAAACGGGCCTCGACTCGTCGTGTGGGGCGTCGATTCCGTCGCTGCGCTGGAGGACATCGCGTCGGCGCTCCGCTCCGCCGGCCGGCCGGCGCAGCTCCTGCCGGACGGCACGTTGCGCGTTGCCGATCCCGCGGGCATCCCGATCGGTTTTCGGGCGACGCAGCGAAAACCGGTGGTGCTCGATCCGGGTCAGGTCAACGCGCCCGGTGCAATAGCGCGCTGGAACCAGCACCGCAAGTGGTATCGGCGGGCGCAGCCGGCCGTGCTCGCGCACGTGGTTTTTTCGGTACCCGACATCGACGCAGCGCTCGATTTCTACGTGCGCACGTTGAGCTTTCGCGTGTCCGATATCTCGCGCGGTCTGGGCGTGTTTTTACGCGCCGACGGACGCAGCGACCATCACAACCTCTTCTTCATGAAGGACGAGCAGGGCGGCGTCGCGTTCCACCACGCCTCGTTCGAAGTCGAGAACATCGACGAAGCCATGGTCGGTGCGAATTACATGCAGCGTCGCGGCTGGTCGAGTGCATTCGGCATCGGACGCCATCGGCTGTCTTCGGCGGTGTTCTATTTCATGAGCAATCCGGCCGGCGGCCAAGCCGAATACCTGGCGGATTCCGACCACCTCACCGACGAGTGGAAGCCGCGGATCTGGGACCCGAAGTTCGGGACGTTTCAGTGGGCCAACCAGCTCCATCCCTTGCTCGCCCAGGAGCCGGAATGGAACGTTCGCGTTTTGGAGGAGCCGTTGCCGTCGTTTAGCGAGCTGGTAGGCGAGCGCTTTGAGGACATGCTCTCCGACGCCGCAGTCGAAGTCTCATGAGCGGGACCGTCTTCGTCTCAGACGAGCTTGCCAAAGCCGTCCTAACATGGCCCGACATGATCGCGACGCTGCGGACAGTTTACGGGATGCCGCACGAAGCCGGCATCAGCCCGCCGCGCAGCTTGGCGCGGCTTGCCCCCTTGACGTGGATGCGTTCCCTTACGGCAATTCTACCGACGGGAACCGTCATGGGAACCAAGCTCTTCGGGTTCTCGCGTCAGAAGTCGCTCAATTATCTCATCGCGCTTCTCGATCAAGAGACGGCCGAAATCGTCGCGCTGCTCGACGGCAACTCCATCACGGCGTTGCGAACGGCCGCGACGACGGCGGTTGCCGCCGAACGAATGCTACCGCCGGGTCCGATTCGGCTCGGCGTACTGGGCAGCGGAGCGGAAGCGCGAACGCACGTCCGCGCGCTCGCCGCAATACGGCCGATAGCGGAGCTACGCGTTTTTAGTCCGTCCGCGGCAAACCGCTCGGCCTTTGCGCGGGAGTTCGCCGGTGAACTTCACATCGAAGCCGCCGCCGTCGATGAAGCCCGCGCGGCGGTCGACGGCGCAACGGTCGTGATTGCGGCCACCCGTACCACCGACCGGAAACCCGTCCTGACCGGCTCGTGGCTTGCCCCGCAGACGCTCGTCCTCTCGATCGGATCGACGCTGCCGGAGCAGCGCGAGATCGATCCCGCGACGATCGAGCAGGCCGGCATCATCGTCGCCGACATGCCGCATGAGGTCATGAACGAGACCGGTTGTTTCCGTGACGCAGCGGCCGCCGGAATTGCCTTCAGCGAAAAATTCGCCTCGCTCAACGATCTGGTCATGGGCAAGCTGGACGAGCGGGTCCGAGCCGCACGCTTCCCGATGTACCGGTCGGTCGGGTGCGGACTGCAAGACATTGCCGTCGCCGAGCTCGCTTTTCGCCAAGCCGTCGCGGCCGGCTCGGCTCCCCCGCTACCGATGGCGTTTGCGGCCAAACACGACTGAGGGCCGGGATTTTATTCCGCGGACGCAAACTCGTTACAGATGCGGATTTCCACCGTTCGAACCGATACCGTCCCCGAGCATCGACGGTCGGACTTTATCAGCGAATCGGCCAGCTCGGCACTGGCTTTTAACTGTCAGGTTGAGCCGGCCGGCGGCGAGCCGTTCGACATGTTGATGACGGCTCACGTCACGGAGCGTTTCGCGCTCGTCGAGGGATCGTTTTCCGCCCATCGCACGCTCAATCGGCCGGGTAAGAGCAGCCGCCGCATGCGCGACACGTTTATGTTGTCGCTGCAGCGCAAAGGCAACGTGATCGTTTCACAAGGGAATCGCGAGGCGCAAATCTCGCCGCGGGATGTCTTCCTCATTAACACCGCGTCGCCGTTTGCAATCGAAACGCAACGCATGAGCTGTTTGTCGCTCTTTCTTCCCGGACCGCCATTGCGCCGAATTCTCCCCGACATCGATGACTACACCGCGATACCCATCATTGACGTACCCGGCCCCGCCGCGTTGTTCGCAGATCTGCTCGACGCCCTCGCTCGTAACGTTTCCGCCTTCGATGAGGCGGCGGCGAACGGCGTGGCCAATTCTCTTCCGCACATGCTTGCGGCCGCGCTGCGTTCCCTCAAGCCGCAACAGTTCGTTCGACATGAGTTTCTCGACGAGCAATACGCCGATCAGATTCGTGCGTTTGCACGCTTACATCTCTCGGACCCTGAGCTGACATGCGAACAGGTTGCGGAGGGGGTCGCGCTCTCGGTACGCCACGTCCATCAGGTCTTTGCCCGGCAGCCCACCACGTTGATGAACTGGGTGTGGAACGAGCGCCTGGCAAATAGCCGCCGTGACCTCGCTGCGCCGGAGAAACGCCACTTGAGCATCGGCGAGATCGCATTTTCGTGGGGCTTCAGCGACCTGGGCCACTTCAGCCGATCCTTCAAAAAAGCGTATGGCGCCGCCCCGCGTCTGTTTCGCCAAGAACACATGTGACGCTCGTTCGTGTAGCGGCATCGCCGACGTTCATCATCAACGGCGCCGCCGTCTCGCCGGAAGGGCGCATTTTCGTCTGCTGCCCCCGCTGGAACGAGACGCCGTCGCCAAACGTCGCCGAAGTTTTGCGTGACGGCACGTTCCGCGCCTACCCGAACGAGGGTTGGACGGGCTGGAATGCCGGGAAATCGACGCACGACCGTTTTGTGAGTGCCCATTCGATCCATTGCGATGCCGATAATCAGCTATGGGTCGTCGACGACGCCGTGGTGCGGCAATTGCCGGAACTCCATGTCCGGCCGAAGCTGGTGCGTATCGATCTAGCGACCGACACGGTTGCCGAAGTCGTTACGTTTGACGAAGCTGTTGCCCCCGTTGGAGCACATCTCGGCCACGTGCGCGCCGAGGCCGGTTATCTCTACGTCACGGATGCGAAGGACGGCGCGCTGATCGTTCACAACCGGACAACCGCCACGGCTCGCCGCTTACTGGCCGGCCACCCGGCCGTGCAGGTCGACCCGAGCATTTTGCCGTTCATCGACGGAAAGCCGTTCCGGCAAAAAAATGGCGGCCCGATCGAGGTAGCGATCGATCTGCTCGAGATTTCGGGCGACCATCTGTACTTCACGTGTTTGTTCGGACCGTCTCTCTGGCGCGTGCCGATACCGGCACTGCAAGATGAAACGCTCACGGCGGACGAACTCGGCGCGGAGGTCGAGCACGTCGCGGACATTCCGCCGTGTGCGGGTCTGATGGGCGACGCCGACGGAACGCTCTACCTCTCCGCATTTACAAAAAATGCAATTCTGCGCTTACGCACGGGCCGCGAGTTGGACACGCTCGTCGAAGATCCGCGCATCAGCTTCCCCAACGAAGGAACGGTCGGGCCTGACGGCTTTCTCTATTTCCCGGCCTCCCAGATCCACCGGATCCCCTCGAATCAGCCCGACGGCATCTCCAAGCTGCAGCCGCCCTTCGAAGTCCTGAAAATCGACGTTCGCAACGAACCGACCGCGGCCGCCTAGGTGCGTGACGCGAGGTAGGCGGCAACCGCCGTCATATCGTCGATCGTGAGGCCCGCCGTGACGCCTTGCATCGGGCCCGCATTCGCGCCGGCCCGAGCACGGGTTTGAAAATCGTACAGCTGTCGAAAGACATATTCCGGCGAGCGCCCCGCAATGAACGGGATGGGGCCGGCGCCGTGAAGATCGGCGCCGTGGCAGGTCGCACACTGCATCGTCACGCCGGCGCCGGTCGTGACGATTTTTTTACCTCGTTCCAGCATCGACGGCTGAACGTAGGCGACGAAACCATAGCGCGTATCTTGCGCACCGTCGGGGGTAATGGCTTGCGGTAATTCGATGATGCGGTCGCCGAGCGGCTCGGTTTCGTCACCGGGCCGCGGCATTCGCATGCCCCCCGGCCGAATGAACGTTACCGGGACGGTCGATGTCACGATCACTTTTTCCCACGGCACGCGTTTCAGACTCGAGAAGTAACGATCGGCCTCGCTTAAATCTGCCTCCGAAACCTGCGAGGCGACGCGCGGCATCGGGAAGAGTGCTTTGCGCGCTCCGGTTTGCATGTCGTGCACTTGACGAGTGATGTAACCGGCGGGCAGTCCCGCCAGCGAAGCGGATTCGGGATGTCCCATTCCATTGGGCATATGGCAAGCGGCGCACGCCCACACGCTGCGATCCGGTTTGCCGACGACAACCGCCGGCATCGAAGGATGCGCATCGGGAAACCAGTCTTTGGCGATAAACAGGTTGCTGAGTTGAGGCCGTGTGTACGTAACGCTGCTCCCGGGGGCGTGTTGCGGTGCACCGTCATCCGGCGGCGGCGAGACGAGGCCCACCGAGGGGTCAAGGACGGGGAAGGCCCAGTCCGGCGGAGTCGCGGCCAATGCGACGCCCGAAACCAATACCGCAAGCGCAACCGCCAGGAAGCTCTTCATCACTTCGCCCTCTCGTCCGTAAAGTCGTTCGCGAACTTGCGCGAGACTCCAGTCCATTGAATAGCGCGATTCTGCACAGATGTCCAGCACTACGGGACAAGATCGGCCACCCCGAACATGCTACGTTAATACTATCCGGTTCAAGAGCTTAGGAGCTGCGCATGACCCTTGCCATGCCTCGCCTTTTTATTGCGATCGCGATCGCGTTGGTCACTACGGCGTCGCCGGGCAGCAGCGCGACGCCCCTGACGCTGGCCGTGATTCCGGCCGAGGTCTCTGGACAAGCGTTTTACGGAATGGATGAGGGTTTTTTCTCGCGCGCCGGTTTGGATGTGAGCACCCAAATCGTGGGCGGCGGGACGATCTCAGTGACCCTGCTTGGAGGCGCTGCCGAGGTCGGCCTGATCGATACGGTAAGCCTCATCACCGCTCACGCGAAGAATCTCCCGTTGACGTGCATTGCGCCCGGTGCCGGTTCCACGACCGACGCGCCGGCGTTCGGCATCGTCGTGAAGAGTGACGCTCCGATTCACGAAGCGAAGGATCTCAACGGAACGACGATTGCCGTCAGCGGTCTGAACAACATCGCAGCGCTCCCCACGGAGGCGTGGATCGACCGGAACGGCGGCGATTCGAAATCGATCAAATGGTTTGAACTGCCCTATCCGCAGATGGTTCCGGCGCTTACCCGCGGGACTATCAGCATCGCCCTGCTCACAGAGCCCTGGATCACACAAGCAAAAGACGCCAATTATCGCGTGGTCTATCCGACGAAGAACGGCATCGCTCCGGTCTTTCTCGCAAGCTGTTGGGCAGCCACCACGTCGTGGGTCCAGCAAAATCCGGCGCTCGCGAAAACGTTTGCGACGCAGGCTCTCGCGATAAGCCGCTGGGCGAACACGCATCAAACCGAGGCGGCAGGCATCCTGGCAAAGTACCTTAAGGTTCCGCAAGCTGCGATGCTACGAACTCAGCGGTACACATTTCCGGAGACGATCGATCCGAACCAGCTGCAGCCGCTGATCGACGCAGCGGCCAAATACGGGATCATTCCAAAGGCGTTTAGCGCATCGGAGATTATGCTACGTTAGAGGCATGGACTATATCGACGTACACCATCACGCTTTGCCGCCATTTTACTTCAGCGCCGCAGCGACTGCCCTCCACGCGCAAACGCAAGGACACGCGCCCCCGACCGTCCGTACCTGGACGCCCGCTCAGTCGCTTGAGGCGATGCAGCAAGAAGGCATCGCCACGGCCGTCCTCTCGATATCGACACCGGGCGTCTGGTTTGGAGACACGTCCGCCGCAGTATCATTAGCGCGGCAGTGCAACGATTACATGGCCGAAGTGGCGCGAGCGAACCCCGGACGCTTCGGAGTCTTTGCGGCCGTACCGCTGCCGGATATCGACGGAACTCTGGCTGAAATCGCGTACGCACTCGAGGAATTGAAAGCGGACGGCATCGGCTTGCTCTCGAGTTACGGCGATCGTTGGCTCGGTGACCCGGCGTTTGTGCCCGTCCTCGAGGAACTGAACCGGCGCAAGGCGGTCGTCTACGTGCACCCCACCGCGCCGGCGTGCTGCAGTAACATTCAACCGGGAATCGTCGCGCCGATGCTCGAGTTTGTCTTCGACACGACCCGCACGATCGTAAGTCTTTTACTCGGCGGCGCCCTGCTGCGGTTCCCCGAGATTCAGTTCATCTTCTCCCATTCCGGCGGAGCGTTACCGATGCTGTCCGGCCGCATTGCTGCGATCGCCATGCGGACCAGCCCGGACTATGCAACGGTCGTGCCGGATGGTTTCGAGGAGGCGATTGCGCGCTTGTACTTCGACGTGGCGAGCTCCATGTACCCGGCCTCGTACGCATCGCTGCGCGCAGTCATGCCGCTTTCCCAAATCTTGCTCGGCACGGACTATCCGTTCCAGCCGATCCCCGCCACGACGAAAGGGTTCGATTCGCTCGTAACCTCAGCCGGCGACCGTTCGGCGATCACGCGTCGCAACGCCCTGCGTCTGTTTCCGCAATTCGCCTAAGCAAAGCGCGGAAAGAGGCGCGCTGCATTGCCGCGCGCGATCGCCACATGCTCGGCCGGTGAGGTCACCAGCTTGTCGACGCCCGGAGCGGTTCCATCGATCGATTGAAACGGATAGTCCGTACCGAAGAAAATCTGGCTGAGCGGCATTGTAGCGCGGAGCGCAGCATACGATCCCGGATACATCGAGTTTGCAACGTCAAAATAGAGCCGCGAGACGAGCGCCTGAACGCCCCCCGGCATGAGAGTATTGAAATCCGGGCGGGTTTGCATACCGACGTCATCGATTCGACCGGAGAGCATCGGGATCGTCCCGCCTGAATGTGAAAAAATGAACTTAATGTTGGGAAACCGCGTTAGTGCGCCGCTGTAGAGCAGGCTGACGATCGTGCGGGTCGTGTCAAAGACGAACTCGACCATCGGGGCGACGATTCCCGGTTGAATGTTCCGGCAACATCCCGCCGCCGTCGGGTGGACGTACACCACGGCCCGGCGCCGGTTGAGTTCCTCGAGCACCGGCACGAACGAGGGATGCCCGAGCCAGCGATCATCGTAGCTGGTCATCAAACCAATGCCGTCGGTCTTCAGATCGTCGAGGGCGTAGGCGATCTCAGCAAGCGTGCCGTCAACGTCGGGAAGCGGCACGGCGGCAAAGACGCCGAAACGGCGCGGATGCGCGCGCGCAAGGCCGGCCATGTAGTCGTTGCAACGGTGCGCGAGGCCGCGCGCGGCAGTGTTATCGCCGAACCAGACCCCCGGCGTAGAGATCGAAAGAATGGCCGAAGCGATGCCCTGCGAGTCCATCGCTGCCAGAGATCGGTCGGGCGTCCACGTCATGACGTCCGGAGGTGCGTGCCCTTGGGTCTGCGCCTGGAGCGGTGCGGCGGCAGCCTCGAAATAGAACGGCGGAAGCGCATGATGATGGACGTCGATGAACTTCGAATCCGGCGCGGCAATTGCGCAGCCGCAACGGGCGGCGGCCGCGGCGGCGGACAAGCTCGCGAAGCCGCCAAAAAATTGACCCCGCTTCACAGCTTCGCGCTCAGAGCTTGTAGCATTCAGGACTCCCAAAGGCGCGTAGAACGTCGTTACGATAACACGCCTCGTCGAGCAGCATTTTGTCTTAAACTGCTCAGTTTGCCGGCGTCAGACCGACAAAGGGGACTTTGCCGCCCCCTAACAAGTGACAACGGACTGTGAGCACGACCGAATCTCGTCCCACCGCCTCGTACGACGTCGGCGGCGTGAAGCTGCCGCGTCCGTTCCGCGTCCGTCGCATCGGCCACTTGGGAATCAATGTGGACCGCATCGACGAGGCGCTGGAATTCTATACCAAACGGCTGGGCCTGCGCATATCGGATCCGATCAACTTCGGTCAGCGCCTGCCGCCCGACGAGCAGAAGCGCCAGTTGCATCACCACGGCTACTTCCTGCGCCACGGCACCGACCACCACTCCTTCGTGCTCTTCCCGCGCTCGACTGTCGAAGCGCTGGTTGCCATGCGCGGCGGCGTGTCCGACTCGCGGGTGACGACGAACCAAATCACGTGGCAGGTCGGAAGCCTGCGCGAAACCGTCGACGGCGCCGCGTATCTCGAGCAGCAAGGCTCGCACGTCGCGCGCACCGGCCGCGATACGCCGGGTTCCAATTGGCACGTCTATCCCGTCGGCCCCGAAGGCTTCGTCAACGAACTCTACTACGGCATCGAACAGATCGGCTGGGACGGCGAGAGCAAGCCCGAAGCGATGCATCAGATCAAGTACACCGAAGCGCCGCCGCTCCCGCACCGCTCGGAGTCGGCCGAAATCTTGGCGGCCACGGCTGCCGGCGTCGACATCGCTTCCGGCCTGCGCACGTTCGAAACAGAGGACGAGCACTATGACGTCAGCGGCATCTTGCTCGGCCGCCCGTTCAAAGTCGTTCGCGTCGGTCCCGTACGTCTATTTCAGGACGACGTAGCGGCGGCCATTCCGTTTTATCGCGACACCTTGGGGCTCTCCATCACGGAAGAGGTCGTGTGGAACGGACATCGCTGTGTCTTCTTGCGCGCCAACACCGACCACCATTCCATCGCGCTCTACCCGACGGCCCTGCGCGACGAACTCGGCCTCCGTGCCGATAGCAAACTCTTCTCCACCGGCTTCCAAGTCGCCGACTACCGCCAGCTGCGCGATGCAGTGCAATACTTCCGCGACGCTGACACGCCGGTACGCGAGCTACCCGCAGAGCTATTCCCCGGCATCGACTACAGCGCATTCGTCCTCGACCCCGACGGCAACGCCGTCCAACTCTATTACTACATGGAGCAAATCGGCTGGGACGGCAAACCGCGCACGGCCGCCCAACGCCGCAAAATCACCCCCGGCGAATGGCCAAAATCCCTCGACGCAATGGGCGACACATTCCTAGGCGAACCCTACCTCGGCCCCTGGGGCTAAATTGTCATCCCGAGCAAAGTGCCCAAGGCACGTCGTCGAGGGACAGCGATAATCTTCGGTCGCGTAGCGTCTTAGTGAACGAGTTCGAATAGCGTCCGCATGATCGAGTTGAACTCGTTGCTAACCTGATAATCGAACTGACGCGGGCGGGCTGTTGGAACGTCAACTATTTCAAGCACCCGCGAGGGGCGCTTTGAGAGCACGACGACCCGATCGGAAAGAAAGGTGGCTTCGCGGATGTCGTGCGTGATGAAGAGGATCGTCGTTCCCAGTTCAGCCGAGATCCGCTGCAGCTCCAACTGCAGCTCTTCGCGTGTCTGCGCATCGAGCGCGCTAAACGGTTCGTCCATCAGCAGCAGATCGGGCTGAATGGCGAGCGCGCGTGCAAGATTGCACCGCTGCTGCATGCCGCCCGATATCTCCGGTGGATAGAAACGCCCGAAGTCCGCGAGACCGACGAGTTCCAGCAAATCATTGACGCGACGCTGCACGTCGGTGCGCGAAAGATGAGTGCGCCGGCGGTTACGAGCCAGCTCGAGCCCATATGCCACGTTTTCGCTGATCGTGCGCCACGGAAACAAGCTGGCATGTTGAAAGACGAAGCCGGTCGTGCCGTCGCGCTTGCCCCCGGCGAAGTTCAAAGAGCCCGCGGTCGGGTTCGTCATGCCGGCCGCCATACGCAGCAACGTCGTCTTTCCGCAACCCGACGGGCCGACGACGCTCACGAACTCCTTCGCATGGAGCTCGAACGATACGTTCTCGATAGCAACGATCGAGGCGTCGCCTCCGGGCCGGAGAAACTCCTTGCGCACCGCTTCGAATGCGAGCAACGTCTCGCTCACAAAACGTGCGCCGAGCGGGTCCATGGGCTGACGAGCCGCTCGATCACCGTCAAAAGTTCGGTTAGCACGACGCCCCCGATCGCCAACACGACCGTTCCCACGAACAACTGCGGCGTATTGAAAATCTGGGAAGCGTTGAGAATGAGGAAGCCGAGACCTTCGGTGGAACCGAAAAGGTCGGCCACGACGAGACCTATGATTCCGCGAGCGACGGCCATCCGAAGCCCGGTGAAGATGTGCGGCAGCGTCGCGGGCAGCACGACCTTCCAGAAAAACTCCCAGCGATTGGTCCCGAATGCTGCCGCAACGTCGACAAAGTGCCGATCGAGCAGACGAACGCCCTCAGTGGTGTTGATCAGGACTGGAAAAAACACCAGAAGTCCGACGATCGAGGCTTTCGAGATGAGCCCAAATCCCAGCCAGATGATGAAGATCGGCGCAAGCGAGACGGTCGGCGTTGCGTAGAGTGCTTGGACCCACGGGTTCGATACGTAGCGAAAATGCCGGTTAATCCCCATCAGCAAGCCCAAGCCGATCCCTAATGCCGATGCTATGATGTATCCAAGGAAAAACTGGCGCGCGCTGACCGCGATATCGTTGCCGAGGGTTCCGCTTCCCGCGAGCTTCACGAATTCTGCCGCGACTGCGCTGGGTGGCGACAAAATCAGTGGACTGACGTGAAAGATGCGGTAAATGCCCTCCCACACGATCAACCCAATCAACACGGATGCGAGCCCATACAACATTGCCGGCGATGCAAATAGCCGTCGAAGCAGAAACCGCCGCTGCCCGGTCAGTGTCGACACAGCCACGTTATTTCAGCTGAATGTCATGGTTGTCCGGCGCGCCGGCGCGGCAGACGTCAACCGCGTGGGTTCGGCCGCATCCCGGACACGCATACTGACGCAATTCGAGCTGTTCGTGGACGTGCAAGCGCAGGCCGATTGTCGACGGGTCAACCTTCTGCATGCCGGCGTATTCGCGCCAGTTGCTCGCGGCGGGCCCGAACACGTGCCCGCACGTGCAGCGTATCCACCGGCTGCCACCGTCGTCTTGCGTCATCTCTAGCCGATCGCCGAGCGGCAGAATGCGCTTGGCGTCGCCGTTAGCTTTGAAGCGCTCCGCGCGTCTGGCCGGCCAGGCGCGGCGCTCGGACCGGATGCGATCTCGGTTCGCTGCAGTCGCGACCGCGTCGACATTGCCGGCAGCGTCCAGTTGCGCTCCATAGTAGCGCGTTGCGGCCACCGGCGAAACGAGGCCGGCCTCGAGGTCCGCCTGGACGTCTTCGATCAACCGTTCGAGGGGATCGCCCCAACCGGCGCCGGCCGGCGGGTGGGCGCGCACAACGTCGCACGTATCGAGCACCATCGCCGGCGGAAGCTCGCCCTCCGGACTGTCACCGCGCAAGTCCTCGAATTCCGGGATATGGCCTGCCGCGAGCTGATCGAGAATGTCGGTCTTGCGCAGGACCTCGCTCGACGTCTCTTGACCGACGTATCCACCGAAGGAACCTTCGGCATCGGGAACTTTCCATTGGACTCCGACGCGATTGAACGTTGATGAAACGACGTGCGGCTTGTAGACGCCAAGCAGGCTCATGCCGCCACGTTGGCGCCCCGCGCCTCCACTGTCGGGCGCGAGACCGCGGCGCAGATAAAGCATCGGCAGATCGAGTTCCAACGCTTCGACGTTGCTGACCGTCAAACGTTCGATGTCGTGATGGCCTTGGTTCGAAACACCGTCGTGATGCGAGTAAGCACCTGCGCCCGAAGCGAGCACGTCGTAGGTGCGGCCCATAAAACGCTCTCCGTGCTGGTTCACTCCGAAGAAACCTAGCGAACCGGGGCGGCCGCACGGCGACGCTTGCGCTTCGGACAAGAACGCGTCGGAGCAAGCAACGAGCTTCGAGAGCGCAACCGTCGCGGTATTCTCCACTTCCCAAACGGCGCCCGCGATGTTCCCGCTCACAGCTGCGGGCTTTCGCGCGTTGCAGATCTTCCCGTCGGGACAGATGACCTCGATGGGACGATAAAGGCCCTCGTTCCACGGAATATCGTACGCAAGTGTCGGAAGCAAAGCCGCTGAAATGCCCGCCATCATTCCGCCGCGCGTGCAGTTGGTCGAGTTCGCTACCTGCGGCGATGACTTCGAAAAATCGAACGTCAGGGCATCTCCCGATTTCCGCATCTCGAGATGAACTTGCGGAATATCGCCCAGCGAACGCTCATACTCCATATATCCAACAGCGACCACCGTAGCATCGGGAAGTTCGGCTAGGCGCTTGCGCAAGCGCGTCTCGGAGGTTTGGATGAGAGCGGTCATGACGAGCTGCAGTCGCTCGACCCCATACCGCGCGACGAGCTTTTCGAGCCCCTCCATGGCCGCGTTGTTGGCGGCAATCAAACCCTTGAGATCCAGGCTCATCGTTGCCGGATGGCGGCAATTGTTGAGGATCATACGAAACACGTCGCCGCGCATCCGGCTGTTTTCCACCAACTTGGTCGGTGGCAGAAGTAGGCCTTCCTGATAGATTTCCGAGGCGGCTTGCACCATGCTGCCTTCGCTCATCCCGCCGATGTCCGACATATGCATCATCGCACCGGCCCACAGCACGAGCTGTCCATCGATGTACAATGGAGCGACGACCGCGAAGTCGGGAGCGTGCACCGTTCCCTTCCACGGATCGTTGACCACGAACATGTCGCCGGGCCCGATGCCCGGATTTTCGCTGCAGTCCTCGATGACGGCGCGCACGGTTGCTGCCATCGACGAAGAGTGAAAAAGAATGGTGCGGCCCATCGCCGCAACGGAGCCGTCGGGCAAGTACAAGCCAACGTTGTAATCGGACATCTCCGTCACATGCTTTGATCCGGAGATCGTTACCAGGCGCGCGGCCTGTTCCGTCGTGATTCCAAGCAGTCTATGACGAATGACCTCGAACGTAACCGGGTCGGCCTGGCGAACTTCGTCGGCGCGTTCGGCTAAAGTGCTCATGCCTTCTTCGTCTCCTGCATGGAACGGATGATGACGTTGCCGTGTTCGTCGACCACCGCATGTTGGCGTGGCCCGACGACCACGGTCGTACCAAAGAATTCAAGGATTGCCGGGCCTGCAAGCTTCGTGCCGGCGGGCACGAGCTCTCCTCGATGGATCGCCGTTCGCACCATGGCGTTCTCGAAGTGCACGTCACGCTCGCCCAGCAGCGAGCCGGCGCCGCCCTCGCTCGGCGCGCGGCCTTCACTAACGGTCGGCGACGGCACACGGCCTTCGATACGAAACGTGTTGATCTCGATACCAGCCTCGGCGAGACTGGTACCCGCGCCGTAAATCCGCTCGTACCGCGCGAAGAAGTCGTTGACGAGCGCGCGCACTTGAGCGATTTCGAGCGCTCCGTTGGCTACGGGAACTGCTAGCTCGTGCGCTTGGCGCCGAAAACGGAAGTAGAGGATGCGCTTCATCGTTAGCGCTGGATGCCCGTGCATCGCGGCGCGGCAGCGCTCCTCCAGTTCGGCGAAGGTACGGTTGATGCGTTCTACGTCGAGATGTTCGGCCGGATCGTGCGCGTTGGGCGGAGTTCGCTGCGGATCACTCTGTTGAAAGCTGCGAAAGCGGTCCGATGACACCGCTCCAAAGCCGGAATGCACCGTTGCAGTCGCTGGAACGACGACCGTGTCGATACCGGCTTCTTGAGCGATCGCGTATCCATGCGTCGGGCCGGCGCCACCGTAAGCAAAGAAGGCGAAGTCCCGCGGATCGTAACCTTGTTGGATCGTCACCGTGCGCACCAGATCGGCCATCTGATTTTCAGCAACCGCGCGAATCCCGGCAGCCGCGTCGACAACGGAAAGTCCGAGCGGCTCAGCGATATGCGTGCGAATCGCCGCTTCGGCGAGATCCCGGTACAATGGGATGCGTCCGCCCAAAAAATACTTTGGATCGATGATGCCGAGCACGACATCGGCGTCGGTGACAGTTGGACGTGTCCCGCCGGCTCCGTAGCAGGCAGGCCCGGGAACCGCACCCGCGCTTTCGGGACCCACGATGAGCGCGCCGCCGTCATCGATCGACGCGATGCTGCCGCCGCCCGCGCCGATCGCGGTCACACGAATGCGGGGCGAAGCAACATGATAGCTGCCGGCGATACTCATCGTACTGACCAATGGCTCACCGTCAACGATCAAGCCGCTGTCAAAACTCGTTCCTCCCATGTCGCCCGTAATGACGTTGGGAATCCCGAGCTTGCGCGCCAGCGCCGCCGATGCGAGCACGCCGCCTGCAGGTCCCGATACCATCAGTTCTACCGCACGGGAGCCGGCCTCGACGGCATCGACGACGCCGCCGGCGGAATCCATCACAGTGAAATCACCGGTAAAACCGTTCGCACGCAACCGGTCTTCGAGAAGTTGAACGTAACGCGCGATAATCGGGCCAAGGTACGAGTTCACGACCGTCGTGGCAGTGCGCTCGTACTCGCCGATGACCGGCGCGATCTCGCTGGACCGGGTAAGAAACACATCCGGCCACTCTTCACGGACGATTCGCGCCGCCTCGATCTCGTGATCCGGGCGGACGAATGCCCACAGGAACGAAATCGAGATCGCACCGCAGCCGGCAGCCCGGAGTTTGCGTACTGCCTGGCGCACCTGTTCGCCGTTGAGAGGCACGATTTCGGCACCGCTGTAGTCTAGGCGTTCGTCGATCTCGACGATGTCTCGACGGGGAACGATCGGGTCGGGGTTGTGGCGCTGGCTATAGTGGCTCGACCGATCGCCGACACCGGTCCATGAACCCATCGCCCGCTGGACGAATAACGTATCGGCAAAGCCGCGCGTAATCAAGAGCCCGGTGCGCTCGCCTTTGCGCTCGATGTACGCGTTCGTCGCCGCCGTCGTTCCGTGGGCGAAGTAGGCCACGTTCTTCGTAAACTCTTCTAAAGAGAGCCCATACTCGGCCGCGGCCAGCTTGAAACCTTCGATAACTGCGAGACTGCGGTCTCCGGGAGTCGTCGGCACTTTGAACTGCCGCAAGAGCTGCTGCTCGTCGATGACGATCATGTCCGTGAACGTGCCGCCGATATCGGTCCCAATTGAGAATGGTCCCTTGCTCACGGTACTCCTAATGCACTTGGCGATGCCTGATCCGAACTGCATTTATCGCGAAATTCGGAAATGAATCCTGCAAGAACTTTTGTTGACAATTGAGGTCGATGAAGCTAACATTCCTGCACTCGGAGGTCTAACTTTATGAGATGTAGTTCGCGTACTATCCGCGCAACGGCAGTCGTCGCGTCGCTCGCAGTTATCTCGCTCCTACCGGTTGCGCCGACTGCGGCGCAAACCGACGTACCAACCGTCAACGTCGCGACCTACGGCAAAGGCGCCGGCGAATGGTGCATGTACATAGCGCAGCAAAAGGGCTACTTCGATCAGGCCAAGGTGAAGATCGGCCAATGGCTCGTTGTGTTCGGCGATCCGAACATTGTTAACGCGCTGGTCAGCGGCCAAGTCGACATGGCGGTGTCCAGCACCGGCGCGATTTTGCCTGTGGCGAACGGCCTAACCGACCAAGTCGTTGCGATCGGCGGCTCGGAAAGCTATCCGGTTTCCCTCGTTGCCGACAACTCGATCACGTCACCTAGCCAGCTCGCCGGCAAGACGATCTCGATGCCGCCCAAGAATACCTCGCTCGAGATCATCGGAACGCGGCAGATCAATAATTTGATCGGCGCCGGAAAGTGGTCGGCAATGTATCTCGGCGGCGCCGACGACACACATTTGCCACTCATCGGGGCCGGCAAGGTACAGGCCGTGCTGGTGAACGACCCGGTCACGCTCGATCCGGATTCACATCTGCACCTCGTCGCCCGGCTCAATGGCGGCCAAGCCATGTTCAACGGCCCGCTCATGGCCAGCAAGAAGTTCTTGCAGACCAATCCGCAAGCCGCGATCCGGTTCTTGGCGGGCTTTGCAAAGGGTTGCAACTTCATCCTCGATCCCAAAAACAAGGCCGAGGCAGTGAACATTCTCTCGAGCGCGACCGGGGTGGCGCACGAACCCTCCGAGGCGTTCTACGATTACTACGTCGCCGGCCCTCTGCGCGGAAAAACGCCGCCGAAGGATGCTCGCATCGACCCGGCCGGCTTCGCGAATACCATTCAGGCAATGAAAGACGCCGGTGTGATCACCAATAAGGCGTTCGATCCCAAAAGCGTGATCGACACGAGCTATTTGGATCAGGCGCTCAAGCTCGCCGCCACCATTCACTAACTCGCTTCCAGGGAGATTTTCATCGTGTCAAGCACTCGGCGTTCGCGCTTCGTCATGGTCAACGGAATAAAGACTCACTATACCGAGAGCGGCGATAATGGCCCCGTCATCGTCGGTATGCACGGCGGGGGAGCCGGCTCGTCGGGTGAAGCGGGTCTCGGAAAGCTACTCGATATCCTCGGCGACCGCTACCGGGTGATTGGGCTCGATTCGATCGGCGGATACGGCGAAACCGATCCGGTTCCGTTACGCCACGGCCTGCAGAGCCGCGTCGATCACGCTGCCGCGTTCGTGGATGCGCTATGCCTCGACAAGTTCACGATTATGGGCAACTCGCAAGGTGCGTGGTGCGCGGCGCAATACGCGATCCAGAATCCGGACCGCGTCGAAAGCGTCATCCTTCTTTCGAGCGGTTCTATTGGCGGCGCAATGGGCGCGAACCGCTCGCCCAGCGAAGGTATGAAGCTGATGCAAGCTTATGATGGCACTCGTCCCGCCATGCTCAACCTGATGCGCGGCTTGACGGCGCGCGCCGAGGTTGTCACCGACACCCTGGTCGATTTACGACAAAAGGCTGCAACGCGGCCCGGTGCTCCGGAAGCTTTTGCGGCGTCGGACAAAGCGATCCGGGCAGTCCGCGATAACCCCGTACTCGCGGCGCATTACGACATGCGCGTTACGCTACCCGCGCTAGCCAAGCAAATCCCGACGGCATTCATCTGGGGCGACGCCGACATCTTTGCACCGCCCGAACTCGGCCGCGAACTCGAGAAAATGCTGCCCGACATCAAGTTCCACTGGATTCACAACGCCGGACATCAAGTCCAGACCGATCAGCCGGAGCAAGTTGCCGAAATCGTCGACGCTATGGCCGGCAAAAGGCAAGCGGTCGGAGCAGGCTAGTGTTTGAAGCGGGAAACGACGCTGCGAGGAGCCTGCTGCGTTTTTACCCGCTTCCGCCAGCGATCCACGACGCCGCTGAGGTGGTCCTTCATCGCACGCTCCGCCGCGTCGGGGTCGTGCGCGCAAATTGCGTCGTAAATGACGCGATGTTCCGAGAGTCGATCGGAGGGCCGCGCCGGCGTCGTCAGGCGCTGGAGCTCAAAGCGATGGGAAAGCAGGCTGTCCAACATGCGCCCCGCCGTCTCGTGGCGCGCGATCCGCAAAACCTCACCGTGGAACTCGGCGTTGGTACGCGCAAAGCCGGCCATATCCTCAACCGCACACTGCTGTTCCATGTCGCGCAAAATGCGCGCCAAGCGTTCCGTGTCACGCGCATCCGCATGCTCTGCCGCGTGTCGCACAATGAGACACTCCAGCACCAGGCGCAATTCAACCACTTCCAGCGCCTCTGCGTCGGAAACGCGGCGAACGCGCGCGCCCCGATTGGGCAAGCGTTCGACGAGATTTTCCTGCGCAAGCCGCGCGATCGCGGTTCGAACGGCCGCCCGCCCAACGCCCAGGGACGTGGCGAGGTCGGACTCCACGAGCCGTTGGCTCGGAAGAAGTTCACCGGACGCGATCGCATCGCGCAGCTGCCGGTACGAAATGTCGTCCTGATGAAATTCCGCTCCACGCCGCGTAGTCCGCGGCTTTGATGTTTCCATCATCGCGCTCCCTTTGCGCGCCGTATACGCTGCTACCCTGCTAAGAGAATTGAATTGTGAATAGAGAAACGCTTGGAACTCCAGAAGGCGGCCCCGGCCGCATGGATGGCATGGTCAACGGCGTTCGCGCCGGGAACCTCATCTTTTTCTCCGCAATTCGGGGCCGCAACCCCGAAACGAACAAAAGTCCGGACGGCATGGCTGCACAAGCCACGCAAGCATTTGAAAATCTCAAGGTGTTGCTGGAGAGCTGCGGGTTGACACTGCGGCACATCGTGAAGGTTACGTTGTATCTGCAAGATCTGGCAGATCGCAATGCATTTCACGAAGTGTGGATGAAATATTTTCCAGTTGATCCGCCCGCACGCACGGCAATGCAGGTTGCCGACGCGAATGCCTCGCCCGGAGGTAACTCGCGGTTCGTGCTGGACGTCGTGGCGCTAGCCGAATAGCATGCGCAAGGCAATTAGGGGGGAATCATGTCGGTAGTTCTGGCTGGAATGGCATCGTCGCACGCGTACGCCTTTGCCGATCCAACTCAGTGGGATGCCCGGCGCCTGCGCACGCGCAATCGTTACAAGGCAAAGTACGGTTCGCTGCCGCCCGAAATACCGGAGATTGAAAACGAGACCCTTGAAGACAATCAGTCTCGCTTCAAGCTTGTCCAGGACGGTTTTGCCCGTCTAAAGGCCGACTTCGAGGCATTCAAGCCCGATGTGCTGATCATGGTCGGTGACGATCAAGATGAACTCTACCGCGATCAAACGCCCCAATTCGCCGTTTACACCGGCGAGAAATTCGTTTCGGTGAACCGTGACGGGAACGACGGTTTGCGCAACACCTACCATAACGATAGCGCCCTCGCGAAGCATATCTACCGGTCGTGCCTCGAGCAGGAGATCGACGCTGTCGGAATTCGATCGTTTGCCGGCGACGAGTTGATCTCGCACGCGCATGCTCAGATCATGAGCTATCTCGATCCAAAGGTCGCGGTCATCCCGCTCTTCGTCAACGCGATTCACGTGCCGGCACCCTCGCCGCGACGTTGCTACGCATTCGGGCAGGCCATCCGGGCGGCTCTCGCAACCTGGCCGTCGTCGCTGCGCGTCGCATGTTACGCTTCCGGCGGACTGTCGCATTTCAGCGCCGGCTTCCCGTACGAGGCGTATACCGGGCAGTACCAAGTCGGCTCGATCGCAGAAGACGTCGATCGTCGCGTCGTGGGCTGGCTCCAGGATGGCCAGAACCACAAACTCGGCGAGTTAACGTCGTCGGATCTGCTCGATAACGGACTCGTCGAACTGCGGCAGTGGGTAACGCTCATGGGAATTTTGGGGGACCGGAAACCAGCATGGCTGGTATATGATGCCTTCTACCGTGCGATCATGGGTATCAGCGTAGCGTCGTGGAAGCCGTTTGACTTGTCTGCCGAAGCGCGTGTTGCGGCTGGTGTCGCCTAGTGCCTCAAATGCGGATACGTTACCGCGATGTCGACCGTTTGCCGTTTCTCAACGGCCTGCGGCAGAGCGCAAAGGCACGCGGACTCGACCTCGAGATCAGCCGGCACAAACAAGTTAGCGGAGAGGACTGGGGCGAGGCATTGCGTCGCGGCGATGTTGACGCCCTCGCGGAAAACTACTGGGCTCTGCAGCGCTATCGTGCTCAAGGCGTTCCACTGGTTACCGTTGCTTCGGCGGCGCACGCGTGGGTCGAACTGTTGCTGGCTCGCCCCGGGATTAAATCGCTCGCGGACCTGCGCGGAAAGAAACTGGCGGTACGCCTGACCGGCCCACAACGCTCCTTTCCATCAGCGTTGCTGGCTTCCGCAGAACTTGCAGGCGACGTTGAGTTCGCTGTCTATGCCGAGAGCGATACCGGTCGTTGGGGCCACTGGAAAAAGGTGGTTGACGGAACCTGCGATGCATGTTTTATGTTGCCGTCCTATGCCGAGGAAGCAAAGGCAGCGGGACTGATCGAGGTTCCGTACGGATCGTACGCGTTTGATGGCGCGCATATCATCCCGACCACCACCGAATCGTTCATCGAGCACAACCGTGAAGCCGTAGCCCTGCTTGTCGAAGCGATGTTCGACACGTGCGCGCGCGTGAACGCCGACCCAGCTTGGTTTCGCGAACTCACCGTCGAATCGCTCGAGGCATTGCGCGAGCACTTTCAGCTGGAAGATGATGCCGCAATCGATCGCTTTTGCGCATTCCAGCAACCCGAGATTGCAGCCGTGCCGATGCCGACTCCCGAGGGTCTGGCGCACGCTTACGATGTGGCGGTGTTGCAATATCCGGAAATGAACGGCTTCAATCCGCTGCTGATGTGGGATCTTTCATTCGCACGCGCCTCTTATGCGCGGCGGTTCGGATTGACCGAGAGCGCCCCGGCAGTCATCGCAGCGCCGCCCGGAGACACGCCCCGGTAGTGAGGGTCAATCGACGAAGGTCACGGCCTCACGCATGGCTGTCAAGGTTCGCTCGAAATCGATCCGCCGCAAGCCGCGAGCACCGTACAGGTTTGCGCCGTGCAAATGAGCCTCCGCGAGATTTGCGTCGGTTAAGTCGCACCAGAGCAGGTCGGACCAGTCGAGATACGCTCGTCGCAAATCGCTTCCTGAAAGATCGCACCATGACAAGTCCGCAGCGCGTAAGTCGGCGTCTGCGAGATTTGCGCCGCGCATATTCGTACCAGCGAGTTGCGCTCCCGTAAGATCGACGATCCATGACGGATCGCCGGCGCGCACCGCATTGAATTCCTGAATCGAACGGCGCAGGAGCTCGACGGTAAGCCGGTCGGCCATCAGCGGCCGCCCACCGGTAGCGTGAGCGCAAGATAATGGCCGAATTTGGAAATAGGCGGCAGATCAGCGGCGATCCGCGCCCAGGTTTCTCCATCATCACGCGAGGAGTAGAGATCGCCCTCGGTTGTCCCGGCGATCAGCTCGGCTTCGGTGCCCTCGACCGCTAATGTCATCGCCTCGACGTTTCCGCGCAGATGCGCGGGAAGGCCGTTCCGAATCATGTCCCAACTGACGCCGCCATTTCGGCTTCGTAACACTTGCGCATTTGCCGTGTGCGTCTTGCGCCACGTTCCCGGCGTCGCATGCGAGCCCGCGATGAAGATCGTATTGTGATCGCGCGGGTCGATGATGAGAGCGTCCGGGTACCCGATGCCGGTCGCGTTAGAGGTCATCCGCGTCCATCGTTCACCGGCATCCACGCTTCGGTACACACCAGCTCCGGTCGAAATGAAGATCACGTCCGCGTTCGACGGATCGATCGCGATACGGTGAACATCATTGAAAAACCCATGCAGATCACGAAACGTCGCTCCACCATCGTCGCTGCGGAGAAGCGCGCCCTGTTCAACGGCAACGAACACCCGGTTGTGCTTGACGTCGACGGCGACGTTCTTCACATGCGCAGTAAACGGCGGGGCCGGAAAATTCCAGATATTAGTGCTTGGAACGTCGCAAATCTGCGGCATCGCATGCCACGTCTCGCCGCGATCCTCGCTGCGAAAGAGCCCGGCGGGCTCGACTCCGCAATAGAGCGCAGATCCGCCATTCGCGGATGTAAGGCAGTACACATGCGCTTCGCCGAGCCCGTCATTGCGCACGTTCCACGTAGCGCCGCCATCCGTGCTCGCGTATACGCCCCCTTTGTAGACGCCTGCCCAAATGAGGCCGCCGTCCGGCTCGATCACGATCGAACTCACGTGCCGTCCGCTCAACGAGCGATCGCCCACGCGCCACCCCTCCCCCGGCACGCGCTCGAGGGTGATGACCCCGTCGACGGTCCCGACGAGCATCTTCAAGGGCGGGCTAGCCGCAACGAACGAATTGGGCGCCCCGACGGAAAGCGCAATCATTTGAAAGAGCTCGCCATTTGAATGCCTTTGCTGAGGTAGGACGTATCGATGATGCTTTTGGGATCGAAGGCCTTGTTCGTGATGGTCCCCGCAGCCTTGAGCAAATCGACCGCACGCTCGAAACCCGCGACGTCGACCCGCGCATCGCGTGGCGGAACTTGACCACGCAGCGGACCAGCAACGTAGTACTCGTACGCGTTCTCGGCGGCTGCCGGTGACACGTGAGACTGGTTCACGAGATATCCGATCGCGGCGGTGCGGTTCCTCGGGTCGAGCAGGAAGTTGCAGCCCTTCGAGAAGGCCGCCAAAAATCGGATCGCCGCGTCAGGACGCGTCTGCAGAAAATGCCTCGTCGCAAACGCCGGACCGTTCACGAGTGACGGCCGGCTCACAAGGCGAGTGAGTAAATGGAGGTGCAATGCCGGGTCGAGTGTGACCGGATCGTTGACCATGGCCGCATCGGCCTTGCCCGTTCCCAGCAATGCAACATGGGCCGCATCGGGACCGCCCAAATAAAGCGGCGTCCATTTGCCCTTCCCGATGAGGCCGTCAATCAGGTGCGCGCCGAGAATGGAGGGTGACGCGTTGTTGGGCTGCATGGCGATCGTTTTGCCGGCGAGTTGTGAAACCGAGGTGATCGCTTCGGGTGCTACGAGCGACACCGGAAAGGCTTCGGTTTGCGCGATGATGACAATCTGATCCGTCTGACCGTTTGCCGCCGGCACGATCGTGCCGGCACTGCCGAGAGCGATATCCACATCGCCGCTGAGAAGCGACGTGATAATGTTCGGATCTCCGAAAATAGTCAGGTGATTCCCGATCTTCACTTTCGCCTGTTCCAGATATCCTTGGTCTTCAGCAGCGTAGAGGCACCAATGTCCGATGCCGCCGCCGTACGTCGAGATGTTCACGCTTTGAACGCCCACATCGGTAGCCGACTGTGCGCTCACGGCGAACACGATCATCACCGCGACGAGGAGACGAGAGAACCGGATCATCCGAACCCTCCAAAAAATCGATCGCGAGCAGGATTGTTGACACTTTTGTCTGAGCGGCGATACAATGCACCGCGCAGGCGTCCCTCTTTGCGGTTCTCGAGGACGGTAACATGGCATCCACACGCGCACGACTGACCCGCGCCGCGGCGTTCATCACGCTCTCCGCCCTGGCTATCATGGTCGTCCCATCGGCGAACGCCGCCGATACGACGCCTGGGCCGATGCTCACAGTCAACTTGGCGGAATACGGCACGGGAATCGGGCCATGGTGCGTCTATGCCGCGCAGGATCAGAACTTTTTCACGCAAGCCGGCGTGCGGCTCGGCGAAGTCGTCAATATCATCGGTGACCCGCTCATCGTTAGTGCACTAATCAGCGGGCAGTCGGACATCGCGTTGGGTAGCGCCGGCACGATCGTGCCGTTCGCAAACGGCCAGACGGATCAGCTCGTCGTGATCGCAGCCTCGGAGGACGCGCCGGTTTCGTTGATCGCGCCGACTTCGATTACCTCGCCGGCACAACTGGTCGGGAAAACGATCGCACTTTCCCAGAAAAACGGTTCGAATGCCGTGATCGGAGAGGCTCTCGTAAACGAATTTGTCGGTAAAGACAAATGGACACCGCTCTACGTGGGTGGATCCGTCGGACCGCGGCTAGCCGAGATGACGGCAGGCAAAGCGTCAGCTGCCTATATCAACGATCCCGCCGACATCCAGAGTCTCGGCGATTATCACGTACTGACACGCTTCGGTTCGCGTCTACGCTTCTTCAACGGTCCCGTAATGTCGACGCGCAGCTGGCTGGCCAAGAACCCCGATGCCGCGATACGCTTCTTGCGCGCATTCGCCCGCGGATGTAATTTCATTCTCGATCCCAAGAACCGGCAAGCCGCGATCCGCGTATTGGCGAAAAACACACCGCTGCGCGACGAGGCCGCAGCCGAAACCTATGACTACTACGTGGCTGGTCCGAACAAAGGGCATAGCCCGCCGCGTAATGCGGCGATCGACATGCAAGGCTTCGCCAACACGGTTGGCGTCCTCAAAGCTGCCGGTATTATCACCAACCCCACTTTCGATTATCATACCGCCGTTGACACGTCATTTCTCGACCGCGCTACCAAATAGCAGTTGCAAGCGAAAGAGGCGATTCCATGAAAACCCACGGCTTTCTGCATATCACCATTGGGGTGAACGATCTCGAACGCTCGACGGCATTTTACCGGGATGTTGTCGGATGCGAAGTTGTCCGAACGAATCCGATCATGACGTTCATGACCACCGGTGATGCCATGTTCGTGCTCACCAAAATGCCGAACGCCTACGTGCGCCCGAATCCGCCCGGAGATCCTGCCGCACCCTCGACACTCTTCCATCACGCCTTCCTGATCGAACCGGAGCGCTTCGAAGAAACTATCGAGGAATTCAAAACTAAAGGTCTCGTGTATTGGGATTGCCGCGACATGGACCACGGTTCTTTTCCCGGTCGCCGCCACGTTTACGTGCATGATCCGGACGGGAACGCGGTCGAGTTCGCTACCATGCTGCCGGCGGAAGTCACGCGCGCGCGGGCCGGCTCAACCGCTTCCGCGTCGGCTTAGGGGTTTCTTTGGCACGCACGACAATCGCCGACATTCTCCAACTTAAACGTGACGGCAAACGCGTCGTCGCAATGACGGCGTACGATTACGAAATGGCCCGCATCCTCGAACGGGCGGGGGCGGATATACTGCTCGTCGGCGATTCGGGTGGCAAATACGTTCTCGGCGAAGACGACATCGAAGCGACGATGGACGAGATGGTGCTATTGACGCGCTCGGTCGGCCGCGCTGCGAAGCGCGCCCTCGTTGTCGGCGACATGCCGTTCCTCTCATATCAGATCGATACACGGCAAGCCGTCGCGAACGCCGGACGCTTTCTGAAAGAATCGCGTGCCGACGCCGTCAAGCTCGAAGGCGGCGAGCCCTTCGCGTCAACGGTCAAGGCGATCGTAACCGCCGGAATCCCGGTCATGGGCCATATGGGACTCACACCGCAAACCGCGCTTGCCTTCGGGGGCAACTTTCGCAGCACCGCAGCCAATGTCGCAAACGACCAAATCCGACGTGACGCGCACGCCCTGGTCGAGGCGGGTGCATTCGCGCTCGTCTTCACGCGTGTGCCCCCCGAGCTTGCAGCGGAACTCACGCGCGAACTGGCCGTACCGACGCTCGCCGGCGGCGGCTCCGGCGACGACTGCGACGGTCAAGTCTGTGTCGTTCACAACGTGCTAGGGCTGCGCGTTGAGGAACTCGACAACCCGCGATCGGCGTACGGACCGCTGGCCGTTCCGGTGTACGAAGCGGCAAAACGTTTTTGCGACGATGTTCGTTCGGGACAGCCCGTTCGCAGCGGAGCCGGACGCTGAATCAACGCGGCGTGGTCGAGGCCGGTGGCTTCCTTTTCATTGGCGGGTTGCGGGGAGCGGATGCTGACGGGCTATTCAGCGCGGACACGCGCGTGCAAGCCGAGAACGCGTTCGCCATACTGGACGCGTTGTTGCGCGAGCGCGGGCTTTCGATGCGCCACGTGCTGAAAGTTACCAGCTTCATGAGCGACCTCGCATACCGCGACCCCATCCACGATGTATGGCTCAAGGTTTTTCCGGCCGATCCGCCGGCGCGCAATTCGTTCGAAATCGTCGACGCCGGCGAGCAGCCAGGGGACGGCGCACACTTCGTGCTCGACATCATTACGCTCGCGCGCCCGGAGCAACTTGCGGGGCGCCGCACCGTCAACGGACCCGAGGGCGTTGAACGCAGCATGCTTGTCAATGCCGTCCAAGGTGGGGGCATGATCTTCTTCTCCGCCGTTCGCGGCCGTGATCCGGAGACGAAGAAGTTCACCAATGACACACGCGAGCAAGCGCGGCATGCATTCGAGACCGTCAAGATGATCCTGGAGCACGAAGGGGGCGCGCTCGCCGATATCGTCAAGGTCACGCTTTACATGAACGATGTGGCGTATCGTAATCCATTCCACGAAGTGTGGCGAACGTACTTTTCCGAGAACCCGCCGGCGCGCACCGCGGTCGGCGTTGTCAATGCGAGCGCGTCGCCGCGTGGAAAGCCGCATTTCGTACTCGACGTTACGGCCGTCGCCCGTTCGTGATGGAACTACATGCCCTCTACCACGACGTCGACCGCCTACCTTACCTTCTGCTGATTCGCGATCACGCCCGCCGGCACGGTCTCACGTTGCACTTGGAAGAACACAAGCGCACGGGAAAGGCGGATTGGGCCGAAGTGTTACAGTCCGAAGAAACAGACCTCATCGCGGAGAGCTACTGGCGCCTGCAGCGCTACCGCGCGGATGGGGTGCCCTTCATCGCGCTCGCGTCCGGCAATCATCAACTGAAGGAGCTGCTACTCGCGCGTCCGCCGTTGCGCACATTGCAGGACCTGCGCGGAAAGCGGATTGCTGTACGCGGCACCGGCCCGCAAGCCGTTTTTCCGCCCGTGTTCTTCCGGCAGCTCGGCTGGGAGGACATCGAGTTCATAACCTACAGCGAACGAGATGCCGGTCGATGGCGGCACTGGACGCACGTCGTCAATGGCGATTGCGACGCGTGTTTCGTGGCACCACTTTACGCCGATGAGCCCCTCGCAGCGGGTTTGCAGCCGATCGACTTTCCGCCGTTCGCCTTCGAAGGCGGCCACGTAACCATCACCACGACCCAAGGCCTGTTCGAGCGCAAATACGAGGCATTCACGCTCCTCGTCCGGGCGATGTTCGACGCTTCGGCAGCCGTCATCGCGGACGAAGCCGCGCTCGACCACGCGGTCGTCGAAGCAAGCAATGCTCTCGCCGAACACTTCGACCTCAGCTCGCCGGAACGGCGTAAGCGTATCAGCCGGCTGCTGCGCGATGAGGTCTGGGAAATACCAGTGCCTACTGCGGCCGGAATCGAGAACGCGCGCGTGCTCGCAGCCGAGCAATATCCGCAACTAAACCACTTCAACCCGCTCCTCATGTGGGATTTTTCACTTGCCCGGAAAGCTATGGTATCGTGAACATCGTCATTAAGCGGCTACTCCTCATCATTTCGTTCACGTTGCTGGGTGCGAATGAGCCGAATCCATCGTTGAAGCTCGTTACGTACGGTAGCGGCATGGGCGCATGGTGTCTCTACGGCGCACAGTCCCAGCATTATTTCGATAATGCCGGCGTCACGCTCGACCGCGTCTTCTCAATTATCGGCGATCCCGCGATTGTCAGCGCCCTCATAAGTGGTGAAGCCGACATCGCGGTCGGTAGTGTCGGCGAGCTTGTACCGGTCGGAAATGGTCAGACGGATCAAATCGTCGTCATCGCCTCCTCGGAAGGCGCGCCGCTCTCCCTAATTGGGCCGAACGACACGACGTCGGTGACGCAGTTGATCGGAAAAACGATAGCACTTCCAGCGCATAACGGCTCGAACACCATTATTTCGGAAGCGCTGCTGAACGACGCCCTCGGTGCCGGCAAATGGAACCCGCTCTACGTCGGTGGCCCAACGACCGCTCGCGTCGCCGCGCTCACTGCCGGCAGAGCGGATGCCGCGATGCTTAGCGATCCATTCGACCTTAGCGACGCTGGCATCGCAGACAAGGATCACGTAATAACCCGCTTCGGCGCGCGGGCCGTCTACTGGAACGGTCCGGTTCTCTCGACACGCAAGTGGCTGCAAACCAACCGCGTGGCCGCTACCCGGTTTCTCTCGGCCTTTGCCAAAGGGTGCAATTTCATCCTCGATCCCAAGAATCGCTCAACCGCCATTGCGCTGCTAGCGAAGGAGACGCCGGTTTCGGTCGCAGCGGCCACGCAGGCATATGATTATTATGTCGCCGGCCCGCGGCACGGGAAAGATCCGCCCCACAATGCGTCCATCGATCTGAACGCGCTGGGAAATACCATCGAACTTCTGAAGAATGCAGGGGTCATTACGAACAAGGCATTTGTCGGGCGCAGCGCCGTCGACGAGCAATACCTCAACGCTGCCTTGAAACTCTAGTCGTCGCGGTCGTCCGGCGCCGAACTCAGACCAGCGCCTCAACCTCAGAGCGGCAAGCGTCAAGGATTCGCATTAGCTTACGGCGCTTTGCACGGCCGACTGCGCGCGACACCTCACGGACGACCTGCGTAAGCTTTTTGTTTGCATCCTTCACGGCCAGAAACGACTCCACGTCGTCCACGTCGTACGCGCCATGCGGTCGCGGATATTCGACGAGCAGGGTCTTGCCTCTAGGCGTGATGATATATTCATTTCGCCCATCCACTGCGTTGACTCTCAACGATCCGTCCTTGACCAGCGCTGCAAGCACGGGGTAGACAGACCCCGCGCTCGGCCGGCCCCCACGTGCCTCCAATTCCTTGATGACTTCGTAGCCATTGCGGGCATGGACCGCGATGACTTCTAGGACGCTGTACTTTAGGTGCCCGCGCCTTACGCGTGCCGGATTCCGCGGGTTTGGACCTGTTGCCACTCGTCAGACGCCTTTGGCATCGCCGGGTAATATTGACGGACTGACAAAATAAAGATATATCTTCAAGACGACCATTCGAGTGATCCTGTACGCAAGTGGGGTTCTTATGTCAAAAGCCATGGTGGCGGCGCTCGTGTCGCTCCTCCTGCTCGGAATACCGGCGAACACCTTTGCCGACGAGCCTGTTACCATCCCGGTGATCCTCTCGCTGACCGGCAGCGCCGCCTTCTTTGGAAACGACGAGAAGCAGATTCTCTCGGTACTGCAGACACAGACGAACCGCGAAGGCGGAATCGGAGGCCGGCAACTCGCTTTCGACTTCGAAGACGATCAGAGTAGTCCGGTCGTCGCCGTTCAACTCGCCAACAAGATCGTGCAGTCAAAATCGCCGGTTGTCCTCGGCCCGACGATTTTCGCAAGCTGCGCCGCCGCCGAGCCGGTCATCGGCGAGCACGCCGTTACTTACTGCTTCTCGCCGGCCGGGAAGCCTCCAGCGGGTGGCTACGTCTTCTCCGCCGGCGTCTCATCGGACGACATCTCGCTTGCGGCGACACGGTATTTTCGCGACCTCGGGATTAGGCGACTCGGCGAAATCGCAATCACCGACGCCACTGGCCAAGACGGAGAACGCACGTTAGCCGCGGCGCTGCAGGCCCCGGCAAATCACGACATGGTCCTGGTCGCGACGGAGCACGTCGCACCGGCGGATCTTTCAGCCTCGGCGCAGTTCACGCGTCTGGCGGCGGCACAAGCGCAAGTGTGCTTCTGCTGGGCAACCGGCACGGGCCTCGGAACCCTGTTGCATTCGTATGCCGACGCCGGCCTCAAGATGCCCGTGCTCACCTCGACCGGAAACATGACCTACGCGCAGATGGATCAGTATGCGTCGTTCGGCGTCAAGACGTTATACTTCGTCGCATTTCCATACTTCGCACCACAATCGGCGCCGCCGGCACTCAAAGGAGTCATCCAGTCGTTCTTGCGCGCGAGCGCGGCCGCAGCCATTCGACCCGACTCCGCAGCCGGCGACGTCTGGGATCCAGCTTCGATCGTGATCGCTGCGTTAAGGCATCTCGGCCCGACCGCCACTGCTGCACAGGTACGCGACTACATCGCCGGCCAACGCAGCTATCCGGGAATTGACGGCGTATACGATTTCGTAGCCGTTCCACAGCGAGGCCTCGACGAACGATACGCAACAATCGTGCGCTGGGATCCGCCTTCGAAGTCGTGGGTCGCCGCTAGCGCGCCAAAGCGATGACGTCGAGTACGAAATGCGCGTTCCCGCTTGGTGAGGCGCTCGCATTGACAACTTGGAATGCAGTGCGAGCCGGTGGATCAAGCGGAAAGTACTTCATCCAGACCTCATGGATCGGATCGCGGTACGTAAGCTCGTTCATGTACATCGTAACCTTCACGACGTCTCGCAGCGAGCGGCCCTGATGCTCCAGCAGCGCTTTAAGCGCGTCGAACGCGTGCGCGGCTTGCACCCGCGTGTCGTCGCTGAAGCCATTCGTTATCGGATCACGGCCTCGAATGGCCGAAAAAAAGATGAAGTCCCCGGCACGGACGCCAGCCACCATTCCTGGCATGTGTTTGGGTCCACCATCGGGGCTCTCGATCGTCTCACGAATCATAATACATTCTCCCACACAACATTTAAGCGATAGCGCCTGCCGGGATTAATAACTACATCCACCCGCTCCTCTGAGGCTCGCACATGTCGGTTACCCTTGCCGGAATGGCATCGTCACACGCGTACGCATTTACTGATCCCACCGAGTGGGAGGCACGCCGCGCGCGAACTCGCGCACGCTACAGTGCCAAGTTCGGCACGACGCCGCCGGAAGTCGCTGGAATCGCCGGCGAGACGCTCGAAGAAAATGTCGTGCGATATAAAGGCATCCAGGACGGATTCGGGCGCCTCAAGCGCGAGTTCGAGGCGTTTATGCCCGACGTTTTAATTATGCTCGGCGACGATCAGGATGAATTGTACCGCGACCAAACCCCGCAGTTCGCGGGCTTCGTCGGCGAAAGCTTCATCTCGGTCAACTACGACAACAATGATGGATTGCGTAACGTCTATCACAACCACGTGGAACTGGCGCAGCATCTTTACCGGTCCTGTTTAGACCAGAGCATCGACATCGTCGGAATTCGCGCCTTCAAGGACAACGAGCTCATCTCGCACGCCCACGCACAAATCATGAGCTACCTCAACCCGCAAGTGCCCGTTATCCCGTTCTTCGTCAATGCCATCCACGTGCCGGCGCCTTCGCCGGCACGCTGTTACGCGTTCGGACAAGCTTTACGCACAGCGCTGGCGACGTGGTCGTCACCGTTGCGGGTGGCAGTCTATGCTTCCGGCGGTCTCTCCCACTTCAGCGCCGGATTCCCATACGAAGCTTATTCGGGGCCTTACCAAGTCGGCGCAATCGCCGAAGCGTTCGACAAGCGGGTCGTGGCGTGGCTTCGGGAAGGCCAAAACGCGAAGCTCGCCGATCTCCAGTCAAGCGATCTACTCGAGAACGGTCTTGTCGAGTTGCGGCAGTGGATCACCCTTATGGGTATTCTCGGCGACCGCAAGCCGGAGTTTCTCGTGTATGAGGCCTTCTATCGCGCCATCATGGGCTTGTCCGTAGCGTTCTGGACGCCGTTCGAAATTCCAACTGAAGCGCAGGCTCCGCTCGGAGTTGCATGATGGCTGTTTTGCGAATGCGGTACCGCGACGTCGATCGCTTGCCGTTTCTCTACGGCGTGCGCCGTTACGCCGAGGCCAGTGGATTGACACTTGAGCTCAGCCGCCATAAACAGCAGGGCTCGGAGGACTGGGGTGAGGCGTTGCGCCGCGGCGAGATAGATGCATTGGCCGAGAATTATTGGGGGCTTCAGCGCTACACCGCGCAAGGCGTGCCCTTCGTTACGGTCGCCTCCGCCGCACATACTTGGCCCGAAGTTCTGTTAGCACGTCCCGGCATCACGTCACTCGATGATTTGCGCGGCCGAAAGCTCGCCGTCCGCCTGACCGGTCCGCAATATTCATTTCCGAAGGCGTTCCTGCAAACGATGCGGCTGGCGAGCGATGTCGAGTGCATTGCGTTCGCCGAGAGCGATACGGGCCGCTGGGGCCACTGGAAGAAAGTAGCCGACGGCACGTGTGATGCGTGCTTCATGCTTCCGTCGTACGCAGATGGCGCGCGCGCCGCCGGCTTGATCGAGATTCCCTATGAAGAATATGCCTTCGACGGAGCGCACATCATTCCGACGACCACTCGCGCATTCATCGAGCGCGAGGGCGAGGCCGTCACGCTGCTTGTGGAAGCAATGTTCGACACCTGCGCACGCATAAACGCCGAACCCGTCTGGTTTCGCGAACTCGCTCTTGAAGCGATCGATCTTTTGCGCGAGCATTTTGCGCTCGCAGACGATGCAGCAATCGATCGATTCTGCTCGATCCAAACCGCGGAAATCGCCCCGTTTCCGATCCCGACGCCGGAAGGTCTCACCCACGCGTACGATGTCGCCGTGCTGCAATATCCGGAGATCCGGAATTTTAATCCGCTGCTGATGTGGGACTTGTCTTTCGCGGACAAGGCCTACGCCTCACGTTTTGCCCGCACCGATACCGCGCCCGTAGTCATCGCCGCCCCTCCGGGCGACACCCGCCAATGATGGATTGAGGTTAACGAATCGCGGCACCCGCAGCTTTGCAGGCGCTGCGTAACGCCGCAACCATCCGCGCCCGATCGGTCGTGCGAAACCGCGCCTGCGGGCCCCGAAATCGTAATCGCCCCCCGCAACTCCCCCGTGCGACTCAACACGGCGCAGCTCAACGCATACAACCCCGGTTCACTCTCCGCGTCGTTGATGGCAAACCCCCGCTCCCGCACATGCTGCAGATCGCGCAACAACGCGGTCCGCGTACGGATCGTCCGCCTCGTCAACGCCGGCAACGCCTCACGCGGATACCGCTCCCGCACCGCAGCATCGCCAAGAACCGCCAGCATCGCCTTACCACCCGACGTTGTATGCGCAGCAAGCACCGTCCCGGTGCGGTTCCCCGCCCGCAACGCCTTCGTCGACTCCACCCCACCCAAAAACACAACGTCGGCACCGCGCAGCGTACACACATGCACCGTCTCGCCGAACGTGGACGCCAGCGTCTCCAGATGCGGCCGCACTGCACTGTGCACATCGTCGTTGGCAGCGACGACGCTGCCAAGTGCAACCAGCGCCGGACCGGCGTGATAGGCGCGCGTGTTCTCGTTCTGCACGACGAACTCGAAATGGGCCAGCATCGCGAGCAGCCGGTGCGCGGTCGACCGCGCGACGCCGAGCAGCCGGCTCGCTTCGGTGACCCCGATCGACGGCCGCTCACGAAACTCCAGCAGCAGCTGGAGGGCATTGCCGACCGCTTCGACCGGATACCGCGGCCGCGGTGTTCTGCATACCAGAACGCTTCGTTCTGCGGCACAAGAACGCCTCGTAGGGGAGCCGCTCGCCGACGCGGGATGGGACGCGCATGACGCCTCGTATTGCCTCACTCGGCCACGTCGGGATCTTCGTCGACGACGTGGACCGCTCGCTCCGCTTCTACCGCGACCTGCTCGGCCTCACGCTGACCGACGCCGACGAAAACAACGGGATGTATTTTCTTTCATCGCGGCCCGATGAAGAGCATCACGAATTTCTCGTCTGCCGCGGCCGCACGGCCGGCCGCGACGAACGCCTGATCCAGCAGGTCAGCTTTCGCTGCCCATCGTTACAAGACGTCGTGGCCTATTGGGAACGCTTGAAAGCCGCCGGCGTGGAATTCGACCGCATCGTCTCGCACGGCAACGCCGTCGGCGTCTACTTCTTCGATCCCGACCACAACCGGTGCGAAGTGTACTGGCCGACCGGGCTGAAAGCGCGCCAAACGTTCCTGGCGCAGATCGACCTCTCGCGCCCGGTCGACGAACTGATGACCGAGATCAAAGCGTACGTCGAGCGCTACGGCGAAACCGGGTACGTCGATCCCGAGCTGCTGCGCAATTGACCAACCCCTACGACGTCATCGTCATCGGTGCCGGACCAACCGGCCTAGCCGCCGGCTTGTTCCTTCATGCGCACGGCGCACGCGTGGCGCTGCTGGAACGCGAAGCCGCGACCGTCGTGGAACCACGCGCCGTCACGCTCGATGACGAGTCGATGCGCGCGATGGCCACCCTCGGGCTCATCCCGCAACTGCAGCCGCTTATCTTACCAGGTTACGGCACGCGCTGGTACACCGGCAATGGCCGCGAGCTAGCCCGCGTAAGCGCCAACGCGACGCGCTACGGTTACGGCTGCCGCAACGGGTTCTCGCAACCGGACTTCGTCAATCTGCTTGGCGCGCACGCTGGCCGAACGTGCCGACGTGCGCTTCGAGACGCACGGTGACGTCGGTCGAACAAGACGCGGACGGCGTCACGCGTCAAAACACGCGGAAATGACGGCTGGCCCCAGACCTATCGCGCCCGCTATGCCATCGCGTGCGACGGCGCGGCATCGCCGGTCCGCGAGGCCCTCGGCATCCAACTCGAAGGCGACACCCATGCCCAGCCGTGGCTGATCGTCGACACCATCAACTCAACCGAAACCGATCGCTACTCGAAGTTCTACTGCGGCAACCCACGCCCGTACGTCGCGGTACCGGGCCGCGACGGCCGGCTGCGCTACGAGTTCATGTACCTGCCCGGCGAAGATCCCGAGCAAATGCGCAGCGCCGACGACGTGCGCCGCTGGCTGCAAGGCCGCCGCGATCTGCCGGATGCGGACATCATCCGCATCGCACCCTACCGCTTTCACTCGCGCGTGAGCCCGCGCTGGCGCTCCGGCCGGCTCTTCTTCGCCGGCGACGCCGCGCACCTGATGCCGCCGTTTGCCGGCCAAGGCATGAACGCCGGCATTCGCGATGCGTTCAACCTCGGCTGGAAACTCGCGCAAGTCGTACACGGCCATGCCGGCGACACGTTGCTCGACACCTACGAGCGCGAACGCAAACCCCATGTCCGCGCGATGCTCAAGCTCTCCGAGATCATCGGCACCGTCGTCATGTCGCGCGACTCGAATGCGGCGAGGGCGCGGGACGTCTTCCTCGGCACGGCCCGCCACGTCCCCGGCCTGCGCGAGTACATCGCCGAAATGCGCTTCAAACCGAAAGCCAGCTACCGCGACGGCTTCGTCCACAACAAAGGCCCGCTCGCGCACCTCACCGGACGGCTCGCCCCGAACCCGATGGTCGTCGACGACCAAAACATCCCGCGCCGCCTCGACGACGTCCTCGGCGACGGCTTCGCCCTACTCTCGATCAGCGCATCCGGCAACCCGGCCATACCGCAAACCACCTCACCAATGCTGACGGCCCTCAACCCGCGCCACGTGCGCCTGTGCTCAGGCGAATTCATCGCCCTCCCGCAACCCGGCTGCACAACAGTAGCCGACACGCACGCCGCCTTCGCCCGCGAACTCGCCCTAAACCGCGATGCCGTCATCCTAATCCGCCCCGACCGCGTCATCGCCGCCGCCACCACCCCCAAATCATTCCCCGCAGCCGAACAACACCTCACCCGCACCTACGCCCGCTAACAAGCAGCGTCGTCCCCCCCTGTCATCCCGAGCAAAGCGCCCGGAAGGGCGCGTCGTCGAGGGACCGCCTCAATCGTCGTGGCCAAGCATCTCCCAAGCCTAAGTATCGAGCATACTCGGAGCAAAAATCTCTTCGAGCCGCACGACATGATCCGTCAAACCCTGCTCGTGCAAATACATAGCAATCGTTTCAAGCACCGCGCGATTACTCCGCACCCCATAAACCATCGGGTCCGAACCCAGCTCCGCAGCATCGACAGCTCCCACCTGCAGATACGGCTCGAGCAGCGCAGCTCGCTGCCGCGCATTCTCCGCCTGCACCGCAACGAACGCATCATACATGCTCGCCACAACCCACGGCTCGCGCTCCGCAACCGTACGCCGCACCACCATGCAATGATTGATCGGAAACGTGCCCGTCTTCGCATAATAACGCCGGCCTTCAGCAACCGGATCAGCAAACAACGTGCGCACCTCGGATCGCGTCTTGAAGTCGATCGTGCTACGGTCAACGTCGTTCCCACGCGGCGAATAAAACAGCACCGCATCAAGCCCGCCGCCAACCAGCATCTCGCCGAGGTTCGTCTCAACCGGAATATACGTCAGCCGGATCCCCGGCGGCGGCGTAAACCCCGTCGCGCCGCCATGGCTCGTCTCGGGATTGCGTTCCATGAACCACTCCATGTCCGCCGGCGCAACGCCGAACTCGTGCTCGAGCACGCCACGCACCCACACGACGCCCGTCTGTTGAAACTCCGGAACGCCGACCCGCTTACCGCGCAGATCGGCCGGCTTCTCGATCCCCGCGGCCGTTCGCACGAAGACCCCGGTATGGAAGAACCGTCGCGCCGTAAACACCGGAAACCCGACGAAATCCGTCGGACCATGCGAGGTCGCAATCATGAACGACGCGATCGACATGTCCGAAACGTCGAACTCCGCGCCCTTCAGCTGCCGCGCAAAGATCTCACCGGGCGAAAGCGCGATCGATTCGAGCTCGATGCCTTCCGGAACGATCCGCCCTCGAGCAGCGCCCGCGAGCGCACGTTCTCGGCGAAGGCCGCGCGTAACTTCAGACTGCTCAAGCTATGCGATCGCCGGCGCGTTCGCGAAGTGCGGAATCACCTCGCGTCCGAACAACTGCATCGAATGCAGCGCATCCGCGTACGGCAGCATGTGGAAGTTCACTTGCATCGACGCGTGCTCGATCCCGCCGATCTCCGCAGCTAGCTTCGTCAGTGCCGCGATCACTTCGGCCGGCGTGCCGACCAGCGCGCTGCCGTTCGCAATCATCGACTCCATCGTCATCGTTTTCAGCCGCTCGTAGCGCTTGTCGTAATCGACGTAGTCGGTCGAGGTCGTCCCCTGGCTCCAATCCTTGCCGGCATCGATCAGCGACCGGAAGTAACCTTCGATATGAGGTTTGGCAATCCGCCGCGCGCGTTCGCCATCTTCATCGACGAACATGTGAAACGCAAGCATCACTTCACCGTTACCGTGATGTCCGGCGGCACGATAGGCGGCCCGGTAGGCCTCCAGCGACTCGCGCAGTTTGTCGGCCGCCATCGGCACGCTCATCACCGAGAAGCCCATCTTCCCGGCGAATTCGAACGAATCGATCATGCCGGTGGCCGCGACGTAGAATTTCGGGCGCGGTTTCTGCGTTGGCCGCGGCAACGACGTCGTCTCCTTGATCTTGTGAAACTGGCCGTCGTGCGAGACATTCTCCTCACGCAGCAGCAGATCGACCTGCTCGATCCCCTCGCGGAACCGCGCGATCGACTCATCCTGCGAAACCCCATGACGCCGGAATTCATGCGGCATAAACGCCCGCGCAAAGCCGACGTCGAGCCGCCCGCCGCAAATCCCATCGAGCATCGCAATTTCAGCGGCCATCTTCAGCGGCCGATTGAATGCGGGAATGATACACCCGGTAACCATCCGAGCCGTCCGATTGCGCTGCGAAGCAGCAGAGAGGAAGACGATCGGATTGGGACTGTACCCGCCATAGGGATGGAAGTAGTGCTCGACGATCCGAACGTGCGTATACCCCAGCGGTTCCGCAGCTTCGACGAGATCGAGCGACTCACCGAAGTACTCGGCGGCCGATTTCTCCTCCGGCTTCACATCAGGAAAGAACTGAACCCCAAACTTCATATTATTATGTCATCCCGAGCTTGTCGAGGACCGCCACCCGGCCCCATCGTCAGTGTACCGCTAATCATTCCACCATTCTTGCTTACGTGAGTGCGGCAGGGTCGATGAGTTCACGTGCAAGAAACCGCGCCGGGATCACCTTGTACTTGACCGCAGCGTCGATAAGTGGCTGAATCAGCGCCGGATCGAGCGCCGACTGGAGCCGGTCGCGCTGGGTCGTAGCGATGACGCTCGGGTCGACGCCGGTATACTTCGAAAGCAGCGGGATCATCTCGTTCCAGTTGGCCATCGCATAGGCCGTTGCTTCGGCCAACCCCTTGCGAAAGCGCGCCATCACGTCCGCATTCTTCGTCGCATAGTCCGCGGTACTGAAGTAGGTTGTCGAAAAGAACCGCTTCGCAACAGCGCCGCACGAGTCGCCGAGCAAGCGGCATTTCCCGCTCGCGATCGCATCGCTCATCGTCGGAACTGCCAGCGTCGCGGCGTCGACCCGTCCGGCAGCGATCGCGTCGGCCGCCGCGGACGCCGGCAGTTCGGCGAGTTTCACGCGAGCGCCAATCGCCGCCGTGCTGGTCGACCCACGCCCAGCTCGCGATGGCAAACAGGTCGCCGAGCGACGAAACGGCGATGGTTTTTCCGTTGAGATCGCTGCCGGTGCGGATCGGTGAGTTCTTCGCGACGAGAAACCCGGCGGTGGGGTTGACCGAGTCAAAAGTTGAGGCGCCGGACTGCAGCACGAGCGGAATACCGTGCACATGTCCCTCGATAATCCCGAACAGGCTCGCCTTACCGATTTCGAGCGAACCGCCGATCACGGCCGCGGAAATTGCCGATCCGCTGCTCGAGCGCGTGACTTGCACATCGAGCCCGAGCTTTTGAAAAATCCCGCTCTGCGCACCGTACAGCGCGCCGATGACGCTGCCGTCGGCCGATGCAGCAATACGGATTTTCGTTAGTCCCTGCGCCCGCACACGCGACGGAAACACCGTAACGGCCGCCCCGGCCGTAAGAAAGGCTCTGCGGTTGAACATGGAAACGCCTTACCACATGAACGTACGAAATCTTTCGCGCAACAGTTTTCTCGCCGGCACCGGCGCGGCCATTGCGTTCGTCGGTACGCGGCGGCCTGCCGATGCGGCCACAGCAGTCGCGGTCGCTGCATCACCGGCCGACGACCTCACGCCGGTCGTCTATGCACTGCAAAGCGGTCTCTTCGAGCGCAACGGCCTCGACGTGCACCTCGATAAGCTGACGTCGGGTTCGGCCGTCGCCGCTGCCGTGGCCTCCGGCACCTACGCGATCGGCAAATCGAGCTTGACCGGTTTGTTGACCGCGCGCGACAAGGGGATTCCGTTCACGTTGATCGCGCCCGCCGCAATCTACGACAGCGCGACCGCCGTCGGCGGCATGATCGTGTCCAACGACTCGACGGTCCGCACCGGGCGACGACTTCGAGGACAAGGTCGCTTCCGTCGCTGCGTTCGGCGATATCGGTCAACTCTCGCTGCAGGCGTGGATTGCACAAAACAAGGGCAACCCGGCTGCAGTGAAGTTTATCGAGATACCGAACGCCGCCGCACTCGCGGCCGTTCAGGAACACCGCGTGATTGCAGCCGAAGCGGCCGATCCGTTCCTCACGGCCGCACTCGGCACGCATACGGTGTACCAGCTCAAGACGTACTCCGCCGTCGCGTCGCGCTTTGCTATCACCGCCTGGTTCACCACGCAAACCTACGCCGATCAACACCCGGACGTCGTCCACGCGTTCGCTCGCAGCGTCGCCGCCGCTTCGACGTACACCAACGTCCACCACGAGGCGACCGCATCGATGATGGCCGCCTACACCGGCCAAGACATCGCACTGCTCGAGCATATGACGCGGACGCTCACCGGCATCACGCTCGACCCGGCGCTCATTCAGCCGGTGATCGACGCCTGTTTCAACTACAAACTGATCGCTCACCCGCTTACGGCAAGAGACGTGATCGCCCGCTAGAAGGTACCGGGATGAGCGACATTCCGCGCCTCAACGGCATCATCCGCGCCCTGGAGTCGGGCAAGCCCGCCTTCACGAGCTTCGCCAAGATCGACCGTCAAACGGCGATCGAGATGAGCGACTCCCCGTACGACGGCATCGTCTACGAGATGGAGCACAATCCCTACGATATCGCCGCCCTGACCGACGCGCTCCAGTACATGCTGAGCCGCAGCCAAATTTTGAAGACCGGCTCGCCGGCGCCGGCAGTCACGCCGATCGCGCGCATCCCGGCAAACGGCGCGGAGATGAACCAGTCGTTCTCAAAGCAAGTGCTCGATCGCGGCGTGTATGGCGTGATCTGGCCCCACATCAACAACGTGGCACAAGCCTACAACGCGGTCGCGTCATGCCGCTATGGCCGGCCGAAGAACGCGCCGCTTTACGAACCCCAGGGCAAACGGGGTGACGGACCGATGGCCGCCGCGCGTTATTGGGGATTGACGCAGGCGGAATACTACAGCCGCGCCGACGTTTGGCCGCTCGCGCCGCAAGGCGAGATCTTCGTCATGCTGATGATCGAGAGCGTGGCCGGCATCGAGAACCTCGATGACATCCTCGCGAACGTGCCCGGTGTCGGCGGCGTCCTGATCGGCGAAGGCGATCTCTCCCAAGAACTCGGGTATCCGCGGCAATACGAACATCCGGTTGTGCTCGAAGCGATGGCCAAGGTCGTGCCTCGTGCAAGAAACATAACGTGGTCGTCGGGCACCCGCACGTCACCCAGGCGAACCTGGAGCGTTTGCTCGCCGAGGGCTACCGCTTTCTGATGTCCGCGCCGTCGCGCAGTTACGGCGTCGTCGGCAAAGCCCAAGAACTCGCCGGCTACTAGCGCATGAACGGAGCCGAAAGCCTCGTCGCGACGCTGGTGGATAGCGGCGTCGACATCTGCTTTGCCAACCCCGGTACCTCCGAGATGCATTTCCTCGCAGCGCTCGAGAACCCGCGCATGCGTAGCGTGCTCTGTCTCTTCGAAGGCGTCGTGACCGGCGCGGCCGACGGCTACTACCGCATGCGCGACACGCCGGCGGCAACGTTGCTCCACTTAGGCCCGGGCCTCGCAAACGGCCTAGCCAACATTCACAACGCGCGGCGTGCGTCGTCCGCAATGGTGAACATCGTCGGCGATCATACGACGGCGCACCTCACCTACGATCCGCCGCTCGCCTCCGACATCGAAGGCATCGCACGCCCGCTAAGTCATTGGGTGCGCCGCTCGGCGAACGCACGCTCCGTAGCTGCCGATGCCGCTATCGCGATCGACGTCGCCTCACAGTATGTCGGCAAGATCGCGACGTTGATTCTGCCCGGCGATGCGTCATGGCAGGACGCGGGCCCCTACGTACAGCCCGTTCACACGAAGCGGATGCACAAAGTGCCTGACCCCGCTCGCATCGACGCGATCGCGCGCGCCCTGCGTTCGAGCGAGCCTACGCATGTTGATCCTGGCCGGCAAGGCCGCGCGCGGCCGGGCGCTCGAACTAGCCGGCCGCATCGCGGCCAAAACCGGCTGCCGCTTAGGGACGCAGTTCTTCACCTCGCGGATCGAACGCGGCGCCGGCCGCGTGCCGCTCGAACGCATTCCCTACGCCGTCGCGCAGGCCACCGCGTTCCTCAAAGACTTCAAGCAGTTGATCACGGTGGAGACGAGCGAGCCCATCGCGTTCTTCAGCTACCCGGATAAGCCGAGCCAGATGAAGGCACCGGGAACCGCGGTCCTCCCGCTGCTCGATATCGGCGAAGAGAGCGAACTCGCGCTGGAGATGTTGGCCGACGCGCTCGATGCGCGCAGTACGGAACCCGCGATTCAAGCGCGCGAGTTGACGCCGCCCCCGACCGGCGCACTCAATCCCATCAGCATCGCCTACGCGCTCTCGGCCGCGATACCGGAAAATTGCATCGTGGTCGACGAGTCGCTCACCACCGGCCGTGAAACGATGGGTTATACCATGGGCGCGGCGCCGCACGACCTGATCAACAACATGGGCGGGTCGATCGGCTACGGCACGCCGGTGGCGACCGGAGCGGCCGTCGCGTGTCCCGACCGCAAGGTGTTCTGCATGGTCGGCGACGGCAGCGCGATGTACACGATCCAATCGCTGTGGACGCAAGCGCGCGAAAGTCTCGACGTCACCACGATCATCTTCGCCAACAACACCTACAATATTCTCAAAGCAGAATACACCAACATGGGCGCCGGCACGGGAACCCCCGGACCGCGCGCGCTCTCGATGATCGACATCGACGGCCCGTGCATCGACTGGCGCGCCATGGCTAAAAGCATGGGCGTCCCCTCGGTATCCGTCGACACTGCCGAAGCCCTCACCACCGCCATGATCAATTCAACCCGCGAGCGCGGCCCAACCCTAATCGAAGTAAAACTCTAAAATCGAAGAATTGTAAGCGCCACCCGCAGCTCGCCCCCCCCATTGTCATCCCGAGCAAAGCCCGCAGGGCGTCGTCGAGGGACCGCCACCAATCGCCGTAGCGCCTACGACTCTTCCGCAAACACTTGCGCATACGTTTTACCATACGGATAAAACTTATCTTTCTCGCCCGCCGCCCACGCCGCACGCACATCGTCTCGAGCAATATCCCAATCCCACCGGCACGCCTGCAACACCGCGCGCAAATCTTGCCGCAGATCCTCAACCGTCGGCCGCCCGAAGAACCAGTACCCGTTATAGATTTTGTGCACGATGCGATCCGGCGCGCACACGATCGTATGCGGCACCATCGGATTGTGATCGGGGTCGGTGTACTCCGGAATATCCAGATCCTTTTGCACGATCCGCCGCGGATCCGAAAGAAACGGCCACGGCGCCGCAACCGCGTTCCGGAACTCGTTCGTCTCGAGCAAATTGTCGGTACTGATCGTCACCATCTTGCAGTAGCCCACCCCCGGCATCATCTCGCGCCACAGCGCCGCGAGCCCCTCGTGCTGCCGGCGATCCTTCGGGCAGTAGGAGCCGCGCGAGAGCACCACGATCATGCGGGTCTTGCCCCTGGATCTCCGAGAGCTTCCGGTGCTTGCCCGCTTGATCCGATAACTCGTAGTCCGGCAGTTGCGATCCAGGGACGATATCTGCGCGCATATGCGCCTCCAAAAGGGCTCGTACGTCGCCGCGTCGATTCGCCATAGAATGATCGAATCCCAGACCCGCGTGCTGAGGCTCTTCGTCGCACTCGCGTTAGCCGTCGTCGCGAGCGCCGCCCCGGCCGCCTCGCAGACACAGATGACGACGATCCGGGTCGCCTCGACGCCGATCGACGTCGGCGCCGAAGTCTACTACGCGCAGGCGCTCGGCATGTTCAAACAAGCCGGCCTCGACGTCCAAATTCAAAGCATCGACAACGGCGGCGCGATCGCGGCGGCGGTTGCGGGCGGTGCTGCCGACATCGGCCAATCGAACGTCGTCTCGATCGCGACGGCGTACCAAAAGAAAATTCCCTTTGTGGCGATCGCGCCGGCCGGTGCCTATTCGTCAGACCGGCCCACGACCGTGCTCGTCGTGCTCGCGAACGCGCCGTTCAAGACGGCGAAGGACCTCGAAGGCAAGACGCTCGTCACCAACGGCTTGCTGAACATCGCGCAAATCGGCGGCGACGCCTGGCTCGACAAGAACGGTGCCGACTACAAACTCGTGCATTGGGTCGAGCTTCCCACGACGGCGACCGCCGAGGCGCTGATCAATCACCGGGCCGACGGCGCAATGCTCTCCGAGCCCTCACTCAGCGCGGCGCTCGCGCTCGGCAACTTCCGCATCATGGCAACGCCGTACGACGCGATCGGCAAGCACTGGCAAATCGGTGCCTGGTTCGCTACCAAAGACTGGGTTGCTGCGCATCCCGATGCGGCGCGCAAGTTCGTCGCCGTGATGCAGCAAGTCGCGCGCTGGGCGAACACCCACCAAACCGAATCGCTGAAGATTCTCAGCGACGCCTCGAAGACCGACTTCCCGAAGACGATGCGGCGCGCCACCTACGGCGATCAGCTCGACGCAACGCTCTTCCAGCCGGTGATCGACAACTCAGCCAAATACGGGGCGATCTCCGCACCCTTCCCCGCAAGCGAGCTGTTCGCTAAACCGTAGGCGCGTTCGGACGTATCGGTCCGACCGGTGCGTGAATCGAAATGATCGAGCGGTCTCCGATCCAGAGCGCGGGCGGAATCCGCCACCAGCGCGCCATGGCATTCAGCGGCAACGCATAACTCCCGCGCAGCGCCGAAAAATCGCGTCCAGGCTTCCTCGATCTCCCGCATGCGCAGCCCCTTTTCCGCCAGCCTCGTATAGACTTGATCGAACTCAGCCCGCTCGATCCCCGGCGCGCCGCTGAGGTCTTGCTCGAACCCATAGTAGTGCGTATAGTCGCTCACGAGATGCCTGCCCAATCGCGAGAGCATCTTTGCCGCACCCTCGTACCCGACGTCGACGGTCGTGATCACGAGCGTCGATGCATCGAGAAACGCTCCGATCGTGCCGACCCACGACTGATAATCGTGTGTCGAGCGAAAGTATGCGAGCACGGGATACGCCAGGTGCGTTTCCATGATGTCCGCGATCCACACTTCCGCGCGCGCAAACGACGGCCCCAAGATCATCGAGCATGTCCAATTCCACGTGCCGCGCAAGAAAATCGACTCCCGACGGCGGAGCACCCGTGCGTTCGCGCATCGTGACGATGAACGCTTCGCGCCGCTGAAACGCGGCAAAAATCGAGAACAAAAACGCGGTGACGATGGCGAACGTTCCCAAACCGAGCGCCGCGGCCGTCAGCGACATCGCTCGCGCTAACCCGTGTTTCGCGACGATGTCGCCGTACCCGAGCGTTAGCAGCGACGTTCCCGCATAATAGATTGCCGTCCAAAGCGATGCCGGCTCAGGCTGCAGTTCACCGCGTAACGCAAAGAAGATCAGCCCGAAGCCGAAGATCAACGCGACGATCCAGAAGATCAGCAACGTGACGAGCAAGAGCGGCGCGAACACGCCGAAGAGCGTCTCGCGCCGCGCTTCGGAGTTCGTGCGCATCCCGATCGCGCCGAAGGCCGACCACCCCGTCCGCGTGATGAGGGCGCTCGGCCGCCAACCGTAGGTCGGCCGCGGCACGATGACGCTCATGAACACGTCGGAGGCGATGACCAGAACCACGACGACCCCGGCCAGCCCGATGACCAGGTTGATGAGCACGCTATTTCGTCGGCGGGTACGACGCGATCTCGATGTTCGCGAACTTGCCGTTGACCAGTTGGGTGCGCCGGATGTACATGTTCTCGCGCACTTCGCGCGTCTGCGTATCGATCGAGATCGGACCGCGCGGGCTCTCGATGGTCACGCCGCGCAGTGCGTCGATCGTTTTGGCTGCGTCGATCGCGCCCCGCTGCCCGGCGACGCCGCGGTCGATTAGGGTGAGCGCATCAAACGCCTGCACCGCGATAAACGACGGCGCGTCATCCGGAATCGGATTCGGAATCAGCTGCTTGTAGAGCCGTACGTAGTCGCTGTTCAGCTTCGATTTGTGATCGACGGTGTAGTTTGACGCGGTCACGACGTCGAGTGCATCCGGACCCTCGGCGGCCATCAGCTCTTCGGAGATGAGGTCGGCCGTGCCGACCAGTTTCATGTTCGCTTTCAATCCGTTCGTCGAGAACTGCTTCACGACGTTGATCGACGACGGTCCGCCGCCCACGAAGGCAAACACCGCATCGGGCTTCGAATCCTTTGCGCGCAGCAAATACGCCGAGAAGTCGGTTGTATCCAGTGGTACCGCCACGCTGCCGACGACCTTTCCGCCTGCATCGGTCATCGCGGACGTCAGGGCCGCGAGCGTATCCGCTCCGCTCGAGTAGTCAGCTACGATCGCGTACACGGACTTGATCCGGTTGCGCACGAGCCAGCGCGCCAGCGGCGGGCCGAAATCCGGCGTCAGGTACGACGTGCGGACGGCATAGGGCGCCTTGCCCATGATCCCGGGCGAGGTCGCGTTGATGATGAAGTACGGGATCTTCGCTTGCGTCGAGACCTCGCCCATCGCCACCGCTTCCGGCGTCGACGAACCGCCGACGAGCACGTCGATCTTCTCCTGAACGATCAGCTCTTGGGCCAGCCGCCGCGCCGTCTCGGGCGCGTGCGCGTCGTCGCGCTTGATCATCACGACCGGCCGGCCACCGATCATGTTGTGGTGCATCGAGAGCCAGGCGTCGAGCGACGCGTTCACCGAGCGGCCGAGCGAGGCGCCCGGGCCGCTGAACGACATGATCACGCCGATCTTTAACGGCACGGGAGCTTGCGCCGGCGCTTCGCGCGGCAACAGCGCGGCCACGAACAGTGCGCTCAGCGCCGCTACGGCAGAGCGCTTAACCGACACGGAGCGCCAATTGCGTCTTCTTGCTGGCAATTTTCCAACCCTCAGAAGTTTTCTTGTGAATTTCAACGGTTGGAAATACCGCCACGATCCCCTTCGTCTGCCCGGGCTTGCCGTCTTTGCCGCGCGCCCCCGGAATGACACACGTCAGGGCGCGCACTTCGGCCGTATCCGCGTCGATGATGTTGACCTCGATATTGTTCACGAGGTGGAACACCATGCGGTCTTCCTGCGGAATCGCCGGGTTCCCGCGTTCCGGCAGCTTGTTCACGTGCGCCGCGATCTCGGCCCGGCCCGTAAACGCCGACTCATCGCCGTCACGGTACCACATGCCGTCCTCGGCAAAGATTGCCGCGGCTTCGTCGCCGCGCACGCCGTCGAGCCGATTGTAAAACCGGATCGTATTCTGCGCGCACTCCCACTCGATCGCGTGGCGCTCGGCCATCGTCAAGCTCACGCGATCAACCGGCGGCAACGGCGGCGCGCTCCGCAATGAGGTGCACGAGATCGGTGTTCGGAATCGACTCTTCGGCCAGCACGTCGAACGAGCACAGAAGACGGTAGTCGTTCTTGTTCGGATCGCGCAGCACGCCGAGCGGCTCGCGCCCGGCCTTGACGTCCTCGATCGCCTTGAGCATCAGCTTGCGCGGCGGCGAGCAGCGCGACGTCGGTCGTCGCCAAATGCTCGCGCGTCCGGTTCTGAATCGGTCCTTGGCTTTCGGTCGCAAACGCATCGTGCGTATTGAAGTTCGGGCCCATGCCGGTGTAGTTTTGGTTCATCGTGCTGCGGTCTTGCAGGTAGCGGTTCGACTTCTTGCGCGCCAAGCGAAACTCCGACTCGTACTCGTTGGAACTCCGGCTGCGCACGACGCGGCTGGTTGAATCCAGCGGCGCGTCACGGCGCAATGCGAAGTGCCAGCGCCAATGCGTGTAGTCGTCGATCGGCACGTGCCAGATCCCGATGTGTCCGTCGCCGCCCTGCGGTCCGGCGATCACGGAGAAGTTCGGCATGCCGAAGATCGTGACGCGCACGTACTTGCGGCCTTCGCCGCCGGAGCGCAACTGGAAGATGCGCATACCGAAGTCCGTATTCTCGGTCTCGAGGCGCGGCGTTTCTTCGGGCTCGATCAGCGCCTCGTCCGTTTCCGGCACGCCGACACGATGCAAGTTCCCGAACTTCAGTCCCGGTTTGCGATCGGCTTCAAACGAGCGGTGCAAGAAACCGACGTGCCCCGGATCGTAGTTCCCTTCGTTCGCCTGCAAGTAGTTGCAGTCGACGAACACTTTCGCAGCGTGCAGATGCTCGCCCGGATACGTGAAGAAATCGTAGTTGGGAAACTCCGGCGGCTCGCCCTCACCCATGTAGGCAAAGAACGCGCCGGCCTTCTCCACCACCGGATACGCGCGCTGCCGAACCTTCGACTTGAACGTGCTCTCCTTCGGCTCCGCCGGCTGCTCCAAGCAGCACCCCGTCACGTCATAGAGCCAGCCGTGATACAGACAGCGCAACCCGCCGTCCTCGAGCCGTCCGAACGACAGATCGGTACCGCGATGGCAGCAGTGCCGGTCGAGCAGCCCGAGCCGCCCTTGATCGTCGCGGAAGAGCACCAGCTCTTCACCCATCACGTCGACCGAAACCGGCGCCCCACCCGGCGGCAACTCCGTCGAAAGCGCCACCGGCTGCCAATAACTCCGCAACAGCGTCCCGCCCGGAGTCCCAGCATTCGTCCGAGTAAGCGCATCATTCTGTTCTTGCGTCAGCATACCGCCGATTTCGATCAACCATTAATCAAGTCATCCCGAGCTTGTCGAGGACCGCCACCAACAGGAACCACGCGCCTCCCGATGGCACCGCGGCTGCGCCGCTAATGGAAGCGCGGCTGCGCCGCCAAAGGAACGCGGCTGCGCCGCCAAAGGAAGCGCGGCTGCGCCGCCAAAGGAACGCGGCTGCGCCGCCAAAGGAACGCGGCTGCGCCGCTAAAGGAAGCGCGGCTGTGCCGCTAAAGGAAGCGCGGCTACGCCGCTCTTGGAAGGGCGCGTCGCCCCCGCTCTGTCACCCCGAGCAAAGCGCCGAAGGCGCGCCGTCGAGGGGCCGCCACCAATCTCGCCAACCACGGCAGCATGAACCGCGACCAGCTGCTCAAGTCAGCCCTTGCCGTAACCGCGGCCGGCGCCGTGCCGCGCATCGCACGGGCCCAGACCCGCGCGCAAATGCACGTCGCCACCCTGCCGGTCGATGCCGACGCTACCGCGTGGTTTGCTGTCGACCAAGGCTTCTTCGCCCAAAACGGCCTCGATGTCGCGGTCGAAGTGATCACCAGCGGCGGAGCGATCGTAGCGGGCGTCGCCGGCGGCGCACTCGATGTCGGCGTCGCGAGCATCGGCTCGCTCTCGACCGCCCACTCGCACGGCATACCCGTCGTCGCGCTCGCCCCCGGCGGCCTCTACAACGGCGCCCTTCCCACGAGCGTCCTCGCGGTCGCGCAAAACTCCCCGCTCCGGACCGCCAAAGACCTCACCGGCAAGATCATCGCGATCCAAACCCTCGGCGAACTCGCGTCGTTCTCGATCTCATCCTGGATCGACCACAACGGCGGCGACGCCAAAAGCGTCAAGTTCGTCGAAATCCCAACCTCCTCCATGACCGACGCCATCGTCAAAGGCCGCGTCGACGCAGCGTTCATCGCCGAGCCGTTCTACTCACTCGGAAAACCCGCCATCCGTTTCTTCGCACCGACCTACGACGGCGTCGCAAAACGCTTCCTCATCAGCGCCTGGGTCGCACGCCGCGAGTGGATCGCGCAAAATCCCGACGTCGCCGCAAAATTCGTCGCGGCGATGCGCACCGCCGCCGTCTGGGGCAACCAAACCGCCAACCTCACCGCATCCGGCGCGATCCTCGGCAAATACACCCACATCGCCCCCGACACCATCGCCAAAATGCAACGCGCCCAATTCGCAACACAGCTCGACCCTAACCTGATCCAACCCGTCATCGACGTCTCAGCCCAATTCGGCGTGATCCCAAAAGTCTTCCCCGCCGCCGAAATCATCGCGAAGCTCAATTAGCATTAATTCAGAGCAGCGTGCGCAATTCGTCGTCAGACACCTCCGAAGCGTAGGCGGTTGAAGCTAATCATCTGGACGAGCGGATCGGCCCGGTCGCCGCTCGCAACGCGGTCGACCAGCACGTTGACGACCGCCGTCTTGCCGCCGCGCACCGCCGCCAGCGCGCGATCGAACGCCGGGCCAACCTCCGCCGGCGTCTGCGCAAACTCGCCGTGGCATTCGAGCCCTTCGGCCACGATGTCGTAGCGGCTCTGGTTCATGTCGACGCCGGTCGTGCCGTTGAACAAACGCAACGTGATGTTGCGGCTCGAGCCCCACGTCCCGTCGTTCGCCACCATCACGAAGATCGGCAACTCGTGCAGCGACGCCGTCGCAAGCTCGGCCAAGTACTGTCCGAATGCGCCGTCGCCCGTGCCGAGATACACTTGGCGCGTGCTGCCGTCTTCCTGAAATGCTGCAGCGGCGCCGATCGCATAGGGCATGCCGGTCCCCATCGCGCCGAACGGCTCGTGATCGAGAAAGCCGGGCGAGGATTGGATGCGCAACGTCGCCTTGTACCAGTTGTTGCAGTTCGCGCCGTCGCCGACGAAGAGCGCATCCGGCGCCATGCGCTGCGCGAGCTCGCGCGCCATGCGCAACGGATGCACCTGGCCCTCTTCCGAACGCCCGCGCTCGTCGATCTTCGCGAGCCGCGGCGCGACGGCGGCCTTGATCCAGCCGGCATCGCGCGCCGCATACTTCCGCGCGGCAAGCGCATCGGCAATCGCCTCGAGCGCAAGCCGGCGTGTCGCCCGCAAGCGGCGCTTCGACCACGGCGTTGCGGCCGATCTCCGCCGCATCGTTCGCAATCTGAATGAACGTGACATCGGCGCTGAAGAACGGCGGCGCCGCGAAGCCGATCGATCCCTCGATGCGCGCGCCGGCAAGAATCACGACGTCCGCCTCGCGCGCGGCGATGCTGCCGATCGGCCATGGGAACACGGTCTCGAAATCTTCCGGGATCAGCCCGCGGCTCGAACCCGCCAACAGCACCGGCATTCCAAACTCACGCGTTGAGGCGGCGCACCGCATCGGCCGCGTGCGACCAATACGCGCCGCGCCCGGCGACGATCAACGGACGCTTCGCGCTTGCAAGCAGCGCGACAGCGCGCGCAACGTCCTCGGCGGCGGGCTGCGGCGCATGCGCGCGAATCACGGGGCCGAGCGATTTCGCCGCGATCGCCTCATCGACGGTTCGCCGTCGCGACGTCGCGCGGAATCTCGAGCAACACCGGCCCCGGATCGCCGCTCAGCGCGACGCGCGCCGCCATATCGACGTACTCGCCGAGACGGCTGGGATCGTGCACGACCTGCGCCCACTTCGTCACCGAACGCACGAGCCGAACGTGGTCGAGTTCTTGCTGCGGCCGCGCGTCGAGCATCGCAAACGGATTGCGGCCCGCAAACACGATCAGCGGCGAACCCGCTTCGTTCGCCGAGGCGATGCCGCCGACGGCGTTCGCCAAACCCGGACCCGAAGTGACGCACGCAACGCCGAGCGAGCGGCGCGTCTGCGCGTAGGCATCGGCCGCCAATACGACCGCGCTCTCGTGGCGCATGTGCAAGAGCCGCATGCCGCGCCGGTCGACCGCCCCGAAGAACGACTCGAGGTGTCCGGGCAAACCGAACACCGTCCGAACGCCTTGGCGCTCCACCGCCGCCGCCATCAGGTCAGCTCCAAGCATTATTTCTCCTCGGGAAGGGCGAATGGGTCGTTCAATGAGTAAACGAGCTTCCCTCGACGTTCGGCAAATGCGGAACGAAGATTTTCTCAGCTACAAAATCAGCGTCCTCAGCCGCATCCTCGACCGCGGGGTCGACAAGAAGCTGCTGACCGGCCTGAACCTGCCGCTCACCTCGCTGCGCATCCTCGGCCACCTGCACGCGCACGGCGAGGGCCGCGTGCTCGCCATCGCGCGCAACATGCATCTGCTCGGTTCGCAGATCAGCCAGAGCATGACCGAACTCGTCAACTACGGCCACGTCGCGAAGAAGCCCGACCCGACCGACAAGCGCGGCACGCTCTTCCGCCTCACGCCGAAGGGCCGCCGGCTCTACGAAGGCGTCTTGGCCCGGGCGCAAGCCAAGCAAGAAACCGTGGCCGAGGTGATCGGCCCCGCCAACTATGCCCTCGTCAGCGATTGCCTCGACGCGCTGATCGCGCACTACGGAGCCCCCGGAGCAGCCGTCCTCGAGTCCGCGTAGAAGACCATCCGCATGGCCCTGACCCAGACCCAGCAGCAAACCCTCATCGAAACCGACCGCGGCACGCCGATGGGCGAACTCTTCCGCCGCTATTGGATCCCGGCGATGCTCTCGTGGGAACTGCCCGAGCCCGATTGCGATCCGGTGCAGATCCGCTTGCTCGGCGAAGACCTGCTCGGTTTTCGCGACACCGACGGCAACCTCGGCCTCGTGCAAGAGTTCTGCCCGCACCGCGGCGTCTCGCTCTTCTACGGACGCAACGAAGAGTGCGGCATCCGCTGCTCCTATCACGGCTGGAAGTTCGACGTGAACGGCACGTGCGTCGACATGCCGTCCGAACCCGACGAGAGCAGCTTCAAAGATAAAGTGCGCCTCACGGCTTATCGGCTGATCGAACGCGGCGGCGTGCTGTGGGCGTACATGGGCCCGCCCGAACTCGAACCGCCGCTGCCGCAACTCGAGTGGTCGCTGCTGCCGGCCGCGAATCGCTACGTCTCGAAGCGCATTCAGGAGTGCAACTACCTGCAAGCGCTCGAGGGCGGCATCGATTCGAGCCACGTCTCGACGCTGCACCGCTTCAACCTCGACGACGATCCGATGCACGAAGGCGCGCACGGCAACGTCTTCCTCAAAGCCGACACGCGGCCGAAGTTCGAAGTCCAAGACTCGAAGAGCGGCCTGCTCATCGGCGCGCGCCGCAACGCTGATGCGCAGAACGACTACTGGCGCATCACGCCGTTCATCATGCCGTGGTACACGATCATCCCGCCGTTCGGCGCCAACGTGATCGGCGCACACGCGTTCGTTCCGATGGACGACGAAAATTGCTGGACGTGGAGCATCAACTACGATCCGGCGCGCGAACTCACCAAAGAGGAAGTCGCCGCGATGGATGCCGGCATGGGCATCCACGTCGAATACGTCCCCGGCACGTTCCGCCCGAAAGCCAATCGCGACAACCACTACCTCATCGACCGCAGCGCGCAGCGCGCCAAGAAATCGTTCAGCGGCGTCAAGGGCATTTCGATGCAAGACGCCTCGCTGCAAGAGAGCATGGGCCGCATCGTCGACCGCACGACCGAACGGCTCGGCACGAGCGACGCCGCGATCATCGCCGCGCGCCGCACGTTGCTGCGCGCCGCGGAAGAACTCGTCGAAGGTGGCCCGCCGCCGATCGCGACCGAACCCGAAGCGCAATACGTCCGTTCCGCGTCGATTCTGATTCCGAAGGGCGTGCCGTTCGCAGAAGGCGCAGCCGAAGCACTCCGCGCCGCCCCCGGCAAACCGTTCGTCAGCGTCTAAGTCATCCCGAGCAAAGCGCCCTAGGCGCGTCGTCGAGGGACCGCAGCGACCCTGCCATCGGCCGACAATGCACTCGATAATAGAACGTTATCGATCCCGCTTATCGTGCACGGACGCGTCCAATGAGCGACGGTCTGGCGTGCGCTACTAAGAGTCAGGAGTTCCGGAGCCGCGACGCTCGAGGTCCCAGGCCGAGAAGGGGCAGTTCGATGTGCGGCAGGTATCGATCAACTCCCAGCCAGCTTAAAGTCGACGCGTACCTCGCGTGATGCCAGCTTCCACGAACCCGAACGTCGAATCACGACGTCCCGGTACCGGCCCACGAGATCTGGGCCGCTGAACGTCGCAGGACCGTCGGACCGGTGGTCGGTCGCGCGGTAGACCGTGATATACGATTCTACTACTGCTTCGTCATTGTTCGTAAATGTCGTTCGTAGGTTCGACATAACGTGTCGGACTAAAATCCCCGTTGGGCGCTTTTCCATGAATGTCCGCAGGGCCTCGATACCGTGGAGATCACCGTCTTGACGCTTCCAGACGCCATTCGTTGAGAATAGCTCGAGCATCCCGGCGCTGTCGCCATCGTCGAAGCATGCCGAGAAGGTGAGAACAAGTTGCTCGCATGCTATGATTTCACTTGCGGTATTTGCGCTCAACATTTAGTGCCTCCAATCGGTGCGCTAAAATCCTTGGCACCTGCTTCAGGATTCGACGCGCGGTGGGGTGAAACACGTTTAACTGTGCTCGATCTTTTGGCTCAACCATTTACTGGGCCGGTTCCTCGGCGAATGATGTGAAGGAAGCGTGAGGTTAGCCCCAGACACGGCGAGCGGTTTTTAAGATGCGATCGAATTTCCGCCATTGAGTTTCTTCGTGAAGCGCCGGCATGTGCGTTGAACCTCCGAACCCGCACTGTGGGCTCAACGCAAGACGCTCAACGGGTACGAAACGGGCAGCATCCTCGATGCGCTGGGTCAGCTCATCTTCGGATTCAAGTTCTGCGCTCTTCGTGGTCACGAGTCCAAGCACAGCCACTGCTTCGTGGCGAACGTACCGCAGCGGTTCGAAGCCACCAGCTCGTTCCGAGTCGTATTCGAGCAGCAGCCGATCGTGGCTCAGAGTCCCAAAGACCTGCTCCGCGATGGCATCATACGAGCCTTCGCGGTGCCACTGGGGCATCAGTTTCCCGGTTGCCGGATCGACGGTACGGGCGTTCCCACGGCAAACGTGGATGCCGAACGTCACCCCATCGAATCCCTCAATCAGCGCGTTCTCGGCTTGCAGGGACCGTTCCAGGTTCCGCTGCGGGTCCTCTCCGCGAGCTCGCATACGCTCGAGCGAAACTCCGTCGACGTAAGCGGTGTAACCGGGCGCGTCAATCTGGATATAGCGGCAACCCGCTTCGACCAGTTCGGCGATCATCTGTCGCTCGATGGCAATGACATCGGCAAGGAACGCGTCCTCGTCGACATAAACTGCACGCGATGCTTCATAGTCGAAACGTTGCACGATCCGATCTGGACTGAGAATCGTGGCTTTTACGGGAAGCGGCGTCAGGGGTTGCGCGAAGCGGAACTCATCGAGAGCCACATTGCGAATAAGGCGCAAACGTTCGTGGACGCCGCGACGGGTAATGACCGGCGGGCCCTCAGCGGAAAAGTTTTGCTCCGCTCGTTCCAACGGCCGATCGTTGACCTCCCGAATGCGTTCCATGTACGTTCGCGACAGGTCTCCCGGTTGAACGTAGCCACTGACCGCGTATGCAAAGTTGTCCTGGAAATTCCGCCGCGCGAACTCGCCGTCCGTCAAAACCGGGAGTCCGATTTCTTCCTGCCGGCGGAGTACCGCGCGGATGGATGCCTCGACGACCCTGCGTACGTCGTTATCTGAGATGTCGCCCGCGGCTTGGCGTTGGAGCACGTCCAAGAGTGCTGGCGGCGCCGCGAGACTGCCGATCTGATCCACACGTAGCAAACGTGGGTCGGCTTTGGCGAGGGTGTCGGTCATTGGGCTCCGTTGTGGGTACTATACGTCGCGTGAGTACTATTTCGTTCTAGATGTGCTGCGGGCGCCGCGGCACGGGATCGCTGCGGCGTGGTCAACCAATCAGGCGGTTCAGGCGCTCGACGAAGGGATCGACCGCGAGCGTATCTGCAAAATGGCCGGTATAGACACCCTTCGGACGAACAAATACTGTCAACGCACTGTGTGGCATTGCATACCCTTCGGGATCGCTCGGGTCCGCCGACCGGGTCGCAAAGACACGAAAATTGCGCTTCGCCGTTTCAGTCTCTTCGGGCGACCCGGTGAGGCCGATGAAGTGCGGATACTTAGCCTCTAAGAAGCCTTTCATTACCGCTGGCGTGTCCCGCTCGGGATCGACCGTGATGTAAAGTGGTGCGATCGCTGCCGCTCTCTCCCCCGACCGCGGTCAAGACGGCCGATAGGCGCTTGAGATTGCGCGGACAGACCACTTTGCAGTGGGTGAAACCGAAATAGACAAGCATGAAGCGCCCGCGATAATCGGCATCGGTAACGCGGCGTCCGTTGTGATCGGTGAGCGCGAACGATAAGTTAACGGGTGGGCCGGACAGACCGGCAGCGTTTATCCCGGACACTTCATTGCCACGATAGGTCAAGCGTCGTGCGTTGTTTCAGCGGGCAGTCGATGACCAGCGCGTTCCCCTCGCGTTTAACGAACACCGAACTGTCGCCCGTCAGGGCATCGCTGGAGCCCCGAGCGATGGTCACGTGATCGATATTCAAGCCCCACTCACCGCGAGACCAAACATTCGCAATGGCGAGGCGTGCGCGTTCGACGCCACTTCTGCGTCCCGCGAAGTGCAGGGTGAGTGTTCTTGTTTCGCCGTCGTAACGCGCCCCACGCACGTCGAGATCGTCCGGCATCTCAACTAACGCCGGCTCCGCGAAGTGTTGTCTTCCCCAAGGTCCGTCATAGAGCATACGCAGGCCGTCGGGTACGTTGAGCCGGGCGTAGGCCAGAAGGGCATTCCCGGTATGGGGATCCATTGCGCTCAAGCGCCCGTCCTCGTTATACCAGCCGTCTCGTCGCTTATAATAATATGACCCGTCCTCCCAGACCGGGTTAAGAAACTGATCGGCGTATCCGAGCAGTCGGCGAAGACAATCGGCATCGCCAACTTCCGAGGCACACACCGCGGCCCAGCCAAAATCACTCGCCGAAAAGACTTGCCGTCCGCCGCGCGGCATCGTCGGAGCAATCCACAGCGTGTCGTCTGGCCCCGGCTGTGCCCAACGCTCGATCTGGCGGCGATAATTCGTTTTGACGAAGTCGGGATTCCATGCATGCATAAGGGATCCCAACCAAAAATCGGCCCAGGCAACGGGTTCGCGCACAACCAACGCGCGTTCACGTTCTTGAACCACGATGTTGTAATGGCCCCGACTGTCGGCGATGCCGAATTCGGACCAAGCGCGGACATAGCCGTCGGTGACCTCTTGTGCCGTGTCGCCGCCGTAGACCAGGTCGTGAAAGCGAAAACCAATGATGGGCACCTGGTTGCAGACCTGAAAGATGCAATTCGGCTCGCACGCAATACCGAGGTACCCTTTTTCGATCATCGTCCAGTAGAGGTGTTCGTTCAGCGAGCGTTCATCGTAGACGAAGCGCTGGCCACCGGCGCCCCAGTATAGCGGCTGCAATATAAAGCTGAGCGCCCCCTCCGCAGCATACTTGGGGTCATCGAACAGATAGTGGTAGATCAATGCCATTGATTGCACGTACGCGCTGTACATGATGTTGTCGGTGATGACGGGATTCCACTGAGCCGGCAATTCGCCGAGCGACTTGTTGTACGGTCCGTTGCCCGTACTGACGTAATGCCAGTACGTCCACACATCGGGCGAAAGCATCTTTCCGATCAAACGATCGAACGCAACACGGAAGACGATCGGCGCCGCTGGTAAGCGGTGCACGTGCGTCAGCGCGAGTGCATACGACATGTAAGCTAGCTGAAAGCGCAGCGAGCCGAAGTCTTCCTGCAAGGTGGAGCGGCCCTGCATGCCCGACCAGTCATCCGGAAGCTGCGATGCAAGGTTTACGATGCGCCGCAACTGACCCGCCTGCAGATCGTCGAGCAGCGCTTGGGTAACGGTGCCCGATGCGGGCTCAGCGTCCATTGATATCTCCACGTTACTTGCTCGGGACGCCGCCCGCCCGGCTAATGGCGACGAAGTCGCCCTTCGCTTTGTCCCACCGTACCATGTAGACGTTGTCGACGTTAAGGCCGCGCTGCGGCGACGCCTGAAAATCGTAGCGTCCCGTGACGCCTGCAAAACCCCGAAGGTTGGCCAGATAGGCGCGAATCTGCTCGGCGGTCGCCTCCGTGCCTAGGGCACGGTACGCGGTCACAAACAGCAAGGCCGGGTCCCAGGCTATGGTCTTAATCGGGCTCGGTTTCTCGCCCAGGTCCCTCATTTCACTGAAATAGAGGTCGATCGCTGAACGCACGCCGCGGTCCGTTATTTGGTCGGGCGCCATGCTCGCGACGCTCGAAAAAATCATCTGCGCCGGGATGAAGGTGTCGTACTGCTTGAGTTGCGCCAGAATCTCATTTGCGCTGCTGGTGAGGACGGGCAGGTCGATTCCGCTATCGTTGATCGCCCGCAGGACCGTCGCCAGCGGCGCTCCGGTCGTCCAAACGATCAGGGCCTTGGCTCCGGAGGTCTTGATGCGCGCCAGTTGCGCGGCGACGCTGATATCCGTCGAGGTGAAATGCTCGCGCGCCACAAGCGACATCGCCTTGCCCTCCGGCAGGCTCAAAATCGCATCGAGCGAGTTTTCGCCGGATTGCCCGGACGCATCGGTCGACGACATTATTGCAACGCGATCCCAACCGCGCGCATGAAGGTAGCGCACCGCCGCGCGCTGCAGGTCGTCCACACTCATGTTCGACGAGAACATGAAACTGCCGGCCGGCGGCTTCACCCCCGGAGAGAAACAGTACATGACCGGGCCGGTTTTGGTCTCCAGCGGATTAACGGCGTCGCAGCCGGCCGTTAAGCCGGGCCCCAATATCACCGGCACGCCTTTGGAGATCAGACTTGTGACGATCTGAACGTCGAGTTGCGTGCTCGTTTGATCGTCTTGAAACACGAATTTGAGCGGCCGGCCGCGAATGCCGCCTGTCCGGTTCACCCACGCCGAGAGCCCCATCAATGCTGCCCGCTCCTCTTTGCCCACGAACGCAGCCGGGCCGGTTAACGGAATCACAACATTGATCTCAAACGGGTCGGCGGCGCGGCTGGCCAGCGGCATTAAGCCCAGCACGAGCGCGAGCGGGAACGTATTCCACTTCATATCGTAACCTTCTCTGCGACGATCGAGTTTCGCAGCGTGCCGATGTGCTCGATGACGACTTCGCAAACATCGCCAGGCTTCATAAACACCGGCGGCTTCCTCGAAAACCCAACGCCTGCCGGCGTTCCGGTGGCAATTACGTCACCCGGCAGCAGCGGAACGAATGCCGAGACATACGCGATGATTTGTGGTAACCCGAAGATCAGGTGACGTGTGTTGCTGTGTTGCATCACCTCACCGTTGAGGAGCAGGCTGATCTCCAGTTGACCCACATCGGGAATCTCATCCGGCGTGACAAGAAATGGGCCAATGCCGCCGGTCGCAAGAAAGTTCTTACCCGGCACGACTTGACTAGTGTGGAACTGCCAGTCGCGAATACTGCCCTCGTTGCAACAGGTATAACCCGCCACATGCTCGAGCGCCCGTTCTTCGGGAATATACCGTCCGCCCTTGCCGATAACGATGGCGAGTTCCGCTTCAAAGTCGAAATCGCGGGACACGTGCGGCACCACTAGATCTTCGCCGTGACCGACGAACGTTTCGTTAAAGCGAATAAAAATCATCGGATGTTGCGCGGGTGGCCGCACGATACCCGCGGCGGCAACTTCCTTCGCATGGTCGGCGTAGTTGGCTCCGACGCAATAAATGTGCGCAGCGTCGGGAACGACCGGTAGAAAACGAATGGCGGCGTAGGGATGGTCCGCCGCGGGTGTTCGAAGCGCACGAATATCGCTCAGGCGACCGAGCGCATCACGCATCGTACGCAAGCCCAGGCGTGCTGTAAGATCCAGCATGCCGTCGTCGAGCCCAAGTCCAACCGCAGGTTCAATGCCCGCACGATACGTTGCAAGCCTCATCTAATCCGTCTTACTCATCTGCTGCTCGAACTTGGCTTGCCAGTCGCCGATTGGGAGGAAGCTTGGAAGTGCCTTTACCATCTGCTCGACTTCTGCCCAAATCTCGTCTTCGCCGCGGTCAAAATCGAAAACATGGCGCTGCGGCTGCTCGATGTGCCAAGGGGTGTCGATGAACAACTCGACGCGATTGCCCTCGGGGTCAGGGAAGTAGATCGACAACGCAGTGCCGTGATTTGTCGGAGCCAGCGGCTTGACGTCGGCTTTCCGCAGGATAGCTAACATTTCGCGCAACGCAGCTAGATCGGTAAGGCGGAACGAGAGTTGGTTCACCGTGGTAAATGACAAATCTCGCGGTCTGCCCGAGGCCAGGACCAGTTGGTGGTGTTCCCGTGGATCCGCACTCAAGAAAATGATTTCCGTTCCCTCGACGACGCCACGATCGGTGACGGAGAGACCGATCACGTCTCGGTAGAACACCAACATCGCCTCGAGATCGGTCACATAGATGCCGGCGTGGCTAAACGCGACTCTTGGTCTGGGCATTCTGTTACCTCCTATCAGCGATCCAAGCATTCCACGCGCGATCGAGAGCGAGCGATGAAAACTGCCGTGCGGTTGCGGCTTCGACCTCTCCGCGCGACAGATAGCGAACCGCGTCGCGGTCGAGCAACAACGCTGTCGCAAGCAACTTCGCATTTTCGTTCATATAGACCGAGACCAAGACCGTCGCGCGCACATCGTGCGTTGCGACAGTGGCGCCATGCCCGCACATCAAAATTGCCGGTTCTGTCCCCATTGCCGCAACTAGCGATCGAGCGGCTTCCACCGTCGTAACTAGGAGGTCCGTGTCTCCGAATTCTTCACGGATGTCCCACGTTGGAGCGCAATATCCCATCGGTGCCGCTACGTGCCCGATGGGTCGCAAGGGCGTCTTTGTGACGCTAAATGGAAGCGTCGCCGGCGCGTGATTGTGACATACCGATTGCACGTCCGGCCGAACTCGATAAAGTTCGCTGTGAATTGCACGCTCAGCATACAGAGGCCGCACGTCGGGTGACGCCGGCTGACCGTCGAGGTCGAATTCCAATAGATCTTCGAGAGTGACTTGTTCTGGAGCACGCGAGCACGACATGATATAGCGATCAGCGCGATCGGGATGCCGCATTGATATGTGGCCGAAAGCATCAACCACACCAAGGCGCGCCAGGATATGGTTTGCCAGCACCAGATCCCTTAACCCGGCCTCGCCCGCCGCGCTAACGTTCATACAGCGACGTTCTGCTCCAGCGCCGGAACGACAGCATCGGAGAAGAGCCGCATCGACGTTGCCGCTACATCGGCAGACAGACCGCAGACGTTCACTTGCATCGACGCGATCTCGAACTCGCCCGTGCGTTCCGTAAATGCCCGGATTTGATCCAAGACTTCAGCCGGAGTCCCGACCCAGGCAGAGCCATCAGCGATCAGCGATTCGAACGATTGATTCTTGAGGCCTGAAATGATCTTGTCGTAACCCGGATAGTCCGTGGAGGACGTTTCTCCGATCCACGCGCTAGTAGCGTCAATCAAAGAGGCTAGGTAGCCGTTCAGCGGTCCGCGCGCGAGCGCCGCAGCCTCACCGGGTGTCTCTCGAACGACCATGTGGAAGGCCAACATAACCCGACCGACACCGGGATGTCCCGCTTCCTTCCACGCACTACGATAAGCGTCGATCAGCCGCTTCATCTCAGAGCCGCCGACGGGGATCGCCATCAGGCTGTGGCCGAGTCGCCCGGCATTGACGAATGAGGCTTCCGTGGCCAGGGCGGCGACCCAGAACGGTGGTCGGGGCTGCTGCGTCGGGCGCGGCAGTGACGTCGTCGCGGGAAACGTGTGAAACTTGCCATCGAGCGAAACGTTGTCTTCTTCGAGGAGACGCCGGACGGTTTCGAGGCCTTCGTCGAAACTTGCGCGGCTATCGTCCAGGCGGACGCCGAAGCGCGAAAATTCATGCGGAAGAAACGCTCGAGCGAACCCCACCTCTAAGCGTCCCTTCGAAATGGCATCGACCATTCCGATTTCGCCGGCAAGCTTTAACGGATGATTGAAAATCGGCAACACCGCGCCGGTGATCAAACGAATGTTTTTCGTTCGTTGAGCCGCCGCGCTCAAGAACGTCAATGGGTTCGGCGAATAGCCGCCGTACGGATGGAAATAATGCTCGACCATGCGGATATGATGGTATCCGAGCTGATCCGCGATTTCACAAAGATCTAAAACATCGCCGAAATATGACGCAGCGGACATTTCGTCCGGACCGACGCAAGGAAAGAACTGGATTCCAAACTGCACAACTGCAAGATACGTCCCCTCAGGCAGCAACTGCAAGGGGCCACATTCTGTATGCTGGAATATTCGCCCGGGAGGCAGTTTTTGCGTCGAAAAACCGACCAACTTCCGGCCTATCCGATTCAGGCCGTCGAGCACGCTCTCGTGTTGCTGGAACTATTCTCGCAGCGCCACCGGCTATCGGTCACCGAAGCCGCAAAGGCACTCGGAGTCGCCGCGTCCACCGCCTCGCGCTTAGTTGCCATGCTTCGGCACCACGGCTACGTGGAGATCGAGCAGGGCTCGCGGGCGTACGTGGTCGGAAACAAGTTCCGCGAACTCGGCGTAGCCGTCGTGCGCGAACTCGATATCCGGCCGCAGATTCGGCCCTACCTCGAAACGTTGGCTGCCGAAACCGGCGAGACGATTCAAGCCGGCACCCTCCAAGGCCAACATGTCATCTTTCTCGATTGCGTCGAAGGATATCGGAGCCTGAGGGTTTCCTCAACTGTGGGTGCGATTCTGCCCGCTCACTGCCTTTCCACCGGAAAAGCGCTTCTCGCTGAACTCTCCCGCGACGATCTCCTTACGCTCTATCCGCGCGAAGAATTGCAGCGCGTCACGAAGCGATCGATCGGAACGCGAACGCAGCTTCTGCGGCACCTCGCCATCGTGCAAAAACAAGGATTTGCGACGGCGTTTTCCGAGAGCGATATGGACATCGCTACGGTCGCCGTCGCGGTCAAAGACGTAGTCGGGCGCGTACGCTGCGCGATCGGATTCGCGGCGCCGTCCTCGCGCCTTAGGGAAGGCAACGTCAAGCCACTCGCAGCCATTTTGCGCCGGTCGGCCACGGCCATTGGGTCGAGCCTGTTTTAGCCTCATTCTGTTCTGAAGAAAGACCGCCATTGCGCGGGGCTTGGGGCGGAACTATCTTCTATTGATGAGCCTAAGGCCCGGCCGCAGCGACTTCTATAGTCAAAACCGCCTCAAGCTCGGAATCTTCGGATCGAACCTCTCGTCGGGGCTCGCCGCCACGAAGGTGCCCGAACGCTGGTCCGGCTCGTGGGAAGACAACCTCGCCCTCGCGCAAATGCTCGACGACGCCGGAATCGAGTTCATGCTGCCCGTCGGCCGCTGGAAGGGCTACGGCGGCGAAACGAACTTCGAATCGAATGGCTTCGAGACGGTTACCTGGGCCTGCGGACTGCTCGCCGCGACGAAAAATCTCACCGCTTTCGGCACGGTCCATGCGCCGCTCGTGCATCCGGTCTTTGCAGCGAAGCAATTCGTCACGGTCGATCATGTAAGCCGCGGCCGTTTCGGACTCAACGTCGTGTGCGGTTGGAATCAAGACGAGTTCGACATGTTCGGCGTCGAACAGCGCGAGCACGACATGAAATACGCTTACGGCGATGAATGGCTACGAACGATCGAGGATATCTGGGGCGCCGCTTCCGGTTTCGACGTGAACGGCGAATTCATCACACTGCGCGGTGTCGAAGGCGCGCCAAAGCCGTATGGCGGCACCCGTCCCGTGATCATGAACGCCGGCGGTTCCGAAACCGGTAAAGCGTTTGCGATCAAAAACTGTGACTTTCTGTTCACCTTGATTCGCGCCAAGCTCGAAGATGCCGCTGCTTCAATTTCCGAAGCAAAAGCTCAGGCCGCTGCAATCGGCAAGCCGGACTTCGGCGTTTTTGCAACGGCGAATGTCGTTTGCCGGCCGACGACCCGCGAAGCCGAAGACTACTATCATTACTACGCCGACGAACAAGCGGATTGGGGGGCCGTCGACAATATGATCGGTATCGGTTCTCGCACCGCGTCGACGACAATGTCACCGGAGACCTATCGCGCTATGCGAGTTCGCTGGGCGGCGGGCTATGCCGGCTGGCCGCTCGTCGGCGACCCGGATACCGTCGCGCGCGGACTGCTCGCCATGTCGGCAGCCGGCCTAACGGGGGTCGCGTTCGGATTGGTCAACTACCTCGCAGAGTTCCCCTACTTTCGCGACGAGGTCTTGCCCCGGCTGAAGCGCGCAGGCGTACGCGAGTCGTGAACTTCATTGCCAGATGCCGTCGCTGAGATAGCGGTCGACGGTAATCGCCGCGATGCTGCCGTCGCCGGCCGAGGCAGCGGCGCGACCCGCCGAACCAACGCGCACCGAATTCGCAGCGCACCGGCGTTCTGGGCCTGCTCCTGGGCGATGGGGCAGAGGTCGTAGCCGGGTATGCCTTTAGGAAAGCCCGGAAAGCCATCGACTTCGCTCGACGCTCAGAAGCTGACCACCGAGCATATCGCCGGCTAGCACGATGGTCTTCCGGCCGAGCCGCGCCGATGTGAGCGCTGCCGTAAGGCCAGCAATTCCAGCGCGGCGACAATGACCTCAAAATCGTGCCCCATTTCTTGTTAGCCCCGTCGTCTCGGAGCGACCAATGCCAGCGGGCTTATGAGATCTTGCGCGGGGAAGGTTTTGCCGAGCATCCCATACCTGGTCAAAACGTCTATGACAGGTTGAAGGTACTGTACGTCGACGAAATCCGGAGCGACCATTCGAATACTATGTGCGATAACGTCCGCCGGTATTTTCGAATATTCTGCAACAATGCTCACGGTTTCAGGCAAATGTGCGTTCGTATATGCCTGCGCTTCGTGCACGGCCTGGGCAAATCGCCTCAGCTTATCGGCGTTCTTGTCGGCATAGGGTTTCATCACCGCCAAAACGGCGGTCATGAACTGCGTTGAGACCGCGTCCAGCGGGTGCCCTACCGGTCGCACCTTCCCGGTGGCAAGTGCCTCCGCCACCGCCGGCTCGGCGATGACGACAGCGTCCACCCGTCCTTGTTCCAACGCCTGTACCGCCTCCGACACAGCGACCTCAAGCAATTTTATCGTGTGCGAATCGCCACCATTCTGATCCATCCAGGCCTTAATCGATGCAACGTTTAGGTCGTCAAGGGCGACGAGGCTAATGACTTTGCCGTTAAGGTCTTTTGCGGAACGGACTGGCGACTCTTTAAGAACGAGAATTGCCGTTGTGCTGAAGTTGCTCCGATACAAAACTGCCGGACTCAAGATTTGCATCGGTATGTCTCTGCTGTGAGCGAGGATTACGGACGCAACGTTCGTGTACGCCACATCTGCCGCGCCGCCCGTGAGCGCAGCCGCCGCGGCTGCGCCGCTATTGATGAAGGTCGCCTCGACATCAACGCCATATTTTTGAAATAATCCCGAACGCTGAGCGTAAATGATGCTCTTGTAGCCGTCATTGGGCGCCCCAATGAAGCGAAGCGTGGGCAATGTTTGGCCCGAAGCGACGCGCAATCCACCGAGGCTAGCCGCCGCTGCTCCCGCTGCAAGAAAGGCACCTCGCCGCGTCAGATGTACGCCCCGCGCTTGCTGACGGCAACGAAATCGTTGATTCGCGGATCCCAGCGATCGATCATCATGTTGTTCACACCCATCCCCCGCTGTCTGCCGTCGCGAAAATCGTAAATGCCGGCGAGTCCCGCGAAGGAGTGGAGACCGTTGATATATGCGGCCGCCGCCTCACGGCTTCCGTCTGGGCCAATGTGGCGCAACGTGTCGATCGCAATGAGCCCGGGATCCCACGCGACGAAATCGGGCATCGCAGACTTATCGCCTTTTTGGGCCGCAAAAGCGGCAAAGAACTTCGCTTGGGCGTCACGTATCGGCCCAGGACCAACGGCGTTGTGCGTCAGCGGCGGATAGCCGGGGAAAAGCAGCTCCCTGGGCATGAAGTCTGCGTAACCGGCGAGTTGCGTGTACGACATATTGCCGGCACTCGTAAACACCGGAATGTCGAAGCCTGCGTCGTGAAGACCGTGTAGCACCGTCGCTAACGGCGTACCCGTCGTCCAGGCGATCAGCGCTTGCGGATTTGCCGCCCGAATTTTCGCGAGTTGGCCGGCTACGCTGATGTCGCCGGTTCCAAAGTGCTCGAAGGCGACGATTTGAACGTCCTTATTTTCTGGCATCGCCGTCACGACACCGATTGACTTGTCATTGTCCTGTCCGGCGACATCGTTGGTGCTAAGAACCGCGATCCGCTTGAGTCCGCGCAGGCGAGCGTAACGGATCATCGCGATGACGTTGTCATCCGAGTTGCCACCCATCGCAAAGCCATTCGAACCCGGGCTCGGATTGAACACCGGCGAGTAGCAGTACATAACGGGACCGTTCTTGTTCACCGCGTAGACAGCGTTACAGGAAGCCGTCGCCAGCGGCCCAAGCATTATCGGCGATTTGCTTGCAGCGATCTGCGCCGCGAGCTGCACGGCAATTTGCGTATTCGTTTGGTCATCTGAGATGACGAACTTCACGGGGCGGCCGCGGACACCGCCGTCGTCATTGACAACCGTCTCAAGCAGGCGTAGCGCGCGTGCTTGTTCTTTGCCAAAAAACGAAAGGTAGCCCGTAAGCGAGGTTATGACCGGAATTTCAACCGGCGCACCGCTTACGGCGGCATTTGCCGGCACTGGGATAGCCACGCTGAGTGCAACCAGCGCGAGCAACCACGTTCGAATCTTCAATTTCGCCTCCGAGCGCCCAATGAGAAAGCGCGCCGGAAAAATTCTGTTCCGAAATGAAGGGCCGGTCAAGCAGTGATATTCTGTGCCGCAGAATGGCTGCCGTTGCACGAACCTGGCTGTCGACCTATATTCCAAACATGCGAACATCGATGGACAATGGCGACCGACTGTCGATGTACAGCCGGAATAAGCTCAAGCTGGGCTTGTTCGGGTCGAATTGTTCGTCGGGCATGGCTGCGACGAAGGTGCCGGAGCGATGGTCGAACTCGTGGGCAGAGAACCTGCGCCTCGCCCAACTCGCCGACGAAGCGGGTATCGAGTTCTTTCTCCCCATCGGACGCTGGAAGGGCTACGGCGGAGAAACAAACTTCGAGGGCTCGACCTTCGAAACTGTGACCTGGGCGACCGGACTCCTCGGTGCAACGAAACGGCTGAATGTCTTCGGCACCGTCCATGCACCGTTGGTGAACCCTGTCTTTGCAGCGAAACAAATGGTGACTGCGGATCACATCGGCTGCGGCCGCTTCGGCCTCAATATCGTTTGCGGCTGGAACGTTGACGAATTCGCAATGTTCGGCGTCAAACAGCTCGACGACGAACAGCGCTACCGGCACGGCGGCGAATGGCTGGGGCTGATCACGCAGATGTGGGAGAGCGACGTCGAGTTCGATTTTAGCGGCGAATTTTTTGAAATGCGCGGTGTACGAGCGGATCCGAAGCCCTACGGCGGGACGCGTCCACTTATTATGAATGCCGCCTTCTCACCTAATGGTAAGGCGTTTGCCTATCGCAACTGCGATGCGTTGTTCACCGGCTTGCGCGACCACGATCACGGAAAGCAGGCTGTGGCCGAGATTCACTCAGGCGCAGCTGCGCTCGGACGCTCAGCCGGCGCCTATACCCACGGCCATATCGTGTGCCGTCCGACGCGCCGCGAAGCCGTCGAGTACTACCGGTACTTCGCGGACGAAAATGCCGACTGGGCCGCTGTCGAAAAGATGGCTTCCGCCGGCCTCCTAAAAGCCGCCAAACTCGAGCCCGAAGAATATCAGAAGATGCGAATGCGCCTGGCGGGCGGTTACGGTGGCTTTCCAATAATTGGCGATCCCGACGATGTCGCGGCCGAACTCGCAAAAATTTCGGCCGACGGTTTCGCCGGGATGGCGTTCTCCTTCGTGAGCTATCTCGAGGAGTTCGCGTTCTTCCGCGAAGAAGTGTTGCCCCGACTTGAGCATCTCGGCCTACGCGAAAAGGAGTTATCTTAGAGGTCGATCGTAAGACTCGAATTGTCGTCACGCGTCCTCGTCTGTCGCAGATCTCTTCGCTCGTCGGAAGGGTAGCGTCGACCCCGATGCATCGTGCAGCGATTATCCCAAATTACCAGGTCAAGCTCGCGCCATGAATGCTGATAGACGAAACGCGGTTGCGTAGCGTGTTCGATAAGGTCAAACAATAGGAGGCGGCCCTCAGGCACGGGCCAGCCCATGATATGCGAGGCGTGCGAAGCAAGGTAAAGCGATTTACGACCAGATCCCGCATGTGTATGCACGATAGGATGATGGGCCGGAGGCATCGCTTCTACGCGTGGAAGCGGGCGGTCGAACCCAAGGACCCGTCTCGAGTGAATGAACGCATGTTCGGCCACCAGGCCATCAAGCATCGCCTGCATTGGTTGGGGCAAGCCATCGTATGCGCCTCGCATGTCGGCGAATTCCGTTTCTCCCCCGGTACTCGGCGTTTCACGGCAGGAAAGCATCGAATACCGCGCCGGAACTGCCTTGAACGAGTTGTCCGTGTGCCATAGCTGATTTGAGAGCGAAAGCAGAAATTGTTCGTCGTCGCGCGAATAAATGGCTTCTGTTTCATCGATGTTGGAAACGTCATATATTCGGTCATCAGCGATGCGCGCACGCGCGCTTTGAGTACTGGTCTCTAGTGAGCCAAATTGTTCGCAGAACGCCACTTGTACTTCATTACTTAAGTCTTGATTTGGAATGACAACCACCCCAAAACGATCGATTGCAGCTCTTATCTCAGAAATGGTGGCTGCGCTGAGACGTTCGCGCACCTTCACATCGCGAATAGTTGCACCGAATGTCGACTGATAAGACTCCACGATCATGACATCGTGAATTCTAGCAACACGGACAGACTCTCACAATCGTCATTTTTCTGCGGAACAGAATGCGGCCCTTATTCGGGATGCAACGCAGCGAAAATGCGTTCTGCAGTCAGCGGCAAATCGAAGAGTCGCGCACCGCTTGCGGCGGCAATGGCGTTGGCAATCGCCGGTGCCACAGCCGCCGAGCTGATCTCGCCGGCCGCTTTTGCTCCATACGGGCCCGGGCCATCGTGATAAGCTAGCTCGACGACGCGCAACGGCGGAAGGTCGGCGAACGTGGGAAGCTTATAGTCGGCAAGGGTCAGGTTCAAGATCTTGCCGTCCTCGAGCACGAGTTCTTCCATCAGCGCGTGACCAACGCCTAGAACGAAACCTCCGTCAATTTGACCGCGGTGGGCGATTGGATTGATCACGGCACCGACGTCAGCGACACACAGAACGTCATCGATCGCCGTTGCTCCGGTCTCGGCATCGACTGTGACCGTCACGGCGTAGGCACAGAAATTCGCCGCTTCGGGAGAGCCGTGTGGCGCGCCGACGGTGCTGTCGTAGGCGATGGTCCGCTCGATTTCGCTAGAGCCGCACGCAATGCGCGCCACCTCGTCCCACGCATAGTTTCGGGCTTGCACGGTAAATACGCCGTCTGAGAACGCGACGCCGGCCACATTAGTGTGATGGTGCGCAGCGAGCGCGGCTCGCATGGCAGCCACCAGTTCTAATGCTCCGCGCATAGCGACGTGCCCGAGAATGTTCGTGACTTTACTCGCGCCGGAACCTCCTTCAGGGGGTGCTTCGGCGGTCGATGTTTGGTGTACAAAAACTTCGGATCGCGGGCATCCGAGTTCCGCTGCAACAATTCGCTGGACCATCGTCATTGCGCCGGAGCCCTGCTCGACCATACCTGCCCGAAAATGCACGGTGCCGTCGGCTCGGAGCGCGATCTTGGCTGACGTCTTACCCCCACCGATTTGCCGAGCACTGATCGCGATACCTCGGCCGCGCCCCGGGCCGAGTGGGGTCGTCCAACTAACGCCATCCTGCAGTGCGAGGAGCACTTCCGCAGCACGCGGCTCGTGATACGACGTTCCATCCACGTCGGTTTCCGTACCGCGGATTGCGTGCCGCATGCGAAAGGTGAGAGGATCTTCCTTCAGTTCTAACGCGAGCACATCTACGTGGGATTCCAAGGCGAAGAACAGCTGAATGTCGCTGGGCGCACGCACATGCGCGCCCGGCACGGTATTCGTATAGACGCAGACGCGATCAATTCGGGTATTCGGAATATGATAAGCGGTCTTTGGGCTGAGCCCCGGGACGAGATACGGAATCGGCTTACCCGCAGCGTAGGCGCCGCCTTCGAACAGCACGGTCATCTGTAGGGCCGACCACCTGCCGTCTTTATCGATGGCGCTCTTCAGCACAATTTCCGCAGCGTGGCGCACCGATGTTGACTGGATATCCTCGAGGTACGTGCGCACGGCTTTCACGGGCCTACCGGTCGCGCGCGCGAGATAGTAGCACGCGAATTCATCGATTGAGAGACCTTTACCGCCGAAGTCGCCGCCGATGAGGACCGGTTCTACGATGATTCGCTCATGAGAAAGTCCGGTTGTCGCGGCTAATTGCTGGCGCAACGCGTACGGCATTTTGTTCGTCGAAATGACGTGCGTGAGTCCCACGGAGTCGATCCAAACGAGCGTGGCGCGCGGCTCGATGTAGCCCGTGTGCATCTTCGGAGTGGTGAACCGATGCTCGACAATCCGGCCGGCAAATCGAAACGCACTCGCGACGTCGCCTTGCCCCACCGTGTCTTCGCCCTGGATATTCGGATGTTTCGGAAACGTTCGGATGCCAGGAAGATACCGGTACGTAGCAGGGTCTTCATGGAGAATGGGCGCGCCTGGCGAAAGAGCCTCACCGGGCGCGAGTACCGGAGGAAGCTCCTCGTAGATAATTTCGATGAGATCCACCGCGGCTCGCGCTTCGGCTAATGTCTCAGCCGCAACAGCGGCGACATGCTCGCCGATGAAACGAACCTTGTCGGTAGCGAGGACGGGCCAATCCAACAAACAGCGACCAAACCGGGCACTGCCTAAGTCGGCTCCCGTCAGTACGGCGCGCACCCCGGGCGCTCGGCATGCAGCGCTAATATCAACAGACACGATACGAGCGTGCACGCACGTACTCTTTGCGAATGCGGCGAAGAGCATATTAGGATGATGCGCGTCGGCCGCAAACGTACCCTCGCCAGTGACCTTCTCGCGACCTTCGATACGATATTCGTCGTCGGCAAGCGCGGCCTGCGCATCAATAACGCTTTTGGTCAGCAACGCTATGTCCGATACTTTAGCGCCACGCGTCGACAGAGACGGTGCGATTCTTCGAATAATGTCCACCGATGATGCGGAACGCGCCCTGGGTTTCGCCACCAACCACGACGATCTTGAACTCGTCTGGCTCAAACATTCGCACGAGCTGATCCCCCGTTGCCTTGAGTCTTGAGGCATATGGTTCCTCGCCGGCGACGGCGAGCGGTAACGTTAGCGTCTGCGCCCACTGGTCATCCCAGTATTCGTGCGCCGGCATTAAGGCGTTTTCCGAGCACCATTGCGAGAACTTTTCCTTCGTATCAAAGCCCAGGTCGACAAAATGCCGAGCCACCAGCGGATCCATGACGATCAGCGGGCTCGAATGGTGATCGTGGTCGCCGGCCGTGATACAGCGGATGAACTTCTCTTTCCATGTCTCGCGTGGACCGAAGCCGGACGTCGTGTATCGCCCGCCCGAAAACACGCTTACCGTCGAGTCAGTAGGCTTAAAGCCTTGCTGCACGTGAAACGGCTGCCAGGGCGAACGCTCTTCGGCCTCCGCAAACGTCGCCGAGTAGTTATATGCATTCCCGAGCGTGCCCATGTACGTGTCACCAGGCACGGAGCCACCCTGTCCGTTGATCGATAACAAGCAATATGCGCGACCGATTGTGACGTTCGCATGACTATATGGCCCAAGAGCACCGATGCCGCTGCTCATGCCAATCTCCTCGCGGATCGGGCCATTCACGACGGCATTCACTGCCATCGAGGTCGTGCTACTCGAACGAGCCGTCCGTTCGGTGGCAGCGAGTGCAAGGATTACCGGGAGATATTCGGGCTTTGCGCCCGCCATCACGGCATTTACGGCGACCTTTTCGACGGTGAGCTCCCATCCTTCACGGAACGCAGTCCCCGTTGGGCTTAACCGACCAACGACCTTATCCGGCGCGTGGCTTGTGCCTCGCAGCATGGCGGCCACACGCTCTTCGGTCGGCAGCACGATAGGCATGAAATCGGTCCAGAAGTTCGCGACGAACAGCTCTTGCAGTTCGTCTTCGGTCGCAGGCTCCAGTAGGCGGGGCGTCGATCGCTCGAATGACTGGCCGGCGAGATCTTCGTCGGTCAGCGCCTCCGTGAGGCCTGCAATCACGCCTTGCATGAATGGCTTTTTCGAAACCGGATCCATGCCTTCGATGTAGCCGCGCACCTGTTCCGGCGAGATGTCAACGAGCGGCTGCGGCACGAAGCATTGCCGCGTGCGCGGCATTCCGGCGGCACGAGCTACCGACTGGGCGAGACGCGCAAAAGGGTTCGTGTGCACCGCGACACACGGAACGCCTGCCTCTTCAAGTGCCATCGTAAGCCCCACGACCGCAGGGCTACAGGCGCTTCAAAGGCCTACACCGAGGATGGCGGCGTTGCCCTCCGCCACAACGGTCGCGCGCATCTCCGGGTCATCAACCCAACTTTCACGTGGCTTGATATTCTTGATATTTACCGACGGAAGATGCTTCGCAAACCAATCGGTCAATTGCGCCATAAACACGTCGGAGTTGTCGAACAGGCAATCGACAAGATAGAGCGTCTGGCCATCAAGCGATTTCGGCCGCGTCGCAAGTCGTTTGCCCGTGACCTTGGGCGCAAAGCCGCGCGGATCATGGACGGTCAGCAGTTGAGACATAGATCACCTAGCGGTATCGCGGTTTGAGAAAATGATGCTGCGAATTAAAGCCCGAGTCAAGCGTCATCTTTCTGCTGTCCAGAAATCATGAAGCAACTAATCCTTGAGGATTTGGCGTACTTCGTCCCAATCAAGCCACCCCGGAATGGCGACGAAGCCGGAGCTATTAACGATGCCAACGTCGCCGCTGGTCACTATCTGCTGCATCAGCGTCACCTGGCCGCCGATTTCCACGACCTGGATCGTTGGGCGACCGCTCCGGATGCCGGCGTACCGTGCGACGACGGCCAATTGGGATGATGCGATTTCCGGAAGGTCCCGCACATAGCCGTCGACGATCGCCACGCGACCGCCGCCAGCCCGCAGTATCGATGCTCCGACGCCACCAAGTACGCTGGCCTCGCACCCGTGAGCATCGATTACAATGATTGCGTCCGAAGATAGTGCGGAAGCGATTCGGTCGTGGCCGAGGCGCTGGACGTCGCTCGGAACGGATTTCGGGAGGTAGCGTACGGTCACGACGACGCCCACGTGCAATCCGATGTCTTGTTTGACTGCGAAGTTGGCAAAATCGACTCCAGATTCGATGCTGAGCCGCGCGCGCAATCGATCTGACAGTTCTTCGACGATGTCGGGCTCTGAGCGCAGCCGAGCCAAAATGTCGGGCGGAACGGTCGGTATCGCCGGCTTCGAAACCGCGAGACGCCAGGGTTCGTCAATCATTCGCCGTGTCAGCCTGAACTCGGGACGTACAGGTTAACATAGTCACAAACCGGCATCAAATCGAGATCCGGGGCAGACCCGCTCGCTTCCTGAATAGCGGCGGCTTGTGCAGGCGAGAAGATGCGCCGTAGGTTGCGCGCAAATTTTTCTTTGAGCAACGGGATCGCTTCAGTGCGGCGGCGCCGATGCCCGATCGGATACTCTACCACGACTTCAGGCAGCGACGAGCCGTCTTTGAAGCGTATCATAATGCCGTTTGGGATCGAGCGGCGCGCGGGGTCATGGTAGGCTTCCGTGAACGCCGTATCTTCGATGCAGCGCATTTTCGCCCGCAACGCATCGATGCGCGGATCGCAGGCGATGTCGTCCTCGTAGTCTGGAGCGGTGAGCCGTCCGTGAATCAGCGGTACCGCAATCATGTACTGGATGCAATGGTCCCGATCGGCCGGATTGCGCAACGGCCCCGATTTGTCTATGATCCGGATCGCCGCTTCGTGTGTGCGGATGGTAATCTCGCCGACGTCGTCGAGTCGGCCGGCGAGGGTGGGATGCAACGTCATTGCGCATTCAACCGCGGTTTGCGCGTGGAACTCAGCGGGAAACGACACTTTGAAGAGGACGTTCTCCATCACGTACGAGCCGTAGGGGCGCTGGAAGAGAAACCGATTGCCCCCAAAGGACACGTCGTAGAAGCCCCACGTGGGAGCCGATAGGACCGACGGATAGCCCATCTCGCCGGTGCGCGCGATCAAGGCAAGACGCACACCGCGACTCGTCGCATCGCCCGCGGCCCAGCTCTTGCGGGAGCCGGTATTCGGCGCATGCCGGTACGTGCGTAGACTCTGCCCATCGACGAAGGCCTGCGATAGCGCGGCGAGCACCAATTGCCGGTCGAGACCAAGCATCCGAGCCACGACTGCCGTTGTTGCTATTTTGACGAGGACGACGTGATCGAGTCCGACGCGGTTGAACGAGTTCTCAAGAGCGATACACCCTTGGATTTCGTGCGCCATGATCATCGCTTGCAGCACGTCACGCATGACGAGCGCTGGCCGGCCAGCGGCGACCGCTTCACGGGATAGCCAATCGGCAGTGGCAAGGATGCCCCCGAGGTTGTCGGAGGGATGTCCCCACTCGGCGGCCAGAAAGGTGTCGTTGTAGTCGAGCCAGCGAACCGCCGCGCCTATATTGAACGCGGCCAGGACCGGGTCTAACTGATAGTTTGTGCCAGGGACCCGTGCGCCGTTGGGCACGATGGTCCCCGGCACGATGGGACCAAGCAATTTTCTGCACGCGGGGTACGTCAACGCTTCGAGACCGCAGCCCAACGTGTCCAGCAGACACAGTCGCGCGGTCTCAAACGCCTCGTGACTCTTTATCTCGTAGTCGAATACGTAGTTCGCGATGTCGACGAGAACATCGTCGTAACCCAGAACCGGCGAGACACTCGTGGCCATAGCCTTCACGTGCGTTCGTCTAGCGGCACGAATGCGAGGTCCTCTGTGCCGACGTAATCCGCACTTGGCCGGATGATCTTGCCAGCTATACGCTGCTCGATCACATGTGCGCACCAGCCGGCGTTTCGCGCGACCACGAACAACGGCGTGAAGAGCAGGGACGGAATCCCCATCAGATCATAACTGACGGCCGAAAACCAATCCAAGTTCGCGAACATGTTCTTGCCATCGCGCATAACCGCTTCAATCCGCAGTGCGACCTCAAACGTTCCCGACTCGCCGGTTTCCGCGATCAGGTCGCGCGCCACGTCCTTGATGATTTCGTTGCGCGGATCGGACACCGTGTACACCGGATGACCGAATCCGATGACAACCTGCTTCTCCTCGATGCGCCGCCGGATGTCCGCCTCGGCAGCCTCCGGATTGGGATACCGCCGCTGGATGTCGAGCGCGACTTCGTTAGCGCCGCCATGCTTGGGTCCTTTCAGCGCGCCGATCGCTCCCGCGACACAGGAATAGATATCCGACCCGGTGCCGGCGATAATGCGCGCGGTGAAGGTTGAGGCGTTGAGCTCGTGTTCGGCGTAGAGGTTGAGTGAGATATCGAGCGCCCGAACGAAGCCGTCCTGCGCTGCCTCTCCGTTGAAGAGATGCAGAAAATGCCGTGCGATGGAGTCGTCTTCCGTCTCGACGTCAATCCGGCGGTTAGAAAACGCGAAGTGATACCAGTAGAGGAGGATCGAGGTGGTCGCCGCGAGCATCCGATCCGCAGCGTCGCGCGCGCTTGCGGGTGTCTGGTCGGGCCGTTCCGGCAACGCTGCCCCGAGCGCCGATATTCCGATCCGGAGCACGTCCATCGGATGGGTTGCGGCCGGAATCTGTTCGAGGGTATGCGTAACCATGGGCGGCAGACCGCGCAACGACCGCAAGCGTCGTTGATAGGTGGCGAGTTCAACGAGGTTCGGCAGCTTTTCGTAAAGTAGCAGATAGGCGACTTCTTCGAACGTGCACTGGGACGCAAGATCGCGGATGTCGTAGCCGCGGTAACGCAATCCGTTGCCGCCGCGCCCGACCGTGCAAATCGCGGTTTCGGCGGCGACGACTTGCGAGAGCGCCACGGACTTCTTGGGTTTCGGCGCGACCGTCGTCATGAGTCGCTCCCCGTCGCGAAGAGCTCATCGAGCTTCGTCTCGTAGGCGTGGTAATCGAGGAAGCGGTAGAGCTCCTCGCGGGTCTGCATGGTGCTAAGCATCTCCTGTTGCGTTCCTTTGTCTCGAATAGTCCGATAGACGGCAAGTGCCGCCGCGTTCATCGCACGGTACGCGCTGCAGCAAAAAAGTACGATGTCGACCCCGGCTCCGGCGAGTTCAGCGGCGGTAAAGAGCGGCGTGTGGCCGAACTCCGTAATGTTTGCGAGGATCGGTACCTTCACGGCCGCTTTGAATGCCGTGTAGGTCGCGAGGTCGCGTGGGGCCTCGCAAAAGATCATGTCGGCGCCGGCTGCGACGTAGGCCACGGCGCGCTCGATCGCGCGCTCGACGCCCTCCGTCGCGATCGCGTCGGTCCGCGCCATGATGGTGAAGCCGTCATCGCGACGCGCGTCGGTGGCCGCGCGAATGCGATCGGCCATCTCCGACGTCGGCACGAGCTCTTTTCCTGGCCGATGGCCACAGCGCTTCGCCGACACCTGATCTTCCAAATGAACGGCGGCCGCACCGGCTTTTTCCATCGAACGAATCGTTCGCGCGATGTTGAAGGCGCTGCCCCAGCCGGTGTCGATATCGACCAGGAGCGGCAGCGAGGTGACGTCGGTGATCCGCCGCACGTCGGTCAGCACGTCGTCGAGTGTGCTGATGCCGAGGTCGGGCATCCCGAGGGAATTCGCCGCCACGCCACCGCCGGAAAGGTAAATCGCCCGGAACGCGGCTGCTTCCGCCATGCGCGCCGTGTACGCGTTGATCGTGCCGACAACGAGCAGCGGATGTTCGTCCCTGACCACTTGTCGAAAGCCGCTGCCCCCCGAGCGCGGTGCTCCGCTCGCTCCGTTCATCGCTCCCACGAAGGCTCCGCATCGACCTCGAAGCCGTAGCGCGTGATCGCGTCGGCCACGACGTCGCTACTCACCTTCCCGCGCTTGGACAGCTGATGCAGAGCGCTGAGGGCCACCGTTTGCCGGTCCACTTCGAAAAAGCGCCGCAGGGCCGCGCGCGTCGCGCTCCGCCCAAAGCCGTCCGTCCCGAGCGCGACGAACGACCCCGGCACAAACGGCGCGATGAGGTTCGGGTAGGCACGGACGTAGTCGGTCGCGGCGACCGCAATCTCATCGCCGGAGAGGCACTCGGTGACATGACTGACCTGTGGCGGTTCTTGCGGATGCAGCATGTTCCAGCGCTCGATCGTCCGGGCATGACGCGCAAGCTCGCTGAAGCTCGTAACGCTCCAGACTTCTGCATCGACACTCCACTCGTCGCGCAGCAAGTCGGCAGCCGCAAGCACCTCGGGCAGGATGGCGCCGGAGCCCAACAGACGCACCCGCTTCTTCGTCTTCTTCGCCGGCCACGGGCGAATGCGGTGCATGCCCTTGATGATGTCGGCGTACGCATCGGGCGGCATGCTCGGCTGCGCATAGTTCTCGTTCATGACCGTGAGGTAGTAGAACACGTCGTCACCGCGCGTCATCATCTGGCGCGTGCCGTAGTCGACAATCGCCGCAACCTCGTACGCGTACGCCGGATCGTAGGCTCGGCAATTCGGTACGGTCGCGGCAACGACATGACTCGAACCGTCTTGATGCTGCAGGCCCTCGCCACCGAGCGTCGTGCGGCCCGAGGTCGCACCGATGAGAAACCCGTGCGACGCGCTGGTCCGCGGCGGCCCAAATCAAATCGCCGACCCGCTGAAAGCCGAACATCGAGTAGAAGATGTAAAACGGCAGCATCGGCTCATCGTGCACGCTATACGAGGTCGCCGCGGCGATCCACGACGCGAGCGCGCCGGCTTCGTTGATGCCCTCTTCGAGCAGTTGACCGTCTTGAGCTTCGCGATAGAACAGCATCGAGCCGGCATCTTGCGGCTCGTAGAGCTGGCCCTCGGGCGCGTAGATGCCGACCTGGCGAAACATGTTGTCCATGCCGAAGGTTCGCGCTTCGTCGGCCACGATCGGCACGATGCGCGGCCCCAACTCCTTGTCTTTCAAAAGCCCATTGAAAATGCGCACGAGCGCCATCGTCGTCGACATCTCCTTGCCGTCCGCCTCGAGCGGCAAACTGCGAAAGCGGCGATGAGCGGCGGAACGGCGATGCTGCGCGACGCCGTGCGCCGGGCCGGGCAGATTGCCGCCGAGCGCGGCGCGGCGATCGCGCAGATACTGCAGTTCCTTGCTGTCTGTCCGCGGGCCGGTAGAAGCGCATCTCTTCGAGATCGCTGTCCGAGAGCGGCAGGTCGAAGCGGTCGCGCATCTGCGCAGCCCGTCGAGGTCGAGCTTCTTCTGCTGGTGCGCCGTCATCTTCGACTCGGCAGCCGCGACGCCGTAGCCTTTCTTGGTCTTGGCCAGAATGACCGTCGGGCGGCCGGTATGCGAGCGCGCCGCCTCAAAGGCCGGCGTAGAGTTTGCGGAAATCGTGGCCGCCGCGCCGCAGTCCGTCGATTTCGCTCTCCGACATGCTCGACACGAGCTCGTGCAGTTCCGGGATCGAGGTCGAAGAAATGCGCTTGATTGTAGGCGCCATCGTTCGCGCCGAGGGTTTGGTACTGGCCATCGACGGTCGCTGCGAAATTCCGAATGAGCGCGTTGTTCTTATCGCGCGCGAACAGGGCGTCCCACTCGGATCCCCACAGCACCTTGATCACGTTCCAGCCGGCGCCGGTGAACAGCGCCTCGAGTTCTTGGATGATCTGGCCGTTGCCGCGCACCGGGCCGTCGAGGCGCTGCAAATTGCAGTTGATGATCCAGGTTAAATTGTCGAGCTTCTCGCGGGCGGCGAGCGTCAAACCGGCGAGCGATTCGGGTTCGTCCATCTCGCCGTCGCCGAAGACGCCCCACACGCGCCGGTTCGCCGTGGTCGCGATCCCGCGGTTCTCGAGATAGCGCATGAAGCGCGCATGATAGATGGACGTGATCGGTCCAATCCCCATCGATCCGGTCGGGAACTGCCAGAAGGACGGCATCAACCACGGATGCGGGTAGGACGACAGACCTGTCCCGGAAAGTTCTTGGCGAAAATTGGCGAGTTCTTGCTCGCTCAACCGGCCTTCCAAAAACGCGCGCGCGTAAACGCCGGGCGCCGAATGCGGCTGGAAAAAGACGAGATCGCCGGCCGTCGTCGTCGTCGGCCGCGCGAAAGAAATGGTTGAAGCCGACCTCGAAAATCTCCGCCGCCGACGCGTAGCTCGCGACGTGCCCGCCAAGCTCGCCGTACGCCTTGTTCGCGCGCACGACCATCGCGAGCGCGTTCCACCGGATGATCGCCGTCAGCCGCTCTTCCATCGCGAGGTCACCGGGATAGCGTCCCTGTCCTTCGAGTGAGATCGTATTGCGATAGGCGGAAAACGACGGGCGGCGATCGATGAGACCGAGCTCGTTCGCGTGTTCGCTCAAGCGGCGCAGCAAAAAGGCACCGCGCTCCTTGCCCGCGTGCGCGATCGTTCCGGACAAGGCATCGAGCCACTCTTGGGTCTCGCCCGGGTCGGAATCGGCCTCGATTTCGATGCCCGGCGCCGGCGGTGCCGTCAACATTTCCATTGTCGCAATTATATGCCGTGCAGCGGCGGCATATGGTGCCGACCTTCTTGCTAACATCGCCTCGACGCGGCATAATCTATCGCATGAGGAAGCAAACGGCGACGATTATGCCGCCGACGGAAATCGACCCGGTGGACGTACGAATTCTCTCGGAGCTGCAGGCCAACGCGAAGCTGACTAACGTCGAACTCGCAGCACGGGTCCATCTCTCGCCCTCGCCGTGCCTCTCACGCGTGCGCGCGCTCGAAGAACGCGGGGTCATCGATCGCTACGTCGCGTTGCTCGACCCGCATGCCGTCGGCTTGCACGTGAGCGTCTTCATCCAAATCACCCTGGAAAAGCAAATCAAAGATGCCCTGGACGTATTCGAAGCGGCCATCAAGGAGCGCCCGGAGGTCATGGAATGCTACCTCATGAGCGGCGACTCCGACTATTTGCTGCGCGTGGTCGTCGAGAACGTTCAGGCACTCGAGCGCCTGATCATCGATAAGCTCACGCCGATCTCCGTCGTCGCTAACATCCGTTCGAGCTTCGCACTCAAGCAAGTCAAGTACGAGACGGCCCTGCCGCTGCGTCCGACCACTGCGCAGTAAGAGCGTTGCGGCGCGTTCGCTAAAGAGGACATTATCGAACGCGGATTTCTACCACTTCGATTGCGGGCCGCTGTCATCACCAATGCAGCTGGCACCCAATCGTGCTCCGCAACCGTATGAGATCGGCTTACGGATCACCGGCAGAAAAAGTGATTTCTAAGCCGAGAGCGGCGTCAGCTTCGTAGGGCCCGGATCGAGTGGGCTAGCTCCGTGCGAAGGGCCGCCACGTCAATGACCAGCGCACCATCTTCGCCCGTCTCGAGCGGGACGGTGAATTCTTGCCGCATGTGCGGCGCAGCGTCGGCCCGGGCGATCTCCCAGTGCCCGTGCAAGTGGTAACTGCATTCGGATGAAGTAGCGAACTCGCTGCGCAAATGCAGTGTAATCTCGGCCAACAACGATGGCTCGACGCGGTGCGCCGAAATGTGTACCGTGCCGCTCTCGGTAATGCCGACCTTGACGATCGGCGCCGTGTCGACTGCGCCGTCTCCGTCGAAAAACGGACCGCTAAACGCACTCAGCGCTTGATCGCGCACTTCGGCGAGGATCTCGCGTACCGCGCGCGGATCGCCGGTGTACGTCTCGGCGTCCCCGCGCAACGATGCCTCGTCCATGGGATCACTGTCTCCATCCGGCACGAAAGTATGCCGGCCAGATGGCCAAGGTTTGCCTCCGTCTGCGCAGGTCGCTTGCTCGGCCAGTCAAAATCGGAGAATACGCATGAAGTACAGCATCTCGTTCTTGGCCACGGCCATACTCGTCGGCCTCAGCCAACTCGGCGGGGCGGCAATGTCCGCCACTAACGAGCCATACCAGATCAACGTCGTCACGCCGGCGACCGGCAGCGGTGCATTTCTCGGCAAATCGTACAAGGAAACGTTCAGCGCACTCGAGGTCGCGGTCAATCGCTCGGGCGGCATTCAGGGCCGAAAAGTTGCCTTCGTGCTCAACGATTCACAGACGTCGCCGCAAACCGGGCTGCAAATCGTCAACGGCTTGATCGCAAAACACGTGCAAGTCTTCATCGACGGGGGACCGAGCACGGTCTGTGGCCCGAGCGTGGCGGTCGTGCAAAACACCGGCCCGGTCGACTACTGTCTCTCGCCCATCATTCATCCGCCGACCGGCAGCTACGTTTTCTCGGCCGGACTCTCGAGCGTCGATCAAGCCCGGCTCGCCGTGCGCTACTATCGCGAGCGCGGCTGGACGAAGATCGCGATGCTGAGTTCTACCGACACGACCGGCGCGGATCTCGAACGTCAAACCGATGCGGCGCTCACTGAAAACGAAAACAAGGGCGTGCAGATCGTCACGCGCGACCACTTCAACGGTGCCGATCTCAGCGTTGCCGCGCAAATCTCCCGCATCAAGTCGAGCGATGCGCAGGCCGTGCTCGTGTGGACCACCGGCACGCCGTTCGGCACCGTCGTCCGCTCGATGAAAGACGCCGGAATCACCCTACCGGTGCTGACCACGAATTCGAACATGACGTATGCGCAGATGAGCGCGTATGCGGATACGCTGCCGGAGCAGATGTACTTTCCGGCACTGCTCGCCCTCACGCCGGAAGGCACCGGCAAAGGCCCGCTGCACGATGCGCAGCAGGCCTACCTCGCCGCATTCAAGGCCGTCGGCGTGCGTCCAGACGAGGGTCACATCCTGGCGTGGGATCCGACGATGATCGTCGTCACCGCACTTCGCAGCATCGGACCAGATGCGACGGCAACGCAAATCCGTGACTTCATCCTGCATTTGCATGGCTGGGTCGGCGTCGACGGCGTCTACGATTTCTCATCGGGTAACCAGCGCGGCGTGGCCGACAACGCCGCCGCCATCGCCCGCTGGTCCCCCGCCAAAGGCACGTGGATCCGCGTAAGCCGCCCCCAAGCCTACCTCAAGTAGTCTGATTGACTAAACAATCAATGTATCGGCGATGCCGGAAATTTCTGTTAGCATCTGCGTGATGAAAATGCTCTTGGGTCCCATTATGGCCAAGTGGCTTACGCGCCTCGTGGCAACGGCATTGCTGATCTCGCTTGCGCTCGTGCCGAACGTGGCGCGCGCCGAGGACCCCTACGAGATCTACGTCGTGCTCCCGCTCACTGGTTTTGCCGCGTTCCTCGGTGCGGGTGTCGCGACCACGCTGGGCGTTGTCCAGGATATCACCAACCAGCACGGCGGCATTCACGGCCGCCCGGTCAAGTTCGTCATCGAGGACGACCAATCGTCACCGCAGGTCACGCTTCAGTTAACGCAGGCGATTGCGGCGAAACACGTTCCGGCAATGTTGGGCTCGGCCGTGTCGGCAATGTGCCAGGCGCAGCTTCCCGCGATCAAAGATGGCCCGCTGACCTGGTGCATGTCTCCGGTGGTCCGGCCAGCGGCCGGCAGCTACATGTTCACGGTACTGCAAACCACCGACGACTACGTCGATGTGTGCCTGCGCTACGCGGAAGCGCGCGGTTGGCACAAACTTGCCGTTATCACGACCACGGATGCGTCCGGCCAGGACTTCGACGCAACCCTCGATCGCGTGATGGCGAAGCCCGAACACCGCGGCGAGTCCATCGTTTCGCGGGATCACTACAACATCTCCGACATCAGCGTTGCAGCGCAGGTCGCGCACATCAAGAGCTCGGGCGCCGATGCGATGTTCGGCTGGTCGGCCGGAACGTCGTTCAGCACGCTGTTGCACGCCGACGTCGACGCCGGCGTCGATCTGCCGATGTTCACGAGCGCGGCAAATCTGGTGACGGCACAGATGAAGACGCTCAGCTCGATCGCTCCGACCGCGCTCTACATTCCGGGCACGGCCGCTTACGCGCCGAACCTCTTGCGCGACGGACCGCAAAAGCAGGCCGTACTCGAATATATCAACGCGATGCGCGCCCGCAGCTTGCCCATCGATCAAACCACCTTGAACGGGTGGGACGAGCCGACCATCATCATCAACGCCCTGCGCAAGTTCGGCACGAACGCCACAGCCGAGCAGCTCCGCTCCTATTTGGCCGCTTACAAAGGCCCGGGCATCGTTGGAAACTACGACTTTCCGCAATACCCGCAACGCGGCTTGAACGCCTCGAGCGTGCTCGTCGTTCGGTGGGATCAAGCCCACCAAACGTGGACGGGCGCGAGTCAGTTCGGCGGAATGCCGATCAAGTAGCCGCGGCCGTCTGAAGAACGGCGCTCGGATGAGCGTCCTTCTTCAACCGGTGGGCGCGCACGATAAGGCCGGCGACGGGGTCTTCCAACGGCGTTCGCTCCGCCATCAACGGATCGCGCCCGGCAGCGACGTCGGCGATCGCCTTCAGCATCTGGCGGCGCATCACGATCACCGGTTCGTCGGTCGTTCCGAGGCGTTCCGTCGAACGATCGTAGATCGGCCCTTGCGTTTCGATCGCGAACCGGTCGTGATCTTGGAAGTTCGGTCCCATGCCGGTAAACGTGCTGCTGCGCATCTCGCCGCGATTCTGCAGATACCGGTTCGTCGCGTTGCGGCGGCTCTCGTATTTTTCGTCGACCTCGCCCTTGATCATTCGATCGCAGTATGCGTGGTCGAGCGATCCGTTCTGCCGATGCACGATGACGTACTTGTAGTGATGCGTATCGTCGATCGGCACGTGCCAATGCGCCTGATACCCTTCGTTAGCCACCGGCTTGCGCAGCGCCGGGTCGACGAGCGGAATGCCGTCGAACATCGAACCGTTGGGCATGATGAAGTTGGATATGCGCACGTACACTTCGTCGTCGCCGGCCGTACGAGAAGCATACGCACGCAGCCCGAACGCCGTCTCTTCGACGGTCAGCTTAGGTGCAACGTCACCGCCCATGATGATGCCGGCATCGACGAACTGTTGCGACGTGTCGTTGAAGTAGTGCAGAAATGAAAGATGCTGCGGGTCGATATTGCCTTCGCTGCCCTGCAAGTAGTTACACGCTTGCCACAGCTTCGTCGCCCACACCTGATCCGGCGGCGCGCTCAGGAACGGGAAACGCGGCACGGGCGGCGGCTCGTCGGGCCCCAAGTATGCGAAGATCAACCCATTGCTTTCGTGCAACGGGTATGCGGTGTGCCGAACGCGGTCTTTGAACGTGCTCCCGGCCGTTTCACCCGGCTGCTCGAGACAGCGCCCATCGCGCGCCATCACCCAGCCGTGATAGAGGCACCGCAGGCCGCCCGCCTCAATCCGCCCGTAGCTCAGGTCAACGCCGCGGTGGGGGCACTTCAGACCCAAAAGCCCCGGCAGTCCATACTCGTCGCGAAAGAGCACCAGATGTTCGCTGAGAATCTGCACGGGCTTGGGTATCCCGGGCTGAGCTTCTTCCGATAAAGCAACGGGCTGCCAATACCGCCGCAGCATGTTGCCGCCAGGCGTACCGGGCGAGGTTTGCGTGAGCAGATCGTTTTGGGCTTTCGTCAGCACACCACGGAATTGTCAGCCCCATCCGCCACACCCTCCACCCAGCAACACGCGCCGGCCGCCCCCCGTTGTCATCCCGAGCAAAGCGCCTGCAAGGCGCGTCGTCGAGGGACCGCCACCATCGTCTAATATCCGAGCGCAATCCCATCCTTACGCGGATCGCTGCCACCAACGAGCACGCCACGCTCGCGATCGATAAAGATCGCCTGCCCGCCACCATGCGGCGGATCCACCTCAACCACACGATGCCCACGCGCCGCTAACCCCTCGCGCGTTTTCACCGGAACACCGCGCTCCACATAAACATCACCAAATATCGGCATCACGCGCGGAAGATCGAGCGCCGCCTGCACATCCAACCCGTGATCGAACATGTTCGTCAGCAACAAACTCTGCCCGACCGGCTGAAAGTGCCCGCCCATTACGCCGAACGGCATCACCGCTTGCCCACCGTGCGTGAGCATTCCCGGGATGATCGTATGCATCGGCCGCTTTCCCGGCGCCGGCGCATTCGGATGCCCACGCCGGAGCACGAACGACTGTCCGCGATTGTGTAACAGCACGCCGCTGCGCTCGGCATAAATCGTCGATCCGAAACTCTCGAAGAGCGAGTTGATGAAACTGCAGGCGTTCCCGGCTTCATCAACCACCGTGAGATACACCGTATCGCGATGCGCCGGAAGCCGCGACTCGCCCGGCTCCGGCAACTCCGCCAGCGCCCGATCGTCGTCGATCAGCCCGCGCAGCGCACTGAGATACTCGCTCGACAGCAGCCGGCCGACCGGAACCTCAACGACCGCCGGATCGGCCAGAAACGCATCGCGATCGCGAAACGCCAACCGCGCAGCTTCAATATGACGATGCAGTCGCAACGCTCCGAGCGGCCCATCCGCTTTCCCCAGCCCATCCAAGATTCCGAGAATCATCAACGCGATCAGTCCCGAACCGTTCGGCGGGCACTCCCAAACCTCATATCCCTTCCACGCCAAACGAATCGGATCGACAAACTCCGCACCGGTCATTCCGGCCGCAAAGTCGTCCTCGGTGTGCACGCCGCCGCGGGCCCGGAGCGTGCGCACGATATCCGCCGCAACTTCGCCGCGATAAAACGCCGCGGCGCCGTTCGCCGCAATCGCGCGCAGCGTTTGCGCAAGCGCCGGATTCGACAGGCGATCGCCCGCGCGCGGCGCCTGCCCGCGCGGAAGATACGCCGCAAGTCCGGCACTCCGAAGCCGCGCCGCGCTGAGCCGCCAATCGTAGGCCAGGCGCGGCTGCACCACGTAGCCTTCGACGGCAAACGCAATCGCCGGCCGCAGCAGTTCATCGAGCCCGCGGCTCCCGAAGCGCGCGTTCAGCGTTGCCCAAGCCGATATCGCACCGGGAATCGTGACCGAATCCGGGCCGTTCGGGTCGATGAACTGATCGCCGCGCGCTCGAATCGCGTCGAGGTCGATCGCGGCCGGTGCGCGTCCCGACCCGTTCAACGCATAGACGCGCCCGCTGCCCGCCGGCGCGTAGAGACAAAACACGTCCCCGCCGATCCCGGTCGACTGCGGCTCGACCACCGCCAGCACCGCCGCCGCAGTAATCGCCGCATCCATTGCGTTTCCGCCGGATCGCAGCATGTCGACCGCAGCCAACGTTGCTTGCGGCATCGACGTCGCCGCCATGCCGTGGTCCGCATATATCGGGCCCCGGCCGGGCGCATGAAAATCGCGCATCGCCTACCTGACGAGCGCCGTCTTGCTGATCATCGATCGCGCATCGATGTGGCCCGAAAGCGATTTCTGCGCGGTCGCCGCATCGAGAAACGGCTGCATCATCCGTACGTCGAACACCTCGCCGTACGCGGCACGCCGCATGCCGGCGACGGTGTCGAGCGGGATACCGGCATATTGCGCGAGGATCGCGCCCGACTTCGGCCAGTTCGACTGCGTATTCGCCCACAGTGCGGCCTCGTGCATCGCGGCGACGAACTGCGCGGCCAGGGCCGGATGATCGGCGACCCAGTCTTCCGTCGCAAACCATGACGTGAGCTCGACCTCTTTACCGATCGCGCTATACGGATACCCGATGATGCGATTGTCCGCCAGCGACGGCGTGAGGCTCGGTTCATTGATCGTCGCGGCGGCGACCGTGCCGCGTCCGACCGCTGCCGCCATACTCGGTTGCGGCAGCTCGATGAACTTCACCGAATCCGGATCGGCCCCGTTGTCGTGCAGCCACTTGTAGGTCGCCACTTTCGCCGGCCCCGCGATCGACGGCTCGCCGATCGTCTTGCCGTTGAGGTCCTTGGCCGTTTTGATCGTCGACGACTTCGCCGCGATCAAGGCCGTCGCGGGCGCGGCAGCGCGATACAGGTACGACGGCGCAATGAGGGTCAGCGGAACGCCGTGCAGCCGCGCCTCGGCGATGTCGATCACGCCGCCCTCACCGATGTCGACCGATTTCCCGGTAACCGCCGCGGCGATTGCGGGTCCGCTGCCGTGCACGGCGATGAACTTCGCTTCGATGCCGTGTTTCTTGAGGAAGCCCATGTCTTCGGCGAAGTACGCCAGGGCATTGGAATCCTGGCCGGGCGTCGCGATGTTGATGACGCGTGAGCGGCGGCGGAGATTGCGCTGCGCCCGAACTCATCGAACCCAGCACGGCCATCAGCGCAAACGCAATCGCCTTCACTTGACCAAGACTCCTCGGCGCAGTGCCGGAATGACGCGCTCGCCGAACAACTTCACCGATGAGATGTACAGCTCGCGGGGCATCGCGTCGAATTGGTGGTTGACGAGCAGCAGGTCGTAGCCAACGCGTTCGTGCTGCGCGCGGATGGCGGCCGCAACCGTTTCCGGGCTGCCGAGGAACGCCAAGCCCTCGTCGAGCCAGAAGTCGACCGACTGCGCCGTCTCGTAGTAGATGCGCGCGAGTTCGCGTGTATCGGGCGTGATGTCACCGAGCATGTTTTTGGCCCGGTTCACCGCTTCCGGCCCCTGGATGCCGCGCAACATATATTGCTCGGCCTGCTGATGCGCTAACGCATCGGTCTCGGCAACGTGCACGTGGCGCACGAGTGCCGCGCGGCGGCGCGAACCGGGATGCGCGTACTTCTGGAGCTCCTTGCGCCAGTGGGCGAACTTTTCAGCTGCGATCGTTTCCGCTTCGAAGATCTGGCCGACGTTGAAATTCATCTTCGCGGCGTATTCATACGAGCCGATGCTGTGCGCGCCCATCCAAACCGGGGGATGCGGCTGCTGGTAGGGATGCGGCTGCGGCGTCGCGCCCGTGAACGTGTAGTGTTCGCCTGCGTGATTGACGATACGCTCGGTCCACGCTTTGAGCATAACGTCGATCGCCTCGTAGCCTTGCGCGCGGCGATCTTTGAAGTCAACGTTCCACGGTTCGAACTCCCGGCTGCGCGTTCCGAAACCGAGCCCGACGTCCAGACGGCCCCGCGAGAGGTGATCGACGGTTGCCGTGTCCTGCGCGAGCCGGATCGGATGGTGCAGCGGCACCTGGAAGATCATCGTGCCGATGCGAATCGTCGTCGTCGCGAGCGCGAGCGCCGCGAGATACGGCGCCGGAGCGGTGATGCACGGAAATCCCGGGTTTTGGTGCTCGATGAAGAAAAACGACTGGTAGCCGCAGCGCTCGGCGAGTTGCGCATCATCGAGATGCTGGCGGTAGGCAGCGGCGGTCTCAACCGGCGAAGTGTCCGGGATGGCGGTCGTGTCAAAAAGGCCGAATTCAAGTTCGTTCATCGTGGTAACGCCACCACTGCGACGCGAAATCCCGGCCGCCCTGGGGGTTCGGAAGCACGCAGCGGGAATTACACGATCAGGAGGCACGCAGATGGCTGAGACACACGATACCTACCGCGAGCTAGCGGTCAACAAATCCGCCGACGAAGTGTGGGAATGGATCTCGAACGTCAACAACATCATGACGGCCAACCAGTTCCACGTCGGGCTCGACTGCGATCCGGCCGACGTGCGCGACCCGCGCCCCGGCCTCGACGTACCGATCGTGCACGAAATCTTCGGCGCGCGGCACATACGCCTCGCCAAGATCACGAAGTACGTCGATTACGAAATCTCCTGGGGCGAACGCTTACCCGACCCGGCTGCCGACGACCGTTTTCCGCATAGCGAAGGCTGGAAAGTGGAGTCCACCGGTCCAAACAGCTGTATCATGCGCAACCACTTGCGCGGCCGGCACATGTTTCCGATGGCCGACGTGTTCGGCAAAGAACTCTGGGATCTGCTGATCCCGCCGGTCCTCGACAACGATCTGCAAGATGTCGCGCTTGCGATTGGTGCGATCGACCGCGTGCAGGAGATACCCATCCCGCGTCTGGCCGGTTTGCTGCAACGCCTCGCGCGCGCCCGCGAGATCAACGGCGTGCCGGCCGAGGAATTCTTTACCTCAACCGGTTAGCGCGGCGGGGTCGATCATCTCCGTGTAGCGGAAGCCGGCGGAGATCGTCTTGTATTTCAGGGCTGCGTCGATCATGGGCTGGAACATGCTCGGATCGTGCAGCCGGGAAGCCGTTCCGACGACGACGTTCACCAAACCGGAGACCTGACTTGGGTCGTTGGTGAAACTCGCCAGGAGCGGCAACACGACGCTCTGATGCGTGTTGGCGTAGGCACTGCCGTCGGAGAGCGTGCGGCGAAATCGCGCCAGCGTCGCACCATTCGCCGCGGCGTACCCGGGCGTCGTGACAAACGCCGTGGCGACGTACTCCTTGCCGAACACATCCAGCGGAAAGCCGACGACTTTGCAGCCGCCGGCGAGCGCGGCGTTCAGGTTCGGCTGCGCGAGAATGCCGACATCGACGCGACCGCTCAGGATCGCGGCGGCGACGGCCGAGCGCGGAACCTCGACAAAGCGGAGCGTTTTCGAATCGCCGCCGGTTTGATCGACCCAACCCATCGTCGCCAGGCTGAGATAGTCTCCGATGCTGTTCGTCGCCATCGTCTTGCCGTTGAGATCGGCGCCTTTAGTAATCGTTGAGGTCTTGGCGGCGACCAGCGCGACATCGCCAACGCCGTTCGTCGTGCGAATGTAGATCGCAGCCGGCGCCTCGATCACGAGCGGAATTCCCTTGGAGTGCGCGAGGATGATGTTGTAGGTGCTGACTTTACCGATGTCCAGCGAACCGCCCACCAGCGCCGCGGTAATCTCCGAACTGCCGTTCAAGCGCGTCACCGCAAGATCGAGGCCAGCCTTGCGGAACAGTCCCGCCTGCTGCGCGTAGAGCAGCCCGACGACGTCCTCATCCGCAGTTACCGCAACGCGCAACGGGGTCAGCGCCTTGCGCACCGGCAACCGCCGGCGACGCAGCCATTGCGCGCGAGCATCGGCGAGAACGTCCGATCGTTTCACATCACGCATCCGGCGCGCCATTCAAGAATGAGCGGCGACGGCCCCGCCGATCTTCTGCCGGGCTTCGTTGGCCGAGGTTTGGCGGCTCAACAACAGCCACACCGTAACGCCGTGCGTGATCAACAGGAGCGGAACGTACAAGATCGGGATCGCATACGTCTGGCTGAAGTTTTCGGGAAGAATCCCAAGCTTCATCACGCGGTAGATATTGTTGATCAGGTCCGCCGTACCGAGGAGCGTGTAGAGCACCGTGAACGCCAGCGCGACGCGTTCCCAGCGAAACGTCACGATCGATGCGATGGCGAGCAGCGACGTCGCGAAATCGCCGTAGGCCGCCGGAACGGCAAAGGCTGCGGGCAGTCCCGCCGGCCCGAGAAACGCCGGCATCAAGAAGAGCAATCCCTCAAAGCGGAACGCATTCAACATCGCGATCTGACGCAGCGCGTGTCGCCGGTCGATGCGGGCCAGGACCGGCCACCAATAGATGCCGACGAAGAGCGCGCAGGCCAAGAAGCCTTCGGCGAGGTGGATCCGGAAAATCTCAATCGAGGACATCACGTTTTGTTACCTCCCAAATGGTACCAATCGGTACCGACAGCAGGAAGTATATGGTACCACCGGGTACCATGTCAAGGTGACCGCAGCAGAATCCGCTCCGGCGGCGCATCCTCGACGCAGCGTTTTCCGCCTTTACGGAAGACGGCTATGCCGCGACGAGCACGCTCGCCATTGCGACCCGGGCGAAGGTCTCGAAGCGCGATCTGTACACGGTCGCCGCCAGCAAACACGATCTGCTCATCGCGTGTATCACCGAGCGCGCCGCGGTACTCGGCACCGTCCCGGAGCTTTCGCTGATCCGCGATCGCGCATCGCTCGAGCACGAGTTGATCGCGCTTGGCGAACGGGTGCTCAGCACGGTAAGTCATCCAAAGACCATCGCAATGTTCCGGCTCGCGATCGCCGAAGCCGAACGCACCCCGGAAATTGCGCAGGCACTCGAGTCGATCGCGCGCGAGTCGAGCCGCGCGAGTCTCCGGCAAATCCTCAACGAAGATGTCGCACGCTCGTTGCTGGCCGGCGACGTCGGCGAAATGACCGGCACGTTCATGGCGCTGCTCTTCGGCAATCTGCAGCTGAGCTGGCTATTGCGCGTCGAGCGATCCGCCCAGGCCGCGCGAGATCGAACGCCGAGCGAAGTACGCAACGAAGGCGCTCTTCAAGCTCTACCAGCGCTAACCACACGGTGTGTCATCCCGAGCTTGTCGGTTGTCATTCCGAGCTTGTCGAGGGACCGCCCCAATCGTCGTCTACGGAATCAGCAGCAGCTTCCCGGACGTTCCACGGCCTTCAAGCGCACGATGCGCGTCCGCGGCCTGCGCGAGCGGCAACTTACGATCGATGGTCAACCGTAACCAGCCCTCACGGACGCCGGCAAGAACGGCAGCAGCCCGCCGAGCAACTTCTTCCGCCGTGCGGGTAAAATGCAGCAAACCCGCGCCGCTCACGGTCACGGCACGTCCACTATACGCGTTAGGTGAAACCGGTTCCACGGCTCCGCTAGCGGCACCGTAAACCACGATATGGCCGCGCACCTTTACCGCCGCAAGGTCACCCGGGAACGTCGTCTTCCCCACCGCATCGAGAATCAGGTCAACGCCCGCGCCGTTCGTGATTCGCAGGACCTCATCAGCGAAGTTCGTCTCGTTATAAAGAATCACATCGCGCGCGCCCATGGCCTCCGCTTTCTCCGCCTTGGCCGCGCTCGATGTCGTCCCAATCACGTGTGCGCCCAAATGCGTCGCCCACTGCGTCAAGAGCAACCCCATGCCGCCGGCCACCGCATGTACGAGCACCGTCGTGCCGGGACCGACCCGCGCGTATTCGTGCAGCAAATAATGCGCGGTCATGCCCTGCAACGGGAGCGCAGCAGCGTCGATGAGATCGACATCATCCGGAACGCGGATAGCTTGCCACGCCGGCGCCAACGCGTACTCCGCATACGTGCAGCCGATCGCCGCCGGGTCGCTTGCATGCGTGCCGAACGGCGTCGCGAACATCACTCGATCGCCGGGACGCAACTCGCCGGCACCCGCGCCGACGGCCTCGACCGTTCCCGACGCTTCGCCACCCGGAATCCGCGGGAACACGATGCCGGCGCGGCCGCCCATGCGCATGCCGACGTCCATGAAGTTCACGCCCGAGGCTGCGACCCGCACGAGCACCTGACCGGGTCCCGGCGCCGGCAGCGGAACCTCAACCAGCTCCAGCACATCCGGACCGCCGGCCCGCACCGCGACGATCGCCTTCATCCGCAACGGCTATTTCGGCGCTTGATAGATGAGTTCTTCAGGCTTGAACGGTGCATCGATCTGCTTGTAACGCACCATCAGATCGATGGTCGGCTGAATCAGCGAAGGCGAGAGCGTCGCGAGGAATACCGGTCGCGCGGAAGCCTTGATCGTCGCTACGTCGGCCTTGGTATTCTTCGAGAAGATGGCAACGGCTTTGTCGGGGTTCTTATTGGCCCAGTCAGCCGTATCACGAATTGTCGCCGCAAAGCGCCGGACGAGATCGGGGTGCGCTTGCGCCCAAGCTTTGGTTGCGACGAATACGTTGACGGCCCAGATATTGCCGATGGCTGCAAACGGATCCGGCCCGATCTGGTGCGCGTAGGGTTTCGACTGCGTCGTGAAAGGTTCGAGGCCGATGGCTCCGTCGATGCGGCCCTCTTGCAACGTCGCCGCCGTTGCGGGAAACGGAATTTCGATATATTTCACCTTACTCGAATCGCCACCGTTCTTGTCGATCCAAAGGTCCATCGCGAGTTCGCCCATGCTCCGCAACGGAAACGTGCCGACCGTCTTGCCCTCGAAGTCTTTCGCGGAATCGATCGGAGCGCCGTTACGCACCAGCATCGTCACGATCTTGCTCTTGGCCGAGTCGTAGCCCGACGCCGGCGCGATCGCCACGATCGCCAGTCCCTTCGCGTGCGCTTGTTCCAGATTATTGATGCCGACGGCGCCGACGTCGATGTCCCCGCTCACCAAGGCATTGATCGTCACGGCGGCGTTCGGCTGCACTTGGATGTCGGGCGTCAAGCCGTTCTTCGCGAAAAAACCCATGTCCGCAGCGTAAAACGGTTCGGCGGAGACTTCGATGGTCGAGATCCCAATTCGCAACGTCGGATTGGTTTGGGCCAGCGTCGCCGCCGGGCCGGCCGCGATCACGAGCGCGGCAAGAATCGCTACGAGTCGTTGTTTCACTTGGCACCCCTAAGATACGAGCTGTCGATCAGTGCGTCGATCGGCACCTTCTTCTGCAACATGTTGAGCGAGAGCCAGAGCTGCTCTTGGCGCCGGATCGAGTCGACGTCGATCTTGCCGTCGCCGGGGTACGGCGGACCGGGAATCGCCGCGAAGACGCTCCGATCCAGTCCCGACCATTTGCTTTCGCTATCGATCAGCTCCGGCGTCCATTTTCCGTTCGAAGCAGCGATGTCGCGGCACGCACGCATGAAAGCGCGCACGAACCGGACGGCCGCATCGTGATGATCGCGCGCGAACGCCGGGCCGATCGCGAGATACGCCGTCTGGAAAGACGGGAGCACGTCCTGATAGCTGAGCCAGCGGTGCGCGACGCCCATGTTCTGGAACTCGGTCGCGAGCGGCTCGGTCACGCTCATGGCGTCGTACTGTTTGTTTCGCAGCGCGGGCAAGAAGTTCGTCGCCGAACCCGCTATCCCGACGTTCATGATGACGTTCGACATCGTTAGCCCGGCCTTTGCCAGAATGTCGAATGCGAGGACGTCGTTGGGCGAACCGTTGGGCTTGGGTATCTTCTTCCCGCGCAGGTCGGCCGGCGTGCGAATCTTCTTCGAATCCCAGAGGTCCTGACGCACCATGAAGTAGACGGTCTCGTTCCAGCCTTTGTGCGTTTCCTCGATCGGCGCAACGATCTTGACGCCGAACCCTTCCGTGTACTGGTTGAAGAACGCCGGGCCCATCACTTGGGGGGCCACATCGATGTCACCGCGGGCAAGATACGGCGCGACCAGAACGCAGCGATCCCGGAGCTTTGGAGACGCGCACGTCCAGATGTTCGTCCGTGAAATAGCCCTTGTCGATCGCCAACATGAACGGCAACTCATCGTAGAGGCTCGGATTGAACATCAGCCGCACGACGTCGGCGTCGGCCGCCGGCGCGGCGCTCGGCAAGAGCCCGATCGTCAACGCAACGACCACGATCCAGAGAATGCACGCCTTGATCATCAGGCCGCCGTCGGCGCCAGCTCGGCCAAATCGGGAAATACGTGCTCGGTCAGCAGATCGAGCGAATGGCGCGACTGTTCGTAGGTGAGACCACCGAAGGCGACGCGAACGGCGAGGTAGTTGATCCCGGATTCGTCGATGAAGTTCGCCAAGTAATCGCGCACGGTTTTCGGGTTGCCGCAAGCGATCAGCCCGGCCGCGCGCGCTTCGTCGAAATCGCTGAGCCACTCGCGCCGCTTCTTGATGCCGTACTGACGCGCCAGGTGCTGCGTGTGATCGCTATACATCGCGTACGCCGCCTTGGCCAGCGTCTCTGCTTCCGCATCGGTGTCGGCCACGACCGTAAACTTCGTACTGCCGAAGAACGGGAACTCGCTCGGATCGCGACCCGCATTCGCCCACTCCTCGCGATAGCGGTCGCTGAGAACGCGCACGCCGGCCGGCGGCAGGTTCGACATCAGGTTCACGCCGTGCTTCGCGGCCCACACCGCCGTCCCCGGCGAACCGATGCCGTACCACAAGGGCGGCCGCGGTTTCTGATAGGGCCGCATCACGATCGGCACGTCGTTGAACGTGTAGTGCTCGCCCTTGAAGTTCAAGACGCCGCCCTCGAACGCGCGCAGCAGCACTTCGAGCGACTCAGCGTACATTGCATCGGCAACCTTCATGTCGGTGATGCCGAGGAAGCTCAGTTCGGTCGGGTTGACGCCGCGTCCGATGCCCAGTTCCAACCGCCCGCGGCTGAGCTGATCGAGCATGCAGATTTCTTCGTAGAAGCGATACGGATGGTAGGCCGCGAGACAAAAGACCATCGCGCCGAAACGCAGCGTCTTGGTGCGCTGCGCAACCGAAGCAAGAAACACCGGCGGCGAGGGCGCCATTCCGAGCGGCGTGCCGTGATGTTCGGCCATATGATAGGCGTGAATCCATCCGCAGGCATCGTAGGCCTCCACCAGCCGCAGCCGATCCTCGTACTGTTCACTCGTTGAAACGTCCCCGCGGTCAATATGATCGAAAGCCCCAAACTTCATCGTAACGCCGCCCGTTCGCGCGCCGCCCCCCTCTGTCATCCCGAGCAAAGCGCCCCGCAGGGCGCGTCGTCGAGGGACCGCCACCACCCGCAGTCCTCAGCAGGGCAACTCCACCTCAGCATCCGTACCACACCGCATGAGATTCCGCTTGCTCGCAGCGTTCATCGCACTCATGGCACTGGCCGCGCAAAGCCAAACCGCGCGAGCCGCCGACCCCTACGTCATCCCGGTCATCGTCGAACTGACCGGCGGCAACGCGTATGCCGGCAGCACCTACCGCGACGCCCTCGTCATCTTCCAAAAGTACACGAACCAAAACGGCGGCATCAACGGCCGGCCGCTGCAATTCAACTTTCTCGACGACGAGTCGAGCCCGCAAGTCGCCGTTGCGCTCGCGACGCAAGTCCTCACCCAGCATCCCGCCGTCGTTATCGGCGGAACGCAAACCGCGACCTGCGCCGCGATCGCACCGCTGATGGTCAACGGTCCGCTCGATTTCTGCATTTCGCCGGCCTACCAGCCGCCGCTGAAGAGCTTCGTGTTCGCCACGTCGGCGTCGCTGAGCGACATCGTGCAAGCCCACCTGAAATTCGCGCACCTGATGGGCTATCACCGCATCGCCTCGATCGACACGACCGACGCCACCGGCCAAGTCTCGGATCGCACCTACGCGGCTGCCGAAGCGCTCCCCGAGAATCGCGATCTCACGTTTCTGCCGGTCGAGCACCTCAACGCCACCGATCTCACCGCGAACGCACAAGCTACGCGCATCAAAGCCGAACATCCGGATCTCATCGTCAGCTCGTCGGCCGGTCCTGCCTTCGGGACGGTTTTGCGCAGCCTGCACGATAACGGCGTCGACGTCCCGTTCATGGCATCCGCTGCAAATCTCGACGCCCGGCTGCTCGCGCAGTACCGCACCTTTATGCCGCGCACCATCTACTTCAACAGCGTGCTCTTCTTCGCGCGCGACCGCATCAAACGCGGCCCGCAACGCACCGCCATCGACGCCTTCTACGACGCCTTCAAAGGCAGCGAGCAGCAAATGACGCCCGGCAGCGGATTCGCGTGGGATCCGGCGCTCATCATAACGAGCGCCCTGCGCAAACTCGGCCCGAACGCGACGGCCGATCAACTCCACGACTACATCGAGAACCTGCGCTCGTTTCCCGCCGCCAGCGGAACCTACGACTTCACCCGCGGCGACCAGCACGGCCTGAGCACCGACGCCGTCATTTTCCTCACCTACGATCAGGCCGGCAATACGTTTGTTCCCGCGACCACCGGCGGAGGCGTTCCGATCAAGCGGTGACCTCGCGAAAACCCGGTAGCCCCTTGCGTGAAAGCCGGCTGAAGCATATATTGCCGTTGGGAGTGACTGATACGATGCGTCGCCGTACCTTTGCTAATCTCGCCTTGACTTCGCTGGCCGCAGGTTTCCCGCTTCGAGCCGGAGCGCAGGACGTGCCGGTGTTGCGCGTCGCCTCGACTGCAAATGACTCTTACGCAGAAGCAATGTACGCAGTCGATCAAGGCTTCTTCAAGCAGGCGGGACTCAACGTCGAACTGCAAAACCTCGCCAGCGGTGCGGCGATTGTGGCGGCCGTTGCGGGTGGAGCGGTAGATGTCGGAATTACCAATCCCGTACCGCTCATTGCGGCGATCAGCCACGGCATTCCATTTCTCTACCTCTGCTCGGGCGGGCTCATCAATCAGGCCGAGGCGGGCTTGTGCGTAACGGCCACTTCCAACATCCGGACCGGCAAAGATTTCGAGGGCAAGACCGTTGCAAGCCCTTCGATCAGCGATATCAACACCGTCGCGATTAAGGCTTGGGTCGATCAGCAGGGTGGCGATTCCTCAAAGGTCCAGTTCGTGGAAATGCCCTTTCCGACGATGGCAGCCTCGTTGCGGCGCGGCGTCATCGATGTAGCTCCGATTGCCGAGCCGGCGATGAGCGCGGCAAAGAAAGAGGGCGGCCTGCGATTTCTCCAGCCGCCGGTCTACGTTGCCTTCGGAAACAACTTTATGGTTGGCGGATGGTTTGCCAAGAGCGACTGGATCCAGACCAATCGTGATACCGCGCGGCGCTTCGTCGGCGCAATTTACGACACGGCGCGGTGGGCAAATGCACATCCTCTCGAAAGCTCCGCAATCCTGGCAAAATACGCAAAGCTCGACCCCGACGTCGTGAAGGATATGAACCGCGCGCCCTACGGAACCTCACTTCTTCCCAGCATGATACAGCCCGTTCTCGACCTTTCGTATAAATACAAAGTCATCGACCGGACGTACAGCGCAACCAGCATCATCGCAAAGATTTAGAAGTGATACACACTAAGGGCTTCCTACACATCACGATCGGCGTAACGGACCTCGATCGCGCCACGGCTTTCTACGAACAGGTCTTGGGCTGCACCTTGGTGCGGCGAAATCCGATCATGTCGTTTATGAAAACGGGCGAAGACTTTTTCGTTCTTACGCACACCGGGCAGCACGTCTCGCCCAACGGCGATGGACCGGTCGGGCTCTATAATACGCTCTTCCATCACGCCATGATCATTGACGCGGAGCGCTTCGAGGGCGCCGTCGCTTGGCTGGACGAGAACGGCATCGACCATCACGATTGTACCGCCGACGGGCATACGACATTTCCGGGTCGCCGGCACATGTACGTCAAAGACCCCGATGGCAACAGCATCGAACTGGTGACGGAAATAATTCCAGACGAGCAAAGCCGGAAGTCACTAACCTGATGTCCGTCCCCGAGCTCGAACACGTCTTTGATGTCCGGCTCGAATTCGACCAGCGGTTGCGCTTCGGTCCGGTTCCGAGCGGCGGCAATATGGGCTTCACCGCAATCGCCGGCGGCGAGGTGTGGGGGCCGCGACTCAATGGGCGGGCCGTGCCGCATAGCGGCGGCGATTGGGCACGCATCCGCGAGGACGGCGTGATCGTTTTCAACGCGCACTACCTGCTCGAGACCACCGACGGGACCTTGATCTACATGCGCAACGCCGGCTACGGACGCGTTGGGATGCGACCGTTAGGGCCGGGCGAGTCGTATTCCGAAGCCGAACGGCGCCAACACTACTTTCGCATTACGCCGACGTTCGAGGCGCCGTCGGGCGAACACGATTGGCTGACGCGTACGGTCATCGTCGGCCGCGGCGAGCGGCACGATAACCCGGATCATACGCTGTTCAGCTATTTCGCGGTGCTTTAGCAGCGCTTAGGTCAGCCGGTACATCCGTAACACGATCTCGTTGGGATAGCGCGCGCCGGTGCAAACGAAGATGCCGCGATTGAGCCAATCATAGTTCCCGGCGGCGCTTCGAAGACCGGAACGGCACGGAAATAATATCAACCGGGTCCACGATTTCGCCGCGGCCCGAGCCGTCTGCATCACATCGACCGGACCGAACCGGATGCCACGATTGTGCACGTGGATGCGCGCGCCGTCGTCCGTTTCGAGAACGTAGAGCGCCTCGAGTTCGGCCACGCCGTCGGGACGCACGAGTTGCCAATCGGCGCCCCCCGGCAGAACGCGGCCGCGCATGCGTGGTCCCTCGAACGGCCCTTCACCGATCGCGATGACGCGCCGATGTCCGCGCGGTACCGGCGCCCATTTCAACCGGGTCGGACAGTTTCGCCGCGGGCCTCGAAGATGAATTCGAGGCCGGGATCCGGCGGGCTTTCTATGGCTTGACCGCCGGATAGGTTAGCGATCAGTGTGTTGACGTCCTTGTCGCCCTTTCGCTCGGCCCGCACGATGTAGATGTTCTGCACGATGTCGCGCGTTGCCGGATCGACGGCGACCGGTCCGCGCGGGCTCATGAACTTTGTGTGACGCAAGAGATCCAACGATTTCTCCGGGTCGAGGTTACCCGTGCTGCGCCGCGCACGACGTCGTAGATCGCATGGACGGCATCGAAGTACGCGATCGCGCCGAAATCGGGCGGTGACCCGGCAAGAGCCGTGATCGTGCGATCGCTTCGCGGTTCTCGGCCGACGCGCGCTCGAGCGCATAGTCGGTTGTTGCGTACACGCCGATCGGCAAGTCGGTCCGAGCGCCGGCAGTTGATTCTCGATCGTGAGCCCGGAGGATGCGAGCACTTTGACGCCGGCTTTATCCAAACCGGCATCCGAGTATGCTTTGAGGAATGCGCGGCCGCCGCCGCCGGCCGAAACGATCGCCATGATCGCATCCGGCTTCGCGTCTTTGATCCGCTGCACGTAGGCCGAATAGTCCATGTTCGTGAGCGGCACGCGGCTTTCACCCACGATCGTTCCGCCCCCGGCCGTGAAGGCTTTCTCGAATGCCGCACCGCCGTCGATGCCCGGACCATAGTCGAGAAAGATCGCGTATGCGCGTTTGATTCCGTTTTCGAGCGCCCACTTTGCGAGCGGTATGACGGTCTGTGCGTCTGTGTAGCTTAGCCGCATCCGCGAACGGCGTTTTCGCTAGCAAACCGCCGGACGGCGAATTGATGAGAATCATCGGTACCTTTGCCTCGGCCGCCACCGGGCCGATTGCCGCGGCATTCGCCGAGTTGACGGGACCGACGATGAAATCGACGTGGTCCTGCACGATCAGTTCTTGCGCGAGACGTTTGGCGACTTCCGGATTGGGACCGCCCTCGTCGCGGACGATGATCTCGACCTTGCGGCCGCCGATCGTATCGCCATGCATCTTTTGATAGGCGACCGGCGCGGCAATCGAGGGCTTCATCACGCCGGCCTGCGGCCCTGAGAGCACCTGAATGATGCCGATGCGAATAGGCGGCGCGTCGTCGGCGGCGGCGCCCGGACCGATCGCACTCGCAGCGAGCGCGGCGGTGAAGAGTATCGTTATTAGAAGCTTCATGACGCCTTCGCTATCGCATGCTCTTCGATGAATTGCTGCAGCAGCCGAACGAGCGTCTTCGCATCGTCCCTCGCGAACGGGCTCAGCAGCTCTTTGGCTGAGTCCGCTAGGGTGCCCATCCGCTTCTCGAGCGCAATGCCCGCGCGCGTCACGTTGAGGACCTTGCGGCGCGCGATCGCGGGATCGACCGTGCGCGTGACATAGCCGGCTTTCGCGAGCGTCGCGATGACCATCGCGGCGGTCGCGTGGTCGATCTCGATCAGCCGCGCGACGGCCACCTGATCGATGTCCCGGGCAGCGATGAATCGCGTGCAAGCACAATCGCCTGCGTCGGCGTGATGCCGAACCGGCCGAAGCGCGCGTTGAAGAGGGCGATCGAGACTTGCTGCGCGCGCCGGATCAGATACCCCGGGTGCGTCGGCGAGTTCGGCTGCGAGGTCCGCATTGCGCGGATTTCACGCGGAGGAATAATTCCTCAGACGTCTGAAGATTCGCCTGCCATGCCGGCCACGTTTCCGCAAAGCCCGACCTTCACGGGTTCAACACGCCCGTTCGCGCCGAGGTCGATCTCTTCGATCTCGAAGTGACTGAAGGCGCGATCCCGGCCGATCTCGCCGGCACGTTTTATCGCTGCGGACCCGATCCGCAATTCCCGCCGCAGCTCGGTTCCGATATCTACCTCAACGGCGACGGCATCGTGACGATGTTCCGCTTTGCGAACGGCCACGTCGACATGAAGAGCCGGTACGTGCGCACCGAAAAGTTCGAAGCGGAACGCGCCGCACGCGCGCGCTCTTCGGCGCGTATCGCAATCCGTTCACCGACGATCCGAGCGTTGCCGGCAAGAGCCGCGGCACCGCCAACACCAACGTGCTCTGGCACGGCGGCAAGCTCTTCGCGCTCAAAGAAGACAGCCCGCCGGTGCAGATCGATCCCGATACGCTCGAGACGATCGGGCCGTGGACGTTCGACGGCGCGCTCACGAGCCTCACGGCGACCGCGCATCCGAAGATCGATCCGCGACACGGGCGAGCTCTTCTTCTACGGCTTCGCGGCGAAGGGCGAGACGACGCCCGACATCGCGTTCTACATCGCCGACCCGAGCGGCAAGATCACGCGCGAAGTCTGGCTCAAGGCGCCGTATTCGAGCATGGTGCACGACTTCGCCGTAACGCGCGACTACGTGATCTTTCCGATCATCGGCCTCGACCAGCGACCTCGAACGGCTCAAGGCCGGCGGCTCGCACTACATGTGGGATGCCTCGCTCGATTTCTACGTCGGCATCATGCCGCGCGACGGCGGCGCCGAAGACGTGCGCTGGTTCAAGGGCCCGACGCGTTTCGTTTCGCACATGCTCAACGCGTTCAACATCGGCACCAAGGTGTATCTCGACTGCCCGGTTGCCGAGAGCAACATGTTCCCGTTCTTTCCGAACATCGACGGCACGCCGTTCGACCGCTCGAAAGCGGTCTCGTCGCTGTGCCGCATGACGTTCGACATGGCGGTCGGCGGCGACGCGTTCGAGCAAGAGACGCTGGTGCCGATCTTCTGTGAGTTCCCGATCGTCGACCCGCGCTACGCGATGAGCGAGCACCGCTACGGCTTCATGCCGTATGTCGACCGCAGCTTGCCGCCGCCGGCGGGTCTCGGCGGTGCGACCGGCCTCAACTTCAATTGCCTCGCGCGCGTCGAGCCCGGCAACCGGTGCCGTGACGACGCACGTCGTCGGCGAGCAACGCGACCTCGCAAGAACCGATGTTCATCCCGCGCGGGCGCAGCGGCGCCGAGGGCGACGGCTACGTGATCGCCGTGCTCAACCGCTACGACGAACAGCGCTCGGATCTGCTGCTGCTCGACGCGCAGCACATGGACGCGCCGCCGGTCGCGCGGATGCGCATCCCGCTGCGGCTGCGCAATGCATTCCACGGCATCTGGGTTTCCGCAAGAAGATCGGAAGCAACGCATGAATCCGTCGAACTCGACACAGAACGGCGTCGTGCCGCAATTCGAATTCGCCTTCGCGGTGCAGATCGTCCTCACGCCGGCGCTCTGGCCGCGGCGAGATGCCGCGCGGCGGCAAGCGCGTCTTCGTCGGTCTCGAGAGCGGCGACGTTCGAAGGCCCGAACATCAAGGGCATCGTCGTGCCGGGCTCGGGCGGCGATTACGCCGACGCGCGCAGAGACGGCGTGCTCGACTTCGACGCGCGCTACATGCTCAAAGAAGACGACGGCACCGTCATCTACCTGCAAAACCGCGGCTTCCGCTGGGGCATCCGAAGACGCGATGGCGCGCATGAAGCGCACAAGAAGCCGCTCGACCGCGAGCGAATACTACATGCGCGTCGCGCCCAAATTCGAAGTCGAAGCCGGCAAACACGACTGGCTCAACAAGTACGTCTTCGTCGGCGTCGCGGAAAAGATTCCGCGCGGCAACATCATCCGCTACTTCAAGGTTCTCTGAGGAGCACTCGGCATGCTCAGCCACGTTCGCGCGGTCGCTGGTTCTCGCTCGTTGCGCGCTGCTCGCGCCGCTCGCACCGGCCGGCGCGCAATCCGGCACCCGATCGCGTCCGCCTCTCGCTCAATCCCGGCTCGTATGCGTATCTGCCGATCTTCGTCGCGGCCGACAAAGGCTATTTTGCCGAGCAGCACCTCGACGTGCAGATCACCAAGTACACCGGCTCGTCGCTCACGCAGCTGCCGATGCTCGCGCGCGGCGATCTCGACATCGCGCCGGTCGTCGTCGGGCCCGGGTTCTTCAATCAGTTCACGCAAGGCTTCGATCTCAAGCTGCTCGGCGTCGATCGATCAGTCGCAGCCGGGCTGGCACGACACCGGCTGTCTGCTCGTGCGCCAAGACATCTGGGCTTCGGGCGCCGTGCGCAAGATCGCCGATCTCAAAGGCAAGATCGTCGACGGCGGCCTCGACGGCACGCCGCAAAACTATCTGCTCAAACAAGCGATTCTCAAGGACGGCCTCAAGTTCAGCGACATGACGTACACCGATAAGTTCAAGACGGTGCCCGATCAGTTCGCGGCGCTGCGCAACAAAGCGGTCGAAGTGCTCAACGGTGCCGAACCCGATCTGCACGCAGATGCAGGCGCGAGGGTCTCGCGCACAAGTGGCTCACGTTCAGCGACGTGATTCCCGGTTTTCAAGCGAGCTTCATCACCTCGTCGATGAGTTTCTGAAAACGCATCGCGACGCCGTCAAGCGCTTCTTCGTCGCGCTGATCAAAGCCGAGAAAGAGATCAAAGCGGCCAACGGCGCGTGGACGCCGGCGCTGATCGCGACCGTCGCGAAGTGGGCGGAAATTCCCGAGGCGACCGTCGCGACGTTGCCCGGCCCTCCGTACTCCGGGCAGTTCGGTTCGATCGACGAAACCTCGATCCGCACGCAGCAAGCGTTCTGGATGACCGAGGGGACCGTGAAGCAAGCCGTTATCGTCGCCGACATCATCGATACGTCGGTGCTGAACGACGCGCGCCACGCGAGCGGTGTTCGCTAGGCGCTACGGCGCGCCGAAATTCGGCGTTCCCATCGCGGGGCTGCTCAACAGATACATGCCGCCGTTCGTGAAAGCCCAGATCAAGTTGCGATCCCATTCGATCGCGGTGCATTCGATCGGCGCCTTCACCGGTTCGGCAGCGTTCTTCCGGTCGGTCATCGGCGAGACGAAATAGGCCGTGATCTTCGCGTCGGCCGGATCGGTGATGTCGAAAATCTGAACGCCCGCCTGTCTGGAACGGAAAGATCACCAGGTTCGGGTTCGCTTTACCGGGATGCCAGTAATATGCCGAACGCTTCGGGCCGAACTTGCCGCGCCGCAAAACGAAATCGGTGTACGGCGCTTCTTTCGGCGGCACCGGCCGCGGTAACGTCCCGATGATCGCCGGTTTGGCCGGATCCTTGACGTCGACGATGTAGACGTCCTTATAGGGCTCGTAACCGTCTTCGTTCATCGGATAGCCGTTGACCAAAACGAAGCCGCGCTCGGCGGCTCGCGTCGCGTCGATGTGATCGCCTTCGATGCCGCCGACGTTCAGCGGCAGCTCGAGACTTCCGAGCGTTTTGATATTATTCGGATCCGCAAGGTCGAGCACGTGGAAACCCGAGCCCGCCCATCACCGTGTAGCCGTAGCGGCCGCCCTCTTCGAGCGGCTTGTCGACGACGATCGGCATGCGCCCGCCGACCCACGACGTGCGATTGCCGTATTGCCGCCAGGCGTGATACGCATCTTCTTCGCCCAGGCGCTGGCCGGGAACCCACCAGCTGTTGACGAGCTTCGGATTGGCCGGATCCTCGACGTCGAAGATCTGCTGCCCGGGCGAATACAGATAGCTCGGATATTCTTGATGGATGAACGTGTTGTCGGGCGCCGCACAAACGAACGCGTACTTGCCGCCGTAATACGTCGGGGAGTCGAGCGCACCCGACCCTTCCTGGGCGTGCGCGTGCGGATGCAGCGGATCGGTGCTGATCTCGCCGATCTGCTTCCATTCGATCGGACTGGTCATCTCGAAAATGCGAATGCCGCGCAGGCCGGGATTCGATTTGACCTTCGCGACCTTCACGGGATCGGTATACTTCGCGCCGCCGAGCGCCGCCGGGCCGCTGCGCGGTACTTCGAAGGATTGGATCATGATCCACTTGCCGAGTTTTTTGTTGAACGCGATGGCGGCCGCGCCGAAAAATTCCGGGCCGTCCGGATACCGCTTTTCGAGAACGACCTTGAGGCTCTTCGGCTCGGTGATGTCGTACACGTTCACGCGCGCGCGGTAGTAATGATACATGTACCGGCGGCCGTTCATGTCGATAATGTTTTGGAAGCTGACGCCGGGAATGACGAGCTCGGGCCAGCGTCCTTCGACCGTCATGTTATGGACGTATTCGGCATCCTCGAGATAGTCGAGGCTCCCTTTGACCGGCCGCGGTCCCTGCGTGTACGGCGCCGCCGCCGGATGCTTGTAGATGCCGGTCGCGGGATCGACGCCGAACGTCGACGGATCCGGATGGTTCGGCTCGTTCGGCCCGCGCGGCGGGGTGACGGTTTCACTCACGATTCGACGACTCCCTAAAGAAAGATATCGCGGTTGTCCGCTTCGCTGCCGCCGAGCATCACCCGGCCCCAGCCGCGGCCCGCCGGCTCGTACTGATTGTTCACGTGCTGCCGGCCGACGTTGATGTCGGCCAAAAACCGGCCGAACGGGCTGCTCTCAACGTAGATGCCCGACGCACCGGCCGCCTTGAAGAGCCGCGCGGCCAAAAGGCTCGCGCGTTCGACCGCATAGGAGACCTGAAACTTGTACTGCATCCGCTCCCGCAGCGGCGGCGTCTCGCCGCGCTCGGCGTACTCCGTCAATTTGGCGATGTTGCGATTGAACGCGAGCTTGCACTCATCGATCGCGACCGCCGTTTCGGCACAAAGCAGCTGTGCGACGGGATCTTGCTGCGTCGGGCCGATGCCGCGTGCGATGCGCTTCTGGCCGTACGCGAGATAGGCATCCAGCATGCCTTGAAGTCCGCCGATCATGAGCGTCGAGACGCTCATCGCGAACACCTGACCGAACGGGATGCGATAGAGCGGCGCCGTGTTGACGGCCTGACCCGGTCCGGTGCAGAGAAAGAGATCGCTCTGCTTGATCGCGCGGTGCGCCGGAATGAACGCGTCCTCGACGACGATGTCGCGGCTGCCGGTGCCGCGCAGCCCGGCAACGTTCCACGTGTCGACGATCTGATAATCGGAACGCGGCAACAGCACGCGCCACTCCGCAGCACCGCCGGCCGCATCTTCCACGCGGCAGCCGCCGAGAAACGTCCACTCGGTGTGGTCGCAGCCGCTCGCAAAACGCCAGCGTCCGGTGAGGCGAAAGCCGCCGTCGACCGGGATCGCCTTGTTGCCGGGACCGCCGGCGGACGTGCCGCAAATCAACACCGACTGATCGCTGCCCCAGACGTCTTGCGCCGTGCGGTCATCGAAGAGCGCGATGAGGAACGGCTCGACGGCAAGCACCGCGTACACCCACGCGGTCGACATGCAGCCTTCGGCCAGAATCATCTGGATGTCGTTCGCGACGTCGAGCCCGAGTTCGTATCCGCCCCAGCGTTTCGGCTGCATGACGCGGAACAAGCCCGCGGCTTGCATCTCGGCGATCGACTCTTTCGGCACGATGCGATCGTGCTCGGTCTGCGCGGCGCGCTGCGCGAGAACCGGAACGAGCGCACGCGCTCGCGCGATCAGTTCGGCGCCGCCGGGAATCGTATCCGTCTTGGCAATCGTATCCATCAACGCATCTCCATTCAAACGTGACCGAACTTTTGCAACGCATCTTGAAGGGTAAGTCCGCCGGCGACTTCGGCCCGGATCCGGCTGCTCGACGCGCCGTCAACTGTTCCGACCGTTCCAGCACCGCGACGACGATGTCCGACGGGGATGACGATCACGCCGTCCTCATCGCCGAGAACGAAATCCCCCGGCTTGACCAGCACGCGTGCGGTGGTCGCTCCGCGCATGTAGACGTCTTCCTGACAACCCGTCACGCGCCAACGGCCGATCGACTGTACCGGCGTTCGATAACGGGCGTAGACGGGAAAGCCCATCTCGCCGATCCAGCGGACGTCGCGAATTCCGCCGTCGACGAGCGCACCGACGCTGCCGCGTTCGCGCATACCGAGCGCGATCAACTCGCCGAAGTAGCAGATGCCCTCGCCGTCGCCGCTCCAGACGCTGACTTGACCGGCGCCGATCCCGTTCGCAGCGGCCATCTTCGCCGCATCGCCCGTGCCGTCGTAGGGCACCATCTGTCCGCGCACGGTGTAGGCCCAACCGGCGAGCTTGCCGGCGGAGGCCGGATACGGCGCGAACTCGGCGCTCAAGCCCTGATCGAAACGGCCGAGTTCATCGAGGATGTCGGCCACGACCGATGTGTCGATGCCGGCGAACCGCGTCCGGATATCGTCGTTGTTCATGCGTTCCTCAACTGCCGACGCGCAACGGCGAAACCAAACCGCGCAAGAGAGCGAGGGTGGAAAGCGCGGTGATCTTGCCGGTCTTCGGATTTTCTTCGCTCGGGACGTTTTCGATCATCATCGTGAGCCGCGCGCTGTCGGCTTCAACGACGATGCGATGGGTATTGCGCGTCAGCGCCGGATCGGCCCAAATTTCCATCTGCGTGCGATCCGGGCCGATGCCCGCGAGACTCAACGCGGCCGCGACGTTGACGTTGGCCGGAAAGCCGCGCGCCCCGTCGCGCGCGCTGCCGGCGAACACGAGCAGCGGCTCGCGTGAGGCCGTCGACGCTGATGCCGTGCTCGAGCAGATAGGGCGCACCGGCAAGTCCGGCCGGCGGCTTCCGCGTCACCATATTCACCGACGTGACCGCACCTTCGGCCGCCGCCTTGACGGCGTCGAGCCCGAGCAGTGCGCCGGTCGGCACGAGAATGCGCGCGCCGGTCGCCCGCGCCGCTTCGATGAGATCGCCTTCGTCGAGCAACGCGCCGACCGACAACGGAACGAAGATGCGGCCTTTCGCAATCGCCGGCTCCGCAACGGACCGGAAGAGCGCACGCGGTAACGACTCGACCACGATGTCGCACGCATCCGCGAGCCCGCCAAAGTCGAGACTCGGAACGGCGGAGCCGAGCCGGCCGGCAACCGTCGCTGCGTTCCGAACGGCGACGGCCGTCAGTTCGAGCTCGGGGATCGCACCGGCGAGCAGCGCTCGTCCCAGCGCCGTGCCGATGGCGCCGAGGCCGGCAATGCCTACCCGCAAGCGGTTCAGGCGACCACGCCCTCGCGGTTGCGAATGATGCGCAGAACGTTGTTGCTCAGGCGTGCGTCGTGATCGCGCATCGCGATGAACGCGGCCTCCGGCTCGCCGGCGAAGATCGCGCGTGCGATGGCCTCGTGCTCGGCGTGAGAAACTTCGAGCCGGCCTTCGACTTCGGGTTGCGTTTGGCGATACGGCGCAAGGCGATCGCGCAGATCGCCGAGCATCGTGATGAGGACGGCGTTGTGCGTGCCGCGCGCGATGGCCGCGTGAAATTGATTGTTCGCATCGAGGTAGCTCGAGTAGTCGCCGCTCACCGCGCGCTGCGCGCACAGCTGATGCAACAGCTCGAGTTCTTTGCGTTCCATCGTGGTCATCAGCTCCGTCGCGCGGCGCGCGCAGAGCGCCTCGATCTCGCACTGCGCTTCGAACAGCTCCGAAAGCTGATCGAGCGAGATCGTCGCGACGACCACGCCCCGGCGCGGCATGATCTCGACCAGCCCGCGTTCTTGCAGGCCCCGCAGCGCCTCGCGGACAGGCGTCCGCGATACCTCGAAGCGCTCGGCCAGGTCGCGCTCGTCGAGGCGTTCGCCGGGCTTGATGACGCCCGTGATGATCTGCTCGGCTAGCGTCTCGTAGAGCCGCCGGCCCATTGTCGGTGATTCCATGCTGGGCACCCTTGACTATCTGGTATACCAATGATAGCGTTTCGTATACCAGAACGTCAACAGGGAGTACCCGATGACCAAGTTGCGCCATATTGCGATTGCGGTCCGCGACCCCGAGGCTTGCGCGAAGTTCTTCGAGAGCGCGTTCGGCATGACGCGCGCCGGCAACGCGATGCGGGGCGTCTATCTGACCGACGGAACCATGAACGTGGCGCTCCTGGATTTCAAAGATGAAGTCGTAGCGGGTCATGAGGACCGGCCGGGCGTTCAAGGCATCATCCACTTCGGCATGTGGGTCGACAACCTCGATGAGTCCGAAGCAGCGATCACCGCGGCCGGCGGCAAGTATCTGACCGGCCGCCAAGAGGGCGAAACCTCAAACCCCAACGTGTTCTACGAGGTGAAGTACACGACGCCCGAAGGCTTCGTCTTCGACATCACGGAGACGGGCTGGCGCGGAGCCGTCAAGGACGTCATCCCGGCGCCCGATCTGGCGGCGAAATGAATCGGCGCGAAATCATCGGCGGCATCGCTGCCGGCGCTTCGATTCCGCTGCTCGGCGCAGCCCCCGCACCGCCGAAACGCGGCGGTGTCTTGCGCGTTGCGGCCGACTTTCAGCCGACGAACCTCGATCCGATCGCCGGATCGCAAGGCGGCGACTTCCGTTTTCTGTATCCGATTTATCAGTCGCTGGTCGATTGGGATCCGAGCACGCTGAAAGCGGTCCCGAGCCTTGCGACAAAATGGACGTTCACCGACCCGCAAACGCTCGTGCTTGAACTGCGCCAAGGCGTCAAGTTCCACGACGGAACGCGCTTCGACGCGGCGGCCGCAAAGTTCAATCTCGATCGCTCGAAAACGGACCCGAAATCGAACGTCAAGAGCGATCTCGCTTCGGTGAGTACGATCGCGGTGACCGGTCCCTATCAGCTCACCCTGAAACTCAACCGGCCCAATTCCGCCCTGCCCTCGATTCTCGCCGAGCGGTCGGGCTTGATGGCCTCGCCGGCGGCGATTCAAAAATTCGGCGCCGATTTCGCGCGTAATCCGGTCGGGACCGGCCCCTGGAAGTTCTCGCTCTGGCGCGACAACGACATCCTTTCGGTTCGGCGCAACGACGCCTACTGGCAGCCGGGGAAGCCGTATCTCGACGGCATCGACTTTCACATCATTGCCGACATCAACATCGGCCTGCGCTCGGTGATCGCCGGCGAGAACGATCTCGTCACATCGATGTCGTCGGCGCAAAAATCCGTGGTCGATCGATCGGACCTGGCTTCGAGTTTCGCAACGTCGCAAGCGATGTTTCCGATCTGGCTGAACTATGCGCGCAAACCGTTCGACGACGTGCGCGTGCGTCAAGCGCTCAACTACGCCGTCGACCGCAACGCCTTCAACAAGGCGACCGAAGCGGGCCTGAATGAAGTCGCCAACGGCATCCTGCCGAAGTCGCACTGGGCCTACGATCCGACGATCCAAAACCGGTATTCCTACGATCCGGCCCGAGCGAAACAGCTTCTCGGCGCCGCCGGACTCGGTTCCGGATTCGACATGTCGCTGATCGGCCCGACCGACGAACTCTCGCGCCAACGCCAGCAAGTTGTCATCGAACAGCTCAAGCAAGTCGGCATCCGCGTCACCCTGATGGGCTTTTCCGTCAACGACGCCATCAAGTCGTTCTTCACCGATAAGAAAGGCGACGCACTCCTCATCCTATGGGGCGGCCGTCCCGATCCGACGATGACGTTCCGCGACCTCTTCAGCAAGGATTCGTTTTACAATCCGGCGCGCACCGAACCCGACGGCTACGGCGAGGCGCTGGCCACGACCGAAGCTAGCCAAGATATCGACGTTCGGGCCAAGCTCCTCTCGAAGGTCCAGCATATCGCTTCCGATAGCGCGCTGATGGTTCCGCTGGTCTTCGATTCACAATACGCGGCGTATTCGAAGAAAGTGAAGGGCTATCGCCCCAACCTCTTCGGCCGGCCGCGTTACGACAACGTCTCGATCGAAAGCTAAAACGTGGTGAAGCGGTGGCGATGGATCGGAAATCGCCTGCTGCAGATCGTCCCCGTGATCGTGCTGGCGACATTCATCGTCTTCGGCTTGTTGCAACTCGTGCCGGGCGATCCCGCCGTCACGTTGGCCGGCGATTCGGCATCACCGCAACGGATTGCGGAGATCCGCCAGATCTACGGTCTCGACAAACCGTTTCTCGTGCAGTACGGAATCTGGCTCGGCCACGCGGCGCAAGGCGACCTCTCGAAGTCGCTCCTCTCCGGCGAGCCCGTGCGCGATTCGATCGTGCACCGTCTTCCGAACACGCTCCTCATCGTCGCCGGATCGCTCCTCTTATCGCTGCTGATCGGTATACCGCTGGGCGTGGCGGCGGCGATACGGCCGGGATCGCGCATCGACCGTTTCATCATGTCCTTGTCCTCACTCGGCGTCGCGGTGCCGAGCTTCTGGCTCGCGATGATGCTCGTGTCGGTGTTTGCGTTGAGCCTGCGCTGGCTACCCGCCACCGGCATCGGCGACGATCCGGCAGCCGCATTGAAACACGCGATTCTGCCGTCGATTGCGTTGAGCGCCGGCGGGATCGCCACCATCGCGCAGCAGTTGCGCAGCGCCCTCGCCGAGGTGCTTTCATCGCAATACGTCCGCACGCTGCGCGCGAAGGGACTTTCTTCAGCGGCGATCTTGTGGAAGCACGGGCTCAAAAACGCGAGCGTGCCGCTGCTGACGGTCACCGGGCTCTTGATCAACCGGCTGCTCGGCGCGACCGTCGTGATCGAAGCGGTCTTTGCGATTCCGGGCACGGGCAGCCTCGTCGTCAACGCGGCAATCGGCAAGGACTTTCCGGTCGTGCAAGGCGTCGTGCTGACGATGGTCGTGCTCGTGATCCTCGTCAATCTGGTCGTCGACGGGCTATACACGTTCCTCGATCCGCGAGTATCGCAAGGATGAAGCCGCGGTTCGCGGAGGTGTGGCTTTGGCTGCGCGGCGATCTGCGGGCCTCGCTTGCGCTCGGATTCCTCGTGTGCCTGGCGCTGCTCAGCGTGTTCGCGCCGCTCGTTGCGCCGTATTCCCCGACCGACCAAAATTACGACGTCATGCTGCAGGGCCCATCGGCGCACCATTTGCTCGGCACCGACGACCTCGGCCGCGACACGTTGAGCCGGCTGCTCTTCGGCGCGCCGGTGTCGCTGTATGCCAGCATCATGTCGGTCGCGATCGGCCTTGCGCTCGGGCTTCCGTTCGGGTTGTGCGCGGGATACTTCGGCGGCAAGACCGATCTCGTGATCAGCCGGATCATCGATACCTTGCTCTCCTTTCCGGGCATCGTCTTGGCGATCGGCGTGACCGGCGCGCTCGGTATCGGTATGGTCAACTCGATGATCGCGGTCGGCATCGTCTTTTCACCGGAGATCGCGCGCCTGATTCGCGGTCAGACGCTGGTGCTCAGAGGCGAGCTCTTCGTCGATGCCGCGCGCGGCTTCGGCGCCGGTACCGCGCGCATTTTGGTCCGCCACATTCTGCCCAACGCCGTCGGCCCGGTGATCGTTCAGGTTACGCTGCTGCTCGCGGTCGCGCTGTTGATTCAAGCGAGCTTGAGTTTTCTCGGCCTTGGAGCGCAGCCGCCCTCACCGAGTTGGGGCGCGATGTTAGCCGACGCCTATGCGCACATGGATGCGGCTCCCGGACAAATGTATCCGCCAGGCATTGCGATTCTGCTGACCGCGCTTGCCTTCAATGCGCTGGGTGATTCGCTGCGAACGGCGCTCGACCCGAAACTTCGCCGGCTCGAGGCGCATCGGTGAAATGGCACGCGTTCCAGTGATCGGGACCATACTGCACCCACGCCGGTTCTTCTTCGGCGCAGCGCTCGGCCGCGAGCGGGCAGCGGGTGCGAAAGCGGCAGCCCGACGGCGGCGAAATCGGACTTGGAATCTCGCCCTCGAGAACGATGCGCTTTTCGGGCCGCATGGCTTTGGGCAACGGCACGGGCTCGGACGACAGCAAGGCTTTCGTGTACGGATGCAGCGGCCGATGCATGATGTCGCCGGCCGGCCCCAGCTCAACGACTTTGCCCAAATACATCACGCCGATGCGGTCGGCGATATGCGCGACGACGCCGAGATCGTGAGTGATGAAGACGTACGCCAGGCCGAGCTCGGCTTGCAGACGCACGAAGAGATTGAGGATGTCGGCCTGGATCGACACGTCGAGCGCTGCGACCACTTCGTCGCAGACGAGCAATTTCGGGTCGAGCGCCAGCGCGCGGGCGATATTCGCGCGCTGCTTTTGACCGCCGGAAATCTCGTGCGGATACCGGGCCGCAAATTCGGCCGCAAGACCGACGCGATCGAGCAGTTGCACAACACGGTTCTCGCGCTCCGCTGCGGTTTCCACGTTGACGATGTCGAGCGGCTCGCGCACGCTTTGGCCGATCGTCATACGGGGATCGAGCGCGGCATTCGGATCTTGGAACACGATCTGAAACGCGCGCCGATGCGCGGCGAATTCGCGCCGGCGCATCGTCGCCGGATCCGCACCCGACTGCAGCACGCGCCCGCTCGTGGGCCGCAGAAACCCGGCCATCGCCCGCCCCAGGGTCGATTTTCCCGAACCCGATTCGCCGATGATGCCCAACGTTTCGCCGGGTGCGACCGACAGCGTCACGCCGTCAACGGCCTTGACGGTTTCGCCGCGATGTCCCGACGGAAAGTGCACGGCCACGTTCTCGACCTCGAGCAGCGGCGCGAGCGCGTTCACGAGACCGCTCCGGCTAAGGACAGCTCGGCGTGACGGCAACAACGCACGCGATGGTTCTCGGCGCCGAGCAGCGGCTGCGCTTGCGCGCATTCCGCCAGCGCATGCGTGCAGCGCGGCGCGAACCGGCATCCGCCGGCGAGTTCGGCCAGCGCCGGCAGGCGGCCGGGAATCGCCGGCAGCAGCGTCTTGGGCGGGCTGAGGCGCGGTATCGAGCGCAGCAGGCCCGATGTGTAGGGATGCTGCGGATGCACCAGCACGTCGTCGACCGCCGCATCCTCGACCACCTCGCCCGCATACATCGTGATGACGCGCGAACACGCCTCCGCGACGACCCCCAAATCGTGCGTGATGAACAGCAGCGCGGTCCCGTTCTTCTCCGTGAGGTTCAGCAGCAAGTCGAGGATCTGCGCCTGCACGGTCACGTCGAGCGCGGTCGTGGGCTCATCGGCGATCAGCAGCTTCGGTTCACACGAGAGCGCGATCGCGATCATGGCCCGCTGGCGCATCCCGCCCGAGAGCTGGTGCGGATACTCGTGGTAACGGCGCGCGGGCAACGGAATGCCGACGTCCGCGAGCGCCGCCACGGCGCGTTCCCGCGCTTCTTTCGGCGCCGACGCGGAAATGCGTCCGGATCGTTTCGGCAATTTGTTCGCCCACGGTGAACACGGGATCGAGCGCGCTCATCGGCTCTTGAAAGATCATCGCGATGCTGCGCCCGCGAACCTCACGCATCCGGCGTTCGCCGAGCAGCGTCAGGTCGGTACCCTCGAAGCCGATGCGCCCCGTGACGCGCGCGATGTCCGGCGGCAGCAGCCCGAGCAGCGAAAGCCCGGTTACCGTTTTGCCGCAGCCGCTTTCGCCGACCAATCCGACGCTCTCGCCGTGCGCGACGGCGAACGCGAGATCCGAGATCACGCGCCGCTCGCCACCGCCCGGTTGCCTGAAGAAAACGTTCAGTCCGGATACATCGAGCAGCATTCGCTAGTCGATCACGGCGATGCCCTGGACCTCGACGACCATGCCCGGCCGCGCGAGCCCCGTGACCGTGATGAGGGCACTAGCGGGAAAATCATCGCCGAAGATCTCGCGCCGCAATTCCGTAAAGCGATCGCCATAGCGCGTATCGGTAATGAAGACCGTCATCGTCACCAAATCGGCCAGCTTCCCACCCGCTTCTTCAAGCGTCTTCCCAAGCCGCGCAAACATCTCACGCACTTGCCCGTCAAAATTTCCCGCCAGCGAAGTGCCGCTCGCATCCTCAGTCACGGTCTGCCCCGCCAACCAAACAATTCGCCCACCCTCAGTAATGACCGCCGGCGAAAAGGCACGCGCCTGAGCGAACTCGCGTTTAACATATCGTCGCGTATGACCCATCACATCATCTTCAAGAATTCACCCCCCATGTCATCCCGAGCAAAGCGCACAAAGTGCGCGTCGTCGAGGGACCGCCACAATCACCAAACTTGGTGACTGCTATTCCACTATGCTATCTTGAATCCAAGATGGAGATCGAACGATGAGCGGACTCGTCCCCAACAAAGCAAAACCGCGCGGTCGCTTCCCGCACATCCGGCGCGGCGGTGACTTTCTCTTCGTCTCCGGCACCAGTTCACGCCGCCCCGACAACACCTTCGCCGGCGCATCAGCAGACGAATCCGGCACGACGAAGCTCGACATCGCCGTGCAAACGAAAGCCGTCATCGAAAACATCCGCGACATCCTAGAATCGCAGGGCGCGACGCTCGCCGATCTCGTCGACGTCACGGCCTTTCTCGTGAACATGAACGACTTCGGCGAGTACAACCGCGTCTACGGCGAATTCTTCGACTACGACGGCCCCGCTCGCACCACCGTCGCGGTCCATCAGCTGCCCCACCCGCATCTGTTGATCGAAATCAAAGCGACCGCATATCTCCCCGCCGCCGGACGGCCGAAGGAATAGGCTATGGCACTCTATTCTCCGCCCTTCAATTTCGCCAAATGGATCGACGAGCACAGCGACCTGCTGCAGCCGCCGGTCGGCAACGCCCAAATTTGGTCGGACGCGGATTTCATCGTGACCGTCGTCGGCGGCCCGAACAAGCGCACGGACTATCACGACGACCCGTTCGAAGAGTTCTTCTACCAATTGCGCGGCGACATCACGCTGCGCATCATCGACGACGGCAAACGGCGCGACCTGCCGATACACGAGGGCGACATCTTTCTCTTGCCGCCACACGTGCGGCATTCGCCCCAGCGGCCGATGCCGGGGAGCGTCGGCCTCGTCATCGAACGCCGCCGCCCGCCCGGCACGATCGACGCGTTCGAATGGTATTGTCCGAAGTGCGATCACCTCGTCCATCGCGTCGAGATCCAGCTGCAGAGCATCGTCTCCGATCTGCCGCCGCTCTTCGAGGCCTTCTACAACAGCCCGGATAAGCGCCGCTGCCCGAACTGCGGCGAAGTGCATCCCGGGAAGGGCGAATGACGGCGGGGACCATCGACTTTCACACCCACTTCATGCCGCGCGACGCGAGCGAGGTCGACGTCGCGGGTTGTCCGCGGCTGGTCATCGAGTCCGAGACGTGCGGCCATATGTATCGCGGCCAGAAGCACTACCGGACGATCGACGATCGCACGTGGGACGCAGCGCGCCGCATCCGCGATATGGACGCGCACAACGTTGCGCTGCAGGTCATCTCGCCGATTCCGGTCTGCTACTCCTACGATGCATCATCGAACGACGCGTCAGCATACGCCCGGATGCAGAACGACGCCATCGCGGCCCTCGTGCGGACCCGTCCCGACCGCTTTGCCGGACTCTGCATGGTGCCGCTGCAAGACCCAGACGCCGCCTGCCGCGAACTCGACCGCGCGATGCACGATCTGGCCCTGGCCGGCGTCGAAATCGGAACGACCGCGGGCGGTCGCGAGCTCGACGATCCGGCGCTCGACGCATTTTGGAGCTTATGCGCCTCGCACGATGCCATCGTGTTCGTTCATCCGGAAAACGCGCCCGGCGTCGAGCGCATGCAGTTCATGCAAATGGTCATCTCGACGGCCTATCCGTCGGAAACCGGGATCGCCTCGGCGCGCTTGCTGATGAAGGGCATTTTCGTCCGGCATCCCGATCTCCGCATCGTCCTCGCGCACGCCGGCGGCACGCTGCCCTGGCTGCTCCCGCGCCTCGATCGCGTGTGGGACATCGATGAGAACATTCAGGCCGCTCTTCCCCAGAAGCCCTCGCACATGGCGCGCGCGTTTTACGGTGACACGCTGACCTTCGATGCCGACAATCTTACACTGGCCGCGAAGCGCCTCGGCACCGCGCACATTCTCGCCGGCAGCGACTACCCGTTTGCCATCATGGAAGAAACGCCCGGATCGGTGATCGACACCGTCGTAACTTTCGATGAACAAACGCGTGCCGCGATGCGCTACGGCAACGCTCGCCGGTTGCTCGGCTGACGATGTTCTGGATCATCTATCAAGAGGACCGGGAAGGCGCGCAGCAGATACGCGATGCCACGCGCGAAGCGCATTTGGCCTACCTCGCCGAGCACGAAGACATCGTCTTTCTCGGCGGTGCGCTCCTGGCCGACGATGCGCGCCGCATCGGCAGTTGTCTGATCGTCAACCTTCCTGACCGCGCGAGTGCCGAACGCTGGTCGGCCAACGAACCGTTTCGGAAAGCCGGACTATTTTCAAGCGTCAAGATCACGCGAATGCGCAAAGGGCAATACAACCCCGCCGCCGCGCCAAAGACGGCCGAAGGCGATTAGCCAACATGCCGTCGCATGCGCGCGAGCGGAACTCGCCGCGGTCGTGCTGCGTTTCGTGCGGCCGTCCGAACGAACCGAGGTCCTCGAATTTGCGGCCGGCTACGGAGACATCGTTCCCGTCGAGCCATGCGCGCGTTCGCTAGCGAACGTGGAAGCGGTGATCGGCCAGCTTTTCCCCGCCACGCTGCTTGCAGCAGTCGAGCGCGAAAGCTAGCTGATCGTCTTGGAATCGCGCTCCGGCTTTGTGAAAGTCGATGCAATGGCCCGCGTCCGCGACGATCGCAGCGGAACTGCCCGCTACTCCGGACAGCAAACCTGAAAGCTCTTGGATTTCTGCGTCGTTCACGACCCACAAGCCGTCTTGCTCGGCCAGCCGGAATTGCACGGGAACGGTGAGCGAGGCGAGCAGCGTCCGAGCGTTTTGCGGCCACACGGTATTGATCTCGAGCAGTTCTCGCGTGGCGATCGGAACGTATGCGGGACGTACGAGTTCCGAGATCCCGCTGTTCACGGTATCCGCGGTGCCGAACATCAGCCGGTCTTTGTTTTCGGCCGAGGTCTCAACCCACGTGTCGGCTGGGAACTTGTCGAAATAACTGTTGAGCGCCGGGTTTGGGGTAAGTCCGGCGCCGGAGACGGCGATGCCGGCTAGCGGCCAGCTATGCGCTTGCGCCGCGAGCATCACCGCCAAAGCCGCGCCGATTGAGTGACCGATGAGCACAACACTGCCGCACGCGTCCTCAAATTGCGGCCACAAGCGATCGAGCGCCTGAGAAATCCATTCCGCGTTTGCCGCAAGTGATTGCACGTCGCGGCCCTCGGCGCGCGAACGGCCGTATCCAAGCCGATCGAGAGCGAGCACGCCATAACCGCGCGCGGCGGCGCGCTCGATCAGCGAGTAGCCCGGGATGTCGAAATATTCCGACGTGAAGCCGCCGCCGTGAATGGCGACGATCAACGGCAATCGATTCGAGCCTTGCGCGGCCGGCCGCACGCGACCCGACGCCGTGAACGCCCGCTCGTCGACCAAGAGTTCGGCATTCATCCCTTGAAGATCATATCGGACGCCGGGAACGTCGGGAATTTCTGATACTTCGCCACGATGTCGATGAGCGGCTGAATCTGCGCATTCACGAGCTTGTCGGTATAGGTTGCACGGTGACCGATCGTCAGCATCGCCGGATCGGCTTTCAGCTTATCGATGAGAATCGGAACGACTTTGTCGGGATTGGCATTGGCCCACACGCCGGCCTGATTCATCGAGCGGACGAAGCGGGAGACCAGATCCGCATGCGACTTTGCCCAGGCGGCCGTTGCGAACCACGCCGTGGCAAGATACACCGGCGGCATCACATCATCGGCAGTCGTCAAGAGCTTCACTTGCCCCTTGCGGGTGGCGATCGTGAAGAATGGTTCGTTCAACCAGCCGGCGTCGGCGCGACCTGCGGCGATGGCGTCACCAATCGCGGGAAACGGCACCTCGCTGAACTTCATCGACGCCGAATCGCCGCCGTTCTTATCGACCCAGGCCTTGGGCACAAACTCGGCAATCGTTCCGAGACCCGAAATGGCGAACGTCTTGCCGGTTAGGTCTTGTGCGCCTTTGATCGATGAGTTCGCAGCCACGACGATCCCACCCTGAACGACACCGCGTTCGACGACGGCTTGCGGTCCGACGATGACGATCGGCAATCCCTTGATGTGGGCGAGAGCGAGCGTGGTGACCGTCGCGCTTCCGATGTCGTACGTTCCCGACAGCAGCGCTTGTAGGATGACCGGACTGGTTGTAACGGTGGTGACGTCGACGCCGATGCCGGCCTTATCGAGGTAACCGTTGGCCTGCGCATAGTAGGGCTGGCATGAGGGCTCGATCGGTTGAATGGCAACCTTCAGCGTTGGAAGATCGGCGGCGCGCGCGGCTTGCGCAAAGCTCGGAAGAGCCAGCGCGCCGGCGATCGCTTGTGCCGCGCGGAGTCGGGTCATGTGCATGGGTTACTCCAATCCAAGTGAGAGGTTGCGATAGATCTTTCCGAGAGCGCTTCGAAGCGCGGCGCGTTCCGCAGCGGTGACTCCCTGGAGATACTTCTTCTCGTTGCTGATCGCCATCGGCATGAGGGTCTCGATCAACGCCCGGCCCTTCGGCGTGATCGTAAGGTTTAAGGTCCGCGTGTCTTCCGGAACGCGCGTGCGAACGATGAGCCGCTCGCGTTCCAGCGTTGCGGTAAGACGCGAAAACGTCGGGGCTCCAATGCTCGCAAGTTCCATACACGTCGCAAACGAACAGCTTCCGCGCTCCCACAAAAGAAACAAGACGCGCCATTTCGGAACGGACAGCCCGTGCGGTTCGAATTCGGACGCCGCATACGTGAGCATCGCCGTCGCGGCTCGGTTCACGAGGAATGGGATGTAGGTTTCAAACGAGAGCGCGCGCGACCGTTTAGCCAAGTTTCGACCGGTAGTCTTCCATCGGCGAACGCTGCTGGTACTTTTTCCAGACCTCGAGCGAAAACGCGCGCAACGCAGCCGGATCGTCGGCGTCGATGCCGGCCTCCGAAACCGGCACGATGTAGTCGTTGGCATAGGTCGGCGGCACGTCGGCCTGATTGAGATAGAATCCGTGCGGAGGATTCTCGCCCGCGGCCACCGCCTCGATCCCACGCCGGATCATCTTGCGGAACATCGTCACGCCGCGATCCAACGTCCCCAACTGTTCCAGCGAGTGCACGGAGATCGCGCCTTGGCTTTCCTGCGCATCCACGTCCCCGGGAATCCACTGGCGCTCTTCGTAGGAGCGGTCGTTGTGAAATTGGCCGAATTTTTCCAACGGCTCCCGCTGTTCGGGAGACATGCCGCCCTCAAGGTAGTGACTGAGGTAAAACTGGATGCTGTGCTCGGAGTCGACCGGTAGCGTCCACAGCGTGAGGAACGGCGCGCTCGAGTATTTCGCCACGCGGCCGCTCTCGACGACCGAGCTGATCGTGTGCACGTTCGGGTAGACGATTTCTGCCGACCGTACCCACACCATATCGTCAACTTTGCGCGTGCCGAGATAGATACAGCCGTTCGGCGTTTCCACCCACGTCAGCTCGGGCGACACGCCGAACTCGCCGGCGAAAGTGTCCTTCGTGACGCCGCGCATCAGCGGGATCATGTGCAGGGTCGCCGTGTGATGCGGGTCGACGGCGTTTTCTTTCATCTGCAGCCAGTTGCACTCGAGCGGAAATCGCATGCCGGGAACGTCGCGCACGTTCGAGAGCCCGAACCGATCGAGAATCGGGAACACGGGAATGTTATCGGGCGGCCCCATGTAGATGAAGACGATCCCGCTGTAGATCTCGACCGGGTAGCCACCTTGATTGACTTGTTGCATGATCCGCTCGGCGTTCGGATCGCCCGGAACGTCGATGCACGCACCGTCAACCGCGTACTCCCGGCCGTGGTAGCAGCAACGGATGCCGTCGTCCGTCAGGATGCCGAATTCGAGCGAGCTATTACGGTGGCAGCATTGTAAGTGCAGGCAGCCGGCTTCGCCCTTGAGATTCTTGAAAACGACCAGATCTTCGCCGAGCGCACGCACGCGCAAGGGCACCTTACCGAGTTCGCGCTCGTAGGCCACGGGCTGCCAGAAGCGGCGATGGAAATCTCCGCCCGGCGTCCCGCGCTCGACCGCCGTCAGAAAGCGATCGGGTTCCCCGTTGAGATTCCGGTAGAACCCCTTGAAGGCGGCACGCTTGGCCGGTCGCTCGTTGGTAATCGACATCTCAGACTCCCCAGCCACGGGCAGATCGTTGCAGTTGAAATGAATTCGGTTGCAACGATTCCCGGCCGCCCCGGGGAGGACCTTCGGCTCGATCTTCCCCCTAACGCACGTGCCCATCGATCCAGTGCTGGATCAGATCGGCGATCGCTTCGTTGTTCTTTTCGATGGCCATCGTGTGGCCGTTGCCGTGCAGTCCGACATCGGGTAGGAAGACCGACGTCGCGTCGCCGCCGAGCGCGCTGAGGCTCTGCGTGAATTTGCGGCCGTCGCCCGGATCGAGATTGTCACCCATGATGCCGAGGAACGGCACTTTCGCCATCTCCGCGAGCACCGGGTTATTGCCGTCGGCGCCGGGGAAGACTTCCAACCCGATCACGCCCTTCACGACGCCCGGACGTTTGCTGCCGGCGACCATCACGTTCCCGGTTCCCGTCGACCAGCCAAGCAAAATGCATGGGCCGATCTTATCGACGAGTGCTTCGAGCGCGCGATGAATCAGCGGGTTTTGCGCAGCGTCGCGATACGCAGCCTGAATTTGTTTGAGGTAGTCGTCGAGGTGATCGAACGGAAACTGCGCGTTCGGATACGGCGTGCCGTATGCGGGCCCCCAGCGAAAAGCTAACCAGGCCGACTGCGCGGAATAGATGTTTGCCGCTTCGAGTTTCGACGGCGGTTCCAGGCCCGCGGTCACGGCGAGGCGGTTCGTCGGATCCCAGCCGGCGCGCCCGCGATTGGGTGCGTCGACCGCGTACACCGCAAAGCCGCGGCGCGTGAAGCTGGTGAACCAGCCTTCGCGGCCGTCGGGCGTCGTGCGGTAGAAGTTCCCGGTGTGACCGCCGCCATGCAAAAAAACCAGCGGATACTTGTACTTGCGCGTGACGGGAATCTGATATTCGACGTACATCTGACCGGTTTCGATGTCGCCCGGCAGCGAGCGGACGTCGCCCGGTCCAAGACTGGAACCCGGCGTGCGAAATTGCCGATCGCCGCTCACGTAGAACGTGCCTTGTTCTTGCAGCTCGAGCGAGCCCCGCGCGGGCGCCGCTGAAACACTGGATGTTGCCGCAACCGTCGCGGCGATACCCGACCCGATGAGCGAACGTCGTTTCATGAGGCAACCATTAGCGGGATCTCCTACGGCATGCTCATCAACGCGCCGAGATGCTCCGGACGCGGAGCTTCGGCGGCGCGCAGCAACGCCCACAGCACGGATTGATTGCTCGTGACGAGCGGCTTCGTCAAGCCCGCTTCGATGCGATCGATCACCGAAAAGCACGAGACGTTGGCGCAGCTCAGCAGATAGCCGTCGGCATCGGTCGCGCCGCCCGGCCAAAAGCGTCTCTTCCCATACCGCCGGCGGAGTCGTGCAGTACGCATCGCTGCCGGCCAGATCCAGCGCCGTCAAGCCCGTCACGCGATACCCCGCATCGGTGAAATACACGGCTTCATGTTCGGTCACGGCTTGCGAATACGGGGTCACGAGCGCAAAGCTGCGCACGGAGAGGATGTCGAGCGCTTCGCGGATCGCGGTGGCGGTGGTCGTCACCGGCGCCGTCGTTACGCTCGCCATCGCCGCCAGCAGGCGCTGCTCGCCGTCATTTCCTTCGGACGTCGAGTTGGCCGTGCAGTGAAACGCGATGGCATCACAGCGGGCATCGTGGAGCGTCGCTGCGGCACCGGCAACGGCGGGCAGCAACTCCTCGATCGGGCGTTCGAACTGCCCGGTCATTCGCAGCCGCGCGATGTGCGCGGTAACGCCGGCCGGAAGGGCACGCACCATCTCCTGTTCGACCATCCGGTTCGACGACGGGATGATCAGCCCAATCCGTTTCACGCGCCGATATGCCTACGTTCGGGCGATCAGCGTGCGCGCATCGACCGGCTTCGTGAACATCTTGTTCTGCATCGCGATGTCCAGTACGGGCTGAATGATTTCCGGGGTCATCGACGTTGCGTACAGCGTTCGCTGCATGCCGGCCGCCTTCACGGGATCGAGCTTTCCGTCGCGAACCAGAATGTTGAACGTCTCGTCGTGGTGGGTATTGGCCCAGCGCGCGTTCTCGTAGATTGCGTTCACCGCCCGGCGGGCGCGGGCCGGGTCGGCTTCCATCCACGGTTGCGATGCGTACCAAACCGAAACGCAGAACTGTTTGCCTTTTGCGAGGTCGGCTGCGGCATCGTACGGCGATCCGAGCGAGCGGACCTCACCCTTCCCGAACGTGACGAACGGTTCGCTGATCAGCGCCGCGTCGACCGTGCCGCGCTGCAGTGCCGGGATGGCGAGCGTCGGCGGCATCTCGACGAAACGCACGGCGGATTCGGGAACGCCGTGGAGGGTCAGCCACGATTTCGTGCACGCCGTCGTCATGCCGACGAGCGTCGGCACGCCGATCGTTTTGCCGACCAAATCCTTCACGTTGTGAAGCGGCGAATCCACGGCGACCGCCAGAAAGGCGGTGTTCGAGTCCATGGGCTCGCGGTAGAGTCCGCCGCCGGCCACGAGGACGATCGGCACGCCGGCATTGATGGCGTTGACGCCGGAAACCAGGTCGCCGGTTCCCATTTCGAGCGAGCCCCCGCCGATCGCCGCAGCGACGGCGCCGGCGTTGTATTGGCTGGTCGGCTGCACGTCGAAGCCCGCTTTTGCGAACGCACCGGAATCTTTCGCGTAAAACGGTTCCGCAAAGAGGTCCGAAAAGACCCCGGCGACGCGAATGACGGTCGCCGACTGCGCCGACGCGAGGCGCGGGACCGCGGTCAGCGGCGATGCCGCCTCCGATAGCTTTCAGGGCGGACGAGCGTGAGAGCACATTCTTCTGCATCCTCACGCCTTGGAGAAAATCTCCAAACGTCCTATGTAGCCGCGCCGACCGCCTCTGCGGCAATGCCGTCGAGTTCGGCTTTGATCCAGGGCGGCAACTCGATCTCCGCGACCGCGAGATTTTCGCGCAGATGCTCGAGCGATGACGTGCCGGGGATCAGTAGGATGTTGGGCGAGCGCTGCAAGAGCCACGCCAGCGCCGTTTGCATGACCGTCGCGCCGAGCTGCGCGGCAGCGTTCGAAAGCGTAGCCGACTGCAGCGGCGTGAAGCCGCCGAGCGGAAAGAACGGGACGTAGGGAATCCCGTCGGCTGCGAGCGCGTCGATCAGGGCGTCGTCTTCGCGGTGCGCTACGTTATAGTGATTCTGCACGCAGACGATTTCGGTAATGCGGCGACCCTCCGCAACCTGCGCGGGGGTGACGTTGCTCAAACCGATGTGCTTGATCAAGCCTTGTTGCTGCAACTCGGCGAGGATCGTGAGCCGCGCCTCGATCGAGCCCTCGCTCGGGCCGTGTCCGTCACCCATGATGCGCAGATTGGCAACTTCGATCGCGTCGAGGCCCAGATTGCGCATGTTGTCGAGCGTCGCTTGCTTGAGTTCGGCCGGCGACATCGCCGGATTCCACGACGCATCCGCGCCGCGCAACGCGCCGAGCTTCGTCACGATAACGAGATCGTCGGGATACGGATGCAGCGCCTCGCGAATAATTTGGTTGGTAATGTGCGGGCCGTAGTAGTCGCTGGTGTCGATATGGTTGACGCCGCTTGCGACCGCCTCGCGCAACACATCGATTGCGGCTTTGCGATCTTTCGGCGGGCCGAAGACGCCGGGACCGGCAAGCTGCATCGCGCCGTAGCCCAGTCGTGTGACCGAACGGTCGCCGAGCTTGTATGACCCGGCTTTCTCGAGATTACTCATGCCTTCAGTATACCCGGACCGCATCCATCGCTCTGGAACGGGTTTTCCGGCTCGGGCCGGCCAATCTGGAATTTCATGCCGGCTAAGATCAATCACCTCGCCATCGTGAGCGAAAAGTACGCGATCGCTGGGAAGTTCTACGAGGCGATGTTCGGGATGCGCACCTCGCCGAACGCCCGGCCTGCCCGCGCGGTGACCGTCGGCGACGGCTACGTCGGATTGAACATCAACCCGCGCTTCATCGGCCGGCCGGCGCGCTTCGATCACTTCGGCGTGGAAGTCGACGATGCGGAAGGCACGTTCGATCACATCGGCCGCACCTATCCGACCGTAAAATGGCTCAAGCGTCCGACAAATCGGCCATTCGCCGGCGTGACCACGCACGACCCCGACGGCAACGTGTTCGACATCTCGCAGAAGGCGATGGAAAACCGCACCGATATCTACGCCGATAACAACGCGTTGAACGAGCGGCACGTGCGGCACTTCGGCTTCCGCACGCTCAACCCCGACGCGATGGCCGACTTCTACACCGACGTTTTCAAGTTCAAGCGCATCGATGCAGCGTCGGGCGATCCGAACCGGTATCTCACCGACGGGCACATCACGATGGTCGTGATGCCGTGGGCGATCACCGACTACGACGGCACCGGGATCGTGTCGCCGTCCATGGACCACATCGGCTTCCGCGTTGAAAATCTCGAAGCGTTCAAAGCCGACGTCGACCGCGTCGGCGGCTCGAATCCCTATCTCGCGCCCTCGCTATTGCAAGGCGGCCCCGAAGACCGGGCGCGCATGGAATTGGCGCGGCGCAGCTGTCCGCTCTGCGAGCACTACTTGGTCGACGTCGACGGTGTGCTGATCTCGGCCTCGGAGACGCGCCTAACGCATGCGCGGCCCATCGCGTGCCGCATTGATCCGCGACCTCGCGGCACTTGCGGCCGTAGCCGCCGCAGGCGCTCCACGCCTGGCGCACGCCGCCGGCCCGATTCGATTTCTCACCGTCGGCAGCGAGTCGGGGGCTGCTGCCGTGTATGCATCCGAGGAGAATTTCTTCAAGGGCGCCGGTGCCGATGTCAACGTGTCGATCATGGCGAGCGGCGGCAGCGTGATCCCGGCCGTCATCGGCGGCAGCGCGGAGTTCGGCGTGTCGAATCCGATTTCGCTCGCAACCGCGTTTTCGCACGGCGCGCCGATCGTCTGCTTCGCGGCCACCGTGTACTATCGCACGAGCGCGCCGAACTCGCTGCTGATGGTTGCCAAAGATTCGCCGGTGCAAAACGCCCGCGATCTGAACGGGAAGACGATCGCCGTCAACGGGTTGCGCAATACGCCGGAGTTATCGACGCAAGTGTGGCTCGACAAAAACGGCGCCGACTCGAAGAGCGTCAAGTTTACCGAAGTGCCGTTTCCGGAGATGGGCCTGGCGCTGACCAGCGGCCGCGTCGATGCGGCCTTCTTCTCCGAGCCGGCGCTCAGCCTCGTGCGGAGCAACCTGCGCGTGCTCGGCGACCCTTACGGCGCGATCGCCGCGCAATTCATCACCGGATCGTACTTCACAACGCGCGCGTATGCCGCCGCGCAACCAAGCGTCGTCGCGAACGTGGGGCGCGCGCTGCGGCAAGCGGCGACGTGGGCGAACGGGCATCCGAACGATACCGCCGCGATCCTGGCCCGCATCCAAAAGCTCGACATCGATCGCGTCAAAACGATGGCGCGCTCGATCTATGCCGAACAGCTGAGCCCCAACGACTTGCAGCCGGTGTTCGACGTCGCATTCAAGTACGGTTACCTGCCTGCGGAAATCAACGCAAAAGCGCTGATCCTCTAGACGAAAGAGGGTGGAGTCCGTGCCGCCTGCAAGACCACGGGCGCGATGGAAAACGCCAGTCTAGACGTTGTTGGAATCGGTAACGCGATCGTCGATGTGATCGCGACGGCCGAGGAGGCCTTCCTGGAACATCACGGGATGACCAAAGGCTCGATGACGCTCATCGACGAGGAACGGGCCGAGCTCATCTACGGTGCGATGGGGCCGGGGGCCGTCTCGTCCGGCGGATCGGCCGGCAACACCGTCGCATGGATCGCCGAAATGGGCGGTGCCGCCGGTTACATCGGCAAAGTTCGCGATGACGAATTGGGACATGCGTTCCGCAGCGACATCACGCAGACGGGCGCCGTTTTCCGCAGCGCTCCCGCGACGGATGGCCCGTCCACCGCGCGGTGTTTGATCCTGGTCACGCCCGACTCGCAACGCACCATGAATACGTTCCTCGGCGCGTGCGTCAATCTCACGATCGCCGACATCGACGCCGACCTCATCCAGAGCGCCCATGTGACGCATCTCGAGGGCTACCTCTACGATGAGCCTCATTGTAAGGAAGCGTTTCATGCCGCCGCCGAGATCGCTCACGCGGCCGGCCGCAAAGTCAGCCTTTCGCTCTCAGACCAGTTCTGCGTCGACCGGCACCATTCGGATTTTTTCCGCCTCGTCGATCACCACGTCGACATCCTCATTGCGAACCGCGCGGAAATCCAAGCTCTCTTCAAAACGTCGACCGTCGACGATGCCGTGCAGAAAGTACGCTCGATGACGGAGCTCGCCGCCATCACGCTCGACAAGGACGGTTCGCTGATCGTAACGCGCGACGCCGTGATCGAAATCAAGCCCGTACCGGCGAACGTCGTCGACACGACCGGCGCCGGAGATGCATATGCTGCCGGATTCCTGTACGGCTTGACCCACGGCCGCCCGCTGCAAGAGTGCGGCGATATCGCCAGTGCCGCTGCCGGCGAGGTGATCAGCCACGTCGGTGCCCGCCGGCAAAAGACGCAAAAGTAAGCCTCGAAGGGATCTCACGTGGCTAGAATCGTCGGATCCGTCGCCGCATCGCACACGCCGACCATCGGCTTTGCGTTCGATCAGAACAAACAGACCGACCCGTCCTGGGCGCCGATCTTCGAAGCGTTCGCGCCCGTCCAGAAGTGGCTGCTCGAGCAGCGCCCCGACGTCATCTTCTACATCTTCAACGATCACGGCACGTCGTTTTTCTTCGACCACTACTCGGCGTTCGCGCTCGGCATCGGCAACACGTACGCGCCGGCCGACGAGGGCGGCGGACCGCGCAAGCTGCCGCCGCTGGCCGGCCATCCGAAGCTCGCGGCGCACATCGGCAACGCGCTGATGTCCGAGGAGTTCGATCTCTCGTTCTTTCAGGACAAGCCGCTCGATCACGGCGCCTTCTCGCCGCTCTCCGTGCTGTGGCCCCACGAGCCGGCCTGGCCCGCGCCGATCGTGCCGCTGCAGATCGGCGTCATCCAGTTTCCGATCCCCTCGGCGAAGCGCTGCTACAAGCTCGGCGCGGCGCTGCGCCGCGCGATCGAGAGCTATCCCGACGACCTGCGCGTCGTCATCATCTCGACCGGCGGGCTGTCGCACCAGGTTCACGGCGAACGCGCCGGCTTCAACAACACCGCCTGGGACAAGCAGTTTCTCGACATGCTGGAAAACGATCCGGCAACGCTTGCCGAAATGACGCACGCGCAGCTCGCCACGCTCGGCGGCTTCGAAGGCGCCGAGGTGATCATGCACCTCGTGATGCGCGGCGCGATGTCGGCGAACGTGCGCAAGATTCACCAGGGCTACTACCTGCCGTCCATGACCGGCATCGGCGTCGCGGTCTACGAGAACGAGGCGCTCGAACCGCCGGCCGACGTGCACGATGCGTACCGCGCGCAGATCGCCCATCAGTTGGACGGCATCGAAAAGCTCAGCGGCACGTATCCGTTTACGCTCGAACGCAGCGTGGCCGCGTACCGCATCAACAAGTTCGTGCACGAGCTCATCGTGCCGGCCAATCGCGCCGCGTTTCTCGAAGATCCGGAAACCGCGTTCGCTCGTGCCGCCCTCAGCGACGAGGAGCGCCGCATGATCCGCGACCGCGCGTGGCGCGACATGATCCACTACGGCGTGAGCTTCTTCATGCTTGAAAAGCTCGGCGCCGTGGTCGGCGTCTCAAACCTTCACATCTACGCCGCGATGCGGGGCGAATCGCTCGAAGAGTTTCAGAAGAGCCGCAACGCGCAGATCCTCTACTCGACGAGCGGCTCGGCGACCTAGCCGGACTTGCGGAGATCGCGGCCGCGCACGTCCTCGGCGCGGTCGATCGTGATCAGCACGCCGATGCCGACGTCGGCGCCCGCATGGGTGGCTTCGCGCTCGGTCAGGCGGGCGAAGATCGCATCGTGGACGCCGCCGCTTTCGTGCAGTTCGGCGACGCCGAAAAAGCGCAAGAATCCGGAGTCCAACTTGCCCGCCAACTGCGCTTGCATGTTGTTGTAGAAGACGACAACACGCTTGTCGTGCTGCAGGTTCTCGAGCGCCGTGCGCTTCGAGCGTTCCCAATACGCGAGATGGTCGTCGTCGAACAAGAACATGCTGCCCTTGGGGCTGATGTTCGGCCCGTTCTCGCCCGACGTACCGAGCAGCATCGGACAGCCGTCGTCAAACGCGTTTTTGAGATACGTGCGAATCACATCGCTAAAGCCCGTGCTTGCCATCGCCTAACCTTTAGATCAGGTAGCCGACGACTCCCGCGGCGAGGCACCACCAGATCGGGCTGATATCGACGATCAGCGCGATGACCGTGACGATTGCGGTCATCGCGAGCGGCATCAGGGCGTGGTCGATGGTCGCGGCAACAACGAGACCGCTCGCAATCCAGAGCCCGCCGGTAATCGGCTTGAACGCCTGACGAAAGTTTGCCAGCCAGGCGTTGCTATGCCGGTGCAGCAGGCGTCCCGCGATGAACGAGATCGTCACCGTCAAAACGAGAAACGCGAACAGCGCAACGCAGGCGCCCAACCACGAGGCGATGCGAAAACCGATCAACGGAACGAGCAAGAAGTTGGGCCCGGGCGCGGCCTGCGCCACCGCGAGCAATTCCGTGAACGACCGTTCGCTCAGCCAGTGCGTCTGCTGCACGAACTCCGTATGCATCTGCGGGATGAGAATCTTCACGCCGCCGCCCACCGCGAAGAGCGAGAGCAGCATGAAATGCCCGGCCATCGCGAGCAAGACATGGAACTGCTCGCTCATGCGCGCGCTTCCGCGTTCAAACGCGTCTCGATCGCCATGCTCAGCACGAGCATGATGATCATGGCGAGTGGAATGAACATGTGCAGACCCGCCACCAGCAGAATCCCGAGCGCGCCGATCGCCATGCGCGCCGCCCGCCAGGCCGGACGCACGTCGGGCGCTTCGTTCCAGATCAACCCCATCACGCGCAGCCCGTTGGAGATGAAGATACCGGCAACGGCAGCCGTAACGGCAACTTCGGCGGTCGCGTAATGCGGATTGCTCGCGGCCAACTGCGCTGAGAGCTGCAAGAGCCCGATCGCCAACAGCAACGACGGCACGATGAGCCCAACGAGTGACGCGATCACCCCGAGCGGCCCCGCAAAGCGGTCCCCGACGATCACGGCCAGGTTCACCGCCGTCGCCCCCGGCAAGGCTTGCGAAATCCCGAACTGCTCGGCCAGCTCGCCCTCAGTAAGCCACTTCCGCTGCTTCACGAGCACGTGCCGGATCGGCCCCGCCGCCCCGCCGACGCTCGTCAGCCCAATCGTCATATGCCCGACGGCAAGATCCAGCAACCCCGGTTTCGGCAAAGCACTCACGCCTCGCGCCGTACGCTCCCGCGCGACGCCCCATGTCATCCCGAGCAAAGCGCCCGACAGGCGCGTCGTCGAGGGACCGCCACCAGCGGAACTCATAAGCAGGAAAATAACGATATATCGAGAACTATCTCGAAGTGACGTTTTCCGAGCCCCGAGCCCGCCGTATCGCCCTGCTCGTCGCAGCCGCCATGTTCATGAACTTGCTGGACGGGAGCGTCATCGCCACCGCGCTGCCGTCGATGGCCCGAGCCTTCGGAACGAGCGCGGTCAACCTGAACATTGGAATCACCGCATACCTGCTCGCCGTTGCAGTTTGCATCCCGGCGAGCGGCTGGATCGCCGAACGCTTCGGCGCGCGGCTCGTCTTCGGCAGCGCGATCGGCATCTTCGTTGCCGCCTCAGTCGTCTGCGGTTTCGCGCGCACCTTGCCGGTCTTCGTCGCCGCGCGCATCATTCAAGCCGTCGGCGGCGCCCTCATGACCCCCGTCGGCCGCCTCGTCGTCCTCAAGACGACCCCGAAGCACGGCTTGCTGCGCGCGATGTCGATGATGGTCTGGCCGGCCCTCGTCGCGCCGATCCTCGGCCCGGCGGTCGGCGGCTACATCACGACGTACTTCGGCTGGCCCTGGATCTTCTTCCTCAACATCCCGCTCGGCGTCGCCGCCATCGCCTGCGCGATCGTCCTCTTCCCCGACGATCGTCCCGAAGGCCAACAGCCCTTCGACGCGCTCGGCTTTGCCCTCGTCGGCGCCGCGTGCTTCACGCTCATGTTCGGTGTCGACCTGATCGGCCAACCGAACACGTCACCCGCGTTCATGATCGGTCTGATCGTCGCCGGTGCGTGTCTGATCACGCTCGCAATACGTCATTTGCTCACCGCGCCGAACCCGCTCTTGCAACTCGCGGCCTTCCGCATCCCCACGTTTTCCGTGAGCATGGTCGGCGGTTCCGTCAGCCGCCTCGCAATCGGTGCCACGCCGTTTCTGCTGCCGCTGATGTTTCAGATCGGTTTCGGACTAAGTGCAGCTGCCTCGGGCCTCTTGGTGCTCTGGCTGTTCGCCGGCAACCTCGGCATGAAATCGGTCACCACGCCGCTGCTCCGCCGCTTCGGCTTTCGCAGCATCCTCATCTGGAACGGCTTGGTAACGGCGACCTCCATTCTCGTCTGCAGCGCCCTCATGCCGCAAACGCCGGTCGCAATCATCGTCGTCGTTCTCTTCCTCGGCGGCGCCGCACGTTCGCTGCAGTTCACCGCCTTCTCATCGATACAATTCGCCGACGTCCCGCCGCAACAGATGAACGGCGCCAACACCCTCTCCGCCACCATGATGCAGCTGAGCTCCGGCATCAGCGTCGCACTCGGCGCGCTGGTCTTGCGCGGCAGCAGCTTTATTCACGGCCACCTCGGCGCGGTCCCCGACCATCGCCGACTTCCACCTCGCCTTCATCGTCGTCGCCGTCGTAGCCGCCCTCTCCGTCGTCGACGTCATCAAACTACCGCACGACGCCGCCCACGCCATCAGCCGCCCCGTCGCTCCGGCGTAGGGACGGTTTGCACGGACGCACAAATACGGCTCGCTTGACGATCCAGAACCGCATCCGCGCGCGCGCCGGCCTACCTTGATCGCGCTGATCGTGTCGTTTGCGTTCTTCATGCAGCAGCTCGACAGCACGGTCATCGCGACCGCGCTGCCGCAGATGGCGCGCACGTTCGGCGAAACGCCGGTCAGCGTCAGCTCGGGCATCACGGCGTATCTGCTCACGCTCGCGGTGTTCATTCCGAGCAGCAGCTGGGCCGCCGACCGGTTCGGCTCGAAGACGATCTTCGCCGGCGCGATTCTCGTGTTCACGTTCGGCTCGGTGCTGTGCGGTATTTCGAACTCACTGCCGGAATTCGTCGGCGCGCGTATCTTACAAGCCATCGGCGGTGCGATGATGCTGCCCGTCGGCCGCCTCGCCGTGCTGCGCACCGCGGAAAAACACGAGCTGCTGCGCACGATGCAGTACATCACGGTGCCGGGGTTGGTCGCGCCGGTGCTCGGACCGCCGCTGGGCGGATTCATCACGACCTACGCGTCGTGGCGCTGGATCTTCTTTTTGAACATTCCGATCGGCCTCGTCGGCTTCGCGCTCGTCTGCATCTTCATGACGAACTACCGGCCCGACGAACAGCGTCCGTTCGACGCCTACGGTTTCGTGCTTAGCGGCGTTGGGCTCTCCGCGGCAATGTACGGCTTCACCCTGCTCGGCCGGGAAGATGGCAATTGGCTGCTGACGGCCGTTTTTCTCATCTTTGGGGTCATCGTCGTCGCGCTCGCGATCCGTCACGGTCAACGCCACCCGACACCGCTGGTCGATCTCTCCGCCTTCCGCGTTCCGACATTCGTGCTCTCGACGCTCACGGCCGGCGCGCTTTACCGGATGATCATCGGCGCGACCCCCTACCTCTGGCCGCTGATGTTTCAAATCGCGTTCGGGCACACCGCATTCGTGTCGGGCTTGCTCGTGATGGCCTGCACCGGCGGCGATTTCAGCGCGCAGCTCTTCGTCCGTCCTGTGATCCGGCATTTCGGTTTTCGCCCGGCCATGCTCGCCGCCGGCATCTGCACGACCTTGCTCATCTTCGCCTGCGCCTTCTTCAACCAGGGCACCCCACTGTTCTTGATCGCGATCGTGCTGCTGCTGATCGGCATGTTCCGCTCGATGCAGTTCACGTCGATGAACACGCTGACGTACAGCGACATCGAACCCGAATACATGAGTGCCGCAAGCACGCTCTCCAGCACGATTCAACAGCTCGCGGTCGGCATGGGCGTCGCGTTCGGCGCGTTCGCACTCAACAGCATCGCCTTCAGCACCGGCGGCGCAGGGCACGGCTTGACGACGACCGACTTTCAACTCGCATTCGTCGCGGTCGGCGTTCTTGGGATCATCTCGACGCTGCTGTTCCTGCGGTTGCCGCCCGGAGCGGGCATGCATATGATGCAAAGACCCTAAGCATTAGCTCCTCATTGCGGAGGCACGGACTGCTACGTTAGCGTCCTCGCCAATTGCCGCTAGGAGGAACAACCCGTGATATTTTTTCAAACGCTAACCCGCGCCATCGCGGTCCTGATCGTATCCTTGTCCTTTCTGAACGCGACGCCCGTCAAGGCCCAAACCGCATCTGACCCGCCCATGGCGGGTGTGACGCACTACCATTACACCGCCGTCGACGGCGTGCGCATCTTCTATCGCGAAGCCGGACCTAAGGACGGTCCGATCGTTCTGCTGCTTCAAGGGTTCCCGACCTCATCACAGCAGTTTCGCAACCTGATTCCGGCACTCTCCGATCGCTACCACGTCATCGCCCCGGATTACCCCGGCTTCGGCCTGAGCGCGGCGCCCGATCATAACGCGTTCGCCTACACCTTCGCCCACTATGCAACGGTCATGGATGATCTTTTGATCCAGCTCAAAGCCAAGCGCTATGCCATTTATCTCTTCGATTATGGCGCTCCGGTAGGCTTCCGCATTGCACTCAAACACCCCGATCGCGTAACCGCCATGATCGTGCAGAATGGCAACGCGTATGCCGAGGGTCTGCAGAAGTTCTGGGATCCGATGAAGGTCTACTGGAAGTCGGACACGCCGGCACATCGCACCGCCCTCGACTTCCTCGTGAACCTCAAGACGACACAGTTCCAGTACCTCCATGGCGTCAGCGATACGACGCGCATCGACCCGAATACGTGGCTGCACGATCAAGCGCTCATGGACCGGCCGGGCAACAAAGACATCCAGCTCGACCTCTTCCACGACTACGGTTCGAACGTGCCGCTCTATCCAAAGTTCCAGGCGTACTTCCGCAGCCACCAGCCTCCGACGCTCATCATCTGGGGCAAGAACGACTTCATCTTCCCGCCCCAAGGTGCGTATCCGTACAAGCGCGATCTGCCGAAGCTTGAATTCCACCTGATCGACAGCGGACACTTCGTGCTGGAGGACAAGCCGGATGAAGTGTTCCCGCTTATTCGCGACTTCCTCAATCGTAAACTGACCGCGGACTGACGTCCTTTAACTCGGGAAGCGGAACTGTACGGGCAACTGTACAGGACCCTTCCTGGTGGCGGCGGCGGCCAGACCTACCATCGAGCCATGCTTGCATATAGCACGAGCCGACAAGACGCATCCGTCGCCGATCGGGTCATCGAGTATATCGAACGCAACTACGCCTCCCGGATTAGCCTGCGCGATGTCGCCGACGCCTTCGGCTACTCATCGTGTCACCTCACCCACACGTTCTCGCTCATCACGGGTACTCCGATTCAGGCCTGGATCATCAAACGGCGGATCCTCGCCGCGCAGCAGCTCCTCGCCGAATCGAACGTGACGGTCGCAGTGGCATGCGAAGCTGCCGGGTTCAACGATCTCTGTTACTTTACGCGGCAATTCGTGCGCCACGTCGGCATGACGCCCGGCCGATTCCGGGCCACGAAGAACTCCACTCGGCACGCCCGTTAAGGCCACAAAGCGAAGTGCGATTTGCAGGAGCTACTTTTGCGCGAACCCTTCTCGTGCACGCCGATTTGTAAGATCGTCCTCACTCTTGAGGGACTGACGGCGGCGATCGGCCCAGCCGGCGACAGGCTGTACGTTCCGCTTCGCATCACCTCCGGTACGGTTACTGGTGGCGGCGCAGCGAACCGCGTCCATTCCGGTACCGATTTCGCGGTGATGTATGCCGACGAAAAGCTCGTGCACAACGGGAACTTCATTATTGACGACCCGGCCGGCGATATTCTCGTTTGGTATGACGGCCCAACCCAGGCTGCCGAGGGCGCCTACGACGATCTGTTCGACGGCCGGCTTCCCGGAAAGAGCCCTTGCCGGTTGAGCGTGCGCACCATCTCGACGAGTCCCGAATGGCGCACGCTCAATCGTCGTCCTCTGCTTGGCGTCGGTTCGTTCGACGGAACCACGGGGACGCTCGAATTTACGTTGCTTTCCATAACCAAAATGTCCACGGACAACTAATGCACTGTGAACAGAACCTCCAGGTTACGACTTCGTGTTTACGCGCTACGCGCAGTAGTCGACCTTACGTTGGTTTTGTATGCTGTATCGAGGCAAATCTTCGTATTGTCTTCAGCATCCGATGGCGGGTCGCTGCGCCGGCAGCTTCCACCTCGATGAGATTCTTGCCGACGAGAGACGAAAGCACGTCGGAAATACTGGTATTATCGAGGCCGTGGGCTGTGCAAGCCGCCTCGACGTCTTCTAGTGTAAAGATTCCGGGGAAGACGGAGAGCTGCGTGAGGACCTCTTGCTCGAGGCTCGTAAGAAGTTGATAGCTCCAAGCGATCGACGCGAACGGCGTCTGGTGCCGCGGGGGAGCCCCCCGGTTGACGGTTATCGGCTCCAAGCCCTCGCGCAAACGCACAGCCAGCGTTTGCAGGCCAAGTGCGCCGACTTTCGCCGCGGCGAGTTCGATCAGCAGTGGTATTCCGTCGAGCTCGCGGCAGATAGAAGCGATCGTCTCCGCGCCGGCGTTCGTGAACGAAGCTGCGAGCGCCCCGGATGCGGCCCGGCGAATGAAAAGGTCCAACGCACTATAACTGTGAGCATCCATCAGATCGGCGACCGGAACGGCCGGTACGGAAAGAGGGGATAATCTGTAAACGACTTCTCCGCTTACCCCTATACGCTCGCGGCTCGTAGCCAGCAAAGTAATCCTTGGACACGAGCGCAAGATAGCCGCGGCAATGCTCGCGACATCATCGAGTGCGTGCTCGCACGTGTCGAGGACGATCAAGAGGCGCCGGTTTCCCAACCAGCGTGCTAGGGCTTGCGCGTCATAATGCTCTGCCACGACGCGTTCCGCAATCGCGGATGCGATCGCGGAGGCGATGGCAGCGGGAACGATCGACACACTTTCGTTCGTGCCGAGATCGACGAAGGCTGGCGGGCCAAGTACGTGTTGCAGTTCGGCTGCAACGTCCATGGCAACCCGTGTTTTCCCGACGCCGCCGGTCCCGGTGATCGTAACGAGATGGTTCGGCTCCATCAGGCGGGCGACGTTCGTCACGTCTGCCGCACGTCCGACGAGCGGGAACGTTCCCGCGGGCAGATTCCCACTCGCCTTCGGCGCTCCTGACCCCGCCCGCGGCCGCCGGCGGGCGGCGTCGGCAGCCGCTTCCAACTCAGTCGCCTGCGCTTCGTCGAGCGCCAAGGCCTTGACGATGCGTTGCACCGTATGCCGGTACGGGGCTTGCCGTAAGCCACGTTCTAATGCGCTGATCGAGACGACGCTAAGGCGTGCTTCCTCGGCGACGTGCTCTTGTGAGAAGCCCGCAGCGACGCGGTACTGACGCAGCAACTGGCCAAACCTCTCGGCGCTCACGCCGCGCCCTTCGGCACGGCTCCGAATGCGCCCGTCCAGCGAGCGGGACCTCGACGCGCGACGCGTCGAAGAAATCGCCGCCTGTGAGCGACTCCGGATTTGGAGAAATTCTTGGCCGTTATCGGGCCGCCGCCGGCCTCTCGCAATCGAGTCTTGCTGAGATCGCGGGGCTGAGCGTGGAAACCATCGGTGCGCTAGAGCGCGGAACTCGCCGAGCGCCATATCGGGCCACAATTAACGCCTTGGCAGAAGCATTGGGGATGGGGGACGCAGGGCGCTCAGAACTGCGCACTGCCGCCGACCGTTCGCGCGCGCGGACCATCGCCGGTGACGCAGGGGGCGGCAGTATGTTGTCGATGCTACCCCGGCAATTGACCCCTTGCATCGGCCGATCGCGGGAGATCGCGGAGATCCGCCTCCTCATGAATGAGACGAGGGTCGTCACCATCACCGGATCCGCCGGCATCGGAAAGACGCGTCTCCTCTTTGAAGTCGCCGAGGAACTTCCGCCATCTCGTCGCGACGAAGTGCGTTTTGTCGACTTGGCCGCATTTGACAGCGGCGACTTTATGCTAAGCTGCCTCGCCACCGCTTGCGGGAACCGCGCCGCGGCTCACGTCGCGACAATCGATAATCTGACGGACTTCCTGCGGCCGCAAAGACTGTTACTCTTGCTCGACAATTGCGAGCACATGGTCGAAGACGTTGCCCGTGCCGTCGCCGCAGTTCTCAGAGCGTGCCCGAACATCGCGTTTCTCGCCACGAGCCGGGAGCGGTTGGCAGTCTCCGGAGAAACCATCTATCGCCTGTCGTCCCTCTCGGCCAACGCTGCCCTCGCTCTCATAATCGAGCGGACCGCGTCATTTGATGCGGAGTTCAACCCTTCCGGCGAAGACGTGTCGGGTCTCGCCGACATCTGCAATGCGTTGGACCGAATTCCGTTGGCGATAGAATTGGCTGCGGCGCGCGTGCCCACGTTGGGAGTACGCGCGGTCGCTGCTCGTCTAAAGGGCGGCCTCGCTCTTTCCGGAGGAGCTCGCGATCTCCCCGACCGGCAAAAGACAATGGCTGCTGCGATCGACTGGTCGTATTCGCTCCTCGACGAGCAAGAACGGTCGGTGATGCAACGGGTCAGCGTCTTTTCCGGCGGCTTTACGCTGGATGCCGCCGCCTCGGTATGCGGGACGCAACCGTTGGAGCGAGAGAACGTGCCCGACGTGTTGTCTTCCCTGGTGGACAAGTCGCTGGTTAACGCCCACGTTGACCTGGAAGCCGTCCGCTATTCAATGTTCGAGATGATCCGGGCCTTCGCTCGGGAGCGCCTCGCGGAGTGCGCTGAGACGGGTCAGCGCGCTGCGGCGCCACGCGCAATGGTGCGGTGAATTGGCAGAGCATATAACGGCTATCCGGAGCGTCAAAACAGCCGCACAACTTCGCCGCTATTTGGAGCCCGAGTTGAACAATGTACGCTCGGCTTTGCAGTGGTCATTGGAATCCGATCGCAACCCGGTTCTCGCTGGTCAACTCGTCGCTGGTCTTCGAATCCTTTGGCAGTATCAGCACATGCATGCGGAGGGTGCACGGTGGGCGGAAGCCGCGCTCGCCCAACTTGACGAAACGCAGTTTCCGGACATCGTAAGCGGAGTGCTCAGGGCCCTTATTCAAACGACACAGGGCGATGCCGCCTTGCCGTGGATACGGCGTGCAATTGGTCTAGCGACACTCACCGGCTATCGAAAGAGACTGCTCGATCTAGAGCACGGTCTCGCATTTCACTATTTTTTTGTCGGAAGGATTCAAGAAGCCGCTGAGGTTGCCGATCGCGTAGTGAGAATTTTGGAACAGGAGGGCCTTCTCCGTCAGGCCGAGCATGCCAGCCTCCTTTCACTGCGTGTTTGGATTCGTTTCGAACAAGGAAGGTTCGCGGAAGCGTGGTCCGATGTTTCTCTCGGGGAAGCGATCCTCGTAGCGCTCGGCGAAAATGAGCCTCTTAACTGGTGGATCACGCGGGCATACCTCACCTATGCAGACAATGACGTAGTCGAGGCACTGCGCTTAATAGATATCGTGATCGATCGAGCGTCGGCTCTCACTGATAGGTCCGAAGAACTTCTGGCGGCGCACGCATACCTCGCTCTGTTTCAACTCTCTACCGGCAATATTGACGAAGCGCGCGCAGCAGCGAGAGAGGTTCTTACGCGCACTCGTCAGCGCACCGATTACTGGCCCTATACGTCGATTGCGCTTCTGGCGGTCGTCGCCGGCCGTCGAAATGAGGCTCAAACGGCGGCGCGATTACTCGGCTTTGTCGAATCTTGGCAGAGAAGTCAGCCGTACGTTCCCAGCGTCGCGCAAAGACAAACAATCGATCTTCTCCGAAGTGCAATTGCCGAGCATATCCCAGCTGCGGAAGCCAAGGCGTATGAGGCACAAGGGACGCGAATGGAACTGGCCACCGCAGTAGAGAGCGCGCTGGCGATTTGACTCCAAGGGCCTGCCCCGCCCTTTCCCACCGTAATCCGAAAGATTGGCGCCTCCGGTAACACTGGCGGGACGCTAGAATCGGCGCATGCGTACCGAGTTCGATCTACCGAGCATCAGCATGCCCGCTGGGCAAGAGTCCGCGCAACTGATCGTTGCGCCGCCACTACCCGAAGAGCTTACGCGCGGTCTCGCCGTGATCCCGTATCGCACGGATAACTTGCGCATCCTGCCCGTGTATGGCTCGGCTGCGTTGAGCGTGACGCCGCGCATCGGGCACGTTCACGTAACTGTTGACGATGCAACCTGGCACTGGGTAGACGCGAGCGGCGAGCCGCTCATCATTCAAGGACTCGCGCCGGGAGCGCATCGCGTCTTGGTCGAGCTTGCCGATCCGACGCATCACGTTATCGATCGGCAGATCGTCAGCTTCGTCATCCCGCCACGTTCGATGGCCGCCACACACTAAGGATTGGCTACTCCATCGCTCATCTCGCATTGCTAGCCTAAACTCACTACTTTCATTCTTCATCGAGGAGCACGACGTGGCGTACGATAATTACCAAAGACGGCACGCAGATGTACTACAAAGATTGGGGATCGGGGAAGCCGATCGTGTTCAGCCACGGCTGGCCGCTGAGCGCGGACGCTTGGGAAGACGCGATGTTCTTTTTCGCCTCGCGCGGTTATCGTTGCATCGCTGCCGACCGTCGCGGTCACGGGCGGTCGAGCCAACCGTGGAACGGCAACGACATGGACACTTATTCCGACGATCTCGCCGAACTCGTCGACAAGCTCGATCTAAAAGACGCCATCTTCGTCGGCCACTCCACCGGCGGCGGTGAAGTCGCGCGTTACCTCGGCCGTCACGGCACGAAGCGCGCTGCGGCCGCGATCCTCGTCAGTGACATCTCTCCGCTTATGCTGAAGTCCGCAGCGAATCCGGACGGCACGCCGCTCGAGGTCTTCGACGGCATCCGCGCGGGCGTTGCCGGCGACCGGCCGCAGTACTGGGCAGACCTCAGCGGGCCGTTTTACGGCGCAAATCGCCCCGGCGCGAATGTGTCACAAGGGCTACGCGATTTCTTCGTTACGCAAGGAATGATGGCCGGCTTTCCGGCGTCGTATTTCTGCGTCAAGGTCTTCTCCGAGACGAATTGACCGAAGACATCAAGAAGATCGACGTTCCGACCCTGATCGTTCATGGCTCGACGATCAGATCGTCCCGATCGCTGCGTCGGCCCTCGTCTCGTCAAAGATCATCAAGAATGCGACGCTCAAAGTCTACGAAGGCGCGCCGCACGGCTTGCCGTCGACGCTGAAGGATCGTCTCAACGGGACATGTTCGCGTTCATCACCTCGATCGGCAAATGACTGGGCCATCGCGCATCGCGGCGATTTCTTGCTGAAAGCGCCGCCGCGGCAGCGGGCACGTTCTGCGCGCTTCGCCCGGCGATGGCGAGCGCGCAATTCGGCCGGTACTCCCAGCAACGATAACCGAGGGATCGGGATGACCACGTTTGCTGCCAAAGACGGAACGCAGATCTACTACAAGGATTGGGGAGCCGGCCGGCCGGTCCTTTTCAGTCACGGCTGGCCGCTCACCGTCGACGCCTGGGAAGACGCGATGTTCTTCCTGGCATCGCATGGTTATCGCGTCATCGGTCACGATCGTCGCGGCCACGGCCGCTCCGAGCAACCTGGACCGGCAACGACATGGACACCTATGCTGACGATGTCGCAACGCTCATCGACAAGCTCGACTCTCAGGACGCCGTACTGGTTGGGCACTCGACCGGCGGCGGAGAAGTGGCGCGCTACATCGGTCGCCACGGTACGAAGCGAGTCGCGGGGGCCGTCCTGGTCAGCGATATCACACCCGTCATGCTGAAGTCGCCCACGAATCCAGCTTGGAACGCCGCATACGTATACGATGGTATCCGCGCCGGCGTCATCGCCGATCGCGCAAAATTCTTTCGCGATCTGAGTGCTCCGTTTTACGGCGCAAACCGGGCGGGCTCCGATATATCGAAAGGCCTGCAAAACTTCTTCGTCGCCCAGTCGATGATGGCGGGAATGCCGGCCTGCGTCCTCGGCCTGAAGGGCGACACACCGGATAGTAACTTCACCGAAGATCTGAAGACGATCGACGTGCCGACGCTCATCGTGCATGGCGCCGACGATCAGCTCGTACCTGATCGCCGATTCGGCGTTGATCTCATCGAAGATCATCAAGAACGCGACGCTAAAGGTTTATGAGGGCGCACCGCACGGGCTGCCGTCAACGATGAAGCATCGCTTCAACGCCGACCTGCTGGCGTTCGTTGAAGCAATTCGATGACCTTACCGGTTGCTACGCAACTGCTGCAACGGTTGGCGGACGGAAACGCCGACGCTATCGCTGAGCTGTTCGCCGAACAGATCGACTGGTACGTGCCGGGGAACCCCGCCCTTCCCTGGGTCGGGCGCCGTACCAGCCGGTCCGAAGTCGCGGAGTACTTCCGGACTATGTGGCAGAACTTCGAAGCGGGCAAGAGTACTTCCGTTCTCGACTCAATCATCGTTTTGGATGACGACGCCGTAATCTTCGCCACATTTTCGCATACGGCAGCCTCTACCGGGCGAACATTTCAAACGCCCGTTGCGCTGCACTTGGCCATCCGAGACGGCCAGATTACCAAACTGCACTTGTACGAAGATACGTGGCTCGTAAGCAACGCCTTTTTCTGAGGGCCGGGCGACGTATCCAGGGGTTACCTCAGAGGGACTGCGAAGCACGCGCGCATGCTCCTGAATCCGATGGATTTGCAAATCCTCGTGCGTTTGCGCGACGGGATGACGCAAGCTCAAATCGGAAACGAGCTCGGGATCGAGCAGCCGGCCGTGAGCAAATCCGTGCGCGCCGCCGAGGCACGCTTGGGCATGCCCTTGGTGCAGACGTCGGGGCGGCGGATCTCGCTCACGAGCGTGGGGCACGAACTCGCGCAAGCCGGCACGCGCGTGCTGCTGCAATTGCAATCGGTCGAGGATCTCGTCGAGTCGCTGCGCGCCGGACGTTCCGGACACACGCGCATCATCGCCTCGAGCACGCCGGGAACGTACGTGCTGCCGAAGATGATCGCCGGGTTCCTGCAAGCGCACCCCGATGCGCAAATCGATATCGACGTGATCCCGATGATGCATATCTGGGATGCGTTCGTTTCCGGCGGCTACGATCTCGCATTCGCGCCGCGGCTGCCGTTCACCGGCGCCGTCAGCATCGAACCCGCCTACGTCGATCCCGTGCTCTTCTTCACCGCGCCCGCGCACCGGCTGGCCGGCCGCCCAAGCGTGACGATGGACGACCTGCGCGAGGAGCAGCTGGTCGGGAAATTCACCGAGGACTACTGGGGCCACATCTACTACGATCTGCGCCAGCACGGCAACACGTTTGCGAAGACGATCGACCTGAACTCGGCCGAAGCGGTGAAGCGCATCGTCGCCTCGGGTGTGGGCGTCGGGATGCTCTTCGCATCATCGCTGGAAGCGGAAGCGGAACGCGGTCAGCTCGTGCCCTTGCAGATCGCCGAGCCGCAGTACCAGCAGAGTTATTTTTTCGTCCGGCCGCAATCGGGTTCATCATCGCTCGCCGATGCGCTGTGTGACTACCTGAAGTCGCGTTGGAGCTTGCCGTGAGCGAGTTCTCCGGACTCGGCATTTTCGGCGGACGTAAAGCGCTGCCGGCGGTGCTGTCGGTAGCGGAGCTCACGATCATCCGCGGCATCGCCTCGGGCAAGACGCAGATCGAAATCGGTGAAGAGGTGCACCTCGAGCAATCGACGATCAGCAAGACGATCAAAGGCATCGAGGAGCGGGTCGGCTTTGCGATCGTGACCGTCAGCGGCCGCCGGCTCCGCTTGAGCGCGGCCGGCCGCGAACTCGCCGGCGCCGCCGACCGCGTTCTCGGCGCGATCGCCGATTTGGATGACTTCGCCATCGAGCTGAAAGCCGGCCGGGCCGGCAGCGTGCGCTTCATCGCGTCGAGTACGCCGGGCAGCTACGTGCTGCCGCGCATCGTCGCCGAATTTCTCGCCGAGCGCGAGCACGTTTCCATCGATATGGAAATCGTGCCGATCTCGAACCTGCGCAGCACCTTCGATAGCGACCGCTTCGACTTCGCCATCGGGCCCGCGATCGGATTGCCGCCGGAACTGAACGCGGAGCATCTTTACAGCGAGCCGGTGGTCTTCTTTGCCGCGCGCGGTGCGGCGATCGCGTCACGTTCGAGCGTGAGCCTCGCGGATCTGACGCATGAGACGCTCGTCGGCAAATTCGTCGACAGCCATTGGCGGCGGATTTTTCACGAGCTCGAAGCGCGCGGCTTCCAAGCCCAGCGCAAGATCATGGTCATCCCGCCCGAGGCCGTGAAAGCGATGGTCGCACAGGGCCTCGGGGTCGGCGTGCTCTTCGAATCGTCAATCAGAGCCGAATTGGACGACGGGAGTTTGATCCGGCTGCCGGTGGCCGCACCGCCCTTGCTCGAGGAGTTCTGGATTGCCGGCGGCCGGGGCGAAACGCTCTCGCCGGTTGCGGCGGCGTTCGTCGAGTACATGCGGGCGCGGTTGACATATGAGCCCCCGGAATACGAGGGACGCCAGCCGGAATTGTAGTTTCTCTATGAGGGGCTTATCGTTACGGAGACCGTCGCTGCGCCCATGAGGGATTGGCTATCAAACGATTTTCGATTGCCCTGCCGTTGCACGCTCTGCTGGTCACGGCGCTCGTCGTGTGCGGTGCGTCCGCCGGCCGGTCGCAATCGAGCGACAAGATCGTCGTGAAAGAGTCATACCCCTCGAAAGTGGCCTCGTTTTGGCCCAACTACGTCGCCTCATCGCAGGGCTTCTACGCCAAAGAGGGGCTCGACGTCCAAGACATCATCGTCGATCCGAACGTCACCGTATCGACGCTGATCGGAAACTCCGTGGACATGTCCTACGCCGACTCGACGCAGCTGCTGCTGGCGCTCCAAAAAGGGCGCTGCCCTCGTAGCGGTCGGCTTGCAAACCGAACGTAACCCCTACAGCTTGATGAGTTCGCCGTCGGTGAAGACGCTCGCGGATTTGAAAGGCAAGCGCATCGGCGCGGCCAGCGAGATCGACGTCTACACCTACGTCATCAAACAGATTTTGCGCAAGGCCAAAGTCGATCCCGACAAGGACGTCGATTTCATCTACGGCGGCGGTCAAAATCAGCGCCTCACCGCAGCAGTCGGCGGCGCGATCCAAGCCGGGCTGTTCAGCCCGCCCTCGGATGCGAAGCTGCGTGACCTCGGCTTCAACACGCTCGCATTTGCGCCGGACTATGCGCCGAACCTGACGCTGAGCATGGAGACGGTGCGCAAGGATTTCACCGAGCAACACCCCGACGTGCTGCGGAAGATCTTGCACGCGCAATTGGAAGCGGTCAAATGGCTGAACAACCCGGCCAATAAAGCCCAAGCGCTGCAAGTCTTGGAAACGCAAACCGGTGCGAGCCCGGCGGATGCCGGTCAAGCCTACGACTACTACATCGGCAAACACATCTGGTCGGACGCCTGCATTCACACCCGCGGCATGGTCGCCGTTTCCGACATCTTGCACACGACGGGACAACTGACGACGCTGACGTCGCAAGACGTGCCGAAGTACGCCGACACGAGGTTCTGCTCGAAATGATCACGCAAGCCGAGAACGATCGCCTCACGCGCGTCGGACCGGGTACGCCGGCCGGAAATCTCATGCGCCGCTACTGGCACCCGGTTGCCGCTAAGGCGCAACTGCTCGAGCGCAACGTGATGCCGGTGCGCATCTTCGGTGAAGACCTCGTGCTCTTTCTCGACGGTCAAGGCCGTCCCGGACTCGTCTCCGACCGCTGCGCGCACCGCCGCGTCAAGCTCGAGCACGGCTATACGAACGACGCCGGCATCGTGTGCCCGTATCACGGCTGGACGTACAATGCCGGGGGCCGCTGCGTGGCGCAGCCCGGCGAGCCGCCGGAGAGCACGTTCAAAGACAAGATCACGATCGCGTCCTATCCGGTGCAAGAATTGGCCGGACTGATGTTTGCCTATCTCGGGCCGCTGCCGGCTCCGCTCTTGCCGCGCTGGGACCGCCTGGTGTGGGACAACGTCTATCGCGTGATCGGCTTCGTGAAGATTCCGTGCAATTGGCTGCAGTGCATGGAGAACACGCCGGATCCCGTGCACACCGAGTATCTCCACGGCCACTACTTCAAGCATCTGCTCGAGCGGAGCAAGAGCACCGACGATCGCAGCCGCAAACTGGCCGAAGGCTTCACCACGCACTTCCTCAAGCACGACTACGCGATCGGCAAGTACGGCGTCGATCGTCGCTGGCTGCTCGAAGGCCAATCGACCGACAAAGACACCTGGTCGAAGCCGCAGCCGCTCGTCTTTCCCGACATCCACTGCACGTCGGGCGGCGGCCGCCACACCTTCGGCTGGCGCATGCCGATCGACGATGAAAACACGATGGAAGTGTACGTGCGTTCGTTCGATCCCGGTCCGGGCGTCACGGTGCCCGTTCAGGATCCGGTACCGTATCTCGAAGTCGAGATGGTCGATGAAAACGGCCGCTTCACCGCGCTGAATTCGGTCACCGGCCAAGACGTAATGGCGTGGGTCTCGCAGGGTACGGTTCTCGACCGTACCGAAGAGCGTCTCGGCGATACCGATCGCGGCGTGATCTTGTTCCGGCAATTGCTCAAAGCCCAAATCGACGCGGTCGAAGCGGGTCGCGATCCGATCAACGTCTTCCGCGATCCCGCCGAGAACCAATGCCTCGATCTCCCCGTGCCGTGGGATCGCGGTTATGCGTGGGGGTACGGCAAGGACGGCAGTTACGTTCGCGGTTCGATCACCGCCGCCGACCCGCTGCCCGAACATCTCAAGAACGAGATCGAAGACCTCTTCGTCCGCGCCGCCGAGAGCCGTCAGCGCCCCGCCTCAGCGATCGCCTAAAGGAGCTGCGTTCGTGTCCGAAGTGATTCAGGTTCGACAACCGGTCGGCAGGAAGAAGATTTTGCCACGACTTCGGCTGCAGAACTCGACGCTGCGCGGCGTGCTCTCGATCATCGCCGCCGGCGTGATCTGGGAAATCGCCGGGCGCACGTTCCTGAGCAACCCGCTCTTCTTCGCCCCGCTCAGCGCGGTCATCGCGAAGATGCAGCAGCTTTGGGTGGCCGGCACGCTGCAGCAAGACATCCTCGTCAGCGCGCAAGAGTTCATCATCGGCTTCGTGCTGGCATCGATCGCCGGCATCGCCATCGGCGTGATCATGGCGAGCTCGAAAGCGATCTGCGACGTCGTCGATCCGTGGGTCTCGATGCTCTACGCGACGCCGTTCGTCGCGCTCGCGCCGCTGCTCACGCTGTGGCTCGGCATCGGCATGACGGCGCACATCGCCGTCGTCTTCATCGTCGTCATCTTTCCCGTGCTGATCAACACCCACGCGGGCCTCGCCAACAGCGACCGCGATCTGATCGAGGTCGCGCGCTCGTACGGCGCCGATCAGCGTCAGATCTTCGTGAAGATCCGCTTCCCCGGCGCCCTGCCGTTCATCGTCGCCGGTCTGCGGCAAGGCATCGCGCGCGGACTCACCGGCGTGGTCGTCGCCGAGTTGTTCGGCTCGCGCGCCGGTCTCGGCTACCTGATCCTCATCTCGGGCCAGCAGTTCGATCCGGCCGGGCTGCTCGTCGGCATCTTGCTCTTCGCACTCGTCGGCGTCGGCGCCGTCGAGGCGGTTCGCATACTCGAACGGCGCATCGCGCCGTGGCGCTTCTCGGAGGTCAGCGAATGACGTCGACGCTTGCACCGGCTCTGCCGAAACTCTCGATCGAGCACCTCTCGAAGAGCTATCGCAAGGGCGATCAATCGGTCGAAGCCCTGCGCGACGTGAGCATCGATATCGCCGACGGCGAGTTCGTCTCGATCGTCGGCGCGTCGGGCTGCGGCAAGACGACGCTGCTGCGCATGCTCGACGGCTTGATCGCGCCGAGTTCCGGCAGCATCGCGCTCGATCAGAAGCCCATCGACGGACCGGGCTACGGCCGCGCCTTCGTCTTTCAGCAAGACCGTCTGCTGCCGTGGCGCAACGTGCTCACCAACGTCATGCTGGGCACGGAGATCCAAGGCCACAAGGCGCCGGCCGATCGCGCGCGTGCGCTGAAGTTCATCGAGCTCGTCGGTCTGAGCGGCTTCGAGAAGCATTATCCGCACGAACTCTCGGGCGGCATGCGTCAGCGCGTCAACCTGGCGCGCGCGCTCACCGCAGAACCTGAGGTGCTGCTGCTCGACGAACCGTTCGCATCGCTCGATGCGCAAACGCGCGAGATCATGCAAGCGGAGTTGCTGCGGGTCTGGCGCGAGACGCGCAAGACGGCCATCTTCGTCACCCACCAGATCGACGAAGCCGTGTACCTTTCGGATCGCGTCGTCGTGCTCACCGTTCGTCCGGGGCGCATCAAGGAGATCGTGAAGATCGACTTGCCGCGCCCGCGCGAGCTATCGGTGAAGCGCACCCCGGCGTTCGTCGAATATACGAGCCACATTTGGCAGCTCATCGAACAAGAAGTTCAGGAAAGCATCGGCCTCGAGAAAGCCGCCGCGGCGGCCCGGCACCTTACTTAGAACACCACTCCTGATCGACCAGCTTGGCCGAGTCGCCCGGCTTGAGCGTGGTCAAGCGGTTTTGCTGCTGCAGGATCGACACCAGCGTATCTAAGCGCGCCGGCACGGCGCACTTATCGGTGAGCACGTGCTTTTGCACCCAGTAGCTGTACGCCGCTTCCGATTCTTCTTGCGTGCTATTAGTCGCCGCTGCGAGGATATCGATCGCCTTCGCCTTGTTAGCCGGATTGTTGAGCCACGCGAGCGATTCGGCTTGGACTTTGAGGAACTTCCGCAGCGCGTCCGGGTGCTGCTGGGCCCAATCCTTGCGCACGGCGAGCAGGCTCAGCGCGAGGCTGGGCACGACGTCGGGCGTAAATGCGAGCGAGGTCATGCCGCGCGCTTTCAGCTTTTCATCTGCGGGCGATGAGAACAAGCCCGCATCGATCGCGCCTCCGAGCATCGCCGCTAAGCGCTGGCTCTGGCCGCCGCCGTACACCCAATCGACGTCCTTTTCCGGATCGAGCCCGGCTTTCCTGAGGATGTTCTTGAGCACGGTCGTGTAGATTTCGATCGGCGAGGCAGCGCCGATGCGTTTCCCCTTGAGCTGCGCGATGGTTTTGATGCCCGGTGCGGCCATGAGGTTGTAGGGATTGCGATCGGCGACCGGTCCCACGGCAACGATGTTCGCGCCCTTGTCGACGCCGAGCACGAAGCCGGTCGAATCGATCGACACGACGTCGAGCGACCCGCCGATCAGCGCGGTCACGGTCGTCGGCGGATCGACGAGCGTCTGCTGCACGTCCAAGCCTTCGTTCTTGTAGAAGCCTTCGGCTTGGCCCACGAAGTACGCCCAGTCGACCGGCGTCTGCGACATCGCGCCGCGCTTGACCACCGTCAACGGCGCATCGGCAGCGCTCGCGGGCATGAGTGATGCGGCGAACAAGAGCGCGAAGCCGGCAACAGCGGCACGTGCGATTTTCTTCACGAGAACTCCTCAATGCGGAATCGTTCCGACGACCAGAACGGCCCGGTGTACCCGCACAGCCGGAAGATCGCCGTATGCGCGATGTCGCGCACGAACTTGATGTCGACTTGCGGACGGCCCGTCTCATAGCCCGGCGGCCCGAAGTACCCGTGATCGAGCAGCTCGGTGCGAACCGCGGTGAGCCGGTCGAGGCCCGCTTCGTCGACGTTGAGCCGCAGTTCGGCAACCATGCCGGCAAAGTCCGCGCGATACGCATGTTCGGCGTTCGGAGAGCGCCGCTCGGCGAGATAATACGCGGTGGTCTGCACCGCGTCCATGAGCAAGCCGGCGGAAAGATGAATCTGCGCGACGACGTTCGATCCGGTGATCTGATCGAACACGACGTCGGCCGGAAAGCCGCCTTCGGCGAGCGGCACGACGCCTTCGCCGATTGCCGCGAAGGCCCGCAGCATCACCGCGTCGTCGGCGGGAAACGGCGAATGCGGAAAGCGTCCGACGCGGCGGTAACCGCGGTAGTGCGTGGCCGAAAGCAGCTTGTCGCCGGCGGCGTACTGCTCGACCGCGATGATCGGCGTCGCGATGCCGGCGATCAGCGAGATCACCATCTCGAGCCGGTCGCGTTCTTTCGGACTGAGCACGCCTTCGATCGCAACGGCCATGCGCAGGTCGTGATGGCTCGTCGCGTCGGGTGAATGACCTTGAAACACGACCGTGCGGCCGGCAAAGCGGCTCAAGCCGTTCCAGCTCGCACCGGAGAGAATCACGCGCGTCGAAGCGACCGGCAGATCGGCGGCACCGTCGTAGGAAAGATGGAGTTCGGGACAGTTGAAGAGCCGCGCGCCGTTCGCCGACGTGCCGGTAAACGTGACGGGTGAACTGCGCCACGAACCGTCGGCGGCTTCGAGTTTACCGCCCGGTTCGCCGTACCGTTCTTCCGGAATCGCGAACGTGGAAATATCTTCGAAGCGCGCGCTGATCGAGCTGCTCGACACCGTCACCGATACGTTGCCGCGCGACTGTTCGCCCGACTTGGCCGTGTACACGGCTTCGCACGGAGCCGTTGTAAACGACTCCGTCGCGCTGCGTTCAGCGATCGACATCTAGCTGAAGAATTTGCCGGGCAGCGGAATGACGGGCTGCTCTTTGTTCTCCACCGAATCGCCGGCGAACGGTTTGCCCTCGAGATCGACGCGGTCGTCGAAGTCCGTCCAACCCTCGCGCTTCGCGCCGACGCGCAGGAGCACCAGATTCTCATCGCCGCTGCTGAGGAACCAGTAGTAGCTGCCCGAGGGAATCATGATGCCGTCGTACTTGCGCAGCACGCGAATCTCTTCGCTCTCACCGAGCCGGAACGTCGCCTCGCCGGCGAGGATCACGAACATGTGATCTTCTTGGCTGTGCGTGTGGATCGCGTTTTCACCGCCGGCCGCGTAGACTTTCAAGTGGGCGGCCAAGAGATCGGTTTTGGCGAGCAAGTCCATCGTGCGGCCTTGCGCGAGCAACTGGCCTTTCAACGTGAACGGCTTTGCTTCCGGAGCGGCCTTTTGGGTTTGCGTGCTCATCGATCGTCTCTTTCTGCTAGGCGGTAACGGCGGTGGGAGCGGCCCCCGAAGAGAGGAGCTTTCCCAGGCCGGACGTGGTGGGGTGTCCGATTTGGGCCAGCGACCACCACGCGGTGGCCTGGGTTTGTTCGATCACGGGGATGTTCTTTTCATCTTCGAGCACCCGCGAGATGCCGAGCATGTTGCCGCGCGCGAAGATCACGACGCCGTCGCACTGCGGATAGCGCGGCAGCGTTTCCCGCGCCAGCGCGTCGTAGTCGGCCGCCGTCTTGGCGTTCACTTCATCGGCGTTGCGGCAGCCAAGCCCGACCGCCGCCTCGACGGCGAGGCCCACGTCGCGGCAAAACCCGACGATCTTGTCGTTCGCCGGCTCGTCGTACTGCGTCACGAGCAGCGCATGACGCACGCCCAGATGCAGGCAGGCAAGCGCGGTCGCCGTGAGGCTCGAAACGATCGGCACGCCGCGTTCGCGCGCGAGGCTTCCGAACAGTTCTTGCTCGGCCGCATAGCCGCGTCGCGCCGCATTCGGAATGCCCATCACCACGATGGCTTTCGCACCCTCATCGGCGAGCACGTGCACCGCGCCCGGGATCGCCGCGTTCGAACGCGCTTCTTCGCCCGGCTTGCCGTTGCGGTTGTTCAACGTCGCAACGATCGCCGTCACGTCGGTGGGCAGCACCTCGTTGAGATCCGAGGGCAGTTGAACGACGGAGGGCGAGATCGATCCAATTTTCGGCATCGATCAGGCTTCGACCAGCATGTTCTTCCGGCGTGCCGCCTCGACGTAGAGATCTTCGATTTCGTCCGCAACGTGTTCGGGCAAACGGTCGGCGGCGGTAACCGAACCGCGAATGTACGAACCGTCCGCAGCGTAACCCCACGCATGGCCGCGATCGAGCACGGTCGGCAGATCGATTTGCACGTTCTCGGCCGGATCGCGGAACACGTTGATCGGCGTCATGCCGGCTTCGACGCGTTCGATCTGATCGCGAATGAGCTGACGGTAGGCGATGATGCCGCGATCGGAATCACCGAGCCGCTCCTTGGTGCGGTCCATGATCTCGCCTTGCATCGTCCAAGCCATGAAGTCTTGACCGTTGACGGTGTCGAGCGAGAGAAAATTCCCCGCTTCGTCGCGGACCGGCATCTCGTAATACGGCACGACCTCTTGCTTGGGCACTTTCACGCCGTTGCCGGGCTGGAACGAGCGCAGCACGACTTGCATCGTGTGCGTGTCGTCGATCGGCACGCGCCAGCCAAAATCGTGGCGGCCCGAACCCGACGTGACGTGCGTGTTCGGGAAAACGAGCGGCGAGCTCGACGTCCACGTGTTGGCCGTTTCGCTCTGGCCTTCGATCAGCCAGCCGCGATGCAGGCCGTACTTGTGCATGCCGTACTCGTGCTTGATGATCGGCTTCTGGAAGCCCGACGCGAGCGCCCAGCGCGGATCGCTCTTCGGAATCCCCTGTTCGCCGAGCCACGTTTGGAAAAACTCGCCGTGCAGATAGATCGTGTGCATCGCATCGGGCGTGTTCTCCATGCACTGCAGCCAGTTGCACGGCACGATCGCATACGCGATGACGCGGTAGACGTCGTCCCACACGAGACGGTCCCAGTTCGGCAGCAGCGGCACCGGATCGGGCCCGATGTAGGCGAAGACAAGCCCGGCCAATTCCTGGACGTGATAGGCGCCGATTTGGACCTTGTCTTTGAACGTGCTGCCGGCGGGCTCGGCCGGCTGATCGACGCATTGGCCGGTCGTATCGAACGTCCAGCCGTGATAGGGGCAACGGATGCCCGCATCGTTGACCCGCGCGCAGTCGAGCTTGACCTGACGATGCGCGCAGCGATCGTCAACCAGGCCCATGCGATCCTTGTTGTCGAGAAAGAGCACCATGTCTTGACCGTAGAGCCGGATCGGCATGACGCGGCGCTCTCTGAGCTGCTGCATCGGCGCGACCGGCTGCCAATAGTGCCGGAAGAGCTTCCCGACCGGCGTCCCGGGGCCGACGCGGGTGAGGCGCTCGTTTTCTTCAGCGGTCAACATGTGGTGGGGCTCCTTCTGAAATACTTCTTTTAGAGTACGCCCCGGGCCTGACCCGTTCAATTCTTATACCGGCGGCATCCATTCCGTTACCTCATGTATCAACGCAGCGCAAGGTCGCCGGTCCGGCCACGGGAATTAGGCCGCCCATGCCAGCCGTAGATGCCGCGAACGCCGCGCGCTTGATCGATCTCGTCACCGCCAGCCGGATCCTCGAAAACGAGGGCATCCTCGACAGCTACGGCCACGTCACCGTGCGTTCCGCGACCGATCCGGGGCATTTTTTCATGCCGCGCGCCTTGCCGCCCGGCTCGATCACGGCCGATGATTTGGTCGAGCTCGATCTCGAGTGCACGCCCGTGCTGCCGCATGCGCCGCGTCTCAACGGCGAGCGGTTCATCCACTCCGAGATCTACAAAGCGCGGCCCGACGTGCAGTGCGTGATTCACTCGCACTCGGCGGCCGTGATTCCGTTCGCCGTGGCCGGCGTGCCGCTGCGTCCGGTGCTCGCGCAAGGCGGCTTCTTGCCGCCCGAAACGCCGGTGTTCGAGATTCGCGAAGCGACGGGGCCGGTGGCCTCGCGCGGCATGCTCGTCACGAACAGCGCGCTCGGCGCGTTTCTCGCAAAGAAACTCGGCGCGGCGCCCGCGATTTTGCTGCGCGGTCACGGCGATGCGGTCGTCGGCACGAGCGTAAAAGAAGCCGTCGTGCGCGCGCTCTACGTATCGCTGAACGCGCGCGTGCAATCGGAAGCGATGCGCCTCAGCCCCACGATCACCGCGATGGACGACGCCGAACTCGAATACAACGCCAAAGAGAACTTCGACGTTGACCGCCCGTGGGCGAACTTCAAACGCCGTTTAACCGAAGGCTACTACGCCCGCGGCCGCGAGCTACCGCAAGGCTTCGAGCTCGACCCGATTTCCTAAGCCGGCGAGAGTTCTTTCGCCGGCGTATCGAGCTTCATGAAACGCTTGATGTTGCCGCTGAGAATCTTCTCTTTGTCTTCCGGCGAGAGGGCGATCGCTTCGAACAACTCGAGCGCGTAGTGCGAGTCCCAGCACGGATAATCCGTACCGTACATCACGTGATCGACGCCGAAGTACTCGATCGCAAACCGCATGCCCGCCGTGTGCGGCGAAACCATGTCGGTGTACATGCGCTTGAGATACGTGCTCGGCAACTCCGGCAGTTTCGCGCCGGTGCCGTTCTTGTCGAGACGTCCCGCTTGATACGGGAGCGCGCCGCCGGTGTGCGAGACGACGACCTTCAGGTTCGGATAGCGTTCCATGATGCCCGAGAAGATCAACCGCGATGCCGCAACGGTCGCCTCCATGATGCGCCCGACGCTGCGGTGCAGCGCGCCGCCGTAGCCGGCCAGCGGATCCGCGAAGAGCGCATCGGTCGGATGCATGAAGAGCGGAATGCCCAATTGCTCGCAGCGCGCGTAGAACGGCTCGAGCCGCGGCGCGGCGATGTCCGGATCGTCGCCGATGCTGCCGGGAATGTTGACGCCGAGCAAGCCCAAACGCCCGACGGCGTCATCGAGCACGTCGATTGCAGCTTGGGTGTCGGTCAGCGGAACCGCAGCGGTAGCCCAAAAACGTCCAGGGTGCGAACGCACCGCACTCGGCCATCTCTTCGTTCCACTGGATCGCCGCTTCTTTGCCTTCCGCAGACCGGCACGTCGGAGAAGTGCACCGAGAACGGCCCGATCGAACCCAGCGCCGAGACATGGTGCCCCAGCGTATCCATGTACGAAAAGTGCCCGTCCAGATCGAACCAAACCGCCGGCACCGGCAACACATACGTGCAGCCGGCTCGCCCGATAGTAATTGAACCCGCCCTTACCGTCTGACTCCGCCCGCGGATACCCGCGTACGCTTGCAAAGATCCTCAAAGATCGACCGCGGCCACCAATGAAAGTGCGACTCAATAATTTCCACCGCCAAGACCTCCGAAATCCCATGCAATCAGGCTACTTGCCAGATTCGAGCCTAGCGCGGCCCGATGCCTTGTACGACCGATTCCAAGGCCGAGCCAACCTATGCCCCAGCCCCATATATCGGGCGTCCATCGTTTAGAGCGCGAGTGTCGGCGGCGCGAACAGTTCCTCGGCATCGACGCGCCGGCTCGTGATGTGCTGTTCGTGCAGGTAACGCAAGAGCGTGTCCAGTTCTTTGCGCGACCGGCGCACGCTATACGGCCACGGATCGCGCTGCAACGGTATCGCGCACACCCTTCGCGACGATTCCGGCCGCGATATAGGGACCGAGCCCATCGGCCAAGCGGCGCAGCACGCGTTCCGTTGCCGCATTGAACGCATCGACGATGTTGAGCGCCACCCACGGATAACGCTCGAGCACCGAGCGGCGCACCACGACCGTATGATTCACGGGATACATGCCGGTCGCCGCGTGATAACGGATCGCTTCCGCCTGCAACGTCCGGATAGAGCGTGCGCACGCGCGAATCGGCGTGCAGATCGGCGCGGCTGCGGTCGACCAGATTGCGCGCGGTGATGTAGTGAAAGAGCACGTCGAGTTCGCCGTCGAGCAGCATCCGGTCGAGGCTCTTGTCCGGCGCGAGAAACGAAAAACGCAAATCCGCCGGCGGAACGAAACCGAGCGCCCCGCCGAGCGAGCGATCCGCCTCGCGTTCCATCACCCACGTCAAGTCGCTCGGCTGCACGCCGTATTCATCCGCGAGCACGCCGCGCGCCCACACGACCGAGGTTTGGATGTAGTCCGGCACGCCCGCGCGCTTACCGCGCAGATCGGCCGGCGTTTGAATTCCGGCATCGGCCCGCACGAGCAGCTGCGTGTGATAGAACCGGCGCAACGTGAACACCGGCAGCGCGACCCAATCGGATTTCCCGTCGGCCACGAGGCGCGCAAGCGCCGAGAGCGACATCTCCGAGACGTCGAACTCGCCGAACTCGAGTTGCCGCCAGAACATTTCGGCGGATTCCATTGGGCTCAAGCGCAGCGTGATGCCGGCCGGCGCCACGCTTCCGTCGAGCAGCGGCCGCGTGCGTTCGTTGACCGTGAACGCAGCCGAGAGCTCGATGTTGTTCAACGTCCGGCGTCCCGCAGATACGACGCGTCGAAGAACTCTCCGATCGGCGGGACCGTCGTGATGGCGCCGGCCGCGCGGATATCTTCACCCATGGCGAGCAGATCGCGATTGAGATCGACGCGATCGTTGATATCGAACACGTGCAGCTGGGTGAAGTCGAGGTCGTAGGCCTTCGCCGCCGTCGACGCCGCGATGTTCGTGGCCGTCACGAGCGCCGCGACGGTTTCGGCCTTGTGCGTGTAGCCGAACTGCACCGCGCGCTTGAGCGCCCGCACGAAATGCACCACCGCGGCGCGGTTCGCCGCCGCCCACTTCGTGTTGACGGCGAAGGCTGGTATCGGCCCACGGCGTCAACGTTTTGGCGCCGCTGTCGAGCCGGTGGAAGCCCTTCTCTTCGGCCAGGATGTCGAACGGCTGCGAGAGCACCGTCGCCTGCACCGTGCCGGACATCAGCGCATCGAAGCGCGAGCTGCTGCTGGCCGAGGTGTAGACCGTGAAATCGCTGCGCTGCAGCTGGTGCATCGCCGCCATTTTGAAGAACGAGAGCGAAGAGACGTCCTGCGGCGAGCCGAGCGTAACCGATTTTCCTTTCAGATCGGCCCAACTATTTATACCCGCCGACGACGAGCACCGTGTAGGGGTTCGGACCGAATTCAGGCGCCACGATCTTGATCGGTAAGCCGTGCGCGACCGCGGCGATTTCGATGTCGCTCCCGTCGAGCCCGATATTCGCATCGGACGTCGTGAGGACGTTGATCGTGGCCACGTTGCTCCCGCTCAACACGGGCGTGACCTTCAGCCCCTCGTCGCTGAAAAAGTTCTGCGCGAGCGCGATGTACACGGGCCAATTCCCGCTGCCCGGCGCGTTCATTGCCAGGGAAATGGCAACCGGCGTCTGCGTCTGCGCGTTCGCGCGCGCGACGAGCGACATCGTGCAGCACAGTCCGAGCGCGAATAAGCGAAATCCAAAGCGATCCATGGCGCTCGCCTACGCGGGGCGCCCGGCGAACTCCCCTAGACGCGCTCCGCGTGCGGAACCGCGACGTCACGCTCCCAAGTACGATGCTGCGCATCGCGCACGTCGACGCTGAACGATCCGACCTGCTCGATCTCGATCGTCAGTTTGTCGCCATCCATAATCGGTCCCAGCCCTTCGTGATGGGTGCCGGTGGCAATGACGTCGCCCGGTTCGAGCGGCACGACCGCAGAGGCGGCTTCGATCAACTTCTCGATCGAGTTCGCCATCTCGGTCGTACGGAAATCATGCTTGAGATTGCCGTTGACCCACTGCCGGATCCGGAGATCCATCGGATTCGGCACCATGTCGGCCGTAACGAGGCCCGGCCCCATCGGGCCGAACGTCGCGAACGACTTGTGAATGTAGAAACCCGAGCTCAGACCGCGCGCCGAGAAATCGATGAAGGCCGTGTAGCCGAATACGTACCGCATCGCGCCGGCGGCCGGTACGTTGTCGGCGCGCGTGCCGATCACGACCGCGAGTTCGGGCTCCGCATGAAACTCCTTGGCCTGATGCGCCGGCAGCACGATCGTATCGCCGGGACCGATCACCGAACCGCGCGCCTTCAGGAAGAAATCCGGCGGCGCGTTGTTCTCGCCGCGTCGTTCGCGTTCGTAATCGCGGTAATTGCGCGCCGCACACAGCAGCTGATCGGATTCCGGAACCGGCGCTCGCAAGCGCACGTCCGCAACCGGCACGCCGCCGCCGCCCGCGATGAGCGCATCGATCCGGCCGCGCAGCCCTTCGGCGCGTTCGATGAAACTGCGCACGATCGCGAGCGGGCTCGCGCCCTCGACCAGGGCACTGATGTCGTACACGCGGTCGTTCGCGCGGATGCCCGGCACGTAGTCACCGAAGAACACGAACTCCATTGCAGTCAGCGCGCTCCCACGCCGCTCGGTGCGGCAGCTTCGACGAGGTGGTAGAGGTTGTTGGCGTTGTCGCGACCGACTTTGCGCGCGAGACCCGGCTTGTGCAGCGTGTTTTCCTCGAGCGTCGTCAGCGATCGCGGCCAAGTGGTCATGTGGTGCGGAAAATCGCTGCCCCACATGTAGTTGTTCTCGCCATAGACGTCCGACGCCAGCATCAGCGCGCGATCGTCCTCAAACCCGAAGAACACGTTCTCGCGCAGATACTCGCTGGGCCAGCGTTTGTTGACGGTCTTTTCCCGATCGTCCGCGGAGACGCGGCCGAAGTCGTAATCGATCACCTGCACGGTCGATGCGGCATCCCAGACTTGGAATTCCGCGAGACCGATTTTCAGCGTCGGATAGCGATCGAAGACGCCCGAGAAGATCAGGTTACTCGCCATTTCCCAGGCCGGGTGCGGACCGTACGCCGGCCCGCTCATCCCGTTGATGATGTACTTGCGCGGATCGTACTCGCGCTTGCCGTCACCGTGCGCCGTGACCGGGCGGCCCTGACTCGCGCCCGAGTGCGCGCTCAGCGGTATGCCGAGCTCGACGGCCGTTTGCCACAGCGGCTCGTACTTCGGGTCCCAGTAGCCGCTGCCGCCGATCGTCGTCGGGATATGCACCGTTTTCACCCCGCGGCCCACGTATTCGCGCATGTCCTTGACCGCAAGGTCGATGTCGAGGACCGAGATCAACGGGGCCGGGAAGAGCCGCTTCGGCGCATGGGCCGCAAACGTGTCGATGATCCACTCGTTGTACGAGCGGAAGATTCCGCGCTGCAGCACCGGATCGTCTTGCAAGTAGTTGAAGCGCGTCGCACTCGAGTAGATGATCGACGCCTCGACGTTGTCGCGGTCCATCGCCTTGATGTATTCGGCCGGGTCCCAGCCGCCGCGGTTGGTCTCGTAGCGGAAAGTCTCGCGGAACTCCTTGGCCTTGATGCTGAAGGTTTCCGGATCGCTCCAAATCGTGTTGTCGCGATGGCCGGGCTTGTCGACGACGTAACCCATCGAGAAGTACGCCGACCGCATCGGCGGGAGGCCTTCCTGAATGATCCAGAGACCCGGCTGCAGACCCGGCGGATCGAGCACCACGTGCGGTGCACGATCGCCAAATTCGCGTTGCGCCCGCACCCAGGCGTCCGGATGTTCGCCGATGTGGCTGTCGGCCGAGATCAGTTTGAAGTCAAGCATGGCGATGTCCGTTGAGGCGGTGGTGCTAGGCAGAGGCGGCCGCCGCATCGACGTCGGCGATGTCGGCCGTCATCGTGCGCGACGCGATCCAGAAGAACAGCGCAGCGAAGAAGAAAAAGAAACTCGACGCGATCAAGCCGTAGCGCAACGACTCCGCGCCCGCGCTCTTCGAGAACAGGTCGCTGACGAAACCGATGAACTGTTGGCCGAAGCCGACGCCGAAGAAGTTGAAGATCAATAGCCAGCACGCCGAGGCCGTCGCGCGAATCGACGGTAAGACGAGCGCTTGGAACGTGCTGAACGACGCGCCGAGGCAGAGCGAGTTGATCCCGCTGCCGATCGCATACAGCGCGATCGTCGCCGGGGCCGAGTACGACAAGAATCCGATCGTCAGCAGAACACCGGCGATGCAGGCTACGACCGCAGGCTGCCACAGATACCAGCGTTCATCCCGACGCGCGAGACGGCGCACGAGATACCCGCCGGCGAGGGCGCCGATGCACGAGAGCAAGCCGCTGGTTACGGCGAGCGTGGGGCCGAGATTTTGCGGCTTCATCGCATAAGAGCGGATGAGGAACGACGGCATCCACGTACCGACGCCGAAGGCAACGAAGCCGGTGCACGACTGCGCGAGCACGAGCCAGCGGTACGTGCGGCTGTTCCAGAGCATGCGCACCGTCGCGCCGAACGTCGGCGCTTCGCCCGTAACGGGTCGCTCGTCCGCGCCGCCGCGAACGGGCTCGCGCACGGTGAGGTACCAGATCCCCGCGAAAACCAAGCCCGGGATACCGGCGACGAAGAACGCCGCACGCCAGCCGTAGTGTCCGACGGTCCACCCGCCGAGTGCCAGTGCAACGAGTACGCCGGCCTGGGTCGCCATCGCCAAATATCCGAACGCGACTGGGCGCTGTTTCTTCGGATAGTAATCGGCCAGTACCGAATACAGCATCGGATTACAGCCCGATTCGCCGATCCCGACGCCGATGCGCGCGGAAAGAAACTGCACGAACGAGGTGGTCGCGCCCGAGAGCGTCGTCATCACGCTCCAGAATCCGAGCGACACCGCAAACACGCCGCGGCGCGAAGTCGCATCGGCGAAGCGCGCGATCGGAATCCCGAGCGTCGCGTAGAAAATCGCAAACGCGACGCCGCTCATGAACCCGAGTTGCGCATCGGTGAGGTGCATCTCGAGCTTGACCGGCTGCAGCACGAGGCCGATCATCTGCCGGTCCATGTAGCTGAATCCGATGCCGATGCAGCACATGACCGCAACGAAGTTCCGGTAGGCGTCCGACGTTGCCCCGGAACGGGAAACGCCCACGGCGTCAGAGGGCCCGGGCATGGTGAGAGGTCGATCCATGTCACGCTCCACGGCGAAAGCCCGCGCTGAACGGGCCGGTGCTTGCCGCGAGCCTAGCACGCCCGAAAGGCCGGACTCATTCCATTTCCGCGGCAGACATTCCGCGGTGGAATATTCTTACTCGCGCAAGGCCGGCGCCGGCGCGAAGTGCTCGAGCAGAAAGCTCCGGAACCGCCTCGCCCCGGGCGAAAGCGGGACCGAACTCCGCCGGACCAGCGAAAACGGGTAGTCGAGGAAGTCCGCTTCGATCGGGAGCCGCACGAACGCGCCGCTGGCCAGCTCGTCATGAACCGCCGTCTCGAACAGCATGCCGACCCCGAGGTTCCGGCTGACCATGTGTTTCACGCCCTCATAGGACAGAAACTCGACGGTGTTCTCGCGCGTGAAGCCCAACTGCTCGAGCCCTTCGAACACGCGCGGCCACTCGCCGGCGATGGATTTCGAGATCAGCTTGTAGCTCGGCAACGCATCCGTCAGCCGCGCGCGCTTCTTCAACAGCGGGTGCGCCGGCGTAACGAACAAGACGAACCGGTCGGTGTAGAGCGTTTCGACCAGCAGGTCGGGCGTGGGCTGCGCGTGCGTCACGACCGCCAGATCGTAGCTGCCGCCCGCAAATATCTCGAGCGCCCCGCCGCGAAAGCGCACATCGGTTTCGACGCGCTCGCCCGGGAACTGCTGCAAGTACGATGCGATGACGTCGGGCAGGACGTAACTGCCGGGCGTACCCGACGCGAGTAGCCGTACCGGCTGCGCTTCACCGTTATGGCTCGCCGTGCACATTTGTTCGAGCGCGTCGTACTTAGCCAGAATCTCATTCGCAAGACCGGCAACATCTCGACCGGCCCGCGTCAGACTAAGCCGGCGGCCGTCGTGCGCCACCAGCGGAATCCCGCAGCGCTGTTCGGCGGTCCGCAAATGCTTGCTGATCGCCGGCTGCTCCAGCGACATCCGCTCGGCGACCTCGTGCTGGGTACAGCCATTGGCGAGGTGCACCAAGATCTGGAGATCCTTGATGGAGAACGCGGCGGCGTGCCGATAGGGCCCGGAACCGTTAGCCATGGCGGCCGCGTTCTCGCTAAGCACACCGGCACCCCGCCGGGACTCAGACGCTGCGTTTAAGCCGGCGGTCGATCGGACTTGGGCCAGAGCCGCTTTACGCGTCCGGCAGGTAGCCCTTATAGCCGGGGGAGCACCCGGGCGTCACAGCGGTTCGCCCGCCGTCGACCGGCAGCACGGCACCGGTGATGTAGCTCGCAGCATCTGACGCGAGAAAGAGTACGGCTCCGGCATATTCGCTGGGCGCCGCAGCCCGGGCCATTGGGGTGGCTCCGTTTACTTGCCGATAGATATTATCCGGTAGCGGCAGCATATTGGACGCCGCTCGCGCAATGCAGTTCACACGAATGCCGTCCTTGGCGAGCTCACCGGCGAGAACATGAGTCAACACATGCACGCCGCCTTTTGAAGCCGAGTAAGCCGGGATATTCGGGTTTCCGAGTGTGCCATCTATCGAACCGACGTTCACAATTGAAGCGCCGGTGCTCTTCTTTAACATTGGCAGGAACAGCTTTGTTGCCATAAACACGCTCGTGAGGTTCACACGAATTGTCTCTTCCCACTGCTCAAGCGTCGTGTCTTCAACCGACGACACGTACGTTCCGAAGTGGTGCGTGACCAAGACATCCACAACGCCCCAACTCGACGCAAGGGAGCCTGCAAGACTCTCGCAAGCGTGAGGATCTCTAGGATCGGCTTCGTATGCGGTTGCTTTACCGCCCGCGGCGCGAATCTCGGAGACACATTCGTCGGCAGCAGCTTGCGTGAACTGAACGACCGCGACCTCCGCCCCCTCTGCGGCGAACGCCACCGCTGACGCGCGTCCGATATCCTCGGGGCCCTTGACACCAAAACCACTTGCGATTACGACAACACGTTTGCCGATAAACCGTGCACTACTCAAAGCAATGTCTCCTGACGGAACAATATTGTGAATGTTTTGTCTAATTGGCTCTCGGCGGGGCCGATTTGGACCGAATTACTTGCGATGCGTATCGACTGCTCGCAACTCGGGACTCTCCGGCAACTGCCAGATCCAATTGAAGTCGTTTAAATCGCCGTTGCCGTTGTCCGCAGCATCCCTCGCCATTTGCTCGGGCCCGTCCGGCAGATGGTACAGATCACGCTTGTCGCGAGACTCTTTCTGAACGCGACGTGCTCTCGGCTTACGAAATCGCTCGTATATCGCCAGCGCGTCGGGTATATCACCGCGCGAGGCATCCCGGAGGGCGTCCACTAACGCAACCGCATCCTCAAGCGTCTGAGCCCCACCCTGCCCAAGGTACGGCAGCATTGGGTGGGCCGCATCGCCGAGCAAACACGTCACCCCGCTGCACCACGTTTCAAGGGGCTCGCGATCGTAGATATCCCAGCGCCCTACAAGTTCGCCACGCTCGATAATTTCGAGAATGGGCGGAAACCAGCCATGTACTTTGCTCAGCAGTTCCGTTTTGTCGCCAAGCGTGAACCATGTCTCGGGGCCTTTAGCCGAGTCCGTAAAGCAAACGGCAAAATTGAACACCCGGCCTGCACAGATCGGAGCGTGGAGAATATGCGCGCCCGGGCCAAGCCAAGTTTCAATGCTCTCGTCGACGACAAATGGCTTGAGGTCCGGAATCTTCAGCATCTCTTCCGTCGCCATCTGGACGCGGACGACCGCATTTCCACTAAAGACGGGCTCATCGCGGCCAAACAAGCTCTCGCGCACTCGCGAACGCACGCCATCGGCACCAATTACGAGATCTGCCCGAACGCGTTCTCCGTCAGCTGTTTCGACTTCGGCCCCATCATCTCTGGTATGCACTGCGACAATCCGCGCGCCGAGCCGCATTTCTGCCGGAACGCCCGGTCGATTTTTGTCGGTCGCCCCTTGTACCAAAGCCCCGTAGAGATCGCCGCGGTGAACCATCCAAAACGGATAGCCGAAACGCGATTCGGCATACGTTCCGAGCTCATATGCTGCAAGCAGGCTTCCGTCGATCCATCGACGATGTGTCCAAGCGCGCGGACGTACCGCTTCAGCATCGAGGAGTTCACGGACTCCCAGGCGCGTCAGAGATCCTGTCGCGTTCGGGCCGAGTCCGATTGCGGCTCCGACTTCAGACAGAACTTTGGCCTGTTCGAATACCGTTACGTTGTGGCCGTCTTGGCGAAACCCGGTCGCCGCAGCAAGACCGCCGATCCCACCGCCGGCGATAATAATATTTAAGGGCATGGTTATCGCTTTGTGGCGAGCATTTTCTGGAGATACGAGTTGTTGACCGCGTTCTTTGCAAAATCGCTGGTTGGGCCGGAAGCGTTGCCCGCCGCTCGGACCGCATCATAGATCGCATCAAGTGTCCGAACGTTTACCGGACGAAGCCCATTTGGGGTCCGCTCGACGAGATATTTAAACTGCGTATCCGCTGCAGCCGGTAAGGGGGATCCGACAAATTTCGTTACAGACGGCTGTGCAAGAGCTGGGTTGGTGTGTACCAATATCAATGCTTTGTTAAGAGCAGAAAGCACTGAGATCACGGCTTCCGGGTTCTTCTCCATAAACGGCTTATAGCCGACAACGCCAGCGCCGATCCAGGGCACCTTCTCGCCATAAAAATCATAGACGATTTTTGAACCCGGGATTTGCGCCAGGAGCGGCTCGACTGAAGACGCCGGAAGCACAAGTGAGCTCGCAGCGCCGCTCGCAACCGCGGCAATCTCGCTGCCGACGTCACCCATGGGCAGAATTTTGAAATCATCAACGCGCAACCCGGCGCGTTGCAAAGCAACTTGCGCCAACAGAGCCGTGGACGATCCAAGCGCGGTCGTTGCAATCACTTTGCCTTTGAGATCGGCTAACTTGGCAATCCCCGGTCTCGCGATCATTTCGAAGTCCGCTGGATCTTGCCACTGCGCAATCCATTGGATTGGAGCATTAGAATTGAACGCACCGACGTCGTACTGCGGCGGTGCACCAATTACCAATTGGATGCGGCCGGTTACCAAACTGGCGACCACCGTCGACGGGGAAACCGTCGTCCAAGTAACATGGACATTGGCTGGCCATAAATGATTGTCTGACGCAATTTGCGCCAGGGCGAATGGCGCTACAGGCGCCGCGACGCCGATCGAAACTTCGATCGGAACTGGCTCCTGCGCTTTTAGACGCGGATTCGGTATCAGCACCGCAACCGCGGCCGCTCCGATGATTAGCAGCGCTCTGCTAAGCAATTTACGGATACTCACGCTCTAACTCTCCTTATTTAGATCAGGAACGGCGGCTACTTGCTCTCCCGAAACGGGGGCTAGCAGCTGACGAAGCTGACGTGTCAGCACGTCGAAGTCTTTGGTTTCCGTCAACACCCGCGCGCGCGGCTTTTTGAAAGCAACAGGAATCTCTGCGATTATCCTGCCTGGCCGCCCAGACATTACTAGGACCTTATCCGCTAGATAAACGGCTTCGGTGATGTCATGCGTTATAAAGATGATAGTCCGCCCGAGCCGCACTAAAAGACTCGCCAGCTGATCTTGAAGTGATTCCCGCGTCAGCGCGTCGAGCGCGCCGAACGGCTCGTCCATCAGGATTAACCGCGGCTCGACGGCCAACGCCCGAGCGATATTTGCTCGCTGCTGCATTCCGCCGGAAATCTGGTGTGGAAAGTGACGCTCGAAAGCTGACAGCCCCACCCAGTCCAGCGCTCGTTCTACTCGCTCCGCAATTTCCGCACGCCCGAATTCCCGTCGCAACTCCAACCCATAAGCAACGTTTTGACCTACGGTGCGCCAGGGGAGCAATTGGGCATGCTGAAAGACGACGGCGCGATCGGGCCCCGGTTCGACGACTTCGATGCCTTCGAGCAAGATTTTGCCGCCATCATCTATGGTGGTCAAGCCTGCAATTGCATTCAGGATCGTGCTTTTGCCGCAACCTGATGGGCCGATGATCGCGACAAATTCGCCGCGCTGGGCGGTGAAGGAAATGTCGCTCAATACGACGAGCCGCTCTTCTTGACGGCCGTTTTTGCGTATGTACGTCTTATTCAGATTTTGAACCGATAAGGATTCCGCAACAGAGCCGATATGCGACGAAAGATTCTCGGGCGCTGAATCGGTAAAGGTCGCTTGATTCAAGAAGTCCGCCACTTGTCGAATCTTTCTTCGGCGAGTTGAAGAATGATGGTTAAAAGCAAGGCAGCAAGGCCGAATACGAGCGCTCCAACGATCGCCTTACTCGTGTCTAGCGTCAAACCGGCTTTGAAAATCATGCCGCCAACACCGCTCGAGCCAATGAAGTATTCGGCAACGACGACGCCGGCAAGTCCCAAGTTCACGCCCTGTCGTATGCCGCTGATGATGGCCGGGACAGCTCCCGGAAGCGCGATCGTCCAGAGCACGTCCATGTTCGTGGCGAGAAAGCTGCGGGCGAGGCGCAAATTGTCATCAGTTACGGTTGAAATTCCAGACGCAACATTAATGATAATCGGGAACACCGCTAAGAGCACCACAACGGTAATTTGGGCGGCGAAGCCGGGTCCGAACCAGACGACAACCATCGGGATCAAGGCGATACGCGGAAGCGCATATGCGAGCGAGATAAGTGGATCAGCGACTGCATTCACCGACCGGTACCATCCCAAGACCGCGCCGACCGGTATCCCGATGACGAGCGAGATAGCAAACCCAACGCCGAAAAGCGTCGCCGTAGATGCTACCGCCGGCCCCAATTCGCCGGATGACGTGACCCGTATGAAGCTTCGCACCACGTCGGTGGGCGAACTCAGGATGAGCGAATTCGTAAGATGAAGCCAATCGGCACACTGCCAAATGAGCAGCGTAGCAACGATGCCGGCGGAGCCATAGATAATTGTGCGCTGCCGGCTCAAGGAAGGCCGGCTTGCGACTTTTCGTTTACCGATGCGGTGCGCTAAACTAGCACTTGCCACGGCTCAGAATTCCATGTCGAAACCGAGCGCTTCGACTTGCGCTCGCGTGAACGCACGTGCATTCTCTCGGGCCGCTTCGGCCTCACCCGCCGTAATCGCAGCAATCATTGCCCGTACGTGCTGAAGAGCGCGCACGAACGTCGATGGGTTCGAGCGTGTTTCGGGAACGTATACTTGCGTCTGTAAAAACAGTTCGTGCCAAGCTTGCGCGAGACGCAAGCTGCCCGATGACTCCGCTACCCACGTGGTGACGATTCCGGTAAATGGGAGGTTGGACTCCAAATTTAGCGTCAAATACTCGAGAATTTCGGGTACGCGCTTCAGCGCAACCGGATCGCGCCGGCGAGCTGCGAGGTCGGCTGCTAACTCCATCATCGCGCTTCGTAATTGAAAAAGCTCGACGATGTCTCGTGGCTCAAGCGATGTAACGCGAACGCCGCGATACGGAACGCGTTCGAGAAGCTTGTCCGCGATAAGCTCGTGTAGAGCCTCACGTACCGGGCCGTTTGAGACCCCGAATTCCTCGCGCAGCGTCGCCTCGCGGATCCACTCACCGGGTCGGTAAGCTCCGGCCAACAGACGAGAACGCAAAGTCTCCGCCAGCCAACTAGCGCGCGAGGACGGTAGTTCCGCACGGCTCTCAGCGCTGGAAACGACGGCGAACCTTCTTTCCACTCCGGCATAGTAATTATTAATAATCTTGATGTCAACGATTCCAGAAGGAATTTTCTACGTTCGCTCGTCGGCGCGGTACGAAGCTAACTTCGTATCTCTGCGAGGCCAACAGCGCGGTGTAAGGCTTCGGTTGGCGCTGTATTAGCGCTAAGGTTGCTAGGCGAAGTTGCCCTTGATCCGCTGGAGCGTACGCCGCAGGACCGCAATCTCGTCATCGGAGATTCCGGTGAGCGCCGCTTCGAGCACGTCGCCGGCATAGCCGTGCAGCGTGTCGCGCATCGTGCGGCCGGCCGGGGTCAACTGCACGTGGGTTTTGCGGCGGTCGGTCGTGCTGCGCTCGCGCTCGATCAGACCCAGCCGCACGAGCGCGTCGAGCGTCGCGACCATCGTCGGCTCGAGCACGCCCACGCGGTTGGCGATCTCGCGTTGCGTAAGCCCTTCTTCTCGCCACAGTTCGCGCAGCACGTAGTACTGCGGCAGCGTGATGCCGTGCGGTTCGAGCCGCGTGGTCAGATCGCTGAGGATACGCCGCGCGGTATCGCGGAGCAAATAGCCGATGCTGTTATTCGTATCCGCGTCGAACCCGCGGCCGGCGCGCATTACAACGGCGCGCCGCCCGGCTTCGTCACGCCCTTGAACGTGGCGTCGGCGGCATTCCAGCGAATGACGATCGCCGTGTTTTCCGAGAGACCGCGCTGACTGCCGTCACGGAAGTCGTACACGCCGTTGATGCCCGTCCAGCTGTGCAGTCCTTCGATGTAGCCGCGCACCGCCTCGGGCGACGCGCCGAGCCCGACGTGCTTGAGCGCATCGACCACGATCAGCGCCGGATCCCACGAGAACGAATGCGCGACGTCCGGCTTCACGCCGACCGCGGCAAACGATTTGAAGAACAGGTTTTGGGCATCGCGAATCGGACCCGGTCCGACTTGTTCGCGCGCGAAAAAACGCGGGCTCGGAAAGTACATTTGCTTAGGCGTAAACGACTTGTACTGCGCGAGTTGCGGATACGTGAGGTTCCCGTTACCGCCGAGCACCGGGATGTCGATGCCGGCGTCGGTGATGCCGTGCAGCAGGGTGCCGAACGGCGTGCCGGTCGACCAGGCAACGATCGCATCCGGCTTGAGCGATGCCATGTGCGCGATCTGCGCGCTCACGGTCACGTCGGTCGGGTTGAAGTGTTCTTGCACGATCAGCGAGAGCCCGGCATTCTCCGGCCGGTGCGACGCTTCGACGAACGCGCGCTCCGCGTCCTGACCGCTGGCGTCGGTCGAGGTGATGATCGCCACGCGATTCCAATGTTTGCCGTGGAAGAAGCGCAGCGACGCGATCGCAAGATCGTCGGTGCTGATGCTCGATGAGAACGTGTAACTGTTGGCGACCGGATGAATGCCGGGCGAGAAACAGAACTGCACCGGACCGGCGGCTTTGACGAGCGCTGCCATCGCGTTGCACATCGCAACGACCGCGCTGCCGAGAATCACCGGCGGCTTCTTTGCGAGCGCGCCGTTCGTCAGCTGAATGGCGACTTGCGGATTGGACTGATCGTCCTGCACGGCGAAGTGAATCGGCCGGCCCTTGATGCCGCCCGACTTGTTGACCATCTTCTCGATGATCTGCAGCGACTGCAACTCGGACGTACCGAGAAAGGCGCCGCCGCCGGTGAGCGGCATGACGACGGGGATCTCGAACGGATCGGCCGCCGCAGCCGGCAATGCGGCGGGGGCGGCGAGCAGCATGACGGCCGCGGCGAGGACGGCGCCGGCGATACGCTTGACGGGGATCAGCATGCAGATGCTCCAGAAGGCTCCAGGTACTTTGCTAATCGAATGGTTTGGTGTACTATGGGTTCAATGCCTGCCCCAACGCTGCGTCTCGGAGCGATCGGCCTCGGCCGGGCCGCCGCGACGATGCTGCCGAGCCTGCTTGCTCACCCCCACGTGCGGCTTACGGCAGCGGCCGATCCGAATCCCGAGGCGCGGGCGCGCTTCGAGGCCGATTTCGGCGGTACGACCTATGCGAGCGCCGCCGAACTGTGTGCCTCGCCGGCGGTGGACGCCGTCTATATTGCCAGCCCGCACCAGTTTCACGCGGCCGACGTCCTGACGGCGGCGCGCAACGGCAAGCACGCGATCGTCGAGAAACCGATGGCGCTCACGGTCGAGGAATGCCGCGCCATGACCGATGCCGCTGAGAGCAACGGCGTAGTGCTCGTCGTCGGTCACAGCGCGGGCTTCAACCCGACGATCAAGATGATTCGCGCGATCGTCGCGAGCGGCGAAGTCGGGCCGCTGCGCATGATGACGAACCTCGTTTATACGAACTTTCTCTACCGTCCGCGCCGCCCGGAGGAACTCGACACGGCGCAAGGCGGCGGCATCATGTTCAACCAGATCCCGCATCAGCTCGACATCATCCGCGTGATTCACGGCGGCCCGCTGGAAAGCGCGTACGCCGTCACCGGCGTGTGGGACCAAACGCGCCCGACCGAAGGCGCGATGACCGCGCTTTTGCAATTCGAAGACGGCGTGGCCGCGTCGCTGACCTATAGCGGGTACGATCACTTCGACACCGATGAATTTCACGATTGGGTCGGCGAGGGCGGTGCCGAGAAAAGGCCCGCCTACGGGTCGCTCCGCCGCGAGCTGCGCAAGTTCGCCACGCCGGCCGAGGAAGCGCGTGCACGCACGGCCAGCGGCTTTGCCGGACGCGGGATCGCGAAACCGCAAGGTCCCATGCACCATCCGCATTTCGGGTTGCTGCTCGTGAGCTGCGAGCAAGCCGACCTGCGGCCGTCGCCCGACGGCGTGCTGGTGTACGATGATGACGGTGTCCACGAACTGATCGCGCCGCCGGCGCGCACCTACCCGAACAAAGACGGCGTCATCGACGAACTCTACGATGCCGTCGTGAGCGGCGAGCCGCCGCTGCACGACGGCCGCTGGGGAACCGCCACGACGGCCGCAGCCATTGCCCTGCTCCAAAGTGCGCGCGAACGGCGCGTCATCACGCTCGCCAACGAGGACCGACCACATGCTTTCCGCTGAAGAAAACACGCTTCTCACCAACGTTACCGGCGACGCGCCGATGGGTCAGATGATGCGGCGCTATTGGGTGCCGGCGTGTCTCTCCGAGGAGGTCGCCGAGCGCGATTGCACGCCGCATCGCACGCAGATCTTCGGTGACCGCCTCGTCGTGTTCCGCGATTCCGACGGCAAACTCGGCGTCGTCGACGAGCGCTGTCCGCACCGTCTCGCATCGCTCGCGCTCGGACGCAACGAAGACGGCGGACTGCGCTGCATCTATCACGGCTGGAAGTTCAACACTGCCGGCGCGTGCGTCGATATGCCGACGGAGCCCGGCGAACATGGCTTCCGCGATCGCATGAAGCTGAAGAGCTATCCGGTGCGCGAGGCGGGCGGCATGGTCTGGACCTACCTCGGCCCGGCCGGCACCGAACCGAAGTTTCCGGAATACGATTGGATGCAGCTGCCGCGCGATCAGTACGCGACGGTGAAGGTGGGCGAACGCGTCAACTACGCGCAGGCGATCGAAGGCGCGATCGATTCATCGCACTCGTGGTTCTTGCATCAGGGCATCATCTGGGATTGGAAGAAACGCGCCGAGATCTCGATGGACACCTCGCCGAAGATGGAGTGCGAGGACACGAGCTACGGGTTCCGCTACGCCGCAATCCGCCGGCCGACGACGAACCCCGACACCGAGAAATACGTGCGCGTGACGATCTTCCTCGTGCCGTTCACGGCGTTCATTCCACGTCCGCTCGAGAAAACGCAGAACTGCCACATCCAAATCTTCGTGCCGGTCGACAACGAGCGCACGATCTTCTACGGCGTCTTCTTCAGCCAAGACGGCAGCAAGGTCGACGAAGCCGAGACGCGCCGCAAGCACCACCTCGTTCCCGGCGTCGACCTCGACCGCAACTGGTACAAGTTTGCCACCGAAGAGAACTGGTTCAACCAGGACCGTGAAGCGATGAAGAACGGCAGCTACACCGGCATCAACGGTTTCTCCAATCAAGACATGGCCTGTCAGGAATCGATGGGCCCGATCGTCGACCGCACGGCCGAACATCTCGGCACCTCCGACATCGCGATCATCCGCATGCGCAAACGCATGCTCGAAGCCGTGCGCCTCTTCCAAGCCGGCCAGCCCCTCATCGGCCTCGACCCGAACCTCCCCTACGACAAGATCCGAACCGAACAACTGATCATCCCAATCGACCAGCCCTGGCAAACCGTAGGAGCCTACGCCGGCGAATACACCGCCAAAGAACCCGCCCGCGTATAACGCTACCTCATTGTCATCCCGAGCAAGTGCCGAAGGCACGTCGTCGAGGGACCGCCACAACCCGTACTATTGAGTGCGACCGCGAAGGCGGGAGCAGTGGTATAAAAAGACGTCGCAATCAACCACTACTCCCGCCGTTGCTACGCGCCTCGCTTGTTGACCGTCGCGTAGGCGATGCGTTTGGCTTCGTCGGCGGGTTTGCCGGCGGCTTCTTCGGATTCCATGATGTGTTCGGCTTGGCGTTTTTCTTTCGCCGTATACCGGTGCGCTTCGGGGTTGCGTTTGTTGACGGTGGCGTAACCGACACCCTCAGCTTCGCCCGCGCCCATGCCGCGCTCCATCTCGCTCTCTTTGATGTGCTCGACTTGGCGGTGTTCTTTCGCCGAATAGCGGTGCTTGCGCGGCATCGTGTCAGCCTCCGTGAACGTCGCGCTGGTCGTCTTCGTTCGGCTGCGCGGAATCATCGCCGTAGACGACTTCCGGCGTAACGCTGATTCCGGCCACGTCGGCTTCCTCGCGCGTGAGAGCCGGATCGCGCTCGTTCTGAGTGCGCAGCTGGCGCGGCATCCCCGAATCCGGGTGGTCATCGACTTCGTCGGGCAGGGCATTTTTGTAGTCGTTCGTCATCGCGTGAGTTCTCCTAAGGCGGCCTTTCCCGTCCGGACATCCTCTCACGCCAACCGCCCGCCAGTCTTCCCCATGAAGGAAAGTTTCGCAAGCCCGCGCCAAAGCGATCAGATGAGCACCAATGCGCCCAAAAAGCGCCTGATTCTCGGCTTGCTGTGGACGGCGTTCTTCGTCGCCTACCTCGACCGGACGAACATCTCGGTCGCCGGTCCGACGATGATGAAGGCGCTGGACATGTCGCCGCAGACGTTCGGTTACGTGCTGGCGTCGTTCACGGCCGGCTACGCGCTGATGCAGATTCCCGGCGGCATGTTCGCCGATCGTTTCGGTGCGAAGCGCATGCTGATCATCGCGCTGCTGATCTGGTCGCTCTTCACCGGGCTCACGGGCCTCGCCGTTTCCGTCGGCATGCTCATCGCGGTGCGCTTCTTCTTCGGCGTCGGCGAAGGGCTCGAGAACGGCGCGCACTTCAAGGCGATCGGCGACACGTTCGCCTCCCACGAACGCTCGGCCGCGAGCGGCATCTTCCATACGGCGCTCGCACTCGGCCCGGCGTTCGTCGCGCCGATTGCGGCGTTCACGATCGCGAGCTCCGGCTGGCAAATGCTGTTTCTGCTCTTAGCGATTCCCGGCGTGATCGTCGCGGCGCTGATTTGGGGCTTCTTTCCGGCGACGACCGGCAACCCGCGCACCGATCACGCCGAAGATGCAACCGGAACCGGCTCCTTCGGCGAGATGATCTCGCGACCGTTATCGTGGCTGCCGTTCGCGGCGTACTTGCTCTTCAACGTCGCGTTCTGGGGCTTGTTGAACTGGATGCCGTCGTACTTGAGCGCGGAGCGCCACATCGACTTGAAGTCGCTCGGTCTGATCGCGTCGATTCCGTACCTGTGCGGCTTCTGCGGCTTGCTGATACTCGGCTATCTCGGAAAGGGTTTGCTCTACCGTTACCGGCCGCTCTTGCTCGGCGCAAGTTATCTGCTGGCGGGGCTCGGATTATTTCTCGCGTTCACCGCTGACAGCGTCGTCGCGTGCGTCGCCGGCCTCTCGTTCGGCGCGTTCTTTCTCTACGGTGGCTTCGGCCCGTTCTGGGCCGTTGCGCTCGACGTCGTGCCCGCAAAGCTGCGCGGCACGTTCAGCGGCTTCGTCAACTTCGGCGGTCAAATCGGCGGCTTCTTTTCACCGATCGTCGTCGGCAGCATCGTGCAGAACACGAAGTCCTATTCCGGCGGCTTCGTCTTCATGATCGGCGCACTGATCCTCGCCGGCGCAACGATGGTCGCGATCCAGCAAGGCCAACGCCTCCCGCAACCCGCCGCCGCTTAACGCACGGGCGCGTATCCGCCGGGCTCGTACTCGAAGCCCGCCCGGCGCGTCCAGTACTCCCACGCCCGTTGATTGCCCATGCCGGCGCGCCGTGCACCGCCGCCGCTGCCGATCTCGGCGTCGGAGAGCGTCTTCACCGCTCCTAAGCGTAGCGCTTCGAGATAGATCTTCGCATTGCGCGGCATGTAGACCGCGATCGTCACGACGTCGACCAGCGAGGGGGCTGCCGCGGCAAAGCCGTGTCCGCGCATCAGCACGACGCTATTGGCGCCGAGCCGTGCCGCCAGTGCGCGACCGTGATCCATGTTTTGCACGAGCAGGTTCGTCGCATCACCGAACTCCTCGTCGATATCCCAAACCGGCGCTTGTTTACCGATGCTCTTGGCCGGGCCGAGCACCGGCCGCAGCGGCGTTTGGGTAACCGTAAACGGCAGCACTTCATCCGCGTGCGAATGCACGACCGCGCCGGCGTCGGGCCGCGCTGCGTAAATGGCCGCATGAATGAAGCGCTCGATGTAACGCTCGCGATCATCGCCGTCGACGACGTTGCCGTCGAGGTCGAACTCCATGATGTCCTCGACCGTCACCACCTCCGGACTGCGCGCGCGAGAGAGCAGAAAGTGGCCGGGCCGATCGGGGTGCCGGACGCTGATGTGCCCGAAGGTGTCGACGACGTCTTCGTGCGCCAGAATGCGGTTCGCGATCATGAGATCGCGCTTCAGGCGCGTCAGTTCGCTGCTCTCGGTCATGCGTAGAACTCCTCGTAGGTCACCGGACGCTGAAGCATCCCGTATTTCGCCGCAAGCCGCAGCGTGGCATCGACGTACTTGCGGTCGTTGCGCGTGGCAAAGAGCCGCCGTTGTTGCGCGGTCACGATGGCCGGATCCACCTTCGTTACGCGCGCGATGATCTCGGCGGCCTGCGGACCGTGCGTGTTGGCCCAGCGCGCGGTCGCATAGATGGCCGTCACGAGTCGCTTCGCGGTCTCCGGGTTCTTCTGCAGCCAGGCCGTTGACGTAAACCACACCGTCGTCGCAAGTTCCGGCGCGAGCGCGATGTAGGTGTCGGCGAAATCGCGGATGAGGCCGGCGCGCATCGCATCGGTCTTGGCGGGTTCGACGATGAAGCCGGCCTGGATCGTACCGCGCTGAAGCGCCGCGCCGATCTCCGAGAACGGCAGCTCGATGTACTTGATGCTCGTACGCGAGACGCCGTTGGCGTCGAGCCACGCCCACAAGCTGAGCTGGTTGAAATCGCCGAGCGAGCCGACGCCGATCGTCGCGCCGGCCAGGTCTTTGGGCGAGCGGATCGGCGACGTTTTCGCCACCACGACGTTCGGATTCGCAACTTGCTTCGCGTAGATGCACGCGGGCGCGATCATCACGAGCGAGATGCCGCGCGCGATCGCAACGGCGAGCTGGAACGGGTTCACCTCGCCCGCGTCGAGATCGCCGCCGAGCACGGCTTGCACGATCGTCGCGCCGTTGTTGAGCGTCTGCACCACCGGGGCGATGCCGTTGCCGGCAAACATGCCGGCCTCGGCGCCGTAATAGGCTTCCGCCGACGGCTCGATCGGGATCGTGCCCATGCGCACCGTCGCCGGCGTTTGCGCCGCGGCGGGTTGCGCGGCCGCAACGATTCCGCCCGCGAGCAGACGCATCGCGGCGGAACGCGGAACGTTCACGGATGACGTGCTAAACGCGTACCGAGATGATGAACCAGGCTGCGCCGAGCACGCGCCGCTGGCCCTTGGTGAGCAAACCGAAGATCTCGCTGCGCACGTCGTCGGCGATGCTCTTGCCGAGCCGCAAGCCGATGAGCAATTTGCGGATGCCCTGGAATTGGTCGCTGGTCAGGTTGAGGATCGCCGTCCCTTCGGTTGAGGGAAAGCTGTCCGCGGGCGACATCGCCGGGGGCTGGAAGCGCGGCAGTCGCGGGGTCGCGGTACCGCTGGTGGTCGCCCCGCCGGCGGGGGTGCCGCCGGTAGCCGGGAGACCGACCTTGTTCACATTGCTCACATGAATACTTTCGACCAAATGACGTTGGAAATCGAGCCTTCGCGACCGGCCGGCCAGGCCTTTCCCCGGACGAGGATAAAAATTTCGGTTTTATGAGGGTTTTACGAACGGCGGGTTTCGCTACAAAGAGACGAGTTACATCGGGCCGCCGGACTACTTCGGCAAAGAGACGGTCGGGCGTCCGTGGGGACTCACGAACGGACCGTTGACGTTTTCGCCGCCGGTAGCCGATGCGGCCGACATGAACTTCGTGCAACAGGCCCAGGCCGACGGACCGGGTCTCGTACGCTGCTGGGAGCAAGCGCCCCCGGTCCATCAGCTTCCCGTGCTCGCAACCGTGAAGATTCTCATGGTCACGAGCGAGGCGTCATACCACGCGCCCTACGATCACTGCACGTCGCGTTTTCTCACGCAGGCCGGGGTGAAACACGATTGGATTCACCTGGCCGCCGTCGGTATCCACGGCAACGCGCACGACATGATGCTCGAGAAAAACAGCGCGTCCATCTCCGCAGTGATGGCGAACTGGCTCGTGAGCAAGGGTCTTTAGGCTAAATTCGCGCGCCGCGTCCCGTGACGATGTTGAAGATCAACAAGATGACGGCGACGACGAGCAGCAAATGGATGAGTCCGCCGGCGATGTGCAGCGTGAAGCCCAACAGCCAGAAAACAAACAATACGACGATGATGGCCCAAATAAGTCCAGCCATGGTTTCCCCTTCGCAGCGCGACGCATGCGCGCTCTCTACCTAACTAGGGTCCCCCGGCAAGGTGGCAGCTAAACTTCGGGGCGCATGAGACCGTCGAGAAAGGCGAACACGCGGCGCTCTGCCTGAAGCGCCGCGAACTCGTTGTAGCCCGCATCCTCGCGCAGCGCGAAGCCGTGCCCGGCACCCGGATAGCGATAGATTTCCGTCGTGGCAAAGCCTTCGAGCGCGCCCTTGATCGCGCGGACTTCTTCGAATGGTACGCGGTCATCGTCATCGCCGAAGTGCAAACTCAGCGGCAGTTTTGCGGCCGGCGCTTCATCGAGGTGCGCGCCGATGCCCGCGCCGTGAAAGGCCGCCGCCGCGTCGGCCCCAAGCCGGGTCAGCGCCAAAAATGCGTAGCGCCCGCCGTAGCCATAGCCCACCACCGCGATCTTGCCGCCGCTCGCGTGCTCGTGCAGCGCGTCCATCCCCTGCCTGACCGACGCGAGACCGCCCTCGACGCCGGCGGCCTCGTCGACGTCGACGGCGAGCACGTCGTAGCCGCGGGCGGCGAACCGGTCGAGCGTCGTGCGCGACCCGGCCGGAAGTCCGACGAGCACCACGCCCAGGGCGTTGCCGGGCTGCTGTTCAGAATCCATCTCGGGGCCCTCTTCGCTCCCCGGAGGTAATGAACCGTGCGGAGCGCATTATCAAGCCGGAACACCGCAGCACTGCATATCGAGGATTGGGGAGACATGGGAACAGCAACTTTTACGGCCGCCGACAACTTCTCGCTCACCGGCTACACCGCCGGACCCGAGAACGCCACCAAGGGCATCGTCGTCGTCCAAGAGATTTTCGGCGTTAACAAACACATTCGCGACATGGCCGACGAATACGCCGCCGCCGGCTACAAAGTGATCGCACCCGGCATGTTCGATCGCGCACAGAAAGGCGCGGATCTCGGTTACGGTCCGGACGATCGCAAAGCCGGCATGGAGATGCGCGGCAAGATCAGCGAAGAACAGAACATTCACGACATCGTCGCGGCCGCGAAGGCGCTCGGCACGAAGTCGACCGGCATCGTCGGCTACTGCTTCGGCGGAACGATGGCGTGGCTCGGCGCAACGCGCACGCACGAATTCCAAGCGGCGTCGTGCTGGTACGGCGGCGGCATCGCCAAAGCCAAGGACGAGAAGCCCAATTGCCCGGTGCAGATGCATTTCGGTGAAACCGACGGCAGCATTCCGCAAACCGACATCGACGCGATCAAGGCCGCCCAGCCCAGCGTCGAAATCTACGTCTACAAGAACGCCGGCCACGGTTTCGGTTGCGCCGACCGCGACAGCTTCAACAAAGAAGCGTACGAGACTGCGCAAAAGCGCACGCTCGAGTTCTTCGCCAAATACCTGAAGTAACGTTTGTAATTAGCCGCCGAGGGGCAACCTGCATGAAATCCTCGCCCGAAAGGCGGACTCATGACGCTCCTCATCATCATCCTCGTACTAGTGGTGCTCTTCGGCGGCGGCGGCCACTACTACAACAACGGTTCCTACCGCTCCGGCGGCTATAGTATCGCCGGCATCCTGATCGTGGTGTTACTGATCCTCTGGCTCACCGGCAACATTCACGTCTAGGACCTAGAGCGTCGGTAGCGCGATTTCACCCTCGAGCGTTTCGCCCCGCGCGAAGCGCTCGAGGTTGCGATCGTACTGATCGGCCAGCCGCTGGCCCGTCGCGATGCTGCCGAACGTGCCGATGTGCGGCGTGATGATCACGCCCGGCGTGCTCCACAGCGGATCCGTCGCCGGTAACGGTTCGGGATCGGTGACGTCGAGCGCCGCGCCCGCGAGTTTTCCGGCCGTCAGCGCCGCGTGCAGCGCCGTTCCGTCGACGACGGGACCGCGCGAAACGTTGACCAGCAACGCATTCGCGGGCATCGCGGCCAGCGCGGCGGCGTCGATCATGTGCCGCGTTTCGTCGTTGTAGGTCACCGCCAGCACCACCGCATCGCTTTGCGCGAGCGCTTCGTGCAAATGCGTGCTCGCGAACATCGCATCGGCGCGTGCATCGGGGGCACCGCTTCGCGATACGCCGATGATGCGTTTCGCCAGCGGACGCAAGCGCGTTGCGAGCCCGCCGCCGATCGCGCCGAAGCCGACGATCGCGACGGTGAGATCTTCGAGCGAACGCAGCGTGCGGATCATCGCCGGCGCGTCCCATTTGCTTTCCGTCTGCGCCGCAAACGCGCGCGGCAATTGCCGCAGCAGCGCGAGCAGCAGCGCCACGGCGTGCTCGGCAACGGCCGGACCGTGCACGTGGATCGCGTAGGTCATCGTCACGCCGGGCGGCACGCCGGCGCGCAACAGCACGTCGTAGCCCGCGCTCGTCAGCCCGATCCACTTCAGGTTGCCGCGGTTCGCCTTGATCGCTTGCGGAACGGCGGCCGAATAATACGTCGGCGTTATCCACAGCGCGTCCGCGCCGGGCAACGCCGCGAGCAGCTCGTTCTCATCACCGGCGACGAGATAATCGAGCTTACGGCGGCGGGCGAGCTCCGTGAGCTCAGCCTCGAAAACTTGACCCCGAAATACGACGCGCATCAGCCAGCCGGGTTGGACGCGCGAGCCGGAAGCGTCATCTACTCAGCGAATCGCGCAACCCGCGAACACCAACCGCGAATGGTCTTTTTTGCGGCGTGTCTGGCGGTGTTCATGGTCTCGGTCGAAGCGACGATCGTCGCGACCGCCATCCCGACGATCGTCGGCGACCTCGGCGGATTGCGGCTCTTCAGCTGGGTGTTCGGGATCTATTTGCTCACGCAAGCCGTCACGATCCCGATATACGGACGGCTCGCCGACCTCTACGGCCGCAAGAACGTTGTTCTTCATCGCGATCGCGCTGTTCCTGATCGGCTCGATCCTCAGCGGCTTCGCGCACAACATGGTCATGCTGATCATCTTCCGCGGCCTGCAAGGCCTCGGCGCGCGGCGGCGTGATGCCGCTCGCATCGACGATCGTCGGCGACATCTACACCGGCGCCGCGCGCGCCAAGGTGCAGGGCTACCTCTCGAGCGTGTGGGGCATTTCCGCCGTCACCGGCCCGCTGCTCGGCGCGTTTCTGATCGCGCACGCGGGCTGGCCGACGATCTTCTGGCTCAACGTGCCGTTCGGCATCCTGTGCATCGTTCGTGATCGCGCGGTTCTTCCACGAACGGGTCGAGCACCGCAACCACATCGCATCGACTACGCCGGCTCGCTGCTGCTGGCCGGCGGCATCGGCACGCTGATGTTCGTGCTCGTGATGCTCGGCAATATTCCGGCGCACCCTGGCAATCGTACTCGCGGCCGTCGCGCTGGTGCTCATCGCCTGGCTGATCGTGCACGAACTGCGCACGCCCGAACCGATGATGCCGCTGCAGCTCTATGCGCATGCGCATCATCGCGATCTCGAACGCGGCCAACTTCGCCATGGGCGCGCTCTCGATGGGCATCACCGCCTTCTTGCCGACGTACGTGCAAGGCGCGATGGGCCTCTCGGCCGTGCTCGCCGGCGCGACGCTCGGCGTGACGTCGGCGGCGTGGACGCGTCGGCTCGCTCATCGCCTCGCGCATCGTCCATCGCATGACCTATCGCGCGATCGCATCGGCCGGCGGCGTGATGCTGATCGCCGGCAGTCTCTTTCTCATCACGCTCGAACCCGATCGTTCGATCTGGTGGGCGCTCACCGGCGGCACGATCCTCGGCCTCGGCTTCGGCTTCGTGAACCTGGTCTTCGTCGTCACGACGCAAGCCGCGGTCGGCTGGCAGCAACGCGGCGCCGCGACGGCGTCGAATCAGTTCATGCGCCAACTCGGCAGCTCGATCGGCACCGCGGCGTTCGGCGCAGTCTTCAACCTCGGGCTCTACGCGCGCGTTCCGAACAGCGGCGACGTGGTCACGCGCATGATGGATCCGCGCACGCGCGGCAGCTTACCGCCGGCCGAGTCGGCAGCTATGCGGCCGCGATCGCCGGCTCGCTGCACGGCATCTACATCATGCTCGGCTTGCTGGGAGTCGATCACGCTGGCTGCTCGCCCTCGGCGTGCCGGCAAGAACTCAATGCGAGCGATCCTGCGCCGGCGTGAGCCACGCGAGGATGTTCTTCACGGTATCGCGGTAGAAAATCTCGTAGGTCTCGCGCGTGACGAAACCGATGTGTCCGGTTGCCAGTACGTTCGGCAACGTGCGAAACGGATGATCGGCCGGTAGCGGTTCGGTCGCGAACACGTCGAGCGCGGCGCCCGCAATCCGTCCGTCTCGCAGCGTCGCGATCAAGGCATCTTCATCGACCAGCGGCCCGCGCGAGGTGTTGACCAACCACGCATCCGGCTTCATCAACGCCAACTCGGCCGTGCCGACGATTCCGCGTGACCGTTTGCCGAGTACGAGATGCACGGTGACGATGTCGGCCGTCCGGAAGAGCTCGTCTTTTTCCACGTAGCGCGCCCCCGCCGCGGCGGCTTTTTCCGCCGTCAAATTGGGACTCCACGCGATGACGTCCATCCCGAAGGCGGCGGCGATCCGCGCGCTCGCGCTGCCGATCCGGCCCAGACCGAGGATACCGAGCGTCCGGCGATTGAGATCGCCGCCGACCGCAACCTGCCAGCCTCCCGCCCGGATCGACGCGGCCTCGGCCGGGATGTGCCGTACGGCCGCGAGGATCAGCGCCCACGTCAACTCGATCGCGCCGTGCGAAGTATATCCCGTATGGGCGACGGTGATCCCGCGCTCGCGCGCGGCATCGAGATCGATCGACGCGTTCACGGCGCCGGTCGATGCGATCAGGCGCAGCCGCGGCAGGCGTTCGATGATCTCGCGCGTCAACGGCGTCCGCTCGCGCATCACGCACACGACGTCGAACGGCTCGAGCCGGGCAACGACGGCGTCGGGATCGCTCACGTGATCGCGAAAAATGTGATCTCGGCGCGGCCCGTCGAGCGGCGACCAATCGGCGCACGTGAGCGCGACGCCCTGATAGTCATCGAGGATTGCAATATTTACCACGGACATCTTTTTCTATTATACTGTGTGGATGGGTGGTATCAACGATCGCTGTACGAAGTGCGGCCATCTTCTTGCATCGCACGCTCCGGATGTCGGCTGCACCGACCGCGTTCCGGGCACGATGGAGCGGATGCCGGGGGCGTGCGGGTGCGGCGCGCCGGAAGTCCTCGCCGACGTGATCCCGTTTCGCACCCGTAGCCAGCGCGACGCGTTAGCGCGGGGGCTGACCATCGACGAGGACGGCGGTAACGGCGATTACCACCGTTAGGATCAGCATCTCGAAGCGCACGCTGCCTGCAACTGCTACGGCGCCATCGTTAATCCGGCGGCGCGATTGCAGCGCAACCACGCCGGCCAGCGCGAACAAGACGATCTTCGCGCAGATCTCCCAGCCGTAGGCCGACGAAAACAGTCCGGATAGCGGGCTGACGTTGCGCAGGACTTGCACGACCGAACTCACGAGCAAGAGGATCACCGCGTACGTCGCCACGTTCGACGTGCGCCGTACGTCGACGATTCCGGTGGCCATCAAGGTCGTCAGCAGCACGCCGATCCAGACGGCCGCCGCGAGCAGGTGCGCGAAATCGAAGATCACGCCGGCCACGGGCAGCACGCCGGTGGAACCATGTCCGCCCAGCGATTCGCAGACCAGAACCGCAACGATCGCAGCGATCAGCAACGGGTAACGGCGCTGGCCGCCGCTCACCGCAATCGCACCGAGGAACGCGGCAATGGTCAGCGCCAGATGCAAGATCCCGTAGCGCGTCTGGAGCGTCGCGACGAGCGAACCGCCCGTGATGAGGCCTTGGACGCGAACGTCGATGAACGCTACGAACGCGATCGCGATCCAGGCCCCGAACTCCAGCATCGAAACCGGCGCGACGTTGGGCGCGCGAACGGTCAACAGCGCGCCGAACGCGAGGCCCGTGCCGATCAGGATTCCGGCGAGCAGCGCGAATCGCAGCACCGCGACGATCGCAACGGCACCCGCGATCCCGGGCTGATCGCCGGCCGGAACCACGCCGGCCGGCACGCCGACGCCGAACGCAAAGCTGCCCTCGCTCACGTGTCCGTCGTCGGCGGTCACTTGCCACGTGACGATGTAGCTGCCGCTCGCGAGCGCGGGCGTTTTCACCTCGACCAAATGCGTGTCGCCGCCGGGATGATACGGCGCGCTCGCGCGATTGACGCCGCGCGCGTCGCTCACGCGCAACACGTCGATCTGCGCGTCTTCCTTGAAGCGCAGCGTGACGATCGCCGGTGCGCGCTGCATTTCCACGCCCGCTTCGGGCGTACTGCCCAAGAACTTCGTGTGCGCGCTCACCGCTTGCGGTACGAACACGAACAGCCCGCCAAGGAGGAACGCCGTCACGGTGACGGCGCGACGGAACTGCTCGAACATTACGAAATAGGGTACCACGGGCGGCTGAGGCGAACCTATGCCGGATGGGGACCGACCTCTACGCCGACCGCATCGACTCTCCCATCGGCACGCTTCTGCTCATCACCAAGGGTAACCGGCTGTGCGCGCTGGACTATCGCGGCTACGATCACCGGATGAATGGTTTTCTCGCCGCCCGCTTCGGCAACTACACGCTGCACGATGCGAACGATCCCGGCGGCACGACCGGCGCGGTGCGCGCGTATCTCGCCGGCGACTTACGCGCGCTCGATGTACTCGCCGTTGATACCGGCGGTACGCCGTTTCAGGAGAGCGTGTGGGCCGAGTTGCGCCGCATCCCGGCCGGCACGACGATCACCTACGGCGAGCTCGCGCGGCGCGTCGGACAGCCCAGCGCGAGCCGCGCGGTCGGGCACGCGAACTCGCTCAACCCGGTGGCAATCGTGGTGCCGTGTCATCGCGTGATCGGCGCGGATGCAACGCTCACCGGTTACGCCGGCGGGCTCGATCGCAAACGCTGGCTGCTCGAACACGAGGGCGTGCGCCTGCCTGAAGTGCCGCCCGCGAGCCGCAGCGAGAACCAGCTCTCGCTCTTTGCTTCGCCCTAGCCGAGCGGTCCGAGCAGCGTTTCGCCGCCGTAGACGTCGTCGGCGGCGGGGATCACCGCCGGCCACGCGCCCGGTTTGGGATTCGGTCGCGACGACGCCGGCCGCGCGCGGCCGTCCCAGCCGATCTGCTCCATCGAGAAGTACACTTGCACGGCTTGACCATCGGGATCGAGCACGTGGAACGCATAGTCGATGCCCGGATGCAGCTCGGCCGGAATCTCGATGAACGCCCGTCCGCGCTTCTCGAGAAACGCGCGCGCGTCGCACAGCTGACGGTAGGAACCGACTTGGATGCCGACCGAGAACGTCGTCGAATCCGGCCGCAAGCCGAGTTTTTCGCGCAGCTCGATCGGATAGAGCGCGATCGTGTGATGTTCGGTATTTGCGCGCAAGAAGACGCAGCGCGCGCCGTTCCAAACGGTCTCTTCGGAAACGCGCAATCCGAGTTCGTGTGAATAGAAGCGCGCGGCCGCGTCGATGTCGGCGGTGAAGAGGCTGATCGGTCCGCCCTTGATGATCTTGAACGGCCGCGGCAGCAAGATGCCGTCGACGTCGTAATCTTTGCCGGGGAGCGAGTCGCGCATTTCGTAGCCGGAGCTGAGATCGTCGCCGCGCTTTTCCGCGATGCTCACTTCTTCGTCTTCCGAGATTTGCGGCAGCTCGGGCTTCACCCGGAACATGCGGTCCCACATGCCCTTCGGTTTGCTGCGCGCATCCCAGCCGACTTGCTCCATGCCGTAATAGAGTTCGTTCGTGTGGCCGTCCGGATCGTAGAAATACGTGTGCCAGTTCGAACCGGGCATGTCGCGGCCGCTGCGCTGGATCTTCAGGCCCTCTTCGTTGAGCCAATCGCAGCCGTTTGAAACTTCGCCGAGGCTGCCGACTTGCCACGAGATCTGGTTCATCACCACGCCCGGCGCGAAGTGGCGCTCGGTGTCGATGTACTCACGCACGCGCTTGTTGAAGAGCACGAAGCTATGATGGTCGGTGCCGTAGCGCATGAAGTAGCCGTGCGGATCGCCGAATCCCGCGATCGCTTCCGGAGGCTGCGCGCGTTCGCCGAAGTTGCGCTTGTCGGAGATCCGGTAACCCAAATCTTCCGTGTAGAAGCGAACGCACTCTTCCATCTTCAGCGCGTTCAAGCCGAAGTGCCCCAAGCGGCGGATCTTGAACGGACGCTCGAGCAGCACGCCGCCGACGTCGTAGGTTGCCGCAGATGTTTCGATCATGCCCGGTTCTCCGTTACTTCGTCGCTTCGGCGGCGTACGATGGGTCGTAGAGATCGTTCATCGGCGGCATGGCCGGCACAACGCCGAATTGCACCTGATACTTGCCGACCGTTTGGATGGACGGGATTGAAAGCTTGAGGTTGGGATTGAACGCTTTCCATTTCCCGAAGTCGACGTCCCACGCGGCGTTGGCGATCGCCGGATCCACCTTCGTCTTGTCGACGAGCACGGCCACCGAGCCCGCCTTGTTGGCATAGCCGTACTGAATTGCTTTGCGCACGGCGCGCAAGAACTTCACGACCGTCGAGCGGTTCTTCGCGGCCCAGTCGTTGTTCGCCGCGATGCACGTGAAGGCCCAATCCTTGATCGTATCGCTGGCCGTTGCCAAGATCACGTCGCCCTTCGATTGGGCGAGCAAGTCGAAGGGCTGGCCCAGCATCGAACCCTGCACCTGACCGCTTTGCAAGCCGGCGTAGCGTGCGGTGCTGTTGCCGCCGATCACGATCTGGAAATCGTCGAGCGTCATCTTATGCGCCGCAGCAAGGGAGCCGAGCGCGATCGCCGTTACGTCTTGCTTCGTACCGAGCATGACCGATTTGCCCTTGAGGTCGGCCCACGATTTGATACTCGGCAGCACGACCAGCGAGTAGGGGTTCACCCCGAACATCGGGGCCACGATCTTGAGCGGCAGGCTGTGGGAAACGGCGGCAATCTCGCTATCGCATCCGTTGTCGACCATGTTAGCCCCGTTGGTCGCCACCAAGTTGATGACGTTGGGCGGCGAGTTGCCCTCGATGATCGAGACCTTCAGCCCCTCATCCTTATAGAAGCCCTCGGCCTCGGCGATGTAGACGGGCCACTCGGACGCGGTCGGCGTCAAAATACCGAAGTTCAGCTCGATCAGCCCGTTCTGGGCGGCGACCGGCGGCGGCGCGATGAGCAGCGTCAGCGCTGCCAGCAACGCGAGCGAGACTAACCTTGGTACGTTCATTCGACATTCTCCGTAGCGTCGTGCGTTCGTGAAAACGGGAGCCGAAACGGAATTTAGCGCGAGGAGACGGCTTCCCCCCGCCGTACCGTCCTTCCGTGGCCCTCATTGAGTTCGTCGACGTCGGCATGACCTACCAGCGTCGCGGCGGCGGCGAAACCGTCGCGCTCGAGCGAACCTCCCTGACCATCGCGCCGGGGGAGTTCATCTGCATCGTCGGCCCCAGCGGCTGCGGCAAGACGACGCTGCTGCACTGCCTCGACGGCCTGCAGACGCCGACGAGCGGCCGCATCCTGATCGACGGCCGCGAAATCACCGGCCCCGGCCGCGACCGCGCGATGGTCTTCCAAAGCGCGTCGCTGATGCCGTGGCGCACGGTCTCCCGCAACGTCACCTACGGCCTCGAGCTGCATGGCGTCCCGCTGCGCGAAGCGCTCCCGCGCGCGCAGAAGATGATCGACCTCGTGGGGTTGAGCGGATTCGAGGATCGCCATCCGGGCGAACTCTCGGGCGGCATGCAGCAGCGCGTCAACCTCGCGCGCGCGCTCGTTATCGATCCCGAAGTGATCCTGCTCGACGAACCGTTTGCCGCGCTCGACGCGCAAACGCGGGAGGGCATGCAAACCGAACTCTTGCGCGTGTGGGATGAAACGAAGAAGACCGCGGTTTTCATCACGCACCAGATCAGCGAAGCGGTGTACCTCGCCGACCGCGTCATCGTGATGTCGGCGCGGCCCGGTCACGTGAAGGCGATCGTGCCGGTGCCGATCGCGCGGCCCCGTCCCGCCAGCGCACGGCGCGATCCGCAGATGTACGCGATCGAGGCGGAAATCGCCGCCTTGATCGACGGCAGCCACACGGAAGTCGTGGTCGAAGCATGACGCAGTTGACGCAAACGTCGAGCGGCCTCGTCACCGACGACATCCCCGTTCCGCGCCGCAAGACCGTCGCGCGCGCCGGCTTCTTCTCCCAGCGCGCGATCACGCAGATCATTTCGGTCATCGGCGGGCTCGCGCTGTGGGAGCTGCTCGCGCGCTACGCCGTGCACAACACCGCGTTTCTCGCACCGCCGTCGATCGTCGCGGTCCGCTTCTACCAAATGCTGCGCGACGGTTCGCTGCTCTACAACGGCTGGGTCAGCTTCCAGGAACTGATCGGCGGCTTCGTGCTCGGCGTCGCCGCCGGCATCATCATCGGCGCCGCCATGGTGCAGTGGAAACGCGTCGACGACGCATTGGAAGTCTGGATCGCCGCGCTCTACGCCGCGCCGATCGTCGCGCTCGCGCCGATCCTGATCATCTGGTTCGGCTTCGGCCCGTGGTCGAAGGTTGCCGTGGTCTTCATCATGGTCGTCTTCCCGATGGTGATCTGCACGCAGGCCGGGCTCGAATCGGTCGACCGCCGCCTGCTGCTCGTGTCCCGCTCGTTTTGCGGTTCGCGCTGGAAGACGTTCGTCACCGTGGCGCTGCCGTCGGCGGCGCCGTTCATCGTTTCCGGCATGCGGCAATCGGTCGGCCGCGGACTCGTCGGCGTCGTCATCGGCGAGCTCTTCGGCGCCAAAGCGGGCCTCGGCAACATCATCACGACCGCCAGCAGCGTGTTCGACATGCCGACGCTCTTCGTCGCCGTCGTGACGCTCGCGCTCGCCGGCATCATCCTCACCGGCATTCTCCGCTCGTTCGAACTGCGTCTCGCCGCCTGGCGCGACGTCGCTTAAGGAAGCCAGCTATGTCCGACACTGCCACGCAAACCCAGACGACGCCGATCAAGGTCCGCAAGCTCGGTCATCTCGTGTATGAAGTCAGCGACATCGAGCGTTCGACGAAGTTCTGGACGGAGATCATGGGCTTCTCCGTCTCGGATACCAACGAGTTCGGCATGGTGTTCTTGCAGAGCACGGGCGACCATCACTCGATCGCGCTCGTCCCCTCGAAAAAGAAAGAACGCCCGCCCGCGAACGCCGGCTTGCGGTTCCACCACTTAGCGATGGAAGTCGACAGCGTCGAAACGCTGTTCAAAGCCCGCGAATTTTTGCAGGCGCGCGGCGTTCCGATCGACTTCGAAGGCCGGCGCGGACCCGGCGGTAACACCGGCGTCGAGTTTCAGGACCCCGACGGCTACACGTTCGAGATCTACGCCGACATGGACCAGATCGGTCCCGACGGCAAGACGCGCCCGCCCGAACAGTTCGATCGCGTGAAAACCCTCGAAGACGCCGTCGCCCGTCCCCTCCCCGACACAGTATTAGCGTGCCCATGTCATCCCGAGCAAAGCACCGCAGGTGCGTCGTCGAGGGACCGCCACGATGACGCCCTCATGAAGGCCGTGATCTTCGAGCGCTTCGGTGGACCCGAAGTGATGGAATACCGCGACGTGCCGACGCCCGAAGTCGGGCCCGACGACGTGCTCATCGAGGTGCATGCGGTCACCGTCAATCGCGCGCTCGACATTCACGTGCGCGAATCCGGCGACGGGCGCAATCCCGTGCTGCCGCTCGTCCTCGGCGTCGACCCGGTCGGCGTAATCGTCAAGGCCGGCGCGAACGTTCCGCAAACGCGGATCGGCGAACGCGTCGCCGTCGCGTCGTCGGTGCGCTGCGGAAAATGCGGCGCGTGCCTCGACGGCCGTGGACCCGATTGCGTCGCCACGCAGCATCTCGGCATTCACCGCTGGGGCGGCTATGCCGAATACCTCAGCATCCCCGCCGATGCGACGATGCCGATTCCGGACAACATGAACTTCCCCGAGGCCGCCGTCGTCTTCCGTCACTTTCCGACCGCGTTTCATCTGCTCGACTGCAAAGCCGGCATCAAAGCCGGCGAAACCGTGCTGATCATGGGCGCGGCGGGCGGCCTCGGCAATGCCGGGATTCAAGTTGCGAAGTATCGCGGCGCTCGCGTGATCGCGGGCGCCGGCACCGATGCGGGCGTTGCGCTCGCGCGCGAAACCGGCGCCGACGAAGCGGTCAACTACCGCACCGAAAACCTCGAAGCGCGCGTCAACGAACTCACCGGCGGTAAGGGCGTCGACGTCGTGTTCGAAAATATCGGCGCACCGGATCTGTGGCCGGCGGCCTTCAACTCGCTCGGCGGCGGGGGACGGCTCGTGACCGCGGGCGCGCACGGCGGCGGCACGGTAACGCTCGACGTGAAGCGGCTTTATCGCCGCAAGCTGCGCTTGATCGGCGGGGCGGGCTCCGATCCGTGGGACGTCGAGGCGACGATCGAGGGCGCGGCGAGCGGCAAACTGCACGGCGCGATCGACCGCATCTTGCCGCTCTCCGAAGTTGCGGAAGCGCATCGGCTCGTCAGCGAGCGTGAAGTGACCGGCAAGGTCGTGCTCATCCCCGAGCGCGTGCTCGCGCTAACGAACTAGACGGTCGCCCGGCTCCGGCGGCGGCTCGGGCGGCGCAGGCACCGTCGGCATCTCGTGATTGGCGTAGAGCGCTATGCGTTCGATGCGCCCGTTGTTGCCGCTGATGATTGCGATGCCGTGCTGCCAGCGCGCTTGATATGCGTGCTGATAGACGATCGAACGCGCCCCGCCTTCGCGGCCGGCCTGCGAGATGAAGTACTCCGGCAACGACGTGATCACGTTGCCGATGCCGATGCTGCCCGGCTCCACTTTGAAGATCCCGTTCGCCGGCGGCGTGTCGCGCGGTAGATTTTCCGTCTTCGCAAGGTAGTGCTCGATGCCGATCAGCACTTGGCCGCGATAGATCGCCGAGAGCACCCAGCGCTGGTTGTGCAAGCCGGCCGCGGCCCACGTGCGCCAGCCCGGCGCCGGATATTCGATCGCGGGGCCCATGCGGCGCTCGATCGCGCGGCGCGTGGTGAAGCCCGGCACGAAACTCAAGAGCCCGCTCTCTAGCGTCATCGGCGGAGCCGGCGCCGGTTTCGCGGGCCCGGCCGGAGGCTTCTTCTTATTTCCGAACAGCCCGGCGAACATCGGCCAAAACTTCTCGCCCGCGGCAACGAAGGCCGCTTTTCGCCCCGTCAGTCGAGCGCGATGCGCCCCAAAAGCGCCATTAAGTGATCGCGCTCCGCCGGCGCGAGCGGCGCGAGCGTTTCGGTTTGCGCGCGCGCGCTGAGCTCCGCAATTTCACCCGCCTGGCGCTCGCCGCCCGCCGATAGACGCACGCGCAGCTGACGCTGATCGGTCGGATGCGGCTCAACCACGATCAAGTCTTGTTTTTTGAGGCGTGCGACCAGGCCGTGCACGTTCGCCGGTTCCATACCGATCGCGCGGCCGAGGTCGGCTTGCGAGAGCGGGCCGCGGGCGTGCAAGGTCATCACCGTCGCTGCCTGCATCGGCGTGATGCCGACGTCTTTGAGCAGCCGGCTGGTGTTGTTCTTCGCGCGGTAGTAGGCGCGGCGGAGCAGATGGCCGACACGGTGCTCCGCCTCGTAGTCGAATTCTTCCAGAGTGGCTAGCGGGCCAGTGCGACGGCTTCTTCGAAGCGGCCCGCGCCGATCTTATCGGCGTCGAAGATGCCGCGCTCTGCGACCCACGAGTGCGTGTCTTCATACATCGTCTTCGAGTACGGTTCGAAGATCAGCCGCTCGCCGGGACCGAAGCGGCGCACGTCGACCAGCGCACGGAAGCGTTCCTGCAACTCGTTCTGATAGTAGTGCACGTACTTCTGATGCCGGACGTCGATGTCGGCCTGCGCGCGGCGCAGCGCTGCGTAGTACTTCTTCACGTCGTCGAGGTCGGCGTCTTTCGCGACCATGCCCGCGATCATGAACGTCGTGTCGGTGATGACGCGGAAGCCGAGCTGCTCGAGGATGTAGCGCTGCATGCCGAACACGTTCGCGGCTTTCGCTTCGCGCGCGATCATCGCGTCGACGCGCTCGTCGGGCAGTCCCCCGAAGCGCAGCTTGATCGCATCGGCCGGCAGATATTCTTCGAGCGACTGGATCGTCGCGTAGTGGCTGCCGGAATGGTAGCCGACGTAGACCTCGACGCCCGCGAGCTGCTCGGGTTTGGTGATCGCCGACTCCGGCGGCACCATGATCGCGCCGGGCGAGATCGAGTAGCATTCGCCCCACAGCGTGCCGTGGTCGGCGGAGGCGGCCATGTTCACGGTCCAATGGCACGCGCAGCTCACGGTCGCATCGCGGCCGGTTTCGTACGACTCGTACGCGCCGTGCTTCTTGCCCTCGGCGGTCATGACGTCGGCCGGGTCGGGCTGACCCAAATCATTCTTCTTGAGGACGTAGTCCGTCAGACCCTCAGCCGCGTAGTAGCCCTTTTCTTCCGCGACCCATTCCTGGAGACGCCCGTGCGTGTGGATGACGAAGGTGCTCATATCGTTATGATAATAACATTATTTAGCCGGCGTCAAGCCCCGCTCGCCCGGCCGCCGCGAGCAGGGCAGCAGTGAGTTCGGCGGGGGCGTCGAGCATGACGTCGTGGCCGCTCGGGATCGCGTCGACGAACCAGCCGCCCTCGGCGCTCACCCGCGCACGGGCCTCATCGAAGCCGGGCGAGCGGTAATTGCCGGCGCGCAAGTACGTCTTGTGCGCGCAGCGTTCGCGCGCGCCCGTTAGCGCAAGCCCTTCGGTGATCGTCTTCAGCGGCTGCGGCACGCATTGCGCGTCGACATACGCGCGGTCGCGTTCGTTCACGCCGAAGCTCGCCGCCGCAATCGGCGGCAAGTAGCCCGAATCCGCGGCGGCTTCGAATCGCGCCCGCACGGCGGCCAGCGCGTTGTCCATCATCGACTCACCGTCGCGCGGAACGAACGCATCGAGAAAAACGAGCGCGGCGATGCGTTCGGGCACGGCTTCCACGACGCCGGTGATCACGTTGCCGCCGTAGGAGTGACCGCACAGCACGACGTCGTGCAAGTCTTCGAACTTCAGCACGTTGACGATGTCGGTGACGTGCGTACTGAGCGTGATGTCGGGGCTGCTGAGATGCACGCGCTCGCCGAGGCCGGTCAGCGTCGGCGTAAACACGCGGTGCCCGCGCGCCCGCAGCGCTTCGGCCACACGCGCGTAACACCACCCGCCGTGCCACGCTCCGTGAACGAGAACGAAGGTCGTCGGCATGCGGGTTTCTCCTCAGCCGACCTGCGGTCCACCGAAGAACTGCATCAGGATGGGCTTGAGCGGGCGATTGGGTTTGTAATCGGCAGGCGGCGGCTGCAACGGAACGCGGCGATCGCCGCGCGCGAACGGATCGTCATGAATCGGATAGTGGAATAGCCACGGAATATCGTCTTCCTCAACGTGCCCGTCGCCGTACATGTATTCGTAGTGCGTCCAATAGTAGATGGTGTTGCCGCGCCGGATTCCCTCTCCGACGATGCTGATGATGCCGTCGCCCGGATTCATGCCCTCGTGAATACCGTTGAACTGACATCTGGAAATGTTTGGTCGTGATCGTCGGCGCCGTATCCATCGCGGCGTTGGCTTGCGCCAGCGTCTGATGCGACGACGCGATCGATTGCGCGAACTGACTGTTGAGCTGATCGAGCTGCTCTTGCGAGTAGGCCTGGCGCTTGGGTTCGGGCGGCGCGGCGGCAGGCCGGACCTCGTGCGGGATCTCCGCCACGCCCTCGCCGCGCGAGGGCGCAGTCTGGCGCGGCGCGTGCACTTTGATGTGCGCGAGTTCGTGGTGCTGCTCGACGGGCGCGACGATGGGCTGCGGCTCGACGCGCTGCGCAGGCGGTGGCGGCGGCGGCGGTTTCGGCGGCTGCTTGGGCTTCGGCAGCACGACGGCCACCGGCCGTTGTTGCGGTTCGGCCTTTTCCAAGCGAATGATGTCGGACTTCGGCAACTGCGGGGATTGCAGGCTTGCGAGCTGCGGCAGCGCCTTCACGACGGCGCGCGAAAGCAGACCGTACAACGAGCCACCGGCGAGGTGGACCATCAACGAGAGCATGAGCCCGATGAGAAGATAGCGCCGCGTTCGCGCGCGGCCTCGCGCGCTGATCATGTCCTGGGGGATAACGTTCCTCGGACTACGGTAGTCCCATGAGATTCAACGGCCATCGTAGGGGGCCCGGCTTGGAGTCCCCTGGGCCGCGGCTCCCACGAAAAAAGCACCCCGCGGACGGGGTGCTTGTTCTGCTTACCAGCGACCGGTTACTTGATCTCGACCTTGGCGCCGGCTTCTTCGACTTTCTTCTTGATCGATTCGGCTTCGTCTTTGGTAACGCCGGTCTTGATCGCCTTGGGGGCGCTCTCGACGAACGACTTCGCTTCGGTCAGGCCGAGCGAGGTGACTTCGCGGACGGCCTTGATGACCTTGATCTTCTCGGCGCCGATTTCGCTGAGAATGACGTCGAATTCGGTCTGGGCTTCGGCCGGGCCGGCGGCCGCGGCGGCACCCGGGGCTGCCGCAACGGCAACCGGGGCAGCGGCGCTAACGCCGTATTTTTCTTCGAGGGTCTTCACCAGCTCGGAGAGCTCGAGGACCGTGAGTTTGTCGATTTGATCGATGAGTTCGGCTACTGCCATGTTGTTCGATTATCTCCTAAGCTGCTGATCCGGCGGCTTCTTTTTGCTCGCGGATCGAATTGAGGACGCGGACGAGACCGCCTTGATTGCCCGAGAGCACGGTCACCAGACCGTAGAGCGGGCTCTTGAGCGACCCAACCAGGCGGCCAAGAAGCTCGATTTTCGGGGGAAGGGAGGCGAGTTGGGCAACGCCCTTGGCATCGACGATTTGGCCGTCGATGTACGCCGCCTTGATTTCGACGGGCTTGTTGGCCTCGCCGAAGGGCATTTTGAGCGCTTTCGCGGGTGCGACCGGATCGTCGCCGGCGAAAACGATGGCCGTCGGACCGGCCAGGTAGGATTCGAATTTGGCGGCGAGATCGCTACCCGCGGCGCGCGAGAACAGGGTGTTCTTCACGACGCCATACGTGCTGACGCCGTCTTTGCGCAGCTCGTTGCGGAGTTTCGTGATGTCTCCGACGGTCAGCCCGGCGTAATTCGTGAAGAACAAGTTCTTCGACGCGCCCAGCTTCTGCCGGAGTTCTTCGATCGTCGCTTCTTTTTTCGCGGTCGGCATGGTGGCTTTCTTGAGAACGAAAAAGCGCCTCCGCCAACCCAGGCGAGGCGCATCGAAAGCCAAATGCCCGCAGGCACTAGGAGTCTCGTTCGCATCCTCGGTAGGCGCCTAGCGCTCGCACGCTCAGCATTACCCCCTCACGGGGACCCACGGTCATTGGAGCCATCGCGTATCATACCCGATCCGCCCCCAAAGGGTCAAGTTCACCCGCAATCGCTCGCCAGTTATCGCTCGGCAGTCACTCGGCTGTCATCCCGAGCAAAGCACCTTTAGGTGCGTCGTCGAGGGACCGCCACAATCGCGGCCACCTGCAGCCCCGGAAAGTACTCCAAGAGCAGCGGCTTGAGCGGCCGGTTGGGCTTGAACCCCTTGGGCGGCGGCTGCAGCGGTATGATCGAGTCCCCGCGGGCGAACGGGTCGTTGCCGGTCGGAAAGTAGAACGGCCACGGGATATCGTCTTCCTCGACGTGTCCGTCGGGATAGCGATAGATGTAGTGCACCCAATACTTGGTGACCGGACCGTCGGGCTCGTAGCTGTTGTAGGTCATCGCTCCCTGGCCCGGCGTCAGCGCATCGAGCAAGCCCCGGAACCCGAGTTTGCTGAACGTCGCCTCCGACGGGTCGGACAGCAGAAACGCTTGCAGTTGCTGCGCCTCTGCCGGTGCGTTCTTGCGCGTGACGAGATCGAGCGGGATCTGCACGTTCAGACTCGCCGGCAGTAAATCCAGCCGCAGCGTTCCCGGCGCCACTGCTGCGATCGCCGTCGCAAACGAGCAGTACGTGAGAAATGCCGCCTTTCCGGAGGCGAGCGTTGCGGCTGTCGCCGCGGCATCGAAGTCCGCGGCGCTATCGTGCGCTTTCGAACGCAGATCGATGCTCATCCCCGGCGCAAGACGGGCGAAGCCTTTGAGCACTTGATCGACGTAGGCGGTGACGTAACGCTCTTGCACCTGTTTGATCAATCCGATGTTCGGATCGGTGAGCACATCCAAGAACGAACGTCCTTGCGCGAGCGCGGTGGGCGTCACCAAACACAGCGCCGTGCGCGCGACCACGTGAATGTCGCCGTACTTGCTCGTATCGCGGAGCTCGAATGCCGCCGGCAGGTCGAGCGTGACGAACAGATCCGGCGTATCGGGCATGAGTTTGCCCAGCAGCGCGGCGTTGGAGTCGTAGGTGACGTCGACCGCGATACCGGTCTGACGGGTAAACGCAGCGACGGCCTCATCGAGTGGAGCCTTGACCAGCGCGTTCGCAAACAGCGAGACGTGATGCTGCGCCGCGCGCGGCTGCGCAACGTGCCGGAGACGCCGCGAAAAAAGACAGCGCCGCCGCCACCGTAAGAGCTACGGCCGGCGACCAGCGCTGCTTCATGCTCCGGAGCGGGTTACGGACCAGTTTCGTTCGGGTCCTTGACGCCGACATAGCGGTCGAACTCGTAGTTGCCGAGCACGCCGTTGCGACGTTCGACTTTGCGGAAGTAGACGGTCTGGACGATGTCGCGCGTGGCGGGATCGATCGAGATCGGTCCGCGCGGGCTCTCGAACTGCATGCCCTTGACGATGTCCATCGTCTTGTCCGGATCGATGTGACCCTTCTGCGCGATCAGCACTTTGTACGCCGCGGCGATCGCGTCGTAGGCCTGCACCGCTTCGAACGTCGGGAGCTGGTCGCTGCCGTACGCAGCCTTGAACGCCTTGACGAAGTCGCGGTTCATCTTCGAATCGTGCATCGCCGAGTAGTCGAACGTCGTCGTGATGCCGAGCGCGGTGTCGCCCTCGGTCGGCAGAATCGCTTCGTCGACGAGATCGCCCGTCGCGAGAAACTTGATCCCGGTGCGATCGAAGCCCGCCGACTTGAGCGCCTTGATGAAGTCGACGCCGCCGCCGGTCGCGTTGATGAACAGGAACATCACGTCGGGCTTCGCGTCTTTCACCTTTTGAATGTAGGCTGAGAAGTCTTTGGTGTCGACCGGCATGCGCGATTCGCCGAGCACCTTGCCGCCGGCCGCCGTGAACGTTTTCTCGAACGCCGTACCGGCATCGATGCCCGGACCGTAGTCCTGGAACACCGCGTACGCGGTTTTGGCGTGCTGGAAGTTGAAGGCCCACTTCGCGAACGGCACGGAGATCTGCCCGGTCGTAAAGCCGAAGCGCGCGGTGTAGGGGTTGGTCTTGAAGATGTTCGACGTCGCCGCGTTGACGATGAAGTACGGCACCTTCGCTTGCGTCGAGACTTTGCCCATCGCGATCGCGTTGGGCGTATACGATGCGCCGATCAGCAAGTCCACGTGTTCTTGCACGATCAGTTCTTGCGCGAGCCGCGCGGCCACGTCGGGCGCGATGCCGGTATCGTCGCGCTTGATCAGCACGACCTTGCGCCCGGCGATGGTGTCGCCGTGCTGCTTCATGTAGGCATCGAACGCCGCGTTCGCCATCTTGCCGAGCGTGACGTTGTCACCGCCCGAGTACGACAGCACGACGCCGATCTTGATCGGGTCTTTGGTTTGCGCGAGCGCCGGAACGGACGCCGTCACCAGGACGACGGCCAGCAACGCTAATAGGGAACGTTGAATAGAGCGAATGATCAAAGCACGTCTCCTCGGAAAATAACTTTCAGTCGATACCGATGAGAACGCGAACATTCCTCCGAACGTTAGCACCGTGACCTCGGGCTTCATCGCGACGGCTTTTGCCACGGCGTTCACGATCATCGACCCGGTCGGCATGATTCCGCTCGCCCTGTCGGTGACCGTCGATGCGTCCCCGCAGCGCCGCGCACAGATCGTCAATCAGGCGATCGTGGTGGCCGCCGCCGTCATTCTGCTCATGGGACTCGTCGGGAAGCCGCTGCTCGAGTCGCTCGGCATCACCCTCCCGGCGTTCACGATCGCCGGCGGCGCGTTGCTCTTCCTTATTGCCGTCGACATGCTCTTCGGGCGCAAGCCCGGCACGAAGCAGACCCCGGAAGAAGAGCGCGTGGACGCCGACAGCGCCAACCCGGCGGTTTTTCCGCTGGCCGTCCCGATGATCGCCGGACCCGGCACGATCGCGACCGTCCTCGTCCTGGTGACGCTGGCCGGCGGCGACCGCGAAAAAGACGCCATCGTCTTCGCCGCATTCGCGAGCGCCATGGTCGTCACGTGGATCTGCATGCGCCTCTCGACCCAACTGCTCCGCGTCATCGGCACCACCGGCATCCACGTCGTCACGCGCCTCTTCGGCATCCTGCTCTCCGCCCTAGCCGTCCAATTCATCCTCAACGGCCTAAGCCAAACCCCCCTCCTCCACGCAGCCACCAGCGCCGCATCACCGTGACCCAAGCGGAACGGTGCATGTGGAGAAGGCACGACGAGGTGCCCCCTGTCACCCCGAGCGAAGCGCCGACGGGCGCGCAAGTTACGTGAAGCCGTTCCAGCAGGCGTCGTAGTCGGACTGCAGCGTTGGCGTTGCGAGGGCGAATGCGGTCGGTGCGAGCACGTAGCACGTTTCGAACATGAACGCGAGGCCGTCTTTGATATAGCGCGGCTTCAGTTCGGCCGCGACGGCGTTCTCGTAGGCAGCCAGATCGGGACCATGCGCCGACATGCAGTTGTGCAGGCTCGCCCCACCGGGCACGAAGCCGCCGGATTTCGCTTCGTACGCGCCCTCGATCAGGCCCATGTACTCGTTCATCACGTTGCGGTGAAACCACGGCGGGCGGAACGTGTGCTCGGCAACCGCCCAGCGCGGCGGGAAGATCACGAAGTCGAGGTTCGCCGTGCCGGGCGTCGTCGACGGCGACGTAAGCACGGTGAAGATCGACGGATCCGGATGATCGAAGCTCACGCTGTTGATCGTATTGAAGCGCGCCAGATCGTACTTATACGGAACGTAGTTGCCGTGCCAGGCGACGACGTCGAACGGCGAGCGGTCGAGTTGCGTCGACCACAACCCGCCCATGAACTTCTGCACGATCTCGGTCGGCTCGGCGTCTTCGAACGCGGGAACCGGGGTGAGGAAGTCGCGCGCATTCGCGAGGCCGTTCGAACCGATCGGCCCGAGTTCGGGCAGCCGCAGCAGCGCGCCGTAGTTCTCGCATACGTACCCGCGCGCCGTTGCGTCGAGCAACTCCACCCGGAAACGCAGCCCGCGCGGAATCACCGCGATCTCGCCCGGCGCAACGGTCAGCCGGCCGAGCTCCGTCACGATCAGCAGCGCGCCTTGCTGCGGAACGAACAGCAGCTCACCGTCGGCGTTGAAGAACGCGCGCCCGCGCATCGAGCGATTCGCAACGTAGATGTGGATCGCAATCCCGACGCGCAATCCGCACGTCGCCGTTTCCGGCAATCGTGTGCAGCCCATCGATGAAGTCCAGCGGCTCTGCGGGCACCGGTAACGGGTCCCAGCGCAGCCGGTTCGGCGAAGGCGGAACCTCGGCGAACGGTCCGCTGCGAATCGCTTTCGCATCGATGCGCGCGTAGGCGCGATGATCGGCCGAGGGCCGCTTGCGGTACATCCAGGTGCGCCGGTTTTCCGCGCGCGGGGCCGTGAACGGGGTGCCGGAGATGATCTCGGCGATCAGGCCGTGCGGAACGTGCTGCGGCGAGTTTTGGCCGACGGGCAGCGCGCCGGCAACCGCTTCGCCGGCGAACTCGTTGCCGAAACCGCCGGCGTAGGTGAGCTGCTCCACGGCGGCCGGGTTCGCGCCGTACGGCGGGCGGCCCCGTGCTCCGAAGCGAATCGGTACGTCCACATGTCGAGCACGATTTCCATCACCAGCAGCGACGGCCGGCCCTTCGAGGCCTACCTCGCATTGCCGCCGGCCGGTCCCGCGCCCGCGATCGTCATCGTGCCCTCGATTTTCGGCGTCACCGACGGGTTCAAGACATCCCTCGATCGTTACGCGAGCAAGGGCTTCATTGTGATCGCGCCCGACGTTTTCTGGCGCACGCATCCGGGCCCGCTGACGCCGGATCGCGCACCCGAAGGCCAAGCGCGCATGAAGGCCTACAATCTCGATGAAGGCCTCGACGATTTGCGCCGCACCGTCGACGCGCTGAAGAGCGTCCCGCAGTGGAACGGCAAGTGGGGCATTTTCGGTTTCTGCTTCGGCGGCAAACTTGCGTATCCTCGGCATCACGCGCCTGGGTGCCGATGCCGGCGCGGCATTTCACGGCGTCATGATCCACACCGTGCTCGACGAAAAAGACAAGCTCGACAAACCGTTCAGTTTTCACTACGGCCGGCAAGATCACGTGATACCGATGGAACAAGTCGAAACGATTCGAGCCGCGCTCGCCGGCAAAAACGGCGAGATCTATGTGTACGACGACGCCGGCCACAGCTTTGCGCTGCCCGACAATCCGTCGTATCACGCCGAGACCGCGCAGCTGTCGGAAGACCGCGCGCTCGCGGTGTTCGATACGATGAAAGATGCGGCGATTGTCTAAATTCATCGGCGCCGCGCTCCCGCGGCTCGAAGACAAGCGCCTCATCACCGGCTCCGGCCGTTACACCGACGACGTCCGCGCGGCGGGTTCCGCGCATGCCGCCTTCATCCGATCGCCCTACGCGCACGCGCGCATCGGCACGATCGACGCATCGGCAGCGCTCGCCGCACCCGGTGTGATCGCGGTGCTCACGGCTGCCGATTACCTGGCCGACGGCCATCGCGCGATCGCGCACGTTCCCAATCCCGCCGACGCCGTCGAATGGCAGCGCCCCGGCTTCGTCGCGCCCGAAGGCGAACCGCCGGTGGCCGACATCCCGCAGCTGCCGCTCGCGTACGACCGCGCGCGCCACGCGGGCGAAGCGGTCGCGGTGGTCATCGCCGAAACCGCGGCGCAAGCGCGCGACGCGATGGAACTCGTCGAGATCGATTACGAAGCGCTGCGCGCGGTGGTCAACGCGCAGGATGCGCTCGATCCCGCGGCGCCGCTGATCTGGGAGCAAGCGCCCGGGAACCGCTGCTTCGACCTCGCGTTCGGCGACGAAGCCGCTTCCGAGGCCGCGTTCGCAAACGCGCACCTCGTCGTCGAGCGCACGTTCGACAACCACCGCATCGTCACGTGTCACATGGAGCCGCGCGCGGCGATCGCCTCGTACGATGCCGAGAGCGGTGACTACACGATCGTCGCCGGCAGCCAAGGCGTCTTCAAGTACCGCGTCTCGATCGCGCAGGCGCTGGGCGTTGACGCAGGGCACGTGCACGTCAGCTCGCCCGATGTCGGCGGCGGATTCGGTTCGCGCACGAACCTGCATCCCGAACCGCTGGTGCTGGCGTGGGCCGCCAAACGCATCGGCCGCACCGTGCGCTGGACGAGCGACCGCAGCGAATCGTTCGTCACCGACTTCCAGGGCCGCGACATCACCGACAACGTCGCGCTTGCGTTCGACGCGCGCGGGCGTCTGCTCGCGATGCGCGCGACGATGACCGGCAACATCGGCGCCTACACCGTCGGCTACGCGCCGCTGCAGAATGCCTATCGCATCGCGACCGGCGTCTACGACGTTCCGCTCGCATTCGTCCGCGCGCGCGGCGCGATCACCAACACGACGCCGACCGCGCCGTTCCGCGGCGCGGGCCGGCCCGAAGCCACGCACGCGATCGAACGCCTGCTCGACATTGCCGCATCAGAACTCGGCCTCGACCGCGTCGAGATCCGGCGCCGCAACATCGTGCGCACCACGCAGCTGCCGTACCGCACCGCCGTCGGCCTGACGCTCGATTCCGGCGACTTCGCCGACAACATGGACCGCGCGCTCGTGCATGCCGATTGGACCGGCTTCGAAGCGCGCCGTACCGCGAGTGCTCGAGCGGCGCAAACTGCGCGGCATCGGCTTCGCCAACTACGTCGAAGCGCCGGTCGGCGCGCCGCGCGAGCGCCTCGTCCTCAACGTGCGCAGCGAAGGCATCGTCGAAATCGTCACCGGCACGCAATCGACCGGGCAAGGCCACGAAACGACCTTCGCGCAGGTCGCGGCGGAACTGCTCGACGTGCCGATCGAATCGATCCGGCTCGTGCAAGGCGAATCGCGCGCGATCACGATCGGCGGCGGCACGCACTCGAACCGCTCGATGCGCATCGTCGGCACGCTGCTCGTCGAAACGTGCGGCGAAGTTGCGCGAACGCGCCGGCGTGATTGGCGCCGCGCATCCCGAAGCCGCCGGCGATCTCTTCGCCATCGCGGCCATCGCCGAACGCGCGGGCGAACCGCTCGTCGGCGGACGCGGATTTCGCCGGCCGCATTCCGGCGCACCCGACCGGCTGCGCCGTGTGCGAACTCGAGATCGATCCCGCCACGGGCGTCGTGACGATCGAGCGCTACTCGCAAGTCGACGACGTCGGTCAGGCGATCAACCCGCTGATCCTCGACGGCCAAACGCACGGCGGCATCGCGATGGGGATCGGACAGACGCTCTACGAGGAACTCTCCTTCGATCGCGAATCGGGGCAAGTCCGCGGCGGAACGTTCATGGAATACGCGGTCCCGCGCTCGTTCCAAGTGCCGCAACTACGACGTCGAACTGCGCGAACACCCCACGGCCGGCAATCCGCTGCGCGTCAAAGGCGGCGGCGAGGGCGGCGTGACGCCGGCACCGGCCGCGATCGTCAACGCGATCTGCGATGCGCTACGCGACTACGGCGTCGATCACATCGAAACGCCGGCGACGCCGGAAAAAATCTGGCGCGCGATGCAGTCGATCCCGAGCTTGTCGAGGGACAGCCACTATCGATGTCGCTGAGTGGCGGCCCCTCGACAAGCTCGGGGTGACATAAGGGACTAAGCGGCGAGGACGCCTTCTTCGGCGTCTTGTTTGTCGAGGCTCTGCTGCTTTCTCGACGATCACCCAGGTGTTGGCCGTTTCGCGCTGCGCGTCGGAGACGTGCGCTTTCGCCCACGCGAGAATGCCTTCGTCGGTGTCGATCGTCTTCAGCGCTTCGTCGAACTGCGCCGAGGTGATGCCCCAGCGTTCGAACACGCCGCGATCGATCGGACACGGATAGATGTAATCGAAGATCGTGTCGTCGCGCTTGGCACGCGCTTTGTCGAACACGCGCGCGAGCCAGTAGAAGTCGCCGATTTGGTCGCGCCCACGGCGCGGGAAGTCTTTTCCACTGCGGAAATCAGTCGCCATTTGTTCGTCTCTCCTGTCGGTCGTGCTCGCTATGAACCAAAGCCCCCGTCAGCCGGGTTGCAGCGCCTTGGCGACCGCCCGCCGGACGAACACGTCGGCCATGGCGGCGCGGTATTCGCCCGAGGCGAACGTGTCGCCGCGCGCCTCGATCCCGGCCGCGGCATCCCGGCAGGCCGCATCGAGCGCGGCGGAATCGTCCGTCTTCACGCCGGCCAGCGCCGCTTCGACGCCGTGCGCACGGAACGCCGCATCGCCGACGCCGGTGAACGCGACCCGCGCGGCGACAATGCGGCCGCCGGCGAGCGTGAGGTTGACGGCCGCACCGACGACCGCGTAGCCCGACGCCGGATGGTGGAATTTCGCGTACGCCGAGTTCGGCGCGGACGCGAACGCGATCGAGGTGAGCACCTCGAGCGGATCGAGCGCCGTTTCGAACATGCCGAAGAAGAACGCGTCGGCATCGACGTCGCGCGTGCCGGACTCGCCGGTGAGCGTGAACGTCGCGTCGAGCGCCAGCATCACGGCCGGATAGTCGGCCGACGGATCGCCGTGCGCGCACGCGCCGCCGACCGTGCCGCGGTTGCGGACTTGCGGATCGCCGAGCTCGTTCGCGGCTTGATAGAGCACCGGCGCGTGCTGCGCGAGCTCGCGGCTCGACGCGAGCGCCGCGTGCGTCGTCAGCGCGCCGAGCTCGATGCGCTTGCCGTCGTGCTTGATGCCGGCGAGACCCGGAATCGCGCCGATGTCGATGATCGTCGCCGGCGCCGCGAGCCGCAACTTCATCATCGGGATCAGGCTGTGTCCGCCGGCGAGGAGCTTCGCGTCGTCGCCGTGCTTCTTCGAGCAGGCGCAGCGCATCGGGAACGTCGCGCGCGCGAACGTAGTTGAAGGCAACCGGAATCATTGCGCCGCGCACCGCGGCCGCCGCGACGGTGACCGCTTTCACGATGTTCTCATAGCCGGTGCAGCGGCAGATGTTGCCCTCGATGCCGAAGCGGATCTCTTCCTCGGTCGGGTTCGGGATTGCGCTTGATCAAATCGAGCGCGCTCATGATCATGCCGGGCGTGCAGAACCCGCACTGCAAGCCGTGCTGCGTCCAGAATGCCTCTTGCATCGGATGCAGGTCTTCGCGCGTGCCGATGCCCTCGATCGTCGTCACCGAGCGGCCCTCGGCTTGCACCGCGAACATCGTGCAGCTCTTCACCGAGACGCCGTCGAGCAGTACCGTGCACGCGCCGCAGCTCGAGGTATCGCAGCCGACGTGCGTGCCGGTCAAGTCCGAGTTCCTCGCGCAAGGCTTGCACGAGCAGCAGCCGCGGCTCGACGTCGAGCGTGCGCTCGACGCCGTTGACGCGGAACGTCACGTTCATACCCTGCCCGTTCTCCGCACCGGCGGCGGGATCATGGGTGCGCTACGCGAAGGCCGATTTGCTATGCAAACCGCGCCCCGCCCCTCGCACCACGGCATCGACACGGAACGCTTCCGCCTGCGTTCGTTCATCGAATCGCTGGCCGGAACCGACGAGCTCGAGATCCACGATGCGCCGATCGACTTGGTCGACGTCGCCGCCATGGTCGACGGCAATCCGAAAGCCGTCCTCTTTCGCAACGTGGGGCCCGAAGGCGCCGAGATCGTCGCCAGCGTCACCGCCAGCCGCGAACGCCTGGCCCGCGCGTTCGGCGTTCCCCAGAGCGAGTTGCGCGCCGAGGTCTCGCGCCGCCTGCGCAACGAGCCGGTGCTGGTCGACGTCAGCCGCGAGGAAGCGCCGGTTCAGCAAGTCGTGCTCACCGGCGATGACGCCGATCTCACCAAGCTGCCGGTGCACTTGCAGCACGGCTACGACGGCGCACCGTTCATCTCGGCGTCGATCGATTACGCGGTCGACAAACTGACCGGCCTCACCAACGTCGGCATCCGCCGCTTGATGCTGCGCGGCCGCCGCGAAACCGGGATCGATCTGCACACGCCGAGCGATCTCAAGGCGATCTACGAAGCGGCCGTCGCGCGCGGCGAACGGCTGCCGATCAGCTTCGTCGTCGGCGCGCATCCGATCGACTACGTCGCCTCGATGATGCGCCTGCCGGGCGACGAGCTCGGCCTCGTGTCCTCGCTGCGCGACGCGCCGGTTGCGGTCGTGAAATGCGTCACCAACGACGTGCGCGTTCCGGCCGACGCCGAGTACGTGCTCGAAGGCTACCTCGACGAACGCGGCTTCGTCGAGCCCGAAGGCCCGTACGGCGAATTCCTCGGCTACTACGGCGGCGTGAAGAACAACCCGGTCTTCCACTCTCACCGCGATCACGCACCGCCGCGACGCGCTCTTTCAGACGGCGAGCATCAGCGGCAAGCAGCTCGCGTACACCGACACGGCCCAGCTCGGCGCGCTGCGCAGCGAAGTGATCATCTGGAACGCGCTGCAGACCGCGGTGCGCGAACCGCGCCAGATCTACGCGACCGCTTCGAGCGGCGGTAACTACAACGTCCGCATCCAGATGCGGCAGCGCGTGCCGGGCGAAGCGCAAAACGCGATCTCGGCCGTCTTCGGCTGCCTCGCCAACGTGAAGAACGTGTTCGTCGTCGATCCCGACATCGACATCTTCTCCGACGCCGAGATGGATTGGGCGCTCGCGACGCGCTTCCAAGCCGATCGCGATCTCGTCGTCCATCAGAACATGCGCGCGTTGCCGCTCGATCCCTCGCTCGATCCGGGCAAACGGATCGGCGCCAAGGCCGGCTTCGACCTCACCGTGGCGTTCGGCCGCAGCGGCATCGAATCGCTCGATCCCCGAGATCCCGACGTACGGCACGAAACGCTTTCCCTCGATCCGCGCCGCCCTTGAAGACGGCCCCAAGCGTTTCGAAGAGCTGATCGCCGCCGCCGGCAGCCGCGACGGCCGCGAGATCGTGCTCGAACTCGCGAAGCTTGCGCCAGGAAGTTTCCATCGGGCGCGACGCGCTCGGGCGCTACACGATCGAAAAACGAGCATAGCCTCACACCACTCGCTTAGCCGGGGAGTTTTCGGATGACGCACCTACGGAAGATAATTGTTGCAGCATTCGTCGCGATGTTTGCGCTCACGGCCGCCGGCGCGGCCGATTTGCCACCGGTCAAGATCGGCATCGTGTACTCGTACACCGGTTCGTCGGCCGACGCCGGCCCGGTCGTCGATGCGGCGATCGCCGCGTGGCTCGCCCAGCACCACGGCATGATGTCGGGCCGCAAGGTCGAGATGATCAAGCGCGATGACACCGGCCCCGCGCCCGACGTCGCGAAGCGCCTCGTCGACCGAACTCGTCGTGCAAGATCACGTCGACTTCCTCATGGGCAGCATCGTACACGCCGAACGCGGTCGCGATGTCGACCGCATCGACGCAATCGAAGACGCCGTACTGCATGGTCAACGCGGCCGGCTCCGGCCTGCTCGCGAAGGCGCCGTACTCGACGCGGATCGGCGTCACGATGGCGCAGATCACCGTTCCGCTCGCGAACTGGGCCTGGAAGAACGGCGTGAAGACCGTCTACAACGTGCTCGCCAACTACCAGCCCGGCATCGACGGCGGCAAGGCGTTCGCCGACACGTTCACCGCTGCCGGCGGCAAGATGGTCGGCGAAGTGCTCGTGCCGATCAACAACACGGAATTCAGCGCGTACATCCAGCGCGTGAAAGATGCCAAGCCCGATGCGGTATTCGTTTTCGTCGGCGCGGGCACGCCGGCGGTTGCATTCTTCAAAGCCTTCCATCAAGCCGGACTCGACAAAATGGGCATTCGCATTCTCGCCTCGGGCGACGCGCTCGAAGAGGATGCCCTGCCGCAGATGGGCGACGAGCCCAACGGCGTGATCAGCTCGCTGAACTACGCTGCCGTGCACGATTCGAAGCTCAACCGCGACTTCGTCAGCGCGTTCCACGCAGCCGATTCGACCAAAACGCTCGAGCCGGATTTCTTCGCGGTGGCCGCCTACGATTGCATGACGGCCTTCGACCGCGCCGTCGCCGCGCAAAAGGGCACGATCGATCCCGACAAGACGATGGCGATCTGGAGCGGCATGAAGTGGGAGAGCCCGCGCGGTCCGATCCAGATCGATCCGCAAACGCGCGACATCACGCAAGACATGTACATGCGCAAGGTGACGAAACAGGGACCAAAATATCAGGACGTCGAGTTTTCGACGACGCCGAACGTTAAGGCCGACGGCACCTAACGTGTAAGCGAGCGCTATTACGCATTGCGTTGCGCGCTCTTTTTTGGGTAGACTGCGGTCATGACGACCGCAACGCAACAAGCGTACACCGCTAAGAAGTGGGACCTTAAGGGTCTCCAGGGCATTTCCGACAACACGCTCGGGGTTCACTTCGGCCTTTACGAAGGCTACGTGACGAACACCAACAAGCTCAACGATCAGATCTCCGCCCTCGTGCAAGCCGGCAAAGGTTCAGCCGCTGAACCGGCGTTCGCCGAACTCACGCGCCGCCTCGGCTTCGAGTACAACGGCATGGTCTTGCATGAGTACTACTTCGACAACCTGACCTCGAGCGGCAGCGCCGCACCGTCGTCGGGCAAACTCGTCACCGCCGTAAACGAGAGCTTCGGCGACTTCGAAACTTGGAAGAAAAGTTTCGCGGCGACCGGGGCGATGCGCGGCGTCGGCTGGGCGATCTTGTATCAGGATCCGACGAGCGGCCGGCTCTCGAATCACTGGGTGACGCTGCACGAAGACGGCAATGTGGCCGGCTTCAAGCCGATCCTCGTGATGGACGTGTGGGAACACGCCTTCCTGCTCGACTACAAACCCGCCGAGCGCCCCAAGTACATCGAAGCCTTCTTCAGCAACGTCGACTGGACGGCAGTCGAAAAACGCCTGAAGTAATCCGCTACGTGCGTTGGCGTCCCGGCACCAGCGGCCGCGGCGTCGACGCGACGTAGATCTCGCCATCGCGAATTTCCACCGGGAACGTCGCCACCGATTGGCGGCCGTATTCTTCGGTGCCGTCGACGAGGCTGAACTCGCGGAAGTGAAGCGGACATTGCACCGTGCAGGCGGTGGGGTTTACCTTGCCGCCGTGCAGCGGTCCGTCGACGTGCGGGCAGACGTTGTCGATCGCATAGATCGTTCCGTCAACGTTGAACACGCCGACGTCATACTCGCCGACCTGCGTGACGCGCGCCGCGCCCGGCGCCACCTCGCCGAGCGAAAAGACCCGCACAAAATCATCCATTCGTGACCTTTTCGGCAAGGCGCTCGCGGAGGTCTTTCTTGAGCGCTTTCCCTTGCGCGTTCTTCGGGAAGGGTTCGAAGAAGACGTACTTTGGCTTCTTGTAGCTGGCGATCAGCGCGCGGCAGTGTTCGATGATCTCGGCTTCCGTGACGTGCGCGGCCGGCTTCAGTTCCACGAACGCCACGACGGCTTCGCCGAATTGCGCATCCGGCGTGCCGACGACGGCGGCATCGGCCACTGCGGGGTGCGAGAGGATCGCGTTCTCGACTTCCTTGGAATAGATGTTCAGGCCGCCGCTGAGGATCATGTCCTTCTTGCGGTCGACCATGTAGAGATAGCCGTCGGGATCGAAGCGCCCCATGTCGCCGGTGAGAAACCAGCCGTCGCGAAAGGCCTCGGCCGTTTCCTTCGGACGGTTCCAGTACGCGCGCATCATCAGCTCGGCGCCCGGCACGCCCGAACGCACGAGGATCTCGCCGATCTCCCCGTTCGGGACAGCCTTGCCGGCATCGTCGGCCAGCATCACCTCAACACCGGGCACCGGCCGGCCGGCCGAACCCGCATGCGTGATCTGATCTTCCGACTTCAGCACCGCCGCGCCGAACGTTTCGGTCATCGCCAGCGCCGAGGAGAGCTTGATGTTCGGCAGCGTCGCGAAGAGGCGCTTCTTCAGCTCGATCGGGAACGCTTCGCCGACCGAGATCATCATGCGCAGGTTGGCATACGGCTTCGCATCGCCCTCGAACGCATCGAGGATCATGCGCGCAACGGTCGGCACGAGGCCGGTGACGCTGATGCGCTCCCGCACGATCGTCGCGAGCGTCTCGGCCGCATCGAAGCGCGGCATGATGACCAGCGTCGCGCCCAGCGTGAGCGTGTTGTACAGGCGCGCGATCGCGGTGCGATGGGCGAACGGCGTCGTGACGAGCATGCGATCGTGCTCGGTCAAGCCGTAATCGTAGTTGTTGATCATCGCGGCGAGCACGAGGTTGTTATGCGTCGTGATCGCGCCTTTCGGCGTGCCCGACGTGCCCGACGTGTAGCCGATCATGCAATCGTCGGAGTCATGCGGCACGGGCCACGGTGCATCGCTCGCGCCGGCTGCCGCGGCCTCGAGCTCGCCGACGGTCACCACCGGGCCCGACGGAATATCGCGCAGCTCGTCGGACGCGACGACGACGCGCGGCTCCGCGTCGCCGACGAGGAACGCGACTTCGTGCGCGGTGAGCCGCGTGCTCACCGGCACGACGAGCGCGCCGAGCTTCATCACCGCGAGGCACAACAGCGGCCAGGCGATGCCGTTGTTGACGAGCAGCAGCACGCGATCGCCCTTGACGCACGCCGCGCCCGTGCAGCACGGCCGCGAGCTGGTTCGTTCGCCGTTCGAACTCGGCATAGCTCACGCGCGTGTCCTCGCACACGAGCGCTTCGCGGTCGGGAACGCGACTGCGCGAACGGTGTCGAGAAAGACCTGGGTTTTCATCGCGCCCGCGTTAGTTTTTCTTGTACGCGCCGAGACCCGGCTTGAACGACTTGTCGTCGAGGAACTGCTTCATGCCCTGCCCGCGCCCGTCGGCTTTGTCCAAGAACGACACCTGATCCATCTTCGCCGCCGAGGTAGTCGGACGCGTCCTCCCAATTCATGTCGCGGACGTGTTTGTAGGCGTGTTTCGCGGCGCGCAACACGACCGGATTCTTCTCCAGCAGCGTCTTCGCGAGCTTACGCATGCGGTCGCGCAGCTGATCCTTCGGCACGGCGTCGTTGACGAGCCCCATCTCCTTCGCTCGCTTCCCGTCGAACGTCTCGCCCGTCATGATGTAGTACAGGCAGTCGCGCTGGTTCATCACTTGCGCGACGGCCTTGGTCACGATGCCGGCCGGGATGATGCCCCAGTTGATCTCGGAGAGACCGAACGTGGCTTCTTCGGCCGCAATCGCGAGATCGCACGAGATCAAGCGGCGTGAACGCGCCGCCGAAACACCAGCCGTTGACCATCGCGATCGTCGGCTTCGGATAGGGCGCGAGCAACCGCCATTGCCACATCGCGTTCGCGCGGTACACGCGCAGCCGTTCGAGCATCGGCATGCCGTCGGTCGCGCGGAAGTAGTCCTTGAGATCCATGCCGGCCGAAAACGCTTCGCCCGTGCCGGTGAGCACGAGCACGCCGGCAGCGATCGTCGATCTCGAGCGCTTCGAGCACTTCGAGCATCTCGTAGGCGAGCGCCACGCTCATCGCGTTGCGCTTTTCGGGCCGGTTGAGCGACACCCACGCGATGCCGTCCTCGAACTCGACGAGAACGTTTTTGCCGCCCGGGACGGGCTTGCCGTTTGCTGATGCGCTCATGTTTCGATACTCCTTCAAGAATGACGTCCGCGATCAGGGCGGGAGGGAGACGGGCGGCGCGGCGATCTCGGTCAGCACCGGCAAGATCCGGTCGCGAATCGCCTCGCTGCCGAACTCGCTCATCGGGCCGATGACGTTCATCGCGGCGACGACGCGGCCGTCGGCATCGCGCAACGGCACGGCCACCGACGCCGTCGCGCTCTCCATCATGCCGTACGAAAACGCGTATTTCTGCCTGCGAATCTCGCGCAGATCGTCGAGCAGCGTCGGCATCGCCGTGATCGTCGTGGGGTGTACGGCGTGAGATCGTGATCCGCGTAGCGCCGGATCACGTTCGCTTCCGATTCGAACGCGAGCAGCACGCGGCCGAGCGACGTTGCGTGCGCGGGCAGCGCCGAGCCGACTTCGATATTGAACGGGCCGTAGCGGCCTTCGTTGCGCGCGACGTGCAGCACGAGCGCGGCCGTCGAGCACGCCGACGTTCGCCGTGAAGCCGATCGTCGTGAGCACTTGACGCAAGCGCGCCGTCGAGATCGGGATTGTCGAGCGCCGCGCGCACGCGCATCCCCGTCCACAGCAGCTTCAGCCCGGCCCGATAGACCTTGCGCTGGCGTCGAAGTTCAAATAGTGCAGCGAGGTCCACGTCTGCAAGATGCGATGCGCGACGGTGTGGCCGAGGCCCGAGTTCGCGCTGCACGTCCTTGAGCGTCGTCGAGCCCGAGCTGATCACCAGTTCCAGAACGTCGGCCGAACGCGCGACCGTCCGAAGCTGATCGTCGCTCTTCCCGCTTATCGGACTAGTCTTTCCCGGTATCTAACACGTCTGCGCCCACTATACCGGCATCACGATGCGACCGGTCAATAACAGTCATCCTGATATTCTCCCTTTAACCGCGCAGTGCGCGGATCACGAGACCCGCGGCGCAAACGCCAGCATCACGAGCACGGCGCGCTTGAACATCAGATCGTCGATGCGCTTTTGGATCGCAAACCCGATGCCCATTCCGGCAAAGACGAGCACCGCGACCACGATCGCGAAGCCCAAATCGCCGGCGTCGTGAGGTGCAGTTGCTGCAGCGACGTGAACTGCGTCCAGTCGAGCACGAAGAAAATCGCGTTGATCGAAAACAAAAAGCCGGCGCGCGTCAGCTGCGAGCTCACGAGGTACGTCGTCACGATCGGACCCGACGCGCCCGCGCTGCCCTGAATGATGCCGCACACGAAGCCGATCAGCGGCCCCATGCGCGAGGCCAGCGTGCGGCTCATCGTCGGCACTTTGCCGAACCACGACACGATGATGAAGGCGATGACGACCGACGGCGAGCACCGCGCACAAGATCGACATCTTGACGAACAGCAGGATCGCGCGTGCCGATCACGATGCCGATCAGCCCGCAGATCAAGAAACCCGACGAGGATCGACGCCTCGCGATAGTTCTTGCGGAACCGGTAGAGCATCGGGATGTCGGAGAGCGCGGTGGCCAAGATCGTCGTCAGCAGCACGAGGCGCAGATCGCCGTAGAGCGCGACGAGAATCGGCACGCCGGCGACGGGCAAGCCCATGCCGGTGACGCCCTTCGCCACGCCGGCGATGAAGATCGTTGCGATCGCGAGCACGAGCCGGATATCGATGGGAATGGAGCCGTCAATCATCGTAGTTCTCCGGTATGGCAGATGTAACGATCAAAATCCGTCCCAACGGCCCCTATCTGGTCAGCGGACCCATCGATCTCACCGACGCCGACGGCAATCCGGTACCGATTCCGGAAGGCAAAACCAACATCGCGCTGTGCCGCTGCGGCGCCTCGGTCACCAAGCCGTTTTGCGACGGCACGCACAGCAAAATCGGTTTCGACGCCGCCGCTAAGGCCGTTCCCGGGGCGTAACTCGAAAGAGCGGTAACGAGACGCCTTCGGTGCTGTCGTCGAAGGTCACTTCGACGCGCATTCCGACGCGTACGTCCTCCCACGGCATGTCGATGACGTTGCTCAAAAGCAACAGATCTTCCGGCGCTTCATCGAGGCTGATGAACGCGACCGTGTAGGGCACCGCATCGGCGAACGCCGGATGCATCGGCTGATGCTGCACGACGAACGACGTGATCGTGCCTGTACCGCGAACGTCCACCCACGTCGCGCCGAGTTTGCGGCAGTGCGGGCAGACCTCGGCGGGCGGCCAACGGCGTTTTCCGCAGCTGTTGCATTGCTGCGCGGTGAGACGATGTTCGCGGCACGCCGCCCAGAACGGCGCGCTGTCGGCATCGGGAACCGGAACCGGGCGCGGCACGTCAGGCGCTCCGCAAGATCAGCGAGGCTGCGCCGCATTCGCCGCACACCAAACCGACGTGCGGATCGCGCACCTGGCGGCAGTGCGCGCGGTCGTAGTCATGCTCGCCCGTGCAGAGATCGTCGACGACGCCGCCGGGGCGCAACTGCTGCACCGCTTCGACGACGTGGTTGAGGCCTTGCATGTAGGTTTCGGACAAGAGCCCTCCGTGCGTGTTGATCGGCATCGCGCCGTCGAGGCCCGCACCGCCGCTGCGAAACAATTCCGGCGCGCCGCCCTGCGGTGCGAGCCCGAAGGCCTCGGCGTGCAGCAGCGTCATGCCGGTGAAGGGATCGTAGAGTTCGGCGAAATCGACGTCTTGCGGCGTCAGTCCGGCGCGCTCGTAGAGAATCGGCGCGGCCCGCAAACCTTCGATTTCCCACTCCGGACTCGGTTGCGGCGGATAGGTTCCGCCCATGAACGAGGTGATCAGCACCGGCGCCTGCCGCAGCGTGCGCGCGCGCTCGGCCGTCGTGACGATCACCGCCATCGCGCCGTCGGACTGCAAGCAGCAATCGAAGAGCCGGAACGGATAGATGACCCACGGCGAGTTTTGATGTTCTTCCACCGTCATCGGCGCGCGCATCTGGGCCTTCGTGTTCAGCGCGGCGTGCGCGCGCGTATTGACGGCGACGTACGCCAAGTCTTCGGTCGTCGCGCCGTAGCGCGCCATGTAGGCGGTGTAGTACGGGCCGAAAATCGACGCCGCGTGGGTGGCACCGAACGGCACCATCCACTGCCCCGGTCCTTCGGGCAACCGCGCCGCGCCCGTGCGCCGCGCGCTGCGGCCGTTGAGCGACCGGTAGATCAGCACGTTCTTGCAGAGTCCGGAATGGACGGCCATCGCAGCCGCCGCGACCAGCGAACACGCCGACGTGCCGCCGTGCTGATCGAAGAGCTGGAAGTTGCACGCCTTGAGCCCGAGCGCGACGTGCAAGTCGCGCGGATACACGGTGTCGACCGTGTTGTACTGCCACGTCATGATGCCGTCGATGTCGTCGACCTCGAGCCCGGCGTCGGCGATCGCGTTGAGCGCCGCCTCGGCCGTCAAGCTCACGACGCTCGTGCCGGAGGCTTTGGAGAATTTCGTCCAGCCCACGCCGGCAATGGCCGTTTGATCCGCGATCGAAGGTATCGACATCGCCTCCTATCTCCGGCGCTGAAGGTAGGGCTCCTCCCCGCGCCGGATATTACGAGTTCGAAACTCTTTTTGCCGTCTCCCGGGACTCACAGCCATGCAATTCGGCGTTCAGTTTTTTCCCGATGTCAAGCCCGAAGAAAAATCGGCGGCGGACTATTTCCGCGACAGCCTGGCGATCGCCGAAGCGGCGGATCGCATCGGCTACACGCACGTGCGCATCGTCGAACACTACTTCCATTACTACGGCGGCTACAGTCCCAACCCGATCGTCTTTCTGTCCGCCGCCGCGATGCGCACGACGAACGCGCGGCTCATCACCGGCGCCGTGCTGCCGATCTTCAACAACCCGCTCAAACTCGCGGGCGAGATCGCGATGCTCGACGGCATCAGCGGCGGCCGCCTCGACGTCGGCTTCGCGCGCGCGTTTCTGCCGCACGAGTTTCGGCGCTTCGGCATCTCACCCGACGAATCGGTCGCGCGCTTCCGCGAGGGCGTCGAGCAGATCGAACTGCTGCTCACGCAGGAGAACGTTACGCATCGCGGCCGTTTTCATACGATCGTCGACACGACGTCGCTGCCGCGCCCGACACAACAGCCGCGGCCGAAGTTTTACGTCGCGGCGACCGGCAACGCCGAGTCGTTCGAATTCGCCGGCCGCAACGGCTACTCGATCATGGCGATTCCGCTGGCCGGACCGAAGATGCGCGAAACCTTGGCGATCTACCGCGACGCTTGGCGAGCGGCCGGCCACCCCGGCAACGGCGAGGTGATGCTGGCGTTCCAAATGTTCGTCGACGCCGACGGCGACCGCGCTCGGCGCATCGCCAAGCCCAAGGTCGAAGCATACCTGCACTCGCTGGTCGAGGCGTCGTCCGACTGGGCCGAGGGCACGAGTTCCGCCGACTATCCCGGGTATGATAAAATGGTCGAGAAACTGCGTACGGAAACGATGGAGTCCCAGATTGCCAGCGGCTCGGCCTGGATCGGCACGCCGGAGGAAATCCGAGCCTCCATCGCGCGTGTTCAAGAGGCATTCGGCGGATTCGAGCACGCGTCGCTCCAGATCAACTTCAACACGATGCCGCAAGACGAAGCGATGCGGTCGCTGCACATGTTTGCAACCGAGGTCATTCCGAAATGTTGAAACCCGAAGAGAACGAACGGCTGGTTAGAATCGGACCGGGAACGCCGGCCGGTGAAGTCTTCCGACGGTACTGGCAGCCGGCCGCGCTCTCGATGGAGCTGCCTGAGCCCGACTGCCCGCCCATTCGCGTGCGGCTCCTCGGCGAAGATCTGATCGCGTTCCGCGCGACCGACGGCAGCGTCGGCCTCGTCGACGCGTTCTGTCCGCACCGCCGCGCGCCGATGTTCTTCGGCCGCAACGAAGAGTGCGGCTTGCGCTGCGTCTACCACGGCTGGAAGTTCGACGCTACCGGCACCTGCGTCGACATGCCGTCCGAACCGCCCGACAGCTTGTTCAAGACCAAGGTCACGATCAAGGCCTACCCGACGTTCGAAGCGGCCGACGTGATCTGGACGTACATGGGGCCGCCCGAAGCGATGCCCGCGCGTCCCGACTACGAATGGATGCGCGCCCCGCGCACGCACCGCATTCTCTCGAAGACGTACGAAGAGGCGAATTATCTGCAAGGGCTCGAAGGCGGCCTCGATACCGCCCACTCGTCGTTCGCGCACAACGAACGCCTCGGCGACCGCAACTGGATTCGCAATCGCGACGGCGCACCGCGCTTGGACGTCGAGCGTACCGACTACGGCTACACCTACGTCTCGACGCGCGACGTCGGCGAAGACGGCCAGTACGTCCGCGTGTATCATTACGTGATGCCGGCGCAGCAGATGCGCGGCAGCGTCACGTCGCTGATGGGCGGGCGCGCCGAGGTTCCTAAGCTCGACGGACACATCTGGGTGCCGATCGACGACGAGCACACCTACGTCTACAATTGGGCCTGCTCGTACTCGAGCGACGATCCGATCACGCCGGAGTATGCCGAAGATTGGGAAGCGATGAACGGCCGCGGCAAAGACGATCTCGTCCCCGGCACGTTCAAGCTGAAGAAAACGCTCGCCAACGACTACATGATCGATCGCGAACGCCAGAAGACGAAGACGTTCACCGGCATCGTCGGCATCAACACCCAAGACTTCGCCTTGCAGGAAGGCATGGGCCGCATCGCCGATCGCTCGCTCGAACACTTGGGCACCACCGACAAAGCGATCATCGTGACGCGCCAGCTCCTGCTCGAAGCGACCGACCGCGTCGAATCGGGCGAGACGCTGCGCGCGATCGAACCCGCGACCTATCGCAACATTCGCCCCTACGACGACTACGTGCCCGAGGGCGGCGACTGGCGCGTGCAATTCGCACCGGAGCTCGTGGCGAAATGGTAACGGCAACGACCGAGACGCAGCTCTCGCCCGAAGAACTCCAGCAAGGCTGGCGCGACGCGCACGTGAAGCCGCTGTGGGAGATCGCGCAGGCCCACGCGCCCGACGGCGAACTCGGCAAACCCGTGCTGTGGTCGTGGCAAACGATGCAGCCGCTCGTGCAGCGCGCGATCGCGCTGACGTCACCGGCCGTTGCCGAGCGCCGCGTGCTCTCGTTCATCGATCCCGACGCGCGCGAAGGCGAGTTCCACACGATCAGCAACCTCAACGCCGCCTTGCAGATTTTGCTGCCGGGTGAGGTTGCGCGCCCGCACCGTCATTCGCCCGATGCGCTGCGCTTCGTGCTGCAAGGCGGCGGCGCCGTCACCAAGGTCGACGGCACGCTCGCACGGATGGAATTCGGCGATCTCGTGCTCACGCCCGGCTGGTGCTGGCACGAGCATTGGCACGAAGGCACGGAGCCGATGGTGTGGCTCGACGTGCTCAACGTGCACGCGCACATCCACATGGGCACCTTTTCGTTCGAACCGGGACCGCCGCACGATGTCCCCGCTGCCATTGACAGCTCGGCGTTCTCGAGCGCCAACGTCATCCCGGACGTGCCGGCCTCAACCGTGTCGCCCGTGTTCCGCTACCCGTTCGACGAAGCGAAACGCGCCCTCGACGCGAGCGCTCCAACCCGCGACGGCGCGCGCCGCGTGCGGTACGTGAATCCGCTGACGGCCGGTCCCGTGATGCCGTTGCTCGACTGCTACCTCGTACGCCTCGATCCCGGCGTGACGACGCTGCCGTTCCGCACCAGCGCGCACAACATCTGCACGGTCGTCGAAGGCAGCGGCTCGACCACAGCCGGCAGCGGAACCGTGAACTGGGAAGCGCGCGACATCTTCACCCTACCCCACCGCGCCGCAGTAACGCACACCGCCGACACAACATCCTACCTGTTCGTCGTAACCGACCGCGAAATTCTCCAGCGCCTAGACCTACTCGAAGAAAAAGTCGGCTAACCCCACTTCTAAATGGGCAGCCGTCACTGGACACTGTAGTGGGCAGCCGTCACTGGACACTGTAGTGGGCAGCCGTCACTGGACACTGTAGTGGGCAGCCGTCACTCACTTGTCATCCCGAGCAAAGCACCGTTAGGTGCGTCGTCGAGGGACCGCCACAATCTATAACTCCCCGCGAGAACGCCAAAACCGTTCCGCAGCCGGATGCAGCGGAACATCATACGGCGCATCTGCCGTATTTCGCGCCGTGACCGTCGCGTCGCGCGCAACGAGCGCCGCACAGATCATCTCGACGAGATCCTCGGATGCGTCGGCGTGCACGAAGATGGCCCAGCCGCTGAAGTCCAGCGTGAGGATCCCGCCGTCAAGAACGCGCCGCCGGTAGCCGAGCGCTTCGAGCCGCGCGATCGCCGCTCTCACCGATGCCGAAAACGTTCATCCCGGCTTCGAGCACGTCAGCCATCCACTCATCGGCGCCTTCATCGAAGATCCCATCGATCTTGCCCGCGACCAACTCGCGGAACTTCGGCGAGACCGCATAGGGAATGCCGCCACGCAGCTCGAGATTGATGCCGCGCGCTTCGAGCGACGCGCGCGACTGCCCGGTCGCCGCGAGCACGTCGTCCATCATGAATTGCAGCGAATGCTCGGGCTCGCCGCGCAATACGATCGTCAGCGGCCCCGTCGCTGCGGCCAAGTCTTCCAGCGACTGCACGCCGGTGCGCGGATGCATCGCGAACACCAGGCCGTCAGCTGACGGCATGACCGCGATCGTGCGTACCGGCTGCGGCGTACCGAAGGGCGGGTGTCCGCGATAGGCGATCGTGAGCGCGGCCGAAGGATTGATCGTCGCAAGCGTCACCGCGCCCGAAGCCACATCCGTAATGCCGTCGGGCGTACTCGAATTCGAGAGCACCACTTCCGGAACGGCGCTTGCGAAGCGCACGGTCATCTTGCGCTTGAACGGATCGGCCGCGGCCAGCTCGGCTGCGATGTCGAGCACGAGCCGCGCGCGCAATGTCGGTGGTTGAATGTCCACGAAAAGGCGTTCGCCGCGCCGCTCTGAAAATCAGCCACGAATGGCCCGCAAACGCCCGCGGACGCTGGTGATTCCCAAAGACCATCTCGATGCGCTCGCGCGGGATTTCGGCAAGGACTTCAATCCGGCCAACGCGCGGCTCTTCTTCGCCATCCGGGCCCTCGCCCAGCGCATCAACGATCGCGCTAACGACTGGCTCGCGCCGCTCGGAACGACTGCGACCAAGTTCAACTATCTCGTCACGCTCTACGCGAAACGCGACGAGGGCCTGACCCTGAACGACTTGAGCACTTTCGTCCACACCTCGAACGCCACCGTCACGTCGATGGTCGATGCGCTCGAGCGCGACGGTCTCGTCGCGCGCAATCAGAACCCGGCCGACCGGCGCAGCACGGTCGTGACGCTGACCCCAAAGGGAGTTGCATTGATCAAGAAAGCCTTTCTTCGCCACCACGCCGGGATCGACGCGTCGATGAAGCCGTTCTCGGCGAGTGAACGGCGCGCGTTGCTCGATCTCATCGTGCGCCTCGGCGCGAGCCTCGAGGCGTAGCGGCGTCATGCACCGGATCGACGTTCACAACCACATCTTTCCAACGCCATACCTCGCGGCCGCGAAGGCCAAGGGCAAGATCGGTGAGGTGCTGTCTTCGCAGCCCGGCATGATCGATTGGACGCCGGCGACGTCGCTCGAGGCGATGGACCGCAACGAAGTGCAGAAAGCGATCACGTCGGTTTCGACGCCCGGCGTGTGGTGGGGCGATCTCGACCTCGCCCGGACGCTCGCGCGCCAGTGCAACGAGTTCTCGGCCGAGATGGCGCGCAATCACCCGAGCCGCTTCGGCTTCTTTGCGTCGCTGCCGCTGCCCGACGTCGAAGCGAGCCTGGCCGAGATCGCGTATGCGATGGATGAGCTGGGCGCAACGGGCATTCTCTTGATGACGAGCTACGGCGATCGCTGGCCCGGCGACGTTGCGTTCGAGCCGGTCTTTCGCGAGCTCAACCGGCGCAAAGCGACCGTGTTCTTTCATCCGACCGTCGCGGATTGCTGCCGCGGCCTGATTCCCGACGTCGGGCCGTCGATGATCGAGTATCCGATGGACTCGACCCGCGCGATCGTGAGCCTCCTCACGAGCGGCACGTTCTCCGCGTGTCCCGACGTCAAATGCATCTTCTCGCACGGCGGCGGCGTGCTGCCGATGCTGGCCGCGCGCATCGCGCGCGTTGCCGACCGTTCGCCCGTAAGCGGCCCGCGCTTACCGCACGGTGCGATGCACGAACTGCAGCAGCTGCGGTTCGACGTTGCATCGGCAACCAGCCCGCCGGCGCTCGATGCCTTGCTGCGCTTCGCGCCGATCGAGCACATCCTCTTCGGGAGCGATTTCCCCTATCAGGACTTCGAGTCGGCGATCGACGGACTGCGCGACGGCGGCATCACCGGCGCGCGCCTCGCCGCCATCGAATCGGGCAACATCCAGTCGCTGCTTACGCGTTCGGCGGCGTCCAGATGACGTCGCTTGCCGGGAATGGTTTGAGATTGCCGTACTTCGCCATCACGTTGATCACCGGCTGAATCTCGCTCACGTCCACGCGCACGGCCTCGTCGTAATGCGAACGCGCCATCGTGGCCATGACCTCGGGCGCGATCTTCGTGTAACGCTGCAGAATGACGCCGGACTCTTTCTGATGGGTGTTGGCCCACTGCGCGCTGCGCTGCATTGCGACGAAGAAGCGCCGTGCGGCCTCACCGTTGCGCGCGAGCCAGCCGCTCTCGGCGCACCAGCCGGAGAGCAGGTAGTGATTTGATACCGCATCGTTGAGGTTGCCGGCGATTTGGGCCACGCCTTTCGCACCGGTGATGAACGGTTCGATGATGCCGACCGCGTCGACGCGGTTCTGCTCGAGTCCCACGGCCATCGCGGCATACGGCAGCTCGACGAATTGCACGCTCTTGGAGTCGCCGCCGCCACGGTCGATCCATGCTTGAATGCTGTACGACGTCATGTCGTGCAAGCCGCCGACGCCGATGCGTTTGCCGTTGAAGTCGGCGCCCGAGCGCAGCGGAGAATTCTTGAGCACCATGAGCGCTGCGTTGACGACGGCGCCGGCATAGACCACGCCGGTCGCGATGAACTTCATCGCGAATGCCCTGCTGGTGCGCGAGCAACACCGGCCCGGGGCTGCCGCTGGCAATGTCGAGTGCCCCCGACGCGGTAGCGGCGATCACCGAGGCACCATTGCCGAGCACCGTGAGCGTCACGTCGAGGCCGGCTTCTTTGAACATGCCGAGGTCTTGCGCGTAGAAGCACTGCGCCGACGGATCGATCGGTATGCCGCCGACGCGTAACGGAATGAGATCCGCCGCCCGCGCCGCTTTGCGCGCGATCGTGCCCGCTGCAACGGTCGCACCCAGACCCCGCGATGACCGACGAGCGCCGAAGGTTCGGGCCGCTCATGACGACGGGTTCCAGCCGTTGCATCACCGCCGGCGCTTCGATCTTCGTCCACCGCTTGGGCGGCGTGCCGGCGCGAATGGCGTCGAGTTCGCGGAAGATGATCCGGCGCAACAGGGCGATCCCGGCATCCGACGCGCCCAGCCGCTCTTTCGAGCGGTCGTGAATGACGCCTTGGCCGCGCACCGCGGCGTAGTCTTGCGCCGTGATGCGATCGCCCACGCCGACGTCCGGCAACTGATGATCTTCGAAGAGCACCTTCGCGTAATCTAAGACGCGGCCGGTACTGAGGCCGCCGTTGCGGCGCAAACGTTCGCCGGTTTCGCCGCCGGGATAGGCCGCGGCGATGAAACGCAGCGTGTTCTCATCGTCGATCGGCACGGCCCAGCCGCTGACGTTGATCCAGGGATCGGTGGGCTCCGGCGGCGCGGCCAGCACGTTGTTGTTGTTCGGAAACGTCCAATTGCTGATGCGCACGCCGTTGGGACGGATCGCCGTCTGCCGGATGCCTGCCGCCGTTTCGGCGTACTCGAGTTCCGGCGGTCGTCGCGCCGATCTCCGCACCGAGCCGCGTCGGAGTCGGCCAGCGGTGCACGTAGCTCACGTGCGTGGCATCGAGCGAGTTTTCGCATTGCTGCAGCCAGTTGCAGTCCCACACGTCTTCGCGCAACGAGATGTCCATGCCGGGCGCCTCGAGCGCGTCTTTGCGCGGCAGATCGAACGGCGGCGCTTCGCCCTCGCCCAGGTACGCGAAGATCAAGCCCGCGTATTCGTGGGCCGGATAGCCCGCGATGCGAACCAGCTCCGGTTTGCCGTTCTTTTCGGCCGGCATCTCCGTGCACTGCCCGGTTCCGTCGTAGCGCCAGCCGTGGTACATGCAGCGGATCTGGTCGTCCTGGATCCAGCCGGTTTGGAGCACCGTGCAACGATGCGCGCATTGGCCGCCGACGAGATACGCGGTGCCGCTGTCACCGCGATAGAGCGTCAGGTCCTCGCATAAGATGCGGATCGCACGCGCGGTACCCGGCGCGAGCTTGCTCGCGGTTGCGATCGGGTGCCAAAACTGCCGTAGCAGCTTGCCCATCAACGTATCCGGGCCCGTTTGCGTCAAGAGCTTCAGCTGCTCCACGTGCCGTTGATCGTGACGTTCCATGCATCGCTCCGTTTCGCAGCAACGAGGTCCCCGCGACGAGACTCGTCGAACGGCGTTCGAGCAAAATTTTTCTATCGCCTTTGCGGGAGTCGCATGATGGACGATCACCAAGCTCGGCGGGCAGAGCGGCTGCGGCGGTTGACCGAGACGGGCCCCGGCACGCCGATGGGGACGCTGTTGCGCCAGTTCTGGCAGCCGGTCGCCATCGCGAGCAAGCTCGCACCGGGAACGGCGCGCGCGCTGCGCATCATGTGCGAGGATCTCACGCTCTATCGCGGTGAGAGCGGAGCGCCGCACCTCATCGGCGGCCGGTGTGCGCACCGCTGCACGGTCCTGCACACGGGTTGGGTCGAAGCCGATCAAATCCGCTGCATGTATCACGGCTGGCGTTACGACGCAACCGGAGCGTGCACCGAGATGCCCGCCGAGCGGCAGTTGCTGCCCGACGTCGCGGTGCCGGCCTATCCGGTGCACGAGTACGGCGGCCTCATCTTCGCGTACATGGGCGCGGGCGCGCCGCCCGAGTTCGATCTGCCGCGCCGCGAGGACTTCGAGCGCCCCGACTACGACATCTCAAACCACGCCGATGTGTGGGATTGCAATTGGCTGCAGCAGTCCGAAAACTCGCTCGACGCCACCCACTTGAGTTTCGTGCATCAGTGGCCGACGCCGACGCGGCTCGGCGAAGAGATCGGACCGTCCATTCCCGAGCTGAGCTACGAAGAAACGACGGCCGGCATTCGTCAGACCGCGACGCGCGGCGCCGATAATGTGCGGATCAGCAACTGGACCTTTCCGAACAACAACTTCATCAACTCCGCTCCGCCCTATAAAGGCGCCCCATGGATACGCGTTAGCGCCTACCAAGTGCCGATCGACGACGAGCAGACGCTGCGCATCTCGATCATGGCGTATCCGGGCGGTGAAGTCGGCGAAGCCGTGCGCAACAGCGGCGGCGTGCTCAGCCTCTTCTCGCAAGATTACAGCAAGATACTCTTTGAGGAGCACCGCGTGCCCGACATCCGGCCCGCCGATGCGATCATGTCGCAAGACTACGCCGCCGTGCGCGGACAAGGCACGGTCCAAGACCGCACGCGCGAGCAGCTCGGCGCATCAGACGCGGGCATCGCGCTGCTGCGCAAGATCATCTTTCGCGAACTCGATGCGATCGAGAACGGTGCGCCGCCCAAACAGTGGCGACGCGTGGAAGGCCCGCTCCCGATGCCCGAGCCGGTCGGCGCGGCGTCACCGTCATGAGCGCCGTCGTGCGCTCGATCGCGCTGGTGCTCGCCGCCGCCCTCCTCGCACCGGCTCCCGCCCGGGCGGCCGACCCGTTCGAGCTATATGCGATTTCGGAGCTGACGGGCAGCGCAGGCTTCGTCGGCAAGAACGAAGTCATCGCGTTGCAGGCCTTCGAGAACAAACTCAACGCAAGCGGCGGCATCGAAGGCCGGCCGTTGAAGTTCATCATCCAGGACGCGGCCTCGGATCCGCGCGTCGCCGTGCAGCTGACCACCGCCCTCGTCGCGAAGAAAGTCAACCTGATTCTCGGCGCATCGCTGGCGGCGACGTGTTCGGCCGAACAGCCGCTTGTCAACGGCGGACCGCTTGCATTTTGTCTCTCGAACGCGGTCATTCCGAAACCGGGAAGTTTCATGTTTGCCGCATCGGTCACGACCGCCAATCACGTTGCGGCCGGCCTGCGTTTTGCGCGGCTCAAGGGAATGCGGCGCATCGCCGCCATCGTAACGACCGACACCAGCGGGCAGAACGGTGAAGACGCGATCAACCAGGCCATCGCCGATCCGTCCAACAAGGCGCTGAAGCTCGTCGATTTGGAACACTTCAACCCCACCGACTTGTCGGTGGCCGCGCAACTCGCGCGCATCAAAGCCGCCGATCCCGATCTGATCGTGCTGTGGACGACCGGCGTTGCCGCCGGTACCGTGCTGCGCGGCCTGCCCGAAGCCGGTCTCGAGAAACTTCCGGTGCTGATCAGCCCCGGGAACGCGACGTACGCACAGATGGCCCAATATGCAACGTTCCTTCCGGCCCAACTCTATTTCACGCTGCCCGCAGCAATGATCGCCGGCGACGCACCCGACCCGGCCGTCCGGCCGTTGATCAAGGAGTTGCGCGATGCGATGGCGCCGCTGAACGGCCAGATCGATATCTCGGTAACCGCGGCGTGGGACGCTTCGCTCATCGCAGCGAGCGCGCTGAAGAAACTTGGTGTGGGTGCGACGCCGGAACAACTGCGTGCCTACGTGGCCGGCCTGCGGAACTTCGAAGGCGTTGCCGGCCGCTACGACTTCGTGAAGTACCCGCAACGCGGGATCAGCGAGGATAGCGAATACATCGGCCGCTGGGACGGGACCAAAAACGCCTGGATCGGCGTGAGCAAGGCCGGCGGAACCCCGCTGTAACATTACCGAGGCATGATACCGGCAAGCATCGCTCTCGCACGCATTCTCAAAGCGGAGGGAACGGAGTACCTCTTCTGCTTCCCGACGACCGAGATCATCGAGGCGGCGGCGATCGAAGGGATCCGCGTGATCACGTGCCGCACCGAACGCACCGTCGGGCACATGGCCGACGCGTATACGCGCGTGCACAACGGCAAGAAAATCGGCGTGTGTGCGGTACAGGCCGGGCCCGGTACCGAAAGCGCATTCGTCGGTTTCGCTCAGGCCTACGCCGATTCATCACCCATCCTCATGATTACCGACGCGGCGAAACGCAATCGCGTCGGGTTGCCGTCGCTCTCGGATACGGTCGGCAACTATCACGGCATCACCAAGTGGGCCGATACGATCAACACCCCCGATCGCGTGGTGTCGATGGCGTCGCGGGCGTTCACGAAATTGCGCAACGGCCGCCGGCGTCCGGTCTTGCTCGAGCTTCCGGGCGACGTCGCCGACGAGCAGATCGACGAAACTAAAATGCGCTACGTGCCGGTGCGTTCGTATGCGAGCGCGGGCGATACGCGCGACGTTGCCAAGGCGATCGAACTGCTGCAAAAGGCGCGCAAGCCGATGTTTTATGTCGGCCAGGGCGTGCTCTGGGCCGATGCCGCGCCCGAATTAATCGAACTCGCCGAACTGCTCCACGTTCCGGTCATGACGACCAACCTCGCCAAAGGCGTCTTTCCCGAAGAACATCCGCTCTCGCTCGGGAGTGCCGGCGCTGAAGTCACCGGAATGAACGATCACTTCCTGCGCGAGAGCGACCTCGCGTTTTGCCTCGGCGCGAGTCTGACGCAATCGCTGGCTGCGATCGCAATCCCGCGCGGCAAAACGATCGTGCATTGCACCGATGACGCGAGCGACCTCAATACCGAATACCACAACACCGAGCATGCCGTGATCGGCGACATGAAGATCGTGCTGCGCCAGCTCATCGACGAGGCGCGCGAACGCGGCGGGCGGCCGGACGACGGTGCTGCCGCGGAGATCGCCAAACTGCGCGAGTCTTGGATTGCGCAATGGATGCCGAAGCTGACGTCGGACGAAAACCCGATCGGACCGTACCGCGTCATTTGGGATCTCATGAACACGATCGACCACAGCAAATCGATCGTCACCCATGATTCCGGCACGCCCCGCTCGCACCTCACGCCGTTCTACAACGCTCCGCTGCCGCGCACGTTCTTGGGTTGGGGCAACGCGCATCAGTTGGGTTCGTCGCTCCCGCTGATCATGGGCGCGAAGATGGCCGCCCCGGAAAAGCTCGCGGTTGCGTTCATGGGGGATGCGGCCTTTGGCATGTCCGCGATGGATATGGAAACGGCCGTTCGCGAAAACGTTCCCGTGTTGGCGATCGTGATGAACAATTCATGGATGTCGACCTATTCCAAACGCATCCCGGAAGCAACGAAGCGCTATAAGGTCGGCTACATGTGCGCGAATTACACCGATGTGGCGCGGGGCTTGGGCTGCCACGGCGAACGCGTCGAACAACCTGGGGACATCATTCCGGCGCTCAAACGGGCGATTGCCGCCACCGAGAACGGTCAGCCTGCCGTGCTCGAGGTCATGTCGAAAGTGGAATACTCCTCGTCGCGTTTCGGCGCTACCGGCCCGTAGGCGCGACGAGGTAATTCGTCGCTAAAGCTTCGCGATCAGATCGGTCGCCTTGAGCTGGCGGCCGATGTATTTGTATTTGTAGCCGAGGTCGAGATAGGGCTGCAGCATGTCGGGCGTGAGCGTTGTTCCATAGGGCGCGCGGCCCATCGTGCGCACGACGTCCGGATCGAGCTTCGCATATTTGGCCAAGCTCACGGCACTCTCGTCGGGATGACCGTTCGCCCACACGGCGGTGGAGTAGATCGTCGTGCGCAGCCGCCGCATCAGCGCTGCATTTGCCGTGAGGTATTCCGGCCGTGCAAACCAGCCGCCCACCATGAAATGCTTGCCGTACACGTCCATCGGGTGACCGATGATGCGCAGGCCGCCTTCTTTCATCACCGTGCTGAGCGTCGGCTCGGCGATCGGAACCGCCGCGACCGTGCCGCGTTTGAGCGCCGGCGCCATCGCTGAGAACGGCAGCTCGACCAAATGCACCGTCGATGAATCGCCGCCGTTCTGATCGATCCACGCCACGACGTGCAGCGAGTTCGAATCGCGGATCGCCGTCGTGCCGATCGTCTTGCCGTTGAGGTCTTTGGCTTGCTGAATCGGCGAATCGGCCGCGACGCACAACGCCACTTCAGCCGGATTATAGGTGGCCGCGACGGCGAAAAACACGAACGGCACGCCGTGTTCGTACGCATTGGCGAGCGAGATCGCGTTCGTGATGCCGACGTCGATCGCATTGCCGGCGAGCGCCGCCGTCACGCCGGCCCCGGTCGCGAACGGCTCGACGGTCACATTGAGCCCGTCGCGCGTGAAAAAACCGCGATCTTCGGCATAGAACGGCTCGGCGTACGAGTCGTTCGGGGTCGACCCGATGCGAATCAACGGCGCCGCAGGCGATTGCGCGTTCGCGGCGGTGCCCAGCGAGAGCTGTGCGGCGATCATCGCCAAGAACGACGAGCGAGGATGCTTCACGATTGACAAGACCTCCGTGCTCCGGCATTCTGAACCCGTGATACAAACGGTTCGAGTTGATGTGAGCGACGGAACGGAGATGATCCTTCACGTTGCAAAGCCGGCATCCGGCGCGACGGGCAGCGGCATTCTGGTTTTGCAAGAAGCCTTCGGCGTCAACGACTGGCTGATTTCAGTGGCTGAACGTTTCGCCGGACTCGGCTTCGTCGCGGTCGCACCCGAACTCTATCACCGCAGCGGCCACGGCAGCGTGCTCTCGTACGACGCAACCAGCGAAGAGCGCTTACCGTTCCGCAAAGCAGTAACGGCCGAGGGCTTAGGACTGGATATGCGCGCGGCTTACGACTGGCTCGCAAGCGCCGGCGGCGGCGGGGTTGATGCGAAGCGCGTCGGCGCGGTCGGGTTCTGCATGGGCGGACGCACGGCGTTTCTCGCCAACGCGCACGTGCCGCTTGCCGCCGCGATCTCGTTCTACGGCGGCAATATCCCGCAGTGGTTCGATCTCGTGCCGCGCCAGCATGGGCCGCTGTTGATGTTCTGGGGTGAGAAAGACCAAAATATCTCGCGCGAACAGCGGCGCCAGGTTGCCGACACGCTCAACGCGGCCGGCATCGTGCACACCCAAGCGGTCTTCTCTGAGGCCGGTCACGGATTTTTCCGCAATGTGCGCGACGATGCGTACGAACCGCGGGCCGCAGGACAGGCTTGGGCGATGAGTGTAGAGTTTCTCCGTCAGAACGGTTTGCTCGCCTAGGAGAGAACGATGCCCAGCTTTACGTGGAGCCCCGAACAAATCGCGGCGTTCGAGAAGAAACTGGCGATGCGCCCGCACTTCTGCCGCTTCAACCACGTGAGTTTGTACGTGAAGGACGTCGAGCTGTCGACGAAGTTCTACGCCGAAGTCCTCGGCGGCCGCATCGTCAACCAGGGCACCCCGAACTTTGCCGAGGTCGATGTCGCCGGAACGGTCATTGGTTTGAGCGACGTGCGCGGCGCCGTCGCCGCCGCCGATGCTGAATTTCCGCACATCGCGTTCCAGGTCGAGTCGGAGCACTTTCTCCCGATGAAAAAATGGCTCGAAGATCACGGCGTGAAGACGCACGCACCCTGGACGCGCCACCACGTCGAAGGCTTGATGTACTTCAAAGACCCCTCCGGCAACCTCATCGAGATGTACTGCCCGAAATTCGCGGGCGCCAAGGACTTGCAGAAGTCCGGCACGATCATCGGCGTCGCCGATCTCGCGCAACTCGACTACGTGTGGGATCCGAAGTTCGCCGACGCCGTGCTCTCGTGAACCGCCGGGCCCTGATCGGCGCGGGCAGCGCGGCCCTGCTTGCCGGATCGCGCACGCAGGTGGGCGCGCAAACGCCCGCGCCGATTCGCATCGGCATCAACCTCAACGATTCGAGCTTGGGACCCGCCTACGCGGTCGAGCAAGGCCTCTTTCAGAAGGCCGGCCTGAACGTCGAGCTGCAAAACTTTTCGAACACCAACACGACGGCCCAGGCGATCGTCGCCGGCGCGCTCGACGTCGGCGTCGTCGACTGCGTCGCGGTTGCCAATGCCTTCATTCATGGCTTTCCGCTGGCGGCATTTGCCGGCGGCTGCCTGTTCGCGAAGTCGAGCCCGACGCTCGTGATGGTCACCGCGAAGACGAGTGCAATCCACGGCCCGCGCGATCTGGAGAATCAGACCGTCGCCGTACCCGCCCTCAAGGGCCTCAGCGCGAGCATGGCGATCGAATGGCTGCGCGTCAATGGCGCCGATCCGGCCAAGGTGAAGTTTCTCGAGCTGCCCTTTCCCGACATGAACACCGACCTCGAACGCGGCACGATCGCGGCAGCACTGCAGGGCGAGCCGTTCTTGAGCAACGCCAAGGCCGAGCAACGCGCGCTCGGCGTGCCGTTCGAAGCGATGGGCAAGCCGTTCTACATCAACGTTTACGCCGCGTCGCGCGACTGGCTGACCAGCAACACCGCGACCGCGCACAAGCTCGCCGGCGTCTTCTACGATGTCGCGCGCTGGGTCAACACGCACCGCCCGGAATCGGCCACGATCGAGAGCCGCCTGACGAAGCTGCCGCTCGACGTCGCGCAAACGATGGCCCGCAACGTCTTCGCCACATCGTTCGACCCGCAGCTCCTCGACCCGATCCTCAACGTCGCCGTCCGCTACCAGCTCACCTCACGCGCCGTGCACGCGCAAGAGATCGCCTTCCCCGTCTAGCCGCAACCGCATCTGCATCCCGGCCACCGAGACGCGCCTAGGGCGTGACGGGAGTGCGCCAGACGTCGTGTGGGTTTTCGCCCGCCGGGACGCGCGCGCTGCGCACGACGAGATCGCGGCACGGGTTCGCCGTTTGCGGATCCGTCATGAGCGGAAGACCGCCGTTGCTCACGATTTCGATGTTCGCCAGCATCTGGCGGCGCATCGCGATCAAGCCCTTATCGGTCGTCGCCAGGTGTTCGGTCGTGCGGTCGAGCACGCGCCCCTGGCTCTCGACGGCAAAGCGGTCGTGGTCCTGAAAATTGCGGCCCATGCCGGTGAACGTTCGCGAGTGCTGTTCGTCGCGGTTTTGCTGATAGCGGTTGCGCGCGGCGCGCGGGCGCTCGTACGATGATTCCGAGGTGAAGTCGTTCTGCGAGCGTTCGAGAAACGCGACGTCGACCGGGCCGTCGAGCCGGAACATGATGCGGTACTTCCAGTGCGTCACGTCGTCGATCGGGATGTGGAAGTGCAGGCTGTAGTGCAGGTTCTCATCGAGTTGCTGCACCTTCGGATCGACGACGTGTCCGGCCGGGAACGCCGACCCGTTGGGCATGATGAAGTTGCTGACGCGCACGTACTTCTCGCCCTCGCCCGTATCGCGAATCGCATACAGACGTAAGCCGTACGCCGTTTCCTCGACGTCGATCTGCGGCGCCGCATCGATGCTCGTGAGCAGATGGCTCTGACGCGGCGGACCGTCGAACTCGAAGGTACGGTGCAAGAACGAGAGATGCTGCGGGTCGACGTTGCCCTCGTTGCCCTGCAGGTAGTTGCACTCGTGCAGCAGTTTCGTCGCCCAGCTCTGCTCGCGCGGCGCGACGAGCCACGGCAGATCGGGCAGCGGCGGCGGTTCGCCGGGGCCCGAGATACGCCCAGATGATGCCGCCGGCATCGCGCGCCGGATAGGCCGGCTGCTTGATGCGCGCGCGATACGTGCTCTCGGCCGGCTCGCCGGGCTGTTCCAAGCACGTGCCGTCGCCGCCGAAACGCCAGCCGTGATAGAGGCAGCGCAGCGTGCCGTTCTCGACGCGACCGTAACTCAAATCGGCTTTGCGATGCGTGCAGTGCAGATCGAGCATCGCCGGCGCGCCGTTCGCATCGCGAAAGAGCACGAAGTCTTCGGAGAGCAAGCGCGTGTAGATCGGGTCGGCGCCGAGTTCGTTCGAGAGCGCGGCGGGTTGCCAGTAGCGGCGCATGAACGCTCCGCCGGGCGTCCCCGGACCCGTTTGCGTCAAGAGTGCGTTTTCTTCAGCGGTAAGCACAGCGTTTATTGCTTGAAGCGGACCGGGCACGGCACCTGCCCGCGGCGAAGGCAGCCGCGATGATTCGCATGAACCGCCGCCACGCGCTGGCTTTGGGAACAACCGCACTCGCGCTCGGCTTCGCACGCACCGCCGGCGCGCAAACCGCTGCGCCGGTGCGTGTGGGCGTGGCCCTCAACGACCCCTATATGGAGGCGTTCTACGCCCGCGACCGCAGCTTCTTCAGCAATGCCGGCGTCACCGTCGACATCCAACCGCTCGCCAATGGCGGCCGGATTCTGCAAGCCGTCGCGGGCAATGCGATCGACGTCGGCGTCGGCGAACTCACCCAAATCGCCAACGCGATCGAACACGGCGTACCGCTGGCCGTCTTCGCCGGCGGCGCGGTCCAGCGGCCCGAAGATCCGACGCTGATCTTGTGCGTCGCGAAAGACGCACCCATTCGCAGCGCCAAGGATCTCGAAGGCAAAACCGTCGCGGTGAGCACGCTGAATTCGCTGCCGGCCGCGGCGACGATGCTGTGGCTCGAGAAGGGCGGCGCCGACCTCTCCAAAGTGAAGCTCTTTGAGTTGCCGCTCGGCGAGATGGGCTCGGCGCTCGCGCGCGGCACCGTTGCCGCCGCGCTGATGGGCGAACCGTTCATCACCGACAACAAAGACGCGATCAAGCATCTCTCCGTGCCGTTCGACAGCGTCGCGCCGAGCTTCTACATCGGCTGCTGGTACGCGCAGCGCGATTGGCTCACGAAAAACGCGGACATGGCAAAGCGCTTCGCGTCCGCGATCTACGCCGCCGGCGGTTGGGCGAACGCGCATCGCCCCGACTCCGCGGCGATCGAAGCCAACTACGTCAAGCTCGATCTGGCGCGTCTTACGGCGATGCCGCGCAATACGTTTTCAACCGCACTCGATCCAAAACTGATGCAGCCGGTGCTCGACCTTGCGCTGCGTTACAAGATGTTGGCGACCCCGCTCTTGGCGGCCAACATCATCGCCTAACGCTATTTCGCGGGAATGGCCTGAATTTCGAGCGTGACGTCGACCTCATCGGCGAGCATGAAGCCGCCGGTTGCCAGCGGCTGGTTGAACGTGATCCCGAAATCGACGCGGTTGATGCGCGTGGTCGCGCTCCAGCCGATGCGGTCGTTGCCCCACGGATCGGTGACGTGACCGGCGACGGTGCCGTTCAGCGTTATGCTCTTCGTCACGCCGCGCAGCGTGAGGTCGCCCGCGACGGTGAACGTCGAACCGCTGCCGGTGATCGAGGTACTGACGAACGTCATCTTGCCGTGTTCGCCGCTGTTGAAAAAGTCGGGCGCTTGCAAGTGACCGTCGCGCTTGGGCTCTTGGGTGTCGACCGAGGTCACGTCGATCTCGGCCTCGATCTTCGTCGGGATGTCGCCGGTCTCGCCGAGCGTGATCGTCCCGGTCAGACCGTGGAACGTGCCGCGGATGTTGCTGAGCATCAGATGCCGGATGGCGAAGCTGACGTCCGAATGAGCCGGATCGATTGCATACGTCCGGGTCGTGGTGGTGGTTTGCATGGTTGAAGTGTCGCAGACGATCGATACCCCAGCTAGCCGGGCCGTTATCCCCGGGATAGCTCCCACCACGCTAACTCCAAGCGCAGACTTCGAGACCGAACGCCGTCAGAGCTCCGGCGCTTCCTGATGAGTCGCCGCGCTCGCTTGCAGCCGGCCGACGTCGGCCTGCCCGACACCGCCCGCCGCCGCACCCCGGGCCTGCGCCGCGAGGAAGTGGCCCAGTTGGCAGGCCTCAGCGCGGAATGGTACACGCTCTTCGAGATGGCCAAGGACTTGCGTGTATCGACGCGGACGGTCGACGCGGTCGCTAAAGCCCTGCGGCTGAGCGAGCCGGAAACACGTCACCTGCACGGCCTCGTGAGCGGGGATCTGCCGCGACAGACGCCGACCGCCACCGGCGAGGACGTCGACCCGGCGCTACTTGCCGTCCTCGACGGCTACACGGCCGGACCGGCCATGCTCCTGAATACGCGCATGGACGTCATTGCCGCGAACCGCCTCGCGGGCACGGTCTTCGGCGACCTCATCCAAGCCGCCGGCGAGCAGAAAAATTGGCTTTGGTACCTTTATGCGAACCACGAGCGGATCAGCGAGTGGGAGACGCAAGCGCGTCAAGTCGCCGCGACGTTTCGCGGCGTGTTCTGCCAGCACGCAACCGACCAAAGCTACGTGGAACTCGTGCGCAGCTTATCGGAGGCGAGCGAACCGTTCCGCACGCACTGGGAATCACACGACGTGAGCCGGCTTGACGGCTCGCTGCCGTTGACGATCGAGCAGACGGCCTACGGCACGCTGCGCTTCACGATGCAAGTGCTCGGGCAACCCGGCAGCGCTGCGACGTACTGCTGTTTTCTCGTTCCCGACGCGGAGTCGGCGCGCGCGCTATCCGGCTAAGCGCGACGCCGTTTTCATCGCCGCGTGAATCTTCTCGGTGTTGCCTTCTTGCCCGGCTTGCGCGATCGCACTGGTTTGCGGCGCCATCGTGAACACCTCGCTGATGCTCGTGTAATCGTGATAGCCCATCCGCGCTAGCGGCCGCATCCGTTCGATGTCGAGCCGCCCGTCGGCGCGGATGTAGCCGTCGGCGATGTGCACCGCCACGACGCGCCCGATGATCAGCGTGAAGCTGCCCATCGGCGAGTCGCCGGGGATGAACACCGTCGTGTGCAGTTTGCACTCGAAGTTCACCGGCGATTCCGCGACGCGCGGCGGCTTCACCAAGCGCGACGGCGCTTTCGTCAATCCGGTGACCTCGAACTCATCGATCTCCGGGACCGAACTCGCGCGACGACGACGACGACCGCCTCACGCAGCTCGTAGGTCGCCATGTTCCAGACGAACTCGCCGGTGCGCTCGATGTTGACGACCGTATCTTTTTCGCGCCCGTCGAAGTTCGCGTTGCACGCCGCCATCACATAGGGCGGGTCGAACGTGGCGTTGTTGAACTGGCTGAAGGGAGCGAGGTTCGCGACGCCGTCCAGCCGAGAGCGTCGAGAGCCAGCCGATCGGCCGGGGCACGACGCACGATTTGAACGGATCGAAGGGCAAGCCGTGATGCGACGTGCCCGGTTCGTAATACATCGCGAACCCTCGCTCCGGGAGTTTAAGCGGTCGAGGCGGTGGCCTTGACGCGGGTCGGATCGATCTTCACGCCCGGGCCCATCGTGCTGGCGAGCGTGATCGAGCGCAGGTAGGTGCCCTTGGCCGCGGACGGCTTGGCGCGCACGATCGCGTCGATCAGCGTGTCGATGTTCTCGATCAGCGCCTTCTCTTCGAAGTTCGCCTTGCCGACGAGCGTGTGGACGATCGCCGTCTTGTCGAGACGATACTCGACCTTACCGGCCTTGATGTCGCGGATCGCGTTGCCGATGTTCGGCGTCACGGTGCCCGACTTCGGGTTCGGCATCTTCTGCGCGAGGATGCGGCCGAGTTCTTTACCGATCGTCGCCATCATGTCGGGCGTCGCGACGGCGACGTCGAAATCGGTGAAGCCGGCTTTGACCTTTTCGACCAGATCGTTTTCGCCGACGAAATCGGCGCCGGCCGCTTCGGCCTCTTTGAGTTTGTCGCCGCGCGCGAACGCGATCACGCGCACCGAACGGCCCGTGCCGTGCGGCAGGCTGACCGTGCCGCGCACGTTCTGATCCGACTTCTTCGGATCGACGCCCAGGCGCACGTGGATCTCGATCGTCTCGTTGAACTTCGCGTTGGCGTTCTTCTTCACGAGCGCGACCGCTTCGTTGGTCGGGAACAGCGCTTCGGGATCGAAGGCCGCGACGAGGTTCTTGAAGCGCTTACCGTGCTTTTTCACGTTATGCGACCTCGACGCCCATCGAACGGGCCGTGCCGGCGATGATCTTCTTCGCGTGATCGATGTCGTTCGCGTTGAGGTCGGGCATCTTCGTCGTCGCGATCTCGGTGATCTGCGCTTGCGTCAGCTTGCCGACCTTATTGCGGTTCGGTTCTTTCGATCCGGATTCGAGTCCGAGCGCGCGCTTGATCAGGAACGACGCCGGCGGCGTCTTCGTGATGAACGTGAACGTGCGGTCTTCGAACACCGTGATCTCGACCGGGATGATCATCCCGGGCTGGCTCGCAGTACGTTCGTTGTACTGCTTGCAGAAATCCATGATGTTGAGCGAGTAGGGCCCGAGTGCGGGGCCGACCGGCGGTGCCGGGGTCGCTTTGCCAGCCGGCAAGGCTAAGCCGATTTTGCCGACGACTTTCTTCGCCATATTGTTCTCCTAACGAACCGCTCTCGCGGTTCTGCCCCTTGGGTCGGTCCGGCGGCGGGGTCGCCCTCCGGATCGGCGCGCCGAAGCGCGCAACCCATAGATTATACCCGAGCCGGCGGTCCCGCGTCCACCCGCACGAGCTCGCCCTCGATCGGGGCGAGGGCCGCGTGCCGGGCTGCCGCGCTCACGAACCAGCCGGCCAGCAGGCTCAGCAGCGCAACGTCATCGAGCAAGCCAAGAAACGGGATATCCCCAAGGATGTTCAGCGGCGAGACGATCAGCAGTGCCAGCACCCCGGCGATGAGCTTGAGATGCAGCGGCACCAGGGGACTACGCATCAGCCGGAACGCGTCCTGAAACTTATGCCAAACCCGGAAGAGACGAAAAAACCGCAACATTCTCATGCTGCGGTTCTACCCATCGCAAGACCATAATGTTCCTCCGCCATTGTCATCTCGAGCAAAGCGCCCGGAGGGCGCGTCGTCGAGGGACCGCCACTATCGGGCTAGATTGCTTCTGTCCCTCGACAAGCTCGGGATGACAATGCCGCTTAGACTTTTTCGATTTGGTAGAACTCGAGTTCGACCGGCGTTTCGCGGCCGAAGATCGAGATGAGCGCGCGGACTTTTTCTTTTTCCGGCTGGATGTCGTCGACGATGCCGGTGAAGTCGAAGAACGGGCCCGAGGTGACCTTGATGCGGTCGCCCTTCGCGAAGTCGATCTTGAGCTTGGGCGTCTCGATGCCCATCTGCTTGAGGATCGTCTTGACTTCTTTTTCTTGCAGCGGAACGGGCTTCTCACCCGAACCCGGCGAGCCGACGAAGCCGGTCACGCCGCTCGTGTTGCGCACGACGTACCAAGACGCGTCGTCCATGTCCATCTCGACGAGCACGTAGCCCGGGAAGACTTTCTTCGGGGTGATCTTGCGCTTGCCGTCCTTGAACTCGACTTCGTCTTCCATCGGGACGAGCACGCGGAAGATCTTGTCCTGCATGTTCATCGAGTGGATGCGGCGCTCGAGGTTGGCCTTCACCTTGTTCTCGTAGCCCGAGTAGGTGTGAATGACGAACCAGTTCTTGTTGCGTCTTCGCCTTGGCTGCGGCGCGCCGCCGCGTCGACGCTTCGCATCGACGACGGCGTCGACCGCGTCTTCGACGATCGCGACGGTCTCGACGTTCTCGACCGTAGTCTGATCCATTAGCGTGCTCCGCCCGTGAGGAAGCTGAAGATCGCAGCCGAACGCGAGATCGACGAGGTAGGTGAAGACGCCGACGCCGACGACCAGGACGACCGTCAGGATCGTCGCCGCGACCCACTCTTCGCGCGACGGCCACGTGACGCGCGCATCTCCGAGACGATGCCGCGGAAAAACTCTTGCGCGGCGCGCGAGTTCTGCGCCCGAGCGGCGGTTGCGGCCGGGCGACCGGCCGGCGTGCGGTTCGCGGTGCCGGCGCGAGCCGGGGTGCCCGGACCTTTAGGAGTCGATTTCATCGTGTGTTCTTATACCGCAAAAAATCTGGCAGGGCGGACAGGACTCGAACCTGCAACCGACGGTTTTGGAGACCGCAACTCTACCAATTGAGCTACCGCCCTCGAGCTGGGTCAGTCTTACTTGGTTTCCCGGTGGGGTTTGTGGCAGCGGCAAAAGCGGCAGTACTTGCTCAGCTCGAGCCGGTCGGTGGTGTTCTGCTTGTTTTTGAACGTGTTGTAGTTCCGGCGCTTGCACTCGGTGCAGGCCATCGTTACCATCACGCGGTTCTCTTTTTTTGCCATCGTTCAATCCGTGAGGCGCCGAGCGCCGGACATAAAGAAAACGGGGCCGGGCCCGTTCCAGGCGTTCATGATAGCATACCGCCAAGCTCCCCCACAAGGGCGGCCCGCGCCGCGAGCTCGCCGTAGGTGACCAGCAAGGCGAGCCATGCCCGATACGACCTGCGGACCGATCCTCGCCGTGGGGCTGGGGGCGGCCATCGGCGGGATCGCGCGCTTGCTGCGTCACCCAGCTCGTGCGTCGCTCGGGCGGGCGACGGGCCGGGCCGTGGGCGACGATGTTCATCAATATCAGCGGCTCGTTCCTGATCGGGATCGTGCATCGAGCTCGCGCAATCCGCAGCCGGCCTGCCGCCGATCTGGCGCTACTTCCTCGCGACCGGCATCCTCGGCGGCTACACGACGTTCTCGACGTTCTCGTTCGAAGCGCTCGCGTATTGGACGGCCGGCTCCGCGCTCACGGCGCTGCTCTACGTGGCCGGCAGCGTCGTGCTCGGCATCGCCGGCGGCCGCCGCCGGCATCCTGACCGCCCGCGCGCTCGCGCACTAGTGCCGCTCGATCTCGACGTGCTCTACGCGTGCCCGTCCTGCGGGGAAGAAAACGCGGTCGGCGTCGATCCGACCGGCGGACGGCGGCCAGCATCTCGTCGAGGATTGCCCGGTGTGTTGCCGCCCGCTCGTGTTTCGACATCGTGATCGATCGCGACGGCGACGCGATCGTCGAACGCGTGGAGCGCGAATAGACACAACGGAGTGGTGCGACCGGTCAGAATCGAACTGACAACCTTGGCCTTAGGAGTGCCCTGCTCTATCCAGATTGAGCTACGGCCGCGCACGCCGATCGCGCACGTTCGCGAACGGGAAGGGGACCTCCCGGAACGAACGGGCCCCTCGCTCCGATATGATGCCGGCGAAGACGCAGCACATCCCGCCGATGAGTTCGGCGCCCGACGGCTTTTCGATCGAGCGCGAATCTGCCATCGCGCTTCGCCGCGTTCTACAAACCGCTGCACGACGCGTTCACGCCGCGCCAGCAGCAGATCATCGCCAACCGCAAAGCCGCGCTGAAAGCGTCGCTCGAAGGCAAGCGCCCGAGCTACCTGCGGGCTGACCGAAGCCGGCGGCGATTGGCGCATCGAGCTGCCGGCGTGGTGCGCCGATCAGCGCAATCAGATGACCGGACCGGCCGACGATCACGAACTCGTCGTGAAGATGCTCAACTCCGGCGCGCCCGGCGTGATGATCGACCTCGAAGATTCGATGGCCAACCTCTTCAGCGCACACGCTCAAGGGCATCGACAACGCGGTCGCCGCCTACTACGGCGAGCTCACGTACACCGATGCAAAAGCGCGGCGGCAAGGTCGTGTCGATCGCCGACGGCCCGGCGGTGTTGTGGACGCGCGTGCGCGGACTGCATCTCTCGCAAGCCGGCGTCTACAAAGAGCCGACGTCGGCCTCGCTGTTCGATCTCGCGCTGCTCGCGTACAAGATCGACTTCTCGCGCCTCAAGCATCCGCTCGCGATCTACATCCCGAAGACCGAATCGGCCGAAGAGGCGCTGTGGTGGCGCGATGCGTTCGCCGCGATCGCCGTCGCGAAAGGCCAGCCGGCGGACGCGATCAAGTGCATGGCGCTGGTCGAGTCGCATCCGTTCGCGTACCAGATCGAAGAATTTGCGTACACGCTGCGCGATCATCTGCTGGGATTGAATCTCGGCCGCTGGGATTACATGGCGAGCCTGATCCACTTCAACCTCGACGATCCGGACGTGGGTGCTGCCCGACCGCAACACGATCCCGACCGACGTGCCGTTCTTCCAAGCGCTGCGCGAACGCATTCCGGAAATCTGCCATCAGCACGGGCTGCTCGCGATCGGCGGCATGACCGCGCTCTTTCCGGATCGCAACAATCCCGAGCTCAACACACGCGCGCTCGAAGCGCTCGAAGCGCGACAAGAAAAACGAAGCCGACGTGCCTCTTCGACGGCGCGTGGACCGGGCATCCGGATCAGAACGCGATCGCGGTCGCGCAGTTCCCCGAGCCCAATCAGGGCTTGAAGCGCAAGCCCGGTCGCGAACCCGACGCCCGACCTGCGGCCGTCGATCGACGGCGTCGGCACGAAAACGGTCGAACGGCACGCGCGCCGCGGTGCGCACCGTCATCCGCTACCGGCACGGCTATCTGATGGGCCGCGGCGCATCGCTGCTCGACGGCTACATGGAAGATCTCGCGACCGACCGCATCTACCGCTTGATGATCGCGCAGCGCTATCTGCACGGCATGCATACCGCCGCCGACGTCACGCGCTTCTTCGATGAAGAACTCGCGCGGCTGCTCGTCGATCCGAACAATGCCAAAGATTCGAAAGTGTTCCGCGAAGCGCGCCGCCAGAGCGAAGAGATGATCCGCCAGGGGTTCCACGACCCGATCTAGTGGACTCCGCCTAAGCGAGTACGGTTCCGCGGACCTCGCCGAAGTCGACGCGCGTGCGGTCCGGTGCCGGCGCAGCCGCGTGCAAGATCACGGTGTCGCCGTCTTCGAGGAACGCGCGCGTTTCGCCGGACGGTAACGCGATCGGGTGTTGCGCCGCGCCAGCTCAGTTCGATCAAGCTGCCGTAGGTGCCGGGCTCGCTGCCGGAGATCGTGCCGCTGCCGAACAGATCGCCGGCACGCACGCGCGAGCCGTTGGACGTCATGTGCGCGAGTTGCTGCGCGACGTTCCAGTACATGTCGCGGAAGTTCGTCCGCGAAATCATGGCGGGCGCGATGTTCTGCGCGCGCATCGCTCGGTTTGCAGCAGCACTTCGAGCGCGATGTCGTAGGCGTAGTTTTCGCGTACGCGCAGATACGGCAGCGGCTCGGGGTCGAGCACGCGATTGGCGACGCGGAACGGTTCGAGCGCGTCGAGCGAGACGAGCCAGGGCGAAATCGACGTCGCGAACGACTTGCCGAGGAACGGGCCCAGCGGCTGGTATTCCCACGCTTGGATGTCGCGCGCGCTCCAATCGTTGAGCAGCACGTAGCCGTAGACGTGATCGCGCACGCTATCGGCCGGGATTGATTCGCCCATCGTGTTGCCGGGGCCGGCGACGAACGCCATCTCGAGTTCGATGTCGAGGAGGTGCGTCGGGCCGAAGGTCGGTGCCGGCGCATCGGCCGCTTTGCGCTGCCCGTGCGGACGGCGAATCGGCGTACCGCTTACGACGACGGTACTTGCGCGGCCGTGATAGCCGATCGGAATGTAGCGGTAGTTCGGCTGGAGCGGCTCCGTGCCGGGACGCAAGATTTTGCCGAGGTTCGTGGCGTGTTCGATGCCGGAGAAAAAGTCGACGTAGTCTTGCACGTCGATCGGCAACTGCATCGTGGCCGCGCTGCGCGGGACAAGCGCGCGCATTACGGCTTCGCGTTCTTCCGATGTCGCCGTTTCGCCGAAGAGGCGCTGCAGCGTCGTACGCAGCGAACGCCACGCACCGGGACCGTGGGCGAGAAATTCGTTGAGCGAACGCGCATCGAGCAGCGTTTCGTCGTCGACGAGCCGTTCGCGAATCAACATCGATAAGTCGACGATCGATGGACCGATCGCGACGCCCGGGCGCGGAGCGTCGTCCGTGCTGAAGATACCGAGCGGCAGGTTCTCGATGCCGAATCCGCTGCCGTCAGCGCCGTCGATCCACGATGGCATTCTTCGCGGGTACGGCTCCCAAATGAAAAGACCCCTCGAATGCGAGGGGCCCATATTCTGGAGCTGGCGGCGAGGATTGAACTCGCGATCTCCGCATTACCAATGAGGTGCTTTACCACTAAGCTACGCCAGCTTGTACCGACTCGCCCACCGAATATGCCGGTCTTGCCGGTTAACGGTGGGGGCAACCCGGAGGTGCATATACGTGTCGACGATTTCCGTTTCTGGCACGAGATACGAGTCGCCTGTCTGAGGGCAGAAGACCCCAATGTAGTCGATTTGGCCTCGATACGACCGGGTCTTCGGGCCCCCTCGATGGGCGTGCGTGCTGCAGCAAGCAACACGGATCGAGCCGGAAGTCAGCCGCCCCGTCTTCACTTGAACGCGTGCAAGAATCTCCCCATCGTCAATGACCAGATCGTAGCGATGCGAATCGCCTAACGGTTTCGACACGATGTAGCCGGCGCGGGCGAGGGCAATTGCGACCTCGAGTTCAGAAAGATCGCCGATCGCTTTGGTGTTGCGTTTTGGTTTCTCGGATACGGGAGCCACCGCAATTGCGACCAAATTTTCAACATCTTCCGGCGGGAACAAATACGAAACGCTCATTGCAAATATTGTCGCAAATTGCTGTGCCTACTGGTTGGCACTCACGCACTGTAATGATGCGTATCGCGCTTAAAGGAGTCCGACGTACCGACCGACTAGACCCCACTAACGGAAGAAACCACTACCGGAGACGGGGTTCGCATGGCAAAGAAAGATTCGGGCGGCGTTGACAGACGCGCGTTTTTAGGCGGAATCGGCGCTGCGGGTGCCGCCGCGGCAGCGGTCGCGGGCGTAAAACCAACGCCGGCCGAGGCCAAACCCACAGCCCTGCCGCCCGTTTCCCAGTCGCACGCGACGACGATCGCGCAACTGGAGCAGGCGCCCCCGATCGATCACGGCCCCGGCGCCGATGCGCAGCACATCACGAATCCCGGCTCCGACTACATGGTCGACGTCTTGATGGCGCTCGGTTATAAGTACGTCGCCGCGACGCCCGGCACGACGTTCCGCGGACTCCAAGAATCGGTCATCAATTACGCCCAAGGCAAGATGGAGTGGCTCTCGTGCGCGCACGAAGAGATCTCCGGATCGATGGCCCATGGCTACGCCAAAGCGGCCGGTAAACCCATGATCATCATGGTGCACAACACCGTCGGCCTGCAGCATGCATCGATGGCGCTCTACAATTGCTGGGCCGACCGCGTGCCGATGCTGGTGATGCTCGGCAATTACGCCGACGGCGCGCTACGCTCGAGCGCAGCCGACTGGGACCATGCAATGCTCGACAACGCCGCGATGGTCCGCGGCTACATCAAGTACGACGAGCAGCCCGGTTCCCTCCAGCACTACAAAGAATCGATGCTGCGCGGACACGGCTTGATGATGACGGCGCCGAGCGGCCCGATCGTCATGGTGTGCGATCAGACGCTGCAAGAAGACACCGCGTCGCGTAAGCCGCAGCCGCCGATGCCGGCCTACGTTGCGGCCACGCAACCGGCGCCCGATCCGAGCGCGATCAAGCAGATCGCGCAGATGCTCGTGACCGCGAAGAATCCGGTCATCGTGGCCGATCGCGCAACGCGCTCGCAAGCCGACGTCCTGAACCTCGTCAAACTCGCCGAGACGCTCCAAGTACCGGTCATCGACAAATTGGGCCGGATGAACTTTCCGACGAACCACTACCTCAACGGCGCGGGCGGACTGACGGGCGAGGCAGACCTGATCCTCGCGCTCGATCCGGGTGATCTGTCAAGTTATGTGGAGCGGCTGCCAGAATCGATCGCGCGCAACACGATTCGCACCGCCCGCCCGGATTGCAAAGTCATCTCGATCGATTCCGAGTTGCTCGCAAGCGCCGGAAACTTTCAAGATAAACAGCGCTTCTATCAGGCCGACTTTCCGGTTGCGGCCGATGCCGCGACGACGCTGCCCTTCCTCATCGAAGCGGTGAACAGCGCGATGCCGACCGGGCGCCGCAACGAGAACGCGCAGCGCGAACAACGCCTGCGCGAAGCCTTCTTCACCAAGCGCGAAGCCGACATGGCCGTACGCCGCGGTCGCCTGGGATTCTCAGCCGATCAGCGTCGCACGCATGTGCATGGAGATCTGGAACCAGATCAAGGGCGGCCCGTGGTCGGTCGTTTCACAAACGGGCTTCCAGAGCAATTGGCCCGCGCGTCTCTGGGACTTCACCAATTACAGTCAATACCACGGCGGATCGGGTGCCGCGGGCATCGGCTACATCGGCGGCGCGGCGATCGGCTGCGCGCTCGCGCACAAAGATACGGATCAAGCCGTGTGCGTCAGCTTCCAGGGAGACGGCGACTTCATGATGGGTCCCGGCGCGATGTGGACCGCCGCCCATCACCGGATTCCGCTGCTGATGGTCATCCACAACAATCGCGCGTGGTACCAAGAAACGATGTCGGTGCAGATCCTTGCATCGCGGCGTGACCGTCATCCCGATCGCGGCCGTATCGGCACCGAGATCGTCGATCCGAACATCAACTACGCCAAGCTGGCGGAAGGCTTCGGCGTATACGCCGAGCCCCAGATCACGCATCCGGATCAACTCGCGCCTTCGATCGCGCGGGCGCTCAAAGTGGTCAAGAGCGGTCATCCCGCGTTGCTCGACATCGTGTCGCAAGGGAGATGAGCATGTTGCGCTTCAAAACGCTCGCAATCGCCTCGTTCGTCGCCGCCGCGCTAGCCGGGGCGGGCGTGCTCTCGGCCCAGACGACCGCGCCTGCCGGCGACGCCAAACACGGCTATCAGCTCTTCCAAGTGAACGGCTGTTATGAATGTCACAACACGCTCGGTCAAGGCACCGGCAGCCGCGCTCCCGGAGCCGGCCCGGGACCGAACCTCGCGCCCGGACCGATTCCGTACGCCGCGTTCGTGCGGCAAGTGCGCAACCCGCGCCAATCGATGCCGCCCTACGATGCGAAACTCGTCAGCGATCAGGATCTGGCCGACATGTACGCTTTCCTGGCGTCGCAGCCGCCGGCGAAAGATCCGCACACCATCGCAGTACTGAGCAACGTCACGGCCGGAACGTCAACGAGCACGCCGCATGGCGCCGTCCTTTACGCCGCCAACTGCGCGACCTGTCACGGCGCGAGCGGACAAGGCGGCGTAGGCCCGGCACTCCGCAACGAAAGCTCGAAGAAAGATGCGGCCGCGGTCGCAGCGTTCGTGCGCAACCCGTCCGGCATCATGCCCAAGCTCAGTCCCGGCATGCTCAGCGCCAGCGACGTCACCGCCGTCTCAGCGTACGTCGAAACGCTGCACTAGCGTCGGGGCCGCCTATTTCGCGCCGGCCGTCTCCGGCTCTTGAAGCGAACGCAGCAGGCCGCTGAGGACTGCTGCCTTCGATTCCTCGGGTGCCGCATGATAGACGGCATATGACGCATCCAGCGTGTGCTTCAGCCATTCATCCTTCAGCCGGCGCGAATCGTCCGAGACTTCGTTGGCCGTCCCCGAGACCGGGCGCAAATACCCGTCGATCTTTCCGAGATCGAGTAACCGCAAAATCGTGAACGCGCAGGACGGCCGCTGGTAGACATTGCGGCGCGAGTTTAATTCGGTCAGTTTACGCCGCTCGCGCAGCAAGAAGCCGTAACGTTCGAGGACCGAAATTGCGCCGAACACGATCGAAAGGCTCGAGAGCCGGAGGTCGTTGCGGATCTGCTTCGTCGTGGGGTGACAGACGTTCGTCTCGCATGCCAGCATCGTCAGATAAAGATAGATGCTGACTTGGCGCGGATTGAGCACGTGGTACAGAAAGCCGCTCATCCATGCCGGCACTTCCGCATACGGCTGACAATTCTCAAAGCTATTTGTGGAATCGATTAGCGGGACAGACAATACCGAACATTCCCTGACTGGCAGAGTGATTCAGGTCATCCTTTGGCACCTCACTACAATCGCCTTGCTGTATGTGCTTCGTGCATAGTATCAAAATGTGTATGATACTGAAAAAGCAGCCATGCAGTCGACTGCTACTTGAAGAGAAAGTCTGCCGCGTTAAAACGATGATCGATCAGCGCGTACTTCGCCATTGCGTCGATCAAGGGTTGAATGTCGCCCGTATTGACGGATGTTGCGTTGAAGCTGATCCCCGTTTGCAGAATCGACGCTGCCGAAACACCGCTGAACGTTGAAAGTAAATCGGCCGTCTCATTCGCATGCACGTTGTTATAGGCGGCAGCGGTGCCGATGATCTTACCGAAGCGCAGCACGAGGTCGCGGTTTTTACTCGCGTACGCACCGGTCGTGAACCAGGCGGTCTCCAAGAAACGCGGCGCGATCGCAGTGAACACATTGGCAAGAATTTTCACGGTTCCGTCGCTGACCGCGTGCGCGACGAACGGCGGCACGAGCGCTGCGGCAGCGACGCGGCCCTGCGCTACCGCCGCGGCGGCAGCACTCGACGGAATCTCGGTGAACGAGAGCGTGCGGGAGTCGCCGCCGTGCGTATCCACCCACGCCTTTACCGCCAGCGTGTTCTGATCGCCGAGCGACGGAACGGAGATGATCTTCCCGTTGAGGTCCTTGCCGTCTTTAATGGTCGCGCTCGGCAGGATGACGAGCATCACGTCGCCGCTGTCATGCGGCCCGAAGAGCGCGCCGCCGGCATGGATCTTGATGTCCACGTTGTGCGCGCGAGCCGCAATGAGGGACCCCATGCTGGACTTCCCGATATCGACGGCGCCGCCCACGACGGCAGCGATCGTCGCCGCGCCGCTATTGGCGCGTTCGTAGGTCGTCTCGAAGCCGGCGGTGCGAAAAAGGCCGGCCTTTTGCGCGTAGAGCAACGGCGCCGCGTCGTCGGCACCGGTACCCGAACAGTGAACGGTCAGCGGCGCGGGCGTCTGCGCGAATGCCGGCCGAACAGTCGCGGCAGCAAACGCGCTCGCGACGAAGCTCATACGTTTCATGAGCAGCCCTTTTACGATGGAGCCGCCGCTCCCCGCGCGCTGCGCATGATCCGGGGTATTTCGGGGAACACCGCAAGATGGCAAACCCGGAGAGCCCCAAAAACGCGAGTGCCGAGCTCGAGCGCGAGCGCGAAGACGTGGAGATTTCGCCGGCCCAACCGCTCGGCGCGGATCGCATCGATGACGACGACCGCTCCAAGCACACGCCGGCCGCGAGCCCATCGAACGTGAAGCCCGATGATGGCCCGCGGATGCGTCATTGACCTAGCGCGGGTTCACTCCCGGTAGAGCTGCCCGCACGCGACCGCTCGCGAGTTGGCGTCGTTGTTGTGCACGACCACGAGGTAGTTGCCGGACAAGAGGCGATCGCGCGAAATGGTCGTCGATGCGGTGAGCCGTCCGTTCGAGAGCGTTCCGAGGCGCGCGCTGACGGGACCCGGCTGGTCGGAACACTGGAAGCCGCGATTGATCGTCACCGCCTCCGGCTTGTTGTTCGTCCCCTTCATGTCTACGACGAGGCTGTTGGCGTTGAACAAGACCTCACCGACCTGCGCAGACGTGTTCTGGGACTGGATTCCCCGGACGATGCCGGTGAGATTCTGGTCGAGGGCCGTTTGCGCGAGCGCCGGTGCGGCGAGGGCACCGAGCAGGGCTGCGACGAGAGCGAGTTTTAGCATGCCTGCTCTCTACCCGTCCCGAGCGAAACCGCTCGCTTGCTACCTAGACAGCGAATGCTCGGTTAGCGCGCGGCGAAATGCTTCCAGGCGAACGGGCTTTGCAAGCGCGCCGCTCATGTTGAGCCCGAGCACGGATCCCAACGCGCCGACACTGCGCAGTATGATGTTGTCGCAACCGCTCATCAGCACGATCGGCGCGGCGAACCCGTAGGCGGCCATCGCGTGCAGCAGCTCGATGCCGTCGGCATCAGGCATCCGCAGGTCGAGAAAGACGAGCGTGGGATGCCATTCCCGCACCAGACGCAGGAACGTGACGGGGCTGGTCGTTGCCTCGACGTCGTAGCCCTCGATCGCTCCGATCTCGCGGACGCATGCGAGCACGCCCTCTTCGTCGTCGATGACGAGCAGACGCCCGGCATCGGCACTCGCAATTGCGCGGTTCATTCCTACCTCCCAGCATGCAAAGGCCGGACTAAGCTCCCGAGAGTTCGCCCGGCCCAGACGCATCGAACCTGCGGAATTTGCCCACACCCGAAGTTCGACGTCGCCTCTATCGCGCGGTCCATCGCGATCGATGCACCCCGACCGTACGATACTTCCGGTCATAGCGCATCGGCGCGCTGCACAAGAGTCGGCGCAGCGTCTGTGCACACGGCGGTCCAACTGCCGGCTCAGCTCAGGTCAGGAGATGGCTAAACACTCTTCCACTGCAAGCGCGTACTGAACGATCGTGCCCACCAATTGCGGGTGCACGAGGCGGTAGTTGCCGGTGATATCGAGCACGCCGAGCACGTCGCCCGTTTGGGGATCGCGAATCGGGGCCGCCGTGCACGTGAGTTCTTGCCAACCATCGCAGTAATGTTCGGCCGACATCAGTTGCAGCGGACGCTCGTCGCGCAGTGCCGTTCCAATCGCGTTGGTGCCTGCGCTCTCTTCACTCCAATCCGATCCGGTTTCGAATCCGACGCGATCGAGCCGGCGCCGAACGGCGGGATCGCCATGCAGATCGAGAATCGTCCCGTGCTGATCGGTGATGACGGTTGCGTAGCCGACGTCGGAAAGCGTGTCCGCGAGATGTCTCGCGATCGGGGCAGCCGCGCGCAACAAGCGATCCCGGGCGCGTTCATCGGCGTCGCCGAGGATGCGCGGCACGGCGATCTTTCGGCCGGGTTCCACCGCTAGCTCGACGCTGCGCTTCCACGAATTCAAGATGCGCGGCCGAAGGATCACCGCTTCGTCCGGCCCCCGTTCGTCCGCCGCCGGCGCATGGACGAGAAACCGTTCCCGTTCGTGGCTGAAAAACCGCCGCGCGTCTTCGACATCCGAGAACGGCGCGAGCGGGGCGGTGAGCGCGGACAACGTCGGCGGCGGCACCACCGTTGCGACGTTTTCGGCCCGGTAGAGATCGGCATATGCCAATCGGAAGAGCATCGCTTCATCGAACGCATCGAGCCCCAGCACTCGCGAGAGCCGCGCGAGGAGTGCAGCCGAGACCGTAATCGGACGGCCGCTCTCGAAGAGGCGATACCAGTCGGTTGAAATGCCGGCCGCCTCGGCGACTTCCTCGCGCCGCAGACCGGGAACGCGCCGGCGTCCGGTCTCCGGAAGGCCGACGCTGGCCGGAGAGCGGCGAGAGCGGGCATGGACGAGAAAGGCTCGCAGCCGGCGCCGCCGTTCGACGTCCGAAGCGGACACGAGTCCGCCGTCCGGGGTCTCGCTCATGCTAGGACTCTCACAACCTCCCTAGCGAGCACCCGGTTCGCTATACTATTTGGTGAAATGCGTTTACAGCCGGCACCCACCGCGGAGGTTTACGGGGGTATTTTAACACGAATCCAGGCAGGGAGCGGTCGATGACTGCTCCGAGTGGGCGGCCGGATCGGTCTGCGAATCCGGGCTGCTTCGATCCCGGCGCCATCCCTGACCCTGAGCTCGAGTGCCTCGGCTCGCGCGAGGAGGTTGCGGCAGTGGCCGCTCGGCTCGGCCACGGCTTTTCGGAACTCGCCACGGATGTGCGAGACGTCATCTGGGCAGCCGTACCCGCGTTGCGTGAGGACCCAACCAGCAGTTTGCACGAAACCAGCGTCGAGCAAAATATCGAAACGCTGCTCGGCATCCTTGCGCACCGGATCGATCCCACCGGGGTCGAGGCGCCGAGCGCAGCCCTCGAATACGCTCGCCGGCTCGCGCAGCGCGGCGTCTCGACCTTCGCGCTGGTCCGCGCCTACCGGCTTGGCCAAGCGCGCTTCCTTCGTCGCGCGATCGAAGATCTGGTCCGCAACGGCGCTGCCGGCGACGGCGAGCTGAACATCGCGGGGAAGGCCACGCTCGACGTCGTCGATCGCGTCACGAGCTACGTCGACAACGTGGTCGAGCAGCTCATCGTCGCTTACGCGAAGGCGCGCGAGGAATGGCTGAAACCGAATGCGATCCTCGGCGCGCGCGTGCGTTCGGTGCTGACGGAAAAAACGCTCAGCTTCGAGGCTGCCCAAGCGCGGCTCGGGTCCTATCAGCTGCGCCAGAACCATCTCGCCCTCGAGTTGTGGGTGCGCCCGCACACGTTGGAGGGAACCGAACTCGATACGTTACGCACGGCAGCGCGCGTCATCGCCGAAGCCGTCGGTTGCGACGAGCGTCATCTCTTCATACCGGTCGACGAGTCCAGCGCGTGCGTCTGGCTTCCGCTCGGGCCGCGCATAACGTTCGATCGCGATCGGCTCGCTGCCACGCTTGCAGAAACGCCGGATATCTTCGCAGCGGTTGGTGAGCCCGCTTCCGGGCTGCCGGGATTCCGGCGCACGCATCAACAAGCGCTGAGCGCAGCCGGCATCGCGCACGCGACGATGGAACCGCGCGAACAGCTGACGCCGTATATCGAAATCGCTCCGATCGCCGCCCTCTCTCACGACCTCGACTCCGCGCGCGCCTGGGTTTCAGAAACGCTCGGGTCGCTCGCAATCGACGACGAACGCCGCAGCGATTTACGCGAGACGGCACGCGTGTTCTTTGCGACCGGCGGCAACTACACGGCGACCGCCGAGCGATTGCACTTGCACCGGAACACCGCGCAATACCGCGTGCGCCGTGCCGAGGAAATGCGCGGCCGGCCGTTTAGCGAAGAACGCCTCGACGTCGAACTCGCGCTGCTCGCCTGCCACTGGCTCGGACGCGCCGTGCTGCGGCGCTGAGCCGCTATTTGGGCAACAGCAACTCGGACGCTTGGAAATTCGGGAAGTTGTTGTACTTCGACGATGCGTCGATCCCGGGTTGCATGAGTGCCGCCGTCAGTTCTTCCGCGTAGTGGCTGCGCACCATGCCCGCGATCGTTTCGGCCGGAATGCTCGTGATCTTCGAGAGGATCGCGCCGCTCTGGTCGTGATTCTTGTTCGCCCACACGGCGGTCTGGTGAATGACCGAAACGAACCGGTTGACGACATCCGGATTGGCCTTCGCCCAGGTCGGGGTCGCCACGAAAAGGTTGAGCAGAAAGTGCTTCGAGATCGCGCTATAGCCCTCGAAGAGCACGCGAAATTGCTTCGACGCCGCGCCGAAGAACGGTTCGACTTCGAAGATTGCGTCGACGCGGCCCTGAGAGAGTGCTGCCGGCTGCGTCGGAAACGGGATCTCGACGTAGCTGACGGTCGATGAGTCGCCGCCGTTCGCGTCGATCCACGCCGACGCTCCCGTCGTGCCGAGACTATGTAATGCCGGCGAGGCAATCGTCTTGCCCTTGAGATCTTTCGCGGTACGGATCGGCGAGTCGGGCTTGACGAGCACACCCGCCGTTTTCACGGTCGCCGGGTCGATATAATCGGTCGCCGGCGCGATCACATAGAGCGGAATGTTGTGTGAGTGAATCGAGGCGACGGAGTCGATCGTCGTATAGCCGATGTCGAGCGCGCCTGCTACGACCGCGGCGACGATCGACGGCGTGTTCGACATCGTCGTGATCGTGACGTCGAGTCCGGCCTTCGTCCAGTAGCCGAGCTCTTTCGCGTAGGTAATCTCGGCCGCGCTTTCGGCTGCCAGCACGCCGATGCGCACCGGTTGCAGCGTCTGGGCCCGCAGGGGCCCGGCAAATGCTCCCAGCGCCGCAGCGCCTGAGGCCATGGCAAGCACTCTCGCCCGCGAGAGCGGCTGAAAATCGCGCATGAATACCGTCCTTCAATCCGGAGGTTTCCGCTGGCTTTTCGGCGAGCGCCCTTAGGCCCTCTCCCGCGCGTCTATCGAAAGGGCAGCCTTTCGGGAACAAGAAGCCGCGCTAATGGATTATCATGAACACGCCGATTTGAGTTTAATTCCGGAACTCAAAGCACTCGATCCGGTTGGTTTTGCGGGCTTCGCCGCGCTGGACAAAACGGTGGGCCGCACCGACGGTGCAATCCCGCAAAAGTATCGCGAACTGATCGCGCTCGGCGTCGCCCTTACCACGCAGTGTCCGTACTGCCTCGACGTTCACACCAAAGCCGCAAAGAAAGCCGGCGCAACGCGTGAGGAGCTCGCCGAGACCGTGACGATCGCCTCCGCCCTGCGCGCGGGGGCGGCCCTCACGCACGGCCTGCTTGCTCTCAAGCTCTACGACAAGGCCTAAACCGGCGAGGGCCTTTCTGGCGGTTCTGGCACTCTATTGACAGTATTGCTAGCGTCTGCCAAAATAGTGGCATAGGGCCGTTGCGCCCGCCACTCTTCTGTCCAGAAAGGGACTACTGCGCGAGCCATGCCGACCGACGTTGCACGCCTAAACAATCGCCCTGCCGCCGGCAACGGTGGCGCTGTCGCCACCTATAGCCCGTGGCGCGAAGTGCTGGGGTACGACCCCTTCCGCCGCTTCTTCTCGACCCTCGATCCCGAGATCAATGTCGTCCGCACGGAAAACGGCTTTGACGTGGAGATCCCCGTCGCGGGCTTCAAGCCCGAAGACGTCGAGATCACCGTCAAGGAAGACATCCTGACGATCACCGGCAAGAACGATCGCCGCGCGTTCACTCGCTCGCTGCGTTTGCCGGAAGATATCAACGGCGATTCCGCCGATGCGGTCGTCGAGAACGGGCTCCTCTCGCTGCGCCTGGAGCGCCATCCCGAAGCGCAACCGCGCAAGATCGAGATCAAGGCGAACCGCAACTAGTCTCGCTCACGAAGGCACAGAGAGCGCGTACGGTGATGAACCGTGCGCGCTTTTCTTTATAGCGCTGCTTCAATCGAGGCGCCGCAACGTCACGTTGATGCGGCCGCTGTCAGCCAAGCCGGCTTGCTTCAGCAGCGTTGACGTATGCAGGCGGATTCGCTCAACGCCGTGATAGACCAATCTCGACGCACCGCCGAACCAAATCAGATCTCCGCTGTGAAGTGTAAATCGCCGCACCGGGTCTTTTCTGGATGAACCGCCCAGTGCGAACGTTGCATCATCACCGAGCGATATCGAGACAACCGGCGCATCCAGGCTCCCCTCGCCTCGGTCCTGATGTAAACCCAGTTTCGCATCGGCGTCGTAATAGTTGATCAGGCACATATTAGGCGCGCGCGCTTCGCCCGTTACACGGCCCCAAACGTCCAGCAAACGCTTCGGGATAGCGGGCCACGTTAAGCCGGTCACCGGATGCGTACTCTGATACCGATAGCCACCATCACGGTCCGTTACCCAACCGTACTGGCCGGCGTTGCTCATACGAACGCTCAACGCCGCCCCGGTCTTCGGCATCGTCTGTTGAAATAGCGGCGCTTGATCAAGGACGGCACGAACGTCAGAAATGAGGCCGAGTTGTTCCGCCTCGTTGAAAAAACCGGGCAAGAAGTGGAATCCATCCGGAAAGGATTCGACCGTAACCTTATGCTGCACTATGCTAAAAGCTAAGCACGCACGTGGCGCAGGACAAATGCCTGATTTTTCGCTCGTCTAACGAGGGGCGATAGTTCGTGGAGCGGGCGGCGGGAATCGAACCCGCGACTCTTGCTTGGAAGGCAAGGGCATTACCATTATGCAACGCCCGCAAACCCCTGGTAGGTCGTCCCATTAGTTGTCCCAATTTGCAACAACTTCCCGTCACTGACCCGGAATTCCAGGTTGACGGCGCTATGCGTTCTCTGCTGCGAAACGCCGCTCAGCCGGACGCGGCGGCGGATCCGGCAATTGCACGTGTGGAGGCAAGGCAACGCGGTCCGGCACGCCTGCCAACGCGAAGCAACGGCGCACGACCGGCCGGATGCCCTGCAGCAGCGGGCGACGCAGCGATCCGCTCGTAAACGGCCGTTCGGCGACGTACCAGAACGCAAAGCCGGCCGCCAGCGCGACGGTGACCGCCGCACCGTAGGCGACGGGACCGTGCAAATGGTTCACGATCGTCCTGACGATCGGCTCATGAACGAGGTAGATGGCGTATGAGGCAGTGCCGGTGGCCACAAGTGCTCTCAGCGAGAGCGCGCGCCGCAGCCACGCCACCTCTCCGGCGGCAACGACGAAAAAGAACATGGCGAGTTGCCAGCCGACGATAGTCGGCTGGTAGGGCCACGAGAAGTCCGCGCCGTCGAAGCCGGGAATCGTGGCGCTGGACTCGGCTGCGATGCCGAAAGAGACGCACGGTACCAGCAGCATTAATGCATAGCGCTTGATGAACTGCGCGACGTCAGGGCGCATGCGTGCGCCGACGAAGACATCGGCCGCGACGATGCCCGTCATGAAGCCCGGCAGCGCTCCGAGGTCCAACCCGCGCGCCCGCGTGAATGCGTAGAGCACCGCGCACCCGACACCGATAGCGCAAAACGCTCGCGGCGAACGCAGCCAGACGATCAGCAACACCGGAAACAAGAAGTACCACCGGAACTCCACCATCAACGTCCAGAACGAGGCGTTGATCATTTGCACCCGTCCGTCAAGGAAGAGCAGCGATTTCAGCAGATCTCCCGGCGGCGGTAACGGGATAGTGGTCCCGTGACCGATCGCGCGGTCCGCAATCGCGAGCACGACGAAAACGAACGTCGCGAGAAAGAACGGCGGCACGATGCGGACCAGCCGCTTCACGGCGAAGTCGCCGACACCGAATCCGTCCGCGACGCCGCGGCTGTATTTTTGCAGCGTCGGAAACGCGAGACAGAATCCGGAGAGGACGAAGAACAAATCGACGCCGTGCGAGCCTTCCATGCCGATGCCGTACCCCGGTCCGGAGTGCAGGTTCGACGAGTGGAAGAACATGTGCGAGATCAGTACGGAAAGCACGGCTAACGCGCGCAGTCCATCGATGTACTCTATACGGGTGGTTGGTTGAGGCCCGGGTGGAAGTTTGCCCATGACAATCCGCGTCATTGTACGTTAAGCGCATCCGCGAGTACCAAGGCCAAAAGACCCTAGTATCGTTTAGAGGTGGGTCGGGACTCGAACTCCGGCGGCCTTCTGTGCCGCGGTGATGAATGTCGTGTCGATCAGCGTCCCGATCGGCTGTTCCGTCGGTACGAGGCTGTAGAGGTGCCAGAAGCGTTGCGTTTCTTCCAGCGATGCAACATGGATTTGCCCGTATTCACCCGTGTACGGCGGCGACGGAATGGCCGCGATGAGATCGGGTGCGAGGCCCGTCCACTTGGCCATGATTGCGATCATTTCGGGCGTCCATTTGCCGTTCGCATCGGCGATGTACTTGCACGCCCTGACGTAACCGATCAAGAACCGGCGAATCGCATCGGGCTTCGCCTTCAGCGTTTTGGCCGAGGCGGCCAGGAAGCTCTCTTGATAGCTTGGATCGACGTCGGTGATCGAGAGCCAGCGATGGCCGATCTTCTGCTGCTCGAGTTGCGTGACCGTCGGCTCGTAGGCTGCTTGCACGTCGTTCACGTTGCGCAACGACGCGAGCCAATCGCCGGCGGTCGAAAAGCGTTCGCTGAAGGTCATGTCGGCCGGCGTGAGCGCGGCGTTCGTCATCAGATGGCGCGCGAGGTACCAGCCTTCACCGCCCGGCGTCGCGCCGTCGAAGTGTTTGCCGCGCAGATCGCGTGGCGCACGGATCGTCTTCGCGTCCCAATCCGATTGCTTCACGACGAGCCAGACCGCGGGGTTCCAGCCTTTGTGACTCGAGTTCGACGACGCGATGAGCTTCGCGTCGAAGCCTTGCGCGAACTGGTTAAAGAAACCGGGATTCGCCGAGATCGTCGCAACGTCGACGTCACCGCGCGCGAGCGAGGGGATGATCGACTGGCTCGAGCCGCTGTGGATGACGGCCTGTACGTTCACGCCGCGCTTGCGCGAAGAAGCCCCTGTCCATCCCCACCATCACCGGCAGCGTGAAGATGAGCTGGGGGTTCATCAGCACTTTCACGACGGGCGGAGCCGGCGTTTGCGCCACGCTCGAAAGCGGCAGCAAAAGCAGCGCCAAAAGAAAAAGGACGGCCTTCATAACCGTGGGGCTTTCCCTCGCTCGTTTGCGTTCCTGTCCGTCAAGACGCGCGCCGCGGTAACGGCGCGCGTCCGGACTGGTGGGCAGGGTTGGATTCGAACCAACGTACCGCGTTAAGCGGGCCAGGTTTACAGCCTGGTGCCTTTAACCACTCGACCACCTACCCATGAGGTCGACCGCCTACAGTACGAGCCGAAATCGAACCAGGTCCTACCGCCAGTCATCCGAGGGCTTCGACGGACATTTCGGTTCGGGAAGAATTAGGCGTGACACGGCCGACGTCGCACAGCGGCGACTGCACCAGCTTTTGTAAAGCTGTATACAAACACCGTGGGTTCGAGTCCCACCGTCGGCTTATCTAGTCACAGGTACGTCCGGCCGATCGGCTGGACCAACAATCGGTTCATTGGCGCGAACAGTGTAGGGTCGGAGGACCAGACCTAATGCGTCAAATCAGCGCCGATCACACTGCGCAACAATTAGCGCGCGCGGCGGCAAAAAACATTTCGCGCCGCCATTAATATTTCTCGCTGCTTTTGAAGTTTGTCTTATTATCGCTCCTCGCAATCGGCGGACTTTCAAAGTCGTCGCGCGCGTTTACTTGAGCCTCCCGGCTAGCGTCGGATCTACTGTGCCAACCACTTGGCACCTCAAGTGGCACTATAAATGTATGCCAAATCCAGCTATATTCGAGCGTTCTGTGCAAACGATTGTGGGAACCGAATTGGGCTTAATCGCTTCTTCTGCTCCAACGAATGTCATTGAAATACTATCGCCGCCAACTAATCGATGCTTTTTAACTCAGGCAACCACAGAACCCACGCTCACAATGAATAAACAGATTCGCCGGTTTCTCATCGAGAAAGCGAACGAGCGTTGTCAGCGGTGCGGATGGGCCGAACAGACATGCAAAGACTGGGCGCGTTCCCCTCGAGATCGAACACATCGACGGCGATTGGCAAAACACGTCACCGAATCCAACCTCGCCGTGCTCTGTCCTAACTGCCACGCCCTTACGCCAACGTTTCGAGCAATGAATCGAGGTAGAGGCCGTCCGGGCCGTCCCGGGCTGCGCCCCAGGCCTGTGCAGGCCGAAATTGTGCCACCGCCGCGGCCACGTCTTTCTCGAGGCACGTTGCGAATTGACGCTATTCGAAGTTCGTGCGGAGTGATAACGGCGCGCTCCGCTCGATTACGTTCCGCGCTCCGCGCCGAAATAGTGCACGTATTTCAGGATGAACGTGTTTTGCGTGTACGGTGCGTCGGGATCGCCGTACACGAGAAAGATGTCGTCGTGCGGACGGCGGCGCGATAACGCGAACGAAAAATTTGTCGTGCCCGTGTAGATCGGCGGCAACAGGCCGGGATACGGCGGCGGCGTTCCGACGATGCGGCGCAGTCCGATCGTAGCGCTCGTTTGATGATCGACGTCGATCGTCGCGGTTGCGCGCTCGAGCCACTGCTGGTTGGCGACGCCGCCGCTCCAAGCGGTCCACTTCGTATCGTATGCCTCGAGCGCGAGCGTCACGCGGCGAGCGATCCGGAATGCCGCCAAACGATCCATCGTCGCGAGCCGCCCGGTACCGTAGCTGCCGAACTGGTAGGTGAGATCGGATTGCAGCGGCGTGTTCAGAAAATACTCGACGTTCAGACCCTGCTGGTTGTCCGGATAGAGCACCGCGACGAACGGCGGACGGTAGAACTGGGATCCGGTAAAGACGCGGACGTCGACCTGATCCTTGAACGTGAACGTTGCGGCTTGTTGAAAGTCTTGCAGGTTCGTGCCGAGTCCGTCGCTGCCGGCGTAGTGGTCGAGCGTCGTTCCGATGTTCAGCGATTGCAGTCCGCCCTTGAAATGAAACGTGTGAAAGCCCTGGCTGCTGTAGCCGGAGATGTCGTTGACCGGCGTGTAGCCGTCGACGGGATTCCACTGCGAGCCGACGCGCCGCATCGAGAACTGGACGTTGTCGTTTGCCGTTTGGTACTGGACACCGCCGTCCCAACGTTGTGCGGCCGAAGCGTTCGTCACGTTCGTTCCGCTCTCGTTCGCGGCTTCGACGTAGCCCAGAATGCCGCGCTGATCGTTGAACTGCAGCGAGCCGAAGTTCACCGTATCCCTCAGGGCGGTTTGGTTCGAGCTCGACCCGCGTATAGTTCGCCGCGAACACGTTCGACGGCGTCGTGTAGGTCACGGACTGCGCCTGATCGATCCGGCCAAATCCGATCGGCGTCCAACGCGCCGAACGCAAACGGACCCTGCGTACCCTCGAGTTGGTAGCCCGAACGCGGCGTCGGAATCGCGGTCGTGTACAACTCGTAGAAACCCGCGCCCGGACACTCGTAGCACAACGTGTGATCGTAAAAATGCGCGCCTTGGGCAAAGAACGGACGCAGTTCCGGATAGAAGCGCGTGAACGTCGTCGGCGTGATCGTCTGCTGATCGGTTTCGACGTTGGAGAAATCCGGATGAAATGTTGCGACGAGCGACGCGGTGGGCGTAACGGGAATCGCCACGTCCGCCCCCATGCGCGACGTGTCCCCGCCGTATTCCGGCGGCCCCGCTTGCCCGAGCGCGTAAAGGCCGACGCGCGCCTTTGCCCGTGCCGCCTTCGATCCCACGGCGAAGCCGTCGATCAAGCCGGCATCCGTGACCTGATCCGACGAACTTTGGCCCGGCGCCGACGCCCACTCGTCGCGCTCGTTGTTGGCCTTGATGTCGCGCTCGAACTGCACGCGCCACGACGCCGCGCCGCTGCCACGGATCGCTGAAAACGGAATGCGCATCGTGACGACGTAGCCGCTCGCCGTCGGCGCGCGCCAAGGCGATCCAGGCCGGCGCGTAGTTGTTGTTTTCAGTCGACGCTTGATAGCGCGTTCCGCGCGGCGTTGCCCGGAAATCATAAGCGATGCCGCTCACGCCGCCCGCCCACAAGCGCACGGTGACCGTGTCGTCGGAGTTTTCACCGATGCCGTCCACGGCCTGAGTCGCCGTGATCGTCTCACGCTGCGTGACCGTGAAGCGCACGAAAAGCGACTTGGCATCGGTGACGAACGCAACGTCCGCCGGCTCATCGGCGGGGCGTCCGTGCGTGAAATCCCACGCGGTAGCGACGTGTGCCGCGGTGGCCCAGCCGGCGTCACCGTCCATCGACGGCGCGCTCGTCACCACGGGGAGGCTCGCCTGCGGCGGACCTGCTGCCGCCGTGGACCGGCTAATCGAACATAAAAACAGCAACGGCGCGACGAGGGCGACCCGTAGAATGGCCGTTCGCCCACATCGCTCCACAGTACGTCATACGTACTATATCGCGCCACGTAATGTCAAGACGCAAGTAAGCGCTCTGTTTGAAGGGAGCAGCCCGAGCCGAACGGCATGCGGCTCCATGCTTCGTTCGCTACTTCGTCTGAGCGCCGCGGTCGCGCTTGCCGCGCTGGTTTCCCCGCTGGCGCCGTCGGCCGCTCCCGCGCCCGGGGTTGCCTACGATGAGATCGTGCGCGTCCTCGTCGGCGCCACGCCGCCGCCGCCGGGGAATTTTCAAGCCGACGTCGCCGCGCTGAATTCCGCGCAAACCGCCGCAAGTCCGACGCCGGCACCGCGTAAGCGCGGCATTGGTTTCGGAGCGATTGCGGGAGCCGTGCTGGGCGGCGGAGGCGTCGGCGGAATCGGTGGTGCGGTCGCCGGCGACGTCGCGTCCAACGCCATGGACAACGCGATGCAACAATCGCTCGGGCCGCAGTTTGCAGCGCTCGGCGCGTCGATCCGCTCGTTTCTGCAACCGCACTTGATGCGCTACGCCTACTACAACGGCTGGGAACGCGTCGATGATGTTTCGGAACAGACCGCCACGATTCGTAAGTGCGATATCGGTCAAGTCTACCGCCTCGATCTCGCGAAGAAAACGTATTCCGTCTTCGATCCGAACAGCGAGCCGACGCCGGCCGCCGCGGCACCGCCTCCACAACGCGGCACGCGTCCCGTCGCTGCAGGCGCACCCGCACCGCCCGGCACGGCCGTCGCTGCAATCAGCACGACGGTCACGCCGCTCGGATCGCTGCGCATCGAGAACCAGCCGACGAACGGTTACGCCTCGACCGTTGCGTTCGCAACCACGCAATCCACCGGCAGCTGCCGTAACGCCAGCGCTTCGATCACGACCCAAGACTATTTCTCGCCCATTAACCGGCCGCTCGTGACCTCGTGCCCGATCCGACGCGCACCCGTGCCGCAAAGTGCGGACGAGGCCGTCGCGCCGCCGCAGACCACGGGCGGTTGCCGGCCCACGATGACGATGCATAGCAGCGGACCTTCGCTTCCCGCCGGCAAACTTTCGCTCTATACGCTCGTCACGATGAACGCAAGTGCGGGCGCAACGCCGGCGCCGAGCGCCAGCGGAAATCCCGGCATCGGCTTCCTCACCGAACGCGGCAACATCAAGTCGCTCGGCGTCCCGGATACGGGCCTCTTTTCAGTGCCCGGCGACTTCACCAAGACGCCCTAACAAAAAGAAACGAGGCTCCCGTTTTGGGAGCCTCGTGTTTTCTCAGGGCAGTTCGATCTCGGCGAGATTCTTTTCGATCTTGCGCTTCACGCGCTGCAGCGCGTTGTCGATCGACTTCACGTGACGGTTGAGGTCGCGCGCCATCTCCTGGTAGCTCTTGCCTTCGAGATACGAGAGCAGCACCTGCGACTCGAGATCCGAGAGGTTCTCTTGGATGCGCGACTTGATGTCTTCCGAGACTTCTTGGTTGATGACCAAGTCTTCCGGATCCGACGTCTTGTTCGACGGCATGACGTCGAGCAGCGTGCGCTCGCTGTCCTCGTCGTAGATCGGCTTGTTCAGCGAGATGTACTGATTGAGCGGGATGTGCTTCTGACGGGTCGCCGTCTTGATCGCGGTGATGATTTGCCGCGTGATGCACAGCTCGGCGAAGGCGCGAAAGCTCGAAAGCTTGTCGGCCTTGAAGTCGCGGACGGCCTTATAGAGCCCGATCATCCCTTCTTGGATGATATCTTCGCGATCGGCGCCGATGAGAAAATAGCTCTTGGCCTTGATGCGGACGAAATTCTTGTACTTGTTCAACAAGAATTCCATCGCCAGACTCTCGCCGGCTTTAGCCGCTGCGACGAGGTCCTCGTCGGGACGCTCGCTGTAGTCGAGCGTCGCCGGCGCGGGTTGCGTGAGCGCCATCGATTCCTACCTTACCCTGGAGTGGATGCGCGAGAAAACGCAGGCCGAAGCCCGTCGGACCGCGCGCATCCGGACTAGTATAGGAGGGTCCTGCAAGAAAATCAAGGACATACGCGCCTTTAGCTGCTTCGGCGCTGCCGGACCGCCTCGTAAAGCAGGATGGCGGCCGCCACCGAGGCGTTCAGGGACTGGGTTTTGCCGACCATCGGGATCGAGACCCGGTAGTCGCACTCCCGGCCGACCAAGGGAGCGATCCCTTCGCCCTCGGCGCCGATCACGATCGCCAGATCGCGGTCGAAGTCGGCCTCGGCCAGCGGCACGGTGCCCTCGCCGAGCGCCGCGCCGGCCACCCAGATCCCGGCCTTCTTCAGCGTCCGGATGGCCTGCGAGATGTTCGCGACCCGGGCGATCGGCAAGTGGGCGGTCGCGCCGGCCGCCGCCTTGCGGACCGTCGCGTTGACGCCGGCCGAGCGGCGCTCGGGCAGCACCAGCGCCGTGCCGCCGGCCGCCTCGGTCGTGCGGATGATCGCGCCGACGTTGTGCGGGTCGGTCACGTGGTCGAGCAGCACGAACAGCGCCGGGCCCGGGCGCGGCAGCGCGATCGCTTCTTCGAGCGTGATGTAGTCGAACGGCGCGCCGTACGCGACCACGCTCTGATGCGCCTTGTAGGGGAAGTTGCCGAAGAACGTGCGGTTCTCGAAGCGCACCTGCACTTCGGCCGAGCGCGCGCGCTCGAGCAGGTTGCGCAGCGCCGGATCGCTCTTGCGCTCGTCGCCGACGTGGATGCGCCGCAGCGGTTCGCCCGCGACGAGCGCTTCGTTGACGGCGTGAATGCCGTAGATGACGTCGTCGAGGTCGACGCGCGGGCGCGGGCGGGCGCTGGCCGCGCTGCGGCGCTATGCGCCGCCGGCGGTCCACGTGGTCGTTCCGTCCTTGCCGTCGGTGAGCACGATGCCTTCGGCCGCGAGCGCGTTGCGCAAGCGATCGGCGAGCGCGAAGTCGCGCGCTTTGCGCGCGGCGTTGCGCGCGTCGATCACGAGCTCGATCACGCCCGCCGGGCTCTCGCCGTTGAACGCGATCGCATCGGCGAGCGCCGTGCGCAAGCGCTCGATCGTCGCCGGATCGACGCGGCCGCTTCGGCGACGGCGATCGTCGCGCGTGAGAATATCGCCGACGCCGAGCACGCCGAGCGCATCTTCGAAGCAGCGCGCGCGCGGCCGTCGCGGCAGCGCCCGCGTTCGCCGCGACGATCTTCGGCACGGCATTCGCCACGTCGAACAGCACGCCGACGCGCCGGCGGTGTTCATGTCGTCATCGAGCGCATCGAAGAAGCGCACCGCGCGGCGGCACGCGATCGTCGCGCTCAGATCGCCGTCACCGCTGCCGCTCACGTTCGCCGAGCGCATCGTATGCCCGGCGCAGTTTCTCCACGCCGCTGTTGGCCGCGCGCGATCGAGTCTTCGGTGAAGTTCATCGGTTTGCGGTAGCCGGTCTGCAAAAACAGCAGCCGGATCGCGAGCGGATCGTGCCGTTCGAGCAGCGCCGTGAGCGGTTCGAAGTTGCCGAGCGACTTCGACATCTTGCTTGCCGTCGAAGTTCAGCATGCCGCCGTGCATCCACACGTTCGCCATGTGCGAGTGCGGCGGCATCAGCGCTTCGCTCTGCGCGATCTCGTTCTCGTGGTGCGGGAAAATCAGATCGGAGCCGCCGCCGTGAATGTCGAACGGCACGCCGAGCAGTTCGCGCGACATCGCGCTGCACTCGATGTGCCAGCCCGGCCGTCCCGAGCCCCACGGCGAGGGCCATTGCGGCTCGCCGGGCTTCGCAAACTTCCACAGCGCGAAATCGAGCGGATCGTGCTTGTGCTCGTTCTCGGCGATGCGCGCGCCGACGAGCAGTTCGTCGACGTTGCGGTGCGAGAGCTCGCCGTAGCGCGGAAACGACTTCACCGCGTAGTACACGCCGTCGTCGGTCGCATACGCGTGGCCGCTTGCGATCAGTTCGGCGATCATGTCGACGATCGCGTCGATGTGCTGCGTCGCGTACGGCTCGAGATCGGGCTCGCGCACGCCGAGCTTCGCGCATCCCGCCTTGAAGCGGCCGTAGTATTTCGCCGACGATCGCTTCGACGCTCGTGCCTTCGGCCTGCGCCGCGGCGATCGAACGATCGTCGATGTCGGTGACGTTCTGCACGTACGTCACGCGTAGCCGTTGCGCGGGTGCGCGAGATAGCGCCGCAACACGTCGAAAAACAAAAAAGACCGGGCATGGCCGAGGTGCGCTTCCGCCGACGGCGTGAGGCCGCAAACGTACATGCGCACCTCGCCGTCGCGAGCGGCACGAACGGTGCGACCGCGCGCGTGAGGGTGTTATAGAGCCGAAGAGACATCGTTGCGATCGGCGAGTTCGGCGAGACGCGCCTCAAGCGCTGCAATGCGCGCGCGCAATTCGGCGACCTCGGTCGCACCCGGATCGGGCAGGTCCACCTGCGGACGCGCTGCCGGCAGCGCGACCGGGCGGCCGTCCTGCAGGACGACGCGCCCCGGAATGCCGACGACGGTCGAGTTGGCGGGCACGTCCTTCACGACGACCGAGTTCGCGCCGATCTTCACGTTGTCGCCGATCGTGATGTCGCCGAGCACCGCCGCGCCCGAGCCGACGACGACGTTGTCGCAGATCGTCGGATGGCGCTTCTTGCGCTGCAGCGACGTGCCGCCCAGCGTGACGCCCTGATAGATCGTCACGTCGTTGCCCACGATCGCGGTGCCGCCGATGACGACGCCCGTGCCGTGATCGATGAAGAACCCGTGCCCGATCGTCGCGCCGGGATGGATGTCGATGCCGGTCACGCGGTGGACGACTTCGCTCATCAGCCGCGGCAGCAGCGGGACGCGCCGCCTGCCACAACGCATGGATGGCCCGATGCGCGGTGACGGCGTGAAAGCCCGGATACGAGAGAAAGACGTCGAGCCAGCCTTCGGCCGCCGGGTCGCGTTCGACCGGCGCACGCAGGTCGGCGAGAAACGTCTCGAGCGCGGACGCATGGGATCGCCTCTTACGAACCCGGCTCGGGCGTCCGGTGGTTTCTGCGGCTGAATCGTCTCGAACGGCACGCCGCCCGGGCCGTACGCGATCGGCTCGAGACCGCGGCCGTGCAAGCAGGTGCGAGCTGACCGCGCCGATGCGGATCATGATCCGCTCGTGGCCCAGCAGCGGGAAGAGCAGTTCGAGCGGCGGGCCCGTCCTTGCGGCCGGTGAGCGCCATGCGCACGGCCGCGAGCGCGTCGTCGTGCGCGATCCCGAACTCATCGGCGATCGCGGGGATGTCGCCGGCCAGCGGCAGATCGCGCAGTTCGGCCTGCGCGTCGACGTACTGCGAGACGGCGTCGAGAAAGAACACGACCTGGCGGTTGCGCAGCCGCTCGAGCTCGAGCGCCGGAATGATCGTCGCCTCCGCGCGCAGCAGCGCGACTTCGTGCAGCGCGTCGTCGATGGTCGCGCAGCGCGTGCCGTAGGCCTCGAGGAACGTCGCGATCCAGCGTTCGGCCGCCGGCGGCGCGGGCTCTTCGAGCAATCCGTGCGCGCTGCATCGCGCTCGCGAGTTCGGCGACGGTCATGTCAGCGAGCGTCAACAGCGCGACGGCGTACGCGGCGATGCCGCTGCCGTCGCCGGTGTAGCCCATGCCCTCGCTCGTCTTCGCCTTCACGCTGATCTTTCCGATATCGAGCGTCAGCGTTTCGGCGAGCGCGTCGCGCATCGCGGCGATGTGCGGCGAAAGTTTCGGCGGCTTGCACGACGACGGTCGAATCGATGTTGCCGATCGTCCAGCCGTGACGCACGAGTTGTTCGTGCACGGCCGCGAGCAGCGTGAGCGAATCGACGCCCTTCCACTGCGGATCGGTATCGGGAAAGTGCGCGCCGAGATCGCCGAGCGCGGCCGCGCCGAGCAGCGCATCGCAGACGGCGTGCGTGAGCGTGTCGCCGTCGGAATGGCCGAGCGGCCCGCGTTCGAACGGGATCGTCACGCCGCCGAGCGACGAACGGGCGCCCTTCGACGAGCCGATGCGCGTCGAAGCCGTGGCCGATGCGCATCACGCGCGCGGCACCACGTGCGAGAGATGCGTGGTGAACAGCGCGTCTTCACCGGCGAGCGCGTGCAGCCGGCGGCCGAAGCCGCGCAGGGCATCGGAGCTCGCATACGCGCGAATCGCAACCGCATTCGGCAGATCGCGATCGACGCCGTCGATGCGCGCCGAACGCGCTTCCAGTTCGGCCAGCACGGCATCGACCGACTGCGGCTCGACGAAACACTCGACCAGAAACACGTCTTCCTCGGGGACGACCGACCGGATCGCGCTCTTGCGCGATCGCTTCGGCGCGCACGAGATCGACCGGGTGCGTGACCTTCATGTTCTCGACCGGCGACTCGACGACGACGACGTCGCAACCGCTCCGCTCGAGCAGCGCCGCATCGTCGGTTGCGCGCGGCCAATCGTGACGCACGGCTTCCGTATGCGCCGCGCGCATGTCGCGCGCCGTCGCGAATTGCGGCGTTTGCGCCGACCACAGCGTCGCGCGGTCGAGCGTGCGCGTGACCTTGAGCTGATCGTCGACGACCTTGATCGTATCGACCACCGGCGCCGCCAGCAGCGACGCGACGCCCGGACGCACGGCCCGCATGCCCGCCCGCACGTCGCTCGCGCGAACGAACGGCCGCGCGCCGTCGTGGACGAAAATTCCGGCGCAGTGGTCGGGCAGCGCCGCGATCCCGCTCTCGGCGCTGGCTTGGCGGTCGGCGCCGCCCGCGACAACGAGCAGCGATGCCGCGCGCACGCTGCCGATCACCGCTTCCTGCACGTCCTCGATGAACTCGCGCTCGGTGACGATCACGATGTCGGAAATTTCCGGCATCGACGCAAACACTTCGACCGACCACGCCAGCATCGGCTTTCCGCCCAGCCGGACCAGCTGCTTCGGCTTGCCAAACCGGCGTGCCGCGCCCGGCAGCCACAATAACCGCGCCCCAAATCATAGTTAAAGGCACTCCGCCCAAGGCTCCGTGCCCCCCACTCGCTGCGCGAGCGGGTCCCCCGAACTATAGCTCCCTTCAAAATATTTGAAAAGGCCACATGCCCCGTGGGGTCGCTTTGCATCATCATCTTTTCATCCGTGCGAAAATCATCCGGCCGGCGGCGGTTTGCAGGGCGCTCGTTACGGCGACATCGACCGTTTCGCCGACCTGACGGCGGCCGTTTTCGACGACGATCATCGTGCCGTCATCGAGGTAGCCAACCCCTTGATGCGGTTCTTTCCCTTCTTTGATCAAAGCGACACGCAGCTCTTCGCCCGGCAGCAGCACCGGCTTCACGGCGCTGGCGAGCTCGTTGATGTTGAGCACGGGCACGCCCTCGACGTTGGCCACCCGGTTGAGGTTGAAGTCGTTGGTCACGAGCTTGCCGCCGCGCTCGCGCGCCAGCAGCACGAATTTCGCGTCGACCTCACCGACCGTATCGAAATCGCGCTCGACGATTTCGAGCGGCGAGATCGCTTGCAGTTTCGTCAGCACGTCGAGACCGCGGCGGCCGCGCGTGCGGCGCATCGCGTCGCTCGAGTCGGCGATGTTCTGCAGCTCGCGCAGCACGAAGCGCGGCAAGAGCAACGGGCCGTCGAGAAATCCGCTGCTCACGATGTCGAGGATGCGGCCGTCGATGATCACCGACGTATCGAGCACCTTCGGCGTGCCGCCCGACGCGACCGCAACGCTGGTGAGCCGCCCGACGCCGACGCTCACGCGCTGTTTTGCGCCCACGCGGGCACCGAGATACGCGGCGAAGATGCTGACCACGATGTAGATGACGATCGCGATGTAGCTGCCCGTCGGTCCGGCAAACGTGATGAACTCGAACAGCACGCTCTTGGCAAGAAACGCGATGATCAAACCGCCGGTGAGGCCGATCGCACCGCCGACGAGTTCGCCGGGAGCCATGCGGTCGATCGCGCGTTCGACGGCAGCCAATTCGCGCTCGAACACGCGCTGCGCCATCGGCACGATCAGCACGCCGAGCACGCGCGCCGACGACCGGCGCGATCACGACCGCGGCAAATTGCCACCATTGGTTCGCAACGTGAATCGAGATCGCGCGATCGTAGGCCTCGCGGCCCAGCAGAAATCCGGTCGTGCCGAAAATCGCGGCAAAGACCAGGCGCAAGACGACGCCCGCCAAATGGCCGCCCGGATCACGCTCGGGCGAGGAACGCACCGCAGACATCGTTGGCTACGAACCGCCCGCGCGTGGTGAGGCGCACGCCGCGATCGTCGGCGACGAGGAGCCCGGCCGCGGCGTATTCCGCGATGATCGGGGCGTAGTGCGTAAAAACATCAACTCCGTACCGTTCGCGGAACGTGCCCGCATCGACTCCCTCGCTCGTACGCAACGCAAGCATCACCGCTTCGCCGGCTTGCGCGTCGCCGGTCAAACCCTCCGAATCGCCTGGGATCGCCTCGCCGGCGAGCGCGGCGGCCTCATATTCGGCGCGGTCGCGGGTATGGACGGAACGGATACCCGCCCGGTACGACGCCGCACCGACGCCGAAGCCCGCGTAGGCGCCGTTGCGCCAATAATTGGCGTTGTGCTCGCAACGGTAACCGGGGCGGGCGAAATTGCTGATCTCGTAGTGCTCGAAGCCGGCCGCCGTGAGCTTCGCGATCGCGAGCGCGTAGAGATCCGCTTCGCGGTCGTTGGTCGCGAACGCGCCCGGCTCGCGATGCGTGCCCAGCGCGCGTAAGGCGTGCCTTCTTCGATCGTCAAGCCGTACGTCGAGACGTGTTCGACGCCGAGCGCGATCACGGCGTCGAGCGAACGCTCCCACGACGCCTCGGTCTGCCCAGGCACGCCGAACATCAAGTCGATGTTGAGGTTCCCGAAGCCGCCCGCGCGCGCCCGCCGCACCGTCTCCGCGACATCGTCGGCGGCTGTGCCGCCGGCCCAGCACGCGGAGTTCGGCCGGCTCGAACGACTGCGCGCCGATCGAGATGCCGGTTGAAGCCGCCGGCGCGCAGTTCACGTCGAAGCCGCGCGTGCAGTTCGCGGTCGGGGTTGACCTCGGCGAGACTTCCGCATCGGCGCGCACGCCGAACCGTTCGCGCAAGCGGTCGAGCACGCGCACGAGTTCGGCCGCGGGATATGCGTTCGGCGTGCCGCCGCCGTAAAAGACGGTCGTCGCTTCGAACGCCGGCGTCTGCGCGATCTCCGCTTCGCAGCGCGCGCACGTAACGTTCGGCAGCGCGTTCGTCGTAGGCCCACTTCGCGAAATCGCAATACGGGCAGATATAGGGACAGAACGCCCAGTGGACGTAGATCGCCGCGGGCATGGTTCAGCCGGTTCCGGCGGCCTCGTCCTCGCCGAGCGCCAGCGTTCCGCGAAGCGATGCCTCGATCGTTCCGATCAGGTTGTGCTCCGCGAGCGTCACCGCATTGCGAATGGCGTTGCGGATCGCGATGCGGTTCGAACGCCCGTGCGTCACGATGCAGCAGCCGCGCACGCCGAGCAGCGGCGCGCCGCCGTACGTATCGTAACGCAGCCGCGCGCGCAGCTTCTCGAACGACGGCTTCAGCAGCAGCGCCCCGGCTTTCCCGAGCGGCGGCGCGTCGTCGATCATCTCGCGCAGCATCGTATTGATGAACTGTCCGGCACCTTCCGACGTCTTGAGGATCACGTTGCCGACGAACCCGTCGCAGACCACCACGTCGGCGTGGTGCTCGTAGATGTCCTTGCCCTCGACGTGACCGATGAAGTGCAGCGGGGCATCGTCGAGCAGCGCCGCGGCTTCCAGCGTCTGCTGATTGCCCTTGCTGCGCTCTTCACCGATCGAGATGATTCCGACGCGCGGCCGTTCGATGCCGAGCGCGATCTTCGCGTAAGCATCGCCCATCAGCGCGAACTGCGCGATCCACTCCGGCCGGCAGTCGACGTTCGCGCCCGCATCGCAGAGCACGAACGGTCCGCCGATCGTCGGCAGCACCGCGGCGATCGCCGGTCGCGCGATCCCGGGAATCGTGCGCAGCCGTACGAGGGCAATGGCAAGGAACGCGCCGCTGTTGCCGGCCGAGAGCGCGGCGTCGGCACTGCCGTCGCGCACCATCTCGACCACGTGGCCCAAACTCGTGTCGCGCGCTCCGCGCAGTGCCTGCGTGGCGTGCGCGTCCATAGCGATCTCGCCCGCGACGTGCACGACCTCGATCGCCCCGGCGGCATCGCCCAGGAGCGGCCGGATCTTCGCCTCATCGCCGACCAGCGCCAAATCGACCCCGCCGTCGCGGTGCGCGAGGATCGCCCCGGCCACGATCTCCGCCGGCGCGTTGTCGCCCCCCATCGCATCGATCGCGATTCGTGCGCGCTTGGTCTCGTTTTGCACGTCCCGAGCCTTTTCGTCCAAGGTCCGATGGGCCTTGGCCCTTCCCTCGGCAAGCTCGGGTGCCAAGCAGCAACCTAAGCAGGCCTTTTTTGGACCTGTCGCCCGAAGCTGTTAGCCCCAAGCCGTAATGGCCGCTTCCCGCTAAGTTAAAATGTCCGGTTCAGGCTGGCTGGGTAGGGGCGGTAAATCTGCGCTGATATCGTCGCCAAGGATGGTTCGGCGCGGGTACTCGCGCTTTTTCGGGGTGCTCGATGCGAGGACTCGGAACCTGGTCGATGTCTTTGCGCGTGGCGATCGGCGGGTTCTTCGCTCGGATGGTGGTGTTGAAGGCCAATGGTTTTCCGCGGCGCTCAACGAGCGTTGTTCCGTCGAGAGTAATGCGCACTTGCACGTGGGCTCCGCGGAGCACGAACTTGCTGCGGTCAAGAATGTGGTAGGTGATGTTGTCGCATTGACACGTGAGATTTTTCGAGAGCTTGCGATCGTACGTATGTGCGAGGATGCGATTGAGATCTTCGGTCGAGCTTAGTGGCCGATGAGCATCCCCTTCGAGACTTGGTTCTTTTGCAAATCGTGAATTGTAGTCCGTGATGAATTGAGCGAGGTACTTGTTTGCAGCTTCCATTGAGTTGATCTGATTCAAACGCAGTTCGCGGACCAATCGTCTTTGCAGGGTTGCATTCGCTCGTTCGACGCGGCCTTTAGCTTGCGGTGAATGGGCGCAAATTAGTTCGATATCGAGTTCTTGCATAGCGCGAGCAAATTGGCTTTGCAGTTCAACTGTTACTCGAGGTTGGTTTATGCGGAAAATACTGTTCTTATCGCTGTAGAAGGCTCGTGGCTTTCCAAATTGCCGAAGATAATCGGCCGTCAGCGAGAAATACGTATTTGTCGATTCGCTCTTAACGAATTGCAGCGCAACGAGTGCGCTCGTTGCGTCGTCCACATAAACCAGTAAGGTACACACGGGAGCGCGTCCCTCAAACCAGTCATGTCGCGAGCCGTCAATTTGCACGAGTTCCCCAAAGTAGGGCCGGCGTTCGCGCGGCTGATGGATGTTGCGCTTTCGGACTTTTGCTCTCCATAGTCCGGCTCGCCGCATCAGCGTCCGCAACGTTTCGGTGCTCAAAACAATGCCGTGGACTTCGCGCAATTTTTCGTTCGCGAAGGTCGGTCCAAAGTCAGCATAGTGCAGCCGGACGAGCGCGATCGCCTCGGCAGCGAGGTTGGGGTTCAGACGGTTGTTGGGCGCCCGGCCGAGGTGCTTGGAGCGGACCCCCGCCGGCCCCTCGGCCTGGAGCCGGCGTCGCAGTCGCCGGAGCTGCCGCTCGGAAATTCGTAGGGCAGCGGCGGCCCCGGCGGCGGTGATCCGTTTCTCGCCTAGCCGACCAAGGATAGCTAGCCGATCGACCTCGCGTTGGCTCAAGATGAGGGTCTCCATGGGAGAACCCATCCGGCCTAGGCGGACATTTTAACTTTGGAGAGGGGCGGCCATCTTGGCTTGGTGCCGATAGGACCTGTCGCCCGAAGCTTGTCGAAGGGCGCTCAGCATGATACAATTCGCCTGTTATGGCCAAGAGATGCGACGTTTGTGGTAAGGGTCCGATGGCGGGCAACAACGTCAGCCACGCAATGAACAAAACGAAGCGCCGTTGGCTGCCGAACCTGCAAGCCGTCCGGATCGACGATCGCGGTACCCACCGCACCGCTCGCGTCTGCACGAACTGCCTGCGTTCGAAGCGCGTCAAACGCGTCGGCGTCGCCTAAGCGGTATCGTTCGGCCGCAATAAACTGCGGCCAAATGGACTGATGGATCTGCACCCATTCTTGGGAACGAGCAATGGGTGTATACCTTGACCAAACGCGATAGCCTCACGATCCACGTCGGCTGCCAATTCGACTACAACAGCCAGCACGACGTGCCGGCCATCGTCCTCGTCCGCCCATCCGGGTTCGACGGGGTGCGCCTGATCAGCGAAACGTGGATGACCACGCCGCCCGTGCCGTATCACGACTACGTCGACATCTACGACAACGTCTGCCGCCGCCTCACGCTGCCGGCCGGGCTCAACACGATCTACTACGATGCCCGCGTCGAAGCGCCGTCCGCGGCCGAAGACACCGACCCGTCCGCCCGCCAGACGCCGGTCGAAGAACTGCCGGACGATGTCCTCGTCTACACGCTGCCGAGCCGCTTCTGCCTCTCCGATGAGCTGTACGACCGGGCATGCCAGATGTTCGGCGGCACGGAGCCCACCTGGAACGCGGGTGCAGACGATCGTCCAATACGTGCACGACCACGTGAAATTCGGCTACGAGTTCGCCGCGCCGACGCGCAATTCGAGCAACGTCTTGGCCGAGGCCACCGGGGTGTGCCGCGACTTCACGCACTTGGGGATCGCGCTCTGCCGGGCCATGAGCATCCCGGCGCGCTACGTCTTCGGCTACATTCCCGACATCGACGTGCCGGTCTCCGATGCCCCGATGGACTTCTGCGCTTGGTTTGAGGCCTATCTCGACGGGCGCTGGTGGACGTTCGACCCGCGTAACAATCAAGTCCGCCGCGGCCGCGTTATCATAGCGCGCGGGCGCGATGCTGCCGATGTACCAATGGTGACCACTTACGGTAATGCGTCGTTCCAGGGGATGACCTGTTGGGCGGAGCAACTTCTGGTATGACCGAGTTTCGTGGGGACTCGATCGACGAACGCACTGTTGACTGGCAGGGCGTCGTTACCGCGCGATACGCGGTAGCGCAAACGCTTCGCTACGAGTACGAAAAGCCGATCGCCAACCTGCAGCATCAGCTGATCATCGTCCCGCGCCTGCGCCATCTCGACCAACAGCGGCTGGCCAATCATCTCTCGGCTTCGGGCGTCGGGCCGCTCGCGCTCGAGAGCGACGAGTTCGGCAACGACATTGCCGCCGTGAGCGTCCCGCGCATCGAGCGCGAGATCGTGTTCTCGCTCGAAGCAACGATCCTGCGCGATCACCGGCTCGGGAAAACGTGCCCGACCGCGCACGATCTGATCGATCCGCGCTGGACCGGCGGCCGCCGGCTGACGCGCGCGAACGATGCGCTCAACCGAGGCCGCCGCCGAGTTACGCTCGCTGCATCCCAACCAGCACGAACTCGCCGTCGAGATCGTCCACTTCGTGCACGCGCACATGACGTACACCAAAGGCGTCACCGACGTGTTCACGACGGCGGCCACCGCCTTCGCGCAAGCACGCGGCGTGTGCCAAGATTACGCCCACGTCGCGATCTCGATCGCGCGCGCGGCCGGCCTCAGCGCGCGCTACGTCTCGGGACATCTGCTCGGTGAAGGCGCAACGCATGCCTGGGTGGAGTTCCTCGTTGCCGATCGCAAGCACGGACCGCTCGTGCTCTCGTACGATCCCACCTACTGCAAGGAAACGGACTTCCGCTACATCGTCGTTGCGATCGGCCGCGACTACGACGACGTGCCGCCGACCTCGGGCGTCTTCACCGGTCCGAAATCGGGCAAACTTCACGGGCAGCAGAGCGTGCGGCTCGTCGAAGTTACGTACGCTGCGTAGCGATCTTCGCGAGATAGTCCCAGCCGCGCTCGCCGTCGGCTAACACTTGCGCCACGCCGCGACCTTCGGCGGCGTTGATGTAGGCCGGCGTGCCGCCCGCCATCAGCGTTTGACCCAGAATGCGCGCGTTCACGACCGCATACACCGCAAACAGCACCGCCTGCTTCACGGAGCGCGCGACGATCGTCGCACCGTGACCGCGCATGAGCACGGCCGCCCGGTTCCCAAGCGTTTGCGCGAGCGCCGCGCCCTGCTCGTTCGAGCGAATCAGCATGTCGGTGTCGGGCCCGAAGCGCTCGCGAATCTCGAACACCGGCAACGGGTCCTCGCCTTGAAAACCGGCCATGTGGTAGATCGGCCGCAGCGGAATGCCGCTCGCGCCGAACATCACGAGTTCCGGCGCATGGCAGTGCACGACCGCGTGCACGTCCGGCCGCGCGAGGTAGATCTGCCCGTGGATGAAGCGTTCGCCGTACGTGCGGTGCAGGTGACCGGCCGGATCGTTGTTGAGTTTCCAGCGAAACACGTTCTTCGCCCGGACGTTCCCCGGCGGCGAAGCATCGCCGATGTAGTAGAGGTTCGGGTCGTCCTCGCAGCGCGCGCTGATGTGACCGTAGCCGTCGAGAACGCCCTGATGGGCGAGGATGCGATTCGCCGTCACCAGATCGGCGAGAACCGATGACTTCTTCGCTTTAGGCACTCACGTCGCCGCGGGCGAACGCCTCATCGTAGACATCACCGCTCGTGTTGGAGATCTCCCACCAGTTCCCATCGAGATCGCGGAGCGTGAACGAACGAACGTTCCCGTGCACTTCGATCGGTCCGATCTCTTTGATCTTGTGCTCGTCCTTCGAACGCAAGGCCGCATCGCGCGCCGCATCGACTTCCTCAGCGGATGTCACGCGCAGGCAGAAGCGGTTCTCGACGCCCTGGGGCTTCGTCTCGACGCCGATCCCGACGCACACGAGCGACCAGACGCCGCCCTTCCAAAGATACTGCGCCGCCGGCAGCGGCCGCACCGAACCCAAGCCGAGTACCTCTTCGTAGAAGCGGCGCGACGACTTGATGTCCATGCACTCGATCGTGCCGTGCGAGAGGCGCGTGTTGGGAACCAGCGCGGTCATACGGCGTCGCCTTTTTCGCGCAGCGTCGTGTACTGCTTCTTGGGAGCGCGGTGCTCGACTTCCCACCAGTTGCTGTCGAAGTCGTCGAAGTAGAACGAGTACGCGCCGTGATTGGCCTTCGGCTTCTGCACTTGACGGATGCCGTAGCGGTCCTTGTTGGCGACCAGCGTCGCGTAGGCGCGATCGACGTCGCTTTGCGTAGCAACGAACACGCCCCAGTGGTTGAGGAACGACTGCGGGTTTGGGATTTCCTTGACTTCGTTGACTTCGAGCACGAGATACGGCTGGCCGTGCAGCGCTTCGCCCGGCCGGTGACCCTTTTCGCGCACGTAGAGCGAGCCCGGCTTATACATCACGCACTCGAGGTCGAGCGCTTCCTCGAGCAGGCGCCGTACCTTCACCAAATCCGTGGTGAGGAACGTGCCGCGTTCGAGCGAGGTCGTATTGATCGCGGCGGCCGGCCGTTCGAGCTGAGTTGAAGTCATCGTGTACCTCCGGGTCTACAGGTCGAGGACGAGGGTTTCATCGGGTAACGCGCGCGAGACGCAGATCTGCATCATCGTCTTGCGGTCTTCGGGGTCGAGCACGCTGTCGCGATGATCGACTTTGCCGGAGACGTAGCGGGTGGTGCAGACTTCGCAGTATCCTTCGCGGCAGATCGAACGTACGCGCACGTCGTTCTCCGCCAGCACTTCGAGGATCGTGCGGTCGGCCGGAATGTGAAAGGTGACGTTGCGCCGCTTCAGATGGACGTCGAACGGCTTGTTTGCGGTGGCAACCTCGACGCGGCCCGAACCGAAGAGTTCGAAGTGGACCGTGCCCTTCGGCCACTCCTTCGCTGCATTGCGCACGGCTTGGATGAGGCCCGGCGGTCCGCACACGTAGACGTGCGTTCCGGGTTCGCGCACGCGCAGCAGCGCTTCGACGTCGAGCATCTGCTCGCGCAGACCGCCGTCGTGATGGAACACGTGCCGGCCGCCGAATCGCTGTTCGATCACTTCCGCAAAGGCGGTCTCTTCGCGATTACGCGTGCAGTAGTAGAGCTTGAAGTCGATGCCGAGTTCGTCGAGGCGCTCGGCCATCGAGAGGATCGGGGTGATGCCGATGCCGCCGGCGATCAAGAAGTTGTGGTCGCCGCCTTCGTCGAGTTCGAACCGGTTCTGCGGCGGCGTGATGCTGAGGACGTCACCGGGCTTGAGCGAATCGTGCACCCAGGCCGAACCCCCGCCGCCCGCTTCTTCGCGCAGCACGGCGATCACGTAGCGGTTGCGTTCGCCGGGACGGTTCAACAGCGAGTACGAACGGACGAGCCCGTTCGGCAGCGTGACGTCGACGTGCGCGCCGGCCTCGAACTCCGGCAACGGCGCGCCGGTTGGATCGATCAGTTCGAACGACTTGATGCGCGGCGTGATTTGTTCGGCACTGCGAACGACAACGTCCATCTTATGGAGTACAGTCGGCGAAAAGTAGTATCCTGCCCTTATGACCGTACGGATGGAATCGCTCGTTGCGGGCGACGGCCGCGTTTTGGACGTGCTCGCCGGCGGCGCCGAGCGCGGGCCGGCGCTCGTGATGCACCACGGCACGCCGTCGGATGCGACCCTATGGGCCGATTGGGATGCGGTCGCAAGCGAACGCGGCATCCGCCTGCTCTCGATCTCGCGTCCCGGCTATGCGACCTCGGCGCGGCAGCCCGGGCGGCACGTCTCCGGCGTTGCGGCCGACGTCGAAGCGGTGTTAGCGCACTTCGACGTGCCCTGGTTCGTCACGGCCGGCTGGTCGGGCGGCGGCCCGCACGCGCTGGCCTGCGCGGCACTGCTCGGCTCGCGCTGTCGCGCCGCGGCAACCCTCGCCGGCGTCGGCGCGTACGGCGTGAGCGACCTCGATTTCCTCGAGGGGATGGGGCCGGAAAATCACGCCGAGTTCGGCGCGGCGCTGCGCGGTGAAGGCGACGCGCGCGCGTGGCTCGGCGCCAACGCCGAAGCGCTGCGCAACGTGACCGGGCCCGAACTCGCGGATGCGTTCGGCGGACTCGTACCGCAGGCCGACAAGAACGTCTTGGCCGGCGGTTTTGCCGCCGGCATGGCGGCGACGATGCGGCGCGCGCTAGCGGGCGGCTTCGACGGCTGGGTTGATGACGATCTGGCCTTCATCCAACCGTGGGGCTTTGATCTTACGGCGATCGCCGTACCGGTTGCAATTTGGCAAGGCGATTTGGATCTGATGGTGCCGTTCGCGCACGGTGCGTGGCTACGGCGGCACATTCCGCCTGCAACCTCGCACGCAGCGCCGGGTCACGGCCACATCTCGCTCATCGTAACGTACCGGACCGCGATCGTCGACGATTTGCTGGCCGCGGCCGCACGCGCGTAGCTCTTCGTGCTCCTGAAAATCATGCGGCTCGACGCGCCGGACACGCGGGCGTTCGATCGCGCGCAACGGCGCTGGGGGGCGCTAGCGAAGATCGACGGCTTCATCGGCCAGGCCGGCGGCTGGACGAACGACGACGCAGCGTCAGCTATCATCGTTGCCGCGTGGAGTGACCGCGAGGCGCATAAGGCGTTCGTGAACGGCGAACACGATGCCATCGCCGGGAACCAGGACGAAACATACACCGGCGCTGAGGTCGCTTTGTTCGAAACGATCTGCGAGATTCCGGGCGAAGCCGAAACGCTTGCCGCGGCATTCGTGCAGGCAACGTATCTCCGGCTCGCCGACTGCACGATTCGCGCCGAACGCACCCAACATTTCCGCGCGGTGCAAGAGAACGTTTGGAACGCGGGCCTAGCCCGCGCGCCGGGGATGCTGGACGGCGCGTTCGCCGTTTCATACGACGACGTGCTGCGTTATGCGGTGGCGACGTTCTGGAGCGATGAAGGCGCCCACCGCAATTATCAGGAGCAGATCTTTCCCGCACTCAACGCGCTCGCCGGCGTCAACGCCGACGCGGTGCGCGTGGCGGGTTACCGGATCAATCTGCTGCCGGAGTGGCGTGTTCCAAGTGATCCCAGCCCGCGCGCGCGATCGGATCACCGTTAGCGCGGCGTACTCCCGGCTCGGCCGTCGCAACGCCGACGCGCAGGAGCGGACGGCCGAAGCGCGCGTGAAAGCGTCCGGCCAAGTGCGAGAACGCGCGCGAGGCAACCGAGATCAGCAGTTCGAAGTCTTCGCCGCCGTCGAGCGCCCAGCGTTCGGCATCCGCGCCGGCGCGCTGCGCGATCGCGCGCGCGCTCTCGGCAACCGGAATCGCCTCGATCGTGGCGCCCGCGTTCGAGGCGCGCGCTAAGCGCGCGAGGTCGGTCGAGAGACCGTCGGAGGTATCCATCATCGCGCGCACGTTGCGCGATGCGGCGAGCCAACGCCCCTCCGAGAGCCGCGGCTCCGGCGTGCGAAACGCGCGCAGCGCATCCGCCGCCGCCGGATCGTCGAGCAGCTCACGATGTTCGATCGCAACGGCCAGGCCGGCGCGGCTCGCGCCCAGCGGACCGGTCACCGCGATCACGTCGCCGGGTAACATCGCGCCGCGCGTCTTGAGGTTGGACGGACGCACTTCGCCGACGATCGTGATCGAAATCGTGATCGCGGGCGCGCGCACGATGTCGCCGCCGGCAATCGCGCACTTCGTCCGTTCGGCGAGCGCAGCGATCCCGCGATAACAGTCGAGGATCCACGCTTCATCCGCACCCGGACCGACGCCGAAGGCGATCGTCGCCAGCACCGGCTTCGCGCCCATCGCGGCGATATCGGAGAGGTTCGAGGCCAGCGCCCGATGCCCAACGTCGGCCGCGCTCATGGCGGCGCGGGTGAAGTGCACGCCTTCGATCAGCGCGTCGGTGGTGATCACGCTGCGTGCCGAGCGCGACGGCTGCCACACGGCCGCATCGTCGCCGATGCCCACGAGCAACGCACTCGGAGCCGCCTGCGATACGATCGCCTGCAGCTTCGCGATCAGGTCGTCTTCGGTCACTTGCTGACGGAGTCGATGCGGCGGCGCATCTCGCGCATCGCCGCCGGCGGATCGGCTGCGCCGAACACGCTCGAACCGGCGATCAGCATCGTTGCGCCGGCCTCGACCGCGCGCTCGATGTTCTCCGTACCGATGCCGCCGTCGACTTCGATGTCGCAGTCGGGATTGCGCTCGGCGATGAGCGCGCGCACTTCGCGCAGCTTCACCAGCGCGCGCTCGATAAAGGCTTGGCCGCCGAACCCGGGGTTCACGCTCATCACGAGGATCTGATCGCATTCCTCGATCAGGTCGACCAGCATCGCGGTCGGCGTCTGCGGGTTGATTCCGATGCCGGCGCGCGCGCCGATGCTTGCGCAGGTGCTGCAAGAGCCGGTGCGCGTGCGGCGTCGCTTCGTAGTGGAACGTGATGATGTCGGCGCCGGCCTTACGAAAATCGTCGACGTACTTCTCGGGCTCGACGATCATCAGGTGGCAATCGAACGGCAGCGTGGTCAGCTTGCGCAGATCGGCGACGATCTTCGGGCCCCAGGTGAAGTTCGGCACGAAACGGCCGTCCATCGAGTCCAGGTGCAGCGCATTTGCGCCGGCAGCTTCGACCATTTTGATCTGGTCCGCGATGTCGGCGAAATCGGCCGAGAGCAGCGAGGGCGCGAGTTTGACCGGCGGCATCAGTGCGCCGGCGCCGACGGCGTCGAGGGATGCTTGAGCTGAGGCGGTTCTTTCCCGATCGTGGCCACATCGAGCAGTTCGTTGTTCACGTAGGTATCCAGCTCGGCGGTTCCGATCGCGGTCACCGTAAGGTCGAGCTTCTGCCCGCCCTGCGCGTAACCGTCGTAGACGTTCCAGGTACCGGTGTCGTCACGCACCTGCATTCGCACGTGCGCGGTATCGTCGTGCACCGGGATGTCCGCGGTGACGTGCACCTGACGCACGAGGTAGCCGTATTCGGTCGGACCGGCACTCACCTGGAGCGACGTCAGCGTGAACGGATCGATGTTGGCGCCCGCAGCCGGCGACTGCCGTACGACCGTTCCGCGCGCCGGACCGTCCGGTCCGAACGGCGTCCACACGACCTGCCCCAAGTGCACTTTCGCCGCCGTCGCTGCATCGCGCGCCTCGTCGATTCCCATGTTGACGAAGTTCGGCACCTTGACATTGGCCGGCGGACCTTTGCTCAGCGTTAACGTCACGTTCGTGCCCTCGCGCACGCTGGTCAGCGGGGGCGGAACCTGATCGATAACGTGGTTGGCCGGAATGTCGTTGTTCGGGACGGTCTTCGTCCCCGCCAGCGTGAGCTTGACGTTGCCGAGTTCCAACTGCACGTTGCGCAGCGATTCGAAACGCAGATCGGGCATCGGAAAGATGTGAATGCCGGTGCTGACCACGAACGAGACCGCGCGGCCCTCGCGTACGTGCGAGCCGGCCGGCGGCTGCTGACCCATCACCACGTCCTGCGGGTACTGCTCGCTCGGCTGACGCGCGATCACCGCGCAGTTCAAGTGCAGCCTTCCGCACTCGGAAGACGCGTCGTCGAACGTCTGACCGCTGAACGCGGGCAGCAGCACGTCGCCCGAACTGCCGAAAAAATCCTGAACCGAGCGTCCGAACCACACCACCACCGCGACGAAAAATGCCAGCGAAAGGGCGAGGACCCAATCGCGGTCCAGCAGCGTTGCGAACGACGCCCGCAACGGCCGGCGCGGCGGCGCGGCAGTGTCGCTCACGCCGGTGACGTCCTCACGAGAGCAGCGCCTCGAGCGCGGCTTCGTCGAAGTCGGCGTTGCTGTAGACGCGCTGCACGTCTTCGTGCTCTTCGAGCGCGTCGAGGAACTCCAGCACCTTATTGGTGTCGGCCTCCGGCGGACGCGAGGTCTGCTTCGCCTCCATCGTCAGCTGCGCCGAGATCACGCGCAGGCCGGCCGCTTCCAGCTGATCTTTCGCCGCCATCAAGAGCGTGGGCTCCGTGACGATTTCGGCCGGTTCGCCGAAGCGCACGTCGATCACGCCGTCGACCAGCGCGCGTTCCGTCAGCTCGTCTTCGGAGAGGCGCTGCGGATCGACTTCGATCAGGCCGCGCGATTCAAACATCCAGCCGACGCTTCCGGTTTCCCCCAGCGTCCCCCCGTTGCGGCTGAACAGGAAGCGGATTTCGCTCGCCGTGCGGTTGCGATTGTCGGTGGCGGCTTCGACGATCACCGCGATGTTCGCCGGACCGTAGCCTTCGTAGCGGATCTCTTCGATCAGCTTCTCGCCTTCGGAGCCGCTGCCGCGCGCGATCGCGCGCTTGATGTTGTCCTGCGGCATGTTGACGGACCGCGCCTTGTCGACCGCCATCTTGAGCCGGTAATTCGCCTCGGGATCCGCCGAGCCGTTCTTCGCGGCGAGGATGATCTCTTTACTGACTTTCGTGAAGATGGCGCCGCGCTGCGCGTCGACCTTGCCCTTCTTCAGCTTGATGTTGTGCCACTTCGAATGTCCGCTCATATAATCCAACGTCCAATCCACATGCGGGCGTGCCAGGTGTCCCACGTAACGTGCGTTCCGGCCAGCACCGGATAGAAAAATGCGAAGCCCGCCACGACGACGGCCAGATAGATCGCGACGCTCAAACGCGGCACGAACGGCGACGTGGCGCCCGCGGGGATCCAGTTCCAGACCTTCTGCAAGACGATCGCGTTGCAGAGCACGATGATCGCGAGGTTCGGGAAGAAATGGTACTCGAATGCGATGCGCGGCGAGATGATCCACGGCAGCCACTGCAGGAAGTACGCGACGATCAACAGCGCGTAGCCACGGTTGCGTTCGAACCAGGCGTAGAAGCCGACCAGCGGCACCGTCAGCAAACCGAACCACCACACGAACGGGTTCGGCAGCGCGAGGATCTCCGCCACGCAGCAGGCGGCCGGATCGTTCGCAGCGGCACCGGCGCGCCAATCGTGGTAGAAATACGAGATCGGCCGCTCGAGAATCGGCCACTGCCACCACGACGACGCGTAAGGATGCGTCGCCACGAGATGGTCGTGATAGTTGAACATTTCGGTCTGCAGCGCAACCATGTCCACGAAATTATGGCCGAGCGTAAAGAACGGTATATAGCACGCGGTGTAGATGATGCCCGCGACGACGAGCAAGACGCCGATCAGAACGTCGAGCGGCATGCCGTACGGGTTTCCGAACAGCGCCGGGCGGCGGAGCCAGCGCTGGGCCACAACGACGGCGGCACAGCCCCACACGACAAAGAAGTCGAACAGCCCGTTCCACTTCGAGGCCGCAAGCGCGCCCGATGAAACGGCGAGCAGTCCGATCCAGACCCACATCTCCGCGCCGCTGGTCCAACCGGTCGCGGTTTTCATCACACCGTCGGGCTGGAACGTCGCAGTGCCGAGCGGCGTTTGATACACCATCCGCCCAGTGGGTTCGAGCTCCCGCGTCGCCGGCAACATGGTGCCTTCGGCGGGCAGCAGCACCGGTTCGCCCGCCGAGCCGAACGCCACCCGCGTGCCGTCGGCATACGATGCGACGCTGCGGGCATCCACGCTCCGCGATGCCAGCCATCGCGCAATCAGGTAGAACACGATCTCGACGTAGAGAAACGCAACGACCCAGGCGACCGGACGCATCTCCGGACCGCGCGTATGCGGGCCGACGTTGATCAAGATTGTGGCGATGCCGATCCCCGCTAATGCACCGACGCCCAAAAAGCCGCCGAAGATCGCTAGGGTACTCTTATTGGCCGGCGGGACCATCGCACGGCGCGCCGCGCTCGCCGTCCATACCCGGTAGAATGCGTAGAGCGTCGTCAGCGAAAAGAACGCGACCGTGATTTCCGGCGTCGCGATGCGCGACTGGACGTAGTGGAAACCGTCGAAGAGCAGCATCCCGGTCGCGATCGAGGCAAAGAGCGTCGAGCCGGTGAGGCGCTTCGCGAACACGTACAGCACGCCGCACATGAGTGCGCCGATCACGACGTTGAGAAAACGCCAGCCGATCCCGGTATCGCCCAGCGTGCCGGGATGCAGCCCGCCGAAGAGCCACATCGACGCCGTGACCACGAGCTTCGTCAGCGGCGGATGCGTGAACTCGAAGATCTCCATGTGCTTGAGATACTCTTCGCCCGCGCGTGCGTAGTAGATCTCGTCGAAAATCTTCTCGGCCGGCCACTGGAGCTCGATCATGCATAAAACGAACGAGCCCAACGTCGCCGCGCCCGCAAAGACCCAATCGAACCAGCGCATCGAGACGACGCCTTCGTGCGGATCGAACCATGCGCGCGCCACCGCACCGATGCGGGCACCGACGCCGGCAGCGTCGGACTCGGCGACTTCGAGCACGCGCACCGAACCGCCGAGATAGACGTAGCCGAGCAAGAAGAACAGCGCGACGTTGACGGCCGCGATCAAATGCGAACCGGCGCCCCAGATGTTCGTCGGATCAACGCCCGGCGGATGGGTCTCCATCACGGTCTGGTAGGCGAAGGAGTAGATCAGGTTCAGCAGCGTCGTGATCGAGAGGACCACCGCGGTCCACAGCTGCCGCCGCCCGAACGCCAAGAGCGGAAACGCCAGCAGAAACGCGCCGAAGATGTACCGTTCGTGCATGCGCGTCGCGAGCGTGAAGAACGCGAACGCCACCAGCATCGAGGCTTCGAGGAACGCCCGGTCGGTGCGCTCTTGCAGGTAGCGCGCGACGATCAGACCGGTCGCCGCAATCACGAGCACCACGCCCCACAGCCACGTGGCGCCGAGCGCGATGCCGGCCAGCGGCAGCGCCGTCGTATCCGGTTGCCAGAACGGCTGCTTGATCGCGTACAGGTTGAACGCGTTGACGGTGTTGTAGGCGTAGACGTTGCTGCCGATGCGGTAGCGGTCGAAGAGCCATCCGATCAGATCGGCGATATTCGCCGTCGGGTGAAAGAGCGCCGCCACGCCGAGCGTGAGGATCAGCGACGCGACGAGGCCGCAGGCGGTGGCGCGCACGCGCCGCGCGCGCGCTTCGGGGTCGAGCGGCGCGAAGGCAAACGCGAGCAGCACGACCGCAACCAGCGCGCCCTGCGGCTTGATCAGGATCGAGAACGTCATCGCCAGCCACGCGCACGTTAGGCGCGCGGTTTGCAGCTCGGGATCGTCCGAGCTGCGCAGGGCGAGCCACAGCGCGAGCAGCACGAAGCCCCACGACACCGAGTCGACTTGGCCCCAGTAGGCGGACGTGTAAATCGTCGCGGGGTTGAAGAGAAACAGCGCGGCGGCGCCGAGCGCAACCGCTTCGCGCGCGTACCGTCGCACGATCGCATAGATCAGGACGCCGTCGACGAGATCCATCGCGAGCGCCGGCAGCTTCACCATGATGCGCAGCGCGAAGTACGAGCTGTCGTTGACGTTGATGAGGTGCAGGTGGCCGAGCGTGCCGTACACGGCGCCGATCACCCACAGCACGATGAAATAGCCGGGCGGATAATCGGCGAACGACGTCTTCCCGTAGAACTGCCAGGGCGGATTATCTTTGAGCGTCAGCGTCCACGCTTCGAACGCGGAAATGTCGTTGTGAAAGCCGGTACTCGGCAACAGCAAGAGCCGGATGACGAAGCCCGCCGCCAAGATGGCGATGAGCGCCCAGGCCCACGACCCCGCGCGCAGATCCGGCGCCGCAACGGCCTTGCTCGCCGGGGTTGAAGAACTGCTCATGCCGCGGGTCGCAGAACGCGGGCGAAAAACGCGCGCACGCGTCCGCTCGCGTCGATGCCGGCCGCCGAGGCGAGCGCGTCGCCCTCGGCGAGATACGCGCGCGCCGTCGCGAGGGACGCGACCGCGGGCAACGGCCAGCCTCGGGTATTCGGATCGCTCTGCACGTGGCTTTCTATTTGCAGCGCCATGCCGGACGTCCGGCCGAGCCGAGCATAGGCCTGCGTCCGTTCCAGCGGCGCACCGGCAACCAGCGCGCCCAATTCGCAGGCAACGGCGAAGAGCGCCGCCTTGCCGCCGATCATCTCGATGTACGCCGCGTCGGCGGGAGCGCGGTCGCCGGCGAACCCGATCTCTTGCGCTTGGCCGGCGCAGAGGTCGAAATTCGCGGCTTGCAGCGCGCGCGTCATCAGCACCGTCTGCTCGGGCGGCCGGCGCGCGGGACCCTCGAGCAGCTGCAGGTACGCCATCGCGCAGAGCGCGTCGCCGGCGTTGATTCCGTGCGCGAGGCCGAAGAGCGAGCGCGAGCCGTCCTCGACCGCGTCGTGCACGAGCGTGGAGTTGTGCAAGATCTCGACCGCGCTCGCGACGTCGAGGCCGCGCTCGGCGGAGCCGCCCTCCTCGGCGACGACCTCGAGCACCAGCTGCATGCGCAACCGCTGGTGCGCGCCGGCCGTATCGCCGGCGTAACCGAAATGATGGTGCACCTGCGGCGTCACCGGGCTCGTGCCGTCGAACCGGCGTATCGCCGCTTCGAGCGCAGCCTCCAGACTATCCGCCATTACCACCGATCGACTCCTCGAGCGCCCGGATCCGGCGCATGATCTCTTCCGTCCACTTCTCCAAGTCGTCGCCGTCCGCTTTCCGCTTCCGCTCGACGTGGATCGGTTCGCCGTAGATGACCTGGATGCGGTGAAACGGCCGGGCATGCCGCGTCCCGGAGATCGCGGCCGGCACCACGGGCGCGCCCGAAAGCGCTCCCAGCAGCGCGGCCCCGCCCTTGCCCTGGACGTCGCCGGTCAAGTTGCGGGTGCCCTCGGGGAAGATTCCGACGCAGCGGCCATCCTTAAGAGCGCGCAGGGCAGCGCGGACCGCCGCCACCCCGCCCGCCTCGCGATCCAGCGGATACACCCCGAGCCCCACGATGATCGGGCCGAGGATCGGGATCGCGAAGAGCTCCTTCTTCGCGAGATACGTGACCGGGCGCCGGAAGCCGATGCCCAGCACCACCGGGTCGAGGTACGAAACGTGGTTGCAGGCCACGATCACCGGGCCCGTGGCCGGGACGTTCTCGGAGCCGATGGACACGGAAGCCGTAGATGACTCCGACCAGCAGGCGGCAGATCTTCCGGCTGACCCGGTAAAAGGGCAGGTTCACGGCGCCGCTTCGATGATCGCCCGCATTTGCCGCAAGACGTCGCCGGCTTGCAGGGCCGTCGAATCGATCACGACCGCGTCGCTGGCCGCGCGCAGCGGCGCGACGGCGCGGTTGCGGTCGAGCCGGTCGCGTTCCTCGATCTGCTCGCGAACCTCATCGATGCCCACGTCGAGCCCGCGTTCGGCGAATTCTTTGGCGCGCCGGTCGGCCCGCTCTTCAACCGAAGCGGTCAAATAAAACTTGAAGCGCGCGTCGGGCAGCACGACCGTCCCGATGTCGCGGCCGGCCATGACGACCGGTCCTTCTTCGGCGATCGCGCGCTGCTCGGCCACCATCGCGGTTCGTACGCCGGGCAGCGCTGCCACGGTCGAGACCGCCGATGACACCTCGGGGTCGAACAACTTCGTGCCGGTATCCGCGCCGTCGATCTCGACGCGATAGCCCGCGCTCGCGGTCTCGTCGGGCACGAGGCGAATGCGATGGTGCTCGATCAGCGCCAGAATGGCACGTTCGTTATCGAGGTCGACACCGAAGTGAAGGGCCAGATATGCGGCGCCGCGGTACATCGCGCCGGTGTCGAGATAGAGGTGCCCGAGCGATGCTGCCAGCGCTCGCGCTGCAACGGTTTTTCCGCTTGCTACCGGTCCGTCGATCGCTACGTGTCGATTCGCCATGCCGGGCGAGCGTATTGGATACCGGCAGAGGAAAATCAGTTTCGGCCCCGGACGTTGGCTAGTGTGAACCCCGGACGCAACGAGATGTACAACGCCAACGCCCTCAAGATCGGCCTGTTCGGCGCCAACTGTTCCTCGGGCCGCGCCGTTACGCTGTTACCTGAGCGTTGGCTGGCATCGTGGCGCGATAATCTGGCGCTCGCGCAGATGGCCGACGCCGCCGGCATCGACTTCCTGCTCCCGATCGGGCGCTGGAAAGGCTACGGCGGCGACACCGACTATCAAGGCGCGACGTTCGAGACGATCACGTGGGCAACCGGATTGCTCGCGGCGACCGAACGCATCACGGTGTTCGGCACCGTGCACGCGCCGCTGTTTCCGCCGATCATCGCCGCGAAGCAAATCGTCACCGCCGATCACGTCGGCGAAGGCCGCTTCGGACTCAACATCGTGTGCGGCTGGAACGAGGGCGAGTTCGACATGTTCGGCGTGCAGCCGGGCGATCACGAGCGGCGCTACGCGCAAGGGCAGGAATGGATCGATGCGCTGCAGCGCATCTGGACCGAAAACGATTTCGACTTCGATGGAGACTTCTTCCACCTGCACGGCGTCCGCGCAAAACCGAAACCGTGGAACGAAACGCGTCCCCTGATGATGAATGCCGGCAGCTCACCCGAAGGCAAGGCCTTCGCCATCCGCAACTGCGATGCGCTCTTCACCACCGCCCGCCGCGCCAATCATGTCGAGGCGAAATTCGAGGAGGCCGCGCACGACGTCGCTGAAGCGAAGGCGCAAGCGCGCGCGCAAGGCCACGAGATCGGCGTGTATACGGTCGGCGTGATCACGCTGCGGCCGACGCAGCGCGAAGCCGAAGAGTACGCGCGCCACGTCGACGAGAACACCGATTGGAGTGCCGTCGATGCGATCATGGAATTGAAGGGCCTCAACGACCGCCCGCCTGAGATTCGCGAGCGGATTCGCGCCGGCTATGCGCGCGGCATGGGCGGCCTGCCGATCATCGGCGATCCGGACACCGTGGCCGCCTACCTGGCCGAGCTCGCAAGCGCGGGCTTCAACGGCGTCGGCGTTTCGTTCATCAACTACCTCGACGAGCTGCCGTACTTCTGCGATGAAGTGCTGCCGCGGCTCGAACGGCTCGGCCTGCGCGCCCCGCTCGCCGTCGGAGCCGCCTCATGACCGCGATCAACTACGGTTCGCGCGCGAAACTCGGGATGATGTTCCCGTCGTCGAACACGATTGCCGAACCGCAGATCTCGGCGATGCTGCCGGCCGGCGTTTCGCTGCACACGACGCGCCTGCGCCTGCGCAACGGGCGCGATGCGATGGGGATGCTCGAGCGGCTCGAAGAGGCGACGGAGCTGCTGGCGGACGGCGGCGTCGACCGGCTGATCTTTCACTGCACCGCCGTCACGACGTCGTCGCCCGGCATTTCCGCCGACATTGCCAAGCGCGTCGCCGCGATCACGCCCACGCCGCTCACGATCACCTCGGATGCGATCGTCGAAGCGCTGCGCGTGCTCGGCGCGAGCAAGGTCGTGATGGTCACGCCGTACGAGCAGGTCGTCAACGATACCGAAGTCGCGTTTCTCGCGCACCACGGCATCACCGTCTTGCGCGAGATCGGCTTGGTCTCTCCGGCGGACGCGAGATGGGCGCGATCACGCCCGAGCAGTGGGTGAACGAAACGGTCGCGCTGCGCGATCCCGAGGCCGACGCCTACTTTCTTAGCTGCACGGCGATCCGTTCGGCCGACGTGATCGACACGCTTGAAGACGCGCTCGGCAAACCCGTGATCACCAGCAATCAAGCCACGTTGTGGCGCGCGCTGCGCGAGAGCGGCATCAACGATTCAATTCCCGGCTTCGGCCGTCTGCTACGAGATTTCTAACCACCGGTATGAAGGAGCAACAACGACAATGACTGAGATGGGCTGGGGCAGCGATGCGATCGCGCAACTCCTGCGCGATCTAAAACTCGATTACGCGGCGCTCGTGCCCGGCTCGAGCTACCGCGGATTGCACGACAGCTTCGTGAACTACCTCGAGGCCGAGGATCCGAAGATGCTCGTGTGCCTGCACGAAGAGCACACGATCGCGATCGCGCACGGTTATGCCAAGGTGACGGAAAAACCGATGCTGGCGGTCATTCACGCCAACGTCGGTTTGATGCACGCCACGATGGCGTTCTACGGCGCGTGGTGCGACCGCGTGCCGGTCGTCGTGCTCGGCGCCAACGGCCCGCATGATGCCGCCAAGCGCCGCCCGTGGATCGACTGGATCCATACCTCGCGCGATCCGGCCGCGCTCGTGCGCCACTACACGAAGTGGGACGACGAACCGGGATCGGTCACGGCATGCCTCGATTCGATCACGCGCGCGTACAAAATCGCGACGACCGCGCCGCACGGACCCACCTACGTCGTGCTCGACGTTGCGATGCAAGAAGAGAAGCTCGCGAAGCCGTTGCCGATGCCGAAGCTCGAACGCTTCACCGCACCGCAAGTTCCGGTGGCGGCACCGGCCGACGTGAAGAAAGCCGTCGAGATCATGAAAGCCGCGAAGAAGCCGCTGATCATGATCGGCCGCATGTCGCGTAACGTCGAAGCCTTCAACGAACGCGTCGCATTGGCCGAAGCGCTGAATGCGCGTGTGATCTCCGACCTGCGCTGCGGCGCCGTTTTCCCGACCAAACATCCGCTGCACGTCGGCAAATCGGCGATGCGTCTGACCCAAGACGGCCTCGACGCGGTCGCGCGAAGCCGATGCGATCCTCAGCCTCGAACCGCTCGATCTGGGCGGCGTCATCACGACGGCTTTCGGCAGCGAATCGCCCACGGCGAAGATCGTCAACGTCTCGATGGACTTCTACGTGCACAACGGCGCGATGATGGATCACCAGGCCATCGCGCCGGCCGATCTGCACCTCGCGGTCGAAACGGATCCGTTCGTGAAGTCGATGCTGGCCGAACTCGGCAATCCGAAACCCAAAGCCGCGGCGACCAACGGTGCGGCGAAGGTCAAACCCTCGGCGAACGGCACGGCGACGGGCGAGATGGGACTGAAGTCGTTCTGCGACGGCGTGGCCGAAGCGTTTGCCGGCCGCGAGGTGTGCTTCAGCCGCGTTCCGCTCGGCCTCAACGACGGCTCGCCGTTCGACTTCACGCACCCGCTCGATTTTCTCGGCGGCGACGGCGCGGGCGGCGTGGGCGCGGGCCCGGGCATTGCGGTCGGCGCGGCGCTGGGCTGCCTCGGCACCGGCCGCATGCCGGTGGCGATTCTCGGCGACGGCGATTACCTCATGGGCCTCACCGCGCTCTGGACGGCGGTGGCGAACAAGATTCCGCTGCTCGTCATCATCGCCAACAACAACTGCTACAACAACGACGTCGCCCATCAAGACCGCATCGCGCGCCAACGCTCGCGGCCGGTCGAGCGCAAGTGGATCGGTCAGATGATCGCCGATCCGAAACCCGATCTGGCAATGCTCGCGCGCGGTCAGGGCGCGATCGGTATCGGCCGGGTCGAACGCCGCGAAGATCTCGGCGCCGCGATCGCCGAGGGCATCAAGCACGTCGACGAAGGCAAGGTGTGCGTGATCGACGTGTACGTCTCGCCCGATCTCGACGAACGCCGTAAAGCCGAAGCCGCGGCCGCCAAAGAACCGAGCGCGCGGTAACGCCCGCAGCCACGGTTCCGCCATTGGTGCGCGCGCTGGCCGCTTGTGCGTCCGCGCGCGCGCCGATCGACCTCGACGACGAGTTCATCGCGGTCCTCACGGCCGCCGTCCGGCAGATGGACGCGGCCGACCGCGACTACCGGGCGGCGATCGAAGCGCAGCTGCCCGCGCCGAAGGCCGCATCGCTGCTGCAGGCGATGGCGCGTTTTCGCGCCGATGTGGCGGCCGTACGCGAACGAACGCGCATCGCGACGGAGTACGGCGACTTCGATCCGCTCGACACCTACGTGCCGGCGATCCCGGCCTCGCACGCCCACGCGGTGCGGGCGGCCAACACGGCCGATCTCGCCCGGAGCGAAGTTGCGCAATTGCGCGCGCAAGCCAACGCGCGCATCGGGGAACTGCTCGACCGGGATGAGATCGTGCGTTTGACCGAAGCCAAACGGGCGCGTAACGCGGCCTTCGACAAAGCGATTCGCAGCGCCGTGCCCGCGGGCACGAGCGACGGCATCGCAACGCACCTCATGCTCCTCGCCGACGGGTGGTACTAAGATGAACCTGCGTTTCGCCGTGCTGCTTGCGGGTATCGCGCTCGCGGCCGGACCCGCGACGCTCGGCGCGCAAGATCTGCCGGTCGTGCGCGTCGGCGACTTGGGCTATACCGATGCATCCTCCGAGCCGCTGTACGGCGCGGCCGCGGGCATCTTCCGCCGCGACGGGCTCGACGTCAAAGTGACCGTGCTCAACGGCGGCGGCGCGATCATCGCCGCGATCGCCGGCGGCTCGCTCGAGGCCGGCTTCTCCAACGCTGTGTCGGCCGCGCAAGCGATCGAGCGCGGCATCCCGATCGTCGTGCTCACGCCGGCCGCCGAGTATCCGGCGCAAAAATCCGATACGCTGCTCGTGAAAGCGCGCGGTTCGAAACTCAAAACCGCCGCCGATCTCAACGGCAAGATCGTGGCGGTGACGACCCTCGGCGGCGGCCTGCAAAATTCGGCGCGGTTGTGGATCGACAAGAACGGCGGCGATTCCAAGAGCGTGCACTTTCTCGAATTGCCCTTCACCGAAATGGCGGCCGCACTCAAAGCCGGCCGCATCGATGCCGCGATGCTCGCCGAACCCGTGCTGACGCAAAGCCGCGCCGACGTGGAGATGCTCGGCGATCCGTTCAGCGCGGTTGCGCCCCGCTGGACGATCGGCGTGTTCGTCGCCTCGAAGGCGTGGGCGACCGCTAATCCCGATCAAGCCCGGCGCTTCGTGCAGGGCATGTACGATACGGCGCATTGGGCCAACGCGCATCACGCCGAAACCGCCAAGATCGCCGCGCCGCTGGCGAACATCGACCTCGCAACGTTCTCGATCATGGCCCGCTCGCGCTTCGGCGATGCGCTGACCGCATCGCTGCTGCAGCCCGAACTCGACCAAGCGCTGCAAGCCGGTCAGCTGAAAGCGCCGGCCGACGCAGCGCAATGGGTCGCCGATGCGCAACCGTACTGGCGCGGTCTCAGACGCTAACACGATGACGTTCGGACGTTTTTCAACCTTGCTCGGCGCGGTCTGCGTACTCGGGATCGGCGGCGGCGCGTTGCGCTGGCCGCAAAAGTCCACGCGCACGTACGGCATTCCCAACGACGACGCCGATACGCACGCCTACGTGCGGGCCGCCGCGGCACGCGATCTCGTCATGGGTGGCTTCGTGCTGTGGGCGGCAATCGCGAACGATCGGCCCGCCATGAAAGCCGGTCTGCTGGTGTGCACCCTCGCCCCGCTGGCCGATCTGCTTTTGGCCTACCAGCGGCGCGGAGCCATCCCGCAACTCGGCATTCACGGCGCGGGCGTGATCGGCGTGCTCGCCGCTTGGGCGATCGTGACCGCGGAGCCCGCCTAGTGGCCAAGGCGAAAACCGTCTTCAGCTGTTCGGCGTGCGGGCATAACTCCGCGCGCTGGCTCGGGCGTTGTCCGCAGTGCGAAGCGTGGAACTCGTTCGTTGAGGAAACCGTCACGCCGGCCAAGCTGCGAACCGCGCACGCGCGGCCGTCGAGCGGGCCGGTGCGGCTCTCCGAGATCGCGGAGGCGCGGTTCGCGCGCATGCGCAGCGGCTTCGGCGAGTTCGATGCGCTGCTCGGCGGCGGCCTCGTCGCCGGCAGTTTGGTGCTGCTGGGCGGACCGCCCGGCGCCGGCAAGTCGACGCTGCTGCTGCAGATCGTCAACGCGCTCGCCGAACGCGGCGCGAGCGCGATCTACGTCTGCGGCGAGGAATCCGCCGCGCAGACGAAGCTGCGCGCGGCGCGCATCGGCGCGACCGACGACCTGCTCGTCTTTCCCGAAACGAACCTGCGCGGGATTCTCGATGAGTGCGAGCGGCGTTCGCCCGACGTGATCGTGATCGACTCGATCCAAACGATGTCGCTGCCCGAAGTCGAATCGTTCGCCGGCAGCGTCTCGCAGGTGCGCGATTGCACGCAAGCGCTGATGGAATTCGCCAAGCGCACGGGCTGCGCGGTCTTCATCGTCGGCCACGTCACGAAGGACGGCGCGATCGCCGGCCCGCGGCTGCTCGAGCATCTCGTCGACACGGTGCTCTACTTCGAAGGCGATTCGACCGGCGAATACCGCATCGTGCGCGCCTACAAGAACCGCTTCGGCGGCGTGGACGAGATCTGCGTCTTCTCGATGGACGACGCCGGCCTGCACGAGATCACCGACCCGTCGGCACTCTTTCTCGCCGAACGCGGCGAACGGCCGAGCGGCTCGTGCGTGGTGCCGAGCGTCGTCGGCTCGCGTCCGGTGCTGGTCGAAGTGCAAGCCCTCGTCGGCGAAACGTCGTACGGCACGCCGCGCCGGCTCGCCACCAACGTCGATGCCGCGCGTCTCGACGACGATCGTCGCAATCCTCGAGCGCCGCGCCGGCATGCAGCTCGGCGGCCACGACATCTACTGCTCCGTCGCCGGCGGCCTTCGCATTACCGAGCCCGCCGCCGACCTCGGCATCGCGCTCGCGATCGCTTCCGCGTTCCGCGACATCCCGCTCGCGCGCAACGTCGCCGCCTTCGGCGAACTCGGCCTCTCAGGCGAAGTGCGCAACGTCTCGCACACGATCCGCCGCGCCACCGAAGCCACCAAACTCGGCTTCACCCGCGTAATCGCTCCCGAAAACGCCAAAACCCTAGCCGCCGCAATCGACCTCGCCCTCGCCCGCTGAAAGTCCATATGTCTTTCCGAGCGAAGCGCCGCAGGGCGCGCAGACGAGGAAGCCGCCACCATCATGCTTGATGGCCGGGGCAACTCCGCCTAAGTGGCGCTGTTCGAGATCGTCCCCAACATCAGCGAGGGCCGCGACGCGGCGACGGTCGATGCCGCGGTGGCAGCGATGCAAGCCGAAGGTGTGCGCGTCATCCATCGCACGAGCGATGCAGCCCATCATCGCAGCGTCATCACCGCTGCGGGCTCCGCATCGCAAGTCGTTGCAGCGGCCGTGGCGCTGGCGCGCGTAACGACCGAACGCATCGACTTGCGCAACCATCGCGGCGAGCATCCGCGGATCGGCGCATTGGACGTGTTGCCGTTCGTGCCGCTCGGGGATGCGACGCTCGATGATGCGGTGACGCTGGCCCATCGGGCGGCGGCGCGCATCTGGCGCGAGTTGGGGATTCCGGCGCTGTTGTATGGGGCGGCAGCGAATGCGCCGCATCGCGCGAATCTGGCCGATGTGCGGCGCGGCGAATTCGAGGGACTCGCCGCGCGTTCGCGCGATCCGCGCTGGGCATTCGATTACGGCGAAGAACCGCATCCGAGCGCGGGCGCCATCGCCGTCGGCGCGCGGCCGTTGCTGCTGGCGTTCAACGTCGAGCTCGATTCCGGCGACCTTGCACTCGCGCGCTCGATCGCCCGCAGCCTGCGTGCACGCGACGGCGGCCTGGGCACGCTCAAGGCGCTCGGCATTCGCCTCGCGCCGGAGGTCGTCCAGGTTTCGTTCAACCTGACCGACGTCGATGCGGTCCCGCTCTATCGCGTGCGCGAACTCGTCCGCCTAGCCGCCGCCCGGCACGGCGTGAGCGTGCGCCGCAGCGAGCTGATCGGGCTCGCGCCGCGCCGGACGATCGTCCGCACCGCCCGCGCGTACCAAGCGGCTGCATCCTGAGCGTGGCTGCATCCCCGCGCAGGCGCGGCGGTTCCCAGCGTACGTGAGTACCGTATACGAGATCCCCGTCAACAAGATCGACGGCACGCCCGCCGCGCTGCGCGACTACGCCGGCCAAGTCTTGCTGATCGTCAACGTCGCCTCGAAGTGCGGGCTGACGCCGCAATACGAAGGCCTCGAGAAGCTCTACGAGGCGCAACGCGCGCGCGGACTGCAGATCCTCGGTTTTCCCGCCAATAACTTCGGCTCGCAAGAACCGGGCACGAACGCCGAGATCGCGGACTTCTGTTCGCTTTCATACGGCGTGACGTTTCCGATGTTCGAGAAGATCTCGGTTGCCGGTGACGACCGCCATCCGCTCTATAAAGAACTGATCGCCGCGAAGCCGAGTGCGACCGGTAAACCCGGCAGCGACTTCAAGGCCAAGCTGGCCGGCTACGGCGTCAAGCAGAACGACCCGACTGACATTCTCTGGAACTTCGAGAAGTTTCTCATCGGCCGCAACGGCGAAGTGGTCGCGCGCTTCGCTCCCGACGTCGCCCCCGACGATCCGTTGCTGCTGGCCGCGATCGACGCCGAACTAGCGAAGCCTGCATGACGACCGCGCAGTTCCCGAGTGAAAAAGCCGGCGGCACGTTCGCCCGGCAAGCCGACGCGTTCGCGAACTGGGTCACGGCCGACGGCAGCTCCGGCTATCCCGCGGCGGCCGGGCGCTATCATCTCTACGTCTCGCTCGCGTGCCCGTGGGCGCATCGCACGGTAATCGTGCGCAAGCTCAAGGGACTCGAAGATGCGATCGGGATGACGGTCGTCGATCCGATCCGTGATGAGCGCGGCTGGGCCTTTCACGACGGGCCGGACATGGGACTCGATCCCGTCAACGGTTTCAAGTTCCTCTCCGAGGCGTATCTCGCCACCGACCCCACCTATAAGGCGCGCGTCACCGTCCCCGTATTGTGGGACAAAGAAACGAAGCGCGTCGTCAGCAACAACGACGACGACATCATGCGGATGTTCGAGATCGAGTTCGACGCGTTCGCGCGCCACAACGACCTCGACTTCTATCCCGAAGAGCATCGCAGCGCGATCGACGCGCTCAACGATGAAATCTACGAGAGCGTCAACAACGGCGTCTATCGCGCCGGTTTCGCCACCGTGCAGGGCGCGTACGAAAAAGCTGCACAGGGCGTTTTCAACGAGCTCGACCGCTTAGAAGCGCGGCTCGCAAACAGCCGGTACCTACTGGGCGCGTCGCCGGTCGAAACCGACTGGCGGCTGTTCGTCACGTTGATCCGGTTCGATGCGGTCTACTTCGGGCATTTCAAGTGCAACCTCCGGCGGATCGTAGACTACCCGAACCTGTGGGGGTATCTACGCGATCTCTACCAATTCCGGGACGTCGCCTCGACCGTGAACTTCGATCACATCAAACGCCACTATTACATGACGCATGATGCGATCAATCCGACGCGCATCGTCCCGATCGGACCGCTTCTCGACCTGACCGCACCCCACGGCCGAGAAGCGATGTCGTAGATTCACGTTCCGTGAATCCTTCGCGTTTGGGCTTCGCCCAAGCCGTCCATAATATGTTTAAGAGTTTTTGTCCATAACGACTTTGCCGCTGAGCTCTTCGACGCGATCGACGTCGATGAGCACGCCGACGCCGGTCTTGTCTTTGTCGCGCGACTGTTCGGTCGCGTTGGTCTTTTCCCAGACCTTCTCGCGCTCCGGCCCATCCTTGACGATACGCGCCGTTCCGTACACGCGGAACGCGCCGCCGCCGTACGGGATCTCTTTCATGCGCGCGGCATTGCGATAATACACCACGACCTTCGCGTTGGCGGCGAGATTGTGTTCGGTCGAACGATGGCTGCGTTCCCAGAACGACAACGTGTGATCGTCGAAGACCGCGATGCTGCCCTTCGGGCTGATCTGCGGTGTGCCGTCGGCACCGACGGTGCCCAGCAGCGCTTCGTGCCCTTCGGCCAGCGCGGTGTCGTACAATTCGGCAATGAGCGGCGTAAGTTTAATCATCGTGCCGGACTATATGACCGGCGGCTGCGAGCACCTTTTTCGCCTCCGCTAAGCGATCTTCGCGCACCAGGATGTGGTCGGTGTCGTAGGTCGAGATCCCGAAGATCGAGATGCCCGCTTCCGCGAGCGGCGCGGCCAGCGATGCGACGATTCCGGTCAGCGTGAAATCGAGCGTGCCCACGACGGCGAGCGCGCGGAAGCCGCGCTGCACCTCGGTGTGCGTCGATGGGACGGCATCGTCGCGACAGACGATCGAGAGCTCCCGCGGAGTGCGAACGACGGCGAGGAAATCTCGGCCCGCAACCCACGGCGGCACCGCAGCATCGGCCGGCAACCGGGCCAGCGCCAAGGTCTCTTCGAGCACGTGCAGTTCCACCCGGGTCTCCTCTAGACGAGCGCGGCGCTGGCGATGCGCGCGAGACCTTCGCGGAAGGCGTCGATCGGCGCCACCCAACTGAGCCGCAGCCACCCTTCGAGCGTTGCGCCGAAGATGGAACCGGGGATCGTGACGACGTCGTGCTCCTGTACGAGGCGCATCGCGGAGGCCACCGAGTCGCTGCCTTCCGGCAACTTCACGCAAGCGTAGAATGCACCGTCCGGTTCGATGAACTGCAGACCGGATTCGCGCAGCGCCGTCAGCACGGCCGTGCGTTGCGTGCGATACCACGCGGCATGTTCGGCAAGCGCACCCGGTTCGCTGAAGATGCTCTGCGCGACGCGCTGCCCGAACGTGTTCGCCGCGGTGACGATCCATGCGTGCACCTTGCTCAACTCATCGCACAGCGGCGCGGGCGCGATCGTCCAGCCGATGCGCAACCCGGTGAGCGCGTTGGATTTCGAGAGGCCGTTGATCGCAATCGTGTAGGGGTAGAGTTCGGCGAACGAACCGGCATCCTCGACATACGTCAGTTCGCGATAGAGTTCGTCGAAGAGCACCCACACCGGCTCGCCCACGCGCGAGAGCAGCGCATCGGCCAGCTGCTTCGCTGCGGCGCGCGTGATGACGCGCCCGGTCGGGTTCGACGGCGAACCGATGATCACGAGCCGCGTCTTCGGCGAGAGCGCGGCGACGATCGCATCGGCGTCGTACGAGAAGCCGGTGCTCTCGGGCATCCCGATCGAGCGCACGGGGATGCCCTCGAGCTGCGCGATCTTCGCGTAGGCCGTATAGGCCGGCTCGATCAGCATGACTTCGTCGCGCTCGGGATCGAGCAGCGTCTTGATCGCGACGTACATCGCTTCTTCCGAACCGCTCGTGATGCACACGTTGCGCGCGTCCGAGCGGCCGGGATAGGCGTAGTGCTGCGCGATCAGCGTGCGCAGTTCGAGCGCGCCCGGATTGAGCGTGTACTTCATGCCGCGCTCGGCCGTTTCGCGGGCCGCCGCGTCGATGAACCGCTGCTGCGGAAACAGCGTCGGTTCGCCGAGCCCGAGATCGATCGACGTCGGGCGTTTGAGAGCGGCCATCGCACGAATTTGCGACGGCTCGATCGCCGCCAACTTCGGATTCACCGAATTGTCATCCCGAGCTTGTCGAGGGATCGCCACCATACGTCATACGGCTACCTCGTAGTCGCGCAACACGGCATTGAGCGAGGTCTTCATGTCGGTCGATTCGCTGCGCGTGCCGATCACGAGCGCGACCGGGACGCCGTATTGCCCGGCCGGGAACGTCTTGGGCATCGTGCCCGGAATCACGACCGAGCGCGGCTCAACGTACCCCTTGGTGATCACCGGTTCGTCGCCGCGCACGTCGACGATCGACGTCGACGCGGTGATGACGGTGCCGGCGCCGAGCACGGCTCCGGTTCCGATGCGCACGCCTTCGACCACGATGCAGCGCGAACCGATGAACGCGCCGTCTTCGACGATCACCGGCGAAGCTTGCGCGGGTTCGAGCACGCCGCCGATACCGACGCCGCCGGCGAGGTGAACGTTCTTCCCGATCTGCGCGCACGAACCGACGGTCGCCCACGTGTCGACCATCGAGCCCTCGTCAACGTACGCGCCGATGTTGACGAAACCGGGCATCAGGATCGCGCCGCGGCCGAGGAAACTTCCGTAGCGCGCAATCCCGCCCGGAACGCAGCGCACGCCGAGCTTCTTGTAATTCCGTTTGGTCGGCACTTTGTCGAAGTACGTCGGCGAGAACTCGCGCACGCCCGGCGCATCTTTTTGCGCGCAGTCCGGACCGACATGTTCGCTATCCATGCGCGCGAAGTAGAGCAAGATCGCGTGCTTGATCCACGCATGTGTGATCCAGCTCTCTCCGTTGAACTCCGCAACGCGCAATTGGCCTTCGTCCAGTGCCTCAATGACCTCGTCGACCGCCTTGCCCTTCTTGCCCTTAACATTACTCGGATCGGCGACCAGCGCTTCGATCCGAGCCTGTAACTCTGAAACATCCATCTCGACGCCTCTTCGGTCCGCAACAAGCGGTTCCCAGGGAAGAACGGTTGGGTATCCGGCGAATCTCGTGATCCCGGCTCCACGCTTTCTTCTGGAGATGTATGGCCAACACGGCTGACGACGAAAAACGTATCAACACCATCCGCTTTCTGGCCGTTGATGCGGTCCAAAAAGCGAACTCGGGCCACCCCGGCATGCCGCTGGGCGCGGCCGCCGCTGCCTACACGCTGTGGTCACGCCACATGCAGATGGACCCGGCCGACCCCAAGTGGTTCAATCGCGACCGCTTCGTCCTCAGCGCCGGTCACGCGTCGGCCTTGCTCTATGCGCTGCTGCACCTCTTCGGCTACGACCTGACGATCGACGACCTCAAATCGTTCCGTCAGCTGGGCAGCCGGACGCCGGGTCACCCGGAGTACCACCACACCGCGGGCGTGGAAGTCACGACCGGCCCCCTGGGTCAGGGCTTCGGCAACGCGGTAGGCCTGGCGATCGCGCAGGCACAGGTCGCAGCCACCTACTCGGCCGGCGGCAGCCTCTTCGACCATTACACCTACGTAATGGCCGGCGACGGCGACATGATGGAAGGCGTTGCGAGCGAGGCCGCTTCGCTCGCCGGTCACTTACAGCTCGGCAAGCTGATCTGTCTCTACGACGACAACAAAATCTCGCTCGCAGCGCCCACGTCGGTCACGTTTACCGAAGACGTCGGCAAGCGCTTCGAAGCCTACGGTTGGCACATCCAGCACATCGATGAAGCGCACGCCAACGACGTCGATGTCATCGACGCCGCCATCAAGAACGCGAAAGGCGAGTCGAACAAGCCGTCGATCATCTTGATCCATTCGACGATCGGCTACGCCTCGCCGAAGGCCGGCACGTTCGGGGCGCACGGCGAGCCGCTCGGCGCCGATAACGTCACCAAGACGAAGGAGGCCTTAGGCTGGCCGGTCGAGCCGGCGTTCCTCGTCCCCGATGACGTTGCCAAGTACTTCGGCGAACGCAAAGCCGCCGGTGCGAAAGCGCACGCGGCCTGGGACGCGGTCTATACGGATTGGAAGCGCGCCAACGCGGATCTGGCCAAACAGTTCGAGCGCGCGCGCGACGGCAAATTGCCCGACGATCTTCCCTGGCCCACGTTCAACGAAGAAAACGGCAGCGTCGCCTCGCGTGACGCGGGCGGCGTGGTGATGAACGCGATCGCCAAGGCGCTTCCCGAACTGATCGGCGGTTCGGCCGACCTCGACCCGTCGACGAAGACGTACCTCAAGGGCTTCGGCGATTTCCAGCCCGGAACGTACGGCGGGCGCAACGTGCACTTCGGCGTGCGCGAGCACGCGATGGCCGCTGCGACGAACGGCATGGCCGCGCACGGCGCCATCTTGCCGTTCTGCGCGACGTTCTTCAACTTCCTCGACTACTGCAAACCGGCGCTTCGTCTCGCCGCGCTCAATCTGATGCGCACCATCTACGTGTTCACCCACGACTCCGTGTTCTTGGGCGAAGACGGTCCGACGCATCAGCCGATCGAGCAGCTCGCGATGCTGCGCGCGACACCCAACGTCATCGACCTGCGGCCGGCCGACGCGCTCGAAACGCTCGAGGCGTGGAAGTACGCGGTACAGCCGGGAACGGGACCGTCGGTCATCGTGCTCTCGCGCCAGAAGCTGCCGTATCTCGGCGACCGTAAAGCCGATGTCGCGCGCGGCGCCTACATTCTCGATGAGCCGGCCGGGACGCCCGACCTGATCCTCATCGCGAGCGGTTCGGAAGTGCAGCTCGCGCGCGCGGCAGCGAAACTGCTGGCGGCGAAGGGCACGAAGGCGCGCGTCGTTTCGATGCCGTCGTTCCACCTCTTCGATAAGCAAGATGCCGCATATCGCGAGTCGGTGCTCCCGGCTGCGATCGAGGCGCGCGTCTCGATCGAAGCTGCCAGCACGTTCGGCTGGCACAAATATGTCGGCGATCGCGGCCTCGCGTACGGGCTCGATCACTTCGGCACGTCGGCCCCGGCGCCGGCGATCGAAAAAGAGTACGGCTTCACCCCCGAACACATCGCCGACGTCGCAACAGGCCTCTTGGCCGGCGTCTGATTTCCGCAAAGGATCGCACCATGGGTAACCAACTCCGAGAACTCTCCGCTGCGGGTCAGAGCGTCTGGCTCGACAACATCAAACGCTCGATGTTCGCTACGGGCGAACTGCAGAAGCTCGTCGATCTCGGCCTGCGCGGCCAGACCTCCAACCCGACGATCTTCGAGCACGCGATCGGCGCCGGCACCGACTACGACGAGCAGCTCAAGACGCTGGCCGCCAGCGAACACGACGCGCAGAACCTCTTCGAAGCGCTGGCGATCCAGGACATCCGCAGCGCGTGTGACGTTTTCGCGCCGGTCTACAAGAGCACCGACCGTCTCGACGGTTACGTGTCGCTCGAGGTGTCGCCCCAGCTCGCGCACGACACGAACGCGACCACCGAGGCGGCCTTGCGCTTGTGGAAAGCCGTCGATCGCCCGAACGTGATGATCAAGATTCCCGGCACGCCCGAGTGCTTGGCGTCGATTCGCGCCTCGATCGCCGCCGGCGTCAACATCAACGTGACGCTGCTCTTCTCCGTCGACCAGTATGCGGCCGCGGCCAACGCATACATCGACGGCCTCGAAGATCGCGTCAAAGCCGGTCAGCCGGTCGACGGCATCGCTTCGGTGGCGAGCGTCTTCGTCTCGCGCATCGACACGATGATCGACAAGATGCTCGACGAGCGCATCGCCAAGGGCGAGAAGCTCGAAGACCTCAAGGGCAAGGCGGGCATCGCGAACCTGAAACTGACGTACTTGAAGTTCGAAGAGCTCTTCCACGGCACGCGCTTTGCGGCGCTGAAGGCCAAGGGCGCGAAGGTTCAGCGTCCGCTTTGGGCCAGCACCTCGACCAAGAACCCGAAGTACGACGACCTGATGTACGTCGTCAACGTCGTCGGCGCGGACACCGTCAACACGATGCCGCCGGCCACGATCGACGCGCTGCTCGATCACGGCGTGATCAAGCCCGACACGATCCACCAGGACGTTCCGGGCGCTAAAGCGCTGGTCGCGGAGCTGGCCGCCAAGGGCATCTCGCTGCACGACGTCACCGAGCAGCTGGTTGTTGACGGCGTGAAGTCCTTCGCGCAGTCGTTCAAAGACATGCTCGACGCAATTCAAGCCAAGCACGAAGCCCTGGCCGCGAAAGCCGAGGCCAAGTGACGCAAACGGTCGCTGCGACCAACGGCGTCCCCGGGGGCGACGTCAACCCGCTGCGCGCGGGCGTCGCCTCCAGCCGCATCACCGATCCGTGCAACGTCGTGTTCTTCGGCGCGAGCGGCGATCTCGTCAAGCGCATGCTGATGCCGGCGATGTACAATCTCCGGCTCGAAGACATACTGCCGGCGAACTACGGGATTCTCGGATTCTCGCGCTGCGAATGGCAGACGGCGGAATTCCGCGACGAGCATGCGTAAGTCGATCGACGAGTTCTCGCGTTCCGGGCCGGCCAAAGATCCGCTCTGGAGCGATTTCGCCAAGCGCCTCTCCTTCGTCAACGGCTCGTTCGACGATGCGGAAGCATTCAAGCAGCTCCGCCGGCAGCTCGAAAACAACGATGCGACGCTCGGCACCGGCGGCAACCGTCTGTACTACCTCTCGACGCCGCCCTCGCTCTTCGGCACGATCATCGACCGGCTCGACGAAGCCGGGCTCGGACCGCGCGACAACAAGTCGGGCTGGACGCGCATCATCATCGAGAAGCCGTTCGGTACCGATCTCGAATCGGCGCGGGCGCTGCAAGCCGAAGTCAACAAGGTCTTCGACGAGAAGGCCGTCTACCGCATCGATCACTACCTCGGCAAAGAGCCGGTGCAAGACATCATGGCGCTGCGCTTCGCGAACGTGATCTTCGAGCCGCTCTGGAACCGGCGCTACATCGAGCACGTGCAGATTACGGCCACCGAAACGGTTGGCGTCGAAGAACGCGGCGGCTATTACGACAACGCCGGCGCGCTGCGCGACATGATTCAGAACCACGTCATGAACTTGCTCGCGCTGGTTGCCATGGAGCCGCCGGTCTCGCCGACGGCCGACAACATCCGCGATGAGAAGTTCAAGGTGCTCTCGGCGCTGCGCCCGATGGACCGCTCGCGGATCATGCTCGACACCGCCCGCGGTCAGTACGGACCGGGCGCCATCGGCGGCAAGCCCGTCCCCGGCTACCGCGAAGAGCCCAACGTTAATCCGAAATCGAATACGGAGACCTACGCGGCGGTGAAGCTCTTCATCGACAACTGGCGCTGGGCCGACGTCCCGTTCTTCCTGCGCAGCGGCAAACGCATGGCACGCAAGAACTCCGAAATCGCAATTCGCTTCAAGAGCATTCCGCACAAGCTCTTCGGCGAAGCCGGCGACTCGATCGACAACAACGTACTCGTCATGAAGATCCAGCCCGAAGAGGGCGTCTCGCTGCGTTTCTCGGCCAAAGTTCCCGGGCCGAAGATGCACATCCGTGCGGTGTCAATGGACTTCAACTACGGCACGGGCTTCGGCGTGGTGTCGGCGCCCGCATACGAGCGTCTGATCGGCGATGCGATGCGCGGCGACGCCACGTTATTCACGCGCTGGGACGCGGTACAGCAAGCGTGGGAGCAAGTCATGCCGATCCTCGAGACCTGGCAATCCACCATCGACGAAACGTTTCCGAATTATGCCGCCGGATCGCAAGGCCCGGCGTCCTCCGACCGGATGCTCGCAGCCCACGGAGCGGAATGGAGGAAGATATGACCCCACCTGCTATCCCGACCGGCGACATCGCTCTGATCCGCAGCGAGCTGGCGCGCGCCAAGCCGCACATTACCACGATGAACTTCATCGTGTGGATCGATCGAGAGAGCAACCGCGATTGGGTACTGCAGCGGGCCATCAAGATCTCCGAAAAACATCCGTCTCGAACGATCATCCTCGATGCGAGCCCGGGCCGCATCGGTGCCCACGTGCGGCCGCTCGATCCCAACGATCCCGCGCAGCAGAGCGCCTTCATCGACATCGGCGTCGCCGGCATCTCGCCGAAGGAAGCGTGCGAGCTCGCGACCTCACTCGCCGTTCCCGACGTGCTGACGGTGCTGTGCTGGAGCGCCGAAACGCTCGATGAGAACACGGCCTTCCGCTGCTTCTTCGCCGGCGGCGAAATGCCGGTGGCCGTCGTCGACTCCTCGCTCGGCGTGCGCGATGCCTCGACGATCCTCGAACTCGCCAAGTTTTACAACGAACATCCCGGCGTCTCGCTGCGCGACCTGGCGTGGATGCGTTTGCACCTCTGGCAAGACATCATCGCGCACTTCTTCGACGATCCGGCGCTGCGCGAGGAACTCTTTTCCATCCGTAAGCTGCGCATCGTGGCCGGCTCCGACGCCGAAGCGCTCTATCTTGGCGGCTGGCTCGGGAGCCGGCTCGGCTGGAGCGCGACCGCGCACGATGAGTTCGCCGACCGCAACGGTCATCACATCGCGTTCGAACACGAGCGCGGCGGGCAAGCGCGGCGCGTCTATAGCGTCGCCCTCACCACGGCCACCTCGGTCTATGAGGGCAGCGTCGACGAAAACGATTCCTCGATCGTACGCGTGTGGGTCGAAGGCGCGAACGCGCGCGAAGCGCGGCTCGTGCCGGTCAAGGCGATCGACACCGCGTCGCTGGTCGAACGCGCGGCACTCGAGGAACCCGGCACCGACGAGATCTTCGAGCGGGCGCTGCGCATGGTACCGACGCTGATGGCGGGCTAGCAGATGCCCGTCAACGTCGCGATCGAAATTCTGCCCGACGAATCGCACTTGGCCGAAGCGGCTGCCGACCGTTTCATCGGCATCGTCGAAACGGCGCTGCGGTATCGCCAGATCGCCGACGTTGCGGTGGCCGGCGGTTCGACGCCCAAAGCGATGAACGCACTGCTCGCTAGTTCGCCGCGCCGCGGGCACGTTGCGTGGGATCGCGTACGCTTCTTCTTCGGCGACGAACGCACCGTGCCGCCCGATGACCCCGAGTCCAACTATCGCATGACGCGCGAAACGCTGTTCGATCCGCTCGGCATCCCCGCCGACCACATCTTCCGCATCCACGGCGAAGACGATCCGCAGGCGGCCGCAGCAGCGTACGCCCAAGTGCTCGTGCGCGAACTCGGTTCGCGGCCGCGCTTCGATCTGCTCTACCTCGGCATGGGTCCGGACGGCCACACCGCGTCGATCTTTCCCGGCACCTACTCCCGCATCGACGACACGAAGCTGGTGGTCGCGAACTGGGTCGAACAATTCAAGACCTGGCGCATCACGCTCACGCCGCACGTCATCAACGACGCCACGCACGTCGTGATCACGGCCGGCGGCAGCGCCAAGGCCGACGCGCTACATGCAGTGCTCGACGGCCCGTACGATCCGGACAAGTATCCGGTGCAGCTCGTCGCCCCGACGGACGGCGAGCTGCATTGGCTTATCGATGAAGCGGCGGCGGCGAAACTTGCGCGTCGGGCGGGAGCGGCAGGACGCTAGTCGTCGGGCTGGTCAAGTTCAGCGTCGCCGTGCCGACGTTTTGCACGTCGATGTTGTAGTTCGCGAAGTTCGTCCCCGCAACCGCGTTGAGCTGAACGACCGCCTTGTTGAGCGCCGTCTGCGCCGAGAGCTCGCGCCCTTCGTTGTCGGCGAGATCAAGCTGGCGCTGTAAGACGAGGAACGTGGTCGACGTTCCGGCCGCGAAACGCCGCTGCTCGGAGAGCAGCACGCGAGCCGACGCATCGCGTGCGGCAGATGCGGCGGCGAGCCGGTACTGCGTTTCGCGCAGCGTCTGAATCGCGTTCACCGCTTCCGCACGCACGCGCTGCAAGAGCGCGAGCTCTTGCACTGCGACTTGTTTCGCTTGCTCTTGCGCGATCGCGTAATCGGCCTTGGCCGTACGGTTGCCGATGGGGAACTGCAGCGTGAGCGAGACGTTATACGTCGGGAAGCGGAAGTTCCACAGGTTCTGCCACGACTGTCCGGCTGTACCGGTTTGGAAAGCCGGCGTGGTGCCGAAGTTCGGCACGATGAACGGGATCTGGTTGGCCGGCGTTGCCGTCGCGTTGTAGTTGGAGATCAGCTGATCGAGCGCCGTGATCTCGCCGCCGAGGGTTTGGAAGAACGGCGTGCCGCTGAGGTTGTTCGGAACGCCGGAGAAGCCGTTGGCCGTGATGCCGACGCCCAGATCGAGTTGCGGCAAGCGCTGGTTCTTCGCGTACGCCAGGTTCGCGTTTGCGGTGAGGCGTTCGGCGCGCAGTTGCGAGAGTTCGGGGCGGTTGCGCAACGCGGTGACGATCAAATCGTCGAGCTTCGGTTCGGCCGGCAGTTGCAGCACGGGCGAGGTCGGCACGAGGTTTGCCATCCACAGCGGATCGGCCGGGTTGGCTAAGATGAGGCCTTTGAGCTGCGTTTGCAGTGCCTGCACGGATTGCAGCGCGGAGAACACGTTGTCTTGAAAGACGTTGACCTGCGTGTTCGACTCGACGATGTCGACCGGCGCCGCGGCGCCGCGCGCTGCGAGCCGTGCATTCGATGCGGCCTGGGCTTGCGAATTCCGCAGGCCTTCTTCTTGGATTGCGACGTCGCGCCAGGCGGCGACGAGATCCCAATAGGCGTTCGAAACGCTGGTGACCGTTTGCGAGGCTTGCGTGAGCACCTGCGCCGATTGCATCTGCGAGTTCGCGTTCGCCAGGAGTAGCTGGCGGCGCACGGCGCTGCCGCCGCCCGAACCGCGCAACAGCGGCTGCGTAAAGTTCAGCGCGATCGCCGTCTGATAGAACGGGTTATAGCTGTTCAGCTCGGCGTTGTTCTGGATCGACTGTTGACTGCCGCTCAAACTATAGCGGCCGCCGTTCGACGTCATCCCCGTGAACGCGGCGGAGACGCCGTCGGAGATCTGCGTGATCGGGCCGCCGTTGGGTCCGGCTTGGAAGGGCGATGTCGCCGGCTGCACCGAGTGCGTAATAGGAAGGCTGGAGCTGGAACTGGACGTCGTAGGCACCCTTGGCCGCGACGATCTGGTAGTTCGCAATGCGGTTGTTCGACTCGGCGACGGCGAGATCGGTGTTGCGCTGGAGCGCCATCGTGATCGCGTCTTGCAAGTTGATGCCGACGAACGGCTGGTTCACGCCGACGAGATCGCCGGTCGGCAGCGGCGCGTTCGCGGGCGCGGCGTAACCGGGTGCAACGTTCGGCACATTCGGCAGCACCGGCGGAATCGGCGGCGGCGGCAGCGCTTCACCTTGCGGCTGGCGACTGTTGCGATGCTTGCGGCTGCTGCGAGCCCGGACGCTGCTGCTGCTGCTGCGGTGATGCTTGCTGCTGCAACGGTGGCGTCGACGGCAGAACCGCCGGTATCGCGGGCGTGCTGACGGGGGCCGGGGAGGGCTGTTGCGCTGACGCGGGGCTTACCGCGGAGCACAACAGGACGGAGATGCCCAGCATCCCCGCTGTTAGTCGTACGAACATGGAGATTGCTCTACTTTACCTTGACGGACGTCTCGACGGACATCCCGACCCGCAGCGGTTTATCGGCCGGCGCATCGACGATCGCAATGCGAACCGGCAGACGCTGCGTCACCTTGACGAAGTTGCCGGTGGCGTTCTGCGCCGGGATCAAGCTGAACGTGTTTTGCGATGCCGGTCCGATCGACTCGACCCGCCCGTGGAACGTCGTGCCCTTGTAGGCATCGACGTCGACGTCGACGTCTTGCCCGACCTTCATGTTGCCGAGCTGCGTTTCTTTGTAGTTCGCCGTGATGTAGAGGTTCGATCGCGGCACGAGTTCCAGCAGCGCTTGTCCCGGCGCAACGGTCGCACCGACTTCGATGTTCTTGGCGCCGACGACGCCGTCGATCGGCGAGCGGATCGTCGTGTAGTTGAGCTGATCGCGAGCCGTTTGCGCTTGCGCGATCGGCCGACTTCACCTGAGCCTGAGCGGCGTTCGCTTGCGCGGCAATTGCCGGCACGCGCGAGGGCGCCGCCGATTCAACGAGACGTCCTTGAGCCGTTTGGAGCTGCCCTTCGCCCGAGCCGATGCCGGCTTGCGCAGCGGTGGCCGCCGCGATCGCAGCGGTTTCACGCGCCTGCGCTTGCGCCACGTTCGTTTGCGCCGAGGTTACCTGATCGAGAGCTGCGCGGTACTGCGAGAGCGCTTGCGCTTGCGCCGCGCGGAATGAATCGAGCTGCTGTTGCGACGCATCGCCGGTGCGCACGAGCGAACTATAGCGTTCGAAATCGGCGTTGGCTCTCGCGAGCGCGGCGCTCGCGCTCGGCACCGAAGCTTGCGCGACGCGGAGTTGCGCCTGCGCGCCGGCGACGGCGGAATGTGCCGCGTCGGCCTGCTGCCGGTAGCGATTGGTACGTGGCCTCGGCATTATTGATTTGCGCCTCGGCCGCTTTCACGCCGCCGGAGCCTTGGCTCTTCTGCGCGTTCTGCTGTTCGGCCGTCAGCTGCACGTTCTGCTGCGCGGCGTTGGCCTGCGCTTGTTGCGCGGCCACAGCGGCCTGCGCTTGCTGGAACTTTCGTGCGCTCGTCGCGGTTGTCGAGCACGATGAGGACTTGGCCCTTGTGGACCGTGTCGTTCGTGTCGGTAAGGATCTGGCTGACGCGCTCGGAGATCTTGCTCGTGATCGTCACCGTGTCCGCGTCGACCCGCGCATCATCGGTCGTTTCGTGCGTCGTCGCATATGCGAGGAAGCGAATCCCCCAAATGAGGACGGCGATGAGCACGACGGCGCCGGCGATGATTGCAATCACCGGCGGTTTGCGGCGGGGCGAAGGCGGCTTGATCTCATCGCCGCGGTCGTTGACCAGCGGCGGCGGTGGCGGCGGGGTGCCGCGACCCTCCGCCGTGCGGGGGGCTTCGGTGCGGGTTTCCACTAGCGTTGTACTCCGTTCAGGAAGACGTCGACGATCGCGTCGATCGTCCCATTATCGATTGGGTCGTTGCCCCAAAGCTTGCGCGCGACGACGAGCTGGAACATCATACCCATGTAAAAGCGCGCGAGAAACGAGGGCTCGCCGTCTAGCCGGCCCTCTCGCACGCGTTCGGCGAAATAGTCCGTCAAGAGCCCGATGACTTGGCGCGGGCCGCGCCATTCGGGCGCCTCAAAATCGGCCGGACCATGTTCGAGCGCATCTTCGGCGAGGGCGATGCACATCAGCTCGCGCTGCCCGTTCATCACGCTGCACGGCAGCGTGCGCGATCGTCTTGATGTCGGCCCCAATATCGGTACCGTTCAGTTCGCCGATCACGCTGCGAAGAGTTTCGATCGCGCATGAGTCTTCGCGCATCGCGCCGATCAGCGCGGCCTTCGAGCCGAAGTGGCGGAACAGCGTCGCTTCGTTGACGCCGGCGCGTTCGGCAACTTCACGGGTGGTGGTGCCGCGCGTGCCGTTGCGTTCGAAGATCTCGCGCGTTGCGGCGAGGATGCGCGCGCGCGTTTCCTCGACGCCGGCGTGCGTGCGTTGCGGTGCCAGCATCAGTTATCTTTCACGAAGACCGAGGGGTCGACCGCGACATTGGTTTGGTAGTCGCCGTACGTGCCGTACGCGACGGCGCGCACGTGCGGAATCTTGATGTCGGCGCGCTGCGAGACCAGCAGCCGGTACCCGCCGATGTCCCGGAACGACTGCGACATCGTGATCGAGCCGCCGTTATAGTAATCGTAGCGAATCTGATCGATCGACCAGGTGGCCGGATCGACGAGGACCGTTTCGTGATCGATCATGCCGCGCACGCGCTGCACCATCGTCAGCGCGATATCGCGATGATGCTCGAAGAGCGAGTCGCCCGAGTTCGTGATCACGAAATGGCGCTCCCAATTCGCGGGATCGCCGACGTCGGTATAAAGCTTCTCGAAGCCGCGCGCATACGACGGCAGCTTGTCGAAAACGACCTCGTAGTTCGACGGGCGCTGATAGTACGTCGTCGCATCGAGGTGTTCGCGGATGAACGGGAACGAACTCAAGCGGATGTCGACGTGCAAACGGCCCTGAAACGACGAGAGATTGGGGTTGCGTTCGACCACCCGCGCGATGATCGCCGCCGGATCGGAGGGCACGGCTTGCGGTGCGAGGGCGGCCTTCGCCGGCAACGAGCCTCCGGCACTGACGAACGCCGCCAGCATGGCCGCCACGACGCGGGGGATCCAGCGCCGGTGGCCGTTGCGCGGAGTCGCGTCCGGATCGAGCGGGAGCGCGAAGACGCGGTCGAGGCCGTAGAGCGCGAGCGCGTCGCGGAGGGCCGGGGTGCGCGGCTCGACGGCGATCGCGCCGCCCACTTCGCGCACCCGGCGGAGGCCGGCGACGAGCGTGGCAACGAGTTCGGGGGTAGGGCCTCGCCCTCCAGCGCCACGATCAGACGAGGGCGCGCGGACCTTGGCGTCGAGCAAATCGCCGACCAGCGCCTCAAAGTGGGCGCGGGCGTTTTCGTCGTCGACGGCTAACGTGAGGTGAGTCGGTTCGTTCATAGCTCTCATCATGCGTGTAAGTACTTGCATAACTATAACGCAAGCCAACTCCGAGTGCAAGTACCCACTTGCATTTCATTTCCGTCCCGTACGGTGGGCCGGCGGTGATTGATTCCGCGGAGGTGGCAATTGCCGCCGAGGCCGCCGGCTTGGGCGCCGCCACGATCTATCTGGCCGCACTCGACCGCGAGCGGCCGCGCCTGGCCCTCGATTCCGGGCGCCCGATCTACCCGGCCAGCATGATCAAGGTGCCGCTGGCCGCCGCCGCCGCATCCGCGGTCGAGGCCGGCCGGGCGCGCTGGGGCGATCAGGTCGAGGTCCTCGCGGCCAACATGACCTTCAACGACGCGCCCTCTCCCCTCGAGCCGGGCTACGTCGCAACGGTGATCGAGCTGGTCGAACTGATGCTGACGCGTTCGGACAACGTCGCGACCAACGTGCTGATGGACGTCCTCGGCCGCGAGCCGGCCACGGTCGACGCGCGGGCGCTCGGACTGCGCGAGACCGCGTTCCGGCGCAAGCTCTCCGGGAAGCTGCCGCTGATCGACGACCCCGCCGCCACCGGCCGCAACAGCCACCCGGCGCGCGAAGCCGCCGACTTGTTCGAGGGCATCGCGCGCGGCCGCATCCCGTCGAGCCCGCTGCTGCACCGCTTCTTGCGCGGTCAAGTGTGGAACACCAAACTCTCGGCCGGCCTCGCGTCCGGCGACCGCTTCGCGCACAAGACCGGCGACACCGACGACACGAGCCACGACGGCGGGATCCTCGAACTCGCCGGCGGCGGGCGCTACGTCATCGTCGTCTATAGTGAACTTGCGTCAAACGACGAGACCGACGCGCGCTTCGCCGCCTTCATGCGCGGGCTCCGGCCCCGGCTCGTCGAGGGGTGAGCAGAACGGACGCGAAACTTTTTTCCCCATGAAGAACACGCTGTTGAGCGGGCTGGCGCTCACACTCGCGCTCGGTACCGCGCTTCCCGGTGCAGCCGCGACCCGCGGCCCCGCTGCGGGCAAGACGGTTAAGGTCGGCGTCATCGCCGATGTAACGGGCTCCGGCGCCGTCTACGGCACGATGCAAAAGAACGCGTACGACCTGGCCAACGATGACGTGAAGTCGGGCATCATCGATGCCGGCGGCGCGAATCTCTCGTTCGACGTCGAAGACGCCGCGAGCGATCCCGCCCAAGTCGTGAACCTGATGCAGAAGTTCACCACCGACGGTTCGACGCCGCTGGTGCTCGGCCCGACGCTCTCGGGCGAAGCGTTCCGCGCGTTTCCGATCGCGAAAGCCGCGAACTTCCCGGTCATGGGCACGTCGACGACGGCCGAAGGCGTGACCGCGATCGGACCGACGGTCTTCCGCGATTCGCTGGCCGAATCGCAGGCGATCCCGCCGACGGTTGCGCGCGTGCAGCAAACCTGGCATGCCAAAACCGTGGCGATCATCTACGGCGACGACAATGCGTTCACCAAAACCGACGGCGATCTGTTCGCGCGCGAATTCCAGAAAAGCGGCGCGACCGTGGTCGATACCGAGACCTTCCACATCGGCGATAAAGACTTCGGTCCGGCGCTGACCAAAATCGCGTCGAAAAAGCCCGATGTGATCGCGATCGGCGGCCTCTTCCCCGAAGCAACGCAGATCATCGCGCAAGCCGGCAAGCTCGGTATCAAGGCGCACATGCTCGGCGGCAACGGCCTCAATTCCACCCAGATGTATCAGACGGCCGGCCCGGCGTCGGTCGGCGTGGTCGTCGGCGCGGCGTGGTTCATCGGCGGCAAGTACACCGGCAACCTCGAATTCGTGCAGCGCTTCAAAAAGAAGTACGGCACGACGCCCGATCAGTTCGCCGCGCAGGCGTATGCCGCAGCGCAGGTTGTGGCGTCGCTCGTCAAGGCGGGCGCAACCACGAAGGAAGCGATGCTCGCCGGCTTGCGCAACGTGCGCGTCGTGCAAACGGTGCTCGGCCCGATCGCCTTCGATCAAAACCGCGATGTGAAAGCCGCGCCGGTTGTGCTGAAGATCGTCAAGGGCGGCTTCGCCTATCTGTAAGACTCGAGTCGCTTAGCTTTGCTCGCGCAACAGCTCGTCAACGGGCTTTTCCTCGGCGCCGTTTACGCGCTGTTTGCGGTCGGTTACACGCTCGTCTTCGGCGTCCTCGACATCCTCAATCTCGCGCATGCGGCGATCTACATGATCGCCGCGTTCACCGCGTATTCGCTGGTCGCGCACGGTCTGCCGATCGGCATCGCATTTACGGGCGGCGTGCTCTTGGCCGGCGTCGTTGGGATCCTGCTCGACCGGATTGCGTTCGCGCCGTTGCGGCGGCGTAATGCCGGCACGCTCGTGCCCCTGATCTCCTCGATCGGCGCCGCGATCATCATCGGCGCGATCGCACGCGGGATCTACGGCATCGACGAGCGGCACTTCGTCGACGGCGGCATCGACTCGCCGCCGATCCATCTAGGCCCGGTAACCTTCACCGCCGTCGAAGCGATCATCTTCGCGACGGCGATCGCACTGATGCTGATCCTCAGCTACGTGCTGCGCGCGACGACGCTCGGGCGCAATATCCGCGCCGTGTCGCAAGACCGCATCGCCGCGGCGCTGCTCGGCGTCAACATCGAGCGCACGATCGCCGCGACCTTCTTCATCGCCTCGGCACTCGGCGGCGCAGCCGGCATTCTCACCGGGCTCGAATACAATTCCGTCAGCATCGACATGGGCGGCTCGATCGAGCTCAAAGGGTCTGGCGGTGATCGTGCTCGGCGGCATGGGCAGCATCACGGGCGCCGTGATCGGCGGCTTCGTGATCGGCGCCGTCGAGACGCTCGCCGTGGCCTACGGGCTTTCGGAATGGCGCGACGCCCTGACGTTCGGCGTGATGTTCGCGATCTTGGTGGCGCGTCCGGCCGGCATCTTCGGCGCGCGCGCACTTCGCAACGCGTGAGTTTCTTCGTCCAGTTCTACGCCCAGCATTCGCGCCTGCTCGATGAGATCGGCATCAACGCGCTGCTCGCGCTTTCGCTCTCGGTGTCGCTTCAGGCCGGGCAACTGGCGCTGGCGCAAGCGGCCTTTGCGGGAATCGCTGCATACGTAACGGCGATTGCGAGCGTGCAATACCACTGGCCACTGTTCCCGAGCATTTTGCTGGCCATTCTCTGCTCGACGCTCGTCGCGGCGTTGCTCGCCTATCCGGTGCGGCAGTTGCGCGGCATCTTTCTCGCCATCGCAACCATCGGTTTCGGCGAGATCTTGCGCGTGGTCCTCAACAACCTCGCCATCACCGGCGGCGCCGAGGGACTGAGCGGCATCCCGAACGACGTCAACACCGTCACCATCTACGGCGGGCTCATGCTGGTGGCCGTAACGCTTTTCGCTTTGTCGCGCACGAAGTTCGCGCTGGCCGTCGCCCTCACACGCGAGGACGAAGCGGCGGCGCGCGGCGTGGGCGTCGACACCGGAATGGTGCGCTTCGCGTCGCTCGCACTGGGCGGAGCGATCGCGGGCCTTGCCGGTGCGCTCTACGCGCACGCCTTTTATTTTATCACGCCGGGCGACTTCGGCTTTCCGCGCATGGAACAAATCCTGGTGTGGTGCGTGATCGGCGGCGTGACGAGCCCGATCGGCGCAGTTGCCGGCGCGGCGTTCCTCTCGATCTTGCCGGAGGTCATACGCGGTCTCGCCGACTTCCGCGAGATCACGAACGGCATCATCTTGCTGGCCGTCATCCTGTTCGCGCCGAGCGGCTTCTCCGCGCTGTGGCGCTCGCGACGTCCAACGGTCCCCCACGATGCCTGAGACGCTCGTCCTCGACCGCGTCGGCGTTCGCTACGGCGGCGTCATCGCGCTCAACGACGTATCGCTCACCGTTACGCCGGGCGCAACGCTCGGACTGATCGGCCCCAACGGCGCCGGCAAAACGACGCTCATCAACGCCACCACCGGCATCGCACCGCTGACCACCGGCACGATCGCGCTCGGTGACCGCCGGCTGAACGGATTGCCGCCGCACCGCATCGCGCGCGCCGGAATCGCGCGCACCTACCAGAACATCCGCCTCTTCGGCGCGCTCGACGTGCGCACGAACCTCGCGGCCGGAGCCTTCGCGCAGCCCGGCGCGCTCAGCAACGACGCCGCCCGCGCGTTGCTCGAACGCGCCGGCATTCCCGATCTCGACCTAGACGCGCTCGCCTCGGCACTGCCGTACGGCGATCAGCGCCGGCTCGAAATCGCACGCGCACTCGCCGCCCGCCCCTCGATTCTGATGCTCGACGAACCCGCCGCGGGAATGAACCCCGCCGAGACCGCGCGGCTGGTCGAAACGATTCGCGCCATCGCGAACACCGGCATCGGCATCCTGCTGATCGAGCACGACATGACGCTCGTGCGCGCCGCCTGCGACAACGTCGTCGTCCTAAACTTCGGCGAAGTCCTCGCCCGCGGCACCCCAACCGAAATCGCCCGCGACCCCGCCGTCATCGAAGCCTACCTCGGCACAACCGCCGGTGTGACGTAATGGCCGTGCCGCTTGATGTCATCCCGAGCAAAGCGCCGACAGGCGCGTCGTCGAGGGACAGCCACTAATGGCGCTCCTTGAGGTAACCGGCCTGTGCGCCGGCTACGGCAAGATCGAGATCCTGCACGGCGTCGACGTCGCGCTCGAAGCCGGCACGCTGTGCGCGATCGTCGGCGCGAACGGCGCCGGCAAGACGACGCTACTACTCGCGATTTCCGCGATCATCAAGAAGCGCGCCGGCACCGTGCGCTTCGACGGCGAGGACGTCACCAAGCTCGCACCACACACGCTGGTCCACCGCGGCCTCTTGCAAGTTCCGGAAGGCCGCCGCATGCTCGCGCGCATGAGCGTCGAGGAAAACTTACAAGTCGCCGCAGCCGTACGCGGCGCAGCCGGCTTCGCGTCGATCCCCGGCCTGTTCGATCGCTTCCCGATCCTGCGCACGCGCCGTAACGTCCCGTCCGGCTCGCTCTCCGGCGGCGAACAGCAAATGCTCGCAATCGCCCGCGCGCTCGCCGCCGGCCCCAAAGCGCTCTTGCTCGACGAACCCTCAATGGGCCTCGCACCCAAACTCGTCGACGAGATCTTCCACATCATCGCAAACGAACGCGCCAACGGCACGTCGATCCTACTCGTCGAGCAAAACGCGCGCCGCGCCCTCTCGATCGCCGACCACGCCTACGTGATGGACCGCGGCCGCATCACCCTAACCGGCACCGGCCCCGACCTCCTCAACAACCGCGAAGTAACCGCCGCCTACCTCGGCTGAGATCAAGGAAGAGCAGATGACGGGCAGGTCCCTCGACAAGCTCGGGATGACACGGGATGCTTTACGGGTGCGCGCCAAATCCAAGCGACAGCTGCGGGATTGCGGCGACGCAGATGAGGGCGAGCACGATGGCGAGCAAGTACGGGACGATGCGCGCGACGGCGAGATCGGGGTCGCATTTGCCGATCGCGCACGCGGCGTAATAGCCGGCGCCGAATGGCGGTGAGAACAGGCCGACGCCCATTGCGAGCACCGCGACGATCGCGAAGTGCACTTCGGCGATGCCGGCGGCCTTGGCGATCGGAAAGAGCAGCGGGCCGAACAGCACGATCGCGGGGATGCCTTCGAGGATCGAACCCAGCACGAGAAAGAGCACGATTGCGAGCGCCATGAACCCGGCCTTGCCGCCGGGCGCGTGCGTGAGGACGGCCGCGAGCTGATCCGCAAAGCCCGATTGCGTCAGCGCCCACGCCATCGCGGTGGCGGTGGCGATGATCAGCATGATCGCGCCGGTCAGGCTGACGGTCTCGCGCAACACCGGATACAGCTTGCGCCAATCGAACTCGCGGTACACGAAGATGCCGACGAGCACGGTATAGATGATGCCGATCGTGCTCACTTCGGTCGCGGTCGCGACGCCGCCGAGAATCGCTGCGCGGATGACGAACGGCAGAACGAAGCCCGGAATCGCGACGAAGAATGCCCACAGGATCTCGCGCAACGCCGGACGCGGCGCGAGTTCGGTGCGATCGTCGCGCGAGCGAAACCAGACGACCACCAGCAGAAACAACGCGGCCACCGCCGCCGGTACCAGACCGGCCGCAAACAGCGCGGCGATCGACACGCCGGTCGTCGAGCCGATGATGATCAGCACGAGGCTCGGCGGAATCGTCTCCGCCATCGCCGCCGACGACGCCAGCAGCGCGACGAGTTCGGGACGCGGCGTTCCGCGCCGTTCCATCTCGGGAAAGAGCACCGGCGCGACCGCCGCCATATCGGCCGCCTTCGCACCGGAAATCCCGGAGACGAGATACATCGCGAAGACCAGCACGAAGCCGAGGCCGCCGCGCAAATGCCCGACGATGCTCGCCAGCGCGTCCACGAGCCGCTTCGCGATGCCGGCGTTCCCCATCAGGAGCCCAAGCACGATGAAGAGCGGAATCGCGAGCAAGATCAAGCTCGAGATGCCCTCGTCCATCCGGTCGACGACCGTGCTCAGCGGAACGGTCGTCGTCAGCGCGAGATAGCTCAGCGTGCCGAAGCCGAACGCGAACGCAATCGGAACGCCGATCGCCACGCACGCGCCGACCAGCAGCACGAAGAACACGCAGCAGATTCAGATTTCCCAACGGCACGAACAGCGGCCGTCCGACGTACGCCGCGACGCACACGACGAGCGCGACGGCCACCACCACGATGACTTGCTTGCGCGGCGCCTCGATCAAACGCAGCACCGAGATCACAAGAAACGCGATCAGCGCGACGACGATCGAGGCGATCACGTCCGAATTCGGGATGTTCGAGCACCGGCGTGAGGTCGGTCTGTTCTTGAATCAAGAACGTCCGGCTCGCCGGGAAGAGTTCGAGCGCGAAGAGCGCCACGACGACCGACGAGATCACGTCCAGCAGCGAGGCCGTCTCGGGGCTCACGCGCCGCACGATCGCGGTCAGGCGGATGTGCTCGCGGCGCCGGTAAGCGGAGACCGCGCCGAGCATCGCGAGCCACAACAAGCAGGATCGTCGCGACCTCATCGGTCCAGACGATCGCGTTGTGCAGCACGTAGCGCGAGAACACGCCGGCGGCGAGAATCGCGATTTCGACGACCAGCAGCAGCCGCAACGGCTCGAGATCGGCCGATCCATCGGTGACGATAGCCGTCCAGGAACCGGTCGGCCGTTGCCGGCTCCAGGAGGAATTCACGTTCCTGAATCGTTTACCTCAAAAGAAAAACTTTCCTTACGCCACGCCGGAGGACGATCCATGGCCGACCGTGTTTCGCGTTCGCGCTTCGTCGGAGGCGCCGCCGCATCGGCGTTCGCGTCGATCGCGATCGTCCGCTCGCCCGCGCGCGCAGCGCAATTCGACTACAAGATGTCGCACGGCACGCCGACCAACATGGCCGTGCACGTGCGCTCGGCCGAAATGTGGGACGCCGTCAAGCGCGAGACCAACGGCGCGCTCGACGTCAAGATCTTCCCGAACAACCAACTCGGCAGCGAACTCGCGCAACTCTCGCAGTTGCGCTCGGGCGCGTTGCAGTTCATGATCATTCAAGGCGTCTCGCTCTCGTCGGTCGTGCCCGGCGTGTCGATGGACGGCCTCGGCTTCGCGTTCCGCAACGCGGCGCAAGCCGAAAGCGCCTACGACGGCCCGCTGGGCGCGTACTTGCGCAAGCTCATCATGGACAAGGGCATCTTCGCGTTGCCGCGCGTGTTCAATTTCGGCATGCGCCAAGTCACGTCGTCGTCGCATCCGATTCGCAACGCCGCCGACTTCGCCGGCTTCAAGATTCGCACGCCGCCCGCGCCGATTTCGGTCGACCTCTTCAAGACGCTCGGCGCATCGCCGACGCCGATCGTATTTCCCGAACTCTATCTCGCACTGCAAACCAAAGTCGTCGACGGACAAGAAACGCCGTACAGCACGATCGACGTTTCGAACTTCAACGAAGTGCAGAAGTACTCTGAGCGTCACCAATCACATGGCGACGATCTTCTGGTTTCTCGGCAACATGGAAGCGTGGAACGCGCTGCCGCCGCCGATGCAGGCGATCGTGCTGCAAACACGCCGATCGCGCGGCCGTTCTCGAACGCCGCGACACCGAACTGCAGAGCACGGCCACGGCCGACAAACTGCGCCGCGAGGGCATGACGTTCAATACCGCCGACGCCGACTCGATGCGCGCCCCGCTCAAACCGTTCTACACCCACTGGAAGGCCGAATTCGGCGCGACGGCGTGGGATCTGCTCGAAAAAACCTCGGGCAAACTCATCTAGATCGCGGTGGAAAGGGTGAATAGCGGTGAAACGCCGTGCATAACGAAACGTTCTTGTGGATAAGCCGCGCCGTAGCGCAGCGCGCGCTCTTGCAATCGATTTCGCGTATGACATCATGTACTCACGACAAGCGATTGTCGTGCGACTGGCGAGACAGTCGCGGCGAGTAGGGACCGGCAGCGAGCAATCGACGCCTCCCGAAACCCAATGGCCTTCGACGCCGCACTGGGCTGAGCAATCGGCGCGGGCGTGCGCAACACCAGAAACTCGCATGATGAAAGCCCCGTGGTTCGCGCCGCGGGGCTTTCTGACGTTCGACGCGTTAATTGCCGTTCCAGGCCGTGAACGGCGCCGGTTTCTTCGCCGGCGGACCGACGTCGATCGTCGACGTCGAGATGCTGCGTGAGCTCGATCTTCGCGGGATCGCCGGTATAGACGCTGCCGTCGACCCACACGGTCGTCTTCTCGCCCGGCCGCGGCTTCGCGCCGGCCACGTTCGTGCGCGAAAGCGGCTGGCCCCAGACCGCGAAAAATTGACCCAGCGTGTACGATGCGCAACGTCGGCGATTCGACGTGGATGATGCCGTCGGGCGTGTGCGTGTGCAGCCAGTAGAAGCAGTTGCCGATGAACGGGCGGCCGACGTCTTCCGGAACGCCGACCGGTTTGCCGTGATCGAAGATCGCGAGGTGCTGATGGATGTGCAGCACGTTGCCCTCCATCTGATCGCAGTGGATGCCGTCGACGGGCTGTCCGGTCGGCACGTGCCGGCCGCGTCGCGACGCGCACATCGAGCCGGCCAGCAGCACTGCAGCGCAGATGCGAATGATTACGAGCATGCGGCCGCTTTCTCGGTGGATAATGGTGGATGCCCAGGCGAGCGCGGTGGAAAACGCAATTTCTTGTGGATAACCGCAAGCGCCGTCTTGCGTTGTCCGGACGAGCGACGTATGCTGCATTCACGCCGGTTTACCGGCGCGCGAGCGACGAGAAGCTCGCAGCGAATTGGTTACGACGCACGGCTTGTCCGTTCGCCGCCATCCGGTTCCTCAACGAAGTACGACGCCGTAATGGCCGAGCTGATCGGCGAGGACGTGCGCAGATCGGATTCTCGTGCTGACCGACGCCGCGGGGCCCACGTCCCGCGGCGTCGTCGCGCTTGACAGCTCAGTGCAGGCTTTAGCCCTCGTACGTTTTGGCGAGCGCGCGCGCGATCGTGCGCGCGTGTTCGCGCGCGCTTTCCGGCGCGATCACTTCGCCTTCGGTGCCCCAGCTCAGCGACCAGCGCACGATTTCGAGCGGATCGGCAACGCGATACGTGATCTCGACCGAGCCGTCGTCGTGCCGTTCGACGCGCCGGTCGCGCGCGACGCTCGCCGCCGCCGCCGCCTTCGCGACGACCGGCGAAAACCGCACGGTCACGTCGGTCAGATCGGTGCTCTGCCAGACGCCGCTCACCGAATGCGCGCCGTACGCTTCGAGATTGAAGTCGGCCGGCCGCTCGAACGTCTGCGGCTGCACCGCGATCGCATCGATGTTGTCGATCGCAAACACGCGCATGTCGGAGCGCGCGTGATCGTAGGCGACGAGATAGATCCGGCCGTTCGAAACGATGAAGCCGTACGGGTCGACGCGCCGCTGCGTCTTCGCGGCGCGTTCTTGTCGGTATAGTCGAACTGCACGACGCCGGTGATCGCGTTCCGCCGTTTGCAGCGTCTCGAAGTTGCGCTCGGCTACCGGTTCGAGCGCGACCGACTCAAGGCGAATCGCAAGCGACGACGACTGCATCGCAGTGGCCGAGCGCTGATCGCTCGACTGCAGCAGCTTCGACGTCGTCTCATCGATATAGGCCGACAGCGTGCCGCCGAGCGACGAACCCAGGCGCTTGAGGGTGACGAGGCCCAGCAGCTCGCGCTGGCTCAGATTGAGCCGGCGCAGGCTGTAGCCGTCGGCGAACTTGTACGTCGAGCTGGTGCGGTCGAAATACCACGGGAAGCCGGCGTCGGAGAGAACGGCGAGGTAGCGCCGCAAACTGCGCGTGCTGGGCGGCTTGTCGTCGGCGATCCGCTCCTTGAGCTCCTCGAACGAGAACCGGCCGTCGTCGATCGCGCTGAGAAGCCGGACGAGGAGGACGACCTTCGGCTCCGAGCGTTCTTCCCTCACGGTAGGCGTCGTTCGGGCGAGCGGGCCCGGCGCCATGCCGCGCGCAGGGCGCCTGCTCGGATGCTCTGGGGAGGCGCCACTCCTGCGGCAAAGAACTTTTGCTACCCGTTTTTATCTTCTGCCGGTAAGGAGTACCATGGACGATTCGAATCGCCGCGAGTTCTTGCGTCGGACCGGTGCCCTGGGCATCGCCGGCGCGGCCGCGCTGGGCTATCCGCTCCTCGAAACGCGGGCCGCGGGGTCGGCTCCTCTTCTTCCGCCGCGCGACGTCATCGCTGCCGGCGGCGGCGCAACGGTCAAGATCGGTCACCTCGACGGCTTCTCGGGCGTGTATGCCGCCGCGTCGCAATCGCAGCAGCTCGGCTTGGAACTCGCCGTCGCGCAAGCGATGAAAAAGAACTCGCGCATCAAGTACGAGATCATCAAGGGCGACGACGCCAATACGCCGGCCACCGGCAGCACCGAAGCCCGGCGCTTGGTCGTGCAAGAAAAGGTCGACATCCTGGCCGGCTGCTTGAGTTCGGGCGTCGGCCTCGCGGTTTCGAACACGTGCGAAGAGCTCGGTTCGTTCTTCCTCGCGATCGGCACGCACGACACGAACATCACCGGCCAGGGCGCGCATCACGTCACGTTCCGCCAGACCTGTTCGAACGCAATGCTCGCCAATGCCGTCGGCCCGGCATTGTTGAAGTTCGGCAAGAAATGGTACTTCATCACGGCGGACTACGCGTTCGGTAACGACGCGCAAGCGCGTTTGCAAAAGATCTTGCTCGCCCAGGGCGGCCAAGTCGTCGCTAACGACAAGCACGCTCTCGGCGCGATCGACTTCTCGTCGTACATGACCAAGGCGCGCAACACCGATGCCAACGTCATGGTCTTCTGCAACTACGGTCCGGACACGCAGAACGCGGTCAAGGCCGCAATCCAGCTCGGCATCAACCAGAAGATGAAATTCGGCGGCATCCTGTGCGGCAACGACGTTGCGGTCGGGCTTCCGGTCGACGATATCGTCGGATCCACGTGGGGCTACGTCTGGGGCCCGGACGCCGGCGGCACGCGCACGGCGCAGATCTACAAAGACCTGAAGACCAAAGCCAAAAACGTCGATTGGCGCATGTATCTCGGCCTCATGGCCGGCGAAACGATGATCAATCGCATGAACGCGGCCGGTACGACCGAACCGTCGAAGATCGTGGCCGCCTACATGGGTTACAAGTACGACGCCGGCAAGAAGAGCGACGCGTACTTCCGCGCCTGCGATCATCAAGCCGTGCAAGAAACGTATGCCGGCACGATCGTTCCGAAAGCCAAGCGCAAGAGCGACGGCGAATACTTCGTCATCACCAATCGCGTCGGCGGCGATTATGCGGCCGAGGCGTGCAGCGCGCCCGACTCGGCCGCGGCGACGAAGACCTTTGCGACCGAGACACCCATCCCGGTCCGCCAAGGCTACACGCCGCTAAACCTCAAGTCCGCTTAGCAGAATCCGTTCGGGTGTTGGCCTTCGTCCTCGCGCAGCGCGGCGAGGGCCGACATCAACGGACGATCGTCGAAACGGAACAGGTAGACGCGTTCGTCGCCGGTGTTCTCGTGCACGACGTTCTGCCATGCCGGAACGGCGAACGAATCGCCGCGCTTCCAATTCAGCGTGATATCGCCGACCTGCGTGCGGCCGCTGCCTTCGTAAACGTGAAACACGGCGCTCGCCGTTTCGCGCTTCGGAGCGGTTTTCGCACCCTTGTCGATGCGATATGCCGAAGCCCCGATCGTCGCGCTGATGTCGGCGCCGTTCGCGCGCATATGATAGCGCTCTTCAACCGCCGCTCCCGGCTTGGCGTCGAGTTTCGGCTGCATTTCAGACCACGGATATTTGCGGTTTGAAGCGATCTTGAGCAGATCCGACGGATAGCGCGTTTGCGCGTAGTGTTCCGTGAAGTTGCTCGGCAGCACTTGCCACAGCGGCAAATCGAGACCGTCGAGCCAGATCATCGGCACGTCGCCTTCGTTGCCGTGATCGTGCCATTCCCACGACGGCGTCAGCACCAAATCGCCGCGCTCCATCATGACCTTCTCGCCTTCGACCGCGGTGAAGCCGCGTTCGCCTTCGATGATGAAGCGCAGCGCGAACGGCGTGTGCCGGTGCGCGCGCGCGGTCTCGCCGGGAGAATCGTTTGCAGGCCCGCGTAGAGCGTGTCGGTCGTGTACGGCGCCTTCAGTTTCGGATTGATCAGCATGAACACGCGGCGTTCCGCGAGTTCCGTGCCGACCAAACGCGCGGCGCGTTCGCAGAACGGACGCAGCTTGTCGTAGTCCCACACGTACGGCATGGCCTTCGCCACGGGGAACGGCGGCGATACCGTGCTCAGCAGCGGCCAGAGCGGCTCGGCGTGCTCGACCACGGCCTCATCGAAGAGCTGCTCGAGGCTATCGTGCTGGACAACGGTCATGGGTGGGGGCCTCCGGAGGCGTAAAGCGGTGCTACTCCCCTATGACCTTCCCCGTGCCGCGCCCGGTTTCCGGGGTGGGCCGGGCTGAGAACGCATTCTTTAGGAATGAGAACGTATTCTTTAGTTGACAGCCGCCCGGAGCTGATGTATCGTCGGCCCATGGCCCGCAAAAAGACCCCGACCCTCACCGAGGCCGAGTACCGCCTGATGGACATCGTCTGGATCGAACGGGCCGCTGAGCGTCGCCGACGTGCTCGACCGCGTCGGCGATCCGCCGCTGGCCTACAACACGGTCCTGACCACGCTGCGGATCCTCGAGCAAAAGGGCTATCTCTCGCACAAGGCCTCGGGCCGGGCGTTCATCTACCACGCCAACGTCGAGCGCGACGAAGCCCAGCGCGACGTCGTCAACCACATGGTGGCCCGCTTCTTCGGCGGCTCGCCGCGCGAACTCGTGCTCAATCTGCTCGAGTCGGAGTCGGTCGACGACGCCGAGCTGGCTCGCTTGCGGGAGCTGATCGACCGGAAGGCGGGACCGGCATGATCGGCACGATCGTCGCCGCCGCGCTGTGGGCGCTGGCGGCCAGCCTCGCTCCTCTCCGTCGTGCTCGGCGGGCTCGTCGCGGCGGCCATCGTGCTGACGCCGCCCGGCGGCGGCCACGCGCGGCGCCTTCTGGTCGGTCGCGCTGGCTGCCGCCGGCTTCGCCCCGGTCGCGATCCTCGCCGTCATGCTCGTTCGCGGCGCGTTCGCCGGGACGCCGGCGCCGACGCGCCGACGCCGCCGCGCACCGCCACATGCATCCGCCGCATCGCCGCGCCGGCGCGCCGCCGAAGCACCGGCGAGCGGACGATCGCCGACCTGCCGGCGCCGCCGGCGCTGGCCCTGCGCGTTCCCGGCGCCGCCCGACGTCGCGCCGCTCGCCGCGGCCGGCATCGTCGCGCGTCTGGGCGCTCGGCGCGCTGATCGGCCTCGCCGGCCTCGGCCGCAGTCTGGCGCGCGTCCGCGGTCTGAAGCTGCGCTCGAGCCCGCTCGACGGCGCGCTCGCGACCGAACTGCCCTGGCTCACCACGACGCCCGGCCGCGAGATCTACCTGCGCCTCTCCTACGAAACGGAAACGCCGATCGCGGTCGGCTTCCGCCGGCCCGTGATCCTGATCCCGACCGAGATGGCGACCGCCGACGGCCTGACCTCGATCGAGCCGCTGATCATGCACGAGTACGCGCATCTCGCGCGCTACGACGATTGGACGAACCTCGCGCAGCGCGTCACCGAACGCCTCTTCTGGTTCAATCCGCTGGTGTGGATCCTCGGCCGCCGCATCGCGCTCGAACGTGAAGTCGCCGCCGACGAAGCCGTCGTTGCCCGCACGCACGATCGCGAAGGTGTACGCCTCGACGCTGTGGCGCATGGCGCAAGAGATGCGCATGCCCGAACACGTCGTCGTCGCGCCCGGCGCGATGCTCACGCGCAAACAGATCTCCGTGCGCATCGAACGGCTGCTCGACGAAACGCCGCTCGGCCGCCGCTACATCGGCGCCGCCGCGCTCGCGATCAGCATCGTCGCCTTGACCGGCGTCGCCGCACTCGCCGCAACGGCGCCGCCGATCGTGCTCGCAGAGGCCGCTCCGATCGATGAGCCCAGCGACGCGGCCTCACCGGCAGCTCCGCCTCAACCCGCCGAGCCGACCGTCGTTCCCATTCCCGCGCTACCGAAGACGATCGCCGCGGCTGCTGCAGCGGCTTCTTCGGCTGCGGCGGACTCACGTGAAGCAAACGATCTCGGGCAGAAGATCCAAGCCGAAGTGCAGCGCGGCCTCGGCGAGGTAACGCAGCGCCGCATCATCGCGTTAAAGGACGATGGCGATGGTCCCGTCAGCCGCGACTTACTCCGCAACTGCATCGGCTGCGACTTCTCGCACCGTGATTTGCACGGCATGGATTTTAGCAAACTCTCGCTGATCGGTGATGATTTTTCATACGCCGATCTGCGCGGCACGAACTTTCACGCGGCAAAATTGACGGGCGTCGATCTAAGCCATAGTAATCTCGACGATGCGGATTTGAGCGACTCGCTGCTTCGGGGCGTCGACCTCGGTCACGCCTCGATGCACAATACGAACACGTCCGGTATCCGCCTGATCGGAAGCTCGCTCCCGTGAGAGCTTCCATTTGTTTGCCCTCAACAACTAATTCCATAGTAGGTAGGCACACCATGTTTTTCAATCCGCTCGCCATCCTTCTCGCACTCATCGTGATGCTGACGACGACGCCCGCGAGTGCGGCCGAAATGGTCCTGAGCGCGCGCTGCATCGGCTGTGACATGCACGGGCGGGATATGCGTGGCCAGGATCTTCACGGCGTTACGTACATCGGAGCCGACATGCGGAATGTCGATTTACGCGACGCGAATCTGCAGAACGTGAAATTCATCGGAGTGGATCTTTCCGGAAGTCATTTGGACGGTGCCGACCTTCGCGGATCGACGTTTACCGGAGTTGATTTCGGTGACGTCACGTGGAGCAACGCTCGCGTGAGTAATGTGCGCTTGACGGGCGTCGATCTCGAGCGAGCACAGTTTGCGGGAGTTCAGGTGCACGCGCTGCTTGCGCAGTGCATCGGCTGCGATTTCGCGCGGGCTGACTTGCACGGCTTGGATATGCACGGCACGGTACTGATCGGCGCTGATTTTCACAACGCCGATCTCGAAAATGCGAATCTCAACGGCGCGACCCTCTGCAGCGGCCATAGCACGAGCCCGTGCGACGACCTGCGCGGGGCCCGAGTCGCCGGCGCCGACTTCCGCAACGTGCGCTGGTGCGAGGGGGTCGGCCGCGACTGCCGCCCGGTAACGGCCGGCGAGCTGCGCCGCCTCACCAATAACCCGCTTACCGGAGCGCAGTTACCCTAATTTTACCGCGCCGTCCGAAACTAAATCGCTAGTACACCGTAATTGAACCGGAGGCACACACACCATGTTCAACTTCTTCGCACCGATCGTCTTAGCACTCGCGATCATCGCCACGCTCGGCACGCAGCTCGTCACGACGGCCTATCGCAATACGCAATTGCCGCCGTGCGCCGGCTGCGAGATCCACTCGCGCGACCTCAGCTAGTTCGTGCGGGCGATTTCGCCGAAGCGGCCGGCTTGATAATCGCGGAAGGCCTGCTCGATCTCGGCCTTCGTGTTCATGACGAAGGGTCCGTACCGCGCGACCGGCTCGTTCAGCGGCATGCCGGCGAGAATCAGCGCTTCGAAACCGCCGGCTTCCGCCGTTAGCTCGAGCGACGCCGGTGCGTTCGCGATCAGCGCAACGCGGTGATCGGAGAGCGCGGTGTCTTGCACGCGGCCGCTGCCGTCGATCGTGTGAACGATCGCATTCGAACCCGCTGCGATCGGCAGCGTGAGACGCGCGCCGGCCTCGAGCTTCACGTGAACCATCGTGGTCGGAACGGTCGTCTCGATCGGCGAACGCTTCCCATCCAGTTCGCCGGCAATCACGCGGGCCCACGTTCCGGGGCCGGTGACGATCGGCAGCTGCGCGCTCGCATACTCTTGATACCGCGGCGTTGCGAGCTTCTGCGACTGCGGCAGGTTGACCCAAATCTGAAAGCCGTGCACGCGTCCGCCGCGCTCCATGATTTCTTTTGCGGGCATCTCCGAATGGATCACGCCGGCACCGGCGGTCATCCACTGCACGTCACCCGGCTGCAGCGAGCCGCGATGACCGTGCGAATCTTCATGCTCCATCGCACCATCGAGCACGTAGGTGACGGTTTCGAAGCCGCGGTGCGGATGGTCGGGAGCGCCGATGCCCTCGCCCGGACCGTACGTGACGGGACCCATCTCGTCGATGAGCAGAATCGGATCGAAGTAGGAGAGTCCGGCGACCGGAAACGCGCGACGGATCTGAAAGCCGCCGCCTTCGAGCGCGACCTGCGTGGGGACAACCGTGATGGACGTGGCTTGGGTCTGCATAGCCTATCTATAACCACCGCCGGGTTGCATGAGATGCAGGGGCGACCAGCCCGGGCGTAGAGTCAACCGGTCATGACGACGGAAGCGGTCAAACCCTTAGCCTACGGCATCGACTCGTATCTCGAGTGGATCAAACGCGAAGGCCTGCTCGTGCACGAAGGCCTCGCACTGAACCTCATGAAGCTCGAGACGCGGGACTGGCCGCGCTTCGGCGTCGACGGCGCCGCGCTGCACTTCAAGGGCAGCGGCGACTTCTGCTCGATGTTCCTCATGAACGTCGGCGCGGGAAAAGCCACCAACCCGATCCAGCACGTTTTCGAGGCGATCTACTACGTCTTCGAGGGCCGCGGCTCGACGCAGCTCGAGTTCAGCGACGGAACGACCCGCAGTTTCGAGTGGGGTCCGCGCAGCTTTTTTGCGATCCCGCTCAACGCGAAGTACCGGCACTTCAACGCGAGCGGCACCGAACGCGCGCTGCTGGCCGTGACGACGACCGCACCGTTGATGATGAAGGTCTTTCACAACGAGCGCTTCATCTTCGACTTGCCGTTCGATTTCACGGACCGCATCGGCAAGGAAGCGTTCTTCACCGGGCAAGGCGATCTGCACATGGTCCGGCCCGGCAACAACATGTGGGAGACGAACTTCGTCCCCGATTTGGGCGAACTCGAGCTCACGAGTTGGGACGACCGCGGCAAGGGTTCGAAAAATATCATCTTCGCGCTCGGCGACGGCATCATGCACGCGCACATGTCGGAGATCCCGCCGGCGATGTACAAGAAGGCGCACCGGCACATCGACGGCGCGCACGTGCTCACGCTCAGCGGCAACGGCTACTCGCTGCTCTGGTATCCGGGCGAGAAAGACTTCGAACGCGTCGATTGGGAATATGGCGTCGTCTTTCCGCCGCAAGCTAACCAGTTTCATCAGCACTTCGTCACGAGCAACAACGCGTCGCGCTACATCGCGACCGGCATCGGCGGCATGCGCTACCCGCTGACCGAAGAGCACCGCCGCATCGCGCTCGGCAAGCCGGGCGAGAAGCAATCGCTCTCACTGAGCGTGAAGGACGGCGGCGACCAGATCGAGTTCGCCGATCAGGATCCACGCATTCACGAAATCTGGCGCGAAGAAATGCGTAAGAACGGCATCCCGTCGGACTGGGACCCGACCCAGGGATAATGATTGTGGCGGTCCCTCGGCAAGCTCGGGATGACATAACCGAACTCCCAGGTTGAACTAAGCGCTCTCACAATGTGCTGCGGCATGATGCGGGCATGAAAAACGCTACGACCGTCATCTTTCCCGTCGGAGATTTCACCTCCGCGATCATGCGGAAGGTCGCCGATTCCTTGGGCGAAGCATCGTCGCGCGGACGCACGATCGTGATCTCGCTGCAGTGGACCGCGCGCTGGTCCTGGGATGCGTTGTGCCAGCTCTCGGAATCGCTGCACGGCCGTTACCGCAATGCGCGGGTGTGTTTTACCGGGGTTCCGCCGGCCCGCCGCGCGCTGTTGCGCGAAGTCGGGCTCAGCGGCGCATGGATCGCCGACGAGCCACTGCCCGGCTCAGCGCAACAGGTCCTGATCGCCGCCTAAGCGCTAGGGGTGCGCGTGACAGCTCAGGTCGGCGTTGTTCGGTAACACGCCGAAGAAGGTGAGTTCGGCCACGCCGATTCCGGGCAGGTAGATGACCGTGTTCAGTTTCCGGCCGTTGAAGTAATCGGAGAACGCGAAACCGTCGGCCTTCGCTCCGTGGGCGTCGGTCGTCGCCCGCATGCCCTCGAAGCGCTTCTCGATCTGGGCGCCGCTGATGCCGTGGTAGGTGCTGCGCTGACCCGCGGCCGGCGGAACCGCCGGCAACAGCAAAGCCTTGGGAAAGCGTTTGATCACGCCGGGCTGCAACAAGTAGCCGTACGCGTAGATATTGCCCGCGGCGTCGGCCGCGCGATACGCCTGCGTCTTCGTCATCGAGGGTCCGATCGCAACGGCCGTCGTGACCAGCATGGCGTTGGGCGCGATCTTCGGATCGCCGGGCGCGACGTCGACGGTAACGTACCCCTGCGTGTTGCAGTGCAGCAGTTGGTGAAAGCCGGCGTTCATCGGCGTCAGCAGACCGGCGGCACCGGCCGGCGTGCTCGCGAGCAGCGTGAGGGCAAGAGTCAGTGCAATACGGACGTTCATCAGTAGCGCGATGCTTTCGTTTCTTGCGCGGTGATGAACTCGAGCAGCGCGGGTTTCCCGGCGCGCGTCTGTTCGATGCCGCGTTTGATCGCCGGAACGATCTCTTCGGGTGCGGTGATGCGTTCGCCATAGCCGCCGAAGGCGCGCGCCATGGCCGCGTAGTCGCCGGAGATGTCGGTCGAGCGATACTTTTTCGTCGCTTCCGGCATCACGTTGAGTTCGATCGCCATGGCCGAGTTGTTGAGCAAAATCGAGAGGATCGGAATGCGCTCGCGCACCGCCGTCTCGAAGTCCATACCGGTGAAGCCGATCGCGGCGTCGCCCCAGACGTTGATGCACAGCTTCTCCGGCCGCGCCAGTTTCGCGCCCATCGCGAGACCGAGCCCGTAGCCGAGCTGCGTCGTCTTGCCCCAGCCGATGTAGCTGTGCGGCGCGGTCGATTTCCAGAACGGCGTGAGCTGATCGCGCGGGCTGCCGGCGTCGTGCGTGATGATCGTCTCGGCTTTGTCGACCGTGTGCTGCAGATCCCAGAGCACGCGATAGGGGCTGATCGGCGTCTCGGCCGACGTCAGCTTCGGCATCCATTCGGCGAGCCACGGCGCTTCGACCGACGCGATCTCGGCCTGCACCGCGGCCGGGTCGCTGGCGGTGCCTTCGAGCAGTTCGCGACACGCGTCGACGAGCGCGCGCAGCGCGAGCTGCGCATCGCCGGCGAGGCCCACCGCGGAACGCACCGATTTGTTCAAGTCGTTGGGGTCGCTCGTCAAGTGCACGAACGTCTTGCCGGGCGGCATCTTGATCGCGAACGCCGATTCCGAGAAGCTGCAGCCCGCGCCGAAGATCACGTCGGCGTTATCGAGGAAGTGCCGCACCGTCTTCGGCATCGCCGCGCCGCCGGCGCCGAGCGCGAGCGGATGCGTTTCGTCGAACGCGCTCTTGCCCTCGAGGCTCGTGCACACGGGCGCGGCGAGCAACTCGGCCAGCTCTTTCAGTTCTGCATACGCCCCGGCCCAATGGATGCCGGCGCCGGCATAAATCGTCAAGCGTTTCGCGCCGACGAGCACTTCGGCCGCGCGTTTGACGTCGTCGGGATCGGGTCCGCTGCGCGTCGCGTAGACGGGCGTGTAGTCGAGCGGTTCGGGAACCTCGGCGCCGTAGAGATCGTTCGGGATCTCGATCACCACCGGGCGCAGACGGCCGTTGCGCAGCAGCGAGAACGCGCGCCGCATGATGTTCGGCACTTCCGCGCCCGACGTGATCGGCTCCGCGTGCTTGGATACCGGTTCGAACACCCGGGTCGAGTTGAAATTGTCCGGCACGTGCGCGATGCGCGTGGCGTAACCGCCCGGCAGGATCAGCAGCGGAATCGATTCCGAATACGCCTGCGCGACCGAACCGAACGCGTTCTCGATCCCCGGTCCGTGCTGGCAGGCGAACACGCCGATCTTCTTGCCGTGCGAGAGGCGCGCGACGGCGTCGGCCATGTGCACCGCGATGCGTTCCTGACGCACGATGATCGGACGGATGTCGGCTTCGGCCGCGGCCTCGATCACCGCGTTGCGCGGATAGGCGAAGAGAATCTCAACGCCTTCGCGCTTGAGGATCTCGGCGATGGCCGCGACAGCCTTCATGACGGATCCGCGAACAGGAACTCGAGATCGTCTTTGGTGAGCGACTTCGCGATCGCGCTGTCGGCCTTGATGACCGAACGCGAGAGCGCGCTCTTGCGCTCGGCAAGCGCGCGAATCTTTTCCTCAACCGATCCGGCCGTGACCATCCGGTAGGCCGTCACCGGGCGCGTTTGTCCGATGCGGTGCGTGCGGTCGATCGCCTGACGCTCGACGGCCGGATTCCACCACGGATCGTAGAGGATGACGTAGTCGGCAGCGGTCAGCGTGAGCCCGACGCCGCCGGCCTTGAGCGAGCAGAGGAACACCGGCGGACCGTCGGCGGACATGAAGCGCTCGACTTCCGCCTGGCGGTCGCGATCTTTGGTCGAACCATCGAGATAACCCAGCACGATGTCGCGCTTTTGCAACGCGGTGCGCATGATCTTCAGCATCGAGGCGAAGGCCGAGAACACGAGAACTTTGTGTCCGCCGGAGAGCACTTCTTCGACGGTCTCGAGGAAGGCGTCGAACTTGCCGCTCGCCTCGGGCTCATCGATATACTCGGGCAGAATCAAACCCGGATGCGCGCAGACCTGGCGCAGCCGCGTCAGCGCGGCGAGCACGTGAACCGTCGCGCCTTCGATCCCGTTCTCGCCGTCGATGTTCGCGATGACGTCGCGGCGCGCGGCCTCGGCGATGCCGCGATAGAGGCGGCGCTGCAACGGCGAGAGATCGCACTCGATGATCTGCTCGGTGCGCTCCGGCAGCTCGCGCGCAACGTCTTCTTTGGTGCGGCGCAACATGAACGGCTCGAGCCGCGAGCGCAGCTGGTGCGCCGCCGTTTCGTCGCCTTCGGCGATCGGATTCTCGAAGCGGCGCCGGAACGAGGCCTCGGAACCGAGCAGGCCCGGTTCGACGAACGCGAAGATCGACCACAGATCGCGCAGCGAGTTCTCGACCGGCGTACCGGTGAGCGCCAGCCGATGATCGGCGCGCAAATTGCGCACGACCTTGGCGATCTGCGAACTCGGGTTCTTCGCGTTCTGCGCTTCGTCGAGAATCAGCGTGCGGAAGTTGAAGCGTTCGAGCTGTTCGGCATCGAGCCGCGCCAACGCATACGAGGTGATGATGACGTCGTAGTTCTCGAGTTCGGCGTAGCGCTGCGCGCGATCGGCGCCGGATTGCAAACGCAGCGTGGTCAGCGTCGGGAGCGAAGCGCGCGATTTCGTTTTCCCACGTATGCGTGACCGACGTCGGCGCGATGACCAGACACGGCGCCGCGCCTTCCATCTCTTTGCGATGGAGCAAGTAGGTGATCATCTCGAGCGTCTTGCCCAAACCCATTTCGTCGGCTAGAATGCCGCCGAACCGGAACGACGCAAGATACTGGAGGAAGTCGAGGCCGCGGCGCTGATAATCGCGCAGCGTTTTGGCGAGCGTCGCCGGAGGCTCGATCTCTTCGATGCCGTCGAAATTGCGCAGACGCGCGCGCAAGATTTCGACTTCTTCGGGCAGCGCGACGTCGCCGAAGGCTTCGTGAATTTCGTCGTGCAGCGCGACGAGCGCGGCCATGCCGGTGCGCCGGCGATCGTTGAGCTCGGAGAGCAGCGTGCGGCGCATGCGCAGCGCCTCGACGTCGAAGAGCTTGCCGCGCACTTCCGCGTAACGGCCGCTCGATTGCAGCAGCGCGGCGAGTTCTTTCGGCGTCAGCGCCGAGCCGTCGCCGACGAACACGTCGACGTTGAGTTCGAACCAGTCGCGCTCGCCGTCGACGTCGGTCGGACGCGCGCGAGATCGACACGTTCATCGCCGATTCGCCCGACGCAACCGCGCTCAGCGAGTCGTCGAGAATGATGTCGACGTCGTCCCACTCGCCCACGACCTCGCGCACGAACGTGGCCGCGCGCTCGACGTCGTGCAGCGCAAACGCGTCGCCGCCGCGCGGCACGAACCCGGCTTCGAGGAAGCGGTGCGCGAACGCGCGCGCCGTCGCCGGCGCAAACCGCACGAAGCGGCCGTTGTTCGCGGCCACGGCGCCGTGCACCGAGAACGTTGCATTGGCTTCGCTCTTGCGATCGATGAACTGCAGACGCGCGATCAGCGCGCCGTCGCTCCAGCGCAAACGCGCGAGCGCGGCCGGCGCTTCGCGCGTCGACGACGCCGAGTTCGCGCCGGTCGGTCGCGGAGAGAAAGGGCGCGACGCGCGCGATCGTGCCGATCGAGGGATGCTTGCCGTTCGTGCTCGCCGAGCCGTTGAGCGCCGGCGCGGCAGCGGCCGCCGCGACGACCTTGCGCGCATCGAAGCTGTCGTCGAGCAGATAGGCGGTGCGATCGACGACCAGCCACGACGGCGGTCCGTCGACGATCAGCGCGCCGCGCGGCGTGAAGCGCTCGCCGTTGCCGCGTTCGAGCGCGGGCACGAACCGGTCGCCTTCGCGCACGGCGCGCAGTCGCAGCCCGCGCACGTCGATATCGAAGGGCACGAGTTCGACCGGATGCCGATTCGCGCTGGGTTCGTCGTCGAAGCGCGTGCGCGGATGGCGCGCGAGCCGGAACAGCGCGCGTGCGAGCGCTCGCTGTGAGACGCGCGTGCCGAACGCTTCCTGCACCGCTTCGTCGCGAATCAGTTCGCGGTCGGCGTTGTCCCAGTCGTCGGGCGGCGTCGATTCCATCATCGCGAGGATCGACTCGGCGTCGCGAATCACGCCGCGCAGACGCGGCGTATCGAGGTAGAGGGCGCCGGAGAGCACCTTGCCGTCGGCCGCGGAGATCACCGGCCACACGCTGCGGGCGCGCGCTCGGGGCGCTTCGAGATCGATCGCGGGCAGCCAGGTCAGGTCGATTTCGGCATCGGCCGGATCGGTCGGCACCGGCGCCTCATCGGCCCGGCGCACGGTCTCCAGCGTGGCCACGACGTGTTCGCACACGCCGGTCGAGCCGCAGGTACAGACGCTGCGCAGCGCCTGCGGTCCGGTGCCGGTGGCCCACTCGACGCCGCACGACACGCCGCCCCGGTCGGCGACGGTAGCCTCGATCTTCACGCCCTCGACCGAACGTAAAGTAACGCGGCCCGCATCAGCGAGCTCGAGAGCGGCACGGGTCAGATCGCGTGCAAACCAATTTCCGATCGACGCCGGCAAGCGCGATCGCCACAGGGCAAACGGAGTCAACCGTGGGGTATTCGCCGCTACCGCCACAGTTTACTAGCGTCACGTCATCCGAGCTTGTCGAGGGACAGCCACAAGTCGGGCCGTTGGCGGTCCTTGACAAGCTCGGGATGACAGCGTTATGCTGGCTGGATTTCCTGGAGCGGCTGGGCGGGCGGTTCGACGAACGGGATCTTCGGGAAGCGCAGCTTGTCCGGATTGTCCGGATTCACTTCCGCCAAGATGCGATCGCCGCTGCCGAAGTTGCCCTTGAGCATTTCCTCGGCGAGTTCGTCCTCGACCTCGCGCTGGATCGCACGACGCAGCGGACGCGCTCCGAATTGCGGATCCCAGCCCTTTTTGGCCAGCAGTTGCTTCGCGTCTTCCGTGACTTCGAGGTGCATCTCTTGCGCCTTGACTTCGCGGATGACTTTCTCCAGTTCGAGCCCGACGATCTCTTCGATCTGCGGACGCGTGAGCTGATGGAAGACGACGACTTCGTCGACGCGATTGAGGAACTCGGGGCGGAACGTGTGCTTGACCTCGTCCAGCACCTTGTTCTTCATTTTCTCGTACGACTGCTCGTCGGTTTGGCCCGATTCTTTTTGCGGGCGGAAACCGATGTCGCTCGGTCGTCTGCATGCCGGTGGCGCCGACGTTGGACGTCATGATGATCAAGACGTTTTTGAAGTCGACGACGCGGCCTTGCGAGTCGGTCAGGCGGCCGTCTTCGAGCACTTGCAGCAGCAAGTTGAAGACGTCCGGATGCGCCTTTTCGATTTCGTCGAGCAGCACGACCGCGTACGGACGGCGCCGCACGGCTTCGGTCAGCTGACCGCCCTCTTCGTAGCCGACGTATCCCGGAGGTGCGCCGACCAGTCGCGAGACCGCGTACTTCTCCATGTACTCCGACATGTCGATGCGGACCATCGACTCGGCGTCATCGAACAGATACTCCGCCAGCGAACGCGCGACTTCGGTTTTGCCGACGCCGGTGGGTCCGAGGAAGATGAACGAGCCGATCGGGCGCTTCGGGTTCTTCAAGCCGGCGCGCGAGCGACGGATCGCGCGCGTGACGACGTTGACCGCCGCGTCTTGCCCGACGATGCGCTTGTGGAGCTGTTCGGCCATGCCGAGCAGTTTGGTCGTCTCGGTTTGCTCGAGACGCTGCACCGGGATCTTCGTCCACGAGCTGACGATGTGGGCGACGTCGGCCTCGGTTACCTTGATCACCTTCTCGGCGTCCGCTTTCTTCTTCTCGCCCCACTCTTGTTCGAGCCGCTGCTTCTCGAGCCGCAGTTTTTCCTCACGGTCGCGGATCTGCGCGGCCTTCTCGAACTCTTGCGACTTGACGACGGAGTCTTTCTCTTGTTTGACCTTGCGGATCTCGTTGTCGACGTCGCGGATCGATTGCGGCGGCAACGTCGCTTGCAGGCGCACGCGCGAGGCCGCTTCGTCGATCAGATCGACGGCCTTGTCGGGCAAGAAGCGGTCGCTGATGTAGCGGTCGCCGAGCTTCGCCGCGGCCACCAGCGCTTCGTCGGTGATGACGACCTTGTGATGCGCTTCGTAGCGGTCGCGCAGACCCTTGAGAATCTCGACGGTCTCGTCGACCGACGGCTCGCCGACCATGACGGGCTGGAAGCGGCGTTCGAGCGCCGAGTCCTTTTCGATGTACTTGCGGAACTCGTTGAGCGTCGTCGCGCCGATGCATTGCAGCTCGCCGCGCGCGAGCGCCGGCTTGATGATGTTCGATGCGTCGATCGCGCCTTCGGCGGCGCCGGCGCCGACGAGCGTGTGCAGCTCGTCGATGAACAGGATGATCTCGCCGGCGGCGCCGCGGATCTCGTCCATGACGCGCTTCATGCGCTCTTCGAATTCGCCGCGGTACTTCGTGCCGGCGACGAGGCCCGGCGAGGTCGAGCGTGATCACGCGCTTGTCGCGCAGCGGCTCGGGAACCTCGGCCTTGATGACGCGCTGGGCCAGGCCCTCGGCGATCGCCGTCTTGCCGACGCCGGGTTCGCCGATCAGGGCCGGGTTGTTCTTGGTCCGGCGCGAGAGGATCTGGATGACGCGCTCGATCTCCGAGGCCCGGCCGATCACCGGGTCGAGCTTGTTCTCGCGGGCCAGCACCGTGAGGTCGCGGCCGTACGCGTCGAGCGTCGGCGTCTTGGACTTGCCCTTGGGCGCGGGCGGCTGGCCCTCGGCGCCGAGCAGCGAGGTCGTCTGAACGCGAACCTTGGCCGGGTCGACCCCGAGGTTGGTCAGCACGCGCGCGGCGACGCCCTCACCCTCGCGGATGAGGCCGAGCAGCAGATGTTCCGTGCCGATGTAGTTGTGGTTGAGCTGGCGCGCTTCTTCGAAGGCCAACTCGATCACGCGCTTGGCGCGCGGCGTGAAAACCATCTCTTGCTGGACGGTCTGTCCGCCGCGCCCGACGATCGCTTCGACCTCTTGGCGCACCTTCGAGAGATTCACACCGAGCGTCTCGAGCACTTTGGCCGCGAGGCTCTCGCCCTCGGAGATAATCCCCAAGAGAATGTGCTCGGTCCCGATATAATTGTTACCGAGACGCTGCGCCTCTTCTTGCGCCAAGACGATGCTCCGGCGCGCGCGTTCGGTAAACGGTTCCCACATAGACATAACGGTTCTGAACTCCCCGAGCGATCATCTCGCTCCCTGCGTACCCGTACTCCCGAATCGCTCCGCGAGTGAGGGTTTCTCCTTTAACGAGTTTCGGGTTGCGGTGGTTGCAAACCTTTAGCCCTTTGGCGGACCGGTCGCCCCGTCCGCTGTACGCCTAAGGGTCGTTCCGGGGATGACTGTCCGCCCTCCTGTGGAAACGTGCTGCTTTCGTCGCACGCCCCGTCCGACGCGGAGAAATCCTTGCTGGCGGCTATCAGCTCGACGCAGTTCCTCGACCAATTGGTCAACGGCATCACGCTTGGGATGCTCTATATCCTCGTCGCGCTGGGACTGAACATCATCCTCGGGCCTGATGGGCGTCATCAACTTCTCGCACGGCTCGTTCTTCATGCTCGGCGCGTACTTCATGTACTCGTTCGTACCGATCGTCGGATTCTGGCCCGCGATCGTGATCGCCGCGGTGCTCGTCGGCCTGCTCGGCATGGCGTTCGAAGCGGCGCTCGTGCGGCCGCTCTACCGCCGCTTGCCGGAGTACACCCTGCTGCTCACGTTCGGCACCGCACTGATCTTCGCGCAGATCACGCGCGCTCGCTGGGGCGACGACGCGGTGCGCGTCGAGATGCCGGCCTACTTTGCCAACACCGTGACGGTCGGCGGCTACGAGTTGCCGTTCTACCGCGACGTGTTCTTGGTGCTCGTGACGATCGTCATTCTGATCGGCGTGTGGCTGCTGATCAACAAGACGAACATCGGCATGATCATCCGCGCCGGCACGCGCGACGCCGAGATGGTGAAGATCCTCGGCATCAACATGCCGGTCGATGTTCACGCTGGTCTTCGGGATCGGCTCGCTGATGGCCGGACTCGCCGGCGCGCTCGCGGCGCCGCTCTATGCGGTCGCAGCCGAACCTCGCTTCGCAGTGGATCGTGCTTGACGTTCGTGATCGTGATCGTCGGCGGGATCGGCTCGTTCTGGGGCGCGATCGTCGGCGGCCTCCTGATCGGCATGCTCTCGAGCTTCATGTCGCTGCTCTGGCCGCCGGCCGTCGAGGTGACCGGCTACGTCCTGATGGGCATCATCCTCTTGGTGCGCCCGCGCGGCCTCTTCGGGGTCGAGGGCCTGTTCGAGTGACGGCCCGGCGAATCGTCACGCATCCGCTGCTGTGGACGGCGGTCGTCTTCGCTCATTCTGCCGCAGGTCGCGGGGGCGAATCCGTTCACGGGCAACGAGCGGCTTCGTCGACATCGCGACGACGATGCTGATCTTCGGGCTCTTCGCCAGCGGCTTCAACCTGCTGCTCGGGCACGTCGGCGAACTGTCGTTCGGGCACGCGATGTTCTTCGCGATCGGCGCCTACACGACGGCGCTCTACGTCAAAGGCTTCTCGGTCAACGTCTTCGGGCTGACCTGGAGCCACGACGCCGACAACAACATGTGGATCGCGCTGCTGCTCTCGCTGGTCTTCGTGCTCGTGTGGTCGGTGCTACTCGCGCGGCTGATCGTGCCGCGTTCGAGCGGCGTCTACTACTCGATGATCACGCTCGCGTTCGCGCAGGTCATCTACTTCATCGCGTTCAAGTGGAGCGATCTCACCCACGGCGAGGACGGCATGCAGGGCATTCCGCGGCCGGCGTTACCGGGGCTGCCGCCGGGCTATCTCGGCGACTCGTTCCACTTCTACATCTTCACGGCGATCGTCGTCTTTCTCTGTCTCGTGCTGCTGTACTGGATCACGGTCTCGCCGTTCGGCACGGTGCTGCACGCGATTCGCGAGAACAAGATCCGCGCGCGCTTCCTCGGCTACGACGTGAACAAGTACCGCGTCAACGCGTTCGTGCTCTCGGCGCTCTTCCCGGCCGTCGCCGGCTGGCTGTGGACGTACTACCAGCAGTCGATCAATCCCGACGCGAGTTCGGTCGCGTACTCCGGCAACCTCGTGATGATGTCGCTGCTCGGCGGCGTGCAATCGTTCTTCGGGCCGATCCTCGGCTCGATCGTCTACTGGGAACTGCAGAACAACATCTCGCAGGTCACCAAGTACTGGGAAGCGTGGATCGGCGTCGTGTTCGTCGTGTTCGTGCTGGCGGGCCCGCGCGGGATCATGGGCCTGCTCGATGACGCGCGGCATTACGGCGTGAGCGGCTCTTCTCGCGCAGCAGGCGCGATGCGATCGAAGCGAGCCACGAGCTGCCGGCCGTCGACGAGGTCGGGGCGGGCGAGATCGTGCCATGAGCTACGTCTTCAAGACCGAGGGCCTCACCAAACGCTTCTCCGGCTTCACCGCGGTGAACGACGTCTCGATCGAGATCCCCGAAGGCGGCGTGCGCACGATCATCGGCCCGAACGGCGCCGGCAAGACGACGTTCTTCAACCTGCTCAGCGGCGCGCTGCCGCCGAGCGACGGCCGCATCTTCTTCCGCGACCACGACGTCACCGCGCTCGAGCCCTATCAGCGCGCGCGGCTCGGCATCGCGCGCTCGTTCCAGATCACGAACATTTTCGGACGCCTGAGCGTCGCGGAGAACGTGCGGCTGGCGGTCCAAGCGGTGAGCGACGGCAAAGCGAATTTCTTTCTGCCGCTCAAGAACGCGCGCGCGATCGGCGCCACGACCGATCGCATCCTCAACGATATCGGCCTGTGGCCGGGCCGCAACGCGCGCGCCGAAAATCTCTCGCACGGCGATCAGCGCCGGCTCGAGATCGGCCTCGTGCTCGCGAGCGATCCGCCGGTGCTTGCTGCTCGACGAACCGCTGGCCGGCATGTCGCCGACCGAAACGCACGAGACCGTCGAGCTCATCCAGCGCATCTCACCCGATCGCACGATCATGCTGGTCGAGCACGACATCGACGTCGTGATGGCGATCTCGACGACGATCACGGTGTTCCAAACCGGCGCCGTCCTCGCCAGCGGAACGCCCGAAGAGATCCGCGCCAACGAAACCGTCCAGCGCGCCTATCTGGGAGAGCTCGCCTAACATGCTGCTCGTGCTCGAAGGCGTCAACGCGTACTACGACAAGAGCCACGTCCTGCGCGACGTGAGCCTCGAGGTCGAGCAGGGCGAAGTCGTCGCGCTGCTCGGACGCAACGGCAGCGGCCGCTCGACCACGCTCAAGACGATCATGGGGCTCGTCCACGCGCGCAGCGGCAGCATCCGCTTCCACGATAAGGACATCACCAACAAGACGCCGTTCGCGCTCGCGCAAGCCGGCATCGCGTTCGTGCCCGAAGACCGGCGCATCTTTCCGAACCTGACGGTCGGCGAAAACCTGCGGCTGGCCTCGCTCGCCGGACGCAAAGGCCCGTGGACCGAGTCGCGCATCTACGAGTACTTCGAAGTGCTGCGCGAACGCAAAGACAAGCCCGCCAAGCTTTCGGGCGGCGAGCAGCAGATGCTGGCGATCGCCCGGGCGCTGATCGCGAATCCCGAGATCATTCTGCTCGACGAGCCGATGGAAGGGCTGGCCCCGCTGATCGCCCGCAACGTGGAAGAGGTGGTCCGCCGCATCAAGAGCGAGGGCAACACGATCTTGCTGGTCGAGCAGAACGCCTCGATTGCCTTGGCGCTCGCCGACCGCGGCTACGTCCTCTCGAACGGCCGCGTCGTGGCCCAGGGCCCCACCGACGCCCTAAAAGCCGACGCCGAGATGATGGCCCGCTATTTAGCCGTAACTTAGGGTACGGCGTAACCGCCGGGAGCCGTCCGCGGTTGGAGGAGCGATATGGTTACACAAGAGATCGTCCGTGAAGCGCTGGCCGAGGTTCAGGACCCCGAACTCCACATGGGCATTCTCGAGCTCGGCTTGGTCTACGACGTCCTGGTCGAGGGCGACGAGGGCAAGGACGTCACCGTCGTGATGACGCTGACCTCGCCGATGTGCCCGGTCGGCCCGATGTTCACCCAGGCCGTCCAGTCGAAGGTCGAGGGCCTCGACGGCGTCGACCGCTGCAAAGTCGACCTCACCTTCTCCCCGCCGTGGGACCCCAAAACCATGGCCTCCGACGACGTAAAAAACCAACTCGGCATCTGGTAAGCCACGGCGCGTAAGTTCGCGTAGTTGTCATCCCGAGCAAAGCGCCGTAGGCGCGTCGTCGAGGGACCGCCACCCAGCACTAACTGAACTTCGGCATGACTTTCTTCGCGAAGAGCTTCATCGAGCGCTTCGCGTCGGCGTAGTTGATCGTGTTGAAGTTCACTTGGAGTGAGGCGATCTCGAAGTCGCCGACTTGCTCGCAGTAGTCGGCGATCTGCTCGCGCACTTGCTTCGGCGTTCCGACCCACGCGGTGCCGCTCGCGACGTTGCTCTCGAACGTATCTTGCTTGAGCTTCTCGATCATCGCGCCGTAGTTGGCGTAGTCTTTCGAACTCGTGCCGGTGGTCCAGTCGCTGGCCGCTTCGACGATCGCCGCTAAGTAGCGGTTGAGCGGATCGCGCGCGATGCGCACCGCTTCTTCGGCATCTTCGTGGCAGAACATATGGAAGGCGATCATCACGCGCCCGTTGCCGGGATGTCCGGCCGCTTTCCAGGCGTCGCGATACACGCCGATCAGCCGGCGCATCTCCGCGTGCAGAATCGGAATCCCCATCACCGCGTGACCGAGCCGGCCCGGCGTTGACGAACGACGATTCGGTGGCGAGCGCGGCGACCCAGAACGGCGGGCGCGGTTTCTGCGTCGGCCGCGGCAGCGACGTCGTCGTGCCGAACGCGTGGAACTTGCCGTCGATCGCGACGTTCTCTTCTTCCAAGAGCCGGCGCACCGTCTCGAGCCCTTCATCGAAGCGTTCGCGGCTCTCATCGAGGCTGATGCCGAAGCGCGCGAACTCGTGCGGCAAGAACGCGCGCGCGAAACCGACTTCGAGCCGCCCGTGCGAGATCGCATCGAGCATGCCGATCTCGCCCGCCATCTTGAGCGGATGGTTGAACACCGGCAACACGGCGCCCGTGATCAGACGCATCTTCTTCGTGCGCTGCGCGGCAGCGGTCAAGAACAGCAGCGGGTTGGGCGAGTAGCCGCCGTAGGGGGTGAAGTAGTGCTCGACCATGCGCACGTGCGTGTAGCCGAGGTCCTCGCCAAGCTCGCACAAATTGAGCGCATCGTCAAAATACGCTTCCGCCGTGATCTCGTTTCCGACCGACGGGAAGAACTGCAGACCGAATTCCATTGCCCCCGGCGTTTGCGCCCTCTGTGCCCGGCCCTCCTTAGGCCCCTCGGCTCTGCCTCCAGGCGCGCTCCCGCAGCTCGAGAAACCCGGCTAGCCGATGCCCCAGATCCTTCTAAGCTCGCGCGCGCGATCCGTTTGCCGATTACCTCATCGAAACACCGCCCGAACACGCCCAAGGGAGCGTCGTACGTGCCGTGGATGAGGAGGAGCGTACGCATCGCCTCGATGCGAAAGCAAATCGTTCCGCGAAAATTCGGCAACAGCGGCGTGCCGCTATTCCAGCGGAGTTGGATCTCATCGTGCCGCCGGCCCACTTCGGTGAGATCCGCATGCAGGCTGAAATTCATACGGACGCGGCGCTCGAACGCCGGCAGCGATGGAAGCCACGGAACCCGTACGAACGACTCCACGCCGCCGGCTTCCGCGTTATGCAGGTATTCCTGCGCATACTCGGTCGCCATCGAGAACGGGCAGTCGGCGAGGGTCGAAGTCGTGATGGTCACGCTTCAAGCGTACTCGCGCGCAAGAATATCGTATGAAGGCTTCTTCCAGATTACGGCAGCTCGGCCAACTTGTAGCCCGCGCCATAGACCGTCAGCACGTAGCGCGGGTGTTGCGGATCAACCTCGATCTTGGAGCGCAAATTTGCGATATGCCGGTCGAGCGTCCGGTCGAACACCTCGCCGCCGTCGATTGAGATCAGCTCGATGAGATGATCGCGCGTAAACACTTGACCCGGGTGGTCGGCGAAGATGCAGAGCAAACGATATTCGGTCGGCGTCAACTTGATAGGCGTGCCGTCGCGTGCCACTTCGTGTGCGGTAAGGTCGATCGTTATTTCGCCCACGCGCCGGATATCGTGCGAGATGCGGCGGGGCCCACTTCCGGCGCTCGGCACAGCCGCGACGCGCCGCAAAACGGTCTTCACCCGCGCGACGACTTCGCGTGGACTGTACGGCTTGCTCACGTAGTCATCGGCTCCGAGCTCGAGTCCGACCACCCGGTCGACTTCGGCCCCTCGAGCCGTGAGCATGATGACGGGTACATCGATTTGGGCGCGAATCTCGCGGAACGCCTCGAGCCCGGAAAGCACCGGCAAATTCAAATCGAGGAGCACCAAGTCGGGCCGCTCGGCCAGCGCGATGTCGACCGCAGCCCGCCCGTCGGCTGCCCGCAGTACGCCGAATCCTTCATCCCGCAGATAGGCTTCGAGCACGTCGAGCAGTGCCGGCTCATCGTCGACGACGAGTACCGTTGCCGTGCGCGCCGTCATGTCCAGCGTTCGATTTTCGCCCGCAAGTCGGCGAGCTTCACCGGTTTTGAGAGGTAATCGTCCATGCCGGCAGCGAGACACGCGGCCCGATCCTCCGCGAACGCATTGGCCGTCATCGCCGTGATGGGCAAATGCCCTCCCGTCGACCGCTCCTCATGCCGGATCAACTTCGTGGCTTCCAAGCCGTCGAGATTCGGCATCTGACAGTCCATGAACACCATTGCGTAACGTTCGCCGCGGATAGCTTCGAGCGCTTGGCGTCCGTCGAATACAAAGGTCACTGCGACGCCGAGATTTTCGAACTGCTGCTTGAGCAAACGCCGCAACGGTTCGTTGTCCTCGGCAACCAAAACGGTCCCGTTCGCCGGGGCGACGGTGGCGAGCGATTGCGGTGCCGGAACGTTCCGCGCGGCCGGCCGTCCCAACACGCCCGCTGCACGTGCGAAGCGCAGTGCAAACCAAAAGGACGAACCGAGATCGGCGGTGCTCTCAACACCGATCCGGCCACCCATCATCTCAACTAGCCGCTTTGAGATCGAGAGGCCCAAACCGGTTCCGGCAAATTTGCGTGACGCCGAACGGTCCGCTTGCGCGAACGGTTCGAACAACAGCGGCAGCAGGCCCGACGGAATGCCGATGCCGGTGTCCTGCACGTCGAAGCGCACCAGGACCTCATCGGCCGAAAGGTCTTCGGAGACGGCGCGCACGACGACGCGGCCGCTCTTCGTGAACTTCACCGCGTTGCCCACGAGGTTGAACAGAATCTGCCGAACGCGGTCGCGGTCGCCCAGAACGGCCGGGATCGACGGATCCACGTAGGCGTTCAGCGTGATGTTCTTTTCGCGCGCGACGTGCGCGAGCACATCGGCGACGCCGTCGAGCAGCGGTTCGATCTCGAATGGCTCGACCTGCAGCTCTAGTTTGCCGGCTTCGATCTTCGAGAAGTCGAGAACGCTGTTGATCAGCGTCAAGAGCGCCTCGGAGGCTTCAGTCATCGTTTGCACGGTGATGTGCGCGCGTTCGTCGAGTTTCATCCGGCTCAGCAGCTCCGCGCCGGCGATGATCGAAGCCAGCGGCGTCCGCAACTCGTGGCTCATGGTCGAGACGAATTCGGTTTTGAAGCGCGACGCGTCGGCCAACTCCAGATTCGCAAGGCGCAGCTCCTCGCTATGCTTGCGCTCGCTGATATCGGTAATCGCGGCAAGCGTGAACGTTTCGCCACCGGTGACGATCGGATTCAGGCCGATTTCGATCGGCACTTCAGTGGCATCTTTGCGCCGGCCGTAAAGATCGCGCCCGGCGCCCATTGCACGCGCACTCGGCGCCGCGGCAAAGTCGTCACGCAGGTCGCGGTGGCCATGACGGAAGCGCTCCGGGACGAGTTCATCGATCGACATGCCGAGTAACTCCTCGCGAGAGTAGCCGAAAAGCGCTTCGGCCTGCCCGTTCACGAGCACGATGCGGCCACCGCCGTTCACCAGAACCTTGGCGTACGGCGATCCCTCGATCACGGCGTTGAGCAGATCTTCGTTCGGTGCCGGACGAGATACGAGCGCCGCATCGAGCGACTCGAGCGAGCTCAAAATATCTGCCAAACGGCCCGGATTCGGCTCCAGCTTGCCGTCGATGAGCGCATGCACGGTTCCGATGGCGACCGCCAGGTCGTTACGCATGTCGTGCTGCGTCCGATCCATATGGCACCCTTCGCGCAATCTCCGTCAACGCATTTGGGCCTTCCACGGATCTTCACACCGCCTTCGCTCGCCGGCGCTAGCATCAGGTTCCAAAACACACCATCACAACGCGCTCCGCGCTTGAGGAAATCATCATGCAATCCGCTGCCGTCCGTCACATCGAGGATCCGCCCATCGCGCGCGCGCTGTTCGGAGATACGCGCTTCGCCTGGATCTGGCTGATCCTCCGCGTCTACGTGGGCTGGCAATGGTTCAGCGAAGGTCTCAATAAAGTCCAAACTCAAGCGTGGGCCGGCGCGAAAGCCGGCACATTTCTCACGGTCTGGATCGACGGAGCGCTCAAGAAGACGCAGGGCGCACACGCGGACGTCCAAGGCTGGTACGGGTTTTTCCTCAGCCACGCCGTGCTGCCGCATGCGGCCTTCTGGAGCTATACCGTCTCGTACGGCGAGCTGTTCGTCGGCCTCGGTCTCATCTTCGGACTCTTCACCGGAATCGCGGCGTTCTTCGGCACGACCATGAACGCTAGCTATCTGTTAGCCGGCACGGTCAGCACGAATCCGATCTTGTTCGCCTTCGGCACGCTGCTCGTTCTCGCGTGGAAAACGGCGGCTGCTGGGGTGCAGATCGCTTCGTCCTTGCGCGTCTCGGCACGCCCTGGATAAGCACGCATACGGAAACTCGTCCCGCGAACATCACGCAGACGCCCGCACCGGCGTCATGACGCCGCCGTGGAGCGCGATCTGATCCTTGCGCCGCTGGCCTCGGCAGACCGCGTTCTCCCGCGCCTTCTCCGCATCGCACCCGGAGTTTAACGGCCAGCTGATCGTCGAGGCCGATGCCAGATTCAACGGTTTCTGGCTGATCCTCACCGGCGCATTTGCAAGAGCCACCGCTCGCGCTCTCCTGCGAGAAATTCGCGTCCAAATAGAAACCGACGCCCGCACACAACACTCGAAAGGTTCCTAATATGTCAACTATCACGATCGAACGCCGCGGCGCGCAGCCCGCGAACGTCGGATACCTTCCGAAAACGATGAAGGCCGCCGTGGTGGGCGCGTTTTCGGTCAACCGCTCGAAATTGCGGAAGTTCCAATACCCGTTCCCGGGCCCGGCGAAGTGCTCGTGGAAGTTACGGCCTGCGGCGTTTGCCACACCGACGTGCATGCGGCCGACGGCGATTGGCCGGTTAAGCCACAGCCGCCCTTCATTCCCGGACACGAAACCGCCGGACGCGTTGTCGCCTTTTTTTTTTTTTTTTTTTTTTTTTTTTTTTTTTTTTTTTTTTTTTTTTTTTTTTTTTTTTTTTTTTTTTTTTTTTTTTTTTTTTTTTTTTTTTTTTTTTTTTTTTGTCCCGCCGCACCGCACGCCCAGATCGGCCACCTCCCGCAAACGATGAGAGCGGCGGTCGTCAACGCGTTTGGTCAACCGCTCGTCATTCAAGAGGTTCCGGTGCCCGTTCCCGGGCCCGGCGAAGTGCTCGTGGAAGTTACGGCCTGCGGCGTTTGCCACACCGACGTGCACGCGGCCGACGGCGATTGGCCGGTTAAGCCACAGCCGCCCTTCATTCCCGGACACGAAACCGCCGGACGCGTTGTCGCCTTGGGCGCCGGCGTCGACGATTTCAAACTGGGCGACGCAATCGGGATCGCCTGGCTGCACGACGCCTGCGGCAAGTGCGAGTTCTGCATCACCGGCTGGGAAACACTGTGCGCCACGCAGCACGACAGCGGCTACAGCGTCGACGGCGGCTTCGCCCAATACGCGATCGCTTCGGCGGCCTATGCCGCGCACTTGAGCGCGGACGTCGATTTCTACCAGATGGCACCGATCTTATGTGCGGGCGTCACCACCTATAAGGGACTCAAACAAACCGAAGCGCGCCCGGGCGAATGGGTGGCGATTTCGGGGCTCGGAGGACTGGGACACGTTGCCGTGCAGTACGCCAAGGCGATGGGACTGAACGTCGTCGGCCTCGACGTGACGCCGGAAAAACTCGCACTGGCGCGTTCGGTGGGTGCTGATGCGACGGTGAACGCGCTCGACGCCGATGCGGCGGCGCAAGTCCTCGAAGCGACCCATGGCGGTGCGCACGGCGTGCTGGTCACGGCCCCGTCGCCCCCGGCGTTCTCGCAAGCCATTGCATTCGCGCGCAGTAAGGGAACGATTACGCTGATCGGTCTACCGCCGGGCGGATTTCAGACGCCGATCTTCGACGTCGTGCTCAAAGGCCTGACGATTCGCGGTTCGATCGTCGGAACGCGCAAGGATCTTCAGGAAGCGGTCGCCTTCGCCTCCGCCGGAAAAGTTCGCGCCGATATCCACAAAGCGAAACTCGAAGACGTCAATCAGATCTTCGCCGGCCTCAAGGCCGGTAAAATCGACGGCCGTATGGTCCTCGATCTGACCTAGGTTTGAATTCCCGCGCGCGCGCTCAGCTTGCGGCCGATGATGGCGACGCCGATCGCCATCGCGGCCGAGATCACGCCGACGACCGCGCCGTTCTCGATCGAACCGTTGGTCGCGTAGTCGAGCACCAAGAGCGAGAGCGGACGCGTCGTCGGTGTCGCGAGCAAGATCATCGTGCTGATGTCTTTCACGCAGCCGACGAATACGAATAGCGCGACCGTCACCGCGGTTGGTGAGAGCAGCGGCAACAGCACGCGGCGATAGAGTTCCCACCAGCCCGCGCCCGACGTGAATGCCGCTTCTTCCAGCTCGAGCCCGATGCGCGCGATGCCGTTCTTCATCAGGTTCACGCCGCCGGGCATTTCCTTGAAGAGCATCGCGATGACGAGACCCGCCGACCGAACCGTAGAGTACGTTGAGGATCGGAAAGCCGAGGTAGATCCACAAGAGCGAGAGGCTAAGCAAGATGCCGGGAATCGACCACGGCAGCCACGCCGCCACATCGAGAACTTGCCGGCCCGCCGCTTTCGTGCGCAAGATGATGTAGGCGATCAGCGAGAAACAAATCACGCCCGCGATCGCCGTAAAGATACCCAGCAGCAGCGTCGTCGTGAACGATGAGAGGAACACCGGATCGTGCAGCACGGTGTTCCAGTGGCTCGTCGTGAAGCCGAAGCCGCCGGCGGCGTTGGTCACCCCGAAGATCTCCATGAACGAGCCGACGACGAGCGTGATCGTCGGAACGAGCACCGCGAGGCCGGCAAAGCCGCCGCAGAAGATCGTGGCCGGCCAGCGCCAGCGGCCGAGATCGACGGCCGGCGCGGCGGCAAGCTTGCCCGTCAGCGTCGCATAGGACCGCCCGCGAACGACGCGCTGATACCACAGCGCGAGCGCGATCAGCAAGATCACGAACGGAACGCTCAGCGCCATCGCGGGCGCGTAGCGCGGCGGCTCGTACACGACCAGTTCCTGTATCTTGGTCGAGAACACGCGGATGCCGGCCGGAACGCCGAGGAACAGCTCGACTTCGAAGCCCTCGAGGCTGCGGATCAGCGCGATGATGCCGGCCATCGTCAACGCCGGCGCGAGCAGCGGCAAGACGACACGCCGGAACGACTCCGTGAGGCTCGCGCCCGACATGCGCGCGCTCTCTTCGAGCACGGGATTTAGGCCGCGGAATGCCGGTCCCAGCAGCAGCACGATCGCGGGCACCGTCGTGGTCACCAAATGCACCCACGTGATGCCGGTATAGGAGTAGATATTGAACGGGCCATGCTGCAATCCGAACAGCGGCTGCAAGCATGCGGTTGATCCAGCCCGACTTCGGATCGAGCAACAGCGCCCACGCCATCGCCATCGGCAGCGTGGGCAAAAAGAACGCGGTCCAGATCAGGAACTCGATCGTGCGCCGCCAGCGCACGTTCGTGCGAATGACGAGCCACGCCAGCACGCTGCCGAGCAAGAGCGCGATCGGCACGCGCATGAGCACGAGCAAAAACGTGTTCGCGATCGCCTGCCACACCGACGCGGTCGAAAACGCGCTCGTCCAGCCGCTGGTTCCCCAAACGGTAGGATTGCCCGGCAGCGAGGTGCGGAAGCTGCCGACCAGCGTGATGATCACGGGCGCGATCGCAAATGCGGTCACGATGATGACGGGCAGCGTCAACAGCGCGTTCGTGCGCTGCCCTTCGGTGGTTCTTACCACGTGCCGACGGCGTTCGCGGGGGACTGGTAGCTGAGCGTCAGTTCGCGGCGCTGCGCCGCCGATTCGAGAATCGCCACGCAAACCTCGAGCGTGGCCCGGCCCCAGGCCGCGTCGAGAAACGGCTCGCGCTCACCGGCCAGCGCGTCGGCGAGTTCCATCAGCTCCGCCGCGCCGCGCAGATAACCCGCTCCGCAGGCGAGTTCGCGCCGGCCGTTCCGGTCGTAGACATACACGCCGTCGGGCGATTGGCGCACGACGCCGCGTTCGCAATGCACGATGGTTAGGCCGAAGAACGGTGGCTTGCGCAACGAGCGTTTGTCTTCGCCGCCGTCACGGCCGCGCCCGTACGGATCGCCGGCCTGTTGGAAATGCCACTTCTCCTCGGGCGACATCGGCGCGCGGCGTTCGGCCGGCCGCACCGAGCCCGCGTCGAGCGTGCGGTAACCGCTCTCACCGATGCCCCAGGTCAAATCGACGATGTCGAAATACCCCTGCGCGTTGAAGACGAGCGTCGCCGCCGTGCCGTCCTCGAACGCCAGCAGCGCGGTATAGTCGGATTCGGTTGCGGGCGAACCCGCCTCGCGCCGCGCCGTCACCGCGCGCACGCTGCTTACCGGGCTGCCGGCCAGATAGCGGACGATATCGATTTGGTGCGGAGCCTGACGGAACACCGGACCCGTGCCGAGATCCGTGCGTTCTTCGGCCGGCGTGCGCGGCCGGATCAGCCAATCGTTGAAGTTCCACGTATTGATCTGCGTGACGCGGCCGAGTTCTCCGCTCTTGATGACCTCGCGCATTCGCCGCAACACCGAATAGTAGATCTTCGAGTGCCCTTGCACGTACTTCACGCCGGCGGCCTTGACCGCCGATCACGATCGCATTGCACTCATCGACCGTCGTCGCCATCGGCTTCTCGCACACGACGTGCTTGCCGTTATTCGCCGCGAGCACGGCGTGCGCCGCGTGAAACTCGTTCGGCGTCGCGATCCAGACGACGTCGACGTCGTCGCAAGCCGCGAGCGCTTCGACCGAATCGAACAAATGCACGCCGGGATGCCGCGTGCCGAACGCGCGCAGGGCGTCGGCGCGCATGTCCGCAACGGCCGTAAGCCGGACGGTATCGGCGATCGCGCCGATATTCGGCAGCACCTGTTCTGCCGCGATGCCGATACCGGCGATGCCGAGACGCAGCACCGCTACGAGGTCTTTGCTGCGCCGCTACCGACCGCTTCGAGGCGGTTGAGGCTATGCGTGGAGAACTCGATGATCTCGTTCTTGGCCGGATCGCGCAGGAGGGCCATCGGTTCGCCGCCGGCCTCGACGATCGCGATCTGCTCGTCGAGCAGTTTCCGTAACATCACGATGCCGACGTCGGTCACGCCGAGATGCTCTTGCGAGCGGTCGTAGATCGCGCCCTGCGTTTCCCACGCCATGCGGTCTTGGCTGTTGAAGCTGTCGAGCGCGTACTCGCCGTCGGGACCTTTGTCGTCGGGCATGTACTGCATCGGCACGACCGCCTGCGGCGGTTCCTCGAGCCCGGTGTCGTTGGGCTGGAACTGCATCACGATGATCCGCGTGCTGGTATCGTCGATCGGCACGCGCCAATGCTGGCGTTCGTTGCGGCCTTCGGGAATGCGCAGGATGTTCGGGAAGATCAACGGCGGACGGATCTCTTCGCCCGGATGATCGCCGCCGTAGAACAGCGTCTTCGTAATGCCCCACTCGCAGAGCGAGAAGTCGTATTTCACGATCGGCCGGTAGTAGTACGCGGCCGACTCCCACTTGATCCCCTTCTGCGCCATCATGTGACCGTGCAGATAATAGGTGTGGGTCGTGTCGGCGGTGTTCTCTTGCGCTTGCAGCCAGTTACACGTGAGGTCGGGCCGGATCTCGATCAGGCGCGTGCCGTCCTTGCGCACGAGCGTGTCCCAGCGCGGCAAGAGCGGCGCCGGCAGCGGACCCATATAGACGAACAGCAAACCGCCGAGTTCTTGTACCGGATAGGCGCGCTGACGCACGCGGTCCTTGAACGTGCTGTCCTTCGGTTCGAACGGCTGCTCGACGCAACGGCCGTCGCGCTCGAACTTCCAGCCGTGGTAGGGGCAGCGGATCGCGCTGCCTTCCAGAAAACCGTAGTACAGCGAGCAGCCGCGGTGCGTGCAGTGTTCGGTCACGCAACCGAAGTTGCCGTCGTCGCCGCGGTACACGACGAGGTCCTCGCCCATCACCTTGATACGCTTCTTCGGCTGCTCGTCGGTGAAGTCGCAAGCCGGCCACAAGGCCTGCCAATAGCGGCGCAACAGTTGACCGCCGGGCGTATCGGCGCCGGTTTGGGTGAGGCGCGCGTTCTTCTCCGCTGACAGCATCGTCTAGACCGGCGCGGTGACGCGCGCCCCGAAGAACGCGAGCGCGATATCGTTGAAGCGATCCGACTCGTCGTTCTGCGCTTGATGGCCCGAGTTCTCGAGCATCTCGAACGTGACGTTGGGCAGCATCTTCTGCAGCGTGTCGGCGAATTCGGGCGGCGCGAAACTGTCCTTGGCGCCCCACACCATGTGCATCGGGATCGTCAGCTGCGGCAAACGGTGCTTCAGCTCGAACCGCTGCCATTCGTTGGGATCGGTCTTGAGCGAATTGCGATACTGGCCTTGCAGCTTGTGGACTTTGTCGTGACCCGGCAAGGCCGCCATCTGCACGCGATCGGCGATCAGTTCGTCGGTGATCTTGCTATGATCGTGAACGATGATCTCCATGAAGCCGCGCATCGCCTCGGGCGTGCCGTCGTAGGCTTGGAGTTTCTTCATGCCGCCCATCTGGGCGTCGTTGCGCTCGAGCCCCATGGCGAGCGCGATGCTGCCGCTGCTGATCATGAGCAGCTTCTTGACGCGCTTGGGCTGATCGACGGTCAATTTCGCCGACATGTACGCGCCGCGCGAATTTCCGCAGAGATAGACCTTGTCGAGACACAACGCGTCGAGAAAGCCCAGCAAATGATCGACGGAATCTTGATCGCTGCAGCTATCGGTGGGTTTGTCGGTCAGACCGAATCCCAGCGTGTCGAGCGCGTACACGCGAAAGTGCTTCGCGAGCACCGGGATCGTTTGCCGCCAACCGGCCCAACCGTAGGCGCCCGGTCCGGCGCCGTGTACGAACACGATCGGCTCGCCGCTGCCGGCCTCGACGTAATGGGTTTTGATCCCGCGCACATCGACAAACGATGAGAGCACGCCCTCGGGCAACTGCATAGAACTGGGTCCTTTCGTCGAAGGGGGTCAATTCGGCGCGACGAAACCGGTCCGGTCCGTGATAACCTAAATCGCCTAAGCAGTTTTCGCGGCGGTAGAAAGGCACCCTCCAAATGTCCGAGCTTCAGTCATTGAACCGTCCGATGAACCGTCGCGCTGCAATTGCGGGCACGGGTGCCGCGCTGCTCGCGGCGGCAGCAAGCCGCCCCGCGTTTGCTCAAGCCGGCGCGATGACGGCGCTCGTCAACGCGGCGAAAGCTGAAGGCGCCGTCGTGGTCGACGGTCCGCCGATCGATGCGACGCGCGACGTGCTCGTCAGCGGCTTTCAAAAAGCCTACGGCATCCCGGTGACCTACATCAGCAGCGGAACGTCGGCCAGCGGTGCGCGCGTGCGCTCCGAACGCGCCGCCGGCAAGTACCTGCTCGACGTGTTCATCAGCGGCAGCGACACACCGGTGCTGACGTTTCTGCCGGGCGGCTGGCTCGATCGCATCGAGCCGATCCTCGTCTCGCCCGAAGTCATCAACAAGCGCGACTGGAAAGACGGACATCTCTGGTACGCGGATCCGAACAACACGATCTTGCGCGTGCTCTCGAACGTCGTCCCCGAACTCAGCATCAACACAAAAATGGTCAAGCGCGGCGAGATCACCAAGTGGAAAGACTTGCTCGATCCCAAGTGGCAAGGCAAGTTCATCGCCAAAGATCCCGCCAGCTCCGGCGCGGGCAACTCGCTGACGAGCTATTTCTATATCGAGTTCGGTCCCGATTTCGTGAAAAAACTCTACCGCGATCAGAAGCCGGTATTCTCGAGCAACGCGCGCCAAGCAGCGCAGTGGCTCGCGCAAGGCAACTATCCGGTCAGCATCGGTACCGATATCGCCGAGCTCATGCGCTTTCAGCAACAGGGCTACCCGATCGAACCCGTCTTTCCGACCGACGCTCCGAGCGTCCTCACCGGCAGCTGGGGTCTCGTCTGCCTCATGAACAAAGCGCCGCATTCGAACGCCGCCAAGCTGTTCATCAATTGGCTGGCCGGCACGAGCGCACAGGCAGCCTTCGCACCGTCAACCCAATCGCTCAGCTTGCGCACCGACGTGCAATACGAGAGCGATCTGCCGCCGTTCATCTTTCCGCAAAAGGGGACCAAGTACTTGGACACCTACGACTACAAATACATCACCGAGCAGCGGAACGCCGCCAGCGACAAAGTCCGCGAGTTGCTGGGCGAATGACGCAGCAAGCAACGAAGCCCGCGCGGAAGATCAACCAGCCGGCGTATCAAAAGTGGATGGACGCGCAGGAGATCCCGATTCACCGCGGTTACGGCATGCACGACGTGCGCGTGCTCGAGCGCAAACCGTGGAAGCTCACCGGCACCCCCGGCGCGTTCATCGATCTCGTCGGCATGGAGGGCTTCTCCGGCATGCACGTGGTGGAGATTCCGCCCGGCGGCGCCATCACGAAGCAGCGTCACCTCTACCAGCAGCTGATCTGCATCCTCGAAGGACACGGCACGGCCGAAGTCTGGCTCGATGAAGCCCCCGACAAGAAGCTCACCTTTGAGTGGGGACCGTGGAGCCTCTTCTCGCCGCCGGCCAACTCGTCGTACCGGCTCTACAACGTCGGCAACACGCCGGTGATCTATCTCGGCGTCAACGATGCGCCGATGATGATCGACCTCTTTCACAACCTCGACTTCATCTTCAACAACCCCTACGTGTTCCGCGATCGCTTCAACGGTGCCGACGCCGAATATTTCACCCGGGAAGAACGGATTCTCGAAGGCTCCGGCGTGATGTGGCAGACGAACTTCATCGACAACGTGAGCGAGGCGCTGGTCGACGCGCAAGAAGCGAAGGGCGCGGGCGTCAAGATCACCGTGTTCGATATGGCGCAGAACTCGTTCGCCGGTCATCTCACCGAGTGGCCCGTCGGCCGCTATCACAAAGCGCACCACCATCAGGGCGGCGCGATCTTGCTGATCGCGCGCTCGGAAGGCTACAGCTTGATGTGGCCTCAGGAATTGGGCATCCGGCCGTACGAGAATCACTTCGACGACCAGATCGTGCGGCTGGACTGGGGCTTGTACTCCGTGTTCTGCCCGCCGACGAAGTGGTTCCACCAGCACTTCAACACCGGCAACGAAACGGCGCGGCAGTTGGCCTTCCGTCCCGGCGGCAGCTCGAACAATCCGACCGGATTCCGCCGGTCGGGCACGCGCGTCGTGAACGGCAAGCTCGGCGTGTACGTCAGCTACCGCGAGGGCGGCACGCTGATCGAGTATGAAGACGAGGATCCGCAGATCAAAACCGATTACGAGAAGATCCTCGGGGACGCCGGCATCGAGTCGAAGATGCCCGCCTTCAACTACAACACCGACGTGCGATGATCTCGATCCACGGTCTCGTCAAACGCTACGCGGGCCGTGACATCACCCGCAACGCCGTCAACGGCATCTCGTTCGAGGTGCCCGACGGCCAGCTGTTCACGTTGCTCGGACCGAGCGGCTGCGGCAAGACGACGACGCTGCGGATGATCGCGGGCCTCGAGCGGCCCGATGCGGGCGAAATCAGCATCGCCGGCAAGCACGTCTACGATGCGAAGCAGAACATCGCGGTACCGGCCAACAAACGGCCGATCGGCATGGTCTTCCAATCCTATGCCGTGTGGCCGCACATGACGGTGTTCGAGAACGTCTCGTTCCCGCTGACCGTCGGCAAGAACAAACCGGCCAAAGACGTCGTGCGCGAAAAGACCGAACGCGCGCTCGAACTCGTCGGTCTCTCCGAGTTCGCGTCGCGTTCGGCGACCGCGCTCTCCGGCGGCCAGCAGCAGCGCGTCGCTTTGGCGCGTGCGCTCGTGCGCGAACCGGAGATCCTGTTGCTCGACGAACCGCTCAGCAACCTCGATGCGCAGTTGCGCGAACGCATGCGCGAAGAGATCCGCGAAGTCCAGCAAAAACTCGGCATCACGGCGGTCTACGTCACCCACGATCAAAACGAGGCGCTGGCGATCTCCGACTGCATCATGCTGATGGAGCAGGGCGAGATCGTCGAACTCGGCGAGCCGCAGCAGATCTACCGGTCGCCGCGTTCGGCCTTCACCGCCACGTTCGTCGGCGTCGCCAACGAGCTCGCCGGAACCGTCGAGCGCACCAGCGGCGCGACGAACATCGTGACCTCGCACGGCAGCGTGAGCGGCGTTGCCGGCAACGATCTCACCCACGGACAGAGCGTGCAACTCTTTCTGCGCCCGGAAGACTTCGTGCTGCACCGCGACCGCCCGGCCAAGGACGTGTGGACCGGCACGGTGTCGTTCTGCATCTATCAGGGCGATTGCTGGGACTATCACGTGGAGTCGGCCGGAACGCTGCTGCGCGTGCGCGTGCACAAAGAGAAGGCAGGCCTCAAGCGCGGCGACGTCGTGTTCCTCGAACCCGATCCGAACGCCGCCGTCGTCATGCTCGCACCATAGTGGCTTCACGTCCTCCGTGTCATCCCGAGCTTGTCGAGGGACCGCCTCGATCGTCGTCGCTGAGTAATGTTTCCGTATAGTTGGACTCCGGCGCCGCCGCCGATGTGGCGGCTGCACGAAGACGCGTACCCGCACGAGCACCTGACCGATGATGAGAAGGCAACACTGGCCGATGCCGTGTGGCGGCTCGACAACGTCGAGTTCACCACCGTCGGCATCGACGTCGGCAGTTCGACCTCGCACCTGATGTTCTCGCGCGTGCACCTGCAGCGCCAAGCGCACCAGCTCTCGAGCCGCTTCGTCGTGATCGAACGCAGCACGCTGTGGTCGTCGCCGATCCGGCTCACGCCGTTCCTCGATGACGACACGATCGACGCCGCGCAGCTCGCAACGTTCATCGACGACGCGTATCGCGAGCGCGGGCCTCTCCCGCGACGCCGTCGACACCGGCGCCGTCATCCTTACCGGCGAAGCCGTCAAGCGCAAAAACGCAGCGGCTATCGCGGCGCTCTTCGCAAGCGACGCCGGCAAGTTCGTCTGCGCGTCGGCCGGTCACCATATGGAGTGCGTGCTGGCCGCGCACGGTTCGGGCGCGGCCGCGCTCTCGCAAAGCACCGGCAAGACGGTGCTGAACTGCGATATCGGCGGCGGAACGACGAAGCTCGGGCTCTGCAGCGGCGGCCACGTGATCGCGACCTGCGCGTTCGCCGTCGGCGGGCGGCTTATCGCGTTCGACGAGGCCGGCGCGGTCGCGCGCCTCGACGATCCGGCGGCGACGGCCGCACGCGCGTGCAACGTCGCGCTCGCCGTCGGCAACGTTCCCGCGCCGGAAGACATCGCGGCGATCGTCGATGCGATGGCCCGCACGGTCGCCGGTTACATCCGGCGCGACCCGCCGTCCGCGCTCGCGAGCGAACTGCTGCTGACGCAACCGCTCACCGGACCGCTGCCCGAACTGCTCACGTTCTCGGGCGGCGTGTCGGAGTACATCTACGGCCGCGAGTCACGCACGTTCGGCGACATCGCGCTGCCGCTGGCGCGCGCGGTGCGCGCTGCCTGTGCGCGAACTTCCGGTCGAACTCGTCGATCCGGGCGCGGGCATTCGCGCCACCGCGATCGGTGTCTCGCAATTCACCGTGCAGGTCAGCGGGCGCACGATCTTCCTCGGTACCGTCGCGCTGCCGCTGCGCAATCTGCCCGTCGTCGCGCCGCACCTGCACACCGGCGGCGAGATCCATCCGGACATCGTTGCGAAAGCGATCGAGCTCGCGCGCGAACGGCTCGACGTCGAGCGCAGCCGCGGCGCATGCGATCGCGGTCAGCTTTCGCGGCACGCCGAACTACGAACGGCTCACGGCGCTCGCCACCGGCATTGCCAAGAGCGTGCGCGATTCGGGCGCGAACCGCTCGTGCTCATCATCGACGGCGACATCGGCCAGTCGCTGGGCCGGCTACTGCAACACGAACTGCACGTCGAACGCCCGCTGCTCTGCATCGATGCGCTGGAACTCGGCGAATTCGATTTCGTCGACATCGGCAAACCAGTCGAACTCGCCCGCGGCGTCCCCGTCGTAGTAAAATCACTCCTCTTCGGCCGCTAGCGTTAAAGAGGCTCTCTCGCGCCGGTTGTGCGATAGCGTCGCGCTAGCTGTCATCCCGAGCAAAGCGCCCGCAGGCGCGTCGTCGAGGGACCGAGATAACCAAGGGCCAACGCCAGGGCAATGCCCCTCCATCGGCCCCACGCAGCCAATGACCCGCCGCGCCGCAATCGCCGGCGCAAGCGCCGCACTTACCGCAGCTGCGATCCGGACGGCAGACGCGCAATCAGCAGCGATGACGGCCCTCATCGCCGCAGCCAAGGCCGAAGGCAGCGTAGTCGTCGACGGTCCCCCGCTAGACTCGGTGCGCGAAGTGCTCGTGCCGGGTTTTCAACGCGCCTACGGCATCCCGGTCACGTACATCAGCGGCGGCGGCTCGGCCACGGCGGCGCGCGTGCGCGCCGAACGCGCGTCGGGCAAATATCTGCTCGACGTGTTCATCAGCGGTCCCGACACGCCGACGATCACGTTTCTGCCCAGCGGCTGGCTCGATAAGATCGAACCGGTGCTCGTCGCCCCGGACGTCGTCGACAAACGCAATTGGAAAGACGGGCATCTCTGGTACGAAGACGAGGGCCACACGATCTTGCGCGTGCTGCAGTACGTGGTGCCCGAGCTCGCCGTCAACACGAAGTTCGTGCAGCCGAAGCAAGTCGCGACGTGGAAGTCGCTGCTCGAGCCGAAGTGGCAAGGCAAAATGGTGGCCAAGGATCCGGCCAGTTCGGGCGGATCCGGCGCATCGCTGACCAGCTACTTCTACCTCGTCTTCGGACCCGACTTCGTCAAGAAGCTCTACGTCGAACAGAAACCGATGCTCTCGCGCGACGCGCGTCAGGCAGCGCAGTGGCTGGCTGACGGCTCGTATCCGATTCTGATCGGACCCGACACCACCGCGATGGATCAATTCGTCAAACTCGGCTATCCGCTGCAGCCGGTGTTCCCGACCGACGGGCCGAGCGTTCTGACCGGCGGCTGGGGGCTCATCGGCCTGCTCAACAAAGCGCCGCATCCCAATGCCGCGAAGCTGTTCATCAATTGGCTCGCGGGCCGTGAAGCGCAAACCGCGTACGCGAAAGCGACGCAATCGCTCAGTCTGCGCACCGACATCCACTACGTCGACATGCCCGGCTACTTGTTTCCGCAGAAGGGGACGAAGTATATGGACACCTACGACTTCAAGTTCGTCACCGAACAGCGCGACCCGGCACTCGCCAAAGCGCGCGAGCTGCTCGGCGAGTGAAGCGCCGCGCGGCGATCGCGGGCACGAGTGCGGCGCTGATTGCAGCAGCCGCAACGCCGGCGCACGGGCAATCGGCAGCACTCGCGGCGCTCGTGAGCGCGGCGCAAGCCGAAGGCAGCGTAGTCGTGGACGGGCCGCCGAACGACATCGCGCGCCAAGGGCTCTTGAGCGGCTTCCAGCGCGCGTACGGCATTCCGATTTCGTACGTCACGAGCGGCTCTTCATCGTCCAGCGCGCGCATTCGCGCGGAGCGCGTCGCCGGCAAGTACGTGCTCGACGTCTTTTTGAGCGGCGCCGATGCCGCGTGCCTGACATTTCTCCCCAGCGGCTGGCTCGATCGCATCGAACCGGTCCTCGTAGCGCCCGACGTGCTCGACACTCGCAAGTGGCGCGACGGCCACCTCTGGTACCAAGACGATGCGCACACCATTTTGCACGTGCTCTCGACCGTCGCGCCGGGCCTGGCCGTCAACACCAAGCTTCTGCGACGCGGCGAAGCCACGACGTGGAAGTCGCTGCTCGATCCGAAATGGCAAGGCAAGATCATCGCCAAGGATCCGCTGACGTTGGGCGCCGGCTCGCAAATGCCGAGCTACTTCTTCCTCACGTTCGGGCCGGATTACGTGAAGACGCTCTACCAGACGCAGCAACCCGTGCTCTCGCGCAACGCACGCCAGGCGATGCAGTGGTTAGCTGAAGGCAGCTACCCGATTTTGATCGGTCCGGACACATCGGAACTGATGGCGTTCAAGAAGCTCGGCTACCCCGTGGAGCCCGTGCTGCCCACGGACGGACCCAGCATCATCAACGCCGGTTGGGGACTCGTCTGCCTCATGAACAAAGCGCCCCATCCGAACGCGGCCAAGCTGTTCGTGAACTGGATCGCCGGCCGCGCAGGCCAAACAATCTACGCTAACGCAACCCAATCGGCGAGTTTGCGGACCGACGTGACGTACGACGGTCTGCCGGCGTATCTGTTCCCCCGGCGAGGCGCCAACTACATGGATACCTCCACGTTGAAATTCGTCACGGAACAGCATGAAGCGGCGATGAACAAAGTGCAAGAACTGCTCGGAAAATAAAGGTACGGTAAACGTGAGTCTTCTCGACGGCAAAACGATCCTCGTCACCGGCGTCGCCAATCGCTGGTCGATCGCCAGCGGCATCGCGCGCCAGCTGCACGCGCACGGCGCGACGCTTGATCCTCACCTATCAGGGCGAGCGGGTCGAGGACTCGGTCCGCAAGACCGCAGCCGAACTCGGCGGCGGCCCCGTGTTCGAAGCGCGACGTCACCAACGACGACTCGCTCGACGCGCTCGCAGCCTCGATCGGACAAGATCGACGGCATCGTGCACTCGATCGCGTTCGTCAAAAAAGAAGACCTCAGCGGCAAGGTCTACGACACCTCGCGCGACGGTTTCGCGATGGCGATGGACATCAGCTCGTACTCGCTGATCGCGCTGGTCGGCCACCTCAAGGACAACCTCAACGACGGCGGCTCGATCATGGCGCTGACGTATCTCGGCGGCACGCAGATCGTGCCGAACTACAACGTCGCCGGCATCGCGAAGGCCGCGCTCGAATCGATCGTGCGCTATCTCGCCTTCGATCTCGGCGAACGCGGCATCCGCGTCAACGCGATCTCGGCCGGCCCGATTTCGACCGCGTCTTCGCGCCAAGTCGCCGGCTTCTCGGCGATGCCGGCCAAAGTCGCGGCCGCCGCGCCGCTCAAGCGCACGATCTCAGCCGACGACGTCGGCAACTGCGCGGTCTATCTTGCCAGCGATCTCTCGAGCCAGGTGACGGCCGACGTCCACTTCGTCGACGCCGGCTATCACGCGATGGGCATGTATCCGGAAGCGCCGAAAGCCTGAGGCCGTCGCTATGTCTTCGAAAGTTCGAAGGTTGACGGAGCGAACAATTCCTCCAGCTCGATCTTTCTTGATACAAGACCCTGTTCTTTTGAATAGCTGAGGAACGTTTCGAGAACGTGGCGATTGGGTTCGATGTGATAGCTCCAGAAATTATCGCCTAAAAGTTTCCGCGTCTCTTCGTGTCGCGCCGGTACCCATGGGTCGAAGACCGACTGATGCCAGTCTTCGACCGCTTTACGAGCGGCGAGAAACGCTTTGAAGACGCTAACCGCGAGCCACGGGTGACGTTCGACCAGCGATCGGCGGACACCGACCAAATGCATAATTGGAAAAATCCGCGTCTTTTGAAAATATGCGGATTCAACCTCCGGGTAATTTGGGAAGAGACGCGCGACGTGCGGCCTACCTTGCGTTATCGACGGAGGAACCCACGTGGTGATGAGGCCATCGAGGTCGCCGGTATCGAGCATATCGGGCAGCGTTCGATCAGCCGGGATCGGCTGACAGTCGATTTCAGGTGGAATCGCGATCGGCGTTCGCTCGACTCTGCCTGGCTCTTTGAACCCTCCCGTCCGCCATTTGATGTCGCGCATCGGGACCCCGTATTCATGCTGCAGCAGCCCGCGTGCCCACACTTGCGCCGTCTGTTGATACTCACCGATTCCGAGTGTTTTTCCGCGCAAATCCTTAGCTGACTTGATCCCGCGGTCGGTTCGAACGAAGATCGCAGAGTGGCGAAACGTGCGAAGCGGAAACGCGGGGATACCGACATAGCCCGAGTCGCCCCGATCCGTTACATATGCGTGGGTGCTTAGCGAAAGCTCGGTGACGTCAAATTCCTGGAACCTGACGGCACGATGAAAGGCCTCCGCAGGGTCGAGTACCACCGTATGGAGTTCGCATCCCTCAACGCGAATTCGGCCGTCAAGAAGAGCACTCGTCCGGTCATAACTTCCGACGGCCATACTCAGGGCTAACATCTATCCGAGAACGTCGCGGCTGAACAAATTGGCGGCGGGGAACGCAGACTTCAACAGGCCATACCGGGCGCAGGCGTCGATTACCGGCTGTGCGAGCGTCACGTCGCTTCGCTCGGGAAACGTCGCTCGGGACATCGACTTGACCGTTGTTGCGTCGACCTTCGCGTAGCGTTGCACGAACTCGGCAGTTTTATCGCGATTGTGATTTGACCAAATTTCGGCTTGCTGCATCGCTACATGGAAGCGGCGGGCAGCCTCGATATTATTTTGCACCCAAGCCGTACCGGCAACCCACCCCGCCACCACGAAGCGAGGCGCAATCGTATTGTATGCATACCCAAGTACGCGGCCGCCACCTTCTCTGGAATGCCGCAGTTCCGGTTCCGAAACAAGGATGGCGTCAACACGACGAGCGGCCAAGGCATCGGGCATAACGCTAAACGGCATTTCGGCGAAATGGACCGTGCTCGAATCGCCCCCATTCTTGTCCACCCACGACCTCACACCCACGTAAGCGATCCCGTTGAGAACATTGATCGCGATCGTCTTCCCATTAAGATCGCGTCCCGAGTTTATCATCGAGGCTCCGGATACGACCAACGCATCTGCCGGATCCGACGACGAGTAGAGGCCATCGAGCGCAATGTACGTCAGCGGAATCTGCTTCTCATCGGCTTGGGCCATCGAGACGACATTCACGTCCCCGACGTCGATGGCGCCCGCAATGACCGCCGCGCTCATTGCAGCGCCGGTGCTGATTGGTTGCGCTTCAACCGCCACGCCCGCCTTTTGGAAGAATCCCATTTCGATCGCAGCGTAAAACGCGGAGGATAATTCGACTGCTGCGTAAGCAACACGGATCCTTAATTCGTCGGCACCACGTGCTCGTAACGGTGTGCCAGCAGCCAATGTCACTGCTGAAAGCTGACTCAACACGGCAGAACGTTTCATCGGCGCGGCCTTCCTCGATATGATTGTGGTTCCTTGTAACCAAATATAGGAATCACGAGCTCGATTTCGTCACCATACTCTATTGTTTTTGATACAAAACACATGGCTTTGATAGGCCCCGCCGCTTTTGTTTCTTATACAAAACTCACGCTTTTCATACGGGGGCGATACGAGAGGGTCCCGCGCGAGATTCGAAAACGTTGCCTCGTACCTAAGGCAGCCATCGGTTTTAAGGAAAGACCTATGCTCACCAAAGAAGAGAACGAAAATCTGACGCGAGTAGGCCCAGGTAGCTTGATGGGCAATCTGATCCGCCACTATTGGATACCATTCTATCTCTCGACCGACCTCGACTGCGATGGCCAGCCCGCGCGCGTCCGTCTCTTAGGAGAAGACCTCGTTGTTTATCGCGACTCCACGGGGACCGTCGGATTACTTCAGGAGCAGTGCCCCCATCGGGGAGCATCGCTGTTCTTTGGGCGCAACGAGTTCTCCGGACTACGCTGCATTTATCACGGTTGGAAATTTGATACGAGCGGCCAGTGCCTTGATATGCCGAACGAACCACCTGAAAGTGGTTTCAAAGAAAAGATCCGTCAGCTCTCCTATCCTTGTGTAGAGCGCAACGGCGTTTTGTGGACATATATGGGAGCAGCAACTCCCACTCCGCCGCTTCCAAACGTAGAATGGAACGTCGTCCCTGAAACAAGAACATTCTTAGCTCCGCCTCGCGTGCAAGAAGTGAACTTCATGCAAACGATAGACGGCGAATACGATTCAAGTCACGTACCCTTCCTACACGCGGGCATCGGCAAGGAAATCGGCAATGAAATGCGCGCGAGGCGTCCGTTTCCAAAATTCTATACTCAGGATACCGAATACGGGGTCTTGATCGGGGCGCGATATCGCGAAGAAGGCGTCACGTCTGACTACTGGAGGATCTATCCGTTTATGATGCCCTTCTATACGGTCATCAACGTGAACCCGACATATCAAGGCCGGATTCTCTTTAGCGGTCATGCATTTGTACCAATGGATGACGAGCATACGCTCTGCTTTGGCTTTACTTGGCATCCGACCCGCGATCTCGATGAACACGAGCGTGCTGCCATGCGATCCGAGTTGCCTGGGGACATTGAAGGATTGCACCCGAGCCAAAACGCGTTTCTGCCTCCCCATCCTGGGCCGTACGGGAAGTACTGGCCCAAACTCAACGCATCCAATGATTGGGGCTATGATTATGAAGCCCAACGAAGCGGGTTGCGCTGGTCAGGGATTCCCGGGCTATGGGCTCAGGATGCAGCTGTGCAACGCGGCTTCGGTCCCGTCGTAGACCGCACGAAGGAACACCTAGGTAGTGCCGATGCCGGACAAATTGCAATCCGGCGGCGATTCCTTCGATCCGCCTATCAGCTGCGAGACTCAGGCACGTTGCCCCCGGGTGTGAACAATCCCAATGCATTCGCGCTGAGGCCGGTTCAAACAATGCTACCGCCTGAACGCGATTTCTCATGGCAAAGTCAGATCGAACCGATGCTCAGCGAAGCATATACCGGTAAATAGTGCCCGGTAATGCTGCCGCTATCGTTAAGCTTCGCGTGTGCACCGTACGACCGGATGCAAGCGCTCTTCGACGGCAGCGTCCGTATCGAAGGCGTGGAGATCCGGCCCGTACCGATCACGCAGCCGGTCGAGATATTCGGCCCTATGCTATCGGCCGATGCATTCGACATCGCCGAGATGTCGTTCACGCATTGCTTCGTACTCCCCGCTGAGGGCCGCGCTCGGTTCAAAACGCTTCCAATTTTTCCATCGAGAATGTTTCGGCACGGCTTCATTTTTGTAAACCTAAATGCTGGGATCCAAAACCCAACGATCTCGCCGGAAAACGTATCGGTGTTCAAGGCTTTCAGATGACGGCTGCAGTGTGGATCCGAGGCTTGCTGCGCGACGATTACGGCGTGTCCTTTGCAGACGTTGAATGGTGCGAGGGAGGGGTCAATGAGCCGATTCTAGCCGGAACCGAAACCACGAGTATCCATCCTCCCGGGTTGCGCGTACGCCCCGCGCCTGACGAGACCACGCTAAGCACGATGTTGGCTGCCGGACAAATTGATGCTCTTATCGGAGCGACGATTCCGGACAGCCTTTACACGAGCGATCAGGTAGCCCGACTGTTTCCTCATGCACATGATACGGAACGGGCATACTTCGAACGGACCTCAATCTTTCCGATCATGCATGGACTCGTCGTGCGCACACCCCTCTTACAAGAGTTTCCATGGTTGGCGCCGGCAATCGTCCGTGGTTGCGAGGAAGCTAAGGCTAAGGCACTCAAAGCCGTTCGCTTCAGCGGCTCGTTGCGATACATGCTGCCATGGCTTCAGGAATCGATTGATGAAATCGATCAAGTCTTCAACGGTGATCCGTGGGTCTACGGCGTCGATCACAATCGACCAGCGTTAGCGGCGTTTAACCGCTATTTAGTTGAGGACGGGTTTCTCGCCGGACAGATTCCGCTCGATACAGTATTCTGCTAGGAGACTCGAAGTGGCGAACTGCCGCAGCAGGGGACGGAGAATCGCGATGGACATCAGTTTGCGCGACGTTTTTTATCTCATCCAGTCGGCCTAAGTGCTACCGCACCGGCATCGGGGGAAAGCCGAAGAAACCCGAATGCCGCTACGCCGGCAATCAAGGCACTGGCGATGAACGCAATCCGAAAATCAACCACATCATAATGCGGCGCTAAGCTCCCGGTCCAAAGCGATGCCGCTTGCAGAAGCATCGCGCCGAAGGCGACTCCAAGGCCAAATCCCAGCTGCTGAATCGTACTCGCGAGCGACGTCGCCGACCCCATTTTCTCTGCCGGGACATCGACGTACGTCAACGCGTTAAACGCCCCGAACTGCACCGAACGCACCACTCCAACCGCAAATAAGACCACCCCGAAGACCACCACAGGCGTCGCCGGTCCGAACGCTGCGCAGCCGATCATCGTTAGCCCCATTCCGAGACCATTGACGATCAGCGTCCGCCGAAAACCAAAGCGCCGCAAAAGTCGAAGTAAAACGAGTTTCATGCTAAGATCGCCGGCAGCACAAGCAACGAGCAGCGACCCCGACGCAAACGCCGTCATCCCAAACCCCACCTGAAACAACAATGGCCACAAAATTGGCGTAGCCCCGATGATTACGCGAAACCCTGCCCCGGCAAACAGCGTCGGCACCGCAAAGGTTGGAATGGCAAAGAGCGACAGATCCACCAGCGGATGCGCCGTCCGCCGCAAATGCCGGAACGCGAGCACGCAGAGCAACATTCCGCCGCCAATCAAGAACAGCTCAAACGTCACGCCAGCATCGGAACGGCTCAACCGATCGATCCCAAATAATAGCGACGCAAGCCCAAAACTGCTCAAGAGAAATCCTGGTGTGTCAAACGGCCGCCGCGTTCCCAACGCATGATTCGTCATAAACGCCGCAGCGAGCGCGATCCCGAGCAACCCGATCGGAACGTTGATGAAGAATATCCATCGCCACGATAAGAACGTCGTAATATAGCCACCTACCGGTGGCCCTAGGACCGGCGCGACGAGCGCAGGCGTCGAGATCAACTGCATCATGTTGACCAGATCGCTTTTATCACTATTACGCAAAACAACAAGCCGCCCGACGGGCATCATCATCGCGCCGCCGAAACCCTGGAGCACGCGCGCCATGGTAAACGCCGCGAGCGAATTCGAAAGCCCGCACAGCACCGAGGCCGTCGTAAAGACGGCCATCGCGCTCAAAAATGTCGGTTTTGAGCCGAACCGGTCAGCCATCCAACCGCTCATTGGAATGAAAATAGCAAGCGTCAGCAGATAGGCGGACATCCCGATACTTAGGCTGACCGGACTCTCGTGAAACGACCGCGACATTTGCGGAAGCGCGGTGGCGATTATGCTGCCATCGAGAAGCTCCATGAACCCCGCGCCGGCAACGATGAGGCCGACGAGCGTTTGGCGACCCGCGGTCACGACCCTCCGGTCGAGCCGGCCACGCCGCTCGCGTGCTGCACGAACTGCGGCATGACATCGCGCGAAAAGTGACGCATCGATTCCTCGGACACCCACCGCGTGCGGCCGGTCCACTCTCCGAGGAAACGAACCATGAGATGATTGATTCCCATCTCGCATAATTCTGCGACGCGCGCCGCGACCGTCGCGGGACTACCGGCAATCGTCTCCATCGCATCGGGCCCAACGGCCTTTGTCGTACTCTCAGCCTGACCGGCCTCGCGCCGAACGATCGGCGCCATCGGCCCGAACCTATCGATGAAGCGCTGACGCACTTCGGCTTGCTCTGCTACCGCGATCTCCGCGTTCGCCTTTGCTCTTGCATCGGTTTCCGCGACCACAACACTGAGCCAATCGACCGTACACCAACGTAAACACTCGGCGACGATCTCGGGCAAATGGTTCGCCTCCGCCAGCGTATGCCGGTAAAGATTCCACTGAGCCGCAAGCGGCGATTCGCTGCCGAAGCTGCCGAGAAATGCCGGCCAGCCGCGTCGCGCCGCTTCGACAACGGCCGAATTCCGGCTCGCGGTGCGGATGATGGTCGGATGCGGCTTATCGTACGCCGACGGAATGATCCGCCGCTCAATGCTCCCCCGATAATTCGGTGTGTTGAACGTATAGAGCGGATCGCCGGGAGAAAACTGCCACAGCTGTTCCATCACGTGCAGCGCATCGCGCGTCGCTCGCCCCGAGCCGTGATATTCCGTTTCGAGCCCCATACTCGCCGGCTCGATGCCCGGGAAGCCGCTGCCGATGCCGAACAGCGTGTGCCCCTTGGTCAGCTGATCGAGCAGATTCATACTTTCGACCAGCCGCACCGGATGGTAAAACGGAGTTGAGATTACCCCGAACCCTAGGTACCGCTCGGGCGGAATCTGCGGCGCCATGTAGGATGCGAACTGTATCGGGTTGCTATGCCACGGGCCGCGGAAGTGGTGCTCGGTAAACCATGGATTGAACCCGAGCGAGGCCGCCAGTAACGTTTCTTCGACGGCGATGTCGATGATGCGGGGATCGGTTGCACGATCGTCCTCCGCCGCGAAGTACATCGTTAGAACCATTGTTGAAAAATCCATGATTATCGAACCTCGTTGAGCGCGGCCAAAACACGCGCGGGAGTAAACGGAACGCGTCGCAGCCGAGCGCCCGTCGCGTGGAACACCGCATTCGCGATGGCGGCGGCGGGCGTCGTATTCGGCGCCTCACCGATGCCGCCGGGTGCTTCTCCGTCTTGCTTGATGATCTTGATCGTCACGTCGGGCACTTCGCTGAAGCGCAATATCGGGTACGAGTTCCAGTCGGTGGTTGTGATGCCCGACGCATCCCACTTCACTTCTTCTTTGAGCGCGCGACTCGCACCATAGAGCGTTCCACCCTCAATCTGATTGCGCAGTCCGTCGGGATTCACCACCAATCCGACGTCAACCGCAACGACCATACGAACGAGCCGAATATGTCCGGTCGTCCGGTCGACATCAACCTCGGCGATGGTGGCCAGCCACGCAAATTTTTGCGACGAAACAACCGATACGCCCCGTCCCCGAGAAACGTTTCCCGGCGACGGCAAAGGCCCCGCCCAATTTGCAGCTTCCGCGACCGTCTTCAGTACCTCCAACGTACGCGGATCCGCCGTGTGCCGCAAGCGGAACGCGATCGGATCCGCATCCGCCGCGAATGCAAGTTCATCGATGAAACACTCGTTGGCAAAGTTCGCCTGGAGAATGCCCGGAGAACGCATGTCTGTGCAACGAACCATCGGCGTTAGGATGGGATGTCCAACGCTGCGTTGATTGGCAAAGGTATAGGCCTGCACGTCCCCGCCGCCGATCGGCACCCACGCAAAGCGGCCCTCGCTCGGCGGTGCCGACCCTTCAAGAATCCACGGCAGCTCAATCTGCGGTCCGAGGCCCCAGGTCCAAACGTCTTGATCCCATACCGTGATGCGGCCGCTTTTGTCAAGCCCGGCACGCATCGAAAAGCTGAACGGGGCAAATTGGGGCGACCACGCGTGCTCTTCTTCGCGCATGAGCTGAACGCGTACGGGCTTTCCGACCTCGGCGGAAAGCAAGGCCGCCGCAGCCGCCGCATCGTCCATCGTCATGCGCCCGTAGCAGCCCGAGGTTTGCTGCCAGATCAGGCGCACGGAGTTCAGCGGCACGCGTAAGAGCCGGGCGATATGGTCGCGTGTGAGTCCGGGATCTTGAGTTCCTGACCAGACGGTCACTTCATCGCGGCGCACATCGACGACGGCACAACACGGTCCGATCATTCCGTGATTCTGTACCGGAAAGTCGTATGTTGCCTCAAGCGTCTTCCTCGCGCCAGCATACGCCGCATCCGGATCGCCGATCTGCGGGGCGATCTCAACGCCGGGTCCGGCCGGCATCGACCGCATTGCAATGAAACAGTCACCGGCGGCGAGGTTCCTCGGGTCCGACCACGAGAGCTTCAACTTCCGGGCGCCCTCGATCGCTGCCCACTCCGTGCTCGCAACCACGCCGACGAAATCGCCTTTCCGAACCACAATGACACTATCCGGCAGTTCGGATCTATCGAGGCTCAAGAGCGTCGCTCCGTAAGCGGACGGCACGACGATGCGGCCATGCAACATCCCACCGACGCGGACGTTTTGTACGCGCGCGTCGATGCCGGCCACCTTTGCGCCGATGTCCGTCCGCGGAACCGACCTGCCGACGACGCGATATTGGCTCGGGTCTTTGAGCTCAGCGAGGCCCGTTACATCAAGACGCAGTCCGGAATTGATCACGCTGAGCGAGACGTCAAACCGCTTGCCGCCGATCAAGGCCCCATAGGAGACGCTCCGCGCCGGATCATCCACGACGCTAATAATGCCGTCACGCACGCCTAGCCTGCTCGGTGCGACTCCGAACTGAATGGCAGCGCGATTGAGCAAAAAGCGGCGCGCCTCCGCCGCGGCATGGCGTAACGGCTTCACCCCCCGTGCCATCCCGTCACTCGCGGCTGAGGCCCCCTGATCGGGCGTGCGCCCAGTATCGCCCATCACAATCGCGACTGACTCGAATGCGACGTCGAGCTCGTCGGCGACAAACTGCGCGAAGGCGGTTGCTTTCCCTTGACCCGAATCCGTCCGCCCGGTAAACACGGTCACGGAACCATCGGGAGCAATCGCTAACCAAGAATCGAGCGATGCGGGCGAGATCGGTTTGTACGGGCCACCTAGCTTGCCAGCACGTCGCATCGACTGCGCGGCGGCAAGCGACCGAGGTACGCCGAATGCGACGAACAAGCCGGCTCCGGTGCGCAAAAACGCCCGCCGGTCAATCATCGCGCCGGCTCATCCGCGCAGCTGCACGTTTAATCGCTCGCACGATGCGCAGGTGCGTGCCGCAGCGGCAAAGATGCCCATCCATGGCCTGGCGGATTTCATCGTCGGACGGATTGTAATTCTTTCCGAGAAGATCGACGGCTTGAACGATCATTCCGTTCTGGCAGTAGCCGCATTGCGGCACTTGCTCGTCGATCCACGCCTGCTGCACGGGATGCAGCGTCGCCGCATCACCGCTTTCGTGTGCCCAGAGGTCGGCTAACCCCTCAAGTGTCGTGATCGGCCGAGACGCAATCGCACCAACCGGCATCATGCACGAACGGATCTCATTCTTCTCCAGCAGTACAGCGCACGTTCCGCACTGAGCCATACCGCAACCAAACAGCGGTCCGTCCAGCCGGAGATGATCGCGCAGAACGTATAGGAGCGGCGTCTGTTCGGGCACATCGACCGTGACGCGCTTGCCGTTGACGGTCAGCGTTTGCTTCATACGGGCGTAAACTCTCGCGGTTCCGTCACAAAGTAAGCAAGTAGCATCAGGCTGAACGCGACGCCCGTTGCCGCGGTTGTCGGCCACCCTCCAGCCGAATACGTGAAACCCGCAACCAGCGAGCCCGCCGATCCGGCCAAGAAGATCGCCGTCATGTAGACCGAGTTGATACGGCCGCGGGCAGACGGATCGATACCGTAGATCAAGCGTTGACTCACGATCTGATTCCCCTGCATTGCCGCATCGAGCGCGATCGCGGCAATCGTCAACACCACGATCAGTCCTGCCGCAACGGCGAACGACGTGACGGCAAAGGAAACCGCAATGACAAGCATCGCACCGAGCGTCGTCTGCAACGTGTGCCCGCGATCCGCCAAGTCCCCGGCGATCGGTGCCGCCAACACGCCGCCCGCGCCTGCCAGCGCGAACAAGGCGATCCCGCGTTGATCCAATCCAAAACGCTGTACGAGAACCAGCGGCGCGGCGGTCCAAAACAAATTGAACATACCAAACATCGTCGCTTGATAGATTGTGCGTCTTTGCAGCGCAGGCGTCGTGCGCAGAATGTTCCATGCCGAGGCCAGGACCCGGCGATACGTCAGCTCCGAGTTCGGCCGGCGTTCCGGTAAATGAAACCACAGCACGACGAAGATTCCGGCGCAGAGCACGGCCGCTGCACCAAACACCGCACGCCACCCGAACGCAAACGCAATAAGGTTCGCGAGCGGTCGCGAGAGCATAATCCCGGTGATCAACCCCGCCATCACGTATCCGATCGCCGCGCCGCGACGCTCCTCACGTGCGAAATGCGCCGTGAACGGAATGATGATATGCGCTCCGGCGGCACCCACGCCGATCACGAGCAACGAGGCGAAGAACGCGGGCGCAGATGTCGCGAACGTCGCTCCGCTCAGACCGGCAACGGTGATTGCAACCGCGATAAGAATCAACCGGCGGTTCTCGATGAGATCGGCCAGCGACACCCCGAACATCAACCCGAACGCGTAGCCGAGCTGGGTTACGAACACGCTCAGCCCGGCAAGCCCGACCGGCAAGCCGAACGCCGGATTCAGCACGGTCACGAGCGCTTGTGAGTAGTAAATGTTCGCGACAAGCGCCCCCGCGGCGAGCGCAAACACGAACATGACCGGCGCCTGACGGCGCGCGGTAGTAGTGGCGCCCCGCATTCAGACGAGGAGTCCGGGACTCTTGATGTACCGTTTTACCACCGCCTCGGTCGTGCGATATGCGAGCGCACCGATCGTACCCGTCGGGGGGTAGCCCGCATTTTGCGGAAAGGCGCTCGCGCCCATCACGAAAAGATTCGGAACGTCCCACGATTGCAGATAGCCGTTAACCGCACTCGCCGCCGGATTCGTCCCCATGATCGCTCCGCCGGTATTGTGCGTCGAACCATAGTTCGCGACATTATAATGCTCGCTCAAACCGCTCAACGTATAGCTTTGCGGATTCAGCGCGCGGGCGACCGTTTCGAGCTTCTTGCTTACCCATCGAGAAAACTTACGCTCGTGCTCACCCCAGTCGAACGTAATTCGCATCAGCGGCAAGCCGTACTCGTTCTTGTACGTAGGATCGAGATCAAGATAATTGCCGCGATACGCCTGTACGCTGCCTTGCACGCCGACCCCGAACGATGCGTTATAGTACTTCGCTACGGCCGTTTTCCACGCGGAACCCCAGCGCGGCGTCCCGCGAGGCACCGGATGAAACTGAATCGGCCTGCCGCCGGAGGCGTTTTGATCGATGTAACCGCCACCAATGAAACCGAGACCCGAGTGATCGAAATTGTCGCCATTATAGTCGTCGACCCCGAACGAGAGCGCGCCCGCGCCCATGAACGGATTGAACGACTTGCCTTCATAGAAGAGCGTCATGCCGGTCCCGGACTGATAGCCATAGTTTTTTCCGACGACACCGCGGCCGGTTGAGGGATCGTATGCCTCGCCGATACCCGATAGCAGCAACAAGTGGACGTTGTTCAGCGAAAATGCGGTTAGGAAGACCAGCTCGGCCGGCTGAGACACCTCCGTGCCGCTCGCATCGACGTACGATACGCCGGTCGCGCGCTTTCCGCTCGAATCGCGATCGATTTTCAACACGTGCGCATTGGTGCGCAACTCGAACCGCGGCTCTTTAAGAAGAAGCGGCAGCAACGTCGACTGCAGCGATGCCTTGGCCGACATCTCGCATGAGAAGCGCTCGCAATAGCCGCAGTACGCACAGCCGCCCATCCACACGCCTTCGTTGTTCTTGTAGGGCCGCGACGCGTTGGCCGCCGGCCCGACGAATGGGTGCAGACCGAGCGACTGGGCGGCTTGGCGAAAGAGCTCTTGCGAATAGGAGTGCTTGAGCGGTGGATTCGGATACTCGCGTGAGCGTGGTGCTTCGAACGGATTGCCGCCGGCGCTCTTCTTTCCACCGAGGTTGCCGGCTTTGCCGGAAACGCCGCACAAGTATTCGAAGCGGTCGTAATAGGGTTCGAGGTCGGCGGATGTGATGCCCCAATCCCGACTGGTGCAATCCTCGCCTAGCATTGACGCACCGTAGCGCGCAATCGTGTTCGTGCGCAATTCGAATTCGTGCTCGAGCAGACGCCACGTTGCACCATTCCAGTGCACGCCCGCACCACCGAGCCCGTCACCTGGCAAAAATCCTCCGAATTGGCGGATCGGCAACGCCTGCTCGCGGGTCGAGTTACGGAAGCTCAGCGCATCGCGCGCAGCGTTCTGAAAGAGCTTATTGCGCACGGCGTACGCAAGTTCGTCGTGCACATCCGGCGTGAGAAAGTCGGGATTCGTATTTCGAAACTCACCACGCTCGAGACCGACAACGCTCAACCCCGACCTCGTGAGCTCGCGGGCAACGATCCCGCCGGTCCAGCCCACGCCGACCGTCACCGCGTCAACGGGCTTCATTACCTTCGGCACTAACGGTTGGCCTCGTCGAGAGCCGCCGCATTATCGGTCGCCATCTCGTGCATCAGCTCGTGCCCGGCCGATACCGGACTGCCTTGCTGTACGTCGGCGATCGATACCGGCTCTACCTTATAGGGCCGATTGTAGTCGGTGATCTTCGTTGCGTACGACGCAGCCACGCCGGGGAATCCGATTAGCTGCCAACCGGCTTTATCGCGGTTCCCGCCGTAGAGCGGATCGGCAAAGAAGCCCTCGATCGTGTTCTGCAGCAGCAGCTCAAAGAACGGCTTCGCCGGAACGGATTCGAAGGCGATCGTTCCGGTATCGAGACCGCCGAGGACCTCGTCTTGCCGTGCCGCCGAAAGCGACGCGAAGCGCCCGGCATAAGCGCGAATGCAATATGCGTCGATCGCCGCTATGCTTTGACGGTACAACTCGGCCGGCGTCTGCCGGAACTGGTACCCTTGCATCGGCGTTCCGATCGCCCATGGCCCGCTACGATACGTCTTCGCCCCTGTCCCGAAAGCGCCGCTGAGCTGCTGATCGATGAAGAATGCGACGCCGGCATCCCGCGCGCCGGGACCGTCGACGCCGGCCGGGATCAACCGTTCGACGGCAGTTTCGATGAACGCAACTTCCGACTCGGTGAAAAACGTATAGGCCTCGGGCTGATTGGCGAGGGCCGCGGTGTTGCGCGCTTGCGCGGAGCCGGATTCCGGCAGAGCGGCAGCAGCCGTCGACATGCCGGCAATCGCGACGAAGTCCTTGCGCTTCATCCCAGGCGCCGCGCATCGTCGAGCAGCGACATATCGATGAAGCTCGCAGGCGGCGGCAGTTTCGTGCGGCCGATCGCACGCAGCGTCTCATACACCGGACCGGCAACGCGCGCAGTGTCGATCCAGAGCAAGCCGTGTACGCGAGTGGCCGGGCTTACCATGAGCGATTCCTGGGCACGATTGACCGCGATCTGCTGCTGTAAGTCGAGTCCGAGCGAAACGCCGTACGTCTGAACGGCAAGCGTCGCCCCGCGTACGGGATCCCGAAAATCCGCCGCCCAACCTTGCTGCAAGGCGTGCAAATACTTCACAAGCGTCGGACGGTTCGAGCGCAAATAGTCGCGACGGCAAAAGAGCGACGAGGCGTAGCGGTTATAACCGAGCTCATCGAAGGTTGCCGTAACACACGGTACGTTCCGTCGAGCGAGCTCGAGCGGATGTATTGACCACGAAGCATAGATACGCGTCGCAAGCGCCTTGCAGCAACGGCTCGGGATCGAATCCGACGACCACCTCGGTGTAGTCCGGTGGCAGGTGATTGAGCTTCATGATCGCGTCGATGAACGGTCGCGCACCCTGCTGGAGTCCGAGACGCTTGCCGATGATGTCGTGGGCCGTTCGAACGGGACGCCCGGGCAGTGAAAGCAGGCACGACGGGTCCTTCTGGTACAGCGCCCCGATGACGACGAGATCTGCTCCGTCCGCGTTCGCCTCGACGACGCGCTCGAACAAGTCGATTCCGACGTCCGCACGTCCGGCGGTCAGTAGCGCCTCGATACTCGAACCGGCCGATCCGCCCGCAAGGATGGTCGATGCAATACCGGCATTGCGAAAATAGCCGTTTGCTTCGGCGAGCCAGAAACCGCCGTACTGGACATCCTTCACCCACTGCAGTTGCGTCGTTACCGCCGTCAGCGCGTCGGCGCGACGCGCCATTAACGAGATACCCGCCGCCGCCGAAGCCACAAACGTTCGCCTCTTCATCACGTTGCCAAGCGATCGCCGAGCGATTCGACTCGTTTTGCCAGAGCGTACGCGCCGACCGAAAGCGCCGTCGCAACGAGGCTCGACGCCCAGGCCTGCGGCGGTGAGCAACTGCACCTGCGAATCGGCAAACATCCGGCCGAGTCCGATCGTCCCGATCAAATACTCGGCAACCAGCGCCGCGAGCAAACTGTTCGGCGCGGCCACACGCAAAGCCAGAAGCAGCTTCGGAATGGCCGCGGGCATCGCGAGATAACGCAAACGCGCGAGACGCGAGCTGCCCAGCGCCGAGAAGAGCGCATCGGCGCCGAGCGGCGCGGCGAGCAGTCCGGCTCCGACGAAGACGAAGGTCGGTAAGAACGTGATCAGGGCCGCCGCGGCAACGACCGTCGCTTCGCCGTAACCCAGCATTCGTGCGATCACCGGAAGCAACGCAACGAGCGGCGTCGACTGCACGAGTAACGCCGGCATTGTTAACAATCCAGCGGCGAACGGCGTCAGCCACACAGCCAGCGCGAGCCCGGTACCGAGCAGCATTCCGATACACAGCCCCGCAACGGCGACCACGCGTGGTGGTCCCCGCCGCACCGAGGTAGAGCATCGGATGTCGTGCGAGTTCGTTCACGACGGCCAGCGGCGAGGGCGCGACGATCGGCGACACCCGCGCGCCGCAACGATCCACAACTGCCACGCCCCGAGCAACGCGAGAAATGGCCAACCGCGCGAAAGCAACCGCATCACGGTGCGAACCGGGCAGCGACGCTCGCCGCGCACGAGTACCGATCGCGACGTAGCCGACAATCGATAGGAGCGCGCTGAGTAGCGCCGCGGCCCACAGTTGATCGATCGCGAAGTTCTGCATCGCCGCGACCAGGAGCGGGCCGAGACCGCGTTCGCTCGCAAACCACTCGCCGATAATCGCGCCGACCACCGCGTGCGGTGCCGCCGAACGCATCGCATCAAGGATCGGTGCGAGCGCGGCCGGAACGAGCAGGCGCACGAACGTGACCGCTCGCGACGCACCGCAAACGGCGAATAGATCGCGATAGACGCGCCGGCGCGGACGCAAAGCCGTCTGACGTGCCGACGAAGACGACAAAACCGACCGCGAGTGCCGACACCGTTGCCGGTGTAGCCCCCCGTGGAATCGCCAACACGCACACGCCCGCGACGGCCACGACGGGAATGCCGTTCACGAGGCTCGCAAACGTGCCGAGGCCCTCCGCCGTCGAGCGGCACGAGCGCTGAAATGCTTGCCAGAACGATGCCGGCGACACTGCCGATGGCAAGCCCCATCACCGCCTCCGTCGCGGTTTGGCCGATCGCATCGATAACAACGCGGTATGCGAGGGATTGACGAGATAGGCTAGCACGCGCGGAAAATGGCGGGCAGGAGTCGCCCAACAGGCGCGTGCGCCCGACGGCCTCCCACGCTGCAAGACCGATAATCGCGCCGAACAGCGTTGCCGCCGCCCGGTTCATTCGAGCGCCTCAGCATCGAGTGTTTCGGCAAGATCGTCCGTGCGCGCGTGAAAGTCGGACGTGCCGAGCAACTAGCGGCGCGCGCGGGCGCGCGAATGGCACGTGCAAATCGCGGCGGATCGACCCGGGACGCGGAGACATGACGACGACGCGGTCGCCCAAGAACAGCGCTTCTTCGATCGAGTGCGTGACGAGCACGGTCGTGATCCGCTCGTGCCACCAGATCCGCTGCAACTCGATCGTCAATTGGCGTCGCGTTACCAAGTCGAGCGCACCGAATGGCTCATCGAGCAGCAGAACGCGCGGACGCAGCACGAGTGCGCGCGCGATCGCGATGCGCTGACGCATCCCGCCCGAGAGCTGATGCGGCCGTGCTTCCGCGAACTCGCGCATCTGCACGAGCCCGAGCAATTCCTCGACGCGCGCATCGTCGACCGGCCGTGCCCGCGATGCGAAATGGCAGCGCGATGTTATCGCGCGACGTTCAGCCACGGCAAGAGCGCATGATCTTGAAAGGCGATACCGAGGCCGTGCTCCGGCCGCGAGCGCCGCCGGCGTCTCGCCCGCGACGGTCACGCTGCCGCTGGTCGGCTCGACAGTCCCGCGATCGCGCGCAACAGCGTCGACTTCCCGCAACCGGACGGACCGATGACCGCAACGAAGCTGCCGGCCGCAAGTTCCAGGTCGATCGCGTCGAGCGCGATCAACCGTGCGTCCGCGCCCCATCGCAAAGGCCACGGATAGCCCGCGCATGCTGACTGCCGGCGGGTCGTAACTGGCGCCTATGCCGGCGGGCGCCACGCGAGCGCTATTTCGCCCCCGCGAACCGGCTGTCCGAAAAGAGCATGCCTTCGGGAACGCCGGCGCTTCCCTCGACCAGGCCCAAATTCGCCACAGCGTGCGTTCCGTATCGTTGAATCCGGTGCGGCCGTGGAGCATCCGGTAGTTGTCGAGACACATCGCTTCGCCGGCCTGCAACACGTCATTGCGGCGCTTTGACCGATGCCGCGTTCATCAGTGCACGCCAGCGTGCGAGGAATGCGCGCTGCCGCTCTTGCTCGGCCTGGGAGAGAGCCGGGTTCGGGCGTTGAACTTGCGTCAAGCGCACCATCCGCCGCCCTGACGGCGACGGCTGCACGACCGCCGAAAGTGCGCTTTGCATCCCCGGTTCGGTCTGATCGACCGGATCGGTCGTCAGAAAATCGTAGAGCTCCCGGTCACCGAAGTCGGCCGATGCCGCAAGTCGCGTCGAGGATCGGATAGGTGTCGACGGCGAGCGACGCACCGCCCGCCGTCGCGGGTCGCGTGCTCAGCAAGAAAATATAATCGGGATAGCGGTCGCCGTACGAGTAGCCGTCTGTGTGCCCGTACTGGAACGGAACGAGATTCTGGGCCTCGTCCGTACCGCCTCCGCGGTAGGCGCGGTCGGCGTTCCCTCCACCTTCTTTGATCGGGGCAGGGTCCGGCACGACGGGCGAGAGCGGAGCGAGGACGTTGAGCGCCACATCGCGCGCATGATCGCGCGAAGCTCCGATCCCGGTAAGAATGGCGACCCCCTGCGAGCGCACGAGCGCGAAGGCTTCCGCCGGGTCGGCCGTACGCCGCGGTGGAGAGCCCGATCCAGTATCAAGCATATGCATAAGGATAGACGCCGGAGGGCCGCCAACTAAATCGCCATTAGGTGGGTTGATGTATACTCGACTACACCATTTGTCGAATGCATTTAGTTTGTATACATTGAATGGATCACTATGGCTCTTCGTCGACCCTCCCCGAAACCGTCCGAGAAACCGGAAGCGCCGGCGGCCGAACACCGGCCGATCGCCGACCAGTTCAAGCGCAAGAGCCTCTCGCATGACGTGGCGAGCCATATTGCGTCCCTTTTAGCAACAAAAGATCTGCTGCCCGGACAGCGGGTCTATGAACGCGAGCTGGCCGAATCGCTCGGCATTAGCCGCGTGCCCGTTCGCGAGGCGATGCGTGTCCTCCACGCCCAGGGCATCGTGCAAATCGAGCCCAACCGCGGAGCCCGCCTGGCGAACTTCGGCCCCGAAGAGATGGAAGACATGGTCGAACTGCGCGTCGGCATCGAGCGCGCCGCGCTGCGCCGCGTCCTCAAGCGGCCAAACGTCATTCCGCAGCTCGTCGCCGACTTGCAAACGAGCGTCGAGGATATGCGCCGGGCCGCCGTCTTAAACGACTATTTGGCTCACTGCCGCGCCGACCTCGAGTTTCATCGTAAAATCATCAAGGCCGCCGAAAGCCCGCTTCTGCAACCGATCTGGGACACGCTCTCAAACGTGATTCTTATCTTTTTAATGGAGCAGCAAGGTGAATGGAACGGCAACCCGATGATCGGGAAAACCAAGCATTTACAGCTTATTTCGCTCATTCAAAGCGGTAAGGGCGAGGCTCTTCATAACCTCATCGAGAGCCACATAACGTCGAAGAAGCCGAAGCGCCGGGTCTAAACGTATACAAACTAAATGAATTGGCCAAAGTGAGCGGGGGGCCGTCCGGCTTTCCGCCCTATGGCGATTGAGCGCATAGCAGCGCGAGGTTATCCTCACATTACGTTCGTGGTCGCGCCGGCGCGTTACGCTGGGATGCCGCAGCTTTCTTTTGTAAGGAATTTTTACGTGCGAACATTTCTTCGTGCAGCAGTTGCTTGCGCGCTGACTTTCGTTGCCTTTCTTGGTCCCGTCGCCGCACAGACCGCGGCCTCCGGAACCGTCACGGGACAAGTAACGGGTGATAACGGCACCGGTATCAGTAATGCATCGGTGCTGTTCGCTTCAGGCTCTCAACATCAAACGATTATGACGAACGATGCCGGATCGTTTAACGTCACGCTCCCGCCCGGTCTCTACACAGTCACTGTCGTCAAGGGCGGTTACCAAACCGGTACGAGTGATGTCGCCGTGGTTGCCGGAAGCGGCGTTACCGTCAACGTCTCCTTATCGCCGGCAACGCTCAACAACCTCAACGTCATCGGACGAACGGTCTCTTCCGGCAGCGGAAACGCGGCCAAGTTCAATATCTCGTCTTCGTCTACGGCGTCGTTGAGCGCACAGCAGATCCTCATTAGGGAGCAACCAGAACTTACGGAAGCCGTCAACGAGCTTCCCGGCATGACGATCGTTCACGGGCCCACCTCGAATGTGAACGAAGACTTCATCATCCGCGGCCTCAAATACGAAACGCAAGTCACGCTGGACGGGCACCCGGTCAGCAGCGGCACGTTCGGCACATTCCTCACGAACTACGCGAACGCGGCCATCTTCGGCGGCGTCGATGTCGTGAAGGGTGGCAGCTTGAACGGCCCGATCTCCGGCGAAGCGGCGGCCGGCATCGTCAACCTGCGCACGCCTGATTTCACTTCGAAAGACTCGGGCTTCTTGCAAGCCGGCCTCGATAATTACGGGGGCACGTACTATACGGCGCTCGCCGATGTGAACTTGTTGCCGAACGACAAGCTTTCGCTCATTTTGGGCCGCACGTTCAGCGGCTATCGCGGCCCGACGTTCGGCCTGCAAGAGCCCGACTACTACGGCTCAACCATCCCCACAACTGGAACGGGCGCGGCGCCGGCGCTGGCCAACGGCCTCGTTCAGTACGTCAGCGATTTCAGTGACACGTACAGCCTCAACGCCGAGTTGGCAAAAATGCGTTACAAGTTTTCCGACGCAACATCGCTCTCGCTCGAGTTCCTCGGTTTGCAGGGCCGGTACGATCCTCAAGGCGGCGCGTACGGTCAGTATGCGGGCCAGCTGACGGTTCCACAATGCCTTACGGCGGCAACCAATGTCGCCGCGAGCGGCGCAGCGTGCACTCCGACATCCAAATATAACTCGCCCGCCGCCCAATCGCAGATCGGGCAAACGATTCCGATCTACTCCTATTATCCGGGTTCGGACGTACGCTATAATCAGCCGAACTTTAGTGCCGATTTCAAAACGACGATCGGCAACGACACGCTGCTTTTCCGCCCCTATTCTGTCTCGATCAACAACCTCCAGGACGGCACGCAAGAAGTGGACGTGCCCGGTGCCGACTCGACGCCCGGCGGCTGGTATCAGGTCACGAGCAGCCTAAATTGCCAGGTCACATTCGTTGCCCCGACGGCAGCAGGCGCCAAAGGCCCGTGTTACGCAGCCGACGTGGCACCCGGAGCGGCCTACGTGACGGACCCTTCAACACCGCACAGCTATGCGACGACGACGAATTCCCTGACCTGCACCGTCGCGGCTCCGTGCTATACAACCGCGACCGGCGTCAGCAATTCCGGAACGATCGGATTCGGATCCCCGTACACGACGCTCGAACTCGACCATCTCTTCGGCTACACCTTTAGCTACATCCATCCCGTCGGGGCGAATACCTACAATTTGAGCTTCGACCATTATTTCGACGACACGACGGCCTATAGTAACGATGCTTCACCGCTTGCACCGGGCTGTTCGTTTACGTATTCGGGCGGCACGCAACCCGTCGCAACTGTTCAAAATCCCACAGCTCTGGGCTACCAGCCCAGCTGTAATTTACCCGGCGGCGCGTTGAGGCCAACGCCCGTCAGCGTTCCGGAAACGTTCGCCTCGGTCAGTTCACTCGGATTGTCGGCCCAACTGCAACTGACCCCCAACCTCGAGGCCGACCTGGGTGGCTATTTTACGCACTACCTCATTAACGCGCAACAAGAAAACCCGGCCCTGTTGCAGCAATATGCAGCCGCCGGCGTGCAAAACCTAGCACCGATCGACTTCATCCCGAGCTACAACTCGGCTTCGCACTTCGACCCGCGCTTCGGCCTCGTCTTTCGTCCCGAACACGATTGGGCGTTGCGCTTCAGCGCCGGCTCCGCTATGACGATCCCTTACGCGTCGCTGGTCTCCGGTTCGCTCTCCTACGCACAAACCAGCACCAGCACGACCGTGTCCACGCCAAACTATGGCCTCGCTCCCGAGGAAAGCGTCACGCTCGACCTGGGCTCTGATTACCGTACACCCGACGGCACCGTTATGTCCGGAGACATCTATAACATCGTGATTCATAACCCGTGGATCGCAACCAAAGTCTTCCTCTGCAATTGCGTTCCCGCCGGCCTCGAAGGACAGCAGTTCTATTCCTCCCAGACGCTTAACGGCGCGCAAGAGTACGCTCAGGGCATCGAATTTGCGATCGCCAACGAACCCGCGGTTGGATTCGGCTACCGCGCCACGAGCTCGTTCGAACGCAACTACTTCCTGGACACGCCGCCGGCCTATCTCGCGACTCCGGGCGTCTTCTACAATGGCGCGCAGTTGCAGAGTTCGGGCAACTTCGTCGCCATCCCGTACACCAAAGGTTATGCGGAAATGCAGTACGCTGGAGCGCATGGACAGCTGGTGCGTCTGGGTGCCGATTACGAGGGCCCGAACAACTCCTACAACGCTCCGGCGTTCTGGCTCTTCGACGCGGGCGCCCGCATCAATACCGGCTTTCACGACGTCCTTTTGGGCATCAGCGCCGAAAACTTGTTCAACCTGAACTTCAATGCGCTGCTCGCGCGTAGCGTCCGGGCACAGGGCGCCATTCCGATCGCGGCAACTGCCACGGCAACTGGTTACAGTTACTCCGCGCTGAGCTATACAAACCTCGTCGCTCCGTTGCCGTTCACGGTACGGTTCAGCCTATCTAAGAGGTTCTGATGAGGATCAACGCGGCGTGAACTTCATCTCGATTGCACTCCTCGCGGCCACCCTCACGAGCCTAGTCCGCACGGAGGCCTACATGGCAAAGGCCGTCGAGCAGTCGCCGAAGAGTCCCGCCGCGCTGATGCAGTTCGTCGCAGACATCCCGAAAGGCGGCGATCTTCATCATCACCTGTCCTCGTCCGTGTACGCCGAGAGTTACATCACCTACGCGGTCGAGGACGGTGACTGCATCGACTCAACCTACACCATCGTGCCGCCGCCGTGCGATGCCGCCGCGGGCAGCTATTCCGCAACGCGCGCGCAAACGGACTACGCCTTTCGCAATCGAACGATCGATGCGTTCTCAATGCGCAACTACGTACCGGTGCCCAGCGACGGAAGCCCGCTGGCCCACTTCTTCAGTGCGTTCGCGCGATTTAATCTCCCCGTCAATCGCCATGTCCCCGAGGAATTGGCCGAGGTCGTGCACCGGGCCGCGGTTCAGCACGAGATCTATCTCGAAACGATGCTCACTCCTGACTTGGGCGCCTCGACGCGTCTCGGCCGCCAAAACGGGTGGGACGACAATTTCGACCGGATGCGCAACAAGCTTGACGCCGCCGGAATAGCGGGCCTCGTTGCGATGAGCCGCGCCAACCTCGATGCCGATTTCTCGCAAATGCGAAAACTGCTGCATTGCGGAAGCTCCGATCGCGACATTGGCTGCAGCCTCACGGTGCGCGTCCTCTATCCGATTCAGCGCGTCAATTCGCCGGAAGAGGTCTTCGCGCAAATACAGACCGCGTTCGAACTCGCTAGCGTCGACCGGCGTGTCGTGGGCGTCAATCCCGTGGCCCCGCAAGACGACAACCGGGCGCTAGCCGATTTCTCGCTGCACATGCGCATGTTCGCGTACTTCCACCATCTCTATCCGAACGTCCACATAACGATGCACGCTGGCGAGCTCTTCCCCGGCCTCGTGCCACCCGAAGCAATGCTCAGCCCCGCGCACATTCGCGACTCGATCGAGATCGGTGGCGCCGAGCGAATCGGCCATGGGACGGACGTTTCTTACGAACCGGATTCTCGGCAACTCCTAGCGCTGATGGCCCGCCGTCACATCTTGGTCGAAGACACGATCTACGTTCAAGAAATGGTCTTCGCCAAAGTTCCCGGCGGAGACGTGCTTCGGACCTACCTCGACGCCGGGGTCCCGGTATCGCTCGGAACCGACGATGAAGGCATTGCGCGGAGCGACCTCTCCGAAACATTCCTCCGCGCAATCGAAGCGTACGGTGTCGACTACTACACCCTCAAGAAGATGATCCGCGACAGCCTCCAACACGCGTTCATCGCCGGCCCCGACCTCTGGCGGGCCCCCGAAGCATTCGGAACGATGGTTCAACCGTGCAGCGGCGACCGAAGCACGCTCGTACCGGCATCACGATCATGCCGCGATTACCTCGCGAAGAGTCCGAAAGCTGCCATTGAATGGAACGAGGAAGCGGCATTGACGGCCTTCGAATCCCGCTTCTGACACTAGAAGCTCAAAAGCT
>CAWJSM010000010.1:0-82138 GCA_963845455.1 Vulcanimicrobiota bacterium | reverse complement strand
GGCCGGTGAGGGCGGCAGGGCCTCGAGGTTGGCGGGCAGCGCCTTGGCGAGGGCGGCGTCGATGTGGCTGTCGACCAGGCCGTCGTCGTCGGGGCGAGGTAGCCGAGCAGGGCGCCGTTGTACTCGGGGGAAGACATTGATGGCGCCGCTCTGCAGCTCCTTGAAGTACACCTCACGGCTGCCGATGTCGAGCTTGGTCGTGACCTTTACGCCCTTTTTCTTCAAGGCGTCGGCGTAGATGTCGGCGAGCACCTCGTTCTCCGTGAAGTTGGCCGAGCCAATCGCGTTACGGCCCGGGAACTTCTATTCATTCAGTGGCGCACAGAGTAGCCAGTACGTGAATCCCCAGTATCATTTAGCTTGCCTAGCACCCCAGCAACCGAGACTGCTAATTTCGTCTTTTTCACTCAGAGGGCAATTTTGGTTTATGGACAAGCTGGAGATTTTACAAAGGGAGTCAGCAATCTGGGGCCTCTAGCCCATCTGCCTCTTCTATCTATGAACCAATAGGCGTCACTCTGGACCCTATCTCTGGTGGCATCTATAGTACGTGTAGAGAGAGAAACGCCAGTGGTTGTTAAGACTCTTTGTATCGTTTGATTTGCGCTCGCTCATCTATTCTCGCCGTGTCTGTTCTCCCCTCTTTCTGACAGTTTCTGACAGTGGTAATAATCGCGTGCTCTACTATAACTGAAATACAGCCACCTCAGCTTCACGCGTCTATGGGCAGGGTGGACTGATGAACAGCGGGCAGGTGAACTATCCTACTTCACTCGCATCCGCCAGCTCACTTGACTTTCCTCAAATAACCGTTGTGGATAGCAGTGGATCCGTCTTCATCGCTGACTACATTAATAATAGAGTTCTCTTCTACACGAATGGATCGTTGACATCGAGTAGAGTGTATGGTCAGGGTGGAAGCTTCACAGCAACAGCACTCAACAACGGAGGAATCTCAGCTAACAGCCTTGGCAACCCGCAAGCAATTGCGTTCGACTCCAGCGGCGGCGTCTACTTAGCTGACGCCTCTAACAGCAGAGTTCTATTCTTTCAAGGAAACTCCACTACCGCTTCGCGCGTCTATGGACAGGGTGGCAGCTTCGCTACTAACACGGCCAACAAGGGAGGCATCTCAGCGAGCAGCCTCTACTATCCCCATGGGCTGGCAGTGGATCCTATCAGTGGCGGGTTGATCGTATGTGACTACAATAATAATCGAGTGCTCTTCTATCCTGCTGGCAGTACCATCGCTTCTCGCGTCTATGGTCAAAGTGGAAGCTTTACTACCAGCACGGCGAATCTGGGAGGAGCTAGCGCCTCTTCACTCAGCAATCCATACGGTGTTGCTATGGATGCCAGTGGGAATTTATTCATCTCAGACTCTGGCAATAATCGAGTGCTTTTTTTCTTAGCTGGCTCCACTGTCGCTTCGCGCGTCTATGGTCAGCTGGACTTCACTTCTCTCATACCGCGAATGCGGGTGGTGCTCGCAGCTTAGGAACACTCTCTGCCCCAAGTGGCCTTGCTGTTGATTTGAATGGACAGCTGTTCGTAGCAGACTATTCGAATAATCGCGTGCTTATGTTTTCTGCAAGTAACACCAACATACAATGCTTCACACTGAATATCACAATTGTGGGATCCGGTAATGTATCAGCCCTTCCTTTTGCATACTGTGCACCAAATCAGTTCGTAGCTGGAGAGCAGGTCACTCTCACAGCCACTCCATCATCCAGCTTCACCTTCCAGCAGTGGCAAGGCACAGGAAGCAGCACGTCAAATCCTCTGCAGTTTACGATGCCAACTGGAATTGCAGGTGAGCTTGCTGTTTTCCTCGCATGCTATCAACTCACAGCGTCATCTTTTGGTTCAACAGTATCGACGAGCACTCTCTTCCAGCGAGCAGTGGCGGATGCGCGTTGGGAAGTTACATCTCTGGCAGTTCAGTTCAGCTGAATGCAGTTTGTACTGATGGCTTTGTTTTCTCATCGTGGAGTGTAATGAGTGTAAGTCAGAGTGGAGTCCAGGTGAGCAACAGTAGTCTATTCACAACGACCACAGGTAGCTCCACTCAGCTCTTTACCGCCTCGTGTAGCTTGAACGCATGCTACCCCTTCACAGTCTCCCTTCTCGGCGCAGGCACTGTACTCGTGTCGCCCAACTTTACCAGCTGCAGCGACTCACACTCATTCCCTGTGGGCGCCTCTCTCATCTTGACTGCCATTCCAGCGGCTGGCTATGCTCTCACCTCCCTTTCCTTTACTGGCACGTTGAATAGCAGCAGCAACCCTTTCATTTTTATTATGCCCGCTTATCCTGTAAATGAGACAGCTAACTGCCTGATGTGTTGCTCTCACTCTAAGCAGCAACAATCCTATCTATGGATCTGTTGTGGCTTCTTCTTCGAACAATGCCAGCTGCCCTTTTGGATTCTTCCTCACAGGCTCATCTGTCACTCTCACTGCCACTGGATCATCTGGCTTCCCTTTCGCATTCTTCAATGGAAGTATCAGCCAAAATACTAACAATCCACTCACAATAACGATGGCATCCACGCCAATGAGTATCACAGCTAACTTTTTTTGCTTCCCTCTCAGCGTGCTAAGCAGCAACAATGCCACTGGCAGCGTTGCGATTTCACCTCTCAGCTCAGGTGGCTGCTCAGCTGGCTTCTACGCTGTTGGTGCGACTGTTACAATTACTGCTACCGGCCTGCAAAACTACTCATTCTTCTCGTGGACTGGCACTCAAAGTAGCATAGTTACTCCCTTTAGCTTCAGCATGCCTGCTTCGCCTGTATCGCAGATTGCAAACTTCGTTTTCTATCCGCTGATGGCCAGCGTCGTTTACGGACAAGGGGGTGATTTCACATCAGCCGCGATCAACCTTGGAGGAGGCCTTAATCCAACAGCAGGCAGCTTATATCAGCCCCGTGTTGTAGTGGTGGATCTCTCAACAAATACTCTTTATGGTGAGCGCACAATCTATGTGTGTTCTTTTGTTAGTGTTTTCAATGTGCTTGTGTTAACATGTTATATTTCGATCGCTGACATTCATATCTGTGTCTCCCTTTTGTTGCAGTTTCTATTTTTAACTACCGCGTGCCTCTTATCGCTCTCAGCAGTACCATACCTTTTCGTGTCATTGGACCACTCGCGCGGCGCCGCGCGATCGATCGCCTGCGCCGCGAACGCGTCGGGCGTGAGAAGCTCGAGCGCCTGGCGATACTCGATGCCGCCGACGCCGCCGGGGAAGCCGAGGACGAAGCGATGAGCGCGATCGACGACCGGCTCGGCCTGATCTTCGCCTGCTGCCATCCGGCGCTCGGACTCGATGCGCGCATCGCGCTCACGCTCAACGCGCTCGGCGGATTGTCGACGCCGGAGATCGCCGACGCGTTTCTCGTGCCGCCGGCGACGATGGCGCAGCGCCTCGTGCGCGTGAAGCGCAAGATTCGCGACGCCGCGATCCCCTTCGACGTGCCGCCCGAACCGCGCTTAGCCGAACGGCTCGACGACGTGTGCAGCGTGATCTATCTGATCTTCAACGAAGGCTACGCCGCGACGTCGGGCGAGCAGCTTGATCCGCGCCGAGCTGTGCCGCGAAGCGATTCGCCTCGCGCGCGTGCTGGCGACGCTGATGCCGCAAGAACCCGAAGTGATGGGGCTGCTCGCGCTCTTGCTCTATCACGATTCGCGCCGCGGCGCGCGCACCGACGCGGCCGGCGCGCTCGTCACGCTCGCGACGCAAGATCGCACGCTCTGGGATCGCGACGCGATTGCGGAGGCCAACGCGCTGCTCGCGCGCCGCGGCGCGCCATCGCAGCGTCGGTCCGTATCAACTCGAAGCCGCCATCGCGGCCGTGCACGCGCACGCGCCGTCCGCCGAACGCGTCGACTGGACGGCCATCGTGTCGCTCTACGATCAGCTCTGCGCGATCGCGCCGTCACCGGTCGCCGCCCTCAACCGCGCCGTCGCCATTGCGTACGCTCAAGGCCCGCAAGCCGGCGCCGCCGCGCTCGACGCACTCCCCGCCGAAGAACTCGACACCTATCATCTCTACCACGTCGCCCGCGCCGACACGCTGCGCCGCCTCGGCAACATCGCCGGCCGCGCGCGCCGCTACGAACGCGCCCTCACCCACACGCAACACCCGAGCGAACAAGCCTTCCTCCGCCGCACCATCGCCGAGTTGTAGTGTCATCCCGAGCAAAGCGCCGAAGGCGCGTCGTCGAGGGACCGCCACGACCCATGGTATCGAGTGCGATGCGCGTAGGCGCGAGCAGTGGATACTATTTTTTTCGCTTTTTACTTCACTGCTCGCGCCTTCGCGCATCGCACTCGATAGCAAAGATTTTCTCGCTGTCCTCGTCGACGCGCCTTCGGCGCTGCTCGGAATGACATCGTTGAAAACAACAGCCCTGCTGGTGGCCGGTTAGTCTTTTTCGTCGAGGAAGATGCGTTTGCCGATGATGACGAGGAGGCCCCCGAGGATCAGGACGCCGAGGACGAAGACGATCGCGTCGATGATCAGGTTTTGCTGCGAGATGCCGCCTTTGGCCGGGGCTTCCGGAGCGGTGAGTTGTGAAGTGATGTCGGCGATGATCGCGAGCATATTCATATCGGGCGCACTTTTACCATAACCGACGTCCAGCCGGCGCGCGCGAAGTGGAGCCGCAACGGGAATTGCGTGTTGGGATGCAAATCGTGGCGCAGGTCGATCGCCATGAGGTGATAGCCGCCGGGGGCGAGCGTGACGCTGCCGTGGGCGGGGATCGTTAACGCGTGGACGCGCTGCATCGACATCACGCCGGCTCATCTTCATGCCGGGCATCGATTTGCTCTCATCCATCGACTCGTGAATCTCCACCACCCGCGCGACCGGCGTGCGCGCCGCATCCAATCGGTCGGGGACGTCACCGCGGTTGTTGACGCGCATGTACACGACGCCGGTGCCGATCGCCGGCCGCGACCACGCATCGGAAACCGTCAAGCGCCGCCGCCATCGCGAGCGCGGCGATCACGAGCGCGCCTGCTGCATCAGCGTGGCCAACTCGTCGGGCGAATCGCTCCAGTCACCGGTGCCGCGCAAGCGGCCTTCGGGCGAGATGAACTGCACGGCCGAACTGTGCGCGACGATGTAGCCGTTCGCGCTGCCCTTGCCGGGCGCGATCTCGTGATAGACGTGATACGCATCGTAGACGGGACCAAGTTGCGCCGCGGTTCCGGTGAGCCCGGTGAACGATGGATCGAACAGACGCACGTAGCGTTTGAGCACGGCCGGGTTGTCGCGCGCCGGATCGACCGTCACCAGCACGACGTCGAAGTTCGCGCCCGCCGGGCCGAGCTTGCGCTTCGCGCGCGCCAACGCCGAAAGCGTCGTCGGGCACACGTCGGGACAATGCGCGTAACCGAAGAATAGGGCCATCGCATGTCCCCGCTGCGCGGAGAGCGTGTACGGTTTGCCGTCCTGATCGGTGAGCGTGAAGTCCGGCGCGCGCGGTCCCGACGGCAACAGCGCGCGTGCGGTCAGTGCCGCGACACGATGCGAAGATGAGCACGGCCGCCGCAATCCAGGTCAGACGAGTGCGCAGCTTCAACGCTGCCGGAACCGCCCCGCGCCGCTCGTTCGCGGCCAGCTGCTTCACGAGCTTGCGCGCGGCCAGCGCCGCCGGCGTCGCCCGGAATGCTCAGCTCGATGTGCTCGGGCGGCAAACGCTGCAAGCGCGCTTCCTGCGCGTCGAGCGCGGCAACGTCTTGATCGAAGATCGCGCTCGAGCCCTTCTGCCAGCCTTCGCTCGACCGCCGGATCGTCGAGCGCGTAGTCGCGCGCGACGGCCCAGTTGTAGCGCGTGCGCGTTGCGGTCTCCGGCGTGACGCAGTGCATCACGACGAAGTTCAACGTCGCGAAGCCCGGCTGCGTCGCCGCCGCCTTCGCGCGCGTGAGCACCATCCCGGGCGGATGGAATTCCGCGATCTGCGTGCGATCGATGCGCTCGCCCACGCCGAACTTCGCGAACAGCGGCGGCGGCGGAATGTTCTTCATCAAGCGCGTCGCGCGCACGCAGTCGGGCTCGGCCTCGGTGACGATCGGCGTCTCCGCGACCGAGCTGTTGCCGATCGTTTCCGGATGCAAGAACGCTTCGTGCGAGAGATCCATCAGGTTCTCGATCAGCAACTGCGCGCGCGCCTCGAGAATTTTCGTGCCGTGCACGGACGTCCAGCCCGGCGCAGCCAGCCACTGTTCCTTGATCTTCGCCGGATCGGCTTGGCCCGGATCGCCGGCGTAGAGCCAGATCAAGCCGCCGCGTTCGTGCAGCGGAAACGCGCGCACGCGCATCGCGGCCGGTGCGCGCTGCTCGCCCGGCACGCGCGCGCACGCGCCGTTGCAACCGAACGTGATGCCGTGATAGCCGCACTCGACGTTGTCGCCTTTGAGGCGGCCCAGGGCGAGCGGATATTGGCGATGCGGACAGGTGCCTTCGAGCGCGACGGCCGTACCGTCTTCGCGGCGGTAGAACACGATCGGGACGCCGCAGATCCAGCGCTCGACGAGCTCGCGCCCGATCTCCTCGCTCCATGCGGCCGCGTACCACGCGTTCCGGACGAAGGGAATCACTTCCATGGTGAGGGCCTGCGACGTTCGATCGGCAGCGCCCTGGCGGATTAAGCCGGCTCGATCCGGTGCTCGCGATCGGCCGGCGTATGATCGCTGGCAAGAATGTCGACCAAGGTCGCCAGCGCGCGTTGCGCCGGCACGCGTTCGGGTTCGATGATATCGTGCGACCAGCTCAAGCCGGCGAGCCGGTGCACGGCGATCGACGCCCCCGCCTTGCGCCAGTCGTCGGCGAGGCGCTGCGCGGTGCGGTTGTTCACCGACGTCTCGGTTGCGTTGATCACGATGTCGATTTCGCCTACCGACGGTACGCGCCGCGCGTCGTCGCGCGTCCGGTCGGCAATCGCGATGCCGGCGCGCAGTGCGGTCAGGGGATAGCGCGGGTAACCGTGCACCGGCTCGAGCCGCTCGCGCAGCACCGGGTCCCACCACAAAAACAGATTCGGTGCGAGCCCCAGCACCGCGAGCAGCAGCGGATGCGCTTCGTGCGGCACGCCGGCGATGCCCAGGAACGGCGCGACCGCCACCACGCGCGATGCCGCCGTGCCGCGCGCGGCGTAGTCGAGCGCGAGCGTTGCACCCAGCGAGTGCCCCGCGACCGTCAGCGTTTCGCCGAGCGCTTGCGCCGCGCGCACGATGGCGGCAACGTCGTCGATCAACGCCTGCGCACGCATCGCGCGCAGTGCGGTCGTCAAGCGATCGCGGTGGCCGTGCAAGAGCAAGCGCGGAACGATGACGGTTTGCCCGCGCGCAACCAGCGCTTCGGCAACGGCGCGCCACGCCGGCGGGCTCGCGGTGAGACCGTGCAGCAAAACCACAGCGCCCGCGCCGGCCGTGCCCGGAAACACTTGCGAACGCATCTCCGGCGCGACCGCCGGTTCGGCCGCATCGCGCTCGCGCAAAAACGCTTCGAGCGCCTCGACGTTCAGCGCCGGCGTAGCGCCCATAGCACGGCGACCTGCGTCTTCGCATCGCGCAGTTCGTCGCGCTCGATCATCTCCATCACGCGCGTGAGCGGGAACGTCGCGATCTCGATCTCTTCTTCCGCGTCCGGTTCGGGCTCGCCGATCTCGTAGCTGTCGGTGTGAAAGAAGTGCAGCAGCTCGTTGCAAAACCCGGGCGCCGAATAGGCCGACCACAAACGCTGCACGGAGCGCGCGCGAAAGCCCGTCTCCTCGCGCAGTTCGCGTATCGCCGCTTCTTCGGGCGTCTCGCCCGGATCGATGCCGCCGGCGCAGACCTCCCACGTGTCTTCGCCGATTGCGTGCCGATTCTGACGCACCAAAACGATCTCGTCGGGCGCGGGCTGCGCGATCACCACCACCGCACCGCTGTGCTCGACGATCTCCAGCACGTGCTCTTTCCCATTCGCTTCGACCGTATCGACGCGCAGGTTGATCACGCGCCCTTCGTAGATCCGTTTGGTTGAGACAACCTTCATCGTTTAAGGAACGACCGTGTTCGCGAGTTCTTCGAGCACCGTCGGGCGGTGCGGATCCCAGCCGAGTTCGCGTTTGGCTTTCTCGCTGCTCAACTGCAGATCGACCGCCAGCGCGTCGGCGAACCCGCCCATCGCGGCGCGCGCATTCTCCGGCGTGAGATGTTCGATCGAACCGTTGCCGCCGGCGGCGCGCGACGCGGCCCGCGCGATCTCCACGTACGGCACGGCCGCCGCGCTCGATGCATTGTAGATGCCGTTCGCCGGGGCTTTCTCGAGCGCCGCGGCGTAGAGTTCGGCCAGCGCGTCGACGCGCACCATCGGCCAGCGGTTCGTGCCGTCGCCGACGACGCGCACGGGTCCGGGCACGGCGCTCGCCATCAGCATGCCGACGATGCCGCCACCGTCGCCGTAGACAACGCCCGGCCGGATCACGATCGCGCGCACGCCGCGCGAGCGCGCCTCGAGCACGCGGTCTTCGTGCGCCGGACGCCAGGCCACGATCGGAATCGGGTTGACCGGCGCATCCTCATCGATCACCGCATCGCCGCGGCTGCCGTACACCCACGCGCCGCTGGTGTAGACGATCGTGTGGTCGTTGGGCGCGACGCGTAAGAGCACGTCGAGCAGCTTCGCCTCGCGGGCGACGCCGTCCGGAGGCGTCGGCGCCGCGATATGCACCGTCGCATCGTGTTCGCGCGCGGCAAGTTCGATCACGTCAAGCGAGTCGAGCGAACCGTGAACGTGGGTCGCACCCAGCTTGCGCACCGTCGCGCCGGCCTCGTCACTGCGCACGAGCGCTGCGACATGATGGCCGCGGCGCACGAGTTCGGCGACCACCGCGCGGCCGATGTAGCCGCTTCCGCCGGTAACGAAGATCCGCATCAATTTCCTCCGGGAGCGCGCTGTGGCGCCGCGAGCGTTATCAGGTCAAAGACCAGAGCAATTTCAACCGCTACGATACACGAACCGTCCACCCAGCGCGCCGGCAGAAGTACGGACCACAGCGCGAGGATGGCTGCGCAGAGATACGCGCCGGCTTTCGTGACCTGCACGCGCGCTTCGGGGCGCTCGGGGTGATAGGCGTTGCGCACGCCGTGCACGGCAACGTACACGAGCGCCGCAGCGATCAGCCAGCCCCACGGCTTGTGCATCCACATCATGACGAGCACGTTGTGGCCGCCGAGTGCGACCAAGACCGCGATCACCGCCAGCGCCGCGATCTCCACCATCCGTCCCCGTTTCATCCGGCCCGGACGCTTCGGCAAGGCGGTGGCGACTCCGCCGTGAAGGTCGGGGCGGTGCCCACCGTGCTCAGCCCGCATAACCCGCGCATCGAGCGCGTCCGTGACCTGCGCACCCCGCGGGTGCGGCGCGAGCGGGGCCGCTTCGCCTTCGAGGGGCCGACCCTGCTGGCCGAGGCGCAGCGCAGCGGTATCACGATCGAGGAGCTGTACGGCACCGACGCGGCCCTCGGCTCACATGCGGCCCTCGTGGCCGAGCTCGAGGCGGCCGGCACGCCGGTTTTCGCCGTCCCCGACCGCACGCTGGCGCGCCTCTCGGACCTCGAGACGCCGCCCGGGCTGCTCGCGGTCGGTATCACCCCGGCGAGCGACGTGGCGACGATCCTGGAGCGTCCGGGGGCCGTTCTCTTATTAGCCGGCATCAACGACCCGGGCAATGCCGGGACGCTTTTGCGGTCCGCCGAGGCGTTCGGGGCGGCCGGCGTGCTGTTCGGACGGGGCGGGGTCGACCCGTTTGCCCCCAAGGTCGTCCGCGGGGCAATGGGCTCGCTGTTCCGCCTTCCGGTGGCGGTGGTCGAGGCCGAGGAGCTCTTGATGGCCGCTGGGGCAGCCGGGCGGCCCATTATCGCGGCCGCACTCGAGGGAGAGCCGCTTGCGGGAGCGATGCTGCCCCCTAGCGCGATCCTCGCGGTCGGCAACGAACGTCATGGGGTCGGCGGCTTTCTGCCGCGCTGGGACGCGGCGGTGCGGATCGAACAAGCGACGGCTACCGAGAGTTTGAACGCAGCCGTCGCGGGCAGCATCCTGCTTTATGCCTTTTCCTTGCGAAAGGGCAAAAAATAGGTGCTTGTCAAGACTTGGCGAGCCTTATCCACAGGGGTTATACTCCGCACAGATTTCGCGAACACCACTCGTCCGAGAGAGGAATCGTCGACCGATGCGCACTTCGGAGCTCTTCTGGAAACTGTTCGCCACGACCGGATCGATCAACGCGTATTTGGTCTACCGGCGCCTGAATCCGACGGCCACTAGCGCGGGGTAGCAGCCGAAGCAGCTCCAACCCAAGTTGATCCCACGTAACGCCTGGTCGAAGGACCGGGCGTTTTGTTTTGTCCAACAACGGCGTTCGGAATGACGGACCTCGCAACGAACCTATCGGCGCTCGAAGACCGGCTCACTGCCGAGCTGGCCGGCGTCGCCGACGCAGCTGCGCTCGAGGAGCTCCGCGTCCGCTTTCTCGGCCGCAGCGGCGAGGTGACGGCGATTCGGCGCGGCATCGGCGCGCTGCCGCCGGAAGAACGCCCCACCGCCGGCAAGGTGATCAACGCCGCGGTCGAGCGGATGGAAGCCGCGCTCGCCGCCGCGATCGACAAACTCGGCAATGCGGAACTCGAAGCGCAGCTCTCGGAGACGATCGACGTCACGCTGCCCGGCCCGCCGGCGCGCATCGGTTCGATTCACCCCGTCCGCCGCGTGATCCGCGACATCGCGGAATACTTCACGCGGCTCGGCTTCGCCGTGCTGCAGGGCCCGGAGATTGAAACCGATGCCAACAACTTCGATGCGCTGAACATTCCGGCCGACCATCCGGCGCGCGAAGGCTTCGACTCGTTTTACTTACGGCCCGGCTTGGTGCTCCGTACGCACACCTCGCCGATGCAGGTGCGCGCGATGCGCGAGTCCGGGCCGCCGATCGCGATCATCGTGCCCGGCAAAGCCTACCGGCGCGACGCGGTCGATGCGCGCCATCTCTATCAGTTCCACCAAGTCGAAGGCTTGATGATCGGAACGGACATCCACTTCGGTCACCTCAAAGGCGTTCTCACGGGGCTGATGCGCGACTTGTTTGGTCCGCAACAGGCCGTGCGCTTCCGTCCGTCGTTTTTTCCGTTCACCGAACCGTCGGCTGAAATCGATACCACCTGTCCCGGGTGCGGCGGCAGCGGACGCCGGGGAGAAGCGACGTGTCGCACGTGCGGCGGATCCGGCTGGATCGAAGTCGGCGGCTCGGGCATGGTGCATCCGAACGTCCTGCGCGAAGTCGGCTACGATCCCGAAGCGGTGGCCGGTTGGGCGTTCGGCGTCGGTCCCGAACGGCTTGCAATGGTGCGCTACGACATGAGCGACATCCGCGACTTCGTCGAAAACACGCCGTCCTTCTTAGAGCAAACGGCGTAGGATGCGCGTACCGATTTCCTGGCTGCGCGACTACGTCGTGCTGCCGCATGATGCGAGCGAGATCGTCTCGCGCTTGGCGACGCTCGGTTTTCCCGTCGATGCGATCGAGACGCGGCCGGCGATTACCGGCGTCGTGGTCGGCAAGATCGCGAAGATCGAGAAGCATCCCAATGCGGATCGTCTGGTCGTGTGCACGGTCGACATCGGCGCCAATCGCCCGTTGACGATCGCCACCGCCGCGACCAACGTTGCCGAAGGGCAAGTTATTCCGGTTGCGACGATCGGCGCGAAGTTGCCCGAGCTGACGATCGAACCGCGCAAGATGCGCGGCATCGCGTCGGAGGGCATGTTGTGTTCGGCGGGCGAGCTGGCGCTCGAGCCGGATTGGTTCGAAGACGGCATCATGCAGCTCGATCACGATCTCGAGTTGGGCGCGAACGTGGTGGAGATGCTCGGGCTTGCCGATCCCGTGCTCGACGTCGACGTTACGCCCAACCGCGTCGATGCGATGTCGATGCTTGGACTCGCGCGCGAGCTCGCGGCGTCGTTCGGCGAAGAGTTGCGCGAACCGTCGGCCGCCGTTGCCGTCAGCGGCGAGAGCGACGACGTGCGGGTGACGCTCGAGACGCTCGATGCGCGCCGCTACGTCACCCAGCGCGTCGGGAACCTCACCGTGCGCCCGGCGCCGGCATGGATGCGGGTGCGGCTCGCGCTCGCCGGCCAGCGGCCGATCAACAATTTGGTCGACATCTCGAACTTCGTGATGCTCGAAACCGCCCAGCCGCTGCACTTCTTCGACTTCGAGAAGATCGCGAACGCGCACATCATCGTGCGGGACGCCAAGCCCGGCGAATCGATCACTACGCTCGACGGCACGCAGCGCGCGCTCGACCCGACCGCGATGCTGATCGCCGATGAAACGCAGCCCACCGGCCTCGCCGGCCTCATGGGCGGCCAAATCAGCGAAGTCAGCGAGAGCACCCGCGAGATCGTGATCGAGAGCGCGAACTTCAGCGGACCGCGCGTGCGGCGCATGAGCCTCAAGCTCGGACTGCGCACCGAAGCCTCGACGCGCAATGAGAAAAATCTGCCGCCGGCGTTGACCGACCTCGGTGCGGCGCGCGCCGCCGTGCTCTTGGCAGCCGAAGGCGGCATCGTCCGCGCGCCCAAGCCGTACGGTGCGCAGCTCACGCCGCCCACGCCGATCGCGTTGCCCAAGAGCGACGTGCAACGGCTGCTCGGCTTCGCACTCGATGATCGTGCCGTGACCAGCGCGCTCGTTTCGCTCGGGTTCACCGTTGAAGACCGTGGCGAAACGTTTGCGGTCACCGCGCCCGGCTGGCGCAGCGACATCGCGATCCCGGCCGATCTCGTGGAGGAGATCGCGCGCGTCGTCGGCTACGACCGGCTCGAGAGCGCGATGCCGGTGGTTAGCGCGCAGCCGCTCTCGAGCGAAATCTTCGATCGCGACAACGATCTTGCAACGGTGCTGTCCGGCCTCGGGTATCGCGAATGCATGACGCTGGCGCTGCAGCCGGCCGCGATCGCCGAACGCGACCGCGCCCTCGGCTTCGCGATTCCGGACGTTGTCGAGATCGCGAACCCGCTCTCCGACGACCAGCGCTACCTGCGCTACGGACTGATCCACGCGCACCTGGCGATGGCCGCACGGGATCGCTTGCGGCCGTATCGCACCTTCGAGATCGGCCACGTGTTTGCCGACGCGCAACCATATCCGACCGAACGCAACACGGCGCTGATGCTGGCCGCAACCCGGCACGTCGACGAACCCGCCTGGCGCAGCACGCCGTACGCCGCCGCGCTCTCGGACCTGCTCGCCGCGTTGCGCGCGCTGACCGGGAAAATCGCCGAAGTGAAACGCGCGACCGCGCCGTGGCTGCACCCGGGAAAGACGGCTCAGCTGTTCATCGACGGCGACGTGGTGGCGACGATCGGCGTCGTCGATCCGCGTCTCTTGCGCGCCTACGATATCGATGATGATGTCGTGGCGGCCGGCATCCTCGTCGAGGCGCTGCCCAAGCGCGCGATCGCGCCGTTCGTGCCACCGTCACGCTTTCCGCCCGTCGAACGCGACCTCGCGCTCGTGCTGGACGCCGGCGTACCCGCCGCGGACGTGCTTGCAGCGGTTCGCTCGCACGCCGGCGTGCGCAATGCCGAAGTCTTCGATGAGTACCGCGGCGCGCAGATCGACATGGCGAAGAAATCGCTGGCCGTGCGCGTGACGCTGCAGCGCGACGACGCCACGCTGACCGACGCGATCGCCGACGAAACGATCGGAGCGATCGTCGCCGACCTCAAGAGCCGTTTCGGAGCGAGCCTGCGCGGGTGATGTTGGCCTGGCCCGATTTGATCATCGGCGGGATCACCATCTTCTTCGCGGTCAAGGGATTTTCGAAGGGCTTCGTCTCCGAACTCGCGGGCGGCGTGGCGGTGTTCGTCGCGATCGTCGCGGCGTTTCGTTATGACGGCGCGTTCGACGGCATCGTCACCACGATCACCGGCCTCACGCATGGCTCGGCGCACGCGGTGGGTTTGTTGCTGTTCGCGATCGTCGCATATGCAATCGTGCTGCTCATCGCGTGGCTGCTCGGCCGCGTCGCGAAACTGCCGCCGATCAATCTAATCAACGGCGTACTCGGCGCGCTCCTCGGCGCGTGCAAAGCGCTCTTCGGCGCGTTCCTGATCCTCTACGCCGTGCTTTTCTTTCCATTGCCGGGCGACTTACGCCACGATCTCAAACGTTCGGCGCTGGTCTCGCTGGTCACGCAGCCGGATGCGGCGGTGGATGAGGCAGTCCGCAGCCTGATGCCGTGGTTCGTGCGGCCGCTGGCGGCCCCGTTCTTCAGCCGTCATCACGTCTAAGCGCGGGGTTAAGGACGAGCGTCTGCGGCAACCCGAACCAGCGAAAAAGCCGGCCGGTCAACGGGTTCGTGCGCTCGCGCCAGCGCCGGCGGCGCGCGGAATCAATCAGCGGCCGCTCGCAGCACCACCAGAACGCCGCACCGGCGGCGATCGAGATCACGAATGCGATCGCCCCCGCACCCGGCCCCAACATCGCGTGCACGAGCGCGATCACCGGCTGGTGTACGAGGTAGATGCTGAACGATGCCACACCGAGTGCGCGCAACGGCCGCCACCCGAACACGGCCCGCGCGAACGGTGCCGTTGCAACGACCAGCACCAGCGCGAAGGCCGCAATGTGCCAGGGAAACGACGTCGGCTGGCCGCGAAAGCGAGCCTCCGCTAACCACGGGTCGGGCACGACGGCGTGCGGATCCCAGGCGAGCGCGGCCACGATCGCAACCGGCAAAAGCAGGACGGCGTAACGCAGCAAGTGATGCCGCCTGATGATGAGTTCGGCCGCCACGATACCGAGCATGAAAAGCGGCAGCGTTCCGAGATCGATCGTGCGGACGCGGGTGAAGAGAAAACCGATCCACGCCAACACCACAACGGCGGCAAACGCGCGCGGCGATCTCGTCCATAGTAATAAAATCAGCGGAAAGAGCAGATACCAGCGCAGCTGCACCGCCACGGTCCAGAGCCCGGGATTCGCCGGGAAATTCGCCCGATCGAGAAACAGGAGCGGCGCCACCGCCTCGTAGTGTGAGTGCGGCATGTAGAGCACGTCGGCAGTGCCGAATCGTCCGAGGTGATCGGCGAGCGCCTGCGCCCCAATCGCACATGCGACCGCAACGTAGAACAGCGGCAAAATGCGGTACGCGCGATTGAACGCGTACGCCATCGTATCGAGCGTGGCCGGGCGCCCGGCAAACCGCTGCGCCAGCAACGGGTAAGCGAGTCCGAAACCGGACAACACGAAAAACAGATCCACTCCGTGGGCCGCCGAACCGGCGACGCCGGCCAAGCCAACCCGGTCCCGGTAACATTCCCGCGGCCGCGATGTGCGGCACGATCACCAGCAGGATCGCGAACCCGCGCAAGCCGTCCAACGGCGCGACGTGCGGCAGGCGGCGCAAACCGGTGCCGCTCTCACCTTCACGGTCGATTCCGGCCGCAACCGGTTCCTCGACGAGGGTCATCGCCGAGCCGCCCGCGGTCCGTGCCGCAGCAGCAAAGCAGCACGTAGGCCGATCACGCTTCGAAGTATGCCCTGCAGCGCGAAGGGTCGATACAGGGCCATATGTCGCCCTCTGCGGGACTTCCGGCCGCAGGACGCCGGCTGCGCCCGCTTCAAGAAACGTTGCAAGCGAGGTATCGAACGTGCAGACGAAGATTACCGGCGAGACGCTGCCGGTTCTGGAAATCGGCCTTGAAGGCGACGACAAAATCGTCGCCGAACCCGGTGAGTTCTCGTGGATGACGCAAACGGTGCAGATGAACACGACGCCGATGGCGGCCGGCGCAAAAGGCCTGTTCGGCGTGCTCGGACGCGCGCTCTCGGGCGGCGGCTTGTTCATGACCGAGTTCACCGCGCCAGGCGGACCGGGGCTGGTGGCATTCGCCGCCAAAGTGCCCGGCCGCATCATGGAGGTCGACGTGGCGCCGGGTCAGGGCTACATGATCCATCGCCACGGCTTCTTGTGCGCGACGCAGGGCGTCGAACTCGGCATCGGCTTCCAGCGCTCGCTCGGCGCCGGCATCTTCGGCGGCGACGGCTTCATCATGCAGCGCCTCGAGCGGCCAGTGCAAAGCCTGGGTCGAGCTGGGCGGCGAATGATCACCTACGATCTCGGCCGGGCGAAACGATTTCAGGTGCATCCCGGTCACGTCGGGATGTTCAGCGAGACCATCAACTTCGACGTGACGCTTTTGCCGGGCATCAGCAACATGTTCTTCGGCGGCGACGGCCTGTTCGTTGCGCGCTTGACCGGGCCGGGCAAAGTTTGGCTGCAATCGCTGACGCTGCCGAATCTGGCGCACGCAATTTCACCCTACCTCGGCGGCCGCGACGCGGCACCGCAGCAAGCCGTGCAAGGCGGCGTCGCAGGCGGCGTGGCCGCGTCGGTGCTCGGGAGCCTCTTCGGAAATAACCGTTAGCGGTTGATTGCCCAACGCATCGTAAGCCTGCTGCCGAGCGCGACGGAGATTCTCTTCGCGATCGGCGCGGGTGAGATCGTCGCGGGCGTCACGCACGAATGTGACTTTCCGCCGGCAGCGCGCACGCGCGCCGTGCTGACGTCGTCCCTCTTACCGGGCGATGCGCTCACCGCCGGTGCGATCGACCGGCACGTTCGCGCGAGCGTGCACGGCGGCTCGAGTTTGTACGCACTCGACGCCGCACGCTTGGCGCAGCTCCAACCCGATCTGATCGTCACGCAAGAACTGTGCGCGGTCTGCGCGGTATCCTACGAGATCGTAACGCACGCGGCGAAGCGTCTGCGCGGCGACCCGCGCGTCGTCTCGCTCGAACCATCGACCCTCGAAGACGTGTACGCCACGATTGTCTTCCTCGGCGAGCTGTCGGGTCGCGAGCGCGGCGCCGCCGAAGTGGTCGCCGGGTTGCGCTTGCGCGAAGCCGTCCTGCGCGATACGCCACGCGAGACGGCGCCGCGCGCGCTGGTTCTCGAATGGACCGATCCGCCGATGAGCGGCGGCCATTGGACGCCCGGTCTCGTCGAACTCGCCGGCGCGATCCCGCTGCTCGCCAATCCGGCCGCCAATTCGCAGACGCTGACGTGGGAGGCCATCGCGCAAAGCCGATCCCGACGTCGTGATCGTCGTTCCGTGCGGGTTCGATCTCGCGCACGCGCAGCGCGCCGCCGCCGACCTCGCGCACAATCCGGTTTGGAACGAATTGCGCGCGCGTGACGAGCGGGCGCGCCTACGTGATGGACGGCAACGCCTACGTCAACCGCCCGGGACCGCGCCTCATCGATAGCGCCGAGCGCTTTGCCTGGTGCATCCACGACACGGCGCGCTTACCGCAGCCGTCGGGTATCACCGTCATCCCGAGCTTGTCGAGGGACCGTCTCAATCGTCGTTAGGTCGTGGCTGTCCCTCGACAAGCTCGGTATGACACAAGAAGACGATCAGTGACCGACGTGCACCGGAGGGGGAACGATCGTATCGATCTCGGCGAGTTCGTCCGGTGTCAGGGTCCAGTTCACCGCGTTGACGTTTTGCTGGATCTGCTCGGCGTTGCTCGCCCCTGCGATGACGCTGCCGACCGTCGGACGCGCCAGGAGCCACGAGAACGCGAGCTCGAGCAGCGTATGGCCGTGCGCGTCAGCGAATTCGCCCAAGCGGTCGGCCAGCGCGAGCCGCTCCTCGGTCATGAACGTATTGGCGAGCCCACCCGGCCGCGTGAGGCGCGTGCCCGCCGGCCGCGCACCGCCGCGGTACTTGCCGCTGAGCAAACCGCTGGCGAGCGGAAAGTACGGCAAGAAGCCGACGCCGTGCGCGAGCATGGCGCCCACGTGCTCGCGCTCGATTTCGCGCTGCAGCAAGCTGTACTCGTCTTGATAGGAGATGAACCGCGTACGATCTTGCGCCTTTGCCGTCCAGATCGCTTCGGTCAATTGCCAGGCCGCGAAGTTCGAACAGCCGACGTAACGCACTTTGCCCTGCGTGACGAGATCGTCGAGCGCGCACACCGTTTCTTCGATCGGCGTGAGCGGATCGAAGATGTGAACTTGATACAGATCGATCCAGTCGGTCTTCAAGCGGCGCAGGCTCGCTTCGACGGCGGCCATGATGTAGCGCCGCGATGCGCCCTTCTTCTTGCCTTCGGCATCCATCGGCAAACCGAACTTCGTGGCGATGACCACGTCCGCGCGCGCGCGTCCGAGCGCATCGCCGAGCAGTTCTTCGCTTTTGCCGAACGACGTCAGCGGGTAGTGATCGGCCGTATCGAACAGCGTGATCCCGTTCGTCAGCGCCGCTTGAACGACGACGCGCGAGGCCGACGGATCGAGCCGTCCGCCGAGGTTATTGCAACCTAGGCCGACGGCCGAAACGCGTAGACCCGACGAACCTAGGTTGCGGAGTTCCACCTATGCCGGGACAGGTCCCATAAAGGCGCGAACCGCGGCTTGCACGCCGCTGCCGGCTTGCGTCTTGAAGCCTGCGCTGAGCAATTCCATCTCGAGCGCGCCGAGCATCGCGAGCACGTCGGTTTGCGTGACGTCGCCCATCGTGCCGATGCGGATGATTTTGCCGGCGAGTTTCTCTTGACCACCGCCGAGCACGTAACCGTGTTCGAGGCGCAGCTTCTTGCGAATCTCGTCGCCGTTGACGCCTTCCGGCACGTGAATCGCCGTCACCGTCACCGAACGCATGCCGGGTTCGGCGAACAGCTTGAGGCCCGCACCTTCGGCGAACGCGACGATCGCATCGGTGTTGCGCTGATGGCGCGCCCACACGTTGGCCGGACCTTCTTTTGCATAGAGATCGAGCGCGACGTCGAGCGCGTACGCGATCGACACCGGCGGCGTGCACGGCGTTTGACCGATCGCTTGAAACTCGCGCGCTTTCTGCAAGTCCAGATAGTAGCGCGGGCTCTTGACGGTTTTCATCTTATCCCACGCGCGCTGCGACACCGCGACCATCGCCATGCCGGGCGGAACGCCGAGAGCTTTTTGCGATGCGGCCACGACGACGTCGAAGCCCCACGCATCCATCGTGAACTCGCTCGCGGCCAAACCGCTGACGGAGTCGACGAGCGAATACGCGCCGTGCGCGCGAATCGAATCGGCGAGCGGACCCATCGGGTTCTGCACGCCGGTCGAGGTCTCGTTGTGCGTGAGGACGACGCCCTTGATCTCTTTTTTCGTGTCGGCTTCGAGGCGCGCTTTGAGCGCTTTCGCGTCGACGCCCTTGCCCCATTCGGTGTCGAGAATTTCGACATCGACGCCCCACGTGCGCGCGATTTCGGCAAAGCGGTTACCGAAAACGCCGACCGGCGCAACCAGTACCTTTTCGCCGGGACCGAACATGTTGGTCATCGCCGCTTCGAGGCCGCCGGTACCGGAGCAGCCGAGCAACAACACGTCGCTCGTCGTCCCGAAGACCGGCTGCAGTTTGCGCACGATCGAGGCCTGGAGTTCCTTGAACTCAGGACCGCGATGATCGATCATCGGCTTCCCCATGGCCGCGAGCACGGGCTCGGCGACGGTCACGGGGCCTGGGATGAATAGCAGCTGCTTAGACACGGATTCCTCCGGCGAGATATGTGCGATTGATAGGCCATATGTTGTATCCTGCGGACATGCAATCCCCCGAAACGGTGCGTCTCAGCCTGTGCTCGCGATTCGGCGGCTGTGCGAGCAAAGTCGGCGCCGCCGACCTTGCCCGGGTGCTTGCCGGCATGCGCTTTCCTGAGGATGCGAAGAGTGCTCGTCGGACTCTCGACCAGCGACGACGCCGGCGTCTATCAGCTCACGCGCGATCTCGCATTCGTGCAGACGGTCGACTTCTTCACGCCGATCGTGGACGACCCGTTCGACTTCGGCCGGATCGCCGCGACGAACGCGCTCAGCGATGTGTACGCGATGGGCGGGACGCCCGTGACCGCACTCAATATCGCAGCGTTCCCCATCGACACGCTCGACGAGTCGATTCTGCGACGCATTCTCGAAGGCGGGGCGGCCGTTGCCGCCGCGGCCGGCGTCGTGATTCTGGGCGGCCACACGGTGAAAGACGAGGAGCCGAAGTACGGGATGGCCGTGACCGGCACGATTCACCCGGGCAAAGTCATCAGCAACGCGGGCGCGCGTCCGGGCGACCATCTGCTGCTGACGAAGCCGATCGGCGCGGGGATCTTGACGACCGCGCGGCGCCGCGACGGCATCCCCGAATCCGATCTCGCCGTTGCGATCGCGGAAATGACGCGGCTCAACGCCGCCGCGCGCGACGCGATGCTCGCGCACGGCGCGCATGCGGCCACCGACATCACCGGCTTCGGATTGCTCGGGCATGCGAGCGAAATGGCGCGCGCCTCGCGCGTCGGCGTCGAGATCGAAGCCTCGGCCGTACCGCTCTTCCCGCGCGTGCTCGAGTTGATCGATCGCGATTTCGTGCCCAGCGGCACCGAAGGCAATCTGACCCATCACGCCGAGTTCACATCGTTCGCCGACCACGTCACCGGCGCGATCCGCATCGCGCTCTCCGATGCCATGACGTCAGGCGGCCTGCTGATCGCCGCCGAACCGCGCGACATTCGCGCCATGTACAAGCGAACTCGCCCCGACCCACACCTGCGCCATCGTCGGCCGCATCACCGAAGACGGCGACGGCACCATCTCCGTACTATAGTGTCGGGAAAACCCTTGTTGCCATTGGGATTGCGCGTGATCGCAAGCGGCAATGGTTTCGTTCGTACACTATGGTTCGCTCGCCGTCGCCGCGTCGGCGCGGCGTGATTTTGATTCTGCCGTCAAGTATCTGAGCCGCGATCCGGTCGAGCGCGCATTGTTCGATCGGCTGGAGAACGGCCAGCAGCGTATTACTCTTACGGCCAATCGCAATAACGAGGATTACTTCGATCCGAATACGCATGCGATTCATTGGGATCCGCATAGCGCGCTGCGTACGACCGGTGGGGGAACGCAGTCACCGGCGCTCGGGCTCGGGCATGAAGTCGATCATGCGGTGCACGATGGGCCGCGCGAGTGGGAACGCTCGTCGATTCCGGATGCGCGCTTCGACGATGCTGAGGAGCGGCGCGTCATCCTGGGCTCGGAACGGCATGCCGCGCGCACGCTCGGCGAAGCGGTGCGGCACCGATCACGGTGGCTTCACCTACCGGGTCGACCGGCCGACCGCAATGCCGCTGCGGGATGACAGGGGGACTTGCGCGCGAATCGCTTGGGGATGTTCGCGCTCATCCTTTCCACGCTCGTGGCACAGGCCGGTGCGCCGGCCTACCTCTCGTCGTGTGCGCCGCCGCAGCCGATCCGCGTGCTCGCCACCTCGCAAGTGATCGTCGGCGACAACATCCATCCGACCAATCGCCGGACGCGCTTCTTCATCGACATCGGCAGCGACGGCAGTTTCCGGCACGCGATCATGTACGAATCGTCGGGCGACGCGACGTTCGACCAGGCCGCACTCGAGGCTGCGCAACGTTTCAAGTTTGCGCCGCCGACGCAAGGCTGCATCAGCACGAGCGCGATCGTGCCGGAAGAATTCAACGTTCCGCTGCTCGCGTTCGGCCATGCATCCGGCAACGGATCGGTGTTACCGACGCCGCCGCCGGAGGCCGCCGCGATCTGCGGCGATCCGGCGGTTGAAGTCGCCGGCCTCGACATTCCCGATACGCATCAAGCGCCGGGCACCGCGGCGATCGACGTAACGCTCGATGCGAACGCGCACGTGAAGACGGCGAAGCTCGCGAAGTCGAGCGGAAATGCAAAAACCGACGCCACGGCCGTCGATGAAGCGAAGAGCGCGCAGTACAAGTTCGACGTCGGACCAGGCTGCCGGCCGAAGCCGGCAACCTACCAACTAGAACTAACCTTCCACTAGTGGATTCACGTTCCGTGAATCCTTCGCGTTTGGGCTTCGCCCAAGCCGCCTAGGAACGCTTACGAGATGCTGCGCCGACGGGGGCGCGGCGTTTGCGCGTTTCCGGACGGCCGGCTTTTTTGTTGCTCGGCCGCAGCGCCACGACGTTGTTGCCGCGGCGGCCCTCTTCGGGCACGCCGAGCAGCACCGGGGTGATGACGCGTTTGCCCAGCGCGTGCATGAACACTTCGCTCAGCTCTTCGACGAAGAAGAACTGGATCGTGTCGCGCACTTCCTTCGGCACGTCGTCGAGATCCATCTCGTTGCGTTTCGGCAAGAGAATCTTCTTGATTCCCGCGCGCTTCGCACCGAGCACTTTCTCTTTGACGCCGCCGATCGGCAGCACTTGACCCGTGAGCGTGATCTCGCCCGTCATCGCCAGATTGTCGTCGACCTTGATGTTGGTCAAGAGCGACGCGATCGAGGTGGCGATTGCGGCACCCGCACTCGGACCGTCCTTCGGCACCGCGCCGGCCGGCACGTGAATGTGCAGGTCGTGCTTGGCGAAGTAGTCGTCGGCGATGCCGAGTTCCGCTTGCCGCGAACGCATGAACGAGACCGCAGCCGTTGCCGACTCTTTCATCACGTCGCCGAGCTGACCGGTGAGGGTCAGTTTCCCGTTGCCGGGCATCGCCGTCGTTTCGATGAACAGAATGTCGCCGCCGACCGGCGTGTAGGCGAGTCCCGTCGACACGCCGACCGATGCGAGCCGTTTCTTCGTCTCGTTGTAGAAGCGCGGCTTCTGCAAGTAGTCGACGATCGTTTCCGGCTTCACGGTGGCTTTGTAGCCCGGCTCTTCTGCGATCTTGCGGGCGACCTTGCGGAACACGGTTCCCACTTCGCGCTCGAGGTTACGGACGCCGGCCTCACGCGTGTAGTCGTTGATGATCGTGCGGATCGCCGCATCGCTGATCTTGACTTGCGTCTCTTTGAGCCCGTTGGCTTTCTTCTGCTTGGGCACGAGGTAGCGCTTCGCGATCTGGAGCTTATCCATCTCGGTGTAACCCGAGAGCGAGATGATCTCCATGCGGTCGCGCAACGGACCCGAGATCGAGTCCAGCGTGTTGGCCGTGCAGATGAAGAGCACGCGCGAGAGATCGAGCGGCAGATCGAGGTAGTGATCGCGGAACGAGTTGTTCTGTTCGGGATCGAGCACTTCGAGCAGGGCCGACTGCGGATCGCCGCGGTAGTCGCCGCCGACTTTGTCGATCTCGTCGATCATCATGACGGGATTGTTCGTCCCGGCATCGCGCAGAGCGCGCACGATCGTGCCCGGCATCGCACCGATGTAGGTGCGCCGGTGACCGCGAATCTCGGCCTCGTCGCGCACGCCGCCCACTGAGAGGCGTACGAACTTGCGGCCCATCGCCTTCGCAATCGACTGTCCGAGCGAGGTTTTGCCGACGCCCGGCGGTCCGACGAAGCACAGGATCGGCCCCGTCAGCTTCTTCTTGAGTTTGCCGACGGCCAGGTACTCAACGATGCGGTCCTTGACCTTTTCGAGATCGTAGTGATCTTCGTCGAGAATCTCGCGCGCTTTGGCGATGTCGATTTGATCCGACGTAGATTTGTTCCACGGCAGTTGCACGAGCCAATCCAAGTACGTGCGGATGACGCTGTATTCGGGACTGGCCGTCGGTACTTTCGCCAGCCGGTCGAGTTCGCGATCGGCCGACTTCTTGACGTCCTCGGGCATCTCGGCTTCATCGATCTTCTTGCGCAGCTCGTTGGTCTCGGCTTGCTGCGGATCGGTTTCGCCTAGCTCTTCCTGAATTGCGCGCAGTTGCTGGCGCAGGTAGAACTCACGCTGATTCTTCTCCATCTCGCGTTGGATATCGGATTGAATCTTGTGTCCGAGCTCCACCACCTCGAGTTCCTTGGTGATGAGCATCGTGATCTTGCGCAGACGCTTCTCGGTATTGCGCTCTTCGAGGATCGCTTGGCGATCCGCGGTGTCGAGGCGCATCGTCGAGGCGACGAAGTACGTCAGCAGGTTCGGATCGGAGATGTTATTGACTTCCATCTCCATCTCGCGCGGCGCTTGCGGCAAGTAACCCAGCAGCTTCTGGAAAAGCGTGCCGAGATTGCGCTGCATCGCAACGAGGTTGTCGTTTTCTTCGGTGACTTCGGGCAGTTCGTGATACGTCGCGGCCAGGTACGGCTCGCTCGAAACGATCTGATCGATTTCGAACACGGGACCGCCGGCAACGATGCAGCGCAGCGTGCCGTCGGGGACCTTCAGCATTTTCTGAATCGTGCCGATCGTGCCGATGCGGCGCAGGTCGTCCGGACCGGGATCTTCGATGTCCTTATCTTTGAGGACGACGAGGCCGATCTGCTTGCCTTCGCGGAGCGCTTCTTCCACCAACGCAATACCGGGCCGCTTGATGACGGCGAGCGGAATCACGGTGTTGGGGAAAAGCACGGCATCTTGCAGCGGCAGAATGCCCAGAACGTCGGGGGTTACCAATTTACGGGGTGCCATCAGGCCAGGGTCCTTTTAACGGTCATGCGGATCTCGGTCCGCACGATCGGGAAGCGATCGCGAGCGCCGAGCGGGAGCTCGATGGTCAGGATGCCGTCGCGGTATGTTGCGGACGCGCCGGAATCATCGACCGGCAGCGGCAGGCGAATGCGTTTATAGAACTCGCCGTAGAGAATTTCTTTTTGGAGGATCGATGCCGAACGGTTCTCGGCGCGGTCGGTCCGGGTGCCCATGATGTAGAGGTAGCGCTCGTCTACGGCTACGCGGAGCTCGTCGCCGTCGGATCCGGCCAGCTCGACGTGAACCACCATCCGTTGCCGCGCTTCGTCGATATATACGTCCGCATTGGGCTCAAAACGCCCGTGGGCACGGACGCCGAACGCACGGTCTACTTCAGCAAAAAACGGGTCTTGGCGCACGGGTCGAGCCTCCTTCCTTCGGTTAGCACTCGCCTAAACACAGTGCCAAGGGGAAAGGGTTTCCGGTTTCGGCCCGGCCAGCCGGCTATTGTTGCTGCTGTTGGGCTTGGCTCCCCGGCAGGGCCTCCATCGCGACGTTCACCGACATGCTCGCCCGCGACACGCCCTTGTATATGCCCCGGACCGGGCTGACATCACGGTAATCGCGGCCGACCGCGATCCGGGCGAAGCGGTCGTCGATCAGGGTGCCGTTGGTCGGGTCGTAGCCGACCCAACCGTGCGGCCCGAGATAGGCCTCGCACCAGGCGTGGGAGGCCTCGGCGCCGAGCACCGACCCCTCCTCACCGCTGAATACGTAGCCGCTCACGTAACGTGCCGGAATCCCGTAGTAGCGACAAAGCGCAACCAGGATGTGCGCGAAGTCTTGGCAGACGCCGGCTCGCGCGCGGATCGATTCGTCGATCGTCGTTTGAACGCTGGTCGCTTCGCGGTCGTAGCTGAATCGGTGATTGATCGTCGCACCGGCGTGCAGAAACCAAGCGACGAGGTCGTCGCGCCCCGGATCGCCGACCTCAGCGGCAAATGCGCGCAACTCCGGACCGAACGTGACGTACTGACTCTCATGCAATTCGTCGTAGAGCCAGCGTACGTTGGGATCGCCTGCTAACTGATCCTTCGTCACGGGAGTTGGTGCCGGCGGATTCGCCGGGCGCACGGTGATCACCGACGAGCGCGCGACGATCGAGAGCACGTCGTGATCGGGCAGGACCGCAAAATGCTGTACGTCATTGCCGAAACGGTCGGTATAGGAAAACACGCGGGCGCGCGGCGCAACGTTCAATTCGTACTTCGTGCAGTACTGAGAAGAGTCGCTGCGCGGCCGCAAACGCACGATGCTATAACTCTCGTGAATCTTGCCGGGATAGCGATACGTGGTCTGGTGCAGGATCGTAAATTCCACGATATCAGCCTCCCGGGCTGTAAGGGCGCGCTACCGTACCGACATGAGATGCATTGCTACGTACCATTTGTTCAATGCTCCGACGGTACTTTTGCCGCCGGCGCCGTTGTAGAGGCACTCCATCTCTAAATCTTCCGGAAATACTCTCCTCGACGCGATGACGAACGAGGACTTTGCAGCGATTTCCAACCAGTTGGAGACCGTTCAGCTGAGCGTGCGTCAAACGCTCTACGACGACGGCTCGCCGGCCAACGACGTGTATTTTCCGATCGATTGCGTGATCTCGGTCGTGACGACCATGAACGACGGCTCGGCGATCGAGACCGCGACGGTCGGCTACGAGGGCATGTGCGGGGCGCAGGTTGCGCTCGGCACGAAGGACACGTTCGGGCGCTGGTTCTGTCAGATTCCCGGCCGAGCGTACAAGATGACCGTGGCCGACTTTTTGCGCGGCTACGAACGCGACGAACGCTGGCGGCTCGCCGTCGGCCGCTACCTGCAGGCCGTGATCGACGTGCTCTCGCAGTCGGTGGCCTGCAATCGCCTGCACCTGGTCAGCGAACGCTGTGCGCGCTGGCTCTTGATGAGCGCGGACCGCGTCCATTCGGCCGACTTTCCGCTCACGCACGAAGCGCTGGCCACGATGCTGGGCGTCCGCCGCGCCGGCGTCAGCGTAGCGGCGGCCGCGCTGCAAGCTGCCGGCTATCTGAGCTATCGCCGCGGCCGCTTCCACATCAACGATTCGGCCGGTCTCGAGTCGGCCGCATGCGAGTGCTACGCCGTCACGCGCGCAATCTACGGTCGCCGTTTGCTCACCCAGCCTGCCGGCGGCGCCGACGGCGTGCGTCCGTAAACTAACCAACCGGCACCCGCGGGAAGTAACTCGACTGGATCGACGAGCCGATGGCGTCGGCGCGTTCGGCAAATCGCGCCGCAAAACGATCTCCGCCTTCATCGAGAATCTCGCCGATCTGCACGAAGTCCAGCATTGCCTGCAGCCGTCCGGTCACCCGCTCGGCCTCGTTGGAATAGGCACCCATCGCGGTCTCGGAAATGCGATGCAACGCCCGGTCGACTTCGTGCGTGCAGAAGCGAATCGAACGTGGAAAACTGCGGTGCAAGAACAGAAAGGCGAGCGCCTCGTTGGGATCGGACGAAAGCCGCTGGGCCTTGGCAAACGGTTCGCTCGCGCAGCACATCTCGAGCAGCCGCTGCCACTCGTGCGCGGAATCGTCGCTGAAGTCATGATTGCGCAGGATGCGCGCGGTCATCGCGGCACGCTCGAGATAGCGGCCGATCTGCAAGAAATTCCATTCGTCATCGTGCGAAACCGTCGCGTCGACGATTCCGCCGAAGGCTTGCGCCGTATCGCGCACGCTGCGCAAGAACGATGACGGGCCTTCGCGCGCGACCGACCGCGGCGATTGCGCTTCAACGAAGAGATAGAGGCCGTTGAGGCATTCCCACACTTCGGTCGACAGCTCGGCCCGCACGCTGAGCGCGTTCGAGCGCGCGATGCGGATGCACGACACGATCGAGGTGCGATACTCGGTCGAAAACGTGCAGCGTTCGAACGCCGCCGACGCGAGCGACGCGCCTTCGAGCAATTCGACGTCGGCGGCAATGCCCGCCATGTCGAAGACGCTGCGCCAGATGCGCGCGGCGCGTTCGCGGCCGGCCGCATTGCGGTCGACGGTGCGGTTGTAGTTCACGTCGAGAATACGCGCCAGCGTTTCTGCGCGTTCGACGTTGCGGCTCATCCAGTACAGTGATTCTGCAACGCGAGATAGCACGTCTAGTCGTCCAAGACCCAGGTGTCTTTGCTGCCGCCGCCCTGCGAGGAATTCACTACGAGCGAGCCTTCGGTCAGCGCCACGCGCGTCAACGCGGTCGGCGGAACGTCGACCTGATCGCCCAACAGCACGAAGGGCCGCAGATCGATGTGACGCGGCGCGAGCGTCTCGCCCACGATCGTCGGATGACATGAGAGCGGGATGATCGGCTGGGCTATGAAGTCGCGCGGCGAAGCCTCAATCGCTTCTTTGAAGCGCGCGCGCTCGGCCGCGGACGCGAACGGGCCCATCAGCATGCCGTACCCGCCGGATTGATTGGTATTCTTCACAACGAGCTCATCGAGGTGCGAGCACACATGCCGGCGCTGCAAGTCGTCGGTGCAATCATAGGTCGGCACGTTCGGCAGAATCGGTTCTTCCCCCAAATAGAAGCGGATGATCTCGGGTACGAACGGATAGATCGCCTTATCGTCGGCCACGCCGGTTCCGACCGCGTTCGCGATACCCACCGCCCCCGCGCGGTAGGCGTTCATCAAGCCGGCAACGCCCAGCGTCGAATCGGCCTTGAACACGAGCGGATCCAAATAGTCATCGTCGATGCGGCGATAGATCACGTCGACGCGTTGCAAACCCTTGGTCGTTTTCATGTAGACGACGTTGTCGTGCACGAGCAGATCGCTGCCCTCGACGAGCTCGACGCCCATGCGCCGCGCGAGCACGGTATGCTCGAAGTACGCGGAGTTGTAGATTCCGGGCGTCAGCAGCACGACCGTCGGATCGCTGACCCCCGCCGGCGCCGAATGCCGCAACGCATCGAGCAGCCGCCGCGGGTAGTCGTCGACGGGCAGCGGCTGATAGTGTTCGAACAGCCGCGGAAAGGAACGCTTGAGCACGTCGCGGTTCTCGAGCACGTACGAAATGCCGGAGGGCGTGCGCAAGTTGTCTTCGAGCACGTAGTAGGTGCCGTCGCGGCCGCGAATGAGGTCGCAGCCCGAGACGTGGATGTACACGTCGCGCGGAACGCGGAAACCAATCATCTCACGGTTGAAGAACTTCGAGGAGAACACCATCTCCGCGGAGATGCGGCCCTCGTGCAGAATTCGCTGCGGTCCGTAGATGTCGCCGAGAAAGGCGTTGAGGGCCATCACGCGCTGCGCGATGCCGCGTTTGATCAGCGCCCACTCGTTGCCCGGTACGATGCGCGGAATCAGGTCGAACGGCAGGATACGCTCGGTTCCCCGGCTGTCGGAATAGACGGTGAACGTGACGCCGCGCTGCAAGAGCACCGAGTTGACGAGGTCGACGCGGTGCCGGAATTCGGCGATGTCGATCGAGCGCAGGGTGGCAGCGAGGCCCGCATAGTGGGCCCGCGGCACGCCGAGTTCGTCGGCAAATTCATCGAAGAAGTCGACCAGCGGGTACTCATCGAGCAAGGGCTGCATTGACCACAGGTTCCCCCCGAGGCGCGGACCCTCACTTGGCCCACTGGACAACGCTCCCCAGGCGGCCCTTCATCCACACCATCCACAGGCGCGTGTGCAGGATAACCTTCCCATAAGGCAGCCCGAGCCCTAAGGCAACCCGAGGCAACCCGGCGGCCTTGCAGGCGGTCCAAGCCAGCGTGTCCGCCTACGATGTCTTAGTCGTGGGCGCCGGCCTTGCAGGCAGCACGATCGCCGAGCGGTGTGCAAGCGAGTTCGGCGCGAACGTCTTGCTGATCGACCGCCGCCCCCACCTGGCCGGCAACTGCCACGACCCCGTCGATGCGGACGGCTTGCAGTACCATCAGTACGGCCCGCACGTCTTTCATACCAACTCCGAGGAGGTCATCGACTACCTGGGCGCGTTTACGGCCTGGCGGCCCTACGAGCACCGGGTGCTGGCGAACGTCGACGGCCGGCTGCTGCCGATCCCGATCAACCGCACGACGATCAACGCGCTCTACGGGCTCTCGCTTGATGAAGCCGGCGTGACGGCGTTTCTCGCGCGAGTCGCCGAGCCGCGCGGCGCGATCCGCACCTCCGAGGACGTGATCGTCTCGCGTGTCGGACGCGAACTCTACGAACGTTTTTTCGCCGGCTACACGCGCAAGCATTGGGGTCTCGACCCCTCCGCGCTCGACGCCAGCGTCTGCGGTCGCATCCCGACGCGCACCAACACCGACGACCGCTACTTCACCGACCGTTTTCAGCTGATGCCGGCGGACGGGTATACCGCCATGGTGGAGCGCATGACGAACCACCCGCGCATCGAGCGCGTGCTCGGCGTCGACTACGCCGAGATCGCCGACCGCGCGCATTTCCGTCACGTCGTGTTCACCGGGCCGATCGACGCGTATTTCGAACACCGCTTCGGCAAGCTGCCGTATCGCTCGCTGCGCTTTGAATTCGAGACGCACGATGTGGAGCGGTATCAGCACGCCGGCTGCATCAACGAACCGTCGGAAGACGTACCGCACCTGCGGACGACGGAATATAAGCACCTTACCGGGCAGCGCCACGCGAAGACGATCATCTCGCGTGAGTATCCGAGCGACGAAGGCGAACCGTACTATCCGATTCCGGCGCCCGAAAGCCGCGAGCAGTATCGCAAGTACGCGCTGCTCGCGCAACGCACGCGCGGCGTGACGTTCGTCGGCCGGCTAGCGGAGTATCGCTACTACAACATGGATCAGGCGGTGGCGTCGGCGTTGCGTACGGCCGAGGATCTCGTCGGCGTCGTGCGCGCCGCGTCCTAGAGCAGATTGTCCAGTTTGCGCAGTCGGTGCGTGATGATTTTCATGATGCGCAGGGCGAAGGACGGATCGTTGCGCGTGAGCTGGTAGAAACGCGTTTGGTCGATGACGACGACCTTGACGTCGGTTTTGGCGTACGCTTCGGCGCTGCGCTCGAGATCATCGATGATGGCCATCTCACCGAAGACGCTGCCGGTGCCGACGGTTTCGAGCAGCTTGCCGCGTAGTACGATCTCGACCTCGCCCGAAGTCACGATGTACATGACTTCACCATGGTCGCCGGTTTTGAAGAAGCGGTGACCCCTCGGGAAATACTGCGTGACGTCGTCGCTTACGGTCTGAAGGTCAACCACGCGGCTCTCCTTTCTTCTGCGTTCTCCGAGTAAACTACGCAGCCAACGCGCTTTCCTTGGGCCTAAAAGTAAAGGCGCCGTAAGGCCGGCAGGACGGAATATTTCTTCGCCGCGTTTGTGGGTAGAAGGTGCTCGTGAGCGCATCTGTACCCGTCGTGATTTGCGGCGCCGGTCCAACCGGCATGAGCCTCGCGCTCGAGCTGGCGCGCTTCGACGTACCTTTTCGTATCATCGACAAAGCGCCGGCCGGCGCCGAACATTCGCAGGCACTGGGGGTTCAGGCGCGCACGCTGGAGCTGCTCGAGGCCGCACACATCACCGACCGGCTCCTCAATTACGCGCAGCGCGTCGAACACGTGCGGATTGCCGCCGGCGCGCGGGCGCTGATCGAGGCGGATTTCAGCGACCTGCCGACGTCGTATCCGTTCCTCGCGATGATTCCGCAGACCGACACCGAGCGCGTGATGCGCGAGGCGCTCGAAGCGATCGGCGTGACGATCGAACGCGGCGTGACGCTCACCGCGATCTGGCAAGATGCTGACAGCGTCGTCCTCGACCTTGCCGGGGCCTCGGGCATCGAACGCGTCAACACGCGTTTTCTCGCCGCGTGCGACGGCGCGCACAGCACCGTGCGCCATTTGCTCGATCTGCCGTTTACCGGCCACGCGCTCCCGGAGCGCTTCGCGCTGGCCGACGTCCGCCTCGACACCGAGCTCACGCCCGACACCCTGCACGTGCACCTTGCGACCGACGGGGGCGCGACCGCGCTCTTTCCGCTGCGCGACGGCTGGCGCATCATCGTCGAATCGCCGCGCGGTCTGCCCGATCCGCCCGAAGCCGCGGCCTTCGATGCGGCGCTGACCGCCCAAGCGTTTCCCGCGCGCATTCGCGAGACGATGTGGATGGCGAACTACCACGTCCACCAGCGCCGCGTCGAGAGCCTGCGTGCGGGCAACGCGTTCTTGCTCGGCGACGCCGCGCACATCCACTCGCCGATCGGCGGCCAGGGCATGAACAGCGGCATCGGCGATGCCGTGAACCTCGGCTGGAAACTCGCGCTCGTGATCCGCGAGGACGTGCCGCCGGCGTTGCTCGACACGTACGCTGAAGAACGCGGAGCGGTCGGCCGCGCGCTGCTGGCTGCGACGGATTACGGCAACCGGCTCGCGTTCAACGCCAACACGATGGTGCGCGCCTTGCGCAACGCGGTGCTGCCGGTCGCCTCGCATCTGCCGCTGGTGCGCGACCGCTTGCGCGAGAACGTCGCGCAACTGCGGATCGCCTATCCACACAGCCCGCTGTCGGTGAACGGCTCACCCGCGCGCCGCGGTCTGCGCGCCGGCATGCGCGTGCGCGGGGCGCGGCCCGCGAGTTACCGGCCGCAGACGATCGTCATGCACCCGCACGATCAGCACGCGGCGATCACGCTCGTGTTACGGCCCGACGGGTACGCCGGCTACGTCTCCGACGGCGCGCACGCGCACGGCGCGGTCACCTACGTGCGCAACGTGATCGGCCTGCGCAGCTAGATCAGCTGCCGGCCTCGATGATCGCGTCGAGCACCGGACGATCGGACCCGCGCAGAAAATCGGCCAGCGCCGAGCTGATCGTGATCCGTTCGGGCCGCGCGGATGCGGCGAGCTGGAAGCCGGTGTCGATGTTGGGCCCGAGGAAATCCAAGATCTGATTTTCGCGGTCGTGGAACATCTGATCGCCGGTCAGCAATTCGCGCTTTTCGAGTTCGGCCACGAGCTCGGCCATTTTCGGCGGCACGTTCTCGGCAAACGAGAGCACCGGCGCGATCCAGGCCAAGGCGCGGATCGAGATGTATTCGGTCGCCGCGGCGTACTTGGCGCTCGCGCCGAATTCGTTCATCAACGCGCCGAGGGTCCGGTCGATGGCACGGATGCTATGTTCCACCTGATACGCCGTTTCGATGCGCTGATAGAACAGCACCTCATCGCCCTGATACTTCCAGACGATCGCGTTCTCGACACCGCGGCTCGTGATGTGGCGACGGCATTCGCTGTGGAAGAAGCGGAAGAGCTCAACCCAATGGAAGCGATCGAACTTCTGAGCCTTGAGCCGGCTCGAGCCGACGAGATCGAACGAGAAAAACAGATAGACGTCAACCCGAGAACTCGCTTCCAACCATCCCCTCCTTCCCGGGCCTACTATACCGAAATACGGCCGCACCCGTGTGTGATCCCGCGCAGATGTAGCGCTAAGGCAAGAAAATAGAAAAAGAGGCGCCCCGATTTACCGGAGCGCCTTAACATCACGACTGATGTGTTGGAATCGCCGTGCAGGCGATTCAACACCTACATCATGTCGTAGCCGCCGCCCATGCCGCCCATGCCGCCCGGAGCGCCGCCGGCCGGAGCCTTCGGTTCGGGTTTGTCGGCGATCAGGGTCTCGGTCGTGAGAACGAGCGCGCCGATCGACGCAGCGTTTTGGAGGGCCGAACGCGTGACCTTGAACGGCTCAACGATGCCGGTCTTGATCATGTCGACGAGCTTGCCGCTCATCGCGTCGAAGCCTTGGCCGGGGGCCGCAGCCTTGACGGCGTTCACTTCAACCGAGCCTTCGAAGCCCGCGTTTTCCGCGATCTGGCGGAGCGGTTCTTCGAGTGCGCGACGGATGATGTCGATGCCGATTTGCTCTTCGTGCGAATCCGACTTGATGTTGTCGAACGCCTTGAGCGCGTGGACGAGCGAGCTGCCGCCGCCGGGGATCATGCCTTCTTGAACGGCCGCGCGGGTCGCCGAGAGGGCATCTTCGATGCGGTGCTTCTTCTCTTTGAGTTCGGTTTCGGTGGCCGCGCCGACTTGGATGACGGCGACGCCGCCGGAGAGCTTGGCAAGACGTTCTTGCAGCTTCTCGCGGTCGAAATCGGAATCGGTCTCTTCGATCTGACGCTTGATCATCTCGATGCGACCCTTGATCGCGTCTTCTTTACCACGGCCGTCGACGATGGTCGTCTCTTCCTTGGTGATTTTGACGGTCTTCGCTTGGCCGAGCAGTTCCGGGGTGACCTTGTCGAGCTTGAGGCCGAGCTCTTCGCTCACGACGGTCGCGCCGGTGAGGGTCGCGATGTCCTTGAGCATCTCTTTGCGGCGGTCGCCGAAGCCCGGCGCCTTGACGGCGACGGTCGTGAACGTTCCGCGCAGCTTGTTGACGACGAGCGTCGCGAGGGCTTCGCCTTCGACGTCTTCGGCGATGATCAAGAGCGGCTTCTGAACTTGGACGATCTTCTCGAGGAGCGGCAGGATGTCGGCGATCGCCGAGATCTTGCGTTCCGTGACGAGGATGTACGGATCGCTGAGCGTCGCTTCCATGCGTTCCGAATCGGTGACCATGTACGGCGAGATGTAGCCCTTGTCGAAGAGCATGCCGTCTTTGGTCTCGACGTCGGTCTTCATCGACTTCGACTCTTCAACCGTGATGACGCCGTCTTTGCCGACAGCCTTCATCGCCTCGGAAATCAGTCCGCCGATTTCCTTATCGTTCGCCGAGATCGACGCGACTTGCGCGATCTTCTCCGGCGTGTCGACGATCTGAACCATCTTCTGCATCTCGGCAACGGCCGCTTCGACAGCCTTCTCGATGCCGCGCTTGATCAGGAGCGGGTTCGAACCCGCGGTGACGTTGCGCAGACCTTCGCGGATGATGGCTTGCGCCAGCACCGTCGCGGTGGTCGTGCCGTCGCCGGCGATGTCGTTGGTCTTCGACGCGACTTCCTTCACGAGCTGTGCGCCCATGTTTTCGAACACGTCGGGGAGTTCGATTTCTTTCGCGATCGTCACACCGTCGTTGGTGATCGTCGGCGAACCGAACTTCTTGTCCAACACGACGTTGCGGCCTTTCGGCCCGAGCGTGACTTTGACCGCATCGGCGAGAATGTTCGCACCGCGCTCGAGTGCGCGACGTGCGTTCTCGTCAAAAACGAGTTGCTTTGCTGCCATGACTAGTTTTTAGCTCCAGCCGGAACGCGCTCATCGACAATCGCGAGAACGTCTTTTTCCGAGATGATGAGGTATTCGGTGCCTTCGAGTTTGATCTCGGATCCCGAGTACTTCGAGTAGAGAATACGGTCGCCGACCTTCACGCTGACCGGCAAGGTTGTGCCATTGTCGAGAACGCGGCCCGTACCGACTGCGAGGACGCGGCCTTCTTGCGGCTTCTCTTTGGCCGTGTCGGGGAGAAAAACGCCGCCGGCGCTCTTCTCAGCTTGCTCCACGTGCTCGACGACCACGCGATCGCCCAGTGGCTTCAAATTCACGAAAAAACTCCTCCAAACAATTGTTGGCAGTTCTGGCACCCGAGTGCCAGCACCAACCAGATTAGCAGACTCAGGGCTAGAGTGCAAGAGGCAAATTTGCGATTCTGGGTCCTGCCGGAGCGCCGGAGGGGGCGCGAGAACTGCCCGGATATGACTCGACAGCTCGTTTCGCGCGAATGGCTGACCGCCGGGATCTGCGCCGGCCTGGTTTCCGGCATCACGCTGGCGGCCTTCGCGGCCTTTGCGGAGATTCGGGCCGGCTTGCCCGTGAGCACGACCTACGCATTCCTGGCTTCGGCCGTCGGCGGAGCCGCCCTGGGAGACGGGCCCTCGGCCGTCCCCTGGGGGGTGGCCGTCCTTTTCGCCGGCACGATTCTGTGGGCGTTCGGCTACGTCTATGCCGCGCGGCACCAGCCGCAGCTGCTGACCCGGCCGTTGATCTCGGGCGCCGGCTTCGGCGTGATCGTCTGGTTCGTCATGCAAGTCGTGCTCGTGGGCGCCGGCCACTTCACCCCGCCGAACATCTACACGTTCGACCGCGACATGGTCGGCTTTATCTTGTTCTTCGGGATCCCGCTGGCGCTCACGGCCTCACGGTTGCTGCGCACGCGGTGATCGCCGAGCTGCGGATCGATCTCGGCGCGATCGTTCGCAACGTCGACGCGCTGGCCGCGCTGACGGCGCCGGCACGGGTCGTGCCGGTGATCAAATCCAACGCCTACGGCCACGGCTTGGTCGAAGTCGCGCGCGCGCTCGACGGACGCGTGCGCGCGCCTCGCGGTCTACGAACTCGATGAAGCGCTCGCGCTGCGCGAAGCGAACGTCGACGTCGCCGATCCACGTGCTGGGGCCGATCCGCGCGCCGAAGCTCGCGGCCGCGCACGCCGCCGGCGTCGAGATCACGCTATGGGACGGCGGCTCCTACCTTGACGACGTCACCGACGCAGCGCACGCTGCCGGCGCGCCGTTCCGCGTTCACGCCAAGATCGACACCGGCGTCGCGCGCCTGGGCATGCGCGTCGCCGATGCCCCGGCGCGGCTGGCGCGCTACGCCGCGCATCCGTCGCTCGAACTCGCCGGCGTCGTTCTCGCACCTCGCGGCAGCCGAAGAACTCGACTCGACGTTTACGCGCGAGCAGCTCGACGCGTTCGCAACCGCGACGCGCGACGTCGATCCCCGCGTCGAGCGGCACATCGCCGCCACCGCGGCCGCGATGCTGTGGCCCGAAACGCGCCTCGATGCGGTGCGCACCGGCATCGGCATTTACGGCTTGTGGCCGTCGCCCGAGACGGAACGCACGATGCGCGATCGCGGCTTCGCACTCAAGCCCGCGCTCGAGTGGCGCACGCGGCTCGTGATCGTGCACGACGTTCCCGCGCACACGCCGGTCGGCTACGGCTGCGCCTATCACACCAAACGGCCCTCGCGCATCGGCGTCCTGCCGATCGGCTATGCCGAGGGTTTAGCGCGCAATGCGGGCGAGCACGGCCAGGTCTTGATCGTCGGTCAACGCTGCCGCATCGTGGGCCGCGTGTGCATGAACATGACGTTCGTCGATTGTACCGACGCGCCCGATGCGGCACCCGGCAGCATCGTCACGCTGATCGGCACCGACGGGCATGCGTCGATCGGCGCCGACGATCTGGCCGCCGCTACCGGGACGATCGCCTACGAAACCGTCGCGCGCCTGCCCGCGCACGTCCCGCGCACCTACCTCGTCGCCGCGCCCTGATCAGGCGTCGGGAACGCCCAGCGCGAGCGAGCGGCTCGCCGAGCTCGACGGCCCGGTTGCGGCCGCCTTCTTTCGCGTGATAGAGCGCGCGGTCGGCAACGGCCATGAGATCGCCGGCGCTGGTGGCGGCCGCGTTGCGCGTCGCGCTGACCCCGATGCTGATCGACACGAGCGGGTGCGCAGCCCCGGAACCGGACGGTAATCCGGCCGCATAGACGGCCGCGCGCATCCGTTCGGCGACGACGAGCGCGCCCGCCAGATCGACGTCGGGCAAGATCACCGCCATCTCTTCGCCGCCGATGCGCGCGACCAGATCCAACGCGCGCGTGGCGTTGTTCAGCAACGCGCCGGCGATCGTACGCAAGCAATCGTCGCCGCCTTGATGACCGAACGTGTCGTTGTACGCCTTGAAGTTATCGACGTCGATCATCAGCAGCGCCAGCGGCTGCGAGTCGCGCGCACAATCGCGCAGCATGTCGCTGAAACGCTGATCGAAGCTGCGGCGATTCGCGAGATTGGTCAGCACGTCGGTGAGCGATTCGTTGCGCAGGCGTTCCGCCGTCACCGCGAGCTGCGCGTAGATCGTCGCCGTTTGGAACAGCAGCACGCAGAGCACGGCGCTCGCCGCCAGCAGGATGCTCACGCGCGAGGCGTACCAGCCGGCCGTGAACTGACGGGCGAAATGCTGCAGCGTCACATCGGCAAACATCGAGAGGCACGCGATCGCGAGCCAAAGGTCGAGCAGCGAGCGAAAGCGGCTGGTCCGGTAGGCCAGCACCATCGCGGCGGCGGCGCCCAAACTCATCGCGTAGCTGATCCCGTTGAAGAGCGGCGTGAACGTGCCGTTGTTCGAGAGCACCGGCAAACCGTCGATCCAGATCAGCGGCGGAACGGTCAGCGCGAGAAACGCAATCCCGCCCCAGAACACGCGCGACTGAAATCGACGGAACGCGCGCGGCGGACGACTCGTGCTGATTGTAGCCGCGCGCGATATAGTAGGCGATCGCAGAGCAGATGAACAGCGCGTGCCACTCGACCCACAGCCAGCCCGACGTCTGCGAATCGGCGGACATCCATTGGATCAGCTGCGGCCACAAGCCCCGGTAGAACAGCAGATACGGGATCATCACGATCGCGGTGAGCTGGTAACCCAGCGCGAGCACGGTGAGCGGAACGGATCGCGTGACGCGCGACTGCGCCCAGAGCAGCAACGACGTGATCGCGATAGCTGCAATCGATAGCGCCATCACGATCGCGAAGATCGGGTATGACGTACCGAGCGGATGCGAGATCTCCGGAATGACCAGCAGCACGCCGAAGACGAGCACGGCCGCCACGGCGAACGCGCGCCGGCGATCGGCGCCGGTCGAGGGCGCCTCACCCAGATCCACCATGGCGAAGCTCAGGGCGGCGTTCACGCGCGAACGGTCGCCAGCAGCAGCTCTTTTGCGCCGTCGGCCACGGTTACCGTGCGCGGCAGCTTGAAGTCGCCCGGACGCACGCTGTAGGCCTGGGGGTTGCGCGGCTCCGGCGGTTCGATGCCTTGCATCAATTGCTTCGCCCGCGTCAATAGACGCTTGCGCAACGCGATGATCGCTTTGTCGGAACTCGTGAGGTATTCGCGGCTGCGATCGGCGATCGTGCCGTAACCGCCCTGATCCTGCGTCACGGCGAGGTCTTGCGCGACGATCGACTTGATGCCGGTAAAGCTCGCGCGGCGCTGTTCGTCGCGATCGATCAGGTAATCGTTCTCGTAGTCTTCCTTGGTCGAGAACGTTCCCGGCACGAGCTCGGGCACGGTCACGCCGTCCTCGAGCACCGCGCGTTCGGCGGGGGTGATCGGATGATCGGCGTTCGACCAAATGCGGAAGTGCAGCGTGTGGTCGTCATCGATCGGCACGCGCACTTGCGTCAACACCGGCGTGTCCGGCGGCGCCGCGATCAGCACCGTGTACGGCATCAAATACTGGTTGACGCGCCAGTGAAACGTGTCTGCGCCCGCATCGCGCTGCGCGGAGAGCATCAAGCCGTAATCGGTATCGGCCGTAAACCAGCGCGGCTGGCGGTCGGCGAACACGGTCGCATCGACGCGTCCGCCGGGGATCGGCTTCCCGTCCTGCCGGCTGTGCAGAAACGAGACGTGACTCGAATCGACGTCGCCCTCTTGCATCTGCGCGTAGTTGCCGCGCGCGATCATCTTCGTGATCGAACGGTGATCGGCGGGCACGGCAAACGCTTCGATGGCGGGAAACTCCGGCATCAAATCCGGCGGCCCCATGAACGCCCAGATCAAACCGCCGCGTTCGAGCGCCGGATACGACGACACGCCGGCCGTGCCGTTCGCATCGCGAAACGCGACGAGGTCCTCACCGAGAATCCGCGCGCGGACCGGCGGCGAATCCGGAGCGCCGAGTTCGGACGCCGGCATGATGGGCGTCCAAAAGCGACGGAAGAGCTCGCCCATCGGCGTTTTCGGTCCGGTGCGAACCAGCAACTCGTTGTCGGCTTTGGTGAGCATCTTTGGTGATTTGTCCCCCGGATTACGGGAAAATCCCTAGGTCAAAGCGTTAAGAGCCGTACGTAAATCGAGCGTGCCTTCGTAAAGAGCCCGGCCGATGATCGCGGCGTCGACGTTCGCCGGGGTTCCGTCGCGCAGCGCGAGCAGGTCGGCCAGCGTCTTCGCGCCGCCGCTGGCGGTGATCCCGACCGGCGCGAGGCCCGCGACGTGCGCCAGCGCCGCGACGTCGTAACCGGAACCCATCCCGTCGCGCGCGATCTCGGTATACACGATCCTGCGCACGCCCCAGGCCGCAACCTCGCGCACCAGATCGTCGCGCAGGATGCCGGCGTCTTTCTGCCAGCCGCGCGTCGCGACGCGGTCGCCGCGTGCGTCGATACCGGCCACGATCCGCTCGCCGAACGCCGCCACGATCGCCCGCGCGACGTCGGGCTCTTCGATCAGGATCGTGCCGAGGACGACGGCCGCCGCGCCCGCGTCGATCCGCGCCTGCACGTCGGCCGCTGTGCGGACGCCGCCGCCGGTTTGCACCGGCACGTCGACCGCCCCGCAGATCGCGCGCAACGCGGCCGCGTTTTCGCCCGAACCGAACGCGCCGTCGAGATCCACCACGTGCAGCGCCGTCGCACCCGACGCGACGAACGCGCGCGCACGCGCGACCGGGTCGTCGTCGTAGCGCGTCTCGCGCGAGGGATCGCCGCGTTCGAGGCGCACGCATTTGCCGGCGCGCAGATCGATCGCCGGGAACAACCGCAACGCGTGCGTCACAACGCTAGCGCAAGAAAATTATCGAGCAGCACCGCACCCGTGCGCTGACTCTTCTCGGGATGGAACTGCGTCGCCATCACGTTGTCGCGCGCGACGATCGCCGCAAACCGGCCGCCGTAATCGGCGCTCGCCACCATCGCGTCGCTGTCGGCCACGCGGTAAGAGTGCAGGAAGTACGCGAACTCGCCGCCGTGCAGTCCCGCCGTGAACGGGTGCCGGCGCTCGATGCGCAGGTCGTTCCAGCCCATGTGCGGCACGCGCGGCGCGCCTTCGAACCGGCGCACGTGACCGTTGAAGATCCCCAAACCGGCGTCGTCGCCGAACTCATCGCTCGTTTCGAACAGCACTTGCATGCCGACGCAAATACCGAGAAACGGTTTGCCGGCGGCAACGACTTCGCGCACCGCGCGATCGAGATGCCGTTCGCGCAGCGCCGTCATCGTCGCGCCGAACGCGCCGTCGCCGGGCAAAATTGCAGCGTCGGCCGCGACGACGCGCTTGGGGTCTTCCGTCAATTCGAAGGCAACGCCGCGCCGTTCGAGCGCTGCGACGAGCGAGCCGATGTTGCCGCCGCCATAATCCAGCACGGCGAGCCGCTTGCGTCCCTGGGGTTCCATTGGCGCATCATTTCACGCGCGGGTGGGGAAACACCCGGCATGATGTCGTCGCTGCGCATGCTCCTCGCGCTCACCGTGCTCGCTTTTCTTGCCCCCGCCGGCGTGCGGGCCGCGGCGGTGCCCGTCGGGTTGACCGTCCCGGCGGGCTTCACGATCGAGCGAATTGCGACGGTCGAGGGCGGCCGCGAACTCGCAGTCGCGCCCAACGGCGACCTGTTCGTCGGAACTTCGGGGAACACGGTCGACATCGTCGCCGATGCCGAAGGCAACGCGGCGCCGGCCAAAACGTTCACGCAAATCACCGATCATCCGGTCGCAGGCATCACGATCGACGGCGACCGGATGTATCTCGGCGCGCAGTTCGGCGTGTACGAATTGCCCTATCACGCGGGCGATCGCGCACCGAGCGCGCCACCGCGCAAGATTGCATCGGTGCGCACGAGCGGCGCATCGGGCGCGCACGTGACGACCACCGTCGCGGTGGCGAAGGACCGTCTCTACGCGAGCGTCGGCTCGTCGTGCAACAACTGCAACCCCGATCTCGACGCAACGCGCGCAACGGTGCAAGAGATGAACCTCGACGGCAGCGGGATGACGGCCAAAGCGCGCCACGTGCGCAATGCGATCGCGCTCGCGGTCAATCCGCAGACCGGCACGTTGTGGATCGGCGTCGCGGGTCAAGACGAGTTGCCCAAAGGCCATCCCTACGAGATGTTCGACCCGTTGACGCTGCACGCGGGCGTCGCCGACTACGGCTGGCCATTCTGCTACGAAAACCACCAAGCGGTGGACGGTCACGATTGTTCCACGCAGACGGTTCCGCGCGTCGTTTTTCCGGCCTACGAAACGCCGATCGGCGCGGTGTTCTATCCGCTGCATCCGGCCGGCGCGCATGCGTTTCCCGACGCGTATCGCGGCGGCGCGTTCGTGACGCTGCACGGCTCCTGGCATGCGCCGCCGGTTCCGCCGCGCGTCGTGTTCGTGCCGATGAACGGCGACGATCCGAAGACGCCGGTCGACTGGAACGACCCCTCAGCGCAGTGGAAAGAGTTCATCGGCGGCTGGCAACTCGCCGACGGCCGGCGCCGCGCGCGCCCAACCGGCGTCGCCGTCGCACCCGACGGCAGCCTGTTCGTCAGCGACGATCTCGACGGCGGAATCTATCGCATCCGCCCGCGATAGCAGCTCGATAGTGGCGCGCGCGTCTCATCCCGAGCTTGTCGAGGACCGCCTCTATCGTTGTGGCTGAGTGGCTGTCCCTCGACGACGCGCTTCGCGCTTTGCTCGGGATGACACTATTCGAGCAGACCTTTGGTGGAGAGGATTTCGTCGCTGCCGGTTAGGGTTTTTGCTTGGGCGAAGGCTTTGGCGAACGCTTTGAACGACGCTTCGCACAAGTGGTGCGCGACGTCGCCGTTCATTTGGATCAAGTGCAGGTTGAATTTGCCGTTGTCGACGACGGCGCGGAAGAATTCGCGGATCATCTCGGTCTTGAAGTCGCCGAGGTTTTCGACGCCGTCGAACCGCACGCTGAAGTTTAGGTAGCTGCGGCCGGAAAGATCGATGCTGCCGGCGACGAGCGCGTCGTCGAGCGGCACCATCATCGAACCGTAACGCGCGATGCCGCGCTTCTCGCCCAGCGCTTCGTAGATCGCCTTGCCGAGCGCGATGCCGACGTCTTCGATCAGATGGTGGTTGTCGAGGCCGTCGCCGCGCGCGACGAGCTGCAGCGCGCAGCCCGAGTGACGCGCGAACGCGTCGAGCATGTGGTCGAGAAACTTGACGTCGGTGTCGATCTCGATCGGGCCGCCGTCAAGACCGAGGCGCAGATCGATCTGCGTCTCTTTGGTCGTGCGTTCGACGACGGCCCGGCGGTTACTCAGGAGCGCGCGCTGCCGGCCGGTTCGCGTCCGCGTTCGGCGATCGGCTCGAACGGATGCACTTCCGGCCCGGTGTAGGTGACTTGCGGACGGATCAGGCGGTTGTTGGCGTACTGCTCGAGCACGTGCGCGCACCAGCCGGCCATACGCGAGCACGCGAACATGCACGTGTATTCATCGCTCGGGATACCGAGCGCGCCGAGTGCCGGCGCCGTGTAGAAGTCGACGTTGGCGAAAATCCGCGCTTGCGGTTTTTCTTCGGCGATGACTTTGTTCCACGCATCTTCGAGCGCCCGGGCGATCGCATAGCTGCCGCCGCCGTTGTTGAGGCGCTTGGCGGTTTCTTCGAGATGCTTCGCACGCGGGTCGCGCACTTTGTATTCGCGGTGACCCATGCCCATAAGGCGGCCTTTGCGCTTGATGAGATCGCGCACCCATTGCTCGGCTTTGTCGGGCGAACCGACGTCGACGAGCGAGTCTTGCACTTGGCTCGGCGCGCCGCCGTGCAGCTCGCCGGTCAGCGTGGCGAGCGCAGCGGTGATCGCGCAGTAGAGGTCGGCGTTGGTCGAAGCCGTGACGCGGGCCGAGAAGGTCGAGGCGTTGTAGCCGTGGTCGACGAGCAGCACGTAGTACTGGTCGAGCGCTTTGGCGTTCTCAGCAGTCGGCTCTTTGCCGGTCTTCATGTACAGAAAGTTCGCGGCGGTACCGAGCGTCGGGTGCGGCGCGATCGGCTCGAGACCTTGTCGCAGGCGGTCCCAAGCGGCCACGATCGTGGTGGTTTTCGCCACCAGGCTCAGCGCGGCGTCGACGTCGGAGGCGTGCACGCCGGACGGCTTGTGCGGCAGCGGCAGCGAGAGCGACGAAACGGCCGTGCGCAGCACGTCCATCGGCCACGCATCGCGCGGCAAGGCTCGTAGCAGGGCCAGCGTCGCTTCGGGAAGCGCCCGCAGGGAGCTCAGCTTCGCTTCGAGCGCCGCCAGCTCGGCGGCCGTCGGCAGCTTCCCATGGAGCATGAGGGAGACGACCTCTTCGTACGTCGCCTTCGGAGCAAGATCGTCGATGTCGTATCCGCGGAACGTTAACCGCCCGACTTCACCCTCGACGTTAGAGAGGACGGTTTCACCAACGTTGACGCCCTCGAGACCACGATCAACTACAATTCCAGGCATAAGATTTTGGCACTTCCAAGAAGCCGGGGCCGCCGCCTTCTGTCTTTTGTCGCTTCGCCGTTTCTGTGAACTAAACGAGGACTGCGCGGCCGAGCGCGGCCTGCAGCAGCCGGTCGATCAGTGCTTCGAACGGGATCCCGGCGGCCTTGGCCTCATCCGGTAACAGCGAAAGCGGCGTGAGTCCGGGCAGTGCGTTGATCTCGAGGATGTACGGGCGGCCTTCTTTGGTCACGATGAAATCGGTGCGCGAGTAATCGCGCAACCCCAGCATGCGGTGGACCGACAGCGCGAGCATTTGCAGGCGCGCGGTCAGATCGCCGTCGATCGGCGCCGGCACGAGGTGGCGTGAGCCGCCGGGCTTGTATTTCGCATCGTATGAATAGAACTCGTCGCCGGCGATGATCTCGACGAGCGGCAGCGCTTCTTCACCCAGCACGCCGCTCGAAAATTCGCGGCCCGGTATGAACTCTTCGACCACGATTTGGGTCGTGCGCGGCGCAACGCCGATCATCGCTTTGGTCCACTCTTCGTGCGTGCGCACGATCGACACGCCGGCGCTCGAACCGCTGGCACGCGGCTTGACGACCAGCGGTAAATTCAGCGAACCCGGCAACAGCGGCAACGTGCCGCCGGCGAGATCGAACGTGTCCCAGGCGGGCGTCGGCAGGCCTTCCGCGGCCAGCAATTTTTTGGTGAGGTGCTTGTCCATCGCGAGCGCGCAGCTGGTGAGATCGCTGCCCGTGTACGGAATGCCGAGCCACTCGAGCACCCCTTGAATCGTGCCGTCTTCGCCGCCCGTTCCGTGCAGTGCGTTGAACACGACGTCGGGCCGGATCTCGCGCAGCGCATCGACGAAGCGGCCGTCGAAATCGAGCGACTGCGCGTCATGACCGAGCGTGGCCAGCGCGCGCATCACGGCTTGTCCGCTTTCGATCGAAACCTCGCGCTCGGCGCTGGGGCCACCCATGACGACCGCGACCCGTACGTTAGACATCCGCTACGAACTCCCCGACGAGGTGAACTTCGAGGTGGAGGTCGATGCCGAACTCCGCATCGACCGCGCGATGAACGCGGGCGAGCAGCGAGCTGACATCGAGGGCCTTCGCGCCGCCGACGTTGATGATGAAGTTAGCGTGAAGCTGGGAGACTTCCGCCCCGCCCGACCGCCAGCCCTTGGCGCCCACCGCTTCGATGAGGCGCCCGGCCCGGTCGCCCGGCGGATTGCGAAAGCACGAACCGGCATTGGGCACGGCCACGGGCTGCGTGGCTTTGCGCCGCACGAGCCGGTCCTGGGTGCGGGCCCGCACGGCGGCCGGGTCGGCGCACGGAAAGGCCAGCGTCACCTCGGACACGATCGCCTCGCGCGCCAGCGTGGTCTGGCGATACGAAAATCCCACCCACTGCGGCGCCGGCTGCGGGTGGGTTGGGGTCTGGATCCGCACCTCGCGCACGAACTCGCCGATCTCGCGATCGGTGCCGGCGTTCATGCGCACGGCGCCACCCACGCTGGCCGGGATTCCGGCCAGACCGTCGACGCCGTCCGCGCCGAGCGAGGCGGCTTGCGCCACGAGCTGCGGCAGCGACGCGCTCGCGCCGGCGCGTGCCACGACCATCCCGTCTTCGACGCGCACGTCGAGCGCATCGTAGTCGCCGCCGAGCTGGACGACGAGACCACGCATGCCGCCGTCGCCGACCAGCAGATTCGAGCCCGCACCCAAGACGAAGCACGGCAGCTTGTGACGGAAACACCACTGCAGCACGAACGCGACGTCATCGGTCGTGTTCGCCGCGATCGTAGCGTCGGCCGGTCCGCCGATCTTCCACCACGTCGCCGGCGCCAGCGGCGCATCGAAGCGCACGCGCTCGTCGAACCGCTCCGTCAGCGCGGCGCGGTCGGCATCGGCGAGCAGCGTGGCGCTAGCGTTCATCGCGCCACGGCCGGCGCTTCCAGCAACGCGCCCAGCTTGTGCGCGACGCCCGAGATCGAACCGGCGCCCAGCATCAGCACGACGGCTTCGCCCGCGATCGCGCGCGGCACCGCTTCGAGCAAACCGTCAACGCTCGTGACGTAGGTAACGGGCGTACCGCGCGCGGCCAGCGGTTCCCCGATCGAACGTTCGCTCACGCCCTCGATCGGCTCTTCGGACGCGGCGTAGATCGGCGCCAGCAGCACCGCATCGGCGTTGGCGAGCGCGTTGGCGAAATCGCCGGCGAGATAGCGCGTGCGCGAGTAGCGATGCGGCTGAAACGCAACGATGACCGGCTTGCCGGTGAAGCCGCGCGCGGCCGCGATCGTCTGCGCGATCGCGGTCGGATGGTGCGCGTAGTCGTCGACGATCGTCACACCGCGGTGCTCGCCGACGATCTCGAACCGCCGGCGGACGCCGCGATAAGCCGCGAGCGCGGCCGCGATCGTCGGCACGTCGATCTTGAGCGTGCGCGCGACCGCGATCGCGGCGAGCGCGTTCTGCACGTTGATCTCGCCCGGCACGTGCAGCGCGATCGTGCCGAGCGCGGTGCCGCGTTCGACCAGCGTAAACTGCGAGCCGAGTCCTTCGTAGACGATGTCGCGCGCCACGAGGTCGGCATCGGCGCGCGTTGCAAACGTAAACTTCGGCGCCGTGGCGCTCTTCGCGATGAACGCGCTGCCGCGATTGTCGAGGCCGATGATCGCGCAGCCGTCGGGCGGCACGCGCTGCACGAAGGTCGTGAACTGGGCCAGGAGTCCCGGCAACTCATCGTCGCTCGAGATGTGATCGTTCTCGACGTTGGTCACGACCGCGATCGTCGGCTGCAGGTGCAAGAACGAACCGTCGCTCTCGTCGCTCTCGGTGACGAACCAGACGCCGGAACCTGCGGCCGCATTCGTTCCGGTATCCACGCGCAGGCCGCCGATCGCGTAAGTCGGATCGACGCCGGCATGTTCGAGGATCGTCGCGGTCATCGCGGTCGTCGTCGTCTTGCCGTTCGTGCCGGCGATCGCGATCGTCTTGCGCGAGCCGATCAGATCCGCCAGCATCGCGCCGCGCGTTTTGATGTCGATGCCGCGTTCGATCGCGGCGACGAATTCGGGGTTGTCGTGCGCGATCGCGCTCGAGACGATCACCAGATCCGGATTGCCGACATTCTCGCCGCGATGACCGATCGCGACCGTTGCGCCTTCGGACTCGAGCGCTTGCACGAGGTCCGAGCGATAGACGTCGGAGCCCGTGACCCGCGCGCCGCGCGCCAGCAGCAACCGCGCGATCGCACTCATGCCGATCCCGCCGATGCCGACGAGATGATATGACGCCGCTCCGTTATTCACGGCCGTTTCCGTTCGCTCCGGCCGATTCTACGACCCGTGCGGGCATGAGAAATTCGATGCGGCTCACGATCTTGCTACCAACGTCGGACGACGCCAGGGATCCGGCGGCGGCGCGCATTTGCGCCAGCCGTTCGGGCTGCAGCATCGCATCGAGCGTCCACCACAGCCGGTCGCCGTCGAGTTCGGCGTCGGGGATCACCATCGCGGCGCCGCGCTCGGCAAAGACGGCGGCATTCGAGACCTGGTGGTTGTCGGTGTGGTGCGGATAGGGCACGAGGATCGCCGGCGTGCCGGTTGCCGCCAGCTCCGCCAACGTCGACGCGCCGGCGCGCGCGATCACGACGTCGGCGGCGGCATACGCGTTGGCGGGATCGGTGAGATACGGCACGAGCATGACGTGGTTCACGCCGACGTCGCGCTCTTCGGCCTCCATGTAGGCGTGATCGCGCTCACCGCTCACGTGCAGCACCTGACGGTCATCGCCCAGCGTGCGGCGCGTGACGAGCGCCGCCACCGCCTCGTTGACGGAACGCGCGCCGAGGCTCCCGCCCATCGCGACGACCGTCGCGCGTTCGGGCGCGAGGCCGAGTTCGAGGCGCGCGCGCGACGGGTGCACCTTGCGCGTGAGCGACGCGCGGACCGGCGTGCCGGTGCGATACGCCTTGCCGCGAAAGTAGGGCGCCGACGCGTCGTACGTCGTCCAGACCTCGTCGACGATCGGCGCGAGCAGACGATTCGTCAAGCCCGGCGTGACGTCGATCTGCAGCAGCGCGATGCCGCAGCGCAGCAGTCCGAACGTACGCAAGATCCGCGCCGCAACGACGACCGGGAAGCACACGTAGCCGCCGGTCGCGATGACCATCAACGGCTGGAAACGGCGCAGCGCGCCGAGCGCGACGATCACGCCGAGCAGCGTCGTCAGCACCGTGAACAGCGTGCCGATGGAGAGCTTGCGCTGCAGCGCCGCGCTCGGCACGAAGGTCAGCGGCATCGTCGTCACCAGCTGCGCCTCGAGGCCGTGACGGTTCCCGAAAAAGCGCGGCTCGTAGTGCGCGGAATCGTATTCGGCGCGAATGGCATCGTCGATCGCAAGCGCCGGATAGATGTGGCCGCCGGTGCCGCCGCCGGTGAACGCGACGCGAAAGGACACGCGCCTACCGCGTACGGCGGGCGACGTTCATGATCAGGGCCACGGCCACGAGGCTGACGATCAGCGACGTTCCCCCGAACGAGATGAACGGCAGCGGAACACCGGTCACCGGCCACGACGACGTGACCACGCCGATGTTGATGAAGGCCTGGATGACGACCAGCAGCGCGCAGCCGACGATCAGGAAAAAGCCGAAGCGGTCGCTCGTGCGCTGCGCGAGCATGAACGCGCGAATTCCCAAGGCGGCGAAGAGCATGAGCACGATCATCGTGCCGAGCATGCCGAGCTCTTCGCCGATCACGGCGAAGATGAAGTCGGTGTGCGCTTCCGGGAGATAGAAAAACTTCTGGCGCGAGGCCCCGAGGCCCAGCCCGAAGATGCCGCCGCTGCCGAGCGCGAGCAGCGACTGCACGATGTGGAAGCCCGTATTCTGCGCGTCCTTCCACGGATCGAGAAACGCGAGGATGCGCGCGCGTTTGTAGGCGCTCGCGCCGACGGCAAGCGCCACCGGCGGCAGCAACGCGAGGACGGCGAGCGCGACGTGTTCGACGCGCGCGCCGGCGCAAAACAGCATGCCGAACGCGGTGAACATCACGAGGCTCGCCGTGCCCATGTCGGGCTCGAGCAGGATCGGCACCGCGATCACCGCCGCCACGAGCAGCGCCGGCACGACGCCGCGCACGAGCGAGCGGACATCCGCGCCGATCGTCGAGAGCTTCGCCGCAAGGAAGAGCACGAGCGTGAGCTTCGCAATCTCCGAGGGTTGAAAGCTCAGGAAACTCGCGCCGAGCCAGCGCCGCGCGCCGCCCGTTTGCAATCCGATGTGCGGGATCAGCGTGAGCACGAGCATCAGCACGGTGATGCCGACGAGCGCCGGCGAGATGCGCTTGAGCTTCGTGTAATCGACGCGATAGGCCGCGTAGGCGAAGCCGCCGCCGATCACGAGCCAGATGAGCTGGCGCTTGAGGAAGTACGCGGTGTCGTGATAGGTCGCGTATGCGGTCGCACTCGAGGCGCTGAACACCATCACGAGACCGATCGCGATCAGGCCCGCGACCGTGGTGAAGATCCACGGGTCGGGCGGCGCGAGCGCCGTCCGCGCGCGCATCGGCGGCGTTATGGTCGTCCCGAGACTGCGCTGGGCCTTAGCTAACACGCGCGGTCCCGTTCACGGCGGCCGCAAACGCTTCGCCGCGGGCCTCTGCCGAAGCGAACATGTCGAACGAGGCATTGCCGGGCGAGAGCAGCACGACATCGCCGCTCGCGGCGAACGACCGGGCCGTCGCCACCGCTTCGTCCATCGAGCCCGCGTACGCGATTTCCGCGCGCTTGACGTGCTTGGCAATGTCCGGCGCCGCCTCACCGATCAGCACGACGGCTTTCGTGCGCGACGAGATGACCTTGCCGAGCTCCGAAAACTCCGTGCCCTTCGATTTGCCGCCCGCAATGAGGACGATCGGGCGATCGAACGAGCGCAGCGCCGCGATGACGGCGCCCGGGTTCGTCGCTTTGGAGTCGTCGACGTAGAGAATGCCATCGCGATCGGCGACCGTTTCGAGCCGGTGGTGCAGCGGTTTGAATGCGCGCACGGCCGCGGCGATCGCGGTGCGGTCCAAGCCGGCCGCGAGGCCGACCAGCACCGCCGCCATCACGTTGTCGACGTTGTGCGCGCCGTGCAGCGGGATATCGGCCACGTTCATGATCTCGACCGGGCGCGGGTCGCCGGTCGGCGGCGCGTAAACGATCGAGCTTTCGTTGCGCATGTAGAGCGTGCTCTGCCGGTGCGGCTCGCGCGAGAACCACAGCGCGCGCGCACGGATGCGCGTGTTGTCCTCACCCGGCGCAGCGGCGACGATCGGGTCGTCGAGATTGCCGACGAAGGTGTCGCCCGGACCTTGGTTGGCGAAGATGCGGAACTTCGCTTCGGCGTACTCGTCCATCGAGTGATAGCGGTCGAGATGATCGGGCGTAATGTTGATGATGCACGAGATGCGCGGCTTGAACGAGCGGATCGATTCGAGCTGGAACGACGAGACCTCGGCGATCACCCAATCTTCGGGCTTCGCGACGGCCGTTTCCGCGATCAGCGCGTTGCCGATGTTGCCGCCGACGTACGTCGTGAACCCGGCGTGGCGGAAGATCTCGCCGATCAGCGCGGTGGTCGTCGATTTACCCTTAGTGCCGGTCAACGCGACGATCGGCGCTTGGCAAATGCGGTAGGCGACCTCGACTTCGCTGAACACCGGCACGCCGGCCGCCTGAATGCGCCGCACCAGCTCACCGTTGAGCGGAATGCCGGGCGAGAGCACGGCCACCGTCACCTTAGGCAAGATCTCACCGAGCGCATCGGGCGCGACGAACGGCACGCCGGCCTTCTCGAGTTCCGCCAGCGCGGGAGCGAGCGCGCTCGGCGAACCCTCGTCGGTACCGTAGATCTGCGCGACGCGGGGCTGCAAAACCGCGACGCTCGCGCGCCCGCTCCGGCCAAGCCCGATGACGAGGACGCGTTCGTTACGATCGAAGCGAACGGAAGAGATCGGAATATTCATGCGGGTTCGCGCTCCTGCGGAGCCCGAACCCACCTCGGCTCCGCCTCGTCAATCAGGAAAATTGCTAATTGGAAACGTTTCATGCATGCACCACGATGACGAAGCCGATGATTCCCAAGCAGAGCGAAGCTAACCAGAACGACGAGGTGACGCGGGTTTCCGGCCAACCGCCCAACTCGAAATGATGATGCAGCGGGCTGATGCGAAAAACGCGCCGCCCGGTGGTTTTGAACGATGTCACCTGAATGATCACCGAGAGCGTCTCGGCCACGAACACGCCGCCGATGATCAAGAGCAGCAACTGCGAACCGGTGAGGATCGCCGCCCCCGCCAGCGCTGCGCCGAGCGCGAGCGAGCCGGTATCGCCCATGAAGATCTTCGCCGGATGGCGGTTGTAGAGCAAGAAGCCGAGCACCGCACCGAGCACGGCCACCGCCAGGATCGCCACGTTCGCGTTACCTTGGCGCACGGCGATGAATGCTAGGAGCGCGAGCGGCGGCACGACCGTCCCCGAGGCGAGGCCGTCGAGCCCGTCGGTGAGGTTGACCGCGTGCGTCGTGGCGAGAATCACCGCCAGCGAAAGCGCGTACCACACCCAATACGGCACCGGACCAATGAAGAGCACCGCGTGCGGATCGGGGGTCAGGACGCCGACGAGCGCGAGGAAGCCGGCGCCGATGACGGCCGTTGCGAGAAATTTCGTGCGCGCGTTCAAACCGCGATTGCGGCCGCCGCGAATCGCCATGTAGTCGTCGATGAAGCCGACCAGCGCCGAACCCGCGATCAGCAAACCGTAGGCCGGCACGATCGGATCGCGCGAGATCGCAAACGCGACCAGCGGGGCCAGCAGAAAGAGCAAACCGCCGAGGGTGGGCGTGCCGGTCTTCTTCTGGTGGGTTTGCGGTGCGAGCTCGTAGGCATGCTGCCGCAGCGCAGCGCGCCGCAAGTAGCGGATCAGCGCCGGCGTCAGCACGGCCACCAGTGCGAACGTCACGACCAGCGCGACGAGCAGATCGATCATGCCGCGCGCACCAAGGGATGCGCGCCGGCGCCGCGCCAGGCGAGGATGACCAGCGGCGTTTGTTCGTCGCCGTTGCCCGCGGGGTTGCCGAGCAGTGCCTTCTCCACCGCATCGCGCACGACGCCGGGCGACGCGCCGAGCGCCTTCGCGCGGCGCAGATCGTTGGCGTCGACGATCGCGATGTGCAGTCCGAGCTCTAGCGCGAGTTCCGCGCTGACCCGATCCGGCTCTGCGGGGCCGAGCACGATCGCACGCTCGTAGGGCGGCAGCGTGCCGGTGTAACCGTCAATCGCGGCGATCGCCTCGCCGAGCAATTCGTAGAACACGCCGCGGCGTCCGATCGCGCGGCCGGCCACCTGCAGCACCGCGGCGCCGAAGACGCGCCACGCGCCGACTTGGTCGATCACGAGCTGCAGCGACTCGGGCTGGTTGATCGTCGCGAGCGCACCCGCGCGGCGCGCCAGCACGCGTGCGAGCTTCGAAGGACGGATCGTTTCGGCGCCGATGAAACGCCCTTGCGCGATCGCCACCGCCGTCTCCGCAATCGCGACGACGTCGCCCGGCCGCGCTAAGCCCGAGAGCGCTTCGCGCAACAGCGCGGCGAGATCGTCGCCTTTGACGATCAAGCGCGTGCGCACGGGAATCGCCACGATGCCTTCGGGCAGCGAGGGCTCGTGAATCGCAACCGGGATCATGCCGACAACCCCGCCACGATTTGCTCCATCCGGTACATGCGCGAGCCCTTGAGCAGCACGGTATCGCTGGGCCGCCCGTTTTCGCGCAGCCACGCGATCGCTTCTTCGTTCGTTTCGTAGATCACGAGCGCGTCTTCCGCAAGTCCCATCGCACGCGCGCCCGACGCAAGCGAGGGCGCGAACGCGCCGCCGAACAGCACGACGTCGGCGGACGCTGCCGCCGCCGCGCCGACGCTCTGGTGCATGAACGCGGCGTCCGGACCCAATTCGGCCATGCTGCCGATCACCGCGATGCGGCGCGCCGGCACGCGCTCGCGCGCAAACGTCTGCAGCGTGGCGAGCGCGCCGCTCGTCGAGGCGTTGTAGGCATCGTAGATGATCGTCGGTCCGCCGGCGATCGCGATGCGCTCGTAACGGCCGTGCGGGAGTTCGAATTTCGGCGCAGCTTGCGCGACGGCGGACGGATCGACGCCGGCCGCCCACGCCGCGGCGAACGCAGCGGCGAGGTTGCGCCGGTTGTGATCGCCGGGCACGTCGACGAGCAACGGAAACGCGCGCACGTCGTCACCATCGATTGCGAGCACGTCGTCGAGGCGCACGATCGCCGCCCGTTCGCCCGCCGGCGGCCGTTGCGCGTCGATGCCGAACCACACCGGCTGCTGACCCAACTCCGGCGCGCGTTCGCGCGAGGTGTCATCGCTGAGGTTGAGCACCGGTTGCGCGCCGCCGCCAAAGATTCCCCACTTCGTCTCGGCGAGCCGCTCGCGGCTGCCCATGATCTCGAGGTGCGCTTCGCCGATGTTCGTGAGCACGCCGATGTCCGGCCGCGCCGCCAGCACGAGCGGTTCGAGATCGCGGTATTTGCGCGCGCCGAACTCGACGATCGCCACGCGCTCGTCGCCGTCGTCGAGCGAGAGCAAGAACTTCGCGACGCCGATCTCGTTGTTCTCGTTCTCCGGCGTTGCGGTTACCGGCCGGCCGGCCGCCTCGAACGCCTGCAGCGCGAACGTCTTCGTCGTCGTCTTGCCCGTGCTGCCGGTGATTGCGATGACCGGACCGTTCACGCGATCGCGCGCCAGCCCGCCGAGCGCGAGATAGGCCGCCAGCGTGTCGGCAACGACGATGCCCGCTTGGCCCTCCGGCAGCGCGCTCGCATCATCGACGATCACCGCCGATGCGCCGGCCGCCACGGCGGCGTTCACGAATTTGTGTCCGTCGAAACGCTCGCCGCGCAAGGCCAGGAACGTTTCGCTCGGCCGGATGTCGCGCGTGTCGGTCGAGACCGCGATCGTGGCCGGCAAGTGCTCGCGATTGTGAATCGTTCCCGCGAGCGCAGCCAGCGCGTCGTTCGTCGGCAGCCTCATGCGCGCAAGGCTCCGGAGCGCAACGAGAACGCACTGCGCACTTCGTCGCGGTCGTCGAAGGGAAACCGCTCGTCGCCGATGATCTGGTAGGCTTCGTGGCCCTTGCCCGCCACCACGACCGTATCGCCGGCGCGCGCATCGTTGATCGCGCGGCGGATCGCCGTGCGCCGGTCGAGGATCACTTCGGCAACGATGCCGTCGGCGATCGCGGCGGCAATTTCGGCCGGGTTTTCGCCGCGCGGATTATCGGTCGTCACGATCACCGCGTCGGCCGCTTCGGCCGCGATGCGTCCCATCTCCACGCGTTTGCCCGCGTCGCGGTCGCCGCCGCACCCGAACACCACGATCAAGCGCCCGCGCGTCGTTTCGCGCGCGGCGCGCAGCACGTTCGCCAGCGCATCCGGCGTGTGCGCGTAGTCGACGATCGCATCGATGCCGAACGCGCCGATGCGTTCCATCCGGCCGGGCACCGCGCGCACGGTGGCGAGACCGCGCACGATCGCTTCGTCGTCGATGCCGGCCGCGCGCGCGAGGCCGATCGCGGCGAGGGCGTTCGCGACGTTGAACCGGCCGGGCAGGCTGATCTCGATGTGCATTCCGTCGACGTCGAATTGCGATCCGTCGCCGTTGAGGACGATGTTCGTGGCACGCAGTTGCGCCACGCGGTCGATCGCGTAGGTCGTCGCCGTCACAAACTCACCGGCAAACGTGCGGCCCACCGGATCGTCGACATTCAGCACCGCCAGCGGCGCCAAATCGAAGAGATGGCGCTTGGCGGCGATGTAGCGCGTGAGCGTGCCGTGAAAATCGAGATGGTCGCGCGTGACGTTGGTCAGCACCGCTGCGCGAAAGTGCACGTCGTCGGCCCGGCCCAGCGCGAGCGCATGCGACGAGACCTCCATCGCTACCGCGCGCGCGCCGGCGTTGCGCATCTCCGCGAGCGTGCGGTGCAGTTCGATCGCGAGCGGCGTCGTGTTCTCGAGCGCCCAGGTCTCGCCGCCGAACACGCCGCCGAGCGTACCGATCACGCCGCACGGGATGCTCGCCGATTCGGCGATCGCGCGGATCAGATACGACGTCGTCGTTTTGCCGTTGGTCCCGGTGATGCCGAAGACCATCATCCCGAGCGACGGTTGGCCGTAGAATTTTGCGGCCAGCCGCGAGATCGCACTGCGCGTGTCCTCGACCACGACCTGCGGCACGTCGACGTCGACTTCGTGCTCGACGACCAGCGCCGCGGCGCCGCGCGCGACCGCACCCTTGGCATAGCGATGGCCGTCCACACGCTCGCCTCGGACGGCAACGAAAAGGCTGCCGGGCTCGACCGTACGCGAGTCGACGGCAATCGAGGTCACCGAGTCGGGCAGGGTGCCGATGATTCGCGGCGCGGTCAGTGCGTCGAGCAACGGCCGAAGCTCTCGCATCATCGTTTCTTCTTCGCAGCAGACGGCCGGGAAACCAAGCGCGGGGGAGCGCTCGGCATGACGTCGTCGTGCAACATCACCGTGCGCGCGAGGTCGGCGAAAATCGGCGCCGCCACCGTACCGCCGTAGTAGGCGCCGCGCGGACGCTCGATCTTCACGAAGATCACGTAACGCGGCTGTTCGGCCGGCACGTAACCGATAAACGAGCCGACGTACTCGCCCGGCTCGTAGCGGCCGTTTTCCACCACCTGCGCGGTACCGGTCTTGCCGGCCGTCGTGTAGCCCGGGGTGCGCGCGCTGGGATTCCCCGTGCCGTACGTCACGACCGCGCGCAAAATCTGTCGCAGCTCGGCCGCCGTCCGTCTCGGAGATCACGCGCCGTTCGATCTCGGGCGCGTAGGTGTAGATCACCTTACCGTTCGCATCTTCGAGCGCGTGCACGATGCGCGGGCGCAGCAAGATCCCGCCGTTGGCGATCGCGGCGTAAGCCCGCGTCAGCGCGATCGGTGTGGTCGAGACGCCGTGACCGAACGAGATCGTCGCGACCGAGCTGCCGCTCCAATCGGAGACCGGCGGAACGATGCCGGCATTTTCGCCGTCGAGTTCGACGTGCGTGTAGTCGCCGAAACCGAATTTCCGGATCATCGCATACAGCGTCGAAGCGCCGATCGTCATGCCGACTTCGGCCGCGCCGACGTTGTGCGAGTACGCGACGATATCTTGCAGCGTCTCCGTGCTCGACGATCCGGCCATGAAGCCGTCCTCGGCGTTGTGAATCGTATGACCGCCGACGTCGAGCTGATCGCGGGCCGGAAAGCGCGACTTCAGCGTCACTTTGCCGCTTTCGAGCGCCGCGGCTGCGGTAATCAACTTGAAGGTCGATCCGGGCTCGTAGGCGTCCGCCACCGCGCGATCGCGCCACGCGTTTTCCGGCGCTTGCGAGAAATGGTTGGGATCGAAGTCCGGCGCGTTGGCCATCGCCAGGATCTCGCCCGTGTGCACGTCCATCACGACGGCGGTCGCGCTCTTCGCGTGCCAAGTCTTCATCGCGGCGTCGATCTGGTGTTCGGCTTCGAACTGCAGGAACGAATCGAGCGTCAGCACGAGCGTCTTGCCGGGTTGCGCGCGTTCGATCACGGTCGAATCGCCGAACGGGATCGCGCGCCCGAACTCATCCGCCTCGACGCGCATTTTGCCCGGCGTGCCGCGCAGGTAGTCATCGAACGAGTACTCGAGGCCGGCGAGCCCGTTTTCTTCCGTGCCCACGAAGCCCAGCACGGTCGACGCGAGCCGGCCCGATGGTGCGTAGCGCACGCCGGTCTCTTCGGGTTTGAGCCCGATCGCGTCGATATTCAGCGCTCGGACGCGCTCGGCAACCGAGTGCGGAATCTTGCGCTTGAGGTAGCGGAACGGCGTGCGCTCGCGCAAGGCTGCTTCGAGCCGGTCTTGCGAATAGCCGAGGATCGGCGAGAGTTTGGCGGCGATTTCCGGCACGTCGGAGGGATCGATCGACGTCGGCACCGCGTAGACGCTCTCCGAAGGGAGCGATCGCACGAGAACCGCTCCGTCGCGATCGACGATCGAGCCGCGCTTGGCGAACGCGTCGACGGTTTCGCTATGCTGGGAGAGCGCGAGACGCGAAAGAGTCGCGCTCTGACGAATTTGGACGTCGGCGAGCCGCCACGTTAGCCATAAGGTAACCAGAAGCGTCGCAAGAATAGCGAGCTTCGCGCGTACGAGGGGAACGCGCGCGAACGCCCGGTCGGCCATTTAACGGCGGAAAAATGCGCCCAGGAACGCGATGCCGTTGGAGGGCGGCGCCACGACCGGACCGGGAACGTCGACAACGGCGTACCGGCTGGGATCGTGCATGTTCATGCGACCCGCCAAATCGGCCAGACGCTCGCGCGACTGGAGTTGCGCGATGCGATCGTCGAGACGCAGCGTCTCTTCGACCAGGGCGCTCTTCGTCTGCGTCGCCTGCGCGAGCGAGTAGTTGAGTGCGGTGAGGTTGCCCATGAGGAGCACGTAGACCATCACCGGCACCAACAGCACGCCGAACGCGATCGCGATGAGTGCGGGCATCGCGTAATTCTGCATACGCGTGCGGCGTCCGCGACGGCGCGCGGCTTCGCGCGCGCGTACCTGGACGCGCGGCTGGGGTTGAGTCTGCGGAATTGCTTTGAGCGCAATCACGCGGCGACCTCGCTTTCAACGGTGGCGACGCGCATTTTCGCGCTGCGCGCCCGGGGATTGGTGCTGATTTCCTCATCGCCCGGTACGATGGGTTTGCGCGTGAGCGGTTGCACGCGCTCGTCCTCACGAAAGAACAGTTTCACGATGCGATCTTCAAGCGAATGAAAGCTGATGACGGCGATGCGTCCGCCGGGGCGCACGACGTTCGCCGCTCCGTCGAGGCTCTCGCGCAGCGCGCCGAGCTCGTCGTTGACCGCGATGCGCAGCGCCTGAAAGGTGCGCGTCGCGGGGTGAATGCGCTCGCGCTTGCCGCGCACGTGCACGGACCCGGCGACGATCGCAGCCAGCTCGCCCGTCGTGCGAGGCAGTTTGCTCTTGAGCGAGCGCGCGATACGGCGCGAGTTGCGCTCGTCGCCATAGCGGAAGATGATGTCGGCCAATTCGACCTCATCGTGCGAGGCGATGTAGTCGGCCGCGCTTTCGCCCTGCGTCGGATCGAGCCGCATGTCGAGCGGCGCGTCGCTGCGGAACGAGAACCCGCGCGCGCCGTCATCGAGCTGCATCGAACTCACACCTAAGTCGTAGAGGACGCCGTCCACCCGCGCGATCGACCGCGACGCCAGCTCCGCGGCGAGCGTCCGGAAATTTGCGTGTATTAAGGTAAGCCGCGGATCCTCCGGCGCGAGCGACGCCGCGAGCGGATCCGCATCGAAAGCGATTGTCCGTCCGAGCGGCCCCAATCGCTCCAGGATCAGCCGCGTGTGTCCACCCGCGCCGAAGGTCGCGTCGACGTAGGTCCCATCCGGGACGATGGCCAGCGCATCGAGTGCTTCGGTTGCAAGAACCGATGTGTGCAGCGGCACCCACTAATACAGCCCGAGCTCGGAGCGGAAGTCGGTGAGATCGCCGGCCCCGGCGGCGACAGCGGCGTAACGATCCTTCGCCCAGACCTCGACCCGGGTCAGCGAACCGATCGACGTGACATCCTTTTCGATGTGGGCCCACGCGCGCAGTACCGGCGGCAGCACGAGCCGGCCTTGGTTATCGCACGAGCTCTCTTCGGTGTGCGCGAACAGATGGCGCACGAACGCGCGATAGCGCGCGTCCTTCACCGGCGAGGCCTCGAGGCGCGCGCAAAATTCGTTCCACATGACCGCGGGGTAGAGCGCCAGACACTGGTCGGGCTCGCCGATCGTTACGAAGAAGCCGGACCCCAGACGTTCCCGGAAGCGTGCGGGCACGACGAGACGGCCTTTGTCATCAAGGCTATGTTCGACCGAACCGGTGAACAGGGGCCGTTCCGCTGCCAAAAGGATACTCCACTAGGAACCATTACGATCCACTAGGTACCACTATAGCCCACTGACTCCACCTGGGCAACCCTCTGCCCTCATCTGTGGATAGTGTGAGTAACCCTGTAAATCGAACACGTGTTCGTTTTCTTTATTTTTCCCTGCGCTTGCCGAACTTTAGAAGATGCGTTTTTACGGCCGGTGTGCTGTTGTGGGTGCGGTATTGCTCGGACTCGCCGCGTGCGGTGGCGGCGGCGGAGGCGCGATATCGCCGCCCACACGTCAGGCAACGCCGAGTCCGGCCCCGTCGGGGAAATCGGTCACCGGCAGCGTCACCGTGCGGATCGCCATCCCGGCGCTAACCGCGGCGTCGCGAATGCGCACGCCTGCATACGTCTCGCGATCCACGCAGTCGATGACGATCGCGGTCAACGGAGGGTCGCCGACCAGCGTCAACCTCACGACCGGATCGCCGAACTGCGTGACCGGGCCGGCAACGACGTGCAGCGCGACGTTCCCAGCACCCGCCGGAGACGATACGTTCGTCGTCGCGCTCTACGACGGCACCGGCGGCACGGGTAACGTGCTGGCAACGAAGACGCTCGCGCAAATGGTAGCTCTGAACGGAACGAACACGATTTCACTGGTCTTGAACGGCGTCGTCAGCAGCATCAGCGTCAGCCCCGCGACCCAAACCGTGCCGGCGGGCGTCGCAACGACGCTGCCCGTCGTCGTCAACGCGTACGACGCGCAGAACAACGTCCTCGTCGGGCCGGGCAACTATGCCGATGCGAACGGCAACCCGCTCACGATCACCCTCACCGCGACGCAGACGACGCCCACGGTGCAAACGCCGTACACGGCCGGCTCGGCAACGCTCAGCGCAAATACGCTGACCGGTCCGTCGACGGCGTTGACGATGACCTACGACGGAAACGCCTTGCTCTCGACGCAGTTCACGGCCACCGTCAGCGGCGGCGCTACGGTCGCACCGGCGTCGGCAACCCTCAACGTCACGCCGGCAATATACGAATACGCGACGTCCGTTGCAAATAGCGGACCGTATTCGCTCGCCGTGGGCGTGGACAAACAGATCTGGGTGACGCTCTTCGGTATTAGCGGCGTCGAGCATTTCGCGCCGCCCGCGCCGGGCACGACGTCGCTCAATGCAACGACGTTCACCATGCCGGATACGAGCAACCAGTGGGCGCTTGGGATCGCGCCGGGCTCCGACGGGAACATGTGGATCGCATCGTGGGGGAGCGAGGTCTTCGTCTGTTCGGTACTCGGCAGTTGCTCGATCATCAATGTGTTCGAAGCGGATCACCCGGAGTACGTCATCGACGGCGGCGACGGGAACATGTATGTGAACCAGTCGTATTACACCGGCCCGTATCAGTATGGCATCTCTTCGCGGTCATTTATCCAAGACTTCGGTGACATCGGCGGCGGGCACCGGCAGAGCATTGGTCCCGACGGTCGCGTGTGGTCGGCCGGCGGCCAAGGCGGCTGTTGTTATACCCCGTACATCGTTGCGCTGCCGACGCTGACGTCCCTCAATCAAAACATCACGGAAGTCAATATGGGGAACGACACGACCAACGCCGCGACCGGGCCCGACGGCAATATCTGGTACGTGCAGAACGCGGCCGGAATCGTCGGTCACTTGACGAGCCTGACCTCGACATCGCTCACGGGCGTTGCCATCGGCGTTCCGTCGGGCCCGGCGGGTGGGCTGCGCGGGCTCACGGCCGGCCCCGACGGCAACATGTATTTCACCGAACCCACGGCGAACAACGTCGGACGCGTGCTGACCAACGCGACGACCGCTGCCGGCATTACCGAATATCCGGTACCGAGCGCGAACGCCGGCTTGATCGATATCATCGCGGGACCCGACGGCAACATCTGGTTCGTCGAGAGCGCGGCGAGCCGGATCGGGAAACTCGCGCTTTAGGCGGTTACAACCAAGGAGCAGCTCTTTGATCTCCGACAACGCTGCTGATCAGCGTGCGCGCAATGCGATGTACAACCGGAACGCGCTGAAGCTCGGCCTGTTCGCGGCGAATTGCTCATCCGGAAACGCCGCCACCAAAGTGCCGGAGCGCTGGGATGCGTCGTGGGAGCACAACGTCGCGCTCGCGCGCTTAGCCGACGCGGCCGGCATCGACTTCTTCTTGCCGATCGCGCGCTGGAAAGGCTATCCCGGCGAGTCGAACTTCCAAGGGGCATCGTTTGAGACGATCACCTGGGCTTGCGGCCTGCTCGCCGCAACGGAACGGCTGACCGTTTTCGGCACCGTGCACGCACCGCTCGTCAATCCCGTCTTTGCCGCGAAGCAGATGGTGACGGCCGATCACATCGGCAGCGGACGCTTTGGACTGAACATCGTCTGCGGCTGGAACGAGGACGAGTTTGCGATGTTCGGTGAAGCGCCGCTCGCCCACGACGAGCGCTACGAGCTCGGCGCCGAGTGGATCTCGGTCATCTCGCAGCTCTGGGAACGCGACGAAGATTTCGACTTCCACGGCACGCACTTCCAACTGCGCGGCCTGCACGGCGAACCGAAACCGTACAACCGCACCCGGCCGCTGATCATGAACGCCGGCTCGTCCCCCGCCGGGCAAGACTTCGCGCTCCACCACGCCGACTTTCTCTTCCGGGGCTTGCGCTCGATCGAGCAAGGTGCGCAAGACGTCGCAGCGGCGCGCTCGAGCGCCCGCGCGATCGGTCGCGACGTCGGCTGTTTCAGCGCCGCGCACGTGCTCTGCCGTCCGACGATGCGGGAAGCCGAAGAGTATCTGCACTATTACGCTGAAGAAAACGGTGACTGGACCGCGGTCGACCACATCGTCGAGATGGGCGGCCGCAACTCGGCATCGCTCGATCCGGAAATGTACCGGCGCCTGCGCATTCGCTTTGCCGCGGGCCACGGCGGCTATCCGCTCGTGGGCACGCCCGACCACATCGCCGATGAAATGGCCAAGATTTCGCACGCGGGCTTCACCGGACTCGCGTTGTCGTTCGTCGATTATCTCAACGAGTTCCCGTACTTCCGTGATGAAGTGCTGCCGCGCCTCGAGCGCCTAGGAGTCCGCGAACATGAAACGTCGTAGCTATCTCGCCGGAGCCGCAGCAGTCTCGACCGCCGCGCTGTTTCCGAACATCATCGGCGCGCAGACGAACACCGTGCGCATCGCGTCGGCGTATAACGACGCATACGCGCTCTCCTACTTCGCCCGCGACGCCGGTTTTTTCAAACAGGCAGGCATCGACGTCGATATCCAGCTCTTCCCGAACACGCAAGTCGCGCTGCAAGCCGTTGCGACCGGCTCGCTCGACGTTGCGGTGGCGGACGCCGTGCAGATCGGCAACGCCGTGAATAGCGGTGTCGAAGCCGGATTCTTTGCGCCGTCGTCCGTCTACACGAGCGCGGTGCCGACGACGTTGATCTGCGTCGCGAAAGACGGTCCGGTCAAGACGGCCAAAGATCTCGAAGGCCGTACCGTCGGCGTCGTCGCGCTGCACTCGCTGATGTGTGTCGGCCTCGAGGAATATTTGCGCCAAAACGGTGCCGATAATACGAAGGTCAAGCAGGTCGAACTGAACTTTCCGGTTATGGAGGCGGCCGTTGTGCGCGGCACCGTCGACGCGGTGATCCTGGCCGAGCCGTTCATCAGTGCCGCCGCTGCCGACACGCGCGTTCTCGGCGATCCGCTCGGCGCGATCGCGAAGAATTTTCTGTTGAGCGGACAGGTCGCAATGCGCAAGTGGGTCTCGGACAATCGCGATTTAGCAGCGAGGCTTGCGAAAGTCTACGCGCAGACCGCTGCTTGGGCCAACGACCATCACGATGAGACGGCGACTTTTCTGGCGACGTACTCGAACGTTCCGGCGGCAAGGATCCGCGCGATACGCCGCGCGACGTTCGGCTCCTCGCTCACCGCGCCCGCGGTGCAGCCGGTACTCGACATGGCCTTCAAGTATGGTTCCTTACAAAAGGCCGTGCGCGCTCAAAGTGCGCTGATCAGCGTCTGAGCGCCGCCGATAAGGCCGGCCGCAGTGCTTCGCGCAAGAGGACGTAGCCTGCGTCGGACGGGTGAAAGCGATCGTGCGAAAAGAAGCGCGCGTCGCGGCCGATGCGCCGTTTGGTGAGATCGTAGAAATCGACGAAGCGCGCGCCGGCTGCGCGCGCGCCGGCACGGACCGCCGCATCGTCAGCGGCCGAACGCTGCGCGATCAGCGCGGGCTCATCGGCAAAGAGCGGGCTTACGGCGACATCGGGAACGCCGCAACAGATGATACGAGCGCGCGGAGCCGCATGGGCGATCACAAGGCACAAAACGCGGTACGTCGCGGCGAAGACGGGGGGCGGGGTTCCACGAACCACGTCGTTACCGCCCACGCAAACGATGACGGCGTCCGGATCGGCCGGAGCCACGCGCGGCGCCTGCAAGCGCAAGACGTCGGCAGCGGTGCTGCCGCCGATCGCGAAGTTGTCGAGCTCGGCACCCGGATGGTCGCGCAAGATCTCGCGAAACAGCGGGAAGATGAACCCGCCGTCCGGTCGCGAAGCGCCGGTTGCCAGCGCCAGTGAATCGCCAAGGACGAGGATCCGCAGCGCATCGCTCGGGCGGCGTGCGGCGGCCGGGGCCGCGGCCACCAGCGCCAGAAAGGCGCTACGTTCCATCGCTGACGATCTGCCCGTCGGCAAGCCGGATGACGCGCCGCGCGCGCCGCTCGACGGCGGCGCTGTGCGTCACGACGACGATCGTCTGCCCGCGTGCATTCAGCCCGTCGAACAAATCGAGAATGGCACCGGCCGTTCGCGAATCCAGTTCGCCGGTCGGCTCATCCGCGAGCAGTAACGCCGGTTCGTTCACGAGCGCGCGCGCGATCGCGACGCGTTGCTGCTGTCCGCCCGACAATTCGCTCGGACGATGGCGCAAACGGTCGCCGAGGCCGAGATCGCGCAGAACCCGTTGCGCGCGCACCGCGGCCTCGGCCGGATCGCGCCGTGCGTAGCGCGCGGCGAGCAGCACGTTGTCGACGGCGTTGAGCGTCGGGATCAGGTTGAAGCCCTGGAAAACGAAGCCGATCTTCTGCGCGCGAATGTGCGCGAGTTCGCGTCGCGATGCCCGGTCGAGCGCTTGACCGTCGACGACGATCGAGCCGCTCGTCGGGCGGTCGAGTCCGCCCAAGAGGTGCATGATCGTCGTTTTGCCGCTGCCGCTTTCGCCGACGATCGCCACGTACTCGCCGCGCGCGATCGTCAGGCTCACGCCGTCGAGCGCGCGGACGGTCGCCGTCTTCGATGAGGCATAAACCTTGCTCACCGACGCGGCGCGGACGAGCGGCTCCATCTACGCGCGGCCCAACGCGTCGGTCGGCACGAGCCGCGCCGCGCCGAGCGCCGGGATCAGGCCCGCCGCAACGCTGAGGACGATCGCGAACGCGAACGCACCGGCCACGACGCGCGGCGAAAGCGCAAACAACTCGAGCGACCCGGAGACGGCGCTGTGCGCGTCAACGTATGCCACGACCGCCGCACCGCCCAGGATGCCGAGGATGCCGCCGAACGCTCCGATCGCCGCGGCTTCGATGAGGAACTCGCCCAGCACGTCGGCGTCGGTGGCGCCGATCGCTTTGCGGATGCCGATTTCGCGCGTTCGCTCCGCGACCGCGATCGTCATCGTGTTGACGATCGAGAACGCGGCGATCAACAGCGCGATCAGCGCCGCGCCGAACACGATGGTATCGAAGATCCGGATCGTGGCGCTCACGCTTTGCGCGACGTCGGCCGGGTCGCGCGCCGCCAGCCCGTCGATCGTGTTGATGCGGCCCACGAGCGTCTCCACGTCGGTGCCGGGCCGCGGCACGACGAGGAATGCCGTGATGCCGTTCGACGGCACCGATGCGATGCTCGGCGGCACGCTTTGCGCGAGCAGCGCTTGCGCATCCGCGAACGGCACGACGATCGCTGCATCGTACACCGTGAACGACTTCGCATACACGCCGGCGACGGTGTAGGAGTTCCCGTAGAGTGAGATGACGTCGCCCGGCTGCGCCGGAGCCGTAGCGGCAAAATCGGCGCCGACCACGGCGACGCGGCGGTCGCCGGCACGCAAATCGCGGCCGGCACCGACGGTCAACGTCGCCGACGCGAGCGCCCGCGCGGCATCGGGCAATCCGAAGATCAGCGAGGGCGGTCCGAAACGTCCCGTTTCATCCGCACCGCCGGTATACGGTAAGACGACTTCCGGGACGACGCTCGCGACACCGGGCAATCGCTGCAAGGCCGGCCCGTCGCGACGCACGGTGGCAGTGTCGCCCGCGATCAGGACCCGGCGTTCGACCACGGCGAAGATCGTGCCCGCGTTCACGGCGGTCGAACGCGCGACGATTTCGGCTAGCCGTTCCGCCAGCGAGCCGACGACAACGAGCGCAAGGATGCCGATGGCGATGCCGGCGACGGTAAGCACGGTGCGCGTTGCACGACCGTACATGTGAAGCAAGGCATCCCGGATCGCGCGCACCTTCGCTGGTACCCATTATGGCACCAGGAGTTCCACCTAAGCGGCCCCGCACTGCGCCGCGGTGTTCACATCATTTTGCCAGACTTGCAGACGACTGCAGCGCATCGAAGATGCGCTCGGACGTAATCGGGAACTCGCTCAATCCGCACGCCGACCGCAGTCATGAATTGCGTTCATCAGCGCCGGTGCCACGCCGCTGTTGCTGAGTTCGCCGGCCATCTTGGCGCCGTACGGGCCTTGGCCTTCGGCGGGAACGTGGATCGTGCGGAACGGCGGCGGCAGATCGTTGATCGTCGGCAGTTTGTACTCGCCGAGACTCAGCGTCGTGATCTTGCCGCTCTCGTCTTCGGGCATCTCTTCCATCGTTGCGCCGCCGAGGCCGTAGATGAACCCGCCGTCGATCTGGCCTTGATGACCGATCGGGTTGATGATTTGGCCGACGTCGGTAATGAACAGCGTGTCGACGATTTTGAACGCGCCGGTTTCTTTATCGACGGCGACGTCGAATGCGTAACTCGAGAACGTGTAGTCGGCCGGATGGTCACCCTCATGCGAGCCGTCGTACCCGCCCTCGACCTCGAGCGGTCCCTGCTCGCACGCTTGCGCCGTGATGGCCTCGAACGCCAGCCGCATCCCATGCGTGTCGACAAAAGCGCCGTCATCGAACACGGTGCCCGTGCGCGCGGACAGTTCGTCGACGATCATGTTGGCCGTGACGATCGCAGATTGGCCCACGATGTGCGTCACGCGGCTGGCGCCCGTGCCGGGATCCTTCGCGGCTTCGTTCGTGTTACCGCGCCGCACGGCGATCTTCTCGGGGTCGATGCCGAGAATGCCGGCGATGATGCGGCGCACGACCGTGAACCCGCCCGAGCCCTGATCCGGATTGCCGACGATGACGTCGATCGCGCCCGATGCTTTCACCGACGCTTTGATCGACGTCTTGCCGCCGCCGGTGTGGCGGCACACGAGCGAGATGCCGCGACCCGCGCCTTCGGGCGGCGGACCTTTTTTCGCCAGTTCCCGGGCTAACGTTTGCAACACGGCGCGGCCCGCGGGTTTGTACATCGACTCATCCGTGATCGCACGGTCGCCCTCATCGACGACGTTGCGCAATCGCAGCGAAATCGAATCCATGCCGAGCTCATGCGCGATCTCTTCGACGTGCTGCTCCCAGGCCCAGAAGATCTGCACGTCCGACGGCGCGCGCATGTGCGCTCCCGGCGGCGTGTTTGTGTAAACGACGTCGATGTCCAAGCGCACGTTGGGAATGCGGTAACCGACGGTCGAGTAACCGATCTGCCCCGGCGTGAGCAAATTGCCGGGCTTGCCGCCGCCGTACGCGCCGCCGTTGAACGTGACGTGCGAATGATGGGCGAGGAACGTGCCGTCGCGGTCAACCGCGGTGCGCAGCGTGATGTGCGCCGGATGACGCACGGTGCCGCATTGGAGTTCATCGACGTAAGTTTGCACCGAGCGCACGGGACGGCCGGTTGCGCGCGCGAGGAAATAGCATGGGAACTCATCCATCGTGAGTCCCTTGCCGCCGAAGTCGCCGCCGATGAACGTCGATTCCACAACGATCTTGTTGCTCGGCGTCCCGCTGATCGCGGCCATGAACTCGCGCATCTTGAACGGCGACTTGTTCGGGCTGACGACGTGGATGGTGCCGTCGTCGTCGATCCAGACGAGCGTCGACTTGGGCTCGATGTAGCCGCAATGCTGACGCGGCGTCGAATACGTATGCTCGAACACGCGGTAGGCGCGCGCGAAGATCGCATCGAGTTCGGCATCGGTGCCCTTGCGCACGACGTTGCCGCCCTGCTGGTTGAGATGGCGCCGGACCGGACGCGTTTTCGAGCCGAACGCGTACGACTCGACGTTCGGATGAATGATCGGCGCATCGGGATCCATTGCGCGCAGGGGATCGAGCAGCACCGGCAGCTCTTCGTACTCGACCTCGACCAGTCGCGCTGCTTCCTGCGCCGCCTCGCGCGTTTCGGCGGCAATCGCGGCGACGCGGTCGCCGATGTAGACGACTTTCTCGCAGGCGAGCACCGCCCAATCGCAGATCATCCGGCCATGGCGCACGTCGCCGATGTCGGCCGCCGTGAGCACCGCGCGCACGCCGGGAACTTCTTTCGCAGCGGCAGTGTCGATGCGCACGATCTTCGCGTGCGCGTACGGGCTCGTCGTAAACGCCGCCCACAGGCAGTTCGGGCGGCGGACGTCGGCGGTGTACTTTGCCTGGCCGCTGACTTTGTCGCGGCCCTCGACGCGAATGTCGTCGGTCTTGAAGATCTCGGTCGCGGAGGAACGCTCGAGCTGCTTGACGCTCATCGCGCGAGCACCGCGGATCCACGCCATGCGGCGAGCGCTTCGTCGAGCTTGGCAGCGTCCGCGCCGTAGTCGCGAATCGCCGCCTCGCGCGAAACGTAGCCGTCGAGCACGTCGGCGAGAATTGCGTCGAACGGCCGCTCGGCGGGATCGCCCAAACCGCCGCCGCCGGCACGCTGCATGCGCAGCAGATCTCCGCGCATCAGGCGCACGCCGCTGAAGCGGCTCGGCAACTGCTTCTCGCCGGGCGTACCGGGGTTGATCGTCAACGAGCCCAGGGCGCCCGGTTTGCCGCCGCGCGTCCCGTCCGGCGGCACGGTGTGTTTTCCGCCGCGGCACGTGAGCTGCGCATCGTCGACCAGCACTTCCCATACGCGGCGCGGCGATAACCCGCCGCGATAGCGGCCGGGGCCGGCAGAATCGCGGATCAGCTCGAAGCGCCGCACGCGCGTCGGGAACTCGCTCTCGAGCACTTCGATCGACGCCGTGCGCGTATTGGAGAGCAGCACCGAGATGCCGCTCACGCCGTCGGACGTAGCGCGCCCACCGTAGGCCGAGCCGATCGGCTCGTACTGCACGAACGCGTCGCCCGCGGGCCGCGCGCCCGGTGATGGAAATGCCGCCGACGCCGCCGTTGCCGGCCATGCGCCGCGACGGCACGAACTCGCTCAGCGCGTTCAGCATCGCCTCGACGATCGCCGTGCACGACGCCATGTAGGTGCAGCAGGGCGCCGGGAAATTCGGATCGAGCACGGAGCCCTTGCGGAACGCCGTTTCGACGACGCGCGCGACGCCGGCGTTGTTCGGGAGCGACGGATCGATCATCGCGATCAGCGCGTAGTAGCAGCAGCCGCGCGCGAGCGACGGGCTGATGTTGACCGGCCCTTGCGCTTGATCGTTCGAATCGGTGAAGTCGAAGGCGATGCGGTCGCCGCGCTTCTCGATGCGCACGTGATAGCGGATCGGCTGGTCGAGCGTGACGCCGTCGCTGTCGACGTAGGTTTCGGCTTCGTGCACGCCGTCGGGCCAGGTGGCGAGCACCGCGCGAATGCGGCGTTCGGTGACGTCTTGCAAGAGCGCGAACGTCTCGAGCGTCGTGTCGATGCCGTAGCGCGCGATGAGATCGGCGAGGCGGCGCTCGCCGAGCCGCCCGACGCCGACTTGTCCGCGAATGTCGCCGATGACGAGATCCGGCGTGCGGCTGTTGGCGCGCAGGATCGCCTCGACGTCGCGCTGCGGCACGCCGCCGGCGATGAAGCGCATCGGCGGATACTGGATGCCTTCCTGGAAGAGCTCGCGCGCGCTGCCGTACGACGTGCCCGGCACGACGCCGCCGAGATCGCTCTTGTGCGCGATGCTGCCGCAGAACGCGATCAGCGCGCCGTCGTGAAAGACCGGCGTCACCACCGCCATGTCCATCGAGTGCGTGACGCCGGCGAGGTACGGATGGTTCGTGATGAACGCGTCGCCGGGCCGGATGTCGTCGAAATCGCGCCGCACCGCGCGCACGACTTCGGGCAGCGCGCTGATGTGCAGCGGCAGCACGACGTTTTCGCCGACGACGTTGCCCTCCGCATCGAGCAGCATGCAGCTCGCGTCCTGCGACTCGCGAATGATCGTCGAGTAGCCGGTGCGGAAGATGCTGTCCTGCATCTCGCTGACGATGCCCGAGAGCCGGCTCTGCACGACTTGGAACGTTACCGCATCGACACTGCGCTTGGCCGCACTCTCGGCTCTCTTCGCCGCCGTGTCGACGATCTCGATCTGTCCGAGCTCGACCACGCGCGCGCGCTGGCCGCTCCCCACCACGGTCGTCGAATCGTTTTGCAACAGGATCGCCGGGCCGTCGATCTCGGCGTTCGGCGGCAGCTTCGTGCGATCGTAGAGCGCGGTCGTTACCGGCTGCTCGCCCTCGATGTACGTCTCTCGCGTGCCGAGACGCGCATCTTCAATCGTGCCGTCAGCAGCAAAGGGAGACGAAATCGACACGTGCGGCACCGCCGCGACGCCGGTGACGCGGTAATTCACGATCTCGACCTGCTCGTCGGGTGCGGAATGTCCGGTGAGCTGCGCATGCTGCGCATCGAAGCGGTCGCGCACGTCGCGCATCGCGGCGGCGTCGACGCGGAATCTCATCGAGCGCGACGGTGAGATCGTACCCTTGACCGACGTAACGCAGATCGAACGCGTACTCGAACCGTAATGCCGCCGGGGCGAAGCCCTGGGCGAGCAACTCGCTTTCGCCTTGTGCGCGCAATTCGCCGAAGATCGTGGCGATGAGGCCGAGATCGGTTTCCGTCGATGCCCGAGAGCTTCGAGACGACGTAATCGTGCCGCACGTCGGAGAGCAACAGGCCGAGCGCGCTCGTCACGCCGGGGAACGCCGGCACGAGCACGCCGCGCATGCCGAGTTCTTGCGCCATCTTCGCGGCGTGAATCGCACCCGCGCCGCCGAAGGCCAGCAAATGGAAATCGCGCAGGTCGTAGCCGCGGTTGGACGAGACGACCTTGATCGCTTCTTGCATCTTCACGCTGACGATCTCGACGATCCCGCGTGCCGCGGCGATCACGGAGATGCCGAGCGGCTCGGCGATGCGTTCGCGAATCGCCTTCTCGGCCGCCGCGCGGTCGAGCCGCAGCGTTCCGCCGGCGAGCGGGCTCTCTTCCGAAAGCGCGCCGAGCACGACGTTCGCGTCCGTGATCGTCGGCTCCGTACCGCCCTTGCCGTAGCACACCGGCCCCGGATTCGCGCCGGCGCTCTTCGGTCCGACTTGCAACACGCCGGCCGTATCGATCCACGCGATCGTTCCGCCGCCGGCTGCCACCGTATGGATGTCGAGCATCGCCACTTGCACGTCGCGGCCGTGCACTTTGCCGCCGCTGCGGCGCACGGGCCGGCCGTTTTCGATCAGCGCCACATCGGTGCTCGTGCCGCCCATGTCGAACGTCACGACGTTGGGGAACTCTTTGCTGCCGCTCACGAGCCGCGCGGATGCAACGACGCCGGCGGCGGGTCCGCTCAAGATCGTTTGCACGCTGCGCCGCGCAGCCGCCTCGAACGTCGCCACGCCGCCGTTCGAGCGCATGATGTAGCGCTGCCGCTCGCCGCACTGCTCGGCCGTCAAGCGCCGATCGAGTTCCTCGATGTAGTGTTCGAGCTTCGGGTTGAGGTACGCGTTGACGACCGTGCTCGAGAGCCGGTAGTATTCGCGAATCTGCGGCGAGACGTCGCTCGAGAGCGACACGTTGACGCCGGGCGCCTCGCGCGCGATCAGCTGGCCGACGCGCCGCTCGTGCGCGGGATTGCGAAACGAGAACAAGCAGCGCAACCGCGATCGACGTCACGCCGTGGCGCACGAGCGTGCGAATCGCCTCGACCGTTGCCGCCTCGTCGAGTTCTTCGAGCACCGAACCGTCGAAGAGCAGCCGCTCCGGAATCTCTTCCGTTAGCCGGGCCGGGATCAGCGCGTGCGGCTTCTCGAAAAACAGATCGTAGGTCGTGGCGCCGTAAGGGCGGCTTTGTTCGCCGACTTCGTAAATGCCGCGGAAGCCCGCCGTAACGAGCAAGCCGGTCTTCGCGCCGTTTTCCTCGAGCATCGCGTTGGTGCCGACGGTCGTGCCGTGCGAGAAGTAGACGACCTCGCGCGCCGCTCGCGCCGGTCCGGTCGAGGTACCCGCGCAAGCCGGCGACGATGCCGTCGGCCTCGGCGCCGCGCGTCGACGGCACTTTGAACACGTCGAACGTGCCGCTCGTCTCGTCGAGCACGACGAAATCCGTAAACGTGCCGCCGGTGTCGACGGCCACCCTGAGCCGCTTTTCCATGCTAGGCACCCAGCAACGCGACCGTGTTCATCCTATCGATGGCCGTTAGTTGCTGCGCGTCGAAAACCCCGCAACTTGCCAAGCCGTCGGCGTTCTCTTTGACGCTCAAGTACGGATAGTCCGAACCGAACAGGATCTGCGAAAGCGGAACGACCTTCGTCAAGGCCGCCATCGGTGCGGCTGCTCCCGATTGCGCGGTGTCGTAATACATCTTGCGCGCTTCGCCGAAGAACCCGCCGGGCAGCAGCTTTTGCCGCTCCGGGGTATGCGAATCGTGCTCGAAGCGGCCTTGCAGAAACGGCATCGTGCCGCCGGCGTGCGACCAGATCACGCGCATGCTTGGATACGTGACCGTGTTGCCGCCGAACACCATGCGTGCGATCGCGCGCGACGTGTCGGTGCCGTACTCGACGTCCGCATCGCTGATGCCGGGGAGCACGTTCGTGCAGCACGCGGGAAACGATGGGTGGACGAACAGCACGGCTTTGCGCCGGTTCAGTTCGGCGAAGATCGGCGCAAAGACCGGATCGCCGAGATAGGTCTTGCCGTAGCTCGTGAACATTCCGATGCCGTTACACTTGAGCGTATCCAGCGCGTACGCGATCTCCGCCAAGCTGCCGTCGACGTCGGGAAACGGCAGCGCGGCAAAAAACCCGAAGCGTCCCGGATGATCGGCGCGCAACTTGGCCGCGTACTCATTGGCATCGCGCGCCAGCCGGCGCGCCTGCTGGTTGTCGCCGAAGTTGAGTCCCGGTGAGGTGATCGACAGCATCGCTTTTTGCGCGCCGCCTGCATCCAGCGCTGCCAGCGTGGTTTCCGGCGACCAGCGTTTCCAGATCCCCGCCGTAGCCGGCGAAACCTGCGAGGTCACGTCGAGCCACATCGGCGGCGCGAAGTGATGGTGAACGTCGATCCGGCCCGCAGCCTGCGAGAATACCGGGCGCGGCGCGAACGCGCAACCGCCGCTCGCAGCAGCGAGGCCCGCAACGAACGTTCGCCGGTCGAGCAGGCTCACGTGGAGGCGATGGTAAGCGCCTTGTCCGCGTCGCTGAAGTTCTTCCCGGCGTCGAAGCGGATGATCTCTTCGTTCGCGCTCGCATCGCGCAGGATGCCGTGCGGATCGCGGCCCTCTTGCACCGCCGCGATCGAATCGAAGGCGACCTTACGCCACATGATGATGCCGCGATCCGACGACGCGAGAATTTCGCGCGTGCGGTCGTGGATGAGGCCTTGGCTCTCCTGCGCCGCGCGGTCTTGTTCGTCGGACGCCAAACCCCACCAGCCGTCCTCGACCGTGTCGTACACGCCGCGCACGTTCTTGGTGAAGCCGCGGCACTCGCGTTTATACGGCCCTTCCGGCTTGAACTTGCTCTCGATGAAAAACGTCATCGTCGCGTAGTCGTCGACCGGCACCCGGATGTGCAAGAACTCGCTCGGGATGCTTCCGACGCGCGCGTTGTAGCGGCGCGTCGACGACGGGAAGATATCGTGGACGATGTTTGTGCGGCCGTCCGGATACTCGGACTGCGTGCGAAAGCCGTACCACGTTTTCACGAACTCCACTTCCGGCCGCTTCAACGCGATCGACGGATACACCGAGGCGTGCAGCGCCATGCTGTGATAGGCGTCGACGCCGTTTTCCGCGCGCTGCACCCAATTGCAAAGGTCGTCGGCGGCCCAGATCGTGCGGTCGCATTCGTCGATGGCGAGCAGATCGAAGCGCGGGATCAAGGGCGCCGGATCGGGCCCGAGATACGCGAAGATGAGCCCGGCCACGATTTGCACTTTCGCCGAACGCTGGCGCACGCGCTGGGGCAGGGTGCTCGACGGCGGTTCGGCCGGCATCTCGAGACACTGACCTTCGGCATCGTAGAGCCAGCCGTGGTAGCAGCAGCGGATGCCGCGCTCTTCGACGCGCCCGTGTTCGAGCGACGCGCGGCGATGCGAGCAGAACGTGTCGAGCATCCCGATCTTGCCCTCGCCGTCGCGGAAGAGCACGAAGTCCTCGCCGAGATGGCGCACCTTGACCGGCTTCTTCTCGATCTGTTCCTCAAAGCCGACCGGCCACCAATAGCGCCGCAGCATCTCGCCGCCGGGCGTACCGGGGCCGACGCGGGTGAGCTTTTCGTTGTCTTCAGGCGTCATCGTGGTTCCTCAGGCTTTGGGCAGGAAGCGTTCCGTGTAGAGCTTCGAGGTGTCGACCGATTTGTCGACCAGATTGAGATCGCTGAACGAAGCGAAGAGCTTGTCGAGCCCGCGCGGCGCGAACTTGCCGTCGGTCGAGAACTTCGCGATCAGCTGATCGTAGATGCGCGACGACACGTCGGCCGGATAACCCGTCGCCTCGACGGTTACGGCGACGGTTTCCGCTTTGTGGGTGCGCATGTACTTCACCGCATCGAACCAGCCGGCGAGAAAGCGCCGCACGGCACCGGGATTCTGCTGCACGATCGCGTTGCTCGCGAAGATTACGAAGAGCTGCAGCTCCTTCACGTAGGTCGAGACGTCGACGAGCGAACGGCCCACGTGCAAGTCTTGCAGCTCGTAGCCGTTGGCCGGGCTCGCAATGTTGGCGTCGATCTGCCCGGTCTTGAAGGCCGAGACTTCGGCTGCCGGATCGCCGCCGATCGCCACCGGAACGGCGCGATCGCTATCGCTCGTCCAGCCCTTCACGCGATTGAGCTCATCGACGAGCCATGACGTGAGCGTGCCTTGGCTCGTGATGCCGATCTTCTTGCCGCGCAGATCGTCGAGGCTCTTCGCGGTCGAGTTCGCGCCGACGTCGATGCCCATGAAGGCGGGCGACGCCGTGATCGAGGCCACCGCGATCTCGGGCGCGCCCTTCGCAATGAACGCCATTTCCGAGCCGCCGCTGAGCGCGATCTCCACCGCACCGGCCGTCAGCGCTTGCGTGAGTTTCGTGCCGCCGCTGAACACGATCGACTCGACGTCGAGACCTTGTTTCGCGAACTGGCCGTACTTGATCCCGATGTCGAGCGGCACGTAGCCGAACACCTGCTGCACCGATTTGCCGACGCGCAGTTTGTCGGCGGCACGGGCCGGTAACGGCAGCGCGGCGGCCGCAATCGAGGTGCCGAGGACGGTCAATGCATCGCGGCGCGAGAGTTGAACAGCCATGGTTCCCCCTTTAGTCCGGTAGCGCGACTTCGGCTTCGCCGCGGGCGGCGGCGCCGCGGTTGTTGACGACGGCGATGTCGAGCTTCACGCGTCCGCCGTCCGCACCGCGCGAAGTTTCCGTTACGCGCGCGCGGGCGGTGACGACGTCGTCGGGATACGAGCTGCCGATCATGCGAAACGGTCCGAGCTTCACGAGCCGCCCGTCGAGGCCCATCCAGCGCCGCAGCATCACTTCGAAGAGCATCTCGTAGCTGCGCGTGTTGAAGATGATGTCGTTGAAGCCCGAGGCCTTCGCTTGATCGCGATTGTGGTGGATCCCCGAATACATCCGGTCGACCGCCACGCTCATCACGATGCGCTGGTAGCTGAGCCAGAGCGAGAACGGCGGCACCATCTCGCCCGCAGCAACATCGCCGAGGCGGCGCTGACGGCTCCAGTCGAACGGGTCGGGCGCGGTGCCGGACGTTTCGGGCGGCGCGCTCAACTCGTCGGCTTCGCGCGGCGCGCGCTTCTCGCGCGGCGCGTCGCTCGCTTTTTCATCATAGCGGAAGCCGGTGTTACGGTTCTTCGCGACCAGTTCGCCGGTCTGTTTGTAGATCGTGGTTTCGGTCGTGAGGAACACGCCTTCACCAAGCCGCGTCGTGCTCGGCTTGATGTCGACCAGCCGCCAGTTGCCGTTCAGCCGGTCGCCGGCGTAGAGCGGCTCGAAATATTCCCACTCGGTTGCGGTGTTCACGCCCTTCGCGTACACCGTCGGCAAGGTGTCGGTACGGATGCCGCCGGGCTGCTGACGCAAGCCGGGTGCGTACAGCTGCGGGATCGCCGGGAGCCCAATAGGCCGGCATGCCCCACAGCGGCGTCATCGTCGCCGGCGCAACGAGGCTGCGAAAGCCGTGCGCGCGCGCCGTTGCGTCGTCGTAGTGCAGCGGGCAGTCGGCGCAGTACACTTCGAGCTTGCGGCGGATGTCGTTGCGCGACACCTCATCGGCGCCGCTAAACGCGTGCTCGCGTCCGATCCACTCCTGCAACTGGTCGAGCGACGCCGTCTTTGATTCTGCAGTCATCTAGTGTGCTTGCGCGGCCGGTTGGCGCGACGACACGGCACCGGGCAGCAAAAGGCGGTAGTGGTCGACTTTCGAGACCGGTGCGAAATCGCCGATCAGCCGCCAGTTCTCGCCGCCGTCGTCGCTCGTGTAGACGTTGCCGTTGGTCGCGCCGACGAACATGCTGAAACCGCCGGGCGCCGCATACAGCGACATCGCTTCGAGGTTCGCCGTCATCGGATCGGGCATGCCGTTCGATGCGGGCTGCCAGCTCGCGCCGAGATCGTGACTGACGAGCACGGTCGCGTTCGCGCGATGCAGGCTGATCCACGTGCCGGGATTGCTGAACGCGCCGCACATGTACATCGTGCGATCGTCGACGGGCGAGAAGATCAAGCGGTCGGGGTAACCGATGCGGAAACCCTCGCGGTACGTAAGGTTGCTCCACGTTTCGCCGCGATCGATGCTGCGATAGAGTCCCATGCCGGTGGTCATGTAGATTTCATCGGGATGATTCGGTCGCAACGCGATCTGGTGCACGTCGCGATAGCTCTTGTCATCGGGCTTCGAATACGAATCGAGTTCGCGCCAGGTTTGACCGCCGTCGCTGGTGGTGAACAAACCGGCTTGCTCGACACCGACGTAGAGCGTTTTCGGATCGCGCGGATCGACGGCCAGCGTTTTCGCGTGCGGAATTTTCGGCGGCATCGGAAAGACCCACTTGTCCATGCCCGGCATGTCGCGCCAGCCCGGGAGTTCATCCCACGTGCGGCCCTCATCGGCGCTGTGAAACAAACTCGGCGGTTCGGTGCCCGCATACACGACCGGTTTTCCGTTTTCGACCGCCGAGACGAGCGAGTACACGTGCTCGATCGAGAGACCGGTGCTGCGTTGCTCCCACGTCCGGCCTAAATCGGGGCTGAAGTACACGCCGCCGCGATGGATGCCGGCATAGAGCCCGCCGTTCACCGGTTCGATCAAGAGCGAGCTGATGTGGTTGCCGTCGAGCGTCGTGCCGGTGAGTTTCCAGTCGTTCCCCGGCGCGCGTTCGAATATCGCGACGCCTTTGGCGGTGCCGACGAGCAGGCGCGTGGCCGGTGCGTCGCCGCGAAAGACGCTCATGCCGTTAGGTGCGAGACAAGCGGTGGTCATAGCGGTTCTCCCCTTCCGTCCGGAGAGCTAAGGTCCCTTAGTATCGTAGCATCGGCGGCGCCGAGTTGCGAAGCGGGGGCGGGCATTTCGTGCCACAGATTTGCCAGTGCGCCGGCCGGGAAATGAATCCGGCCGAATTCCGGATGGTCGATTTCCCGCAAGAAGCCCCGCGCGATCAATTGCGGGTCGCGCGTGAGGTCGAGCGGGTTCAGCACGGGCGCGGCCGGGATGTGGCGCCGCTGCGCTTCGGCGACGATCTCGTCCTTCTGCTGATGCGCCGACCAGAGCGCGATGCGGTCGAGGATCTCGTGCTTGCGTTCGCGCCGCTCGGCTTCGTCCGCTAGCGAGTCGTCGTCCTTGAACGCCGGGTCCGGCACGACTTGGACGAAGTTCGCCCAGCCGTTCGGATCGGGCGGCACGCTGACCATCCAGTGACCGTCGGCGCACGGCAGCGCACCGGCCAGCGCGGTGATGCCGCCGCGCGAACCGAGGCGCTCGAGCAATTCGCCCGACGAGCTATACTCGACGAAGACTTGCTCGGCGAGCACCGCGAGGCACTGCGCCGCAGAAACGTCGACGACGCAGCCCTCGCCCGTCGCGTCTTTCGCGAACAGCGCCGACGCCGCGGCCATCGCAACGTAGAGTCCGATCGCGGAATGCGGGATGTGACCGCCGAGCAGCGTTGGGCGTCCGTCCGGCTCGCCGGTGATCGCGAGCAAACCCGAACGCGCGAACGCGCACAACTCCGGCGGCCCGTCGTCGAGTTCGACGAGCACGAGCTTGGGATTCGCGCCCAGGATCACGATTTCGGGCAGCGGCAACGGTAGGCTCGAGACGAGGGCGTCGGCGTTTCCGATCAGCCCGAGCAGCGTTTCGCGATCTTCTCTTGCCTGCCAATCGAGCACCATGCTGCGTTTGCCGGCGTTGAGGAATGCATGCAACATGCCGCCGGCTTCATAGCGCAACGCGTCGCCGCCGGGCGGCTCGATGCGTACGATGTCGTGACCGAGTTCGGCCAATAGCCGCGTGCCGTAAGCGCCGACGCTGCTGGTAAAGTCCAGAACGCGCGCCATCAGCGTCCGAGCCAATCGCGCAGCACGTCGTCGCTGTCGGCACCGACGGCCGGGGCCGGCGTGAGCGCGGCCGGCGCGGTGCCGCGGAACGAGAACGGCAGGCCGACGGATTGCTCGCCGTCGCCAAGCGGTTTGAGAATGCGCTTCCATTCAGCCGTCTGCGCGATGTCGTTGCCGCGCCGCATTGCGGCGGCCCAGACGCCGCACGCCTGCATGCGCGCTTCGACTTCGTCCGGCGTGAGTTCGCGCGTCCACGCTTCGAGCACGCGGTCGATCGCGTCGTGATGCTGCAATCGGCCCGCGAGCGCTGCATATTGCGGATCGCGCAGCGGGCCGGCGCTTTCTCCAATTCCGTGCAGCAGCGCGTGCCATTGCGCATCGGTTTGCACGCTGATCGTGCACCACTGATCGTCGCCCGCGCAGCGGTAACAGCCCTGCGGCGCGGCCGTCGCGGACCGGCTTCCGGAACGTGCCGGTGCCGCACCCGTGACGGTACTCGCGAGCAGCAAACTGCCGATCATCGCGACGCTGCACTCGAATTGCGACACGTCGAGGTGGTAGCCGAGCCCGCTCGCGCGGCGTTTCGCGAGCGCACCAATGATCGCGACGGCGGTGTGCAGCCCGCCGATGTAGTCGTTCCACGAATTCGAGATGCCGATCGGCGGATCGCCGCTTTCGCCGGTGGCGAGCATCATGCCCGAAAACGCCTGCAGCGTGACGTTCATGCCGGTCCACGCTTGGCGTGGCCCCGTATGTCCGAACGCGGACATGCTCGCATACACCAGGCGCGGATTCGTTTTCGAGACGTCGGAATAGCCGATGCCGAGCCGGTCCATCACGCCGCTCGAGAAGTTCTCGACCAGCACGTCGGCCGTATCGATGAGCCGGCGCGCGATCGCGATGCCGTCGCCGGTTTTGAGGTTAAGGTCGATCGAGCGGCGATTGCGATTGATGTGCGCGAGCAGCGGCGTGCGTCCGCTGGGCGTCCGGCTCGCGCCGCCGCCGCGCCGCGCGCCCGTGCGTCCGCGACGCGTCGCCGTTTCGACTTTCACCACGTCGGCGCCGAGATCGGCCAGCATGCGCGCGCAAAACGGCCCGGCCACGATGTGGCCGAAATCGAGCACGCGGATACCGCTCAGCGGCAAGTGTTGCAGCACGTTACGCCTGATGCCAGCGGCTGAAGCGCCGCTCGGCGATGCGGCACAGTTCGTTCAGCGTCACGGCGATCGCTGCCAGCACCGCGATCAGCGCGAAGAGATTCGGCGGCGAGAAGCTTTGCGCGAAATGGCGCGTGTAGTAGCCGAGACCCGCGGTCGAGACGTAGAGTTCGGCGATGAGCACGCCGAGCAGCACCGCCGTCATGCCGAGCCGCATGCCGGTGAAGAAACGACGGCACCATGTGCGGCAGCACGACGGTCTGCAGGACTTGCAGCCGGCTCGCACCCATCGAGCGCGCCGCGGTCACCAGGGCGGACGGCAGATTTGCGACGCCGGCGACGGTCGAAACGATCACGGGAAAGACGCCCTGGCTGACGCCGAACGCGATCTTCGCTTCGGGCCCGATGCCCCAGCCCAACACGAACAGCGGCAAGAGCGTCGTCTGCGGAATCGCGTACAGCAGCAGAATCACCGGCATGATCGCGCCTTTGGTAAAGCCTTGCAGCCCCACCGCAAGCCCCACCGACAGACCGACAGCGGTCGCGATCGCGAACGCCGCGACCATCTCGAACGACGGTGATCGCAACGGCATGGACGACCTTCGGATCGCCGAACAGCGGCCCCAGCGCCTGCACGACGGCCGACGGCGGACAGATGAACAGCGGATCGCCGAAGAGCCGCGCGCCCACTTCCCACAGCACGAGCAAGCCCGCGATCACGAGCAGCCGCGCGTTGCCCGCGCTCATTGTGCCCACCGCCGGCCGCGCGCTTCGGCATACGAAACGCCCGCGTTGATGGCGAACGGCCAGGAGCACGGCGAAGATGATGCCGGCGAACATTTTCGACGGCTCCATGTTTTCGCCGGCCTCGACGATGCGATGGCCCAAACCCGAGAGCGACGCGATCATCTCGCAGCCGAGAATCGTCATGAACGCGATGATGCCGCCGAGACGGAAACCGGTGAGCACAACCGGCAGTGCGGCCGGCAACATGACGGTTGAAAACAGTTGCAGATCGCTCGCGCCCATCGAACGCGCCGCCGTCACGTAGCTGCGGTTGACGAAGCTCAGGCCCGCGATCGTGTTGAGCGCGACCGGAAAGAACGCGATCGTCGTGCCGATCGCGATCTTCGACGCCGGGCCCAAGCCGAAGAAGAGCAGGTAGAGCGGAAACAGCAGAATCGCCGGCACCGAATAGAAGCCGGCCAGCAACGGATCGAATACGCGCACCGTGTACGGGCGTGAGGCTGACGAGATAGCCCACGACGCAACCCGCAGCCGGCACCGAGCGCAAACGCAACGAGCCACTCGGAGGTCGTGACGAGCAGATCGGGCCAGATGCCGCGCGTCGTCAGCAGCACGCCGAAGTCGTGGAACACCGGTCCCGGCGGCGGCAGCAAGATCGGATTCACGCGGCCGGGCAGCGTGAGCAGATACCAGGCAGCGAACGCGGCGATCAGGATCGCGAGTTGGACCAGCCGTTGCGCCGTCTTCATCGAACCGTCCGGCGGATTTCATCGTGCAGCAATTCGTAGAGCTCGTTGCGCAGTGCGCCGAGTTTGGGCGAGGTCATGAAATCGCTCTTGCGCGGATGACCTTCGTCGACGTTGATGATCGTTTTGATCTTGCCCGGCCGGGCCGTGAGCACGGCGACGCGATCGGCGAGAAACACCGCCTCGACGAGGCTGTGCGTGACGAACACGATCGTCTTGCCGGTTTTGGCCAGCAGCACCGAGAGATCTTCGCCCAGCACCATGCGCGTCTGCTCGTCGAGTGCGGCAAACGGTTCGTCCATCAGCAAGATCTCGGTTTGCAGGCCGAGCGCGCGCGCCAGCTGCGCGCGCTGCTTCATGCCGCCGGACAGCTGCGCCGGGTAGTGGTCGGCAAACTCCAAGAGCCCGACGGCCTGCAGCGACTCGCGCGCGCGATCGTCGTGTTCGCTCTTCGGACACGCCTTGGTATACCATGCCGAGCTTGACGTTGTCGATCACCGTACGCCACGGAAAGAGCGTGTTGTCTTGAAACACGAACGCGACTTTTTGCGGTGACGGCCCCTTGACGGGCACGCCGTCGATCGACACGCCGCCGCTGCTCGGCGTCGCGAGCCCGCCGATCACGTTGAGCAGCGTGCTCTTACCGCAACCGGAGGGGCCGATCAGGCACAGCAGCTCGCCGCGCGCAACCTCGAACGTCGTGCTCTCGAGCGCGACCACGCGGCGCGGATTGCCCGCCTCACCAAACGCGTGACCGACGCCGTCGATGCGTATCATTCGCGGGCGGCCTTCTGCACCGGGGGCCGAGTCACCTCAACAAAGAAGGGACGGCGCCATGACCGCTACCAGTGAAACGCAATCGCTTTGGCTCGGCCTGCTCGGCTCCGAGACGCGCTACTACAACGCGGGCGGCATCCGCACGCGCGCGATCGAGTCCGGCAGCGGCGATCCGCCGCTCATCATGCTGCACGGCGTCGGCGGTCACGCAGAGGCCTTTGCGCGCAACGTCGTTCCGCTCGGCAAGCACTTCCGCACGATCGCGCTCGACTATTTAGGGCACGGCCTCACCGGCAGCATCGACGGCCGGCTGACCAAAGAAGCCTACACGAAGCATCTGGTCGACTTCATGGACGCGGCCGGCATCGAGAAAGCCAACTTGCTCGGCGAATCGCTCGGCGGTTGGATTTCGGTGATGACCTCGCTGCTCTATCCCGAACGCGTCAATAAGATCATCTACTGCGTCGGCGCGCGGCTCGACGTGCCGGTCGATGAAGCCGCGGCGAAGCGCACGGCGTTCGGGCGCTCCGAATTGCAACGCCTCACCAAACAATTCAACGCCGATCCGTCGCGCGAGAACGTGCGCGAGCGGCTCAAGTGGCTCTTCCACAAACCCGAGCGCGACATCACCGAAGAACTCGTCGACCTGCGCTGGGAACTTTACCGCCGCACGGAAGCCGAAGGCGTCCGCGGTCACGCCGGCGGCACCGCAACCGATGAGGCGTTGACCCCGGAGCGCCTCGCGACGATCAAGCACCGCATGCTCGTGCTCTGGACCGACCACAACCCATCAGCCGCCGTCGCCGAAGCCGAATCGGCGATGAAGTATCTCCCCAACGCCGAGCTGAAAATCATGCAAGACAGCGGCCATTGGCCGCAATGGGAACACCCCGAAGAATTCGACGAAATCGTCCGCGAATTTCTCCAACGCCCCT
>CAWJSM010000009.1:0-570090 GCA_963845455.1 Vulcanimicrobiota bacterium | reverse complement strand
CCGAGGAAGTTCGTCGGCTGCTTGCGGCGGAGAGTAACGTTGGGGCCGTCATGGTCACTCACTTTTACGGGCTCGTTTGTAACATTGACCCAGTTGTCGAGATGTGCGAAGAGCGCGGCATACCCCTAATCGAAGACGCTGCGCAAGCATTTGGTGCAAGGCATGCCGGTAAGCGCGCCGGTACGATCGGTGATGTAGGTATCTTTAGTTTCGGACTATTGAAAAACGTGACGAGCTTTATCGGCGGAGCGGTCATCGCGCGTGACCGCACGCTTGCTGAGCGCATTCGTCAGGACCTCGACAGCCTGCCCGTCTACCCCAAGAAAGCGCTGCTCACGAAGATGACCAAAGGCGCCGCCTTCGATTTGGCCACGACGCCTGCTGCCTTTGAACTTGGCGTGTACTGGCTCTTTCGGCAAGCCTCTCTGCACGGTGGGAACTTCTTCAAGAACAAACTCGCCACTGACAGCAACCCCGTGTCGTACGCCACCTTGCCTCAATCGTACGCAAAGCGGATGTCAGGCATTCAAGCGGATATTATTTGTTCGCAACTCGATCGGGTCGACCGTCAAGCCGCCGAACGCGTGGAAAAGGCGAGGATTTACGATGATGGGCTTGCGCGACTTACACGCTCTCGTTCTGCCGCCCCTCAGAACGGATCTTTCGCATACATATTTCTACTATTCGATCCAAACCGCCGACCGCGAAGCGTTAACGCGATATATGACCGAAAAATTGCGTGACGTCCAGATTAGTCACCACAGAAACTGCGCAGCGATGCCGTGTTTCGCAGACTACCACCGCGATTGCCCGAATGCCGCGCTTGCAGAACGAAGGCTGATCTACTTGCCGACTTATCCCGGATACCGTGCGGACCAAGTTATGGCGAACATCGAAGCTATCAAGGGCTACTTCCTACAACAAAAGCCGTGAGGGTCGCGGTTATCGGCAGCAGCTTCTCTGGAATCGCGGTTGCCAAGGCGCTTGTCGACCGAGGGCTGACACCCACCATCCTTGATGTCGGTGAGACGCTGGATGCCGAGCGTAGCGCTGCAGTCGCGAAGCTTCGTGAGCTCCCTCCCGATCGTTGGCCGGCTGAAGACTTTCGCTTGCTCGACGAAAACCCGACTCTTGGTCGACACGCATTGCCGAAGAAAGTCTATTTCGGGTCGGAAACCATCTACGCCAACGATCGAAGCTTTGCACCCATTGCGAGCGGTCCCGGGGCACGGCTGCCGTATCCGACTTTCGCAAAGGCGGGATATTCGAACATCTGGGGAGCAGCGGTTCTCGCTCCCGATACCTGCGACACAACCGACTGGCCGGTATCGCGCGGTGAGATGGAGCCATACTTCCGCGAAGCCGCACGGCTCATTCCCATGACCGGTGGCGAGGGGACGCTCGAAGATCGTTTTCCCGCCTTTAAGGATAAGCTCGGCGATCTTCATCCCGGCCCCCAAGGTCAGGCTCTGCTCGACGATCTTCGCCGAGCCTCACCGCGTCTTTCCGAGCAACATATCCTTTACGGCAGGGCTCGACTTGCCGTGCATACGGAATCCACAGTTGACGCGCTTCCCTGCATCAACTGCGGGTGCTGTTTCACGGGCTGCGTGTATGGCTCCATTTTCTCGACTGCGCCGCTCCTAGCCGAATTAATTCGCGAATCGCGTGCGATCTATCAATCCGGCTTGTTCGTTGAATCCCTACGTGAAGCTGATGGTCAAGTCATGGTTGAGGCCATCGATGTCACCAGCGGAAGCCGGCGTACGCTCACGTTCGACGCAGTTTTTCTAGCGGGTGGTCCGATGAACACCACGCGGTTACTTCTGCGTTCGGGGAGTCTCTACGATGAGCCGGTCTTGCTCAAAGAGAGCCAGAAATTCGTTGTGCCTATGTTGAGATTAAAGGCTGCCCAGACGGCTGTTGAGCATCCTTCGGTGACGCTGGCATCGTTGTTCCTCGAGGCGAAGGTTCCCGATTTATCGGATCATTGGATTCACATCCAAGTTGTTCCAATGAATGAGCTGATTATCAAAGGCGCACCGATACCTGGAATTCGTCATCCTGTCGGGCGGCGTCTATACAAGCCCCTTCTGCAGCGCATGATGGCTGCTTGGTGTGGCATGCACTCGGATCACTCGAACGCGGTCGAACTCCGACTGCGCCCGGTCGATGCCTCAGGCCGAACGACAATGGAAGTCAACGTCCGAATTTCAGACGAAGCGCGCGCGGCCGCGCGCCATGCCGCGAAGCACCTGTTCCGCCGCGGGCTCTCGTTCGGCACGCTCTTTGCCTACCCGCAAATCCGATTCTCTGAGCCTGGATCTGGGACGCACTGCGGCTCTTCATTCCCCATGTCGAAGGAGCCGAGATCGAAGTTCGATACTGACGTTCTAGGCAGGCCATTCGGCTGGGAACGTGTCTACGCCGTCGACTCTTCGATATTGCCGTCGATTCCGGGAACGACGCTCGCTTTTTCTGTCATGGCTAATGCCTTGCGTATCGGCACGCTGGCTCCGCTCGCGCAACACGCAAAGTAAGCAGTCTGCGCGATGAACTATACGGACGTCGAGTTCATTGCGCTCTTCTTTTTACTATGTGTCGCTGTACGGTTGATCAACCCGTGGCCGCCCATTCGCGAGTGGGTTATTATCGTATTCAGCTTTTTGGTCATCCTATCATGGGGGCTGTTGTCGCTGGGGTTGATACTGGGTGTGGCTGCCGTCAACTTCGGGGCAGTCGGCGTCTTCGTGCGCGTTCCGCAACGCTGGAAGGCGCTCGTTATCGGCGGCGCGATAACGTTCGACGTCCTCACACTCGCTACGTTCAAATATGCAACGTTCTTTGCGGCAAATCTGCACGCCCTAACCAGAATTGAACTCGCGGTACCGACGCTCGGTATCCCTCTCGCGATTTCGTTTTATACATTTCACCTCATTAGCTACCTGATCGACACGTATAAAGGTAAAGTTCGACCTCTGCCTGTTCGCAGCTATCTGTTCTACCTATGTTTCTTTCCGCACGTAATTGCGGGGCCGATCGTGCGAACATGGCAGCTCGTCCCGCAACTTGGCAAGGTCAGGAGATTGCCGTCAGATATTGCATTCGGCATTCATTATTTTATTGTGGGGTTTTTTCTGAAAGCGGTAGTTGCAAACAACATCGCCGAGATTATTGACCCAATTTGGCAAGGGACTCAGACGTGGAGTCTGTCAACCGCGGACCGGTGGCTCACCGCGTTTCTCTACTACTGCCAGATCTACAGCGATTTTGCGGGATACACCCTCATGGCGCTCGGCATGGCGCGACTACTCGGCTATCGGCTGCCGCCGAACTTCCGGGCGCCCTTGATCGCGGGAAGTTTCCAGAGCTTTTGGAGACGCTGGCATCGCACGCTCTCGTTTTGGCTTCGAGACTACCTCTACATTCCGCTCGGCGGGAACCGCCGGGGCATGGCTCGAGCGATCATCAGTATCGTCGTCACGATGCTCCTGGGCGGCCTCTGGCACGGTGCGGCGTGGACGTTTATCGTTTGGGGTGGGATGCACGCGCTCGGGATCGTCGTCGAACGGCTTCTTGGCTTCAACCACCTGGATGGGCTCGGCAAACGCGCTTCCTGGTGGCTTTGCACTCAAATCTGGGTAACGCTGACGTGGGTGTTCTTTCGGTCACCCAACCTAAGCTATGCACTTCAAGCGGTTAATGCGATGCTGCATTTTGATGGCGTAGGTACCTTTACCGTGAACCCATCCCTGATGCTGGGATTGTTGATCGCATCAGGGGCTGTATTGCATCAGTGCACGCCCTTTTGGATCAAGCGTGTTCCGCGCCCGCAACTTGGAGCCTATCTTGGCACCATTTCCGCCGTACTCTTGGTGTTGAACATTCTCGTGCATTCCCCGAATAAAGTCTTCATTTACTTTAGGTTTTGACATTAAACGTGGAGCGATTTAAGCAACAGTTCCTTGCTTGGCTAAGCATCATGGTAGTAGTGCTGATGGTGCCGCTCATTATGTTCAGCAGCGCATCGCAAAGGGATCTGCCGCCGAAACCTCCGTATCCGAACCTAGGGCACGAGTTCGTTGGAGAGTATGCCGGCGTTGGTGCATTCGTAGCGCAAGCCATATACTATTGGGACCTTTTCGGCTTTGGCGATCGCATCCGTAGCGCTGACGTGGTCCTCGTAGGGTCGTCACATACGCAGTTCGATCTATCGGCACAACAACTGAGCTCTGCGCTTTCGCAGTCCGTAAGGCGGCCGGTCCGCGTCTATAATCTCGGCATGGGTTGCGGTGAGACGTTGGCATTTGCAAACAATGTAATGAAACGCTTAAGGGCCGACCCACCAATGATCATTGCCGACGCATATACCTACGGCAATGACACTGTAAGCGCGTGTGCCTCGGAGGCAACGAGGAGCGATGCTATTCAAGCTGCCTTCAGTGTCAGCAATGTATGGTCGCGCTTTACGTGGGACTGGCTGATCGATGGCTATTTGCCGTCGGTCTCCATACGGGACGGTTCTCTGCATGTAGAGCGTTTTCTAAATGCACCCGTACTGATGCTCGACTGGAACTTCGGCGGTAGTGCGTTTTTTTACCGGCCTGACGCTGGGCAAGTATTCCCGGATGCTCCGCCGGACAGAATCGCAAAGGTGGTCGGTGGGGTGCCGGGAGAGATTCGATGGACGCTCGCGGACGGCACGATTCCAGTTCCGTCGGAGTTCCCGCAAACGGTCGAACGAAAGCCGGAGGTGATCTTTACGCTGATCCCGTTTCCCGCGGCCCCGACACTTCCGCTATGGAGCCTATACCAGCCGGCGTACCAGAGAATTGATCGCCTATTGTCGGTCGGCGCCCGTGGGGAACAAGGTCGATTTGTCGCTGTCTCACCGAGTGGACTCGAATCTTTTGACTACGGGCATCTTACCGGCGCCGGACGTGCGCTTGCGACCGCTCGGCTTGCAGATTCGCTTGAGCTAAGCGGACTACTCACCGCACTGCGCGATCGATGAACGCTTGAACGTTACGGCTCGGTCTGAAATGCGACGCGTGAGATAAGAACTTTTCCGCCGCCGCTTTGAGCTGTTTCAAGCATCAGAGCTCCGACGCCAGTCCAACTCGTCACCGGGATATCGACATCAACGGCGCCCGGAGTTGGTAATAGAATCTGGCGCGTAACGAAATCGCTTCCAGCCGGATTAAGAAAACCTACCGCCGCCGTTCCAGACACGACTCTGAGGTGCAGTACGATGGTGCCAGGCAGTGTTGACGGCGGATTGTTCACGATGACCTGCGCTGCATATGACCAAGCGTCGTGCGGTAATGAAATCTCTAAGCCCCCGGTCGCTAGGGTTGTTTCGATCGCTCCATGCTGTACCGGCGCACGAAATGTCAATGTCGTCGACAGTGGTGTGGTTCCAGCAAGAAGATGGAGCTCGTAAGTAATCGCACCTTGCCCAAGGTGATACTGTCCGATCTGATGCCACGATGGGTTACGTCTCTTCAACTGGTTTAACTGCGCCGTGACGTAACGGTCGTCGTCCGTGACTAAGGCAACATCGTCCCGGCCCGGCGAAAGGCTGTCGATGAAGGCCGGCGTCATATCGGTGGCCGAGTCGACATCCCAGTAGTGGAGGTCGCCGCCATATCCCATTGCGTAAAGCGGCCGGCCGACCTGGGCTGGATCTTGTTGGCAGGCCGTCGACGGGCCATCGAGTTCATGCGATGGGTACCAGACCATGACTTCATGCCCGGCTTCCGCGACCGGGAAAAGAACCTTGTCGGCATCGATGACCGCCGAAAATATGGATCGCCGCCACGAACAGCTATTGCCCGGTTCGTAGCTAGCCCAGCGGTTCGGATTACCGGGCCATTCCGCGTTTGCCTCACCCATGGTTGCGGCAAGCCAAATGAACGCGACGACAGCGGTAGCCATTCGGACTATGGCCCTCGATGAAGGTAACCGTGCGATTAGGGCGCCCACGGCGAGGGATGCCATGAGGAGGAGTAAGGGCGGTTTGTTGTACCAGTCCCGTGGCCCCCATTGGAAGAAGTCCGAGTTGAGCGTGAGCCGGAAGCTCACTTCGGCGACGATAAGCACGGCTGCGGCTGCGGCTAACGTCGTGAGAAGAATCGGCTTCGCATCGAGTCGGCCCGCAGATTCTCGGTTGGCCTGTAACGCGCTTGAGATCAGGCCGCTGAGCGATAGAAACATCGGCAGATACAGAGGGAATGCCATGTAATCCGGTTGCAGCACCGGATGACCGATGGTTTGGAAGAAGGCAAAGATCACAAAGCTTATCAGGAATTCGACATGAACGACGATTGCGAGAGGAATCGGCTTGCCTTCAGTTCCCTTTGTGGTACGCTGCACGATAAAGATCGCAACGGCGACGAACGCGAGAACCAGGATGGCCTCCAGCAGTGGCGTTTGCAAATCGCCTGCCCACCAGTCATTTGACCACGGTAGCCACCAGGAGCGTTCTTGATCCGGATTTGAGAGTAGAAACGCGGAGCGCGCGAAGAGAATCTCGAAAAAGAAGAACTGTCGTCCGACGGCTAGGTTGATCAACCCTAAGATGGCCGTGAGAGAGACAGCGCCTGCAGCAATTGCGCCGACGCACCGAGTGAAGTCGGCGGTGCTGAGTGGCGCGGCATCCCCCATCCGCCTGCGGAACACGAAGTGAATTACGAGCGCCGGCGCCAAAAGCAGCGTAAAGAGATTTGTATGTACGGTCAGTGCATAGAGCGCTCCGAACAATCCAAATCGCAGTAGAGGCAGTCGCCCATTGGCCGCAATTGCGTCGAGCGCCGCGTACGTCAGGAAATACAAAAGTGGGGTGAAGGTGTCGTGGTAGTCCCACCCACCCGCGCCGTGCATCGTCTGGGTCGTCAAGTAGACAAGCGCGGTGAGTATCGCCGGCGAGCGTCCGAACAGTCGTAACGCGACGCGATAGAACGCTAGGCAGCCACCCAGCAATAGGCCCGCGTGCAAGACATACGAGGCAACCAATGGTCCGGTGAGCTTCGTAACGCCATAGCCTAAGAGAATCCACGGTAGGCGTGCGATTTTCTTGTTTCCGGGCAAGAAATCGGGCGAGCCATAATGCTGGAAGTACCCGACGTACATCCAGGTGTCGATCCAGTTCTTCCACGAGAAGACCCAGTCCGAATCGATCGCTACCATTGCAACGACGACGCCGGTGAGAATCGCCACGTCGGCAATGACCGGCCAGCGCGCGTTGATACGAGTCTCGATCAATGCAATTGACCTATTACGATCAGATAGCCAAACCCGCCGAAGGAAATAGTCTTGCGCGCGATCTCACTAAACGATAAATGCCGCTCTGTCTTGAGCGCAGCAAGCGCAGCCGTTAAGGCTATCTCGTCTTTAGGTGTCATGACAAGATAGTCTTTCGGATTGAAGGTCTCGGCTCCGACGTTGTAGTCGGGGCTTGCCGCCGAATCAAAACGCGGAATGTTTCCGTCGATTACGCAGTAGTCGAAGGAGCGTGGATATGCGACGGTCTCCCAGCCATTGGGGCCGCTCGTATCGATCCAGAACTTGGGCCGCGTGGCAAAGTGAAACGAAGATACGAACGCCATTCCTTGCGTTGCGCGGAGGTAGTTATCATGTTCACTGGGGCCCTCCCAAACGGCGAGCCCGATCTTTTCGGGGCGGATAGTCGCGTCGAGAAGGGCCACCACCAGCAGCGTAGCAAGCAACGCGGGCATGCGTACCATCGGGATCAGCAGGAGCGCGAGTGCTAGAACAACGCCAAGGAACATGAACGGCGGGAATGGGGTGTAGGCCTGCCAGAGTTGGTCAGACCGACCGAAATCAGATGCAAGGCAGAGCACGGTGTAGCCAACTAGCACCGCAACCAACGCTGGCCCGTCGAGTTGTACGTGGCTGACCAACGAGGCAAGTAGAATGGCGAGAGGCGCGAGCATCCAGACGATGTAGTAGTCGTACTGGAGTGTGATACCGCCGTGGATCGTGTAACCAACCTGGGCGATCTCGAGTGCGGCGAATGGGATGAGTGCGGTTAGGGCGCGTGAGCGGTCAATGTCATCGGGGGCGTATCCCCGGATCCATAGTACTTGCGAAACGCATGCGGCCGCTCCGACGAGCAAGATTGCTCCGCGACCACCCAGTAAGTACCAGTTCGGCTTCTGAAATTCGACGACTAACGCGGTGAACGCGTCCTGGTATTGTTTTATGAAGAAGAAGAAATCGCCGTGCAAGAAGCTCGCATTGATCGCACCGAAAAACAGCGTCGCGATCAATGCGCCGGCAGCAAGCAACACCAGTTTCCATATCACCTCGCGCGCGTAGTCCGCGAACGGCTTCGCTGTCCACACGACGCAGTAGAGCGGGATGACCAAGTTGTAGCTCAGGCTGTAGAGGTGTGTGTGGACGGCCGTTCCCCACATGAAGCCCGTCGCCAACACCGCGAGAATTGCCTTAGTGCCACTTCCGAGCGTCGAAGCAAACACGGCGAGCGCTAAGGCAATGGCTGAATAGGTCACGGCCGACGAAGTGTAGGTCACCGAGTAGTTGCCGACGATCAGTGGTTGCGTTGCGAAGAAGACCGCGGCGACGATTGCCGGCCACGTGCCGAAGAGTCGTTTGGCCGCAAAATAGACCGCGCCGACGGCCAACACGAATAGAAAGAGAAAATATGCATAGTCTGCGCGCAAGTCACTCAGGAAGTGAGTGAAAATGAATCCAGGAAGAGTTCCCGGCATCCGGGATCCGGCCCGGGTCTGTCCCATCATCGCCGGAATCTGATCTTGAAGGGTGAAGCGCCCGAAGTAGTGCCACGGGTCGCAGTTCATTGCGTTAGCGAACGGGATATGGCGGTTTGTAACCAGCAAAAAGGCGGCGATCCCAAACGTTAAAATCAGCGGAATCAGAAGGTTCGCCGTTAGGCGACCGTTTCGTGTCACGGTGCCTCGTCGAGGGTTTGTGGCGTTCCGCCTCCCTGGATCAACCATAGGATCCCGCCGGGGAGACTACTGATAACGATCAACAGGCCGAAGACGACGGAAACGGCTACCGCCTGCGAGGCATTGACGCCGAAGACGCCATAAGCGGAGACGAAGAACGTTTCTCGGACGCCCCAGCCTGCGATCGAAATTGGCAGGGACTGCAAAATATTTGACAGCGGCACGATTAGCGTGGCAGCGAGTAACATGCCGGTGAGATGAAAATCGCTAGTGAGCAATACTATTGCTAGCACGTTCCCGACTTGAACGACGATTCCGCAAGCCAGCACTGGGATGACCGCGCGCGGCGTGAGCAGCGTGTTGCGCAGGTCAGCTGAGACGCGTGCGAAGCCACGGACGACCCGGAAACGACGTAACGATCTGGGTAGCCGGTCCAACGACATAACGACTGCGTATGCTACATAGCTTGCTAAGAGCATGCCCAGCAGCCCGTTGAAAACGGCGGTGCCTTGAAATGTGCGGTGTAACACCGGCAATTCAAACGTGACGATCAACAGGATCGCAAACAGCCCGGTGAGGCGGTCTGCAAGTACGCTCGAGATGGAGATAGACGCCGGGATGCCGGTGCGGCAGGCGAGCCAAGCGCGGACCGCATCACCTCCCAGTCCCGCCGGTAATGCCTGACCAAAGAAGAGCCCGATCAGGCTCAACGGGTACGTCACGCGCGGAGAGCGCGGAGCGCCGAGCGTTCCGAGAATGACCGACCAGCGAACTGCCGCTACGGCCGTCGAGGCGCTGAGCGCGGCCAGTGCCGCAAGGACGGCTACCCAATTCATCGCGATGATTTGGCCGAACACCATTCCGAGCGGGATGTGACGTAACGGCAACCAAAGCAGCACGGCAGATACCGCGAGCTTTGCCAAGAGGCGCCACGAGGCGGACTTCCGTTCAACACCCTTCGCGCGAGAGACGGCCGATTCCACGGCGACTACTCTTCAGGCTGACGACTTGCGGATACCTCGTCGCTAAGTCGTTTCGGGGCGCCGATATCGAGTGCGAGCCACAAGGCTCCACCCGGAAGGCTGCTGAGGATCGTGAGAAGCCCGAGCAGCACCGAGACGGCGAGAGCCTGGGGCGCTGCGATGCCGACGATGCCGAATGCGAGCACGAAGAAGCTTTCCCGAACGCCCCAGCCCGCAATCGAGATCGGAAGGGTCTGCAATACCGTCGCTAAGGGAACGACGAGCAGCATACTTCTCAGTGTCACGGGTAGATGAAGTCCGCGCGTCAGCGAGAAGACCGCGGCGACGTTGCAGCATTGAATAGCGATGCTGGCGACGAGCACGACGATTCCGGCGCGCGACAACAACACATGCCGAATGTTGGATGAAAGTCCGGCGAGTTCGGAAACGATGGGCACTCCCTGCCAGCGCCCCGGTAGTTTGTCCAGTACCATCACGATGACTATAGCCGCGTAACCGACGGCAAGCGCTACGCACAGTGAAGCGAAGAAAGCCGAGTTGGGAAAAAATCCATGCACCCGCGTGAGCTGTGCGGAGACGATAAGCAGAATCGTCAGAAGACCGGTGAGACGGTCGCCGAGGATACTGGATACCGCGACGCGCAGCGTGAGGCCCGTTCGCCAGCCCAGCCAGACCCGAACGGCGTCGCCACCCAACCCGGCGGGCAGTGCCTGACTAAAAAAGAGTCCGATTAGGGTCATCGGATAGGTTCTTAGCACGCGGCGCGGCATCCCAAGAGCCCGCAAGATGACCGACCATCGAACCGCAGCGATCAGCGTCGATGAACACAAGATGAAAAGCGTCACGACGAGAGCGCGCACATCAATGGTCGACATCTCGCCAAGGACTGCGTGTAGCGTAACGTGACGCAGTGGAAGCCAAAGAAGGACGATCGTCACCGCCATTTTCAACGCGACCCGCGAGAACTTACGCACCATAGGACATTAGGAACCCAACGAGTGGCGCCCTAGCGACGATGCCGTCGGGCCCTCTAGGGCCGACGGATTGCCACGAAATTCAATGTTAGATCTCCTTCATGGACGTGAACCGGCTCAGCGCGCATAGTATAATGCAGCCGAGCGAATTTCTGCAGGAGGGTCGTCGCAGCGGCGGGTTCATTGCTCGCAACCAAAATGTATGGTACGGGTGCGGTTAAGGCTAGGTACTTCAGCCAATCTGGGCTCTGTCTCTCCGGGTTGAGTATGTAGCCGACTCCGGTCGACCTGAACGAATACGCGAGATCACCGATATTGACCGGGTCGCAACCCTGCAGTTGCATTGTCTCATTCGGATCTTGCCAAATGAAGACATCGGTAGGCCTTGGTTTGCTCGAGATCAGCGTGTTATTGAGATCATTGATTGCTAAATAGCCATCGCGATAATAATTACATGTAGTAAGATGAAATAGCGGCTGCTCGGCGGCTACCTCAACATTCCCGATTCCCAACAGAAGAGACATAATAAGGAACCAAACGCCGGGCCTATTTACACGAATGATACAGCTCGCCAAGATCGCGACAGCGAAAATGCTTATCGAGATCGTGCTGACGACGAAGGGAGCCTGGCCTTCCGGGACAGGTGAGCGAAGAAGATTAAAAAGTGGATTCCAACACAGTGGGACCACAATTGATAACCACATTACGGCTAGTTCAAATGGTCCAGGGCGATACGATTCACCCGACGGAACACAAGCGATCAATGCCGCGAGCGCCATGGCCAGGGGAACTAAAAGCTCGAACGGCACGTGGAGCGGCTGGAGTGCTTCGTGACCGGTCGCCTGTGCGATTGCAAATAGCAGAAATATGTAGACATATTGAAAAAGGAGACCAATTTGGGAGCTGGTATAGGGCTCGTTTCGGCGGCCCGAACGCAATAGAAACAGGCCGGCCAAGGCCGAGACGACGCCGATGCCCAGATAGCATCCAAAGTAGGCTGCGTTGTACCACCATCCAGTGGACCAAGGTTCGTACCATTTGGCGTTCGCCTCACGAGTCGAATCGATCATGAATTGAATTTGAGGCCAGACGAAATTAAATGGATGACCGTAGGCGACAGCGAGCAGTCCAAGTAATAGCGTCGCGGCCAAAGCTCCACCGGTCGCGCTGTAGACGATGCGCCACAACCTCAGGGAAAGCTCGGCCCGTCGCCGCAGTCGGATCGCCTGTGCCAGCAGTATTGGCGTAAAGAATAGGAAGATGAGGTTCGTGTGAACCGTCAGAGCTAGCGCCGCGCCGCACAAAGCGTAGAGCCGGTAGGAAAAAGGTCTCCTCGATGCGACCGTCACGAGCAAAAAAGTTACCGCATAGAGTGCCGCCGAGAATGCGATTGAATAGTCGGGCCACGTTGCGTGATAGAGCTCAGTGCAGGCGATAAGGAAGGTCGCGCCGATGAATGCCGGTCCCATGCCCAGGAGCGACCGTAGGGCGAAGTAGACGGCAAGCCCCAGCAATATATGCACGAAGAATTGAATTGCATACTGCGCCACAATCGGTGACAAAGCGTGGCGAAACCAATATTCCACGAGTAGCCATGGGACTCGCGAAACTTTGTAGCCGATATTGGCATAGCCGGACTGATCGTAGTCGAGTCCAGCGCCCAAGAACATAAACGAATCGCTTTCGCCGATCGCGTTGAAGATCGTACGCGGATAAACCGCACCGATAATCAGGGACTCGAGAGCAATTAGGAGCGGTGCAGTCCAGGTTGCGACGGCCCGCGACTTCCAGAGCATCGGCGTTACCTATCTCAACTGCGGGGCGATTTCCTCGGCTTGGTCTGCGAGATTGGAACCGTGGATCAATTCGCTAGTCATAGCTCCCAACCGACGGCGTAGTTTCCGATAGTTGACCGGAGCAGGCTTGATCGCGCGATAGCGGCGGCGCGGCTAAAGACCCATGTGCCGAGCCGCCGGCCGATTTAACAGGCCCAGTGATGCGTAACACGAGAATCTCATATTGGACTCCACCGAAATCGATTTGGTATTGCGACAGTCGCCGATTGCGAACGTTTAGACCCACAAGCGCCGCTGTTGCCCTCTGCTCTAGGTGGTCAGGCGAGGCGACCACTACGACTTCATCTCCCGCGGTCAGCGGCGCAGCATCAGCTGGGTGTGACGGGAAGCTCCAGAAGTTGCACTGGAGGTACGATCTCGGATAGGCGACGAGTTCCGTACCAAAGCTAGGATTAGGGTCTATCCAAAAAACAGTCGGCGGCGCCTCGAGGCGAAGGCTGTGCAAGTACGATAATCCCTGTCGAGCGCGAGTATAGCTGCCCACCGCAAACTGGTCGTCCGAGTGATGCTCGGGCCACACGACGATGCCGATATTTATTGGCCGTAGAGTTACTATTGCCGACGAGCCGAGTATAACGACCACCGCGAGCGCAATTACTCGCCTTTGCAAAACAGCGGCGGCAAAAAGCGCCACAACAACTACTGCTATTATACTCGATGCTAGGCTTTGAGCGCCGGCGCCGCCATATAGGATCGGTAACTGTGCGTAATTGAATGAGTTCGCGACCAGACCGCCTACGTATAGAAGGACTGCAAAGACGGCTAGGACTCGATTTGGAACCGCGCTGCAGAGAACGAGCGGAGAAAAGATCAACAGTGCCAGATAGGGCGCAAAAAATACGTAGTAGAAGTCGTATTGAAGTAGAACGAATCCCAAAGAATTCGCGACTAGAAGCGCGATCTCGATGAAAAGCGCGCCCGCGGAAATAGCTAGGAGCTTGTTCCGAATCACGGCATCTTGCACAACGCGGCCCGTGCACAAGTAGACTAGGTTCACAATCGATGCGACGGCGGTAAGGCAGAGCATCCCTGATACTCCGCCAACTGCGTACCAGTTCGACTGCCAATACACAGCGCCGCCGCTGCCTGATTTGTGGAAGTCGAAGATGATTCTCAGGAACAAATCGAACTGGTTGAACGCTTCGTCGAAGGTTCCGTGGAATCCGACGACCACAAGACCAAGTAGTAGGAACGTTGCGAGCGCCGCTCCGACTGCAAATAGTAAGGATACCAGGATAACGTAAACTCGCTTACGGGTCTCTCGCGACCCATCAACGAGCACGTAGGCGGAGTAAACTACGTAATTCCCCACCCCGAAGATGCCGATTGCTACGTACGCGTCAAGTGCTAATGCAAGGGCGATTCCGGAGGCGAAAATGAGCGCGTATCGACGTCGTGGATCGGCGCACGTCATCGAAGCTGCTACAAAGTAAAGGTTGACGATGTCCCACGTAACGGCCGGGGCATCGAGCGTCGACGAATAGCTTCCCAGCATAAGTGGACTAAGCGCCAGGAACAGACTGGACAGGACGGCGACTTGGGTCGTCAGTAAGCGACGGGCCGCGCCATAAAATACAACGATCGCTATTGTAAAATTGAAGAGAAACAATGCATAGTCGGCCGTGATCCCGGGAAACATTCGCGTGAAGACGTAGCCTGGCAAAATTTCCGTCAATCGGCTAATTTGATACGCTCCGGGCCACCAGTGCAACGCGCTCGGAAACGTATAGAACATCCCGAAGATGTACCATGGGTCGCAATGGCCGTCGTTCGCAAATGGGATCGACGGATGCGTGTACATCATACTCAGGATCACTACGAACAGGAGCACCGGAATGAGAAGGCGGCCTGGCGCGCTGGCGAATCGCCCCATACTTAGCTGTTTCAACGCTTAACGGTCCCGATAATCAAGTCAAACGTCGTCGCGCCACGCTGAACATGTAGCTCGTGCGCTCCTCTCAAAGCAAGGGGATGGTCCGAAAAAGGTGACAGCATCTCAAGGTCCTGGAATCCCGCTGTCCTGAGAAAGGCGACGCGCTTGCCCGGCGTGAGATCTGCTGGGGACTGGTCCAAGTACATTATGGCTAGACTCGAAAGGGCCGGCGTATTCGGGTCTTTGCGATCCCACCAGATCGCGGGGAGATTGGGGAATTCGCCGTCGATGACTTCGGACGTTGCAAATGCGGCGAGGGTCCGGTCGCGATCTGAGGTGTCCTGCGGCAAACGGATGGTGCTCCCCGGTGTCAATGCGGCGACGTTTAATATCGAAATAAACGCGACCAGGAACAGCGCGACGGCCCCATAGCGAAATCGTAACGTGGCATAAAGAAGCGCGGCTCCGCCTAGTATCCAAAACGCTTCGCTCTTCAGTCCGGCGAACAAAAATGAATACAAGCCAGACGGCAGTGGAAGATTTATGACGTGTAGAGATCCCAGCAGCCAAGGTGCGAAGCAGATCAGTGCTGTGGCAATCGCGCACCCGCCGGCGAACCGGCGCGTTTCACGAGCTATCGCAGCCGCGATAAAGCCGCCGAGCGTAAGATAAACAAACGGCACGAGAGCGTTGGCACGGAAGAACAATGCGAGGACGCTGAACTGCAACGCCTGCATAAGAAGGAAGCCGCAAGCAGCCACGATCAAACCGATCGCAAGGACCAGCAAGGCCGCTTCATCGTCTTTCACCGGCGAGCGAGGCGCTTGCCAGATGCGCGCCAGCGTTTCCCGTCGTGCTGCGACGAATGCAATGCTGGCAACAAAGACGATCGCTGGAATCAGCAGCCACGCAGCCTCGCGCACCCACGTTTGCCACGGGACAACGTATATGTAGTTCGTCGCCGCTGGTGTCAAGAGATGAAGTGCGCCGAGCGTCGCGCTGATGAAGTCGAACCTGCCGCCAAAACTCCAGTTCGCCAATCCGATTGCGACCATGCCACCTGCAAAGCCGGCGACCCAAAAGGCGGCGATGTTTAATCCGGCGCGCTGGTTTACGAGCCGATCGATTCCGATGAATAGTAGAACTTCGACTGGAATCAAAATAAGGTTGAACGGATAGAGCGCTACCAATGCTGCTGAAAGGACACCCCAAACGACACTGCCGCTCCGGGGCCATTTTCCGTGTGCGGTAGCGACCAGCGCGGCAATGCTGAGCAGAGTACAAGCGATCGAGGGGCCATCCACATAATTCCAGCCTATTGCAAGTAGAAACCAACAGTTCGTTCCGAGCAAGCATGCCGCAATAAAGCCGGCCGCGGCATTCTTGAATATCGCGTAGACCGCGTAAAAGAGCGAAAACGCCGAGGCATAAAAGAGCAGTAACGCTAGGACGATGAGCGACGTACCCGGCGAGAAAAAGCGGTGGACGATATAGCCGAGCACGGTCCACGGCACGCGGGACCCGTAGTATTCGTGGGGCCATGCGTCCCACATCATTTTAAAGTGCATGTGATACCCGGAATAGATCCAGGGATCGAGCCACCCGACGGGCGGGAACGCCCACGAGCTATTCACGGCAAGTAATAGCAGCGGAAAGATGGCCAGGGCACCGAGGTATAAATAGAAACTGGGACGTTGCATGGAGCTGCCGGGAAGTCTTATTTGGCGCACTCCATGATCAAGTGAGTATAGGGCACGGGCGCAGCGAGATTGTCGACGTGGCATGCAGTGTTTGCAAACGAGGTATGCGCCAGGCGTTCGTACTCAGGCTGCGTTCGAACGAATCTACCGCGGTCTTGTGAGAGCAAGAACCGGGCGAGCGGGTTTTGGCGCTTGGTATAAACGCCGTCGAGTGTGACGAGTCTCCCGCCCGGCCGTAGCGCGACGAACGCATCCTTGAACAATTCGGTAGCTTCGCTATCGGTGAGATGATGAAGGACGCCGATGGCAAGCACGATGTCGAAGGTGCCGGCACGCTGAGCGGTTGCTTCAGCGACCGAAGCGCAAATGAACGTTCCTCTGATTCCCCAGCGCTGCTTCGCATTTTCGATGTATGCGGGATTCGAGTCGAGTCCGATATACTCCACATTGGGCAGGTACTCGACAATATCGGCGGGTCCGCAACCCAGATCCAGGATCCGGTCGCCGTCCTTCGCGCGAATGAATTCTGAAAAATGCGTACGCCCGCGCGTCCCGCCGACGACAGCCGTGAACGCTCGGTAGACCGCCGCATAATTGAGAATGTCGCGGATGTGCATATACGTGCCGCGTTTCGAGCTAGCGGTTATGCGAACCTAGACCGCGGCGAGGGAGGGTTTGCCCTTACCCTGGAGGCAAAGCTACAGGCGTGAGCGACCGAGTCCCCTTCAACCGCCCCGTGCTCATGGGCGACGAGGTCGGTTATATGACCGACGCCATCGCTCGGGCACATCTGTCGGGCGACGGCTATTACACGAAGCGGGCAAGCGAATTGCTCGAACGTGCCACCGGCGGGCTGAAGGCGCTCTTCACGACATCCTGTACGCACGCACTTGATATGACCGCGCTGCTGTTGGACCTGGAGCCCGGCGACGAAGTCATCATGCCGTCCTTCACGTTCGTATCGACCGCGAATGCGTTCGTCCTGCGGGGGGCGCGGCCGGTGTTTGTGGACGTCCGTCCCGACACCCTGAATATCGACGAACGGCTCATCGAGGCCGCAATTACACCGCGTACGCGCGCGATCGCCGTCGTGCACTACGCCGGTGTCAGTTGCGAGATGGATCAGATCGGCGAAATTGCAACGCGCCACGGATTGTACATCGTCGAGGACAACGCCCATGGTCTCTTCGGGGCGTATCGTGGCCGGCCGCTGGGCTCATTCGGGACCTTCGCTACGCAGAGTTTTCACGAGACTAAAAACATTGTGTGCGGTGAGGGCGGCGCGCTCATTGTCAACGATCCGGCTTTTGTCGAGCGGGCGGAGATCGTGCGTGAAAAGGGCACGAATCGCAGTCGCTTTTTCAGAGGCCTTGTCGATAAGTACAGCTGGGTCGAGCCCGGTTCCTCATATCTTGGCAGCGATTTGCTGGCGGCATTTCTGTTCGGCCAATTAGAGAAGGCCGATGAGATTCAAAGCCGGCGGGGCGTTATCTGGGACCGCTATCAGGCCGAACTCGCGGAGTGGTGTTCGCGCACCGGTGTTCAGCAGCCAACCGTTCCCGAGTACTGTACGCAGCCGTATCACCTTTATTACATGCTGCTCCCCACCACCGAAGATCGCGACGCGTTGATCGCCCATCTCGCGCGCCTGAACATCGGCGCAGTGTTTCACTACGTTCCGCTTCACTTATCGGAATACGGAGCGACGCTCGGCTATCACAGCGGACAATTTCCCATAACCGAATCAAGTAGCGACCGCCTCATCCGGTTACCGCTCTACAATACGATGACTGCCGAAGAGCAGGACCGCGTTATCCACGCGGTCATGGCGTTCTCGGCCGGTTCGCCGGCGATCAGCGCATAGCGACAACGTGCCGCGTGTACTGATGATCGGGGGGAATCGCTCCTCGATCGGGTCGATTAAAGCAATGCGTGCTGCCGGCTTCGAGGTTGCCGTTGCGGATAAGTTACCGCGGCAATATGCGCTCGCCGAAGCGAACATCGGCCTCGAGATAGCCCCAGCCGACGTTGAGGCGCTCGACGGAGCCATCCGCGCGATGGGCGGGGTGGACGGCATCATCGGTATCAACGAAGTCGCGATGCTCAGTGCCGCCGATCTGCAGTCGCGCTTTGGTCTGCCGGGTCTGCCGCACTCGATTATCGAGCGAACGATCAGCAAGCTCGCGCAGCGCCGTCACTGGGCGGCCGATCCGGAACTGTTCGTGCCGTACGAGACCGTTGCTTCCGCGGGTGAGGCGTTGCGGGCCGTCGATATGGTCGGAGGATTGCCCGTTATCGTCAAGCCCGATATGAGCCACGGTGGTTCGCGCGGTGTGAGCCTCGTTTCAGACAAGGACGATATCGCGGCTGCCTTCGCGTTCGCCGAAGAGCACGCGCTGCCGGGCTCCGACATTCTCGTCGAGCAGGCTCTCTCGGGTCCGCAATTTAGTGCCGAGTTGCTCGTGAAAGACGGCAAGACACACGTTCTTGCGTTCGGACGGAAAATCAAGTCCGAGCCGCCCTATCGCGTCGATTTAGCGATCGGCTATCCGGGCGAGACGGATCCCAAAACTATCGCTGCAATCGAGCGGATGTGTAACAAAGCGACCTCGCTGCTCGGCATTTCGAAGGGTCCGGGACACCTCGAATTTACGCTTACGGGCGACGGACCGAAGCCGATCGAATTAGCCGCGCGTTGCGGTGGCAGCATTACGCCGGATCTTGCGGCCCATGCCGGCGGTTATCATCCGATGGTTGAAGCCGCCCGTCTCGCGTGCAACGTCTCCGATAACGCTCCCATGTCACCCGCGCAACGCGGTGCCGTCCTGATGTTTCTTGCTTTCCCGCCCTGCACGGCGCGCACCATGCATGTTCCCGAAGGCCTGCCCGAAAGCGAGGGCGTGATCGACTTCGACTACTGGCTGCCGTCCGACGGTGTCATCGAGCCGATCAGGTGGACGTCTCAGCGCAGCGGTTACGTCGGCGTGGTCGCGGAAGATGGGCCTGCGGCGCTTGCGCGCGCACAGAATATTGCCTCGCAGATACGACTCGAAACGACCGATGGAGCCTTTTGCCAACCGCTGACGTTCCTTGCCACTGCATGACCGGCAAACCATGATCGCGTGGGCAACGCGCGGGGTCGTGTTCCGGCCCGACTTTTCGATCGACTGGATGGGCGGCGGCCTCGGGGCATTCTTCCCGCTCGTTTCCAACGACGGAACGGTCCGGCTTTTTCTCACCGGCCGAGATGAGTCGGTGCGGAGCAGAATCGGCATCGCAACCTTCCAGTGGGGCGACACGCCGCAACTGACGGGAATTACGCGAGAGCCGGTGTTTGATTTAGGCGAGCCGGGATGCTTCGACATGGACGGCGTGAGCTATCCCTGGATCGTCGAACGCGACGGCGAGCTTTGGATGTACTATGTCGGCTGGAATCGGCTCGGCGGCGACATCCCGTTTCGCAACCAGATCGGCTTAGCGATCAGCTCGGACGGCGGTAAGACGTTCCGGCGCGCGACGCGCGCGCCGCTGTTGCCGATGACCGATGAAGAACCGCTCGGCAACGGATCCATTTGCGTGGAACGCGTGCCTGACGGCTGGCGCATGTTCTATACGAACTTCTTGCGTTGGGAACGCCGCCCCGATGGGCCGCGCCACTACTATCATATTCGCGAAGCGCACTCGCGGGACGGCATCCATTGGGAACGCCCGGGCACGGTGATCGTCGATCTCATCCCGCCCGATGAGTACGCGCTCGGCGCGCCCGACATCGATACCGTCGACGGCACGCGCTACATGTATTTCACCGCGCGCGGACATCGCTATCGCCTGTTCGCTTCGATCGAGGGACCACCGAATACGTGGACCCGCTTACCGGCGCCGTTCGAACTGGCCCGCAGCGACTTCGACAGCGAAATGCAATGCTATCCGCGCTTGATGCGGCTTCCGCACGCGACCTATCTCTTATACGCCGGTAACGGCTACGGGCGCGCGGGGATCGGGTATGCCGAACGCGTCGATGGACAAGCTGCGAAGTGAACGACGACGAGAAACGCTCCACGCTCGAACGCTACAACGCGCGGCTCGAGCAGTACGGCCATGACGCCCGCACGCTCGGCTGGACGAAGCGTCAACATCTCCTCCGCTACGATGTGTTGCTGTCATATTGGAATCTTGCGAACGCCGACTTGCTCGATTTCGGCTGCGGCTTCGGCGACATGTACGACTACTGCCGGCAGAGCGGTCGCACGGATGTTCGCTATCACGGGATCGATCTCAATCCGCGCCTGATCGAGGCCGGCCGCGAACGCTATCCCGACGCCGACCTGCGCGCGCTCGATATTTCGACGGATGGATTGCCCCAAAGCTACGATGTTATCGTGGCGTCGGGCGTCTATAACTTCCGCATGGCCGACAACTGGAGCTTCATCCGCGAAACCTTCGACCTCTTCCGCGCTAAGGCGCGGCGGGGCTTCGCCGCAAACTTCATCACCGACCGCGTGGACTTCCGGGACGAGTCCCTCTACAATGCCGACCCCTGCGCCGTCTTAGACCTGGCGTACAGCTACTCCAAGCGCGTGGTGCTCAGGCAGGACTATATGCCGTTCGAGTTCACGATCTTTGTCGACTTGCAGGATGATTTCGACAAGAAATACACGATTTTCCCCGAATACCTTGGGTTCATCCCTACCGGCGAGGTCGACTCCGAATGACCCAGATTTTCGAAACAGCTCCACTCAATGAACTGGTCCGAGATTCTGCATGCCGTCAGGAGCTCTTGAAGCAACTCGACGACGAGCGCATCTGCATTATCCGGAACGTCGTTTCGCGCAAAGAAATTGCCGCGTGGATCGATTACCTGAGCCAGGTCGGCCGGGGCTCGCTTCCCGGCTGGCAAGCGATCCTCCCCAACTGTTCAAATTTTCATCGCCTCAGCCACTGGGACGAGCGCTCGTACGTGAAAGCGTGCTTTCATCAATTTTCGTTCTTCCCGTGGAACGACGACGTCTTCAGCCTATTCAGCCGGCTGCGCCAAGTCTTTGAGTTGCGCAATCTGCTCTCGGGTGCCGAACCCGGCGCCTATCTCGGCTACGAGGCGTATGACGACTGCATCGCGCGCCTGTCGTTCCAGTTTTATCCGAAGGGCATCGGCGGGATGAACGAACACATCGATCCGGTTGGCCCGCACCAGGCCGTCGTGCCGTTGCTCATGATGTCGGAGCTGGGCCGCGATTTCGACGAAGGCGGCATCTTCGTCCGAGGCGCCGACGGCGAGATCGAGATGATCGAGAAGCACACGAGCCCGGGCGACGTCGTTCTCTTCAGCCCGAAGCTGGCACACGGCGTCGCCAACATCGATACGAAGAAGGACGCCGACTGGCTCTCATTCGAGGGCCGCTGGATGGCGATCTTTGCGGTCAATAAACTCGCCACCAACACTCGGGTCGCCGAAGCCGTTGATCTCGCAGTAGCGCGATAGGTATATGAACAAGCCACTCACCTTACTCGATTGCACGATTCGCGACGGTAGCTACGCGATCGATTACCAATGGACGACGCAGCATACGCGCGCCATCTGCTCGGCGTTGGAAAATGCCGGCGTCCAATTCATCGAGATCGGCCATGGTGTCGGCCTCAACGGATCGCACCCGCAACGCGGCGTTGCGGCGGCGACGGATGTCGAATACTGCGATGCGGCGGCCAGCGTTCTCACGAGGGCTCGGTTCGGTGCCTTCATTATTCCCGGCATCGGTCGCGAAGAAGACATCAAGGCCGCACACGAGCATGGCCTCGGTTTCCTGCGCATCGGCACGAACGTCACCGAAGTTGCTCAGGCGCGGCCTTTTATCGAGTACGCGAAGAGCCTCGGCTTGTACGTTTCGTACAACGCGATGAAATCGTACCTGCTCTCGCCCGAGGAATATGCCGAGACGGTCCGCGTTGTCGAGCAGTGGGGCGCCGATGTCGTTGCGGTGGTGGATTCAGCCGGCTGCATGCTGCCCGATGAAGTATCGGCGTACGTGCGTGAAACGTGCGCGGCCGTTTCGATTCCCGTCGGCTTCCATGGGCACAACAATCTCTTAATGGCGAATGCGAACAGCCTTGCCGCCTACCGCGCGGGTGCGGCGATCGTCGATTGTACGCTTCAGGGTATCGGGCGCGGCGGCGGCAACGCGCAAACCGAAGCGCTCGTTGCGATTTGCAACAAGCTCGACGTCCCGACCGGCATCGACATTTACGGTGTGCTGGCCGCCGGTGAAGAGTTCGTTCGGCCCCTGATGGCGGATGGCGGCGGCTCCACCTCACTCGATGTCGCCATCGGCATCGGCGGATTCCACTCGAGCTTCCTCTCGCGTCTCCAGGGCGTGGTGCAACGGATTCCGGTCGACCCGAAGCGCCTGATCATTGCCTTAGGCGACGTCGATCGGCTCGACCCGAGCGTCGAAACGATGGAGCGCGTCGCTTCCGGCCTCGTTCAACACGTCGAAGCGTGAGCGAAACGACCGCGGCGCACCCGCCGATGCAGTTGAGCCGGCGCGTCCGCAATATCGCCGAGTCCGCGTCGATTCGCATGAATCAAATCGTGGCCGATTTGAAGGCGAGGGGAGAAGACCTGACGGTCCTCTCGCTGGGCGACACGTTCTTTTCGATGGACTGGCCGAGCTTCGATGCCATGGACCTCGACAAGGGCAGCAACTACTCGGACAGCCGTGGTATCGCCGAACTGCGCGCCAAACTGGCGGAGTTTTATCGCACGCATTACGGAGCGCAGGTCGATCCGGCCACTGAGATCCTGATTACCGCCGGATCAAAAGTGGCGATCTTCATGGTCATGCTCGCGGCTCTCGAGCCGGGCGATGAGGTCGCGATCCCCGAGCCCGCCTGGGTGAGCTATCAAGAGCAGGCCGGCATCGTCGGCGCCGTGCCCCGCTTTATTCCGCACGACGTCGACATCGAACGGATTGCCGAGCAGTTCACGCCGCGGACGAAACTCCTCATCCTCAACAATCCCAACAACCCGGCGGGCCGGGTCTACGACGCTCGCGAGATTGCATCGGTGTACGCGCAGTGCCGCGAGCGCGGTGTCTATCTCCTTATGGACGAGGCGTATAGCGACTTTCTCTCCGCCGATGAGTTCGTGTCGCTGGCGTCCATCGTTCCGGATAAAGACGGCGCGATCGTCGTCAACTCGCTCTCCAAGAGCATGGGCATCGCCGGCTGGCGGCTCGGTTATCTCATTGCCGATGCGGCCTTCGTCAAACAATGTCTGAAGCTCAATCAGCACATTATAACCTGCGCGCCGACGATTCTGCAGCAATATGTCGCGCGCTATTTCGATGACCTGACGGCGGCGACATTGCCGCAGGCGCGCCTTCTCGCCGAGCAACGTCTCCGGATCGCCGGCATCATGGACGAGATCGGCCTCGTCAAGATGGCCGGCACCGGAACCTTTTACTACTTCATCTCGATCGAGAACTATCCGGGCAGTGCCGACGACTTTGCGATCGATCTCCTGATCAACGATAAGATCTCGGTTGTTCCGGGCTCGGCGTATGGCGAGAGTACGGACCGGTTCGTGCGCGCCTCGCTTGGCTTCGAACCCGAGGATCGATTCATTGCGGCCTTGCGAAAAATCAAGAGCCTCGCCGCGAGCGGGGTCCGGCGAAAAACCGATCTGCCCGGATGACGGGTCTCTTTGACTCTCTGGCACATCCGACACTCTCCGGCCGCTGGCCGGACAGTGACCGCGATGCGAGGGTCAAAACGCTCGTCGCTTCGATGCGAGACAACGGCTTCGCACGCGCCTGTGCCGTCGGCTTGGCCGGCATCGAGGGCTACGCGCATGCCGAGTTTGCGGCAATGTGCCGCCCATATCCGGAACTCGTGCCGATCGCGGGCGTGGACCCGCGCGCTGCAGACGTGGCTGCGCAGCTCGATGCGATCGCCACGCTCGGGTTCCGCGGCATCAAGATTCATCCGCGCAACTCCGGTGTTGAGCTGCGCGACCCGTCGCTCGCGCGCACATTTCGCGCAGCAGCCGAGCGTGATCTCGTTGTCTTCTTGTGCACGTACTTCCACACAGGGGTCGGCGCGTATCCGCGCCACGATCCCCTCTACGACCTGGTCGCGGCGCTGCAAGACACGGGCGATTGCCGTCTCGTGCTGGTTCACGGCGGCGACGTTGAACTGATGCGCTATGCGCAGCTGGCCCGGCACTCGCCGAACCTGCTTCTCGACCTCTCGCACACGATGATGAAATACCAGGGAAGCTCGATCGATCTCGATTTGAAGTTTCTCTTCCGGTCATTTGAGAGCCGGATCTGCATCGGTGCGGATTTTCCCGACTACGGCCACGGCGCCGTGCGAGCGCGCTTCGAGGAACTCGCCGGCGGGCTCGATGACAAGAAAACGGAGGCAATCGGCCGAACGAACTTGGAGAAGTTTCTTCGCCTGACACCCTGGAACAACGCCGCATGAAACTGTCCATCGTGACGACGCTGTACCGGTCGGCCGGGACGATCAACGAGTTCTACCTGCGTGCCGTAGCGGCAGCCGAACCCCTCGGCTACGAGCTGGAACTCATCATGGTCAACGACGGCTCGCCCGACGACAGTCTCGGCCGCGCGCTCGCGTTGCGGCAACTGGATCCCCGCGTCGTCGTGGTCGACCTCTCGCGAAATTTCGGGCACCATAAGGCGCTCATGACGGGGCTCGCGCATGCGAGCGGCGACCTCGTGTTTCTGCTCGATAGCGATCTCGATGAAGATCCCGAGCTGCTCGGCATCTTTTATGCCCGTCTGATGGAAGGCGATTGCGACGTCGTGTACGGCTTTCAGCCCCAGCGGCGTGGCGGCTTCATGACGCAGTTCACCGGCGAAGTCTACTTTTGGCTCCTCGATAAGCTCAGCACCGACCGGATTCCGCGCAACATCATGACGGCCAGGCTCATGAAGCGGGATTATGTCGACGCGCTGCTCGAGCACCGCGATCGCGAGTTCCTCATCTCGCAACTATGGGCGTCGTCCGGCTTCCGGCAAGTCGGAATCGCCGCGACGAAGCATATGAGCTCGACGTCGACCTATTCGTTCCGGATGCGCGTGCAGTATTTCGTCAAGCACCTGACGACGTCGTCGACCAAGCTGCTCTACATGGTTTTCTATCTCGGTCTCGCACTGACGGCCGTTGCCGCGGCGCTGATCGTGTACTTCGTACTGCTCTACGCGTTTGCACGTGTTCCCGTCACCGGCTTCACCTCGATCATCGTCTCGATCTGGTTTTTCGGCGCGCTCTCGACGGTCATTCTCGGCATCCAGGGCATTTACGTCGCGAACATTCTCTCGGAGACGAAGCGGCGTCCGCTCACCGTCGTCCGCAAGGTCTATGGCGGCCCACTAGCGGACCGCGTAGAGGTTCACGAAGGCAGCTAACCGCCCATCGGCCCGATTGAAGTCGATGATGGTATCGAGATCGACGTCCTCGACGGCGTGGCGCGCGCGGCCATCGAATAGAATGAGCGAGCCGAAGCCGGCCGCCGTTTCAAGGTCGACCTTCGTGTCGTCGTTGTCGATGATGATTCCGCCGCCCGTTCCGAAGTCCGTGCCTTTGCGACTGAGCAGCACGCAGATCTGATAGTACGGCTTGCCGATCTGCGCGTCGATGATCTGGGGGAAGTACGTATCGCGGTGGACGGCCATAAAACCGCCGCCGCGCGGGTAATGATGCACCCGGCAAGCGTCCCAAAAGCGGTCGTGGTCGGGATCCGAACCGAACGACTCGGAAACGCCCATCAGCTTGTTGCGCATGACGGTCATCATCTTGAACAACGACCCCAGCTTGGGGTAGTTGGCATCATCGAAATGAAAGTACGTCGTCTGCAGGTTCTGGGCGTACGCCTCGCCGAGCCCGTTGCCGGAGCCGATCGTCAGTTTGCGCCACGGGTTCTTGATCAGGTCGGTATAGTGGAATTTATCGCGCGGTGCGTGTAACGTCGACGTCTCGAAACACCGGTAGTATTCATCGTGAGCACCGGAGCAGAGTTCGGCGAACGCCGCATCCTTGAGGATGAGATAGCCGCGCTTCTCGAGTTCGGCGTCGACAACTTGGGGATCGATGGATATCATCCGGCAGACTCCGGTTTCCGAGCGATGACGAGTAATGACCCGCCGGCGGCAAAGTTGACGCCGGCTTGGATGAGGGAGCGTTCGATCCCCAGCGTCCGTTCGAGGATCGTATTTTGGTACGCGGGGATCTTGAATTCGGCATGCGGGTCGAAGGACGCTCCCGAATTTCTCCGTCGCGAGATCAAGAAGAGCGGCAGCAGCAGCGACACGAACGACGTCATTCTCGAAATCCGGAAACCGGCTGCGCGGATCTGCGCGGCAAATTCCTTAGCGACGTACCGGCGCTCGTGGTGCGCGTGAACGTCGCCGTCGCTCCAGAGCCAGGGGTGTTGAGGTACGGTCACCAGGATGCCCCCGCCCGGCTTGGCGGCGCGATACATCTCCGCGAGCACGCGCGAGTCTTCCACGATGTGCTCGATGACGTCGAACGCGCCGATCACGTCGAACTCGTTCTCAAACGGAATGGAGCGAGCATCCATCTGATAGAGCGTTGCCGTCTTGATGCGCTTGGCGGTGAGCTCGAGCCCCCGATCGAGCACCTCGGTTCCGGAAAGCATGAGCTGCGGGAACGCTCGCTCAACTCCCGAGAGCACGAAGCCCGTTCCGCAACCGATTTCGAGCATCGATCGCGCCGTGCCAAAGTAGGTCTTCATTGCCCAGAGAATGAGCTCGTTCCGCGCGCGGAACCAAAAATTGCTCGCCTCGAGGGCGAACAGGTTCTCGAAGAATTCCGGTTCGAAGCCGGCCGTTTCGGTTGCCACATCCGGCGCGAAGCGAATGTGTGAAGACAATCGATCGGGCTTGAACGAGCAGTTCGGGCAGTCCCAAGCCGGCCCATCAAACCGGGTGCTACAATTGGTGCAAATCTTCAAGGCGGAGTTACGTTACCTGCGTGTACCTGAAATACCCGTAAATTCGCGATTTGCATCGTGAGATGGCGCGGATCGGCGGGTGCCGCGATCGGCTGTGCCGCGGTGGTGAGCCGAAGAGCGGTTCGTCCGGGCGGGACGAGCAGCGTTTCGGTTACGGTGCTTCCTTGTGGCGAACCGTCGAGCGTCTGGCGTTTCCCATTTGCCGTCGCCGTCACGTGCGCGGGCGCTCCGGTCGTCAACGTGTATCTCAGCAAGACGCGTTGCGCTGCACCGCGGTTCCGGAGCATGAGGAGCGCCGTGTTGCCGCACCAATGCCACGTCGACGTGGCGTTTTGCTCCGGTGCATAGCAGCCGGAATCGAAGGAGACATCGATTGCCCTCGCCGGCGGAGTGCTCACCGCGTTCAGTAACCGGCTCGCAGCGCTCATTGCTATGGCTACGGACTCGGGCGGATGCACAACGCCTCCAGGAATGTTGCCGAGGACGGCCGTGCGTACGGCGGCGGCGTTCGCGGATCCGATGCTTGCGATGTATTTCGCCTCGATCTTGCTCAGATCGAAGAATGCGGCCGTGCGGTCATCGCGAAAAGTCGGCTCAGCTCCTAGTTCGGATGAGAGCGCGCCTAGCTCACCGCTGCCGTTGTCCGCGTAGCCCGCGGTGTAGACCAGCACCCCATCGAAGCCGGCGAGCATGAGTTCCACGAGCGACGCATGTAACGGCAGCGCGTTGGTCGCGAGTTGCCAATCGTCGTCTCTGCGCCCGAGGGTCGTTCCAAAGCTATAGTGCAGCGTGTGTGACTGCAGGTAGAGCGCAGTTTGGTCCCACGGCCGCAGCCGTTCCACGCCGGCGATGCTTGGGAAGGGCACGTGCGGCAGCTGATACACTTGCGCGTTGGCGCCGAGGCGGCTTTCGAGGGTGTTCGCGAATCCGGTGTCTGCGTTGTACGCTTGGATGTCGGCGTCATAGTTCGGCACGTAGGTGGCCGACGTTTGATCGAAGATCGCAAGTGCCGTCAACAGCGTTAGGCCCATCGCCCACACACCATTCCACTCGAGCAGCCAGCGGCGCCGGATCGAATCGAGCACGAGCGCGACGGCGATGAGAGAAACGAAGCCGATCAGCGGCGAAATACGATTGTAGAGATCCAACTCGGGAATCAGGTAGTAGGTGATCAGGGCCCCGACGCCGCCGATGGTCGCGATGAAAAACATCGCTAGATTCATCCGCGAAAGGTCCGGCCAGAGATCACCTTCGCGCTCGGTGCGCACCAGCAGCAGCGCCGCCAAGGTGCCAAGGAAGCCCAGCGCACCAACCGCTCCGAGCGTGGCTGAGGAGTTCTCGTTGATAAAATCGACGAGACCCGAATCGAACTTGGAACGTGCGCGGGCGAGTTTTGGGATGCGGTGGTTCTGGATCGGGAGCACGAGTTGCGCCAGCGTCAGCGCGTTATACTCCGACGTTGCTGGCGCCAGCGACGCGATGGCGGTATCCTTGCCGTGCTGGAGCTGATAGATCGTCGACGGCAGCAGCTCGATTTCGACGCCGGCGAAGATCACGACGATCCCAACGAGCCCGGCCGTTAGGCCACGCCACGCGCGCGTTCGCGCGTACGACACCGCCGCCGCGAAGACGAGGAGCATCACGCCGAAAGCAGCATCGTAGGTATTATCCCACGAGAGCGCGAGCAGGCTTACGAGAAAGATATAGCCGTCTCGCGTCGGCCGGCGGCGGACCGGATCGAACAGCGCGTGTTCGCGCAGGACCCAAACAACTGCGAGCACCAGCAGAGGCAGCATGTAGTACTGAGAAGCGAACAGGGCCCCTTCGTTGCGCATGAAGCGAAACGGCAACAGCGCGTAGATGACCGACATCGCCACGGCCGAGCCCGACGAGACGCCCAGACGCCGCAGCGCGTAGGTGCTGATCAATGCGATCAACGGGAAGCCCGCGATGAAGTAGAGGTTCACCGCAACCGGTGCGTGATGCACGACGAGCGTGATGACGCGCAGCACCAGGGTGTGCAGCAGGTCCGGGAGCGGATAATCGGCCGTGGACATCGCAAACGGCGCGCCGAGGTGCGCGATCGTGCCGTACCATCTGTTATCGAGCATCGCCTTCGTCCAGGTAAGGACCATCAGCTCTTCGCCGCCGCGGCTGTAGTAGAGCGGGATGCCGACCCGCATGTGCCACAGGTGCATGACGACGACGGCGCCGATCAACGCAACGAGCGCGCTCCAAATGTAGGGGCCGACGCGAGTTCTGCTCAACGGGTCTTCTCCGCGAGCAGTTGGTCGACGATTCTCGTGGCCGCCGTCAGCGACGTATCCCAGTTGACTTTGGGCGTGAGCAATTCTGCTCGCACGTGATCGACAAGTGCCGTGCCGGCGCGGGCTCTCGTAGCTTGCTTGTAGCTTGCTGACATCATACGCGGCAATCGTGCCGTCGTCGCGGACGATCGGCGTTTGGCGCAGCAGCGAGCCGAGGTCTTTTTCGATCGCGGCGCCGTTGTCCTTATAGCCGTGACGGTACACAAGAACGCCGTCGAAGCCGCCGAGGATAATCTGTTCGAGAAACTGCCGCGGGTCTTGCGCGGCAACGTACTCTTGCCACTCACCGCTGGGGCGTCCGTTCGTCGAACCGTAGCTGTAGCGCAGGGTGGTCGAATGCAAATAGAGCGCGGTCTGTTCCCACGACCCGAGGTTCACGACGGTGGGCCAGACGGGGAACGGCACGTATGGGATCTGATAGAGGGAGGCGTTCGGGGCGAAGTGCTTCTCGAGCATCGCCGCATAGTTCGCATCTCCGGTGTAGGCTTGAAGATCGGCTGCGTATGCCGGGACAAACGCATCGGAGGTTTGATCGAGGATGGCCAGCACGCCGATGAGTGACAGCGCCGCGATCCAGGCACCATCGCGAGCGCGCGTTGCCGGCCAGCGTCGCCGGATCGCGTCGAGCGCGATGGCAACGGTGGCGAGCGACAGGAACCCGATCATCGGCGAGTACCGATTGTAGCCGCGAAGGTCGGGCTCGAAGTAGAATCCGATCAGCGCGCCGACGGACCCGATGGTGATCAAGAGAAACGTCGCAATGTTGAGCCGCGCGAGATCGGGCCAGAGTGCCTCGAACGCAGTGGCCCGGAAGAGCAGAAATGCAACAATCGATCCCACAAAACCGAGCGTCGCGAGGAGACCGAGCGTGGCCGAACTGTTCTCGTTCGAAAACATCGGTATGCCCGAATCAAAACGTGCTCGCACCTGAGCTAGCGCCGGAATGCGGTGCGATTGAATCGGTAGCACGAGCTGTGGAAGCGTCAGCGCGTAAAGTTCTGTGCCTTCCCCCGAGTATGCCATTGCGACGGGATTCTTCCCGTGCTGCTTGACGTAGAGTATGTTGGGAAGCATGCTGGCTTCCAATGCAACGACGAGAAGCACGACACCGGCTAGGGCTGTCATCGCGCCTTTCCACGTGCGCGTCCGTATCGCCGATGCCAGTCCCGCCAGCGCGAGGATCATGATTGCAAAAGCAGCGAGCAACGGGTTATCCCACGCGACGGCAACGAGCCCGATGACATAAATGTAGCCGTCGCGGGTTGGCCGTCGCTTGCTCGTGTCGAAGAGCCGTTCGCCCCGGTAGATCCAAATCGCCGCGAGCGCAAGGATGGGATACAGAAAGTATTGTGCGTACGGAAGATGCGCTTCGTTGCGATAGAAACGCATCGGTAACAGCGCGTACACGACGGAAACCATCATCGCCGGCGGCCACGAGATGCCCAAGCGCCGTAAGACGTACGCGCTCGAAACGGCAATCAGCGAGAAGCCCGCGATGAAGTACAGGTTGATGGCCGTACCGACATCGTGCACGATGAGCGTCAAAATTTTGAGAATGCCGAGATGGACGAGCGCCGTGACTGGAAAATCGCCGGTCGAAAGGGCGGTTGGCGCACCGAGGTGCGTGATCGTGTTGACCCACCCGTCGTCCATCATCGCTTTGACCCAAACGAGCGTCGGTAACTCGTCACCGCCGCGGGCAAAGTAGAGCGGGACGTACAGATGCATGTCCCACAGGTGCATGATGAAGAATGCGCCGAGAAACGCGAGGATGGCCGTCGCGGCGTAGAACATCCACGATTTAGCGTGCACTCCCCGCGTTTCTTGTCCCTTGAATCCCGCCCCTCGCGTCGAATGAAGGAAGGAGCGGCATGCTCCGTTCGCGCAGGCCGCTTAAGTGAACCAGCACTGGGTTGTCACGGGTGGTCTCGGCTTCATCGGATCGGCGTTCGTCCGGATGATCGTACGCGAGCGTCCCGGCCTTCACGTGACGGTGCTTGATGCGATGACCTATGCGGCCAACCCCGAGAACGTGCGCGAGGTCGCCGGCGACCCGCGCTATCGCTTCGTCCGCGGCGACATCTGCGATGCGAGCGCGGTGCGCGAGGCAATCGGCACCGGCGCTACCGCGATCGTGAATTTCGCCGCCGAGTCGCACGTCGATCGCTCGATCCTCGCGCCTGAGCAGTTCCTCAAGACGGACGTGCTCGGAACGCACGTGCTGCTCGAAGCGGTGCGCGAACAGAAGATCGCGCGCTTCCTTCAAGTTTCGACCGACGAAGTCTACGGCGACGTCGAGCACGGCAGCTCGACCGAAGACGATCCGATCCGGCCGCGCTCACCCTATGCCGCATCGAAAGCCGGCGGCGATCTGCAAGTACTTGCGTACGCGACGACCTACGATACGCCGGTCCTTATTACGCGCGGTTCGAATACGTACGGTCCGTACCAATATCCGGAAAAGCTGATCCCGCTCTTCGCGACCAATCTGATCGACGACGCGCCGGTGCCGGTCTACGGCGACGGCAAACAGATCCGCGATTGGATGCACGTCGACGATCACGCGCGCGGCATCCTGCACGTACTCGAACACGGCACGCTCGGCGAGATCTATAACCTCGGCGGCGGCAACAGCCGCGAGAACATCGAGATCACGAAGGTGCTGCTCGCGGCAACCGGCCGCGCTTGGGACACGCACGTGAAACATGTGACGGATCGGGCCGGACACGACCGCCGCTATTCGCTCGATGCATCGAAAGCCGCGCGCTTAGGGTGGACGCCCACGGTTGATTTCGAGCGCGGGTTGCGCGACACGGTGGAATGGTACCGGACGAATGAAGCCTGGTGGCGTCCGATCAAATCCGGCGAATTCCGCGAGTACTACAAGACGCAGTACGCTTCGCGCTAGCGCGCGGCGGTCAGAGCAGTCGCGAGCCGGCGAACGCCAAGACGATAACGATTGCGGGGCGCAGCCATGCGTCACCGAGCCAACTGCAGAGTTTCGCGCCGATCCATACGCCGGGGATCGAGCCCAAGAGCAGCATACCGGCCATCGGCCAGCTGACGTTTCCGAACGCGCCTTGACCGACGGCGGCAACGGGCACGAGAAATGCGGCGAACGCGATCTCCGAGCCGATCAGCCGCCGCATTGCGATCGCGGGCAGTGTGAGGAGCAGCAACGGCAGCGTGATCGAGCCGCTGCCGACCGACGTCAAGGCAACGAGTACTCCGACGACCGCGCCGATCGCAGCGACCGCGAGCGGACGTTCCGGCAAGGCGTTGGCTGATTCGGTCTGCGGTGGGCGCGGACGGAAGATCAGCAGTAACGACCCTGCCGCTGGCCAACAGGATCGCGACACCGATGCCGTGACGCAGTGCCCTCTCGAAGACGTTCGACGGGCAGGTGCGCTCGCAACTCGCCGAAGATGATGATGCCGGCGATCGCGCCGGGGATACCACCGGCGAGGAGCATGCGCGTAACCGCCCAGTCGATCGTGCCTTGCCGATAATGGAGCACGGCCGCGAAGATCTTTGTCGGTACGCTATAGAGCAGGTCGGTACCGATGACCAGCGTCGGTTTCACGCCCAGCAGCAGAATCAGCACCGGCGCCAAGATGGCGCTGCCGCCCACGCCCGAGAGTCCGACGAAGATACCCACGATGAGGCCGGCGAGCGATAAACGCAGATCCATTGCGTTGGCCTATGTTCGCATGGACGGTGCTATCGCTCCCCTCGGCGAACCCGAGCCGACGCATGAAGGGCATCATTCTCGCCGGCGGACTCGGTTCGCGCCTACGGCCCCTGACGAAGGTCACGAACAAGCATCTGCTGCCGGTGTACGACAAGCCGATGATCTACTATCCGCTCGAGACGTTGTGTCAGGCCGGCATCAGCGAAATCATGGTCGTCACCGGCGGTAACTCGGCCGGCGACTTTCTGCGCCTGCTGGGCAACGGCCGCGAGTTCGGCTTGAACGATATCTCGTACACGTATCAGGAGGGCGAGGGCGGGATCGCCGATGCGCTCAAGCTGTGCGAGCATTTCGCCAAGGGCGACTCGGTGTGCGTGATTCTCGGCGACAACATCATCGAAGACGACATCACGCCCTACGTCGAGAAGTTCAAGGCGCAGAAGAGCGGCGCGCGTTTGCTGCTCAAGGAAGTCGAAGATCCCGAACGCTTCGGCGTACCCGAGCTGGACGGCGACCGCATCGTCAGCATCGAAGAGAAGCCGAAGGTGCCGAAGAGCAAATACGCCGTTACCGGCATCTACATGTACGACGGTCGCGTGTTCGACTATTGCCGCGACCTCAAACCCTCGAAAGCGCGGCGAGTTGGAAATCACCGACGTCAACAACGCCTACGTCGCGGCCGGCGATTTGCGCTACGACATCTTGGATGGCTGGTGGACGGACGCCGGCCAATTCGAGAGCCTGTTTCACGCAAGCCAGCTCGTCGCGGAAAAACGCGCCAAGCACTAACGTGTGGGCGGATAGCGCACTGGCGCTAGAGAATCGGCCCGGATGATTGATGTCCGGGACTTGATTGCCCGGTATTCGCCGGAGGAACACGCTGCGCGGGCCGACGCGTATTTCGAAGGCATCGGCGATAACTGGCTCCTTCGGCGCAAGCCCTGGATGAACGCCATGGAGGCGCAAGGCATTACCCGCGCGCTGTCGTTGATTCTCGATAATCTCGACCTGCGTCCGGGCCTGCGCCTTCTCGATTTCGGCGCCGGCACGTGTTGGCTGAGCATCATCTTCGCGTATCTCGGTTGCGATGTCATTGCGACCGACGTGTCTGCACGTGCCCTCGAGCAGGGTGCGCGTATCAAAGCCGAGGATCCGATCGCGCGCGATCTGCCGATCGCGTTCGCGCGCACGGACGCCAACGGCATCCCGTTACCGGATGAGGACGTCGACCGGATCGTCTGCATGGACTCGTTTCATCACGTCGCGGATCAAGCTGGTACGCTGCGTGAGTTTTATCGCATCCTTCGTCCGGGCGGCCGCGTCGCATTCGCCGAGCCTGGCCCGGAGCATTCGCGATCGCCGCAATCACAATATGAAATGACCCACCACGACGTCATCGAGAACGACATCGTGATCGAGGATCTCGATCGCATTGCCGGGGACATCGGCTTCCTCCCGATGGAGGTCGCGTTTTATACGCCGGCCGCGAATCTGCTGGACGTCGCGTCGTTCAATCGGCGCATCTCCGGCCAATTTTCCGCCGGCGAAGCCGAGGCCGTGTTGGGTGCGATCGGGGCGAGTCTCGTCACCCGCACGTTCTTTTTGCGCAAGCCCGGTTCGGAAGCGACCGATAGCCGCAGTGCCCGCGGTCTTGCCGGCAATCTAACGTCGACGATCGACTACGGCGCGGACGGCACCGTCGTGACGTTCACCGCGCGCAATACCGGCACGGCAAAGTGGTTGCCGTCCGGTGAAACGATCGGATCCGTCGGCCTCGGCGTACGGCTCGTCGGGCCGAACGGAGACATCGTCAATCCGAACCATGCGCGGATCCCGGTATCGACGGAAGGCGTCAACCCCGGCAACGAGGTCTCGGCGACGTTTGCGCTACCGCTTCCGCCGCCGGGACATCAGTTCTCGCTCGATCTCGTTTCCGAACACGTCACGTGGTTTGAGATGCTGCCACGCGAAGCGACGCACTTCGAAGAACCTGTCCGGCCGACCGCGCAGCCAACGCCCCCGCTGCTAAAAGCGAGAATCCGCAATGTCGCCCGCCGATTTCTCGGACGCTAGAACGTCTTGACCTTCGATAACCCCGCGCTCGCTGAACAACGCCTCGACCTTGGCGACGCTCTTCGAGTCAGCGTGGTAGGCGACGATGCTTCGGCCGGCCTCTAACGCTTCGGCGTAATTCTCGACTTCATCGTCGGGGATCGCGAAATCCGCGAGGCGTTCCCACAGCGATTCGGTGCCGATCTGGGTGATGCTCGGAGCACCGGAAACGCCGGGAACGCCGCTGCCGGTGAGGCCGGGAACGCCGGTCCCCGTTTCGAGTCCGCCCCCGGTCAGGATGCTCGTATCGACCAGCACGGTGCCGGTATGAGATTCGCCCGTGCTCTCGGGGCCCAGCACCTCAAACGCTTCGAGCGACAGGCCGGCCGCCTTTAGCGCCTGCTCGAGCGCAGCGGTGTCACCATCTTGGGAAATTCCGGTCACGACGAAAGGCACGGAAGGACCTCGCTTGGACGGCTAACGGAACGGAGGGGCGTTTAGATTTGCCGCGTGGGCATCGGCGGCCCGCCAATCCCGACCCGGCGCATCGTTGCTACCGGTGATGTTCCCAAGAACGCAAGGATCGACGCCCCCAGGCCCACCAGCCACACGAGGGCAGTGACGGCCCAGCCGATATACGGTACCGTTTCGGCGGCGCTGACGATCACGAGGCCCAAAATGAGGGCCCACAGCGGCGAGGGCGTGATCGACGGCATGATCAGTTCCGTGAGCCGTTTGCCGACCAGCAGCGCGATCGCGCCCGTTCCGAGCCAGATCCCGACGAACACCGCCGCGCATTCGAGGACGATCAGCGGGATGCCGACGATCGTGATCGCGAGCATGATGGCCACCGGAAAGAACGCCATGACCGCGGCGATGCCGGCGAACGCCGAGAGTCCCGGATGCCGTTCCACCCGGTCGAGCGCCATCCGCATGCGCACCGGGAAGAGCAAGAAGACGAGCAGCACGATCACGCTCGCGCCGAACCGCACCAACAGGTGCTTGTCCTGATTCTTGAACGCATCGAACGCGGCCGAGTTCATGAACCACGGCGCGAGCTCGCGCGCACCGTCGGCGGTGACGCAGTTGGCCTGACCGTCGATCTGCGCGCCGTCTTCGATGATGCACTTGCCGAAGATCGTATTGACGTCACCGCGGACGTGGCCGGCAACGTGCGCGTCGCCGAACACGACGGTCAGATCGCCGTCGACGGTTTCATCCGAGCCGATCGTGACGTTGTGGAAGAAGACCGTCTTGCCGTGATCGTCGATGTGCGCGCTCGCCGCGCGCGGTGCGATCGCCGCGAAGACGAGCACGACGAGCGCGAGCAGCAGCAATGGGCGCAAACGCGCGATCACCAGCGCAAACGCTCGGCGATGAGCGGCCGTGCGGCGCGCAACAAGAGCACGCCGGCCACCAGGACGATGCCGTCGGCCAGGAGCGCGCCGCCCGCAAGCGTCGTCACGGATCCGAGTCCGCTGCGATCGCCCAGGTGCACGAACGTATGCCAGAGACCGCCGAAGGCCGCCATCACCGTGCCGGCAACGGCGAAAATGCTTTGGCAGGCCGCGATCACGTGTTGCGGCGCGATGAGCGCGGCCGCGCCGAGCAGCGACCATGCCCCGACCACGTACGCAATCAGCGTCGCGGCGAGCGGCGTCCGTAACGGGCACGGGTGCGGCAGCGCTTTCACGTCGGCCATCGTCGCGACGGTGAAGTTTTCCGGCAGCTCGATCGCGCGCGGCGTCAGCAGCAGCGCATCGACGACGCGCAGCTCTTCCAGCAAGCCGCGGCAGGCATCGCAGGTGTCGACGTGCGCGAGCAAACGCGCGCGTTCGCCGTCGCTCAGCTCCCCGTCGATGAAGCGCTCGAAGCGCTCCTCACACCAGCTGCAGATCACCGTGTCCCCGTAGAATGCCGGTGCCCGCAACGGCGGCGGCTTCGCGTTCGCGGAACTTCTGCGCAAGCGCGAGTTTGCCGCGATGGATCAGCGTCTTGACGTTGCCGAGCGAGAGACCCATCGTGGTCGCGATCGACTGGTAATCCATGTTGTCGTAGTAGCGCAGCGCGAGCACCGTGCGCGTGCGTTCCGGCAGGTCGGCCAATGCGGCGCGCACTTCGGCCTCGGCCTCGCTGCGCAGCACCCCGCCCATCGGGTCGGCATCGGCCGAAGCGTCGGGCAGGCTGTTCTCGAGCGTACGGTCCTCGCCGAGCTCGGCCGCCACGGGGCGGCGCTGCGAGCGGCCGAGGAACGTCCGCACGACGTTGCGGGCGATGTGGTAGAGCCAGGTCGAGAACCGGCCAAGCTCGGGATTGTAGGTCCCCAAATGGGCGTAGGCCCGGAGAAACGTCTCCTGGGTTAGATCCGCCACATCCGAGGACGAGCGAACGCCCGCGCCGATAAAATTTGCTATTCCGCGCTTGTACCGCTCGACCAGGAGAGCGAAAGCATCCCGGTCGCCGGCAAGTATCTGGCCGACGAGCTGCTCGTCGGCGGCCTCTTCGATGATCATCCGTCCCTCTGCGAGAGTGGGCACCATTCTAGATACGCACCCCGCGAGCGAAAGTTCCAGGCTGGTGGCGGTCCCTCGACAAGCTCGGGATGACAGACTAGAAGAGCGGTGCTGCGCGGTCTTTGGGGGAGAGGATTGGGTCGGCGGTGAGCGGCCAGGCGATTGCGAGGGTTGGGTCGTTCCAGCGGTATGCGAACTCGCGTTGCGGGTCGTACAGCGCGCCGTGTTTGTAGGCGAAGACGACGTTGTCGGTGAGCGTGAGGAAACCGTGCGCGCAGCCCTTCGGGATGTAGAGTTGCGCGTGGTTGTCGCCGCTGAGTTCGAAGCCTTCCCACTTCAGATACGTCGGCGAATCTTTGCGCACGTCGACGATCACGTCCCAGACTTTGCCCGCGAGCACCGTCACGAGTTTGCTCATCTCGGGATCGCCGTGCAAACCGCGTAGCACGTTCTTGGTGGAGAACGAGACGCTGTCCTGAACGAACTCGTCGGGGATGCCGAGCGACCGGTATTTCGAGGTCGTGTAGATCTCTTTGAAATATCCGCGGTCGTCCTCGGAACACATCGGGGGTGAATACGCGGGCACCGGCGATCGTCGTGTCGCGTACTTGGAGCGCCATTGCGCCGGGGGTTGGCCTCGCCGTTCGAGCGAACCTCCGCCGTGATGAAACGGATCCTGCTCATCGGCGGGTCGGGGCAACTGGGAACCGCGCTGCGGGCCGAATTGTCCGGCGCGGAGATCTCTGCGCCGGCGCACGTTGCGTTCGATCTCGTTTCCGACGATCCGGCAGCGTTGCTCGATGGTGCGAAGTACGATCTCGCCATCAACTGCGCCGCGTTTCACAACGTCGACCTGTGCGAACGCGAACCGGATAAAGCCTTCGCGGCGAATACCTTGGCCGTCGATGGCTTTGCCCGCGCGTGCGCGCAACGCGACATCGCGTTCATGACGATCAGCACCGACTACGTGTTCGACGGGACCGCACCGCGACCGTATCGCGAATCCGATGCCACCGGTCCGCGCACGGCGTACGGCGTCTCGAAACTGGGCGGCGAGTTGCTCACGCGTCGCAGCGGGCCCAAGCACTACGTCATTCGCACGAGCGGCGTCTTCGGCACGACCGGTACGTCGAGCAAGGGCTACACGCTCATCAACAAGGTGCTGGGCCAAGCCGAACGCGGCGAGCCGACGCGGATGGTCGCCGACATGACATTCTCGCCGTCGTACGCACCGCACGTTGCGCGCGCGATCCACGGTTTGATCGACGCGCAAGCGTATGGCATGCATCACGTGACGAACGCCGGGGCGTGCACGTGGTTCGAGTTCGTGCAAGCGACGTTTGTCAAGGCGGGCTTGCGCAATGCGGAAATCGAGCCCGTCCCCTACGCATCGTTCAACAATCCCGTGCAGCGGCCGATGTATTCGGCGCTCGATAACACGACGTTTGCCAAGTTGGGCCTCCCGCCGCTGCCGCGCTGGCAAACGGCGCTCGATGAATTCATCGAGGCGCGTTGCTCCTAGCCGTTGCAGTCGCGGCCGGCCTCGGTTTGACGGCCGCCCTCGACCACATCCTCGCCGCCCCGACGCTGCACGCCGCGCACGTTGCGACGCTCGTAACGGCCAGCGACGGGCAAACGCTTTACAGCCACAACCCTGACGACACGATCCAACCCGCGTCGACGATGAAGCTGCTCGTCGGCAGCGTCGCGCTCGAGCGGCTCGGTCCCGCGTATCGCTTTGCGACCGTGCTCGCGCACGGCGACGGCGATACGCTCGTGCTGCACGGCGGCGGCGATCCGCTGCTGCATCGCGCCGACCTCGATGCCGCAGCCGATGCGGTGCAACGCGCCGGCATCGTTAGCGCGCACGTGGTGCTCGATGAGTCGCACGTGACGCCGGCCGAACGTCGCGCGCCGGGCTGGTCGGTCGACGACGTGCTGCAAGATTACGCGCCCGTGGTGAACGGGTTGCCGTTTGAAGAGAACGTTCTCGCGCTCACGCTCGCGCCGGGCGCCGCGATCGGCGCGCCGCCGACCTTGCAGCTGCCGGCGCCGTTCGTGCCGATCGATGCAACGACGGTGCCGTGCCGTCCGGGACCGACGCTGCTGACGTTCACGATGGCCGCGCGAACGGTCGCGCAAGGCCGCGCCGACACGACGGACGTGCACGCCGGCCCGTGCGGCGACGTCGTCATCACCGGCGAGGCGCCGCTCGGCGCTCCCTCGCACGTCGACGCTGCGGTCGATCAGCCCGAGGCGCTCGCGCTGCGCTACTTCGCGGATGCGCTGCAGCGCCGCGGCGTGACCGTCGAGCCGTCAACGTCCTGGCCCGGCCCGATCCCCGATGTGGTCGACGCGCCGTTCACGCCGGTGCCGGCAGCCCCAACCGTGGTGTGGCGTCACGACGGCGAGCCGCTCGCCGCGCTGCTCGCCGACATGTGGCTGCCGTCCGACAACCTCATCGCTGAAGAATTGTTGCGCGAAATCGACGTTGCGGCGAACGCGCATGCCGGGACGCTCGAAGGCGGCCACGCGCTCGAGCGGACGTGGTTGCGCGGCATCGGCGTCGATCCGGCCGCGCTCACGCTCGCCGACGGCAGCGGTCTCTCGCAGTACAACCGCCTCACGCCGCGCGCGCTGGTCGCGATCCTCAGCCACGACTGGCACGGTCCCAATCGCCAAACCGTCCTCAACGCGCTGCCGATGGCGGGCGTGCGCGGCGACCTGCGCGGCGTGATGCGCGGGACGCCGGCGGAAGGTCACGTCATTGCCAAGACCGGCTCGATGTCGCACGTGCGGGGTCTCGCCGGCTACGTGGTCACGCGAACCCGCGGGACGCTGATCTTCGCCTTGAGCATCGATGACTGGATCGGCAGCGATGCCGATCTGGCCGCCGCCCGCGCGGCCTTCTGCTCGCAACTAGCCGAACTCTAGGCCGGAACTTATTCGCCCGGCGGGAAACCTATCATATAATGCTCCCCGAGTTGCTTGCTTGGTTCACCGGCAAGGACGTAAATAAGCGGAAATATCCGCGAAAGCGCCGTCCGTATCGGGCAGCCTACAGCCTTGATGGCAAAACCCAGAAGTCGGCGATCGGGCTCGATCTGAGCGGCGGCGGCTGCTGCATCCTGACCCAGGAAGGCGTCGCGCAGAAAGAGTTCGAGCTGCGCGCCCAAATCGATGAGCGTCAAGTCCGGTTGCGCGCGAAAACCGTGTGGACCGATAACGTGACGCATCAAGGCCGTAAGGTCTGGCGCTACGGCATGCAGTTCACCGGCATCCCGGCCGACGATTGGGACGCGATCATCCGCTACACGACCGACAAGCCGGTCGGCGAGTCGAATAAGGCTGCGGAAGACCTCACCAAGGTTCGCCTTACGCCCGACGACACCGCGCGCTTGCTGCCGCTCGCGCTGCAGACGCGATTGCTGAACATGCTCGTGCAGCGTGGACGCCTCGCACCGCTCGACGAACGCGCGACGCCGCTCGTGCAGTACTTTTATTCCGGCATCGTCAAGCACGAAGGCAAACCGATGCATCGTTTGATGATCCAATCAAAGGTTGCCAACCACGATGGGCAGCCGGAGCTGTTCGAAACCCAATTCGTTTTCGATGACTCCGGTTCGAACATCGGAATCCTCGTCGACCCGCCGAAGCCCGACGCAACGCCGCCGGCATAGCAGGAGCATTGAGCAAGACCGCCCTCATCACGGGCATCACCGGACAAGACGGTTCCTATCTCGCCGAGTTATTGCTCGGCGAGGGGTACCGTGTGGTCGGGATGACCCGCCGCACGTCGACCGACGTGCACGAACGCATCCAGCACATCTTCGATGACATCGAGTTCGTCTCGGGCGATCTGCTCGATCAAAGTTCGATCACCTCGATCATCGCCGCCGTGAAGCCCGACGAGGTCTACAACCTAGCGGCGCAGTCGTTCGTGCCGACCTCGTGGGATCAGCCGGTGCTGACCGGTGAGTTCACGGCCCTCGGCGTCACGCGCGTGCTCGAGGCGATTCGCACGACCAATCCCAAGATTCGCTTTTATCAAGCCTCGAGTTCGGAAATGTTCGGCAAGGTGCAAGCGGTGCCGCAGAACGAGGACACCCCGTTCTATCCGCGCTCGCCCTACGGCGTCGCGAAGCTCTACGGCCACTGGATCACGATCAATTATCGTGAGTCCTACGAGCTCTACGCGGTGAGCGGAATTTTGTTCAATCACGAGTCGAGCCGGCGCGGCAAAGAGTTCGTCACGCGCAAGATCACCGACGGCGTCGCGCGCATCAAGCTCGGCCTGGCGAAAGAACTGCGTCTCGGCAATCTCGAAGCGCGCCGCGATTGGGGTTTTGCCGGCGACTACGTTCGCGCGATGTGGATGATGTTGCAGCAGCCCGGTCCGGACGACTACGTGATTGCGACCGGCGTGACGCGCAGCGTCGGCGAGTTCGTGCGCGCGGCGTTTGCCAACGTCGATCTGGATTGGGAGCGCTACGTCGTCGTCGATCCGCGCTTCTACCGTCCGGCGGAGGTCGATCTGCTGGTCGGTGATGCGAGCAAGGCGCAACGCGTACTCGGCTGGGAGCCGGAGATCTCGTTCGAGCGGCTCGTCGAAACGATGGTGCAAGCGGATTTGGAGCGCCTGCGGCCCTTCGCCGCAGTGTAGCTCATGCGTGTCCTCGTTACCGGTGCGACAGGTTTCGTCGGCCGGCATCTGGTCGAGGCGTTGCGTGCTGCGGGCCACGAACCGATTCCCGCCGGCGGTCCGCACGATGCGCCGCCGCTGACGTTCGATATCCTCGATGCGGCGGCGGTGCGCGCTGCGGTCGATGCGGCTGCGCCGGATGCGATCGTCAATCTGGCCGGCCAAGCATTCGTACCGCAAAGCGTTGCCGATCCGTTGGGCACGCTCGCGGTCAACGCGACCGGTACCGCGCACATCCTCGAAGCCGCGCGTGCGTATCGCGATCGAGTGAAGGCGCCGTTGCGCGTGCTCGTCGTCAGCAGCGCCGAAGTGTATGGTATCCAGCGGCCCGAACGGATGCCGCTCGATGAAACGACCGTGCTGCGGCCCGGAAATGCCTACGCCGCCAGTAAAGTTGCGGCTGAAGCCTACGCACTCGCCTGGCATCGCTCATACGACCTGGATTGCATCGTCGCCCGGCCGTTCAACCATATCGGCCCCGGGCAAGATCCGCGTTTCGTCGTGGCGTCGTTTGCCAGGCAATTGGCAGATATCGCGGCCGGCGCGCCGCCGTTGCTGCAGGTCGGCAACCTCGAGGCACAGCGTGATTTCCTCGACGTGCGCGACGTCGTCGCGGCCTACGTGCTGCTGCTTGCAAACGGACGTTCGGGCGAAGTGTTTAACATTAGTAGCGGCCATCCGGTCGCCATTCGAGAGGTACTGCGGCAGTTGATCACCATCGCCCGGGTTCCGGTAGAGATTCGCGAGGACTCGGAACGTATGCGCGCGTCCGAATTGCCGCTGCTCAGCGGTGACTCGACGAAGCTGCGCGCCGAACTGGGCTGGGAGCCGCGCTTCACGCTGACGGAATCGTTGCGCGACATCTACGCGGCCCATTCGACAAGCTCAGGGCAAGCTCAAAAAGGATGAGCGAAGAGGGCGACATCGACAAGTTCGTCTTCGCGCGCCGCGGAGAATTGCTGGCCGTGCCGGCGGTCGTGCTCGCCGCGTTCGGACGTCCGAGCGCATTTTCGATCGCTGTCGGGCTGCCGCTCGCGTTCGCCGGCGAAGCCGTGCGCGCGTGGGCCGTCGGCTATTCCGGCGTGACGACGCGCGGCGATGCCGTCACCGCGCCGGCGCTCGTCACGAACGGACCGTACGCGTACGTTCGTAATCCGCTCTACGTCGGCAACTTCATCACGGCGGCCGGCTTTGCGATCGCGTTCACCGGCGCGAACAGCGCCGCCGTGCGCGCGGCGCTCGTCACCGGTGCGCTCGGCGCGATGCTCGGCGTGTACAGCGTCGTCGTGCCGCACGAAGAGCGGTACTTGCGCTCGACGTTCGGTGCCGAGTTCGACGAATACGTCGCCGCCGTGCCGCGCGTCGTGCCGCGGACGTCGCCCGGCGGCAGCCGGCAAGGGCGACTACGATCCGGCGGTGATCGGGAGTGCCGAGTCGCGCACCTTCCTCACGTTCGGCGCGATGTGCGTCGCGCTCGCCTTCAAGGCCTGGAAAAAATGAGCGGCCACCACGACCACGCGCACGACGATCATGGTGCAGCTGGTAGTGGCCAACTGAAGATTGCCCTCGTCGCGACGGCAGCCGTCGCGATCCTGGAAGTGGCCGGCGGCTTTGCAGCGCATTCGCTGGCGCTGCTCTCCGATGCCGCGCACGTCACGATGGACGTCGTCGCGCTCGCGATCGCGCTCGCCGCGAGCATTCAGTCGACGCGGCCGGCGAACGAGCGCCAGACGTTCGGCTTTGCGCGGCTCGAGATTCTGGCCGGGCTCGGCAACAGCGCGCTCTTGCTCGCGGTGACCGTGCTGATCGTCGTCGAGGCGGTCAAGCGCTTCATGCAGCCGCAGTTGCCCGAAGGCATGCTGATGGCGGAGATCGCGTCGATCGGTTTCGTGGTAAATCTTGGGATCGGCCTGATGCTGCTGCGCGCGAACAAGCAATCGCTGAACATGCGCGCGGCGCTTTTGCACGTCGGCGGCGACGCGCTCGGCGCGATCGCGGTCGTTGCCGGCGGGTTCGTGATCCTCGCCACGGGGATGAGCTGGATCGATCCCGCGCTCTCGCTCTTGGTTGCGGCGATCATTCTGGCCGGCATCATCAACGTCGCGCGCCAGGCGATGCACGTGCTGCTGGAGTCGGTCCCCGATCACGCGCGCCTGCCGCTCGTGCGCGCAGCGATCGAAACGTGCGACGGCGTCGTCGCAGTGCACGACCTGCACGTCTGGACGATCGGCACGGGTTCGCATGCGCTCTCGGCGCACGTCGTGCTCGACGACCGCCGGCTGAGCGAGGCGACGGCCGTCCTCACCCGGATCACCACGGCCATGCACGACACGTTCGGGATCGCCCACGTGACCGTCCAGTTCGAATGCGAATCATGCGCCGAGGACGACCGCGTGGTCTGCACCCAAGTTGACCCGCATGCGAGGGAGCCCGTTTCCACGTCCGGAACGTAACGCTCCCCAAAAAAGTAAGGAGCGCCCTATGCCGACCGTCGTTCTCGCTACCGCCCGCACCCCGTTCGGCCGCCTCGGTGGCGCGCTGTCGTCCCTCTCCGCCACGACGCTCGGCGGCGATGCGATCCGCAACGCCGTCGCGCGGGCCGGCATCGATCCGGCCGAAATCGAACACGTGATCATGGGCCAGGTGCTCCAAGGGGGCGCCGGCCAGGCTCCCGCCCGCCAGGCGATGTTCAAGGCCGGCCTCGCCAAAACGACCACCGCCGAGACGATCAACAAAGTCTGCGCGTCGGGCATGGTCGCGGTCGCGATGGGCATGCGTCTGATCGACGGCAACGAGCACGACGTGGTGGTCGCCGGCGGCATGGAATCGATGTCCAACGCGCCCTACATACTGCCCAACGCGCGGTCGGGGTATCGCTTCGGCAACGGCGAGCTGGTCGATCTCATGATCAACGACGGGCTGCTCGACTACTACTTCGATGAGGCGATGGCGTCGCAAGCGGCCAAGGTCGCGGCCGAACTCGGCCTGACGCGCGAAGTGCAAGATCAGTTCGCGTATCAGTCGCATGCGCGGGCGCATGCCGCGCACGAAGCCGGCTATCTGGCCGCCGAGATCGCGCCGATTCGCGTGGCGACGAAGGCGAAGGGCAAGATCGTCGTCGACGAACTGCCGATTCCGGCGCGCGAGCGCGTGCCGGTTGCGGCGGGCGGCAACGGTTCCGTGTGGGGACATCCGTCGGCGATGGTCGCCGATCCGAAGAAGTACAGCGCGTACGTCACCGGCGACGTGCCGGCGAACCTCGTCGATCGCGACGAGCCCGTGCGCGCCGACGCGTCGATCGAAGCGATGGCGAAACTCAAGCCGCTCGATAAAGACGGTACCGTGACGGCCGGCAACGCGCCCGGCGTGAACGACGGTGCCGCCGCGCTCGTGCTCGCGAGCGCCGACTACGCGAAGCGCAACGGGGTCGAAGTGCTCGGCTCGATCGAAGGCCACGCCGGCGCCGCGTGGGATCCGCCGTATCTCGCGCTGACGCCCGCGATGGCGACGCAGAAACTGCTCGATCGCATGAAGCTCAAGACCTCCGACATCGCGGTGTGGGAATTCAACGAAGCTTTCGCCGCGGTCGCGCTCACGGCGGCTGGACGTCTCGGTCTCGATCCGACGACGATCAACGTGCAGGGCGGCGCGGTCGCGTTCGGTCATCCGCTCGGCGCGTCGGGCGCGCGCGTGACCGCGTCGGTCATTCACCAGCTGCGCCGGCGCGGCGGCGGCCTCGGCATCGCCGCGATCTGCAGCGGCGGCGGCCAAGGCGACGCAATCTTGGTGCGCGTCGGATAATCCATGCGTCTGATGGTTGTCGGTGCCGGCCAGATGGGAGCCGGCATCGCGCAAGTCTTTGCCATGCACGGGCACGAGGTGCTGCTCAACGACGTCGATGAGGTGCGCATCGCGCGCGGCATCGACGGCATCGCCAAGCGCTTGCAACGCGACGTCGACAAGGGCCGCATGACGGCCGACGCGCGCGGCAAGGTGCTCGAGCACATCGACCCGCGTCCGCACTTCGAGGATCTCGACGTGGCGCTCGCGATCGAGGCGGCGACGGAAGACTTCGATACGAAGGTCGATCTGTTTCACCGGCTCGATGAGAACACCGCGCCCGACACGATTCTCGCCAGCAACACGAGCTCGATCTCGATCACCACGCTCGGCGCGACGACGAGCAAACCCGAGCGCGTGATCGGGATGCACTTCATGAACCCCGTGCCGGTGATGATGCTGGTCGAAGTGATTCGCGGCATCGCTACGAGCGATGCCACGGCGCGCGCGATCATCGAGCTGGCCACGTCGCTCGGCAAGACGCCGGTCGAAGTGCGCGATTTCCCCGGCTTCATCGCCAACCGCATCCTGATGCCGATGATCAACGAAGCGATCTTCGCCGTGTACGAAGGCGTGGCGTCGATCGACGCGATCGACACCGTGATGAAGCTCGGCATGAATCATCCGATGGGCCCGTTGACGCTGGCCGATTTCATCGGTCTCGATACGTGCCTCGCGATCATGAACGTGCTCTACGACGGCTTCGGCGATTCGAAGTACCGTGCGTGTCCCTTGCTCAAGCAATACGTTGCCGCCGGCTGGCTCGGAAAGAAGTCGGGCCGCGGCTTTTACGACTATCGCGGCACGGTAACGGTTCCGGCGGCGGTGTGACGCCGTTCGAGCCGACGGACGACCAGCGCGCCGTCGGTGATCTCGCGCGCGAAATCGCGGCGCGTGAGATCGCGCCGCACATCGCGGCTTGGGATCGCGAGCATACCTTTCCGCGCGCGCTTTTCACGAAATTCACGGACGCCGGGCTCATGGGGTTGCAGGTTCCCGAAGCGTACGGCGGCAGCGCGGCCGACTACGTCAGCTACGCGCTGACGATCGAAGAGATCGCGCGCGTCGATGCGGGCACGGCCACGACGCTCTCGGTGCACTCGATGATCTGCAATGCGATCGCGAAGCTCGGCACCGAAGAACAGCGCGAACGCTGGCTGCCGGAACTGGCGACTAAGGACGCGCTCGCGGGCTTTGCGCTGACCGAACCCGATGCCGGCTCCGACGCGGCGGCGATCCGTTCGCGCGCGGTGCGCGACGGCGACGACTACGTGCTCAACGGCCGCAAGCAGTGGTGCACGAACGGCGGTTACGCCGCCGTCGTGATGGCGATGTTCCGCACCGGCGACCCCGGCGCGCACGGTATCTCGGCATTTCTCATCGATATGTCGCTGCCCGGTGTCGAAGTGGAGAAAGTCACCGAGAAACTCGGCATCCATACGAGCAACACGGTCGATCTCGTGTTCACCGACGTGCGCGTGCCGGCCAGCGCGCGGCTCGGTGTTGAGGGCACGGGCTTTACCTCGGCGCTCGCGACCTTGGGCGCCGGCCGCATCGGCATCGCCTCGCAGGCCGTGGGTATTCTCGCCGCGTGCCTCGATGCGTCGGTGAAGTTCGCCACCGAGCGCGTTGCGTTCGGGCGCAAGATCGGCGCGTTCGAAGGCATCGCGTTCAAGATCGCGCAGATGGCGACCGACCTCGATGCGGCGCGGCTTGCTGACCTATCGTGCCGCCGCGTTGTGCGACGCCGGCGAACCGTTCACGATCGCCGGCGAGCAAAGCCAAGCTCTTCGCGTCGACCGCCGCGCGCACGCACGCCTCCGAAGCCGTGCAAATTCACGGCGGCTACGGCTACACGACCGAGTTTCCCGGTCGAACGCTATTATCGCGACGCCAAGATCACCGAGATCTACGAAGGCACCTCAGAGATTCAGCAAGTGATCATCTCCCGCGATTTGGTCGGCCGCGCTGGATGCTAACGCTTCGGGCAGTCCGCTCGACAAGCTCGGGATGACTTGAAGGCGAGCGACCTAAGTCGTCCAGGGTGCGCCGGGACGTCCGGGGAACCGACTCGGGCCATGAAATTGATCGAATATCAGGGCAAGGACCTGTTCCGGCGCGTCGGTATCCCGACCCCGAACGGCGTCTTTGCCACCACGCCCGCCGAAGTCAAGGCGTTCATCGAGAAGAACCCCGGTTCGTGGGTCCTCAAAAGCCAAGTCATGATGGGCGGCCGCGGTAAAGCGGGCGGCATCAAGTTCGCCGACACCGCCGCGGAAGGCGAAACGCTCGCGAAAGAACTGATCGGTAAGCACCTCGTCTCGATTCAAAACCCCGACGGTGAGACGGTGAAGTCGCTGCTGGTCGAAGAGAAGACGAACATCGAGAGCGAGGCGTACATCTCGATCACGGTCGACCGCGACGCGCGCCGGCCGGTGTTCATCTGCAGCGCCAAGGGCGGCATGGACGTCGAAGAAGTCGCCGAGCACGATCCGGATGCGATCGTGAAGTACGAAGTCGATCCCGCGATCGGCTTCTCGCCCTACATCGCGCGCTCGCTGTTCTTCGCCGCGGGGCTGCCGGCCGGTTACGGCAAGACGTTTCCGAAGATTTGCGCCGGGCTCTACGACCTCTTCATGAACTACGGCGCGAACTTGCTCGAGATCAACCCGCTCGTCCTCACCAAAGAGGGCGCCGTGATCGCGGCCGACGCCAAAGTCGACCTCGACGACAACGCGCTGTGGAAACACCCCGACGTGCAGGCGTGGAACAAAGCCGCACCGTCGGATGAGGATCAGGAAGCCGCGCTCGCGATCGGCCTCGGCATGTTCAACTACAAGAAACTGCTCGATGAAGCGGGCGAGCCGGCCAAAGAAATCGGCACGATCGCGAACGGTGCCGGCCTCGGCATGGGCACGATGGACGCGGTCAAGAACGCCGGCGGCGGCGCGACGAACTTCCTCGACATCGGCGGCGGCGCGCAAGCCGACCTCGTGAAGAAGAGCTACAACCTCGTCACGAGCGATCCGCGCGTCAAGGCGATGTTCATCAACATCTTCGGCGGGATCACGCGCGGCGATCAAGTTGCGCTCGGCATCGTCGATGCGCTCAAGGGCAACGACGTGCGCAAGGTGCCGATGGTCATTCGCTTGACCGGCACCAACGCCGAAGAGGGCCGGAAGATTTTGGCCGACGCCGGATTCTATCCGGTCGAAACGATGGATGAAGGCGCGGCCAAAGCTGTCGCGCTTGCGAAAGGTGCGAAGTAACCGTGGCGATCTTCCTCGATAAGAACTCTAAGGTGATCGTTCAAGGGATCACCGGCCGCGAAGGCCTCTTCCACACCCAGAAGATGATCGCGTACGGCACGAACATCGTCGGCGGCGTCACGCCCGGCAAGGGCGGCACCAAGATCGAGACCGGCCAGCCGGTGTTCAACACCGTCAAAGATGCGGTCGACGCGACCGGTGCGACGCACTCGATCATCTTCGTTCCGCCGCAGGCCGGCTCCGATGCGCTCTATGAAGCCTACGATGCGGGCATCGAGTTCGCGGTGTGCATCACCGAGGGCATTCCGGTGCACGAGATGCTCAAGGTCGTTGCGACGACCAAAGGCATGCGCATCATCGGGCCCAATTGCCCGGGCGTGATTTCGCCCGGCAAGTCGCTCGTCGGCATCATGCCGAGCCAAGTGTTCAAGGCCGGTAACGTCGGCATGATCTCGCGTTCGGGAACGTTGACGTATGAAATCGTCGACGGGCTCACGCGCGCGGGCCTCGGTCAGTCCACCTGCGTCGGCATCGGCGGCGATACGATCATCGGCACGTCGTTCGTCGACTGCCTGCGCGAGTTCGCCAACGATCCCGAAACGCACGCGGTCGTGGTGGCCGGCGAAATCGGCGGCGCGGCGGAAGAAGCGGCGGCGGAATTCATCGGCAAGCACATGCCGAACAAGCCGGTCGTCGCGTTCATCGGCGGCCGCTCGGCTCCGAAGGGTGCGCGGCTGGGTCACGCCGGCGCGATCATCTCGGGCAACACCGGGACGCCGGAGAGCAAGGTCAAAGCGTTCGAAGCGATCGGCGCGCCGGTTGCCGACCGTCCGTCGGACATCCCGAAACTGGTCGCCGAACGCCTCAAAGCCGTTCGCGTGTAGGCGTGCGCGTCGGGTATCAGTGCGAGGAATGCGAGGAAGCCGTGTGGCTCGCAACGACGCGCACGGAGCTGACGTGGCTGCGCAATCGCCGTCACCTCGTGCGTGAAGTGCTCAAGCACGTGAGTGGCGGCCTCGACACGTGGATCATGGACGGCATGGAGTTTCTCGAACGCCACGACGGCCATAGTTTAGTGATCGTCTCGAAGTCGACGTAACGGCTCGGCGGCGCGATCGCCCTGGCCTTCGGCATCGACGCCGGCTGCTTCGCGCTCGCCTTCGCAATGCTTATGGCGATCCTGGTCGCCTTTCTAAATTCGTGGGTGCTGCTGGTGGAGATCCTCCGCTAAACGCACTCGCTGGGTGCGGTCCCTCGACAAGCTCGGGATGACTTTGGGCGCGGCATGCGATATATGTCGGACCATGATAGTACAGAGACTATACCGGTTTGGCGTGGTTGGTCTGGTCGTCGCGCTGCTGGGGGCCGGCGCTCCCGGGGTGTCCGGCGCGCCGGTCGTGATCGATGCGATCGTGCCGAGCACCGGCGGCGGCGCGTTTCTGGCGACGGCGTATATCAACGCGTTTCGCGCCATCGAGATTCTCACCAATGAGACCGGGGGCATTCGCGGGCGGCCGCTCAAGATCGCCACCGTCGACTCGCAGACGTCGGCGCAACTCGGCGTGCAGATCGTGAACGGCTTCATCGCCAAACACGATGCGCTCTTCATCGACGGCGGACCGAGCACGGTGTGCAACGCCTCCGTTCCGCTGGTCGACAAGGCCGGACCGGTCGACTACTGTCTCTCGCCGCTCGTGAAGACGACGCCGTTCGGCTACGTCTTCTCGGCGAGTACCGGCGCGAGCGACATCATCAACGTCGGCGTGCGCAACTTCCGCTTGCGGGGCTGGAAGCGGCTGGCGATGATCACGTCGACCGATGCGACCGGCTCGGACTACGACGCAAAGACGATGCAGACGCTCGCGCTGCCGGAAAACAAAGACGTGCAGCTCGTCGCGCGCGAACGCTTCGGTCCGGCGGACGTGAGCGTTTCCGCGCAGATCGCGCGCATCGAGGCGGCGAAGCCCGATGCGATTCTGTTGTGGACGACCGGCACGCCCGTTGCGACCGCGCTGCGCGCGATCAGCGATGCCGGACTCGAGGTGCCGGTGCAGATTCCAAGCTCCAACTTGATCTACGCACAACTCGCGGCGTATGAGAAGTTCTTGCCGAAGCGGTTATTCTTCCCGACGTTGCTCGCGTCGACGCCCGAGGGCACGCCGTCGGGTCCCATTCGCGATGCGCAGGCGGCGTATGTAAAATCGCTCAAGGCCGTCGGGGTGCGCCCGGATTTCGCGACCAACCTGCCGTGGGATCCAACGATCATGCTGATCGATGCGCTGCGCAAGCTCGGGCCGGATGCGAGTGCAGCAGCGATCCACGATTACTTGATTCATCTTCACGGGTGGGTCGGCATCGACGGCGTGTACGACATGAGCGACGGCGGACAGCGCGGGATCGGCGAGAACGCCGAGGAAATGGCGCAGTGGGACGCGGCCAAACACACGTGGGTGCGAGCGAGCCGTCCGCATGGATATTTACTGTAAAGCAGAGTTATGAAGCGCAGCACTGAACGGATTCTCACGACGCACACCGGCAGTTTGCCGCGACCGGACGCGCTGGTCGACCTGGCGATGAAACGGGCGCGCGGCGTCGATGTGTCGGATTTGAAATACGATGCTGGCCGTCTCCGACGCTGTCGACGCGATCGTCGATAAGCAAGTCGCGCTCGGGATCGACGTGATCGACGATGGCGAGCAGTCGAAGGCCGGGTTTATCGCGTATCTGAACGAGCGGCTCGGCGGGTACGAGCCGTTTCCGACGCCGCCCGGGCGCGTGCCGTTCGCTGGTTCGCGCGAGCTGATCAACTTCCCCGAATACTATGCGCAGCACCGCGGTCCGGGTGGTCACGTCGACAGCGTGATCTGCACGGGGCCGATCACCTATAAGGGCGACGCACAGCTCAAGCGCGACTTGGCGAATCTCAAGCGCGCCACGGCCGGCAAGCCGATTGCGGATGTGTTCGTGCCGAGCGCCTCGCCGGCAAGCGTCGAAGGCTGGCAGAAGAACAGCTACTACAAAAAAGACGACGAGTATCTCTTCGCGATCGCCGATGCGATGCGCCACGAGTATCACGCCATCGTCGACGCGGGCTTCATCTTGCAGCTCGACGACCCGTTCCTCGCCATGCACTACATGGTCGATCCCAATTCAACCGTCGCGGACGTCGTGAAGTGGGGAACGCTGCGCGTCGAGGCGCTCAACCATGCGGTGCGCGACATCCCGAAGGAGAAGATCCGCTACCACACCTGCTACGGCATCAACATCGGACCGCGCACGTCGGATCTCGAGCTCAAGCACTTCGTCGATCTCGTGATGAGCGTCAAGGCCGGCGCGTTCTCGTTCGAGGCCGCGAACCCGCGGCACGAACATGAGTGGAAGCTCTGGCGCGAGGCCAAGCTGCCCGACGACGCGCTCATCATCCCGGGCGTCATCACCCACACGAGCCCGCTCGTCGAGCACCCCGAGGTCGTCTCGCAGCGGATCATCCGCTACGCCCGCACCCTCGGCAAAGAGCGCGTGATCGCCGGCAGCGACTGCGGCTTCGCCACCAACCCCGGCGGCGTCCCCGAAATCCACGAAACGATCGTCTGGGCCAAATTCCAATCCCTCGTCGAAGGCGCACGCCTGGCTAGCGAAGAGCTCTGGTCAAAATAAAGTAAGAGGCGCTGCCCCAGTGTCACCCCGAGCAAAGCGCCGCAGCGCGTCGTCGAGGGGCCGCCACTCAGCGCGCACGATTGAGGCTGTCCCTCGACGACGCGCCTTCGGGCGCTTTGCTCGGGATGACAATGAACGCCAACCTCTCCGTGAACGCCAAACCTCTCCGTCGAACGCCAACCTCTCCGTGAACGCCAACCTCTCCGTGAACGCCAAACCTCTCCGTGAACGCCAAACCTCTCCGCGGACGCCAAACCTCTCCGCGTGGGGCAATAGAAAAAGGAGCCGTGCTTGATACGGCTCCTTTTCTGGCCGGCGGTCCGACCGCGGCTTTACGCAAGTGCCGCCCTGAGTGGCGGCCCCTCGACAAGCTCGGGGTGACAGTCTATTGGGGGATGCTGAGGTGTTGGCCGGGGGCGATTTCGGCGCCGTGGAGGTGGTTGACGGCGATGATCGCGTCGACCGTGGCTTGGATGTCGCCGCCGCGGGGCGTGCGCTCGTCGGCCAGATTCCAGAGGCTGTCGCCCGACTTGACCGTCACGTTCGTGTACGTGACCGGCTTGGCGGCGTGGAGCTGAGTGGCGGAGAGGGCCGGCAGCGTGACCACCAGGCTGAGGCCTGCGATCGCGATCAGCGGCATCAGGGTGAATCGTTTTCTCGGCGTTCCGCGCATTTCTCGTGTACTCCCTAGATATAGTGCCAAACGCTTGTTCGTCCACCAGATGATACACCCGAAGCCGGGCAAGCGTCAAGACGTCTCTCGAACATATGTTTGCATTTTGAGACGCAATCGTGCTAGGATCGGACCCAATACGGGCAGCGTGCGCTAACGCTGTGCCTACTGGGTGGCACTACCGATGAGCTTCGTTGAAGTTTTGGGGTCTGCCGCCGATCGGAGGAACCATGATCGATCGAGGAACGACCGAGAAACAGCTGCGCATCCTCGACGTCATCCGCGAGTTTACGGCTGAAATGGGCTACCCGCCGTCCGTCCGCGAGATCGGCGAACGCGTCGGGCTGTCCTCGTCGTCGACCGTCCAATCCCATCTCAAGACGTTGGAACGCCGCGGCCTGTTGCGCCGCGATCCCACGAAGCCCCGCGCCCTGGTGCCGGCCGACATGGTGCTGCGTGCGGTAGCGCCACCGGCACGCCGCGAATCCGGCCCCGAGACGATCTCTCTCCCGATCGTGGGCCGGGTCGCGGCCGGTGTGCCGATCACGGCGACCGAGAACCTCGAAGACACGTTCGTCCTGCCCTCGAGCTTTGTGGGCAAGGGCGGCGGTTCGTTCATGCTGCGCGTGAAGGGCGACTCGATGATCGATGCTGCGATCCTCGACGGCGACCTGATCGTGGTCGCAGCCCGCAGCCCGACGCACACAACGGCGAGATCGTCGTGGCGATGATCGACGGCGAAGCAACCGTGAAGACGTTCTACCGCGAAGCGAACCGGATCCGGCTTCAGCCGGAGAATCGAACTATGGAGCCAATCTACGTCGACGATGTTACGGTCGTCGGACGCGTCGAGGCAGTCGTCAGACGGCTCTGAACCGCGTGTTGTCCAAGGGCTAAGCTGGCTCGAGCGGCGCGTTGCGCCGTTCGCCCAGCGCTTCGGCAACGCGCCGGCAGTTCTCGCGCTGCGGGAAGCGCTCCCGATCAGCTTCGGCGGATTGCTGATCGCGCTCGGCGTGCTGATCGTCTTCTTCGAACCCGGTTCGTTCGTCAACCGGCTTGAAGCTCAGCATTCCCGGCGGTTTTGCCGTCATGTCGATCCTGCTGCTGCTCGTGCTCGCGGTGCGCTTGGCGCAACGCCTGGCCTTGCCGATCGGGGCCGTGCTGGGCGCGGCGATGTGCGCGTTCGGTTTCGCGTTGCCGCGCGCGGTGTGGAAGTCGTTCACCGTGCTGGCCGCAACGCTCGGCACGTCGGGGCTCTTCACCGCGATTTTGTGCTGTCTCGCGTCGGCCGGCGCCATCGTGCTCGCGCGCCGGTACGTTGCCGGTACCGCCGGCACCGTGATCGGCATCGCCGCCGTCGCGGCGGTGTCCGCGCTGCTGTTCGCGTCGCACGTATCGGTCGCGGCGCTGCTCGCGGCGTTGCTCGCGCCGCTCGGATTTCTCGGCGACAGTTTCGTCGCGCTCTTCCTCATCGCGGGCATCGAATCGTTCCTGTGGCTGTTCGGCATTCACGGACCGGCGCTGCTGGCCGCGATCGTGTTGCCCGTGTACCTGAACTTCCAAGTGCAGAACACCGCCGCGTTCCACGAAGGCCACGACTTGCCGCACTACGTCGCCGTGTCGACGTTCATGTTCGTGTTCCCGGGCGGCTGCGGTGCCACGCTGCCGATGGTGCTGCTCATGCTGCGCAGCCGCGTGCCGCGTTTGCGCAAGTTTGCCTACGCCACGCTCGTGCCGTCGCTGATCAACACGAACGAACCGGTGATGTTCGGTTTGCCGATGGTCTACAATCCGGTGCTCGGCATCCCGTACTTGCTCGCGCCGCTGGCGCTCGTGTGCACGACGTATGCCGCGCTGTGGTTTCATCTCGTGCGCGCGCCGATCTACTACTTGCCCTCAACGCTGCCGCTGTTCCTGAACGTCTTCCTCACCACGCTCGACTGGCGCGCGATCCCGTTGCTGCTGCTGAACATCCTCGTGGCCGGCGCGATCTATCTGCCGTTCGTGCGGATGTACGAAGCGATGGAGCTGGCCAAAACGTGATCGAGGCGATTCTCGGCGGCCGGAGCGTCGCTCCGACGGTGCGCGCGGCGGCGGAAACGGCGCTGCCGCGCCTGCACGAAGACGACCCGCGCCGGCGCGCCGTGCGCATGCGCGTGCTCGAAGCGTTTCTGGCCGAAGGCGTCGCCGAGAGCGATTTGGCCGGCTCGACCGGCTACGGCTACGACGATGCGGCGCGCGACCGCTACGAATCGCTGCTGGCGCGCGTCTTTCGCGCCGAGCGCGTGCTGGCGCGCTTATCGATCGTCAGCGGCACGCACGCGATCGTCGCCGCGCTCGACGCGCTGCTCGTTCCCGGGCAACTGCTCTTGTGCGCGAACGGCGCGCCGTACGACACGTTGCGCTACGCGCTGGCCGATGCGCCGCATTCGCTCGTCGCGCGCGGCGTGCAGTACGCCGAAGTCGAGCGCACGCTCACCGGCGAGACCGACCTCGCGGCGCTGGCCGAGGCGCTGCGCGACGATCCGCCGGCCGTCCTGTTCGTGCAGCGCTCGCGCGGCTATGCATCGCGCCGTTCGCTCTCGATCGCGGCGATCGAACACATCGTCGACGTGTGCAACGAGCACGCGCCGGCCACGATCGTCTTCGTCGACAACTGCTACGGCGAACTCGTCGAAGAACGCGAACCGCTCGAAGTCGGCGCCGACGTCATCGCGGGTTCGCTGATCAAGAACGTCGGCGGCGGGCTCGCGCCGACCGGCGGCTACATCGCCGGCAACAGCGAGCTGATCGATCGCATCGCGGCCCGCGTGTTCGCGCCCGGCATCGGCGCCGGCCTCGGGCCCTCGCTCGGCTTCGGGCGCACGCTGATGCAGGGACTCTTCTACGCGCCGCTCGTGATCGGCGAAACGCTGCGCGGGCTCGACTTTGCGGCCTCGCTGTTCGCGCTGCTCGGCTACGAGGTCGATCCGCTGCCGGGCGAACTGCGCACCGATATCGTGCAGGCGATTCGCCTGGGCTCGCGCGAGGCGCTGATCGCCTTCGCGCGCGGGCTGCAATCGGCGCTGCCGATCAACGCCCGCTTCATGCCCGAGCCCGGGCCGGTGCCGGGGTACACCGACCCGGTCATCATGTCGAGCGGCTCGTTCATCAGCGGGTCGACGATCGATCTGTCGTGCGACGCACCGCTGCGCGCGCCATGGGACGTCTATCTGCAGGGCGGGATCGTTGCCGAGCACACCGCTCTAGGCGCGATCCTGGCTGCCGACGCGGTCTATTCCGGGACGTCCTCGCCCATGAAGCCATAGAAGTAGTAGGTCACGCCATCATCGGTTTCGAGCGCGATGCGCGTCTCTTCCACCCGCAGGTCGCGGATCGTCCGGCCCACCAGGCGCTGCAGCATCGCTCGCGCTTGCATGAGTTCGGCTTCGCGCAGACCGTCGGGATCGATGTCGGCGGCAAGGTCTTCGGTCATACAGTCATTTCGTTTGGAGAGGACCGCCGGTCGCGCGCGGGCGAAGGCGGTCAGTGATGTATGTCTTGGAAGTGATGAGTGGGCCGCTCGACGGCAAGACATGGACCTTCGAGCAAGAGATCACCATCGGCCGGGATGACGCCGTAGCCGGCGCCTGTATCACTATAGATCGGTATATTTCCCGAAAACACGCGAAGCTCTACGAGGAAGCGGGCGATCTCCAGCTGGCAGATCTCTCTAGCCGCAATGGTACCCAGGTTGACGGCCGGCCCGTCGCATCACCGCAACCCTTGGCGGTCGGGCAAGCGTTCACGGTCGGGCGTACGATACTGCGGGTGATCAAAGGCTAATCATGGAGACCCTTCGGACTGCCGCGGAAGCGGCGCAGGCGGCGGCCGGCTTGCCCCGGCCGCTGGCGCTCGTCGCGACGATGGGCGCCCTGCACGCCGGCCACCTGGCGCTCGTGGCGCTAGCGCGCCGCGAGAACGCCGCCGTGATGGCGTCGCTCTTCGTCAACCCGCTGCAGTTCGGGCCGACGGAAGACTTCTCGCGCTATCCGCGCGCGTTCGCCGAGGATGCGCGCCAGCTCGAAGCGGCCGGCGTCGACCTGCTGTTCGCGCCGAGCGTCGAGGAGATGTATCCGCCCGGTTTCGATACGGCCGTCGACCCCGGCGCGATCGCGACGCGTTTCGAAGGCGCGCTGCGGCCCGGCCACTTCCGCGGCGTCGCAACGGTGTGCATGAAGCTCTTCGCGATCGCGCGCGCCGAGCGCGTGTACTTCGGCGCGAAGGACGCGCAACAGGTCGCGGTGCTGCGCCAGGTCGTGCGCGATCTCTGCATCCCGACCGAAATCGTTGTGGTACCGACGGTGCGCGATGCGGACGGCCTCGCGCTCTCGAGCCGCAACGCCTATCTGCGCCCGCCCGAGCGCGCGGCCGCGCCGGGACTCTATCGCGCGCTGCAAGCGATGGCCGATGCCGTAACGCGCGGCGAAACGAACCGCGATCGCATCGTCGCGTTCGGCCGCGCGCAAATCAGCCGCCCCCCTGCGCGAAGCCTACCTCGACGTCGTCGACCCGATAACGTTCGAAGCCATCCACGACATCGCCCACGTCATGGGTGGGCGCCCCCTGCCAAGACGGCGCTCCCCCCCTGTCATAGACGGGCGAGACGTCTCCCCCCTGTCATCCCGAGCAAAGCGCCGTCAGGCGCGTCGTCGAGGGACAGCCGCTTTCTCGCCATCGGCAGTGCGTGGCTCGGCTCGACGCGCTTGATCGACAATGTCGAGCTCGTCGTTCCGGCGGTGCCGACGAACGCCGTGCTGCACGAGAGCGTTTCTTCGTGAACGGACGCCGGGTGCTGCTCGGCGTGTGCGGCGGCATCGCCGCCTATAAAGCTGCGGCGCTGGCGAGCCGGCTCGTGCAGCGCGGCGTGGACCTCGACGTCATCCTCACCGCGGAAGCGCAGCAGTTCATCGGCGCGGCGACGTTCGCGGCGCTCGCGCGGCGCAAGGTGTGGACGTCGATGTGGGAACGCACGGAAGAAATCCCGCACATCGCGCTCGTGCGCGAAGCGGAAGTCTTCGCGATCGTCCCCGCGACCGCGAACGCGATCGCGAAACTCGCGCAGGGCATCGCCGACGATTTGCTCACCAACGCCGCGCTCGCGGCGCGCATTCCGCTGATCGTCGCGCCGGCGATGAACACGGCGATGCTCGAACATCCGGCGACGGTAGAAAACCTGCGCACGCTCGAAGCGCGCGGCGTGACGATCGTTGCGCCCGAGAGCGGGTTCCTCGCCGAGCGCGAGACCGGCGCCGGCCGCCTCGCAAATGAAGACGCCATCGTCGCCGCGATCGAAGCGGTGCTGGCCCGCACGCGCGACCTCAACGGCGAGCGCGTGCTGATCACGGCCGGACCGACGCGCGAGCCGATCGATCCGGTGCGCTTTCTCTCCAACGCGTCGACCGGCACGATGGGCATCGAGCTGGCGCGCGAAGCGCTCGCGCGCGGTGCGACGGTCGACCTCGTGCTCGGGCCGACATCGCTGACACCGCCCGGCGGCGCGCACGTGGAACGCGTGACGACCGCGCGCGAGATGGAAACGGCGACGCTGGCCCGCGCGGGCGGCGCGACGATCGCGATCGCAACCGCCGCCGTCGCCGATTGGCGCCCGGCCGACACGCACGCTTCGAAAGTGAAGAAGACGGACGATGCGCCGCCGCTGCGGCTCGAGCGCAATCCGGATATTCTCGCCGCGCTCGGCGAGCGCAAGAACGGGATGTTCCTGGTCGGCTTTGCCGCCGAAACCGACGCGCACGAAGCGAACGCGCGCGAGAAGCTCGTGCGCAAGCACCTCGATGCGATCGCGGTCAACGACGTCGCGGGCGAACGCGGCTTCGGTCCGGGCGAAAGCTCGCTCGTCGTGCTGTGGGGCGACTCCGGCCGGCGCGCGTTGCCGACGGCGTCGAAGCGCGTGCTGGCCGGCGGCTTGTGGGACGCGATCGTCGCCATCCGCCGCGAAGCGCGCAACTAACGATGCTGCTGGTCATCGACGTCGGCAACACCGAGACCAAGCTCGGCGCGTTCGACGATTCCGGCGCGCTCGCCGGCACGTGGCGCATCACGACCGCGCCGCGCCGCACGGCCGATGAGTACGGGATCCTGTTCTCCTCGTTCTTCTCGACCGCGCACTTCCCGATCCGCGACGTGACGGCGATCGTCGTCGCTTCGGTCGTGCCGATCGTCGACCGGCCGCTGTTCGAGGGCTGCGAGAAGTACTTCGGCGTGCGGCCGATCGCGTTCACGGCCGCCAAGCAAACGATCATGCCGATCCACACCGACCGCCCGGCCGACGTCGGCGCCGACTTGATCGCCGCCGCGATCGCGGCGCGCGAACTGCTCGGCGCGCCCGCGATCGCGATCAACTTCGGCACCGCGACGACCTACGGCGTGATCGACGCCGAGGGCGGCTACGCGGGCGTCGCGATCGCGCCCGGGCTGCAAGTGTCGCTCGACGCGCTGGTCGGACGCACCGCGAAGCTGCCGCAGGTGGCGCTCCACGCCCCGGGGATCGTCGTGGGCCGCGACACGGTCACCTCGATTCAGGCCGGCATCGTCTACGGGGCGATCGGTGCCGCCGAGGCGATCGTCGCTCGCATTCGCGCCGAGATCGGCGCCCACGCCCGCGTTATCGCGTCAGGGGGTCTTGCGGCGGTGATCGGCGGAGAAACCCCGGTCATCGAACGCGTCGAACCCCACCTCGTGCTCTACGGACTGCGCGCTCATTACCTAACACTTTGAGGAGACTCCCGTCATGTTTCACGGCAAGAAAGTCATCGACTGCCACGGCCATATGTCGACGCCGCCGCAGTTTCGCGCATATGCGTACAACTTGATCGCACTGCGCACGCCGGGAGACGAGCTGTTGCTCTCCGAGCAGCAGATGAAGGGACCGATCGACCGTCATTTGCGGATGCTCGATTCGCACAACATCGACGTGCAGATGATCTCGCCGCGTCCGGTCGCGATGATGCACTGGGAAAGCCCCTACCTCGTCGAGCCGTGGACGCGCGTCACCAACGACATCATCAACTCGCAGTGCGAGATCTGGAGCGACCGCTTCGTCGGCATCGCGCAGTTGCCGCAGAGCCGCGACCGCGATAGCGACAACTGCGTCGAAGAACTCGAACGCTGCGCGAACATGGGCTTCGTCGGCGCAACGGTCAACCCCGATCCCGGCGCCGACGGCCTCACGCCCGGCATGAACGATCCGTACTGGTTCGCGCTGTACGAAAGCGCCGAAGCGCTCGACATGACGCTGGTCGTGCATCCGTCGATCTCGAAGGATCCGCGCTTCGAGATTCTGCCGCACTCCTATCAGTACAACAACGTCAAGGAAGAGTGGCTCGCGACGCTGTTGCTCGAGCAGAGCGACGTGTTCGCGCGCTATCCGAAGCTGCGCATCGTGATCTGCCACTGCGGCGGCGCGCTCAACCGCTTCCTCTACAAAGGCAAACCGGTCGACTACGTCAAGCAGTCGCACGGGGAAGATACGATCGCGACCGATAGCGGCGAAGAGACCGGCGGCAGCGTCGGCATCGCGAAAAAAGCGGCGCCGAAGAAGAAGAAAGTCGACGTCACGAACAACCTGTTCTTCGATACGTGCTGTTACGATCCGCACTTCCTCGGCGCGGTGATCAAGCAGCGCGGCGTCAACCGGATGGTCTTCGGCACCGAAGTCCCCGGCAGCGGTTCGGATATCTTCAATCCCGAAACGCAGGCCGCGGCCGACGACGTGCTGGCGCTGATCGACAGCTACGACTTGCTCACCACCGAAGACAAGATCGCGATCGTGCACGACAACCCGCTGCGCATGTTCCCGCGCATCGCGAAATCGCGCGCCATGCTCGCCGCGGCGGCCGTGTAGCATGCTGACCAAAGAAGAAAACGATCTCGTCACGCAGACCGGCCCCGGCACGCCGGGCGGCGCGTTCATGCGCAAGTACTGGCATCCGATCGCGCTGACATCCGATCTGCCGCCCGGCGGCGCGCCGAAACCGGTGCGGATCCTCAGCGAAGATCTCGTGCTGTTCCGCGACGATGCCGGCCGGGCGGGGTTGCTCGGCCTCTTGTGCGCGCATCGCTGCACCGATCTCAGCTACGGGCGCGTCGAAAACGGCGGTTTGCGCTGTCTCTACCACGGCTGGCTCTACGACATCGCGGGCCGCGTGCTCGAGATGCCGGCCGAGCCGCCCGAGAGCACGTATAAAGACAAGGTGCGCCATCTCGCCTACCCGTGCGAAGAGCGCGGCGGCCTGATCTTCGCGTACTTGGGCACGGACGATCCGCCGCTCTTGCCCAACTACGAGTTCTTCAACTACGGCGAGGAGCACCGGCTGCTCACGCGCACGTTCCTCAACTGCAACTGGCTGCAGTCGCTGGAAGGCGAGATCGACCCCTCGCATCTCTCGTATCTGCACGTGCCGATCGGGAAAGTCGACACGCGGCCGGTTCCGGGCGGCAGCGTAGCCGGCCGACCAGCTCTACAAGGTCGATTCGGCGCCGAAGCTCGAGGTCGAGAAAACGCACTACGGCATGCGCAACTTCTCGGTGCGGCGCGCCGGGCCCGACAAGCGCTACCTGCGCATCACGAACTACATCTTGCCGCACATGGCCGCGATCATCGGCAACGAGGGCCGCATCGGCGAGGGCTACAGCGCGCACTGGCACGTGCCGGTGGACGACGTGCACGCACATGCGCATCGACTACGTCTTCAACCGCCACCACGCGCCGAACAAAGAGTTCAGCGAAGGCACGATGGCGGGCGAAATCCGTCCCGACGGCTTCCTCGTGCGCAACGCCGCGAATCGTTATCTCCAAGACCGCGACGAGATGAAGACGAAGACGTTCAGCGGCATGGGGCCGTACTTCCCCGCGCAAGACGCCTTCGCGACCGAATCGCCGGGCCCGATTCACGACCGCACGCGCGAGCATCTGGCCACGAGCGACGTCTGCATCACCACCGCGCGCCGGCTCATCATCGACGCGATCCGCGGCGTGCAGAAGGGCGAAACGCCGCCGCACGTCGTGCGCAGCGAGGCCGACAACGACATGAGCGATATCGCGGTGATCTCGGCGATCATTCCCGACAGCGTCGACTACAAGACGGGTTGGCGCGACGCGACGAAGACGCTGGTGCCGCGATGATCTCGCGCCGTCACGCGCTCGGGCTCGCGGCCGCCGCGCCGCTCGCCTTTACAGCGTTTCCGGCCCGCGCGCAAACGAACCGGCACGTGCGCATCGGTGCGGGCATCGACGATGCGTTCATGCAGCCGTACTACGCCGAGAAGCTCGGGTTGTTCAAGAAGCTGAACATCGACTACGAGATCGTGCACGCCGCCAACCCGGGCGCCTACGCCGAAGCGCTGGCGGCCGGCGCGATCGACATCGGCATGGTCGACCCGACGGCGATCGCGCAAGCGTACGTCAAGGGCTTGCCGTTCGCGTACTTTGCCGGCGGCCCGCTCTCCTCGCGCGACGCACCGACGCTCGTGCTGAACGTGGCGAAGAACAGCCCGATCAAGACCGCTAAGGATCTCGAAGGCAAGACCGTCGCGATCATCAGCCTGCACGCGACGATGGAGATCACGACGCGGGAGTGGCTGACGAAGAACGGCGCCGATGCGTCGCAGGTGAAGTTTTTCGAACTGCACTTCCCCGAGATGACGCCGGGCCTGACCCGCGGCACGGTCGATGCGGCGCTGATCGGCGAACCGTTCCTCACGGAAAACAAAGACGCGATCCGTCCGATCGGCGTGCCGTTCGACACGGTCGCAAAACTGTTCTACATCTTCGGCTGGTTCGCGCGCCGCGATTGGATCGCCGCCAACACCGACCTCGCCCACTCGCTCGCATCCGCCTTCTACCAAGCCGGCAAATGGGCCAACACCCACAAAGCCGAGTCCGCCGCCGTCGAAGCCGGCATCACCAAAGTCGACCCCGCCGTCGTCCACACCATGCAGCGCAACCCGCTCTCCACATCCCTAAACCCCGCCTACATCCAGCCCCTGCTGGACATGGCAGCGCGCTACAAAGTAATCGAACGCCCAGTCATGGCCTCAGAAATCATCGCCTCCGGCTTCGCGTAAGAGAAGTAAGAGAAAACACCTCGGCCCTACGGCCATCGGCTTCCCACGCAAGCGCTCGTTGTGAGCCCTATGTCATCTCGAGCGAAGCGCACGCAGTGCGCGTAGTCGAGAGACCGCGAGCATCTTGCCCATTCACCCGGGCAACGCTGCAATGTGATACATTACCGCGGTCCCTCGACGACGCACCTAACGGTGCTTTGCTCGGGATGACACTGGGCACGTTTACGCGAGCGCGTAGCCGGCGACGCCGGCGATGATGCACCACCAGATCGGGCTGATGTCGATGATGACGGAGATGATGGCGACGGCGACGGTGACGATGATGGGGACGGGGCTATGGTCGACGGTAGCGGCGACGACGAGGCCTGAGGCGATCCAGAGGCCGCCGGTGACCGGGCGGAAGCCGCGTCGAAAGCGGACGATCCATTCGTTTTCGTGCTGATGGAGAATGCGACCGACGAAAAACGAGATCGATGACCGGGAAAATGAGAAACCGGTGATGCTGACGATGGCGCCGGGCCAGCCGGCGACGCGACAGCCGATCAGCGGCACCAAGAAGAAGTTTGGCCCGGGTGCGGCTTGCGCGACCGCGAGCAATTCGGGGAACGAGCGTTCGCTGAGCCAGTGGAATTGCTGCACGAATTCGGCGTGCATCTGCGGCACGAGCATGCTCATGCCGCCGCCGACCGCAAAGAACGAGATCAGCGCGAAGTGCAGCGCGAGCGTCCAGCAGCTGCTGCAATTCGCCGATCATGCTTGCGTCTCATGACGTGGAAGGCGCCATTCCAGCAGCAGGCTGAGCGTACGAGCACCACCATCGTCGAACGGAACGAAGATGTGGAAGCCGGCGACGAGCACGATGCCGAGCGCGCTGATCGCGAGGCGCGCGCAACGCCACACGAGCTGCACGTCGGGCGTTTCGCTCCACAGCTGACCCATGAGGCGGATGCCGTTGGAGATGAAGATGCCGGCGACGGCTGCGGTGACGCCGATTCGGCCGCCGCGAAACGCGTAGTTGACCGCCGCGAGTTGCGTGGCGATGCCGGCCAGCGCGATCGCGATGATCAGCGAGGGCACGATCAGGCCGAAGAGCGCGGCGAGCGGACCGAGCGGGCCCGCCGCACGGTCGCCGAGCATCACCGCGATGTTCGACGGCGGTCGCGCCCGGCAGCGCCTGCGCGACGCCGAAAAGTTCGGCCAGCTCGCCTTCGGAGAGCCAGCGGCGCTGCTTGACGATCACGTGGCGCAGCGGGCCCGCCGGCGCCGCCGACGCTCGTGAGTCCGATGTTCGCGAACCCTACAATGAGGCTCGAGCAGGGTCGGCGGTTTCGGCGATTCGGTCACGTTCGCGCCGTACGCCTGGTGTGATACAATCCGCTCTTGTGACGCCCACCGTAAAGCCGCTGGAGATCGGCTCGATCAGCATCTGGCCACCCGATCGTTCTCGCCCCGATGTCCGGGGTGACGAACCGGACGCTGCGCGCGCTCTACAAACCGTTCGGCTTCGGCCTGACCGTCACGGAATTCGTCTCGTCGAACGCGCTGCAGTACAAGAACGAGCGCACGATGGACATGATCGACCAGCACGGCGTCGAGCGTCCCGTCTCGACGCAGCTGTGGGGCAACGATCCCGCGATCATGGCGCAGGCCGCGAAGCTCGTGCGCGAGTGCGGCGCCGACATCGTCGACATCAATTTCGGCTGCCCGGCGCCGAAGGTCACGAAGACCGAGGGCGGCAGCGCTTGCTTGCGCGATGTCGACCGCTGCGAGGCGATCATGCGCGCGGTCGTCGAGGCCGTCGATTGCCCGGTCACGATGAAGATGCGCCTGGGCTGGACCGAGACCGATCTCGTCTACATCGAAGTCGCGAAGCGCGCGCAAGCCGTCGGCATCAAAGCGGTGACGCTGCACGCGCGCACGGCGAAGCAGTTCTACAAAGGTTCGGCCGACTGGGCGCACATCGCGGCGCTCAAGCGCGCGGTCGACATTCCGGTGATCGGCAACGGCGATCTCGCCGATGCGCGCGACGCGTTCGCGAAGATGCGCGCGAGCGGCGTCGACGGCGTGATGCTCGGCCGCGCGACGCTCGGCAATCCGTGGCTCGTCGGCCAGCTGCGCGCGCTGATGGAAGGCCGCGAGCCCGAGGCGATTCCGGCCGCGCCGGATCGGCTGCGTTTTGCCGTGCGCCACTATCACGCGATGGTCGAGGAGTGGGGCGAAGCGCGCGCGGTGCCGCAGATGCGCAAGCACCTCGGCTATTACCTCAAGGGTTTCCACGGCGCGAGCGCGCTGCGCGAACGCTTGATGCGCACCGAAACCGCGGCCGAAACGCTGCGCATCGTGGCCGAGACGATCGCTCACGCTCGAAGCGCCGCCGCGCGAACTCGCCGTCGCGTCGTGACCGACGGCGCGGACGCGCAGGCTCTTTACGATGAGACGTACGAGAACTATCGCGAATACGTGAACCCGCCGCTCGCGCGGGTGATGAAGCTCTCCGGCAGCCCGGTCGAAGTGTCGGCGCACGGCGTGACGATCGTCGATCACAACGGCAAGACGCTATCTCGATTTCGCCGGCGGCTACGGCGTGTTCACGCTCGGCTACCGCCATCCGCGCGTCGTCGCGGCGGTGCGCGCGCAGCTCGACGTAATGGCGCTCTCGGGCCGCACGATGTTCAACCCGCTGCTCGGGACGGCTTGGCGAAACGGCTCGCCGAACTGACGCCGGGCGATCTGAAGATTTCGTTTTTCGCCAACAGCGGAACGGAAGCGGTCGAAGGCGCGCTCAAGCTCGCGCGCGCCGCGACGAAGCGCACGAAGCTCGTCGGTACGCACGGCGCGTTTCACGGCAAGACGTTCGGCGCGCTGTCGGTCAGCGGACGCGACGCGTTCCGCGCGCCGTTCGCGCCGCTGCTCGCCGACGTGGTGCACGTGCCGTTCGGCGATCTCGCGGCGCTCGCGGCACTGGTCGACGACGCGGCCGCCGTGATCGTCGAACCGGTGCAAGGCGAGGGCGGCGTCAACGTTCCGCCGCCCGAGTATCTGCGCGGCGTGCGCGAGCTGTGCGACCGGTCGGGCGCGGTCTTCATCGCCGATGAAGTGCAGACCGGACTCGGCCGCTGCGGCGCGCTGTTCGCGTGCGATCTCGACCGGCGTCGTGCCCGACGTGATGACGCTCGCCAAAGGGCTCTCGGGCGGCGTGATGCCGATCGGCGCATACGTCGCACGCGCCGGCCGTCTGGAACGCGGCCTACGCGAAAGCCCCGCTGCTGCACACCTCGACCTTCGGCGGGAACCCGCTGGCCTGCGCGGCCGCGCTCGCGGCGCTCGACGTGCTGGTCGAGGACGACCTCGCCGCCAACGCGCGCGCGCGCGGCGCGGAACTGCTGGCCGGCGCGCGCGCGATCGCAGCACAGCTACCCGGATGTCGATCGCCGACGTCCGCGGCGTCGGATTGCTGGTTGGTGTCGAACTGCGCAACGAAGGGTATGGCGGTACGATCATCCCCGAACTGCTCAAGCGCGGCGTCACGGCGGCTTGGACGCTGAACCAGCAGCGCGTCATCCGCCTCGAGCCGCCGTTGATCGTCGATGCGACGCAGATCGCGACGGCGCTGCGGGCGTTCGATGAAGCCGTCGCGGTGGCAGTCGAACGTCTCGGAGTTCTCGCGTGCCCTACGTAGCCACCTCGATCGTGATCGACGCGCCCGCCGCGCTGATCTACGAACTCGCCAAGGATCAGGAACGCTTTCCGCAGTTCATGCCCGACGTCGAATCGGTGACGGTCGTCGAGCGGCACGACGACCGCGTGCTCACGCGCTGGAAAACGCTGATCGAAGACGCGCCGATCGAGTGGCTCGAAGAAGACCGCTTCGACGACGCCGCGCTGCGCATCGACTACAAACTGCTCGAAGGCGACCTCGACACGTTCGAAGGCGCCTGGACGTTCGTCGCCGACCCCGCCGGCACGCTGGTCACGCTCGACGTCACCTACGACTTCGGCGTCCCGACGTTAGCCGAGCTGATCGGCCCGACGCTGGAGAAGAAAGTCCGCGAAAACGCCGAGATGATGCTGGCCGCGCTCAAGGCAGAGGCGGAAACGTCGGCTAGGGCGCGGCGCGTCGTTCGCTAAGACTAGCCGGGCATGGTCCCGTTCTGTTTCGTTATCCATCCCCTGTCGTTCGAGGACGTGATCCGCTACGAGCCCGGCGCGGCCGGTAAGGGGAAGCCGATCGTGGCCAAGATCCTGGAGTGGATGCCGGCCTACGCGGCCGCCCACCTCACGGGAATCCGCACGCCGGATGGACGCGAAACCGAAGGCTGGTTCGTTGCCGCGCCCCTGCTCCCGGAGCAGATGCTCGCCTTTCCGCGCGATGATGTCTATGCGCGGATTCTCGCGGCGATCGACGTCGGCGTCTCGCTCGGCGCGAAAGTCGCCGGCCTCGGGGCATTTACCGGCGTTGTCGGCGACGGTGGCGTGACGATTGCCGAACGCTCGCCGATTCCGGTGACGACCGGCAATTCGCTGACGATCGCGGCGGCCGTGCGCGGGCTCTTTCGCGGCGCCGATGAGATGGGCATCGATGTCGCAACGTCGACGGCCGTTGTGGTTGGCGCGACCGGGTCGATCGGCGCGGCCTGCGTGCAACTGATCGCGGACCGCGTCCACACGGTGATTTGCGTCGCCCGTAACGAAACGCGATTGCGCGCGCTCGTCGCCGATCTTGCAGCCGCGGGTGAAGTGCGAATTACGCTACACCGTCGACCTTGCCGCAGCGTTGCGCGAATCCGACCTCATCTTGACCGCGACGTCGTCGACGCAGGACGTGATCGAGCCGGAGAATTTGCGGCCCGGCGCGGTCGTGTGCGAGGTGTCGCTGCCGCACGATGTGAGCCGCCGCGTCGCGCTCGAGCGGCCCGATGTGCTGGTGGTCGAAGGCGGCAACATGCGCGTGCCCGGGCTCGTTCCGCGCCGAACGCGTGCGCGAACCCGGCACCGACTTCGACCTCGCCCTCTCGCCCGGCACCGCGCTGGCGTGCATGTCGGAAACGATGGTGCTGGCGCTCGAAAACCGTTGCGAATCCTACACCGTCGGCCGCGGCGTCGATCTCGAAAAAGTCCGCGAAATCGACGCCCTCGCCGCCCGCGCCGGCTTCGAACTCGCCGACATGCGAGCCTTCGACAAAGTCATCCCCCCCGAAAGCATCGCCGCCACCCGCACAGCCGCCGAAGCCCGCCGAGCCGCAGCACTCCGATGAGGCCGCTTTGTCATCCCGAGCAAAGCGCCGTCAGGCGCGTCGTCGAGGGACCGAGAGCATCGTACCATTCACCGCGGCAACTCCGCAATGTTGATCATTGTGGCGGTCCTCGACGACGCACCTTCGGTGCTTTGCTCGGGATGACATGGAATGAAGACGATTGTCTCCGTGAGTCTGGGGTCTTCGTCGCGGGATCATCGGGCGGCGGTGGAGTTGTTGGGCGAGCGGTTTGATATTTCGCGTGAAGGGATGGACGGGAGCATCGATCGCGCGCTCAAGCGGTTGCGTGAGTTGGACGGGACGGTCGATGCGATCGGGTTGGGCGGGATCGACGTGTATTTGTATGCCGGCACGCAGCGGTTTGCGTTGAAGGATGGGCTGCGGTTGCTGAATGCGGTGAAGAAGACGCCGGTGGTTGACGGCAGCGGGCTAAAGAATACGCTGGAGCGCGAAGCGGTCGAGTATTTGCAGCGTGAGCTTGGGATGGAGCTGAGCGGGAAGCGCGTGCTGATGGTCAGCGCGCTCGACCGGTTCGGCATGGCGCAGGCGCTGGTGGCGGCCGGGGCCGACATGATCTTCGGCGACTTCATCTTCGCACTCGATCTCGACCGGCCGGTGCGCGGGCTCGATGAATTTGAAGAGATGGCGCGCAAGTATCTGCCCGATGCCTGCAAGCTGCCGTTTCAGTTCTTCTATCCCACCGGCAAGAAGCAAGACCGCAAACCCGAGCCCAAGTATCCCGAATACTACGACGACGCCGACATCATCGCCGGCGACTTCCACTTCATGCGGCAGTACATGCCCGACCGGCTCGACGGCAAGATGGTGCTGACCAACACCCTCACCGCCAACGACGTGGAAGAGCTGCGCACGCGCGGCGTCGCGATGCTGGTCACGACGACGCCCGATTTCGACGGCCGCTCGTTCGGCACGAACGTCGTCGAGGCGGCGCTGCTCGCGCTGCTCGGAAAAACGTGGGCTGAAGTCACGGCGGCCGACTACGAGCGCGTGCTGATCGAGTTGAAGCTGCGTCCGCGCGTCGTAAACCTCGCCGCTTCGTGAACGTGTGGCAGCGGCTCGCCGCGACGCAGCCGTACGATCGCATCTCGCCCTCCGGCGGCGAAGGCGGCGTTCCGCTGCGCCGCGCGCTCGGCGTGGCCGGCCTGATCGGCGTCGGCCTCGGCACGATGCTCGGCGGCATCTTCACGACGATCGGTTCCGGCGCGCAGGCGGCCGGTGCCGGCGGCGTGCTCGCGTCATTCGCGCTCACCGGCATCGCCTGCATCTTCGTCGCGCTGTGCTATGCCGAACTTGCGGCGATGGTCCCGATCGCGGGCAGCGCCTACACCTACGCCTACGCGACGCTCGGTGAATTCGTCGCTTGGATCATCGGCTGGGACTTGATTCTCGAGTACGGTATCAGCGTCGCGCCGACCGCCGCCGCGTGGTCGGGCTCGGTGCAGAGTTTCCTTACCGGGTTTCAGCATCACGCTGCCGCCCGCGCTGCAGGTCGCGCACGTCGTGTTCGCGCCGGGCGGAATCGACTTCGCGCACTCGTCGATCGATCTGCTGGCGATTCTCGTCGTGCTCGGTATCTCGGCGCTGCTCGCGATCGGGATTCGCGAATCGACGCGCACCAACACGCTCTTCGTCGGCATTCAAATCATCGCGCTGATCGTGTTCGTGCTGGCGCTCTTCGGGGCGGTCTCGCCGGCGCATTTCATGCCGCCGTTTCCGCTCGGCGGGAGCGGGATCATCGCCGGCGCCGCGCTCGTGTTCTTCGCCTACATCGGCTTCGACACGGTAACGGTCGCATCGGAAGAAGCGCAAGAACCCGGTGCGCGACGTGCCGCGCGCCGTGATCTGGTCGCTGATCATCGGCATCGTGATCTACATGCTCGCGGCCTACGTTACGGTCGGCATCGTGCCGTGGAAAACGGTCGACCCGAACGCCGCGATGGCCGACGCCGTGCATCATGCGGGCAACGCGAGCTGGCTCAATGCGGTCGTGTTCGCGGGCGCCTTCGCCGGCACGACGACCGTGATGCTCACTTCGCTGCTCGGACAGATCCGCATCTTCTTCGTGATGGCGCGCGATCGCATGCTGCCGCCGATCGTCGCGCGCGTCGACGCGCGCACGTGCACGCCGATCATCACGACGATGACGACCGGCGTGCTGGTCGCGATCCTGGCCGGCGTTTTGCCGATCGCGGAACTGCTGGCGCTGGTCAATGTCGGCACGCTCTCGGCGTTCACGATCGTGTGCGTCGGCGTGTTCGTGCTGCGCTTGCGCAAACCGGATGCGGTGCGGCCGTTTCGCGCGCCGTTCGGACTCGTCACCGCGGCGCTCGGCGCGATCCTGTGCGTGCTCGTGATGACCGGTCTCGGCACGCTGACCTGGATCCGTTTCGTCGTGTGGTTTCTCGTCGGCGTCGGCGTGTACGCGGCCTACGGTTACCGGCACTCGCGACTGCGCGAAACGTAGGGCGTGCGCCGCGTCCTCGGCTTCGGCGATCTGCTGCTGATCGCCGCCGCGGCGATCGGCCCGGCGTTCTCGCTCGCGACCGCGTTCGGTCCGATGGTCGCGGCCGGGCGGCAGCGCGACGCCGCTCGCACTCATGCATCGTCACCGCGATCATGGTGTGCGTCGCGATCTCTTATCGCCGGCTGGGCTCGCGCTATCCCGACGCCGGGTCCGCGTATACGTGGGTGCGGCTTGCGTTCGGCCGGTACGTCGGCGCGTATGCGGCCTGGGTGCTGATCGTGGCCAACCTGTTCGCGATCGTCGCGACCGCGCTGCCGGCCGGCGCGTACACGCTCTCGCTGCTCGCGCTGGCCGTGCCCGGTCTGCAAAGCACGCCGGTCGCCGACGGGCTCGCCGGCGCGGTCTGGGTACTGGCGTCGGGGCTGCTGCTCTACGGCGGCTTGCGGCCGACCTCGCGCATGGCGAACGCGCTCGCGATCGCGGAGCTGGTGCTGCTGGCGGTCGCGGCGACGGTCGCGGCGCTGCACGCGCCGGCCGCGCACGCGGCGAGCTTCGCGCCGCCGCCCGTCGGTGGGTGAACTGATCGCCGCGGTCGCGATCGGCATCTGGATGATCGATGGCTGGGAAGTTTCCGCGTCGACCGCCGAGGAGGCGTACGACGGGAGCACCGCGCCGGGCGCGGGCGGGCTTGCCGGGCTGCTACTCACCGCCGTCGTGCTGTGGATCTGCATGACGGCGTTTCTGCGCGTCGGCACGCTCGACGGATTCGCCGCGCACGAGGGCGATGCGCTGGCGTACGTGGGCGACGCGATCGGCGGCGGCGCATGGCGCATCGCGATCACGGTGACGGTGCTCGTGTCGCTGGCCGCATCGCTGCAAACGACGCTGGTCTACCTCAGCCGCAGCTTCTACGCGATGGGACGCGACGGCGTGCTGCCGGAGCGCTTCGGCACGCTCGACCTGCGCGCGACAGCCGGCGTTCGCGGTCGGCTTGCTCACAGCAGTGGGCGTCGCCGGACTGGTTGCGTGTGCGTTCTTTCCGAGCGTACGCGCGGCGTTCGACTTCATTCTTAGCGGAACGGCGCTGTTTCTGGGCGTGCTGTTCTTGCTGAGCGCCGCGGCGGCCGTGCGGATCTTCGTGCGGGCGCGGACGGCCTGGATCGACGGCGTGATCCTGCCCGCGCTCGCCACGCTGGCGCTGGCGGGCGTGCTTACCGTATCGGTAGCGGAAGGCGACCGGCCGACCCAGCTTTTCTTGCTGGTGACGGCCATTCTGGGGGTGCCGTTTGCCGTCTGGCGCGCCCGGGGCAGGTCCTCCGCCCCTCGGCTTTGAACTGCGGCGGTCGATATTTCCTTAAGAGTCGCAGCGTTTTGTTGCGCTCGGGCGCATAGTCCCAGGAGTCGGTTTTGAACGACAAAGAGATCATTCTGACGCGCGACGGACTCAAAAAGCTCGAGGACGAGCTCGACGAGCTGAAGACCGTCCACCGCCGGGAAGTCAACGAACGCATTCGCCAAGCCAAAGAGTTCGGCGACATCTCGGAAAACGCCGAGTACGAAGACGCGAAGCAAGAGCAGGCTTTCGTGGAAGGCCGCGTCCTCAAACTCGAGTCGATGATCCGCAACGCGCGCATCATCGATCAGAGCGACTTCGTCGCCGACGCCGTCCATCTCGGTGCGACGGTCAAAGTGAAAGAGCTGGTCTCGGGCCGCTCGCACGAGTTCACGATCGTCGGTTCGGCCGAAGCCGATCCGAAGAACGCGCGCCTCTCGAACGAATCGCCGGTCGGCGCAGCGCTGATGGGTCACAAGAACGGCGAGACCGTCGACGTCACGACGCCGCGCGGCTCGATGAAGTACAAGATCGAAGTCGATCAACAAAGCAACGAAGAAAGTGGCGAAAAAAGCATCGTAGACGATTCGACCGATCCCGGCTCCGAGCACGGGAAACGCGAAGCGGAACTGATAGCGGCCAGGCGTGCAAACCTGGCCGCGCTTCGTTCCCGCGGCGTCGACCCGTTTGCCGCAACGCGTTACGACGTCACCGCGCACGCCGGCGATTTAGCGGAAAAGTACGGGAAGCTCGGGCCCGAAGAACACGCCGAAGCCGACGTGTGGCAAATCGCCGGTCGCGTGATGTCGCTGCGCGGACCGTTCGCCGATGTCTCCGACCGCACCGGACGCTTTCAGCTCTACTTCGCAAAAAAAGAACTGGGCGAAGCATTCACGCTGCTCAAATCGCTCGACCGCGGCGACTTCATCGGCGCGCGCGGCTTCGTGTTTCGCACGAAGATGGGCGACCTCGCGCTGCACGTGCAGTCCTTCGAGGTGCTGAGCAAAGGCCTCGCGCCGCTGCCCGACAAGTGGCACGGCCTGGTCGACATCGAGAAGCGCTACCGCCAGCGCTACGTCGATCTGATCGTCAACCCGCACGTGCGCGACGTGTTCATGCAGCGCAGCAAGATCATCGCCGCGATGCGCCGCTTCATCGACGCGCAGGGCTTCTACGAGTGCGAGACGCCGACGCTGCTCAACGTCGCCGGCGGCGCGGCCGCGCGGCCGTTCCTCACGCACGTCAACGCGCTCGACATCGAGATGACGCTGCGCATCGCGACCGAGCTCAACCTCAAGCGCTTGATCGTCGGCGGCCTCGAGCGCGTCTATGAGATCGGCCGGATCTTCCGCAACGAAGGCATCGACACCACGCACAATCCCGAGTTCACCATGCTCGAGCTCTACGCGGCGTACTGGTCGGTCCACGAGATGATGGATTTCAACGAAGCGCTGATGTCGCATCTGGTCAACGACGTGCACGGCAGCGATACGCTGATGTATGGCGAGGACGCGATCTCGTTCAAGCGTCCGTTCGCGCGCATCGCGTACCTCGACGCGATGAAAGAGTTCGGCGGCCTCGAGCGCGAGAAGCTGCTCTCGTTCGGCGGCGCGCAGCAGATCTTGCAACGAGTTCGGTTTGCCGACGTCGCCCTCGCACGCGCACGCGCTCGACAAGATTTTCGAGCGCGTCGTCGAGCCCGAGTTATTGCACCCGACGTTCGTGCACGACTATCCGGTCGTGCTCTCGCCGCTCGCGAAGCGCAAGGCCGGCGACCCCGAACTCACCGACCGCTACGAGCTCTTCTGCGCGTCGATGGAGATCGCCAACGCCTTCACCGAGCTCAACGATCCCGACGATCAGCGGCGGCGCTTCGAACTGCAAGTCGCCGAACGCGCAGCGGGCGACGATGAAGTGCCGCCGCCCGACTGGGATTTCGTGAACGCCCTGGAGTACGGCATGCCGCCGACGGCCGGCATCGGCATCGGCGTCGACCGGCTGGTCATGCTCCTCACGAACAACGCGTCGATCCGCGACGTCGTGCTCTTCCCGCTCCAGCGCCCCGCACCCTAAGTCACCCCGAGCAAAGCGCCCGCAGGGCGCGTCGTCGAGGGCAGCCTCCCAGGTCGCCCCTGGGCAGCAGCGCGAACAATCCAATCGAACAATTCGCTCCCATACCACCTTCGCCGAACGGAAAGTCACGCATGGATCTCACCAAGTCATATCCCGCCAGCGTTCGTGAACAGATGCACGGCATCGTGCAGCTCAAGCGCACGATCGACAAAGGCAAGGCGCTGGCCGCGGGAACGATCGGCGAGTACGACTACGATTGTCCGATGGACAAGCATCTGTTCGAATTTCTCGATCTCGACGGCGACACGCTGCTCGACGTGATCAAGAGCGCGAGCAATGACGGCGAGATCAGCGAGTTCGTCGCGCCGTACGTGCACGCGAAGGACGACAGCGAAATCGAAACGTTCAATCGCGATTGGCTCAAGCACGGCGCCCGAGCCGGGTTCGACGGCCGAGGAGTACTTCCTCAAACTGCGCAGCGAAGTCGCGCCGGATCGCACCGACGTTACGTCGTGGGCCGATCTGCTCGACCTCGACGAGAAGCGCTCCGTCCCGCACCGCGTCGCCGCATAACGATTCGCTTCGCGAACCGTGCGTTGGGCTTCGCCCAACCGCTCAAGGTTAGTGCCGACCTATCGCGCCGTCGTCGAGTACGACGGCACGAACTTCTGCGGTTTGCAGTTTCAGCCTGAAGTGCGAACCGTCGCCGGCGAACTCGAGCGCGTGCTCGAGCGCGCTCTTCGGCGGAGCGGTCAAGATCAGCGCCGCCGGCCGCACCGACGCCGGCGTGCACGCCTCGGGCCAAGTCATCTCGTTCACGAGCGAGCGCGACATTTCCGCGTCGACCGGCTCGCGCTGGCGCTCAACGGCAACCTCGCCGCGCGACGTCAGCGTGCGCTACGCCGGCCTCGCGCCCGACGGTTTCTCCGCGCGCTTCGATGCGGAGGCGCGCACGTACGAGTACCGGATCATCAACCGGCCGATGCCCTCGGCCTTCGAGCGCCGCTTCGCCCATCACGTCCATCGCGCGCTCGACGTCGAGCTGGCCCGGGCGGCCGCGGCCGGCCTCATCGGCGACCCACGACTTCGTCGCGTTCTGCGGCGTGGCGCCCGAGCGCGGCGGGACGGTCCGGCACGATCCACTCGATCGACATCGACCGCAGCCGCGACCGGATCGTGCTGCGGATCGCCGGGCAGGGCTTCTTGCACCGCATGGTCCGCATCACGTCGGCACCCTGGTGGAGATCGCCACCGGCCGCCGCGCCCCGGACGACATCCCCGCCATCCTGGCCTCCGGCGACCGCAAGCGCGCCGGCTACACCGCCCCGGCCGAAGGCCTCTGCCTCGTCGGCGTCCGCTACCCCGACTTCGACTCCGAGCAAGCAAGCTAGCCACTGTCACCCCGAGCAAGCGCCGTAGGCGCGCCGTCGAGGGGCCGCTACGATCATGCACGCCACGATCAGGCCCCTGGACATCCCCCAGCCGAGCCGGTATACTCCTACGGTTGCCGTTCCGAGCCGGAGCGGTCATCTTCTCTTGCCGACAGATTAGAAGCAATGCGCACCTACCAACAGACCACGGCAGAGGCCACGCACGATTGGTACATCGTCGACGCGGCGGGGCAACGCCTCGGCACGCTCGCGGTGAAGATCGCGCGCACGCTCTCGGGCCGCAAGAAGCCCACCTGGACGCCGCACATCGATGCCGGTGACTTCGTCGTCGTGATCAACGCCGACAAGATCGAGCTCGGCGGCGACAAGTGGAACCAGAAGGTCTATCACCGTCACTCCGGTTTCCCGGGCGGCCTCGACACCGAGACGGCGTCACAGGTCCGTGCGAAGCACCCGGAACGTTTGATCGAGCGCGCCGTTCGCGGCATGCTCGCGACCAACCGCATGCGCAACGTCCAGCTCGGACGCCTCAACGTCTACGTCGGCGAATCTCATCCGCACGCGGCCCAAAAGCCCGCGGCGTTGGCGTAGGGCATGCAACCAGCAGAACTTTTTCTCGGAACCGGCCGCCGTAAGCGCGCCGTCGCGCGCGTCCGGATGACCCTCGGTCAGGGCGTCATCACGGTCAACAAGAAGCCGATCGACGATTACTTCCCCCGCGCGGTGCTGCAGCAGATCGTGCGTCAGCCGCTCGTCGTCACCGAAGCCGGTTCGCGCTTCAACGTCGACGTGAAGTGCGCCGGCGGCGGACCGGCCGGACAAGCCGGCGCCGTGCGCCACGGCATCGCTCGCGCGTTGCTCGAGATGGACGAAGCGCTGCGCGAACCGCTGCGCCGCAACGGCCTGCTCACCCGCGACCCGCGCGAAAAAGAATCGAAGAAGTACGGCCGCAAACGCGCCCGCAAACGCTTCCAGTTCTCGAAGCGCTAATCCACAACGAACCGAAAAGGAAGCCCGCGGAATCCGCGGGCTTTTTTTATGCTGCGTCTAATGGCTCCTCGAACGTTCGTATGATTTCCGAAGCGATCCAATAGTTTTTTCCAGTTTTGGCGCTCGATGGTTCGAGAATCCCCGCCTGTTCCAGTTTGCGAATACTTTCGCGAGCGGCGTTGTACGAAACGTTCAGAATTCGACGCGCCCCTGGAACGGAACATGCCGGGTTAATGAAAAGGTCGTCGATGAGCTGTATAAGGCCGTGCGACGTCCGCGGACCTGAAACGCGGCGCCGGTATTCGCTGCGTAGATCGACAAGCCGGTGCATGCGTTGTGCCGCGTCTCGCGATTGCTCTGCGACGCCGCGTAGGAAGAAGAGAATCCACTCTTCCCATTCACCGCTGGTACTGACCTTGAAGAGCGCATCGTAATACTCGTCCTGATGTCGTTCGAAGTACGCGCTGATATAAAGTACCGGAGCGTTGAGGATGCGTTGCTCTTGTAGCCAAAGCGAGATCATCATTCGGCCGAGCCGGCCGTTGCCGTCACGATACGGATGGATCGTCTCGAACTGGTAGTGCGCGATCGCAAGTTTGATCAGCGCCGCCTCGCGTTCCGTTCGCAGGTACTGTTGAAGATTGCTGACGAGATGCTCGACTTCGTATTCCGGGGGCGGCACGAAGCGAGCCGTAGCGAGATCGCGGCCAAGAACAACGAGGCAGTCGCGAAAGCGGCCCGGTTGAACGCGCGGATCTGCGTTGCGCATCAAGATGGCGTGAAGTTCGTTGAAGAGGATTGCGCCGACCGATGTCTCGGCTACCCGGGTGCGCCCATAGTCGAGGGCAGCAACGTAGTCGAGCACCTCGCGTTCATCGGCCGTCTGAGCCTTTTGGCTTGCCTCTGCCAGCGCCAGTCCAGCTAAAGTCGTGTGTGTGCCTTCGATCGCGCTCGAGAGTTGAGCCTCGCGTCGTAAGTAGGCGTGGAACAGATCTTCCGGCTTTTCCAACTGGCCGGCGAGTGCGTCGAGCCGGGCGATCTGCTGATCCGCATCGGAGAGCGCAAGCCGGAAATCGGCTCGCCCGAGGGCGATCTCTTTAGGGGGTAGGGGGAGCGGGACATAGGCATGGCCAGGTACCCCAACCGTGTCGATGACGGCGACCAGGGTACCCGGGAACGGGGCCTTAAACTGAGATGGGTCCATCTATCTCTCAGTTTAAGGCACTGAAACTGAAATGTCACGTTTTATATTTCAGTTTCGGCGTTCTAAACTGAACTATTTGGGATGTAGGATGAGCTTTTGGATGCGCCAGTTGAGGATTTCCGCAACGTAGATCGTGTTTTCCGAGGGGCACGCCATGCCGTGAATCCAGCCGAACTGTTTGGGGGCTTTGCCGGCTGTACCGAGCATGCCGACGAGTTTGCCGTCGAGGGTGAGTTTGTAGATGCGGCCCGGATAGGCGTCGGCGGTGTAGAGAAACTGATGCGGCGGCGGCGTGATGCAGACGACCCACGGCGCGCCCGGCTTGAGCAGTGCCGGCAAGTTGTCGCCGTCGGGATCGTCGGCTTTGGGATAATCACCGAGTACCATTTGCGTGTCGGGCGGTACCGGCAAGTCGATCGTGATCTGCCGAATGAACGTGCCGTTGCCGTCGAAGACTTGGATGCGGCGATTGCCGCGATCGGCGACGTACACGAGTCCGGCGGCATCTACCGCGATGCTGTGCGGCGTGTTGAATTGCCCCGGTCCGGTGCCCGGGCGTGCCCCACGTCGTCAGCCAGCGCCCGTCTTTGGCGATCTTGACGATGCGCGAGTTGATGTAGCCGTCGCTGATGTAGCCGTTGCGCGCCTTATCGAACGCGATGTCGGTGACTTGGCGGAAGAGGCCGTTCACCGGCGGCAGCGGCGGCTTCGGATGCTTGAGCGGGCCCGTGCCTTCGTCGGAGGCTTCTTGTTTGCGGCCGAACACCATCGCGACGCGGCCGTTCGGCGTAAACTTCACGACCATGTCCGAGCCCTTGTCGGCAGCCCAGATGTTGTCGTCCGGGTCGATCGCCACCGCCGTGCGCGAACGACCATGCGTAGAGATCGTGGCCGATCTCGCGCAGATACTTGCCGTTCTGATCGAACTCGAGCAACTGCGCGGCGGTGGCCGCATAGGCCGGGCCGGTTGGTGTTGCCGCGCGAGAACACGAAGACGTGACCCTTGGAATTGACGGCCACCGCGGCTGCCTCGCCGAGATACATCCCGTAGGGAAGCTCGAGCGGATTCGGCACCGAGTGAACGGAATGATGGGCGGCGACGACTGCTGCGCGAACGCCGGCACGTTCATGAGGGCCAGCATCAAGATGCCGGTGAGCAAACGTTTCAAGTTGAATCTCCCGAAAAGAAAGATTTCTTCAGTCCCCCGCGCTTCCTCATATCGGCGCAACAATCCGTTCATGGCGCGGGGCTAGAGTTGCGGCATGAGGCTTGATATTGGGGATGCTGCTGCGGCGGCGGCTGCTGGGGCGCGCGATGCGCTGACTGCGGCGAGCCGGACTGCGAATGAACGGTCGATGGGGGCGGTGGCGCAGCAGGCGCTGTTCACCGAAGCGCTGCTGGGCGCGGTGAAGGCGCGCGTGAACGAGCTCAAGCTGGTGGCGAAGTGACGGATTTTGCGTTGCTCGATGTTGCCGCGCGCGGGATGACCGCGCAGCGGACGATGCTCGACCTCGATGCGCGCAACGTTGCGGCCGCGCAAGCCGCGACGCCCGGACATCCGTATCAGCGTTTGGTTGCGCATCTCGTGGCAACGCCGGATGACGGCGCCGACGACGACACGACCGAAGCCGTCACGGTGTCGTCGGAACCGGGCACGGGCGATGCGCTGACGGAGCTGATCGCCACGCTCGACGCGCAGCGGGCGTATGAAGCCGACGCATCGATCTTCGACATCGGGAAACGGTTGGCGGAACGCACGTTGGACATCGAGCGCTGATGCAGATCGCAGCGCTCGTTCCCGATGTTGCGCCCGACGCGCCGTCGGTCACCCCGCTGCCGCAAGCTGGAAGCGCGTTCGGTGATTTGGTCGATGCCGCGAGTGGCGCGCTCGCCGGAGCCGATAATGCCGAGCGCGCGTTTGCCGCTCATCGCGGCGGGCTGCAAGAGATGGTCGTCGAGCGTGCGCGCGCCGATATCGCGCTGCAGCTCGCTGCCGCAAGCGCCCAACGCGTCACGCAAGGACTGCAAACGCTGCTGGGCCTGCAGATCTAGCCGATGGAGGTGTTCCGGCGCGAGCTCGCGCGTCTGGGCGCGTTGCCGCTGCGTCTCAAGGCCGGTCTGTTCGCGGGCTTCGTCGCGGCGATCGTCGCGCTCGGCTGGGGCGTTACCGCGACGCGCGACGTGCGCATACCGCTGTTCGCCACGCCGCTCTACGCCGATCAGCTGACCGAAGTGCAGACGCGGCTCGCGGGCTGGGGCGTGCCGTACGCGCCGTTGGCCGACAACGTGCGCGTCGATCCGCGCAAGCGCGCGGAGCTGCTGCTGCGGCTCTCGCTGGCCGGTGTTCCGCACCGGCATCTTGCCACGTCGGACGAAACGTTCGCGCACGTCAACGCGCTCACGCCGCAGAGCATTCTCGAAGCGCAGACGCGCGATGCACTGGCCGCCGACCTCGCGCAAGGCCTGCGCGGATTGGACGGCGTTGCCGACGCGCGCGTGATCGTGGCGCCGGCGAGTTCCGGCGCCTATGCCGACGAAACGACCCGCGACGCATCGGCCAGCGTCCGCATCACGCTCGCGCCGGGCGCGCATCTGGCGCCGGCGGCGGTGGCGGGCATTCGCGCGTTCGTCGCCGGCGGTGTGCCGGGCTTGGATGCCGAGCGCGTGACCGTGCTCGACGATCGCGGCGCGCTCGACGGCGGCACGAGCGAACCCGACGATACGTCGCTGCAAGCCTCACTGCAGTCGGCACTCGATGCGGCGCTCGGCGCGGGGGCGACGATCGTCCGCGTGCATCGCGAACCGCTGGGTGAAGCGCGCGACGAGCACGACGTCAAACATCTGCCGCTGGCCGGCGACCTCACTCGCACGAACGGCGACGAACGCTACGCGAGCCCGCAGAAGAAGTACCAGAAAACCACGACCACCGAAGAGCGCGGCAGCGAAACGCGCGACGTGCATCATTCCGCTGCGCCCGATGCGACCGCGCGCTTGTCGGTCGCGATCTTCGTCGACGGCGCGCGCGGCATCGATCTCGATGCGATTCGCGCGCTCGCGGCCGCCGCGGCCGGCATCGACGCGCATCGCGGGGATACGTTGCGCGTCGAAGCCGTGCGCTTCGCAGCGACGGCGCCGGCAGCAGTACGCGGCATCGATGCGTGGGGCATCGCGGGATTGTTCACCGGCATGCTGCCGCAGCTCGCCCTCGTTGCGGGTGCCGTCGTGTTGACGTTGCGCTGCGCGCGTCCGGTGTATGCCTTGCTGGTGCGTGCGGTCGAAGCGGCCGGCGTGCGTAAGTCATCGCGCGAATCGGCCGGACTTCCACCGGCGCGCGTGCGCGGTGCGCTCGCCGGCGAACCGCCGCACGTTGCGGCCGCCGTCATCTCCGCGCTGCCGGCCGCGACCGCCGCCGCCGTGCTCGAACTCTATCCGCCCGAAGAGCGCGCGCAAATCGTGCGGCGGCTCGCGCGCGCCGCGAGCGACCTCGTGCCGCATCCCGAGGAGTTGTTGCGTGCCCGCGGCTGACGGCGCGTTCGTCTCGTTCGCGCAGTTGCTGCGCGCCGCACCCGAAGCGGTCGTCGCGGAGGAACCGCCGGCAGTTGATGCGCCGGCCGAACCGCAACCGCCGGCGCGTGCAGATGATGCGGATTTCGCGCGCGACGTGCGCGTGTTTCGCGCGCGGCTCGCCGACGCGTTCGATGCATCGTGCGATCCCGCGCTCGGGAAGGCCGCGCGTGCAGCACTGGGCCGCGAGATCGACGCGGTACTCGCGGCATTGCTCGAGCGCGTGTCATGAGCGGGCGCGTCGTGCTGGGAACGGCACTGCTCGGCCGCGCCGTCGACGCCGGCGGCTGCGTGCTCGACGGCGGCCCGGCTCCGATCGGACGGCGCCGGGCGGCCGCGCCGCGCGTTCCCTCACCGCGCCAGCGCGTTGCCGTGACGACGCCGTTCCACACCGGGATCCGCGCCCTCGACGGCCCGCTCGCGTTCGGGCGCGGGGCGCGGATCGGGATCTTCGGCAGCCCCGGCGCCGGCAAGTCGACGCTGCTCGAAGCGATCGTTGCCGGCAGCAGCGCCGATGCCACGGTGGTGGCGCTGGCCGGCGAGCGCGGCCGCGAGGCCGAGCGCTGGCTGCGCCGGATCGAGCCGCGCACGACGATCCTGTGCGCCACGAGCGACCGTCCCGCGGCGGAGCGCCTGGGCGTGGCGGAGCTGGCCTTCGCCCAGGCCGACGCGCTGCGTTCGCGCGGACTGCACGTGCTGCTGGTCGTCGACAGCCTGGCGCGGGTCGCCGCGGCCGCGCGCGACCTCGCCATCGCGCGGGGCGAGCCGGTCGGCCGCGCGGGTTTCCCACCGTCGGTCACGGCGACGCAGGCGCGGCTCCTCGAGTGCGCCGGCGCGACGGCGGCCGGCAGCATCACGCTGGTGGCCACGGTGCTCTCCGAGGGCCCGCTGGAACACGATCCGGTCGCCGAGGCCGCGCGGGCCGCGCTGGACGGCCACATCGTCCTCAGCGCGCGTCTCGCGGCCGCGGGCTGGTTTCCGGCGATCGATCTCCCGGCCAGCGCGAGCCGCACGCTGGGCGAGGTCGCAACGCCCGAGCACCGTCGCGCCGCGGCTCGCCTGCGGGCGGCTCTGGCTGCGCTCGATAGCGCTCGCGATGCCCGCTCACTTGGCCTCGACCCGGGCGCCGGCGATCCCGTCCTGGCCCGCGCGATCGCCGCCGAGGCCCGCATCGAGGCCTTTCTCAAGCAAGCGGAAGGGGGAGCGGATCCGGCCGAAACCCTCATGCAGATGACCGCAATCGCCGATAGCTTGGACGATGGATATCCTCAGTGACATCTCGGCGATCCAGAACCGGATTGCCCAGATTAGCGGAGCACCCCCGGCCGGCGCCGTCGTCACGACGCCGCCCGGCAGCGATTTCAACGCGGTCCTCGCGCAGGCGCTGATGCCCGAACTCGCCCCGGCGAGCTCGGAGAATCCCGACGCGCCCGCGCCCGTTCCGCCCGAGCAAATCAATTCGCTCGTGCAGCAGAACGCCGACATCTGGCAAGTCGATCCCGCGCTGATCAAATCCGTCATCGCGAACGAATCGTCGTTCAACGCCAACGCCACCTCGCCGGTCGGCGCGCAGGGGCTGATGCAGCTCATGCCCGAGACGGCCGCGTCGCTCGGCGTGAAGAACCCCTACGATCCCGCCCAAAACGTTGCGGGCGGAACGCGCTATTTGCGCGGCCTGCTCGATCGTTTCAAAGGCGACACGCGCCTTGCGGTCGCCGCCTACAATGCCGGTCCGAATGCCGTTGAAAAATACGGTGATGTGCCCCCGTATGCCGAGACGCAGAACTACGTCAAAAACGTCCTCGGTTCGCTCGACCAGTACCGCTCGCAACCGTAAGGGCGTTCTCTTCGCCGCGGCGCTGATCGCGCTTGCGTGCATGCCCGTTGCCGAAGCACGCGATATCGGCGATCCGCCGCCGATGACCGACATTCTCGCGGCGTATCAGAGAGCCACGCACGGCCGCGACGTTGCGACGATCGAAACCACCGGCACGATTACGGGCGAAGGACTGAGCGGCGTCTTTCACAGCTGGCGCGACGGCGATCGCGAACGCGACGACGAGAGCCTCGGTCCGCGCATGGAAACGACGCTGCGCATCGGCGATCGCATCTGGGCGTCGAGCGACGGCAACGTGCAAGAACTCACCGGCGTGCTGCGCCGGCGCGCGCTGACGGCGAACTTCGTCGATTCCGGAAAATTTCTGACTGCGCCCGATCGCGCGCGCTTTCTGGCCTTCGGTACGGTCGGCGACCGGCGCACGTGGAACATCGAGGTCAACGCCGAGGGTGGCGAACCCGAAACGATCTGGATCGATACCGAGAGCGGCTTGCCGCTGCGCACGGAATATCTTGACGGCGACGGGCCGACGTACGTGGATCTGTCGGACTGGCACGACGTCAGCGGCATGGCGATGGCGTTTCACGCCGTCACGACCGACGGCGAACACGACTTCGATACGATCGTGCAAACGACGTCGGTGAAAGTCGGCGGCGCGATCGACGCCGCGCTGTTCGCGCCGCTCGTCCCGCGGCGGTTGATCGCTGCGGGCGCGCAAACGGTACCGCTGCTCGATGACGGCACGCGCATCGCGTGCGTCGTGCAGATCGGCGGCAAACCGTACGCGTTTCTGATCGACAGCGGATCGGCCGACGTGCTGCTCGATTCGCACGTCGCGCAGGCGGCCGGCATCGGGCAAGAAGGCTCGCTCGAAGTGCGCGGCGCGGTACGCGCGGGCGGCCTGCACGTCGCGCGATTGCCGCGCTTGACGATCGGCAACGCATATCTCGACAACTTGGTCATCTCGACGATCGAGTTGGGCTCGTCGGCCGGCCACATGCGCATCGACGGCATCTTAGGCTATCCGTTCTTCGCCGCGAGCATCGTGCAGCTCGACTTCGCGCACCACGTGATGCGCTTCGGTCCGCCCGGTTCGATTACACCGGCCGGCGACCGCATCGCGCATCGATACCGACCGCGACATTCCCGAGGCGGTGTTGCGCATCGGCGACATCGACGCGCCCTTCATCATCGATACGGGCGACAGCAGCCCGCTCTTGATCTACGGCCCCTTCGCGGCCGCGCACCCGGCGCTGGCGCCGGCCGTCGGCACCGGGACGGGCAGCTTCATCGGCGTGGGCGGCAGCGACAAGAGTTATGCCACGCGGATCAGCTCGCTGCGGCTCGGCTCGACCACCGTCTCGAACCAAGACGCCGACGTGATCCAAGCCAAGAGCGGCGCCTTCGCCGACCGCATCGACGCCGGCAACGTGGGCCTGGCCCTCCTGCGCAAGTTCACGGTCACCTTCGACTTCGCCGGCCACGCGCTCTATCTCCAACGGCCGGGGATGTAAGCGGGCTTATTGCCGCCCCGGGGCTGGGAGCGTAGCATCGCGCTATGAGTTTGGCACTGGCGATTCTCTCGTGCGCCCTCGCGGCCGGAACGTGCCACGCCTCGGCCGATCCGGGCGTGACCTCGTTTGCCGTGCGCGTCGCCGCCCCGGCGGGCTCGGTCGTGCGGTTGCGCGCCGTCGACGTGCCGCGCGGCTGGATCGCCTCGTTCTGCACGCCGCACGTGTGCTCGCCGTTTCACGTAACGCTGCCCGTGCGCTCCGGAACGGCCGCGATCCAACTCTCGTACGTGCGCGCGGACAGCCATGCCGGCGCGCTGAGGCGGCCGCACGTCGTCGGGGCGGTGCTCTAGATGGAAGCCGAAGACACCGAAAACAAGATCTGGTATCTGAAGAAGAACCGGCTCTTCGCGAACGTGCCGGTCGAGGCGATCGCCGGCAGCGAGGGCATCTTCACGATGGAGCTGCTGCCGAAGCGCTCGACGTTCTTCGATCAGGGCGATGCGAAGAAGGTCGTCTTTCTCATCAAGACCGGCCGCGTGCGCATCGCGCGCAACACCGCCGACGGCAAGGAAGTCACGGTTGCGATTCTCGGCCCGGGCGACATGTTCGGTGAAGACGCGCTCTTCGGCGGCGGCGAGCGCACGACGGTCGCGACCTGCATGGAAGAAACGCTGATCTGCAAAGCGCACGCCGACGATCTGTTCGGGCTGCTCGCCGGCAACTCGGCGCTCGCGCTCAACGTCGCGCAGATGCTCAACGACCGGTTTGAGCGATGCGTCGGCGACGATCGAAGATCTCGCCTATGCGAAGATCAGCGACCGGCTGGTGAATCTCTTCGAGCGGCTGGCGGCCGAGCACGGCCGCACCACCGGTGACGGCACGCTGCTCGACGTGCGGCTCACGCATCAAGATATCGCCTCGATCATCGGCAGCACGCGCGAAACCGTGAGCCTCGAAATGAACCAGCTCGTGCGCGCGGGCCAAATCAAACAAGAGGGCGGCTATATCACCGTTCTCACCGGAAGGATTGACCGATGTTCCGCACCACATTGCTCGCCGGCATCGTTGCCACGCTCGTCGCCGGATCGGCAACGCATTCGGCCGCCGCTGCGCCCGCGCGCGCTGCAACGCTCGCGCCGGTGTACGCCGCCTCGCAAGGCTGGCTCAACGGTCAACTGACGCCGGCGGAAACCGCGGGCAAGGTCGTGATCGTCGACGTGTTCACGTTCGACTGCTACAACTGCCAGAACGTCGTGCCGAACCTGCGTGCGCTCAACGCGAAGAAAGCCGGCGATCTGCTGATCGTCGGGATTCACAGCCCCGAAACGCCGTTTGAGAAGAACCGCGCGAACGTGATCGAGAACTTGAAGAAGCAAGGCATCACCTGGCCCGTCGCGATCGACAACTCGTTCGCGATTTGGAACGCCTACGGCGTCGACGCGTGGCCGACGCAGCTGTTCTTCGATCGCAGCGGAAAGCTGCGCGCGACGGTGGTCGGCGATTCGCAAGACGATGCGGTCAACCGGATCGTGCAGAAATTGCTCGCCGAGCGCTGATGCTCACCGACAACGCGTTCTTCAGCGGCGTGGATGCGGCGTCGTTGATGCGCGTGTTGCCGGCCTTCCGCCTCGCGACGTTTCCAGCGGGCGCGACGCTCTACGAACGCGGCGGCGCGGCGCACGAGGTGTTTCTGATCCTCAGCGGCAGCGTTGCGATCGTGCAGCGCACGGGCCGCGCGCGCACCACGGTGGCGGTGCTCGGTCCGGGCGAATTCACCGGTGAAGGCGCCTTGCTCGAGCCGTTGCCGCGCCATCCGTGGTCGGCGGTCTGCCGCGAGGAAACGCACGTGGCGGTGGCCGACGGCGACGTGCTGCTCGCGGCGCTGACGGCATTGCCGGCGCTCGGCGTCAACGTGGCGCGTGGACTGTACCGCCGCGTTGCCGACGCCACGCTTGCGATCGACCAGCTGATCGCAAGCCGGTAACAATGCCGCAGTTTTGCGATGACTCCGGCACGCTACGCTGACGCCGGAGGGAAAACGAGATGAACGCATCCGACGGCGTGGCGGTGATCGCCACCCAGATCGCGCAGACCGACCGGCGCGCGCTCAGCGAAGCCTGGTATTCCGCGCTGCACTTGGCGCACGATGCGAAGCCGGTGCGAACGCCGGCCGCGCAGCGCAGCGCAACGGATGCGCGTCCGGCGGCGCACACACGCGTTGCTTCGTTCCCGGCGCACCGCCGACGCGCATCGCAACGCCGCCGCCCACGCGTGTGCGGCACGCTGCAGACGCACGCGCGTCGGCGGTGCCCGAACGGCGGCGTCCGCCGAGCGAGACGACGCGGCGCATCGAGCGGGCCGTGGAACGGCTCAGCGTGCGCCGTCCGGTGCCGGCCGCGCACACCCTCGACGTTGCGGGCGGGCGCGTGCGTCTGCTCGTGCATCACGACGGCACGGGCGCTGCGCATCGTCGCGCTCTGCAGCAATCCGCTGCGTGACGTCGTGGAACGTGCGCTCGCGAGCGCGCGCTTCGCGCTGGCCGGCAGCGGCGTGCGGGTCGTCGCGCCATGATGCTGCCGGCCGCCTCGCTCGATGCGCTCAAACGCATCGCCGATCGCGCGAACGACGTGCTCGCCGCCTATACACCCGGGCGCGATGCCGCAGTTCGGCGACGTGAGCGGCAAGCTGCCGCCGTTGCCGTCCGACGATCCGCTCAGCGTCGCGGCGCCGCCCGGCGCGTGGTTCGTCGCGCGCGGACGAGCGCGGTGCGCGCACGTTCACGCGCGCCGGCAGCTTCCATATCGGCAGCGACGGCACGCTGCAAACGCCCGACGGCGCGCGCGTGCTCGGCACGCCGCCCGGCGGCGGCGCGCTCGCGCCGTTGCGCTTGCCCGAGCCGGATCGCACGCTCGGGCCGCGGCACCGACGTGCACCTCGAAGACGACGGCGTGCTGGCGTACACGCGCACGTCGATCGATCCGCGCACGCGCGAACGGTCGACCGAACGCGCGGTCGTCGGGCGCGTTGCGCTGGCGCGCTTTCCGGCCGGGAGCAATCCGCAGCGGCTCGATGCGACGCACTTCGGTGCGGTGGCCGGCATCGTGCCGCACGTCGGCGCGCCGGCCGACGGCGCATTCCCCGCGCTCGCGACGCACGCGCGCGACATCGGCAACGTCGACATCGATACCGGCTTGCAGCGGCTCACCGAAGCCTACGTTGCGTTCTCGGCGCTGCAGGCCGCGAACAAAGCGCAGGGCGCGGGCTCCAAAGTCGTGATGGATTTGCTCAAGTGATCGCGACGCTCGCGTTCGGGCCGCGCCGCGGACGCGTGCGGCACACCCGCTTCGTGCCCCGTCCGAGCCTCCCGGTCGATGCGGCCTGCGTCCTCGCCAACGGCGTGCGCGAGGGCTTGCGGACGCTCCTGGGCGAGGCGTGCAGCGTGACGATCGGCGAGCCGGTTGCCCTCGATGCGGCGGCCTGGCGCAGCCTCACGCAGGACGCGCTGCTCTTCGCGACCCCCGGCCGCGCGACCGACGTCGTGTTCGTACTCGCGGCCCGCGACGCGCGGCGGCTGGTGGCGGCGGCGTTCGGCGAAGATGCATCCGCGGATCAAGGTTCCTGGAGTGCGCTCGAGGCCGGGGCGATCGAACGCATCGTGGCCCGCTGCGCCAACGCCTGCGAGGCGCTGTGCGTGGAGCGGCGTGGGCCGACGCGCGCGGTCGAGCCGGCGCAGGTCCCGCGGTCGGTGGCCTATTTCGACGTGCGGGTCACGGCGCCGGTGGGGCTGACGCTGGGGGTTGGGATCGTGCGCGAGCTGCCCGAGGCACCGCCGTCGGCAACCGTGACGCCCGCCACGCTCGGCGGAACAGCGGTGGATGTCCGCGTGGTCCTGGGACGCGGGGAACTGCCCGTTCCACGCCTGCTCGAGCTCCGAGTCGGCAGCGTTGTCCTGCTAAGTACCAAGGTCGACGGCGAGGGCGAATTGAACGTCGGCGGCCAGAGGATTGGCTTCGGGACCTGCGGTCTGCAACATGGCCGGCCCGCATTCGAAGTACGGTCCATTACCCCGAGGGGAGATCCGTGGTGATCGCGCCGGACGGCAATAATCTCGATCTGTTGATGAACGTGCCGCTCACGGTAACGGCTGAACTTGGCACGGCCAAAATGTTGGTGCGCGATATCCTGAAGCTCGGCACGGGTTCGGTGGTCGAACTCGATCGTCTCGCCGGTGGTCCGGTGGACTTGCTCGTCAACGATCGCCTCGTCGCGCGCGGCGAAGTCGTCGCCATCGATGAAAACTTCGGCGTCCGCGTCACGGAGCTCATCGAAAAACCGTAGTGGATTCGCTTCAAGCGAATCCATCGCGTTCGGTCGCAGCAACAATTCTGACATAAGGTCCAGCTACGCTTGGACGCATGGACGAGTTGCTTTCGATCGCCGGCCGCGATCACGCGGCGCTGCCGCTCGATATTCTGGCCGGGCTGACGCTGCTCTCGATCGCGCCGTTCGTGCTGGTGCTCTCGACGTCGTTCGTTCGCATCGTCGTCGTGCTCTCGCTGGTGCGCTCCGCGATCGGCGCGGCATCGCTTCCGCCCAATCCCGTGTTGACCGGCCTTGCGCTCGTGTTGACGTTCGTCATCATGACGCCGACGATCGAGCGCATCGAGCACGACGCATTGCGTCCGTACGCCGCCGGTACGATGTCGCAGCGGCAGTTTCTCGATCGTGCCGTCGAACCGCTGCGCGCGTTCATGCTGCGGCAAACGAAGCGGCGCGACATCGATGTCTTCGCGCACGTCGCGCACCGCCCGTCCGATGAAGCGCCCGAACGCACGCCGCTCACGGTTCTGATCCCGGCGTTCGTCGTCGGTGAGTTGCGCAGTGCGTTCGCGATCGGCGTGGCGCTCTATCTCCCGTTCGTCGCGATCGACCTCGCCGTCGCCGCCGTGTTGATGGGCCTCGGCATGTTCATGCTAAGCCCGCCCATCATCTCGCTGCCCTGCAAACTGCTACTCTTCGTCCTCGTCGACGGCTGGGCACTCGTCTGCAACGGCGTCGTCCAATCGTTCCGCTAGCCCCGCGCGGCTTTTAGCGCCACGTCGTTGCCCCACTGTCATCCCGAGCAAAGCGCGAAGCGCGTCGTCGAGGGACCGCCACGATGTTTGCACCGGTCATGATTGTTCGGCGCTCCGGGGCTTATGGGACAAGCTCTTCCAAGTATGTTGGCCGGACCGAATCGCGTAACGGCTGTGCCCGCCATGCGAAGCCGCACGAACGGCCAGGGTTACATCAGCCGTCGAGCGCATGCTCGCAAGGGATGAAAAGCCTGAGGGCCCTCAGCCGACGCCCGAGAAAGGCATCTCTCACCGCACGGGCGCGGTGCCGCGCGGCATGCGGCGCGAGCGCCACAGCTACGAGGCGGTCTGGGAACACGTGAACGGCCGCCCGCTGGAATATCGCCGAGCCGCGGCACGACTGAGCCGATCCTAACGAAGCCCGATGCCATTTCGCCTGGCGAAGACGATCCCGATCAGGTGACGTCGCGTGCAAGCGGCTCGGCACGTTATCCGAACGTCTGGCGTAGGCGATCGCGATGCTGCGCGTCGGCTCCCGTGGCGAGCGCGCATGTTCCGAGCGCTGTACAGCACGCAGATCGGCTTCCGTCATCGCCGGTACGGGCACGGCGGGCGGACATGCCTTGCGCGAACACGCGGCGTTCTCGCTCGAGCGCAACGAAAGCGCGGTCCTCGTCCGCTGCGGCGAAGCTCGGGATGTTGCTGGTCGGATTACCACTGTTCGCGCACGCGAAGCCGGCTGGCCGCCGCAGTCGCACTCAGCGGTAACATCGCGGCCCTCGCGCCGTTCATCGAAGTGCAGCGAGCATGCTGTATGGCCGAGTTCGAGAGCCTCTTACGTGACGCGCTGCTGGTAACGGCGCTGTTGACGATCCCGATTCTGACGATTGCGACGCTCGTCGGCGCGCTCGTGGCGATCCTTCAGGCAGCGACGCAGATTCAGGAACAGACGCTCACGCTGTTGCCGAAGGTCATCGCCGTCGGCCTCGCGTGCGCGCTGTTCGGCCGTTTCGGCCTCGCGCTCTGCGAGCAGCTGCTGCTCGAAGCGGTGGCGCGGATTCCGCAGCTCGTGCGTGGATGACGCAGACGATGCTGCTCGTCTTCGCGCGCGGCGCGGGCATGATCTTCCGGGCACCGGGCTTCTCGCATCCGAGCGTGCCGCCGCCGGTGCGCGCGGCTCTGGCGCTCGCGCTTGCTTTCGTCATCGCGCCGCACGTGCGCGCTGCGTCCTTCGACGGCGTCCGGTTCACGCTCGCGATTGCCGGCGAGACGCTGCTCGGCGCGGCCATCGGCACCGGCGCCTCGCTGCTCTACGACGGTGCATACTACGCCGGGCGCACGATCGACGATTACGTCGGCGTGCGCGGCACGGTGCCGAACGCCAACGTCACCTCGGCGCAGGCATTCGGCCGTCTATGGTCGTCCGTCTTTCTGGCCGGCTTTTTTCTGCTCGACGGCTACGTGCCGGTCGTACGCGCGTTCGCGGGCAGTTTCGACGCCGTTGCCCCCGGCGGGATCATCGCGCCGGCGGCGTGGACGCAGTTCGCTATCGCGCTGCCCGCGACGATCGTTCGCGCGGCGCTGCTGATCGCTGCGCCGGCGCTGGCCGTCGCGCTCACCGTGCAGGTCGCGCTGGCTGCGGTGGCGCGCGTCGTGCCGCGCTTGGCGAGCTTCTCGCTTGCGTTTCCGGTGGTGTTCGCGGTCGCGATCATCGTTGCGCTGAGCGGCATCCCGCTGTTTGCGCCGCTGGCCGCGCACCCGTGGCTCGTGCTGCCGTTCGAGCTGCGTCCGTGAGCGATGACGGTGCGGAGAAGCGGTTCGACGCGACGCCGTCACGGCGTGAACGGGCGAAGCGCGAGGGCAATGCTGCGCGCTCGCACGAGCTCGCGAGCATCGCCGGGTTCGCGGCGGCGTTGCTCGGGCTCACGGCGTGTTTGCCGCTCGTGACGGCCGCGGCGGCGAACGCGGTGCGCGCCAGCACGAACGCCGCCGGGCCCATCGATCCGTTGCCGCTGCTCGTGTTGACGGCGCTCGCGCTGGTGCCGGCAGCGTGCGCAGCCGCAGCCGGCGTGCTGATCACCTTCGCGCAAACCGGCGGCCCGCGTGTGGCGCCGGTGACGTTCACGTTCGGCAAGCTCGCGCCGCTGCCGGGCATCAAGCGAATGTTCGGCACGGAGGCCGCCGTTGCGGCGGCGCGCGCAGGCGTCGCGTTCGTTGCGGTCATCGCGATCGTTGCGCCGGTGGGCGTGCGGACCGTTGCGGCCGTTACGGCAACGACGTCGGCACCGGCCGCGGCCGGCGTGGCGCTCGATGGCATGCTGCAGGCGTGCTTCGTTGCGGCAGGGGTCGGCGGGCTGTTCGCGCTGGCCGACTATGCGGTCGTGCGGCGGCGCTGGCTGCAGTCGTTGAAGATGACGTTCGAAGAATTCAAGCGCGACGCGAAGGAGCAGGACGGCGATCCGCACGCGAAGTCGCGCCGCAAGCAACTGCACCGCACGCTCGTGCGCGGCGGGATCGCGCGCACGCGTGAGGCGTCGTTCGTCGTCGTGAACCCGACCCACCTCGCAATCGCGCTGCGCTACGCGCCGCCGGCGGTCCCGGTGCCCGAGATCCTCGTGCGCGCCGCTGATGCGGTTGCGCTCGACGTGCGCGCCATCGCCGAACGTGCGCGCATTCCGGTCGTCGAGGACATCGCGCTCGCGCGGCTCTTGTGGCGCTGCGGCGAAGCGGGCCGACCGATTCCGGCCGAATCGTTCGTCGCGGTCGCCACGGCCATCGCGGCGCTCATTCGCGCCGGCGTGCTCGCCGCATGAAGCCGAACGCGGTGTTCGCGGCGGCGGTGCTCTCGATCGTCGCAATCCTCATCGTCCCGCTGCCGCCGGCCGTGCTCGATGCGCTGCTGGCACTGAACGTCTTCGGGTCCGCGCTGATCCTGCTGCTGAGCTTGCGCGTCGAAGAGCCGTTGGAGTTCTCGTCGTTCCCGCCGGCGTTGCTGCTTGCGACCCTCTTCCGCTTGTCGCTGGATGTGAGTGCGACGCGGCTGATCCTCACGCAAGGCCACCTGGCGGACGGCGTCGGCGCGATCATTCCGGCGTTCGGCGCGTTCGTGGTGCGCGGCAACATCGTCGTCGGCTTGATCGTGTTCGCAATTTTGATCACGATCCAGTTCATCGTGATCGCGAGCGGCGCGCAGCGCGTCGCCGAAGTTTCCGCGCGGTTCACGCTCGATGCGATGCCCGGAAAACAGATGGCGATCGATGCCGACGTGCACGCCGGCGTGGTCGATGCCGACGGCGCGCGCCGCAAACGCGCGCGCGTGCAGCGCGAGGCCGACTTTTACGCGGCGATGGACGGCGCGGGCAAGTTCGTCAAGGGCGATGCGATCGCGGCGCTCGTGATCGTCGCGCTCAACCTCGCCGGCGGCCTGGTCGTCGGCGTGTTCTACCACGGCATGGGACCGCTTGACGCGCTGCAGACGTTCGCGATTCTTTCGATCGGCAACGCGCTCGTCACCACGCTGCCGGCGTTCCTCATCTCGACGTCGATGGGGCTGATGGTGACGCGCGTCGCGGGCGAAGGCGCGCTGGCGGTCGACCTCGCGGCGCAACTGATCGCGCGCCCCGACGCGCTGCGCACGGTCGGCGTGCTCATGGCGGTGCTGGCGTTCGTGCCGGCATTACCGGCACCGGTGTTCGGGGCGCTCGCGCTCGCCGCGTTCGGCGGCGCGTCGCTCTCGGGCGCCCGCCGCAAGCGGGCCGACGACGCGCTGCGGGCGGCCGCCGAGCGGCGTCGCAAAGACGCGGTGCGCCGGCCCGAGTCGGCGTTTGCGCTGGTCGGCGTTGACGCGCTCTCGATCGACGTCGGCACCGACCTCTATGGATTGCTCGCGCCGCCGAACGCCGACGCGCTGCTCGACCGGATCGGCGACGTGCGCCGCGCGCTTGCCGCGGAGACCGGCATCGTCATCCCGGGTGTGCGTTTGCGCGACGACGGCTTGCGCGCGCCCGACACGTACGCGATCCGCGTGCGCGATCGCATCGCCGGCGAAGGACGACTCCGGCTCGACCGCCTCCTCGCCGTCGCACCGGAACCCGTGCTCGCGCACATCGAAGGCGAACCGTGTCTCGAACCCGTCTACGGGCTCACGGCGAAATCCATTCTGCCTGAAGCGCGCGAGCTCGCGCAAGCGGCGGGAGCGCTGGCGTTCGATGCGATCTCGATCATCGGCTCGCATCTCTCCGAAATCGTCCGTGCGAACGCGGCGGAGCTTTTCGGCCGCCAAGAATTCCAGACGCTGCTCGAGCACTTGCGCGCGCAGGTGCCGTCGATCGTGAAAGACGTCGGCTCCGATGCGTTGCCGATCGTCACCGCGCATCGCGCCGTTGCGTTGCTGCTTCGAGAACGCGCCTGGCCGCGCGATCCGATCGCGGTGTTCGAGGCGATGCTCGATGCCGCTCCGCACGCACGGGAACCGCGCGATCTGGCCGAAGCCGTACGCCGCATCATCGTGCCGCAGCAATTCCGCCGCGATTCGGTCAGCCGCATGCGCCCATTGATCCTAGCGCCGGAGTTCGACGCGGAGCTAGCGCGGATGTGGAACTGCGAAACCGGCCTCGCACCCGATCCGCAAACCGCCCGTCGCGTCCGCGAAGGCGTCGAGCAGTTTCTCGCCGACCCGTCGTTCGCGCCGCACGCCGTCGTCGTCACCGCGTCCCTGCGCCCGCTGCTCGCGGAGTTCTTCGAGCGCGTCGGCCCACGCATTGAAGTCTATGCCTTCGGCGAAATCCCGCCCGGCGTCGAGCTCGAGCCGGCCGCGGTCCTCGCGTAAGCGCTACACCTTTGCTGCGATCAGGCCTTTCGTTGCGGCGAGGGTTAGTTCGAGGGAATGTTTGCGGGCTTCGTGATCGTAGATGTCGGAGACGATCATGAACTCGTCGGCCTGCGTGCGTTCAGCGATCGATGCGAGGCGCTCGCGTACGGTCTCGGGGCTGCCGATTGCGCTGCACGTCATGCGCTCGAGCACGTGCGGCTTTTCTTGCGGCGTCCAGTAGTCGTCGATGTCGTCGATGGGCGGCAGACTCAAGTTGCGCGCGTCGCGCAGAATGTTCGTCGATGCCATCTGCGCGGTCGTCGCTAGACGTTTCGCTTCGGCATCCGTGTCGGCGGCGATGGCGATGACGCCGATCAGCGCATACGGCGCGGCCAGCTGTTCCGACGGTTTGAAGTGCGTTCGGTAGACGTTCAGTGCGGCGTCGAGTCCTTGCGGCGCGAAGTGCGAGGCGAAGCCGAACGGCAGGCCGAGTTCGGCTGCGAGCCGCGCGCCGAATAGGCTCGATCCGAGGATCCAGATCGGCACGTGCGTGCCGGCGCCGGGCGTAGCAATGACGGCCTGGTTCGGTATCGGATCGTCGAGCAGTTGCTGCAGTTCCATCACGTCTTGCGGGAAGCGCTCCGCCGCTTCGCCACCGCGGCGCAGCGCGCGCGACGCATAGCCGTCGGTTCCGGGAGCGCGGCCGAGGCCCAAGTCGATGCGATCGCCGTAAAGCGCGGCTAGCGTACCGAATTGTTCGGCGATCACCAGCGGCGAGTGATTGGGCAGCATGATCCCGCCCGAGCCAATGCGGATCGTCGACGTCGCTTCCGCGATATGCGCGATCACGATCGAGGTCGCGGCGCTGCCGATCCCGCGCATGTTGTGGTGCTCGGCCACCCAATAGCGCTCGTACCCGAGCTGCTCGGCGTACCGCGCCAAATCAGCGGCGCGGTTCAGCGCCTCGCGCGGAGACGCGTCATCTTGACGGATACGGACGAGATCGAGAAATGAAAGCGCAGGCATAGCTTTCCCAAAACCCGCTGCCTATCGATCCGGATGCACTCAGGAGGGCTATTCGTGGAGGCGGGGGTGGCCGATGCCGAGCGGTTCGGCGTCGATCAGGACGAAGGCGACGCGCGCGTTTTCGGTACCGCGGTTGAACCAAGCGTGGTTCGTGCCGCGCTGCACCATCACGTCGCCGGCTTTCAAGTGCACGCTCGAGTCGTCCATGTCCATGTCGATCTCGCCGGCGAGCACCACGATGTAGTCGATCGTTTCGGTGCGGTGCATCGTGCCGCTGTTGCCGGGCGGGTAGTCGATGATGACGAAGCGCGAACCGCCGGCCGGCGGTGCCGTGATGTGCGGCTCTTTGCCCGGATCGTCGATGGTTTCGCCGATCGCGATGTCGGCCGGCGTGGCCTTGGTGTTCCAGAGATGCGTGAGCAAGCCCGACTTGCCGCGTTTCACTTCGGTGATCGCGTTGTCGAAAAGCACTTTCGCTTCGCCGTCCGCGGCGTGGCCCGTCACGACGCGCCGTACGGGGTTCACTGCAGCGGCTCCGCGGTCGCGGGGATCGGTGCGTTGAATGCGTTGAGCAGCATCGCGATCATCGTGTACAGACCGGCGGCGGAGATCAGCTCGACCAGCAGATCCTCGCCGAAGAACGCGCGCGCCCGCTCGTAGGATTGCGTGCCGAGCTGGGTCGTTTGCTCGAGCTCGATCACGGTGTCGTACACGATCTGCTCGTCTTCGCGCTCGAAGTGCGGCACGCGGTTGTGGCGAATCGCCTCGATCACGGCGGGCGGAACGCCGACCTCGCGCGCCTTGCGTTCGTGCGTGTGCCCATTCGAACTGCGAGGTCCAGTGGCGCGCGACGGTCAGCACCATCAGCTCGAATAACCGTTCGCCGAGTTTCGTTCCCACGCACAACCGGTCGTAAAGTTTGTGCGCATGATACAGAAGTTCGGGATCGCGCAATGCGATGGCCCACGGTCCGCGCACGTTGCCCGTATGGGCGGCGGCCACTTCGTCGTAGACGCGTTTTTGTTCCGGCGGTCAGCTTGGCCGGGTCGAGATTGGGGAGTCGTTGCATATTCTATTAGTTCGCGCCGGAGGGAGCGTCGGAACAGCGCGCGCAGCGTCCGGTCACCACCAGCGCGCAATCGACGTCGTTGAAGCCGTGTTCTTGCGCGATCGTTTGCGAGAGCGCGAGCGCCTCGTTGACGTTCACGTTGATCACTTCGCCGCACTGCGTGCACACCAGGTGGTGATGCTTTTCAAGCGCCGCCTCGTATTTGGCGGCGGCGCCGGCGTGGGAGAAGATCTGCACGAGTCCGATGCTGCGGAGAATATCGAGCGTGCGGTAGATCGTTCCAAGGCTGACGCCGGACAACTGCGCCCGTACGCGCTCGAGGATCTCCTCGGCGCTGAGGTGCCGCCCGTCTTCCAGGGCACGCAAAATTGCCGCGCGCTGCTTGGTCAGCCGGTACCGCGACTGCAGGAGTCCTGCATCGACGCCCTTGGTATCCTGCACGGCCCTCCTTCAAACGAAGGCATTGGTGGTTTGACGCTCTTTCCCGGACCTGCTACGATTCCGGGGTTCTCCCCTTCCCCGAAACAACGGTATGTGGAATAAGCTCAAGAGGCCGCTTCAAGCGGTCCTCCTCCTGGCCGTGGTAGGGCTGTGCATCTGGGCGATCCTCCCGATCCAGCAGAAGATCCACCTCGGTCTCGACCTGCAAGGCGGAGCGCGCGTGCTCCTCGAGTTACAGCCGACCAAAGAAGTCCCGGTGATCACGTCCGACGTGCAAAACCAGGTCGAAACCGTCGTGCAAAATCGCGTCAACGGCCTCGGCGTCTCGGAACCCGTGATTTCCAAGGAAGGCACGAACCGTTTGCTGGTCGAGCTGCCGGCGGTCAAGAACGCCGACGAAGCCGAGCAACTCCTCAAACAAGAGGCCGTGCTCGAGTTCAAGATCGTGCCGCCGCAGGTCAGCGCGAAGGCGAATTCCGATACCGAAGTACGCCAACGATCCCAACGGCGCATACAAGGATTCGGGGCCGGTCGTCTACAGCGGCTCGGAGCTGAAGGGCGCGCAAGCCGCCTTCGGACAGTCCGGCGCGCCGCAGATCAACTTCCAGTTGAAGGACTCCAACAAATTCGGCCAGCTGACCAAGAACAATCTCGGTAAGCAGCTCGGCACGTTCCTCGACAAGAAGTTCGTCCAAGACGCGACGATCCAGGGCATCATCACCGATTCGGGTCAGATCACGGGGCAGTTCACCGAAGAGCAAGTTGCGCTGCTCGCAAACGAACTCAACGCCGGCGCATTGCCTGTCCCGACCGTCATCATCTCGAAGGACGACGTCGGACCGGTGCTCGGCGCCGAAGATCTGACGAAATCGCTGTACGCATCGATGGTCGGTCTCGGCCTCGTGCTGATCTTCATGGCGGTGATGTACCGTCTGCCGGGCTTGCTCGCCGACGTCGCGCTGGTCGTGTACGTGCTGGCGCTGTTGGCGCTGCTTTCGGCGGCGCACGCCGTGCTCACGCTGCCCGGCATCGCCGGCTTCGTGCTCTCGATCGGCATGGCGGTCGACGCAAACGTCCTGATCTTCGAACGTCTCAAAGAAGAACTGTGGGCCGGCAAGTCGCTGCGCTCGGCCGTGAAGATCGGCTTCCGCCGCGCGTTTACGTCGGTGTTCGATAGCCACGTTACGACGATCGTCGGCGCCGGCGTCCTGTTCTTGCTCGGTACCGGTACGGTGAAGGGCTTCGCCTACACGCTGTTCTGGGGTACCGCCTTCTCGCTCTTCACCGCCGTGTTCGTGACGCGGTTCTTCGTCGACCTCGTCGTCGAGAACAACCTCGTGAACGACCAGAAGGCGTACGGCGCCTGAGATGTTCTTCCGTCGTCTGAATTGGAACGTCGTCGGCTGGCTGCGCACCGTCTCGATCATCTCGTACGCGATCATCGCGCTCGGCATCGCTTCGATGATCTACCACTGGGTCACGACCGGCACGCCGTTGCGCTTGGGCCTGTCGTTCACCGGCGGTACCGACGTCACCGCGAAGTTCACGCGTCCCGTCGATCGTGACGCGATCGTCAAAGCGCTGGCCGGCATCAAGGTCACCGACGCGCAGATCAACACGCTGAGCAAACCCGGTGAAACGCCGGGCGAGCGCTATACGATCGAAACGCAAACCGACTTCGGCAACGTGACCGATCCGCTGTGGAAGGCGCTCGGCAGCGTGGCTCCGGTCGACCGCGCGTCGTCATCGATTTCGACGGTGGGACCGTCACTTGCGACCGAGTACCTGATCAACGCGCTCAAGGCGCTGGTCATTGCGATCGCGATCCAGTTCCTCTACATCGCGTTCCGCTTCGGCTGGAACTACATCTTCGGTCTGGTCACGATCATCGCGCTCGTGCGCGACTCGGCGATGATGATCGGCATCTACTCGCTGGCCGACAAGCGCGTCGACGACGCGTTCCTGGCCGCCGTGCTGACGGTCATCGGCTATTCGGTCATGGACACGATCGTGATCCTCGACCGGATTCGCGAGAACACGAAGATCATGGCGGGCGAGCCGTTCGACAAGATCGTGAACACGTCGATCTTGCAAACGATGACGCGCTCGGTCAACACGCTTGCGACCGTGGTCATCACGCTCGTTGCGCTGCTGGCCTTCGGCGGCGCGTCACTGCAGAATTTCGCCTTCGCGCTGCTGGTCGGCATCTGCTCGGGCGGCTACCACTCGATCTTCTACTCCGCGCCGCTCGTGGCGTCGTTCCAGAAGACGATCGGCGCGCGCGCGGCACTGCGCCGGGCGTCGCTCGACGCGCAGCCGCGCACGGTGGCCGAAGCGCGCGCGCAAGCCCGCACCGACGCCGATCGCGCCGAGATCCTCGCCGCGCGCAAAGCGCGTCGCGAGCGCGAACGCCAATCCTCGCGCCGCACGCCGGAGGCGCCGCCGAAGTACAAGCGGCGCCGGATCGAAACGTCCACCGACACCGCCGTCTTCGGCGAGGTCCAGCACGATCACGATCATAGCTTCGCCGATGAGGAGTACGACGAGATCGATCTCGAGCGCGAGTCGCTCGAGGCCGACCGCCTCGATCCGCTCGACGCGCAGGCGCTCGGCCATCACGATCGCGATTACGACCTCGGGCACGAAGAGATTCACCTGAATCTCGACGCGGCCGATGAAACCCCGCACAAGAACTGACGCGCCGCTGCCGCCTCCGACACCCTCGGAGGCGGCGTTCGAACGGCTGATCGGGTCGTTCGGGAAACCACGCGTCGAGTCGCCGGCCACGGCGTTTCTCGACGAGCTCTACGCCAAGCGCGACGAGTTCCTCGATCGCGATCCCTACGCGTCGATCGGCGACTCGTTCGGCTTCAACACGAAGATCGTCGGCGTCACCTTCGAGGGCCGGCAAGACTTGATCGCCGGATTGCAGCCGGGCCAGGAGCTCGAACTCGTCCGGCAGCCTGAGAACCAGTTCGACGCGAACGCCGTGGCCGTGCACTTCGGGCGCTTGCAGCTGGGCTTCGTGCGCAAGCCGATCGCGGCGCGGATCGCGCCGAACATCGATGCGGGCGAACGCTATCGGGCCGAAGTTCGCCACATCACCGGCGGCGGCACGCGCAGCGTCGGCGTGAACATTTGGGTGTCGCGCGAACGCGTCGTCGTTGCGGCGGAAAAGGCCGGCGTGCGCGCGCAGGCCGCCGACGTACAGCGGGCGCTGCTCGGCGACCGGCCGTTGCGCGATGCGCAGCGCGCCGTGATCGAACGGGTGGCGGCCGGTAAGAACACGCTCGCGGTGATGGGCACGGGCCGCGGAAAGTCGCTGTGCTTTCAGCTGCCCGCGGCGACCGGCGCGCTCGAGCGCGGCGCGAAGACGGTCGTGCTCTATCCGCTTCGCGCGCTGGCGAACGATCAGTACGAGGCGCTGGTGCGGCGGCTCGAGCCGCTCGGCGTGCGCATCCTGCGCGCCAACGGCGCCATCGACGCCGCCGAACGCGCGGCGCTGATGGACGCGCTCGAAACGGGCGGCTGGGATATCATTTGCACGACGCCCGAGTTCATGCACTTCCACGCCGACCGCTTTGACAACGCGAACAGCCGCCCGTCGCTGGTGGTCGTTGACGAAGCGCATCATCTGATCGAGAGCACGCACCGGCCGGCGTACCGCCGCGTGCCCGACGTCATTCGGAAACTCGGCTCGCCGAAGGTGCTCGCCTTGACGGCCACCGCCGATGACGAGGTGTTTGCGGGCATCCGGCGCGAGCTCGAGATCGAAGCGTGGGTGATCGATCCGACGATCCGCGAGAACCTGACCGTGACCGAAGCGCGCGGCATCACCAACAAGGTCGACTATATCCGGCGCAACATCGATGTCGAGGGCAAGGCGATCGTGTACTGCAACTCGCGCACCGAAGCGACGAAAGTGGCCGAGAAGCTGCGCACCAACCTGGGCGACATCGTGGCGTTCTATCACGCCGGTGTCGGGTCGGCCGAGCGTCTGCAAGTCGAGCAGTTCTTTCGCGCCGGTACGATTCGCGTGATCGTGGCGACCTCGGCGTTCGGCGAGGGCGTCGACCTGCCCGACGTGCGCGACGTGTTTCTCTATCACCTCAACTTCGATCACACCGAGTTCAACCAGCAGTCGGGCCGCGCCGGCCGCGACGGCGAAGCGGCCCACATCCACCTGCTCTTCGGCGAGCGCGACCGCAACATCAACGACTTCATCCTCGAACGCGACGCGCCGACCTTGCACACGCTGCGCAACATCTACCGCGAGATGAAGAAGATCGCGGCCGCCGGCACGATCCGAATGACGTATGCCGACATCGCTTCAGCGATCGATCTCGGCGACAAGGTCGCGGACAAGACGATCGGGTCCGCCGTGCGCATCTTCGCCGATGCCGGACTGCTCGAACTCGGCGAAGACGACGACGGCCGCTACGTGCGCTTTCTCGAAGTCGACGGCAAGGTCGATCTCACCCAAAACGAGCGCTTTGCCGAAGGCGAAGCCGAGCGCGAGAGCTTCAAGGCATTCTGTGAACTCGTGCTCAAAGCCCAACCCGAAGTGCTGCAAACGATCATCAACCGCCCCATCTACCCCTCCAACGTCCCCCACCTCCGCTAGCGATGCAAATGAGGATGTGCGTGAGAATGTCATCATGTGCATGAAAATGTCATCCCGAGCTTGTCGGGGGACCGCCACCAAGCTTGATGATTGCCGCTGTCCCTCGACAAGCTCGGGATGACAAAAGATAATATGAACCCACGCATTGCTGTTCTTGATGATTACCAAAACGTCGCCCTGACGTACGCCGATTGGGATCGCCTCAAGGGGCGTGCCGACGTTACGGTGTTTACCGACCATCTTGCTGATGAGGACGCCTTGGTCAAACGGCTGGAGCCGTTCGATGCCGTGGTGCTGATGCGCGAACGAACGCCGTTTCCGCGCCGTGTGCTCGAGCGGTTACCGAACCTCAAGCTGATCACCACCAGCGGCATGTGGAATGCGTCGGTCGATCTCGCGGCATGCGAAGAACGCGGCATCGTGGTCTGCGGAACGCAAACCGGCGGCGGCGGAACCGCGCAAGTCACGTGGGCGCTGATCTTCGCGCTCGCCCAGCAGATCACGGTGGTCGACCGCGACGTTCGCGAAGGCCGCTGGCAGACCGGGGTCGGCGACGAGCTCGCCGGCAAGACGTTGGGCCTCATCGGGCTCGGCCGCGTCGGCGGCAAGGTCGCGCGCGCTGCGGCGGCGTTCGATATGAACGTGATCGCGTGGAGCAGCAACATGACCGCCGAACGCGCGGCGGCCGCGGGCGCGAAGCTCGTCACGCGCGACGAGCTTCTGGCGCAAGCGGATTACGTCAGCATCCATCTCGTGCTCGGCGACCGCTCGCGCGGGCTGCTCGGCAAGCGCGAACTCGCGCTGATGAAGCCGACGGCGTATCTGATCAACACCTCACGCGGCCCGATCGTCGACGAGGCCGCGCTGATCGACGCGCTGCAGCAGAAACGCATCGCGGGCGCGGGGCTCGACGTGTTCGACGTCGAGCCGTTGCCGGCCGATCATCCGTTGCGCCGCCTGCCGAACACGGTGCTCACGCCGCACATCGGTTACGTCTCGAAGGCGAGCTACGCCGTATTCTACAGCCAGATGCTCGAAGACATCGAAGCGTGGCTCGGCGGCGCGCCGGTGCGGCAGATCCTCAGTACGGTCGCGCCCGACAAGCTCGCGCACGAACCGAAGCCATGATCGATCTCGCCCAGATCGACGCGATCGACGTCCACGTGCACGCGTGGGCGCCGGGTGCCGCGGAAGAAGACCCGATGCTCGTGCAAGCCACGAAGTATTTCGGCGACGTCAAAGCGCCCGCAACGCTCGATGAGATGGCGAGCTACTATCGCGAGCGGCGCATGGCGTGCGTCGTGTTCACGGTCGACGGCAAGAATCAGACGCGCGCGCACGTCACCAACGACGAAGTCCTCGCCTTCGCCGAACGCAACGACGACATCGTGATCCCGTTCGTCAGCGTCGATCCCACGCGCGGCACCGCCGGCGTGCGCGAGGCCGAACGGCTGATCGAAACGGGGCAGGTGCGCGGCTTCAAACTGCACCCGCAAACGCAGGCCTTCTACGCGAACGATCCGGCGTTCTATCCGTTCTACGAAGTGATCGAGGCGGCGAAGCTGCCGATCATCGTGCACAGCGGCCACAGCGGCATGGGCACGGGGATGCGCGGCGGCGGCGGGATTCGGTTGAAATACGGCAACCCGATGCTGCTCGACGACGTCGCGGTCGATTTCCCCGACATGCCGATCATCATCGCGCACCCGTCGTTCCCGTGGCAGGACGAAGCGCTCTCGGTCTGCCTGCACAAACCGCAGGTCTACATCGATCTCTCGGGCTGGTCACCGAAATACTTTCCGGCCAACCTCGTGCAGTACGCAAACACGCAGCTCAAGCACAAGATGCTCTTCGGCTCCGACTACCCCGTACTCACTCCCGACCGCTGGCTGCGCGACTTCGCCCAACTCCCCATCAAAGACGACGTCCGCCCCCTCATCCTAAAAGAAAACGCCGTCCGCCTCTTCGGCCTCCAATAACCCACCGCCCGACGGCCGAACTGCCCCCCCACATGTCATCCCGAGCGAAGCACCGCAGGTGCGTAGACGAGGGACCGCCGCAATCTCTGCTACCGAGTGCGACCCGCGAAGGCGGGAGCAGTGGTGTAGAAAAAAAGGCCGCACTGCTCCCACCTTCGCGGGTCGCCGCGCGAATAATAAAGATGCTCTCCCGTTCCTCGTCTACGCGCCTTCGCGCTCCGCTCGGAATGACAAAGGCTTATTTTGGGGGGAGGCGGAGGGCGCCGTCTAGGCGGATTGTTTCGCCGTTTAGGGAGGGGTTTTCGATGATTGCGAGCGCGAGGTGCGCGTACTCTTCGGGTTTGCCGAAGCGCGCCGGGAACGGGATTTCGCGCACGAGCTTCTGCACGGCTTCGGGCGGCAGCGCGTTCATCAGCGGCGTTTCGAAAAATCCCGGCGCGATTGCCATCACGCGGATGCCGAACTGCGCGAACTCGCGCGCGGCCGGCAGCACGAGTGCGACGATCCCGCCCTTCGCTGCGGCGTAGGCCGCCTGGCCGAGCTGACCTTCAAATGCCGCGACCGAGGCGGTGGCGATGAACACGCCGCGCTCTTCGCCGACGGGTTCGGTGAGCGACATCTCGCGTGCGGTCAGCCGCATGACGTTGAACGTGCCGAACAGATTCACGCCGACGTTGCGCTCGAAGGCGTCTTGTGACATCGGGCCGTCGCGGCTGACGATGCGGGCGGCGGTGGCGACGCCGGCACAGTGCACGACGATGCGCAGCGGGCCATGCGCCTCGCGCGAGAGCGCGATTCCGGCGAGCACCGCCGCTTCGTTCGTGACGTCGCACTTGGCTGCGATCCCGCCGATCTCTTCGGCGATCGCACGCGCGCCCTCGAGGTTGCGGTCGAGGATCGCGACGCGCGCGCCGCGTCCGGCGAGCGCCCGGGCCGTTGCGGCACCGAGTCCGGAGGCACCGCCGGTAATGATGGCGGCGTGGTTGTGGACGTTCATCAGGCGATTGCGATCACGAGCGGGTGCTCCAAGCTAGAATAGAGGTGTTCGACAAATTCACGGCGCCGTTCGCGAATGATAGCATTGTTGAGCGAGCCTTTGTCGGTGATCTCGCCGGCGTCGATCGACGGCGGCTGGTCGAGGAAGATGGCACGCGCGGCGTGGGTCGAGCTGCCGGGATTGGCGGATGCGATCGCCGCGAGGCGCTCGAGAACGAACGCGCGCACGGCCGGATCGGCCGGGTCGACTCCGGCGTCGGCGATCAGAAGCAATGCGAGATAGGGCTGGTCCTGACCGCAAATCACGAGATCTTTCACCGCCGGGGCAAGTTGGGCGAGCAGCGCCGTGCGCAACGGCCCGACGCTCACCCACGTACCGGTGGAAAGTTTGAAATCCTCGCCGATGCGCCCATCGAAGAGAAAGCCCGCGCTGAAATCGTCGGGATCGACCGGCTTGAGCCCGTCGCCCATCTTGTAGTAGCCGTCCTCATCGAACGCCGCGCGCGTGAGGTCGTCGCGGTGCAGATAACCGGGCGTAATGCTCGGGCCGCGCAGGCGCATTTCGAGTTTCGCACCGGCCGGAACGAGCTTTATCTCGAGGCCGGGCAACGGTACGCCGATGTTGCCGCTCACGTGCGAATACCAGTTCGCGAACGTCGCCGACGGCGCGGTTTCCGTCGAGCCGATGCCGCTGGTCATCATGATCTCTTCGCCGCAGGCTCGGATTCCGAGCTGCCGCATGTGTTCGAACACCGGGCCCGAGAGCGCGGCGCCCGCATACCACATCATCTTGAGCTTGCGGAAGAACGTCGCCCTCAGTTCGGCATCGTCATCGAGCACCTTGGCGAGCTCTTCGTAGCCGCGCGGCACGTTGAAGTACACGGTCGGTGACACGTCGCGTAAATTGCGCAGCGACTTGCGCGAACTCGGCCGGCGTCGGCTTGCCGTCGTCGATGTAGAGCGTGCCGCCGTTGAAGAGCACCATGTTGAAGACCTGATTGGAGCCGGCCGTGTGATTCCACGGCGACCAGTCGAGCATTACCATCTCTTCGGCGAAGAACGGAAAGGCTTGCACGTTCATCTGCTGGTTCGAACACAGCATACGCTGTGTGTTGATCACGCCTTTCGGCAATCCGGTCGAACCCGAGGTGAAGAGAATCTTCGCGACCGTGTCGTTCGTGACCAGCGCGTTCGCCTCGGCGACGGCCGGCGTAACGTCCGTTTCGAGCAGCTGCGCGAACCGTTCGCTCGCGCGGCCGGCGATCGCGCCGTCCGAAACGACCACCGGAAGGCCGGGCGCGATGACGTCGCTTGCGAACACGCGTGCATAGCGCTCGTCACGCGCGTAGATCAAGCCCGGCCCGAACACCGAAAGCACGTGGCGCAGCTTCGCGAAGTCGTTTGAGAGCAGCGAATACGGCGGCGACACCGGCACGTAGGGGATGCCGATGTATTGCGCGGCCAGCGCGAGCAGCGCGTGATCGAGCCCGTTTTCGGAGAGAATCGCAACGCCGGCGCTGGCCGTGCAGCCACGATCGAGCAGGGCTTGCGCGATGCGGCGCGTCGCATCGAGCGCGGCCGCGTACGTGAGCGTGCGCCAGCCGTCGCGGTCGCGCTCGGCCAGATAGACTTGTTGCGGCCGCTCGGCGGCCCAGCGCTCGAGACGGTCGGTTATCGTGCGCGGATACGATTGCAGCGCATGCGGCGAGACGACATGATACCCGCCGCCGGGCAGCGGCGTCACCGCGAGATCGTGCGGTCCGAGGTTGACGCGCCGCTGACTCACTTGACCTTCGCGGCGCGCCCGGCGAGAAAGGCCGCGATCCGTTCTTGCGCCACCGGATCGCCCGCCGCCATGGCCGCCATCAGGCCTTCGAGCACGTAGCCGGTCGCGGGATCGGCTTCGGCATTGCGCGGTACGGCGTGCATGATGCCGTAAGCGCTCAGCGGCGGCACGGTCGCGATCTGTTTGGCCAGCGCGATCGCTTTCGTTTCGGCTTCGCCTGCCTCGACGAGGTACTGGCTCAGCCCGAGCGTGTGACCTTCCTGCGCGCTGTAGATGCGGCCGGTGAACATCAGGTCCATCATGCGATGCGACCCGATGATGCGCGAGATGCGCACGGAGCCGCCGCCGCCGACGAAGATGCCGCGCTGCGCTTCGGGCAGCGCATAGTACGTCGTCGCATCGGCGACGCGGATATGGGCGGCAGCCGCCATCTCGAGGCCGCCGCCGATCACGGCGCCGTGCAGTGCCGCGACCACGGGCACGTTGCCGAATTCGATGCGTTCGAACGCGCGGTACCACAGCTGCGAGCGGCGCAGCGAATCGAGCGGATTGGTATCGGTCAGCGACGAGAGATCGAGCCCGGCCGAAAAGTGCTCGCCGCGCGCCGAAATCACGACCGCCCGCACACCCTCACCCGGATCGCTGAAGAATTGCTCGATGCCGCGCACGGTCTCGTCGTCGAGGGCGTTGCGTTTGGCCACGCGCGCGAGGTGAACGATCGCGATCTCGCCATCGCGCTGGATTTCGAGCGAGTTCATGCTTGCGCCATTGAACGCGGGCCTCGCGCGCTCATGCCGCAAAGCGGCAACAGGTTGAAAAAAGACTGAACGTGCATTGCCCAGGACTTGCGAGGCCGCGTACGTGAAACGCCGAACATGGAAGATCGCCGGTTGTGGCTCGGCTTCACGACGATGTGCATGGGCCTCTTCATGGCCATCCTGGATATCCAAATCGTCGCCGCCGCACTGCCGCGGATCGCGACCTCGCTGCATACGCCGCTCGACGAGTTAAGCTGGATCCAGACCTCATATCTGATCACCGAGGTCATCGCGATCGCGCTCAGCGGCCGCCTCGCGCGCGCAATGTCGACCCGCTGGCTCTTCGCGGGCGCCGCCTTCGGCTTCGTCGTGACGAGCCTCGGCTGCGGCCTCGCGCACGACTACGTCACGCTGATCGTGTTCCGCACGCTGCAGGGCCTGTGTGCCGGTACGATGGTGCCGACGGTCTTCGCCGCCGGCTACAAGATGTTCCCGAAAGCCTTGCATGCCCGCGCGATCTTGGTCGCCGGCGCGCTCGCGATGTTGGCGCCGTCGGTGGGACCGTACATCGGCGGCTACGTGGCCCAGAACTTGTCGTGGAACTGGCTCTTTTTCATCAACATTCCGATCGGGCTCGTGATCGCGGCGATCACCGCTGCGGTCGTCGACGTCGATCGCCCCGACCGCACGGCGTGGCGCAGCATCGATGCGGTCGCGTTCGTCGCGCTCACCGTGTGTCTGACCGCGCTGCAGATCATGCTCAAAGTCGGTCCCGAGGATCGCTGGACCAGCCCGCGCGACATCGGTTTGCTGCTGCTGACCGTGGTCACCGGCGCGCTATTCATCCGGCGCTGCACGAACACGAGCGAAGCGCTGGTCGACTTCGCGCCGCTGCGGGTGCCGGGATTTTGCGTCGCCTGTGCTTACAACTTCATATTGGGTTTCGCGCTATTCGCGTCGCTTTACGTCTTGCCGTTGTTTTTGGGCTTCGTTCGCTTTCATACCCCGCTCGAGATCGGAGAGATCATTACCGTGATGGGTGCCTCGCAGCTACTGGCCGCACCGCTGGCGACGCTCGCCGACCGCCGGCTGCCCGCGCGCTGGGTCGTGGCCATCGGGTTCGGTCTCTTTGCCGCGGGATCGTTTGCCAACGCTTTTGAAACGCCGAAGACGGACTTCGCCGGGCTGCTCGTGCCGCAGATTCTGCGCGGCGCCGCGCTGCTGTTCTGCATCGTTCCGATCACGAACGTCGCGCTGGACGAGTTGCCGGCCGATGCGCTCTCGAACGCGAGCGGGCTGCTGAATTTCATGCGCAACATGGGCGGCGCGGTCGGCATCGGCGTCGTCGACACGATCGTCAACCTGCGCCCGCCGGCCATCGCCACGCGCTTGCTGGCCGACCTCGTGAAGGGCAGCGCCGCAACGGCCGCGTTCGTCGGCATTCCGAAGGATTTGCTCGCCGGCGTCAACCTCGCGCATGCGGATCCGGGCGATATCGCGTTCGTCAAGCCGATCATCGCGCGCGCCGCGGCGACCATTGCCTTCAACGAAGCATGGTTCGTTATCGGCGCGCTGCTCGCGCTCTCGCTGCTCTTGTGTCCGTTCTTGTGCCGGGCGGCCGGCGCAGCACGCACGATTGCCGCCGTGCTCGTGTTCGCGTTCGCCGGTTCCGTTGCGTTACCGGCGTCGGCCGCGAGCCTGCCGCGTCTGGAAGCGGATGCGCTCGGCGGGAATCATGTCGTGCTGCCCACCGATGCCGCGGGCAAACCGCTCGTGCTGTTGCTCGCCTATACGCCGGAGTCCGAACCCGACCTGAAGGCATGGTCGCGCCGGCTGCTCGCGGATCATCTGGCGCACGACGCCGTTGTGTACGTCGTGGTCGTCGCGGCGAAGACGGCGTTTATCTCGCGGCGCCACATCCGGCAGATGGTTGAGGGCGCCGCCGTCGGTACGAAGGATCAGATCAACACCAACGTGCTCGTCACGTTCGATGGGACGGGCTGGCTCACGCTCGTGCCGCCGGGTGATAAGAAGACCGCCGGCGTCGTGGTTACCGACGGGAGCGGCAACATCGTCTACGCTCAGCGCGTTCCGTTCACTGCCGCCAACCTTGCAGACGTGGAAAGAGCGATCAGGTAGTGCGGTCGTCGAGCCGCTTTGTGATTTCGCGCGCGAGTTCCGTCGCGGCGTCAAAGCTCTCGACGGGGAGGCGGCGCGAGATCTCGTTCGACCACGAGATCTGGCGCGCTAAGGCTTCCTCGTAGGCGGCGCGGCCGCTCGGCGTCATGCGAATGAGCCGCGCGCGGCGGTGGTTCGGATTCGGGATGAACTCGAGCAGCTTGTCGGCGGCGAGCGCGTCGACGAGCGGCTGCACCGTCTGGCGATAGAGGCCCATGTTGCGCGCGATCTGCGAGGCCGTGAGCGGCTCCTTCGCCAGCGCGCCCATGATTTGCCAACGGGCGCTCGTGAGCTGCAGATCTTTGGTCATCCGGTCGCCCGATGCAATCAGCGCGCTGTTCAAGCGAAACACCGCCAGCACGAGTTGGGTGAATGCTTTCGCCGCTGCGGTATGGTTCGCCACGAGGGTGTTCCTTGCGAATCGATGTTGACAGCACCTTGTCGTTCTGCCACCATGCAGCCGAGACATCATCGAGGAGTTCAAGATGGACGACCAAACCGTACTCATCGGAAAACTCGCAGAACTGAGCGGCGTCACCGTATGTACGCTGCGCGTGTACGAACGGCGCGGGCTGATCAAGCCGCTGTATCGCAGCTCGAACGGCTACCGCTACTACGACGCGAGCCTCCAGCATCCGATCCGTGTCTTCGGCGCGGCGCTTTCGCTCGGTCTCTCGCTCTCGGAAGTCGGGGAGATCTTCGCGTCCGTCACGCCCCTCGAGCGCGAACCGGATCCCGATCAAGCGCGCAGCACGATGATTCCCGCGTGTACCGTCTACGAGCGCCACATCGCCTTCATCGACACCGAGCTCCGCAAGCTGATGGCACAACGTGCGCTCTTAGAGCGGCGCGTCGCATATTGCAAGGACGAACTCGCCGGTCCCGGGCCGGCCCGCATCGGGGTGCCGACCGGCGTGCAGCGGCGAAGTCTACCGGGGCGAGTCGAGTACGTTCGCGTGTGAACGAGTCAGGTGGTGCTTGAGAGCAGATCTTTCGTCAAGCTCGCGGCCGGCGACTCGTAGTTGAAGGCAAAGTCTTCGGGCGGCACCGGACCCCAGAGATAAAAGCCGTTTTCCGGACTCACGCGACGCGCTTCCCAGTTGCCGTTCGCCGGCACGTAATCGATGTCGTGGGAGTATTCGCAATAACTGCCCCACGGATCGCGAATGTAGTGAAAGTAGTTGGAGCCCAGCACATGCCGTCCGAATCCCCAACCGCGAACGTGACCGGCATCGGCCATCTGCATCGCGCCGAGGCCGACGTCGTTGACCGAACCCACGTCCCAACTGCAATGATGGAAGCCGCGATAATCGGATTTCGCGAAGGCGACGAGGTGATGATCGCTGCCGTGAACGCCGTGCATGAACGCGATGACGTCCGCGGCCGCATCCGAGAGCTCCAGGCCCACGACGGCCGAGTAGAAATCCACCGACCGCGGCACGTCGGTCGAGAAGATCAAGATGTGAGAGAGCCGTCGCGGCCGCACGAACGGCGCATCGGCACGCAGCGGCATCGCAACGACGCCTTCCGGCGTGCTCGGATTGGATGCGCTCGCCTTGTGGTCGGGCGAACACTTGTCGGCAACGCGCAGTTCGATCAAGTTCTCGTCGTCATCGCGAAACCAGATGCCGGAGTCATCGAGCGCGTGCGGCGGCGGCGCGACGATGGCCACTTTGCGTGCGGCCAGCCGCTTCCGGAATTCCGGCAGGTCGTCTTCGTAGACGCCGAACGAAAGATAGTCCAGCACCTTCGAGGGACCGGCGTGATAGCGGCCCCAGCGATGCGGGTTTCCGTTGGTGTACATCTCGAGCGCGTTGCCGCTCGGCCTCATCTCCAGGCCAAAACGCTGGTAGAACGTCGAAGCTTCATCGAGATCGGGCACGATCAGGCTGAAGTGATCCAGCGAGTGCGCCCCAACCACGCCCGCCCGGCGTGTCATCCCAACCACCATGCGGAGTTTTTCATGCCGATACAATTCGTAACCACTGAGACAGCGTCCCGTCACTGTCATCCCGAGCTTGTCGAGGGACCGCCACAATCGTGATCATCGCCAAGGACGACTCCGAAGTGGTGCAGATTGACGTCCGCACGGTTCAGCCCGGGGAAGCGGATGCACTGCTCGCGCAGCTCAGCGCTGAGGCGACGGCGGCGAAAAGCGCGCCCGGTTTCATTTCAGCCAACCTCCATCGCAGCAAAGACGGCAGCCGCGTGGCAAACTACGCACAGTGGCGCAGCCCCGCCGCTGTGGAAGGCACGCTGTATACCGTCGCGCACGTCGAACGCGCCGGCGACGGACCGTCGATCGTTGAGGGAACCTCGCCGCTTACGCTCATCGTCGTGTTCACGTGCGAGCCTGACGAACAAGACGAACTCGTGCGCTACCTGATCGGCATCGCGCAGGAACACAGCGTCAACGATGGCTTCGTTTCGTGCACGATCCATCGTTCGATCGACGGCACGCGCTTGGCCGAATACATCCAGTGGCGCGATCAGGCTGCGCTGTCGGCGATGGCTGCGAAGCCGAGTTCGCAAGCGCACTTCGCCCGCGTCAAGCCGCGCACGTCATCGGCGATGTACGACGTGGTCAAGACGTTCGAAGCGCCTGCAGGCAACGCCTGATGCGCGCCGGCGTCATCAGCGAGCTGGGCCGCGCTCCCGCGCTTACCGACGTTCCCGAACCGTCGGGTGGACGCATCGGCAACGTGCTCGTCGCGGCGATCACGCCGGTCGATCACGTTGTTGCGAGCGGCGCGTGGGGCAAGCTCGCGCTGCCGTTCGTCACCGGCAAGGAAGGCGTGGCCGAGATCGACGGAACGCGCGCGTACTTTGAGGTGACGCCGATGAAGGGTGGCGCCTGTGCCGAACGCATCGCGTTGGCCGAGAGCGACTTCGTCGTCGAGATTCCCGCGGCGATCGACGCGCGACAAGCTGCCGGCCTCGGCGGCAGTACGGGAATTACGGCGTGGATGGCGCTCGAGTGGACGGCAAAACTGCAACCGGGCGATACCGTGCTGATCCTGGGTGCGACCGGACTCGTCGGGTCAACCGCGGTGCAGATCGCGAAGATTCTCGGCGCCAAACGCGTTGTCGCGGCCGGACGGAGTGCTGCCGGACTCGAGCGGGCGCGCGCCGCCGGCGCTGATGCCGTCGTCAACGTGGCGGACGAAGCGGATCGCCTGACCGAAGCTTTCGCCGATGCCACGAACGGCGGTCCGAACGTTATCTTCGATCCGGTCTCCGGAACGATCGCCCAGTGCGCGCTCAACGCGGCGCGACCCGGCGCGCGGTTCGTGCAAATCGGCCGCGCGAGCGGCGAAGGCTTTACCGTTCCCGCGACGCTCGTGCCGAAGTCGCTGACGATCGCGGGCTATGCGAATTTCTCCGCACCGCCCGACGTCCGCAAACAAACCTATCGGAAGATTCTCGAGAGCATCGCGCGCGGAACGCTCCGGGCCGAGGTCGACGTTCGTTCCCTCAACGACGTGACGGAAGCATGGGAATCGAGCAAACGTCCCGGCCACGCAAAGATTCTGATCGAACCGTAGGCACTATCGCGTTACGGTGCACCGCCGTATTTGCTGACCGGTGTGAACGCGCGTTTCGAACCATCCCACTGCACGATCACGACGCCGCGTTCGTCCATGCCGCGCTGATTGCCGTTGGTAAAGTCCATCAGCCCGTTGATCGAGGGATAGCCTTTGACGTGTTCGATATAGTCTTTGATCTGGGCAGCCGTCGCCTTCGTGCCGAGTTTGCGAAATGCATCGACAACCACGCGAGCCGGATCGTACGTCGACGCTGTGGGTCCCGCAGGCTCGGCCTTCTGCGCCGAAACGTCGGTAACGAATTGTTGCTGCAGCGCACGGACGCGTTGATCGCTCTGAAGATTGGGAGCCATAAAACCAAACCCTGAAAAGAGCATGGTCGCCGGCAAGAACGAGGCGTAGCTCGAGATTTGGTTCGGGTTGATGTTGCCGGCGTTCGTGATGACCGGGATGTCGATACCGGCATCGTGCAAACCGTGGAGTACGGTTCCAAGCGGGGTTCCCGTGACTTCGGCCAGGATTGCGTCGGGGTTTGCGCTTCGAATGCGCGCGACTTGCGCGCCGATGCCGACGTCGGCCACGGCGAAGTGCTCGGTCGCGACCAGCGTCATACCCTTATTTTCAGGCAAGTCGAGCGCGCTTTGGCCTTCGCGTTCCGCCACCTGCCCCGAGGCATCGGTGGTCGCGAGGATCGCAACGCGCTTCCAGCCCCTCGCGCGCAAATAGCGTACCATCGCGACGCTCAAGTCGCGAAATGACGGGCCGAGGCCGAATGCGTACGTGCCCGCCTTCGGGAACACCGACGGCGATCCGCAATAGTCCACTGGTCCGTTCTGGATGATCTGCGGAAACACGGCTTCACAGTTGCTGGTCAGTACCGGGCCCAAAATGACAGCAGCGCCTTTTGCGATGATTTGATTGGCGAGGGTAAGCGCCGTCGCCGGATTCGACTGATCGTCGACGATCTCGAAGTGGACGGGCCGGCCTTGGATGCCGCCTGTCCGGTTCACCTCGTCTTCAACGACGCGCAACGCCACCGCGCTGCCCTGCCCGATAAACGCGGCGTACCCGGTCATGGAGTAAATCGCGTTGATCGTGAACGGGTCCTCGCCGCGCGCGGGCATGGGACACAGAAGGGTCGCGGTCAAGAGCGCTGCCGCGAGCGCTCGAACGCGGGCCGGTAGGGGCATCATCATGACGACCTCCTCGCTATGCTGCTACCCTAGCGCGCCGAAGTGCGGAGGCCCTTCCGTTCGAGCCGCGGCAGCACTTCGTCGCGGAAGAATGGCAGTTCGTTGAGGTAATTCACGAACGAGAGGCCGACGCCGTCGAAACCGGCTTCGCTCAACGTCGCCAGCATCGAGGCGACGCGGTCGGGATCGCCGACGAGCGGGAAACCGTGGATGTGCTGCTTGCGCGCTTCGATGAAGCCGGGCATGTCCGGCTTGATCGGCGTGCGGTCGCTGATCTGCATTTGATGGTCGACGGCATCCCAATCGGCCATCTCTTCCACCCAGTAGTGGTAGTACTCCGCGGCTTCTTTCTGCGTCGGCAGACAGGTAATGTCGGCGCGCGTGAACACGCCGATCTCGCGACCGATCGCCGCGGCCTTCTTGCGCACTTCGTCGACGTGCGCGCGGGCTTGATCGACCGCCGGCGTCATCACGCCGGTGGCTTCGTCGAACGACGACATGCGCACGCCGGTGAAGTACGCATCGCAGTTGCGGATCGCAAACGCCTGGCCGTCGCCCGATGCGCCGGCGTTCATGATGACGGGACGCGTGCCGCCGTACGGCTTCGGCTTCACGCGCACGTCGCGCAGCTGAAAGACTTTGCCGGTGAAGGTGAAGTCGTCTTCGCTCCAGATCTGCGAGACGGCGTCGATCCACTCTTGCGCTTCTTCGTAGCGTTCGGGCCGGTCTTTGCGGTCGACGCCGAACATGTCGAACTCTTCGGTATTCCAGCCGGCGACGATGTTGAGGCCGAACCGGCCGTGACCGACGTGATCGGCAGTCACCATTTGCTTCGCGGCGCTGATCGGATGGAACAGCGGCACGTGCACGGTGCCGAACACGGTGATCTGTTTCGTCAGCGCGAGCAAACCCGTTGCCCAGGTGATCGTCTCGAAGCTCGTGCCTTGCCAATCCGTCTCGCCGCCGTAGCCCTTCCAGCGCGCGATCGGCAAGAGAAAGTCGATGCCGCAGTCATCGGCCATCTGCCCCATCTCAGCGATCTCGTCCCAGTCAGCCTTCCAGCGTTCCGGCACGCGCGTCAGCGCCCGTCCGCCCGAGCAGTTCGCACCGAAGAGACCGAGCTTGAGCTTGTTCCCCGTGGTCATCCCCATCCGCGGCATCGGTCAGCCTTTGCTCGGATCGAAGATCATGTCGCGCGCATCGAAGCCCTTAGGAATGAAGCCCGCCTTGACCGAGAGATCGATCACCGGCTGCATCTCCGCCGGGTTGATCGCGGTGCCGCCTTGCGGCCACGTCATGTTCGCGATCGACGACGGCGTTGCGCCCACGAGGTCGGCGATCTGTGCCGAGATTTCGCCGTGATGCGCGTTGGTGTACGCGGCCGAGGCTTCGATGACGCTCGCGACTTTCTTGACCGCATCGCGGTTCGCGACGGCCCAATCTTTGGAAGCGATGATCGCGGAAAACCACCAGCGCGGCGCGATCTCGTTCAAGACGGGATCGAGAATCCGGTACTTGCCGGTGGCCATCACCTCATCCATCACCGGCACGGTGAGAAACGCGATGTCGACCCGTTTGGCGTCGAGCGCCGCCGACATCGCGGACATCGGCACCTCGACGAACTTCACCACGTCTTTGGCGACGTTGTTCTTCTGCAGCCAGAGTTCGGTTGCCGGACGCGTCGGTTCGCTCAGGTTGTTGACGGAGATGACTTTGCCGGCTGAGGTCGGCCGCCTTCTGGATCGGTGAGTCCTTGGGCACGACGAGCGCGCCGTTGGGGAACTTGCTGTCGTACACGACGCCCGGAGCGATCACGACGATCGGCACGCCGTGCGCAAACGCGGCGACGACCGCAAAGAACGTCGACTTGCCGATGTTGAGGCTGCCGCCGGCAACCGCCGCGGTCACCGCGGCCCCGGTCGGCAGGCGGCCGAGATCGAGATCGATCCCGGCTTTCGAGAACATGCCGGTTTTCTGCGCCCAAAGAATTGGAGTCGCATCGTAGTAGACCGACGTGATCGCGCCCTTCACCGGGACCAGCGTTTGCGCGGCGGCTCGCTTCGGCAGCGCGAGCGCGGCGCCGGTGCCGATGAGCGCGCCGCTGAAGGCGCGACGAGATAACTGCTTCATGCGAAACTCCCTCGCAGCGTGATCTAGTGGAAGATGAGACGGTCGGCCGGAAACGGTTGGAAGTTCCCATATTTTCCGGTAACGTCGATGGCCGGTTGGATCAGCGCCGCCGACAGCGTTTCTCCGAAGCGCACGCGTTCCATCGCTTGAATCGTCCCCAAGTCGACCTTCGTATATTTGGAGAGGATCTCAGCGCTTTTCTCTTGATTCGATTTTTGATTGGCCCAAATCGCCGTCTCGCGCATCGCGGCTGCAAAGCGGCGTACGACGTCGGCATGATCCTTCGCCCACTGCGGCGTGGTAAACCAAGCACTCTGCAGAAACTGTTTCGCAACGGCGTTGTGTGAGTAGCCGATGATGCGCGTCGTCTTTTTGACGACCGCGAGATACGGTTCGGAAATGTAGGCGGCATCGATGCGGCCCGCATCGAGCGCTGCGGGCATCGCCGAGTAATTCAACTCGGTGAATTTCACCGTCGTCGAATCGCCGCCGTTTTGATCGATCCACGCGCGCGGGCTGTATTCAGCGAGCGTTGCCAAGCCCGGAATCGCGATGACTTTCCCGGCGAGATCTTTCGCGTTTTTGACCGGCGAGTTCATCGGGACGACGATCGCGGCCGTGGGCGCCGCCGATGTCCAGATCGCCGCCGGCGCGATGGCAACGAACGGAATGCCTTTGAGATACCCTTTGGCAAGCGTCACGAGGTCGGAATACCCGATGTCGACCGCGTCGCTCGAGACCGCCGCCGCGATCGCGCTCCCGTTCGAGCCGGGCTCCATCTCGACGTCGAGGCCTTCCTTCGCAAAGAAGCCGAGGTCTTGAGCAAAGTAGATCTCGCCGGCCGAGTCGACCGGCGGCAGCAGAACGCTAACCTTGGCGTTCTGCGCCCGCACCGGCGCAACGTTACCCGCGAGCAACACGAGGCTGAGAATCGCAATAAAAGCGTTACGCATGTTGACTTGACTCGTCGGGAAAGCCGCCCTTTCCTGGCATCCGCTTCCGGCAGGCTTCATTGGAGGCGGAAAACCATTGCGCGGAAAACCGGCCGCGGATATGAAGCTCGTCAGCATATACGCGCCACCCTCGGGAAAAACGGGCGCGCTCATCGGAGATGAGGTTCTCGAATTTGCGGCTGCCGGCGCGCGTATTCCGATGGCGGATTGGGTGCCCACCGATATGCGCGAACTGCTCGTCGCGGGGGAGCCGGCGCTCGAGCTCGTGCGCAGCATCGTGGACCGCGTGCGCAGTGCAAGCGAATCCGAACTTGCGGCCCTGCGCGCGGCGCAAGCGTTGCGGCCGCGTTCCGCTGTCCGGTTGCTTGCGCCCGTCCCACGCCCGAACATGGTCCTCTCGCACGGACGCGCCTACGCGAGCCATCGCGGCGAGATGCGGCGCGGAGAAGTTGCCCCGACCGGCGATACGCCGGTAGCCTTCATCAAGAACACGGGCTCGATCATCGGCACCGACGACCCCATCATCTTGCCGCCGCAGTGTCCCGACATGGTCGACTTCGAAGCCGAGTTCTCGGTCGTCTTCGGCAAGCCGTGCTGCAACGTTACCGAGGCCGAAGCGATGGATTACATCATGGGCTACACGATCGTCAACGACGTGTCGGCGCGCGATTGGGTGCTCGTATCGCGCAAGTCCGAATGGCCGGGCGATCGCGACATGAACCGCATGGGCAAGCAGTTGCCCACGTTTTGCCCGATGGGCCCGGTCATCGCCACCAAAGACGAGATCCCCGATCCGCACAACATCTCGGTTTCGTCGACGCTGAACGGGCAGCCGATGCAATCGGCGCACACCTCCGATCTGATCTTCACGGTTCCGGCATTGATCGCGTTTTTCTCGCGCTGGTATCCCTTCGAGCCCGGCGACGTGTTGACGACCGGCTCGCCGGCCGGCACCGGCTTCGGCCGCACGCCGCAAGTCTTCTTGCGACCCGGCGACGTGGTCGACATCACGGTCGAAGGCGTCGGCACGCTCTCGAACGTCGTCCGTGCTGCGAGCGGCTAGCGGTGTATCCGTTCAAGGATGACCTCGATTTCGTCCGCAACGCGTGGTATGTTGCGGCCTGGTCATCCGGCGTCGACGCAACACCGTCGGCGCAGCGTTTCCTTGACGAGCCGGTCGTGCTCTACCGCACCGGCAGCGGCGACGTCGTGGCGTTGGCCGATCGCTGCATTCATCGCGGCTATCCGCTCTCGCTCGGCGCGGTAGACGGCGAGCGGATCGTCTGCGGTTATCATGGCTTCACCTACGATACGGACGGCCGGTGCGTTGCGATTCCATCGCAAGTGCGCGTCCCGCCGGCGTATGCGGTGCGGCGTTATCCGACGCGCGAGCGCGGCGGCGCGGTGTGGATTTGGATGGGCGAAGAAGCCGCGGCCGATGACGCCCTGCTGCCCGACGTCGCCGAACTGGGCCTTGTCAATCCGCAGTTCCAAATGTCGATCGGTGGAACGATCCGCTTTCGCTGCCGTTCGGAGCTCATTCACGAGAACTTGCTCGATCTCTCGCACGTCGGGTTCTTGCACCCGGGCTCGATCGGCACGGCGCGCATAACGGAGTTTCCCGTCCGCACGCACGTGAACGGCAATGTCGTGGAAGCGTCGCGCACGATTGCCGATGACGTCGCGACGGCCTTTCACATGAACGGCGTCGGTATCCCGGTCGAGAGCCGCATGGACCGCACGATGCGCTCGCTGTTCTTTGCGCCGGCCGCGCACGTCACGCACGTCCGCATGGTGGCGCCGGGGAGCGACGCCAAGCATGGAGACTCCGGCTACTTCGGAGAATTCCGCAACGCGCATCTGATCACGCCGGTGTCAAAAACGGAGACGCTCTACTTCTGGACCGCCGGCCGGACCGCGAAGCTCGATGCGGAAACCACCGCGTTCATGCTCGACTCGCTCGGCCGCGTGTACGAACAGGATCGGCTGGCGCTCGAACATCAAGAGCAGAGTCTGGCCGAAGCTGAAGACTTTCGCGAGTTGAGCTGCGCCGCCGACGAAGCTGCGCTCAAAGCACGTCAGCTCATCACGCAACTCATGCGCCAAGAACGCGCCGGCTCCAGCGGCTAAGACGCGGACGGCACAGGAACGGATGCGGCGAGCGACACATGTGGCGGCATGGCCTCCCATGGAATGTCTCGATCTGCGGCGCTCGCTGCTATCGGCGCTGCCTCCGCGCTCGGGTTCCCCGCCGCGGCACGCGCGCAGACGCCGCCGGCCGACATCAGTATCGGCGTGGTGCTGGCCGAGCCGTACATGGAGCCGTACTACGCCGACAGCCTGGGTTATTTCAAGCGCGCCGGGTTGAACCCCAACATCCAGATCTTCCCGAACGCGTCGATCACGCTGCAAGCAGTTGTCGGCAACGCGCTCGACATCGGCACGGCCAATCTCATTCAGCTGGCCAGCGCGTTCAACCGCGGCGTCGACGTTACGATGATTGCCGCGGGCGGCATGTTCACCTCGGACCAAACGACGATCCCGCTGTGCGTCGCCAAGAGCAGCGCGATCCAGAACGCAAAAGACCTGGAAGACAAGACCGTCAGCGTCACCAACCTCCAAGGCACCGAGGGCATCGCGGTCTCGGAATGGCTGAAGGCCGGCGGGGCCGATCCGAGCCGGGTGAAGATTTTCGAGATCCCGTTCGCGCAAGTCGGGCCGGCCCTCGCGCGCGGCACCGTTGCGGCCGGGTTGCTCGGTGAGCCGTTCACGAGCCAGTACGCGGCGGACACGCGCGCGATCGGCTACCCGTATGCGGCGATCGCGCCGGCGTTCTATACGGGCGTGTGGGTCGCGCGCCGATCGTATCTCGCGACGCACGGCCCGCTCGCGCGCAAGCTCGTTGCAACGTTATATCAGACGGCCACGTGGGCTAACTCGCACAAGGCCGATGCGGCCGCGCTCTTTGCGAAGATGTCGAAGCGCGATCTGAGCTCGTTGCTCAGCCAGACGCGCATTCCGTTTGGAACCGCGCTCGAAGCGCGCTACGCGCAACCGCTGCTCGACAAGGCGTTTGCCTACAAACTCCTCGACAAGCCGGTCAGCGCGAAAGACCTGTTCTGGACTTAGACGACCGCGACGGTTTTCAGCTCGTCGAGCCTGATGAACGCCTGTTCTTCCGACGCGTGCGCGACGGCCTCGACGTACCCGGCGGAATCTTCGCGCGCGAAACCGTGACCGGCACCGTCGTGCACCACGATATCGCCGGTCTTGGCGGCTAAGGCGGTCCGGATCGCTTCCAGCGCTGCGGGCGGAACGAGATCGTCTTCGCTGCCGAAGTGAAAGCTGAACGGCTTCGTCACGCGCGGCGCTTCATCGAGATAGTTCTCGATGCTCGTGCCGTGGTACGACACGCCGGCGTCGGCGCCGAGCCGGGTCAGCCCGAGGAACGCATGCTGGCCGCCGAAGCAGAAGCCGACAACGGCGAACTTGCCGTTCCATTCCGGAAGCTGCTTGAGCGCATCGCGCGTTGCGCGCAGGTCATCCATGCCCGGGCCGATTTGGTAGGCGTTGAGCCGTGCCATCGCTTCGGCCCGGTCGTTGCTCTCGATCGGTCCGGGGTGCGTGCGCCAGAAGATATCGGGCGCAACGACGATGTAGCCGCGCCGCGCATACCGCTCGATCGTTTGCTTGAGGCCGCGGTTGACGCCGTAGATCGAGGAGACGACGATCAGCGCAGGCGCTGGGCGTTCTTGCGGCAGCGCGAGGTAGGCGTCGAACGAACCACCGTCATCGGCTTGGATGCGGATCGTCTGCGACATCGAGTTAGAGCATCCGCGTCGGCATATTCATCGTGCGCCACATGTGCGCGCTCGGCGAATCGTCGAAGCCTAAGCCCTCTTCGGGCGTCCGGAAATGTTCCGCGATGAGATCGGTGAAATCGTCGATGTCGACCGTGACGTCTTTGTCGAACGAATAGATGTCCCAAACCGTGATCATGCGCGAGGTCATATACCACTTGTGTTTGCGCGCGCGTTCGTATTCGCGCTGGATGTGCGGATCGGGTTTGTAGTCGGCGCCGAAGTTCGTGATGTAGACTTCCGGATACTCGTAGCCGACGTCGGGATCGGGGTAGAAGCGCAACGCTTGGTGCGCGCGCACGGCCCACGTGATCTCTTCATCGACGTACGGTTCGATCATCTGCGCGCCCCAGTAACCGTGGTCGCCCTGAATGAAGCCGGCCACCGCGATGTCGTGCAGCAGACACGCGAGCACGACTTTGTCTTCGAGTCCGTTCGCGCGCGCCAGCCGCGCCGATTGCAGCATGTGCATCCCGGCAAAGCGCAGCTTGAAGAAGTCGATCAGCGTGGGTTTGGCCGGCAGCGGCGCAAGGCGCGGATCCGGTCCCATCAGCTTGAGTTTGCCCTGAAACTTGGGGTCGCGCGACTTCACCAACGGACCGTCGCGCGGATCGCGTTCGCCGGACATGTAGATGACCGACTTCACCGGGGTGACGTTCTCGAGCGCGAGCGCCATGGCGGCTTCGAGCTCGTCGGCGCGCTCTGACAGGGACCGGCTATCAAGCTGCATCCAAACCCGTTCGCATGGACCGGCCGGGCGGCCTCCGAGCCTTACGACGAAGAGCGAATTTCGTCGTGCAACGCGGTATAGATGCGGGCGATCGCCGTTTGCAAGACGCGTGCTTGGTTAGCGCTGAGCAGTGACCGGAGCGACTTCTCGCGGGCACGCGCTCCCGGCACCAGCCGAAGCGCGAGCGTACGGCCCCGGTTCGTCAGGCTCGCGTTGACGACGCGGGCGTCGGTGCCGGAACGGCGACGGGCGACGGTTCCCTTGCGCTCCATGCTGCCGACCAATCGCGACAGCGCGGTCGCGGGTATGGCCGCCGCGTCGGAAAGTTCCCCCATGCTGCAGTTCTCGCGGCTTAGGAGCGTGCCGAGCACGCGCCACTCCATTAGCGAGATCCCCTGCGCTCGCAGAGCCTGCGTTGCTGCTTCTTCGAGATACGTGCCGACCCGCCCGATCATATACGGGAAGTACGTCGTGAGATCGAACGCGTCGTCAGTCTTCATGGGATGTTTTTAGATACGCCGCAGGATCGCAGGAAACTTGCTTGCAGAGCACAATAGTTGCGTTTCGCAAATATTAGCTAATTTGCGGATAGGTGTTCGACCGTGGCCATAGACGGCACGCAGCCAGATCTCGGCAGCGACGTGCAGCTCGATAGCGGAGTCGTGCGCGGCCTTCCGCGCGACGAACGTGGTGTGCTCGCGTTCAAAGGCATCCCGTATGCGGCAGCGCCCGTCGGCGACTTGCGCTGGCGCGCGCCGCAACCCGTGCCGGCGTGGAGCGGCGTGCGCGATGCCACGCGCTACGGCTATCGCGCGCTTTCAGCCTTGACCGGCGACCAAGTACCAGGGCCGCCGCATAACGAGGACTGCCTCACTCTCAACCTGTGGACAGCGGCGCGAGGTTCGGACGAGCGGCGGCCGGTGATGGTCTGGATTCATGGCGGCGGCTTTCAGTTCGGCTCCTCCGCGTCGCCGGTGACCGACGGAACGGGACTGGCGGCGCTCGGCGCCGTCGTCGTGAGCTTCAACTATCGCCTTGGCGTGCTCGGCTTTTTGGGCCATCCCGAACTCGATCGCGAAGGTCCGTCGGGAAATTACGGTTTGCAAGATCAGATCGCCGTGCTGCGTTGGGTTCAGACAAACACCGCGGCGTTCGGCGGCGATCCCGGCAACGTGACGGTGTTCGGGGAATCCGCCGGCGCGCACGCGATCGGCATACTGCTTGCATCGCCGTTGACTAAGGGCCTCATCCACAAAGCGATCGGGCAGAGCGGCGCGTTTTGGGATAGCAGCAACGGTCCGCTCTCAACGTTTGATGAAACGCGGGCGCGCGGCAGCGGATTTGGCAGAACGCCTGAAGGCACCATCGATTGCCGCGTTGCGGGCGCTGCCGGCCGATGACGTCAACGCGGCGGCGATGTGGGATTTCTCCCGCAACCCGAGCACGACGGCGTTTTCGCCGAGCATCGATGGCTACGTCGTGCCCGACGTCCCAATGGCGCGCTTTTTGCGCGGCGAGGCGCTGTCCGTTCCGCTGCTGGCGGGCTGGAACGCAGCGGAACATTATCCGTTCCACGACATGGCGCTGCCGCACGCAAACGCGGCAGAATTCCGGCGCGCGGCCGAGCGAATGTTCGGAGCCGATCGCCTGGCCGAGTTCCTCACGCTGTATCCGGCCGGCAGCGATGCCGAGGCCACGGCGTCAGCGCACGAACTCGCGGGCGATTTGCTGATCAGCGCGCAGATTTGGGACTGGCTTGGGGTCGAGCATCGCGCGGGAGCGCCGGCCTTCGGTTACACCTTCACCTACACATCGCCGTACGTGCCGATCGCCTCGCACATCGTCGAAATTCCATTTGTTTTCGGGACGCTAACGCCGCAGTTCATCGTCGACGGTGCGATGCCGCCGTCGGAGGCCGATCGCGCGCTCGCTGCAGTGATGATGGCATATTGGGTCAACTTCGCGACGACCGGCGATCCGAACGGGGCCGGCCTGCCGCGCTGGCCGGCGTTCGGCGATGACGGCATCGTTCTCAACCTCGGCGCGACAATCGAAGCGTCCGCCAACCCGTGGGAGCCGCGCTTCCGCTTTCTCTCGAGTTATCGCACGGCCGGCGTCTTGCCCGGCGCGTGGCGTTCCGGCTACGCCGGCTGAAGGAGACCATGAAACGTTCGCACGTCTTGAGTTCGCTCGCCGCAGCGACGCTCGCGCCGCGTCTTGTCAGTGCCGCCGACTTGCCGCCGCTGCGGGTGGGCTGGGTCGCAACGTTCTCGGGTGGTTTGCTGGAGTTGGCCGGAAAAGCCGCCGACGCCGCGGTCGCCGCGTTCTTCAAGGAGCACGGCGACACCGTCGCCGGCCGCAAGATCGAAATCCTCAAACGCGACGACGGCGGCGTCGCGCCGGAGACGGCGAAACGTCTCGCGCAAGAATTGGTCGTCGGCAGCAAAGTCGATTTCCTGATGGGCTTGACGGTGTCTCCGAACGCAATGGGTGTCGCGCTCACATCGACCCAAGCGAAAGTGCCGCTCTTCATCACAAATGCGAGCGCGCTCGGCATCCTCGAGCACAATCCGTACTCCGCGCGGTTCAGCTATACCGAAGCGCAACTGACGTATCCGCTCGCGCGCTGGGCGGTGAAGAACAATCTCAAGAGCGTCTACTCGATCGTGCTCGACTTGGCGCCGGGAATCGACGCCGCGTCGAGTTTCGAGGCCGCGTACACGGCGGCCGGCGGAACCGTCCTCGGCCAAGTCCGCGTGCCGATTACCGCGAACGACTACTCGCCCTACGTACAGCGCATTCGCGATGCAAAACCGCAGGCGGTGTTCGCGTTCCTCACCACGTTCGGACAGCCGTTTCTGCGCGCGTGGATCGCCGCCGGCGGCGACAAGAGCGGCGTCAAACTGCTGGCAACCGGCGATCTCACCAACGAGTCCGGCGGCTTGCAAGGCCTCGGCGATGCATCGATCGGGCTGTACACGTCGATGAATTACTCCGCCGTTCATTCATCGCCGTTGAACCGGCAGCTCACGCGCGACATGAGTGCCGCTGACCCGGGGATTCGCACGCCCGACTTTTATTCGGTTGCGACGTACGATGCATTGAACGCCATCTTCACGCTCGCCAAAGCGCAGAACGGCGCGCTCAGCCCCGATCGCTCGATGGAACTGCTGAAGGGGATGAAGTTCGAAAGCGCGCGCGGACCCATCGTGATCGACGCGCAGACGCGTGACATCGACCAGAACGTGTACATCCGGCGCGTCGACAAGGTCAAGGGCACCCTGCAAAACACGGAGATTGCCGTCGAGCCGATGGTTCGCGATCCGGACGAGAAGTAACATCAGCACGATCGCCTACCCGCGGATAGCGACCGAGGAAGCATTCAACATCGCGGAATTGCGCGAACTTTACCGCGGCTTCGCGGCGGGCAGCTGGGATACGCTCGATGCACGGGTGTTCGGACTGCAGAGCAACGCCGAGAGCCCGGTAGCGAACGCACTCGTCGATTTCGACGCCCAGCGCTTGGAACAAATGGATCGGTACGGCATCGCGATGCAGCTGCTCTCGCTCACGTCGCCCGGCGTCCAGCTGTTGCGCCCCGGCTTGGCCGGCGAGATGGCGGCGCTCGTCAACGACCGCTTGGCCGAGGCGATCCGCCGTCACCCGACGCGCTATTGCGGTCTCGCCGCCGTCGCGCCGCAAGAGGGCAAAGGCGCGGTGGCCGAGATGGAACGCGCGATCCGCACGCTGCACCTCAACGGCTTCATCATTAACTCGCACACGAACAACGAGTATCTCGACGATCCGAAGTACTGGCCGATCCTTGAAGCCGCCGAAGGGCTCGACCGGCCGATCTACCTGCACCCGCGCGATCCCTCGAAGAGCCTCGCCGGTGCCTTCGAGCTGCCGGGCATGTCGGGACCGCTGTGGGGCTATAACACCGAGACAAGCACGCACGTCATGCGGATGTACTGCGCCGGAATCTTCGCCAAGTTTCCGCGGCTGCGAATCGTGATCGGACACATGGGCGAAACGCTGCCGTTCTATCTCTGGCGTTGCGACTGGGCAGCCGGTATGGCGCGCATTCCCGGGCCGAAGTTCAGCGATGTGTTCGCCCAGAACATCGCGATCACGACGAGTGGTGCCGCGGACTCCGCCAACGGCAACGCTTCGGCCGGACCGGCGTTGGAATGCGCGATCAAGGCGATGGGCGCCGGCAACATCATGTGGGCGATCGACTACCCGTATCAGCCGATGGGCCCGGCGGTGAAATTTTTAGACGAAGCCGCGATAAGCGAGAGCGACCGCGAGAAGATCTACCACCTCAACGCCGAGCGCATCTTTCACATTTAGGCCGGCACTTTCGCCAGACACTCGATTTCGACGAGTGCTCCAAGCGCAAGCCCGGTCGTTCCGAACGCGCTGCGTGCGGGGAGACGGCTTGCCGGAAAATACTCGAGGTAGATCTTGTTGAATGCGGACCAGTCGTTCATGTCGGCGAGCATCACCGTGCACTTGAAAACGTCTTCGAGTGCGCACCCGGCGAGCTTCAGCGCTGCGATCATGTTATCGAGCGCGAGCCGCGACTGCCGCTCGAGTCCGGGCGGCACCGAGCCGTCGGGCAAGATCCCGATGTTGCCCGACATGTAGGCGATGCCGTCGACGATGACGGCGGTCGAGAACGGCAACGCCGGGTCGATGTGCGGAACGAATTGCATGCCGGCAGCTACTTTCCGCTCGGATCCCACGCGACCGATCCGCAAACAAGTACCAGGGACAACGCGAGCAGCGCAATCTTTTTCATAGCGGTCCTAACTCCCGAAGCCGAGCAGATCTCGGCTTAGGCCCGCTATTATCTAGAAATGGATGTTGCCCTTGAGCGGGCGACCGTTTTTAATCCGGGTAGCTGTGCCAATCGGGGAGTCACATCTTTAGCAAGCGCTCTGCATTCTCGTGGTAGAGCTTTCGCTTGTCGGCCGCGCTGAGGTGAACACGACGCAACCATTCTGTTCCCTTTGACTCCGACGCGTAGGGCCAGTCAATTGAGAACAGAATTCGCTCGGTCCCCAGTTCCTGGACGCAGCAGAGCAACGCGGCATCTGAAAAAAAGCCGCTCGTCGTGATATAGAAGTGCTTTGAAAAGCATTCACGGAATTGTTTCATCGGTGTGTCACGAGCCAGCGCTTCGTCGATCCGGGTCAACAAGAACGGAATAGACTCACCGAGATGGCCGAGGATAATCTGCAATCGCGGGAATTCATCGAACGCGCCACTGAGAACGAGGCGGATTGCTTGCGTGCCAGTCTCGATGGTAAAGCCCCATGCCGCGCGTAGGAACATTGGATGGGTCCGTGCATAGTCGCCAAAGTAAGCTTTGGTGACGGCCGGATGCGGATCGGCTGGATGAAGGTAGAGCGGAACGTCGAGTGCCTCCGCGCGTTGGAGAATCGGGCGGAAGCGTTTGTCGTCAATAAAGAGGCCATCAGTTAGTCCGTGTATCATCGCTCCTTTGAATCCAAGCTGCGTCACAGAGCGCTCCAATTCATCTGCGGCGTCGGGTGACGTCGTTGGTATCGAAGCGAAGGCGGCGAAGCGCTCTGGATTTGCCTGGACGACTTCGTAAAGGCGATCATTTACACGACGCGCCATCAACGTCGCGGACGCCGCATCGACTCCCTGAAGGCCTGGCGGAGCATGCGAGAGGACTTGAACGTCGATGCCCGCTGCGTCCATGGCAGCGAGACGCGTCGTCGTGAAATCCTTGAGTTTGGCGGAAAATGCTCCGCTCGGCAGCGCGAAATATGATTCAACTTCAGAATCCAAGTAGTGCTCTTCAAGCGTCACGATTCGAGGTTTTGTCGTCATCATAGCCGCTAGAGCATAGCACCGGCAGTCCAGCAAAAACGCGAGCGCTGGATTGCGGCATTCCGATATCCGGCAAGCTTAGTCTCACCGTAGAACCGATGCGTGCGCGTAGCGACGACGAGCTTTTCCGATATGCGGCACGTCCGAAGCGTTAAGTTCGCAAAAGAATAAAATACCGGAAGGAAAGGTGATAGGGGAGCGCAAGTTGCCGAGTGTATTAAGGCGGCGTAAAATATGGATTTGCTCGCGCAGTTTCGATCCGTGACGAAAGCCTTTCCGCAAGCCGGCGGTACAGTGCTTCCAGCAATCATCGATGTCACGCTTGACATTGCAGCCGGCGAGGTCGTCACGATTCTCGGGCCGTCGGGTTGTGGGAAGTCGACGCTGCTCAACATGCTCGCAGGCATCTTTGCAGCGACATCCGGTGACGTTCTGTATCGCGGCAACGCGGTCCGCGGGCTCAATCATAAAACGGGCTACATGACCCAGAGCGATCATCTCTTGCCATGGCGTACCATCGCCGGTAACACTCGGGCCCCGCTCGAGATCAAACGGCTCGACCCTCGTCAGGCTGAACGTCGTGTCGATGAACTGCTCGAAACGGTCGGTTTAACTGCTTTTGCTCATTCCTATCCCTCGCAGGTGTCGGGAGGGATGCGCAAGCGTGCCGCGCTGGCCCGACTGCTAGCCTACGACCCCGAGACGCTTTTGCTCGATGAACCGTTCGTTGCTCTCGATGCGCAGTTGCGTCTAACGATGCAGGCAGAGCTACGGACCCTGTGCCGGCGACTCGGAAAGACGATGCTATTTGTCACGCACGATGTCGACGAAGCGGCGGCGCTGGGGGATCGCTGTGTCGTCTTTATGTCGCGTCCCGGACGTATTAAGGAGATCGTCCGGATCGATCTCCCGGAAGATCGCGATCTCTTGACGATTCGGCGTTCGGCTCGCTTTGCCGAGATGTCGACACGTCTGTGGGACATGATGATGACCGATCAGGCGGTCCCTACGGCGGTGGGGGCGGTATGAAAATCTGGCTTCTACGGTTGCTTTTTGCTGCCGTGGTGCTCGCCTGCTGGGAGTTCGTGTCGGGCCGCTTCGTCTCGCCGCTCTATATCAGTGCGCCTTCCGCCATAGGAGCGAAGCTCTACGCAATGCTCGCCGATGGCAGCCTACTGCGCAACATGTCGATTACCGCTTTCGAGGCGGGGGCCGGGTTCGTCATCGGGGGCGCCGCGGGCATTGCCGCCGGGCTGATCTTGGGGCGAGCACGCCTGCTAGCCGACGTGCTCGATCCGTTTCTGATCGGCCTCTACAGTTTGCCAAAGGTCGCGCTTGCGCCACTCTTCGTAATGTGGTTCGGCATCGAAGTGCCGATGAAGATCATTTTTGCGGGCGTTGTCGTGTTCTTTTTGGTCTTTCTTAGCACGTATTCGGGCGTGCGAAGTGTCAGCCGCGAGCTGATCACGATTTTTCGCCTCATGGGGGCAAGCGAGACACAGCTGGTCCGCACGATCATCTTGCCGGCGGCCATGAGTTGGGTGTTCTCAGGCCTGCGTCTATCCGCCCCGTACGCGCTCGTCGGGGCCATCATTGCCGAGCTCATCGCGGCAAATCGGGGCCTCGGATACCTCGTGGATCGGGCGACGACGCAATTCGATACCGCCGGGGCGTTTGCGGCCGTGGCCGGGATCCTCGCCCTTTCCGCCGCGCTCAATGTATTGATCAAATTTGCAGAGCGGTTCTTTATGCCATGGCAAGCGGCAGAAGAAGCCCGCGAAGTCGCCGTCTAGTGCGCGGCTACAGGAGAGAAAGCATGCGAAAAACCCTATGCCTGTTGGCCGTTGTCATGTGGTTCGTGCCGCTCACGGGGATGGCACGCGCGGCCGACCACGTGGTAATTGCCCAGTCCAACGAGAGCCTCATTTGGGCGCCGTTGTATATCGCGCGTAAGCTCGGCTACTTCCAAGACGAGGGCATCGACATCGATGTGGTCGTCGTCAAGTCGGGCCCCGCTGCCCTAACGGCCGTCAATGCGGGCAGCGCACAGATGGCACTCGGCTTTCCGGCGACTCCGATCGAGGCAGTCGGAAAGGGGTTTAAGCTCAAGATCATTGCCGAACTTAGCAATCAATTCATCGCTGAACTCATGCTGCGAAAAGACGTCGCGGACAAGCTGCGGGTCAGCGATCGTTCACCGATCACACAGCGCATAAAGGCGCTACGCGGTCTCACGATCGCTACCAACGGCACCGGCAGCGCAAATGACTATCTGCTCGAACGTATTATTCGTGACGCCGGTCTGAAGCCCGACGTGGACGTTACCATTACTCCGATCGGTGGCGGTCCCACGATCCTAGCAGCGTTCGACCAGCACCGAATTGATGGGTTCGTCGCGACGCCCACCGACCAATGCCGTTGCCGTGCACGACCACGGCGCAACGCAATTGATCGACTTCGCCGCGGGACAGTACAAACCGATTGCCGGCATTATTTACATTGGCTTGGTCGCGCAGGACTCATGGCTCAAAGCAAACCCGCAAGTCGCCGCGCGAGTAGTGAAGGCGCTTAGCAAGGCCCTCGCGTTGATGCACAACGACCCGGGAAAGGCGAAGGCTGCGGTTCAGTCGTTCTTCACCGACACCGAGCCTGCGCTCTTTGATGCGGCCTGGAGCAGCCAACTTGCAAGTTTCCGAAGACGGCGCGCCTGAATCCCGCGGATATCTCGATTACGATGGATTTCATCGCAGCAATGTCGGAAACGCCGGCACACGTTGACCCGGCGCAAGTGTTTACCAACGACTACGTGGCGCTGTCCGATAAACTGAAGAACTGAGAAAATGCAATTCATGACGCGACGTTTCGTTGATATTTCTGTGACGCTTCAAGCTGGTATTGCGAGCGATCCGCCCGCGATTCTCCCCCAAATCAAGTATCTCGACCATCACGCGACCGCTGGAGGAATGGCCGAGTATTTCGGGATCCCGGTATCTGACTTGCCGGATGGCGAGTACGCAGCCGTCGAGCGCTGCACGATTTCGACGCATAACGGGACGCACGTTGACGCGCCTTACCATTACTTCTCGACCATGAATCATCGCTTGAAAGAAGGCGGGGAGCCGTCATCGACGATCGATGAGATCCCGCTTGAATGGTTCTTCCAGCCGGGTGTCAAGCTCGACTGTCGCAATTTCGAGGACGGTTACGTGCTGCAGCCCGGCGACATCGAAGCAGAGCTGAAGCGTATAGGTCACGAGCTGAAGCCGCTTGAGATCGTCGTCGTGAACACGAGCGCCGGCGTGCGATACGGCGAGGACGATTATGTTGAATCGGGTTGCGGTGTCGGTAAGGCCGCCACCCTTTGGATGTTGGAACGCGGGGTCCATGTCGTTGGAACGGATGCCTGGAGCTGGAACGCCCCATTCTCGCATACGCGGAAGCAAGTTGAGAGCTCGGGTGACGCCTCGCTCATTTGGGAAGGCCTTCGTGCCGGACGCGAGATCGGCTTCTCGCATATTGAAAAACTACATAATCTCGAGTGCCTCCCTGCGGACGGCTTTGAGATCGCATGCTTTCCCGTCAAGGTTCATCGCGGCTCAGCTGGATGGACTCGTGCTGTCGCCATTTTACCGTCATGAATCTCAACCAGACGCACGACGAGGCTCGCTGTAGCTTCGTTGCCTCGGCGAACGAGCTGCACACGGAGTTTCCCGCTACAAAACCTCCCATCGGGGGCGTTCAGCTACGATGGGTCCGAGGCGACCCGGTGTGGTGTCCGAATTGGGGACGAGGTGCTGGACTTGCGTCGCGCCGCTGACGCAGATCTCTTAGCTGGCTGTGGTGAGTCAGTTAGGCGGGCAGTTGCGGCGAAAAACCTCGGGCCGCTCATGGGTCTCGGTGACGCATCGGCTGGTGCGCTACGGGCGCACCTATTCGATCTACTTTCCCGAGGTAACGCGTCGCGTGAGGCAGTCGCCGCCTGTCTCGTGCCGATTAGGGACATTCGAATGGCGCTGCCGTTAGAGCCGCGGAACTTCACCGATTTTCTTACTTCGAGCTTCCACAAGATGCGCATGAGCCCGACGGGCACGCTCGACCCCAACTTTCTGAGCCTTCCGCTCGCGTATCACAGTCGAGCGAGTTCGATTGGCGTGTCCGGGAATGATGTGATCCGGCCGCATGTGCAGCAAGCGCATGGGGAAATCGTCTCGTTTGAACCAACGCGCGAGCTTGATTATGAACTTGAGTTGGGAGCATTTATCGGGCCTGGCACAGTGTTGGGCCAGCCTCTCAGCATCGACGACGCACCAGCACAACTCTTTGGCTACTGCCTGTTGAACGATTGGTCGGTGCGTGACATTCAACGCTGGGAAAGCGTGCCGCTCGGGCCGTTTTTGGCGAAGAACCTTTCGACGACGATATCGCCGTGGGTGGTGACGGACGAAGCGCTGCGACCATTCCGCACGGCGGCGTTTAGCCGCGATAAGGGTCAGCCGCCGGCTCTAAATTACTTGGCCTCGGAAGTGGATGCAACCGCAGGTGGATTCGATATCGTGCTTGAGGTGTGGCTCCTGACGGCGCAGATGCGCGAAGCCGGTGATAGCGCGGCCCGGCTGACGGAATCCAACGTTCGCGACCTGTATTGGACATTTGCGCAGATGGTGACACACCACGCGAGTAACAGCTGTAATCTGCTTTCTCGAGATTTACTCGGGAGCGGCACCGTTTCGGGTCCAGATCCGGACAGCCGGGCCTGCCTTGCCCAGTTGACGGTGCGCGGCACCGTGCCGATCGTGCTGCCGAACGGCGAGTCACGATCCTGGCTTGAAGATGAGGACGAAGTCATCTTTCGCGGGCGTGCGAGTCGGAATGGATTCGCGTCGATCAGCTTCGGCGAGTGTCGCGGTCGTATTCGCCAGTCCGTGACATGGCCCGTTGCCAACCGTATGCGCACCAAGAAAACGGAGGCTCTGATATGAGAACGCTGATTCGAAACGCTTTCGTCGTTTCTGTCGATCCCGGCATCGGCAATCTCGACGGCGCGGACATCTTGATTGAAAATGGAGATATCCGCGAAGTTCGATCCGGGATTGAGGCGAGCGACGCCGAGGTTCTTGACGCAAGCGGCTGCATTGCTATGCCAGGCTTCGTCGACACGCACCGTCATTTGTGGGAAGGCGGCATGCGGGCCGTTACGGCCGATTACTCCATCCTTGATTTCACGGGAAACATCAGATTATTTGCGGCGAAGTTTTTTCGGCCGGAAGACATGTACGCGACATCGTTCCAAGGTGGCCTCGAGGCACTCAATGCCGGGGTCACGACGGTCGCAGAATATTGTCACAACGTTCGAACGCCTGAGCATGCAAGCGAAAACCTTCGAGGCGTTCGCGAAGCCGGCATGCGTACCGTTTGGTCGTTCGGTTTCACGGGACTTGCGAAGGATGGAAGTGGTTTTGGCGCGGTGTCGGAACGAGTCGCGTTCCTCGAGCGCTTTGCCGCAAAGGAGTTCGGCTCCACGGACCCGCTGCTGAGTATCGGCGTATGCCCGGAAGAGCCTTTTCTTTGGGGTGCAGATCCGGTGCCGGTTCGCGCGCAATTCGACGTGGCGCGTCGTTTGGGAGCGCGGATTTTCATGCACACAAATTCGCGCCGCGGTTATGACGGGCTTTTGATGCGCGAAGTCGTTAAGATGAATGATCTCGGCCTGCTTGGACCGGATCTCGTTCTCGTGCACATGTATTTTACCGGCGAGGACGAGTGGGCCATGCTCGGGGCTGCGGGCGGGCACGTTTCGTACACGCCTGAAACCGAGTATCAGATGGGCTTGGGCTGGCCGAGCATCCGCGCTGCGCGGGATGCGGGCGTGAACGTGAGCGTCGGTACCGATATCACGGCAAACAACAGCGCGGATATGTTTTTTCAATTGCGGCTGCTTCTGCAAGTTGAGCGCGCCAGAGAGATCGATAAGCTGACTCAGAAATTCTATTCGCATACGCCGTTCGATTGCAAAGAGGCACTCTATTGGGGCACGATGGGCGGGGCGATGGCGGTTGGACTCGATCACCGCATTGGTTCGCTTACGCCCGGTAAGGCAGCCGACATCGTCTTGCTGCGCGCCGACGATATTTCGATGGTGGGCTGGGATAAGCGCAATCCGGCGGCGACGATCATTCAGCAGGCGGGCGTTCAGAACGTCGAGACCGTGCTCGTCAATGGGAAAATCGTTAAGCGGGCTGGAGCCCTCGTTGGGAATGTGCGACGTGCTTGCGAGTTGCTTTCGCAAACGGCAGCGCACGTTCACGAGCAGGCGGCGGCGAACGGTGGTTTTGATGTTCCAGAGGCAGAGCTCTTTGCGCGCATCGGCAAGCCGGGAACGCCGGCGCCTGTCCCCGCTGCCGCGAACTGACAAGAGGCGGTTACTGAAGGTCGGTCGGTACTCCCAAGAAAAGCGCCGGAAGCTTCAACGGGCGCTTTGCCACTTCTCGGAGTGCCGGCAGATACGTCCCGGCGATCGTCTCTTGATCAAAACGCTCGATCGCTCCAATCGCGTTAATAGCGGCGACGACATTTGTCGCCTCATCGCGTAGTGGAACCGCCACGCTGCCTGTGGCTTCATGGATCGTTTGATAGCAGACGGCGTAGCCATCACGCTCGACAATTCTGAGTTCCCGGATGAGGTCGTCGACACGCCGGCTCCCTTCGGATCCGAATGCGGGAACGCCGGCCGTTCCATACATCTCGTAGATGCGCTCGTTAGGCAAACAGGCGAGAAGCACGCGACCGATCGCCGTCGCGTGTGCTGGGAGCACGGTCCCAATTTCCAAATGTGCCGGCGCGGTGTAATGCGATTCGGCGTGGCCGATATAAAAGATCTGCCGCCCATACAGTAGACCCGCGTTGGTCGTACAGCTGAGCGCCTCTGCGACGCGATACAAACGGCCTTGCAAGTCATCGTTGATCAAGGCGCCGCGAACACGCATCCCCACCGAGAGCAACTTGATGCCGGCGCGATAGACCTTCCGTCGAGGATCGAACGCGAGATAATCGAGGTCCGTCCACGTTTGTAGGATCCGGTGCGCAACGGTCGCCCCAAGATCGAGGCGTCGGCGAACCTCCGCTAACGTCAGACCACCGCTCTGGACCACAGCCTCAAGAACGTCTGTCGAGCGGTCGAGCGTTTGGAGGCGCTTGCGCGACGCACTCGTGCCGATATTCGGGCCTTTTATTCCGCTAGTGGGCACTTTATCCCCGAAGCTACCGCGTGCGCCGGTAGATGTCAATGCTGACGGCCGGCGACGGCATAACGATCATCACGGGCGTGAAGGACTAGCGCGACACCAATCGATTACGCGAGCAGCGCGTGATCGAGTTTTGCCGCGCCGACTTCTTTGTAGAAGGCGGTGTGCGTTTCGCTGACCTTCGGGGCCCACGGATCGAGCTGGCCCTTGCTGGTCGCGAAGTGCACGGTCGGTCCGACGGCATCGCGGTAGTCGGCGCCGCCGAAGGCGGACGAAGCCGTGGCTCTCGCTGTGCGCGAGCACGATGTCGCCGACGGCCTTGGATGCGGTGGCTGCCGCGGTGCGCACGTCGTTCGAGAGACGCGTGTCTTGCGCGAACGTGTCGTAGAGCGCGATCGCCGGCCGATCGGCGTGCCACGGTAGCTTGCCGTCGTCGAAGCGCACCATGCCGTCGACCGAACGGGCATCGTCGAGAATCGCGGCTTGCGCGCGCATCGCTGCCCTTCGCCGCGCGTCGTCAGCGCGCTGGTCGAGCGTCTTCACGGCCGAGCGCATCGCGCCGATCTTCGTTGCGTCGAGATCGAGCACGTCCATCGCGGCGGCCGGCGTGTACGATCCCATGCCGGGCATGCCGTACTTCGTGTGCATCGTGTCCTTCACGATCGCCTTCGCCATCGCGGCCGGATCATCGATGTGGCTCGGCGATGTCTTCGGCCACGCTCGTCGGCGTGCCCGGCGCGAGCATCGTTTCCGGCGATGCCGCGAGATACTTCACGCCGTCTTGACTGAACGCATCGGCGAATCCCAAAGTCGACATCAAACATTGGTTCGCGACGACGCCATCGATCGTGCGGCCCGCGTCTTCGGGATGCGCTTGCGCATGCATTGCGATGCCGTCGGCGATCGCCCCGGCCATATCGGTCGACGACATGATCCCGTGGTGGCTGTCGCTTTCGAGACCGCCGCCGTCGCCGCCGCCGTGATCGACGAGATCGATCCAGGTTTGTTTGGCGTTATTATGCTGCGCGGCATCGAGCGTGCGGGCGACGAAGCGCGCGAGGTTCTCGCGCGAGGACGGATCGTGCGGCGCGTCGACCTGCACCGGACCGTCGATCTCGCCGCCGCGCAGATCGTAGGACTCGGTGCGCCGGCCGCCGTCTTGAACGAAGTCGCGCCGTGCGGTCGTATCTTCGACCGTGACGGCGATTTGGGCGTCGGCGGCGCTGACGCGGAAGGCTTGATCGATGACCGGTGACTGAACCGTATCGAGGTTATTATCGCCGTCGCGATAAAGGCCGAATTGCAGAGCGGTGATGTTCATGCCCGCCCACTGCGACGAACATCACGGGCGGCAAGGCCTCAGAGCGTGACGATGATGTTTCGCGCCGGAAAACTCTTCGAGATGATTCCGTAGTGCGCGCTCGCATCGATCAGAGGCTGAATGGTTGCGGGATCCAGGCGATCCTCATAGTCGCCTCGACCCATGCCGGCGATGACGTCGGGCGCCATCTTACTATATTTGACGAGGATGTTACCGGAGTCCGTGCGATCGTGGTTCGCCCAGTTACCCGCGTCGCGCATCGCCGCGACGAAGGCGCGCGCCGTGGCACCATTCTTCGCCACCCAATCGCGCGTAACGATCCAGCCGCCCTGCATGATTGCCGGGGCGAGCGGATTTTTCACCAAGTAGTCCACGTGAAGTCCGGCTTTTACGGCTTGGCTGAGAAACGGTTCCGGTGCGGGATAGCCATCGATGATGCCGCGTTGGAGCGCCGCGGTCATGGCCGGGAAGGGCATCTCGACCCACTTCAGCGTTTTAGCGTCGCCGCCGTTACGGTCGATCCACGCATCGCCCAAAACGACCGCGATGTTTTGCAGTGCATTGACGGCAAACGTTTTCCCGTTGTAGCTGCTCGGCGCGCTGGCGTCGCGCAAGATGATGCCGAGCGTCGGCGCCTTGGGCGTATGGAGCAGTCCCGCAGCGATGAAGACGAACGGCTGATCGTGATCGTAGGCTTTGGCGAGCGTCACGGTGTCGACTTCGACAACGTCGAGATCTCCCGCGACCATTGCCGCCGCACCGGCCGGGCCGGACGTCAGCGCCGTGATTTGCGCGTCGAGGCCGTGGTTGCGGAAGAAGCCTTGATCGGCGGCATAGAACGCCTGTCCGGTCGCCTCCGATGCCGTGGAGCCGATGCGAATGGATGTGAGCGTGGTTTGCGCCGATGCGCGTCGTATCGTCGAGGCGCCGAAGGCCGCCGTCGCGCTCATTGAGGCAAGGAATTGGTAACGATGCACGAGTGATACGTTAGTGGCGGTTTTCAGCGCAGCCTGCGCATGTAATTGGCCATAGGGAGTGAAGCAGAACGAAATGATACGCGATCTGACTCTTCTCGGCGCGCGACTAGCGGTGGGCGGCGGCATCGCCGCACACGGTGCGCAAAAGGCTCTTGGCTGGTTCGGCGGACCCGGTCCGCAAGGCGCCGCGAAGATCATGGACGGCTTCGGCTTCCGTCCACCCGAAACGTACGCCGCAATTGCGGCCTACACGGAAATCGCCACGGGTGCGCTGATCGCGCTCGGCTTCGGCGGCCCGGCCGGCTCGTCGATGCTCATTTCGTTCATGATCGTCACCCAAGGCTGCGTGCGGTTGAAGTACGGCTTCTTCGCGCAGCCGGGATCGATGGAAGTGCCGATGCTCTACGCCGCGGTCGCACTGGCGCTCGTCGGAACGGACTACGGCAACGTCTCGATGGACGCAATGCTCGGCACGCGCAAGCCGCTGCGCAATCCGGTCTTGACGACGCTGGCCATCGCCGGCGGCATGGCGGTCGCGATGGCGTTTCTCTCCGTGCGCAACGACTCTCCGAAGGAAGGTGGTTCAGCAGAATGATCACGCGTCGCGAAATCATCGCGTCCGGTACCGCGCTGGCTCTGGCGGCGGCGGCATCACCGTTGCGCGCGCAAACCGCGAGCTTGCGGGTTGGAACCTCACCGTCGGGATCGTATGCCGAGCCGCTGTTCTTTGCGCCGGCGGAGCCGGCGCTCAAGACCGGCATCACGCTGGACGTCAGCCTGTTCTCGAGCAGCACGGCGACGGCCGCAGCGGTGGTGTCCGGCGCACTCGATGCCGGCGTTGCCGATCCGCTCGCGATCGCGAACGGCGTCATTCACGGCATCCCGTTTCGCATCTTCGCGACCGGCGCAGTGTATACGCCCACAACCGCGACGTCGTATGTCTGCGTGGCGCAATCATCGCCGATCAAAACTGCGAAAGAGCTCAACGGTGCATCGCTCGGGGTCGTCACGCTGCAATCGTCGATGTCGTTCGTCATGACGAAGGCGTGGCTCGCCGCCAACGGAGCCGATCTCTCGACCATCCACTTCGTGGAGATGCCGTACTCGACGATGGCCCCGGCGCTCGAGCGCGGCACGATCGCCGCGGCAACGATGGGTGAACCCTACATCTCGGAGTTACCGCCGACCGTGCGCATCTTTGCCAATCCGTACCAAGCCGATTACGCCACCAGCGTCTGGTTTGCAACGGAGTCCTGGCTCAAGCAGAATCCCGCCGTCGCGCGGCAACTCACGTCGGCAATATATAAGGTCGCGCGCTGGGCCAACGATCATCCCACCGAAACCGCAACCGCGCTCGCCACCGCAACGCATCAGGACGTCGCTCGCGCCGCGAAGCAGCACCGGTCGTTCTACGCGCCGGATGCCCAGCTGCAGTCGATCCGCCTCGCGCTCGCGGCCGGCCTCAAGTTCGGTTCGATCAGCCGCGCGGTTGCCGTCGAGGAGTTGCTCGCCACCTAAGCCGGCACCGGCTCCGCACCGGCCGCGCTGACCGCATGCCACGATTCGTCGATCGGCAGCATGCGTTCTTCCGCGCGCAGATCCGCGTAGGGAATCGATTGACCCAGGCCCACCGGCGTTGCGCCGCGTTCGGTGAACTGCTTGACCGCATCGAGCATCATCCGGCGGAAGCGAATCACCGCGGTGTCGCTCACGCCGAGGTGTTCTTTGCTGCGGTCGAGGATCGGCCCCATGCTCTCCTGGACCGCGATGTCTTCCGGACTCACGCCGCCGCCCATACCGGTGTGGCTCTCGCCGCGCCGCATCGCGCCGCGATCTTGCAGCCAGTTGTTGGCACGGTTGCGGTTCAGGCGGAACTCGTCGTCGAGCTCGACCCCGGGCCGCAAGCACATGGACTCGAGCAGCTCCGCGCGGCGTTTCTCATCGAGTGCCGTCTCGGAGACTTGGAAGAAGAAGAACATCGTGTGCTCGTCGTCGATCGGCGTGAACGCTTGCAAAAAGATCCAGCCCTTCGGCGGGGGAAACATCGCGAAGATCGGCGCGATGAAGAGCGACACGCGTACGTACTTCTGCGTTTCGGGATTCGTGAGCGGTTTGCGAATGGCGGCGTAACGAAAGCCGTACGGCGTGTCTTGCACTTCCATGCGCGGGCGCGTGTCGTTCGACGGCCGCTTGGCAACGATGCCGGTGTCGAGCGTCGTCGTCGTCACGTCGGCGCTCGGACGCACGCCGTGGCGATGCAGCAGGTTCGTGTGCGATGAGTCGATCACGCCTTCGAGTCCCTGGGCCCAGTTGGCGTTGATGTTCACGCGCACCGTCAACACGTTTTCCTGCGGTACTTGCGTGAAGGGAAGATCGACCGGCGGCGGTTCCTGACCGGGCTCGCCCATGTAGGCCCACACGACCCCGCCGGATTCATAGACGGAGTAGGCCGTCGCCCGGATGCGATCTTTGAAGGTCGATTCTTCCGGTTCCACCGGGGCGTCCAAGATGCGCCCGGCGCAGTCGACGCGCCAGCCGTGATAGAGGCATTCGAGCGCGCCGTTCTCATTGCGTCCGAGCGCGAGCGACGCGCGCCGATGCGGACACAACTCATCGAGCAGCCCGACGCGCCCATCGTGGGTGCGGAACGCGACCAGATCCTCGCCCAGCAGGCGCACGCGCTTCGGGTCGCCGCCGGCTTCCAAGTCGGCGCTCAGCAGCGCCGGGATCCAGTAGCTGCGGATCATCTTGCCCATCGCGGTACCGGGACCGACGCGACACAGCAGCTCGTTTTCTTCGTGGGTCAGCATTGCTCTAGTATACCTCAGTCAGTGGGTCATGGGGACACTGGCGGCCAGCATAGCCTTGGCATCGTAGTGCTGGTCGATGATTCCGTATTTGAACGCGAAGTCGAGCGGGCGCTGGACGTCAGCCACCGAGACCGTCGTCGCGATCACCGAGCGGACGCCGTGCGCCAGCTGCACCGGATCTTGCGCCGAGAAGGCGGCGACCAGGTCGACGGTTTCGGCTTGATGGGCGTTCACGTAGCGCGCCGCCTCCGTGAGCCCGCCGACGAACGCGTTGACGACGGCCGGGTTCTTCGCGATGTAGGCGGTCGTCGCGACCCAGCACGACACGATGAAGCGCGGCGCGATAACGTCGAGCGGTTTGCCGAGCACGCGCACGTTGCCGGATTCCATCGCGACCGTGAGATACGGCGGTTTGAGCACGACCAGGTCGATGCGTCCGGCGTTGAGCGCGGCGAGCTGCTCGGTCGCCTTCAACTCGACCGGGCGGAGCGATTTGCCGTCGCCGCGATGCTGATCGAGCCACACGCGCGTCGCGGTAACGTAGATGTCGTTGGGCGCATCGGCGCCCATGATCTTTCCGTTGAGATCGCGCGGCGTGTGGATCGGCGAGTCTTTGGCAACGAGCAGCCACGTGTCACAGTGATCGCTGTCGTAAATCGAAATCGGCGCGACGATGCGCAGCGGGATGCCGTGTCCGAACGCGGTGAACACCGGGAAGAGGCTGCCGGAACCGAAGTCGGCCGAGCCGCCGACGACGGCGGCGAAGATTGCGGCACCACTGCCCATCGGTGCGAGGTCGACTTGCAGCCCGCGCTTGCGAAACAGATTCGCATGCTGCGCATAGAGAATTTGCTTGGCCGCATCAGCGGGCACGGAGAGCGCGTGCACGACCGTGAGATCGTCGGCCGCCGCACGGCCGCTCGCGGCGGCGAACCCGCTCACCGCTGCAGCGCCGGTCAGGCCGAGGAACTCGCGGCGGCGCAGCGGCATCGCGTTACGTCCGCGCGTATTGCGGTAAGATGCGCAAGGCGTTCTCGTAGTCGATGCCGCGCAGTTCATCTGCCGACAAGCCGGCATCGGCGAGGCCGGCCAGAATCGTCGCCGGGGTAAACCATGGGAAGTCGGTACCGAGCACGATTTGCGAGGGCGGCACGATCATCTTGAGTGCCTGCATATTGACGGCGTTCGCCGAGCCCGCCGTGTCGTAATAGAAGCGGCGCAGTTGACCGAGCTTCGTGTTGAACGGCACCTCGGATGCGAGCGTTGCGCGTGCAACCTGCGCGCCCAAGTAGCGCCCGGCAAGCGCGGCGATCGTTCCGCCGGCGTGCGAGAAGATGAAACGGATGTCGGGATAGCGTTCGGCCGTACCGGTCTCGATCAGGTTGATGATCGTGCGCGCGGTATCGGTGTTGAACTCGATCGTGGTCGGATCGAATCCGGGCATAACGGTGCGGCAGCACTCGGGCGCGGTCGCGTGGCTGAACACGACGGCCTTGCGGCGGTTGAGTTCGCTCCACACCGGACCGAACGACGGATCGCCGAGCCACTTCGTGCCGTAGCTCGAGAGCACGCCGATGCCGTCGGCCTTCAGCGTATCCATCACGTAGGGGATCTCGAGCAGACTCGCTTCGATGTCGGGCAGCGGTAAGCAGCCGAAGAGACCGTAGCGCCCCTTATACTCGCGCACGATGTTCGCGCCGAAGTCGTTCATGTTGCGGGCCATTCGCCGCGCATCGGCGTCGTTGCCGAACCAGACGCCCGGCGTGGTCGTCGAGAGCACCGCGGTTTGCACGCCGCCTTCGTCCATCGCCTCGACGCCGGCCGCCGCCGACCACGTGCTCAACCGTTTATTCCCGGGAAACGGATAGCTCTTTTCGTGGTGTTCGGTGAGGTACGCGAACCACTCGGGCGAACAATAGTGGTGATGAAGGTCGATCCGTCGCGCAAGCACGATATTCACCTTATGAGAACGCACATCGCCATCCTGTACGCCTATGCCCTGGATTGAAGTCAACGGAACCAGTTTCTACTACAAGCTCGAGGGCAGTGCCGGACCGGTCGTGATCTTGCTGCACGAACTCGGCGGAACGCTCGACAGCTGGGACGGCGTCGTCCCCGGGCTCGCGAAAAACTATCGCGTTTTCCGCTACGATCAGCGCGGTTTCGGATTGTCCGAAAAAGTGCGCGCGCAGTACACGCTCGACACGCTCGTCGACGATCTGCAAGCGCTTGCTCGGCGCGCTCAAACTTGCCGGACCGTATAACGTGGTGTCGATCGCCGCGTCGAGCATGCAGGCGCTGCTGTTCATGGAGCGCGATCCGAAGAACGTCGCGTCGCTCGTGTTCTGCAATCCGGCGCCCGGCGTCGATGCGTCGCGCGCTGAAGCGCTCGAGAAAATCGCGTCGCAAGCCGAACGCGAGGGCATTCGTGGTGTGTTACCGCAGATGCTCGACCGCTCGTACCCGCCCGAACTTTCCGACCGCGAGACGTACGAAAATTATCGCGGCCGCTACCTCGGGAACGATCCGGTCGGCTTCGCGCTCGCGTTCCGCCTGTTGGCAACGACCGACAAACGCGGCTCGCTCGGCAAGGTCGCATGTCCCGCGATGGTGGTCGGCGGTAATCAAGACGTCGTGCGTCCGGTCGCGGGGTCGGAAGCGATCGCGGCGCAAATTCCGGGCGCGCGCTTCGAAGCGATCGACGCCGGACATTTCATGCCGTCGACCAATCCGAGCGGGCTGCTCGCGCTGCTGCTCAACTTTCTGCCGCGCTGAGACGTTTAAGGTAACGAATGAAGATCAAAGCGAACGGCATCACGTTCAACGTCGAAGTCGACGGGCCCGAAGGCGCGCCGTGGATTGTGTTCAGCAATTCGCTTGCGACGAATGTCGGCATGTGGGATGCGCAGGCGGCGTACTTCAAATCGAAGTACCGCGTGCTGCGCTACGATCAGCGCGGTCACGGCGGCACCGAGGTCACGCCCGGGCCGTACACGTTCGATTTGCTGGTGGCCGACGTCATCGGGCTCTTCGATGCGCTCGAGATCGACAAGGCGTACTTCGCCGGCGTCTCGATGGGCGGCATGACGGCGCTGGGGCTCGTCGAGCAACATCCCGACCGGGTCATCGGCGTCGCGCCCTGCGACTGCTCGTCGGCCTCGACGCCGGCGTCAACCCAGCAGTGGGAAGAGCGAATCGCGATCGCCCAGCAGTCCGGGATGACCGCCCTGGTCGACTCCACGCTGACCCGCTGGTTCCCGACCGCCCTCACCCCTGAGGCGCCGCCCTTCATCCCCAAAGTCCGGGAGATGATCCTCTCGACCCCGCCCGCCGGGTTCGCCGGCTGCTGCGGGGCGCTCGCCCACTTCAACTATCAGCCCGGCTTGGCCGCGGTAAAGCGGCCGGTGTTGGTGATTGTGGGAACGAAAGATGCAATGCTGGCCGGGTCCCGTCAGATCCACGCCGATGTCCCCGGGTCGACGATCGTCGAGCTGGAGGGCGCCGGGCACCTTTCGAACCTCGACCGGCCGGACGAGTACAACCGCGCACTCGAAACGTTCATGCAAGGAGCACAATAATGGCCACCGTCATCGATCCGAAAGAGGGAACCGGCCGCAAGGCCGTTCCCGTCAAAGCCCGCGAGTTGATGGAGCAGCTCAATCTCGAAGCTGCGGAACACAACTTCTGGCTGCGCACGGAGATGAATGCGCCGGCTCAAAAGGCATGGTTCTCCGACACGAGCGGCGCCGGTGCGAAGACCTCCGGCCGCGTTGCAACAAACCAGCTCAAGGCGCTGCCGTATCGCTGGAAGTGGGCCGACTACGGTCCCTACCTCGACCGCATCTCGCAGATCGCGGCGAAGGCCGATGTTCCGCCGATCGAGTTTGCCGACCGTCAAAGCATTCTGCTGTGCAATCCCGGTCTCGGCGGCCGTCTGCAAGTGACGAACACGATTCGCTGCGCGATCTCGATCTACAATCCGGGCGACATCGCACCGGCGCATATCCATAGCCCCAACGCCAGCCGCACGATTCTTTCCGACAACGGCGGTTACACGAACATCGAGGGCGAGCGCTGCGAAGCCAGCCGCGGCGACCTCATCCTCACGCCCAACGGCACGTGGCACGATCACGGCAACGAAGGCACGACGCCCGTCATCTGGATCGACATGCTCGATTGGCCGTTGATGGAGATGTTCGACTGCGCGTGGGTCGATCAGGCCTACGAGGACATCAATCGCCCCGGCGCCACCTCGCAACTGGAAACCGTGCCGTGCGGTTACTCGCACACTCTCTACGGCACGGGCGGCCTGAAGCCGGCATTCGTGTCGCATCAGCGCGGCTGGGGACAGAAGGCCGCGCCGCTGTTCCACTACCGCGGTGAAGACGTGCGCGCGACGCTCGACAAACTGCGCGTCGAATCGGGCGATCCGTACGAAGGCATCATCATGCAGTTCGTCAACCCGATCACGGGCGCCGCGGTGTTCCCGACGATGAACTACTCGGCGCAACTGATCCGTTCGGGTGAAGAGCTGCGCTATAAGCGGGAAACCTGCGGCACGTTCATCGTCGTGATGGACGGCGAAGGCTACAGCGAAATCGGCGGCGAGCGCTTCGACTGGAAGCCCAACGACATCATGGTCGTGCCGCCGTTCACGTGGCGCAAGCACGTCGCGACCGGCGCGCACCGATGCGGTGCTCTACACCGTCACCGACTCCGAAGTCCTCAAACACATCGGCCAATACCGCGCCCAGGGCAAACTGCCCGACGGCACGATCGAGCAGATCGTAGCCTAACCACTATTGTCATCCCGAGCAAAGCGCCCGCAGGGCGCGCCGTCGAGGGACCGCCTCTATCGGCGTCGCTGAGTGGCGGTCCCTCGACGACGCGCTTCGCGCTTTGCTCGGGATGACAGCGTTATTCGTCGGCGACTCTTGCGCGCAGCGTGCCGATGCTGGTGATTTCGACCTCGATGATGTCGCCGTCTTTCATCCAGAGGGGCGGGGTTCGTTTGGCGCCGATGCCGTCGGGGGTGCCGGTGAAGATGATGTCGCCCGGTGCGAGCGGCGTGAACGCCGACACGTACTCGATCAGCATCGGCACGGAGTAGATCAGCAGGTCGACGCCCGAGCGCTGCACTTCCACGCCGTTGAGGCGCGTCATGAGCGTGAGCTTCGAGGGATCCGGAATTTCGTCGGCCGTGACCATCCACGGGCCGACCGGTGAGGTGACCGGGAAGTTCTTGCCTGTCACGAGCGAGGCTTTGATGAAGTCGCGCACCGAGGTGTCGCAACCGCACGCGTAGCCTGCGACGTAGTCGAGTGCTTTCGCGGCGGGAATGGCGCGGCCGCCGCGGCCGATGACGACGACGAGTTCGCCTTCGTAGTCGAACTCGATCGAGGCCTTGCGGGCGGATCATCGTGCCGTTGTGGCCGATGAGCACGTCGTCGAACTTGGTGAAGATGTTGGGCTTGGCCACACCGCCGCCTTGTTCGGCTGCGTGCGAGGCGTAGTTGATGCCGACGCAGAGCGTCTTGCCGGGATGCGGGATCACCGGCAACATTGCGAGTCCGGCGAAATCGCGGTCGGGCGCGGCGCTCTTCGCGACCGCGCGCATTTCATCGAGTGCACCGCCGGCGAGCGCCTCGCGCAGCGATGCGTACCGCTGCTTGAGGCGGCGGTTCAGCGTGACGACGCCGTCGCCGGTCACCGCGCCGAACGACGGCACGCCGTCGGCGACGTAGCTTGCAAGCTTCATCGCGCGCTAGACGCCGTCGGGTTTGTGGAGCATTTTGCCGACGCCGGCTTGATTCGCCCAGTACTCCCACGCGCGCCACGTCTCGCTCGAATACGGGCTGTAGCCGCTGTTGCGCGCGGCGATTTCGCCATCGGTGAGGTAGCGCAGGTCGGTGCCGAGTTGGCGCGCGTTGAGCATCACGCGCGCGTTGCGCGGCAGGTACACCGAGATCCGCACGACTTCGATGATCGAGCGGCCGGCGGCGGCGAAGCCGTGGCACGCCATCAGCGCGACGTTGCCGTCGCCCAAGTGCTTCGCGAGGCTGCGGCCTTGCGCGACGTTGCCGACGAGCAAGTTGGTGTCGCCGAAGTGATCGTGGATGTCCCAGATCGGAATGTTCGCGCCGAGGAAGCTGCCGGAGTGGATGACCGGCCGGATCGGCGTCTTGTTGTCTTTGGTAATCCCGAACGGCAACGTTTCTTCGGCGTGCGCGTGTACGACCGACATGATCTCCGGCCGCGCTTCGTAGATGGCGCCGTGAATGAAGCGTTCCAGATACGGCGGCCGCTTGTCGCCGTTTTGGACGTTGCTCTCGAGGTCGAACTCGAGGATGTCGTCCTTTTGCACGAGATCCGGCGCCAGCGAGCGGGCGAGGAAGTAGCGGTTGGGGTTCTCGGGGTGGCGCACGCTGATGTGTCCGTAGGCGTCGACCACGTTTTCATTCGAGAGAATGCGGTTGGCGATGATGAGATCGTTGAGGGCTTGGTCGACGGCGTTCATAACAATGCGTGCTCCGGAAAGAAAGTGAGGAGAGATCAGGCCTCGTCGATGACGGCGTTGCGCAAGGTGCCGATCTGCGGCACCGACACTTCGACGACGTCACCGGGTACGAGCCACTTCGGCGGTTTCTGGTGGCCGCCCGCACCTACGGGCGTGCCGGTGAAGATCAGGTCGCCCGGGTTCAGCGTGGCGAACATCGTGATGTAGCGGATCAGCTCCGCGAAATCCCAGGTGAGGCGGTCGGTGGTATCGTCTTGGCGCAGTTCGCCGTTCACGTAGGTGGTGAGGTGCAGTGGTTGAAACGGCGCAACGTCGCCGGCCGGAACGATCCACGGACCGATGCTGCCCGAACGGTCGAAATTCTTGCCTTGCGTGACGTTGAGCGTGCCGTGCCGGATCCAATCGCGCAGGCTGCCCTCGTTCCCGAGCGTCAGGCCGAACACCATGTCTCGCGTTTTCTCGCGCGGAACGTCGCGTCCGCTCTTGCCGATCACGATGACGATCTCGCCCTCGTAATCGAACTTATCCGAATGTTTGGGGCGCACGATCGGCATGTCGTGGCCGACGAACGAGCCCGGGAAGCGCACGAACAGGTTCGGGTATTTGGGTTTTTCGCGACCGTCTTTGTACTCGTCGGCACGCTCGGGATAGTTGATGCCGACGCAGATGATTTTCTCCGCGCCCGGCACCGGCGGCACGTATTCGATCTCGCCAAGTCGCAGATCGACGGGGGCGCCGGCGCGGCGCGCCGCAGCGAGTCCGGGTGCGCCGGCGGCGATCAGGTCCTTGAGGGTCGGGTACGTTGCGCCGATGCGCTGGCCCAGATCGGTCACGCCGTTGTCCCACACGGCGCCGTAGCTGTGGTGTTCGTTAGCGATAAAACTCGCCAAACGCATCAAATAATGACCTTCGTCATGACCCCTTTGGGAAACATGTCCTCCGGGTCCATCTTGCGATGGGCGATCCCTTGCTGGAACGTGTAGAGCGTGAGCGCTTCGAGCGTCGTGCGGTTTTCATCGATGCCGAACGGAAACGGATCGCCGTCGAAGATGTCGCGCATCTTGCGTGCGTACGTCGGCAGCCAGGCTAGCGGATAGCGCGAAACGGCCGGATCCATGAAGCGCTCGATGCTGCGGCGCTTCGATTCGAGGAACGCGTTGTAGAGGCTGCGCGCGATCCACGGGTTGTCGGCGAGGATGTGCTTCTGCATCGCGATGATGTGCATGATCGGCCAGATGTGCGTGCGCTTGTAGTAGTCTTCTTCCATCTCGAGATAGTCGGGATAGAGGCGCACGACGTCGGGGTGGCCTTCGAGAAAGCACGTCGGCGGGCGCGCGATGATCGCGCAATCGATCTCGCCCGAGGCCAGCATTTCACTCAGTGACTTATCGGAGACGCGCGTGAGCTTCGTGCCTTCGGGCAGGCTCAGCTCGACTTTTTCCTCGCGGCCGGGGTCGTTTGCGCCGGCTTGATACCAGTGCACGTCTTGCAGCGGGATGCCGATGTCGTTCATCATCCAGCCGCGCATGTACACCGCGGCCGAATGCGCCCACTCGGGCGAGCCGATCTTCTTGCCGCGCAGGTCTTCGACTTTCTTGATGCCGCTGTTCTTGTTGATGTAGAACGAGCTGAAGCGGAAGAGGCGCGAGCAGATCACCGGCAGGCCGATGATGTCGCTGTCTTCGCGGCTGACTTGGGCCGCGAACTTAGCGAAGGACAATTCGCTGACGTCCCACTCGCGATTGAGCGTGAAGCGGGCGAAGACCTCATGGTGCCCGTGCATCGACCAGGTGTGGTCGATGCCCTCCGCGTTGACGACGCCGGTACGGAAGTCCCGGAAATGGTCGTAATCGGTCGTCGCGATCGACAGGTGAATGTTGCGCAGGCTCACCGCTTGGTCTTTGGCGCCCTCGTTTCGGGGTCCTAGGATTCGACGAAAGCGCAGAGCAGGCTGGCCAGCATCATCTCGTAGGGCGTCCGGCAACGGACTTCGAGCAGCTGCGGCGAGCACACCAGCACCGAGAGACACTGCGCGCGCGAGATCGCGACGTTGAAGCGGTTCTTCTCGAAGAGGAAGCTCATGTCGCGCGGCATGTCCTCGCCGCTCGATGTCGCCATCGAATAAAAGACGACCGGCGCTTCCTGGCCCTGAAACTTATCGACCGTGCCGACGCGCACGCCGGCGTGACCGCGCGCCGCGAGCGCGCGCGAAATGCGCTGGCGCTGCGCGTTGTACGGCGTGACGACGAGGATGTCGTCGACCGTCATCGGCCGCTCGGGTTTCGCGCCGGCGACCACGCTGCCGCGCAGGAGCGCGTCGATCTCGGCCGCGATCAGGTCGGCCTCTTCGGGCGACTCGCGGCTGTTGCCGCGGTGCTCGACCGGCAGATAACGCAGTCCCGCGCCGTGCAGACCGGGCGAGACCACGCGGTTGTTCGCGGTGACGCCGGCCGAACGCAGGCGTCCGTCGTAGACGGTGCGCGAGATGAACGCGCAGATCTCCGGATGCATGCGATAGGAGATGTTGAGGAACACGCCGCGTTCGGGCGGCACGGTATGATCCTCGCCGAGCAGATGCTCGAGGACCGACGGGCCGCTGCCGAGCGGATGCGAGCCTTGCGAGACTTGCGCGAGCTGCAGCGGATCGCCGAGCAGCACGACGTTGCGCGCCGCGCCGGCGCAGGCGAGCGCGTCGGCGAGCGAAAGCTGTCCCGCCTCATCGATGAACAGCACGTCGTATTTGCCGGTGAGTTCTTCGCGTGCGAAGAGCCACGGTGTGCCCGCGGCGAGCTGGTGCTCCTGATTGACGAAGGCGTTGTTGTCGCTGGTGCTCACGATCATCGGCTCGGATAAACCCGATTCGTACGCGTGCTCGTCGCCCGAGTGTTTGTGCAGGCCGACGAACGTGACGCCGCGTTTGACGGCCGACTCCTCGACTTTGTCGAGCAGGTTGCCGATCGCGGCATAGCCGCGCGAAACGATTCCGACGCGCTTGCCCGCATCGAGCAGTGCCGCGATCGCGTCGCCGCCGGTCGTGCTCTTGCCGCTGCCGGGCGGTCCTTGCACGAACAGGTAGCTGCCGTCGAGCGCGCCGACGAGCGCGGCGATTGCATCGCCCGTGATCTCGGGCGGCTGCAATGGCGTGCCGGGCGTGACGTTCGTCAAACGCGGCGTCCGGCGCAGCAGAATGTCCAACGCCGCGGGGAAGCGGTCGCCGATCGTCCCGTTTTCGTACGCGGATGCGATGCGATGTAACGCATCCTCGAGCACGTGCGTGCGGATCGGCGGTCCCGGGATCAGCGCGATCAGCTCGAGCGGCGCGATTTTGCTCGACAGTTTGATCTCGAGACGGTTCGCATCGTCGTCGATTTTGATCAGATCGCCGGCGCCTTGTTTCGTGTAGGGGCAGAACACGCTGCCGCGGCCGAGATTGTACAGCTGATCGGGAAACGCGTAGGTGTGGACGAGGTTCCGATCGTTCGCCTTGGCCTTGTACGGCTTGACGTCGGCGCACCACGAAAGCTCGCCGATCGCTTCATGGTCGAATTCCATCAAGCGATCGGCATTCTCGTGACGATCGTGAATCTTCCACCAGCCGGGCTTCGCTTCGCGGCGGTGATACTGCAAGAGATGCCCGAGCAGCCAGCGCGCGCGAACGCTTTCGTCCGCCGTGCGCAAGTCGGCATTGGTGCGCAACTCCGGAAGATCGGCCAGCAGCCGCGCAGCAAGCTCGTCGCCGGGCGTTGTTTCATCCGGTTTCGGCGGCGTGGGCGGCTCGCGCCACGGCACCTCGGCGCCGAGCGTGCGTTCGAGTTCTGCGCGCCGCTCGAGGAGCCAGCGATGCAAGAGCCACGTCGAGCGGCAGTCGTCTTCGTTGTAACGCTCGATGTCCTGGAGAATTTCCTCGTCGCCGTTGGCGAGCCAGGTTTCGAACTGCACGATCGAATCGTCGCCGCGCTTGACGTCGGTGTTGCGCACCATGCCGTAGAACGGTTCGAGCTTCTTGATCGAGTAGCTCGGCTGCGAAATGCGCACCGACTGGCGCACGACGGCGTACAGATCGACGAAGACCTGACCGCGCAGCAGCGTGTCGAGTTCCGCCTCGCGCGTGCCGTAGACGCCCATCAGCCGCCGCAGCGCGGTCGTTTCGTACGGCGCGTAGTGATAGACGTGCATGTCGGGATAGCGCTGCCGCCGCTCGACGATGAAGTCGATGAACTGCTCGAACGCCGTGCGCTCCGCACTCAAGTCGCGCGCCCAGAACGCCCGGTACTCATCGCTCGGGCCGAGATGCACGCCGAAGAGATATTCGAGCCCGCGCTCGGGCGTGTAGAGCGGATCGCCTTCCATGTCGAAGTAGACGTCGCCCTCGGCCGGCGGCGGCAAGAGCGAGAAGCCGCGGCGTTCCTCGTGTTCGAGCAGTTCGTGCAGCAAGCGATCCTCGGTTGCGCTGAATATGCTGGAGCCGCGCTTGCGCGCGCAGCGTATTGAACGTTGTTTCGATCATGCCGAAGGGGCGCTGCTCGTCGTCCGCGGCGCCGAGCGCGCCGATCGTCGTGATGCCGTTCGCGGTGAGCTTATCGATCTGGCTCTGGCGCATCAGCGCGACGATGCCGAGGTAGTCATCGGCTTCGCGCTGCGCGTCGCATGAATCGGCCCAGCGGCAGACGGTGCAGTGGCCGATCTCCGCCGGATACGCTTCGACCGGATGTGCCGCGCGCGCGAGAAAACTGCGCTTTTGATGGCGGTAGTATGCGAGGTAATCATCGATGCGGAAGCGTGCCTCAGCGCCCGAACCGAGTACGAGATAGCCGTAGGCCGGCATCGTGCCTTGCAGCCGCGCGACGTGTTCGCTGTAGTTGCACAACTGCAAGAGAAAGTGCGCCTTGGCGTGCAGCGCGAGTTTGGTGTCGATGACCTCGTAGCTCCACGCCCAGCGTTCGCTCGGCGTCTCGACGCGCCGCAGAAAGTCGGTGCGGCCGAGAAACGTGCCGTCGAAAAACGTCGCTTGATAGATCACGGGTGCGCCGCCGGCCATCGCGGCGAGCGTTTCCGCTTCCGCCGCCGCCATCTCCGCGAGCGTGTAGTCCTTAAGCCGCGTTTCGAACACGATCATCGCGTCGCCGTGCAGCCGCCGCAGATCGTCGAAGTAGCGCGCTTCGTGCGCGTCGCCTTTGCCGGCGATGAGCTCGACGGCCGCACCCGTTTCCGGCCGCACCCACAGCCCCGACGCAAGTTGGTTCTCGAGCCAGGTTAAGCGGCGGCACTCCAGATCGTTGTTGAGATCCGACGCCGAATAGATGAACCCGCCTTCAACCCGCTGCACGATGAGAGTTTACGCCGGTTGATCGCGCAGATACTTCGGCTGCAGAAAGTCGAACAGCGCTTCGAGGTTGTCGCCGTTGCCTGCCGCGACGTAGCGTTCGATGCAGTGGAAGAACACGTGCCGCGTGACGATCACGTCGGCGAGCGCGCGGTGCGGCCGGCGGCCGTCCAACTGCGGATCGTCCACGCCGAAAAAGTTGCCGAGCGTCTGATTCTTGTGGTTCGGCGCTTCAGGCACCACGAGCGAGGCGAGGCGCCACGAGCACGCCGAGGGCTGCGCGGCCAAGAACGGCAGAAAGCGCCGGTCGAAATCGGCGTTGTGCGCTACGATCACCGCCCCGCGGCAGAGCCGGCGCAGGGTGGGCACGAGTTCGCGCATGTGCGGCTGGCCCCACACCATGCCGTCGTGGATGCCGTGGATCGCCTGCACGAACGAGGGGATGCCACGCAGCGGGTTGACCAGTGACTCGAATGTCGCGACGATCTCACCCGCCTCGACGATTTGGCATGCCACCTCGACGACCGCGCACTTGTTCGGGTCGAACCCGGTCGTTTCGACGTCGACGAAGGCGAAGCGACCCGCGCGGATCGGTGAAGCGGACATAGGCCGCAGTATCGCGCCGGACAGTGCCATCTGGGTGGCACTTAGGATCGCGTCACACTGGGCGGGCGATGGCTCGCTTGCCATGGGACGGTTCCCACCGCGCCAAAGACCGGCAACCGGCCACCTGGTTCTTCTGATGGGAGTCTTTTATGAAATCATCTTTGATTGCGCGCATCGCCGCCGCGCTCTCCGCCGTCGCCGTAACGGCAATCGCCGCGCCGGCGTTCGCCGACGTCTACTATCTCAAAATTCCAGCCGGCCAGATCGAGGGTATGCGAACCTAAGGGAGAAGTCACGCAAAAGCCGGCGGACATGTACAAAGTCACCAGTTTCTCGATCGGCGTCGGCAAGCCGGAGAATATTGGTAGCGCCAGCGGCGGTGCCGGGGCGGGTAAAGCGACGATGGAGTCGATGACCGTCACCGGGGCAGATTCTGAAGGCGCCTCGATCTTGACGCAAGATGCCATCAGCGATAAGCACCTTCCCGAACTGGTGCTCGTCATCGGCAAGAACGTCAGCGGCAAGGTCGTGCCCTACCAGCTGTTCATTATGAAAAATGTCTACATCACGTCGTCACAACTCAGCGCAAACTCGAAGGGCAAGCTCGTCGACACCTTCGATATCAACTACGCCCAAATTGCATACGAGCAGGCAAAGGTCGATACGACTAAGCCGCTCACGAGCGACACGCTCACCAAGCTGCAGTGGAACGTGGTTACGAATCGTCCGTCGCCGTAGCCTAAGCTAGCAGCGAATCGGTGACCTCTGCGGTCGTGCGCACGTCACCGAAACTCTGGTAGAAACTCGTCAATCCGGCCAGGTGGTCGTCGTCGTAGCGCGCGCCGTTGGCATCGGCGACCATCACGACTTTGTAGTCGAGCATCATCGCGTCGCGCGCCGCCGACTCGCAGCACATATTCGTGGCCGTTCCAACGACGATGAGGTTCTCGATGCCGTGCGGCTGCAGCACGTCTTGGATGTTCGAGGCGCCGGCGATGAACGGGCTGAAACGCGATTTATACACGATCTCATCGTGCGGTTGAATGTCGAGATCGGCGTGAAACGCGTGCGCGGGGTGACCGGGCGAGAGACCGTCGCGATGATTGGCGCCGCGTTCGGGAGTGAAGAAGTTATCGTGATAGACGTGCCAGCGGCTCTCGCCGTTTTCGCCGGCGCTCATCCCGACCCAGACGATCAAGCCGCCGAGCTCACGGAGCCGTTTCGCAATGCGGTTGATGTTCGGAATGATCGCGAGCACCGAGGGAATCTCGCCGACGTAGAAATACTGCATGTCGATGCACAGCAGCGCGGTCTTGAGCGGATCGAACCGCTCGAAGACCGCCAATCGCCCGCGCTTCGCCATCACGCGTTCGATCACGTATGGCGGCATGCCGTAGGGCGTGTCAGGCACGATTAGTGGCGGTCCCTCGACAAGCTCGGGATGACACTAGGCCCGGGGGGAGCCGCCCATGTCTTTGTCTAGTTTGTCGAGGGTCTGCATGGCGGGTAGGATTTGGGCGAAGCTGGCGTTGGGTTCGCGTTTTTCTTTGATCGCCGAGAAGAACTCGCGATCTTGCAGTTCGATGCCGTCGAACGAGACGGCCACGCCGCTCAGGTCGATCTTATTGCCCTTGCCGTCGCTGAGATCGTCGTAATACGCGAGGTACGTGCCGTTGTCGCAGATGTAACGGAAGAACGTTCCGAACGGGCCGTCATTGTTGAACGAGAGCGAGAGCGTGCAAATTGCGCCGCTGGGCACCTTCATCAAGATGCCCATGTCCATCGCAATCTTGAGGTTCGGATCCATCGGGCCTTCGACGGCATGCGCGACGGTTGCGGTTCCGCCGGTTTGGTACTGGAAGAGATCGACCGTGTGACAGGCATGGTGCCAGAGAAGATGGTCGGTCCAGCTGCGCGGCTGGCCGGCAGCGTTCATGTTGGTACGGCGGAAGAAGTACGTTTGCACGTCCATCTGCAGTACCTTGAGTTCGCCCGCCTTGATCTTGTTGTGAATGTACTGGTGGCTTGGGTTGAAACGGCGCGTGTGACCGCCCATGCCGATCATGCCGGTTTCCTTTTGGACGGCCACGAGACGTTCGGCTTCGGCGAGCGTGTCGGAGACCGGAATTTCGATCTCGACGTGCTTGCCGGCGCGCATCACTTGTTCGCCCTGCTTCGCGTGCATCTGCGTCGGCGTCGCGAGAATCGCCGCCTCGACGCCGGGCTGCGCGAGCGCTTCGGCAAGATCGCCCGTGTAGTGCGGAATGCCGTACTTCGCCGCCACGGCCTTCGTCGATTCCTGATTGCCGCCCACGAGCGAGGCAACTTCCACGCCATCGATGCGCGCGATCCCATCGAGATGCTTCTGACCAAAAGCACCTTGGCCAGCAACTACGACCTTCATATTGTTCGAACTACCCCTTATGCAACGTTTTCGAGAATCAAATGTCCCACGGCCGTGTTCGAGGCGGGGACGTGATAGAACCGGTAGATCTCTTTGGCTTTTTCGTCCATCGCGCCGCGCATGATCAGCCACATCACGAGCTCGATCGCTTCCGATCCGGCTTCGCGCACGTACTCGATGTGCGGAATGCGCATCGCCGATTCGGGATCCTTGGAGAACTTCTCCAAGAACGCATTATCGAATTTGCTGTTGATCAATCCGGCACGCGGGCCTTGCAACTGGTGCGACATGCCGCCCGTGCCGAAAATCGCGACGCGCAGCGGCTGGTCGAACGATTCGATGGCGCGGCGAATCGCTTTGCCGAGCATGTAGCAGCGGTGGCCGGTCGGCGGCGGATATTGCACGACGTTGACGGCTAGCGGAATGACCGGGCACGGCCACGCGGTGGGCTGTCCGTACATCAGCGAGAGCGGCACGGTGAGGCCGTGATCGACGTCCATCTTGTTGACGATCGTCATGTCGAACTCATCGAGAATCGTCGACTGCGCGATGTGCCACGCGAGTTCCGGATGGCCTTTGACCACCGGCACCGGCCGCGCGCCCCAGCCTTCGTCGGCCGGCGCGAACGAGTCCGCGCAGCCGATCGCAAACGTCGGGATCATCTCGAGCGAAAACGCCGAGGCGTGATCGTTGTAGACGAGGATGATCACGTCGGGATTGAGTTCGGCGATCCACTTCTTCGAGGGCTCGAACCCTTTGAAGAGCGGCTTCCAGTAGTCTTCGCCGGTCTTGCCGTTGTCGATAGCGGCGCCGATGGCCGGCACGTGCGAGACCGCCACGCCGGCAACGAGTTTAGCCACGGTTCTTCCACTCCGATTTACTGCGATTGCCGTCGACCGATCGGCCGCCGGCGAGCATCATGTCGACATACTCTTGCTGGGTCTTGCCGGTCATCTTCGCGGCAAGCGCTTGAAACGAGAGGCCGTCGAATGCCCCGAGCTTCGAGGTGAAGTAGATGTTGCCGCCGAGTTCGAGCATCTTGTTCCAATCGCGATCGGTGACCGCTTTGGATTGCTCGGGCGTCATCGGGAACTGCTTCTTGTAGCCCTCTTCGTCGGCGCGGAAGGCGTCGCGGTTCTCGGGCTTCATCAACGACATGCAGAACATGTTGAGGTGGTAGCCCCGGCGCGAGCGATCGGCATCGAACAGCAAGGTGCCGGGGATATCTTCGAATTCGGGTTCACTCATGCTCGAACGTCCTTTTCGTTGCGGGGGCGACCTCCTTGTGCGCCCGGTTGCCTAGGCGACTTTCCGGAAGACGTCGACCAGCGCTCCGGCCGACCGAGACCAGCTCATCGTCCGGGCGCGTTCGATGCCGCGCCGGCGCAGTGCCTCAGCGAGCGCCGCATCGCTGAAAATGCGTTGCACGGCCTCGGCGAAGGCGGCCGTGTCATCGGGTGGCGCGTAGAGCGCCGCGTCCCCGCCCGCCTCGATGAGCGACGACCCCGCGCTCGCGACGACCGGAGCCCCGGCGAGCAGCGCCTCGAGGATCGGCAGCCCGAAGCCCTCGTAGCGTGACGGAAACACGAACGCGCTGCAGCCGCGGTAGAGCGCCTGCAAGGTGACGTCGTCGACGAATCCGAGCGCGCGCACGTCCAGGCCGTCGGGCGCCGGCAACGAGCCGACGACGCGGCCCGCGATGACGCAGGTGACGTCGATCCCGCGCGCTCGGAGCAACTCCGCTGCAGCGACGAACCGATCGACGCCCTTGCGCGAATCGGTTTCGCCGACGAAGAGCAAGTACGAGCCGAGCGAATCGATGTCGATCGCAGGGGTGCCCACCGGCAGCGGTGCCACGCCCGGCAGGACGACGCTGATGCGTTCGGGCTGCAACGGCAGAACGCGCAACAGTTCGCTGCGGGAGAACTCGGAGTCCGTGACGATGTGTTCGCAGCGCTCGGCAGCGCGCCGGAACGGCGCCCGCGCTTCGTCGGAAAATCCCGGCAGCGCAAACGTAAGCGCGTCGTGCAACGTTGCCACCGACGGTCCGCGAAAATCGTCCCAGCTGGGTCCGTTGAACGGAAACCAAAGCAAGTCGAAATGTCGTCGCCGCACGACGCGACGCGACACCACCGGCAACGTCGGATCGCCGATTGCGCGCAGATAGCGCCTGCTTGCGAGCGTCGGCGGCCATTCCGGAATGACGAGCGTGCACGCGACCTCGCTGCCGTGCTCGTTGCGCAAGCACTTCACCATTTCGCGAACGTAGCGGCCGATGCCGCGAAGATCGTTTGGCAGATTCCACGCGTCAATGCCAACGCGGATCAACGAATATTTTCTCCAGAGGTTGCGCCGATTCGCTGCGGTAATCGAGTCGAATGCGGATCGTGGTTGCCACGACGTTTGCAGTGTTCCCAGCAACGAGCGGCGGTCAACGGCGAATGGCAGATGTTTATTGTGCGCTTGCCGGCAAGGGTGCTGAGATCGCAATCGTAGCGCTCACGCCTTACAACACGCCAAGCAAGAAATTGCGACCGTACGCCGGGATTGTGGAAGAATGCGTCGTCACGAGCAAAGCGCAGCAGCGTTCGTACGGTAGCGTATCCAAATCGCTGGGGGTCGTTGTCGACGACGTATTAGCTGACGAGACGCCGCGTCTCACGCCGGCGTATGTCGAGCGGCTCCGCGCATGCGCGGCCGAAGCCGATATCGTGATTGCGTCCCGGCCGTATCTCATATCTGCGATCGAACACGCGTGGAACGGACCGCTTGCGTACGAAGCGATGGACGACGAAGTGCGGCTGATGGACGCGCATTTGCCGAGAAACGAACGCGGTGCCGCGTTATTGCACCAGGTCGCTGCGCTCGAGACGCGCGCCGTGCGCCGCGCGCAACTCACGTTTGCAATTTCCGCTGACGTTGCGCGAGCGCTCACCGCTCGCTACCCCGGTCTGCGCGATGTGATCGTCGTTCCGCCGTTCGGGGACCCGGCCAAATTTGCGCTTGCGTCGATTGACGCGCGAACCACGCGCCGCCGTTCACGCTTCGGCGACCGGCCGGTCGTCTTGTTTGTCGGGAGTTCGCACTGGCCGAACGTTCTCGCCGCACGGGAACTCGCCGGCGTTGCCGTGCGCGCGCCGGACATCGAGTTCGTCGTTGCCGGCAACGTTGCGGGTGAGCTCGATCGTCGCAGCCGGCCGAAAAATATGCGCGTGCTCGGGATCGTTACCGGCGAGGAACTGGCCGCGCTCTTGGCGCTGGCAGATCTGGCCGTGAATCCGGTGCGGTTTACCGGCGGCGTCAATATGAAGATGCTCGACTACATCAGCGCCGGCGTCCCCATTCTCTCGACGACGGCGGGCGTCACGGGGCTTCCGCCGGACGTCGCCGCGACGCTGTTCATTTCGGACGACGACGATTGGCTCGGCGCCGTTCGCAAGGCGCTCGCAACGAGCGCGAGCGAGCGCGCGGAACGCGTGACCGGAGCGCAGCGCGCGCTCGCCGCACAAGGCAGCGCGATCGACGCGTTCTACGCGCGGCTCGAAGCGTTAGCGCAGCGCTAGCGCTGTTGCGGACACTCTTGGAGGATCGTCGTGCCGTCGGAACGCGTGTGGTTGAGGATGTAGCGGATGGTCTCCGGGTAGCGGCTCACGTCGGCACCGGACGGCGGCTGCTGGACGCGCGTGATGAAGTTCGCATTGGACATGTTTTGCGTCGACCACGGATCGTCGGCCGGGTTCGCATAGACCCAGCGATAGGGAAACTCTTCCGTCTGCGTGTGGCCGTCCGGAAACGTCACGGTGGCACGGATGTGCTCGTAGGTGAGCGCGCCCGCACGATCGGGCGATTGGACCGGGATCAGATCGACGCTGCCGCACGGCGCATCGGCATTGACCGTTCCGCTGCCGGTGCCGCCCGTGCCGTTGCCGCTGCCGCCGGCATTGCCCGCGCCCGCACCATCGCCGGTTCCCGTCCCGGCGCCGCCGCCGCTCCCCGCGACGACCACCGACGGCACGACGATCTGCGGATGCGGTTTGGGCGCGGCATGTCCACCGCCCGAGGCACGGACGGCGCGGGGCGCCGCGCGCTCGGGCACCGGCGCTAGCGTTACGCGGGGTACCGGCGGTAGGGTGGGCGGCGGTGTCGGACGCGGCGTGGGGGTTGGCGGGGCCGGTGTCGGCGTCGGAGGCCGGCGTTCGAGCACCACGGTGGCCGGCGGCGCGCTTTCGGCGACCGAGCGTTCAGCCGGTTGGCAGCGGCCCAGCGCAACGCACAACACCGTAATAACGACGGCACTTGGGATGGCGACGGCAAAGCGCCTGACGGGATCGTCGAAGGCCGGTGCTCCGACTTTTGTCTTCATGCGCAAGCACAACGATTCGTGCGTGCCGCGGGGTTCCCGTTCGAATGGGGCGAACGCCGGGGCGTGCAGCTCGAAGCTTTGATCCGCGCGATACCGGATTTTCCCATTCCGGGGATTCTTTTCCGCGATATCACACCGCTACTCGGGGATGCCGCCGGCTTCAAGGCGATGGTCGATCTGTTCGTCGACAAATATCGCGGCGCGGGCATCGAATATGTGGTCGGCATCGAGGCCCGCGGCTACATGCTCGGCGCGCCGGTCGCGTATGCTCTGGGTGCCGGTTTCGTGCCGGTGCGCAAGCCCGGCAAATTGCCCGGCGAGAAGTACACCGAAGAGTACGAACTCGAGTACGGCACCAACACGATCGAGATCCACGCCGACGCCGTGACCAAGGGCAAGCGCGTGCTCGTGATCGACGACCTGCTCGCCACCGGCGGCACCATGGCCGCCACCCTGCGACTGCTGGCGCGCCTCGAGGCGAAGATCGCCGGCGTGGCCGTGCTGATCGAGCTGGCTGACCTCCACGGCCGCAAGGCCCTGCCCGGCGTGGATATCACGTCGTTCATCACGTACTGACGCACCTTATGCGGCATGCGGCGGGTTGTAAGGCCTAGATCCTATGACGATCGCGGATCTCGTTGCCAATGTTCGCCGTTACGACCCCTCTCTCGACCCCGCGTGGCTCGAGAGCGTCTATGCTGTTGCCGAGGGGGCGCACCGCGAGCAGCGCCGGGCCTCGGGCGAATCGTACATCGAGCATCCGCTGGCCGTCGCCGCGATCCTGGCCGATCTCGAAATGGACCGCCAGACGATCGCCGCCGCGCTGCTGCACGACGTCGTCGAAGACACGGTCATCACGAGCGAAGAAGTCGGCGAACGCTTCGGTGAGGAGATCGCCTCGCTCGTCGACGGCGTCACCAAACTGACGCGCATCCCGTATCAGACGAAAGAAGACGCGCAGGTCGAGAACTTGCGCAAGATGTTCCTGGCGATGGCTAAGGACATCCGCGTCATCATCATCAAACTCGCCGACCGCCTGCACAACATGCGCACGCTGGGATCGCTCCCGCCGGCCAAGCAGCAGACGATCGCGCAAGAGACGATCGAGATCTACGCGCCGATCGCGCATCGCTTGGGCATTTGGCGCATGAAGTGGGATCTCGAAGATCTCTCGCTGCGCTACCTCGATCCGGCTGCGTATCACGATATCGCCGAACGCGTCGCGAAGAAACGCGGCGAACGCGAAGCCGCCGTGCAACGCGTGCTCGACGAGCTCAAGGGCCAGTTCGAGGCGATCGGATTGCACGCCGAAATCAACGGCCGCCCCAAACACTTCTATTCGATTCACAAGAAGATGCAGAAGGGCCGCGACTTCTCGACGATTTACGATTTGACGGCCGTCCGCATCGTCGTCGACTCCGTCAAGGACTGTTACGGCGCGCTCGGCGTGGTGCACTCGATCTGGAAGCCGCTGCCGGGGCGCTTCAAAGATTACATCGCGATGCCCAAGCCCAACATGTATCAGTCGTTGCACACGACGGTCGTCGGGCCGGGCGGCGATCCGCTCGAAGTGCAAATCCGCACGCTCGAGATGCACCGCACGAGCGAGTACGGTATCGCTGCGCACTGGCGCTACAAAGAAGGCGCCAAGGGCGACACGTTCGAGCAGAAGCTTACGTGGCTGCGTTCGCTGCTCGAGTGGCAGAACGACATGCGCGACTCGCGCATGTTCATGGAGAACCTCAAGCTCGACTTGTTCGAGTCGCAGGTGTTCATCTTCTCGCCCAAGGGCGATGTGTTCTCGCTGCCCGCGAGCGCAACTCCGCTCGACTTCGCCTACCAGGTGCACTCCGGCGTCGGCAATCATTGCGTGGGCGCGAAGGTCAACGGCAAGATCGTGCCGCTCGACTTCGGACTGAAGAACGGCGACATCGTCGAGGTGCTCGTCAACAAGTCGAGCGCGCGGCCGTCGCTGGATTGGCTCTCGATCGTCAAGACGTCGGGCGCGAAGCACAAGATCAAGCAGTGGTTCCGCAAAGAGAAGAAAGAAGAGAACGCGGTGCTCGGGCAAGAGATGCTCGAGAGCGAACTCGTCCATCTCGGCTTGCGCATCGACTCCGCGCGCGGCGACGTCATCGAGAAAATTGCCGGTAAGCTGAACTACGCCACGGCGAACGACCTCTACGCGGCGATCGGCTTTGGCGACGCCAACGCGGCCTCCGTTGCCAAACGCCTGCGCGAAGAACTCAAGACCGACAACGTCGTCGACATCCAGACGCTGCCGCGCCCGACCTCGACGCGGCGCGTTGCGCGCAACGCGTCTGGCATCCGCATCGCGGGCGTCGACGACGTGCTGGTGCGGCTCTCGAAGTGTTGTTCGCCCGTTCCGGGCGACCCGATCATGGGCTTCGTCACGATCGGCCGCGGCGTTTCGGTCCATCGCGCCGACTGTCCGAACGTGGCCTACATGAATGCCGCGCCCGAGCGCATCCTCGAAGCCACGTGGGCCGACGTCACCCACATCCAACACGCGGTCGACATCGAAATCGAAGCCGGCGACCGCTCCGGCTTACTGCAAGACGTGATGGGTGTCTGCGCCGAGTTGAAGACCCCGGTCTCCTCGGTCAACGCGCGCGTGAAAAAAGAGGCGGCGAACATCTCGATCACCGCGCAAATCACGAACATCGAGCACTTGCAGAAACTACTCTACAAGCTCGAACACCTCAAAGAAGTACGTGCCGTCTACCGCGTCACCAAACGCGAAGCCCGAGTCAGCGCAAACTAACCCCCGCCGAACGTTACCGTGAACTGATACGTGCTCGCCACCGGGCGGCACGCAAACGATTCGGTGCGGTACGACGACTTCTGCGCGGCAGCGAGCGCGGCGCGATCGAGCGGCGCGTATCCGCTCGAACGGACGACGCCGGCACCGACGACGGTGCTCGTTTCATCGAGATCGACGCGCACGACCGTCGTGCCGCTCGCGTGGACGGCGCGTGCGGCGGGCAACGTCGTCGGGCTGCACCGGCAAAATCGCGCGCGGCGGCGCGTAGGGCTGACTGCACGATGCAACGGTCGCGGCACCGAAGCTCTTCGGCTGCACGGTCGGCGTTCTGCGTGGAGAAGTTGTCGCGCAATGCGACGGCGGTCGGCGTCGAGCGCGGCGAGCGTGCGCGGATTCACCGGCGCGCGGTGCGTCGGCGGCGTACGGCCGCGTGATCGGGCACTCCATGCGCGAATTCGGACTGCAGCCCGGTGCTCTCGATCCACGCGGTCACGAGCTGTTCGCCGGGCGGCATCACGAAGTAGCGCCGGCCGCGCGAGCCGGCGTTCGCCGATCGGCCCGATATCGTTGAAGTCGACCGCGTAGCGCGTGGTCGCAGAGTCGACGCGCATCCGGACGCTCGTCGTATCGCCGGGGTCGAAGTCGAGCAGGACGCCGTAGGTGTCCTGGCGGCCGAGGATGGCGAGGTCGGTGATGGCGGCGATCGTGACCGGGCAGAAGACGTTGGCGCGGGCCGGCGCCGGCGGGGCCGTCGAGCACGAGCGCGGCGGCGGCGATCGTGGCGGCGAGGGCGGAGGCGAGGAACTTCATCGAAGGGGCGGCCTTGGCGGGACGGACCTCGCGGCCCTTGGCGCTGGTCGTCCTCGGCGTGATATACTTCCGGGGTTCTGGCCGGGCACTGCCCGGTCCGCTACCCGCTGGTCGGCCCGTCCGACCCACCGGCTCCGCCGGTGTCCGCAGAGGGAACCCTCCGTGCCCGCAATCGATTACGAAGTCACCTATATTCTGCGTCCGGCGCTCGAAGAGACCGACATGGACGCCCGCGTCGAGGCCATCGCCGAGTCCATCAAGGGCCAGGGCGGCGAAGTTGTCGGCGAGATCGAGAAGCTGGGCAAGCGCCGCTTGGCCTACGAGATCGACGACGTCCGCGAAGGCTACTACGTCGTGATGAAGTTCAAGAGCGAGGCCGTCGCTTCGAAAGAGCTCGAACGCCAGATGCGTCTCAACGAAGACGTTATGCGCGCCCTGTTCATTAAACTCGAAAAGTAGTGTAGAAATCAGTGGACAACAGTGCCAGGCAGGTGGCACTGTGGTCCCGCATAGTGAGTTTGCGCGCTGACCGGTAGGCAGCGCATCTAAGAAAAGAAGTGCAACATGGCCGGCTCCTACAACAAAATTATCCTCGTGGGCAACCTCACCCGCGATCCCGAGATCCGCTACGTCGGCTCCGGCGCAGCCGTCACGAAATTCACGCTCGCGGTCAATCGCCGCTCGAAGCAGCAAGAAGAGACGGACTTCATCGACATCGTCGCTTGGGACAAGCTCGCAGAAACGTGCAACACGTATCTGAAGAAGGGCATGTCGTGTCTCGTCGAGGGTCGTCTTTCGATTCGTTCGTACGAAACGAAAGACGGCGAAAAGCGCAAAGCGACGGAAGTCGTCTGCAACACGATGCAGATGCTCGATCGTGCCGGCGGCGGCGGCCGCAGCATGAACGGCGACGTCAGCGAATCCTACGAACGCTCACGCCGCCCCCGCGCGCAGCCGGTGCATCGTCATCCGCCGGCTTCGACGAAGACGCCGCACTGGAAGACGAGATTCCGTTCTGACCGTTCTGAGAGTGTCCCACGGTTTTCACTGAAGTCGACTGCCAAATGGGTGAAAATCGACGAGATGGTGAAACTCGTAATACGGGCGCTCCTTTATACGCCACCTAAGAGCAAAACAGCCGCGAAGCTTCGCGGCTGTTTTGTGTTCTTGCCGAAATCGAGTTACACGAAACGTTCGACGAACGATAGAGCAGTCTCGGCGACCTCCCGCCAACCACTGTCGATCGTTAGGGCATGTCCGCGCCCGGGCATTTCGACTACTTCCGTAACGTTCGGATTATGCCGTTGGTGCTTGTAGGTCGCGTTCGAAATCGCCCACGGTACGGTGTTGTCTTTTCCCCCCGAAATGACCAACAGCGGGCCGCGATTGGGATTGTTTTCGACTTTGACCTCGGTCCAGGGAAGCAGATTCGCAGTAGCCGCCTCAAACAGCGGAGCACCGGAAGCGGGTACTGCGAAGGTCTCGTAGAGTTCCTTGGCCTCGTCCTCGCTGACCGCATTTGCAAAGGCGAAGCGAAACTGTTCATACGTGAGTGGTACAGCGCGATTGCGATTCTTTGGGTTCCCCAACACCGGCCATGCCGACTTGAGAGATGATATCGGCAGCGGTAGAATTCCGCGAAACGGCGCCGCATCGATTGCAACTGTCGCGGCGGCCAGCCCCCGGCCGGCGAGCATCTGCACGATGAGGCCGCCGAACGAGTGCCCAATCAACGCCGGTTTACTGTTCAGGGCTCCAACGAAGCGTTCGATGTGATTCGCCACTTGCCCAACGGTCTTATGTGCGAAGACTTCTGGCGCGGCATTGGCCTCGGTAACCGTTTCTGGGTCGTCGGGCCAACCCGGCGCAAGCGCCGCATAACCGGCTTCGTTAAAAAGAGCTGCCCAGCGCGTCCAGCTGCTGGGCAGCAGCCAAAGACCATGCACGAATACGACGGTAGGCTTGCCCGACGCATTAGCGCGTTCGATTTGCGTCGTGTCGTCATCCAATTCGGTAAACATCGAGTACCTCCAACGCAGTGCGATTAGATGGACCAACGATAGCGCGGCCGCTGTTTCCCGAACACTCAGGATCAAAAAGCTGCGACCGATCCTGCGGATTCTGTCTCGCGCCCCCTGAGGGGAGCGTGTATCGTGTGCCCATGAACGACATTGCTTCAGCCCTCAATGCCCAGTCGCGCCGCGCGTTCTTGGCGAACGGTGTCGGCCTCCTCGCCGCTGCCGCTGTTTTGCCCGAGATTGCCGGCGCGGAAAGCGACACTCCAACACTAACCCGCACTATAGGAGATATGACCATGAGTTTTGTGACCGCCAAAGACGGCACGGAAATCTACTTTAAAGACTGGGGAACCGGTCGTCCGATCGTGTTCAGCCACGGTTGGCCGCTTTCGGCTGACGACTGGGACGCGCAGTTGATGTTCTTCCTCGCGCACGGTTACCGCGTAATCGCGCACGATCGGCGCGGGCATGGCCGCTCCTCACAGGCAAGCGACGGCCACGACATGGACCACTATGCCGACGACCTCGCGGCGTTTGACCACGCACCTTAAGCTCAGCAACGCTATCCACGTCGGCCACTCGACGGGCGGCGGTGAGGTCGCCCGGTACATCGCTCGCACGGCAATCGAGTCGCTAGCCGCCGTCCTGATCAGTGCGGTACCTCCGCTGATGGTTCAAACGCCGGCGAACCCGGGCGGCCTCCCCAAGACGTCTTCGACAACTTTCAAGCGCAGGTCGCCACGAACCGATCCCAATTTTACCTCGATGTTGCGGCGGGACCGTTCTACGGCTACAACAGGCCGGGGCAAAAGCATCGGACGGCGATCATACGAGAACTGGTGGCGCCAAGGTATGATGGGCGGAGCGAAGGCCCACTACGACGGTATTGTTGCATTTTCGCAAACCGATTTCACCGAAGATCTGAAGAAGATCAACGTGCCAGTACTCGTGATGCACGGGGACGACGATCAGATCGTTCCGTACGCCGACGCTGGGCCGCTGTCCGCAAAGCTCGTTAAAAACGGGATCCTGAAGACGTATCGCGGCTTCCCTCACGGCATGCCGACGACGAACGCGGACACAATTAACACCGACCTGCTCGCCTTCATCAAGACGTTGCCGGCATAGGCGGCGGGTGCTGCAGCGAGCGTCAGCCCGTTACCGCCAGTGCCTCTGCGATCGCGTCATCCCAGCTGAGCTTTTCGCCGTCAGCGAAAAGCTCAGCGAGATCGCTTGCTCCGAGATTCTTACGCAGAGCCGAGTCGATCATCGGTACGATTGCCGTCGTCCAAAGGCTCATTCGCTGCTCGCTACCTGAATGTCGTGACTGCCAGTAGCCGTAGAGCCGTGCGCCGCGAGCCGCGTCGCCACGCTCTGCGGCGACAACAGCGAGACATGCAATCGCTTTGGCGAGCAGCCTTGGGTACTGCAACAGCGGGTCGAGCAAAATCGAACGCGTCGCCTGAGCGACTTCGTCGAGTTGACCGATCGCCGTGCGGTATTCCATCAAGCTCAAAATCGCTCCCGACCGCGTATTGTTTTCTGACATTCGTGCAAGAAGTTCGATGTTGTTCTCGAGTCGTTTTGCGATCGTGACCGCCTCCTCGCTGTTGCCTAACAACATCGCGATTTCGAGAGCCGTAATCAAAGCTCGTGTCGCCTGGCCGACGTCGTCGAAGTTCGTGAACTCGGCTATTGCCTGATTTACGCAGCAGGCGCGCTTCCTCGTTGCGCCCTTGCGCAGAGCATATCTCTGCCTTCAACAATGCGATGTGAGGTAACGCGCGGAAAATGGACGCTGTCGCCGCTGCATCGATCGCGAGGGCGACTTCATTCGTGGCCTCCTCGAAGTAGTTCGCGTCAAGGTACATACTTGCAACATATAAATGACATAGTATGAGCCCCTGCGTGTCGGCGATGCTTTCAAAAAGTGTTCGAGCAGTACTGATGGCCTCGACTTGTGTGCCCTCACCTATGTTATTAAATCTGCACAAATGGAGCCGCGCCAAGGTCCAGGAATCAGCCTGAACGCTTGCATCTTCAAGTAGGCGCGTTGCGAGTTGCTCGAGCTCGGCCACGCGGCCGATTGAGATCCAGTATCCCCGCAGGCCGGCCACAATGCGCGCCGCTATCTGCAAATCGTGGCGAGCTTCGAGCGCCCAGGCGAGCGCAGCGGAAGTGTTGTCGAATTCCCGTACGGCTCGCGGAAGCCAAACGTCCCACGAGATCGTGAAGCGCGTTCTTTCGCATTCGTCGGCGAAGTTCGCCACCCAGCCGGCATAGCGGTGCATGAGGCTCGCAACTTCTTTCGGTTGAAGCTTCTTGCGCGCATATTCGCGCATAGACTCGAGCATCATAAAGCGATCGCTTTCCTCATTGGCTTCTACCGAGAGAAGCGATTTATCAACGAGCGAGGAGAGCAAGATGTCGACGGGTTGGCTCTCCGGCGTTGCCTCAAATATGTCTCGCGCCGATGCGGATGTGAAACTGCCGGCGAAGATAGACAACGAGCATAAGAGCCGTTGTTCGTGAATGTCTAGTAGGTTGAAACTCCAATCGAGCGTCGCGAGAAGAGTCTGCTGGCGCGGAGCAAGGTCGCGCGGCCCGATAGAAAGCAGTTCAAATCGTTTGTTGAGTTGACTCCGTAGTTCGGCAAGCCCCAACGTCGCCAATCGTGCTGCAGCCAACTCAAGCGCCAGGGGAATTCCGTCGAGGCGACGGCAGATCTCGAGCGCGGCAGGCAACCGGGATTCGGTCAGCGCGAAATCGGGTGTAATCGTCGACGCTCGATCGCTGAAAAGCGCGACGGCGGGATATGTCTGTGCCTCGGCAACGCTAACGGGGCCCGGTGCGGGGAACGGAAGCGTCGGAACGCGCAGGACGGCTTCGCCGCTCAAGCGGAGCCGCTCGCGACTGGTCGCGAGAATTGCTACTTGCGGACACGTGCGGACGATGGATGCAATGAGCTCTCCGGCAGTGCCGATGACGTGTTCGCAATTGTCGAAGATAAGCAAGAGCGATTGCCCACGGAGCGACATCGCAAACGAATCCATGGCTGCGTCTGCGCCGGATGCTGCGATTCCGAGGGTGGTGGCGACCTGGGTAACGACGTGCGCTTCGTCGGTGATACGGCTGAGATCGATTACCCAGACACCATGCCGATAGGATGTTGCGCACATCGACGCCGCCTGAAGCGCGAGACGAGTCTTTCCTATGCCACCGGTCCCAGTGAGGGTCACGATTCGATGCCGTTTTAGCATCGCGCTCAGCTGTTCGAGCTCTCGTTCACGTCCGATAAAGGACGTGGCCGCCGTGGGCAAATTTCCTAGGACCTTGGTAAGGTGATCGCTGGGTGAACGAGGCTTTCGCCGGCCGGCGGTCTCGAACTGCGTGCGCGCATCACCGCTAAGTTGGAGAGCATCGGCGAGCCGGCGGTATCGTTTCGCGATGAGTGCGGAATGAATGCCGCGTTCGTAGGCACCGACCGCAGAGGAACTGATCGCCGCAGCTTCGGCTAAGGCATCTTGCGAGAGCCCGCGGTCCACCCGATGCGTCCGCAACAACGTTGCGAATCGGGAGGGTTCCAATCATGCACCTCCTCATCACGAGTACAGAGCGCCGAACGCCCCGCTTCGTGGAGTCGCTCAGCTCTTCCGCCAAGCGATTCGCTGGGCACCCCGATGAACCGCTCAATATCGTCACCCGCACCCGGTCGTTGGCGACCTACGACGCGACGGCAGAGCCCCGGAGCGATCCCGGCTTGAGAAGCCGCTGTCGGACGGAGGCGATCGAGGAGTCCCTGCTGGACATGACGACCCTGTGACGAAGCCTTTGCTAGGCTTGTAGCACTCGCAACGTACCGATGCCGCCGTCCTCGCGCTTGTGCAGATGGATATCTACGTCGACGCCAAGATACCGCAGGACCTCTTGAAGTTTCGCGATGGAGAACTCGGCGGTTTTCACCCGACGAATCTTCGAGATCTGCGGCTGTGTAAGAAAGACACGGTCCGCGGCTTGCTGCTGCGTCCAACCGCGCGCGTCGAGTTCCTTCTTGATTGCGATCGCAAGGTCGGCTTTGACGAGGAGTTCGTCTGCGTTGGACAAGCCAAGATCGGCAAAGACGTTACCCGAGCCTTCCGTCACTTGAACATCGCCGTGTTTGCTCATGCCTTCCTCTCTTTCTTGGCTTCGGTGGCCATACGACGTGCGTACTTCAAACGCGTCTCAATGCGGTCAAGATCAACTTGTGGCGTCGCGACGCCCTTGGTGCTTTTCTTCTTGAAGAAGTCGAGCACGTATACGGCGTCATCGATTTCAACGCCCTGAGTAGACCCGAGCCAAACGAGCCGCTTGGACACCATTCAGTTTATGCGAAAACTAGCATAAACGTCAAGGGCCCCTCGCTACCTCTCTCTGCCCGCAGCAGCGACTTCGGACCGGCCGGGAGCCTCCGCGCGCGGCCCGCAGTAGCCGGAAGCTCCCTTTAGGAGCCGTTCGAGGCGTAGTCTTAGTCCCCGCCAAGGGCATTGCCGTTCGCGGCGGGCGCTCCGTCAATGCGACCGGACGGCGAGCAAAGGGCGTAAAATGTGAAATGATGGAGATTTCTTGCGAAATTGTGAAATTCGGCGAAATCGTGAGACAGCGCCGTTCTAGCGTTCTAGCCCTTCTAGCGCAAATTGGTTAATGGTAAAGGGCCTCGCCGGTGCGGGGCTCTTTGCTTGTGTGCCACACTGTGGCACTCTCAATGTTTATGCTGGCAATCGTTGCGGTGTTCTCAAGCAGCCCGAGCAATTCTACAAAGACCCTTCTTCAGGCGATGGAAGGCGCAGCCTTTGACGCCGAAGAATTGAGTTTACCAAAGAACGGCGACCGATTGGCCCCACGATCCCCTCGGTGGACGGTAGGTCCGGAGAGAACGCGCGCACTGCGCCCTACGATGAGTTCGTTCGCGTGAAGCGCAAGCCGCGTTCGTACCTCGCCGAAATTGCTGTCCAGGTTTGCGAGTTTCTCCGGACTTCACGATCGAGTTGAATTTCCAAATTCGTTTCCTCGATTCAGGGAAAAAGCGGTCTGTATAATAATCCATTTCTTAACCCGTCGCGACTTCGTAGCTTGTCTAGCTTACCGTTCTGCGGCGCACGTTTTTGGACAAAGAGCGAAAGGGGAGCATCGATTAACGTGCTGAACGCAAAGTAAGCGTGACTGAGCGAACTAAAGGTAGATATCACGAACGAGCCCCGTTCATTCCGATTTCGCGGCGGCCACCGCTGCGGTGGCCCAACGGGGCGCGGCTTGCGATTTGGGTCGTGCCGAACATCGAACATTTCGAGGACGATTCGCTTGCCGGCGCAACGATCGCGACCCCAGCGGTCGAGCCGCCCGACATCCCGAACTACTCCTGGCGCGACTACGGGCTGCGTGTCGGGATCTGGCGGACGATGGAAACGTTACGGCGGCTCTCGATCCCGGGTACGGTTGCCCTCAATTCGCGCGTCTGCGAACTCTATCCCGAGGTTGTGCGCGCCTGTGTGGACCTCGGCTGGGAATTCATGGGACATGGTCGTACCAACAGCCGTTCGCTCTCCGGAATGGACGAAGCCGAGGAAACCGAGACAATCGCATCGGTGCTCGAGACGATCGCGGCGCTCACGGGCACGCGGCCCGTCGGCTGGCTCGGACCGGCACTGGCGGAGACGCAGCGCACGCTCGAGATTCTCGCAGCCAACGGGGTGCGATATGTGGCCGATTGGGTCAATGATGAACAGCCCTATCCGCTCCAGCTCGCTGCCGGGACGATTACAGCGATGCCGTATTCGATTGAGATCAACGACATCGGGACGTTCATGCGCCGCGGATTCACGGGGCCCGACTACCAGCGAATGCTGCTGGATCAATTCGAAGTACTCTACGAAGAGAGCGCGACGACCGGCAAGGTGATGTGCATTGCGTTGCATCCCTTCATCACCGGCGTGCCCTTCCGCGCGCGCCATCTCGATGCGGCGCTTACGAAGATGCGCGAATGCGACGGTGTCTGGTTCGCGACCGGCACCGAGATCTTGAACGCCTATCACTCCGCCGTCGAGACTTGAGAGGTACGAACCCGATGATTCATCCCCGCTCCCTCATTGCCGCCGCCGTAGCTGCCGCCCTTACCGTAGTCACGCTGCACGCGTTCACGGCACCGGGCCGGGCGGCCACGCCGCCGCGCGCCACGCTGAACATCGGCGTGCTCAAAATCGCGGCACTGGCCGACATCCTTGCGGCACAGAAGCTCGGATACTTCGATAAGGTCGGGATCGACGTCAACCTGACGACCGCGAACAACGGTAACGATCTGATGACCGCAATGCAATCCGGCAAGCTCGACATCATTCTCGCGATCCCGGGCGTCGCGATGCGCGCCGACGAGAAGGGCTACGATGCGACGCTCGTGTTTCAAAACGAACTGGCGCACGCGAAGTCGCCGGACACCGGGGCGCTGATCGTCAAGTCCGACAGCCCGATTACTTCAGTGAAGCAGCTTGCCGGCAAAAAAGTCGCGCATAGCGGGATCGGCACGCAAGCGTGGGCGGCCGTCGTCGACGTCGAGATGAAGAACGGCGTGGACCCGAAGAGCGTTCAGGATTTGGAAGTCGGCTATCCGCAAATGCCGGGTGTCCTGCAACAGGGCCTCGTTGACGCCGTCGCGGTCGTCGATCCGTTCACGTCGGGCATTCTCGCCGCGAAAGCCGGGCGCGTCATTTCCTGGTTTTACGTCGACTCCGTCCCGGGACAGCCGGTGGGCGCCTTTTGGGCCTCGCGCGCCTGGGCGACGAAAAACGCCGACATCGTGAAGCGCTATCAGACCGCGATGCACGCCGCAGTGAGCTACATGAACGGCCATCCGGACGAAGCGAAGAATTTCATCGTGGAGTACACCGGGATGAACGCCGATGCCGTGCACGGCATGACCCCGATCCGCTGGGACGACCGCGTCAGCATGCCTGCTTGGAATGACGTAGCGAAGATGCTTGTGACGACGCACGTCCTGGACAAGATGCCGGAGTTCGGCGATATCATCCCGTCGAGCTCCGTGGACCCCGGCAAGAGTGCTGCGCGCCTCTAGCCGCGCTCAGCTCGTTTGATAGCGCTACGCGACGTCGGTAAATCGTACCGCTTCGGCGACCGGTCGACTGAGGCGATTCGGGGGATCGACCTCACGATCGAGGCGGGCTCGTTCGTCTCGATCATCGGTCCGTCGGGCTCCGGAAAGTCGACACTCCTGCAGATCGTTGCCGGCTTGCTCGAGCCGAGCACCGGCGAGGTGCTCTTCCATGGGCGGAAGGTCACCGAGCCGCCGCCCGGGATGATCTACGTCTTCCAGCAGTACGAGAAGTCGATCTTTCCGTGGCGCACGGTCGCGCACAACATTGCGCTGGGAATCGAGGACCGGCCCGACATCTCGGCGGCGGAATGCCGCGACCGCTGCGCGCGGTATCTCGAACTGGTCGGCCTCAAGGGCGTCGCCGACCACTTCCCTCGGCAGCTTTCGGGCGGAATGCAGCAGCGCGTTGCGATCGCACGTGCCTTGGTCTGCGAACCCGACGTCCTGCTCATGGACGAGCCGTTCTCGGCGGTCGACGCGCTGACGCGCGCCGCCTTGCAAGACCTGCTGCTCGAGGTTCGCAAGCGGCTCGGGATCACCGTGCTCTTCGTGACGCACGACGTCGACGAAGCCGTCTACCTCTCGACGCACGTCGTCGCACTTTCGCGCGCCCCCGCGCACATCGACAGTTCGGTCGAGATCGAGTTAGCCTATCCGCGCGACCAGATCGCGACCCGCGAGTCGGAAGCCTTCATCGCTTACCGGCACCGTCTCTTGTCGCGCGTCCTCGCTCAGCAGGCGAGCGGCGCCGCATGAAGCTGCTGCGGTCGCGCCTGCTAGGCGTTCTCCTGATCGTCGCACTGCTCGGTTTGTGGGAAATCGTCACCGACACGAAGCTGGTGAAGTCGCCTAGCTTGCCGCCCGTTTCCGCAATCCTGGTCGCGTGGTGGAACCTTATCATCAACGGAACGCTCATCGCCCAACTCGGTCCGAGTTTGGAGCGCATTGCCGCCGGCTACTTCGCCGCGGTGATCGTCGGGGTCGCGCTCGGCCTGGCAATGGGTTACTATCGAGTCGCCTACAACTTGCTCGAGCCGCTCACCGAGTTGTTACGGCCGATTCCGAGCCCCGCCTACATTCCGCTCGCGATCATCTTCTTGGGCTTGGGCGACGAGATGAAGATCTTCGTCGTATTCTTCGCCTGTATTTTTCCGGTGCTGCTCAACACCTATAGCGGCGTGAGCGCGATCGATCCGGTGCAGCTCAACACCGGACGCACGTTCCGTCTGACCCGCGCTCAAACGGTGCGCAAGATCGTCTTGCCGGCGGCACTGCCGTCGATCCTCACGGGCATGCGCATCAGCGTCGGGCTTGCGCTGATCGTGGTCGTGATCGCCGAGATGGTCGCGAGCAACAACGGCATCGGGGCGTTCATCCTCAACTCACAGCGGTTCTTCAACATACCCGAAATGTATGCCGGCATCTTCACACTGGCACTGCTCGGCTATTTGCTCAACGCGATTTTCCTGCGCGTCGAAGCGCGCCTGCTGCGCTACCGCGCGCCGTAGCGAACGACCGCGTTAGTAGGCGGCGAAGAGACGGCTCACTTTCGTGGGACAAGCTGCCGATGGTAGATCGTATGAGCAAACGTTCATTCGTCTTCGTTGTCGGCTTGGCTTGGATTTGTCTCGGCATGACGCCCAGTCTTGCTGCCAGCCCCATTTCGATTCAAAAAGTTAGCGGTGACGGGCAGAAGATGAACGTCACCAAATTCCCGGCGACGTTCCCGAATACGTTGTCGGCGAAATTATTGGTGCAGACACCGCTCGGCGTCGAGGGTTCGAGAAACGTCGTTTGGTCGGTCGATGCTGCCAACAACTCGGCTCAGTGCAAGATAACGCCGGTCGTTGATGCGCTTTCGCCCATCCAGTCCACCATTTCGGTTACGGCCTCCGCCGCCGGCACGTGTTTGGTGAACGTTACCGGGCCCTCGAACATTCCAGCGAACGTCGAACCGCACGAGTCGTTCAGTCTAACGGTGACGACGCCCCCTCCGCCGGCGTACGTCGCGAAGATCGTGTTCGGGAATAATCAAACCGCCGTTTGGCCGGCGAACCCACAACTTCAAACGGGCGGCGAAGCATATTTCTCGGGCATGGAAGTGCAAATCGTCGACCGCGCCGGTAATCCGGTGCCGAATGTCCAGGTGATGTGGGAGTGTCTGATGCCGAATCGCGCGATGCATTGCGACATGAAAATACCGGAAGTCGGCGGCCTCATCAGCCAGAACGCGGAGATGACCTTCACGGACTCCTCAGGGAAAACCGATCTCCCGATGTTCATCTTAACGCCGAGCGGTGCGCAAAGCCCGTTGGTCATAACGAACGGAAACGGCCCACTCACCATAACGGTGGATAGCATCAAGGGTCTCTTTGCTCCCGTCGTGTTCAACCTGACGGTTAAATAAGTCAGCGGCCCGCGAAGAGGTCGTCGAGCGCCGCATCTCCGCGAGGCCGCGGCTCCGAATAGGCGTTAGGTGCGAGCAGGAACAATGACGGAGGGATGAACGAGCAACTTCGATACCACGGCACGATCGTTTCGCGCGGCAAAGTCGTGCCGTTGATCAGTTCATACGTGGCCGGTCCGTTGGGCTTGATCCACCTGCCGCGCCTGTGGCTCAAGGCGCTACTCCATGCCCACGATCGTCTGGCCGAGGATTGGGGCTGCGGTCCCGGCGGACTCGACAAGATTATAATGGGCTACGTCGGCGTCGATAAGGAAGCGTTCATCGCGTGGCTGATGGCGGAGCTGCCCAGCTATGCGCGCTGCGAACAGTGGGTGCGTGAAAACGCGGCCAACCTAACCCCCGAAGCGATCGCCGAGTCAAACGCCCACCTCCTCAACAGCCGGCTACCGGGCGATCTGAACGCGCAGTTTCGAGCGCATATGCAGATCGACGACGACACCTTGGAAGTCGGCATTATGCTCAACACGCTCGATGATTGGGATACCATCCACCGCTACGCGCTCACGAACCGGGCCGATCTCGAGCCGATCGTCCCCGCGATCAGTCCCTTGACAGTGGGCTTGCTCGGAGTTCCGCAGGTTCCGCGCCAATGGCTGAAGGACGTGCTTTTCGCGCTCTCTGCGCTGCCGCCGCATTACCCACTGCTCGATGAACCTGCCGACGCTGCCGTACTTGAAGAGCTTGGAGTCGACCCGCAAACCGCGCGCGCCCACGTCCGCAGCGAGTTGCCGAGCTACCTAAATTATGAACGTTGGCTTCGCGAGCAAACCACAGAGAGGCGATTGGCAGTGGCGCGTGTCTGTAATGACACTATCGTTGAAGCGGCTGCTTTGGCGCACGCGACGGACTGGGGGTTACTCCACGCAATTCTCGCAAAACCGGTCTCGACTCCAGTAAGCGGTACGGGCGTTCTTGCCTTCTCCATCACGCCATTAGTGAAACGCTAACAGCACGATGTGAGCGGACTGTTGCACGACGATGACGCAATCTGACGCTGTGTCCGATGCGAGCTTTTGGGACGAACGCTATCGTTCAGCCGACGAGATCTGGTCCGGCGATCCGAACCCGCAGCTGGTTGCCGAGGTTGCCGGGCTCGAGCCCGGAACCGCGCTCGACGTCGGCTGCGGCGAGGGCGCCGACGCAGTGTGGCTTGCCGAACGCGGCTGGCACGTCACGGCGATCGATATTTCCGGCGTGGCGTTGGAGCGCGCGCGCAAAGCCGCCGCGAATGCTGCCGTATCAGAGCGGATCGACTGGCGGCAAGGCGACATAGCTTCGTGGACGCCCGAACGGTCATACGATCTCGTGTCGGCGCAGTTCATGCAGCTCGCGCCGCCGCTGCGCGACGCCGTATTTCGCCGCCTCGCTGCGGCGGTGGCTATTGGCGGCACGCTGCTGATCGTCGGGCATCATCCCAGCGATCTTGAAACGACGGTGCGCCGGCCGCGCATGCCCGGCGTCCTCTATACGGCTGAGGAGATCGCCGGGCTGCTCGAGCCGCAGGCATGGGAGACGCTCGTCCAAGCGGCGCGTCCCCGCGACGTGACCGATGCAAACGGAGCCCCCGTCATCGTGCACGACGCGGTGTTGCGCTCGCGGCGGCGTATCTAAGTCTTCGCGGCCGCTTTCTGCTGCGCGAACAAATCGATCATCGCCCGATTGAACTGCGGGATGTCGTCGGGCTTGCGGCTCGAGGTGATGTTGCCGTCGGTGACGCTCGGCTCGTCGACCCAATTCGCGCCGGCGTTCTTCAGATCGGTCTTGACGGAAGGCCATGACGTCATTCGCCGCCCGCGCACGACGTCGGCTTCCACCAGTGTCCACGGTCCGTGACAAATGACCGCGATCGGCTTGTTCGCATCGGCGAATGCTTTGACGAACGCGACAGCGTGGGGGTCCATCCGTAACGCGTCGGGATTCATCACGCCGCCCGGCAAGAGCAGCGCATCGTAATCGTTGGGACTCGTTTGATCTAGCGTGCGATCCACCTGAACGGAATCGCCCGGATCGTGATGATTGAAACCCCGAATCTGCTTACCTTCCGGCGAAACGACGTACGTGGTTGCGCCGGCTTGGTCGAGGGCCTTCCGTGGTTCGGTCAGTTCGACGTATTCGAAACCTTCGGTTGCGAGGATGGCGACTTTTTTTCCGGAGAGTTCATTGCTCATGGCATTCGTCTACCCGTGGGCTACTCCGTTTACGCAGCGTGTTATGCATTATCGTATGTGCCGTGTTATGCGTTATCGCGTGCTTCGCACCAAGCGAACCGCTTGTCGTGCTGCCCTGCGAAACAGCATGTCCCGCTGCAAACATTCGGTACTCGCACGTGTCAACGCACGCAAATGATGGATCCGTCGTCCGTACTCTTTAGGCCGTTCGATCTCGGTCGCTCACGGCTCCGCAACCGCGTCGTCATGGCACCGCTGACGCGTAATCGTGCGACGCCCAAAACTGACGCGCCGAACGCGCTCAACGTCGAGTACTATCGGCAGCGTGCGAGCGCCGGTTTGATCATCGCTGAAGCGACGCAGATCTCTCCGTACGGCAAAGGCTACGCCTTCACACCGGGGATCTATTCGCCGGAACAGGTTGCCGGCTGGAAACGCGTGACCGACGCGGTGCACGCTGAAGGCGGCACAATCTACCTGCAGCTTTGGCATGTCGGCCGCTTCTCGCACACCTCGCTGCAGCCCGGCGGCCTCCGGCCCGTCGCTCCGTCGGCGATCGCTCCGCAAGGCGCGCGAACGTTTCTCGAGAGCGGCGATTTCGCCGACGTGGAGACGCCGCGTGCGCTTGAGCTCGTCGAGTTGCCTGGCCTCATCGACGACTACGCCGACGCGGCGACGAAGTCGATCGCCGCGGGATTCGACGGCGTCGAAATTCATGCTGCCAACGGTTATCTGCTCGACCAGTTCATGCGCGACGGCAGCAACCATCGGTCCGACCGGTACGGCGGCTCCGTCGCGAACCGCATCCGGCTGACGCTCGAGGTGACTGCGGCCGTCGTCGCTGCGGTCGGTGCCGATCGCACCGGAATCCGTATCTCGCCAGTCTCGCCCGCTGGGGGTGTGTTCGACAGCGATCCGCAGGCCGTGTTCTTTCCGCTGGTGCGCGAGCTCAGCGGCTTCCGCCTCGCCTACTGCCACGTGATCGAAGGGCACACGCAGGGTCCGCGTGAGTTCCACGGATTCGATTTCGTAAAGCTCCGCGAGAGCTTCGATGGTCCGTGGATGGTGAACAACGGCTATACGCGCGAGCTCGCGATCGAAACACTCGCATCCGGCCGTGCCGATCTGGTCGCCTTCGGGCGGGCGTTCGTCGCGAACCCTGATCTCGTCGAACGGCTACGCCTTGATGCTCCGCTCAACGATGTCGATTGGGACCACTGCTTCGGCGGGGACGAACGCGGCTACACCGACTACCGGACGCTCGAAACAGCGGGCGTCGGCTAGCTTTCGACGAGCGGAGGCAGGCCGGCAGCCGCAAGCGCGCTCGCAAGATCCTCATAGCGCACCGCGCGCGCGATCCGTTCGTCGCGAACGGTAAACATCGTCGCGATGATGCGCTCCGGAGCTTCGGTGCTGTCGGCGCCGACCGCCCAGCGTGCCGTCTGCTCGACAACGACCACATCGCCGCTGCGGAAGGCGCGCATCGTCTGTAGGCCGATACCCGTCTTGCGCACCCACTCCTCGGCGAAGGCGATGCCGCGACCGGGGCCCCGTGAGCCGATGATCTCGATGTCGTCAGTCGACAGGGCGCGGAGGCCTTTGAGGTCTGAAGCGGACACGGCTGCTTGCCATCGCGCAATGACAGTTAGTGGATCGATGACCATGAACTCGTTCCCCGATCTATGCGGTGTGTCGCACGGTAGATCGCTAGAGCAGTAGGTTGAAGAGTTGCATCGCGCGTTCCCAATGTTCGGTCGACGGGTTCTTCAGCTTCGGGTCGATGATCGAGAAACTGCGCGCGAGTGCCACCGATAGCCCGCCCGCGATCTCCGGTAGACGCGTCTCGAGTTCTTCGCTATAACTGAAATCGAGTGGCGGCCGGGCGACCTCCTGGTCGAGGATCGGCCCCAGCGCGACGTCCTTGTCGATGCGCCGGAAATCGAACATACACGTACGCAGGCCCTTCGTGACAGGGACGTCCATGAACTCGATCACGTCTCGCCCGTTGGCCTTCGCGGTGGCTTGCGCGCGAATGAGCATATCGGCGATCTTCTTGTTGATGAAATCTGCATAGCGCCGAAGGTCTTCTTTGTCGACGTCGACACCGGCCGCTTCTCTAAAGAATCGCTCGAATTTCGAGACCGCGATCAGTGGCATCGCTGTTCTCCTCGCCCGTGTTGCTCAGGCGTTTCCTTTTACTGGCCCGACGACCGCGACCCGTCGTTTGCCTGGGTCTGCCAATCCTATGACTGGGCGTAAGGGGTGGGTCGCGACTTCTTCGTGCCGTCGGTTAGGCCGAGCGTATGAATGGGCTCACGTTATGGTTTGTTCCGGCCGATGAAACGACGGGGGCTTTATGCATCACTTTTTGCGGCGCGTTTGCACGACACGCTTTTTTCTTCTGATGACAGTCGCACAGGCAATCGTGAGTTGCGGGCCCTCGACGGTCCAAACGACGCCGATTACGCCGGTACTTCCACTTTCCGCGACGCAAACGTCAAGCATTGCAGGCGGCACATTCGCTCTTACATTGCCCCCGACGCAAGAGATTGTCTCCGGCACAATCGTGGCCCCGGCGTCGCCGCTCGGGTTCAGCGGCGCCACGTTCGTGGTGACGGTACAACCGGCGCCGGCATCATCGTTGCCGAGTCTTCCAATCAGTAGTTCGGCACTGACGCGAAAGCCGCTCGGCCTCGCCAACGTCGGTACCGTCGCCGCGATCATCGTCACGTCTTCGGCAACGATCGCGTTCGGCGCGGCGCCGGTCTTCACACTTGCGTTGCCGGCTAACTCGATTGTTGCGGGAGCAACGTACACGCTTGCGTACTATGATCCCATAACGGGGTGGAATCTGACGTGGGCAGGCCCCGCGACGATCGTTGCATCGACGTTGACGTTCGCATCGAGCGGATTGCCGTTTGCGCTTACGGCAAACGTCCCGGCAAATTTTGCTCTGCTGCGATCCACGGCGACGGCTACACCGGCGCCTGGCCCAACCGCGCCGCCGACTCAGTCACCCTCGCCAGCTGCGGTGAGCATCACGCCGAATAGTGTAGCGCTCGTGATCGGCGGCTCGCCGACGTCGCAGACGCTGTCCGTAGCGCAGAGCGGCTTCGCGCCGACGTTCAGTCCGGCGATGACGTGTACGCTCGGAGCGAATAGTCTTCCGGGCACGGTCGCAACAATTGCTGCCGTCGGTTCGTCCACCGCTTCCGGACCCGGTGCTTCGGTGGTGTTTTCCGTTGCATTGCCGGCGCTCTCGCCGGTGGCGGGCACGTGCACCGGGTCGATCTCCAGCAGTGCCGGCGGCACGGCTGCGCCGTTCACGGTGACGGTCACCCAGACCAACGCCGTCATTCAGTCGTTAGACCGTCGATGAGGGAGGTGCGTTTCATGCAAAGGCAGCGTCTGCGGCTCGCGCTGATCATCAACGTCTTGGCGTTGGCTGCATGCAGCGGCGGCGGTAGCAGCAGCGGCAACGTCGCTCCGCCTGTTTCCGCGCCGCTTACGAAGACGGGCCTCGAATTGACGGTGGTTGTGCCTGCACCACGGGTCGCAGCCGGACGCCTACGCCCGACCTACGTCTCGCCGTCGACGCAATCGTTGTCGGTCGCCGTCAAAGCGGGCGCGACCACGGTGCTGCAGCAGACCGTCGGATTGACCGTCGCGAGCAATCCGGCGAACTGCGCGGTCTCCGCCGGGGCGACGACGTGCAGCGTGCTGCTCGGACTCGCGGCGGGCTCGTACGCGGGGACATTCGTCACCTACGCGGGGCCCGTTGTGAGCGGTACCGCGACGGGCGCCGTGCTATCGAGTGGACAGAGTATCCCGATGGTCGCCATCGCCGGTCAAACGAACGCCATCGCGATCACACTCGACGGCGTGCCGGCGTCGATCGTCGTCGCACCGGCTTCCGGCTCCACCATCACGGGTACACAGACGGGTGGATTCGTCGTGGGTTACACGCCTGCGCCCCTGACGCTCGAAGCACTCGACGCCGCTTCGAACATCATCTTGGGTGTGGGCGCACCCACATTCACCGCCGGCACGACGGGCAGCAACTTTAGCGTTACCCAACCGCAGGCCGGCACGCCCAACCAGGTTTTGCTCGCCGCATTCGCCGCCGGCAGCAGCACCTTGACGGTAACGGCCGCACCGGCCGACGGCGGCTTCTCGTGTACGAGTAGCGGCGTCGTTTGCAGCGCGAGCATCGCCATCTCGACTCCGCCGCACAAGCTATTCGTCGCCGGCTTCAACGGCTTTGCAGCGTACACGTCGCCGGACGACATCACCTGGACGCTCATGGGGTCGAGCACCGGCACCGTCTCGGATCCGGAGGGGGTGGCCTACGCACCGAACGGTGACGCAATCGTGCTCGACGCAGGCTCGCCCCCGTTTCCTCCGCCCGGCTCGCCGGCAAGCATCTCGATCTTCGCGCCGCCCTATTCCGGCGCTCCCGTACAAAATACGAACGTCGGCCTGCCGACGGCTGCGGCGATGACGGCTTCGGGCAATCTGCTCTTCCAGGACTCCGGAAATCTCGAAGAGCTCGCGGCGCCGTATACAGCTTCTCCGACGACCACGGCAACCGGAGTGAACGCGAACGGCATCGTCGTCGATTCGTACGGCAACGCCGTGGTGTCCGAAACATACCCCAGCGCGACGACACTCTCGTTCGCACAGCCGTCGTTCTCAACACCGACAACGCTTGCGACAGGAATTGGTGGCTGGATCGCCGTTTCACCAGCCGGCACGGTCGCGGTCGGCACGCTTCCGACGCCATATGAATTCGCGGTTTTCGCCGTTCCGTATGGTGCTCCGACGCTGATTTCGCTCGGCGGTTCTCAACCGGATGGTGGTGTCACGTTCGATTCCAACGGAAACCTCTGGGCGCAACTCAACGACACGAGCCTGCGCAAATATTCAGCACCATTTACCACGAACGAGAGCGCGAGCGTTCACGTGACGGTTGGCTTTACAGCCAATATGATCGCGGCGGATTCGAGCGGGGACATTTTCGCACTCGACGGAACGAGCGTAAAAATCTACGGCCCAACCGGCACATTGATACAAACGCTCACGCCCGCGGGCGGTGCCGTCGCGATGACGTACGTCAAGTAAGACGTCATCGCCGACGGCACATGAAGCCGTTCTAAGGGGAAAAACGTTACGTCAAGGTAGAACCGTAGTCTACTTTAGGCACGACAACGGAGGGAAACCCGCGTGAAGCGTTCGTCCGCTCTTGGTCTACTCTCGGCGGCAGCCGTTGCTCCGCTGGCTCCGCGCATTGCGGGGGCGGAAGATACGCTGATCCGGATGGCGATGATCAACATCGACAGCGGGCTCGAGCCGTATTATGCGCAGCAGGCGGGCTTCTTCAAAGCTGCCGGACTGCGCACCGAATTCCAGCAGTTCAACAACGGTCAAGCGATTGCAGCCGCCGTGCTCGGTGGGGCGCTCGACATTGCCGTCTCCAATCCGGTCGCGATCGCGCAGGCGCACAACCGGAACGTGCAGTTTTCGATCATCGCGCCGGCGGCACTGTATCTTTCGTCCGCTCCGACGACGGTGATGATGGTTCCGAAGAACTCGTCGATCAATGGGCCGAAAGATCTGGAAGGCAAGACGATTGCCATGAACGGCATCAACGGAATTCCCGAGTATTGCGTTCGTGCGTGGGTGGATAAAAACGGCGGCAACTCATCGATCGGTCAAGGCCGTCGAGATGAACTTCGCGCAGATGATGGATGCTCTCGGCGCCTCGCGCATCGATGCGGCGTGTGTAACCGAGCCCTTCATCACCGAAGCGAAGACAACCGGACGCGCGATCGGGCTTCCGTTTGACGCGTGCGGATCGCGCTTCTTGCTGTCCGTCTACATTTCCACGCCGCAGTGGGCCGCGGCCAATCGCGACACCGTAAAACGTTTCCAAAGCGCGATGAGCAAGACGGCTGCTTGGGCCAACAAGAATCACGACAAAACGGCAGTCATGCTCACAGAATATACGAAGCTGCCGGAGGCGACCGTTCGCACGATGCGCCGCGCGCCGTTCGCGGAGACGTGGAATGCCGCTGATGCGCAGCCGTTGATCGACCTCACTGCGAAATACAACAACTTCCCAACGTTCCCAGTTGCCGATCTGTACGTAGGAGCAATGTAATGAAACGATCAAGCGCCCTCCGTTCTTTGTGCGGCGTCGCGGCGGCGACGACGATACCCGGGCTTGCCCTCGCAGACGACCTGCCGCTGCGGATGGGGACGATCAACATTGACGCCACGGCCGAGCCGTACTACGCCCAGGACGGCGGTTTTTTCAAAAAAGCTGGGCTGCGGGTCGAAATTCAGGCCTTTAATACCGGTGCCGCCATCGCAGCCGGGATTGCCGGCGGGTCGCTCGACATTGGGGCCACGAGTCTTGTCTCGATCGCGCAAGCGCATCCCAAGGGGCTGCCGTTTGTGATCCTCGCGCCGGGCGGGCTCTATCTGGCCTCCGCTCCGACCACGGTGATGGCTGTCGCCAAGGCGTCACCGCTCAACGGGCCGCGGGACCTCGCCGGCAAGACGATCGGCTGCAACGGCGTCGGCGGCATCCAAGACTTTTGCATCCGCGCATGGCTCGACAAGAACGGCGTCGATTCGTCGAGCGTGAAGATCGTCGAGTTAGGTTTCGCGCAGATGCAGGACGCGCTCGGGGCCGGCCGCGTCGATGCGGCCATGGTTTCTGAACCGTTCCTCGTACCGGCGATGACGATCGCGCGCTCCATCGGCGCTCCGCTCGATGCGTGCGCGCCGCGTTTCCTGGTCGACGTCTTCATTGCCACGCGTGACTGGGCTCAGGCCAATCGCGAGACGGTTCGGCGGTTTCAACGCGCCAATGCCGAGGCAGCGGTGTGGGCGAATCACAATACCGACAAAACCGCGGAGATCCTGATAAAGTACACAAAGCTTCCGGAGTCTGCCGCACGCTCGATGATTCGATCTGCGTTCGCCGAGAAGTGGGTTCCGGCGGAAGCCCAAGCCGTCATTGACATGAGCGCGAAGTACGGAAACCTGCCGCGCTTCCCAATCGACGAGATCGTGTTCAAGGCATAATCTGCGTCACGGGCGTTAACATCGGTCGATCAAAGTGGCCAAATCTCCACAACGCCGTATGCCACCGCGCAGGGCGTCTGAGCGACCTGGTTGATCGCATCCTCTAGATTCTCGGCATCGATCAAAGCGAAGCCCGCGAGGGGCAAGTCTGAGCGCATAAAAGCGCCCGCGGTCGTCTGGACGCCTTGCCCCTCAGGATTGCGGACTTGTACCGGAGATCTCGCAGTCCCGACGATCGCACCCGCTTCTTGCAACAGTGCGTCATGGCGGTGTGCAGCGTCGCGAATGGGGGGCGGTGTGCGATTGTAGCCGGCTTCGTCGCCGTATCCGATCGTAAGAAATTTCGGCATGGAATCAATGAGCTCCGTTCATGAGGGCGTATTTGCCCATTCGGCGCCGAATGTATCGCTGGCCGCTGCTTGCCTAAAGCGAGGGTACGTCAACAAGCGTGCGGCCTTAAGCAAGTCGGGGAAGTCCTTGACGATCTTTTAGCGCCCAGGTTTCCTTGTCGGGTTCCAGAAAGGTTGCGCCGATCCGAGGTGATTCTCGTCAGGCTAGTGAGATCATGACATGATTGTCCGCAAAGAAGCCAACGGCGAAATGCTCTTGCTCGCTCAAACCGATCATTCGCGGTTGGCGGGCCAATTCGCAGCGCATTGGGGTAACGCGGAGTTCGCCTCCCTAACCCCGTACGAGTCCGTCGCACGCGCGGCTGCGTTTCACGATTTCGGTTATCTGCGCTACGAGACGGCGCCGGCATTCGACGAGGCGACGGGCGGGACGCCGATGTTCCGGAATGTGCTCACCGATGAGCGTCGCTTAGAAGAATATCAATGGTGTTTCGATTGGCTCTTGGCGCTCGACCCATATGCCGGCTTGCTCGTGAGCATGCATCGTACCGGATTATGGCGACAGCGCTATAAAACGATCTCGTCAACCATGAATGACGTACGAAAGCAAAAGCCTGAAGTCGAAGCGTTCATCGAACGGCAAGAGGCGCTGCGTCCGCAGCTCATCGCGCAGCACAATTTCGACCCGCAGCAGCTTTGGATCAATTATCGCTTGCTGCAATTGTGGGATCTCTTGAGCCTCGCTTTTTCGCTGCACGCTCCTGAGGCGGATGCCTTCGAACCCGTTCCCGTCAGCTACAGCGACGGCGAAAAGGAGGGGGTGAGGCTCAGCATGACGCCGCTCGACGCTAAGACGGTATCCCTCGATCCATATCCTTTCGACGTTCCGGCTTTGCGCATTGCGGTACCGGTGCGCCGTTTGGCGCAATCAACATTCGAATCGCAAGACGCTTTTCGGAAGGCATACTTTTCCGCACAGCTCGAGCTATTGGAGTTCCAGCTGGTAGCTGTGGTTGGCGCGCCGCGGGATCCTCAGCCGGGGCTCGAGAGGCTGGCGGTCTAGGACTCGTCCTCAGTGCAGTATCTCGGCCAGAATCCCGGCTGGACGCTCGAACAGGCTATCGACTGCTACAAGGCGGAGCGCGACGACGCAGCGCTAGGTAGCCGCACGGCAACGGCGCCATCGCCCGCCTAAGGACCGCCGGAACGTTGCCGGAACGGCCGTCGGCTACGCTGGCGTCATGATGCAATACTCGATCGCGACGCATTCCGCCGCGGCGTGGCTGGCGGCCTTGGCCATTTCCACCCTGGCCCCGGCGTCCGCCGCGACCAATGAGGGCGGCTCCCTGCCCGCATCGGGGCAGTTCACGTTCACGCAGTCGTTCTATTCCACGGCCGCACTCGATCAGACGAATCCGCCGGCCAAGCTGCTGGTCACGTTCGACGTGGCGAAATATCGCGCTGCGTACCCGAACGGAACTGGCACGCTGTGGCGCCAGAAAACGCTCGGTCCGAACTATCGGATCGATCTTACGTGCGGCGCATAACGCGCGTTCCGATCGATGGCGCGACATAAGGACGTGTTTCTCGTGAACGTATGGTGGGACGGAAGCTCGGCCGGTTATTCGCGCGAGCCCGAATGGCGCGGCAGCGTGGAGCACATCCACACGCGACGCCGGCTCTACTTCACCGATCTGGTCGAACTCGTCGCCTTTCTCGCGGCGTACACGAACGCCGCCCCCGACGACGCGCCGCATGCGTAAGGCCGCGTCAACCACCACTCCCTAACATGCTACGACTGGAGATTCCCATGCGATCATTCCCCTTGTTCTGCGGACTGGCAGCGGTCGCTGCCGTTACGGTACTCTTTCCACACGCCGCACTCGCAGACGGCGCATCGGCGCTCGCACAAGCCGCGATCATGTCCTACAAACAGAAGTCCTATCACACCACATTTACGGAAAAATCCGGCGGCGTGATCGAAGGCGACATCGTGAATCCCGACCGTTCGCGTGTGGTGGGGAACGGGATAGAGATGATCACGGTCGGCGGGTCGATGTATATGAAACACAACGGTGCGTGGTCGAAAATTCCCGGCGTCGATCCGATGAAGCTGCAGCGCGATCCCGTTAAGGCGCTGGCTGATGCGAAAGGCAAGTTCGCCGTCGTCGATCTCGGACCGAAAGTGGTCGGCGGTGCACCCCTGCACGCCTACCAGGTGACGAATCTCGCGACCAAGAGCGTTACATCCGTATACGTGGACACGGCCGGGCGCATCGCGCGCATCGAAACTGCCAACGGCGTGACGACGATGTCGAGGTACGGCGAAGCTGTGTCGATCGAAGCACCGATGTGATTGAGGTTACTATGCGCCGCTTCTCTGCCCTAGTCGTATTCTTTGCCGTGACGTTTCTATCGGTGATTCCGGTTTCGGGCCAAACCGTTTCGGACCTCACACTCCAAATCACTAACCCTGCCGGGTCAATCTCTTCGTGCCCCGTCACCGTCAACTTCGTCGCGACGATCAGCATGAATTGGCCGGCGAGCGTGCCTCTGCAAAGTCGAAGCGTTCAATACAAATGGATCAACAGCGCCGGCATCGACGAACCAACGCAGACGCTGAACTTCTTTGTCCCGGGCTTACAAGGCATGTACCTCCCGCTGCCGGGGACGCCTCAAATAAAAAATTCCTGGAAAGTGCCCGCCGGAACGTTCTGGGAAGCGCTTCAAATTAGCTATCCGGTTAACCTGAAGTCGCCTCAACGCAACTACGTCGTCACGTGTCCGACTCCGGGAACGCTTTCGTTACCAGCCACGCTGCAAAGCCCCGGTGCCCTAAGCCGGGATCTGGTGCGTCCGTGAAGATTCGCATCGCATCCACGATTATCGCAGTAGCCGCGCTTCTCGCAAGCCCGGCTGTTGCCGATACCACGGCTGCACCCGTCGTTCTTGCCTCTGCGACGCCGGTAGCGGCCTCAAGCGGCCATCCCTACGATCCATGTGAGATGGTGTCGCAGCAAGACATCGCATCGGCAGCCGGTGTGGCCGCAAACCAGGTGTTCACCCCGAAACGCCCGACAGCCGACGAGTGCGTGTGGGCCGTAGGTAATAAGGCCGGCGTACCGGGGCAGCAATTTGCGTTGACGGTGCAAACGGTCGGGCAAGCGCAACAGGCGCACGGAATGGCGCGCTTCGGCGTGCTGCTCCACGCGGTCCAAAATATCCCCGGCGTACCGCTGCCGACGAATCCGGTCGTCGCGCGCGCGTTCGCCGACGCACAAGTCGTGGTGGATCTCGGCGATGAGGCCGGCTGGAAAAACGGCACGCTGTCGGTGCTGAAGAACGAGACGTTGTTTCAAGTAAATGCCGTGGGTCAAGCAACCGATTCCGATAGCTTAAAGGCGGCCACCGCGGTTGCCCGCACGGCCCTCAATCACGTACCGGCGCAATAACTTGGGCGGTTATGCGCGGCCGTCGAGCCGCAGCGGGACGGGCCGGCCGCACAAGTAGTCGACGGCATGAATATGCCAGGACAGCTTTGAGTATGCTTCTGTCAAATCGGCGTCCATACGTGAGGTTTCGTCTACGAACGATTGCGCAGCGCGCTCCGCGGCTGCGGAGGCTGCGCCGGTATCCCCCAGAAGCGCGTACGCGGCTCCGAGATGCCACGCATATTCGGCAAGATGCTGAACCGGGGTCACCTCCATTAACGCGACCGCTTGCGCCGCGTGCTCTCGGGCACTCGCAACATCACCGCTTCCCGCGGCAATGCGCGCGATCAGGGCATGGGCTTCGAGCATGAGCGCCCCTTCGCCGAGCGGCGCATAGGCCGTAAGGGCACGCTTCAAATATGCGAGCGCCTCGACCGGGCGCCCGGAGCGCGCCTCAAATTCCCCGTAACATGCGGCAATGCGTGCCGCGAGAACGGCCGTCTGCAACTTCGACACGAGTTCCGTCGCCGCGATGAGATGGCGCTCCGCGTCCGCTACGCGTTCGGAGCGCAGCGCAAAACAGGCGCGATTGATGCTGCTCATGAGCGCGACGTACGGGGACGCCAGGGCTTCCTCGGTGAGGCGGTCTAATAGCGCTTCGGCACCCGCGTGGTCGCCGCAGAAGCCGCGAATCGATGCGAGGTTGACGATCGTGTTCGCAATGCCGGTCGAATCGCCGACGGCGGCGTAGGCCTCGAGCGTTCGTTCCTCCTCGCGAATCGCTTGACCGTATTCGCACGTCAGTGCGAGGAAGAAGCCAACGTTATGACGCGCGCGCGCCTCGCCGAAACGATCGCCGACGCGCAACGCGAGTTCCAGCGATGTCCGCGCGTCGATCAAACCGAGGTCGTAGCGCTGCGCGCCGGTCGCAACGGACGAGGCGATGCGATAGAACTCCATCTTGAGTTCGAGATCTTCGCTCGCCTCGCAGCGTGGGCGCAGCTCAGCGATCTCGTGACGAGCCGTCTCGAAGTCGCCCAGCCGGCACAAGGTCGAGACGTACTGAGCGCGCGCAAAGAACGCGGCGCGCCAGTCGCCGGCCGCGTCAAAGGCCTCGGCTGCGCGGAGTGCGGAATCGCGTGCGGCCGGAAAGTTCGCACCGGCAAACGCGACGGTGGAACGCGTGCGCTCGAAGATCGCCGTGTTGGTAAGCGAGTGACCGGCCAGCGCCTCGAGTTTCGCCAGCATCTCCGCTTGCAAGGGCGCATCGTCGCGATGCGCTTCGAAGACACGTTCGAGTGCCGCGCAGGCGCGCTCCGGATCGTTCGCCGCAAGCTCGTAGAGGGCGAGCGAATCGCCGCGCCGTCCCGGCATGTCGCCGATGCGCGCGAACGCACGTTCGCGCACCACCAGGAAGGCCTCGCGCATGTGCCCGGGCGCCGGCGTGGCGGCGGCGATGATCTCTAAACCGGCCGTCGCCATATCGCGCGCCTCGGCGTTGGCAAATACGTCGAGCGCATACCGGGCCGCGGTCAGGTAGTGCTCGAGCGCCTTGTGTTCCATTCCGGCCGCACGATAGTGATGCGCGATTTCCGCGGAACCCGCGCCGCTGTTCTGCGGCAGCGATGCGAGCGCGCGCGCGACGAACCCGTGGACGGCGCTGCAATCGTCGGGCGCGAGCCGCTCGAGCGCGACTCGGTGGACCAAGTGATGTGTGAACGAGAACGTAAGGCCGGGCGTACTCGCGCGAAGCAGACCGAGTTCGATTGACTGGCCGAGCGCGTCGACGAGTTCTTCGTCGCCCCACCCGGTGGTGGCCGCAAGCACGCGCAAGTCGAAACGGGAACCGATCACCGCTCCGTAGACGAGTGCCGTCTCGGCCGCCGGCTTGAGTTGCGCCAAGCGCGATCCGTACAGATCTTCGATGCCGCCGCTGCCGACGGCGCGCCCGGCGGCGATATCGCGCAGTGCTTCCACGAGGAGCAGCGGCACGCCGTCCGCGCGTCGCACGGCGCTCTCCAGCTGCGCGACGTCGGTGAACAGCTCGACGCTGCGCGCGGCTGCAGCGGCGGTGTCCGCATCGAGCGGCTGGAGCGTCAGTTCGCTCGCCGAACCGCGACTGATCAGTTGGCGGCGCAGCGCGCGAATCGGATGGGCCGCGGCCAACTCGTCGCTGCGGAAGGTTGCAACGATCACGAGCGGGGTGCTCCCGAGCCGCGCGGCCACGAATTCCAGCAAATCGATCGTTGCGGCGCCGGCCCAATGTAAGTCTTCCAAGATCACGGCAACGGGACGAGCGTGCGCGAGATCGGCCAGGCCGCGGCGCACGGATTCGAAAAGCCGGAGCCGCGCGGCGCGGTCGTCGACGAACGTAGCGGCAGCATATTCGTCGAGCAACTGCTCGAGCACGGTTTGCCACACATCTTTGGGAGCGCGCAGCGCGCGAATCCGCGCGGCCGCGCGCAACGCTTCGACGAATGCTTCGTAGGGCCGATATTCGCCGCCGGCGGCGGTCTCGCCGCGCACGACGAGTCCGCCCTCGGCTTCGATGGCGCGCGCGAGCTCTGCAGCGAAGCGGCTTTTTCCGATGCCGGCCGGGCCGCCGACGAAGAGAACGCTCGCGCGGCCATCAGCGGCGCTGTGCCACACGTCGATCGCCGCGCGCATCGGAGTGTCGCGACCGACGAACGGCAGCGTCAACGCGTTCGACAACGCGTCGGGCGAGCGGCGATCGACCGGCTCGCTGGTCGCGAGGCGCGCGCCGCGCAGAATCGCGTCGCGCACGGCGAAGGTCTCCGCCATCGGTTCGACGTGCATCTCGGCCTTGAGCCGCGTTGCGAAGCGTTCGAAGCACGACAGCGCCCCGGCGCGATCGCCGGCCTCGTAGCGGATCGCCATCAGCGCGCGCACGATATCCTCGCGCCAAGGATCTTCTTCGAGCAGCCGTTGGGCGGTTGCGGCGGCACGATCGAAGCGCCGGATCGAGCGGTCGCGCGCGATCGAGCGCGTGAGCGCTGCATGAAACGCCGCGCGCAATCGTTCGCGCTCGGCGTTCGTCCAATCTTCGTAGATCGTCGGCAGCAGTTCGCCGCCATACTCGGTGATGGCGTCGTCGTCGCGGCCTTCGGCGATCGCATGATCGAATTCGATGACGTCGACGCGCGCCCGCGACGCGTCATTCCACGCCGAGTGATTCGCTATCGGCGAGTACGAAACGTGCGTTCTCGGGCCGGGCCGGCAGCGATGAGAGCAAGTAGGAGAGATTGCGACGGAGATGGCCGCGTGCCGCGTCTTCGAGGTCATCGGGAAACAAAGCGAACGCGACGGAGTCACGCAGCAAGGGCCGATCGCGGTGCAAGATGAGATAGGCCAGGACGTGGAGCGTCTTGCGCCCGAGCGTATAGCCGTTACCCTCAGCGCCGACAACGCGCGGTTGGCCGAACAGCGTGATGCGCACCGGGTCGATCTCGGATGCCCCATCGATGACGGCCGGCGTGGGCATGCTGCGTCGTTGTCCGTTCGCTTGTGCGCTCCCTCGCAGCGTGCACCGCCGGCGCCGTAACATGTTACGCCGGCAGACGCTCGCTTGCTCGGGCCTAAACCGGGTCGGAGCTGTTACTTTTGATTGCGGTCAACGAGATCGGCTTCGGCTGCATCCATCAGGTTGCCGATGACGCGGTCGAGGAGTGCCGAAAGCGTCTGGCGCTCCTGAGCGGACAAGCCTTCGAGCGCGAGCGCATTGAGTGCGCCGTTCTCGTGCAGAATGGCATCGCGCAGCCGTTCGCCGCGAGCGGTCAGCAAAATTGACGATTTGCGTTTGTCGCCTTCGACTCGCGCGCGCCGAACGAGAGCGGCCTCGACGAGCGAATCGATCGTCGAGACCGTCGCCGGTTCCGAAACGTGCATCCGCTGCGCGATCACCCGTTGCGTCACGCCCTCTTCCTCCCAGAGCTCTCGCAGCAGCCGGAATTGGTTGAGGCTCAATCCGTAGGGCCGCACCCGAGCGCGGATCGACTTTACGTACAGATCGGAGGCATCGCGAATCTTTGCGGCGATGTTGACCCGCCGAAACGGGACGTGCGCGGGTTCGGATACCGGCCGGCTACGAGTACTCCCGTTCAGCTGCAATCCACCCCTCCTCGAGAGCACCGTTGACACGGGGCTCGAAGTACGCTAATACTTACTGACAATAAGTATATCAAATTCCGCGGGCAGTTTCTACCGGTTCGAGAGGTGCGCGCATGTTCAGCGTGAATGAAGCGGTGGCGGTAAACGAAGAAGGAAAGGTCCCGCTAACGCGGGCCGATGTTTGGCGTGGCCTCGAACTGAAAGCGCGTAACGCGTTGCCGTTCATTCCGGCGATGACGCACTGCGTCGTGCTGAGCGAAGAGTCGGAGAACGTCTTCTTTCGCGAAATCATCTTTAAAGGCGACCGCGCGAGGCAGCGCGTGACGCTCGATCCGCTGCACGGCGTCACGTTCGAACGGTTGACGGGCAAATCGGTCGGCGTCATTCGCAACCTCATCGACGAAGACGAACGCGGAGAGCTCTTGTTGCGCTTCACATTCGACCTCGAGCTTCCGGGCGTCGCGGCGGGCAGCGAAGAAGAGGCGGCCTACGCGCGGGACATGCGTTTGGAATATTTGAGTGCGCTCGATGCCACGCTCGCCGCTATTCGCCAGCTCAAGCTGGAGGGTGCGGAACCCGCGAACGCCCCGCGCAGCTAGCGCAAGGATGGCGATCGACGATCGATTATCGCGGAAACCGTTTCGCGTTGCATCGCACGGGACGCGGCGAACCGCTGCTGTATCTGCACGGGCTCGACGGAGCGGCGCCGGCGTTGCCGCTGGCCGAACGGCCTCGGGTCCGCGTTCGACGTTGCTCGTGCCGGAGCAGCCCGGCTTCGGCGAATCCGACATGCCGGACTGGCTCACGCGGATCGACGACCTCGCGTACTTCCAGTTGGAACTGCTCGACCAACTCGGACTCGACCGCGTGCACCTGGCCGGGCATTCGCTGGGCGGGTGGGTCGCCTTGGAACTTGCCATCCGTTATCCGCAGCGCTTTCCAACGCTTACGCTGGTCGCGCTCGGCCGGCATTCACGTGAACGGCGTTCCCAAGGGCGACCTGTTCATGCGCGCGCCGGACGTCGTGCTCCGCAGCATGTTCGCCGACTCCGCTCTTGGGCGACGCGCAGGTCGCGAAGGTGCACTCCTCGCCGGAAGCCGAGTTCGCGTTCAACAAGAATCGAAACGCCGTCGCGCGCGTCGCGTGGCAGCCGCCGCTCTTCAATCCACAGCTCGAGAAGTGGCTGCATCGCGTCAGCATGCCGGTGCACGTGATCTGGGGCGACACCGATCGCCTGTTTCCGATTGCATACGCGCACGCTTTTGCGGCATTGCTCCCCGACGCGCGGATCACGATCCTCGAAGACTGCGGTCACTACGCGCACATCGAGCAGCCCGAACGCCTCCACCACGCGATCAATTCCTCATTCGTCGAGGCTCATCGGATGAAGTTCTTCTTCTTTCACTTGATGCCGTACGCGCCGCTCGATCCGGAAATTCGCGCGCGTTACGATTCCGCTTGGATGGTATTGCCGAATTCGGCCTACGACCCGGAGGAGGGCCACGCGCTCTACAACCGCTATCTCGACGAACTCGAGTTGACGGAAGAACTCGATTTCGACGGCGTCGTCCTCAACGAACACCACATGACCGCGTACGGCCTCATGCCGTCGCCGAACCTCATTGCCGCGACGCTCGCGCGCCGAACGAAGCGCATCAAGATCGCGATCCTCGGGAACGCGACGCCGCTGCGCGACCACCCGCTGATGGTTGCCGAAGAACTGGCGATGCTCGACAATATCATGGGCGGCCGGCTCATTAGCGGCTTCGTGCGTGGGATCGGGATCGAGTATCTTGGTGTGGGGCGTCAACCCCGCCGATTCGCACGAACGCGCCCACGAATCGCAGGAGCTGATCGTTCGCGCTTGGACCGCGAAAGAACCGTTCGCGTTCGAAGGCAAGCACTATCACATTCCGTGGGTCAACATCTGGCCGCGGCCGTATCAGAAGCCGCATCCGCCGATTTGGATCCCGACCAACGGCAGCAGCGAAACGGTGGCGTGGGCCGCTCGCGATGACCATCGCTACAAGTACCTGCAAAACCTGAGCACGGCTGCCGCGTGCAAGAAGTACATGGATCTCTACCGGGAAGTCGCGAACGAGGCGGGCTGGACGGCCGGACCGGAGCAGCTTGGCTGGGGCTGCCCGATCTACGTTGCCGATACCGACGAGCGCGCGCATCGCGAAATGAAGCCGCATATCGAGAACATGTACAACACGTTCTTCCGGATGCCGGGACACCGTTTCTTCCCGCCGGGATATACGTCGCTCGAATCGCAGCGCCGGATCGCTCAGGACAAGACGCCGATTTTCGGCGAGCAGACGTTCGAGAACCTCATGGAGCACGGCGTCATCCTGTGCGGAAGTCCCGAGACGGTTCGCCAACAGCTCGAGCGCAACGCGATCGAATGGGGCTTCGACACGCACGTCGGCGTCTTTCATTTCGGAACGCTGCCGCACGACCTAACGGAGAATAGCTTGCGCCTTTTTGCAAGCGACGTGATTCCCAAACTTCGTCACCTCAACGAGCCGCTCGTTGCGTAAGCGCGCGGCCACACTGGAGGCAGTTCGTGCAGAAGTACAATTCGGTTTTGAAGCGGCTCGCCGTCGTCGCAATGGCCGCTCTGCTCGTCACGCCGGCTCCGCGTGCGAACGCTGCGGAGCCGTACGAGATTAATGCGATCCTCTCGCTCACGGGTCCGTTGGCGCTCCTCGGCGCCGGCGAACAGGCATCGCTGCTCATCGTTCAGGACGTCGTCAACAAGTCGGGCGGCATCCATGGACAGCCGATTCGATTCGTCATTGCCGACGATCAGTCGCAGCCCGCGACCGCCGTACAACTTGCGAACGGCATCATCGCGAAGAACGTGCCGATCATCATCGGGCCGAGCTACATCGCCTCGTGCCTGTCGATTCTGCCGCTCGTTCGCAACGGACCGCTGATGTATTGCCTCGCGCCGGCAATTCATCCGCCGGCGGGCAGCTATGCCTTCTCGACCTCCGTGTCCACCCTCGACCAAACGCGGGCCTGGTTCAACTTCGCGCAGTCGATGGGATGGAAGCGGATCGCGGTGCTCTCGTCGACCGATGCTGCCGGCCAAGATCAGGATCAGCAGATCGACATCGTGTCGGGCATGGCGCACGTACGGAGCGGTTCACATCGTGGGTCGCGAGCACTTCGGAATCGGCGACGTCTCGCTTTCGGCGCAAGCCGCTCGACTGAAAAGCACCGATCCCGACGCGATCATCATCACGTGCGTCGGGACGCCGCTCGGAACGGCTCTGCACGCGCTCAAGGATGCGGGACTCGAGAAAGTTCCCGTCATGACGAATTTCGGCAACCTCGTTCACGCGCAGCTCGCCCAATATGCGTCGTTCGTACCGGAGCACTTCTACCTCACCGCGCCGCGATTCGTGACGTACGACGTTTCAACCAAAGGGCCCGTGCGCGACGCGCAGCGCGTCTTTTACGAGAAATTGCGCGCGAAAGGCATCGAGCCGGACGCGCCGCACAGCCTTTCATGGGACCCGGCGTTGATTCTCGTCGACGCGCTGCGCAGGCTCGGCACGACCGCGACGGCTAAAGACTTGCGCGATTACCTCGAAACCTTTCACGGTTACGCCGGGACGGTCGGGATATTCGATTTCCGCGACGGCAGCCAACGCGGTGTTGGCTTGTCGTCCGTGGTCCTCGTTCGTTGGAATCCCGCCAAGAATACGTGGTCGACCGTAAGCGAAATCGGCGGGAAGGCGCGTCCGAGCGCAAACCACTAGCTTTACCGGCTGTTCGGCGAACTGCAATTCGCATGGCAAAGCGACGCTTCAGTTCGAACGCTTTCGAACTCGGTATCTTTTCCTCGAACGTCCAGAATGGCATGGCGCAGTTCAAGACCGAGATCTGGGACGCGTCATGGGAACACAATCTTAAACTCGCGCAACTCGCCGATGAAGCGGGGCTCGAATTTATGCTGCCGCTCGGCCGCTGGCGGGCTGAAATCCGCAACGTTCCCCGCTTTGCTCCTGAGGCGTACGGAGCGTTTGAGACGTTGACGTGGGCGGCGGGACTACTTGCGGCTACCGAACGCATCGCCGTCTTCGGCACGCTGCACGTCGCCTATATCAATCCGGTCTTTGCCGCAAAGCAGATCGTCACAGCGCATCACATCGGCCGCGGCCGTTTCGGGCTCAATGTCGTTTCCGGAACGGTAGCCGAGGATTTTGCAATGTTCGGCCTCGTGCCGGGAGATCACGATAGCCAGTACGACTACACGGACGAGTGGGTGGCCATCGTGAAGCGCATTTGGTCGGACTCCGAGCCGTTCGATCACCGTGGGACATACTTCGACCTTCGCAACGTGCTCGAGAACCCGAAGCCCTATGGCGCCAAACTACCGATGCTGATCAGTGCCGGTGCATCGCCGCGTGGCCGGCGCTTCGCGGTGCAAAACACCGATGCGCTCTTCACCATGCTCACCGAAGTTGCAAATGCATCACGCGAAGTCACAAGCGTTCGCTCGATGAGCGACAAAGGGCACGAGGTCCCGATCTATTGCAGCAGCCATCTCGTTTGCCGCCCGACCCGCAAAGAAGCCGAAGACTACTACCACTACCTGGTGTACGAATGCGGCGAATGGGCCGGGGTCGAAGAGTCCACCGCACGGCGCGTGAAAAACGCCGGCAACGTACCATATGCGTCGCTTCAGCGCCTCAAGGAACGGTTTGTCAGCGGCCTAGGAACGCTCCTCATTCTCGGCAGTTACGACGACGCTGCACAAACGTTCAAAGATCTGCATGACGCCGGCCTCGACGGTGCGGCTGTCGCGCTCATGAACTACCTGGACGATTTCGTCGCCTTTCGCGACGAGATTCTGCCGCGGCTCGAACGTCTGGGTCTGCGCGGAAAAGCGACGGCCGTCAGTGCGGCTTCCAAATGAGCTGGTCGACGGTCATCGTCTTCGGTAGCGCATTGTAGCGTACCATCACATCGAGGTTCGGCTGCAGCAAGGCCGGCGTCAGTTCCGTTCCTTGCAAATCGCGGGTCATGCGGTTCGCGAGATCCGGATCGAGTTTCAGATACTTCACCAGAATTGCGTTGGATTCGTCGTGATGGGCATTCGCCCACATGGCGGCCTGCCGAATTGCATTGACGAACGCGCGCGTCGCAGCGGGATTCTGTTGCACGTAGGTGTCGGTCGAAAACCACACGGAGTTCAGCCAGCGCGGTCCGACGGCCGTGGCCGTGTTCGCGAGTAATTTGAACTTGCCCGATCCCAGCGCCAGGGTGATGCTCGGCTCGAAGAGCGATGCGGCATCGACCCGGTGAGACTCAACCGCTTGCGTGATGTCGGAGAACCCGACCTCGATGAACTTGACCGCTCGCGAATCGCCGCCGTTCTTATCGATCCAATACTGCGTGCTATATTGCTGAAACGACTGCAGACCGGTGACGGCCACCGTTTTCCCGCTGAGGTCGGCGGCCTTCTGAATCGGCGAGTCGTTCAACGTCACGAGCGCGCCGTCGACCTTGCCGGTCATCAAGCCCCCGGCCGCCACGATGATTACCGGCAAACCGCGGCTTCGCGCTTGCGCGATTGACGATACCGCACTGCTGCCGAAGTCGGCGGAGTTGGCAATCAACGTTTCAACGACCGCTGCTCCGCTGCGCACGAACTGGATGTCGGCATCCAGCCCGGCTTGTGTAAAAAATCCGAGGTCCTTCGCATACAATGCGGCGCCCGATGTCTCTGCCGCAGCGGTCGCAATACGAACCTTTGTGAGATCCGCAGCGCGCACCGGGGTGCGCGCGAGCAAACTGAGCGGAAGCGCGGCGCCTGCCGCGAGAACCTGACGGCGGTTGGCTAGCTTGAGCATAGAAACGATATCGCGACGGCAGCCGAGCGAACCTTTTCGCCCGTGCCTCAATTATCGGTGGATGTGCTATACTGGCCAGCCAAACCAAACCGAATCGCTGAATCGAGGACGTCCATGGTTGGCCGAGGCTGGAATCATCCGCTCCTTATAACGGCGGCGTTTTTATGTTTTGCCGGAATGCCGCCCGCGGTCAGCGCCCAAGCGGGACCGCCGGTGCCGGGAAACTTTGGTACGGTTCACTTTCCGGTGACGTGCACGCCGGTCGCGCAGCAGCGTTTCGACGAGGCCATCGGGCGACTGCATTCGTTCTTTTTCCCGGAGACCGTGAAGGCGTTCAACGCGGTATTGGAAGTCGATCCCGATTGCGCGATGGCGTATTGGGGACTTGCCATCAGTCAACTGCCCAATCCGTTGATCGGGCCCTTCGATGAGGCGACGATGAAACGCGGCCTCGGCTTCATGGACAAGGCAAAGGCTGCTAAAACGCAGAGCCCGCGCGAGAGCGATTATATCGCCGCCCTCGACGTCTTCTATCGCAACTACGACACGATCGACAACCGGACGCGCCTCATCGCCTACGAGCATGCCATGGGTGATCTCTACAACCGCTATCCCAACGACGCGGAAGCGGCAATCTTTTATGCGCTAGCGCTCAACGAAGCGGAGGATCTCACCGATAAGACGTACGCGCGGCAGCTCAAAGCGGCACACATTTTGGAAAAGGAAATGGTGTCGCACCCCAACCATCCGGGCGTCGCGCATTACATCATTCATAGCTACGATTATGCGCCGCTTGCGGCGCGTGGCCTGAGTGCGGCACTCGCGTACGCGAAGATTGCACCGGATTCTCCCCACGCCATCCATATGCCGTCGCACATCTTCGCGATGCTTGGAATGTGGCCGGAAGACATCGCTTCCAACGTGGAGTCCGTCACCGTCGCGCGAGCCTACTTCGGAAAGACGACGGCCCCCGGCCTGGGGAACGGTAACGTGCTCCACCCGCTCGATTTTCTCGAGTATGCGTATCTGCAGACGGGACAGGATGGCGCAGCAAAAACCACTCGCGACGACGCGTGGTCGTACAAGTCGGTTACAGGTAGCCTGCCGCTGGCGACGGCGCTAGCGGCAATTCCGGCGCGCTTCGCCCTGGAGCGTGGCGATTGGGCATCGGCTGCGAGCCTGATCTCGCCATCGGTAACGTGGCCGGTCCTCGCGCAGTGGCCGATTAGCGACGGGATCACGACATTCGCGCGCGGACTCGGAGCTGCTCGCAGCGGCGATGCCGCGGGCGCGCGCACCCAACTCGACCGCCTCACCGTCATCCGCGACGGCTATATCGCATCGAAGGACGTCTACTGGGCCAACTACCTCGACATCGACCGTATGGCGCTCATGGCTTGGATCGCACGCGCAAGCGGCGATCGTTCCGGCGCGCGGGCCCAAATGGGAATGGCCGCCCGTATGGACGACGGGTTGGAAAAGCACGTTGCGATGGAGAATAGGCTCGTACCAATGAGCGAACTTCTGGGCGAGATGCTCCTCGCCGACCAGCGCCCGAAAGCTGCCGCGGCTGCCTTTGCCGATTCGCTCAAGGGCTCGCCCAAGCGGTTGCGGTCGCTCTACGGATCTGCCGTCGCTGCCGACCTCAACGGCGACCACAAAGACGCCAAGGCGTTCTACGCTCAGCTTCTTGCGCAGTGCGGAAAAGCCGACTCCGACCGCCCCGAGATCGCCGCTGCTAGGCGATACGTATCTCAACCTTGACGCATGCGCGGACTGCGGTTCGACAAAGTCGCGGTTAGGCTCATAGCCGCCTTGCAGGACGCGTTGCGCGATGACGTTCCGAATGGGATGACATTGCTCTTTACCGTGACCGCGCCGATTCTCGTGCCGGGGAAGACGGCCGCAGAATTGGCGAATCGCGTGCGCGACTGGCTCAAGAGCCGCAACGCGCCTGCCGCAACGAGATATACCATCGAGCGCAACGCGATTCGCGTTCGCCTCGTGAACGGCCGGGGAAAGCGCGAGTCGAACGTCCGCGGCTTCGTGCACAATCCGGACGTCGACGTCGCAGCGCTATTCGACGAAGCGCAAGAAATGATCCAGAGCGAGTGAGCTCTAACCCGGCGGCACGAACGTCGTGCCGTTCCACACCGCGTTCAGCACGCCCGCGAACGCGCTGTTCGCAATGGTCTGCGCGTTGTAGAGCAGGCTGAGCTCGTCGCCGAGCATCGTCGTGCCCGGCACGAGACCCGTGATGTTCTGCAATTTGGCCCAGGCCGTTTGTGAGTTGTTCGCCGGCACGGGTTCGGGTGAAGCCGAATAGAAGCCCGCGGTTGCAAGGATCGGCGCCAGCGGCACAAAGGACGCGCCGGTGAGCGAGACCGTCGTGCACGTCGTCGCCGTGCATTCCATTGCGTCGTAGTTGGCGGGCGTCACGGTCGTCGACGTCGCGGTGAGCACGTTGGAGGCCGGCATGAACGGATTGGTCGTACCGGTCGCGCGGATCAGCGCCAGCGGGATCCGTCGCCGGGTTGACGAGCGCTGCCGTCGGCGCGAGCGTCAATTCGCGGCCGATGTAGAGCAGCATATCGGTAGGCGGCGCCCCGCCGGGCGAGCCGGCCGGCAACTGCAGCACCGAGCCGCCGGCAAACGGCACGGTCGCACCGTAGGCGTGCACCTGTGCGATCGCCGCCTTCAGCGGGTTGATGAAATCGCTGCGGACCAGCACCGTGAGCGGCAGCGACGGCTGTGCCGGGCCGGCCGGACGGTCGTTGGTCATGCTCACCATCGCCAACGGCATGGTGTTGCTGAGCCAGCCGAGCGGCAGACTCGGACCCGCCACGCCCAAGATGCCCGCCAATGTCTGTTCGCGCATCGACGTTTCCTTGAGCGTATTCAGCAAGTTCAAGTAGCCGCCGATCTCAGTGATGTTCCTTGGCGGCGGCACGCGCGAACCGATCACGTCGCCTTCGAGCGCGATGCGGCGCATGATGATGCTCTGCGCTTCGAGCGCATCGGGTGACGTCGACGTGTTGAGAACGTTGAGCAAATTGTTGACGAGCTGACTCGTCAAGCCCGGATCGACGAACGGGCTGCTGCCGGTCGATGCGGTCGCGGGCGCCGCGTACGCGAACTGCGAGGCGGGCGCGATTGCGGAACTGCCCGACGGCGTCGTGACGCCGATGTTGACCGTGCCGGCACCGGCCGGACTCGTCGCGATGATGACCGTGTCGCCTTGAACGGCGATGCTGGTCGCCGACGCGCCGCCGAAGAGAACGGCGGTCGCGCCCGTGAACCCCGAACCTTGGATCGTGACGGCGGTACCGCCGCCGGTCGGCCCACTGCCCGGGCTGATGCTGGTGATCGCAGGAAGTGCCATCGGTGTATTCTCCTACAACGCCGCGATGATGCCGGCGGCGTCGCCCGCGTCGCTTGCGATGCTGCTTGCGGAATCGCCGCTGCTCGAGTTGCCGCTGCTCGAATCGCCGCCGTCTCGACCCGATCCGCCCGTACTCTTGGACTTCGTCGATTTCGTCGTCTTGGAGCTCGCCTTTTGGGTCGGGGTCGACGATTTGCCGCTCTGCGCGGTCGATCCGGCGCTGGGGTTACCGTACATGCCGCCGACGATGTTGCCGATCGTCGCCATGGCCTGTCCGGTGAGCTGCTGCGTCGTCTGCAGCGCTCCGGCACGAGCCGCGTTCGCAAGCTGTTGCGAATTCTGCATCAGCGGTGCGAGCTGTGCGGCGCCGGTGAGCGCGCTGCTGAAGTCTTGTTGTCCGGCCGCATCGGTGCCGAGCGCTTGCAGCAGGCCCGTGTTCGGCTGCGGTGCGGTAATCAGGTTGTTGATCAACGGCGGCATGGTCGTCAGCGAGTTCGGCGCGGTGAGGCCGGCCGCGATCGACGGGCTCGTGGTCGGTAACGTCACGGGCGAAATTGCGGGCGCCGTATCGGCCGGCGAGTCTTGCCAGTTCCAGAACCGCGTGAGGTCGATCTTCTCGGCCGACGGGCAGTGGCCGAGCACGGCTTCGCCGAGAACGCCTTGCGTCGGCAGCGTGATCGTAGACTGCGGCGGCACGAACGACGCCTGCTGATAGGCAAGCAGTCCCTGCGTGATTGCCGCCGGATCCATCTGCATCGAGTCGGCGACGGCTTGTGGAATGATGAACGGCATGATCATCGAGTTGCCGAAGAAGCCGAGCAACTTGTTCTGCACGCAGTTCAGCAACGGAACCATCTGGCTCGCATCGGTCACGCCGTCGGCCGGCACCCCGATCGTGTAGCCGTCGAGGAGGATCGCACGCTCGTCCGTCGTCAGCGATACCCACACGGCTTTCGAGTAGAGTGTGGTGTTGCGAACGATATGCTGCGCCGCCTTTTCGATCTCCAGCACTTCGTTGTAACGGAGCACCGGCGCGATTTGCAAAGCGGGCACCGGATATGGCTGGAGCGGCAGCACGGTGCCGAAGAGCGGGTCGTTCGCGTACGTCTCGTTCGCAGCGGCCGGCATCTTGTTACCGTTGGCGTCGAACTCCTCGATCGACGCCGAGAAGTATTGCACGTTTGGTCCGCCGACGGCCGTCTCGAGGTCGCTGGACGAGAGCGTGATCGTCACGGGCGGTGCCGTGGGCAGCTGGCTCGAGATGTCGCCCAAGATCGTGCCGACGATTCCGCCGAAGCCTTCCTGGATGCTGTTGATCGAGGCGAGCACCGGCGGCACGAGCGTGTAGCTGACCGTATTCCAATTGCGCGAGATCTCGAAGCCGACGATGTCGCTGCGGTTCATGCTATTCGGAAGCGCGAGGCTGCCCTGCAGTGTCGTGGCCCCGAACTGCCGTTGGAGCGTGAGCCAGGCCAGCAGATCCGCTTGGCTCTGGAACGTGTTGGGCGGAATGGGCGGGGGCTGTCCGTTGACGATGCTGCTGAGCTTGACCGGGCCGATGCGCGTGCCGCGATTGCTCACCGCCACGATCGTGACCGATTCGCACGAAAGGAACGAACCGGTGAGTTGGAACTGGATGACGTCTTCCGCGACGCCGCCTTCGGGTTCGACTTCTGCGCTCGGATCGCTCGCGAACTGCTCGAGTAGCTTGAGCCCGTACTGGAAGCGCCGTGGAACCGCGGTTTCCAGCACGTCGAGGTGCTTGATGATGTTCGCGTAGCGGTTGAGGACGTCGGTCCGCGTGCTCACCTGGGAGGGAGCAGTGAGGGTCTGCGGCTGGTTGGGCGGCATGAAGCGGACGATTTGCATCGGGATCAAGCACGTCAGGGTGAGGCCGTTGATCGCCGTGCTCACGTCGAACGTGCGCAGCACTTGCCAATACTGCATGGTCAACGCGCGCGTATGGTTGTGGTTGGTGATCGTTTTCGTCGTTACCGAATCCGACTCGGTTGCGCTGGCGAGACGCATCCCCGTGCGGTTCGAGTTGCGTCGCGCGGCGGCCTGATTTTCGGCCGACGACTGCGTCGTTTGCGCCGCTTGTTGGGCGCTGTCGCGCTGACCGCTCAACCATTCATTCGAGCTGCCGCTCGACGACGACGAACCGCCGCCGCCGCTGAGGAGAATCAGCGAGCCGCCCCAGCTTGACGAACTCGAGTTTGTTTGGAAATCACTGCCGCCGCTCGCGGCCTCATTGAAGGCGGAGTTGAACGTAGCGAACGTCGACGTGTCGGAGAGTGCGGATTGTATCTCGGCTTCCGATTCGGAAAGCGATTCGCTCTCGAAGACCGCGGCCGTATCGGTGCGTTCGAAGACCGCGACTTCCGTTTGCTCGCCCGGTGCGAGCGGCAGCGAGTACACGAGGTCGCCGAGCCCGAGGCCCTTGAACGTCCATTGCTGGGACATCCAGAGCACGTAGCCGAGTCCCAGCGTCGCCGCCATCGGCACCGTTTCTTGTGAGGCGAACGTACCGTTGGTCGTGATGCCCGCGATCTCGTCGAGGAAACCATCGACCGAGAGCGGCTGCTCGACCGGCACGCGGTCGGTGTACGACGACGTCGTCCCGTTCCCCGTACCGTTGGCGGTGAACGTCGTCGCATAGTTCGGCAGCGGGATGAAGCTCTTGTCGCCTACGGTGACGTTCGTCACTTGGTTGACGATCGACATCTGTGGCTCGACCAGCCGGAAGAACACGCCGTACGGAAAGGCGTCGACGGTCGCATCGGCTGCGAATGACTGCGTGCACGCACCGTTCTCTTCGCCGATCGTCACTTGGGGCAACGGTGCGGTCGTGGTGCTCCCCGGCTTCTGCGACGAGGCACTCGCCGGCACGAGTGCGGCGAGCGCCGCCAGGATGCTTACCGAGAGCGGCGCGAGCTGCGAGGGCAACGTGATCGAGCCGATCAGTCCGTTCGCGGCGATTTGCGCGGCCGGGACCGTGACGGTCGCGTTTCCGTTCGCACCGTGCACGACGAACGAGAGGCCGGCCGCCGGTATCGTGCTTCCGCGCGGCATGTCGATCGTGAAGACGCCGGTGTCGGCCGTGAGCACGGTGACGACCGTCCCCTTTATGCCGAGTTGCGAGGGGTCGAAGCCCAACTGAAGGTTGGCCGCCGGACTGCCGTTCGGCTGCAGCAACGTGCCGACGATAACGCCGGGCATCGGCGGTTGCGCGAGGGCGGCATTGATGAGCCCGAGATTGTTCTGCACTTGCTGCAGTCCGAGATAGATCTTCGTGACCGCGGCCGTCCGGAACGGTTGAAGCGTCGAGGCAATCTGCACCCCGGCTTCGCTGAACGGATCGATCGATGTGGGGATGCGCTGCAGGCTGAAGGTATCGAGCGTCGCGACCGATGCCAAATTGCCGTTCGTCTTGGACGCGGCGGCAGTGCTTGTTGCCATATTGAGTACTCGCAGGCGAATGCTAGGGAGCACATCATATGGCCGTTGCTCTCAGCCTTCTCTCAAAAAGCTCTCCGTTCGCCGTTACGCCGCAGCTCGAATGCGAGCGACGTGGTTTCGTCCGCCGGCGTGATCCCGAGCGTTTGCTGCAAGTGCGTTTGTAACATGAGAAAACATTCGAGCGCGCGCGAGCGCTGGCCGAGGGCCGCAAAGCAGCGCATCGTCAAGCGCGTCGCCGCTTCGTGCGCGGGCTCGGCGTCCAGAAGCTGGAGCCCGAAGGCTAGCGCCTGCGCGTAGTCGCCCGCACTCACCGCCCGGTGCGCCAGCGTCTCGATCGCGACGCCATAGGCGCTTGCGCAACGGATGCGGAGCGGCTGAATCCATTGTGCGGGTTCGCCGGCGAGAAACTCGCCGCGGTACACGGAGACCACCGAGCGCAGTGAATCGTCGCTCGACTCGTTAGCGCTCAGGCGCAGCAAATCGTCGATATCCGATGAGACCCGGACCCCGGGGTCCCACGTGTAGCCGCCCGGAGCGCGGCGGATGGCGTCCCGTCCGTGGAGCACGGACCGCAAATAGCCGCGGGCGCCGCTCGCCGCCAAATGAATGCGGTGGGTGACTTCATCGACCGGCAGACCGGGCCAAAACGCCTCAGCCAGCGCCTCATGGGTGGCAACGCGGCGCGGGTAGGCGCCGAGGTACTGTAAGAGTTCGCGGCCACGCTTGGGCGCTGGGCCGTCATACCACACCGTGCCCGCGCAAATGGAGAAGCCCCCGAGGAAGCGGAACTCGAGTGGCAGAGCCTCGCCGGCGGCGGGCGCCTGGCCCAACCTTCGGCCCGGGCTGTTAGCCAAGGTCGGCATGCGGGGGCCTTCTTCATGCGACGGTTCGTATCATGTAATACCACGCCCGGCGGGCCGCCCTGGCCAGCTGCGGGCCATAAAACACCGCGACTGGAACGAGCCTCACGATGAAATTCGGCGTCACGGACCATATGGACCGCCGTGCGGTTCCGCTTTCGCAGCAATACGACGACCGCTTGCGCCTGTACGAAGAGTGCGATAAGTCGGGCTGGATCTATTGCGTTCACATCAACGAGCACCACGCCACGCCGCTTGGGATGGCCCCATCACCGTCCGTCTTTCTGGCGGCGCTCGCGCAACGGACGAAGACGGTCAACATCGGTACCTCCGTCTTTACGCTCGCGATGTACAACCCATACCGGCTCTACGACGAGATCTGCATGCTCGATCAGATGAGCCATGGGCGCATGCAGCTCGGTATCGGACGCGGCATCTCACCGATCGAACTCGGCTTCATGGGCGTCCCGCTCGAGGATGCCAACGAGATGTATGCGGAGGCGCTCGAGGTCATCATGCGATGCTTCGCCGCCGCCGAGAGCGGTGCGACGATGACGTTCCAAGGCCGTCACTACCGCTACACCAACCTTCCGGTCGTGCTCGAACCGTATCAGAAGCCGCGGCCGCCGCTCTGGTATGGGATCGGTTCACCGGATACGGCCGTCTGGGCGACGGAACACAACGTCAACTTGCTCACCAACCATACGGCCGCAGCGGCCCGCGTGCTGCACGATCGCTTCGTGCACGAGTGGGCGCTGGCCGAAAAGGACCCGGCGGACATGCCGTTCTTCGGAACGTCGAAGCACATCGTCGTGGCTGATACCGATGAAGAAGCGCGCGCGCTTGCGCGACCGGCGCACGGGCGTTGGATTTATCACAACACGCTGCTGCCTCGTCAGTTCAACGTGCCGAAGAATCGCGCGGCAGTCGAGGACTTCGATGAAGCCGTACGGCTGGGGATCGTCTTTGCCGGCAGCCCGGCGACCGTGCGCGACGGTTTGATCAAGTACATCGAGGAGTCGGGTATCAATTATCTCAACTGCCGGATCGCATTCGGCGATCTCACGTTCGAGCAGTCGAAACGGACGTTGGACTTGCTCGCGAGCAGCGTCTTTCCGGATCTCGTGGACTACACTCCCGCGACGGCGAGCCATTGAAGCGCGCGCGAAACGCCGCACCGGCACTGCTGGCGGCGTGCGTCCTAGCCTTCGGCCTCCCCGTCGGTGCGCAGCAACCAACGCCCTACGCGTTGACGGCCGTGCTCTCCGAGACCGGCGCCGGCGCATTCGTCGGACAGGCGGCGGCAAAATCGATGGTCGCGATGGAGTCGTACATCAACGCCACCGGCGGAATTCACGGGCGTCCGCTCAAGGTGACGGTGCTTGACGATCAGTCGAGCCCACAGGTCGCCGTGCAACTCGTCAACGGTTTGATGGCGCAGAAAATTCCGGCGTTCATCGGGCCGGAACTCACCGCGTCGTGCGAAGCGGTCATTCCACTCATCTCCAAAAGCGGACCCGTGGCGTACTGCGACTCGCCGTTCGTGAACTCGCCGCGCGGCGGCTACATGTTCATGCAGCAGGGCTCGGCACTCGATATCGCGATCACCGGGCTGCGTTTTCTGAAAGGCCGCGGGCTTAAACGCATCGCGGTACTCGACGCGACCGACGCGAGCAGTCAGGCTGCCGACGGCGGCTTCGAGCAGGCATTCGGCCTGAAAGAGTTCGCCTCGCTGCACCAGGTCGCCCACATCCGGTTTTCGCCCTCCGACATCACGCTGACGGCTCAGGCATCACAGATCAAGGCGTCCAATCCCGATGCGATCGTGACCTGGAGCGTCGGGGCGCCGTTCGGGCTAACGCTCCGAGCGCTGCACGACGCCGGCATCAACGTCCCGGTGGTATCGAACAGCGTCAATGAGACGGCCGACCAAATGCAGCAGAGCGCGGATGTCTTGCCGCGCGACATCAACTTCATCGGCGGCGCGTCGTGGGTCGTCGGTGCGCACGAGCCGGCCGCCGTTCTCAAGCAGCAAGAGATCTTGCGGAAATATTTGAGCGCAGCGGGATTGCCGACGAACGGCGGCTATGCGGCGACGTGGGACATCACGCTGGTGCTCATCGACGCGCTGCGGCACGTGCCGGAGAATCCGACCGCGCAACAGGTGCGCGACTACATCGCACACCTCTACAACTTTCCGGGCGCAAACGTGATTTACGATTTCCGCTTCGGGCAGCAGAGCGGCGCGCTGCAGAGCGACATCGTTTCGCGCTGGGACGCGGCGCACGGCCAGTTCCGGCCGGTTAGTTATCCCGGCGGTCGACCCGCCGAGTAAGCACCCTGGCCTATCGGCGACTGCGGTCGACAATGGCCAACGTGATGATCGCGAAGGCGATAATTCGCGGAACATAATCCAATGGGTCGTCGATTTCCGGTCGCTCACTGAGCGCCGGAATGAGGCGCTCGCAGCCGAGAACGACGAAAGCGATGCCGAAAAGGATAAACAAACGGTCTTGCGTCCGTCGGAAGGCGTTAAAGAAAAGCAGCGCCGCGACGAGCGATAGCGCGAACATCGCGCCGTTGAGCAGCGGGTACATCATCGGTCGGCGTCCCAGATGAGTCCGAAGCAGAGAACGGCTACGCCGAGTACTCCGGGTACGATGCGCGCCGTCGAAAGGTCGACGGCCGGCAGCACGATACGGTCGGCAAACAGCAGAAGATTATTCGCGAAGAGCCCGATGAAGCCGAGCGAGCACCAAAAGAGGAGGCGAAGTTTGGTACGAGCGTACGCGCGCCACAACATTCCCGCGCAGAGGGCACTCGTCGCGGCGCATAGACCGTAGATGATCTCAGGTATCATCTTCGCCTCCAAGCTTGAACGCATCTGCGAACGACCGGAGCGGATCCGGGCCGGACGCGAAGATCACTTCGATCACGGTGGTCGGCCGTTCGCGGAAGAACTGCAGCACCCGGGAAACGATGGCATCGATGCGTTCCGAGGGGTCGTATGCGTAGCCCTGAACATTCACCGAGACGAGGTGCCGTTGCATCAAGCCGGATAGCCTGCGGCGAATCGACGCCGGCGAACTCCGCAGTTCGCGGCTCAGCTCTTCGACGTTCCACGCGCGATCGTCGTGGCTGCAAAGAAACGCCAGGACGCTGAGCTGTTCGACGGAGTCGAAGTTTTTGCGAATAAATGTCTGGATGTCCTCGGGTAATGCGGACACGATCCTCGGATTGCGCTTTTGCCTCCGCGATCCTGTCCCGCCGGCGGACTCCGTCCGGCACCGCGCGTTCGGTCAGTTGTCGTCTGGTGTGTCAGTCCGCAGCGCGGGGAGCGGAACGGCGCGTTCGAAGGAGGCGATGAGGTCGGCAATGTTTTGTGCGCGGAGGAGCGGGCCGACAACGAATGGTGTCCGCGGAGCCGGCGGTTGCAGCGTGGGTCCCACATTTGGTCGCACCGGAGGTGCGGAAAACCCGGCAGCGCTGCGAAACAGGAGTTCGGCGTACATCGCGTTGCCCCACCCGAACTCGTTCCGTGTGTACTTTCGCGCATCGTCGGGATCGAAGCTTTCGTGGATCAGTCCATCCTCGCTGTCGGTCTGCGTCAGCGTCAGCAATGCTGCGCGGGTTTCAGCATCGGAGCGCGCCGTAAGAGCCTGCTCGATGATGCCCAAAGGCCAGACCCAGTTTTGAGGCGTGTGGGGACTCCCGAGCCCGCTCGCAAGCGTCCCGCGGCAATACGATGGGTCCGCCGCGGAGAGGATGAAGCTGCGTGTCGCGAGATACTGCGGGTCGTCGGATCGGACATACCCGAAGAGTGGGGCCGAGAGGAGGTTCGGCATGTTGGCGTCGTCCATCATGAGGGTGTGGTCGAGCCCGTCGGCCTCATAGGCATAGATCCAGCCGAATCTGAAGTCGTCGACCGAAGCATACCGATCGATGCCGGCTTGGACGCCGACCGCAATGGTGGCCGCCTGCGAGGCCAGTGCTTCATCGTGGAAGCCGGCGCTCGCGAGGGTGCCGAGGTCTCCTAGCGCGGTCAGTGCCATCATCTGTTGCGGGATGTTGTAATGATAAGTAGCGGGGTCGTCGGAAGGACGGAATGCGGTCCAAAGAAGTCCCGTGTCGGGGTCGTCGCCGGGAGTGACGCCGGGATAGCTATAGCGCGAACATTCGCGATGGTGCTGCTCGCACGCGTACGTCGATACGATCAGCTTCATTGCTCGATGGAGGCGTGCGCTGAAGATGCGCCGATCGTGCGTCGAAGCGTAATATGCCCAGGCGAGCATCATCGGATAAGAGAGGGAATCCACCTCCCACTTACGTTCCCAAACGCGGTACTGCGCCGTGAACGCGTTCGCATAGGGATCGACGATGATGTTCCGCGCCTCGCGCTCGATCACCGCGCGGATCCACGTCATCAGCGCCGGACGCACTGCGGCAAAGCGGACGTACGGCAACATCTGTGCGGCCGCGTCGCGTAGCCACATCGCGGGGATGTCCCCGGTCTGTACGTAGATCGTCCCGTCAGCTTGAACGAAGAAGTCCGACGCCAAGGTGTGAAAGAGAATGGCGGAATTGACGATGATCGGCGAGCCGGCATCGTCACCAAGCTGAAGGTTGTCTGCGGAGGCGGGGCTGCCCGCTTTGGCGGTCAGCAGAAGAGCAACGCTGCACAGGATTACCGTCGCGACGCGCGCGACGCGCAAACGGAAATCGAGAACCAAAGCCCGCTCGCGAACGTCTCCAGCAGCCGGTGAGAACGGAACTCTTCGCAAGACGTCGGCTGAAACTCTTCAGCTTACTATGCGTAGCGTCTCGTCGACTTGACACTGCGGCGAAGTCGCGGTCATCTTGCAGTCATCTTCGTGCGCTTCAGCTTGGTTATCAAACGATCTATCGACTGAATACGTTTGACTATAGTACGGGGCGAAGAGCCAACGATCGCTTCCACGCAAAAGTAAGGCAAGGGACGTCAGATGAAACGCCATCACGCGCTGGGGCTCATTGCCTCGATAGCCACCGTTCCCATGGTAACGCAGGCCGTTCGAGCGCAAAGCATTGTGTCGATCAAGGTCGCGACGACGCCGATCGACATCGGCGCCGAGCCGTTCTACGGAACCGACATGGGATTTTTCAAAGCCAATGGACTCGAAGTGAACACGCAGATCATTTCAAATGGTGCGGCCGTGACGTCGGCAGTGCTGGGCGGCTCGATCGATGTTGCCCAGTCAAATATCGTTTCGCTCGCGCTCGCTCACCAACGCGGACTGGACATCGTCGTTATCGCTCCAGCGGGATTGTATTCGAGCAAGGAGCCGACTTCCGCACTGGTCGTGGCGAAAAATTCCTCATACAAATCCGCGAAAGATTTGAACGGGAAGACCATTGCGTGCAACGGTTTGCAAAACATCTCGCAGATTGGTCCGGAAGCGTGGATCGACAAAAACGGCGGCAACCTCGCAACCCTCAAGTGGACGGACATGCCCTTCCCGGACATGATCGGTGCTATCAACACCGGGCGTATCGATGCTGCTCTGATGGCAGAGCCCGTACTGAGCGATGCTCTCGCGAACGGAAGCCGCGTACTCGGCTACGCTTACGATGGAATCGCGCCGACGTTTCTCATCGGCGCGTGGTTCACGACCGGTGCCTGGGCGAAAAGGAATCCCGACGTGGTGCGGCGTTTCCAAAAGGCCATTACGGCCACCGCGGCGTGGGCAAACGCGAATCACGCGGAGTCGGCGCAGATACTCAACAAGGCGACGAAGCTTGTCGTCCGGCCCGACATGAAGCGGGCAACCTACGGGGAAAAACTCGACCCGGCACTCATGCAGCCGCTCATCGACGCAACCGCGAAGTACGGCACACTGAAGGTGGCGTTTCCGGCCATCGATCTCGTTGCTCCGGAAGCGCGATAAGTGCGCTGAGTCTCAAACACCCGTTGTACGACCTTGGTGTTCGAGGACGATTTCGCGTCCTTCATCGGATGACCGCAAGATCGCGGTGCAAGCCTCCAGCGTCGCGAGCGCATAGCGGCCGTCGTGTGTCAGCGGTTTGCCGTGCGTCAAATGGTCGTAGAGCTCTTTGACGTCGGGAAGGCCGATCGGATCGAGCTTCACCGCGACTTCGTGCCGCCCGTCGTCGTCGTAGATGAAGATGCCGTGCGGCGATTGGCGGATATCGCCGCGCTCGCAGCTGACGACCGTCAGCCCGAACCACGGTGAGATCTTGTTCACGTCGTTCGGATCGTCGAGCGGCGGCGCTTCGCCCGCCGCGCCGAAGCGCATCGCTTCTTTGCCGCCGGCGCCGTCGGAGGTGCCGCCGCGCAACTCGCGCCGCACCGTGACGCGCTCGTCGTCGGAGTATTGGCGGTTGCCGATCCCCCACGTCAACTCCGAGGTGTCGAAGTAGCCGTAACCGTTGTAGGAGATCGTCGCCGGCGTCCCGTCTTCAAAGGAGAGGAACGCCGAGAAGTTGCCGGCGCACGGGCGTTCGGGCATCCAGCGGCCGACCGAACCGCGAACGCTGCGCAGGCGTTTCCCCGCCAGGACGCGCGCGGTATCGACGAGATGCGGTCCGTGGCGATAGAGCACACCGCCCCCGAGCGATTCGTCGAGCTCTTCGGGAACGCGCGGTTTCAAGAGCCAGTCGGCGGACATCGCCATCGTGATTGCGATGACGCGGCCGAGGCGGCCCGACGCGACGACCTGCGCCATCGCCTGAATGTCCGAGGCCATGCTATAGGTTTGCCCGCACAAGAGCGCAACGCCGTTGCGTTCGGCTGCCTCGCACATCGCGGCGCACTCTTCGACCGTCAGCGCCATCGGTTTCGTGCAGATGATGTGCTTGCGATGCGCCGCCGCGAGCAGGGCGTGTTCGCGGTGCAAGTGGTTCGGGGTCGCAATCCAAACGACGTCGACGTCCGGGTCGGCGCACAATGCCTCGACGCTGTCGTACGTGCGGCCGCCGTAACGTTGCGCGAACGTTTCGAGCGCTTGCGGCCGCACTTCCGCAGCCGCGACGATTTCGACGTTGGGTTCCTGGTCGATGCTGCGCAAGAACATGCCGGTCCCGACGCCGAGACCGGCAAAGCCCAGGCGCAGCGTCACCGCGCCGCGGTCGCGCCGGCTACGGTCTGCTTGTAGTTGTGTCCGAAGTCGCGGTCGTACTCAAACGCTTCATGCGAGCTGAGCTCGCGGCCGCGCTCGATGTTGATCATCGGCTCGTTCTCGGCCCGATCGCGGATGACGGCGATCGGCTCCTCGCCGCGTTCGACGCGGTCCATGTTTTCGAAGAGCATCTTGTGGTAGAGAATCACGCCGCGATCGCTCGCGCCCAGATGTTCGCGCGTGCGGTCGGAGACCGGTCCTTGGCCCACCCAGGCGACCATATCCTGATTGCCCACACAATCCAGTTTTCCGATCAGGCGCCGGTTCTGGTCGAACATCTCGGTCAGCTTGAAGACGGTGGGCGCGGGTTGCGCGCCGGGCTCGCGCGGCGAGGTCCAGTACGTGTAGTTGCGCGAGTTGACGTCGTCGATCGGGACGCGAAACTGCAGATGCGCGTGCGCTTTGTCGCCGACGGCCAGGATGTTCGGAAAGAGCAACGGGTGCCCGATCCGCCACTCGGTGGAATCTTCGCTCTCGCCCTCGGCGAGACGCCGCTTCATCATCCCGTAGCGGAACACGTCGAACTCGATCTTGAGGTGCTTCGCCTGCTTCATCGACGGCGGCAAGCCCATGCGCTCGAGCTCGTAGTTTCCCCAGTAGGCGTGCAAGAACTCGAAGTGCACCGGATCGGCGGAGTTGTCCATGCACTGCAGCCAGTTGCACGGCAGCGGGTGAACTTCGATTGCCCGGTCGATGTCGTCGCGCACGAGCAAATCCCAGCGCGGCAACAGCGGCGCCGGCTGCGGCCCGAGGTAGGCGAAGAGCAGGCCGCCGAGTTCTTCGACCGGATACGCTTTGATCGAGACCTTGTCTCTGAACCGGGCCTCGGGATGCATCCGGTCTTCGAACGGCGCTTCGACGCACTTGCCGCCCAAGTCGAAGAGCCAGCCGTGATATCCGCAGCGGAGCCCGTGCGGCTCGGGGACGCCGTACTCGAGCGAGGCGCAGCGATGCGGGCACGTCGTGTCGATCAGCCCGAACTCGCCCGAGCGGGTCCGGTAGAGGACGAGATCTTCGCCCAGCAAGCGCACGAGCTTCACCGGATTGTCGGCGAGTTCGAGCGCGGCCGCGACCGGCTGCCAGTAGCGCCGCAAGAGTTCACCGCCCGGCGTACCCGGGCCGACTTGCGTCAGGCGCTCGTTTTCTTCCGCGGTCATGGCCATCGTGCTGCCTCCTATAGACTCCGAGCCCCAAACGTTCCGGCGGGTGAAAATTCCCTCCTCCGGAAGCTACCCGCAGTTTGCCGGAGGGAAATGCATGCTTCGCTTTCGCGCCTTTTCTCGCGTTGTGTTGGCCGCCGTCCTTTGCGCCACGGTCCTGGGCCCGCGGCAGAGCAGCGCTGCGGATCCGTATGAATTGACGGCGATCGTCTCGCTTACCGGGGTGGGCGCGTTCGTCGGCACGACGACGCAACAAGGGCTGCAAGCGCTCGAGCTTTACGTCAACAAGAACGGCGGCATCAACGGCCAGCCGGTGAAATTCATCTTTGAAGACGACCAGACCAACCCGCAGACGGCGGTGCAGCTCGCCAACGACGCGATTGCGAAGAAGCCGGCGGTGATCTTCGGCGGATCCTTCGGTTCGACGTGCGGCGCGATCTTGCCGATCGTCGCGAAAGACGGACCGGTCGACTACTGCCTCTCGCCCGCGCTGCGCCCGCCGCCGGGCAGTTACGTGTTCTCGGCCAGCACCGGCATCACCGACACCGTCGCCGTTTCGATCAAATATCTGCGCGCGCTCGGCCTCACGCGCATCGCCGCGATCACGACGACCGATGCGAGCGGTCAGGAAGCCGATCGCGCGATCGATGCAGCGTTCGCCGCGACCGGCGGCGCGCTCGTTGCACGCGAGCACTTCAACCCGGCCGACTTGAGCGTGACCGCACAACTGGCGCGGATCAAGGCCGCGCAACCGCAAGCCTTGATCGCATGGGCCGCGGGAACGCCGGCGGCGACGGCTCTCCGCGGCATCCAAGACGTCGCGCTCAACATCCCGGTTGTCACCTCCAACGCGAACTCGACCCACGTGCAGATGAAACAGTACGCCGCGTTCCTACCGAAGGAGCTGTATTTCCCGAATCCGGAAATCGCCGCGGTCGACGGCGTGACCGATGGGCCGACGAAGACCGCGCAAAAGGCGTTCTTCGATGCGATGGCCGTGATCGGCGTCAAGCCCGACGTCACCCAGAGCACACCGTGGGATCCGGGGCTCCAGGTGATCCAAGCGCTGCGCGCGCTCGGCACGACTGCGACCGCCGCGCAAGTGCACGACTACCTGGCGAATTTGCAAAATTTCACCGGCGTGAACGGCCGCTACGACTTCAAGACCTATCCGCAGCGCGGCCTCGGCGAAAGCGGCGTCATCATGGTGCGCTGGGACCCGGTCAAGAGCGATTGGTTCAGCGTGAGCAAGCCCGGCGGAGTGCCGATCAAAAAATAGCCCGCAGCGGGTTCGCTGAAGTTATCCCTACGACGGAACGTATCTGGAGGAACCCCTTTTTGCGTGCGTAAATCGCCGGCGCGCACCGCGTCATTTCGCGAAAAAGGTGATGTTCGTCATTGATTTTTTCCCTGAGATAGCAGGTTTTCCTCACAGTTACTTGCCAGCCAAAATACAGACTCGGCAGTGTAAGAAACCTCTTACACTACGCTTACAAAGCTCAAAGGCTTTGGTCCGAAGGCAACCTAACACGATAGCGGGCGCAGCACGATACCCACGACATTCGGTTCAATGCGGCGCCTCTTTTCGTGCGGTCATTCGAGAGGGTGTTTTTGGTTTCGACGCAATCGCTGACGCGGTTTTTCGAAACTCTAGTGTAGGGTTTTGTTTACGCTTACCATAGCGGTCCTCGCGCAGACGGCAGATGCTTCGGCGCGCGGTCCCACCACGACGACGCTCACCGCCAAGCCGGCATCGCCCGACGGCTACGGCACGTCGGTTAAGTTCACCGCGACGACGAAGGTCACGTCGACCGGCGTCGTCGTTAGCGGAACGGCCACGACGACGATTACCGACACGACGACATCGACGGCGCTCGGGTCGGGCGCGGTCGCCAGCGGCGTTTTTACGACGCCCGCCACAACCAGCTCTGTCGGCCGGCATGCAACCGGCTCCGACCGCATCGATCCGCCGACAACGCTCGATCTCCGAAGCGCACACGATCACGGCGTCGTACGCGGGCGATGCGAATAATCAAGCCAGCAGCACGTCGATCACCTATACAGTCGACATGCCGGCGGAGATCGTATGCACGTCTCCGCAGGCTTCAACACCCTCCGCGCCGGTATCGATCACGTCGGGCCAAACCGTCACGGTGACCTGTACTGTGACCTCGCCGGCAACGGGCGCAGCCGTCGGTGGCGGGACGATCTCGGTCTTCGACAACCTCACCGCCACGGCACTCTCGAGCGGTGCGACGGTTCCAGCCAACGGCATCCTCACTTTTTCGGCGAGTGGATCTACCGGAGTGGTGGGAGCCGGCGTGCACGTCGTTGCGTTCAACTACTCCGACGCCACGCCGTATAAGTTTGCGGCCTCGTTAACGTTTATCGTTGGAACGACGACCACGACCACCGGCAGCGCCAGTCCGGCAACGCAAACGTTCGGAAGCAGCGTGACGCTCTCGGCGAACGTGACGAGCCCCGCCGGCACCCCCGACGGCACGGTCAACTTCACCGAAGGCACGCCGGCGACGGTTATCGCATCGGGGCCGCTGAGCAGCGGTGCCGCTTCCGTGGCGACCACCACGCTTGGCGGCGGCACGCACTCGATCACGGCGACGTATGTGCCCCCCAAGACATCGGCGTTTGCCGCCTCCAGCGCTACGACCCCGTTCACGGTTACAATCAATCAAGCGTCGACCACGACAACAGCAGGCACTCCGCCGCCGACGACGACCGTCGGTTCCAGCGTTTCGCTGACGGCGAACGTAACGTCGACGGCGGGTGTTCCCGGCGGTAGCGTTGCTTTTGCTGACGGCTCGAGTAATTGCTCATCGAACGTGCTGGGAAATGCGGCTCTCGCCAACGGTACGGCGACGCTCGTCACAACGCAGCTCGGCGCCGGTTCGCACACGATCACCGCCTGCTATTCGAGTTCGATCAACTTCGCCGCATCACACGGCACGATGGGCGCGTTCACGATTACGCCCGCCAACACGGCGACCTCGCTCGCCGCAGCAACGACGGCGCCCGGGTTGAACGCCCCCGACCTGCTTACTGCCACGGTTGTCATAAGCGGGACGACGACACCCGTAACGACGGGAACGGTGACCTTCTCCGACGGCGCGACGACGCTCGGCACCGGAACAGTCAACGGCGCCGGACAAGCGACGTACAATTGGACCGCGACGCCGACCGGCAGTCACAGCATCACCGCGACCTACGGTGCGACGACGAGTTTCAACGGCTCGGGATCATCGGCGCAGACCGTGGTCGTCGGCAACGCATCGACGACGACCGCACTGACCATTTCGCCGGCGACACCGTTCCTCGGAACGAATCCGACGTACACCGCCGTCGTCACCGCATCGGACGGCTCGACGCCGACCGGCAACGTTCAGTTCACTGACAACGGCACCGGCATCGGAACCCCGGCCCTCTCGGGCGGCCAAGCATCGGTGACGGTGAGCAACCTGTCCGGCACGTCGCACACGATCGTTGCAACGTATACTGGGGGAGACGGCGGATCGACGGCGACTGCGACCTTCACCGCTTCAAAAGCGACGGCAACGACGAACGTTGTCGCGGTCCCGAATCCGACGACGCCGTTCACGAACGTTACCTTCACCGCGACGGTGACGAGCACGGGCGCTGCGCCTACGGGAACGGTTGCGTTCACGAAAAATCCCGGCGGAACGCCGCTCGGTACGCCGACGCTGTCGAGCGGCTCGGCCAGCGTGTCGCTGTCGACCCTCAACACGGGGCAGTACACGATTACCGCGGCGTATAGTGGTGACACGAACAATACGGCCGCTCAGGGATCCGTGATCGAGAACGTCGGCACGAGCTTGAGCTCGACCGGATTGAGCGTGTCGCCGTCGTCCGCGGCGCCGACCCAAAACGTCGTGCTAGCGGCGACGGTCACGGGTTCATCGCCGCCCAATGGAGGCACGGTCAAGTTTTTCGACGGCAGCACGCAAATCGGCTCGACGCAAACGCTTGCCAGCGGCTCGGCATCGATTACCACGCAGTTCAGCGGTGCGGGCACGCACAATTTGACCGCGACGTATGGCGGCGACAGCAATGATGGTACGAGCACTTCGGCGATCGTCGCGTTCGTAGTTGCACAGTTCGCAACGACGACCGCGCTTTCGGCGACATCGAGCAGCGCTGCGCTCGGATCGCCGGTGACGTTCACTGCGGCGATCTCGGGCAGCGTCCCCGATGTGCCCACCGGCACCGTTACGTATAAGGATGGCGGCACGACGATCGGCACCGCGCCGCTCGACGGGCACGCGCGCGCAACGTTGACCACCACCTCGCTCGCTGCCGGATCGCATGCGATCATTGCAAACTACGGTGGTGATTCCGAAAATCAATCGTCGGCATCATCGGGTGTCGCGTTCAACGTGACCAACGGCAACGTCACGGACTTCTCGATCGGTTCGACCGTTGCGAGCCAGCAAACGCTGGCTGCCGGTCAGAGCATGACGATTCCGGTAACGTTGACGGGCGCGGCGGGATTCTCCGGCGGTACCGTTACGGTTACGTGCTCGGGACTGCCGACGGGTGCGGTCTGCACGTCGACGCCGGTCACGGTTTCCGGCGGGGCGACGGTGCCCGTAAACGTAACGCTCACGACGACGGGCGGGAACAGCGGTTCCGTCACACCGATGGCACGCGCGATTCGCCATGCCGCGCTTCCGATTGCCGGCGGCGTCTTCACGCTGTTCGCATTCTTGTGGCGCCGCAATCGCAAAGTTGCGATGGGCGCAGCGATCTTGAGCGTCGCCGTATTGGCGGCGTGCGGCGGCGGTGGCGGCGGAAGCACGTTGCCCGGTGTCGGCAGCGGTAATGGTTTCGGCAGCAGCGGTCCCGCCTTGCCGACGCCGACGCCGGCAACCGGCGGCAACGGCGGAACGCCCGGCCCCGGTCAAGGCACACCGAATCTGCAAAACGGTACGGGTGACATCGTCGCCGGCACGGGACAAGTCGGCGCGGTCTCGACGAACCAACTGCCGGCCGGCGTCGTGACGCCGTCGGCAATTGCGCCGGGCACGGTCGTTGCCGGAACGCTCGTGCCCGGAACGTCGTCGGGACCATCGGGCAACACGCAACAGGGCACGTATAACATCAGCCTCGTCGCGACCGGACCGAGCGGCGTCGCGCATACCTTGCCGATCAACATCGTCGTGACGCCGTGAAACGCAAATCGTTTGCGGTAACGGTTGCGGTCGTCGTTGCAACGCTGATCGCGGCGTGTGCGCCGCGCGCTGCGCAAGCCGACTGCTCGACGCTGCCGAATCCAAACGGTTACACGATTTCGTGCGTCGGCGCGCAGTCGATCAATGACAGCGGCGGCGACGGCGGCAACGGCCGCGACGGCGCATTGTTCATTTCCCCCGACAGCGGCGGCGGCGGCGGTAATGGCGCATCGCCGAGCTCGCCGGTCAACTATTCCAGCGGCAATCCGGGCACCGCAATTTTCACGTCGTCGGGCAGCGGTTTCGCGATCTTCGACAACGGCGGCAATGGCGGTAGCGGCGGCACGTACTATCTCGGCGGCGGCGGCGCCGACGGCGGATCGGGCGGCAACGGCGGCTCGCTGACGGCCACGATCAACCTGAGCAACCTACTCGGGATCGTGACGACCGGGACGAAAGGCTACGGCGTTTTCGGCTCGAGCGACGGCGGCGTCGGCGGCAACGGCGGCGACGGTGACGGCTTCGTGGGCGATGGCGGCGGCGGCGCGGCGGGCGGCCTGGGCGGCAGCATCGACGTCAAGGTTCAGACCGCGATCCAGACCTATGGCGACGGCGCCCACGGCATGTTCATCGAGTCGGTCGGGGGCGGCGGCGGCAACGGCGGCGGCGGCTTCGGTCTCTTCTATGGAAGCGCCGGTTCGGGCAGCAACGCGCAGTCGGGCGGCAGCGCGACCGGCGAATTACAGACCGGCGGTTCGATTTTGACCGAGGGCGTGTCCGCCTTCGGCATGTTCGTGCAGAGCGTCGGCGGATTCGGCGGCAGCGGCGGCAGCGTTGCCGGTCTGGCGTCGTTCGGCGGTAACGGCGCCAACGGTGGCTCGGGCGGTAACGCGACGGCCATCATGGATGCCGGGTCGAGCATCGAAACGACCAACAACGGCTCGTACGGGATTTTGGCGCAATCGGTCGGCGGCGGCGGCGGTTCGGGCGGCAGCGGTTCCGGCTTGGTCGGATTCGGCGGCGCGGCCCAAACGGGTGGCGCGGGCGGCGACGTCGTCGTCAACACGCAAGGCTCGATCGTCACCTACGGCACGGCGTCCAAGGGCATTTTCGCGCAGTCGGTCGGCGGCGGCGGCGGCGACGGCGGCAACGGCAGCGGCGCGTTTGCGGTCGGCGGCAACGGCTCATCGACGAGCGGCGCCGGTACCGTGAACGTCACCAATTCCGCCAACGTCACGACCTGGGCGACGGGGTCGAGTTTGTTCGTCAACGGCGCGCAGGCAACGTACGGAGCCCAGGCGATTTTCGCGCAGTCGGTCGGCGGCGGCGGCGGCAACGGCGGCAGCGCCACCGGCTGGTTCTCGGTCGGCGGCGGCGGCGGTGAAGGCGGCAACGGCGGCGACGTCAACGTCACCAACTCCGGCAATCTCAAAACCCTTTCCGACGATTCGTCGGCGATTCTGGCCCAGTCGGTCGGCGGCGGCGGCGGAAATGGTGGAAGCGCCGCGAGCGCCGGGTTTAGCGGTGCGATCGCGATCGGCGGCAACGGCGGCACGGGCGGCACCGGCGGCAACGTGTTCGTTGACACGACCGGTTCGGCCAGAATCCAGACGTTCGGCGACCGCTCGAGCGGCATCCAAGCGCAGTCGGTCGGCGGCGGCGGCGGCAACGGCGGTTTCGCATTCGCGGCTTCGGTGGGTTTGGCGGCCGTTTCGATCTCCGTCGGCGGCACGGGCGGTTCCGGCGGTGACTCCGGCACGGTCAACGTCATCAACAGCAATCGCATTTCGACCAGCGGCCAGTTGTCCGACGGTATCTTCGCCCAGTCGATCGGCGGCGGCGGCGGTTCCGGCGGTTTTGCGATTTCGGGCAGTCTCGGGCTCGCCGCCGCCGGACTTGCGGTCGGCGGCAACGGCGGCTCGGGCGGCGACGGCAACACGGTCTACGTTAATAACAGCGGTCAGATCAACACCGCGAACGCCGACGCTAACGGCATCCTCGCGCAATCGATCGGCGGCGGCGGCGGCAACGGCGGCTTCAGTGTTGCGGCCACGATCTCGGCGGTCGGCGCGGGTCTCTCCTACGGCGGTTCGGGGCCACCGGCGGAATCGGCCAATCGGTCACCGTTTTCAATTCGGCCGCAATCGGCACCACGGGCGATGACTCGAACGGCATCTTCGCGCAGTCGGTCGGCGGCGGCGGCGGCACCGGCGGCCTGGCAGCCTCGCTCGATTTTAGCGCCGGCGCTTCCGCCGCTGTCGGCGTCGGCGGTTCCGGTGGCAGCGGGCAGACCGCGAGCACGGTCACGGTGTTCAGCAGCGGCGGCGCGATCACGACGGTCGGCAATCGCTCCTCCGGCATCGTTGCGGAGTCGATCGGCGGTGGCGGCGGCGACGGCGGCGCCAGCGTGGCCGGAAACTTCTCGTTCGGCTCGGGCGCGGCGCTCGCGGTCGGCGGGAGCGGCGGCAGCGGCGCATCTTCTAATAACGTCTACGTTCAGAGCACGAACAGCATCACGACGCACGGCGACGATTCTGACGGCATCCTCGCCCAATCGCTCGGCGGCGGCGGCGGCAACGGCGGCCTCAGCGTCGGCGCGGCGCTCTGGCGGCGGCAGCGCGGCGGCGTTCGCGATCGGCGGCGGCGGCGCCGCCGGCGGCTTTGCGCAGTCGGTCACGGTGTACAGCGGGCTCGGCTCGGTCGCGAACATCACGACGAACGGCGCGTATGCGTCGGGCATCGTCGCGCAGTCCATCGGCGGCGGTGGCGGCAGCGGCGGGTTCAGCGTGGCCGGTCGGCCTCGGTCGGCCCAGCATCGCTCTTTCGATGGGCGGCGCGGGCGGTTCGGGCAATAACGCCGGCTCCGTCTACGTGTAGAGCAACGGCAACATCGAGACCGGTCAGGATGGCTCGCCGGCGATTTCTCGGACGGCATCTTAGCGCAGTCGATCGGCGGCGGCGGCGGCAACGGCGGCTTCGCGGTGGCCGGCAGCGTCTCCGCGACGGCCGGCGCGGCGTCGCATTCGGCGGACGGGCGGCGGCGGCGGCAAGGCTCGACGGCACGGTCGTCAACGTCGGCAGCGGGCACGATCATGACCAACGGCGAGGGCGCCGAACGGCATCGCCGCCCAGTCGATCGGCGGCGGCGGCGGCAACGGCGGCTTCTCCGTCGCGGGCTCGCTGGCGGCCGCGGCGGCGCGGCAGCCTGAGCTTCGCCGGAGCCGGCGGTACGGGCAACAGGCGAGCGGCGTGACCGTCAGCAGCACCGGCACGATCATCACGACCGGCAACGAATCGGCCGGCATCCTCGCCCAATCGATCGGCGGCGGCGGCGGTCAGGGCGGCTTCAGCATCGCGGGCCGGTCAGCGCCGGCGCGGCACTCGGCGCTCGTTCGGCGGCGCCGGCGGCGGCGGCGCGTTCAGCACGCGGTGACCGGTTCCGAGCGGCACGGCCGGCAACGAGGCGATGATCGCGACGGAGGGCCAGCGGTCCGACGGCATCCTAGCGCAGTCGATCGGCGGCGGCGGCGGCGACGGCGGCTTCAGCGTCGGCGCGGCCGGCTCGGGCGAAGCGTCGCTCGCCGCGTCCCTCGGCGGCAGCGGCGGCACCGGCATCCGACGCCAGCAACGTGACGGTCACGAGCTTCACGAATATCATGACCGGCTATCGACCCGGCCACCGGTCATTCACCGGCAACGGCGACAGTTCCAACGGCATCTCGCGCAGTCGCTCGGCGGCGGCGGCGGTTCGGGCGGCTTCAGCATCGCCGGCTCGGCGTCGTTCGGGGTCGGCGCTGCCGGCTCGATCGGCGGAAAGGGCGGCTCCGGCGACGACGCCGGCATCGTCACCGTCACCAACGTCGGTACCATCTTCACAGCGGGCGATCAGGCCAACGGCATCGAGGCGCAGTCGATCGGCGGCGGCGGCGGCAACGGCGGCTACAGCATTGCCGGCAAGCTTGACGCATCGACGCCGGCGCGGCCCTGTCGCTCGGCGGCAGCGGGGCGTCGGGCGGTAAGGGCATGGCGGTCACCGCTACCAACGTCGGCAACATGGGCACCTACGGCGACGATTCGGATGCGATCCTTGCACAGTCCATCGGCGGCGCCGGTGGAAACGGTGGGTTCAGCGTAGCCGGCGGCCTCAGCGCCGGCGCGGCGGCAGCTCTTTCATTTGGTGGCGCAGGGGGCACGGGTTCGTCGGCCGGCAACGTCGTCGCGGGCAACGGCAGCACGGCGTTCGAGGGAACGATCCATGACCGACGGCTCGCGTTCGTCCGGCATCGTCGCCCAATCGATCGGCGGCGGCGGCGGCAACGGCGGCTTCAGCGTTGCCGGCGCGGTGGCGAACGGCGCGATCAGCGGCAGCTTCGGCGGCTCCGGCGCGGCGGGCGGCAATGCCGGTACCGTCACGGTCACCAACTACAGCAACATCTATACCGGCGACAATCCGTACGCTCGGCGCTCGAGGGTGGCCCGCTTCCGCGCTGGTCGACAACGGATCGCTGACGACATCTCGAGCGGCATCATCGCGCAGTCGATCGGCGGCGGCGGCGGTAACGGCGGCTTCAGCATCGCCGGCAGCGGCAGCACCTACGCGTCCGGCTCGCTGAGCTTTGGCGGTACCGGGTCGGGCGGCGGCGTTGCCATCGGCGTCTCGGTGTTCAGCGTCGGCAACATCGGCACGGCCGGCGACAATTCGGCGGGCATCCTCGCGCAGTCGCTCGGCGGCGGCGGCGGCAACGGCGGCTTCAGCGCCGCGGGCGCGCTCAGCGGCGGAGCGTCGGCGAGCCTCACGTTCGGCGGCGGCGCCGGCACCGGGGCGCAAGGCGGCGCGGTCACCGTTGCCACCTACGGCACCATCACGACCTTGGGCAACGACTCGTCGGGCATCTACGCGGAGTCGGTCGGCGGCGGCGGCGGCAGCGGCGGCTTCAGCATTGCCGGCACGGCGTCCGGCGACGCCGGCTTGAGCGCGTCGTTCGGCGGCGCCGGCGGAACGGGCGCCACCTCGGGCGCGGTGACCGTCAATAACGGCACGCTATCGACCGGCGCCACCACGTACATCAATACGCTTTCCAACATCACGACGTCGGGCGACCGGTCGGACGGCATCACGGCCTTGAGCATCGGCGGCGGCGGCGGCTCCGGCGGCTTCAGCGTCGCGGCCGATGCGAGCGGCGGCTACCCCTCGGCGCGAGCTTCGGCGGCGCCGGCGCGGCCGGCTCGGATGCGGCTGCCGTGAGTGTGGAGAGCTACGGCGCGATCGCGACCGGTACGGGCAGCGGCCAGGGCGATGACTCCGACGGCATTCGGGCCCAGTCGATCGGCGGCAGCGGCGGCGACGGCGGCTTCAGCGTCGCGGCCTCGGCGACGCTATCGGCGCGGCGGCAACGTCAACTTCGGCGGCAGCGGCGGCGACGGCGGGGCCGGCCGATCGGTGTCACGTCGCCAGCACCGGGCAGATCACGACCGACGGCGAGCACTCCGTCGGCATCCTCGCGCAGTCGATCGGCGGCGGCGGCGGCGACGGCGGCTTCGGGATCGCGGGCGGCCTGGCGGCCGGATCGACCGCGAACCTCAGCTTCGGCGGCAGCGGCGCGGTCGGCGGCACCGCCGCGACGGTGACGGTCAGCAGCACCGGCAGCATCGGCACGACCGGCGACGACTCGTCGGGCATCGAGGCGCAGTCGCTCGGCGGCGGCGGCGGTTCGGGCGGCTTCAGCATCGCCGGCAGCATTCGGCTCGGGCGGCCGCGTCGAGCCTCGGCTTCGGCGGTAAGGGCGCCGGCGGCGGCGACGCCGACAACGTCTCGGTCAGCCGAGACCGGCACGCATCATTCAGACGGACGGCGCGCGGTCGGACGGTATCTCGGCGCAGTCGATCGGCGGCGGCGGCGGCGACGGCGGCTTCAGCGTTGCCGGCTCGGCTCGGCAGCGGTCCGGCCATCGCGGTCGGCTTCGGCGGCAAGGCCGGCACCGGTTTCGACGCCGGCACCGTGACGGTCGTCAGTGTCGGCAACATCCATACCGGTGCCGACGGCAGCGGCGATTCGCCGACGGCATCCAAGCGCAATCGATCGGCGGCGGCGGCGGCAACGGCGGGTTCTCGATCGCGGCCTCGGCGGGTACGAGCCTCACTGGCGTCGGCGGGCTTCGGCGGTTCGGGCAGCGGCGGCGGCAACGCCATGGCGGTCAGCGTCAGCAGCACCGGCACGATCCAGACCGACGGCTCGCATGCCGACGGCATCGCGGCGCAGTCGATCGGCGGCGGCGGCGGCAACGGCGGCTTCGCGATCGCCGGCAGCCTCTCGACCAGCGGCACGGCGGCGGTCTCGTTCGGCGGCTCGGGCTCCAACGGCGGCACGGCCGAGATGGTGACGGTCGCCAGCCTCGGCGCGATCCAGACCGACGGCAGCGATTCGAACGGCATCATCGCGCAGTCGCTCGGCGGCGGCGGCGGTAACGGCGGCTTCAGTATCACGGGCACGCTCAGCGGCAGCGGTTCGCTCTCGGCGGCATTCGGCGGTTCCGGCGGCTCGGGCGCGACGGCCGGCACCGTGAGCGTGAGCAGCGGCAGCTCGGCGGTCGATCTCGAACATCATCACCGACGGCGACCGGTCGAACGGCATCCTCGCGCAGTCGATCGGCGGCGGCGGCGGCAACGGCGGCTTCAGCGTGACGCTGTCGCGGCGTCCGGCGCCGGCTCTGGGCGCCAGCTTCGGCGGCACCGGCGGCACCGGCGCGACTGCCGGCACGGTCATCGTCACCAGCGTCGGCTCGATCATGACGGACGGCGTCGAGTCGAACGGCATCGCGGCGCAATCGATCGGCGGCGGCGGCGGCAACGGCGGCTTCTCCGTGGCCGGCGCGCTCGACGACGGGCGTCGACCGGAACGATGTCGTTCGGCGGGTGCCGGCGGCACGGGCGACGACGGCAAGTTCGTCATGGTCACGAGCACCGGCAACATCGGAACCGGCGGCAGCGATTCGGCCGGCATCCTGGCGCAGTCGATCGGCGGCGGCGGCGGCAACGGCGGCTTCGCGGTCGACGGCGCGATGACGACCGGCACGGCTGCGGGCTTGGCGTTCGGCGGCGCCGGCGACCTCGGCGGCAACGCCGGCAACGTCACGGTGAGCAGCACCACGACCAGCACCGCGCCCGGCAACGACGGCATGATCGTCACGACCGGCGACAGCTCGGCGGGCATTCAGGCGCAGTCGATCGGCGGCGGCGGCGGCAACGGCGGCTTCTGCGGTCGCCGGCACGCTCGACGACGGCGATCGTCGGCATCGGTCGCGCTCGGCGGCGGCGGTTCGGACGGCGGCACGGCCGGCACGGTCGACCGTCGTGAGTCAAGGCGCCAACGGCGCGGCTTCCGACGATCATCACCGGCGGCAACGAGCTCGATCGGCATCCAGGCGCAATCGATCGGCGGCGGCGGCGGCAACGGCGGCTTCGCGGTCGGCCGGCGGCATCGGCAACGGCGCCAGCGTCTCGGTCTCGCTCGGCGGCAGCGGCGGCAGCGGCGGCGACGGCCGGCACGGTCACCGTCACGAGCGACACGGCACGATCACGACCAGCGGCGACGGCTCGATCGGCATCCTGGCGCAGTCGATCGGCGGCGGCGGCGGCAACGGCGGCTTCAGCGTCGCCGGCGACATTCGGCGCGGCGGCCGGACGCATCGGCGTCGAGCCTCGGCGGCAGCGGCGGCGGCGGCGGAACGTCGGGCGACGTCACGGTCGCCAACGGCTCGACGACGAGCTCGGTCAGCGATCTCGACCAGCGGCGACCAGCGCCGACGGCATCCACGCGCAATCGATCGGCGGCGGCGGCGGCAACGGCGGCTTCAGCGTCGCCGGCGCGCATGTCGAGCCGGCAACAGCGTCGACTTGTCGGCGTTCGGCGGCGAGCGGCGGCGGCGGCGCGTCGTCGGGCGCGGTCAGCGTTGACCGACTACGGCAACGATCACCACCGCTCGGCGGCAATCCGACGGCATCGCGGCGCAATCGATCGGCGGCGGCGGCGGCAACGGCGGCTTCAGCATCGCCGGCGGCGTCGGGCAACGCTCCGTCGGCGGCGTTCAGCTCGGCGGCACGGCGGCAGCGGCAGCGGCGGCACGGCCGGCAACGTGACGGTCGTCAGCGTCGGCAACATCGGCACGCTCGTACGATCAGTCGGACGGCATCCTCGCGCAATCGATCGGCGGCGGCGGCGGCAACGGCGGCTTCAGCATCGCGGCAACCGGCGGCCAACGGTAGCGCTGCCGGCATCAGCGCGTCGGCGGTACCGGCGGCGCGGCGGGCGCATCGGGCAACGTCGCGGTCACGAGCACCGGCAACATCACGGACCATGGGCAACGATTCCGACGGCATCGTCGCGCAGTCGATCGGCGGCGGCGGCGGCAACGGCGGCTTCTCCGTTGCCGGTACGCTCGCAACGGTACGAGCGCGGCGACGCGCTCGGCGGCAGCGGCGGCACCGGCGGCGCCGCCGGCAGCGGCGAGCGTCGACCAGCTGACCGTCGGTGACGATTCAGACCGGCGGCGTCGAGCTCCAACGGCATCCTCGCGCAGTCGATCGGCGGCGGCGGCGGCAACGGCGGCTTCAGCGTCGGCGCGGCGACCTGGCAGCGGATCCGGCGCGTCGGCTCAGCGCTCGGCGGCAGCGGCGGCACGCGGCGCGACCGGCAACGACGGTCACGGTCGACGAGCGATCGGCGATCATCCTCACCGACGGCTTCGACTCCGACGGCATCCTCGCGCAGTCGGTCGGCGGCGGCGGCGGCAACGGCGGCTTCTCGGTGGCCGGCACGCTCGCGAACGGCAGCGACGCGGCGTTGAGCTTCGGCGGCACGGGCGGCGGCGGCGGCACGGCCGGCAACGTCACGCGTGACCAGCACCAGCGCCGGCATCAATACGCGCACCGGCGACTCAGTCGACGGCATCCTCGCGCAGTCGATCGGCGGCGGCGGCGGCAACGGCGGCTTCAGCGTCGCGGGCGCCGGCGCTTACGGCGGCGGCCGCATCGGTCACGATCGGCGGCAGCGGCGGCGGCGGCGGCGCGGCGGCGTACCGTCACGGTGACCAGCGGTACGGAACGGCGGCCGACTCGATCGTGACCGGCGGCATCAAGCCGACGGATTCTCGCGCAATCGGTCGGCGGCGGCGGCGGCAACGGCGGCTTCTGCGGTCGGCGCGGCACTCGCGTCGAGCGGCGTCGGCGTCGCGTCACGCTCGGCGGCAGCGGCGGCGCCGGCGGCACGGCCGGCGACGTGACGGTCGCGGCGAACATCGGCAGGTCCACAACGACCGGCGCGATCTCGGCGACGGCATCGCGGCGCAGTCGATCGGCGGCGGCGGCGGTAACGGCGGCTTCGCGGTTGCGGGTTCGGTCTCGGAACGCGTCGAGCGCGGCGCTCGCGCTGCGGCGGCAGCGGCGGCGGCGGCGCGATCGCCGGCAACGTCGATCGTCACGCAGCTTCGCAGTCGATCAGCACCGGCGGCGACCAGAGCGCCGGCCTCTTGGCGCAATCGATCGGCGGCGGCGGCGGTAACGGCGGCTTCTCGGCAGCGGGCGGCGTCAGCAACGGCACCAGCGCCGATATTTCGCTCGGCGGCGCGGGCGGGGTCGGCGCGCACTCCGGCAACGTCGTCCTCGACAGCGGCGAGGCCGGCGGCATCGTCTCGATCACGACGGGCGGCCAAGGCTCGGACGGTATTCTCGCGCAGGCGATCGGCGGCGGCGGCGGCGCGGGCGGCATGTCGGTCGCGGCCGGCGTGGCGACCACGCGCGTCGTGCCGATCAGCGAAGGCGGTACGGGCGGCGGCGGCAAGGACGGCGGCACGGTCGACGTCGAGAGCTATTCCACGATCGCGACGGGCGGCGACAGTCGGCGGGTCTGGCAGCGCAATCGATCGGCGGCGGCGGCGGCGCCGCGGGTATGGCGATCGAGGGCAAACGTCACCAAGACCGGCATCGGCGCGGGCCTCGGCTTCGGCACGGGCGGCGCCGGCGGCAACGGCATGGCCGTCACGGTCGGCAGCTTCTCGCAGATCACGACGACCGGTGATGAGTCCGACGGTATTCTCGCCCAATCGATCGGCGGCGGCGGCGGCTACGGCGGTATCGGCGTGCTCGGCGACGTCGAGTCGGATCTCGGCATCTTGATGGGCGGCAACAGCACCGATTCCGGCGGTAACGCCGGCTACGGTCACGGTCACGAGCACCGGCACGATCGGCACGATCGGCAGCGTTTCGAACGGCATTTTGGCGCAGTCGATCGGCGGCGGCGGCGGCGACGGCGGCATCACGGTCAAGGCCGGCCGCGACGACGTCGGGCGGCGCGGCCAGCGCGCTCAACCTCGGTCTCGGACGAGCGGCGGCGCGGCCGGCGGCGCCGACGACGTGACCGTCGACGAGCACGGCGCGATGATCATGACGACCGGCGCGTCATCGAACGGTATCGAGGCGCAATCGGTCGGCGGCGGCGGCGGCAACGGCGGCCTGGTCGCATCCGGCAGCGCGACGCCGGGCTACGCGGTCGGCTTCAGCTTCGGCGGTCGCGGCGGCAACGGCGGCGACTCGGGCGACGTCACGGTCACCAATTCGAGCCGGATCGTCAACCACCGGCGATCTCTCCGACGGCATCCTCGCGCAGTCGCTCGGCGGCGGCGGCGGTAACGGCGGCTTCGCGATTCAAGCGATCGCCTCGGGCAGCCGCACCGGCCAAGTCGCGATCGGCGGCTCGGGCGGCGTCGGCCAGTAACGCGTCACGACGTCACCGTCACCAACTCGCGGCGACATCCGGACTTCCGGTTCGCAGAGTGTCGGCATTGCGGCGCAGTCGATCGGCGGCGGCGGCGGCAACGGCGGCTTCGTCATCGCCGGCACGATTTCGAACGGCGCTCAATCGGCCGGCTTGACGCTCGGCGGTTCGGGCGGCGGCGGCGGCAGCGCGGGCAACGTCACCGTCAGCAACACGGCCAGATCCACACCGGCGCTCGACGAGTCGCACGGCATCGAAGCGCAGTCGATCGGCGGCGGCGGCGGCAACGGCGGTTCTCCGTTGCCGGCGGCATCAGTGACGGCAGCAGCTTCCGCGTCGCGCTCGGCGGCTGCGGGCGGCAGCGGCGGCACCTCGGGTGACGTGACGGTGAACAGCGGCACGACCGACAGCACGACCACCATCACCACCGCGGGCCTCAACTCCATCGGCATTCTCGCGCAGTCGATCGGCGGCGGCGGCGGTGCCGGCGGCTTCGGCGCGGCGGCGTCGGCGCGGTACCGGCGCGACGCTCGACCTCGGCATCGGCGGCAGCGGCGGAACGGGCGGCGATTCGGGCGACCGTGACGGTCTCCAACGATTCGGGCATCGGCACGCTCGGCGATTTCTCGGCCGGTATCATGGCGCAGTCGATCGGCGGCGGCGGCGGCGACGGTGCGTTCAGCATCGCGGCATCCGCCACGCTGAAGACCTCGGGCGCGATGGGCATCGGCGGTTCGGGCGGCACGGCCGGCAACGCGCGGCGCGGTGACCGTGACGAACAGCGCCATGATCTCGACCGGCAAATGGCCGGCGGCGTGGTCGTCAGCGGCGCGCATTCCGACGGCATCGAGGCGCAGTCGGTCGGCGGCGGCGGCGGCGATGGCGGCTTCACGGTAGCGGCGGCGCTGACGGCGGCCAACGGCGCGGGCATCAGCCTCGGCGGCTCGGGCTCCGGCGGCGGCAACGCCGGCGCGGTCAGCGTCACCAGCATCGAACAGCATCAGCACCCTGCGGCGATGAGTCGAACGGCATTTTCGCCGAATCGGTCGGCGGCGGCGGCGGTTCGGGCGGCATGGCGATCACCGGCGGCATCACGGCCGGCAGCGGCAACATCGGCTTGGCTTTCGGCGGCAACGGCTCGGGCGGCGGCAGCGCGACGGCGGTCAACGTCACCAGCGGCACGAGCACCGCGACGGCCGTCACGACGACGCGGCGCGCATTCCGACGGCATCCTGGCGCAGTCGATCGGCGGCGGCGGCGGCGACGGCGGCATGAGCATTCAAGGCGGCATCAGCACCGGCGCCGTCGATCGGCTTCTCGATGGGCGGCTGCGGCGCGGGCGGCGGCGCGGCCGGCACGGTCAACGTCACCGATTCGAGCCAAGTCGTCGACCGACCGGCGATTTCTCGGCCGGCATCGCGGCGCAGTCGATCGGCGGCGGCGGCGGTTCCGGCGGGCTCAGCATTTCGGGCAACGCCTCGAACAAGGTCACCGGCAGCTTCGCCATCGGCGGCGGCGGCGGCACGGCCAGCAACGGCGAGGCCGTCGGCGTCACGGTCTCCGCCAACATCGTCACGACGGGCGAACACGCCGACGGCATCTCGGCGCAGTCGATCGGCGGCGGCGGCGGCGACGGCGGGTTCTCCGTGGCCGGCACGATTTCGACCGGCACCGGCGGCGCGGGCTTGACGATGGCCGGCAGCGGCGCGGGCGGCGGCGTGGGCGGCACGGTGACGGTCGACCGACATCGCCAGCGTCCAGACCAGCGGCAATGATTCGCACGGCATCTTCGCGCAGTCGATCGGCGGCGGCGGCGGTGCCGGCGGCATGGCGGTGACCGGCGGCATCAGCGCCGGCAGCGGCCAGATCGGCCTCGCCTTCGGCGGCGCCGGCGGTGCGGGCGGCAACGCATCGGCCGTGTCCGTGACGACCGGTCAGAACGTGACCGGCACCGAGATCCTCACCGGCACGTCAGCACCGGCACGCATTCCGACGGCATCCTCGCGCAGTCGGTCGGCGGCGGCGGCGGCGACGCCGGCATGGCGATCAGCGGCGGCATCGGCGTCGGCACGCAAGCGGCCTTCAGCCTCGGCGGCAGCGGCGGCGCGGGCGGCAACGCCGGCACGGTCACCGTCGTAAACGACGCGCTGATCGCAACCCAGCAAGAATATTCGCACGGCATCGCGGCGCAGTCGATCGGCGGCGGCGGCGGCGACGGCGGCATGGCGATCACCGGCACCGTGGGCAGCGGCCTCGCGGCCGACATCGGCGTCGGCGGTTCGGGCGGCACGGCCGGCAACGCGTCGGACGTCAGCGTCACCGGCACCTCGCAGATCACGACCGCCGGCAATCATTCCGACGGCATCCTCGCGCAATCGATCGGCGGCGGCGGCGGCGACGGCGGCATGGCCGTCTCGGGCAGCATTTCGAAATCCGCGAACACCGCGTTCACGCTCGGCGGCTCGGGCGGCGGCGGCGGCATCGCGGGCAACGTCGCGGTGACGCAGCTCGGTTCGATCCAAACGGCCGGCGATACGTCGGACGGCATCCTCGCGCAGTCGCTCGGCGGCGGCGGCGGCAGCGGCGGCTTCGCGCTCGACGGCACGTTCAGCGGCACCGGTTCGCTCAGCCTCGCGTTCGGCGGCAAGGGCGGCACCGGCGGCGACGCCGGCACCGTAACCGTGCTGAATTCCGGCTCGACGCCGACGACCGGCGTGATCCTCACCGGCGGCATGCACGCCGACGGCATCCTCGCGCAATCGATCGGCGGCGGCGGCGGCGACGGCGGCTTGAGCGTTGCGGGCACGCTGGATAACGGCACCGGAATCGCGTTCAGCATGGGCGGCAGCGGCGGCATCGCCGGCGCCGGCAAGGCCGTCGCGGTCACGCAACCAAAGCAGTCATCACGACGACCGGCGATCTCGCAGCGGCGATTGCGGCGCAATCGATCGGCGGCGGCGGCGGTTCGGGCGGTCTGGCGATTTCGCGGTTCGGTCGGTTCGCCGTCGGCTGCCGACGCGGCTTCGGTCGACGTCGCAATCGGCGGCGGCGGCGGTGCGGGCACGAACGCGGGCAACGTCACCGTTTCGAACACCGGACAAATTACGACCGGCGGCACCGACAGCTACGGCGTGTTCGCGCAAAGCGCGGGCGGCGGCGGCGGCAGCGGCGGTTTCTCGGGAACGCTCGCGGCTGCGACCGGCACCGATGCGAAGAACGTCAGCGTTTCGATCGGCGGCACCGGCGGCAGCGGCGGCGCGGCCGGCAACGTGACCGTTTCGAACAGCGGCGAAATTCAAACGACCGGCGTTGCGGGCACCGCGGTGTACGCGCAATCGGTCGGCGGCGGCGGCGGCGACGGCGGTTACGGATTAGCGGTCGATCTCGGCGCGAACACCGGCGCCGTCGATCTTTCGGTCGCACTCGGCGGACACGGCGGCAGCGGCGGCGCTGCGGGCGACGTCACGCGCTTCGAACAGCGGCATCATTTCGACGCACGGCCGACAACGCCGAAGGCATCTTCGCGCAATCGCTCGGCGGCGGCGGCGGTAACGGCGGCATGTCGGTTTCGGCCGCCGTTTCGGTTTCGACCACCGCCAAACAACTCGGCGTTTCGCTCGGCGGTAACGGCGGTACCGGCAACGACTCGGGCAACGTCTCGTCGACAACACCGGCACGATCGTCACGACCGGCAACAAAGCGAGCGCGGTCGATGCGGAGTCGATCGGCGGCGGCGGCGGTAACGGCGGCATGTCGATCGCCGGCGCGATCGGCGGAACGAATCTCACCGTCGCGCTCGGCGGCAGCGGCGGCGATGCCGGCAACGCGGGCACGGTGACCGTGGCGAACGTCGGCGACATTTCGACCGGCAACGCGCTCGACGGCACCGGCACGCAATCGTACGGCATCTTCGCGCAATCGCTCGGCGGCGGCGGCGGTAACGGCGGACTGTCGTTCGCCGGTTCGGCCGGACTCGGCGGCGAACGCGCAAATTTCGGTGTCGGTCGGCGGCAGCGGCGCGGGCGGCGGAACGGGCAACGCCGTCAGCGTCAGCGATAGCGGCAACATCTTCACCAGCGGCGCGCAAGGCAACGGCATCTTCGCGCAATCGATCGGCGGCGGCGGCGGTAACGGCGGCATGGCGTTCGGCACATCGCTGCTCGCCGGCGGCGATAACGTTGCGTTGTCGGTTGCGGTCGGCGGCAGCGGCGGCAGCGGCAACACCAGTTCGACCGTCACGGTCGAACACGACAGCGGCGTCATCTCGACGACCGGCGATCAGGCGATCGGCATTCTCGCGCAATCGATCGGCGGCGGCGGCGGCACCGGCGGCTTTCGGGCACGCTCGCGGCGTCGGCGGGTGCGGATGCGAAGAACATCGGCATCAGCGTCGGCGGCAGCGGCGGCACCGGTGCCGCATCGGGCGACGTCAACGTCACCAACGACGGACAAGTCTACACGACCGGTCTCGCGGCATCCGGCGATCGTCGCGCAATCGATCGGCGGCGGCGGCGGTAACGGCGGTTACGGCATCAGCGCGCAACTCGGCGTATCGACCGGCGCGACGGATCTGTCGGTCGCGCTCGGCGGCAGCGGCGGCACCGGCGGCATCGCGGGCAACGTCGGCGTCACGAACACCGGCACGCATTTCGACGCTCGGCGATAACGCGAACGGCATTCGAGCGCAATCGATCGGCGGCGGCGGCGGCACCGGCGGCATGGCGATCTCCGCGGCGATCAGCGTTTCACCGACCAGCAAAACGCTCGGCGTCGACGCTCGGCGGCAACGGCGGCAGCGGCAACGACGCGGGCAACGTTGCCGTCAGCAACACCGGCACGATCGTCACCGTCGGCAACACCGCGAGCGGCATCGATGCGGAATCGCTCGGCGGCGGCGGCGGCGACGGCGGCATGGCGATTTCGGGCGCGATCGGCGGAACGAATCTCACGGTCGCGCTCGGCGGCACCGGCGGCGATGCGGGTAACGCCGGCAACGTCTCGGTCAGCGAACACCGGCGACATCGGCACCGGCACATCGGCGAGCGGCACGCAGTCGTACGGCATCTTCGCGCAGTCGCTCGGCGGCGGCGGCGGTAACGGCGGCATGGCATTCTCCGGTTCGGCCGGCGCCGGCTCCGATGCGTCGGCGGAAATCAGCGTCGCACTCGGCGGCACCGGCGGCGGCGCGGGCACCGCGGGCACCGTCAACGTCAGCGACAACGGCAACATCGTGACGACCGGCGACGGCGCGCACGGCATCTTCGCGCAATCGCTCGGCGGCGGCGGCGGTAACGGCGGCTTCACGTTCGCTGGTTCGCTGCTCGCGGCAGCAGCGGCGGCGCGAACACGACGATGACGCTCGCGTTCGGCGGCAGCGGCGGCGCGGGCAACACCAGCGGCACGGTCACCGTGTCGCATCAAGGCGCGATTCAAACGTCGGGCGCCGGCGCGTACGGCATCGATGCGGAATCGATCGGCGGCGGCGGCGGTAACGGCGGCTTCAGCGGCGCGCTCGCAGCCGGCACCGGTGCGGAATCGAAATCGATCAGCGCTACGTTCGGCGGCGCCGGTGGCGCGGGCAGCGCGTCGAGCGACGTCAGCGTCACGAACACCGGCGACATCATTACGACCGGCAGCGCGGCGACCGGCGTCGATGCGCTCTCGCTCGGCGGCGGCGGCGGCGACGGCGGCTTCGGTTTAGCGGCGTCGATCGGCCCGTCGGCGGGCGCGACGAATCTTTCGTTCGCATTCGGCGGCAGCGGCGGCGGCGGCGGCACGGCCGGCAACGTCGACGTCAACAACACCGGCTCGATTTCGACGCAAGGCAACAACGCGCTCGGCATTCTCGCGCAATCGATCGGCGGCGGCGGCGGCGACGGCGGCATGTCGATCGCGGCCGATGCAACGCTCGTCACGAGCGCGCGTCAGCTCTCGCTCGAGCTTCGGCGGCAGCGGCGGTACCGGCAACGATTCGGGCACGGTCGGCGTGACGAACAGCGGCACGATCGTGACGCAAGGCGACAACGCGGCGGCGCATCGATGCGGAATCGATCGGCGGCGGCGGCGGTCGCGGCGGCATGGCGATCGCCGGCGCACTCGGCGGCATGAACCTCACGCTCGCGTTCGGCGGCACCGGCGGCGATGCGGGCAACGCGGGCGACGTCAGCGTGACGAACACCGGCGACATCGGCACCGGCAACACGACGAACGGCACCGGCCTCGATTCGTACGGCATCTTCGCGCAGTCGCTCGGCGGCGGCGGCGGTAACGGCGGCGCGTCGTTCTCCGGTGCGGCATCGGCCGGCAGCGATCAAGTGCAAGCATCGCTCGCGCTCGGCGGCGCGGCGGGCGGCGGCGGTACGGCCGGCGACGTCAGCGTCACCGATAACGGCACGATCGTCACGTCCGGTACGGGCGCGCATGCGATCTTCGCGCAATCGCTCGGCGGCGGCGGCGGCAACGGCGGCATGTCGTTTGCCGGCGATGCGATCGCTGCGGCGGTGCGAACATCGCGATGACGATTGCGATCGGCGGCGGCGGCGGCGCGGGCAACACCAGCGGCAACGTCAACGTTACGCACGGCGGCGACATCGCGACGAGCGGTCAAGGCGCAGAAGGCGTGCTCGCGCAGTCGATCGGCGGCGGCGGCGGTAACGGCGGCTTCAGCGGCACGCTCGCCGCGGGCACCGGCGCCGATGCGAAGAATGTCGCGATCTCCGTCGGCGGTGCCGGCGGCAGCGGCAGCGCGTCGGGCAACGTCACGGTCGGCAACACCGGCAACATCGTAACGACCGGACAAGCGGCGACCGGCGTCGATGCGGAATCGATCGGCGGCGGCGGCGGCAACGCGGGCTTCGGTCTCGCGATGGCGATCGGCACGTCGGCAGGCGCAACGAACGTTTCGCTCGCACTCGGCGGTAAAGGCGGCAGCGCGGGCACTGCGGGCAACGTCAACGTGACGAACAACGGCACGATTTCGACGACCGGCGACAACGCGCTCGGCGTGCTGGCGGAATCGATCGGCGGCGGCGGCGGCAACGGCGGCTTCTCGGTTGCGGCCGACATCACCGCGGCGGCGTCGTCGAAGCAGCTCGGCGTCAGCATCGGCGGCGCGGGCGGCACCGGCAACGACGCGGGCAACGTGGGCGTGAGCAACAACGGCACGATCGTTACGACCGGTAATGCTGCGGCCGCGATCGCAGCGGAATCGCTCGGCGGCGGCGGCGGTAACGGCGGCATGGCGATCACGGGTTCGCTCGTCGGTTCGAACGTCGCGCTCGCGCTCGGCGGCAGCGGTGCCGGTGCGGGCAACGCGGGCAACGTGAACGTCACGAATACCGGCGGCATCGAAACCGGCAACGTCGACGGCCAACAGCGGCACGAACTCGTACGGCGTGTTCGCGCAATCGCTCGGCGGCGGCGGCGGTAACGGCGGACTCTCGATCGGCGCCGACGCCGGCAACGGCAGCGCGCAAATCGGTTTGTCGATCGGCGGCAGCGGCGGCGCGGCCGGCACCGGCGGTGACGTCGTCGTCGCAGACAGCGGCCATGATCATCACGAACGGCACGAACGCCCACGGTATCTTCGCGCAATCGGTCGGCGGCGGCGGCGGTAACGGCGGCGCCGGATTCGCCGCGTCGGCGGGAACGACGAACGCCAACGCGCTCGACATCGCGCTCGGCGGCGGCGGCGGCGCCGGCACGAACGCCGGTAACGTCACGGTCACGCACGACACCGGCGACATCGATACGCTCGGTCAAGGTGCGAACGGCATTTACGCGCAGTCGATCGGCGGCGGCGGCGGCACCGGCGGTTTCAGCGGTACGCTGGCGGCCGGCACCGGTGCGAGCACGAAGCACGTTGCGATCGATATCGGCGGCACCGGCGGCGACGGCGGTGCGGCCGGCAACGTCAGCGTTTCCAACACGAGCAACGTCGTCACGTTGGGCGCGGCGGCGAACGGCATCGTGGCCGAATCGCAAGGCGGCGGCGGCGGCGACGGCGGCTTCGCGCTGGCGGTCGATCTCAGCAACGGCGCGGGCGCAACGAACGCATCGATGTCGTTCGGCGGCAACGGCGGCAGCGGCGGCATTGCCGGTTCCGTTGCGGTCAACAACACCGGCATCGTTTCGACGTCGACCGACAACTCGACCGGCATCTTCGCGCAGTCGCTCGGCGGCGGCGGCGGCAACGGCGGCTTCGCGGTTGCGGCCGAGCATCTCGACGTCGCAAACGGCGAAACAACTTGCGCTCAGCCTCGGCGGCAGCGGCGGCACCGGCAACGATGCCTCCGATGTCACCGTGACCAACAGCGGTACGGTCGTGACGACCGGCAACAACGCGATCGGCATCTCCGCGCAATCGCATGGCGGCGGCGGCGGTAACGGCGGGCTCGCGGTGTCGGGTGCGCTCGGCGGCATGAACATCGCGCTCGGTCTCGGCGGCAGCGGCGGCGATGCGGGCAACGCCGGCAACGTCAGCGTGACGAATACCGGCGACGTCGGCACCGGCGACATGGCCGGCGATACCGGGACGAATTCGTACGGCATCTTTGCGCAATCGCTCGGCGGCGGCGGCGGTAACGGCGGCCTCGCAATTTCGGCCGACGCCGGTTCGAGCAGCGATGCGAAAGCGGAAGTCGCGATTTCGGTCGGCGGCACGGGCGCTGCGGGCGGCACCGGCGGCAACGTGAACGTTGCCGATAGCGGCAACGTCGTCACCACCGGCAGCGGCGCGAACGCGATCTTCGCGCAATCGATCGGCGGCGGCGGCGGCAACGGCGGCGGCAGCGTATCGGGTTCGGTCGCGAAGACGACGACCGACGTCAACACCGTCGCGGTCGCGCTCGGCGGAACGGGCGGCACGGGCAACACCGGCGGCGACGTGACGGTCACGCACGACACCGGCGGCATTTCAACGTCGGGTGACGGCGCGTACGGCATCGATGCGCAGTCGGTCGGCGGCGGCGGCGGTACCGGCGGTTTCGCAGCAACGCTTGCAGCCGGCACCGGTACCGACACGAAGCACGTTGCGGTTGCGCTCGGCGGAACGGGCGGCACCGGCGCTGCGGCGGGCGACGTCACCGTGCAGAACGACGGACAAGTGTATACCAGCGGCGCGGCGTCAACCGGCATCTACGCGCAGTCGCTCGGCGGCGGCGGCGGCGACGCCGGCTTCGCGCTGGGCGTTGCGATCGGGCCGACGATGGGCGCGGTGAACGTTTCGGTTGCGCTCGGCGGAACGGGCGGAACCGGCGGCGTCGGCGGCAACGTCAACGTCACGAACACCGGCAACGTCATCACCAACGCGGCCAACGCCGAAGGCATTCAGGCGCAGTCGATCGGCGGCGGCGGCGGCAACGGCGGCGTCTCCGTGACGGCCGATGTATCGAACAATGCCGCGAACAAGAATCTCTCGCTGAGCCTCGGCGGCGGCGGCGGTACCGGCAACAACGCCGGCGACGTTAACGTGACCAACACCGGCGTCGTCTCGACGCTCGGCGATAACGCAGCGGGCATCGAAGCGGACATCGACGGGCGGCGGCGGCGGCAGCGGCGGTCTGTCGGTTGCAGCGGGCATCAGCGGCATGAACATGTCGGTGGCGCTCGGCGGTTCGGGCGGCAGCGCCGGCAACGGCGGTGACGTGACCGTGAACAACACCGGCGACGTGTTCACCGGCAGCTACGATCCGACGACCGACACCGTCACCGGCATCAAGTCGTACGGTATCGAGGCATCGTCGATCGGCGGCGGCGGCGGCAACGGCGGTATGTCGTTCGCGGCCGGCGCGGGTTCGGGCAGCAACAAAGCGCAGGCCGAGATCGGCATCTCGGTTGGCGGTTCGGGCGGCGCGGGCGGCACCGGCGGTAACGTCGCCGTTAACGAAAGCGGCAACGTGTTGACGCTCGGCTCGGAAGCGTATGGCGTCTTCGCGTCAATCGATCGGCGGCGGCGGCGGCAACGGCGGCTTCTCGTTCGCCGGCTCGTCGCTGCGCAACACCGACAAAGGCGGCGCGAACGTCAGCGTTGCGATGGCGGTCGGCGGCGGCGGCGGCACCGGCAACGACGGCGGCACCGTTACGGTCACGCACGACACCGGTCAGATCGTCACGATCGGCGACGGCGCGATGGGCATCTTCGCGCAATCGATCGGCGGCGGCGGCGGCAACGGCGGCGGCTCGCGCGCGTTCACGCAACTGAGCGATGCGAAGAAGTGCGATGCGGGCAGCACGACGTGCGGCACGCAGAATTGGAATCTCGCCGCATCGATCGGCGGCAGCGGCGCCGGCGCGAGCAACGGCGGCGCGGTCACCGTCACCAACGGCGGTCAGATCTCGACCAGCGGCGGCGACGCGGCCGACATCTTCGCGCAATCGGTCGGCGGCGGCGGCGGCACCGGTGCCGACGGCAACAACGGTTTGATCGGCCCGGCGCTCAACGCGCTCGAGGGCATCACCGGCGTCAGCGTGCCGTCGTCGGATGGATCGCGCCGCGGCGAACAAACGGTCGGCGGCGCGCAAACGGAAGCGCAACGACGCCGGCGCCGGCAACGCAATCCGTGCAGCAGAGCGTGTATCAGAACTTGCAGCTCAACGTCGGCGGCAGCGGCGGCAGCAGCGGTAACGGCGCCAACGTCAACGTGACGAACAGCGGTGCGCTCTTCGCGACCGGCGACGGTGCGCAGGGGATCTTCGCGCAATCGGTCGGCGGCGGCGGCGGTGTCGGCGGTGCCGGTTCGACCGGCATCAAGGGCGGCATCGGCATCGGCGGCAGCGGCGGCTCGTCCGGCAACGGCGGCGACGTTGCGGTGACGAACAGCGGCATGATCACGACCGGCGGCGCGGCGGGCTACGGCGTGTTCGCGCAATCGATCGGCGGCGGCGGCGGTGCGGCGGGCAACATCAATCGCGGTCTCGGGAAGCTCGACCTCGGCCAGGGCATCGCGGTCGGCAACACCGGCGGCGGCGGCGGTAACGGCGGCAAAGTCACGGTCAACAACACCGGCGACATCGTTACCTCGGGCGCGGGCGCGGAAGGCATCTTCGCGCAGTCGATCGGCGGCGGCGGCGGCGTAGCGGGCAACAGCGGCAACAGTTTGACCGCAACGTCCGCAGTTGCTGCGCTGGCGCTCGCCGGCAGCGCCGGTGCGGCGGGCGCGGGCGGCGACGTCACCGTTGTCGAGACCGGCAACATCACGACGAGCGGCGCGAACGCCGACGGCATCTTCGCACAATCGGTCGGCGGTCAGGGCAAAGGCGGCAACGTCAACGTCACCGTGATCGGTTCGGTCGTGGCGCTCGGCGCCGGTTCCGACGGCGTCGTCGCGCAGAGCACCGGCGGTACGGTCGCGGCCACGCAATCGGCCGCGACCAACGTGCGCACCGTGCAAGGCTCGCGCATGGGCATCAACAACACGACGGTCACGCCGCAAGACGCGAGCGCAACCAGCAACAGCGGCAACGTCACGGTGACGATCACCGACGGCACGACGATTCAAGCCGGCCCGGGCGCGGTCGGCGTGCGGCTCGTCGGCGGCGCGAACAACATGCTGATCAACGACGGCACGATCATGACTTCCGACGGACTGAACGGCACCGCGGTCTCCGATACCGACGGCAACAACACGATTCAGAACAACGGTTATCTCGTCGGTTCGCTCGCGCTCGGCACGGGCAAGAGCGATCTCACCAACACGAAGGGCTACGTCGCCGGCACGCACGCTTGGGTCTTGGCACCGGCACGTTCACCAACCTCGGTCAGTTCTCGGTCGGCGGCACGAGCAACGTCGGCGTGACGACGCTGACCGGCAGCTTCGTGCAATTGCGGCGGCGACACTCTCGTCGATCTCGACCTCAGCCACAAGATCGCCGACCAGCTCAACCTGAACGCGGTCGCCTCAATCGGCGGCAACGTCGACTTGACGCTGTTGAACATTCCGACACGCGCTGCCGGGCAAGTACAAGTTCGATATCGTCACGGCGCAAGGCGGTCTCACCGCGCCGAACGTGGTTCTGAACGCGCCGGTTTCGGCGATCGCGACCTACGGGCTCAGCACCGTCGAACAACACCGATCTGCGCCTGACCTGGACGATCAACTTCTCGCCGAACTTCGGTCCCGACGGCGACTCGCTCGGCTACTCGCGCTCGATGTTCGGCAACTATCTCGCCGCGATTCAGAATCGCCGGCAGCAACACCGCGTTCGGCGCGCTTGATCGCATCGATCTTCGCGATCCCCGACGGCCCGACGCTGGCGAATCTGTACTCGCACATCAGCCCGGGTTCGCTCGCGCCGATCGAGTTCACCACGCTGACTTCGAGCCAGCAGTTCGCCAACAAGATGATGAGCTGCGGATACATCGCGACCTCGTGCGAATGGGGCAGCCTCGATCAGCTTCGCGCTCAACCAGTCCGTCACGGCGAACACCGTCGGCGTCGGATCGCTCGGCGCCGGGTTCAACTACGGTTCCGAACAGGCGATCGGCCGCGGCTGGTCGCTGGGCGGCGGCATCCAATACGAACAGCATTCGATGACGCTCAACGGCGGCGTCGCATCGGCGTCGGGCGATCTGCTGCAAGGCGGCTTGTTCGTCGGACACCGCACGGCGCACGGCACCTCGATCGAGCGCCGGCGTCACCTACGGCTGGGAAGACGACAGCACGCAGCGCAACGTGAACTATCCCGATCGCGTCGATCGTCTCGCTGGGCCGGCTCCAGTCGAGCGTGATCGGCACGCATCTGCGGTTATCGCACGAGTACGATCGCTCGACGACCGCATTCACGCCGTACGTCGACCTCAGCGCGACGCGCATCAATCTGATGAACGATCTGGAACACGGCAATGCCGGCTTCCTGACCGCAAATCTCACCGGTCATGGCGATACGTTCACCGCGGGTCAAGCCGGCATCAACATCGATCCGCGGGCCGGCATCGGCAACACCGGCTTCACGCCGTCGCTGCGACTTGGGCATGACGCAGTCGCTGGGCAACCCGCAGACGACGGTCGCCGGATCGCTGATCGGCGCTCCGGCGGGCGCGCAGAACTTCGAGCTGCCCTCGAAGTTCGACAACACCGCCTTCGACATCGCGCCGTCGCTCTCGACCAACCAGCGTCCCGGACAGATGAACGTTCGCCTGAGCGGCGACTACCGTGTGTCCGGGCGCTCGCAAGGCCTCACGGCCTCAATCAATCTGGAACAGCGCTTCTAAACTTACTTGATTTTGTCGAGCGAGGCGGCGAAGCCGTCGAGCGGCAGCGACACCGTGATCGTTTGTTTCGCCAGCGTGGTGGGGTTGATCAGGTTGTAGGCGATCTTCAGGGGCTGTTTGCTCGTGCGCATTTTCTCGAGCAAGCCGTCGGAGATCGGCGCGCGCGCAAAACAGCCGGGGCGGTCGCACGTCAGCGCGGGAAACGGTTCCGACATGTTATCGCTGCTCACGGTGATGGGATCGGACACCGCCAGCTGCAGCGGAACTTGAATCGTCAAGACGGGCTTCTTCGTATCGGCGGTCAGCGTGACGCCGAGTCCGGCAACGACGAGGTTCGTGCTTTGCTGCGCCGCTTGATCCGTGACGCGGCAATTCAATGCCGCGGCTTGCGAATCGCACTCGACGCGCCAGCCGGTAATCGCGATCTGACCGCCGCTCTGGGGCGGCGGGGTTTGCGCTGCCGCGGCTTGCGTCAGCGCCGCGCAAAAGACCAAAAATGACGTAAAATATCGCATTTTCACTGCTTCGCCCAGGTACCGCATTGTCATCTCGCGCGCGATGCAGTGCTGAGTAAATCGTTGGCCGGAAACCGGCGCTTGATCGCGCCGTAGCGGTAGGCAACGTCGATCACCGGCTGCAGTGATTCGAGCGTCAGGGTCGGCGCGAACACGGCGCGCGGCGTCGCTTGCAGGTCATCGATCGACAAGCCGCTTTGTTTTGCATAGAAGTGGACTTCGTCGGCGGGGTGGCTGTTGGCCCAAGCCGAGTAGCGCTGGAAGACTTTGATGAACGTTTGCGTGAGATCGCGATGTTGATCGACCCACGGCGCCGTGGCGTACCAGACGCCGGTCATGAACTTCGGCGCGATCGCATTGTACACGTTGGTGACCTCGCGCAGCGCGCGCGATTCCGTTGAGTGCAGCGTCAACGCGTCGGTGGTGCCGGCGTCGATGCGCCCCGTCGTGATTGCTGCCGGAACCGAGGAGTTGGGAATCTCGACGAAGCGCAGGGTCGACGAATCGCCGCCGCCGGCGTCGACCCATGCCCGCACGGCGTAGTTCTGGGTCCCGCCCAGCCCGGGGACGCTGATCGTTTTGCCGTTGAAATCCTTGCCGGTATGCAGCGGCGACGACGCGGCGGCCAAAAAAATGCCCTGGACCGGATTGCTTGAGCTGTGGAGGTCGGTGCCCATGACCAGCGTCACCGGGAGGCCTTTATCGTAGGCGATAACCAGCGATAGCGAACTCGTGAAGCCGATGTCGGCCGAACCCGAGAGAACCGCGGCGATGCCGGCCGGTCCGTTGCTGAGCGAGATGATCTGCGCGTCGATACCGGCGTCCTTGAAGTAACCCAGATCGTGCGCGTTGATCATGCTGATCGGGATCTCGGTCGGCGCGGTGACGATCCGCAGCGGCTGTAATGCCGTCTGAGCAAGCACGCCGGCGGGCACGCCCGCGACCCCAGCCATAAGCGCGGCGCCGGCTCCCCGGCAGAAATCGATTCGTTGCATCGCCGAAACCGTTCGAGACAGGAATGGGAGTTGCCGCTCGAAAGGAGGTTGATCTGTGCAGACTCGCCGTTCGATCGATTCGCCCGCTGATTGGCGGGGTCCGGAATTAGCTGAAAGCACCGACTGGGTGTATCACCTGACGGCTGCCGACGCGGCCGACGTCGATCGTGCCTTCCGGGCCGCCCGCGAAGCGGGAGCAACGCTCGAGACGCTCACGCGCGAAACCTTTCCGCTGACGTCTTTTGTCGAACGGCTCGCGTTCGCGCGCGAGTTCATCGAGAACCGGCGCGGCATCTACGTATTGCGCGGCCTGCCCACCGCACCGTACAGCAAAGACGACCTGCGGCTGATCTACTGGGGCATCGGGCTGTATCTCGGTACCGCCGTCTCGCAAAGCAAAGACGGCGATTTACTCGGCGATGTGCGCAATTTCGGGGTCGACGTCGCGAGTGCCGAGGGGCGCGGCTACAAGAGCAAACAGCAGTTATCGTTCCATACGGATTCCGCCGACGTCGTGGCACTGATGGTCCTGCGCACGGCGATGAGCGGCGGCACCAGCATGATCGCCAGTTCGGTGTACGTTCACAATCTGATTGCCGAGCGGCGGCCGGACTTGCTCGACGTGCTTTACGAACCGTATCCGTGGAGCTGGCAGGGACAAGAGGCGCCGGGCGAACCCGGCTGGTATCTGCAGCCGCTCTTCAGCCTGTACGACGGAAAGTTCGCGTGCCGCTACATCCGCGGGCACGTGAAGAACAGCCAGCGTTTCGAGGACGCTCCGCGTTTGACCGCGCGGCAGATCGAAGCGATGGATCTCGTCGATGAGCTCGCGTGGCGCGATGACGTCCACCTCTCGATGACGTTCGAACCCGGCGACATTCAGCTGCTCTGCAACCACACGTGCTTCCACTCGCGCCGCGCGTTCGAGGATTATCCGGAGGAAGACCGGCGGCGGCATCTCTTGCGCATGTGGCTCTCGGTGCCGAACAGCCGCACGTTGACGCCGCAGTTCTCAACCATCTATCGCGATCAACGCGGCGGTGCGGTACGCGGTGGCTTTCCGTCGCGGACCGGGCAGCACCACTTCCACACGATCGGTGCCCTCGCCGACTGATGCCCTAAAAGGCTCCGCAAGTGGATGCGAGAAATCGCCCGGCATGAATATTGTTGTTTTCGGACCCGCGCGTCGTGTCGGCGTTTTGGAAGCTGATCGCATCGTCGACCTCAACGCCACGGATGCCGAGTTGCCGGCGGCGCTGCTGCCGCTGATCGAGCTCGGTGCCGACGGCAAAGGCCGCATCGCCAAAGCTGTGGCGCAGGTACGTGGGGCGGCTGTCGACGGCACGAACGTGCTGGCGGCTGCCGGCGTGCAGCTGCACGCGCCGTGGGCGGGCAAACGCGTTGCGTGTGCGGGCGGAAACTACGCGGAGCATTCGTACGGCATGGCCGTCAATCGCGGAACGAAAGACATCACGATCGAGAAGATGGCGGGGCAAATCCGCGCGTCCGGCAACTGGGGCTTCTGGAAGGTTCTCGATGAAGCCGCGGGACCGGGAACCGAAGTTCCCTATCCGACGCGCGCCGACTACTTCGACTACGAGGGCGAAGTGGCAATCGTCATCGGCAAGCGCGGCAAGAACATCCCGGCCGCTCAGCTCAACGACTACGTGTGGGGCGTGACGCTGGCGAACGATTGGAGCAATCGCGACCACGCCGCCGCGCAGCGCGCGATGAGCTTCAACTTGCAGAAGAACTTCGATTTCTCGCTCTCGATCGGACCGAGCATCGCGATCGACGGCGTCGATCCGCAAAACGTGCAGCTTGAAACGCGCGTGAACGGCGCGGTGCGTCAGAGTTACAACAGCAAAAGCATGGTGTTCTCGTTTGCGGAGTACCTGGAGTTTCTGTCGGTCGATTTCACGTTCGTTCCGGGTGACGTCATCCTCGGCGGAACCGGCGCCGGCACGGCGCAAGACAGCACCAAACCCGCGGCCGACGGCACGCGCCCGCGTGACCTGTTCTTGAAGAAGGGCGATACCGTCACGATCTCGTCGCCGTCGATCGGCGCGCTCGAAAACAAGATCGTCTGAGGCTTAGGCCAGCTCGACGTCGATTTCGACCTTGGGCGGCGGACCTGCGTTCCGCCGCCGGCGCATCAAGAAGATCAGCGGCAGACACACGACGGCGACCGTTCCGATCGCCATCGACGCGTCGGCGTACGACAGGATCGTCGATTGCGTATACGCCAGGTTCGCGAGTGTGAGCGGAGAGTGGGTTGCCAGGAAATCGCGCACCGTGACGTTCGCCTGCGTCAGCGCGCCGCCGATGATCGTCGAGTGGAACTCCTCGCGCTGGTGAATGAACACGTCGAGCATTGCGACCGAGATCGAGCCGCCGAGTTGCAGCGAGAGGTTGATGAATGCCGAGGCCTTCGGCCCGTCTTGCGGCGTCGTCGAGCCGAGCACGGCGATCGTCATCGGGATGTAGAGCGTCACCGAGCCGAGGCCCGAGAGGACGAGCGGTATCGCGAACGTCCAAAACGAGGCTTGCGCGGTCATGATCGATGCTTGCAGGTAGTTCGCAAAGGCGATCAGGCAGAAGCCGAAGCCGAGCATGAAGCGCGGATCGACCTTGCCCGCGACGCGCACGATCAGCGGCGTGCAAAATCCGATCGGTACGGCGCGTAAGAGAAAGAGCAAACCGCTCAGCTGCGGCGTGAACCCCAGCGGCCCTTGGTTGAATTGCGGCAGGACGTAGCTCGAGCCCAAGGCCGAGACGCCGAGCGAGAGGGCGAGCAGCGAGCCGGCCCAGACGCTGTGATTGCGCAAGATGCGCAAGTCGACGACCGGGAAACGCGTACGGAACAGTTCGTGGTACGCGAATGCCGCCAGGCTGATCACGCAAACGGCCGTCATGAGGAGAATCGTCGAATCCTCGAGCCAGTAGTGCTGCTCACCTTCGGTGAGCACGAATTGCATCGATCCGAGCGCGATCGCGAGGAGGCCCAGGCCCGGGAAGTCGACCGCCGTCGGCTTGCTGCGCTCGGGATCGCGCAACAGCGCGAGCATCACGAGCGCAGCAAAGATGCCGGGCACGATGTTGATGTCGAAACACCAGTTCCACGACCAGTTATCGACCAGGTAGCCGCCGAGCGGCGGACCGAGCGCCGGCCCCATGATCGCGCCGATCGCGTAGAGGCCCTGACTCGTGCCGAGTTGTTCGGGCGGAAATGTATCGCGCAAGATCGATTGACCCGTCGCGACCAAACCGCCGCCGAACGCGCCCTGGACGGCGCGCGAGAAGATGAGGAACGTCAACGATTCCGACGAGCCGCACGCGACCGATGCGAGCGTGAAGCCGGCGATCGACGCGACGAAGTAGTTCTTGCGGCCGAAGCGGTTCTGCAGCCACGGCGTGAGCGGGATGACGACGATTGCGGAGATGACGTAGGCCGTGATCACCCACGTCGCTTCGTCCTGGCTCGCGCCCAGGTTGCCTTGGATCGTGGGGAGTGCAACGTTGGTGATCGTCGAGTCGAGGCTCTGCAGCATCGACGCGGCCATCACGCCCAGGACAATCAGGATTCGCCGGAGGCCGGTTTCCGATACGTCATAGCGCCGCGGGCTAACGACGGCCATGTTGTGGTAAAGTAGACACGATAAACCCACCTTACCAACTGCGGGCGGTTCTTCCCATGGCATATCAGGTAACGAAACTGATCGCGGGCCGCGAGTACCGATACCACGTCGAAGGCTTCCGTGACCCGAAGACCAAGCGCGTGAAGCAGCGCTGGACGTATTTAGGGCGCGTGAAAGGAAACGGGGTTACGGCAGTGCGCCGGCGCTCGCGCGACGACGTGCGCGCGCGCATCATCGCAGCCGCGCTCAACTTGCTCGACAAGCGCGACGTCGGGCACGTGACGATCGACGTGCTGGTCCGCTCGGCGCGCGTCTCGCGTGCGACGTTTTACCGGCACTTCTCCGGGCGCGCCGCCGTCCTCAGCGCGGCGGTCGGATCCGTCTACGACCAGCTGCTCGAGGTGCCGCTCAGCGCCGACGAGCCGCTCGTCTCGGCGCCGCGCGAACGCGCGCGCCTGGCGTCCTGGGTTGAATCGCTGTTGCGCGCGATCGTGCAGCGGCCGGGCATCCAGCGCGTGATGCTCTCGGGGGAGAAGGTCGGCGCCGAGCGCGCGAAGCAGGCGCGCGCCAACCGCGAGACGGTGTTGCGCAGCCTCGTTGCCTACCTCACGCGGCTCGACGAGGCCGGCATTGCCGACGTCGGCGATGCAACGGTGCTGGCGAACGGCATCAGTTGCATGACGGCCGGCGTCGTGAAGCAGCTCGTGTACGACCGCCGCGATTGCGCGCCCGAACTGCTGATCGCCGGTGCGTCGGAGTTGATCTGCCGCGCTGTGTTTCCGAAGCTCGCTAGCGTTTGAGCGGAATTCCGCCGGGCTGGCTCGCCGGCGCGAAATCGCCTTTGTCCTTATCGTAGGCGATCACGACGACCGCGTCGGGTCCGAGACCGTGCTGATCGCCGCTCGAAAAATTATAGTAGCCGTTCATGCCGGCGAAATGTCTTTGACCGAGGACGAACGTTTTCAGCTGCTCGGCCGTCATGGTGGGGCCGAACTGCCGGAAGCCGGCCAGCGTGAGTTGGAGCTCGTCCCAATTCAGCCCGTTCGTATCGGTCGGGACGACGCCGATTTGCTTGAAGGCATCGGTGAACGCGGCGATCTGATCGCGAATGGTTTTGTCGCGCAGCTGATCGCCGAGGCGCAGGGAGAAGCCGTTGAAGAAGACCTCGTGCGGCAGCACGTCGGCCAGCGATTTCAGTTGCGGCAGGTTGGCGTTGGCCGTCGTGGTGATGACCGGGATGTTCAAGCCGGCATCGCTCATGCCGCGCATGACGGTTGAGAACAACGTTCCGGTCGTCGACGTGTAGAGAACGTCCGGCTTCGCCGCTTTGATCTTGGCCATCTGGGCGGCGGCGGAGATGTCCGAGTTGCTGAGCCGCTCGTCGGCGACCAGCTCGACGTCGCGTAGATCGGGCTGCTTGAGCGCGGCGGCGTAAACGGCCGCCGACGCGATGCCGGTGGCGTCGGTCGAGAGCAGAAATGCGATGCGGCGGAAATTGCGCAGTTTGGCGTACGTGAGTTGCGCGTGCGCGGAGGACGCGATCGTGGTCGTGCTGGCAAACGCGTACGAGTTCGGCGGCGGTGAGTAGCCGGGCGAGCCGCAGAACTCCACCGGGCCGTTCGCGGCGACGGCGGCGCCGATCGAGGCGCACGTCGCCGTGACGCCGGAACCGAGGATCACGGGAGCGTGCCGCGCGATTGCGGCGTTGGCCAGTTGGAGCGCGACCTGAGGACTCGTTTGATCGTCGCTGATGGAAAAGTGAATCGGCTGGCCATGCACGCCGCCGTGCGCGTTGGCGTACTTCTCGAAGGCGGCGACCGTTTGGGCGAGCGCCTGCCCTACGAACGCGGATGGCCCCGTCAGCGGTAAGACGACGTCGATGGTGATCGGCGCAGGCTGCGCTTGTGCGGGCGCGGTGCCGATCAGGGCAGCGAGCAAGGCGGCCGATAGCGCGCGGAAAGCAGACACTCTCATAGATTCACTCCCCTTCGCCGATCTAGCTGTCGGACCCGGGAACCGCGAATCGCGGTGACGGAGAACAGCACGTGAGCATCGTCGGTTTGGAGGCACTCGTCTACGGCGTCGAAGATCTCCCGCGTGCCGCCGCGTTTTATGACGATTGGGGCCTCGAGCGCACGCATGAGGCGGCCGGTGCCGTCGATTTTGCGCTGGCCGACGGGACGCAGATTCGTTTGCGCAAAGCCGGAGATCCGGCGCTGCCCACTGCCGTTGTCGGCGGTTCGACCGTTCGCGAGATCGTCTGGGGTGTGGCATCGGCAGCTGCGCTGCGCGACCTGGGCGCCGCGTTGGGTGCGCGCGCGCAGACCGGCGCTGACGGAACCGTGCGCGCCGTCGATCCGCTCGGCTATGCGCTCGCGTTCGCGCCGGCTACCGCGCGCGCGTTGACGCCGCCGCACGCCGCCCTGAACACCGTCGGATCGATCGGCCGCCGCGATCGCCGCGCCGAAGCGGCCGAGCCGTACCGCGTGCGGCAGCAGCGCATGATTCATGCGGTCCTGTGGGTGCCGCGTAAGCGCGAAGAGATGCGCGCGTTCTACTGCGACGTGCTCGGCTTCCACGTAACGGAGTCGGTGACCGGGGTCGGCTGGTTCCTGCGCGCGCCGCTCGGGCACGATCACCACAACCTCTTCCTGCAGACGCGCGGCAACAACGCCGGCTTCCAGCACATCGCGTTTGAAGTGCGCAACATCGACGAGGTCATGCTGTGCGGCCGTCACATGGAAGCGAACGGCTGGCGCTCGCACGTCGGTCCGGGCCGGCACGTTGCCGGTTCGAACGTATACTGGTACTTCGAGAATCCCGCCGGCGGCTTGGCGGAGGTCGGTTGCGACATCGATTACATCACCGACCACTGGACGCCGCAAGAGCACGAGAGCATTCCGCACGGCGGGAGTTCGTGGTTCATTCGCAACGAAGACGCCGGCCGGCGTCCGGGCTGGGGAGATCACTGGCCGCAACACGTCGATCGCGCTTGACGCGCGCGCATGTCTGAAGACGTCGACGTTGCGATCGTCGGGCTCGGCCCCGTCGGCGTCACGGCGGCGGCGCTGCTCGGCCGGGCCGGACGCCGCGTGCTCGGCGTCGATCGCGAGCGCGAGATCTACGCGAAGCCGCGCGCGATCGGTTTCGATCACGATGCGATGCGCATCTTTCAAGCTGCGGGCGCGGCCGATCGCGTGGCGCGCATCGTCGACCGCTTTTGCCCGAGCGAGTATCGCGGTATCGATGGGCGGACGATCCAGCGCATCGAGTTCGCGCCGCCGCCCTACGCCGCCGGCTGGGCGCCCTACTACAGTTTCGTGCAGCCCGAACTCGAAGCGGAATTGCGCGCGACCGCTTCGGGCTATCCGAGCGTGGAGCTTGCCCTCGGCTGCGAGATGATCGCGTGCAGCGAAGGCGAGGACGCCGTCGAGCTGACGTTGCGCGGTGCGGACGGACGCCCACGTTTCGTGCGCGCGAAACTATGTCATCGGCGCAGACGGGGCGGCCGAACTCCCTGCGCCGTACGATCGGCGCGACGTTCGAGGACCTGGCCTTCGATCAGCCGTGGCTCGTGGCCGACGTGCACGTCGATGCCGTGGCGTTGGGCCGCCTGCCGCAAACGAACGTGCAATATTGCGAGCCCGCGCGGCCGTGTTCGTACGTGATCGGTCCGCGAAATTTACGCCGCTGGGAGATGATGCTGTTGCCGGGCGAGGATCCGCTCGCAGCATCGAGCGAGGCCGGCGTGTGGCGCTTGCTGGAGCGCTGGATCACGCCCGCCGATGCGACGTTGTGGCGGGTTGCGCCGTACCGCTTTCACACGCTCATCGCCGATCGCTGGCGCCGTGGCCGCATCGCGCTGGCCGGCGATGCCGCGCACGTCACGCCCCCGTTTCTCACCCAAGGCCTCTGCCAGGGTTTGCGCGATGCGGCGAACCTGGCGTGGAAGCTCGACGCGATGCTTTCCGGTGCCGCGAACGATGCGCTGCTCGACACCTATCAGCGCGAACGCACGCCGCACGTGCGCGCGACGACGCTCGTCGCAAAGACGTTCGGCGAACTGATCGGCGAACGCGATCCGGCGGCCGCGCGCGAGCGCGATGCGCGTCTGCTCGCGGAAGGCAACGGCGCCCCGCCGGTCCGGATTCGCAGCGCGATCGTTCCGCCGCTGACCGATGGCTGTTTGCACGCCTCACCAGCCGCCGGCACGATCTTCCCGCAGCCGATGACGCCCGGCGGAATGCTCTTCGATGACGTGCAGCAAGGCTTCCGTCTCGTCGACCTCACGGCAGCCGGCGCCATCCGAATCACGCCGCTCAATCTTGCAAGCGATGGAATCGCGCTGGCCGATCCCATCCTCGTGCAGGAATGCGACCCGTTCATCGCCGCGTGGTTCGCTTCGGCCGGGGCGTCATGCGCGCTCGTCCGCCCCGACCACTACGCGTTCGGCACGGGCGACCCGCCGATACTCATCGCCGCCTTGGAAAGCGCGCTAACCGGGCTCGCGTAGTCCGAGACGCTCGAGCCGCGGCAGCACCTCGTCGCGGAAGTACGGAAACTCGGTGAGGTAGTTCACGAACGAAAACGCGAACCCGGCGAAGCCCGCTTCGTGCAGTTGCTGCAAGCCGGCGGCGCACTCGTCGGGCGTTCCGACGATCGGGCAGCCGCCGTGTCCGACCGCGATGCGCCGGCGCCGTTGCATCATCATTTCGTTATTGCTGTCCATCGGCACGACTTTGCCGGCTGCAGACAGTTCCATCATGTGGTCGATCGCATCCCAGTCACCGTTCTCGTCGGCAACGTAGTGTTCGTAGTCGAGCGCTTCTTTGCGCGTCGGCCGGCAGACCGCGTACCCGGACGTGTAGATCCCGATGTCCCGTCCGCTCGCCGCGGCCGCCGCGAGGGATGCCGCATTGTCCGCGCGATTTTCTTCGAGGCTGCGCCAATTGCGAAACAGCATGTCGGCGTGCGTTACCGCGAACTCTTGCCCGCGCGGTGACGTTCCCGCGTTCATGATGATCGGCCGCGTTCCACCGAAGGGCTTGGGCTCGGCTTCAACGTGCTTGAGCTGGAAAAATTCGCCGTCGAAGTCGAATGGTTCGGGTTCGCTCCACATGCGCTTGACCGCGGTGATCCACTCGGCGCCGTGCGCGTAGCGTTCCGCGTGCTCGCGCTGCTCGACCCCGAACATCTCGAACTCATCGGAGTTCCAGCCGCACACGAGATTGAGCCCGAAGCGGCCGTGGCTGATCTGGTCGGCCGTGACGAATTGCTTCGCGGCGAACACCGGGTGAACCAGCGGCGCGTGCACGGTCGCGAAGATCGTGATGTTCTTCGTCGCCGCGAGCAGGCCGCACGCCCACGCGGTGGACTCGAAACCCGCGCCTTCGAAGTTGGTCGCGCCGCCGTAGCCTTTCCAGCGCGCGACGGGCAGGTGGAAGTCCATCCCGGCTTCGTCCGCCAATTGGGCAGCCATAAGATTATCGTCCCAGTTGCCCGACCAGCGTTCCGGCACTTTGGTCGCCGACCGGCCGGAGGAAAGGTTCAACCCGAAAAGGCCGAGCTTGAACGCATTGCGGCTGAAGGTGGAAACGCGGCTGCGAGAGCCGGACGCCGGCTGAATCATCGCTAAGAGATTCGTCCACGGGTGGAATCATCCGCCACAGCGCGAAGGGTCCGTCCAGACACATTGCAACGACTGGAGAGTATCACGCATGTCAGTAAAAGTCGGCGACCAGCTACCGGATGGCGAACTCAAAGAGACCACGGAATTCGACTCTGCCACATCGTGCGCGATGGCGCCGAAAGACGTTAAGGTCGCCGATGCAGTAAAGGGCAAGAAGATCGCGATCTTCGGCGTGCCGGGTGCCTATACGCCGACATGTTCCGCCAAGCACGTCCCCGGCTATCTCCAACATTTTGATGACTTGAAGAAGGCCGGCGTCGACGAAGTCTGGTGCGTGGCCACCAACGATGCGTTTGTGATGGCGCATTGGGGCCGCGAACAAAAGGCGCTCGGCAAAATCCGCTTCCTGGGTGATGCAACGGCCGACTGGTCGAACGCGTTGGGTCTCGTCCAAGGCGGGCCGGGGATGGGTGCGCGCACCAAACGTTTTTCGGCGCTGGTCGACAACGGCAAAGTCGTCCAGTTGAACGTCGAGGAGCCCGGTAAGTTCGAAGTGTCCAACGCGGAGACGCTGCTCACGCAATTGGCGTAACGGGACGGTCGTTTGCGTACTCCTCGAGCCACCGGGACGGTCCGGTGGCCGATGGGTACGTACATCATCATGGACTGAGGGCAGATCGATGATGCGAACGACTTCCAGCATGCGCGCGCTCGCAGCCGGGCTCGCGCTATCCGCGACCGCCGCCGCGAGCGCGAACCCGGTCGACGGCAATCGCATACTTTCGCAAGCCGCGTCGTTGGGGGGCGAGCGCCCGTATGCGGTTTCGGCGAGTTTTGACGTGCGGCTGCACAAGCCGCTCGGGTTGCACTTGCGTCTAGGCGGCAACTTGTATTACAAGCCGCCGGACCAGTCCGCGCTCGTCATCACGAAACGGCCGCCGATCATCGGCGGGCTCTTTGCAAAATCGTACGCTTTGGACTTAGTCCCGCAGACGTGGCCCGCGAAGTACGACGTGCGCGACGTTTCCGACGCGACGTTCAACGGCGTTCCCGTCTACGCGTTAAACGCGGTGCCGAAGGTAGCGGGATCGGTCGACCATGTGGTGTTCCAGGTCGCGCGTTCGAATGCGCAGCCTATGTCGGCGCAGTGGTTCTATCGCGATCACTCCGTCGTTGCCGTGAGCATTACGAATTCGCGCGTCGGCGATTACCTGTTGCCGCAAGCGGAAAGCATTTCCGTCGTGATGCCACACTACGTCCTCGACGCGACGACAACGCTCGGCAATTACGCCTTCAACGTGCCGATCCCGGACGCGGTTTTCGCGTCGGCGACAAAATGATCAGCGCCCCGCGGTCACGGCATCGGCGAACCTGATCCCGGCGTCCTGCACTTCGCGGTATGGCAGCAGCCAGATGAGCGATTCGTCGTGCAAGTCGACGACTTGGATGCGGTTGCCGAACGGGTCGTGGAAGTCGCAGCGGAACGGTGGAATCAACTCGATGCCATAGCGGTTGACGAGCTTATCGCGCACCTCGGCGATCTGCGCTTCGTCGCGGACCATGAGACCGAAGTGGCGCATCCGCCGCTCGACCGATCCATCTTGAAGATCGCGAGAAACTGATGTTCGCCGAGCCGCAGAAAGGCGTCCCCTTCGCCGTCGTCGAGCTTCTCGAGTCCGAAGACATCCTGATAGAATGCGACCGCTTTGTCGACGTCGTCGACTTCGATCGCGATGTGGTTGCAACCGTAAACTTTGACGCTCATCTTGCCGAAGCAAATACCAGATTTCCAGGGACGGTCCCGGACGGTGGGTGCTTGACTGGCCAATATATAATGATAAGGTTATATAACATTATGGTTAACAGTCTGGGAAGCCTCGACGCGGTCTTTGCCGCCCTCTCCGACCCGACCCGACGGCGCATCGTGGAGCGCCTCGCGCGCGGGCCGCTGACGATCGGCGAGATCGCCGCCGAGTTTCCCATCTCGCAGCCGGCAATCTCGCGGCACGTGCGCGTGCTCGAAGATTCCGGCGTGCTCGACCGGCGCGTCGTCGGCCGCGTTCACCACTGCACCCTCGCGCCCGATGCGATGAGTGCTGCAGCAGGCTGGATCGGCAAGCAGACGGCGTTTTGGAACCGCGCGCTCGACCGGCTGGGCGAGGTCCTCAACGAACCTGCTCCCCGAAAGAAGAAAAGAACATGACGAACTTGCAGTCGCCGGCGGTGGCCGCACTCGTACTCCGGCGCACCTATCCCGTTCCGCGTGAACGTGTTTTCGCCGCGTGGACCAACCCCGAAATCGCCGCCCGTTTTTTGGGGCCCGGTGAGATCAAAGCGACGGTCAGTCAGATGGACGTCAAGGTGGGCGGTACCTTTTGCATCGAGATGGACACACCCGAAAGCGGACGCTTCGTCGCGCGCGGCACCTATCTCGAAGTCAACGCGCCGCAGCGCCTCGTGATGACGTGGCGCTGGGAAGAAGACGATCCGGCCGAGGAACACGAGTCGCTGCTCTCACTCGACTTCATCGAATGCAACGGCGCAACCGAACTCGTGCTCACCCATGAAAAGCTTGCGAGCGTTGAGTCGCGCGAGCGTCACGAGGAAGGCTGGACGGAGATCATCGAGCATCTCGCGACGGTCCTGGCAGCCGCCCAAGCGACGTGACGGGAATGCCGGGCATGGCCGACGCCGTGGTGCCGGTGGGTGCCGGGCTGGCCACCCTCGCCGGCATTTCGCTCGTATCGTGCCGCATCAACGTGTAACGCCGAGCCCTAAGAGGCACGCTTCGCCGGACTGCTCGACGCTGCGTATCTCGAGTTCCCGCGGGCTATAGCCCTCGGGGAAAAGCCGCCGGCCGCTGCCGAGCACGACCGGGAAGATGAGCAGTCGATACTCATCGACCAGGTCATGTTCGCGCAGTGACTGGACGAGCGAGGCGCTCCCGATGATGATGAGATCCTCGCGTTCCTTGCGGCGACGGAGTTCACCGATCGCGTCACCGCTAAGCAGTGTCGAGTTGTTCCAAGCGTCGACGCGTTCGAGCGTGCGGCTGACGACGAGCTTCTTTATTGCGTTCATCTTTTGCGAAAAGTCGTCGGTGCGCGCCGGCCACAGGGTTGCGAAGAGCTGCCAGGTGCGTCGGCCCAGCACGAGCGTACCGGTGTCCAGCAATGGGCCGAGTTTGAACTTGTCGCCTGCGACGGCTTGCGGTCCGTAACGGAACGCCCAGCGGCCATGCTCGAATCCCTCGGAACCATCGGGGTCTTGGGTCACGCCGTCGATCGTGACGAATTGAATGACGATGATCTTGCTCATGCGCAGATGACGATTCGGCCGGGGCAAAGGATTCGCACCGCGAACAGTCCTCAAATGTCCGGGCGAATCGTATTCGGAGTGTTCTCGATACTTTTCGGCGTCGTTGCGCTCATCTGGCACGATTCGGATATGTGGCAGCGTCTGCAGCCCCTGCATGCGCCGGCCGGCGCACTCATCGGCTGGTGCGTCGTTGTCGTGCAGGTTGCCGGCGGCGTCGCGATCATGATTCCGCGCACCGCGCGCGCGGCATCGCTCGCCCTCGCCGGCGCCTACGGATTGTACGTCCTCGCGTGCCTCGGCAGCATCATCGCGGCGCCAGGCGAACCCGGCGGCTACATCGACGGTTTCGAGCAGTTGGCGATCGTCTGCGGTGCACTCGCGTCGTACGCTGGGCTCGAGACGGATCCGGCACGGGCGGCCGTACTCGGCCCGGATAACCCGCCTTGCGCTCGGCGTGTGCGCGGTGTCGTTTGCGTGGGCGCAGGTCGTCTACCTCCAGTACACCGCGAGCTTGGTGCCGGTGTGGATGCTACCGAACCAAGTATTTTGGACGAACTTCACGACGGTAGCATTTGCGCTTGCGGCAGCTGCGATGCTCATCAATCGCCTCGCATCGCTCGCGATGCGCCTGCTCGGCGTAATGGTAGCGCTCTTCGGCGTCTTGGTTTGGGTGCCGATGATCGGGGCTCACCCGGCGACGCTCGCGAACTGGAACGAAATTAGTGAGAACTACCTGATCGCCGCCGCAGCCTTCCTCGTTGCCGACATTCAGCCGTAGGTCGTGACTGAAGCTGTTGCCGACGGTCTGCCACAGCCGCAGCGACGGCTCGCGGTGGTTGCAATTGCCCTGGCTTCCATCATGGGAACCGTGGACGTCAACATCGCCAACACGGCGCTGCCGGCGATCGCGCGAGACCTCGACATCGCACCGGCCACATCGATCTGGATCGTCAACGCATACCAAATCGCGTCGGTCGCATCGCTGTTTACGTTCGCCGCGCTCGGGCAGCTTTACGGCCCGGCGCGCGTGTACCGGCTGGGCGTCATCACCTTTATCCTCGCATCGGCGCTATGCGCGCTCTCGCATAACTTCGGACTGCTGCTCGGGGGACGCGTTCTCCAAGGGATCGGCGCGTCGGCGATCTTCGCAATCACGCCGGCGCTCTACCGCGAGGTGTTCCCGCGAGCGCAACTCGGACGGGCGCTCGGGATCAACGCGACGATCGTTGCGGTCAGCACTGCGGCCGGTCCGGCGCTGGGCGGGTTCATCCTCGCGATCGCTCCGTGGATGTGGATCTATGCGATCAACATTCCGTTCGGCGTCGCGAACGTCGTGCTCAACCGTGTTTTGCCGCGCGACGACCGGAATGAAGGCCGGCTCGACATCGCGAGCGCCGTGGCGAGCGCGCTCGGGTTTGCGCTGTTGATTTCCGGCTTAGGTTCGTTTGCGCGCCACGGCTCGGAGACGCTCACCGCGGTATCGCTCGTTGTGGGAGCGCTTGCATTCAGCTGGTTTCTGTGGCGGCAGACGCGCTTGGCGCGGCCGATGCTCGACGTACGGCTCTTTCGCATCCCGGCGTTCTCGTTGGCCGGCGCGACGTCGTTCGCCGGGTTCGCCGCGCAGGCACTCGCTTATGTCAGCCTCCCGTACCTGTTTCAGCGGGTTTATGGCGCCGCGCCGCTCACCTCGGCGTTGCTGATGATCTCGTGGCCGATCATGCTCGGGTTGACGTCTCCGCTGGCCGGACGTCTCTCCGATCGCTTCTCGCCCGGTCTGCTGGCGACGGTGGGGCTCGGGTTCCTCAGTTGCGGCCTCGCGCTCTATGCCGTCATACCGCCGCAGGCGGCAACGTTCCAGATTATCGTCGCCGGCGCCGTGTGCGGAATCGGTTTCGGTCTCTTCAAGTCGCCGAACGATCGCGAGTTGATGACGAGCGCACCGCGCGAACTCAGTTCGAGCGCTTCGGGCGTCCTTGCTGCGGTGCGGCAGTCCGGTCAGGCCGTGGGCGCGACGCTCGTTGCGATCACGTTCGCGGCATTCGGGGCGTCGCTTACGGGCGCAGCAGCCGATGCCTCGATTGCGCCGGCAGCTCATGCTGCGCTCTGGCTCGGCTGCGGGTGTGCGTTCGTCGCGATGCTCGCGAGCGCTTCCCGGCTCCTCAACGTGCTTCCGGCCGGAGCGGTACGTTGAGCGGCCGACCTGGGTACGTGTTCGCCGATGAACGAGAATGATGCTACTCCGATCGCGGGGAGCGAACGCGCGCGTCCCGCCGCCGACGAAATCGGGGCTGCCGACCCGGGTGAGCGAACGAGCGTAACGATTCTCGTCCGTCCGGCGAGCGCGCCGTCGCCGCAGGCCTTTACCGCGTCGTTGAGTGAGCGCCGTTATCTCAGCCGCGAAGAACTCGCGAAGCTGCGCGGCGCGCGTCCGGAGGATCTGGAGCTGGTCGAGCAGTTTGCGCGGCAGGCTGGTCTCGTGGTGAAGAAGAGCGATGCGAAGCGACGTATGGTCACCGTCGAAGGAACGGTGGCCCAACTCAATGCGGCGTTCGGCACCGACCTTCGGCGCTATCGATCTGAGGGCGCGGAGTTTCGTGCGCGGAGCGGCGCGCTGTCCGTTCCGGCCGGCCTCGAAGGCGTCGTCACCGGCGTTCTCGGCTTGGATGAGCGCCCGCAGGCGCGCACCCACTTTCGCGTCGCGACGCCTGAGGCGGTCGAGGTGTCGTATACGCCTCCACAACTTGGCGAACTCTATAGCTTTCCGGCGAACGCCGACGGTCAGGGTCAGACGATCGCGCTCATCGAACTTGGTGGCGGCTACAAAGCGGCCGACCTCAGCGCATACTTTTCGTCATTGGGCATCCCGGAGCCGGACGTCGTGAGCGTGAGCGTCGATAAGGCCACGAACGCGCCGACCGGGAGCGCGAACGGCCCCGACGGCGAGGTCGAACTCGATGTTGAAGTGGTGGGAGCGCTCGCGCCCGCCGCGCGCGTCGTCGTGTACTTCGGACCGAACACCGATCAGGGGTTTCTCGATGCGATTACGACGGCGACACACGACACGGCGAATCATCCCGACATCATCTCGATCAGTTGGGGCTCGGCAGAATCCGAGTGGACGCAACAGGCGATGACGAACTTCGATGACGCCTTTGCCGACGCAGCGATGCTTGGGATCACGGTGTGCGTTGCAGCCGGTGACGGCGGATCGGCCGACGGAGTCACCGACGGCAAGGCGCACGTCGATTTTCCAGCCTCGAGTCCGCACGTGCTGGCTTGCGGCGGAACGACGCTGCGCGCCGCCAACGACATCATCGCATCGGAAGTGGTGTGGAACGACGGCTCGTCGGGCGGTGCGACGGGCGGCGGCATCAGCAGCGTGTTTCCGGTGCCGTCGTGGCAGGCCGGCGCAAACGTTCCGCCGTCAGCAAACGGGGGCACCGGCCGCGGCGTTCCGGATGTGGCGGGTGATGCCGATCCGGAAACCGGCTACGCGGTACGCGTCGATGGTTCGTCCACGGTGATCGGCGGAACCAGCGCCGTCGCGCCGCTGTGGGCCGCGCTCGTTGCCCGGCTCAATCAACTCGCCGGTAAGCCCTTCGGCTTGCTCAACCCCATCTTGTACGCGAACCCGTCGGCGCTGCGCGATGTTACCTCGGGGAACAACGGCGCGTACACCGCCGGGCCCGGCTGGGATGCGTGTACGGGCCTCGGCACGCCGAACGGGGCCGCACTCACCGCGCTGGCGTAAGGTAACGGCCATGCAGGCCACCCTGGAATCCGGCGACTTCATCGACGCCGGCGGCTATCGGACGCACTATCACGAAGCCGGCGCCGGCGAGGCGGTGCTGTTCATTCACGGTTCGGGTCCGGGAGTCACGGCCTGGGCGAATTGGCGCCTTGCGCTGCCGGTGTTTGCCGCCGATTATCACGTGTTGGCGCTCGACGTGCTCGGCTTCGGCTATTCGGATCGCCCGGCGGGGATTCGTTACGGCAAGAGCGTCTGGGTCGAGCACATCCTCGCGTTTCTCGAAGCGAAGAAGATCAAACGCTGTCATCTCGTCGGCAATTCGATGGGCGGCGCGCTCGCGATCGCGCTAGCGGTTCGCGCTCCAGAACTCGTCGACAAGATGGTGCTGCTGGGATCGACGGGTCTGCGGTTTCCGATTACGCCGGGCTTAGATGCGGTATGGGGTTATGAGCCTGACCGCGGCCGGATGCGCCAACTCATCGCGGACTACTTCGCGTTTGACCGGTCGATCGTAACCGATGACCTCGTCGAGTTGCGCTACGCCGCGAGCATCCAGCCCGGGTTTCAAGAATCGTATAGCCGCATGTTCCCCGCGCCGCGGCAAGAGGGCGTGAACGATCTCGCAACGCCGGTTGACGACATCCAGCGCATCGCGGCGCCGACCCTGTTAGTCCACGGACGCGAGGACCGGGTCATTCCGGTCGACGTCAGCTACGAGCTTTTCAAACTGATCCCCAACGCGCAGTTGCACGTCTTCGGACGCTGCGGTCATTGGACGCAAATCGAGCGCCGGGCCGAATTCAACGCACTCGTCGCCGCATTTTTCCGTCAGTGAGCGGCGAGATACTTATCGATGATCGGCCCGATTTCGGGCGGTTCACCGGCATTCGGGGACGGTAACCGTTATGTAACCGCGCGCGTGGTAGTCTCACGCAAATGAACTGCACAGCTCGACCGAGTCGTTTCGGAATTTGCGTGCTTGGAAACGCTGGATCTCGTCGATCATGCGAATGCGTACCATCAGGTGGCGACGCACATGCATGCGCTCTGCGTCGCCATCCTCGAGGCCGAAGCGAGCGCGATGAGCAGGGCCAACATCCAAGCATCCGTTGCGCCGGCCCGCGCTTTACACGCCCTATCGCCGTTCGTTCGCCGTTTACAGACGTGGCCGCGCGGATATCCCGGTGACTTCGAGACGATCGAGTACCTTTGCGATGCGGTCGTTCGCGCACCGCGCAACTCGATCGGGTATTTCATCGAATATTACTGCCTCCGCGACGTTAGCGCGCAGCAGCACCGGAACAAGGTGGCTTGGCAAGCGCAGATGATGCTCGAGACCGTAACGCGCGAGCGCCGGGCAAAGATTCTGTCGATCGCTTGCGGCGGGTCGCCGGACGTTCGGAGCGTTCAGCACATGCTCGCGAGCTACGGCTGCAAGCTCTTCCTCAACGATATGGACGCGGACGCGTTATGCTACTCGCTCGACCGTTTGCCGACGCTGCGCAGTACGATTCGCCCGCTTCTCGGTGACGTGTTCAACGCCGCCCGCAAGCTGAAAGGCCTCACTCCCTTACACTTGATCCTCGCCGGCGGTCTTTTCGATTACCTCAACGATCGTCAGGTCGTTTGGCTGCTACCGAAATTGATGGCGGCACTCGGTCCGGGTGGCCGGCTCTGTTTCACCAACATCGCCGCCGGCAATCCGGATCGCGTCTGGCTCGACTATCTCGCGGGATGGCACCTCATCGAGCGCTCCGAGGCGGACATCAGCCGCCTCATCGCCGAGAGCGGGCTGCCCGCGAGTTCGGCGGTTCAGATCGCATCCGACCTCACCGGACTGACCTCCTTAGTTCGAATTACGAAGTAGGTCGCTCGGGGAAATGGCGGAAACCGCTTGCGCTTTCCGAACGTTGCTTCGATATCTATTTTCGCCCGTGAGGTACGACGATGCGACGTTTTGGGCTCTGGCTTGTTGGCGCGCTGCTACTGGCGCAACTCACCGCCGCCACCGCTGCGGCCGACCCGCCGGCGATGGTGCCGGTCAGCATCGTGAACGGCTTAGCCGGCGAAACGATCGAGGTCTACGTGGCCAAGAACGAAGGCTTCTTTGCCAAGCACCACATCGACGCAACGCTGACGTCGATCGGATCCCCGCAAGTCGTCATGACCGGTCTCTTCGCCGGGCAAACGCAGATCGCGATGAGCAATCCCGTGCAGCTCCTGACCGCTGTCAACGGTGGACTCGACTTCGTCGTGATCGCCGGCGGTACGCGGGTGACGGCGGCGAAGGATCCGGTCGGGCTCGACCTCCGCACCGACGTTCCGTATTCCACGCCGGCGGATCTGAAAGGGCTTTCGATCGGCGTACCCGGGTTCAACAGCGCGGCCTTCATGGCGTTCAAGGGCTGGCTGCTGCAGCGGCATGTCGATCCGGCGCAACTGCACTTCGTCGAGGTGCAAATGTCGGCGGAGAACGATCTGCTGCAAGGGCATAAACTCGACGGGGTGCTCGCGATCGAGCCGTACCTCTCCGAGATCCCGAAGAACGGCGCGGGTAAGCTGATCTCGCACTTCATGCACGACCTCGCGCCCGACCGGCCGTCGATCTTCTGGATCTCCACGCGCGCGTGGGCGCAGAGCAACCCGCAAGTCGTCGCCGCGTTTCGCGAGAGCCTCATTGAGGCCGCGCGTTACATCAATGCCAATCAGGACAAGACGCGAGCGCTCGAGGTGAGCGTGTTCGGCTCGGCCGATCCGATTCTCGGGTTCTTTACGCCGGGCGTTGCGCCCAAGGACCTCGAGACGTTCTACGTGATGGGCAAGCAGCAGGGCGTGTTCACGAAGAACATCGACACGAGCTCGCTGATCTTCAAGTAGCGGACTACTCTTCGGTAACGGCGAGCTGCCGCAGCGCGGGCAAGCCGTCCGCGATGCGGCGCCAGCTTTCGCCCTCGTCGTCGGATTGCAGCACCCAGCCGCGGCCGGCCCAGCCCATCGCATAACCGCGTCCCACCTCGCCAACGGCCGCGAAGATACTCCGCGGTTGGCTCGGATGCGAGCGCAGCGCCCAGATCATCGGATCCATTTCCTCGGGGAGATCTGGTCCTACGCCGATGCGGCGCCACGACCGTGCGGCGTCGTCGCTGCGGAAAAGCGCAAAGCGCGCGCCACGCGCTCCGGCGGTCCACTGGCCGTCGCCCTTCGTTGCTTCCCACCGCGCAGGCGAATTTTCGCCGGTGCACACGAGCAGCGGCGGTGTCGCTCCCGGCGCGCTCGGCAGCGCCAAGAGTTCGTGGAAGTAGTTGCGGTCGATGCCGTTTTCCGCTCGCGACCAGCCATCCAGCGGGTCGGCCGCAGCATACAAACCGCGGGCCGACGAGACGACGTAACAATCTTGCGTCATCGGCAGCCGGATCAGCTTGTGAATATCGAGGTAGTCGATGCCGGCGCTGGCATCTTCCCACGTCGCGCCGCGATCGACCGAGCGGGCGATGCCGCCATGTTCGATCGATAACCAGATCTCATTCGGGTTATCCGGGCGGACGAAGATCTCGGTGACGTGGCCGATGTACGGTGCGATCGGAAAGGTCCACTCTTGCCGGCCATGACGGAACGTCGGTTTGGAGAAGTCGTAATCTGCTGCGCCGGCCGCGACGCCGAGTTTGACGCGCGTTTCTTCCGGCAGCCGCTGCAGCGACTCGATCTCGGTCCACGATTCGCCGGCGTCCTCGCTGCGGAAGAGCTGCACCGGCTCCGTGCCGACGTAGACGATGCGATCGTCGCTCGGATCGACCTTGATCGCGCGCACACGGCCATCGTGGAGTTTGCGCCAGTTCTTTCCGCCGTCGTCGGTGCGGTAGAGCCCGCCCTGCGTGTCGCCGGCGAAAACGGAACCGGGCGTGTTCGGCCGCGGCTCGACGCAGTCGATGATGCTGCCGCGCAAGAACTCGCTCGCGACGGTCCATGTTGTGCCCTGCGGCGTCAAGACGACGACGCCTTCGTGAGTTGCGCAATAAATCTTCAGCATTTATGTCCGTGTGTCGACGACGGGGCGTTCGTTAGGCTGCAATTCCGACTGTTCCGCGATGTGCGTGGCGAGGCGGCCGAGCCGTTCGACTTCACACTCGACGGTCTGACCGGTTTTCAGGCCGCGCTTCTCGCCGGGCAGCAGCGGCAATTCTTCCGGCGAGCCGGCGAGGATGACGTCGCCCGGATGGAGCGGCATGATCCACGACAGGTACTCGACCAGTTCGTTCACTTTCCAGATCATGCCGCTGGTGCTCGAGTCGACGCGCAGTTCGCCGTCGACGCGCACCTTCAACGCGAGATCGTTGGCGTCGCCGACCACGTCGCGCGGGACGATGACCCGGCCCATCGGCGTGTAGCCCGGAAAGTTCTTCATCCGGATGTTGTCGTTGAGTCGCGTGTTCTGACGGATCGTTCGCCACCAGCCGAAGTGCATCGTCAGGTCGTTCGCGATCGTGTAGCCGGCGACGTACTCATCGGCACGCTCGGCCGGCACGCGAAATGCGGTCTTGCCGATCACCGCCGTCACCTCGAGTTCAAAGTCGAACTCGATGCCGCCGTGCTCGCGTTCGACCGTATCGCCATGGCCCGACAGCGCCGACCGCGAGCCGAGAAAGAGATCGGGCAGCACGCGTTCGGCTTTCGGCGGATCGACTTTGCCGGTTGTGCTGCTCGGCCGGACGTAGTTGTGAAACGTGTGGAAGATGTTTACCGGATCGGGGATCGGCATCGTGAACTTGACCGTGTCCATGTGCTTCCAACCGTCGTCGACCGATGGGCGTAGGTCGAGTCCGCGCAGCCAATCGTACCAGCGGTCCCAGTCGTCGAGCACGATCCGGACCGGCGGCGCAAGGGCGTGCGGGGTCGAGTATCGTTTAACGATCTCGCGCAAGGTCAGCATCTGATCGTCGATGACGACCGCGGTTTCCGGTTGATCGCCGAGCACGACGGTGCCGATGCCGAAGGTGACTTCCGGTGTTGTGAGCGCCATCGGCTAACGCACGATCAGCGTATTGACGTCGATCGGTTTCGTAAACATGCCGAGCTGCTTTCCGATCGTATAGATCGTTGCCAGATCCTTCGGCGTGACCGTCGGGTTGAATGCCGGCATCTCGCCGTCCGACGAACCGAAGGCCTGTTGCTCGATGGCCTTCGTCTGGTCGACGTGGGCCGGAATCCAGGCTGACGCATCCGCCAAGCTCGAGCGGAAAGCCGCGACGAGCTGGGGATTCGCTTGCGCCCACGCGCGCGTCGCGACCCAGAAGGTCGCCGGCTGATCCGGAATCACCTCGGTATAGAACTTTGCCACCAGCTTGCCGGTTCCGGCGCCGATGATCTGCGTGCGGAACGGCTCGGCGGTCAAGACTCCGTCGACCTTGTGTCCTTTGAGCATATCGCCTTCGCTCGGCATCGAACTTTCCACGAAGTTGATCTGCTCGGCCGGCACGTGCTTCGTTGCCAGCCACTCCTTCAAGAGCATGAACGTGCCGCTATTGAAGCCCGGCACGGCGATCGTCAAGCCTTTGAGGTCGTCGGGCGCGGTATATTTTGCATCGGGCCGCAACACGAGGCCGATCGGGTCGTTGCTCTTGTTCATCCGGTTGCCGCCCGCGATGACCACGAAGTCGAGCCCGCCGTTGACGGCGGTCAAGAATTGCACCGTATTGCTCATGATGATCTGCAAGCTGCCGGCGAACAAGCCGGTCAACAGGTTCTGCGGATTGCCGATCGGCGTCAGCGTCGCATCGATCCCGTGTTTGGCGAACATGCCTTCGTTTTTGGCCACGTAGATGCTGACCACGTCGCTCGTAAAGCCGTGTCCGATCGTGAGCTTCACCGGGTCCGCATTCGCCGGCGCGGCCGGAACGTTGATGATGAGCGCAAGCGCGCTAAGAACGCCGAACAGCCAACGAGTCATGGAAACCTCCCCGTTTCGGTTCCTCGCCACCGTAAGAGCACGGCTTCGAGGCCCGCAACGATGCTTGCAGTGATGATCCCTAAGAGTCCCAAAAGAATGACGCCGGCGAAGAGATCCGCGGCATGGAACGAACGGCCGGCGAACACGATCCACTGGCCGAGCCCGTCGCGGCTGGCCATCATTTCACCGAGCACGGCCAACACGAGCGCGAGCGTGACGCCGACGCGCAAGCCGGCCAGGATGTCGGGCATCGCGCTCGGCAGCGCGATCTTCCGCGCGATGTCCCAGCGCCGCATACAGAGCGTTTGCGCCATTTCGTAGAGCTGCGGTTCGACCGACTCGAAACCGTTGACCGTTGCCAGCAGTACGGGCCACAGCGAACCGAACACGATGACCGTGAGCGCCATCGTATCGTTGAGCCCGAGAAACGCAATGCAGACCGGTACGACCGCCGACGCCGGTACCGGGCGCATCAGCTCGACCGTCGGCCCGAGATAGGCTTTCGCCGTGCTCGATATCCCGATGAGACAACCAAGACCGATGCCGATGACCGAGGCGATGGCCCATCCCGCCAGCATGCGCGTCACCGTTTCTCCGAGTTGAAAGCCGAGCGTCCCGGTGGTGAAGCCGGTAACGATGCTGGCCCACGCGCTGGCCGGTCCCGGCAAGAAGATCGGCGACACCCAGCCGGCGTCGGTGATCACTTTCCATACGAAGATCAGCCCGGCGAACACGAGCACGCTCGCGACTGCGGTAAGCAGCAGGCGCGCGTTCATCGCGCCCACAAGCGCCGCTGCGCGTGCACGAGCACGACGTTCAGCGTCCAGCCGATGAGCCCGAGCCACACGATGAAGGCGTACATCAGTCCCGGCCGCAGCGTTTGTTCGGCGGTCATCAAGCCGTTACCGATGCCGAGCGGATTCGCGCTGATCTCGACCGTCACGGCGATCACGAGCGCGAGCGCCGCCGCAACGCGGAAGCCGACGAAGATCTGGCTCAACGCTGCCGGCAACACGATGCGCCAGATGCGCTGCCAGAGATTGAAGCCGAGCAGCCGTGAGACTTCCAGCAGCCGCGGCTCGACGGCGCGCACGCCGGCGCGCGTGAAGATCAGCACGGGCCACAGGGTGCCGTGCGCGACCAGCAGCATCTCCATGCGGTAGCCGAAGCCGAAGATCAACAGCGCCACCGGCACCAGCGCTACCGACGGAATCGGCCGCACGGCTTCGACGCTGAGCAGCATCGCGCGGTTGAGCGGCGGCCATAACCCGAACAGCAGTCCCAGGGCCAACCCCAAAACCGTGCCGATGGCCAAACCGCCGAGGGCCGAGCCCAACGTTTCGAAGGTCGCACGCAGCAGTGTTCCGTCGGCGACGGCGTGCCAACCGGCGACCGCAATGGCCGTGGGCGCTGCGATATTGTCGAACTTGACGCGCGAGGTCATGACGTAGACCTGCACGATCACGATCGCGGCAACGGGGACGACCGCGCCGCGCCAATCGAAGCCGCGGCGCTTCACGGCGCGACGCCTTTGATGAACTCGAGCAGCGCACGCCGCAGGCGCAAGAATTCCGGGTGCTCCGGCGTGTCCAATTGATTGCGCGGGCGCGGAATGTCGACGACGAATTCGGTCACCGGACGCCCGGGTTTCATGCCGATCACGCGGTCGCCCAGGTAGATCGCTTCTTCCAAATCGTGCGTAACGAAGAAGATCGTTGCGCCGCTGCGCGCGGTGATCTCTTGCATCTCGTCCTGCAGCGATTGGCGCGTGAGCGCGTCGAGCGCGCCGAACGGCTCGTCCATCAGACAGCGCGACCGGATCTTGTGCCAGACACCGCGCGATTTGCAAACGCTGTTGCATGCCGCCCGATAACTGCGCGGGAAATTTCTTTTGCTCGGCGACAAGGCCAACGCACGCGAGCAGCTCCAACACGCGGTCCCCGCGCGCGTGCTTATCCAACCGCGAATCTTCCAGCGGCAGCGCGACGTTATCGAATGCATTGCGCCAGGGCAACAGCGCTTTGCTGTAATCCTGGAACACGACCGCGATGTCGCGGCGCGGCTGCGTCACCGGTTTTCCGTCGTAGAACACGGCTCCCGACGTCGGATGCAGTAACCCCGCCAATAGCCGCAGCAGCGTGGTCTTACCGCAGCCGGACGCACCAACGAGACAGACGAACTCGCCCTTGTTGATGCGCAGCGAGACGTCGTCCACGATCGCACGGCCGCCGAGCGTGAGGCTCGTGTTCCGGAACTCGATGAGCGGAGCGCTTGCGCTCGCTCCGTTTACGGGTGCGCTGAGCCCGGGATCGGCGGTGTTACGCATCGGAGGCCGCCTGCTGCGCCGCGAAAAGCGCCCGGCCGCCGTCGATGCGGCCGCGATCCCAATCGTTGCTGGGCTGCTGGATGCCGGCCAGCACGTCGCGGAACGATCGTTGGAACGATTCCGAGAGCTTCATTTGACTCGCGCCGGCGGCTAACATCAGGCGATTGATCGCTGAGTACGACGCTTGCGCAACGAACGTCATGAGCAAGTGCTCGTAGCCCGCGTCTTTGCCGCCGGTAGGTAAGATGCCGTCGTCGTCGCGCTCGAGACCACCCCAGGTTGCCATCAGCTCTTGCAGCTTCACGCGCAGCAGGGTGTGCGCCGCGTCCAATTCGGCGGCCGACTCCCCCACGCGCATTTGCATGCTCTCCGTTGCGCTCAGGGCGAGCGTGCGGCGCGTGCGCTTGGCGGTGAATGCGATGAACTGCTCGAGCGATCCGAGCGCGATGCCGAGCAGGACTGCCGGTAAGGCGTACGGGCCGCCGAGATGCGGCGTGCGGAAGAGCGCGCCCTCGAGTGCGGCGCCGCTCGGCGCTTTGCCGGGATACCAAACGCGGTGGCCGGGAACGAACAGATCCTCGAACGTAAGATCGTTGCTGCCCGTGCCGCAGAGGCCGACTACGTGCCAGGTGTCGAGCACCGTTACATCGCGCCGCGGAATCACCATCGTCACGGTCTGCGCCGATCCGACGACCGGCATGTCCTCGACGATCACCCAATCGGCATTCAAACAACCGCTGCTGAAAAGTCCACTGCCCGTCGCGCGAAAACCGCCGCCGACGGGAATCAATTGGCCGCTGCCGCGGCGGCACGATGACATGAGCGCGCGCGGATTCTCGCCCCACATCTCATCGAGGAAGTCCGTCCCGAAGCGGGCCGCGACCGGCGCGTGGCCGCCCACGACCGCATAGACCCAGCCGGTGGAACCGCAGCCCGAGGCGATGGCGACCACGGCTTCGCAAAAGACGTCCCAGCCGAGCTCGAAGCCGCCGTAGCGGCGCGGTTTGACGATATCGAACAGGCGCGCTTCGTGGAGCGCATCGATCGTTGCGTCGGACACGCGGCGCTCGCGCTCGCACGCGGCCGCTTGGGCGCGCAGCATGGGCACGAGTTCGTAGGCCGCTGCGATGACGTCGGACGAGATCGCAGCGCCGGCGGCCGCAGCCGTCGACACGTCTTAGGAGCCCCGGCGCAGATCGTCCATCGGATTTTCCGATGGACGGTGAAACGTTTCCGCGGCTTGGCCGGCCGTGGCGCGCACGCGTTCGTAGTATTGGCGGAGCAGCGACTTGCCGTAGTCGTTGCCGTTCGGCGTGCGAACCAGCGTGTGCGCTTGGCGGCGCGACGGCAGATCGTTGGCGAACATCACGCCGGGCTGATGGACGAACTCGATCACGATCGCACGGTTGTCGACGCGGTAGTAGAACGCGCTCTCGCCTTCCCACCCGCCGATCACCGTAAAGCGCGTGTCGTCGAGGTGCGCGAGCACCGCGGCGAGCCGGTTTTGCCCATCGCGTTCGCGCGCGGTGTAGATGCGAATGAGATCGGTCAGCAATTCGCGTTGCGACGGGCTCATCTCCGCAGTGCTGAGACCTTCGTCGGGCACGACGTAGTCGTCGTTGAACGCGTGCCCGAAGACGTCGAACGGCAGTTCTTTTCCGACCACGGCCTTGGCCGCTTGTTCGGGAGTCAGCGATTCCATCAGCCGCAGGGCGCGCGCTTCCTCTTCAGCGAGAACATGCGTGCCGGCGTACGGCCCACTGTCGGCCGACACCGGTTCCGAGCCCATGAACGTCGGCGTCAGAACGACTTGATCGCCGAGCACGAAGCAATTGATGTTGAGGTGGTGGCCGTCGAGTTGGAAACCCCAGGGTTCCGTGGCGGACGGCATGCCCATGATGCTCAGCCAGTAATACCACTGACCGAATTCGTCGGGACGGCCCGTCACATCGCCCAAGTATTCGTTGAGCCGCATGATGTTGCGCGCGGTCTCGAAGCCGGCCTCGCCCATGCTTTCCTTCAGCAGTGCGAGCGCGAGGTCGCGCTGCGACTCGCTGAGGTCGTGCAGAACCGCGCCGCGCCGAAAGAGAAACGAGTGAAAGTTGCACCACGAACGGTACACATCGCTCTCGATCCCGACGTGACAGCCGTAACGCTGCTCGAGCGATAAGCTGTCCAGAAATGCCTGTGCTGCCGCGACCATCGAGGCGGTGGAATCGCCGGTCGACCGGAGCGGTGCCGGTTGCGGCGGCTCGGGATCCGACAGGCGCCGCACGCCGACGAAGGGCCGGGCGCGCGTTTCAATCGCCGACGCGATGAAGTTGTGCATGAAGCCCGATGCGGGGATGCTCAACGGGCCAAGCGCGGGACTGAGGCGCCGCTCGCGTGGGATGTAGCGTTTTTCGGCCTCGGTTTGCTGTAGGAGTTCCACGGAAAACCTCCCCCAAGTTATGAATCCGAGCGTCGCGGTGCGGCCTGAATCATACCTTACGCAGCCGCCGGAAAGAAGCCCTGCGATCAGGGGATGGGCGTAATGACCGGGATTTCCAAATTGGGGAGCACGAGCTTGTGGGCACGTAGCCACGCCGTGCACTGTCGCTTCAGCGTTGTGGTAGGAGCGACCAAGATGACGCGCTCGTACAAGAGCGTCAGTCCGAGAGCCTTGATCAGCCAATCGTCCAAGCGCAGCTTGTAGAGGCTCTGATCGCGGTAGGGTCCGATGATGATGGCCGCAATCGTCCACTTGCGAGAACCGGTGGGGCGAAAACGAAAGTCGACGGCCGATTTCGATTCCCGAAGCGACGCGCGCGTTTCGCACTCGAATCCGGCGAGTTGCTTGCAGAGTACCGGCCCGACGCGCTCGCGGCACGCACTGACGAGCGATTGTCCGATACGTTCGGGTTTGCTCACCGCGCGCGCCGCGTGCTCCGCAGCCTCCAGCGCGGCGATCGTGTACAACCCTTGCCGCACCCGCTGCGCGGCGGCGCTCGCACCGGCCGGATCGTAGGCGTGCCAGCGCGCGATATGCTCGATCGCCGCGACCGGAGCCGAGCGCAGCGTTCGTTTCGCCGCCGGCCGGCGGCCTTCGATCGCCTCGACGAACTTCAGCGCCGAAAGCGAACGCCGTAGCGTTTGGGGACTGATGCCGAACTTCGAGGCAACGCGCTTGAGGCCCAGTTCACGCGAACCGAAGCGCAACTCCTCGAGTTGTGGCCGGGCGGACTCGGCGATAACGCTCCAGTGCATTTCGTCCGGCCTTCGTCTCGCGGTGAGCGGACCCTCCGCTTTTGGCAGTGTGACGCAACTCAGGCGAGCTGGAACGAAATATCACAGCCGAACGCAGTGTCTTCTGAATTTCAGTGACCGTGTCGGTGTGGAGCAGAAGATCGCGAAGCCGTTGCGGATCGGAGGCCGACTCCGCGCGGGCACGATAGCGGATGTTTCGTGCAGGCTCGCCCGGGGCACCGAACTCGCCTTCGACCGTTACCTCCACACGGTCCACGGTGACGCCTTGTTTAGCAGCCTCGCGGTAGAGATCATTGCAATAGCAAGTCGCTAATGCCAAGAAAAGCAGTTCGCCGCCGTTTGCGTCGGAACCGTTCCCATCTGCCTTCCGGAATCTCGATCGTATGAATGCGTTCGTTTGTCCGCAGCTCGACCTCGTGCTGCTTACGGGTGTTGGTGACGCGGGCAACGACGTTCATCTGCGCAATCCTCGGCATAGTGAAGAAGCGCTGACCGTACGAAAATAGTTCAGGCTGCTCCTTTTTGCGAGACATTCAGTCATGATGGCCATCATCTACGGGATGTTTGCCCGACTTCAGAAAACTTGGTCTTAATGATCCGGCCCTGCTTCCTCAGGTGGAGCGACCCCGGTGCCTAGTCCCTCCGCTGCGATAGCTGCGCGGGTATCGGAGACCTTGGGGTGGGTCCCACGATCTTGGGAGCCGGCTAGGCGTGGCTATACGCCGGCTGAGCGCTATGTGGTCCGCAGCGGCAAGAAGAGTGCCTTCGTCAAGATCGCCACGACAGAACTAACGGCCGCGATGCTGCGGCAAGAACGGGTCTCGTATGAGTCGGTACACGAAGCGTTTCGTCCTCGGCTTGTCGGCTGGCACGATGACGAACTGCCGATCCTCGTACTCGGTGATCTGACTGCCGGGTATTGGCCTCCGCCATGGGGAGACAACCATGTAACGCAAGCCGTCGCGCAAATCCATGCCCTCCACGCTTCGCGGGCAACACTGCCTACGTTCGAAGAATTGCATGGCGCCGGAGAATCCGGCTGGCAGCTCGTTGCCGAAGAACCGGCGCCATTTCTTTCCCTCGGGCTGGTGTCGGAAGACTGGCTGCACCGATCGCTGCCAATTCTGTCAGAAGCGGGAAATGCGTGCTCCACCGCGGGCGATGCTGTTACGCACTTCGATATCCGCAGCGATAACGTATGCTTTGTTGACGGGCAAATGAAGTTTGTCGATTGGAACAACGCTTGTCTGTCGAATCCAAAACTCGATCTCGGCTTTTGGCTGCCGAGCCTGTGCTTTGAAGGCGGGCCGCGACCGGAGGCGATCCTGCCCGAGGCCCCGGAGATCGCGGCATGGGTGTCCGGATACTTCGCCTCACGGGCCGGCCTGCCGGTTATCCCTGATGCGCCATTTGTGCGGCGCGTTCAACGCGAGCAACTCTCCACGGCATTGCCCTGGGTAATGCGGGCTTTGCGCCTTCCAATGTGACCGGTCGCGGTACGCGCTAGGCGGGAACGGGTTGCGGGGAAGGCGCGCCCTTGAACGAGGTGTCGCGCGAGGCTTCTTCGAGTTCGAGGCCGTTGGGTTCCGGCAGCAGTGCCCACGTTATCGCGAGGCCGACAATCGATGAAATCCCGGCGACCCACATTGGACCGGGGAGCCCAAACTTCGCCTGCAACAGCGGAAAGCTGAACGTGCCGACAGCTGCGCCGACCTTACCGACCGTGGCGGAAATGCCGTGACTCGTCGTTCGCACTTTCATCGGAAAGATCTCTGCCGGCAAGACGAACGTCGTCGTGTTCGGGCCGAACTCCGTGAAGAAGTAGTTCAGGCAATAGAGTGCGACGAACGGGACGATGATCGACTTGGCATCGCCGAGCAGCGCGATGCCGATGAAGCTCGCGGCCATCATCGCGAAGCCCAGCAACTGGATATTCTTGCGACCCCACTTATCCATTCCGTAGATCGAAAGCAGATAGCCGGGAAAGGCCGCGAACGCGAAGACGAGCAGCGACACGAAGAGATCGTGAATCTGCGAGGCGTGAACGCTCACGGCCGACACGAATTCCTGATTGGAGATCGTGTTGCCGTAGTAGGCGAGGTCGAGAAAGAACCAGGCGAGTGACGTACCGACGAGCCACTTCACCAGTTGCTTGTCGCTGCCGAACGCGTCTTTGAGCGCGGTCACGAAACCGATGCGCTGCGCCTCTTTGCCGACTTCGTCTTTGCCCTCGGTCAGCTGCGCGAAGCGCGGAGTTTCCTTGAGATGGCGCCGTGCCCAGAAGACGGCCAACGGCGGAAGCGCGCCCGCCGCCAGCAAGATGCGCCACACCAGATCTTGCGGGATTTTCATTGCCAGGAGCGCGATCGCGAGCAACGGCCCGACGATCAGGCCGATACCTTGCATCGCGAAGACGCTCGAGATCATCAGCCCGCGCGTCTTCTTGCCGGCAAACTCGCTCGCGATCGTTGCGCTGACCGGATAGTCGCCGCCGATCCCCAAGCCGAGAATGAAACGAAACGCGACCAGCCACCAAATGCTCGGCGAAAACGCTGAGGCGATCGCGCCCGCACCGAGCACGAGCACCTCGAAGCCGTAAATGTACTTGCGGCCGAACACGTCCGCGACGCGGCCGAACACCGCCGATCCGATCGCCGCCGACACGAGCGCCGTGGCACCCACGATCGCCATTTCGAACGATCCGATGTGCCATTCCGATTTGAGGAGTTTCAGTACGACGCCGATGATGAACAGATCGTATGCGTCGGTGAAGAAGCCCATGCCGGAGATGACGACGATGCTCCATTGCTCTTTGCTTATGCGTTCATCGTCGATTTCGGAGAAGCGAGCGGCCGAAAAGCGGGACTGCGTTTGCATTGCGGACTCCTTGCCGCACCCTCGTATCCGACCGGTCGCATTGCAAAACGTTAAGCTACATTAACCTCGGACGGAAAGTATGCGTCGCTATTCAGATCTTCGAGCAGCGACGGTTCGCTCGGATGCCATGCAAGTGACTGCCGCGTTTTGGCGCTCGACGACGGCGCGTCGATTTGTGCGAAGTGCGCGAACCAGCCGAAGTGTTGTGCGATCTCATCGCCCGAGACGCTCACGACCGGGATGTTCAACTGACGTCCGATGACCGCCGGCGATCTCGCGGAACGGAACGCCCTCTTCTGCGACCGCATGATAGATCGCGTGCTCCGCGCCGCGCTCGAGCGCGAGACGGTAGAGACGGGCCGCATCGCGGCGATGCACGCCGGGCCAGCGGTTGTTCCCATCGCCGACGTATGCGGAAACGCCGTGCTCGCGGGCCATGCCGATGACGGCCGGCACGAACCCGTGATCGCCTTTTCCGTGGACGGATGGCGCGAGGCGAATCACGGAGACGTGCACGCCGCGCGCGGCGACCGCCGCCGCTACCGTCTCGGGATCGCGCGGAAACTGCGTGCCGGCGATCGCGGACGTCGTCCTCCGTGATCAGCCGTCCGGGCGCGATCAGGCCGACGCCGGACGTGACGATGAGCGTCTTCCCCGTCCCGGCCAATGTGTCGCCCAAGGCCTCGATGGCGAGCCGCTCGGCCGCGCCGTTTTCGGCGAAGCGCGAGAAATCGTGGTTGAAGGCGGTGTGGATGACCGCGTCTGACGCGGCCGCGCCGGCGCGCAGGCTCTCGAGGTCTTCGAGGCTCCCGCGCTGCACGGCGACCCCGGCCGTCGCAAGGGCAGCCGCCGCCGCTTCGGATCGGGCCAAGCCCAGAACCGTGTGGCCGGCGGACCGCAGCTCTTCGATGACGGCCGATCCGACCCAGCCGGTGGCTCCGGTAACAAAAACACGCATGATACGGACGCTCTCTTCGTTGATGACAGTGACTGACATAGAGCATAGCACGAATGTCAGTCGCTGTCATCATGTATGATAGGGGAACATGAGCCGCTGGCAACCCGACGCCCGGGGCCGCCTCGAGAAGGCCGCCTACGAACTTTTCCTCGAGCGCGGGTACGAGCAGACGACCGTCGCCGACATCGCCGAGCGCGCCGGGCTCACCGAGCGCACGTTTTTCCGCCACTACGCGGATAAGCGCGAGGTGTTCTTCGGCGGCTCGTCTGCGTTGCAGGACGAGCTACTGCGGGCGCTCGACGCGGCTGCCGGCCGCACTGCCGGTGATCGAAGCGGTCCGGATTGCGGTTGAAGCCGTGGCCGCGCTCTTGCACGGCCGGCGCGCGTTCGCGCGCGAGCGCCAGCAGCTCGTGACGAAGCACGCCGACTTGCAAGAGCGCGAGATGATCAAGCGCGCGACGCTCACCAATGCACTCGCGCAGGGTCTCCAACAGCGCGGCGTGCCGGAACCCTCGGCGAGCATCGCCGCCGACATGGGGATCGGCGTGTTCTACGTCGGTTTCGTTCGTTGGCTCGACGATCCGGCGGAACGTGAATTCATCGCGGTCGTGCGCGAGTTGTTCGACCAGCTCAAAGCCGTCGCGTCCGGAACCTGACGGCGCTCAGGCGCCGTGAAGCATGTCCAACGCTGCGCCGGCGAGCGCGCGTGCGCCGAGCAGCAAGCAGCGCTCGTCGAGGTGAAAGCGCGGCGAATGGTTGGGAACGCCGGCCGCGGCTTGTTCCGCATTTGCGCAGCCGACGACGAAGTACGTGGTCGGCACGTGGTGGCCGAAGAACGCGAAGTCATCGGCAGCCATCATCTTGTTACCCTGACGCACGTTTGCGGGCCCGGCCGCGCGCTCGAGTGCCGGCACGATTTTCTCCGCGAGTGCGGCGAGCGAAAACGTCACCGGATATTGCGATTTGACCTCGACGTTCGCCTCGACACCTGAACTCGCGGCGATCATCTCGGCCGTCCGTTTGATGCGGATGTGGATGTCCTTGCGCATCTCTTCATCAAACGTGCGCAGCGTGCCGCCGAGCTCGGCGGTCTCGGGCACGATGTTGTGCCGTATGCCGCCCCGGTTAATCGTGATCGACAGCACCGACGGCTCGCGCGTTACGTCGATCTGACGGCTGACGATCGTCTGTAAGCCAAGCACGACTTGGGCGGCCGAAACGATCGGATCGATTCCCGTCCACGGCCGGGCGCCATGGCCTTGGCGCCCTTTGAGTTTGATCGAGATGATGTCGGCACTCGCGAGCATCGCGCCTTTGTAGTACAGGATCTGGTCGCTCGGAATCGGCGAGACGAAATGAAGTCCCATCATCATGTCGGGCTTCGGATGCTCGAGCACGCCCTCGCGGATCATCAGCGCCGCGCCGCCCTCTTCGTCGTCGGGCGCGCCCTCTTCAGCCGGTTGAAAGATGAACTTCACCGTGCCCGGGAAGTCGCTACGGTGTTTGGCGAGCGCTTCCGCAACGGCCATCAGCACGGCGGTGTGACCGTCGTGGCCGCACGCGTGCATCACGCCGACGAACTCTCCGTTGTACGTGGTCCGTTCTTCGGACCGATACGGAACGTCGACTTGCTCGACGATCGGGAGCGCATCCATATCGGCACGCAAACCGATCACGGGTCCGGGTCGCGCCCCCTCGAGGACCGCGACGACGCCGGTGTGCGCAACGCCGGTCGTCACCTTCAGCCCTAAACGCTCGAGATGCGCCGCGACGATGGCGGACGTGCGTGTTTCGCGGTTGCCGAGCTCGGGATGCTGATGGAAGTCACGCCGCCAGGCGATCAGGTTCGCTTCGATCTCACGCAAGTAGCGGTCGACCGAGCTGCCCAAATCGCCGGGCGTTTTCATCGTGACGGCCATCAGTGCACGCCCGACGTACCGTGCAAGGGGATGCCGCCGGGCCCGCTGACCGCAGAGAAGCTCTGCTTTTGCGGATTGAAGCTCGTGATCACGACCGCATCGTCGGTGAGTCCGTGCTGGTCGCCGCTGCGGAAGTCATACGTGCCTTCGACGCCCGTGTAACCGTGCACCGAGAGAATATATTGGCGCAATTGATCCGCCGTCGCCTCGGTCCCGAGTTTGCGTAAACCGCTCAGCACGATGCTGGCGGGATCCCACACCGAGGGTGCGGAGCCGGGCTGCGGCGTCTTGCCGTCGGCCGCGTAGGCGGCGTAGAAGTCGGCCCGTGCCTTTTTTAGTGCCGGGCTTTGCACCGCCGGCGGCGTCAGGTACGCCGGGCCGGGCATCACCATTTCGCTAGGCAGAAATTTCGCATAGCCCATCAGCTGTGCCACTTGGCTGTTGGCGTTCGAGGTTTCGACCGGCAGGTTCAGCCCGACGTCGTTGAAGTTCCGCAGCACGGTCCCGAACGGCGTTCCCGAAACCCAGGCGATCACCGCTTGCGCGTCCGAATTCTTGATGCGAATCGCTTGCGCGTTGACGTTCACGTCGGTCGGATTGAAGTGTTCCCACTGCACGACTTGGATGGCGCTGTTTTCGAGCAGCTCCAGCGAGGCTTTCGTTGCGGTGTCGTCGACCAGACCGGAACCGTCGGTGCTGGTGATGATCGCGATCTTCTTCCAGCCGCGCAAACGTAGATACCGAATCATCCCGTTGACGAACGGATTGAGCGCGATCTGCGCGGAGAAGACGAAACCGTCCTTGGGCGGATAGATCGAGGGCACGAGGCAGTAGTTCACCGGGCCATTTTTGTAGAGCGGCATCATCGCGCCGCACAGCGAGCCGCCGTCCGATCCGAAGACGACCGTCGGGTGGTTCGCGAGCAGTTGCGTGCTCAGCTGGACCGCGTTCGCGGGCGACGACTGATCGTCGTGAATCACGAAGTGGATCGGCGTTCCGCGAATGCCGCCCGTGCGGTTGGCGTAATCCTCGAACACTTTGAAATTGTCGGCTTGCTGATTTCCGACGAACGCGTAGCTACCGGTAAGCGAGATGATGACGTCGATGTTGTAGGGCGTCGCCGGCACGGCCGGGGCGGCGCCCAGGGCCACGATCAACCCGAGTGCCAGCGCCACCGCGCCGGAGCGAAAGTTCTTCATGGGGACTCCTATCCCGCGGATGTCCTCAACCCTCTCGGCCTCGTAACAACTTCGGCCGGCGACTTCAATCCGATTGCCGAAAGGACTGCGCGACCGGATCGAATGCGGGTCCGCCGCGCGCGGCGCGCACGTACTCTTCGCGCGGCGGGGAGAAGAAGTCGATCACCACGGCCGGCTCATCGCCGATCACGATCGTGTGCCCGTGCGGAATCCCCTTCGGTGCGTAGTACATCTCGCCCGGACCAAGCCGCGAAACCACACCGCCGATTTCGAGTTCGATCCGTCCGCTGACGACGATGCCGAATTGTTCGTGCTCGTCGTGGTGGTGAATGCCGGTGCGCTCCATATCCGGAGGAAACTCCCACCGCACCGCCGTCGACCGTTCGCCGTCGATCACCGCGCCCGACAAGCCCGGCCGGATCTCGGTTTGCACGTAATCATCGAGCGTATAGAAACTGCGGCTCATGAGAGTCTCCAACAGGGTGTCGTGGTGGCATGCGGTAATTCGCGGACATGGCGGATCTGTTGCTGCTGGTCGAGTTGCACGCGCTCGAGGCGGAGTACTGGTACGAGGTCGACCAGAACTACGGCCGCTCCGCGCCGGCGTTTTACGAACTCGACGGAACGTTCATCATCGGCGATACCGTCTTGCGCGGGCGCGACGCGATTGCCGGCTTCTACCGGCGGCGCGAAGAGCGCGGCGATCGAACGGCGCGTCACCTCATCACGAATCCGCGGCTGACGGTCGTGAGCGAAGATCATGCGCGCTTTGAAACCGTCATGTCGCTGTTTGCCGGCGACGGCGTGCCGGTGCTCGACTCGCAGCCCGCCGTCATGATCGCCGACGTGACGACGGAGTACGTACGCGCCGGCGGAACGTGGAGCGTGTTCTCGCGCACGCTGCGGCCGGTCTTCGAAGGCGGCATCGGCGCGATCAAGGCTTGAACGAGGCTGCTCGCAGTTGCGCCCCGATCCGTTCCGCGGTCTCGCCTAAGCGCTCGATCGCGCGCCGCCGGAAGCGTTCGTTCAGCTGATACGAGAGCCCGGTCACGGACAGTCCCGCGACCACGTTTCCGTCCGCGTCAAAAATCGGCGCCGCAACGGAAGAAACGCCGGTGATGAACTCATCGCAACCCAAGGCGTAGCCGTTTTGCCGCACGGCCTCGAGTTCGTGTTTGAGCCGGCGCGGGTCCACGAACGTCGCGGCCGTAAATCGCTCGAGGATCTGCGCGGTGAAGCGATCGATCGCATCGTCATCGCAAAACGCGAGGTGCGCTTTTCCGCTGCTGGTCGCGTGCAGCGGAACGCGCTCCCCCGGGTTGAGCGGAAAGCGCTCGAGTTCGCCGGCGCGCAGCCGTTCGATGTGAACGATCGATCCGTGACTGCGGTCGAAGACGGATAGGTGCGTGCTCCATCCGAGCGTCTGGCGCAGGTCGAACATTTCGGCGCGCGCCAGCGCGCGAATAGCGTTGCTGCCGGCGGCAACGCTTGCGTAATCGATGAATTTCAGTCCGAGCGTATACGTCCCGGCCGGCGTCTTGCGCAAATACCCGTCGCTGCAGAGCGCGGCGATCAGCCGCGACGCCGTGCTGCGCGGGATAGCCAGCCGCCGGGCGATGTCGGTCACGCCCAGGACCGGACCGTCGACCGAAAATTCGCGAATGACGCGCAGCGCTTTCTGCACGGTTAACGATGTCTCGCCGGCTTTGTGACTCACGGCAGCTCGGCTCCGATCGCGTGCGATGCTTCACGCAGGAGCGCAACCGTCTTTCCCGCCAGCGCCGGATTCCAGGACGAGAGGGGCATCTCGACGCTCAGCGCGCCCGCGCACGCGCCCAGCGCGTTGAAGATCGGCACGCCGAGCCCGCGCCAGCCGATCTGCGACTCCTCGATTTCGCCGGCGTGGCCGTCGCGCCGTACATCGTCGAGCGCGCTCGTCAACGCTGCGCTCTGCGTGAGCGTGTGCGGCGTGCACGCTTCGTTGGCGCGGCGCAAGACCTCGTCGACAAACGCGTCCGCCGAAAACGCCAATATCGCCTTACCGCCGCTCGTTGCGTAGGCCGGCCAGCGCCGCCGCGGCGACCGATCTTGCTCGCCCTCGAACGCGCCCAACCGCTCGAGAACAACGACGTCGATTCCGTCGAGCACGGAGATCGTGGTCGCGAGCCCGCACTCCCGCCGCACGCGCACCGCTTCGGGCAAGGCGACGTCGTAGAGTTCGGAACCGCGCGTGGCCGAGAAACCGATCTCGCGCAGCATGAGATTGAGCCGGTAGCGCTTGGCCGGCGTCTGCGCCAGAAAGCCCTCATTGCACAGCGCGCTCACGAGCCGGCTCGCCGTTGCTTGCGGCAGCGCGTACGCGCGCGCGAGTTCGCGCACGCCCCACTCGGGCCGTTCGATCGAAAAGGCATCGAGCAGCGCGAGCGCGTTGTGAACGGTGGCTAACGGCTTGGACGGCATCAGATGCTCGCAACCTCCCGCAGGGCAGCGTTTGCGATCAGGGTCGTATCTTTGAAACACGTCACGAGCTGAAAGCCGCGTTTGGCGAGGCGGCCGGCCGAGGCGCCGTCAACGCAGTGGATGCCGGCAATGATTCCATTACGACGGCAAGCGGCAGCAATCTGCTCGATCGGCTCGCTGAGCTGCGGCGACTCCGGCCCGGCCAAGGTCGCGTGTCCGAGGCCGAGCGTGAGATCGCTCGGCCCGATGTAGATGCCGTCGAGGCCCGGCGTTCGCGCGATCTCATCGACGTTGCGCAAGCCGAGTTCCGTCTCCACCATCACGAAGCAGAGCACGTCCTCGAAGCCGCGCGGCGTTTCCGGCCGATCGAAGAGCTGGGCGCGCGTCGGGCCGTACGAGCGCGTCCCGCGTGGTGCATAACGGCACGCTGCCACTGCAGCAGCCGCAGCGGCGCCGTCTTCCACTAGCGGTACGATCACGCCGAGCGCTCCGGCATCGAGCGCCTTGCCGATCATCCAGGAAACGTTCGCGGCGACGCGGGTGAGCGGCATCGTGCCGCAGCGTTCGATCGCGCGGAAGCCGTCGACCAGGGACGGGTCGTCGAAGAAACCATGCTGCTGGTCGAGACACGCGTAATGAAGTCCGGGCACGCACAAGACCTCGATCGCGGCCGCCGACGGGATCGAAAACCACGCGCCGAAAGCGGCCTTCCCGGCCTGCCAGTCGGCTCTCAAGCCGGCGATCTGTTCGCGGCCGGATTGTGGGGACATGAACGCACCTCGTGCGCTGCGTTCCGCATAGTGGACGCGCAGCGTTGCGCCAGCCCCCTTCCGTTGTTACGGTCTTTCTGCCTTGGGGCTCTGGAGGAACGGGAAGCGATGCAACTAGAGAGTAGTGAGCGAGCCTTCGCCGCGGTCGACGTACCGCTGGAACTCGCATACGATAAGACCGGACCGAACACGCCGGCGGGGCGCTACCTGCGCCAGTTTTGGATCCCCGTCGCCGAGATCGCCGACGTCAAACCCGCGCGGGCGAAGACGATCACGATCATGAGCGAGCAGTTCACGCTCTACCGCGGTGAATCGGGGGCCGCGCATCTCATCGGACACCTCTGTCCGCATCGTCACGTTGCCTTGGCCGTCGGTCGCGTCGAAGGTGAATGCCTGCGGTGCTTTTATCACGGGTGGAAATTCGATCAAGACGGCGCGTGCGTCGATCAGCCCGCCGAAGATGAATCGTTTAAGGACAAAGTGCGCGCGCCGGCATTCCCGACGCGCGAGTATCTCGGTCTTGTTTTCGCCTTTCTCGGAACGGGCGAGCCGCCGCCGTTTCCGCGGTTCAAGCGGCTCGAGCGTCCGGGCGAGCTGATCAACTCCAACTACGTGCGGCGCACGAACTACTTCAATACGATGGAGAACGGCGCCGATCACGTTCATGCGAACTTCGTGCACGAGCGTTCCGCCTTCTCAACGGTCGGCGTCAACCGGGAGATTCCCGAAATCGAACCGTGGGAGACGGATTTCGGCATCGCGTTCAACACAAAATACAAGGATGGAAAGAACGGCCGGCACTACGTCGTGATGCCGATCGCCGCGTTCATCATGATCGCCGAAGCGGGCTTCGATCAACTGATCGATCATCTCGCGTTTCGCGTTCCGGTCGACGACCAATCGCATCGCTCGTTCATCGTCAACCTTTTCGAGGTCTTCGGCGAAGAGCGCGACCGCTTTCTCGAACGGCGGAAGCAGCAACGCGCGGCGATGGCGAATCTTCCGCCGCGCGACGAGATCGTTCAAGCCATCATTCGCGGCGACATGCACATCGACGAGGTCCCGGATCGGCCGGATCTGGTCGGGATTCAGGATAGCGTCGTCATGGAGACGCAAGCGGGAGTGACTGAGCGCGAGCCGGATCAGCTCGGGCGTTCCGATCGTGCGGCGATCTTACTGCGCCGGATCTACGCGCGCGAGATCGAGGCGCACGCGCAAGGCAAGCCCGTGAAGCGCTGGACGTATCCGGAAGATCTATCGCCCGTCGCGGCGGTGTGAGGTTCGTATGAAGCGTCTTTGCAGTTGTCTTGCGTTCGTGCTGCTGGCGGGCGTCATTCCGGCCGTGGCCGCCGACGAACCGCTCACGATCAACGTGATCGTATCGCTTACGGGGCCCGCCGCATTTTCCGGAGCCTCGGACAAAGAGTCGATCGGGGTCTATGAGGGCGTGCTCAACAAATCGGGCGGTATCCGTGGTCGCCAGGTGCACTTTCAGGTTTGGGACGACCAAAGCTCGCCGCAAGTCGCCTTGCAGCTCGCCAACAGCATCATCGACAAACACGCGCAGGTCATCCTCGGCCCGGCGGTTACCGGAACGTGCGCCGCAATCGAGCCGGCGGTGCGCAATAGCGGACCGGTTGAATATTGCCTTTCGCCTGGGCTGCAGCCGCAGAAGGGCACGTTCGCTTTTTCCAGCTCACGATCGCTCGACGCGACGCTCCTAGCCGAAGCACGGTTCATGAGCGACAAGGGCTATAACCGCCTCGGCGTGCTGACGGCGACCGATGCGTCCGGCCAGGCCGGATCGCACGCCCTCTATGACGCGCTGCCGAGCTATCATGCGCTGCAGATCGTCGATGAAGAAAAGTATCAACCGACGGCGATCGCGCTCAATGCGGAGATCTCCAAGATCATGCAATTGAAGCCGCAATGCATTTGGATCTTTGCAACGGGCCCGGCGTTCGCGACGGCGCTGCGCGGATTGCGCGACGCCGGCGTCGATCTGCCGGTTTTCACGTCGTCGGCCAATTTGAACAAAGACCAGCTGACGCAATACGCAGCGTTCTTGCCCAAGGAGTTGTACTTCGACGGGTTCCCGTTTCAAGTCGGCGTGCCGATGGGCTCGGCGGGTCAGCGCAACGCGTACGCAGCGTTCAACGAGGCCTTCAAAGGCGCCGGAATCACCCCGACGACCACGAGCGCGTATGCCTGGGATCCGACCAGCATCGTGATGTCGGCGCTCAAGCGGATCGGACCGGACGCGACGTCGGCGCAAATTCGCGACTATATCGCGAACCTGCACGGCTTCGGCGGGGTGAACGGCTCGTACGACTTTCGAACCGGCGATCAGCATGGGCTCGGCCCGGACTCCGTCGTCGTTGTGAAGTGGTCGCCGTCCGCGGGCGCCGTCACCGCTGCGAGCGGCACCGGAGGGAAACCACTGTGAGCAGCGTGCACGACGTCAAGAGCGACGAGATCGTCGACTTCAACGAAAATACGGCCCTCGACCTCATTCTGGCGACCGTCAAAGACACGCCGAACCCGCGCAACCGCGCGCTCTTCGAATCGCTGTTGCGCCACCTGATCGGATTCATCCGGGAAGCGCGGCCGACGCCGCAAGAATGGCGCACGGGTCTCGAGTTCTTGAAGCGCACGGGGCAAATGAGCACCGAGATGCGCGATGAGTTCGGTCTCATCGATGCGCTGCTCGGTACCGAAATGCTCATCGACCTCATCAACCGGAACCGCCCGGAGAACGCGACGCCGAACTCGGTGCTCGGACCGTTCTTCAATCCGAACGCACCGCGCAGACCGTACATGGCCGATATCACGGGGGGCGTTCCGGGTGAGCGCGTGGTGCTCTACGGCGAGATTAGGTCACTGGACGGCAAACCGGTCGCCGGGGCCGATGTTGATGTCTGGCAGACCGACGAAGACGGCAAGTACGACGCGCAGATGCCGGGACCGTTCGAGATCAACCTGCGCGGCAAGTTTACGACCGACGCGCAGGGGCGCTACGCATGCGTGACGGTTCGAGCGCACCACTACGACGTGCCGACCGACGGAACCGGCGGTGAAATGCTGCGCGCGATGGGCCGCAAGGCGGGCCGCCCGGCGCACATCCACATGATGGTCGAGGCGCCGGGCTACGACACAGTGATCACGTCGATCTTTCCGAGCGGTGACCCGCTGATCGGCAGCGACGCCGGCTTCGGCGTGCGCAAGAAGCTGATCGCGCCCTACACACAAGCAACGGCAGCGGACGCCGTGCGTTTCTCGCTGCCGCTGCCGTTTGCGACGATGAAGTTCGACTACGCGCTCGTGCCGGCGCGCTAGGCGAGGTCGAACCGGTCGAGGTTCATTACCTTGGTCCACGCCTGGACGAAGTCGTGCACGAACTTGCCCTTGGCGTCATCGGCCGCGTACACTTCCGCCAGCGCGCGCAGTTGTGAGTTCGAACCGAAGATCAGGTCCACGCGCGTAGCGGTCCACTTGAGCTGACCGTTCGTGCGATCGCGCCCTTCGAATGTCTCCTCGGCTTGCGAGGTGCTCTTCCACACCGTCCGCATGTCGAGCAGGTTCACGAAGAAGTCGTTGCTGAGCGTTTGCGGCCGGTGCGTAAAGACGCCGTGCTGTGACTGAGCGGTGTTCGCGTTCAACACGCGCATGCCGCCGACCAGCACCGTCATCTCGGGCGCCGTCAGCGTCATGAGCTGCGCGCGATCGATCAGCAGCTCTTCCGCCGATACGCCGAGCGGCGAGGCCTTGAGGTAGTTGCGGAAACCGTCCGCGAGCGGCTCGAGCACGGCCATCGCATTGACGTCCGTTTGCTCCGCCGACGCATCGGCGCGTCCCGGCGTAAACGGCACCGTCACCGTCTGGCCGGCGTTCTTCGCCGCGAGTTCGACGGCAGCGCAGCCGCCGAGCACGATCAGGTCGGCGAGCGAAACCGCTTTGCCGCCCGTCTGCGCCGTGTTGAACTCGCCCTGGATGCGCTCGAGCGCGGCCAGCACCGTTGCCAATTGCGCGGGCTGGTTAGCCGCCCAATCTTTTTGCGGTGCCAAGCGGATGCGTGCGCCGTTGGCGCCGCCGCGCTTGTCGGAACCGCGGAAGGTTGCCGCCGACGCCCACGCCGTTGCGACCAGTTCCGATATCGAGAGCCCCGCGGCGAGGATCTTCGTTTTCAGCGCGGCGATGTCGGCGTCGTCGATCGGCTTGTGGGTGACGGCGGGAATCGGATCTTGCCACAAGAGCTCTTCCGCGGGCACGAGCGGCCCGAGGTAGCGCGAACGCGGGCCCATGTCGCGATGCGTCAGCTTGTACCATGCGCGCGCGAACGCATCGGCGAACTCCGCGGGGTTTTCATGAAAGCGTTTGGAGATCGGTCCGTACGTCGGATCCATGCGCAGCGCGAGGTCGGTGGTCAGCATCATCGGCGCATGCCGCTTCGTCGAGTCGTGCGCGTCGGGCACCGTGCCTTGACCCGCGTTGCCCTTCGGCGTCCACTGTTTTGCGCCGGCCGGGCTCGTCGTCAGTTCCCAGTCGTACTGGAAGAGATTGTCGAAGAAGCCGTTGTCCCACTTGGCGGGCGCCGTCGTCCACGCGCCCTCGAGGCCGCTCGTGATCGTCGCATCGCCGTTGCCGCTGCCGAAGCTGTTCTTCCAGCCGAGTCCCTGCTCTTCGATCGGCGCCCCCTCGGGTTCGGGACCGACGTACTTCTTGGCATCGGCCGCGCCGTGGACTTTCCCGAACGTGTGGCCGCCGGCGATGAGCGCCACGGTTTCTTCGTCATCCATCGCCATGCGCGCAAACGTTTCGCGGATATCGCGCGCTGCGGCAAGCGGATCGGGATTGCCGTTGGGACCCTCGGGATTGACGTAGATGAGGCCCATCTGCACGGCACCGAGCGGGTTCGCCAGTTCGCGGTCGCCGGAATAGCGTTCGTCGCCGAGCCACGTCTTTTCAGTGCCCCAGTTGACGTCTTCTTCGGGTTCCCACACGTCGACGCGGCCGCCGCCGAAGCCGAACGTCTTGAAGCCCATCGACTCGAGCGCGCAGTTTCCGGCGAACACGAGCAGATCGGCCCACGAGATCGCTTTGCCGTACTTCTGTTTGATCGGCCACAGCAGCCGGCGCGCTTTGTCGAGGTTCGCGTTGTCGGGCCAGCTGTTCAGCGGTGCGAAGCGCTGCGTGCCGCTGCCTGCGCCGCCGCGGCCGTCGAAAATGCGATAGGTGCCGGCGCTGTGCCACGCCATGCGAATGAACAGCGGTCCGTAGTGGCCGTAATCGGCCGGCCACCAATCTTGCGAGTCGGTCATCAGCGCGAACAGGTCGTTCTTGAGCGCGTTGATGTCGAGTTTCTTGAACTCCTCGGCATAGTTGAACGCCGGACCCATCGGATCGGTCGGCGCAGCGTTTTGATGGAGGACCTTGAGGTTCAACTGGTTGGGCCACCAGTCGCGATTGGTCATCAGCCCCGCCGGCTCGTGCGTGCCGCGCGGCACGCCGTGTGCAACCGGGCAACCACCCGTTTTCTCAAGTTCCGTATCGGCCATGGTGTTTCTCCTAACGTCGTCAGCGGTTCGTCGTACCGGCTCAAGATAGCACAACGCTATTCGCAAGTGAAATCGATTTACCCGAAGGATTTCAAAGGAGAAACCGATTAATGAGCGGGATGCTGCCGGCGCCGCTTTCATCCCTCTCGCTGCGCGACCTCGAATACGCCGTGGCCGTTGCGCGCGAACGCAATTTCGGCCGCGCGGCCGAGTCGTGCGCCGTATCTCAGGCGGCGTTGAGCGAACAAGTGCGCAAGCTCGAATCCGTGTTGGGCGTACAGCTTTTCGAGCGAACGACGCGCAAAGTCGAGCCGACGGTGCGCGGGCGCGAAATCTTGCAACAAGCGGAGGCGCTGCTCGGCGATGCCCGCCGTCTGCTCGACGATGCGCGCCGCAGCGCGGAACCGTTCTCCGGCGAGTTGCGCCTCGGCGTGATCGCGACGCTCGGACCGTACTACATGCCGTCGGTCATCGCGCTCTGCCGCGAACGCTTTCCGCGCTTGGCGTTACGGTTGCGTGAGTCGACCACCGACCAATTGCTGGCGTCGCTGCGTCACGGCAACCTCGATGCGGTGCTGGTTGCGCTGCCGGTTCCGAAGGACGATCTCGTCGCCGAGCCGCTGTTCTTCGAACCGTTTCGCTTCGCGTGTTCGCCCGGCCACGAACTCGCGCAGCGCCGCAAACTGACCGTGCGCGATCTTCAACGCGGTCCGCTGCTGTTGATGGAGGAGGGTCATTGTTTGCGCGATCAGGCGCTGTCGCTCTGCGATCCGAGCCGGTTGCAGCACCAGAGCCGGTATGCGAGTTCGCTCGAGATGCTGCGCCACATGATCGCGGCCGGTGAAGGCATATCCGTGATTCCGTCGCTGGCGGCGGGCGAGCACACGACGATGGGCGGTATGATCGCGTACCGGGAACTCGACGGCGTGCGCGCCGGACGGACGATCGCGCTCGTTTGGCGCGCGACGGAAACGCGAGCGGGCGATCTGCGCGAGATCGCGGCGGCCTTACGCGGAGCGTTGCCTACCGGCGTGCGCGACGTATGACGAACGTCTTCAGCCAAACGACGCTCGAAAAGTTCGAGGATGCGTCGGCGTCGATTCCGTTGCGTCAGCTGGTGCGGGCATTCGAAGGCGCGGGCATACGCTTGGGCGCCGATCCGGGTGGTGCCGGCGGCGCACGGCGGGTGCAGTTCCGCCGCTACGTTGCAAGCATCGATCAACGCAAACCGCAAGAGCTCGCGCGGCTCGGCGCCGTGCTCGGCGCGCTGATCGACGAGGTCGCAACATCGAAGCAAGGCTTCCTCATCCAGGCGGCAGAGAGCGACGGCTTCGTTTTTACGGACGGCGTCTTTCGCGGCGCGGGCAAAAACGACAAGTCCAAAGGCGATGTCCGTGAAGCAGAGGAGCAACTCGAACAGGCGTGCCGCACCGTCTTGCGCTTGAGCGGCGCGCCGGCTCCGGCCGCGAGCGCTGATCTCGTTGCCGTCGTCAACGCGACGCTCAAAGCACTCAAGCAGCGTTAAACGCGAACACGCCCGCCGGAGGAGGGCGGGCGTGTTGCGTGTGTCGCGTTACGCGTTCGTGCTTAGCGGTGACGTTGCTCTTCGGGAGCGCGTCCCGCCGGAGCGGCCGGGCGTTGTGCCTGTGCCGGTGCCGCGGCCTGACGTTGCGGCGCTGCGAACGTGCGCTGTTGCTGAGCCGGCGGTGCGAACGTGCGCTGTTGCTGAGCCGGCGGTGCGAACGTGCGCTGTTGCTGTGCCGGCGGTGCGAACGTGCGCTGTTGCTGAGCCGGCGGTGCCGCGAACTGGCGTTGCTGTTGAACCGGCGGAGCGGCGAACGTGCGCTGTTGCTGAACCGGCGGTGCGGCGAACTGGCGTTGCTGCTGGGCCGGCGGTGCAGCGAACGTGCGTTGCTGCTGAGCCTGCGGTGCGGCGAACTGACGTTGCTGCGGCGCGTAGGAGACGCGGTGCGACGATCCGGCGTTGTTACCGACGTAGCCGTGCGGGCGGTTCTGCCAGCCTTCGGGCGGCGTTACCGGCCGGCGAACTTCGCCGCCGTAGGCGAACGGGCGTTGCTGCCAGCTGCGCGATCCGACGTTGAAGACGAGGCTGAACGACGGGCCCCAGCCCGCGGCGTAGCCCGGATACCACGAGCCGGGACCGTAGTACACGGCAACCGGAGCGGGTCCGCTATATTGATACGGCGTGTCGATTTCCATCGCGTCGAAGTTCGGTCCGTCGGCGTATCCGTCGATCGTCACGCTCATGCCCGGCTCGAGGGTGAGCCCGGTCGGATTGATAATCGTGCCTTGGTGCAGGGCCACGCTATCGGCATATCCGTTGGCGTCGGCGACCGTGATGTTCCACGTCCCGTTGATCGCAGCGACCGTCCCTTGAATTTGCGTATCTTGGCCGGCGTACGCATAGTCTTGCGCTGAGGCAATGGCCGGCGTGATGAGTGCTGCCGAGAGAATCGCGGCACCGAGGAGCCGCTTGCTGAAGGTTGATTTTGCTGATTTCGTCATATTTGGCCCCGCCTTTCGCAGAGCGTGTACTAGAAACGCGCTCGACGAATGCAGACGTGCCCAGCCCAATCAAGTTCTCATCTAAGGCAATTAGGCAGTGATCCCCGTCACCAGCATCTTATCGCTCGCCCGGTTGAACCGGTAACGCGGCAGCACGTCCAAATCGGTCCCGGTCACGCGGACAACCCACGCCTTGCCGGGCTGATTCGTCGAATGAATCGCACCGGATGGGTAGCAGCGCGCTTGGCCTTCGCCAAGAACGTACGTGTCGGCGACGGTCAATTCGGCGTGATCGTCGTTTTCCGGATTGACGCGCTGCCAGATCGTCATTTCCGTCGCGCCCTTGGCATTGCCGTAGACCGCCCACGAGGTGCCGTGGCTGTGCGGCAGGCCGGGCTTCGGCGACGGATGGTGGACGTGGGCCAGCACGTAGACGTCGGTCTGCGCATCGTGGTGCAGCACGCGCTTGCCGGGCGGCATCGCGTCATCAAACGTCTCGCGCACGAACGCCGGGTTCGCTAGCAGCAGTTGCAGCTTTTCGGCCACCTGCGGTAAACCGGCCTGTCCCTGTTGTTTCACGATCGTGTGGATGTCGGCGGCGAATGCGGTCAGGTCGTACGTGCTCATGGGCCCTCTCTTCGCGATATAATAGAGGCCGACTGCCGAGGCAGCCAACGCCGTGGCGGCGGCCACGCCAAGCGACCAGCGCACGCCGAACGTATCGGCCACCCAGCCGAGAATCGGCGCGCCGACCGGCGTTCCACCCATGAAGATCGCGAGCAGAATCGCCATCACGCGTCCGCGCATCGCCGGCTCCGTCCCGAGTTGCACCGTGCTGAGCGTCGTCGTGCTGACGGTTTGCGCGGCGAGACCGACGATGACGAGTGCGGCGCCGAAGAGCCAGTAGCTCGGCATGACCGCGGCGAGCGCAAAACCGCCGCCCAGCACCGCGGCAGCACCGAACAGCAATCCGGCGTGTGACTTCGCACGTCCGGCGGCGAGGAGCGCGCCGGCGATCGATCCCAGCGACATCAGCGAAGTCAAGATGCCGTATTGACTCGCTCCCACGTGGAACACTTTCACCGACATCGTCGAGATGAAGAGCGAGAAGTTCAATCCGAATGTGCCGATGAGAAACGCCATCAGCAGGATGGCCTTGAGGTCGGGCCGCTTCCACACGTAGCGAAAGCCCTCGGCCAGACTGCCGCGCTTGCGCGGCGCGCGCGCACCGCGCGTCAGCGCTTCAACCCGGATGAACAGCAGCGAGCAGATCACCGCGGCAAACGACGCCGCGTTGATGAGAAAGACGATCCCCGATCCCACGGCGCCGATGAGCAGCCCGGCCACCGCCGGTCCGATCATGCGCGCCAAATTGAACGAGGCCGAATTCAGTCCGACCGCGTTGGGCAGATCCGCCTCGCCCACGAGTTCGGCCACGAACGTTTGCCGTGCGGGCGCATCGAACGCGGTGACGCAGCCGAGCAGAAAGGCGAAGATCAAAACGTGCCACAACGCAACGTGTCCTGCGATCGTCAGAACGCCGAGACCGAGCGCGAGGAGTCCCATCGAGGTTTGCGTGGCGATCAAGAGCTTGCGGCGGTCGAAATGATCGGCGGCGAAGCCGGTTACCGGCAGCAGCAGCACTTGCGGCGCGAACTGCAACGCGATGACGACGCCGAGAGCGGTGGCGTTATTGTGCGAGAGCTGCGTGAGAACGAGCCAGTCCTGCGCGATGCGCTGCATCCACGTGCCGACGTTTGAAACGATCGTACCGCTCGCCCACACCCGGTAATTGAAGCCTTGCAGCGAACGGAAGGTCGCTCTCACACGAAGCATAAATGCGTCCCTTCTACGAGCGACCGAGGTAGTACTAGTATGGCGTCAGCGAAATCATGGATAGCAGCGCTTGCCGCCGGTGTGCTGATGCTTGCGGGCAGCGCGACGGTCGCGCAGGGCTTGCAAAAGATCACCATTACGTATGCGTCGAACGATGCAAATCAAAGCGCACCGCTCGTCGCCTTGCAGAAAGGCTACTTCGCAGCCGAAGGCCTGGATGTCGAGCTGACCTACGCCGGCGGCGGCACCGCGACGCCCGCGCTCATGTCGGGCACGATTGCGGCCAGCGGTTCGGCGGCGGCATCGCTGACCGCGATCCTCAAGGGCGCGGCGCTGCACATCGTAGGCATCACGGCCGATAGCCCGACGTACAGCATCTGGGTCACGAACGACATCAAGAGCGCCGCCGATCTCAAAGGCAAGACGATCGGCGTCGCATCGCGCGGCGACACGCTCGAGGTCGCATCGCGGTTGTACTTGCAATCGGTCGGCATCTCACCGGATGCCGTCGGCTATCAGCCGTTAGGGCAGCCGTCCGGAATCGGCGCGGGCCTCGAAACGGGCGCGCTGTCGGCCGCGGTGATTGCGACGACCGACTCGATGCTGATGCTCAAACGCGGCCAGCTCAAGAAATCTCACGTGCTGGTCGACTTGAAGAAGATCAAGATGCCCTATGCCGGGATCGCGATGTCGGACAAGACGCTCTACGGCGACCCGGTGCTGGCCAAAAAGATGCTGCGCGCGATCATCAAGGGTTTCCGCTACATGAAGGCGTTCAAGTCCGAGACGGTGGCGATCCTTGCAAAGAGCCGGAACACCGATGACGAGCAATCGGTCGAGCAAGGCTACGACGTCGCGCTCAAGGCGATGACACGCGATTACACGGTGGGCGATGCGGTGATCGTGCCGGACCTCGAAGTGCGCGCCGGCCTGCTCGACATTCCGAAAGACAAAATTCCGCCGGTGAACAAGATCTACGATTTCACGCTGGCCCATCAAGTCAACGCCGAACTCGACGCAAGCCACTGGAAGCCGGCGAAGTAGGAACATCATGGCCATCCGCACCTTCGATCACTCGGGCTTCATCGTCGAAGACATCCCGCGCGCGCACGAATACTACGAGAAGCTCTTCGGCGCGCGGCCGCTCTTCATGGCCAACCTCAAAACGCGCACCTATGACGGCTGGCCCATCATCTCGTTTGTCGAAATGGGCAAGCACCGCTTCGAGTTGTGCCTCGCGCGGCATGCGTTGCCGCCCGCGGCGGAATCGCGGCCGGTGCCGCGCATCGGCTTCGCGGTGTCGCGCGATGCGCTGGCGGATCTTCCGCAGCGGCTTGCCGGCCTGAAGATTTCCACCGTACCGGCGCCCGCGCTGCCGGCCGGTCTCGGAATCAGCGAGTGCCTGCGTTTGCGCGACCCCGACGGCAATATCGTCGAGCTTGCGGCGTGGGACGGTCACGTTGCGGGCGATGCACCCGGCGGTCGCGGCGCCGTCGCCGTGACCGACGTCTGCCACGTCGCGCTCGAAGTCAGCGATCTGCCGCTCGCGGAGAAGTTCTACACCGAGGCGCTCGGCATGAGTTTCCTCCATCGCGATGCGGGCGAACTCGGCAACGGACGCGTGATCCTGCGTAACGGCGAGGGACAGGTACTGTTCCTCGAGGCGGTCGACGAACTCTCGGAGCGTTCGCTCTTCTGCGGGCCCGATGCATCGACGGCACCGAAGGTCGGGAGCGGCCGCCCGCACGCCGGCGCGCACATCGCGGTTTCGGTGGCGGATTTCGCTGCCTACGACGAGATCGAAGCGAACCTCCGCGCCTGGAAGGTCACGACGGACGGCGATGTGCGCGCGGCCGAGCGTCCGGCCGGCGAACGCAGCGAATACTTCTACGATCCCTCCGGGAATCGGCTCCAACTGATTGTGGTGAACTAGCAGATGTCTCGATCGATCACGCGCGGCGGCGCGCTCAGCGTTCTGGCCGCGAGCGCTGCGCTTGCAACGCCCCTGCGGGGCAGCGCACAAACGGCCGCGCAGCCCTTGCGGCTCGGCAGCAACATCTCCGATGCGTTCGCCGAGCCGTGGTACGGCGTCGACGCCGGCTTTCTGCAGAAAGCGGGAATCGACGCGACGCTGCAGATTTTCCCCGGCAGCGGCGCGACCGCAACGGCCCTCGTCGCCGGCGCGATCGATCTTGCCGTCATCGATGCGATCTCGGTTGCCAACGCGATCTCACACGGCGTTCCGCTCGTCGCGCTGACCGCGTCGGGAATGTTTCGTGTCGACCTCCCGTCGAGCGTGCTCTGCGTTGCGAAGACGTCACCGCTGAAAACGCCGCACGATCTGGCGGGACAGCTGATCTCGGTGCCGTCGTTGAATTCGCTCACCACGGTTTCCATTCAAGCGTGGCTCAAGCGCGGCGGGGTCGATCCGAACGCTGCGAAATTCATCGAGATCCCGTTCGGCGGCGTCGATGCCGCGCTCGCTCACGGCACCGTCGCGTGCGGTTATATCGGCGAGCCGCTGCTGAGCCAAGCCCTCGCGAGCGACGCGCGGCAATTCGCCGTTCCCTACATCGTGTTCGGGCCGGTGTCGGTGATCAATATGTGGGTTGCGCGCCGCGACTGGGTCGAGCAGAACCGCGACCTGGCGAAGCACTTCGTGTCCGTAATGTACGACATCGCTGCATGGGCCAACGCGCACACCGATCTCACGGCACCGATCGTCGCGAAGTACGCGAAGATTCCGCTGGCCCAGGTGCGCTCGATGCGGCGCGCGACTTACGCGGCCTCGTTCAACCCGGCGACGCTCCAGCCGGAACTCGACATCGCCGCCGAGTTCGGCGCCACACCGCGCCGTTTCACCGTCGACGAGATCATGGTCAAACTTTGATCGAAACCGAACGGCTGCGCATGCGGCGGCCGACCCCGGACGATTTCGATGCATCGTATGCGATGTGGTCGGATCCGCGGGTGACGCAGCATATCGCTAACGGCATGCCCTCGACGCGCCAGCAATCGTGGCTCCGGGTTCTCGCCGCGATCGGCCATTGGTCCGCGCGGCCATATGGAACGCTCGTGGTGGAAGAAGCGTCAACCGGCGCGTTCGTGGGCGAGGTCGGGTTGTACCATTTCAAACGCGACATCCTGCCGTCAATCGATGACATTCCCGAAGCGGGCTGGGCGCTTGCACCGGCGATGCAAGGCCGAGGGTACGCAACCGAAGCCGTGAACGCGATGCTTGCGTGGGCCGACGCAGCGCTCGATGCGACGCGTATCGTGGCGCTCATCACCGAAACGAATGCGGCGTCGATCGGGGTGGCCGGGAAGACCGGCTTTCGCGAACACGTCCGCACCACGTTCAACGCTCAGCCGGTGATCATGTACGAACGCCAGCGAAAATGAGCTCGCGGGCCGGGAATGTTGCGAAGTTATTGTACTTCGCGGCGACGTCGATGAGGGGCTGTAAGGCTCCGGGGTTCAGCTCCTCGGCGAAATGACTGCGGGCTTGCGTTGCGATGACCGCCGGATCGGCTTTGGTGTACCGTGCCAGGACCTGTGCGCTGGCTGCGTTGTTCGTGTTGGCCCACACCGCGGTTTGGCGCATCACGGCGGCAAAGCGCCGCACCAGCGCCGGGTGATCGCTCGCCCATTGTGCGGTCGTGAGCCAAGCAGTTGAGATGAAGCGCTTCGCGACGGTGTCGAATCCGTAGACCAGCACGCGGCCGTTTTTCTTGGCTTGCTCGAGAAACGGTTGCGATATCCATACCGCGTCGACGCGTCCGGCGTCGAGCGCGGCGGGCATTGCCGCGAGCGGAATCTCCACGAATTTGGCCAGCGATGAATCGCCGCCGTTTTGATCGAGCCATGCCTCAGCAACGGTGTGGGTGATCCCGTTGATCGCGGTAACGGCGATCGTCTTGCCCTTCAGATCTTTCGCCGTCTGCAGCGGGGACGCAGCCGGCACGACCAGGGCCGTGGTTCGCGCGCTGGCCGGCACGTAATCCGACGCCGCGGCGATCAGGACGAGCGGTACGTTCTTCTGATGGATTGCCGCGACCGCATCGACGCTGCCGAAGCCGATGTCGACCGCGTTCGAAACGAGCGCTGCCGCAATGCCCGGGCCGGTCGTCATCGCCGTAACGTCGACGTCGAATCCGGCTTTCGCGAAGAAGCCCATGTCCTGCGCGTAATAGACCTGCGCGCCGGGCTCGATCGGTATCGTAGCAATCCGCAGCTTGGCAGTGTCTTGCGCCCGCAGCGCGGCAGTCGACGTACCGAGTGCGAGGCCGCCGAGCAACAGCGCCGCGGCGTGCTTACGGGAAAGCATGTCGCTCATGCGCGGGCGCTCACGAGCCAGAGGCCCGCGCCGAGTTCGACTTCGCCGCCTTGCACGCCGGCGAACTTCAGGAGCGCGGATGTCACCTCGCCGAAAAGCCGGTCGGTGCGATCCGCGAACGTCGCCCAACGCGGTCCCGCGGCAGTGTTCCAGTGGGTGGCTTGCTCGGCGTTGACCACGTGTTCTCCTAACGGACGGCTCGGCGCGAGCGGTGCTCTTCCAAGAAGCGCCGGCTGCGCTCGGCGCACAGACGCGCTCGTTCGGCGATCGATTCCCCCGCATGCTCGACGGTCGGGCATTCGAGCTCGATGACGATGTCACTTGGCAATGCATCGAGCAACGCACCGAGCGGCAATTCACCTTCGCCGGGATAGAGCCGGCGGTTGACGGACTCATCGCGCAGCAAGTCCGGCGGCGGAGCAGCTGCGGGCGCATCGCAGAGTTGCACGACGCCGATTTGGCGCGGATCGAGCAACTGCAAGCCGGCCGGCGTTCCGCCCGAGCGCGCGAGATGCAACGCGTCGACCAGCACGTCGAGGTTGGGTGCGTCGACGGCGGCGAGCAGCGCCGGCGGTGTCGGCAACGGTGCGCACCGCGCTGTAGGGCATGAACTCGAGCGTTACCGTCATGCCGTAAACGGCGGCATCGGCGCAGAGCGCGGCGAGGTTGGCGATCAAACGCGGCCGGTCGGGATCCCAGCCGACGACCGACACGCGCTGCGTTCCGATCTGCGCCATCGTCTCGAGCACCGGCGCGACGTCGGCGCGGTCGAATGCGGGCGCGAGCCAACTGCACGACGCCTCGAAGACGCGCACGCCCGTCGCGGCGATCCGCGCGTTGATCGCGCGAATCAGCGCTGCGTTGCCGACCACCGGTGTTGTAGCACCGCACTTCACGTTGAAGGCGGCCATCGCCGGCGGCGGGATCAGCCACATGTTGACCGAGTCGAATCCGGCGCCGGCCGCGGCATCGAGCAGTTCGAGCGGCCCGGCGTCTGCAACCGTCAGATTCGCGAGGCTGAGTTCGCGCACCGCGCTTAGCGCTTCGCCCCAAGTGCGAGCGGGCTGATCATCTCTTGCGCCGGAAACGCGCGATCGATCGCCTTGTATTTCGCCGCCGCGTCGATGAGCGGCTGGATGTCGTGCGGATCGAGGGCGTCGGCGAAGACGCACGCGCGCCATGCGCGCGTAGACTTTGCGGATCGCCCTTGAAATAATCGGCGAGCAGCGCGGCCGTCTCGGCATGGTGGGGTTGGCGAGTTGCGATGCTTGCCGCATCACGTTCGCAAAGCGCGTGACCGTATCCGGATTGCTTTTGGCGTAATCCGTCGTCGTAAACCAGCCCGTGTTGGCGAACCGGTTGCCGAATGCATCGAACACCGACGCCATGATGCGCGTCTTGCCGCCCTCGAGCGCGATCGTGAGGGTCGGCGTGCCCACGTTGCCCGCGTCGACGCGTCCGTCTTCGATCGCGGCGATCGTCGCGGGCGCCGAGAGTTCGATGAACTTGAGCGTGCGCGAATCGCCGCCGTTTTGATCGACCCACGCCATGGCCGCGATCTGATTGAGGTCCTTGATGGCGGGAACGGCGAACGTCTTGCCGTTGAGGTCGGCACCGGTCTTGATCGGCGAGTCGCTGCGGACGAGCGCCGCGGCGTAGATCGAGCCGCGAGTGATGATGCCGCTCGGTGCGATGAGCGTGAACGGAATGCCGCGCGCGTGCGCATCGATCAGCGTGACCAAACTCGATTGGCCGAATTGCGCCGCGCCCCCGGCCACGGCGGCGGATGCCGCAGCGCCGCTGTTCATGCCCTGAAAGTCGATGTTGAGGCCGGCCTTTTGAAAGAGTCCGAGCTTCATCGCGTAGAGGATTGCCGAACACGTATCGTTGGTGACCGACGCAATGTGGATCGTCGGCAACTCTTGCGGCTGCACCGCTTGCGGGCTCGCGAGCGCAAACGCCAACACGAGCGCCAGACAAACAGCGTTTGAGCATGGCGCGATCTCCTAAAAACCGCCGGGTTCGTACGCGACGCCGAGCTTGCGGCACCAGTATTCCCACTGCCGCTGGCCGGCGGGCAGGCTGAGATCCGTTGCATCGCGCAGCGCGACCTCGCCGTCGGAGAGCGGAACGACCTCGCCGCCGGCGTGCAGCGTGTCGAGCAGAATGCGCGCGTTGCGTGGCAGCGCTGCGGCCATTTTCAGCAAGTAGATCAGCGAGCTGCCGCCGGCGGCGAAGCCGTGGCCGCGCATGAGGACGATCGAGCCGCCGGCCATCGTGCGCGTAAGGCTGCGGCCCTGATCGATGCTCTCCACCAGCAGGTTCGTGTCGCCGAAGTCCCGGCGAATGTCCCAGACCGGCACGGGCTTGGCGCCGATCGAACTCGCCGCATGAAAGACGGCTTGGAGCGGAAGCTTACTGATCGAAAACGGCAGCACGTCGTCGGCGTGGGAATGAATCACGGCCGCAATTTCCGGACGTGCTTCGTAAATCGCCGCGTGAATGAAACGCTCGCGGTAGAGCTCCTTCGCCGCCATGCCGTCGACGTTGCCGCTAAGATCGTGGACGAAGATGTCGTCCGGGTCGACGATCTCGGGACTGCGCGAACGCGACATGAGAAAGGAGGCCGGATTCTCCGGATTGCGCACGCTTACGTGACCGTACGCATCGAGCACGTTCTCGAATGCCAGGATGTGGTTCGCAAGCACCAGCTCGCGCACGATCCGGCCGTTCTTCGCAGGGGTGTTGCTCATATCAGTGATTTACCACCGGTCCCGTGTAGGCGAGGTATTTCGCGCGCAAGCTCTTGACGAGGTCCGTGTTGACGACGAAGGCGCGGTACTCATCGGCAATGTGATACGAAGAAAGCGGCCGGTAACCCGGCGGCGGCGGCACGTCGCGCCGAGCCGACCAGTTGGCTGTGATGATCTGCTGCTCTTTGGAAAGATACCAGGCGGTGAAGAGCTTGGCCGCGTTCGGATGCGGCGCTGCGCGCAAGATGCCGCTCGTGTTGTAGAATACCGGCGTCGGATCGGCCGGCGAGAACACCACCGCGAGCGGCGCGCCCTTGGCTTGCGGATCGGCGACCATATGAGCCGAGCAATCGAACGACACCGACTTGGTGCCCGCCGCGATCGCCTGCACGACGCCGGCGTGACCTTCGACGAACGCCGGTTTGTTCGCCATATACTTATCGACGAATTCCCAGCCGTATTTCTGCTGCAAGGTGTGAAAGAGATAGAGCGTCGCGTCGTCGTCGTGCGGATAACACGTGATCGTCCGGCCGGCAAACTTCGATGCCGAGAAAGTCGAGCGCCGATTTGGGAACGTCGCCAGTCGCGACCTGTTGCGTATTATAGAGATAGGTCAGCGGATTGAGATTCGTCGCCATGAACGCGCCGTTCGGATCGCCGTAGCGTGCGTCGAAGAGCTTCGTAGCCCGGGAAACTTGTAGGGCAAGATGTCGCCCGCGGCATTCCAGCGAACGAAGTCTTGTACCGTCTGGAAGCTGATGATGTCGGCCGTGACCTTACGGTCGTGCAACTGCTGCTCGATGATCGCGTCGTTGACGTTGCTATAGGCGCCCACGACCGTCACGTCGATGCCGGGATAGCGCGCGTTGAAGGCTTTGACGACCGGTGCCGAGTTGATCGAGGCGCCGCCGGTGTACATCGTCAACGCGCCCTCCGCGCGAGCGGCCGGATAGAGATCGTCGGCTTGCGCATCGGCGCTGGTTCTCGCGGCGAGAACCAATGGTGCGGTGAGGGCGAGTCCAAGGGCGGCACGTCGATTCATCGGTATACGTTCACTCCCGCGCAGCGTTCTGGGCGCGGTATTCCGGGCCGGTGTACCCGAGCCTGCGATCGGTTATCCGGCTTTGGTGAACACCGCGGCATCGCCGCCGCCGAGCGGCATGAGATAGAGTTTCGACCCGCTCACGCGATAGGAGTAGGCCAGGTGAGTGGTGCCTTCCGCAATGCTCAGCTTCGAGCCGCCGGGCGTCGCGTACGTATCGTTCTCCGTCTTGACGCTCGGCGAACTGCCGATGACGGCGCCGATGCCGCCGGCGACGTAATCGGCATTGAGCGATCCATCGGCGGCGAAGGTCAGCTTCGTGAACTGCGGCCCGCTGCTTCCGGTTCCCCGCGGCGTGTTGCCGTCGCGCGTCCACGTTCCGATCAGCGGCGAGACGGACCGTTCGGCCGTCTGTTCCGTATGTTGGCTGCAACCCGCAAGCATGAGGCCGACGCCGAGCATGGCCGGAATGAAGTTCGTTCGAAAGGCGCGCATGTAGCACACTCTTTCCCCTCGATCGCGCGAAAGGAAACGAACGATGGCGACGTGGCGTGACGTCCGGAAGATCGCACTCGGACTCCCGGACACGGCGGAAAAGAACACGAGCGGGGAGAGCGCGACGTGGACCGTGCACGGTAAATCGTTCGCTTGGGAACGGCCGCTGCGGAAGTCGGACCTCGTGGAGCTTGGTAAGCGTGCTCCCAGCGGCGCCATTCTGGGAGTTCGCACCGCGGATCTGGAGATGAAAGAGGCGTTGCTGGCCGCGAACCCGCGCGTGTTCTTTACGACCTCGCACTTCGACGGCTATCCGGCCGTGCTCGTGATCCTGGCCAAGATTTCAGCAGCTGAATTGCGCGGCGTGCTCGTCGAGAGTTGGTTGTCGCGCGCGTCCAAGCGCACAGCCGCTGCCTTTCTTGCCATAGGGGCGCCCAAGACGCGGTGAGAACGTAGCGCGATGACCACTTCGCCGCAGACGTTACTCGACAAGATCTGGGATGCGCATCGCGCCGGCGTGCGCGGCGACGGTCGCGAGATCATCTACATGGATCGCAACGTCGTGCACGACTTGCACGGCTCGCACGCTTACGCGAAGCTCGAGCAAACGCAGCGCACCGTCCGGCGGCCCGACCTCACGTTCGGCGTCCTCGATCACTCGCCGGCGACCACGCCGGGCCGTACCGACTCAACCAATCCGAAGTCGCTGCAATTCGCGCAAGGCATGCGAGCGGGCGCCGAACGCTACGGGTTTCGCCTTTTTGACGTCGGCGACGCCGAGCAAGGCATCGCGCACGTCATCGCGCCCGAACTCGGTCTCGTGCTGCCGGGCTCCACCTACGCGTGTCCGGACAGCCACGCTTGCACGGTCGGCGGTCTCGGTGCGCTGGCCTTTGCCTGCGGTACGAGCGAACTCGAACACGTGCTCGCGACGCAAACGGTCGCGATGCAGAAGCCGAAGCAGATGCGCATCTGGCTCGACGGTACGCTGCGCGACGGCGTTACGGCGAAAGACGTGATCTTGCACCTCATCGGGATGATCGGCGTTGCCGGCGGCCGCGGCTTCATGGTGGAGTATGCGGGCGACGTGACGCGCGCGCTATCGGTCGAGGCGCGCTTCACGTTGTGCAATATGACGATAGAGTTCGGCGCGCGTACCGGCATCGTTGCGCCGGATGAAAAGACGGTCGCCTACGTCGACGGCCGGCTGCTCGCGCCGCAAGGCGCGGATCGCGATGCCGCGCTCGCAGCGTGGCGCGAACTCGCGAGCGATCCGGGTGCGGTGTTCGACCGCGAAGTGCACGTCGATTGCAGCGCGCTGACGCCGCAGGTCACCTGGGGTACGGACCAGAGCCAGGTCGTCGGCATCGACGGCGTCGTTCCCGATCCCGCGACCGCGGACCCCGAGCGCGCGCCGGCGATCGAACGCGCGCTCGCGTATATGGGCCTGACGCCGGGCACGCCGGTTGACGGACTCATCATCGATCGCGTGTTCATCGGGTCGTGCACGAACGCGCGCATCGAGGATCTCGAACTCGCGGCGGCCGTCGCGCGCGGACGGCAAGTCGCGGCGCGCGTGCGCGCGATCGTCGTGCCCGGATCGTCGGGCGTAAAGCGCGAGGCGGAAAAGCGCGGTCTCGATCGCGTGTTTCTCGACGCGGGCTTCGAATGGCACGAGTCGGGCTGCTCGATGTGCGCGGGGGCGAACGGCGACTTGGCCAAGCCCGGCGAACGCAGCGTCGCCACCAGCAACCGGAACTTCGAGAATCGCCAAGGTCCCGGCGTGCGAACGCATTTGGTCGGGCCGGCGATGGCGGCGGCAGCGGCGATCGCCGGACGCATCGTCGACGTGACGCGGCCGGGCGGATGGGAGAACGTGAACGATGCAGCCGTTTGATCGCGTGACGGGCGCAGCTGCCCCGCTCTTGGAAGACGATATCAACACCGATCAGATCGCGCCGGCAACCGCGGCCTTCAAACCGGATTACGCGGAACTGTTATTCTCGCGCCGGCGCCGCACGACGGACGGCACGGAGATTGCGGACTTCGTCCTCAACCGCGCGCCGTTTCGCCGCGCTGCCGTGCTCGTCGCGCGGAACAATTTCGGTTCGGGGAGTTCGCGCGAGAGCGCCGTCTGGGCGCTGTTGGGCTTCGGCATCCGGGTCGTCGTCGCGCGCTCGTTCGCCGACATCTTCCGCGAGAATTGCCTGAAGAACGGCTTGCTGCCGATTTCGCTCGATGGCGGCGATGCGGCCGTATTCGAAGACGCGGTCGTTACCGCCGGCGGAGCGACGCCGTGCACCGTCGATCTCGTCGCGCAAACGATCGTCGGACCGGGTCCGGCAACGTACCGGTTCTCGATTGCGCCCGCCGAACGCGATGCGCTGCTGCGCGGACTCGACGACATCGGCCTGACGCTGGACGCATTACCGTCGATCCTCGATTGGGAGCAGCAGATGAAAAACAAACAACCCTGGCTGCAGCGCATCCCCAACGCCGAAGCGGTACAGTGAACGTGTCGTCAGGGTGACATAATTTGCCCGGGCGGCGATCAGGCCCTGGCAGAGGGCGCGCGCGAGGCCGTGCTGGCTGAAGCCGCCGGCCGATTCGCCGCCGCAATATAGTCCCGGGAATCACCTCGCCGCGCAGGTCGATCGACTTCGCACTTCGCGTTGATGCGCAACGCCGGCGCGCGAATCGTGGACGACCGGCGTCGCCCAGGCCGCGTAAAATGGCGGCGTCTCGATCTTATAGCTGCGGCGCGGGCTTGCCGAAATCGTCGTCGACGCCGGAGTCGACGAAGCTATTGTAGCGCGCGACGGTCGCTTCCAATTCGTGCCGGGGCATCGCGACGCGCTGATACGGCATGACGATCGATCCGGCGAGTTCGGCGACGGTGTTCGCGCTGAAGAAGAAGCCGGCCGCGGTATCGACGTTCGGCGGTTGCGGATCCCACGCTTCGCGTTCGACGGCGGCCGCATCGAAGATCGCCCAGATCGGGCCGCCGCCGTTGCGCGTTTCGCCGATGCCCGCCAGCGCCGCGTTCAGCCAGTTGTTCGGTGCATAGCGCACGTTCTGCGCGTTGCGATAGCTCAGCGGCTCGTATGGATCGACCGAGCCGTAGTTGTTGGCGGAAAAGTGCGGACCGGTCTCATCGTAAAAGCGCCGGCCGAGCATGTTGACGAGGATGACGTTCTGCCAGTCCTTCACGCGCAGACCCGACGCGCGCGCTTTGTGAAAGACCGGGCTGCCCGGCATCCACTGCAGGTTGACGTAGTTGTACTGGCAGCCGATGAGCCCGGGTTTCGTGATCGGCCAGCCGAACTCGGCGAGCCTGGTTCGCAAGCCCCCAGAGCGACGCGCCGACCGCCATCGCCGCCAGCTCGCCGCTCGCGTCCTGATCCGACCACGGCATGCCGGCAAGACCGCAGTACTCTTCGGTCAGACCGCGGATCGAACATGCGCCGGAACTCGACGTTGCCCTTGCGAGCCGCCGGTTGCGACGAATCACGGCCTTTGCGCGCGCCGGATGTTGCGCGTCATCGCCGGCGTGCGTGACGGCGATGCCGAGCACGCGGCCCGCTAGCGGCGTTTCGCGGTGGATCGCGGTCATGCGGTGCTCGAGCAAGATCCGCACGCCCGCGTTGCGCGCCGCGGCTTCGAGCGGACGCATCAAGCCGTTGCCGGTCGAGGTCGTGGCGGCGACGTCGGCGGTCGGCCGGCTCGCCGGTTTGCACCAGCGGCCAGTCCATCGCGGCCGCGTGCATCTCGCGCGGCGACCGAATTGCCGACGGCGTTGCCGCCGCGCGTGTCGGGCGCCTTATCGACGAACACGACGCCGTGCGCGACGAGCCAATCGAACGTCGCTGCGTTGGCGTCGGCGAAGGCGCGCACGATCTCGCGGTCGTTGTAACGATAGTCGGGATGCCCGTTGGGCTCGACGATCGACCAATCGGTCAGATCGCTGGAACACAGCTCCGGCGAATCCTCGATCCCGTATTTCTTCTGCGCGCTCGTGCCGCCGCCGAGCGGAACGTTTCCGCCGCTGATGATGGCGTGGCCGCCGATGTCGGCCTCCGCCTCGACGACGATGACCGAGGCGCCGGCCTCGCGCGCGGCGATCGCCGCCGGAAGCCCCATCGCGCCGGCACCGACGACGACGACGTCCGTTTCCTCGTGCCACATGCCCTAACGCCGCGAAATCGGAACGCCGGCGGCGAGCACGGCGCTCGCATCGAACGGCTTGTCGATGATCCCGTACTTGTAGGCGAAATCGATCGGCCGCTGGACGTCGGCGAGCGTGATCGCATCGGCCGTGATCGAGCGTACGCTGTGCTGCAGCAGCGCGGGATCGAGGCCGGAAAACGTCGCGACCAGGTTGATCGTTTCGCGCGGGTGCGCGTTCGTGTAGCGCGCGGCCTCGCCGCAGGCCGCGACGAAGCGCGCTGACGATGTCGGGATTCTTCGCGATGTAGTCGACGGTCGCAACCCAGGCCGAGAGCAGAAAGCGCGGTGCGATCGCATCGAGCGGCTTGCCCAGCATCCGAAGTTTGCCCGAGTCGAGGCCGACGGTGAAGAGCGGGGCTTTGAGGACGCAGGCATCGATGCGGCCGGCCTCGAGCGCGGCGAGTTGTTCGGACGGCTGCAGCTCGATCGCGCGGATCGACTTACCGTCGCCGCCGTTTTGATCGACCCATGCGCGCGTTGCCGCAACGTAGATGTCGGTCGGCGTGTTGCCGCCCATGCTTCTGCCGCTCAAATCGCGTGGCGAGCGGATCGGAGAGTCTTTTTGCACGAGCAGCACCGAGTCGGGCTGCGCGCTCTCGTACAGAGAAATCGGCGCGACGATGCGCAGCGGCACGTTGTGGTTGTACGCGCTGAAGACCGGAAAGAGACTACCGGCGCCGAATTCCGCCGAGCCGCCCAGCAGCGCTGCGAAGATCGCGGCGCCGCTGCCCAGCGGCTGGACGTCGGCTTGGATGCCGTGCTTGCGGAAGAGTCCCGCTTGCTGCGCGTAGAGCAGCGCCTTCGATCCGTCGGAGGGGACGGAGAGCATGCGCACGGTGCGAAGGTCTTGCGCCGCCGCCGTCTGCGGCCCGCCGGCGAGGCCCGTCAGTGCGGCGATTCCGGCGAGTTTAGCGAAGTCAATGCGGCGAAGCGGCATGCAGCGCGTCCTTTCGCGGGAGATTTCAGGTCCCTTGTGCGATAACGGGCTGAGAGGATGGGCGCTAACCGATGAACATGATGCATCCCGAGACCGACGCAACCGAAGCGCGTACGCTGGCCGCGCTCGGCGAACTGAGCGCTGCGGATCGTGCCGCGATGAATTCGCTGCCGCTCTTGATTTCGACCGATTCGCACGTCATGGAGCCGAGCGACTTGTGGCAGCGGATACCGGATCCGTTCCGCGCGCCGGTTTTGGACTTGGTCGGCCTCGTCGGCTTCAAAACGACCAACCAGCCCGCCGGATCGGGCGATCCGATCGCGCGGCTCGTCGACCAGCAGCGCGACGGCGTCGAAGCCGAAATTCTGTTTCCGAACGACGGCATGGCGATCTTCGGACTCGACGACGGTGCGACGCAGCAAGCCGCATTCGCGGTATACAACGACTGGCTGGCCGAATTTTGCCGGACCGCGCCGAAGCATTTCTTCGGCGTGACGTGCATCGCGTCGTACGACATGGACGCGGCCGTCAAAGAATTGCACCGTGGCCTCGATCTGGGCCTCACCGGCGCGATGATCTGGCAAGTGCCGGACGCGGCGCTGCCGTTTACGTCGCGTCATTACGAACCGCTCTGGGCAGCGGCAGCCGAGGCCGGCGCCCCGGTCCACATGCACATCCTCACCGGTCACTCGTATGCGCGCACGATGAAGAGCCTCAAGGGTTCGGAGAAGATTCGCGGCGCGGTCAACAAGAAACAGAACGATACGATCAACGCGCTCTTCGACCTCATCTTCTCGGGCGTGTTCGACCGGCACCCGAAGCTGCGCGTGGTCCTGGCCGAGAGCGAATGCGGCTGGCTGCCGTTCGTGCTGCAGCAATGGGACTACTATTTCGAACGCTTCCGCGCCAAGGAAGATCTCGGCATTACGCGCCCGCCGAGTGAGATCTTCAACGAACACGTCTACTGCACGTGGCTCGAGGACTTCTCGGGTACGCGCCAGTTCTCGTGGTGGGGCCACGACAACCTGATGTGGTCCAACGACTACCCGCACCCCAACATGACGTTCCCGCACTCGCGCGAGAACGTGATCCATCACATCGGCAACCTGCCGAAAGACCTCCAAAACAAACTTATTCGCGACAACGCCATCCGTCTCTACGGATTGGCCGACCGACTCGAGGAGCACGCATATGTCCGTTGAGACCGACGTCAAGACCACGCCCGAGGCGCAATTCTTCAATCTCGATTCGCCGCTGCTCGCGCAGGGCCGGTTCGATAATCACGTTTCCAGGACCGATCTGCTCCGGCACACCGTGAAAGTCTACGCGTCGGGCGGCGAGAACGCGCTGCACATGCACAAGTACGAGGACCACTCGTTCATCGTGCTGCAGGGCGAAGCGACGTTCCATATCGGAACGGAAGATACGGTGAAGGTGCTCACCAAGTACGAAGGCGTGATGATTCCGCGCGGCGTGTGCTACTGGTTCGTGAGCAGCGCGCCCGAGAATCTCGTCATGCTGCGCAGCGGCGCCGCGGAACAGTGGCCCTCCGACGGTCGCGCGTTTCCCGACGGCCGGCCGTTCCACGGCAAGTCGGTTGAGAACAAGCAAGTCGAAATGATCCCGCTTCCGGGACAGTTCTTCACCGCTTGAATATGAAGCGGTCGTCGGCGCTGCTGGCGTTATCGGCGCTGGCACTGCCGCTGCGTGCCGGCGCGCAGACGCTCACCCGGGTGACGCTCGTCTCGACCGCAGGCACCGCACCCGGCCCGGCCGTCTACGCCGAGAAGGTCGGGCTCTTTCGCAAGTACGGCTTGGACGTCGTGCACACGCAGATGAACAGCGGCGCCGCGATCGTGGCCGCGGTCGTGGGCGGTTCGGCCGACATCGGCAGCGGCAGCGCGTTTTCGGTCGTGACCGCCTACGCCCACGGCATCCCGATGCAGATGTTCGCAGCGGGCCCGGTGTTCAACGCCTCCGAGACGGTTCCGTACGGCATGATCCTGGTCGGCAAGAACGCGCCGTTCAAAACGGCGGCCGACCTCAACGGCAAGACGTTCGGACTCGCCATCGCGCGCGGCGATCTCAACGCAACCGCAACGCAGGCCTGGATCGAACAGCACGGCGGCGATTGGTCGAGCATCAAGGTGCTGGAGATTCCGCAGACGGCGATGGTCGCCGCGTTAGATGCGGGCCGCATCGATGCGATGACGCTGCAGAGCCCCAACGCCACCGTCGCGCTCGAAACGGGCAAGGTGCGTTTGTTCGGCAAGCCCTACGATGCGGTGGCTCCAAAGTTCATGATCGCGCCGTGGTGGGGCTTGGCGTCGTATGCTGCCAAAAACCCGGACGTCGTGCACCGCTTCGCGCAGGCGATGGCCGAAGCGTCGCGCTATGCGAACGCGCATCCGCAAGAAATGCTGCCCTTGCTGGCGGCGTATTCGGGTGTCGATCAAACCGTGCTCGAACACGCGGCGCGGGCGCCGTTCGGCGACCATCTCGATCCGGCCGATTTCCAACCCGTCATCGACCTTCAGGCGAAGTACAAGATCATCGACAAAGGCTTCGACGCGAAAGAGATCCTCGCGCCCTCCGCCATGGGCCGCTTATAAGCGGTAAGCAGGTTGGCCTGGCCGAGGTAACGGAAGACCCGCGTCGAGGTGAATTGACGATGCGCTTTCGCACTCTCGGACTACTCGCGCTTGTTCTAACAGTCGGATTCACGATCGAACTCGCGGGTTCGCTGCGAGCCCAACAGCCGCTCGCGGTCGCGCTCAGCGGCGTGGTGAGTTCGAGCGCCGAGGGACCGATGGAGGGCGTGGACGTCACCGCCCGGTCACCGGGCTCGACGATCGCCGTTACCGTCATCACCGACGAGCATGGCGTCTATCGCTTTCCGGCTTCGCGTCTCGCGCCCGGCGCATACGGGCTGACGATTCGCGCCGCCGGTTACGTGCTTCCGAAGGCTGCGACCATCTCGGTCGCGCCGGGTGCGCCGGCGCATCGCGACCTCGCGCTCGCGAAGGCCCGCGATCTCGAAGATCAGATGTCCAACGGCGATTGGCTCATCAGCATGCCCGGCACGACGGAACAGAAGAACGGTCTGCTCGGATGCGTCGACTGCCACACGATTCAGCGCGTCGTCGATTCGTATCACACCGCGGCCGAATTCAAGAACATCGTGCTGCCGCGCATGGTCAATTACGCCAACAACAGTTTCTGGCTGCGGCCGCAAGCGTTCAAGACGAACCGTCCGCGGCCGCCCTTCCCCGATGAAGTGGCCGACTATCTCGCGACGATCAATCAGAGTTCCGGTCCGCGCAAGTGGGCGCTGAAAACGCTGCCGCGGCTCAAGGGCGCCGCGACCCACGTCATCATTACGTCGTACGATCTGCCGAGCAAAATCGTTCAGCCGCACGACGTGATCCAGACGCCCGACGGCATGCTCTGGTACTCGGACTTCGGTCAGCAAAACCTCGGCATGCTCGATCCGAAAACCGGCAAGGTGACGCAATACGCGGTGCCGGCGAACAAGCCGGACTACATCACCGGCGAACTCGAGCTCGACCAGGATCCCGACGGCAATCTCTGGCTCGCCAATATGTTCCAGGGTCAGATCGATCGCTTCGACCGCAAGACGAAAACGTTCACCACCTATCCGGTGCCGGCCGCGACCCATCCCGACTTCACGCAAGAGTCGATGGTGATGCCGGTGCACAGCAGCGTCGACGGCAAAGTGTGGACGAACAATCAGGACGACCACTCGTTCCGCGGCCTCGACGTCAAGACCGGTACGTTCCAATCGCTCGGGCCGTACTATTATCCGGGCTCGACCACGCATACGTTCAACGCCTACGGCATGGTCTCCGATAGCGCGAACACGCTCTGGCTGATGGACTTCGGCGGTGCTGCGATCGCGCACTTCACGCCGGCCGCCAACGCGTTCAAGATCATCCAGACGCCCACCCCGCTCTCGCATCCGCGACGCGGCCGCGTCGATGACAAGACGGGCCTGTTCTGGTTCGCGGAATACGGCGCCAACCGCATCGGGATGTACGACACGAAGGCCGACGACGGCACGATCAAAGAGTTCGAACTGCCGACCCCGTTCGACTCACCCTACGATGCGGTGGCCGACAAGAACGGCGACGTGTGGACGGGCTCGATGGTGACCGACCGCATCACGCGGCTCGATCCGTCGACCGGTCAGTTCGCCGAGTGGCAGTTGCCGACCGATACCAACACGCGCCGCGTTTGGGTCGACAACTCGACGAGCACGGTGACATTCTGGACGGGCAGCAATCACGGCGCGCAGATCGTGCATGTCGAACCGCTGCCGTGAGGCAGATCCCGGGTAGTCTTTAGTCCCGGTTATGCTTGTGCGGGCCGATTCGGGGGAACGGCCGCCAGATGACGTCTGGAGCAGAACGCGGCGCTGGGTGCGGACGATGGGGCCCGGCGGGCCTTCTCGTGCTGCTCTTGGGAACGTCGTGCAGTCCGGCGCCTCAGACGACGGCCCCGGCCGGCACCCCGTCCCCGCGTGAGGCCACAGCCGACGGAGCGCAGCCCAATGCGCAAGATTTCAATCGGCTAGCCTATTCGGGGCATTGGGAGTTCGTCCACGGCCGGTTTGACGGACGCTTCATGGGCCGGAGCGCGCGCAGCTATCATCCCGGCGACGCCTTGACCATGATCTTCAACGGTGAAGGGTTCCGGCTGTACGGGGTGTCCGGGCCGAACGGCGGTATCGGCACGATCGTCGTGCCGGGCCGGCCATCCCGGCAGATCAGCTTCTATTCAGCGCAGCGGCGCCCGCACGTTTTGCTTTACACCAGTCCGCGCTTGAAGCCGGGCGTGCACAGCGCGGGCGTGGTCGTAACCCATCCCGCAAACCGCGAACGCGGCTACGTCAACATCGATGAAGTTCAGATCGTCGGGCACGCGGCATATCTGGGCTTCACGCATCATGAGGGGTTCTGAGGAATGCGCTTTTTCAACCGTCTGGCTTTGGCCGGCATGCTGGCCGCCGCGATGCCCGCGGCGTCTTGGGCGACGGTCTATCACGGGTTTCCGCACCTGCATTTGACCATGGCGGTGGTCGATGCGGGCGGAGGCGCCGGCCGGTTCGATTCCCATCGGCTCATGCAACGCCTGTCGGGCTCGCAGGCCGCGGCCGAAAACGACAAATTGATTCGGCAATATGGCCCGGCTCGCGTTGCGTCGTTTTACGACGTGTTTACATTTGCGATCGACGATGCGCTGAAGAAAGCTCATAATATGCTGATTCCGCTGCCGCGGACGGCGCAGCCGGACCCGGCCGCGAGCTCAGCGCTGGCCAGCGCGCTCTACCACGCCGGAATGACCGCCAACGGACGCTACGACGTGGGTTACATGCTGGAAGTCCTCATGTCGCACCAGATTCATCACGACATCATGGGCGATATGGACAAGCACTTCACGCCGGCCGTGAACGCGGACTTTCACGTCATTTTGACGACGGCCATGCACGACGTCGGCCGTGAATACGGCGTCGGGACCTAGCTAGTCCGAATTCCGGCGGTCGGCGCCCCGTTTGTGAAATGGCCGTGCCGGCTCGAGGCAGCCCGGACAGCTCACGCGATCGCGATGGCGAACCACGTGCACGCCGCACATCACGCCCTTGCACGTGCCGCACCGCCAGCGCGGAATGGCGCGGCACCGTTTGCCCTCGGATGTTACGTGACCACAACTTCCGGGGCCGGAGCGGCGTTCGCGCGTCCTCTCCTGTCTTCCCATACTGAAAAGCATACCCCGCGCCCGGTATTAACACACGTTTTTTTGTATGTATTGTGCATACCGTCACGCGTGCGTTGGGCCGATTGCCGACTTTCTCTGCCCGAAGGTTTCATGACCGCACCCGGCCACGGTGCTACGCTCTGCGCGTGAAAGCTCGAACCACCGTCGCGCCGGCGAGAGCGTTTTGTTACCTCTGTCCGGAGCAGCATGAAACGTATGTGGCGAACGACCAGGGTACCGCGAGGCCGCAGCTCACGGCCCTCATCTGCCGGAAGCCGGCGGCCAACGGTCAGCCGTGCAAACAGTTCGCACTGTATGTCGATCGGCCGGCATGAAACCGTAAAGCGTTGGTAAGAACGGTTTCGTACCGAAGGAGCCGCGCCGGCCGTCGGATGAAACCACGCGTGCGTGAATTTCCGGCGCGGTGTTTCGACCGTTTCGAGATTCGCGGCTGCTCTTTGTGCGGCCGCGGTTTTGCTGTTTGCGCGAATGCCTCGATCCGACGCCCAAACCACCTTGGTTTCAAAGCATATCCCGCTCCGAATCATGGCGCTCGGCGACTCGATCACCGCCGGTGTGGGCGCGTTCGGAACGCCGGGCAGCGAAGGCGGTTATCGTGGACCGCTGGGATCGCTGCTCCAGCAGAGCGGGTACCATGTGACGTTCGTGGGATCGCGCTCCGACTTTTCGGATGCGATCGAAGAAAAACGGCACGAGGGATGGCCGGGCTACGTTTTGCGTTCGTTCCCGTCGGATCCCGGCCCCGGTCAGTTATACGGATCGCTGTTGCGCAACGCGATGGCCTCCGACGACCCGGATGTGGTCCTGCTCATGGCCGGCACGAACGACATGCTTCGACTGGAGCAACACGACGCCGGTTATACGTTGACGAACATCGTTGCTTCGATGGATCTGGTGCTGGGCCAGATCTTCGCGGCCAAGCCGGACGTGTACGTGATCGTTGCGCCCGTCGTCGACAGCCCGAAGGTCGAGCCATGCGTGCTTCAAGCGTTTGCCGGAGCAAAGACGTGCGGTGCGCCGGCGCCGAGTCTCAAGTCGATCGTCACCACGTACGCAAATCGCGGAATGCACGTGACGCTTGCGTCCGCAATGGCGACTGCCGTGCCGCGCGACAGCGCGCATTTTCCGGATGGCATTCACCCCTGCGGAGCGGGCGGATATGCAGCGATCGCCGGCGTGTGGCTGAGCGCCATCGAGAGCATAACGCAGCCGCAATAGTTTTAGACCCGGCTGGTCCGGGGCATTAGCGAGGATATGTCGAGATCGGAGCGGCTCGATGTTCTCGACGGCTTGCGCGGCATCGCCATCACTCTGGTCGTTCTCTATCACGAATGGCTGGTGAGCGGGCAAGCATTAGGCCCCTTGAACTTCATCGCCGAAGCCGGATTTCTCGGCGTCGACCTGTTCTTTTTCATCAGCGGCTTTTGTTTGTTCTATCCGCACGCGCGGGCGATGTTCGAAGGCCGGAGCGAGCCGGGCACGCGGAAATTTTTCGAGCGCCGGGCGCTCAAGATCGTTCCGTCATACGTGCTTGCGGTCGCGGTGTTCGCCATCGTGTATCGCGCTCAATTCTCGTCGCCGGCGGACGCCGCCCGGCAGCTGTTCGCGCATCTGACGTTCCTGCACACGCTGAGCACCGCAACGTTCGGGTCGATCAGCGGACCGTTGTGGACGATCGGCATCGAAGTGCAGTTCTACGCGATCTTCCCGTTCATCGTGCCGTTCTTCCGGCGCTTCCCGTTGTTGGGCTATTTGGCCCTGGTCGCGCTTTCGGAGACGTACCGTGTCGTCATCGCGGTGCTGGGACTCGGCACGAGCTTCCTTTGGATGAACCAGCTACCGGCCTTTCTCGACGTCTTTGGCGCCGGCATGTTCGCGGCATACGCGTTGCTGTGGTGGCGCGCGCGCGGCGTCTCGATCACCGCGACATCGAGTGCCCTGGCGGCCGCCACGTTCGGAATAGCCCTTGCGGCACTGGCCGCGGCAAGCCGCGTCGGGGCGAGCCTCAGTGCCGATGCCGCGCATGGCTGGCTGAACGATCATCGCGTGCTGATCGGTCCGCTCTGCCTCGTCCTCGCGCTCTCGACGTCGTTCTCGAGTCAGACGTTGCGCGGCCTGGTCGCATCCAGAGCGATCGTTTTCCTGTCGGCGATTTCGTACAACCTTTACCTGTGGCACCTCGAAATCTCGGTCTGGCTGCATGACGCCGGAGTTGCCGGGCCGTTGCTCTACGTGTCATCGCTGATCGTTTCGATCGCGTTTGCGACCCTCATCACCTACCGGCTGGAGCAGCCGCTGCTCAAGACCGGCTTCGCGCCGCTGATCGCGGCGATACGAGCGCGTCTCGATCCCAACTGCGCAGTCGAGCCGCTAAAGCGGGCGGCCTAGGCGCGCCGATCGGCCCTGCGGTTTAGGGCAGCTTGACCCATGGGCGAAATCAAAGCGCAGAACGCTAATGCGAACGAAGCGCTCCCGTTGCGCGAGCTTGAAGCGCGCCGGAATCGTGGCGAGAAAACGCTTCGAGATCGGCTCGTTTTCCGGATCGTCCCGAAGCGGATCAAGTATAACCCACAATCTGCACACCGACGGAGCCACCGGGGGGAGCGACCCTTGATGCGTGTCCGTCCGCGTGTCAAGCGGGAAGACGTCCGCTTCCGCGGCCGGAAAGATGACGGTGGGACGCTGCAGGCGCAGACGACGCGAATAGTAGTCAAAAACGACGATCCCGGGAGCGGGAAAGACCGCGACTTCGTCAGACGGCAATTGATTGCCCAGCACCAATTGCGCCGCTCCGCGCCAATCTTCGACGACATTCGTATACGATGCTCGAATGCCGGGAACCGCGAGGGCAGACCATAGTACCACGACTCCGGCGGCGAAGACGCGCGGAAGCAGCGATGTCGCGATTGCGATACCGATGATAAACGCGGGCAGTGCCTCGACCAGATAGTTAGCGACGAAAATGGGCTTCAGGAAAGAAACGCTGTACGCCACGACTATCGGAACGACGAGCCAACACGCTACCAAAGCGACTCGCCATCCCGCTATCGTTGACGGGCGGTTGCGAGCGATCCATATCGCCGCCGCAACCACTAGCGCCGCCAATACCAGAGGCACGCGCGAGCCGGCGAAGGATACGAGAAGTCCGACGATCTCCTTTGGCGAGCCGGTCGCGGAGATCCACGAGTTCGGCGCGCTGTAGGTTGAGATAACGATGAGGATCGGCAGCACCGCGATGCCAATCCCGACGGTACTGAATGTCAATCCCGCTCGAAACAGTTCGCGCCGGAAGAGTGCGGCCCAGATGACGAACGCCAAAACGGCCAGCAATGCGAAGAGGTGAACGTATGCCGCGATCGTGGCAGTGAGGGCGAATCCGATCCAGTTTCCTGCCGTCGGCCGCCGCTCCGCGCGGAGAAATGCCAGCGCCGTAAGTGCGCTGAAGAGCAGCAGCATCGAATACGGGCGTGCTTCGCGCGCCAAAGTGAGTCCGAATGGATTTGCAACCGTCATGATCGCCGCTATTACTGCCGCGCGCGGACCGGCAAGTCGCCACGCGACGGCAGCAATCGCTCCCACAGCGATGGCAGCGCACAACGCCGATAGCATTCGCAAGGCCGTTTCGCCTTCACCGAACGGAACGCTCCACAAATGAATCAGCGCATAATAGAAGACAAAAAAGACATCGCTCTTGGTCATAGCATGAGCGAGAGCCGCCCAACCTAGGCGCGCATAAGCGGCGGTCGCGCCCTCGTCAAACCATAGACTTGCACGGCCAAGGGCAAAAACAGAAAGCCCGAACATGACCGCGCAAACAACGACGATAAGCAGTACCGCTGCTCGCGCTACGGAAACGCGCGCTACCGCTGGCCGACCATCGGCAAGCTGCAATCCTAGACTTCCCCTCCGCATTTGTCCGCCTTACTGTTCCTCGCCGTGATCCGATGCAAAACACAGGATTCGCCGTTGCGTCCAGGCGAGTTTACCACGAATCGGTGGACCAAACCGTTCGAGTGCGGCATAGGTCCTAACGCTCACCGACTAAAGTACCAAAAACGCTGAAGGTTCGGCACCGCTGCAAACGCTAAAAACATTCAGCTTACATAAATAAAATTCTCGTTTGATATCGGCACTCTGCCGATGTTTCCGGCATTTGTCGTAAGGCGGCACAGCGGTGACTTACTCCGGTTCGAACTTGCTAGCGCAAACCGTGCTTCACGTGGACGAAGCTGAAAGCGGCCGGGCAGCGCGCGCGCTCAAGTTCTCGATCGTCGTACCGACGTACAATGAGGCCGCCGGCATCGAACGGCTAATCGCTTCTCTCGTCTCTGTATTCAGGACACATCGCCTCGATGGTGAGATCATCGTCGTCGACGACAACTCGCCCGACGGCACCGGTGCGATCGTCGATGCCTTGGCTAAGGTGCATCCTGTGCGCTGTCTGCATCGGCCCGGCAAGCTGGGCTTGTCATCGGCCGTGATCGACGGCTGGCGCTTCGCCAGGCCGGAATCCGATGTCGTGGGCGCAATCGATGCGGACTTCTCTCACGACGCAAAAGTGATCCCCGAGATGATTGCCGCGCTCGCCTCGGGCGAGTATGGCTTGGCGATCGGGTCGCGCTATGTGCCGGGCGGCGGTATCGAGAACTGGCCGCTGCGGCGCCGCATCACTTCGCTGGTAGCCATCGCATTAGCGAAGCCATTGACGCGCGTGCGCGATATCACGTCGGGCTTCTTTCTCGTTCGGCGCTCGTCGCTCGACGGCATTGAAATCGACCCGATTGGTTTCAAGATCGGTCTCGAAGTGATCGCCAAGGCCCGCTACGGCCGCGCGCTTGAAGTACCGTACGTGTTCACGGACCGTCTCGCGGGCGATTCCAAATTGAATCAAAAAGAAATCTTCAACTATCTCCGTCAGCTGGGGCGGATTTATTGCAGCCGCCTTTTTGGCCGCCGTCGATTCTAGCTGATTTTCCGGAAGGCTACTTTAGCACGTAGATCCGGTAGGCCGGCGCCTCGGCGAAAGGCTGCAGCACTTGACTGCGAAGCGGCGATATTATCGGTCCGAGCGGACGCAAGTGGAAATCCGACGTCTCATAGTTTTCACGGCTCGAATGACGGTAATCATATCGCGGCTGGATGACGAATTCGCCCACTTGAGGCGATGCGACGAACCGCAAGCCCCGGTGCACTACGCCCGTTCCAAGATATTCTAGCGATAATTCATCGTTGTATTTGTCCGGCTCTTGAAAGACGGTCGATCCGGCAGGTAATGACTGGAGAGCGGCAATCATATCATCCACCGTCATGGCCCGTTCCGCTCCCGCCTTGGAAGCCAAATAATCCGCATCGAGCCGGGCGTTCAGAAAGAGGGAAATCGCGATCCAGCCGGCCAGCAATGCGACGCCGGCTCTGCCGCGCCAACTTCCATCGAGCCTCGCCGCGATGAGCGCGGTAAGAACGATCGGCACGAGCAGTAACGGCAACTTGTAATGGATATAGTTTGGATTAGGATAATAGTTCGACGAAGCGTAGAGATAGACGGCCCATAAAAAAACGAGAATCGCGAGAAGACGGCGATCGCCACGAAAGCGCAATAGCACCGCGAAGATCGGCAATGCGACCAGGACGCCGATGCCGGCGAGCTTGAGCCAGGGTCCGCCATCGACGAAGAACACTTGCTCGCTCATCGACGTCCATGCCGCCCGTACCGTATTGAGGCGGATCAGAAGTGTCGGCGCGGCGGACCCGTGTGCGAAGATCGAGCTAACGAACGCACGGGAATTTGCCCATCCGCGTGTCGCCTCGCCGGCCCAGTAGGGCGTCAGGCAAAGGGCCATGATCAGCAGCGAAACGAACGGTGCAATCCACCGGCGTGGATCGCGAGCGCGACGGCTTATGTCAAACGCGGTCACGCCCAAGAAAACGACGGGCATTACGAGGAGCGTGCTGCCGTGCAAGCTCTCGAGAATTGCCAGGCAAATGCCGATCGCGATCCACATGCCGGCCTTTACGGCGAGACGGGGCTGCCGATGCTGCTCGGTGAGAAGCAGGACGAAGCAGAGCATGAAAAACGGAATGGAACTCGGATTCCATTCTCGGTTATTGAGGAACAAGTCGGCGAATAAAACGCTCCACCAGAGCCCGCACACCGACGCGATGATACGGCGGCGTTCTTCGTTGACGCCCTCGAGCAGGCGATAGACCAGAAGCATCAGCAACGCGACTGCGAGCACTGAGAGAACGGCGTTCGGAAGTGCTTGCAAGAGCGGATGCGGTCCGAAGAGCGTCGCCGGAAAGATCAGGTAGTAGTAAAGGGGCGGAAGCTGCCACCCAACCTGCGTTTCCGGTCCCAATGTCGGCCAGGAGCCGGCGTGCATCGCGAGGACTCGAAGCGCGTCACCAGCCTCGTCACCGAAGAAATCCGTGTAGCGGAAAATGCCCCCGATGCGCGTGACAGCTGCGATCGCGATAGCGAGGATCGCGATCGCACCGGCGGCTATGTGGATTTTTGTGCGGGAGGCGTTATCAGGCATGTGAAGCCGATCGTCGACTTCCGGGCGACAACGAACCGGTTGGTACCATGTCCTTGCATTGTACCTGGCGTCGAACCCCTAGAGCGAGGGGCCGCGGTTCCTATGCGCACCATGCCATATTACCCTCGACGCTAGGCGCCGTGAAGCATATCCAACGTCGCGCCGGAGAGCGCGCGCGCCTAACAGCAAACAGCCTTCATCGAAGTGAAAGCGAAGGACGCGAAATCGTCGGCCGCCATCATCTTATCGCCTTGCCGCACGTTCGCCGAGCCGGCCGCGCGCTCGAGCGCCGGCACGTCTGGAAATCACGGTGTGCGTAAAAGCACCGATCGGCCCTGCCGTTTTGGGCAGCTTGACCCATGCGTTGCGGCGCCGTGGGCGCTAATCTTATTCGATGGACGCACTGCTCTCGATCCGCTTACGCCTCAAAGAGTGTCCGATCGCTCCGCCGGCGGAGCCGGTACTGCGCGTCGGTACGACGTGCGTCGGCGCCTTGTGGGCCTGCGGGTGCGCGTGCGTCGGAGAAGATTTCGACTCGGTCCACTTCGTCGGCTGCGCCGTGCACCGTGAATACATGGCGCACCGCTCCAGCCCCCGCGAGGCCGCTCCGGCGGGCACTCGGTTTGCAACGACGATCAAGGGTGACGAGCCGGGGCTGCGCGCTCCGCGCCGTTCGCTCCACTAAACTCCCTCGTCCTTCGTGTCGACGCGCGTAGCGACCGCCGGCGGATCCCAGGCACGGGCCGAGGGACGTGTCCACGTTCGTCACGCTGCTCGGCATCGCGCTCTGCGCGCTTGCGATCCGCCTCGCATGGCTCGTTTGGCATGGACCGAGTGAGATCACGTGGGACGGCGCCGAGTACGCGAGAATCGCGGCCAATCTCGTCGCCGGGCATGGATATGTCGGCTTGCGCGGGACGACGATGTTCGTCTTTCCGCCGTTGTACCCGCTCGCAATCGCCGCGCTGCTTCCGCTTGCCGGCGACGTCGCGCAGGCCGGCGTCGACGTGTCGTTGCTCAGCGGCGCGGCGTTCATCTTTCCCGTGTACGGCATCGCGGCCACCTGTTACGGACGGACTGCGGGATATGCAGCAGCGCTCATCACCGCCGTGCTGCCGTTTGCCGTCCAGCTCTCGACGGTCGTCCTTGCCGACATGCTGTTCCTCACGCTGGCAGCCACCGGCGTTCACTTCTTGTTGCGCATCGTCAACGGCGGCCGCGCGGCCGATGCCCTCGCTTGCAGCATCGCACTCGCGCTGGCCTATCTCACGCGCCCCGAAGGGGCCCTGCTATGGGGGCTGGCCGCCGTCGTCGTGCTCGTCACGTTCGTGCTGTGGCGCCCCACCCGGCGCAGCGCCGCCGGCGTAATGCTTGCGCTGGTCCTTCCGTTCCTTGTCCTCGCCGCGCCGTACGTCGCGTTCTTAACCTCGCATGCCGGTCACATCCGCATCGAGGGCAAGAGCGTCTTGAACCTGGATATCGGACTGCGGATGAAGAGCGGCATGAGCTACACGGCTGCCGCCGATGCCATCGACCGCAATTTGAAGCAAACCGGGCCCGAGCTCGACCAGGCGTACTACTTCGAGCCGCCGGGCCGCGCAAAGCCCGGGTTCGGAACCGTTGCGCTCTTCGGGCTGCAGAATCTCGTCCGGCACGTGCGCGAAATCGCTCACGTCATTCTCTCCCCGTTGTGCGGGACCGTGGCGCTCAGCCTGCTCGCAGCATTTGGATTTTTTGCCGGCCCATGGTCGCGGCGCCGGGTTTGGAATCAGGCGATCCTGGTCGCGTACGGGGTGGTTATTGCGATCGCCCTAGCCTCCGTCTTCCACTTTTGGGATCGCTATTTCGTCGGCTTCGTGCCGCTCTTGATCGTTTGGGCCGCGAACGGCATCGCCGTGGCCGAAGCCGCGATCGCTCGGCGCTTTCCCAATCGCTTCGTGGCCCTTGCGGCGCCGGCGCTCGTCCTGGCGTGCTTGCTTGCGCTCTTGTTTTCGACGAAAATCCGTTTCGTCGACGACTCGCAGTCGCTCGTCGAACGGATGGCCGGGACGTGGCTGGCGCAGAACGGCGGCGCGGGCGCGCGCATCCTGAGCATTAGCGACCAGTCGGTATTTTACGCGGGCGGCACGTGGTGGATGTTACCGTACGCACCCGATGACGCCACGGCGTTGCGCTATGTGAAGCACGTCAACCCGCGCTACGTCGTACTCGACAGCGAGTACGCGAGCGAGCGTCCATACGTCACGAAATGGCTGCCTGCGGGAATTCCGGATCCGCGTGCGCGCGTCGTCTTTACTCTGAAGGACCCAAGCGGCCCATCGATCGCGATCGTACGCCGGCAACAGCAATAGGCCATTGGTCCCGTAAAATTCGCGACTTCCAGCGCTCGTGCGTCTGCGAGCGCTCGTCTATTCTTATTTCGTCAGCAGCTTCTATGGAGAGGGGCCACCTTGATCGTCCGCTTGAACGGCCAATTCGACTCTTGCGCACAGCCGGCGCTACACGAGGCCTTCGGCTGGATCGCTGGGCCGGTGACAATCGATCTCACTCGCGCCTGGCTCGGGGCTGCCGCGTTGGCGGAAGTCGTGTTGCTCACGCGCCGTCTGGGCTCGGAGAACGTCTCGCTCGTGAATCTGACGCCGACGCTGCGCCGCATCGTTATCGACGCACGAATGGACCGTCTCCTTCGCATCGTCCAGAGCGATGCGCCGGAACCCGTTTCCCACAATGCCCACTCGATGTACGTGCACCGGCCGTCGCATAGGGCAAAGGCCCTAAGCCGAACGGCCCGTGCAGCACATCCGGCGCCGCGCATGACATGGTAGTCTCTCGTCACGACTTCAGGAAGGCACGCCTATGATAGCACAACGATTTCTACTGGCCGCCGCATGCGTCGCGTTATGCGCGGCACCCGCGTTAGCGAAACCGACGGTCATCGCCGAGCTGGGGTCCGCGCCGTTGCTCGGCACGAGCCGCTCGACAGCCGAAATGCGCGCCAGCGTGGCCCGTAACGAAGGAATTGTTTCGGCGGCTGCCGCGCGGCTCGGCCTGACGCCCGGAGAGTACGCGCAGTTTCACGCCGCGATCGACTCATCGCGCGTTGCCTGGGTCACCGTTCCGCGACATCTCGATTCGATGACCTGGCAAGCCGGCGGCAAGGTCTATGCGCTGCACGACGTCATCATCCCGGCCGGCACGCATGGCTGGGAAGTCGACGTTCCTTCGCACGGCCAAGTGCTGGCACTCTACATGCCCGCGAAATGCGGAAATCTTTCGCTCGTGCGCCAGCCGGGCAAGATGATCGCCCATCGGACGGCGCCGCCGGCGCATGTCGCCGCGGTCGTGCCGCCGCCGGCGCCGGTTGTCGCCGCAGCCGCACCGGTAGCGGTGGCGGATGTGCCCGCTGCGCCGCCCGACGACCAGCCCGCCGCACCGGTAGCACCCGCGCCCCCGACCGAATTCCCGCCCGCGCCGGCCGCGGCTGCGAAGCATAACGCGCTCTTCCTCGCGCCTTTGCTCTTCGGCTTGGCGGCGCTCAGCGGCGGAAGCGGCAGCGGTCCCATCGCGGCCCGCCCGGTCGGATGCCCGTAAAACGGGCGGCCTTCTTGGCCGCCGGGCATGCTCGCCGCGGCTTCGGCCGGACTCGCGCTCCCGGCTTCGGCCGCGACCGCAACGTTCGACCGTGCCGCATTTGAAGCGCGACTGCGAATGCCGTTTTCGCATCGCCAAGCGTTTGCGAGCGGGCAAGTCGCCGACGGAGCGGTGTTCGGGTTCATGTACAACTCACTCAATGCATACGAAACCGGATTCGGTGAAGGTCCGGGCACGCTGCATGCGGCCGCCGTGTTCTATCGCAACGGCGTCGCGCTCGGATTGGATGACGATGCGTGGAACGCCTACGCGCTCGCGCCGCTGCTTCGAAGCGCGGGCGACCGTGTCACGTCCACGGCAGCGGGCAATCCGTTTCTCCGCTCCCCGCAGGGCTGGGCGATCGCCGACTTGCAGCGCCGGCACGCTTCCTTTTTTGTTTGCCAAAACGCGCTGACCCAACTCGCTGCCGCTGCGGTACCTCGCTGCAAACGCTGGCGGGTCATCTGCTGCCCGGCATGATGCTGGTGCCCGCGGGCGTTGCGGCGATCAACGCGTTGCAGGAAGAACACTTCACGCTCTTCGTGGCCACGGATTGATGCGTTTGACCTTGGCGTTGTGCTGCGCGGCGCTGCTCGCGACCACCGGAACGCTCTTGGCGGATTCGCTGCCGGCGCAGACCGTGGTGCATGCCGGCGACCAGCTCGACGTGCAGATTTCGGGTGAAACCGACATCTCGCAACAGGTTACCGTTGCGGGCGACGGGACGATCGGGTTACCGCTGATCGGTCAGGTTCGCGTTGCCGGCGCGACGCCGCAGGGCGCGGGCGACGCGATCGCGAGCCGTCCTCAACGCTACGTTCGCGATCCGCACGTGAACGTCAACGTGATCAGCGTGGGCACATCGACGTCCTCGTCCTCGGCGACGTGACCAACTCCGGCGAATATCTCGCTTGCCCCCGGCGCCCGGCTCAGCGACGCCATCGCTGCCGCCGGCGGAATGGATCCCTCGATCAACGGCGAGTATCCGGTCGCGCGCATCGCGCTGCCGGACGGCACGATCGACCACATTTCGCTCGACAAGCTGCTGCGCGGCGGCGATCCCGACCGCGACGTCCGGTTGATCCGACCGCGCAGCCATCTACGTACCGGGTCCGACGACGTTCGACGTCAATGTTCTCGGCGCGGTCGATCATCCCGGCGTGCTCTCGCTCAACGAAGGCGACCGGCTCTCGATCGCGATCGCCAAGGCCGGCAACGGCGCATCGTCGCAGGCCGATCTCTACGCGCGTCGTCGTGACGCGAACGGAAGACGATGGGAAGACGGCTTCGCATCCCGTCGATCTCTATCAAGCGCTGGAGAAGGGCGACGCTCGTTTCGACCCGCGCATGCGCAAAGGCGACACGGTGTACGTCCCGATCGCTAAGCAATCGCACGGCAATCTTACCAACGCGGTCTTTTTACTCACCCGTTTGCTCTTCTTGTAGTCACGTCGGAGGAATCGAAGCTCATGTATCAACTCGCATCCGGGCAAGCCCCGCGATCCGTCCAAGCGGAGGCCCCGTCCGAATTTGAGTGGTCGCGCCTCTGGCAAGCTCTCCTCCGGCGCAAGCGGATCTTTGCGTGCGTCGCCGTCGGGTCGTTCCTGCTCATCGCTGCGTATACGCTGTTCATGCCGCGGAGCTACACGACGCACGTGAAGCTGATTGCGGGCAGCGGCGGACCGGCCGCCAGTCCGGGTGCGAGAGCGCGAATACTACGCTGCCGCTTCTGAACGCGCTGCTCGCCGCAACGGGCGTACAGTCTTCCGAAACGTACGCCGAACTGTTCCAGGAAAATCCGGTCGCCAACGCCGTCATCGACGAGCTGAAGCTGCCGATGTCGCCCGGCGCAACTGCTCTCGCACGTCAAAGTCGCGGCGTCGTCAACACCAACGTGCTCGACCTGGCGGTGACGTGGTCGAGTCCCGCAGATGTCGGCGACGGTTGCCAACGCGTTTGCCGGGGCGTTCGTCGATCACGAACGATCGCTCGTCGGACAAGCAAGCCGATGACGCCGTCAAGACGCTGTCGGCTCAGCTTCCGGCGGCGCAAAGCAAAGCCGCGGCGGCGGAGGCGGCGCTCACCGAGTTCCAAGCGGAAAACAACATGGCCGATCTGCAGACGCAAACGCAAAATGTCATGAACGCCGCGGCGGCGCTCGATGCAAAAGTCAACGCGACCGAAGTCGACCGCGGTCAAGCCGCAGCCCAGCTGGCGAGCATCAACTCGCAACTCGCCCACATCGGACCGACGGTCGCCGGGCGACACCCAGGTCCAACCCAATCCCGTTCTGAGCCAGTTGCAGCAACAACTCGCGCAGGCGAAGGTTCAACTTCAAGTTGCCGAACAGCAGTACACCGATCAGCACCCGACCGTCATCGGCCTCAAACGGCAGCAGGCCGAACTCCAGCACGAGATCGCCCAGACGCCCGCTACGGTCGTCGCGCAGGCGAATACCATGCCGAATCCCGTGTTCGTGCAATTCAACCAGCAGGCTGCGGTCTCGCGCGCGCAAGTCGCCTCCGACTACGCGCAGCTCGCTCAACTGAACCGTCAGCGCGGCCCAGATGCAGCCGCAACTCGCATCGTTGCCGGGAAAAGCGACGAGCCTGCTGGCTCTGCAGCGTGAAGCGAAACTTGCCGACGATGTCGTCACCGCCTTGCGTCAGAAGCTCAACGATGCGAATATCAGCAAGGCGACTGCGTTGAGCGACGTCACCGTGACCGCACCCGCATCCCCACGCGAAGCAACGCAACGTCCCGACCTCATGCTCAACCTCGCGATCGGAGCATTCTCGAGCCTGATCCTGGGCGTCGTCGTTACGCTGCTGGTGTTCGTGTTCGACCGCCGAATCCGCGACGAAAGCCAAATCGAGGACGAACTCGAACTGCCGGTCCTCGCGTCGGTGCCGCAACTCGGCGCGCTGCAGCGGCTGCCGGAACGCGGGCAGCTTGCCGTCGGAACGTCTGACCTCCGACGAGGCCGACGAGCCGTGGCTGCGCTCGTTCGCGATCGAGTCGTTCCTCCAGCTCGTGACATCGCTGCGTTACAGTGCGGCGGCCGACAAGCGAATGCGCTGCATCACGGTGACGAGTCCGTCGCAAGGTGACGGGAAGTCGACCATTGCGCTGAATACCGCGATTACGATGGCGCACGTGGAACCGCGCGTGCTGCTTGATCGACGCCGACCTGCGCCGGCCTTCGCTTCACAATAAGCTCAATCGCGAGCTCGGCCGGGGTCTGAGCGACGTTCTCGTCGGCACGGCCAATCTGCGCGACGTTGTGATGCCCACCGAACACGAGGGCCTGGACCTGCTCACGAGCGGAACGCGTACGCCGAACTCGGTCAAGCTCATTCAGTCGCGGCGGTTCGACGAATTGCTCGAAGAGCTGCTGGAGACGTATCAGACCGTTATCATCGATGCGCCCGCGCTCATGCCGGTCGTCGACGCGGCGATCCTGGCGGCCAAGGCCGACGGAACGGTGCTGGTCCTTTCGATCGACTCGACCGATTCGCACGACGTCCGCCGTTCGCTTGCGAAACTGCACAACATGGGGGTCGCGAACGTCATCGGTACGGTCGCGAACCGGGTGAAGCCGCAGCGTTCGCTCGTCGACGAAGACTACTTCTTCGTTGCCGGAGGCGCGCTGCGCCCCGCGCTTGCATCCGATGCGGATGCGGATCGGAGTCTCAACGGATGAACACGACGCGGGCCGCTGCGGCCTTTGCTTTCACGTTCGCGCTTCAAGCGGCACTGGCCGTGCCGTTGCTCGCCGCAACGGCTGCGCCCACCGCTGCCGACTACCATATCCATGCGGGCGATCAATTGGCCGTCTCGGTCTACGGTGAGCCGACACTGACCCAAACCGTTACCGTGCTGCCGGACTCGACGGTGCAATATCCGATGATCGGGCGCATCTCGCTCGGCAACGAAACGCCGGCCGAGGCCTCGGCCACGCTGACGCGGGCGCTCTCGAAATTTCTGCGTGCCCCGATCGTGTCGGTCGGCGTGGTGAGTGAAGGGCAACTCACGGTGATGGTCCTCGGGAACGTGAAGACGCCCGGGAAATACACGCTGCCCTACAACAGCCACGTCACCGATGCGATCGCGACCGCCGGCGGCATGGGGCCGACCAACGGCGACTACCCGGTGGCGCGCATCAGCGATGTCTCGGGCGTCCGCGATGCATCGCTTCAAGACATCCTTCGCGGCGGCAACACGAGTGCCGACGCCGTGCTCTCGAACGACTCGGTCGTCTACGTTCCGAGCCCGGTAACGTTCAACGTCGAAGTCGTGGGCGCCGTCGACAAACCCGGCGAGGTCTCGATCAGCGAAGGTGACCGGTTATCGACGGCGATCGCAAAAGCCGGCAATTCCGCGAACTCGAATGCCGACCTCAACTCAATCCGCGTCACGCGCGACCTCGGCGGCGGCCAGACGAAAGTGTATACGGTCAACCTCTACAACGAACTGCAAAAGGGAGACATTGCCTCCGATCTGACGTTGCAGAAGAACGACGTCGTTTACGTACCGGCTGCTCGCAAAGGCGGCTCGGCCGTGACCGGCAGCATCTTCGGACTGCTCGGCCGGTTCATGGGCTTCTAGCCGCGAGCCGCGGCGGCGAATCGGCCTTCGAGCGCTTCCGCAAGGATAGCGCTCGTTTCGTTGAGGTGGCGCGTGATCGCGGTCAAGTGCGTGCCCGGGATGATCCCGCCCTCAACGGCGTTGGGCGCGACGCGCTTCCAGGTGCGCGTCAGACCTTCGGAACGCGACGCCATTTCGCCGGTCCATAACAGCGTCGTGCGCCCCGAGTAGCGGGCCGGCACGTAGCGCGCCATCGCGTCGTACCATGATTCCACCAGGCTCTCGTGCCGCACTTGCCAGCTCGCGAGCTCTGCGTCCGGCGGTACCACCGCGCGGCCAAGCCCCAAGCGTTGGAGATGACGGCGCGCTTGGCGGCGCATGAAGTCCGAGAGCGCCGAGCGTTCGGTGTTGAAGATGAAGCCGTCGACGATCGCGAGGCCGGCGACGGTGACGCCGGAGCGTTCGAGTTGGCGCGCCATTTCGTAGGCGACGATGCCGCCGTTACAGTAGCCGCCGAGAATCACCGGGCCATGCGGATAGCGCTCGCGAATCGCGGCGCAGTTTTCGCGGGCCATCGACTCGATCGAGCCGGGGAACGCATCGCCCTCGGTGCCGTGCGGCGAGAGGGAGAAGAACGGCCGGCCGGGTTCGACGCGCCGGGCAACCTCCGCGCAGTAGCGGCCGCCGCCGATGAGATCGCCGTGCAAGAAAAAGATGGGCGCCAGCGAGCCGCTCGCGCGCTCGGCACGCAGCCGTTGCGGGCGTAGCGGGCGGGCATCCGTGACGCAGCGCGCCGGCCACGCGGCTGAGCGCGGCGACCGTGGGGGCCGCAATCAGATCTTGCACCGTCAGTTGCGGACCGAATATCTGCCGCAGGCGCGCGACGAGCCGCATCGCGCGCAGCGAATCGCCGCCGCAGGCGTAGAAGTCATCGTCGAGACCGATATCGTCGAGGCCGAGAACCGAGGCAACTTCGCCGGCCAGCGCGATCTCCAGCGGCGTTTCCGCTTGCCGGCGCGCGACGGATTCGTCATCGCCGGCGAATGCAGCCGGATCGGGCAGCGCTTTGCGATCGAACTTCCCCGTCGCCGTGCGCGGGATCGTGGCTACGAAGGCGACGGTGGCTGGGATGCTCGGTGCGGCGAGACGGGTTGCAAGAAACGCCTTGACCTCGCGCGCATCCAGCGCCGCGGCCCGGCGAACGACATAGGCTGCCAGCTGCTTACCGGCGGCGCCCGATCCCCGCGCAACGACTACCGCTTCCGCAATCAGCGGATGATCGGTGAGGGCCGATTCGATCGCCCCGAGTTCGATGCGCACGCCGCGGATCTTCACTTGCGAGTCGACGCGGCCGAGAAAATCGATCGTGCCATCGTCGCGCCAACGCGCGAGATCGCCGCTGCGGTACATCGTTGCGCCCGGCTGCGCCGAGAACGGATCGGGAACGAATCGTTCGGCCGTGAGATCGGGCCGCCCGAGATAGCCCAGAGCGACGCCGGCGCCGCCGGTGTAGATTTCACCGGGCACGCCGACCGGAACCGGCCGCAGCTTTGCGTCGAGGATGTAGACCGCTGCGTTAGGGATCGGCGCCCCGAGCGGAATGGGTGAGGTGGGCGGCGACGCGAGCGGGTGTGCGGTGATCAGGACGGTCGCTTCGGTCGGACCGTAAACGTTGACGAGCCGCAAGCGCGGGGAACGCATTCATGATCCGTCGCGCATGCGCGGGCGACATCACGTCGCCGCCGACGATCAATTGCCGCAGCCCGCCCAAGTGCTCGAGCTCTTCCTCGACGACCTGTTCGAAGAGCGCGGTCGTCAGCCACAGGGTCGTAACGCCTTGCGCTTCGATCGTGCTCGCCAGCACGTCGAGCGACGGCAAGCCCGGCGGACACAGCACCAGCCGCGCGCCATGGAGCAACGGACCCCAGATCTCGAGGATCGCGACGTCGAACGTCAGCGGCACGAAAGCGAAGAACGTTTCGTCGGCGGCGAAGCGCAGATAATCGGTGCCGCAAACGGTACGGACGATCGCTTGATGCGGTATCACGGCGCACTTCGGAGCGCCGGTCGAACCGGACGTATACATCACGTGCGCCGGGTCCAGGGCGCCGGTGTGCGCCGCATGGAACGGCGAACACGATGCGCCGGCAAGCGCGGCGATATCGAGCATCTCCGGCGCGTCCGGTGCGAGGAGCTCGAGGACCGGGCGCAGCTCACCTGACAGCGGTGCCTGCGCGAGCATGATGCGGACGGCGCCGTCGCGCAAGACCGTCGCGAGGCGATCGGGCGGATAGTGTATGTCGAGCGGAATCACGGCCGCGCCGGCCTTGAGGATGCCCAGCAAGCCCGCGACCATCTCGAACGAACGCTCGGCATGCAGTGCGACGAAGTCGCCGCGCCCGATTCCGCGCGCCCGCAACTGCGCGGCGACCGTTCCGCTTTGGCGGTCCAACTCGCGGTACGTCATCGTGGCCGTGCCGAGCTGGAGCGCAATCGCGGCGGGCGTGCGCAGGGCCTGTACGTGGAAGAGTTCGTGAGTCGACGCCTGGTGCGGGTAGGGCGTGACGCGGTTCCACTGCGTGATGAGTCGCGCGCTCTCGGCCGGCGTCAGCGAAGGCACATCGGCGACGGAGCCGCCGGCATGTTCGGGAAATCCGCATACGATCGTGACCACTTCGTCGATCAGACGGGCCGCATCGCTTAGGCCGAACCGGGCCGTATCGTATTGCAGACGCAGCTGCAGCTCGGTGGTGCCGGCCGCGTGCAGGCTGAGCGGAAAGCCGGTATTCTCATAAAGGGACGCACGTTGAATGCCGAGCAAGCCTTCCGGGTCGACGTCATCCGCGACCGCGTGCATGAACGTCTCACGCTCGTAGACGACCAGCGTCTCGAAGAGCCGTTGCGGGGCGGGGATCTCGCTGCACGCGGCGATCGAGCGCAACGGAACGTGCTCGTGGTCGCGAAGCTCGTTCCAGCGCGCGCGCACCTCGCGCAGCCACGGCACGAGCGGCGCGCGTTCATCAACGTTGACGCGCAGCGGCGGCGTCGCGATCAGCAAGCCGACCGCATCGCCGCCGGCACTCGCGTGCCGTCCCGCGCGGACGGTGCCGAAAACGACGTCGGCCGTGGCGGCGTGGCGGGCGAGCACGAGCGACCAGGCCGCTTGCACGAGTACGCCCACGGTGAGATCCTGCGTGCGAGCAAAATCGAGCACGCGTCGGGCATCGTTGCCGGTCAACGTGCGCTCGATCGATTCGGGCAGGCCCGTGCCGGCGCTCTCGGGCAACGCACCGAAGGCCGCCGGCAGTGCCGTCGGCGCCGCAAAACCGCGCAAGCGTTCGCGCCAAAACGCGTCGGAAGCGGCGAACCGCTGCTCTTCGAGCCACGCGATGTGACGGCGGTAGGGGGTTGCCGGCCGCAGCGGCGTGAGGTTCGAGTAGGCGTCGACGATTTCGCGCAACACGATGCGGCGCGAACGCCCGTCCATGATCGCGTGGTGATTGGTCCAGATGAGGACCTGCGCGTTCTCTCCGAAGCGAATGAGCCGCACGCGTTGCAGCGGCGGCTCGTCCAAAGCAAACCCGCGGCGGCGCTCCGTTCGAACGCATGCGCGAACGTACCAGTCGCGTTCGTCGGGACCGCCCAGCTCGACGTCCTCGACCGTGAACGGCAGGTCGGCGAAGCCCCGGACGTGTTGCAGCGGCCGATCCGCCGTGAGCGAGAACGACGTGCGCAATGCGTCGTGGCGTGCGGACACGCGTTGCCAGGCCGTCTCCAGCCGTTGCGCGTCCAGCGTGCCGTGAAGCTCGAGCACGAGCACCTCGATGCCGCGTGCGGAACAATCGTCGCGGAGGCTATCGAAAAGCATGCCTTCCTGGACGGCCGAAAGCGGGTAGGCTGCAGGTTCGGCGCCGGCACTCGGCAGACGAGCGGGTGAGCTCATGCACAAACTCTCTCACGACGGGCAGCGGCGACCGAGAGACCCCGGGCACGGCGATAGCGGGACGTTTGGGTAAAGAGCAGCGGTGCTGATTGCTTGGGCCCACCCCGACGATTTGAGCGATCGGTCGTTATGCATGCTGGCGAACCAGCTCGACGACGACGAACGGCGTCGCGCGTCGGAATTCGTGCTCGCGCGCGACCGCAATGCGTACGTTGCCGCACACGGCGTCCTTCGCATGGCCCTCTCCCGCGTCGGAACCGGACATCCGGCAGATTGGCGTTTCGAGCGCACGGCGACCGGCCGCCCGGTGCTCGCCGGAAGCAGCCTGGCGTTCAGTTTGACGCACGCGCGAACGCTGGTGGCGTGTGCGGTTGCGCGCGCCGGGCCGATCGGCATCGATGCGGAAGCGATCCCGGAGCACGAACCGGAAGCGACGCTGCTCGAGGCGACCTGTACGCCGGCTGAGGCCGCGTCGATTCGCGCGCTGGCTGCGCCGCTGCGCGCGCGCGCATTCACGCTGCTGTGGACGCGCAAAGAAGCCGCAGCCAAAGCGCTCGATCTCGCGCGGAATTTTCAACCACAGGCCTTCGCATTCGACGCGGACGGCGCGTTGCGCGCGCCGAACGCCGCCGGCGAGCTCACGTTCGGCAACGTGTCCACCGACGAGCGGCACGTTCTCACGGTCGCGTGCCCGGCCGGCGCGGCCGCGAGCGCGAGCGCGAGATATTCGCATGTCGACGATGAGTGGGTGACCTTTGGACTAACACGCCGGGACGCCTGACTCTCGCTCCTGATAAACCGCAATATTACGATTGCGTAGGGTACCGATTTGGTACCTTGCACCTCTTTCGTTGCCATGTACAGGAGCGCGTTGATCATATGACAGCAACACCGCCGTTGAAGGTCGCGATCCTCGCCGGCGGCACCGGTTCCCGCCTGGCTGAAGAGACCGAAACGAAACCCAAGCCGATGGTCGAGATCGGCGGCATTCCGATCATGTGGCACATCATGAACCATTATGCCGCCTACGATCATAAAGATTTCGTCATCGCGCTCGGCTACAAAGGCGAAGTCATCAAACGTTACGTGCTCGATCAAACGGAGCTCGGGCACGACCTCTCGGTAAGCCTTGCCGACGGCCGCGTGAAGGTTCACAAGGGCGAAACCGTCGACTGGAACATCCGGCTCGTCGACACGGCGCTGCAAACGCAGACCGGCGGCCGCATCAAGCGGCTCGCGCCGTATCTGGGCTCATCCACGTTCATGCTCACCTGGGGCGACGGCGTGTCGGATGTGGATCTCGACGAGCTGCTCGCGTTCCACCGCTCGCACGGCAAGCTCGCAACGCTGACGGCCGTCCGTCCGCCGGCGCGCTTCGGCCACCTCGAACTCACCGGCGATCAGATCGTCGAGTTTTCGGAAAAACCGCAGGCCCAAGAAGGCTGGATCAACGGCGCCTTCTTCGTTCTCGAGCCCGAGATCTTCGATTACATCGACGGCGACGCAACGCATTTCGAAAAAGAGCCGCTGGAGCGTCTCGCGCGCGCCGGCCAGTTGATGGCGTATCGCCACAACTCGTTCTGGCAATGCATGGATACCATTCGCGAGAAAATTTTACTCGAAACGCTCTGGCAAAGCGGCAACGCACCCTGGAAAATAAACCGTCGAAAGGATCGGGAACCATCAGATGCGAGTACTACTGACCGGACACGCCGGCTATATTGGGACAGTCATGAGCCGGGTACTGTCGGAGCGCGGTCATGACGTCACGGGGCTAGACAGCGAACTCTTCGCCGAGAGCACCTACGGTCCCGAGCCGGCGGCAATTCCCGCCGTCCGCAAAGATATTCGCGACGTCGTCGTCGCCGACTTCGACGGTTACGATGCGGTCATTCACCTGGCCGGCCTTTCGAACGATCCGCTCGGCGATCTCAATCCCGAGCTGACGTACGAGATCAACCACCGCGCGTCGGTTCGCATTGCGGAGCTCGCGAAAGAAGCGGGCGTCGAGCGGTTCATTTTCTCGTCGTCGTGCAGTTATTACGGCGCCGGCGGCGACGGCTTTCTCACGGAAGATGCGCCGTTCAATCCGGTTACGCCGTACGGCACTTCGAAAGTGTGGAGCGAGCGGGATATCACGCAAACTGGCGGACGACCGTTTCTCGCCGACCTTCATGCGCAACGCGACCGCGTTCGGCGTATCGCCCCGCTTGCGATTCGATTTGGTGTTGAACAACCTCGTGGCATGGGCGGTCACCCAAGGCACCGTCTACATGAAAAGCGACGGGATGGCGTGGCGTCCGATCGTCCACATCGAAGACATCTCGCGGGCGATGGCGGCGGTGCTCGAAGCGCCGCGCGCTTTGATCCACAACGAAGTTTTCAACGTGGGCCGCACCGAGGACAACTACCTGGTTCGCGATCTCGCCGAGATCGTGCGGGATACGGTTCCCGGCTCGCGGGTGGAGTTCGCCGCCGGCAATAACGCCGATTCGCGCACGTACCGCGTCAACTGCGATAAGTACGCGCGCACCTTCCCCAAGACACCGATGATCTGGAATGCCCGCCGCGGCGCGCGCGAACTCTACAAGACCTACACGCAGCTCGGGCTTTCCCTCGACGACTTCGAAGGACCGCGCTACAAACGGATCGCGAAGCTGCAAAGCCTGATCGACGCCGGACGCGTCGACGAAGGGCTGCGCTGGCTCGACAGCGCGTTCGCAAACGGAGGTGCCCGTTGCTGCAGGCTGAGCTCGCCGGCGAATCCGCCGCAGTCTACACGAACATCACCGCCTGCCGTTCGTGCGGAGAGAGCGGGCTCCGGCCCGTTCTCTCCCTCGGATCCACGCCGCTCGCCGACGCGCTTCCGACGGCCGAGCAATTGGGCGAACCCGAGCACATCGTTCCGCTCGACGTGCTCTTCTGCCCGGCGTGCTCGCTCGTGCAGATCGCTCAGACCGTCGATCCGAGCATTCTGTTCTGCCGCTCCTATCCGTATTTCTCGTCGGTCTCGCCCTCGTTGATGAAGCACTTCGCGGACAGCGCGGAGGATCTGATTGCCCGCAAGCGCCTCGGACCCGCGAGCCTCGTCATCGAGGCCGCGAGCAACGACGGCTATATGCTGCGCGTTTTTCAAGAGCACGACATTCCGGTTCTCGGCATCGACCCCGCCGACGGCCCGGCCGGCTCCGCCAACACGCAAGGCATCCCGACGCATCAACGACTTCTTCACCGACCGGCTCGCGCGCGAGCTGAACAATGCCGGGCTGAGCGCCGACCTGTTCTTAGCGAACAACGTTCTGGCCCACGTAGCCGACCTGAACGGCTTCGTCGACGGCATCGTCGACGCTGCTCGCGCCGACCGGGACGGCCGTCATCGAATGTCCGTACGTGGCCGACCTGATCGAACACCGCGAATTCGACACGATCTACCATCAGCATCTGTGTTACTTCTCGGTTACCTCGCTCGACCGGTTCTTCCGCAGCCACGGCTTGTACTTGAACCGGGTCGAGCGCACGCGGATTCACGGCGGATCGCTGCGCGTCTTCGTCTCGCCGTTCAAAGCGGTCGAAGATAGCGTGCGCGAACTGCTGGCGGCCGAACGCGAAACGGGGCTGCTCGATTTCGCCTTCTACCGTGACTTTGCAGAGCGTATCGACGCCCTCAAAGGGCGGGTCATGACGACGCTGCGCACGCTCAAGGCTGACGGAAAGCGCATCGCGGCCTACGGTGCCGCCGCCAAGGCGAACACCCTCCTCAGTTATTTCGGCATCGATTCGAGCCTGGTCGACTACGTGGCGGATCTCAACCCGTTCAAGATCGGCCGCTATATGGGCGGTAGCCACATTCCGATCGTCGATCCGGCCGAAATTCTCAAGGATCCGCCCGACGTGCTCTTGATCCTCGCGTGGAACTTCGCCGAGGAGATCATGACGCAGCAGGCCGCTTATCGCGCCGGCGGCGGAACGTTCGTCATCCCGATTCCCGAACTTCGCTTCGAACCAAAGGACGTTGAACATGCGGCCGGTTGACGGTTTCTGCCCGAGTTGCGCGAGCGAGGCGCTCCAGCTCTTTTACAGCGTGGACAACATTCCGGTGAACAGCTGCCTCGTGACGGAGTCACGCGAAGCCGGACGGGCGTTCCCGCGCGGCGACCTGCGGATCGCCGTCTGCGACGTTTGCGGCTACATCACCAACACGGCGTTCGATCTCAAACGCCTGCGCTACGATCCGGCGTACGAGGAAACCCAAACGTTCTCCGCCACCTTCTCGGAATTCGAAGACGCGCTGATCGAACGTCTGCTCGCCGATCACGACCTGTTCGGTAAGCTCGTCGTCGAAATCGGCTGCGGCAAAGGAACGTTCCTCGCGCGCATGGCGGAACTCGGCCGCGTGCGCGGCATCGGCATCGACTCGACGTCGGTGCACGAACGCCTCACCGGCATCGCTGCCGAGAACGTCACCTTCTTGAACGAATTCTACGGCCCGCAGCACGCCTCGATCCCGGCGGACTTCATCGCGTGCCGCCATGCGCTCGAGCACATTCCCGATGTCGCGGGCTTTTTGCGGACGATCCGGGATGCGGTCGGTAACCGGCCCACGCCGATATTTTTCGAGCTGCCCGAGATGCGCCGGATCCTGCGCGACACGGCATACTGGGACATCTACTTCGAACATTGCGGCTACTTCACGCCGGGTTCGCTGGCCCGCGCTTTCGAAGCGCAACGCTTCGACGTCACGGACGTTCGCGTCGGATACGACGACCAGTACTTGATGCTGGAAGCCAAAACGGCCGAACGCCCCGGCCCGCGTTACTCGTTGACGCTCGATCAGCCGGCCGACATCTTGAGCGATATCGAGACGTTCGAGCGGAACGTCGGCGAGACGGTGGCGGCGTGGAGCGAGTACTTCGAGCGGGCCGGCCGGCTCGGCAAGCGCATCGCCATCTGGGGCTCCGGCTCCAAGTGCGTGGCGTTCATGACGACGCTGAAAATCGATGACGAGATCGCCTACGTGACCGACGTGAATCCGTACCGGCACGGTAAGTTCCTCATCGGAAGCGGTAAGGAGATCGTGGCGCCCGAGCGGCTGCGCAACGAGCCGCCCGATGAGGTGATCGTCATGAACTCGATCTATCGCAACGAGGTGGCCGAGAAGCTCGAGTCGCTCGGAATCGATTCGCGGGTCATCACGGCCGACGCGCCCTTGGGAGCAATTGCGTGAACACGATCGAGATCGATCCTTCCTTCGACGAGGCCGAGCGCCGGCGCCGCATTTATGAGGGACGCGTGTTCTTGCTCACGCGTTTCGATGCGGATCTCCAAATCGTCAAGCACGCGCGGCTCATGCTCGAGGAAGCCTTCCCGGCAGCTGGATCCGTGCCTGGCGCAGCATCACATGCCGGTCGAAGAGTTCGCCGCCATCCTAGGCCGCGTGAAGCCGGAGTTCATCCATCACCCCGTGTCGTGGGCTGAGATTGCCGCGCGGCTTGCCGCTACGCGGCTGCGATCCCGAGACGACCTATTTGGACGTCCCGCGTCTGCGCATCTCGACCTCGCACGGCTATCTGACCTCCGGCGTCGCCTACGCGCACCATCCGCATCGCGACACCTGGTGGTCGTCGCCCTTCCAGCAAGTGAACTGGTGGATGCCGATCTACGAATTCTCATCGGAGAGCGGGATGGCATTTCATCCGCGGTATTGGGAGCGGGGCGTCGTCAACGACTCGCGCCTTTTCGACTATTATGATTGGAATACCAATCAGCGGAAAAATGCCGCGCAGCACGTCAAGAGCGATACGCGCTGGCAGCCGCACGCGCTGGAGGAACTCGAATTGCAACCCGAAGTGCGCTTGGTGTTCCCGCCCGGGCGGCGCGATTGCGTTTTCGGGCGCGCAGATGCACTCGACGGTGCGAATACGAGCGGCCGCACCCGCTACAGTTTCGACTTCCGGACGATCGACATCGGCGACGTCATCGCCGGACGCGGCGCACCCAACGTCGACTCGGCCCCGGCCGGAACGTCGCTGCGCGATTTCAAACGCCTGTGCGACGGCGCGCGCGTTCCGGACGAAATCGCCGCACGCTTCGATGCACAACCGCGGGCCGATCGCGACGGCCTGGTCTTCCAGCCGGCGTAAGATGACGGACGAAGTACGCATTCCGGCCGTCACGATCGGCATGCCGGTGTACAACGGAGCGCGCTATCTCGAAGAAGCGCTGCGTTCGATCCTGCATCAAACGTACCGCGATTTCGAGCTGCTCATCTCCGACAACGCGTCGACCGATGCGACGGAAGCGATCTGCCGCCGCTACGCGGAAAGCGATCCGCGCATCAAATACTTCGCAACGACCGGAATCTCGGTGCCGCGGCAAACTACAACCGCGTCATCCACCTCGCGCGCGGGCGCTATTTCCGGCACGCGGCCCACGACGACGTGCTCGCGCCGACGAATATCGAGCGGTGCGTCGAGGTGCTCGATGCGGCGCCGGACGTGGTGCTCGCTTACCCGCGGATGATCATGATCGACGCGGACGGCCGGCAAATCGATACGCGGGAACACAGCCTGGAACTGGGCGAGCTGCGCCCTAGCCAACGGTTCGCGAAGTATGCCTACCGCTGCGACGAGGGGTCGATGTGCGACCCGGTGTTCGGCCTGTTCCGCACGTCGGCGTTGCGCGAGACGAATTTGCTCGGGGCCTACATCGCGGCCGACATGATCTTGCTCGGAGAGATCGCACTGCGCGGACGCATCGTCGAGATCCCGGAGTATCTGTTCTTCGAACGTTACCACGCCGGCGGATCCGTCTTGTCGAATCCGACGCTCGACGACCGGGCGGCGTGGTTCGATCTGAACAGCCGCGGAAAGCTGATCAATCAGACGCCGCACTTTCGCTGGTTCTGGGAGCTCTGCGCGGGGATCGCTCGCGCTTCCCTCGACCAGCGCGAGCGCATCGCGTGCTACATTGCGATGCGCCACTGGCTCTGGCACAACAAGCGCGGCATGGTCGAGGACACGCTGCGCCTGTTCAGGCACATTGCGCGACCCGCTCCCCAGCGCTGAGCAGCAGGCCGCGCCGGCCGGGAACGTCCGGTCGCGGTCGCTGCTGCGGCGCATCGCCGGGTTGTTCTCGGTCGGCGTGCTCGGGCAACTCGCCGGCATTGCTGCCGGCATCGCCCAGGCGCGCACGCTCGGCCCCGACGGCAAAGCCGTGCTCGCGTATGCCGTCATCGCGCTTTCGATGGTGCTCATCGGAACCGACGGCATCACGGGCGCGGTCCTCATGCAAGCCGGCCGCAAAACCGACTCGATTGCGCGCATTTACGCGGCGACGATCGGCGTCGTCACGGCGGCGGCAATCCCGTGCGCGCTCGTCGCGCTCGCGATTGGGCTCATCGCGCCCTCGCAGCGCCCGTTGCTGGGCGCGGCGCTGGCGATTCCGTTTGCGCTTTACGCGCAGGGTGGCCGCGGTTTGCTGCTCGCCATGGGCGCGACCGCGGCCGTTGCCTGGCAGGGGGCGATCACCTCGGTCGCTTTCAGCGCAGTTGTCATCGCCGCGCTGGTGATCTGGCACGTCTCGAGCTATCAGGCCTTGGCGCTCTGGATCGTAGCGCAAGCCGCTGCTGCCGGTTACACGGCGCTCGTGCTACGGCGCCGCATCGCGCGCTCCGGTCCGAGCCGGAACGAACACTCGCTAGCGTTCCTGATTCGCGAGCAGCTGCACTTCGGGAGCCGCTCGAGCTTGGCAACCGTTGCCGGCTACATCAATCTTCGCATTGACGTGTTCTTGATCAGCGCGCTGCTGGGACCGCGGCTGCTCGGCATCTACACCCTGGCCGTTTCGACCGGCGAGCTGCTGTGGAGCATCAGCTTGCCGGTCATTTGGGCCGCGCTCGAAAATATTGCCGGCGATGCGTTTGCAGAGGCAGCCAAGCTCACTGCCGCCTTGATGCGCAGCATGGTGGCGCTACAGGTAGGGCTCGGCGTCGTGCTCTTCGTCGCCGGGCCGTGGCTGATCGTGCACGTGTACGGCGCCGCATTCGCCGGTGCTGGAACGGTTTTGCGGATCCTCCTGCCGGGACTCGTGGTCTACGCCGTCGAGACGTTTCTCGGGTACTTCATCCTGGTCCAAGTACGGCGGCCATTGTTGATATTCGCGATTCAAGGAACGTCGGCGGTGCTGTGCGCGGTGCTGACGCTATTATTGCTTCCGCGGTTCGGGATGAACGGTGCCGCGGCGGCGACGACCGTCACCTACGTCGGTGTGGTCGCGCTCAAATCGCTGTACTTCCGGCGCAAGACCGGAATCGGATTACGCGAACAGTGGCTAGTGACGGCCGACGACGTGCGGCTGTTTTATCACCGCCTGCGACGCCGCGTGCCGCAGCCGTCCTAGGCACGAGGGGCGCGCCGGACGAGCGCGCCAGAGCGACCTGAGGGCGCGGAAGCAACTCCGTCCGCTCGCATTGTTCAGCGCGTGCGCGAGGGCGAGCAAAAGCACGGCAGCCGGCGAAATCCGCGCGGCCATGGCCGCTCGCGCGAACCCGATCGCGGCGTCAAATCGGCCCAATCGCAAGGCGATGCGGCACCCTTTTTGCAGCATGGCCGGCCGCCGCGCTTCGATGAAGCCGGCGATCCCGGCCGGGTAACGGGCCGGGCGGTCGAGGATCGATCCCCACATGCGATCGATCGATGCGACTTCGGCCAGCGGATCGACCGACAGCGAGCTATCGCGCCGATGATAGATGACGAGCGGGCGCTCGATCGATACGGCCGGCGCATGGCCGGTCAGGCGCAAGAAGAACTCGTAGTCTTCGGAGAGGCGCATGCGCTCGTCGTAGCCGCCGCTCGTGATGAAAAGCGATCGGCGCACGAGCACCGACGATTGGCGGACGAACATCGAGCGTGCCAACGGTTCGGCTAAGGCCCCGCGAATCGAAGCGGACCGCGCACCCGTAGCGCGCACTTGCCTGGCCGAACGCGTAACCGGCGTCGCTGGTCATTTCGTGTGCCGATATCGCGCCTTCCGCGCTCACGACGTCGTAGTCGGTGAAGCAAAAACCGGCTTCGGGCCAGCGCTCGATCGCTTCCCACTGCGCCGCAAGTTTGCCGTTGAGCCATACGTCGTCGGCGTCGAGAAACGCGAGCCACGGCTGGCGCGCGGCGATCGCACCGGCGTTGCGCGCTGCGGCGGGTCCGAAATTCGCGGGCAGACGGATCACGCGTGCGCCGAATTCCGCGGCGACATCGCCGGTGCGGTCGGTCGACCCATCGTCGACGACGATGATCTCGGAAGGCGTGTGCGACTGCCGTCCGGCGGCACTTTCCAGTGCGGCACGAATGTAACGTTCGCTGTTGTAGGCCGGGACCACGAGGCTAACGGGGAGACGGCGCGGGAGTGTGCGCATCGGCCCCTTATCTGACCACGAAGCAAGCAATTCGCTCCAGTGCCGAAAGACCCCGTACTCTTGCATCTTCCGGCCGTTGGCCGTTGACGGGGCCTACGCTAGTCTGAGCGGGTGGCGGAATCGAGGGCGCTTCGCGTCGCCCACCTCGTCGATGCAATGAACGGCGGCAATCGTTATTTGTGGGGCAAAGAACGTGTCGTCGTGTTGCTCATGCGCGAGCAGCGTGCGAGCGGACACGTCGAACCGTCGCTCGTCACGTTCTCTCCGAGCGAGCTCGGACTCGTGCTTGCCACCGAGGGATTTTTGGCGGTCGCGACCTTGAGCCATCGCCATTCGCACGGTTTCGATCGTGCGATCGGCGGCTCGGCCAACATTTCGAGCGCCACCCCGTCGACGTCATTCACTCGCATGGTTACCGCGCGAACATCGTCGCGCGTGCGGCGCGGCTCGCCGGCCGCACGCCCGGCGTCCGCATCGTCAGCACGTGTCACGGTTGGGTCGACACCGGAGCGAAGCTCCGGCTCTACAATATGGTCGACCGCTGGACCGCGATGTTCAGCGACGTGACGACGGTGCCCGACGCCGGCATGCTGCCGCGAATTACGCGATTCGGAAAGCGCCGGCACGTGCTCAATGCGATCGCGGATTCCAATGATGCGGCAACCTGCACGCCCGCCGTTCGCCTCGGCGGTTTCGTGGCCGGAACGCTCGGACGCCTCAACGAGGACAAGGGCATCCTCGACTACTTGGCAGTGGCCGCGGACTTTCCCGATCCGGACGCCGTCTTTGCGGTTGCCGGAGCGGGAATCCTCACTCCAACGTGTACGGGCCGCCGGCGGCAACGTGCACTACGCCGGATATATCGAGCAGTCTGAAGGCTATCTCGCGGGCCTGGACGTCTACGTTCAGGCCTCGCACGCGGAGGGCCTGAGCCTCGCATTACTCGAGGCCATGCGCGCGGGCTGCGCGATCGTGGCAACCGACGTCGGCGCGACGCGCGCCGCGGTGACGGACGGGGAGAGCGCGCTGCTGGTGCCGGCGCGGCAGCCGGCCGCACTGCGCGATGCGCTGCTCACCCTGCGGCGCGATCCGGAACTTCGCCGGCGATTGGGTTGCGCAGCACGAGCGCGTTTCGAGCGCGACTTCCACATTCGCCGCCAGCACCAATCGTATCTCGAACTCTATGCGCCCGGAGAACGTTATGGCTAAGCCCCGAGTTTTATTCCTGTGCGGTCAAGCGCCGTGGTTGCGTAACGGCGGTGCCTTGTTGCGCAACTACTGGATGATCGATGCGCTCTCGAAGCGCTACGCGGTCGATCTCGTCGTTGCCGACGAGCCGGGCGCGATCCCGGCCGATTTCGCCGCCATCGTCGACGATTACGCGAGCTTCCCGCGCGGTACGAATTCGCGCGGCGGTTTCGGCCGCCTCGCGCGCGCCGTGCTGCCCGGCGAATCGACGCTGACCGCCGGCTGGGCGAGTCCGGCGCTGCGCGAGTACGTCGCCGATCGTCTCGGACGCTTTCCGTACGTTGCGATTCAAACCGACTTGCCGATGCGGGCCGCATTGCCGCGCCTCGACGCGATCCCGATCGTCTATAACGCTCACAATTGCGAGTCTGCGTTGTTGAGCCGGCGCGCGCTCACCGAATCGCCGCCGGCGCGCGTCGCGCTGATGTTCGATGCGATGCGGGTACGCAGCCAAGAACGGGCGCTGATCGATCGCGCGGCACTCGTTGCGACGTGTGCCGAAGGGGATCTGGCCGATTTCGAGCGTTTCGCCCCGGGTATCCGGTCGAAAGCGGCAATCGTGGCCAACGGCGTCGACATCGCGCATTACGCGCCGCTCCGTTCGGTCCAGCCCGACCCGTGCACGGTGCTGATCACCGGAAGCATGGATTGGCGCCCGAACGTCCTCGGGCTGCGCTGGTTCTTGCGCACCGGCTTGCCGCGTCTGCGCGCGATCATTCCGTTCGTCGTCGTGCGCGTCGCCGGACGCATGAGCCCGGCACTCGAAGCGGAACTGCAGCGCTACCCCAACGTCGAGGCGGTGGCGAACCCGGCATCGATGGACGAGCATCTTGCAGCGGCCGACCGTCGTTGCGGCGCCGATCGTCGCGAGCAGCGGAACGCGGCTGCGCATCCTCGAGGCATGGGCTGCGGGACGTCCGGTGATCACGACGACCGCCGGCGCGTTCGGTCTCAACTGCAGTCCGGGGCTCGAGTTGATGGTCCGCGACGAACCGCTCAATTTTGCCGATGCGCTCGCGGGGCTGTTGTCGTCGGAAGGTGCGCGCTATACGCTCGTGGCGGCGGCCAACCGGCGCGTTGCCGAGTACGACTGGCGATCGATCGCCTCGGAGCTGCTAGCAGCGTACCGGCGCATCGCGATCGAGCCGGTGTTGCGGCGGGTGGAGACCGTCAGCGAAGACGACGTTGCCGTTGCCTCCGCTCGAGCCTGAGCCCGCGCAAGGTTTCGCCGAAGATCCACCACTGTTTCCAGAACCGGTTGCGCAAATCGCGCGCCGCCTCGAGTTTTTCGTAGAGATAGAGAATGTTGGTGCGGCGCAGCGCCATGTAGGCTCGCGCATCGTGGCGATTTGTGGATGAGTGCAGGTGTCGCACGCGCGCCTCGGGCACGATCGTGAGCGCGCCGTGACGGGCGGCGCGCTTGGTGAGATCCCAATCTTCGGCCAGGCTATATCCGGGCAAGTTTTCATCGAAGTTTTCGTATCGCAGCAGATCGTACCGGTAAGCCGAGGCCAAACCGTCGATCAAGCGCGGAACCGCCTCGCCGCGCCGCTTCTTCGGCCGCGAATCGAAGAAGCCGTGTTCGAAGATGCGCGTCGACACGTCGTAGAGCGAGGGCGGCGCGTCGTCCCATGGATTGTGAATCGCGCACTGGGCGCCCACGAGTTCGGGGCGTGACGCGAACGCGCGCGCGATCTCGCCGACGCAGTCCGATTCCAACACCACGTCGTCGTCGAGAAATAGGATGACTTCTCCGGCGGCGATCGCGATGCCGTAGTTGCGCGCCGCCGACGCGCCGCCGATTCGCGGGTCGTGCACGTGCAGAAGCTCCGGAAACGGTTCGAGTTCGTAGGCGCGAGCCGATTGGTCCACTACGATGACCTCGAGGGGCCGGGTCGGCTGCGCGCGCACCGAGCGGAGCATGCGCGCGATCTCTTCCGGCCGGTCTTTCGTCGGAACGACGATCGACACCAGCGGCAGGAACAATTCTGCCGCGATCATCGCGCCCTCCGCGCCGCGCTCCAGAGCGATAAGCCGCTGACGTCTTCACCCTGATCGCGGCGCAGAAGCGCGGTCTGCACTCGCAGGTCGCGGATGGCCGTGGGACCGGTGTCGTCGTCGGCATAGACCTGCCGTAAAACGAGACCGGATTGCACGAGCGCCGCGCGTACGCGCGGGGTCGGGTCGAGCACGAACGTGCCCGGCGTGCCGGCGACGCGCGCCCGGCTGCGGCCGAAGACGAATTGCTGCACGCCGGCGTCGGGCCGCAGTTCGTTGCTCAGCGCGAGCGATGCGAAATCGAAACGCGCGGGATCCGCAATGTAGACGACGGTCGGATGGGCGGCAGCGTTGAGGATGCGCGAAATCGGTCCGAGCCCGGCAATGCTCTTGCCCTCGGCCCAACTCGTCTCTCCGCGCGCGTCGGCCGACACCGAGGCGAGGCCGCAAACGGCGAGTGCGCCGAATGCGAGCAGTGACATCAGCCGCCGCGGAAGCGGCCGCGCGTTCTGCAAGCCGCCGGCGAGGAGATAGGCGACGGCCAATTCGATCGCAAGCCACGCCGGCAAGAGGTAGCGCGCGACGGTCGACCGGCTTTCGTGCCGCATGAGATCGGGCACCAGAAATGCCAGCGCGGTCGTCGCGCCGAGGGCGTACACCGGCACCCAAACGCGTGCCGGCGCGTACTTCGCCAAGGCGACGAAGGCGGCGAGCACGAGCGCGAAGATCGGCACGAGCAGTACCGCCGCTGCGACGTGCTGGTAATCGAGGTCGAAGAAGACCGCTCCCGTATTGAAGATCCACTTGAGCGCGAAGATCTTCGCCGGCAACGCCGCGCCGAGATAGTCGTTGTTCGTGAGCAGGCTGCGCCCGCGGTAGACCGCCAGGAGCCACGGCGCGTATGCCGCGAGCGCCGCCGCTGCCGCAATCGCAAAACGCACGGCAGGCCGAACCGTTCGTTCGTGAACGGCAACGGCGGCCACGTAGAGCGCGTGGCCGGCCAGAACGTAGACGAAAATCAGATCGGCATACAGGCCGAGAGCCGCGGCCGCAGCGTACCCGAGCCAGCTCAGTGCTTCGCCGCGCATCGCCCGCAAGAGAACGGCGCTGGCGACCGCGATCGCAAAGCCCCCAGAGCGCGTATTCCCGCGCTTGCTGTGAATAGATAACGAAGAATGGTGAGACGGCCATCAGCGCTGCGCCGATCAGGCCCGCATCGATCGATCCGAAGAGCTCGACGCAGAGCCAAAAGACGGCGCCGAGTAAGAGCGTTCCCGCGATCGCCGACACGGCCCGGCGTTGCGCGACCGTATTGCCGAATGCGCTCGACCAAGCACGCTCGAGGAGATAGTACAGCGGCGGATGCTGCGGATCTTCGACGGCCAGCGAACGGACGGCAGCGGCAGCGTCTTTGGCCCCGGTGACGTGCTGATAGGCCAGGAACGATGAATTCGGCACGACGCGGCCGTCGAAGGCGCCGCCGTAGTAGTCCTCGAGCGTGTAGCCCGCGGCGCGCAGCGACGTCGTCGCTTCATCGTAGCTATACAGCTTTCGCTCCAAGCCCGAGAAACGCAACAGAATTCCGGCCACGATCACGGCCAGCGCGAGCACCCTGAAGGTGTTGGTTAAGACGGCATCGCGCGAAAGACCACGGAACCGGACCGACGCCGCAGTGGTCAACTCACCATCACTTCACGGGCATCGCGAGCGTACGCCTGCACCGTGAGGTTGACGCGCGCCGGCGAGCGCTGAAGGTCGGCGATGAGATAGAGCGGACGCGCTTTGATCTCGTCGTAAATGCGGCCGACGTACTCGCCGAAAATGCCGATTCCGACGAGCTGAATGCCGCCGATGAAGAGGATGGCCAGCATCGTCGAGGTGTAACCCGGAAAGTTCAGATGGGCGAACTGTAACGCGAGCACGACGATCGCGTAAAGAAAGGCGAACGTGCTCGTCGCGAATCCAAGATAGGTGGATATGCGCAACGGGATTTGTGAAAACGACGTGATCCCGTCGATCGCGAACTTGAGCATCTTGGAAAGCGGATATTTCGTTTGGCCGGAGTGGCGTTCGGCCCGATCGTATTCGATGCCGATTTGGCGGTAGCCGACCCAGCTGACCAGTCCGCGTAAGAAACGGTGGCGCTCGCGGGTGCGGCCGAGTGCGTCGACGACGCGGCGGCTCATCAATCGGAAATCGCCCGTGTCGACCGGTATGGACACGTTGGTCATCGCCTTGATGACGCGGTAGAAGACCTTCGCCGTGATGAGTTTGAACGCGCTCTCGCCGCGCCGCGTGCGCCGGGTCGCGTAGACCACGTCGTAGCCTTCGCGCCACTTGGCGACGAATTGGGCGATCAGCTCCGGCGGGTCTTGCAGATCGCCGTCCATGAGGACGACCGCATCGCCCCGGGCGACGTCGAGGCCGGCGGTGGCGGCGATTTGATGCCCGAAGTTGCGCGAGAGATTGACGATCACGACGCCCGGATAGTCTTCCGCTGCGCGCTGCAATTGCGCGAGGGTGCCGTCACTGCTGCCGTCGTTGACGAAGCACATCTCGAACGCCGGCCGTCCCGGAAGGGCGGTCAGAATCCCGTTGATCCGCCGCACGAGTTCGCCGATGTTCCCCTCTTCGTTGAAGACCGGGACGACGATGCTCAGCTCGGGGGCGCTCTCCGTCTCCATCGATCAAAGTGTAAGGAATGCCACCCGCCGGCTACAGGGCTAAAAGTCCCCGCGCGGCGCGACTATTGACGGGCCGGGCTCGTTTGTTTATTCTCCATTCGAGCGTGCAGGCAAGCGTGTAGAACGTTTTCCAAATTGCAAGGCCCGTTAGGGGAATGGTTGTGTAAAGTTTGCTCGCTTGTCTGTCGGTATTTCGGCGGGACATCAGGCACCATGCGCAAGTATGCTTTTAGGACCCGCACATACGAGTCGTCTCTTGCTGCTTTGTCTCCTGGCCGGATGCGGCGGTGGCGGGGGCGGCACGAGCGCCCCACAAGCGCTGCCGGCAACCGGCGGCACGGCTACCGTGACCAATCCGGCCACTTCGCCAAACACGACGCCGGCCGTCGCCGGCGCGACGCCGGCTGCTCCGGCGCCGAACGCGACGGCGACCGGGGGATCGGCGACAGCGTTTAGCACCGCCGTCTTCGTAAACGCGCAGGATTACCCGATCAGCTTTACGCCGTATGAGTCGACATCGCCCTTCAATAACAAAGTCTCAGCAAATCCGACGTACCTTGCCTCGAGTGCGGCGATCGTCGCGAATCAGTTTCCCGGCGGTCTGAACACCCAGACGATCCGGGCCAACGAGGCCGGCATTTACGACTACGGCCATCCGCGTTTTATCGCGACAGCTTCCGACCCGCTCGTTTCAGTGAAGTGCACGCTCTATTGCGGCGCGCCCGACAACGGCGGCATGCCCGCAACGATTCACATCCCCGCCGTCGCGCGGCCCGCGGGCGGAAGCGATTCACATTTGGACGTCGTGCAGCCCGACGGCACCGACATCAGCATGTGGGGCGTAACGAAGCCCGCCGGCAATTGGCAGTCGGGACAAACGGTTTCGGCGCTGAACACGGCCAACTGCGGCTCGATCGTGAGCGCTACCGGTTGGCTCAGCGGGGGACCGGGTCCGACGGCGGCCGGTTATTGCACCAACGCCGGCATCATAACGGCGGCGGAGTTGATTGCCGGACAGATCAATCATGCGATCATCATCACCGGCCAATGCGCGATCGGTGCGCAGTACCCGTCCGAAAACGGCGCCTCGACGCAGCAGTGCACGAGCGGCATCGGACCGCCGCTCGGCGGGCGTGAATGGTATGACGTCCCGTGCGCGACGACCCAGGCCAACGCTGCGCTGCACCCGTGGGAGAAGGCAATTCTCTGCGCGCTCAACGTCTACGGCGGCTACATGGGCGACAACGGCGGCGGCGGAACGTACTTTACGGGAACCGGCGCCGGCGTGGAAGACGAAGAACCGTGGTATGACTTCAATGGGGCGAACTACATCAGCCCGTTCGCACCGCTAGCCTCGCAAGGCTGGTCGTCGATCAAGGTGCAGTCGTACGGGAGCGCCCAGGGGACGCGCTGGGTCGGTGCAAGCCCGTGGAATCCCAGCGGCGTCGATTTCGTCGATCACATTCACTGGCTAGCGCCATGCAGCGCGCAGGGGACCTGTTAGCCGGGCCTCCGGTTGCGGCGCGCGCGTCGTGAAATACGTGGCGGCGAGAACGAGGAACGTCGCCACGTTGACCGCGGAGCAGACGTGCGCCACCAGCAGCGTCAACGGATGGTGCGCGCCGCCGTAAAATCCGCTCAGGATGAAGGCGCAGTTGACGCTGAAGGTCGCAGCAAAAGCGAGCACCGTAAAGACGTGCCGCCGGTCGGCGCAGGCCACGATGGCGCCGACCACGAGGGCCGGCATCAAGTACCGTTCGTGCATGCGCGTGCTCAACACGAAAAATCCGGCCAGTACGACGTAGGCGGAAGTCAGCAGTTGCAATCGCGCCGGTGATTCGCGCAGCAGAACGTTCAGCTTCACCGTGACGCCGGCCAGCAGGGCGAGAAAGAGCGCTATCCCCCAGGTGTGCAGCGGTAGGCCGAGGACCGTCTGCCCGTCGCTTTGATAAAAGTTTCCCGAAACGCCGAAGAGCGTGAAACCGCCGGTCGTGTTGTACGGATATTTGCTGATGCCGTTGGTGTATCGTTCGAGCAGCCAGCGGAACGCGGCAACCGGTGCGTGGTTCGCCATGAACGGGAGCGTACTCAGATAGGCGATGATCGCGGCCGATCCGAGACCGGCCGCGAACCGTGCCGCCGTTCCTCCGGCGCGCCATTCCCACACGAGCAGTAACGGCAGCAGCGGCGCAGCTTGCGGTTTGATCAGCACGGTGCAGGCAAAGAGCGCCCACATCACGATCCAGCGCCGGCCGGCGGCAGCCCATAACGTGAGCAGCAGCGCGAAGCACGCGACCGAATCGACTTGCCCCCAGTACGCGGAAACGATCCACAGCGGCGGCAGCACCAGAATCGCGGCGGCGGCCACGCGGGCGCGGCGTTCGGTCGCGATCGTCCGGGCGATGCCATAGGTCGCGAACGCGACGCCGAAGTCGGCCAGAACGGCCGGCAGTTTCTCGAGGATTTTCAGCAGCAGCCCATCATCCGTGCTGCAGTGGCACAGCTGCGTGTACAGCTTCCCGACGAGCAGCAGAACGAACATGTATCCGGGCGGGTAGTCCAGCACGGGGTAGCGCAAGCCGCTCGTGTCGGCATAAAAACCCGCCGTTCCGGTCGTCCCGAGGGCAAGCGCCCACTGTTCGAACGCCGAGATATCGTCGGGAAAGCCTTTGCCGGGAAGCAGTGCAACGCGGATGAGGATGCCCGCGATGATGACCGCGGCCAGCCACCATTTCGCCGGTGATTTGGCGATCGCGCTCATTCGAGCACCGCCGCCGAAACGGGCAGCCGTCGCGTACGTGGCTGCGTCCGGTGCGGCGAGATCGCGCGGTGCAGCACGCGGGTCAACGGACGCTCGATAAAGCGGAAGATCGCGAGCGAGACGGCGATCACCGATCCAAACGCGACCGCCAGCAGGACGATGTGCGAGAGGACGCTCCGCGCGTGCAGATGCACGACGAACAGTCCTAGCGCCGTCAGCACCGGGATGTGCCAGAGATACATCGCATATGAGGCGTCACCGAGCGCGTCGAGCCAGCGCGGAAAGATCACGCCGCGGGCCTTTTCCAGCACGACCGCGCCGTAGAGGATCGCGGCGAATCCGAATCCCGCCGCCACCGCGCGTCCCCAGAGCGTCGGGTCGAGGCCGAAATTCAGGGTGTCACGCGTCATCAGCACAAGCACCGGGATGAGCCCCGCGCGATGGCGAGCGCGGGGCGCCTCAAGATGCCGCGCATGACGAGCGCGCCGGTACCGATACCGAAATAAGAACTCGATCGGTAAGGGATTCCCGAGGAAACGTAACGCAGCATTCGGACTGTTCGCCCAGTACCAAGCGGCAAATGCGATGACGACCGTCCATAGCGTCAAAACCAGCGGCAACCGGCGGCGGCCGAACATTAGCGCGACGGCGAAATACGAGATAGAATGCCATCTCGAAGACGAGCGTCCACGAAACCAGCAGCAATGGCTCGCCGTTCTGAGGGAACAGCAAAAAAGATGCCAAGATGTTCGGCGGCGCGGCGGCGTGTGAATCGACCATTCCGGGGTGAACCAGATAGACGATCAGGATCGGCAACAAGGCGACCCAGTAAGGCGGATAAATGCGCGTTATCCGGCGCAACAAGAACGTGAACCCGTTCTTCGCGACTGCCGAAGAGCGACCAGGTCGTTACCGTCATAATGAAGCCGCTGATGACGAAGAACAAGTCGACGCCATACCAGCCGGCCGTGCCGAGGACGTGCGTGAGGACCGGAGACGGCGACAGATAGCGCGCTTCGAAACCGTTTGCATTGCCGACATGCACGCCGACGACCAGCAGCGCCGCTGCAGCGCGCAACGCCTGCACGTTTCGAAATACCAAACTGCCCTCCCAGATTCGTCGGCTAGCGAAAGTGTCGCATTTTTAGCGGGCTCTGGCAGGGCCCAAAAGCCCCAAGGCGGCTCGGCGGTGCGGGGCCGTCCGGCACTCTAAGCGAGCGTTCGTGAAGGTTAGAATCCCGTTATATGTTGTGCGCGACCCTCGTCATGCCGGTTTACAACGAGATCGAAAATCTCGGCGACGTTCTTGCGAGCCTCGACGCGCAAGACGTGGACTTCGACCGGCTATTCTTCGTGATCGTCGATAACGGTTCGGACGACGGCAGCCGTGAATTCGCGGAACACTGGTTTGCCGGCTCGGAAATTGTCGGCATGGTCGTCAGCAATTCGCGGCGCTCGATTCCGGCATCGCTCAATGCCGGCATCGAACATGCGCGGCCGGACGAAATCATCATCCGCCTCGACGCGCACACGACGTACGCACCGGACTACATCCGGACGATTCTCGAGGCGTTCGAAGCCGCTCCCCCGACGGTCGGATGCGTCGGCGGCTGCCAGGTTCCGCAACCCGAAGCATCGTTCGAGCGCGCGCTGGTCGTCGCGCTTTATACGAATCCGTTCGGCCTGGGCGGCGCCGGATTTCGGCGCGCTGCGGCGGTGCGCCAAACGAATAACGTCTACTTAGGCGCCTGGCGTCAGCAGGCGCTGGCGGCGACGGGAGGCTTCGACGAGCGCTGGAAGGCGAACGAGGACGCGGAGCTGGCCGCGCGCCTCCGGCAACTCGGTTACGTCACGCTGCAAGTTCCGGCGATCAGCGCGTATCGCGTCAAACGCGGCCCGTTTGCCGCGATTCGGCAGTGGGGCAACTACGGCTATTGGCGCGCGCAAACGCTGCGCCGGCATCCGAACGAGCTCCGGATGCGGCATCTGGTGCCGCCGTTCGCGCTCGTCGCTGCCGCGCTGCTGCTGCTCACGCCGTCGCGCCGGCTCGTCGCTGCGCTATTCGCATGCTACGCGATCGGCATTTGGCTCGCGCGGCCGCGGTCGGAGAGCGCGCTCGTCACGGCGACTTCATTCGTCTTTTTTCCCGCCTGTCAGATCGCTTGGGGCGCCGGACTGTTGAGGGGCCTTTGGCGCGGAACCCGCGCAGGCGCGCGACGATGGCCCGCGCCGCCTGACGTGCTTCAAAGTGCACGTGATTGCCGTCGACGGCGATAACGTCGCCGCACACGTTGGCCGTGTGCAGCCCATCGGCAAACGGTCCGGCGGGATCCGGTTCGACGATGCTCACCGCGCGTTCGCGAAAGCCGTCGGGCGATAGTTCCAGCAGCTCGTTGACGATCAGCCGCCGCCCGTAGCGGAGCGTGCAGTCTTGTGACGGTCGATAGGTCCGGCCGTCGATGACGAACGGACGTCCGGCCGGACGCGTGCCCGCGAGGCCGCGCTTGACCGGATTCCCCGGGTGCGGCTTCCACGTGCCGAACAACTCGTCCGCATACCAGGCATGCAGTTCCGAATTCCACTGCGCGCGACCGTCCGTCGCCAGCATCCACCAGCGGCCGTCGTGCCGGAAGATCGTCGGATCGACGCCGGCAAAGCCGTCGATGAGCGTGTGCCGCTCGTACCAGCCGTCGGGGAACGCGCGCGCTGCATAGGCGGTTACGCGCCCGCTTTCGCCGGCCTCGGGAATGCACAAGATCTCGCCCTCGTGCCGCAGCAGATAGGGATAGGAGAGATGGAACGGCGCGACGATGGCGTCGCGAACCTGCGGCCTTCCGGGTTGGCCGTCGAGTACCGCATACGCGATCTTGCCGCGATTAGTCGCATACGGCAATGCCTCGAAGAAACAGAAGCGACGGCCGCCTTCTTCGATGAGAAACGGATCGGCCGCGAACGCGCGCCGGTCGTGTAGATGCAACCACTCGATCGGCGGAACTCCACCCGCGATCAGCGCGCCGGCGCCGGCGCGGATGAGTCCGATGGCCCACCCATCGTGCCGGTATAACGTCTGCAGCATCGCAGTGAATGCAATTGTGGCAGCGCAGTGGGCGCACCTTGGACGAGAAGGGACCACAAGAATACCCCAATGGGCCCTGCCCGAGCTACTCACGACCGGGTACGCTGGGCATCGAATGCAATCCAGCAAACAGCGCGAGCTCTTTCTCGATACGGCAGACTGCCTCGCATTGGCCGATGCCGCTCCTACTGCTGCTCGCGTTGGCGGTGCTTCTCGGGCTCGTGGTCTCGGGTCAGGGATTAGCGAACCTCGACTTTGCGGTCAAGCTCGCAATACTCGCAGCGATCGGGGCCGCGGCAGCGTCGCTTTGCTTCGCGCGTCCGGTCCTGTTTCCACTATGCGCCTACGTTTTTGTCGTGCCGTTCGACACGCTCTTGCAGACCGGCGGCGGCACGATCACGAAATTTCTCGGATTGGCGTCAGCGATCGCGATGGTGCTCGTGCTGACCGACCGGCGTCGCGTCATCGGCGCGCCGGCGGTGGCGATAGCATGGGCGGCGTATTTGGGCTGGAGCGTTGCGTCGTACATGTGGTCGGAAGTTCCGATGTATCATAACGAGGTCCTCACGGCGACTATCGAGCTGTTCCTTATTTTCGTCATCGCGTCGATGATCCGAATCAGCGAGGGCGAACTGTGGGCAATTCTCGGTGCGGCCTTGGGCGGCGGGACGGCGTTCGCGGCTTTCGGCGTCTGGATCTTCCAGCATGCGCCCAGCCGCATTAGTGGCGCTACTGCGAACGGCCGCCTGGCCATCACGATGAACGACACGTCGTATGTGAACGCCGACCACTTCTCAGCTGCATTACTCATGCCGACCGCCTTGGCTCTCGTTGCGATGCTCCATTTCAAGGGCTGGCGTAAAGTGCTCTTCGCCGGGGCACTGCTGGTGATGTTCGCTGCCGTGTTCGTCAGTGGTACCCGCGGCTCGTTCATCGCGATCGCCATTATGTGGGTGTATCTGATGATCTTTTACGGCGAGCGCGTTCAATTAGGTCTGATCGCCGGGGCCGGGCTGTTGGCTAGCATACCGTTTCCCAACGTCTGGATCCGGTTCACCGATCCCGGCCAGGCTGAGGCGGGCGGACGATACTCGATTTGGGGCATTGCGTTCGATGCATTCAAGCATCGCCCGTGGTTCGGGATCGGCGCGGACCAGTTCCGGCTCGCTTACACGCAATCGTACCTCGCCAACGCGCACGGTCGCCTCATCGCCCCGTGGTCGCAAGATTCGCACAGCCTGATCGCGAGCAACGCGGTCGAGCTAGGCATCATCGGCCTCGCGTTGGTGCTCGCCGCCTGGTTTTTCCAATTCCGCATCGCTCGCACGATACCGCGTTCTTCACCGGCACTTTTCAGTGCGCGCAGGGCAGTTGAGGCCGGGATGCTCGGACTCTTCGTGAATTCGCTCTCGCTTGATTTGATGTTCTACAAGTATCTTTGGGCCGCGTTTTTGCTTGGTGCGTTCGTGCGGAGCGCGTATTTGAGTCAACAGGATCAACGCCGAATCGCCGGTTCAGCATGATCGTCATTGAACCGGCCTTCATCTCGTGCCGGGCCCCGGTACGGCCGGCCTAGCAGGTCCCTTGCGCAGAGCACGGCGCAAGCCAATGTATGTGATGAGGAAAGTCGACGCCGGGTGGATTCCAAACGTCGGCGCCGACCCAGCGCGCGCGTGCCGTGCCTTGTTTGTCGGCGTTCGGAATCGTGATCGAGTACCAGCCCTGCGAAGCGAGCGCTGAAAACGGGTCGGGCTGCCCGAAGTCGAATGCCGATTCGGTTGACTCGGTTCCGTCGACGCCGATGCCGGTGAAGTAGGTACCGCCGCCGCCGCCGCTGTCTTCCATGTACGCGCCGTAATCGTGTAGCGCGCAAAGGATGGCTTTCTCCCAGGGCCGCAAACGCGAATTCGCTTCCGTATCAGTGCATGGCACGTCGTACCACTCGCGCGCTCCCAACGGTGGACCGATCCCACTCGTGCATTCGTTCGTCGACGCTTCCGGCACGGCCGGGTATTGGCGGCCGTGCGCGCAGCGCCGGCGGCAAAGAGCGCGTGATTGATGTGCCCTGCGAGAAGCTCTGCCGCAGTGATTTCACCGGCACGCAGACGCGCGCCGCCGGCAGTCGGAGCCCGGCCAACCGGCATCGTGCCAGGTCCGGTGAAGAAGCTGCCGCAATTCGAGATATTGCCGGCGGTGACGGTATCGCCGGACTGCCAGTCGCGTTTGGGGGTGCCCGTGGTCGCCCACATTCCGATGTCGGTACCGTCGGGCTGGATGATTTCGAAGTGCGCGTCGGTGCCTCCGGCCGGCCGTGCTTTGGCTGGTATGCGAATTCGCGGCGGAAAGGTTCCGCAGTACTGGTCGCAGCGGGTGTTCACCAGCGGATCCGACGCCGCCGCGTAAAAAATCGGATGACCGTAGTCATAGATGCCCGCTTCGTTCGAACGGAACGGGCGGTCGTTTTTCCCGGCGGGAAATTGATGCTCGAGGACGCCGGCGCTGAATGGCGCGATGACCGGGTGATCCGAGATGCGCCTGTTCCACACCGAATTTGCGCCATATGGCCGGAAGGTCGCCGCATATTCCAGTCCATTCTGTAAGCCGCCCGGGCCGGGCCCACCGGGCGTAACGGCCAGGGTCGAAGCCTGCGCCGACGCTGCTGCCGACGCAGCGCTGCGGAGGCCCCTAACGTGGAAATCAGCCGGGCAGCAGCGCCCTTGGTCGCGCGCGCTGCGATTCTCAGCGCGGAGCCGGCGGAAGAAGACGGAGAGAGCACTGCCGCGCCGATTGCAACGAGGAGTATCGCGCACGCGAGGAGCGCCCAAACGAAATTCCGCGCATCACTGCGCCGCGACCCGGCGCGGCTGCAGGAACCCCCGCAGCATCTGCCCGGCGCGCTCGAGGTCGGGGCCGCGTACGAACGTGAAGCGCGCCAACGGCGTGCCGGTGCTGTGCGCAAAGAGGAGCGCTGTCGCAAACCAGGTTGCGCCATAGGTTACGACGGTAGCAAGTGCGGCACCGAGGACGTTCAGATACGGGATCGTAAGGACGCTGATCGCCGCACATGCAACGACGGCGACCGTTTGAACCGTCAGCATTGCGAACGGCCTCCCATCTTTGGCCGAAACGAAGAACCCGAGCGGCATTTGCGCAGCATACAGAATCAGCCCAGGGATGAGCGCGCGAACGATCGGTGGCCGACTCGGCATATTGCCGGCCATACACAAGCGCAATCGCCGCGGGGGCGACGAGAAAGAGCAGCGCGCCGAGTCCGGCTTCGAGCGCGACGATTGAACGCGTGATGGTGCAGGTCAGCGCTACCGCCTGCTCGCGGTCGGCGGCCGCGACGCGGCCCATCGCGCTGAAGGCGAGCGGGCGGCTTAGCTGCCACATCAGCTCGCCGGTCGCCACTGCGAGGCTGTAGATACCCAGCGTACGTGCGTCGAGCATGGCGCCGATCACGAAGACGTCGATGCGCAAGTTGAGAAAACCAGCCAGCGACGTCGCGCCGCTTTTTAGCCCGTACCAGGCCTGTTCCCTGAGCGCGTCGCGGCCGCCCGCAAACGTGAGCGGGGGCATGTAGTGCCCTAGCCGGACCATCGCGTAGCATGCGGACGCCGCAAACATCAGGGACCAAATACCCAATACCGCCGATAAACCACCGTGAAAGAGCGTCAGCGCCGGAATCGTGAATAAGGCGACGCCGAACGGCGGTATCGCGGCTTGGATGACGGTCGAACGGATGTCGCCCTGCAGCATGAAGATGGCATTGGCGATCTGACAGTAGACGGCAAACGGGACCGCGCAGGCCACATAGGCCAATGAGGCATGTCCCGGGTCGACCACGGCGGCCACACCGAGGGCGAGTGCGGCCGGAAGGCATACATCGAGCCCGAGCAGCCGCAGGGCGGTTCCGTAGGCGATGATTTGCGGCCGCGCGTTACGTCCGCAAGCATGCATGATGCCGGACTGTACGCCGCTGCCGAACGTCGTAAACAGGACATGACGAGCATGGCCCATGCCGCGACGCCTTTGCCGGCGGGGCCGAGCGTGCGCGCCACGACGATGCCGGTCACGATCGCAACGATGTAGCCGCTCGAATTTCCGAAGAAGTACCAGCCCTGCTTGGCCGGCTAGGCCGGGCGCTCCCGATCGCGGCATTACGCCGCCCGGTGAAATAAAAATTCAGCTGCCGTCTTCACGACCAGCGACACGTCCATGAAGAACGACCAGTTTTCGATGTAGAACAGATCGTGGCTGAGTTTTTCCGAGACGTCGCTGACGGACAGCACGCGTTTCATGTGCACTTGCGACCAGCCGGTGATGCCGGGACGCACGAGGTGGCGTTCGTCGTAGCGCGGGAGCTGGCGGCGAAACTCTTCCACGAAAACCGGGCGTTCGGGACGCGGACCGACGATCGACATCTCGCCGCGCAGCACGTTCAAGATCTGCGGCAGCTCATCGATGCTCGTGCGGCGTAAAAACGAGCCGAGGCGAGTTTTGCGCGGATCGCGCGCGCTCGCCCAAACCGGGCCGGAGACGCCTTCGGCGTCGACGCGCATCGTGCGGAACTTCAGGACTTCGAACACCTGGCCGTTGCGCCCGACGCGTGACTGGGTGAAGAAAATGGGGCGGCCGGATTCGATCAAGATCGCCACCGCTGCCGCCAGCATGACCGGCGTCGCGACGATCAGCGCGACCGAGGCAGAACGAGATCGAAGGCGCGTTTGGTGACGCGCGCGATCGGACGGCACGCGCTGAGGCGGAACGGCACGATGAGGGCTTGATGACCGTCGGTGCGGAGCGTGTACTCATAGGCATGGGCGCACAGGCGCGGCGGAGCAAACGCGAGCTTGATGCGGTCCCGGGCCGTGGCTTCCAGCAGCAGCGGCAACACGTGCGGCGGCAGGATCTCGGTCATGAGGATCGTGTCGGCGCCCCAGGCCCGCGCTTGGCGCAGCCACGGCACGCGATTGAGATTTTCGTCTTGCGTGAGGTTGAGATCGAGCAAGGTCGACTCGACGTCGGCCTCGATCAGGGGCAGCACGCGCGTGCTGGGCGGAAAATTGAGCGATTGCAACGCCGAATCGAGCCGCGAGGCGTGACCGACGACGGCGATGCGCGGCGGAAATTGTTCGCTCAGACGAGCGCGCGAAAGGTGCAACAGGGCCCGAGTGGTCCCGACGGTCACCGAAGCGATGGCCACGGATAACAGCAGCACGGAGCGCGACGACGATACGGACGGCACGAACGTGAAGAGCAGAAACTGCGGCAGTGCGCCGAGCGCGAGCGCTGCGGCCGTATAGTAGATTTCGTCTTTGACCGTCGTTGCGAACGACTGGCGGTAGAGTCCCAGCCGCTCGAAGATGATGAGCCAGAAGGCCGCATAGATCATCGTCGATACCAGGATGCTGTCGCCCGGTGCCGGCACGTAGCTGCCGGCTTTGACGATTTCGGTTGCCGTCAAGGCTGCCAAGAGAAACATCGTGACGTCGGTGACGACGAGCAATGCCGCCCAGCGGCGGCCGAAGACCTTCGGCCGCCGTTTGGTCGGCGCAATGGTTAGGCTCGGAGTGTGGTAAGAAGTGGCGGCTTCTCCACTGACACTTGCGCTCACGTGTGGTCCCTGCGTCGTTCGGGTAGAGGCACCCATCGTAGCGCAGTGACCGCAAGGCTTAGAGAGTCGAACGTCCTAAGGGCGGCGCGACTTTTCGACTGGAACGGCGGAGACTAAATTTCTTCGGAGGACTCGTCGTCGCCGTCGAAGCGGCGATCGACGTACGAGCCGACGCGCAGCGCGCGCTGAATGCCGGCCACGATTTCCGAGGGTGCGGCAGATTTGCTGATCACGCAGTTGGCGCCGGCGCGAATACACGCCGCCGCCCAGCCTTCATCGGCGCGGCCGGTATACGCGCAGATCGTAGCGTTGGGTACGATCTGCCGTATCTGGCGCAAAGCGTTGATCGGATCGACTTCGATGAAGTCGATATCGATGAATACCACCGTCGGTTCGTTGCGGCCGAGTTCGTCGAGCGAAAGCGTTTCGAGCGATACGACGACGCTGAAGCCCGCTTCGGACAGCACCTGGTTCAGGAACGGTGCGAAGAGTCGCTGCGGCTCGATGATCCCGAGTGGGATCGACTTCATATTCCCGGAGGCTTCGCGAGTTGAGGGTGGATGCACGATGTGACGTTACGCACATGCGGTGCATCGCACAAGGGACTTTTGGGAAACCTTAACCCCGCGTTCAGACTAACCCCGAGCGCAGCGCGTATACTGCTGCCTGCGTGCGCGCCGTACAATTGAACTTGGTGAAGATCCGGCTGACGTGATTTTTGATCGTTTTTTCCGACAGGTGGAGGTTCGAACTGATTTCCTTGTTCGACATGCCGGCGACGATCAACCGGACCACCTCGACTTCGCGCATCGAAAGATCGCACGGATCCGGGTAACGCTGTGGGCTCGATCGCCTGCGGAGCAGACGACCGGCGATGCGCGGATCGACGTAGGTTTCGCCCGACGCGACCGATTTGATGGCGCGCATGAATTCGTTGGGCGAAACGTCCTTGACGATATAACCGTCGACGCCGGCGTTGAGGCAACGTTGCATCACGTCGGGCTGCAAGTGCATCGACAAGGTGCAAATTTTCACATTCGGCGATACCTTGCGACTGCAGGTTACCGCTTCGGTGAGATCGACGAGGCCGCCGTCGATATCGATCAGGATAATATCCGGACGCGTCGAGGCGATGTAGGCTTCGCTTACCGAAACGGCATCTCCGACAACTTCGATCGACGAATCCAGTGAGAGCACTTGAGCCAGTGCCTTCGCGAAGAGAGCTTGGCTTTCGATGATCAGCGTGCGATTTGTCAGTTGCGACGGCATTTGTAGGCTCCTAGGAATTTAGGTGGACCTGCGACGTTAGACACGTCGCGTTGCAAGAAGATATGTAACTAAATACCCGGGACCAGATATCGCGCGCACTCCCCCGAACACGGGATATTGACAGTGAAAATGCCCATTCGTCTGGGATTTGCTTGGGTCAATAGTCCATTGCAACGTTCCATACAAAAGCATTACGCTGTAGCCATCCATCCCACCCTAACGCGCGTTTCGCGTAATGATGAATGGGCAAAAGAATGCGCCCAACAAGTCGCGACGTTCGTACGGTAGGAGACGTATACAATGCGCAGCATTGTTTTTTCGTACGAGGGTCGGCCTAATGGAGAGTTGCTGAGTCCGTGTCTATCGCCCGCAGATCCGATGAAGATGAACAACCCGTGAACGCGCGGGGCGAGCGGGCGCTCGCACGCTTGCAGCGCCGGGACGCACCGAAATTTTTCATCGTGAACCGCAGCGGCCAAGTGGAATTTTCGTCGCCGAATTTGGTCAATAGCAAGCTTCTGGGGGCGAGCCTGGCGCGTCTGAAGGAACTGAAGTTCGCGGGCGCGATCCGCGAGCCGTCCTATGAAGAACTCGGGGCCGGTCTAATGCTGCGCGTGGTCCCGCTCACCGGGGAACTCGACGGCTACGTCGCGGCTTTTATCGAGGACATCGGCGCGCGCAGTAACTCGCTCGCGCTGGCGAGCAAGCGATTCAAACTCACCAACCGGGAAAGCGAAGTTCTCGGCTTCATCCTAAAAGGTTACAGCAGCCCCCGTATCGCGGCCGATCTTTTCATCAGCGAGGGCACGGTTGGTGACCATGTGAAGAACATTCTGCGGAAGGCCGGAACAAAGTCGCGCTCCGAGCTGCTGGTCCGCGTGCTCGATCGTGAAACCGATCACACCGCCGAGGCCTAGGACGAACCGCAGGCAGCGGACGGATGCCGGCCGCACGGCATGAACGACCAGCCGTCCTCGTAACACAGACCGCGGACGTTGACCGCCTCACAACCGCAGCGCCAGTAGCAGCGGTGGATAGCTGCACGATCGTGCCGTTGGACGTCCGGCCTACCGAGTAACCGGGCGATATCAGAAATACTCATGGCTGATCCTTTCGTTTCGTTCACGCGTCGGCGTGTTCCGGAAGCCAGCGCTCGATCACGCGGCGCAATTCGGCGAGCGTTACCGGCTTGGCAACGTGGTCGTCCATGCCCGCTGCGAAACACGCTTCCCGGTCTTCCGGCAGCGCGTTGGCGGTCATGGCAATGATCGGAACGTGCCCGCCGGTCGCTTGCTCCCGGCGCCGCAGTTCGGTGGAAGCTTCGAACCCATCCATCACCGGCATCTGCAGATCCATGAAGACGAGGTCGTAGCGCGAACGTTCGAGTGCGCCAAGCGCTTCGCTGCCGTTGGCTGCGACGTCGCTGTGCAGCCCCAACCGCTGCAGCATGCGCGTGGCGACCTTTTGGTTGACCTCGTTGTCCTCGACGAGCAATACGGATTCGTGGCGCTCGTCGGCGACGGCGTTCGATGGCAGCCCGGCGGGCGGCGTCGCGGCGGCAATGGCGGAGAGGACGCGTAACGGGACGCTGAGTGAGAAGGTCGTGCCCGAGCCGGGGGTGCTGCGCACCGCGATCGAGCCGTTCATCATCGCGGCCAGGTGGCGCGAGATCGATAGGCCGAGCCCCGTGCCGCCGAAGCGACGGGTTGTGGACATGTCGGCCTGACGAAAGGGCTCGAAGATCGTCTCGTGCAGCGAGGGGTCTATTCCGACCCCGGTATCGATGACGTCGAAGCACAGCGTCGACCGTTCGTCGACGATCGGGCCCGCAGCGACAGAGACCGTGACGGACCCGGCCGGCGTAAACTTCACGGCATTTCCGATGAGATTGGCGAGAATCTGCCGCAAGCGCAATGCGTCGGCGTCGACGGTGTCGGGGACGTTTGGCGCAACCTGGACGCGCAGATCCAGGCCCGCCTCCCGCGCTTGCCGCGAAAAAAGCGCGGCCGTCTCGCGAACGAGCGGCTCGACCATGACCGGGCCGGTGTTTAGCGTCAGCGCTCCCGCCGATAGCTTCGAGAAGTCGAGGATGCCGTTGATCAGCTCGAGCAGCAGCTTGCTCGACGTACTGATGGTTTCAACGTAATCGCGCAGCGGCGGCGCGAGATCGGCTTCCGTCAACAGTTCGCTCATCCCGATCACGCCGTTGAGCGGGGTCCGGATCTCGTGGCTGATCGTTGCTACGAATGCCGACTTTGCCCGTGAGGCGGCCTCGGCTTCGCCCAGCGCGACCCGCAGCTCGGATTCCCGCGTGCGGATGGTCGACGCCATCGTTCGAAGCGCGTCGTCGAGGTGGGCGATTTCGTCGCCGCCGCCGACCGGGGGAAGGGCTGCCGCATCGTCCTTCGTTTCGTATGCGCGCGCCCGGCGCTCGACGTACTCGATCCGGCGGGCGAGATGACGGCGCGCCACGATTGCCAAGACGATCGTGACGCAGAGACCGCACGCGAGCGCCACTGCAATGACGGCGGCGCCTTCGTCCCAAAGATGCGTGAGGCCGCCTAGACGGCGCGCGCGGAGTTGATAGGCGGTGTCCGCGAATTGTTTTTGAGCAACCGAGAACATTTCCGTTCCGTCGCGATCGCTTTGCGGCAGCCGGCTTGCCTGCCGGGTGCGCACCGCTGCATCCAACTGCGCCAGCGTCTCCCGAGCGAGGCGCTCCAGCCCCGGAACTTGAGCTGCGAGGACCGGTTCGGGACGCGAGTCGGCGTACAGATGTGCCATTTGGAAGTCGAAGGTTTGGCGCGTGCCCTCATAGGCGTCGAGATCGCTCGCATCGCCGGTGGAGACATACGCTCGCGCTTGCAGCTCTAATTGCAGCAGGCTCATCGTGAGTTCGGAGACGTTCGAGTAGAGCTCCGAGACGCGTTGGGCGTCGCCTTCCGCTTGACGCGTTGCCTGAGCGAGGGCGATGAGGCCGGCGGTTGTGCAGACGACGAGAACGAGCGGTACGAGCACGAGAATCGTCAGCCAGCGCCGGAAGTTCATCGCTGCGCACTCGCCGAGTGAGTTAATGAGCGGTTAGTCGCTAACCGCGCGAAATTTGAGAACACGTCAGAACATATGTACAGCATCGGTCTGCGCCGGGAAACGTGCTTGGCAAAAGGTTTACGTGCCCCAAAATGCGAGGGGGCCGAACGTCCTAGTACGTATGGGCCGCGAGCATCTTGGCGCTACCTTCGTTCGGTGTGAGTATCTATAGTCATGCGGATAATCGTCACCGGCGGAGCCGGATTCATCGGTTCACACATCGTCGATGCGCTCATTGCCCGTTCGCACGACGTCGTCGTGATCGACAATCTGTGGCAACATGGCGGCGGACGGCGCGACAACGTCGACTCGCGCGCGTCGTTCGTGCACTTGGATATCCGCGACGCCGGCGTCAAACGAATATTTCACGAGTTCAATCCGGAGATCGTCTGTCATCACGCAGCGCAACACAGCGTCGCAATCGGATCGCGCGATCCGCAATTCGACGCCGGAGTAAACGTGCTCGGATTGCTCAACGTGCTCGATGCCGCGGTGGCGTCCGGAACGCGCAAGGTGATCTTCGCATCGAGCGCCGCCACCTACGGAGATCTCGCCGAACTGCCGGTGACCGAGGCTTCGCCGCAGCGCCCGGTCTCTCCATACGGCATCACCAAAATGGTCGCGGAACACTACCTGCGCTTCTATCAGACCGAACACGGGCTCGACTTCACCGCGCTGCGCTACGGCAACGTCTATGGACCTCGGCAGGACCCGAACGGCGAAGCCGGCGTCATCGCGATCTTCATCGGAAAATTTCTTGCGCGAAACGGCGTGCGCATCGATTGGGACGGCGAGCAGACGCGCGACTATGTGTACGTGGGAGACGTCGTTCGCGCGAACCTCGCCGCACTCAAGCGCGGCTCGGGTGAGATCTACGCCATCGGGACCGGACGGAAGACGTCGGTCAACGCGATCTACGAGGCGTTGTCTTCAGTCAGCGGGTTCAGCGCGCCGATCGATCGCGCGCCGCGACGGCCGGGAGATATCCGGGACGTGTACTTCGACTGCGCAAAGGCGGCTCGCGAACTCGAGTGGACGGCGGAGACGGATCTCGCGAGTGGTCTACGCGCCACGTTCGAACATTTTCGCGAGAAAATTCCTGCCGCATTGACCTGACGGCAGAAGGTTTCCATGTCGGCCGAACCAAGTATCGCCACATGCGAATTCTCATCGGCCTCGCCGTCACCGCATTTTTGGGCTACTGCGCCGGTGCGCTACCCGCTTCCGCACAATCGGCCCCGGGTGCCGCGGCGCTGCGCCTCAATGCCGACGTCGTCACGAGCGCTCGCCAAGGCAAAGGCGTGCAGGGCGCGTTGTGCGTGACGCAGAGCGTGTTTGCGCCCGGCGACACGATCATCTTCCGGGCCGTGGTGGCCGATGCGAACGGCGTCCCGCTGACGGGTGAGCAAATCACGCAGCGAGGGGTCAAAGTGGTCGTCACCACCGGTGAAGGCGCGAAGATCCCGCTCGTCTACCAGCCGCATCCGCCGCCGAACGTTCCGGTGCCCAGCCACGCCCTGTACTTCGCAGCGGCGTACCCGGTCTCGCACGACCATCCGACGGGCACGCTCACCTGGACGGCCGCGGCTACGGATAACGCGGGGCATACCACCTCGTTCGCGCCGATCGGTCAGGAAGTCGGCGTCGCCGTTTTGCAGATCGTCGCGAAGACGGACCCCGCGGCCGCGAAATGATCCGCCGGCCGCTCGCGGTGCTCACCGCGGCGGCAGCGCTGTGCTGCGCCGTCGTTTCCGCCGCGACCGCACAGAGTAGCGCGGCGCGTCTGACGTTCGCGCCGGTCGCGGCGAACGTCGGAACGACGGTGATCGCACGCGCCACGGGCCTGCCGCCCGGCGCGCGCTTCACACTGGTGTGGCGCAGCGCGCGTCCGAACTGGCGCGTCGAGGGCCCGAAGTTCTACGGCATCGTCGCGCCCGAATCGACGCAAACGCTGCTGATTGCATCGAGCGACGCCGCCGGCGCGTTGACCGCGCGTTTCACCGTACCGGAAGATTTCGGTTACATCCACGACGTGGAACTGCATCCCGAAAGCGGCGGCGCGCTCGTCGCGCATCAGGGCTTCACCGTAATCCCGCACATGACCATGCAACCGGCATCCGGTCCGCCCGGCACGCCGATCACGATCACGATGACCGGGATCGGCTACCGCTTCTATCAAGCCGTGTGGCACCTGCTCTACGACGGCGCGCAAACCGGCTGGCTCTCCGGCATCACGACGCACGGCACGGCACGCGTGACGATTCGCGCGAGCGGTGAACCCGGCTTCCACACGCTGCAAGCGATCGAAGGTCACGCCGGCCCCTACCTCAACTTGCAGCAGAGCCCCGACTATCAGGCGATCATCCCGATGATTCTCGCGGCGCGTTTCCGCATCGTTGGCGGACCGGCGCTCGCGGCAGCGCCGGCAGCCGCGCAAGCTGTGCCGCGCGCGGTTGCGGTCGATCCGCCGCCGCTACCGGGCACGCCGCACCTCGATGTCGACTACACGAGCGGCGCCGTCGGCAGCCCGCTGACGCTGCACGGCAGCGGCTTCGCCCCCGCGAGCGCCATCGCGGTCGAATGGGAGACCGTCGTCGGAAACCGCTTGAGCGCGACCGGCTGGGAAACGCAGCGCGGTCCGCTCACGACCGTGCGCAGCGACGCCGGCGGTGCGTTCGTGCTGCACGTGAAGACGCCGGCGGACCTGGGCGGTCCGCACCACATCGTCGCGCATGCCGCGAGCGGGCCCGACGCATCGGCTGAGGCGACGGTCGCATATTCGATTTTGCCGCAGCTCGATCCGATCGCGCCGGCCGCCGTTCACCCCGGCGACCCGGTGTCGATTCATCTCACCGGCATCGGCTGGTCCGAAACGGGCAATACGTATACGCTCGATCTCGACAACGGCTACTTGGGCTACGCGTGCGGCTTCAACAGCCAAGGCGACGTCGCGATCACAATTCGCGCACCCGGGCGCATCGGGCGCCACTACATCGACTTGTACCCCACGATCTATACGGGTCAAATTCTCGGTCCCGGAACGCCGGCCGACGTCAACGCCGTTGCCGGCGGCTACTTCTTGCAGCCGATGCTCAACGCACGCGACCATCCGGGCGAACGTTATCCGGCGTATCACCTCGCCTTCGACGTTCGGTAGGACACCATGATGCGCCGCGCTGCTTTCGTCACGAGCCTGATCTCCGCGCTCGGCGGCCGTGCGCTCGAAGATGCTGCGCGCCGCAACGCCGGCGAAACTCCACGTCATCGTCATCGACGCCGACGGTTTCCAGGCGTTCTTCGCGCAGGAAACGGGCATGTTCAAGCGCGCCGGCTTGGACGTCGAGATCACGAACTTGACGAAGGGTCAAGCGGCGATCGAGGCGATCGCGACCGGGAACGCGCAGATCGGCATCGCCAACACCCTCACCCTCGCGCAAGCGCGCGAACACGGCATTCCGATCAGCTGGATTTCGCCGGCGGCCGTGGCGGTGAACAGCAACCCGTCCAACGCGTTCGTGGTGTGGCCGTCGAGCCCGATCAAAACGGCCAAGGATCTTAGCGGCAAGACGGTCGGGACGATCAGCTTGAGCGGGCTCATCCGCTTGGCGCTCAATGCCTGGATCGACCGCAACGGCGGCGATTCGACGGCGGTCAAGTTCGTCGAGCTGGTGCCGGCGCAAGTCGCCCCGGCACTGGAACGCGGCACGGTCGACGCCGCCACGCTCACCGACCCGATGTTGACCCAGGTTCGGCCGCAGATTCGCACGCTCGGCAACCCCTTCGACGGCCTCGGCAACCCGCGGATCATCGTGTCGGCCTGGTTCGGCACGAACGACTGGATCGCGCAGAACCCGCAAATCGTGAGCGCCTTTGCCGAATCGATGCGCCAAGCCGCGCGTTGGGCCAACGATCCCAAGAACGCCAAGCAAGCTACGGCGATCATTACGAAGTATACCGGTCAGCAGCAAGACATCGGGGCCAAGAGCTATGCGCTGACCTTCGAGGTGCCCGCCCTGCAGTCGATCTTCGATGCCGCCGTGAAGTACAAAATGCTTGCCCAACCGATTACGGTTGATAAACTGGTGATGAATCATGCGTGAAGACCTGATCCGCGCACTGGCTGCAATAAAGCTCAGCGTGCCGCTCGCTCCGGAAGAGGGCGCCGCGGTGCGCGCGGTGCTGACCCCGTATCACGAAACGGACCCGTATGCGGACTTGCGCGTGGTGCGCGACGAGCAGTACGGGCCCGACGCGCGCCATCGGCTGGATATCTTCGCTCCAACGGAGACCGCCGGCGCGCGGCCGGTCGTGCTCTTCGTCCACGGCGGCGCCTACGTCGGCGGCGACAAGCGCACGCCGGGAACACCGTACAACGATAACGTCGGCGTGTGGGCGGCGCGCAACGGGTTCGTCGGCGTCACGATGACCTATCGCCTCGCGCCGGCCCACAAATATCCGGCCGGTGCGGCCGACGTCGGCGCGGCCGTTGAGTGGCTGCGGGCGAATATCGCGCCGTACGGCGGCGATCCGGACGCGATCACGCTGCTGGGCCAATCCGCCGGCGCGACGCACGTGGCGTGCTACGGTGCGCGACCCGATCTGCACGCGCGCCCCGGCGGCGGCGTCAACGGCATCGTGCTGATGTCGGGATCGTACGAGTTCAGCGCATCGGCGCCGCACGTCGTCGCCTACTTCGGCAACGACGCGCAGGCGCGCGCCGAGGCATCGTGCATCCCGGGGCTCGTGGCGTCGGGTTTGCCGGTGATGATTTCGATCTCGGAGTTCGACGCACCGGGTGCCCACCGTCAGTCGTGGAATCTCGCGCAAGCGTTCTTCGAGCGCGACGGCCGGTGGCCGAACGTGCTCTACTTACCGCATCACAACCACGTTTCGCAAATCGCGCATCTGAACGCGAGCGGCATCGACGAGCACTTGCTGAGCGATCGCCTCACCGATTTCGTCGTCAGCTGTGCGCGGTCGACGCTCCATCCCGCTTCCGCATAATCCCGGAGATACGAACATGGCCGACGAGTCGACGCTCTACGTTTCCACCGAAAACGGCCTCTTTTCGGGCCGCCTCAACGGTACCGTGCGCGACGTGCAGCCGGTCGGGCTGCAGGGTCAAGGACGCGTGTGGCCGATCCTCGCCGATCATCGTTTGCCGAACCGGCGCTACGCCGTGACCGGGCGCGGCGGCGTCTTCCGGTCCGACGACGGCGGCAAGACGTGGGCCGAGAAGAACAACGGCATCATCTTCAAGCAATGCTGGTGCATCGCGCAGCATCCGGTCACCGGTGAAATCTACGTCGGGACCGGACCGGCGGCCGTTTTCAAGAGCGTCGACTACGGTGAGTCGTGGACGTTCAGCGAGCAAATGCATACGATGCCCGAAACGAAAGAGTGGACGTTCCCCGGTCCGCCCTACATCGCGCACGTCAAAGGCATCGGGCTCTCGCGCAACGATCCCAAGCGCATCTTCGGCGCAATCGAGGAGGGCTACATCATCCGTTCGCTCGACGGCGGCGAAACGTGGGCCACCATCAAGAACGGCGCGGAGTTCGATTCGCATACCGTCACCGTGATGCCGGATAACGCCGACGTCATCGTGACGACGAGCGGCAAAGGCTGCTTCCGCAGCGAGGACGGCGGCGAGCACTTCACGTTAGCCAACGACGGCCTCAGCCGCAGGTACATGTCGCAGCTGGCCGTCGATTCATCAAAGCCCAACGTGCTCTTCACCGCGGCATCGGCCGGTCCGCCGCTCACCTGGCGCGGCCCGCAGGGCGCGAACGCCGGGCTTTTCCGCAGCGAAGATCAGGGCAAGCACTGGACGATGCTCAGCGGCGGCGGTCTGCCCGAAATGATTCTGCCCTCGCCGCGTGCGGTCACGACGGATCGCCGCACCGCCGGGTCGTTCCTCGCCGGCATGAGCGACGGTTCCGTTTGGATGTCGAGCGACTACGGCGAGTCGTTCAAGCAAATCGTCACGGGCTTACCGTCGATCTTCGGCTTGTCCGTGATTCACGACTGAAGTTCGGGGATCACGTCGACGGCGACGTCGACTTCGTGCTCGCTTCCGCCGGTGATGATGCCGTGGATCGGCGTCACGTCGCCGTATTCGCGGCCCCAGGCAACGGTGATGTGTTCGCTGCTGGGCAGCATGTCGTTGGTGGGGTCGAAGTCGACCCAGCCGAAGGGCGGGATCCAGACCGAAAACCACGCGTGGCTGGCATCCGCGCCGATGAGGCGTTCGCGCCCCGGCGGCGGATGCGTGCGCAGATAGCCGCTGACGTAGCGCGCGGCGAGTCCCATCGAGCGCACGCACGAAATACCGACGTGGGCGAGATCTTGGCACACGCCCGCCCGCAAGGCAAAGGCTTCTTTGACCGTCGTGTGCGTGTCGGTCGCTTTCTTGTCGAACGCGAAGTCGGCATGAATGCGCGAGTTGAGGTCGAGCACCGCGGCGAAGAGTTTGCGTCCGGGTGTAAAGCTCCGGCGCGCGTAGGAGACGACACCGCGATCGCTTTCCGTCAGGGGCGTATCGAACGTGAACTGCACGACGTCGAACATGTCCGGCGGTTGCGGCGGCTCGAACGACGAGCGGACGTCCTCCCAGGCTGCTCCCGGCACCAATGCGTAGTTCGGTATCGGTTCGACCGACACGCGGCTCTCGGCGGTGACGTCGAGTTCCTCGTGCGGCTCGTCGATGATGCACCAGCTGGTGGTGTTGCCGAAAAAATCCGTGCGCTCGAAGCGCTTGAGCGGTTTCGGCTCGACGGTCACCTCGGTAAATAGCCGCTGCTGGCGCGCCGTCTCGCGCGGGACGAGATGCGCGACGATGCGCGAATAGGCGACGTCGGATTCGTAGGTGTACGTGGTCCGGTGGCGGACGATGTACGTGCTCACGCGCGGTAGCGCCGCAGATGCTGCAGGTAGGCGTCGCCGACGACTTCGGCAATCCGCGAGACCGCGCCCTCGGTCTCGTCCAGTTGCGCGATCAACGCCGTCCGTTCGCGTCCGGCGCCGACGGTTGCGAGCGCGTACGCGTCGGCCGAGGCGATCTCCGCTTTCAAGCTCAGCGCGATCATGCGGCCCTGCGCGTGCTGCTGCGCTTCGGTGATCATCGGCAGATCGCCGGTGTGACGCGCGATCGCGTCGATCTGAAACGCGACGGCGCGCGGGTTGCTCGCATCGAGCAAGAGCAGATCGATCGCCGGCGCGGCTTGAAACGCGTTCTGGTAGCGGTACGAGTAGGTCATCGCGCTGTCCGCGATTTCGAGTGCGACCTGGATCGCGCCGCTCTCTCGCTCGTCGGCAACGGTGAGCGTGCGGCGCAGCACGTCGCACCCGGCGAGCGTGCGCTCGATGCGCCGTCCGAGATCGAAGAAGAGCCAGTTGTTGCCGCGCGTCATGTTCTCATCGGCCAAACCGGAAAGCGCTGCGGTGCGGCGGATCAGCATGTCGAGATATGCGAGCGCGCCGGCCCAGCCGAAGGCGTCGGGCGTGTCGTCGGGCGTATCGCGCGTGGTCAGCGCGTAGATTGCGCGCCACGTATCGAGCGAGAGCCGGTCGCGCGCGGCCCACGCCGTGCGCGCGACGCGCTGGAGCAAACGCTGCAGCCCGATCAGCTCTTTGCCGAAGATGACGTCGTCGACTTCGTCACGCAGCGCGGCATCGTTGCCCGCAACGGCTTCCTCGACGGCTTCCTCGGTGACGTACTTGAGCGGGAGCAGCAAACGCTGCACGAGCGCGACGGCCGTCATCGTGGTCGTCGAGCCCCCGTCGCCGGCCAAGCGCATCACTACCGCACGCAGCACGCGGACCAAATGCTCGAGGCGCTCGGCGTAACGCGCGAGCCAGAACAGATTGTCCATCGCGCGGCTCGGCGCTTCGTTGCCGGAGCGCCGGATCTCCACGCGCGCCGTCGGCGGGCGCAACAGGCTAAACGTGTCGACCGGACCGCTGGCGAGCGCCCACACGTCCTTGCTCGCCGAGCCCGATTGCATCGAGATCGCGCGCACGGAATCGTCGCTCGCGATGCGGGCCAGCCCGCCCGGCATCACCACGTAGCCGTTGGGCGTCCAGGCGGCAAAGACGCGCAGCGTCATCGGCCGCGAGGTGAAGTTCCCGCGTTCGAACGTCGGTGCGACGCCGAGCGGAACGAGATCCTGAACGACCATCGTCGCCCCGCGCCGCTCGATCGTGTCGGCGACGGCGGCGATTTCGTCGGCGCCGAGATCGCTGCCCGAACGCGCCGACGAGCCGCGCGAAAAGATCGGCCAAGCGTCGAACGCGCTGCGAACGATCCCCGTGCGCAGCCGCGCGAGCCCTTCGGCGCGACCCCACGACGTGCCGCACCAGACCGTGGGAATGTCGCGGCAGAGCAGATCTTCGCCGAACAGCGCGCGCGCTACGTTCGGCAGATAGGCATCGAGCGCCGGAGATTCGACGACGCCGCCGCCGAGCGCGTTCGCCATGACGACGTTGCCGGCGCGAATCGCTTCCACGAGACCGGGAACGCCGAGAGCGGAATCCGCGCGCAGCTCGAGCGGATCGGCGAAGTCCGAGTCGAGCCGGCGGAAGATGACCGAAACGCGCTCGAGGCCGCCGAGCGTGCGCAGATAGACGATGCCCTCGCGCACGGAGAGATCGTCGCCTTCGACGAGTTCGAGACCCAAGTAGCGTGCCAGATACGCGTGCTCGAAATAGGCTTCGTTGTACGGACCGGGCGTGAGCAGAACGGCGTGGCCGGCGACGCCGCCGGCGAGGTTCACGACGGCGTCGCGATGATGCCGGAAAAACGTCGCTAACCGCTGGACGCCGAGATCGCCGAACAGTTCCGGAAACGTCTGGCTGACGACGACGCGGTTTTCGAGCGCGTAGCCGAGCCCGGTCGGCGCATCGGCGCGGCTGGCGTGGACGGTCCACGAACCGTTGGGCATCCGCGCGATGTCCATCGAGTAAAGATGAACGTGCACGCCGTTCGGCGGAACGACGCCTTGCAGCGCGCGCAGGTACTGCGGATGACCGAGCACGAGGTGCGGCGGCACGATCCCCTCGCGCAGAAGGCGCTGCTCGCCGTAGAGATCGTGCAGGATCGCGTTGGCCAGCCGCGCGCGCTGCGCGGCGGCGGCTTCGATGATCGCCCAATCGCCGGCGCTGACGACGAACGGTGCGATGTCGAGTTGCCAGAGCCGGTCGAGGCCCGATGCTTCGTCGTACGCGTTGTAGGTGACGCCGTTTTCGCGCACCATGCGCGTGGCCGACTCGATGCGGTGCCGGTATTCGTCCGTTCCCATCGCGGCGAAGGCCGCGGCCAACCGCTGCCAGTGCGGGCGCACGGCGCCCGACCCGTCGAGCAACTCGTCGTAACGTCCGAGGGCCTCTTCACCGAAGAGCGGAGCTGCATTGGCCACGTTTGCGCTAGCGACGCCGCAGATCGAGCGTGTGCGGAAAATCCGGGTTCGGCGTCAGCGCCGGCGGCACGAAAACGCCCGGCGTATAGCCGAAGGGCTCGAAGCGCGCGAGCCGCCGGCCTTCCGCCTCGTAGGCGTTGACGGGGAAGGTCGTGTAATTGCGGCCGCCCGGATGCGTGATGTGATACGTGCAGCCGCCGAGCGAACGCGACACGGCCTCATCCCAAATTTCGCAGACGAGCGGTCCGTGCGGCGCGATCGTGGGGTGGAGCGCGTGCGGACCGCGCCACGCGCGATAGCGTACTCCGCCGACGGCCGCGTCGATCGAGGTCGCCGTGAGCGGCACGCGCCGCCCGTTCACGAGGACGTGGTGCCGGCCGGCCGTGAACCCGGAAATCGTTACTTCAAGACGCTCGACCGAGCCGTCCACATAGCGCACGGTTCCGCCGGCGGTACCTTCTTCGCCCATTACGTTCCAGGGTTCGAGCGCGCCGCGCAATTCCAGCTTCACGCCGTCGTACTGGACGCTTCCATAGCGCGGGAAGCGAAACTCCCAGTGCGGCCGGAACCATGCCGGGTCGAAGGTGAAGCCGTGCGCTTTGAGATCGCGCAGCACGTCGAGGAAATCGGTCCACACGAACTGCGGCAGCATGAAGCGATCGTGCAGGGCGGTGCCCCAGCGCACGAGACCGGCGTCGTAGGGTTCGTCCCAGAAGCGCGCGATCAAGGCGCGGATCAGGAGCTGCTGCGCGAGGCTCATCTCGGCGTGCGGCGGCATCTCGAACGAGCGGAATTCCACCAGACCCAGGCGGCCGGCCGGACCATCGGGCGAGTAGAGCTTATCGATGCAGATCTCGGTGCGGTGCGTGCTGCCGGTAACGTCGATCAGGAGATTGCGAAAGATGCGATCGACGAGCCACGGCGAGACGCGCGCGCTCGAACGCGGCGGCACCTCGGAGAACGCGATCTCGAGTTCGTAGAGCGAGTCCAACCGCGCTTCATCGACGCGCGGCGCCTGACTCGTCGGCCCGATGAAGAGCCCCGAGAACATATACGAAAGCGAGGGGTGATTCTGCCAGAACCCGACGATGCTCTTGAGCAAATCGGGGCGGCGCAGAAACGGGCTGTCGACGGGCGTCGCAGCGCCGACGACGATGTGATTGCCGCCGCCGGTGCCCGTGTGTTTGCCGTCGAGTTGAAATTTCTCGGTCGTCAGACGTGCTTGATGGGCTTCTTCGTAGATCGTGGTCGTGATCGCGACGGCGTCGCGCCAACTGCGCGCGGGATGGATGTTGACTTCGATCACGCCCGGATCCGGCGTCACCTTGATGACGTTGATGCGCGGATCGTACGGCGGCGCATAACCCTCGATGTGCACGGGCTGCCCGAGTTCGGCCGCGCTCTGCTCGACCGCGCCCAACAGTTCGAGATAGTCCGCCGCGGATTCCGTCGGCGGCATGAACACGCACAACCGGCCGTCGCGCGGTTCGATCGAGATGGCGGTGCGCACGGAGCCGTCGATCGCGATGCCCTGCTCGACGAATTGCTGCATGCGCCGCGGATCGGCCGCGCCGGCCGACACGAATTGCTGCGGCGGCGCGTACGGATCGTCGGCGGCGGTCGTATCCGGCAGCGGCGCGAGCGAAGCGAACGGATCGCGTGGAACAACCGTCGGGCGATCGTTTTCTTCGAGATGCGGCAGCGATGCGAGCGGCAGCCGCAGTCCCGCCGGCGAGTCGCCCGGCACGAGTTGCAGACGGCCGAGCCGCGTCGTCCAATGTTCGGAGCGCCAACGTCCCGCGTGGATCGCGTTCCAGCGCTGCACGGGCAGCACGTATGCCGCCGGCACGTTCAAGCCGCGCGTGAACGATCGCGCCAAGCGCGCGCGCTCTTCGGGATCCTCGAGCTTGGAATCGAAGGCGGTCACGTTTTCCGGCAGGTCGGCTTCCTTGACGACGAGCGTGCGCGCATCTTCGTAGACCGGCGCGACGAAAGCCGGATCGACGTTGATGCGCTCGGCGACGCCGCGCGCGAGTGCGGCCGCATCGGCTTCGGTCGGCTGGGCCGACGCGCGTTCGCGGGCGATGAGATCGGCATCGTGCCACATCGGCTTGCCGTCGCCGCGCCAGTAGAGTGCGAACGCCCAGCGCGGCAAGGGTTCGCCGGGATACCACTTGCCCTGACCGTAGTGCAGCGCCGCGCCCGGCGCGAAGCGATCGCGCAACCGGCGCACGAGCGTATCGGCGAAGTCGCGCTTCGTCGGCCCGACGGCGCCGGTCGTCCATTCCTCGGCATCCATGTCGTCGACGGAAACGAACGTGGGTTCACCACCCATCGTGAGGCGCACGTCGCCGGCTTCGAGCGTCTGGTCGACGTGTTCGCCGAGCGCATCGATCGCGAGCCACTGCGCTTCGCTGTACGGTTTGGTGACGCGCGGCGGTTCGTACACGCGCGTGACCGACATTTCGAAGCCGAACGTCACCTCGCACGGATCGACCGTGCCGGAGATCGGCGACGCCGACAACGGGTTCGCCGCGCACGCGAGCGGGATGTGTCCTTCGCCCGCAAAGAGGCCCGAGGTCGGATCGAGTCCGACCCATCCGGCGCCCGGCAAATAGACTTCGCACCACGCGTGCAGATCGGTGAAGTCTTGGGTCGCGCCCGAGGGACCGTCGAGGGCCTGCACGTCGGCTTTCAGCTGAATGAGATAGCCGGATGCAAAACGCGCCGCGAGCCCGAGGCGGCGCAGTAAGTTGACGAGCAGCCAGGCGGAGTCGCGGCACGAACCCGAGCCGAGTTCGAGTGTTTCATCGGGCGTTTGCACGCCCGGTTCCATGCGAATGACGTATCGCACGTCATGCTGCAGGCCGGCGTTCAAGCCAAAAATGAACGCGGTCGTCGGCTTCGGCGTGCGATCGATCGCCGCGAGATAGTTCTCGAAACGTCGGCCGAGCGGTTCGGCGACGAGATACGGCGCGAGTTCGAGCGCGAGTTGCGGATCGTAGGCGAACGGGTACTGCTCGGCCGACGCTTCGAGAAAGAAGTCGAACGGGTTGATGACGGCGAGATCTGCGACCAAGTCGACGGTGACCGACAACTCCGTGGTCGGATCGGGCACGAGCACGCGCGCGAGCCAGTTCGCTTGCGGATCTTGCTGCCAGTTGAGAAAGTGATTCGCCGGTTGCACGTCGAGGCGGTAGGCCGTGATCGGCGTGCGGCAGTGCGGTGCGGGCCGCAGGCGGATCACCTGTGGGCCGAGGTTGACCCGGCGGTCGTAGGTGTAGCGTGTCATGTGGTGGAGCGCCACCCGAATACTCATGTTCTCTACACTCGCGTTTATATGGCGAGGGCCTACCGTACAATGGGACGAGTTTGAGCCGCACGGCGTCCCGCGCGGCGAGCGAACGGGCGTTCGATCAGGGCGGAAGCACCGTCCGGCCGGCAAACCGCAAGACCGCGAAGATGACGAGCCCGGCCACCATCCAGGCCGCCGCCGCCAGCTTGGCATTATTTTCGGCATTGACGAGCACGTAGGCAATGATGGCGAAGCCGATGGCCGGCGAGATGAGGTAGCGGAGCCAGTTGCGGCTGCGCTCGCGCACGATGAAGTGCGCCACGACCGACACCTGGAGCAGCAGAAACGCGATCAGCGCGCCGAAACTGACCATCGAGGTGAGCAGCTCCAACCGGCCGACGAGCGTCGTGCCGGTCACGAGCGTGACCGCCGCGACCAGCAAGACCGTCCGCGTCGGTACTTTGCGTTGGGGGTCGATGTGGGCGAGTGCCCGCGGCAACGCGCCGTCGCGCGCCATGCCGAAGAGGATGCGCGCGGTGGCGGCTTGCGCCGTGACGGCTCCGGCGAGCGACGAGATGAAGATGCCCGGCACGGCGAGCAGAAACTTGAGCACCGGACCGCCGGCCAGCGCGCTCGCGTTGTAGAACGCGCCGTCGGTTGCGGCGCCCGGCGGCAGACTCGTTCGGCCCAAGTCGAAGAGCGACGCGAGCCACGTTTGCGCGATGAACAGCGCGGCCGAGGCGCAGAGCGCGAGGATGGTCGCGCGTCCGACCATGCTCGGGCCCTCGCGGCATTCTTCGGACAGCGTTGAGATCGCATCGAATCCAAGAAAGCTGAGCACCGCGAGCGAGAGCGCGCCGAAGATCAGCGCCGGCGTCACTTCGGCCGGATTGTAGAAGGGCGCGAACGAGAAGTGCGCCCCGCCGGCGTGGTGCGCGATCGCTGCCAACGCCATCACGCAGAAGATCAGCAAGATCACGATCTGGAACGCGAGCAGCACGAAGCTCGTGCGCGCAGTGGCCTCGATACCGAGATAATTGATGACCGTCGCGATGACGATCATGACGATGATGCACAGCGGGCCCGAGACGCTCGGGAACACCGATTGAATTGCGATCGCCGCGACCACGTACGAAAGCGTCGGAAGCAATACGTAATCGAGCAGAATCGCCCAGCCCGCGAAGAAGCCGGCGGCGGAGCCGAGGCTCAGCGAGGTGTAGGAGTACACCGATCCCGCCACCGGAAACGCGGCCGACATCGTCATGTAGCTCAGCGCGATGAAGAGCATCGCAACGAGTCCGATGACGTAGACGAGCGGAACCATGCCGTGACTGGCATTGAACACGATGCCGAATACCGCCACCGGCGCAATGGGCACGATGAAGACGAGACCGTACGTGAGCAGGTCGACGAGTCCGAGCGAGCGCTTCAGCTCCTGCTTGTAACCAAAAGCTGCGATGTCGTCCGTGGCATCCACGTGCTGCGTAGCTTTGACGGCGTGCGGAGGGTGCCTCGTGCTGACCTGGAAGAAATGTTGCGCTTGACGAGAGAAGGGAAGAATTTGCGTTGCCGGTTTTGATGAACCGCGCGCAGTCGCTGCGCGCATTCGGTGCGTTCGCGGGTGCCTTTGCCGTGCTCGGGGCCGATGCGCCGTTGGGCAAGATCGTCGTCGGGCCGGGCGTTTCGCCCGACATGGCGGCGTTCTATCGCGGCATCGAGTCCGGCGCATTCAAGAACGCCGGTCTCGATCTCAGCGTGGAAACGGTCGGGCCGGGCGGCACCGGGATCGCGGCGGCGATCGGCGGTTCGGTCAACGTCTCCTACGCGAACGTCTTCACGCTGGCGGAAGCGTTCAGCCGCGGCATACCGATTCGCCTGGTCGCGCCCGGCACGCTCTATCGCTCGACGACGCCGACGGCACGTCTCTTGGTGGGGGCGAACTCCGACGTGCACGTGCCGGCGGATCTCGCCGGCAAGATCGTGGGCTTGAACCAGCTGCACGATCTGCTCGGCCTCGCGATGTACGCGTGGCTCGACAAGAACGGCGTCGACCGCAACAAAGTGCAGTTCGTGGAAGTGCCGCCGCGTTCGATGATGCCGGGCCTCGAGTCGAAGCATCTCGACGCGGCGTTCATCTTCGAGCCCTTCACCGGATCGATGATGGCACAGGGCGCGAAGGTGCTCGGCACGCCGTTCGACGCGATCGCGGCCCGCTGGATGCCGGCCGCGTGGTTCACCGTCGATACGTGGTCGAAGGATCATCGCGCGACGGCGCAGCGTTTCGGCGAGGTGCTCACGAGCATCTATCCGTATGTCAACGCGCACTACGCCGACCTCATCCCGATGATCTCCGGGTTTTCGAAGCTGTCGCCGGACACGCTGCGCACGATGACGCCGGTCTTTGCCGCGCCGTCATTGGACCCGGCGACGCTGCAGCCGGTGATCGATGCGGCCGTCAAATACGGCTGGATCGCGAAGAACTTCGACGTTCGCGCCATGATATTGTAGGAGACCCGAGTGACTGAGAAGATCCGGCTGCGTTCGATCGAGGGCATGGGCGAAAACTGGGCGACGATCATGCGCTGGGCCGATGCGGCGTTCCGTGCCGCCGGTTTCGAAACGGAACTCGAACGCAAGGGCCGCGACGGAATCGACACCTGCCGCTGGCTCGCCTCGGGTGAAACCGACGTGACGGTCAGCCTCACGTCGGCGGCCGCGATGGCCGCCCGCTCGAGCGGCGTGTTTCGCGGCGAGAACCTGCGCGGCGTGCGCGGCCTCGCCGGCATGATCCATGCGGGCCATTATTTCCACAACATCGTCAAGGCCGACACCGGCGTGCGCGAATTCGCCGACCTCGCGCGCCTGAAGCCGAAACTCGGCCTGTGCATCGCAACCCCGGGCTTTATCGCCGGGCAGATCTCGCGCGCGTATCTCAAACACTACGGGGTCGACGTCGATCGCGACATCGCGGCGTGGGGCGGCACGATGTACAACGTCATGCGCGAGTCGACCGCGCAGTGGATGGACGGCCGCGCGAACGCGCTGATGCGCGAGAACACGCGCTTTCAGGCGGTGGGCCAAGCCTCGGCGATCTACGATCTCGCGTTTCTCTCGCTCGATCGCGACGTGGCCGAAGCCGTTGCGCAAGAGTACTGTCTCGACATCGTCGAGGTTCCGCCGCGTTCGTTCCGCGGCCAAGAGAAGATGGTCACGACGCTCGCCAATCCGGGCTACTCGATCCTCGTGCGCGAGGGTCTCGCCGATGACGTCGTGCAGCGTCTCGCGAAGGCGCTCGACGTTTCGAGCGCGAGCCACGCGGTCAGCGAGGACATCTTTTACAGCACGCGTCACGCCCCGCACGCGGGCGCGCCGCTGCATCCGGGCGCCGCCGCTTACTACGACGACGTCTCATCGCGCTACGCGCGCTAAGCTCGCGGTACGACGTCGCTGAAGAGCTCGGCGGCCGGATACTCCTTGTCGATCATCTTGAATTTCGCCGCGGCCGCGATGACCGGCTGAACGTCGTTCGGGCTGAGCGCCGTCGCGAAGACGGCGCGTTTCATCTTGAGCGCGGCCGCGCGGTCCATGCCGGTGTAGTCGAGCACGTCCTTGAGCGTATCGTCGGGGTGCGCGTTCACGTAAGCCGACGCATCGCTCATGACGCGCGCGAAACGCGCGGCGACGGCGTGGTTCTTCGTCACCCAATCGCGGGTCGAAAACCAGCACGTGTTCGCGAAGCGCGGCGCGAGGTTTGATGCCACGCGCGAGAGCAGCCGGACCTTGGGATTGGCGATCGCTTCGGCGTACGCGCTGCCGGTCAGCACGATGCCGTCGACGCGGCCTGCATCGAGTGCGGCCAGGGCCGCGGGCTGCGGAATCTCCACGATCTTCACCGCGTGCGGGTCGACGCCGCCGCGATCCATCCACGTCCAGATCTCGAGGCTGACGATGTCGTTCAGTGCGGCGGCGGAGATCGTCTTGCCGATGAAGTCTTTCGGGCCCGCGAGCGGCGAGTTCGCTTGCACCAGCAATCCGCCGTCGGCTTCGGGATACATCATCACGTTGGCGGCCGAGATCAGCGTGAACGGAATGCCGTGCGTGTGACCGATGATGATGGCGAGGATGCTCGTGCCGCCGAGGTCGAGGCCGCCGCCGGCTACTGCGGCGGCAACCGCCGCGCCGCTCGACATCTTGTCGATCGTCAGCGCGATGCCGGCCCGCTCGAAGAGCCCCGAGCGAATCGCGTAAAGTGCGGGCGCCGCCGTTTCGGTCGGCGGATGTCCGGCGTGAATCGCCACCGGTGCGGTCTGCGCGGCGATCTGCGTGGGCGCGAGCGCGAGCGCACCGAGTCCCGCGAGCGCGGTGCGGCGATCGAGCATCAGACGAGCAGCGGCAAGAGCTGATCGCGGGTGAGCGGTGCGATCGTCAGGTTGCCGGGGGATGCCGGGTCGATCCATGCGAGCTCCTCGATTTCTGCGGCGGCCGTGACGTGCGCATCGACGACGATCGAGAACGCCTCGGCCACCACGGTACCGGGCTCGTTCACGGCGACGTCTTCAAACCGGCCCAAATAGGTGAGATCGGCCGGGACGATGTGCAGGCCGAGTTCCTCGCGCACCTCGCGGCACACGGCGGCCGCCGGTTCTTCGCGGGGTTCGATCTTGCCGCCGGGCTGAATGAACGTCGAGGTGCCGCGTTTGCGCACCAGCAACGTGCGCCCGTCGGCGCGGCTGACGAGCGCGACGGCAATCTCGATCGGGCGTGAAGTCACCGGCCGCCCTTCTAGCGTGCCGGAACGAGTGCCTCGGCGTCGAAGATCGCCACCCTTACTCTATAACCCGATTGAGGAACACCCGACATGCTTCTTAGACGAATGCTCCTATCGGCTGTTGCAGTCGCTGCGTTGGCGGCGCCGGTGTTCGCGCAGGACATGCCGATGAAATTGCCGCCCGGCATGACGCCCGCGATCATGAAAATGATGATGCAGCCCGGACCCAAACATCCGCCCGGCCTTCCGACGGACGTCGTTCCGGTGGCGGGGTGCATCCCGACGATGGGCTACCACTACTCGAAGCCCAAGGATTGGCCGCTCGGCCCGATCTACGGGTGGTTCAACGGCAAGCCGATCTTCACCGAAGTGATGATCTCGAAGGAACAGTTCGCCAAAGGAATCGACCTCGACGGAATCAAGGCGCTCCCGGGTTACACCATCAATCACATCGACATCTGGTATGAGCCGCACGGCCATCCCGGCATGTCGATGCCGCATTACGACATCCACGCCTGGTACGTTCCGCACAGCGAACATATGAAGTACTGCGGGAACAAATCCGGCCAGCGACCGCACTTCGTCTAACGCAGGCCACTGCTTCCCCGTGCGGAAGCGTCGCGGCATGAATCGTTCGGCGGCATTGCGCCTCGGAGGTTCGGCCGCGGCGGCCGTGGCGGGTGGCGGGTTTTTCCCGGCCCGCGCCGGCGCTCAGTCCTTGAGCGTGCCGCTGCGGATTGTGGGCGCGCGCAACGATTCGGGCGCGGAGATCTACTACGCGCAAGATCTCGGCATGTATGCGGATGCGGGGCTCGACGCGCATCCCGAGGCGCTCAATGCCACCGCGACGATGGCCGCCGCGGTGATGGCCGGTGACGTGACCATCGCGGGCATGACGATTCCCGGCCTCGCGCTCGCGCACGAAAAAGGCTTGCCGCTCGTGATCGTCGCTCCATCGGCGATCTATTCGAGCGCGGCGCCGACCGCCGGGATCTTCGTGCTCAAAGACTCGCCCTACAAGAAAGCGTCGGATCTCAACGGCAAAACGCTGACGACGCTCGACATCTCGAACATGGGGTACTACGGCGCGAAAACGTGGATCGACCGGAACGGCGGCGACTCGAAGACCATCAAGTGGTTCGAGATGCCCGAAAGCGCGGCACTCGCCGCGATGCAAGCCGGACGCGTCGATGCGGCCGAAGTGAGCGAGCCGGCCCTGGACATCGCGATCCACGGACCCGATGCGCGGCTCTTGGCGCCGTGCTATGACGCGATCGGCGACAAGTTTCTCATCAGCGCGTTCTTTACGTCGGCGGCGTTTGCCAAAGCGCATCCGGATATCGTGCAGCGCTTCTGCGACGTGATTCTCAAAGCCGGCGCATGGGCCAACAAGAATCACGCCCAGAGCGCGAAGATCCTCGAGAAATACATCGGCGTGCCGATTCCGCCGTCCAACACGCGCGCGACGTACAGCGAACGCGTGCGGCCGGCCGATGCGCAGCCCGTCCTCGACGTGCTGCTCCATTATGGGGCGCTGAAGAAGCCGCTACGCGCCGCCGACCTCTTCGCACCCGAAATACGCGTCGACTCTTAGCGTTCGAGCTGCGCCATCATCGATGATTCGTAGCGCTCGCCGGCGACGCCGGATTTGAGGGTGTCGAGGTCGCGCATGTCTTCGGGTTCGAGGTGCACGTTCACGGCCCCGACGTTGTCTTCCAAATAGCGGACGCGCTTCGTGCCCGGGATCGGCGCGACGTCGTTCCCTTGCGCGAGCACCCAGGCCAGGGCGATTTGCGCGGGCGTCGCTTTGCGGCGGCCGGCCACCCGCTTCACGACCTCGACCAGTTGGAGGTTCTGTGCTTCGTGTTCCGGGCTGAAACGCGGGTTCGTGCGGCGCCAGTCATCGGCTTGCAAGTCGGCGACTTTCAGCGTGCCCGTGAGGTAACCGCGACCTAGCGGGCTGTACGGAACGAGGCCGATGCCGAGCTCCCGGATCGTCGGCAGGATCGCCGCTTCGATGCCGCGTTCCCAAAGCGAATATTCGCTTTGTAACGCGCTGATCGGATGAACGGCGTTCGCGCGGCGCAACGTTTCCGGTCCGACTTCGGATAAACCGAGGTAGCGGACCTTGCCGGCCTCAACCAGCTCTTTCATCGCGCCGACCGTTTCTTCGATCGGCACGTTCGGGTCGCGGCGGTGCTGGTAGTAGAGATCGATGACGTCGATGTTGAGCCGTTTGAGCGACGCTTCGGCCACGCGCTTCACGTTAGCCGGCGAACCGTCGAGCGAACGCACCGGGCCGTCGAACTTGAACCCGAACTTCGTTGCGATGACGAGGCCCGCACGTTTGCCCGCAATTGCGCGCCCGAGCAGTTCTTCGTTGGTGAACGGACCGTAGATTTCGGCGGTGTCGAAGAAGGTTACGCCGAGTTCGATCGCGCGGTGCACGGTGCGAATCGATTCGGCTTCGTCCGCGGCGCCGTATGCGTAGGTCATTCCCATGCAGCCGAGCCCGAGGGCGGACACCGTTAGTCCTTGCGTGCCGAGTTTGCGTTGTTCCATGTTCGCCGGTTCGCCGCGCCAAGAGGGCGGTCCGGTCTCGTCCTGGTACTCCAAACTCGGCTCGTAGACGGGCGTAAGGAAGCGGTAGATGCAGGCATACGAACATCGGCAGTGGGCCCCTTGGAGTATCGTTATGCTGCTCGTCATCCTCGCCGTTGTTTTCACCAACCACGGCTTGGCCGAGGCGATGTATGCGGTGCTGGTGTTCGTGGCGATTTTCACCTTCGGTTTCGCCCGGCTAACGACGCAGGTCGACCGGAACGGCGTGCTGTGGTCGTTCACGTTCGGCGTTCCCGGCGGCCACGTCAGTTTCGCCGACCTCGATCATGCCGAGATCACGCGCACCAACCTCTTCGAGGGCTGGGGCATCCATTGGACGTTGTGGCACGGGTGGCTTTGGAACGTATCGGGCTTTCGCGCGGTGGAATTGTTCTATCGCAATGGCCGGCGCGTGACGCTCGGAACCGACGATCCGCAAGGGCTCTTCGATGCGATCGAGCGGTACCGCCGAGGAGTGTCGTGATCGCGCGCGGCACGTTCTCGCGCATGCAGAATCGCTGGAACGGGATCTTCACCATTGCGCTCGTGGTCGTCACCGGCTTGATTGCCGACCGGACGACCGGTCAGCCGCTTCCAGGCGTGACGGTCGCGATCGGCGCCGCGCACACCGTCTCGCGCACCGACGGGAGTTTTCGTCTCACCGTTGCGAAGCCCGGCGCAGCCGTCGTCTCGGTCAGTTCCGACGACGTTCCGCCGCAACAGTTCAATGTCAAAGTAAGCCCGGCCGCGCACGTGAACCTGCGCGTGTGCAGCACGACGCTCGACTACAACTGCGGCCCGCCGCAATAGTGGATTCACGTTCCGTGAATCCGTCGCGTTTGGGCTGCGCCCAAGCCGCCCGTCTAAAGAGGTAGCCCTCCGGGTTTGCTGAGTGCGGTCCACGATTCGGTTGCGGTGTTCCAGCGCACCATCACGACCGAGTCGTCGCCTAAGCCGCGCTGCGGTTCTTTGACGAAGTTGTAGCGGCCGTTGATCCCGGGCCAGTTCGTCTGCGAGGCGACATAGTCGCGCACTTGGGCGCTGGTGGTGTTCGGCCCGAACTTCCGCAGCGCTTCGACGAACAGCCGCGCGCCGTCGTAGCAGTTGTTGTTGCCCCAATCCGGTTTGCTGCCGCCTTGCGCGACGATGCCGTCGTTGAATGTTTTGACGGCGGCGATCACGCCCTTATCGGCCAGCTGCGAGGCATCGAGGAACGCGGCGCCCGGAAACCACAGGTCTTTCGGCAAGAACCCCTTGTACTGTTTCATTTGACCGTAGGTGATGTTGCCGTTCGTCGACACGATCGGCACGTCGATCCCGACGTCTTGAATGCCGCGCAGCACCGTGCCGAACGGCGTTCCGGTCGTCCACACCACGACCGCCTGCGGGCTCATGCCCTTGATGCGCGCGAGCTGCGCGGTCACGCTGATGTCGGTCGGGTTGAAGTGCTCGTGATCGAGCACGGTGACCCCGTCGGCGGCCGCGGCGGCGTCGATGTTCTTGTCGCCGTCCTGCCCGGTGGCATCGGTCGATGAGATCATGCCGATGCGTGTGATGCCTTTGGCTTTGAGATAGCGCATCGAGACGGCGGTCGTGTGCGAGGTGTCCGCGCCGAACGCAAAGACGTAGCCGCCGTCGACCGGGCGCGGGCCGGGCGTAAAGCACCACGTTGCCGGGCCGTCCTTGACGAGCGGCATCAACGCGTTGCACTGCGCCGTCAGCGTCGGCCCGAGCAGCACTGCGGGGTGCTTCGCGAGGATTTGGTTCGCGAGTTGGACGTCGACTTTCGCATCGGTCTGATCGTCGTTGATCACGAACTTCAGCGGACGGCCACCGATGCCGCCGGCTTTGTTGACGTTCGTTTCGATGATGTGCAGCGACTGCTGCTGTGCGACCGCGTAGAACGATGCGCTGCCGGTCACCGGCAACAGCACGTCGACCTCGAACGGGTCGGCCGCGGCGGCGCCGAGCGGTGTCCCGGCCAGGACGAGAGCCGCGCCGGCGGCAGCGATGCGGAAAAAGCGTTGCATGCAAATGCGCTACGGTGGGTCCCGCCGCTTCCCTGCTTGAAGGGCGCGGCCATGGCAACCTCGCGCTACGTGCTCCTGATCTCGTCGGTCGCGGCGCTGGGAGGGTTGCTCTTCGGCTACGATACCGGGGTCATCGCCGGCGCGATCCTGTTCATCCAGCAGACCTTCGCGCTCGATACGCAGATGCAAGAGACCGTCGTCAGCGTGGTGCTGATCGGCGCGGTCGTGGGCGCGTTTCTGGCCGGCGGAATGGCCGATCGGCTCGGCCGGCGCTGGACGCTGATCGCGGCGGGCGTCGTCTTTGCCGTCGGTGCCGTGCTATCGGCGTTCGCACCGTCGATTGCGGTGCTGATCGCGGGCCGGCTGATCGTCGGGACCGGCATCGGGATCAGTTCCGTCGCGGCGCCGCTCTACATCTCGGAGGCCGCGCCGCGCGCGACGCGGGGCGCGCTCGTCTCGCTCTATCAGTTTGCGATTACGATCGGCATCCTGTGCGCTGCGCTCGTCGATTACGCATTTGCGGCGTCGGCGAATTGGCCGGCGATGCTCGGCATCGCCCTGATCCCGTCGCTCTTGCTCCTCGCCGGGATGATCGTGATGCCCGAAAGCCCGCGCTGGCTCTACGCGCACGGTCAGGAGGCGCTGGCGCACGACGTCCTGATGCGCACCCGGGATGCCGCCGAGGTCGAGCATGCGATCGCCGATATCAAAAGCTCGCTCGGCGTGCACCAGGGCGAATGGCGCGATTTGCTCTCGCCGCACGTGCGCGGGGCGCTCGGGATCGGCATCGGCCTTGCGATATTGCAGCAGATTACCGGAATCAATACCGTCATCTACTACGGCCCGCAAATCTTCAAGCTCGCCGGCTTCTCTTCGAACGCCGTGTCGATCTTGGCGACGCTCGGCGTCGATCTCGTCAACTGCCTGATGACGATCGTCGCGATCGTCTTGATTGACCGGATCGGCCGCAAGCCGTTGCTCTACGCCGGAATCGGCGGCATGATGATCGCCTTGTTCACGCTCGCCTTCGCCTTCTCGCACGGCGCGAGCGGCTCGCTCGGTGCGGTGACGCTGGTGGCGCTCATGGTCTACGTCGGCTGCTTTGCGTTCAGCCTCGGGCCGATCTTGTGGCTGCTGATCTCCGAGATCTATCCGCTCCCGATACGGGGCCGCGCGATGTCGATCGCCACGCTCGCGAACTGGGTTGCGAACTTCGCCGTATCGTTCGTCTTTCTGACGATGATCCACGTCTTCGGCTCGCCGCTGACGTTTGCGATCTACGGGACGATCTGTCTCGTGACGATCTGGTTCGTGTGGACGTTCGTGCGCGAGACCAAGCGGCTCGAACTCGACAGTATCAGTATGGTGTCAGCGTAACGCCAGCGGGCTGATCACTTCGCTCGCCGGGAACGTCTTGGTGGTGGCACCGTATTTTGCGCCGGCGTCGATCACCGGCTGCAGCAGTGCCGGTGAAAGCTTCTCACCGTAGTACGAGCGCTCCATCTTGTTGGCGACGTCGGCCGGCATCTTGTTCACGCTGACCAGGATCTGCGCGCTCTGCGAGCGATTGGCATTGCCCCAGCGCGCGCTCTCGAGCATAACCGCCACGAACTTCTTGATGACGTCCGGCTGTTTGGCGGAGAAGTCGAGCGTGGTCGCCCAGCCGGAGAACATGTACTCCGGCGCAAGGCCTTTCTCGGCCGCCGAGATCTTGCGGAAGTTGCCCGTGGCCATGGCGTTGGTGAAGAAGGGTTCGGAGATCGAGGCGCCGTCGATGCGGCCGTCGAGAATCGCCGCGCCCATCGTCGGGAACGGGACCTCGATGAACTTCACGCTCTTGCTGTCGCCGCCGTTGTTGTCGATCCAGGCCATCGTCGGAACCTGTAAGATGTTCTTGAGGGCGTTCGTGGCCAGCGTCTTCCCGTTGAAGTCGTGCCCGGCGTGGATCGGCCCGTTGGCGGCGACCATGATTTCGTAGGCCGGGAAGGCGCGCGTATAGATCGTGGCCGGCGCGACGTAGGTGATCGGAACGGCGCGCGTGTGCGCCTCGGCCATCGTGAGCGCATCGGCGATCGCGATGTCGACTGCGCCGCCGACCAGCGCCGATGAGGCCGCGCCGCCGCTCGGAAAGGTTTGGATGTCAACGGTGAGTCCGGCTTTTTTGAACATGCCGAGTTCGCGCGCGTAGAACACTTCGGCGGTGTTGTCGAGCAGCAGCGCGCCGATCCGCAGCGTATCGTCGGCGCGGGCCGGGCGACCGGGGAAGAAGGCTGCGGCGCCGGCCGCGGCACCCAAGAGAAAGTGAGAACGCCGGATTGTCATGAGTGACCTCCGCCGCGCAGGTTCGGCCATCGTACGCGGTCCCCTACCAGGTGCCGGACGGTTTTGCCCGTAAATTTTGTGCATCGACAAGGTGAGCAGCCGGCGTAACATTGCGGCATATTTCTTCGCGTTTCTTTCGAGTGAAAGTGCGAATCAAGTCCTCGGCGTAGCGGTCGCCTGGACCGTGTACAGCATTCATCACCGCCCGTTCGATCTCGGCCTCGTGGGCCTCGTGATGTTCGCCCCGCAGTTGTTCCTCGTGTTCGTGGCCGGGCACGCGGTCGATCGCTTCAACCGCAAACGCATCGCGATGATCGCCGCAACGGCGACCGCGTTCTTCACCTTTGCGCTCGGAATGCTCGCGCTCGCGCACGTCGACAATTTGCCGCTCGTGCTCTCGGTGCTGTTCTGTCAGGGCATCGCACGGGCATTCGGAAATCCGGCCGAGCGCACGATCCTCGTCAATATCGTCGCGACCGAAGACTATATGCGGGTGCAGGCAACCTACGCGTCGGCGCGCGAGGTCGCCGTGATCGCGATGCCGGCGCTCGGCGGCGCGATCGTCGCAGCCTCGACGGTGGCGGCATTCGTGCTCGCCGGGGCGCTGACGCTGGCCGCGGTGTTCGGCTTCTCGATCCTGCACGTTCGCGATACCATCCGCGCGACCGGCATCCGGAAGGACTCGGCGCTCGACGGGGTGCGTTTCATCCGCTCGAAGCCGATCGTGATGGGGGCGATCACGCTCGACCTCTTCGCCGTGCTGTTCGGCGGCGCGACCGCGCTCTTGCCCGTCTACGCCGTGCAGATACTGCACTCCGGCGCGGTCGCATTCGGAATGCTGCGGAGCGCGAGCGGGATCGGTGCATCGGTGATGGCGATCGTGCTTTCGCGCCGCACGCCCAACCGGCGCGTGGGCAAGACGATGCTCTTCGCCGTTGCGGCCTACGGTTGCGCGATCATCGCGTTCGCCTATTCACGCAATCTCTGGCTTTCGATCGCGTGCTTGGCAACCGCCGGCGCGTGCGACATGATCAGCGTCGTGATCCGGCGCGGTCTCGTAGCGCTGAACACGCCCGATGCGATGCGTGGCCGCGTGAATTCGATCGAGAGCTTGTTTATCAACGCGTCGGGCCAACTCGGTTCGTTCGAATCGGGCACGGCCGCGCAAATCTTCGGCCCCGTCCTCGGCGTCGCACTCGGCGGCGTCGCCACCCTCGGCGTCGTCCTCACCTGGGCACTCGCGTTCCCAGCCCTCCGCAACAGCGACCGCCTCACCGGCGACCCCACCGACTGACAACGTTCAACTTCGGGCACTGGGGGTGCGAGGTGTACGCCTCGGCCCTACGGCCATCGGCTTCTCAGGCAAACGTTGACTTCATTGTCATCCCGAGCAAAGCGCACCGCAGTGCGCGTCGTCGAGGGACCGCGAACATCTAACCCCTTCGCCACGGCAACTCCGCCCCGGCGTCGGTGCTCGGCGATGACGGTTGGGGCGGTCCCTCGACGACGCGCCTCACGGCGCTTTGCTCGGGATGACATGGTAAGACACGCACTTCCGCTGCCGATGATCATTAACGGCGCGCGCAGCCGATTGGCCGTAGGGCCGAGGGGTGCCGCGTCCAAAAAATCCTGAAAAGCAGTTCCTTATCGCCGTGGAGGCCTGGTTTTGGCAGCTTCTACGAGGGCGGCGGCGGCCCAGGCTTTTATTGCACTCGCTTCGCGTTCGCTGAAGCCGCACACGTCGCGCAGGGTTACGTGCGCTTCGATTCCGAGGCAGAGGCTCAACGCGCCGACGAGGCGATCGAATTCGGCAGCGGTGAGTGAGGGGCGCAGCGGCGCGAGCGCGTCGTTCAGCCACTGCCGGCGGTTGGCGGGGCGCCGCGGCAGTTCGTCGCCGTGGCCGTCTTCGAGTGAGGAGCGCAAGAGCGCGCGATATTGCGCTTCGTGCAGACGGATCGATTTGTCGCTCGCCGCCACGACGGCTTGCACGCGCGTTTCGGCATCGGCCGTCTGCGCGAACGCGACGTCGAACGACGGAAAGTCATTGCTGGCCACAAACGTGAGCACCGCTTGCGCGCGCAGCGATTCTTTCGTTTTGAAGTACGTGTAGGCGGTCGCGCGTCCGACGAGCGCCGCATCGGCCACGTCGGCGACGGAAAAATCGCGCCCCTCACGCACGAACGCGATCGCGGCGTCGACGAGCGCCTTGCGCGTGCGCGCCTTCTGCTGTACGCGGCCCGTCTCGAGGCTCGCGGTCGGCCTTGACACTGGAGGCATGTTCTATTACTGTACTCCTGTCCAATAAAGAACCCTTCACTTCAGAGGGCTGGTGTGCCGTGGCCGTCGATCATCTTTCGTCGCGCAAACAACGTCAGGAACGCCTGACGCTCGTCGGGCCGGGAACGCCGATGGGCAAATACATGCGTTGCTTTTGGCAGCCGGTTGCCGCCGTTGCGGAACTCACCGAGAACCCGGTGATCGCGGTACGCGTGCTCGGTGAAAGCCTCGCGCTCTATCGCACCGAGGACGGCAGCTACGGGCTCGTCGCCGAGCGCTGTCCGCATCGGGGCACGTCGCTCGCGTGCGGGATGCTCGAAGACAACCATCTCGTCTGCGCGTATCACGCGTGGAAGTTCGATGCGAACGGCAACTGCGTGGAAACGCCGGCCGAACCGGCGAACAGCAAACTCAAAGCGCGCATCAAAATCGCCGCCTACCCCGTGCAAGAGATGGCCGGCCTGTTGTGGGCGTATCTCGGCGAGGCGCCGGCGCCGCTGTTGCCGCGGTTCGAGCACATGGTGCGCGACGATTGGGAGTGGGACATCGGCATCAGCCGCATGCCGTGCAACTGGCTGCAAATCGCCGAGAACACGCTCGACCCGCTGCACATCGAGTACTTGCACATGAAGTACACGAACTACGCGCGCGGCCGCTTGGGGCTCGCGCCGGTGAAGATCCGCCATCACGCGAAGATCGACTTCGAACTCTTCGAATTCGGCATCATCAAGAAGCGCCTCTGGGAAGGCGACACCGAAGACTCCGAAGAGTGGAAGACCGGTCATCCGCAGCTCTTCCCGGGAATCGCGGTCGTGCCGTACACGGCGGAGTGGGTCCAGTATCAGATCCGCGTGCCGGCGGACGACACCCACACGACGCACTACTGGCTGAACTGCCGCGAGCGTGAGGCCGGCAAGCCGGCGCGCGCGCACAGCCCGGTCTGGGAAAACCCGTGGCTGACGCCGGAGGGCAAGTACATGCCCGACGTGCTCAATGCTCAGGACATGATGGTGATGATCTCGCAGGGCGACATCACCGACCACAGCGTCGAGAACCTCGGCGAGAGCGATCGCGGCGTGGCCTTGTACCGCAAGACGCTGCTCGACCAGGTCGAGCGCGTGGAACGCGGACTCGATCCGCTCGGCGTCGTGCGCGACCCGCAGAAGAACACGCCGTGGATCGAACTGCCGGTCGAGAAACACCTCGGCTACACGCTCGAAGGCGTCGCGGCATCCACGACGTACGACTTTCCCGAACGCGAAGTCACCGTCACCTAAACGCGCAGCAGCAGAGCGGAGTGCTAGAAGTGAAGACGGCCATCACGCGCGGTCGCGCGCTTGCCCTTGCGGCATCCGGCGCGGCCGTCGCGACGGGATTCCCGGCGCTCGTGCGCGCGCAGACCTCGACGATCCGGATCGCGGCGAGCTCCGCGGCGACGCAAGCCGAAGGATATTTCGCCGATCAGCTGGGTTTTTTCAAACAAGCCGGGATCAGCGCGACGATCACGACGACCGGACGCGGCGCGGAAACGCTGGAAGCCGTCGTGCGCGGCGACATCGACATCGCGAGCGCAACGCCCGAGGGCGTCGCAAACGCGATCATCCATAACATCCCGCTGCGGATCATTGCAGTCGGCACGATCTTCGTCGAACCGGCGCCGGTCATTCTCGCCGTTGCGAAGGACTCGCCGATCAAGAACGCCTCGGATCTCGTCAACACAACGCTCGGGGTGAACTCGCTCAACGACAGCCAGACGCTGGGCGTATGGCAATGGATGACCAACAACAAGATCGACCCCACGAGCGTGAAGATCGTCGAGATTCCCTTTGCGTCGATTTCCGCGGCCCTGCAGCGCAAGGAGATCGCATCGGGCTGTTTGGTCGAGCCGTTCGCGTCGGCCGCCAAAGCCGACACGCGCGCGGTGCCGGGCGTCTACAGCACGCTCGGCCGCCATTGGGCACTCGGCGTGTGGTACGCGCACGCCGACTTCATCGCGAAGAACCCGGCGCTCGTGAAGCAAGTGGTTTCCGCACTCTACGCAACGGCCAAACGCGTGAACGCAAACCCGGCCTCGGTCGAGCAGCTCTTGGTGACGTATACCAAACTGCCGATCGAGACGATCCGCACGATCGTCCAACCCGTCCTGGCGGAGAAGGCCGAGCGTTCGTGCATCGAACCGCAGCTGCAGTCGGCGGCGCGATTCAAAGTGATCTCACGCCCGGTCTCCTACGAAGAGATCATGCTGGCCTGATGAACATCTCGCGCAAACACATCATCGCCGGCGGCGCGTTACTGCTCGCGACGGGCCGTACCGCCTACGCGCAATCCGCGCTGACGGCCGTTCGGGTTTCGAGCAATCCGGTCAACGACGTGACCCCCTTGATCTACGCCCAGAACAACGGGCTGTTCAAGAACGCCGGACTCGACGTGACGCTGCAAAAGGCGACCAACGGTTCGGCCGTCGCCGCGGCCCTCGCCGGGGGCGCGATCGATATCGGTAAGGTCAGCTCGACGGCGATCATCACGGCCCACGCGCACGGCATCCCGCTCACGATCATCTTTCCCGACCGGTTGCACACGTTCGGAAACGATTCCGAATCGCAGATCGTCGTATCGCCCGACTCGCCGATCCGAACCGGCCGCGACTTGAACGGCAAGACGATCTCGGTCGGCGCCATCAAGGATTCGACCTGGATCGGCGCGCGACTGTTCGTCGACGCGGCCGGCGGCGACTCCACGACGGTGAAGTTCATCGAGCTGCCGTTTTCGGCGGTGACCGCGGCGGTGCTCGCGAAACGCGTCGACGCCGGCGTATCGAACGCGCCGTACCTCAAAGACGACGTTCGCGCGGGCAAGGTGCGCGCGCTGGGTGACCTCCTCGGGGCGCTCGGGCCGCACTTCCTCGAGACGGCATGGGTTGCCACCGCCGACTACATCGCCAAGAACCGCGACACGGTGGCGAAATTCGTGCGCGTCATTCACGACGCGCAGGTGTGGTGCAACGCGCATGTTTCCGAAGCGGGCGATCTGACGTCGGCCTTCACGGGCATCGATCGCGCGACGGTTGCGGCGACCAAGACGATCTTCGCGACCGAATCCGATCCGCGCGAGATGCAGCCCTACGTTACCGCCTGCGCGAAGTACGAAATCATTCCGAAGTCCTTCGACGCAGCCGAACTCTACGCGCGCCTGACGTGAACAAACTCCCGCTTTCGCTCGCAACCCTGCGCTACGATCACGTCGCCGATCTGATTACCGGTCACGTGACGGCCGAGGGCATCACCCTCAACCACCTCGAGCTGTCGTATCACGATATCTTGCTGCGCGGCGTGCTCTTCAACGACTTCGACGTTGCCGAAATCTCGTTCGCGAAGTACGCGGCGATGCGCTCGAACGGCGACGACTCGCTGATCGCGATCCCGGTATTTCCGAACCGCATGGTGCGTCACGGTTCGTTCTACGTGCTGGACGGTGGCCCGGTCAAAGGGCCCGGCCGACTTAGCCGGCCGCCGCATCGGATTGCCGGAGTGGGCGCAGACCGCCGCCGTCTACGCACGCGGCCTCTTGGCGCACTACTACGGCATCGATCTGCGCTCGATCGACTGGGTGCAAGCCGGCGCCGACGAACCGGGCCGTACCGAGAAAGTCGCGCTGAGCCTGCCGGCCGGGCTGCGCCTGACGCCGGTCCCCGATCGCGCGCTCTCCGACATGCTGCCGGCGGGCGAGATCGATGCGATGATCAGCGCGCAGTCCCCGCGCTGTTACGGCGCCGATCCGCGCGTGCGCCTGCTGTTCGAACAGACGATGGAGGTCGAGCAGCAATACGTGCGCGAGACGGGAATCTATCCGGTGATGCACACGATCGTCATCAAGAAAACGCTCCTGGACCGCGCGCCGTGGATTGCGGCGAACCTCTACGCGGCCTTCGAAGAAGCCAAGCGCAACAGCGTCGAACGCGCGCTCTATACGGGCGCCTCGATGTTCCCGATCGCCTGGCACGCCGATTACGCCCAGCGCACGAGAGGCATCATCGGCGACGATATCTTCCCCTACGGTATCGACCGCAATCGCGTGACGCTCGAAGCGTTCCTCGATTACGCCTACGAACAGGGCGTGTGTTCGCGCCGCCTCACGATCGAAGACCTGTTCGCCCCGCAGACGCTGGTGCAGGCGCATGTCTAGGCTGGTTGCGGGCTTCGCTACCTCGCACACGCCGTTGCTCGCGCTCGTTGCCGAAGAGTGGGAAGCGCGCGCCGTCAACGACCGTAAGAACCCGCAGCTCTACGACACCGAGGGTGTGCGGCGCGAGTACGCCGAGATCGAAGAACGTGTCGGCGGACGCTTCGCACCGCTGGCGGTGCCGGCGCGCTGGAACGAACAGTACGAGGCCGCGCAGCGCGACCTCGACCGCCTGGCGGATGCGCTCGCAGCCGTGGCGCCCGACGTGCTGGTCATCGTCGGCGACGACGAACAAGAGCTGTTCAGCTTGGCGAACTTTCCGGCCGTGGCGATCTTCTACGGCGAGCCGGCAACGATGACGCGCTGGGCGATCTCGCCGGATCCGGAATACAAGTGGATGCAAACGGTCTCCGCCGGTTACGGCATGGACCAGCATTACGAACTCGCTACCGCACCGGCCCTCGCGCGCGCGCTGATCGATCAGCTGATGGATGACGGCTTCGACATCGCGGCGGCGGCGTCGGTGCCGAACCCGGTGGCGCAAGGTTTCGGACATGCGTACGGCTTTGTGGTCACGCGCCTCATGGCGGGGCGGACGATTCCGATCGTGCCGGTGATGGTGAACTGTTACTACCCGCCGAATCAGCCGAAGCCCGCGCGGTGTTACGCGCTCGGCCAGGCGTTGCGGCGCGCGATCGAAGCCGCGCCGGGCGATGCGCGCGTGGCGATTCTGGCGTCGGGCGGCTTGAGTCACTTCGTGACGAACGAAGCGCTCGATCTCGCCGTGCTCGATGCGTTGCGTTCTCAAGATCGCAGCGCGCTCGCGAAGATTCCGTCTCAACTGTTGAACTCGGGTTCATCGGAGATCCGTAACTGGATCACCGTCGGCGGTGCGCTCGGTGAATTACGCAACGACTTCTGTCAGTATTATCCCGTTTATCGCACGCCCGCCGGCACCGGCGTCGGAATGGCATTCGCTTCCTGGTTATAACGCGCGTCCGATCTAGGGGAAAATCTTTCGACGTGCGAACGCCGTAGCGTTTTGTCTTACGCAGCAACGTTCAACTGAACCGGGAGGAACAAACTCCGGCGCGTGAAGGCCCGGCGATTTCGTGGGAGGCGTTCCTCGCGACGTATTTGCCGGCACTGATCTTGGCATTGGGAACCGGAATCGCGGTGCCGGCGCTGCCGACGCTTGCGAAATCATTCAACGTCAGCTTCGGCATCGCGAGCCTCGTCGTGACGATGTTCCTGATCGGGAATTTATCGGGAACGATTCCATCCGGTTGGATGATCGATCGCTTTGGACGCCGTCCCGTGCTGATTGCCGGGCCTTTGCTCGCGGCGGCGACCGGATTTCTCGTCGCCGGCTCAAACTCGTTTCCCGAATTGCTGGTGCTGCGGTTCATCAACGGCTTCGCGGCGCAGATGTGGATCATGGCGCGCTTGGCCGCGATCTCGCACGGCGCCGCGCCGTCGCAGCGCGGACGGCTGGTCAGCTGGATGTTCGGCATGGACAGCACCGGCCGGCTGGCGGGTCCGGTGGTCGGCGGCCTCATCGCGACCGATCTCGGCGCGCGCGTTCCGTTCCTCGTCTTTGCGGGTCTCGCGCTGATCGCGCTCGTCCCTACCGTGCTCTTTGCCAAAGATACTCCGCGTCGCGAGCGGGTGACGGGCACGAGCAGCGCGCCGGTTGCGAAGCTGTCGCTGCGCGAATTGGTGATGCCGCGTTTGCCGTACTTCGGCGTCGCGCTGTTCGCCGGATTGACGCGCGGTCCGCAGGGCGCCGACCTCCTGTATCTCTACGCGGCGTTCGCCTATACGCTCGGACCACGCCCGATCGGTTACCTCGCGACGAGCGCGTCGCTGATCTCATTGCCGATTGGTTTCCTCGCCGGCTGGATGATGGACCGGTTCGGACGTAAGCGCACGATGGTGCCGGGCTTCGCCGGCGTCGCGTTCTCGTCGCTCGCGCTGGCGCTCACGGCGTTCTTGCACCTGAACCTGACGTGGTATGTCGCGATTTTCCTGATCGGCGTCGCGCTGCAGGCGTTGACGGGCGGTTCCATTCAGACCGTCGGCACCGACGTTGCGCCCGAGGAAGCCCGCGGTACCTTCCTGGGAATTTGGCGCTTCGCGGGTCAGGGCGGCCAAGCGCTGAGCCCGCTGATGTTCGCGTTCCTCGCCGACCAGCTGAACTACGGGTCGGCGTTCCTATTCATCACGCTCTCGGCCGTGACGGTCAGCTACCTGCTGATCCGATACATTCCGGAGACCAGGACCGCCGAGTAAAGCGGAGTAAACCTCCGAACACCCGTTCGCTGCGAAGGAGCCGTGATGACGTCAACGATTGAGGCCGCCGCTAAGAAGGCTCGTCTCTACCAAGACCCCTACTTGGACTGGATCGAGCGCGAAGGCATTCACGTGGTCGAAGGCTTGGGCTTCGATCTGCACACGGTCGAAACGAAACCGTGGCCGCGCTTCGGCGTCAACGGCGTCGCGATTCATCTGACCGGCCGCGGCGATTGGGCGAGTTGCTATGCGATCGACATCCCGCCGGGTATGTCGACGACGCCGCAGCGCCATCTGTACGAAGAGGTGATGTACGTCGCTGAAGGCCGCGGCAGCACCGAGATCGAGTTGCCGAACGGCAAGACGCACAGCTTCGAGTGGCAAGAGCACAGCATGTTCGCGATCCCGTTGAACGTGCGTTACCGCTTGCACAACGGCGACGGCAAGAAACGCGCCGTCGTCGCATCGGTGCACGGGCTGCCGCTCACGATGAAGATCTATCACGACGACGAGTTCATTTTCGAGAACACGCACTTCTTCAAAGACCGCATCGGCAAAGACGATTGGTTCACCGGCGCCGGCGATCTCTCGCTCGTGCGCGCCGGCCAGAACATGTGGGAGACGAACTTCGTCCCCGACCTCAGCGCGATCGAACTGACCGCCTGGAGCGAGCGCGGCGCGGGCTCGATGAACCTAATGTTCCTGCTCGCCAACGGTAACATGCACGCGCACACCTCCGAAATCGCGACGGGCACGTACAAGAAGGCGCACCATCACGAAGCGGGCGCGCACATCTTCACCGTCAGCGGTAAAGGCTATTCGCTCTTGTGGCAGGAGAACGAGCAAGATTTCATCCGCGTCGATTGGTATCCCGGCATGATGTTCGCGCCGGTCGAGCGCCAGTTCCACCAGCACTTCACGACCAGCCAAACACCGTCACGTTATCTCGCGCTGATCGGCGGCGGCAACGCCCGCTACCCGCTCACGCAGAAGAAGCGCGACTACAGCACGAGCAAAGACGGCGGCCAAGGCACGATCTCGAAGAGCACGAAAGACGGCGGCAGCCAAATCGAGTATGAAGATCAGGATCCGCGCATCCATGAAATTTGGCTCGAAGAAATGCGCAAGAACGGCATCACGCCGCAGTTCGAGAAGTTCGGCGGCCCGCAGCCGAAGCAGGCCGTCGCCGCTCGATAAGAGGCGCTACCCGGCGATCATGTCCTTCGCATTGAAGTTCGCCGGGATCGCTTTGTACTTGAACGCGGTGTCGATCACCGGTTGAATGTTGCGCGGATCGAGCTTAGCACTAAGCCCGGTCCGCGCCATGTGCGTGATGACGTCGAGCGGGATCTTCGTAAACGTCGCGAGCGTTTCGGCGGTTTGCGCTTGGTGCGAATCGATGTAGGCGCTGGCCTCGTCGATCGCGCGCACGAACTTGTCGATCGCCGGACGATTTGCGGCGAAGTAGTCCTTGGTGACGAAGTATCCGGCCTGGATGAAGAAGCTGCCGATCGCATCGAACGGATGTCCGATCGACGTCACCTTGCCGGTGGCCAGCGCTTCGCTCAAATTCGGATTGGTAAACGAAGCGGCATCGACCTTACCGTCGACGATCGCCGCGGCGGCGGCAGAACTCGGGAACTCGATGAACTTCAGCGTTGACGAATCACCGCCGCGCTGATCGACCCACGCTCGAACCGAAACGGCGAACTGATCCTCGAGCGCTTGGACGGCGATCGACTTGCCGGTGAGGTCTTTGGCGGTTTTGATCGGCGAGCCGGTCTTCACCAAAATACCGACGGCCGGAAATTTGGACGAATAGACGCCGGCCGCCGCGATCAGGACGATCGGGATGCCTTTCGAATGCGCCGCGATGAGCGAAAAGAGACTCGATTTTCCAATGTCGATCGAGCCGCCGACAACGGCTGCGGCCACCGCTGCGCCGCTATTGCTCGGCCGCAGATCGACATCGAGACCGTTCTTCGCAAAGATGCCGTGCTGCATCGCCCAGACCGTGCCGAGGATGTCTTCGTCGGCGGCCGACGCAACGCGCAGGGGCGTGAGCCCTGACGGGGTTTGCGCGACGGCGGAGGCGGCCGTCAGTCCGAACGCGGTTCCCAGCGCGATGAACCCGCGCCGTGAGTGATGGTGGAGCGCTGCTTTCATGGGGTCGCGGTTCGGTAGGATCGCAGATGGCCCCTCGGCAAGAGCGAATGCATGTCGATCGTTGAAGAAAAATGGTCTCCCGAGTGGAGCAACGCCGTGTTCAGCCTCGAGGAGCGCGACCGCCGCTGGGCGCTCGTACGCAAGCTGATGGCGAAGGCCGGCATCGACGTGATCGTGTGCTTTCCGCTCACGCATCAGCACGGACGCGGCGCGGCGGATTCCCGGTACCTCACGCAACTCGGCGAGAACAGCGATGAAGTCACCGTCGCTTTTCCGATCGAAGGCGAGGTCACGGCGTGGCTCTCGCGCGGCGGCGTCTGGCCGTCATCGAACTGGTTCACCGACATCCGCGCAGCCGAACGCGGCATGGGCGGCAAGACGATCTCGAACTACTTGAACGCGCATCCCGAACTCGCCAAGGGGACGATTGCGATCGCGGGCTTGACCTCTACGCCGATCTCGCACATTCGCAGCTTCGAGGGCGTCGTGAATTGGGGTTCGTACGAAACGCTGCGCAATAACTTTCCGAACGCGAACATCATCAGCGCGACGCCGGTGCTCGGCGAAGCGCGCTGGCGCAAGAGTCCCGAAGAGATCGCGTTCTTGCGCAAGGGCGTTGAAGTTGCCGAGATCGAGCTGCAAGCGCTGCGCGATCATGCGCGGCCGGGCGTGCCCGAACGCGAACTCTACGCGCACATGATGTTCGCTAATGCCATGGCCGGCGGCAGCTTCCACCCGATGGTGGGCTGGGTCAGCGGACCGGCGACGCGGCCGTATCACCGGCTCGAACAGCCGTCGTTTCGCAAGCTGCAGCACGGCGACGTCGTGAGCGTGGAAGTCGAAGGCATCTGGGGCGGCTACCATGCGCAGATCGATCAGAGCATGGCGATCGGCGATGCGCCGCAGCACATGCACGATGCGATGAAGTGCGTGTGGGAAGCGTTCGACCGCGTGGTTGCGGCGATGAAGCCGGGCCTCAAGATCGGCGAGATGATGGAGCTGGCCGAGCGCACGGGCCTCGTCGGCGGCCGCGTTCGCACCGGCCTGGGCATGCACGGCCGAGGGACGGGCAACGACGGGCCGCTGCTGGTTGCTCGCCGGCCGGAGCCGCCCGAGGTACGCGACCTCGTGCTCGAAGAGGGCTGCTGCTTTAACGTCAAGCCGTCGGCCGGCATCGACGATGTCGATGACTACATGCGCTGGGGCGACAGCGTGGTCGTGACCGCGACCGGAGCGGAGCGGCTCGGCACGCGCGCGAAGGAGCTACCTGTCCTGAAATAGGAGGCGACCCATGTTTGCTACCGTCGGCATCGATGTGCCCATCGAAAAGATCATGGACGACTGGGACTATCTCGATGAGAAGATCGTCAAGAAGTTCACGACCTGGCAAGAGACGGGTCAGAACATCATCGGGATTCGCCGCCGTACGATCACGCTCAAAGAGATCGTCGATCCGAAAAAAGGCACGTTCAACTCCGTCACGATGACCCCCGACGGGTTGCTGTCCAAGCAGCACAAGGCGATGAAGATTCACATCACGCCCGGCGGCGTGCCGCATCGCGTCGAGCACAGCTTGGGCTTCTGGCACATCAACGACATGGACGAACTCTATCTGCCGATCCCCGCGCGTCCGGGCGAAGAATACGGGCACTTCATCGTGCTGATGCAAACGCCGACCGGCGACGATCGCGAGAGCTACGCGCAGTACTGCCAGAAGTGCTTGACGCTGCTGTTCGAATATCCGTATCTGTCGGGGCGTTTCGGCCTTAACGGCATCTTTCGCGCTGAAGAAGAATCCGTGCGCGCGTACAACGCGGATCCCAAGCTGCGGCTCTGTCCCGAATGCGGCCACGACAACCCGCTCGGCTACTGTTGGAACACCGTGAAAGATTCGCCGGCACAAGCGGAGGCGCGTCTGCTCTGGTGAGCACGCCGTACACGCCCGCCTACGATATCTATCTCGGCGAAGGTGACGGCAGCTGGCAAGAGGCGAGCAACTACCACATCTGGACGCGGAAGGATGCGGCCGGCGATCCGCCGCTCAGCGTGATCGAGCGGCGCGACGGCAACATCTTGCGGGTTCCCGAACGCACGCGCATCATGCACCGCATCCCCGGCGGCACGCCCTACCACATCGAACACCTCTTCGGCTTTTGGCGCACGACCGCGGCCGATACGATCTTCATCCGCGCCGAGATGGACGACGGCATCTACTACACGCTGGTGGTCGCGACCACCGGCAAGACGGCGAGCAAACTCGGCACCGAAACCGTCGGCTGGTATTGCCCAAAGTGCGACGCCGATCTCATGAGCGATGCGTTCGCCGCCGGCCGCTTCGGCCTACGCGCGTTCTGGAATCACGCGCTCGAACAAACCCGCGCCTTCAACACCGCCGCGCGAACCTGCGCGAACTGCGGCAACGTGCACCCCTACGCGTACGGTTTCGATACCCAACTCGACAGCGAACACGAACGCGAAGGCCGCGCGCAGTGGTAAGCCCGGACTCGTGTGAAGCATTGCCATTTTTGTCATCCCGAGCAAAGCGCCGCTAGGCGCGTCGTCGAGGGACCGCGATACTCTCGGCGATTAGCGTGCGACCGCGAAGGCGGGAGCAGTGAATAATTGTGCTGTTGTTTTACTCCACTGCTCGTGCCTTTGCATCGCACTCGATAGTGTTGGTTGCGGCGGTCCCTCGACGACGCGCCTTCGGCGCTTTGCTCGGGATGACAAGTTCGGCCCGACAAGTTCGGCCCGACAAGTTCGGCCCGACAAGTTCGGCCCGACAACTTCAGTTGCTAGAGGGGGATGTGGCGGATGTTGGAGCGGCGGGCTTCTTCGAGGGCTTCGGGGTAACCGGCGTCGGCGTAGCGCATGATGCCGAGTGACGTATCGTTGGTTAGGGTGAGGCGTGAGCCGTTCGTTCGGCGGCGTCGGTGCCGTCGGCGACGACCGTGACGCCGGCGCTCGTCATGTAGCCGCTGTAGCCGCCGCCGCCGGAATGGATGGCGACGAGATCGGCCATCGAGGAGCAGTGCATCATCGCGTTGAGCAGCGGCCAGTCGGCGATCGCGTCGCTGCCGTCGATGCAGGTTCTCGGTCATGATGTTCGGATGCGTCATCGCGCCCGCGTCGAGATGATCGCGCGTGAACGCGATCGGGCGCGGCGAGCTTGCCGTCGCGCACCATCTCGTTGACCGCGACGCGCGAGCGCGGTGCGCTCGCCGTGACCGAGCCAGGCGATGCGCGCCGGCAGTCCCTGGAACGGCACGTGCTCGCGCGCGAGCGCGATCCAGTTCGTGACGATCCGGTTGTCCGGAAAAGCGTTCGAGCACGTAGTCGTCGATCTTGCGGATGTCGTCGGGGTCGTTCGAGAGCGCGACCCAGCGGAACGGGCCCGATGCCGCGGCAGAACAGCGGCCGCAGAAACGCTTCGGTGAAGATCGGGATCTCGAAGGCGCGCTCGACGCCGGCCTTCTTCGCTTGCGTGCGGATCAGGTTGCCGTTGTCGAACACGACCGCGCCGCGGTCCTTGAAGCCGAGCATCGCCGTCGACGTGCCGGCCGATCGATGCGAGCCCGTCGCGCATCAGCTTCGCCGGATCGTCGTCGCGCAGGCGGCGCACGTCGGCGAGCGAGTAGCCCGACGGGATGTAGCCGTAGATGAGATCGTGCGCCGAGGTCTGATCCGAAACGATGTCCGGGATGATGCCGCGGCGCAAGATCTCGGGATAGACGTCGGCGGCGTTTCCCACGAGGCCGACGGAGCATCGGTTCTTTGCGCGCCTGCGCGTCGCGGATCAACGCCAGCGCCTCATCGAGCGACGCGGCGCGATGCTGCGAGTAGCCGTCGCCGATGCGCCGCTCGATGCGCGCCGGATCGGCCTCGATCGACGAGGATCGCGGCGCCCGCCAGCCGTCCGGCGAGCGGCTGCGCGCCGCCCATGCCGCCGAGTCCGGCCGTCAGAATGAAACGTCCGCGCAGTTCGTTATCGAAGTGGCGTTCGGCGATGCGCGAGAAGATCTCGTAGGTGCCCTGGATCACGCCCTGCGAGCCGATGTACTGCCAGTCGCCGGCGGTCAGGCCGCCCCAGCAGATCAGGCCCTGTTTCTCCAGCGCGTAGAAGTTCTCGGCCGTCGCCCATTGGCCGACGATGTTGCAGTTGGCCATGATCACGACCGGTGCGTGCACGTGCGTGCGCATCACGCCGATCGGCTTGCCCGACTGCACGATCATCGTCTCGCCGTCTTCGAGTTCGGTCAGCGTGCGCACGATCGCGTCGTGCGCGGGCCAGTTGCGCGCCGCTTTGCCGAAGGCGGCGTAGACGACGAGGTCCTTCGGGTTCTCGCCGACCGCCAGCACGTTTTCGAGCATCCGCAGCAGCGCTTCTTGGCGCCAGCCTTTGCAGCGATCAGGCGCACGGTCCGAGCGCGTAGCCGGCGATGTCGATGCCGAGCGCCTTCTCGACGACCGGATACACCGACGGATCGAACACGCTGGCCGAGAGCGGGATGCGCGTTTTCGGTACGTGGAAGATCGAAAGTGGTCGCCTTCGCGCACGTGGCCGGCGCTGACCGGCCGTCCATCGGCGTCGAGCGTCGTGATGACGTCGGGATAGGTGGCGCGGCGGTTGTCGCCCTCGGTCGACGGCCATGTACTCGTTCATCACGTGGATGACGAATGTCTTCGCGCCGTCGGCGATCGTGATCGTACCGATGTCGAACGCTTCGTTGGTGTAGACGAGCGTTTTCGCCGTGACCGTGCCGCGCGCGAGCACGTCGCCCTTGCACGTATCGCAGATCGCCTTGATGACCGCGGCGCCGCCCTTCGGTTCGGCCGCCTCAATGGCTTCGCCGAGTTTGAGCGCGAGCGAGATCCCGCCGAGCGCGGCCTTCTCGCGCACGAAGCTCGCGCGCATCGGGTTACGCGCGCTCGCGATGAAGCCGCCGGCTTGATCGGCGGCGCGCCGCAACACGGGCGAGACGCCGGCCGTCGCGCCGCGCACGACGAGTTCCATGTACTGGTTCTTCGCGCGATTACCGCCCGCCGCGCTCTGGATCGTTGCTTCGGGCGAATTCGCCATGCCGAGCGAACCCATGTCGCCGGTTGGATGCGCGCGCAGATCGCCGACCGCATCGATGACTTTCGTGCCCAAGAGCGCCGAGGGCAGCCAGCCGTTGAGCGTGCTCGACATGCCGTTCTGTCCGATGATCAAACCGTAGATGGGCTCGCCCAGCGCTTCTTGCAGCAGCTCGACCGCGCGCACGTAGTCGACGCCCAGCATCTGCCATTCGGTGAGGCCGCCGGGCGCGCCGATCGCAGCGCTGGTCGCGATCCACGCGTCGCCGGGCACGTCGGCGATGTCGACGAGTTCGGGGCGTCCGACGGTGACCGCGGTCGTACCGAGTTCGCGGCCGTGATCGGCCCAGCCGCCGCCGCCGCAGGCGAACACCGAGCCGCCCTTGACGGCGAACTCTACGTCGCGACTGGTGAGTATGCGGCCCATGTCTTCCCTTTGCTGTGATCCGGGCGGAGAAACGTTCCGAAGCCGGGCTCGACCAAAATCTTGCCGTGATCGAAGACGCGCGTTCCGCGCACGATGGTTGCGACCACTTTGCCGCGCAGCTTGCGGCCCTGGTAGACCTTCATGATTTCCTTCGCTTTGCTGAAGGCATCGTTCATCTCGAACGTCCACGCTTCGTCGAGGTTGACGATCGCGAAGTCCGCATCGCAGCCTTCCTCGATCTTGCCCTTTTGCGGGAGCGCGAAAAGTTCGCAAGCGCGCGTGGCGGTGAGGCGCGCGATATCGGACAGCGAGAGCTTGCCGTCGTGATAGGCGGTCAGCATCAGCGGAAACTGCACTTCGAGTCCCGGAAAGCCGGACGGCGCGCGGAAAATGTTGTCGCTTCCGCGTTCCTTTTCTTCGACGGTGTACGGCGCGTGATCGCTGCCGATCACGTCGATCGTGCCGTCTTGCACGTACTTCCAGAACGCGTCGCGGTCGGCGTTGCTGCGCAACACGGGATTGCACTTCGCGTAGGGGCCGAAGATGCGCAGCTCGTCTTCGCTGAGGAACAGATAGTGCGGACACGTTTCGCCGGTCACGCGCACGCCGCGGGCTTTCGCTTCCTTGACGAGCTGCGCGGCCATCGGGCTCGACATGTGCACGACCTGGACGTGACCTTTGGTCTCGGCGGCGATGGCGAGCATCGTTGCGACCGACACGTCTTCGACCACCGTCGGCCGCATCTCGGCGTGCGCCATCGGGTCGGTGCGGCCGCTCTCGACGAGCTTGTGCTCGAGCGCGTGCAGCATCGCGTTGTTTTCGCAGTGGAACGTATGCGGAACGCCGGTCTTGGCGACCTCGAACATCAGATCGCGCAAACGTCCTTCGTCGATGCAGAACAGGCCGACGAACTCGTGCTCGCGGCCCGGCATCGGCGCGTGCAGAAACGTTTTGAACGCGATCGCGCCCTCGGCGACCATCGGCGCGATCTCATCGAGGTTGTCGTGGCCGGCCGCGCCGTAGAGCGCGTAGTCGACGACCGTTTTCGGCCCGACGATCGCGCGCCGCGCGCGGAAGACTTCGGCCGAGTTGACGGTCGGCGTGGAGATCGGCATCTCGAGGATCGTGGTGATGCCGCCGGCGGCCGCGGCGCGCGTGCCGGTGGTGAAATCTTCGCGCTCGGTGTGGCCGGGATCGCGCAGATGCACGTGCGTGTCGACGAGCCCCGGAAAGACGTGCATCCCGGTCGCGTCGATCACGTCGAGCGCGGGCGGGCGTTCATCCGGCGCCAGCAGACCGGCGATCTTTCCGCCGCGCACGGCGATCGTCGCGGCGAACGTGCGCTCGGCGGTGATGAGCGTGCCGCCCACGACGATCGCGTCGTAGGGTACAAAGGCCAAGGCTTCCCTCTATTCCGTCTTATTCAAAAGTGGCGTCAACTTCGAGCAACGTGCCGAGCAAGACGCGTGCTCCGGCGATGCACTGTTCGGGTTCGGTGAATTCTTCCGGCGCGTGGCTGATGCCGGCGCGGCTCGGGACGAAGATCATCCCTTGCGGCGCGAGCGTGGCGATGCACATCGCATCGTGTCCGGCGCCGCTCGGCATCGTTTTCTGCACGATCCCAAGCTCGCGCGCACGACCTTCGTCATGTCGCGCATGATGTCGGGCGCGCTGCGCACCGGATGCTTATCGGACACGGGTGCGAACGTGGCGCCGCTGCGTTCCGCGACCGCGCGCAGTTCGGCTTCCGCGCCGTCGAGCAGCGCTTCCGAGATCGCGCGGATCTCGACGTCGAGCCGCACCGCTCCGGGAATCACGCTCGGCGCGGCGGGGAAGATTTGCAGCGTGCCGATCGTGCCGACGATGCCGTGGGCGATCGCGACGCGCTGCACCTCGCCGATGAACGGTGCGGCGAAAACGAGCGCGTCCTTACGGGCGGCCATCGGCGTCGTGCCGGCGTGGTTTGCGATCCCGTGATAGGTCACGGCGTAGCGGCGAATGCCGACGATGCCGGCCACGACGCCGATCGGAATGCCCTCGGCTTCGAGCACGCCGCCCTGTTCGATGTGCAGTTCGAGGTAGGCGGCAAAATCGTCGGCGGCGCGCTGGGCGCGGCGCCAGTGCGCCGGATCGAGTCCGAACGCGCGCATGTGTTCGGCGAGCGTTTGGCCGTCGAACGCCTTCGCCTCGAGCAATTCGGGCGGCAGCAGTCCGGCCATCGCGCGGCTGCCGACCGTGCCGCCGGGCATCGTCGCTTCTTCGGCGGCGAAGTCGATGAGCTCGACCGGATGGCGCAGCTGCACGTTGTGGTCGAGCAGCGTGCGCAGCGCGGCGAGGCCGCCGAGCACGCCGAGCACGCCGTCGTAGTTGCCGCCGCTCGGAACGGAGTCGGTGTGCGATCCCATCGCGATCGCCTTGCAGCTCGGATCGGTGCCCTCGCGGCGGCCGATCACGTTGCCGACCGCGTCTTCCCGCACGTCGAGTCCGATCGCGCGCATCTCGCGAATGAGCCAGTCGCGCGCTTCGCGATCGGCCGGCGAGTACGCGATGCGATCGTAGCCGCCGGCTGCGCGAGCGGCCGATCTCGGCGAAGGCCGCGAAGTCGCGCTCGAGGTGCGCTCCGTCGAGCAGCGCGGTCACCTTCGCAGTTTCACTTTGCGAAACGCTTCCTGGCATAGTGGAACTGGTACCTCCAGGCGGTCTGCGGGGCCTCTATCCAATTGGAGCAGCAAATATGCGGACATTCGTGCGGGCGGCCGGCGCAAAGCACGATGACATTTGCCGCGAAAATGATACTATGTTCATCAAAGTGAAACCGATGCAGAAGTCGAGTCAGGGCGGCGAGCTCCAAACCGTCAGCCGCGCCCTTCGTTTACTCGCTCTCTTTACCGAACGGCCGACGACGGGCTGGGCGCTGACCGAAATCGCCCAGGTCATGGGCTTGAGCAAGGCCACGGTCTCGCGCCTGCTTTCGACCCTGCTCTCGGCGCGTTATCTGCAGCGCGATCCGCAGACGTTGCGCTATCAACTCGGCCCGGTCGTGGCCGGACTCGCCGGCGCGGCGCTCGCGTCGCTCGATATCCGTCAGATCGCGCTTCCGGTCATGCGTTCGCTCACGGAGCAAACCGGCGAGACGTCGCTGCTGCACGTCATCAGCGACTTGGAGTCGGTGTGCATCGAGAAGATCGAGTCGGCGCAGCCCGTGCACGTCGCCTACGAGATCGGCCATCGCGGACCGCTCTACGCCGGCTGTTCGGGCAAGAGTCTGCTCGCGTTTCTGCCGCCGCCCGAAATCGAAACGATGCTGGCGCGGTTGAATTTCCGCACGTACACTCGCCGCACGATCGCATCCGTCGAGCAACTGCGGCCCGAACTGCACGAAACGCGCCAGCGCGGCTACGCGGAGAGCACGGGCGAACTCGATGAGGGCGTGTCGTCGGTCGGCGTACCGGTTCTCGACGTCTCCGGTGCGGTGCGCGGCGCCGTCGTGGTCGTTTGCCCCACCGCGCGCTGGAGCGGCAGCCACCGGCAACGATGCATCAGCGCAACAATCGAGGCCGGCCGCGAGCTATGCCGGAAACTACAAGGAGAGCCCGCACTCACATGAACGGCTTACCGTACGGCATCATTCCCTCACCGCCGGTCGTCTATACCGATGCGACCTGCCGCGCCGTCGACGAAGAAGCGTATCGCGCGCATCTGCGCTACCTGCTCGACCAGGGCGTCCACGGATTGTGCGTCGGCGGACATGCCGGCGAAACGGAGTGCCTCACGATGGACGAGCGGCTGCGCGTGATCGACATCGCGCGCGAGGAGAGCCGCGGCAGCGTTCCCGTGATGGGCGGCGTCATCGCCGACTCGACGTGGTCGGCGATCGATCAAGCGTCGGCGCTCAAAGAGCACGGCGTCGACATGATCCTGTACTGCCTGCCGAACATTGTCGGCTGGGATGCGGAAACGGCCGATGCGATGGCGATCGCGCACTTCTCCGCGATCGACCGGGCGACGAAGGTGCCGTTCCTCATCTACGGCGGACCGGGCGATAAGAGCAGCTGCCGCATCATGCCGCAGACGTTCGAGCGTCTCGCGACGACGTGCGAATATCTCGTCGGCATGAAGATCGCCGTGCGCGGCATTGCGACCGGCGAAAACTCGTTTACCGATTGCGTTGCGGCGCTGCGCCGCGCCGGCGAGAAGACCGGCCGCACGGTCAACGCGCTGATCGCCGGCGATGCGAACCTGGTCGGCACGTTCGACGCCGGCGGCATGGGGACGATCAACGCCTGCGAGAGCGTGCGCGTCGAGGAAAACATGGCGCTCTACACGGCGTACATGGCCGGCGATCACGCCACGGCCAACGCGATCCAGGCGCGCATGAAGCCGCTCGCCGATGTGATCTACGGGCTCGCGATCGGCCGCAGCTTCACCTACTTCCATTACCGCTTCAAGATCGCGTCGTGGATGCTCGGCCACATTCCGAACGCATACATGCGTTTGCCGCAAGTGCCGCCGCCGGCCGACGAGATCGCGATGATCTACGACGCGCTGGTGAAGGTCGGCAAGCACCCGGTGCATCGGCCGGAAGAGTTCGCCAACGCGGAGCTCGCGCAGTCCGCGGCCTGATGAGCGGACGCCTATCGCTGCGCGATCTCCAGCTGACGTATCAGACGAGCCGCGGACCGTTGGAGGCCCTCGGCCCGCTGAGCTTCGATCAGGAGGACGGCGAGTTCGTTGCCGTGCTCGGCCCCTCGGGCTGCGGCAAGTCGACCTTGCTCAAGCTGCTCTCGGGCTTGCTGCCGGCGACGCACGGTGAAGCGCGGCTCAACGGCGAGCTCATCGACCGGCCGCGGCGTGACGTCGGCATCGTGTTCCAGAAGCCGACGCTGCTGCCGTGGAAAACCGTGCGCGAAAACGTGCTGGTGCCGCTGCGCGTGCTCGGCACGCAAACGCCCCAGACCGAGCAGCGCGCCGACGAGCTCGTCGCGATGGTGGGCCTCGAAGCGTTCGCGCAATATTATCCGCACGAGTTGTCGGGCGGCATGCAGCAGCGCGTCGGGATCGCGCGCGGCCTCGTGCACGATCCCGCGCTGCTGTTGATGGACGAACCGTTTGCGGCGCTCGACGCGCTGACGCGCGAGCAGATGACGCTCGAACTGCAAGCGATCACGAACGCCGCGAAAAAGTCGGTCATCTTCATCACGCACTCGATCCAGGAAGCCGCGTTCTTGGCCGATCGCATCATCGTGCTCTCGGAACGTCCGGGGCGGATCGTCGAGGTCGTGAGCGTCGCGTTGCCGCGACCGCGCGATCTCTCGAGCATGGTCTCGCCGGCCTTCATCGAGATCTGCGATCATTTGCGCCGTTTGTTTGCGCCGGTGCACGCGCATGCGTGACACACGCCTCGGCAACGTCTTGCTCCCAACCGCGACGGCGCTCGTGTTTCTGGCGGTCTGGCAAGTCGGCGTCGGCTTCTTGAGCGTTCCCTCCTATCTGATTCCGACGCCGTGGTCGGTCATCGTCGTGCTCGTCCAGAGCCTGGTGAGCGGCTTCCTCTGGACCGACATCTGGGCCACCGTCTCGGCGATCATCGTCGGGTACGCGATCGGCTGCGCGCTGGCGTTCCTGTGCGCCGCCGCCGTGAGCGAGTTCTCGGTGCTCGAGCGCGCGTTCTATCCGCTGATCGTGGCTTTCCAATCGGTGCCGAAGGTGGCGCTCGCGCCGGTGATCGTGGTGTGGTTCGGCTTCGATCTCGCGTCGAAGGTCGTGCTGATCTGCCTGATCTGTTTCTTTCCGTGCTTCGTCAACACGGTCGTCGGTTTGAAGTCGTGCCCGACCGATCTGATCGACCTCTATCGCGCCTTCGGCGCGCGGCGTGGTCAGATTTTTTGGAGCATCAAAGTCCCCTCGGCGCTGACGCAAATCTTCGCCGGACTCGAGATCAGCGTCGTGCTGGCGCTGCTGGGTGCGGTCGTCGCAGAGTTCGTTTCCTCGCGCCACGGGCTCGGCCACGTCATCCAGGCCGCGAGCGCCGACTTCAACGTCGCGCTGATGTTCGCATCGGTCGTCGTGCTCTCGATCATCGGCGTGCTCTCGACGCAGCTGATCTCCGCCATCCGCAAACGCGTGGCGTTCTGGGAGCCGGGCCAATCGTCGGCGCGGACCTCCGCACCATGACCACTCTTGAACGCGCGTACATGGATCTGCACGATCAAGTGCGCGCGCTCGACGAAGCGGGACTGCTGATCCGGGTCGACGTGCCGATCAACAAAGACACGGAAATGCATCCGCTCATGCGCTGGCAATTTCGCGGCGGCATCGATGAGAACGATCGCAAGGCGATGCTGTTCACGAACGTGGTCGACAGCAAGGGCAAGCACTACGACTTCCCGGTGCTGCTCGGCGCGATGGGAGCGAGCCCGGCGGTGTTCGAAATCGGCGTCGGCTACCCGGTCACCGAGGTGCGCGATGCCTGGGCGCGCGCGTACGCAAATCCGATCCCGCCGCGCGTCGTCGAAGACGCGCCCTGCCACGACGTCATCATCGAAGGCGACGCGCTGGACGCGCCCGGCTGCGGCGTGGATGCGCTCCCGGTGCCGATCTCAACCCCCGGCTGGGACAACGCGCCGTACTTCAGCACGTCGTGTTTCGTCACCAAAGATCCCGACACGGGCGTGCAAAACGTCGGCCTGTACCGCTCGCAAGTGAAGTCGCCGCGCCGCGTCGGAATGAACCCGTCGGTTGAACTGCGCGCCGGGATCTACGCGCACTGGCTGAAGTACAAGGCGCGCGGCGAGAAGATGCCGGCGGCGATCGCGGTCGGCGTGCCGCCGTCGATCGCCTATGCGGCCGTGCAGAAGGCCCCTGAGGGCCTCGATGAATTCGCGCTGGCCGGCGGGCTCGTGCGCAGCCCGATCAACGTCGTGCGTGCGCGCACCGTCGATCTGCTGGTGCCCGCCGAGGCCGAATTCGTCATCGAAGGCTTCATCGACACCGAATTTCTCGAGCCGGAGGCGCCGTTCGGCGAATCGCACGGTTACGTGAACGTTCAGGAATACAACGCGTTCATGGACGTCACGTGTATCACGCGGCGCGAGCAGCCGATCCTCACCTCGTTCATGGCGCAGCTCGCGCCGAGCGAGGTCAGCGTCATGCGCCGGCCCGGGCAAGAGTTCATCTTCATGAACCACTTGCGCAACGCGCTCGGTATCAAGGGCGTGACGCGCGTCTACAGTCACGAACGGCTGACCGGCGGCTACAAGACGTTCGTCGTGCAGTTCGAGCGCGGCGTTCCCGACGATGAGGTCTGGCGGGCGATGTACGGCATCGCGACGATTCAGCGCTCGTCGGGCAAACTCGTGATCGCGACCAACGACGATATCGATCCCACGAACGCCGACGCGCTTTTATGGGCGATCGCCTTCCGCTCGAAGCCGCATCTGGACGTGCAGATCCTCCCGCATCGCCACGAAGGCCACGGACCGCGCGACAAGACGCGCGGCGCCGAAGACTCCTCGCTGCTGATCAACGCCACGCTACGCCAGGACTTCCCGCCGATCTCGCTGCCCAAGCGCGAGTACATGGAGCGCGCGCGCGTGATCTGGGAAGACGTGCTGCACCTCGGCAAGCTCAAGCCCGAGGCGCCGTGGTTCGGCTACTCGCTCGGCGCGTGGACCGACGAGCTCGAAACGCAAGCGCAGCGCGCCGTCGACGGCGATTACTGGCAGACGGGACGCGAATTCGCGGAGCGGCGGCGCAAGCGACGTCGAGATGAACACCGAAATCCGCGATGTTACGTGATCGACACGCTGCGCAGATGCCGCTGCTTCGTCACTTCGCGGGCAGGATCGGGATCGAGCACGCGGTCGAGGATCCAATTCTGGCAGCCGTGCACGAGTTGATCGAGCGTCGCGAAGCGGCCGGTCTTGTAGACGGGCGAGTGCATCGAGCGCTGCTGCATCTCGAGAATCGGCACGTCTTCGTTCTGCACGACCTCTTGCGATTTGAGGTAGTTCGCCAGCGTCGCTTCGTAATCGGGCAGCTCGGTGTACGCCTTCGGCACGAGGAAGTCGCGTTCGATGCGCATGCGTTCCGGGCCGTCGGGCAAGATCTGCACGCAGAACAGCGAGTCGATCGCAAAGCCCATGCCCGCGGTCGGGTACACCCACGGATAAAACGTGCCGCGATCCGCTTCGGGAATCGGGATCTCGGGGAACGACGCTTCGCCCGGCAAAACGCTGCGCGTGCCGTCGAACCAGGCACGATGCATCACGTAGTTGCCGCGGTAGATCGCCGGGTCGTGCAGCTGGCGCCGCTTGACGGGCTTGAAACTCAGCGACGAGCGGTGCACGAACGGCACGTGATACGGGTCGGAGAAGTTCTCGTAGTACTGCTTCCAGTTCGCTTCGACGAAGTACGTCTTGTGCGACGCCAGCGCCATCTCTTCGGGCTTCCAGGCCGCAACGCGTTCGGGCAGATCGCCGAGGTAGGAGTAGAGGCTCTCGGCGTGCGGATCGAAGTTGATCCAGAGAAAGCCGCCCCAGCGTTCGAGCCGCACTTGCGTGAGGCCGTAGTCGGACTTGCGGAAGACGTCGCTCTCCTCGAACATCGGCGTCCCGATCAAGTCGCCGTCCAGGCCGAACGTCCACGCGTGGTAGGGGCACTTGAAGGCGGCGCACTCGCCGGAACCGCTGGCGACTTCGCCGCCGCGATGACGGCACGCGTTGACCAGCGCGCGAACGACGTCGTCTTTGCCGCGCACGACGATCATCGGCACGCCGACGAAATCGAAGGTGTAGAAACTGCCGGGCGTTGCGACACGGCTCTCGTGTCCGGCGCAGATCCACTGCTTGAGAAAGATGTGCTCGCGCTCGCGCTCGTAGAACGCCTGCGAGGTGTAGCACCAATTCGGCAGCGTCTCCGCCACCTCAACGGGGCGGCGGCACGCTTCGTAGTGGCGCGGATCGAAAACGTCGGCTGGTTCCGTGACGATCATGCATTCCGGTTCGCCTCGCGGAGGTTCGTTCCCGTCGCATGAGCGTTGACTGCGAAGCGTTTGGGCTACGGCGCTTTCTTGCCTCGTTACCGGCCGGCGACGTAACCGAATTTGCCGCGCCGGTCGCGCTGACGGAGGTCGCGGCGATCCTCGATTGCACGCCCGAGGCCGTGCACTTCCGCTCGGTGGGCCCGGAAGGCGCCGAACTCGCGGGCAACGTGATGTCGAGCCGATCGCGTTTTGCGCACGCGTTCGGCGTTGCGGCGCCCGACGTGCCGCGTGAAATCTTGCGCCGCCTGGCCAATCGCGCCGAGGTGATCGAAGTCGCGCGCGCCGCAGCGCCCGTGCAGCAGCGCGTACTCACCGGCGACGACGCCGACCTGACGCGCTTGCCCGTGCACGTGCAGCACGGCTACGACGGCGGCCCCTACATCTCGGCCGCGCTCGACGTTGCCCGCGACGCGCAAACAGGCTGGTCGAATTTCGGCGCCCGCCGGCTGATGCTGCGCGGGCCGCACGAAGCGGGCGTCGACGTGGTGGCGCCGAGCGATCTGCGGACGATGTACCTCGCCGCGGTCGCGCGCGGCGAAACCTTGCCGGTGAGCTTCGTCGTCGGCTGCCACCCGATCGATCACATCGCCGCGACGCTGAAGGTGCCGGTCGACGAGCTCGGGCTGATCTCATCGCTGCGTGGTGCGCCGCTGGGTGTCGTGAAGTGTGTCACCAACGATTTGCTCGTGCCCGCGGATGCCGAGTACATTCTCGAAGGTTACTTCGACGCGCGCGGTCACGCCGAGGGCGAAGGACCCTACGGCGAATTCCTCGGCTACTACGGTGGCGTCAAGCAGAACCCGGTCTTCCATCTCACCGCGATCACGAGCCGCGCGGATGCGCTGTTCCAAACCGCGTCGATCGGCGGCTACGCGATGAGCCGCACCGACACCGCGCAAATCTCCGCGTTGCGCACGGAGTCAATGGTGTGGCGCACGCTCGAGACGGCAGTGCGCGAGCCGGTTGCCGTGCACGCGACGACGTCGAGCGGCGGCAGCTTCAACGTGCGCGTCGCGCTGCGTCAGCGCGCGCCCGGCGAAGCGCGCAATGCGATCCACGCCGTCATGGGTTCGCTCGCCAACGTGAAGAACGTCTTCGTCGTCGATCCCGATATCGACATCACGTCGTCCGATCAAATGGACTGGGCGATGGCGACGCGCTTCCAAGGCGACCGCGACATCGTCGTCGGCGAGGCGATGCGCACCCTGCCGCTCGATCCCTCGCTCGACGGCCGGCGGGCCGGCGCGAAGACGGGCTTCGATCTCACCTGGCCGTTCGGCACGGCGGCAACGCTCGAGACGAGCGTGCCGGCGCCGCCGGAATTCACCGGCGTCCGCTTCGCCTCGGTGCGCGATGCACTCGCCGCCGGGCCGAAATATTTCACCGAGTTGCTCGCCGCCGTGGGCAGCGCCGACGGTCGCGAGATCGTGCGCGAACTCAACGCGCTCCGTGCGGTTCCCGGTTTCGGCCAGGACAAGCTGGGGCGGTATCTCTTGCCGGGCGCGTCCGCCTAGATGCCATCACTTCGTTTCCGTCTAACTCTTACTCGCCATCATCCGCTCATTGGAGTTCGCATGCGTTTCTCGTCCCTCGTTCGCGGTCTTGCGCTGGTCGCAGCGTTTGCCGCTGCGACCATCGTTCCGGTGCGCGCGGCCGGACCCGATTCGATCGTCTTCGCGTGGCCCGGCCCGCTGACGATCGGCTTCGCGCCGTGGGTGTTCGCGCAAGACCTCGGGTTCTTCAAAGAAGAGAACCTCGACATGTCGGTCGTCAACCTCGACGGTTCGGGTGTGATTCTGCCGCAGCTGATGAGCGGAGCGGTGTTCACCACGTTCAGCACGCTCGATCCGCTGATCATCTCGCGTCAGCCCGGCCGGCCGAACTTCGACTTCCGTTTCGTCTACAACTCGGCGCGCAACTCGATCTGGGAGATCTCGGTGCTCGATAACAGCCCGATCAAGTCGGTCAAAGACTTGGGCGGAAAGACGATCGGCGTCGGTGCGCTCACGTTCGGCAACGTCTCGATGACCAAGGCCATCCTCAAACAGGCCGGCGTCGATCCGGCCAGCGTGAACTTCGTTGCGGTCGGCACCGGCGTTCCGGCCTTCCAAGCGCTGCGCACCGGCAAGATCGATGCCTTGAACCTCTTCGACATCATGGATGCGCAGATGAAGCTCGAGGGCACGAAGATCCGGCTGCTCAAGTTTCCGCCCGAATTCTCGAACGTCGCGAGCCACGCGTTCCCGGTGACCAACAAGATGATTCGCGAGCGTCCGGATCTGGTCGCGAAGTTCGGCCGCATCAGCGCCGAAGCGACGGTCGCGTGCAACGCTAACCCGACGGCCTGCCTCGAATCGTATTGGAAGCACTATCCGGAATTGCGCCCGGCCGGTTCGGACGCGGATGCGCTGAAGGAGAATCTGTTGCTGCTGCAAGTCCGCTTGAACAACATGATGATCTGGCAAGACGGCGAGCCGCACCAGTACGGTCTCTTCAGCCCTAAAGACTGGACGACGGAGATCGTCTCGCTGAAGGTCGGCGGTCTGATCACGCAAGACCCGCCGCTCGATTCGCTCTACACCAACCAGTTCGTTCCCGAATTCAACAAGTTCGACGTTGGCGCAGTCGTGCGCCGGGCGAAGGCCTACAAAGCATCATAACGTGATCAGCCGAGCACGCGCTTCGGCACTGTTGGCGGGCGGAGCGGCGCTGGGTGCGCTACCGCTGCCCGCGCTAGCCGTGCCGAAGCCCGTGCGTGGTTTGGAGAAGATCGATCACATCATCGTGATCTATCTCGAGAACCGTTCGTTCGATCATCTCTACGGCATGTTTCCGGGCGCCGACGGTCTGGCGAATGGGGTGCATGCCGCGCCGCAAGCCGATGCGAGCGGGAAGCCATACGCAATGCTGCCGGCATTCAACGGCCACCCGCTCGATGCGGCATACCCGTCGCTGGCGATTCCGGCATTGCCGAACCGCCCGTTTGACCTCGGGGTGTACGTGCCGATCGATAAGCCGCTGAACGCGTCGTTCGAACAAGCCAACAATTTTTATCAGGCGCAGCGCGCCATCAACGGCGGGGCGATGGACGGCTATGCGTCGATTTCCGGCAGTCCGGTGATGGGCTACTTCGACGGGCGCTCGTTGCCGATGTGGCAGTACGCGCAAGAGTTCGTGCTCGCCGACCGGTTCTTCCAAGCCGCGTTCGGCGGTACGGCGATGAACCACTATTTTCTCTTTTCGGGCGGGGTGCCGCAGTGGCCGGACGCGCCGGCCGAGCTGGTTGCCCAAGTGGCGCCCGACGGGACGCTCATCAAAGATGGTTTGATCACGCCCGACGGCTACATCGTCAATAACCTCTCGGTCGAAGAAGTCGCCCGCGCGCCGAAGCAGACGCGGCCGCATATCGGTAGCCGGCTCGATGCGGGCGGTATTTCGTGGGCGTGGTACGCGGGCGGCACGACGCCGTCGTCACGCCCATACATGATCTTCCGCGATGTCACGGCCGGCACGCCGGGCTGGACGGCGCACGTGAGAAGCGACGAGAGCGTGTTCCTCGCCGACCTGAAGAACGGCACGCTGCCGCGCGTCGCGTTCGTGAAACCAGCCGAAAACGAGCACCCGAAGGAAATGCGAGGCTTGCTCGAAGCCGATCAGCACGCCGCCGATCTCGTGCGGGCAGTGCAAGAGAGCGCGTACTGGAAAGACAGCGTCGTCATCGTGACGTATGACGAAGGGCACAGCTTCTGGGACCACGTAGCGCCGCCGAAAATCGATCGCTGGGGACCGGGCCGTCGCATTCCGGCGATCGTCATTTCCCCGTTCGCGAAGAAGAGGCACATCGATCATACGTTCTACGACACGACCTCCATCTTGAAACTGATCGAAACGCGTTTCGGTCTCGAGCCGCTCGGACCGCGCGACGCGGCGGCAGCCGATCTCACCGCGGCGCTGCAACTCACGTGAGCAGCCGTATCGCCGTCGATATCGGCGGAACGTTCACCGACGTGACCGTCATGGACGTCGGGACGGGGGTGGTGACGTTCGGCAAAGCGCTGAGCACGCCGGACAATCTCGCCGACGGCGTGTTCGCGGCGATCGAACGCGCCGGGACCGCACCGTCGACGGCGGAATTCGTCATCCACGGCTCGACCGTTGCGATCAACGCGATCCTCGAACGCAAGGGCGCGCAGACCGCGCTGATCACGACCGAAGGCTTCCGCGACGTCTACGAGATCGGGCGTATCAACCGGCCCGATTCGTTCAACCTGTTCTTTCGCAAACACGTGCCGCTGGTCGCGCGCGACCGCGTGTTCGAAGTGCGCGAGCGCATGCTGCACGACGGTTCGGTCTGGAAAGCTTTCGATGAAGGCGGTGCGACGACGCTGGCCGTCGACCTCGTCGCCGCCGGCATCGAGTCGGTGGCGATCGTGTTTCTGCACGCCTACGCGAACGTCGATCATGAGGACCGGATGCGCGCGATCCTGCTCGCTGCCGATCCGAAACTCTTCGTCACCGCCTCGCACGACGTTTCGCGCGAGTATCGCGAGTACGAACGCACGTCGACGACCGTCGCGAACGCGTACGTCGGCCCACGCGTGAGCCGTTACATCGAAGATCTAGACCAACGGCTACGCGCGGGCGCGTTCGCCGGCGAATTGCTGATCATGCAGTCGAGCGGCGGTTTGTGCGACGTTGCGACGGCGAAGTCGCAATGCATCCAGATGCTCGAGTCGGGACCGGCGGCCGGCGTCGTCGGCGCGAGCGTGCTGGCGGCGGGGCTCGATACGCGCGATCTCATCTGCTTCGACATGGGCGGCACGACCGCGAAAGCGTGCGTGCTGCAGGACGGGATCGCCAATCTCTCGCCCGATTTCTTCGTCGGCGGCTATAACGAAGGGTTGGCCATTCGCATTCCCGTGCTCGACATCAAAGAAGTCGGCACCGGCGGCGGGAGCATCGCCTGGATCGATGAAGCGGGCGGCCTGCACGTCGGACCGCAAAGCGCCGGCGCGAGCCCAGGCCCTGCGTGTTATGGGCGCGGCGGTACGCACCCGACCGTGACCGACGCGCATCTGGTACTCGGACGGCTTTCGCCCGAACGTTTCGCCGACGGGCGATTGCAGCTCGATGCGGCCGCGGCCGAACGCGCGATCCGCGCGCAAATTGCGGAACCGCTGGGCATCGATCTCGCCGAAGCGGCCGAAGGGATCGTCGCGATCGCGACCACGCAGATGGCGTATGCCGTGCGCACCGTCTCGACCGAACGCGGCCTCGACCCGCGCGATTTCGTGCTGATCGCCTACGGCGGCGCCGGTCCGATGCAGGCGGTCGACGTGGCCCGCGAACTCGCGGTGCGCGACGTCGTGATTCCGGTTGCGCCCGGCCACTTCTCCGCCTACGGCATGCTCACGGCCGATTTGCGGCGCGAATACGCGCGCACGTTCGTCGCACCGCTCAAAGCCGCGACGCTCGCATCGACGATCGCCGGCATCTACGCTGAACTGACCGCGGAGGCAGCGGCTTGGCTGGCGTCGACCGGCATCGCCCCGGCGACGGTCACGTACGAACGCGCGGCCGACGTTCGCTACCAGGGGCAAGAGCACGCGGTGACGATTCCGTTTCCGGCCGCGCTCGACGCGCCGGATGCCGAGCAAACGATCAAAGCTGCTTTCGATGCGCAGTATCTGCAGCGGTACGGACACAACGCGCCCGAAGAGCCGGCGGAATTCGTCGCGGCGCGCGTATCGGTCGTCGGCGCGCTGAACAAACCGCAGCCGCCGCGCTTGCTCTCGGGCGATACCGATCCTTCGGAGGCGCTGATCGAACGCCGCCCGGTGCGGTTCTCGGCGGGAGCTCCCGTGCAGACCGCAATTTACGACCGCGAACGCCTCAACGCGGGCATGACGTTTACGGGACCTGCAATGATCGAAGAGCCCGGCTCTCTCACCTGCATTCCGCCCGGGGTGCACGTGGTGGTCAATCCCTATGGCCATTTGATCCTGACGGTGGAAGAAGCATGACCGCAACCATCAAGCACGCCGGAAATCCGGTGACCGCCGAAATCATCCGCAACGCCCTCATCGCAATCACCGATGAGATGAAGACCAACCTGATGCGGACGGCCTACAATCCGATCATCTACGAAGCGCTCGACTTCACGGTCGGTCTCTTCGACCGCAACGGCGATACGATGTCGATCGGCCTCGGCTTGCCGATGTTCATTCGCGGCCTCTCCGATGCGATCAAGGCGAAGATTGCGTTCTACGGCCTCGAGGGTATCGAACCGGGCGACATCCTGCTCACCAACGATGCCTACATCATGGGCAGCCACCTCAACCATCTGATCTTCACGCTGCCGATCTTTCACGACGGCAAGATCGTGGCGTTCGCTGCCTCGATGGGCCATTGGATGGACATCGGCGGCGCGCTCGGCCGCACGCAAGACATCTTCTCCGAAGGCCTGCAGTTGCCGATCGTCAAGATCTTCAAGCGCGGCGTGCAGGACGACGAACTCACGCGCATTATCCGCACGAACGTGCGCATCCCGGAACTCGCGATGGGCGACTTCCGCGCTCAAGTCGCCTCGATCCGGACGGGCGAGCGGCGCTACACGGCGCTGGTGCGCAAGTACGGGTTCGAGGCCGTCGATACGTGCGTGACCGACATCTACGCGATGAGCGAGCGCAAGGCGCGTCTGGCGGTGGCGTCGATGCCCGACGGCGTCTACGAAGCCGAATCGTTCATGGACGACGACGGGGTCGGCGATAAGACGATCCCGATCAAGGTGCGCGTAACGATCTCAGGCGAGCAGATGACGATCGATCTCACCGACGTCGGCGCGCAGGTGCCGGGTTACTTCAACAGCGGCGACACGGCCGGCCGCAGCGCGGCGCAAGTCGCCTTCAAGTGCCTCACGACGCCGACGCTCTACCCGATCAACGACGGCTCGTTCTCGCCGCTCGAGATCGTGCTGCCGCCGGGGCGCGTGATCAGCGCGGTGAAGCCGTCGGCGATGCGCATGTGGATGACGATCCCGATGACGGTCGTCGACACCGTCTTCAAAGCGATGGCGCAGTGCGTGCCGGACCGTACGATCGCGGCGCACCATGCGGATCTGTGTTCGGCGACCTTCTACGGGCTGAACCCGAAGACGGGCCGGTTCTTCACGCGCGGCGCGGGCGTGCTGGGCGGCGGCTTCGGCGCGAAGTACAACTCCGACGGCATGAGCGGGACCGTGTGCCAGAACGACGGCGATACGCACAACTCGCCGGTCGAAGCGACCGAATCGAAGATCCCGGTGCTGATCGAAAACTACGCGCTGCGGCCCGACTCAGGCGGCGCCGGCGAGTTCCGCGGCGGGCTCGGCATCGAACGCCGCGTTCGCGTCACCGCGCCGCTCACGGTGAACACCAATGCCGAGCGCACGCTGTGCGCGCCGTGGGGTTTGCTCGGCGGTCTCGCGGCGCTGCCGAACCAAATGCAGGTCGAACGCGCCGACGGCACGCTCGAGAATCCGGCGCGGCACGGAAAGTTCCACTCGGTTCGTCTGGAGCCCAACGATACGATGATCACGCGCAGCGGCGGCGGCGGCGGTTTCGGCGACCCCGCGAAGCGCCCGCGCGAAGCGGTGCAACGCGACGTCGCCTGCGGCTACATCACGCCCGAAGCGGCAAAGCGCGACTACGGCTTTTCCGAGTGACGCTTTCGCGCGGTGCGACGCTAGCCGCGCTGGGAGCGGCCGCGCTGACGGCGCAGCTGCCGCGCGCAGCGCTCGCGCAAACTCCGCCGCTCACCACGATTCGCGTCGGCACGGTGCCGACCGATTCGATCGCGCCGCTCTTGTACGCGATGCGCACCGGCGCGTTCGAGCGAGCCGGGTTGAAGATCGACTATCAGAGCCTCGGCGGCGGTGACGCGGTCTCGCAAGCCGTCGTCGGCGGCGCGCTCGATGTCGGTCTCACGACGCTCGTCGCGCTGATGCAGGCGCATCGGCGGGGCATTCCGGTCAGCATCATCGCGCCGGGCGGGCTGTGGATCGACGCCGACGTCGGCGGCCTGCTCGTGGCGCGCGATTCGCCGCTGAAGACGGCGCGCGATTTCAACGGCAAGGTGATCTCGGCCGCGTCGCTACGTTCGCTCGCGACGGTCGCCATGGATGCGTGGATGGACAAGAACGGCGGCGACTCGAGCACGTTACGTTTCCTCGAATTGCCGTGGCAGGCCGCGGGCGCGGCGCTGCAGCAGGGCCGCATCGATGCGGCGGTGGTCGACAATCCGGCGTACGCGCAAGCGCTCGCTACGGGTTCCGTGCGTACGTGTAACGAGGGTCAACTCGGCGATCGCAAAGCGCTTCTTGCTCGGCGTCTGGTTCGTGACCGGCAGCTATCTGGCGCAGAACCACGCGGTTGCGGCGCGCTTTTCGCGCGTGATCGCCGATGCCGCTGCGTTCACGCGCGTCCACAATGACGCGACGGTCGACGACGTCGCGCAGATCACGAAGCAAGATCCGTCCTTTATCGCGCACATGCAGCGCACGTGGGTCGGCACGACGATCGACCTGAACGACATCCAACCGGTCATCGAAGCGGCGGCGAAATACCACCTCATCGACCGCTCGTTTCCGGCTGCCGAGATCGTGAGCGACGCCGCCGTACGTTGAGGGGAGGTCCCCGAACGCATGCGTAAGTGCGCGACCATGATGACCCGGTCACGCGCGTCTGCGCTCCTGTTCGGCGGTGGTGCCGCAACGTTGCTTTCGGCGCACCATGCAGAGCTGCGCGCGCAGACGGCGGCGCCGATTCGCATCGGCATCACGCTCAACGACTCGGGACTCGGTCCGGTGTACGCGCAAGAGCAGGGCTACTACACGAAGGCCGGCTTGAATGTTGAGTTGATTCCGTTCGGCGGTGCCGCGGGCGCGGCCCAGGCCGCCATCGCCGGCGCGGTCGAGGTCGCGATTTGCGACTGCATACAGGTCGCCAACGCCTACATTCACGGGCTGCCGCTGGCGATCTTCGCGGGCGGTTGCGCCTTCGCGAAGCAGAGCCCGACGCTCGTCATGGTGACGGAGAAAACGAGCGCGATTCACAGCGCCAAGGATCTCGAGGGACAAACCGTCGGCGTGGTCGGCTTGAAATCGCTTAGTTCCAGCATGGCGACGGAATGGCTTCGCATCAACGGCGCCGATCTTTCGAAGATCAAGTTCTTTGAGCTGCCGTTTCCCGATATGAACACCGCGCTGCAGCGCGGCACGATTGCCGCCGCGCTCCAGGGCGAGCCGTTCCTCACCGCCGCGCGGGCCGAACAGCGGCCGCTGGGCATCCCGTTCGAAGCGATGGGCAAACCGTTTTACGTGAACGTCTATGCTGCGTCGCGCTCGTGGCTGGCGGCGAACGCTCCGCTTGCGCACCGGCTCGCAGCCGCGCTCTACGACACCGCGCGCTGGGTGAACGTCCATCGCCCCGAAACCGCGGTCATCGAAAGCCGCTTTACGAAAATTCCGATCGAAACCGCAAATTCGATGGCGCGCAATACGTTCGCCACCTCGTTCGATACGCAACTTATCGAGCCGGTGCTCAACATCGGCGCGAAATACGCGCTCACCGAGCGTGCCGTGCACGCACCCGAGATCGCGGTCACGGTCTAGGCGCGGGTGAGCCTGCTCCCCCTCACCTACGGCGGCTGGAACTACGACCGCACGCTGGCGCTGCAGACCGGCGACGTGCGCATCGAAGGCGTCGATCTGAACGTCATTCCGTTGCGCATCGAAGAGCTGTTCTACCGCGTCTTTCACCACCACGAATTCGACATCAACGAGATGTCGCTGTCGGCGTACATGATGGCGATCGACAAAGGGCCGTGGGAGTATCAGGCGGTGCCGGTATTCCTCTCACGGATGTTTCGCCATTCGGCGATCTTCGTGCGCACCGACCGCGGCATACGAGAACCGAAGGACCTGATCGGCAAACGCATGGGCGTGCCGGAGTACACGCAAACGGCCGGCATCACGGCGCGCGGCATTCTGCAAGACGAATACGGCATCACGCCCGATCAGATCACGTGGGTCAACGGCGGTCTCGAAGAGCCGGGACGCCACGAGAAATTTCCGCTGCAGCTGCCGCCGGGCGTCGTCGTCGAGTCGGCGACGAAGAAGTCGCTGAGCCTGATGCTGGCCGAAGGCGAACTCGACGGCATGATCAGCGCGTCATCGCCGTCGTGCTTCGAATACCGCACGGCGCCGGTAGCGCGGCTGTTCGCCGATCATCAGCAGCAGGAGAAGGCGTACTTTCAGAAGACCGGCGTGTTTCCGATCATGCACACGCTCGGCATCCGCCGCTCGCTGATCGAGCAATATCCGTGGCTGCCGGTCAGCGTCGTGAAAGCGTTCGCGCAGTCGAAGGACGCCGCGCTGCGCGACATCTACGGCACGGGCGGCGCGCTCAAGGCGAGCGTGCCGTGGCTGGTCGAGGCCGTGGAAGAAGCGCGCGCGATGTTCGGCCCCGACCACTGGCCCTACGGCATCGCACGCAACCGCGCAGCCCTCGAAGCCGCCGCGCGCTGGTCCCACACCCAAGGCCTAACCTCGCGTCTCTTCACCCCCGAAGACCTCTTCGCCAAATCCACCCACGGCGAATTCAAGATCTAACTCAAAAAGGCGCGGGAGATGTCGGCGATGTTTTTGGCGCCGGCGAGGCGCATCGTCATTTCGAGTTCGCCGTTGAGGTGTTCGAGGACGCCTTGTACGCCCATCCAGCCGCCGAGCGCGAGGCCGTAGAGTATCGGGCGTCCGATCGCGCAGACGTTCGCGCCCATCGCGAGGGCTTTGAAGACGTCTTGGCCGCGGCGGATGCCGCCGTCGACGATGATCGGGATGCGTCCGCTGACGGCTTCCGCGATGCGCGGCAACACGGTGAACGATGCGGGCGTATCGTCGAGCTGACGGCCGCCGTGATTGGAGACTTGGATGCCGGCGACGCCGTGCTTGATCGCTTCTGTGGCGATCACCGGCGAGAGCACGCCTTTGATGAACACCGGCAGGCCGGTGACGTCGCGCACGTAGGCGATGTCGTCCCAGCCAAGGTTTTCTTTGAACGGCGATGGTTCCGTAACCGCGGCTCACCACGTTCGGGAAGTTGGCGTTGGGCAGACTCGAGTGGAAGTTATTGCGGATGTCCGTCTCGCGGTTCGACGAGACGAAGGCGTCGATCGTGACCGTGATCGCCTTGTATCCGGCGGCCTTCGCGCGCAACAGCACGTCGCGCGTCACGCCGCGATCGCGCGGAATGTAGATCTGGAAGAATTTCGGATTGTCGCCCGCCTTCATCGTATCTTCGAGCGTGACGTTCGATTGCGACGGCGCGATCATCAGCGTGCCCGCCGCGGCGGCTCCTCGTGCCGTGCCGGCTTCTGCCGATGCGTGCGCCAAACCATGGCCGCCCATCACGGTCACGATGATCGGCATCGAGAGCTTGTTGCCGAGCAGCGTCGTCGACGTATCGGCGGAAGCGAGGCCGCTGAGGTAGTGCGGCATGATCGTGACGCGTTTGTAGGCGGCCTCGTTCTCGTGTTTCGTCCACTCATCGCCGGCCGCGCCTTCGATATACCCGAAGCCGCCGGGCGGGATGATCTTTTGGGCCGCCGCTTCGAGCTCGCGCAAATTGATGATGTTGACCGTCTTGACTTCGGTCGGCGCGGCGTAGGAGCCGAAGTTCTGGAGCGGCGGCGCCGGGTGCGATGCGTCGGCGTCGCCGGCTGCCGCGAGCGCGGGCGAGCCCAACAGGGCGGCGCCGCCGGTCAGGGTTGCGGCGACCGCTCCGGTCGCCAAAAAGTCGTGCCGAGTCTGCGTCATGGCCATCCCCCCGAAGAATGGGTAAGGCAAACGCCCTTCGCGACGGTGCCACCAAGGCGCCTACCGGTGCGGTTCTAGTGACTGGACTCTGATGAGGAGAGAAGAGATGAGTGCATCGACCGAACGCGCGATCCTGGCCGGGGGCTGTTTCTGGGGCGTCCAAGATTTGATCCGTAAACAACCCGGCGTGATCTCGACGCGCGTCGGCTACTCGGGCGGCGACGTGAAAAACGCAACGTACCGGAACCACGGCACGCACGCCGAGGCGGTCGAGATCATTTTCGACCCGAGCAAGACCAGCTACCGGGCGATCCTCGAGTTCTTTTTTCAAATCCACGACCCATCGACGCTCAACCGTCAAGGCAACGATCGCGGCACGAGCTATCGCTCGGCGATTTACTACACGAGCGACGAGCAGAAGCGCATCGCGGAAGACACGATCAAAGATGTCGACGCATCGGGAATCTGGCCCGGCAAGGTCGTGACCGAAGTGGCGCCGGCGGGAGAATTCTGGGAAGCGGAGCCGGAGCACCAAGATTACTTGGAGCACTATCCCAACGGCTACACGTGCCACTTCGTGCGTCCGAACTGGAAATTGCCCGTCCGCGCGGGTGCATGATTTAAGTAGTTAGAGAGCTAAACGGATTCCCCGCGGGGGAATCCTTTGTGACCGACGTTGCGGCGCTCTTTGAACCGTTGCAGATTCGTGACTTAACAGTTGCGAATCGCTTCGTGATGTCGCCGGCGAATCGCAACAGCTCGCCGAACGGCGTGCCCGACGAAGAGCTGGCGCAATATTTTCGCCGCCGCGTCGACGGTGGCGTCGGGCTCGTGGTTGCCGGCGGGGTCGGCGTCGATCATCCGGCATCCGTCGGCGCGGGTGAAGGGCGCGGTTGCGCGATCCCGGTGCTGCACGGCGACGCCGCACTCGCGGGCTGGCGGCGCGTGGTCGAACTCGCGCACGCGGGCGGCGGTAAGATCGTTCCGCAGCTGTGGCACATGGGCGTGATGCGCGAACCCGGCACCGGCTATCATCCCGAAGCGGAAACGGCGATGCCGTCGGGGATTTGGGGACCGCTTAGCCGGCGCACGCTGCTCAGTGCAGAGCACATCCAACATCTGGCGAAGCCCGGCCGCGCGTTGACCGATACCGAGATTCTCGAAATTATCGACGGTTATGGACGCAGCGCACGCAATGCCGCGGCGCTCGGGTTTGACGGCATCGCGATTCACGGCGCGAACGGCTACCTGCCCGATTCGTTTTTGTGGGGCGAGACGAATCTGCGCACGGACCGTTGGGGCGGCAACCGCCGCGAACGAACGCGCTTCGCGGCAGAAGTCGTGCGCGCGATCCGCCGCGCTGTAGGTGACGAGCTGCCGATCTTCTATCGCTTCACGCAGTGGAAGCACCAAGATCGCGATGCCACCAACGCCGATACGCCGGCGGAATTCGCCGATGTGCTCGAGCCGCTGGCGGAAGCCGGCGTCGACGTGTTCGATGCGGCCGAAGGCATGTTCGACAATCCCGCGTTCGCGGGTTCCGACCTCAACCTCGCCGGCTGGGCGAAGAAGATCACCGGGCGCGTGACGATCACCGGCGGCGGCATCGGCATCGGGCGTTCGTTTTTCAGCCCGGGCGCGGCCGGTCCGCCGCAGTCGACCGACAACATGGACAAGGTCATGCGCCGCTTCGAGCGCGGCGAATTCGATCTGATTGCGTCGGCGCGTGCGATTCTCAACGACGCTGCGTGGGTGCGCAAAATCGAGTGCGGCCAGCCGCTGAAGCCCTACGATACCGCGACGCTGCGCGCGGTGCTCTAACATTTCTTACATCGGCGATACCGCGTAGGAGGCGGACGACATGCGCATACTCATTACCGGTGTAACCGGATACGCCGGCTTTTATGCCGCCATCCGGCTCGCTTCGGCGGGTCATCAGGTCACCGGACTTGCCCGCAATCTCGAATCGCCGCGCCTCGACATCCTGCGCATGCACGAGATCGCGATTTTGCGCGGCGACGTGAGCCAACCGGATACGTATCGCGACGTGCTCGAGCAAAGCCACGTGATGGTCTACACCACGTTCGACAAGAAGGCGCCGAAGGACACCGATCGCGCGCTGTTCGCAGCGCTCGCATCCTTGTCCGAGCAGTCCGGAACGCGCCGCCGTCTGATCTACACGACCGGCTGCTCGATCATGGGCGACGTCGGCGGCCGCGTGTTGGACGAGACCATCGAACCAAACCCCGCCTATCCGTTGGGCTTCCGGCGCGCGCTCGAGATCGAAGCGCTCGGGATCGCGAACGTCGGCACCGTGGTGCTGCGGCCATGCTTCATGTACGGGAACGGCGGCTTCAACAGTCAGGTCGCTGATTGGTTCGAGATGGCCAAATCCGGCGATGTCGTCTATCGCGGCAACCAAGAGAAAGCGTGGTCGTGGCTGCACGTTGACGACCTCTCAGAAGCCTACCTGCGGGCAGTCGAAGCCGACCGTTCGATCGACGGCGAGGTGTTCTGCATCACCGACGGCACGCGCTACCGCTGCTTGGACGTGATGCGCGCATCGCTCGCGGCGGCGGGCTATACCGGCGAGATCCGGTTCGAAGGCCCGTTGAAGGGCGACAGCGCGAGCACGTGGTTCGATCGCAACGAGGTCAGCTCGTCGGAAAAGGCGCGACGGGTGCTCGGCTGGGCGCCGCGCCGGCTCAACGTGCTCGGCGCGATGCCCGCCACCTACGCAGGGTGGGCGGCGGCGGAACGCCTGCGCTAGCGGTTACTGCGCGAGTAACTCACGCGCGTCGAAGCTCGCCGGGATCGCCTTATATTTGGCCGCGAGTTCGATGACCGGCTGAATTTGCGCTGCGTTGAACGTGACCGGCGTGAACGAATGGTGGATTTGGTTGGCGAGCTTCGGGTCCATGCCGGAGAGCTGGACGAACAGCGGCAGCGTCTGGGCTTCGTGCGTGTTGGTGTACTTCGCCGCATCTTGGACAACTTTGGCGAAGCGCGCGACCGCTTCGGGATGTTTGCTCGCGAAGTCACGCGTGGTGAAGAACACCGATTCCAGCGGCGGGCTGGGATAGCCGTCGAACATGTCGAGCAGCAGCCGCACTTTGCCACTGCGAATGCTCTCGGTCAGGTGTGGCTCTTCCGTGACGCCGGCATCGATGCGACCGTCTTCGACGGCCGCCGGCGTGAGCGAACCGGACATTTCGATGAACTTGATGAGCGATGAATCGCCGCCTTGCGCATCGACGAGCGAGCGCAAACCGAGATAGGCGATGCCGCCGAGCGCGGAACAGCCGATGACCTTGCCCTGCAGATCGCGCCCAGTACGCAGCGGCGAGTTCGTCGCCACGACGACACCGGAGGTCGGTGAATCCTTGCGGTAGATCATCGACGGGGTGATCAGTACGACCGGAATTCCGCGTGCGTGCGCGGCAATCATCGCCGTGATCGTGCCCTTGCCGATGTCGACCGCACCGCCGATCACGGCTTGCGCCGTGGTCGAACCGTTGCCCGTTTGCATCACCACGTCCAAGCCGGCTTGTTTGAACATTCCGGTGCTGAGCGCGTAGAGGACCGGCCGCAGATCGTCGCCGGCTTGCGCGGCGAAGCGGATCGTCGCCGGCGGTTCGGCCTGCGCGAACGCCTGCGCCGGCATTGCCGTGAAGGCGGCCGTCGCAGCGAGAAAGCTCCGGCGAATCATGATTGGCTGCGCCGCACCTCATCGATCCACATCTGCCAGATGCGGTCGACGCCGTGGCTTTTGCCGACGTTCGGAAGACCGGCCCCGCGCGACATCATCGTCTCGGCTTCGGTATCGTTGAGATACTCGATCGGCCGCCCGAGCGACAGCGTTTGCAGCAACAGGCGCGCATTGAGCTCGGTGTAGATCGCGCGCGACACGGTCTCGCGAATGTCCGGGCCGACGACGGTGTTGCCATGGCCGCGCATGAGCACGACGTTGTTTTGCGCCAAACTCGCGACGAGCGCTTTGCCGAGCACCGGCGAGCTTACGAGCGGGCTCTTCGCTTCGGGGACGAGGCGCGAGTTGTAGATCGGCACGCCGGTGTGCAAAAACGACGCCGTTTGCATGATCGGGCGCAACGGAACGTCGGTGATGCCGAACGGGATGACCGTCGGCGAATGGCTATGGATCACCGACTGCACGTCCGCGCGCGCGCGATACACTTCGGCGTGAATGAAGCGTTCGGAATACGTCGGGCGGTCTTCGCCGGAAACGATCTTGCCGTCGAGGTCGAGTTCGAGAATATCGCCCTCTTTCACGCGGCCCGGCGCAACGGCCGCGGCGATGAAGAAGCGATCGGCTTTGTCGGGATGCCGGAAGCTGATGTGGCCGTATCCGTCGACGATCCCCTGATTGTAGAGGATGTGGTTTCCGGCAACGAGATCTTCGATGAGGAGGCGCAATTCCGGCATGTTCGAGCTTTCTTGCAGAGAGATGGTTGGAGGAAGTACCTTAGCGTGGCTAAACAATCTTCCCGTTCGAGGGAGGGCTTGAGATCAGTACGATTCCACGGCATGTTTTTCGCCGCTTTTCGATCGCCGAGCGCGATCGGCGTTGGGCCGCGGTCCGGCGTCTCATGGAACGCGACAACCTCGCGGCGATCGTCGCGCCGGCCAATCCTGGGAACTCGACCGATTGGCAAGCGGACGCGCGATATCTTTCGCACTGCGGCGGCGGCGCCGACGCATCGATCGCCGCGCTCATCCCGCTCGAAGGCGACGTCACCGTCGTCGCGACGTCGGCCGCCGAACGCTGGGGACCCTCGATTCAAGATTGGGTCACCGACGTGCGCGAAGCCAATCGGCGCTACGGGCGCGTCCTGGGCGAACGATTGCGCGAACTCGGCATCACGAACGAACGCATCGGCATCTCGGGCCTCGGCGGCGGCACGCGCACGCCCGAAGGCACGATCATGTACGGCAACTACGAAGCGCTGGTCAAAGCGTGCCCGCAGGCCACCTTCGTCGACGCATCCGATCTGCTGCAAGAAGTGCGCGAGGTCAAGAGCGACGAGGAAGTCGCGGTGCTGCAGTGCTCGGTCGATCTGATCGAACGCGGCGTGGACGCGCAGACGTTCGCCGCGCAGCCCGGCGTGCCGGATTACGTCGTCTGGGCCGAGACGATGCACGCGATGTACGCGCGCGGCTCGGAGCAGTCGGTGCACTTCAACTGGATCGCCGCGCCTTTGCCGGGCCGCACGCTCTCGCGCCCGACCGGCCGCGCCTTAGACGAAGGCGACGTGATCGTGTCGGAGATCGAATCGTCGGTGATCGGTTACCGCGCGCAGCAGATCCGGCCGATCGCCGTGCGCCGCTGCGACCCGGTGCTGCTCGAACTCGCCAAGATGCACGCCGAACTCTATCCGCGCCTGCTCGAGGTGTTGCGGCCCGGCATCACGGTGGCCGAGCTGATCGACAAGACGATCGCGGTCGGCAAAAGCGTCGCGCTGCGCAGCGGCCCGCTCGCCGACGTGAAGTCGTCGCTGATCGTGCACGGCCGCGGTCTCGGCGACGATCGTCCGCTGCTGCTGACGAACCTCGACGCAAAACCGATGTACGAAGGCACCGAGAAGGCGATGGATTTTCGCTTTCCCGACAACGGCGTCTACATCGTCAAGCCGACCATCGCGACGCCCGATAAGAAGTACCAATTCATTTGGGGTGATTCGGTTCACGTGTCGTCCAAGGGCGCGCGCCGCATGGGACGCGCGCCGCTCGGCATGATCGTGGCGGAAGCCAGCTCGTTTGCGAACTGGCCCACCGACGTCACCGCATACGAACGCTGATCCCGCCGGCCGCCGCGTGCGTTTCGTAGTTCGGTAGGGGAAACGTCGCCGGGCCTTCCTCGATGTGCCCGTCGTCGAGCGAGAAGCGCGAACCGTGCCAGGGGCAGCGCACGCAACGCCCCACTTGCTCGCCGTCGGCGAGTGGCGCGCCGCGATGCGTGCACACCCCGCCGACGGCACGCGTCGTTCCGTCAAAGCGCGTCACCAAGACGGGCACTTCGTTCGCTTGTGCGGCGTGCATCACGCCGTCGGTCAGCTCGATCGTATCGAGAACGTGCACGAAGTCGAGCGGCGGTTCGTGCGGGGTAACCGTGTGCTTGACGCCCAGCTGCATACCGAAGGCGAGTTCGCCGCCCAGGTAGCCGGCGAGCGCCATGAGACCGTAGCCGGCAAACGCCGCCGCGAGTCCGAAGCCGCGCGCGCCGGTGCGCCGCGCGAGCAATGCCGCAACGTAGCTCGTGAGCGCTGCGCTGTTGAGCATTGCGTGCAGCAGGCCCAAGCGTTGCGGCTCGTCTTTCGTGTCGGACCAATCGGCGAGACCGGTAACGGCGGCGCCCACGGCTCCAAGCGCGCCGATCGCGATCGCCACGTCGGCCGCGTCGCGATAGCGCTCGACGCCGGCGAGCTCGAGGGCATCGCACACCGCCGCCACGGTCCACGCGCCGATCGGGATGTCGGTCAGCGGCGGGTGCAGCGGATGACCGAGAAACGTGCCGTGCAGCAGATCCTTGATCGGCCGGCGCGCGCCGTCATCGCCGTCGAGCAGCGCTCTGACGGCCGGCTGAATTGCGTCCGCTATCGCACCTAACGTCCGATTTTTAGCCCACGGACGAAGCGGACCCTCAGGCGTGAACTCGGGATTCATATGCAGGCGTTTACCCGCCGTTATCCGGGTATGAAGCAGTCCCATGGCTGATTTTCCCGAAGACTTTCTGCGGACGGCCTCGGCGTTGATCGTGATCGCGCCGCACCCTGACGACGACGTGCTCGGATGCGGCGCGCTCATCGCGCGCGCGTCGATGCACTTGCCGGTGCGCGTAATCTATCTCACCGACGGCGCGGCATCGCACGAAAACTCATCGGCCTATCCGCCGGAACGCCTGCGCGCGGTGCGCGAAGATGAGGCGCGGCGTGCCCTCCGCCGTCTCGGTGTGAAGACCCCGCCGCAATTTTTGCGGTGGCCCGACGGCACCGTGCCGGCGGCCGGCGATGCCGCCGCGGCTCCGTTGCTCGCGGCGCTGCGAGCGGCGATACCGGACGACGCCGACGTGGCCGTGGCGACGCCGTGGCGGCGCGACCCGCACTGCGACCATCGTTCGGCGACATCGCTCGTCGATGCCGTGCTGGCCGAACGTCCGCGCGCCCTGCGGTTCGAATATGCGGTCTGGCTCGGCGTGATCGGCGATGCGTCCGACGCACCGTTGCCGCACGAGGGCGTCACCATCGAAGTGCCCAGCGGGCCCTGGCTGCGCGCCAAACGGGCCGCGCTGAGCGAACACCGCTCGCAACTCGGCAAGCTGGTCACCGATGCGTCGTGGGCCTTCGAACTGCCCGAAGACTTGTTGCTGGTGGCGCTCGGACCGTACGAGCGTTTCGTCATCCCGGCCGGCCGCTCGTAATGTCGCTCGGTCGCGAGTACTTCGAATCGATCTACGCCGACGCCGACGATCCGTGGGCGTTCGCCAGCAGCCCCTACGAACGCGAAAAATACGACCGCTCGCTCTCGGTGCTGGCGCCGCACTACGGGCGTGCGCTCGAAATCGGCTGTTCGATCGGCGTCTTCACCGAACGGCTCGCCCGCCGCTGCGACGAACTGATCGCGGTCGACATCAGCGAACTCGCGATACGCAGCGCGCGCGTTCGCTGTGCGCATCAGCCGCACGTGCGCGTCGTGCGCGCGGCGTTCCCCGAGCAGTGCTCGCCGTCGATGTTCGATCTGATCACGTGCTGCGAAGTCGGCTACTACTGGTCGGACGCGGATCTCGCGCGCGCCCGCGATACGATCGCCGATCGCCTCTTACCGGAGGGTGAGTTGCTCCTCGTCCATTTCTTACCGCACGTCGACGACTACGTCCGCGAAGGGGACGCCGTACACGAGGCCTTCCTGGGCGATCCGCGCTTCGAAGCAAGGGAGCATTTTCGCGCCGAACGGTACCGCCTCGATCTGCTCGTGCGCACGTGATCGCCCTCGAACCGTTTGCCACCCTGCCCGCGCCGCACCCGGCGTGCCGTGTCACAGTCGTGATCCCGGCGCGGGACGAGGCCGCGTTCATCGGCCGAACGCTCGATGCGCTGGCCGGTCAGCGCGACGTCGACGGCTCGCGCTTCGCATCCGCATCGTTCGACGTGATCGTGTATGCCAACAACTGCTTCGACGATACGGCCGAGGCCGTTCGCGCCGCCGCCCGCCGCCATCCCGCCTACGCGATCTACGTGGCCGAGGAATCGCTGCCGCCGAACGTCGCCCACATCGGAACGGCGCGCCGCACTGCGATGAACGCCGCCGCCGCGCGCTTCGCCGCAGCCGGCATGCCGGATGCCGTGCTGGCCGCGACCGACGCCGACAGCGTTCCGTCACCGACGTGGCTCGCGTGGACGTTGCGCGAGATGGAACACGTCGACGTCGTCACCGGCCGCATTCAGGTCGATCCCGCCGATTGGCGCGCGCTGCCGGAAACGACGCGCAACATGCTGGTGGAAGAAGACCGCTATCACCTGACCATCGCGCAACTCAAGACGCAGTTGGATCCGCGACCGCACGACCCGTGGCCGCGGCACTGGCAGCGTTCGGGTCCGAGCCTCGCCGTTCGCTTAAGCGCCTACAATGCGGCCGGCGGCGTTCCGCCGGTGCGCTCGCTGGAAGACATTGCGCTCTACGATGCGCTCGATCGCATCGGCGCGCGCATCCGCCATAGCCTGCGCGTACGCGTGGCGACGTCGGCGCGGTTTCAGTCGCGCGCGGCGGGCGGTTTCGGCGCGCGCATCCGTGTCTGGCACGAGCAGGGCGAACTCTATCGTCAATTGCGCGTCGAGGATCCCGAGATTACGGTTGCGCGCCTGCGCGGGGAAGACGTCGGCCCGCCGAGCGAGCACCCGGCATGCGTCCCCGCGGCCGAGGCCACGGCCGTCCTGCGTCAGCTGATCGCGCGCGGGGTTAGTGACGAACGCGCGACGCGCAGCAGCGTGTCGTCGATCGCGGGTTGACGGAGATACATCCGCAAGTCGCGTAAGCGCCGCGCGAACGGTTCGGTTTCGAGCAGCCCGCGCGCGCCCACACCGCGTTCGACCCGCTCGGCAACGTCGAGCGCGGCACGCTCGACCGCCGTGCGTGCCGCGTCGACCGTGATCAGTAGCGCGCTTTCGGTGAGATCGCCGGGCGCCGCGTCGTAGTGCATCCAGCTCTCGGCGCAGGCATCGGTCCACATGCGCGCCGTCCGCGCGGCGATCACGCATTCGCCGAAGCGCGTCAACTGGATCGGATCTTCGTGCGCTTCGCGCCGCCGCAGGAACGCGCCGAAGTCGCCGGTGAGTTGCTCGATGCCGCCGGTTTGCACGGCGACGAAACGCGATGCGCCGGCGGTGAACCACGGGCTGCGTTCGTAGTCGTTCGGGCCGCCCAGCAGATCCTCGCACGACAAATGCACGCCGCGGAAATCGATCGCGAAGCTGTCGGAATCTTCCATGCCGTAGGGGTGCCAGAACGAGCGATCGATGGTCGTCGCGACGCGATCCAGCGGAATGATGCTGAGTTGCGTCGAGCCGTCGGGCCAACCGATGGTGACGATCGCGCGCGCGACGCGGCCGGCACCGGAAGCAAACGTCTTGCGGCCCGCGATGGTGACGCCGGTAGCATCGACGTCGGCGACGTGCACGCCGTCCGCCGCCTGCGTGTTCCAGACGCCGAACAGGCAGCCGCGCATCACGTCGTCTTCAGCCTGCTGCCGCTGGCGCGCCGTGCCGAGGCGCGCGATGAGCTGCAGCGCGTTGACATGGCCCTCGTAGAGCCGGCCCCAAGCAAGGTCGGCGGCACCGGCAGCGCGCAAGCGATCGTGCTCGTGCGCGCGCCCGATGCGCGGCACGCCGCCCGCATCGGCGAGCCCGCCGTACAGTGCGTCGTCCGCGATCGAGAGCTCGGCCGGCCGCCAGGGAACGTTCACTTCACCCGTGTTCCCAGAAAGCCGGGCTTTCGATCAGGCCGTGCTGCGGTCGAACGATCCGAGCACAAACGCGACGACGAGCGCGACGCCGGGCACGAGGCCGATGAGGGCGATGTTGCGGTCGATGATGAACCCGCCGAGCGCCGGTGCCGCCATCAGCGCGAGGTTGCTGATCGCATCGTTGAAGCCCAGCGCTGCGCCGCGTTCGCTTGCCGGCGCGCGTTTGGAAAGCAGCGCCGAAAGCGTAGGCTCGACGCACGACGCGCCGGCCGACCAGACGACGAGCACGGCGCAATACGACCAAAGATCGTGCGCGAAGCCGAGTCCGGCATAGGCGATGATGCTGAGCGCGATGCCGGCTTGCGCGATCTTCGCATCTCCGTACCGTTTTGCGAGCGGCCCGACCGCAGCCACCAGTGTGATCCCACCGACCGCGCCGCAGCCGGCGATCAGCCAGCTCGAGAGCTGTGGACCGCCGTGCAGTATGCGCTGTACGAACAGGGCGAAGATCGTGAAGAAGTACGTTACCGCGAAGATAAACAGCCCGTGCCGCGCCACGAGGCTGCGCACCGCCGGCCGCTCGAGCACGTGGCGCATCGCTTGCTGTAGGTTGAAGCGCCGTCCGGATTTGCGCTTCACTTGCGGCAGAAAGCGCAGCGTCAACACGATGTTGATCGCTTCGATACAGGCCGCGGCGAGAAACGATACGCCGTAGCCGAAGTGGACGAGGAATCCGCCGGTCACGGGTCCGAGAACGATGCCCAAGCCGAACACGACGCCGAACGCGGCATACGCGCGGTCGCGGTAGCGTTCGGGCGTGACGTCGGCGATGTAGGATTGCGTGACGCCGAGGTTGCCGCCGCCGATGCCGGCGACGCCGCGTGCGATGAAGAGCATCCCGAGCGTCGGTGCGAGCGCTAATGCGACGTAACCGCCGAGCGAGACGAACTGCGAAACGAGGACCACGGGTTTGCGGCCGACGCGATCGCTGAGTGCGCCCCATACCGGCGCCGCCACGGTCGATGCGACGGCCATCGTGGCCAGCAGTGCCCCGACCTCGACCCCGCTGGCGCCGTACTTCTGCGCCAGATACGGCAAGAGCGGGATCATGATCATGTATCCGAAGACGTCGATCAGCGTGATCCCGTAGATGGGAACGAGCGGAGCGATGATCTGCCACGTATCGGATTTGCGCCCCGCCATGCGAGGAGCTATTCCCAGAAAAAGCGCGGCGGCGCGGTTTAGGCGGGCACGCGTGCTCCGTTCATCGACGGCACTTGTGCGACGGGCAGGCGGATGATGAAGCGGGCGCCGCTGCCCGGCCGGCTCTCGACCACGAGCGTGCCGCCGGCGCGTTCGATCGCGCTGCGCGCGATGGGCAGTCCGAGGCCCGACCCGGGGACGTCCCGGCGCAGCGGCCCGCGATAGAAGCGGTCGAAGATGTGCTGCGCCTCGTCTTCCGACATGCCGGCGCCGTGATCGGTGACGGCGATGCGGATGAAGCGCTCGTCGTAGTCGAGCGTGACCTCGATCGAGCTATCGGGCGCGTACTTGATCGCGTTGTCGACGAGGTTGGTCAACGCGTACGAAGCGCCGATCGGGTCGATGCGCGCCATCGCTCCGGGCCGGATATCGAGTTCCACCGTGCGTCCGGACGAGGCCTCGGCGATCGGCATCACGACGTCCTCGACGAGTTGCGAGACGTCGACCACTTCGGGCTGCAACCCGCGTTCGTGCTGCCACACGTCGAGCAGAATCAACTTCTCGATCAGCGAGCCCATCAGCATGCACTGCGCGTTCATCGTGGTGAGGATCCCGGCGTGATCGGCGGGGCTGCGCAGGTCGCCGCGAAGCAGCACGCCGATGAAGCCGCGAATCACGGTCAGCGGCGTGCGCAACTGATGCCCCGCGTCCGACATGAACTGCCGCATCGATTCGTGGGCTTCGTCGCGTTCGGCAAAGGCATGCTGAACCTGCGCGATCGCGCCGTTGTAGGCGCGCGTCAGATCCTGTAGCTGGTGGTCGGCGTGCGCCGGAATGGTGCGCGGGGTCAAGTCACCGGCGGCAAAACGCTCGAGTGCAGCAGTCACGTCATTGAGCGGACGCAGAGCCTGGAGCACCAGCACGCGCCCGAGCAAGATCCCGAGGATGACCGCGCACACCAGCGCGATGCACAACATCGGCAGCAACTGCGCGACGTCGTGCACGAGTGCGGTTTCCTGAACGCGAACGACGACGAGCAGCGGGCCGACCGTGGTGCGTTGCGGGACCAAGCCGAAGAACGTGGCCAGCGCCAGCGCCGTTCGCGCCGGAAACGTGTCGATCGGGTATTCGCGCACCGCGTCGTTGCGGCCGCTCGTGCTGAAGACGTACGGCATCGTTGCCGAGCGGCGGTAGATCTCCACGCGCCGGTGCTGATCGAGCAGCGAGATGCGCATTTGGTCGCTGAAGAAGTGGGCCGAAAGCCGCCGCGCCGCCACGCGCGCATCGCTCGGCGGGCCGCCGGAATTTTGCAACACGCTCTGCACGTCGACGATCGTGTCGAGCACGTCGCGGTTGAGCGTGCTGACGTAGGTCGAAAACGCGAAGAGAGTAAACGCGATCACGATCGCTATGAAGCCGCCGCCGATGACGACGGCCGAGATGATGGTTAGGCGCCGCTCGAGCGAAGCGCTCATCGCTCCATGGCGCGCAACGCGTAGCCGACGCCGCGCAGGGTCTGGATCAACTTGACCGGTTCGTTGCTGTCGATCTTCGCCCGCAGGTAGGAGATGTACGTCTCGACCGTATTCGGAACCACGTCGCGATCCACGCCCCACACCAGATCGAGCAGCATGCTGCGGGTGAAGACCTGTTCGGGATTGCGCACGAACGTCAGCAGCAAGTCGAACTCGCGCGTCGAGAGATCGATGCGCCGACCGCCGCGAAAGACCGAGCGCCGGCCGACGTCGACCGTGACGTCGGCGTAGCGGAACTTTTCGCGCAATTCCATGCGCGGCCGCCGTAACGCCGAATTCAAGCGCGCGATCAACTCTTCGAGTTCGAACGGCTTGCCGACGTAGTCGTCGGCGCCGCGCGCGAGGCCGGTGACTTTCTGCGCCGTTTCGGTTTTCGCGCTGAGCATGATGATCGGCGCGTCGGTCAACCGGCGGACCGACGGCAAGAGCGTGAAACCGTCGACATTGGGCAGCATTACGTCGAGCACGATCACTTCCGGCGCCCAGTCGGAGATCGCGCGTAGCATCTCCGCCCCGTCCGCCACCGTGCGCACCGAAAAGCCGGCTTGATGCAGCCCGTAATCGAGCATTTCCCGTAAGGCGTCTTCGTCGTCGACGACCAGAACGCGCGCGCCGATGTTCTCCATTGCTCGCTTAGTATCTAACGCTTTGCTGGGATAACGTGCACACGTTTCCAAGAAATTTTCAAGGATCGTAAACCAGGCCGGCGGCTACACTGGTGGGTGCCGTGAAGACCATGATCGTTCGTTCCAGTCGCCGTGCTGCTCAAGCAGCCGCTGCCTGCCTTCTCGGCGTCTCCCTGGCCGCGTGCGGCAGCGCCCATAAGGCCACTGTGGCGCAGGCTCCGTTCGTCGAGACGACCGTGGCCGTCCAGGGCGCGATCGTCCCGGGCGAGCAGCTCGCCGGCGTCATCGCCCCCTACCAGAACGTCGCCATCTCGTCGACGCTCGCGGAACCGGCCGACAGCGTCAACGTTGCCGAGGGCGACGTCGTCCACCGCGGCGAGGTGCTGGCGCAACTCGATACCGCCGATCTCAACGCGGCCCTGCAGTCCGACCTCGCGCAAGCGCAGAGCGACCACGCCGCGACGAGCCACAACACGTTTGCCGGTTCGCTCTCAATCGCGCAGGGCGTCGACAGCCTGCGCACGGCGCAAACGGCCGTGCGGCAAGCACAAGCGAACCTCGCGCGCGACACGACCGACCTGCACCGCTACCAGCAATTGCTTTCGAACGGCTACATCGCCCAGCAGCAAGAGGCGCAGCAGCAAACGACCGTCAACGACGACGCGCAAACGCTGCGCGCCGACCAAGCGGCGGTCGCGAGCGCGTCATCAAACGTCAGCGCGAACGGTTCGTCGCTGAACGCGCCGGGGTTGCAATCATCAACGGTGCAGGCCTCGCAAGCGACGGAACAAGTCGCGCTGGCGAACGCAAATCAGGAACGCGTGCAGATCGCGAAAGCGACGATCGTCTCGCCGATCGACGGCGTGGTCGTCAACCGCAACCTCAATCCGGGCGAATATCCGGGCACGCGGCAGATCTTCACGCTGCAGCAGGTCAATCCGATCTACGCGATCCTGCGCGGCTCCGGGCAGCAGATCGCGCAGATCCAGGCCGGCGCGCCGGCGACGATCCTCAGCAGCGACGCGAAGCGCTCGCAGCGCGCGGGCAAAGTGGCCGGCGTGCTGAACCAGATCGTACCCGGGTCGACCGACTTTCAGGTGAAGGTCGTACTGCAGAACGGCGACGGTTCGCTGCGGCCCGGCATGGCGGTCTCCGGCAGCGTGCGACTGCCCGGCGTGAACGGCATCCGCGTGCCCGAAACCGCGTTCACCGACGACAATCACGATGCGATCATGATCGTGCAGAAGGGCACGGTGAAGACGGTGAAGGTCGTCGAGGTCGCCGATGACGGCGTGACCTCGATCGTCAGCGGGATCGACCCCGGGGTGCGCGTGGTCAGCAACGGCCAAACGAGCATCGGCGACGGCGAGAAGGTTGCAATCCGTTGAACCTGACCCGCCTATTCGTCGCGCGGCCGACGCTGGTCTTCGTTCTCATCGCGCTGATGTCGCTCTCCGGCATCATCTCGGTCATGACGATCGTCAAACAGCTCTTTCCCAATGTCGATCAGCCGACGGTGACGATCTCCGTGCAGTACAACGGCGCATCGGTCACCGAGATGCGCGACAACATCGTGGCGCCGATCGAACAGTACCTCGCCGGAACCACCGATTTGCAGACGTTCAATTCGGTTGTGGAACAGGGCCAAGCCTCGATCCAGGCGACGTTCGTCATCACCTCGGACATCGCGACGGATCTCGCGCTGGTCAACAAGGACGTGCAGTCCGCCGAGAAGGTTCTGCCGAGCAACATCACGCCGCCGACTGTCTCGATTCGCGACCCCAGCGAATCGACCGTGGTGACGATGGCGATGTATTCGCAGAAGCTCACGCCCGGCGAACTCTCGCTCTATGCGCAGAACGTGATCGCGCCGAAGCTCGAGCAGTTGCCCGGCATTTCGTATGCCAACGTAGGCGGCGTCGTGACGCCCGCGTACGAGATCACCGTCGATCCGGCGAAGCTCGCGGCCTCGGGCTTGACGCTCGACGACGTGATCGCGACGGTGGGCGCCGACAACGCGCGCGTTCCGGGCGGCACCGTTTACGAAAGCAACCGTCAAACGACGGTCGACGTGCGCGGCGACATCCAGAACATCGCGACCGTCGCGCAGTTGCCGATTCAGCAGGCCGCGGGCGGCTCGTCGGGTGCGGCATCCGGCTCGACGCCGGGCGCGACCGCCACGTATGCCAACGGATTGAACGGCCTGCCCGGCAGCGTCGATACGTGGACGGCGAGCAACGCCGTGCGGCGCATCGAGGACGTCGCGAACGTGATCTCGGGCTACGAGCCGCGCCAGGTGTACGCGCAGATCTCCGGACGTCCCGGCCTCTTTCTGCAGATTCAGAAGGCCTCCGACGCGAGCGAAGTCGACGCCTCGAACGCGGTGCTCGCCGCACTGCCGCTGATCCAAGAGCAGTTCCCGGCGATCGAATTCAAGATCATCAACGTCCAGTCGCGGTTCACCGAGCAGCAGATCGATCTTGTCGTTCGCACGCTGCTCGAAGCGGTGGCGTTGACCGCGATCGCAATGGTGTTCTTCCTGCGCTCGTGGCGCAACGCGCTGGTCGTGTGCGTGTCGATTCCGACGTCCCTCGCGATCGCGTTCTCGGCGATGAAGCTGCTCGGCTTCACGCTCGACACGATCTCGCTGCTGGCGATGTCGCTCGTTATCGGCATTCTGGTCGACGACTCGACGGTCGTACTCGAGAACATCGAACGGCACTTCACCGAACTTCACCAGACCCCCGAAAATGCGGCGATCGAAGGCCGCGCGGAGATCGGGGCGGCGGCCATCGTCATTACGTTCGTCGACGTGGTGGTGTTCTTCCCGATCGCGTTCATCGGCGGGCAGGTCGGCCGCCAACTGGTCGAGTTTGCGATCGTCGTCGTGATCTCGACGCTCACGTCGCTTTTCGTTTCGTTCACCGTTACGCCGACGCTGGCCGGCCTGTGGGCGTTGAAGTCGCATTGGAAGCCCCCGGCCTTCATCGATTGGTTCACCAAGGGCTTCGATAACCTGCGTAACTGGTACGCCCATCGCGCGCTACCGTGGGGCTTGAACAACGGCGCGCTGGTCGCTGCGTTCTGCGTCGTGACGTTCGGCATCGCCGTTGCGCTCGTGCCGCTCGGGGTCGTCGGCGAAGAATACATCCCGACGACCGATCGCGGCCAGATCTTCATCCAGCTCACCTATCCGATCGGCACGCCGCTTACGCACGTCCGCGATGCGGCGTTCAAGCTTGCCCACGCCGTCGACGCTCAAAGCGACGTCGATGCCGAAGCGACGACGGCCGGCGGTTATTCGGCATCGTTCGGCGGGTTCGTCGTGCAGAGCAACGTCGCGCAGCTCACGGTGTTTCTCAAAGACGACCGCAAGTTCAGCACGGCCGAGTGGGTGCCGAAGCTGACCCGGATCGCGCATCGCACGGCTCCGGATGCCATCGCCGTCGTCGTTCCGTCGACCGGCCAAACGGGCGGCAACAAACAGCCGATCGACTTCATCGTCTCCGACGTCACCGGCGGCGACCCGACCCAAGACGCGATCAAAGTGCTGGCCTTGCTCAAGAGCATCCCGGGCGCCACCAGCGTGAACAGCTCTGGTACCTCGCTCGCGCCAGAGGTGTCGGTCGAGTTCAACCGGCAGAAGATGCAGGCGCTCAACGTGAGCCTCGGATCGGCCGCGCAAGCCGCGGGCGCCGCGTTCGGCGGCGATGTTGCAACGCAGTTCGAGACGCCGGCCGGTTTAGAACAAGTGCAAGTGATCTACCCGCTCAGCGACCAGACGGCGCTGCAGTCGCTTGGCCAAGTCCCGATCCGCTCGCAGAACGGGTCGATCGTGCACTTGAGCGACTTCGCCACGTTCAGTTCGACGCCGACGTCGCCGCTGGTGACGCGCACGAACCGCCTGAACGTGATTCACGTCGATGCGAACGTCGCGCCGGGCTCATCGCTCTCCAGCGTGCAGAGCGCGTTCGTCCGGGCGATCCCCTCGCTGCATCTGCCGCCGAACATCACGGTCACCCCGGCACCGCTCGGGCAGCAAGACTTCATGAACCAGACCTTGCGCGGGCTCGGCTCGTCGCTCGTCCTCTCGATCTTACTCGTCTTCTTACTGATGGTCGCGCTCTACAATAGCTATCGGGATCCGTTCATCATCATCTTCTCGGTGCCGGTCGCGGCGGTCGGGGCGATGACGGCGCTGGTGCTCACACACCGGACGCTCAACTTGTTCTCGCTGATCGGCACCATTCTGCTGGTCGGCATCGCAACGAAGAACGGCATCTTGCTGGTCGACTACGCCAACACGCTGCGGTCGCGCGGCTATAGCAAACTCGAAGCCATCAAACAGAGTGCGTTCACGCGTTTCCGGCCGATCGTGATGACGAGTTTCTCGGTCATCTTCGGAAACTTGCCGCTCGCGCTCGCGCTCGACCCCGGTTCGGGTTCGCGCTCGAGCCTCGGCATCGTGATCATCGGCGGCGTGATCAGTTCGCTCGTCCTCACGCTGTTGCTGATCCCGAACATGTATATGTGGCTCGCGCCGAATGTCATCCCGAGCTCGTCGAGGGACAGCCACTCAGCGACGGAGATTGAGGCGCTCCCTCGACAAGCTCGGGATGACACTCCGGTAGGAGCGCACTAGACGAATCCGAACGCCCCCGCGATGGTGAATAGAGGGGCGTTTCTCGCTGGTCTGACCGCGGCCGCCGCGTGCGCGGGGCCGTTGGTCGCGGCCGCGCAGAGCGGTGGTCCGCGGAGCATCGACGTGCACCGGCACGTGAGCCCGCCGGGCTATGCAGCCGAGATCAAGGGCGCGTATACGAAGCCGTTTCCGCCCGTGCTTGCATCGTGGACGCCCGAAACGTGTCTGGCCGACATGGATGCGGCCGGGATCGAATTGGGCATGCTCTCGATGCCCGCGCGGCCCGGCATGACGTTCGGCGACGTCGCGTTCTCACGCAAGTTCTGTCGCGAGAGCAACGAGTACATGGCGGAGTTACGGCGCCTGCACCCGGGCCGGTTCGGCGTCTATGCCGCACTGCCGCTGCCCGATGTCGAAGGCAGCATGACCGAACTCGCCTACGCGCTCGACACGTTGCACGCCGACGGCGTCGGCGTGTGGTCGAGCTACGGCCAGCGCTATCTCGGCGATCCGTTTCTCACGCCGTTGTGGACCGAGCTGAACCGCCGCAACGCGGTCGTGTTCTGCCACCCGACCGACGCGGCGTGCTGCGTGAATCCGGTCGCGCCGGTGATGAGCGAAACCGTGGTCGAATTCGCCGCCGACACGACGCGCACGATCGGCAGCCTCGTGTTCAGCGGCACGTCGATGAAGTTTCCGAACATCAAGTTCATCTTCTCGCACGGCGGCGGCCTGATGCCCTACGTGATCGACCGCTTTCACAACGAACAGCGTCTGCCGAAGAACGCCGGTCTGTTTCCGAACGGCGTCGAAGCGGAGCTCAAGAAGTTCTATTACGACACCGCGTTCGTGTCGTCGCCGAGCGGCATGGCCGGGCTGCTGAAATTGATCCCGCCCTCGCACGTGGTGCTCGGCACGGATTACCCCTATGCACCGGGAAAAGCGACGACCGGCGAGCTCGCGGTGTGCGGAGCTGCGCCGGCCGATCTTGCCACGATCATGCGCGCGAGCGCGCTGCCCCTCGTCGGAGCCGCGTCGCTGCGCGCGTAGCCCTAGTGCGGAGCCCCGGAGGGCTCGGGGCGTGCGTGCCGTCCACCGGGTGCAATCTGCCCCGTCGCGGGCCGAACGGGAGCCGGCGCTGCGACCGCCGCGGGTCGCGCCGGCGCCGGAACGGCCGCGGGCGGGCGCACCATTACCGGTCGAACGGCGGCCGCCACGGGCGCGGCGGGAGCTGCAGGCACGGCCGGTGCGTGATGCACGTAGACCGGAATGCTCGTCACGAACCGCGTTGCAGCTGCCGGCGGTACGACCGCAGCCGGCCGTGCGGGTACTGCCGGCGGTGGTGCAATGGCTGCCGGCCGTGCCGGCGCTTGTGCTTGCGGCTGCGCCGGTGCCGCTGCCTGCGGCCGGACGTAGGCCGGTCGCGCGGGAGGAGCCGCGGCCGGCGGCGGTACAACCGCGGCGGGACGCGCGGGTGCTGCAGCGGATCTGCGATTGCCGGACTCCGAGTGCCGCCGGACGTGCAATGAGTTGTCCGCCTGCAGCCCGATCGTCGGTCGTGACCGGAACTGCGCCGGCCGGTTTCGCAGCGCGCGTGTACGGACGTGGCGCAGCGACCGCGGCAGGTTTGCCGGCGTTGACGGTCGCGAGGTTGCGGCGATCTTGGCCCGCGACTTGCGCATGCTGCTGTTGCGTCGGGGTCATCGGTTTATGCGGGGCGCGCGCCGCGGTAATTTCTGCCGGAGTCGGAGTGGCGGGAACGCCGTGCGGCCCGCCGTTGTAGCTCGTATGATTGTAGATGGTGGTGTTGTTGGTGATGACCGTTCTGTCGACGTAGACATTGTGAATGACGTTGCGGTTCACCGGCGTGACGGCGGTATTGTACTGGAACTGATTGCCCGACCAGCGTCCGCCGACATAGCCACGGCCGTAGTAGCCGGCGCCGTAATTGACGCCGCCGTAAAATCCGACCGTCGGGCCCCAATAGCCCTGATGCCAAACGTAGGCGTTGTTGTTGGCGGACCAGTAGCCCGGCGTCCAGAGATAATCCGGCTGCGGCGGCTGCGTCCAGGTGCCGGCGACCCAGTAGTAGCCGCCTTCGCCCCACGCCCAGTAGCCGGGCACCCAAATATCATTTTCTTCCGGCGCGGGCGGCGGCTCGTACGCCGGAATCGCCGGCGGCGGTGAATCAACCCAATCGCCGTCGCGGCCGTTCGACGGAACGGCGAGATCTTGCGGCTGGAGTCCGGACATCGTAATCTCGACGACGCGGTCGTTATTGTCCCACTGAACGCCCGCACCGAGGGCTTGCGACACGAAACGCAGCGGAACGTACGTGCTCGCGCCGACGATGAACGGGGCAACGTCGATCGTTTCGTTCTGCCCGTCGACCGTCGCTTGCGTCGAACCGATCTCCAGCGCGATTTCGCGGCCGTTTCCGTTTGCGTCGATCCGGCCGTTGGCGTAGTTCACGCGGGCGCCGAGATTCTCGAACACGCCGCGCAACGGCACGAAGACGCGCCCGTCTTGGATCAGCGGCGAGGGCGAGACATCGACCCCGTTGCCGTTGATGCTGATCGCGACTTGCGCGCTCGCTGCGAGCGTCAGCAGTAAACCGAAGGAAAGCGCCGCCGCGCTCCCGGCCAGAGTTCTGGTAGGTATCTTCACGGCGCCGCTTTACCCCGAAATCGGAAAAGCAACCGTGCGCTGGTTAGATTTCCGTGAGGTTTTCACGAAATCTTCAAGCCGGAACGCTAAGAAGTTAGGTCATGCTACGAATCCTCATCGTCATCGGCTCGATCTTTGCGGCGGCGGCACCGCCGGCGCTCGGCAACCCGGTGCCGATCGATCTCACGCACTCGACGATGAGCGTGGCGGTATCCAAGCAAGGCTTGTTCTCGCTGTTCGCCGACAACCACGTGATCGACGCGCCGATCGCGTCCGGCACCTATGATGACGCGCAGAAGGCGGTGACGCTCACCGTCGATGCGACGCAAATGCGCGTGCTCGATCCGAAGTCATCCGCGAGCCGGCGCGCGGACGTGCAGAGCAACATGACCGGGCCGCAGGTCCTCGACGCCGGCACGTACCGCACGATCGTGTTCCGTTCGACGAGCATCACGGCCACCGATCCGGCACATTGGACCGTGAACGGCGACCTCACGCTGCACGGACAGACGCATCCGATCGCGTTCGCAGCGGTGCGCGCGGACGCAACGCACTTCAGCGGATCGGCGACGGTCGTTCAGAGCGCCTTCGGCATCACGCCGATCCGGGTTGCGGGCGGCGCGGTGACCGTGAAGGACGCGGTCACGGTCACGTTCCGGATCGTTCTCGGAACTTAGGCTCCGGTGGCATTGGGATCGCGCCAGGCGCGTTCGAACGGCAGACGCCACGCGTGCGGCGCGACGAGCTGGTGGATCGATTTCGGTCCCCACGAGCCGGGCGGATAGAGCCGCACCGGCGGCGGCGCTTCCAGCAGCGGACGCGACACTTCCCACAACCGCTCGATGCCTTCGGCGGTCGTGAAGAGCGTGTGATCGCCGCGCATCGCATCGAGGATCAGGCGTTCGTAGGCCTCGAGCACGTCGCCGATCAGGCCCGTTTCGTGCATCGCGAACTGCAGGCTCAGCTTTTCCAGCCGCATGCCCGGCCCGGGCCGCTTGCCGTAGAACGAGAGCGACATCTTCGATGCGTCGGCGAGATCGAACGTGAGGTGATCGGGGCCTTCGGCGCCGACGCCGGAGCCGACCGGGAACATGCTCTTGGGCGGTTCGCGAAACGCGATCGAGATGATGCGCATGCCTTCGGCCAGGCGTTTCCCGGTGCGCAGGAAGAACGGCACGCCGGCCCAGCGCCAGTTGTCGATCATGCACTTCAGCGCGATGAACGTTTCGGTGTCCGACTCGGTGTCGACGCCTTCTTCGTGCCGGTAGCCGCGTGTATTGGCCGCGCACGACGTCTTTCGGATCGATCGGCATCATGCAGCGGAAGACTTTGTTCTTTTCTTCGCTGATCGGTCCGGGTTCGAGCGACGTCGGCGGTTCCATCGCCATGAACGCGACGATCTGCAAGCAGATGCGTGACGACCATGTCGCGAAACGCGCCGGTCTGCTCGTAGAACGCGGCGCGATTGTCGAGCCCGAGCTTTTCCGGCACGTCGATCTGGACGTGATCGATGAAATTGCGATTCCAGATCGGCTCGAAGAGACCGTTGGCGAAGCGGAACGCGAGGATGTTCTGCGCGGGCTCCTTGCCGAGGAAGTGGTCGATGCGGAAGATCTGCTCTTCGGCGAACACCTCGTGCAGGTTGGCGTTGAGCGTCACCGCGGTTGCGAGGTCCGTGCCGAACGGCTTCTCCATGATGATGCTGCGAGCGTTCGACGAGACCGGCTTCGCCCAGCATCCGCACGGCCGAGAGCGCGGCGTTCGGCGGAACGCTGAGGTAGTGCAGCCGGCGGCTCTCGCCGCCGAGTGACGCCTTCGGCCCGTTCGACCGCGGCCTTGAGCGCGTCGGCGCCGGCCGATAGCGGCACGTAGTCGAGCGTCTGCGCGAACTCGGTCCCACGTCGCCATCGCCGACCTTGCGCGTCGCGAACTCATCGACGGCCGCGCGCGCGAACGTGCGAAACGCGTCGACGTCGAGGTCATCCAGCGAGACGCCGATGATGCGGCAACCCGGGATGAACCCGACGCTCGAGAGGTGGAAGAGCCCCGGCAAGAGCTTCCGCCGCGCGAGATCGCCGGTCGCGCCGAAGAGCACGACGACTTGGGGAAATTTCGGACCGACCCCGGGCGCGACTTTTTTCAAGATGCCCATCCGACGCAGTTCATGTTGCTAACACTCCCATGCGAACGAGCGGGCGCCTATCGACGAATGTGACATCGTCGCGTCCTTAGTGTTCCCTTAATCTCTCGTGGGGTATGCTGCGAGGCGATGAAACGCGTCGTCGCATTGTGCGTTGCTCTTTCGTATTTCGCCGCGGCGGGATCCGCGCCGCTCTCGGCGCAATCGGGCACCGCGACCCCGATCAAGCATCTGGTGATCCTTTATGGCGAGAACGTCTCGTTCGATCACTACTTCGCCACCTATCCGAAGGCCGCCAATCCGCCCGACGAGCCCGTGTTCCGCGCCGCACCGGGGACACCGGCCGTCAACAACTTAGCCAGCGCGAAGTTGTTGCGCTACAACCCCAATTTGACGAATACGGGCAACGGCGCCGACGCTGCCGATCCGTTCCGCCTCGACCGGACGCAGGCAAACACCGCCGATCAGAACCACGCGTACACGGCGGAACAGCTCGCGACCGATGGCGGCAAGGCGGATCTCTTTCCGAAATATACGGGCAAAGGCACGAGCGGCGGCGTGGGCGCATTCGGTTCGCGCGGTCAAGTGATGGGCTACTTCGACGGCAACACGGTGACGGCGCTGTGGGAATACGCGCAGCACTATGCGATGAGCGATAACGCCTACACCGACGTCTACGGTCCGTCGACGCCCGGCGCACTCAACGTGATCTCGGGCCAAACCAACGGCATGCTCGCCATCGACACGACGAAAGAGCCTGCGACCGTTGCCGCACCATCGTACTACGTCAACGATGGTCAAGGCGGTTTGACGATGATCAACGACGTCGATCCCGCCTCCGATGCGTGCTCGAGTCAAACCGACGATGTGTTCATGGCTGGGAAGAGCATCGGCGATCTGCTCAACGACGCCGGCATTACGTGGGGCGGCTTCATGGCCGGCTTCGATCTTACGGCATCGAATCCGAACGGCACGACCGGCTGCAAGCGGGCGACCTATTCCACAACCGTTGCAGCGCTCGTCACGGATTACATCCCGCACCACAACTGGTTCGCCTACTACCCGACGACGGTCAACTCGACGCATGCGCGTCCGCTGACGGTCCGAGCGATCGGGCACTCGAACGATCCCGACGGCACGAAGGATCCGGCCAACCACAACTACGACCTCAACGATTTCTATGCCGCGGTGAAGGCCGGTAATTTTCCGGCCGTCTCATACCTCAAAGCGCCCGCGTTTCAAGATGGCCACGCGGGCTACTCCGATCCGCTCGACGAGCAAACGGCAATCGTCACGCTCGTGAACTTTCTCGAACAACGGCCGGAATGGAAAGACACCGCGATCATTCTGGCTTGGGATGATTCGGACGGCTGGTACGACCATGCGTCCGTAAAAGCGACGAGCCCGTCGTACGATCAGGCCGATCAACTCGACGGGCTGGGCACCTGCGGATCGGGCCCCGCGCTGCCGGGGGTGAACGGCAAGCCGGTGAACGGACGCTGCGGACCCGGCACGCGCATTCCGTTCCTCGTGATCTCGCCCTGGGCGAAACGCAACGCCGTTTCCCACGCGCGCATTTCGCAAGCGTCGGTCGTGCGCTTCATCGAGGACAACTGGCTCAAGGGCGAGCGTCTCGGAGGGGGTTCGTTCGATGCGAGCGCAGGTTCGATCATGGATATGTTCGACTTCCGTAGCGGCGGACGCGCACCGAAGCTCTTGCTCAGCCCGCGAACCGGAATTCCGGTAGCCGCGCGCTGACGCGAGCGCTCGCCCTCGCGGGCGTCGTTGCCGTTGCGCTGAGCGCGGCGCGTCCGGACGGGGGCAATCCGCACCCGGTTGCGACCTCATGCGCCCGGAGGTTGCGCCGTTGTCCGCGATGGCGCAATTGGGCCGGCTTGTGTTCTTCGATCCGACGCTGTCATCGTCGGGCGCGCTGTCGTGCGCGTCGTGTCATAGCCCGCAGCACGCGTACGGTCCGCCCGCCGATTTGGCCGTACCGGCGGGCGTGCGCGCCGTTCCGTCGCTGATGTATCTCGAACGGCAACCGAACTTCAGCATCGGTCCCGACGATGCCGAGAACGAAGCCGCTCCCTCGCCGCTATCGTCTAACGCGCCGGCGCTTGCGGTGAAGAGCGCGCAGAATACGGCGCAGAGCGCACAGAATCTCGTGCCGCAGGGCGGGTTGTTCTGGGACGGCCGCGTCAACACGCTGCAAAGCCAGGCGCTCGAGCCGTTGCTCAACCCGCTCGAGATGGACGGCGGCAGCGTCGGGCGCGTCGCGGCAAAGCTGCGCCGCGCGCCGTATGCGGCGCGGCTTCGTGCAGCTGTTCGGCCCGCAGATCTTCGATCGCGCGAGCATGGCGGTGGGCGAGGCGCTGTTCGCCGTCGCGCGCTACCAGATCGAGGATCCCGTCGTTCCATCCGTATTCGAGCAAATACGATGCGTGGCTCGAGGGCAAGGCGCGCTTCTCAGCCGGCGGAAGCGCGCGGCTACGCGCTCTTTCGCGATCCCAACGGCGCGAACTGCGCCGCCTGTCATCTCGACCGGCCGGACGCGAACGGATTGCCGCCGCTCTTCACCGACCATCAGTTCGAAGCGCTCGGCGTGCCGCGCAACCCGACGCTCGCCGGCAAACCGCAATCCGCAGCTACTTCGATCTCGGCATCTGCGGTCCGGTCCGCACCGACATGAAGCGCGCTGCGCCAGTACTGCGGAATGTTTCTGACGCCGACCTTGCGCAACGTCGCAACGCGCCACACGTTCTTCCACAACGGCGTCTATCACACGCTGCAAGCAGGTGCTCGACTTCTACGATTTCCGCAGCACGCGTCCGCAGCGCATCTACCGTCACGGAGTACCCGACGATCTGCCGCCGTCCGCACGTGCCAATCTCGACACCGCCGATGCGCCGTTCGACCGTAAAGCCGGGGACGCGCCGCCGCTGACCCCGCAGCAGGAACGCGACATCATCGCCTTCTTGCAAACGCTGACCGACGGGTACCACCCGGCGCGGTGACAAAGGGGCCCGTATGTTCGGTGCCGGCAACTCCCTCAGCGCGGCTTTACTCGCGCTTCTCGTCGCGCTGACCGCACCGCCGTCCCGCGCGACCGCGGCGCCGCTGCAAACCGTGCGCATCCAGACGATCGCGACCGACGATGCGACGCCGATCCTCTACGCGCAAAAGGCCGGTCTGTTTGCGAAAGCGGGAATCGACGTGCAGATCGAGCGCGCCGGCAGCGGTGCCGCGATCGCTGCTGCTGTCTTGGCCGGCTCGTTCGACATCGGCCTCTCCAACCTCGTCACGTTGATGAGCGCGCACGTGCGCGGCGTCGGCTTCACGCTGCTCGCGCCGGCCGGCACGTACCACAGCAAAACGCCGTTCTCGGAACTCGTCGTCGCGCACGACTCGACGGCGCAACAGCGGCAAGGACCTCAACGGCAAAACGATCGCGACGCCGGCGTTGGATTCGCTCTCGACGCTCGTCATCTCGAACTGGGTCGACAAGCACGGCGGCGATTCGCGCACGCTGAAGTTCGTCGAGATCCCGATCAGCGCCGCGCAAGCGGCGATCGAACTGCACCGCGTCGACGCCGCGCTGATGAACGACACGGCGCTGGCCACCGCGCTCGCATCGGGCAACGTGCGCATCCTCGCGCCCGCCATGGACGCGGTCGCGCCGGAATTTCCATACTCGGGCTGGTTCGCATCGTCGGATTGGGCGGCCAAACATCCCGATCTCGTGCAAGCCTTCGCGCGCACGGTGGCCGAATCGACCGCGTACACGAACGCGCATCATGCCGAAACCGCCGCGATGCTCGCCGCGTTCACCGGGCCAGACGCTCGAGACGATCGAGCACGCGAACCGCCCCGAACTGGGAACGGTGCTGCACCTCTCGGAGATTCAGCCGCTGATCGATCTCGCGGCGAAATACAAACTCATCGCGCATCCTTTCCCGGCGCGCGAGCTCGTCGATCCGAGCGTCGCTAAACCCTAAGTACATGGGGCTAGTTGCTGTAATTCGTGTTTAGGTAATCGAGGACGGTTTTTTGCTGATCGGCGCTGAGCGGGGCGCCGAGGTAGACCATCCGGTTCACGATGCTGGTCCACTGCGCGCGCGTGCGTTTGGTCGCGACGACGCGGTCGACGCCGTGACAGAGACTGCACCGGCTCTGCACGATGTCGGCCCCCGTGCCGGCGGGCAAATCGATGTGCGCCGGCGACGGCCCCGGATATGGGATGCCCGGACCGAGGTGCGTCGTGAGATAGGTGACCATCACGTCGATCTCGCTCGGCGAGACCTGCGCGCCGCGCTCGATCATGTCGTAGATCTGATGGCGCCACGCCTTCGCGCCTTGGCGCAGTTGCGTGAGCGCCGTGAGGCTGTGACATTGCGAGCACGTGACCGCGACGATGTCGCGGCCGTCGCCGGGCGGCAGCGGGTTGTTGTCTTGCTGCGCGCGCAGCGGCAGCGAGGCGGCGCCGAGCGCCGCCACGAGCGCGAGGAGAAAGAGCGCCGGCTTATACATGGCGCGTCCGCATCGCAGCGACGGAGAACGGCGGATACCAGGTCGAACCGGCGCCGACGCCGTCCCGTTGAATGAGGACTTCCAGCAAGTACGGTCTCCCTTCGGCGGTCGCGCGTTTTCCGCGCGCGATCGCGGCCTTGATCTGACCCGGTTCTTTCACCAGCTCGCCCTCGACGCCGAACGCTTGCGACGCCTTGACGAAGTCGACGTCGGGCGAGCCGTTGTAGCACGTCATGTCGAGACCGGATTTGAATTGCTGTCCCGAGACGAACGTCCAGATGCGGTTGCGCTCGTTGTTGTAGCTGCGGTTGTTCAGCACGATGTTCAAGACCGGAATGTTGTAGCGGGCTTGACTCCACAGCGGTTGCGGGCCGCCGAAGAGGAACGCGCCGTCGCCGAGGATTGCGACGACCGGCGAATCCGGCCGCGCAAGTTTGGCGCCGGCGCCGGCCGACATTCCCCAGCCCAGAATGTTCGGACCGTTGCCGACGTAGGTCTTGCCGCCGGCGCCGAAGGTCATGAAGACGTCCATCTTCTTGCCGGAGTCGGTATCGTTGACGTAGATCGTATCTTTCTCGAGCCCGTTCTCGAGTTCGTACGCCAGCCGTTCGAGCGTCACCGGCCCGCCGTCGGCGCTCGGGAAACCGGTGAGCATCGCTTCGCGCATCTTTTTCATACCGTCGGTGTAGGCTTTGGTGCGCGCGAGACGGCCGGCGGCGATCTGACGCAAACGATCGGCGGTCGCGATGCTCTTCACCGCCGCAACGAGATCGGCGGCGGCGAGTTTATTATCGGCCACGAGCCCCATGTCGACCGGGCCCACTCGGCCGAGGCTCGTCGGATCGCGGCGAATCGAAATCAGCGTCGTGTTCGGTCCGGAAACTTCGCCGTACTGGTTGCCGATGTTCAGCCGCACGTCGACGTCGCCCGGGTACTTCATGTTCTTGAGCACGGGCCCGAGATAGAGCGGGTGCATCGTCGGGAACGGCTTCGACCAGACGCCGAATTCGCCGCCGCCCGCCGCCGGCAAGCCGAGCAGTTCGGCCAGCTGCAACACCTCGGCCTCGCCGTTGCACATCGTGATCTCGTCGCCGACCGAAAGCAGCGGGTTCTTCGCTTCGATCAGCATGCGCGCGACTTTTTCGATGTCGGACGCATCGGCGCGAATCTTCACCGGCACGTCGAAGCCGCGACTGATCGTAGATGTCGGCGGAGGCGGGCTGGCCGAGGATGTCGTCGGGAATCGAGACGAACACCGGGCCGCCCGGCGGCGTCGTCGCGAACTTCATCGCGCGGCGCGTCGTCTCCGGAATGGCGGCGCCCGATTCCGCCAGCCAATACCATTTGGTCAGCGGCTGCAGCATCGTTTCCTGATGATCGTAGTCTTGCGGGCCGTCGCGGCCCGATTGCTGCGTGCCGAAGGCAGCGATGACCAGCAGCAGCGGAATGCGGTCTTTGTAGGCGTTGACCAGCTGCGTCATGCCGTTGGGCAAACCGACGTTGGCGATCCTGCACACGCCGGTCTTGCCCGACATGCGCGAGTAGCCGTCGGCCATCGCGACGACGACGCCTTCTTGAATGCCCTTGATGAGCTGGATGCTCGGCTCGTTGGCGATCGCGTTGAAGATCGGCGCATCGCCGGTCGACGGGTTGAAGAAGTAGTACTTCACGCCCGCGGCCTTGAGCTGTTGCACGAAGAGCGTGCCGCCGGTATCGCGCAGGTTGCGGACCGCGCCCGCCGCGGTCGCCGCGCTCACGTTCACCGGCGCCAGCGATTCGGCGATCGTGCTCGCCGCTGCAGCGCTCAGGCCGACGGCGCCGAGGCCTTGAAGCAGTTTGCCGCGCGAGATATTTTGGTCGAGGTATTGTTTGAACAGCTCTTGCATGAAGGCGTCCTCCCGAAACTCGTTGCCGCCACGACTTCCGGCGCGCGGCTCTCGGTTCCCCGCCGCCGGCAACATGCCGGGAACCCCACTCGAGCGTCCAGAATCGTAAACGGTCGTGGAAATCGCAGAAAGTGGGGCCGTTGCGGCCCTCGCACCCGGTACGCGGCTCGGCATCATCGGTGCCGGGGCGATGGGCGGCGCGCTGCTGCGGGGCGTGCTGGCTAGCGGCGTTCCCCTCGATGCGGTCTGGGCCGCGACCAAATCGGCCGCGTCCGCGCAGATGCGTGGCCAACGAGTTCGGGATTGCGGCGCACACCTCGTACGCGGAACTGACCGCCGGCAGCGACGTGCTGCTGCTGGCCGTGAAGCCGGCCCAGATCGAAGCGGCGCTGCGCGAACTCGTCGCCGCCGGCCTCGCGCCGAGACGCTCGTGATCTCGGTCGCCGCCGGCGTCTCGATCGCGCGCATCGAGGCGGCGCTCGGCACGGCGAATCCGGTCGTGCGCGCGATGCCGAACACGCCGTCGTTCGTCGGCCGCGGCATGACGGCGATCTCCGGCGGCAGCCGCGCGACGGCGGCGCACCTCGCGATTGCCGAGCGCCTCTTCGGTGCGGTCGGGTTGTGCATCACGATCGAAGAGCGTCTGCTCAACGCGGTCACCGCGATCAGCGGCAGCGGTCCGGCCTACGTGTATCTTGATCATCGAAGCGCTGGCCGATGCCGGCGTGCGCGTCGGTTTGCCGCGCGACGTCGCGCATGACGCTGGTGGCGCAAACCGTGCTCGGCGCCGCGGTGATGGTGCAGGAGAGCGATCGTCATCCGGCCGCGCTGCGCGACGACGTGACGACGCCGGCCGGCTGCACGATCGCCGCGCTGCTCGTGATCGAAGACGGCAAGCTGCGCTCGGTGCTCGCGCGCGCGGTCGAAGAAGCGCGCAATCGTCTCGGACGGCGCCGGCCGATGACGTCGCGCCCTGCCGCGGAGCTCGCGCGCGTCCGACCGGGCTCGCTGCCGCGCGCCGGCTGATCGTCAAAGTCGGCTCGGCGCTGCTCGTCGACGAAGCGTCGGGCGACATCCGCCGCGATTGGCTGGCGGCGCTGGTCGAAGATATCGCGCGCTGCCGCGCCCGCGGACAAGACGTCGTGCTCGTCTCTTCGGGCGCGATCGCGGTCGGACGGCGTCATCTCGGTCTCGTCGGACGCACGCTGCGGCTCGAAGAGAAACAGGCCGCGGCGGCAGCCGGGCAGATCCGCCTCGCGCACGCGTATCTCGAAGCGCTCGCGCGCCACGACATCAGCGTCGCGCAGATTCTGCTCACGCCCGACGACACCGAACAGCGCAGCCGTCACCTGAACGCGCGCGCCACGATCGAGCAGCTGCTCGCGCTCGGCGCGGTGCCGGTGATCAACGAGAACGATACGGTCGCGACGGCCGAGATCCGCTTCGGCGACAACGACCGTCTGGCGGCGCGCGTCGCGCAGATGATCAGCGCCGACACGCTGGTGCTGCTCTCCGACGTCGACGGTCTCTATACCGCCGATCCGCGCCGCGATTCCGCCGCGCAGCATCTGCCGGAAGTTCGCGAGATCACGCCCGAGATCGAAGCGATGGCGGGACGCGCGCCCGCGCGGCTACAGTTCGGGCGGCATGGTGACGAAGCTCGTGGCCGCGCGCATCGCGATGGCCGCGGGCTGCCGCATGGTGATCGCGCGCGGCGAGGGACTGCACCCGCTGGCGGCGATCGAAGCGGGCGCGCGCGCGACGCTGGTTCATTCCCGATGCCGAACCGGGCACGGCGCGCAAACGCTGGATCGCGGGCGCGGTCAACGTCACCGGCGCGCTCATCGTCGACGACGGCGCGGTCAGCGCGCTCGCGCGCGGCACGAGCCTGCTGCCGGCCGGCGTGGTGGCGGTTGAGGGAACCTTCGAGCAAGGCGATGCGGTTATTGTGCGCAGCCGCGACGGGCGCGAGCTCGCGCGCGGGCTCTCGGCGTATTCGAGCGCCGACGCGCAGGCGATCGCCGGGCATCGCAGCAGCGAGATCGAGGCGATCCTCGGCTATCGCGGCCGCGACGAAATGATCCATCGCGACGACCTGGTGGTAAGCGGAAAACGACTATGACGGCAGTTCAACCCAGCGTAACCGATCTCGATCGTGAGATGCGCGCGATCGCAGCAGCGGCCCGCGAAGCCGCCGGCGTGCTCGCGCGCGCGCCGGCCGCGCAGAAGACGGCCGCGCTGCAGCGTGCCGCCGCAGGCGGTGCGCGCCGCGCGCGCGGAGATCCTGGCGGCCAACGCCGCGGACATGGCGGCGGCGAAGACGGCCGGCGTTTCCGGCGCGCTGCTCGACCGGTTGCTGCTCAACGACAAGCGGGTCGAAGAGATGGCCGCCGGGCTCGAAGCGATGGCCGCGCTGCCCGATCCGATCGGCACCGAACTCGCGCGCTGGACGCGCCCCAACGGCCTCGACATCGCGCGCGTGCGCATTCCGATCGGCGTCATCGGCATCATCTACGAATCGCGCCCGAACGTCACCGCCGATGCGGGCGGCCTGTGCTTGCGCGCCGGCAACGCCGTGATCTTGCGCGGCGGCTCGGAGAGCTTCGCGTCGTCGCGGCGCGATTGCGGCGTGTTTGCGCCGCGGCATCGCGCAGCCGGTTTGCCCGAAGATGCGGTGCAACTCGTGCCGACGCGCGATCGCGCGGCCGTCGGCATCATGCTCGGCATGGCCGATGCTGATCGACGTGATCGTGCCGCGCGGCGGCCGTTCGCTGATCGAACGCGTGCAGCGCGACAGCAAGATTCCGGTGATCGCGCACCTCGAGGGCCTCTGCCACACCTACGTCGATGCGCGCGGCCGACCTCGCGAAGAGCCGCGCGATCATCGCTCAACGCCAAGATGCGGCGCACCGGCGTCTGCGGCGCGACCGAAACGCTGCTGGTCGATCGCGCCGTCGCGGCCACGCACCTGCCGCCGATCCTCGCCGATCTGCACGCGGCCGGCTGCGAGATTCGCGGCGACGCCGAAACGCGCGCGCTCGACCCGCTCGCGCTCGCCGCGACCGAAGACGATTGGACGACCGAGTATCTCGACGCGATCCTCGCGGTGCGCGTGGTCGACGGCGTCGCGGGCGCGATCGCGCACATCAATCACTACGGTTCGCACCACACCGACGCGATCGTCACCGAGAATGCGGCATGCCGCGGCGCGCTTCTTGGACGAAGTCGAAAGCGCGATCGTGCTGCACAACGCCTCGACGCAATTTGCCGACGGCGGCGAATTCGGCATGGGCGCCGAGATCGGCATCTCCACCGGCCGCCTGCCGCCCCGCGGCCCGGTCGGCGCGGAGCAGCTCACCAGCTACAAGTACCTCGTGCGCGGCACCGGCCAAACTCGTCCTTGAGCGGCGGCTTGGGCGCAGCCCAAACGCGAAGGATTCACGGAACGTGAATCCACTATGCGTTTATGTTGACGTAGATGCCTTGGCCGAATCCCTGAAGCGTGTTGATCGGCAGCGGCGTGATGCCGATCGACTCGATCGTGAGCTTCGCGGTGGTGTCCTGAATGGTTCCGACCGGCGAGAGCGTGATCCGTTGATCGGCGATATTCGCTGATGGTGCTGGGGCGGCGACTCCGGTAGCCATTTCCTACTGGCCTCCTAGGCGGGAGTGAGCATCATCAAATTTCTGCCCGCCGAGGCCGCAATCCCCCGGCTGTTGCCGGGAGCATCTGTAAAGAAGCGTAAACCAGAGGGAAGCGCCACCGCTACAATGCATTGACGAAACCGGCACCAAGCATTGACAAAACGCGCCGGAAATTCGTTGCGGAATCGCCCTGCAAAAGCCTATTATGACCGCAAATGGCAGGGTAAAGTGACCGTCCAGATCACCGACAAACACCCCCCATATGTGGAACCGAGCATGGCCACCATGACAACACCAGAAGCCCGCCCCAAGGTCCCGCCGCCCCCGGCCGTCCCGAACTTCCGCGAAGACGAGCGGATCCAGGCCCGCTACAAATCCATGATCGAGCGGCGCATCAAAGACTTTGCGTCCGAGCACGACAGTTCGGTCCGCCGCAACGCGTCCTCGAAGCGCGACGAGCTGCGGGACGAGCTCGCTGAAGCGAACGCCGAGTGGAACCGGCGAACGAAGCGCTCGAAGCCGCGCGCGAAGCCTACCGCAAAGCTCTGTCCCGACGCACGTCAAGAAGACGCGCGTTGTCGAGCCGTCGATGATCGAGAACATGAAGAGCCTCGGCGCGGCGAACAAGCTCTATCACGCCGCGCAAGACGCGTGGAAAGCGGCCGAAAACGCGGCCAGCAATATTCGCCGGATCGAGCACAACGAACCCCAGGTCGATATCGAGATGCAGAAGGCGCTCGAACGCGAGCCGCAGGTCGTGAAAGAGGTCACGACCTCGGAGAAGTGGCTAGCCGAGATCCATCAAGACGAAGAGCTGGCAAGCGTGAAGGCCAAGGTCGACGAGATCGACGCCGAGCGCGAAAGCTATGCCGAGCGGCTCGCCGCCGGCCGCGTTACCAATCGAGGAGCTGCGTCTGCGCACCTTTGGCGAAGGCGACGTGAAGAAGTTCCAGATGCCCGTCAGCGGCGTGATGTTCGTGCGCATCGACCAATTCGGCCCCGATGCCTACCTGATTCTGCGCGACACGCGCAAGGGCCTGAGCGCGCTGCCCTACGACCCGCGCTTAGAGAAAATCCTCGACGGCGTCTTCGACTTCACCCGCAACGGCAAAGAGTTCGAGTTGCGCCGCGCGCAACTGCCCAACAGCCCGCTGCCGCTCTCGCTGCTCGAGCACTTCAAGAAGTGCACCGATAACGCCGAAGCGGCGCAAGAGGCCTACGCCGAGCACCAAGCATTCGTCAAAGAAAAACGGGCGCTCGAAACGACGCCGGTGAACGAACTCGACGAAATGGAAACCAAAGCGATCGAACTCCTGGTGAAGTTCGCCGAGGAAAAATCGCAGTAAGTTACGCCGGCGCTCGTTCGATTTGCGGCAGGAAGCCCGCGAAGAGTCCGATCGCCGGCAAGAACGCGCAGACCCCGTAGACGATCTCGATGCCGGCGCGATCGGCGAGCACGCCGAGCACCGCGGCGCCGAGTCCGGCCATGCCGAATGCGAAGCCGAAGAACATGCCGGAGACCGTGCCGACCTTGCCCGGCACGAGTTCTTGCGCGTACACCACGATCGCCGGGAACGCCGAGGCGAGGATCAAGCCGATGATCATCGTGAGCGGGCCCGTCCAGAACAAATTGGCGTGGGGCAGCAGCAGCGTGAACGGCAGCGTGCCGAGGATCGAAAACCAGATGATGTACTTGCGGCCGAAGCGGTCGCCGAGCGGGCCGCCGGCGATCGTTCCGACCGCGACGGCGGCGACGAACATGAACAGGTGGAGCTGCGAGGTTTGCACCGAGACGCCGAACTTCTCGATCAGGTAGAACGTCAGGTAATTCGTGATGCTGACGAGGTAGAAATACTTCGAGAAGATCAGCACGAGCAGAATCGCGATGCGCGATGACGACTTGGCGGTGCGGGATCGCGACGTCGAGCGGGTGGCGTTTCACGGCCGCCTTCAAGCGCGTGAGGCCTTCGGTGCGGTACCACTGCGCGACGCACCACAGCACGGCTGTCGCGAGCAGCGCGAACAGCGCAAAGAACACGAGGCTCGTTTGACCGAAGCGCACGACGATGAGCGCGGCCGCCAGCGGACCGAGCGCCGAGCCCAAGTTGCCGCCGACTTGAAACAGCGATTGCGCGAGGCCGGGCTGTCCGCCCGAGGCCATGCGCGCGACGCGCGATGCTTCGGGATGGAAGATCGCCGATGAGACGCCGAGCAGACACGCGCCGAGAACCAGCAGCGCCGTAATTGTGCGCGACGGCGAGCACGCACAGGCCGCCGATCGAGAAGAGCGTGCCGAGCGGCAGCGCGAGCGGCGTCGGGCGTTTGTCGGAAAAGAGACCGACGACCGGCTGCAAGAGCGACGCGACGATCTGATAGGCGAGCGTCACGAAGCCGATCTGGGCGAACGAGAGACCGAGCGCTAGCTTGAGATTCGGATAGATCGCCGGCAACAGCGACTGCAGCAAATCGTTGCTGAAGTGGCAGTAACTGATCGCGACGAGCACGCCGAAGGCGGTCGTTGCTGCGGGCCGCGGGCTCAGTATTCCGGCCCGAATCGCTTGCTGGCTCATAACCGCTCTATTGTCCGCCCGTCCGGGCAGCCTGCGAAGAGGGAAAAGTCGCTATTTGATGCCGAGCGCTTTACGCGCGTTGCGCGCGTACGACTCGTCGATGAGTTCGGCGATCGGTACGTTTTTCTGCAGCATGTTCAGCTGCAGCCAGAGCTGCTCTTGACGGGTTATCGACTCGACCGAAATTTTGCCGATGCCGGGATATGCCGGCCCCGGGATCGCTGCGATGACGTCGCGGCTCTGCCCCGACCATTTCACGACCTCGTCGATCAATTCGGGCGTCCACTTCCCGTTGGTCGCAGCGATGTCGCGGCACGCGCGCAAGTAGGCTTGCACGAAGCGCCCGACGTCGTCGTGATGTTCTTTGGCAAACTGCGGCGAGATCGCAAGATAGCCGGTCTGATAATACGGAATCACGTCCTGATACCCGAGCCAGCGGTGCGCGATGCCCTGCTTCTCAAACTGCGTGGCCAGCGGTTCGGGTACGCTCAGCGCATCGTACTGTTTGTTCAGCAGCGACGGCAGAAAACTCGTCGTGCCGGTCAGCATCACGTTCATGTTGACGTTGGACATCGTGAGCCCGGCTTTGGCGAGGATCTCGAGCGTCAGGAAATCGTTGGGCGAACCGGTCGGCTTCGGGAGTTTGAGGCCGCGCAGATCGGCCGGTTTGCGAATCCTCGTGTTCCACAGATCCTGACGCACCATGAAGTAGACGGTGTCGTTCCAGCCCTTGTGCGTTTCATCGAGCGTCGCGACGACCTTGATGCCGAAGCCCTGCGTGTACTGATTGAAGAACGCCGGCACCATCACTTGCGGCGCGACGTCGATGTCGCCGCGCGCCAGGAACGGTACGATCAGCCCGAGCGAGCCCGGCGTCTTGGTCACGCGCACGTCGAGGTGCGCGTCGGCGAAGTAGCCTTTGTCCAGCGCAAGTTCCAGCGGCAGCGCGTCGTAGATGCCCGGATTGAACATCAGCTTCACGACGTCGGCATCGGCGGCGCGGCCGGAGCCGGGCATCAGGCCCACGAGGAAGACGGCGACGATGACCCAGAGCAGGGCGGCCTTGACAGGGATGCGGCGCACGTTTACAATCATTCCAGAATGTATGTAAAGCCCCTGCCGGCGGAGGCCACCTTCGAAGACGTTTCCGGCCAGGGCTATGCCGAATGCACGCCGTGGAAACCGGTCGTGGTTTCGCGCGAGCAAATCGCGGCCGAGATCGCGCGCTTAGCCGATGAGCCGCGTCCGGCCAATGGCCGGCGGGCGGCGCTGGTGGTGCATCCGCAAGCTACGGCGCCGGGCCTCGGCTTCGCCCCGGGCATCGACGTCACGATCAACGTGCTCAAGCCGGGCGAAGAAACCGTGCCGGTGCGGCGCAACTCCAATCAACTCGAGATCTGCATCGGCGGCAGCGGCGCGGTGCGGGCCGGCGGCGAGCAGTTCGTGACCGAAGATCACGACATCTGGAACATTCCCGCGATGCAAACCTACACGCATCGCAACACGGGCACGGAGCTGTGGGCGCGGCTGAGCTACTCGAACGCGCCGTTGCTCGAAAAACTCGGCGCGCATTACTTCGAAGAAGATCCGCCGCCGCTCGTGATCGATGCCGCGCTCGCCGGCAGTACGCAGCAGAAGAACAAGTACGCGCGAGAAAACGCGCCCGACTTCGTGGTAACGCCGGAGGGCGCGCGTTTACGCGGCTATGAGTTTCTGGTCGACATCGAGGTGCTCGAGTCGAAGGCGATCCACTGGCCGTGGAAAGCCGTTCGTCCGCATCTGGCGATCAGCGGCAATCCGGAGGCACGCGGGATTCTGCTGCTCTACAATCCGGCCACCGAACGGCGCAACGGCACGACGCACAGCTTTTTCGCAACGCTCGGCGGCATGCCGCCGAATACCCCGCAGAAAACGGCACCCGCCGGGCACCGCCACACGTCGGCCGCGGTGAACTATCGGTTCATCAGCGACGGCGGTTACAGCATCGTCGACGGCGAGCGCTACGATTTCGGCGGCGGCTCGCTGATGCTGGCTGCGCCGAGCTGGACCGACCACGCGCACTCGTATCGTCCGGCCCCGACGGGAACGGTCTCGCTGACCGTTCAGGATCACCCGCTGCACATCGGGATGGAATCGCTCATCTGGCAAGAGGACCTCAACCTTCCCATCCTCACCCTTGGCTCGCAGGCCGGCGTTACAGGTTACGTCGGTCCGCGTAAACGTGGAGACTGACACAATGATATCCGAGCGCAACGAATTCATGGTCGACGTATCGGGCACGGGCTATGCGCCGAACGAGTCGTGGTCGCCGATCGTCGTGCCGCGCGCGACGATCCTCAACGAAATCGAACGATTGGCGTCGGAACCACGACCGGCCAACGGGCGTCGAGCCGCGCTGATCGTGCACCCGCAAGCTACGCGCCCCGGGCTCGGATTTTCACCCGGCATCGACGTGACGATCAACGTGCTCAAGCCGGGCGAAGAAACCGTTCCGGTGCGGCGCAATTCCAACCAGCTCGAGATCGTCATCGGCGGCACGGGCGTCGTGCACGCGGGCGAGCGCGAGTTCGCGGTCGAGGCGAACGATATCTGGAACGTGCCGGCGATGCAGACGTATTTCTACCGCAACACCGGCAAGGAACTGTGGGCGCGCCTGAGCTACTCGAACGCGCCGCTGCTCGAAAAACTCGGCGCGCATTACTTCGAAGAAAACCCGGCGCCGCTCGTGATCGATACGGAGATCGCGACCAGCACGCAGCAGAAGAACAAGTACGCGCGCGAAAACGCACCGGATTTCGAAGTGACGCCCGAAGGCGCGCGCTTGCGCGGCTACGAGTTTCTGGTCGACATCGAGGTGCTCGAGTCGAAGGCGATCCTGTGGCCCTGGAAGGCAGTGTGGCCGCACCTGCGCAGCAGCGGCAATCCCGATGCCCGCCGCATTCTGCTGCTCTACAATCCGGCGACCGAGCGCCGCAACGGGACGACGCACAGCTTCTTCGCGACGTTGGCCGGCAAGGAGCCGGACCGCGAACCCGGTCCGGTCGGCCGCGGGCATCGGCATAGTTCGGTTGCCATCAACTACTACTTCCTCGGTGCGGGCGGCAAGAGCGTCGTCGACGATGTGACCTATGAGTGGGGTGCCGGCGACCTGATGCTTTCGGCGCCGAGCTGGTCCGAGCACGCGCACTACGTGAGTGCTTCGCCCGTCGGCAACACGACACTGACCGTACAAGACCATCCGCTGCACATCGGAATGGAGTCGCTGATCTGGCAAGAGGAGATGGACGGCCCGATCCTCACGCTCGGTTCGCAAGCCGGCGTCACGGGATACGTCGGCCCGCGCCGTAAGGGCAAGTGACGGCCCTCGCGGCGCCGCGCGCACGCCGCAGCCAGGAGCAGCGCAGCGCGGAAACGCGCGAGCGCCTCATCGTCGCCGCGATCGAGTGCATCGAGCGCGTCGGCTACGTTGAGGCAACGACCACGCTGATCGCGCAGCAGGCGAACGTGAGCCGCGGCGCGCTGCAGCATCACTTCGCCACCAAGGCCGACTTGATCGTGGCCGTGATCGACCGCGTGTCCGAAGAACTGAACCTGCAGTTCGATGTCGCCGCGCTCGCGCAGGCGCCGCTCGAAGCGCGCGTGGCGGCGATCGTCGATCGCTATTGGGAGGTGTTCACCGGGCCGTCGTTCCGGGCCGTGCTGGGCATCAGCCTCAGCATCGCCGGCGAACCCGCGCTGGCAACGCGACTGGCGGATTCGCTCGATGAAGCGCGCGAGAGTTACGGCGTCGTGTGGCACGAGCTGTTTCGCGATGCCGGCCTCAGCGCGGCGGAGCTGTCGGCGATCCGGCGGGTGGTGATGTCGGCCGCGCGCGGCTTCGGCGTCCTAAAGATGCTGCAGCCGCTCGGCGATCACGACGCCGACCGCACGACGCTCTATCAGATTGCCTTGCGCGAATTGCGCAACCGCTCGCATTAGGAGATCGTTTGCGTCTGGCCACGTTCAACCACGATAACCGGCAGCGCTGGGGCGCGGTGCTCGGCGATGAGGTCGCGCCGCTCGATCACGCGTGGCCGAGTTTGAAGACCGCGCTCGGCGCCGGCAACCGCGCGATCGCGGCGGCGCTGGCCGAGACGACGGCGCGCGCGCCGCTCGCCGCGGTGAAATTGCTGCAGCCGGTGCCCGATCCCGAGAAGATCTACTGCGCGGGCGTGAATTACAAGTCGCACACGAGCGAAACCGGACGCGAGAACAAAGCGTACCCGTCGATGTTCATGCGCTTTCCGGATTCGCAAGTCGGTCCCGACACGCCCATCGTGCGCCCGTTTCTGTCATCCGAATTCGATTTCGAAGCCGAACTCGCCGTGATCATCGGCAAAACCGGCCGGCACGTTGCGAAAGAGCGCGCGTTTGACTACGTGGCGGGCTACTCGTGCTTCGGCGACCACACGCTGCGCGACTATGGACGCCATGAACGCCAGATCACGCCGGGCAAGAACTTCCACCACAGCGGCGCCTTCGGACCGTGGCTCGTGACGGCCGACGAAATTCCCGATCCGGCCGCGCTCACGCTCACCGGCAAGCTGAACGGCGAAGTGATGCAGAGCGCGTCGACCGGCGACTTGATCTTCGACATCCCGTTCTTGATCGCGTATTTGAGTTCGTGGTCGGAGTTGAAGCCGGGCGACGTGATCGCTACCGGCACGCCGGCCGGCGTCGGCTTCACCCGCAAGCCGCCGCTGTGGATGAAAGCCGGCGACGTGTTCGAGATCGAGATCAGCTCGATCGGTATTCTGCGGAATACCGTCGTCGACGAACTAGACGGCTGACGCTTTGCGGCCCGAGCGCCAGCGGGCCGGGACGCCGCGCTTCGGCTTGGGAATTTCCATGCCGATGCCCTTGGCGCGCGCGCGCTCGTAGACCATCTTCGCAACCGACAGATCGGAGATGCCCATACCGAGAGCCTTGAAGAGCGTGATGTCCGCATTCGCCGGCCGTGTCGTCTTCGCGGCGATGATCGCGCACAGTTCCTTGACGTCGTCCCACGAGCCGCCGCCGCCGTCGTAACGTTGGCGGAACTCGAACGACGCGATCTTGGCGTTGGGAATGTGGTCGACCACGACCATCGAGGCGCGGTCGAAGATGTCTTGGTGGAATTCACCGAACTTCGGCAAGATCGCACCGACGGCGTTGAGGTGCGCGCCCCGGTCGATATCGGCGGCGGAGAAGAACGGCTCGCGCGCGCGCGTCATGATCGTGATGATGTCGGCGGCCTGGGTCGCCTCGCGCAGCGTCGCGGCTTCGACGACGTCGAAGGCCAGCAGCGAAGAGGCAGTTTTCACAAATTCCTTGCGGTGTTCTTCGGTCGGGCTGAAGACGCGCAGGCGCTTGAGCGGCCGCACCGCCGCGATCGCCGCGACTTGCAGCAGCGCCGACTTGCCGGTGCCGATCAGCGCCATCTCGCTTGCATCGGGCTTCGCCATCCATTTCGTTGCGAGGCCGGAGATGCCGGACGTGCGCAGTTGTCCCAGCACGGCGGCCTCGATGACGGCCATCAGCGCGCCCGTTTCCGCATTGAAGAGCTCGAAGATCGTACCGGCGCCGTGTTTGGTGTTGGCCCACGTCTTGAAGCCGACGTAACCGGCGTCCGGAAACATCGAGCCGAGCGCGTGCATCGAGTTGCCGTCGCCCCACGTGCCGAGCGCTTTGGCCACGTTCCGCGCTTCGCCGCGGCCTTCGAGCGCGAGGCCCTCTTCGAGCGCCTCGATCGCGTCCTCGAGCGAGACCAGCTCCGATACGTCGCTGTTGGTGAGCCAGATGATAGGGGCGTCGCTCATGATTTCTCCGTCTTACTTTTCCGAATCCGCCGCCGGGATCACCGGCTGCGAACTCTTGCTTTGGATGTGCCAGCCGTCGGCGAGACGCACGAAGTCGTCGGTGCCGTACAGCACGCCGCCGGCGCGAATGAGCACCGGCTCGCCGGGCTTCGCAATTTTCTCGCGTAAGCTCAAGTAGTAGTGAACGCGCGCGCGATCGGGATCGAGCGCTTCGGCCCACACGTTGGTCAGCATGTGCGCGGTCGAGCGGTCCGGCGAGCGCTTATCGAGCGCCGCCAGCACGTGGGCGGGGCCGTTGAGCAGCACGCCTTGGCGATGCCACGTGCCGTCCGGTGCGAACATCGCGGCCACGGCGGCATGATCGCGCGTGTCGAGGCTGCGATAGAAGCGCAGCGTCATCTTCGTACACGTTGCCTCGATCGCCGGGTTGCCGTCGCTCGGAAACATTCGTTCCAGATTGTATGTATTCAAGGACGCCCCTGTCAACGCGCCGTACGGATTTGCATGCTTCGATTCCGTTCCATTGCTGTTGTCTTGGCGGGGGTAATGACCGCCGGGCCGTTGGCGGCCGCCGCCGCACCCGCCGCTCCGCAGGTCGCGATCGTCACGACCGCCGGAACGATCGACGTCGTGCTCGATCCGGTGCACGCGCCGATCACGACGAAAAACTTCCTCGACCTGGTCGACCATAAGTTTTACGACGGCGGCACGTTCTTCCGCGCCATTCCCGGCTTCGTGATCCAAGGCGGCAACAAGACGCGCGAAACGGATCACGACAAGATGATTCCGCTCGAAACGCCGCTGAAGACCGGCGTGAAGAACCTCGACGGCTCGATCGCGATGGCGCGCACGTCGGATCCGAACTCGGCAACGTCGGAATTCTTTCTCGACGACGGCGACCAAGCGCGGCTCGACGGTGCGCCGGGCGAGCCCGGCTATGCCGCGTTCGGCCACGTCACGAAGAACATGGACCTCGTTCGCAAAATCGCGCGGCTGCCCGTCGCGGGAGATCAGCTGGTTGCGCCGGTCAAGATCATCAGCATCCGCCGCATACCGTAGTGCGGCACTGGTTGCCGTTCACGCAGATGAGCGGCTTCGACGCGCGCGCGCGCACGTTCGTGCGCGGCCGCGGCACGATGCTCACCGATGCTGCCGGAGCGGAGGTGTTCGATGCGATCTCTTCCGTATGGACCACGATTCACGGCCATAGCCACCCGCACATCGTCGAAGCGATCGCGCGGCAGGCCGCGGTGCTCGATCATGCCACCACGCTCGGCGCCACGAACCCCTGGGCCGACGAACTCGCCGAACGCCTATGCGCGCTGACCTCACTCGACGCCGCGTTTTTCGCGAGCGACGGCGCGAGCGCGATCGAAGCCGCGTTGAAGATGGCGATCCAGTACTGGCAAGAATGCGGCGAGCCCCAACGCGTGACGTTCGTGCACTTGCGCGATTCGTATCACGGGGATACGGCCGGGGCGATGTCCGTATCGGGCATTGCGGCGTTCCGCGCGCGCTTTGCGCCGATCCTGATCGAGTCGCTGTGCTACGACGACGTGCCCGATGCGCTCGCGCGCAACGACGTTGCGGCGATCGTCTTCGAGCCGCGCGTGCAAGCGGCGGCCGGCATGCGCATCGTCGCGACGGAGCGGTATGCGGGCATGCGCGCGCCGCATCGTCCGCTGCTGATCGCCGATGAGATCGCGACCGGGTTCGGCCGGACCGGCACGATGTTCGCCTACGAATCGCTCGGCCTCGCGCCCGACCTCGTGTGCTTGGGCAAGGGCATCTCGGGCGGAACGCTCGCGCTCTCGGCCGTGCTCGCAACGCAGCGCGTGTACGATGCGTTTCTCGGCGCACCCGAAGCGAATCGCCAGTTCTTTCACGGCCACTCGTACGCCGGCAACCCGATCGCGTGCGCGGCCGCGCTCGCCTCGCTCGATCTCTTTGCGTCAGAACGCACGCTCGCGCACGTGGCCGAGCTCGATGCCGCGTTGGACGATTTGCTGGCGCCGCTCGCCGCGCATCCGAGCGTGAGCGACGTGCGGCGCGCGGGCCTGATGGCGGGTATCGACGTCACCGTGCCGGCCGGGCGCGTTGCCGGCGCGTTGTACGACCGCGGCCACTTCACGCGGCCGATCGGGCAGACGGTGCAGCTCGTGCCGCCGTTGTCGTCGACGGCGGGCGAGATCGCGTCGTTCGTCGCCGCCTTTACCGGCGCCCTGGATGCGATCGGATGAGCTATCTCGATCGCGTGCGCACCGAGCTCGCGGTGCTGACGGCCAAACAGCGCCGCCGCGCTGCGCGCACGCGCGTGCCGGACGGCGCGATCGACTTCTCATCGAACGACTACCTCGGCCTCGCGCACGACGAACGCGTGCTCGCTGCCCTGCGCGGCGCGAAGCGGGTGGGCAGCGGCGGTTCGCGGCTGCTCGGCGGCGCCGCGGGCGAATACGCGCAGCTCGAAGCGGCGCTGGCCGAATGGACGGGCCGCGAGCGCGCGCTGCTGTTCTCCTCGGGCTATCTCGCAGCGATCGGCGCGATCACGGCGCTCGCGCCGTGCGTGACCGCGGCGTATTCGGATGCGCTCGTGCACGCGTGCATCATCGACGGGCTGCGCTTGACCAAGCTCGAGCGGCACATCGTGCCGCACGCGGCGCTGCCGGATCGTTCGGCCGATGCCCGCCGGGCGCTGATCGTGACGGAGTCGGCATTCGGCATGGATGGATCGCGGGCGCCGATCGCTGCGCACGTCGCGGACTTGCGCGAAGACGACGTGCTCGTGATCGACGAAGCGCACGCGCTCGGCGTGGCCGGTCCGCAACGGCGCAGGCCACGCGTCCGCGTTCCGCGACGAACGCATCGTGCTGATCGGCACGCTCTCCAAAGCCTTGGGCGCCGCCGGCGGGTTCGTTGCCGGTCCGGCCGAAGTCATCGAATTGCTCGTCAGCACGGCGCGCTCGTTCATCTTCGACACGGCGATGCCGCCGGCGATCGCCGCGGCCGCGGAACGTTCTCTGCGCATCGTGCGCGATGCCGAAGGCGATGCGTTGCGTGCGCGGCTCGACGCGCTGGCAGCACGCGTGCGCGGCGAACTGCGCGAGCTCGGCTACGACGTGCGCGGCGACGCCGGGCCGATCGTCCCGGTCGTGCTCGGCAGCGAGAGCGCAGCATTGGGAGTAGCCCGCGCACTCGAAGAGCGCGGCGTGTACGCGCCCGCCGTGCGCCCGCCGACGGTGCCGCCCGGGGCGTGCCGGCTGCGTTTGTCGGTGCGCGCAAATCACACCGATGCCGAGATCGGCGCGCTCGTGCAAGCGCTGCGCGAACTGCGCGCGGCGGATTTGGTTGCGACGGACTGATGCGGCTGTTCGTGACCGGTACCGACACCGACGTCGGCAAGACGCGCGTTACCGCTGCGTTCGCGGCGCTGTGCGTTGCGCGCGGCGACACGCCGACCATCGTGAAAGCGGTGCAAACGGGGCTCGAGCCGGGCGTTCCGGGTGATGCGGCCGAGGCCGGCGCGCTGGCCGGCTGCACGGCGCTCGAGTTCGCGCGCTTTCGTTTGCCGGCCGATCCGTGGTCGGCCGCGGAGGCCGAGAACGCGCCGCTGCTCGATGCGAGCCGTTTGGCGCAGCGGATCGAGGCGGTGGCGGGCACGGTGATCGTGGAGGGCGCCGGCGGTGCGGCCGTTCCGATCAATCCGGCTCAAACCATTGCGACGGTCATCGCGCGAACCTCGTGCGAGGCGGTCGTCGTTACCGGCATGCGCTTGGGCTGCATCAGCCACACCTTCCTCACGCTGGCCTACCTCGAAGCGCATGGGGTTCCCGTGCACGGCGTCGTACTGGTGGAGCGTTGGGGGCCGTGCGATGGAAGCGAACGCGCGCGCATCGGGGGCGCGATCGAAACGCGCGCGCCGGTGCTGGCCCTCATCGAATACGATCTCGACGCGGCGCGCAGCGTTGCCCGCGCCGCCACACTCTTGGACAAGGTTGGAACCCGTGCTTGACGCCCTCCCCACCGCGCGCCGCATCGCCCTCGACGAGGACGGCGTGCTCGGCCGCGACGTGCTGGCCGGACTTGCGGCGCTGCCGCGCGAGGACGTCGGCGGTCTGTTGACGCTCGCCGACGACGTGCGCCGCCGTGCGTCGGGCGACGCGGCCGCGGTCGAGGTGCTGTTCAACGCGAAAAAGGGCGGGTGTTCTGAGGATTGCCACTTCTGTTCGCAGAGCGCGCGCTACGCGACCGACGTCTTGGCCGAGCCGTTGCGCGAAACGCATGAGTTCCTCGCGGCGGCGCGCGAAGCGCACGCGCGCGGCGCCGGCGAATTCTGCATCGTCGTCGCGGTGCGCGGTCCGTCGAACGCGCTGCTCGAGCGCGTCTGCGACGCGACGCGCGCGATCCGCGCCGACCTGCCCGGGATGCACGTTGCGGTTTCGCTCGGCATCCTCACCGACGCGCACTGCGCGCAGCTGGCCGAAGCGGGCGTGCACAAAATCAACCACAACCTCGAGACCTCGCGCCGCCACTTCCCCGCGATTTGCAGCACGCACTCCTACGACGAGCGCTGGGAAACGTGTTTGCGCGCGAAGCGCCACGGGTTCGAATTGTGCAGCGGCGGCATCATCGGGATGGGCGAAACGGCGGACGACCGGCTCGATTTCCTGTGCGCGTTGCAAGAACTCGGACCGGTCGAAGTGCCGATCAATTTCCTCAACCCGCGGCCGGGAACGCCGCTCTCCGACCGCTCGATCGTCGATCCGGTCGAAGCGCTGCGCTTCGTCGCGATGGCGCGGCTCGCGCTGCCCTACGCGCTCGTGCGCCTCGCCGGCGGACGCGAGATCACGCTGCAAGGGCTGCAGGACCTCGGCATGCAGAGCGGCGCGTCGGGGATCGTGCTTGGCGCATATCTCACCACCGCCGGACGCGACGATGACGACGACTTCGCGATGCTCCGGCGAACGGGGTTCGCGGTCTAAATCGAGGGAGCGTGGACCGGCGGCATCACGCCGACCGAAACCGTCGTACTGCGCGAGACCGGATCGCTGACGGTGAGCGTGCACGAACCGGCGGCCAGCGAGGTGACGGTGAGCGAGCCGTTCGTGACGGCGCCGGCGGTAACGATGCCCTCGCAGCCGCTCACGGTGTAGACTTCACGCAGCAGTCCGGGATCGGTCACCGCGATCGCCTGGGTCTGGCCGGCGGCACTGAAGGTCAGGCTGGCCGGCGAGGCTGCCGGGCCCATCGGCGCGATCGGGGTCGAATCCACGCCATTGGCGCTGCACGCCGCGAGTGCGGCGAGGAGCGGGAAGACCAGCCAACGGTGCGCGAGGCGGGGCATGCTCTCCCGTTTTCCACCCGACCGGCCGAACGCCTCGCGGCTGGGGCGGGAGTGGGATCACGCTTTTGGTAAAGCCCGGCTTTAATGATCATCGATTGCCACGGCCACTACACGACGGTCCCCGAAGACATGCAGACCTTCCGCAAAGCGCAACTCGCGCACACGAAAGACTCGTCGCAGCCGGCGGCCATTCTGCCGCACTTCAGCGACGATCAGCTGCGCGAAACGCTCGAGGGCGCGCAACTGAGCCTGCTGCGCGAACGCGGCATCGACGTGACGATCTTCTCGCCGCGCGCCTCGGCCATGGCGCCGCACGTCGGATCGGCCGACGACAACATCGCCTGGGCGCGCGCGTCGAACGACCTGATCCACCGCGTGTGCGGGCTCTATCCGAAGAACTTCATCGGCGTCTGCCACGTGCCGCAAACGCCCGGCGCCGATCTCAAGCCGGCGATCGCCGAACTCGAGCGCTGCGTCAACGAACTCGGCTTCGTGGGCGCGAACCTCAATCCGGATCCGTCGGGCGGCCACTTCGACGCGCCGCCGCTCTACGACAAATACTGGTATCCGTTCTACGAGAAGATGGTCGAGCTGAAGGTGCCCGCGATGGTGCACGTGAGCGGTTCGTGCAATCCCGTCTTCCACGCCACCGGCGCCTACTACATCGCGGCCGACACGACCGCGTTCATGCAGTTCATTCAGTACGCGCAAGTCTTCAAAGACTTCCCGGAGCTCAAGCTGATCATCCCGCACGGCGGCGGCGCGGTGCCCTATCACTGGGGCCGCTATCGCGGCATCGCGCTCGACATGAAGCTCGGCGAGCTCGACGATCTGCTGCTGAACAACATCTACTTCGATACCTGCGTGTACCATCTGCCGGGCATCGAGCTGCTGCTCGACGTGATCCCGCTCAAGAACATTCTGTTCGGTTCGGAGATGGTCGGCGCGGTGCGCGGCATCGATCCGGAAACCAAACACTACTTCGACGACACGAAGAAGTACATCGACGCGCTGAAGCTCGACGCGAACACGCAGACGCAGCTGTTCGAAACGAACGCCTACAACGTGTACCCGCGGCTCAAAGCGCAGCTCGCCAAGCAAGCGAAGTAAAAAGGACGCGCGAACATGGACACCTTGGACCTCAACAAATTTCACCCCAACCCGTCGAAGCCCACGTTCGTCGTGCCGCCGGGATCGGTCGACGCGCACTGCCACATCTTCGGGCCCGGCGACGTCTTCCCGTATCACCCCAAGCGCAAGTACACGCCGGGCGATGCCTCCAAAGAAGACCTCTTCCATCTGCGCGATTTCCTCGGGCTCTCGCGCAACGTGATCGTGCAAGCGAGTTGCCACGGCACCGACAACACCGCGACGCTCGACGGCATCAAGGCGGCCGGCGAGCGAGCGCGCGGCATTGCCGTCGTCGATCTCGACATCACGCTCGACGAACTCAAAGCGATGGATGCGGGCGGCATTCGCGGCGTGCGCTTCGCGTTTCTCAAACGGCTCGTCGACCCGACGCCGCCCGAGCGCTATCAGCGCGTGATCGAGATGTGCAAACAGCTCGGCTGGCACATCGTGGTGTACTTCGAATCGCAAGACCTCGAAGATCTCGCGCCGTTCATCGAGGCGATCCCGACGACGGTCGTGGTCGATCACATGGGCCGGCCCGACGTGAAGCTCGGCCTCGATCATCCGCAGTGGAAGCGCTTTCTGCAGCATGCTGGACGAACACACGAACATCTGGGTGAAGGTCACCGGGCCCGAACGCATCAGCGAAACCGGTCCGCCGTATGACGACGTCGTGCCGTACGGCCGCGCGCTGGTCGAACGGTATCCCGACCGCGTGCTGTGGGGCACCGATTGGCCGCACCCCAACATGGAAACGCACATGCCCGACGACGGCAAACTGGTCGACTTCATCCCGCGCGTGGCAACGACCAAAGAACTGCAGCAGAAAATGCTCGTCGACAACCCGATGCGGCTCTACTGGCCGAAGTGATCCGGCTCGCATCGCTGCTGCGGCCGGCAGCGATCGCGCTCCTCGTGTGCTTTTGCGCGTTTGCCCCGCGCGCCGCCACCCAGCGCGCGGCGGCGGCCGAACCGGCCTGCAGCGCGCTCGACACGGCCGGGTCTCGTTGCGAATACGGCCGTGACCTCGGCGCGGATGATCGCCGCCGATGCCGCGCCCGGCATGCCGGCCTACTGCGAAGTCGTTGCGACGATCCGGCCGGTGCCGGGATCGAACATCGGCGTCGTCTACCGGCTGCCCGAGAGTTGGAACGGCAAGATGCTCGGGATCGGCGGCGGCGGTTTCGCGGGCGACGTCACGCTGGCCGGCGCGGCGCCGGGGCTCACCAGAGGTTACGCGGTTATCGAAACCGACACGGGCCATCCGGGCACGAGTCCGACTGACGGCTCGTTCATGCTCGACGGCCCGGGCAAGATCAATCGCGTCACGCTGACCGACTTCGGCTTTCGCGCCGTGCACGAGATGACGGTCGCCGGCAAAGCGATCGTTGCGCACTACTACAGCCGCGGTCCGGCAAAATCGTATTTCGAGGGCTGTTCCACCGGCGGCCGGCAGGGCTTCACCGAAGTGCAGCGTTTTCCGGACGACTACGACGGCGTGATTTCGGGCGCGCCGCTCTACGATCTGCGCGCGCAGACGAGCGCGATCTTCCGCTTACAGTTCTTTCACAAAGACCCGTCGAGCAAGATCACGCCGGCGCAAGTGCAGGCCATCAATGCCGACGTGTTGCGTGCGTGCGACCTCAACGACGGCGTGCGCGACGGCATCATCCAAGATCCGTCCAACTGCAAATGGGACCCGGCAGCGATCGCCTGCAAAGGCGGCAGCGACGCCGGCAGCGGCTGTCTCACGGCGCGCCAAGTGATGGCGGTGCGCCGTAGCTACAACGGGATCGGAACGCCCGACGGCCGCGTGGCCGCGTTTCCGCTGCCGCGCGGCGGCGAACTTCCGTGGACGCAATTTTCGATCGGCGGCACGCCCACCAACCCGTTCGGCCTGAATTATCCGTTGGGCGCACAGTATTTCATGGACGTCATCTACGCCAACCCGAGCCAGGCCTGGGATTCGCTCACGCCCGAACAAGCCTTGGGCGACATCGCGCAGAGCGACACCGCACCGCTCGTGACGGCGAACAACCCGGACGTCTCCGCGTTTTTCAAACGCGGCGGCAAGTGGATCATGTGGCACGGCGTCGACGATCCCGCGCCGAGCCCGCAGGCCACGCTCGAGTACTATCACGCCGCGCTGACGGCATCGGCGAAGAAGATGGGCGTGAGCGACGCCGCGCTCGCCGCCGACGTGCGGGTCTTTCTCGCCCCCGGCGTCTACCATTGCGGCGGCGGGCCCGGACCGGACCGGTTCGACATGCTCGCAGCGCTCGATGACTGGGCCGCCGGCGGCAAACCGCCGGTGCGCATCATCGCGACGAAAACGGGCTCGCCGCTCACGCGACCGCTGTGCGTGTATCCGGCGCAAGCGCGCTACACCGGCAGCGGCGACGCCAACCGCGCCGAGAACTTCGTCTGTAAGTAAGCGACCGGCCGGACCCGGCGTCGTTTGGGTGCCGGGCGGGTATTATAAAACATGAAGATCCGAGACGTCCGGTGTGCTGCAGCGGCGCTGGCGATTGCGGGATGCACGCTCGCGCAACCGGCGACGGCGCAAACGCAGCCCTCGTTCGCGACGCCGCTGGGCAACGAGCGGCTCAACGGCATCGTCGTGCGGTTTACGCAAGGCACCTACGAGCTCGGCCTGCGCGATGACAAGGGCTTCGTCGACAACGTGCGGCTGCACGACAAGACGATCATCTTCCCGATCGGGCTGACCCTGCGGCCGGGAATGCGCGTGCGCATCGTGGGCTTCAACCAGGGCAACGCGTTCACCGCAAACGAGATCGACGGTCTGCCGCCGCGCCGCGTCGCGTTCGCCCGCGAGCCGCAATGGTACCGCGAGTGGAACGGCGCCGCGCAGCCGGACGGCCGGCGCTACCTAAACGCCCCGGCCCCGCCATTCACCAATCCACCCGCTCCATAACCTGTCATCCCGAGACCTGTGTCATCCCGAGCAAAGCGCCGTTAGGCGCGTCGTCGAGGGACCGCCACGCCGTTCGGGAGAACCGCCCGCGCATGGCATTTCGCACGCGTGGATCGTTTATCGCTCTGACCGGCGCGGCACTTGCCGCGCCGTCGTTGTCCCGGGCCGCCGACGTGACGGCGATCAAGATGGCCGGCGTGCCGGAAGATTCGGCGACGACCGTGCTCTACGGCATCCAGAGCGGCTTGTTCAAGCCGTATGGGCTCGACGTCGACATGCAGCCCCAGCACAACGGGCCCTCGGTGATGAGCGGCGTGGTGGGCGGAAGCTATCAGGTGGGAAAGTCGAGCACGCCGCCGCTGATCGCCGCGTTCAGTAAGGGACTGCCGTTCACGATCATCATGCCGGCCGGCATCTACGATACGCGCGCGCCGATCGCATCGCTGCTGGTCCTGGCCGATTCGCCGATCAAAAAAGCCGCCGATCTCAACGGCAAGACGATCGCCGTCGGCGCGCTCAACGACATCCACTCGCTGGCGACGATCGCGTGGATGGACAAGAACGGCGGCGACGTCACGAGCATCAAGTTCGTCGAGATCCCGATCGGCGAGATTCCGGTCGCGATCGAGCAAGGCCGCGTGACGGCGGGCTCCGTCAACGAGCCGGTGCTCTCGGCGGCGCTCACCGACAACAAGCTGCGTCCGCTCGCCCACCATTTCGACGGCATCGCGCCGCGCTTCATGTACACCGCGTGGTTCACGACCAAGACCTACGCGACGGCGAATCCGGCGGTCGTGAAGAACGTCTCGCTCGCCTTGCGCAAAGCGGCCGACTACTGCAACGGGCACCACGCGCAAACGGCCGATCTGATCGCGAAGTTCACCTCGCTCGAACCGGCGCAAGTTGCGAAGATGACGCGCGTCGAGCAAGGTACGACGCTCGATCCGAAGCTCGTGCAGCCCGTGATCGACACGATGGTGCGCTACAAAACGTTAACGCAGCCGATCGAGGCCCGCGACATCATGTTCTCCGGTTAGAATCCGCCGCAGCGTTTCGCGCGCCGCCGCCGTTTGCGCGGGCGACCAGCCGCCGAAGGCCGCGTTCGCGACGAATTTCGCTTCGATTTCCGCTGCGGTAAGCGGTTCTTGCGCGCCGCCGCGAAAGTGCGGCTGACGTTCTTCGATCACCGTTCCGTCGGTGAGCGTCGCGCGAAGATGGCCCGTGAACGCGCGCGGGTACGGGTTCTGCCGGATCGATGCGGTAACGGATCTTCGCGGCCAGCGCGCGCACCTGCGGATCGTGCGCGGCTTCCTCCGTGAACGCGCCGAGCCCGACGTCGCCGCGAATGAAGCCCAGCGCCATGCAGAACGGCGTGCTGAATTTCGCCGCGTACGCGTTCGGCGGCGTCTGTTTGACGGCCAGCGGTTCCCACAAACGGTGCACGATGCCCTCGGCGGTATCGCACTCGATCGATGCGATCGCATCGGCGCTTACACCGCGGGCCGCGAGCCGGATCGCGCAATCGATGTAGGGATGGATCATCGTGCCGCAAGCGTAGGGTTTGAACGCGACGGTTTCCATCAGCCACTCGCGGCCGAAATCGCCGGTCAGCGGCGTGAAATCGTTCTCGGCGGTGTTGGCAAAGCCGAAGAAGAGACCGTGCGTTCCTTCGAACACCGTGCGCGGACCAACGAAGCCGCCGCGCGCCAAGAGCGCGGCGCGAATGCCGGATTGCGCGGCCCAGCCCGCGTGCAGCCGTTTTGTCCACGCGCCTTCCGCCAGATACTCGATGATGCCGCCGGCCATGCTGCCGACGATCCCGAGCGCGTCGACGGTTTGTTTTTCGTCGAGCTCGAGCGTGACCGAGACGGCGAGCGCGCTGCCGATCGCGCCGAACACGCTGGTCGGATGAAAGCCCGCTTTGTGCACGCGCATCGGTGCGACGAGCCCGAGCCGGCACATGATTTCGGTACCGCTCGCGAGGCCGCGCAGGATCGCATCGCCGGATGCGCGGTAGCGCTCCGCCACGGCGAGCACCGCCGGCACGATCACCGCGCCCGCATGCACGGGCCCGCCCTCGAACGTGTCGTCGTAATCTTCGCCGTGCGCGGCGATCCCGTTGATCAGCGCGGCGTCGAGCGCGGCGAAACCGCCCGGATGACCGATTGCGGTGCACGCGCCGCCGGGCTCGACGCTCTGCAGCACGGCCGCGATATAATCGGTGTTGCGCGCGGCGACGCACAAGCCCGCAACGTCGAGGATCAAGTCCGCCGCAACGCGCCGCACGGCGGCCGGCAGTTCGTTTGCGCGTACGCCCTGCGCGGCGTGGGCAAGCTGCTCGGCAATCGTGCTCATCTTCGCTACTCGTGAAGGTGAGGCACGTTCTCCTGCGGAGAAACGATCCGGAATGGAAGCGGAACTCAGCGGATCGGTCGTGCTCGTTACCGGCGGCGCGCGAAACATCGGTGCGGAGATCGCGCGCGCGTGCGCGCACGGCGGGGCAGCGGTCGTCGTCAACGCAAAGTCATCCGCGCAAGCCGCGGCGGAGCTCGTGGCGGAGATCGAAGCCGGCGGCGGCCGCGCCGCGGCGATCCTCGGCGACGTGGGCAATCCCGCCGACGTCGCGCGCGTCATCGGCGAGACCGTCGCGCGTTTCGGACGGCTCGACATTCTGGTGAACAACGCGTCGCTGCGCCATGAGTCGACGTTTGCCGAGCTGACGCTCGAACAGTGGCACGCCGTATTGCACGTCGCGCTCGACGGCGCGTTCCTGTGCAGTCAGGCTGCGTTGCCGCACTTGCGCGCGAGCGGCCGCGGAGCGATCGTGAACCTCGGCGGTCTGACCGCCCATACCGGAGCGCGCAATCGCGCCCACGTCGTGACCGCCAAAGCCGGCATCGCCGGATTCACGCGCGCGCTGGCTCACGATTTGGGACCCGACGGTATTACCGTCAACTGCGTCGCACCGGGACTGATCGAAACCGTGCGCGACTTCATCCCCTCGCACCGCGCGGACCGCGTCACGCTGCTCGGCCGCAAGGGCGTGCCCGACGACGTCGCCTCGGCCGTGCGCTGGCTTGCGGGACCGGGAGCGCGCTTCGTCACCGGCCAAACGCTGCACGTCAACGGCGGCCTCTACTTGGGCTGAACGGTGCTTCACGCGGGTACATCCCGGGTGTGGACTCCTCCGGCATGGTGCGCGTGCGCGGTGCCCGCGAACACAACCTCAAGGACATCAGCGTCGACATTCCCCGCGAGGCGCTGGTGGTATTCACCGGCGTGTCCGGATCGGGAAAATCGTCGCTGGCGTTCAGCACGCTCTACGCGGAAGCGCAACGCCGCTATCTAGAATCGGTCTCACCGTACGCCCGGCGGCTCTTCCACCAGATGGCCGTGCCGGACGTCGACGAGATCGACGGCTTGCCGCCCGCGGTCGCATTGCAGCAGCAGCGTGGCTCGCCCACGGCGCGTTCGTCCGTTGGGAGCGTTACCACTCTCTCGAATCTGCTGCGGATGCTGTATTCGCGCGCCGGACTCTACCCGCCCAAGCAGCCGCATCTCGAAGCCGAGGCGTTCTCGCCCAACACGCCGGCCGGCGCGTGCCCGCGCTGTCACGGTCTCGGCCGCATTTACGACGTCACCGAACGCTCGATGGTGCCGGATCCGTCACTGTCGATTCGCGAACGGGCAATCGCCGCGTGGCCGACGGCATGGCACGGACAGAACTTGCGCGACATTGCCGTAACGCTCGGCTACGACATCGACAAGCCGTGGCGCGAGCTGCCGAAGAAAGATCGTGACTGGCTGCTCTTCACCGAAGAACAGCCGCAGGTTCCGGTGTACGCCGGTTACACCCCCAAAGAAGTGCAACGTGCGCTCAAGCGCAAGGAAGAGCCGAGCTATCAGGGCACGTTCACCGGCGCGCGCAAGTACGTGCTCCAGACGTTTGCCAACAGCCCGAGCGCCTTGATGAAGAAGCGGGCCGAGTCGTTCATGGTCGGCAGCGTGTGCCCGGTCTGCAAGGGCAAGCGCTTGCGCCGCGAGTCGCTGTCGGTCACGTTTGCGGGCCTCGATTTTGCCGAAATGGCGTACTTGCCGTTGTCGCGGTTGGACGCGTTGCTGCGGCCGTACATGCATCCGGGCGATGTCGAGCCGGCGCGCTTCGGCGCCGCGCATCCCGAGCGGGCGCTGGTGGTCGCGCGCATTGTCGAAGATCTCATCGCGCGTCTGGCCGTGCTGCTCGATCTCGGTCTCGGCTATCTCGCACTCGCGCGCAGCACGCCGACGCTTTCGCCCGGCGAACTGCAGCGCTTGCGCTTGGCAACGCAAGTCCGCTCGAATCTCTTCGGAGTCGTGTACGTGCTCGACGAGCCGTCGGCGGGCTTGCATCCCGTCGATACCGCCGCGCTCTTGCGCGCTCTCGACCGCCTCAAGGCCGCCGGAAACTCGCTCTTCGTCGTCGAGCACGAACTCGACATCATCCGGCATGCCGACTGGATCGTCGACGTCGGCCCCGGCGCGGGGCAATTCGGCGGACAGATTCTCTACAGCGGACCGCCGGCGGGCTTGAAGCGCGTCACCGCGTCGGAAACGCGGCGCTATCTCGCGGCCGCCCAACCGCTGCCGGTCCGGCCGCCGCGCGCCCTCACGGAGGCGTTGCGTTTGCGCGACGTGACGCAAAACAACGTGCGCGGCCTCGACGTCGATTTTCCGCTCGGGGCCTTCACGACCGTCACCGGCGTGTCGGGTTCGGGAAAATCAAGCTTGGTCAGTCAGGCGCTGGTCGATCTGGTCGCGCGCAAGCTCGGCACCGAGCTCGAGCCGGAGGCGGACGAGCGCGAAGAACTCGAACGCAATCCGGCCGCGCCGGCCGGCGGCCGCATCGAAGGCGGGATGGACGCGATCGCGCGGCTCGTGCGCGTCGATCAAAAAGCGATCGGCCGCACCCCGCGCTCCAACCTCGCCACCTACACCGGCCTGTTCGACGCCGTGCGCAAATTGTTCGCGGCAACCCCGGCCGCGCGTGCACGGCACTTCGACGCCGGCCGCTTTTCGTTCAACGTTGCCAAAGGCCGCTGCCCGACGTGCTCCGGCGAAGGCTTCGTGATGGTCGAACTGCTCTTTCTGCCCAGCGTGTACGCGCCGTGTCCGGCCTGTCACGGCGCGCGCTACAATCCTGAAACGCTCAAGATTCAGTATCGGGGCAAGTCGATCGCGGGCGTGCTGGACTTGACGGTCGACGACGCGTGGGAATTCTTTGCAGGCGAGCTGACGGTGCGCCGCGCGCTCGACGCGCTCCGTCAAGTCGGGCTCGGATATCTGCGTCTGGGCCAGCCCGCGACCGAGCTCTCCGGCGGTGAAGCGCAACGCATCAAGCTGGCCACCGAATTGCAGCGCACGCAACACGGCGATACGCTCTACGTGCTCGATGAGCCGACCACGGGCTTGCATCCGGCCGATGTCGAGAAGCTCATGCGGCAGCTCCATGGGCTCGTCGATTCCGGCAATACGGTGATTGTGGTCGAACACGATATGCGCGTCGTTGCGGGAAGCGATTGGGTCATCGACATCGGCCCCGGCGCGGGCGAGGAAGGCGGCCGCATCGTCGCGGCCGGTAGGCCGGCAGACGTCGCGCGATCCCGCGAGAGCCGCACCGCGCCCTATCTCGCGGAGTTCCTCGCCACCCATCTCCAGGAGCGAAACGGCGCAGCGATAAGAACGGCTTCATGACGTTCACACCCGGCCGCGCGGCGTTTCTCGCAACGCTGGCGGCGTTTGCATCCGTGCCGCGCTTCGCGAGCGCGCAGACGCTGACGAAACTGCGGCTCTCCGGTTCGCCCGATCACGACATCATCGGCGCGCTTTGGGGCCAGCAGGGCGGTATCTTCGCGAAGTATGGTCTCGACGTCGACGTGCGCAGCGCCAACAGCGGTGCCGTGGTCACTGCGGCCGTCATCGGCGGTTCGCTCGAGATCGGGAAAGGCAGCCTGCTCTCGCTGCTCAACGCGCACGCCAAAGGCGTCTCGCTCGTGCTCGAAGCGCCGGGCTCGATTTGGAACACCGACGTGCCCGAATCCGCGCTGCTGGTCGCCAAGGATTCGCCGATCCGCACCGGCCGCGACCTCGACGGCAAGACGATTTCGGTGCCCTCGCTCGGCGATCTCTACCAGATTGCGATCTCGTCGTGGATCGACCAGCGCGGCGGCGACTCGCGCACGGTGAAGTTTCTGGAGCTACCGCATCGGGCGGCGGCCGAATCGATCGCCGCCGGGCGCGTCGATGCGGCCAACATCGCCAATCCGATCCTCGGCGACGCGTTGCAAAGCGGGCGGTTCCGCGTGATCGGTCACGGGCAAGACGGGATCGCCAAACACTTCATCGTGACGGCGTATTTCTGCACCGCCGACTTCGCCGCAAAGAATGCCGACGTGATGACGCGCTTCCGGCGCGGCCTGTACGAAGCGGCCACGTACGCCAACGCCAACTTCCAGCAGATGATTCCGCTGCTCGCGAAGTACAGCGGCATCGAGGAGAAGGTCATTGCCGCGCAGTCGCTCTCACCGGTGGCGACGAATGCAAAGCAGCTGGATCCGAAGATGATTCAGCCGATCATCGATGCCGCGGTGAAGTACAAGGCGCTGGCGGCGGCGTTCCCCGCCAAGGACGTCATCGACCCCAACGCATGGATTCACGTTCCGTGAATCCGTTGCGTTTGGGCTGCGCCCAAGCCGCCCTCGGTTAGCGAACGCCCGCGGGTTCTTTGCTGAAGGCGGCAAAGACCGCGCAGATGTCGTCGGCGAGCGCCGAGTACTTGGCCGGCGAATGCCGGAACCCGCGCTCGAGGCTGTCGGCGTAATGCGCTTTGTTGCGTTCGAGCGCGAACTGGATCACCGTGTTCTTGGCCGGATCGCGCACGGTGCCCATCGGATCTTTGCCGGCCGCGACGTTGGCCAGTTCGCGCTTGAGCATGTTGCGAAAATGGATCACCCCGACGTCGGTCGTGCCGAGCTTTTCGAGATGCCGCTGCGCGATCGGCCCCTGCGTCTCCCACGCCATCACGTCTTGCACGTTGATGATGTCGAGGAGATATTCGCCGTTCGCGTCGCGCGTCGGGATCTCGAAGTAGTCGAGGCTGTTGAGCAGATGCGGCGGAACGTCGACGCCGCTCGGCGGCGCGTAGGCGGAGTACCAGTAGTGCATCGTGTGCTCGTCGTCCATCGGCACGCGAATCTGGTAGCGGTGAAATTTCCACACGTCGCCGCCGCCGCTGCCGACCGCGAGGATGTTGGGGAAGAGCACCGGATGACCGACGCGCCAATCGTCGGAGTCTTCGGAGTGGCCCTCGAGAAGGCGGCGCTTGTAAACGCCGTATTCGAACTCTTCGAAAGCGATCTTCAGATGCTTCGAGGCGATCGCGAACTTCGTGCCTTGTTTTTCGCGGCGGAACTCGAGCAGCGCGCCGTGCAGCCATTCGGTGTGCACCGGGTCGACGGAGTTCTCCATGATCTGCAGCCAGTTGCAGTTGACCACGTTCCAGCCGCAGATCTGGATCGTGCTCTCGCCGGCGAGACCGTCCCAGCGTGGCAAGAGCGGCGCCGGCTGTGGCCCCAAATACGCCCACAACAGGCCGCCCAGCAGTTCGACCGGATACCCGGCGGTGATGCCGAACGCGCCGTCGCGGTTCTTGTAGAGGACGAGGTCTTCGCCGAGCAGGCGGACGCGTTTGGTCGCGCGTTCCGTCAGCTCGGACGCCGCGCCGACGACGTGCCAGTAGCGGCGCTGCAGGTCGCCCATCGGCGTGCCGCGTCCGACGCGCGTGAGCAGTTCGTTCTCTTGCCGGCTGATCACGGCAGCGTTTGCACCTTCACCGAATTCACCGGCGGCAGATAGCTCACGATCGGCATCCAGCTTTCGCCCGAGTCGCTCGAGCCGTACAGCGCGCCGCCGCTCGTGCCGAAGTACAGGCCGCACGGGTCGAGACCGTCGGCGCACAACGCATTACGCGCCACGCTGACGTAGCAATCGCGCTGCGGCAATCCGGTCGTCAGCGGCTCCCATTTGGTGCCGCCGGCGCGGCTGCGATACACGCGCAGCTTGCCGTCGACGGGGTAATCTTCGGCCGCGCTCTTCATCGGCACCACGTAGATCGTCTCGGGTTCCATTGCGTGCACGTCAACAGTATAACCGAACGGCGAAGGCAGGTTGCCGCTGACGTCGTTCCAGGTTGCGCCGCCGTCGTTGCTGCGCATGAGGCCGTTCGCGGTCTGGCCGTAGATCAGGTTGGGGCTCGAGGCGTGCACGGCCAAGCGCTGCACGTCGAAGCCGGGTTCGCCGAGTGCGCGCCACGATGCGCCCCCGTCATTGCTGCGAAACGCGCCGCCTGCAGAGCACACGTAAAGCCGGTCCGCGCTCGAGGGATCGAGCATGATCGTGGGCCGCAGCGCGAGACCCGCGCCCCCGGCGTACGGACCGGGCAACTCGTCCCAGCTCTCACCGCGATCGGTCGACCGCAGCAGCGTCCCGTCGTCGCATGCGGCGTACACGGTGTCGGTGAGGCTGGGCGAGGCGACGAGCGAACTGATCGGGCCCGGCATCACGCCGAGCGGCTCCCAGCTGAAACCGCCGCCTTCCGAACGGTGGACTTGCGGACCGGGTTCACCGGTGTTTTGCGAGGCGTAGAGGCGGCTGGGCTGCGCCGCCGAGCCCACGACGTCGGAGATCGCGCAGCCCGGAAAGTGCGGGCCGCTGACTTCCCACCGGTCGCGCTTGCCGTCGGCAGACAAGATGAACGCCCCCTTGTGGGTACCCACGAGGACTCGAACGCGGCTCATACGCGGCGGCTTCGGGGAGAGTTTCGTTAAATCCGCGCCTGGGGGCGGGGCTTTCGCCTCCGTTGCCTAAGGCCAATCACCTTCACGGAGGAGATGTGATGGACGTCAACGACCTGCACGCCCTACGCGACGGAGCTTCCGTCCGGCGCCGTCGCACGTTCAACCCGTTCATCCACCTCTCGACCGAAACGCCGCTGATGCAGATGCTCTTCTCGATTACGCGTCCCGGCGGCGCCAACGACCACCACCCCGCGCACAAGCGCGTCGTGCGGAAGAAGATCGTCAAGGCCTCTACGCTGCCGGCGGGCTCGATGGTCTCCTACTCCAAAGAGCGCATCGAAAAACTCAAACCCAAACAGTAGGCCGCATTATGTGGCCGGTTCGATCGACGTTCCGAGCAGCGTTCCGCTGGCGCTGACGACTTCGTTGTGCAGCCGCTGGGCGTAGAGCTCGGCGACTTCGAGCGTCGTCGTGGCGACGATGCCGCGCCCGAAGAAATCGATCTCGCGCGCCTTCCGTTCCGCATCGCGCAGGCCGGTGCCGACGATGCGCATCAGCCCGAAGATCACATCTTCGAACGTGTGACAGTCGCAGTTGTGGACGATCGTATGGTAGAGCGGCATCGGCTGCGTTTGCGCCGCATCACGCTCCTGCGTCTTGGTCCTGCTGGGCACGGCGAATTCTTGTCCGCTGGATGCGCAAGCGCCTCGTCCGGCGAAGCCGCGTCGTCGCATGACGCTCTCGAACGCCAACCCATTCAAACGCGCGCTGCGCGAAAACCGCACCCAGATCGGGATGTGGCTCGCACTCGCTAACCCCTACACCGCCGAGATCTGCGCGACCGCCGGTTTCGACTGGCTCCTGATCGACGGCGAACACGCACCCAACGACATCCCGCTGATCCTCTCGCAGCTGCAAGTGCTCGCCGCCTATCCGGCGCACCCGGTCGTGCGCGCGACGACCGGCAACTCCGTACTGATCAAGCAGCTGCTCGACATCGGCGCGCAAACGCTGCTGATCCCGATGGTCGAAACGGCGGAACAGGCGCGCGAGCTCGTGGCGGCCGTGCGTTATCCGCCGCGCGGGATCCGCGGCATCGGCGCGAGCATCTCGCGCGTGTCGCGCTGGATGGCGTTTCCGGACTATCTCGCCAACGGCGAGGACGAGATCTGCTTGCTCGTGCAAGTCGAATCGCGGCTCGGTCTCGACAACGTTGCGGCCATCGCCGAAGTCGACGGGATCGACGGCGTCTTTCTCGGACCTTCGGATCTTGCCGCATCGCTCGGGCATCGCGGCAATCCCGGTCATCCCGACGTGGTGGCCGCGATCGAGGGCGCGATCGCCACGATTCTCGCCACCGGAAATCCAGCCGGTCTGCTCACCCCCGACGAGCGGCTCGCGCGCCGCTATCTCGAACTGGGCGCCACCTTCGTCGCCGTCGGCACCGAAGCGACGCTCCTCGCCAACTCCGTGCGCGCGCTGGCGAAGAGCTTCGACCGCACGCTCTAGACAATCCAAACCGCGACTTGCTCCGTTGGGAGTGCGTAATCGTCTCTCATCCCGGAGGTTTGGATGTTCAAACTCGCGCTACTCCCCGTCGTCGCCGCGGCGGCGCTCCTCGGTTCTACCCTCGCTGCCGGTGCGCAGACGTCGAGCATGTCGTCATCGGCGATGTCGTCGATGGGCGGCATGGAACACGGCATGCCCGAAGGCACGATGGGTGCCGACGGCGTCGCCTACACCGGCGCGCCCGATCTGCAAGGGGCGGTATCCCTCGTCGTCGCGGGCGGCCCGATCGGCCACTTCTCGATCACGAAAGCCATCGCGGCGCTCGCCGGCGCGCCGACCGCCAATGCGGAAGTCGCCAAGCTCACGAAGCAATACGGTGCCGCGAAAGTCACCTCGTTCGTCACCGTGCAGAACTTCGCCGTCGACGATGCGGTAAAAGTCGCCACGGCGGCCGGCGTCAAGTTCCCGGCCCCGGCAGTGAAGGGCGGCGCGTTGGCGCTGCGCGTCACCAAGGCCGGCCTCATCAACGGCACGTACTACGAAGGCGTCATGCTCGATCATCTGGTCTCGCATAAGGTTCACGAGATCGTCATGGTCGACATCGACAACAAATTCGGCGCGGCCGCCGACGGCAATTACCACCGCATCGCCGATCAGGCGCACGTCGACCTCGCACACGCGCTCGGCGTGAACACGGTCAAGCTCGCCGCTTACCACTAAGCGTCCGGTGTGACGGCGGGAGTCGCGCGTTCCGCCCCCAGGGTGAGCGCGATTCCCGTCATCGCGAGCGGTGCGAGGAACACGTAGTACACGCTCGACGTCCACCGCGCCAAGACGAAGGTTGTTGCGAGCAGCGCGCAGCCTTGCAGCAAGGCTGCGCCGATGCTCGGCGCCGGCCGCCGCCAGAGCGCGACCGCGAGGCCGGCGAACGCGGCCAGCATGATGACCGGAATCAACGGTGCAATCGCCACTTCGCCAGGCTCCAAGCTCAGCACGTCGTGCCACACGTTGCGCCCCCAGATGTTCGGGTGCAGCAGCAGCGCGCCGCCGACGTTCGATACGAACGCGACCGGATTCCACGCGAAAAACGGCAGCACGAACAGCGCCGTCGTCGCGGCTGCTGCGACGATCCACCCGCGCGCGCGCCGCGCATCGCTGCGCCACAAGAACAGCGCGATGAAAACGACGATCGGCAACGCGTATTCCTTGAATGCGACGACCCAGCCCAATGCGATCGCCGACGTCCACCACAACGCTTGTCCCGGCCGCCCGCGCACGTCGTACGACCACACGAGCGCAACGATGCCGAGCAGCGCCAGAAACGCCGCGGCCGTATCGTTGCTGCCGTCGGTCGAGTGAAAGATGAGGTCGACGGCACCGGCGAGCGGCATGATGGCGAGTGCGGCCAGACCGTCGCCGATCAACGGCGCGAGGCTTGCGATCAGACCGAGCGCGATGATGCCGGCCAGCATGTCGACGCGGAACACGTTGAAGCCGGCCGCGTGCGCGAGCCCGTAAAAGGCGAGTTCACCCGGCGGATAGCCGAAGGGTCCGCCCGGCGGATTCGTCATCGCGTAGACGTGCGTATAGGGATCGTTGCCGCTCGCGAGGACCGTGAGCGCCTCGTTGGTGGTCAGCATGACGTCGCTCGCGCGATTGTCGCCCGCCAGGGTGCGCAAGTAGGTGCCGGCGACCAGCACGGTGAGGAGAATCGTGAGCCCGGCCCAAGGCTTGCGCAAGAGCGCCCCCGCGATGCCGGCGGCGGCCGCCAGGAACAGGGCGAGGTGGATCGGATCGGGGTGCTCGTAGTCGCCGCCGAACCCGATAATGAGGATCGGCAGCGCGGCGGCGATCAGGGCGGTCCGGTCCATCACGCGGTCTACCGGTTGCTTCGTGAGCATTCCCGCGCGGGACCCGCGTCACAAATGCGTAAACGCCGCTTGCTTCGCAACCACATCCGGGCGGGCCGGTGCTATAGTGAGGGCATGAGCGGCATTTCTTCAATCTCGTCGGGATCTTCGAGTTCGCTTCCCAACGGCGGGCTGTCGTCCGTCGGCGCTTCCCTCCTCAGCAGCGGAAGCGCTCCGAATCCGGTGCCGGCCGCAGCCAAGCCGTCGAACACCGAGTCGACGTATCAAACTGAGTATGCGAACCTTCAGCAGTACGACAACCAAGAGCTGCTCTACGCATCGTTTCTCTCGCCGTCGGACAGCCTCGCCAATGCCGACTCCGTGCTCCAACAGGCCGCGGTGCTGCTCGGCAGCCCGGGTCATCCCGGCACCTTAGCGACGGGTGCATCGACCACGCCCGCGTCGTCGACGTCGACGGCCTCGAGTGCGCTGACAAACGTTCCGTCGGTGCAGTCGATTCTCGACGCGAGCGACCAAGAAGCGCTGAAGACGATCCAAAACTATGTGAACGCGCCGGCCGGTTCGTCGATTCTCGATTACCAAGCCTAAGGTTCACGCTCGGTAGCAAATGCAAAGCTCGCGGTGACGCTGGTCACCGCGAGCTTTTTTGTGTCCGGTGCTAGTGGCTAGCGGTGACGGTCGCCGCCGCCGCCCCCGACGTGCTCCGGTGCGCGGGCAGCGCCGTGCGTAACGTAGCCGCCGTGCGGAACGTAGCCGCCGTGCTCGGGCCGTGCGACGTAGTTGCGGCCTTGGTAGGTTCCGCCGCGGTAGACGTTGTTCACGTGCACGCTATTGTAGACGCGTGCGCCGCCGCCGCCGACATAGCGGTAGCCGCCGCGGAAGGCATCGCCGTGCCACCAGCCGGTATTGCCGAAGAAGAACCCCAGGCTGATGCTCGGACCGTAGTAGTTCCACGGATGACCCGCATAGTACGGGACGCCCGAGTAGTACGTGTACGGCGTGTCGACTTCGTTCGCGGCGAAGTAGTCGCCGGCGTTATAGCCCATGATGCTCACGACCATGCCCGGCGTCAACGTGAGGCCGGTTGGATTGATGATCGTTCCTTGATGCAGTTGGACGTTGTCGACGTAGCCCTGTTCGTCGCGAACCTGGAGAGAGTACGCGCCGTCGAAATTGAGGATCCGCCCGTGGATGTTCGCGTCACCGTCATCCGCGGGGCCGGCCGCATATGTCGGCGCCATTTGAGCGTTAGCCGCTAACGGTGCGGCGAGGAAGAGGGCCGCAATGACTGCGGCGATGAGTCTCATCATAATATTCTGGAAACGTACCCATTTTTCCAAAGGGTGCGTTTCTAATGGAATTTAAGTCTTTGGGAAACTACGGCGTTGCCGCCGGCGGCACAGGAGCCGGGGAGCCGCTCGCTTCCGGAGCTGGGGTTTCGCTGGCAGTTTGCTGACCGTCGCGCAAAAAGTTCTGTTCGGCTTGCGCGTTGAGCACGACGATGCTGATGCGCCGGTTGGCCGGGTTCGTCGGATCGTTTTTCAGGAACGGCAATGCGTCGGCTAGTCCGCGGATCTGCAAGATCTTGTTGGCATGCATGCCGCCGGTGAGCAATTCGCGCCGCGCCGCGTTGGCGCGTTCGCTCGAGAGTTCCCAATTGGAATAGCCGTCGAGCATCCCACGATACGGGAGCGCGTCGGTATGGCCGGCGATCGAGATGTGATTGGGCACGTTGTTGAGTGCGGGCGCGATCTGATCGAGGATGTCTTTGGTGTAACTCTTCAGCACCGCATCGCCCTTATCGAACATCGGGCGGTTCTGATTGTCGAGGATCTGAATGCGCAGGCCTTCGCTCGTGATGTCGATCTTGATCTGATTCTTGAACGCTTTGAGTTTCGGGCTCTGCTCGATCAGCGCATCGAGTTTGGTCTTGAGGCTCTGCAGCTGGTCTTCTTCGTCTTTGCGCCGCGCCTGGTCGTTCTCTTTTTCGGTTTGCGGCGCCGTCGTTGCGGTCACGCCCGGGCCTTGCGTGAACAGCGCCTTCAACGGACGGTTGAAGTAATCGGCGATGCCTTGCAGGTCGCCCTGATTGGTCGACGAGAGCAGCCACATCAGCAGAAAAAACGCCATCATCGCGGTGACGAAGTCGGCGTAGGCGATCTTCCACGAGCCGCCGTGCGCGTCGCCGTGGCCGCCTTTCTTCTTGCGGCGAATGACGATCGTCGGGGCGCGCACGTGCGTGAGCGACGCCGCAGTCGTGCCGGAGACGAACGTCTTCGGTCCGAGTTTTGCGGCCCGGTCTTCGGCTTCGGTATCGCGCGGCGCCGCAGTCTCGGGCGTTACTTCACCCGACGTCGCCTCGCCGGGAACGTCGGTGTCGGCGACGCCGTCGGAAGCGACTGGTCTCGCTTTGCGAATCCTGCGGCTGCGGATCGCGCTGCTCTTCGTCCTCCACGCGTACGCCTACGCCGGGGTCGGCACGGCGTCGGGCACACCGTCAACCGATGCCGGTTTTTCCTTGGTGGCGCGCACGGCGTCTTCGAGTTCCTCAAAGCTCGGCCGGTCGACCGAGAACACGACCTTACGTCCGAACTCCACCGCAACGGTCGGCGAGTACCCGCTCATCGACGCGAGCAGCACCGACTTGACGCACTCGAACTTCTTCGCCTCTTCTTGTGAGTTCGCTTCGATCAAGCTCGCGAGCGGCCCGATGAAGCCGTAGCCGAGCAAGATGCCGAGGAACGTGCCGACGAGCGCGGCCGCGACCATCTCACCGAGCACTTTGGGCGGTGCGCCGACCGAACCCATCGTGTGCACGACGCCCATGACGGCGGCGACGATACCGAACGCGGGCATCGCGTCGGCGATGCGCTGAATCGCGGTGGCGGGAATCTGCGCTTCGGCATGGTGCGTGTCGAGCTCGGCGTCCATCAGCTCTTGAATCTCGAGCACGTTGAGGTTACCGCTGAGCATCATGCGCAAGTAGTCGTTGATGAACTCGAGCAGATGCGTATCTTCTTTGACGCTCGGATACTTGGTGTAGATCGGACTCGCTTCGGGATCGTTGACGTCGACTTCGAGCGCGAGCAGACCCTCTTGGCGCGCTTTCTGCAGCAGCTCGTAGAGCAGCGCGATGAGCTGCAGATACTTTTCTTTCGAGTAGTCCTTGCTCTTGAAGCACGCCGGGATGGCTTTGAGCACCGAACGCAGCGTCTTGGGCGGGTTGCTCACGACGAACGCGCCGACGGCGGCGCCGGCGATGCACATGAATTCGAACGGCTGCAGCAGCGACAAGATGTGGCCGCCGCCGAGGACGAAGCTGCCGAAGACGCAGATGGCGACGACCACCCACCCGATGATGATCAGCATCCGGTCTCAGCCGTTCTTTTTGAGAACTTGAATAATTTCACCGAGCACGCGGTCGGCATCGGCCGGTGCCGGCTGACAGGTGCCGGCGCCGAAGTGGCCGCCCCCGCCGTAGTGGTCCATCAGCGAGCCGACGCTGGTCTTGCAGGTCCGGTTGAAGATGCTGTGTCCCACCTGAATGCTGTTGAACGCGTTGTTCGCGCCGTCCGCGATGCGTACTGAAACGTTCGCTTCGGGGAAGAGCGTGTAGATGAAGAAGCGGTTGCCGAGCGGCGCCTCTTTGAGCCCGCGCACGTCCGAGACGATCACGTTGCCGTCGGCGCGGCTCGTTTCGATCAAGTGTTCCATGAACGACCACTGCTGATCGCGCAGGATCGCGACGCGTTCGGCGACTTGCGGATCGGCCAGCACCTTGTCGGGATCGTTCGGATTCGCCTTGACGAGATCGAGCACGTGTTTGAAGTAATCGCGGTAGCGCGCCATGCCGGTGCGCGGATCGAGCGTGTAACCGACGAGGATCCAGCCCTTCGGATCGGTGACGTCTTCGGGCTCGAGGTCGGCGGAGTCGAGCCGGTCGGTCTGATGCAGCAGCTCGGTGTACGCGCTAAAATCGGCGTCCGGATAGTGTCCGGCGACGACGCGTGCGGCGCTCGGCGCGGTGGCCTGGAAGCCGCCCTTCGTTTCGCCCTCTTTCCACTCGTCCGTCTGGCTCGCGTGATGATCGAAGATCATGCCGGCGCGCGGATCGTGCGGCAGATTCGCAAGCACGTCGTTGGAGGTGATGTCGACCTTCCCGTCTTGCACGTCTTTGGGATGCGCCAGCATCACGTCGTCGATCGTCTCGACTTGTGAGAGGAGAACCGCGCAGGTCAGGCCGTCCAGATCAGCACGGGTAATAAGGCGCATGGTTCCTCCAGGAAAATGAGGCGGGAAGGGCTTGGTCGTTCACCGTTCGTCCCGCCGAACCCCGCGCTAGGAAGCGCTGGGGCGGAGGTACCAGTCGACGCTGAGGTGGTCGGAGTTGAGGTGTTCCAAGCGCCGTTTCACCACGTCGGCGACGCGGTCCAAACCGGCGCGCGTCGGGGCGAAGGCGTCGAGCCGCAGGCCCTCGGGCCATGCGTGCAGGTCGAGAATCCCGTCGGGCAGCTCGACCGTGCCGGCCTCGGCCGACCATTCGGCGGTGAACTCGAGGCCGAGTTCCTTGGTGACGTGGGCCGCGACCGCTGAAGGGTGGTCGGTCAGAACGAGCGCCTGAGCGTGAAACATGATGGTTACTTAGAGGAACGAGAGGTCTTTGGCCTGCGGCACGACGCCGTTCTCTTCCAGCCAGGCGGCATTGTAGATGCGCGAGCGATAGCGGTCGCCGCCGTCGCAGAGGACGGTCACGACGCGGCTGCCGGCCGGCAGCGTCGCGGCATAGCGGGCCGCGCCGGCGACGTTGAGCGCGGCCGATCCGCCGACGAACAGCCCGGTCTCGCGCAACAGCCAGTGCGCCATCTCGACCATCGTCTGGTCGTCGACGCGCACGGCATCGTCGACCGGCGCGCCCTTGAAGTTCGCCGTCAGGCGTTTGATGCCGATGCCTTCAGCGTTGGAGTCGCCCTCGGCTTCGAGTTTGCCGTGCTTGACGTAATTGTACAGCGCCGAGCCGTACGGATCGCACAGGACGACGCGGATCTTCGGATCGTGCGCTTTGAGTGCGCGCCCGGTGCCGGCCAGCGTGCCGCCCGTGCCGGCCGCGGCGATGAACGCATCGAGCTTGCCGCCCATTTGCGCGACGATCTCGGGGCCGGTCGTGCGCTCGTGCGTGTCGCGATTGACGGTGTTCTCGAATTGGTTCGCCCACACTGCGCCGGGAATCGATTCGGCGATTCGCCGCGCTTCATGATAGTAGTTGGCGTCGTTGGTGAACGGCGCTGCTTCGACGACGCGCAAGTCCGCGCCGTAGGTGCGCAGCAGGTCGTATTTCTCGGGGGCTTGGTCGTCGGGCATCACGATGATCGTGCGATAGCCGCGCGCGTTGCCGACCAGCGTCAAGCCGATGCCGGTGTTGCCGGCCGTGCCTTCAACCACGACCCCGCCGGGTTTCAGCAGCCCGCTGCGTTCGAAGTCTTCGATGATCCCCAGCGCCGCGCGATCTTTGACCGAGCCGCCCGGGTTGAGGTGTTCGGCTTTCCCGAAGATTTCGCGGCCGACGTGGGCCGAGAGCTTCGCCAGGCGGATCAGCGGCGTGTTGCCGATCGCGCCGCTGAAACCGTCGACGGCCGTCATGCGGGCTGCGGCAGATCGGACAGCAGTTTCAGTTTGACGATCGTTCCCGGTTTGATCGTGATGTCGGACTTCATCGCCGAGACGATCGCGAAGCCGGCAGCTGCGCCGCCCAGCGTTCCGCCGCCCACATGCGTCTTCTTCGAGACGACGTGTCCGACGACGGCCGAGCCGACGATGATGCCCATGTCGCGAACGTGGTGGGTCTTCGGTTCGAATGCCGACACGTTCTTCACCGCCACCGACACCGGTTCGGTGCGTCCGTCGGCGAACTTGATGTCATCGAAGATGACGCTCATCGAGGCCTTGCGCGTCGGCGAGGCGGCGACGACGTCTTCGAGATGACCTTCGATCGTTGCACCGTGCAGTTCGGGATGGTGCACGAACAGCAAGTCGGTTTCGGTCATCGCGAACGGATCGCCGGAGTGCGAGGTCTTCGAGCTCAGCGGCGTGAGGACGCGCACGTCGACCTCCGCACCTTTCTTGGTCAAGGGCGCGGACTGGGCTCCGGCGATGCCCGCAGTGACGGAGACCAACGCAAGCGCGGTGGCGAGCGTGCGAAATGAGTTGGGGATGTTCATGAGGTCCCGGCGTTCGTCGTCTTGTCACCCCGAGCTTGTCGAGAGGTGACATTGGGGGTCGGGTCTGCTAGAATAGGTCGCTCGGGCCACATTCTCGTGTGGGCTGTTCGGACGAGAAGGGTCGCCCTTGTGGCGGCCTTCTTGCTGGATCGCCGGAAACGCGTGAACGATGAGTCCCGGCTCCGCGATGCGGAGATCGTGGTGAGGATTGCCTCGCCACGTGTGTAGGGCCGGACTGCGATCCGGCCATCAACCACCTACATGAAAGTGAGCCCATGCCCCCTCCGAAGAGCAAATCCAAAAGCGCGGCCAAAAAAGAGCGCCGCCCCAAGCGCAAAGTCTGCACGTTCTGCGCCGACCGCCTCGAGCCGATCGACTACAAAGACCAGACGCGCCTGCGCAAGTACATCTCCGAACGCGGTAAGATCTTGCCGCGCCGCATCAGCGGCAACTGCGCGAGCCATCAGCGCGCGCTGACCGTGGCCGTCAAGCGCGCCCGCGTCATCGCCATCCTGCCGTTCGTGGCGCAGTAGAGGAGCACGATGAAAGTCATTCTCCTCAACGACGTCAAGACGCTCGGCAAGCGCGGCGACGTCGCCAACGTGGCCGACGGTTACGCCAACAACTTCTTGCTGCCGCGCAAGCTCGCGACCGCGGCGACGCCCGGCGCGATCAAACAGCTCGAACAGCAGAACAACGCGAAGAAGCGCCGTCAGGCGGAAGAAGTCGCGAACGCGCAAGACGTTGCGACGCAGCTCGAAGAGCAGACGTTCGAGATCCTGGCGAAGGCCGGCGGTAACGGCCGCCTGTTCGGCACGGTCACGAACGCCAACGTCGCCGATGCGATTGCGGCGGCGCTCAACGTTGCCATCGACCGGCACAAGATCGAGATGAAAGACGGCATCAAGGCCGTCGGCACGTATCCGATCGAAGTCCGGCTCGGCAACAACGTCATCGCGAAGTCGAACATTCGGGTCGTCGCGGCCAAGTAGTTCATGCCCGACGACCCCGAGCGCCTCGACGCCGACCGGTTTCGCCGTAAATACGGCGGCGGCGAGGGAGTGCGCCGCCAAGTCGCGGCGCTCTTCGACGTGCTCGCCGGCGCGCTCGGCAAAGAAAAAGTCGTCATGCGCGCGGGGAAACTCGGCGCGCTGAAACTGATGCGCTCGGCCTCGCTCGGCGAGCGCATTTTGGCGTTGCAGCGGCTGGTGTTCGAAGACCCGACGCTCGAACGCATCACGCCCGCAGCCCAGTACAAGAAAGCGATCGCGGAGATCGAAGACGCGCTGGCCGACATCGTCGCGCAGCGCACCGTCGAAGACGAAGTCGAGCGGCGCGTCAACGAGAAGATGGTCCACCGGCACGCCGAGTACGTGCGCGATCTGAAGATCGAAGCGCTTGCGCGAAGCGGCCGGTCCGGAAACGCCGGCCACGCAGCGCCGGCTCGAGGATCTGCGCGCGCTCGACGAGCGGCGCCTCAATACGAACGCGCTCGACGCGCTGCGGCCGAAGACGCTGGCCGGCATCGTCGGACAAGAAGCCGCGGTCGAGCGCGCTGCTGGCGAAGCTCGCCTCGCCGTTTCCGCAGCACGTGATCCTCTACGGTCCGCCCGGCGTCGGCAAGACGACCGTCGCGCGGCTCGCGCTCGAACTCGCGAAGAAGCGCGCGCACACGCCGTTCGCAGCGGCCGCGCCGTTCGTCGAAGCCAGCGGCACGACGCTGCGCTGGGACTATCGCGAAACGACGAACCCGCTGCTCGGCAGCGTGCACGATCCGATCTATCAGGGCAGCCGCCGCGATCTCGCCGAGAGCGGCATCCCCGAACCGAAGCTCGGCCTCGTGACCAAAGCGCACGGCGGCGTGCTGTTCATCGACGAGATCGGCGAGATGGCGCCGGCCGCTGCAGACGAAGCTGCTCAAGGTGCTCGAGGACAAGCGCGTGCTCTTCGAGTCGTCGTACTACGACGAGCACGATCCGAACGTGCCGGCATACGTGAAGAAGCTCTTCGCCGACGGCGCGCCGGCCGATTTCATCCTGATCGGCGCGACGACGCGCGAGCCCGACGCGATCGATCCGGCGATTCGCTCGCGCTGCGCCGCGGTGTACTTCGAGCCGCTCACGCAAGCGCAGATCCTGCGCATCGTGCAAGAGGCGGCGAAGCGCCTGGGCGCGCGCACGATGAAGACCGTGCCGGCCTTGATCGCGACGTACACGAACGAAGGCCGCAAGGCCGTGCAGATTCTCGCCGACGCGTACGGCCACGCGCTCTATCGCCAAGGCGCACCCGCTGCGCGCGGCGCGCTGGTGCGCGACGAGGACGTGATCTCGGTCGTGCAGGCCGGCCGCATCGTGCGCAGCGCGCCGACGCGCCCGCGCAAGAAGAAAGAGATCGGCCGCGTGCACGGCCTCGGCGTGCTGCAGTACGTCGGCTCGCTCATCGAGATCGAAGCAGCGGCTTTCCCGGCGCGCGAACCGCGCAAGGGCACCGTGCGCTTCAACGATACGGCCGGCTCGATGTCGCGCGATTCGGTCTTCAACGCGGCCTCGGTCGTGCGCGCGATGAGCGGGCTCGATCCGAGCGACTTCGACCTGCACGTCAACGTGATCGGCGGCGGCAACATCGACGGGCCGTCGGCCGGGCTCGCGTTCTTTCTCGCGCTCTACTCGGCGCTCACGCAAACGCCGCTGCCGCAAGACATCGCGGTGACGGGCGAAGTCTCGCTTGCGGGCAAGGTGCGCGCGTCGGCGGCGTGGTCGAGAAGCTCTACGCGGCGCGCGCGGCGTCGATGCGCGCGATCGTGCTGCCGGCGGAAAACGCGAAAGAGATCGAAGCGACGCCCGACGGCATCAACGTGATTCCGGTGTCGACCATCGCCGAAGTGCTGGCTGCCTACGGTTTGCGCATGCCCGCGATCCCGCACGCGCGCGGCCGGGGCGTGCGCGGATGAGCACGGCGCCGTTCGTCTCGCTCGTCGACCGCATTCCGCCGAGCAACCTCGAAGCGGAGATGGCGCTGCTCGGCTCGGTGCTGGTCGATAAAGAGATGATGGCGGCGGTCAGCGAGATCGTGCGCCCGAACGACTTCTACGCCTCGCTGCACGAAACGATCTACCTCGCGCTCTACGCGCTCTACGAGAGCGGGAAGCCGCTCGACAAGGTCGCGCTGGCCGAAGAGCTGCGCTCGCGCGGCATGCTCGACAAAGTCGGCGGCCTGGCGTATCTCTCGTCGCTGATGGATACGGTGCCGACCGCGGCGTCGGCCGAGTACTACGCCAAGATCGTGCGCGAGAAAGCGTCGCTGCGCGGCCTCATCCACGCCGGCACGCGCATCACGCAGCTCGGCTACGAATCCGAAGACGACGTTCCGGCCGCGCTCGACGAGAGCGAGCAGATCGTCTACGAAGTCGGCAATCGCGATGCGCGCGGTTCGTTCTCGGCCGTCTCGTCGCTCTTGCTCGATACGTTCCACGAACTCGAGAAGCGGCACTCGCAGCGCGGCGATCGCACCGGCATCACCAGCGGCTTCGCCGACATCGACGACTATACGGCCGGTTTCCAAAAGGGCAACCTGATCATCTTGGCCGCGCGACCCGCGATGGGCAAGACGTCGCTCGCGCTCAACATGGCGCTCTTCGGCGCGCGCGAAGAGAACACGCCGGTCGCCGTGTTCTCGCTCGAAATGACGAAGCAAGAACTCGTCGAGCGCCTGATCTCGAGCGACGCCGGCATCGACGCGAGCAAATTGCGCCGCGGTGCGATCGAAGGCAAGGATTGGGAGCGGATCGGCAACTCGATCGGCCGGCTCAACGAGTTGCCGCTCTACCTCGATGACTCGGGCGCCGTCACCGTCAGCGAAATCCGCAGCCGCCTGCGCCGCCTGAAATCGACGCACGGCCTCGGCATCTGCTACATCGACTACCTGCAGCTCGTGCGCCCCTCAGCGCTCGGCCGCAACGTCAACCGCAACGAAGAACTCTCCGAGATCTGCCGCACGCTCAAAGCGACGGCCAAAGATCTCGAGATCCCGATCGTCGCGCTCGCCCAACTCAACCGCGCCGTCGAAACCCGCCAAGACAAACGCCCCATGCTCTCAGATTTGCGGGATTGTCTCGCCGGCTCGACCCTCGTGACCAATGCCGATACCGGCGAGCGCGTTGCCATGAGCGAGATCGTGGATAACGGCTTGCGCTTCAACGTCTGGGCGATGGACGACCGGATGCGCCTCGTGCGCCGCCCGATCACCGACGCCTGGGCTGTCGGTCGAAAAACCCGTATTCGATGTCCGTGACGCAAAGCGGCCGCCGCATCCGCTGCACCGACGGCCACCGCTTCCGCACGGTGTCGGGTTGGTCGGAGCTTCGCGAGATTGCGGTTGGGGAATCCATTGCAGCGCCGCGCTCGCTGGGTGCTCCGGTCAACGCATCGGCGACGATGTCAGACGGATCAGGCGCTTCTCCTGGGCTGGCTCATTGGTGACGGCACATCTCGGCGGCAGCGCGGCTTTGACCGTCTCGACGCAGGCGGAAGCGGACATGGCATCTGCTCTCGCGCGGCGCGGCTTCGGGCTTGAACCCACGATCAAGCCGGAACGTGCCGACACCACCGCGTTGCGCGTCGTAATGACCACGGGCCGCTTGTGCGGAGCGGGGAAGAATCCGCTCACGACCTGGCTGCGCGAACTTGGGATCTGGAAATGCACCGGAGCCGCCAAATCGGTTCCGGCGGCAATGTTCAGTCAACCAGACGAAGTGGTCGCAGCTTTCATGCGCGGACTCTTCCATGCCGACGGCAGCCTCACGCGCGGCAAGGCAACGTCTCGCGTAACCGTGAGACTGGGGACGATCAGCGAGTCGCTGGCGCGGGGCGTGCAGCATCTCCTATTGCGCTTCGGCATCAATGCAATTCTGAAGGGCGATGAACGGAATATCGGCGGCTATCGCACCTCGACGAGTTGCATGTGGACGCTTGCCCTCATGGAACGGTCGGCGGTCTGCGCCTTCATGGACACGATCGGATTCCTGGGTGAGAAGCATGCCCGCGCGCTCGAAAAGGTCGTTCGCGAAAAGGGCAACGACGCGGGCCAGTTCGACCGCATCCCCGTGCGTGCAAACGAGCGCGTGCGGTCGCTGCGGGCGCAACGCGGTCTCTCTCATGCGGCGGTGGGTTGGCGCGATCAAGGAAAGGCGATGTCCCGCACGACCTGCGCGATGCTTGCGGAGCGTTTCGACGATGACATTCTCGCCGGCCTCGCTTATTCGGATATCCTGTGGGACCCGATCATCTCGATCGAACCGGCCGGCACGGAAATCGTTTACGATCTCACCGTCGGCGAACTGCACAACTTCGTCGTCGACGACTTGCTGACGCACAATTCCGGAGCAATCGAACAGGAAGCGGATATCGTTACGTTTTTGTATCGCGATGCGTACTACAACAAAGAGACGTCGCCCGAACCCGATGTTACCGAACTGATCTTCGCGAAGCATCGCAACGGTCGTGTCGGAACGGTGAAGCTGCGCTTCAAGCCCGAACACACGCTGTTCCAACCCTACGGCGACGACTCACACTACCCCGCTCCGTAGCATGACGATCCGGGCCGCACGCGTGGATGACGCGGCCGCAATAGCTTCCGTCTATTCACAATGCTGGCGGGAGACGTACGCTGGGCTCCTTCCGGAGCGGATCATTGAAGCGAGAACGGATGTGGACAAACGTCGCGCCGAATGGAGCGAGCGCTTAGGAATGCCTGGCGCGGCTGACATCGTTTTCGTGAACGAGAAAGTCAGTTTGGTCCGGGGTTTTTTGTGGATCGCGCCGCGTAGTGCGGCTCAGGTGCGCGAAAGCGGGCCCGGCAATCATTTATACGCACTCTACGTTCTCGCAAAAGCGCACGGCGAGGGCATCGGCCGCGAGCTGCTATGCGCCGGTGCGCGCGAGATGGTCAGCCGAGGTCAGCTTGTGTTGAGTTTGAATGTCCTCGCAACGAACGCGGCACGCACCTTCTACGAACACTTCGGCGCACAGTACGTCTCAAAAACTACAATTCAGGACGGCGCCGATCGCTGGGACCAATGCACCTACGAATGGACTGACGTTACCGCGCTCTGCGACGACGGTTGTGGCGGTCCCTCGACAAGCTCGGGATGACATTGCGGAGCTAGATGCCGGTGGCGAACATTGTGGGGGCTTCGAAGCGTTCGGGGATCACGTTGTAGCGGGCGCAGACGTCGATTGCGGGTTGGATGAGTTTGGGATCGAGGGCGGTGCCGTTTTGGACGCGGACCATTTTAGTGATGATCGCGGGCTCGATCTTCGTGAACGCGGCGAGTGCGGCGACGGCGTCGGCGGGGTGAGCGTTCGTGTAAGCGGCTGCTTGGCGTTCGGCGCGGACGAAGGCGGCGATGTCGGCGTGACGGCTCGCGATGGTCTGCTCGGATGAAAACCACGCGGAGAACATGAACGTGCCGGCGATCGCGTCGCACATGTCGCACAACACGCGCACTTTACCGCCGTCGAGTGCGGCCTGCAGTTGCGGCATGCCGCTCGAGCCGGCGTCGATGCGCTTTTGCGCGAGCGCGGCTTCGATTTCGGCTTGCGGAAGCGAGAGCAGTTTGAGGCTCGCGGCGTTGCCGCCGTTTTTGTCCACCCAGGCTTTGAGCCCGAGCGTATAGAGATCGTCCGGTGACGATACGCCGATCGTTTTGCCGTTGAGGTCGGCGGCGGTCTTTATCGGCGAGTCACTGGAGACGATCATCGCGATGTTCGGCGCCGTCGAACGATAGATGCCGCCCGGCGCGACGAGCTTGATCGGAATCTTTTTGCTCATCGCGATGATCAGCGGCACGATGCTCGACTTCCCGACCTGATAGCTGCCGCCGACGACGCCGGCCGTGACGGCGCTGCCGCTGCCTTGCGGCGTGAGGTCGACGTTGATCCCCGCGCGCCGGAAGATGCCGCTCTGCACGCCGTAGAGTACCGGTGTGGCCGAGTCTTCCGGAACGCCGGCGACTTCGAGTGTCGGGATCGTCTGTGCCGTTGCAAGCTGCGGCGCAGCCGTCCCCGCAGCGATCAGTGCGAGGGCGGACGCGCGGTTCATGAAGTAGCTGGTTCCGCGGAAGCGCTCGTTTCGACGGTTTCTTGCATTTCGGGGTCCCCGATGCTTTGGGCGAGGTAGGTGCGCGAGAGGCGCACGTAGCTGGACGGAGTGTTCTCGACCATGTGCAGGCTGACGCCTTCGAGTTTGCGTTTGGTCACGGCGGGCGTGCCGACGTTTAGCGTTTCTTCCGGAATCCGGGCGTTCGCCGAGACGACGGAGCCGGCTGCGACCAGCGCCTTGCGCCCGATCGTCGCGCCGTTGAGGATGACCGCGTTCATGCCGATGAGCGCGCCGTTTTCGATGACGCAGTCTTCCATCGTGACGTTGTGACCGACCGTGCAATCGTCGCCGACGATCGTCGTCGAGCCCGGGCTCACGTGCATCACCGAATTGTCCTGGATGCTGGTGCGGGCGCCGATGCGGATCGGACCGTTGTCGGCGCGGATCACCACGCCGAACCAGATGCTCGATTCTTCGCCGACTTCGACGTCGCCGATCAAGACGGCGGTCGGTGCAACGAAGGCCGTCGCTGCGATCTTCGGATGCTTTCCGCGAAATTCGATGAACATGACGGGCCTCCAGAGAACGTTGACGGCGAGGCACCATTTGAGCGACCACCGCCACCGTACCCCCTTGCGGGGCACCGAAGTTATACCGCGCCCGCAACCCGACAATCCGGAATATTCGGCCGTGAATTACCGTTATGCCGGGCAGACCGGACATATCCACGAGGTCGTCGAGATCGGCGGACGCGAGCTGGCGAAAGTCGGCTTCGACGACCGGAAGATCGTGTATTACTTTCTCGAGGATCTCGAACGTGACGACGGCGCACACAAGCGCACGTTTCACGACTTGCCGGAATAGTCCGAAGCCCCGAGCGCAATGGTCTTTGCTCCCGTGACCGCCCCCCAAACGCTGGCGCAGCGCCCCCCTTTTGCTGCGCTGACGATCGATGCCGCCCGGCGGCGCGTCTTCGCGGCCGGCGCGCGCTCGGTGGCGGTCCTCGACGCCGACAGCGGCAAGCTGCTCGCGACCGTGCGGATCGACGGTGTGCGCAGCCTGGCGCTCGAGCCGCTCGGCGGCCACGTCTTCGCCGGCACCGCCGACGGCAAGATCACCGAAATCGATCCCGACCGGAAAACGATCGTCCGCTCAGTCGACGCCGGCGGCGCGGTCGAGGACATGGTGGACGACGCCGTCACCGGGCGGCTGTATGCCGACGGTGCTGCGCGCAACGAACTCTCCGTTTTTGATACAGGTTCATTTTCACGCGGCAAACCTGTCGCATTTCCGGGCCGCGTGCCGGCGCAGTTCGTCGCGGATCCGGTCACGCGCGAACTTTACGTCACCTTTGCAGATCGGCCCGAAATTTCGATCGTCGATCCGCAAAGTGGAACCGTGCGCTCGTCGTTTCCGACGCCGGGCCTGCACGGGCGGCGCGTTTTGCGCATCGATGAAACGTTCGGTCAGATCGCGGTCGCGGGTGCGCAACGGCATTTTGGACATCTACGATCGGGCCGGCACGCGGCGCTTTCGCATCGCTATACCGGAAGGCGTCGCCGCGTGCGACCTGGATACCAACAGCCACGTTTTGGCGTGCACCGGCCCTGATTTCTTAATCTTTGTCCAGCTTATCCGCGAAGCCGCACCGCAACTGACGGGCAGCTCGACGGTGACCGGACCGGCGCTGGTGGCTCTCGACGGCAAGACAAACGACGCCCTCGTGGTGCGCTCGGTTGCGGGCGGCAGCGGCGGCGTTTTGGAGCGCTGGAGCACGTCGCCGCCGCCCGCGAAATCGCCGCCTTAAGCACGTTAGCGTGCTTAATTGGAAGGGACAAACAATAACATCCCTAATGCCTCGCTTTCGCTGGTGCGAAGTTCCGGAGAGTACCCTACTCGTGCAGAAAAAAAAGTCATCGGTAAACTGGGGCGGCTATGCCTTCTTTCTGGTTTGCGTCGTAATCGTCGAATTTGTCGCGCGTCAGGGCTGGCTCACGAGCTACGTCCCGCCGCCGAGCCAGATTTTCGCGGCCTTATGGACCGGGCTCGTTAATGGTGACATTTCGAGTCAGATCGGCGTTACGCTGTCGGTGTACGTCCGCGGCTTGGCTCTAGCAACGGTTCTGGCCATCACCATCGGGATTCTGATGGGGACGTACAAGCCCGTGTTCGACGCGCTGAAGATCATCGTCGAGTTCTTGCGTCCGGTTCCGTCGGTCGCAATGATTCCGCTGGCGATTCTGTTCTTCGGCCTCGGTGCCACGATGCGCATCTCCGTGATCACGTACGCGGCGTTCTGGCCGATGCTGATCAACACCATCTACGGCGTGCGGGCGATCGACCCGCAAGCGCTCGACGTTGCGCGCAACTTCGGCATCACCGGGTACGAAGCGCTCTGGCGCGTAACGCTGCCGTCGGCCGTCGCCAGCATCGCGACCGGCTTCCGTATTAGCGCAACGATCGCGCTGATCGTAACGATCACGACCGAACTGATCGCCGGCAACAGCGGCATCGGTTTCTACATCTCGCAGATGGAACAGGCGAACCGCCTGCCGCCCATGTACGCGGCGATCATCCTCACCGGAATCCTCGGCTACCTTCTGAACACGTTGTACTTTACGCTCGAGCACAAGGTCGTCTTCTGGACGCCGGCCGCGCGGGAACGGGTAACCTAACGTCATGAGCAAGGTCTTCAATCGCGGCAATGCCGCCGGAATCATCACCGTCGTCGTGCTGCTGCTCTTGTGGCAAGTCATCGCGATGTGGAAGCAGACGGTCTACGTGCCGCCGGTCTCGACGATCTTCTTGACCTTCCTCAAGGAGTGGTTCTCGCCGACCTTCGGTCAGCAAGCCGTGCCGAGTCTCTACCGCATGGTGGTCGGCTACACGTTCGCCTCGCTGATCGGCATCACCATCGGCATCGTGATCGGTTCGTTCAAACGGATCTATCAGCTGCTCGACCCGGTGCTGCAATTCTGGCGCGCCATCCCGGCGACCGCGATCATCCCGGTCGGCATCCTGCTGATCGGCATCGGCGACCAGATGAAGATGGTCGTCATCTGCTTCGGCGCCATGTGGCCGATCCTCATCAATACCGCCGACGGCGCGCGCCTGGTGCCGACCGAACGGCTGGATACGGCGAGAATCTTCGGCCTGACGCCGTTCGAAACGCTGGTCCGCGTGATTTTGCCGTCGGCCACCCCGATGATCGCGGCGGGCATGCGCACCGGGCTCTCGATCGCGTTTATTATGATCGTCGTGTCCGAAATGATAGGCAGCACGGACGGACTCGGGTATTATATCCTCCAGGCTCAGCGGACGTTCGCGATCCCGGAGATGTATGGCGGTATTCTGCTGCTGGCAATCCTGGGTTATCTTCTCAACACCGGTTTCGTGTGGGCAGAGCATAAGGTGCTTGCTTGGCACTACGGACAGACGGCTCGCCCGGTCTAACTGTCCGGCGTAGTTATAAAGAAAGGTCAACGCATGTCGAATCCGAGCGAGATTCTCCTCGACGTCAACCAGCTGCAAAAGCGGTACGCTGACGGCACGCTCGCCGTTCAGGAGATCACGCTCAACGTCCGAGCGCGCGAATTCGTCTCGATCGTCGGTCCTTCCGGTTGCGGAAAGACGACGCTCCTCAAGACGATTTGCGCGCTGCTCGCGCCGACCAAAGGGTCGGTCAAGCTTCACGGGACGTTGATCACCGAGCCTCCGCCGCAGATGGTGCTGGTGTTTCAGGACTACGCTCGTTCGCTCTTTCCGTGGCTCACGGTCACCGGCAACGTGATGTTCCCGCTGCGCAAGCGCAAAGACATGACGCAAGCCGAAAAAGAGAACGCATCGCAGCGTGCGATCGAAGCGGTGGGTCTCACGAAGTTCGCCAAGCACTTCCCGTGGCAGCTCTCGGGCGGTATGCAGCAGCGTGTCGCCATCGCGCGCGCGGTCGCGTTCCGGCCGGAGATCCTGCTGCTCGACGAGCCCTTCGCTTCCGTCGACGCCCTCACGCGCGCCGACCTCGAAGATCTTACGCTCGAACTGCGCGACGAATTCGGCATCACGATGCTGCTCGTCACCCACGATATCGATGAGGCGGTTTACCTGTCCGATCGCGTGTTCGTGCTGAGCACCCCGCCGTCGACCGTGCTCGAAGAGATCCCGATTCCGCTCTCGCAGCCGCGCGACCAAGTCGGCACGCGTTCGGAACCGAGCTTCCTCCAGCTGCGCAACCACATCCACGGCCTGATCGGCAAGAAGAAAGAAGACAACTCGAAGTCGTTTGTCCTCGACACCCCGGTGGCCCGCGCCGTCGAGCTCGAAGGCGACCCCGTCTCCTAATCCAGGCTTTCGCGGTCGATCCATGCGAGCAGATGTTCGACCGCGAACGTCTGCGCGAGGGTGTAGTAATGATCCCCATTCGGGACCACGACGTAGTCGAGGTCCCGTTTCTTTTGGCGCACCAGGGGATAGCCGCCGGGATAGTCGCGGAAGGTCGAGTCGGAGAGCTCGAGCTCGCCGACCAGCGCGAAGACCGGGCACGGAATCTTGGCGGCGTTCTCGAGGACGTCGTATTTGACGCCCATCCCGTACTTGGCGAGGTACGCCTCGGCCCCGCTGATCGAGCGCAGGGGGAACGTCGTCGGCATCAGCTCGCCGGGGGTGCCCTCGGCCACGAGGGCCTTCGCCCGCTCGAGGGTGGCCGCGAACTCCGGCCCGCGTTCGGACGCCAGCATCAGGTCGGTATTGAAGCGCGGCGGTGAGGCCAAAACGCACCCTTGGACCCGCGGGTCCGGCTGGGTCGCGAGGTAGTACGCCGATTTGACGGCGCCGAGGCTATGGCCGAAGAGCAGTATGCGGTGGTAGCGGCGCGACTGGAGGAAGCCGAGCCACGCCTGCCAGTCGAGCACGCAGTCGTCGAGCCGCTCGAGCGCCGCGCCCTGGAGCGTGCCGCGGCCGTTGCCGCGGTTGATCACGTCGTGGCCGCGGTTGTTGGCGCGCAGCGTGGTCACCCCGCGCTCGACCAGCGCGGCCGAGAAGTTGCGGAAGAAGCCCTCGCTGAACGCGCCGGCGGCGCCGTGCATCATGAGCACTGCGTCGAAGCGCGGCGTCCCGCCCACGCGTTTGGCCGGCTTCGCGAGCGCGCCCGCGTGCACGACGTCGTCGCTCGTATGGACCTCGACCAGCTCGACCAGCGGGAGCGCACTTGCCATCCTCGGCGAGTCCGCCGAACGGCATCGGCAGCCCTCCGCCCGGTTCGCGGGAGCGCCCGCACCCGGCCACTAAAGGAGTGTTATGGCAAGCGATAACGGCACCGGACAAAAGCGGATGGACTACGGCGCACAGACCGACCGGGTTTTCGTGCGCGGGATCCAGGGCGAGTACAACCTCAGCCACGAGCTGAAGCGGTTGCGTGCGCTACCGCGCGTGATCAAAGGACGCGAGACGCCCTTCCACAGCGGACCGCAGCAATTCAGCAAGCACTACATGGAACCCAAGGACGGCTTGGGCCAAACGCTCCACATCCATCTCGAAGAATATTCGCCCGGCGGTTCGTCGCAAAAGCACGGACATGTCAATGAGGCCGTGTTCTACATTCTCGATGGTGAGGGCGCCGAAGTTCACGACGGCATTCGCTACGAGTGGGAAGCCGGCGACGCGGCGATCGTGCACAACAACTGCGTGCATCAGCACTTCAATCGCAACTTGCACAAACCGGCGCGCGCGCTCGTCATGAAGACGAAGCCGATGTATCTCTTCATGAACATGCTCTTCCAGAAGATCGTCGACAAGATGCCGGCGCAGCCGACGCCCACGCAAGGCGACTTCGTGCCGCGCGAAGATCCGCCGCCGCACCAAGATCAAGAACCGCAACGCATTCCCGAACACGCGCACGGAGATTAGAACGATGGCAGAACAAGCCCCGTGGGATGAATACGGGAAATATCTCCAAGGCAATTTGACCGGCAGCCTGTACGAAGATCAGCTCGACGATGCCGCGACCGCAGCCGAACGCAACGCCGATCGTCCGAAGGTCGTCAAGTCCTCGCAGATGCCGTGGGAAAACGCGCCCGACGGACTGCTCAAGCACATCGTGAACGAAGGCATGAACACGCGCGCCGAAACGGTCGACGCGTACATGCAAGTGATTCCGCCCGGCAGCCGTTCGGGCAAACACCGGCAGCTCGCCGAACAGGCGTGCTACGTGATCGAAGGCCGCGGCTACGATATCCACATGGATTGCGATCTGTCGATCCCCGACGGCGAGAAGTACATGTGGGTGCCCGACGGTGACGAGAAGCGCTTCGAGTGGGAAGCCGGCGATTGCATCTACGTGCCGCCGAACACGATCGTCCAGCACTTCAACGCCGACGAAACGCGCCCGGCGCGGCTCGCGGTGATCACCAACCGCATCTATCGCAAGAGCGGGCTCAACGACCTCGAGCAGATCGAGAACGCGCCCGAGTACGATCCCAACGAACAGCTCACGGCCGAGAAACTCAAGCGGTACCTGCAGCCTAAGTCCGTTCAAAGCCGCTGATGCCGTCTGCCGTTCTCGACGTTCAAGCCTTTGCCGACGAGCTGTTTGCCGCCGAGCGCGACCGCGTCCAGATCGAGGCGTTTTCGTCGCGGGCGACGCTGACGGCCGGCGACGCGTACGCGATCCAGCTGGCCAACGTCAAACGGCGTCAGGCGGCGGGCGAGAAAGTCGCCGGGATGAAGGTCGGGCTGACGGCCAAGGCCATGCAGAAGATGCTGGGGGTCGATCAGCCGGACTTCGGGCACTTGTTCGCCTCGATGCGGCTCGCCGACGGCGATGACTGCCTCTTGAGCGAGCTGATCCAGCCGCGCGTCGAAGCCGAGATCGGGATCGTTCTCGCGCGCGATCTGCGCGGCCCGGGCCTGACGGATCTCGACGTGCTGGCGGCGACCGACTACCTGGTCCCGACGCTCGAGATCGTCGATTCGCGGATCATGAACTGGAAGATCACTTTCGTCGACACGGTGGCCGACAATGGCTCGTCGGCGCGCTTCGTCGTCGGCAAGAAGCGCACGTCGCCGCTCGGCATCGATACCCGCACCGTCGGCACCGTCTTCGAGAAGAACGGCGAACTGGTCGGGACCGGCGCCGGTGCCGCGGTGCTAGGCGCAAACCCCTATCGTGCGGTTGCTTGGCTTGCAAACACTTTGGCCGCCGACGGGTTGGAACTCCATGCCGGCGACGTGATCATGCCCGGCGCGTTGTGCGCCATGGTACCGGTCGCTCGCGGTGACGTCGCCAGCGCCGATTTCGGTATCCTCGGTTCGGTTTCGATTCACTTCGTCTAACACTCATCGCTCACTCGAGGCACACACGCAATGCCCCCACTAAACGTCGCGGTCATCGGTTCAGGCAACATCGGGTCCGACCTGATGTTCAAGATCTTCCGCAACAAGAATCTCAAGATGATCGCCCTCGTGGGGATCGATGCCAAGAGCGACGGTCTGGCGCGCGCGCGTAAGCACGACGTCGCCGCGATCGACACCGGCATCGAAGGCTTGCTTGCGCGTAAGGACTTGATGGATCAGATCGACCTGATCTTCGACGCGACGAGCGCGAAGGCGCACGAGTACAACGCGCCGCTGATCAAGGCCGCCGGCAAGTTCGCCGTCGACCTGACGCCGGCCGCGGTCGGCCCCTACATCATTCCGCCGCTGAATCTCAAAGAACACCTCGAAGGCGACGTCACCAACGTCAACATGGTGACGTGCGGCGGTCAGGCCACGATTCCGATCGTCGGCGCGATCGCGCGCGTGCAGCCCGTTGAATACGCAGAGATCGTGGCGACGATCGCTTCGAAATCGGCCGGCCCGGGTACGCGCGCAAACATCGATGAGTTCACGGAGACGACGTCCAAGGCGGTCGAGCAAGTCGGCGGCGCTAAGCGCGGCAAGGCGATCATCATCCTCAACCCGGCCGAGCCGCCGCTGATCATGCGCGACACGGTCAACGCCATCACCGAGACGACGCCCGACCAAGCCGCGATCACGGAGTCGGTGCACAAAATGGTCGCCGACGTGCAGACCTACGTGCCGGGTTACAAACTCAAATCGGGTCCGGTGTTCGACGGCAACCGGGTCAGCGTGTTTCTCGAAGTCACCGGTGCCGCCCACTACCTGCCTGCGTACGCGGGCAACCTCGACATCATGACGGCGGCCGCCGTCCGGGTCGCCGAAGAAGTCTACGAGCGCCGCAACGCGCTGGTTGGAGCGAAGTAACATGCCGAAAGTCCGCATCACCGACGTCAGCCTCCGCGACGGCTCGCACCCCGTTTTCCACCAGTTCACGGTCGACCAGATCGTGCGCGTCGCCGGCGCGCTCGACGCCGCCGGCGTGCCGCTGCTCGAGGTCACGCATGGCGACGGCTTAGCCGGTTCGTCGATCCAGTACGGCATCTCCAAAGTCGATGAGCTCGAGCTCGTCGAGGCGGCCGTCGCAACGGTCAAGCAGGCGAAGATCGCCGTGCTGCTGCTGCCGGGCGTCGGCACCATCCACGACCTCAAGGAATCGCGCAAGCGCGGCGCCAGCGTCGCCCGCATCGCGACGCACTGCACCGAAGCGGATATTTCGGCGCAGCACATCGCGGCGGCCAAAGACATGGGCATGGAAGTCGTCGGCTTCCTGATGATGTCGCATCTGATCGAAGCGCCGCGAACTCGTCGTGCAAGCGAAGCTGATGGAATCCTACGGCGCCGACGTCGTGTACGTCGTCGACTCGGCCGGCGCGCAAACGATGGACATGGTGCACGACCGCGTCTCGGCGCTGCGCGCGGAACTCGCAGCCGAAGACGCACGTCGGTTTCCACGCCCACAACAACCTCGGACTCGGCGTCGGCAACGCCGTTACCGCGGTCAAAGCGGGCGCCGACAACATCGACGGCGCGTGCCGCGGGCTCGGAGCCGGCGCGGGTAACGCGGCGACCGAAGCGATCGTCGCGGTCTTCAACAAGATGGGCTGGGAGACGGGCATCGATCTCTACGGCGTCATGGACGTCGCCGAAGACATCATCGGCGGCGAGATCGGCATCACGCCGATCGTCAACCGTCCGGCGCTCGTGCTGGGCTATGCCGGCGTGTACTCGAGCTTCTTGCGTCACGCCGAGAATGCGTCCAAGCGCTTCGGCGTCCCGGCGTATAAGATTCTCGAAGCGGTCGGCGCGCGCAAAGCGGTCGGCGGTCAAGAAGACATCATCGTCGAGTGCGCGATCGAATTAGCCGGTGCGAAGGGTGAAAAGCCGGCGCCGGAACTCGCGGCGGTCTGATGACGTCGGTCGCGACCGATAAAGCCGCGGCGGCGCTCGGCAGACTTCAGGCAGCCAATGACGGGCGGTTCGAGATCGAACCGCTGACCGACACGTGGCCCGAACTCGACGAGCAGACCGCCTACGCGATTCAGAAACGGCTCGTGATCGGGCAGACGAAGCGCGAGAACACGCGGATCTCCGGGCTCAAACTCGGCTTGACCAGCGTCGCCAAACAGAAGCAGATGAGCGTGGGCGAACCGATCTACGGTTTGCTCGTCGCCTCGCGCATGATCGGCGAGGGCGATCCGCTCAGCGTCGCGTCGTTGATTCATCCCAAGGCGGAACCCGAGATCGCGATCGTCACCGGCCGCGATCTGCAGGGCCCCAACGTGACGCCGGAACACGCGCGGGCGGCGATCGAGTCGGCGTGCTGCGCGATGGAGATCATCGACAGCCGCTATAAGGATTTCCGCTTCACGCTTACCGACGTGATCGCCGACAACACGTCCGCTGCGCGCCACACGATCTCGGCCTATCGCGTTCCCGCCAAAGACCTCGATCTGCGCACGCTGGGCGTCGTATTCGAGAAGAACGGCGAGGTCGTCACCACCGCGGCCGGCGCTGCGATTCTCGGCGATCCGGCGATCGGTCTCGCGTGGCTTGCCAACAAAGTAGCCGAACACGGCGAATCGATTCCGGCCGGAACGGTCGTGATGACCGGTGCGCTGACCGATGCGATCTCGATCGCGCCCGGCGACGTCGTGCGCGTTTCGATCGCGCACCTCGGCTCGCTCAGCCTGCGCTGCACTTGACGCCGGCGAGGCTCTAGCGATGCCGATCGTTCGCATCGAGTCGTCGATCCCGCTGCCGCCGCAGACCTCGCGCGCGGCCGCCTTCGACGCCGTTTTGGAATTGATCACGCGCGGGCTCGGCGTGAAGCCGGTGCAAGTGCGCGTCGCGTTCGACGAACTGGATCCGGCGAAGGTGATGGTCGCGGGCAAAACCGGCGCCGAATCGCCGCCGTGGCTCGTCGCCTGGACGTCAATCCTCGAAGGCCGGCCCGAAGAACAGCGCGCGGCGTTCGTCGCCGAGCTGCTCGAGCTGCTAGCCAAACTCTACGCCGTGGACGAGAGCGTCGTCCGCGTGCTGGTGACTGATTTTCCAAGCGTGCACTGGGGCATGGGGCGCGCGACGGCAACGACAAAGGGGTAATCGTGTTACAGGAACTTCGCACGCGTCCGCGGACCGGCATTCTCGACGTCAAGCTGTTCATCGACGGCCGCTACGTCGATGCCAAGAGCGGGAAGACGTTCAACGATACGAATCCGGCGACCGGCGAACTGATCGCGCGCGTCGCGGAAGCGGACTACGCCGACGTCGATCTCGCAGTCAAGGCCGCGCGCCGCGCATTCGACGAAGGCCCGTGGCCGAAGATGACGGTCGCCGAACGTTCGGCGATCCTGATGAAGCTCGCCGCCGGCATCAAGGCGCGCATGACGGAGCTGAGCGAGTTGGAATCGCTCGATACGGGCAAGCCGATCCGCGAGAGCTCGCACCTCGACATCCCGCGGTCGGCGTACAACTTCGAGTTCTTCGCCGAGCTGATCAAGTATGTCGGCACGGATTGCAATCCCGTCGACGACAAGTTCCTCAACTACTCGCTGCGCGAGCCGGTCGGCGTCGCCGGCTGCATCAGCCCGTGGAACTTGCCGCTCTTGCTCCTCACGTGGAAGCTTGCGCCCGCACTCGCGTGCGGCAACACCGTGGTGTGCAAACCGGCTGAGTTCACGCCGATCACCGCGAGCTTTCTCGGCGAGATCGCGAACGAAGCCGGGCTGCCGCCGGGCGTGCTCAACATCGTGCAGGGCTTCGGGCCTAACGCCGCCGGTTCGGCGATCACCGAGCATCCCGGCGTCGACTGCATCTCGTTCACGGGCGAAACGACGACCGGCAAAGCGATCATGAAAGCGGCTGCCGAGGGTCTCAAGGAAGTGTCGTTCGAGCTCGGGGGCAAGGCTGCCGCGGTGATCTTCGCCGACGCCGATCTCGACCTCGTCGTGACGCAGACGATCCGCTCGACGTTCCTCAACCAGGGTGAAGTTTGCCTCGCATCGCCGCGGCTGCTCGTGCAGCGCCCGATCTTCGATGAGTTCTGCAAACGCTATCAGGCGGCGGCGGAAGCGCTCGTGTTCGGCGATCCGCTCGACGAAGCCACCTCGATCGGCGCGCTGGTCGATAAAGAGCATTACGACCGCGTGACCAGCTACATCGAGATCGCGAAAAAGGAGGGCGCGCGGCTGCTGTTCGGCGGCGAGCGCCCGCAGTTGCCGGCGCCGTTCGACAAGGGCGCCTTCCTCAAGCCGACGGCGTTCGTCGACGTGAGCAACGACATGCGCATCTGCCAGGAAGAAGTGTTCGGCCCGGTCGTCACGATCGCGCCGTTCGACACCGAAGACGAAGGCGTGGCGCTGGCCAACGACGTCAAATACGGGCTCGCCGCGACGATCTTCACGCGCGATCTGCAGCGCGCGCACCGCGTGGCGCGCCGCATCCGCGCGGGTATCGTGTGGGTGAACTGCTGGTTCGTCCGCGATCTCCGCACGCCGTTCGGCGGCATGCGCGAATCCGGCATCGGCCGCGAAGGCGGCCGCCTCTCGCTCGAATTTTACAGCGAACTCAAAAACATCTGTATCGCCCTATGAATACTTCTGTAACGGATCGGCCGCAGGCCGACCGTCACGGATTCGCTGAAAGCGAATCCTGATGTTGAAACCGCAGGATAACGAACGTCTCACTCGCGTCGGGCCCGGCACGCCGGGCGGCGCGTTGTTCCGGGCGTATTGGCAGCCGGCGCTGCTCAGCCGCGAACTGCCGGAGAAGGACGGCGCCCCCGTGCGCCTGCGCATTCTGGGCGAAGATCTGGTCGCGTTTCGCGACACGAACGGTGACGATCGGCATCGTCGATGCGTTCTGCCCGCACCGGCGCGCGCCGATGTTCTTCGGCCGCAACGAAGAGTGCGGCTTACGCTGCGTGTATCACGGCTGGAAGTTCGACCGCAACGGCACCTGCGTCGACATGCCCTCCGAACCGCCGGATTCGCTGTTCAAGACCAAGGTCACGATCAAGGCCTATCCGGCGTGGGAAGGCGGCAACATCATCTGGATCTACATGGGGCCGCCCGAACTGCAACCGCCGCCGCCGAATTACGAATGGGTGCGCGCGCCTGCCACGCATCGCGGCGTTTCCAAAACGTACGAAAACGCGAACTACCTGCAAGCGCTCGAGGGCGGGCTCGATACCGCGCATTCGTCGTTCGCGCACAACGAGAAGCTCGGCGACATGAATTGGGTCCGCAATCGCGACGGCGCACCGCGCCTCGATGTCGAGCGCACCGACTACGGCTACACCTACGTCTCCACGCGCAATCTGGGTGACGACGGGAAGTACGTGCGCGTCTATCACTACGTGATGCCCGCGCAGCAGATGCGCGGCGGCGTCACGTCGTGGACCGGGACCGGCAAGGCCGACGTGCCGCGGCTCGACGGGCATATGTGGGTGCCGATCGATGATACGTCGACGATGGTCTACAACATGGTCTGGAGTTACGATGAAAACGTCCCGATCACGCCCGAGTGGTACGCGAAGGATGACGCGCGTTGGGGCCGCGGCGCCGACGACCTGATTCCCGGCACGTTCAAGCTGAAGAAGAACATGTCGAACGACTACATGATCGACCGCCAGATGCAGAAGACGAAGAACTTCACCGGCATCGTCGGGCTCAACACGCAAGACTACGCGCTGCAAGAGGGCATGGGCCCGATCGTCGATCGCTCGAAAGAACATCTCGGAACGAGCGACAAGGCGATCATCGCCTGCCGTCAGCTGTTGCTGGAAGCGGTCGACGCGGTTGCGGCGGGGCAGCCGCCGCGCGGGGTCGATCCGTCGACCTACGAGCGCGTCAGACCCTACGACGCGGTCGTGCCGCCGGGCAAGACGTGGGAAGTCGAGTTTGCCGAGGAGCTGGTCGCGAAGTTCTAAGCGGCTGCGTTGTCGATCGAGAACAGCTTGTTGAAGCCCACGATGTGCAGGGTGCGCAGCACGAGCGCGTTGGGATGGCGGAGCACGATGCGTTCGCCGCGATGCTGGCGCCGGAAACGCGCCAGTTCGGTCAGCGCTTGGGATGAGAGGTAGGGCACGCGCTCGAGGTCGATCGCGAGGTCTTCGCCGCCGGCGTCCTTGAGGGCCGCCCGCAGGTTCGCCGTGCAGTCGCCGTCGCTGTCGGGGAGAAGAGGGATCATCGTCATGCGACCTAGCGTAGTCTTGGAACCTGTAGCGGACTTGAGGCAATGCTGCGATTTTGCCAAGAGGCGGGCAGGAGACGCGCCGCAAGGCGACTGAGGGGAGCACATCATGGCTACCGACACCCTGCGCGCCGCGGTCCAGATCGCGCCCAAACAAACCCAAATTCAAGAGTTCGAGTTGCCGGAGATTCCGGCCGACGCCGGGATCTTGCGCGTGCTGCGCGCGGGCATCTGCGGCGCCGACGTGCCGGGTACGCCGACGCCACCCGACTGCCGCGCATCCTCGGCCACGAGAACGTCGGCATCATCGAGAAGCTCGGCGACCTTGCTGCCGAGCGGTGGGGCGTGAAGGTCGGCGATTACGTCGCGCTCGAGGAGTATCTCCCGTGCGGCAGCTGCGATCTCTGCCGCGCCGGCGAGTACCGCGCGTGCTCGGGCACCAACCGCATCAACGGCGGCTTGCGTTACGGCTCGACGACGACGACCGTGTGGCCGGGTCTGTGGGGCGGCTATAGCCAGTTCCAGTACATCCACCCGCGCGCCGTGATGCACAAGGTGCCGGCCAACGTGCCGCCGCGCATGGCCGCGATGGCGTTGCCGTTGGGCAACGGTTTTCAGTGGGCATTTCTCGACGGCGGCGCCAGCGTCGGCGAAACGGTCGTCGTGCAAGGTCCAGGACAGCAGGGCTTGGCGTGCGTCGTGGCCGCCAAAGCCGCCGGCGCGCGCACGGTGATCTCGACCGGCCTCGCGAGCGATGCTCAGCGGCTCGAGGTTGCGAAGAAACTCGGCGCCGACTTCACGATCGAAGTCGACAAAGAATCACTGCGCGACCGCGTCAACGAGATCACCGGCGGCAAAGGCGCGGACCTCGTGCTCGACGTGTCGTCGGGCGGCGCAAGCGAAGTGATCAACGCCGGCCTCGACATCCTCAAGGCGCGCCACGGCCGCTTCATCGCCGCCGCGTTCAAGCACAAAGCGATCGACGGTTTCGCGCTCGATACCGTCATCGGCAAGACGATCAACTTCCGCGGCGTGCGCGGGCATAGTTTCAAAGCCGTCGAGATGGGGCTCGAGCTGATGTCGTCGGGCACGGTCGATCTCGAAGCGATGTCGACGCATGAGTACGGTCTCGAAGGCGTCGATGAAGCGCTGCGCCTGGTCGGCGGCGAGATTCGCGACAAATTCGGCAATCAGGCAATACACGTAACCATCGACCCGTGGCAGCACGCGAACTAACCGCCCGCAAATAATGGCGACTGCAGTTCTCGACGGCATTTCGACGCGCTACGAAGTGGCGGGTTCCGGTCCGCCGCTTCTCATGTATTCGCCCGGCGGTTTCGAAGCGACGATCGAGAAGTGGTCGACGATCGGCGTCTACGCGAAGGTCCATATCCTCGATCACCTGACGAAACACTTCACCTGTATCATGTTCGACCGCCGCGACACCGGCGCATCGGGCGGCCGGGTCGAGTTCTTACGCTGGTCGCTCTACGCGACGCAAGGCAAAGCGCTGCTCGAACAGCTGGGATATGACAAAGCGCACGTCATGGGCGGCTGCATGGGCGTCCCGTGCGCGCTGGCCTTCGGCGTGAAGTACCCAGAAGCGACGCTGAGTTTGCCGTTGATTTTCCCCGTCGGCGGCGCGGCGTATCGGATGAACTCGCACCTGCGGTACGCACAGCACCTCGCGTTCGTGCAGCAAGAGGGCCTGGCCGGCGTCGATGCGCTCGTGCAGAGCGAGGGCAAACATTTCGGCAGCGATCCGCGCGTCGGCCCATGGGGCGCGGTGCTCAAGCACGACCGCGCCTTCGCGGCGGATTACGTCAAGCTCGACGTCGCGAAATACAGCGCGCTCGTTGCCGGCATCGTCCGCACGATGCATGCAACCGATACCGCGCCCGGCGCCGAGCCCGAAGAGCTGATGAACCTCGACATCCCCGCGCTCATCATCCCCGGCGCCGACGCCGCGCACGCAACTTCCGCCGCGCGCTATCTCGGCGAGTGCCTGCCGCGCTCCGAATACTGGGACGTCGCCCCACCCGACCAAACCGAAGCCAACACCCCCGCCCGAGTCCTGCAATTCCTGGGAGTCTAAATGTCATCCCGAGCAAAGCGCCCACAGGGCGCGTCGTCGAGGGACCGCCTCAATCGTCGTATCTGAGTGGCTGTCCCTCGACGACGCACCTGCGGTGCTTTGCTCGGGATGACATTACGCGCTCACTAGCTCGCGCACCGTTGGGGCGAACATTTCTTCGACGGTGAATGGTTTGGTTAGGATGCCTTGGGCGGTGGCGGTGGCGATGATCTCTTCGAGGACTTTGCGATTGGGCTCGATGCCGTAGGGGAGCGGGTCTTTGCCGCTGATCTCCATCACGCGCTTGTGCATCTCATCGACGGGCGTCGGCTTTTCGATCGTGCCGGCGCGCAGTTTCTCGACGTAGAGTTCTTTCGACTTGGCGAACGTTTCGAACACGTCGGCGGCGAGATCGGGGTGTTCGGCGAGCGTCGTGTTGCGAATCGAGACGAGGTGGTTGATCGGATAGTGGCCGGTCTTCTTGAACGCGGCGAGGCCGGCTTCGAGCCCGTTCGGAATCAGCGGCCCGACGTTGGGATCGTTGGTTCCCTCGACGCCGATCGCCGCGACCAGTTCGCCCGAGATCAGCATCTCGTCCATCTTCTTGCCGGGCTCGATCGGCACGACGTTCGGCGGCGCGACGTACGTTGCGACGTGTTCGTCGCCCGAGAGCACCCAGGTGATTTTCTTCAAGTCGACGCCGTACTCGTTGGCGAGGATGCTGCGCGCCCAGACGCCCGTCGTTACGGTGTAGCCGCGGTTCACGCCGACGCGTTTGCCTTCGAGATCCTTCGGCGTCTTGATGCCGGCGTTTTTGTTGACGAGGATCGCGCCGTGATGGAACGCGCGCACGAGAAACACCGGCACCGCGGTGAATTGGATGCCGTGTTCGCGGGCCGTCAGGTAGGTCGTGATCGCCATCTCGCAGATGTCGAATTCGAGCCCGCGCACCATGCGGCGAAAGCCGTCGACGAGAACCGGGATCTCGATGAATTCGGGCGTGAACGTGCGCGGTTTGACCACGCCCTCCTTGAAGGCCTGATTGTTTCCTTGCGTGCGGGTAACGGTCGTAAGCGTCATGAAGCCCAAATGCCATGCAAAAAGTCACGATTCCCGCACTGCACCAGATGAAGCGCGACGGGCGCAAGATCGTGGGCGTGGTGGCGTGGGATTATCAGATCGCGCAGATCGTCGACCGGGCCGGCGTCGAGATCATTTCAGTCGGTGACACGGTCGGGATCAATCTCTGGGGCCAGCCCTCGCCGCTCGAGGTCACGATGGACCAGATGGTGCTGGTCTGCCAGGCCGTCCGGCGCGGAACCGAGCGCGCGCTGGTCAGCGTCGACTTCCCGTTCGGGCCGCTGCAAGAGGGCGTCGACAGCGCGGTCCGCGCCGCCATTCGGCTGGTCAAAGAGGCCGGCGCCGACATGATCAAGCTCGACGGCGCGGCCGCCTTTCCGGAGGCCGTACGGGCGCTGGAAAAGGCCGGGATTCCGGTGTTCGCGCACTTCGGCATCACGCCGCAGACGGCGCTCCGCTACGGCGTCGACTACTCCGCGATGCAGAAGGGCGCGCAAGTGCCGGCCGAGATGACCCAGCAGCTGGTGGCCGAGGCCAAGATGCTCGAGGAGGCCGGTGCCTCGCTGCTCGACTTCCAGAATTCCGGCCCGATCGTCGGCCCCGCGGTGACCGCGGCAGTGAAGATCCCGGTGATCGGCGGCTTCGGCGGGGGACCCTGGCTCGACGGGCGGATGCGCATGGCCCACGCGGCGATCGGATACGCTGCGTCGGCGGCCGATTCAACCGCCGATAGCTATGCCAACGTCGCGAAAATCACGCTCGAGGCGATCGGCGCCTATGCGACCGACGTGCGCGAGGGGCGCCACATCCGCGGCCAAGTTCCGACGTAGGAGCCGCTTCTTCCGAAGTGAACCCTTTGTGTATCCCGAGCTTATCGAGGGATAGCCACTCAGCAACAAAGATTGAGGCGGTCCCTCGACAAGCTCGGGATGACAATCACGTCCGAGAGAAAGAGTTTTTCATGGCAGAAATGGTGCCTTGCGCGGTCAAAACGGGCCCGAGCACAACCGAACTTCGCGAATTCAAGATGCCCGAGATCGACGACGAGTCGGCGATCCTCAAGGTGGAAGTTGCCGGCATCTGCGGCAGCGACGTGAAGAATTACAAAGGGTCGATCGACAACGTGATCATGGGTCACGAGAACGTCGGCCGCATCTACAAAGCCGGCAAGAAGTGGCTCGAGCGCAAGGGCCTCAAGGAAGGCGACTTGGTCTTCCTCGAGCACTACCTGCCGTGCACGAAGTGCGAGTGGTGCCACAAGGGTGAGTACCGCCACTGCTTCTTCACCGACTGGCACCACAATCCGGGTGCGATCCGTTACGGCTACACCACCTCCGATATCGCGCCGCATCTGTGGGGCGGTTTCGCGCACTATCTCTACATGCCGTGGAACGCGGTCTGTCACAAGGTTCCCGACGGCGTGAGCGCCGAGCTCGCCGGCATCGGCACGCCGATGGCCAACGGCGTGCAGTGGACGCTGTTCGAAGCGGGCATCGGCTACGGCTCGAAAGTGCTCATTCAAGGCCCGGGTCAGCAGGGCTTGTGCCAAGTCGTCACCGCGAAACAAGCCGGTGCCGAGCTGATCATCATCAGCGGAACGTCGAAAGACAAAAAGCGCCTCGAAGTCGCAAAGCAGCTCGGCGCCGACGTCATCATCGACGTCGAGCAGACCGACGTGCTCGAGAAAGTGCGCGAAGTGACGTCCGGCAAGGGCGTTGACGTGTCGATCGACTGCACGGCGGGCGCCGGACAGAAGGCGTTCTTCACCGGCTTGCGCGCGCTCAAGGGCAAGGCCGGCACGCTGGTCGTGCAGGGCAACGAGTCGAAGACGTTCCCCGACTTCCCGATGGAAGAGCTGACGCTCAAGTACGTCACGATCAAGAGCGCGCGCGGTCACAGCTACGTCGCGTGCGAAATGGCGATGCAGCAGTTGGCCTCGCACCGCTTCCCGATCGAGAACGCGCTCACGCACACGTTCTCGCTCGACCAAGTCGATCTCGCGATCCGCTCGGTCGGCGGCCAGGGCGAAAAAGACTGCATCCACGTCAACGTCAAGCCCTGGAAGGAAGCCGCCGCTTAACAACGTGGCAAAACTGAGCCTCTCACTCGCGTGCTGGGATTACGACCGCACGCGAGCGATGCGTGACGGGCGCGTGCAGGTCGATGGCGTCGACCTCGTCTACCAAGCGCTCGAGGTCGAAGAGACGTTCTTCCGGATGCTGCGCCATCGCGAGTTCGACGCGTGCGAGATGTCGTTCTCGTCGTATTGCCTCTCGAAGTTCAAGGACGATCCGTTCATCGCGATCCCGGTGTGGCCGTCGCGCTTCTTCCGGCATTCGTGCATCTACGTCAACGCGAACAGCGGGATCCGCGAACCGAAGGACCTGATCGGCAAACGCGTCGGCAATCCCGAGTACCAGATGACGGCGCCGGCGTGGATTCGCGGCATCCTGGCCGACGAATACGGCGTGCCGGTCGACTCGGTGCAGTATCTGACCGGCGGCGAAGAAGAACCGGGCCGGCCGGAAAAAATCGCGCTCGACTTGCCGCCGAACATCAAGCTCGAACCGATCGGCCCCACCGACACGCTGACGCAGATGCTGGTCGACGGCAAGATCGATGCGCTCTACACCGCGCGCAAGCCGTCGTGCTACGGCAAGGTGCCGCACGTCAAGCGGCTGTTCGAAGACTACGTTCCGGTCGAACAAGCGTATTACGCGAAGACGAAGATCTTCCCGATCATGCACACGGTCGTGTTACGGCGCGACGTCTACGAGAAGAACCGCTGGCTCGCGAACGCGCTCTACAAAGCGTTCGTCGAAGCGCAGCGCTTCACGTACAAGGATCTTGCACAATACCGCCTCGCTGCAAGCGATGCTGCCGTGGGCGTCGGCCGAAGAAGAGGCCGCGCGCAAGCTGATGGGCGACGACTACTGGCCCTACGGCTTCGCCGCGAACCAGCACGTGCTCGACACGTTCACGCGCTACTCGTTCGAGCAGGGCCTCTCCAAGCGCAAGCTGGACCCGCAAGAACTCTTCGCGCCCGAAACGCTGGAGGCGTTCAAGATCTGATGATCACCGTCGCCGAGGCCCAAGCCGCGATCGCGAAGATCGTGGCCGCGACCGAGGCGGCGGGATTCATCGTGGCGATCGCGATCGTCGATGAGAACACCGATCTCGTCGCGGCGTATCGCATGGACGGTTGCCGTCCGCGCTGGATGCGCGTTTCGCAGCGCAAGGCGCACACGGCGTGCTCGATGGACCGCACGACCGAAAACTTCGGCGAAGAGATCATCCGCCGCCAACTGCAGATCTCGTACTACGGCGATCCGATGTTCACCGCGCTGCCGGGCGGTATCCCCATCGTCGGCAAAGACGGTTCCACCATCGGCGGCATCGGCGTCACCGGCATGACGAAAATGCGCGACGCCGAACTCGCCGCCGCCGGCCTCCCCTGCTTTAAGGACGACATCCGGCCAGCGCGTCGATGAGCGGCTGGAGGTTTGCGCGGAAGGTGGCGGCGGACTTCACGCTCGTAGCGTAGATCGGCTGGCGGGCTTGTTTGTAGCTGGCGGTGCGGATCGGGCGCTCGGTTTCGTAGAAGCGCAGCACGGCGTCGTCCCACGCAAGATCGCAGAAGGCGAGCAATTTGCGCGCGCTGCCCTCAACGTCCGCAACGACGTCCTCGTAGGCGACCTCGAGCATCATGCCGGCCGGTAAGATCGCGCGCCAGTGCGCCATCAGCGCTTCGTAGGCGCGGTAGTAGCGCCCGCATTCGGCGAGATCCCACGAGAAATCTTGGCGGCCGCTGAAGTTCGTCGTGTAGCACGAGAAGCACGTGTCGAGCGCATCGCGCGTCGTGTGCACGAAGCGCGCGCGCGGCAACGCGAGATGTAGCAGGCCGAGGTGCCGGAAGTTGCTCGGCAGCTTATCGACCACCCGTTTCGTCACCGGTGCCACCTCGTCGACCAGCGCGAGGTAGCGCGCGCCGAGCGCGGTGAGATCGTCGACGCCGGCCTCCGCGATTGCGCGGTCGAACAGCAGCAGCTCGCCCGCACCGTGCACGTCGGGATGGGAGGCGAGAATTTGCTCGACGAGCGAGGTTCCCGAGCGCGGCATCCCGAGCACGAAGATCGGTGCACGCGACGCATCGCCCGCGCCGCCCATCGCCCGCAGCGTTCTCCGGTGTGAAAAAAGCGATCGTGTCGGCCGCGAAGCGTTCGTCGTCGGCGACGTCGTAGGTGATCGTGCTGCGCCGCAAGCCGTTCCCCGCGCCGAAGTGACGAAATGCGTTTTCCGGATCGCCGGATTTGCGATATGCTTTCCCGAGCGCGAAGTGCATGAACACGCGGGCCTCGAGCGCGCGCAGGTTGGGCGAGTTCGCGAGGAACGATTCCATCCGCGCGAGTGCCGGATCGCCGGGCGCGAAATCGAGCAACTCCGCGAGCGTGCTCCACGCGCTCGGCAAATCGGGCGTGATCTCGAGCGCCGTTTCGAGCACGCGCCGGGCTTCATCGATGCGTCCGAGCTCGAGCAGGCCGCCGGCCTTGAGGACGAGGATGTTTGCGCGGTCGTGGCCGAGCTCGTAGGCGCGATCCAACGCGGTGAAGGCTTCCTCGGGCCGGCCGAGACCGCGCAACGCGCAGCCCACCGTTTCCAGGAACAGGCCGTAATTCGGCCGCATCGCGAGGCCGTCGCGTGCCGTTGCGAGCGCTTCCTCAAAACGTTCGAGGCGCAGCAGACAGTAGCCGCGAGCGGCAATCGCAGCTCGGGTTCTCGGGTTCGCGCACCAGCAGTTCATCGATCTGCGCCAGCGCGACGTCGTAGCCGGACACGGCGCCGTCGATGAACGCGGCGGTGATGCGGGCCGACGTCGACGCCGGTTCGATCTCGACCGCGCGCCGCGCGTGCACGAGCGCTTCGGCGTTGCGTCCCAAGACGTGCAGCGCCGCCGCGGCGTTGGCGTGCGCGGCCATCAAGCCCGGGTTATGCTCGACGGCGCGGCGGTAGCTCTCAACCGCGCGCTCGTTGTCGCCCATGCGCACGAACGTGTTGCCGAGGTTATTGTGCGCCGATGCGAACGCCGGATCGAGGTCGACGGCGCGCTGGAAAGCGGTGTAGCTGTCGGCGAGGTCGCCGCGCAACTGGTGGAGCACGCCGAGATCGTGCCAGGTCTGGGCGGATTCACTGTTCGCCGCGACGGCCAGCTGGGCGGCGGCAAGCGCACGATCGAGTCGCTCAGCTTGCTCCTGAAGATCCATCCACGCTATTTCACCGCGCCAAGCTTAGAGGGCGCTTGCGGTTCGCTGGATTCGCAGCCGCAGCGCCTTCGCACGCGCGCGGCAGCGCGTGATGGCGCGTTCGAGCCCATCCTCATCCGAACTCTCGTCGCGAATGTACTCGGGATCGTTGATCGCCGCTTTGGCCGTCTTGGCCGCAAGCGCGAACAGGCGCGACGCGTCGCGCAGCGCAGTGCGGTGCTGGGCCTCGACGCCCGCCCGCTCGAACTCGCCGACGGCCTCGGCGAGGTGCCCGGCCAACACGTAGAGCTCGGCGCGGCGCGCGATTGCGTACCAGTCGCCGTTATCGATTAGGAGTACCGCCATGCGCAGCGCCTCGAGCGGACCCGGCAGGCGCCAGCTCTCGGGCAGCAGGTCGCGCAGCACGCGGTAGGTGATGCCGACCTCGCCCTCCGGTGTCGAGCGCACGAGGCCGGCGCGCTTGAGTTTGGAGAGCGAGGAGTTGACGGCGCCGGGCGAGATGCCGAGCAGCATCGCCAGCAGCTGCGGGCCGACGAACACGTCGAGCGCCACCAGCGATTGCAAGAGCGTCCGGTCGCGCGACCGCAGCCGCCCGAATTTCTCGTCGAGCAGCGCCCGGGTGATCGCCAGGTCCGGACCGGGGGTCATTGGGGGCGTTCCCCGGTTTTCGACCGGCTTTCCTTCATCCAGGCGCAACCGGAGGGGCCTCCGGCTAATCGAAGTGGATAGCATGAACGAAGTCAGTGAGCGCGTCCGTGGCTGGTTCGCCGAGGGCAAGCGCGTCGTGCTCGCCACACTGGTCGATACCGACGGGCCCTCGCCGCGCGATGCGGGCGCGATGTTCGCCGTTTCGAGCGATCACGACTTGGCCGGCGCGATCAGCGGCGGCTGCGTCGAGTCGACGCTCGTCGACGTAGCCGATTCGATCTTCGACGGCGGGCCGCCGCGGCGCAATTCGTTCGGTCCGGACGACGATTTCGACGGCGGACCGACCTGCGGCGGCACGCTGCACGTCGTCACCCGCGAACTCGACCGCGCCACCTTCGAAGCATTCGTCGCCGCGCAAGAAGCCGGCGAGCCGTTTGCGCTCGCGCTATCGATCGATCCGCCGTTCACGATGCGCGTGCTGCACGACGACGATGCGATCAACCGCTGCGATGAACGCACGTTCGTGCTGCGCTACGGCCAGCCGCCGCGCATGTACGTCATCGGCGCGGTCGACGTCGCACGCCCGCTGCTCACCTATGCGAAGACGCTCGGGTTTGCGGTGACGATCATCGATCCGCGCGCGCCGTTTGCCGTGCCCTCGCGCTTTCCCGGCGCCGAAGTGCTGGTGGCGTGGCCGGATGAAGTGCTCGAAGGGCGCGGCGATCGACGAACGCACGGCGATCGTCTCGCTCGCCCACGATCCGAAGTTCGACGTGCCGGGCATCGCGGCGGCGCTGCGCAGCCCGGCCGGCTACATCGGCGCGATGGGCAGCCGCGGCACGACCGCACGGCGCGCCGAAGCGCTGCGCGAACGCGGCTTCACCGACGCCGACTTGGGCCGTCTCCACGCACCGATCGGGCTCGATCTCGGCGCACGTTCGCCCGAAGAGATCGCGCTGGCCGTCGTGGCCGAGATCGTCAAGGAACAGCACGGCGCCGCCGGCTCCTCGCTGCGCTACGGCACGGGGCCGATTCGCAGCAAGGTGATGGTTCCGGCCTGACGATCGTCGTGCTCGCGGCGGGCGCGTCGCGACGGATGGGCCGGCAAAAATTGCTCGCGCGCATCGACGGGCGCTCCCTGATCGGGCGCGCGGTCGACGCGGCCGCGGCGTGGCCGACGGTCGTCGTGGCATCGGATGCGGTGGCGGCCGAACTGGCAGCGCTGGGTGTCGCCGAACGTGTGCAAATCGTTTCCAACAACGAACCCGAACGCGGGATGAACCGTTCGCTCGCGCTGGCCGACGCGGCGATCGCGCCGGACGAACCGATCGCGGTCGTGCTCGGCGATCTGCCGGATTGCGACGCGGCAGCGATCGCGCGCGTGCTCGCCGCCTACGGTGATGACGTTGACGTCGTCGTGCCGCGAGCCGGCGAGCGGCTCGGTCATCCGGTGGTCTTCGGCCCCGTGGCGCGGCGCGCGATCGCCGCGCTTCCCGACGGCGACGGGCTCAACCGCGTGCGCGACGCGGCGGGCTTGCGGCGGCGCATCGTCGACGTCGACGATCCGCGCGCGTTCGAGGACATCGACACCGAAGCCGAACTCGCCGCACGCATTTCGCGCCGTTAGCACTTCGGCCAAAGGCCGGGTGCAGGGACGGACGAAGCGGTGCTCATCGAACGCGATTCAAGCGCGCCCTTACGAGCGCGCGTTACGGCTCTGGGACGGCTCGTCGGCGACGTGCTGCGTCGCGTATGCGCGACCGGGCACCTTCGAGTACGTCGAGCGTCTGCGTGCGCTGACGCGCCGGGCGCGCAGCGAGCCCGGCAGCGTCGCTGAGGGCGAGATCGACGCGATCCTCGATGCGCTGAGCATCGACGATGCGGTCGACGTGATCCGCGCCTTCACCCTGTACTTCCAGATGGTGAACTTGGCGGAAGAATTGCATCGCGAGCGGCGGCGGCGCGAACGCGCGATCGCCGGCGAAGCGCCGTTACGCGGATCGCTCGAAACGCTTCCCGCTTCGGCCGGCACGCTGCTCGATAAGCTCGAGATTCGCCTCGTCTACACCGCGCATCCGACCGAAGTGCGCCGCCGCACGACGAGCGAGAAGTTGGCGGCGATCGCCGCGCTGCTGCGCGAGAGCGACGAGCGCGTCCTCACGCGCGAGGAAGAGGCGGACATCGAAACCGAGCTGCACGCGCAACTCGTGCTGCTCTGGCAGAGCAAAGAACTCTACGCTACGCCGCCCACGGTCGCCGACGAAGTGCGCAACTTGATGGCGCGCTTTCGCGAAGCGATCTTCGATGAAGCGACGCTGCTCTTCGAACGCCTGGAAGCGCAGCTCGGCACGGCGGTGCCGTCGTTCTTGAGCTTCGGCAGCTGGATCGGTTCGGATCGCGACGGCAACTCGAACGTCGCGCCCGATGCGATTTTCGGCGCGCACGAGCGAGCGCGCGCGTTCGTGCTGGAGCGGACGATCTTCGCGGTCGAAGAACTGCAGGCGCGTTTTTCGCAAGACGTCGTGCGCGGCGCCGTGGCGCCGGAACTGATCGCCTCGCTCGAGCGCGACGGCGACGAGCTGAGCGACGTGCGCTACACGATCGGTCCGCGGCAAGAAGCCGAACCCTACCGGCGCAAGCTCGCCTTCATTCACCGCCGGCTGACGCTCGCGCGCGACGATGCGCCCGGCGGCTACCCGGACGCCGGCGCGCTCGACGCCGATCTGGCGCTGATCGACGCGAGCGTGAGCGCGAGCAGCGGACCGAGCGTCGTGCGTCCGCTGCGGCGTTTGCGCCGCGCGGTCGCGATGTTCGGCTTCCATCTGTGCGCGCTCGAGTGGCGGCAGCAGAGCGGCAAGGTCGTGCGCACGCTCGACGAGATCGTCGCCGCGATCGAACCCGGGCAGCCGCCGCTCTCGCAGCGCCCCGCAGCGGAACGCGCGGCCTGGATCGAACGCGAACTGGCGACCGTGCGGCCCCTGCTGCCGCGCACGCGTGCGTTTTCCGACGAGGCCACCGACATCATCGTCTCGCTCGAATCCGTCGCCGCGCTGCGCGCGCGGCGCGGACCGCAGGCCGTCGCATCGATGATCCTGGCCAACTCGGAAGAGCCGTTCGAATTGCTCGCGCTGCTGGTGCTGGCGCGCGCGTGCGGTGCGCTGGATGCGGGACCGCTGCAAGTCGTGCCGCTGCTCGAGAGCGCAACGTCGGTTGCGAACGGGCCGGACATCGCCGAAGCGCTCTTGGCAAGTCCCGGCTTCCGCGCGCACGTCCGCGCGTGCGGCGACTTGTGGGAAGTGATGCTCGGATATTCCGACAGCGCGAAGGTGGCCGGGATCGTCTTCAGCTCGTGGTCGATCTACCGCGCGCAACTGGCGGTTCACGACGTCGCGTCCAAGCACGGCGTCATCGCTGCGCTTCTTTCACGGCCGCGGCGGCTCGCCTGGACGCGGCGTGGCCGACGCGCGGGAAGCGATCGCCGCGCAGCCGCCGCAAGTACGCGAGGGGCGTTTCAAAGTCACCGAGCAAGGCGAGGTGATCAGCGACCGCTATGGATTGCCGTCGCTTGCGCGGCGCAATCTCGAACTCGTCGTGACGTCGGTGCTCGGCGGCATCGGTGCGCCGGCGAATTTCGCGCCGGAGTGGTTTACGCTGCTCGACCGGATGGCGACCGGCGCGCAAACCGCGTACGTGGACTTGATCGCGAGCCCCGGCTTTCTGGATTTCTTCGCGGCCGCAACGCCGGTCGATGAGATCGGCGAAATGCAAATCAGCTCGCGTCCGGCGCGGCGCGGCGAGCGGCGTTCGATCGAGGATCTGCGCGCGATCCCGTGGTCGTTCGGCTGGGCGCAAACGCGCGCGCTCTTGCCGGGCTGGTACGGCTTCGGCAGCGCGGTCGCGGCGGAACGTGAAAACCTCGACGTCTTGCGCGCGATGCTGCGCGATTTTCCGTTCTTCGGCACGCTGGTGCGCAACGTCGAACGCGCGCTTGCGATCGCCGACCTAGCGATCTTCGAGCGCTACGCGCGCGAGCTCGTCGACGACGAAAAGGCGCGCGCGCGCTTCGTCACGCGCATCCGCGAGGAGCACGACGCGTCGGTCGCGGCGCTGCTCGATATTTACGGCCATACCCGCTTGCTGGAAGACGACCCCACGCTGGAGCGCAGCATCGCTCTGCGCAATCCCTACGTAGATCCGCTCTCGCTGTTGCAGGTACGCTTGCTGCGAGCGTATCGCGCAGGTGGTAAGACCGACATGGCGCTCGCTAACGCCATTCGTCTCTCGATCAACGGTGTGGCCGCCGGTTTGCGCGTTACGGGTTAAGCCTGAGCCAAGCCATGTGCGATGCGAAGGGGCCAGGGTATAAGCCCTTCAAATGGTGGCTATCACCGTGAAACAGCAGCCGAACCGTCGCGCGGAAGAACGCCGCAGCGACCGTACCCTCATTGTCGAGTTCGCGCTGGGTGATCTTGATCCGCGCGCCGGCGACCGGCGGAAATACCACCGCCGTCGCGGCGACGCCCGGTCGGTTGCGGAGACGCTCGCCGCCGGGACCGATGGCGCGACCGTACTGTTTTCGCTCGGCGCTACGCGCGAACGCCAAAGCGCGGTGTTTAGCTGCGGATGCATCGCTGTCGATTCCACCACGCCCACCGGTCCCGTGCAACTGTTGCAGTGCCAGACACATGCGGCGCTCCAAGCAAAGCTCAGGCGCCGCCGGACCGACCGCCTCTAAGCGACCGAGAACACCTGGCTGCGCGTGAGCGCGGCTTCGAGATCGGCGATGAGATCCTCGACGTCCTCGATGCCGACCGAGATGCGGAGCAGATCGTCGGTCACGCCGAGCGCGATCTTTTCTTGCACCGGCATCGAGCCGTGGGTCATCACGGTCGGGATGCAGATCAGCGATTCAACGCCGCCGAGCGAAGCCGCGAGGTTGAAGATCTTCGTGCTGCGCGCGATGGCGAGCGCACGATCGGCGCCGCCGCGTGCGCGGAACGAGAGCACGCCGCCCGAACCGTGCATTTGGCGCTGCGCAAGTTCGTACTGCGGGTGGGCTTTCAGCCCCGGGTAGTAGACGTCGGAGACGTCGTCGCGCCCGACGAGCCACTCGGCCACGATCTGCGCGTTCTTCACGTGCTCGCGCATCCGCACCGCCAGCGTCTTCGCGCCGCGGAGCGTCAGGAACGAATCCTGCGGTCCGGGAATCGCGCCGACCGCGTTCTGGTGAAACGCGATCTGCGCGTGGATATCGGCGTTGTCGGTGATGACGATCCCGCCGACCACGTCGCTGTGGCCGTTGATGTACTTGGTCGTCGAGTGCCAGGTGATGTCGGCGCCGAGTTCGATCGGCCGCTGCAGGTACGGCGAGCAGAACGTGTTGTCGACCGCGACGATTTGGCCCGGTTGACGGATCGCGCAGATCGCGGCGATATCGATCACGGTCAACAGCGGATTGGTCGGCGTCTCGACCCAGAACAGCTTCGTCGCCGGAGTAACCGCGGCGCGCACCGCTGCGAGCGTCGGTCATGTCGACGAACGTGGTCGTGATGCCGTACTTCGGCATGATCACGGTCAGCAGCCGGTGGACGCCGCCGTAGATGTCCTTGGTGGCGATGATGTGATCGCCCGAGGAGAGCAGCGAAGTGACCGCGTGCGCGGCCGCCATGCCCGAGCCGAACGAGATGCCGTAACGGGCACTCTCCAGATCGGCGAGCTGGCGTTCGAGTGCGAGCCGCGTCGGGTTTCCCGAGCGCGCGTAATCGAAGCCCTTGTGTACGCCCACGGCTTGCTGCGTGAACGTCGCGGTTTGGTAGATGGGGACAATGGTTGACCCGGTCGCGCTATCCGGATCTTGTCCGATTCGGATCGCTCGAGTAGCGAATCCCTTATAGGGAGAAGCTACGTCGCTCTCACGGCCGTTGGGCCGTGAAGTCGACTGCGAGTGAACCGACGGTTCGGTCGGCATGAGTGCACTCCACAGAAGGTAAGCGTTGTTGATATTGCCAGCGTCCATGATGGACGACGGCGAACGCGCGGTCTACGGTTTTTCTCGTGCAGGTACCTCCTTTTGCGCGGGTGCAAGCGCCAAGCGAACTCGTCTTGTCGGAGGCACGTCCATGGCCGTCAAACCCACCATCGACCTCACGTCGATCATCTCGCGCGCCGTCTCCGGCCTGCGGCTCGGCGAGCGCGTCGGCAACGTGCCGAGCGTGAAGTCCAAGCGCACGCAGGAGCTGGCCGGGCCGGGTCAAGGGCGCGAAGCCCGTGGTGAGCCTGTGCCCGTACTGCGCGGTCGGCTGCAGCACGCTGGCGTACGTGAGCGATGAGGGCAAACTGCTCGACGTCGAGGGCAATCCCGGATAGCCCGGTCAACGCCGGCCACCTCTGCCCGAAGGGCTCGGCGATCTTCGGCCTGACGGTCAACGACCAGCGCTGGACGACGCCGAAGTATCGCGCGCCGTACAGCAACGAGTGGGTCGACGTGCACGCTGGATTGGGCGCTCGACCGGATCGCGGAAAAGTTCAAGGCCGCGCGCGACGAGACGTTCGTGCGCACCGGCGACGACGGCAAACGCCGCAATCACACGCTCGGCATCGCATCGCTCGGCGGCGCGACGTTCGGCATCGAAGAGAACTACTTGCTGCAGAAGCTCTTCAAGTCGGCCGGCGTCGTCTCGATCGAAAATCAGGCGCGCATTTGACATAGCTCGACGGTGCCCGGTCTGGGTGCCTCATTCGGTCGCGGCGGTGCCACGACGTTCGTGCAAGATCTGGTCAATGCCGATTGCATTCTGATCGAAGGTTCGAATTTCGCCGAATGCCATCCGGTGGCGTTCCGCTTCGTCATGGAAGCGAAAGAACGCGGCGCGAAGATCATCCACGTCGATCCGCGCTTCACGCGCACGTCGGCCGTGGCCGATCTCTACGCGCCGATCCGCAGCGGCACCGACATCGTGTTCCTCGGCGCGCTGATCAACTGGATGCTCACGAACGAGCGCTACTTCAAAGACTACGTGGTCGCGTTCACCAACGCGGCGTATCTCGTGCGCGAGGATTTCCACGATACCGAAGATCTCGACGGTCTGTTCTCCGGCTGGGTCGACGACACGCAAGGGCAGATGCCGGCGGCCAGACACGGCGCAGGGCAAACGCAAGAGGGCAGCGCCGGAGCACGCCGAGAGCGAAGCGGCGGTCGCGCCCGGCACGCTACGACACGTCGACGTGGGCGTTCGAGATGGAAGAGGTGCCGCGCTTCGACGGCGAGGGCACGGTCAAGATTCCCAAGCGCGACGAAACGCTCGCGCATCCGCGCTGCGTGATCAACGTGCTGCGCCGGCACTTCGCGCGCTACACGCCGCAGATGGTCGAAGACGTGTGCGGCACGCCGGCCGAGACGTTCGAGCAGATCGCGAACCTGCTCGCCGACAACAGCGGCCGCGAGCGCACGACGGCCTTCGCCTACGCGGTCGGCTGGACGCAGCACACGGTCGGCGTGCAGTACATCCGCACGGCCGGCATCTTGCAGTCGCTGCTCGGCAACATGGGCCGGCCGGGCGGCGGCATCATGGCGCTGCGCGGGCACGCGAACATTCAAGGCGCGACCGACATCCCGACGCTCTACGATCTGCTGCCGGGCTATCTGCCGATGCCCTCGACGCTGCGCGACGAGCAGACGTTCGCCGAGTATCTCAAGAACGCGACCAAACCCGGCTGGTGGTCGAACACGCCGAAGTACATGACCTCGCTGCTCAAAGCGTATTACGGCGATGCGGCCACGGCGGAGAACGATTTCTGCTTCGACTATCTGCCGCAGATTTCGGGCGACCACTCGGTGCTGCCGACGCAGATCTCGATGAAGGACGGCAACGTCAAAGGCTACTTCGTCATCGGCATGAACCCGGCCGCGTCGGGCCTGAACGCCGAACTCGCGCGCGCCGCGATCGAACGCTTGGAGTGGATGGTCGTCATCGACTCCTACGAAACGGAAACGGCGTCGTTCTGGCGCCGCGAAGGCGCCGATCCGGCGAACGATCGGCACCGAAACGTTCTTCTTGCCGTGCGGCGACCGTGCTCGAAAAAGACGGCACGATGGTCAACACCAACCGGCATGCTGCAATGGCACGACAAAGCCGTCGAGCCGGCCGGCGCAAGCAAGTCCGATCTGTATCTGATCTATCAGCTCGGCATGCGGCTGAAGACGCTCTACGCGGATTCGACCGAGTCGAAAGACCGGCCGATCCAGGACCTCACGTGGGAGTATCCGCACGAAGACGAGCACGAGCGCAGCAAGGGCGAACCGTCGGCCGCAAAGTGCTGCAAGAGATCAACGGCTACAAGGTCGAGCCCGGCAAACCGGGCTACGAGTGCGAGCAAGTCGAGCGCGTTCGCCGATCTCAAAGACGACGGCTCGACGGCCTGCGGCGCGTGGATCTATCTCCGGCGTGTATCCCGACAAAGAGACGAATCGCGCGCGCAATCGCGAGAAAGACGACTGGACGTCGCTCGACTGGGGCTTTGCGTGGCCGGCGAATCGGCGCATGCTCTACAATCGCGCGTCGGCCGATCCCGACGGCAAGCCGTGGAGCGAGCGCAAGAAGTACATGTACTGGGATGCGGAGGCGAAGAAGTGGGCCGGTCCCGACGTGCCGGATTTTCCGGTCGGCAAAGCCCCGATACGCCGCGCAAACCCGGCGCGCGCGGCATCGACGCGCATGCCGGCAGCGATCCGTTCATCATGCAGCCCGACGGGCGCATCCAGCTCTTCGCGGCCGGTACGCTCAAAGACGGTCCGTTGCCGGCGCACTACGAGCCGATGGATTCGGTCGTGCGCAACCACGTCTACGGCCAGCAGAACAATCCGGCGCTGCGCGAATGGGATCGCGACGACAACCGCTACAACGGCATCGGAGAATCCGGACTATCCGTACGTGCTCACGACGTACCGGCTGACCGAACATTCGGGGATCATGACGCGCTACGTGCCGTGGCTCGCCGAATTGCAGCCGGCGCTCTTCGTCGAGATCGATCCGGAGCTGGCGGTGCTCAAGGGCATCAAGAACGGCGGCTGGGCGACGGTGACGACGCGCGTCGGCGAGATCGAAGCGCGCGCGCTGGTCAGCGGGCGCATGCGTCCGCTGCGGCTCGGCAAGGGACAACACGTGCATCAGATCGGCTTGCCGTACAACTACGGCACGCTGGGATACGCGAGCGGCGACTCCGCCGGCGATCTCGTGCCGCTGGCGATGGATCCGAACGTCTCGATTCACGAGGCGAAGACGCTCACGTGCACGATCCGGCCCGGGCGCCGCGCGGCCTACGGACGGGATGCGGAAGTCGACGCGCCGGTGCCGCCAGCGCAGCACACGACAGCGGCGAATCGCGCGCGCACGGCATCGACGACGGCGGCTCGATCATGGCTAACGGCTTCTTCACCGACACGACGCTCTGCATCGGCTGCAAAGCCTGCGAGGTCGCGTGCAAGCAGTGGAACCAGTTGCCGGCCGACGGCTACGAGTTCTCCGGCAACTCGTACGACAACACGGCGAACTCGGCGGCACGACGTGGCGTCACGTGGCGTTCGTCGAACAGGCGGCGCCCGCCGCAGCGCCGCCGACCGAGACGCGTGGCTGATGATGAGCGACGTGTGCAAGCACTGCACGAACGCCGGCTGCATGGAAGCGTGTCCGACCGGCGCGATCATCCGCAACGAGTTCGAGGACGTGTTCATCCAGCCCGACGTCTGCAACGGCTGCGGCTACTGCGTGCCGTCGTGTCCGTTCGGCGTCGTCGACCTGATCGCGCACGCCGATTACGATGCGCACCGCGGCTTCGTCTCGGACGGCCGCACGCACGACGACGCGACGCAGCATCACGGCGGCGTCGCCGGCAAATGCACGCTGTGCTACGACCGCCAGAAGCTCGGCCTCGCTCCCGCGTGCGCGAAAGCGTGCCCGACCGAATCGATCCAGTTCGGCAACGTCGAGGAATTGCACGCGCGCGCGAAACAGCGCGTCGAGACGCTGCAAGCGCGCGGCGTGCAGGCCTATCTCTACGGCGTCGACGACAACAGCACCGTCGGCGACCTCAACGCGTTCTTCTTGCTGACCGACGCGCCGGAGGAATACAACCTGCCGGAACGCCCGGTCCTGCCGTCGACGCGTCAGCCGGCGGGTTACACCGCCGCTGCGGTAACCGCAGCCGTGCTCGCGCTCGCGGGCTGGGCTGTCTTCCGGAGCGGCGAGTGAGCACGGCGCAGCTTCCGCCGCAGCCGAACGATTCGGATCGCGGCGCATCACGCGGCGACGGATTGCCGGCGCACGCGTCCGCAACGTATTACGAGCAGCCGCTGCTCAAGAAGCCGCACTGGGAATGGTCGGTCATCACCTACCTTTTCCTCGGCGGCATCATGGGCGGCTCGGGCATCCTCGTGATGATCGCCGACGAGCGGGCCGAACGCGAAGCCGACCTGGCCCGCAGCGCGCGCTACGTTTCGTTTGCGCTCGCCGCGGCGTGCCCGCTCGTGCTGATCAGCCACTTGGGGCGCCCCGAACGCTTCCTGCACATGCTGCGCATCGTGAAGTTCAAGTCGGTGATGTCGATGGGCGTGTGGGGTCTGATCGCCTACAGCGGTCCCGCGACGCTGGCGGCGGCGGCACAGCTTTCGCGCGACGGCATGCTGCCGAACTGGATCGATGCGTTGGAGCCGCGCCCGGTGACGAAAGCGCTGCAGGGCATCATCGGCGCGTTCATGGCCGGTTATACGGGCGTGCTCCTCAGCGCTACCGCGATTCCGGTGTGGGGTAAGGGCAAGCTCTTCATTCCCGGCGTTCTCCGTGTGCTCGGGTTTTGCAGGCGCGTGCGCGCTCAACGCCGCGATCCTCGCGCTCACCGGCAGCGAGCGCACGCGGCACAAGCTCGAGCGGCTCGAGCTGATCGCATCGACTGCGGAGTTCATCTTGCTCGAAGCGTTCCGCCGGCACGCGGGCGAAGTCGGCGCGCCGATGTTCGGCGGCGCGCGCGGGCGCAAGCTGCGCACGTTCACGGAGATCGGCGGCATCATCGTGCCGGCGCTGCTCGGCCGCTTGCCGTTCGGCGGGCGCACGAAGACGCTGCTCGCGAGCGCGCTCACGCTCGCGGGCGGCTACGTCTTGCGCGAAACGCTGATCGAAGGCGGCAAGAATTCGGCCGACGATCCGCGCGCGGCGTCGCGTCAGCCGGAATGATTTCGGGCGAGAACCGGCCGGGCACGACCGTCGAGACGGAGATCATCAGCTACGACGGCGACGACGTCGCGCGGCGCTACGACCGGCTCGCAACCGAAGAACCGCTCGAGATCCGCATGCGCGCCGGCGGCCAAACCCGCACCGTCGCGATCACGATGCGCACGCCGGGCGCCGACTTCGAACTCGCCGCCGGCTTTCTGTTCAACGAGGGCGTGCTGCCATCGCTCGACCGGTTGAGCGGGATCACGTACTGCGTCGATCGCGACGTCGCCGAAGAACAGCGCTACAACATCGTCAACGTCGATCTGCACGCGCAGCGAGCTGCCGCCGCTCGACGCGCTCGAGCGCCACTTCACGATGACGAGCGCGTGCGGCGTCTGCGGCAAAGCCAACATCGACGCGCTGCGCGATCGCGGCTTAGCGCCCGTGCGCTCGGACCTGCGGGTCGAACGGCAACTGATCGTCGCGCTTCCCGAACGTCTCGCGGCCGCGCAGCGCGTGTTCGCGACGACCGGCGGACTGCACGCCGCGGCGCTGTTCGATGCGGGCGGCAACGTGATCGCCGTGCGCGAGGACGTCGGCCGGCACAACGCGCTCGACAAGCTCGTGGGCTGGGCGCTGATGAACGGCAGGCTTCCGCTCGACGCGCACGTCGTGCTGCTCAGCGGCCGCGCGAGCTACGAACTCGTGCAGAAGACGATCTCCGCCGGCATCGCCGTCGTGTGCGCGGTCTCGGCGCCCAGCAGCCTGGCCGTCGATCTGGCGCGCGAGTTCGGCGTCACGCTGGCCGGCTTCGTGCGCGGCCCGCGCTTCAACGTGTATGCCGGCGCGGAGCGCATCGTTTGAACATTCTCTTACTCGGCGGTTACGCGTTCCTCGGCCGCGCGATCGTCGACGCGGCGCAAGCGCGCGGACACAGCGTGTCGGCGTTCAATCGCGGCAACCACCCCACGATGGCGGGCGTCGAGCAGATCACCGGCGACCGCAACGCGCTCGTTCTGCCCGATCGCCGCAGCTGGGACGTTGCCATCGACACGAGCGGCCAGGCGCCGCGTCACACGCGCGGCGCCGCCGAAGCGTTGCAGGGCCGCATCGGCCACTACATCTACACCTCATCGGTCAGCGTCTATCCGGATCCGATGCCCGCGGGCGTCAACGAGTCGGCGCCGGTCGCGCAATTTCCGCCCGATGCCAATCGCGAAGACGCGCGCGACACCGCGAACTACGGCGCGCGCAAAGCTGCATGCGAGGATGCGCTGGCGGCGGTATTGCCGGCGAGCAGCATCTTGATCGTCCGGCCCGGCTTCATCGTCGGCCCGTACGATTATAGCGACCGCTTCAACGAGTGGATCGAGCGCGCCGCGCGGCCGCAGCCGTTCATCGTCCCCGGCGATCCGCAACAGCCCGTGCAGATGATCGACGTACGCGACCTCGCGCAGTGGATGATCGCGATGGCCGAACGCCGTGCGCCCGGCGTCTTCAACGCGACCGGACCCGAACGTCCGCTGCGCGCGATCGACGTCGCGAAAACGTGCATCGATGCGACCGGCAGCAGCGCGACGCCGCTCGTCATCCCGAGCGACGACCTGAAATCCGCCGGCGTCATCCCCTGGGAGCACATCCCATTCTGGCTCGACCCCGAAGACTACGGCCTAATGGAAGTCAACATCGACCGCGCCCTCAACGCCGGCCTAACGTTCCGGCCCCTCACCGAAACCGTCCGCGACACGTACGCGTGGCTAAAAACCAGCGATCATCCGCGCCGAATTACGTTGCCGCCCGAAATAGAAAACGCCGCCCTCCACTGTCATTCCTCGTCTACGCGCTGCGCGCTTCGCTCGGAATGACATCGATGCGGGGAGCGGGGTTAGTCGATTTCTCGGGCGTTTAGGTCGACGAGTTCGCCGTTGATGCCGCTGGAGCGGTCGCTGGCGAGGAAGGTGAGGACGTCGGCGACTTCTTGCGGGGTGGCGGCGGCTTTGATGTCTTCGGGGGAGCCGCCGCGGCCGGGGAACGCGACGCCGCCGAGGACGAGCGCGTTTGCGACGATGCCGTCGGCTTTGTGTTCGCGTGCGATCGCGAGCATCAGCGCGTTGACGCCGGCTTTCGCAACCGCGAACGCGCCGCGTCCCGGCGCCGGCGACTTCGACGAGCCGGCCGTCACGGTGACGATGCGGCCGCGCGAAAGCGTCCCCTCGCGGAACGGTTGGGCCAGCATTGCGCGCAGTGCCGGCATTGCGAGGTTGTACGCGGTCTCGGTGTAGCCGGCCAGCGACTTCTGCAAGTCTTCGAGTTTCGATTTCACGAGCGGAACGCTTTGCGGGCCGCTGCCGGCCAAATTGATCAGCGCATCGATGCGTCCAAACGCTGCGACGCACGCGGTGACGGCCGCGGCCGCCGAGCCGGCGTCGTTCAAGTCGGCCTCGAACGGCAGCGCGTTCGCGACCTCGCCCGGTTCGAGTACGGATGCGATCGTTGCCGCGGCGCGAGCCCGGTCGCGTGAAAGCACTGCCACGCGCGCGCCTTCGCGCACGAGCGTGGCGAGCGTCGCACCGCCGACGCGTCCGGTCGCGCCGGCCAAGAGCACGACGTCTCCGTCGACGAGGTTCACCGGTCGGTCAACCGCGCGGTGAGATCGAGCAACGCGCCGTTGATGCCGCTCGAACGGTCGCTGGCGAGAAACGTAAGCGTGTTTGCGAGCTCTTGCACCGATACCGCGGTTGCGCGCGCTTCGTCGGAGCGGAAATGATCGGCGCCCGGAAACGCGACGCCGCCGACCAGCAGCGCGTTCGCGACGATGCCGTCGGCTTTGTGTTCGCGCGCGATCGAGAGCATCAGCGCGTTGACGCCGGCTTTCGCCGTTGCGAATGCCGACATGCCGGGGTTCGGCGCTTTGGCCGTCGTCGCGGTCGTGGTCACGATGCGGCCGCGCGAACGCGCGCCGTCGCGATACGGTTGCGCCAGCATTGCGCGCAGCGCGGCTTGCGCGAGGTTGGACGCCGTTTCGATGACTTCGGCCAGCGTTTCGCGCAGATCGCCGAGCGATGCGTCGGTTATTTTCTTGCGGCGCCAGCCGCTGCCGGCGAGGTTGATCACGGCATCGAGGCGCCCGAACGTCTTGACGCATTCGGCAACCGCCGCCGACGCGGAGGCCGGATCGTAGAGGTCGGCCGCAAGCGCCATTGCCCGGTCGCGTACGCCCGGTGCGAGCGCCGTCGCAATCGCGGCCTCGGCTCGCTTGCGATCGCGCGAGAGCACCACCACGCGAGCGCCTTCTGCCACGAGCGTCGTCAGCGGTGCCGAACCGATGCGGCCGGTGATGCCGGCGAGCAAAATTACGTCGTCTTTTACGAGGTTCATACGGGCTCTTCGACCAACTTGGCGCTGATGGCGACGATCCCTTCGGTAGAAACTTTTCAGTGGGAAGATCCGCTGCTGGCCAGTGAATTACTGACCGACGAAGAGCGGATGATCCGCGACATGGCGCGCGATTACGCGCAATCCAAATTGATGCCGCGCATCCTCGAAGCCAACCGCAACGAGGTTTTCGATCGCTCGATCCTCACCGAGATGGGTGCGCTCGGAATGCTCGGTTCGACGATTCACGGTTACGGTTGCGCCGGAACGAGTTACGTCGCCTACGGTTTGATCGCGCGCGAGATCGAACGTGTCGACAGCGGCTACCGCTCGGCGCTTTCCGTGCATGTCGAGCCTCGTGATGTATCCGATCTTCACCTACGGCACCGACGAACAGCGCGAACGCTTCTTGCCGAAGTTGGCCACCGGCGAACTCATCGGCTGCTTCGGCTTGACGGAACCCGATCACGGCTCCGATCCCGGCAGCATGACGTCGCGCGCGAAGAAAGTCGACGGCGGCTACCAGCTCAACGGCGCGAAGAACTGGATCACCAACTCGCCGATCGCCGACGTGTTCATCGTGTGGGCCAAGGACGACGACGGTAAGATCCGCGGCTTCATCCTCGAGAAGGGCATGAAGGGCCTAACCGCGCCGAAGATCGAGGGCAAGTTCAGCCTGCGCGCATCGAGCACCGGGATGATCAGCATGGACAACGTGTTCGTGCCCGATGCCAACCTCTTGCCGAACGCCCGCGGACTCGCCGGCCCGTTCGGATGCCTCAACCGCGCGCGTTACGGCATCATCTGGGGCGCGCTCGGCGCGGCCGAATTCTGCTGGCACCAGGCGCGCAAGTACACGCTCGAGCGCACGCAGTTCGGCCGCCCGCTGGCGGCAACGCAACTGGTCCAGATCAAGCTCGCCGACATGCAGACCGAGATCTCGATCGGCTTGCTGGCCGCGGTTCGTCTCGGGCAGCTGATGGACGCGGGCCGGGAGCAACCCGAGATGATCTCGATGCTCAAGCGGAACTCGACCGGCAAAGCGCTTGCGATCGCCCGCGTTGCGCGCGACATGCACGGCGGCAACGGCGTCTCGGATGAGTATCACGTTATCCGGCACGCCATGAACCTCGAGGCGGTCAACACCTACGAGGGTACCCACGACATCCACGGGCTGATCCTGGGCCGCGCCCAAACGGGAATCCAGGCGTTCAACTAAGACGCTTGTACGGCCGGATCATTCGGGGCGGAAAGTAGCGGGCTAGGACGCCTGTGAGGTAAAGCGCGGTTCGCTGCGCAGACGGTCGACGGCGGTCGCGTATTCCGCGAACCACCGGTCGAGGAGTTCGCCGTCGGCGAGTTCCGTCTGCAGGTCGGCCGGGAGCGCTGCCCGGAGGGTAGCGAGAATCCGCCGGTTGCTTAAGCGACCGAATTTATGGCGAAGCGTACGCCGCGCCACCTCTTGGGCGTCGGCACGCAACACGGCATCGAGCCGCCGTTGGGTATCCGAGGTTTCCATCTTCGCTCCACGTCAACGAGAGGAAAACGACGTATTATAGCATGTCGTGACAAACCGTGCAAACGCACGCCTCGTAGGGGCTGAAGTGGACGAGCCGGAGTTCGTTGAATGCGCTCAATTCGAGGGCCACACGTGGAAAATGCCGTTCACGCTTCAGCAGCGGGTGAGCGCGTCGCGAACCGGCCGGTGCCGACGACGCCGGGCATTTCGCTTGCCCCTGGCCCTCGCGCTCGGCCGGCTGCTCCGGCCCCAGCGCCTATTCTACGCCCTCGCCGTGTGGCTCGAGGCGACGCCCTGGGCCTACCGTGCGTTCACGGCGGTTGAAAAGGCGGTCAAGGGCAAGCTCTTCGGCTGCCGGATGTGCGCCCAGTGCGCGCTGCCCAGCACCGCCTATGCTTGCCCGATGAGCTGTCCGAAAGAGCTGCGGAACGGCCCCTGCGGCGGAGTCGGCGCGAACGGCGACTGCGAGGTCTATCCCGGTCTGCGCTGCGTGTGGCTCGTCGCCTACGAACGCGCCGCGTCGGCGGGCCGGACGTCCGATCTGCGCCGCCTGCAGCGGCCGATCGATCAGCGCCAATGGGGCCTGAGCTCGTGGGTGAATTACTGGCAGAACCGCGACGCGGGGCTGTGGACCAGCGACACGTCGTTCGCTCCCGCGCCGCCGATCGAGCAGCGATGACCGCGTCCGGCAGCCGCCTGCGCGACGCCATGCGCGAGCGCCGTTTCGCCGTGACCGCGGAACTCAGCCCGCCGCGCGGGGCCGATCCCGATGCGATCCGCAAGCGGCGCGCGCGCGCTGCACGACTGGGTCGACGCCGCCAACGTCACCGACAATCAAGGCGCGATGGTGCGGCTCTCGAGTTTGGCCGGCTGCGTGCTCGCGCTCGAAGAAGACGTCGAGCCGGTGATGCAGCTGCAGTGCCGCGATCGCAACCGCCTGGCGCTGCAATCCGATCTGCTCGGCGCCGCCGCGCTCGGCATCCCCAACGTGCTGCTCTTGACCGGCGATCATCAGAAGTTCGGCGATCATCCCGAAGCGCGCGGCGTGTTCGACCTCGACTCCGTGCAACTGTTGTGGACGGCGCGGACGATGCGCGATCAGGGGCAAGCTGCTCTCGGGCAAAACGCTGAAGCCGCCGCCGGGCTGGCTGATCGGCGGCGTCGAGAACCCGTTCGCGCCGCCGCTCGCGTTTCGGGCCGAACGGCTCGGCAAGAAGATCGCCGCGGGCGCCGAGTTCGTGCAGACGCAGTACGTGTTCGACGTCGCGCAGTTTACGGCGTGGATGCAGGCGTGCCGCGAGCTCGGGCTGACGCAGCGCTGCGGCGTGCTCGCCGGCGTCGGGCCGATCCGCTCGCTGCGCGCGCTCGAGCGCATGCAGCAGATTCCCGGGATCGTCATTCCGCCGGCGGTCGAGCAGCGCTTGCGCGGCGTGCGCGCCGGAGCGCGTGCACGACGAGAGCATCGCGATGTGCGCCGAGATCATCACCGAACTGCGCGCGATTCCGGATCTCGCCGGCGTGCACGTGATGGCATTCGGTGCAGAGCACCTGGTTCCCGAAATTCTCGAACGCGCGGGACTCGGCCGGCGGGCGCACGCGCGGGTGAACGAACATGTTGGTTGATCTGCGCCCCACCGAGCGCTTGCGCAAAGGCAACGGCGCGGCCGTAGCAGAGCGTGCTCGGCTCGATCTTGCACGCGGTCGGTGACGAATCGCTCGATCTCGATCAGCTTGCGCATCGTCTGCGACTGGGTGCAGTACAAGAACAGTTTCCGCGAAGCGGTCGAAGTTCGGCCGATCCTCAACGGCAGCGCGCACGAGCGGCTCGAGATCGGCGTCGACCTGCGGCGCACGGCGGGCGCGCAGCACGACGTGAACGCCGAAATGACGCGCGCGCTCGCGCGCCGCATCGAATCGGACCGCCACTATCTGGAACCCTGGAGCCGCACGACCGCGAGCATGATCTGGAGCTTCAACGGGCTCTACTGGAAGGCGCTCGGTTTGTGGGAAGCGGTGTCCGGCCGGCCCTACGAACAAGCGTTGCCGGGCGGCGAGAGCGACGCGCGCAACGCCGCCGCCGCGCGCGATACGATCACGCGCCTGTTCGCGATTTGGGACGGGCTTGCCGAACGGCGCGCGTTGCCCGATCAGCTCCACGTGCTCGAAATCGGCGTCGGTAACGGCAGTCAGGCGCGCGTGTGGCTCGACACATTCCTCGAGATCGACCGTGAAGCCGGCCGCGATTACTACCGGCGCCTGCACTACCTGATGGGCGACTACTCGCCGCATTTGCTCGAAGTTGCGCGCGAACAAGTGCGTCACCATGAGGACCGCACGAGCACGATCGTGCTGGATGCGACCAAGCCGTCGAACACGCTGGGTTTTCTCAAGTACAAGACGTTCTTCGTCTACATCTCCAACGTGTACGACAACCTGCCGACCGATGAGATCGCGCGCATCGACGGACATCTCTTTCAGGTCGAGACGCGCGCGTATCTGGCCGCGGCGCCGGCGGCGGCGATCGCGGCGAGCATCAATTCGAGCGCCGGCGAATTGCCCGATCTCATCGCGCGCTTGCTGCGCCTGGGGCCCGAACTGCTGGCGGAAACCGAACCGCGCCGCTTTGCCGACGCCCATGCGGCCGTGCGCTTCTGGGCCGCGGTGTGGGAAGCGATCGGCCTCGAGGAACGCTACGTTGCGCTGCCGCCGCTCGATGAGTACGAGTTCGCGCCGGGGATCAACGGCGAGGTTTTGCGGCCGTTGATGGAGGCGCACGGCGACGTGCGCATGCACGTGAGCAACGGCGCGGCGGCGAGCTTCGTCGACACGCTGCCGCTCTTGCACCCGCACGGCATCCTCGAGTGTCACGATATCTTCGTCACCAACCTCGAAGGCTACGCGAACGCCTTCCGTGGGCCGGGCAAGTACGAAGGCTCGGTGGTGAACTGGGTAAACGGCAACGTGCTCGCGGCGCTCGGCGGCCGGCGCGGCTTCGACGTCGCGTTCCGGAAGTTCGCGTTCCGAACCGGATCGAACATCACCACGATGACCGCAGAGGTGCGTGAATGAGCGAGGATGCTGCTTCCGACGACGGTCGTCGGTTCGTACTCGGTGCCGGAGTGGCTCGAACGCGCGAAGACCGACTTTCACGAAGGACGCATCAGCCGTACCTCGCTCAACGAGATCTACGACACCGCGATCAAAGCCGCGCTCAAGGATCAAGAGCGCGCCGGCGTCGACATCGTCTCCGACGGCGAGCTGCGCCGCGACAACGACATCGACTATTTCCTCGAGCGCATGCCGGGCATCGAGCTGCCGAAGCTCGCCAAAGTGCACTACTACGACTACTACGATGCGGCGGTGCGCGCGCCGCTGCCGCACCCCGAAGACGCGGCGGGCTTGCGGCTCGCGGCCGACTTCCAGTTCACCCGCGAGCAGACCGACCAGCCGATCAAGTTCTCGTTCACCGGTCCGTTTTCGCTGTCCAAGCGCATTCGCAACGAAGGCTATCCCGACGCAGAAGGCCTCGTGCTCGACATCGCGCGCATGCTCAATCGCGAAGCGCGCGAGCTCGCCGCGGCCGGTGCCGCGCTCTTACAGATCGACGAACCGTTCCTGGCCGGTTACCCCGAAGCGGTGCCGCTCGCGGTCAAGGCGATCAACCTCGTCGTCGAGGGCGTCGACGTCGAGTGGGCGCTGCACATCTGCTACGGCAACCGGCACGCGCGCCCGGCGTGGGAAGGTCACTACGACTTTCTCTTCCCGGCGATCATGGATGCGCAGGTCGATCAGCTCGTGCTCGAGTTCGCGCGCAAGGGCTACGACGACGTCGCGCTGTTCAAGAAGTACCATCCGTCGTTCAAGCTCGGTCTCGGCGTCATCGACGTGAAGAGCGAGACGGTCGAAAGCCCGCAGCAGGTCGCCGCGCGCGTCGATCGCGCATTGGCCGTCATCGGCCCCGAGCAAATCGTCGTCAACCCCGACTGCGGCCTGCGCCACCTCCCAACCAAAATCGCCCTCGCCAAACTGCGCGCCATGAACGCCGGCGCCGCCCTCGCCCGAGCCAAAGTCCGCGGCGAAAAAGTCCCCCAACTCACGTAAGCCCCATGTCACCCCGAGCTTGTCGAGGGGTAGCGAGCATCTTCAAACTTGGCGACGACGATTATCGCTGTCCCTCGACAAGCTCGGGATGACGAGACGTTATGTTGTTTTGCCGCGGGTTTCGATGGGCCAGTGGTCGATGACGGTGCCGCTGCGGTGGATGATGTATTCGTCGTGCAGGTTGATGGTGGTGTCGCAGTGGCTTGGAAGGATCTGCAATGTTTGGCCGAGCGCGACCGGGGGTGCGCCGGTGAAGCGCAGTTTGCCGTGTTCGTCGCCGCCGAATTCGAACGCAGCGTCCAGGCCGATGATGCGCGGCGGGCCGGCATCGTGGCTGAGCGACTTGCGGCCGGCGTCGAGCACCGCCCAGCCGTCACGCACGCTGAGTACCGTCGTCAGCAGCGTGAGCGCGGACTCGTACGTTACGCCGTTTACGTCGCCGTATTGTGCGTCCATCACGACATACGAACCGGGCTGCACGTCGGTGATCGCCGCATAGGCGGCGGAGAAGAGCGCCGTTCCCGTGCCGCCCGTCGTGACGATCTCGGTTGCGAGTCCGGCCGCGGCAAATGCCGCTGCGGTTTTGCATAACAGCGACATCGCGCTCGCGTTAGCCGCCCGGCGTTCGTCCATGCCGGCGATGTGCTGAACGTGACCTTCGTAACCTTGCAGGCCGCGCAGACGCAGTCCCGGCAGTTTGTTGACGACGATACCGAGTGCGACGGCCGGGGCGCCCGGCAGCGTTCCGGTGCGATGCTGGCCGACGTCGACGTCGACCAGCGTATCGAGCTGCAGTCCGGCGGCGCTTGCGGCCGCGGAGAGCGCCACTGCCGCCTTCGCGTCGTCGACCACGATCGTCACCGCGATGCGCGCGGCGAGCGCGAGGAGCCGCCGGATCTTCGCTATGCCGATAATTTCGGTCGTGATCAGGATGTCGGGGATGCCGCCGTCGGCGAGCACTTCCGCTTCGGCGAGCTTCGCGGTGCACACGCCGATCGCGCCGCGCTCGAGTTGCATGTGCGCGATGCGGGCGGTCTTGTGCGTCTTGGCGTGCGGGCGCAGCTTCACCGGCGTAGCGGCAACGAGCGCCGCCATGCGGTCGAGATTGCGCTCGACCAGGTCGAGGTCGAGCAGCAACGCCGGCGTGTCGACGTCCGTCACATGCACGGTTATGTCCGGCGGATGAAGTCCGCGATCAACGGCGCGACGTTCGAACGCCAGTGCGACCCGCTGAAGATCCCGTAATGCCCGACGCCGGGTTCGATGTGCGACTCGTGGCGTTCGGCCGGGATATTCGGCGTAAGGCCGTGCGCGGCGGCGGTTTGGCCGACGGCCGAGATGTCGTCGAGTTCGCCTTCCACCGTGAGCAATGCGGTCTTATGAATCGCCGTCAGATCGACGCACTCGCCGCGATGCATCCAGGTGCCGAGCGGCAGCGTATGACGCTGAAACACGGCGTCGACGGTTTCGAGGAAATAATCCGCCGTCACGTCCATCACCGCTAGGTACTCATCGTAGAATGCTTGGCGGCGGTGCGCTGAGGCGGTGTTGCCGCGCACGAGATCGTTGAACATGCCGACGTGCGCATCGATGTGCCGGCCCGGGTTCATGCTCAGAAACGCGCCGATTTGGACGAAGCCCGGATAGACGCGGCGTCCCGCACCGGCGTAGCGTGCCGGCACCGTTGCGATTAATTCGTCGGCAAACCAGCTCAGCGGACGCGAAACTGCAAGTTCGGTCGGCACCGTCGGCGCCACGCGCGTGTCGACCGGACCGCCCATTAGCGTCATCGAGCGCGGTTGCGAGGGATCGTTGTTCGCGGCCATCACGGCGATCGCGGCGAGTACGGGCGGGCACGGCTGACACACCGCGATCACGTGCGCATCCGGTCCGAGCATGCGCATATCTTCGATCATGTAGTCGACGTAGTCGTCGAGGCCGAATGTTCCGGCGCTCATTGGAACGTCGCGTGCGTTGGTCCAGTCGGTGACGTAGACGTCGTGCGCGCCCACGAGCGCGGCAACCGTCGGTCGTAACAGCGTCGCGAAGTGACCGGAAAGCGGCGCGACGAGCAGCACGCGCGGGCGCTCGGCCCCGGCGCCCGATGAGAAGCGCAAGAGACGGCAGAACGGGCGTTCCGTCACCACGGTCATCTCGGCCTCGAGGTTCCAGTCCGGGTGGCCGTGCGGTTGCAGCAGACCTTCCGTGACGGTGGCGGCGGCTTCGAAGGCCCGCCCGATCGGCGTGTAGTGCCATGGGTTGAACGGGTTGGCGAGGAGGCTGCGGGTCGTTTGGGCCGACCAGCGGAGCGGGGATGCTGCGAGCCGGGAATTTTCGTACGAGGTGTAGGACGCGATCAAGGGGTCTCCAGACTACAGAGGTGTCGACACACCCCCTACCCATTACCGTTCGCAGGCCTCGGTTGGTTCCAGCGCTTATCCTTGGCTATGGATCTTCCGCGCTTCGATCCGACCGATCCGTCGAGCTGGTTCCTTTCCTGGAACGCCGCCATGCGAAACATGCTCCCGACGGCGTTCCGTTACGAGCAAATCGACCCCCGGGTGCAAGAGATCGCGATCCTCGCGACCATGCACAACATGGCCTCGCTGCTCCACGATTCGGAGTCGCTCAAGACGGCGATTGCCGAGCAGCTCGCTCAGCGGGCGGCCAAACTCGGCAAGGGCTAGCTTGGCGTAGGTTGTCTGCGACAAAAGCAGTGAGAAATCCCGCGCGTGCTGCGTATACTTAGCACGTAGCCCGAACCCGCACGCCGCACCGCAGAAAGCAGACACGCCATGCCCGCAACCTACCTCGAACTTCTCGCCCAAATGCAAGAACAAGGTCTCGAATCGCTCAAGGCCGTCCAAAGCGCCTACCTCCAGTCGCTGACCTCCGCCAAAGAAATGGTCGAGAAGCTCCCGACCTCGGCGCAGCTCCCGACGATCCCGGGCGTTCCGACGATCGCCGAACTCACCGAACTGAACACGCAGTTCGTCGACAAAGTCGTCGCACAGCAAAAGGCGTACGCCAAGCAAATCGCCGACGTCTTCACCCCCGCCGCTCTAAATCAAACCGCGCCGCGGACTGCTAGGTAATCCTCGCAGTCCGTGGTATCCCGTCGGAAAAGATCGAGCCTCCAAACGTGAAGGGCGGAGCAAATGATTTTCGACGGAAAAGTCGCCATCGTTACCGGTGGAACGCGCGGCATCGGTGCCGCTATTACCTCACTTCTCGCAAAGGGCGGCGCGAAAGTCGCCGCCGGGTACAGCCGCGATACCGCTGCTGCCGACAAACTGCGATCGGACCTCGGCAACGACGGTAAGAATGTCTCGCTGCACCAAGGCCGCGTCGATGACGCCGAGGACTGCAATCGCGTGGTCAAAGAAGTGCTCGACCAGCACGGGCGCATCGACTTCTTGATCAACAACGCCGGCATCACCGTCGACAAGACGGTGCGCAAAATGACGGTCGACGACTGGCACAACGTGCTGGGCGTCAACCTATTCGGCGCGTTCGCGATGACCAAAGCCGTCATCGAGCACATGATCGAACGCGGCTCCGGCCGCATCGTCAACATCAGCTCCGTCATCGGTGAGACCGGCAACGTCGGTCAAGCCAACTACGCCGCCTCCAAAGCGGGGCTCGTCGGGCTTGACGAAGAGCTTGGCGCTGGAGATGTCGCAGCGCGGCATCACGATCAACTGCGTCGCGCCGGGCTTCATCGAAACCGAGATGGTCGCCGCCATTCCGGAGAACGTGCTGGCAAAGATCGTCGAGAAGATCCCGCAACGCCGGCTCGGTGCTCCGCACGAAGTCGCCCGCGTGGTGGGCTTTCTGCTCGAAGAAGAATCCAGCTACATCACGGGCGCCGTTTACACGGTCAACGGCGGCTTAGACATGTGAACATCCCGCCCGAAGAGCTCCAATACGGTTTCGATGTCGCCGGGCTCGACCCGGCGGCGCTCGGCGAAGCCGTGCAGGCCGTGATCAAGGACGCGATGAGCGATCCGATGAGCATGACGATGTGGATGACCCAGATGGGGCTCGCGCAGCAAACCGCCGGCCTGAATTTGCTGCGCCGTCTCAACACCAACGGCGAACCCGAAGCCTCAACTGCAACCAAGGACAAGCGCTTCGCCGATCCGGCCTGGAAGCGCAACCCGTTCTTCCTCGGATTTGCCGAGACGTATCTCGAGCAGGCGCGCGCGGCGATGGCGCTGGTCGATTCCTCGCGTTTGCCCGAAGCGACGCGCCGCAAGGCGAAGTTCGGGATGCAGCTGATGTGCGACGCCTTCGCGCCGAGCAACGTGCCGTGGCTCAACCCGGCCGTGCTGCGGGAAGCGATGGACACCGGCGGCATGAGCCTCGTGCGCGGCATGCAGAATTTCGCCGACGACGTGCGCGACAACGGCGGCATGCCGCGTCAGGTCGACGCAACGCCGTTCAAGCTCGGCGTCAATCTGGCCGCGACGCCCGGCCGGGTCGTGTTTCGCAACGACCTGATCGAGCTGATCGCCTACGAACCGCAGACCGCGCACGTGCACGAGATCCCGCTCCTGTGCAGTCCGCCCTGGATCAACAAGTACTACGTGATGGACCTTGCGCCCGGACGTTCGTTCATCGAATGGGCGGTGCTCCACGGTCATCAGACGTTTGCGATCAGCTACCGCAACCCCGATGCGTCGATGGCATCGCTGCGCATCGAAGACTATATGAAGCACGGCCTGCTGGCTGCCCTCGGCGCGGTCGAAGCGATCACCGGCCGCCGGCGCACGAACCTCGCCGCGCTGTGCCTGGGCGGGACGCTCGCAGCGATGATGCTTTCGTATCTCAGCGCACGCGGCCAAGGCGACCGCATCGCCAGCGCCACGTTGACGAACACGCTGGTCGACTTCAGCGAACCCGGCGAACTCGGCATTTTCACCGACGAGGAGTCGATCGCGCGGCTCGAAACGCAGATGCACGAAACCGGCTATCTCGACTCCGCCGAGATGGCCGGCACGTTCAACTGGATGCGCGCGAACGACCTGGTCTGGAGCTACGTCGTCAACAACTGGTTTCAGGGGAAGAACCCGCCGGCGTTCGACATCCTGGCCTGGAACGCCGACTCGACGCGCATGCCCGCCGAAATGCACTCGCAGTATCTGCGCACGTGCTATCTGCGCAACGCGATCATCCAGCCCGGGGCGTTCGCCGTCGACGGCGTGCCGATCGACCTCGGCAAGATCGAAACGCCGCTCTACGTGGTCGGCGCCGAAACCGATCACATCGCGCCGTGGCGTTCCACGTATCGCACGATTCAACACGTGGGCAGCGACGACGTGCGCTTCACCCTCACCAACTCCGGTCACATCGCCGGGATCGTCAACCCGCCCGGCGGTTCCAAGTCGGAACACTGGACGCTCGATCGCCCGCGCAAAGATGCGAGCGCCGATGAGTGGCGCGCGGCTGCCGAACGTCACGCCGGTACATGGTGGGAAGACTGGGCGATCTGGGCCGACGCGCACGCGGGTCCGCTGGTCGCGGCCGCGAATTTGCCGCCCGGCGAGCCTGCACCCGGCCACTACGTGCGCAACGAAACGGCGCCGCCGTACAACCCGCTCAAGCGCAAGGCCGGCGCGCGGAAACCGCGCGCGAAAAAACGCGCGTGAACGACAACTGGAAGAACCTCGGCGAGTTCATCAAAGCGCAGCGCGAACTCGCGAACCTCTCGCTGCGGCAACTCGCCGACATGGCCGACATCTCGAACCCCTACCTCGGACAGATCGAGCGCGGGATGTACAAGCCCTCAGCCGACGTGCTCAAGAACCTCGCCTCGGCACTGCGCATTTCGGCCGAAGCCATGTACTCGCAAGCGGGCTTGCTCGATGAAAAGCCCGCCGCGCCCGGCGACCGCACGGTCGAAGACGCGATCAAACTCGATCCGGCGCTAACGACCGATCAGAAAGAAACCTTGATCCGCATCTATCGCGGCTTCACCGAGCGCAGCTAGCCGCCTGTCATCCCGAGCTTGTCGAGGGATAGCCGCTCAGTAGCCCATGGCGCCGGGCAGCGGGTAGAAGAGGTCGTCGATCGGGATTGCCTTCGGGATGAAGTCTTGCTCGACCATGTACGTCATCAGCGCTTCGAGCGTGGGACGGTTCGGCTCGACGCCGTAGGGCCAGGGATCGCCGCCGAACAGTTCGTTGATCTCATCGACGTCGGGATTTTGCCACGGGAACATCGTGTTTTGCGAGCCGGTGAAGTTCATCCGCGCCAGCGCCCACTGCTTCGCCTCGACGAAGGCGCGATAGAAGCTGTTGGCGACCCACGGATGCTTTTCGTGGATGTCTTTGCGAATCGCCACGAGATGCATGATCGGAAAGATGTTCGTTTTCTGGTAGAACTCGCGCTCGACGTTGCGGTAATCGGGAAACAGCCGCGCGACGTTCGGGTCTTTCCCGAGCGTGAGCGGTTGGCGCGAGCCGATCAGGGCATCGATCTCGCCCTTGGCCAGCAGTTGCCCGAGCGAATTCGGGCTGCTCGTTCTCCGTGATCTTGACCGGCTTGAGCAGCGGCAGCGCGTGCGGCTTGCCGTGCGTGCCGGCGAGTTCGACGCCGCCTTGCACCCAGTCGAACGTGGTGTAGTCGACGCCGTATTCGTGTTTGAGGTGACCGCGGATCCAGATCGCGGCGGTCTGCGTGTAGAGCGCGACGCCGACGCGTTTGCCCTCGAGGTCTTTGGGCTTCGTGATCCCCGACTTCTTGTTGATGTAGATGAAGCCGTGACGGAACATCCGCGACGGGAACACCGGGATCGCGACGAACTGGCTCTTTTGTGCACTGGTGAGACAGATGTATTCGGAGCTCGAGAGTTCCGAGACGTCGAACTCGAGTCCGCCGACCATACGATCGAAGATCGCACGCGGCGATTCGATCGCGATGTAGTTGAGGTCGACGCCTTCGACGCGGACTTCACCGGTGCGCAACGCTTCGGTGCGATCGTAGCGGCCGCACGCAAAACTCAAATTCAGAAGGCTCAAGCCGTTTAACCTCGGGGCGGTGTGTAGATCAACTCTTCGGCGCGAAATGCGGGAAACTTTCCGTACCGTGCCGTCATGTTGATTTCGGATTGGATGAGTGCGGGCGTCATGCGCGCCGGAAACGTCGGCAAGCCGGCCGGCGAGATCGTCGCCGGATCGAGCTTGAAGTGCTGCGCCAAAATGTCGATGCACTTCGCCGGATTTTTAGCTGCCCACACGTCGGCGTCGCGCATCGCGGCATCGAAGCGGGCCGCAAGTTCCGGATGGGCATTTACCCACGGAGCGTTTGCAAACCACGCCGTGATCACATACGCCGGCCCGATCGTATCCATCTCGCGCGCCAGCACCCGGGCGACTTTGCGCGTTTCGGTGATGAACGGTTCGCCGACGAACGCCGCGTCGATGCGCCCGTTGGCAAACGCGGCCGGCATCTGCGAGAACGGCATCTCGACGAATTTCAACGTGTTCGAATCGCCGCCGTTGGCGTCGACCCAGGCGCGCACGCCGTACTCGCCCATCGTCGCAAGCCCGGGCGTGCCGACCGTCTTCCCGTTCATGTCGACGCCTTTTTGAATCGTCGTTTGGTTGCCGACGAAGAGCCAGCCGGTCGCCGGCTGCGCCGACACGTATTCGGCCGCCGGCGAGACGATGATGAACGGAATGTTTTTCGAGTGCGCGATCGCGAGCGTCGTGATCGTGGCGATGCCGATATCGACGGCTCCGGATGCAACGGCGGTTGCAACCGCGGCGCCGTACGCGATCGACTGCAAGTCGACGCTGATGCCGGCTTTCTTGAAGAAGCCCATGTCCTGCGCGTAGAGCACCTGCGCGCTATATGAAAACGGCAAATAGGCGACGCGGATCGCCGGCAGATCTTGCGCGCGCGCCGGCCGCGCGAGCGCGGGCAGCAGCGCCCCCGCCGTCACGAGCTTGAAGGCGGCGCCGCGAGAGAGACTAGACGTGGGCCGGAACGCGGAGATTGAACAGGCTCCGTGCGTTGCTGCTGAAGAGCTTCTCCTGATCGTCTTTTGGAATGTTGATCTCGTCCAAGAGGCGCAGCGCTTCGGCCGGCATCCAGCACGGATAGTCGGTTCCGTACATCACGTGATCGGCGCCGAAGAACTCCAGCGCGAACTTCAAGCCGAGCGCGTGCGGCGAAACGGTGTCGGTGTACAAGCGCTTGACGTAGACGCTGGGCGGCTCGGCGAGTTTGGCTTGCTTTCCGTTCTTGTCGAGACGTCCGGCTTGATACGGCAGCGCGCCGCCGGTATGCGACATGACGATCTTGAGATCCGGATGGCGTTCCATGATGCCGGAGAAGATCAGCCGCATCGCCGCGACGCTGACCTCGATGACGCGGCCGAGGCTCAGATGCAGCGCGCCGTCGTAGCCGTCGGAGAGCATGTCGGGAAAAATGGCGTCGGTCGGGTGCAGCATCAGCGGCATGCCGAGCTCCTCGACGCGTGCGTAAAACGGCTCGAGCCGCTCGGCATCGATGCGCGGATCGGCGCCGACGCTGCCGGGCAGATTCGCGCCGACCATGCCGAGTTTGAGGATCGCGTGATCGAGCACGTCGATCGCGGTCGCCGTATCGACGAGCGGAACTGCGGCGGTGGCCCAGTAGCGGCCCGGATACTTGCGCTGCGCCGCCGCGGTCAGCTCGTTGTATTTGATCGCCGCTTCGCGCCCTTCGTCGACCGGCAGTTCGGAGAAATGGATCGAGAACGGCCCGATCGAGTTGATGACGTCGATTGTGCCGGCGCCAGCGTGTCCAAGTGTTCGAGCTGCTTGTCGAGGTCGAACCATTCCGCCCAGGTGTGGCTGCCGAACCCCGGCCGGCGCCAATAGTGGTAGCCGCCCTTTCCGTCGCGCTCCGCTTTCGGATACGTCTTCCGGTCGCACAGGGCTTCGAGAACCTCGCGCGGCCGCCAGTGGAAGTGAGAATCGAGGATGCGCATGCCGGATCTCCGCTCGAGCGACGCCGCTCAGATTTTGACGGGGACGAATTTCGTCGTGATGTACTGATTCGGATCGATGGGATGGTCGACGACGCCGAGGTCGGTAAACGACTTGGCCAGCAAATTGAGGGCGGCTTGATCGAAGACCCCGTTTTTCGACATCATCGGCATGAGGTCCGTGTACGTCTTCGCCATCGTATCCTGGCTGAAGCCTTCGGCTTGAGCAGCGAAGGCGATCGTTTCCTGACGGTGGGTCTGCATGTAGGCAATCGTTTGGAACCAGCCGTCGAGGAATTTTTTCACGAGGTCGGGATGGTTCTGCACGAAATCGGTGCGTGCGAAGATCAGGTTGTTGTGGAAATGCTGAACGACGGAGTGCCCGAAATTTAGCACGATCGTGCCTTGATGATGCTCGACCAGATCGTAGCCGACATCGACCGAGCTCACGAAGCCGTCGACGGCGCCGGTTTTTAGGCCCGCGAGTTCGCCCTTCGAATCTCCCAGCGGGACGATCGTGATCGACGAAACCGGCCAGCCTTGCATCACGGCGATCTGCTGCGTCAGCCATTCCGTTACGGCGCCGTGCGTGGTGACGCCGATGCGTTTTCCCTTGACGTCGCGGATGTTCTTGATCGAGGAATTCGGCCCGACGATGAGGCCCATGTGGTCGGGCGCACCGGATAATGCCGCGATGGCGAGTGCAGGCACGCCCTTGGCTAAGAACGCAAGTGCCGGCCCTGAACCCACGCCGATGTCGATACTTCCGGACGTCAGCGCTTGCTGGATTTGTGCGTCGCCTTTGAGTGCGGCGCTCTGAACGTCGAGACCGACCTTCTTCCAGATGCCGACGCTTTGCCCAATCTCGATCGCCATGAACGTCAAGGCCGCAGCCTCAGGTTTGCCCACCCGGACGACGGGCAGATCTTGCGCCCGCAGCGGTGCGGCCGGCGCGAGCGCCAGCAGCGTGACGAGGGCGAGGATTGCCGAACGAACGATCTTCACAATCCGCCCTTCTGCCGTGGCACCGGGTGAGCCTACGGCACGGGCCTAAAAGGGCCGCGTGAACGAGACATCTTCAGCCATCAACGCGTTCGTTCGCGAGCTCGTCGCGTTCGCCGCCGCCCTGGATACCAAGGCGCTGCCGGAAGATGCGCTGGCGGCGACGCGCCTGCACGTGCTGGATTCGGTCGCGTCGATCCACGCCGGGGCGGCGACCAGCGAAAGCGCGGTCACCATCGGCGCCCTGCGCCGGATGACGACGGGCGAGGGAGCCGGGCTGGCCGCGCGCTGGTGCGTGGCGAGCCGGCTGACCGAGTGCGATGACATCGACGTCATCTCGTGCACGACGCCCGGTTCGGTCGTCATACCGGCAGCCTTCGCGGCGGTGGCGCTCGGCGGGGTCACGCCGGAGGCGTTCATGGCCGGAATCGTCGCCGGCTATGAGGTGATGACGGCGCTCGGAGCGGCCGCCGACGGACCGTCGATCGTCTACGGAGCGCGCTGGCCAACACACTTCGGCGCCGCCATGACGGCCGCCGCAACGGCGGGCAAAATCATCGGCCTCTCTGAGGAGCGCTTGCTGCACGCGCTGGCGATCGCGGCCACGATGACGACGGGCAGTGCCGGACGCATTTCCGGCAACCCGACGTCGCGCTGGCTCACGCTCGGGTGTGCCGTGCAGTCGGGCGTTGCCGCAGCCGTGGGCGCGCAAGCGGGGCTGCTCGGTGACGAAGCCGTGTTTGCCGCGTGCCTCAATCTCGACCCGCGGTTCGTCGCGCACGTCGACCGCACGTCGCTCGGGATCGAGCGCACGGGGTTGAAGCCGTATCACACCTCGCGTCAGGGCCTGGCTGCCACCGAGGCGTTTCACTCACTGATACGCGACGAAGCGATCGATCCGCAAACGATCGAAGCGATCGTGGTCTCCGTCCCGGCGCAGTACCGCGCGATGATCGACCGCTCGAAGCGGCCGCGCTCGAAAACCGAATCGCGCGGGATCCACTACCAGTTAGCGCTCGCTGCATTCTATCCCGATGAGCTCTACGACATCGAGCGGGTGGAGATGCGGACGGGAGAGGCCCGGATGGTGCGGTTGATCGACGCGGTCGCGGTGACGGAATCCGCGGCAATGAGCGCACGCTACCCGCGTGTGTGGGCGGGTGCCGTAACGGTCAAAACGCCGCACGGGACGTTCGAGCGCGACGTCGAGCATCCGCGCGGCGATCGCGAGAACCCGCTGAGCTGGAGCGACGTCGAAGCCAAGTGGCAGAAGATCTTCCGCTCCGTTGCGACCTCCGTTCGCATCGAGGCGCTCGCGGCTCACGTGCGCGACGCCGATCTCGGCGCGCTCCTTCAGAAGATTTCCTCCGGCGGTGCCTAACCGGGAAGCACATGACGACCACGACGATGCCGGCAGACGCCGGCCGGACTTCTGCCGTAACGGTCGATCGCGCGGAGCTCGACCGTCGCCATAACGCCATCCGGAAAACGATGGCGGAAGACGGCATCGACCTGTTCTTGCTGTACTCTTCGCCGTTGCGCAACTACGACGTGCACTTCGCGGCGCATTACGATCTCATCGGCAGCGGCGCGCTCGTCGCGTTGCCGATCGATGGCGAACCAACGCTCTACGTCGGTGAAGCATGGGATCTCGAGCGCGCGCGTCGCGTGTCGCCGCTCGGCGATGTTCGGCACGAGCCGAATCTGGCGGCCTTGTGCGGCAAGCTGCTGAAAACGAAGAACAGTGCAATGACGGCCTTCGAATGGGCCGACAGCACGTTCGCCGCGGAGGTCCGCAGCGCGGCCGGCGGTCCGGTCCGCGACGCGTCGCCAACGCTCGAGCGCGCGGCGCGCACGAAGACGCCGATCGAGCAAGCCTTGATTCGCGAAGCGGCGGCGCTGGCGGATTCTTCGTTCTTGTACTCGTTCGACAAACTTGCCGAAGGCATGCCCGAGTACGTGATGCAGGCCGAGATGGAATATGCGATGCGCAAAGGCGGAGCGGTCGACAATTTCGGGTTGTTCACCTCGGGCAAGCACAACCGCGCGATCGGCCTCGTTACCGACAAGCCGATCGCGAACGGCGATCTCTTGATTTTCGAGATCACGCCCGCCCGTCTCAACCGCAATTACTCGGCGCAATTGTGCCGCACGATGAGTCTCGGCGCCGCCGCGCCCGCGGTCAAGGAAAAATTCAAGATCATCACCGAGGCGCTCGAAGCGGGCCTAGCGATCGTCAAGCCCGGCACGCTCGTGTGCGATCTGGTCAGCGCGCAGGACGCGGTGATCACGCGCTACGGCTTCGGCGATTACTGCAAGCCGCCGTACATGCGCGCGCGCGGGCATGGCTTCGGTATCGGGCGGACGGATTTGGCGCCGAAGAACAAGCGCCCGCTCGAGGCCGGCATGGCGATGATCGTGCATCCAAACCAATACTTTCCCGACGTCGGCTATCTCGCGCTCGGCGAAATGATCATCGTCACCGACACCGGCTACGAGCGGCTCTGCGGACTGGATCGAAAGGTGTACGAAAAGGTATGAGCCTTGTGCGGGTGCCGATCTTGCGGCATGGGCTGACGAAGTGGGACCGCGAACTCTTGCCGCAGAGCGAGGTCGATGCGCGGATCGCGCGCGTGCGCGCGGCGATGCAAGCGGAGACGCTCGACGCATTGCTCGTCTACGGCGACATGGGACATAGCGGCGGCCTCGCGTACCTCACCAACTTTCATCCGTTCGATGCGCGCATGCCGGGGTTTGCCGTTCTGACGCCGACGCTGCTCGAAGCCGTGCTCAAAGTATCGAGCCGCGATCTGGGCTTCATCGCGCCGTTCATCTGGGCGCCCGCGCAGCCGAGCGACTTCCTCGCCAACGATCTCGCCGGTCAAGTCGAGGACATCATCAAGCGCGAGGGTCTGCAAAGCAAACGCGTCGCCTTCGCGGGCGCAGCGCTGATGCCGCCGGCGCTGGCAGCCGCGATCGCGCCGATTTTCCCCAAGGGAACGATCGCCGCCGACGTGCTGCTCAACGCACTGCGCGCGGAGAAAAGCAGTGCCGAGCGCGCGATTCTCCGCTTGGCCGCGACGAAGGCCGAGACGGCGCTAGCGGAAATCGCCGCCCACATCGCGCCCGGCGTGAACGAAACAGAACTCGCGGCGTTTGCCGATTACGCCGCGCGCAAAGCTGGCGCGCCAGGACGTCGAGTTTCTCATGCACGCGCAGAGCGACCGCATGCCGGCGGTTGGCGCCGGCGCGAGTTTTCCGTTCCGCCCGCATACGGAGCGCGTGCTCGAGGCGGGCGAACACGTCGGCGTTTTCTTGACCTTGCAGTTTCACGGCTACTGGACGGAGCTTTCGCAATCGCTCTTCGCCGGTGCACCGAACGCGCAACAGCGTGAGGCGTACGATGCGTGCGTGGCGGCGTTCGAGGAGCGTCTCGGGACCGGCCGGCCGGCCAGCGCTGCCGCGGTTTGGACGCACGGCATTGGGCTCGATCGCGAAGAGGGCGACGATAGCGCAATTACCGCGCTGCATGTCGCGATCGAACGCGGCGCTCAGCGGGCATTCTACGGCCGCACGATCGCGCGCGACCCGGCCGGCGGAACGATTCTCGCAGCAACGCTCACCAAATCGGCGTAGGACGAGCGTATGACATGGCACGTTGCCCTCGACATCGGGGGCACGTTTACGGATCTCGTTGCCTTTGACGATGCGACCTCGGAGCTGCGCCACGCGAAGAGTTCGACGACGCCGCGCGACCTCACCGAAGGCATCGGCCGCTGCTTGACCAAGGCGCGGATTCCGCTCGCGTCGTGCGAGACGTTCGTGCACGGCGCGACGATCGCCATCAACACTCTGATCGAGAAAACCGGCGCGCGCACGGTGCTGCTGGCAACGGCCGGCGCGCGCGACGCGTATCTGATCGGCCGCGGCAATCGCCCCGAAGCCTATAACATGTTCTTCCAGCGGCCGGAGCCGCTCGTGCCGCGGAACATGATCCTCGAAGTCGACGAACGGCTCTCCGCCTCGGGCGAGCCGGTCGTGCCGCTGACGGATGCCGCGATCGCGCGCATTTGCGACGAGATTGCGGCGTTCAAACCCGAAGCGATCGCGGTCTGCCTGCTGCACTCCTACGTCAATCCGGCGCACGAGATCGCGCTCGGGGCCGCGCTGCGCGAAGCGTTTCCGTCGGCCTACATCTCGCTCTCGAACGAAATTCTGCGCCAGTACCGCGAGTACGAACGGACGTCGACGACGGTCGTCAACAGCTACATCGGGCCCCGCGTCAGCAGCTACCTCAACAAGCTCGCCGAGGAGTTGACAGTCGCGAAGCGTTCGGCGGCACGCTGCTGATCATGCAGTCGAACGGCGGCGTGACGTCGGTCGCTTCGGCCGGACGCGTGCCGGTCGCGCTGATGGAATCGGGGCCGGTCGGCGGCATCAACGCGTCGGCCGAATTCGGCAAGCGGCTCGGCTTCGAGCAAGTCATCGCCTTCGACATGGGCGGCACGACGGCCAAAGCGAGCCTGATCCGCGACGGCGAGCCGGCGATCGCCGAAGGCTATTACGTCGGCGGCTATGCGAGCGGCCATCCGGTGATGCTGCCGGTCGTCGACGTCGTCGAAGTCGGCGCCGGCGGCGGCAGCATCGGCTGGATCGACGAGGTCGGCGCGCTGAAGGTCGGGCCGCACAGCGCCGGCGCCAGCCCGGGACCCGTCTGTTACGGCGCCGGCGGCACCGAGCCGACGATCACCGACGCCAACCTGATCTTGGGCCGCATCGATCCGCACAACTTCCTCGGCGGCGAGATGATGCTCGATCGTCGCCGCTGCGCGCGCGGCGATGAAAGCGAAGGTCGCCGATCCGCTCGGCCTCACGGTCGAGGAAGCGGCGCTCGGCATGCTGCGCATCGCGCATCGCGCACATGACGCTGGCGGTGCGCGGCGTGTCGATCGAGCGCGGCTACGACCCGCGCGATTTCGTGATGGTCGCCTCGGGCGGTAACGGCGGCTTGCATGCGCCGCTGATCGCGCGCGAACTAGTCGATTCCCGAAGGTGATCATGCCGGTGCTGCCCGCGCATTTCTCCGCGCGTCGGCATGTTGATGACCGACATCCGCCACGACTACGTGCGCACGCACTCGTACTCGCTCGACGAGCTCGACTTCGCCGGCCTCGCGACGATCTTCGATGAATTCGCCGCCGAAGGGCACGCGCTGCTCGCCGGCGAGGGCGTGCCGGCCGACCGCCAAGAGATGCGCCTTTCGCTCGACATGCGCTACATCGGTCAGGAATACTACCTCAACGTGCCGATCAAACGCACGGATCTGATGCCGGCGAACCGCAGCGCGTTCAAGGACTGGTTCGATCGAGCGCACCAGCGCAACTACGGCCAGAGCGGCGGAGCGGAGCCGGTCGAGATCGTCAACGCGCGCGTCAGCGCGCACGGTTTGCGCGACCGCTTGCCCGTGCGCGCGGCGGCCGCCGGCGATGGTACGGCCGGGCCCAAGCGGCGCGACGTCTACCTCGAATCCGCGCAAACGCCGGTTGCCTGTGCCGATTTACAACCGCGCGGAATTGAAACCGGCGGCCGCCGTCGAAGGCCCGGCGATCATCGAAGAGGACGCATCGACCGTGCTGCTGCCGGCCGGTGCGCGCGCGACGATGCTTGAAAGCGGCGAAATCTTCATCGACTTAGGAGGCTGATTCCGGTGGCGATCGATCCTATCACCGTTGAGGTTCTGCGCAGCGCCCTGCCGGCGATCACGAACGAGATGTCGCACGTGTTGCGGCGCACCTCGTATAACATGATGATCTACGAAGTCGGCGACTACTGCTGCTCGATTCTCGATACCGAAGGGAACCTGATCTCGCAAAACGCGGGCGGCGTATCGCACTTCGTGTCCGACCTCGGCGTGGTGATTCGCGACGGCGTGGAGCGGATCAAGGATTTCGCGCCGGGCGACGTCGTGATCACGAACCACCAGCGCGTCTGCGGGCAGCATCTCAATAACATTTGCGTCTACACGCCCGTTTTTCTTCGAGGGCGAGCTGCGCGGCTTTGCCGTGATTCGCGCGCACTGGATCGATGTCGGCGGATTCAGTACCGGCTTCGGCGGCGCCGCCGCGACCGATCCGTGGCTCGAGGGCTTGCAGCTCAATCAGCTTCGGATCTACCGCGCCGGCGTGGCGGATGAAGGGCTGCTGCAAGTCATCTCGCGACAACATCCGCCAGCCGGAGTCGTCGATGGGCGACTTGCGCGCGCAGATCGCGTCGTGCAATCTCGGCGTGAAACGGCTCGAAGAGCTGTGCACGAAGTACGGCTTGGCGACGGTGTTCGAATCGATCGCGCAGATCTTCACCGAAACCGAAGCCCGTTGCCGCAAAGTGATCGCGGAGTTCCAAGACGGCACGTTCGAATACGAGTCGTTCTTCGACGACAGCGCATCGAAAGTCGACGGTCCGATTCGCATCAAGGCCACGGTCACGGTCGCCGGCGATCAGATGACGATCGATCTTTCCGAATGCTCGAAGCAGCGCAACAGCGTGATCAACGGCGCACGCTGGCCGGCCCCTACATCGCCTACAAGGCGTTGACGCGCCCGCTCGATCCGGTGAACGAGGGCTCGTTCAAGGCGCTCGACGTGATCTTGCCCGAAGGCACGTTCATGATGGCGCAGTATCCGGCGCCGATGGCGAGTTGGAGCGTTGCGCTGCCGACCGTCGTCGACGTGATCCTCGCCGCGTTGGCACCGGCGCAACCGGCCGGCACGCCGGCCGCGCACAAGGGCGTGATGGGCGACTCGATCACGTTTTTCGGCGACGATCCGAAGACCGGACGGCGGTTCGTCGTGCAGAGCATCGAGGGCGGCGGCTGGGGCGGCCGCCCGTATGAAGACGGACCGTCGGGCACCGTCACCGTTTGCCAGGGCGATGTGCGCAACTCGCCGATCGAGGCCCTCGAGCAGCGTTTCCCGATCGTCATCGAGCAGCGTGCGTTCCGGCCTGATTCCGGCGGTGCCGGCGAGTACCGCGGCGGCCTCGGACTCGACATTCGCGTGCGCAATCTTGTGCCGGGCCGTTGGAACATCGCGCAAACCGGCCGCAAACGTTTTCCGGCGTGGGGGTTGTGGGGCGGACTGAACGGCGGCCGGTCGGATCGGCTGCTCAAACTGCCGCAAGAAACGGAATGGACCGCGGTCGATACCAACTGGCACCAGGTGCCGCCCGAGACGCGGGTAGCGATTCAATCCGGCGGCGGCGGTGGTTGGGGCGATCCGATGAAGCGCGAACTCGAGTCGGTGCGGCAAGACGTGCTCAAGGGGATGGTGTCGGTGCAAGCAGCCGAACGCGACTACGGCGTGGTCGTAAAGATCACGCAATCGCACGGCGTCACGATCGATGCCCAAATCGATTTCGCTGCAACGAAGAAAGTACGGCAAGCTCGCCCGGCCGCGGCTGCGGCTGCACAACCTGCTTGAACGCGCAGCCCGCCGTCGCGATCGAGGCGCAGGGTATCTCGCATGAGTTTTCGCAGAGCCTGACGCCGCTGGCCGTTCTGAGCGACGTCTCGCTGTCGATTCGGGCTGGTGAGATGGTTTCGCTGCTCGGTCCGAGCGGCTGCGGTAAGAGCACGCTGCTCAACATCATCGGTGGCCTGCTGCCGCCGAGTACGGGCAGCGTGCGCCTCGACGGTACCGCCTTGAGCGGCATCATGCCGCACAAGATGTCGTTCATCTTTCAAGAGAACGCGCTCTTCCCGTGGAACACGGTCCTCGAAAACTTACTGGTGGCGCTGGAATTCCAAGGCGTGCCGCCGGGCGAGCGGGCCCCGCGCGCGGCCGCCGCGCTCGAGGCCGTACGCATGTCCGAATTCAGTGCGCTTTTATCCGGCGCAGCTTTCGGGAGGCATGAAGCAGCGCGTCGCACTCGCGCGCGGATTGAGCCTGCAAACCGACATCCTGTTGATGGACGAACCGTTTGCCGCGCTGGACGAGCAGACGCGGATGGTGTTCGGTGAAGACCTATCGGTTATGCTGGCCGAGACGGGCAAAACCATCGTCATGGTCACACACAGCCTGAGCGAAGCGGTATTCTTGTCGGATCGCATCTTCGTCATGACGTCCCGCCCCGGCAAAATCAAAGCGGTGGTCGAGGTGAAGAAGGACCACCCGCGCACGCCCGACTTCGTGATCTCCGAACAGTTCGCGGCCATCCGCAGCGAGCTCTACGAGCTGCTGCACGATGAGATCCGGCGCAGCGTCGAATCGGCGCAGCGGATTCACAAGCGCGACGATGGCTAGGACCGACCGGCTCGCAACGCGACTCGTTCAGGCAGCGTTCTTCATCGTGCTGCTGGCGGCGTGGACGATTGAATCGGCGCTGCACCTGATCAACCCGATTTTGTTTCCGCGGATCGGCGACGTCGCAAAGAGCTTTCTCAGCGTCATCACCTCGCCCGCCACGTTGACCGATATCTGGACGACGATGTCGACGTTCGGAACGGCGTACATCATCGCGATCGTGCTTGGGATCGCCGCCGGATACGTCGTGAGCACGTCGCGCCTCTTCACCAAGACGTACGAACCGATGCTGGCGGCCTTTTACACGGTGCCGCTGCTCATTTTCTTTCCGACGTTCATCCTGTTCTTCGGCACGGGTGTGAAGTCGAAGATGGCGCTCGGCTGCCTGGCGGCTTTTTTCCCGATCGCGCTCAACACGATCGCGGGCTTTAACGGCGTCGATCTCAACCTGCGTACGGCGGCGATGTCATTCGGAGCCTCGCGCGTGCAGATGTTGCGCCGGGTACTGCTGCCGGGTGCGTTTCCGATCATCTTGACCGGCCTGCGCGTCGCGTTCATCCCGTGCTTCGCGTCCGTGCTCGCGGGTGAGATCATCGCCTCGGATTCCGGGCTCGGTCATCAGATCTCGCAAAACGCTCAAATGATGGAGACGGCCCGGATGTTCGCCTACGTCATCCTGGTCATCATTATCGCCGCGCTCTTCAATTTGCTGCTCTCGACGTGGGAATCGCGCCGCGGCCGGGCCATGGCATGAAGGCGGCCTTTCGCGGCAAGTACGGTCCTCTGCGGTTACGCATCCTCAGCATCGCGATCTTGTTGGCGCTGTGGGAAATTGCGGCGCGCTGGTTCATCGACCCGGCATTCGCGAGCCCGCCGTCGGCCGTCGTCGCCGGATTTCCGCATCTTTTTGCCGACCCGAAAGTCGGCAGCGCCGTCGGCGCGTTCTTTCTTGAACTGGCGATAGCGTTTGCGATTGCCGTGATCGCGGGGCTGGTCGTGGGTCTGGCCGTCGGGGCTACCCCGTTCAATTACCGCAGCGTGTTCCCGATCGTGCTGCTGCTGTACGCGATTCCGCAAGTCACCGTGCTGCCGATGTTCATTCTGTTTTTCGGACTCGGTGCCGCATCGAAGATCGCGTTCGGTGCAAGTCACGGCATCTTTCCAATCGTCCTCAACGTCGTGGCCGGAATGAAGGGCGTACGTCCGATCCACGTCCTCAGCGCGCGCACGATGGGAGCATCGAAAATGCAGATCGTCAAGCGAGTCATCTTGCCCCAACTCGTGCCGAGCCTGTTCGTCGGGATGCGGTTGGCGATGGCGGTGACGCTGCTCGGGGTGGTCCTCGCGGAGCTATACGTCTCGACCACCGGAATCGGCTATTTCACGCAACTCTTTTCGGAGAAATTCGACCCGACCGATCTGTTCTGTCTCATCACGGTTCTCGCGGCGATCGCGATCGGCCTAAACGAGCTGACACGGCGCCTCGAACTGCACTTCAGCCGCTGGCGTTCCGAGTAAGGAAACCTATGATGCACGTTCGTCGCTTCTCATCAATCGCGGTCGTGGCCGCGTTCGCCCTCAGCCTCAATCCGATTTCGCCTGGGAGCGCTGCCGATCTGCCGGTCGTGCGCGTAGCAAAAGCGCAGGCGATCGGCATTCCGTTCATGCCGATCGAGATCGGTCAGCAAGCCGGCATCTGGCAGCAAGTCGGCATCAAAGTCGAGGTATCCGCGCTGCGCGGCGACGGACAAGTCCAACAGGCGCTGACGGCCGGCGATATCGATATGGGTCTGGGGTCGGGGCCCGGAATGGGCTTTCTCGCGAAGGGCGTCCCGGCTGTTGCGGTCGGCGCGTTGACCGGTGCGCCGAACGGATTCGCGCTCGTCATGGGCCCGAAGTCGACCGCCAAAACTGCGGCCGACCTCAAAGGCAAACGCATCGGCATTTCGACGCTCGGCTCGTTGACGGATTGGCTCGTGCGGCAGACGGCGATCCGCCAAGGCTGGGATCCGAGTGCTATTACGGAAGTACCGCTCGGCGATACGAAGACGCTCGCGGCCGCAATGGCAACGGGTGAAGTCGACGGTGCCGTTTCAGGCTCGGAGTTCGGCTTCGACGTTGCCGATCACAATCAGGGACACGTGCTCATCACGTTCGGCTCGGTCGTGCCGCAGTTTCTCACACAGGTGATTTTTGCCCGCAACGACTTCGTTGCGCAACACCCCGAACTCGTGCAGAAATTCTTGCTCGGCTGGTACCGGTCGGTGATCTACATGAAAACCCATCGGGCGCAGACGCTCGCGCTCGCGACGACCGTGGAAGAACTCGGTGAGCACGCGTTGGGCGAAACGTACGACGCGACGATGGCGGTGATGTCGACCGACGGCGCGTTCAAGCCGGAGGCGGTCGCCCGCCTCGGCAAGTCGTTCGTTGAACTCGGCATCCTGCCACAGGTGCCCGACATGGACAAACTCATCACGCGAAAATTCGTACCGGTCAAAACGTAAGGGGACGAGCCCGGCCACGCCGAGCTGCAGACCGCTTCCGAGTCCGTTCCGGCAGCACGCGCACGAGATGTCTGCGGAGATGCAGTCGGCGATTGCGGCATATCTCGCCTCGCATCCGAGTTCGTGAAACCCCTCGTAGCGATCCCCAAGATCGAACGCATCACGCACGCGGTAGCGCTCTATCTCGCCTGACGAGCGTCCTCGACCGGCTCGAAGCCCGCGGGGCAATCAAGCGTGAGGCTGATCCAAGCAACCGGCGCTCGGTAGTCGTGCTCTTGACCGCCGCCGGCGGACGCTGAGCGCTCGGATATACGAGGCGGGCAAGACCGGCTGCGTTTCGCTTCGCATCGGTCGGAAATGAGCGCCGGCGTCATGGCGTGCTTCGCAGCTGTCGAAGATCCGGCGACCGCGCTGGAATGAGAGCATCTGGGAAGAATCGTTCTATGCAGCGGGAGCCACCTTGGCGCAGCCGGGCGGATGCGTGGTTCAAATTCCTTGGGGCCATCGTGTTCGGCTATCTCATCCTCAACGAAGTCGCCACCTTGGCGCGCCAGTTCTTCGGCGCTGCAACCATCTTGGTCGGGGGGATTCTGCTGGCATACCTGGTTCTACCAGCCGTCGCACTGCTGCGTCGTCGCTTGCCTCTATGGTGCGCGCTCACTGTCGTGTACGTTGCGGGCGCGCTTGCCATCGCAAGCATAGCCTACCTCATCGTGCCGGCCGTAAGCACGCAATTTGTCAGTCTCGTTCACAACATACCGACGATACAAAGCGCCATCGAACGGTTCTTTTCGGATCCACACAACCCAATCATCAATAAGCTCCCGCAGATCATTCAAAGCTGGCTGCGTAAGCTGCCTGCGCAAATTGCTGCACAACTCCAGCGAAATGCGAGCACGTACACCTCCAGTCTCGTCAATGCCTTAGGCACGCTCACCTTTCTGGGTGCCATCGCCGTCGCAATCCCTGTGGTATCGGTCTACTTGATTGCCGAGGCTCCAATCATTCAGCAGTTTGCAATAAGCCGGATTCCGCGCCGCTGGCGAGCGCCGGTCCTTTCCCTGCTCGCCGACATAGATGCGGTTCTCGGCGGCTTCGTCCGCGGACAGCTGATTGTTGCCGGCGCGGTGGGGGCGCTGGCCACTATCGCCCTCCTCATCTTGCATGTGCCGTACGCATTATTGATCGGCGCTTGGGCCGGACTTGCGGACGTAATTCCTTACGTCGGCCCCTTTGCCGGCGCTCTTCCCGCGGGCATCGTCGCCATCGTGTATAATGGTTGGGGTAGCATTGTGGCCGTTGGCATCGCCTTTGTGGCGATCAACCAAATCGAGGCGCACATTCTCGCGCCCCGCATCGTAAGTAGTACCGTCCGCGTTACGGCCCTAGGAGTAATTTTCGCGCTGCTGATTTCAGCGCGCCTCTTCGGTTTCGTTGGTTTGATCGTGGCAGTGCCGCTTGCAGGTCTCGTGCGAATTGCTTTAATTCGGATCTTTCCACTCCGTGAGCCGTTCCCTGAGGAGTCTACGGAGTAGGCGGCATGGATCGTGGCCGGATCCCAGGAGAGCGAATATGGTCATCGTAGCCGACTAGTTAGCGTTTGATGCGGAGAACAAGGGAAAAGGACGACTAGGGGCTTTTTGCCATAAGCCGGGGAGTAATCGTGGCAGACGACTTGACGGGTTCGCCGCTGCAGCGCGACGCTGAAGCGATCGAGCAGGCGGCTAACGCAGATCGCTTCGTACGCTGGCGGAGGGGCCAAGAGTTAATGCCTTCAATTGCGGATTTGCGGCGCCGAACGATCGATCCGGCGCGCATCGCCGGCGTTTCCCCGGTCGTCTATGACGACGATCCCCGGCATGGCATGCGCGCACTTCAGGTTCGCAACGCTGGCGGCTTGCAGCTCACGTTGATCCCGGGTCGCGGTCTCGATGCGAGCGAGTTGCTCTATCGCGGTGTCCCGCTGACCTGGTACGGGCCGGGAAATGCGGGCCTCGTGGAGGGGCGTGATCCATCGGTCGACCTATTCGAGCGAACGTTTTTCGGAGGACTGGTCACGACGTGCGGCATCGATGCTTACGGTCCGCCGGGAACTGACGAATGGGGGAGCTGGCCACAGCACGGTCACTATAACCGAACGGCGGCCGATGAGGTGCGCTACGCGTCCAATTGGGAGGCCGCCGAGCCGGTGATCGAGGTCGCGGGCACGATTCGTCAAGTTCGCATGTTTGGTGCCGCTCTGCGTGTCGAGCGGACCTGGCGAGTTCATATCAACCGGAACGCGATCGAACTGCACGACCGCGTTACCAACGACGGCGGCCGAAGTGAACCGCACTTGCTGCTCTATCATTGCAATGCCGGCTATCCACTGCTCGACGAGGGTGCCTTTTGGAACCTTGACGCCGACGACACCCGCCCTCGCGATGATGCGGCGGCGCGCGGTCTCGATTGGTGGGCGAAGGGCGGTGCACCCCAGCCCCAATTTGCTGAACAGGTGTTTATTCACCGCCCGCGCGCAAAATCGGATGGCTGGGCGAAGGCGACCGTCCAGAATCTCACACTCAACGGCGGCACCGCCTTATCCGTGGCCTTCCGCCCCGATCAATTACCTGGACTTTTTACATGGCGTATGCTCGGCTTCGGCACGTACGTTATGGCGGTTGAACCGGCAAACTGCACCAATGTTGACGGTCGGCGCGCTGCTGCCGCCGACGGAACGCTGCCGTTCCTCGAGCCGGGCGAAGTCCGCGAATATTTTCTGCGCTTCGAAGTTGCCACTTTGGTGTGAGTTCAGGTGATCCGGGATAACGCAAACGCGACCGCTCGCTTCCGGATTTGCGAACGGTTTCGTCAGCCTGGTGACGAGTGTTCTACTGAGATGTCGTCGGAGGTCATCTGTTCATCGCTCGAAACGACCGGTTGTGCGTATGTAAGAAAACGCTTTAGCGCGGGATTCATCGTAGAAGATTCGCGCTGCATCCGATCCAACGCCGTCATGTTGCCGGTCTGGATATCGCCTAGAAATACTCGGTCAAAGCGCGCTGGTTGTGTTCGCCCTAAGCGCTGCAGCAGCGTCCGTTGGCGTGCGTCGAGCGTTCCCCGGACCGGCGCCCCTTGCGCGTACGCGATCGAGGTCAAACGCGCCCGCAGCGCGCTCCATTCTGAGCGCGTTTGAGAAGCAGCAGAAGACGCCTCTGCACCCATGGCGCGGGCTGCCGCCAAACGTGCCAACGCCAACTGCCCGCGCGATTCCTGTAACATGTTCGTAACAAACGCGCGATCGGTAGGCGAGATCGGTGCTTGCTGCATGGACTGAGCGAAAGCGGGAGCCGCACAAGCGCTGACGATTCCGGCGGCTAGGACGACTGCGCTCGCCGCGCGGAACCTGTTCTGTCTATCTTTCATCGGTGTAATCTCCTGCGGGTCATCCCCGCTTGTCGTGACTCATCACGACGATGCGATCGGCGTGGCGCATTCCGAGTAACCGTTCGTCGTAAGAAACGCGAACCGGGGTTCCTGGCCGGAGCCGCTTCATTTGATACGTCGTCTTGCCATCAAGCTGAAACACCTGATCGAAGTGAGGCATGAGCATGAAGCTCATGGTCCTTTGGGATCGGGGATTCTCGACCTTGATGTTGTCCGCGGACACGTGGACGACGCGACCGGTGAAGGTCATCGTTGCGCTCAACACGGGCTCGACGTTCGCAACGACCAGGCTCAGCGTCAATCCTGCGGCAAGCACCGATAGTGGCTTCTTGAATTGTTTTATCATTGCAAGTTAGCGTGCGGGCATCGTGCCCGCACGCATTCTCCCTTTCCTTACTGCATCAAATTACTTCATCAGATTCCCGAGCGGTAACACCTCGCGGCGCCAGTTGCTGTTTACTACGACTGCGCCACCGGCATAGAAGGCCAGTACGGCCGCCGCCGCAAGACACCAGCCGCCGACGTGACCCACCAGTGCGTTGCCGCCGACCATCGGGACTGCCGCCAGCGCGTAACCCGGCACGAGGGCCGCAATCGTGAGCGCGTACGCGATATTGGCACGCAGCGCCGCGATGCCCAGCATGACCGAGATGTAGGCAAAGCAGAACAGGCCGATCCCTGAGTATCGCTTGGTCGTTTGCGCAGACGGGGATCAAACCCGCATGCTGCATCCAGAGAAACGCCGCGATAATGATGTTTCCGGCGCCGTAAGAACAAAACGTCGTTCCGCCGAACGTGCTGCCACGATTGAACGACAGTAACCCAGCGATGAATTGCCCGAAGCCGGCAAAAATCAGAACGGCCGGGATGATCGCGACCATTGCGCTCGCTGGGTACCAATCCGAAATCACCATGGACGCGACGAACGTACCGAGCGCAAAGCCGAACAGACCTAAAGGCGCCGCTTCTGCATGCGATGCTTCGCGTTGCTCTTCGAGCTGTCGAACCTCAGTCTGCGAAACATATGAGGTCTCGACCAATCCTGTCGGTGTCCAATGTAGCGCCGGTAGTGGCGCCTTTCCGGCGTGCTGTTGTTCTTGCCGCTGTTGTTGCTGTTGTTTTGTTGGACTGTAGTTTATGCTCATTTTTCAGGAGCCTCCTGAAAGGAGAATTCCCGAAATGGCATCGGTAAAACTACCAAAAGGCCAATAAAATAAGGTATTTTCCATACCCCACCCCCAGTGGGATACCATGATTATCGGCGTGCTTCCGCCGAAGCTCGAGCGAGCGAAGGGACGCGGCCCGCACCAAGACATTTCTGTCCTTCCCGATCTAGAAAGGTTCATCGGTGCCACGAAAACGATCTCTGGACCCACACCGCAGCCCCCTGAACGTCGAGCGTACGAAAGATCTACGCAATCGCCTTAAGACGGCCCGTGGTCACCTGGACCACGTCATTGAAGCGCTAGACGAACACGCCTACGTCATCGACATTCTCCATCAACTGGCAGCGGTTCGGGGATCAATTGATGCCACTGTTCGCGCTGGCGCTACGCTATTATTGTGAGCACGGCTTTGCGCCCGCGTTACGTGCAGGTGCCGTCGAACCTGCCTCGACGAATTGATGAACGCGCTATCGTTCCTTAAGCAAATCGGCTAACTTTGCCGGACGGCCATTCACCTTCGAGTTGGCATTACTCTGTTGCGTGTGCGAATCTCATGGTGAGAATCGCGACATCGTCGAGGGAGCGTTGCTGAGGTAGGAGCGGTGTGAAGATCGCCTCTGGCGGGATCTGAGGCCCAGACGACATTTTTCCTCTCGAGCGCCGCGTTCTTATTACGCTGCTGCATCCCCCCAAGGTCCTTTCAACATCGGAAACGTGTGTACGAATCTGCCGAGAGAGTTAGATCGATCTGGTATGCAATACGGAATTGCGAAGATAATCGGGGACGTCGAAGGTGAGCCGCGGACTGAATTTTTCCGCGAGATCCCAGATTGTGAAGTAACGCCCAACCATCGATGCGTTTCGTACGCCGCAAATCGACGATCACAGACTCTGCAGACGCCAGCGCCAAGCCGACCTGTGCTCGGAAGGAACGCACGTCGCGCTCGGTTATCTCCGCGCCGGGGTAGACTGTTTGTGTTTTCGAGTACGTGCCTGATAATAGCATCGATGTAAGTCCTCGTTCCTACAACGTGCACCCAGCAGCAAACGTCATCGACTTAGCCCTGCGAGGAAGCAGCGCGTGAATCGTACGGTAACTTTTGTCAACAATAATTGCTTACCAATGTCGGTGCTTTTGCGGCGGAACA
>CAWJSM010000008.1:0-37463 GCA_963845455.1 Vulcanimicrobiota bacterium | reverse complement strand
GAGCATGTCCGAACCGCGGAACGTCACCAGCGGCAATCCCGCGTCATCGACGATTCGCGTCACCGGATTCGCGCCGGCATTCGGACGGTCGAAGAGACGGAACGTGCCGCTGCGATAGACCGCGGCTCCGCGCAGATCTTTGGCGCGCAGCAAGGCGGTCCAAACTTGCTTGCCATCGAGCGCGCGCAAACGCTCGAACGTCGCATCCATACGGAGGCTTTCAGTATTGGCGCGGGAAGTTCCGCGCATGGCTACGCACTCGGTCCAGGAACGCGACGTTTCGTACCTCCGGCACGGCGACCGTTCGTATGAAGCGCACCTGTATCAGCCGGACGGCGACGGTCCGTTTCCGGCGGTCGTCGAGGTGCACGGCGGCGCGTGGACGATGAACGACCGCTTCAGCAACGCGGCGCTCGACAAGGCGCTCGCGGCTTCCGGCGTCGTGGTTCTCGCGCTCGACTTCCGCATGCCGCCCGACGGCCGCTATCCCGACTCCGCGGCCGACGTGAACTACGGCATCCGCTGGCTCAAAGCGCACGCGGCCGAACTGCACACGCGTCCCGAACTCGTCGGCGGCATCGCGACCTCAAGCGGCGCGCAGACGTTGCTCGTGAACGCACTGCAGCCGCACGATCCGCGCTACACGGCAATTCCGCTCGCCGGCTCGCCGTCCGTCGATGCAACGCTGGCGTTCGTCGCCGCATGCTGGCCGATCGCCGATCCGCTGGCGCGTTATCACATGGCGAAGGGCAAGGGCAATGACAAGCTCGTCGCCGCGCACGATGCGTATTGGCCCGACGAAGCGGCGATGGCCGAAGGCAATCCCCAGCGCATGCTCGAGCGCGGCGATGCGGTGACGCCGTTGCCGCCGCTGTTCATCGCGCAGGGAACGAACGACGACAACGTCACGCCCGACATGGCGGATAAGTTCGCTGCCGCCTATCGCAGCGCCGGCGGCTCCGTCGAACTGAAGAAATTCGAAGGCCAGCCGCACTCGTTTATCAAGGAACCCGTCTCGCCGGTTGCCGCCGAAGCGATCGAGCTGCTCATCGGTTTCATCCACGACCGCAACAGCGTCGCGCGCTAGCGCGATTAGCTCGCGGGCGCTTTCAGCCGGTACAGCACGTGCCGGCGCAGCGGGTGGCCCGCTGCGATGTAGGGGTTGTCGAAATCATCGTTCGGATCGCGCGTCATGCCGAGGCGCTGCATCACCCGTTGTGAGCGCACGTTGACGGGCGTCGTGATCGCCACGATTTCGGACCGCTGCAGTTCGCCGAACGCAAAGTCGAGCGCGGCGCGCGCGCCTTCGGTCGCATAGCCGTTGCCCCAGTGGTCGTAGGCGAACCACCAGCCGATCTCCATCGCCGGCGTGAAGTGCGAGTCGAACGGGATCTCTTGCAGCACGATAACGCCCACGAACGACGCTCCGCCCTTGACCTCGACCGGCCACCAGCCGTACCCGTCGCGTTCCAACCGTTCCCGCATGCGCACGAGGCTCGCCTCCGATTGCGCGCGCGTGTAGGTCGACGGGAAATGCTCCATCACGCGCGGATCGGCGCTCAATTCCACCCACGGATCGACATCGCTGTCGCGCCACGAACGCAGCAGGAGCCGCGGCGTCTCGAGCGTCCCCATCGGTCGTTAGCCGCGATCGATGAACGACGGCATTTGGTTGGGAAGAATCGTCGCTTCGTACAGGTTCACTTCATCGGGCAGTGTGGCCATCAAGACGGCGATACGCGCCACGTCCGACGCCGCCATCACGTATTGCTGCGGCGTCGGTCCGGGACCGGCTTTGGGCTCGCGGCCCACGGTCTGACGCGTGAAGCCGCTCAGCGTCGAACCCGGATGAATGATCGATGCGACGACGCCGTACGCGCGGCCGTCGCGCGTAACCTGGTGCGTGAGCCCCTGCAGCGCATGCTTCGTCGCCGTATACGCGAGCGAATCGGGCCGCGGCGTCTTCTGCGACACGCTTCCCATCGTGATGATGCGGCCGCCTTGCGGGTCTTGCGCCTTCATCATCTTCACCGCTTCGCGCGTCGCGATGAACGCGGCGGTGAGGTTGACCGCAATCACGTCGTTCCAAAACTCGAGCGACATCTCGTCGATCGGCTTGTGCGCCGTGACGCCGGCATTGTTCACCAGCACGTCGAGCCGCCCGAAGTTGCTTTTCGCAGCCTCGAATAATTTGACCACGTCGGCTTCTTGGCGAACGTCGCCCGGTACCGGAAGCGCCTTTCCTCCGGCTGCCGTGATTGCCGCGGCCACGCGATCCAGTTCCGCCGGGCGCCGCCCGCCCAGAATCACCGTCGCACCCTCGGCCCCGAATGCTGTCGCGATCCCCTCACCGATACCGCTGCTCGCGCCGGTGACGATCGCGATCCGGCCGGCCATCGTTGCTGCCATACAGCCGGCCGGTTAGGCTAGGACGGGTTCGGCTGCTTTGGCTCGTTCCTGATTGTATTCTTCGAACACCCTGATCAGGTCGGGGATGAATGGCGAGAATTGCACTTGCGTACGGCGGATCTGGCTCTCAAAACCGTCGCTGAAATGCGCCTTGTTCTTTTCGACCGGGATGTCGAGCGCGTTGTTCTTCGGCGGGGTCGCGGATCACGCCGATCGGGTCTTCACCGCGTGCGACCTTGGCCATTTCGCGTTGCAGCATCTTGCGGAATTGGATGACGCCGGTGTCGGTCGTGCCGAGCTTCTCGAGATGGCGTAACGCGATCGGGCCTTGCGTGACCCACGCCATCACGTCTTGCGCGTCGATGATGTCGAGCCGGAACTCGCCCTGCTTGTCGCGATACGGGAAGTCGTAGAGCGGAACGCGATCGAGCAGGTTTTGCGGCACTTGCATGCCTTCGGGCGGTTCGTAGGCGATGTACCAGTAGTGCATCGACGTCGTATCGTCGAGCGGCACGCGCATTTGATACGCGTGGAACTTCCAGACTTTGCCGCCGCCGCTGCCGACCGCGAGAATGTTCGGGAAGAGCACCGGGTGCCCGACGCGCCAATCGTCTGAATCTTCCGATGCGCCCTCGAGCAAACGGCGCTTATAGATGCCGTACTTGAATTCTTGGAACGCGATCTTGAGGTGCTTGCGCGAGATCTGATAGTGCGTGCCGGCGAAGCCGCTCTTCTCTTCCACGAATTCCTGGAGTTTGCCGTGCAGCCACTCGGTGTGCACGGGATCGAGCGAGTTCTCCATGATCTGCAGCCAGTTGCATGGGATGATCGCCTGGCCGATTTGGCGGATGGCGCCGTCGACGACGAAACCGGGCCAGCGCGGCAAGAGCGGCGCGGGCAACGGACCCATGTAGGCAAAAATCAATCCGCCGAGCGCTTGCACGGGATAACCGGTCGTCGCGGTCTTCTCTTTAAACGTGCTGCCGTCGGGTTCGTTGGGATGATTGATGCAGGCACCGCTGGCGTCGAATTGCCAGCCGTGATACGGACAGCGAATGCCGACTTCTTGCGGAATACCGTAGGCGAGCGATGCGCGCCGGTGCGGGCAGAACTCGGCAACGAGGCCCAGCACGCCGCTGCGATCGCGGAACAGCACGAGATCTTCGCCGAGCAGCCGGACGCGCTTGGTCCAGGCGTCTTTCAGCTCCTCAACGGCGGCAATCGGATGCCAGTACCGGCGCTGGAGTTCGCCCATCGGCGTTCCGGGGCCGACCAGCGTCAGGTGCGTGTTTTCAAGCTCGCTAAGCATGGCATGTACCGTTCGGCGGCTGGCCGAAATCCCCTCAGATGATCGATCGGCGGCTCGTGCGTGCCATCGCCGTGAGCGTCCTTTGCTTCGCGCTTGCGCCGGCGCCGGGCGTTGCGCAGCAGCCCTACCATTTGCGCGTCGGCGCCGCGCCGGTCGAAGTCGGAGCGCTCGTCTTCTACGCGCAGGACGAAGGCTTTTTCAAGAAAGCGAACCTCGACATCGAGATCGTCGCGGCCGCGAACGGACCGGCGATTGCCGCCGCCGTCGCATCGGGCACGGTCGACGTCGGTTCGGGCAACGCGCTCTCGATCGCGCAAGCGCACGAGAAGGGCCTGAACTTCGTCTACGTCGCGCCGGCCGGCGCGTACACGACCGCCTCGCCGACGGCGGCCTGCGTCGTCGCCAAAGCCTCGCCCGTGCGCACGGCCAAGGACTTGAACGGCAAGACGATCGCCGTCGCCACGCTCGGCAGCCTCGGAGAGATCTCGATGCGCGCGTGGCTCGATCAGAACGGCGCCGATCTCTCGACGATCAAGTTCGTCGAGATGCCGTACAGCGCGATGGACACGGCGATCGTCGCGGGCCGCGTCGACGCTGCCGCGATGGAAGAGCCCGCGCTCGACAAGCTGCTGGCGACTGACGGCCGCATGCTGGCGCACTGCTACGACGCGATCGCAAAAGACTTCTCCGAGGGCGGCTATTTCGCCACCGCCGACTACGTCAAAGCGCACCTCGACGTGATGCGGCGCTTCGCCGCGGTCATGACGCAGACGGCGCGCTGGGCCAACGCCAACCAGCCCATCACGGCGAAGATCCTCGAGAAATACACCGGCGTCGCAATCGCCGATCAAGCGCATCGCGTGTACTATCACGACAAACTCGATGCGACGAAAATTCAGCCGCTGGTGAACGCCGCGGCGAAATACGGCACGCTCAAGGCCGTCTTCCCCGCTTCCGAGATCATGGCTCAGGGACTCTAAATGCGCGTCTTCGCTCTGCTCGCAGTTCTCGCCGCACTCGGCGCGGCACCGAATTCGGGCAACGCGCCGGTCGGTTCGGCCGCACCGCCGCTGCACGTCACCACGCTGAGCGGCAACGCCGCTGAATCCGGACCGCAACCGCGGGCAAAGTCACGGTGCTGAATTTCTGGGCCACCTGGTGTCCGCCGTGCCGCGCCGAGACGCCCGACATGAACGCGGCGTACCGCAAACTGCACGCGCCCGACGTCGCATTCCTCGGCATCGACACGACCGAGACCGCGCCGATCGTCAAGACGTTCCTCTCCGCGAAGGGCGTGCCGTATCCGTCCGCGCTCGCCGGCCCCGACGTCTATAACGGCTTCGGCATCGCATACATCCCGACCACGATCGTGCTCGACGCGCACGGCATCGTGCGCGCGCGCTGGGTCGGCGGGATCGAACCGAAGCAGCTCGCGTCGTATATCGCCGCCGCGCGCGCGGGCCGCAACGCCGTCTTTTCGTCGCCCCAGCAAACGCTGATCGACGCCGAGCTCGACCCGGCCCGCTACAATTTCAGCGGTACCGCCGCGCAACGAAACGCCGTGCTCGCAGCGGCGCAGAAAGCGATGGCGCGCGCCGAAGCGGCCGAAGACAAGAATCAAGCGATGGTCGACGACGAGAAAACGCAACGCGAAGAGGGCCTGCTGCGCATCGCTGCCGGCACCGCGCTCCGCAATGCGGCAACGACGCCCGCGCAGAAGGCCGCCGCGCTGGCGCTGCTCGCGCACGGGCAAGGCGATCTCAACCGCTGGGCGGATGCGGCGGACACCGATCGCGCCGCGCTCATGCTCGTGCCGGGCAATCCGTCGCTCACCGCGATGCTCTCGCGCGCCTACTACCGCCTCCACGATTATCCGGCGATGATCGCGCAAGCGAAGCGCTACGTGACCTTGCGGCCGAACGACGGCGACGGCTGGTCGGACCTCGGTCTCGCCTATCAGCGCACGCAGCAATTCGAAGCCGCCGTACCGGCCTACGTCCGTTCGCTCGCGCTGTTGCGCGCGGCGGCGGCCAAAGCGCCGACGCAGGACAACATCGCCGACGTCGCCGACACGTCGCTCGACTTGGCGAACGTCTACGTGTCGCTCGGCGACGTGAAGAACACGCGCGCGACGTTCGCGCAAGCGAACGCCTACGGCGATCGTCTCGACCCCAAGGGCCGTTATCCCGAACTGAAACGCAATGTGAAAGAACGCACGCAAGAAGGGCTCATCGCGGTGGCACTCGCCGGCGGCAACGGCAAACCGGTGCTCTCGGTTGCGCCGTGGACGGGTCCCGATCTTCCGGGCAGCGTTGCCTCGACGCTCAAGTATCGCTTGATCGTCGCGGCTGCCGGTGATTCCGCCGTCACGCTGCACGCCAACGGTTTGGCGCGCGACTGGGTCGGATCGTTCTGCGCCGACGGATTGTGCTCGCCGCAGCAAGTCTCGTTCCACACGCCGCCGACCGGCGTGAAGACGTACGAATTCCAACTCGTCCCGCCGTCTCCGGGCGCGCACCCGGGCGACGTCACGATCAGCGCGGCCGGCGGCAACACCGTCACCGTTCCCGACCGACGCATTGAGGCGCTGTCCCCTCGACAAGCTCGGGATGACATTTGTCGCGCTCGTGCTTTTGTTGGCATCCTTCGCGGCCGTGCGCGCCGACGATACGTCGACGCCGGCGCCCGCGCGCGCGGCGCGCACCGTCGTGACGCACCATACGATGCACCTTGCCAATGGCGATGCGCTCGCCTACACCGCGACCGCCGGCACGCTGACGCTGCGCGACGACAAGAACGAACCGACCGCCAACGTCTTTTACGTGGCCTACACCACCGGCGACCGCAAACGTCCGGTCACGTTTCTCTACAACGGCGGGCCGGGCTCGGCGTCGCTCTGGCTGCACATCGGCGCGTTCGGCCCGCGTCGCATCGTGATGGCCGACAAGACGTTCGGCGCACCGGTTTCCGGTCAGCTCGCCGACAACCCGTCGACGCTGCTCGACACGAGCGATCTCGTGTTCATCGATCCCGTCGGTACCGGCTACAGCTCGGCCACCGGCAAGAGCGCCGACAAAGATTTCTGGGGCGTCGATGAAGACATCCGCGCCTTCAGCCAATTCATCCGGCGTTGGATCGCGGCAAACGACCGCGCCAACAGCCCGAAGTTCTTGCTCGGCGAAAGTTACGGCACGTTTCGCAGCGCCGGGCTCGTCGATCAACTGCAAAAAGACGGCGTCGCGTTCAACGGCGTGATCCTCGTCTCATCGCTGCTCGATTACGCCGACGACTTCGGCAATCCGGGCGATGAGAACGTGCCCGATGCGTTCGCGATCCCGTCGGAGGCCGCGGTCGCGTGGTATCACAAGAAAGTTCCGAATCCGCCCGCCGACGTGCAAACGTTCATCGACGCCGCGCGCAAATTCACGAGCGACGTATACCTGCCCACGATCATGCGCCCTCCCACTGTCACCCCGAGCTTGTCGAGGGGCAGCGACGACACTGCACTCGCAGAGCAACTGCACAATTTCATCGGACTCGATACGGATTATCTGCAGCGCGCGAACTCAGCGCGTTTCCACCGCAGCGCTTCGAGAGCGAACTGTTGCGCTCCGAGGGCAAGATTCTCGGACGCTACGATGGGCGCTTCGCCGGTACCGCGATGGACCGCAATCGCGGCACGCCCGAATTCGACCCGTCGTACGAAGCCGTGGCCCCCGCCTTCATCACCACGTTCACGGCGTACGCGAAGTCGGAGCTGAACTGGACGACCGACCGGATGTACCGCGCGCTGCCGTCCGAAGTCGTCAACAGCTGGAACTTCAAGCGGCGCGGCTTCTTCGGGCGGGTGCTCGCGCCGACGGTGATCCCCGATCTGCGCGAGGCGATGCACACGAACCCGAACCTGCGCGTCTTCGCGGCCAACGGGCTCTTCGATCTCGCGACGCCCTTCTATACCACCGAGTACGAGCTGGGCGAGGTGGGCCTAGACCCGGCGGTCCGCGCGCGGATCTCGCTCGGTTACTATCCGTCCGGCCACATGATCTACCTCAACGACGACGCGCTCCGCGCGCTGCGCGCCGATCTCAGCCGGTTCTATGCAACCGCCGTCACAGCGCATTAGCACAGGCGAACCGTTTGGGGCACCCGAAACACGGGCCGGTGAGGTTCCGCGCCGCCGCGCTTGCGCTTGTCCTCGGCTCACTCCTTGGGTGTAGCCAGGGCGGCTTTTTGCCCGGCGGTCCGCATGCGTTGCCGGCCGGGCAATTGAGCGCGCTCGTCGACTCGACCGCGCACGAGTTCGGCGTGAAGCCCGCGCTCGTCTACGCCGTCATCGACGCCGAGTCGCACGGCGACCCGGCCGCGATCAGCCGCGCCGGCGCGATGGGGCTCATGCAGCTGATGCCGGCGACCAGCACGCAGTACGGCGTGAGCAACCCGTTCGACCCGCAGTCGAACATCGACGGCGGCGTGCACTACCTGCACGACCTGCTGCATCGCTATCACGGCAACGTGTCGTACGCGCTCGCGGCCTACAACGCGGGTCCCGGACTCGTCGACGCCGTGCACGGCATTCCGGCGATTCCCGAAACGCGCTCCTACGTGGCGCGCATCACCGCCGCCCTGCGCTAATGGCGGTCGCTCCGAGCCTCGATCGCGGCACGTTCGTCCGTAGCCTGCGCCCGCGGTTCCGTCTGCCGATCCTCGACGCGTACATCATGCGCGAGCTGGTCGGGCCGTTCGCGTTCGGGCTCGGCGCCGTGTACGTGTTCTGGTTTGCGAACATCTTCGTGCTCGCCGCCGACTACCTGATCAACAAGGGCGCGCCGGTCTTCCTCATCCTGCGCTTCCTGATCGCGCGCATGCCGCAAGCGACGCCGATGGCGTTTCCGTTCGCCTGCCTGTTCGGCGCGCTGCTGGCGTTCGGTCGGCTGGCCGCCGACAACGAGATCACCGCGCTGCGCACGTCGGGCGTCTCGTTCTTGCGCATCTGCCGCACGCCGCTCTTGCTCGGCTTCGGGATGTTCCTCGTTTCGTTCGGCGTGAACGAGAAGATCGCGCCGGGCGCCGTCGACGTCTCGACGCGCACGTTCTATCAGATCATCTATCGCACGGCGACGCTGCCGATCGAACCGCACATCTTCCGCACCGACCCGACCACCGGCAAGACGTTCTACATCGACTCGGTCGACCCCGACGGCAAGACGATGAACAACGTCATGATCTTCGAGCAGGGCAAAGGCACGCCGTTTCTCGACGTGACGACCGCGCGCAAAGCGACGATCGAAAACGGTCTCATCGTTTTACAAGGCGCAATCCAGACTCGCGTGTTACCCAATGGAACTGTGCAGGCGCTGACGATCGCGGCGCGCGATATCACCGTTCCGCTTACCGCTGGGCGACAGCGGTGAGAAGTTCCTCAGCCAAGCGTACAACGATCCCTACGCGATGGATGCCAAGCGCCTGAGCGACCAGATCGCGTTTCGCAAGCTGACCGGCACCGGCGGCGCGGATCTCGCCGGGCTCGAGATCACGCTCGCGCAGAAATACGCGCTGCCGTTCGCGTCGTTCATCGCGGTACTGATCGCGCTGCCGCTGGCCGTGCGCTTCGGCAAGAAAGGCCGCACGCTCGGCATCGCGCTCTCGGTCGTCGTGCTGTTCATCTACTACATCCTGGGCGCGGTCGGCGCCGCGTTCGGGAAGAACGGTGCGATCACGCCTTGGATCGCCGTCTGGCTGCCCAACGTCATCGTGGCCGCCGGCGGCGGCTATTTGATCCTCAAAGAAGACCGGTAGTGCGTTCGCTACTGGCCATGGCGATCGCCGGGACGCTGATCGCGGGGATGGTTGCGCCGGCGCAAGCAGTCGCACCGTCGATTACGACGAGCGCCGGCCAAGCGCGCGCGCTCGCGATGCTGAACACGCCGTGTTTGCCGACGCCGAAGACCGTCGCGCAAGCCTCCTCACAGGGGGCCGCTGAGGACGAAGACGACGAGGATCAAGGTGCTTCGCCCGCGCCCTCGCCGTCGATCAGCCCGGGTGCACCCTTGCCGCGGCCGGTCATCCCGTACGGGCCCGGCGTGCTCGTGCCGCCGCCGCTGCCGACCAACACCCCGCTGAACACGCCGCCGCCGCTGCCGAGCCCCTCGCCCAGCCCGTCGGCCGCGTCGACCGGGCCGATCTACCTCGTGCCGGCGCCGTCGCCGACCGCCTCACCAACGCCGAAGCCGCCGCCGACCGCCGGGCCGATCGTGGCCGGCGTACGCGCGTCGCCGACGCCGTCGCCGGCGCCCTCGCCCGGCGAAACGCTCGGGCCCAACGACTACGCGATCCTCGGCGACACGCTCACCGGCAACCGCACCGCCGGACAGCCGTTCGATCTCGACGGTCACGTCAACGTCGTCTATCAAGACGGCATCCTCGTCGGCGATCACGCGCATTACGACGGCACGCGCTACATCGACATCACCGGCCACACGTTCATCCAGAACCGCGAGGGCGACTCGACGCTCACCGCCGACTCGATCCGCTTCGACACGCACGACGCAGCACGCGCTCTTGATCAACGGGCGCGGCGTTACGACGCAAGGCGTCGACCACGGCCGTCTGCACTTCAACGCGCAGAACATGGAGACGCGGCCCGACGGCTTCACGCACGGCACGCACGCCTCGATCACGACGTGCGAAAATCCGCACGGCGGCTATCACCTCGAAGCGAAGACGCTCGACATCACGCCGGGCGACAAGGCGATCGCGCGCAGCGTCACCGTGTTCCTCGGGCCGCTCGCGATCTTCTTTCTTCCGCTGATGGTCATTCCGCTGCGCCACGAGCAGATTCCGGGCGTGCGCAAAACGGGCTTCGTTCCGCTGATCGGCTATTCCGACGCCGAAGGCTTCTACGTCAAAGCGCGCATCGGCTTCGGCACGAGCAATCAGTACTACGGCTATTACCGCGTCGAATTCTACACCAAGATCGGCTACGGCCTCGGCTACGTCGCGTCGTTCCGGCGCAAAGACGGCAAACGGTCGATCGACGTCGACGTCTTCCGGCTGCACAGCAAAATCGACGGCTCCGATCAGTGGAACGCCGACTTCAAGGATCAGGAAATCATCTCGCCCGCGCTGCGCGGGACGATCAGCTTCACCTACCAGGCCGACTACGGGCCGCTGGTCTCGCTGCCCGCGAACTCCTCGCTCGCGCTCGGTCTGACCAAAGCAACCGGTAAGGATACGGAGAACTACAGCTTCTCCAAGCAATCGACCGGCGGACAGAGCACGACCGACAACTACGGCATCAGCGACGCCTACGCGTTTTCGCCGAAGCTGAACAACGCGTTCACCTCGTCGTACACCGACAACATCTCGTCGTTCTCCGGCATCACCAGCGACAGCAGCACGCTGCACTTCAACGACGACCTGCACTTAACGGGAAACACGGTCGACTACGACCTCACCGTCGACCGTTACGACACCGCGACTCCGAGCGGCGTCAACAAACTGCCCGAACTGCTCGTGCGGCCGCACGGATCGCTCTTTCCACATCTGCTCGGCGGCATTCCCAACAGCGCGACGTTTACGATCGGCGAGTACAGCGATCCGATCGCGGCGCTGGCGACCGGTCGCGCACAAGCGCAGTTCAACTTCGGCCCGGCGCTCTATCATCTGCCGATCGGCGACTTCAGCTCGTCGCTGAACATCACGCAAGACGCCTACGGAACGGGCGACATGAAGGCGCAGGTCGAGCAAATGGACACGCTCACCTCACCGATCGGCAACCACTTCCAAAACATCCTCAGCTACTCGAACCAGCACGTCAACGGCCTCGGCAACGAACCGTTCACCTTCGATACGATCGGCGGCGCGTACAAGAACCTGCAAGAAGTACTGAAGGTGTACAACGGTTCCGTGTACGCGTTCTCGCTGCAAACGGGCACGGCGTTCAATATGCAGGCGCAGCCGGTGGCCTATCAACTGCTGATGCGGCCGTCACCGCTCTCGTCGCTTTCATTGACCGGTAACTTTACTCCGGGGTCCGGGTTCGGCTTCGACCGCACGAACGTGCAGATCATCACGCCGATCGGACGCACCGCGGATCTGCAATTCGCGACCTACGTGGATTGGAAGAACCACATGCGGCTGGAGAGCAAGAACATCTACCTGCGCGAGGTGATCGGCGACTGTTACGAGGTCCGGATCTCCTACAACGAAGACCTCAAGGCCGTCGCGGTCACGCTCGACATCCTCGCCTTCCCCTCGCAGGGCCTGAACTTCGGACTCGGCTCGGGCAACAGCTCCGTTATCCCGCAGTCGTTCGCCACCGTCGCAATTCTTCGGCCAGTAAGCTCCGCAAACTGGGTATACGGGCGGCATGAGCACGATGACACAGCCCTGCGAATACGAGCTTTGCAACTGTACGGTGACGGGACGCTCCGAGGGCGGTGCGGCCTATTGTTCGGAAATCTGCCGCGAGCGCGACTCGAACGACGAAGAAATGGAAATCGGCTGCGAGTGCGGCCACTCGCCCTGCGACGAAGTTTAGAGCTTCAATTCACTAAGGCTGATTGATCACTTCGGCGGCGACGATCTGCGCGTTTTGGTTGGCGACCTGCGTGTAGCCCGGCGCCTTGTTCACCACAACGTCGAACGGCTGGGTCGTATCGACGGTGAACTGGTTGAACGTCGTGTCGCTGATGCCGCTGAACGCGATCGCGTCGATCGCGTTGTTGCCGGTCGAGTCGGCCGAGAACAGGTTGATCGCCCACAGCGATGAGACGCCGGATGCCAGCGTCGGAATGCTGCGTTGGGCGCCAGCGTCGGCACCGGAGTCGGTGTCGCGCTTTGCTGGGGCGTGATGAGCGAACCGGTTGAACGTGAACGTGAACTCGTTGCCGAGGCCGTTGCTATTGGCATTGAGCGTGCCCAGCTGCGGATTGACTTGAAGCTGCAACGGTGGTGAACCCGCCCGAGCCGATCGGAATGACTTGGAGCAGGGCGAACGACGCGCCGCCGACCTGCGTTCCGCCGAAGACGAGGATGAACGAAAAATTCAGGAACGCCGTGTTGAGGCTGTTCGCATACGGCGTGTGGCCGTTGCCGTTCGTGTTGAACACGACGAGATAGCGCAGGTTGGTGAAATCTAAGGTTCCGGCAACGCGGTAGCGAATGAGCATGTTGCCGGACGGCACTAAGCCTCCGCTCGAGCCCGTCTTGGGAACCGTGACGATTCGCCCGCATGCCGCCGCCGCCATCGACGCCGTAAGTAACGCAAAACCCGCCCGTCGCATTTCGTTCTCGTCTCCTACGGCGCTCGCCGCCGTTGCTACGGCGTTTTGCGCGTTCGCGCTTCACCTCGCCTTCCCGCGTACGGGCGCGTGGTGGGTGATTCCGTTTGCCTTGGCGGTCATGTTCCGCGTTTGGGCTGGGTTGCCGCTGTGGAGCGCCGCCTTGAACGGCTACGTGAGCGGGCTCGTGTTTTTCACGCTCTCGTTCTCGTGGTTCGGCGAAACGGCCGCGGCGCTGGTCGGTCCGCTCGGCTTCGTGATCGATCTCGGGCCCGGCGCTCGGCGAAGCGCTGGCGTTCGCGTTTACCGCGCTCGTCGCATCGCTCGCCGCGCGCCGCTGCGCGCCGCTGCTCGCGCCGCTCGTGACGGCGGCGGCGTTCACCGCGGCCGAATGGATGCGCTCGTCGGGCATCGTCGGCGTGCCGTTCGGACAGCTCGGATTGCCGCTGATCGATAGCCCGCTGCGGCCGATCGCGGCATTCGCCGGCGGCTACGGCCTCACGTTCGTCGTTGCCGCGGTCGCCGCGTATCGCGGCCGCTGCGGTGACGCAATCGCGCTTGCGTCCCGCGGCAGCCGCTGCCGTCGCAGCCGCGCGTGCTCGTCACGGTCGGCGCGTGGTTCGCGTGGCCCGCGCGCGTGCTCGCAGCGCCGGCCACGCGCGTCGCCGCGATTCAAGGCAACATCGCGCAACCGATCAAGGCAACGGATGCCGCGCGCTTGCTCGCGGCGCAGCGCTACGCGCAGATGACGCGAAGCGGTCGCCGCGCAGCATCCGGCGTTCGTCGTGTGGCCCGAAACCGTGATCCTCACCGACATGACGCGCGACACCGGCGCGCGCAGCGGCGTTCGGCGCGCTCGCGAAACGCATCGGCTTCCCGATCTTCGTCGGCACGATCGACGAGCGACGCGCAAGGCCGCCTCTACAACACGTCGATGATCTTCGATCGCCAGCGGCAGCGTCGAAGCGACGGTCGAGAAGCGGCAGCTCGTGCCGTTCGCCGAATTCTTACCGGCGCCGCAATGGCTGCGCGCCATTCCGGCGGTCAACGAGATCGGCAACTTCACGCAAGGCCACGGACCGCAGATCGATCCGCTCACGCAGCGCGGGCGTGCTGATCTGCTGGGAATCGGTGTTCGGCGACATCGCGGTCGAAGCGGTGCAACGCCGGCGCGACGTTCTTCGCGGTCGCCACCGACGATGCGTGGTTCGGCACGAGCGACGGCCCCGCACAGCACGCGCAAGCGACGACGCTGCGCGCGGTGGAAACGGGGCGCTGGATCGTGCGCGCCGCATCGACCGGCATCAGCGGCATCATCGCGCCCGACGGCACGTGGCGCGAACGCACCGAGCTCGAAACGCAGACGACGATCGTCGGCGACATCGGCGCGCCGGTCGACACGTTCTACACGCGCATCGGACCGCAACCGATCGGCCTCGGGCATGCTCGTCTTCGTCGTGCTCGCGCTTGCATTCCCGTGGCGCGGCGACGCGTAATGCTAGCGCGCTGGCGCGTCGATCGCGCGCGCTCGTCGTGGTTGCCGTGCTGGGCTGGCTCGCGTGGCAAACGGTTCACGCCGGCAGCGACATTCCGGCGCCAGACGCACGCAGTCGCAAACGCAGCTCTCCGGCGGCAGCGCGAACGACAAACGCATCGACGGCAAATCGTGGTCGCTCGATTACGACACCGCAACGCTCTCGCCCGACGGTTCGCTCGCGGACGATCGAGCGACGTGCACGACGGCGTGATCTTGCGCGACGGCAAACCGTACATGCACATGACGGCCAAACACGTCATCGGCGAATCTCAGCATCAACGATTTCGTCGTCAGCGGCCCGGTCGTCGTTCATCGAAGTCGGCGGCCAGCGCCGCCAGCTCGACACCGACGGCGCGCACTACACCGGCAACGACCACATCCTGCACCTCGATCACCCGACGACGATCCACGCCGGCGGCATGACGTTTCACGTCGGCGACGCGCGTCGTGAACTTCACCACCGGCGATACGAAGCTCGGACGGATCACCGGCACGCTGTAGGGAAGAACCGGCTATGCGTTTCTTGCGATCGGCCGCCATCGTCGCGGCGCTCTTGTCGTTGTCCGTCTCCGCGCCGGCGTTCGCCGAAGGCGTGCCCGGATTTACCGCCAGCCGATAAGCCGCTGATCGAACAGCGCGGCTTGCCGATGAGCGCGCAAGAAGCGATGGAGCGCATCACGTTCCATCCGTTCGTGCCGACACCGAACTACGCCGAGGTCGCGCTGCTGCCGGCCTTTCACGGCGACGACAAAGACAACCCCGAGAACCGCGGCATCGGCTACGAGTACGTCTCGGGCGGCCAAGCTCTACGTCCTGCGCGAGTGGCCGCTGGCGGGCGCGTCGTTCGATAAGTACCCGCGATCCCGCCGACGGCACGTGCACGACCGGTCACTGCACTCGAAGGCACGGTCCGCCACATGCGCGCCCTCGCATGGACGACGGGTACCCTGGCGTTTGCACTTCAGCCGGACATCCGACAGGGCGGCAACCCGAACTTGAACGCGCTGCGAAAAGAGTGGGCGCGGCTGGTCAAGCGCGGCGCCTGCCGCTAAGCTGCTAGGACTCTTTCTTCTTCGGCTGCCTTCGCGGCGGCCGCGCTCTTCGCATCGGCGATCAGCTTTTTGACCTTCTGACCGCCCTTGTGACCGATTTGTTCGTAGAAGTCGGCGCCGTACTTTTCCTTGACGACCTTGCCGCCTTTTTGGCCGATCGCCTCGTAGAAGCCGGCGCCGTGGCGCTCGCGCGTCGCCTCGCCGCCCTTGCGGCCGATCTCTTCGTAGAACCCCGAGCCGTAGCGGTTCCGAACGGTGTCGCCGCCCTTCTTCCCCGCCTCACGGACGGACATTTCGCCCTCGGGGTTGTCGGCTTTCTTGGGCTTCTTCGGCTTCGGCTTCTCCTCGTCGGGCATGCACTCTATACGTCAGCCGGGGAACGCTTAGGCTTCTGGCCGCCCTTCGCGCCGATCTCCTCGTAGAACGTGGGACCGTACTTGGTCTTGGTTGCCTCGCCGCCCTTACGACCGATCGCTTCGTAGAATTCCGAGCCGTACTTCTCTTTCACGCGGTCGCCGCCACGCTTGCCGGCCTCGCGCACGCTCATCCCGCCGCCGTTGGAGTTGTTGTCAGTTGTAGACATGATCTGACCTGTATCCCCTCTAAAGCTGTCCTGCGCGGCTCTCGCTAGCGCGGTCTCACCCGTACCCGGCGAAGGCTAGGCTAAACGCTGTTACACACGATTTTCTCGCATGCCCAGGTCTATCGACGGACTCGGTACAACGCCGTTCGTGACCGATGTCGCGACCTACAAGGGCCGAATCGCCCTCATCGGCGATTGTTCCGGTCGCGACGCTCACGAGACGGTCGATTGCACGGACATGGCGCTCGCGCCGGGCTTCATCGACGTCCATTCCCATTCCGACGAGTTATGGCTCGTCGACGGCCGCGCATTGGGGAAAATTTCCCAGGGCGTGACGACCGAGATCGGCGGCAATTGCGGCACGTCCGTTGCACCGCTCCACGGTGAAGCGCGCGCGCGCAAAATGCGCGATGCGCGCACCTATCGCCTCGACGTCGACTGGACGACGTTCGATGAATTCTTCGGCGCGGTCGAACGCAGCGGCGTCGCGTGCAACGTCGCCTCGCTCGTCGGTCTGGGCACGACGCGCGCGTGTATCAGCGGCGCCAGCGATCGCCGGCTCGAGCGCGAAGAACTCGAAGCGCAAACGCGGCTCGTGCGCGAAGCGGTGGAGCAGGGCGCGCTCGGCGTGTCGAGCGGGTTGATCTATGAGCCCTCACGCTATGCGGATCTCGCCGAGCTCGCGGCGTGCGCCGCCGTCGCGCGCGAAGCCGGCGCCGCGCGCTACGTTTCGCACGTGCGCGACGAAGGCGACGGTTTGATCGAAGCGATCGACGAAGCGCTGGCGGTCGGCAATGCGGCCGGCGTCGCCGTGCGCTGCTCGCACCACAAAGCGGCCGGCAAGCGAAACTGGGGCAAGGTCCATCGCACGCTCGCCACGATCGACCGCGCGCGCATCCGCGGCGCCGACGTTGCGATCGATGCGTATCCGTACGTCGCGAGCTGGACCGAGCTCGCGACCATCCTGCCCGACGCGATTCGCCGCGGCGGCGAAGCGGCGACGCTCGAACGCTTGCGCGATCCGGCGATTGCGGCGTCGACCGCGATGCTGCTGCAGTTCGCGCGCGATCCGGCCACCGGCGGCGATAGCTGGCACGACATCCTCATCACCGATACGGGCTCCGATCGCAACGCGGCGTTCGCCGGTTACCGGCTCGACGAAGTTGCCGCGCATTGGCGCCTCTCGCCGGCGCGCGCCGCGATCCGCCTGTTGGTGGAGGAGGAGCTGCGCGTCGACTGCGCGTTTTTCTCGATGTCCGAAGACGACGTGGCAGCGGTGTTGACGGCGGATTTCTGCTGCATCGGCAGCGACGCGTCGGCGCGCGCGTTCGAAGGCCCCACGGCGCGCGGCGTGCCGCACCCGCGCACCTACGGCTGCTTCCCGCGCGTCTTCGGGCGCTTCGTGCGCGGACGCCAACTCTTCTCGGTGGAAGAAGCCGTGCGGCGCATGACGTCGCTGCCGGCGCAACTTTTCGGCATCGCGAACCGCGGCGAAATCAGCGAAGGCGCATGGGCCGACCTCGTCGTGTTCGACCCGCGCCGCATCATCGATCGCGCAACCTACGAACGCCCGTTCGTGCCGCCCGAGGGACTTCGCGACTGCTTCGTCAACGGAACGGCGGTGTTGCGAAATGGCGCCTACACCGGAGCGCGTCCCGGACGCGTTTTGCGCGGCGGACGATGAACCGGGCGGATTTTATCGCGGTAACGGCAGCCGCCACCGCCTCGCCGGCGCCGCATCCCACGCGCGAACCCGCGATCGTCGCGGTCGTAACGCTGCAGCGCGATGCAACCGCACTGCTCGCGCCGTTCGTCGTCGCGATCGCGCTGAACAATACGACGGGGAAAACGGTCCGGCTCGATTTCCCCACCGCCGATCTCTTTCGCATCGACGTGATTCGCGATGACTCGCCGGTGTGGTCGTCGCTCAGCCAGCACAAACCGATCCCGATCAACCGACAGCTCGACGTGCCGCCCGGTACGACGAAGCTCGCGAGCATGACGATCGACGGCACGACGGATGACCGGCGCTCGTACGCGCCCGGTAAGTACATCGTGCGCGTCGCGATGCTCGGCACGTCGTTCGGCATGATCGTCGACAAAGCGATCGAGTTCGCGCAGCCGGTGGCGGTCGCCGATGCGCTCAAGGAAAAGCCCGGCACCGTCGTCACGATCGCGGGCGAGCAGATCTCGTTCGGCGGCGGCGTGTATCTGCGCGACACGAGCGGCAGCGTGCACCTCGCGCGCTCGCTGGGCTTACATCCGACCGGAACGTTCATCGTTCGCGGTTTTCTCGATGCATCGGGCGACGATCGCATCTTTGACGTCGGGCGCTTCGCGCCGGCCTTCGACAACCCGCCTCTTCCCTCGCCGTAAGGAGCCTTGATGCACGACTGCCATCCTCAGTCTCATTCGCGATTGAACTTTCTTGCCGCCACTGGTGCGGCGGCAACGATGTTGCTTCCGGGGACGCGCGCGGTCGCACAAGCGCCGGCACAGCGCAAGCTGATCGACGTGCACCATCATCACTACCCGCCGGAATTGATCGCAGTGATGAACGCGTGGCAAGCGAAACATTCGCTGCCGGCAGTCGCACCGGGGTTCTGGACGCCGGAGAAGTCGCTGGCGGACATGGACGCCAGCGGCACGACTACCGCGATCCTCTCGCATCGCATCGCCGCACGAGCGTGTGGTTCGACGCCGACCCGGCCGCGATTCCGGCGCTCGCCCGCGCGTGCAATGAGTACGCGGTAAAGATGATGCGCGATCATCCCGGACGCTACGGCCTCTTCGCATCGTTGCCGATGCCCGATGTGGATGCGAGCCTCAAAGAAGTCGCGCTACGCCCTCGACACGCTGCACGCCGACGGCATTGGTTTGCCGACGAGCTTCGGTAATCGCTGGCCCGGTGAGGCGGCCTTCGCACCGTTGTGGGCAGAGCTCAACCGGCGCAAAGCAATGGTCGTCTTCCATCCCTATGTGCCGAATTGTTGTCTGCGGACTCGTCCCCGATGTCGCCGATTCGTGGCTCGAGTATCCCCACGGATACGGCGCGTACGTTCCTTAGCTTGCTCATGAGCGGGACGCTGGTGAAGTATCGCGACATCCGCTGGACGCTTTGTCACGGCGGCGGCGTATTGCCGTATCTCGCAGGCCGGTTCGAATTGCTCGCCGTCAACACGCACGTGAAGCTCGACACCATTGCGCCCAACGGCATCGAAGCGGAACTCAAGCGCATGTACTATGATACCGCCAACGCCACGTATCCGGCCACAATGGCCTCGCTGCTCAAAGAAATTCCGCTCTCGCAGATCATGTACGGCACTGACTATCCCTACGTGACGGGCAAACAGAACCTCGGCCCGCTGGAATCCCAAGGGATATCCGCGAGCGACCTCGCCGCGATCGAAAGCGGCAACGCGATGCGGCTCATCCCGCGCCTACGCGCGTAAGAGCGCTTCGCGCGTCCGGTCGTCGGCGGGTGCGTAAACCGTCATCCGCACGGCGCCCCCGGCGTTCGGCGCGAAGGTCGTGTACGTATAGCGTACGCGGCCGAGCGCCGGATGATCGAGTTCCATCACCCCGGGCGTGCGTTCGTGCACGATATGCTCGTTCCACCACCGCTCGAAGATCGCGCTCTCGCAACACCGCTCGATGAGCGGCCCGAAGCGCGGATCGTCTTTGTGGCGCCCGTAACTGGCGCGGAATTCCGCGATGAAACGATGCGCGTGCCGCTCCCAGTCGACGAATTGCTCGCGCCGTTCGGGCGTGGTGAAAAAATCGTAGACCACATTGCGCGAGGTTTCGGGCAGCGCACCGTAATCGATCAAGCCCCGCGCAGCGGCATCGCTCCACGCCAGCACGTCCCAGCAATGGTTGGTGAGGTAGACGGCGTTCGTCCCCATGCCGCGCAGCATTTGCTGCAACTCGATCGAGACGTCTTCGCTGCGCGACCGCTTGCGCGGCGTTTGTTCGGCGAGTTGAAAGAGATGCGCCCGTTCGCCGTCGTCGAGCTGCAGCGCATCGGCGATGCGCGTCAACGCCGCCGCCGAAACCCGGATCCGGCGGCCCTGCTCGAGCCAGGTGTACCACGCCGTGCTGATGTCCGATGCGGCGGCGACCTCTTCGCGCGTAAGGCCGGACGTGCGGCGGCGGCGCGCGGCACCGGCGACCGGTTCCGGTTCGAGCCGTGCCCGCCGCGAGCGCAAGAAACTCGCCAACTCGTCCCGCCGCAGCTGTTGCTCCATCGCCGCTACTTCAGCGCCGCGACCGCGGCGGACTTGAACACGATCCCTCGCTCCGCGATGACCTCGAGCGAAACCGCGTCACCGGCCGCGAGCGTGACCGCGCGTTCGGTTGCGAATTCGACCACCGCACCGGCGAGATCGCCCGTATACTGCCGCCGCCCGCCGACGTATTGCGCCTCGCGCACGCTCACGGGCAGTCCCGCTCCGCCGTTGCCGACGGTGAAATCCTCGGGCCGCAGCATCAGCATCGCCGCTTCGCCGGGTGCGAACTCGCCGGCCGCCGATGCGTTCATCGCGTACCGGCCCGCGCCGGCCGTGACGGCGAGGCGCGATCCGTTCGTGCCCTCGACGGCGCGTTCGACCGTGCACGGCACGAAGTTCGCTTTGCCGAGAAACCAGCTGACGAACGGCGTCGCCGGACGCTCGTAGATTTCTTCGGGGACGCCGATCTGTTCGATCGTGCCCTCGCGCAGCACGGCGATCCGGTCCGAGAGCATCAGCGCCTCCGATTGATCGTGCGTGACGTAAACGGCGGCGATGTTCGTGCGCAATTGGATCTTGCGCAGTTCCGCGCCCATCTCGAGCCGCAGCTTCTGATCGAGGTTGCTCAGCGGCTCGTCGAGCAGCAAGAGCTTGGGCGAGAACACGAGCGCGCGCGCGATCGCGACGCGCTGTTGCTGACCGCCGCTGAGCTCGGTTGCATTACGGCGCGCGTAGTCGCTCAAGCCGACGAGCGCGAGCATGTCGTCGACCGCCGCCACGATCTCGCGTTCGGGTTTGTGCCGCACGCGTAGCGGATAGGCCACGTTTTCGCGCACGGTCATGTGCGGCCAGATCGCGTAGGATTGGAACACCATGCCGAGATCGCGCCCTTCGGGCGGCACGTGCACGCCGGCGGCCGGATTCGTCACGCAGCGATCGCCGATGTAGATCGCACCCGACGCGGCCTCGGCGAGGCCCGCAATGGTGCGCAGGATCGTCGACTTCCCGCAGCCGCTGGGTCCCAGCAGCGTGAGGAATTCGCCGTCGCGCGCTTCCAGCGAAACGCGGTGGACGACCTCCGTTCCGCCGTACGCGACGGAAAGCGCATCGATGCGAAGCCGGGATGCTGCGCTCATCGCGCCTCCGGAACGCGTGCGCCGTTCGTCACGCGCTGTTGCAGCACGTAAAGCCCGAACACGAACGCCACGAGCAGCACGCTGAGCGCCGCGACGCGCGTGCCCTCACCCTGTTGCCAGTAACTCAAAAGCTGGACCGACGCGACCTCGCTGCCGAACCCGTAGAGCATGACCGCCACCGAGAGCTCGCGCGAGAACAGCGTCGCCAGGGTGAACCACGCCGAGACCAACCCGGGCATGATGAGCGGCACCACGATGCGCCGCAGCGTCGTGCCGGCGTTTGCGCCGTGCACCGCCGAGGCTTCCTCGAGATCCGGGCTGAGCTGCGCGAGCACGCTGCCGGTCGAGCGCATCGCGAGCGGAATGCCGAGCGTGATGAAGCCGGCGAGAACGCCCCAGAACGTGCCGTACATCCCCGGCACGTTGATGTACGTCCACAGCAGCGCGACGCCGAGGACGAGCCCGGGAATCGCCCACGGAATGAGCAGCACCGCGTCGATCGCGATGCGGCCGAACCGGATCTTGCGGATCAAGGCGAAGCTCACCAGAGCGCCGATCGCGACGCACACCGTGCTCGCGACGAACATCAACGCGACCGTGTTGAGCAGCGCGCGCTGCGTGGTTGCATCCGTCAGGATGAACTGATAGTTGGCCAACGTTGCGAGCTTCGGATCGTAGTTGCCGAGGAACTTCCAGAACGACGAAAGCACGATCGCGCCGAGCGGCAGGAGCACCAGCGCCAGATATCCCCAAGCGGCGATCAGGCACGGAACCTTCGACTTCCGCAGCTTGATCCGCCGTGGTTGAAAACCTTTGCCGGTGACGGTCGCCCGCGTTTGCTGCAGCCGCGCCGCAACGGCCACGATCACGAGCGCACCCGTTCCGACCAGCACGCTCAGCGAGATCGCGGTGCCGTAATGCGGCGGCGTCTGCACCTTCAGCGCATCGTAGATGAAGTTGATGAACACGTAGATGCCCGCCGGCGTTCCCAAGATCTGCGGAACTTCGAAGGCCTCGATCGCCCGGATGAACGCGATGATCGCAAACGGCAGAAACGCCGGCATCAGGAGCGGCACCGAAATCGTGCGAAACACATACCATGGCGAAGCGCCGCTCAAGCGCGCAGAATCTTCGAGGCTCGGATCGGAATTGCCGAGCGGCCCGAGCATCATCAAATAGATGAACCCGGCGGCGGGAAACGACATCACGAGCGCGACTCCGCCGTAGGAATAGACGTCGATCGCGTTGCCCGTGCCGTGCGTGAGCCCGCGGAAGAACAGGTTGATGACGCCGTTGTCCGGGTTGCCGAGGATCGCCCAGCCGATCGCAACGACGAGGCTCGGCGCGAGAAACGGGACGATCGCGACGACGCTGAGGACGCGCCGGCCGGGAATGTCGGTGCGCGCGACGAGCCAGGCGAGAAAGAACCCGGCACTCAGGGCGAGTACCGTCGCGGCGAGCGCGATCCAAAACGTCGTCACGGCCACCGACCAGACGCGCGGGTTCAGCAGCACGCTCGCGTAATTTGCCAGCGTCCACGCGCCGCCGGCGCCCGGAGGCGCATCGCGAAAACTGCTCGCGACCAGCGTGCCGGCGGGAACGGCGATCAGCAGCAGCGGGGGCGCGATCACCGCCCACCATAGCCACGCATTGCCCTTAAGAGGTTTCACGACGCGTTCCAAACACGATAGGGAGCCATGACGCCTCGTATGCCGTTCATCCTGCGCGCCCTTGTTGCGGGCGGTGCCGCACTGGCCTTGCTCACCCGCGGTGCCGGTGCCGATAGCACCTCGCAAGCCGACAAAGAAGGCGCTGTCGTTTGGTACACCGCGCCCGGCACGGCGGCGCAGCTGGCGCCCGCGCTGGCCGTGTGGTCGAAGCTGCACCCGAGCATCAAGATCGATATCGTCGAGACGCCGGGACCCGACGGGATGGAACGCGTGCGCACCGAGCAGCGCGCGCATCATTTCGTCGCCGATCTGTTTTCTCAAGGCGACATCGGTACGTGGCAAGCCGTACAAGGCGGCCTCTACCAAACGTTCGATCCGGCCGGCATGCCGAATCTGCGCACCGTTTCAGCGAAGGTCACGCCGTTTCTCGACAAGGGTCGGCACGTCGTTCCGATTTATCTGATGGGCTACGGCATCACCGTCAATACGCAAACGCTGCCGCAAGCGGATTGGCCGCAAACTTGGAAGGACGTGCTGAAGCCGAACGCCGTCAAGACGCTCGGCATTCACGACCTCGGCGCGATCGGCGGCGGCCTCTCGTTCTACATGATCGGCCAGCAGCCGCTCGGGGACGCGTTCTTCAAAGCGCTCGTGGCCGCGAAGCCGCGCGTCTTTTCGCGCGCACCGGAACAAGAGAACGCGGTCGACACCGGACAGCGCGGCGTCATCATACCGGCCTCGATGCAGAACTACGAGGAGTCGAATGCCAAGAACGCGCCGATCAAGTTCATCGTGCCGCGCGACGGCATGTTCTTCGTCGCAATCTACAACGGCATCGTGGCGGGCGCGCCGCATCCGGCCGCTGCGGAGGTCTTCCTGAACTTCTTGCTGAGCCCGGCGGCACAGTCCGCGATTGCCCGCTCGGGCAACGTACCGGTTATCAACACGACGATCTCGCCGATCGAGTTGAGCCGCGTGAAGTTCTTGGGCACCGGGGTTACCACGCGGGCGCAGGGCGAACGGCTGCCCGATTACATCAAGGCCGGGCAAGCACTGATGGGACAGTAGCGGGGAGTTTTTATCCCAGGATATCTGACGGCTTGCCGCACCTCCCCCGCCTGTGCGATTCTTGTTGTGCCTTGCTGAGCGTTGAAGACAACGAGCTACTGACCCGCGTGACGGGCGACGCCCCGATGGGGCGCGTGCTGCGGTCGTTCTGGCTGCCGTTTCTGTTCAGTTGGGAAGTCGAGGCGGCGGGACCGCCGCTGCGCGTGCGCCTCTTCGGCGAAGACCTGATCGCCTTCCGCGGCGAGAACGGCAAGGTCGCGCTCGTGGGCGAGCACTGCCCGCACCGCCGCGCGTCGCTCTACTTCGGGCGCAACGAAGACGGCGGCGTCCGCTGCCTCTATCACGGCTGGAAGTTCGACGGCACCGGGTCGTGCGTCGACATGCCGAGCGAACCCGACGAGAGCAATTTCAAAGCGAAAGTCGGCATCGCCGCGTACGCGTGCGAGGAGCGCTGCGGCGTCGTCTGGACCTACATGGGGCCCAATCAGAGCGCGCCGCCGCCGTTGCCGCGGCTCGAATGGATGGAGCTGCCCCAGAGCCACCACGTCGGCGGCAAGCGCGTGCAGCCGACGAACTGGGCGCAAGCGCTGGAAGGCGAGATCGATCAGAGCCACGTGTCGTTCGTGCACAGCCGGCTCGACGCGGGCCGCAACGGTGCGAAGCCCAACGTCGACCAGATCCGCGCCGTGGATAAGCATCCGCACTTCGAAGTCGTCGAAATGCCGTACGGGCACTGCATCGCGGCCGGCCGCAACACGCCCGACGGGCAAAAATACTGGCGCATCACGCAACAGCTGCTGCCGACGTTCGCGATGACCGGACCGTACGGGCCCGACCCCAAACGCATGTGGCGTTCGTGGGTGCCGATCGACGATCAGAACGTGCTGGTGCTCGGTTTGCAATTTCATCCGCGCCGCCCGCTCACCGATGACGAGCGCTCGAGCGCGCTCGAGCGTTCGTCGGTCTGGAACATTTCGGCGAAATTCAAGGCCGCGCCGTCGTCGAAAGCCTTCGGCAACTGGTACGCCAACGCGACCCTGGAAAACGATTACTTCCAAGATCGCGAAGCGCAGCGCACGTCGACGTTTTCCGGGATCCCCGAGTTTTGGGCACAGGACGCGGCGATGCAGGTAAGCATGGGAACGGTGTGCGACCGCTCGCAAGAGCATCTCGGCACGAGCGATCTCGCGATCATCTCGGTGCGTAAGCGTCTTCTCGCCGCCGCGAAAGCGATGCAGGCCGCAGGCACCATTCCGCCCGAGTCGCTGCAGCCCGACGCCTACGCGGTGCGTTCGGACGCGGTCATTCTCGCGCCCGATCTCTCGTGGTTCGAAGCGACGAAAGAGCGACGGCTCGCGATCGCCGGCACAAACCCCGATTGCCCTTCATAAATTATGGCTGAACTCGTCGAGATCATCGGACTCACGCACAACCCGTTTCTGCCCAAACTGCTGCTCGAGGGCGGCGACGATCCGGTGCTCGAGCAAATTGCCGCCGATTACGCGTACATGCGCGACCGGCTGGCCGCGGCGCGCGCCGACGTGATCGTCGTGATCGCAAGCGACCACCTCAATCAGTGGTTCATGGATAACATGCCCGCGTTTCTCGTGGGCAAGGCGCCGCGCACGAACGGTCCGTTTCCGCACGAGTGCCGCGCGTTCGGATTGAAAACCTACGAGGCGAGCATCGACGTCGACCTCGCGAAGTGGTTCGTCGCGCGCGGGTTCGACGAGCACGTCGATTTCGCGTTCTCCGATGAGTTCCTGATCGACCACGCCTTCACCGTTCCGCTGATGTTCGTGCGCCCCGAGATGGATCTCCCGATCGTGCCGGTCTGGACCAACGTGATGGCGCCGCCGTTGCCGCCCGCAACGCGGTTCTTCGAAGTCGGCGAGGCGCTCACGCGCCTGATCGCATCGGCGCCGGGAACGCAGCGCGTCGCCGTCGTGACGAGCGGGCACTTCGCGGTCGAAGTCGGCGGCCCGAAGCCGAACACAGCCGGCTCGACGGACGAAGCATTCGACCGGCGGATGATGCAGCTGATCGCCGACGGCGACGCGGCGAGCGTCGTGCGCGACGCGACGTTCGAACGTCTCATGCAAGCCGGCAACGTCACGCCCGGTTTTCTCAACTACGTGCTGTTGCTCGGCATGGCGGGCGGACGTAAACCGACGGCGACGGCGCTGCGCTTTCCGGCCGCGACGACCGCCGTCTACTACATGGAATGGGCACTGGGAGACACCTGACGATGAGCCGCTACAGCGTCGACAAGGTCATGCGCCGCGTCATCACCGATGCGCAGGCGAAAGAATCATTTCTTGCCGGTCGCGAAGCGTTTCTCGCCGGCTTCGAACTCGACCCAAACGAACGCCGTGCGCTGACCGAGGTCGATCTCGCCGCCCTCTACCGGATGGGTGCGCACCCGTTTCTCATCGTCGGTTTCGGCGGCGCGACCGCCCCGCCGGCCGAACGTCACGCGCGCATGGACGCGTATCAAAAAAGTTTAGCGGGACTCGGCTATCCCGACTACAGCACCTGATCCCACGAAGGAGCAGCGCATGCGCTTTCTCGCAACGGCACTCATCCTGGCGGTCCTCTCGCTCGCGCCCGGACAAGCCGGCGCTCAGGCGACGGTGACCCTCGACATCCTGTTGCCGCTGACCGGATCCGCGGCGTATTCCGGCGCCGCACAACAGCAAGTCGCCAAGATCTACGAAGCCCAGATCAACAAGACCGGCGGCATTCACGGCGTGCCGCTCCATTTTGAATTCTTCGACGATCAGAGCAATCCGGCCGTGGCCGTGCAGATTACGAACGACTTATTGCAAAAGCACCCGGTCGCGATTCTCGGGCCGAGCGTGACCGCAACGTGCGCCGCGGTCGCGCCGCTGTTCGCCAACGGCCCGGTCAACTATTGCTTGTCGCCCTCGACCTTGCCCGAGCACGGCAGCTACGTGTTCGCCTCGGCCGTGACGCTGCACAACGTCGAGATGGCGATGTTCAGCAAAGCGAAGAAGATGGGCTTCAAGCGGATCGGCCTGATCGCCGCAACGGACGCGAGCGGCCAGCTTTCGCTGGGCTACATTCGCGAGTGGGCGGCGATGCCCGAGAACAAAGACACGCAGGTCGTCGACGTCGAGGCGTTCGCACCCGGTGACCTGAGCATCGCCGCGCAAGCATCGAAGCTGAAAGCCGCCAATCCCGACATCATCTACGTGTACGCGATCGGCACGGCATTCGGCACCGTGGTGCGCGCGCTCTCGAACGCCGGCCTTTCAAACATTCCGACGTATACGACGCCGGCCAACGGCGGCGCGACCCAGCTCAACACCTATCGCGCATTTTTGCCCGCAACACTGCTCACGTCCGGCATGCCGTATCAAGGCAATCTGAGCAATCCCGCGATGAAGGCGGCCGCCGCCGAATACCTTGACGGACTGCGCGCCGCCGGGGTGAAGTTCGATCCTATGCAAACGTACGCGTGGGATCCGATCAAGATCACGGTCTCGGCGCTGCGCCAATTGCCGGCCGGCGCGACGGCGGCCCAGCTCCGATCCTACTTGGAAAGCTTGCACGACTTCGCTGGTTTGTGGGGCGTCTACGATTTCCGCACCGGCGATCAGCACGGTCTCGACGGCCGTGACAGCATCTACGTCTACTACGACGCCGCGCACGACACGTGGACGCCGTACGGCGGACCGAACGCGAAGGGCTGAAGCATGGCAGAGATCGTCTTGGGCATCGGTGCATCGCACAGCCCGCAAGTGAGCACCCCGTGGGCGTTTTGGCCCAAGATGCGCCAAACCGACGAAGCGGGCCCGGTCGTGCCTCCCGACATGGACGCGCTGTTGCGCCCGCAGGTGCTCGAAGAGCGCTTCGACCGCGTGCAAGCGGCGGTCGAACGCCTCAGCGGCGTACTGCGCGCGGCCGCACCGCTCGACGCGATCGTGATCTTCGGTGACGATCAGCACGAACAGTTCGACGAAGACAACATGCCGGCCATCGCCGTCTACACCGGCGCCTCATGCAGTGTCTTGGAGCCGCGCCGCGCGCACATCCCCTGGAACGGCACGGCGGACGAGCGCGCCCAGCTCTCCTCGCTGATGCAGAAGACGAGAACGGAATACCCGTGCTCGAACGCGCTGGCGCTGCATTTGGTCGACGCGCTCACCGAGCAATCGTTCGATCTCACCCGGCTCGCGAAACTCAACGAACGCGGGCTCGGGCATGCGTTCGCGTTTCTCTACCAGCGTCTGTGGCCGGAGTGCGACGTGCCGATCGTGCCCGTCATGCTCAACACGTACTATCCGCCGAATCAGCCGACGCCGGCGCGCAGTTATGCTCTGGGCCGCGCGATACGCGAGGCGATCGGCGCGTGGGATGGCGGCAAACGCGTCGCGGTGCTCGCGTCGGGCGGCTTGAGCCACATCGTGATGGACGAAGCCCTCGACCATCAACTGCTCGACGGACTGCGCGAGCACGACCCGGCGAAATACACCGCAGTGCCGCGCACGAAGCTGCGCGGCGGCACGTCTGAGGTTCTCAACTGGATCGCGCTCGGCGGCGCGGTCGGCGATATGCCGATGACGCTGATCGACTACGCCGCGGGATACCGTTCGCTGCCGACCACGGGCTGCGGCATGGCGTTCGCGTATTGGGAGCCGGCTCGCAGATGAATCTGCAGCTGAGCGCGACGTTCACCCCGAACGCGCTAGCCGCACCGCTCCTCTCCGGCAAGGTCCCAGTCGAAGGCATCACGCTCGTCGGCTCGACGATGAACGCCTCGGAAATGTATTGGCGGCAATTGAAGTTCGCCGAGTTCGACGTTTCGGAGATGTCGATGTCGTCGCTGATCATCGCGACCGCGCTCGGTCCGACGGACTACGTTGCGCTGCCGGTGTTCACCATGCGCCGCTTCTTCCACACCAACATCGTCGTGCGCACCGACGCGGGCATCGCGAAGCCGGCCGATCTGCGCGGCAAGCGCATCGGCGTGCCGGAGTATCAGCAGACCTCAGCCGTATGGACGCGCGGTATTCTCGGCGATGAATTCGGCGTCGCGCCGCGCGACGTCGTCTGGTACATGGAACGCCCGCCTGAAGCCAGTCACGGCGGCACGACCGGCTTCGTTCCGCCGCCCGGCGTCGAATTGCACTACATCCCGCCGCAGACGAATATCGGCGAAATGCTCGTCAACGGCGAGCTCGACGGATCGCTGTCGTACTTGTCGGCGCCGAACCTGATCGATCGCAGCCGCATCGACATCCACCAGCACCGTGACATCGCGCGCCTGTTCCCCGACGTGGTCGCCGAATCGCGGCGGTACTATGCGAAGACCGGATTGTTCCCGATCAACCACGTGCTCGTCGTGCGCCGGTCGCTGCTCGAAGCGCAGCCCTGGATCGCGCTCAACCTCTACGATGCGTTCGTCGCCGCGAAGGAGCAGCAGCGCCGCGAACGCGACGCGCGGCTCGAGGTGCACATCGCGACCGGACTGCTCGACGCTACCGCGGTGGCCGGCCTCAAGCGCGATCCGATGCCGTACGGCCTAGCCGGTGCGCGGCGCGAACTCGAGACGATCGCGCGTTACGACTACGAGCAGGGCCTCTCACGGCGCGTCGTCGATGTCGAGGAACTCTTTCCCGTCAGCACGCTGGGAACCTAAGATGAGGCTAATGCGATGATCCGGCGGATTCTCTCCGCGCTTGCCGCCCTGGCAGTGCTCGCCGCGGCCGGCGGGGCGACGGCCGCCGAGACCTATAACATCGAAACCATCCTGCCGCTGACCGGGCCGAACTCGTTCGTCGGCAACGAGGAGCGCGAGGCGTTCGGCGTGCTGGAAACGCTCGCAAACCGCGGCGGGGGCGTGCACGGGCGCTCGATTCACTTCGCGATCCTCGATTCGCAATCGAGCCCGCAGCTGGCGGTGCAGCTGACGACGCAGCTCTTGCCCTCGCATCCGGCCGTCGTGATCGGTGACTCCGGCAACTCCACGTGCTCGGCGATGGCGCCGATCTTGGCCGGCGGCCCGGTGCAGTTCTGTCTTTCGAACGGCTTCCGTCCGGTGCACGGCGGCAACTCCTACGTGATCGGCGCGTCGCCCGATCAACAGGCCGCAGCGTTTGCGAAGTACGCGCGCGGCCGCGGCTGGCGCCGTATCGCGCTGCTCAACGGCAACGATGCCACCGGCGATTCCGCCGAGACGGCGATGCTCACCGAACTCGCGAAGCCCGCGAACCGCGATTTGACGGTGGTCGATAAGGAGCGCTTCAATGCGAGCGATATCAGCATCGGCGCACAGCTGGCGAAAATTCGCGCCGCCGGCGCACAGGTGATCTCGACGTACAGCGTCGGGTCGTCGTTCGGCGTCGTCCTGCACGGTTTGCACGACGCCGGTCTCGACGTGCCCGTGTGCGCGAGCCAAGGCAACTTGTCGTACGTCGAGATGAAGCAGTTCGCCGGGATCATTCCGAGCGCGCTGTACTTCGTCTCCGGTCCGCTGCCGGCCGATGGGCAGCCGGTCGCTGCGGGACCGCTCAAGGCCACCGACATCGCCTACCTCAACGCGTTTCGCCGCGCGGGCATCAAGCCCGATTGGGGTCATGCGGTCGCGTGGGACACCGGTTCGGTCGTGATCGGCGCGCTTCGCGCGCGCGGGCTCGACGCGGGACCGGCGCAACTGCACGCCTACTTCGACGGGCTCCACGACTTGCCGGCGATTCAGGGCATGCTCGACTTCCGCAACGGCTTGATGCGCGGTGTCGCCGACCTGCGCGTGCTGGCCTGGGACCGCGCGAAGGCAACTTGGTCGATCGTTTCACAAGACGGCGGCACGCCGATGCGCGCCGAATAGGAGGCCGCGATGCTGACCCGTGAAGAGAACGAACTGCTCTGCCGCATCGGGCCCGAGGCTCCGATGGGACGGATGCTGCGGCGCTACTGGATCCCCGCCGCGCTCAGCTCCGAGCTGGAAGCCGGCGGTGCGCCCCGGCGGGCGCGTTTGCTGGGCGAGGACTTCGTCGTCTTTCGCGGCGACGACGGGAACATCGGCGTGCTCGATGAGGCGTGTCCGCATCGCGGTGCCTCGCTCGTCCTCGCACGCAATGAAGACTGCGCGCTGCGTTGCCTCTACCACGGGTGGAAAGTCGATGCGGCGGGGCGCGTCCTCGAGACGCCGGCCGAGCCGGCGGAGCATCACTTTGCCGAGCGCGTTCGCGCCAACGCCTATCCGGTCTACGAAGCGGGCGGCATCGTGTGGACGTATCTCGGGCCGCCGGGTACCGAACCGCCCAAGATGGAGTTCGACTGGATGGCGCTGCCGGCCGAACACCGGATCATCCAAAAGGCGCGCGAGGAATGCAACTGGGTGCAGTGCCTCGAGGGCGTGATCGATTCCGCGCACTCGGGCTTTCTGCACTCGAACGTGATCAAGCCGGTCGCGGGCGAGAAGACGATCATTCCCGAGGATCAGGGCAATACGCAGCGCCCGTCGGACGATCTGGCGCCGCGCATCGATGTCGAGAACACGCCGTACGGATTTCGCTACGCGGCGATCCGCCGGCCGCTGATCGATCCGGAGGTGCGCGATTACGTTCGGGTGACGCTGTTCATCGCGCCGTTCATCTCGCTCTTCCCGGCGCCGAACGGTTGGACGAGCATGCAGATCTTCGTTCCGATGGACGACGAGCACACGATGTTCCACTTCGTCCAGATCCGGCACGACAAACCGCTCGACGACCTCACCCGCACGCGCCGTGCCAAACGCTCCGGCATGCAGCTCGGCATCGACGTCGACCCGCTGACGTACCAAAAGGTCCGCAACCGCGACAATAACTGGCTGCAGGACCGGGCCTCGATGCGCGCCGGCAGCTTCACCGGGATGCACGGCGTGAACAACGAGGACATCGCGATGCAAGAGAGCATGGGCCCGATCTACGACCGCCGCAAAGAGCACCTGGGCGCGAGCGACGCCGCGGTGATTCGCATGCGGCGCATCATGCTCGATGGGGTCCGCCGCTTCATCGACGACGGTGCGGCGCCGGTCGGCTTGGCCGAGCCGGTCGACTATGCGGCGCTGCGCGCCGTCGAACGGATGGTTCCGCACGGCGCGCGCTGGCAAAACGACCTCGTCGCGACGTAACGCGCAGCGCTAAGCGACGAGGTGGTCGTAGACGATGTTCGCGCGAGTGCGCAGCGTCGCGAGATCGCCGTCGTTTTCGATCGCGTAGGTCGCGCGGCGGCGCGCTTCGTAGGGGTCGATCTGCGCGCGCATGCGGTCGAGCACGGCCGCGCGATCGATCCCGTCGCGTTGCATCACGCGCGCGATGCGCGCCTCGTCGGGCGCGAACACCACCACCGTCGCATCGCACGTGCGCCAGTACTCGCCTTCGAACAGCAGCGGAATCACGTGCACCTCGAGCGCATCGGGCGGCACCTGTGCGACGAGCGCCCGGGCCAGCGCGCGCACGCGCGGATGCACGATCCCGTTGAGCACGGTGCGCTCGGCCTCGTTCGCAAAGATGATGTTCGCCAGCGCCGCGCGATCGAGCGTTCCGTCGGCGCGCGATAACCGACGGCCAGCGCAACGCGATCTCGCCGAGACCGCGGCTGCCCGGGGCGACGGCTTCACGCGCGAGCAGATCGGAGTCGATGATGAACGCACCGCGTTCGCGCCAGACATCCGCGACCGCGGTTTTGCCCGCACCGATGCCGCCGGTCAAACCGACGCTCAACAAACTCATCGCGCGGAGGAATTAAAAAAGGGAAGGCGTTGTGCCTTCCCCTTTCGTTTGCGCTACGCGCGGCGTTCTTAGACGGGTGAAGCGAGTTCCGTGCCCAGCGGGCTGAACGCATCTTCGGGAACGAACTCGGCGAGCTCGTCGGGCGAAACGTCGGCAACGTGCTGGATCGAACCGGTGATCCGGCGCGTGCCCTGATTGATCGTGAGCAGCGTGACCTCGACGTCTTCGCCCGGCGAGTACTGTTTCGCCGTATCGAATTCGCCCTTCGGCACCATCGCGAGCACGCCCGGGACGATCTCGACGAGGAGATAGTTCGGGGTGACCTTGACGACTTGCGCGATCAGCTTGTTGCCTTCGAACAAGGCTTCGGCATGCTCGACCCACGGATCGGGCAGCGCGTGCTTGAGCGAGAGCGAGACCTTCTTCGCATCGGGATCGAACTTCATCACTTCGACCGAAACCGTGTCGCCGATCTTGACGACTTCCGACGGATGCTTGATCCGCGCGTACGAGAGTTCGGAGTTGTGGATGAGGCCGTCGATGCCGCCGAGGTCGACGAACGCGCCGAACTCCGCCAGACCGGACGACGACGCCTTCGCGAATCTGGCCGACTTGCAGCGTGCCGAGCAGCTCTTGCTTCTTCTGGTTGAGTTCTTCTTCCAGAACTTGGCGCTGCGAGAGCACGACGCGATGGCGCTTGTGGTCGAGGTCGATGACCTTGAGCCGCAGCTTCTTGCCGACGAGTTCGTCGAGGTTGCCGACGGGCTGGCGACGGATCTGCGATGCGGGCACGAAGCCGCGCATGCCGAGGTCGACGAGAACGCCGCCCTTGACGACTTGCGTGACGGTCGCTTCGATCACTTCGTCGTTGTCGTGCGCTTCGATGACTTTTTCCCACGTCTTGAGTGCGCGGGCGCGGCGTTCGCTCAAATAGAGTTGGCCATCGTTCTCATCGATCCGATGGATCATCACTTCGAGTTTGTCGCCGACGCTGAGTTCTTTCGGCTCGATGATGAGCGAAAGCTCGCGGAAGGGCAGAATGCCTTCGGACTTGCCGCCGATGTCGACGAGCAGTTCGTCCTGATATTTTGCAACGATGACGCCGACGAGGACTTGGCCCTCGTCGAGAACCTTGAGGCTCTCTTCGTACAGGCGCTGCTCGAGCGCGAGTTGGTCTTCTTCTTCTTGATCACGGGGGTCGCCGAGTCGTTTTGTGCCGGCGTCTCCGGCGAGATGGTAGCAGAAATGGTGTGTGTGCTTCTTTCGTTTATTTTTTATTTTTGGCAGCCGCGGCACCACCAGGTACCGCGCTGACCGAGAACCGTTCGCACGATGGGTTTCCCGCATCGTCTGCACGGTTCGCCCAGCCGGCCGTAAACGGCCAGCTGGTTTTGGAACCCGCCTTTGAGCCCTTCGGCGTCGACGTAATCGTCGACGCTCGTGCCCCGCGCCTCGATGGAGCGTTGCAAGACGTCGATGATCGCGCCGTGAAGCCGGCGGCGGGCCGGCCTCGTGACCTTCTGCGAGGGGCGGTTGGGACGAATCCCGGCCTCCCACAGAGCCTCGCACGCATAGATGTTCCCGACGCCCGAAAGATACTTTTGGTCGAGCAGGAACGTCTTGATCGGCGTTCGACGCCCGTCCAGCATACTCACAAACGCCTCAGAGGTAAAGGCCTTCGGAGAGCGGTTCCACCCCGCCGTCGGCGTCCCAGGGCTCGCCGGCCGCGAGCAAGCGCATCCGGCCGAACTGCCGGACGTCGGCGAAACACAGCCGCCAGCCGTCCGTGAACGTCAGGCGAATGTGCGTGTAGGGGTGCGGTTCCGAGACGCCCGGCGGCTGGACGATCAAGCGGCCGGTCATGCGCAGATGCACCGTCAGCCGCCGGCCTGAGCCGAGCTGGACGACGATGAACTTTCCGCGGCGGCCGACCGCCTCGATGCGCTCGCCCCGCAGCGCCTCACTAAATGAGACGCCGGCCGGCGCCACGGCGATCTTGGCCATGCTGACCGTCGACGCTCCGCGATCGTCTTGCCGACAACCGCATTCGCGAGGCCGCGCGCGATCGTCTCGACTTCCGGGAGCTCGGGCACCGTCTCTAGAACCCGCTCGCGGGTTCCCGAATGTTTGCGCTAATCGGGGCAGTCGGACGCGGACGCTGCTGAGTCGACTCCGCGGCCTTGCAGTGCGCGGCACTGATTGATCGTCAGCAGCAGAATTCGCGTCGGCATGTGCTGGCCGCCGATCGTGCGGTACGTGACCCGCGCCAGAGACCGGGGGGGACCCGCGCGACCGCCGCGTTCTTGATCACGCCGTCGCTGCTCGACACGCCGTGGAAATCGGCCGGCACGGTGAAGCCCATCGTCTGGTGGGTCTTGCCGTTGAACACCCCGATCCGGCCGGCCTGCGCGAGCTTCACCGTCCCCGCAAAGATCAGCGTCGGCCTCGGCTTGCAGACCTGACACGCGATCGGGGTCTCCGGCGGCATGGACAGCACTTCGGCGAGCGGTCGCCGGCGCGCTAATCATGCGGCCGATTCCCGGGTGCGCGACTCCGCGTGATCGTCAGCATCGCGCCGGGCTTGATGCCGGCGCGCGCGGCTTCGCCGGCGGCGAGCTCGATCACGTACGTGCCCGTGCCGTCGCGGTGCGGGATCTTGCTCGTCGGGCGTGTCGACGTCGTCGAGGGAACGTTGGCGCGCACTTCGTTGACCTTGCCGTTCTTCGAGACGAACACCATGTCGAGCGGAATCAGCGTGTTCTTCATCCAGAAATCGCGCTAGTTGTCGCCGTCGGTGAACACGAAGATCATGCCGGTGCGCGGCGGCAGCGCCGCACGCACATCAAGCCGTACTCGCGCTTCGCGGTCGTTGTCGGCGATGCGCAGTTCGAGCACTTCGCCGGGCGCCTGTACGCGCACCGGCACCGGATCCGCCGTTTGCGCCGGTGACGGACACGCGGACGCGCTCTGCGCGGACGCCGTATGATCACCATGCCGGCGAGCGCGATCCCAGTGCGCCGAACGTGAAGCCGCGACCGCGGACATCATTCCGGGAGATCATTCTGATGCGCTCCGTATTGACGTGCGTTGAAATACCAGTCGGGCAGCGTGGCCGGAAATCGGATGTCGCGGAAGTAGAAATCGACGATTTGACCGTCGTCTTGATACTGCTGGCCCGGCGCGTTGATGCCGATCATGCCGTGCAGACGCGTCACGACGGGCACGCCGTCGACGACGCCCATCGTGGCCGTGAACAGCACGCCGAACTGATCTCGCAGCGGACCTTGGATGAAGAGCGTGTCGGTCGCGACGAGCTTCACTCAATTCGAACGTCTTCCGATCCGCATAGATCTCGCGCAACCGATTGCGCCGGGATCGCTGATCGGCACGAGCGTGAGGTGCAGCAGATTGCCTTCATTCGCCACCGCGTCACGCGATAATCGAATTCGATCGAGCGACTGGACGCGGCCGATGATCGGCGCTTGCTCGCCGCGGGTTCGGGCGTGTAGGCCTCGCTCACCGGATGCGGCTCGCTGGCTTCGGTTCGAAGATGTCGGCCGTCGGCGGACCGGGATCGCGTTCTTCGTTGAATGCCGGACGGTCGAACACCGGCGGATACTCGTAATCGTCGCGAAAGACTTGGCGTTTGAGCGCTGCGCGATCGCTGTTGCGAACCCACACGTGGAACGTAGCTGTTGACGACGTCGGGATATCCGTCGTTGCGCGATTGCTTGCGTTCGATGGTATATGATTCGAACGCCGGCGGCGGACGGTGCGAGCGAAACTGCGTGCGGATGCGCGCGAGCATTTGCGTCGGCGAGAGCGTCGGAGTGGCTCGGGCGTCGGCGCGGCGAGCGCCGCAGCGAGAAAAAGCGCGAATATCATGGGGCTCGCCGGGCCCTTGCGGAATCGCCGCGGCGGCCCTTGTAACACGCTCGGTCAATCGGCCGAAGCGACGGCGGCCTCATCGAGATCGAAGCTCTCGACTTCGTACCAATTCGCACCGGTCTTCAGCGTCGTCTCGAGCGGTACGCTCAGTTCGAGCGCGTGCTCCATCTCGTGCTTGATCGATGCGGCAACGTCCGGCAGTACGTTCCGGTCGACTTCGAAAATCAGCTCGTCGTGGATTTGTAAAATCATCGTCACGGCGTCGCCGAATTCCGCGAGGCGCCGATCGATGCGCACCATCGCAAGCTTCATCAGGTCGGCGGCGCTGCCTTGAAGCGGCGCGTTCGTCGCTTCGCGCTCGGCGGCGGCGCGCAGCGCGAGATTCTTCGAACGCGGGATCGGGCATATAGCGACGCCGGCCGAGCAGCGTCTCGACGTAGCCTTGCTCGCGGCCCTCTTCGAAACAGCGATCGATGTAGCCGCGCACGCCGGGAAACCGCGCGAAGAACCCCTCGGCGATCTTGCGCGCCTTCGCACGCGCTCGATCTCGAGCCGCTGCG
>CAWJSM010000007.1:0-122856 GCA_963845455.1 Vulcanimicrobiota bacterium | reverse complement strand
TCGGTGCCGGCGTCTCCGGCGAGATGGTAGCAGAAATGGTGTGTGTGCTTCTTTCGTTTTGATTTTATTTTTGGCAGCCTCGGCACCACCAGGTACCGCGCTGACCGAGAACCGTACGCACGATGGGTTTTCCGCATCGTCTGCACGGTTCGCCCAGCCGCCCGTAAACGTCCAGCTGGTTTTGGAACCCGCCCTTGAGCCCTTCGGCGTCGACGTAATCGTCGACGGACGTGCCCCGCGCCTCTATGGAGCGTTGCAAGACGTCGATGATCGCGCCGTGAAGCCGGCGGCGGGCCGGCCTCGTGACCTTCTGCGCGGGGCGGTTGGGACGAATCCCGGCCTCCCACAGAGCCTCGCACGCATAGATGTTTCCGACGCCCGAAATATACTTTTGGTCGAGCAGAAACGTCTTGATCGGCGTTCGACGCCCGTCCAGCATACTCACAAAGGCCTCAGAGGTAAAGTCCTTCGAGAGCGGTTCCACCCCGCCGTCGGCATCCCAGACCTCTTCGGCGGCAAGCAAGCGCATGCGGCCGAACTGGCGGACATCGGCAAAACACAGCCGCCAGCCGTCCGAAAACGTGAGGCGAATGTGCGTGTAGGGGTGCGGTTCCGAGACTTCCGGGGCCTGGACGATCAAGCGGCCGGTCATGCGCAGGTGCACCGTCAGTCGCCGGCCTGAGCCGAACTGGACGACGATGAACTTCCCACGGCGGCCGACCGCCACGACGCGCTCGCCTCGCAGCGTCTCACTAAATGAGACGCCGGGCGGCGCCACGGCGATCTTGGCCATGCTGACCGCAACATCCGCGACCGTCTTGCCGACAACCGCGTTCGCGAGGCCGCGCGCGATTGTCTCGACTTCCGGGAGCTCGGGCACCGGTTTCTAGAACCCGCTCCGGGCCGGAATCGTTGCGCTAATCGGGGCAGTCGGCGGGGGCGCCGCTCAAGCGCTCGGCTGCCATCAGGGCACGGCACTGATTGATCGTCAGCAGCAAGATACGCGCCGCGATCTGCTGCCCGCTGATGGTGCGATACGTGACCCGGGCCAGCAGGCCGGGCGGGACGCGCGTGACCTCGGCGCCGTTGATTTTGCCGTCGCTGCTCTCGACGCCGTGAAAATCAGCCGGAACGATGAAGCCCATCGTCTGGTGGGTCTTGCCGTTGAACACCCGGATCCGGCCCGGCTGCGCGAGCTGCACGGTGCCCGAAAAGACCAGCGTCTGTGCCGTTTCGGCTTTGCAGACGAGGCACGGGATCGGGGTGTTCGGCGGCAGCGGAACGTTCTGGGCGAAGAGGCTAATCATCGCGCGGCGGAATCATGACCCCGCTGACGTCGAGCGACGCGCCGGGCTTGATCCCCGCGCGGGCGGCTTCCCCGGCGCCCAGTTCGATGACGTACGTGCCCGTCCCCGAGCGGTGCGGGATCTTCTCATCGGGCGTGTCGACGGTGGTGGAGGGAACGTTGGCGCGCACTTCGTTGACCTTGCCGCTCTTCGCGACGAAGACCATGTCGAGCGGAATCAGCGTGTTCTTCATCCAGAAATCGCGATAGTTGTCGCCGTCGGGAAACACGAAGATCATGCCGGTGCGCGGGGGCAAGAGCCGCACGCACATCAACCCGTACTCGCGGCGCGACGTCGTATCGGCGACGCGCAGTTCGAGCGTTTCGGCCGGCGCGCGGACGTGCACCGGCGTCGGCGCGGCAGTTTGCGCGGTAACGCAGGCGGCCGGAGTCGACTCTGCCTGCGCGGCGCCCGGTGCGAGTGCGAACACCGCAGCGATGAAGCCGGCCCGGGCGCGTTGTGTCATCGGCATCGCCATCCTCATACCCACGTGTAGCCTCGGCCCTACCTCAGGTCTCGACCGGTTCCTCGTCGAGATCGAAGCTCTCGACTTCATACCAATTGGTGCCGCTCTTCAGCGTCGCTTCGATCGGCACGCTCAGTTCGAGCGCGTGTTCCATCTCGTGCTTGATCGCCGCCGCCACGTCCTGCAGCACCGCGCGTTCGACGTCGAAGATCAGCTCGTCGTGGATTTGTAAAATCATCGTTACGTCATCGCCGTAGTTCGCGAGACGCCGGTCGATGCGGACCATCGCGAGCTTCATCAGATCGGCCGCGCTGCCTTGCAGCGGCGCGTTGGTCGCTTCGCGTTCGGCGGCCGCGCGCAGCGCGTAATTCTTCGCGGCGAGATCGGGCATGTAGCGGCGGCGGCCCAGAATCGTCTCCACGTAGCCGCGTTCGCGGCCTTCTTCCAGGCAGCGGTCGATGTAGCCGCGCACGCCGGGAAAACGCGCGAAGTACGCTTCGGTCATCGCGTGCGCTTGAGCGCGATCGATCTCCAAGCGCTGTGCGAGCCCGAAGTCCGACATGCCGTAGAGCAAACCGAAGTTCACGCTCTTGGCCATGCGGCGCTGGTTCGGCGTGACGTCGGCGAACGGGCCGATGTCGAAGATCTTGCGCGCGGTGAAATCGTGAATGTCCTGATGATCCCAGAATGCTTGGCGCATCGCTTCATCGCCCGAGAGGTGCGCCATCAGCCGCAATTCGATCTGCGAGTAATCGGCAGCCAGCAGCACGCGGCTCGGCGAGCCGGCCACGAAGGCGCGGCGTACTTGGCGCCCGAGTTCGCTGCGCACCGGAATGTTCTGCAGGTTCGGGTTCACCGACGAGAGCCGCCCGGTGGCGGTCGCGGTTTGGTTGAGCACCGTGTGCAGGCGGTGATCGCGCGGATCGATCAGCGTCGGCAGCACGTCGATGTAGGTGTTCTTCAGCTTCGTGACTTCGCGGTACTCGAGAACTTGCGCGGCGATCGGAAAACTGCGCGCGAGGCCGGCCAGCACTTCCACGCCGGTGGCGTAGCCGGTCTTGTTCTTGCCCCCGTGCGGTAAACCGAGCTTGTCGAAGAGCACGCGGCCCAATTGCTGCGGCGAGCCGATGTTGAACGTTTCGCCGGCGGCCGCGTAGATCTCGCCCTGAAGACGTTCCACGTCGGCATCGACGCGCGCGCGCAGATCCACCAGTGCGTCGGGATCGAGCGCAACGCCCGCTCGTTCGATCTTCGCCAGCACCACGGCCAGCGGAACTTCAACGTCGGTGTAGAGCGCGAGCTGATTGCGCGCTTCGAGCTCGGCGCGGGCGGCGCGCGTGATGCGCGACGCGGCATCGGCAGCGGCCGGCGGATCGTCGGGCAGCTCGCGGTGGAGCACGGCCGATGCGGCCTGCGTGATGTCGGTGTACGTGCGCGCCGGATCGAGCACGTGGGCCGCGATCATCGGATCGTCATCGATCGTGCGCGGCAGCAAGCTCAGTTTTCCGATCACCGCTTTCGCGTCGTGCACGACGAGGTGCGGCACACCGCTCCACACCGCGTCGAACGCGTCGCCGATCGCGGCGTTGGCCAGCGCGCCGCGATCGAAAGCGAAGCCCGACTCATCCTCCATGCTGACCGCGATCGCCTCGCCGCGCATCGCGATCGCAACGCGCGGGCTCGTCGCCGCCGCGCGCAGCAGTTCGGTCAGCTTCGCGAAGTCGGGCGGATCGGTTGCGGCGACGAACGACGTGTACGTGCCCTGCAGCAGTTCGTCGGTCGCAACCGGCACGGGGTTGGCGGGCGGCGTGAGCTTGGCGAGCAGCCCCTTGAACTCGAACTCGCGGTAGAGCGCGTAGAGCGCCTCGTTCGCCGGTTGGGCGAATTGCGCCGTGCTCCAGTCGAGGGTCAGCGGCAAATCGCGCTGGATGATCGAAACGTCGCGGCAGATGCGTGCCGTCTCGCCGTGTTCGCGCACCAGCGCTTCGAGCTTGGGGGTGCCGGCCAGTTTCGGATCGGCGAGCAGCGCGTCGAGCGAACCGGCCGCCTTCACGAGCTTGATCGCGGTCTTCTCGCCCACCCCGGGAATGCCGGGCAAGTTGTCGGACGGATCGCCTTTGAGGCCGCGGTAATCCGGCAGCTGGTGTGGTTCGAGGTCGAAGCGCTCGCGCACCGCAGCCGCGTCGTAGCGGCCGAGGTCGGTGATCCCGCGGCGGGTGGTGAGCACGGTCGTCGTGTCGTCCACGGTCTGCAGCATGTCGAGGTCGCCGGTCACGACGATCGTGCGTTGACCGTCTTCTCCCGCAATACGCGCCAGCGTCGCCATCACATCGTCGGCCTCTTCGCCTTCGATTTCGATAATCGGAATGCCGTAGGTCGCGAGGATCTTGCGCACGAGCGCGAACTGACCGCGCAGATCGGTCGGCATTTCGTCGCGCTGCGCCTTGTATTGCGGATACATCGCCACGCGCGCCGCCGGGAGCCCCTTGTCGAAGGCCGCGATCACGTGGGTCGGCTTTTCGTCGGCGATGAGCTTCGTGAGCATCATCGTGAAGCCGTAGGCGGCATTGATCGGCATGCCGTGCGTGGTCGTCAGCGCCGGTAACGCGAAGAACGCGCGATAGACGAGGCCGTAGGTATCGAGCAGCATCAAGCGCGCGGATTGCGGCGCGGGAACGCCGCGTTCGCCCAGCGGCAGCGCGACTCGGTCATTGCACGGTCAGCGCGATCGACGCCGCGCCGACATCGCCGTCGTCGGTCATCTTGATGATCGAGAGCACGTAACGTCCCGGATCGCGCGGCACCGCAACGTTCACCGTCGCGCCGGTGCTCCGTTCGACGCGCCAGGTGTAGACGCGCGTCGCGGCCGCGACGATCGTGTCGGGCGCGGCCGTTTGGCGCGGCTGATCGAAGCCGAAGATGTCGCCGGCCGTCGACTTCGCCGGCGCGACCCACGTGTGCCACGGCGGGTCGGTGGAAGCGAGGTTTTGCGTCGTCGTGCCGGCCGATGCGAGCACGCCCGGGATGTCGTCGAACGACGCGCCGCCGGTGCCGCGCCGGTCGCTGACGCGCACGGCGATCGTGGCCGCGCTCGGGTCGTTGCCGTCGGCGACCGTGATCGCGGCCGTTGCGCCGGGCGAATACGTTGCGCGATCGGCCTTCAACGCGATCGAGCGCTGATGCCCCGGGCCGTCGACGACCAGCGGCTGCGATGCTGCCACGAGCGCGCCGTCGCGCACGAACGCGATGCCGACCGTCAGCGCGCCGATCGTTTCCGGAACCGCGATCGAGGTGTTCGCCGCACCGCTCGGCGCGGAGACGACAGCCGGCGTCACGCCGCGCACGCTTTCCATCGTGATGAGCGCATCGCCGGCCGCGCCCGACAGGCTCGCGCTGATGCCGGTGTGTTCGCCCGGCTTCTGACGCGCGGGGTCGACGGCGATCTTCACGTCGCTAGCATTGTTGACGCTATTCCCGCTGAGCGCGCGCGGTGCGACCGTGATTGCGGAAACGTCGATCGCTTGCGCGTTGTCGACCGCGGCCTGCGCGGTGGCCAGGTTCATGCCGAGCGCGACGCCGGTAAACGTGGCCCGCGCCGTGCCGTCCGGACCCAGTGTCAGCGCATCGTCCTGAATCGTCGGGCCGTGACTGAGGCGCACGCGCACCGCGAGGCCCGACGCCGGCGCACCGGTGAGCGCATCGAACCCGCGCACGTCGAACGACGCGGTATCCGAGGGATCGATCGATGCCGCGAGCGGCACGATGGCGAGCGCGACCCGCGCGTTCGGTGCCACGAGGTTCGCGCTCGCCGTCGAAGCGCCGCTGGCTGCGGCTACGCCGTACGTCGACGCGAGGCCATCGGTCGGGGCCGGGATCGCAACGTGTGCGATGCCGAGCGGATCGGTCTGCACGGTCGTGTCGACGATCGTCGTCACGCCCCAAGCGCTTGCGTCCTCGGCCGCGTCGGGCGGTTGCACGTGCGGCGAACGCACGATGCGCACGCGAATGTTTTGCGCGGCGACCGGCGCGCCCGCGCGGTTCAGGCTCAACGTGAGCGGGATCGGCGCCGAGGGCGAGCACGACGTGGAGCATGGCGCAACGATTCCGAGCACCGAATCACCGGCGCCGTCGATGTGGATCGTCGCGCCGCTGCTCGCGCCTTGAATCGAGGCCAGGATCACGGCGTCGCCGGCGGGCGCCGTCGGCGGAAGAGCGAGGCTCGTGCTAAACGCGCCGGCCGCGTCGAGTGCGGCGCGCGCCGACGCGACCGTGGTGCCGTTGTTGACGACGGTCAGCGCGACCTCGCCGGTCGCCGGACGATAGACGTTCCCGTTGCGGCGGCGCGCGAAGCCGACGACGCGCACGCTTTCCCCCGCACTTGCCGACGCGCGATCGGCGCGCACGGCCAAGACGGAAGCCGGCGGCGGCGATTGCGGAAACAGCGAGACGAAGGCTTTGCTCTTGCCCCACTCCGCGAGCGCAAACACCGCATGCGCCGGCACGCGCGAGATCCCGTGCGCATCGGTTTGGTCGTATGCGAAATGCGTTCCGATGAGATACGTCACGCGCATTCCGTGCAGCGCGCGCCCGGTGCCCAAGTCGGCACCGTAGATCAGCGAGCCGGCCGGCGATTCTTTCGTCAGCATGCCGACGCGCGAGAGATTGAGCCACACCTGCTGCACCGCGCTGCCGCGGCGCGCTTCGATCACGTAGAAGCCTTCGTGGTTGAGCAGCGGCACTTCGACGTCGTTCGAAGCGAACGTGAGACCGGGCGGCGGCGCGAAGCGCCAATGCGCGACCGCCTTCATGTGCGAGGTGTCGATGGCGCGCGGCCGCGCGTTGGCACCCGCGACGAGCACGTCGGTCGGATCGACGTCGTAGGCGGAAAAATCAACCGCCGCGCCGCTGTAGGTATCGAGCCGCAGCGTGATGCGCTTCCACGGCACGCTCGTGTTGCGCGCGAAGAGCGCGAAGTAATTGTCCCACTTGCCGGAGTCCAACAGCGGACGCGCAGCGCGTGCCGGCGGAGCAGCAACGGTAAACGTGAGAAGCAGCACGGCCAGCGCTGCAGCAAGCCTACGGTTCGTAGCTGATCGTCCCCGTAATGACGGAATCGGGTATCCGGAATCCGACCGTATAGTTGCGCTTGTCGCCCTGCTTGAGCATGCGGTGCGGGTTGGCCACGCCGATCAGCGCGCTCGATCCGGAGTCGGTACCTTGGTAGCGCTCGTTGCCGGTTGCCGTAAGGAAGAAGCGGCTGACGTCGGGCGTGAAGTCGTGGGACGTGTCGTTGGTCAGCTCAACCGTCGCGACCGCGTAGGTTTGGATACCCGGCGTCAGGCGCACAATGAGAACGCGGACGTCACCGATTCCGGTCAGCGCCGGAGCCGCGACCGCGGTTGCCCTGCACGCACCGACTGCAAGAGCAAGCGCGAGCGCCAAAACCGAGCGTTTCCACATTCAAATAGCGGTTTCGGCGGCCCCAAAGGCGCGTCCCGTTGCAAGGCAGAAGGCGAAAAGCGTGGACGAAAAGCGCCCCAAACGGAACTCCACCAACGCACCCTGCCGCTCGTGCGGCAGCGACGAGCGCACGCGCGTCGCGCGCGACGTTCGCGCGGCCGGCGCGACGTTTCAAGTGATCGTGGCCTGCGCGACCTGCGGCCACGCATTCGCAGCGCTCTCGCGCAACTGATGTCCGCTCCGCTGCGCGCCGCGCTGTGTGCGGCGTTCGCCGCGTTCACCCTGCTGGCAGCCACGCCGGCTCCGCACCCGACGCCGTACCGCATCGATCTGACGAAGATTCAACCGAAGTCGCTGCTGCCGAAAGTGCCGCTGCACACCGAGTTCGTCGTCGCGGTGAACAAGCTCGGTCAGGTCACGCGCATCATCTCGGGCAAGCCCTCGAAAGATCGCACGTACAACATTCAGACGGCCGGGAACGCGCTGCAAGCGTTCATCCGCACGCCCGAGGGCAAAGCGATCCCCGGCAGCTACCGGCTCACCTACGACTACAGCCCGAAGACGACGCGCATCCACCGCGACGTCGCGCTCGTGAAAGCCGGCGGCGTCGATCCGAATGCCGAGGGCGCCGTCTACCAGATGATGGACGATGTCAAAAAGCACGAGAAAGCCGCCGCGAAAGCCGCGCACACGCCCGCGCCGGAGCGTACGGCCGCGGTGACACCCGGTCCGCAGCCGACGGGAACCGTGCATCTCCCCAGCCTCCAGCAGATCACCAAGACCCCGGCGCCATGAGCGCGCGCGACCGCGGTAAAAAACGCGGTCCCGAGGAGTCGCTGATGGACTTCTTCATCCGCACGCGCAGCGCAGCCGATCCCGCGATCGATCGCGACGTCGCGCGCTCGTGCAGTACCAAACAACCGTACGCGAGCGAAGGCGAAGCGCGCGCCGTCGCCGCGATGAACGGCATGAAGCTCTTCACCTACCACTGCCGCTACTGCGACTTCTGGCACCTCACCCGCCGCCCCACATCCGCCAACCAAACCACCCCCGACGAAGTAGCCCGCCCCCCTGAGCCTGTCATCGGGTTACTTGGCGGGGGCCGCTCCGGCGGGGCTCTTGATGTTGGCGGGGTCGTACATCCAGACGTCGTCGATGGCGAAGATCTCGAACCAGTTCTCGAGCTCGGGGCGATCGGCGAGGTAGGGATACATCGGCATGACTTGCGCGCGGTGTTCGGCGTCGCGGATCTTGCGATTCACGAGCATGTCGTTCAGCCCCGCGTACTTTTCTTGGTCGGTGTTGGCGTGCAGCCAGCGCACGACGTCGTCGTCGGACTTCGCGTTGCGCACGGCGTCGACGAATTGATCCTCGGTGATGCCGAGCCACTCGAAGATGTAGCCCGAGATGCCGGGCGTGATCTTATAGGGCCCGAGCGTGCCCTGGATCTTGGCGCGCGCCTTGTCGACCGTCCGGGCGAGGAAGACGATTCCGCCCAGCATCTCGCGCGCCGGGCGCGGCGGGTGCTGGCGGAGGTCGGCGTCGGGATAGGGGAGCGGGGCGTTCTGCTGCACGCCCGAGCCTACGTCGGGTCCGCAGGGAAACCTTCGCTTTGGGCGGCAACGCCGTGCCTATGCGTTACGTTTCCTTTTCCGATGCGTCGGGCAAGCCGCGTCCCGGTGTGATCGAGGGCGACTCGATCAAACCGTTCGGCCCCGAAGTCGCGTCCCTCGATGCCTTCGTCAAAATGTCGCCGGCCGACCGCAAAGCGGCCGTCGCCAAACTCGGTGCGCCGATTCCCGCCAAGGGCGCGAAGCTGCACGCCCCGCTGCACCCGCAAAAGAACGTGTTCTGCGTCGGGCGCAACTATCTCGCGCACGCCGAAGAAGGCGCCAAGGCGCTCGGCCAGGAGCTGAAGCTTCCCGACGTGCCGACGTTCTTCACCAAAGCGCCGACGTCGATCGCCGATCCCGAAGAAGCGCTCGATCTCTCGAGCGACGTTTCGCCGATGTATGATTGGGAAGCGGAGCTCGCGGTCGTCATCGGTACGACGTGCAAAGACGTCTCGAAAGAAGACGCGCTCTCAAAAGTGTTCGGCTATAGCTGCCTCAACGACGTCACCGCGCGCGACCTCCAACGTACGCATCAGCAGTGGTTCAAGGGCAAAACGCTCGATCACACCTGCCCGATCGGCCCCTGGATCGTCGACGCCGCCGATATCGGCGACCCGCAAACGCTCGAGATCATGCTGCGCGTGAACGGCGTCGAAAAACAGCACTCGAACACCTCGAAGATGATCTTCGATGTGAAGACGGTGATCTCGAGCCTCTCGCAAGGGCTGACGCTCGAAGCCGGTGACGTGATCGCCAGCGGCACGCCCGAAGGCGTCGGCTTCGCGCGCACGCCGCCCGAATTCCTCAAGAACGGCGACGTGATGGAAGTCGAGATCGAAAAGGTCGGCATCCTGCGCAATTCGATGAAGATCGGTCCGACCAAGAAGTAACCCGCTGCGCAGCTACGACGTCGCCGTTGCCGGTGGCGGCGCGGCCGGCGTGGCCGCAGCCGTCGCAGCCGCACAAGCCGGGGCTGCGGTTGTGCTGATCGAACGCGCCGCCTACCTGGGCGGCGCGGCGACGCACAGCAACGTGCTCACGTACTGCGGGTTCTGGACGCAAGCCGATCCCGCCGTGCGTGTGGTGCGCGGCGTAGGCGAAACAGTGCTGAACGAAATCGCCGTGCTCGGCGGCGACACCGCGCCGATGCGCACGTCGTCTAACGTCGTCGTCGCGCTGCTCGATCCGGAAATCGTGAAGTACGCGCTCGATCGCGTGTGCGAACGCGCCGGCATCGACGTGCTGCTGCACGCGACGCTCACCGATGCAACGGCGGTGGACGGAACGCTCGCGTCGGCCACCATCTACGATCACGGCGGAACCTCGCCCATTGCCGCGCGCGCTTTCGTCGACGCGACGGGCGACGCGGATCTCGCCGCGCGCAGCGGTGCCGGCGTGCGGTACGGTAACGCCGACGGTGCAGTGCAGAACGGCACGCTCGTCGTGCGCTTCGGCGGCATCGCCGCTGATGCCGACACGAGTCGCAATGCCTGGGCGACCGCCATTCGCGCGGCCAAAGCGCGCGGTTTCGATGCGCTCACCAAGGATCACGGGCTCGTCGTGCGCATACCGGGCTCGAACGACGTCGTGGCCTACCTCGCCGACGAAGCCTACGACGTACGCGACGCGCGCGAACACGCGGCGGCCGAGCGACGCGGACGCCGTGCAAGCGTGGCAGCTGCTCGAGGCGGTGCGCGCGTCTGCCCGGGCACGAACGCGCCTACATCGTCACGACGGGCCCAGTGATCGGCACGCGCGAGTCGCGCCACGTCATCGCCCGCCGCCCGCTGACCGAGGACGATGTGCTCAACGCCGCGCGCTTTCCCGACGCGGTGGCGCTCGGCGCCTGGCCGGTTGAGCTCCATCCCGGACCGGGCTTGCCCAATATCTGGATGCGGCTCAAAGACGACGGGGCCTACGAAATCCCGCTCGGGACGCTGCAGAGTGCCACGCACGCGAATCTCTTCGCCGCCGGCCGCACCCTCGACGGCGACACCGCCGCGTTCGGCTCGCTGCGGGTGATGGGGACGGCCTTCGCGACCGGCCAGGCGGCGGGCGTTGCCGCGGCGCAATTGGCACGCGACGGCGAAACGGATTCCGATCGCGTCCGCGCAGAACTGCTAACACAAGGCGCGTTGATCGCCGCGCCCAACACCGAAAGGACCCTCACGTGACGAATCGTCAGCAATTTCTTGGTAGCGTTGCCGCGCTCGGTGCAGCCGCCGTGGCTGCCCGGCGTTGCGCGCGCGCAAAGCGGAAAAGCTCTGACGATCGGCTACGTTCCCTCGACGCTCTTCGCGCCGGTGTTCGTAGCGCAAGAACGCGGCTATTTGCGCGATGCCGGCTTCAACGCAACGCTCACGCCGATCGTCGCCGGACAAGACGCGATGGCGCTCGTCGCGCAGAGCCAGATGGACGTTGCGACGGCCGGTTTGTCGGCGGCGTTCTTCAACGCGATCAACCGTTCACTCGACGTGAAGTTCGTCGCGTCGACCGGTTACCAGCCGGCGAAGGGTCATCCCACGGCGCTGATGATCCGCCAAGATCTCTGGGATGCCGGGCAGCACGACGCGAGCGGCTTGAAGGGCAAGACCGTCGGCTGGCTCGGCAACGCCGGTGCGACGTCGGGCTACTACGTGGCGCTGATTCTGCGTAAGTACGGTTTGACGATGAAAGACATTTCGGCCGTCAACATCGCCGCGCCCGATCAGCAAGTGGCGCTCGAACGCAAAGCGGTCGATGCGATGTTCTGCGCGGCGCCGTTCACCGCGCTCTTCGCCGAGAAGAAACTCGCGCAGATCATCGGCAGCGCGCCGGCCGGCATCGCCGGCACCGGCATCTTCTTCGGCCCGACGCTGCTCAACGACGCGCCGCGCGGCAACGGCGGTGATGAAAGCCTTCCGCCGCGGCGCAGCCGACGTTGCGGGCAACGGATACTTAGACGCCGTCGAACCTCGCTGCGATGGCCAAGTATACCGGCCAATCCGTCGATCTGATCAAGACGACCGACCGCTACGACTTCAAACCCGATCTGCGCATCGATCAGACCACGCTGACCGACATGCAGAACGAGTTCATCAGCCAAGGGATCTTGGCGTACAAAACCGCGCTGCCGGATTCGAAGCTCATCGGAAAGTTCTAGCATGCGCACGCGCGCTGCGATTCTCTACGAACTCGGGCTGCCGCAACCGTACGCGCAGAGCAAGCCGCTCACGATCGAAGAGATCGAGTTCGATTCGCCGGGCTTCGGCGAAGTGGTGGTGAAGATCGCGAGCGCCGGCCTCTGTCATTCGGATCTCTCGAACCTCAACGGCACGATGCCGAAGGAGACGCCGCTTGCGCTCGGTCACGAAGCCGCCGGCATCGTCGAAGACGTCGGCGCCGGCGTCACCGAGTTCAAGCCCGGCGATCACGTGATCTTCGCGTTCGTCGCGATGTGCGGTCACTGCGAGATGTGCATCAAGGGCAAACCGGCGATGTGCATTCCCGGGCACGCGGCCAATCGCGCCGGCGGCATCCTGCGCGGCGGCACGCGCTTCCGGCTGCACGGCAAACCGGTCTACCACCATCTCGGCGTCACCGCGTTCACCGAACGCACGATCTGCGCGCAAGAGTCGCTGGTGAAGATTCCCGACGACGTGCCGCTCGAATTCGCAGCGGTGTTCAGCTGCGGCGCGCTCACCGGTCTCGGCGCGGTGTTCAACGTCGCGCAGGCGAAACCGGGCATGACGATCGCGATCTTCGGCGGCGGCGGCGTCGGCATGATGGCCCTGCTCGGCGCGGTGTGCGCCGGCGCGACCGCGATCGTCGTCGATCCGCTCGAGAACAAACGCGCGCTGGCCCGCGAGCTCGGCGCCGCGCTGACGATCGACCCCAACGCCGGCGACCCCGGCACGCAGATCCGCGACGCCCTGGGCATCCTCGGCGTCGACGTCGCGATCGAGGCCACCGCCCATGCGCCGGTCGTGCTGCAGGCGCTTACGGCGACCGCCCCGTGCGGCATGGCGATCGCGCTCGGCATCACGAACCCCGCCACGACCGTGCCGATCCCGCCGCTGCTGCTGACCGGGGGTGAGCGGACGCTGCGCGGCAGCTTCATGGGCGCCTCCGTCCCCAAGCGCGACATCCCGACCTACATCCGTCTGTGGCAGAACGGAAAACTCCCCATCGAGAAGCTCCTCAGCGGAACGATCGGGCTCGACGGCCTCAACGAAGCCTTCGACAAGCTCGCCGCAGGCGAGGTAATTCGCACGATGTGTGTGGCATAGGATCACGTCATGAAAATCGCCGTTCCACGCGAGCGAGTTCCCGGGGAGCGCCGCGTCGCGCTCGTGCCGGAGACCGCCGGAAAATTGGTCAAAGCCGGGATCGCCGTTGCGATCGAGCACGATGCCGGCCGCGCGGCGGGCTTCCTCGATGAAGCCTACACCGCCGCCGGCGCGACGATCGCCCCGGACGAAGCCGCGACCGTCGCCGATGCCGACATCGTCGTGCGCGTCACCAAGCCCAGCGACGCCGAACTGAACGGCCTCAAGCGCGGCGCGATCGTCATCGGCTTCCTCGCGCCGCTCGGCGACCCGCGTTCGGTCGAACGCTACGCGCTGCGCGGGCTCACCGCGCTCAGCATGGACGCGATCCCGCGCACGACCAAAGCGCAAGCGATGGACGCGCTCTCATCGCAAGCGAACATCGCCGGTTACAAAGCGCGCGCTGGTCGGCCGCGATGGCGCTGCCGAAGTTCTTCCCGATGCTCACGACCGCGGCCGGCACGATCAAGCCGGCCAAGGCGCTGATCATCGGTGCCGGCGTCGCCGGTCTGCAAGCGATCGCGACGTGCCGCCGCCTCGGCGCGGTGGTGACCGCATACGACACGCGTCCGGTGGTCAAGGAACAAGTCCAGTCGCTGGGCGCGAAGTTCTTGGAGATCGACGTCGGCGAGAGCGGCGAAGGCCAAGGCGGCTACGCGCGCGAGCTCTCGGCCGAAGCGATCGAGAAACAGCGCCTCGGCATGATCAAGGCGATCGGCGCATCCGACGTCGTGATCACGACCGCGCTCGTGCCCGGACGGCGCGCGCCGATCCTCATCACGAAGGACGCGGTCGCGGCGATGGCGCCCGGCAGCGTCGATCGTCGATCTCGCGGCCGAAACGGGCGGGAACTGCGAATACACGGTGACCGGCGAGACCGATCGCGAGCCCGAACGGCGTGACGATCGTCGGCACGCTGAACTGGCCGTCGACCGTTGCGACCGACGCGAGCCAGCTCTACTCGAAGAACGTGCAGACGCTGCTCGAATATTTCATCAAGGACGCGACGATCGACGCTCGACATGACCGACGAGATCATCGCGGGAACGACGCTGGTGCACGACGGCACGATCGTCCACAAGCCGACGCTCGACGCACTCGCGAACGCGAAGGGAAGCGCATCGTGACCGACCATCTGCTCACCGAGATCACGGTCTTCATCTTGGCCGTGTTCGTCGGCATCGAAGTGATCGGCCGCGTGCCGAGCACGCTGCACACGCCGCTGATGTCGGCCACGAACGCGATCCACGGCATCGTGCTGGTCGGCGCGATTCTGGTTGCCGGGCTGCAGTTCGCGCCGCTCGGCCCGGTGGTCGGCTTCATCTTGATCGTGCTCGCGTCGCTCAACGTGTTCGGCGGCTACACCGTTACGGAACGCATGCTCGCGATGTTCCGCCCGCGCCCCGTCGTCGCGAAGAAGGACGACTAGCATGGAAGCAGTCGCAGCAACGGCGACGTGGTACAACGTCGCGTATCTCATCACGGGGATCCTGTTCATCCTCGGCCTGAAGTACATGAGCTCGCCGAAGACGGCGCGCTTCGGCAACCGCCTCTCGATGGCCGGCATGGTGATCGCGCTGATCGCCACGTTTGCGCAGGGCGTCGTGCAGTGGCCCGTGATCATCGGCGGCTTGGTCGTCGGCGCGGCCGTCGGCATTTACTTCGGCCGCGCCGTCAAGATGACCGCGATGCCGCAGATGGTCGCGATCTTCAACGGTTGCGGCGGCGGCGCCGCATCGCTCGTCGCGATGGGCGAGCTCATGAAGACGCTCTCCGCTTCCAACGGCGCACCGCTGCCCTACGATTTCACGATCACGACGATGCTCATCGTCATCCTACGGATTCTGTTCATCCTCGGGTGTATGAGTCCCGAGACCGCGCGCTTCGGCAACGCCTCCGATGGCCGGCATGGTCGTCGCGCTCGATCGCCACGTTCGCGCAGGCGTCGTGCAGTGGCCCGTGATCATCGGCGGCTTGTCGTCGGCGCGGCCTCGGCATCTACTCCGGCCGCGCGTCAAGATGACCGCGATGCCGCAGATGGTCGCGATCTTCAACGGTTGCGGCGGCGGCGCCGCCGCTCGTCGCGATGGGCGAGCTCATGAAGACGCTCTCCGCTTCCAACGGCGCACGCGCTGCCGCTACGACTTCACGATCACGACGATGCTCACGGCCGCAATCGGCGCGCTGAGCTTCTCCGGTTCGATCATCGCGTTCTTGAAGCTGCAAGAACTGATGACCGGCCGCCCGATCACCTATCCCGGCCAGCAGATCGTCAACGCGCTCGTGCTGCTCGGCATTCTCTATTGCGCCGTGATGGTGATCATCAACGGCCCCGACGTGCTGCTGCACTTCAGCATCGCGCTCGTGCTCGCGCTCTTGCTCGGCGTGCTCTTCGTGCTGCCGATCGGCGGCGCCGACATGCCCGTCGTGATCTCGCTGCTCAACTCGTTCACGGGCCTCGCGGCCGCGCTGACCGGCTTCGTGCTCAACAACAACGTGCTGATCATCTCGGGCGCGCTCGTCGGCGCCTCGGGCACGCTGCTCACGCTGCTGATGGGCAAAGCGATGAACCGCTCCGTCACCAACGTGCTCTTCGGCGCGTTCGGTTCGGTGCAGTCCTCGGGCGGCGGTGCGGCCGGCGGCAGCGGCGCCGAAGTGCGTTCGGTGTCGGCGGAAGATACCGCGGCGCTGCTCGCCTACGCCTCGCAAGTGATCATCGTGCCGGGCTACGGCATGGCGGTGGCGCAAGCGCAGCACTCGATTCGCGAACTCGAGGATCTGCTCGAGAAACGCGGCGTCGAAGTGAAGTACGCGATCCATCCGGTTGCCGGACGCATGCCCGGTCACATGAACGTGCTGCTGGCCGAAGCCAACGTACCGTATACCTCGCTCTACGACATGGACGACATCAACCCCGAGTTCGAGCGCACCACGGTCGCGCTGGTCGTGGGCGCCAACGACGTCACGAACCCCGCCGCGCGCAACGACAAGACCTCACCGATCTACGGTATGCCGATCCTCAATGTCGACAAAGCCGAGAACGTGATCGTCCTCAAACGCTCGATGAAATCCGGTTTCGCCGGCATCGACAACCCGCTCTACGAAGACCCCAAAACCGCGATGCTCTTCGGCGACGCCAAAAAATCCATCGACGCCGTAAACAACGCCCTCAAACAACTCTAGTCGCGCTTTTCGCCTTTGAGGAGTTTGGCGAGTTCGGCGTCCATTACGGATGTTTTTACGACGCGCAGGTGGGAGCGCGGTTTGGGGCGCGGGCGCGGGACCGGCATGGTGAAGGTTGGGAGACGGCCGCCGAGTTTGCGGGCGACGATCAGCCAAACGATGAGCGCGACGACGAGCAGGGGTACGAGCTGGCCGATGAGATTCATCTCCGCGAGTCTAACACAACCAGCGATGAAGATGCTGGTGACCTTCGTTGCCGCCGTGGTGCTGGCGACGGCCGCCCTCGCCGGTTGCGCCAAGGCAGCCGATCCGAGCGCCGCGGGCGATTCGGCGGCGACGGCGTGCGATAACTCGGGGTTCCTCGCCGCGCAGCACGCGCACGTGAACCATGCCGAGGTCACGTTCTGCGGCACGGTCGTGCGGCTGCGGCCGGCCAAGCACACGCGCAGCGGCTGGCATCGCTACGTCTACGTGGACGTCGGGCACGACAACGTGATCGAGATCGACGCCAACCTCGATGAGATGGGCAACTTCCCGGTCACCGACGGCGAGCAAGCCGTGGTGCGCGGTGAGTACTACTACGACCAAGACGGCCGCGAGGGCGTGCACTGGACGCACCATACCGACCGCGGCTCACACCCGCCGGGCTACCTCACCCTGAACGGAACGACGTACCGCTAGTGGATTCACGTTCCGTGAATCCTTCGCGTTTGGGCTTCGCCCAAGCCGCCTACGGGCGGGAGGCGATCGCGTCGACGGCGGTGGAGACCAGCGCCAGGATCGCGAGCCCGAGCATCGCGACCACGCCGATCACCAGCGTCGGCGTAGTGAAACGGCACGCACGCCGACCATCACGATCGCCGCGAGAATGACCAGGACGCGCGAACGCAGCGAGTACTTCGCGGCGTTGGCTTTGCGGCTCATCATCAGGAAGAGCACGTAGTAGAGCAGTGCCGGCGAATTCGTAGGGATAGCCGGCCGCGATCACGGCGTTCAGGTCAGAGTCTCCAGTCGGCGGCGTTCCACGTCGGGTTGAACGCGTTCGGCGCGAAGCCGTGCAATGCCGCGCGGTACGCGTAGATATACGAGGGGTCGAACAGATACACGATCGGGACGGCAGCCGCCACGCGCTGCTCGATGGCCGAATACAGCGCCTTGCGTTCGGCTTGCGAGGGTGCGGCCAGCGCGCGGTGCTCGAGCGCGTCGACCTGCGGATCGCACCAGCGCATCACGTTGGCCGGGCCGTCGCACGTCAGCAGAAAGCTGTCATCGGGATCGGCGCCCATCGGCCACGGCACGTACGCGAGATCGAACGCGCCGGTGGCGAGCGCGCCGCCTTCGGCCTTGGGCAAGAACAGCTTCGCGTTGGTCACCGATTTCAATGTCAGGTCGATCCCGCGCGCGTGCAGCGCCCGCTCGATGAACGCCGCCGCGCGCACGCCCGTCTGGCTCTCCGGAAACTGCACGTAGGTCAGCGCGAGCCGTTTGCCGTTCTTCACCCGCATGCCGTCGGCGCCGCGCAACCAGCCGGCCGCATCGAAGAGCCGGTCGGCCGCTGCCGGATCGTACGCCGGCAGATGCACCGCCGGATCGCGCGCCCACGAGCCGAGCGGCTGCGCCGTGTCGACGACCGGATAGCGCTTGAACGTGATCTTGTCGCTGATCGCCTGACGGTCGATCGACGCCGCGATCGCGCGCCGCACGCGCACGTCGTCGAGCGGCGGATGCGCCGTGTTGAACGCCACGCCCGCGATCAGCGCCAGCGGAACGTACGTGAACGCGATCCCCGCGTGGCCGAGCATCGATTGCTGCTGCACGGGCGAGATCAAGTTCCAGTCGAGCGCGCCGCTGAGCAGCGAGGTATAGTTCGTGCCGGGATCGGGAACGATGCGAATGTCGAGCCGCTTCGTCGCCGGCGCGCCGCGCCAATACGCGGGATTGCTTTCGTACACGAGCCGCTCGCCGCGCTCCCACGACACGAACTTGTACGGGCCGTCGCCCACCGGCGCGCCGCCGAACGCCGCGCGATCGAGCCGCGGTTCGTTTGCGAGCAGATGCGCGGGCAGCACGTACTGCGGCGCGGTGCCGTAGCTGAACAGCGTTGCAACTGCGGGCGCCCACGGCGCCTTGAGCACCACGCGTACGGTTTCATCGTCGATGCGCTCGGCGCGCGCGACGCGGTCGTAGCCTTCGCGCGAACCGACCGGATTGCGCGGATCGACGATCGCGTGCAGCGTGAAGAGCACGTCGCTCGCCGTCACCGGCACGCCGTCTTGCCAGCGCACGCCGCGCCGCAAGATGGTAGGTGATCGTGCGTCCGTCACGCGAGAGATCGCCGTTCGCGACGGTTGGGATGCGCGCCAGCAAAATGGGTATGGCGCGTCCGTGCGCATCGATATCGATAAACGGCTCGAATGCAAGCCGGGCCAGCTGCTGCTCGACGCTGTTGGCGTCGGCATGCGCGAAGAGCGGATCGAGCGTTTGCGGATCGGCGGCGATGGCGAAGCGCACGTTCGCAGCGGGCGCCCCGGTATCGCCGGTTCGCGTACAGGCCGTGGCCGCCAGCAGCAGCGCGATTCCAAGCCGGCGGAGAGCGGCGATCACCCCGCTGGCGGTTTTCCCCGGGAGGCCGAAGCCCTGCGGGGCCGGCCGCAACGGTCGGGCGAGGTGGGCGGTTTCAAGGTTTCGGTCTGATGATCGAACTCGAATTACCACCCCCTGGTCAATCGCCGGCCGCCGCGCCGGCGTCGTTCGAACACAGGCGGCTACGCGACGGAACCTTCTGGCAAACCGTCCCTCGGTACGCTGGGGTGGATGAGGCGACGTTCCTCGACCATGGCTGGCAAGGCCGCAACTCGGTCAAGACGCCGGACGAACTCTTCGCCACGATCGACGGGCTGGTCGACGCGGCGTTCATCGCCGACGCCCGCGAGGGCTTCGAGCTTGCGCCGATGGCCGTGCGGGTCTCGCCGTACCTCATCGCCGCGATCGACTGGTCGCAGCCCTACACCGATCCGATCCGTCGCCAGTTCATCCCGCTGCGGTCGACCGCGCGTTCCGATCATCCGCGTCTGACACTCGATTCGCTGCACGAGCAGCAAGACTCGCCCGTGCCGGGACTGATCCATCGCTACGCCGACAAGGCGCTCTTTCTGCCGACGCAGACGTGCCCGGTGTATTGCCGCTTCTGCACGCGCTCGTACGTGATCGGACCCGACACCGAGAGCGTCGACAAACTCGCGCTCGGCAAGACGCCCGATGCATGGGGTCCGGTGTTCGACTACATCGCCGCGCATCCGGAGATCGAAGACATCGTCATTTCCGGCGGCGATGCCTACCAGCTCGCGCCGAAGAACATCACGCTGATCGGCGACGCGCTGCTCGCGATCCCGCACGTGCGGCGCATGCGCTTTGCGACCAAAGGCCTGGCCGTGATGCCGATGAAAATTCTCGACCGACCCCGCCTGGGTCGATGCGCTCGTCGGCGTCGTCGATAAGGGCCGCGCGCTCGGCAAAGAAGTCGTCGTGCACACGCACTTCAACCATCCGAACGAAATCACCGCGATCACGGCGCGAGCCATGGCGGTGTTATTCGAGCGCGGGGTGTACGTGCGTAACCAAACCGTTCTCATGCGCGGCGTCAACGATGACGCCGCAACCATGTTGCTGCTGGTGAAAAGGCTCGAGTACGTCAACATTCATCCGTATTACGTGTACGTGCACGACTTGGTGAGCGGCGTCGAAGACCTGCGCACGTCGGTGCAAACCGCGCTGGACATCGAAAAAACCGTGCGCGGTGCGACCGCCGGCTACAACACGCCGACCTTCGTCTGCGACGCGCCCGGCGGCGGCGGCAAACGCGACGTGCACTCGTTCGAATGGTACGACCGCGAAACCGGCGTGTCGGTGTGGACCGCGCCGAGCGTCAAGCCCGGCAAGTATTTCCTCTACTTCGACCCGCTCAACGCACTCGAGCCGCGCATGCAAGCGCGCTGGGCGCGTGCCGGAACTGCAAGACCGCATGATCGCCGACGCCCTGGCCCATGCGGGCGGAACCGCCGCCGCACTCGCCTAAGCCCTAACGCATGCTCGTCAACTGCGTCATCTACACGTTTCCGGCCGACAAAGCCGAGGAAGCGGCGAAAGCTCTGGTCCCGTTGCGCGATGGTTCGCGCGCCGAGGCCGGCTGCATCACGTTCGACGTTTCGCGCAGCACCGAAGATCCGAACGTCTTCGTGCTCTACGAAGAGTGGCGCGATCAGGAGGCGCTCGACGTGCACTACAAGACCGCGCACTTCGAGAAGTACGGGATCAACGGGATACGCGTGCTCGCGAGCAGCCGCGTCGCCCATCGCTGCCGGCCGCTCGAATAACGCCGCGCATGATGCGGTGGTGTGTCTTCTGCGGCTCGTCGCCGGGCAACGATCCGCGCTTCGTTGAGTATGCGACCGCGGCCGGCGCCGCGATCGCGCAGAGCGGGAACGAACTCGTTTACGGCGGAGGCCGTACCGGGCTCATGGGGGCCGTGGCGGATGCAACGATCGCTGCGGGCGGCCGGGTCATCGGCGTCATCCCGCGGCACCTCGAGGAGCGCGAGGTCGCGCATCGCGGCATCACCGACCTGCGCATCGTCGGGTCGATGCACGAGCGCAAGGCCCTCATGGCCGAACTGAGCGGCGGCTTCATCGCGCTGCCGGGCGGCTTCGGGACCTTCGAGGAGTACTGCGAGGTCGTGACCTGGGTCCAGCTCGGGATCCAGCGCAAGCCCTGTATCCTCGCCAACCTTGACGGCTACTACGACCCCTTGGTGGCGCAGTTCGACCGCGGCCACGCTGCCGGGTTTATCACTTCGGCCAACCGCGAAATCGTCCAAGTGGTGACATCCCTTGCGGGTTTACTGGCCGTCGTTTCAAGGAACACCTCGACGGAGCGCATACTTCCCTAGGCGAGGAAAGAAACGTTGGGAGGAATCGGGCGGCGCGCTCTTGTGGTCGATGACAACGCGATCATGCGCACGATCGTGGGTCGCATTCTGCGCGAAGCGCAGTTTGATATCGTGGAAGCCACCAACGGCGCCGAAGCAATTCAGGCGTTTTTTCGCGATAAGCCCGACATCGTGCTGATGGATCTCAACATGGACGGCATCGACGGCACGGCGGCTATCCGCGGCATCTTGCAGATCAACCCGACGGCCCGTATCGTGGTGTGCTCGGCGACGAGCGACGCCCACATCGTCCTCAACTTGCTCAAGCTCGGCGCGAAGGGCTACGTAACGAAGCCCTTCACGCCGGAGAAGTTGCTCAACGCAATCGACGCCGCCCTCGCTGCGTGATGCGGTGGTCTAGCCCTCGGTGAGGGCTTCGCGGATGATGCGCTCTTGCTCGACCGCGTGCGCGCCCGGATAGCCCTCGGAGGGGCTAGCGCGGTACGAGCGGCCGATGTAGCCGAGGTCGACGAACTTCTTCGGTAGCCGTTCGACCACGCGGCGGCGGACGTGCGCCCGCGCGCCCATGTTCTTCGGCTCTTCCTGAACCCAGTGGACCGACTTCAGATTCGGGTACGTCGTCGTCAGGAGTTCGAGGATCGCATCGGCCGGCAAGGGCGAAAGCAACTCGACGCGCGCGATGGCGGTCTTGGTCGCCTTCGCGTAGAGCGCGCTCGAGGTGAGATCGTAGTAGATTTTGCCCGAGCAGAGCAGCAGACGTTCCACCGACTTACGATCCTCGGCATTGGTGTAGCGCGGGTCGTCGATCACCGCATGGAACGCTCCGTCGACGAGTTCGTCGAGCGTGCCGTAGGCAGCGCGGCTGCGCAGCAGCGATTTCGGCGTCATGATGACGAGCGGGAAGGCTTCCTCGGCCTTCGCTTGAGCGCGCAGCAAGTGGAAGTACTGCGCGGACGTGGAGCAGTTCGCAACGCGAATGTTGCCTTCGGCCGAGAGCGAGAGCCAGCGCTCGAGACGGGCGCTCGAATGTTCCGGTCCGGCGCCTTCGTAGCCATGCGGCAGAAGCATGGTGAGACGCGTCGTTTCGCCCCACTTCGCCGCACCGGCGGAGATGAACTGATCGATGATGATCTGCGCACCGTTGTTGAAGTCGCCGAACTGCGCTTCCCACAAGACCAGCGCTCCCGGCGCTTCGGTCGAGTAGCCGTACTCGAAGCCCAGGCACGCGTACTCGGAGAGCGGCGAGTTGTGGATTTCGAACGACGCCTTCGCCGCCGGCAGATGCTGAAGCGGGATGTACTTCTCGTTGGTGTTCGCATCGTGCAGCGCCGCATGGCGATGGCTGAACGTTCCGCGCTCGGAATCTTGTCCGGTCAGGCGGATCGGCGTGCCTTCGCTGAGCAGCGCGGCAAAAGCCAGCGCTTCGGCCAAGCCCCAGTCGACTTCGCCTTCGAGTTGCAGCGCCGATTTGCGCTTGGCGAACTGCGCGGTGAGTTTTTTGCTCGGCGTGAAGCCGTCGGGCGTCGCCACGACCGCTTCCGACCACGCGAGCAGCTTCGCGCGTTCGACGCCGGTCTTGATCGGCGTAGCACGCGTGCCGCCCTTAGATTTCTGCGTGATGAGCTTCGCCGCGCCGTGTTCTTCCTTGACGTTGCGATGCGCCTCGGTGATGCGCGCCGTCGCGGCCTCTTGCATCGCCGTGACTTGCTCGCTCGTCAGCACGCCCTGCGCGACCAGCCGGGCAGCGAACAGCTCGCGCACGGTCGGATGCGTCTTGATGGTTTCATACATCAGCGGCTGGGTGTATGCGGGCTCGTCCTGCTCGTTGTGGCCGAAGCGGCGATAGCCGATCAGGTCGATGAGCACGTCGCGGCCGAACTTGCGGCGGAAATCAATCGCCAGATGCACCGAGGCGATGCACATCTCGACGTCGTCGGCGTTGACGTGCACGATCGGCAGATCGTAGCCCTTCGCCAAGTCCGAAGCGTAGCGCGTCGAGCGGCCTTCCATCGGATCGGTAGTGAAGCCGATCTGATTGTTCGAGATGATGTGGATCGTGCCGCCGGTCGCGTAGCCCGCAATCGCTTGCAGGTTGAGCACTTCGGCGACCACGCCTTGCGCAGCGAATGCCGCGTCGCCGTGGATGAGGATCGGGGCGGCGATCTGCGCGTCGAACTTCGCGATGTTGCTGCTGCGATCGGTTTGCAGGCAGCGCGTCATGCCTTCGACGACGCCGTCGACCGCTTCGAGGTGCGACGGGTTGTTCGCCAGCTCGACCGTGATCTTCGTGCCGATCGGCGTGACGTAGGTGCCTTCGGCGCCGTGATGATACTTGACGTCGCCGGTGACGTCGACTTCGTCGAGATCGGGCTCAGCCGTCTTCATCGCGCCGGCTTCGAACTCGGCCAGGAGCTCTTCGTACGGACGGTTGACGACGTGCGCGATGGCCGAGAGGCGGCCGCGATGCGCCATGCCGAGGACGGCCGTTTGCGTGCCGTCTTCCGCCAGCATCGAGATCGTCTCTTCGAGCATCGGGATCATCACGTCCAGACCTTCGATCGAGAAGGTCTTCTGCGACATGAACTGTTTGCGGAAGTAGCGCTCCATCGTCTCGACCTTGGTGAGACGCTGGAGAATCTGAACTTTGCGCTGCGGCGTGAGTTCGCGGCGGTGCATCGAGCCTTCGATGTACTCGCGCAGCCACTCGCGCTGTTCGACGTTGGAGATGTGCTCGATCTCGTAGGAGATCGTGCCGCTGTAGACGTTGCGCAGGTTCGGCAGCACCTCGGCGAGCGTGTTGCCGGGCACCTTCACGCGCAGCACCGTGGCCGGCACCGCGTTCATCATCGCCGGGGTGAGCTTGTAGGTGTTGGTGTCGAGCGACGGATCGCCGGGCGGCGGCGAGCCGAGCGGATCGAGCGACGCCGCGAGATGGCCGTGACGGCGATAGGCCGACACGATCGCCGAGCCCGCCGCGATGCCGCGCAGCATCTCTTCCGACGGCATGCCGGCGAGTTCGCCCGACGTGCTGCTGGGCGCGCGCGGCGGCGCGAACGTTTGCGCGCCGGCGTTGGCGTTCGCGTTGACGGCATCGCCGCGCACGCTCGCCGTGAGACCGAAGTCCGCGAAGACGTTCTCGTAGAAGTTGGCGGCGCCGTTGAGGAACTCGTCGATGCGCTTGAGGAACTCGCCCGACGCCGCACCTTGGATGATGCGGTGATCGTAGGTCGAGGTCATCGTCATGACTTTTTCGATCGACAGCGATTTGAGCGTCGAGTCGGGCGCGTGCGAGAAGCCCGGCGGATATGCGATCGCGCCGGCCGCAACGATCGTGCCTTGGCCGATCATCAAACGCGGCACCGATGCGATCGTGCCGATACCGCCGGGATTGGTCAGCGTGAACGTCGCGCCGGTCTGTTCCTCAACCGTGAGTTTGTTGTCGCGCGCTTTGGCCACGAGATCTTCGTAGGCGGCGCGGAATTGGACGAAGTTGATGCCGGCGGCGTTCTTGATCACCGGCACGACGAGCGTGCGCGAACCGTCTTTGCGTTGCGAATCCACGGCCAGACCGAGGTTGATGCCGGCCTCGACGCGCTGCGGCTTGCCGCCCTCGCGGCGGAAGAACGCGCACATGCCCGGCTGTTCTTTCGCCGCTTGCGCGATCGCGTACGCGATCAAATGCGTGAACGAAATCTTTTCGCTGCGGCCCGCACCCTTGAGCGCCGAATTGAGTTCGGCACGGCGCAGTTCGAGCGTGCCGACCGAGAGCGTGCGGAACGACGTGGCCGTCGGGATCGACGTGCTCTGGTCCATGTAGCTGGCCAGCGTCGCGGCCGAGCCTTTGATGTCGGTGACTTTCGTTTCGGCCGTCACCGGCGGATAGGCGATCGCGGCGGCGCCGTTGGTCTTCGCCGCGCCGTTCGCAGCGGCAGGCTTCAGGGTGCCGGCGGCCATCGCGGCATCGACGTCTTCGCGCAGGATCAGCCCGTCGGGCCCGGTGCCCTTGACGCCGGAGAGGTCGAGGCTGAAACGGTCGGCGAGCCGCCGGGCATGGTGCGAGACGGTTTTGGAGAGGGCGCCCGTACCGGCGCTGTTCTTCTCGGGCGGCGGCGCGGCCGAACCGGCCTCGCCGTACGACGCCGGAGTGACCAAGGTGGGTTCGGAGCCGGCCGGCTTCGGCGCCGGGGCCGCCGCGGCGGCACCCTCGGGCTTGGCCGCGGTGGTGTCGATCTCGATCAGCACCGAGCCGACCGCGATCGTGTCGCCCTCAGCACCGTGCAGCGCCGTAATCACGCCCGAGGCCGTGGAGGGCACCTCGACGTCGACCTTATCGGTCGTAACGTCGACGATGGTCTCGCCCTCATCGACCCATTGACCGACCTTTTTTCGCCACTCGACAATCGAGCCTTCGGTGACCGACTCTCCCATCTCCGGAAGGGTCACCTTTACTAGGGAATCGAGCACGCGCTGTCCACTCCATTTGTCGATCATTGAGGTACGGGTAATTTTGCGGTTATCGAGATTATCTGCCTGCACTACAACCAAAGAAACGACAAAAGCGAGGCACTTGTCCTTGGGGACTAAAAGTGTGCGCTTGCTTCCTTCGGCACCGCTAGCCGCCGGATGTCCGCGGCGCGGCCCGGCCAGCCGGCGATGAGCGGCTCGGCGTAGCCGCCCGTGAAGCACGCCGGGGTGAAGCCCGGCGCCATCGTGCAGCCGAACAGGGCGTAGCGCCCGCCGGCGAGCAATTCGCCGGCCTGCCAGGTGCCGGCCGGAACCGTGAACTGCACGGCATGACCGGCGGCCGGATCCGGGCCCATGACGACGTCGCGATCGGCGCCGCCGGGTTCGAGCAGGATCAGCCGGAACGGATCGCCCGCGTAAAAGTGCCACACCTCATCCTGCGTGAGCACGTGAAAGAGCGAACGGCTCGGCGGATCGGTGGCATAGAGCGCGACGATCGCCGTCGATGCGCTCGAGCGATACGTTTCGGCAAACAGCGTGCCCTCGACCGGCAACGGCTGCAGATCGAATCGTTCGATCAGCGCGCGTACTTCGGGTTCCACAGGACGCTGCTTGGATCAAACGGTAACCGTCCCATGGTGATCGCACCGGAAATCGCCGCACTGCTCGACCTGCGCGAGCGCGCCGTTCTCGTCACCGGTTCGAGCAGCGGCATCGGCGCCGGCATCGCGCGGCGTCTCCACGCCGCGGGCGCGCGCGTCGCCGTACACTACGCGACCGCGCGCGTCGCCGCAGAGATGCTCGCGCGTGAACTCGGCGAACGCGCGTGCGTCGTACACGGCGACGTGGAACGCGACGCGGAGCGCTTATGCGCGGATGCGATCGCGGCGTTCGGCAGGCTCGACGCGGTGGTCAACAACGCGGGCGTCCAGCCGGTCGGCGCGTTACGTCGACCTGAGCGCGCGACGACGTGCGCGAGATGCTGCGCGTGAACGTGGAAGGCGCCGATCGCGATGACGCACGCTGCGGCGCAGCACATGATCGCGCGCGGCGACGGCGGCGCGATCGTCAACATCGCCTCGATCGAAGGCCTGCAGCCTGCGACCGGGACACAGCCATTACGCGACATCGAAGGCAGCGGTGCTAATGCACACGCGCGCGGCGGCCCTCGAACTCGGACCGCGGCACATCCGCGTCAACGCCGTTGCGCCGGGCCTGATCGACGCTGCCGGTCTCGCGGAGGCGTGGCCCGACGGCGTGAACCGCTGGCTCAGCGCGTGTCCGCTCGAACGTCTCGGCTCGACCGAAGACGTGGGCGACGCCGTGCTCTTCCTGCTTTCGGATGCGGCGCGCTGGATCACCGGCGCAACGCTCGTGGTCGATGGCGGCATGCTCGCGCGCCCAACCTGGTAGGACCTGAGCTGCGGCCTCGCGACAAGACGACGGTCGATGCGAGCACGCCGCTGAGATCGAAGTGCTGATCGATGACGCCGGACTTGTACGCGAAATCGAGCGGTCCCTTGAAGTCGGCCGCGGTAACGGTCTCGGCGGTCGTGGAGCGGATGCCGCGTCCGAGCTAACGCAGCGTCTTGGCCCGAGAACGCGGCGACGAGATCGGTCGTTGCGGCCTGATTGGCATTGGTGAATTTCGCTGCCTCGAGGAGCCCGGCCGTGAACGCCTTCACCGTATCGGGATTTTTCGCGATGTAATCGGCCGTCGCCACCCAGCACGAAAGCGCGAAGCGCGGCGCGACCGCGTCGTAGGGCGTGCCGAGCTCGCGGTACTTTCCGGTTTCGAGCGCGACGGTGAGGTAGGGCGGCTTGAGCAGCACCGCGTCGATACGGCCGGCGTCGAGCGCAGCGAGCTGTTCCGTTTGCTTCAACTCGACCGAACGCAGTGACTTGCCGTCGCCGCCCTTCTGATCGAGCCACGAGCGAATCGCCATGACGGAGATGTCTTTCGCAGAATCGCCGCCGAGGATCTTGCCGTTGAGATCGCGCGGCGTTTTGATCGGCCCGTCTTTGGCCACCAGCAGAAAGCCGTCGGGATGATCGGCGCGGTAGAGCGACGCCGGCGCGATGATACGCAGCGGCACGCCGTGCGCGTACGCTTCGTAGACCGGCCACAGACTGCCCGAACCGAAATCGGCCGAGCCGCCGACGACGGCGGCGTATATCGCGGAGCCGCTGCCGATCGCCACGATGTTCGCATCGATCCCGCGCTTGCGGAAGAGCCCGGCTTTCTCCGCATACAACACCGACTTCGCGCCGTCGGTCGGAACCTCGAGCACGCGCACGGTTTTGAGTTCGTCCGCGGCCGCGCGCCGAACGTTGACGGCAGCGCCCAGCGACGTGAGCGCGGAGAGTCGAATGAAGTCGCGGCGGTGCAGCATACGCTACGGCGCCTTCTTCGAGGCCGGGTCTTTCCCCGCATCGACCAAGGCTGCGAAGAGCGCGGCGCTCGTGCCGGAATCGAGCACAACGGTCGACTCCGGATGCCACTGCACCGCGAGCCAGAACTGCGGCGCGTCGACCAGCTCGAGCGCCTCGATCACGCCGTCCGGCGCGCGCGCAACCACGCGCAGGTCGTCCGCAACGCGATCGACGGCCTGATGGTGGCGCGAGCCGGTGATCAGCGCGTCGCCGGCGATGCGCGCAAGCCGCGACCGGGCGGAGATCGTCAGGCGATGTTCGTCGATCAGCCCGCGATAGATGCGGCCGCCGGCCGGACGGCTATGCGCCACGCTCGTGCCGTACACGTCGGGGACGTGCTGGTGCAACGTGCCGCCGAGCGCGACGTTCGCAACTTGCAGTCCGCGGCAAATCGCGAGCACCGGCAATTGCCGCTCGAGCGCGGCATGCATGAGCGCGAGTTCGTAGTCATCGCGCGCGGCAGATGCAGTTTCCGTTTGCGTGTGCGTCGCAGCGCCGTAGCGCGCCGGATCGATGTCCTCGCCGCCCGAGAAGATGATGGCATCGAAGCCGGCAACATCGGCGGCGACGCGCGTAACGTCGGGCATCAGGCGGACCGGCTCACCGCCCGCTTGCCGGACCGCTTCTTCGTATTCGGTTACATCATAATCCGGATCGGCGGTAATGCCGATCCGCGGCGTGCTCACGCATTCAGATAGCGGACGAGAAACGCCAGTACCTTTCGCGCGGCGTCGGCAGCGGCAGCCGCATCGTAGCGAATGGGTTGGCCGAAGAACATGCGATCGGGTCCCGGCACGTCGAAGCCGTGCGTCGCGCCCGGATACGTCGTGATCGTCTCGTTTTTCCCGGCGGCCGTGCCTTTGTTCACCATCGCGACGCACGGCGCCGGCGGGGTAACGGTATCGGCGCTGCCGTCGAAGATCGCAAGCGGGACGTTATCGAGCTCGCCGGTGTCTTCGCATGACGGGTAGTAGATCGCGGCAGCGCGCAAGCCGGCCGGCGGCGCCGCGCCGTGCGCATCGATCAGCTTCAGCGCCGCATCGGCGCCCATCGAGAAACCGACGACGCCCAGGCGATCCGCGGCGACATACGGCTGCGTGCGCAACCACGCCGAGCGTCGCACGGGCCGCGCCGGCTTCGTCGCCGTCGGAGTTGCCCGTGCATGCGGTCTGCATCTTGTGCGGGGCGAGCGCATCGAGTGCGACGCCGACGTAACCGCGCGCGGCAAGACGGTCGGCAGCGACGGCCAGAAAGCCGTTGAATCCGCCGCACCCGTGCAGCAGCAAGACGGCCGGAAACGGACCGTTACCTTCGCGGCCGCGCAACGTAGATCGGGATCGCCGGCGTATTTGCCGTCGCCGGGACCGCGAGCATATTGGCGGCTTGCGAGGGAACCGCCGGGACGAGGAGACAGACGAGCGCCAGAGCGCCAGCAAGGAGCGACAAGATGCGTGCCATGGCGGGAATATTACTACGCACTGCGTATTAATGCAAGATGCCTCCCAAACGGCCGGCCTCCGACGCCGCGCTCTTGCGCAGCGCGGTTTCCGGCCTGCAGCGGCGTTTGCGCGCGCAAGACGCCAACGATAACGTCAGCCCGACGGGCCTGAGTATCTTGGGCCGTTTGCTGCGCACCGGCGTCGCCAACGCGACGGAGATCGCCGAGCTCGAACATCTGCAGCCGCAGTCGCTCACGCGCGCGCTCAAGAGCCTGCACGACGACGGTTTGATCGACCGCTGGATCGATGAAGATGACCGCCGCCGCACGTCGCTCGCCATCACGCCCAAAGGCGAGGCGTTGCTGCGTGAGACGATCCGCAAGCGCATCGCCTGGCTCGCGCGCGTGATGGAATCGCGCCTCACGCCGGACGAACGCGACACGATCCGCGCCGCAGCCCTGCTGATGGAACGCATCACCGGCGGCGACGAGGATGGCGCGCGCGGGCACCGGAAGTCGACTGGATGAACTGCTGCCAACACGAACATTACGCGAGTTCTGCAGACGGCGATTACGGTTTCGAAGTCGACGGCGCGCGCATCACCTACGGCCGCGGCGTGTTGGCGGAACTCGGCGAAGCGGCGAAGGCGCTGCACATGAAGCGCGTCGCGGTGTTCGTCGATCCGACGTTGCGCGACCGCGACTTCGTGAAGACCGCGCTCGATTCGCTGCGCGACGCAAAGATGGACGCGGTCGTCTACACCGACATCGCGGTCGAACCGACCGATGCCTCGTTCAAGCAGGCTGCGGCGTTCGCGGCCGACGGCAAGTTCGACGGCTACGTCTCGATCGGCGGCGGATCGACGATGGATACGTGCAAAGCGGCCGATCTCTACGCGACCTATCCGGCCGATTTCATGGACTACGTCAACGCGCCGATCGGCGCCGGCCGGCCGATTCCCGGCCCGCTCACGCCGCACATCGCGTGCCCGACGACGTGCGGAACCGGCAGCGAATGCACCGGCATCGCGATCTTCGACTACCTCGCGATGAACGCCAAGACCGGGATCCGCGCGCGCGAATTGCGGCCCACGCTCGGCATCATCGATCCCGACGTGACGCGCTCGCTGCCCGCGATGGTCGTGGCCTGCAGCGGCTTCGACGTGCTGAGCCACGCGCTCGAATCGTACACCGCGCTGCCGTATACGCGGCACGCGCGTTCGCCGAAGGGCGTCGCCCGCTCGCTCTCGCAAGGCGCCAATCCGTACAGCGACGTCGGCTGCGTCGGCGCGCTGCCGATCATCGGCGAACACATCGCGCGCGCGGTCAACGATCCGAGCGATGACGTTGCGCGCGAGCGGATGATGTTTGCCGCGATGCTGGCCGGCATCGCCTTCGGCAACGCGGGCTGTCATTTGCCGCACGCGATGTCGTACGCGGTGTCCGGCAACGTCAAAGAGTTTCGCGCGCCCGGTTACGCGCCCGATGAAGCGATGATCCCGCACGGGATGTCGGTGATCCTCAACGCGCCGGCCGTGTTCCGGTTCACCGCGCCGGCCTGTCCCGAACGTCACCTCGACGCGGCGCGCATGCTGGGCGCCGACGTGCGCGGTGCGGGTTTCGACGATGCGGGCGAGGTTCTAAGTGCGCGCATCACGGAACTGATGAAGGCCACCGGCATCCCCAACGGGCTGGCCGAGGTCGGATACGAAGCGCGCGACATCGATGCCCTGGTCGACGGCTCGTTTCCGCAAAAAGGTCTGATCAACAATGCCCCCCGCGAAACCACACGCGAACAGCTGCATTCGCTCTACGCGAACGCACTGCATCACTGGTAAGAGTGAGCGCCGTCACGACTCAGTGTATAGTTCAGGGTACGCTTTGAACTTGTAAGCGGGATTGGGCAAGTAGCCGTCGAGAAGCGCACTTTATGGGGTGCTTAAGGACCTCGTGAAAGTTCGTTTTTGGGGCACACGCGGATCGATCGCAAAGCCCGGGCCGTCTACGGCCCGGTACGGCGGAAACACGTCCTGTATCGAAGTTCGCTCGTCGCAGGGCACCCTCGTCGTCATCGATTGCGGCACCGGCTCGCACGGTCTCGGCCAAACGCTCGTCGACGAAGGCGTCACGCGCGGCTGCTTGCTGATCAGCCACACGCACTGGGACCACATCCAAGGTCTGCCGTTTTTCGCGCCGCTGTTCCAGCCCTCCAACGAGTGGGACATCTGCGGCCCGAAGGGCTTGAGCGGATCGCTGCGCGAGACGCTCGCGGGTCAGATGGAGTCGACCTACTTCCCGGTCGCGCTCGAATCGCTCGGCGCGACGATTCGCTATTGGGATCTGCTGCAGGGCAGTTTCCAAGTCGACGACATCCGCGTCTCGACGCACCACCTCAACCATCCGGCGCTGACGCTCGCGTACCGGCTCGAGTGCGACGGCGCGAGCATCGTCTACGCGTGCGATCATGAAGTGTACTCGCACGCCGCCGCCGACGGTCACGTCCGGCTCGACGGACCCGACCTGCGGCACGCCGAGTTTGCGGCCGGCGCGGATCTGCTGATCCACGATTCGCAATACACGGCATCCGAATATCCGAACAAGATCAACTGGGGTCACAGCACGATCGAGTACGCGATGCGCGTCGCGCGCGAAGCCGGCGTCGGAGCAGCTCGCGCTGACGCACCACGATCCGCTGCGCACCGACGACGAACTCGATCTGCTGGTCGAACGCGCGCGAAGCCACGATGCGCGAGTACGGCTCGCCGATCCACGTCTTCGCGCGCCGCGGAAGGTCAAACGATCGACGTGAAGGCTGCGTCGCCGCAGCGCCGCCGAACCGGCCGCCGCGATCGCGCAGCATTCGATCCAAACCACCGAGAACGCGCAGACGGTGCTCGTCGGGCTGTACGATCCCGAAATGCTCACGCTGTTCGGCAACGCGATCTCGACCGATCCGAGCCTGCGCGCCGTGACGGTGACGAACGCCGATGACGTGCGTTCCGCCGCAGCCAACGACCGGCTCTCGGTCGTGATTCTCGAGCACGGTCCCGGTCACGATGCGCTCGCGATGTGCCGCGCAGATCGTCGCCGACCGCGCTGACGACCGCCGCCGTTTGCCGATTCTGGTCGTGGCCGACCAAGAATATCCCGGCGGTGCGAAAGCCGGCGTCACCGAGTGGCTCGTGAAGCCGTTCTCGAGCGTGTACGCGCAAGCCAAGGTGCAAGCGTGGGTTCATCGCGGGACGAGCCGCTGGAAGAAAGCCGCCGTTCCGGCCGACGAAGACCGCCGCCTGAACACGTTGCGCGCGATGGCGATTTTCGACACGCCGCCGGAAGCGCGCTTCGACCGGATCACGCGCCTCGCGAGCCGCTTCTTCGCCGCACCGATTGCGTTGATCACGCTGGTCGATCCCGACCGTCAGTGGTTCAAGTCGCGCGTGGGGCTGAACATCCGCGAGACCTCGCGCGAATCGTCGTTCTGCGCGCACGCGGTGTTCGACCGCTCGACGCTGGTGATCAACGATGCGCTCGTCGACGACCGCTTCGCCGAGAACCCGCTGGTCGTCGACGAGCCGCGCGTGCGATTCTATGCCGGCGCGCCGCTGATTCTGACCGACGGCACGTGCGCCGGCTGTCTCGCAGTACTCGACACGCGTCCGCGCTGGTTTGCCGCCTCCGACGTTCAGTTGCTCGAAGACCTGCGTGACCTGGCCGTCAGCGAACTCGAGCGTTCCGCCGGAGCGCCTCGACCGAGGATTCCCGCCTAGCCTGACCAGGATCGTGGCGGTCCCTCGACAAGCTCGGGATGACATGAGAGTCGCGCGTTATCTTCTCGACGGAAAAACCCGCATCGGCGTGAGCACCGGCGGCGACTTCGGATTGCTCGCGCCGGAGGTTTCGAGCATCACGGCAGCGCTTGCGGCAAAACGCACGCGGTCGTCGAGCCGCTCGGCGCAGCGCAACTGCAGATTCCGCTGGACGCCGGCGCACGGATCTTTTGCATCGGCGTCAACTATCGCTCGCACGTCGCCGAAACGCATCGCGAGGTCGAACCGCAGCCGTCGGTGTTCATTCGCACGCAGGCGAGCATCGTCGCGCACGGCGCCGGCATGGTGCGCCCGACGATCTCGGATAACTTCGACTACGAGGGCGAGCTCACGGTCGTCATCGGACGTGCCGGCCGTCTGATCTCACAGGCCGACGCGCTCAAACACGTCGCCGGCTACACGTGCTTCAACGACGGCAGCATCCGCGATTTTCAGAAACACTCGACGACGTCGGGCAAGAACTTCGAAGCGAGCGGCGCGTGCGGACCGTGGATCGTCACGGCCGACGAGCTTCCGGATCCATCGAAGCTCACGCTCGTCACGCGGCTCAACGGCACGGAAGTACAGCGCTCGACGACCGACCTGCTCATTCACTCGATCCCGCGCATCATCGAGTACATCTCGATTATCACCACGCTCGAACCGGGCGACATCATCGCAACCGGCACGCCGGCCGGCGTCGGCTCGCGCCGCACGCCGCCGCTCTGGATGAAGCCGGGCGACACGATCGAGGTCGACATCTCCGGCATCGGCGTGCTCTCGAACCCGATCGTCCAGGGCCGCTAGGCCCCGATCGAGAGCGCGATGTAGGTGAGGTTCTCGTCGCGGTCGTTGCGCAGGCCGTGCACGCTGTTGCGCGGATGCACCGCGAACCCTCCGGCCTCGATCCGCTCTTGCCGCCCGTCCTCCATCGTGACGATCGCCGCCGCCGGAGACGATGAACCACGCGTGCGAGGTTTCGGGGTGCATGTGCACCGCCTGTTCTTCGCCGGGCGAAATCGTGATGACGACCGCGCGAAACTCATCGCCCACGTACATGCGGCCGGCGCGCTCTTTCATCTTACCGATCACCACGTGATCGGCGATCGTCATGATGCGCTCGTTCGGATCCGTTTTCGGGCGATCGGTGAATCGCGCGGCGATGACCTTGACGTCGTCCATACAGTTCCTTAAGGTGGCGAACCAGGGATGGTAGAACTCTAACTACAACTCTAACGGCGCGCTCCGGGGAAGTCAACCGGGCCACGTGGGAGATGGGGATTTTATGCGTATTTTGATCACCGGCGTGAGCGGCTATGCGGGGTACTACGCGGCGATCCGTCTGGCCGCGGCCGGCCATGAAGTGACCGGCATCGTGCGCAATCCCGATCAGCCGCGCTTGAACATTCTGCGTTCGCGCGAGATCAAGCTCGTCGTCGGCGACGTGTCGCAACCCGACACCTATCGCGAGCTGCTCGCGAACAGCCAGGTCATCATTCACACGATGCTCGACAAAAAGGCGCCGCTCGCGACCGATCGCACGCTCTTCGCCGAGATCAGCGCGCTGCCGCAAACGCCGGGCGCGCGACGGCGCTTCATCTACACGACCGGCTGCTCGATCTTCGGCAAACTCGACGTGCGCATCATGGACGAGACGACGGAACCGAATCCGAAGCATTTTCTCGCCTTCCGCCGCGAGCTGGAGAAAGAAGCGCTCGCGATCGAGAGCGTCGGGCGTCGTCGTGCTGCGTCCCGGCTTCATGTACGGCAACGACGGCTACAACAGCCAAGCCACCGACTGGTTCGAGATGGGCGAATCGGGCGAAGGCATCTATCGCGGCGATCGCACGAAGAGCTGGTCGTGGATCCACATCGACGATCTCGCCGACGCGTTCGTGCGCGCGACCGAAGCCGGCCGCGAGATCGACGGCGAACTGTTCAACCTCGCCGATGACCGTCAGCCGCTCTGCGTCGACGTCATGCGCGCTGCGTAAGCGTGGCCGGCTACACCGGCGAGATCACGTTCGCCGGGCCGCTCGAAGGCAACAACACGAGCACCTGGTTCGACCAGAACGAGCTGATCTCGTCGGAGAAAGCGCGCCGCATCCTCGGCTGGAACCCGCGCCACGCCGGCATCCTCGAAGACGCCCCCGCCGCCTACGCCGCGTGGAAGGTCGCCCAGAAGATCGCCAAAGGCGGCTAGCCCAGCAGCTGCGGCATCACCTCGCGCGCAAACAATTCGATCGACCGCAACGAATCGGTATGCGGCATGTCGCCGAACGCGAACTGACCGACGAAATAGTTCGACTCGGTCTCGTCGATCTGGGCCTGGACCGCGCGCAGCACCGTTGCGGGCGAGCCGGCGATCGCGACTCCCTCCGCCATCTGACCGGCAAACGTCGTCGGCCGTTCGCCCTGCATCGGCCCACGTCCGAACCGCCGGTAGAGCGCGTTGAAATTCGCGTACCAACGTGGGTAGGCTGCTTCCGCAATGGCGAGCGCAGCCTCGTCGGTCTCGGCAACGACGACGAAACGCACGATACCGGCGAGCAGATCCGGCGCCGCGGCACGATGCGGCGCAAGCGTTTCGCGCACGCGCGCGAGCGGGTTGAGCGTGAGCACGTTGTAGCCGTTGCGTGCGCAGCGCTCGGCACTTTCGGGCGAGCTGATACCGTACCAAAGCGGGGGTCGCGGCAACTGCAAAGGGTGGACTTCGATCGGCACGCCGTCGTAGTGATAAAAGCGGCCGTGGAAGTTGAGCGTGCCGCCGCCGAAGCCTTGCATGATCACATCATGCGCCTCTTCGAACATCGCCGGCGTGAGCTCGGGGTCGGCGCCGCAATACCGCGCCTCGATCGGGGATATGCCGCGCCCGACGCCGACATCGAGGCGTCCGCCGCTCATCTGGTCGAGCATGCACAGCTCTTCGAGCAGCCGCAGCGGCGCATAGAGCGGCAAGAGATATACGAGGGCACCCAGGCGCAGCCGCTGCGTGCGGCCCGCAACCATAGCGAGAAACACGTTCGGCGATGACGCGAGGCCGAGCGGCGTCGCATGATGCTCGGCGATGTGGTAGCTGTAGAAGCCGAGGCGATCGTAGCATTCGGTCAACGCCAGCCGCTTAGCAAAGAACCCCGCCGTATCCGGACCGCCGCGGTCCAGGTGGTCGAACACGCCGATGTGACGCACCGAAGCGGACGCCATTAACGGGCGACACCCCGGATCGCGGCGATATCCCACGTTTCGAACGCTTCACCGAGCCGCGCTTTGCGCGCCCAATCGGGATCGTTGAGCAGCGCACGTCCGCACCCGAAGAGATCGAACTCCGCGCGTTCGAAGCGCGCGCGTAACGCCCCGAGGTTGTTCGCCGATTGCGGCGGCTCGTGCGAGTCCGGGTCGTAGTGTCCCACGCTCATCCCCACCGCGCCGACGCTCATCGTCTTGCGCCCGGTGAGTTTTTTCGCCCAGCCCGCGAGATTGAGATTCGAGCCCGCAAAGACCGGCCGGTCGAAGTTGTGTTCGCTGCAGTCGAACATGTCGACGCCGGCATCGGCGAGCGGACCGACAACGTCTTCCAGCTCGGCCGCCGTCCGGGCCAACTGCGCGCGATCGTCTTGATGCTTCCATTGCGACATGCGGTAGAACACCGGCATCGTCTCGCCGCCTTCACGCCGCAACGTGCGAATCAGTTCGCTTGCGAAGCGCGTGCGCTCGCGCCGGTTCCCGCCCCAGCGGTCCGTGCGAAGGTTCGTTTCTTCCCACAGAAACGAATCCGGCAGATAGCCGTTCGCGCCGTGGATCTCGAGGCCGTCGAAGCCGAGCGCGACGGCACGGCGCGCGGTGCGCGCGTACGCCTCGATGATCTCGAGAATCTCGGCGTCGGTGAGTTCGGGTCCGGGCACGGAAAGGCGCTCGATGAACGCGCGCTCGACGTGCGTGGGCCGGTCAGTCGGGCCGTACACGCCGGACGGCCGCGCCGACGGCACCTCGGGATGGAAGCCGGTGCCGGGCGTGCGCATCACGCCGAGATGCCAGAGCTGCGCGACGATCTTTCCGCCGCCTTCGTGCACGAGGTCGACGACGCGCTTCCAGCCCGCAACCTGTTCGTCGCTGATCAGTTCCGGAATCGCACACGGGCGATCGACGTACACGCCGGTCGCTGCGGGATGATCGACCGCGATACCGCCGGTGAAGATCAAGCCCACTTCGCCGTCGACGCGGCGGCGATAGAACTTCGCGATGTTCTCGCCGACGACGCCGCCCGGTGCCGCGTTGCGATTCATCGGCGACATCGCGACGCGATTCTTGACCGTCAGCCCGCGCAGGCTGAACGGTTCGAAAAGGCTATCGCCCATTGAGCGGCTGGCCGCCGAGTTTGCTCACCGGCACGAAATCACCACGCGCGGTATCCCAACGCACCATGACGATCGCGCCCTGCCCGATCCCGCGCTGCGCGTACTGCGGGTAGTCGTAGACGCCGTTCGCGCCGACCCAGCCCTTCGAGCTGATCATCGCATCGCGCAGCTTCGCTGCCGACGTATCGAGCCCGACGCGCCGCAGCGCATCGATCATGAACATCGTCGGATCCCACGAACTGATCGCGACTTGATCGGGAACGGCGCCGGCGGCATGAAACGACGTCACGAGTAGATTCATTGCGGCGCGCGTTTTCGCATCGACGCCGGACGTGCCGCCATAATACGCCATACCGGGCAAGAAGCTCACATCGGTGAGCACCGGTGCGTACTGCTTCGTAAACGGTTCCGTCATATTGCCGGGCGAGAGCAGCACCGGAATGTTGAGGCCGGCATCGTGCATCCCGCGCAGCGCCGTGCCGCCGGGCGTGCCCGTGGCCCAGGCCAGCAGCACGTCGGGCTTCGCGGCTTGAATGCGCGCGAGCTGGGCCGAGATCGAGATGTCGGAAGCGCCGAAATGCTCGCGATCGACGATCTCGACGCCCTTGTTCTCCGGCAACGCGGCGTTTTGGAGAATGCCTTGCTCCGCATCCTGTCCGCTGGCATCGGTCGTGACGAGATACGCCATCTTCTTCCAGCCGCGATCGCGGAAGTAGCGCATTGCGACGCCGATCAGATCGGGGGTTGACGTGAGCGTCGAGAACACGTACCCGCCGGGCGTGGGCTTCGCGCCGGCCGTGAGGCAGTACATCACCGGGCCGCCGTTCGCGACGAGCGGCATGATCGCGTTGCACGACGCGGTGAGCGACGGACCGACGACGAGCGGCACTTTCGCGGCGATGAGCGCCTGCGTGAGCTGAATGTCGACCTGAGGATTGGAGGCGTCGTCTTTGAGCACGAACTTCACCGGCCGGCCGTTGATGCCGCCGGCTTTATTGATCGCGGTCTCAGCGATCTGAATCGCTTGCCACTGACCCTGACCGACGAACGTGCCCGGTCCCGTCATCGATAGGATGACGTTGATCTCGTATGGGTCGGCCGCAACGGCAACGTGCGCAGGGCCGAAGGCCGCGATCGCGATGCTCGCAACAACGGCCGCCTTAATCCAACGGTACAACTTCATGAACCATCCTCAACTAAGCAGCAGGAACTGATTTGCCCTCGTTAGACTTCTATCATTCTTCTCTATCAAGCGGAGGGCGGATTATGAAAAGCGTTGTCCGATTTGCCGCGTTAGCCGCGGCGATCGCCTTGCTCCTGGGTCCGGCCCCGCGCGCCGCAGCCGCCGATCCGTTCGACGTCTACGTCATCGCGCCGCTGACCGGCAGCAACGCATTCTCGGCAAAAGATGCGCGCGACGGTCTCAACGCGTTGCAGACGAGCGTCAACGCGACCGGCGGCATTCGCGGACGGTCGCTGAACTTCGTGTATCTCGATACGCAGTCGAGCCCGCAGATGGCGGTGCAGCTCACGAACCAGATCTTACCCAAGCATCCCTCGCTCATCATCGGCGACGTGTCGGTCGCCGGGTGCAACGCGATGTCGCGCGCTGTTGAAGAACGGACCGGTGGAGTTTTGCCTCTCGCCGGGGTTCCGGCCGGAAAAGGGCGGCTACACGTACACGATCGGCCTCTCGGCGATCGACGAGGCGAAGGTCATCTGGCGCAATTTGCGCGAGCGCGGCTGGAACCGCATCGCGCTGCTCGTCGGCAGCGATGCGACGGGCCGTCTCGCCGAGCCCGAGTTTCAAGAAGTTGCGGCGCTGCCGGAAAACCGCGCGACGCAAATCGTGACGGTCGAGCACTTCAACCTCACGGATGTCACGGTTGCGGCGCAAGTGGCACGCATGCGCGCCGCCAACGCACAAGTGGTGATCGCGTGGGTGAACGGCTCGCCGTTCGGCACGGTGCTGCGCTCGATGAAAGACGCTGCGTTGAACTTGCCGGTCGTCGGGATCACCGGCAACCTCTCGTACGACGAGCTGCACGCGTTTGCGGCGCGCCCTGCCGCCGCAACTGCTGTTTTGCTGGACCAACGTCCCGGCCGCGGATCAACCGATCCCGAACGGACCGCTGAAGGCGATGCAAACGCAGTATCTGCAAACGTTCAAAGCGCTCGGGATCAAACCCGAATGGGGTCAAGCGGCAGCATGGGATACGGCGCTCGTCGCGATCGCGGCGCTGCGCGGCGTGGGAACCGATGCAACGGCCGATCAACTGCGCGCGTACGTCAACGGCATGCATGGGCTCGCCGGCGTCCAGGCCGTCTTCGATTTTCGCAACGGCGATATGCGCGGCTTGCCGGTCGACGCGGCGCGCATGCTCGAGTGGGACGGCACCAAAGAAACCTGGACTGTGGCCAGCGGGCCCGGAGGAGCGAAACTGTGACCACCGCCTTGCCGCGCATCGGCTTCATCGGCACCGGGAACATCGGCCAGCCGATCATTCGCAGCATGCTGCGCGCCGGCTATCCGGTCGCGGTTTGGAATCGTACGCCGGCCCGCTACGCGGATTTGGTGGGGGCGGGCGCGACGGCCACCGCAACGCCGCGCGAACTCGCCGCGCAGAGCGACATCCTGTGCGCGATGCTCGTTGAGGCCGCGCACTTGGACGCGCTGCTCGAAGGGCCCGACGGCATCCTCGCCGGCGTGAAGCCGGGCAGCATCTTCATCGACATGGCCACCAGCGGACCGCGTCATGCGCAATGGCTCGAAGGCGTGTTCGCCGGAAAATCCGTCGCCGCGCTCGACGTTCCGGTGCAGGGCGGCGTCAAGGCAGCCGTCGATGCGACGCTCACCATAATGGCGGGGGGCAGCAAGGAAGCCTACGAGCGCGCGCTGCCGCTTTTGCAATCGATCGGAAAGAAGATCGTGTACGTGGGCGGCGCGGGCTCCGGGCAACTGACGAAACTGTGCCATCAAGTCGTGCTGGCCGTGACGCTGGAGGGGATCGCCGAAGCATTCGCGCTGGCGAAAACGTTTGGCGCCGACCAGACTGCCGTGCTCGACGTGCTGAGCAACGGTCTTGCGAGCGGTCCGATCTTCAAGAACAGCGCGCACCGCATCCCGGTTCGTGATTGGACGCCCGGCCGCCCGATGTGGCTCTACGAAAAAGACGGCGTCAATCTGTCCGAAACATTAGCCGGTACGTCGATGGACCTGCCGATTGCGCGCGAGGTGTTCGAGCGCATCCACAAAGTGGTCGAGGGCGGCAGCGGCGACAAAGACGAGATGGTGCTCTACACCCTCCTCGATCCCGGCTAGACGCCCTCGAGGCCGCCGCGGTGGCGCGCGGTCTCTTCGTGATAGTGGTAGTGCTTCTTCATGACGATCGGCTGGCACATCTGCTTTGCGGCGCGAGCCAGTTCGTCGCCCTTTAACGTGCGCGGCGTGCCGAGGTTGTTCGCCATGCACTGGATGCGCGCGTTCTCGGCCACGAGCACGGTGCGCGCGACCGCCTCTTCGAACGTCGCGCCGATCACGACGACACCGTGGCCGCGAATCACGAGCACGTTCTCGCTGCCGAGATGATCGGCGAGTATTTCACCCCGCTCGATCGACGTGATGATGTTCGGATCGTCCCACACCGGCGCTCGTTCGGGCAGAAAGCCCGCAGCCAAATGCACGGGCATCAGCGGGATGTCGACGATCGAGAGCGCGATGACGTGCTCGGGATGCGTGTGCACGATCGCCTTGACGTCGGGCCGGCGCCGGAACACGGCGAGATGAATCGGCAGCTCGCTCGGCGGTTCATCCCCTGAACCGATGCGCTTGCCGGTCGTCAGGTCGACCGGCACGATGTCCTGCGCGGTAAGCGTCGAGCGGCTCGCCTTGCGCGAGTTGATCCACAAGCGATCGGGATCACCGGCATCGCGAACCGCGAGGTGACCGCTCATGTGCATCACGCCGGCAGAGTTGAGCACGCGCACGGCACGTGCGACGATCAGGGCGTAATCGGCGCCCGGTACGAAGGCCGCGGAAACCGGTTCGGCGACTTGAGTCATGCTGACTTCCCCAATGAACTTGCAGGGATGCGTTTAGTTCTCTAACTAGGAATCATGACCTTGAAAACTCCCTTGACGTTCGCCTGCGGCGCGTACGACCGCACCTTGCCGCTCATGACCCGCGAAGTTACCGTCGACGGCGCCGATCTCAACTACGTTGTGGTCGATGAGCCGCGCGAGATCTTCGACCGCATGGCCGGCGGCGAAGGCTTCGATCTCGCCGAGATGTCGCTCTCGGAATTCATCTGCCGTTATGACGCGAAGCAAAATCCGTTTGTCGCGCTGCCGGTCTTTCCGTCGCGCGTGTTCCGGCACAGCATGATCACCGTCAACCGGAAAACCGTGCGCACGCCGGCGGATCTCGCGGGCAAGCGCATCGGCGTGCCGCTCTACACGATGACGGCGGCCGTCTTTCAACGCGGCATGCTGCAGCACGACCACGGTATCGATCTCTCGACCGTGCACTGGGTGGAGGGCGCCACGAACGCCCCGACGAGTCACGGCGACCCGACGGCGATGCCGTTGCTGAAACCGGTCGATCTCGAAAAGAACACGTCCGGCAAGTCCACCGGCGACCTGCTTGAGCGAGGGCAAACTCGATGCGGTCATCGGCACGAGCCTGCCGCTGGCGATGAAGACGAATCCCGACGTCGTGCGGCTGTTTCCCGATTTTCGCGCGGCCGAACAAGATTACTACACGCGCACGGGCATCTTTCCGATCATGCACGTGCTCGTGATCCAACGCGAGATCTACGATCGCGACCCGTCGATCGGCCCGCGCCTCTACAAAGCGTTCGAAGAAGCGAAGGCGCTCTCACGCAAACGCATGATGCGGCTGCAAACGCTCTCGTACATGATTCCCTGGATGATCGCCGACGTCGAAGAACAAGAACGCATTTTCGGCGGCGATGCGTGGCCCTACGGCGTGGAACCCAACCGCGTCACGCTCGAAGCGCTGGTGACGTATCTGGCCGAGCAGCACATGATCGCGAAAACCATGCCGATCGAAGAACTCTTCGCACCCACCGCCTAAGGATTACCGCACATGCTGAACGAGGAATATTACGAGAAGGGCATCGCGCTGATGGGCGCGGTCATGGGGCCGGAGTGGATCGCCGCCTCACGCAAGAAGCACGACGAGGCGGTCGCGAACGGCGACGCCGAGCGCAGTGACTTCTCAACCGAAGTTCTGTTCGGATTCATGTTCAACCGCCCACAGCTCTCGCTGCGCGATCGTGCGCTGGTGATGATCGCGAACGACATCTCGGAGAATGCCCCGAACGCGCTGCGCTCGCACGTGCAAGTCGGCCTCTACGCCGGCATCACCCGCGACGAAATCCGCGAGATCGTCTTCATGATGACCCAGTACTGCGGCCACCCCCGCGCCCGCGAAGCCGACATCACGATCAGCGCCCTCTTCGCCGAACTAGACGCAAAGAAAAAATAGGCAGAGGCGTGAGCCCCATTGTCATCCCGAGCTTGCCGAGGGACCGCCACCTAGCCGTGGCTTCGCACGTGGGCGCTATTGGGATCGGAGTGATCGTGGTCGAGGTAGTGCTGGCGTAGCAAGTCGCGCCCGTAGTCATTCCCATTCGGCGTGCGCACGATCGTATGCACGTGCGCCCGCGTCGGCTCAGGGTTGTCGAACGCGATCCCCGGCAAGTGATCGAACTCGATGAAGATCACCGGGCTGTGGACGCGATAGTAAAACGGGTTGACGTCATCGCACGCGCCCATCCAGGCGAAGTAGGTCTCATCGAGGTGAGCCCGGACTTCATCCATGCGAACGGCGTCGTGGCCGGGCCGCATCCGGCCGACATACACTTCGATGACCGCCAGCAGCAAGTCGCGCTGCGCCGCGGTCAGCGCATCCCAGCGAATGCCCGCATACGGCAAGACGAGATTGTCGATCTGCGCGATCGTGAAGATCTCGCGCGGCACCGCGGGACCGATGCGCGCAACGTCCTGCTGCTCGTTGGTGAGCGCCTTCATCAAATTCAACCCCGCATCGCGTTCCGCATCGAACACCCGCGTGCCGGCGTACTTGCCCGACTTGGCGACGACCGGTTCGGAACCGCTGAAGTACGGCGTGAGCACGAGCTGATCGCCCTGGATGAACGCGTTGATGATGAGATGGTGCCCGTCGAGCTGCCAGCCCCAGGGCTCCGTCTCCGACGGCTCGCCGAAGATGCTCATGTAGTAGTACCACTCGTTGAACTCTTCGGTACGTCCGGAAATCTCCGCAACGTGCTCGTTGAGCTTCATCACGTTGCGCGCGTTTTCGAATCCGGCTGCGCTCAGCGTCGTGCGCAGGATGTCGAGCGCGGCGCTTCGCTGCGTATCGCTCAACTCGTAGAGACACGCGCCATGGCGATAAAAGCAGACGTGCATGTTGTGCCACTTGCGCCAGGCATCGCTATCGAGGTCGAACGCCGCAGCTTCCCGCTGCTCGACGCTCAACATCTCCCGGAAGCGGCGCGCTGCATCGACGACCGGCTGCAGCGAGAGCCCGGTCTTCTGCACCGGAAAGAGTCCGGGCACCACGCTCCCGTCGGTCGTCAGTCCCGTGAACTCTTCGCCCAGCAGGCGTTCCGAGCGCTCGAGCGAGGTCGTGAAGATCGTGTGCAGCGGCTCGGGAAATGCATCGAGCGGCGTCCATTCTCGCGCCGACCCCGATTGGACTTTGATGATGTGCGCTTCGTCGTGCATGAGGAACTCTTATTCAGTGCCCCTCCGGGTCCTTGACCGCCGACAGGAAACCGCTCGCCGAAACCGGATTGGCGACCAACATGTTCTCCGGAATCGGCCGGACGCGAGTTCTTATCGCGCTCGTCATCGTTTTGCTTGCGGGCTTACCGCTGGCCGTATGGTTCGATTTGCGGACGGTCACGCAAATGGCGCTCACGCAGCAGGTGACGGACCTCAATGCCGTGCTCGGCGGCGTGCGCGACTTCTACAGCACGGATGTCGTGGGCCGCGTGCTCGCCGCACATGGCACGACGCTCGTGACGAACGATTTCGAGGATCATCCCGGCGCGATTCCGATTCCGGCAACGTTCTCGCTCGATCTCGGTGAAGTCGTCAGCCACGATCAAAACGATATCGCCTATCGTTTCGTCTCCGACTACCCGTTCAAGCACCGGGCACCGCATCCACTCGACGCGTTCGAACGCTCGGCGCTCGCCACGCTGCGCGTTACCCGCGATCCGAAGCAGAAGCTTTACGCCACCGAGTGGCACGGCTTCACGACGCGGGTCCGCGTCATCGCGCCGATCATCATGGGGCAGACGTGCGTCGCCTGCCACAACACGCATCCGGACAGTCCGAAACGCGACTGGAAGATCGGCGACGTGCGCGGGATCCAGGAATTGAGCGTCGAGGAACCCATCGCGACCAACCTCTTCTCGTTCAAGTATCTCTTATTGTATTTCGCATTTGCGGGAATGCTCGGCTTCACCATCGTGGCGAACGAACGCCGTCAGAGCGACCTAGTTGCCGCCATCAATGCGCGGCTGGGCGAGGCCAACGATTTTCTTGCCGGCATCTCAGCCAAGCTCGCCCGGTATCTCGCGCCGCAGATCTATGCGTCGATCTTCAGCGGCAAACGCGACGTAACGATCGCGACCGAGCGCAAGAAGCTCACCATTTTCTTCTCGGACATCAAAGATTTCACGGCCACGACCGATCGGCTGCAGCCCGAGGAACTGGCCGCGCTGCTCAACGAGTACCTCACCGAAATGTCGGCGATCGCCCTGAAGTGGGGCGGCACGATCGACAAGTTCATCGGCGATGCGATGGTCGTGTTCTTCGGCGACCCGGAGACGAAGGGCGTGGCCGAAGATGCGGCCGCCGCCGTGCGCATGGCGGTCGAGATGCAATCGCGCCTGGCCGAACTCAACGTCTTGTGGCGTTCGCGCGGCATCGAGATCCCGTTCCGCGCGCGCATGGGGATCAACACCGGCTTCGTGAACGTCGGGAACTTCGGCAGCATCGACCGCATGGACTACACGATCATCGGCGGCGAAGCCAACCTCGCCGCGCGGCTCGAAACGAGCGCCGAGCCCGGCGGAATCGTGATGAGTTACGAGACCTACGCCCTCGTGCGCGACGTCGTCGCCGCCCAAGAACAACCGCCGATTCGGGTCAAGGGCATCAACCGCGACGTCATTCCCTATGTTGTCGAGGGTCTGCTCGGCGCGTCGGGTGAGGTCGTGCGCATCGTGAAACTGCACGAGCGCGGCCTCGACCTTTACTTCGATCCCTCACAAGTCAGCGGCGAAGATGCGGCCCGCATCCGCAAAGCCCTACAAGACGCGCTCGACGCGCTTAGGCAGACGCCTTAGCGACGTTTCGCCTAAGCCGGAATGGGCGTAAGCTCCGCGAGGTCGGGCAAAACCTCGTTCGTGAGCAGTTCGAGCGAATTCATCGATTGTTCGAATGTCAGGTTGCCGAACGCGACGCGCGCGGCGAGGTAGTTGATGCCCGATTCCTCGATGAACTTCGCGAGCGCGTCGCGTACGGTCCGCGGGCTGCCGGCGAAAATGAGGCCGCCGGCAAGTGCCGTGTCGAAGTCCGCCACCCACGCTTGCGGAATGTTGCGCTGCTTCCAGAGCAAACCGGTGTGCTCGGTGTACATCTCGTACGCGGGGCGCGCCAGCGCAAGCGCTTCGGCATCGGTGCCGGCGATGACGATGTGCTTGTTGCTGCCGAAGAACGGAAACTCGTGCGGGTCGTTCCCCGCCTTCGCCCATTCGAGCTGATAGCGATCGCGGATGGCCCGCGCGCCGGCGGCCTTGAGGCCGGTCAGCAGGTTCACGCGGTGTTTCGCGGCCCACACGGTCGTGTCGGGCGAGCTGATGCCGTACCAGAACGGCGGATGCGGTTCTTGCACCGGGCGCATCACGATCGGCACCCCCTCGAAGCGGTAGTGTTCACCCTGAAAATTTAGTGAACCGCCCTCGAACGCGCGCATGAGAACGTCGAACGACTCGGCGTAAATCGCGTTCGCCGTATCGAGGTCGGGAATACCGAGAAAGCTCAGCTCGATCGGCGAGGCGCCGCGCCCGATGCCCAGTTCCAACCGTCCGCCGCTCAAGTGATCGAGCATGCAGATCTCTTCGTAGAGCCGGTACGGATGATAACCGGAGAGACAAAAGACCATCGGCCCGAAGCGCAGGGTCGTCGTTCGTTGCGCGATCGATGCCAAGAAGATCGCCGGCGACGGCGCGAGGCCGATCGGCGTGCCGTGATGCTCCGCAAGATGGAACGCGTGGAACCAGCCGCTCTTCTCGTAGGCTTCGATCAGACGCAAGCGCTCCTCGTACTGGTCGCCCAGCGCGAGGACGCCCTGGTCCATGTGATCGAACGCGCCGAACTTCATCGCGGCGCGTACATGAAGTCTTGCGCCGGGAACGAGCTCGCGATGGCGCCATATTTGGCCGAGAGATCGATCACCGGCTGAATCTGCGCCACTTCCGGACGCGTTCCGTACGTGATACGGTGGATCGTTTTGAATATCGCCGGATCGAGGTTCGAATACTTAGCCAGGATGGCGGCGCTCGCGTCGTGATTTGCGTTCGCCCACGTCGCCGTCTTCGTCATCACCGCGCGAAACGAATCGACGACGGCGCGATTCGCCTCAGCCCACGGCCGCGTCGTGAACCACGCGCCGAGCATCCAGCGCGGCGCGACGGCATCGAAGCACGTCGCAAACGTGCGCGCATACGCCGACGCCGTCGTGACGAACGGTTCGGCGAGCCAGCCGGCGTCGATACGCCCCTGCTGCAAGGCGGCCGGGATCGCGGGCATCGGAATCTCGATGAACTTGACCGTGCTCGACTTGCCGCCGTTCTGATCGATCCAGAGTTCGGGCGCGAGCACGCCGACGTCGGCCAAGCCCGTGGTGCCGATCGTCTTGCCGGTCAAATCGCTTGCGGTATGCAGCGGAGAGTCTTTCATCACCATGAGCTGCGTGGCAAGCGATCCGGTCGTGCTGACCCCGCCCGCGCCGATGATCAGCACCGGCAGGCCGCGCTTGTACGCGGCGGCGAGCGAAATGATGTTCGACCAGCCGATGTCGATCGCGTTCGCAACGACCGAAGCGGTGATGGCGCCGCCGTTCGAAACGCTCTGAATCGTGACGTCTAAGCCCGCGTCTTTGAAATACCCGAGGTCGTTGGCGTAATACGCCAGCGCCGTTCCGTCGATCGGCAAGGTTGCAATCCGTACGGCCGTTGCCGCGCCCGCCGGAGCGGGTACCGATGCGGCGGCGACTCCGGCGCCGATGAGGCCGAGGGCGTGCTGTCGATTCATTGCAAAGTTCCAGCTTTCATGAAGCGTTAGGTCGCCAGAAGTTCGGGCACGAAGATATCCTCGCACGTGAGCCGGCGCTTGGATAAGCCTTGCTCGAAATGATAGCGCAAGAACGTATCGACGGCTTTGCGATTCGCTTCGACGCCATAGGGCCACCAGTCGTCGCCCATCAGCCGCCGGTTTTCCGCCATCAGTTGGCTGAACCACGGAATCATCGTCGGTGCCTGATGGAACATCGTCGCGCCGAGATATTGCTTTACCGCGACGTCTTTGGCGTCGCAGAAGCCCTTATAGATGGCCTGGGCCAAACCGGGGTGTTTGGCGTGAACGTCTTTGCGGATCACCACCGTGTGCATGATCGGAAAGATCGCCGTGCGGGCGAAATATTCGCGTTCGACGCTCTCGTAGTCGGCGAACAGACGGCCGACTTTCGGTGAATTCTTCAGCACGCACTGCGGCACGATGGCCGAAAACAGCGCATCGAGTTCGCCCGATTCGAGCATCGGGCCCAACGCCTTCCCCTCGGGCGCGTCCGACACGTCGACATTCGCCGGATGCGGTTGCGGGATGAAGCTGTGCGGCTTCTGCGGCTGTTCGATTCCGCCGATGACCCAGCGATACTGGTCGGGCGTGACGCCGTAGTCTTCGCCGATGATGCCCTTGGCCCAAACGCCGGCGTCGTGGCCGTAGGTCGACAATTCACCGACGGTCTTGCCGGCGAGATCCCGCGGCGAATCGATCCCGCTGGATTTGTTGATGAAGACCGACGAGTGACGAAAGAAGCGATTCGGAAAGACCGGAATCGCGATGAACGGCGGATCGTCGAAATCGAGCGTCCGGAGATAAAACGTCAGACCCAATTCCGAGACGTCGAACTCCCGCTGCCGGATCATGCGTTCGAAGATATCCGAGACGATCACGTCGCTGCGGTAGTTGAGGTCGACGCCCTCGATGCGCACGCTGCCGTCGGTCAGCGCGCGCGTGCGATCGTAGTTCCAATACGCGAAGTTGAGCTTGAGCGGCACTCAGTTCGCCGAACCGCCGGCGTGCTGCGTCGGAAGGTCGACGCTCTCTTTGAGCTGGTGCCAGGCCTTGGTTGGTTGTCCCGAGGCGAGCGCGTCCATCTCGCGATACAACAGACGGCGCAATAGCGCAATCCCGGCATCGGACCGCCCGAGAATTTCATGTTCGCGATCGACGAGCGGGCCCTGGCCCACTTGCGCCACGTAGTCTTGCGCGTTCGTCAGGTCGGAATACTTATCGGGCGGGTACGCATGGTCGTTGAAGAGCTTGTCGTGATCGTTGACCGGATCGTAGTTCTGGTGCTGCGCCCAATCGGCTTCCATGGCTGCCACCTGATCGGGCGGCAAGTCGGGGATCGTGTACATGTGCATGCGCTGCGTGTGCGTGTTGTCGATCGGGACGTTCCAGATTCCCACGTGCATCCAGCCGCCGTCCTTGATCGGACCCGGAATGATGATGTGGTTGTTGTTGGGGAATGTCCAGTCGCTGACGCGTACGTTACCCGGACCGCGGGTTGCGATTTGCCGGATGCCGGCGTCGGTCTCGAAATATTCGAGCTCCGGAATCGTCTGCGAAACGTGCTGGATGAAGCGCCCTTGTTCGCGGCCGATCGCGTGCACGAAACTCACGTGGACGGCATCCATCGAGTTCTCGACGAACTGCAGCCAATTGCTCGGCCACGCCTGCCGGCGCGTGACGTGAAAGCCGTTGCTTTCCCATGCCGGCTTACGCGGCAGCTCGAACACCGGTGGCTCACCCTCACCCATATATGCAAAGATCAGGCCGCCGTACTCGTGCACCGGATAGCCGGCAATCTTGATGTTCGGCGGAGCGGTGTCGCGCTCGGCCGGACGCAGCGTGCACTGCCCGGTGCCGTCGTACGTCCAGCCGTGATAGATGCAGCGAATTTCGTCGCCGTCGACCCAGCCGGTATGCAACAGCGTGAGCCGGTGCGCGCAACGGCCGCCGACGAGATGCGGAACGCCGGCCGGCGAGCGGTAGAGCGTCAGATCTTCACCGAAGACCCGCACCGCCGTGGCTTCGCCCGGCAGGACCGATTTGGAATCCGCGACGGGTTGCCAGAAACTGCGCAGCAGCTTGCCCATCGGGGCATCGCCTTCGATCAGCGCAAGTTCGCGTAACCGCTCGCCGCGGGAATGAAGCCGCTCTTCAACGCTCATGGCCCGAGCATACCCTATTGCTTGGATTCAAGCAATATCGAATCGCCGAGCGAATTGCCGGCCCGAACGATGAGGTCTAGGAGCGTCTGTTTCTCGGCGTCGGAGAGCGCGCTCATCGCCGCGACCGCCCGATCGTGATGCGTCTGAGCAGCTTTCGCGAAGAGGCGCTCGCCCTTCCGCGTGAGCTTGAGAACGAGACTGCGCCGGTCACTCGGGTGCGGCACCCGCTCGATGAGACCGCCTTGTTCGAGCGTATCGGTCATTGCCGTCACGGTTCCGCTCGTGGTGTGCATCGATTTGCCGACGTCGCGCGACGAGATCCCGGTCTTCCGGCCCTGCAGAAAGATCACGGCCATGAAATTGTATTGTGCCGGCGTGAGGCCGTGCTGCGCGAGCCAACCGGTGCTCGCCTCGTTCATCCGCGCCGACAACATGCGCGTCGCCCGGAAAATCTGAACCGCGCTGAGGTAGTCGGTGCCGCCGAAGAACCGATCCAGCTCCGCAATCGCGGGCGGAGCAATCAGGACCCCAAGACGATCGTCGGGCACCGTATTCATGCCGCGATACTTTGTGCCCACGGGCGCAGGCCCATCTAACCGGACGTACCTAAGAACACCGTTCGCGGACTATCGCAACAAAACGGAGGCGTTTCATGAGACTTGTTCCGCTCGCGGTAGCGTTAACGCTGATCGCTACCTTCATTTCGGGTTCGGCCGCCGGCGCCGCGCAGCTCATTCGCGTGGGTTTCGCGCAGGTAAGCGAAGAGCCGCTGTGGCTCATGGATACGCCCGGCGGCGTGAAGCCGAATGAGGGCAAAGAGTACCAGCTCGAGATGACGACGTTTCGCAGCAGCGCCGACCGCATGAAAGCATATGAGGCCGGAGCGCTCGACTGCGAGACGGGCAGCCCGCTGAACATGATCTTCGCAGCGTCGAGCGGGCTCATGGACTTCTCCTCAGTTGCAACGATCTCGCAGCAAGATCCCCACGGCGTCGTCACGTCGTATCTCGTGCGCGACGACATCAAGAAGCCGTCCGATCTTAAGGGCAAGATCATTGCGGTCAACGCGTACAAGTCGCTCACCGATCTGCTGGAGCGAACGGCCTTGATCCGGGCCGGCCTCAATCCCGACCGCGACGTGAAGTTCGTGTTGATGGGATACCCCGAAGGGCCGGATGCGCTGCGCGCGCATCTCGTCGACATGGTTCAGGTCGACGAGCCGGCGAAAACGGAAGAGCTGCGCAAGGGCGGCGTGCATCTGCTGTTTTCGTTTCCCGATATCATCGGCGGCACGCAGGATCAGAACACGCTCTTCTGCCGCAAGGACTTCCTCAAAGCGCACGGCCCGGCGGTGCGCGCATTCCTGGCCGACTACATCCTCACGCTGAAGGCGTATCTCAAAGATCGCCGGCGCGCGTACGACTACTTGGCCAAAGCGCAGCTCACGATCGCGATTCCGCCGGACCAGCCGGTACCGCCCGACTACTCACGGCCGATGGACGGTAAAGTCAGCGCACGGAGTTTCCACCAAATTCAGGATGCGATGCTCAAGGCCGGCTTCATTCCCGCACCGATCAAAGTGGACGACCTGATCGACAACTCGTATTTGCCGCACGGGCGTTAGCGGCGGGATGGCACTGCTCGAGGCAACAGGCCTGGGCAAGGATTACGGGACGGGCCGCAAAGCGATGCGCGTGCTCGACGGTATCGATCTCACGATCGACGACGGTGAGTTCGTCGCGATCGTCGGTCCCTCGGGTTGCGGCAAGAGCACGTTCTTGCACATCGCCGGCGGCTTCGTGCAGGCGAGCGAGGGCAGCATCTGCTTCGACGGTGCACCGATCACCAAGCCCGGACCCGACCGCGGCGTCGTGTTTCAGGACTACTCGCTCTATCCATGGCGCACGGTGATCGGCAACATTGTGTGGGGACTGGAGGCGCAAGGTGTTCCGCGCTCACAGCGCATGCAGACTGCCGAGCGATTCATGGAGATGGTCGGGCTAACGGCCTTTCGCAACCACTATCCGAATGAATTGAGCGGCGGCATGAAGCAACGCGTGGCACTCGCGCGCACGCTCACCTACGATCCGAAGTTGCTGTTGATGGACGAGCCCTTCGGCGCGCTCGACGTGCAGACGCGCGAGTTGATGCAAGAAGAACTGCAACGCATTTGGGACGCCACCCGCAAGACGGTGTTGTTCGTCACCCACGACATCGATGAAGCCGTGTATTTGAGCGATCGCGTGCTCGTGTTCACCGCGCGGCCGGGCCGGATCAAAGAAACGATAGCGATCGACTTACCGCGACCGCGCGCGATCGAAATCAAGCGGACGCCGGAATATGCGGCGTACCGTAACCGCATTTGGGATCTGTTGCGGCAAGAAGTGCTGCAAGCCGCGGAGCAAAACGTGTGAGCGTGGCGGTCCGCGGTGATACGGCGCCGGCTCGGCCGCGCTACCTCGGGCTGATCGTACCGCTCACGGCGCTGGTGCTTTGGGAGATCACTGCCCGCAGCGGCCACGCACCGGACTACATCGTCGCGCCGTCGCTCATTCTGCGCACGATGGTGACGATGGCCGTCGAAGGTTCGCTTTGGGGGAATATCGCCGCGAGCTTGTGGCGCGTGTTCGGCGGATTCTGCATCGGGGTCGCGGCCGGCATCGCCGCCGGACTGATCGCCGGCACCTGGAAAGTCGCGGGCACCTACATCAACCCGCTGATCTCGTTCACCTATCCGATTCCGAAGATCGCATTTCTGCCGATTTTGATCATCTGGCTCGGCCTCGGCGATGCCTCGAAAATTGCCACGATCGCGCTCTCGGTGTTCTTTCCGACCTTCATCAACGCATATGGCGGCGCGAACGACATCAACGTGCACTACCTTTGGGCGGCGCAAAGCATGGGCGCCTCACGGCTGCGCATGTTCACGCACGTCGTGCTGCCCGCCGCGCTGCCGCAGATCTTCGCCGGCGCCCGCGTCGGCCTCGGCCTCGCTTACATCACGCTCTTCGCTACCGAGCTCTTCGGGGCACGCTCGGGACTCGGCTTTCTGATCGGCCTTGCGGAGAGCGGCCGGCGCTTCGATACGATGTACGTTGCAATCATCTGCATCGGCCTCGCCGGATTCTTGAGCGATCGTTTGCTCATCTGGCTGCGCGCGCGGCTGCTGCACGGCGTCAGCCTCGGGAAAGAAGAGCAGGTCGGTGCCTGAGCGCCTGCGCCCGCTCGTCTCGATCGTCGTCGTGCTGGGCGCGTGGCAACTGCTCGCACATTCCGGCTGGGTGCCGCGCCGGCTCTTTCCGGACATCCCGCAAATCGCCGCCGCAATCGGCGCGTTCGTCGGCAGCGGCGACTTCTGGTACCACTCGGAGTTCACGCTCTCCCAGGTGCTCACGGCGTTTGCGATCGCTGCGCCGTGTGGGATCGTACTCGGCACGCTGCTTGCGCGCTCATCACTTTTCGACGCGCTGTTCGAACCGATTTTCGCCTTCGGCTATCCGATCCCGAAGATCGCGCTCTACCCGCTCTTTCTCTTCATCTTCGGCATCGGCAGCACGTCAAAAGTCGCGCTGGCGACGCTCGAGACGCTCTACCCCGTGACGCTCGGCACGTTCTACGGCATGCGCTCCGTCGATCGCACGCTGCTCTGGGCAGCGCGCAACATGGGCGCGAGCGCGTGGCGCATTTTCTTCTCGGTACTCTTGCCGGCCGCGCTCCCATACATCGCTTCCGCGCTACGCATCGGACTGCATATCGCGTTCGTCGTCATCGTGCTACTCGAAATCATCGGCGACAACAGCGGCCTAGGCTTTTACCTGACCTACGAGACGACGTCGTTTGCCTATGCCGCGTTCTTTGCCGGCATCGCCGGCATCGTGTTCTGGGGATTCCTCATCGACCAGACAATGCTATGGCTACGCAAGCGTTTCGTCTTCTGGTAGATTCAGACGATCTGCTCGGCCGCGGCAACGACCGTGAACTGAAACCCGCCGGTCCATCGCGCCACGAGGTTATAGACAAACGCAGCGATGACGCCCTCGATGAATCCGGCAATAGCGAAAAGGATCGGGAAGAAGATCAGCGCCCCAATTCCGAGGAAAGGTTTGATGATCTCGGGGTACGGATACGCGCCGTTGCCGGCCGGCGCCAAACTCGCGACTGAAGCGATGAACAGGCCCTCGATAAATCCGCCGATAGCAGCCATTACCGCGAAGATCACGGCGCAACGCAGAATCCCGATGCTCTTGAGTTCGTACATGCAGCAACGCCCTCCGTTACGCTCGCTTCGCTAGCCGAGAGAAACGGCCCCTCGGCAAGCGAGCGACGCCTGGAAACTTGCGGGAAACACTTTGGTTACATGTAACCTATAGCTTGAGGTCTGCATGATGCCCCAAGATTCACCAAAGCCATCTCGAGATAAGGTCCGCGCTCATCGTGAGCGACTGCGCGAACTGGGTCTGCGGCCAATCCAAATATGGGTCCCGGATGTGCGATCGGCGGTTTTCGCGCGCGAGGCGCACCGTCAGTCGCTCGTCGTTGCAACGAGCCCCAACGAAGCTGACAATCAGGCCTTCATCGACGCGATTTCATTGTAACGCGACGTGAAGCGTGGTGAATTATGGACGGTGAGCGGCGCCAGCGGCTATGCCGGTAAGCCGCGACCTGTCGTCATCGTGCAAGACGATCGCTTCGACGTCACTGAGTCAATCACAATCTGCGCGTTCACAACGGACGAAGATGACGCGCCGTTGTTTCGTCTTCGCGTTGAACCGACCGCAGAAAATGGGCTAAACGAGCCATCGTCGCTCATGGTCGACAAGCTTACTACGGTACCGAAGAAAAAGCTCGGAAAGCGTCTTGGCCGAATTGGCGACCACGATATCGTTCGCCTCAATCGCGCCATCCTCGTTTTCCTTGGGATTGCGGGCTAGGCTACTTCGACTCCATGTGTTCGATGCCGTCCCAGTGGACGACGTCAACAGCGGCTGCAAGGGTGGTTGCCCGGTCGCGAAAGTATGCAGCTGCGTGGTCGCGCCCGTCGCTCGAGGCGATCTCGCGGAAGTGCCGTGCCGCTTCATCAAAATAGCCGGCGGCGTACGCCGCGCGGCCTCGTTCGAAGTCCGCACTCGTTCGCATCTTGTGCTCTCGGAGATCGGCCGGATCCGCATCGCAGAGTTCGTACACGGTAACCGGGTGTATGGCCCCCTTGACGAGCACGTCCCCGAGATTGCGCGAACAGTACCTGTTTTGTTCGAGGTTGTCCATCACCGCGGCGGTCGCCAAAATCAGCGAGCCGAAGGCTTTGGTGAGACCTTCCATGCGCGCGGCAACGTTCACGGCGTCCGAGATGACCGTGGTCTCATAGCGGAGCGATTCACCGATCGTTCCCAGCATGAGTTCTCCGCGATGGATTCCGATCCCGATCGCGATCGGAGCGTATCCCGCCCGCGCACGCCCTTCGTTGTAGGTGACGACGCGCCGCTGCATGGCGATGGCTGCGTCGACGGCATTATCCGGCCGAGCCGGAAACAGCGCGAAGATGGCATCGCCGATGTATTTATCGATGAATCCGTCCTGTTCGCGCACGATCGGACCGATGTGCGTGAGATACGAGTTCACAAACCGAAAGGTCTCAGCGGTGCTCATCGCCGCGCAGAGCGTCGTGAAAGCCCGAATGTCGGAGAAGAGCATCGTCATCGTGCTCTCGCAATGATCGCCCAGCTGCAGGCTCCGCAGATCGACGCGTCCGAGCAACTCCAGAAACTGACGCGGAATAAAATTCGTGACCGCAGCATTGTGCTCGCGAATGTGCGAGCGCATCGTGCCGAATGTAGCTGAGAACTCATCCAGCTCCGTAATCAGCGAGCCGCGGCGCGGGCGCTCGCTGAAGTCGAGATTCCGTAAAGCGAGGGCGTCGCCCCGAAGACGCTGCAGCGGTCGCGATATCAGGAGCGAGAACCAATAGGCGACCGGGATCATGGCTAAAAGCAATGCCGCGCAGACGAGCAGCGCATCGTTGCGAACGCGAGTGGCATCCGCGATGATCTCATCTTCGGGAGCCGTCAAAATCAAGACCGCGCGGGGTATGAAGATCTGCTTGCCGTCTTTAATCAGCGGATACGTGGCGACCGTTCCGTCGGCACCTTTGGCCGGCGTTACCCGGTAGAACCAAATCCTGTCCTGCGAATCCGTATACGATCCGCTCGTTTCCATGTACGGCGGACGAGCCGCGCTGAATGCCGCCGCGAGCGGCGGGGATCCCATCTGAAAAACCGTTGCCGGCGTCGCCCGGTGAGCGTTCGCGGTTTCGATCATCTTACGATTGGATAGCGCAAAGACGACACCCGTGTCTGCACGGACCCCGGCTGCGATGGCGGACGCGGTCGGAAGGTACTTGCTCAGCGCCAGCGGCGTCGCTACTAAGTTGACGTCGGCGGCGAAGACGGCCCCGCTGGACGAACGTTGCGATACGGAGTACCCGAGGTCGAACGTCGATGCGAAGACGAACGGTTCGGTGACGGTCACGACGTTCGGCAACGTTTTATACCACGGTCGCTTCCGCGCATCGAAGGTCGTCTTTCGATTTACTACGGCCAGCAGTTTGCGATGTTGGTCATAAAACCAATACCGCCCCACGAACCGTCTTCCGACGATCTGAACCGTGTGCATGACGTACGCTGTCGACCCGTGTAAGGACGACGGCGGGTTATCGCCCGAAAGGACCCGGCTGAAGCGAATATAGTCGCCGTTCGGGTACCCGACGAATGCTTCGGAGACGAGGCTGTTCGCGTTCAGCAGAGGTATGAGATCGTCTTTCTCCGCGACGCGTTTGGCAAACGTTCGCGCTCTCCCCAGCCGCGTACCCGCCACCAGTGCGAGATCGTACTGGATCTCTAGCCTTACTTGCAATAGTTGTTGCGCGATATTCGCCGAAATCCGGTCGAAGTTGGCGTTTGCGTCGTTGATGCTCGCCGTCTTCATCCGGTCATAGAAAAGCCCCGCCGTCGATAAGCCGATCACGAGCGTTATCGCAGCGAATAACGCCGTCAGATACGGCCGAATCGGAATGTGCCGGTGCTGCACGGGTTACGCGCCACCCTTCAGCCAGGCGTTGAACTCCCCGATCGGCAGCGGATGCGCAATCGCATAGCCTTGCACGAACGTGCAGGCATGCCCGCGTAGCCAATCGATTTCGCCTTCTCGCTCGACGCCTTCCGCGAGCACGTCGCAGCCGAAAATACGGGCCATCTGCACGATCGTCTCGACCAGCGCCGCGTCATTTTGATGTTCGAGAATGCCGGAGACGAAGCTGCGATCGATTTTGACGAGATCCACCGGCAGTCGCCGGAGGGCGCTGAGTGAGGAGTAGCCGGTGCCGAAATCGTCAAGCGCAATGCGAACGCCGAGTTCGCGCGCCGCGACGCAAACAGCCAGCGTAGCCTCAAGATCGCGCATGGCGTCGGTTTCGGTAATTTCGATGCCGAGGTTCGCTAGCGATAGGCCCTGCGCCGCCGCGACCTTCAGCTCCTCGATGACCTTCGCATCGCCCGCGTGGCGTCCGGACAAGTTGAAATAGACGCGCATGCGCTGGCCCTGATCCTCGAACTCACGCGCCGCACGCAGCGCTTCGTGCATGACCCAGGTATCAATGCCGTCGATGAGACCCAGACGCTCGGCCAGCGGGATGAACTCGCCGGGGAGAATCAATCCGCGGTCAGGATGGTGCCATCGGATCAGCGCTTCGCAACCGAAATGCTCGCCGTTCTGCAAGTTGAGGTGCGGCTGAAAATACAGTTCGAATTGGCCGTCGCTGAGCGCTCGCGCGAGTTCGTTGCGAAACCGCACGTTGCGCTCAGCGTCGCCCTCCATGACAGGATCGTAATCCAGCATGGAACCGCGGCCGTGCCCTTTGGCCGCATCGACCGCAATGCCGGCCCGCATGATCAGCGCGTCGAGATTCGTCCCATGTTCGGGCGCAGTTGCGATGCCGAGGCACGCCGTGAGGGTGACGAATTCCTTACCTTCCCGGTCACCGGTAGAGAACGGCCGCTGAAAACGCTGGACGAAGTGCTGAGCACGCTCGCGCACGAATTCGTGTGAACGCGGCTCGGGAATGAACACGGCAAAGGTATCGCCGGACAAGCGCCCCGCGATTTCACCAGGGAGCGTGCTCTCGGAGAGACCAGCCGCGACTTCGACCAGGAGCGCATCTCCGATCATATTCCCGTAGGCCTCGTTCACTTCGGCGAAGGCGTTCACATCGAGCACGATCACGGCGAAGCTGGTGCTGCCGATCGATGCCATACGCGCCTGCGAGCGGAATTGCGAGCGATTGTAGAGGCCGGTCAGCACGTCATGCGTCTGATGGTATTGCAGCTGGCTGAACTGCCAGCGCATCTGCGCCTGGCTCGAAAAGAACGACGCGGCAATCTCGACGTACGCCCGGTCTTCCGTCTCCCAGGTCCCGGTTTGCTCCACCGAAGCGAACCACAAGAGGTACGTCGAGCGGCCGGATTCGAAGACCGTCACGATCGCCGAACGCCAGCCGACCCGCTGCACGCGCGGGGTGTCGAACGCCGCCTGTAAATCATCCCACGTGTGCGTGCCGATGCCGAGTTCCAAAACGCGTTCGACCGCAGTGCCCGCGATGGGCATATGAAACCCGGCGCGAATATCGGCGGTCCCGCGGGCAGTCACCTCATATTCGGGTGTCTCGCACACGGCTTCGACGACGACCTCATCGCCGTTGATGCGAAAGAGCGAACCCATGAAGGGCGATCCGGGTCGAATCGCACTCGTGGTTTCCGCCAACATCGCTAACGTCAGCTCGTCGCCGGTGAGCGTCGGGTTGGTCGCGATCCTCCACAACACTTCGAGGCGCGATGCATGCGCGCGAACACGCACTTCGGTAGCGCGCAACGTCTCGCGGTTGCGCAACGCGGTCATGCCGTAGGCGATGTTGTTCGCGAACTGCCCGAGGACCGCGACTTCATCGGCACCAAACGCCTGCGGGTCGGTCGATGCAAGCGTCAGGGATCCGAAAACGACGCCGTCGTCGATGAGCGGAAAGGCAATCACCACCCGGTCGGCATGTTGTTGCGTATGTTCCATCCAGGGTCCGAGGCGCGCGTCGCCCGCCCGCACGATCGTGACCGTTCCGGTGCGGATCGCCGTTCCGGTCGGTCCCTGCGCTCGGTCCGAGTCGTCCCAGCGCACGGAAAAATGGTCGAGCGCCGCGATATTCCCGGTTCGCGCAAGCGGCAGTACCGACTTATCCGGTTCCGCACGGCCCACCCAGGCGAGCGTGTACGCCCCGGTTGCCAGGGCGAAGTCGCACATTCCCTGGAGCAGTTCGCTCTCGTCGCGCGCATGCACGAACCGCAAGCTGGCTTCGCCCAAGATGCGCAGCGCCTGATTCGCGCGCGCAAGCGCAAGCGTGGACGAATAGCGATCCGTCACGTCGACCGCGATGCCGATCAGCGCCGGCTTCGCTTTGCGACGGACGAGCGTACTCTGCGTGAGAAGCGCTAGGCGTTCGCCCGATTTTTGCTTGAACCAGCCCACGGTTTGCGGGGCCGGCACCGCACCGGCGAGCACACCGGCGAACGTCTCGTGGCGTTGCGCGACCTCCTCGTCGGCGACATAGCTGATGAACGGCCGGCCGATCATCTCCTCGCGCGAATAGCCGCACAACTCGGCAAAGCGCGCGTTGATGTACTCGATCGTGCCGGCGTCGTCGAGAATATAAATTCCGACGACGGACTGCTCTAAGAGCGGTCCAACGAGAGCCGTTGCATCCGGCGCGGAGGCGCCGGGGGCCGGCTGCAACTCCATTGCGCCTCCTTGCCGCCGGTAAGACGTAGCGGGCTTCGCAGGCCGCGCCCGTCGCCCCCCTGCCTGAAGCGGCAGATCAAGATAACTATTAGGCGCCCCTAATCTCCAAAAACGGGGGCTAGTGCGTTAGAGCCATGAGTTCTGCATCCATCATCTCTTCGAGCAGATGACGGCCGCGAAGAGCCGGCGCGTCGGCTGCGGCGGAGAAATCGGTGCGATCCTCATCGTCGGCAATCGCCTGCTCTTGCAACTCGATGGCTGCCTTGTCTTCGAGGAAGACGTCATACAACATCGCCGTCATTTTTTCAGTGAAGGCATCGTCGCCGAGAGCGAACGAGCGCGTCCAGCCCCAGAAATAGTGCGTCGTCGTCGGCGTTTCGGGCGTGGCGACGTGAAGCACGCGGAAATCGCCATACACGTGATGACCTGCGCCCGGTTCGGTAAAGCGAGAGCCGGAGAGCGTAATGCCCGGGGCGTAGAACGTGCTCGACGTCGTGCGATCCGCGTTGCCGTCAATATGCATCAGCTGGCGGAACGACTCGGGCACCACGCCGTCGCGCATCGTACGCGTAGCGACCAAGCCGCCCGGAAACGTCTCCGTTTCAACCGGGGTCGCAGCGACGGCCGACGTCCCGATCGATCGATCGTGAACGAAGCTGAGGTGCGAGAGATCGAGCAGGTTCTCGATCATGAGCTGCCACCGCGCCCCGAGCATGCTGTGCCCGCACGTGACCGCGTGCCACTCGGGGCTCGTCACGAACAATTGCGTTGTGGAATCGGGAATCATGCTTGCGTCGGCAAGCGCAGGGTCGCCGGTCCAAATCCAAACCCAGTTCCACATCTGCACGACCGGGTAGCTACGTATTTTGCAGCCGGGAGGGACGCGCGACTGCGATGGGATCACCGTGCATGCGCCGGTGCCGTCGAATTGCCAGCCATGATATTTGCAGACGATCTCGTCGCCGCTCAGCGTGCCGGCCACGAGCGGAAATCGCCGGTGAGCGCAGCGGCCGTCGACGGCGACGGGCAGTCCGCCCTCCGTCCGATAAAACAAGATGCGCTCGCCGAGTATCGTTCGCTCGAACGGCGTACGGTTCACCTCGCCGGCAAACGCCCCGACGTACCAAGCATTGCGCGGATACACATGGTGCGGGGACTTGAATGGATACATCGAGTAGCGCCTCCGGGTCATACCTATGCAGGTGCATAGGTCATCTTATGCAAATGCATAGGCAGAATCCTTTGGAGCCGTAATGTCCGTCGTATTGCAAGGGCACGTTCCCTACCTGGTGTCGCGCGTCGCCGCGCTGATCCGCGAGGCGGTCGCGCCCATTCTGGCCGAACACGATATCACGCTACCCATGTGGCGCGTTCTCGCGGTGCTGAGTGCCGAAGGCGAATCAACCACCGGAACGCTGCTGATCGCGACATCGCTCGAGCAATCGACGCTTTCGCGGACGATCGCGGCGCTCGAACGGCGGGGCTTCGTTTCCAAGAAAACCTCGCGCGGCGACGCGCGCACGATCACCGTCCGCTTGCTGGCAGCGGGACGAGCCTTCAACGAACGCCTTGCTCCGCATTGGCGCCATCAGCACCGGACGCTCGTCGCCGGCGTCGATCCGGCCGAGCTCGAGCTGTTCAAAAGCGTGCTCGATCGCTTGCACGCCAACATTTCAGCAGCAACGCACTCCCCGACAGCGAAAATGCGATCGCGCGTCGCGCGCCGGAAACCCAACCAGACGGAAGTTTCGGATGACCGCTACGCCCCTTCCCATCCACGGGGTCCGGGGTAACGGTTGGACGACGCTGCCGACGCTTCGTACACGCCGGCCCTCAATCACGATGTACTGCCCAAGAAGGGACTCGAACCCCCACGGCCTTGCGGCCACTGGTACCTGAAACCAGCGCGTCTACCAATTCCGCCACCTGGGCGCAGCCGCCGACGTTTCCGTAAAGGCGGACGCAGGGCCTCCGTGAGCGTTAGGCCGCTTGCTCCTTCGTGCGACGTTCGTAGGAACGCAGCCAGAACACGGGGAGCACGCCGAGGCCGGCGATCACGGCGCTCACGGTCCACGCGGTGTCGAGCGACGTGCGGTCGGCGATCATCCCGAACACGAGCGGCCCGACCGCCGACGTTCCGAAGATCGCCGTCAGCGTGAGGCCGAGCGCACTGCCGGCCCGGTCGGCGCCGCCGATCTCCGCGAGCGCGGCCGCCATCACGCCGTTCCAGCCGGCGCCGCAGAAGCCGATGAACAGTGCCGCCGGAAACAGCAACACGGCCAACGATGGACGCAACAGCGCGAATCCGAGCGACGCCGCCGCGGAGAGCGCGCACAGGCCGGCCAGCAGCACGACGCGACTTTCGCGCATGAACCGATCGCTGTACCAACCCCAAAAAAGCCGCGCGACCGTCGCCGCCACGAACGCGCCCGCAAATGCCGACGCGGCGATCGCCGGCGTCACGCCGATCACTTGCACCGCCGTCACGGTAAGAAAGCCGTTCATCGCGAGCTGCGCGTTCACGAGCGCCATGCACGTCAGCGTCGTCGCAATCAGGCGCGGATCGCGCGCGAGACGGCGCATGCCGGCCAGAACTTCGGCGAAGCGCGCGGGCGGCGGCCGGTCGGCAACCGCTTCGCGATAGAAGATGCACGCGATCGCGGTCGTGATGACGACGATCGCTGCCGCGCAAAGCAGTGCTGCGCGATAGCCGCCGAAGTGCAACGCGACGAACGGCAGCATCACCGCGCCGAACAGCCCGCCGACCGGAACGCCGGTCTGGCGAATCCCCATCGCAAAGCCGCGATCGCGATCGAACCACGAGAGAATCGCGCGACCGCCCGCGGGCGTCGATGCGGCATAGCCGGCACCGAAGATCCCCATGCACGCGACGAGCCACGTGTAATTCGGCACGAGCGCCGACGCGACGAGTGCGAACGCCATCAGGCTGCCGCTCGCGCCGACCATCGTGCGTTCGCCGAAGCGGTCGGTGAGCACGCCGCTGAACGCCGTGAACAGCGCCGATCCAACGTAGAGCGAGGTGAAGAGCGCGCCCAGCTGCGCTTGGCTCAAGCCGTATTGCAAAATGAGAAACGGCGCCAGCACGCCGACGGCTTGCTGCACGACCGACGCGCCGGCTTGCGCGCCGGTCATCAGCGCGAGAACGCGATACTTTCCGCGTCACGCGCGCTGAACGATCGCGATACCCACGGCAATCGCCGCCAGTCCGCCGAGGTCGCGAATCGACAACGGCTCGCCGAAGAAGCTCGCCACGAGCAAACCGAACACCGGCGAGAGAAAGTAGTACGCGGTCACGCGGCTCGCCTCGCCTTGCTCCAGCAGCCAGAACCACAAGAGCGAACCGCCGACGCTGAGCGCAGCGACCAAGTATACGAACGACGCGACGATCGGGAAGCCCCACGTCGCATGCGGCGCGCCTTCGAATGCGATCGCGAACGGCAAGACGGCGAGCGAGGCGGCAAAGAGCTGCAGCGCGGTCGTCATGCGCACGTCCATCTCGACCAGAAACTTCTTGAACACGATCGTGCTCGCAACGCTCGCGAACGTCGCGATGAAAACGAGCGCGACGTCACCGGGCCGGGCCGTTCCGCTGCCGCTGCGCTCGATCATGATCGCGAGCACGCCGGCGAAGCCGAGCAGCAGCCCGACGGATTTCCACTTCGTGAGCGGCTCGCCGAGAAACACCGGCGCGGCGAGCGCGAGGATCAAGCGGGTTCGTGCTCGTGACGACCGAGCCGACGCCGGCCGCCAAGTGCCGCAGCGCCTCGTAGGTGAAGCCGAGGTACATCGCGTTGGCGAGGACGCCGAGCAGAACGATGAGCGTCCAGGCGCGCCGCCCGCGCGGCCAGGGCGCACCCGATGCGACGCGCGATCGCGAGCGCCACGGCGCCGGAGACGGCGAACCGGACGACCAGAAACCACATCGGCGATGACGCGAGCACGCCGATCTTGCTCGGCACAAACGCCGAGCCCCACAGAAAGACGAAAAAGATCGCGGCGGCGGTTCGGAACCACCGCGTCGCGGTCATTCCCGGGGCATGGATAGCGCTGGTTTCCACCTCACCCCACGCTACCATGCAACTCGTCTGCCGGGTTGCGATGTTTGAGGTGAGCACACATGGCGACCCTCAACGTACTCCCCATCTCCGAAACGCTCGATATCGACGGGTACTCGAACGTCGTTATCGGCGCGGTCGAACGCGCCAGCCCGTCCGTCGTCGGCATCGACGTCCGGCGCGGCGGACGCCGGGCCGGCAGCGGCTCCGGCTTCATCGCCACGCCCGACGGCTTCGTTTTCACCAACTCGCACGTCGTCCACGGCGCCGACGAAATCGACGTTGCGCTACTCGACGGCCGCCGCTTCCGCGGCGTGCTGGCCGGCGACGATCCGGATACCGACCTCGCGGTGCTGCGCATCGCCGGCAGCGACCTCATCCCGGCCGTCTTCGGCGACGCGCGCTCGATCCGGCCGGGCCAACTCGCGATCGCGCTCGGCAACCCGTTCGGCCTCGAATGCACCGTCACGGCGGGCGTCGTCTCGGCGCTCGGGCGCACGCTGCGTTCGCGCAACGGCCGGCTGATGGACGACATCATCCAAACCGACGCGGCGCTCAATCCCGGCAACAGCGGCGGGCCGCTCGTCGACGCGCGCGGCGCGGTGATCGGCGTCAACACCGCGATCGTGGCGGGCGGCGGCGGCGGGCTCGGCTTCGCGATCTCGGCGACGACCGCGCAGCGCGTCGCCGGTTTGCTGATCCGCGACGGCCGCATCAGCCGCGGCTATCATCGGCGTCGCCGGTGCCGACGTCGCGATTCCGCGCTACGTGCAGCGGCTGCTCGGACTGATTCAAACGCACGGCATTCTCGTGCACGGCGTTGAGGAAACGAGTCCCGCGGCGGTGGCCGGCATCGAAGCCGGCGACGTGATCATTGCGCTCGGCGACGCCGCCGTCGACGGCATGGACGCGCTGCATCGCATCATGACCGCCGGTCCGATCGGCGCGACGACCGTCAAGCTGCTGCGCCGCAACAACATCATGCGCTTCGACATCACGCCCGTCGAAGCGCAGGCACACGAACCCGCGGCCGCACGATGAGCGAACGCCCGCGGGTCCTCTTGCAGACGACGATTCCGTACACCGAAGACGATTGGCACGTCGGCCGCTTCTCGCTGCTGCGCGACGAGCTCGCAACGGTCGCGGACGTCGTTGCGCGCAACCGCGGGAACGGCGCCGACGGCAACGACCCCGTACTCTCGACGCTCGACGCGAGCGACTTCGATCAGCTCTGGCTGATCGCCGTCGACACCGGCAACGGCATCACGACGGATGAGTGCAGCGCGATCACGCGCTTTCGCGAGCACGGCGGTCACGTGTTCGTCACGCGCGACCACATGGATCTCGGCGTGTCGGTGTGCAATCTCGGCGGCATCGGCGAAGCGCACTACTTTCACTCGAAGAATCCCGATCCGGATCCGCAGAACCGCGTCAACGACGACCACGCGACGCCGATCCAATGGCCGAACTATTTCAGCGGCCCCAACGGCGACGTGCAGACGATCAGCGCCGTCGAGCCCGCACATCCGGTACTGGCCGGCGTCGCAACGCTGCCCTCGCATCCGCACGAAGGCTCGGTCGGTGCGCCTCAGAGCCAGCCGGATGCGCGCGTCGTCGTGCGCAGCGCAAGCAGAGAGACCGGACGGCCGTTCAACATCGCGGTCGCTTTCGACGGCCACGACGGCGGCGGCAAGGGCTGGGCCGAGTCGACGTTCCATCACTTCGTCGACTACAACTGGGATGTCGCCGCCGGCTGCCCGTCGTTTGTCGAAGAACCGCCGAGCGATGCGATCGCGAAGAACCCGCAGCTGCTCGACGATACGAAACGCTACGTGCGCAACCTCGTCACCTGGATGGGCCGCCGCTCCGACCGCTGACGCCGGTTTTGTTCTTTCGTCGGCGCGGCGTCATCGTGAAGGTTTTCTTCAGGTTTGTCCACTAGGGACCAGCATGCAAAACGGACTTCTGCGCCGGCTCTCGAGCCTATTGGTGGCGACCCTGTTGGCCGTGGCGGCACCAGCCGCCGCGCAGCCGGCACCCTACGTCATCAACGTCGTGCTCTCGCTGACCGGACCCGCAGCGAACCTCGGTCAAGACGAACAAGCCGGGCTCCTCGCCTTCGAGAAGATGGTGAACCGCACGGGCGGCATCCGCGGCACGCCGCTGCACTTCCAAATCAGCGACGATCAGTCGTCGCCGACGGTCGCGGTGCAGCTGTTTCAGTCGTTCTTGCCGAGCCATCCCGCCGTCGTGCTGGGTTCGTCGATCGCCGCGCAGTCGCAAGCGATGGCGAGCCTCGTCAAAGAGGGCGCCGGTCCGGTGCTCTATGCGCTCACGCCGAACATGTTACCGGCACGCCGGCGGCTACGTGTTCGCGACCAGCGCGCCGACCGTCGATCTCACCGGCATCGGCTCGACGTTCTACCGGCTGCGCGGCATTACAAAGATCGGCGTCCTCGTGACGACCGACGCTTCCGGGCAAAACAATCTCCAGTCGCTCGTTGACGCGCTGAAGAAGCCGGCCAATAAGGACTTGAAGATCGTGGACGTGGAGTCGTTCGGCATCACCGACGTGAGCGTTGCCGCCCAGGTTGCGAAACTGAAAGCCGCCGGCCCGCAAATGATCTATGCGCTGCCCAATGGCACCGCATTCGGAACCGCACTGCATGGGCTCTACGACGCCGGCATCGACGTGCCGGTGTACACCTCAGCTGCCAACTTCAGCCCGGTTCTGCTCAACCAGTTCAAGGCGTATTTGCCGAAAGAGCTGACGTGTTCGGGCGCGAGTTTCTTCAAACGCGACCGGCCGGCGAGCGATCCGCAGAAAAAGCCGATCGACGATTTCTACGCGGCGCTCGCAGCCGACGGCGTGACGCAGCCCACCGTGTCACACTCGTTCGCCTGGGATCCCGCACTGATCGTCGTGACCGTCGCTGCGCCAGCTCGGCACGAGCGCAACCGCGTCGCAAATTCACGATGCGATCGAGAAAATGAAAGGCTTCCCGGCTACCGGCGGCATCTACGATTTCACCTCGAATAATCAACACGGCGCCGGCGAGAACGGACTCCTCGTGATGAAGTACGATCCCGCGAATCCGGGCCGGCCGATCATCGCGAGCAAACAGGGCGGCGCGCCAATCTAGACTGCGGCTTGGGCGCAGCCCAAACGCGACGGATTCGCGGAACGCGAATCCACTAGGGATGCATGATGCGGCCGGCGATTTTCGTCGCCCAACGCCGCGGAATGAGGCTCGAGAGGCGGATCACGATCTGGTTGCTCGGCCCGTCGATCGCTACCGGCACGCCTTTATCGTAGGCGCGTAAGCCGGTGGCGACGACGTCGCGCACGGTGCGGATCGGCCCGCGCGGCGCGGCAACGGCGGTATCGAAGAATTCCGTCGCCGTCGGACCGGGGCACAGCGCCAACACGCGCACGCCGCGCGCGTGCACCTCTTCGTGCAGCGCTTCGGAGAACGAACGCACGAACGCCTTGGTCGCGCCGTAGACCGACATCTAGGGCACGGGCTGAAATGCCGCCGTCGAGGCGACGTTGATGACGCCGCCGCGCCCGCGTTCCAGCATCGCCGGGCAGAAACGCGTGCGTGAGCGCGACGAGCGCGGCGACGTTCAGCTCGATCTCCTCGCGCTCGCGTTCGGGCGCGATCGACTCGAAACGCCCGTGCGTCCCGAAGCCGGCGTTATTCACCAGCAGTTCGACGCTCATCCCCAAGCGCGCGGTTTCGGCCGCGATCTGCTCGGGCACGGCGGCCTCGGCCAAGTCGGCCGCGATGATCTCGACGCGGATGCCGGCGTGTTTGGCGCGCAATCCGGCCGCAAGTTCCTCCAGACGTTCGCGCCGGCGCGCCGTCACGATCAGATCGTAGCCGCGTTCGGCCAGGGCTTGCGCGAAGCCGAGCCCGATGCCGCCCGATGCACCCGTGATCAGCGCCACCGGGCGTGAAGAAACCGCGGCGATGTTCGTCATGTTGGGGTCCTTGTGATCCTCAAGCTGCTGCCGATCCTCGGCATCACGTTTATCGATATCCTCGGGTTCAGCATCCTGATCCCCCTGATGCCGTATTTCGTGAAGCACTTCGGCGCGCCCGATATCGTGGTCGGCGGACTTTTTGCCGTGTTCGCGCTCTGCCAGTTCATCGGCGGGCCGGTGTGGGGAAACGTCAGCGATCGCATCGGCCGCAAAGCCGTGCTGATCGTCTCGCAAATCGGCGCCACGATCGGCTGGACGATGCTGGCGTTCGCGCCGAACATCGGCATCGTGTTTCTGGCGCGCATCATCGAGGGTTTTTCGGGCGGCAACATCAGCGTCACGCAAGCCTACGTTTCCGATTTGGTCGAGCCCGAGAAGCGCGGCCGCGCCTTCGCCTACATCGGCGCGGCGTTCAGCTCGGGTCTCGTCTTCGGTCCGCTCGCCGGCGGCTTTCTCGTTGCGCGCTACGGCTTCTCGACGCCGTTTCTGCTCGCGGCCGGGTTGCAGGTCGTCACGCTGATCGTCACGATCTTCGTGCTGCCGGAATCGCGCAAGAAAGACCGGAAGAAAAGCCGGCCACGCTCGGCGACATCCGCACCTCGCTGCTCGAGCGCAGCGTCGCGCCGATCATGTGGCAGAAGCTCGTGTTCTCGCTCGGCCTCTACGGCTGGTTCTCGGTGTTCACGCTCGTGCTGCAGGCGCAGTTCGGATTCGATGCGGCGAACGCGAGCTATTTCTTCTGCGTGTTCGGTTTGGCGAGCGTCGTCTTTCAAGTTGGCGTCGTCGGCCGGATGACCGATGCGCTCGGCGATCGCGTTTCGTCGAACATCGGTTTCGTCGTGCTGCTGGTCGGGTTTCGCGATCGTGCCGTTCGCGCACACGATTCCGTTTGCGATCGTCGATGGTGAGCTGCTTCTCGCTCGGGCTCTCGCTCGTCAACGCGACGATTCCGGCGCTGCTCTCGGCGAACGCGCCGGATAACATGCGCGGCACGATGCTCGGCACCGCATCGTCGCTCGAGAGCGTGAGCGGCATGTTCATGCCGGTGATCTCGACCTACGTGCTGCAGGCGGCGGGCGTCGCGCCGACGGTCGCGATCACGTTCGGCTTGACGACGGCGGCGCTGATCATGGGTCTCGCCGCGCTGCGCACGGAGCCGCGCCGCGGCCTAAGTCAGCGTCCCGAACACCGCGCGCTCGACGAGGTCGATCGCCGCGGCGAGACGGTGCTCTTCGAGCGGCTCGCCGGCGGCGACGGCTTCGCGGCCGATGCCGTCGAGCATCGAGAAGAGCACGGTCGCCGGCGCGACTCGGCGTCGCGCAGCGCGACGATGCCGCGCTCGCGCGAGCGCCGCTAGCCAACCGGCGAGACGTTGCGCGTTGCCGTCGCGCCGCTCGCGCAAGCGGTTGCGGATCTCCGTCATCCTGCGCCGCGAGCGCGTAGAGCGCGCGCACGAGACCGTGGTGCTGCATGCGCGCGTGCAGCAGCACGGCCGTCCACGTGCGCAGCGCGACGCGCGCGCGCGCCGGCGTCGGCCGGCGGCTCGTCGAGCAGGCCGAGCTCGACGGCGCGCTCGTCGCGCAAGCGGGTCGGTCAGCGCGTGGATCGCGTCGACGCGATTGCGGAAATAGCGGTAGAAGGTGCCGTGGGCGAGACCCGCCTCGATGCTCACCGCGTCCGCCGTGACGTCGCCGGGATCGCGAGCGGTCGAGCAAGCGCTCGAGCGCATCGAGCAGCGCTTCGCGGGCATTCGGCCGCGGCTTGGCGGCGCACGTGCGGCTCCGGCGGCATCGCCGCGGCCGAGATAGGTCCAGCGATTGCGGACTTTGCCGGTGTCCGGATCGCGCTCGGAACGCACCCGGTAGCGGTAGGGACGGCCGTTGACCAGCTTGGTGACCTCGTACGCCATGATGTGGTAAAATGACTTAAACGTCATGCAAGAATTACCTACAAGCTGGACGTCGGAACGGAGGCGCGTCATCGCGTCCCTGGTAGCCGAACGGCCGGCGGCGGCCGCGACCGACGCCGGCGGCGTCCCGCTGATTCTGGATCACCCTCACGACGATGCTCGGCCTGATCATGGCGATCGTCGACACCTCGATCGTCAACGTGGCGCTCACCAACATGGCCGGCACGCTCGGCGCCTCGATCGACGAGATCGGCTGGGTCGCGACGGGCTACATCCTCGCGCAGGTCATCGTCATGCCGCTCAACGGCTGGCTGACGGCGCGCTTCGGGCGGCGCAATTTCTACGCGGCGTGCATCCTGATCTTCACGGTCTCGTCGTTCTTGTGCGGCACCGCGACGTCGGTGTGGCAACTCGTCGCTTATCGCGTGCTGCAAGGCATCGGCGGCGGCGCGCTGCAGCCGACCGCGCAAGCGATCCTGTTCGAATCGTATCCGCCCGAGAAGCGCAACGGCGCGATGGCGATCTTCGGCCTCGGCGCGATGGTCGGCCCGGCGATCGGGCCGACGCTCGGCGGCTACATCGTCGACAACTACTCGTGGCCGCTGATCTTCTACATCAACTTGCCGATCGGCATCGCGGCGTTCTTCATGACGCATGACGTTCATCAAAGATCAGACGTACGTGAAGCGCGACACGAGCCCGGTCGACTGGATCGGCCTCGGCCTGCTCACCGCCGGCGTCGGCGTCGCTGCAGTACGTGCTCGAACGCGGTCAGACCGAAGACTGGTTCAGCTCGCAGACGATCGTCGTCATGACGATCATCTCGGTCGCGCTCGATCGTCGCGTTCATCGTTCGCGAACTCAACGATCCGCAGCCGCTGGTCGATCTCGAGCGTCTTCAAGTCGCGCTCGTTCACGGCCGGCAACATCATCGGCATCGTCAGCGGGCTTCGGCTTGTACGGCTCGGCGCTGATGATGCCGCTGTACTTCCAGAACGTGCTCGGGCTTCACCGCGATGGGCACCGGCATCGCGCTGCTTGCCGGGCGCGATCGCGACCGCCGATCAGCTTGCCGATCGCGGGCCGGATCGGGAAGTGGATCGACTTCCGCATCTGCATCGCGTTCGGCCTGGTCGTGTTCGCGCTCGGGCTGCTGGCTCGTCGGCGGCCTCAACCAGCAGCCGTCGTTCGCGCGACACGTTCTGGCCGCGCGCGATCCAAGGCTTCGCGATCGGCTTCATGTTCGTGCCGCTCACGACCGCGACGCTGGGCGATATCTCGCGCGCGAAGATGAGCAGCGCGACCGGCGTTTCCACGCTCGTGCGGCAGCTCGGCGGCAGCCTCGGCATCGCGATCCTGCAGCTGATCGAAACGCGCCATCAGGATTCGGCTTATGCCTCGCTCGCGTCGGGCATCACGATGGCGAACCAAAACGTCGCCAACGTGCTGCACGGCGCCGCCAACCAAGCGCGGCTGCTCACGAACATCTGGAGCACCGTGATGCTCAACGCCGAGACGATCGCCTACAACGACGTCTTCCGCGTGTGCGCGATCGTGTTCCTCATCTCGATCCCGACGGTCTTGCTGCTGAAATCGCGCCCACGGCCGGGCGGCGCGCCCGAACCGACGATGATCGAGTAGCGCCTCAGGCGGCGCTCTTCTTGCGCTTGGGCTTGGCGGCCGAGGCGGATTTCTTCGCGCGCCGGTTCCTTGACGGACGGCGGTGCTTTGCCGCGGGCCGAGTGCGCCGCCGCGCTTCGATTGCTCGAGGCTGCGCTGCAGCACGTCCATCAGGTTGACGACGTTGGTCGCCGCCGGCTTCTTCGTCTCCGGCGCGGTGACTTCTTCGCCCGCGACGCGCGCCTCGATCATCGCCATCACGGCTTCGCGATATTCGTCGGTGAATTTCTCGGGCTCGAACGCTTCGACGCTCATCGTGTCGATCAGCATCTTCGCCATCTTGCAGCTCCGCCGGCGCGACCTTCTCTTTGAGTTCGGGAAAATCGAAGTCGCTCTGCTCGACCAGCTCGTCGGCGAAGTGCATCAGCTCGAGCACCAGCGCCTCGCCGTTAGGCTTGAGCGCGGCCAGGTGCTCGCGCGAGCGGATCACGACCTTCGCGATGCCGACCTTGTTCGCTTCACGCAGCGATTCGCGCAGCAGCGCGTACGCGTGCCGGCCCTTCTTCTCCGGTTCGAGATAGTAGGGCGTATCGAAGTACATCGGGTTGATCTGCTCGAGGTCGACGAATTCCACGATCTCGACCGACTGCGTCGCCTCGGGCAGCACGCTCTTGAAATCGGCGTCGCTCAACGTGACGTAATGGCCCTTCTCGTACTCATAGCCGCGCACGAGATCGGCGTACTCGACCTTCTCGCCGCACACGGTGCAGTGGCGCTCGTTGAAGATCCGCCCGTCGTCTTTCTTGTGCAGAAAGTTGAAGCGCAAGTCGCTCGGTGCGCACGGCCGTGAACAGCTTCACCGGAATCGTCACCAGTCCGAAATTGATAGCTCCCGACCAAATCGCGTGTGCCATGTCTCCATCTTTCCCCCGAAGTGCCGCTCCGTCTAACTCCAGAGCGAGCGGGCGGCGGATATTACCGGTTCGAGGCGATGGGGCTGCCAGGCCTTGCTCCAGAGGTCGCCCTCTTTCGCCAGTAATTTGGGCACGTTGGCGATGTTCCAGCGCGTCATTTCCGGGGCCGTCTCCTTGGCCCGCTTGCGGCGCATCGCCTCGACCTCGGTCCACGGAATCGGCATCGAGACCGGGGCGCCGTCGCGGGGGCGAACGCTGAACGGCGCCACGTAGGTCTTGCCCTTGCCCACCTGGACGTAGTCCAGGTAGACCGTCCCCGCCGGCCGCCGCGCGATCGTGCGGTCGAGCGTCGTGAACTCGGCGGCCACGGTGTGAATGCGGCGCGCGACCAGCTCAGCGAAGCCCTTGGCCTGCTCCCAGTCGTAGTGCGGTTCGAGCGGCACGACCACGTGCAGGCCCGAGCCGCCGGTCGTCTTCACCAACGCGGTGATGCCGATGGCCGGCGAGTTCGTCCCGCGCGGCGAGCGCGACGCGCGCCAACGTTGCAAGCGTGCAGCCCTTGCCCGGATCGAGGTCGATCAGGATGAAGTCGGGCACGTCGAGTGTCGGTTCGCGCGAGTACCACACGTGCAGCACCACCGCCGCGAGGTTGGCCACGTACGCGAGCGTCGCTTCGTCGTTGCACACGATGAACTCGATCAGGTCGTGACGCGTGCTCGCGTCCGTCTTCACCGTCGGCACCCAGTCGGGCAAACCGCGCGGGATGTGTTTCTCCCACCAGCCGGCTTCGTCGATGCCGTTGGGATAACGCTCGAGCGTGAGCGGCCGGCCTTGCAGGTGCGGCAAGATCCATTTCGCGACGGCGCGATAGTATGCGATCAGATCGCCTTTGGTGTAGCCGTCGCGCGGCCAGAGCACCTTGTCGAGATTCGTCACTTGCAGCGCACGGTTGCCGACCGTCAGCGCCGTCTTGGTGGAAGCCATCAGCGGGCCAGCTCCTTTGATCCGGTTCGCATTCTGTACCCAATCGCAGGCCAGGTATCGTTTTTAGACCCAGGGAAATCGTTCTTCTCTTATTAGGAGAGCATTACGATGAATGTTAGCCGCGTTGCCTTTTCCGTATTTGCGCTCACGCTCTTTGCCAACGCCGCGGCTCACGCTCAAAGTTCTCCCCAAGCACCGATTCGCGTCGCCGCTTCGATTACGGGCGCCGATACCGGTCCCGTCCTCTACGCGGTGAAACAAGGGTTGTTCAAGAAAGCGGGCCTCGAGGTCGAATTCAGCTCGATGACGTCGGGTGGGGCCATCGCACAGGCCGTCGCCGGCGGCTCGATCGACATCGGCTACGCGAACACGCCGGCAATGATTACCGGACACGCGCGCGGGATACCGTTTGTGCTGATCGCGCCCGAAGGGCAATACGATACGGATTTCCCTGAGTCGCTCATGTTCGTCCGCAAAGACTCGAAACTCGCAAGCGGCAAGGACTTCGCCGGCAAAACGATCGGTGTTCCGACGCTCTTGGACATGCAGCACATATCGATGATCAGCTGGATCGACGCGACCGGCGGCGATTCGACGGCGGTGAAGTTTATCGAATTGCCGCCTTCGGCTTTGCTGCCGGCGCTCCTCGACGGCCGGATCGACGCCTGTTCGTTCGCCGAACCGTGGAAGTCGCAGGCGATTGCCAGCGGCAATGCGCGAGTATTTGCGAAGGCGATGGATGCGATTGCTCCGCACATTCTCGTCACGGGCTGGTTCACAACCCGATCGTATCTCGACGCGCACCGCGACGCCGTCATCCGGTTCGAGCACGTCATGCAAGATGCCGCAAAATATGCCAACGCGCATCGGCTCGAGATGGTCACCTACATTGCAGACTTTACGAAAATCGACGCCGGTGCACTCGCGGAAGCAGAGGGACACGTGAGATACCCGACCGCGCTCGACCCCGCGCTGCTGCAACCTCTGATCAACGTAAGCGCCAAGTACAAAGTGATTCCGAAGTCATTTGATGCAAGCGAACTCATCAGCCCGACCGCCTTGAAAGCCGAGCGCTAGCCGATGACCACGCAGTACACGACACCCGCCGACATTCCGTTTCCCCCCAATCCGAATCCGAAGAAGCCCCGGCTGATCGCTCCGCCGGGCAGTTGGGATACGCACTTCCATCTCTTTGGACCGCCGCATCGTTTCCCGTACGACGAAGGCCGGCGCTACAGTCCGCCGACCGCGCCGCTCGAACATTGGTTGAGCGTTTTCTCTGCCATCGGTATCGAGCGCGGCCTCATCGTAACGCCGAGCGTTCACGACCGCGATCCGGCCGTAACCCTCGATGCAATCCAGCGTGCGGACGGGCGCCTCCGCGGCATGGTGCGCGCGAATTCACGCATGACGAAGGACGAGGCGCGGCGTCTCCATGCCGGCGGTATTCGCGGAATCCGGTTTCCGTTTTCCAAGGTCACGCGCCGAAAGTTCGACGAGGGTGAACTCCACGCGAACCTTGCCATCATCGATTCTTTACCGTGGGTCACGGAATTTCAGATCGACAGCCAGGGCCTGCTGGAACACGCCGATCTCATCGGATCGATTCAGCGTCCCACGATCATCGACCATGGCGCCATCGCCGACATCGATCTCGACGCCGGGCTCGACCAGCCGCTGCTCCAAACGTTCCTGGATTTACTTGCGGGCCCGAACATCTATCTAAAACTATCCGGCCACGAACGGCGCATCTCAGAAGGCCGCAGCTATGAATCGATCGTCGCGTTGACGCGATTCTTGATCGAAAAAGCGCCGGACCGTATGCTGTGGGGATCCGACTGGCCCCACGCCTATGTCTTCAAAGCGAACGAGATGCCCGACGACGGCGAGCTTCTCGATCACTTATTGGATTTCGCACCGGATGAGGCCGTTCGGAAGATGATCCTCGTCGACAACCCGGAGCGCTTATTCGGCGGTCCGCTTTAGGCGCGGCGAGAACTGGGTTGCGCGCGCTCGCGCGTGACCTCGGGTGCGGCTTTATCGACGCGCAGTCCGAGGAACACCGGCTGCCGCAGCAGACCGTCGTGCGTCCATTCGGCGAAGGCGATCTGCGCGACGAGTTCCGGCTTGACGAAGTGCGGTTCGGGTCTCATGCGCGGCACCGCAACGAACGGTGATGTCTTCCGCTCGCGTTTGCGCAGCTCGGCGCCGATCTCTTTGAGCGTCTTCTGGGTGAAACCGGTGCCGGCTTGACCGGCAAACACGAGTTTGTCGCCTTCGTAATAACCGAGCAGGATCGCACCGAAATCCTTGCGGCTGCCCTTCGGTTCCGTCCAACCGCCGATCACGAACTCTTCTTCGTGTTTGGCCTTCATCTTCAACCAGTCGCGCGAACGCGACATGCGATAGGGCGAGTCGCGGCGCTTGCCGATGATGCCCTCGAGCCCTTCGCGCTGGGCGAGCGCGAAGAACGCCTTGCCTTCGCCGGCGATGTGTTTTGAGTACATCACCGCATGGCCGGGAACGATCAGTTTTTCGAGCTTGGCTTTGCGCTCTTCGAGCGGCACGTCGCGCAGATCGCGTCCGTCGGCGTAGAGCAGATCGAACGCCACATACGTTAGCGGCGTGCGGCTGCCGTTTTTCGTTACCCGTGCGGAAACGTCGACTTGCTGCAACGCCTGAAACGAAGAACGCCCGGCGTCGTCGAGCGCGCAGACCTCGCCGTCGACGATCACGGGGAGCGAACGAAATGCCGTACCCATCGACGCGAGCTCGTGGAAACGCTTGAGCAGGTCGAGCCCGTTGCGCGAGGTGAGCGTTACCGTTCCTTCCGCGTCGATCGAGGCGATCGCGCGATAACCGTCCCACTTCACTTCGAAGAGCCAGTCCGGGTCGTCGAAGGGCTCATCGACCAGCGTCGCGAGCATCGGCTTGGGGTCGCGCGGCAGCGGATCGGCTTTGGCGCGCTTGACCGGCGCGCGCTTTTTCGCCGGCGCCGCGGCGCGATTGCTCTTCCACTGCTTCGCGGTTTTACTGCCCGCGATGTCATCGAGTGTCTTGCCGGTCTTCGCGCTTTCGGGATGCGCGTTCACGTCGTAATCCGGATCGACGTATTCGTCTTTATCCTTGATCAAGAGCCACGGGTCGCCGCTCTCGCCGCCTTTGCTCTTGATCTTCACCAGCGTGAACATGCCGTGCAGCTTCTTGCCGCTCAGGATGAACTTGATCTTGCCCTTGGCGATCTCGGCGACGGGATCGGTGCCTTCGGCCAAGCGTGTAGGTGCCCTCGTCCCACACGATCACCTCGCCCGCGCCATAATTACCGGCCGGAATGATGCCTTCGAAGGTGCGGTAGTCGTAGGGATGGTCCTCGACGTGCATCGCCAGGCGCCGCTCGCGCGTATCGAGCGTCGGGCCCTTGGGGATCGCCCACGACGCCAGCACGCCGCCGGCTTCCAGCCGGAAATCGTAGTGCAGCCGCGACGCATGATGCTTCTGCACGACAAAGCGCAACGCCGTGGAGGCGCTGCGCTTCGATCCCTTGGGTTCCGGCGTCGCCGCGAAATCGCGCTTGCGCACGTATTCCGCCAGCGGTTCCGCCGCTTTCGCCTTGCGCGCCATTATGCGCCCGGCGTACCGCGAAGCGGCCGGCTAAACCTTGTCGTCCGCGTCGGTCGCTCCGTGACGGACGTCGCGCTTGGCGGCGTCGACTTCGGCGGCGGTCTTGTGGCCGACTTCTTTCACGTTCGAGACGATCCGGTCGCCCAACGGCATGCTATCGCCGGACACGTCGCGTTTGAGGTGTTCGCCCGCCGCTTGCGCGCGGTGCTTGATCTCATCGACGGTGTCCTTGGTATCGTGTTTGACGGTGTTGAGTTTATCTTCGCTATCGTTGGCCATGATGGTCTCCCGGCGCTAAAGCTTGTGGAGGTCGCTGCGGTCTTGTTGCGTCGTGATCGTCATGAAGCGTTGCGTGCTGATGTGTTCCCACGGCTGCAAGATGAAGAGCGCGATGATTGCTGCGATGACGAGCAGGGCGACAAAGCTGGCCGTCCCGACGAGCCCGTCTCCGCCGCGGATGATGGCGTTACGATCTTCCACGAGTTGCATACTACCCGTCCAAGGCAGGACTAACACGCGATGCGCATTACAAAAGCAAGCGTGCTCAGGACCACGATTACCGCTGCGCCGGGCGTACGCTCGAAAACACCGCTGGTGTTTGTGCACGGCGGATCGCATACGGGCGCCTGCTACGTTGAAACGCCCGACGGGCGCGCGGGCTGGGCGCCGTACGCCGCCGCGCGCGGCCGCACGTCCTATGTGTTCGATTGGCCGGGCCACGGTGTGAACCCGGCCCCGCCGGATTTCGCAACGATGTCGATGCAAGCCGCCGCCGGCGCGCTGCTCGCCGATCTCGCGCAGATCGGACCGGCGGTTCTCGTCACCCACAGTATGGGCGGCGTGGTGGGCTGGCGTGCGGCCGACATGGATCGGCAAAACATCGCGGCGATCGTCGCAATCGCACCGGGGCCGCCGGCGAATCTACAAGCGCCCGGAGATGCGACGCTCGCACTCGCAGAAGATGCGCCGGTGCAGCCGGACCGCGCGATGGCGCTCAAGATGTGGGCCAACAGCGAACGCTTTCCGCATCCCGCGTTCGAAAGGTATCTGGCGGGGCTCGTTCCCGAAAGCCCGCGCGCGATGAACGAGCGCAACAACCTGCACGGCAACGGCGTGCGCGTCGCGGGACCCGAGGCTTTGGCCGGCATTCCGATCGTCGTGATAACCGGCGATTCGGATCCCCGTCACCCGCGCGACGTCGATGCGGAAGTCGCGGCATACTTCGGGGCCGACTTCATCTGGCTCGCCGATCGCGGCCTCACCGGACACGGTCACATGATGATGATCGAACGCGGCCACGACGTGGTCGCCGATATCTTCTTAGACTGGCTCGACGCGCACGGACTTTAGGATCGCGGCGACTTTCTCGACGCCGCTGACGATGAGGTCGGTCTCGGCGACGATCACCTCGACGGCCGGGTCGCCGCGTTCGTCGAGCGCGCGCCGCAGCGCGATCTGATCGGCGCGTAACGGCGGCAGGTCGGCCGGCGGTTCGCCGCTGCGCAGCGCGTGGACGAGCGCGTGCATCGCGATGTCGAGGTCGCCCGCAAATTGATCGATCAGCGCGTGCGGCGCGCCGGTAATCCGCACCACGCGGGCGTGCAGCGTCAGCGCGGCGATGCCGAGCCGCCGCGTCGCCGATAGGATGTTGCGCGCCTTGCCGAGCGTGATACCGCGCGGGCGCACCGGCTCGCCGGCCATCGAATCGACCGACGCTTGCGCGTTCGAACGCGCGCGCCAGACCGCGACTTGTGCTGCACGGATCTTGTTTTCATCGGGCTCCGCTTCGGCATAACCGAGCAGCACGAGGCCGATGTAGCGGCGTTGCGCGTCGATGAGGTCGGCGAGGTCGTCGGCGACGCGCGAGTGCGTCCACGCCGGCCACGCGCCGTACGCGACGAGCGCCAGCAGGCCGCCGATGATGGTCGCAACGACGCGGTCGATCGCCGAGTCGTGTTCGGGCGCGCCGCCGAACGCCAGCAGGTAGACGATATAGCCCGTGATGGCCGCGCTGAAGATCGCGTAACTCACGTTGAAGAGTGCGAAGGCCAGGCCCGCAAATACGATCGCGAGCGCGATGTAGGCATCCGCGTTCGGATGAAACGCCGCGACGATCGAGGCCACGATCGCGCCGCCGACCGTTCCCGCAACGCGCGCGACGCCGCGCGTGAACGTCGAGGCGAAATCGGGGCGCAGCACGAGGATGACGGTCAACCCGATCCACTGCCCGTGCGCGAGCGGCAGCAGATGCTGCGCGATCACGGCGATCGTCAACGTGACGGTGAGCCGGATCGCGTGCCGCGCGTAGCTCGAATCCCACGAGCAGTTGGCGAGCAGGCGACTCGCCATCTCGCGCAGCTTCGCCGCATTCGGCCAGGCGACGTGCAGCGCCGCATCGCCGACCACGAGTCCGCCGTTGGCGGCAGCCGTCGCGGAACGCATTGCGGCGCGCAGCTGGCTCACCAGCGCGCGGCCGTCGTGAACGTAGGGCGCGGTGTCCGACGGCGCGCGTTCCAACTCGCGCACGGCGCCTGCGAGCGCGCGGCGTTCTTGCTCGGCAGCCGCCGGCGAGCGGCCCTCGGCGAGCGCCGCCGCGAGTTCATCCAGCAACGGTCCGGCCGCAAGCAAGACCTGGCGTACGAGTCGCGCGACGTCGCCCATCCCGGTGTCCGCCAGCAGCTGTTGTTCGGTCGCAAGCGCCGCCAGCGTGGCGCGCAATCGTTCGGCCTCGTCGGCCAAGGCTTGATAGGCCGCGATCTCGGCGCGGCTGCCGAACGGCTGCGGATCGGCCAACGCTGCGGTGACGGCCGACACCGATTGCGAATCGGGCAAGCCGAAATCGTCGGCATGCTCGCCGGTCGCATACTTCGAGAGCGCGCTGAACGCGGCCGCAAGCGCCGAGCGTTCGGCCCGGAAATGCCCGAGCGGCCAAACGAGCACGAGCAGCAGCATCTGCAGCACGCCGCCCGCAAACACCGCCAACGCGTGCAAGGCCGGTATCCCGGTATCGTACGGCGCGTTGGAAAAGACGACGAAGGCGACGCACGCGTTGACCGATACGACGATCGCGGAGCGGCCGAGCACGCCGATGAGGCCGAACACGAGCGTCCACACCGCGAGCAGCGTGATGTTGAGGGACGGAATCGTTCCGGTCGACGCCCCCGCGAACGCCGAGAACGCCAGCGCCGCGCTGGCCGCGAGCATCGCGCCGACGCGCGTGCGGTAGACGCCCTGGCGCGACGCGAGTCCGGTCACGAGCGCGCCGTACGCTGCCGACGCACCGGCCAACGGCTGACCGGCCAGCGCGGAAACGATCAGCGGAATCGCTACGCCGGCGGTGCAGCGCACCGCGAATCGTACTTCGAGGCCGGCCCAGTTTAGACGCAGCGCGTCGGCGAAGATCCGCCGCGCGACCCTAGTGCCGGTAGAAGACATTCCAAAACCAGATGCCCCAGAGGCCGGCTGCAACCGACCACGCGATCGCGATTTTCGCGAGCAGCGGGACGCGCATCGGCATGGCCAGCGCCATCAAGACGACGACGAACGGTTCGAAATCGAGCGCGTGCCGCATGCCGAATTGCGCGTAACCGTTCACGTAGTAGATGAACGACGGGCCGGCCACGAGCAGCGTAGCGAGCCACAGGCCGGCGACCAGCGGGCGCGGCCGGCGCGCGAAGAGCGCGATGACGAGCGCCGGGCTCGTCCACGTCATCGCGACGCCGTTCAACGTCGGCACGACGAACGGCCACGCGGCGAGAAACTGCGGACCTTGCCAGAAGAACGACCACAGCTGATAGGGGAAATAGCGCAACTGGAACGGCGAACCGTCCGGCGAGCCGGCGGAATCCTGGTGATACCACGCGGTGTAGCCGATGTCGTACCAGACGCCCCAGCGCGCGAGGTTGTAGCCCACCCATAGCGCGGCGCCGAGCGCGATGACGGCGCCGAAGCCGATCGCGGCGCGGCGCCGTTCGGCGGCATCGCGATCGCGCAACGCGAGCCACGCGAACACCGGAATCGCCAGCACGAGCGAAAAGCGCGAGAACACCGGCGGCCACGAGCGCCAGCGCGATCGAGCGACCCGCGCCGCTTGCCGGTGAGTTCGGCCAGCGCCAGAAACGTGCACGCCACCGACGCGACGTGCGCGATGAACCACACGTCGCCGAGCATCGCGCACCACGCGAGTTGCGTGCCGGCGAAGAGAAACGCGCAGATCCAAACGTTGACGCGTGCGGCTGACGCCGAGCTGTTCGCAGGTGAGCCAGCATGCGCCGGCCGCGACGCCGCACAACAGCAGCGCGAGCATGCGTTTGATTGGCCGTGCCGAAGACCGCGACCCACGGCAGGAGCAGCACCGCCGGCGTCGGCCCTTCGATGATGTAGTAGCGACCGCCGAACGGCAGCGCGTCGATCCACGCGCCCGGCCACTCGATCGCGATGTGCCCGTGCAGCGAACGCTTGCGCGAGCAGCACGTAGCCGTTGTACGGCGTGCTGCGGCCGTGCGAGAGCATCGCCGCCAGCACGAACGCGAGCACACCGGCGGCGCAGGCCGGCGCGAGCGGCGCAGCGCGCCGCGACGTTAACGAAGCGCATACAGATGCGGCGAGCCGTCGTCGAGTTCGCGGACGTGAAAGGCGGTGAACGTTTCGGGATCGTCGGAGATGACGACGATCGGATGCTGCCGGCAGCCAGCGCCGGTAGCTCGGCTCGATACTCGTGCGCGCCGGCGGTGAGCACGATGCGATCGCCGAGGCGTGCAGCACGTAGGCGCCGTAGGCGAGCGGCGTCGCGTAGTTCCACGGCGCGACGATGATCGCGTGCAGCGGCGTGACGTGCGGCGATGCGGGCGATGAAATCGCGCCCGTCGTGCTGCGCGGGCTGCGCGAAGAGCTGCGAGCTCGCGCTGAAGTCGTTGCCGAGCAACGCGATCCACGCGAGCCCGACGACCGCGAGCGCCGCATAGCGCGCAATGCCGTGCATCCCGGCGTCGAACGACCGCGACGCCGTAGCCGGCCGCGCGCAACCAGCACGAAGAGCGCGGGCAAGTAATAGCGCGTCGCTTCGGATTCCACCGGATACGCAGCCGCGAAGAGCAACGGCAGCAAGCCCAGCACGAGCCGCCCGCCAGCACCAGCGGCATGCGCCACCACAGCATCACGCCGCCGAACAGCGCCAGCCACGGCAACAAGCCGCCGAGATCGTGCGCGGCCAGCGGCGCGAAATTCTCGGCCACGCCGCGCAGCGCCGCCGGCGAAAACATCGCGACGACGGCTTCGTGCGGGGCGAAATCGCTGCCGGTGACGACGCGCGCGAAGCCCGCCCACGTCGCGGGATGGCCGTCGTCCCAAAACGGCCGGCCGGGTGCGAGGCCGAGCGCGAGCGTCGGATCGATGCGCGCGGCGGTGACGGCGGCGCTGCGCAGCGGGAGATACGCGTAGACCGCGATCACGGCGAGCGAGCACGCCAGCGCGGCCGGCAGCGCGCGGCACAACGGCGGCCGCCGCGTCGAAGAACATCAGCGCGAGGCCCGGCAGCGCGAGCACCGTGCTGTTGTCGATCGCCAGCGCGGCAACGGTCGCAACGAGCGCCGCAATCGCATCGAACGAGATGCCGCTGCGGCTCCAGCGCACCGCGTACACGGCCGCCCACGCGACCGCGCAGAAGCCGAGCGGGTGCACGTCGACATAGGTCGCATGCGTCCACGGTATCGCGGCCAGCGCGAACGCGAGCGCGGCGCCGAATCCGATCGCCGTCGCCGCACCGAGCGTGATCAAGCAGCGCGGCCAGCGCCGCCGCCGTGCCGGCCGATGCGATCGCAGCGAGCACGTTGAGCCGCCAAGCAACGCTACCAATGACGAAGACGTGACTCCACAGCCAACCCACGAGGACGTAGCCCGGGAAGCCGGTCGGGTAGGGGATGCCGAAGATGTACGGCACGGTCTGGAGATCGGCCGTGTCCCAGAACGAGACGTCGCCGCGCAGCGATGCGAGGTACACGCCCAGCGGCACCGCAAACGCGACGAGAATCGCAGTCGTCGAACGCAGGCGAGGACTCAAGAGCGTGAAACTACGCTCGACGATGGATCGTAGCCTGTCTAAACGCGTCGTGGTCGCGGAATCGTTCGCCGAGCAAGGTCTCGCAATTCTTCGTCAGGCCGGAATCACGGTCGACTCGATGGTCGGCCGCTCGCGCGACGACCTCAAAGCCTCGCTCGGTACCGCCGACGGACTGATCGTGCGCTCGGAAACCCGCGTCGATCGCGATCTGCTCGCGGCCGGCCCGAAGCTGACCGTCGTAGCGCGCGCCGGCGTCGGCGTCGACTCGATCGACGTGCCGGCCGCAACCGATGCCGGCGTCGTCGTGCTCAACACGCCGGCCGCGAACACGCTCTCGGCGGTCGAACTCACGTTCGGCTTGATGATCTCGCTCGCGCGCCACATCCCGCGCGCCGCGCAGTCGCTGCGCGAAGGACGCTGGGATCGGCTCAAACTCGTCGGCACGGAACTCGCCGGCAAGACGCTCGGCATCGTCGGCCTCGGCCGCATCGGCGGCAACGTCGCGACGCGCGCGCGCGCTTTCGGCATGCACGTGCAGACGCACGATCCGTACATCGCCTCGGCGCGCGCCGACGCGTTCGATGCGAAACTCGTCGATCTCGAAACGCTGCTGCGCACGTCGGATATCGTGACGCTGCACGTGCCGCTCAACGGCGAGACGCGCGGGCTGATCGACCTCGACAAATTGCGCCTGATGCAGAAGCATGCGTTCATCATCAATTGCGCGCGCGGCGGCGTCATCGTCGAAGACGAGCTGCTCACGGCGCTCGACGAAGGCGCGATTGCGGGCGCCGCGATCGACGTCGTGGCGGTCGAGCCGCCGCCGCCCGACGGCATCGGCGCGAAACTCCATCAGCATCCGAAGCTGATCGCGACGCCGCACCTCGGCGGCTCGACCACCGAAGCGCTGGCGCGCATCGCGAACGAACTGGCGGAAGACGTCGCGCGCGTGCTGCTCGGCGCACCCGGCATGGGCGCGGTCAACGCACCCGTTCCCGACGGACCCGAAGCCGACCGCGTGCTGCCGTTCCTCGACGTCGCCTATCGCATGGGCCGCTTCTTCCCGCAGTTTGCCAGCGGCGACGCGCGCGGCTCGTACGCGATGCAGCTGCAAGGCGATCTCACCGCGATTCCGGCCGATGCGTTCGTGCGCGCGTTTCTCTCGGGTCTGCTGCAAACGACCACCGACCGGCGCGTCTCGATCGTGAACGCCGAAAGCATCGCGGCCGAACTCGGCATTCGCGTCGAAGCGCGGCCCGATGCATCGCCGACGCCGTACGCCGGCGCGCTGCGCATCACCGGCGGCTCGATGACGGTCACCGGCACGTCGGTCAACGGCAGCCCGCGCATCGTCGAGGCCGGCGGCTTCGAGATCGATGCGCCGCCGATCGGCGACATGATCGTCACGCAGCACCACGACGTGCCCGGCATGATCGGCCGCGTCGGCACGATCATCGGCGACGCCTCGGTGAACATCTCGACGATGCAGGTGTCGCGCAACGCGATCGGCGGCGACGCGATCATGGTGCTCGGCATCGATCGTCCGGCCGACGACGCGACGCTCGCCGCACTGCGCGGAATTCCCGGCGTGCATTCGGTGCGCTCGCTCTCGCTCTAATCGTGAAGCTGTACATCGCACGCCACGCCGAGACGACGTGGAATCTGGCCGGCCGCTATCAGGGCCGTCGCGAATCCGCGCTCTCCGCGCGCGGCATTCAACAAGGCTTCGCGCTCGCGGAAGCGTTCGCGCACGCCGATCCCGCACCGGTGCGCATCATCGCAAGCCCGATGCAGCGCACGCGCGCGACCGCAACGTTCGTCGCCGAACGCCTCAACGTGCCGCTCGAAACCGACGACGCGCTGATCGAGATCGCGCACGGAACGTGGGAAGGCCGCCTGCGCGACGAGATCGCCGCCAACGATCCCGACGCGCTACACGACCTGGCGCGAACGTCCGGCCGAAGTCGCGTTCGAAGAGGGCGAATCGCTCGAAGACGTGCCGCCGCGCTGGAAGCGCTTCCGCGCGCACGCTGCGCATCGACGCGCCGACGCTCTTCGTCACGCACGACGCGATCGTGCGCGTCGCCCTACTCGACATCGCCGGCCGCCCGCTCAGCGATTTCTGGAAGATCCGCGTCGAAAACGCCGCCTACGCAATCGTCGAAGTCGAAGGCCCCCGATGGACGCTCGTCGACGAATCCATCAACGCCCACCTAGCCGGAGACCGCGCCGAAATCGCCACCCAAGCGCTGTAGCACCTATGTCAAGAAAGCCACGTCTATGTGCTAGACGGTGACCTCGTGGAGGTGGCCGGTTTCTACTTCGTAGACGAAGCCTCGGATGTTGTCGCGGTGGGGGAGTAGCGGGTGTTCGCGGACGCGGATGATCGCGCGGCGGACGGCGGCGTTGACGTCGGTGAAGCTGCCGAACGCGTAGGGCGCATCGTGATCGGTGTCGGCGATCAGTTCCGCGCGCAAGTGCGGGTTCATCCAAGTTATGCAGGCCGCAGTTGGTGTGGTGCATCAGGATGATTTCGCGCGTTTGCAGGCGGCGCTGCGAAAGCACGAGCGAACGCAACATGTCGTCGGTGATCGTGCCGCCGGCGTTGCGTAAGATGTGCGCTTGTCCCGAGTCGAGTCCGAAGATGCGAAAGGTGTCGATGCGCGAGTCCATGCACGTCACGAGCGCGACGTGCATGGAGGGAATTTGGGCGCGAGGCCCTTCGAACTCGTCTTCGTGCTCTTTCGCGCTAGCAACGAGTTGTTCGATCGCGGAAGCCATGGCGCAGGGTTGGCCGTCGTTACGCGACGACCCTCGACGCTCACCGGACGAGCTTCTCCAGAACGGCTTCTTCGTGCGCTGCGCGCCCGGCGTTGTATCGGTCGCGGAAGACGCGCCGCCACTGCAGGCCGCCGCGGTCGTTGTTGATGCTCAGTTCTTGCCAGCCGCCTTCGGCCGGTAAATTTTCTTCGAGCGCTTCGAGCGCTTCGAGGTCTTCGCCGAGCACGGTGTTCTGGCTGAGGATGCCGCTGCGCTGGGCCCACGGCGCGCGTTCGTTTTTCGCGGGCCGCGCGATCACCCAGAAATCGTGCGTGCTGGTGCGCGTCTCCGGCGTCAGCGAATAGATGACTTTGCTGAAGAACGCCTGATCGTCGGGCGCCCCGACCGGCGCGACGCGCACGTGCAGCGTGTACTGCGAGGGGACGTCGTATTCGATGTCTTGCCAGCGGTCGATGTTCTCCGTGATGCCCGTGCTTTGCCGGTAGAACGGCGGCGCCGGGACGTTTTCCATATGCCGGAAACAGCGCACGACGTGTCCCTCGACCTCGGTGCGAATCGGCGTGTCCGCGACCTCGTCGCTGCCGATCGGTCGAGGCGTGAATGAACGTCTCGTGCGAGAGGTCCATCAGGTTGTCGATCAAGAGCGCGTAGCGGGCTTTGATCGTCCGCATGTCCTTGATGAGGCGCCAATCGGGGTCGGTCGTCCAATGGTGATCGGGAATCGTGGCGGGGTCCGCGTTGGCCGGATCGCCCATCCAGATCCAGACGTACGGTCCGCTTTCCACCAGCGGATACGCTTTGACGCGCGCGCTCTTCGGCACGTTGGCCTGCCCCGGCACCCAGTTGCATGCGCCGTCGGGGCCGTACTTGAAGCCGTGGTAGCCGCAGACGATGCTGTCGCCGTCGAGCTTGCCGCGCGAGAGCGGGTAGGCGCGGTGAACGCAACGGTCGGAGAGCGCGACCGGGGTGCCGTCGGCCTGCCGGTACATCACGACCGGTTCCTCGAGGAAAATCCGGCGCAGCGGCGCGCGAATGATCTCCTCGCCCCAGGCGGCCACATACCAGGCCTCGTGAATGAAGGCTTCGGGCAGATTCGAGCGCGGATTGAGCATGCTCAATTATTCGCGATCGGCCGCGTTTTACCCCTGACGCGCCTCCACATCGACCCTAGAGCCGCGGCGGGGCGAACGACGGCAGCGGCCGGGGGGTCGCGAACGTCGAGGCCCCGAGCGAGACCGGGAACCGGTAGCGGTAGAACGACAGGTGCTCGATCGTCCGGTACTTGCCGACGGTGGCGGTCGCGGTCGCGGAGGTCGCCACCCAGTACTTCTGCACGCGCCCGAAGGTGACGCTGCCGCGGCCGGCGTGCACCTTGGTCGAAAACCGGATCGCGTTGGGCAGCGCGGTCACGCCGTCGATCGTTACCTGCTCGATCCGCACGTCGGACGCGCTGCGCGGCACGGTCGCAAAGACTTCGTCGACATGGTGTCCGTCGCGGACGGTCCCGATGTAGCGGAACGTGTAGGCTTCCGGCCGCGGCGCGAGCGCTTCGATCGCGTACCGGTTGCGGTGGCCGAGAAAGATGTGGATGCCCGGCGGATTGAGCGTCTTGCCGTCGGCCGTGAGCAGTTCGTCGCGCTCGGAGAGGCCGCTGCGAAACACGCGGTGCGTTTGCTGGATGTCGTGCGCGCCGGTTTGGTCGAGCGAATATTCGAACGAGAGCACCGGCGGCGTGGGGTTGGCGGCCAGCGCTAAGGCGTATCGCGCCAGCATCGAAGCGGGCGCAACGGCCGGCGGCGGCGTCGCCCGCGCATGCAGCGGCGGAATGTCCGGCGGTGCCGTCGGCGGACTCGTCGCCGTCAGCGCCGCAGCGAGCAGCACCGCGATCACGGCGTTGCGCGCAACGCGTCGACCATCGCGGCCAGCGCGGCCGCGGCGCCGGAAACCGTGCGTCCGCCGCCCTGCGCCTGCGCGGGCGCGCCGCCGCCTTTGCCGCCGACGTGCGGCGCGGCCGCCTTCACGAGATTGCCGGCATGCACGCCGGCCTTCACCGCATCGTCGCTCGCGCCGGCAAAGATCGACGCGCTTTCGCCATCGGTACCGACGAGCGCGATCACGCCGTGCGGCAGCTTCGCGCGAATCGCATTCGCGAGCGCGCGCAGCGACGCTGCATCGGCTTCGGGCACGACCGCTGCCACGACCGTGTGCGCGCCCACCTTCTCTGCGCGTTCGACGTAGGCTTGCGCGTCCGCCGCGGCGAGCCGCGCCTTGAGTTCGCCGAAGGCTTTCTGCAGATCGCGCACGTCATTTTGCAGACGCGCCACGCGTTCCACGACGTCGTCGGGTTTCGTGGCCAGCGTCTCCGCGAGCTGCGCGACCGTGTCGCTGGTGCGCTCGACGATCGCCTCGGCCGCGCGCGATACCGCGCCCTCGATGCGCCGCACGCCGGTGCCGATCGACGACTCCGAGATCAGCACGAACATGCCGAGTTCGCCGGTCGAGTGGGCGTGCGTGCCGCCGCAGAATTCCACCGACGGACCGGCCGATACGACGCGCACGACCTCGCCGTACTTCTCGCCGGCCATCGTGATCGCGCCGGTCGCCATCGCTTCGGCGATCGGCAGCTCGCGCGTTTCGAGATGATGATCTTCGCGAATCATTTCGTTCACGCGCTGCACGACGCGCCGCTTCTGTTCGGCGCTCAGCGCGCCGCCGGGACTGCGAAAGTCGAAGCGCATGCGGTCGATGCCGACCCACGAGCCGGCTTGCACGACCTCGTTGCCGAGCACGTCGCGCAGCGCGTGCTGCAGCAAATGCGCCGAGGTGTGATGGCGGCGAATCTCCGCGCGCCATTCGGGAAAGACCAGCGTTTCCACCGTATCGCCGACCGCGAACGCGCCGCGCCGCACGACGCCGTGATGCACGATCGCGTCGTGCGCGCTTTGCGTATCGGTGACGTCGAAACCGTTTTCGCCGGCCACGATCTCGCCGCGATCGCCGATCTGGCCGCCCTTTTCGGCGTAGAACGCCGTGCGGTCGAGGATCAGCTGCGCGTTCGCGCCCTGCTCGACGCGTTCGACCGACGCGCCGTCGACGAGGATCGCGACGATCGTGCCCTGCGCCGAGAGCCCGCTGTAGCCGGCGAACTCGCTGCGCCACCGACGGCAGTTCGTTCACCGTCACCGTCGCGCGTTTGGCCGCTGCGTCGGCGCGCGCGCGGCTGCGCTGTTCGTTCATCTTTTCATCGAACCCGGCGGTGTCGACCGCGACGCCGCCTTCGGCCGCGATCTCGCGCGTCAACTCGGCCGGAAAACCGTACGTGTCGTGCAGGGTGAACACGTCCTCGCCGGTGAGCAGCATCGTGCAGTCGACGATCGCTTCGGAGATCAGCGCATCGAGCATCGCGCTGCCGTGATCGAGCGTGCGCACGAACGTCTTCTCTTCGTTGCGCAGCGCGTTCTGCACGTCGTTCAAGCGGCCGGGCAGTTCCGGATAGCCCGACTCGAGCGACGCGACGACCGCGCCGGCCAGCTCCGCCATGAACTCGCGCGGATAGCCGAGCAGACGGCCCTGGCGAATCGCGCGGCGGATCAGGAAGCGCAGCACGTAGCCGCGATCGGTGTTCGACGGATAGACGCCGTCGGCGATCAGGAACGTCACGGCGCGCGCGTGGTCGGCGATGATGTTGCGGCGCGCCAGCTGTTCGTTCGGCGCGAGCGAGGTCGCGCCGATGCTGGGCTGCGCGGCGATCAGATCGGTGAAGAGATCGGTCTCGTACATCGACGCTTTGCCGTTGACGAGCGCGAGGATGCGCTCGAAGCCCATGCCGGTGTCGATCGCCTTGCGCGGCAGATCGCTCAGCACGCCGTCGGCGCCGCGATTATATTGCTGAAACACGACGTTCCAGAACTCGACGAACCGGTTGCCCTTGTTCGGTCCGTCGTCATCGGGACCCGACGCGTACGCCGGACCGTTGTCGTAGAAGATCTCGGTGCACGGACCGCACGGACCGGTCGCGCCCATCGTCCAGAAGTTGTCGTCGTCGTGGCGCGAGATGCGCGAGGACGCGAGGCCGATCTCGCGCTCCCAGATGTTCTGCGCTTCGTCGTCGGTGGTGTGAACGGTGACGTAGAGCTTGTCTTTGTCGAGCTTCCAAACGTTCGTCGCGAGGTCCCATGCGAAGCCGATCGCCTCGCGCTTGTAGTAGTCGCCGAACGAGAAGTTGCCGAGCATCTCGAGGAACGTGCCGTGGCGTCCGGTGCGGCCGACGTTCTCGATGTCGCTCTTGGCCCCGGCCACGCGCAAGCAGCGCTGGACGGTGACCGCGCGCGGCGCCGGCGGCGCCTCCTCGCCGAGAAACACCGGGACGAACTGCTCCATGCCGGCGATCGTGAACAGCGTCGTGCTCATCGCATCGGGAATCAGCGACGCGGACGCCAGATGCGCATGCCCCTGGCGTACGAAATAGTCGACGAAGCTCGAGCGAAGTTCCTGAGACCGCATAATCAGCCGACCGTGTTCGCCACGCCCGGCCCCTCATCCTGAGCTTGTCGAAGGATCAGCTCTCTTTGAGGAAGTTCCGGAGCTTTTCGAGGGCTTTCTGCTGGAGGCGCGAGACGTGCATCTGGGAGACATTGAGGCGCTTGGCGATCTCGGTCTGCGAGACGCTTTCGTAGAAGCGCAAGTAGAGGATCACGCGCTCGCGGCCGCTGAGGACTTCGAAGGCGCGCTCGAGGTTGGCGCGGTCCTCGAGCAGCTCGAGCCCGCTATCGTTCTGACCGACGTAATCGGCGAGCGTCTGCGACTTCTTGTCGCCGTCGCCGTTGAGTTCGGTGTCGAGCGAGAGCAAGTTGTAGGCCTGCCCGAGTTCTTGCGCTTCGAGGACGTCTTCTTCCGACGCCCCGAGATGCTCGGCCAGCTCCGCGACCGTCGGCGAGTGCCCGAGCTTGACGTTGAGCTTCTCGATCGCGCGGTTGACCGCGAGGTTGAGTTCTTGCAGCCGGCGCGGCACCTTGACCGCCCAGCCCTTGTCGCGGAAATAGCGCTTGATCTCGCCGACGATCGTCGGCGTCGCGTAGGTGGTGAATTCCACGCCGCGCTCGAGATCGAAGCGGTCGATCGCTTTGAGCAGTCCGACCGTACCGACCTGAATCAGATCGTCGAGCGCTTCGCCGCGATTGGCAAACTTGACGGCCAAGTAGCGCGCCAGGTTGAGATGCGCGACGACGAGTTCGTTGCGCAAGCGCTCGAACTCGGTTTGGCCGGTGTGGTCGCGGCCGGAATCCTTTTCCGGATGCGACCGCAAGGTTGCAAACCGTGCGAAGGCTTCGCGCGCTCGCTGGCGATCCCAGCGCTCCGCGTCGATCGGGGCGGAACTCATGCTACCCCGAAACGCGCTTGGTCATGACGAGTTGCGTTCCGTCGCGAACGTCGCTCGTATATTCCACGCTATCCATCAGTGCACGAATCAGGAACACGCCGAATTCTTCGGTCCGGCCGCCTTCGCCGATGCGTTCTTCCTCAACGGCGCCCAGCGGCGGCCCTTGTCCGCGATCGCGCACCGTCAGCACGATGCTGTCGTCGGTCACCTCGCAGACGATGGTGATCGGCGCCGTCGGAAATGCCGTGCTGAATCGCGTTCGTGCACGCTTCCGCCACGGCGAGCTTGATGTCTTCGATATCGTCGACCGAGAAACGCTGGCGGCTGGCCACCGCGGCCACCGCCAATCGCGCGACCGCAACCCACTCGGCGACCGCCGGGATTTCCAGCCGCACGATGCCGTGCGACTTGGTCGCGGCCGGTGCCGGATTCATGCCAGGGCCTTCATCGCGCTCTGCTCGTCATCGAAGATGCCGAAGATCTTCACGAGTCCCGTGATGTCGAAGATCTTCTTGATCTGCGGATTCGTGCAGACGAGGTTCACCGAACCGCCGTGCTCGCGCACGCGCTTGAGGCCACCGATGAGGACGCCCAATCCGGTCGAATCGATGTAGCGCACTTTCTCGAGGTTGATCACGAGATTGTAGTGCTCTTGATCGATCAGCTCGGTAATCGCATCCTTGACTTTCGGTGAGGTGTAGACGTCGATCTCACCGGTCAGGTCGACGACGTACGCGTCGCCTTCAGACTCGCGTACGTTGACTTTGATATCCACCGTTTCTCCTACGTTCGGCTCTGAAGTTCGTTGCGTTGTTGTTCCGCAGCGTCGATGCCCTCGGCGACGGCCCCGTCGACGCGCGCCCGCGCGCGTTCCACAATGGCGCGACCGCGCTCGAGCAATTCGTTGGTTTGACCGCCGAGCGTTTCACTGACGTCGCCGGCGGTTTCGCGCGCCCGATCGGCGGCTTCACGCGCTTTCGCGCGCAGGGTATCGCGGGTCGCATCGCCGGATTGCGGCGCTGCGATCATCGCGAGCGTCGCCCCGGCGAGTAATCCCAGCAGCAATCCGGTTGCAAAGCCGCCGCCGCCCGAACCCTCATCGGACATTAGTTGTTCCCCGGATCGCCGTCGGAACGGCGCCCGACCACGAGACGGCGCACGCCGGCGGTGATGCCGGTGAGCGTTGCGCCGACGTTGACGATGGCCGGCGCGACCGCGCGATTGGCGAGGTCGGACGTTTTGACGACGTTTGCTGCCACAGATTCGAGCGAACCGACCACGCCGCTGAGGCGCGCGACGGTTGCATCGGCCGTATCGGCGATGCCGCCGACGTGCGAAAGCGTCTCGGCGACCGGCGCTGAGAGCGCGGCGATTTGACGATCGACTTCATCCAGCGTGCCGTTCAAGCGGCGCAGCGTGCCGGCGATGCCCGAGCAAAGAACCAGTACCCCGATCCCGATCAGGAGGACGCCTAAACCCGCACCGACACTGAACACCAGATGCGGCCAATCGATATCTGAGGTTACCACCAATCCTCCGAATGCTCGCTAGAGCCACGCAGCGCAAGTACCCATGCCGGCCGGTTCCTACACGTCAGCGGTCTGCATCCGCTCGACTACCCGGCCAACGACCGCCGCGGCGCCATCCACGTCCGCCTCGGTAGTCGATCGTCCTAGAGAAAACCGCAACACGCCCGTGGCATACTCGGGTGGGACACCCAAGGCGGCGACGACGTGGCTCGGCTCCAAGGACCCGGCAGCACACGCGCTTCCCGCCGACGCTGAAACGCCCTCCAGGTCGAGCGCCATCAGCAGCGCGTCCGAGGGCAGGCCGGGGAACCCGATGCTGAGGATGTGGGGCGCCCGCGGCGCCGCTGACCCGAGCTCGAGCGTGCCGGGCACCCCGGCGGCGATCGCCGCTGCCAGCCGGTCGCGCAGGGCCGTGACGCGCGCGAGGGTCGCGGCCCGCTCGGCCGCCGCCAGTTCGAGCGCGCGCGCGAGGCCCGCGATCCCGGCCAGGTTCTCGGTCCCCGAGCGCAGGCCGTGTTCTTGGCCGCCGCCCACGATCTGCGCTTCCAGCGGCGTGCCCCGCCGCACGTAGAGGACGCCGACCCCCTTCGGACCGTTGAATTTGTGCGCCGAGAGCGAAAGCAGATCGACGCCGAGGGCGCCGGGGTCGAGATCGAGGTAGCCGGCCGTCGCCACGGCGTCCGTATGAAGGAGGGCGCCCGCGGCCCGCGTGAGCGCGGCGATCTCTGCCAGCGGCTGGAGCGTCCCGATCTCGTTGTTCGCGAGCATGATCGAGACCAGCGTCGTATCCGGACGCAGCGCGGCCGCCACGGCGGCGGGCTCGACCACGCCGTCGCCGTTGACGGGCAGCCGCGTGACGCTCCACCCATCCGCCTCGAGCACGTCGAACGCGTGCAGCACCGCGTGATGCTCGATGACGGTGGTGATGACGTGCTTGCCGGCGGCCGCGCGGGCTTTGGCCGCACCGACGATTGCGAGCACGTCCGCTTCGGAACCGCCGCCGGTGAACACGATCTCGCGCGGCGCCGCGTGCAGCACGCGCGCGACGGTGGCGCGCGCCTCATCGAGCGCCGCGCGCGCTTCGCGGCCCTGCGCGTGCGCGGAGCTCGGATTGTAGCCGCCGGCCAGCAGCGGCACCATCGCGTCGATCACTTCGGGCCGCGCGGTCGTCGTCGCGGCGTTGTCGAGATAGATGTTGGCGTTCATTCGGGAAACGGATCCTCATCGCTCGAACCGCGGCGCGCGTCGATCCACGCGCGCATTTTGGCTTCTTCGCCTTGTTTACCGGGCTGGAAGTAGGCACGGCCCTGCAGCGCTTCGGGCAAGTTCTGCTGCAGCACGACCGCCGGCGGCGCATCACCTTCGGCATCCATCGCCGCGTAGTCGTCGTGCGCGTAGCGGTAGCCGCTGCCGTACCCGAGATGCTTCATCAGCTTCGTGGGCGCGTTGCGCAGGTGCAGCGGCACCGGATCGTTGCGCGTCGCTTCCACGTCGGCCATCGCCGCGCCGTACGCGCGCCCGATCGTGTTGCTCTTCGGCGCGGTCGCCAGATAGAGCACGGCGTGGGCGAGCGGATAGTAGCCCTCGGGCATGCCGATGAAGTGCACGGCCTGCTGCGCCGCGACCGCGACTTGCAGCGCGCGCGAATCGGCGAGCCCGATGTCTTCGCTCGCAAGAATGACGAGCCGGCGCGCGATGAAGAGCGGGTCCTCACCGCTTTCGATCATGCGCGCGAGGTAGTAGATCGCGGCGTCGGGATCGCTGCCGCGGATCGTCTTGATGAACGCGCTGATCGTATCGTAGTGGCCGTCGCCGCCCTTGTCGTAGTTGCGCGCGCGCTGCTGCATCGCATCGGCGATCGTCTTGCGATCGATCACCGCCGTTCCGTCAGCGTTCCTGGGTGCGGCGGCCGCGGCGAATTCCAGCGTGCTCAGCGCCACGCGCGCATCGCCGTTCGCCAGATTGACCAAATGCTCGAGCGCATCCGGCTCGATCGTGACGTGGTCGTTGCCGAGGCCGCGTTCTTTGTCGCTGAGCGCGCGTTCGACGATCGTGCGAATGTTATCGTCGGTGAGCGACTGCAGCACGAACACGCGCGAGCGCGAGAGCAGCGCCGAATTGACTTCGAACGACGGGTTCTCGGTCGTGGCGCCGATCAGCGTGACGGTGCCGTCCTCAACGTACGGTAAGACCGCATCTTGCTGGGCTTTGTTGAAGCGATGGATCTCATCGATGAAGAGCACGCTGCGCTTGCCCGCGCGCTTGAGCTTCGCCGCATCGGCCATCACGCGCCGCAGATCGGCGACGCCGGCGCTCACCGCGGAGAGCGATTGAAAGTTCGCGCCGCTCGACGCCGCGATCACGCGCGCGAGCGTCGTCTTGCCGGTGCCCGGCGGGCCCCATAGGATCATCGACGGCAAACGGTCGGATTCGATCGCGCGGCGCAGCGCGCGGCCCGGGCCGACGATCTGCTCTTGGCCGACGAACTCGTCGAGCGACCGCGGCCGCATGCGCGCGGCCAGCGGCTCGCGCACGCTGCCGTCGCCGTCCGAGGACTCGAAGAGCCCGAGCACGTCCGTTATTTCCGGGGCTTCTTCGTCGGTTTCGGCGAGGGCGGCGGCCCGGGTGAACCCTGCGGGATCGGCTGGCGGATGATCATCGGCGCACCGTTCGCGACCACGTCGCGCGTTTGCAAGTTGTAGTCGACCACGCCGGCCTTCATCGAGCGTATCGCCCTCGGCGAGCACGACGTTGCCTTCGAGATGCAGCGTGTGCTTGGTCTGGTTGAGCACGCCGCGGTCGGCGGTGCCGATGCGATTGCCTTGCACGAACCGCAAGTTGCCGTGCGCGTCGTACGACTTGTTCTTCGAATCGATCGTCAGTTCGTCGCACGTGATCGTCGACGGACCCTGATAGTCGCTCCCGGCCTCCTTGGCTTCGGGCGCGCCGCCGCTATCGTGGACGACGACGTTGCCGATCAACGTCGCGGTGCCGAGCTTCGTATTGCCCTTGGCGTTGTCGCCGCGCGCATCGGTGCCGGGACGCGTGACCTTCACTTCGTGCGGCATCGTGAAGTCGCCGGAGTTCATGTTCCAGTTGGTCTGATCGGTTTCGATCTGGTAGCCGTTCATCTCCATCCCCGACGACGCCGGAGCCGGAACGACGGCGCTGGTGAAGCGGCCAGCAGAACGAACGCCGTGACGGCTGTCGCCAGCGACCGCAGCGTTCGCGTGTTCATCTCTTACGAAGAGTGGCCGTTCATGTGCTGGTAGCCGACGCGCTGGCCCGTGCCGATCGCGACGCACGAGAGCGGATCGTCGGCGACGATCACCGGGATGCCGGTCACTTCACCGAGCAGCGACATCGAGGCCGCGCAAGCAGCGCGCCGCCGCCGGTGAGGATCACGCCGCGATCGATGATGTCGGCCGCGAGTTCGGGCGGCGTTTTCTCGAGCACGGACTTCACCGCTTCGACGATCGCCTGCACGGGCTCGGAGAGCGCTTCGCGCACTTCTTCGCTCGTGATCTTCACCGTCTTCGGCAAGCCGTTGATCAGGTCGCGGCCGCGAATCTCCATCGCGAGCTCTTGCTCGAGCCGGTGCGCGGAGCCGATCTTGATCTTCACTTCTTCGGCGGTGCGTTCGCCGATCATCAGGTTGTAGACGCGGCGGATGTGGCGGATGATCGCTTCGTCGAGCTTGTTGCCGGCGACGCGAATCGATTGCGAGACGACGATGCCGCCGAGCGAGATCACCGCGACGTCGGTCGTGCCGCCGCCGATGTCGACGACCATGTTGCCCGACGGTCCGTCGATCGGCAGGCCGGCGCCGATCGCGGCGGCCATCGGTTCTTCGATGATGTCGACCGACTTCGCGCCGGCGAGTTTCGCGGCATCGCGCACGGCGCGTTCTTCAACCGACGTGATCTCGGCCGGCACGCAGATCACGACCGACGGTTTCGGACGGAACAGCGTCGACCACCACGAGCGCTGCTTCGTTACTTTCTTGATGAAGTAATTGAGCATCGCTTCGGTGACTTCGAAGTCGGCGATGACGCCGTCGCGCAGCGGCCGGATCGCTTGGATGTTGGTCGGCGTGCGGCCGAGCATCTGGCGCGCTTCTTCGCCGACGGCCAGCGTTTTGTTCGTCCGGACGTCTTTGGCGACGACGGAAGGCTCGCGTAAGACGATGCCCTTCCCGCGCACGTAGACGAGGACGTTGGCGGTACCTAGATCGATCCCGATTTCGATGGCTGTTGACTCCGGTTTATTCGTATCCAGTGAACACGAAAATTGAGGGTGATACGGCGGCCGCTAATCGTTCGGTAGAGGGTGACAAATCCCCATGAAGGCGAGCGGGAGGCAGGGCCTACCCCGAATATGTGACGCCCGCTGCGAAATGGAATGATCGGTCAATTCGTTCCCGGAAGGCGGAAACGCACATTTATTCTCTGGAGCAAGCAACGCAATATGAACTTCGACCGTCGCTCGGTCGTGTCGGCGATCGCCCTCGGCGCAGCCGTCATTCTCACGAGCCTTCCGGGCGGCTCACAAGAGCTGACCAAACTCACGATCGCCACGACGCCGATCGACATCGGCGCGCAGCCGTTTTACGCCCAGGATCAGGGCTTCTTCAAGGCGGCCGGCATCGACGCCAACATCCAGATCATCTCCAACGGCGGCGCGATCACGGCGGCCGTCGTCGGCGGCTCGGTCGACATCGCGCAATCGAACATCGTCTCGCTCGCGGCGGCGCACGAAAAGGGCCTCGACCTCGTCGTGATCGCGCCGGCCGGCGCATACTCGAGCAAAGAAGCGACGACCGCGTGCGTCGTCGCGAAAAACTCGCCGATCAAAACGGCCAAAGATCTCAACGGCAAAGTCTTCGCCGGCAACGGTTTGAAGAACATCACGCAGATCGGCGCGTTCGCGTGGATGACGAAGAACGGCGGCGATCCGTCGACCACGAAGTTCGTCGAGATGCCGTTCCCGCAGATGGCGCCGCGCGCTCACTGCCGGCCGCATCGACGCGGCCGTGCTCGCCGAGCCCGATCTCAGCGCCGCACTCGCCGACGGCACGTGCGCGTGCTCGGCAACTGCTACGACGGCATCGCGAAAAACTTCCTCATCGGCGCGTGGTTCACGACCGCCGCGTGGGCGAAAGCGCATCCCGATGCGTGAAACGCTTCCAGCAAGCGATGATCAAAACGTCGGAGTGGGCGAACAAGAATCAAGCCGCGTCGGGCGCGATTCTCACGAAGTACACGAAGATCGCCGCGGCGCCGGACATGAAGCGTTCGCTCTACGGCACGAAGCTCGACGGCTATGCAGCCGCTGATCGACGCGTCGGCGAAATACGGCGTGCTCACGAAGACGTTCCCCGCAGCGACCTCATCGCCGCCGAAGCGCGCTAAACCTCAGGTAAACGCGGGATATTCGCTGGTTTCGAACGTTCCGGTCGGCTCATTCTCCGGAATGACGCCGCTGGAACGTTGAACCTGCGCACCGAGTGACGAGAGCGCTTCTTCGAGCCTCTCGTAACCGCGATCGATGTATTCGAGACCGATGATTTCGGTCTCACCGCTGGCCGCGAGGCCCGGCGAGCACGAGCGCCGCGCCGGCGCGAATGTCGGGCGCTTCCACCGGCGCGCCCGAAAGCGCCGCGCCGCCTTTGACGAGCGCGGTGTTGTTGTCCATCGCAACGCGCACGTCGGCGCCCATGCGCGAGAGTTCGTTGACGTACGAGAAGCGCGCGTTGAAGATCGATTCTTCAACGACGCTCGTGCCCGGCGTCGTGCACAAGTACGTGAGCATCTGCGGCTGCAAGTCGGTCGGAAAACCGGGATGCGGCGCGGTGACGATGTCGGTGCCGCCTTTGACCGCATCGGCTTGCGCGCGAATCCAATCGTCGCCGGTCGTGATCGTCACGCCGGTTTCTTCGAGCTTGAGGATCAGCATGTGCAAGATCGGCCGGACGGCAGCGCGTCACGGTGACGTCGCCGCGCGTGATCGCGCCGGCGAGCAGCAGCGTTCCGGTTTGAATGCGATCGGGGCAGATGTCGTACTCGACGCCGTGCAGCGTCGTGACGCCGTCGACCTGGATCGTGTCGCCGCCGTGGCCGGTGATCTTCGCGCCCATCGCGATGAGGAAGTTCGCGAGATCGACGATCTCGGGTTCCATCGCGGCGTTGCAGATCGTCGTCGTGCCTTTGGCTTTGACGGCCGCGAGCATCGCGTTCTTCGTCGCGCCGACGCTCGGCGTGCGGAAGCGTGATCTCGCTGCCGATGCAGCGTCGCGCGCATCGGCCGTCGCGACGAGGAAGCCGTGCGAGACCGAGACGCTCGCGCCGAGCGCGCGGAACGCGGCTTCGTGCATGTCGGTCGCGCGCGTGCCGAGGATGCAGCCGCCGGGCAACGGCACTTCGGCGCGGCCGAAGCGGCCGAGCAGCGGACCGCACAGATCGAACGACGCCGCGAGCTTGCGTACGAGCGCGTACGGCGCGCGATGCGTGTTGACGTTCGAGGCGTCGATCGTGATCGTGTTCGCGCCGTCGAGCGTCAGCCGCGCGCCGAGCGCTTCGAGCAGCGACCACATGACCGAGACGTCGGTGATGCGCGGCACGCGGTGCAGCGTGACTTTCTCGTTGGTGAGGATCGCCGCGGCCATGATCGGCAGCGCGGCGTTCTTCGCGCCGTGGGCGTCGATCGAGCCCTCGAGGCGCAAGCCGCCCCGGCAGCGCAAGATCGTGTCGAGGCGATCGAGGACGTTCATTAGGCGGCGGCGCCGGGTGCCGTGGGTGCGGGATCCTTGCCGCCGGGCAGTTCGCGGCCGCGGTTCTTGGCCGACTCCATCGCCCACGAGCACGAGGCCGAGCGCGGCAATCGGTAAGATCATGCCGAGGATCGAGACCCACGCCGGACTCTTGTTCATTCGGGATACCATTCGCGCGCGCAACCCATGAATCTTACTGCCGCTCGTGGTACCGGGTACAGGTCGTGATCAATCCGGAGGTTTGGCTTGCAACGTAGCATCATCGCGCCCGCGGAGCGCGTCACCAATTTGCGCTGGGCGATGGCCGCCCTGATCGGGTTCGGCATCCTGATCACGCGCTCGACCAGGTCGGCCTCGCCGTGAACGGCGGCGTGATCGAGCGCGAATTCGGCCTCGACGATGTCGGGCTCGGCTATCTGCTGAGCGCGTTCGGCTGGGCGTACGCGCTCGCGCAGATTCCGTTCGGCCTCGTGCTCGACCGCATCGGCGTGAAGCGCACCGGCCGCGTCTGGAGCATCGCGTGGGCGATCGTCTCGCTGCTCGGCCTTCGCTCGCATCGTCGTTCGGCGTGCTGATGGGCGCGCGCGCGCTGCTCGGCATCGCGCAAGCGCCGGCGCTTGCCCGCGGCCTCGAAAGCGACCGGCTATTGGTTTCCGGCGAGCGAGCGCAGCACGGGCACCGCGTATTTCGATGCGGCCGCAGAAGCTCGCATGGCGATCGGCATTCCGCTGATGGCGGGGTCGGCGCGGCGTACGGCTGGCGCTCGACGTTCGTCGTCACCGGCATCGCCGGCTGGTGTATGCGATCGTCTTCTTCGTGTTCTATCGCGATCCGGGCGAAAGCAGCGCGCTCACGTACGCGGAGAAGCAGCATCTCGCGAAAGGCGGCGCGCAAGCCGAAGGCCCGCCGTCGAGCATCAACGTGTTCGCGCAGCGCAAAGTTTGGGGCCTCACGATCGGATTCTTCGCGTATGCGTTCGCGTTTTTTCTGTTCGTCACGTGGCTGCCCGACTATATCGCGCGCACGTTCCACGTGGGCGTGTTCGACACGTCAGCGTCCGCCGCGATTCCGTGGCTCGGTTCGGCGTCGCCGACATGCTCATCGGCGGCATGCTCGTCGACGCCTCGTCAAGCGCGGCGGCGATGCGACGCGCGTGCGCAAACGCGTCCTCATCGTCGGCATGCTGCTCGGCCTCGCGGTGTTCGGCGCGGTCTCCGCGCACGATCAGAACGCGGCGATCCTGAGCATTACGATCGCGATCGTCGGGCTCGGCATCTCCGGACCGGTCGCATGGTCGCTGCCGTCGCTCATCGCGCCGCGCGGACGCGTCGGCGCCGTTGCTCGATGATGAATCTCGGCGGCGCGCTCGGCGCGATCGTCGCGCCGATCGCCGCCGGCTACATCGTCGACGCCACGCGCAGCTTCGACGACGTGTTCTTCGCCGCCGTCGCCGTGATCCTATCGGAATCCTGAGTTACGCGTTGCTGCTCGGCAAGATCGAGCCGATCGACGACGCCGAACCCGCGGGAATCCTTATTTAGATAGCAGCCTGATGCCGCGCGCGCTTTGTCCTATGACGCTAGGCGCCGCCGAGGAATTGCGCTTGCATCTCGCCGCTCGCCAGGATGTCGCTCGCGCGGCCCTCCATCACGCTGCGCCCTTCACCGATCACGTACGCGCGCGACGCGAGCGCCAGCGCATGCGTGACGTTCTGCTCCACGAGCACGACCGACGTTCCGCCGGCGCCGATCTGCACGCACGAGCGCGAAGATTTCGAGCGTGATCTTCGGCGAGAGGCCGAGCGAGGGTTCGTCCATCAAGAGGATCGCGGGCTCCGACATCAGCGCGCGTGCGATCGCGACGATTTGCTGCTGCCCGCCCGAGAGCGCGCCGGCGTATCGTTTTGCCAGCGCCGGCAGCATCGAGAAGCGATCGTACATCGCCGTCGACGCGGCGGCGCGCGTGTTTGCGCACGCGCGCGACGTGCGCGCCCATCCAGCAGATTTTCTTCGACGGTCATGTCGCGAAAGAGATTGCGTCCCTCGGGCACCATGACCACGCCGCGTTCCACGATCTCACTTGGGCGCCGGCCGTCGATGCGCGCGCCGTCGAGGGTCACGCTGCCGCCGGTCGGATGAACGATGCCGGCGACGCTCCGCAGCGTGGTCGTCTTGCCGGCACCGTTCGATCCGACGATGCTCACGATCTCGCCGGGCGCCACCGCTGAACGAGATATCGTGCAGCACTTTGAAATCGCCGTACTGCGCGCAGAGGCCCGTCACCTCGAGCGTTCCGCCCGCCATCAGACGGCCTCCAGCGGGCGCGCCGAGATACGCTTCGATCACGCGCGGATCGGCGCGAATTTCGGCCGGCGTGCCTTCGGCGATTTTCTTCCCGTAGTCGAGCACGACGATGCGATGCGAGATGCGCATGACGAGCCGCATCACGTGTTCGATCCCGGCGATCGCCGCGATGCCGCGCTGCGGCAGCGCGAGGATGAACTCGGCCATCGTGTCCATTTCCGACGGCGTGAGCCCGGCCATGACCTCGTCGAGCAGCAGCACCGCGGCTTCAGTGCGAGCGCGCGCGCGACTTTGAGCCGCTTGCGCTGCGTTAGCGTCAGCGTGCCGGCGTTGCGGCCGGCGAGTGCACCGAGTCCGACGAACGAGACGATTTCGCGCGCGGCTTCGCGGGCGCCGCGCAGCGACAGTTCGTGCAACGAGCGCGCAGACCGCGACGTTGTCGACCACGCTGAGCCGGCCGAACGGGCGCACGATTTGATTCGTGCGGCCGATGCCGAGCCGCGCGATGCGGTGCGGCGGCCGCCCGTGCAGAACGTGACCGTCGAGCGCGACCTCGCCGTGCTGGCGGCTGCAGCAATCCGCTGATCACGTTGAACAGCGTCGTCTTCCCGGCGCCGTTCGGACCGATGATCGACACGATCTCGCCCTCGTTGACCGTCAGCGAAATGCCGTCGAGCGCTTTGACGCCGCCGAACGCGAAGCTCACGTTGCGCACGTCGAGCAGCGGCATCCTTCACGGCCTCCGGTTCGGTCGCAGCTCGCTCCATCAGCATGCCGCCTCCGGCGTCGCGCTTTGAAAAGCGCGCGGCGAGTGCCGGCACGATGCCGCGCGGCAACACGATGAGCAACACGACGAGCAAGCCGCCGAAGATCATCACGTACGCTTGCGGAAAATTTGCCCACGGCGCCTCGGACACTTGCGTCATCGCGAGGGCCCCGACGAGCGGACCCCATAGCGTGCCCATGCCGCCGAGAATCGTCATCACGATCGCTTGCAAATCGAGGCGCGCCGAAAATGCCGACGTCGGTTCGATGTAGGTCGAGAAACCACGCGTAACCGCCGCCGAGCAGTCCCGGGATGACCGCGCTGATGATAAAGGCGGAGACTTTCGCCCGCGTCGTGTCCACGCCGAGCGTGGCGGCGATCGTTTCATCTTCACGAATCGCTTGCAGGCGCAGGCCGAAGGCGCTGCCGTCGATCCACCACGTTGCGCAGAAATGCCGCGATCGCGATCGCCAGCGTCCAGTAATACACCGGCAAGAGACTGCTCCCCGGCGGCAAGAACAGTCCCGTACCGCCGCCGAGCGCGCTCGACGAACTGATCAGCACGCGCGACGTCTGCGCGAGGCCGAGCATGCCGAGCGAGAAGAACGGACCGCGCAGCCGTAACATGATCGCGCCGGCCGGCAACGCGATGATGCCGCTGACGATGCCGCCGAGCAGCGCCGCCGATCATCCAGTTCCAATGCAGATTCAACACGACGACGCCCGTGGTGTAGGCGCCGATCCCGAAAAACGCGATCTGGCCGAACGAAAAGTAGCCGGCGTACCCGGAGATGATATTGAAGCCGTATGCCAAGCCGACGAACAGCACGGTTTGATAGAGCAGATTCGAGCCAGTAGCCGTTGACGCCGAGCGGCACGACGACCAGCAGCGCGAGTGCGATCGCAACGGCGATCCGCAACGCGAGCTTCACGCCGTGCGCCGTCCGAGCAGACCCTGCGGCAGCACCAGCATGACGACGACGAAGATAACGTACGGCGCCGCGTCAGCCAGCGTCGAACCGGCGTAGTAGCTCGTGAAGGCTTGCGCGAAACCGAGGACGAGGGCGCCGAGCAGTGCGCCGGTATAATTGCCCAGGCCGCCGATCGCGACGACGGCGAACGCGCTGATCGTGAACGCGATGCCGCCTTGCGGCGTGAACGTGTAGACGTAGCTCAGCAGCGTTCCCGACGCGGCTGCAACCGCGGACCCCAGGCCGAAGCTGATCATGCGCACGTGTTCCGCATCGACCCCGCACGCCAGCGCGCCGTCGAGGTTCATGCTCGTCGCGCGAATGCGCGCCCGATCCGCGTCGTGCGCAAGAACAGGCCGAGCAGGATGGCGATGCCGATCGCCGCGCCGAACGCCAGCAAGCGCGCTTCCGGAATCGAAATCGGGCCGAGCTGAATCGCGGCGGTGAGATACGGCACCGACTTGAACTCGCCGCCGAACAGCGCGAGCGCCGCCGCCGGCGATAAAATACGAGAGGCCGAACGTGAGCGTCAGCGACGACGCTTCGCCCGATGCGATCTCCGCCGGCAAGCGGCGCAAGAGAAAACGTTGAATCAGTGCGCCGATGATGAAGCCGCCGGCGGCGTTCACCGGCAGCATCAGCAACGGATTGATCTGCCAGCGCGCATACGCGGCCGCGCACGTGAGCGCCGCGAGTACGACGAGATCGCCGTGCGCGAGATTCACCACGCGCATGACGCCGAAGATGATGTTGAACCCCAGCGCGGAGAGCGCGAGCACGCCGCCCAACAGCAGACCGTTAACGATCAGTTGAGCGACGATCTCCACGTTCTAGCGGCCTTGCCAAGCCGCCAGCGGCACCACAGGTTTCGCCTGCGCCCGATCGGCCGGATAGATCAACGGCTGTTTGCCGCCTTGCCATTGCAACACGTAGGCTTGATAACCGATCTGCAGGCCGGTGCCGGCTTCGACCTTGTACGTGCCGAGCAGCGTCGGCAGCGTGATCGTGTACAAGTTCGCGATGATCTTCTCTTGATCGATGCTGCCGGCGCGCTTCACCGCCTCGGCAAGCACCATGAGGCCGGAGTACGCGCTCGCCGAATGATAGTCGGGCAGGCGATTGAATTTCGCGATAAACGTTCGCACGAACACATCGTTGCCGGACGTCTTCAACGTCGCGCTCCACGCCGTCGTCGCCATCACGCCCTCCGCATCGGCGCCGACCGCGGGACTGAATGCCGGATCCGATCCGCCGATCGCTTCGTACAAGATCTTCGGCGCGAAGTTGACCTGTTTGAGACCGCGGACGATACCGATCGAATCGGGGACGAAAGCGCCCGCGAGAACCACATCCGGATTCGCCGCTTTGATTTTCTGCACGAGCGATGAGAAATCGCTATTGTTCGGCGGATAGAACTCCGTATACACGACCGTCATGCCGTCTTTTTTCGCGAGATCGGGAACGGCGGCCGCGATGGCATGCGGGAATGCGGAATCCTCGCCGACGACGGCGACGGTTTTATAGCCCTTCGCCTTGGCCATGTCCATCACGCCGTCGACGTAATGCACGGCGGCCGGCAAGCCTTGAAACACCGAGTGCAAGCCGCGTTGGAACGTGGCCGGCGCCGCATCTTCGGGACAGATCATCGCCATCTTATAGCGCTCGGCCACGTTCGTCGTCGGCGCGGTCAGCGCGCTCCCGTAGGGCCCGGCCAGCAAATCCACGTGGTCTTCGTTGACCAATCGTTCGTAGAGCCGCACGCCGGTTGCCGCATCGCTTTGATCGTCGTAGATCTTCAGCTCGATCGGACGCCCGAGCAATCCGCCCTTCGCATTTTGCTCGTCCACCCATTGCTGGTAGCCCTGTTGCGTATACTTGCCGCCGTCGGCGAAACGGCCGGTCAGCGAGACCGACGCGCCGATGACGATCGGCTTGCCCGTGGGCGTCGCGGAACGGGCCGGCGGTGCTGCGGCGGCGAGCGTAAGGGAAAACAGCATCGCCGTTGCTAGAACGCCGCGTACGAATTGATTCATCGTGTCCTCAGATGCGTAGTACAGTCGGCCGGACCGATCGCAATGGCGGCCCACGCGCGAATTGGCTCCAAGCCTTCAGTCAACAAGTAGAAGTTTCTTTCTGCAATCGATTACAGAGGGGAGTATACTCCCGAAAACGCCGGTGTCTAGTCTCGGAGCAGTCGAATGAACGGTGCAACCGCCCTTACTGCGGCCGTTTCAGCTCGAGGGTGAAGAATCGCGCCGCGATCGGCGCCATCGCTGCGCTGGCACTCGTCTGGGGCTACAACTGGGTCGTCGTCAAGGTCGCCACCGGCGGCGCCTCGCCGTTCGCCCTGGTCGCGATTCGCACCGTGCTCGGATCGCTCGCCCTGTTTGCCGTCGCCGCGCTCGCGCGCCGGCCGTTGACATCGCCGCCGTACCTGTGGACCGCACTGATCGGCTTTTTCCAGATCACGCTGATGACGTCGTTCCAAACGCTCGCGCTCGCGACCGGCGGCGCCGGCAAGACGACGGTTCTCGTCTACACGTTTCCGTTCTGGATCGCGCTGCTCTCGATCGCCTTCCTCGACGAACGCTTCACGCGCGCTCGCGCGACCGCCGTGATCGTCGCTGCGATCGGCCTCGCCTTCGTGCTCTATCCGCTCGACTTCGGCCACGGCATGCTCAGCAAAATCTTCGCCTTAGCGTCGGCGCTCTCGTGGGCGATCGGCTCGGTCCTCACCAAGCACTTCCGCCTGCGGCACGACGTCGATCTGCTCTCGTTCACCGCCTGGCAGATGGCATATGGTGCGATCCCCGTCGTGCTCGTCGCGCTGATCGTTCCGGGCGCCTACGTGCACGTCAGCGCGCCGTTTCTCGCCGCGCTCGCCTACATCGTGGTGCTCGGCACGGCGCTCGCATTCTGGCTGTGGTTCTTCATCATGGAACGGTTGTCGGCCACGAGCGCGGGGATTTCATCGCTGCTCGCGCCGGTGGTCAGTGTCTGCGCGGCGTGGATTCAATTGCACGAACAACCCGGGACGCCCGAACTGATCGGCATGGCGCTGATCGTGCTCGCGCTCGTCATCAACAGCATTCCACCGCGGACGTGGCAGCGCATCGGCACGCGTTCGAGCGTGCTCGCTCAGTCGGGGTAGCGCCGCCGCATCTCGGCCCATTCGGAATCGAAGCGGAACGCTTGCCGCGCGGGCGGCTAGCGGCGTTTGCGTCTCGAGAAATTTCACCGACGCATCGCCGCGCGCATAGATCGCATGTTTCGCGCCGACGCCGGTCCAACAGCAGGTCAGCGGTTCGACGACATACGTGCGGCCTTCGAACGTGCAATCGCCCGCGCCCTCGAGGAAGAAATACGATTCTTCGAACGGATGCGTGTGGTGCGAACCGCCGCCGCCCGGCGCAAACTCGACCATGAACATCGCGATGTGCGCGGAGCCGAACGTGCGATCGATCATGAACTTTTGCCGGATGCCCTGCGCGCCGGCGCCGCTGTAGCCGTCCATCTGCAAATTTCCCGGCCGGCGGAAGCTGCGCATCGTCGTAGTGACCGACGTAGCGCGTGCGCGCGTCGCCCGTGTCGAAGCGCGCCGACGCTGCCCGGCCACGCGACATCGCCGACGAAAAACGTGTCCGCCACCGACGCTCGGCGAGAGCGGTTGCGGCGCGATCATCTCGAGCCAGCGCGCGCCGTCGCCGCTGCTCGAACGCATGCCGTGCGCGCTGCCGCAGAGCACGAGCGCGTAGTCGCCTTTCACGAGCCGGTAGGCGCGACCGTCGAGCATGAGGTCGAACTCACCGTCGAGCACGAACAGGCTCTTCTCGTACGCGAGCACGTTCGTTTCGAGCGATGCCGCCCGGTTCGAGCTGCACGATCTGGTGCGCCATGTGCACCGCCGACGGCGCCGTGTCGTGATCGACCATGATCGCGCGGCGGTATCCGCGGGCGTGCCGTTCGTAGCCCGGCGGCACGGCGAGATTCGACTTCTTTGAATTGGACGACCGAATGCTTCAGTATCTAGAACGTTTGGCCGGGACGCACGAGTTCATTGACCGTCAGACCTTCGATCGCGGCGCGGCCCATCGTCGAGGCGCGCGGTGTCGGTGTTGGCGCCGATGTGCGGCGTGGCGAGGAAGTTCGGCAGTTGCAAGAGCTCGTCGTACGGCGTCGGCTCGATGTCGAAGACGTCGAACGCGGCCGCCGCACAGTGCGCCCGACTTCAGGCGTTCGTACAACGCCGGCTCGTCGACGATGCCGCCGCGGCACGTGTTGATCAAGCACGCCGTTCGGACGCATGCGCGCGAGCGTCGCCGCATCGTAGAGGCCGATCGTGTCGGGCGTCTTCGGCAAGATGCAGCGAGAGCACGTCGGACTCGCGCGAGCAGCTCGTCGAACGACACCGCCTCGACGCCGTACTCGCGATAGAACTCCGAGTAGTCGGCGATGTCGCACGCGATGATCGTCGCAGCCGAACGGCTGCAGCAGCCGCACGACTTCTTTGCCGACGTTGCCGCAGCCGTGCAGGCCGACGACGACTTCGTTGAGTCCGCGGCCGACGCGCATCCGCGGACGCTCGCCGGCGCGCATCTCTTGATTGAGCGGCGTCACCAGGCGCAGCGTCGGCGATCATGAAGCCGAGCGTCAGTTCCGCGACTTGCGCGTTTGTTCGTGCCCTGCGTGTAGCCGAACAGAATCCCGTGGCGCACCATCGCGTCGAAGTCGATCATCTCGCAGCCGATGCCGAACTTGCCGATCGCTTTGAGATTCGGCAGCGCCGCGAGCACGCGTTCCGTGATCGGCTCGAGACCGACGATCGCAACGTCGCGATCGGCGAGCAGCGCGATCATCTGATCTTCGGTCGGGCGCGCGACGTCTTCGTAGAACGTCGCGTCGGGATAGCGCGCGAGCAGTTCGGCGCGCAACACGGGGTGGCGTGCGAACAGACTGCTCGAGACGCCGACCCGGGTGGTCGTTAGCTGACTCCGACGACCTTGAGTTTGGCGTTCGCGAAGTCGATCTTCGACTGCGCGCGATGCCAGGCGGCGAGATCGCCGCCGGCGGCCTTCTGCTCTTCGATCGCGGCCGCGAGTTCGGCGCGCGTTTCCGCTCACGTCGACTTCGTCGGCTTCGAGCGCCGCATCGGTGAGGATCGTGATCTTGTCGGGCAGCGCTTGCAAGAAGCCCTCGCCGCACGCGAGCTCGAGCCGCATCGTCGTCTTTTCGCCGTCGCGCACGTTGGCGCGCAGCACGCCGGGCTTCAGCGCGGTGAGGAACGGCGCGTGCGAGGGCAAGATGCCGACTTCGCCTTCCGTTCCGGTCGCGATGACGAGCTCCGCGTCGCCCTCGAACGCAATCGCGCGCGGGGTGATCAGCGTGAACGCAACGGCGTTAGCCATTTAAAATTTCCTTAGCTGCGGATCGGCTCTGGAACTCGTGGCAAGCCTGTCATCGCGCGAGCCGAACGCGATGGATTCGCTTGAAGCGAATCCACTAGACCTTCGTGCCCATCTTCTCGGCGTTGGCCTTCACTTCGTCGATGCCGCCGGCCATGTAGAAGGCCTGTTCCGGCAGATGATCGAGCTTGCCGTCGAGCACTTCGGCGAACGCCGCGATCGTGTCTTCGAGCTTCACGTACGCGCCGGGACGGCCCGTGAACTGTTCGGCAACGAAGAACGGCTGCGAGAACAAACGCTGCAAGCGGCGCGCGCGGCCGACGATTTGCTTGTCGTCGTCGGAGAGTTCTTCGACGCCGAGAATCGCGATGATGTCCTGGAGATCTTTGTAGCGCTGCAGCGTTTCTTGCACGCCGCGCGCGACGCGGTAGTGTTCCGCGCCGACGATCTGCGGATCGAGGATGCGCGACGACGACGCGAGCGGATCGACGGCCGGATAGATGCCGAGTTCCGAGATCTGACGCGAGAGCGCGGTCGTCGCGTCGAGATGGCCGAACGTCGTTGCGACGGCGGGATCGGTGTAGTCGTCGGCGGGCACGTACACGGCTTGCACCGAGGTGATCGAGCCCTTGCGCGTCGAGGTGATGCGCTCTTCGAGCAAGCCCATCTCGGTGCCGAGCGAGGGCTGATAGCCGACGGCCGACGGCATGCGGCCGAGCAGTGCCGAGACTTCCGAACCGGCTTGCATGTAGCGGAAGATGTTGTCGATGAAGAGCAGCACGTCGGCGCCCTTCTCATCGCGGAAGTACTCCGCCATCGTGACGCCCGTTTGCGCGATGCGGAAACGCACGCCCGGCGGCTCGTCCATCTGACCGAACACGAGCGTGGTCTGCGCGAGCACGCCCGACTCTTTCATTTCGACCCAGAGATCGTTGCCTTCACGCGTGCGTTCGCCGACGCCGGTGAACACCGAGAAGCCCTTGTGGACCGACGCGATGTTGCGGATCAGCTCCTGAATGAGAACGGTCTTGCCGACGCCGGCGCCGCCGAAGAGTCCGACCTTGCCGCCGCGCGTGTAGGGCGCCATCAGGTCGATGACCTTGATGCCCGTTTCGAAAATCTTCGGCGTCGGATCTTGCTCGGCGAATTCCGGCGCCGGGCGATGGATCGGCCAGTAGGCCGCGGCGTGCACCGGCGCGTCGCTGTCGATCGCTTTGCCGAGCACGTTGAAGATGCGGCCGAGCGTGCCTTCGCCGACCGGCACCTGAATCGCGGCGCCCGAGTTGATCACTTCCGCGCCGCGCACGAGACCGTCGGTCGAACCCATCGCGAGGCAGCGCACCTGGTTGTTGCCGAGTTCGCCTTGCACTTCGAGCACGAGATCGCGCGACTGCATCGCCGTTCCGCCGAGCTCGATGCCCTCGGCACTCGTCGACGTTGCCGTCGAGGTGCCGTCGATCCCGACGTGCACTTGCAGCGCATCGTTGATGTTCGGCAGCGTGTCGGCGGAGAATTCCACGTCGACGACGTTACCGAGGACCTGAACGACTTTGCCGGTCGCGCTGGCGGAGAATGCATTGGTGGGTTGAACGGTGGCAGTCATCGTTGTACTTTCTTATGATTAACCGGAGAGCGCTTCGGCGCCGCCGACGATCTCGAGGATTTCCTTGGTGATCGAGGCCTGACGGGCGTTGTTCATCTGCACCGTCAGCAGATCGATCAATTTCTTGGCGTTGTCGCTGGCGTTGCTCATCGCCACGAGCTGCGCGGCGTAGAACGCCGCATCGGTCTCGAGCATCGCCGCATAGATCGTGAACTCGAGATACTTGGGCAGAATGTGCGAGAGCACGGCTTCGGGCGAGGGCTCGAACTCGACCGCGTTGCGCGGGCCGTCGGCCTTCGGCGCGGCCTCGGTCGCGCCTTCGACCGGCAGCAGCTGCCGCGTCTCCGGCCGCTGCGACATCATGTTGATCAGCTTCGGCGAGACCAGCTGCACCGAGCTGATGCGGCCGGCGATGAAGTCGTCGCTCACTTGCGCGGCGATTTCTCGCGCCGCAGCCAGCTTGTCGGGGCTCTGCAGCGGCCAGATGCGATCGGCCTCGCGGCCGAAGCGGCGAACGGCGTTGCGCGCCTTGTTGCCGACCGGGTACCACGCGCGTTCGGCATCGTCGCGGTGCATGTTCTCGCCGACGCGAATCAAGTTCGCGTTGAACGAGCCGGCGAGGCCCTTGTCGGCCGTCATCAGCATCACGCCCGACCGGCGCGCCGGCTGTGCCGGGCTTCATGTACGGATGATCGACCGTGCCGACGTTCGCGAGCAGATCTTGCAGCATCTGCCGCGAGCGCGTCCGCGTACGGACGCGACTGCTTCTGCAACGCTTCGGCACGGCGAATCTTCGCCGCGGCGACTTGCTTCATCGCCTTGGTGATCTGCTGGGTGTTCTTCATCGACCGTATCCGGTCGCGAAGATCGCGAACGCTCGGCATTTATGGCGCTGCCAGGCTCCGCGCCCCCCGAGCTTGCAGCTCGCGGGGCCCCCAGACCATAGCTCCCTCGCAATGAGTGCACGGCGAGATACCCTGAGGGGTCGCTTAAGGACATCATCTAGAAGCTCTTGTTGAACTCTTCGATGGCGGCCACGAGCGCTTTCGTGTTGTCATCGCTGAGTTGCGACGTCTTGATGATCCCTCGAGAATCTCGGGATGCTTTCGCGCAGCGCAGCCGACGAACGACGTTTCCCACTCCGCGATCTTGTTCGTGGGAATCTCGTCGAGGTAGCCCCTCGTCGCCGCGAAGATCACCGCGACTTGCTCTTCGACGAGCTGCGGATGGAACTGCGGCTGCTTGAGCACTTCGGTGATCTTCTCACCGCGCGTCAGCTGCGCTTGCGTGTTCTTGTCGAGGTCGCTCGCGAGCTTCGCGAACGCCGCGAGTTCGCGGAACTGCGCGAGATCGAGCTTGAGCGGACCGGCGACGGTGCGCATCGCTTTGATCTGCGCCGAACCGCCGACGCGCGACACCGAGATACCGACGTCGACGGCGGGCCGGATGCCCTGGAAGAACAGCGAGCTCTGCAGATAGATCTGGCCGTCGGTGATCGAGATCAGGTTCGTCGGGATGTACGCCGAGACGTCGCCGGCCTGCGTTTCGATGACCGGCAGCGCGGTGAGCGACCCGCCGCCGAGTTCGTCGGAGAGCTTCGCGGCGCGCTCCAAGAGGCGCGAGTGCAAGAAGAAAATGTCGCCCGGATACGCTTCGCGGCCCGGCGGGCGGCGCAGCAGCAGCGAGACTTCGCGGTACGCTTGCGCGTGCTGCGTGAGGTTATCGTAAATGATCAGGACGTCTTTGCCCGCGTACATCAGCTCTTCGCCCATCGCGCAGCCGGCGAACGGCGCGATCCACTTGAGCGCGGCGGGTTCGGCCGACGAGACGGTGACGATCGTCGTGTATTCCATCGCGCCGTTCTTTTCGAGCGTCTGCGCGAGCGCGGCGACGGTCGAGTTCTTCTGCCCGATCGCGACGTAGATGCAGAAGACGTTCTTGCCCTTTTGATTGATGATCGTGTCGACCGCGATCGCCGTCTTGCCGGTGCCGCGGTCGCCGATGATCAGCTCGCGCTGGCCCTTGCCGATCGGGATCAGCGCGTCGATCGCGCGGATGCCGGTCTGCATCGGCTGCTTGACGCCTCTGACGTTCGATGACGCCCGGCGCGCGGTTTTCGATCGTGCGCCACTTCTTCGTCGCGATCGGGCCCTTGCCGTCGACCGGCGCGCCGAGCGGATTGACGACGCGGCCGAGCAGCGCCTCACCGACCGGAACCGACACGATGCGGCCCGTGCGGCGAACCTGATCGCCTTCCTTGATGTCGGTGTCGGGACCCATGATCGCGACGCCGACGTTGTCCTCTTCGAGGTTGAGGACGACGCCTTCGACGCCGTTGGGGAACTGCACCAGTTCCGACGCCTGCGCGGCTTCGAGCCCGTAGATGCGCGCGATGTTGTCGCCGACTTCGATGACGGTGCCGACTTCGGATTCGTTGGCTCCCGTCTTGAAGGTCGCGATGCGCTGCTTGATGATCCCGGCGATTTCGTCTGCGTTGATCATGGCGTCGTCTTTCCTCTTAGTCATCATGAGATCCGAGGTAGTGTTCGTTTGGCGCGCCCAAGGGGCATTTCGCCGAACCGGAAGTGGTGAGCGCGCCGGCTGCTTCGGGGCCCCGCGCCGAAGGCGTGGGGGGCGCGGAAGCTGGGCCGGGCGCCTTGTCAATTCGTACTGAGCATGCGGGCGAGGTCGTCGAGGCGGCCGGCGATCGTGCCGTCGATGCGCTTGTCGCCCATCGTGATGCGGACGCCGCCGATCAGCTCGGGATCGACGTTCTGGGTGACGTCGAACGGGGTTTTGTAGGCGTCGCGGAGCTTCGCGACGAGCGCGTCGAGCTCGGCCTCCGGAGCGGCCGGGCGCTGGTGACGTTGCAGCGTCTGCGCGCCGCGCGCTTGGCGTTCGAGCATGTCGTACTGCGCGACGATCTCGGCGCGAGCGGCCTTCGCGGCGCTTTCTGCATCGAGCAGCAGCACCGCGTGCAGCGCGATCGTCGTGCGAGCTTGCGAACGCCTGCGCGATCACGGCCGGTCTTCTCCTTCGGTCGACGACCGGCGAGCGGAAGAACCGGTTCGACCGCGTCGTCGGCAGCGAGCGCCGCGACGAACGTGTGCAGGTCGCGCCGACGCGGTCGACGGCTCCGGCTTCGCTCGCGAGCTGGAAGATCGCGGTCGCGTAGCGGCGCGCGAGCGTTTCGTTCGGCATCAGGCGGCCTCCGCTCCGGCGAGTGTCGTCGACCGTCTTGCGCGACGAGCCGCGCGTTGCCCTCGTCGCTCGAGCTGCTCGGCCGCGAGCTCGCGCGCGCGGTTGAGCGCCTTCTCGATGAATTCGATGCGCAGTTTGTCGCGGCCGGCGATGCGGCCGCGTTCGAGTTCGCCGCGCGCGTTCTGCGAGCAGCCGCATGCCTTCGCGCCGCGCGTCGGCGAGAATCGTTCGTGCTCGTGACGCGCATCGGTTTCGGCGCGCGCGGATCGCGACCGCATCGCGTCGGCGCGGCTTCGACCTCTGCGCGCGCGCTCGCGACGTCCGCCCGCAGCTGCTCGCGGCGGTGTTCCGCGTTGACCAGATCGGCGTTGCGCGAGATCTGCCGGCCGCGACGGCCGGCAGCACGAACTTCGGAACAGCCACGACCATGACGACGAGGAAGGCGAAGCCGCCGATGATCTCGCTCTATCTGCGCGATCACTTCGTATTCACGGGTTCCACCGCTTCCGAGTCTCCGACCGCGCGTTCGAGCATCTCGCGCGCCAGCGCTTCGACGACGGCCGCTCCCGGTCGCGCGCCGTCGCGACTTCGAGGCGACCGTCGCTTGCGCTTCGGCGATGATCGCCGCCGGCCTGGATCTGTGTTCGGCGATGATCGCGCGGCCTCGGCTTGCGCGGCGGCGCGCGACTTCGCCGATGGTCGCGTCCGCTTCCCGGCGCGCGCCGACCGGCCGTCGTCCGCTTGGCACGCGCAGCGCCTTCAGCGTCGGCTTCGAACTGCGCGATGTCCGTACCGACGCTATCGATGTATGCGCGCCGCGCCGCGATCGCCGCGCCCACGGCTTGAGGAAGATCGCGTTGAGGATCACCAGGAAGACGATGAAGTTGACGAGCTGGACGAACAGCGTCCCGTCAAGCGAAGAAGCATCTGCTGTATCCGTCTCAGTGGGCGGCTGACTTGAGCAGCGTCGCCGACGAGCGTCGGCACGTTGGCGACGACGAAGAACAGGTAGAAGCCGAGCACGAGCGCGATGATCGGGAACGCTTCCAGAATGCCGACGCCGAGGAAGAAGAACGTGAAGATGTTGCCGCGCGCTTCGGGCTGACGCGCGATCGACTCGACCGCTTTCGATGCGACGATACCGTCGCCGATCGCGGAACCGACGGCAACGCCGAACACGATCAGCGAGAAGCCGAGGATCAGAACGGCGACAATAATGGTCTGAGGAGTCACGGCAGTACCTTTCTAGGATTCGCGGTGGCGCCGGCGCGTGTTCTCCGTCGTGGCTCTCTCGTGCTGCGTAGCCAAGGAGAGATAGACGATGGTCAGGAGCGTGAAGACGAACGCTTGGATGGTCCCGATGAGAAAGTTGAAGAACTCGACGCCGAACGGCGCGACCGTCGCGACGAGCGAGATATTGAGCGGGCCGATCGTGACGTCGGCCGCGATGATCGTGGCGACGACGAAGAGCAGCAGTTCGCCGGCGAGGATGTTGAACGCCAGGCGCATCGCGAGCACGACCGGTCGTGCGATCTCCTCGATCAGGTTGATCAAGAAGAGCGGCCAGAACGGCTGGAACAGATGGGCGTACGCCTTGATTCCGGCTCCGCGGATCGCGACGAACTGGATGCCGAAGAACACGAACAGCGCGAGCGCCGCCGTGGTGTTGAGATCGGCCGTCGGCGAGCCGCCGAACGGCAGACCCATCGGCTTGAACGGCAGCAAACCGAATTGGTTGAGCATCCAGATGAAGATAAAGATCGCCGACGAAGATGGGGACGAAACGTTCGCCCGCGCGTCCCAGCGTACCGACGGCGAGATCGGACTAGGTAGTTGATGATGCCTTCGAACGTCGCCTGCGTCTTGTTGACGCGATTGGTGCGGTACGAGGCCGCCGAGCAAATAGAAAAACACCAGCGCCAACCATCACGACCCAGGTCGTGATGACCGTATCGGCGTGAACCTCTCCCCACATGCCGGAACAGATGCCAGAGCGGATGTTCTCCGATCTTTTCGTGCACTAACTACCCCGTTGAATTTCTTGCCGCATCGCCAGCCCGTACAGGACGAGCGGCGTAAAAAATCCGGCGAGCGCGACGCCCATCGACCACCATGGCCCGGTCACCGCGGAAAACACCGGAACGATACCGATACCCAGAATCCGAATCACGTTGACCAGCCCGTACACCCTACGCGAGCGCCGTCCGTCGAGGAGACGCTCGTTGTTGCGCATGACCAGCCACATGTTGCCAGTCCGCACGCTCCCCCGAGCACAAGGTTGAGACCTAGGACCGGGAACCACACCGCCGTCAAGACGGCGACGGGGCCGAGGAGAGCTTCGAGCGGATACCGATCGGCCGCTTGCGCGCGTTATACGCGCGAATTTCGGCCGTTGATTCGGCGCCCTGCGTATTGTCGCCGTTCGACGATCCCCTCCTGGACTTTTGTCGGAGGGGACGTCGTCTCCTTAGACGTGCGGCAGCGCCGAATTACCACTGCCGCAATACCGAGCGCCAGGCCGCCAAAGAGACCGATCGGAATAAACCACCACTGAGCTTCCTGTTGCCCGCGTGAGCGCCAGGCCCACCAAGAACCCGCCGATCACGGTAACCGACGAACGTTGCCCGCGCCGCGACCCAAGCGCTTGACTGAATTAGGCCGCAAAACCGAGAAACTCGTCGGGTACCGGGCCCGGGAGCACTTCCATAAGGCCGGCGACGATGCGCTCGGCCGCCCGGCCGTCGCCGTAGGGATTCGAGGCGCGGGCCATTTCGGCGTAGGCGGCCGGGTCGGTCAGCAGCCGGCGCGTTTCGGCGACGATAGCGTCGTAGCCGGCCCCGATCAGGCGCAGCGTCCCCGCCTCGAGCCCTTCCGGGCGTTCCGTCTCGCGGCGCATCACCAGCACCGGTTTGCCCAGCGTCGGTGCTTCCTCTTGAAGGCCGCCCGAATCGGTGAGGACAAAGCGCGACGCCGCTACGACTGCGACCGTCGCGGCGTAGTCGAGCGGGGGGGGAGCCGGATCCCCGGCGTGTCGCCGACGACCGCGCGTACGACCGGTTCGACTTGAGGTGACGGGTGAACCGGCCACACGATTTGCGGCCGCTCGGGAAATCCGGCAATCGTTGACGGCGCGGGCGATCTCGCCCATCGCTCGTGGTTCTCGCGCCGGTGCGCGGTGACGAAGATCATCGGCCGCTGCCGGATCGAGCCCGGCCAGCGCCGGAGGGACCGGCCGCGTCGGCACGCGGCGCTCGGTCGCGAGGAACGCGTCGATCACCGTGTTGCCGGTGACGAAGATCCGCGCGTGACCAGTGCGTTCGGCCAGCAGGTTGCCGTCGAGCGCGGCGGTCGGCGCGAAATGATAGCTCGCGATCACGCCGGTGATGCGGCGGTTCAGCTCTTCGGGAAACGGCTCGCGATCGTCGCCGTGCGCAGACCGGCCTCGACGTGGCCGACCGGAATCTTCGCGTAGAACGCCGCCAGCGCGGTGGCGGTCGAGGTCGTCGTGTCGCCGTGGACGAGCACGACGTCGGGCCGCTGCTCGATGAACACCGGCTCCATCCGGTCAGCACGCGGGTCGTGATGTCGGTCAACGACTGCGTCTTCGTCATGATGTCGAGATCGACGTCGGGGACGATCTCGAACAGGCGCAGCACGTCGTCGAGCATCTCGCGATGCTGTGCGGTCACGCACACGATCGGTTCGATCGCGGGACGTGCGGCTTGCAGCGCGGCACGACCGGCGCCATCTTGATCGTGTCCGGCCGTGTCCCCATCACGGCCATCACGCGGAGCGGCATAGCGGCGCACCCGCCATCACGATGCCACGTTGGGCGAGCGAGCGCCGACGCCGCCCGAGAGCACGAGCGCGAGCAGTCCCAGTGCAATGCAGAGCGCGTAGATCAGCAGCACCGCTTGACGCACGTTGAGCCCGAACCGGAAGATCAACTGATGGTGGAAATGGCCGCGATCGGCTTCGGAGAATTTCTTGCCGGCGCCCGTGCGGCGCACGATCGCCGCGGCGGTATCCGCGATGGGCAGACCCAGCAGCACCAGCGGCACGATCAGCGAGACGGTGAACGCGACCTTGCTCGCGCCGATGATCGACACCGTTGCAAACACGTAGCCGATGAAGAGCGCGCCCGAATCGCCGAGAATTATCTTGGCCGGATTGTAGTTGTAGGGCAGAAAGCCGAGCGCGCTGCCGACCAGCGCCGCGAGCACCAGTGCGATCTCGGGATGGCCTTGCTGACCGGTTGATGGGGAGCGACGTACCGGCAGATCGCGGTCACGCCGGAGAGCAATCCGTCGAGACCGTCGATCAAGTTGATCGCGTTCATCATCCCGAGGTACCACACTAGGGTGACCGGGTAGTTCCACGCACAGCGGGAATAGATGTAGTCGCCGCGGTGGAATGGATTCCGGACGTACTTGATCAGGAAACCGTACAGCAGCGAGATCGACGCGACCACGATCTGCGCGACCAGCTTGTTGCGCGGACGCATTCCCATGATGTCGTCCCAGATCCCGACCATCAGGATCAGGGTGCCGCCGAAGATGATGCCCGATCGACGTCGTGGATCTTGTCGAAGTCGCGCAGCTGATTGCGCGTGAACAGATAGCCGAGCACGGAGAACAGCGCGAACGCGAAACCGAGAAAGACGGCGATGCCCGCCGATACGCGGCTTGGGCTGATCGTGCATGCGACGCTCGCCGCTCGCATCGAGCATGCCGACGGCGTCACTTGCGCCAAGCGGCGAACGTAGGCGGCGACCAGCGCGGCCATCGCGAGCAGCCCAGCACGGCCAGCATCCCAGCGGTCACGCGACGCACGTAACGGATCCGGCGAACTGCTCGACGTCAACACCGGCTTCGTCGAGCAGCTGCGTTCCGACCGGATCCGGATAGGCGGTCTCGTACACGATTCGCACGATGCCCGCGCTGATCAGCAGCTTCGAGCAGTCGACGCAGGGCTCGTGCGTGCAGTAGGCGGTGCCGCCGGCCAGCTGACGCCGTGCAGCGCGCCCTGCACGATCGCGTTCGCTTCCGCATGCGTCGCGCGCTGGCAATGTTCGTCGACGATCAGACAGCCGGCCTCGGTGCAGTGCGGGACGCCCCGCGGCGCGCCGTTGTAGCCGGTCGTCAGAATGCGCTGCTCGCGCGTGATCACGCGCCGACGCTGGCGCGCGGGCAGGTCGCTCGCGTTGCCACCGTCCGCGCGATCTGCATGAAATACTCGTCCCAGCCGGGCGAACGGTTCCTGGGGACGGCGGAGGTCCTGACGCCACCACGAGCCCTTCGCGGGAATCCCGGTGGGCTCCGGCCGGTTCGGACGAAGTGTATACTTGCTGCATGGCGTCCTTCCCGGGCGGCGCATCGTTCGATCGCCGTTCTATCGCGCTGCACGCCGCCGTCGTCGTGCTGGCAGGCCTGATCGTCCTCGCACTCTCGCACGACCCGCGGTTTCTGAAGGCCGAGTTGAACAGCGACACGTTGTGGCAAACGTCGTTCATCTGGGACGTCCTGCATCGCCCGTCCGCGTGGAAGACCTTCCAGCTTTCGGACATCCCGAACATCGTCCCGGATCTCGTTCTCGGTCTCGGCTTCCAGCGCGCCCTCGGCGCGTGGCGCTGGGCGATCGTCGCATCGACGCTCGTGCGGTTCATCGGCTTCGCCTACGCCGGCGGATGGCTCGCGCGCTCGATCGCGGGTCTGACGCTGCCGCTGGCCCTCTCCGTCGAAGGCGTCTTCGGAACGCTCGCTCTGCTGAGCTCGGCGCTGCCGTCGACCTGGGACGAAGGACGGCTCTCTCGATCCGGCGCTGTTCCCCGTCGGGACCATGTTCCTGGCCGACACGCACGCGGGTACGTATCTGCTCGCGCTCCTCATCGCCGGGCTTTTGGCCTGGTCTCGGCACCGGCCGTTCAGCCCCGTGCGCGCGTTCGCGGTCTTCGTCCTCTCGGCGCTCGCCGTCGCGTCGGATCGCGAGTTGTGGGTTGCGTTCGTCGTGCCCATCGTACTCGTCTGCGCGGCGGCGCTCGCGTTCGCACTCTTGCGCCGGGAGCCGGCGCGCTTCGCCGGCGTCGCTGCGCTCGGCGCGTTCGTGGCCGCGGGCGCATGGACCGCGCACGTTTGCGTGCAGCCGCATCTGAGTCACGCCCCCGACCTCCCCACGCCCGGGATCGCGCAGGTCGTCGCGCACCTGCCGCGCTTTTGGAACGACGCGCTCGGGTTCACGCTGGCGAATCCCAACTTGACCGGCGGGGTGGCCGTGCTGGCGCTCGCGTTCCTTGCGTTTCCCTTCGCGTTGGCACGGCGACCGGAATCACCCGAACGCGCGCGCGGTTGGTTCGTGTGGGCGTTCGGTGCGCTATCGATCGGGGCATCGCTCACGTTCACGGTGGCGCTGTACGTCGATTTCGATTCGTACCGCTATTTCGAACCCGCGCTCTTCATGCTCGTTCCGATCGCGGTCGCGCTTCTCGCGCGCTCCGTCCGGGTGCGCGCCGCACTCCCGGCGCTCGCGGTCGCGGCGCTACTCGGCTCATGCGTGCAAATCGCGCGCGCGGGAACCCTCGTGCCCGGAACGCTGAGTTGGAGGCCCGACCTCGCCGAATGCCTCGGCCGTTTGCGGACGCAGTACGGCCTGCAAGCTGGCCTCGCCGGATTCTGGACGGCGCGCCCGCTCACGGTCGGGTTCGATCACGCGCTGCAGGTCGACCAGATCTCCGCGGACGGTTCGGCGCGGTTCTACAACAACGACCCGCGCTGGTACGACGAGAGCCTCGCCGATCCGGCGCTCCCGCCGGCATACCGCTTCATCGTGCTGCGCGAGCTCGACGGAACGCAGCTTGCCGCACGATTCGGCCCGCCGGAACACGTCGCGGCGTGCGTCGACACGCAGGTGTGGATCTACGACGACCCGCGCCACCTGCACGACGTGCTCGCCGCAGCGCGGCGCTGAAGCCGGACGCGATTACTTCTTCGCGCCGAGCAGCTGATCGACGTACGTGGCCCAGAAGCGCATCTCGTCGTCGAGCTGCGCTTGCGCCTCCGCCGGCGCGCGCATCGTGATGTCCCCGTCGCCGAGATCGACGATACACGCGGCAACGACCATGCCGCCGTCGCGGCGTACACGGAAGACTCGCAGTTCGGCGTCGTCGCGGACCGAGACCACGACGTCCTGATCCGCGCCGAGGCTCACCGCGAAGCCGTGGAGCACCTTGCCCTGCGTCGCCGCCTGCTGACGATCCGGCCACGCCTGGCCGCTCGCGGTCATGCCCAACGCGTTCGCGTAGTTCGGTGGAACCTCGCGTTGGACGCCCCGGAGGTCGATGAGCCGCAGCACCTTGGCGAGCAGCGCCGGGGTGAGCATCGCGCCGGGGCTCGCGGCCGCCGGCGGCGGCGTGCCGGCCGCGCGCGCGACGGAGCCGCCGCCCGCGACCGCCAACGCGAGCATCGCCGACACGACGGCGGAACGGAACGGCATCGAGCTCACGTCGGCGGTTTCGGCTGAGGCTTACTGAACCGGAATACCGCCGCCGCGGCTTGCCGCCGCGAAGCGGTCGCCGGCGGGATCCCAGCGCACGATGTAGACGTTGTGCACGTCGATGCCGCGCTGCGGCACGGCGCGAAAGTCGTACGGCCCGTTGACGCCGACGAACCCGTGCAGGTTCGCGATGTAGTTGCGGATCTGTTCGGCGTTCGCGTCCGGTCCGAGCTTGCGCAGCGCGGAGATCACGATCTGCGCCGGATCCCACGCCAAGGTCTGGAGAAAGTCGATGCGCAGACCGGCGCCGCCGATCGCGCTCGACATCTCGCCGATGGCCGCCTTGACGGACTTGTCGGTGACCAGGTCGACGCCGAAGCACGCGTTCGATCCGGTGAACGCCGCCGCGGGCAGGATCGGCCCGTACGCCTTGAGCTGCTGGTAGTTGAGGTTCGCGGCGCTGATCTCGAGCGGCACTTTCTCGAGGCCGGTGTCGGTGATGCCGTGCAGCAGCGTCCCCATCGGCGTGCCGCTCGACCACGTGAAGATCGCGTCGGGGTTCGCCGCTTTGATGCGCGCCATCTGCGCCGAGACGTTGAGGTCGGTGGTGTTGAAGTGCTCGCGCGCGACGACGCTCGTGCCCGCGTTTTCCGGACGCGCGATCGCGTCGTCGAGGGCGGCCTCACCGTCTTGACCCGACGCGTCGGTCGACGAAATCCAGGCGATGCGGCGGAAGTTGCGGTCGTGGAAGTAGCGCACGGACGCGCCCATCGAATCGTGGCTCGACGCCCCGGCCGTGAACGCGAAGCTGCCCGCCGGCGGATGCAGGCCGGGCGAGAAGCAGTACAGCACGGGCCCGTTTTTGAGCAGCGGCGCGATGGCGGCGCACGAACCGACGAGGCTCGAGCCGAGGATGATCTGCACGTTCTTCGCGATCAGCTGGCTCGCGACTTGAACCGCGACCTGCGGCGTGCTTTGGTCGTCGGAGAAGACGAACTGCAGCGGACGCCCGGCGATGCCGCCGTTCGCGTTCACGCGCTTCTCGAGCACCTCGAGCGCGTTGCGTTGGCTCGCCCCGAGCAGCGCACCCGTGCCGGAGAGCGCGAGGATGGCGTTGATCTGAATCGGGTCGGCGGAACGCGCGGGCGCAGCCGCGAGACCCAGCAACGCGACGAGCACGAGGAGCGGGCGCAAACGAGACAAGACGGGTTCTCCTTAGGGTGAGGTGGGCCCGCGGCCGGCCAGCGGCACCGAGCTTGCGGAGC
>CAWJSM010000006.1:0-122643 GCA_963845455.1 Vulcanimicrobiota bacterium | reverse complement strand
GACCTCTAGGTCCCGGAAAAGGAAGAGCCCCGCTAACGCGGGGCTCTTTTGTTGCACTGTGTGTCATCCCGAGCAAAGCGCCCAAAGGGCGCGTCGTCGAGGGACCGCCTCAATCAAGCCCTCGAAAAAGGAAGAGCCCCGCTAACGCGAGGCTCTTTTGTTGCACTGTATGTCATCCCGAGCAAAGCGCCCGAAGGGCGCGTCGTCGAGGGACCGCCTCAATCAAGCCCTTGGAAAGGAAAGAGCCCCGCTACGCGGGACTCTTTTATTTAGAACGGCTTCTCATCGTAATTGCAATAATGCGTACCCTGGTGCCCAACGTCTTTCGAGCACGCGCCGTTAGTGCAATTCGGACACTTTGCCATGCACCTGCCAACCCCAAAACCAAGCGAACCAGCAAACTTCAAAAGCAACGTTTTCATCGTGGTCCTTTCCCGAAGTGGTGCGCAGAAAAAAGCCGCTACTGCGCGAGAGCGGTTGTACCGGAGCTGAAGGCCGCCGCCAGCCGGCGTTGCGCGTCCTCGAGTTGACGGCGCAACGAGGAGGCGCGAACGTGCTCGCGCGCCGTCGCCGCCGCGCGCACGAGTTGCTCGAGGCACGCGATCTCATCGGGCGAAAGATCCGTGCCGCTCGCGTGCCCGCCATACAACACGAACGCATCGACGCTGCGCCCCATGGCAACGGAATCACGATCGCCGGAAACGCCGGCCCCTGCGGCAGGTCGTCGTTCGCGCGCAGCAGTTCGTCCAAGCGAAGCGAATGGGGAAACTCGCGGAAGTGCAGCACGATCGGATCGTCCGCCCCGAAGTGTGTCGCCGCGCTCGCCGGCCAGCCGCGCGCATTCGGCGCAAGCGCAAACGAACCGTCGTCCTGGATCCGGAAGAGCGCCGCAGACGTAATCCCAAACGCCGTGCACGGCGCATCAGTCAATTGCGCTTCCACACCTTCCACCGTGTTGGCGGTGGGCAGCATCGCCGCGACCGCGGCCAGCCGCTTTTCGGATTCGTGAAAGCTGCGGAAGCAAATGCGATCGACGGTATGATTGAGCCATTCCTGGAGCCGCTCGAGAAACGGCGCCGCCGCAACGATCACGATGGCCGCGAGAACGCTCGAGAGCAAATGGTTGTTGTCGAGGAAGGTATGCGCGACAACCAGCAGCGCCTCGACGCCCATCGTGGCGAACACCCAAACGATGCCGAGCACGATGCCGCGGTTGAGCAAAAAGGCAATGGGCAGAACGCGTTCGTGAATGACCGCATAGGCAACGCTCACCGCCACGAGCGCGTTGACCATATAGGCGAGGTTCAACCAGATCTCTGGCGGTTGCCAGTGCAGCCAATCCCACAGCCCTTGCCACATCGACGTCGACTCGATGCTGTCGGCGATGATGAAGAAGATCAGACCCGGAATGCAACCGGCGATCACCCAGCGTAGCCGCAGCCGGTCGGTGGTCGAGAGAACGCGCAGCTTGGTAATGAACGCAAACACCACCAGCGGATAGACGGCATACGCCAAACCGTACGCGACGCGCGAAAGCGTCTCCGAGTGCCGGCCGAATTCCGTGCCGAAGCTCGACATCCCAAGCCCCGCGAGCACGACAAACAAAAACGGCAACAGCCGCTCGACCGGTGCGCGCCAATTCTCCGCGCGGTCGTTGGGAAAGCGCAGCGCGAACTGCAGAAAGCCGACAACGCCGGCGGCCTCAAAGATCGCCTGCAGCGCTTCTTGATACAGCATCAAGTTCGGCGGCAGATAGGCATAGAACGTGAAGTACTGCCCGGGATTGAACCAGATGGCGAACAGAAAGAAGCCGAGCGTCGAGCGGCGCGGATAATTCCACACGAGAAATGCCGCGAGCAAAATGAAGGCGATGCCGAGAATCTGATCGGCTTCGAGCACGATGTCGTCCGGCACCGTCAGGTCGTCCTTGGTCGCGGTGAGCGTCACGGGGACGAGCTGCCCATCGGGCTCGATCAGGCGCAGCCGGACGGTGCCTCCGATCGGCAAGTACTGCATGCCGCCGAGCCCGCCGAAAACTTCCATCAGCCCATCTTGCAGTCGCGCTCGCTCCGTGGTATCCGCAAGATCATCCGTGTGCAAGTCGATCGCATCGCCAGCGTGACCCGATCCCGATGCGATAATGTGCGCCTGCGCCGCCGCGCTATCCGGAACGACGGAGATGATGTTCCCGTCGTTATCGGCGGAGAGCCCAATCGTCCCGAGCGGCTTGAATGGACGCGTGCAATCCGGCACGATGACGGCCAGCGCCCATGCCGTAAGCAAGACGATGAAGAACCGAACGGGCCACGATCGAATCCCCAAGGGAAAAACCGGATAGCGCACCCACGTCGCCCAGCCCTTTCAACCACAGGCTCCCCTGCCTACTCACCACATGAGCGCGGCCAATTATGTCATCCCGAGCAACGTCGAGGGACCGCCCTAACCCAAGCCATTCGCGACAACCCAAAAGCGTCCCGAGCGAAGCCGAGGGACGCTCCCGCATCACGCCGATCGAGCGGCGTCCGCAGGAACGAACGTAAGTCGAACCGTGTCATCGCCAAGCCGTACAGTATCGGTGAGCCGCAGCGCCGTTCGCGCGCGGGCAAAGTACGGTTTACCGCGCCCAAGAATAAACGGACGGTAATAAAGCTGATACTCGTCGATAAGACCGAGGTCAGCAAGGTTCGCCGCCAAATCAGCCCCGCCAACCGCGATTTCGCCATCAACCTCCGCTTTCAACCGGCGAGCAACGACGGCCACATCGTCCACAAGCGTAGCGTTTGGTCCAACCGATTTCAGCGAGCGAGACGCGACCCATTTCGGCATCGCGCGCCACGCCGCAGCGAATTCATACTCAGCCGCGCCCCACCCCGGCTGGTCCTCGTCCCAAAAGCGCATAACTTCGTACAGGCGCCGACCATAGATACTACCCGCAAGCGCACGAACGCGGTCAATCCAATACCGAAAGAGCACGACGTCCGGCGGTGGCATCTCCAATTCGCCATCGACGCCCCCAATGTAGCCGTCGAGCGAGAGGTGCATGCCAAAGACAAGTTTCGCCATGTCTGCGCGAAGCCGCCGAACTAGCGCTTCGCGAGCGGCGCGCCGCCCGGTCCGCTTACCGCGACGAAGTCCGTATTCTTCGGATCCCACCGGACGAGAATCACCGACGACTCGGTGAGCCCGTGTTGGTTGCCGCTGCGAAAGTCGTAGATACCGGTGAGCGCGGCCTCGCCGTGCACGTTCTCGAGGTAGTCGCGCAACTGCGCCGCCGTGGCGTCGGGTCCCAGCTTGCGCATCGCCTCCACGATCAGCACCGACGGATCCCACGCTAGCGCATGCGTTACCGTCGGCTTCACGTTGGCGGTCCGGAACGCGGCCAGCCCCGCGTCGATCTGCTGACGCAGCGGCCCGCGGATCGTGGACGGATCCTGGAACGGGAAACCATTGAACAACAGCTGGTCGGGCAGAAAACTACTGTATTGCGCGAGCTGGTCATAGTTCATGTTCGCCGCGGACGCAAGCAGCGGTGCGTTGACGCCGGCATCGTGCAACGCGCGAAGGAGCGTGCCGAACGCCGGACCATTTGCGACCCCGAAGATGATGTCGGGGTTCGAGGCTTTGACGTCGGCCACGACCGCCGCGATGCTGACGTCGGTCGGGTTGAAGTGAACGGCCGAAACGATGTGCAGCGAGGCATTCTCCGGCAGGGCAATCGTCGAGCGAAGCGTGCGTTCGGAGGCCTGACCGGTCGCATCCGTCGTCGCGATGATCGCGATCTTATGATAACCCTGATCGCGCATGAACCGCAGCTGCACCGGCATCATGTACTCGGTCGATACGGAACTTGCGAAGACGTAACTCCCGCTCGGCGGCTGTGAGACCGGCGTGAAGCAGTAGATCAATGGTCCGGTCGCGCTGACGATGGGCGAGACGGCGCCGCACTCAGCGATTGTCGAGAACCCCATGATCAGTGACGGATGCTGCGGCAACAAGCCGTTGACGAGCTGGACCGCGACCTGCGGGCTGCTTTGGTCGTCGAGAATGTTGAAGTGAATCATCCGGCCGCGGATGCCGCCCGCAGCATTAGTCGTCTTTTCAAAAATCCCGAGCGTGTCGAGCTGGTTCTTGCCAAGGAACGCACTCGGGCCGGTGAGCGGAATGATCACGTTGATCTGCACGGGCTCCGCCGCGTAGCCCCGCGCCGGCGCAACGAGCAGCGCCGCCGCAAGCGCGGCTCCTAGCCACCGCAGCCGCATCAGACCAGCGCTCCCAGCTGCGGCATGCTGGCGTCAACCCGAATCGGCTCCATATTGGGCTCGCGCAACACGTTGAGCGGATCGCGCCCGTCTTGGACGGCCTTGATCGCATCGCGCATCAAGCCGCGCAAGATCACGATGCCGCGGTCGGAAGCGCCGAGATGCTCTTGGGTGCGGTCGAAGACGACGCCCTGGCTCTCCTGGATGATGCGATCCTCCGAGAACGATTCGATCCCCCACCAGCCGTCTTCCACGGCGTTGTAAACGCCGGGCCCAAAATCGGAGAGGCCTTCGGTAACGATCGTTTCCTCACCGTCGTCTGCGGGCACGAAGCGCATGTTGAACGTATGCGTGTTCTCGTTGTCGATCGGCGTGTGATAGAACAGATTGTGGCTCGGTCCGATCGTGTCGGTGACGCGCGCGGTCGTGACCCAGATGCTGGCCGGAAAGAAGAACCACTGGATAAACGAGCGTTCCATGCCGGCAAAGCTCATCGTGGTCCGCACGCCATGTCGCGTAGGCTCGTACTCGATCTCGGCGCGCTTCATCGCGATATCCGGGTAACCACTGGCGTGCAGCACGGGGATGTGCGGCGAGTCCATCAGGTTTTCGGCAAACTGAAACCAGTTGGCATACTTGCGATTCCCGCGAACGTAGCGTGTTCCCGGGCGCGGCTCGAGCACGTCGAGTCGCGGAAATTCCGGCACCGGCGACGGCCCGATGTAGGCGAACACCATCCCACCGGCTTCGCGCACGCCATACGCGCGTTGACAAACCTTGTCTTTGAACGTGCTGTCAGCCGGCTCTTGCGGTTGATCGATGCAGCGGCCGCTGACGTCGAACAGCCAGCCGTGATAGGCGCAGCGCAAGCCGTCGCTCTCGACTCGGCCGTATTCCAGCGAAGCGCGTCGATGCGGGCACTGCAGATCGAGCATCCCAATCTCGCCCTGCGCGTCGCGGAAGAGTACGAAGTCCTCGCCGAGCAGACGCACCTTACGCGGCTTCGCCGCCACATACTCCGCATATTCGATCGCACTAATGTAGCCGCAACAACTCACCGCCCGGGCGTCAACATAGCGAACCGCCTCCCATCGTGTGCCGCCGCCTTCCGTCGGCGCAGGAAGCAGGCCTGCCCCGCGCCTCGTGCCGTCCCGACCCGTAGCGCGTTCTAGCGCCGCCCGCCCTCGTCGTGAAATGAGAAGAGTCCCGATCAAAACGGGGCTCTTTTTTTTGAATGCGGTTCACGTTGACAAACCTAGGCCTAGGTTTTAGCATTTAGATGGGCACCAAACGTATCCGCGGGGTGCGCTTCCAGGCAATCTCCGGCGACCATGGCGCTGCATCTGTCCCTCACCTTCATGCGTATCTTGGCAGTGGTGAGGTTGTGATCGAGTTGTTCCCGGATGGAGGAGTGCGAATTTCAAAAACGCATCGCTCGTCGATCCGCGGCAAGGTATCACATAGCGAAGTACGTCACGTGCTTGCGGTAGCAAAAGACGCGTATGATGAGCTAATCGTCCTGTGGAGAATGAGCCAGCCATGACTGCGACGACAAAGAAGCCCGGTCGAGTTCTTACGACCGAAGCGGAAATGCGAGAAGCGATTCGAATCGGTCGCGAGTGGGACAAGGTCGCGACCAAAATTGTCGCTGCGACGTACGATCGCCGGAAGGACATGATTCGCGTCGATCTTTCAACCGGGGCGATCCTGAGCGTACCTCGCGCCAAGATTCTTGGCTTTGCAAAGGCGAAACCCAGCCAGCTTGGTGATCTGGAAATTATGCCGGGGCAAGAAACGCTTTGGTCGGAGACCGTCGACGATGGCGTCCTTCTCGAGCAACTGATCGAGATCGCTGCTGGTCAACCGGTGCTTAGCGTCATCGGCGCACGAATCAACGGTGCAAAGAAATCCCCGGCTCGAGCATCCGCCTCACGCACCAACGGACTCAAGGGTGGACGTCCGAGAAAGAAGTCACCCGCGCCGAAGAAAAACGCAGCGTAGGCCGCCAACCGAGCGTTCCCCTCCGTGATGCGCCGATCACTATGGGAATAACGGTGACATGAGCGATGTCTACCAATCCGAAATCAACCCCGACGACGAGCCGGGCGAGCGCCTACAAGAAGCCCTCCGCGCCGCCGATGCAGACGACCACGACGCCGACGGCAAAATGGCCCGCAGCGGTGTCGACCGCCGCAAGAACGGCCCCCGCGTCGGCGACCGCCGCGATCTCAGGCCGGCGCTTTAAGAGTAGGCCTCACCCCACCCAGAACGAACAAGGCCCCGAGCAATCGGGGCCTTTCTTTTTCACCCAACGGAGAGCCGAGCGATGACAAGCGTCTCACGATTCTGCGCACTCACCCTATCCGCCGCGCTAAGCCTCACCATCGTCACGGCACCCGCATCAGCGCAAACCACCGCACTGACCCCGATGCGCATCGCGAACCTCGGCTTCACCGAAGCGAGCGCCCTGCCCGTCTACGCGCAAGCCGCCGGCATCTTCAAGAAATATGGCATCGACGCAACGATCACGACGTTCAACGGCGGCGGCGCGATCATCGCCGCGATCGCCGGCGGCTCACTCGACGCCGGCTTCTCGAACATCACCTCAGCCGTCGCCGCAATCCAAAAAGGCATCCCGATCCTGATCTTCTCCGCCGCCAACCTAACGGCAGCCGGTCACGCAGACGCGCTCCTCATGAAAGCACGCGGCTCGAAGCTAAAAACCGGCGCCGACCTCAACGGCAAAACGATCGCGGTAACGACGCTCGGCGGAACGCTGCAGCTCGGCGCCGAGGCAGTGGATGGACAAAAACGGCGGCGATTCAAAAACCGCGCACTTCATCGAAGTCCCGTCCTCCAACATGCCCGCCGCATTGAAGCAAGGACGGATCGACGCCGCGATGGTCTCCGAGCCATTCCTCAGCGAAAACAAAGCCGACATCGAACCCCTCGCCGATGCCTTCGCCGCAATCGCCCCGCAGTGGATCAGCGCCGTCTTCGTCGTCTCAAAAGCATGGGTCACCGCAAACCCCGACGCCGCCCGCCGCTTCGTAGCAGCGATGCACGAAACCGCCCGCTGGGCCAACACCCACCCACACAGAAACAGCAAAGATTCTCTCGCCGCTCTCCAACGTGCCGCTAACAACCTTCGCAAATATGGAACGCTCCACATACACCGACCAACTCACCAAAGCGCTGCTACAACCCGGCATCGACGCCGCCTACCGCTACGGCGCCCTCAAAGAACCCTACGACACCGCCGAAGCCCTAGCAGCCGCAGCACCTTATCTGAAATAAAGATGCACCGTCGCGCGCCTGAATGGGAGCATCGGTACGCCCGAGGATAGGTCCTATTGCTCTTTAGCACACGCCGCTACGACGATAGAATACGCGGGAGGACCGCCGGACGTACCACACCCCGCCGGCGGTCCTCTCAAGCAATACTCTGCCCCAAGACGCTCGGATTAGGCGGGTTTGTTTTCAACGCCGGAGCTAACGATCCAGTCGAACCAACTAACAACGGAGCCGTCGTCGAGTCGCGCGAGCGCATCGGCCACGTGACCGAGTTCGCCGGCCAATCGTAGCGGCCAATCGCCGAAATTCCAAGCATCTCGCAGCGATGGTGTTCCGCGCCTCGCGATGATGAACGCTTGATGTGCGTTGGCGCTGTAGGCGCGCAGCGTTCCGTCGGCATCCAGCACCAAGGTGTCCACAAGCTCCGGATTTCGTTCGCACTGTCCGAGGCGTTGTGCCTTCGTGCGGAGTTCGTTCGCGGCGACCGAGCTGGGCACGAGGTCAAGATGGACGCGAGGCTCGAGTCCGGTAAGGTCGCGCAAGACCGTATAGGCAAAAAGGCGCTGCAGCGCGGCGTCGTCGTGCAGTTGATCGCTGGCCATCGTAACGGCGCGACCCGTCTGTTGGAGAGGATGGATCTGGACGAGATCGGCACCCTTTTCACGTGCATACGTAATAAGCCACGAGATGTGGGGCAAGCTTTTCGCGGTCAGCGTATGAGCGATCGCAACCGGAATGCCCGCCGCACGCAGCGCACTCAGACCCATATCGCTCCGCTCGAAGCTCCCCGGCTGATCCCGAATGACGTCGTGCAACGCGGGGGGTCCGTCGATGCTGACTGCGACCAAGTCGACGGCCCCCTCTAGCGCTGCGAGGCGGCGCGGGTCGAACACCGTGCCGTTGCTCGTGACCGTCGTTCGCATGCCGCGGTCGCGAGCGGCGAGGAGAACCGCGCGCAAATGAGCGTAGAGGAGCGGTTCACCGCCCGACACCGAGAGACGCTCGTAGCCAAGCTCCGCCGCGTCGTCAATCGCCGCAATGATCTCAGCGACGGGACGACTGACGCTCGCCGCCGGCCCGGAGTTGGAATAACAGTGCTTGCAGTGGAGATTACAACGAAGAGACGGATGGATCTGGAGGGTGGTCCCCGCGATCAAGGTACGTTAATCCGCTGCCTCTTGCACGTTGCCGACATCCACCGAGACGCGCAATGATGTTACCCACGGTATCCCAATCGGGAAGATGTGGAAACGTTGCAGCAGCGCGTCCGACGTGGTCAGCTGCACGACGTTTTGTAAATCGGAAAGTTCGAGAATCCCCTCGACGCGAACTCCGTCATAGATTGGCGGAATGCCGTTTGGGAAGGGACGCAGTTGGCGTAGACCAGCGGTATGAAGGGATGCAATCGTCTTGACGAATTGCGGTAGGCGCTCGCGTGCGATGCCGCCGCCCTCAAGGACACGGGAAAGAGCTTGTTCAACGTCCGCAGCGGCGGGGGCTTGCGTAGCATTTGCCATGGGAGCCTCCAATGATAAACGGCTCTGAGATGTGTCCGGTCGCCTCCGCCAGGTATGCGACGAAGCGCGTGTCGGTCACGCTACGGTAGGGCGAGCGACGGCCTGAGTCAACAGAAGACAAAGCGCTAGCAGACTCGATCGCTAGCCGAGCAGTCCCTCGTTCGCGAGCAGGCGCGCGAGGAGTTCTGGACTCTAGACCGCCTCAGGCAAAATCGCCAAGAACGGTGCCGACCTCTTCCGTAATCTCGGCGTCTCTTTCCTCATCGGTAACGGAAGCGTCATCGTTGTCCGCGATCGCAAGCGCCTCGTCGAGCGTTTCCTTGTCGTTGCCGGTGTCGCTGTTGTTACCGGTTTGGCCGTTGGTGTCCACGGCCGAACCATACCCAAAAATCTAGCGCGGCGTAGCCGTTGCCGTCACCCAGTGTTCGAGCGTGCTGGCGAGAGCGCGCGGATCGACGGGTTTGGTCAGGTGATCGTTCATGCCGGCGGCGAGGCACGCCAGCCGCTCCTCGTCCATAGCATGCGCGGTCATCGCGATAATCGGCAGCTGCGCCGTGCTCAGCTGCGCACGAATCAGCCGCGTGGCTTCGAGGCCGTCCATCACCGGCATCTGCACGTCCATCACCACCACATCGAAGCGCTGCGGCTCGGCCAGCACCGCATCGACCGCCTCACGTCCGTCGTTCGCAAACTCAACGACCATCCCGAGCCGCTGGAGCAGCCGATCGAGGATCTGCCGGTTGATCGCATTGTCCTCAACGACAAGGACGTGCCGCCCGAGCAGCGCGCGCGCCGCGATAGCCTGCGTCTCGTCCGCCGTCACGCCGTTCGCCGGCGCCGCCGCATCGGCAGACGGCAGCCCGAACACTGCGGTGAACGTAAACGTGCTGCCGGCGCCGGGCACGCTCTCCACGCTGATCGTTCCGCCCATCTTGAGCGTGAGCGCTTTGCTGATCGCCAGCCCCAAGCCGGTACCGCCGAACCGCCGCGTGATCGACGAGTCGCTTTGCGCGAACGCTTCGAACACGCGCGTCTGCTCCGTCTCGCTGATGCCGATCCCGGTGTCGTGAACGGAGGTCACCAACTCGATCGTGCGATCCGTCACGGCGCCGGCCGCGATGCGCACCGTCACGGCGCCGGTCTCGGTAAACTTGACCGCATTGCTGACGAGGTTCAGCAAAATCTGCCCGAAGCGCAGCGGATCGCCCGTCAGGTGCGTGGGCACGCCGGCGTCGACGTGCAGTTCAAACCCGAGGCCCTTTTCGCGCGCCCGCATCGAGGCGATACTGCGGACGTTCTCCAGCACCGCATGCAGGTCGAACGGAATCTCTTCCAGCTCGAGCTTGCCGGCTTCCACTTTCGAGATGTCGAGGATGTCGTTGATGACGTTGAGCAGCGACTTCGCCGAATAGTCGATCTTCGTGAGGTAGTCGCGCTGCTCGGCATCCAGATTCGTCAAGAGCGCGAGATTGGTGAGGCCGATGACGCCGTTCATCGGCGTGCGGATCTCGTGGCTCATGTTCGCGAGGAATGCGCTCTTGGCTTGATTCGCGCGCAGCGCGTCTTCACGCAGACGGGTGAGCTGCTTATGCACCGATTGCTGCTGGAGCCACGCCATCAGCACGATGAGGATGATGAGCGTCGCGCCGCCCGCGGTGGCGTACGTGACGCGCGCGACGCCCGCGGTTTGCGTCGAGGATATCGGCGTAGGCGAGACCGGCCACGGCAACGATCGGATAGCCGGCGATCTTGTGATAGCCGAAGACGCGATGGACGCCGTCGAGCGAGGTGGTCTGCCAGTAATAGCCCTGCGGGGCCTTGGCCAGTGCCGGCCAGAACGGGGAAGTTGCGCGTGACTTCCCGGCCGACGAGTGCTTGCGAACGGCTTGCCGAGACGCGCGACCGGACGATGCCGTCGCGGGCGCCGATAAAGTCCATCACGCCGTGCGGTCCGAAGTCGCTCGGGGTGTAGCCGTAGCTGAAGGCCGTGACATTGATGACCGAGGTGATCGTGCCGATCACCGTGCCGTCAGGCCGGCGCACCGCCCGCGCGAACGGAATCGAGTACTGCTTCGTCACGCGCGCAACGAGCGGGGTGCCGATGATGAGCGACCCCGAGTGAACCGCCGCTTTCACGTAGGCCCGGTCGCCGATGGAGATCGGGGAGCTGCCTTTGGCGCCGACGGCAAACCCGTGCCCTGTAGCATCGATCACCGCGATGTTGCCCGAGAGCCCGCGGTAGAGGTGCTCTTGTGCGATCAGCGCCGCCGTCGCTCGCACCCCGTTCTTGAGGTCGTAGGCCCCCAAGAACCGCAGCATGTTATCGACGAGGTTGATGGTTGAGGAACCGTCGCCTTCGTAGGAGCTGGCGAGCTGCGTCGCCCGCGAGATGGCATCATTGTTGGCGCGCTGGTTGAGCGCGCTGATCTGGGCGGCGCATCCGAGCCAGGTCGCCACGATCAAGAGGACCGCGACGATGACGGGTCCCCAGAAGCCGCTGAAGCTCAAGCGATGTACCACCCCTTGGAGCGATTAGCCGCCCGCGTGCCACCGCCTTGGACCGCCGCGCTTGGGGGCACGTTCCCCGGGTACCATGCCCGCATGACGGACGAAAAACCGACCATGTCTCGCCGGGCGAAGCCAGCCGCGAAGGTCTGCGTGAGCTCGAGGAAGGCCATCCCCACCACGACACGACTGCGCACACCCCGGCGAAGCACCCGAGTGGCCCGAAGTTCGATGAAACGCCAGGCGAGGTTCACCGCGCCGGCCAGCTCCCGTACGAGAAGAAGTAGGAAGCCGAGTAGACGGATTCGACTGATTTAACCTTGAGTGCCAGGCGCGAGCTTCACCGCGCGTTAACCGCCGCGCATGCCCCGTCTGGGTCGCGCCAGCTGCCTTTTAACCGATATGGATGCCCTAGGTCGGAGCAGACAATAATAGGTATGCCAAATCGACCTCGGCGCTTCGCGGGTCAAAATTTGCACGCAGTATTACCATCCCAGCATTAGCCAACTCTTCAGCCAGGTGATTGACAGCGTCGTTTGAGCGTGCATCACCTGGCTGGCCTTTCAATCCGTCAATGTCTTTCCGAAAACCAACATAAATGGCTTCAAGAGCGGCCCACTCGGGTGCCGAAAACAGACTCGGTTCAAATATTTCGACTCGCTTTTTTAATGGGAGCGGATTACCATTTCTCGCTCCAAGACCGACGCACACTATGAACACATCTTTCACAGTCGAAAAAATGCATCCATCGGCAGGATCGTCAGACCTGCCGCTAAGTTGCCGATAAAATTCATGCTGTTCCAGGTCGATCGCGATCTTTGCCATCAGTTGAACGTACCTTTGCTGAGACGTGGATTCTCCGTTCTCAAAAGTAATCAGGTAGTCGTCTCCAACCGACGAATCAATGATCGGTCGAAGACTCGAATCCATTTCGCTGTCCGTTACTAGTAACACGAGTTGCCGAGTCAGCCCAGGAAGCGACTGCAGTAAATTGCTGCGGACTCGCTTATCTAGCCGGGCTAGCGGCGTGTCGATGACAAGTGGAGCCTCCACGTCAGAGATTGCCGTCATAGCTAGCATAAACGAAAGCGACAACAGCTGCGTTTCTCCCGGCGACCTCGTCACCTCAAGCCCCCACTTAGGGACGGGCCGCCGGATGTTTCCGGCGGATAGAAGGAGCAGTGATGGATCGCTCACGTTATCTAAGCCGGTCTCGCCGCCGTGCCGCAGTCGCGCTCGCGCCGCGGTACGTGCCAAAACGAGGATAGCGAGCGGCCTGAAATTCGATGAAGCGGCAGGCGCGGTCACCGCGCCGGGAAGTTGCCATACGAGAACAAGTAGGACCCAGAAGACCGGGCCGTCAGAAATGTGGCTTTTTGCTAGAACCTAGCGGTGAGCTTCACAGCAGCGAGGGTATGCGCGCGGTGCGTTAGCATCCTAGCTTTCGAACTCATAGCCCGGATAGTCGTCGATGGTGCCGTAAATAGGGAATATGCTTATCGTTCAAGCGAGCAAGGCGGCCTTCATCCGAGAGGCCCAGCCTTTCGAAATTGTTGCGATCGAGCGACGGTGCGACGATTATTGCGCCGGCGTCGGTAAAAGAAATCAGCCCGCATTTGAACGCCGCGTCATACCCAGCCCAAAGGATTAGCCCATTGAATTTGTCCAAGCGCTCGAAATTATTTGAATCGCGCCATGTTTTGATATGCGGCGCGCGCAATAACGGTTCGATCGTTAGGCCCGAGATTGCACAAGCGCCGCCCCAGTACTCGAGCAGATCGGATCGAAATTGTCCCTGCCCGATGCGAGCCTTTGCAAGCTGATCACGTTCGCTTGCGAGGGGGGCTGAATTTGCCACCGCGCCGTCAACTAATAGTGGCGGATTTGTGCGATCAATGGCCGCGAGTAGTCCGTGGGCAGCAGCCTCCGATATAGGATACAAGTAACCTTGATTACCGGTAAAGTTCTTGTTCAGGGGACCATGCGAGACGGCCAATAGCTGAAGTGTTTGCGGATTCACGTCTGCGAGCTTCAGCGGCTGTGCGAGCGGAGTGTAGTCAGCTGCGATGCGGCGACCCATCCCTTCCCAGGCCGGAACATTATAACCGACGGGCGGTGGTGCGAGCTCAACGGCGCTTCTGGCTGTCGTAACCGCAAATATCGCCTGCTTATAGTAGGAGAAGATGACGTCGCCGGGTCGTACACGATCCATATTAGCCCAATGATGCATATTCGAGCTGCCCGGGCCCGGGGCCCACAAGTATTGCCCAGCGGACTCCTCAAGGTATGTCGTTCCTTGAAACACCCACCAATATGCCATACCGCTGTATTCGCCGAGGTGAGGTGCTTGCATTTCCGTGCAGTGAGTCTATAGCTAAGGGTCTTCACACTGACACTCAGAACGAGTGGGTCGGCGCCGGAACTAAATTTCCCGCCAGAGAAGGAGCAGCGATGGATCGCTCGGGTTTTGTTAGCCGGCCTCGCCGGCGGTGCTGCAGTCGCCGTCGCGCGACCGGTACGGGCCCAAACGACGACGATGACCGTGACGGTCGGCACGCTGCCTTCGAGTGCAGAGATCTGGTACGCCATCGACAACGGCTTCTTCGCGAGGCACGGCCTCGACGTGCAGTTCCAGATGCAGAACAGCGGCGCCGCGGGTTCGGCCGCGATGCTTGGCGGTTCGATCGACATTAGCGAGTCCGATACGGTGACCATCATCAAGGCCCACGATCACGGCATCCCGTTCGTGTCGCTGGCGCCGGGGCTCGTCGATTCGGTGAAGGCGCCGACGGTCGCGATCGTGGTGAAAGACCCGAGCCTGCGCACCGGCAAGGACTTCAACGGCAAAACGTTCTCCACCAACTCGCTGCAGAATCTGGGCACGCTGCTTGCCGATGCGTGGATCGACAACAACGGCGGCACGTCGAGTACGGTGAAGTGGGTCGAGCTGCCGTTCCCGGCGCTCTCGCCGGCCCTGCAGCGCGGCACGATCGACGCCTACATCGCCCCCGATCCGTTCATCACGACCGGCCTGAAAGACGGCGGTCACGCGGTCGTGATGGACAATAAACCGCTGGCGCCGGTCGTGCTGCAGGGAGCCTTGATCGCGACGCGTGACTGGGTAGCCAGCCATCGCGACGCGGCGCGTGCGTTCCGCGCCGGCGTCCTAGATGCAAATGATTGGGCCAACAAAAACCCCGCCGCCGCGGCCTCGATCCTCTCGAAGTACAGCAAGATCCCGGTCGAGGTGATCATGGGCGCGCAGTTCCGCGGCCAGTATGCGCTGCGCCTCGACCCCGCGATGATTCAACCCCTGATCGACGGCTCGCTTAAGTACGGCCTCATTTCCAAGTCGTTCCGCGCCAAGAGATCATCGCAGACTGAGCCGCAGCGAAGCCGCGGTGCTCGCCGAGATTCGGGAGGCGTCCGCACCACCGGCAATCGCGGAACTCTACCGCGACATTCGGGCTGCCTTGGGCGTGCCGATGGTCAACCTGATCTACCGGCACATCGCGACGATCCCCAATGGGCTCGCCTGGGCTTGGGGCGCTCTGCGATCGCACATCATCTCGGGTGAGCTCGAACCGCTGGTCGACACACTGCTGCGAGATACAGCGGGCACCCCGTGGCCGGGACGTTCCCCACTCGGACGCTTGCCGGCGGCGCGAGGCGCCGAAATCTGCAAGGTGGTCGACTGGTACAATCGCAGTAATGCGATCAACCTGATCACCTTGCTCGCGCTGAAGAACGCGACCGTCGCCGTCAGCCATGACGATGTGCCGCTCGCGCCGGCCGGAACCGCGCTCACGCAGACGTTGCCGGCCCCACTGCCGCTCGCGAGCATCGACGCAGCGCTGCGGGAACGCATTCAGACAACGGCGCAGCGCCAAGGTCTCCTCGGGACGGGCGTAACGCCAACGATGTATCTGCACCTTGCACACTGGCCGGATGTGTTAACCGAGGTTCTCGATTACGTCGATAGCGCAATCGCCGTCGGCTGCCTCGAGGAAAGCGTGCGTCGGCTCCTGGAGGTGGTCTCCGTCCCGGCGCACGCTCTTGCATCCACACTCGCGTCACGGGCTCCGGCGCCAAACGCCGCCGATCGCCGACACATCAATGTGGCTCTCGAGCAGTTCACGACGGTAACCATCCCGCAGATGCTGGCCGTCGGAACGCATCTCCGCACGTAACAGCCCTGCGCGACGCGGACATTTATGCCCCTCTTCGACCGCCTGCCTGCCGTTCAGTGACTTGCCGTCGCCATGCTCGTCGTGATTGTTGAGAGTGGACCGGAACAAGACGGAGCCACATTGAAGGAGGGCGCATGGAAGACCGGCTGGATATCATTGCTTTAGGGGTGGCACGCATCGAATCCGTCGTCGGAGCCATCCGATCCGACGTCGACATGCTGCAGGCCGTGGTCGGCACCGTGCAAACCGAAGTCGGAGGCCTCCGGTCCGAAGTGGGCAGTCTCCGAACCGATGTCGGGAGCCTCCGAACCGATGTCGGTGCCCTTCGTACTGAAGTCCGCCGGGGCTTCGCTCGGACCGAGTCGCGCCTCGAGAATATCGAGCGCAAAATCGATCGACACGAAGTCCGAATTGACGCTCTGGAAGTGAAGCCGAAGTAGCCTCAGGCTGACTCGGTCGCGCGAAACGTGACGACTTCCGCGCCGTAGAACAAAACATCGCCGAGACGTAGATCTACAGCAACAGCCCGAGCGTGGAGCCGTCGGCAGCTTGAGTTTATTATCCTACTTTGGTAGGATAGAAGAAATGGGCGTTGTGAAAGTCTCTGTTACATTGGACGCGGAAACCGTGCGTGGGGTGAAGCGGATGGCCGCCGGAAAGGGTGTCAGCCTTTCCTCTATTGTTGACGAGAGCTTGCGCTTGCAGCTGCACCGCATGCGGATGCTAGCGCTGCTCGATGAGATGGACGCACGAAACCCAATCAGCGCGGCAGAGCAAAAGGCCGGGGAGAAGCTTTGGGCGGAGATCGAATCATCCTTGACTCGAGCGCGGTCTCGGCGTTCGCCGCGGAAAAAGGCCGCCTCCGAGTAGCCTTGCGGAAGGCGCTAGCTAATGGCGCGATAGTGATCGTGCCGGCGCCTGTCCTGTCCGAATCGGTAACTGGTAACGGGTCACGAGATGCGAAGCTAAACCAGGCATTGAAATCGTGCGTCGTAGCTCCATTGGACGAAGCACTTGCGCGCGCTGCCGGTGCATTGCGCTATCGACGTCCGAATTCAGGTGCGATTGACGCAATGGTCGTAGCCTTCGGCGACGCAGTTCCTGATTCGATCATCATCACGGGCGATCTGGGTGATCTCAAGCCATTGGCTGCTGAAAAACGCCGTTCGATCGTGATCGGCTTACGCTGACTCGGTAGCCCGGAACTTGACGACCTCCGCGCCATAGAACAAAAACATCGCCGAGACGTAGATCCACAGCAATAGCCCGAGCGTCGAGCCGGCGGCGCCGTAGCCCCGCGCGAGCCCCGCGACCTGGAGCAGCAAAGCGATCCCCCATTGCCCGGCGACGAAGAGCACCGCACTGACGATCGCGCCTTGCCACACGTTGCGCCAACGTACTTTAACCTGCGGCAAGTACTTGAATACCAGCGCAAACAGCACGGTGAGCGCCGCGAGCGAAAAGATCGTGCTCGCGATTTTGAGCGCCCATCCCAACGTAGCGACGGACGGGTTATTCCGCAGCGACGCGATCACGACGGCAATCGATGCATCAGTGGCGAGCGTCACGATGAGGACGAGGGCCATGACGAACACCATCACGAGCGCCAGCACCCGCTCGCGCAGCACGCTGAGCCACGGTTCGTCCGGCTTGACGTGGACGTGCCAGATGATGTTCAAGGCATCCTGGAGGGTGAGGAAGACGCCGGAGAGCGCCCCGAAGAGCGTGACCCAGCCGATGATGCCGAAGACCGTGCCGACGTGGACGTTCTCGCGCGCCGATTGCACCATCGCCTGTAGCGCCGTCGCGCCGTCATGCCCGAGCGCGAGACTTGCTTGATTGATCAGGTGCTGCTGCACCTTATCGTTGCTGACGAAGTGTCCCGTCAAGGCCATGATGATCACGAACAACGGAGCGAGGGCGAAGATCGTGGAGAACGACAGCGCTCCGGCAAGCGTGGGCGCGCGGTCCAGCAGCCATGCGCCGAACGAGATTCTGAGCGCGCACGCGAGTGACGCACGCCCGGACGCTTCTCTCATGAGGGGTTCCCATGTACCCCGGACCGGCTGAAAGAGAAACTACGGAGTATCGAGCTCGGCAAAGAGATCGGCGAGCGACAACGTCAATCCCGGAAACCGCGCTGAGGTGTAGGTGTCGGTGTCCGAATCTCGTTGGTCGTTGCGCCGTGTCCCGTCGTTTCTCTTAGGGGAAAACGCCGGCGATCCCCAGTACCGCTTCGGAGCCTTTGTTGGAGGATATCTGGATGATCAAACGCGCCGCTACGTGGATACTCGCCGGCCTCATCGGAGCGCTACCTTGCGCTACGGCGGCCGCCGACCCGTACAACATCTACGTGATCACCGCGCTCACCGGGCAGTCGGCGTTTCTCGGCGGCGAAGAGGCGAAGGGCCTTGCGGTGCTCGAGGCGCAGGTGAACAAAGCGGGCGGCGTACGCGGGCGTCAGATCCACTTCGTCATTCAAGACGATCAGTCGATCGCGCAAAACTCGGTCCAGCTGCTCAACGAGGGCATCGCGAAGAAGATCCCGGTGCTGCTCGGCACCTCGCTCGTCTCCGGTTGCGGCGCGATGCTGCCGATCATTACGAACGGCCCGGTCGTGTACTGCTTCTCGCCGGGCATCCATCCGCCGGCCGGCAGCAACATGTTCTCGGCCAGCATCTCGACCGCCGACTACATCGTCGCGACGTCGCGCTACCTGAAGAGCAAAGGCCTGCACAAGATCGCGCTGATGACCTCGACCGACGCGACGGGCCAAGACGCCGACAAGAGCATCGACGCGGCCGTCAACGCGCCCGAGATGGGCGGCACGCTCAGCATCGTCGATCGCGAACACTTCAACGTCACCGACCTGAGCGTCGCGGCGCAAATGTCGAAGATCAAGGCCTCGGGCGCGCAAGTCGCGATTCTATGGACCGTCGGCACGCCGTTCGGCACGCTCTTACGCGAAGCGTCGCAAGGCGGGCTCGACATCCCGCTCATCACGTCGGCCGGCAACCTGAACTACGCGCAGCTCGAGGGCTACGACTCGTTCATGCCCGACAACCTGCTCATCATGGCGGCACCGTGGGCCGGTCCCAACGTCTTTTCCGCTCCGGTCCGCAAGGCCATCGCGTCCTACGTCGATGCGTTCAAGCCCAGCGGCATCCGGCCCGACGAAGGCTATTCGCTCTCGTGGGATTCGGCGTTGCTCGTGCTCGATGCGTTCCGCCATCTCGGCTTCGACGCCACGCCCACGCAGATTCGCGACTACATCGCCGGCGTCAAGGGCTTCGTCGGCATCAACGGCGTCTACGACTTCGCCGCGGTCCCGCAGCGCGGCATCGACATCAACGATCTCGTCATGGTGCGCTGGGATAAGAAGACGAAGTCGTTGATCGGCGTCAGCAAACCCGGCGGGTCCGCGCTCTAGTGGCGGAGCCGAATCGCTGGGACGAACTGATCGCGCTGCGTGACCGGCAGCGCGAGCACGCGAAAGACGCCGTGCAAGTGGTGCGCGGCTCGGAGCTGCCGCAAGAGAACAGCGCCTTCGGCAAGCTGCGCTGGTACATGCATCCCTCGATCGAGAACAACGCGCTCTCGACGCTGATGTTCTTCGAGCAAGAACTCACGCCGGGCAGCCGCTCGGGCCGGCTGAAGTTCCAGGGCGGACAAGTCATCTACGTGCTGAGCGGAACCGGCTACACGACGGTCGACGGCGTGAAGCATCCGTGGAAAGGCGGCGACGTGCTCAACCTGCCGGTGCGTACCAACGGCATCATCGTGCAGCACGTCAACACCGGCGATGAGAACGCGAAACTGCTGGCGTGCGAGCCCAACTGGTTCGCGGCGACCGGCGTCGATCGCGGCAGCGGGTTCGAATTGCTCGAGCCGTCGAGCGATTACCGTGGCTGAGCGCGAACGCGAACGCGTCCGCGAGCGGCCGCCGATCGAGCACAACAGCTACGAAGTGCTCATTCAGGATCGCATCGCGATCGCCGCAGCGGCAGCAGAACGGCCCGATCGTGATTCGCTCGGAAGACCGTCCGATTCAAGTGAACCGTCAGGGCACGCTGCGCTACTATCTTGCGCCGCTCTCGTATCCCGACACGCCGCTGCAAGACTGGCTCGTGTTCGAGAACCACGTCCGCACGCACTCGGGCAAACACCGCCATCAAGGCGGTCTCGTGATCTACGTGATCGACGGCGAAGGCTACTCGATCGTCGACGGCGAGCGCTTCGACTGGAAGTCGGGCGACTTACTCTTGTTACCGATCCGGCCCGGCGGGGTAGAACACCAGCATTACAACCTCAAGGCCGATCGCCCGTGCCGCTGGATCGCGTTCTGCCACATGCCCACGATGGACAACCTCGCCATGGAAATGACGCAAATCGAAGTCTCGCCTGACTTCCGCGGATAACGGCTTCGTGAGGCGGCCTTGGTTTGAATCGAGGCCGGCACTCATCGCGGCAGCCGCCGTTGTGTTGATGATCATCGCGGTCCTCGCGGCGCCATTCCTCATTCCGGTCGACAGCTACCGGCCGTTGCTCGTGTGGGCGATCGAGGCCGGCACCGGCCGGCAAGTGTCGATTGACCATCTGGAATTGCACGTCGTGCCGAGCCTGCGCGTTACCATCGTCGGCTTTCACGTGCTGAATCCGAGCGGCTTTCCGGCCGGTGATGCGCTCGTCGCGCAGTCGATCGACTTGGCGGTCGACCCGCGAGCGTTGCTGGCGCGCAGGCTCGACATCACCGATATCATTCCTACCGGCGTGCAGCTGAACGTGTTGCGCAACACCACCGGGCGTTCGAATTTTGCGCAGCCGGTGAAACGCACGGCGCAAGGCCCCGCGACGGTGTTCACGCTCGAGCCGCTCAGTGCCGTCAGCGTGAAGGATGCGCAGATTACGTTCGGGGACGCGCCTGGGACGAAACGGCCGGCGCCGTCGTTCACCTTGAGCGGCGTCAGCGGCACGATCAGCTCGATCAACACCCAGGCATCGGACTGGGCAAAGCAGCTCAACATCGTCGCCAACTTACGTGGCGCGCACCTTACGACGTCGCTGCTGAACAAGCCGATCGACTTTCAAACCGGAACGTTATCCCTGAAGGCCGGCGCCGGACGGGGCACGTTTGCGGCTTCGGTGGGAAATGTGAACCTCTCCGGCAGCGCATCGTTTCCGCGTCTCGATCCGTTGTCAATCGCATTCTCGGTCAGCAGTCCGGAACTGGACCTCAAGGACCTGGGGACGCTCTTGGGCGGCGGGGTGCAAGGCGGTGCTGCGACGGTCTCGCGGTATCCCATCGCCCATGGAACGATTGCGGTCGGCAAAGTCATGGCGTCGCCGGTGGAAGTGACGCAATTGAAGGGACAGCTCGCATTCTATGGGAGCAAAGTGCAGCTGACGGGATGCACGTTCAACGCGTATGGCGGTCGCGTGAGCGGAAGCGCGGTCATTCATGGCGCGGCCGGAACCCCGGTCGACGCGACCGCGCACGTCGCGGGGATCAACGTTGCGCAGACCCTCGCGGCTCTCGGTTGGGGGAGCGGGAAGGTCTCGGGCGCACTGACGGCCTCGTTCACCTTCGCGACTCGACTGACGAACAACCCCGAGGCGTCTCTGACAGCGACCGGCACGTTCGCCGTGAGCAACGGCTCGTTCCCCGGCATGAACTTCAACAGCAACCTCGCCCAAATTGCGAATCTTGCCGGCATCAACGTGCCGTCCGGCCCAACCCGGTTCAGTTACTTCGGTGGCGATCTGCGCATCGCGCACGAGCGCGGCTACAGCAACGAACTGCGCCTCGTGGCTACCGGAATGACGGGGACGGCGCGCGGCAGCTTCGGGTTCGATCAATCTATCAGCTATAACGGGACCGGCGTGATCAATGTTCTGTCGGGCGCATCATCGACCACGGGTTCATCCGCGCTGGCAATGGTCGCGCAAGTTCTGCACACGACGCTACAGCAAAACGTCGGCTCAGGTCAGGTCCAAGTCCCGTTCTCGCTCCGCGGCACGATCGATAACCCGCAATTCGCCACCGCCGGCCTCGCGCAGCTCATCACGAACAACATCCCCGCGCAAGTCATCCAACAACAGACGGGAAATCCGGCGGTTCAGTCGCTGCTAAAACTCATCCCCGGCCTCTAGCGATCAGCCCGTCGATTGAGTAGCGCCCGGGGCCGGCGATGAACAGTGCGATTGCGATCGTTAGCAAGAGGGCGGGGATTTCGTAGGATTCGCGGCCGCCGACGAAGCGGTGATGTTGCAGGATGCCGACGCCGATGACCGCGACGCTGAGGTCGCAGATGATGAAGAACGTAACGACGCGCGTGAGCAGGCCGAACAGAATGAGGAAGCCGCCGATGCCCTCGGCGAATGCGACGATGGGTTCGAGGAACGAGGGCGCGTTGGGGACTGCTGCGTGCAGCCCGGGGCTATTGTCGAGCCAATGCATCGGATCGTGCATCTTCGGTGCGCCATGGAGGTGCAACGCGTAGCCCGCGACGACGCGGAGGATCAGCAGAGCAATCCCGGTCGAGACGCTGGTCGGTGGAACCAGAGCACCAAAGAAGCGCGCGGGCGTCATGCCGCCTATGCTGCCCCGCAATGTTGAGAACTTCCATAGAACGGTGTCAGAATCGCACGCCGAGACCTGCCGTCACCATGCTGTCGCGCACCGAAGCGGGCGCGTTCGTGCGATCGTGGAGATCCTCGCCTGCGAAGCCGACGTCCAAATACAGATGCGTGCCTGGTTGGTTGATCAGCATTCCGGCGCGATAGCGTAAGCCGCGATACGTGAGCGCCGTGGCGGGACCGTTGCCAAGCGAGTAAATACCACCCGCGTTGGGCGTGTACGATACCCACGCATACGGCGAAATCCGCGGCGCGGGGTTGGGCGCAAGCATGACCACATAGCCGATACCGTGCAGCGGCGGATAGCCGGTGTTGACGCGCCGCGTGAACAGGTCGAGGCCCGCGTATACGTGTGGAGCGATCTGCGGTCCACCACCAGATTCCATTTCGTCGTCGTGCACCAAGAACGACGGCACGCTCGCGAAGCCGTTGCCGCCGATCGTCGCCACCGGGTTCGACGCCACATGCTGGTAGGCGAAGCTGCGGTAATCCGAATAGCTGAGCACGTGGAAGTGCCCAAGCAACGTCGTCTCGCCCGTCTGCCAGCCCTCGAACTCCGTGCGACCGGTCGACGAGCCCGGCACGAACTCGCTCGTGACGTTCGAGGTGGTACTCACGCCCACGGCAATGAACTGCGGGCCCGCTACGAAGAGTTTGGGCTTCGGCGACGCGGTAGCGGCGGGAGCCGGCGTTGGCGCGGTTTGCGCCGATGCGCCGGTGCCGATGACGAGCGATAGCGCGCCGGTCAGTAGGGTAGCGATGAGCTGACGTTTCACGGAGCGGGCTATTCCCGCCGTGCGAGAGAGGTAATCTCATTGGCGGAAGAAAGTTGCGCGACTATGCAAGGCAAACGGAACGGCTGGTCGCGCTCCCTGCTCGGGATGCTGCTCGCGTGTACGGTACTGCTCTCATCCGGCGGTTCGCTCGCCGGCGCGCAAGACGTCGCGCCGCGGTTGATCCCCGACAAGATCATCTCGATCCCGATGAGCGACGGCGTGAAGATCGCGGCGGCGCTCTATCTGCCGGAGAACGCGCACGGGCAAGTATCCGGTGCTGCTCGCGGCGTCCGCCTATCGTTTCGACAACGACGCGGTGCCGGCGATGGCGATCTATCCGTTCATGGAACTCGGGCCCGGTGCGCTACTACACGCAGCACGGCTACATCTACGTGCACATGGACGTGCGCGGTTCGGGGCGTTCGGGCGGCACGTACACTTACCAGTCGCATCGCGAACAGCGCGATCTCTACGAAGCGATCGAGTGGATCGCGAAGCAGCCGTGGTCGAGCGGCAAAATCGGCGGCGTCGGACAGTCGTACTACGCGCGCGCGCAGTGGTTCATGGGCGCGCAGCATCCGCCGCATCTGTCGTGCATCGCGCCCTACGACGGCAACATCGACACCTATCACGCCTCGGCCTACACCGGCGGCATTCCGGGCGACTATCCCGACTCATGGTTCGACGGCCTGCGCATCGCAGAATCTCTACCCGCGCGCCGGCCCCCCGCGCGTGATCGCCTACGACTACACGCTGCAAGCGCTGCGCCACAACCTCTACGACGACTTCTGGAAAGAACGCACCGTCGCCGAGCAGTTGCCCGACGGTCAAAGTGCCGACGTTCTCGATCGGCGTGTGGGGCAAAGTCGATCTGCATCTCAACGGCAACATCGTCGGCTTCCAGCGCGTGAGCGGGCCGAAGAAACTGCTCGTGTTCGGCGGCGCCAACGTCGAGCAAGCCGTGGCGGATTATTCGAGCATCGGCTTCCACGAAACGTATCTGCGGCCGTTCTACGACTGGTGCCTCAAAGGCGAGCAGACGTCGTACGTCACGGCGCCGGCCGTGCGCTATGTGCTCACCGGTAGCGACAAGATCCTCTCCGCCGCCAGCCTGGCCGCCGGCCGGCATCAACTACGAAACGCTGTTCTCTCAACAACGGCCCGACCGGCAGCGTCGTCTCGCTCAACGACGGCGCGCTCAACGCGACCGCCCCCGATGCGAGCAGCGCGCCGACCGTCTTCACGTATCCGAATCCCGGCTGGACCAACGGCGTCGTCGGCCGCGGACCCGACGGCCGGCCCGATCCCGCACGGCGCGTGCTCACGTTCGCGACGCCGCCGCTCGATGCGCGACACGCAAGTCGTCGGCCCGATCGAACTGATCCTCTACGCGTCGTCGAGCAACACCGACACGGATTTCTTCGTCAAGCTCTCCGATCAGGCGCCGGGCACCGACGACGATCAGAAGGCCGGCTTGAACCCGCGCTACAGCATCGTCACCAAAGGCTGGCTGCGCGCCTCGCATCGTGCGCTCGATCCGAAGTGGTCGCTGCCGCACGCGCCGTGGTACACCGATGCGAAAGAGCAGCCGCTGCATCCGGGACAAATCTACAAGTTCGACATCGCGGTGATGCCGACGGCGCATCTGTTCAAGAAGGGCAGCCGCATTCGCCTCGAACTCGCGAACGGCGATTCCGCCGACGACCGACGCGCCGTTCACGCACCGCTACAGTCCGCGCAAGCTCGGCGCCGACACGATCTATCACGATGCCCAGCATCCTTCGGAGCTGCTGCTCCCGCTCTTGCCCGCCGCGCCGGCGACCGGCGCTGTCCAATGAAGAAGACGATCCTCGCGCCTCTCGGCGCTCGCAGCGATGGCGGTCGCCACCGTGCCGGCGCGCAGTGCCGATGTGCTCACCACGCACCGGCTTTCCGCGCAACTCGCAACCGAGATCGCGGTCGACGCGATCGCGGCATGTGCGAAGATGACCTACACGATCACGGCGGCCGTGGTCGATAGCGACGGCGTGACGCAAGCGCTGATCCGCGGCGACGGCGCCGGCATTCACACGGTGCAAGGTGCGCATGACAAGGCGTTCACCGCGGTAACCTACGGCCGCGCCGGCAGCGAAACGCAGAAGGGCGTACATGGCGAGCCCGCCGTCGGGCGTGATTCTCAAAGAGCCGTATCTCATTCCGGGCGACGGCGGCTTGCCGATCAAGATCGGCAATGAAGTCGTCGGCGCGCTCGGGCGTCAGCGGCTCGCCGGGCAAAGATGAAGTCTGCGGCAACGCGGCACTCGATATGGTCCGAGCGCGCTTGAAATGATGATTTCGCGTTCCGCGGCCATGGCACTGATTGGCGGGGGGATGCTCGCGGCAACCAATCCCGCCGCGGCCCAATCGGCGCTTTCACTCGTGCGGATGGGCGCACCAACAATCGACGCGTCGGCGCAACCGTGGTACGGCTCTGAGGCTGGGATCTACCAAGCCAATGGAATCGACCCGCAGGTCACAGTGATGGCTAACGCCCAGGCGATCGTGCAGGCCGTGATGGCCGGGGCGCTCGATGTCGGCATCGCGAATCCGATGGTGTTGGCGGTCGCGATCTCGCACGGCATCGCACTGCAAGTGCTCGCTCCCGCTTCGCTCTATTCCAAACGCGATGCAATCCCGGCGCTCGTGGTTGCGAAAGACTCACCGTTCAAAACCGCCAAAGATCTGATTGGGGCGTCGATCGGCGATGTGTCGCTTGGCAATTTCAATCAGATCAGCACGATGGCGTGGCTCGATGCGAGTGGGGTTCCGCCGAAAAGCGTCAAGTTCGTCGAGATTCCGTTCTCCGAAGTCGGTGAGGCATTGAAACGCGGCACCGTGCAAGCCGCTTTCATCGCCGAACCGTTCGAGAGCGCGCAAATCCGCGCCGGTCTAATCCGCCAATTCGGCGATCCCTACCTGACTGTCGGTCCCGAGATCGCGGTCGTGGCGTGGTTTTCTACGAAAGATTGGAATCAGAAGAATCCCGATGTCGCGAAGCGGCTCGTGAAAAGCATCTACGCGACCGCGCAGTGGGCCAACACGCATACGAGCGATACGGCCGCGATTCTTGCCAAAGTATCTAAACAAGATCAGGCGGGCATCGAGGCGGCCAAACGCTACTACTTTGCGACTGAACCGCAGCGGCGCTATCTCGAACCGATCCTGAAAGTTGCGAACCAATACGGCGCGTTACTGCGTCCGGTCAGTTACGAAGAGTTCACGGGCAGCTAAACCCGGTGCTCGCGGTGATGTAGCGGGCGATTTCGTCGGGGGGAAGAACGTTGGCGGCGGCGCCGAGGCGGACGGCTTCGCCCGGCATGCCGAAAACGACGCACGTGTCTTCGCTTTGCGCGACCGTGAGGCCGCCGGCGCGTTGCAGTTCGAGTAGTCCGGCGGCGCCGTCGCGGCCCATGCCGGTGAGCACCACGCCCATTGCGCGCGGGCCGAAGGCGCGTGCCACCGACTGCAAGAGATAGTCGCCCGACGGACGGAAGCCGTCGTCGTCGGGCTCGCTCGAGAGCGCGATGCGGCCGTTTTTGTCGATGCCCATGTGCATGCCGTCGGGGGCGATGTAGCCGTGACCGGGTTGCGTCTGCGCGCCGTCCTGCGCGATGGTGACCGGAATGCCGGTACGTGTGGTGAGCCACGACGCGAAGCCGGCGATGAAGCCCTCGGACATGTGCTGCACGATGAGGAACGTGGCCGGGCTCGCCGCGCCGACGGCACTGAGGATGTCCGCCATGACGGCGGGCGCGCCGGTCGAGCCGACGAGCGCGACGACGTTGACGCGCGTTTGCGCGGCCTTCGGCGTCGCCGGTTTGGCGATTTCGGCCGGCGGGCTCGGCGGCTTCAAGCGCGGCTGGGCCGGCCAGCGGCGCACGACCTTCACCTCCGACATCAGGCGCACGATGCGCACGAGTTGCCCTGCCACGCGATCGAAGCTCGGTGAACCGAAGGCCGGCGGTTTGCTCACCACGGCCAGCGCGCCGTTCTTGATTGCATCGAGGTGAACTCGCTCTCGAACGGGCTCGCGCTCATGAGGACGATCGGCGTCGGGATCGTCTCCATGATCACGCGCGTCGCGCCCACGCCGTCGAGTTTGGGCATCTGGCAATCCATCAGGATCACATCGGGCCGTAGCTGCCGCGCTTGATCGACGCCCTCTTCGCCGTCGTTGGCCGTGCCGACGATATCGAATTCGCCCGACTCCTCGAGCACGAAGCTGATGAACTCGCGCTGCACGGCCGAATCCTCGACCAGCAAGAGCCGGATCACGCGAGCCTCCGCACGATGTCGAGCAGGTTTGCTTGATTGAAGCCGGACTTGAGCACGTACGCATTTGCGCCGACGCGAATCCCTTGTTCCTTGTCCTCCCGTCCTTCGAGCGCCGACACGAGCACGACCGGCAGCTTCGCGAGCCGCGGTTCGCTGCGAATGCGCGCTGTCAGCTCGAAGCCGTTCATGCGCGGCATGTCGACGTCGGAGACCACCACGTCGAGTTCTTCGGTCTGCACGATGTCCCACGCCGAGGCGCCGTCGGCCGCAACCTGCACGGTATAGCCGGCAGCCTCGAACATGTTGCGTTCCATCGTGCGCGTCGTGGTCGAATCATCGACGACCAGCACGCGCAAGACGCGCGGCATCGGCGCGACCGCGACTTGGGGACGGGCCAGCGCGCGTAGCGTGATCGATGCGATGAGATCGAGCGGCCGCAACACCAGCACGAGTTCGCCCGTCCCGAGCAACGCCGTCGTCAACACGTTGCGTACGCGCAAGAGCGGCGGATGCAGCTCCTTGATCACCACTTCCTGTTCGCCCAGCACGTCGTCGACGAGCAGGATGCCGCGTCGTTCGCCGCTGCGCAGCAAGAGACACGAGCGCACGGTGCCATATGCGCGTTCGTCCTCAACGACGCGCGGCAGGCCCAGCATCGGCCCGAGGCTGCCGAACGGATAATCGCGCTCGTCGTGCGCGAGCGAACCCTTTGCGAGGCCGGCCGTGACCGCGTCCTGTTTTACGCCGAACACGTGCTCGATCGAATCCAGCGGCAAGAGGAAATGCCGGCCGTGCACGGCGATGAGCAGCGCGCGATACGTGACGATGCTGGCCGGAAATTCGAGCCGAATCACGGTGCCTTTGCCCGGCGTCGAGCGCGTGGAGATGCGGCCCTCGACGCGCTCGATGCGTTCGCGCACGATCGCAAGTCCGCGGCCGTGGCCGGAAATCGTCGTGATGACCGGGCTCGTGCTCACGCCGGCCGAGTACGCGAGGTCGGCCACTTCGGCGTCGCTCAATGCGGCAAGCTGTTCCTCCGTTGCGAGCCGCGAGCGGAGGGCGGCATCGCGCAGCGCATCGAGTGCGAAGCCCTTGCCGTCGTCGGCCACTTCGATGCTGATGCGGCCGCCTTCGCTCGGCGCAACCGTCACAACGAGGCTGCCGCGGCGCGCTTTGCCGGCGGCTTCGCGCGCGGCGGGTGCTTCGATGCCGTGATCGATCGCGTTGCGCACCATGTGGATCAACGGATCCTTGACCAGCTCCAACACCTTGCGATCGATTTCGAGGTTCGCGCCGACGACGCTCCAATCGACCTCTTTGCCGGTTTCACGGCAGAGGTCGTGCACCATCAGCGGAAACGCATCGAGAATGCTCGCGGCCGGCATCATCCGCACGCGCCGCATTTCGTCGTTGAGGTCGTCCACTGCGGTCGTGAGCAGGCGGCTATCTTGCCGCAGCACCGCGAGCAGTTGGCGCGCGCGCATCTCGAGCGTGTGCAGCTCCTCACGCAGCTCGAGCCCGGCCCGCGCGCGCACGCGCTCGATACTTTCCACCACGCCGCGCGCCATCCGCACGTGTTCGCTCGACGCCAGCTTCGGATGCAACAAGCTCTCCGCCAGCGTCACGACATTATCGAGCCGCCCAACCTCAACCCGAATCGTATCGGCCAAAGCCGGCGCCGGCGCGGGCACCGGCGCACCCGTCGCCTCAGCCGTCGCTACATTGTCACCCCGAGCTTGTCGAGGGGCCGCCTCCATCCCGGCGTTGCTGAGCTGATCGGCCGGCAACGTTCCGGCGATGACGCTCGCAAGCGCATGGCTCGCTTCGTCAAGCATCTGCAGTTCGGTGGGCGACGGCGCCGAGCCATTGCGGATGAGCCCGCTGACGAGCGTCTCGCAGCGATGACACGCCGCTTCGAATTCGCCGAATCCGACCGAACGCGCCGCCCCCTTGAGCGTGTGCATTGCGCGCAGCAGATCCTCAAGGTTGGTGGTGGCGCTTGGATCGCGAGTGAGCGCCGCGATCTCGGCCGCGATGGTTTGCAGATGCTCTCGCGCTTCCACCCGGAAGGTCGCGAGCAGGCGCGCGCGCAACGCTTCGGCGCGGTCAGTCACGGTCGTCGATTACCAAGCGCGCATCGGCCAGTAAGAGATGGATGTCGATCAGCGTGATGCCGTCGCCGGTGATGCCGCGGACGGCCGGTGAGTGCGTGCCGTTCGCGGGCGGCGGCGAGATCGATGCGGCCTCGATGCGGACGAAGGATTCGACCGTTTCGGCACCGAGCGCGATCGTGCGTTGACCGGAGAAGAGGATTGCGTGCGCCGGATTCAGCGGGTAATCGGAAGACGCGCCAACGAGCGGGCGGACGTCGATGATCGGATAGACGACGCCGGCATCGACGATCAATCCGTGATAGAAGGGGGGTACACCCGGCAGCGGCGTTATTTCGGTGACCGCGATCGCTTCGTCGGCTTCGACGGCGTCGATCGCGTAGCGCACGGTGCCGGCTTGGAAGACGATCAGTTCGAGGACTTCGGTCACCGGTGCGACGATGCGCGGCGCCGCTAGCGCGATGGCGCGCGCGTGTAGGAGCTGTTGCAGGTCGTCGTCGTCGCTCATTCGCCGGACCTGCGGATCGAGGTGTCGAGCGAGAGGCGCGCGGCGGCGAGTGCGGCGGCTGAGGCGCTTAGTTGTTCGTTTGTTGTGTCGTTTGCTCTGTCGGCGGCTGCGGTGGAGGTCCCTCGACTACGCCCTTCGGGCTTCGCTCGGGATGACAAGGGGGAGCGGGCGTCGTTGGGCGGGGCTTGGTGGAAGAGGACGGCGCTCGGGACGTTGACGGGGATTAGGGGGCGGAACCATTCGGCGGTGGCTTCGGCGGGTGCGGTGGCGAGCCAGCCGTTGGTGGCGAGGCGGGCGATGAGGCGTTGCGCGATCGCGCGTTGGCGCTCGGGCGCGAGATACATGAGGACGTTGCGGCAGACGATGAGGTCGAAATCGGTCAGCCCGGCATCCCACGTTTCCGATGCGAGATTGAGCGGCTCGAACCGCACCATCGCACGCGTCGCCGGCACGAGTTCGAACTGTCCGGAGTCGAGCTTGCGGAAATGCTGCTCGCGCAGCGTGCCATCGAGTTCGCGCAACGACCACTCGCGATACACGGCGCGCTGTGCGGCGGCGAGAAACGCGGCGCTTACGTCGGTGGCGGCAATCGTGATATCCCAATCGTCGGTCTTGGGCAGCAGCTGCATGACGATCATCGCAAGCGAATAGGCTTCCTCGCCGGTTGCGCAGCCCGCGCTCCAAATGCGCAGACGCTGCGGTCCGTGTGCGCGACGGCGATCGATGACCGGCCGCAGAATCTGCGTTTCGAGTTGCGCAAACCAGCCCGGCTGGCGGAAGAAGTTCGTTTCGCCGACCGTGAGCGCGTCGACGACGGTCTGCCACACCGGCGCTTCAACGGCGAGCGCAGGCATCGCGGCGAGCGCTGCGGCCGGACCGCCGGCGCGCGTCAAAGCGATCAGCGCCGCATCGACGCGTGCGTCGACCAAGGCCGACGGCGCGAGGCCTAAGCGTTCCGTTGCGAGCGTGCGTAGCTGCGCTCGGGCCTCATCGGCCGTCACGAGAGCACGTCGCCGACGTAGATCAGGCCCTCGGGATACGTGCCGTCCGGAACGGCGCGCACGCCTTCGACCTCGTCCGCCAGCAGCACCATGCGCCGCGGGCCTTCGACCAGAATGAACTGCTGTTCGGCGTTGAGGATGGTCCAGGTCTGCGCTTGCCCGTACGCAAGATCGATGACCGGCATCACTTCACCGTGCACGTCGACGGCGCCGCGCACCGGTGGCGGCGCATCCGGCAGCGGCCCGATCTCCGCGACCGGAACCACCTGGCCAACGTGCGCAACCGGGATGCCGAAATGCTGCGGCCCCAGACGAAAGACAACGACGTCCAAGATACGGCCGCCCCGCCCGGCCTTACGCGTACATTTTTTGGCGCCGCATGACGGACTTCCTCGGCTAGTCGCATAAGGAGGCAGCCAACTTCGTAAGGCTTCCACCGGGAGTGGGGAGATTCACGAATTGCTGAAGGTACGTTGGCCCGCGGTTCACGCGGCGCTCGTCGTCGCGGGCATTCTTTTTGCTTCGACGGTATGTTCGCCGATTGCGCGCGCCGCCGGCGATGCTGCCGCCGTGAGCGGCCGCGTGCAGACGACCGACGGGCAGCCGATCGCGGGCGCGAGCGTGACGCTCGATGGTCCGGCGCATGTTGCCGCCACCACCGACAACGGCGGCGCGTTCGCATTCGCGCAGGTCGCGGCGGGAACGTACGTTCTGCGTGCCGTCAAGGCGGGCTTCACGCCGATCGAACGCGACGATGTCGTCGTTGCGTCCGGCGCACCGGTCACGCTGAACGCCACGCTCACGCAGTCGTCGTTCTCATCGCTGCAAACGATCGGCCGCGTGACGACGAGTTCGGGCAAGATCGCGATGAACACCTCGACCGCCGCGCTCGACATCATTCCGGGCACGGAGTTCACCGATCAGGGCAGCCTGCAAGTCACGCAAGTGCTGGCCGAACAGCCGGGCGTGTCGCTGACGTCGGTCACGGCCGGCGGCGGCTCGAACCGCGCCTCGCTCGGATCGCCGGTCTATCCGCAGATTCGCGGCGCGCTGTCTTACGAAACGGAATCGCTCATTGACGGTCACCCCGTCTCGGTCGGCGCGATCGGCACGCTCTCGCCGCTGCTGCTGTTACCCGGGCTGCTGCAGAGCACGGAGATCGCGAAGGGACCGGGCGCGATGCCGGTCGAGATCAACTACGCGATCGGCGGCACCGTGAACTACCGCACGCTCGAGCCGACGCGCGATCGCGTCTTCTCGGCCGATCTCGGCGCCGACCGCTACGGCGGCGTCAACTCTGACCTTGCGCGCGACCGGTTCGACCGCAAACCACTTCCTCGACTACGCGTTTGCGTACGCGGCGCTCGGCACGCCGGGCCCGCTCAACAACTATCCCATTGCGAGCTCGCAGCTGCAGCTCGCGCTCTTCGGAACGGCACCGTGGACGGTCAACGGACAGCAAGTCTCGGGTTCGCCCGTGCACCTCACCTCGTCGCCGTTTACGAATTTCGTCGGCGGCGTCACCTCGCACTTTTCGGAGCCGCTGTACCTGTGCTGCACGCCGGTGAGCACCGGCTACGATGCGCGCGGTCAGCTGGGCAAGATTCGCCTGAACTTCTCCGAGCAGACGACGCTCACGTTCAGCTATCTCGGCGGTCAGTCCGGCGACAACTACACGGGCACGATCCTCGGCTCCCTGACGCCGATGTTCAACGCGGCGACGTTCGCGCCGCCGGCCGGGTATAGCGGCAGCGTCGCCGCCGGAACGCCGATTCCGTTCGACGATCAAGCCAACACGAACTACACGGAATTCATGCAGTCGAATCTCTTTCAAGCCGAAGTCCGCTCGTCGATCGGCGCGACGACGCTGCTCGGCCGCGCGTACTCGGGTTATGACAACACGCTCGTCAACGCGTACACGCCCGGCACGAACGCCATCATTTCGGAGAACGCGTGGGGCGGCATTCCGCTCTGTCCCGCCGGCACGAAAGCCGTGGGCGCGGCGTGCACCGGCGGCCCCGGCGGTCCGGTCGCGCCGGTGATGACGTTCTTCAACGGCCAACCGGTCACGTTGACGACGAGCAATCCGGCCAGCTACACGATCCTGCTCGACCACGTACGCGGTTTTTCGCTCGAAGGCGATCGCCCCGTCGGCGCGGCGGTCGTGAGCCTCGCGCTCGATCGCTCCAATCACGACTCCTATGAATTCTCGCTTTCGCCGGGGCAAATGCTCGATACGGTGGTGTTGCCGCCGGGCTCGGGCCAGCAATTCACGACCGCGATGGCGCGTTTGCAAACGCCGTTGGCGCGAATCTTTCGATGATGCTCGGCACGTACTACACGTCGTACGCGAGCCACTTCACCGGCAACGGCGGCGCGACGTGGAGCGATGCTACGCACGCGGCGACGATTCCGCGCATCGCGTTTTCGTGGCGTCCCAGCCCCGACATGGCCTGGCGACTCGCGGCCGGCGGATCGATTGCGCCGCCGTACATTGCGCTGTTGTCATCGCCCGGCACGACGCCGGTACTCAACCCGGCCGGGGCCGCGCAAGGCTACTTCATCAACGCGAACAACGGTCAAATTGCACCCGAGAAAGCGTTCGGCTATGATCTCGGCCTCGATACGCGGCTGCGCCCCTCGCTGCTGTTCTCGAGCGATCTGTACCTCACCAACGTGAACAACATGTTCTTGACCGAAACATCGCAGCAAGGCACGTACACCTCGACCACCGGAAATTCGGCCGGCATCCCGCTGCCGCTCTACGTCACGCAAACCGGCAATCTCGGCAACGCGCGCTACGAGGGCATCGAGTTTCAGTTCGACGACGCGCCGCGGCCGGCTTCGGCTACAAACTGCAAGGTTCGCTGCAGCGGGCATTCGTGTACGATATCTCGCCGAGCTTCTACAGTACGACCGCGGGCCGAACACGACCAACCTCGGCATCATCCCGAACATCAACTTTCAGGCGAGCGGTAACGGCTACAATGCCGTTCTTCGCCGGCCGGATTCCGTACAGCCAAGGCTACGCCGAGCTGAACTATCGCACGCGTGCAGGCAGCCTCGCGCTGCTCGGCTGGACCTACAACGGGCCGAACAACGCCTACAACGAACCGGCGTTCGGCATTTTCTCGGCGTCGCTGCGCTTTGCGTTCTCGCGAAACAGCTATCTGCAATTCTCAGCCTATAATCTTACCAACGTGTACGGCGAGCCGTACGACGCGCTGGTGGGCGGCGTGCCCGTCGGCTTGATCAATGGCAAGTTCGGCGCCGTCGCCGGCAACAACGTGGGCCCGGCCACGCTCGAAGCCACCTTTCACGAGACCTTCCGATGAAGACGCGCCCGCTGCTCGGTCTGCGTAACCAGATCGTTGCGCTCGCGGTGGTGCCCCTCGATCTTTCTTGATCTTGAGCCTCGTGCTCGTCCTCGTGCTCGCGCGCAGCATCGAGCAATCCGCGATCCTCTCGCAACGCGTCGCGGAGATCATCAAACAATCCGACACGCTTTCGCTCTCCATCGGCGAAATGAGCCAGAGCCTCGGCCAGTACGCGCGCTCCTACAAGATCAAAGACCTCGCGCTCTACGATAAGGCCTATGCCGCCTTGCCCGCCGAAGAGCAGCAGATGACCTCGCTCGTGCGCGGCACGGCGCTCGAAAAGCCGGCGCAGCGCTACGTGAAAGCGATCGACGCGGTGGTGGCGCTCTTTGCGGTCACGCATGCGGACGTGCTCGCGCACCGCGAGGCCGAGGTGCGGCGCTTGATCGGGGCCGCGTCGACCAAACGTATCGCAAACGAACTCGAGGGAGCGAAGGGCGCGGTCAGTGCGGCGGCCGCATCGACCGTGCTGGTCGTGAACACGCTCGGCCGGCGCAACATCGCGAACATCGAGCGGATGCTGCTGGTGACGACGTCGCTGGGCGTGCTCGCGACGATCCTGGCCGCGCTGTTCTTGGGACTGCGCACGGTGCGGCGGATCGGCACCTTGGCCGACAATGCGCGCCGGCTGAGCGCGGGCGAAGCGCCGGTGCCGCTGGCCGGCAACGATGAAGTGGCGGAACTGGGCGTCGTGTACGGGGCGATGTTCGAGCGCAGCGTTCGCGCGAAAGCGCGGTTGGAAGAAGCGGTTCGCGATTACGGCGCGCTCGCGGCGAGCATCGCAGCCGGCGACCTGACGGCGCGCGTTGAGGTCGGTGGGCGACGGTGATGAGCTCGCGCAGCTCGGCGCCAACCTCAACCACATGGCCGGCCTCGCTGGAACGGCTGGTCGACGAAATTCGCGCCGCCGCCACGAGCTTGGCGTCGGCGACGAGCCAGATCCTGGCCGCCACGAGCCAGCAAGTGTCGTCGGCTACGGAAGAAGCCGCCGCGGTTCGTCAGACCGCCGCGACGGTGCTCGAAGTGCGCCAGACCGCGGAGATGGCGGCGCGTAAAACGCGGCTCGTGGCCGAGCTGGCGCAGCGCGTCGAGCAGACGGCGGAGAGCGGGCGCCAGTCGGTGGAAGAGAGCGTGCAGAGCAGCGAGGGCGCGCGCACGCGCATGGTGGCGCTCGCCGAACGCATCCTCGCCTTCAGCGAACAAGCCCAGATGATCGCGGAAATCAACGCCACCGTCGCGGAACTCGCCGGCCAGTCGAACCTGCTCGCCGTCAACGCCGCGATCGAAGCGGCCAAGGCCGGTGAGGCCAGCAAGGGCTTCGCCATCGTCGCCTCCGAGGTCAAGGAACTCGGCGTGCGCAGCAAAGAGGCGACCGTTCAGGTGCGCCGCATCGTCACCGACATTCAGAAGTCCGCGCAGAGCGCCGTGATCGCCGCCGAACAAGGCGTGCGCGCTGCCGAATCCGGCACGACGATCGTACAGCGTTCGGGAACCGCAATGGAAACGCTCACCGCCAGCATCGCCGAGGCATCCGAGGCTGCGCAGCAAATCAATGCGTCAGCCGAACAGCAGCAAATCGGGATGGATCAAATCGCGCTCGCGATGCACAACATCGAGCAAGCCTCGACGCAGAGCGTGACGGCGACACAGCAAGTCGAGCGTGCCGCCGCCGATCTCAGCCTGTTAGCTCAAAAACTCTCCGCCACCATCCAAGGCGTACGAGTCAGCTAACCTAAGTCGACCAGTAGTACGGTGATTGATAGTAGTCGTTTAGCTGCCGTTCGTTGTCACGGTTGAACGAATCATCGTCATCGTCGAACCCGAAGTCCGGTGAATTCTTCAGCTGAGCTTCCGTGATGTCCGTGACATAGCCCCCGACGCTCGTGTCGTAACTCAGCTTATTCCACGGGATCGTATACTCGTTACCGCCGAGCCCGAGAAAGCCGCCGAACGACGCGACGGTGTACACGACGCGCCCGCTGACCTTGTCGAGCACGAGGCGCTTGATGGATCCGATATGTTTCCCCGACGGATCGTAGACATCGGTGCCTTCGACGCGCTTGCTGTCGATAAGCGAGGTACTGTCTGTCTGGTTCGATGTACTGCGCATGTAATTGCCTCCGTGAGCCACTTGTACCGCAGCGCACAAAAGGAAAACGTGCTAGCACTATATCCAGGCAAGCTAACTCGCGGGAACGGGGGTCGACGTATCCATGCGCGCGGGGCCCGCGGGCCGTTCGGTGATCCAGCCGCGCGAGATGTCGAGCTTCGTCCCCAGCAGCGGATCCGTGACGAACGTTTCGGCTTGCCGCCCATCGCGCGGCAATGCATATGACGGCGGCAGCGCGCCGGCGGCCAGCGCCTTATCCATCGCCGCTTCGACGTCGTCGACGGCAAAGCCGAAGTGGTGCACGCCGAGCGGCTGTTTGATGGGCAGCAGCGCGAGATTAATGTAGCCGTCGGTCAGGAAGATCGACCACTGTCCTTGCGTGTCGTTATTTTTGTTCCGGAACACTTCTTTGAGCCCGAAAGCAGCCGTGTAGAACGCGGCGCTCTTCTCGGAATCCTCGACGACGATCGCAATATGACGGATACGTGCCATGCGGTCATTCTAGCAGCCTAGCCCTTGACACGCAATGCTGGGCGGTCTGTCCTCGTTCCGTACTCATGGTTCACTTTTTGCGATATCGGGGTAACTTAGCAGGCGACCGCCGCAGCGGTGAACATCATATTGCACTTATCCAGACTGGAGACGATCGTGCGACGATCAACAACCCTCACAAAATTCATGGTGGCGTTTCTCGCAGTCGCAATGCTCTTCACCGCGATCTCGCTGCCGAAACCGGCAGCAGCGCAGTCCATCGGCATTACCGTCAGCTTCGGGCCGCCGCCGATCCCGTACTACGTGCAGCCGCCGGCGCCGGATCCGAACTACATCTGGTCGCCCGGTTATTGGGCGTTCGACCCCTCTGACGGCTACTACTGGGTTCCCGGCACCTGGGTGCCCGCGCCGCAATACGGCCTCTATTGGACGCCCGGATACTGGGCCTGGAACGGCGTCGCGTTTGTCTTTTCATCGGGTTATTGGGCACCGGAAGTCGGCTGGTACGGCGGTGTCGATTACGGCTACGGCTACTACGGTAACGGGTATTCCGGCGGCAGATGGCACGGCCGGCAGTTCGCCTACAACACCGCGATCAGCAACGTCAACCGCAACGTGGTGCGTAATGTCTATAGCGATCCGCGCGCGGCGCAACACACGTGGAATCGCGTGAGCTACAACGGCGGCCGCGGCGGCGTATCGGCGCGCCCGAACGCAAACCAGCTCGCGGTTCGTAACCACCGCGTGACCGGTCCGACCAGCGTGCAAATGCAGCACGCCCGGATCGCGGCGACCACGCGCGGCAACCTCTCGAAGGTCAACCACGGGCGTCCGGCAACGGCCGCCATGGCCCGCCCGTACTCGCGTCCGGTGACGGCGGCTCGCCGCCCGAATACGGCCGCGCGCCCGGTAGCACAGCATCGCGCTGCTGCTCCGCAACATGCCACCGCAATGCAAGTGCATCACGCCGCTCCCGCGCAGCACGCTGCAATGGTGCAGCAGCACCACGCTGCTCCCGTGCAGCACGCGGCCGTTCCGCAAGAACACCGCGCAGCACCGGTCCAACACGCGTTCGTACCGCAGCAGCACGCTGCTCCGATGCAACACGCGGCACCCGTGCAGCATAGCTACGCTGCACCTGTGCAACACGCGGCACCGGTCCAGCACGCGTTTGCGCCGCAAATGCAACGCCCGGCCCCGCAAATGCAACGCCCGGCCCCGCAAATGCAACGCGCCGCCCCCGCCGGTCGCCCCGCAGCGCCGGCCGGTCGCCCCGCAGCTCCAGGCGGTCGCGACGAACACAACCACGGTTAGCTAACCCCATTGTCATCCCGAGCTTGTCGAGGGACAGCCACGATCTTCAGCGATTGTGGCGGTCCCTCGACGACGCGCCTCCGGCGCTTTGCTCGGGATGACAGCGGGGGGTTACGCTCCGGGCGCTCGGAGTTCTGCGGCGGCGAATGGTTTGGGGATGAAGCCGTATTTGGCCATGACGTCGATCACCGGCTGGATCAGGCCGGGGTCGTATTTTGTTGCGTAGGGGATGCGGGGGTATGAGTTGATTGCGGCCGCATCGACTTTGGTGAGTTGTGAGAGCAGCGCGACTTCTTCGGCGGCGTTTTTGTTCGCCCAATCGCCGGTGTGGAGAATCACTTGCACGAGCCGGCGCGCTAGATCGGGGTTCGCATCGACCCAAGCCTTGTTGCCGATGAGTCCGGCCGTTTGAAATGACTTGCCGTTGTTCAGCGCCTCATACGGCAGGCCGATAACTTTCACCGTATCCTTCGTTGCGGTGTACGCGGGTTCGACCATGATCGCGGCGTCGATTCGCCCGGCCTGGATCGCGGCACCCATCTCGCCCGTCTTGATCTCGAACCACTTGGCCGCATGCGAGTCGCCGCCGTGTTTGTCGATCCACAGCATGGCGCTCGCCTGCACCATGTCGTTGAGCGTCGAGACGCCGATCGTCTTGCCGTTTAGGCCCGCGGCATCAGCGATCGGCGACGTTTTGCCGACGACGACGTGCGCGATCGGCGACGCCTGGCTGTAGATCCCGCCCGGGCAGAGCCAATACACCGGCAGTCCGCGCACGTGCGCTGAGGACATCGAGCCGCTGTTCGTCACGCCCGCATCGATCGCGCCGCCGACCACGGCTTGCGTCGTCAAGCCGCCACCCGGAATGATCGTCAGCTCGACGTTCAGGCCCGCGTCGCGGAAGAAGCCCTTTTGCGCCGCGAGAAACGGCTGCGCGAATTCTTCCACCGCACCGGCGCTCACCCGAATTGTGGGACTCGTTGCGGAGCGCGCAGCACGCGGACCGAGCGCGATGGTGGTTGCGGCAGCGGCGACAAAGTGCGAGCGATTCATGGTGAGCCCTCCGGGATCTAGATCGTGACCATCACTTGGGTAGCCGGCACGCGGCTCGGCAGAAGATGATAGCGGGCCGCGATGTCGAGCACGGGCTGGTACAAGCGCGCTTCGAGCGTGGTCGCGAACGTATTGCGTGCCATCGTGCCGAGCAGTTCGGGGTCGATCTTCATCCAGCGCGCTTCAATCGCGGCGCTTTCCGGGTGATGCGCGTTCGTCCAGCGCGCGGCGGCATAGAGGGCGCCGGTCAAGCGGCGCGCCGTGTCGCGGTTGGCTGCGAGCCACGACCGCGTCGCGAAGTAGGTGTTGATATAGAACGTCTTCGCGATCGCCTCGAACGGCGCGCCCAGGACGAAGAGGTCGCTCTTGGCGGCGCTCAGGTACGGCTCGCCGAGAAACGCCGCCGCGACGAGCCCGCGGCTCAGCGCCGGCATCATTTGCGCGAGCGGCATCTCGTAGAGCTTCACCTGCGCGATGTCGGCGCCGTGCGTGCGCAGCCATTCCGTCGTGGCAACCGAACTCTGCGACTGCAGCTGCACGACGGCGACGGTCTGCCCGTTGAGGTCCTTGGCCGTGCGCACCGTGCCGTTCTTGAGGCTTACGAGCGTGAGCGTCGGCTCGTCGATCGTGAAGAGCGCGCCGCCCGCGAAGCCGGCGATGGGAATGCCGTGGATCGCTGCGTTGCCGAGCTGGATGTCATCGCAGATGCCGACGTCGAGCGCGCCGGCGATGACGCCCGACATCACGATGCCGCCGTTGCCGAGCGTCTGCACGTCGACATCGAGGCCGGCGTCGCGGAACATGCCCATTTCGGAGGCGCACTCGACGGCGAGTTGCGCATCGCTGCGCGTCAGTCCGAAGCGCACCGGCGTCAACTGCGCGCCCGCCGCACGCGGGCCCAGCGCGAGCGCGCCCGCGACCGCTGCCAGCGCTCTGCGCCGCGTGACGATCAAACCTGATCCCAGTACGCAAACGCGACGCCGATCGGCGAGGCGTAGATCGGCACGTAATCGACCACCGTGCCCGGCAGGCCGTCGGCCACCGCGGCGGCCGTGATCCAGTTGCGCACTTCTCCCGAGCCGTGCCCGATGCCGAGCACCATGCCGCTGCCGTTGCTCGCATAGCGCACGGAGCCGGGATCGGCGAAGTCGACGGGTTGCGCGTAGCCGTCGAGCACCGCGGCCATCGCGCGCGCGTTGCCGGTGCGCACGCCCTCGAGAATGCCGCCATCGAATGTTTCATCGAGAATCGGTTCCGGCGCGCGGAGCATGTGCCACAAGCCGCCCGATCCGACGACGGCGACGCTGAGATCGAGCGGGATCGCTTCGATCGCGTCGCGCAGCGCACGGCCGAGTTCGTAGCAGCGTTTGCCGCGCGGCGCCGGACCGTAGCAACAGTTCACCAGAAACGGAATCACCGGGATGTCGTAGGCCGGCGTGAGCACGGTCGCGGCGCGCATGATCGCGTGCCCCATGCCTTCTTCGGGATCGTTCATCTCGAGCGAGTACGAAACGTCGAAGCCGCGATCCATCAAGCCGACGGTTATTGCCTTCGCGAGTTCGGGATGGCCGTTGACGCTCGTCCAGTTCTCGCCGTTTTTCTCGCGCGCTTCGCGCTTCTTACCGTGCTTGGGCATGCCGAGGTAGTGCGAGATCTTCCAGCCTTCGAATTGCGCGCCGACGAACACGTTGAACGCCGGCAAGTTCTTGAAGTCGAATTGCTCGGTTTGATCGTCGCCGAAGATGATCAGCACGTCGGGCCGTTTTGCCGCCACGTGATTGCGCAGCACCTCGAAGGCTCGCATGCAGCGCGCGTGTTTCTCCGCGGTTACCTCGGGCGAGTCGGTCGGCACCTGGGGCTTTTGCTTGCCGTCGGCATACCGTTCGGCGCCCTGGCTCACCCAGTCGTCGGGGCCGGCAAAAAGCCACGGGCTGTGCGAGGTGCAGACGACGGTGGAGATACGGGCCATCGGGAGGCGCTTTCAATGCAGGAACATTGTTGCCCCGCTAATACGATACAGTAAGTGTCTGTATTGAAATCGCTGGCGGCAGGGTCCCCGGTTCCGGCCAAGGCGGGCCGTCCGCTGAGCGTCGAGACCGGGCGGGCGATCGTCGCCGCCAGTGAGGCGCTGCTCGTCGAAGCCGGCTATAGCGGCCTGAGCATCGAGCGGGTGGCCCAGCGGGCGGGCGTGACGCGCCAGACGATCTACCGGCGCTGGACCACGAAGATCGACCTCGTTGCGGCCGTGCTGGCCCAGCGCGACGAAAGCGAACCCGAAGGCATTCCCGATACGGGTTCGGTGCGCGACGATCTGGCGATCCTCGCCCACCGTTTCGCGATCCGCCAACGTCCCGGACCGCCGTTCTTACACTCGCTCGTCGTCGAGGCGCAGTACGACGAGAAGCTGGCCGAAGTGGTCGATGCGTATCTTGGCTCGCGCCGCGATCAGGCGGAGACCGTCATCTGCCGCGCGCGCGACCGCGGTGAACTGCGCGCCGATATCGACGTTGAAGCGCTGGCCGATCTTTTTTACGGCTTCGCTTGGTACCGCCGTTTGATCAAACGCGTCGCAATCGACGATGCCGACTACGCACGCGTGATCGACGCGCTGCTGCAATCTTCTTGGAGGTAACATGTTCCGCGATCAGCTGGTCATCGACGTTCACGGGCACCTTTCATCGCCGCCGCACGTGCGCGCCTACGCCTACAACCTGATCGCGCTGCGCAATCGTCCGAGCAAATTCGACCTGACGGACGAACAGGTGAAGCCCGCGATGGACCGTCATCTGCGGATGCTCGACTCGCACGATATCGACGTGCAGCTGCTCTCGCCGCGGCCGGTCGCGATGATGCACTGGGAGCGCCCGTTTCTGGTCGAACCGTGGACGCGCACCGTCAACGATCTGATCGCGCAGCAGATGCGCATCGCGCCGAACCGTTTCATCGGCGTCGCCGGGCTGCCGCAAAATTCCGAGCTCGACACCTCGAACTGCGTTGCCGAACTCGAGCGTGCCATCAACGAACTCGGTTTCGTCGGCGCGATCGTCAACCCCGATCCGGCCGGCGACGGCAAGACGCCCGGCATGGACAAACCGTACTGGTTCCCGCTTTACGCGAAGGCCGAGGAACTCAACGCCACGCTGGTCGTGCACCCGTGCGGCAGCCGCGATCCGCGGCTCGAATCGGTCGCGCGCTCCTACCAGTTCAGCAACCTCGTCGAAGAAACGCTCGCCACGCAGCTGCTCGAACAGAACGACGTGTTCTCACGGTTTCCGAAGTTGCGCGTGGTCGTGTGTCACTGCGGTGGCGCCCTCAACCGGCTGCTCAGCACGAACAAGCCGGTCGACTACGTCGCCTATGCGCGCGGTGAAGACAATCTCGTGCGCGACAGCGGTGAGAAATCGGGCGGACAGGTCGGCATCCCGGTGACCTGGAGTTATGCGGGCAACACGAAACCGGTCGCCTCGAGCCTGGTCGACAACCTGTTCTTCGATAGCTGCGCGTACGATCCGTACTTCGTGCAGACGGCGATTCGCCAGCGCGGGGTCGACCGGATTCTGCTGGGCACCGAAGCGCCGGGCGCGGGCACGCATCAAATCAATCCGCAGACGAACGCGCCGGCCGACGACCTCGTGAAGATGATCGACGGATTCGACTTCCTCACCGATGACGACAAGCTCGCGATCTTCAACAAGAACGCCTTGCGCGCGTTCCCGCGGCTGAAACTGCCCGCGGCGACGCCGGCCGGAACGTAACGATGCTGACCGCCGAGCAAAACGAACTCGTCACGCGCACGGGTCCCGGAACGCCGGGCGGCGCGATGATGCGCAGCTACTGGCAGCCCGTCGCGCTCTCCGAAGAACTGCCGGGTCACGGCGATCCGATCCCGGTGCGCATTCTCTCCGAAGATCTCGTGCTGTTTCGCGATGAAGCGGGCGCGCCCGCGCTGATGGGCTTGCGCTGTCCGCACCGGCAAACGGACTTGAGTTACGGCCGCGTCGAGGACGGCGGCTTGCGCTGCGTCTATCACGGCTGGCTGTTTGCCAAAGACGGACGCTGTCTCGAACAGCCCGGTGAGCCCGCCGACAGCACCTACGCGAGCCGCGTGCGGCACACGGCGTATCCGTGCATCGAAGCGGGCGGTGTGATCCTCACCTACATGGGCACGGGCGAGCCGCCGCCGCTGCCGGGCCTGCCGTTTTTGCGCGCGCCCACCGAGCATTCGTATGCGACGAAAGTGCTGCACGAGTGCAACTACCTGCAGGGCAATGAAGGCAACATCGACCCGCAGCACGTGTCGTTTCTGCACCGTCTCAAGGTTCCGCGGCGCACCAACGACCGCGCGCGTGAACGTGATCTATAACGACGTCGCGCCCACGATCACGATCGAGGAATCGCCGTTCGGCTTTCGCACCTACGCCCGCCGTCACGCAAGCGAGGAGACCGACATGGTGCGCGTGACGAACTTCATCATGCCCAACCTCTCCGCGTTCGTCGGCACGCCGCGCATCGATCCCAAGGTTCAGCCGCGCGACGAGAACGACGGCTACCAGCACCATTGGCACGTGCCGATCGACGACACGCACCACTGGAAGTACGTGATCGTGCACCGTTATGCCGGGCCGATCGACCGCGCCTACGTGGCGGGTGAATGCGACACGCGGGGCGACGAGCGCTACGTCCCGCGCCGCAACGCAGCGAATCGCTACGGACAAGACCGCGAGGAGTTGCGGCGCGGCGATACGTTCATCGGGATGGGAACGCGCTTTCAGGACCACGACAAGTTTGCGACCGAGAGCCAGGGCGCGATCTGCGACCGTTCGCTCGAACACCTCGCGACGACCGACCGCGGCGTGATCACGATGCGCCGCCAGTTGCTCGAAGCGATCGACGCCGTTCAGGCCGGAAAGGATCCGTTGATGATCGATCGCCCCGACGGCGTGGATCCGTTGGCCGAGATGGTCGTGCGCGCGGCGTACGTTCCGAAAGACAGCGAAACGCTCGGCTTCTGGCGCAGCGTGGCGGCCGTATGAAACGCGCGCTGACCGTTCTCGCTGTGCTCGCGCTGCTGGTTGCGCCGATTCCCTCACAGCGCCCTCGACGGCCCGCCCGTCGAGATCGATGCGATGCTCTCGATGACCGGCGCCGGCGCGTTCTTCGCCACCTCGGCGGCCAAAACGCTGACGATCATCGAAGGCCTCGTCAACAGCACCGGCGGCATCGCCGGCCGTCCGCTGAAGTTCGTCGTGATCGACGACGGTTCGAACCCGCAGACCGCGGTCGAACTCGCGACGCAATTGGCGGCGAAAAAAATCCCCGCGATGCTCGGCCCCTCGCTCACCGCAACGTGTTCGGCGATGCTGCCGATCGTGACGAAGAGCGGCCCGGTGTCGTACTGCATCTCGCCGTCGGTCCGGCCCGATCCGGGCAGCTACATGTTCTCCAACGGGCCGACCGGTGAGGACGGCGCGGCGGTGCTGCTGCGTTACATCTTGCAGCACGGCTACACGCGCATCGCGATCCTGAACTCGACCGATGCGAGCGGACAGGCGGTCGACAAGTCGCTGGAACTCGCTTTGGCGGAGCCGGAGTTCCACTCGCTCCAAGTCGTCGCGCACCAGCACTTCGCGCCGCTCGACGTGAGCGCCGCGGCCCAGATCTCGCAAATCAAAGCAGCGAATCCGCAAGCCCTGATTTCGTGGGCCGTCGGCACGCCGTTCGGCACCGTCTTGCGCAGCGCGAGCGACGGCGGACTCGATATTCCGATCTTCACCGGCGCCGGCAATCAAACGGCCGACCAGATGAAACAGTACGCGCACATACTGCCCAAGCAGATCTATTTCGAGAGTATGCTCGACATGGCGCCGGGTGCGATCGTTCCGCCGCCGATCGCGAAGAAGCAAGCGATCTACTTCAAGGCCTTCAATGCCGCCGGCGTGCAAACCGACGGCGGATACGGCGGAATCTGGGACATGGCGATGATCTACGTCGACGCGTTCCGGCACTACAACGGCACGCCGACGGCCGACCAAGTTCACGACTTCATCGAACGTCAGCGTGCCTATCCCGGCGTCAGCGGCGTCTACGACTACGGGAAGTACGCGCAGCGCGGCGTCGGCCAGGACGGCGACATGATTTCGACCTGGAACGCCGGCACCCAATCGTTTACGGCCGCGAGCAAACCAGGGGGCCGAAAGTAGGCCCAGAAACGTAAGGCTATGACGCAAACGCTCGATCCGTCCTCGACCAAATACGGCGATCTCATTGCCCGCGCGGTGCGCATTTGCAACGCCGCCTTGGTCATGGATCGCAACGGCCACGTGAGCCAGCGCGACGAGCACGATCCGAACGTGTTCTGGATCAATAATCGACACGCGAGCCGCTCGTCGCTGACGGCCGAAGACATCGTGCCGTTCGACATCGCCGCCGGGCGCCGGATCGGCGAGGGTATCGAGCCGCCGAGCGAGTGGCACATCCACCGCGAGATCTATCGCCGTCATCCCGACGTCGGCGGCATCGTGCATTCGCATCCGCCGTTCATCTTCGCGCTCTCGGCCGTCGGCAAGAAACTGCAGCCGCTGATCCCGTCCGCCGCGTTCATTCCCGAAGCCGGCGCGCCGGTGTTCGACTCAGCCGTGCTGATCAACACGGAAACGCGCGGCAAAGCGATGGCTGATGCGATGGGCGCGGAAAAGATCGTCGTGCTGCGTCAGCACGGCACGGTCGTGATGGGGATATCGGCGGAAGAAGCCGTCGTGCGCATGATCAACGCGGAAGAAAACGCGCACGCGCAACACCAAGCCCTGCAGATCGGCACGCCCACCTACTTCGCCGGCAGCGAGCTGGCGACGATGCGCAGCGAGCAAGGCGGCGCGCACGGCAACCGCAAGTCCTATCACTACTGGGAAGAAACCGCCCGAAAAATGGGCGCCCTGGACGGTCTCGACGCTTCTTAAGGGACGGCATCGAAGCTGAGCTGCTCCGCAACAAGCGGTCCCCCGGGCGGTGCTGCGGCGGCGGTCTGCACCATGCCCTTTGGCAAGACGGTCTTGAGCATGTCTTCGAACAACTCCGCGTTCTTTACGGCTTGGCCGCGCGCGTGGTTGTTGAAGAAGGCGAGGACTTCTTTCACCTCCGGGTTTGCCGAAATATCGACGATGCGCTGCGCCCACGGTTCGAGCTCGGCCGGTTCGTAGAGGTAGTCGTAGCGCGATTCGTTCGTGCCGCGCCACCAGTTCTTTGCGTTACGTCCGTGAAAACGCACGTACGCAATGCTGCTCGTTACGTCGGTGCTCTCACGAAAGAGCGTCTTGAAGTGCGGTTCGTCCACATTGACGAGGCCGACGTCGAGGCGGCGCAGGAGCTGCAGCGTCTCGTCGGTCTGCCACTCGCGGTGACGAAACTCTGCAACGAGGGGAATGCCCTCTAAGCTTTCGCGCAGCATCTCGAGATAGGAATGCGTGCCTTCGTTCGGATGAAACGCGTTTGGAAATTGCGCTAAGACGCAAGCGAACTTTCCGGCGTCGAGCAGCGGCTCCAGATTACGCCTGAAAGCCAGAACGTCTTCGTGGATGTGATGCTGTCCAGGCTGCGGCATGTGCGTCCCGGCCGATGGCAGCTTGGCGGTGAAACGAAAACCGTCCGGCGTGCGCGCGGCCATCGATTCGAACGTGGACTGCGGAAGAACACGGTAATAGGTGGCATCGATCTCGACGGTCGTGAAGTGCCGCGCGTACAGACCCAGCATTTCGGTCGCTGCGGTTTTCGGCGGATACAGCGGCCCGATCCAATCTTTGTATGAATAGCCGCACGTACCGACACGAACCGACGGCTTGCTCCTTCGCTTGGCCATATATCACGTGTACCACATTTTACCGCTCGGGATGGGTACAGGGTCCGAGTGAAATCTCATCGACTCGCCCGCGTCGTTACCGGCGCTCTTGCGGCAGGCACGGTTGCCATTGGTGCCATCGTGAACCAATCCGCGCGCGCTACGGAACGCGCGAACCCGCCGGACGGACAGTTCATCGACGTGGACGGGGTCAAGCTGCACTACATCGAGCGCGGTGCGGGGCCGCCGATCGTTCTCTTGCATGGTAACGGGGTGAGCGCTCGCGATTGGGAACTGAGCGGCGTGTTCGATGCGCTGGCTGCGAGCCATCGCGTGATTGCCTTCGATCGCCCCGGATTCGGCCATAGCGAGCGTCCGCGCGGCATTCGCTGGACGCCGTTTCGTCAAGCTGCGCTGTTGCACGACGCGCTGGCAGCGTTGGACGTGAAGCGCCCGGCCGTCGTGGGACATTCGTGGGGAACTCTCGTCGCGCTGGCGCTGGCGCTCGATTTCCCGGGCGACGTCGATCGCTTGGTCTTAGTGTCCGGTTATTACTTTCCGTCGGTGCGGCCGGATGTTCTGCTGCAAGGCGCGCCCGCAGTCCCGATTATCGGCGACGTCATGAGCCACACCATTTCACCGGTGCTCGCGAGGTTGATAACGCCGTTAACCGTGCACCAGGTGTTCGCACCGGCACCGGTCCCGCCCGTGTTTGCAAAGCTGCCGCTCTCGATGTCGCGCCGCCCGTCGCAGCTGCGGGCGGCCGCGCAAGAAGCGTTGGAAATGGTGCCCGCGGCTGCGCTCTTAGCAGAGCGTTACGGCGAACTCGACCTCCCCATTGCGATCATCGCGGGTAGCGGCGACAAGGTCGTCGATCCCGCCGCGCAGTCGAACCGTCTCGCGCAACTGACCTTGCACCACGATGCGGAACTCGTGGAAGGGGCGGGTCATATGGTGCACTATTACGTCCCCGGACGCATCGCCGCGGTGATCAACCAAATGCCAACCGCCGCAGAAGTCGCCCTGGGAACCGCTTAGGGCCAAACGATTCCGGCGGTGACGACGCGCGTCGTCCCGTCGCGGCGCGTTCCGGCAACGATGCGCGTGTGTGCGCCGAGCGGTACGCTCACGTCACCTTCGATGCTGCCGCTGCGCCAGATCGCATCGACGCGCATCACGTTGCCGGCGGTGAGCCAGGTGACGTTGCGGTCGAGGCTCTGCACGCCCGTCGCGTAGACGCCGCCGCCGTACGTCGTGCCGCTGTCGTGCGAGATCAGCACCCACGAGCGCAGCGCGAGCGACGGCGCGATCTGCCACACCGTTGAGATGCCGCTGCCGCCGGTGGTGCCGTACGCCGGCCCGGTGACGGTTTGCCGGAAGGCCATCAGGTCGATGCGGAAACGATTGTCGTCATCGAAACCGGCGCCCGCGTCGAGGAGCTGCGAGCGGTTGACGGCCGAACCGTAGCCGTCATCCGTACAGCGGCGTCGTCAGCAACGCGTCCACGCTGTCGGCGTGCACCTCGAACGTCGAGCCGATGCGGGTCGATGCGGTGAGGATCGGCAGCACCGCGCCGCTCGTCGTGCTCGCGCCATGCAGCGACTCGCCGTCGTTCGCGGCGGCGAGCGACGCGAAGAGCCGCGTGCGCCCGTCGTCGTGCAGCACTTGCACGTACGCGCGCGCATCGTAGTCGACGCCGCCGCCGTAGCCGATGACGTCGGCTTGGCGCTGCGCGCGCACGCCGTACGTCAGTTCTCCCGAGCGCAGGGTGAACGAGGCGATGCTATCGTTCTCCGGACCGTTGAGATCCGTCGAACGCGTCATGCTCAGCGCCGTGCTGAAGCGTCGACGCGCGCACCGGCACGGCGTACGAGCCGGAAAACCCCGCCGCGCTCGACGCCGATTGCGCTCGCGGAAATCGCGCGCAGATCGAGCGTGCCGCCGCCGGCCGGCAGCGTACCGTCGAGCACGCCGCGCGTTGCCGCGTATGCGCCGCCGGCCGTGGAGAACGCGCCGCGAAGATCGTTGCCGCCGCGCAGCACGAGGTCGCCGCCGGCACCGGCGTCGCCGCGCGCGAGACCGGCCGATCGATCGAGCGTGTCGATCGAGAACAAGCCGCCGGCGCTGTTGGCATGCGTAGGCATTCGCTTGCGACGGATCGGTCTCGGAAATCGTCGCGGCGGCGTGCGCCGGAATGCGCGTGCCGAGATCCACGCCGTCGCTCGCGCGATAGAGCGCGAAGCCGTCGGCGACCACGGTGCCGCGCGCGCCGCCGAGGCCGCGATCGCTGATCGCGCCGCCGTTGGCGACGACGAACGGCATCAGCGCGGCCATCTTCGAGACCGTTGTCGTAGGGCAGCACGCGCGCGTCGGCGGCCGAGATCCCGCGGTCGCGCAAGGCCGCGAAGCGCTGCACCACGGCGACCACCGGCGCGCCGGCCACGCGTGCGCACGGTCATCGCGCACGCAGTAGGTGCAGCGCACCTCGACGCTCGCGCCGTCGCCGGCGCCGACTCGACGGCGAACGTCCCGTCGGCGGCCGTCGTGCCGCTCCCGGCCGGCTTGCCGCCGGCGGTCCGCGCAGGGTCACGGTGCCGCCCTGCAACCGGGTAGCCGTCGGTATCGTGGACCACGCCGACGACGAGGTCGGCTCGCGAAAGCAAGCGAGGGTAGTGGCCAGCAACATACATGCCGCCAGGCGCCAGAGCTTTCAGAATTGTCTTACGTTCTCGGTGTAGGATAGGGGTGTGCAACGCGTTCTCTCGCCGGCAGTCCTGCTGGTTACCGCGCTCCTCACCCTGGGGGCAGCGGCCGGGATTGCCGTTTGCCGCCGAGGGCGGCTTCGATGTTGCCACGCCTGGTCGAACCGAGCGCGCCGGCCGGTCTGCTGCCGCCGATCACGATCGAAGGCCGCAAGGGCTGGGCGTGCACTGCCGAGCGCAACGCGACGGCCACGAAACTTCCGGACGCGGCGCTTCCCACCGACCGCTGATGTTTCGGATCGCTGCCTGCGCGCTGCTCGTGACGGCGTTCGCACCGACTATCGGTTCTCGCGCAAGCCTATCCGGCGGCGACCCCGGTCGCGCGCACGACCGCGCCCGCGCAGCTCGACGCGCTGGCGCGCGATCGCGAAGTCGTCGAACGTTTCCGCCGCGGCCTCGATGCCGCAGCGAAGGCCGACTGGCAGCACGTCGGCGGCCGAATTCACGCGCGTCGTCGCGCTCGATCCGCCCGAACCGCGCGGTTCGACCGCACGCTACAACCTGGGCATCGCGCAAGCGCACCTCGGCGAGTTCGCCGCGGCGGAAGACGCCTTCGACGAAGCGCTCAAGCGCGATCCGGGCTTTGCCGCGGCCGCCGCCAATCTCGTCGAAACGGCGCTGCAGGCCGGCGATCTCGCGCGCGCGCGCACGCGCCGCCGATCGCTTCGTCGCGATCGCGCCGACGTCGCTGCGCGCGCACTACAGCCGCGGTCTCGTGGCGCTCAAGCAGAACGATCTCGCCGACCGCCCGCGCCGATTTCGCCGCGCTGACCGCGGCCGTCGCCGTCGTACGCGCTCGCGCACTACGATCTCGCCGTCACCGAGATCCGCGCCGGCGACTACGCTGCCGGCGCAAACCGAACTGGAAGCGGCGCTGGCGCTGAGCCCCGGCTACGCGCGGGCGCGCTTTGCGCTCGCGACGCTGATGCTGCGTGCCGACCGGCGCGCCGAAGCCAGCGCCGACCTCGCGCGCGTGATCCAAGACGCCGACGATCCCGTCGCTGCGCGCGCTGGCGCTCAGCCTGCGCGACCGCTTGCAGTGCCCCGCAATGAACCTGCTGCAACCCAGCTGGAGGAATCGTGCGCGTTCTGCTGATCGAAGACGATGTGGAAATCGCCGAAGGCGTGCGATCAGATACTCGAACGCCGCAAGTTTGCCGTGCACGTCGCGCGCGACGGCGACGAGGGTTTCGATGCGCTCTCGCACGATCGCTTCGACGTTGCGATCGTCGACATCGGGCTTGCCGCGCCGCGACGGCTTCACCGTGGCGCGCCAAGCGCGTGCCGCCGGCATTCAGACGCCGATGCTGATGCTCACCGCGCGCGATGCGGTGGAAGACCGCGTGCGCGGACTCGATGCCGGCGCCGACGATTATCTGGTCAAGCCGTTCGTCGAAGAAGAACTGCACGCGCGGTTGCGCGCGCTGCTGCGCCGCGGACCGATGCCGGTGCGCGACCGCTACGTCGTCGGCGATCTGGTCGTCGATTCGGGCGGCCGGACGCTCGAGGTCGGCGGCAAGCCGGTGCAAGCTCGCCGCGACCGAGTTCCGGGTTCTCGAGTATCTCGCGGCGAATGCCGGGATCGTCCTGTCCCGGGATCAGATCCTGGATTTCGTATGGGGAACGTCGTTTGACGGTTCGCGGAATGTCGTTGAAGTGTACGTCAGTGCGATCCGGCGCAAACTCCGCGCGGTCGGCGCGGCCGACCGGCTCGTAACGGTGTGGGGAGTCGGCTACAAATTGACCGCGTAGTCCTCCGCGTCGCGGCGGCCTACACGGCGATCGTCGCGGTCGTGCTGCTGGCGCTAGGCGCGGCGGCGTTTGCATTTATCGCGCGCGTCGACGCCGACGCGCTGCGCCCGATCATCGATCTGCCCGAGGGCGCGTACGTCTACCATCACGCGCTGCTCCAAGCGGGGCTCGTCATCGCCGGCGATCGAGGTGGCGCTGTTGTTCGTGGTGGCGGTTGCGGCCTACGCGCTGGCGCTGATCTCCACGCGGCCGCTGACGCGAAGCGCGCGATCGCGAACGCGCTTTGCCAGCGAAGCCGCGCACGAACTGCGCACGCCGCTCGCGCGCATCGCCACGACCGCGCAAGGCGCGCACGGCGGCACGCGCCGACGAACGCGCAGCGCGCGCTCGGCGCCGATCACGAAGATGGCGATCGACGCATCGGCGCTGATCGGCGATCTGCTCACGCTCGCGCGCGTCGAGCACGTGCCCTCGGGCTTGTTCGAGCCGGTCGACGTATCGTCGCTCGTGCGCGACGTCGCCGCCGAGTACGGCGCCGCGCGGCCCGGCGTGCGCATCGCGGTGAACGATGGCGAAGGCACGTTCGTCGACGGCGATGCGCTGCGGCTGCGCCGCTTATTCGCCAACGTGGTCGACAACGCGGTGCGTCATGCCGGCAGCGGCGTCTCGATCGACATCGCCCAAACCGGCGACCGCGCCGTCGATCGCGGTCGAAGACGACGGCGACGGCGTCGCGCCCGAACTGCGCGAGAAAATCTTCGAACGCTTCGTCACGACCACCGGCGGCACAGGCCTCGGCCTCCCCATCTGCCGCTGGATCGCCCGAGCCCACGGCGGCGACATCCACATAACCGCCGGCTCCCGCTTCATCGTCGATTTACCGCTTCTCCCGACAGATTAGTGGGAAGAATAGGGAGTGGTGAGAGGATGACACCTCGGCCCTACGGCCATCGGCTGCTCAAGCGAACGTGATTGCAAAAGCAGCGAGTGAATGTCGTAATGTCATCCCGAGCAAAGCACCGCAGGTGCGTCGTCGAGGGACCGCGAGCATCTTTCGAAGCAGCCAGGGCAACGCCGATCCGGGCTCCGCGACGGAGATTATCGCGGTCCCTCGACGACGCGCACTTCATGCGCTTTGCTCGGGATGACATACCGAGGGGGCTTAGCGGATGCCGCGCCAGTAGGGTTGGGCGTCGGTTACGATTTGGTGGGTGTCGTAGGGGGTTTTGAGTTGGCCGTATTTGTAGGCGACGTCGAGTTGGGGTTGGAGCAGCGCGTAGGTGAGCGAGTCGCCGAAGGTTGAGCGCGCGGTGGCGGCGATGCTCGTTGCGTCGGTGCCGAGGAAAGGCGCGAGAATCTTCGCGGTTTCGGCGTGATGCGTGTTGGCCCAGCGTGCAGCTTCCACCATCGCTTGCACGAAGCGGTGCGCGGCATCGGGGTTGGCGGCGACCCACGTCTTTGAGGCGGCGAACACGCCGAGCGTGTAGCGCGGCGCGATCGCACCGAACGCGTCGGCTAAGAGATCGACGTCGGCTTTGGCTTGCGTGAGCGCGGGTTCGGAGATCATCGCGGCATCGATGCGGCCGGCTTTGAGCGCGGCCGGCATTTCGGAGTTCGGCAGTTCGACGAAGTGCACGGTTTTCGAGTCGCCGCCGGTTTTGTCGATCCAGGCCGACGCGGCAAGCTGCAAGCCGCCGCCGAGCGTGGTGACGGCGACCGCTTTACCGGCGAGATCGGCGCCGGTCTTGAGCTTCGAGCCCTTCGCTTTGACGAGCGCGTTATCGACCGGGTTTTTGTCATCGAAGATGGCGGCCGGCGCGAGCACGACGATCGGAATCCCGCGCTGCAGCGCCGATGCGGCCGAGACGAGGTTGGAGAAACCCATCTCGAGCGAACCGCCGGCCACGGCCGCGATGATCGCGCCGCCGCCGTTGAACGACGTGACCGTTGCATCGAGACCGTACTTCTTGAAGATGCCCGCCGCTTGCGCGTAGACCGGCAGCGACGTCGCGTCGGCGTAGCCGATGACCGCGACGCGAATCGGCGTCAGCGCCGGCGGCGCGGACTGCGCCAAAGCACCGGCCGGCAGCAGCGCCAGAAGAACGCTCGCGATGAGCGCGCGCATCAGAGATCCAGCGTGTTCGGCGAGAACATCTCTTCGATCCCGACCTTTCGCTTCACCAGACCGTCCTCGAGGTTCGTCTGCAAGATCTCCTCGAGCGCTTTGCGGTTCGCCTTGATGCCGTAGGGCATGATGTCTTTATGCAGCGTCGCCTTCTCGGCGGCGTCGATCAGGCCCGACTCGTAATACGGTTCGAGCGTCGCGTCGAGCGTGCGCGCGTTGCGAGCTTTGACTTCCTGGAACATGCTGTAGAGGTTGAGAATCACCCACGGGTACTTCTCGACGATCGAGCGGCGCACGACCACGCAGTGGTTGATCGGATAGATGCCCGTCTTCGCGTAGTAACGCTTGGCCTCGACCTCGGGCGGATCGAAGAGGTAGCGCACGTTCGGGCTCGAGAGCGGATCGGCGTTGCTGCGGTCGATCAGGTTGCGCGCGTTGATCCAGCGGCCGGCATCGAGTTCGCCGTCGATGAGCATCTGGCCGATGTCTTTGGTTTTCGGAATGTACTGCAAGTCGATGCCCGGCGGCGGCACGAAGCCGGTCGAACCGCCGTGGCTCTGATCGGGATTGCGTTCCATGTACCAGTGCATGCTGCGCGGGTCGACGCCGAATTCCGTGCGCAGCGCCTGCCGCGTCCACACGCCCGCGGTCTGCTGAAACTCCGCGATGCCGAACTTCTTGCCGGCGAGATCGGCGGGTTTCTCGATGCCGCGATCGGTGCGGATCATGATGTTGGTGTGAAAGAACTGCCGTGAGGTGAAGACGGGAATGCCCACCCACTGCGTCGGTCCTTGCGCCGTCATGATCGAGAGCGACGAGTTCGACATTTCCGAGACGTCGAATTCGGCGTTCTTGAGCTGCCGGAAGAACATCTCGGAGGGATGGAGCGTCGTCACCTCGAGTTCGATGCCTTCGGCCGCGAATTGCCCCTCGGCAATGCCCTTCGTGCGCGGGTTCGCGGAGAGAGCGCAGGTGAGTTTCAGTTTTGCCATATCACAAGGCGCGTTGGAGAAGCGGGTTCCGTTCCCCTAGTGGATTCACCGTCGGTGAATCCTTCGCGTTCGGCCTACGGCCGAGCCGCCCCGTCAACAAACAATGGGCGGCCGGCGAAGAGGCCGGCGACCAGCGTTGCGATCGCGATCGTGAGGAGCCACAGCGTCGATTCGAGGCGCGCGTCGGGCGAACGGTTGACCAGCCCCAAGACCAGCGGCCCCACCGTCGCGATCAGGTAGCCGACGCATTGCGCCATCGACGACAGACGTGCGGCGTTATCGGTCGAGCGCGCGCGGATGACCTGGAACGTCAGAGCCATACCGAACATCGCGCCCATCCCGACGCCCAGCAAACCGCAGAAGGTCAGGATCGTCGCCGGCGGACCGTAGAGGATGCCGACGATCATGAGCCCATTCCACGCGGCAGCGGCGGCGGCCAAGAGATCTTGCCGGCGGGAGCGTGTGAGCAGCACCGGCATGACGAGCGCCGCCAAGAATTGCGTGAAGAAGAAGACCGTGAGATCGGTCGCGACGGCCGGCAGCGATTGGCCGCGCGCACCGATCAACGTGCCCATCCATAACGAGACCGCGTAGAACGTCGCCGATTGCAAGCCCATGTAGGCCGACACCGCCCACGCCAAACCGTTGCGCCAAAGTCCCATACCGGGAACGTGTTCTTGCGGGCGCAGGTTGTCGGCCAGCGGCGGTAACGCGATCAGCGCTGCGGCGAACGCCGGGAATGCCCATACCGCGAGCGTTGGACGCCAATCACCGAAGTGCGTGAAGAGCACCGGCGTCAATGCCACGGCGATCAGCGCACCGACGGCCAGCATCATCGTGTAGATGCCCATCGCGATGCCGATGTGCGCCGAGAGACGCGCCTTCACGAGCGTCGGCACGTACACGTTGCCGAGGCCGATGCCGAGACCGAGCACGAGCGCGCCCGTATAGAGCGGCACGTCGCTGCCGGCGCTGCGCAGCAGCGTTCCCGCGCCGACGAGCAGCAGCGCGAAGACTAACCCGCCGCTCCATCCGAGCCAGCGGCCGACTTGCACCGCACTAGCCGACGCAAGGCCGAGCGCGAGGATCGGCAGCGCGGTGAGCACGCCGGAGCCGAGCGGCGAGAGCGCAAGCGACTTCTGCACGGCGGGCAACACGATGCCGAGCGTCAGCAGTGCCGGGCGCAAGTTCAAGGTTGCCGCAACGATGACGATCGGCAGATACCAGCGGAGCGCGGCCTTCACGGTTGGCGTAACGCCGCTTGCACCTGCGGTTCACGGTGATGGGCGAGCCAATCGATCACGCCTTCGCGCGTGACGAACCCGAGAAATAAACCGTCGACGTCGACGACCGGCAGTTGGTGGAAACCCGTTTTGCCCATGATCGCGAGCGCCTCCGCAGCGTCGGCGCCCGGCGCGATCGTCGTGACGTCGTGCTCGCGCTTCATCACGGCGGTGACGTAGGTGTCTTCGAGCGCCGTGCCGTCGGTGTGGGTGAAGTCACCGAGCGTGACGAGGCCGACGAAGCGTTCGCCGAGCACGACCGGCAGCGCGCGCACGCCCTTGCTCAGCATCAGCTTGAGTGCGGTGTCGGCGTGCGTGTCGGCCGAGAGCGTCGCTGCTGCCGGCACCGCGAGCTGCATCGCGGAGTGGCCGCGCAGTGCGACCTGCAGCCGCGCTTGCCGCTCCTCGCCTTGCGCCGAGAGCAGCAAGAACCAGCCGATGAACGTGAACCAGAGGCCGCCGCCGAAGCCTTGCACCAGCACGTCGGTGATGCCGTATGCGATCGTGGCCCACGCGAAGACCACGCCGATGCGGCCGGCAATGCGCGTGGCGCGCATGCGATCGCGCATGATCGCCCACAGGATCGCTTGCAGTACGCGTCCGCCGTCCATCGGGAAGGCGGGCAGCAGATTGAACACGCCGACGATCAGGTTGGCGGTTGCGAGATACGCGAGCACGACGCCGGCCGGTTGGGTCATGCCGGCCTGCGTTGCGGCGAGCGCGCAAAGAAGGGCGAGCACGAGGCTCATCAACGGTCCCGCGAACGCGAGCCACGCGGCCTGCAGCGGCTTCGCCGGCTCCGCGCTCAGGTTCGACGCGCCGCCGAAGATGAACAGCCGGATTTCCTTCACCGGAATGCCCTGCGAGCGCGCGACCAGCGAATGCGCGAGCTCGTGCAGCAGCACGCTGGCGAAGAAGAGCAACGCCGTGACGATCGCGAGGACTGCGCGCACGCCCGCCGTGACGGCGATCGCGTGAAACGGTCCGCTCGAACTTCCCAGCGCCCACGAGACGATCGCGAAGATGAACAGCCACGACACGTCGACGACAATGCTGACGCCGAAGAGCCGCCCGATGCTCATCTAGTGGCGGTACTCGTTCGGAAGATCGGCCACGATCGGATTGCGCAGCACACCGAGGCCCGTGATCTCCACTTCAACCACATCACCGGGCTTCATGTGCACGGCGCCCGGGATCGGGTTCTGACGTACTTGCGCGGCCAGATTGTTGCCCTCGACGTCGTCGGGCGCGGGCGGAATCGCACCGCTCGTGCCCATCGCGATCACGTCGCCCGGCTGCAGCGTGTAGCCGATCGAGAGATAGTTGATCACTTGCGCGACCGAGAAGAGCATGTCGTCGAGGCCGGACTTCTGACGCACGACGCCGTTGAGGCGCGTGATGAGCCCGTGCTTCGCCGGATCGCCGAATTCATCGGCCGTCATCAGCCACGGACCGTAGGAGCCCGACTTCTCGAAGTTCTTGCCCAGGCCGAACTGCCGGTTGTGGCGCTGGAATTCGCGTACCGAACCTTCGTTGCACGCGCAGTAGCCGGCCACGTGGTCGAGTGCGCGATCGATCGGGATGTGGCGTCCGCTCTTGCCGATCACGACGGCGAGTTCGCCCTCATAGTCGAACGCACGCGCGACGTCCGGTGGCGGCGCGACCAGCGGCGCATTCGGCGGAACGAACGACCACGGCACGCGCAAGAAGATCTGCGGAAATTTGTCGGACGTCGTGAGCCCGGTTTCCTGAATGTGGTTTTTGAAATTCAGCGCCAGGGCCCAGAAGCCGTGCGGCTGTTGCAAGAGCATCGCCAGTTCCGCGCCGGCCAGCTGGTGGTTCCCCGTCTTGCCCTTGGCCGCGGCCGCCAGTTTCGCGAGACCGTCCTTTTGCGCCAGCAGCTCGTCGAGCGTGCGCGGCAGCTTCGGATCGAGTTCGTGGACCGCGGCAAAGGTGGTGTCGCTCGTGAGCACGCCGAGGCTCGGCGTTCCGCCGTCGAGATAGGAGATGATACGCATGGTTGTTCTTGTTTCCGATCAGGAGTGAGCGCGATAGGGGCCGAGAATTTTTAGCGCGGCGTCGGTGAAGGACGTATCGACGACTTGTTCCACCGTCGTCTCGCTGTCGATGTAGCCGGCGCCTTTGAATGCGGCGAGGTCGAAGCGAAGGTTCGGCAGGTTGAGGCTGCCGTTCACGTCGACGGCGTTAGGGACGATCTCGCGAAAGAGCGCCGCATCGTGAATCGCGGAGTATTTGACGAGCGCGTCGATCACCTCGGCGCTGTTCGGCCCGTTCAGTTTCCCTTTGTTCAACGCGCCGGCGACAAAACGCAACCCTTTGATGTAGGCAACCATAAACTTCACCGCGGCATCGCGCGAATTACGGATGAAGTTGCCGCTGTAGAAAATAATCGAATTCATGCCGTTGGGGATCAACACGTCGCTGGCGGAGAAACGCACGGCGTAACCGCCTTGGATCGCTTTGGTCGCGAACGGTTCGATCGTGCACGCCGCGTCGATCGACTTGTTCGCGAACGCGGCGATCTGTTCGGGAAACCCGATGAACACCTGGTGCACGTCTTGATAGGTGAGTCCGCCGCGCTTCAACGCTTCGCTCATCGTGACGAACGCCGCGGTGCCCTGTCCGACTTGCGCGAACGTGAGGCCCTTGAGGTCCTTGAACGACTTGACCCGGCCGCTATCGATCAGATCTTTGCGCACGAGCACCGAGATCACGCCGTAGCCCGGTGCCGAGATCGCTTCGCTGGCCACGCATTTCAAGTCGATGCCGTGGCCGACCGCGTTGAACACCCCGGCCGTCGGCGCGCCGGTCGCCACGTCGAGCTGGCCCGCGCCGAGCGGCGCCATCATCATCGCGGCCGTTTGCATCGGCGAGATCTGCACGTCGAGGCCTTGCTCGGCGAAGTAGCCCTTGGCGATCGCGACGCAGATCGGCGCATCGCTCTGCGAGAGCGTCGCTCCGACGCGAACGACGGCGGGCGTTGCGGCAAATGCGCGGGCGGGCGAAACCAGCGCCGCGGCAACCAGGGCCAGCGTCGCATCCCGTCGCGTCAGCATCGTCACGCGGTTGCCCAGCCGGCCTCCGAGAGATCGACCCGCGTGCCGACCGGGTCGAGAATGAACGCTTCGTTGAAGCGCCCGTCCACCGGAACGCGGACCGGCGCCTTCGCACCGCCTTCGACCGCGGTGTCGGCGACGGCTTCGAGATCGTCGACCTCAAAGCCGAAGTGGAAGATGCCTTCGGGCCGTCCGCGCGCCGCGATCAGCGCCAGGTTGATGTAGCCGTCGGACACGTAGATCGCGCCGCCGTCGCCGCCGCCCACCATCTTCATCCCGAACGTCTTGATGTAGAACTCAGCGAGGGCTTCGTTGTCGTTGGCGAGGATCGCGATGTGCTTGATGAGTGGCACGGGGATGACCTCCGGTCTGTTTTGGGCGCGATGAAAACGGCTTCCCAGCCAGCCTTCGAATCCCCCGCTAGTACGCGAGGCCGTACGACTCGCGCCGCGGATCGGCACCGCCTTCGCGCACGCCGTATGCGTTGATACGCGTAATGCCCGCGCCGCCCATCGTCACGAAGAACGGCGGTTCGATGTTGAGGGTGTGGCCGCGGCGGGTCAGCTCCTCGCACACCGCTTGGCCGACCGAGGACTCGATGTGCAGCACACCGTCCGGTGCAACGAACCAGCGCGGCGCCTCGACCGCCTGTTGCAAATCCAACCCGCGATCGATCAGGCGCATGATGAGGAGCGTGTTGGTGAACGTTTGACTCGGTCCGCCGGGCGTGCCGAGGCTCACCATGAAGCGGCCGTCCTTGCGCAGCATGTGCGGGTTGAGCGTGTGCAGCGTGCGCTTCTTGGGCGCGACGACGTTCAACGATGCGGGGTCGAGCGAAAAGCCGGTCATGCGGTTGTTCATGAGGACGCCGGTACCCGGAATGACGACGCCGCTTCCGAACACGGCGAAGACGCTCTGCAGCAGCGATACCGCATTGCCGTCGGCGTCGATGACCGAGACGTAGCTCGTGTCGCTCGGGCTCTTACCGGCGAGATTACCGGCGGCTAACCACCGCGCGTGATCCGGCGCGATCTCGCGCGCGCGGCCGGCCGTATATTCGGCATCGAGGAGCCGTGCGATCGGCGCCTGCGAGACGAACGCGGGATCGGCGATGTGTCCGCGCAGGTCCGCGCCGGCGATCTTCATCGCTTCGACGTGCGTGTGGATGAAGTCGGCGCTCGCGTCTGCATAGGATGCGATGGCCGTCGATTCGAGAATCTTCAGCGCTTCGAGAACGACGAGGCCGACCGAGACCGGCGGCTGCGAGATCACCTCGAAATCGCGAAAGCCGGCGCGCAGCGGTTCGCGCCATTCGCTGCGATACGTGCGCAAGTCGTCCGCGCGCAAGAGCGCGCCGGTCTCGCGCGAGTACGCATCGAGTGCGTGCGCAAATTCGCCCTCGTAGTATGAGGCCGCACCGTCGTTTGCGATGCCCTTGAGGATGCGCGCGGCGTCGGCCTGCACCAGCACCTCGCCCGCCCGCGGTGCTTTTCCATTCGGCCAGAAGACGGCTGCGGTCGAGGGGAACTCGCGCATCAGCGCGCCGCTGCGCGCGAGCGTGGAGGCGAAGAGCTGCGAGACCGGCATGCCGTTCGCCGCGAGCGCGATGGCCGGCGCGAGCACGTCGGACAGCGACCGCGTGCCGAACCGCTCGAGCGCGTTCTGCCAGCCGTGAACGGCACCCGGAACCGCGCTCGCGCGCAGACCGTGTTCGGGAATCGCCGTCCCGTACGCTTCGGGGGTCGCCGTTGCCGGCGAGAGACCGCTCGCGTTCAGTGCGTACGCTTCACCGCTGCGCGCGTGGCTGAAGAGCAGAAACAAGTCGCTGCCGAGACCGCACGCATCGGGCTTCAGCACCGCGAGAGCGGCGGCGGCCGCGATGGCGGCGTCGATCGCGTTCCCACCCGCTCGCAGCTGATCGAGCCCGGCCTGCGCGGCGAGATGGTGGCCGGCGACGACGGTGCCGTTGCGGCCCATGACCAGCGGCCGGGTGATTTGGGCGCCGAACGGTACGAAGCTCATCTCGCGTGGTTATGGCCGCGGGCTTGCTTGTCTTCTTGACACCAAAGATGGACGTATGTAGTTATTGAGGGTATGCCGAAGACTTCCAACCGCGACCGGATCCTGGCCGAGGGCCTGCGCGTCGTCCACGAGCGCGGGTTCGCCAACGCCAGCGTGCGCGATATCGTGCAGGCGGCGGGAGTCCCGCAGGGCTCGTTCACGAACCACTTCGCGTCGAAGGAAGCGTTCGGGCTCGAGATCATCGAGATCTACTATGAGAACTCGCGCCGTAACATCGCCGAGACCCTGCGCAACGACGCTCGCGACCCGCTGGAGCGCCTGGCCGCTTATATCGATAATACCAAGGAGCGCATGAACGCCAATAGCATGCGCAACGGCTGTTTGATGGGGAATTTCACGGCCGAGGCCGCTGAAAACAGCGAGCCGATCCGGCGCCGGCTGGTCGAGGCGTTCGCCGAAACGCGCGAGGCGTTCGCGTACTGTCTACGGGCCGCCGTTGCAGCTGGGCAAATCAAGCCGACGCTCGATGTCAACGACATCGCCGGCTTCATCGTATCCTCGCTCCAGGGCGCGATCCTCATTTCGAAGGCGCACCAGAGCCCCGAGCCGATCGAGCGCTTCAAGCGGGTCCTCTTTTCGGCCGTCCTTGCTTGACAATACGTACGTACATATTATAACATCCGGTTCATGAACGAACCCGTTGTCCTCATCACCGGCGCGCTGGCCGGCATCGGCCGAGCCACCGCGCTGGCCTTTGCCCGCGACCGTGCCCGAATCGTCGTCTCCGGCCGCCGCGACGACGCCGGCCAGGCGCTGGTGGCCGAACTGCGCGCCCTGGGCGCCGAGGCCGAATTCTTCCGCAGCGACGTCCGCAGTGACGACGATCTGCGCGACCTGGTCGACCAGACCGTCGCGCGTTTCGGCCGGCTCGACGTCGCAGTGAACAATGCCGGTCGCGAAGGCACGGGACCCATCACGGAGCAGACGGCGCAAACGTACGCCGAGATCTTCGATACGAACGTGCTCGGCGTGCTGCTCAGCCTCAAGCACGAGCTGCGCGTGATGCAGCCGCAAGGCTCGGGCAGCATCATCAACCTTTCGTCGACGGTGGGCCATCGCGGCGCGCCGGGTGCGGCCGTCTACACCGCGAGCAAACACGCGGTCGAAGGCCTGACGAAATCTGCCGCGCTCGAGGCGGCGCCGTTCGGCGTGCGCGTGAACGCCGTCGCGCCGGGACCGACCGATACCGAAATGCTCACGCGGTTCACCGGCACCGCCGATCGCAAAGCCGGACTCGTTGCGGGTGTGCCGATGAAACGCGCCGGCACGGTCGATGAGATCGCCGATGCGATCGTTTTTCTTGCCTCATCCAAAGCCGGTTTCATCACCGGACAAATCGTCGACGTCAACGGCGGAAAGACGGCCCTCTAACATGCGCGCGTTCATCACAGCTTTTATTTTGGTCTTTATGGTCGCCGGGTCGACGGCCATCAGTTCGCTCTTCGTCGGCTATCGCACGCAGTGGGGGCTTACCAGCGCCGACGTCGCGATCGTGTTCTCGGTGTACGTGGGCACGCTGCTGCCGGTGCTGCTGTTCTTCGGCGGTCTCGCGGAACGTTTCGGACGCCGGCGCGTTGCCGTTGCCGGGCTTGCGTTGATGATCGCCGGTCTTGCGACGCTGACGCTCGCACACACCTTGGCGTTCCTGATCGTCGCGCGGTTGTTTCAAGGTGCGGGCATCGGTCTTGCGGTCGGCGGCCTGACGGCGGCCATGGCGGAAACGTATCGCGGCAAACTGCCCACCGGAAGCGTGCTGCAGACGGTGGCGGCAATCGGTCTCTTCATGGGTCCGGTCATCAGCGCGATCGCCTTCAACCTCGGCGGCGGCTTGAACGCCTCCTACATTCCGGGTCTCGTGATCGCGATCGCGTTGCTGGCGCTGATCCGCTTCGTCGCCGAACGTCCGACGAACCCGGGAACCGCGCAGCCGGCCGACGTGCCGTATTCGCCGGCGGCCGTGGCGGGCGCGTTGCGCTTCGCGCTGCCGGTCGCGTTCGTGTCGTGGGCCGGGCTCTCGCTCTTTCTCTCGCTGATCCCGTCATATCTCGCAACGGCGCTGCACGCGACGAACCCGGCGGTCGGGGCCGGCGCGATCTTCGCATCGCAATTGGCGTCGATCGTCGTCACGCTGTCTCTGCGGAACATCTCGCCCGAGCACGGCGGTATCTACGGTTCGCTTGCCGGCGTCACCGGCATCGCACTGCTGGTCATCGGGACGACGACGAACTCGTGGGGGCTGATCGTCCTTGCAACGCTGCTCGCGGGCGGCGGCAGCGGTATGGCATCGGCCGCCAGCTTCGGCATCGCCGGGCGCATCGGCCGCGGTCACCGCGCGAAGGTGTTCGCTCGCTGGTACGTCGCCGCGTACGCGGGCTATAGCATCCCGGTCCTCGCGATCGGCCTGATCGCCGCGCACACCTCATTCGAAACGGCGTTCATCATCGTCACGGCCGTCCTCGCAGCAATAGTCGCGGTACTCCCGCGGCTCTTGCCCACGCGCAACCGCGCCTCGGCATCCGAACTCGACTTCCTCGCTGCAGCGGCCTGACCCCATGTCATCCCGAGCTTGTCGAGGGACAGCCACTCAGCGCACGATGCCGATCAGTTTGGTGGCTTCGGCGGAGAGCGACGTGTCGACGACGCGGTCGACCGTGATGTCGCCGCCCTCGATGAAGCCCTGGGCTTTGTAGAACGCCAGGTCGGCGCGCATCGAGGCGAGGTTGAGGCGGCCGTTGGGATCTGCGCTGGTGGGCGTCGTGCGCATGACGAGTGCTTGCGGCGCACCGGTTTGGGTTGAGATGAGCTGGCTGACTTCTTGACCGATCGGCCCGTCGAACTTACCGTTTTTCAATGCCGAACGATAGTAGCGCACGCCTTTGAGGAATCCGGCGAGGTAACGGACGATCACGTCGCGCCTGTTCTTGATCAGCGCGGCCGAACACAGCACGCACGACACTTCCTGATCCGGATAGAACTGGTCGTTGCCCATGATGGCGACGGCCACGCCGCTTTCGACCGCGAGCGTCGCGAACGGTTCGATCGTGAGCGCGCCGTCGATCGCGCCGTTGGTGAGCGCGATGGCGTGCTGGTTGTACGGCAGCACCGTGCGCTGCACATCGTTGTAGGCGATCCCCGCCATCGCGGTGAGTCGCGCCATCTGGCAGGCACTCGAACTCGCCTTTGCGGCGCCGGCGATCGTCATGCCCTTGAGGTCTTTGATCGTCTTGAAGCGCCCGCTCTTCACGAGATCCGTGCGGATCAAGAGCTTCGACCAGCCGTAGCCCTTCGGGTCCGTCGAGGCGTCGGCAACCGCGCGGATGTCGATGCCGCGGATCACCGCGTTGTACAAGCTCGCCGCCGGCGCGCCGGAGCCGATGTCGAGGCCCGTTTGCGAGAGCAGCGGCATCATCACTTCGCTCGAGGTGAACTTCACCGGATCGACCTTGATCCCGTGGTCGCGAAAGTAGCCTTTGCTATCGGCGATATAGAGCGGCGCGTCGCTGCCGATCCCGAGCACGCCGACGCGAATCGTCGCGAGGTCTTGCGCGTCGGCGCCGGTCGAGCCGACGAGCGAGGCTGCGGTTACGGCCATGCCGCCGACGAACGGTGCACGCTTCATGCTTTACTCCGTTTCCCGAGATAGTGGTCGGTATCGGCGCCGAGCTCCGGCGCAGCGCTCGTGATGGTGACGGGCGTATCGCTCAAGCGCACCGGGCTCCCGACAACGGTGACCGATCCGCGCTTCGGATGCGGCAGCGTGCGCTTGAGCTGCAGCTGCTCGACCTGCGGATCCTCGAAGACTTCCTGAAAATTGTTCAGCGGCCCGCACGGTACATCGTTTTTGCGCAAGCGTTCGAGCCACGCCTCGCGCGGTTTCGAGCGGAAGATCGCGGCCAGTTCGGCATCGAGCGCGTCGTAGTTCTTCACGCGTCCCTCGCGCGTTTTGTAGCGTTCGTCGTTTGCCATCGCCTCGGCGCCGGCCGCGGTGAGCATGCCCGACCAGAACTTCGGCGGCGAGGAGAGGTGCACGACGAACGGCTTGCCGTCGGCCGCCACGAACGTGAAGACTTGCGCTTGGCGCGTGCGCGTCGCGCGGCTGGGCGATTGCGTGCCCTCTTCGAAGAAGTTGGCGGCGTTCTCGGCCAGAAACGCGATCGACGATTCGAGCAGCGAGGTCTCGACATGCTGGCCGCGGCCGGTGCGTTCGCGCGCGATCAGCGCCGCGAGCACGCCGTAACACGCGAAGATGCCGGCGAGATGATCGGAGAGCGAGATCCCCATCGGCTTCGGATCGTTCATCTCCGTCAGCAGGCTGAGCAGACCGCTCATGCCTTGGCCGACCGTATCGTAGCCGGGATAATCGCGATACGGTCCTTCGTTGCCGAAGCCCGTGATCGAGGTATAGATGAGGCGCGGGTTGAGCGCGTGCACGTCGTCGTAGCCGAGGCCGCTGCGTTCCAGCGTGCCGGGGCGGAAGTTCTGGATGAGCACGTCGGCATCGGCGATCAGCCCGCGCAGCATTTCGACGTCGCCCGGATTCTTGAGATCGAGCACCACGCTTTTCTTGTTGCGGTTGAGCGAACCGAACGTCGCGCTGTATTCGACCTTGCCCCAGCCGCGGAACGGATCGCCGCCGTTGGGACCTTCGATCTTGATCACGGTCGCGCCCAGATCGCCGAGCAGCATCGCCGCATATGGGCCGCTCACGTAGTTCGCGATCTCGAGCACGGTGACGCCGTCGAGTGCCGCGCTCACGAACGCCGCTCGAACTTCGGAATCAAGAAACCGTCGCGCTGATCTTCGTAGACGACGCGCACCGGCATCTCGCACGTCACCTCGGTGATCGGCATGTTGATGATGTTCGAGATGATGCGCGGCCCTTCGTCGAGTTCGACGACCGCCACGACGTACGGCACCTTGTCCTTGAACGCCGGGTGATAGACGCGGTGATAGACGATGAACGAGTAGACCTTGCCGTTGCCGCTCACCTCGATCCAGGTGAAGTCGGTCTTTTCGCACGTGCCGCAGGCGACCGTGGGCGGGAAGCTGATCGTGCCGCACGCCGTGCACTTCGGCATGAGCAGTTTGCGCTGCTTGAACGCCGTCCCAGAACGGCTGCGGTCTCGATCGACGGCTGCGGCAGCGGAAGAAGGGAACGATCGTTCATCATGCACGCCCCAGCAGCAGGCTCGAGTGACATACCGTGTTGCCGCCGTGCCCGCTTATGAGCGCGATCTCGGCGTCCTTCACCTGACGCTCGGGGCCGTACTGGTGACGCAGTTGCCGCACCCCCTCGACGATCTGCAGCATGCCCTCGACGTGCGCTTCGGAGAGTTGACCGCCCGAGGTATTGGTCGGGATCGCACCGCCGAGTTCGAGTGCGCCCGACGCGACGAACGGTCCCCCTTCGCCCTTCTTGCAGAACCCATAGTCCTCGAGTTGCGCCATGACCATGCAGGTGAAGCAGTCGTAGATTTGCGCGGTGCTGACGTCTTTCGCGCTCAGCCCCGCCATCTTGTAGGCGGTCTCGCCGCTCTGCTTTGCCGCTAGGCGAATCATGTGATCTTCGACCAGCCAGCCGCGCGTGTTGTTGAACGTGCCGAAGCCTTTGATGACGACGGGTGGCTGCTTGAGCGTTTTCGCGCGTTCGAGTGAGGTCACGATAACGGCGCCTGCGCCGTCGCTGACCAAACTGCAGTCGTAGAGCCCGTAGGGCTCGGCGATCATGCGCGCGTTGAGATAGTCTTCCATCGTCAGCGGTTTCTTCATGACGGCGTTCGGGTTGCGCAAGCGCATGATCGCGAAACGCCATCGCGACGTGGCCGAAATGCTCGCGCGTCGTCCCGAATTCGTACATGTGCCGCTGCGCGCCGAGCGCGTGCGTCGCCGGGGGCACCGAAGTAGCCGAATTCCGGCGCGAACTCTTTGGGCAGCTGATCGTCGGGCACCAGCTCCATCTGCGTGCGCGTGCCTTCGCTTGCGTGCGTGCGCGTCCAGCTGTTGCGGCCGTAGCCGGTGATTACGGTCGTCGCGAGCCCGGCGTCGATCGCCATGCACGCCAGCGCGACGGCGAGGATCTGGCTCGCGCCGCCGTTGTCGAGCGAGGTGCTGAAGCGCACGTCGATGCCGAGCCGCGCGCCGATGCGCTGATGGTGGGTGTAGATGTCGTCGGCGCCGCGCGACACGATGCCGTCGATGTCGCTGACCTTCAGTCCGGCGTCGTCGATGGCGCGCCGCATCGCCTGCTCGAGCAGCGTAGAGCGAATCTTTCCCGGTCCGGCCGAGATCGCTCGTCGCCGTTCCGACGATCGCATACTTATCGCGCACTGCGCAGTCCCTTTGCTTCCAGCCGTGGGAAGAATTTCGTCGTTGTACCAGTGGACTTCGTCTCCGTAGTGCGGGCTCGTCATCCCGATACCGGTGAAACCCGATGCTCGCTGATCAGGGCGAGCTGTTCGGCGATCTCATCCGGACTCCCGATGCACGCGAAGCCCCCGCTCGTCGTCGCGTAGCGATCGCGCAGCTTGTCGCGCTCTTCGGTCGTCTTCACGTCTTTGAGGCGGCCGCGCATGCGCAGCATGTTGTCGACGGCTTCCCAATCGGCTTGCTCGACGCACAGGTAGTGATGGTAGTCCTCGGCCTCTTTGCGCGTCGGCGCGGCAGAGCACCGTGCCGTTGGTGTAGACCTCGATCTCGCGGCCGACGTCGTTCGCGGCTTGCTTGAGCGCGGCGACGTCGTTCTTGGCGCGCGCCAGCGAGTCGTCATCGAAGCCGTAGCTCGCGGCGGTGAAGAGCGCATCGCAGTTGCGCAGCGCGAACGCGCGCCCGTCGTCGGAGATCGCCGCGTTCATGATCAGCGGGTTCGACTTCGGCGTAGGGCTTGGGCTTCGCACGCACGCCCTTGAGGTGATAGAAGTCGCCTTCGAAATCGAAGTCGTTCTCGGCCCACGTGCGCTTGAGCGCGTCGATCCACTCCTGCGCTTGCTCGTAGCGGCCGCCGTGGTCTTTCTGCTCGATGCCGAACATGTCGAACTCATCTTCGTTCCAGCCCGCAACGATGTTGAGCCCGAAGCGGCCGTGACCGACGTGATCGGCCGTCACCATTTGCTTGGCGGCGATCACCGGATGAAACAGCGGCACGTGCACGGTGCCGAAAACGTTGATCCGTTTCGTCGCGGCGAGCAAGCCCGTCGCCCAGGTGATCGTTTCGAACGACGTTCCCGCATAATCCGTCGCGCCGCCGTAGCCTTTCCAGCGGCCGATCGGTAAGAGAAAATCCATCCCCGCTTCATCGGCGAGTTGCGATGCGCGCAGGTTGTCGTCCCAGCTTGCCGACCAGCGTTCCTTGGCAAGCGTGATGTAGCGCCCGGAGGAGCAGTTCTGCCCGAAATACCCGATCTTCAGGGTGTTGTCGTTGCCCATCGAGGCGCGGCTCGAGACCGCTTGGAGCGTCGTCTTCACGCTCGCCGTGTCCGGGGTCGCGGGCGGCGGCTCCTCTAAAGGCGAAAGGCGGCGCCATGAATCGACGCACCGCACTCGGACTCATCGGCGCTGCAGCCTCCATGAGCGCCCTGCCGGCAACACCGGTCCTCGCCGACGATGCGATGCGGCTGGCCGCGCCGGCGCTCGACGCAACGGCCTTGATGTTTTATGCGAACGATCAGAACTTTTTCAAGAACGCCGGACTGAACGTCGACCTGCAAGCGATGGCCAACGGCGAAGCCGTCACGCTCGCGATCGCAGGCGGCGCGGTCGACATCGGCTGCTCCGAGGCGATCTCGCTGATCCTCGCGTTTCACAAAGGCATACCGCTCACGCTCATCGCGGCCGGCGGCGTGCAGACGCCCACCTCGGCAACCGGGTTGCTCTTCGCGCGCAACGACCTCAACGCCAAAACCGGCGCCGATTTCAACGGCAAGACCGTCGCGGTCGTCGGCCTCAACGGCTTCGCGCAGTACGGCACGCAGAATTGGATCGACAAGAACGGCGGCGATTCGAAGACGGTGAAGTTCGTGCAGTTCGCCGGCGGTCAGATCGGCGTCGCGTTACAAGACGGCCGCATCGACGGCGCGTTCGTTCCCGAACCGTTCGTTTCGGCAGTGAAGAAAGTCGCGCACCCGGTCGCCAACTCGATGGGCGCCATCGCGCCGACGTTCGTGTCGAGCGCGCACTTCACGACGGTGCCGTACGCGAAGGCGCACCCCGACGAGATTCGCAAATTCCAAGCCGCACTCGCCAAAGCCGCCGATTGGTCGAACGCCAACACCGACCAAACCGCCGTGATCCTCGAACGCGTCGCCCGCGTCTCTCCCGACGTCGTCAACGCCTCAGTCCGCGCGCACTACGCCGGCACCCTCACCCCCGCCCTCGTCCAACCAATGATCGACGTCGCCGCCAAATACGGCAACTTCCCAACCTTCCCCGCCGCCGAAATGATCTTCCGATAACCCCGTCATCCCGAGCAAAGCGCCCGAAGGGCGCGTCGTCGAGGGACCGCCTCAATCATCATTGCTGAGTCGCTGTCCCTCGACGACGCACCTAAAGGTGCTTTGCTCGGGATGACAAGTACGGGATGACAAATCATCACGGCACCGCGACTTGGTGGTGGAGCTCCACGTCTTTGCCGGTGCGGCTGGATTCGATCGTGGCGACGCAGACTTCGAGGTTGGCGCGGGCCCAACGGCCGTCGTGCAGGGCGCGGCGGCGGCCGGCGATGGTGTCGACGAACTCTTCGATCACCGGGTCGCGCGTCGTGCGGTCGAGGCGTAACGGACGTTCTTCGCGACCGCGTTCGGTGTAGACGTAGAGGCCGGTGGCGGATTGGCGGATGTCGCCGCCTTCGCAGCTCACGAGCGTCCAGCCGAAGAACGCCTGATTCGGCGCGGCCGCCGGTTCGGCCGGCGTCGCAGCGCGCGCACGTTTGAGCGTCGCTTCGGTTGCCGCCGACGCCGCCTTCATCTGCGCGCGCCTGTCCACCGGGCGTTTCCGTTTGCGGATAGCCCACTTCGCCCGCGTCGAACGTGATCTCGCTCGACAAGAAGGCGCCATAGCCGTTGTAGATCGCGGTGGCGACCGCGCCGTCTTCGAAGGTGAGGAACACGGTGTGCGCACCGATCACCGGGCGCTGCGGATCCCAATCGAACGTTTGCGCGCGCACGCTCTTCACGAGGCCGCCGCCGATCAGGCGCAGGATGTCGAACTGATGCGCGCCTTGACGGAACGTGATCCCGCCGCCGAGCGTTTCGTCGAGCTCTTCGGGACGGCGCGGACGGTACACCCAATCGCTGTAGTAGATGTTGTGCAGTAGCCGCGCGCGTCCGAGTTCACCGCTCGCAACGAGCTCGCGCATCGCGCGATAGGGTTCGTCGTAGCTGTGCGAGTGACCGACGTTGAACGTCACGCCGGCGCGATCGGCGGCGTCGATCATCGCTTGCGCTTGTTCGAGTGACGTCGCCATCGGCTTCTCGCAGAGGATGTGTTTGCCGGCCGCCGGCGGCCGCGATGACGTGCTGCGCGTGCAGATCGGTCGGCGTCGCGACGTACACCGCATCGACGTCGCCGAGCGCGAGCAGCGATTCCACGTCTGCGACCGAGTGCGCACCGTAGCGCTGCGCGATGGGCTCGCGCACCTCGGCAAGCGGGTCGCAGACCGCGGTGAGCCGGATTCCCGCGGCTTTGTCGACGGCGGGAAGCAGCTGGCGCGCCGCGCCGCCCATGCCGATGATCCCGAGTCGTAGCTCCATCGGTCCTGGGGATTCTCACTTCGGACGCGAAAACATGGCCCATGCTGACCGTGCAGGAAAACGACCGCTTGACTCGCGTTGGAGCGGGGACGCCCATGGGCGAGCTGCAGCGGCGCTATTGGCACCCGATCGGCGCGACCGAAGAGCTGGAAACCGCATTCACCAAACGCGTGCGGCTGCTCGGCGAAGACCTCGTACTCTATCGCGACCGTAACGGCAAGCTCGGCTTGGTCGGTGAGTTCTGTCCGCACCGTCACGCATCGCTATTCAACGGCATCCCCGACGTCGAGGGCATCCGCTGCTCGTATCACGGTTGGAAGTTTAACGGTGCCGGCGCGTGCGTCGATCAGCCCAACGAGCCCGCAGAGAGCACGTTCAAAGACAAAGTGCGCGTCGCCGGCTATCCGGTCGAAGCGTTAGGCGGCATGATCTTTGCTTATCTCGGGCCGCTGCCCGCGCCGATCTTGCCGCGCTGGGACGGTTTCGACAATCCGAAAGCGATCCGCACGATCGGCTGGTGTCACGTGCCGTGCAACTGGTTGCAGATCATGGAGAACTCGGTCGATCCCGTGCACACCGAATGGCAGCACGGCAAGTACCAGGAGTTCATCGAAGAGCAGCGCGGCGTCAAATACGCGATCTCGAAGCATCACCTCAAGATCGATTTCGCTGAGTTCGAACTCGGCATGTACAAGCGCCGGCTGCTCGAAGGCGCGAGCGAAGAATCGGACGATTGGAAGATCGGGCATCCGGTGCTCTTTCCGAACATCCTCGCGGTCGGCAGCGGCGGCGGCAAACTCTGGAAGATGCAGACCTACCAGATGCGCGTGCCGATCGACGACGAGAACACCATGCACTACTGGTACACCTCCTACGACGTGCCCGAGGGCCACGACGTGCCGGCCAAGCTGCGCGAGCGGATCCCGTTCTTCGAAGTGCGCTGGAAGGACGACAACGGCGACAACATCCACGACAATATCGATGCGCAAGACGTGATGGCGTGGGTCTCGCAAGGCAAGATCTCCGACCGTTCGACCGAGGCGCTCGGCACGACCGACCGCGGCGTGATCCTCTACCGCAAGATGCTCGAACGCGAGATGAAGAAGGTCGAAGCCGGTCAGGATCCGATGAACGTTTTCCGCACGCCGGATCACTCGCTCGAGTTTCATCTCGAAAAGGATAAAGCCCATTTCAGCGACGGCTTCGAGAACCTGCAGTTCCGGCAGTACGCGCGCTGGTCGCCGTGGTTCCGCGACCTGTGCGATCTCTTCGCGTCCTACAACGCCAAGCTGCTGCGCGACGCGATGCCGGCATTTCCGCTAGAGCACGGAGCGGCAACGACGGGCGAATAGGTGTCATGGCGCGTCACGTTCTGGTCGATGGTCGCAATTCAGACCATCAGCGCCATGGCGTTCTCGATTTCATTACCGTTCATGCCGCTGTTTCTGCAGACGCTGGGAGTGCATCCGCTCTCGACCGTCGAGGAATGGGCCGGCATCATCGGTTCGGCGAACTTTCTGACGGCGGCGCTGTGCGCGCCGTTGTGGGGCGCACTCGCCGATAAGTTCGGCCGGCGTGCGATGGTCATTCGCTCGAGCATCGGCGGCGCGATCACGACGGCCCTGATGGGACTCTCGGGCAACGTGTGGCAACTGGTCGGCGCGCGCGCCCTGATGGGTGCGTTCGGCGGTTTCAGCAGCGCCGCAACGGCGCTCGTTGCCGCCAAGGTACCGAGTTCGTCGCTCGGCTTCGCGCTCGGTTGGATGGCGACGGCCCAGATGACCGGCATCATGATCGGGCCGATCATCGGCGGCGCGGTCGCTGACGTCACGCAGAATTATCGCGCGGTCTTTTTCTGGTCGGCAGCCGGCGTCGCGCTGGCGGCGGTCGTGACCGCGCTGTTCGTAAAAGAAGACTTCGTGAAGAAGACCCCGAGCGCGGAGAAGCTGCCGTCGAGCCGCGCGCAGTTCATGGAGATGGTGCGCCATCCGGAACTGGCCGCGCTCCTGGTGCTGCTCGCGCTCTCGCAGATGACGGCTGTCGCGCTCTCCCCGATCGTGCCGCTGTTCGTGCAGAGTATGGTCGGGGCTTCGCCGTATCTCGCCACCTTCGCCGGTGCTGCGTTTGCGGTGACCGGCGTCGGCGATCTGGTCGCATCGCCGTTCCTCGGCAAACGCAGCGATCAGATCGGCTACCGCCGCATCGTGCTGCTGTGCCTTATCGGCGCCGGCGTGTTCACGATCCCCCAGGCGTTCGTGCACAACATCTGGGTGTTCTTAGCGCTGCGTTTCGGCGTCGGCGTCTTTCTCGGCGGCATCGTGCCGACCGCGAACGCCTGGATCGGCCGCTTGTTTCCCGCCGAAAAACGCGGCATGGTGTACGGCCTCAGCTTCAGCGCATCGTTCGGCGGCATGTTCATCGGCCCGCTCTTCGGCGGTTTCCTCGCCGCTCGCTTAGGTTTCGGTTCGGTCTTTCTCGTAACCGGCGGCCTGATGCTCGCGAACGTCTTTTGGGTCCTCTTCGGCATCCGCCCGATAGAAAAAGCCCGCGGCTGGGCCTAACCGCGAAGAATGGTGTGCGGGCATGTCATCCCGAGCAAAGCGCCCTAAAGGCGCGTCGTCGAGGGACCGCCACAACCCAGTCGAGAAGCGCAAAAACGTGACCACCCGTCCAACCTCATCCCGCTATCCCATCGTCATCGCTGCGGTGGCGTTTCTCGTCCTCATCGTGGTAGCCGGCATCCGTTCCGCATCGGGCGTGTTGCTGGTCCCGCTCGAAAAAGCGATGGGCTGGTCGGTGGAAGACATCTCGATTGCCGTTGCGATCAACGTCGCGCTCTATGGTGCGGTTGGTCCGTTTGCGGCCGCGTTCATGGAACAGCTCGGCGTTCGCCGCATGATTCTGATCGCGCTCGCGCTGATGGCGGTGTCCACGACGGCCTCGACGTTCGTGATGACGCCGGCGCAACTCGCGCTCACGTGGGGCCTCGGCGTCGGCCTCGGCATCGGCGTCGTCTCGATGGTGTTCGCGGCCGTGATCTCGACGCGCTGGTTTGCGAAGGGCCGCGGCTTGGTCTACGGCGCGCTCACCGGTGCGGCCGCTGCGGGCCAGCTGATCTTTCTTCCGCTCCTCGCCTGGACCGCGCAAACCTACGGCTGGCGCAGCGTCGGTTTCGTCTGCGCCGGCATCGCGCTGCTGGTCGCGATTCCGGTGGTGATCTGGATGCGCGATCGCCCCGAGTCGATGGGCATCGCACGCTACGGTGAAGACGCATCGACGATGGTCGACAAAGCGGGATTGCGTCACGGCACGAATCCGCTGCGCAACACGTTCGCCGTGCTCGGGCGCGCATCGCGCTCGCGCGACTTCTGGCTCGTCGCCGGCACGTTCTTCATCTGCGGCGCGACGACCAACGGCTACATCGGCACGCACTTCATGGCGATCTGCGGCGACGTCGGCATCTCGCAAGTGCACGCGGCCGGACTCGTGGCGGTGATCGGCGTGTTCAGCATGCTCGGCTCGACCGGCGCCGGCTGGCTCTCCGACCGCTACCCCAGCCGCTATTTGCTCTTCACGTTCTACGGCTTGCGCGGGCTCTCGCTCTTTCTGTTGCCGCTCGCGATCAGCGGCGTCAACCAAGCCTACATCTTGCCCGCGTTCATCGCATTCTACGGACTCGATTGGCTTGCCACCGGCGCGCCGAACGTGCGCGCGCTCACGGAGGCGCTCGGCAAGGAAGATACGCCGATCGCGTTCGGCTGGATCGGCGTCTCGCACCAAATCGGCGCCGGCCTCAGCACGCTCCTCGCCGGCATCATCCGCACCCAAACCGGCAGCTACGACTTGACGTTCACGCTCTACGGCGGGCTGTGCATCGTCGCCGCCCTCGCGTCGCTCGCGATCGGCACCACTCACCGCACCCGCACGCGTATCCGGATCGGAGCCCCACAAGGCGCCTAACGGAACGCGGCACCCCGTTGCATGTAGAACTCGAGCGCGGCGCGGTTCGGCACACTGCCGGCAGCGATGCCGTCCTCGATGATTGCGGCTTCACCTGATGCCGCGGAGAACCGCGGCCAATCAGAGCCGGGAACGCCGTCGCGAGCGAACGCCAACACCGCGGAGCTGAGGGCGTGCGCGAGTTGATGGTCGGCGGGTTGCCACGGAAACGGCTTGGTGTCGAGCGTATCGAAAACGTACCAAAGTTCGGCGCCGTGCCAAGCGCCGAAACCACCCGGCGGCAACGCCTCGCGGAAGCGAAGCGCGGGTGGCAGCGGCACCGGATGCGCGAAATAATAGAGATAGACCGGCGCGTCTTGCGTAGTCGCGTGCAAGTTCGCCCACCGCCAGGCCTGATACGCGAACGTTCCGTCGCGCCGCACGCGATAACTCTGCGCGCGCGCGCCGGCGTCATCGGCAGCACCGTATAACTCCATGAACGTCCCGGCAGCAGCGCCGAACGTCGTCTTCCCAAATTCATCAAAGCCGGCGCGCGTGTGCAGCTCGGGGAGCGGATATGGCGCGCCTTCATCGCTGTTGAAACCGGTGATGAGCGGAACCGGCGCTTGAGCGCCGCTGAGGAACGTCGATTCAACGCTGCGCTCGAGCACGTACCCGTCCACGATCGGACCCCATTGCTTGTGGACGCCGAAGAATGCGTCGGCCGGAAGATTGCGCATGTCTTCCAGGCTTCGCGCGCCGAGTTTGTCAACGATTGCGGCGCCTTCGTTCTCGGAAACCGAGAGGTTGGCCATGGGTCCGCCGAGCAGGGCCCCGTCGAATCGCCCCCCGCTGGCGCCGATCGCACGGTGAAAGAGACCACGCGCCAACGGCGAGGCCATCATGACGCTCACTTCTGCTGCGCCGGCAGATTGCCCATAGATCGTGACACATTCGGGATCACCGCCGAACGATGCGATGTTGTCGCGCACCCAGCGCAACGCCGCGATGATGTCCAGCGCGCCGTAATTGCCGGACGCGCCGGACTCGCGCGTCAGCTCCGGGTGCGCCAAGAAGCCGAGCGCCCCGACCCGGTAGTTCAACGTCACGACGACGGCACCGCGCGCCGCGAGGTTCGTGCCCCACGATACGGGATGCGAGCCGCCGCCCACCCGGTGTCCGCCACCGAAGATCCACACGATGACCGGCAGCTTTTCTTCCGGTGCCCGCGCGCCGGTCCACACGTTGAGGTAGAGACAGTCCTCGCTCATGCCGCACTCCGGCGGATCGTCGAACGAGAAGAGTCCCATGATCGCGTTGCGCGGCACGAGCGGTTGCTGGCACACGCTTGCGAAGCGATCGGCGATCCGCACGCCGTCCCACGGCTTGACCGGCTGCGGTTCACGCCAGCGCAGATCGCCGACGGGTGGGGCCGCAAACGGAATCCCTTTGAACGATCGTACCTTTCCACCGGCCTCATCAACGCCTGAGACGAGGCCACCGGTGACACGGACGGGATCGCGGACAATCGTAACGTTCATCGCAACGGAGGGGTTCGCGATTCGACGAACCGAAGCCGCCTCGCGGAGGTCAACATGAAGACGACGCTCTTGACGAACCTTTCGATCTTTGACGGTACCGGCGCAGTTATCGCTCCCGGCGAAATATTGATCGAAGGCGATACCATCGTTGCGGTCGCTTATGGCCCCGAGCGCATCGGTCGCGAACGCGCCGCCGAGGTGATCGATGCCGGCGGCGGCACGTTGATGCCGGGGCTCGTCGAACCGCACGCGCATCTGACGTTTACCTCGTCGGTCGATCGCATCGTGCCGACGTTTCTGCCGCCGCCGGAGCAGCACGCGTATATCACCGCGCATAATGCCAAGACGCTGCTGGATTTCGGCTTCACGTCCGCTTTTTCCGGCGGCGCTATCCGGCCTGCCATCGAGGTCGCGTTACGGGATGAGATCGCGAACGGATTTCTCCCTGGGCCGCGGATAAAGGCGGCGTCGACCGAGCGCGGCCCCGACGGCGTTCGGCGTGACGTCACAACGGGCGCCGACATCGTGCGGAGTTTTTGCCGCGAGCAGATCGAGCTCGGTATCGATTCGATGAAGTTCGTGCTCTCGGGTGCGGGCTCGGTCATCCCCAAGCACTTCAACGAGCTCAAGTATGCGGACGAGGAGCTCGCGGCCGTGAGCGAAGTGGCCCGCGACGCCGGTGTCAACCTTCTTGCGCATGCGTACAACTCCGAATCGATCCAACTCGCGTTGCGCCACGGTTTCAACGCCATCTATCACTGCAATTTCGCGGACGAAGAAACGCTGGATCTCATGGAGGAGAAGAAGGCGACGTTCTTCGTCGTTCCCGCCACCGGCATTATCGTGTCGGGGTTGACGCGGCGTAACGAAATGTTGCCGGATGCGCTGGAGCAATCTCCCGATGCGCAAGACGGCTTGAAGATGATTTACGATGCGCAGCTCAAGCTCGTCCCCGAGTTGCGACGCCGCGGCATCCGCGTGCTCCCCGGCGGCGACTACGGCTTCGCTCACAACCCTCATGGGCGCAACGCTTGGGAGTTTGAACTCTTCGTCAACGAGTTCGGCTATTCGCCGGCTGAAGTGTTGGCGGCGGCAACCGGCGGCGCCGGGCCGATCATGGGAATGGGCAATCTCGGACTGATCAAGGAAGGCTATCTCGCGGACCTTCTCGTGGTCGATGGGAATCCGGTCGAAGATATTCGCTTGCTTCAGGATCGTAATCGCATTCCGATTGTCGTCAAAGACGGGGTCTTCCAAAAGCGAGGAGTGCCGCCCGTACTCGCCTTCAATAACTGATTCGTAAGGACGCATTTATGGTGACTCGCAGTTCATTCATCGGCCGCACGGCGGCTGCGGCGACATCGGCAATTGCCTTCCCCTCGATCATCTCGGCTGCACCGGCCATTCCGCTGAAAATTGCCGCGTTTCCGATCGACCCGGAGGGCGTCATCTTTTTTGCTAAGGATCTCGGCTATTTCGATGATGCCGGTCTCGACGTTACCTTCGTCCCCTCGGGCGGCGGCGGACCTCAAACGATGGCGGCCATGGTCTCAGGCGACCTCGACCTCGCAGTCACCGATCCAACGATTGTCGCGGCAGCCCATTTGCACGGCGTGAATTTTCGGTACATCGCTCCAGCGGCAATTGCGACCCCGGAGACGCGCACTGACACGATCTTAGTAATGGCCGATTCGAAAATCACGAAGGCCGCGGATTTGAACGGAAAGACGATCGGCACCGTTTCGCTTAAGGGCCTGCAGCAACTCATCGGCATGACCTGGGTCGACAAACACGGCGGCGACTCGAAGACGTTGAAATTTCTGCCGCTCGGATTCACCGAAATGCTGCCGGCGCTTCAGCAAGGCCGAGTCGATGCAGTGCTCACCACCGAGCCGTTCGTCGAGTCATCGAAAAGCTTCGCACGTCAGATGGGAAATGTCTTCGATGGGATTGCGAATCGCTATCTCGTCCTTGGGTTTTTCGCCAGTGACGACTGGCTCGCCAAGCATTCCGATGCGGCCGCGACGTTTTGCGGCGGCGATCAAGAAGGCCGCGGTTTGGGCGAAAAGCCACCAGGGCGACTCGGCAAAGATCCTATTGAAATATTCGAAGCTCGATCCGGCGATCGCAATGACGATGCCGCGATCCGTCTACGGCGAAACGATGGATGTCTCGCTCGTGCAGCCGGTCATCGACGCGAGCGTCAAGTACGGTATCCTCGACAAAACCTTTCCCGCCGCGGATATCGTGTGGCAGGGGCCAAAATAACCGAAGGAAGCCGTTAACGAATGACGGCGCGCTCGATTTCGATCGGCGGGGTTAGGGTTTGGTCTTTGTGAGGTGCGGTGTGGATTTTGCGCACGACGTCCATGCCGCGCACGACCTGACCGAAGGCGGCGAACCCGCGGCGGTCGGCCGCGCGCAAGCCCGTATCGTCGAGTGCCGGTTGCGGACCGATGCAGATGAAGAAGTCCGTCGTCGCGCTATTGACCGGGCGGTCGCGCGCCATCGAGACCGTGCCGTCGAGGTGACGTAGCCCCGTCTGCGTCGTCGACTCGAACGCAACCGGTTTCGAGCTCACAAACCCCGGCCGGTTGTCGGCCTGGATCACGTCGATCTTCGTCGTGTTGTGCGGCTGGTTGTCGGGGTGCGTCAAAACGGTGCGAAAGAAGACCCCGTGGTTGAATGCTCCGCGCCGCACGTAGGCGAGAAAGTTCGCCGACGTCTTGGGGGCGTGGACGCGATCGACGTTGATGTCGATCTCGCCCGCGGACGTGAAGAGCGCAACGATGAGGGCGGCAAGCATATCCCTAGTTGGTTTGGTGGAACCCGGCCCCGGTTCCCGCGCGTTGTAGAATAGGACCATGGCACGAACGACGGTTACTCGGAGCGCCGGCGCGCAACCCATTCGCCTTCCGACACCGGTGAAATCGCCGGCCTTCGGCGACCCGCAGCCGACGGCCGATCCAACGAAGTTCGTCGTTAAACACCCGTCGGACGGTCCATATTACGATGAAATCGACGCGTTCAATAAAAAGCACGGTCTTCACCCGCTCCCGTTTGCAGCACCGCGCGGCGGTGTGGAACCAATCCTCACGCTCGAGGCGGTATTAGGGAATAACGCCGCCGCGATTGCCGCGATCAAAGCGAACAATCAAATCGTTTTCCACTCGACCGGCGACTGCGGCAGCATTCGAGGACCGAAAACAGAAAACTTAGTTGTCGACAAGATGTTGGCCGATTTCAATGAAACGCTCAACAGCGAGGTTCCACAATTTCATCTGCTGCTCGGTGACATCGTCTACAGCTTCGGTGAGGTGAAGTACTACTACGACCAGTTCTATGAGCCGTACCGGGATTATCCAGCGCCGATTCTCGCGGCAGCCGGCAATCACGACGGCATGGCCGCGCCCGATACGCATGAAGCGAGTCTCGACGGCTTCAACCGCAACTTCTGTGCCGAAGTCTTCGAGGTTATGCCGGAGGCCGGCGGGCTCTCCAGAACCGCGCAGATCCAACCCGGCGTGTTTTTCACCTTCGATGCGCCGTTCGTGACGATCATCGTCCTCTACAGCAATGCGCTTGAAGACCCTGGCGTCATCGCGAGTCCGGAGATCGGTGAATCACAGCTTGCGTTCTTGCGCGCCGCGCTCACCCGGCTGAAAGCGGCCAACTATCCGGGTGCGATTTTGCTCGCGCACCATCATCCGCCGTATACGCTTGCTAAACACGGCTGGAGCATCGACATGCAGACGGCGATCGACGGCGTTTGCGCGGAAGTCGGTCTCTGGCCGCACGCCGACCTCTCCGGACACGCGCACAACTATCAACGCTTTACGCGCCATCGCGACGACGGCACGGAGATCCCCTACATCGTCTGCGGAAACGGCGGTCACAACGTGGAGCGCCTCAGCAAGACGAACGGCACGACGATTCGCGCCCCGCAAATTATTCAGGAAGCATCAAACGACGATCAGCTTGCGTCTCCCCTCCGGGACCAGGTCGTCTTCGAGAACTACGATGACGGCGACTACGGGTACTTGCGAATCATCGTCGACCAAAACCAATTGCGTATCGAATATCATCCTTCGAGCGACGGGGAAGCGGCGAAGACGCCCGACGATTTCGTGACGATCGACCTGAAAACGCGGCAGCGCGCGAACTACAACGCGCCCGTGCTCGGCCGGCCCCAAGATGCCCGCGACGTCGCCGCCGTGGCGGCACAAGCGAAGACCGCGAAGAAAAAAGCGACGCGGAAGTCGACCCGCAAAAAGCGATGATCGACTTCCGGGCCCTGTCTTACCGTTTGCGTTGATGCAGCGTGAGGATATTTCCCTCGCTGTCGTTGATCATGGCCATCGTGCAGTTCGGCGTTTCGGTCTGGTAGAGGACCGCTAAACCGCGGGCTGCGACCGTCGCGAGCGCTACCGTCAGATCGTCGACGGCGAACAGGATGCCGTTGCTGGGCTGGAACGGCATGACCTTACCGCCGCCGCCCCAGAGCCCGAATGTCGAGCCGTCGGGCAGCTCGAACTCGCCGCCGCGCCCTTCGGGATAGATCATCGACGGCTCGAGGCCGAAGAGATCGCGGTAGAACGCGATCGCACGTTCGGCATCCTTGCACATATAGCCGTTGAGGTCGATGCCGCGAATCGCGAGCGATGGCTTCGCCAGAACCTTGTCCATGCGCTCGAACGAGCCGGTCCATCCCGCGTCGTGCCGCTCGCGGCTGGCATCGTCGGCAAAGCCGGTGTGCGTGAAGAGCATCTCGGTACGATCCCCGGCCGCGCGCAAATCGATACTCACGGTCGTCTCGCGCTCCAGCGCCGGATCGTCCTCTTCCCAGGTGAACGTGAACGCGAGGCGTTCCGGCTTGCGATATTCCGTGATCGTGCCGCGCGCGATGAACGGTTCGCCGTTCGATGCCGTCATCGCGATGCGATAGCTGCCGCCTTCCCGCGCCTCGAAGGTTGCCTCATGCATCGTCGTGCCGGGCGGTCCGAACCAGTTGCGCAGCGACTCGCCGTTCGTCCAGGCTGCGAAAACGCGCTCGCGCGGCGCGTTGAACGTGCGGCGGATGACGAGCGTCGGCGCCGCGGTTTGCGTATTGCTCATGATTTCGATTCACTCTCCGAAGTCAGCATGTGGTCGAGGCGGTCGAAGGAGGCGTTCCAGAAGTCTCGTTGGCGATCGAGCCACTGCGTGGCCGGATTCAGCGCGCGCGGCGCTAGCCGCAAATGGTGCTCGCGCCCGTGAATGGTGCGCTTGACGAGGCCGCAGCGCTCGAGCACTTTCAAGTGCTTCGAGACGGCCGGGTGCGAAATGGAGAAGCCGGCCGCAATCGCGCCCGCCGTGAGTTCGCCCCGCGTCAGCCGCTCGACGATCGACCGCCGTACCGGGTCTGCAAGTGCGCCGAACACGTCATCGAGGGTTTGCGATTGTTTAACCATCGGGTTAAATATTAGATCAAGTAAAGAAGCCTGTCAAGCCGCGCGCACGCGGGCGTGCAAGCGGCGCACGACGTCGCGGGCGGACTCCAGCGCGCCGGCTTGCCAGGCGGTGATGTAGCTCATGTGCTCGCCGGCGAAATAGATCGCGCCATCGGGTTCGCTCAGCACCGGGTAGTCGTTCTTACGCGTGTCGGGCGTCCAGTCGGCCCACGCGCCCATGTTGTGCGGCGTTTTTTGCCACGCGACGGAAAATGCCGAAACGAACTCATCGCCGTACTGCGGGTGGATCGCCGTTCCTTGCCGCAGTGCGAGTTCGGCACGGTCGCGCGGCGCCAGATCGCCGATCGTGCGCGCCGCGGCGCCCGCGGCGTAGGCGCCGGTCAGCACGCCGCCGCCGCGGCCCAAAAAGCCGTACGCCGGATACCAGATCTGCGCGATCGTTTGGTCGGTACGCGAGATGCCGCTCATGATGCGGTCGTCCTGTTCCCAGAAGCGACGTTTGAATGCGAGCGCGATCTTGGCCGAATCCATGTAGGCGACGCGATTCATCGATGCGCGAACCTTTGGACTGAAGTCGGCCGGGATCGTGCGCAGCACGGTGAGCGGTATCGTGCAAATGCAGTACGCGCCTTCGATCGCCGCGCTTTCGCCGCGCGGCCCGGTATAAGTGATGCGCACGCCGCCCGGCGCCTTGCGAATCGCCGTGACCGCGCACCCGTAACGGACGCGCTCGCGCAGGCGGCGCGCAAACGCGTACGGCAGCGCGTCGATGCCGCCCACGGGCTGGAACATCGCCGGCTGCTGGTTGAACGAACGCTCCTCTTTCGAGAACGCGCCGAACCCGCCGCGGATCAGCGACATCAGATCGAGCGGATCCTCAGGCGTGCCCGCCGCGGGGCCGGCGGCGGGTAATTCGCTGTAGCCGGCCGAGCCGTCGTTCACGTAGGAGTACGTTTTGTTCAACCCGCCGTTGTCGGCGAGAAAATCCAACAGCTTGGCTTTGTCTTCGCGGGTGAGCGGCGTGTCGAGCGCGCTCTGCGAGACGGCCTTCGCCAGAAGTTCCGACGTGTAGCCGGCGATCGCGTACTTGGCCTCGCGCATGCGCACGCGCTGCATTCCGGCCGGGGCTTGCGAGGAATATTGGTACGCGTTGAGGTTGACGTTCGTGAACAACTCGATCGGCACGCCGAACTCGCGGTAGTAGTCGATCGTGACGTGATGCTGCGGCACGCGCGCCGGCCCGGGATTGAAGTAGGCGCCCTCGGGAAACGACGCGACTTGCGAGGTGCCGTCGCTCTCGACGTGACGCGTGCCCGTTGCGCACGGTCCACACGCGGCCGCCGGGCCGCTCGCGTGCTTCCAGCACGGTGCAGTCGTAGCCGGCCTTGCCCAATTCGTAGGCCGAGCACAAGCCCGCGACGCCGGCGCCGAGGATGATCACGCGCGTGCCGCGGCCCGAACCCTCGAGTGCGAGCGGCTCCGAAGCCGTGGCCGGTTCGAGGAGATCGAGCGCCGTCAGTACCGCGGTGGCCGAACCGCCGTACGCGGCGACGCGTTCGATGAATTCGCGCCGCGTTCGCATGACGCGATGTTGCCCTCGCGAGCGCGACTGCCTTGGGCCATTCGGTTAAGGCGGGCGTTACTTCGTGTAGATTAATTCCGCCGCCGGGAACGCGTCGAGGAGTTTGTAGTGCGCCGAGAGGTCGATCGTCGGCTGGATCGCGGCCGGCGTGAGCGTTTCGCCGAACTTCGCACGGTAGCTCGATCGCACGAGCGCCGGATCGAGCTTCGTATACTTCGCCAAGATGTCGGCGGATTTATCGGGGTTGGCGTTCGCCCATTGCGCGGTCTCGCGCATCGCGGCTTGGAACTTGTGCAAGAGATCGGGGTGGGCGTCGGCCCATTGACGGGTGGTGAAATAGCCGGCGATCATCCAGCCGTTGCCGAGCGCGTCGTAGGCTTTTGCGAATACTTTGGAGGTCGCTTTGGCCTGCGTGATCTGCGGTTCGGCGATGAAGCTCGCATCGACGCGGTGTTCCGCTAACGCGGCGGGCGTATCGGCCGGCGCGATCTCGACGAACTTCATCGTCGATGAATCACCGCCGTGCTGATCGATCCACAGCGACGGCGCGTATTGGGCGATGTTCTTGAGGCCGTTCACGCCGAACGTTTTGCCGTTCAGATCCTTGGCCGTCTTGATGGGCGAATCTTTAGGCACCATGATCACCGAGGTCGGCGCGGCACTCGAATAGATCGCCGAGTTCGCGACGAAGACGAACGGCAGCCCTTTCTTGTACGCCAGTCTCGATCGAGACCGCATTCGAGAAGCCGATGTCGACGGCGCCCGATGCAACGGCCGCGGCAATCGCCGGACCGTTGTTGACCGGATCGATCGTCACGTCGAGGCCTTGCTTCGCGAAGAAGCCCATGTCTTTCGCGTAAAAGACCTGCGAGCCGGCGTCGAACGGTATCGTCTGCAAGTGCAGCGCCTGCATCGACTGCGATGCGCCCGGCATGCTGCTGCCGGCGAACACCGCCGCGAGTGCGGCTAGCGCAAGGAGGGCTTGACGACGCACGCTAGCGCGCGCCGATCAGCAAGATGTCTTTGCCGCCGTCAACGACCGGCACGTCGCGCGGCAGCATGAAGTCGCCGGGCCGCACCTTGTACGCCTTCGGATTGTTGGCTTCGGGCGGCTCGATGCCGTTCATCAGATTCTTCACCGTCGTCAGCAGCCGTTTGCGCAGCGCGATGATCGCGCGATCGGAACTGGTGAGCAGTTCGTCGCTGCGATTGGCGATCGGTCCGCGCTGGTCTTCCGAGATCGCGAGATCTTGCGCCACGATCGACTTGATGCCGGTGAACGTCTGTTCTTTTGCTCGTCGCGATCGATCAAGTAGTCGTTATCGATGTTCTCGACCATGCGGTCGGTGCCGGGAATCACTTCCGGCACGAACACGCCGGCCTTGTAATACGCGCGTTCTTTATCGGTGATCGGGCGGTCGGGCGACGCGATGACGCGGAAGAGGAACGAGTGCTCGTCGTCGATCGGACAGCGCAGTTGCGCGAGAATCGGCACGCCGGGTTCGGCGGCGATCAGCGTGCAGAACGGCATCAGCCACTGGTTCACGCGCCATTGGAACGTGTCGGGACCGGCGTTGCGCTGGGCGGAGAGCATCATGCCGTAGTCGGTGTCGAGCGTAAACCAGCGCGGGCTCTTATCGACGAACGTGTTCGGGTTCACGCGGCCGCCGCCCAGTGAGTTGCTGCCGAACGAACTGTGCAGAAACGAAACGTGGCTCGAGTCGACGTCGCCTTCTTGCATCTGCGCGAAGTTGCCGCGCAGCTTCACCTTGATGATGTGCCGATGCGTCGGCGGCGCGTTGAACACTTCAGCGTCGGGGAACGGCGGAATCTTGTCGGCCGGACCCATGTAGGCCCAGATGATGCCGCCGCGTTCGAGCGCCGGATAGGCGGTCGTGTGCACCTTGTTCTTGAGCGTCGGCCCTTCGGGACAGTTGGGCAGATCGACGCACTCGCCGTTCACGTCGAACTTCCAGCCGTGATAGACGCAGCGCAGGCCCGCTTCTTCGTTGCGGCCCCAGAAGAGGTTCGCGCGCCGGTGCGGGCAGTACGCGTCGAGCAATCCGAGCTTGCCGTTCGTATCGCGGAACGCGACGAGGTTCTCGCCCAGCACGTTGACGCGCACCGGCGGCGAATCGGGTCCGCCGAGCTCGTCGGCCAGCATCACGGGCGCCCAGAAACGGCGGTAGAGCGTGCCCATCGGCGTGCCCGGCCCGGTGCGGATCAGAAGTTCGTTGTCGGCCTTACTCAGCATGGTGGAGAGTTCCAGCCGCGCCGGGGCGTTTCCGTCCGGCGGTTGATTTATCCATGGTAAATGCTGTTTACTTGGCGGCGTGGATAGGGCGACGCCGCGGCGCATCGGCGCGATCGAGGTCGGGTTCCGGCTCGTGCGGGTGCTCGAAGCGGCCGACGGCCCGCTGCCGCTCAAGGATCTCTCGGAGCGCGCCGGCATGCCGCCGAGCAAAGCGTACGCGTACTGTCGCGAGTTTCGTGCACGAGGGTCTGCTTGCCCAAGACGCCGTCACCGGCCGCTACGGGCTCGGGCCGTTCGCGATGTCGCTCGGCGTCGCGGCGCTGCGGCAATCGGATTTGGTCGAAGTCGCGCGCCGCGACTCCACCGCATTAAGTGAAGCGACGACGTGTTCGGTCATGCTCTGCACGTGGGGCAATCGCGGGCCCGCGATCGTGTATCGCGTCGACGGCAAACGCCGCGGCCCGACGTCGGTGCGCGTCGGCTACGTGCTGCCGGTCTGGCGCTCGGCAGCGGGCCGCGTGTTCCTCGCGCATCTGCCCGAACGCGATACGGCGGCATTGCTGGCGTGAAGAAGAGCCGGCGCTCGACGGCGGCCGAGCTGTCGGCGGAGATCGCGCGCATTCGCGCGGCCGGCTTTGCGCTGACGCGGCGAAGGCGATGAATTTTCCGGCATCGCGGCGCCGGTGCTCGATCATGATGGAACTCTCGTCGCGGCGCTCACGTTGAGTCGCCCATACGGCGAAAACACGCGCGAACGGCGGCTCGAATTCGGCGCGGTCGTGCGTGAAGCAGCCGCCGCGAATTCGAAGCAACTCGGACACGCGACGCAAGCGGCTCGGCCGTGAAGGGCTCGCCGCGTCTGGGAAAAAGAAACGCGACAAACCGGATTTAGTAATAGTAAATTCTTTCTTACGCGTCGGGAGGCTTTGTGACTCGTTCGATCGTCTTGCGCGGCATAGCCGGGCTGCTCGGAATTACCGTCATGTTTGCCGGCGCCACGCGCACCGCGCAAACCGCAGCACCGGAGGAGATTCGCGTCGGACGCGCGGTGTCGACCGCGTTTGCGTTCGCGACGCTGGAAGTCGGCAACGACGCGCATATCTGGGACAAAGTCGGTCTGAAGCTCGACATCTCGACCTTTAAGGGCGATGCCGACGTGCAGCGCGCCATGACGGCCGCGCAGATCGACTTCGGTCTCGGCGGCGGACCCGCGATGGGCTACCACAACAAAGGCGTGCCGGGCATCGCCGTTGCGTCGATGTACGGTCCGCCGACCGACATGGCGATCGTCGTCGCGAACAACGGTCCGATCAAGAACGTCAACGATTTCAAAGGCAAGAAGCTCGGCGTGACGACCGCCGGCTCGCTGACCGACTGGCTCGTACACGCGTTTGCGCAAAAACAGGGCTGGGGCCCCGAGGGCGTCGACTCGGTCGCGATGGGCTCGACCGAAGCGCGCGTCTCAGCGATCGAGTCCGGGCAGATTGCCGGCACCGTGCAAGACATCGGCGTCGGCTACGATCTCGAAACGCAAGGCAAAGGCAAAGTCTTCAAGACGTTCGGCGACTACGTGCCGAAGTTCGAAACGCACGTGATCTTCGCCACCGACGACATGATCAAGAACCATCCCGACACCGTCAAGAAATTTCTGCGCGGCTGGTTCATGACCGTCGCCTACATGCGCACGCACAAGGCCGAGACGGTGAAGTCGATCGCGCCGGTACTCGGCGAATCCGAAGCGATCGTCGGCCGCCTCTACGACAACGACATGTCGGCGATGTCGAGCAACGGAGCGTGGGATCCGCAAGCGGTCTCCGTCGTCGCGCAATCGCTGAAGGACCTCGGCCTCTCCGACACCGTGCTCGATCCGAAGATCATGCTCAACTCGCAGTTCGTGCCCGTCAAGATCTGAGTTCCACCGTGCCGCCTGCGATCGTCGTCGATCGCGTCTCGCAACTGTTCCCGGGGGCGAACGGTGCGCCGGACGCCCGTGCCCTGGACGAGGTCTCGCTCGAGATCAATCGCGGCGAGTTCGTCTGTCTGCTCGGCCCGTCGGGCTGCGGTAAGAGCACGCTGCTGAACATCATCGGCGGTCTGCTGGCGCCGACGAACGGCGGCGTGAAGATCGGCGAGAAGGCCGTGCGCGGCCCGTTGCCGAGCGACGTCGCGTTCGTGTTCCAAGAGAGCACGCTCTTGCCGTGGTACACGGTGCTCGAGAACTTTCGCGTGTCGCTGGAATTCCAGGGCCGTACCGACGGCTGGCGCGAGCACTCACTGGCGGCGCTGTCCGAAGTCGGCATGCAGGGCTTTGCCGGCTACTATCCGAGCCAGCTCTCGATCGGGATGAAGCAGCGCATCAACATGGCGCGCGGCATCGCGCTCGATACCGGCATCCTCTTGATGGACGAACCGTTCGCCGCGCTCGACGAGCAGACGCGCCTCGTGCTGGGCGAAGATCTCTCGGTGCTGCTCGCGCGCACCGGCAAGACGATCGTGTTCGTCACCCATTCGCTCTCCGAAGCGGTGCTGCTGGCCGATCGCATCGTCGTCATGACCGCGCGCCCGGGCAAGATCAAGTCGATCATCTCGGTCGGCGAACCGCACCCGCGCTCGCCCGACTTCATGCTGCAGCCGCATTTCTCGGAAATTCGCAACCAGTGCTACGAGCTGCTGCGCGACGAGATCCGCACGACCGTCGATGCAATGCGCGAGGCGCGCGATGCTCGCACCGGCTAACGCCGCCGCACTGCGCCAAACCTCGATCGTTCGGGCGATCCAGCTCGCCGTCGTCGTCGCGCTGTTTGCCGTTTGGGTCGGCCTCACGTCGACGCACGCGGTCAACTCGCTCTTTCTGCCGGCCCCGCTCGCGGTACTCGGGGCGCTCTCGCACTTGGTCGGAACGCAGAGCTTTTGGGGCGCGATCGGCGTCACCGCGCTCTCGACCGCGGTCGCCTACGCGATCGCGTCGATCCTGGGCGTGGTGTGCGGATTCTTCATCGGCCGCTCACCGCGGCTCACGATCGCCTACCGGCCGATCCTCTCCGGAATGTTCGCAATTCCGTTGACGCTGTTCTTTCCGCTCTTCGTCGTGATGTTCGGGCTCGGACCGCCCTCGAAGATCGCGTTCGGCGCGCTCTACGGGTTTTTCCCGATCGTGCTGAATACGATCGCCGGCTTCTCGGGCATCGACCGGCTGTTCTTGCGCTCGGCGCAGTCGCAAGGCGCGACGCGCGTGCAGATGCTGCGCTACATCTTCGTACCGGGCGCGTGGCCGATCGTGCTGACCGGCTTGCGCATCGGGTTCTTCATTACGTTCGCCTCGGTGCTGGGCGGCGAGACGCTCTCGTCGGCCTCGGGCGTCGGGCACGCGATCGCGCACGAAGGCGACTTGCTCGAGAGCCCGGCGATGTTCGCCTGGATCGCGATCGTTCTCAGCGTCACGGTCGTGCTCAACATCGTGCTCTCGGTGGTGGAAAAACGTGCAGTCCGTAGCGCGTAGGCCGCTCTCGGCCACCGCGATCCGCTGGTGGACCATCGCCGGCCTGATCGTGCTGTGGGAAGCCGCAGCGCGCTTGTTCGGCGATCCGGCATTCGTCGCGCCGCCGTCCCGCGTGCTGCTCGGCCTGCCCGGACTCTTCGCCGATCACAAGGTCGCCGTCGCGCTCGGGACCGCCGCGCTGGAGATGATCATCGCGTTCGTGCTCGCGGTGATCGCCGGCGCGATCGTCGGCGTCGCGATCGGCATTACCACGATCGGCCGGCGCAGTTTCTTTCCGTTCGTGTTGCTGATGTGGGGCTTGCCGCAAGTGGTCGTGCTGCCGCTCGTGATCCTGATCTTCGGCCTCGGACCGGTGAGCCGCGTGGCGTTCGGATTCACGCACGGGATTTTGCCGGTGATCGTCACGACGGTGACGGGAATGCGTTCGGTCAGCCCGCTGTTGCTCTCGAGCGCGCGTTCGATGGGCGCCTCGCAAGCGCAGGTGCTGCGGCACATCATCTTCCCGACGATGGTCGCGACGGTGTTCACCGGGCTGCGCTTGGCGATGTCGCTGACGCTGCTCGGCGTCGTGCTGGCCGAGCTGTTCGTGTCGTCGAACGGCATCGGCAACTACACGCAGATCTTCGCCGAAACGTTCCATCCCGACAAGCTCTACGGGCTGATCCTGGTGCTGGCGGTCACGGCGGTCGTCCTCAACGAACTCGTGGGTCTCGTGGAGAAGCGGTTCTCGCGCTGGAAACTCGGTTAATGGCCGTCCCTCGACAAGCTCGGGATGACAGGTTGACGGCGAGTTACTTCGTAACGTGCGCCGAGTCCGACGTTGCGGCGCGCGCTGACGCTATCGCCTCGGAGCAGAGCGTCGAGTGCCCGCTCGAAGCGATTTCCGAACAGCGCATTCTCGACGAGATCGTGGCGCGCGTGACGTCGATCGCGCCGGCCGGTCCCGGCCGCTTCCGGGTCGAGGTGGCGATCGCCGCGCAAACGATCGGTGCGAATCCCGTGCAGTTCATCAACATGGTGTTCGGCAACGCGTCGCTCTGGGACGACGTGCAGTTCGCCGGGCTCGACATTCCCGACGACGTGCTCGCGCTGTTTCCGGGCCCGCGTCACGGCATCGCCGGGATCCGGCGCATCCTCGGCGTGCCGAATCGTCCGCTGACCAATGCCGCAATGAAGCCGCAAGGCTTGCACGTGCCCGAACTCGCTGCGATGTGCCGCACCTTCGCGCTGGCCGGCGTCGACATCATCAAGGACGACCACGGTATCGACGACCAGCACTACTCGCCGTTCGCCGAGCGCGTGCGCGCGTGCCAGGCCGCGACGGCGGAAGCCGTTGCCGCGACCGGTAAGACCGCGCTCTACGCGCCAAATCTCATCGGGACGCCGCGCGTGCTGCGCGAGCGCGCGCGCATCGCGCGCGAGGAAGGCGTGCGCGCGGTGCTCGTCGCGCCGATGCTCGTCGGCTTGCCCGCGTTCTTCGATCTCGTCGATGAGTTCCCGGACTTCATCTACCTCGCGCACCCCTCGTTCGGCGGCGCGCGCCACATCGCGCCCGAACTCCTATTCGGCCGCTTGCTGCGTCTGTTCGGCAGCGATGCCGTGATCTTCGTCAACGTCGGCGGCCGCTTCGGGTACACGCTCGAAACGTGCGCTGCGCTCGCCGCCGGAGCGCGCGCACCGTGGGGCAACATCAGCGCTACGCTGCCCGTGCCCGCCGGCGGCATGCGCCTCGAACGTGTCGAGGAACTGCTCGATTTCTACGGCCCCGACACGATGCTGCTGATCGGCGGCAACCTGTTGATCGATCGCGCGCGCATCCTTGAACGCACGCGCGAATTTACTAATCGTGTCGCAGCGCACCATTTCTCATAACACGGTGCGTACGCTGACGAACGAACTCGCGTCATGCGCTCGCTTTGCTAGCCTTTAGATAAACGAATATTTTTCTCTCATTACCTAGCAACGTGCGCCTGAATGGAGCGTGCTCTGGGTAGGCGAGCATGCGAAGCGATCCGACTTGGGTCGCCCATGCAACCTAGCTATTCGGAGATTCCCTCGTGAAACGATACAGTCTAGCCCTCGCGGTGACACTCGCCGCAACGGGCCTCGGCGCATCGTCAATGTCTACCGCGCAAGCGAATCCGCAAGGCAACTCGGCCAACTTGCACCCGATTCGCGTCGCACAAGCAACGACGGCGCCACCCGCAGATTTCGGTAGCGCCCCTTCGGGCGAAGTCCCGATCCTGTTCAACGACCAACACGTCTATACCAAACCCGATCGTCTCAAACAAAACCGCGTTCTCGCTGCGCTCGTGCGCGGCAACGAAATCCTCGTCCCGCTGCGCTCGATGTTCGAACAGATGGGCGCGACGGTTTCCTACGATCCCGCATCGAAAACAGCCGATGTCTCGAAGCCCGGCTCCGACGTCAAAGTAACCGTCGGCAAACCGGAAGTCGTCATCAACGGTGAAGCGCGTCCGCTCGACGTTCCGCCCGAAATTTATAAGGGCGCCGTCGTCGTTCCGGTCCGCGTTATTTCCGAAGGCATGGGTGCCTACGTCCAGTGGGTTCCCGAGAAGAAGGTCGTCGTCGTCCGCTACGTAGCGGCTCCGGTTCCGACGCCGCCGCCCACCGCGCCGCCGACGGCACCGCCGACGCCGCGTCCGACTGCGCCGCCGACACCGCCTCCGCCGCCGCCGCCGGTCGCAACGCCCACACCGCCGCCGACGCCCGCACCGCGCGTGTACGAACACTTCATCGTCGGCGACTACGTCGTGCGTCCGAACGCCTACAACCAGTTCGCGCCCGGCACGAACGTCGCAACGTGGGGTCCGTCATTTGCGGGCCGCGCCGCGGTCGAATTCCCGCTGTTCAACATCCCCTTCATGGTTGAAGGCTACGGCGAACAGTATGCCTACACGCATCCGGGCGGCTCGACGCCGTTCAACCCGAATTGCAACACGAACGGTCTCGCCGGCAACCCGGCCTGCGTGACGCCGCTCGGACCGGGCGGTGGAAGCCGCTGGGTGCCGCAATTCCAAGCCATCGATAGCGATGCCAGCGCTCGCGTCGGCATCCAGATCGCGAACCCGCGCATCTATCTCGCCGGTGCATATCTCTGGACCTCGACCAACTACGGTTATCCGCGGATGAACGGCGCTGGTTTCGGTATCGAGAAACTGCCCGACCTCGACCACACGCTCTCGCTGTTCGGTAGCGCATACTACTACCCGAACGTGCAGGGCAACTTCACCGACCCGACGAGCGGCAACGTCTTCACCATCGAAGACCGCTTCCTGCAATATCAGGCCGGTGTCGTCTGGAACACCCCGTTCGGCTTCTCGAAACAGAGCGGTGTGTTCGTGGAAGCCGGGTTCATGGGGAACTCCACGATCAACAAGCAGTTCCTCCCGGGCAACGGTCACGAATCCGGTGGGTTCGCCGGTATCGGTATCCACTTCTAAAACCAAGCAACCCCTAGCAAGAGCGTCGCACAACCCGTGCGGCGCTCTTTTCTTTTTGGGTAGAAGCGGTCCCGATGGCCTACGAAGTAACCAAAAGCATCAAAGGACGTGACTACCGGTATCGCGTCGAGAGCCGGACGAATCCGGAGACGGGCCGGCCGGCGACGCGGTGGACGTATCTCGGCAAACTCGAAGGCGGCGAACTGATCGCGCCGGCCCGGCCGGTCTCGCATCGTGTGACGCGTGATGACATCGTGGCCGTGACCGCCAAGCTGCTCGAGACGCGGCCTGCTTCGCGCGTGACGGTCGCCGTGATCGCGCACCACGCCGGCGTGTCGCCCGGGACGTTCTACCGTCACTTCGCCGATCGCGACGAGGCCTTCAGCGCGGCGCTCGCAACGCTCGCCGAACAGTGCGTTGACGAATTGCCGGCGCTCGATGCGCCGGTCGGCACGCGCGACGCGGAACGCGCGCGTTTCGGCAGCTGGTTCACTGCGCTCCACCGGGCCGTCGTGCGCGGCCGCGCATTCCGCTGGTTCATGACCGCCGGCGGCCACGAAAAGTTCGAAGCCGCGATCGTGCAGCAGCTGCGCATCGATCCGCGCGCATTGCTGGCCGGCTATTTCCGCACGCTGGAGGCGGCCGGCCTGACGCGAATCGGCGATGCCGACGCGCTGGCCAACGGCGTGCTGCGTCTGCACGCGGCGATCGTCCGCGACATCGTGCAGAACGGCGACGCCGAAGCGGACGCGTCCGGGCGCTGGGCCGAGGTTTTTCCGGTGATCGAGCGCGCGGTTTTCGCCTAAAAAAGACCTTTCGCGCCGGGCCGTGAAGCCCGGCGCGTGAGCGACTACGAGACGACGACCGAAATCATCTTCGCCGCCGAGCAGAAGCTCGACCCGACCGTGTGGGATTACATCACCGGCGGCGCGGAAACGGAGACGTCGATCCGGCGCAACCGCGAGGCAATCGAAGCCCTGGCCTTTCGCGCGCGCATTCTGCGCAACGTCACGGCGATCGATACCTCGACGACGCTGCTGGGTACGAAGCTGCGCCTGCCCTACATCCTCGCCCCGGTCGGCGGCCTGCAGGGCGTCACCGAGGGCGGCGCGGCCGCGCAAGTGCGGGGCGCGTGCGAATTCGGAACGCTGCCGGTTGTGAGTTCGGTCTCGCTGCCCACGCTCGAAGAGAGCGCCGCCGCCGCGCCGGGCGACAAGTGGTTCCAGCTCTACGTGCGCGGCGATCTAGCGTGGATCGAGGCGATCGTCGGCCGCGCGCGCGACGCCGGTTTTCGCGCGCTCGTGATCACGGTCGACACCGCGATCTACAGCAACCGCGAGCGCCAGAAACTCAATCGCTTCGTGCCGATGGGCCGGCGCGACATCGCGGGCGAAGATTTTCAAGCCGCGCTCGATTGGGACACGCTCGATCGCATCCGCGAGTTCGCCGGCATGCCGGTGATCGTCAAGGGCATTCAGACGGCGGAAGATGCGGAACTGGCGATCGAACACGGCGTCGCTGCGGTGTGGGTGTCCAATCACGGCGGCCGGCAGCTCGATCATGCGATCGGCTCGCTCGACGTGTTGCCCGAGGTCGTTGCGGTGGTGCACGGCCGCGTGCCCGTCATCGTCGACGGCGGCTTCATGCGCGGCACCGACATCCTCAAAGCGATCGCGCTCGGCGCGTCGGTCGTGGCGGCGGGCCGCATGCACGCGTGGGCGCTCGGCGCGGGCGGCGTTCCGGCGCTCGTGCGCATGCTCGAACTCGTCGAGAACGAGGTCGTGACGTCGATGGGTTTGCTCGGCGTCACCTCACTCGCGCAGCTGAACCCGTCCTACGTGCGCCGGGCCGATGCGAGCATCGGGCGCGGCGCATTCCCGCTGCTCGAGCGGCTGGTCAAAGCCGCAGCGCCCCCCTCCGGGTGAACATGGCGCGCACCGCGTCGACGATGCGCACGATGGCGGAACGGCGATACGCGAAGCGCTCGTCTTCATCGGGAAAGTAGACCGCCATCACCGGGTTCGCTTCGAACACCAGCACGTTGCCGTCGGCGCCGATGCCGAAGTCGATGCCGCCGTACTCGAGGTCAAGCAGCGCCGCGATGCCGGTCAGCGCGCGCATCGCCTGCGGGCCGAGATGGGCTGCCATATCGGTGAGGTAGGCCAGCTCCTCAGCGCGGTTGACGTCGTTGTTGCGCATGTCGGCGGAGAAGTAATGGATCTTCCACGTCTTCGAGATCGCCAAGTGCACCGGATACACCGCTCCATCGATGAAGAGCGCGCGATACTTGCGCATCGTGCCGTCGGGCCGGCTCGCATCCAGATAGGCGATGGCGTAGATTTCGCTGCCCGGCAGCGTTGCAAGCACGCGTGCAAGATCGCCGGGTTCCGCGACGAGCGCGAAGTGTTCGCCCATGTGAAAGCCGGGCGAGCGCAACAGCAGCGGAAACGAAAAACCGCGCGCGCGCAGCGCTTCGGCCGTGATCTGCTCGCGCGGCAGCAGTTCGGTTTGCGGCGCGGTGACGCCGGGAACCGCGTTGAGGCGGCCGACTTCATCGCGCCGCGTCCGCAGGACGGCGGCCGGCCGGTTCAGCACCGGCGCGCCCGACGCCGCGATGATGCGTTCCGCGATCGCGAGCGTGTCGTCGCCGCGGTCGGCATCGGCGATCGCGTTGAAGATCAGATCGTGCGGCGGCACCGTCATCCCGTCGCGGTAGCTGTCGGCAACGAGCGAGGTGCTCTCGATCTCGCGATCGTCGAGCAGCAGCGTGGTCACGATGTTGCCGCCGTGTGCGGCCAGCAGCACCAAGAGCCGCAGCGGCGTGCCGGTGCCGCGGTATGGTGCGGTGCGCACGATCGGTTCCGCGAACGCGCGCTGCCAGTATGTCCGGGCCGTGGCGCATCGCCTTGCGCTTCGAGCAGCAGCGCTAAGCCGAAGCAGGCTGTCGGGTGCGCGGGCTCGAGTTCGAGCGCACGTTCGTATGCCCGCCGCGCGGCCGCCGGATCGTCTTCGGAGAGCACGTTGCCGAGGTTGACGAACGCGTTCGCGTTATCGGGGTAGTTTTTCGTTGCGTGCATGTAGAGAATGCGCGCTTCGGGCTTGCGGTTCTCGAGGTAGAGCATCGTGCCGAGATTCATCAGCGCGCCGAAGTGCATCGCGTCGCGTGCGAGCACGCCTTTGTACGCGCCGCGCGCGCGGGTCAGACGTCCGAGATCTTCGAGCAAGCACGCGCGCGCAAACGCAGATCCACCGCATCGCGATGCGTTTCCAGCGCGGCTTCGATCGCGGCCAGTGCTTCTTCGGTGACGTTGCCGTCGCACGTGACGCGGATCGCGAGCGTGGCCGGCTTCAGCGGCGGCACGTGCCTACCGCGCGGCTTCGATCAGCGGTTGCCGCGGCGCCGGTCGGTGAGGATGATCGGCGGCGCGTGTTCGGGGCACGGTTCGGCGGTGACGCCGGCGGGGCCGGCACCGACCGGTTCGAACGCAACGCAGCCGCATTGGAACATCGCGACCAAACGCAGGCCTTCGGATCCGTCGACGATGACTTCGAGCGCGGTTCGCTCGGCCCGAATCCGGCGCGCGAAGTGCGCGATCGTGCGCAAGTCGGAGCGCCGGCGCGGCTGTTCGCGCCGGTCGCTGCGGTCGCGGCGATCTTCCGTAAGCGCGGCACCGAGGCTGACGGCGGTGGACGGCACAAGGCCCCGCCGCTCAGAAGCACGGCGATCAAACGTAGTCATCGGACGCACGCTATTCGCCCGGGAAAGGCCGGGTCCTAGGGGGTATGTACCCGGCGTGTGGTGGCGTCCGGTGCTCATTGCCGTCATCGTTGCGCTGGCCGCCGGTCCGGCCGGGGCTTCGAGTTTCACCATCGTCACCTCGGCGTTTCTCGAGGGCGGCGACATCCCGAAAACCGACGCCGCCGGCGCCGATTCGTGCGGCGGGCGCAACCTCTCGCCGCCGCTCCACTTTACCGGCTTTCCGGCGAGCACGCGCAGCTTCGCGGTCGTGGTCTTCGACACCGATGCCGGCCACGGGCACGGCTTCACGCACTGGGTCGCATACGGCATCGCGCCGTCGATGACGAGCTTGCCGCCCGGCTTCGGTTCCGCGGCCGCGCCGGGATTTACCGGCGGCTCGAACGACGCCGGCACCGCCCTATATTTCGGCCCGTGTCCGCCGCACGGCGATCCGCCGCATCATTACGTCTTCACCGCCTACGCGCTCGACCTTGCGCCGGGACGGTTGCCCGCCGGTCTATCGCGCGCCGCCCTGCTGCACAGCATCGCCACCCACACGCTCGCCCAAGCCGCAAATCACCGGCCGCTACGCGCGCTAACCCATTGTCATCCCGACTTGTCGCGGGATAGAGAGAGACCACCACCTTGGAACTCGGAATTCGCGGACGGCTCGCGCTCGTGACGGGCGCGAGCTCGGGTTTGGGGCGCGCGTGCGCGCTGGCGCTAGCCGCTGAGGGCGCGCGCCTCGCGATCGGCGCGCGGCGCATGGAGCTGCTCGAAGAAGTTGCCGCCGAAGCGCGCGCGGCCGGCAGCCCCGACGCGCAGGCGTACGCGCTCGATCTGGCCGATCCGGCGTCGATCGACGCGATGCTGGCGGCGATGCGCGACCGCCAAGGCGATGCCGAGATCGTCATCGCGAACAGCGGGCCGCCGAAGGCGCGGCGCGGCCGCAAATCTGACGCTGGCCGATTGGGACGCCGCCTACGGGCCGACGATGCGCAGCATGCTGCAGATCGTCTACGCCGTCTTGCCGGCGATGCGCGAGCGCGGCTGGGGCCGCATCGTCAACCTCTCGTCGTCGGCGCTCAAGACGCCGATCCCGAACCTCGCGCTCTCGAACGCGTTCCGGCGCCGGTTTGCTCGGCGCGCTGAAAACGCTCTCGCGCGAAGTTGCGGCCGACGGCGTGACGATCAACGTCATCGCGACCGGCAAGATCGAAACCGCCCGCGCGCGTTCGTTCTACGCGCGCGCCCGGCGCGTGGGAGAAGCAGCAGACCGAGATCCCGTTCGGCCGCTTCGGCAAACCCGAAGAACTCGCGCCGCTCGTCGCGTTCTTGTGCGGCGAGGGCGCGCGCTATATCAGCGGCACGACGATCTCGATCGACGGCGGCCTCGCGCCGACCCTGACCTAAATTTAACTCTGCGCGGCGGGCGCGGTCGTTCTCCGGCAGCGGGCTATTTTTCCCGCGGAACGTGGGCGTGGCCGGGGTCTTCGGGCGAGGTATCGCGGCCGTTCAGCATCGACGCATCGCGGCCGGCGACGCCGCCGGCCAGCGCGACGCGGTGAAGTACGGGATGCGCGCAACGTCTCGCGCGGTCCGAGGACACTGCGTCGAGCGAGAGCGCTGCCGAAGTCGGTCGCGGCGAAGGTCAAGGCCGCGGCCGGATATAGATGAAGGCCAGCTTCGATGCCGCCTTTTTGCGCGAAGAAGCCGTTCTTTGCAGTGGACGCTTGGCTGCGCGACGATCATACCGGAGATCATCATCGCGGGGCCGATCGGACCGCCGAGGCCCAGAGCGATCAGCACACCCGACGCGATCTCGTTCCATGAGGCGAGCGGCGCGTACGTCGTCCCGGGCCGGAATCCCAGGCCGTGCATCATTTCGGCGGCCTTCTCCGGACCCGGTCCGTCGAACCAGCCGAGGGCCTTCTGGGCGCCGTGCGCGGCCATGGCGCCCCCGACGGCCAGCCGAGCACCCAGCAGTGCAATATCGCGTATCATGACGGCTCAAATCTACCCAGGCGGGGGTTGACTTGCAACTTCTTAGCGACTTTTGTGTTATGATTAACGCTACCAGACGTGGCTCGAGTGCCGGCCTGTTCTGGGGTCAAGTTGTCCGCGTGGTCTTGTTGCATTCAACAGTTCCAGGAACGGCGAGTTGAGTTGAATGGCACTCTTCCGTAAATCGAGTCCTGGAGTTCAAGACCATGTATACAGACGAAACCCTCAACTGCGTTGATTGCAACGCACCTTTTACCTTTAGTGCGGGCGAACAAGAGTTCTTCGCAGCGAAGGGCTTCACGAACAAACCGAACCGTTGCCCCGATTGCCGCGCGGCCCGCAAGGCCCAGCGTGCAGGCGCCGGCGGCGGCGGCGGGAGCTACTCCGGCGGCGGCGGCTACGGCGGCGGCGGCGGAGCGCGTCCCCAACGCGAGATGTTCGAAGTGACTTGCAGCAACTGCGGCGGAAAGGCCACCGTGCCGTTCCAACCGCGTGGCGACAAGCCGGTCTACTGCCGCGATTGCTTCCAATCGCGCAGCGGTTCGTACCGCTAAGCTTCTCGCCGAACGGCGAAAGCAGCGAAGGGCCCGTCTCACTCCGGTGAGCGGGCCTTTTCTTTTCCCCCCGACAGCGCGCGCACCGCAGCCTCGACTTCCGCATTCGCCGCATCGTACAACGCGCTCACCAAACCGCGCCACGATCGACCAGCGCTTATTGTCATCCCGAGCAAAGCGCCGTGAGGCGCGTCGTCGAGGGACCGCCGCAATCGTGTACTCAAACCCCAACGGCACGACAGCCACGCGCACGCCCGCTTCGCGTTGCGCCAACGCAATAATCCGCTCGTAACCGCGTTCGAACGGCAAGAAACGCATCGTCGCCGGACTTACGCGCGAAGGCCGGATCGACGTTGGGATAGCCTTCGGGAAAAACGACGACGACGCGTCCCGCGCCCAGCAGCGCGACCGCGTCACGCACGCCGCTGCGCGTGTAGCGCGCCAGTTCGCTGCGATCGTAGCCGCCGCGCTCGCCGAGCGTCGCCGCGCGCAGCACGATCGGCCACTGCACGGCGCGGCATGCGCGTTCCATCCAGCGCGCGCTGCGTTGCATCGGCGGTCCAATCCAACCCGACGACGATGTGCACGGGCCGCGGCACGTAGCGCACGAGCACCGCACCGTCGAGCAAGTGATGGAAGTGCCGCGCGACGAGCATCACCGGTCCGCGCGGATGGAACGTGTTCGAGTCCTTCGACGCGTACGGCGCCGGCTTGCGTGCGCCAGCGCCCAGCGCGCGATCGCCGCGGTGCCGACCATGCCCCACGGCGGATAACGCGTCACGCGCGCGAACGGCGCGCGCCGGCGAAGGCGAACGCAGCCGGCAGCAAACTCACGAGTATGGCGGCGATCGCGGTCGGCCACATGCCGGCCGCCACGCTGAGGATCATCGACCAGACGATGTTGATCGCGTACACGGTGTACGGAACGGCCGGCGAGATCGCGGGCGCGCGTCGTTCGTTCCACGCCAGCCGTCCGACGGTGATGAAGATGAGGCCGGTGCCGAACCAGCCGGCGAGATTGCGCAACGGCATCCCGAAGTACGGCCCCGTTTCGTGCCAGATCCAGAAGTGGATGTATTGCAGGCTCGGCGCGGCCATCGACGGATCGAGCACGAGATCCCAACTCACGAGTAGCCACGTGCCGAGCAAGATCGACCACACGATGCGGCCGGCGACGATCGCATCGGCCAGGATCAGCGACGCGAATCCCATGTAGAACCACGACAGCGGAATCGCCGCCGGTACGCGGCCGAGCAACTTCGGCCCGAGAAAATTCGTGTACTCGTACCCGCCGAACGGCCAGCCCGTTTTCGTGCCGGTCAGTTCGGCCGTGGCCGAGATGATCGTGGCGGCGCAGAAGAAGAGCAGCGTGCGGCGCACGCCGAGTTTCCAGCAGCCGAAGGCGAGCATCGCGGCCGCGCCGAGGAACATCCCCGTTCCGCCGGTGTTGGTCATCGCCGATGCGTAGAACGCCATCGCGGGCGCATTGCCGGCAAAGAGCTGCGGATGCGGGATCGCAACGAGCAGTCCGAACAGCCCGAAGATCATCGCGAGCCCGTGCAGCACGACGAGACTCCAGGTGATGATCCCGCCGGCGCGCGTCACGGTTTGTTCTCGGCGAGCACGAGCTCGCGGCCGCGCCACGTATGTCGCCGGCGCAGCGTCGATGCGAAGAGCGCGCACGCGACCGGCAGATCGGCCAGCGGCGAGAGCCAGTACGTCCATGGTTGCGTAACGTACGCGCGCGCGGCGCCGGCCAGCACGCCGATGCGCACGCACACGAGAATCGCGGCGACGTCGAACGTGAGCGACGACGTCGCCCCCGCGATCGCCAGCGCAATGGCCAGCGGTAACGGCGCAGCTTGCACGAGCAGCACTTCGGCGAGACCGAACCAGCCGCCGAACGGCGCGAAGCGGTCGCGCAACGTGAGCGAGCGCGGCCAATTGCGCCACGTTTCGGCCGCCGTCTCGTACATCTGCACGCTCACGAGATCGCCCGCTTCGTAGAAGCCGGCGGGCGTGCCGCCGGCGACGAGCGCGCGCGCCAGCGTGACGTCTTCGCAGCGCGATGTGCGCACGCTGCCGAACGCGCCGCCGGCAATCAGCACCGCGCGTTCGGCGAGAAAACACTGGCCGCTGGCCTGCACGTCGGCTACGCGCCGCGCCTCGCGGCCCGGCAAGCCGAAGCGGTAGACGAGCGTCGCGAGCATCGCCGGATGCACGACCGCCATCAGCGGCGTGCCGAGCAACTGACGCGTCGCAACGCTCAGCACGGCGACCTTGCGGCGCTGCGCGTGCGCGACCATCGCGGCGAACAGCCCGGCGGCCGGGCGCACGTCGGCGTCGATCGTCGCGATCCACGTCGCGCGTGCATCGGACGCGCGCAAGCCGGTGTCGAGTCCCCACGCTTTGCCGTTCCAGCCGTCCGGGACCGGCGCCGCATCGATCACGCGCACGCGCGAACCGGGCGTCGCGAAGTCGCGCAGCACCGCGATCGTTCCGTCGCGCGAGCCGCCGTCGACGACGAGGATCTCGCCGACCTCGGGGCCGGCAGCGCAACAGACCGTGCAAACACGGCGCGATGCGCGCGGCTTCGTCGAGCACCGGGCACGATCACGCTGACGCTGCCGGCCGGCGGAGCCGTCTGCACCGGAACGATGCGCGTCGCGCGGATGCCGCGCAGCATCCGCACGATGACGGCCGCGCCGAGCGCGCCGAGGACGAGCGCGCACGCGACGTCGAGAACATCGCACCTGCGTACCGTCCCGCGGCGGGCAGCCCCTTCGTGGACGGCCTCTTGCCGGCGCCCGGGCCGGAGGGATCGCATTGTCGAATGGTCGGGGCAATGACGGTCGAGGCGGGCGCGGTGTCGGATGCGCTCAAACGCTATTTTGGGTTCGACGCGTTCCGGCCGCTGCAAGAAGCCATCGTCGGCGACGTGCTCGCCGGACGCGATGTGTTCGCGCTGCTGCCCACCGGCGGCGGCAAGTCGCTCTGCTATCAGCTGCCGGCGCTGCTCACGCCCGGCATCACGGTCGTGATCTCGCCGCTGATCGCGCTGATGAAAGACCAAGTCGACGCGCTGACGACAGCCGGCATCCCCGCGACGTTCCTCAACTCGTCGCTCGACTACGACGAAGTGCGCGAGCGCATGGACGGTTTGCGGCGCGGCGACTACCGCTTGCTCTACGTCGCGCCCGAACGGCTCGCGATGCCGTCGTTCGCCGCCGAACTCGCGACGCTCGACGTCGCGCGGTTCGCGGTCGATGAAGCGCACTGCATCAGCGAGTGGGGCCACGACTTCCGCCCCGACTACCGCCGCATCTCCGATCTGCGCGTGCGCTTCGCCGGCGTGCCGTTTCTGGCGTTCACCGCGACCGCGACCGACCGCGTGCGCGCCGACATCGTCGAACGCTTGGCGCTGCGCGATCCGGCCGTGCACGTCGGCAGCTTCAACCGCACGAACCTCACCTATCGCGTCACGCGCAAGAAGCGCAGCCCCGAAGCGCTGATCGCGTGGCTCGAAGCGCGGCCCGACGACGCCGGCATCGTCTACGTCGGCAGCCGCGCCGCCGCCGACGACCTCGCGGCGAAGCTGAAGAAAGCCGGCATCGCCGCGCTGCCCTATCACGCCGGTCTCGACGCCGCCAAACGCTCGAAGCATCAGGAACGGTTCATCCGCGACAAGGCGCGCGTGATCTGCGCGACCGTGGCGTTCGGCATGGGAATCGATAAGAGCAACGTGCGCTTCGTCGTGCACTACGATTTGCCCAAGAGCGTCGAGGGCTACTATCAAGAGACGGGACGCGCGGGCCGCGACGGCGTGCCGGCCGAGTGTCTGCTGTTCTTCAACCACGGCGACGTCGCGAAGTTCGAGCGCTTCATCACGGAGAAGGAGAGCGAAGCCGAACGCGACGTCGCGCGCGCGCAGCTCGAGCGCATGACGCGCTACGCGTATTCGAACGACTGCCGCCGGCGCGATCTGCTGGCGTACTTCGGTGAAACGTTTACCGAGCTGAACTGCGGCGGCTGCGATAACTGTCTCGAACCGCGTCCGGCCGTCGACGCGACCGAAGCGGCGCAGAAGCTGCTGTCGTGCATCGAGCGCATCCGGCGTTCGACCGGATTCGGCGTCGGCATCACGCACGTGATCGACGTGCTGCTCGGCGCCGAGAACGACAAGATCTGGCGCTGGAATCACGAGCGCCTGACGACCTACGGCATCGGCAAGGATCGCAGTGCGCCGGCGTGGCGCGCGCTGGCCGACGAGCTCATCCGGCTCGGCTACATCGCGGTCGATGCGCTCCACTTCAATACGGTGTCCGTCACCGCGACGGGCCGCGCGGCGCTGACCGAACGCACGCCGATCGTGGTGCGCGAGCCGCCGCCGGCGGCCGAGCGCGGGCGCAAGCGTGCGCCGAGTGCGGCTGCCGACGGACCCTACAACGCCGAGGTCTTCCGGGCACTGCGCGATTTGCGCAAAGAACTCGCCGACGAACGCGACGTCCCGGCCTACGTCGTGTTCAGCGATGCGGTGCTGCGCGCGATGGCGCGCGAACTGCCGCGCACCCCGGCGCAATTGCGCGCGATCAGCGGCGTCGGCGAGAAGAAGCTCGCCGACTTCGGTGCGCGCTTCCTCGAGGTCATCAGCGCCGCAAGCTGAGTGAGCACGAGGTTTGGCACGCTGCGGCCCATTGTCGTCCCGAGCTTGTCGAGGGACCGCCACCGAGCGTAAGGTCCGAGGGGATTCCAAGGGTCGCGTGTCAGGATAGCGCTCAATGATGACGCGTCTGCGCCGTATTTTTGCTGCTTGTCTTGCCGCAGCGTGTCTCGTGGGCGGACTGCGCGCAGCCGCGTTCGCGCAATCGAGCGAAAACACGGGCATCATTCAGATCACGGTCAAGAGCGCCGATAGCCAGGCGCTGCTGTCCAACGCGCGCGTGTTCTTGCTCGGACCAAGCGTCGCGAGCGCGCTGACGACGCGCAGCGGCATCGTCAAATACACCGACGTCGCGAGCGGCATCTATCGCGTGCGCGTCAACAAGCCGGGCTTCCGCAACAGCACGTCGTCGGCGTTCGAACTGCTCGGCAACAAAGAAGTCGACGTCGACGTGATGCTCGGCTCGAACGAGTCGGTCCAAACCGCATCGAGCGACGGTTCCGAGCGGCGGCATGAAGATCATCGGCCGCGTCACCGCGCGCGTGACCGTGTCGACGCACGACGTCGACGAAAACAGCGCGGTGCGCCGCATCTCCGATTCGCTGGTCGACGCGCTTAACACCGTCGCCGGCGTCGACGTTACGCAAGTCATCGAACGATCCCGATTCGCCGCAGACGATCTCGCTGCACGGACACGACGAATCGCAGACCGCCGTCACGCTCGACGGCATCCCGCTCTCGGCGCCCGGCACCGCGGCCAACTTGCGCGGCATCAACACCGATCTCTTCACCGGCGCGAGCGCGAGCTTCGGTGCGCGCGCGGGCGCGCTCGGCGGCGGCGTCAACTTCACCACGCTGCAGCCGACGCAGACGTGGCAGTATCGCCTCAGCGCCGCCAACGGGTCGTTCGATAAGTACAACTGGTCGCTCGGCGACACGGGTTCGGTCGGCAAACTCGGCATCGCGGTGCTCACGACCAAACGCGGCGGCAACAACCCGCTGACGTTCCAGCAGTATCTCGATCAGAGCGGCGTCGACTACGCGCACGGCGGCGAGAGCTCGAACGCGGGCGAGTTCATCAAGCTGCGCTACGGTCTCACCGACAACACGACGCTCGTGCTCACCGCGCTCGAGAACAATCAGGCGATCTCGTCGCTGTGCACGCAGTACACCGGCACGCTGCCGTGCGGCATCGGCCCCGGCAACGGCTCGACCTCGAAATATCAGTTCGTCTACGGCACGGTGCAGTCGCTGGTCGGCCAAGTCGCGGTTCAGGCCACGGGCTACATCTCATCGCAAACCGGCCTGACGAACGACCTCAACCGCACGATCGACGAGTGCGTCGGCGCGCTCGTGCCGTGTCCGGTCGCCGAACCGTTCGCGACCGACACCAATTCGCTCACGCGCGGCATCGCGACGCAAGGCACGATCAGCAAAGACAACCACACGATCACCCTCAACGCGACGACGTTCTCGGCGCAGACGACGTTCATTCCGCTGGTGACCTCGGGCACGAGCAGCCTGATCACCGGGTCGCTCAACGGCGTTTCCGCATCGACCTACGCGCTGCAAGATTCGATCAAGATCAGCAATCGCGTCACGGTTGGACCGACGCTGTCGCTCGCTTCGACGACCGGCGCCGGCACGTCGGTTTTGGCCGGCTTCAGCGGCGATTGGCGGCCCAACGATTCCGACGACATCACGCTCTCGGCGTCGCTCGGCTGGTCGCAACCCGCCCCGCAGGTCGTGCGCAGCTACAGCGATCCGCAGTCGGCGCGCGTGAATTGCGCCGGCGGCACCGCGCAGATCAGCGGCCCCGGCGATCACGCCACCGCGCAATCCGCGATCGACTACCAAGCCGGCTGGACGCATCAGTGGAAGTACGGCTACCTGAGCACCGACGTCTACCGGCAATCGCAAGCCGGTCAGCTCGTGACGGCAACGCTTCCGGCCGCGGCCGGCGGCGTGCCGCCCGTCATCTTCAGCGCGGTGCAGCAGTACTACGCCGCGGTGTGCCCCACGGCGCTCGCGCCCGGCAGCGTGTACGTCAGCGAGCCGGTCAACGGCACGAACCGCCTCTATCAAGGCTACGACATCACGCGCGCGGCTCGCGCTCGGTAAAGACGTCACGGCGATCCCGTCGTACTCGACCAACATTTCGGAATACACGGCGGCCGATCCGATGTTCACCGGCAGCGGCAGCACGCTGATCCTCAACTCGCAGATCTACGGCCGTCCGATGCACAAGGGCAACTTCACGCTCGACGCGTTCCACCCGCCGAGCAACCTCGAGTTCATCGCCAACGCGCAGTACGTCGGCGTGAACAACTCGCAGCATCTCGCGCCGTACGTGAACTTCAGCTTCGGCATCACGCACCCGCTCGGCATCGGCATGCTCACGCTGTTTGAAACGAACGCCTTCAATAACCAAACGGCGCTGTTCTCGACGATCAACGGCGCGCAGCCGCAACCGCTCGTCGGCGGCGGCTACTTGCTGGTGGCCGGCGAATCCGTTGCCGCCGCGCACGTATCAGATTTCGTATTCGATCAATACCGGCGCGCGCAAGGGCGCCGGCTATGCGACCGGCGCGCGCAAAGGCGGCGCGCTGCGCGCGCAAGCGCAATCTGCGGCGAGTCCGGCGCCGAATGCCGCGCGCGGCGGGGCGGGTGGTTTCATCGCCGCGCTCGGGTTCGGCGAGCTGCACTTCGTCGCGCCGCCGTTCAGCACGTCGACCTTGGCGGTCGCGACCGACCGTCCCGAATGCACGGCCGATTTGCAGCCGCTTGCGACGGCCGCGCTCGCGCAACTCGGCGCGGCGGCGAATGCGTATGCGGCCGGCACGACGCCGTTGCCCGAGGTCACCGGCATCACGTTGACGCCGCACGGCGAGCCCTCGGGCACGTGGTACTTTGCACTCGGCCCGAACATCCCGCGCGAGCTCTTCCCGCGTCCGCCCGGCGCCGGAGCCGGCGGCAACAACGGTCCGCGACCCCCGCGGCCCGGCGGTTTCGGTGGACCCGGTGGTGGTGGTCCGCCGCCGACGTTCCAATCGCAGATCACGGTGGCGCCGAATGCGAACCCGAACGCGATGCTTCGCCGCGGCCGGTGCTCACGCCGAGCCCGGCGCTGATCGCCGCCCTGCAGCCGTTCAAGGCGCTGGTCTCGTGCGCGTACGCCACGGTGCTGACGCCGGACGACGCCAAGACGCGCGGTTTCGATGTCCCCGCACCCGGCGTTCCGGGCCCACGGCCGTCGCCGCCGTCCAGCCCGGCGCCGGGCGCGAGCCCCGCGCCGCGCACTCCCCGCGCCGGCGGAGGTGCCGGCTTCATCAACTACGCGCCGTCGCCCGGATTCTTCGTGGTCCGCGTGCCCGACTTAGGAACTGGTGGAGGAAGCGTGAAACAACCATGATGCAGCCCTCGACGCCCCCGCCCAAGGTCGCCGTGATCGACGACGAGCGCCACCTGCGCGAGATGCTCGAACTCGGCCTCGGCGAGGACGGCTTCGAGGTGCGCAGCGCCGGCGACGGTCAGGCCGGCCTCACGCTCGTGCGCGAGTGGCGGCCCGATGCGATCATCCTCGACGTGATGCTGCCATACGTCAACGGGCTCGAGCTGCTGCCGATGATGCGCCGCGTCACCGAAGCGCCGATCCTCATGCTCAGCGCGAAGGCCGATACCGACGATCGCGTCACCGGTTTGCTGCGCGGCGCCGACGACTACATCCCCAAGCCGTTCGAGATGTCGGAACTCGTCGCGCGCCTGCACTCCGCCCTGCGCCGGCCGCGGCTCGAGCAGCCGAGCATCGTTTCGTACGCCGATCTCACGATCGATCTCGACCGGCGCGACGTCAAACGCGGCAACGATCTGATCGAACTCTCGGCGCGCGAGTACGCGCTGCTGCTCACGTTCGTGCGCAACCCCGAGCGCGTGTTCACGCGCGATCAGTTGCTCGATCTCGTGTGGGGCAGCGATCGCGACGTCGGTCCGGGTGCGGTCGAAACGTACGTCTCGTATTTGCGCGCGAAGATCGACGCGAACTTCGAACCGAAGTTGATTCGCACGATCCGGGGAGCCGGTTACGCCCTCCGCTCCCATTGACGCCTTTTCCGCGCTCGCGCGGCGGCTGACCGGCTGGTACGTCTTCGTCGCGGTGTCGTCGGTCGCGGTGCTGCTGACGGCTGCCGGGATCTTCGGGCTCACGCTCTTCGCGCATGAAGTGAACACGTCGATCGCGATGTCGCAGATCAACGCGCGGGCGTTTTCCGAACGCGCGATCCAGCAGCGCCAAGCGTTCTTCGCCGCGGCGTACGAATTCGAAAATCGCGACGTGCACGAAGGCATGCACACGGTGGCGAGCATCCCGCGCCGGCCGCCCGCGCGCAACGGCACCGGGTTACGGCCCGGCCGCCGCGATGGGGCCGGCGAACACGCCGGAAAACGTCCGGCCGCAGATCGAAACGGCCGTCGTCGACGGGGTCGTCAAACACGGCATCGGCGTGCGGTCGCGCTTCGAGGGCAGCCGCTTCGGCTACGCGATCGCGACGCTGTTCGGCGTGCGCATCGCCCCACCGCAGCCGTTCCTCAACGGCGTCATCTCGTTCGGCCCCGACCCGGCGTTCTTTCAAAACGTCGCGCTGGCGATCGTCGGCGCCGTGCTCGTGGCCTCGATCGCGATCGGCGGCGCTGGCGTACTTCATCGGCCGCTTCATCACGCTGCAGGCGATCCAGCCGCTGATCGACGTGACCGAGGCGCTGCAGCGCTTTGCCGCGCGCGATTTCCGCCCGCAATCGATCACGACTGCCGGCCGCAGCGATTTCGACGTGCTCGCCCACGCGTACAACGCCGCGGCGGAACAAGTGTCGGCGGCGTTTGCCGAACGCGATGCGGCCGAAGCGCAGATGCGCCAGTTCGTCGCCGATGCCGGCCACGAACTGCGCACGCCGCTGACGATCGTGCTCGGCTACATCGATCTTCTGCACCGCAAGGCGAACCCCGGCGACGAACGCTCGAAATTCATTTTCTCCTCGATCGCCGCCGAAGGCCGCCGCATGCGTACGCTCGTCGACAACCTCGTGCTGCTGGCGAAACTCGAGGGCGAAGACACGCGGCTGTTCGAGCCGTTCGACGTCCGCGGCCTCGTAACGGAAATCGTCGACGTGCGTCGCGGCCTCGCACCGGGCGTGCAGTTCGTGATCGACGAGCGCGATGCGGCGACCGCGATTGCGGATCGCGGCGAAGTCTACGAAGCGCTCGCCAACATCATCGACAACGCGATCAAATACGCGCCCGGTTCGGAGATCCGCATCGCCAGTTCGGTGCCGCGCGACGGCGTCGTCGAGATCGCCATCGCCGACGACGGTCCGGGTATTCCACCCGAAGACCGCGAGGCGATTTTCGAGCGGTTCTTCCGCGGCGCCGCCCGCGGCGAAGTGGAAGGCAGCGGCCTCGGCCTCGCCATCGCAAAACGCGCCATCGAACGCGCCGGCGGCACCCTCCGCCTCGACACCACCGTCACCAGCGGCACCCGCTTCGTGATAACCCTGCGAGCCGAACGCACGAACACCCCGGTGTTATCGGGCTAATTCAGCGCGTGCGTGAGCGCGAGAAGGAAGAGGCCCGCTAACGCGGGTCTCTTTTGTTCAAGGTGTCATCCCGAGCGAAGACGAGGGACCACCACGACGTCCACGATCGGCAGACACCTCGCGCCTGCGCGTGGCCGAGGCGGTCCCTCGTCTACGCACCTTCGGTGCTTGCTCGGGATGACATATGCGAAGACATCGCTACTGTCGTCACCTTCACTGTCGTGTTTCTGACGAGCGGCCCTCGGTGCGGGCCATCAGTACCATTTCGCGCATGCGGGGGTGGTCGCGGTCTTGTTTGGCCATCCAGTCGTCGAACGGCGGGACGGGGAAGCCGGTGCGGAAGAGCCAGTAGTAGCAGCTGAGATCGCCGAGATAAGCGAAGCGTTTTTTCGCATCGGCATAGAGCGCGTCGTAAGTTGGGAACGAGCGCGCGTACGTTGCGACGTCGCCGAGTTCGGCGGCGAGCGCTTGCAGTGCGCGGGCGTTGGCGATCGTGCCGGCGATTTTCGAGCGAGAGTGCACGACGCCGTCGGCCTCCATGATGCGTTCGATCTCGCCCTCGCCGTACAATGCGATCAGCTTGACGTTGAAGCCCTCGAACGCGGTGCGGAACGCATCCCAGCGCGCATCGATGAACGCCCAGCTCAAGCCGGCTTGAAAGATCGCGCGCGTCATGACTTCGAGATGATCGTCGAGCGTCGGCGTGGGGATGACGCGCGGAATGCGTTCCGGGGGCGTGGGCTTGCTCGTGCGCAGCGGCGGCGGGCCCTTGGCGGACTTCTTCGGCATCGTACCGGATAGAATCGCATGAACAAGACGTGGGTCCTGGTAGCAGCGATCCTCGGCTCGAGCATGAGTTTCATCGACGCGTCGGCCGTCAACGTCGCGTTGCCGATCATCCAGCGCGAACTCGGCGCCACGCTGGCCGAAATGCAATGGGTGATCGAGGCCTACGCCTTGTTTCTCTCGGCGCTGATCCTCGTCGGCGGTTCGCTCGGCGATATCTTCGGCCGCCGCAAGCTCTTCGTGATCGGCATCGCGATCTTCACCGTGGCGTCGATCGGCTGCGCGGCGGCGCCGAACATCATCGTCCTGATCGTCGCGCGTTCGATCCAAGGCATCGGCGCGGCGCTCGCGGTGCCCGAATCGCTCGCGCTGATCAGCGTCACGTTCACCGGCGACGAGCGCGGAAAGGCGATCGGCACGTGGTCGGGCTTCGCCTCGCTCACCGGCGCCGCCGGCCCCGTGATCGGCGGCTACCTCGCGCAAACCGCATCGTGGCGCTGGGTGTTTCTCATCAACGTTCCGCTCGCGCTGCTGGTGCTCGCGATCGCGATTCTGCGCGTGCCGGAAAGCCGCGACGAGCAGGCGTCGCACGCGATCGATTGGACCGGCGCGCTGCTCGCGACGTTCGGACTCGGCGCGCTCGTGTATGGGCTCATCCGCGTGCAGCTCCCCGACGGACGCATCGACGGCGGCATCGCGATCGTGGCCGGACTCGCGATCCTGGCAGCGTTCATCATCGTCGAGAAGCGCGCCGCGCATCCGATGATGCCGCTGAAGATGTTCGCCTCACCGGTGTTTGCCGTCGCGAACCTCTACACGCTCGCGCTCTACATCGCGCTCGGCGGCTCGCTGTATTTCTTTCCGTTCGTGCTGATCGACGTGCAAGGCTACTCGCCGACGGCGGCGGGCGCGACGTTTCTGCCGTTCGTCATCTTGCAGTTCGCGCTCTCGCGCTGGTCGGGCGGGCTCGTGCCGCGCGTCGGCGCGCGCTTGCCGCTGGTGGCCGGCGCGGCGCTCGCGGGCTGCGCGTTCATCCTCTACAGCCTGCCGGGCGTCGGCAGCACCAACTACTGGACGAGTTACTTCCCGGCGGTGCTGGTGCTCGGCATCGGCGCGACGTTGTTCATCGCGCCGCTGACGACGACGGTGTTCGACTCATCCGACCCGGCGCTGAGCGGGCTCGCATCGGGGATCAACAACGCCGTCGCGCGCACGGCCGGCCTGCTCGCGATCGCCCTCTTCGGCATCGTGTTCACGGCCGTGTTCTCGAGCGGCTTCGAGGGCCGGCTCCAGGCTGCGCACGTCTCGCCCCAAACCCAGACGCTGGCCAACGCCGAGAAAGCCCGCTTCGCCGGCGGCACGGTGCCGCCCGACGTCCCGGCGCCCGACCGCCCGGCCGTGACCGCCGCGGTGAAGCACGGCGTGCTGGCCGGATTCCGCGGCGTCCAATACGCGTCCGCGGCGGTGTCGTTCCTAGCCGCCCTGATCGCGTTCTTCGCCCTGCCCGCCGGCCGCACCAAAGCTTATATGCCCAGCGAGGCAAGCTCGTAGCGGGCTCCCCTGCGTTGACGGTACTCGTCCGGCTTGATATAATCCCGAGGTTCGGCCCACCGACGGTGTGGCCGCTTTCGTGTGTGTTTCGAGGATAGGCGTGCCGACAATCTCCCAACTGGTCCGTAAGGGCCGCGAAAAGATCCAGAAAAAGGTGAAAACCCCGGCGTTCCGCGTCGTTTCGACCGGACCGAAGCCGGGTCACCCGGATCTGCCCAACCGGACCTTCGAAGTCGCCGGGTAATCCCCAGCGCCGCGGCGTCTGCACGCAAGTCAAGACGATCACCCCGAAGAAGCCGAACTCGGCCCTGCGGAAAGTCGCCCGCGTCCGCCTCACCAACGGTGAGGAAGTGACCGCCTACATCCCGGGCATCGGCCACAACCTCCAGGAGCATAGCGTCGTCCTGATCCGCGGCGGTCGCGTCAAGGATCTCCCGGGCGTGCGCTATCACATCATTCGCGGAACGCTCGACACCTCGGGTGCCGCCAACCGCAAGCAAGGCCGCTCGAAATACGGCGCCAAGCGCAACGCCAAACCCACCGGTAAGAAGTAAGAGAGTCGATAGACATGCCGCGTAAAGGTCCGGTCCCGAAGCGACCGATTCTCCCCGATCCGAAGTTCAACTCGAAAGTGCTGTCGCGCTTCATCAATAAGGTGATGCTGCAGGGCAAGAAGAGTGTGGCGGAGCGTATCTGCTACAGCGCGCTCGAGATCGTCGAGACGAAGTCGGGCCGCGATCCGATGGACATCTTCACGCAGGCGCTCGGCAACGCGATGCCGCTGGTCGAAGTCCGCCCGCGCCGCGTCGGCGGCGCCACCTATCAGGTTCCGATGGAAGTCCGTCCCGGACCGCCGTCAAGCGATGGCGATGCGCTGGCTGATCAATTACGCCCGTGCCCGGCCCGGCCACTCGATGGAAGAAAAGCTCGCAGCCGAACTGCTGGACGCCGCCAACAACCTCGGCGACTCGATCAAGAAGCGCGAAGACACGCACAAAATGGCCGAAGCCAACAAAGCCTTCGCCCACTACCGCTGGTAATCGTAACACGCTCTAACATCATGGCGCTCAACCGCGAACACCCCCTCGAGAAGACCCGCAACATCGGGATTGCTGCGCACATCGACGCCGGAAAAACGACGGCGACCGAGCGTATTCTGTTTTATACCGGCCGCACGCACAAAATCGGCGAAGTGCACGACGGTGCGGCGACGATGGACTGGATGGTCCAGGAACAGGAACGCGGCATCACGATCACCTCGGCCGCAACGGCGTGCACGTGGCGCGACACGCGTATCAACATTATCGATACGCCTGGCCACGTGGACTTCACCGTCGAAGTCGAGCGCTCGCTGCGCGTGCTCGACGGTCTCGTCGCGCTGTTCGACTCGGTTGCCGCCGTGCAGCCGCAGTCCGAGACGGTGTGGCGCCAAGCCAACAAGTACAAAGTCCCGCGCATCATCTTCGTCAACAAGATGGACCGCATGGGCGCCGATTTCTTCAATTGCGTCGCGAAGATCCGCGAACGCCTCGGCGCGCCGCGCCGTTCCGATTCAGGTGCCGATCGGCGCCGAAGCCGATTTCCTCGGCGTCGTCGATCTCTTCACGATGAAGAAGATCGTCTATACCGACGATGCCGGTTCGGTCATGGAAACCGACGAGAGCCCGACGGGCGAACTGCTCGAAATCGCGACCAAGTGGCGCGGCGAGCTGATCGAAGCGATCGCCGAGCAAGACGACGAGCTGCTCGAGATGTTCTTCGACGGCAAAGACATCCCGATCGATCGCCTCAAGACGGCGCTGCGCAAGGCGACGATCGCCGGCGAAGTGCTGCCGATGCTGTGCGGTTCGGCGTTCAAGAACAAGGGCGTTCAGCCGCTGCTCGACGCCGTCGTCGACTTCCTGCCCTCGCCGCTCGAAGCCAAAGTCGATCACCGGCAAGGATCCCAAGACCGACGAAGACATCACGCGCAAGGCCGATGACAATGAACCGTTCGCGGCGCTCGCGTTCAAGATCGCGACCGATCCGTACGGCAACCTGACGTACTTCCGCGTGTATTCCGGCGTGCTCGAAAAGGGCTCGTACGTCTACAACGCGCGCAGCGGCAAGAAAGAACGCATCGGGCGCATCCTGCGGATGCACGCCAACCATCGCGAAGATATCGACGCGATCGGCGCGGGCGACATCGCGGCGGCCGTCGGCATGACCGACACGCGCACCGGCGACACGCTGTGCGACGAAAAGCACCCGATCTTGCTCGAGAACATCGTGTTCCCGGAGCCCGTCATCTTCCAGGCCATCGAGCCGAAGACGAAGGGCGATCAGGACAAGCTCGGCATCGCGCTCGACGCGCCTCGCGCAAGAAGATCCGACGTTCCGCATGCGCACCGACGAAGAGACGCAGCAGACGATCATCGGCGGCATGGGCGAGCTGCATCTCGAGATCATCTTGGACCGCCTCAAACGCGAGTTCAAGGTCGAAGCGAACGTCGGCAAGCCGCAGGTCGCGTACAAAGAAGCGATCACGAAGACCGTCGAAGCAGCAGGGCAAATTCGTCCGGCAGTCCGGTGGTAAGGGTCAGTACGGCGACGTCTGGATCCGGCTCGAGCCGCAGCCGGCCGGCACGGGTTACGTGTTCGAGAACAAAGTCGTCGGCGGCACGGTTCCGAAGGAATACGTCAAGCCGGTCGGCGAGGGCATTCGCGAAGCGTCCGAGTCCGGCACGCTGGCCGGGTTACCCGGTGCTCGACTTCAAGGCGACGCTGTTCGACGGTTCGTACCACGATGTCGACTCGTCGGAAATGGCGTTTAAGATCGCGGCCTCGATGGCGTTCAAAGAAGCCAACAAGAAGGCCGGTCCGATCTTGCTCGAGCCGATCATGAAAGTCGAAGTGACGACGCCCAAGGATTACCTGGGCGCCATCAACGGCGACTTGAACCGGCGCCGCGGTCAGATCCAATCGCAAGAAGAAGCTCCGGGCGGAGCCGTGGTGATCACGGCGCGACGTGCCGCTCTCCGAGATGTTCGGTTACGCGACCGACATGCGTTCCGCGACGCAAGGCCGCGCGACGTACACGATGGAGTTCTCGCGCTACGAAAAAGCGCCGAACTCCGTCGAAGAAGAGATCGTCGCGAAGGCTTCCGGCAAGAAGCTCGCGACCGCCTAGCTCCACCAAAGTTTCACCTAGTAGCGCACATCTAAACCGAAGGAACACAGAAGCAGATCATGGCTAAAGCCAAATTTGACCGGTCGAAACCGCACGTCAACATCGGGACCACGGGTCACGTCGACCACGGCAAGACCACGCTGACGGCCGCCATCATCAACTGCCTGGCGACCGAAAACTCCAACATCCAAAAGCGCAACGTCGACGACATCGACAACGCGCCCGAGGAAAAAGAGCGCGGCATTACGATCGCCATCTCGCACCAAGAGTACGAGACGACGAAGCGCCACTACGCGCACGTCGATTGCCCCGGTCACGCCGACTACATCAAGAACATGATCACCGGCGCCGCGCAGATGGACGGCGCGATCCTGGTCGTGTCGGCGGCCGACGGCCCGATGCCGCAGACGCGCGAGCACATTCTGCTCATGAAGCAAGTCGGCGTTCCGTACATCGTCGTGTTCCTCAACAAAGTCGACATGGTCGATGATGAAGAGCTGCTCGAGCTCGTCGAGATGGAAGTGCGCGAGCTGCTCTCGTCCTACGAGTTCCCGGGCGACGACATTCCGATCATCCGCGGTTCGGGCCTCAAGGCGCTGCAGTCGTCGGGCAAGCGCGGCGACCCGGATGCGGATCCGGTCTTCGCGCTGATGGATGCGGTCGACAGCTACATCCCGACGCCGGAACGCGCCGTCGACAAACCGTTCCTGATGCCGGTCGAAGACGTCTTCACGATCACCGGCCGCGGTACGGTCGGCACGGGCCGCGTCGAACGCGGCCAGGTCAAGGTCGGCGAAGAAATCGAGATCGTCGGTCTCGTCGACACGCCGCCCCGCAAGACCGTCGTCACGGGCATCGAGATGTTCCGCAAACTGCTCGACGCGGGCATCGCCGGCGACAACGTCGGTGTGCTGCTGCGCGGCGTGGAGCGCAACGACATCGAGCGCGGCCAGGTGCTGGCCAAGCCCGGTTCGATCAAACCGCACAAGAAGTTCAAAGCCGAAGTGTACGTCCTCTCGAAAGAAGAGGGCGGCCGCCACACGCCGTTCTTCGCAAACTACCGTCCCCAGTTCTACTTCCGCACGACCGACGTCACCGGCACCATCAAGCTGCCGGAAGGCGTCGAGATGGTCATGCCGGGCGACAACATCACGATGGACGTCGAGCTGATCACGTCGATCGCGTGTGAAGAAGGCCTCCGCTTCGCCATCCGCGAGGGCGGCCGCACCGTCGGCGCCGGCGTCGTCACCTCAGTCCAAGACTAAGAAAGCAGAAGACATCATGGCGAAGCAGAAAATTCGTATCCGGCTCAAAGCCTACGATCACGCAATCCTCGATCAGTCCGCCGAGCGCATCGTCGACACGGCGAAGCGCACCGGCGCGTTCGTGAGCGGCCCCGTGCCGCTGCCGACCGAGATCAACCGGGTTTGCGTGCTGCGTTCGCCGCACGTCGACAAGAAGAGCCGCGAGCACTTCGAGATGCGCACGCACAAGCGCTTGATCGACATCCTCCAAGCCTCGCCGAAGACGATGGACGCGCTGATGCACCTCGATCTCCCGGCCGGCGTGGACATCGAACTCAAAGCGTAACGTCAACCGCGCGCTCAGCGCAGAACGTGCGCATCGACGAGAGCCGCTCTGCTTGCGAGAGCGGCTTTGTGCGGTTTCGTTCACCAGAGTGATGCAGCTGTGACGCTGAGCGTGATAGGGACGGCTTGATTGCGGGTAAGCGTTCTGCCATGAAGATGAAGCGCACCCTTGCTTCCCTCGCGCTCGCCGGCAGCGTTCGCCTTGCCGCGGTCCCGGCGGCGCCGGCCCTGGCCGACGGCGCGGCATCGACGCGCAATATCATCGGCGGCGCCGCGGTCATCGGCGGAACGCTGCTGATCATCAACCACAACAAGCAAGTCCATGCAAAAGAAGACCAGATGGCGTCGGCCCAAGCGCAGGCCGAAGAGAACGCCAACAACGCGCAAGCCGCATACCAATCGGAGCGCAAAGCCTATCTCGCGCAAGTCGCCATCAACAACGAGTACAAACACGAAGTCGCCGCGCAGCATAAGCTGATCGTCCAGATGCGCAACCAGCTCGCCTCGGCGCAATCGTCGCGCGGCATGGCCGCAGCTCCGGCGCGCCGGCAAGCGCAGCCGGTGCGCGTCGCGACGACGTCGTACGGCTGGGGAACCTCTAATGCGCATGCGCTGCCGGTCTGCGCGTCGCGGCGGCGCCGCGCTCGCGCTCGCCGCGTGCGGCGGCGGCTCGCCGCAGCAAACGGCCGCCGACGACACGACGAAGGCCGTCTACAACGACGATCTCAACGCGATGCAGTCGCACTTCGACGACGCGCTGCAGAAGCAGAGTCACGATCGACGGCGTCAATCGCGCTCTCGCAAAAACTGCACGCGTTCGGCGCGTATAAGGGCGTCACGCAAACGGCGGCCGATGCGACGCGCGGCCGCTACGATTATAACGCGGCTTCGACAACGCGACGATGGCCGTGCACGTGCGCGTCGATCGAGACGGCAAACTCGCCGCCTACCGCATCGACGTTCCGCAGACCGTTCGCGTCGCGGAACTGAGCTAAGGAGAGCGCCGATGCTTTCGAATCAGAAGATCGCCGCGATCTACGATTTGCGCGAGGCGGTCGAAACCAAAGTGCGCGCCGAGCAGGCGCTCGATCGCACGGCCCTCGGCCGACACGCGTGCGGCATTGCTCGACGCCACGCTCGAGGTCGAAGCGAAAACGCAAACGGCGATCGAGGTCTGTCACGCATGCGGCCGCACGCATCGACGACGGCCGCGCGCATCACGATCGCGACGCGGCGAGCGACAACGTGATCAGCGTCGACTTCGGCAAGCCCGACGGCGGATACCGAGGGCGACGGCTCGGCGTCTTAGCCGCAGCTCGCGTCGTTGCGGCGCGCGACCGGCAACCGTTTCGTGAGCCGCACGCACGTGCCGCTCTCGGCGAAGTCCACCTCGTCCATGAGGTGGCGCATCAAATAGATGCCGAAGCCGCGCGGCGCATCGTGCGCCGGGCTTCGGCGCCGCGGGCTCGACGAGGCAAAGCCGGCGCCGTCGTCTTGCACTTCGATCACGAGCATGATCGCGCTCGACGTAGACGCGCACTTCGAAGCCGCTGTTCGGCACGATGGCCGTGTTCGGCGGCGTTGGCCAGCGCTTCGCCGACGGCGGTCTCGATATCGGCGAGGTCGTGCGTCGGCGATAGCCGAAGCCGGCGACGTGCGCGATCAGCGAGCGGCGCGCAAATGCAGCCGCCCGGCGCGTGTTCGGAAACCGCGCTCGAAACTCACCTGTCATGCGCGAGCGCCATTGACGCCGTATTCCCCGCAACACGGGTGCCGACCGGTGCCTCGCGGTTGAAAGAACCGGCTGCTTGAATCCGAACGCGCACGGCATGCCCATTCCGCTCGATGTCTCGTTTGAGCGCACGTTTTCCGGAACGCCGAAGCGCATCTATCAACTGCTGGCGGAGATGGGCACGTCGGGCGACGCCATCTGGCCGTTCGCCTCGCAGCCGTTCATGCGCAGCCCCGGCCCGCTCACGCCCGGTCAAACCGAAGAGTGGCACCTCGGCTTGCACGCGGTGCTCGAGTCGGCGGAGCCCGAGAAGAGCATCATCTGGCGCATCGACAACGACGGCGTCGACGGCACGCACGGCTTCACGATCGTGCAAGACGGCAAAAAAACGACGGTCACCCATCGGTTTCTCGCCGAGCTCTCCGACACCGACGGCCGGCTGTTGTGGAAGCGCCTCGAGGACGGTCATCAGCGCGCGATCGAGGGCCTCTTCGACAAGATGGGCCGCGTCCTCAAACGCTGAGCCCGGTCGCCGAGCTCGGCCTATCCCGGGCTTCAGGTCGAAGTGGCGTTGAGCATCGGCGGATCTCGCGCGATGACGCGCTCTTCCGTCGCCGGAATCGACGCGAGATAGGCCCAGATGTCGGCGACGTCTTTGTCGGGCAGAATCTCCGCCGAAAACGACGGCATGTCGCCGCGCGGGCTTGCGGATGTAGTCGAGCATCGCGCCGAGCGGCAGCGGATGCGGCGCGAGTGCGGGGCCGGCCGTAGTTGCCCTGGCCGACGGTGCCGTGGCATTCGTAGCAGCCGTATTTGAGGAAGTTCGCTTTGCCGCGCGCCGCATCGCCGGGCGGCGCGGTGCGGGCGTGCTCTGCGCGAACGCCGCGCTCGTCGTGAGAAGCGCGGCGGCCGCCGTCGCCAGCGCCAGGGTCGCAATCGATTGAAGTTTCATCAGTCAGTGTCCTTACCGGGCTGCGAGATGACGTCGACGAGTGCCGGCATACCGGCATTTAACGACTTTAAGTGCGCGCGCGATTGCGCCGCGAAGCTGCGTTGGATCGGTCATCGGGTCTTCGTCCGCGTACACGCCGAACGATTGCGCCATCTTCGCGAAGTCGATGTTCGGATCGCCGATCAGCGTGCCGGCGCGGGCGTGTTCGGGCTGCCGTTCGCGACGATCGGCCATGCGCTGAACATGCATCGTTTCCTGATGCCAAGCGCGGTTGTTGTGCATGATCGTGAGCAGCGGAATCTTGTGATGCGCGGCGGTCCAGAGCGAGCCCGGCGCGACGAGGAAGTCGCCGTCGCCCTGAATGTTCACCGAGTAGCGGCCCTTGATCGCGCGCGGCGAGCGCAGCGCCGACCGCGGCCGGCATGCCGTAGCCGACGCCGTACGCGCCGGAGTCGCCGTTATAGTGATGATACTTGTCAGGTCCCACAGACGCTGCGGCCAGTTGCTTTGGAAACCCGTTGCCGACACGAGCGAGAAGTCGTCGTTCTTGATCAGCGCGTAGGTCTCCATGCACATGCGCGCGACGCTGATCGGCGTTGCGTCCCAACCGATCGCGGCCTGCGCGAGGTTCGGCCTGACGGCGCGTGGTGAACGATTCGGCGAAGTGCGACGCGCGCGCGGCATTCTGCGATTTGCGGTCGCCGGTCATCGCGCGTTGCGACCGCGTCGATCGAGATACGGCAGCGACGCTTCGGCTGTCGCCCGCGATCGCCATCGTCGGTTGCCAGGAGCGCTGCTGATCTTGATAGTTGCCCGCGCCCTGCATTGTAGAGCGCGTTGATCGAGATGACGGTGCAGTCGCCGGCTTGATTCGCATCGTCGTGACGCGTTCCGGGCAGATCGGGCATGTCGGCGACGACGCCGAAGATGATCGCCGACTTCGAGTCCGAGCATGCACGTCGGCTTGGCCGATCAGCTCGCGATCGAACGACGCATTAGAGATGATGGTTGGTCGGGAAAGTTCATGCGATTTCCGTGATCGATCACCGGAATCTGCAAGCTCTCCGCGAGCTTGCACGAGTTCGTCCATGCCGGCTCGCGATGCGCGCGCAGCGATCGGCGACGATGACCGGATTCTGCGCATTGACCAGCGCTTAGCAACGTCGGCGAGGGCGGCCGGATCGGCGACGGATTGCCGCACCGGCGTGTACTTCGGCAGCGGCATCGGCGGTTTGTCCATCGGCATCTCGGCGAGATCGGCGTCGACGATGACGAGCGTCGGTTCCATCGGCGCGCGTCATCGCCATCGAATGCGCCTTTTGACTCTCTTCGCCGAACGATTGCAGCGAGATCGGCTGCGCATCGTACTTGATGAAGCCGCGCACGATCGCGGCGACGTCGGTCGCCGTGTGATACCATTCGACGCCCGGACGGCGGGTCGCCGAATCGGCGATGTTGCCGACGAGGATCAGCATCGGCACGCGATCGGCGTAGGCGTTGTAGATCGCCATCGACGCGTGCTGCAGACCGACGGTGTTGTGCACGATGATCGCCATCGGCTTGCCGGCCATCTTCGCATAGCCGTGGGCCATCGCGGCGGAGATCTCTTCGTGCACGCACGAGAGCATCTCGGGTTTCGAGTTGCCGCCGTAGTTGATGATCGATTCGTGGATGCCGCGGAACGTCGATCCGGGCATGCACGTGAGATAGTCGTAGCCCACGTGCTTGAGGCATCGACCATGTAGTCGGAGCCCGCGTTGTGCACGTGCCAGCGATCGATCGAACGCTCGCGGCTCGGGTCGCCCTTTTCCGCTTGCGCGAGCAGCGCGTTCGGCGGCGCGAGTTTGTCGGCGCGCCGACGGCGGCGCCGCGTCCGGCGGCGATTGCCGCGCGGCGGGCGGCGTGACGCCCGCGGCGGCGGCGCCCGGCACCGGCGGTTGCGATGCCCGCGAGGAACGAGCGTCGATCGACGCCGGATTTCTTGGCCACTCGCACCTCGTATACGCGTGCGATTTTTAGACTATCATCTCCGCCGTACGGGCGATGGCCTGCAATCGGTTCCCTACTTCGCGGGCCCGACCCACACGGTTTGAATGTTCATGAATTCGCGGATGCCGAGATACGAAAGCTCGCGGCCGTAGCCGCTGTGCTTCACGCCGCCGAACGGCAGGCGCGGATCGGATGCGGTCATCCCGTTGATGAAGACGGCGCCGGTGACGATGCGGCGCGCGAGCGCTTTGCCGCGCTCGACGTCGCCCGTCCACAGCGCGCCGCCGAGGCCGAACGTCGAATCGTTGGCGAGCGCGACGGCGTGCTCGGCGTCGCGCGCGCGGATCACCGCGGCGACCGGGCCGAACGTTTCTTCGCGAAAGCCGGCATCGCCGTCGTCGACGTCGACCAGGACCGTCGCGTCGAAGAACGCGCCGGGCCCGCCGGGCGCGTTGCCGCCGAGCACGATGCGCGCGCCCGTTCGCGACGCGACCCGTCGATCTGCTTGACGCAGTCGTCGCGCAGGTCGGTGCGCGCGAGCGGCCCATCGTCGTCGCGCGGTCCTCCGGATCGCCGGTGCACGTACGCTTTCGACTCCTCGACGAACGCGGCGACGAAGTCGTCGTAGACCGCGTCCTCGACGATGAAGCGCTTGCCGCAGATGCAGCTCTGGCCGGCGTTCTGGAAGCGCGCCTTCGCGGCGGTCTTGGCGGCGGCCGCGACGTCGGCGTCGGCGAGCACGATGTAGGCGTCGGAGCCGCCGAGCTCGAGCACGTGCTTCTTGAGCGCGCGGCCGCTCTCGGTCGCGACCGACACGCCGGCCGGCTCGCTGCCGGTGAGCGTCACGGCGGCGATGCGGTCGTCGGCGATGAGCTCCTTCACCTCGCCGCCCGGCACGATCAGCGTCGCGAAGGCGCCGGCGGGAAGCCGGCCTCGCGGAAGACCTCCTCGATGGCGAGCGCGCAGCCGGTCACGTTGCTGGCGTGCTTGAGCACGCCGACGTTGCCCGCCATCAGCGCCGGCGCGGCGAAGCGGAACACCTGCCAGAACGGGAAGTTCCACGGCATCACCGCCAGCACGACGCCCAGCGGCTGGTAGGCGATGAAGCTCTCGGTCGCGGTCGAGGCGATGTGCTCGTCGGCCAGAAACCGCTCGGCGTGGTCGGCGTAGAAGTCGCAGGCCCACGCGCACTTCTCGACCTCGGCCTCGGCGTCGACGATCGGCTTGCCCATCTCGCGCGTGGCGTTGAGCGCGAAGCGGTGCGGTTGGCGCGCAGAAAGGCCGCCGCCTTGTGCATCAAGGCGCCGCGTTCGGCGAAGCTGGTCTGCGACCACGAGCCGCTGGGCCGCGACGGCAGGCATCGAGGAAGCCCTCGAGCTCGGCTTCGGTATGGAGCTCGAACGACTCGAGCACGGCGCCGGTCGCGGGATTGACGGACGAGACGGTCTTTTCCCCTGCGGCGATCATGCTCTATAGATGTTCGCCCGACGTGCCGTTGT
>CAWJSM010000005.1:0-703943 GCA_963845455.1 Vulcanimicrobiota bacterium | reverse complement strand
CTCGCGCGTTTGCCGAGCGATTTCTTACCGAAAATGGACGAAGGCCAGTTCGAGATCGCGTATACGCTGCCGGTCGGCACGACGCTGCAAGCGAGTGACGCCGCCGCGACGCGCATGGAACGGATCGTCATCGCCGATCCCGCGGTGGCCGATGTCGGACGCTTGACGGGCATCGATTCGAACGGCCTCTCACCGACGCCGCCCAATGCGGGACTGCTGCGCGTGCGTTTGCGCCCTGCAAGTCAACGCGCGGGCTATGACGAGGTCAGCGCGCGCCTGCGGGACCAGCTCGGCGGGGCCGTGCCGTCGGCGCTCTACGACTTCCACCAGATTCTCGAAGACTTGATCAACGATCTTTCCGGCACGCCCGCGCCGATCGAGATCGTGGTGCAAGGCCCCGAGCAGCAGACCCTCATCGATCTTGCCACACACATCGCGGACCAGATCGCCAATGTAAAAGGCGTCGTCGATGCATCCAGCGGCGTCACGTACGATAGCCCGTCGCTGCGTATCACGCCCGCGTGCGCCGGCGCTCGCGGCACTCGGGATGTCGTCCGGCGACCTCGGCGACGCGGTTTCCGCGCTCGGTCAAGGCACGGTTGCGACGAGCCTGCCCGGCTCGCAAACGCTGGTTCCGGTTCGCGTGCTCGTCGGCTCCGCCGGCACCGGCGATAACGGCATGATCGACGCGGCGACACCGGTCTACGCGAAGGGTGCCGCGGCCGCGATCGGCGACGTCGCAACGCTCACGAAGCGGCGGCTCTCGAGCGATATCACCACGCAGAACGGACAGCTGCAGATCCACGTGACGCGCAAATTTTGAAGGCGCGAGCCTATCCTCGGTGACGGCGGGAATCCAGCAGGTGCTGCGCACGATCGCGCTGCCGCCGGGCTACACGGCGACGATCGGCGGCCAAGCGCAATCGCAATCGCAATCGTTCGGCGAGTTCATCAATGTAATCGCGATCGCGGTCGCGCTCGTGTTCGCGGTCATGCTCGCGACGTTCCGGTCATTCCGCTTGCCGCTGGTCATCCTGACGGCGATTCCGCTGGCGCTGATCGGCGTTGCGCTCGGGTTATTCGTTACCGGGACGCACATCAACGTTTCCTCGTTCATGGGCTTGTTGCTGCTGGTCGGCGTGGTGGTGAAAAACGGCATTTTGCTCATCGACGTTGCCAACCGCCGGCGCGTCGAAGGTGCGACCGTGTCCGACGCGCTCGTCGCTGCCGGCAGGACGCGTTTGCGGCCGATCGTGATGACGACGCTCGCAGCGATCGGCGGCCTCTTTCCGCTGGCACTGGGCATCGGGCAGGGAGCGGAGATGGAGAAGCCCTTGGCGATCGCGGTGATCGGCGGGCTTTCGACGGCCACGATCTTCACGCTGATCGTCATCCCGGTGCTGTACGCGGCGTTCGCCGGTGAGCGGCGCGTTACGCGCCACGCGCTGGCGGCGACCACCATGGCCGGGGTATTGATGCTCGCATCGATGCTGCCCGCACGAGCGCAGAACGCGCCGCCGGCCGCGGTCGCGGTGTTTGCCGATCTCTCGCTCGATGTAGCCGAACGCGCGGCGGTTGCCGCATCGCCGGATGTTACCGGCGCTCGCGCGCGCCTCGACGAGAGCCGGTATGCACTCGACGCCGCGCGTTCGGGCATCGTGCCGTCGTTCGTCTCGACGTACGCTCAAGTACCGCAGGGCAATCCGCCTGGACCGAACGTCACGTCGCGTCAAGTGAGTGCAGGTTTGCAGTGGACGATCGGCGATTTCATTGCGTTCGCCCCGGCCGTGCGCGAAGCGGCCCTGAACCTCGCCGCTGCACAAGCGGACGCAAATGCCGCTGTGAATGCCGAAAAGGTGAAGGTCATCGGGTTGTATTTCGATGCGCTAAAGGCGCGAGCCGTCGCCGATGCACGGCGCAACGCGCTCGCGCTCGCCGGCGCGCAGCACGACGCAGCGGCCGTGCGAGCGAAGACCGGCGACGCGCCGGCGCTGGACGTCATGCGCAGCGATGTCGATCTCGCCAAGGCACAAGCGGATCTCGAAGCGGCCGTTGCGGCCGAGCAAAACGCCGGCGAAGCGCTGCGTACCGAAACGAATGCTGCGAGCGCACTCGATGCGACCGTGCCGGCCGATCTGCCGCCCATTGCGCCGGCGCTACTCGATCCGCAAGCGTCCGTTGCGGCGGCGCGCAAGTTGCGCCCGGAGATTGCATCGGCGCAGCTTCTGGCGCAGGCCGCGCAGGCTGCGGTCGCCTCAGCGCGTGCCGCGGGATTCCCCACGTTGACGATCAGCGGCGGGTACGTCGTGGGAACGGATTCCGGCGTTCCGATCAGTGCACCGTCGATCAACGCCAACGTAACGATTCCGCTGGGGCCGGGCGCGCATGACCGCGTCGCGGTTGCCGCCGCCAAGGCGATTGAGGCGAAGGCCAAGACCGACGCGACCGAACGGCAGATCGTGCTCGATGTCGCAGCCGCCTCGCGTTCGCTGGGCGCCGCGCAGCGTGCTGTGGCGGCGATGGCGCGTGCACGGCAGTCGGCCGAGGCAGAACTGCGTGCGACCGAGATCGGCTATCGGAGCGGTGCGTCCTCGAGTTTGGAAGTGGCGAGCGCGCGGTCGACGTACGCGCAAGCGGTGGTCGATGAGCTCTCGGCCCGCTACGATCTCGAGAAAGCGGCGGCGACGATCGAAGTGGAGATCGGCCGATGAGCACTGCACGCCGGTGGTGGACTGCCGGAATCGCGCTCCTCGTCGTTCTCGTGGCGCTCGCGACCGGACTGACGTTCGGGCACCGGCATGCCGCACCGGCTGCCGTTGATGCGGGCGATGCAACGCCGGACGTACCGTTGGTCACGGCGCACGAGGGGACGTTCGTCGAACGCGTCGATGTGCAAGGGCGCGTCGGACCGCCCGCAGGCAGCAGCGCGAAGCTCGCCTTCGCGCAGGCGGGCATCGTCCGGTCCGTCGATGTGTCCGTCGGTGAAGCGGTGCAGGCCGGTCAGCCGCTGGCGGAACTCGATCGCGCTGCCTTAGCGCGTGACCGTGCGCGGCGCGCAAGCCGATGTGCAGTCGGCGAGCGCGGCCGCCGGCAGCGCCGCTGCAGCGCGTCTGGCGGTCGCCGGCGACAAACTCGCAACGCTTCAGAGCGGTGGACCTGCGGCCTCGAACGGCCGTATCGCAGCGCAGTCGGCCGCGCGTCAAGCGCAACTCAAGGTCGATGCCGACCGCGCTGCGGTCGCGCGTGAAGACCAATTGTTCGCCGCGGGCGTTATCGCCGGCAAGGATGCCGATGCGGCGCGCTCGCAACTTGCAAGCGACGAGGCCGACCAGCGTGCGGCAGAAGCGAAGGTGGCCGCCGCCGGCACGGATTTCCGGACTGCGCTCAAGCAGGCGCAAGCTGATGTAGCGAGCGCGCGCAACGATCTGCAGACCGCACACGGTCAAGCCGCGGCTGCGCAAGCGCGTCTGCAGTCGGCTCGGATCGCGTACGCGAACGGCGTGCTCACCGCGCCTGCAGCCGGCGTCGTACTGGCCGTTCTCAAGCATCCCGGCGAAGCCGTCGACCCGACCGTTCCCGCACTCGAAATCGGACCCGCAACCGGGAACAGCGTGACGCTCGCGGTTCCCTCGGAAACCGCACGGCGCATCAGCGTAGGCGATTCGGCCACGCTGCAAGTGACGTCATCGCGCGTCGCGCGTCACGCAAGGAACGGTGACGGCCGTCGTGCCGGCCGTCGATCCGGCGACGCAGTCGTCGACGGTGGTCGTGCGTGGTGCGCCGGCCGATGCCGTTTCCGGCGATGCGGTGAGCGCTAGGATCGTCGTCGGCCAGGTTCGCGGCGTAATCGTGCCGACTACTGCGATCGTCCAAGATCCGCAGACCGGCAAGACCGTCGTATTCGTGCACGACTCGCGTGCAAAAACCGGCGACTCAAACTTTCGCATGCGAGCGGTTGCCGTGCGGGCGGGTGATGCGACGACATCGGTACTTGCCACCGGTCTTCGTCAGGGCGAGCGCATAGCAGCTCAAGGCGGGTATATGTTACTCGCACCCCCCGGCGGTTGATGCCCGTTCATCATCTGTTCATAATTCGTTTTGTTTGTTGCCACGCTGGGGAGTACGGGGAAGCGCGGCCCACGATTTCCGCGACTTGACGCTGAAGGAGAAAAATATGTCCTCCTCATCCCCGTACGCACTGGGGAAACTCGCTATGTTCGCCGTCGTAGCCGTGGGTTTTACTGCCTGCGGCGGTGGTGGCGTGCAAACGCAACCTCTTCCGGGCGTAACTCCGCCACCAACGACCTACTCGTTCACGACCAAAATCAATCCGCCGAATACAACGTCATTCGACATCAGCTTTGTCGACGAAACGGAGCACCTCTACTTCTTAGCTGATAGAGCCACGAACGGCATCGACGTCGTAAACACGATGAACAACGCGTTTCTCGGCACGGCCGGTGCCGGCTCGTTCGCAGGTCTCGGAACGGCCGTCCCCGGGTTCTCCCGCAATCCGAACGCCGGTCCGAACGGCGACGTATCGCTTGGCAACGGCCTCGTGGCTGCCGGTGACGGAAACAGCACGCTGAAGATCGTCAACGTGTCTTCGATCTCGAGCTCGGTCGTCGCATCGATTCCGGTGCCTAATCCGTACACCGGACCGAATCTGGCGCCGAACATTTGCCAAGGCACCGTAGGGGCGACCACTGGTGTGCCGACGGTCGGCGCCGGGAATTTCCGCGTCGACGAAATGGCGTATGACCCGACCGATAACGTGATCGCGGCGGTAAGCGACAACGCGTGTCCCGTGTTCATCACGTTCTTCTCCGGATCGGCACCGTACAACATCCTTGGCCAGGTCCCGCTCCCGACCGCAAACGGCGGCGGTGAACAAACCGTCTGGGATCCTGCGCAAGGTCTCTTCCTCACTGCGCTTCCGTCGACGACGGTACACCCCAACGGCGAGATCGATGATTTCAGCCCGAAAACATTCACGCTCAAATCCGCGAATGGGCTGCCCGTGAATTGCGGTCCGTCCGGACTAGCGCTTGGACAAAATGAAACGCTCGTTGCTGCATGCGGAAACACGACCAGCATGACGACGTTCAACGCGGTTACCTTCGCGGAACTGAATAGCGTCGCGGGACCCTCACCCGATGAAATCTGGTATGCCCCGCAAACAAATCGGTTCTACGGCGCTGACACCGGTGGTGCCACCTTGGCCGTGCTCGACGGGACCGGCAACTTGCTGGCCCGGGTCGCAACGTCCACCGGCGCGCATTCGGTTGCCGTCGAAGGTCTGTACGACCACGTCTTCGTCCCGCAAAGTACCGGACCGAACCTCGGCATCACCATCTACGATCACTGAGGTTCTAATCTGAGGCGACCATGCACGAGGCGCGCTTTGCGTACCTCGTGCATGGTAAGAGCAGTAAAACTAAGGCAAGCTGCTGTAGACGGTCGTATGAATCGTGCTACGAGCCTCTCTGTGCTGGGCACCGCCGCGATGCTGTCTTGGCCGGCCGCTCGAGCGCTCGCACAAAGTTCGCTCACGACGATTCGCCTGGGCGTGACCCCGATCGATTCTCTGGCCCCGGTCGCCTACGCGATCCGCACGGGCATGTTCGAAAAAGCGGGTCTGCAGATCGAGTTGAGCATGATGGTAAGCGGCAACGCCATCACGGCTGCGGTCGTCGGCGGTTCGCTTGACATCGGTCTCTCCAGCCTTGACGGGATCATCCAGGGGCACTTACGCGGCGTCCCGCTGACGATCGTGGCGCCGGGTGGCCTGTGGGTTGATGCTGATACGAACGGTCTTATCGTTCCGAAGGGTTCGCCGTTGCGTAAGGCCAGCGACTTCAACAACAAGACGATCAGTACCAACGCCCTCGCATCGGTGGGAACGGTTGCGATGCAAGCGTGGGTCGACCAAAACGGCGGCGACTCCAAGACGCTGCACTTTTTTGAATTGCCGGCTTCGGCGGCCGGCGCGGCATTGGCGCAAGGCCGTATGGACGCAGCACTGCTCAGCAATCCGCAGCTCGCCGCGGCGCTCGCAAACGGCGCCCGCCAGATCGCGCACGTCTACGACGCGATCGCGCGTCAATTCTCGCTCGGCGTGTGGGTCGCTATGCAAAGCTACGTGGAGAAGAACCACGCGCTGGTCGAACGGTTCTCGCGGGTCGTGGCAGAAGCCGGTGCGTACGCCCGGGCGCATCCCGAGGCGACCGTGGCTGATGAAGCCGCGTATACGAAAACGGATCCCGCCGTGATCGCGCACATGCAACGGCAGCGCATGGGAACGACGGTCAGCGCCTCCGATATTCAACCTGTCATCGATGCGCTGGCGAAGTATAAACTGATCGATAAGCCGTTTTCGGCGACCGAACTCATCAGCGACGCAGCCGCACGCTAATGAGCGAAAAATTATCGCTACCTGCTAATAGCGGCAGGCCCTAGGATAGAAGCTACATTATGCTCGACCTCAATCTCAGCGGTAAGACCGCCGTCGTTTCCGGATCTACGGCCGGCATCGGCTTCGCCGCCGCGGCCGCGCTCGCTGTGCTCGGCGCGCGCGTCGTGATCACCGGCCGCACGGCCGAGCGCGTCGATGCGGCGGTGGACGAGCTGCGCTTAGCCGGGCGCACCGTCATCGGTGTCGCCGGCGACCTCAGTACCGCTGCGGGCGCGGAACAACTCGTCCGCGCCGTGCCCGATGCCGATATCCTGATCAATAACCTCGGTATCTTCGCGCCGCAGCCGTTCCAAGAAATATCCGACGACGATTGGATGCGCTTTTTCGAGGCGAACGTCCTCAGCGGTGTCCGGCTCACCCGTGCCTATCTGCCCGGCATGCGCGAACGCAACTGGGGCCGTGTCATTTTCGTCTCCAGCGAATCGGGTCTGCAGATTCCGCTTGAGATGATTCACTACGGCGTGACCAAGACTGCGCAGATCGCGCTCGCCCGCGGCCTCGCAGAATCGGTCGCCGGAACGGGCATCACCGTCAACAGCGTACTTCCCGGGCCGACCCGTTCCGAAGGCGTCGGAACGTTCGTACAGCAGCTGGCCGAGCACGAGGGCATCAGCGTAGCGGAGATGGAGAAGCGCTTCTTCGAGAGCGCACGTCCGACGTCGCTAATCAAGCGTTTCCTCACGAGCGACGAAGTCGCGAATGCCATCGCGTACTTGTGCACGCCGGCTGCGTCAGGAACGACCGGATCAGCGATGCGGGTAGACGGCGGGGTCGTCCGCGCCATTCCGTAGCAAATATATTTCGAAGGAGTTCCTTGGAATTCGAAATATATTTTAGGCATCGCGCCAGAGGTGGCACGTAAATAAAAGCGGGGATGCCTATGAAGCTGAACCCAGCGGTGCGCCGGCGCACTGCACTTGCGATAATCGTGACGATCGGGCTTGCAGTTTTGAGCGGCGGGCGCGCTCCGGCAGCGAGCGAGCCATTTCCGCTGACGGCGATCTTGCCGCTGACCGGCACGTTCGCGTTTGCCGGCCAATCGCAGCAAGAAGGCCTGCAAGTGCTGCAGCGCTTCATCAACCGGACGGGCGGCATCCAGGGCCGGCCGTTGCAGTTTCAATTTCTCGACGATCAGTCGAGCCCGCAGCTATCCGTCCAGTTGCTCAACGGCGTGATCGCCGCCGGCGCGCAAGCGCTGTTGGGCGGTGCCGGTGCTGCTCAATGCCGAGCGACGGCACCGCTGGTCGTGCATACTGGTCCGATCCTTTATTGCATCAGTCCGGCCGTGCGTCCGGATACGGGCGGCTACGTGTTCTCGTCCGGCGTGCAGCCGTTCGATGAAATCTCCGCCGCATTACATTTCTTTCGCGACAAGGGCTGGACCCGAATTGCGTTTCTGGCCACGAACGATGCCTCGGGCCAAGAAGCCGACTCGAACTTTACCGACCTGATGAAGCGCCCGGAGAATAGCCCCATTCAGGTCGTCGGTTACGAGCACTACGCGCCCACCGATATCAACGTGAGTGCCCAAATCTCGCGAATCAAAGCGGCAAATCCGCAGGCGCTCGTGATTTGGGCCGCCGGAGCACCGATTGCAACCGCGTTTCACGGGATGCATGACGGCGGCTTGGACGTTCCGGTCGTCACCAGCTTCGCAATGCAGGAGTACTCCGCAATGGATCAACTCGCTGCAATTCTTCCTTCACAGCTCTTCTTTGCATCGAGCAAATGGCCGGCCTACGACATCATGACGCCGGGACCGGTGCGCGACCAGCTCGCCACGTTCTTCTCCGCATTCAGAGCAGAAAAAATCACACCGGACGCGGGCGAACAGCTGGCCTGGGATCCCGCGTTGCTCTTGATTTCGGCCTATCGCAAGCTCGGGCCAACCGCAAAGGCAGCCCAAATTCACGACTATATGGAATCGCTCCATTCGTTCGCGGGCACGAGCGGGATCTACGATTTCAGTACCGGTGACCAGCGCGGCCTCGGACTCGGCGACGTCGTCCTCAGCGAGTGGACGCCGGCAAAGCGTGCCTGGATCGCGGTCTCGGACGCCGGCGGAGCCGCGTTAAAGCCCAATCAGAAAGTCAGCGGGAAATAGCGGCCCAAGGACGCTAGATGCGGTATTCCTCGCGCTTGCGTCCTTGCGTGACGTTGAGGAAAAGTTCGTCGAGCGGGATTCGGCGCGAGATGAAGCCTTGTTCGTGTGAGTACTGCACGAGGGTCTCGAGCGTCTTGATATTCTGATCGGTGAGCCCGTACTCCCAAGGGTCCGGTCCCATGAGCTCTTGTTGTTCTTCCCACGCCTCGCGGTAGAAGGCGAGCGGAACGATGCGCGGGTTCTCGAGACGCTTCATCGCAATGGCCTTGGATTCTTGAAATGCGCGATACATGTTGATCGGAATCCATGGATACTTCTCGACCAGCTCGGCGCGCATCGCAACGAGGTGCATGATCGGGAAAATGCCGGTCTTGCGGTAGTACGCGATTTCTTCGCTCTTGTAATCGGGCCATAGCCGTCCAACCCGCGGATCGCCGGCGAGGAGCGGTTTGATCAGGTCGGGGTGGACGAGCGCATCGAGTTCGCCTTCGGCCAGCATCGTCTCGGTGGATTTGTCGTGCGGGATGCGCTGGATGCGCAGATCGGGCGGCGGCGTGAAGTCGACGTCCTCATCGAGTTCGGTGAACCACTCCATCGACTTGTGCGGCACGCCATATTCGTGCTCGAGGATACCGCGCAGCCACAATGTGGCGGAAAAGATAAACGCCTTCGAACCGACGCGTTTGCCGATGAGATCCTTGGGCGTCTTGATGCCGGCCGCGGTATTCGTGAACACGAAGCCGTGGCGGAAGCGACGGTGCGGAAACACCGGGATCGCCCGAAACGGCATGCCGTGTTCGCGCGAGGCGAAGTAGGCCGAACTGGAAACCTCGGCCATGTCATATTCTTGATTACGGAAGAAGCGCCAATGCCGGGGCGATGAGTCCATCGCCGTCAGCACGGTGAGGTCGATGCCATCGGGTTCGACCTGCCCTTCCTTCAGCGCTCGCATGATGTCGTAGTCGCCACACGCCAGCGTGATCGGGATCTTTTTCATCGCGGCAGCTTTCTAGTGGGTAGCGACTTGTTCGGGCAAAACCGCTGCTTCGGCCAACTTCGTCCATGCCTTGGTGGGCTTGCCGTCGGCGATCGCATCGACCTCGCGGCTGAAGATGCGCCGTAGGAACGCGATGCCCGCATCCGAGCGGCCGAGGACCTCGTGCTCGCGATCGGCGATGACGCCTTGGCCGCGTTGAGCGACGTAATCTTGCGCGCTGGTGAGATCGAACAGCTGGTCTGCCGGGTAGCGCCCTTGAACGATCAGCTCGTCGTGATGATGAGCGGGATCGTAGGCGCCGGCCTGAAGGAAATACGCCCTGATCCGCTCGTCGATTGCCGGCGATTGCGACGGCGTCGACCAAATGTTCATCCGGTAGGTGTGCTCGTCGTCAACGGGCACGTTCCAGTGGCCGACGTCGATCCAGGCGTCGCCCGGCTCCATCCCCGGAATGCTGATGTGGTTGTTATTTGGAAACGTCCAATCGCTCACGCGCACGTTCCCCTCGCCGCGCGTCGCGATTTGCCGGATGCCGGCTTCGGTTTCGAAGTACTCGAGTTCCGGAATCGCCTGGGAGACGACCTTGATGAAGTTTCCGCTGCGGCCCTTTTGATGAACGAAGCTGACGTGCACGGCGTCCATCGAGTTCTCCACCATTTGCAGCCAATTGCAATTCCACGTTTCGGAGCGCGCATAGATGATGCGAGCGGGATCCTCGAACACATCCTTGCGCGGCAGCTCGAAAGGCGGCGGGTCGCCCTCGCCGAGGTAGGCAAAAATCAGACCGCCGTATTCGTTGACGGGGTAACCGGCGATGCGGACGTTGCACGGGCGTTCGTCGCGCTCGGCCGGCCGGTCGATGCAGGCACCGGTTCCGTCGTAGGCCCAGCCGTGATACATGCAGCGGATCGCGTCGTTCTCAACCCAGCCGGTGGAAAGCAGGGTCACCCGGTGCGCGCAGTGCGAGCCGACGAGATGGGGACGGCCGGCTTCGCCGCGATAGAGTGTGAGGTCTTCTCCCAAGGCGCGCAATTGCTGCGCGGTCCCCGGCTCGAGGGTACGGCCGACGGCGACCGGCTGCCAAAAACGCCGCAGGAGCTGCCCCATAGCGGTGCCGCGGCCGGTTTCGGTCAAGCGGCTCAGACGCGACGCGCGGCGCTCCGTATGCTCGTTCATTCTGGGCCCCCTGAAACTATTTTGAATTCGATATAGATTTGCATCGTACCGACCAGGCCCGGCAGTGTCAAGTCGACAACGACGCCTCGATGAGACTTCGAGGAAAAACAGCGATCGTGTTCGGCGCGGGTCCGAATATCGGGGGCACGATTGCGCTCTTTTTGGCCCGCGAGGGCGCAGCGGTCGTCGTTAGCGATCTCAACGCGGCGGTCGCGCAAGCGACGGCGGATCGAATTGTGCGTGACGGGTTCGAAGCGACGGCGGTGCCGGGCAATGCGCTCCTCGAACCGGATGTCGAACGAATCGTTGGTCGCGCCGTCGAGCGCTACGGGCACGTCGACATCGCGGTAAACATGGCCGGTACCGTGCACTGGAGTCCGATCGTCGACATGGATGTCGCGGAATTTACCGCTGCCATGTCGAGCTTTCCGACGGCGGGTATGCTGACGACCAAGCACGTCGCGCGGGCGATGATCGCAGGCAAGGTCCGCGGCAGCATCATCCACTTGCTGTCGACGGCGGCGCATTTCGGCGAAGCGAGCGGCGGCGCGTATACGGCGGCGAAGGGCGCGTTGCTCAACCTTGCGCGTTCGTGCGCGATGGATTTGGCGCACGACGGCATCCGCGTCAACACGATCACGCCCTGCGCGATGGAACACCAGTTGTGGACGAACATGCGCGACGAGATCGAAACGCCGACGGCTGAACGGCCGGACCGCCGTTCGTTCTACTCACGGGACGATTATCTCAAGATGATCCCGCTCGAACGCTTTCCGCGGGCTTCCGATCTGGCCTGGGCAGCGGTCTTTCTCGCCTCCGACGAGGCGTCGTTTTTGACCGGCATCGACATTCCGGTCGACGGCGGCTTGCGCTTCAAGTATCCGGCGTGGCGTCCCGGTGATTGGACCGGCGCGTCGATCGAGGAATATGCGCGGCAGACGCAGGTTACGGAGTACGGCGAAGCCGTGCGTCCATTGATTCCGCGCGAGTAGATCAGCGGCGAGGAAAGAGCGCCGTCGCATTGCCGCGTTCGATCGCAGCGAGCCGATCGGGCGGAAGCCCGGCATTGCGCAGCCCATCGGTCGTGTAGGCCATCTCGACGAACGGAGAATCGGTACCAAAGAGAATTTTCGCCGGATCGGCAAAGGCGTTGATCGCCGCTAGCGATGGCGCACTGGCCGAGAGCGCGACGTCGTAATACTGCTTTTTTAAGATCTGGAGGGGCGGCGCGCCTAAGCGCAAATCGGGTACGCGCGCCCGACGTGCGGGCCACGCGATCGGCCAGCATCGGTATCGTTCCGCCGCCGTGCGGGAAGATGAAGCGGATATCGGGGCAGCGGGTGAACGTGCCGCCGACCAGGAGGCTGACGATCGCCCGTGTCGTGTCGAGCGGATACTCGATCATGCCGACATTGACGTTGGGGATCAGCGAGCGGCAACAGTTTCCGACCGACGGGTGCACGAAAACGACCGCCTTCCGCCGGTTGAGTTCATCGAGCACCGGCGCGAATGCCGCGTCGCCGACCCAGCGATCGCCGTACACGCTCAAGAGCACGACGCCGTCGGCATGAAGCTGATCGAGCGCGTAGGCGAGTTCGGTGAGGCTGCCGGGGACATCGGTCAGCGGCAGCGATGCGAAGCTGCCCGAAGCGGCCCGGATGTTCGCGGGCTAGATTCGCGGCATATTCGTTACACGCGCGCGCCAGGCGCCGGCCATTTGCCATGTCGCCGAGCGTGACGCCGGGTGTCGAGATCGAGGTGATCGCAACGTCGATGCCGAGCTGGTCCATCCGCTCGAGGCTCTGCTGCGGCTGCCATCCGAGAATGGCCGGAGCTTCACCGACGTCGGCGATACGGCCGGCTGCCTCGTGCCGCGGCCAGGTATTCCGGCGGCAGAATGTGCTGATGGACGTCGATGTTCCGCCGCAGCGATCCGCCGCTTTGGGCACCGATCCCCGCGGGAATTGCAGCGGCCGCGGCTGCCGCGACGCTGCCCGCTAGGAACGCGGCGCGACTATGAGTGCATAGCATCTATTTTGAATCCTTCGCAAAGGCGTCGCCGAGGCGCTCGAGTCCGGCAAGCAAGGCCTTCCGATCGGCGATCGCGAGGCCGGCGAACGTGCGCTCGATGTTCTCGTGATGAAGTTGAAACGCTCGTTCGAAGAGCTTGCGCCCGCGCGCCGTGAGAAAGATGACGCTGCTGCGGCCATCGCTCGGATGGGGGGTACGTTTCACCAATGATGAACGCTCGAGTGCATTGATCATTGTCGTGACCGATCCGTTTGCCGTGTGAACGAGGCCGCTGATATCGTTGAGGGTGAGGCCGGTCGCGCGTTTTGCATAGAGCACGGCAAGATAGTTATATTGCGTCGACGTGAGACCGAGGGGGGAGAGCCAGTCTGTCGCGCGGTCGTTGATCCGTTGCGCGAGCGCACGTACGGCGAACAGCACTTGCGTGCTCGAGGCTTCGAAGAGGCCGGGAAACTCGCGCAGATGCTGGTCGATGTGCTCCTGAGGAATCAGGATCGACCGCGTGTTCGCCTTTGGCATCCCCGCCGAGATTCGCCATCGCGCCTGGTGAATACCGCTCGCCGTAGGGCGAACGAACCGCCGTCGCGTGTTGACACGGTACTGGTAGAGTGTATTGTATGCAAGTAGTTGCTACACGAGGAGTGATCGGTGGAATTCGGCTTAACGCTCTTTCCGGATGTCAGCCCCGCGGAGAAATCCCCCGCGGACTACTTTCGCGATTCGCTGGAGTTGGTTGAGGCGGCCGAGGCGCACGGCTACGCGCACGTCCGTGCGATCGAGCATTACTTCACGCCGTACGGAGGCTATAGTCCGAGTTCGATCGTGATGCTCACGGCAGCAGCCGCGCGCACGCAGCGGATCAAGCTCATTACCGGTGCGGTCATTCCGGCATTCAACCACCCGCTAAAGATTGCGGGTGAATTGGGAATGCTGGACGCAATTTCGAACGGACGGCTCGAGGTTGGGTTTGGGCGAGCGTTTCTGCCGCATGAGTTCGAACGGTTTGGTGTCTCCCGCGACGAGTCGATCGCAAGATTTCGCGAAGGCATCGAGCAGGTCGATCGGCTGCTCCGCGAAGAGAACGTCGCCGCCGACGGCCAGTTTCATTCGTTTAAGGCGACCACCTCGCTGCCCCGTCCGACATCGCGGCCGCGGCCCCCATTCTATGTGGCTGCTAATATCACAGCCGAGTCCTACGAATATGCGGGCCGAAACGGCCACTACATCATGGCGGTCCCGATGGCTGCCAGCCGTTTGCGCGAAATGCTCGAAATCTATCGCAAGGCCTACCGTGAAGGCGGCCATCCGGGCAAGGGACGGGTTTTTCTGGCGTTCCACATGTTCGTCGACCGCGATCCTGAACGGGCCCGCCGTATTGCGAAGCCGCATGTAGAATCATACTTCACCTCGCTGATCGAGGCGACAAAAGAGATTTCCCAGAGTTCCTCGGTCGATTACAAGAACTACGATAAGCACCGCGAGCAAATGAACGCGCTGACCATGGAAAAGCTTATCGAAGGCTGCGGCGCGTGGATTGGCTCTCCGGAACAAATCTGCAAGCAGATCGAGCGATTCCAAGCCGAATCGGGTGGATTCGAGATCGCATCGCTTCAAGCAAACTTCCACACGCTGCCGCATGCCGAGGCTGTCCGTTCGATCGAGTTGTTTTCCCGTGAAGTCGCACCGCACTTCACGACTCAGCCGGTCCTCGCGTAGAGGTCTTGCTATGCGTACAGCCCTAAATCTCACCTGCGCCATCGGGAGTCATCCACGCAGCCGCGCGATCCTCGAAGGCACCGTGAAGCCGGTGGATATCAATTTGACGTGCAGCGCGCTGCACGGCTCGGAGATCTTTTTCCGGCAACTCAAGTACAAGGAATTCGACGTCTCCGAGATGTCGATGGCATCGATGTCGATTGCGACCGATAAAGGCCTGCGCGACTGGGTCATGTTGCCGATCTTCGCGACGCGCCAGTTTTTCCACACCGGAGTGGTCGTGCGCAACGACCGCGGCATCGATTCGCCGCTCGATCTCAACGGCAAGACCGTCGGCGTGCCGGAGTTTCAGCAAACTGCGGTCATTTGGACCCGTGAAGCACTGCGTAGCGAGTTCGGCGTCGACATGAGGTCGCTCAAGTGGTTCATGGAGCGGAATCCCGATCAGAGCCATGGTGGCGCCATGGGCTTCCTCCCGCCGCCCGGCATCGACCTGACATATACGCCCAAGGATTCGAATAACGGACAGATGTTACTTGATGGCAAGCTCGACGCACTCTTGCATTGGCTTTTCGAACGCAACCTCGTTGATCGCAGTTCCGTCGACGTACGTGAAAGTCCGGACGTGCGATTCTTGTTCGATCCGAAGACTGAGGGGCAGCGCTACTACGAGAAGACGAAGATCTACCCGATCAACCACGGGATGGTCGTGCGCAGGTCGATCTACGAAGAACATCCGTGGGTAGTCGAGAGTATTTACGACGCGTTCGTTGCTGCTAAGGGACCGAACGACGAGATGAATGGCTTACCCGCGCCGTACGGGGTCGAGCCCAATCGGCACGTGCTCGAAACGATTACCGGCGCCCTCGTCGCTGATGGATTGACATCGCGTCGCGTCGCGCTCGAGGAGTTGTTCGCGCCGGAGTTCTTCGGTGGGGCCGGCTGACTAGCATTAAACTCGGCGGGCGGCGGCTAACCCCTAGCGGAGGAGTGCGCCGCCGGGCCGGCTCACGCCCGTCCAATCCGAATGGTTCGCGTCCCAGCGACTGATCACGGCGGCATTCGGGCCGAGACCGCGCTGGGGATACGTGACGAAGTCATACGGTCCGTTCGCGCCGACCCAACCGCGCAGGTTTGCCAAGGCCGTGCGCAATTGAGCCGTCGTCGCGCTGGGGCCGGCGACCTGTAGCACGTGCGCGACGATCATCCCCGTCTCATAGCCCGAGAGTTGGCTCGCATCTGGCGCATGTCCGAGCGCGCGCAGCGTCGAGTAGTAGAGGTCCACGGCGGCTTTGGTCTTCGCGTCGGTTACGCTGGCCGGCGCGAGAAACGCCGTGCCGTAGAAGTAGAGTTCTTTGGGCAGGTAGTCGGCTAGTTGGGTCATCTGCGGACGGGTTGCGTTGCCGTAGTTGATGCCGACCGGCACCGCCAGTCCCACTTCGGAGATCCCGCGCAAGATGGTTCCGGTTGGCGTCCCCGCCGTGCCGATCATGAGGACTTGCGCGCCGGAACTCTTGATATGCGCCAGCTGTGCGTTGACCGTGAGATCGGTGATGGCAAAGTGTTCGCGGTCGGCGAGCTGCACGCTGTGATTTTCGGGCATCGCCAGAATCGTATCGATCGCGGCATCGTTGTCTTGTCCGGTCGCATCGGTACCCGTTATTGTGGCAATCTTTGTCCAGCCGCGCTCGCGAAAGTAGCGAATGGCGGCTTGCGTGAGATCGATATTCGAAACCCCCGCCGCGAAGTCGTAACTGCCCGGCGCCGGAACGACCGCGGGCGTCATGCAGAACGTGACTGGCCCGCTTGCCGTGAGCGGGAAGATCGCACGGCAGCCCGCACCGTACGTACTGCCGACCACGACGGTCGGATGATGATCGAAGATTTGGTTTGCAATTTGGACGGTGAGCTGCGGACTGCTCTCGTCGTTGTGGATGAGGAATTTGATCGGCCGGCCGCCGATTCCGCCGGCCTTGTTCACGATGGTCTCGACGGCTTCGAGTCCTTCGGCCGTGCCTTTACCGACGAACGTGCTCGGCCCGGTAAGCGATGAGATCGCGTCGATGACGAAGGGATCGGCCGCAGGCGTCGGCCCAGCCGGTGTGCCGGCAACGAGCGCCGCGAGCGCCGCTGCAGCGATCAAGCGCCGCACGTTAGACTTTCCAGCCGCCGGCCGAGAGATCGACCCGTTGCCCGGTGGGGTCTTTGATATAGGCCTCGGCATACCGGCCATCGACGGGGACGCTGCTGCGGCCTTGGGTCGCGCCGGCGCCGATGGCATTTCGCGCGAACGCGTCGACATCGTCAACCTCGAAGCCGAAGTGGTGAATGCCTTCGGGCGCGCCCTCGGCCTCAGCGTCGGTGTTGGGCAAGATCGCAAGATTGATGTAACCGTCGGAGAGATAAACCGCACCATTGGGTTTATCGCGCCGCATGACTTCATGCATACCGAACGTCGTCGTGTAGAATGCGGCGAGCTTATGGGTGTCTTGGGTGAACAGCGCGATATGGCGAATACGAGCCATGGGTGCCTCCCGATCTCGTCGGCGTTTACCAGGTCCCTTTGAATTCAAAACAGATGCTGCCGTAGTCCTCCGTAACGCTCCGAAGCACTCGAAGCTTACCGCGTCTCGAACTCAGATACGCGTCGTCGCCAGTCCTCGGGGACGGCGATCGTGGTTGCCGCCGAATAATCGTAAGCCACGAGCACGGCGGTTGAACGAAAGACGCAGTGGGCCAGGTCTTCCGACCAGACCTCAGTGAAAAAGTCAAACGATTTTCCACCCCATCGCGTAATTCGGCCTGCAATGACAACCTTTTCGCGATAATGCACCATGTTGAGATACTGCAAGTCGTGCTTCGCGAGAATTACACCGGCTTGTCCGGCAATATCCTCGCCTATGACGTCAGTGAAGTATTTGCATCGCGCATGCTCCGCCCATTCGCAGTACCGTACGTTGTTGACATGACCGAGCACGTCGATCTCCCGGAATTCGACTTCGTGGAGAATCGTAAGCCGAAACGCGGAGCGGAATTCGTCGAAGGATTGCGACGCGGTCTCAGAATTTGACGTGTTTCGGGCGGCCATCTGGCTGGATTCATACACCGAGGCCGGTAAGAAGTCCGCCACCGATTTCTACGAAGCATTCATTGACGCTTGAACTCGATAATCGACTCTCGCAGCAGCAGCTTCCATGTCCCGTTTTCGTTCACAAGAACGTCGCGGTATCGTCCGACGACATCCGGACCCGAAAGTGGTGCCGGCAGTGCCGGCTGTCCGGCAAAATCATGTCGGTAGACGGTCACGTATGATTCGACGACCGCGCGATCGTTTGCGACCGTCGATCGCATGTTAGAGATGACGTGCCGCGTAAAAACGCCAGCCGGACGGTGGTCCATGAACGTGCGCAGCGCTCCTATCCCGGCGACGTCTCCATCCGGACGCACCCAAACGCCGGTGTCCGCGAACAACTGGACCATTCCCTCGATATCATGTGCGTCGAAGCATGCCGTAAAGCGGATCACGACGTCTTCTGGTCCCCAAGACCCACTCGACGGTTCAGCCTCAATCATTACAAACGAACTCAGAAGTCCTCACCAGAAGTCAAGCTCAAGGGTGCGAGGCTAGCGGCTCACCCCCGGGTTTGCTCACTGGAATGAAACGCTGGTGCGCGGAGTCGTAAGCCACCACGATCACGGCGTCCTCGCCCAAGCCGTGCTGGTTGCCGGTGCGGAAATCATAGTAGCCGCCCAGGCCCGGAAAGTCGTGCAAGTTCTCGATGAAGTCGTGGATTTGATCGGCCGTCGCATTGGTGCCGAGCTTGCGCAGCGATGCCACGATGATGCTCGCCGGATCCCAGGCCATCTCATCGTTCGGCGACGGAATACCGCCGCCGGACTTGTAGGCCCCCTGATAGGCATCGACGACCGCTTTGAGTGACTTATCATGCATCGCAGCGACGTTCCACGAGGGTGGCGCGTTGAATGCCAGCGGCGGCAGCGACGTGCCGAAAGGCGTGAGCACCTTGAGATCCATGTTTGCGCTCGACGTGACGACCGGGATGTTCAGTCCGCCGTCGATGAGCCCGCGCAGCACGGTTTGGAACGGCGTGCCGGTTGCCGACACGTAGAGATACTGCGGATTTGCAGCCTTGATGCTCGCGACTTGCGCTGACACGCTAAGCGCCGACGGCTCGAAGTGCTGCGTGACGACGACGTCCATGCCGGCGAGGTCGGGTTTCGCCAACGTCTGCGGCAAGAGTTTGTCCGAGCTCTGGCCGGTGGCATCGGTTTCGACCAGCAACGCGAGCCGCTTCGCGCCGCTGTCGTGCGCGTACTTGAGCAGCACGTGTTCTGTGTGATCGATGCCGGCTGCGGCGGAGAACAAATACCCGGGCGGCGGGAAGATACCGGGCGTGAAGCAGTAGACGACTGGTCCGTGTGCGGTGAGCGGCAGTACCGCACGGCACTCGGACTGCGAGTCGGGTCCCAGAATCGCCGGGACGTGCTTGGCTGCCAGCTGGCCGAACAGTTCGACCGCGACTTGCGCCTTCGACTCGTCGTCGAGGAACTGGAAGTGAATCGGTTGCCCTTTGATGCCGCCGCCGTTGTTCGCGACGTTCTCGTAGAGCTGGAGCACCCGTTGGAGCTGCTGCCCGAAGTAGGCGTTCGGCCCGCTGAGCGGATCGATCACATATATGATGTAGGGGTCGGGCTTCGTTGCTCCGATGGCCGGAACGAAGCCGGCCAGGAGCGCAAACGCGACTAGTAGCGACCGAATCGTCATCCAGTTGAAAGCACGTTTCATAACCGGCGGTTCGCGACGGGAACGGATTTCCTTGGCCCCTAGTCGCCGCCAGCACCGAAGGCGCAGTTGGGTACAATCATTCCCGATGAACAGTAAACTTTCGGCGGCTTTCCTTGGGGCGGCAATCCTTGCCGCCTCTGCGATGGCGCCGCCCTCAGCTAACGCCACAGAAAACGGCCCGATCCAAGTCGTAAATACGCAGTTTAGCGGAGGCTTCTATCAGGATGCCATCCACGACATGAACATTCTACCGGCATCGGTCGAAATAACGTTCGAAAACCAGTCGAATGTCGATGCAACGGACGTCGTCTTTGCCGTCAACGCGAATGGCTTCGTCGATCGATTCAACGATGTCGGGAGGTTTGCGAAAGGCGTGCTGATCCGCCACAGCTTCGCAGTGAACCCGTTTGACGTTAGCGGAACCCCCGAAGTTCGGGTCGTTCAGGTCTCATTCGCCGACGGCACCATCTGGCAGAGTCCTCCGATACCGTAGCTAGTCTAGGATGCCTCGTTCCCGCGCAACAGCAACGGCGCTCGTACGATTTTCGACGCCCAGTTTTCTATATAATGAGGCGACCTGTCGCTTAACCGTCTCCTCACTACGCTTGCGTGCATTCGCGATCTCTTTGTTTGATTTGCCCGCCGTAACCATGCGAAGCACGTCCATTTCAGCGGGCGTCAGGGGTTGCTTCAAATGATCCGCTAGGTGGCGATCAATCAGCCTTTTGATGTTCAGAGCAGCAAGGCCCATATATGGCTTCCCCAGACAAGGCTCGAGTGCAGCTGAAACGTTCAAAAACGGTGGCCCCTGGCATAGGAGTTCGAGCGCGTATTCGAGCGGTGCTAGAGATGCGATCTTTCCTCTAAATTGTTCATTCAATTGTCTTGCTTGGATCCAGCGGCCGACCATACACAGCGCGATAATTTCGTTGAGGATTGTCTCGCGACCGCTATATAGGGCAAAGCGTGGACTTGAGTTCCGAAGTTCCTTTATCTTTGTTAAGAGCTTTTCACATTCGATCGTGTTCGACAAAAAGCCGTACGCTAGGGCCGCACATGTAAAGCGATCGTACTCCAAGTCCAGCTGTTTGCATGGAACGGCAGCGTTGAAGTCCGCAATGATCGCGCGATAATCTTCCTTTATGAGATTGCATAGGTCTAGGCAATGGCGGCGAATCGAAGACAAGCGCTCCTTTTGGGATTCTTCGCTCGCAAACGTCGCTGACTGCAGAGCCAATGCCTCGATTGTCGCCTCTAAATTTCCTTGAATTGCATAAAACTGAGCTGGTAGCCAATGGCTTGTGTGCGAAAATCGCCAAGATCCCGTGCGCTCTACGAGGTCGCGCAACGGCGCGAAGATTGACTCCACCCTCGCATCGCGAACCCGATCTAACATCACTCCGTAGTTGTTAAGTGCGCGAGCCCGTTCTCTCGCATCGCTGGATAATTCAGCCAAATTAGCGGCTTCATGCAAAACGTCGATGCCGTCAACATTATCGTTAAGATAAAAAAAAGCTACGCCGAGAACGATAAGAACATCAATGTGCGCTCTTGCGGATAACTTGCTGGTTTGGCTAAGTACCTCGCGAGCGAATGAGCGGGCTACTCCTTGAGTCTCAGGGTAGCGGGAAAGTAGCATAATTTGGTATGCGCGAGCCCAAACCCGATCTGCATCATCTAGGCGATCGAATATCAAAGGAAATACTGAGAGCCAATATTTATGAACTTCCTGTCCTTGATAATTGGTCGTTCTAAAAATCGAGCTAATTGCGCTCATCATTTGCCCCGATGATGCGTCGGGCCGCCGTAGGATTTCCTGACCGTATCGTTGTGCCCTATTCGCGTCTCCCATCCACGACCAGTGCTCAGCGTGCAATGCTAGTAGCGTTAATCCGAGGCGTTCTACTTTTAGCTCCCCGGTCGATTCGACAATGTCGCGCGTAATAGCTATATTGCAATTTGCTGAGGGAAATCGTTCAACGGTATGAGCAAGTTCGACGGGACTCAGAAACTCAATCAAAAGAGAAAAGCCGTCGTCGAAGCGGCCTGAGTTTAGCAATAGATTTGCTGCGGAGTTCAAGCGTTCATTTTGTCGTGTTAATCCGGCTGATGATATCTGTTGACGTACAAAGTCTCGGAATAAATCGTGCATCGAAAAGATTCCGGCCGGGGTCAATGATAGGAATGCGATGTCATCGCATAAGCGAGAAATTATCGCCGTAGCATTGTCGACGCCGGCTTCTTCATAGCGATGCGTGTGTAAGGGTGGTAAGAATGATGCAAGTTCAAGGAGGAGGCGGTCTTCTGAAGATAATGATTCCCAGACATGTTCGGCAAGGAAGCGAAAAGTGACTGATCGCGTTCCATCCATAATGCCGTCGGCGGTTCCACGGCTTGCAGAAACACGGATCGCATAGGTAAGTGGAACCGGAAAGCCCTGCGTTAAATCTACCCATTCGTCGATTTGCTCTAACGTTGCCGGGCTGCGTACGGCCCTTGCGAACTGGTTCGCTTCATCTGAAGTCATGCGGAGAACATCCGCGGTGATCGCCGCATCCGCATACCCGTAGGCTTGCCATCGGGTCAACGGCAAATGACCGTGCGTGCGCGAACTGAAGATCCACTTCAAGTGGTCTTTTGAGATATCGGCAAGTCGTGTCAGGAAAGCCGCTATCGATGGGTCATGATCTGCGCGCTGCAGATCGTCGATCGCAATCGTAAAGTCTATATCGCGCAAATGCCTGTTTGCCCAGGCAACATAAAGTTCGATATTGCTTACAGCACTTTGAGCACCGGCATTTGCTTCACTCGGTGGCGTTGCCATCTCCGGGAAGTGAGGAGCAAATGCGTGTGCAAACGACTGCATAAACTTCTCGATATTAGCATCGTTTGGGGTCGAAACTATCACCGAAGGGGAGCGCTGTCGCTTAAGCAGATCGCTGATGGCCGTTGTTTTTCCGAAGCCTGCCGGCGCGATAACTGCTGTAATTGGATAGCTCGTAGCGGAGAGTAAGCGCTCAATTATCGCGCACCCTAGCCGGCACAGGCCTCCGGCGCATCGGATCATGGCCCTTTACAGCGGTGAGACCAAGAGGGCGGACCTTCCTTTGAAGACTCTCTTTCATGCTGGATCCATGCAAGGCTGGCCGCAAGTTAGCGCCCCTTTGGCTTCTGCCTGATCCAAGAACCTTGTAATTGGCTGGCACCCGATTCGTCACGATATCGTAAAGGGTCGCGAGCGGTCGAGTGCCTAAGCCCCTAGCCTAGTGTTGCGCGACACACTCATGGATTGCTCGGGTTGGTGGCCGACGCGATTTTCTCCGTGGAGTTCCATTGCCTCCCCTCAATTTGAGCGCACAGGGCTGACTTAACATGTCTATTTATCCGCGCGAACGGATAACCGAAGCCCTACAAGACTCGGCGAATCGCGGAGTTGCGATGCTAATCGCACCTGCCGGCTTCGGAAAGAGCGAGGCTGCAACTGATGCATTTGGCGCCGAAGCATATTGGATTTACCTTCCTGAGGACGGCGTCACCCCAGAAACGTAGCCCGACTTCTAATTGAAAAGGTTTCTCCTCGTTCGATGCGCGCCTTGAGTGCGCATCTCGCGAGACCTCAAACGGACGAGAACTTAGTCCATCTGGCTGAGTGGTGCTCACAGAGATTGCGGACGGTCGAAAACCCGATCGTATTCGAGGACTTCCAACGACGTCTCGGCAGACGCCAATAGCCTACGCTTTGTTCGCCACGTGATTGAGGCAACAGTCCCCAACATTCGTTGGGTCATCATCTCACGTGAAACGCCGGAATTGCCCGTGGGGACTTGGCTGGCGCGAGATTATATGGCACTGCCGGTTACGGCAGAAGATCTCTGCGTTTGAAGTAAGTGAAGGCGCCGCAGTAGCGCAAACTTTGAACGTTCGAAATCGATGACTTTTCGATTAAGGAACTGGTAACCGACGTCGGCGGTTGGCCTCTAGCAGTCCGGTTATCGCTAGGGACTTGGGAGCGGACACAAGCGCTTCCCTCGTTGCGCATCCGAACGAGGCGCGTCCTTTTCGAATTTATCGAGGAGCAGGTTTGGTCGCACTTATCGCATGATGACCAGCGGCTGTGCGAAGCAGCCGCCCATTTAAGTGATTTGAAGCCTCGGATCCTTGGCGCGGCGGATTTCCGGAATCGCGCTTAGCGCTGGAACGACTGCAACTGCGCTTGCCACTATTGTCGCGAATCGGCAATGGCAATTTCAAGCTACATGAGCTTTTTCGTGAATTCATTTTAGAGCGTAGTCAAGTCGATAGTGAACGTCATTCGATATTGGTTGCGCGACTCGCACGTGCTCTCGAGAAGTTTCGGTGATATCGATGGGGCGATTGCAATGCATATCCGCGCAGAAGCATGGGACCAAGCAATTGCGCTACTGACTCGGCACGGCATCGATCGAATTGAGAATGGCAGGCGCTCGGACATCCTGGCTGCGATCAATCGCTTTCCGCGCGCCTATCGCGATCATCCGATCATAACAGGTTTGCGCGGCTTCGCGCTTTCAATTGATGGTGCATATGCGGTTGCGAAACGAGAGATCGAAAGGGCTTTCGAAGGCGATGTCGGGCACCAGATGCGCGGTGCTCTTACGCTTCAGTCAGCCATTCTGTCTGTGAGCGTTTTACGACCAAAAGAGGCCATAGCATCACTTCGTGCCCTGATGGTTGATGAGCACATCGAGGGAGCTGTGCGACTTAAGCTGCTGCGGCCTCGCTCGCAGTAGCTGGTGCCCTGGCTGGAGAGGTTGACGATTGCTCGAGACGCGATCGGATTTTGCTCTAACGCACTTGATGCTGGATCAGTAGAGACGCGGGCGATTGTTAGTCATCGCCTCGCTTACGCTCACTGGTGCCTGGGCGAACCCATGGTTGCCGAGGGATACGCGACTGAGAGCGTTCAGCTCGCGCACTCGCTTGGGCTCGAGAGCATCGCCGCGCGCGGCTATAGCGTTTTGCAAGGCGTCGCTTCTGCCGTCTATCCTGATACTTTACTATCGAGAAGGTACGCGGAAGCTTGCACTCGTTCTGCCATCGCCGCGGGCGACCGTGTCGATGCAAATCCACGGACTGGAATGCCAGCTTATAATTGCTTCAGATCAAGGCGACGACGACCTTTACGAGACGAGTGAAAGGCGTCTGGTCGAGCTCGGTGCCGAACGCAGCACGAGAAACGTAATGTGGATGCATTACGTCAAGGCGATCCGCGCAGCCGGTCGCGGCAACGAGCCGCTGGCGATTAGTATGTTGTCCGCTTTGGATACAAGCACGCTATCGCCGTCGGAGCGCGTTTTCAGGGACGCATTCTTGGGACTGATGCTAGCGACCGCAAGGCGAGAAGAGGCCGTCGCTTTGGTTGGTCGCACGGTCCTGATGCCCGCAGACAGTGATTTTGAGAGCCGTAGGCTCCTCGCGTATGCGCAAGTATACAACTCGCTTGGCCAATGGCTCCTCGGCAGAGGACGCGCTGCTCGCCGTTCTCCGATCCCCGGATTTCGCAGCTGTTACGCCTCGGGATGCCGGTCTCCTTACGGTTATAGTCACGATCTGCTCTACGTCAAGGCAGACAACAACAGCCCGTCAACTAGCTCAGCTGACCGAACCATTAATCGCCCTGCAACTGGACGGCCATGCGCGTTTTTTGACGACGCATTTTGGCGCCGGCAACAATCACGCAGCTGACACGTACCGAGCTCGAAGTTTTGCGTGAGCTCCGGGGCGGTGGGACGACAGCCGATGTTGCGGATCGCCTTGGCCGCTCTAGCCACACGGTGCTAAGCCACTTGAAGTCCGCATGTTCTAAGATTGGCTGTTCAGGACGAGCGGCAGCCGTTGCGTACGCTCAGGATATGGGCTGGCTCGAATAGCGCGAATGTCACTCTCTCCCCACATCTTGGGAGATGACTCGGGGCTAGATCGAATTACGATCTAGGGGACCACTCTACTCTTTGTGAGGTTCCCGCTGTGAAACTGCTCGCTCAGGCTGCCGCCTTCGCGCTGGTAGCGTTTGTAACGATCCAAACCTTTATTCGTCCCCCCGTTGTAAGACAATGCTTCACACCGCTTTTTCTGCTGCTTCTATGGAAGAGGATGAGATGACCGTCTCACGCGACGTTCTCGAATCGCTACCCCAGTCGTTGTACCGTTCGCTCCCGTGGGCTGCCCACACGATCGATTCATGCGTGAAGATCGTGGCCGAAGCTCAACGGATGAACAATCCTCGTCGCGTTCGCGCCTGGATCGACTTCGAACGTGGAATGCCAAGCGGTGAAGAAATCTTAGGTACGCTCGACTCCGTCATCCACGAGATGACGCAACCAGGCGAAGGGTTCGCTGATCGCGTCCGCTTCGCTAACAAGCTCCGCCAGGAAGCGCTCGATTATCTGCGCACCTCGGGTGCGATGGCTTCCGCGAAGAGCACTGTCGATGCAACCACCGCCGCGCAGGCCGATGGCCTCGTCGCCGCGCTCCGGCTGCACGACCCCGAACTCGCCGACCACTGCGAGATCACTGCTGAACTCGCCACTCGCCTGGCCGTTAACATGGGCCTCGAGAGCGCAACGGTCTCCCGCGTCACCCTCACCGCCCGGCTGCACGACCTCGGCAAGATGCGCATCTCGCGCTCGATCATGAATAAGCCGATGCCGCTCACCGCCGCCGAATGCGAAGAAGTGCAAAGCTATCCGGCGATCGGCGCCGCGACGCTCGAAGCGATGCCGGCTCTGGCCGAAATCGCCCCGCTCGTTCGCGCCACCCGCGAATGGTTCGATGGTCGCGGCTATCCCGCTGGAACCGCGCATGAAGAGATCCCGCTCGAGAGTCGGATCGTCGCCATGTGCGATGCCTTCCACACGATGACGCTTGCCCGCCCCTATCGCACGACTCGGACGACCAACGAAGCGATGGAGCAGATCGTCGCCGGCAGCGGCACGCAGTTCGACCCCGAACTCGTCACCGCGTTCACTGCAATGCTCGGCTATCGCGGCCGTATCGCACAAACCGCCTAGAACACATATATACGTGGATAAAGCTACGGAACTTTGGCTGCAGTCGTCTCTGGCCGACGGTGACCAATCGATCGTCGACGGACTTGTACAGATGGTGCGCGTGCGCGACCCGATCACGGCCTCGCATCTCGATGCCGTGGGCCTGCTCGCCCGCCGTCTCGCGACGACCCTCGAGCTCGAGGAGATCAGCATCAACCGCATCGTGACGGCCGCCCGCCTGCACGACATCGGGAAGACGACGATCTCGCTCCACGTGCTCGAGAAGCCCGGCTCGCTCGATGAGTCGGAATGGCAGCAGATGCGCCGTCATCCGGATCTCGGCGCCACGATCGTCGCCGGCTTTCCGCAGCTGGAGAAGTATCGCGCGATCATCCGCTCGCATCACGAGCGCGTCGACGGCCGCGGCTATCCCGACGGCCTGCTCGGCAGCGAGATCCCGTACGAATCGCGGATCATCGCCGTCGCCGCTGCTTTCCACGCCATGACCGTGTCCCGTCCGTACTCGCGCGTACGCACTCCGGCGCAAGCGCTGGCCGAACTGATGAACTGCAGCGGCACCCAGTTCGAGCCCGAGTACGTCGAGGCGTTCGTGAAAACGATGGGCTACCGTAACCGGGGACTCCGCTCAGCTTAGTTTGACGCCGGCCCCTCGGCACGGTAGCCTCTGGGGATGGAGTCGGAACTCGTCTATGCCCGTCACGGCGACTTAGCCCTGAACGCGACGCTCTATCAGCCGTCCGGCGACGGACCGTTCCCCGCCGCGGTGATGGTGCACGGCGGCGCGTGGACCTCGAGCAGCCCCGCCGCTACGGCCGACCTCTGCCGCACGCTCTGCGACGCGGGCGTGGTCGTGCTCGCGGTCGAGTTCCGAATGCCGCCGGTGGCCGTCTACCCCGGTGCCGCCGATGACGTGCGCACCGCCGTTCGCTGGCTAAAGGAACACGCTGAACAAGTGCACACATTGCCCTCGCTCGTCGGGATCTTTGGCGTTTCGAGCGGCGGACAGACTGCGCTGCTATGCGCGATCGATGCCCGGGCGGGAGAAGAGGTCGCGTTTGCGGTCGGCTGCTGGCCGATCAGCGATCCGCTCGCGCGCTATCGCATGGCGAAGGAACGCGGTGCGGCCAACTTGATCGCCGCGCACGAAGCGTATTTCGGCGACGAAGCGACGATGATCGCCGCCAGCCCACAGCACATCGTCGCATCCGGGCAAGCGCGTGCGCTGCCGCCGGTGCTGGTCGTGCAAGGCCTTGCCGACGAAAACGTCCCGCCCGACATGGCGCCGAACTTCGCTTCGGCGTACGAGGGCGCTGGGGGCGAGATCGAGCTGCGGCTCTTCGCGGGCGAATCGCACGGCTTTATCAAAGCCGGCGCCGGCGGAGCAGCCGCCGAAGCGACCCACTGCGTCATCGACTTCATTCGCCGCCGGAGTGTCAGCGTTGCGTAAGCCCGCGTGAAGCGGCACGAGGTTCTGGGCCTCGCCGCCGGCGCCGCAGCGAGCATCGCGATGCCCGCGGTCGTGCGCGCGCAGGCCGCGCCGCTGCGCGTGAGCGTCGCGACCGCCGACGCATATGCCGAAGGCTACTTCGCAGCCGACCAAGGGTTCTTCACCCAAGCCCAACTCAACGTCGCGCTCTCGATGGTCGGGTCGGGTGCCAATTCCGCAACGATGGTGGCCGCCGGCGCGCTCGACGTGGGCATCTCCAACACCGCGAACCTCGCGCTCTCGATCACGCACGGCGCCCCGTTCAAGATCATTGCCGGCGGTGGGCTCTTCACCGCCAAGCGGCCGACCACGGCCGTCGTGACCGGGATCGATTCGCCGGTGAAATCGCCGCACGACCTCATCGGCAAGACGATCGCCGTTACCGCGCTCAAGGATCTGACCGAGGTGGGCGTGCGCGTCTGGCTCGACCACAACGGCGTCGACTCGCGCACCGTGAAGTTCGTCGAGACCCCGATGGGCCTGATGACCGCGGCGCTCTCACGCGGCACGTTCGATGCCGCGCTGGTCGGCGAACCCTACCTCTCCGACGGCGTCGGCAAGACCATGCGCGTGGTCGGCGACGCCTACGCCACGATCGCGCCGCAATTCCTGATCGCAAACTGGTTCGTCACGACTGACTTTCTCAAGGCGAACTTGCCGCTGGTGAAGCGGTTCGTCGCAACGATCTACGACACCGCGCGCTGGGCGAACACGCACGAGGTCGAGGCGGGCCAGATCCTCGGCAAGTACTCGAAGATGGACCCGGCGACGCTGACCAGGATGACGCGCTGCATCTACGCAACGTCGCTCGAGCCGCGGTATTTGGACTCCGTGCTTTCGGTCATGTACAAATACGGTGCGCTCGACAAGCACCTCACGAGCGGAGATCTGGTCGCCAATCTCGCGTGAACGAAAGGATGTCCCGTGCGTGAACTCTCCCGCCGTTCGCTGATTGTTGCCGGCTCGGCTGCTGCCGTGCAGTACGCACTTCGCGGTCCGGCAAGCGCGCAGACGCCGACGAAACTGCGCGTCGCGGCAGTGCCGATCGACATCAGCGGCACGGTCTTTTACGCGCAGGCTCTCGGGTTATTCAAGAAGCACAACCTCGACGTCGATCTGGTCGTGATGGCCAACGGTCCCGCAACGGCTGCAGCCGTCGTCGGCGGTTCGCTCGATTTCGGAACCGCAGCCGTCGTCACGCTTGCCAACGCGCGCGAACGCGGCATCCCGTTCGTGCTGGTCGCGCCGTCGGCCGCATACTCGTCGAAACAGCCGACGGGCGCGCTCCTCGCATTGCAAACCGCACCCATTCGCACCGCCAAAGACCTCGTCGGTAAAACCGTTGCCGTCACGAGCCTCAAGGGCGTGAGCGAAATGGCGATGTGGGCGTATCTCGACAAGAACGGCCTGGCGCAAGACGCCGTAAAGTTTGTCGAAATGCCCTACGCCGATATGGGCGGCGCGCTCGCGACCGGCCGCGTCGATGCCGTCGTCGCAGAAGAGCCCGCGCAATCCGCGCTGCTGGCGAACGGTGCGCACGTCGTCGCCAACGTCAACGACGCGATCGGCGATGAATGGCTCGGCGGCGGCTGGTTCTGCCTGCAAGACTACGTCAACACCCACACCGACGCCGTCCGCCGCTTTGCCGACGCCATCGCCGAAACCGCCGACTGGGCCAACAAAAACCACGACGCCTCCGCCAAAATCCTCAACACCTACTCAAAACAACCGATCAGCCCCAACCAAAAGCGCGCCTACTATCCCCAGCGTGTCGATCCGGCGTTGCTGCAGCCCCTCATCGACTGCTCCGCAAAATACGGCCTGATCAAAGCATCGTTCCCAGCCAAGGACGTCATCGCGGCTCAAGTCCTCAACCGGTGATCGGCCGTGCGTTTCGCTATTTTCGCATATTGAGGACGACGGGGCTGAACATTTCGCGTGCGTCGAAGCCGTGGTCGATGGCCTTCGTGCGGGCGAGCACGTCGATTTCGGCCTGGACCGATGCCGGATCGATCGATTCGCCGAAGTGTTCGCGCCGCGCGTGTTTGGCAACCGCGGGATCGAGTTTGGCATAATCGATCAGCCACGGCAGCGTCTTATCTTCATGGGCGTTCGCCCATGCATTGGCTTCGAGCAGTCCGCGCACGAAACGCTGCACGGCATCGGGATTGGCGTTGATCCAATCGGCCTTGCCGAAGTAGGCGGCTTGTAAGAAGCGCGGCGCGATCGCATCGAAGATCTTGCCGAAGATGCGCACCGATCCGCTGGCGAGCGCTTGGGAGAGGAACGGCTCGGCCAAGCGATGCGGCTTCCACGCGGCCGGCCACGAGCGTTGCGGTCTGCGAAGTCGGCGGGATCTCGATGAGCTTGACCGTGCTCGACGTTCCGCCGTTCTGATCGATCCACGCGAGCGTCGCGACGGAGAGCAGATCGCCGATCGCCGTGACGCCGATCGTCTTCCCGTTGAGGTCGGCGGCGGTTTTGAAGTTGGCGTCGTTGCGGACGACGAGCACTTGCGTCGGATTGTCGCTCGTATACATGCTGCTGGGTGCGACGATCTGGAACGGCACGCCGTTCAGGTGCGCTTTGATCAGCGTGACGACGTTCGAGGCGGCGAGCTGAATCGAGCCACCGGCGACCCCGGCCGCGCTCGCGGCGCCGTTGTTGACGACGTGCTCGACGTCGACTCCGTTTTTCTTGAAGTAGCCGTTGTTCTGTCCTGTGATTAGCCCGATCGCACCGTCGATCGCCGATGCACCGACGACCAGATGCGCCGGCGTCTGCCCAAGTGCTGTTTGTGCCGTCACCGCAAGGGCGGCGCCGCCGCCGATAAACGAGCTCCGTGAAACGTGATTCATGATTATCGGTCCTTCGGAACAGCGACTTGGTATTCGAGCGTGATTTCCTTACCGGTGCGGCCCGATTCAACCGTAGCGACGCAGACCTCGAGGTTCGCGCGGGCCCAGCGGCCGTCGTGCAGCGCGCGTCGTCGGCCGGCGACGGTCTCGACAAATTCATCGATCACCGGATCGCGGGTGGTGAGGTCCATCCGCAGCGGACGCTCTTCGCGCCCGCGTTCGGTATAGATGTACAAGCCGGCCGGCGATTGGCGGATGTCGCCGCCTTCGCAGCTCACCATCGTCCAGCCGAAGAAGGGCTGGTTCGGCGGCAACTCTTCCTGGGCGGGGATGCCGGCGCGCGAGCGCTTCAGCTTCGCCTCGCTTGCGGCCGTGGCCGATTTCATCGCGTGCCGCATCGCTCCCGGACCGTCTTTTTGCGGATAGCCGACCGCTCCGGCGTCATAGGTGATCTCGCTCGAGAGGAACGCGCCATAACCGTTATAAATCGCGGTCGCGATCGTTCCGTCTTCGAAGGTGAGGAAGACGCTGTGCGCGCCGATCACCGGCCGCTGCGGATCCCAATCGAAGGTCTGTCCACGCACGCTCTTCACGAGACCGCCGCCGAGCAAACGCAAAATGTCGAACTGGTGCGCGCCTTGGCGAAACGTCACGCCGCCGCCTGAGTTGACGTCGAGCTCTTCGGGCAGCCGCGGACGATAGACCCAGTCGGTGTAGTGAATATTGTGGAGCAGCCGCGCACGCCCGAGCTCACCGCTCGCGATGACCTCGCGCATCGCGCGGTTCGGCTCATCGTAGCTGTGCGAGTGTCCGACGTTGAACACCACGCCGGAGCGGTCGGCAGCCTCGATCATCCTGGTGGCGTCGGCCAGCGTCGTGGCGACCGGTTTCTCACACAGCACGTGTTTGCCGGCCTTCACCGCGGCCAGCACGTGCTCGAGATGCATTTCGGTCGGCGTGGCGATGTACACGGCGTCGATGTCATCCATTGCGAGCAGCGTTTCAATATCCGGCACGCTGCGCGCGCCGTAGCGCTGGGCAATCGGATCGCGCATCTCGGGAAGCCGATCGCAGATGGCCGCGACCCGAATGCCCGCCGCTTTGTCGGCGGCCGGCACCATCCGCTGTGCCGCCGTTCCCATTCCGATAACCCCGAGACGCAATGCCATACGCTCGGCATTCTCACTCGGGGCATGAAAAACTTCAGCAGCGGCGATAGAAGAAGACATGCCAACTTCACGATCCTTACTGGCCGGTCACGTTTCACTGGTTACCGGCGCTTCGTCGGGCATCGGTGAAGGCGTCGCGCGTGTGCTCGGCGCGGAAGGTGCGACCGTTGTCGTCGCGGCTCGGCGCCAAGATCGACTATTGAAACTGGTCGCCGAGATCGCAGCCGAGGGTGGAACAGCTCACGCGGTCGAGTTGGACGTCGCCGACGCAACGAGCATCGCAACGTGCATGCAGACGATCGCCGAACGCTGCGGCCGTCTCGATAGCGTGGTGAACTCGGCCGGCGTCATGCTCAGTGCCCGCACGGCGGAGGCCAAGCTCGCCGACTGGCGGCAGATGTTCGAGACGAACATCATCGGTCTCATGAGCGTCACGCACGCGGCCTTCGCGCTCATGATCGAGCAAGGCCAAGGCCACGTCGTCAACATCTCTTCGGTCAGCGCGCGCCTCGCCAACCCCGGCTCGCCGGCCTATGCTGCGACGAAGGCCGCCGTCAACACGTTCTCGGAATCGCTGCGCAAAGAGGGAACGGACCATAACATCCGCGTGACCGTCGTCAGTCCCGGGATCGTCGAGACGGAACTTTTCGAGCACGCGGCCGACGCCGCAACGCGCGCCCGTTTCCAGAAGATGCTCGACTCGGTCACGCCCCTTACTCCCGCCGACATCGGCGCGTCGGTGGTCTTCGCACTCTCACAACCGGCGCACGTCAGCATAAACGAGATCGTCCTGCGGCCGGCGAAGGAAATCGAATAGCGCCGTCGCGGTTCTGGGCTTACGGCGTAATGGAGAAGCCCGTGCGATGGCCGACGGCGTCGTCGGCCACGACGACGTGTGAGACGGCATCGCCATGGTCGTTGCGGGCTTCGATCGTGTGCGTGCCGCGCCGTAGCGCGAGCGGAACGTGCGTGCCGCTGCCGGCGGGGCGGCCGTCGACGAGCCAGCGCACGTCGCTGCCGAATGCGGCGTTCGCGCGCATCAGGATCGTGCCGCCCGGCAGATAGCGCGCGTTGTTGTGCGGCGTGTCGATGGCCAGCGCGAGCGCGCGATGCGGGGCTGCGTGCAGGGCGCGGCGATCCAGCGGGTCGAGCCATTCCATTACGACGCTCTCGCACGACGGGTCGGGCAGCGTCCCGGTCGTCGCGCAGATCGCACGTCGAGCGTAGCCGCGCGGCCGGGGAAACGGACCGGGTTCGCGCGCTTCGGCCAGGTGCAGCATGATGCGGTTCCATAACGGCGCTGCACCGGTGACACCGGAAACGCGCTGCATCGGCGCGCCGTTGAAGTTGCCGACCCACGTGGCGACGGTGTAATCGCGCGTGAACCCCACGGTCCAGGTATCGCGAAAATCCGACGATGTGCCGGTTTTCACCGCGCTCGGAAACGGTAACCGCAAGAGCGACGACACGCCGAAGGCCCGTGCTCGCGCGTGCGCGTCGGAGAGCATGTCGGTCACCAGCGCCCAGGTTGCCTCATCGCCGACGCGCAGATCGCGCGCATCGCTCATCACCGGATCGGCGTCGCGGTAGCGTAAGTCGATCGGCCGGCCGCCACGAGCGATGGTCGCATAGGCGCGCGCCAGTTCTTCGAGCGTCACCTCGCCACTGCCGAGCGTCAGGCCGAGGCCGTAGTAGGCCGCCGGTTTGTCGAGGTGCACGAAGCCGAGGGCCCGCAGCCGCGATTGGAAGGTCGCCACCCCAACCGCGCTGAGCGTGCGCACCGCCGGCACGTTGAGCGAATCCGCAAGCGCGATGCGCGGCCGAACGGGACCTTCGAATTCACCGGAGTAGTCGCCCGGTGCGTAGATCTGCGCGCCGGGAATCGCGTACGTCGTCGGCACATCTTCGAGAATCGTCGCGGGCCGGATCGTGCGGCGCTCGAAGGCCAGCTCGTAGAGAAACGGTTTCAGCGTCGAGCCCGGCTGACGCAGCGCGGTCACGCCGTCGTTGCGTCCCAGGCTGCGCGCATCGAAGTATTCGGGCGAGCCGAGATACGCGAGCACGTTGCCGTTGGCGTTGTCGACGACGATCGCCGCGGCGTCGTGCACGGCGCGGTCGCCCAGCGCCGCAACGACTTCTTGCGCCGTGTTCTCGACGTACCGCTGCAAGTCGCGATCGAGCGTGGTGCGCACGCGTTCCGTTCCGGCCGGGGTCGACGCGGCCAAACGAAACAGCAGTTGCGGCGCATCGCGAATGCCCTCGCGGCGCGGAACGAGCGCGATCTGTTCTCCTATGGCGCGGCGTGCGTCATCCGCGCCGAGCACGCCGCGCGACTGCAAGTACGCGATGATCGCGCGGCGGCGCCGTTCGAGCGCTGCGCGATGCGTGTACGGATCGAGCGCCGAGGGGTCATTGGGCAACGCCGCGAGCAATGCCGCTTGCGACCAATCCAGATCTTCGGCCGGCACGCCGAAGTAGGTGCGCGCGCCGGCCTCAACGCCCACGAGATTGCCGCCCATCGGCAGCCGGTTCACGTACGCTTCGAGAATCTGCGCCTTCGAGGTGCCGGCTTCGATGCGCAGCGCCAGCGCGATCTCCTCGAGTTTTCCCCACACCGTACGCGGCAGGTCGTAGCGCAAGCGCGCCAACTGCATGGTGATCGTCGAACCGCCGCTGACGATATGTCCCGTGCGCAGCACCTCGGTCGTCGCACGCGCCAGCGCGGCCGGGTCGACGCCGCGATGCTGCGCGAAGCGCGCATCTTCGACCGCGACGATCGCCGCGAGGAAGTGCGGCGACACCGCTTGCAGCGGCACGTGCACCGCGTGTTCCGTATCGCGCGAAAGCACGGTTCCGAGCGGCAAGCCGGCGCGATCGACGAACGTCACCGCGCCGCCGCTCGGCGCGAACGCGTCGAGGCCGATCGGCCGCGCCACGAACGCGACGGCGGCAATCACGACACTCGCAAGGGCGACGACCCAACGACGGCGCATCCCCCGTTGTTGACGCACGCGGTCCGAACGCTCCTGGTCGCAGTTGCCGTGCTGGGTTTCACCGCCTGTCACGCGAGCTCGAGCGCGCCGTCCGCGCTCCAATCGGTCGAACCCGCGCCGGCTGCGACGCCGCAAGGTCCGATCGCCTCGTTCGCGCCGAGCGGCACCGTCGATACGCTGGCGCAGATCCGCGTGATCTTCCGCGACGATCTAATTCCGCTCGAACGGCTCGAGAGCCCCGACGAAGCCGCGGTGCTCGCCCAGTTCTCGATCTCGCCCGCGCTGCCGGGACACTTCCGTTTTCTCACGCCGCGCATGATCGGCTTCCAAGCCGACGCCGCGCTGCCGCTCGCAACGCGCGTGCGCGTGACGATCGCGAAGGGCCTCCACGATCTGAGTGGCCACGCGCTGGCAAGCGACTTCAGCTGGACGTTCCAAACCGCCGCGATCGCGCTGAGCGATCTCCCGCTGCAGGACGACGTGAAGACGGCGCCCGATCCGGGGCCGCTCACGCCCACGATTCGCCTATCGTCCAACACCGCGCTCGACGTGCAGAGTCTCATCGCGCACGGCTCGCTGTTGCCCGACACGGCGGGGCCGGCCGTGGGACTCATCGTGCCGCCGAGTCCGGCGAACTCCGCGTCGCCGTCGCCACCGCCCGATCAAGCCTTCGATCCCTCACAACAAGCGTACACCTACGTCTTCTTGCCGGCGCAGCCGCTGGCCAAAGGCACGAGCTACCACATCATCTTCACGCCCGGCATCGTGCCCGTGCGCGGGAACATGCCCAGTTCGGCCACGTTCACCGGCCGGCTACGCACCTATGGACTGCTGACGTTCGACGGGCTCTTGCAACCGCACGATCCCGCCGACCGGCTCGACAGCGGCACGCCCCAACTCTCGTTCAGCAATCCGATCGATACGAAAACGCTCGGCGCGATTCACATCCAGCCGGCGCCGGCCGCGGGAACCGCCGTCGCGACGATCGACGACAGCACCGTCGGCATCAACCCCGCGCTGCTCGCACCGAACACCGACTACACGGTGACGATCGATCCGGCGCTGGCCGACACGTTCGGTCAGGCGCTTGGCACCAGCGCGAGCGCGACCTTCCGTACGACCGACGTGACGCCGTCGCTCTGGGCACCCACAGGTTCCAATCTCTTTCCAGCGACGCTCAAGGTCGCGCTCAACGTCGACGCCGTGAACTTGCCGCGCGGGACGGTCGACGCGCGCTTTACCGCGCTGCAGCCGAGCGACGTCGTGCTCAACGACGATCCGCAAGACGATACCTCTGCGCTTTTTGCGCTGCCGGCCACGCGCCATGTGGCGCTCGACACGACCAGCCGGCCGAACGTCGATCGCACGATTACGGTGCCGCTGCGCCAACAGCTAGGCGGTCCGGCCGGCGTGCTCGCGTATTCGGTTGCCGCGACGATCCCCGACCATAGCGCGTCGTTCAGCGGCCTCGTCGGGCTGACGAATCTCGGCGTGTTCGCGCAATGGTTTCCCGACAGCGGCTTCGTGCGCGTCAATCGTCTGAGCGATGGCACGCCCGTTGCCGGCGCCTCGGTCTCGGTGTATTCATCGCAAACCGGCGCCAAGGTGAAGAACGCGGCGATCCCGTGTGCGACGGCGCAAACCGGCGCCGACGGCATCGCGCACTTCGGCGGCTCCGGCTTTGCGCCGTGTGCCGTGCTCGATAACGGCCAGAACACGGCACCGTCGCTGGTCACGATCGTGCGCGACGGCGCCGACTGGACGTACGTGCGCTCCGATGACGGCTCCGGTGCGTATGCGGCCAATCTCTACACGGGCTGGTCATCGGCAACGCCGATCGCGCACGCCACGATTTTCTCCGACCGCGATCTCTACCAGCCGGGCGAAACGGTGAAGCTCACCGCCGTCGGCTGGTTCCTCACGCACGGCGTGCTCGGGCGCGGGAAAGCCGCGAACTACAGCGTCGAGCTGCAATTCCCGAATCAAGAGAAGCGCACGCTGCCGCGCATCACGCTCAACGCCTACGGTACGGCGTCGATTCCGATCACGATCGACAAGAACGCGCCGCTCGGCTACTACAACGTGCACGCGAGCGCCGGCAACGGCGAGACGATCGACGGCAGCTTCCGAGTCGCAGAATTCAAGCCGCCGAACTTCGCCGTCACCCTCGCGCTGCCGGTGACGGCAGCGGTTGCCGGCGAATCGGTCGCGGCGCGGACGACGAGCACGTATCTGTTCGGATCGCCCGTCGCCGGCGCGTCGACGTACTACGAAGTTACGCGCTCGCTCACCAACTATACGTGGGACAAGGACCCGAGTTACACGTTCGGACGCCAGTGGTTCTGGCCCGAGAACGCGCCGTCGGTGAGCTCCGACGTGCTGCAGCAGACGGTTCCCGTCGATGCGAGCGGTAATGCGTCGCTCTCCGTACCGGTGGCCGCCGATTTGCCGTATCCGATGACCTATCAAGTCGACGCCGATACCACGGACGTCGCGAACCTCTCGGTCGGCGACAGCAAAACGTTCACCGCGTTTCCGGGGAAGGTGCAGATCGGCCTCAGAACCGATTTCGTCGCGACCGCGCAGCAGCCGGCGAAGATCTCGGTGATCGCGCTGGATCCGAACGGCGCATCGGTGCCGCAAACGAAGGTTCATCTCGAGTTGCAGCTCGCGACGTACCTTGCGGCAACCGCCGTCGTTGAGGGCGGCGATTCCCCGGAAGAGAGCGTCACGTACAAGACCGTTGCGACCACCGATGTCGACACCGCAACCGGCGCCGTCAGCGCGCAACTGACGCCGCCGGGTTCCGGAACATATCGCATCCGCGCGAATACGTCCGGTGCGACCTCCGATGCGGGCGAGACCGACGTGCAGCTCTACGTTACCGGACCGGGCGAAGCGGCCTGGGGGGCGCGCGATCCCAATCAGCTCGACGTGCATCTCGACAAAACGAAGTACCGTCCGGGCGACGTTGCGCGCGCGCTGATCGTCTCGCCGTTCCCCGATGCCGACATTCTGGTCGCGGTCGTGCGCAGCGGCGTGATCTGGCAGCAGCGCCTCCACGCGCACGGCCCGGCGCCGGCGGTGTCGTTCACCGTCACGCCGGCAATGTTACCGAACGCGGCCTTCGAAGCGATCGCCGTGCGTCACGGCCCGCTGCCGAAAACGGCGCCGGCCGATACCGGCAATGCGGTCGCGCGCAATGGTTTCGCCGCCTTCGACGTCGCACTCGATGCCAAATACTTAACGGTTACCGCGAAGCCGCAACAAGCACGCCTCGCGCCGGCCGCGCACCAATCGATTCACGTGCACGTTGCCGATCGCGCGCAGCATGCCGTGCGGGGTCAGGTCACGCTGATCGTTGCGAACGATGCGATCCTCCAGCTCAGCGGTTACCGGCCGCCCGATCTCGTTGCGCTCGTGTACGGCGATCAGCCGATCTCGACGCGCTTCGCGGACAACCGCGGCGCAATCGTGCTGCAAAGCTTGGCACGCCCGGTCGAAAAGGGCTGGGGATTCGGTGGAGGCCTGTCGACCGGCGCCGAGGACACGCGCATCCGCCGTAAGTTCGATCCGCTGGCCTACTACGCGGGCTCGATCCTCACCGATGCGAACGGCGATGCCGACGTTGCGTTCGATTTGCCCGACGATCTCACGACCTGGCGCGTCATGGCGGTCGCAGCAACGACCGATGGCCGCTTCGGTAATGGCGAGTCGACCTTCCTCACTACCAAACCGCTGATTGCGAACCCGGTGGTTCCGCAGTTTGCGCGCCCGGGCGATCGCTTCAATGCCGGCGTCGCGGTGACCAACGCGGCGAGCGCAACCGGAGCCACGATCGCGATCGCCGGCACGCTGACCGCGCCGCTCGCGTTCCTCAACGACACGCAGCAACCCGTGCCGTCGACCACGTTCTCCGCGCCGATCGACCAGATCACCAAAGCCTACCGCTTTCCGATGCTGGCCGGCGGCCCGGGCACGAGCACCGCAACGTTCACCGCGAAGCGCAGCGGCACGGGCGGAGCGGCGAGCGACGGCTTCGCGATCCCCGTGCCGGTCATCGATCGCGCGGTGATGGAGAGCGTCATCACGACCGGTGTGTTGGCGAGGGGCAGCACCGCGATTCCGCTCAACGTTGCGGCCGGCACGCCGGCCGATGCGGGCGGCCTGCAGCTCGTGCTCGCTAACAGCCTGCTTCCCGATGCGCTGGTTGCCGCGCAATCCGCGTTCGCCGATGAAGGCCGCGTGGCGCTTGCCGCCGCCGGGCGTCTCACCGTCGCTGCCGACGTCATTCGTCTCGGTGCGTTGACCAATTCGGCGCCGCCGCCCGAAGCGCGCACGACCGCTGCCGACGATCTCGCCTTTCTCGCCTACGCTTCAACGGCCGGACGGCGGCTTCGCATCGTACCCGGGGGAAAAGGTCACCGATCCCTACGACTCGCTCGAGGTGCTGCACGCGTATGCGCGCGCGAGCGACGCCGGCATCGCGGTCAACGCGGCCTCGCGTGCGCGGGCGGTAAACTTTGCTAGCACCGTGCTGGCCGATCCGGGCGCGTGGCCGTGGTGCAAGAGCGCCGGCTGCAAAAGCCAGCTGCGCCTGCACGCGCTCGATGCGCTGGCCGATACCGGCGATCGCCGCACGTCGTATCTCGGCGACATCGATGCGGTGCGCGCGCAGTTCGACACCGCCGATCAGATCCGGCTCGCGCGGCTGCTGCTGCTTGCGCCGGGCTACGGCGATCGCGGCAAAGCCGAAGCCCAAGCGCTCGGCGATCGCGTGTACCAGACCGGCGCGCTCGCGACGTTCAACGCGCCGGAACGCTACCGCTGGTTCGCACAGCCGGTGATCGCGCAAGCGCTGATGACGCGCTTGCTCGTGGCGCAGCATGCCGATGCGCTCACCATCGACCGCCTCACGCGAAGCCTGCTCGCGCTGCGCCGCAACGGGTCGTGGGGCTGCGCCTGCCAGAACGCCGCGGCGCTCGATGCGCTCGTCGACGTTGCCGTCGCCGGCGGACCGCCCGCAAACGTCAACGCTACCGCAACGCTGGGCACGTCCACGATCGCTACCGTCGCCTTCAGCGGACATCGCCCCGCCTCGTTAACGGCCAACGTTCCGGCCGCGCGGCTTGGGCCGGGCACGACGCCGGTCAACCTCGCGCTCCAAAGCCCGGGGCCGCTGCACTACGCGTTGAGCTATCGCTATCGCCTGGCCGGCCCGCAGCGCGGGCAGCTCAACGGCCTGCGCGTGACGCGCATCGTTCATCCGGCCGGCGCGGCGAGCGCGCTCGCAACGATGGGCCTGGCCGTGCTCTCCCAGCCCGTTGCCTTGCACGCAGCGCAAGTGTTCGACGTCGAGTTGCAAGTCATCACCGATCATCCGATCGACCGCGTGCAGATTACCGATCCGCTACCGGCCGGAATGGAAGCCGTCGACACGTCGTTCAAGACGAATACCGCCGTCGCGCCGGCGCAGAGCTGGCAGATCGACGATCAGCAGATCTATCACGATCGGATCGAAGCCTACGCCGATCATCTCGGTCCCGGCATCTACGTGCTGCACTACATCGCCCGCACCGATTACGCCGGGCACGTTCGCGTGGCCGGGTGCCCAAGCACGCCTGATCGATCGGCCCGAGGAGTTCGGCCGAACCGCGTCAGCGACCCTGAGCGTGCAGTAGCAGCTGATGCGTCGAGCGTTGGCTCTCCGTCACGTGCATCTGTGACTCGCTCAATCGCGCGCGTTCGTAGGCGGCGAGTGCGCGCCCGTTCGGCCTCCCTTCAGCCGCTACGGCAACCGCGAGTGCGTGCGCATCGAGCCAGCCGAGTGCTAGACCATGGCCGACCATCGGCGATGCCACGTGGCCCGCGTCGCCGAGGATCGCCACCCGCCCGTTGACGAGCCGTTGCGGATAATACTCCGTCAGCGGTGTCCCGAAGATGATGCGATCGTCGATGGCCCGCAGTACGATGTCGAGCGCGGTACCGGTCCAGCCGCGCCGTGCGGCCGCGCGCAATTCATGCCGCAATCCGTCGTCGATCGACGAGCTATCGATCGAATGCTGCACCTCATCCACCCTTAAGGCGCCGTTCGCGCGCAGCCACGCGGTGCGCGACGCATCGTACCACGCGAAGGTGAACTGCCGCTCGCCGGCCTGCACCGATCCGTCGGCGCCGGGAACGTGATACGCGATGAGCCGCGCGACCTCCGGAAACGGCAGAACTCCGCCTTCGACGCGCGCATGGGTGGCCCGCGCCGGCAGTGCATGCTCGGAAACGAGACCGCGCCAAATGAGAAAACCGGCGTAGGGCGCGAAGACGTTGTCCGGATCGACGACGGCCCGCACCGTGCTGCGATAGCCGTCGGCGCCGATCAATACGTCGGCGGTAAACGTTTCCTCGCCGGCAATTGCGCTCGCAGAATTCGCGGCTTGCGCGATAGCGGTCACGCGCACGCCCTCGCGAACCTGCAGGCCATCGACACGCGCGGCGAGCCCAACGAGCCACGCGCGGATGGCATGCCACGTCGACGTTTCCCGGCTGGTCACGATTACGGGTAAATGCGGTTGGTCGTGGTCGGTCCGCGGATCCGTACCAACAACTGCAGCGAGCAAACCGCGGTCGACGCCCAAACCGGTGCCGCCGCGATCGAAACGCAAGGTCTGCTCGAGCACGGTGACGCGCACGCCGATTCGCGCTAGCGCGATCGCTGCCGCCAATCCGGTCAGCGAGCCGCCGACGACGACCGCGCTGCCGCTAACGTGCGCGTTGCGCACGGACTGCAACCGCAGCGGCAACGAGCATGAGGAGCACCGAAACGAGAAATGCGAGGCTATAACCGCTCTGGAGCGTCGCACCCGTCGCCGTACTGCGTGCGGCAGCAACCGTCGCCAGCACTGCAAGCCCGATGGCGCCGCCGATTTGCTGGCTTGCAACGAAAAGCGCGCCCGCCAGGCCGGCATCGCGCGGTTCCACACCGTTGGTGAGCGCTACCGAAGCCGCGGGCAGTGCGAGCCCCATGCCGGATGCGGTAAGGAGCAGACCGGGCAACACGACGTGAACGTAGCCGCCGGTCGACCACACGGCGACGAGCCACAGTTGCCCGAGCCCGATCAACGTCAAACCGGCAAGGATCGTCGGCCAGATGCCGATGCGCGCGAGCACCGGTGCGCATGACATACGTGGAGACGACGACGACCGCAACCGTCGAGGGCACGAGGGCGAGCCCGGCCAGCGCCGGACTGAATTCCAGCACGCGCTGCAGATAGAGCGACACGAAATAGACGTACCCGGCGATGACGGCTCCCATCAGCAACATTACGGCTACCGCTGCTTGGCGCGGAGCGGACGACGAGATCGAACGCGGCACCATCGGTTCGGCAACGCCGCGCTCGGAAATGAAAAACCACGCGGCGAGGGCGACCGCAGCGATGAGAGCCCCAATCGTGAACAGGTTGGCGAAGCCGGCTCCTTCGCCGTTACTGAGGCCGAAGATGAACGCGGCGATCGCGGCGGTGAGCAGGAGCGAGCCGCGCACGTCAATCGATGACGACGTGCCCGCGGGAGGCTCGGCCGGCAGCGCGCGAGCGAAGAAGAGCATCGCTAGAATGATGGGCGGATTGATCAAGAAGATCGAGCGCCAACCGAAGAATTGGGTGAGCGCGCCGCCGACGACGATGCCGGTCATCGCTCCGGCTGCGGTCATCGCCTGCCACACCCCCAGCGCTTTCGTGCGCTCCGGGCCTTGCTCCGTCGAGGTGGTGAGCAGCGAGAGCGCCGCCGGCGACGTGGCAGCTGCAGCGAGCCCTTGCACCATGCGTGCGGCCACGAGCAGCACGCCGGATTGTGCCAAACCGCAGGCGAGCGACGCGATCGCGAAGACGATCAGGCCGCCGGTAAAGACGCGGCGACGGCCGAGCACATCTGCTGCCCGGCCGCCGGCGAGCAGCAGCGCTCCAAACGTTAACGCATACCCGGTGACGATCCATTGGAGCTGCGCCGGCGGCAGACGCAGATCGCGCAGAACCGACGGCAGCGCCACGTTGACGATGCTGAAATCCAGTTGCAGTACGAACTGGGCAAAGCACGTCAGCGCAACGACTGCGCGAACCGATTTTGCCGTCACACGGTCTTGAAGAACGCCAGTAGGTCGGCGTTGATCACGTCCGCGTTCGTCGTCGGCATGCCGTGCGGATAGCCGGGATATGATTTCAACGTCCCGTGCTGAACGAGTTTGGCCGACAGCGGTCCGGAATCGGCATACGGCACGACTTGATCGTCCTCACCGTGCATCACCAGCACCGGCACCGAGATTTTCTTGAGGTCTTCGGTGAAGTCGGTTTGCGAGAATGCCACGATCCCGTCGTAGTGCGCCTTGATGCCACCCATCATCCCCTGGCGCCACCAGTTGTTGATCACGCCCTGCTGCGGCTTGGCGCCCGGACGATTGTAGCCGAAGAAGGGGCCGCTCGGCAAAGTCGAGATAGAACTGGGCGCGATTGGTGGCAACTTGCGCCTGAAGGCCGTCGAAAACATCCTTCGGCAGGCCGCCGGGATTCGCGGGCGTCTTCACCATCAGCGGCGGCACCGAACTGATGAGCACGGCAGCTGCGACACGGCTCTCGCCGCTGCGCGCGACGTAATGCGCCACCTCGCCGCCGCCGGTCGAATGGCCGACGTGGATGGCGTTCTTCAAATCGAGATGAGCGGTCAGCACGGCCAGATCGTCGGCGTAGTGGTCCATGTCGTGACCGGTGCTCCCCTGCGATGAGCGGCCATGGCCGCGGCGATCGTGGGCGATGACACGATAACCATGGCTTAGGAAAAACATCATCTGTCCGTCCCAGTCATCAGCCGAGAGCGGCCAGCCATGACTGAACACGATCGGGCGACCCGATCCCCAGTCTTTGTAATAAATCTCCGTACCATCTGTTGTCGTGATGAAGCTCATGGGCGGTTTCTCCGTTGGCTAGTGAGAGGGGCTCGGATGTGCCGGTTGGCGATAGTACAAAATACCGTATATCGGCTGGAGGGCGTTCGGTGCAATAGCGTACGGACGTAGCCCAGTTAGAAGTCTACACTTATCGTACGGTGGAAAACAGAGGCGAACTTCCCGATCTGCTGTTCGCAAACGGGGTCTCCAATGGCATCCACGTTTTTAGCGTTGCCGGCGAAGTCGATTACTCCGCGAAAGAAGCGTTTGAGACAGCGCTCAAATCCGCCGTGGACGGAGCGCATTCGCCGCTCGTCATCGACTTGAGCGAAGTACGGTACATGGACAGTACGGGGCTAAACTCGCTGGCACGAGCGAAGTCCCGGATGAGCGCTCGCGGCGATGAGCTCTACATCGTCCTGCCGCAGAAGCATCTCCAGAAAGTCTTTGCAATTCTTGGCTTCGATAAACTCTTCAACGTTCACCGAACGCTTGATGAGGCCGTCGCCGCCGCGCAACCGTAAGCGTGGTTTAAGGACCACGACGGCCTGGGTATGACAGTCGATGCTGTGGATGATTCGATTTATTGCTCCTCATGCAACCACGCGCTCGTGTTGCATTCGGCCGTCGGCTGTCTCGGTGAAAACTTCCAATGTTCGTGCGTGCGCAGCCGCGACGAGGTCCTGAGTTCGAATCACGAAGAGCCGAAGACCCGAGAGGCCGTCGAAGCCTAGAGCGAGCAGTGGGGCAGATGCGACGCTCGCTTCTGCTCTCAGGCATGGCATCGGTTGCCGCCCTTGCTCGTGCGGCGCCGGCTGGTGCCCAAACCACCGGCTTCATCCCCGTTCGAATCGCCACCCCGGGTAACGACGGCAACGCGCTGGCGTTCTACGCCCAGGCGCTCGGGCTGTTCCAGAAATACGGTATCGATCCGCAGATCCAAGCGATCCGGTCCGGCGGCGGCGCGACGATTCTCGCCGGCATCGTCGGCAAGGCCATCGACGTCGGCGAATCCGACGTCATCGGCATCGCGTCGGCCTACGAGCACGGCATCCCCGTCACGCTGCTCGCGCCGTCGTACATGTTTCGTACCGGCGACCTGACCAGCGTGATCATCACCGGCCGCAACTCGGGCATCAGCACGGCGAAGGACCTCGACGGCAAGACGATCGGCGTCACGTCGCTCGGCGGGGTCGGGCGGCTGCTGACGACAAAGTGGCTCCAGACCAACGGCGCCGATCTCAGCACGATCAAGTTCGTTGAGGTGCCGCAGATCAGCATGGCCGCCGCACTCGTGCGCGGCACGATCGCGGCCGCGCAAGACGGCGAGCCCAACGTCACCGCGGCCGGCGACGACGTCCGTGTGCTCGCATCGACCTATGCGGCGGTCGGCAAACAGGTGCAAGCGACGGCGTGGTGTGCGAGCGCGGACTGGGCGCGCGCTAATCCCGATGCAGCAAAACGCTTTGTCGCCGCGATTCACGACGCTGCAGTTTGGGCCGACGACCCGCGCAATCACGCGCGATCGGCCGCGATGTTGCAACAGTGGCTGCCGTTTCCGAACGGATTGGCAGAGAAAATGCACCGCGCGTATTACGGGCAAGTCTTTGATGTAGCCGCGCTTCAGCCGCTGCTGGATACCGCCGTGGAACTCAAAGCGCTGCCCGCGAAGATCGACGTTCGCGACCTGATCAGCCCGCTCGCGCTCAAATAGCTTCGCGCGCGACGCGCGTGGGCAAAATGAGCGCATGCAATACCGAATCATTGGCGACGACGAGACCGTCGCGACCTACGCCTTGATTTTCGAAGCGGGCGACGAGGCGGCCGCCGAGTTGGAAAGATTTGCTCGCGAGACGGGCGTGAACGGCGCCTCGTTTACGGGCGTCGGCGCGGCGTCTTCGGCGGTCTTGGGCTGGTTCGACTTCGGTGCCAAAGCGTACGAACCGAATCGCTTCGACGAACAAGTCGAGGTTGTCTCGATCGCGGGCGACATCGCGACAACGGAGGACGGGAAGCCGCAAGTGCATGCGCACGTTGTGGTTGCCAGGCGCGGCGGGGCCGCCTTCGGCGGTCATCTGTTGGAATTACACGTGAATCCAACATTGGAAATCGTCCTGACCGAAACACCGACGCACTTGCGCAAGCGCTCCTTGCCGGGGTTGCCCGTCGCAACGATCCGGCTCGCGGAAAGCGTCTGACGGCCCTAAGAAAAACGGACGCAGAGCACGGAGGCGTCGTCGTTGAAACGGCCGCCGCCGTGCGCGCGAGCGGCCTCGAGAATGTGCGCGGCCGGATCGTCCTTGCCGCTTCTGACGGCGCAGAGCGCGGTGCGCGCAACACCGCCCGTGCCGAAGAACACACCGTTGGCGTCGCGCGCGTCGGTGATGCCGTCGGTGACGAGGACGAGCCAGTCCGTCGAGGCGAGGGGGATCGTCTTCTCGGTATAATTCTCCGATCCGCGAACGCCGGCGATCACGCCGGTCGGCGGAAGATGCCAATGGCGGCCGTCGGCGCTGACCATTAGGGCAAAATCGTGGCCGGCCGATGCATACGTCAAGCGACGTCCGGTCAGCGTCGCGGTGAAGATGCTGGCGAACCGATCGTCGCCGAAGTCGGCGATGCGGCGCGAGAACGCCAGGTTGACGCGGTCCAATACGCCGGCCGGTGAATAATCATCCGCCAGCGCGCGAACGGCGTTACGCAGATAGCGCGCGTGGCCGTGAGCTTGTTCATCTTTTCCGCACACGTCGGCCATGACGATCGTCGCGCTTTCGTCGCCGGAGGGAAAGACATCGGTCAGGTCCCCCGTGCATGGCTCGCTGTGCGCTTCGCGGTAGCGCATGAGGCGCGGTGAGGGCTGATGCTGGAGATATGCGACGGCCATATCGGGATGCTAGCCCGCCGGGCCCGCCGCGCGAATGGCTAATCTTTCGGAGAGCGGCATCTCCGGAAGTGAGCACGCTCAATCTGGGGGTGAGTGTTAACAGCATGTTGGCAGACATCGTATTCGTGGCGGGCTACGCTTGTATCCGACACGAGTACGAGGGAGGTAAACATGCTGAACGGACCGGTAAAAGAGCACCAAATCGTCCGAGGCGTCGTCGACTACGTCGAGCAAAACTTCACCTCGTCGATTAGCCTGCGCGACGTCGCCGAGGCGCTCGGCTATTCTCCCGCACATCTCACGCACCGCTTCTCATCGCTGACGGGAACCCCGGTCACCGCATGGATCATCAAGCGACGGCTCGCCGCCGCGCAAGCGCTGCTGATCGAGACGGAGCATGATGTGGTTGCGGTGTGCGAAGCGGTCGGCTTCGGCGACGTCTGCTATTTCACGCGGCAGTTCGTTCGTCACGTCGGGGTGACGCCGTCGCAGTTCCGATCGGCGAAGAAGGTGATGCCCGCAGCCTAAAACGGCCTATTCACTCCCTCCGCGAACCGCGACGCGCGCCGGCATCAGTCGATGGACGAAGATCGAGTACGCGATCACCACGATCAGCCCGGCGATCGCGATCGGCAGGGAGACGGCCAGGGCGGCGGCCGGCGGCGCCGCGTTCGTGACGGTCAGTCCACCGGAATGACCGGAATAGGGGCGGATGAGGTAGGGATACATCGTTGCGCTTGCCGTCACCAGCAGCGCCGCCAGGAACAGTAGCGACAGCCGAAACGGCAACCCGGCCCGCTCGCGCGCCGGGACCCAGCGCATCGCCAACAGCGAAAGCAGCGCGACCGTGCCGGCCGTGAAGGCGAGCGGTGCACCGATCCCCTCCGCGCCGCGGTGATCGAGCATCGTTGCCGCCGTAACGGCGATGAAGACGACGAGCACAGCCCACCAAGCGCAGCCGGCATAGCGCAACGCGCGCTCGCCCAGCGGTCCGTCCACGCGCGCGGAGAGATAGACGAGGCCGTGCTGCACGAGCGCGACGACCGCGAGCAGGCCGACGGCGAGCGCGTACGGATTGAGCAGCGAGGAGAAGGTTCCGAAGAAGTAGCCGTCTGCATCGAGCGACAGACCGCGGATGAGATTGCCGAACGCGACGCCGAAGAGCACGATCAGGAGCAGGCTCGAAAGCGAGAACGCCGTGTCCCAAAAATCGAGCCACACGCTGCCCGGAAGACGTTCGCGCAGCTCGATCGCGATGCCGCGAAACATCAGCAGCCAGAGCACCACGATGAACGGCAAGTAGAACCCGCTGAACGATACGGCGTAGACTTTGGGAAAGAGCGCGAACAACGTGCCGCCCGCGGCGACGAGCCAAACTTCGTTGCCGCTCCAGAACGGACCGATGCTTTCGACGATCGCGGTCCGCTCCGGGCGCGTTCTCGCGAGGACGAGCGAGATCGCACCGGCACCGAGATCGTAACCGTCGAGCAGCGTGTAGGCCGTCAGCATGCCGGCGACGACGCAGAAAGCGATGATGCCCGCCATTACGCTTCCGCCTGCTCGGCGGTGGGCGCGCCGGGCCCGGTCGCAATCGTCTGTAGCGTCAGCAACAAGAACAATACGCCGAGCAGAAAATACATGCCGGCAAAGCCGATGAGCGTGAAGATCGTCTCGCCGGAACCGACGTTCGGCGATGCGGCGTCCTGGGTCTTCATGAGGCCGTAGACGACCCAGGGCTGGCGGCCAACCTCTGCCACGACCCAGCCGGCCTCACTCGCGATGTATGGAAACGGCATGACCAGCAACAACGCCCAAAGTGCGAGCGGCGTCTCGAACAAACGCTTGCGCCACAGCAGCAGCCCGGCAATGAATGCAACCCCGATGAAGATCGTGCCGAGGCCGACCATCACGTGGTAGGCATAATACGTCACCTCGACCGGCGGCCAGAGCGCGGCCGGGTAGGACGTCAGTCCGGCGACATTGGTGCGAAAGTTGCCGTAGGCGAGAAAGCTCAGCAGATCCGGTACGACGATCGGGTCGATGAGTGTCCTCTTGGGGACGTCGGGCATGCCGATGATGGCGAGCGGGGCGCCGCGTTCGGACGTGAACAGGCCCTCCATGGCGGCAAGCTTCACGGGCTGGTAGACCGTGACGTTGTTGCCGTTGCGATCGCCCGTCGGGAAAATCACGAGCGCCGAAGCGACGAACGCGACGATGACGCCCGTGCGCACGAACTCGCGGCCGAAGACGATGTCGCGTTGCGCCAAGAGATAATACGCGCCCACACCCGCTACGATGAATCCGCCGGCGGCGACCGCGCCCACGATCGCGTGCGCGGTTTGCCAGAATGCGAACGGCGAAAGCAGTAGCGCAGCAAGGCTGCTCAATTCGATCCGGCCGTCGGCCGCGATCGTGTAGCCCACGGGATGCTGCATCCACGAATCCGTGGCGCAAATGAAGAAGCCAGAGAGCCATGAACCGAGCCAGACGATCACGGCCGATGCCAAATAGACGGCCTGCGTCACGCGTCCGCGGCCGTAGAGTAAAACGCCGAGAAAGACCGACTCAACGAAGAACGCGTACACGCCTTCCATCATTAGCGGCTGACCGATCACCTCGCCCGCCTTAGCCGAAAAGGCGGCCCAATTGGTGCCGAACTGAAACTCCATCGGGATCCCCGTCACGACGCCGATTGCAAAATTGATCGCAAAGATCGCGGTCCAGAAGCGAGCGGCCTGCGCGTGCTGCTGCTCGCCGGTCTTCATTGCGCGATAGTTATACCAGGCGATAAACGGTGCGACACCCATCGTTCCGATCGGGAACAGATAGTGGAACATGATAGTAAAGCCGAACTGTAGCCGATCGGCCGCAACGTCCATGGCGCGATTATATCATGCTAGAGTTCCGGGAGTTGATGGATGATTTTGTCAAGCGTGATCGGGTAATAGCGCACGCGTATGCCGGTGGCATTGTAGAACGTCGACTGCCGGAAGCGCTGATCGAGATCGCAGTATTCGATGCTGTCCTCGGCGGAAAGACCGCTTTCGCCGGCAGCGACCGCAAGCGGGACGCTTTGGCCGCCAACGTGCACATTACCGCCGGCGAATTGCGCATCGTCTACGTTGAAGCCGAGCGTATGCGCGATCATTTCACGGAGCTTCATGCACGCGGCGTACACGCCGGCAGTCGAGTTGTTCGCGCCGAACTGGCCGCCGGAGCCGGCCGACGCCGGGAAATCGGGGTCGCCGAGCCGCACGACGACGCGATCCAGATCGACGCCCATCGTTTCGGCAACGGTCTGCGCGATGATCGTGTAGCTTCCGGTGCCGATGTCGGTCATGTCGGTGCTCACCGTTACGACGCCGCGTTTATCCATTGCTATCTCGAGCGCCATCTGGCCCGGCGCGTCGCCGGGAGCGCGCATCGAGTCTCCCTCCGTAGCGGCGCCGATGCGAAGTCGCTGGATCGTTGCCGCGCCGCCGCCGGCCGCCGCGCCCTTGTGTGTTACAATACATGTATGGCAACGACTGAAACACTTTCGGTGCGGCTGACGCCTGCGACCCGGCGAGTCCTGGCGGAGGCGGCCCCGACACATGATGCGGCTGGAGCATCGGCCCTCGCGCGCGACATTCTCGAGCGCTGGGCAGCGGAGACGCTCGCCTCGCAGACAAAGACGAGCGTGCAACGCGCCGTGAGCTTCCTCCGAAGCCATCCGGATGACTGGGGCGATGATCCGGCCGAGTTCTTTCCTGATAGCTCCCGGTGAAGCCGGGCCGAATCGTCATGGTCGATTGGCGGGACGCGCTTCCGGGGGCCGGCGAGCCCAATAAGCGACGACCCGCCATCGTGGTGGGTTCGCCACGATTCTTCGGGACGGGGCTGCCGTTCGAAATTGTTGTGCCGCTTACGGGGGAGCCGGCGCTCGCAATCGCCGGAGCGTCCATGGTGATCGAACCGACGCCTCAGAACGGCTGCACGAAGCGAAGCTATGCGCTCGCATGGAATGTGCAGACGGTCGCCCATGCGCGGCTGACTGAAACGGCGTCATATGTCAGCGCAGAAGAGTTGCGCGACATTCGCGCCCAAATTTGCTCGGCAGTTGACGCTACTTAGCTTCGCGCCCGACCTTTCCGTTCGGTCGATCGCGATGTCGTCGAGCACATCGAACTCATCGGCGATCGAGATGACGCTCTAAAGGGCACGACGCTTGCCCCGCTGTAGACGCTCGCATGAATCGTGCTACGAGCCTCTCTCTGCTTAGCAGCGGCGTCGTGCTGGCGCGTCCCTCGGCGCGCGCGTTCGCGCAGACGACGTTGACGACGATTCGCGTCGGCGCCACGCCGATCGATTCGCTGGCCCCCGTTGCCTACGCGATGCGAACCGGCATGTTCGCGAAGGCGGGCCTGCAGATCGAGTTGAGTATGATGGGGAGCGGCAATGCGATTACCCAGGCCGTCGTCGGGGGCGCGCTGGACTTCGGGCTCTCGAGCCTGGTCGCCATTATCCAAGCCCACTTGCGCGGCATCCCGCTGACGATCGTTGCGCCGGGTGGCCTGTGGGTTGATTCGGATACCGCCGGGCTATTGGTCGCTAAGTCTTCGACATTGCGTAAGGCGAGCGATTTCAACGGCAAGACGATCAGCGCGAACGCGCTGTCCTCGCTGGATACGGTTGCGATGCAAGCGTGGGTCGACCAAAACGGCGGTGACTCGAAGACGGTGAAGTTCTTTGAGCTGCCGGCGGCCGCGGCGGAGGCGGCATTGTTTCAAGGCCGCGTCGATGGGTCGCTGCTCAGCAATCCGCAGTATGCCGCTGCGATCGACGACGGAGCCCGCAGCGCCGCTCACGTCTACGATGCCGTCGGCAAACAATTTTCGCTCGGCGTCTGGGTCGTGATGCAAAGTTATGTCGAAAAGAATCGCTCGATCGTCGAACGCTTCTCGCGGGTCGTCGCGGACGCCGGGACGTTTGCCCGCGCGCATCCGGAGGCGACCGTGAACGACGAAGCGCTTTACACGAAGCAGGATCCGGCAGTGATCGCCCACATGAAGCGGCAACGCATGGGGACGACGGTCAGCGCAGCGGACATTCAACCCGTCATCGACGTGTCGGCGAAATATAAATTCATCGAGAAGGCGTTCCCGGCGACGGATCTGATCAGCGACGCCGCCGCCCACTAGGGTTCAGCCGATCCGTTAGGTCAGCTTTAAATAGTCGCTGACGATCTTGTTGAATGTTTCCGGATGTTCCCATTGGGGCCAGTGACCCGCGTCGTTAATCATGGCCCACGCGGAGCCCTTGACGTATTTCATCGCCTCTTTGGCCGTGGCAGCTTGTTGCGACGGGTTGTGATCGGTCCACAAGAAAAGCGTCGGACGAGGTACTCTTGCAAGGTTCTCCGGCGTGAGGTCGTATTCGCTTTCGCCAATTACCGCTAGGGAGCCGGATTTACCGACGGATTGCTTATAGAGGTTCCAGCGCAGGTCGATCAGCTCGTCCGTGATATCGCGTTCAGGCTTGTGGAAGAGCCACTTCAAGCGAGCATGCACGTTCTCGCGCGTCGGGTGTTTCTGAAACTGTTCAGTCAGTCGCTTCAGCTCGCTCAAGCCGGCTTGCGTCTTCGCCTTGGTCGCATCGTCGATCGGTACTTGCAGATGCGCGCCTACCGTGAAAATTACTTTGCCGACACGGTCCGGGTGGTCGATCGCGGTCCAAAGAGCGATCCAGCCGCCCAGCGATTCTCCGACGAGGTGCGCCTTTTTAATCCGAGCCGCGTCCATGTAATCGATCAGATGTTTGACGAAGGCTTCTTTTCCCATTGGTTGAGAAGCCGCGTCGGTCATGCCGTGTCCGTAGTAGTCGAGCGAACGTGCATCGAAGTCTCTACCTAACGGTACGACGTTTCGAGCGAAGGCTTCAGCGTGGCCGCCGATGCCGTGCAGCATGATGACCGCCTCGCCGGCCCCGGCTTGGATGCTGCGGGTGCGAACGCCGCCCGCATCATAGAACCGTGTTTCGGCACCAAGCAGTTCGTTATAAATCGTCGGCCGTGTCAAGTGCAGTTTACCTCGGGTCAGCTGAACTGCGGCAGCAGCCGGACGGCGTTGTCGCGGTTGATCGCGCGGATCTCCTCGGGCGTGAGACCGGATTGGTTGAGGCCGGTGACGATCTCCGATGGCTGCGCCCACGGGAAATCGGTGCCGAACACAAACTGCGTCGTCGGGACGATCATCTTCAGTGATTGCAGGTTGACGATATTTGCCGAGCCGGCCGTATCGTAGTAGAACCGGCGCAGATGCCCGAGTTTCGATCCGGGAGCGACTTGCGAGGCTAAGTTCTGCGGCGCCAGCTCCTTGCGCATGTACCGCCCGGCGAGGCCCGCGATCGTGCCGCCGGCGTGCGAGAAGATGAAGCGAATGTTCGGATACCGGTCGGCCGCGCCCGTTTCGATGAGGTCGATGATCGAGCGCGCGGTATCGGTGTTGAACTCGATCGTCGTGGCCTCGATGTGCGGCACGAGCACCTTACAGCAATCGGGTGCGGTCGCATGGCTGAAGACGACGGCATTGCGGCGATTGAGTTCCGCCCACACCGGCTCGAACGACGGATCGCCGAGCCACTTATTGCCGTAGCTCGAGAGCACGCCGATGCCGTCGGCTTTTAGCGTATCCATCACATACGGAATCTCGGCGAGACTCGCTTGGACGTCGGGCAGCGGCAACACGCCGAACAGCCCGTAGCGCCCCTTGTGGTCGCGTACGAGGCTTGCTCCGTAGTCATTCATGTTGCGCGCCATGCGGCGCGTCTCGGCCGGATTCCCGAACCAAATGCCGGGCGTCGTCGTGGAGAGCACCGAGGTGGCGACGCCGGCCTTGTCCATCGCGTCGATCGCCGCTTTGGCCGACCAGCCGGTGATCGTCTCGAGGCCGGGAAACGGATCGGTCTTGTGATGCTGCGTCAGCGATGCCAGCCACTCGGGCGAACAGTAATGATGGTGCAGGTCAATGCGCGTTGCGGGCGGGTTCGCGGTTTGCGCCAGCGCCCGAGCCGGCAGAGCTGCATCGACGCCGAGCGCCGCAAGACCAAGGAGCACATCGCTACGTAACATCCGTCCCTGCTTTCTTCAATTGCCGCTGCAGTCGTCCACGATATTTCGTGAAGCCGCCATGGCCGCGCGGTACTGTTTCGCGCCTAGCGCGGTCAGAGCCCCGCGATACTCCACAGTCGCGGCTTTGAGGGCCGCACAATTCGCCATCGCGCGATGCGCCAGCGTCACGTACTTTTGAGCGTTGGCAGCGGTCGCGGGCAATTCATCGGGGATGATGTAATAGCGCGGACCCGGAAAAGCGGGCGCCGCGATCGGAGCATGCGCTGGTGCCGCGATGGGGGGCGGTGCGGCCGACTGGCTGATCGCCATGAGCGCGCTGGCGCGCGCGCGTTCGTATTGGTGCGCGTTATACTGTTCGATGGCGGCATTGTAGGACAACGCGGCGCTTTGCGCGGCGGCCGGGTTGGTCGAGGCGGCTCGCTCGATCGCCGTCATCGCGTCGCGGAGCGTCGAAGCAACCGGTGTTCCCGGCGGGGGAGGGGCGGGTAAGGGCAGCGCAGCCAGCACGGCTGCGAGCAGCAAAGCGATCATCGATACGTTGCCTCCAGTGCGCCTCTCGTATTGTGCCCCGGCAAGAGACTTCATCGCAATACTCAAAGCAACTAGAATGGACACGGCGGATATCGCCTCAGTCGGAAAGGAGTATCTTTCGCCGCTCCGGACAAGTCCCGTCCATGAGCGTCTCACGTACGTCGTTCCTCGCGCTGCCCGCGTTCTTCGCCGTTGCGCAAGCGGCCGGCGCAGCGCAGTCGATCAAACTCACGATTCCGACTCAAACGGTCGCTGATTCGGCGTACTTCGCGGCGTTGCAAAAGGGCTATTTCGCGGCCGAAGGTCTCGACGTCGAGTTCGTGTTTGCGGGCGGCGGCGTTGCGACGCCGGCGATCATCTCGGGTACGGTCGACGGCAGCGCGTCGGGTTCGGCGGCGCTCAGCGCGATCTTGCGCGGCGCCGCGCTGCGGATCGTCTACGTATTCACCGCATCGCCTGCCTATCAAGTTTGGGCGCAGCCCGACGTCCGTTCGCTGGCGGATCTCAAAGGCAAGCCGGTCGGCGTCAACACCCGCGGCGACACATTCGAGATTGCGATGCGCTTAGCGCTGCAACAGGCGGGCCTCTCGCCGGACTCGGTGACGTACGCGCCCGTGGGCTTTGGTGATGCGGTCGGCGCCGCGTTCGATTCCGGTGCGCTTGCCGGCGTGATCGTGAGCCCGGGCACCGTGGTCGAGATGCGCGAGCAGGGTGCGCTCAAGAACGCGCACCTGATTGCGAATTTTTACGGCAAGGTTCACATGCCGTGGAATTCGTTCGTCGTCTCGGAGAAGCTGCTCTACGGCAATCCGGTGCTGGCGAAGAAGATGCTCCGTGCGATCGTGAAGGGCGCGCGCTTCTCACGGGTTTTCAAAGCGCAGGTCATCGGCTTCACCAAAGCCTACGAGCAGCAGACGTTCAGCCAGCGCGGCAGCGAGCTCGACTACGATGAGTTCGTGCAAGAGGTTACGCCCGACGGCACCGTTAGCGACGCGCTGATCCAAAGCGATCTCATCGTGCGCGCCGGTCTGTTGAACTTCCCAAAAGACCAGATCCCGCCGATTTCCAAAGTCTACGACTTCAGCCTCGTGCGCGCGATCAACGCCGAGCTGAACGCCAGCCGCTGGAAGCCTACGTTGTAAAGCGGCCGGCAGTTTTCGCGAGTTCGGCCAGCAGGTCCATGAAGGCTTTGTCGGCGCCTTCGACCGGTTTTGCCTGGCGCGGTTCGCGTAACAGCGCGCGGATCCGGCGAGCGTCGGATTTCGCGCGTTCGTCGTCGCGCAAGTATTCGGTAAGATGATCGGCCAAGTTCATCGGCTTGCCTTCGCGGCGATGCAGCTTCGCTTCGAAACGATCGGCGATCCGGTAGACGTCGAACACGGAATCCGAGAGGCCTTCGAGCCGCGCATCGAACGGACGGTAGAAGTGGTGCCGTTCACGATCGCGGAAAATGAGATAGCAGAGATCGCCGTAGGTCTCGACGCCGACGATCGCGATGCCGGCGCACGGCGGTTCGAGCGGCACGGCTGCGAGCTGCGCGAAGTGGCGGTCGCGGTGTTCGAGCGGCGGAACCTTGCCGGCTTCGAGCCGCGCAGCATAGGCTGCGCGCTCCGCTTGGATCTCTTGGACCTTCTTGGCCAGCGCCGCGTTGCCCGGACGCGAGAGAAACTTCTCCATTTTGTTCTGGTGCTTGGCTTGGTCTTTGAGCGTCTCTTCGAGCTTGGCGAGCGCACGGCGCTGCAGCGTATCGAGCTCTTCGTCGTCGTGCTCTTTACGCCGGCGGAGCGAGCGGGCATCGTTGAGATCCGCAAACGTATCGACCGTCGTTTGATACATCTTTCCCGCGCCGCCGAAGCTGAGCAGGTTCTGCATGAACCCCGGCTTGCGCGCCTTGTTCTTTTCGCACAGTTTCGGATAGCGCCGGCCGTAGGCTTGAATCGCCTTTTCCCACTTCGTTTGACGCTCGTCGATGACGGCTTGCGCGGTGGCGACTTCGGCCTGCAGCAGTTCGCGGCGGCGCTTGAAGTCGAGGCGAATCTCGTCTTCGGCCGACTGCGATTCCGCGCGCTCGAAGCGTTCGCGGGCCGACTCGAACGATGCGACCGTGCGCGCATCTTCGGCGAAGTCCGGGATGACGAAACCGTTGGGGTTCGGAGCCGCGGGAGCAGCGGGACTTGCCGGTGCCGCAGCGGCGGACGCCGTAGCGGTACGTTCAGGTTCCGGCGAAGCGGGCGTCTCAGAAACCGGTGCCGCATCCTCTACGGCAGACATCTCGCTCTCGGTCATCGGCCGATATCGGCCGTGCCCTTGCCATCTCCCTGCTCCTTAGCGAAAGACCCGACCAATGAAACGCTTGCCTATCCTCCTAGCCTGCCTAACAATGGTATTGGCCGGTCCCGCAACCGGCCAGACCACCCTGACACCGGTCAACGTGCAGGGTGCCGCGTTCGATCTCAACGGCCCGTTATTTTATGCGCAAGACCTTGGCTATTTCACCAAGGCCGGGCTGGACGTGCACATCTCCACCTCGCAAGTGACGGTCGAGGGCGCGGCCGCGGCGATACTCGGCGGTTCGGTCGACGTCGCGTCGGCCAACACGGCCACGATCGCGCAAGCGCATTTGCGCGGCATCGACTTCCGCTTTTTCGCACCGTCCGGACTGTTCACGGAATCGGCTGCGCCGACCGAACTCGTGCTCGTCCCGAAGACCTCACCGATCCGCACCGCCGCCGACCTAAACGGCAAGACCGTCGCGGTCGCCGGCTTGAAGGGCATGTTGCAAGTCGCCACCGTTGCGTGGGCCGACCGGCACGGCGGTAACGGACGCAGCCTGCAGTTCATCGAGATCCCGTTTCCGCAGATGGATGCAGCGCTCGGGCAACATCGCGTCGATGCGGTCGTCGTCACCGAACCGTGGGCAACGGCCGCGCGCGAGGATACGCGCGTCATCGGCAGTGCCGAAGACGGCGTCGCGCCGCAGTTCATGACGCTCGGCTGGTACTCGACCGGTGCGTGGCTGAACGCGCACCCCGACGTGGCGGCGCGCTTCGCCGCAGCGATCCGGCAAGGCGCGATCTGGGGGAACGCGCATCGTAAGGAGTCGGCCGAAATCCTCAGCAAGTATTCGAAGATTCCGGTCAGCGTGGTCAATGATATGGGGCGTTCGGTGTACGGCGTGAACCTCGATGCGAAGATGATTCAACCGCCGCTCGACGTTGCCGCGAAGTACGGCTACCTCGAGAAGCCGGTTCCCGCGGCGGAAATTATGTGGACGCCACCAGGAAACACGACTCCACGTTGACGCTGGGCGGCACCCACTGCTGCCCGTGCGCGAACCCGAAGAACGCGTCGACTGCGGCTTTGTTCGCCTCGAGTCCGAAGGCCCACGGATCATCGCCCAGCAGGCGACGCTCTTCATCGGGCTTCACGCCCGGAATGATGTCGCCGAGCGCACCGGCGGCCGCTGCGCGCTGCTTCGCCGCAACGAACGCGTCGACGACGGCCTTCGCGATCCCGGGCAATTCGGTGCTGAGCGATTTTTTCATCACGACGAAGTGCATGATCGGAAACACCTTCGTCGCGGCGTAGTAGTCGCGTTCGGCCTGCGCGAGGTCCGCATACGGCGACGCGATCGCCGGATTCATCGCTTTCGGCGCACCGCGCGGCGGCGACATCGTGGCGTCGACGGCACCTTGCGCGAGCGCATCTTGAAAGCCGACGGACTCCGGCAGACGTTCGATCGACACGCCCTTCGGAAACACGAGGTTCTCGAAGCGCTCTTCGCTCGCCGTGAACCATTTGATCTGGTCTTGCTTCACGCCGTGCTGCTGTTCGAGCACGCCGCGGTGCCACACCGATGAGGTCATCCAAAACTGCGGCACGCCGATGCGTTTACCGGCCAGTTCTTCCGGCCGCTTGATCCCCGACTTGGCCGAAACGATGAGTCCGGGCTGGAGGAATCCGCGCCCGGTGAAGAGCGGCAAGCCGATCAGATCGCGCCCGAGTTCGAACGCTTTGAGGAATGTTGCGAACGACATCTCGGCCACATCGAACGCGCCGTCGAGCATCTTGCGCGAGTTGCTGTCGACCGACGGCCCCGGCACGATCGACCAAGACGCATCGCCTGCAACGGATACCTCGCCGCTGATGATCGGATCGGTCAAAGGCCCCGGAACGAGCGACATCGTCAATTGCTTCACGCGCAATCGCTTCGCTAGTACGGCGCCCCCGTCATCCCGAGCTTGTCGAGGGACAGCGAGCATCGTGCCGATTGGTTAAACGAACTCCGCGGTTTCGCGGATGGTCGACACGGCGAGATCGAGACGTTGCTTTGGCCGCGACCACGTCTTTAATGGCCGCCCTTCATCGAGTGCGCGCAACTCGCGCTCCCAGATCTTGCGCAGCAAAATGATTCCCTTGTCGGATTGTCCGAGACGGTCTTTCTGCCGTTCGGTGATGCGGCCCTTGACCCGCAAGTGCGACGTTGTCTTCCACGATGAACAAGCGCCGGGTAATCCTTGTCGACGTCTTGCAAGCCGCATTTTGCCGGCCAATATTTTCTCGACCAGCACGCTCGGATCGACATCCCAATCGGGGCGATTTTTGATCGCACCGCCGGCTTTTCCGCTGGGCACCGTGCGCACCGGGTTCGGGTTTCCTCAACCGGATCGAAAACGTCATTGCCGACTCGTCGGTCATCGGCACGCGATAGGCTAAGTGGACGGTCCAGTAGCGCATCTCGGGCGACGGCGGCAGATCGACCATGTTGATGTTGGGCATCATGATGTGCCCGACGCGCGCAACGTTCACGCCGCTGCCCGAGCGCTTGCCCTTCGCGCCGGATGCCGTACTCCGTTTCGGTGACGGTGATTTCGGGCAGTTCCAGCATGCCGATGGCGCGCGTCGAAACGGAGTGCACGAAGTGTACGTGCACTTCATCGACGTCATTTTCGAGACGCTGGAACCAGCTGCACGGCACTTCGTGCTTGTTGACCGAGTAGTCGGCGCCGGTCGCGTCTTCCAACTCGGGATAACGCGGAAACTCCGGCGGCTCGCCTTCGCCGAAATAGCCGTACACGAGACCCAGATACTCGCGCACCGGATACGCGTTGATCTTCACCTTGGCGGCAAACGCTGCGTTCTCGGCCGGCTGTTCGACGCACTGACCGGTTGGATCGAACACCCAGCCGTGGTAGAGACAGCGGATGCAATCGTCTTCGACCCAGCCGAACGCCAGCGACGTCTGCCGGTGCGGACAGCGATCGTCGAGCAGGACGACGGCGCCGCTCTGCCCGCGATAAAGCGTGAAGTGCTCGTTCGCAAACTGCGCCCGCACCGGCCGGCCTTCGACGAGATCGGCGCCGCGCGCGATCGGATGCCAGAACCGGCGCAAGTAGCGCCCGGCTAACGTCTCCGGTCCAACGTGCGCGAAATCGGTGGCGTCGCCGGTCGTCATGCTTATCGTCCTTCGAAGACGGGTTTGCGCTTTTCGAGAAACGCGCGCGTGCCTTCGCGGAAATCGCTCGTGCTCGACCATCGCGCCGAAGTGCATCGCTTCGAGTGCCAAGCCTTCGGCGAGCGGCAGCGCGGCGCCCTCGTGGATCGCGCGCTTGGTCGCGGTTATCGCGAGCGGCGCTTTCGTTGCGATCAGCTGCCGCGATGCGCCGCGCTTCCGGCAGCAGCTCGCCGATCGGCACGACGCGCTGCACGAGGCCGATGCGCAGCGCCTCGGCCGCATCGATCATCTCGCCGGTCAGGCACATGATAGAGCGCCATGCCCGGGCCCGAGCAGGCGCGTCGTGCGCTGCGTGCCGCCGTAGCCCGGCGGAACGCCGAGGTTCACTTCGGGCTGGCCGAACTTCGCGTTTTCGCTCGCGATCCGGAAGTCGCACGCCATCGCGAGCTCGCAGCCGCCGCCGAGCGCGAAGCCGTTGACGGCCGCGATCACCGGCACCGGCAGCGCTTCGATCAGCTGCGTCACGCGCTGGCCCGTGCGCGCCTTGTGCTCGCCCGCGACGGCGCCCGTCGAGCGCGGCGAGTTCGGCGATGTCGGCGCCGGCCGCAAAGGCGCGCTCGCCGGTGCCGGTGATGATCACGGCCCGCAGCGTCGGGATCGCCGGTGAACGCGTCCAGCGTCTCTTCCAGCATCGTCAGCAGATCGGCGTTGAGCGCGTTGAGCACCGCCGGGCGGTTGAGCGTGAGGGTCGCGACGGCGCCGTCGATCTCCAATTTGAGGATGTCGTCCATAGCCGTCGCGCGTTTGCGGGCCGGAGAAGGGCACCCTTTCGTAAGATGAGATTAAGGGTGCGCCGCAGGCGTTCGAGCGTGATATAGTGACAAAATGCGTACCGCCTACCATCAAGCTTTGGACAACGCGCGACTCGACGTCGTTCGGCTCGGCGCGCTGACGCTCGATGCCATCCGCTCGGCGACGCATGCCCTCGAACGCCGCGACGGCGCCCTGGCCGCGCGCGTCATCGCCGGCGACGACGAGATCGACGACACGCGCCGCCGCGTCGAAGCCGCCTGCATCGAACTGATCTGGAAACAGCAGCCGGTGGCGAGCGAACTGCGCGCGATCGCCGGCGCCCTGCAGATCGTCACCGACCTCGAGCGGATCGGCGACTACGCCGTCGACATTTCGAAGAACGCGATCAAGCTGATCGACGTCGCCGGTCCGCCCGGCGTCGGTCGAGATCGGGCAGATCGCCGCCGTCGCGCAGACGATGCTGGCCGACGCGATGCGCGCCTATCGCGAAGGCGACGCCGATCGTCGCGCGACTCGGTGATCGAGCGCGACGACGAAGTCGACGCGCTCTACCGCAGCGGCATCGAGGCGCTGCAGACGCGAGATGCAAGCCGATTCGGGCGTCGTCCCGGCCGGCACGATCCTGCTCTTCGTGCTCGCGACGATCGAACGCGTCGGCGACCGCGCCCAGAACATCGCCTGGAAAACGAAAGACGTCGTCGGCGCCTAGCTCAGTGGCGTAGTTCGAGCAAGCTCGACGCGAGGTTCACGACCGAGCGCGAGGATCGCCGTGTTGTAGCCGAACGAAGCAGCGCGTGCAAGAGCACGATCGTGCGCACGCCGGGATCGGTGATCTGCACGTCCGAGACTTGGAACGTCATGCCGATCACGAACGAGAAGTACGCGAAGTCGTAGTCGTCGGGTTCGGTCGTGCCGGGAAACGTCGAGCCCGCGCTGCGCCGTGCCGTCTTGATCCGAATCGAAATAGTACAGATGCGCGTAGCGGAAGATGAACATCGTGTGGATCAGCAACCACCCGAGGACGACCGCGGCGATGCCGACCGCGAGCGCGATCTCGCGGTCGGCTGCCGGCACGTTCGGGCCCTTGCCGAGGATCACGATCGCCGACGCGAAGCCCGCGAGCGACGCTGACGAGCACGATGCCGGCCAGCAGATGTTGCGGCCGGGATCGGCTTGCGCGGCGCGGCGGATCGTGTGCGTCGCGTCGTTGCGTAAGCCGCATCGTCCAGTCGCACGCCAGCAGCATGATGCGCGGCGGCGTCGTAAGCGGCGACCGAGCGCACCGTTCCGTGCAGCCACGCCGGCGCGAAGAAGGTAGACCAGCAGCGCGGCGACGACGGCAGCCGCGATCCCGACCCAGCGGATCGTGAACCACGAAGGTCCCGCCGAGGCGGCGGTCAGGCGCCGTCCTCCGCGATCGCGCAGGGCGCCATGATCGCGTCGCTCATGCCGTGGATGAGCCGTTTGTCGGCCGGCGCGACGGTGGCGAGAATGCCGCCCAAGCGCACGGTCGTCGCCGGCGACGAAGTAGTACGGCGTCAGACGCACGCGGCCGTCCATCGTCGCGCATCGCTTCGCTGCCGGGATCGAAGTAGTCGACCCGCACGCGCCGGCCTTTGTGGAAGCGCTGCAGGATGTGCGGCGTCTTGTCGAACGCGGCGAGCCCGTTGACGAGCGCGGCTTTCCAGTCTTCGCGCGTGAGGTCGTTGGCGATCTGCACGCCGCGCGAACCCCAGGCGAGTTCGCTGAAGCCCGACGGCTTGACGACGTAGTCGCGGTCGCCCTTGCCGAGCGTTTCCAACTGCATCCAATCGTTGACCGGCACGCCGTTCGCGGTCAGGCCCATGATCGCGGCTTGCGGCGGCAGCGGACGCGAATCGAGGATCCACGTTTGCGGAAAGAGCGCGCGCAACCGCGTGAAGACGTCGTCGGTGAGTTCTTTGCGCCACAGCGCTTCGAGCAGCGGATGATGCAAGCAGCGCGAACGCCGACTTCTCTTCGAACTGCGGTTTCGGCGGCGGCGTCATCTTCACGCGATTGTGCCGCGCCGCGTAGAGCATCAGCTCTTGCTTGGGAACGTTGAGCAGATCGAAGAGTTCGAAGTTGCGATAGAGGACGTCGATGCGATCTTCTTTGCCGTCTTCGTGGCGGAAGAAGAGCGCCTCTTCGGTGAACACGATGTCTTGCGGCGCGCACACGTACACGTCGCCCAAACCGAGCGCGCGAATGCGAGCGGCGAGCCAATTCAGCTCGCCGCGATAGTCGGCCGATTCCTCCGACACGACGATCGCCGTACAACGGACGTTCTTTTTGCGCCGTCGCTGCGACCATCGCGGCGAACGCGCGCGGCATGCCGTCGTTGTCGCCGACCGTGTCGAGGCCGAGTTCGCAGTACGTGTGCGCCATCGCGCCGACGAAGCCCATGCCGCCCGGAACGCTGTCGAGTTCGCTTGCGACGAAGCCGCCGTCGGTGAGGATCAAGTCGGGCCGGATCACGTGCGGAATGTCGGCGCGGAAGCGGTTCTGCCGCGCGAGCTTGACGATGCTCTCGGGTTTGCCGCTGATCGAGATACTCGGCGAGAAAGCCCGGAATCGTGCCGCGCGCGCTGCGCGTGTAGAGCCCGTTGAGCGCGCGGTAGAACGCGACGAGATCCGGGCCGAGCGCCTCGATCTTCGCGAGCGTCGCGGGCGCGAGCCGGAACGGCTCGGAGGCGATGCGCCAGGCGACCGCGCCGTCTTCGCCTTCGGGAACGCGAAACAAGCCCGGGCGGAAGGTGCTCGATGACGTAGCGGCTCCGCTCCGCGGGCGTCATTCCGGGGGCTACCGCCGTACAGGCCATATCGCGCTGTAGTAACCGGAGCCGGCAACCAGAGGTTGCGGCTACTTCAGGACGACGGCGCCCGGCAAAAGCAGCGCGTGCTCGAGTTCGACCCGGCCGTCGCGGTAGGCGATCGTCAGGTGCAATTGCTTGTCCGAGCCGAGGTCGGAGAGCGGGACGTCGTCGACGGCCCGCGTCACGCTGGCCCCGTTGACGACGTCGATTGTCAGCGGCCGCGAGAGACGTTTGTCGCCGCGGACGAACGTCTCGTTCACCGTCACGTGCGCGGCCGGCGGTCCGGCGACGCAAAACGTCGCGCTGATCGGCGAGGCCGTCGATCGACGAGCGTGTCGTGCGTGCAGTTCTCGCCTTGAGCAAGGGCGCTCGCGTTCGCGGCGAGGAAAACGACGGTCGTTCCCGCGAGGGACCGAGCGAGGAGACGCATATCCCGAACAACGCCGGCGCCGCTGCGAACGTTGCGATCCGGCCCATGCAGCCGGGCCGACGTCGATGCGTTCGCCGCCTGGGAGCGCCACACGGATCCGCTCTTCCATCATTACAACCTCCCGGCCCTCACCCCGGCCTGCGCCGATGAGCTATGGGCCTTTCTTTCCGGGACCCCGGCGGTGCGCCGGCCGTACGCCGGTTTGGCCGGGGACCGGCTCGTCGCTACCTTGGTTCTGCGCAACATGGATCCGCCCATGGCCTCGGGCGAGCTCGGCATCATGCTCGATCCGGCGTATATCGGCCAGGGGTTGGGCCGCCGCATCCTGGGGGCCTTTGTGACGGTTCTTGCCAACGAAGGCTTTCGCCGGCTCCATTTGGAGGTGGCGGGGTATAACCGGCGAGCGATCGCCGCCTACCTGGCCAACGGCTTTACCGCCTACGACGAATACTGGGCCGATCCGGAACCCGGGATCGACCTCGAGGCGTTGCTCGACGGCCCGGCAGCCGATACCGTATCGGAGAACGTGCGCCTCGAGCCCGACGGGCACTATCGAGCGCGCACCATTCGCATGGAACGCCGGCTCAACTAACAGATGAAAGACGATCTTCCCACGTGACGCAGTCAATCGACCTCATCGCCCTCGACCTTGACGGCACGCTGCTCGCCGCCGACGAGTCGGTCTCACCCGGCAACCGCGCGGCGATTACACGCGCGCTCAAGAGCGGCATCCGCGTCGTACTCGTGACCGGCCGCGGCGTCGATACGCCGATCCGCGTTTCGAGGGAACTCGGGCTGAACTTGCCCGTGATCTGCTGCCACGGCGCATTGACGAAAGACTTCGGCGCCAACAAGGTCCTCGAACACACGCCGGTGCCGCTCGAGTATGCCAAGCCGATGCTCGAATTCGCGCAGCGCAACAACATCGCGGTGGCGGTCTACGCCGAGGAGATGTTTCTGCGCCCGACCGGCTCGCAGGTGTTCATGCAAGAGATGATCGGTCCGAATTGGCGCGAGGTGCCGTCGCTGCTCGATGCGCTGGCCACCGGGGCGCCGACCTTCATCCGCTTCTTGGGTGCCGATGCCGTCGAGGCGATGAAGCGCGAGTTCGGCGACTTGCCGCTCACCTATCTTTATGAGACGTGGAAGGACTTCATCGAGTGCGTCGTGCTCAACCGCGACGCGAACAAGAAGAACGCGCTCGTGCGCCTCTGCGCCGACTTCGGGGTTCACAGCGACTCCGTGCTCGCGATCGGAGATTCGCGGAACGACGTGCCGATGCTGCGCTGGGCCGGGATCGGCGTCGCGATGGCCAATGCCGCGGCCGACGTGCGCCAATCCGTGCGCTACGTGACCGGCGATTGCGCCGACGACGGCGTCGCGCAGGCGATCGAGCGGTTTTGCTTCGCCGCGGAGAAGAAGAGCGCGTAATGCAGCCTGCCGCACCGAGCCCCGAATACGAAGACGCGCTGCGCGACATCCTGGCACGCCGCGATTGGGAAGCGCTGCGCGAGCACTCGCGCACGCACAACCAGATCCCGGACGACGTCTACAATCAAGGCCGGCACTTTTGGGAAGTGCTGATGCACAAGCTCACTTGCGGTCGCATCGACCTGCTCGGCAAACACGACGAGAGCCGTGCCTGGCTCGAGGAGCACGGCTACACGACCGACTTGGGCGGATACTGATGGCGCTGCGCGTGCTCGCGTTCGCGCGCTTGCGCGAATTGCTCGGCTTCGGCGAGCGCACGCTCGAAGTCGGGCCGTCGGCGACGCTCGAAGACGTCTGGGTTTCGCTCACCTCGGGTTCGCCGGAAGCCGGCCGTCTGCGCGCCTCGACGCGCTTTGCGCGGAACGGCGTCGTGGTCGACGGAGCGACGCGCGTCTCCGACGGCGACGAGATCGCGCTCATGCCGCCGGTCGGTGGCGGATGATCCGCATCGGCCCCGAGCCCATCGATCTGGCTGCCATGATCGCCGCGGTGAGCAGTCCCGCGCACGGCGCCATTTGCAGCTTTCTCGGCACGACGCGCGAGACGTCGCCCGGCGACGATCGCCCGGTCGAAGCGCTCGATTACGAAGCCTATCGTGGAGCTGGCGACGGCGGATTTCGAAGCCATTGCCGCCGAGGCGCGCGAGCGCTTCGGACCGCTGGAGATCGCGATTTGCCATCGCACCGGCCGCGTTGCGCTCGGTGAAGCGAGCGTTGCGGTCGCGGTCGGATCGCCGCACCGCGGCGCGGCCTTCGATGCGTGCGAGTTCGCGATCGATACGCTCAAGGCAAACGCACCGATCTGGAAGCGCGAGACCTATCGCGACGGCGAGACGGCCTGGATCGCCAACACGCCGCCATGAACGTCGAGTTGTTCCGCGTCGATGCCGGGACGAATTCGGTGGCCGTGCTGGGGTACGAAGCGCGCCGGCCGCGCGGCGTGACGCTGGTCGCCGGCCACGGCTACTCGAGTTCGAAGCAGAACCTCGACATGCTGTGCTCGTTTCTCTCCGGGCACGGTTTCGCGATCTACTCGCTCGACTTCCCCGGCCACAAACTCGGTTCGAGCGGCGGACGGCTCAACGCCGCGACCGATCTCACCGCTGCGATGCACGCGGTCGTCGCCGAAGCGCGCAAACGTGGGGCGGGCACGCTGTACGTGATGGGCCATAGCATGGGCGCGACGACCGCGCTGTGCACGGCCGGTGACGACCCGACGATCGACGGCGTCATCTCGATCGCCACCGGTTACGGCCGGCCGCAGGCGCTCAACGCGCTCGCGCGCGGCGGCGTCGTCGATCTGCGTTCGTCGTACGTCGACGGGCTCGCGTTGCCGGAAGTGGCGACGCAGTGGCAGCCGCTGCTCGATGCAGCACTGCCGAAGCTCGCCGGCCGGCCGCAGCTCTACATCGCCGCCGAACGCGACGGCATGGTCGCGCGTTCGAGCGTCGAGGAATTATTCGAGCGTGCGCCCGATCCGAAGACGTTCGCCACGGTCGCAAGCGATCACACCTTCGCCGGCGATAACTCGCGCGCGGCCGTGCTGGCGTGGCTCAACGAACGCCACGTGCGGGTCGCCGTCTGATGCGCCCGTCGCTGGCGGGCAAGACGGATCTGCGGCGCTATAGCCGCCACTTGCTCATTCCCGAAGTCGGGCTCGCCGGACAGGAAAAGCTCGCCGCCGCGCGCGTGCTCGTCGTCGGCGCGGGCGGCCTCGGCTCGCCGGTGCTGGCGTATCTCGCCGCGGCCGGCGTCGGGCGGATCGGCATCGTCGACGACGATGCGGTCGACGTGACGAACTTGCAGCGCCAGATTCTCTACGACACCGCCGACGTCGGCAAATCGAAGGCGGCGACGGCGGCCGAACGGTTGCACGCGCTCAACCCGCAGATCGCGCTCGACGTGTTGCCGGTGCGTCTCGATGCCGAGCAACGCGCGCGAGATCGTGCGCCTCTATGACGTCGTCGTCGACGGCACCGACACGTTTGCCGCGCGCTATCTCATCAACGACGCCTGCGTGCTCGAAGGCAAGCCCGACGTTTACGGTTCGATCTTCCGGTTCGACGGCCAAGTCTCGGTGTTCGCGACGAAGGGCGGACCGTGCTATCGCTGTCTGTATCCCGAACCGCCGCCGCCGGAACTCGTGCCCAACTGCGCCGAAGGCGGCGTGCTCGGCGTGCTGGCCGGCATGATCGGTACGTGGCAAGCCTCGGAAGCGCTCAAGCTGGTGCTCGGCATCGGCACGCCGCTGATCGGCCGCCTGATGCTGGTCGACGCACTCGACGCGCGCGTGCGCGAAGTACGCCTCGCGCGCGATCCGGCGTGTCCCGCTCTGCGGCGACGCACCGGCCATCCACGACGTCTCGGCCGAAGCGCCGCCGGCCGCCGCCGATCCGGCCGATGCGGAGATCGCCGCGACCGACCTCGACGCGCTGCTCGCGCGCGACCCGCAAGCGCGCCTGCTCGACGTGCGCGAACCGCACGAAGCGGTGCTCGGCGCGCCCGTGGGTACGGTGTCGATGCCGGCGAGCGAACTCGAAGCCCGCCTGCACGAACTCGATCCGACGGCGCACTACGTCGTCGCCTGCCGCGTCGGGGTGAAGTCGCGCTGGGCCGCCCGCCGCCTGCGCGACGCCGGCTTCGGCGGCGTCCGTCACCTGCGCGACGGTCTGCTCGCCTACGCCGCCCTCGACGCCACGTTCGACATCTTCTGATGAAACGGAGCCCGGAATGATACGCCACATCCATTTCAACCGCTGGAAGGCCGGCACGCCGCCCGAAGCGATCGACAAGGTGTTCGAGATGCTGGCCGACTTCCCGCAGCGTTTTCCGGAGATCCGCAAGATGGGCGTGCACCGCGACGCGAAGCTCGGGCTCGAAGCGGCCAACTTCAAGAACATGGATTTCGCGATCGTGCTCGATTTCGACAACGAAGCGGATTTTCGCACCTACATGGGCCGCGAGCACCACAAGATGATCGTCAAGACCTACATCTCGCCGTATCGCGAAGAGTCGGCGCGCATGCAATACGTCTTCGAATGATCACGCGCGAATTCGGCACGGGCTTCCCGTCCGTACCCATCATCGGCCAGGGCACCTGGAACGTGCCGCTGCGCGGCCAAGCGCGCGACGAGGCGATCGGTGCGCTGCGCGACGGCGTCAGCCTCGGCATGGTGCATATCGATACCGCCGAGATGTACGGCGACGGCGGCGCCGAGTCGCTGGTCGGCGAGGCGATTGCGGGTTTGCCGCGCGAGCAGCTGTTTCTCGTCTCCAAAGTACTGCCGTCGAATGCGTCCTACGACGGCACGATCAAGGCGTGTCATGCGTCGATGAAGCGGATGGGCGTCGTCTACCTCGACTGCTATCTCTTGCACTGGCCGGGAAGCTTTCCGATCGCCGAAACGATGCGCGCGTTCGAGTAGCTCGTCGCGAACGGCGACATTCGCGCGCTCGGCGTGAGCAACTTCAGCGTTGCCGATCTGCAAGAAGCGCAAGCTGCGCTCAAGCGCGAGCGGATCGCCTGCAATCAAGTGCTCTATCATTTGGGCGAGCGCTCGGTCGAAGCGCACGAGATCCCGTTCTGCAAAGAAGCGGGGATCGCGACCGTGGCGTACACGCCGTTCGGTCGCGGCGATTGGCGCGGCACGCCCGGCGCAAGAGAACTCGAACGCATCGGCAAAGCGCACGACGTCAGCGCGCACGCGGTGATCCTCGCCTTCCTCACTCGCGACGAGCTGACGTTCGCGATTCCGAAAGCGTCGAACTTCGCGCACGTGGCCGACAACGCGGCCGGCGGCAATTTTCGCTTGACGGACGACGAGATCGCGGCGATCGACCGGGCGTTTCCAGCCCGGCGCCGGCGCGGCGGCTTGCCGACGCTATGACCGCCGTCGAGCTGCGTGCCGGCGTGCTGGCCGCAGCTCGCAAGTGCGGCGCCGACGCCGTGCGCATCGCGCCGGCCGATCCGCAAGCCTGGACGCACGAGCGGATGAACGCATCGTTCGAACGCGGCGATCTGCAAACGTGGCCCTACGACGAACGCTACGCTGCGAAAGCGGCCGACCCGCGCACGCTCTTGGCCGCAGCGCGCAGTGTTGTCTGCGTCGCGGTCGCCTACGCGACCCCGGGCGAAGCGCAGCGCGCCGGCCGCGGACGCGTCTCGAACTACGCCTGGTCGGACGATTATCACCGGCGGATGCGCGAACTGCTCGCCGCGCTCGCGCGCGAACTGGAAGGCCTCGGCGCGACGACCGCGATCGCGTGCGACACCGCACCCGTCGCCGAACGCGCGTTTGCCGAACGCGCCGGCATCGGCTGGATCGGCAAACACACGAACCTGATCGCGCCCGGCCTCGGCTCGTACGTGTTTCTCGGCGAAGTCGTAACGTCGCTCGACCTTGCGCCGGACGCGCCGCTGAAGAAGAGCTGCGGCGCCTGCGCGCGCTGCGTGACGGCGTGTCCGACCGGCGCGCTGCGCGGCGACTACACGATCGACGCGACGCGCTGCATCTCCGATCTCACCCAGCGCACCGGGCCGATCCCGCGCGAGCTGCGTCCGCTGATCGGCACGTGGGTGTGGGGCTGCGATCTCTGCCAGGAGGCCTGTCCGCCGACGCAGCCGCGCGCCGCGTACGGCCGCCGCCTTCGCGCCGCTCGATGCAGAAACGCGCGCCCCGTCGCTCGCCGCGCTGTTGCGGTTGAAGAGCGGCGAGTTCAAGCGCCGCTACGCGCGCACGGCGATCGGCTGGCGCGGCGGCGCGGTGCTGCGGCGCAACGCGGCGGTGGCGATGGGCAACCTGCTCGACCGCGCCGACGTGCCGGTGCTCGAAGAGGCGCTCGCCGGCGATCCGCATCCGCTGGTCCGCGGTCACGCCGCCTGGGCGCTCGGCCGCATCGGGTCGCCGCGCGCGTTCGCCGCCCTGCGCGGTCGCGCTGGACGACCGAGACCGACGCATTGGCGCTGGATGAAATCCGGGCCGCCATGCTATGTCATTCTCAGTCGGGTCGGGTAGGATAGTCGCGATGCTCGCCGTGTTTTTGCGCCTGACCCTCGCCGCTCGCCCTGATCGCCGGTTCGATTGCTGCCGACGCCCCCGGCGCGGACGGGAGCGCCGTCTATGCGCGCATGCAGCGCGTCAATGCGGGCCTGAAGTCGTATCAAGCCGACCTGCACGTCGACGTAACGACGCACGGCTTCCCGTTCATCAGCCCCTCGCTCGACGGCAAAGCCTACTTCGAACAGCCCGACAAGAACGCGGTCATTTTCGACACCGTCCCAGCGCTCGCCAGCCAGTTCAAGAAGGTCTACCCGCAGCTGGAGCCCCCGTCCGAGTGGCCCGCGGTCTACGACGTGACGCCGGTTGCCGACGACGGCACGACGGCCAAGTTCCGCCTGGTGCGCAAGAAAAACGGCCGGATCGACCACGTCGACGTTACGGTCGACGACCGGACCGCAACGGTCACCTCGATGGCCTACATCTATAAAGATGGAGGGACCATCTCGTTTCAGCAGACCTACGCCGTTTTGAACGGCAACTACGTGATCAAGTCGCAGACCGGCAAGGTCGATCTGCCGCAGTACCATGCCGACGTGGCCTCGTCGTTCTCCAACTACAAGCTCAACGTGCCGATCGACCAAGGTCTTCGCGACCGACTAGGACTCGCGTTCCGCGAGTCCGTTGCGTTCGGCCCGAGGGCCGAGCCGCCCTCAAGTCTAAGGTCGCTGGCTAAATGATCGATTTGATCGCGAGGCCGACGGAGCCGCAGCTCGCCGACGCCTTCCATCGGCCGATCACCTATCTCCGCATCTCGGTGACGGATCGCTGCAACCTGCGCTGCGTCTACTGCATGCCCGAAGAGGGCCTGCCGTGGATCGACAAGCGCGAGATCCTCACCTATGAGGAGATCGCCGAGATCGTGCGCGCCGCGGCCAAAGTCGGCGTGCGCAGCATTCGCCTCACCGGCGGCGAGCCGCTGATCCGCAAGGACCTCAAGCGCCTCGTCGCGATGATCGCCGCGATGCCAGGCATCGATGACATCGCGCTCTCGACCAACGGCCTGCTGCTGGCGGATCAAGTGCAAGGCTTGGTCGACGCGGGCCTCACGCGCGCGAACATCTCGCTCGATACGCTGCGCGAGGATCGCTTCGAAGCGATCGCGCGCCGGCCCGGATTGCAGCGCGTGCTCGCGGGCATCGACGCCGCCTTCGCCGCGGGCCTCGGTCCGATCAAGCTCAACTGCGTCGTGATGCGCGGTCAGAACGACGACGAAGTGCAAGCCTTCGCGGAGATGACGCGCGACCGCGCCGTGGCCGTGCGCTTCATCGAAGTGATGCCGGTGCACGAAAACGTCGACGGCCACCAGAGCCAGTACGTCAGCGCGACCGAGATCCTCGAGCGCATTCGCGCGAACGGCGACCTGCAGCCGGTCGAGGGCCCGAAGGGCAACGGCCCCGCGCGCTACTACGCCTTCGACGGCGCCGCCGGCAGCGTCGGCGTGATCTCACCGCTCTCGCACGACTACTGCGATACGTGCAACCGCGTGCGCCTCTCCGCCGACGGCCGCCTGAAGTTGTGCCTCTTCGGCGATCACTTCATCGATCTGCGCACGCCCGTGCGCGATCGCGCCGGTGAAGAAGCCCTGATCGCGATCCTGCGCGGCTCGATGTACGTCAAACCCGAACGTCATCACCTCGACATCGGCCAAACCGCGAGCGCCATGCGCGCCCTGAGCGAAATCGGCGGCTAAGGACAGTCGGTCAGCGACGGGTGAATCGCCGGCGTCTCGTGCGCCTCGCGCGCGCGTTTGCGGCGTTCGAGGTCGGTGGTGATGGCGTCGAAGACGAGGCCGCGTTCATCAACGTCGAGGGAGCGCAGTTCCAGGCCGCGGTGGCGCACTGCTTGATGCCATTGTTCGCTCTCGAATTCGCGCCATTGGGTCGTATCGAAGATGTTCATGGCCGTTTACCTCTACCGGAGGAACGTACCCAAATCTGGGCTTTGTTGCGTGACGCCGACCACTTTGACGCTGGGAGGCGGTCCCTCGACAAGCTCGGGATGACACGGGGGGTAGGCGCAGAATCGCATCGCGTGGATCAAACCGACACCGGCACGCAAGACGCGTTGATCGTCGCGCAATTCGGCAGCCGCAGCACGCAGTACGTTGCGAGCACCGTGCATTCGCAAGGCGAAGATTTGCAGCAGCTCGCCGCCATGGCCGCGGCGGCCGGTCCCGTCCGCGTACTCGATCTCGGTTGCGGCGGGGGGCACGTCAGCTTTACGGTCGCTCCGCACGTCGCCGGCGTCGTGGCCTACGATCTATCGACCGAAATGTTAGCGACCGTCGCCTCGGTTGCGAAGGAGCGCGGGCTCGGCAACGTTACAACCGTCGCCGGCTCCGTGACATCGCTGCCGTTTGACGACGCTTCGTTCGATCTCGTGCTGACGCGGTACAGCGCCCATCATTGGGATGACGTTGCGAAAGGTCTCGCCGAAGCGCGGCGCGTGCTGCGCGATTCGGGTCGAGCGGTGTTCATCGACGTTGCGGCGCCGCCGCGCCCGGTGCTCGACACGTTCTTGCAGGCGATCGAGGTGTTCCGGGATCCCTCGCACGTGCGCGACTACTCGCCGCGCGAGTGGGAAGGACTGCTCGCGCAAGCGGGCTTCCGGATCGAACGCACCGTCATGCGCCGCCTATATCTCGAATTTGCATCGTGGATCGAGCGCATGAACACGCCGCGCGTGCGAACCGATGCCATCCGGTCGCTGCAGCAAACGTTGTCGCACGAGGTCGTGAACTATTTCGAGATCACGCCGCAGGGGGATCTCACCGTCGATACGATCGACGTGTTGGCCGCGCCGGCGTAACGCGTCAGGCGATGCGCTTGCGGAAGAACGCGAGCAGTTTCGCGCCTTCGGGCATGATGCGGAATTCTTCGAAGCCCCAGCTCTTCACTTGGTTGAGCGCGCGGTTGTTGTCCATCGGCACGAGGAACGTGAGCATTCTGATGCGCTTCGTTTTCTTCGCGTACTTTTCGAGTTCGGAGATGATGTGCGTGGAGAGATTCGCCGGCGCATCGGGGCGCATGCGGATCGAATCGATCATCGCGATCTCCGCGCCGTTGGCGGCCTCGGGATCTTGGTAGCCGTTTGCGAACTGGAAGATCAGTTGGCCCATGCCCACGGTCTTGCCGTCGAATTCGGCGACCATGACGAGCCGGCGGCCTTCCTTCATTTCTTCCAGCCACTGGGCGGCGCGACTGGGCCAGCTCTCCCCACCGGGGAGCGCGCCCGTGAGCACACCGTCGTTCACGAGCCGCGTCACGTCGCGCGTCGTGCACGCGCGCAGAGCAATGTGAGGCACGCGAGAGAATTGAGCAAGAATTTTACGGTTCTCCTCTTACCGTACGGAGATTGTGAGCCGGGGCGTCCCGCCTAGCAAAGGAAGCTTTGAGGCGAAGCGAAGAACGGCGGCTTTATGATCGACCGCCGGTTCGCGCGCTGAAGACGCTCTTCGCGTTCACGCGCGATTTGCGCGTTGAGGATCACCTCGGGCTCGCCGAAGCCGCGCGCTATGGCGAGGTCGTGCCCGTGCTCGTCCTCGATCCGGTGCGGTCCGCCCGCCTGCGGGCGTCACCCCGGCGCGCAGCATTCTACTGCGCCGCAGTTGCCGCGCTCGATGCGGCGATCGCGGCCCGTGGCGGCCGGCTGATCGTGCGCCGCGGCGGGACCGCCGCGACGCTGCGTTCGCTGGCTCGCGGGATCGGTGCCGAAACGGTGGCCTGGAGCGTCCGCTACGACGCCAAGGAGATCCGCGCCGACCGCGACGTGCAGGCCGCGCTCGAGGAATCGGGGATTCGCGTCCTCGCCGTGCACGATGCGCCGGTCGTGCCGCCCGAGGACATCGCGCTCGCGCACCGCAGCGGCGACGGCTGGCGCGCGTTCGTGCCGTACTTCGAGCGTTGGCGAACGCTCATTCCGGTCGACGCGCCGCCGCCGGTCCATTTCTCGCGGGTCGAGGTTGCGAGCGAGGCGTTGCCGGTGGCGGCCGAATTCGGCGGACGCGACGACGATGCGGGTGCGGTCTCGCCGGCGGCCGCCGCCGAGAAGCTTGCGGCGTTCCTCAATGGCCCGATCCTCGGCTACGGCATTGCGCGCAACGTGCCCGACGCCGGCGCAACATCGGAGCTCTCGGCCGAGTTATCGTTCGGCCTGATCTCGGCGCGCAGCGCGGTGCGCGGGGCCTGCGCGCGCGCCACCGACCCGTTTCTGCTCATCGAGGAAACGACCGCGGTGCGCCTGTGGCTGCGCGCGCTCGCGCAACGCGATTTCTTTCTGCAGCTCGGCTGGTACAACGACGCGCTCGACGACGCGCCGCTGCAAGAGAAGATGCGCCGCTTCGCCTTCGCGCGCACGCATCCGCAGCTCGATGCGTGGCGCAGCGGCACGACCGGATTTCCGCTCGTCGACGCGGGCATGCGCGAACTGCGCGCAACGGGACGGATGCATCCGCGCGTGCGCGCGATCGGCGCGTCGTTCCTGTGCTTCGATCTGGGCGTCGATTGGCGCGTCGGCCGCGATGAGTGGGATCGCTTCCTGATCGAAGACGATCCGGCGCTGGCGACGGCCAACTGGCAGTGGGTCGCGGGCGTCGGCGCCGATCTCGCCGCCTATCCGCGCATCTATAATCCGGTCAAACAGGCGCACCGCTTCGATCCGGCGGCCGGCTACGTGCGGCGCTGGATCCCCGAACTCGCGGGCTTACCGGACGCGACGATCTTCGAGCGCGGCGAACGGCAACCGCAACTGGCGCTGCCGCTCTTCGGCGCGCGGCAATATCCCGCGCCGATCCTCGATCACGAGGAAGCGGCGCGGGCCTTCCTCGCGCGCTATCGCGCCGAGGTCGTGGCCTAGCTGGGGGAGAGCTTCTGGTCGACGATCTCCGAGACGAACGGGACGTGCACGTCGTCACCGTGCCAGACCTTGATGGCGTAGACCACGCTCGCGACGATCGTGACCGGCACGATGAACGGCAGCAGCGGCCAGGCCGACATGCCGATCAGCGGGATCATCGCGATCGATGAGAAGAGCCAGCCAAGCCCGTACATGCCGGCGTTGAACCCCAGCGCTTGCCACGCGTTGCGGCGGACGAAGTTCGAGCCCGAACGGTCGAAGAGCGCGATCAGCGCGAGCGGCCAGAACGGGTAGCCGAGCGCAACGAGCGCGCGCGACTCGGGCCGCACGTTGGCCACGGCCGTCGAGCGCTGCGGCGGCGGTGTGGGCGCGCTGGACTGCCACTGCCGGCGCCACTCGTTCGCATCGTCGTGGCCTGCGCTCGCCTTGGACGACGGTCCGACGCCGCCCGCCAGGGTTTGCCGCTGCGCGGCGGCCTGGTCGATGCGCGCGGCAAGACGGCAGCTCGGGCAGGCGCCCTGCTCGTCGCGGCACGTCGCGCAAATCGACTTGCCGCAGTCCGCGCAGCGGGCCACGGACGGCACCGCATGATGAAAATAACAGTCCACGTTTTGGCCTCCCATCGGGTTTCGTCGCATGTACCGGGCGACCGCAGCGAAGGTTTCGCCGCTTGGCGCGCAAAGCGCGAGGCGTGGAACGCTCGGAGGTCTTGCATCGCATCTACTTGGAGGCGCGGCCGTATCTCGGCCGCGTTGGGGTGGCGATGCTGCTGGGCGTGATCGCCGGCATTGCGCCGACGGTGCTCTTGCAGTTGCCGGGCTTGCTGATGACGCGGGTCATCCACTATCAGCCGGTCGTCCACGGCGTCACGCTGCCGACGTACATCGATTGGGCCGCGCTGTGGATCGTGTGCGGCGTGATCTTTATCTCGCAGGTCATCGGAAACTTGGCCGGTTACGGCCAGAGCTACCTGACGGCGTGGGCCGGTCAGCGCATGATCGCCTCGTTGCGTGCGCGCATGTTCGATCACGTCAATCGCATGTCGCTGGCGGATTTCGATCGCTGGCGCCCGGGCGAGTTCATGTCGCGCTTTTCGATCGACCTCGGGCTGATGACCGACGCGGTGAGCATTTCGCTGCCGCAGATGGTGCAGGTCACGGTTACGTTCGTCGCCGCGCTCGCCTGGATGGTCTCGCTCGACTGGCTGCTGGCGATCGTGCTGCTGGCGTGCACGCCGGTCGTCTCGATCGTCATCGGCCGGTTCAACAAACTGGTCACCGTCAGCACGCGCATGGCGCAGGAACGCATCGCCGACGTCTCTTCGAACCTGGCCGAAGTGCTGGCAAATCAGCGTGTGGTCAAGGCGTTCCGGCGCGAGAACTTCGAGCGCGACCGCTTCGCGGGCGCCAACGACGCGTACTTCGGCGCGCAGATGAAGGTCACGCAGCTCAACCAGACGCAGTCGCCGGTGATCGCCACGATCGTCTCGCTCGCGATCATCGTCATCGTCGTCATGGTGGTGCGCGAAATCGGCGCGGGCCGCATCGCGCCGGCGCAAGCGATCGCGTTCTTCGGCGCGATGGCGCTGACGATCAACCCGATGAACCGCTTCTCGATCTTCCTCGGCGATTTCTCGCGCGCGCTGGTCGGCGCGTCGCGCGTGTTCGAGATCCTCGATCTGCCGATCGAAGCGGACGATCCGCCGGGCGCGGTGCGGATGCCGGCGATCGTCGGCGACGTGCGCTTCGAGAACGTGCGCTTCGCCTACAGCCCCGACGGCCCGCCGGTGCTCGACGGCTTCACGGCCGAGATGCTGCACGGCGAGACCGTCGCGCTGGTCGGCCCGTCGGGCGCCGGCAAGTCGACGATCGTCAACCTGGTGCCGCGCTTCTATGCGCCGCAGGGCGGCCGGATCACGCTCGACGGCGTCGACATCGCCACGCGTGCGGCTCGACGACCTGCGCGGCGCGATCGCCCTCGTGCCGCAGGAGACCCAGCTCTTCAACGGCACGATCGCCGACAACATCCGCTACGGCCGCCTCGAGGCGACCGACGACGAGGTGCTCGCCGCCGCCCGCGAAGCCAACGTCGCCGAGTTCGTCTCATCGCTGCCCGACGGCTACGACACCCGGGTCGGCGAGCGCGGGGTCCGGCTCTCGGGCGGCCAGCGCCAGCGCATCGCGATCGCCCGCGCGATCCTGCGCGACCCCCGGATCCTGATCCTCGACGAGGCCACCAGCGCCCTCGACAGTCACTCCGAGCACCTGATCGAGGAAGCGCTCGATCGGCTACTGCCCGGCCGGACGACCCTGATCATCGCCCACCGGCTCTCGACGATCCGCCGCGCCACCAAGATCCTCTACATCGAGAGCGGCCAGGTCCGCGAGACCGGGACCCACGACGCCCTGCTGGCCTCCGGCGGCTCCTACGCCGGCCTCCACGCCGCCCAATTCAGTGTGTAAAGCTCCCTCAACGGAGTGGCGAGCGCTAAGATTCGAGCCCGAGACGCCGAAGTACCAATAGATGAGCGACATGTCTATGGACGCCCCAGTCGGCGCGTCTTCGATGTTCGGCTAAACCATTACCATGCTGAAAGACGCCGGTACCGGTGCGCGCCAGACCCATGACGCGATCGCGAATAACATCGCCAACATCAACACGCCGGGCTTCAAACGGACGGACGTCGACTTCAACGAAGCGCTCGCGGCCGAGCTGCCGCGCTACGACGATTCCTCCGAGCTCGCGCTCGTGACGGACGACGACAAGCAGATCGCAGCCGGACCTGATTTCGAGCCGCAGCCGTTCAAGGTGACGACGACGCTCGACGACACGCAGCAGATGCGCGTCGACGGTTCGAACGTCGACCTCGATCAGGAAATGGCGAAATTGTCGATGAATTCCTCGTATTCGCAGACGATGCACGCGCTGCTTTCGCAACAGTATTCGCGCATTCGCGAAGCGATTCAGGAGAAGGCCTAACACATGGGTATGTACAGCTCGATCGAGGTCAGCGCGTCCGGTCTCTCCGCCGAACGCCTCGCGATGGACGTCATCGCGAACAACCTCGCCAACGTCAACACGACGCGCACGCCCGAAGGCGGCGCCTTCAAGCGCCAGCTGGTCATCTTCGCGCAGAAGCAAGAACAGACGAACGATCCGGATATGAACCCGCTCGATAACGACGACGCGACCGACCCGGGCAAGTCCCGCGACGGCGTCTCAGGCCGTCGGCATCATGAGCGATCCCGGTCCCGACCGCATGGTCTACGATCCGACCCACCCCGACGCCGACGCCAACGGCTACGTCCACATGCCCAACATCGACGTGGTCAAGGAGATGGTCGACATGATCGCCGCCTCCCGCGCCTACCAGGCCAACGTCACGGCGATCTCCGAGTCGCGCAGCATGGGCAGCGCCGCCCTGAACCTGCTGAAGAGCTGATCGTGGACTACGCAGGCGCTCTCAGCAGCATCACCCCGGCGAGCTTCGTCCCCGACATCGGCGGGACGAAGAAGTCCGACGAGACGCCCGACGTCTCGGCGATCCCGGGTGCGGCTGCCGACCCCAACGTCACCTTCAAGGACACCCTCGAGAAGATGCTCGGCGACGTCAACGACAAGATCAACACCTCCGACGACAACATCCGCGACCTGGCCACCGGCGCCACCGGCGACATCCAGAAGGTCGTCACCTCGGTCGAAGAAGCCAACCTCGCGATGCAATACATGATGTCGATCCGCACCAAGCTGCTGGACGCGTACTCGGAGATCTCCCGCCTTCAAGTGTAGGGCGCTTCGCCTCCGGGCGGCCACCCTCTCAAGAGCCCTCCGGTCCGCCGGGGGGCTCTTGCTGTAGAGGGCCCTAAAGTCGGCGGGCCAGATGCCGATGCTACATATAGCGCGGCTGGACTACCCTCGCACGGTGGGGGCCGCGACGGAACCTGATTGATTGACGGTTTCGTAGTCGCCCGGTAACGGCGGCAACCTGGTGTGCGGAGGGGTTTTTCTTTTGATTCGCGGGTTATACACTTCAGCGGCCGGCGCAATGGTCGCGGAAGCCATGATCGACAACGTTTCGAATAATCTCGCAAACGTCGTCGACCAACGGCTTCAAGCGCACGTTGCTGCAAATCGAATCGCAGCCGATGACAGCAGCTCTACCGCTTCCAAACGGATCCCGGTCAGAATCGGCTCGAACCGTTTGCCCGGCGTCTCCGCGCAAGACCCGATCGGGCCGCTCGGCAACGGTTCGGACGTCTATGCGACGCCGACCAACTTCGAGCAAGGCCAGATCGCGATGAACGGCAACACGTATCTCGTTCGCGCTTTCGGGCCCGGGCTTCTTCGCCGTTCAAGATCCCGCCACGGGCCAGATCCAGTACACGCGCGACGGTTCGTTCATGCGCAGCGCCGACGGCACGCTCACGACCGTCGACGGCAAGAACGTGCTCGACGCCGCCGGCCAGTCGATCCCGATGCCCGCGCTCGGTAAGATCGAAGTCGGCACCGACGGCGCGATCAACGTCGACGGCGTGACGAGCGGCAACATCGGCGTGTTCGAATTCAACAACGTCAACGCGCTGCAGCCGCAAGGCTCGACCGGCTACATCGCCGGCCAAGGCGCCGGCCTCCGCCCCGCCTCGCAGCACCAGCGTGCTTCAGTACTCGGAAGAAAAGAGCAACGGCGACGTCGTGCAAGTCGATGGTCGACCTCATCACCGCCGAGCGTTGGTTCGACGCCAACGAAAAGATCATCCAGACCCAAGACGACGCCACCAATCAGGCGATCGCGACCGTCGGCCACAACAGCTAAAGGGAGTCCTTAACCCACCATGATGCGCGCACTCTTCACCGCTGCCAGCGGCATGATCGCCCAACAGTACAACATCGATACGATCTCCAACAACTTGGCGAACGTCAACACCACCGGCTTCCGCGACAACCTCGCGCATTTCCAGGACTTGATCTATCAGCAACTGCGCGCGCCCGGTACGCCGGTCGGTGCTTCGCAGATCGCCGTCGGACAAGACGTCGGTCTCGGGTGTGAAGATCGGTGCGTCGGAAAAAGAATTCACGCAAGGCGTGCTGCAGCAGACGGCCAACCCGCTCGATCTCGCGATCGAAGGCGACGGGTTCTTCCAAGTGACGCTGCCCGACGGCACCTCGGCGTACACGCGTGACGGTTCGTTCAAGAAGGACTCGAACGGCTCGATCGTCACCGCCGACGGCTACTTCCTCAGCCCGCAGATCACGATCCCGGCGAACGCGACGCAAGTCTCGGTCGGTCAAGACGGCACCGTGACCGCGCTGACGCCGGGACAGCTGGCGCCGACGCAGCTCGGACAGATCACGCTCGTGCGCTTCTCGAACCCCGCCGGTCTCTCGCCGCAAGGCCAGAACTTGTACATCCAAACCGCCGCCTCGGGCGCGCCGCAGATCTCGGCGCCGGAGCTCAACGGCACGGGTTCGATTCAGGGCGGCTACCTCGAGCAGAGCAACGTCTCGGTCGTGACCGAGATCGTCAACCTGATCACCGCGCAGCGCGCGTTCGAAGCGAACTCCAAAGCCGTTACGACCGCCGACCAAGTGCTCGCGACCGCGGTCAATACGAAGGCGCAATAACGCCGATGCTGCGCCGCTTCGCTCGCCGTCATGCTCCTGCCGCTCGTGGTTTGCACCACGACGGCCGCGGCATTGGCGGCGTCGACGGTGGCGCTGGCGCCGCTGGTCACGCAGAACGTCAGCGGCAGCGCAGATCGCCGCGCGTCACCGACAAGCTCGCCGGCGGCCTGGTCCACGATGCCGACCGTTCGGTCGTGCCGGCGTTCCGTCTGGCCGATCAAGTCGGTGCCGCTCGGCAAGGTCGAGATCACGCCGCTCACGCCGCTCGTGTACGCAACGTACGTCGCGGTGCCGGTGCAGATCTCGGTCGACGGCCGCGTCGCGAAGACCGATCACCGCCGGCTATCGCGTGCAGCAGTACATTCACACCGCCGTCGCCGCGCACGATCTCGCGCCGGGCGCGCTGCTCGCCGCCGACGATCTGACGCTCGCGCGCGTGCTCTCGAACGGCCGTCCGTCGGTCGACATCGCGTCGCTCGTCGGCCGCAAGATTCGCGCCGCAACGCCGCGCGGCGCGGCAGATCTTCGTCGAACAGACCTCGGTCAACGAACTGGTCAAGGCCGGTGCGGGCGCGATTCTCGTCGTGCACGACGGCCCGGTCGCGCTCACGGCCGATGTGATCGCGCGGACCGGCGGCGGCCTCGGCGAATCGGTCACCGTCTACAACGCGCAGACGAACAAGCTGCTCTCCGGAACCGTCACCGGTCCCGAACCGCGTCGAACTCGTGCTCCCCGGAGGAGAAGAAGCCGAATGATCAAGCAGGCTCGCTCATCGCCGCTGCGGTGCTGGCTCTGGCCGCACCCGCGGCCGCCGATACGCTCTACGTTGCGGGTCCGCCGGCGGCGGCGCCCGGTCATCCGATGCACCTCGGCGCCGATCATCGCGCCACGCAAGTCGGCGACTTGGTTCACATCGTCTTCAACTTCAACGGCAGCGCCAACAACTCGGACGCGGCGACGACGGCCAACACCTACAGCGAACACGATCGACGCGCGGCACCGGGCTCTTCAACTTGCCGATCCTGCGCCTGCGGCGGCGGCCTCGGCGCCGGCAGCACGACCGGCCTCGCCAAGACGCAGACGGTCGTGCAGACGTTCACGAGCTCGATGACGGCGGTCGTCACCAACGTGCTGCCGAGCGGCGCGATGCAAGTCGCCGGCGATCAGAAGCTGACGATCAACGGCGTGCCGCAAGCGCTGCACGTGACCGGCACGATCCGCGGCGAAGACATCGACAACACCGATAGCGTGCTCTCGTCGCAGCGTCGCCAACATCGACGCGAAGTTCAGCGGCATCGACACGCAAGAACGCAACAAGGGCATCTTGCAAAAAATCATCGGGTTCTTGTTCGGATGATCGACGACGATGAAGACGTAACCTCGCCGCCGTCCTCACGCTCGCGCTGCTGGCGCTGCTCGTCGCGCTGCCGGCGCGCGTGTCGGCGCAGGGCGTGCTGCTCAAAGACATCGCCAAAGTGCAGGGCGTCACCGCCAACCAGCTGATCGGCTACGGCATCGTCACCGGTCTCAACCAGACCGGCGACTCGACGTCGGTGCTCTTCACGAGCAAGACGATTCAGAACATCTTGCAGACCTTCGGTCTCTCGACGAGCTCGACCGACGTTCGCACGCGCGACGTCGCGGCCGTCATGGTGACGGCGAAGCTGCCGCCCGTTCGCGCACTCCGGCGACAACGCCGACGTGCTCGTCTCGGCGCTCGGCGATTCGACGACGCTGCAAGGCGGCACGCTGATGCTCACCGAGCTGCGCGGACCGAACAACCTCGTCTACGCGACCGCGCAAGGTCCGATCTCGGTCGGCGGCTTCTCGGCCGACACCGGCACCGGCAACTCGATCGCGAAGAATTTCGTCACCGCCGGCCGCGTGCCGCAACGGCGCGGTCATCGCGCGCGACATGATCACGAACCTGCAGCAGGATCCGAGCGGGCTTCTCGTACGTGCTCACGACGCCCGACTACAAGACCGCGGCGCACACGGTGCGCGGCGCTCAACCAGCGCTTCGGCGGCGGCACGGCGCACGCGCTCGACGCGGCGACGGTCCGCGTCGACGCTGCCCACGCACTACGTCGAACGACCCGGTCTCGTTCCTCGCCGATGCCGGCGATCTGAAGATCGACGCCGATCAGCTCGCCAAGGTCGTGATCAACGAGCGCACCGGAACGATCGTCATGGGCGGCGACATCACGCTCGCCCCGGTCGCGATCGCGCACGGCAACCTCTCGATCACGATCGCGACCAAGAACAGGCCGTGCCGGCGCGGCCCGTTCTCGAACGCGCCGACCGTGACGCAGACCAACACCACGGTGAAGACGTCGAGAGTCGGCCGCAAGCTGATCTACATCAGCGGCGCCGGCACGCTCAGCCAGGTCGTGCGCGCGCTCAACACGATCGGCGTCTCGCCGCGCGACCTGATCTCGATCGTGCAGTCGCTGCGCGAATCGGGCTCCCTCCAAGCCGATATCGATATCATCTGATGGATCCGCTCAAAGCGCTCCCGCCGCCGCCCCGCTCACCGCCGACCAGCAGGCCGCGCTCAAGAAGCTGCACGACGCAGCGACGCAGCTCGAAGGCGTGTTCGTCGGCATGCTCTTCAAGGAGATGCACGAGCACGGTGCCCGAGGACGGCATCTTCGGCAAGCAATCCAACGCCGACGACGACCTGGAAGGACATGCTCGACGAGAAGCAGGCCGACGCGATCGCGCAGACCGGCTCGTTCGGCATCGCCAAGATGGTCGAGCACCAGCTCCGGGCCCAGGTCCTGGCCGGTCCAGCGTCCCGAACTGCCCGCCTCGTGACGACCCCGCGCTGCCGCGGCATGACCGCTCCGCCCTCGAGCCGAGCCGACGAGGACGAACCGTGATGGCGCTAAAGTCGGCGCTGCCAGCCTCCGACACTATCCCTAGCAAGGGCGCAGTGCAAGGGGTGCTTTCGCGGCATGATCATCAGCCGGGCCGAGATCGAATCGGCGGTTTCCGCCTACCGGACGTCGCGCAAGAAGAAGGCGCAATCGGCGCAATCGGTTTCGTTACGATACGGATCCGCTCGGACGTGGACTACGTCGGTTCGTCGGAAGCCGCGAGCTTCGCCGAGATGGCGGCCAGCGTGACGGCGGAGCCGATGTATCGCGAAGCCCTGGTCAACGATTTGCAGCAGCGGATCGCCGAGGGCAAGTACTACGTGCCCTCGGAGCAGATCGTCGAGAAGCTGCTGGGACGGCTCGTCCTGGAGGCGCTGCCGGCCTAACCGCCGCGTCGAGCGAGGCGCGCGTCGTGAGCGCCTCCTGGGACGGCTTCCGGGCGCTCCTCCAAGAGGAGAGCCGGATTCTCGGCGAGCTCAACACCGTCGCCCTGGCGATGACCGAGGCGCTGGTTCAGAAAGACCTCGACAAGATCAACGCCAGCGAACGGCGGCTCGAAGGCCAGCGCATCCTGCACCAGCAGGCGCGCCGCAAGCGGCTGCAGATGCAAGTCGCCGGCTTCGGCGAGCTCACGCTCGAGCAAGTCTGCGCGTACGCGCCCGGCCCGATGCGGCGCGCCGTTCCAGCAGCTTTCGCGCGAGATGTCGATCAAGGGCATCTCGCTTGCGATCACGGTCAACAACAACAAGGCGCTGATCCTGGCGGGGATGGAGCGGCTGCGCAAGACCGTGGAACTGATCCACGACGCGATGACGGAATCGACCGGCACCTACAAGCGTCGCGGCACCGTCCCCAAGAGCACCTCCAGCGTGATCGTGAGTCGCAAAGCATGAGTTTTCTCGGACTCAACATCGCGGGTCGGCGCTCGATACGTTTCAGGAAGCTGAAAACGTCACGGCGCAAAACATTGCGAACGTGCAGACGCCGGGCGCGTCGCGGCAGATCGTGAACATCGGGCAGCTCCCGCCGATCGACGGTGCTCCGGTGATACCCGAGTCAGCCTCGAACCCGGGCACGCAGGGCGACCGGCGTCCTCGTCTCGTCGATCAAGCGCGTGCATCAGGATTCGTACGATGCGCTCTTCCGCGGTGCGACCTCGTCGCAGAACTTCTACAGCTCCGAAGCCGGCGTTCTGAGCGCGCTGCAGTCGAGCTTCGGCGAGCCCGCCAACGGCATCAACACGGCGTTCACCGCCTTTCAAACCGTCGTGCAGACGCTGGCCAACAACCCGCAGGGCACGGCCGAACGAACAGGGCGTGCTGACCTCGGCGCAAGGGCTCGTCACGGCGCTCAATCGAGCGCCAACGCCGCGCTGCAGAGTTCGGAAGACGCAGACCCAGACGCAAGCCACGTCGCTGATCACGACGATCAACTCGACGATCGATCAGATCGCCGCGTTGAACGGCCAGATCCGCGCGGCCACCGCCGTCGGCGACAATCCGAACACCTACGAAGATCAGCGCGATCAGCTGATCGATACGCTCTCCACCTATCTGCCGACGACGACGTCGGTCCAGGCCGACGGCTCGACGCTGGTCACGGTCGACGGCCAAGCGCTGGTCAACGACACCGACGCCTACCATCTGGCCACGTCCGATCGTCGGCACGAACGCCAACGGCACGCCCGCGCTGCAAGTCGACTTCGTCACGCCGCCGACTCCGGTCACCCCGCCCGCGATCAACATCACCGGCGGTCAGCTCGGCGGGCTGCTCGACACGTACAACAACAAGCTGATCCCGTACGGCAACCAGCTCAACGACTTCGCCAACGGGCTCGCGACCGAGTCCGACCGCATCTCGCAAGCCGGCTACGACTCCACGGGTCAGGCCGGCGCGCAGCTGTTCTCGCCCGTCGTCTCGCAACTGCCGATCAGCGCGGGCAACATCCAGGTCGGCATCCTGACGCCGTCGGAAGTGCCGACCGCCGCCGCGACGACCGCCGCCGGAACGCTCGTGAAGCCGCTGAACGTCGGCAACGCGACCGTCGACACGACCGCGCAGCTGGACGGCAACCAGACGCTCACGAATCCGCCGCCCGCCGGCGGCGTCGCGGGAACGCTGACGATCAAGGTCGACGGCATCACCGCAGAACTTCGCCTACAACACGGCCGCCGGACGGCAACAGCGATTCGGTCGACGATCTTCATCAACTCGTTCAACGCCGGTCACTTCGGCGTCACGGCATCGTACGACGCGACCTCGCAGACGATCGTGTTCGCGCGCGATCCGAACAACATCGATCTCGTGCACCGCGCGGCGATGGCCGCCGCCGGCGGAACGACGACGCCCGACTTCACGCTCACGGACGCCACCTCAGCGGCCGTGCAGCCGTTACCGGGAACGCCCGCGACCGGTTTGCTCGACGCGCTCGGCGCCGACGGCATCAACGGCGTCAACCAGAACGCGACCAACGCGTTCGGCGTCACCAACGGCGGCAACGTCACGTCGATGCTCAATCTGTTCACGAACTCGTACGGCGTGCCCGCGATGCAAACGACGTCACCGACGGTGATCGCCGGCTCCGGGCCTCGTCACGATCAATCGCCGCCCGTCGCCAGCCCGACCGCGTTCGCTCAGCTCAACGTCGGCGACGTGCTGACGATCGACGCCGGAACGGCGAGCGCAGGAAAACGTGACCGTCACCGCCGTCAACCGCAATACCGGCACGATCTCGTTCGTCGCGAAGAACGCGCACCTCGGCCGAACTTCTCGATCACGTCGGCGCAGCACGCGCCGCTTGCAGCAGTCCTATGCGAATCTCGTCGCGCAGATGGGCCACGACTCGGCCACGGCGACGACCGGCACACGCACGCAAACGAGCTGTCGTCGAACATCAACGCGGTGCGCCAATCGACCGACGGCATCAACGTCGACGAAGAAACGCAGAACCTCGTGAAGTTCCAGAACGCGTACGGCGCGGCGGCCCACGTGATCTCGGTGCTGAGTTCGATGCTCGAAGACGCGATCAATCTCGGCTCGGGGACCACATTCTAGCATGGAGGCAACACACTAATGCGTATCGCAACCAGCACGATCTACAACAATCAGACGGCGTCGATCGACAACCTGTCGGCGCAGTACCAGTCGATCGGCCAGGATCTCTCGACCGGCAAATCGCTCAACGTTCCGAGCGACGATCCGGCGCAGATTTCGCAAGATCTCACGCTGACGAATACGATCAACCAGGAAAACGGCGATGCCTCCAACGCCGTCGCGGCGCAGAACGAACTGACGTTCACCGACTCCACGCTCTCGTCGCTGACCAGTCTCTTGCAAACCGCGCGTTCGCTCGCGGTCGAAGGCGCCACCGACATCATCCCCAACGGCGCGCAGCGGCCGCTGATCGGCAAGCAGATTTCGGGCCTGCTCAATCAAGCCTTGGGCCTGGCGAACCAGAAATACGGCAACACGTACATCTTCGCCGGCACGCGGCAGCGCGAACACGCCGCCGATCACGCCGCTCGGTTCGCCGCCGAACAGCGTCGCGTTCACCGGCAACAACGAAGCGCGCACCGAGCTGATCAACGGCCAGCAGGTTCAGGTCGGAACGACGATGCAGGCGGCGTTCAACCAAGGTTCGACCAACGGCACGCCCAGCGTCTTCACGCTGCTGGCGACGCTGCGGACACGATGGACAAAGAACCGGCGTCGATTCAGAGCCAGCAGCCGATCAACGTCACGCAACCAGATGATCACCGGTGCCGGCGACGCCGCGCCGCAAACGACGCTCGGTCAGATCGCCGGTCCGCCGTGCCCCGATGACCACGATGCCGCTGACGGCCGACAACTCCGTCCCGCCGAGCTACTCGATCGAGATCGACGGCACGAACGCGGCCACCGGGGCGCGTCACCTCCACGACGTTCACGTTCGGCGCCAACACTGCGGTCGACGACACAGCGCATTCGGCCAACAGCGTGATCGGCATGATCAACGCGCAGACCGCCACCACCGGCGTCACCGCGACGTGGAACGTCGCCTCGCAGCGCCTCAGCTCACCAGCGTCGCCAACGGCAGCCCGCCGTTCCTTGTCTCCGACGTGCCGAGCCCGGTCACGGGCGCATCGAATCCGCCGGTCACGACCGCGGGCACGACCAGCTCGACCTTCCTCGAGGCCTTCCAGATCCCGAACCAGGTCAGCGTCACGAGCAACCTGTCGACCCAGATCGGCGATATCGACGACGTCATCAACCAGGTGCTCTCCGCGCGGGCCCAAATCGGACAGCAGATCCAGAACCTGGCCGGCACCTCGTCTCAACTTCAGGCCCTTTCGAACGATAATGCAACTACACAGTCCACGATCCGAGGACACGAACGTCGCTCAGGCCACGTCGCAGTTCACGCTGATCCAGACGGCCCTCCAAGGCGGCGTACGCGACGACGTCGCGACTCGAAGGCAAGACGCTGATCGACTATCTCTAGGATACGACTAAGGAGTCCCATGGTGAACGCCCCGGCCGAAAGCGCCGTTAAGACGGTCGAACTTCCCGCGCTTCGGGCCGTGCACGTACAACGAGGCCGACGTCTTCGTGTTCCCCTGGGGCACTGCCCGGGCTTCGACGAACTGCGCGCGTTTCATCGTGCTGCAGCTCGAGACGCAGGATCAGATCCTCTGGCTGCAGAGCCTCGACGATCTGACGATCGCCCTGCCGCTCGGCGATCCGTGGGTGTTTTTCCCGGACTACGATCCGAAGTTCCCGGGCTTCGCCAAGCTCTCGCTCGACCTCGAGAACCCCGAAGACTTCACGATCCTGGCCGTCATGGTCGGTACCGACGGCGGTCCGACGTTCATGAACCTCATGGCCCCGATCGTCGTCAACCTGAAGATCCGGATCGCCCGCCAAGTGCCGCTCGAGGGCACCCGCTACACCGTCGCGATGAAGATCCCGATCCCCGAGGCCGTCGCGAAGGCCGAAGCCGATGCCCGGGCGCTCGCCGAGGGCCGGGCCCAAGCGGAGGCCGTTCCGGAATAGCCGAAGACCCGGAGCCTCATCCAACGCCACGGAAGGCACGGTCATGCTGGTCCTCAGCCGGAAGCTCAATCAGTCGATCGTGATCGGCGACGACGTTCATATCGTCGTGGTATCCATCGATCGCGACACCGTCAAGCTGGGTATCCAGGCCCCGCGCGAGGTCCCGGTGCACCGCACCGAGGTCTACGAGGAGATCCAGCGCGCCAACCGGGCCGCCGTCCCCGGGACCCTGCCGGACCCTCAGCCGGCAGCCGCCGCCTCGCCCGCCCGCCTAAAGTCTGGCCGCCAAGCGCCGAAACGTTAATTAGCGGAGTCAGGAAGGCACCGCATACTCACACGCGTGTGATCATGGAGGATTTTCATGCCTAATACCGTTGGTGGCATTTCAGTTGCCACGAACCAACTTGCGAACCAAGCGCTGCTCAACCTTAACCGGAACCAAGGGCAACTCGGTAAGCTCGTCAACCAGCTCTCGTCGGGCCTGCGCGTCAACACCGCCGCCGACGATCCGTCAGGTCTGGCCATCGCGGTCAACCTGCAGAACCAAGCCGCCGGTTTCGACACGGCGAACCTGAACGTCCAGGATGCGACGAACGCGGCGAACGTCGCCGACGGCGCGCTCTCGACTGTCACGACGATTCTTCAGCGCGTTCGCTCGCTGGCAATCGAAGCGGCAAATACCATCACGTCACCGACCGACCGTTCCGCACTGCAAGACGAAGTCACGTCGCTGATCCAAGAAATCAACCAGATTTCTTCGAACACGAACTTCAACGGCCAAGCACTGCTCGACGGCACGCACGCCGGTTTCCAGCCGGCCACCAGCGCGGCCGCCACGATCACGGCGAACACGCAAATCGGTGCGTTCAACACCACGCTGCAGACCTCGGCGCTCATCACCAGCGTCTCGATCTCGGCGACCTCGAACAAGATCGTTGACGGCACGATCCAGCTGCAAGTCGCACAGCTCAACGCGACCCAGCAGGGTATCGTCGTCAGCTTCTTCTCGTCGGCCACGGCCTCGTACTCGCAAGCTGCGACGATCACCCTCGGCGCGGGCAAATTCTCGTTCGCGATCGACGGCGTCACGGTCAACTTCAACTCGTTGGCAGCAACGGTTGACGTCGGCACGACCTCGTTCGTCAAAGTCACGCAGTACATCTCGGTCAACTCGAACCCGAATGGCCCGGCGTTCCAATTCCAAGGCGGCGCCAATGAAGGCGCGACGATCCAGGTCGGCCTCGTGTCGGTCAGCTCGTCGTCACTGCGCGTGTCCAACGTCAACGTTGCGACCGTCCAGATCATCGGCGGCAACCCGAGCACGGCCGGTGCCGTTCTCGGTGCGCAAGACGCTATCGGTCAGATCGACCAAGCGATCACGCAGGTCAACGGTGCACGCGCCGCTCTCGGTGCCGTCATCAGCCGCCTGCAGAACGCGGAAAACAACAACAACATCGCGTCGGTCAACCTGACGGCGTCGGCGTCCGACATCACGGACCTCAACGTCGGCCAAGCGACCGCCGATTACAACAAGCTGCAGATCCTGGTCCAAATCGGTACGACGGTGCTCGCGCAATCGAACACCAACGCACAGACGGTCCTCGGCCTGTTCCGCTAACCAACGCTCTAGCGTTAGCAACGGGGGGTCCGCTTCGGCGGGCCCCCTTTTGTATTGTCCCGGGCGGCGGCCGGCGTCTAAGGTCAACGCGCTCCCGGCCGAAAACGAACTAAAAGGGGTTCCGCATGCCTATCCATATCAACGACGCGCACGAACACTCGGTCTTCGCACTCTTACAGACGGGCTTACTGTTCAACTTGCCGGTTCCGGGCCCGGACGACCAGCAGTTGCCCGAAGGCATCAGCCTGTGCATGATCGTGAAGAACGAAGAGCGCTTCCTTGCGGAATGCCTGGAGAGCGTCAAAGGCGTCGTCGACGAGATCAACATCATCGACACCGGTTCGACCGACCGCACCGTTGAGATCGCGCGCTCCTACGGCGCGAACGTCGATTTCCGCGAGTGGCGCAACGATTTCGCCTGGGCCCGCAACGAAGCGATCCAGATGGCGACGCGCCGCTGGACGCTGATTCTCGACGCGGATGAAGAGCTCGAACGCGAATCGCGCAACTTGGTGAACTCGCTGCGCACCACGCCCGGCGACCGATACGTCGGTGTACATCAACATCGTCAACCTGATCAGCGACGCCGCCGGCATGGGCACGATGTCGCATCGCTTGATTCGCATCTTCCCGACCGGTCAGGGTTTGCGCTATAAGGGCGTGATCCACGAGACGATCGGCTCGCACGACGGCGAACCGACCTCGGCCGTGCTCTCGCCGATCACGATCCTGCACAAGGGCTACACGCACGAGATGCTCATCGGGCGCGACAAGGACAGCCGCAACCAGCCGCTGGTGTCGCGCGCCTACGAAGAGAACGGCGACGACTCGTTTTCGCTCTTCAACTTCGGCAACTCGGCGATCTGTTCGGGCGACATCGATCTCGGCATCGAAGTGCTCGAGCGGATGCTCGCGACCGCGAAGGAAGCGAAGCTGTATTTCCCGCTCGCCTACCTGATGCTGTGTCAAGCCTATTGCGAATCCAAAGGCGACAACGACAAAGCGCTCGAGATCGCCGAGAAGGGCATCGAGAAATTCCCCAACGATGCCGGCTTGATTTTCGTCAAGGGCCAGGTTCTGATCAAGCTCGATCGACTCGACGAAGCGCGCGAACTGTTCGAGCAAGCCATGGACCTGCGCGAACGCATGGCGTACAGCGTCATGACCGACGAAGAGATCTTCGAGTGGAAGATCTACTACGCGACGGCGGGGTCGTACGAGCGCGAGCAGCGGTTCGACAAGGCGCTCGAAAACATCAACCTGGCTCTGTCCAACAAGCCGCAGGCGTATCCGCTGTTGCATGCGCGCGCGGTGTTGCTCGAGCGCATGGGCAATTTTTACGAGGCCGAGGTTGCCTTCCGGCAACTCGCCGAAGCCGATACCCAGCGCGGATTTCTCGAGCACGTCAATTTCTTGCTGCGCCGCAGCCGCTTCCCCGAAGCGATCGCGCTGGTCGAACATCTGGTCGATACCTCGACCGTCAATCCCGCGCTCGTCGCGCGCCTCAACGTCGCCGCGGCCCGCGCCCTCATCGATTCGAACCGCGGCGACCCGATGCCGTATCTCGAGTCGGCGCTCAAGCTGTCGCCCGGCAACGGCTTTGCAATTTCGCTCGCGGAACGCGTTCTCACCGAGCGCGGCGACATTTCCGGCCTGCTCAAATTGCATACCGAAGAACTGCTGGCGCCGTGCGTCCGGGCCGAAGACTTACACCCGCCGCTCGGCGCGACTGCTCGCGCTCAATCGGCACGAAGAAGCGCGCACGGCAGCCGAAGCCGGGCTTCAAATCGATCCCAAGAACGCCGAACTGCGCTTCAACTCGGCGCTCGCTTCGTTGACACCTGGGCGACGAAGCGCGCGCCGTGCAAGACTTTGCGCGCGTCGAATCGTCGGCGCCCGACGTGTACGCCGAAGCGCTTGCGTTTGCGCGCTGCCATCTCGCTCAAGAACGGTGATCGCGCGCGGCCGCGTTGCGGGCGCTCGAGCGTTTCGTCGACGTGCGTTCGGACGACGTGGACGCCCTGCTCGGCAGCGCGCAGATGTTGAGCGAGGGCGGCGCGCGACCGCAAGCGCGGGAACTGCTCGAAGCGCATGTCGGGACCGATGCCCGGGTCGCGCTCGAACTCGCCGGTATGCTGTTGCAGGACGGGGACATCGCCGGTGCGGGCCGAGTTGCTGCTGCAAGTCTAACGTAGGCCGTGCGCACGGTCGTTCTCACACTGCCGCCATCCGATCTCGTGGTGCGCGAAACGCTTGTGCGCGCGCTCGAGCGCTTGCCGGCGACGATCGAAGAAGCCTCGATCGCTACGCGGTCCGGAGCGCTTGCAGCAACTCGCCGCGGACGCCGCGACCGATTGGATCGCGATCGTCGATGCCGACGTCAAGTTCGCGCCCGAAGCGTTCGGGGCGCTCGCGCGCGCTATGGCGACCGGCGCCGGCGATCGTCGGCGGCCGCGCCTTCGTCGGCGCCGGCCAACGTTTCGGCGCGATGCTCGCGCCATCGCGCTCGGGCCCCAATCCCTTCGATCTCGTTTCGCTGATCGCGGCCCGGGCCGACCGCCAATTCGCCGATGCGGTGCGCGGTCCGGTCGACGTTCCGCAGCGCGGCGCATACTTCGTGTCGGCGGAATTCGTGCGCTCGCTCGAGCGACGTTGCGCTGGATCCGGTCACGCTGCATCTCGATCTCGCCGTTCATGCCCGGCGCGCGGGACGTGACGTGCTCTGCGAACCCTCGCTCACGTTCGAGGCCGACGAGGACTCGCGCGCAACTGCGCGGCGCACTTCGGAAACCTGCGCCGTTTTGCCGGCCGTCGCCGGTTGGGAACCCGAAACGCTGCATCGCGATCCGGCGCGCTTGCGCTCGGCCTTCGTCATGCGCGAAGTGCGCGTCATGGGGAACATTCGCGGCTATGCGCGCACGCCGTATCCGCCGATCGACGTGCTGATCGTCGCGGGCGACGAACTCGGCCGCAACCGCGCGCGCCGTGAAGGCGCGCTCCTGGCCGTCAACGGCAACAGCACGGTGTGCGGACCGGGCGACGGCGATGCCGTGCGCAGCGTTCTTGCCCGAACGGGCGACCGTTACGTGCTGGTGGCCGATGCGAACGCGTTGCCGAGCCGGGCCGATGTGGAAACGCTGGCCGAGCGGCTCGAACGCAGCGCGCGCTACGCGGTCGCGTTGCAAGGCACCGCGGCGCCGTACGGCGCGGCGCTCTTTCACGCCGGGCGCATCGTGAACGCCGGTTCGGCCGCCGGCGCCGGCGCGTGGGACGTCGTCGCAAAACGCGATCGAACGTTTGCCCGAGCGCCGCATGTTCGCCGTCGGCGCGGCGGGCGAGATCGTACCGGCGGTGCTGCCGCCGGTGCCGGCCTTACAGCAGTTGGACGTCGTGTTCGTCGCCGCCTCGAAACCCGCCGCCACCGAGCAAACGCTGCGCGCCTTGCTCGGCGAAACCTATGACGGCGCGACCTTTGCGGTGTACGCCGCCGGGGCGGCGACGACCGAGCGCCAGTTCAAAGTGCACCCGTGGGTGCGTCTCGTGCCCGATGAGTTCGACGTGCAGCTCGCGGCGGGCTTGAACCGCGCGCTGGGCAGCACGACCGCCGGTGGCGGTCGCGATCGTGCGCGATGACGCGCAGCTTCCGCACGGCGTGCTGGCGCGGCTGATGGATGCGTTCCGGCGTATGCCGCGCTTGGGCGTCGCCGTTCCGCGGCTCGGCGGCGCCGACCGGCCCGAATCGCTGCCCGATTTGGGTTACCGGAGCGTGGCCGAGATGCAAACGCTCTACGAGCGCCGGGCCGAGGCGTTCGCGCGCGAGGCGACGCTGTTGGACGTCGCGACGTCGCCCGTGATGGTGGTGAGCCGTGAAGTGCTCGAGCTCGTCGGCGGCTTCGATGAAACGTTCGGCTTCTCGCGCTTCGGCGTTGAGGATTTCACCCGGCGCGTGCGCGCGGCGAATTTTCTCGTGGCCTGCTGCGAAGATGCCTACGCGCATTTGTTCGCGCCCGCCGACGCCGTATCGCTCGTGGGCGCGCTCGACGAAGCACCGTTCTTGCGCGCGGCTTACGAGCGCCGCTGGTCCGTTCCGCGCGGCTTCGATCCGGCCACCGATCGCGTGCCGTTGCGCACGGAAGCGGCGAACGCTCCGGTGGACAACGCCACGCGGCGTGCGCGTGCTGCTGCCGCTGCGCGACGCTGCGGAATGGTCGCAGGCGCGCCCGTTTCTGGTCGAACTTGCGGCGGCATTCCGCGCGAAGGATCCCGTGCGCATCGCGATCGGTCTCGACGGCGACCTCGGCGTGCACGACGTGCTCGGCGTGCTGCGTGAATTGCTGCTGGCATCGAACGTTCCGATGGAAGAGACGCTTACGGTCGATATCGACATCGTCCGCGGATCTGGCGGCCTGGCGCGACGCCGGCGCGAACAACGTCCGGTTTGCGTTATCCGCGCGGGACGAACTCGCCGGCGTCTCCGCGGTCGCGCGATGCGCACGCCGTTGCGGCGCTGCTCGAGGTGCCGACCGCATGAGGGTGCATCGCGTTTTCCCGGCCTTGCAGCCGTGGTCGTGGCGCACCGATGCGCTGCGCGAACTCGCGCGCGCGGAGCATCTCGCCGCGCTGCGCATCGAGCCGGTTACGCGCGGCCGCGAACCCGCCGTGCTGGCCGACTTGCACTTTTGCAGCGGTGAGCGCAGCGTTACGATTCCGATGGTGTACGTGGATCTCGCGCAACTCGAACTGCGCGAAACGGATCCGCTGGTCTTCCCGCACGCCGTGCTCGGCGTGCTCGGCGACGCGCACGCCGGCGCGATCGTGGAACGCGTCTTTCCCGACCTCGAGCGGTGCTGCGCTCAGCGGCGGATTCTGGCGCGAAGACGTCTTTCGCTACGGCGACACGGCGTTGTTCGAGCGTGCGCGCGCGCGCGGATTCTTCGGCGCCGCGCCGCTCGCCGTTGCGCTGCCGCGCATTGCGGCGGCCGTGTACGCGCGCCGGTTCGCGTTCAAGAAAAACGCGATCGCCTACGGTTCCGCAAGCGATCGAGTGCGCCGCGTTTCTCGGCGACATCGCCGAGACGATCGTGGTTCCGCGGTGCCGGCGCCGACGCCGATGCGCGCGCCTGGTACGGCGATTTTGCCGAGCCCGGGCCGGCGGCGCCGTTCGATCTCGCGGTCGGCGCCGGCCCGGCGCCCGTGCCGGCCGGCCGCGTCGTGCGTACCGATGCGAAGCGCCGCAGGCGTGCGCGTGCGCATCGCGGATCCGCTGCCGGCCGACGTGATGCTGGCGTTCGAGCTGGGCGCCGGCGGGGCGGCGGAGTTCGCCGTGAGCGGAGCGCGGGAAGCCGTTCGAGCGCCCGTTGCCGGACCTCGACCTCGGGCTGACGGTCGGCCGATCGGCCGGCCGGATCGCGATCGCCGTGCGGCCCGACGCCGCCGCACGTGCCCGATTCCGATACCGAGGAGGCCGGACGCGCTGGCGCAAGCGCTGCGCCGCGAGGGCTTCGCGGTCGAGGTCGTCAGCAACGTCGCGGGGCTCGCGGCGTTCGGGCCGGAGCTCGTGCATCTCTTCGGCGTCCGGCCCGGCGCCTACGCCCGGCAGCGTGGCGCAATGGGCGAGCGACGCGCGCCGGCCGCTCGTCGTGCACGCCTTCCACGAATCGCCGCAGGCCGGCGGCTACTGGGGCGCGATCACCGCGCCCTATTGCTTCGGCTACTCGGCCGATGACCGCAGCGTGAGCGCCTATCTCGATATGCTGGCGCGGCGCGCGGTGGAAGTCGACGGCATCGGCGCGGCGCGAGCCCTACGCCCCGGCGATCGCCGGATTGGCCGACTCCGAGCGCGTCCTCGCCATGGCCGACGTCGTGCTGGTGAATTCCGCGGCCGAACTGCGCCGTCGTGGAAGCGCTGCGCCCGCGCCGGCCGACGTTCATCGTCCCGCCGCTGCCGACGGCGTCCGGAGCGCCCGTACCGGTCGGGGCGCTGACCGGCAGCGACCCGTTCATGCTCGTCCACGCCCCGATCTGGCCCGAGGCGAATCAGCTGATCGTCGCTCGCGCGGCGGGCGAGGCCGGATTCCCGCTGGTCTTTGCCGGTCCCGTGGCCGACCCGGTCTATGCCGAGCGGCTGCGCGAGTTCGCGCCGGCGCGCGGTGACGCTGATCGGCGAGCCGCCGGCCGAAATGCTCGCGTCGCTCTACCGCACGGCGTCGGTCATCGCCGACGCTGCCTGGACCACGCGCGGTCACGGCCGGCTGCTCACGGCGGCGGCTTTCGGCGCGGCCGTGGTCTGCTCGAACACCCGCTGGGTCGACCTGCCGCCGGCCCATGTTTGGACGGTCGATCCTGCCGACAAGGCGAGCGTGATGCGCGGGCTCGGCGGCGCGTGGGAAGCCTCCGTTCGCGCCGATCCCGGCATCTCGACGGCCGGCGAATTCGCCCGCGAGCGCCTGCGTTCGGCCGCAGCAGCGATCGTCGCTTGCTATGCTAAGATCGTGCAAGCAGTCTAAAGTCAGGGTCTTTACCGCCGATATCTGATCATAGGAGGTTCCGAACATGGACGTTCAGAGCGCTGTCGCGAGCACACAGATTTGGCCGGTTGCGCCCGCCGCCACCCCGGCCACCGCATCGGCTCCCGCGCAGTCGGCGCCGCCCGCACCCTCCACGCCGAGCGTAGCGCCTGCGGCGAAATCGGACAGCCAGTCGAACAGCGGCGGCGTCGGAATCTCGATCGGGCCGACGCCCGGTTTGGCAACGCTTCCCGCGACGTCGAAGAATTCGAAGGACGGCACCGATCCGTCGCTGGCCAAAGGCGTCGCGGTGCTGTTCAACGCGCAAGAACAGAACGTATCGGTGTCGTTCCAAGTTGAAACCGATCCCAACGAGATCGTGACGGTGTTCACTGATAAGAGTACCGGTAAGGTAATCGTTCAGTTCCCGAGCGAAACAATGATCGCTCTCGCAAAATACTTCGATCATCTTGACGGCAGCGTCGTCAACAAGAAGGTTTAATCGTGTCCTCAACCTCCGGTGTCTCTTCAGGTACCTCTACAACGTCGGGAACGCTCGGCAACGCCCCGCCGGTCAGCTTCCCCGGCGTCTCGTCGGGTATCGATTACAATTCGATCATCGAGAAGTACACCGCTGACACGCTGCTCCAAGAGCAGCCCGTCAAGACGCAGATCACCAACCTGAACGCGCAAAACACCGCGTTGCTGAAGATCACGAACCTCATCGGTTCGGTGCAAGACTCGCTGACCGCGCTGTCGGATCCGACGGTGTTCGGAGCGTTCAAGGCGAACGTATCGAATACGTCGAGCGGTTCGCCCGCAGCGACCGCCTCGCAGATCAAAGGTCAGACGCCGATCGCCGGCACCTACACGATCAACGCGCAGACCGCAGCGACCTCGACGACGATCGTCAACAATCCGAACGCGAACGCGGCGCTCATCCCGGGTCCGTTGGTCCAACCGGCGCCTCCGGCTCCCCAGATCGTTCTCGCGAATCAGGGCACGGCGATCGTTCCGAGCAACGGAACCGGCACGCAGGGACAGATCACGATCAACGGCGTCGCAGTTACTTACAACGTCGACACGCAGTCGATCGAAGCGATCGTTGCCAATATCAACACCGCGCTGCAAGCGAACGACGGCGGCACCGCCACGCTTGAACGCGAACGGAACGGTCACGCTGACCGGTGTGACCACGATCGGCAGCGGCGGCGATCAGGGCAATCTCGAGTCGGTCCTCAAGTTGGATTCGGCGCAGCTCAGCGGCGGCGTGATCACGAGTTCGTCGGACATCGCGGGTATCAACGCAAACTCGGTCCTCAATCAGGACAACAACGCCGGTTTCGCGACGGCCGTTACGGCCGGAACGTTCACGATCAACGGCGTGCAGTTCACGGTCGACCCGACCAAAAATACGCTGGCCGATCTCATCACGCAGATCAACGCTCGGCCGCCGGCGTAACGGCGACCTACAACGCCGAGACCTCGTCGATCGAGCTCGTCGAGCAACACGCCGGGTCCGCAGAGCATCTTGCTGGGCGCATCGCTCGACACGAGTAACTTCCTCACCGCTGCCGGGCCTCAAGACCGGCACGCACCTCGGCCGGTACCCAAGCGCAGCTTGACGTACACCGATCAATCGGGCCAGCACACGGTCTACAGCGCGACCAACGATTTCACGAATGCGATCCCCGGCATCGACCTCAACGTCAACGCGACTCCGGCGGCTCCGGCGAGCTCGACGTTCTACACGGTCACCGTTGCCGCCGACCCGACCAAAGCCGAAGCGGCGATCAACACGTTCATCAAGGCGTACAACGCCGCGATCACGGAGCTGAACACCGACACCGCGGCCCCGACGGTTACCGCCGGCACGGATGCGACGACCGGGACGTCGTCCTCGCAAAGCAGCGGCGGCGGCGTGCTTGTACAGCAACTATCAAGTCTCCGAGCTGCGCGATCAACTCGTGAACCTCGTCAGCGGCTTCATCCCGTCGGGTTCGACCGCGTACAACTCGCTGCAAAGCGTCGGCATCACGCTCGACACGAGCTCAGCAGTCGGTCGGTACGACGGATCGATGACGACAGCAGCTCGAGCGACAGCTCGACCAGCGACAGCAGCTTCACCGTCAACGCGACGAGCGGCAAAGCTTGCGGCGCTCGATACCACGGCGTTCGAGGCGGCCTACGCGTCGAATCCCATCGCCGTCCAGAGCCTGTTCACGCTCGCGCCGCAGCTCACCAGCAACAAGGCCGGCGCACAACCGGTCGCCGGGTGCGACCTACGGGTTCGCGTACCTGTTCGGCTCCGCGCTCGCCAACATCGACGGTCTGGCGACGTTCTTACCAACAGGTCGTCACGCCGGACAACCTCGCCAGCGTGTTGCTGACGAGTATCGACCGATACCAACAACCAGCAGATCGATTCGCTGCAGCAGCAGATCACGCTGATCAACAACGAAGCGACGCAGCAGGCCGATCAGTTGCGCGCGCAGTTCACGGCGAGTGAATCGCAGATCGCCGAACTGCAGGCACTGCAAGGCCAAATCGCGGCGATCGGACACTAGGCTAAACGTGAGCGTTGTACCTCACCCATCGATGAAGTACTTGGAAGCGTCGATTTCGACCGCTTCCAAAGAAGATCTGATGGTCAAGATCTTCGATGCCATCGTGCTCTTCACGCGCAAGGCGATCGAGCGCATGAAGACCGAGCCGAGCGACATTCAGGCGCGGCACAACTTCCTGCGCACGGCGCAGCGGGCGTGCGCGCGCGGCGGTCGACGCGATCGACTTCGAATTGGGCGGCGAACTCGCGCAGAGCAACGCCGCGCTCTATCAGTTCTGGTATCGCGAACTCGTCGAGGCGAACATGAAGGCGACGTCGCGCGGCCGAGGGCGTGCTGCCGCAAATGGTCATGATCCGCGATGCCTGGGCCGAAGCCGTGCGCCGCTACAAGATCGAATTTGCCAGCCGGAACCGCGCCAAGACGTCGCCGTGGTATGATCCGCCCGCCGGTCGAACTCATCGTCGCTCTCGAGCGCGAGTGTCTTGGACGTCGACAAGGCGATCGCGAGCCGGAACTGGGAAGCGTGCGAAGCGTCGTGGCGTAACGCAGCGCGTGCTCACGCACGAACTCGACATCTCGCATGCGCGAAGCCAAACCGCTCGACGGAAGATTACGATCCGATCATGAAGCGCATCGACCGCTTGGCGAAGTATCGCGACGCGCAGCTCAAACGGCTGAGGGCGTTCAACGAAGCGTGCGCGACGCGCCTGGCGACGATGGGCCGCTTCCAGTCGTTTTCGAAGAGCGTGAACAGCGAACGCCGCTCGTCGCTGCTCGACGTCACGAGCTAACCCGATTTAGTCGACGGTTATATAGGTAACGTCGGCTGCGACGTGGCGCTCGACGACGCGCGGCGCCGAAGTCGTCGAGCGCGACGAGCTGCGTGCCGTTGCCGGCGCTGACGATCATGCGCGGCGCCGCGGTCGCGGCATCGTCTTCCCACGCCAGCGGCGCGAACGTATCGCTCGCGCGGTCGTAGTGGTTGCAGCGCACGCGCGCGTCGAGACGGACGACGTAGCCGGCTTTGCGAACGCGCTCGCAGTATAAGTAATCCTCGTCGCACTGGCGCGCGCGCCGCGCCGCAAGTTCGATGTAGATGTGCGCGGGAAAATACGGCGGCTTGAACGTTTTGCGCGACCGCCACGCGCAACAGCGCGCAGCCGAAGCCGATGCCGGCGACCGTCGACGGTCGAAGTCGACGTGAAGGCGGGAATGTGCGCGGATCGATGTGTCGGCCGAGTCCCAGTCGTCGACGGCGATCGGACGTGCCGAATCGCGGCTGTAGTACAGCCCGCCCACGACGGCGGCCGACGGATCGGCCTCCGCCGTTTCGACGAGCATCGCTCGAGCGCGTTCGGGCAACTCGATGTCGTCGTCGACGAAGAAGAGGTAGTCGAAGTCTTCCGCGACGGCGTCGCTCATGATGAGCTCGCGCTGCGCCGGAATGAAATTGCCGACCGCGATGCTGCGCTTGAGCGGCGCTACGTTATCGGGAAGGTTCAGTTGCGCGAGCGAGTCGAGAAACGGCTTGGTCGGCGAGCCGGCGCTCGCGACGCCGAGCAGCACGCGCACGCTCGGTCACGACGTGATTGCGGCCTTGAGTGCGGCGACGAGTTTGCGGCCGGCATCATCGAGCGCCGGCGGCGCGTTGGGCACGACGAATGCCTCCGCTCCGGCCGAGGCGACGCACAGCGGAACGAGCCACGCGAGCGCGGCCGAACGATATGCCGCGCAGCGCCGTCGTGCACGCGTCGGCCGCGCGTTTCTCCGCGCCGTCGAGCGTCGTGCCCGCGAGCGCCAGCAACGCGATGCGCGTGCGCAGCGAGGCGTCGCGTTCGGAGGACTGCATCAGCTTCGCCGATCGCGGCCAGCTCGGGCTTGCGCAAGTCGCGGCGCAAGCGCCGTTGCGGCGGGAAGGCTTGCTGCGGCGCGTCGTCCCACGTGAGCGAGAGGCCGTCGAGATCGCCTTGCGCGATCCGGTATTGCGGCGCTTTGCCCATGCGCGAGTGCACGAGCGCGCGGCCGAGCAACTCGATGTCGCGGCGCAAGAAGAGCGCGTAGCCGCTCGTGTCTTCGCCGCTGCCCGGCTCGGTGCACGCGATGCTCGAAATCATGATGAAGTGCGCGATCACGCCCGGCGGATCGCTGGCGAACAGCCGCTCGAGCAGACCGATGTCGCTGACGCCGATCGAGCGGTAGCGGATCATGCGCTCTTCGGCTGCAGCGGCCGGTCGCGGCGGCGCCTTCGGCGCGAGTGCCGGCGCGGGCTTCGCTGCGGCCGCCGGCTCGGGTTCGGCCAGCGGCAGCGCCGGCGGCGGTTCGGGCGCCGGTTTCGGGGCCGCGGCACGCACGCGCGCGGTGCGAACCGGGGCGGGTGCCGGCGGGGCTGCGGGCGGCTCGATCGCCGGTGGCGGCTCCGCGACGGGCGGTGGTTCAACCACGGGCGGCGGTTCGACCACGGGCGGCGGCGCCGCGACGGCCACGGGTTCGGCGACGGTTTCGACGACGAGCGGCAAGACCGGCGGCAGAATCGGCTCGGCCGACTCCGCGGCCACTTCCTCGGCTTCCTCGTCGTCCAGCTCGTAGAACGGGCGCGGCGTCTCGCTGGGGCCGGCCGTCACGCCGCGCTTGATCGACATGCCGGGAGTGCCGACCACGGGCACGCCGTCGGCTTGCAGACGCGGCTGAAGATAGAGCGCGTTGACGCCGGGCAGAATGGCGAGCTGGAACGTGACCTTGAGCGACGTCGCACCGGGGAGCCGCGCGATCGGCAGGCCCGAACCGAAGAGTTGCTCGGGGGCTTGGACTTCGCGGCCGTCGATGCGCAGCGTGCCGGTGCGAAATTCGGATTCGATCGGCACCGAGACGAGCAGCTTCGATTCCGGTGCCGGCGCGTTGCCGTCGTTGAAGACGTCGATCGCGACGCCCACGACGGCGCCCGGAATGACGCCCGATGCGGGTGCGGCCGCGATCGCCACGCGCAGCCGCGGCGCCTTCTCGATGATCGCGTCGGGCGTGCTCGCCATGATCGACTCGGCGCCGAACGTCGAGGGCGTCCGCCGGTTCGGCGGCGCGCCTTTGCCGGGCTCGTTATGGCGGAATTCGAGCAGCCGCATATCCGCGTTCCGCTCGAACAGCTCCTCGATCGCGTTCGGATCCACTACGCGTGCGGATCCACTATGGGAATCGGAACGCGAGCCAGGGCCAGCGGCGGTTCGTTTTCTCCGATTCGGTCGCCGGCGCGTTCCTCGGCCGTCGCCGGGGCGCTCGGCGCTGCATGCCGCGGCTGCGAATCGCGACTTCGGCGTCGACGCAGCAGCGCGCGCGGATGGCCGCGCAGCGCGGCTTCTTCGAGCGTTGCGTGGGCGAGCGTCAGGAGCCGGCGCGGCGTGCCGAGCGAGGTCTCGATGATCAGATCGAGCCCGTCGGCGGCAAACGTCATGCTCAGGTCGCCGCCGCCGCCGGCGCGCGAGAGGCGATGGGCGAGCAAGGCGCGCGTATCGGCCGGCCCGAGGGCCGCCAGATCGATCCAGCCCGCGACGCGATCGGCGAGGTTGCGGCGTTTGTTCACCTGGTCGCGGAATTCGCTCTGTCCGAAGAGCACGATGTTGAGCAGCTTGCGTTCGGGGACGTCGAAATTCAGCAGCAGACGCAGCGTTTCGAGGTTCTCATCGCTGAGGTTTTGCGCTTCGTCGATGAACAGCGCCACGGTCGATCCCTCGACCACGGCCGCGTCGTAGAAGAAGTTCTTGAGCGCGTTCTTCAGCGCTGCCGGCGAGCGCGGCGGAAAGGCCAAGCCGAATGCCCGCCCGATCGTGACGAGAAACTCGATGTCGCCGGCAAAGCTCGGATCGAGGATCTTGCCCAAGCGGACGTTTTCGCGATTGAGCAATTCTCGCTCGATCGCGCCGGCCAGACTCGTTTTGCCCGTGCCGGGATCGCCCACGACGATCATCAGACCGCGCGACTGTTCGATCGACTGCACGAGGCGATTCTTCGCGTGGGCGAGATTGCCGGTCGAACGATAAAAATGGGGGTCCGCGGTGTCGAGAAACGGATCCCGGTCCAGCCCGAAGTGCTGGTAGTACGGCATCATGGAAGGGAGGGGTTCGACGCCCCCGCTCGGCCGCGCCTCTGCCCGTACGATGCTATTCGTCAGGGTTTGGATAATGTGACGCGCCATGAAAGCGGTTCTGCTGGCCGGCGGCTACGGCACGCGTATTTCCGAAGAGTCGGCCCTGCGTCCGAAGCCCTTGATCGAGATCGGCGGCCGGCCGATTCTCTGGCACATCATGAAGATTTACGCGGCGCACGGCATCAACGAATTCGTGGTGTGCCTGGGCTACCGCGGCTACATGATCAAGGAGTTTTTCGCCAACTACCGCCTGCATACGGCCGACGTGACATTCCACTTGCGCGAAGAGAAGTTCACGATCCATCGCAGCGACACGGAAGACTGGACGGTCACGCTCGTCGACACCGGCGAAGGGACGATGACGGGCGGACGCCTTCAGCGCGTGATGCCCTACGTTGCGGATAGCGGCACGTTTTGCTTCACTTACGGCGACGGCGTGTCGGACATCGACATCACGGCCGAAGTGGCGTATCACCGCGCGCACGGCAAGATCGCGACCATCGCGGCCGTCGTGCCGCCGGGCGCTACGGCAGCATCGAGACCGATCGCGCCAACCTCGTGACGCGACTTCACGGAGAAGCCGCCCGGCGACGGCGGCGCGATCAACGGCGGGTTTTTCGTCCTCGAGCCGGCCGTGTTCAAGTATCTCAACGGCGACGCGACGATCTTCGAGAGCGAACCGCTCGAGCGGCTGGCGGCCGAGCGACAGCTCTCGGCATTCCGGCACGAGGGCTTCTGGCAACCGCTCGATACCTTGCGCGACAAGACGCGGCTCGAGCAGCTGTGGGAGAGCGGGCGCGCGCCCTGGCGCGTCTGGTAGCGGCGGCTTAGGCCTGCGCCGCGAGCACGCGCAGGTTGGCGTCGATCGCGCCGGCGGCCGTGAGCGCGTGGATCCGGCGGATGCGGAAATAGCGCGGGCCGGCGAAGATCTCGGCGTCCATTTTGCCGCGCATGCGCTCGGCGAGTTCGGCGATGCCGCGCTCGAGCGTTCCACTCCGTCCGGAAGGCCGGGAACGCCGCGCGCACCTTCGCAAAACCGACGTTGTACGATCGCTGGTCGCCGCCGGCCGACGGCGGCGGTATCGTGATCGGAAGATCGCCGAGCGCCTTCGCGACGGCCGCAGCGATCGTGCGAATCTGATAGTTCTCCGCTTCGGCGCCCACGTTGTAGGCCGTTCCGCCGGTCTGCGCGACGTCGCTCTCGAGCGCCAGTGCCATCGCCAGCGCCATGTCGTGCACGTGCACGAGCGGCCGCCACGGCGTGCCGTCGGACTCGAGCGCGATGACGCCGTTGGCGAGGCCGCTGGCCACGAGATTGTTCACCACGAGATCGAGCCGCAGGCGCGGCGACCAGCCGTAGGCCGTTGAGAAGCGCAGCGAGATCGGCCGGAAGGCGTCGCCGGTGAGGTCGGCCAGCGCGCGTTCGCCGTCGACCTTGGAGCGGGCGTAGGCCGTCAGCGGGTTCTGCGCGCAGGTCTCGTCGAGCGGCGTGTCCCCGTCGGACTTCCCATAGAGGCTGCACGACGACGCGAAAACGAAGCGCCGAATACCGGCTGCCTTGGCTGCCTTAGCAACAGCGGTGAGGCCGCCGACGTTGATGTCGCCGGTTAGGCCCGGGTTCAGCTCGCCCAGGGGATCGTTCGAGAGCGCCGCCAGGTGGACGACCGCGTCGAAGCCGCGCAGATCCTCGGCGAAGGAGCGGGTATCCCCGAAGCGCTGTTCGTCGGGTGCCGTCGCGTCGTCGATCAGGCACGGGGCAAAGTATCCGGCGTCGTACCCCGCAACGCGGTGGCCGCGGCGACGCAGATCGGCGGTTAGCACCGACCCCACGTAGCCCAAATTGCCGGTAACGAAGACGTTTAGCCCCATGGCTATTCGTTCGGCATTTCCGGCCGATACTTTTATGAATGGACCAGCCTCTGGTGACGGTCATCATCACCACGTACAATTACGCTCACACGGTCGGAACCGCGATCGAAAGCGCCTTGCGCCAGGACTATCCGAACCTCGAGGTCCTGGTCGTCGATAACGCATCGACCGACCGTACGCCGGAACTGGTCGAAAAGTACGCATCTGATCCGCGTTTCCGTTACGTCCGCAACGCCGAGAACATCGGCATGGTGCCAAACCACAACAAGGGGCTGCGCGAAGCACGCGGCGCGTATTTCTTGTTTCTCTCGGCCGATGATTTCTTGATGCCGCACAGCATCTCGTACTCGTATCGTTACTTGATGGATCATCCGAACGTCGACGTGCTCTACACGACGACCTACTTCGTCGACGAAGGCGGGCAGTTCACCGGCGTGCGCCAAATGAGCGGCCAGCCGTACGCCGGCTACGCGGGCGGACGCAACGAGTTCGCCTGGCTACTCGTCGAGGGTTGCTACATGTGCTTCCCGACGATGTTGATGCGGCGCGATCTCTACGAGCGCTTCGGCGAGCTCGACGAAGCGATCAAAGCGGCCGACTACGAGATCGTCGTGCGCTGGGCCGCCAACGGCGTTCGCTTTGCCTACGAGCCGGAAGCGACGGCCGCCGTGCGCCTGCATTCGGCGCAGCAATCGAGCCCGCAGAACTACATCGCCGACGCCGGCGACATTCTCGAATTCATCTATCTCGTAAAAAAGTTTGCCGGAGAGTTCGGCCACGCGGCTGAGCGGTTACGAAACGTCGATTTCGCGTCACATGTGGACGCGTTACCGCATGGCGCAAGAAGCCGGAGTAAAAGACGAAGACGGCGCGATCCGGGCGAAGTTGCTCGACATCGACCAACTCCTGGCCGGCGTACGCACGCACAATCTCGAAACTGCGGAATCCGTGCGCCCGACCGTGATCGTTCTTCCGGGCGGCCGCATCAGCGAGCTGGAACGAACGCTGCGCTCCCTTACCGCGCAAACCTTCACCGAATGGACCGCACTCGTGCTCGAGTACGCGACGCACCCCTTCGGCAGGATCGCGGACGACATCGACCGCGCCGGACGCATAAGCGTGGTGCGTCTTACCGGAGCGCTTCACGAACCGACGCTGGTGAACACGGCATTGCGCATCGCGTCGGGGAACGCATACATCGTGCTGCGCCCCGGCAGTACGCTGCCGCCGGAACATCTCGCGCATCTCACGGCTGCACTAGGTCAGACGAAAGCCGTCGTCGCGCGCACGACGGCCACGATCAACGGGCGGAACGTGTACTTGCCGCCGAGCGACCGGCGCTCGGCGCACGTCGCGCCGTACGGTCCGATCGAGGCGTTCGCGTTCACGCGGCAAGCCATCGACATTGCCGGGTTGTTCGACGGCCGCGCGGGCGTCTTTTCGGAGTGGGAATACTACCTCCGGGCGAGCGGGAACGGTCCGTCGGTCGCGTTCGATTCGGCGCCGGCGGTTTACGCGGCCGAGCCCAACGCGGCGTTTGCGCAGATCTCTAACCTGCCTGCCATGGCGCGGATGATTCACGCCGCGTATCCAACGGCCGATGCGTCGATCAACGCCGAACGCGAAGCGTATTTGCGAAACCTCGATTCATTGATCGCCCAAGGGCCGTCGGCGGTCGCCACGCCCGAAGGGCTCGAACGTTTACTTATCGCGGCGTACGGAACGGAATTGCTTGCCGGTGCACGCTAAGCCGGCTTTCCGGCGAACCCTCGACGACGCAGCGCTGGCGCAGTATGTCGGACGCCAACTCGATGCGTTCTTCCCCGATGGCGAACCGCTGCGCCTCGCCGAGGTCATGCGCGAGGCGGCGGAACGCGCGCGCTTTTGTTTCGCGCACATCCGGCACCCCGCGTTTGGCGATGAAGACACCGTGCTGTTCGACCACCTGCACGGCGATCAGTATACGACGTTCCTCTACTATGCCTCGCACAGCGCGTTCGTTGCCGGCGATCTGGGGCTGGCGAAGAAGCTGTTCTTGCTGAACAAAGCGCTCAACGGTTTCTTCTGCATGTACGACACGGTGCTGCCGCCGGTGATGTTTCTCAATCACGTCCTGGGCACCGTCGTCGGTCGCGGCACGTACGGCAACTATCTGCTGTTGACGCAAAACGTGACCTTCGGCAAAGACCGCGAGGCTGCGCCGGTCGTCGGCGAGGGCGTCATCGTGTATGGCGGCGCGCTGATCGCCGGCGCATCGACGATCGGCGACCGCTGCGTGATCGCGGCGAATGCGAGCGTGCTCAATGCGGACGTACCGCGCGAGAGCGTCGTTGCCGGAACGTCGCCCGATCTCACGATCCGCCCGCGCAAGCGCAAGCTGGCCGAGGAGTTTTTCCGGCTGTGAGAGCGGCGTGCGCCTGACGCCCGCCGGCCTCGACGGCGCGTGGCTGATCGATCTGGATCGTGTCGCCGACGAGCGCGGCTGGTTCGTGCGCGTGTTCGACGAGGATGCGTTCGCCGCGGCGGGCCTATGCATTGCCTTTCCGCACCACGGCGAAGCGCGCAACGCGCGGCGCGGCACCGTGCGTGGGCTGCACTACCAAGACCCGCCGCACGCGGAAGTGCGCGTGATCCGCTGCACGCGCGGCGCGGTGTACGACGTGCTGGTCGACCTGCGGCCGGGCCCGGGCTTCGGTCGCGTGCAAGCGTTCGAGTTGCGCGAGGACAAACCGCAGCTACTCTACGCGCCTGCGGGTGTCGCGCACGGCTACCAGACCCTGGCGGACGATACCGAACTGCACTACCTGATCTCCGCGCGCTACGCGCCGGATGCGGCGCGCGGGATCGCGTTCGACAGTCCGTCGCTCGGCATCGCTTGGCCGCTGCCGGTAACCGTCATCTCGGCGCGCGACCGGGCGTTGCCGCCGCTGGTTATGGATCGACCGTGAGTTCGGGGATGGCGGTTACGAAGCGGCCGCCCCAGGCGCGAATGTCGGCGAGTTCGGCGCGGATCTCGGCCGCGATGTTCCATGGAAAGATGACGACGTAATCCGGTTTGGCCGAGCGGATGTGGCCGGGATCGAGAATCGGCACGCGCACGCCCGGGATGTAGCGGCCCTGCTTGTGCGGGCTCTTGTCCGCAACGAACGCGATCAGGTCGGTGCGCGCACCCGCGTAGTTGAGCAACGTCGTCGCCTTCGCCGCCGCACCGTAACCGGCGACCGATTTGCCGGCGCGGCGAGCTTCGATGAGGAATTCCAGGAAGTCGCGTTTCACGCGCATCACGCGCTCGCCGAAGGCCGGATAGGCATCGACGCGATCGAGCCCGAGCGCGAGCTCCGCGGCACGAACGGCTGCCACCGCGGGCATCACCGGATGCGTGCCGGCGCGCGCGACGAAGACGCGCAGCGATCCGCCGTGTGTCGGCAGTTCGGTCACATCGAAGATCTCGAGGCCGTGCCGGGCGAACAGCGGCGCCAGCGCGAGCACGGACAGATACGAGAAATGCTCGTGGTAGATCGTATCGAACTGCACGCCCTCGATGAGGCGCAGTCAGGTGCGGAAACTCGATCGTGATGAAACCGTCCGGTGCCAGCAGCGTCGCGATTCCGCCGACGAAATCGTTGATGTCGGGCACGTGGGCGAGCACGTTGTTGGCGACCATCAGATCGGCCGGGCCGACCTCGTCGCGCACGCGCTGCGCCAGCGCGACGCCGAAGAACTCGTCGATCGTCGGCACGCCGCGCTCGCGCGCGACGGCGGCGACGTTGGAGGCCGGATCGATGCCGAGCACTTCGACGCCGCGCGCGAATGAAGTACTGCAGGAGATAGCCGTCGTTGCTGGCGAGTTCGACGACGCGGTGGCCCGGGCGAATGCCGCGCTCGGCGAGCATCGTCGCAACGTACCGCTCCGCGTGTTCGAGCCAGCTAGTCGAGTACGACGAGAAGTAGGAGTAGTCGCGAAAGATCTGCTCCGGCGTTTCGAAGAGTTCGAGTTGCACGAGCAGGCAGGCTTCGCACACGTAGGCGTGCAGCGGATAGAGCGTTTCGCCGGCACCGAGTTCGTGCGGCTCGGTGAGGCCGTTGGCCGGCGGCGAGAGCCCGAGGTCGACGAACGTCACGGCAAGCGGATGGCCGCACGAGCGGCAGGTAGCGGAGGTCATGATCCGGCCTTCCGAGCGCGCGCCGGATTTCCGTAGACGACCGCGCCGGCCGGCACGTCGGCCACCACCACCGCGCCCGGCTCCCACAACGGCTCCGGCGCCGATCGTCACGCGCGGTATCACCGCGGCGCCCGTTCCGATAAAGGCCCCTTCACCGACGGTGACGTTTCCGGCCAGATGCGCGCCGGGCGCAATGTGGACGCCGTTGCCGAGGCGGCACTCATGATCGACGCTAGCCGACGTGTTCACGATGCAGCCTTCCCCGAGTTGCGCGCCCGCACACACCGCCGCTAGCGCAAGGATTTGCGTGCCCATGCCGATCGCTGCGTCGCCCGCGACGAAGGCCCGCGGATGCACGACGCTCGGAATCTCGTACCCGGTCGCCGCGAGCAAGCGTTGCAGTGCCACCCGCTCGCCGCCGCGCGTGCCGCCGACGGCAACGAGCGCGGCCACGCTCCCGGCGCGATTCGCGCGCCACGCGCGCAGCTCGGCGTCGTCGCGCAGCAGCGGCACGCCGGTGAGAAACGGCGTGACCGTCCGGATCGGTATCGACGAGTGCTGCGACTTCGTAGCCGAGCGCGCCCAAAAACTCGGCCAGTACGCGGGCTTGACCCGTGGCTCCCCACAGCACGATCGGCTTCACGCCCGCTCAGCGTTCGAAGAAGGAGCGCACGCCGGCGATGACGCGCTCGATCGCGGCTTCGGCCTGGAACGTGTGCAGCGGCAGCGTGAGGACCTCGTCGACCACGCGCTCGGTCACCGGCATCGGCGATCGGCGGCACTGGGCGAAGTACGTGTGCTTGTGCACCGGCACGAAGTGGATGCCGACCTCGATGTCGTGCTGCGCGAGATGTTCGATCAGCGCTTCGCGCCGGCCGTTGAGGATGCGGATGCTGTAGATGAACGGCGACACGTCGGCGTACGAGCGGCGCAGCACGCGCACGTCGCGCAGCCCGTCGAAGGCGGCCGAATACCGCGTGCAGACGCGCTTGCCGGCTTGCGATGAACTCGTCCGCGCGCTTGATCTGCGAGACGCCGATGCTGGCCATGATGTTGTTGAGGTGGTAGCGATAGCCTTCGCTCACGACGTCGTAGTCCCAGGCGCGCTTGTTCTTGATAGCGCAGCGTCGTGTCTTTGTCGACGCCGAGCAGCCGGAAGTGCTGCAGGCGGCGCGACTTCGTCCGGATTCGACGTAACGACGCAGCCGCCGTCGATGCTACGTGATGATCTTGACCGGATCGAAGCTGAAGCACTGCATGTCGCCGTAGCTGCCGATCTTCGCGCCGCCGATCGTCGAGCCGAACGCGTGGCAGCCGTCTTCGATCACGCGCAGCCCGTGCCGCTTCGCGAGCGCGTACACCTCGGCCGAGCGGCACGGGATGCCGGCGAAGTGCAACGGGATGATGGCCTTCGTCGCGGCGTGATCAGCGACTCGCACGAGGCGATGTCGATGCCGAGATCGTCGTCGTTGATGTCGCACATGACGACGGTGGCGCCGGTCGGCACGAATCGCCTGATGGTCGGCGACGTAATTGAACGACGGCGTGATCACCTCGTCGCCGGGACCCACGCCCGGCGGCGAGCAGCGCGATGTGCAGTGCCGCCGTTCCGGTGTTCGTGCAGACCGCGGTACGCCCGTCGCCGAGATACGCGCCGATCCGTTCCTCGAACTCCTTGACCGTCGCGCCCATGCCGAGCCAGCCGACGTCTAAGGCGTCGGTCAGGTGTTTGAGCGTATCGACGCCGATATAGGGAACGAACACGGGGATCTTTTCCATCTGTCTCTAGTTCGGCCCGGACGCCGCGCTTCTTGAGGCTGCGGCGGAAGCCATCAATGCACCACCGAAGGCGTCCTCGTGGTCGTCGTGGGCGGGGTCGAACAGTTGGCATGGCGTCTCGAGCGTCAGCTCGATGCCGTGTCGCCCCGGCCGAAGCGCCGCTCGTTGCAGCCGATCCTCGAAGCGGCGCTGCCGCGGGTCGAGAGGTCGTTTTCGTGCAGCGCGCTGCCGGGCTACCGGACCCCGGACGATCGAACGCGCTTCGACCCCGCGCAGACCGATCAGTACGCGATGTTCCTCTGGCTGTGCAGCAACGAGGCGTGGCGCGCCGGCGAGCTCGATGCAGCGGCGGATTTCTTTGCGCTCAACAAGGCGTTCAACGCCGTCGTCTGCATGTGGGACACGGTCTTACCAGAGGTCTTTCTCTGGATCCACTGCGTGGGGATGATGCTCGGCAAAGCCGACTACGGCGAGCGTTTCGTCGCGTATCAAAACGTCACGGTGGGGACCGACCGCGGGGCGCGAGCAACGTTCGGTGCGGGGACGATCTTGTTTGCCGGGGTCGTGGTCACCGGCGCCGCGGTGATCGGCGAACGATCGGTGGTTTCGCCGAACAGCGTGATCATCGCCGAAACGATTCCGCCGAATTCGGTCGTCGCCGGGCGCACGCCGCTGCTGACCGTCAAACCGCGCAAACGCTGGCTCTACCGCGACTACTTTCGCGACGAGCGCGACGATCCGCGCGCGTGATGCTGCAGGTCCGCGGCGGCATCCCGCATTTTGCTCGACGGGTAGCGTCCGGCCAACCGGCCACCATTGTGGCGTACGGAACGAGTTTGACCCACGGCGGTCAGTATCTCGCCCGCGTGACGGAGACGCTCGCGACGGCCGCCGGAAACGGAAACGTGCGGCTCGTCAACGCCGGGCTGCGCGGTTATATGGCACTGTGGGCCGCGTTTCGCGTCGGTCACGACGTGCTGCCGCACGATCCCGATCTCGTGCTGATCGAGTTCGCGCATAACGAGGCGACGCCGGACGCGCTGGCCTATTGCACGCGCGCACTCGACGGCATCATCGCGCAAATCCGGCGCGCGCGTCCGAAATGCGACATTGCCTTCGTCTACTTCGCTCCGCACGGCGCCGCCGCCGGCGGGCCGACCGCCGGAATGCGCTTGCACGAAGAGGTGGCAGACTACTATGGCCTGCCGTCCATCGATCTCACGCAGTGCGCCGATGACGCCGTCGCCTCGGGGGTCGCGTTGACCGTCGACGGGGTGCATCACGCGCCGGTCGCGGCCGATGCGCTCGGCCGTCCGTTCGCCGGCGCGCTGCTCGAATTGTTACGCGCGTCGACGGCTGCGCCGCAACCCGCCCCGGCCGCACGCGACGCGCTGTTCGCGCATGCCTGGAGTGCGCCGGCGTCGCAGTTCATTGCCAAGGGGCGCTGGTCGGTCGGACCGTTCGACGAACGCGAACCGCCGGTCGTCGACGCGTACGTCAAGGACGTTGCCGCCGCCGCCGAACCCGGCGCGATGCTCCGCATTCCGTTTCGGGGCGCGTGGGTTTTTGCGTGGGCGTTGGGAAACGGCGGCCTGACGAGCGCGTTTCCCGGCCGTCCCGAACGGTATCCGGTCGTGGTCGATAGCGGCGACCGTTGGCGCTTGTTGACGCTGATACCGCAAGTCGCGGCCGCCGATTACGTGCTCGAAGTAACGGTCACCGGAACGCCGGTCGTATTCGGCGACATTTTCGTCGTCGGGGCATAGTGGGGTTGCTCGAAGTACGCGGCGGCATTCCGGCTCTTGCGCGCCGTCTGCACGCCGGCGAGCCGGCAACGGTGGTTGCGTTCGGGACGAGTTTGACGTATCGCGGACAGTATCTCGCCCATCTGACCGCCACGTTGCAGGCATACGCGAAGAATGCGGACGTGCGTTTGGTGAACCGCGGCCTGCGCGGCTTCTGCACGCACTGGGCGGCGTTCAACGTCGAGGCTGAGGTTGCGCCCGAACATCCCGATCTCGTGCTGATCGAATTTGCGCATAACGATGTGAACGACTATGCGTATGCCAATTGTTCTGCCGCGCTCGACGGCATCATCGCGCAGATCCGCGCGGTCAATCCGGCGTGCGAATTCGTCTTCGTCTACCTCGCGCGCGCCGGCGAGGCGGTGGACGGTCCGACCCCGGCGATGCGCATCTATGAGGACGTTGCGCGCTACTACGGCATTGCATCGATCGACCTCGCAACGCTCACCGAACGCCTCGTTGCCTCGGGCGACGCCGTTTGGACCGGCGACGGCGCGCCGGCTCTGACCGTCGACGGCGTTCACCACGCTCCGGTGGTTGCGGAACTGCTCGGCATTCCGTTCGCGCGAACGTTCGTCGACCTGCTTCTGGGCATCGAGCGCCCCCCGGCCGCCCGAACCGCCGGTCCGCGATTTGAGCCTCGCGTACGCGTGGCGTGCGCCCGCATCCGGTTTCATCGCAAGCGGCAGCTGGGGCCGCGGCGCCTTGGCCGGCGGCGAAGTCCAATTTCAAGCGTACAACGAAAACGTCGCCGCCGCGACGGAGGCCGGCGCGACCCTGCGGATTCCGTTTACCGGGCGTCAGGTCTACGCGTGGCTGATGGGGATCGGTCCGATTACCGTTCGCCTGAGCGGGGCGGACGAGCCGTTCGAGATCGAGGTGCGCAGCATCGACCGCTGGATTTTCCGGCCGTTGATGCCGCCGATCGACGCGCGCGCCGCCGTGCTCGAGGTAACGGCCTTGGACGTGCCGGTGATCTTCGGCGATCTCTACTTCGCCGGTGCTCCGGGCCGGACGCGCACGTAGAACTGAATCGTCGCGAGTTCGGCGAGCTTCGAATCGTCGACGTTCTTGAGCGTGATCGCGTCGAGTTCCAGGTTCACCGGGGCCGTGACCGGTTCGAATTTTCCGATGCGGGGATCGAGGCAGCCGGTAACGCCGACCACGTCGTAGCCGGTTTCAGCGAACATCTTGTGGATCTCGCTGAGCGTGAAGAAGCGGATGTGCGTTACGTCGAGCAAGCCCGCCGGTTCGTAGCTGAATTTCCCATTGGCCAGATCGTTGAGCAGAACGAGGTTGCGCGCGTTGGGAATCGACGCGACGATCTGCGCGTTCGGAGCGAGGAACGGCCGCAGGCGCACCAGCAGGTTCCACGGGTTGTAGAGATGCTCGAGCACGTCGGCGAGGAGCAGACCATCGATCGATTGCGGCGCGTAGCCGAGCTGCGCGAAATCCATCTCCTCCACGTTGCCTTGGTGCACGTGATCGAGGTGCGTCGCCGCCACGGCGGCGGCGGCCGCCGAGAATTCGAAACCGTCGACGACGGCGCCGGGAAAACGCCGCTGCGCCTCGCGCGCGGTGACGCCCGTTCCGCAGCCGATGTCGACGAACAGGCGCGGCGCGTGCTCGAAGAGATCGAGCAGCTCGGCGCGGACGTGCTCGAAGTACCCGTCGTCGCCCGGCTTGCGGCTTTGCGTGAGTAATTGCCACACGTAGGTCGTGGCAGCCGTCCGGCCCGTGTCTAGCTCCATTATTCCGTATTATCGGCAGAACGGCGGGGAACCCGGCACCCCGTGACGCGAAGACGGCAGGGTGACGATGTTGACCGCCGTCGTGTTTACTCTGTCCCGCACCGGTGCGGGTGAAGCGGCAGCGTTGCGGTCAGTCGTCGCCGCGGCAAAAGCGCCGGGCACCGCGGTGGTCGCGGTGACGTTCGGCGCGGCCGATCCCGATGCGGCGCGCGCATTTTGCGCACCGCTCGGCGTCGCGGTCGTCGAGTCGGGACCCGGCGCAACCTTTGGTGCGGCCGCCAACGCGGGTGCCCGTTACGTCGCTAGCGAGCGGCTCGTGTTCGTGAACGGCGCCCAACTCGGCGCGCCGGACTCGCTCGACGCGCTGCTGAAGGCGCTGGACGAAACCGGTGCCGGGGCCGTGGGTCCGCGCGTTCGCGCCGAAGACGGAAGCAAAGACATCTGCGGCATGATCGTCTGCGCGGTTCCGGAAGTGCCGCGCGGTTTCGATTTTCTCGTGATTTCGGGCGCTCGAGGCCGGATCGAATGTGACGCGCTGCCCAGCGATTGTGTGGTGACGAGCCGCCGAACGTTCGATGAACTTGGCGGATTCGCGGAAACGTTCGGCAGCGAGTACGAAAGCAGCGATTACTGTTTGCGCGCCCGTGAAACCGGGTGCGGAGTATTCCTGGAATCCGATGTTAGCGTGACCCGAATCGCGGCGGCGCCCGCACCGGACGCCGCAGACGTGCGGCGCGAACGCGACTTTGACGAGCGCTGGAAAGCGCGCGTCGAGTACCACGAGAATTTCTGGCCCGAGCTCATGGGAACGATCGTGCGGCGCGAGTTCTTCCTCGATGGCATCGTTGCGGAGCGAATACCGGTCCCGCCGGTTGCCGTTCTCGTACACGGCGAGCCGCCGTCGCAGGCGTTCGTCAACGCCCTCTCGAGCTCGCGCATGAAACCGGCCTCCGCGGCGTATGCGGCCGAGAGCGATGCCGTGCGGGCTGCGCGCACGATGACGGAACTGCGCGGGCCCGATTACGTGGCGTTCATCCGTAGCGATACGGTGCTCGCCGGCGATTGGCTCAACGAGTTGGTGAACGCGATCGAAGCCGGCCCCGGTCTGGCGGCCGCGACGCTGGCGGACTCGCCCGACGGGCGCTGTTTGCTCGTGGCCCCGCACCGGATTCCGCAACATTTGCGGATCGAGCCGAATACGCCGTTCGATGCCGCGGTCGCGGCTTGGATGCGGGCGGTCGTCGATGCCGGGCGCCGTGTGGCGTACGTTTCGCGCAAGGCGACGAGAACCGGACCGGGCACCCCGCTGCCCGCTCCGGTAACAATAAAACGCGAACCGTTTGCTTCGATCGTCATGTTGAGTTGGAACGCGCCCGAATACACGGAGATCGCGATTGCCTCGATTCGCGAACACACGCGCGTTCCGCATGAAATCATCATCATCGATAATGGCTCGGATGTCGAAACGACCGATCGCTTAGCCCAGATCGCGGGAATACGGGTGATTTACAACGCGGTCAATACGGGGTTCGCTTTCGGCTGTAACCAAGGCCTCGCCGCCGCGCGCGGAACGCACATCGTCTTGCTGAACAACGACGTCGTCGTTACCGACGGCTGGCTCGAGGCGTTGATTGCGGTTCAGCAGCGGCACCCCACGGTCGGCTGCAGCGCTCCGCGGACCAATGAATGCGCCGGTTCGCAAAAACTCGAGGTGCCGTACACGAGCCTCGATGACATGCCGGCGTTCGCCGCGCAGCGGGCGATCGAACAGCGGGGTCGCTGGCACTACCGTACGCAGGTGACCGGCTTTTGCCTGTGCCTCGACCGGCGGGTCGTGGACGAGATCGGCGGCCTCGACCCCGGCTACGGCACGGGCAACTTCGAGGACGACGATTACTGCATGCGCATCCGCGCCGCAGGCTACGAGATCGCGCTGTGCGAGGATTCGTTCATCCACCACTTCGGCAGCGTCACGTTTCGCGCCAACGGCGTCGACTACCGTGACACGCTGAGCCGCAACTTACGCCGCTTCGTGGAGCACTGGAACGTGAAGTTGCTCAGCGCAACAGAATACGAGGCGCGCTTGCCCGCCAAGCGCGGGTTCCAGCCCGAGCGCGACTACGTGCCGCTGCCGCCCGCCGCCGGCGTCGGGCCGGGGTGGATCGCCGCCGCGCGGTCATAACGTTGCCGTCGCCCATTGCGGTCGTCGTTACGCTGCCAGTCTTCGATGCATCGGCCGAACGGGTGCTCGCGCGTGCCGGGGCATCCGGCACGCCGATCGTCGCCGTGCCGTATGGCCGCGCCGACGTCGAGCGCGTGCGTGCGTACTGCACGCGCGCGCTCATTCCGGTCGCCGCAGCGCCGGCTGGGGCCACCTTCGGTGCTGCGGCCAACGCCGGCGCGGGCGCGACCAGCAGTTCGGCGATCGCGTTCATCGACGGTGCCGAAGCCGCGAGCGCCGGCTGGCAGCGTGTACTGCTGGCCGTCCTCGATGACGCCGGCGTCGCCGGTCCATGCATCCGCTGGGACGACGGCACCGGTAACGAGTGCGGGATGCTCGTGTCGAGCGCCCCGCTCTCGCTGCGCGGGTTCGACCTGCAGTCGTTCTCGAGCTTGCGCGAACGCGCGATCGTCGATGTCGTTCCGCGTGACTGCATCCTGACCAGACGCAAGCTGTTCGACGAGCTCGGGGGATTCGCCGAGCACTTCGGCAGCGCGCTCGAGAGCGTCGACTACTGCCTGCGCGCCGGCGAACTCGGCGCGCGCGTGGTCTGCGAGCCGGCCGCGACATTCATCCGGCGCGTGCCGCCCGATGCCGTGGACGGACGAGACGCTGCACGTGAGCGTGCGTTTGCCGAACGCTGGCGCGAACGAGCCGAGCCGCACGAGAACCTGTGGCCCGAAGTGACAGGTTCGCTCATACGAAGATCGTTTCACAGCGCCGGCATACTCACCGAGTACGTACCGGTTCCCGAATACCGCGTGCTCGTCCATGGCGACGCCGCGCCCTCGCGTGCTTTCGCCGAGCACATCTTCGGTTCACGGTTACGAGCCGCCGAAGTGCTGTGGTCGGTACCGGGCGAGGTGCCGGCGGGCGCGCGCCCGTGCGCCGATGCGATCGAAACGGCGCGTGCGCTGACCGAAGTGCGCGGTACCGACTGCGTCGCCTTCGTGCGCAGCGATACGGCGCTGGCGCCCGATTGGCTGAATGAACTGGTGAATGCGATCGAGCGTGCGCCCGATACGGTTGCGGCGACGATCGACGGCGAAAGCGCGTTCGCAGCGATGCCGGCCTCGGCGGACGCACGCTGCACGCTGGTGGCGCCGCGGCTGATCCCGCAACATCTGCGCATCGAACCCGCGGGCAGCTTTGATGCGGCGTTGTCCGCCTGGCTCGCGCAAAGCGTCGACGCCGGGCGTACGATTGCCCGTGCCGGCCGAAGCGCAACGCAGCCGGGACCCGCTGCGACGGCGATCCCGGCGGCGGCTCCGCTGCATCCGAGTGCAGCGGCGCCGTTCGCGTCGATCGTGATGCTGAGCTGGAACGCGCCCGGCTATACCGAGAGTGCGGTCGCATCGATCCGCGCCTGCACGGCCGTGCCGCACGAGATCATCATCGTCGACAACGGCTCCGGCGCCGAGACCGTCGAGCGGTTGCGAAACATCGACGGCATTCGCTTGATCGAGAACGCGGTCAACACGGGTTTTGCGTTTGCCTGCAATCAAGGTTTGGCCGCCGGCCGCGGCACGCACCTCGTGCTCCTCAACAACGATGTGATCGTGACGGACGGCTGGCTCGACGCGCTGCTCGCCGTGCAGCGTGCGAACCCCACCGTCGGGCTGCTCTGCGCCGCGCACGAACCGGATCGCCGGCGCGCAGCAGATCGACGACGTTCCCTACGGCGAAGATCTCGCCGGCCTCGCAGCATTTGCCGAACGCCGTGCCCGCGATCTGCGCGGCAGCTGGACGCGTGAGTTTCGTGTGGTCGGGTTTTGCATGTGCCTCGATCGCCGCGTCGTTGAGGAGATCGGCGGACTCGACCCGCATTTCGGCACCGGCAATTTTGAAGATGACGATTTTTGCATGCGCATTCGCGCGGCCGGCTACGATATTGCCGTGTGCGAAGATTCGTTCATCCACCATTTCGGCAGCGTGTCATTTCGCCAGAACAAGGTCGATTACGACGCCGTGTTCGCGCGCAATAAGGCGCTGTTCGCGCAACGCTGGGACGTCACGTATGCCGGCGATTCGTACGATGCGCGTTACCCGTTCCGGCGCGGCTTCGTGCGCGAGCGCGACTTCGTGCCGTTGCCGCCGGCCTGGGGCGTCGGCCCGGGCTGGGTCCGGCCGGCGTGATCGTCCGCTTCGCCCTCGTCGAGGAGAACGGCATCGCCGTGGGCCGCCTCGACCTCGAGCCCGGGGAGACACCGGCCCTAGCGGGCATCCGAGTCGATCTGCTGATGCTGGCCCGCAATGACCCGGGAGCGCTGACCTTTCCCAACGGAATAAACGACCGCGCGCTCGCGGCGACCCTCATGCCGCACCTGCGGATGCTTACTCGGGGCCGCATCGTCCCGCTGGCGGCCGAGCTGCGGCTCTAGGCGGCCCGGGTGGGATGGGCCCGGCGGGATGGGTGGAAATGGGCGGCCGCGCGTGGTAGAATCGGAGGGTTGGGACCGGGTCAGCCCGGGCCGACGACTTCACCCGTCCGGAGGATGGGTGCTATGAGCCCGGATCGCGATCGCCAGGACGGCACGTCGCGGGGCATCAGAAAGGTCCATTCATGTCCGTTGTTTCCATGCGCGCCCTGCTCGAGGCAGGCGTCCACTTCGGCCACCAGACGCGCCGGTGGAACCCCAAGATGAAGCCGTACATCTTCCAAGAGCGCAACGGCATCTACATCATCGATCTGGGCAAGACGCTCGCGATGCTCAACAACGTCTACGAAGACGTGCGCCAGATGTCGCGCGAAGGCCGCGTCATTCTGTTCGTCGGCACGAAGAAGCAAGCCCAAGACGTGGTCAAAGAAGAAGCCGAACGCGCCGGGACGTTCTTCGTCAACCAGCGCTGGCTCGGCGGCACGCTGACCAACTTCGCGACGATCCAGAAGCGCATCGCGCGTCTGCGCGAGCTCGAAGGCATGCGCCAGCAAGGCACCTTCGATCTGCTTCCCAAGAAAGAAGTCTCGAAGCTGACCGAAGAGCTGAACAAGCTCGAACGCTTCCTCGGCGGCATCAAAGACATGCACCGTCTGCCGGACGCGATGTTCATCGTCGATCCGAAGAAAGAACGCATCGCGGTCCTCGAAGCCAAGAAGCTGCACATCCCGATCATCGCCGTGATCGACACGAACTGCGATCCCGACGAAATCGACTACCCGATCCCGGGCAACGACGACGCGATCCGCGCCGTGCGCCTGATGGTCGGCAAGATCGCCGACGCGATCATCGAGGGCAAGACCGAAACGGAATCGTCGTTCGACGCGCAAGCGTACGACGAGCAGTACGCCGAAGTCGCCGCAGCCCCCGAAGAAGACGCGGTCCCCGCGTAAATACGAATGCAAACGACGTATAAACCGACCGCCGACGACGTAAAACGCCTGCGCGAAGACACGGGCGCGGGCATGATCGATTGCCGCAACGCGCTCGTCGAAGAGCGAGGGCGACGCCGCCAAGGCGAAGACTGCTGCTGCAAGAACAAGGGCAAGCGAAGGCCGAGAAAAAGGCCGAGCGCAGCGCCAACGAAGGCCTCGTGGGCTCCTACATCCACACCGGCGGCAAAGTCGGCGTGCTGGTGGAGATCAACTGCGAGACCGACTTCGTCGCGCGCAACGACAAGTTCAAGGACCTCGTGCGCGACGTCGCGATGCACATCGCGGCGATGCCCGCGGCCTACCTCACGCGCGAAGCGGTGCCGGCCGAAAAGGTCGCCGAACTGCGCGCGGAGTTCGTCAAGCAAGTTCCCGACGGCAAGCCGCCGGCGGTCGCCGAGAAGATCGTCGAAGGCAAGCTCAACAAGTGGTTCGAGGATCACGTGGTGCTCGAGCAGTCGTTCGTCAAGGACGACTCGATGACGGTCGGCGAGCTGGTCAACGGCGTGTCGAGCGTGCTCGGCGAGAAGATGACCGTTCGCCGCTTCGCCAAGTTCGCACTCGGCGAGTAGCGCCGATGCCGGCTCCCGCCTTCCGCCGCGTTCTGCTGAAACTCTCGGGCGAGGCGTTCGCCGGGAGCGGCGGGAGCGTCGACGTCGACACGACGACGACGCATGGCCAAGGAGATCGCCGCGGTGCACGCCGACGGCGTCTCGATCGCGGTCGTCGTCGGCGGCGGCAACATCTGGCGCGGCAAGCCGCACGAAGCGGCCGGCATGGAACGCGCGACCGCCGACTACATGGGCATGCTCGCGACCGTGATCAACGCGCTCGCGCTGCAAGACTCGATCGAGCGCCTGGGCATCCCGGCGCGCACGCAAACCGCGATCGAGATGCATCAGATCGCCGAACCCTACATCCGGCGGCGCGCGCATGCGCCACATGGAAAAGGGCCGCGTCGTGATCTTTGCGGCCGGTACCGGCAATCCGTATTTCACCACCGACACGACGGCGGCGCTGCGCGCGGTCGAGATGGGCGCGCAAGCGATCCTCAAGGCGACCAAGGTCGACGGCGTGTATTCGGCCGATCCGTTCAAGGATCCGACCGCGACGCGCTTCGACGCACGTCGACTATCTCAACGTGCTGCAACTCGGGCTCGAGGTCATGGATAATACCGCCTTGACGCTGTGCATGGACAACGCCATTCCGATCGTCGTCTTCGACATGAACGTGCCGGGGAATATCCGCCGCGTCGTGATGGGCGAGCCGATCGGCACGCTCGTCGGCAGCGACTCGCACGCGCGTCGCGCTCGAACGAGTCTGAGGAGAAGCGGAACATGCTCTGGACGACGTCTACAAAGACACCGAAGCGAAGATGAACAAGGCGATGGAAGCGACGCGCGGCGATTTCGCCTCGATCCGCACCGGCCGCGCCGCGCCCTCGCTGCTCGACCGGCTCACACGTCGAAGCGTACGGCTCGCAAGTGCCGCTCAAGCAAGTCGCGAGCGTCAGCTCGCCCGACGGCCGCTCGCTCTTGATCTCGGCGTTCGACAAGAATCACGGTCGGCGCGATCCGCAAGGCGATCGAAACGAGCGACCTCGGACTCAATCCGAACATCGACGGCGCGCACGTCCGCCTCTCGATTCCGCCGCTGACCGAAGAGCGCCGCAAAGACCTCGTCAAGGTGATCAAAAAGAAATCCGAAGAGCACAAGGTTGCGGTGCGCAACATCCGGCACAAGGCCGTCGACGAGATCAAGGGCCTGCAGAAGAGCGGCGAGATCACCGAAGACGGCGTCAAGCGCGGCGGCGACCACGTGCAGAAGCTCACCGACAAATTCGTCAAGCAGATCGACGAACTGGTCGGCGGCAAAGAGAAAGAGATCATGGAGGTCTGATGGAGACCGCCGATCTCGTGCTGCTGCCGTGGGTCGAAGCGCGGCGCCGGCTGGGCGCCCGCGCGCATGCGTTGCGCGTGCTGACGCCGCCGTATCCCGCGATCGGCGGCGGTGCGCTGCGCGTGCTGCGCGTGCGCGACGACGGCAGCGGACCGCTCGACGTGCTGTGCGGCTACGAGCGGTACCGGCGACCCTAATGGCCACCATGCTGCGTCCGCCGAGCGACGTCTCGCTGGATGCGGACCGCCTGCCCGGACACGTCGCGATCATCATGGACGGCAACCGCCGCTGGGCGCGCGAGCGCCGCATGCCGGCGATCGAAGGCCACCGCCGCGGCATCGTCGCGCTGCGCGAAGTGACGCGCGCGGGCAGCGACTGGGGCATCCCGATGCTGACCGTCTACGGTTTCTCGACCGAGAACTGGAAGCGCGACTCGACCGAGATCTCGCTGCTGCTCGACCTGTGCGTGTACTTCGCGCAATCCGAACTCGCCGAGCTGCGGCGCAACAACGTGCGCGTCAACGTGATCGGCCACTACGAGCAGCTGCCGGCGCCGTCGCGCGACGCGCTCGACGGTCTGATGGCGAAGACGAACGACTGCACGGGCTTGCGCCTCAACCTCGCCGTGAACTACAGCGGGCGCAGCGAAGTGCGCGATGCCGTGCGTCGCGCTGGCGCGCGACGTGCAGGCCGGAAAGCTCGCGCCCGATGCGATCGACGAAGAGCGCATCGCGTCGTATCTCTACACCGCCGAACATGCCCGATCCCGATATGCTGATCCGGCCCGGCGGCGAATCGCGGCTGTCGAATTTCTTGCTCTATCAAGCCGCCTACACCGAACTGCTGATGACCGACGTGTACTGGCCGGATTTCGGGCGCGACGACTTTGCGGGCGCGCTGGCGGAATACCAGCGCCGGCGACGCCGCTTCGGGGGCTCGTGACCGCCGCGCCCGTAACGGGCGTGGCTCAACCCATCGGCGCTCGCCGCATCATCGTCGGCCTGCTGCTCGCGATCGTCGGCATCGGCTCGGTGTTCTGGCTGCCGGGCTTTCTCGTGCTCGTGCACGGCGATCGCGCTCGGCTGTCTGTGGGAATTCGCGCAGCTCTCGGCGCGCAAGGGCCCGGGGCTCGAGATTCCCGGTCGCGCTCGTCGCGATCGTGCTGTACTTCGCGCTGACGTATCTCGGCCTGATCCATCGCTACGAGGGCGTGCTGCTCGCCGCGACCGTCGTCGTCGCGCTCGTGACCGGGCTCTTCGCGAGCAGCGAAGGGGCGTTCGCGCGCAGCGGCTACACGCTGCTCGGCGTGCTCTACATCGGCAAGCTGATGACGTACTTCATCGCGATCCGCCTCTTGCCGCAGATCGGTACGGCAGCGACGGTCATGGCGATCGTCCTGATCGCGTTGACCGACATCTTCGCGATGGTGATCGGCACGCGCTTCGGCCGCACGCCGTTGAGCCCGATCTCGCCGCGCAAGACCGTCGAAGGCTCGGCCGGCGGCCTCGTCGTCGCGATCCTGGCCGGGGCCGCGATCGGGCTCACGCCCGTGGCTGCACTTGCTGTGGTGGCAGGGCGCGCTGATCGGCGCGATCACCTCGGTCGCGGCGCAAGCCGGCGACCTCGTCGAGAGCGCGCTCAAACGCGACGCCCACGTGAAGGATGCCGGCAGCCTGATCGGCGGACACGGCGGCGTGCTCGACCGTTTCGATTCGTACATTTTCGGCGGCATCGCGTTCTATTTCGCGCTCTACGTCGTCGGCGTGATCCCGCACGGGATGTACGGCTCCTAGCGCAAAAGGAACCGGCGTGAAACGGAAGCGGGTCGCGATTCTCGGTTCGACCGGGAGCATCGGACGGCAAGCCCTCGACGTGATCGCGCGCCATCCGGAGCGCTTCGAGGTCGTGGGCCTGGCCGCCGGACGCAACGTCGATCTGCTCGCCGAACAGATCGCGCAATTCCGGCCGCGCATCACGCGCCTCGGCCGCCGACGGTCCGGAGGGCCTGCGCGCGGTAGCGGTCGAATCGCGAGCCCGACATCGTGCTCGCCGCAACCGACGGGGCGGTTGCCTTCGACGCGGTGTTTGCCGCGGTCGATGCCGGCATCGACGTGGCGGTCGCCAACAAAGAACTAGTCGTTGCGGCGGGCGAGTTGCTCTTCCGCCATGCCAAGGCCAGCGGTGCGCGCTTGCTGCCTGTCGACAGCGAACACAGCGCGATCTTTCAGTGCGTCGCGGGCGAGCCGCCCGAGCGCATCGCGGGCATCGTGCTGACCGCTTCGGGCGGACCGTTCTGGAACGCGCCGGCGGAAGAGATCGCGAACGCGCGCGTCGAGGATGCGCTCAAGCATCCGACCTGGCAGATGGGCGTCAAAAACACGATCGACTCCGCGTCGCTGATGAACAAAGGCCTCGAAGTGATCGAGGCTAGCCGCTTCTTCGCGCTGCCCGGGGAGCGCATCCACGTGCTCGTTCATCGGACCAGCGTCGCGCACGGCTTCGCCATCTTCACCGACGGGAACGTCATCGGCCAGTTCGCCCGGCCCGACATGCGTCTGCCCATCGGTTACGCGCTGGCCTATCCGGATCGGCTCGCCGATCATCCCGAAACGGATCCGCTCGTGGCGGTCGGCGGCGCAATCGACGGCGTCGGCGACGGTGCTCGGCTTCGAGCGTCCCGATCTCGAGCGCTTCCCGTGTTTGGGTTTGGCCTACCGCGCGTTGCGCGAGGGCGGCACGGTTCCCGCGGCGCTCTCGGCCGCCAACGAAGTTGCCGTGGCCGCATTCGTTGCGGGACGCATTCGTTTCGGCGACATCCCGCGTTGCATCGAGACGGCCTTGGCATCGGTCGAACGCGCGGAACTCACGCTCGATGCGGTCCGCGCGGCCGATCGCGCGGCGCGCCTCGCAGCGAGCGCGGCCGTGGAAACGTTGGCCGGAGCGATGCAGGGAAGCGCGCAGGCTTGACCCTCGGCTCGATGGAGTACTCCTTCATCGTGTTGACCGCAGAATCGCGGATGAACGCGGCAGTCGATGCGCTGACCCAGCTGGTTCGGACGGACGCGCGCGGCGAAGTGATCGCGGTCGCGGCGGATCCGGCGGCGCCGGGCGCGGCCGCGAACGAAGCAGCGCGCCAAGCGCGAGGTTCGGTTCTGCTGTTCGTGCGTGATGCCGTTCCGCACGCGCTGAACTTCATCGCGCCCGTGCTCGATGCGTTCGCGACGTCGAACGCCGGCGTAGCCGGCGGCGTGCTGCTCTCGCCGGCCGGCGAGATCGAAGAAACGGGTCTGATCTTCCATGCCGCGCGGCTGTCGTTCCGCGGCTTCAGCATGCATCGTCAGGTGCGTGCCGTGCCTGCCGGCGACGCTGCCGCAAGCGCCGAGTTCTGCGATGCCGTGAGCCTGCGATGTCTCGCGACGCCGCGGGCGTTGTTCGAGGAACTGGGCGGATTCGACGAAGCCTTGGGCGAGACGTACGCGGCCGTCGACTACGCCTTGCGCGCGCGCGAGTCCGGGCGGAACAGCGTCGTCGTTCCGGCGATGGTGGTTGTGCGCACCGCGCCCGTGCTCGCGCCGCTCTTCCCGCCGTCCGATGACGGGCGCATGTTCGCCGCCCGGTGGCGCGGCCGCGCGTTTCCGCTCGAGAACGCGTGGGCCGAACGCGACGGCTACGTCGTGCGCGAAGATTTCACGCCCGCCGGACTCGGACTCGTTCTGGTGCCGCTCTTTCCCGCAACGGTCGTCGTCCACGGGCCGGCGCCCGCCGACCCGGACGCGTTTGCCGCCGCGCTGCGAGGGTCGCGTCTGCAACCGGCTGAGGTCATCTGGACGGGACGGGATGCCGAAGCGGACGGGATGGCGGCCGCGCGAGCGGTAACCGAACGGCGCGGCGAAGGCTACGTCGTGTTCGTGCGCGGCGATGCGCAGCTCGAAGCGGACTGGCTCAATCATCTGATCGCAGCGGTGGAGTCCGGGGTCGATAACGTGGCCGCCGAACGGAGCGACGGCACCACGATCGTCGCACCGCGCCAGATTCCGCAGCACCTCCGGCTGCGCGAAGACCTCGGTTTGAGCGAGGCGGTGAACGATTGGATAGCGCGCGCGGAGGCGCATGGACGCTGCGTTCGTCGCGAACGCGGGCCGGCAGCCGCGGCGCCGGTCGCGATCGCTGCCGGCACGCCCGGACTGACCTCGATCGTGACGTTGAGTTGGAATGCGCCCGAGTATACCGAAGTAGCGATCGCCTCGATCCGCGCGCACACGCACATTCCCCACGAAATCATCGTCGTCGACAACGGTTCGCGCCCGGAGACCGTGCGGCGCATCGCGGCGCTCCCCGGGGTGCGCGTCATTTTCAATCCCGTAAACACCGGCTTCGCGTTCGGCAGCAACCAAGGGTTGGCAGCTGCTCGCGGAAGCCACGTCGTTATCCTCAACAACGACGTCATCGTCACCGCGGGTTGGCTCGAAGCGCTGCTCGACGTCCAGCGGCGCCGGCCGACCATCGGCGTGAGCAGCCCGCGCAGCAATTCTGTCGTCGGCAGCCAGCAGCTCGAGGACGCCGTTTACGACAGCATTCCGGAAATGCACGCCTACGCCGCGCGCCGCAGCCGCGAGCACCGCGCTGCGTTCGACTTGGTACCGCGGGCGTCCGGGTTCTGTCTGTGCATCGACCGTCGCGTGATCGAAGAAGTGGGCGGTTTCGATCCGCGTTTCGGCCTCGGTAATTTTGAAGACGACGACCTGTGCATCCGGATACGCGCGGCCGGCTACGAAATCGCCGTGTGCCACGATTCGTTCATTCACCATTTCGGCAGCGCATCGTTCAACGCAAACGGGCTCTCGTACGCGGCGATCATGCAAACGAATTCGGCCGCGTTCTTGAAACGCTGGGATCTGGCCGCGAACGCTGCCGGATCGTGGGACGCATTGCCGGCGATCCGGCGCGGTTTCGTGCGCGACCGCGACTACGTACCGTTGCCGGCGCCGGAGCCGGCCGGCGCGGATTTCGTGATCGGAAGTTGGACGTGAAAACGCTCATGCACGCGGACCACTTGACCACCGTTCGCTTCGAGCTCGTGACGCATGCGGACTCCGGCGTGGGCCGGCTGGAACTCGTTTTTCAGCATGGAGAACAAACGGCGGTGTTGACGGATGTGCTCGTCGATCTCGCCGCGGCGGCCAAGAACGCGGGCCGATGGCAGTGGCCGCAAGCAGCGGGCAGCATCGGTGACGAACAGGCGGAGGTTCTCGCGCGTTTGATCGCTCCGTGGCTGCAGCGATTAACGCAGGAGCCCGTCATCGCGCTTCATGCGACGCTTGAGATGGCCAGGGATGGTTCACCGCTCTTTCGTACATCAAGTCCATCGTGATCAGCGCGTTCGGTCCTCGCGCGGAGCAATTCGCTTCCGCGTTACGTGACGTCGAGGCCATCGTTGCCGAACCGGGATTTCTCTTTCCCGCTTACGTCGAGGCCGTGCGCCGCCGCAGCCTCGGCGAGTCGTTCTACGGAATGCTCATGATCGACGACAATCGCGACCGGACGATGACGACGCTGGCGGCGGCCATCGTGCGCGATGTGCCCGATCCCGATCGGCGGCGCGCGGTCTTGTGGAGCATTGCCGGCGGCGGTATCACGCTGAACGAAAAGGCCGTGACGGAAATGCTGGCCGAAGCGGACATCACCGACCAGGGCACGCGCGGCGGTGCAGTCGAGTTTCTCTCGTTGTGTCCGGCGCTGCTCGTCCGCTCGTTGACGGAGTACAAACGCGTATCGAAGCTCGTGCGCCGTACCCGCTCCTACGAATTGGCCGTGGTCGAGCCGCCGGTGCCGGTCGTCGAACGCCGTGGAGCTGCTCGGCCGGGAATCGTGATTTGGGCCCCCGAGCGCGACGCGTTGGGCGCCACCCTCCATGCCTTCGCGCTCAGCGAGATGCGCGCCGACATCACGCTCGTTTCAGCCGATGGTCTGGTGCCGCCCGGTTTGGACATCACCACCTATCGCACGACGGATCCGCGCGTTCTGGAAGCGTTGGCACGCGCATCGTGCGTCGTGCTCACCGATGCCGGCGATCCCGGCGCGGCCGTCGCGTTCGCCCGTCAGGGCTACGGCATCGTCGCGCCGCGTTCTTCGGGCGCGCACGAATTCGTCCAAAATGCGTATCTCTTCGATCCCACCGTGCCGCGCACGCTCCACGTTGCGGCGATGATGGCGCTCGGCCGTCCGGCGTCGCTTGGCCGGCTGCCGGCCGTTCCGCCGCGAACGCCGGCGCGGCCGGCGCTCCAGGTTGCCGCAGCCGAACTTCCGGCGGCCACGATCGTCGTGCCGACCTTTAACCGGCGTTCGGATCTCGAGCGGTGCTTGACGTGCATCGGCGCACAAACCTACCCGAATACGCGCGCCGTCGTGGTGAACGACGCCGGCGAAGCAGTGGACGATATCGTCGCACGTTTTCCGTTTGCCCGGCTGCTGAATCTCGAAAAGAACGCGGGCGTCGTTCGGGCTTGCATGCGGGGGCTGGCGCTGGTCACCGATGGGTTCGTGCAGTTCCTGGCCGACGACGATTCGCTCTTCCCAGACCACGTCGATCGCCTCGTCACTGCGATGTTATCCTCCGGCGCGGCAGTCGGCCATGCGAACGTTCTGATTCGCTACGTCGACCGCCTCGAAGGTGGCGCGTTGTCGACGACCGGCTACAACGGCTCGATCTTCGTCGATACGACGACGCCGACCGAGGCGATGGTGTCGACGCCCATCGCCGGCCACGCGCTGATGTGGCGGCGAACGGTGTTTGACGAGATCGGCGGGTGGCGCGAAGATTCGGACCTCGCGGACCAAGAGATTCAGATGCGCGCCGGCAAGCATTACGTGTTTGCGTATATCGATCAGTTCACCGCCGAGTGGCGAATTCATGGGTCGAACTTCTCCGGAAAAATCAACTCCGGCGCCGAGCAGCGCCGAATTTACGAAGAGCTTCACCCCGTGTCCGACCGGCCGATCCTCACGCAAATGCGCGAAAACGTGCTCGCCTCGATCATAGCGCGCCCGCCGGGATACGTTTTCGAGCCGACGGTCCTCGTGACCAAGTGATCGCTGCATTTGGCGCGCGCGCAGAGCTGTACGCTGCGGCGCTCGGCGATATCGATGCGATCGTCGTCGAACCGGCGTTGCTCGTCCACGCTCACCTCGAAGCAATTCGGCGCCGCAGCCTCGGCGAGTCGTTCTACGGCATGCTCTTGATCGAAGATCACCGTGACCGGACGATGAGTGCGCTGGCGCCCGCGGTTCTGGAGAACGAGAAAGATCCCGACCGGCAACGCTCGTTCTTGAACAACGCTGAAACCGCCGGCGTGGTGGTGCTGAACGAACGGCCGGGAGAAGAGTTGCTGGCCGAGCCCGACCTGCCGGACCCGGTGCTGCAACTTGCAGCGACCGAATTTCTTTCGCTGTGTTCGGCGTTGCTCGTCCGCTCGTTGGCTGAGTACGACCGCCTCTCCATCTGGACGGCACGAACGCGGCCGTATGCATTGCTGTTGCTCGAGCCTTCCGTACCGGTCGTCCAACGGCGCGTCGCCGGCCGGCCGGGCATCGTGATTTGGGCCCCCGAGCGCGTCTCACAGTTCGTGAGCCTTCATGCATTCGCATTGGCGGAAATGCACGCGGACGTCACCGTCGTCTCGATCGACGGCGTACCGGTGCCGGGATTGCCCTTTCCGGCCTATCGCGCCGGCGATCCACGCGTCGGCGATGCGTTGGCGAACGCGAACTGCGTCGTTCTAACCGATGCGACCGACCCGGGGCCGCCGTGGCGTTCGCCCGGCAAGGCTACGGCATCGTTGCGCCGGCTTCATCGGGTGCGCACGAGTTTGTGCGCGACGTCAACCTCTACGACCCGGCGAAACCGCGTCAGATGTACGTCGGGGTAACGATGTCGCTCGGCCAGCCCACATCACTGCGCGAACTCCCGCCTCCGCCGCCGCGCACCCCGTCGCGGCCGCCGCTACCGCTCACCGCAGCGGACGCTCCGCCGGCGACGATCGTCGTGCCGGCCGTCAACCGCCGTGCCGACCTCGAATACTGCTTGGAGTCGATCGCCGCGCAAACCTATCCGAATACGCAAGCCATCATTGTCAACGATTCGGCCGAAGCCGTCGACGACATCGTGGCGCGCTTTCCGTTTGCCCGGCTGCTGAATGTCGAAACGAACGGCGGCCGCGCGCGGGGCGTTATGGCGGGGCTCGGAACGATCGGCGACGGCTTCGTGCAAGTTCTTTCCGATGACGCCGTGCTCTACCCGGACCACCTCGAGCTTCTCGTAAGCGCGCTGCTGCATTCCGGCGCTTCCGTCGCGCAGTCGAATACGCTCCTGCACTATCGCGATCACCTCGCCGATGGCTCTTCGTTGACGACGGGATTTAACGCCACGGCCTTCGCGGGGACGTTTACCCCGAGCGAAGCGTTGTCGGCCGCCGCGGACCACGGCTACGCACTTCTTTGGCGTCGCAGCGCGTTCGAAGAAATTGCCGGCTCGCCCGAGGACGCGATTCTCGCCGCTGCCGGGCAGTACGCGTTCGCGTACGTCGATCAAATCACGGCCGAGTGGCGGATTTACGCGAGCGAGCGCTCCGGGAAACCTGCTGTGGCGGCGCCGACGCTGCGGTTAATGCGTTCGAATCCGGCCTAGGCGCCTGCCGGCGCGGGCCCTCGACGGAGAAAACTGACGTATTGCATACCGCGGCCGAAGAATGATGCGAAGGGGCCGCCGGGCATGGACGCGTCCGGGGCCCGCAACACGCCGGCCAGCAGATCGAGCGCTTCCGATGTTTTCGGCGAGAGCGGGCGCGCGAGATCGGCGATCGACGAAACGAACGGCGAGATGTGGGCGGTGTCGGTGCTGCCCGCGACCTCGAGCGCCTGCATTGCGGCATACAGTCCTGCGGCGCGCTCGAGAATTGCCGTGCCGAGTTCGGCATCGTGCGGTGGAATCTCGATGCGCGAGTCGAGCAGGTTGACGATGTTGCACAGATACGCGTTCCGCGCGCGCGCGTTGGTCTGCTTGGCGTCGCCATAGAGGGTCTTGAACCAGCGCAGCTCGGTGACGAACGACGGCGATGATCCGTAGAAATCGAAATCATCGTCGAGTGCGTCGAGCGCGTCCGCGAACGAGAACATCTTACCCGGCAGCGGCTGCACGATGTTGTCGAAAAGGTAGTCATCCAGCGGACGGCTCATGCCGCCGAGGGTCGAGACGTGCGGCGCGAAGTGCGGCATCAACTGCTGCACGCGCTCGGCCGCAGGCAACGATGCCGGGACCAGTTTGTCGGCGATCAAGCGGCGTCCGAGGTCACCCAGGAACGATGCGGCGTCGATCGTGGTGAGCGAAACGATGCCGCCGGGTGCGGCAAAGCCGGCTACATGGCGAGCGAAGCGTTTGGGCTCGAGTTGGAAGGGGATGACGCCCTCGCAGATCACGAGGTCGTAGCGTTCCGGGCCCTGGTAGTCTTCGATCAGCGACTCGACGACGTCGTAGCGCAGTTCCGGCGCGTACGTCGCGAACAAGTCGCGCAGCCGTGCGATTCCGGTGGGGTTTCCGTCGATGAAGCGATAGCTGTCCGGCCGATACGTCGCGGTAGCGATCGCGTTGTGACCGGAACCGGGCCCGAACTCGGCGACGCGTTTGCCGGTGACCGCCCCGGGCGCAATTCCCAGCAGGCGGTAGAGCGATTCGCGGCGTTCGTAGTGGCGCTGCAAATCGGCGATGTCTTGCGACACCGGCGAGATTCCATTGGCGCGGTAGAAATCGACGAACGGCCGGTAGGTGGTCACGAGGGAACGGCTACGCCCTCGGCATTCTTCATCAGTTTGACGTTGAAGTACCGTGGATCGGTCATGCTCGCGGGAAAGCGACCGGCGCGAAACGCGCGGGTGAGATCGCGCACGGCATCTTCGATGGTCCGCCGCGGCTTGAAGCCGAGCACGCGCTCGATTTTGTCGGCGTTGACCCGATAGGAACGGTTGTCGTCGGTCGACTGCGTTTCGATCGCGATCGGCCCGAGATCCGGCAGCTCCTGCTCGACGACGCTTTTTACGATGCCCGCGATGTCGGCGATCGAACGATTCTGAAAACCGGCATTGAACGTCTCGCCGGCGATCAGTTCGGCGCGCTCGTCGAGGAGGTCGACGTAGAGGTCGGTGATATCGTCGATGTGGATGTTCGGGCGCATCTGCTTGCCGCCGAACACGAGAATCTTCTTGTTGTTGACGGCGTGGTTGGTGAGGATGTTCACCGAGAGATCGAAGCGCATCCGCGTCGAGTACCCGCACACCGTCGCCGGACGCAGCACCACCACCTCGAAGCTCTTGGAGTTAGCGGCGAGCGCGATCGGTTCGCACATCGCCTTGTACTTGCTGTAGTCGGTCAGCGCCAACAGCGGATGATCTTCACGCACTTCGGGCGCTTCGCTCACGCCGTACACGGAGCTCGAGGAGACGTAGAGGAAGCGCTTCACGCCGGCCCGTTTGGAGGCGTCGACCAGCGGCTCGAAGGCATCGAAGTTGATCGATTTTCCGAGGTCGGGATCGAGTTCGAACGACGGGTCGTTCGAAATGCAGGCGAGGTGGATGACGCTATCACAGCCTTCGACGGCGCGCGCGACGGCCGCGCGATCGCGCAGATCGGCATCGATCTCTTCGAACCCGGCGGCCCCGCGTAGGAGCGCCAGCGGTTCGTGGCCGTAGTAGTAGCAATCGAGCACGCGGACGGCGAATCCGCGGGCCAGCAGTTTGGGCACGAGCATCGCGCCGACGTAGCCGGCGCCGCCGGTGACCAGTACGGTCCGTTTCATCCTGATCTAGCCTTTCTTTGCGCCGTAGAACGCGCGTACGGTGTCGATCGCATACGACACTTCATCGGCGCTGAGGTGCTGATGCGCCGGCAGGGTGACGCAGACGCGCGAATCTTCCTCGGTAACCGGGAAGTCGCCGGCTTTGTAGCCGAGATGCACGGCGGCCGGCTGTAAATGGACCGGCACCGGATAGTGGACCTTCGCTTCGACGCCGCGGCCGTTGAGGTATTGCAGCAACTCGTCGCGCTTTTGCACGCGCAGCATGTAGAGGTGGAACACGTGGTGGACGCGCGGGTCGCGATACGGTACGCGGATCAGCGGTGCCATATCGGCAAAGGCTTCGTCGTATCGCTTTGCATGGGCCCGCTTGCCGTCGGTGATGAAGTCCGTCTGTTCGATCAGCCGGTTGCCGACGACGGCTTGCAAGCTATCGAGGCGCGAGTTGTGGCCGAAGAACGCGACCTCGTCGCGGCCGACCAGGCCGTGATTCCGATACAGGCGCAGGCGATCGTAGAGATCTTTCGAGGTCGTGACGATAACGCCGGCGTCGCCCCAGACGTTGAGGTTTTTCAGCGGGTGTAAGCTGTAGCCGGCGGTGAGGCCCCACGAGCCCGCCGGTTTGCCGTCAATCGCCGCCTTGATCGATTGGCAGGCGTCCTCGAAGATCATCAGGTTGTGTTTCTTCGCGATCTCGGCGATGCGGGGCATGTCGGCCATCGAACCGGTGTAATGCACGGGCATGATGGCCTTGGTGCGCGGTGTAATCGCTGCTTCGATCAGTTCGGGGTCCATCACGTACTGCTCGTTGCTGTCGGTGAACACCGGCGTCGCGCCGGTCATCGCGATCGCACCGACCGTGGCGATGAACGTGTTGGGCGACGTGATCACTTCGTCGCCCGGGCCGATGCCCATCAGCTTCATCGGTAAGATCAACGAGTCGGTACCGGAGTTGACGCCGATCGCGTACGGCAGACCGATCATCTTGGCGAAGCGCTGCTCGAATTCGGTGACGGCTTTGCCCAGCGTGAAATCGCCGCTCAATACCAGTTCGCGAATGTCGGCGAGGTAGTCGTCGAGATTGGCAAACTGCCGGTCGAGGTAGGAGAAGGGCACCGTTTGCGGTGCGTCGATGGCCGAACTCATCGGGATCCCTCGTAGAATTCCCGGATCGTAGCCGCAACGCGGTCGAGCTGATCGGGACGGAGCGTGGTGTGGACGGGTAAACTGAGGATGTGGTCGGCCTGACGTTCGGTGACCGGAAACGCGCCGCGCCGATGGCCGAGTTCGCGCGCGGCCGTGTGCAGATGAATCGGCACGGGATAGTGAACCGACGTGCCGATGCCGCGTTCGCTCAGATAGGCGCGCAAGGCGTCGCGCCGTTCGGCTTGCACGACGAAGGTGTGATAGACCTGGTACTCGCGGGCCGAGTCCGTCGGCAGCGTCAGACCCGCAATGCCCGCCAGCAGGCTGCGATAGCGTGCGGCATTCGCGCGGCGGGTATCCGTCCACGCTTCCAGGTGGTCGAGTTTCACGAGCAAGATCGCGGCCTGCAGCGTGTCGAGGCGTGAGTTGACCGACCATTCGGCGCAGTCATCGCGCGTTTGCAAGCCGAGGTTACGCAGCATGCGCAGGCGGGTCGCGAGTTTGTCGTCGTTCGTCGTAATCACGCCGCCGTCGCCGCACGCGTTGAGCGTCTTGAGCGGGTGGAGGCTGAAGCAGCCGAGGGTGCCGGTCGAGCCGACGTTCTTCCCGTCGAATGCCGCCAGGATTGCCTGCGCGGCGTCCTCCACGACCGCGAGCCGGTGCTTCGCTGCGATGGCGAGGATGCGTTCCATGTGCGCCGGCCGGCCGGTGAGGTGCACCGGCATGATCGCCTTCGTGCGCGGCGTGATCGCAGCCTCGATCTTCTCCGGATCGATGTTGTAGGTTTCGTCGACGTCGACGAACACCGGCATCGCACCGGCGAGGCGAATGCACGACGTCGAGGCGACGAACGAGTTCGGCGGCGTGATCACCTCATCGCCCGCGCCGATGCCGAGCGCACGGAGCGAGAGCTGCAGCGCGTCGGTACCGTTGCCGCAGCCGATCGCAAAGCGGACGCCGATCATCGCCGCAAGCCGCTGCTCGAACGCTTCGACGGCTGCGCCGAGAATGAAGTCGCCCCGTTCGAGTACCCCCTCGACGGCGGCGAGGATTGCGGCCTTCAGCGGTGCGTGTTGGGCGGCGAGGTCGACGTAGGGGACCGGATCCGAGCTGATCGCTTGCGTCATCTTAGAACGGCCCGCGGAACGAGGCATCGGGCACGTCGAGCAGGCGGTCGGGATCGAAGCCCAGCTCGCGTTCCGTCTTCGGAGCGAGACCGAACATCGCGCGCACCGCATTGACGATCGTCGCGGTCGACGGATAGTACGCGTTGGCCAGCGACTTGGTCGTCGGAACGTAGGCGTCGGGCGGCGTGATACGCACCGGTGCAGTCTTGAGGCTGCCGAACGCGTTCTCGGCCACGAGCGCAACCAGTTCGCCGGCGATCCCGAATGTTTTCCAGCCCGAATCGACGGCGACGAAACGGCCCGTGCGGGCAGCCGATGCGACGATCGTGCCGGTATCGAGCGGCTTGATCGTGCGCAAGTCGACGACTTCACAATCGATGCCGTCTTCGGCCAACAGCTCGGCGGCGCGCAGTGATTCAAGCGTCGAGTAACCGCTGGCGGCCAGCGTAACGTCGGTGCCGCGGCGTGCGATGCGCGCTTTGCCCAGTTCGATCGCGTAATGCCCTTCGGGCACCGCACCGATCGTGTTGCCGAGCCAGCGATGCTCGAGCACGATCGTGGGATTGTCGTCCTCGATCGCCGCGATCAGCAGCCCTTTTGCATCGTGGGGCGTAGACGGCATGACGACTTTGAGGCCGGGGAAGTGTCCGTAGGTGGCCTGCAAGTTCTGCGAGTGCTGCGGTCCTTGACCCCAGCCGCGGCCCATGATCATGCGAATCGTGAGCGGCACGCATCCCTGACCGTTGAACATCGTCGACCATTTGGCCGCGCTGTTCGCGATCTGGTCCAGCGCGAGCAGCGTAAAATCGACGCGCTGATGCACCATGATCGGGCGCTTGCCGACGAGCGCCGCGCCGATGGCCACGCCGGTCATGCCGTTCTCGGCCGTCGGCATATCGAGCACGCGCTCTGGGCCGAACTGCGCTTGCAAACCCGTCGTCGTACCGAAAATCGCCTTCGGATCGGGGACGCCCAGGCCCATGAGGAACGTCGACGGATCGGCGGCCATCGCCACGGCGGTGCCCTCGCGCAACGCTTCGGCGTAGGTGATCGTGCGGGCGCTCATCGGCCGTCTTCCGCGTAGATGTGACGGAAGAGGTCGCTCGCCGGCGGGAACGGTGATGCCTTCGCAAAGGCGAACGCGGCGTCGATCTCGGCGCGCAGGTCGTCTGCGATATCGCTCTGCGAGGCGGCGTCGAGCATACCGTCGGCGAGCAGCGTGCGTTCGAGCGCGGTCACCGGATCGCGCGCCAGCCAATCCGCGACGAAGGCGGGATCGCGGTAGCCGAGGTCGTCGTCGAAGAAGGGCCCGCAGTGCTCGCGATGCCGGAAGGTGTCGAATTCGAGGAACGTCGGGCCGCCGCCGCTGCGCGCCCGTTCGACCGCGATCTTGGTGGCGTCGTGGACCGCCACGACGTCGTTCCCGTCGCCCGTTCCCGTCGCGAGGCCGTTGGCGGCAGCGATGGCGACGCGGCTGCGGTTGGGATGTTGACGCACCGACAGCGGCGAGTACACGGAGAACCCGTTGTTCTCGCAGACGAAGATCACGTTGAGCGCTTTGAGCGCAGCAAAATTGAGCGCTTCGAGGAAGACGCCCTCTTCGGTCGTGCCGTCGCCGAAGTACACCACCGTCACGCGGTCGCCGCCGTCAAGGCGGGTGGAAAATGCCGTGCCGACGGCGATCGGCAAGCTGCCGCCGACGATCGGGGTCGAGCCGATCATCCCGACACTGCGATCGATGATGTGCATCGAGCCGCCGCGGCCGCCGGAGCAGCCCGTTTCGCGACCGTAGAGCTCCGCGATGAAGGCGCGCAAGTCGCCGCCTTTGGCCAGGTAGTGCGCGTGACCGCGGTGGGTGGAGATCATGTAGTCGTCTTTACGCAAGGCCGCGCTGACGCCGACGGCGACGCCTTCCTGACCGATGCTCAAATGCACCGGGCACCGCATCTCTTGCTCCGCGTACCGGTCGGCGATCGTTTCCTCGACCATGCGAATGCGCAGCATCTCGCGATAGAGGCCGACGAGCCGCTGGTTGCGGCGTTCTTCGGCGATCATTTGAGCAGCGTCTGCACGAACTTGAGCAGCGCGGTCCGGTCGATCGCCGACCGGTTCCCGACGATCTGAACCTTCATCGCGCCCACGACGTTGGAGAGGAAGCTGACGACCTCCGGCTCCATCTTCGCTGCCACGCACATCGAGGTGACCGCAAGCACGGCATCGCCCGAACCGATCCGGTCGACCACGCTGCCGACAAACGCCGGGCTCTGGTACTGTTTGGCACCGGAGAAGAGCGTGCTGCCGCGTTTGCCCTGCGTCACCAAGACCTTCGATCCGCCCATCTTGGCGGCCAAGGCTTCCACGAGCGAGCCCAACGGCGCGCGGCGGCTGCGGGCATCGATCCGCACTTCGCCTTCGTGAATGCAGATGTAGTCTGCGCGCGGGTACTTCGTGATCGTATGATAGCCGATGTTGGCGGCATTGATCTGCGTGTTGACCGCCAGGAATCGTGCGCGCTCGGCGATGCGTTCGATCGCGGCGGGGGTCATCAATCCGTGTCCGAAGTCGGCCACGATCGTCGCGTCGCCGTTGCCGACGCGCTCGTCGATGAGCGCGCACAAGAGCGCATCTTCCTGGGGCGTCAGCAACTCGTCATTGAGGACGCAGACTTCGAAAAGCTTCGACTGCAGATACGATTCAACGTAGCGGCGCTTGACGATCGTCGGCGAGTCGGACTTGTAGACGAAGTTCGTGCGAACGTTCGGAAGCAGATGCGTGCGTACGAAATCCTCGCGCGGATCGCGATCGCCCAAGTAGGTGATCAGCTCGACCGTGTTACAGAAGTTCGCGGCGTGATTGGCGACCGCGAGCGAGCCGCCGGCGAACATTTCGGTCGAGGCGTAGCGCATCGCAAGCACCGGTTCTTTGGCGGACTTGCCCATTTGCTCGCAGTAAACGTACTCATCGAGGATCGTGTCGCCGACGACCACGGTCTTGAGCTTGCGCAACGCTTCGATGCGTTCGACGATGTCGCTCGCACGGTGTCGCGAGCGGAAACCGGCCAGGTAATCGTGCACGTCGCCCGAGTAGGCCGGCATGAACTGGTTGATCAACGTCGATGAGCTGAACGAGACGTCGTCGGTGATGTGAATGCGGCCGCCGTTTTCGCGCACGGCCGCTTCTTCGAGCGCGATTCCGCCCGAAACGTCATCGGCCGGATTGCGGTAATCCGGACCCTTTACGTACACGTCGGGACGGATCGCATTGATGGCCGGCACGGCGGTCGCGTGACGGCTGATCGCAACATAATCGACTGCCGAGAGCGCCGCAATCGCTTCGGCGCGCAGGCCCTCCGGAAACGCCGGGCGATTGGGCCCCTTGTTGACGTGCTTGTCTTCGGTGAGCGTGACGACAAGCACCGCGCCTTGCGCGCGCGCTTCGCTGAAGTGCCGGATGTGACCGATGTGGAGCAGATCGAAGACGCCGTGGCAATGCACGACGCTCTTGCCGGACTCGCGCTCGCGGGCGACGATCGTACCCAGCTCGTCGAGCTCGTGAATCTTCGGCGCGGGGCTCGTATCGACGCTCACGACTTCACCGGGTCTTTTTGCAGGAAGCGGAACCAGTCGCGCGTCGCTTCGGCGATCGATGCGGGTTCCCACACCGGTGCGTCGCGCCAGTCTTCGGCGTGGTCGAGCATCGTGCGCACGCCGTCGGCAAACGGAACGCTCGCCTTCCAGCCCAGCAGCTCCTCGATCTTGCGGACATCGGCAAACGTGCAATCCGGCTCACCGGGGCGTTTGGGAACGTAGGTCACCTCGCCGCCGAGCTGCGCGACGAGTTCGTTCACGCTGTACGTGCCGCCCGAACCGACGTTGAGAATCTCGCCGGACAGCGTGCTTTCGCCGGCGCACTGCACGGCGGCCGCGACGTCGGTCACGTAGGTGAAGTCGCGCGTCTGGGTGCCGTCACCTACGACCGTATACGGTTTGCCGGCCATGCGCTGCGCGAGGAACACGCCGAACACGGCCCCGTAGGTGCCGGTCGTGCGCGCGCGCGGGCCGTAGACGTTGAAGAAGCGCAGCGAAAGCGCGGAGACGCCGTAGACGAGATTCCAGTGCAGCACGATCTGTTCGCCGAGCAGCTTGCTCAAGGCATACGGATACTGCGGGCGCGTGGGCGCGGTTTCGGGAGTGGGGTAGACGTCGGGAATGCCGTAACACGACGACGACGCGGCGTAGACGATGCGCCGCACGCCGGCCGCGCGCGCGGCCTGGACGACGTTGAACGTGCCGTCGACATTGGTGGTGAAGTAGTCTTCGGGCCGTTGAATCGACGGCACGATGTCGGCCAGCGCCGCGAGATGATAGACGATCTCGGCGTCGGCGAAGTGCGGCGCGATCGCGGCGGCATCGCGGATGTCGGCCATGCGAACGGCGAGCTGCGGATGCGGTTCGATCGTCTTGAGGTTTTCGCGCCGGCCCGTGCTCAGGTTGTCGATGACCGTGACGTGATACCCGGACGCGAGGAGACGTTCGGTCAGATGGCTTCCGATGAAACCGCATCCACCGGTGACGACGGCGCGCAACGGCATCGTTGCCTACGCGAACGCTTGCGTTGGGGCCGCGAGAAGCGCTGCTTCGATGCGGGCGCGCAACGCCGTCGCGACCGCGTGATTGATGATGAGGTGACCGTCTTCTTGTTGGCCGATCGACATCGCCGGCACGATCACGCAGTGCTTGGCGGCAATGGCCAGCTTTCCGCCGGGGAAGCCGCAGAGGCCGATCGTCGTCCCCTTCTCGTTCGCGAACTCCACCGCGCGGAGCACGTTGGGCGAGTTGCCCGAGCCCGAGATCGCGATCAGGACGTCGCCGTCGTTCATGAGATTGCGCAGCGGCTCGACGAACACGTCGTCGTAGCTCGCGTCATTGCCCCAAGCCGAGAAGAGCGGGACGTTGTCGGTGAGGGCGATCGCCCGGAAGCGCTTCGCACCCGGGACCACGGTGAATTTGTTGAGGTCGTTCATCATGTGCGAAGCGGTCGAGGCGCTGCCGCCGTTGCCCACCACGAACGTGGTGTGGCCCGAAGCCCAACAAGCCTCCAGCGTGTCGACAACCGCCGTCACGTCGTGGCGAGAGATCTCCCGAATCGCCTGCTCGATCTCCGAGAGGTACTTCTCAATCGGGTCCATGGTTAAGGAATCGGCCATTTTCTAGACAAAATTGAGGTGTTGCGGGGGCGGACCGGCGAGCGCGGGGAGCGCCAGTCCGCTCTTCAGATAGCCGTCGAGTGCTTCGTTGACCTTATGCTGGAGGCACAATGTCCCGCACATCGACTGGGCGTTGAAGTCGGGACCGGCCAAGAGGTTCATGACCTCCCAATATTCGTCGCTGGCCCAGATGTCTTTGAAGCGCTTTTCCACGATGTTGCCCATGTGGAACTTCTTGTAGCGCTCGTTGAAGAGCATGCCGCACGGGGCGATGAGCCCGGAGCCGGAGATCTGGAGCATGAACGGCGGCCCGTAGCAACGCTGGTAGGAGCGCTTGCCGTCGGCATCGATCTTCGACCATTTGACGGCGACCTTGTACTCGTCGTCCGAGAGGGCTTCGGCCCGCCGCAGGGTGTCGTAGAGCGGCCGGTAGCCGTCGTAGTTTACGCCCAAGTCGCCGTCCTCGTTATCGCTGCAATGCTTGATGACGAGGTAATCGGGCCGCAGCTCCTTGCCGAGCATGGCCAGCGGAATGATCTGATCCTCGTACTCCGGCATCAGCACCATCTGCAGGCCGATGGTCACGGCGAGGTTTTTCTCGCGCTTGATCGCGACCATGTCGCGGATGTTTTGGCAGACGCGATCGAACCATTCTTCTTTGACGCCCATGATTTGCGCGTAGCGCGAGCGCTCGCCGGCCGAGATGTTGATGCGCAGATAGGTCAGGTGCGGAAGTATTTCTTCGAGCTTGCGGCGATTGAGCACGAAACCGTTCGTGCCGACCGCCATCGAAAGGCCGACTTCGCTGCCGTGGACGATCGTGTCGACGAAGACGGGCGAGATCGTGCTCTCGCCGTCGGACACGAGGCTGACGCCTTTGACCCCGATCTCCGCGCAATCATCGAGAAAATCGAAGATCACCTTGCGGTCGATCACTTGCCGGTCGTTTTCCTGGAGCATCGCGTAGCAGTAGTGGCAGCCGAAGTTGCACGCGCGCGTCAGCGCCATATCGATCGTGATCGGGGCGATGCGCTCGCCGCGCTCCCACGCCTTGATCCGGTCTTGATGCCAGAAGATCTTGGTGCCGTCGAGGATGAGTTCCGTGTGGTCGGTCATGCCGCTCATGGTAAATCCAATGTTCTTTCCGTAGCGCTACAGGCGGCGCAACACGTTTCCGTCTTTGACTTCGCTCATGAATATTTGCAGCGACGGTTCGAGTTCCGCGTGCAGCACGCGTTCGAAATCGCGGATGAATCGGGGCTTTTTCTGCACGGCGACGCCTTCGCGAAAGGCGATCGTAACGCGCACTTGCTGCTCGATTGCGATCGCGCGTGCGTCGTCTTCGAGCAGGCCGAGCGCGCGAATGTGCGCTTGCAGGACGGCGGCGATCTTGGCGAGCTTTTCCTCGTCGCTCAGGTGCAGCCACGCCGCATCGACGCGGCGCGAAAACGTGTTTTCTCCGAAGACGCGGCCGGTTTTTTCCCGGTATGTATCGGCGAGCGAGCGAATCAGGCGCGCGGGTAAGTCGAACATGCTATCCGCGTTGCGCGGCAGTACGATGCCGGGCACGGGCCGTTGACGGGCATCGGCGCGCATCCGGAACTCAAGACGTACGACGCCGTGCTCGGCCGCTTCCTGAAGGGTCAGGCCGGCGAGTTCGTCACAAAACGTGTCGAGGACGGCCGTGGTCGCAAGCGATGCCGCTCCGCGATGCGCCGCTTCGGCAATGATCGGTCCGGCGTGCAGGCGGACCGTGAGGGTCACGCCGTCAACCGTCGCTTCGAATACGTCACCGTGTGCTTGCGCGCTGAGCTCGCCGCCGTGCTTGGGCGAACCGGCGGCCGCTGCAATCGCGGCTTGATACGGCGTGCCGATGGCGGCCGGCGGCGCGACCGGTAATGCGCCCGCGATACCGCCCACGCGCAGCACCGCATCGCCCTCGCCGCGTTCGATCGAGACGCTGCCGATGCGCGCAGCGGCCGACTCCAGTGCCGTGAGATCGAGGGTCCGTAGGGTCGCCGAGCCCAGCCGGATGGCGATTTCCGGCGTCCCCGTCAACTCGGCCGCCTCGATCATGTTCAGGACGCCCTTGAAGGGGTCTTCGTCGGGCACCCACGTGTCGAGGTACTCCGCCGACCGGTGGCCGCGCAGAACGAGGAACAGATTCTTGTTGTACTCCTCGACCAGCGCTTCGTAGTCGAGAGGCTCGTCTTGGAGCATCATGTGCGTTAAGGTCATCGTCCAAGCGACTCCCACGCTTTAGCGACGGTAGCCCGTTGCTCGCACAATAAGAAGAGGGCGCCGGCGCGGAAGCTAGCTTGCTCTGGCGATCAGCTAGGGCTAGCTGATAAGCTCGGCGTAGCCGAACCCGGTCGCTCCGAACCCGTTCCCGTTATAGAACAGCAGAACGCGGCCATCGACGTCCACCACGTCGGGATAGCACTGCATCTGATGGTCCCAACCTGCCGCTGCGAGGTCGATGCCGGCCGACCCATCGTCGCGCTGCCATGTCTGCAGATCGTCCGAATATGCATAACCGATGCGATAGGTTTCACCGCTGTTGCGAAAGTCGCGGCTGCCGCGATAGCAGAACCACATGTGCCACCTGCCGTCGAGGAAGATCACGGTCGGCCGCGTCTGCGATTCGTCCGCTCGCTGAGCCGGAAGCGCCGCTGCGCCCGAGCGCGTCCACGACCGCCCGTCAGCCGACGTGGCAGATTTGATGACGTAGACGTGCTCGGGCTTGCCGTCGACTTCGATCCAGTTTGTTCCGGAGGAATACCACATGAACCAGCCGCGTTCGGTGCGGACGACTGCCGGTGACGTTGCGGACCACGGTTCGACCGCCGTCCGGTCGAGGATCGGTCCGTCGTAGGCGCGCTGAAAGCTTGCGCCGCCGTCGCTGCTGAGGGCGAGTCCGGTGGCGTTGTTGTACGGGACCTTACCGCCCAGCTTGCACCAGCCGCTGTAATACAGGTAGACCTCGGCGCCATGCCGGACGAGGGCGCTCGGCATGACGCCGTCGGCGTCAAAGGTTCCCGGCCGCCCGAGTTCGAGCGTGAGCGTCCCGGGCACGTCGAGCACGCGTCCGGGATCGGCGCGATCGAGATCGACGTGAGTCGTGAGGCTCAATCCGCGTTCCGGCCTGGCCGCGAAAAAGACGCGTAAGCGGTCGTCCATGACCAAGTACCGTCGGTACCTGCGCATGCGAGTTCATCCACCCGCATTGACCGGCGGAAGAGAAGATCAGACCACGTTTCTCCCACCGCATCAGTCATCTTCAGCAAGATCGGCGAGGGCTGCCGCTCGTACGACGCCCTCGAGCCAATCATGCATGCTCGTCGCTTTCCGTTCCCGGGCGCGATAGGCGAGCGCTTTCGTTTCCGGCGTAACGCCTTCGAGCTGGCCGTAATACCGTGTCAAGCGCGTTCCGCCGCGTAAACCGGGTATCGTGAACTCAAAATCTGCCGGCGGCTCGCCCTCGCCGACGGTGAAGTCGATGAGATAGAACGTGCCGCCGATGATCCAGCGCAGATTGACATTGCGCGCCTCAATCGGCAGGTGTTCGAGCGGCACGGGCGCGGCGAATTGCGGATTCGTAAAAGTCAGGATCTTGGCAAAATCCGTATGGCGCAGCCACGGCGGCATGCTTTCGTCGCCGACGACGACGCGGCCGCCCTTCCGTGTGACGCGCACGACTTCGCGGAAGAAGCGCGCGATCTCGCTGAATTCTCCAACGCCGCCGAACTGAAACACTGCATCGAAGCTGTTATCCGCGAACGGCAGATACGAGGCGTTCGCGATCGACAGCTCGACGTTCGGCAGATCCTTCGTGCGTTCGCGCGCCCGTGCGAGCATCAACGGCGAGATGTCTTGCGCGAAGAGCGAGCCGCCGGGTAATCTTGGAAGCGATGTGAACGGTGTCCCGGCCGCTGCCGCAGCCGATCTCCAGGACGCGCGCGTCCGGCCGCAATTCTAGACGCGCGACCATGTCTTCGCGGACCACGTCTTCGTTTTCGCCGTAGGTTTCAAACGTCAGCGGAAGATAGCGATCGTAATCGTCGACTCGCGCGTTGTAGAAGTCGCGCGCTTTTATTTCGGCATCGGGTAAGCGCACGGGAAAGGTGAAGTCGGGAAAGCCGTCTCGAATTTCGAACGCGGCACCGAGCGGTGAGATGAAGCTGCCGGCCGTAATGTCGTCGCCGGTTTGCGCTGTTTCAAAGCTCAGCGGTTCGCCCGATTGTGGTCCGCGATAGAACTCCGCCACCGAACGCTTCATCTGCGATGCAATTTGCGTCCGGCATGAAATATGCCTGGCGCCTGGAAAGGGCCGGAAGGCATGTACGACTTCAACGTGGGGCTTGCGTACCGTACGTCACTCCAAGTGCACGCCGAGCGGCCTGCGCTGATCCGGCCCGGCGGGCGCACGCTCACGCATGCTGCGCTCGATCGGCTGGCAAACCGCATCGCGCACGTACTCACGAGCCGCGGAGTCAGCCGGCGCGACGTCGTCGCGATCGTGCACACGAAGACGGATGAATGCTATGGCGCGATGCTCGCGTGCCTCAAGCTCGGGGCAGCGTATGTCAATCTGGACGACCAGAATCCGCCGGTACGTTTGGTTCAAATGTTTGGTTCGGCTCAGCCAAAAATCGTTACCGGTTCCCGGCTGACGGATAACGTCAAACGCGCGGCGGAAGAATGCGCGATTCCGGTGCTCGATTTTAACGAGCACGAGGGCTTGGCGGCCCTCGAAGCAACGCCGAGCGATGAGCCGGCTGCCCTCGAGCTTGTGACGGGCGCCGATCCGGCCTATATCATGTTTACCTCCGGCTCGACCGGCGTTCCCAAAGGGGCGGTCATGACGCATGCCAACGTCTTGAATTTCGCTTCATGGGTTGGAAAACGCTTCGGTATCACGTCGCGCGACGTGCTAACCAATGTCAACCCGATGTATTTTGACAACTCCGTATTTGACTTCTACGGAGCGATCTTGAACGGCGCCTCGATCGCGCCGGTAACGCGCGAGGCGGTCGGCGATGCGAGCGCGCTGCTCTCCCAGGTTGAGGAGGCCGCTTGCACCGTGTGGTTCTCGGTCCCATCGTTGTTGATCTATCTGACAACGGTGAAAGCCCTCGACGCGGCTCGCTTACCCTCGATCCGCACCTTCGTGTTCGGCGGCGAAGGCTATCCGAAGCCGGAATTGCAGAAGCTCTTCAACGCCGTCGGTTCGCGCAGCCGGCTGGTGAATGTTTACGGTCCGACCGAATGCACGTGCATTTGTTCGGCCTGGGACGTTACCGCGGCAGATCTTCAAGAGGCCGGCGGTCTGGTAACGCTGGGTCCGGTGGCGGACAATTTTTCGATGGTCGTGCTCGGCGACGACGGCCGATCCGTCGAACCGGGCGGGGTCGGCGAATTGGGGCTCACCGGGCCGCAAGTCGGACTCGGATACGTCGGAGATCCCGAACGCACCGCCGCCGCATTCACCGCAAATCCGGCGAACGCCGCCTGGCCCGAACGCATGTATCGGACCGGTGATCTCGTTCGGCTCGGCGCCGACGGCCGGCGGCTGGATTTCGTCGGCCGCAAGGACAATCAGATCAAGCATATGGGCTATCGCATCGAGCTCGAGGAGATCGAGGCCGCTCTGCATCGTCTCGACGGCGTGACGCAAGCGGCCGTAGTTCAAGCGGCCGGACGGCGCGAGATGAAGTTGCTCGTAGCCTACATCGCCTCCGACGTCGCGTACAGCGACGAGCAGATGCGCGAACATCTAGCCGCAGCACTGCCGCCGTATATGATTCCGCAACGCTTTGAATACCGCGCTTTCTTGCCCAAGAATGCGAATGGGAAGGTCGATCGGCGTGCCCTCGCCGCCCTCTGAGGTCTAAAGGTTCGAGACGTTCGGGACGACAACCAGGGATAATCGAAAGGCACGGCTGTGACCACGATCAGTGACCCGCGGGCAAACGATTTCAAGCATCAGATAAAGAAGCTGTTTTTCACCGATATGCACCGGATGGAGCCGAACAACTACGACTCCTACCGGTACGGCTTCGATGGCGTCGATCGTTCGAACATCTTCGACGTGGACAAGCACATCCGTTATCACGAGTGGTTCGACGAGCACTATGCCGATGTGTTTCGCTTCTGGGAGCGGCTCGCGGATCAGGAGTCTCGCGACTTGCTCGTCGGTCTCGTCCGCTATCGGATGGCCGGACATCTGCACGTCCGCATCCCCGGTGCCCGCCTCTCGCTGCTCGACGCGATGGCTCGCATTCCGGCCGAAACGCCGTCGGGATTTGCAGCGAACGGTATGTTCGGCAATCTCATCACGTACGACTTCGATTGGCAAGGCACGCACTATGTCGTCGATTCCGTCAAAGGCGCCATGGTCACATCGCTTGTGAACGGACAGTATTTCTTTGATCGAGGCGGCGTTCGGATCGCTCCGGAGCGGGGAGACGTCGTCATCGACGGTGGTGCTTTTACGGGCGACACCAGCGTCATCTTCGCGCAGGCAGTTGGGCCCGGCGGCCACGTCTATGCGTTCGATCCGCTGCAGGCGCACGTCGACATTTGCCGCCATAACTTCGCCCGACCGGGATACGAAAATACCACCATGGTGGGAGCGGGTTTAGCCGATCGTACCGTTTCGGCGCCTCCGATGCCGGGCGGCGTGTACAACCCTGGGCTGAGCATCACCAATGCCTCGACGGGTACCGTTCCGCTCGTGCGCGTCGACGATCTCTTGCTCGACGGGAGCATCCCGCGCGTCGACTTCATCAAGCTGGATGTTGAAGGCTCGGAGCTAGCGGCGCTTCGCGGCAGCCTTGCGGCAATCCATAAGTACCGCCCGAAACTTGCTATTTCGCTCTACCATAAGCCGGATGACTATTTCGAGTTGTCCGATTTCGTTCACGATCTCGGGCTGGGTTATCGCATGTACCTCGACCACCATACGATCTATGAAGAGGAAACGGTCCTCTACGCGACCGCCCGTTAGGCGTTACGCGAGCACGGGGACCGTCGACGCGCGTTTCGGCCGGCCAGCGTGCGGCCACCGCCTCGATCAACTGCGTGTAGCCTTCGCGATAGCCGAAGCCGTCGTTACGTTCGCGCACCGCGGCTGCGCGAACGGTGAGATCGAACGCGCGTGCGGGATCGTCGAGATAAGCCGAGACATGCTCCGCCATGCCGGCAGCCTTGGCGTAGTCGAAGAAAAGTGCGTCGACGCCATCGCGGAAGTAGCGCCGGACGGCTGCATTTGCGTCGGTAATGATGGCGGAATTGAGAGACGTCGCCAACGCAATACCGTCATCCAGGATGTCCGTGAGCCGGTTGGAGTTGAGCGCAAGGCGGTACTGACGATAAAGTGCTGGACGGTTTCGTCCGGCGAGTGTCGCGCAAACTTATTCGGATACTTGAGCTGAAGGTCGAGCGGAACGAAATCGGTGCTAACGAGAATCGGCAGGTCGATCAGTGCGCGCACCATTTGGTCTCGACGCCATAATTTGATGAACGTAAACACCGGCACGAAATCGCCGGCACCAGCGATTGCGTCATCGCCGGTAAGCTTCTCCGATACGGATTTGGCGAGTTCGTGAAGCGGCGTTGCAACGTCGTACATAGCCGCTTCAGCAAGCGCGACCGCGAAGGCGCGTCGCGCCGGCGGCAGGTTCTGGATGTTGGCCCACGCGGCGTCGAGCGTCACATCATTGATGTTGAGGCTCAGCGGCGCGAAAATCGCATTGGTGCGATGTTTGAATTGTTCGAAATCCGGAACTTCAGGTTCGATTGGGGAAAGTGCGCCGGTGTTGGCGATCGCGACGGTCGTAGCGGGATAGTGAGTTGCTGCGAACGCTTTCGAATCGTCGCCCGGGACGAAGGCCAGCGATCCTCTTAAGTACGGCGTTTGCTGAGGCAAGAAGTGCAATGGGTGATCGTGCATCATGATGACGAGTGGTATGCCCGTCATCTCGTGCAGCAGAATGCCGCCGGCGCCGGTCACTAAAAGTGCGGAATAGTCGCTGCTTACAAAGCAGAAGATCTCAGCACTACGGTCGCGCAAGAGGGTGTTGAGGGCATCGGTTGCCGCTTGCTGCTCAGCCAGCGAGATTTCGACGACCTCGTAGCCGAACTGCGCAAGGGCTTGGCGTAACGTACGGGCAGACTCGATGTCGGCCGGGCGACCGATGTGCACGTTGACGATCAGATGCCGTTTCTGCGCCACTTGGTTTGAAAGGTATGGATTGTGAACGGCCTGATTCTCATGTGGAAAGGGGATCGGCGGAACCGGTTTATCGAGGAGTTTGCAGAGCTTTTCCCAGCCGTCGCCTTTGGCAAAGTCCATGACGATGAAATCGGCATCCGGCCGCCGGCGGAAGAATTCGATCGCGGCCGCGTTGTAATCGTTGTAGCGGTCGATGATCTGCTGCTTCGTGCCGGCCAGCGTGTCGATGCCGAACACATGACTGAAGAAGTAGGCGGAGCCGTACATGCCGTTTGAATAGTAAGAGTCGAGTGCTGTTTCGAGGTTCAGGTCGAACATCGTGAGCAGCTTGATCAGCGAGTCATACCACTTCTCGGCGTCCCGCACGGTCAGGATGAACTTCGATTGCGGCAGCTTCTCGTAAAGCTTTTCGTAGAGATTCGTTCCGCCCCAGGGCGCGTCGGCGAAGGCATCCCAGAGCTTCGTTAATTTGAGGAGCGCATCGTAGTCGCGGTGGATCCAGAGGGCATGGGAATAAAAGGTGTATGGCTTTGCCCAATGGCCGCGGCAAACGTTATATCCGAGGGTCTGAAGGGCTTCCTCGAGCGACGTCGTCCCCGTCTTGGAAAAACCGATTCCGAATACTTTCTCCATCGTCACTACTGTGTTCGGCGGATACGGGCGTTTTGTTAGCTAGGTCCGTTATGGTAAGCTGGCGTAAAAGCGACTAGAACCCAGGGGGGTTCCCGCGTCCGGGGACCGTCATCGTTCCGAGTCCAAAGGGCGAATGTTTTGACCGACTTATGTAAGCCGATCGTTTCATCATTTCAGGTCGTTTCCCACGCGATTCAAACATGACGATTTCGTCAACCGTCGCGTTGAACGTCAATGGCGCGAACCGCAGCATTACGACAGGGGCGTTCATCGAGGACATCGATAAGAACGGCATCGCGTGGTGCGAACCCGTGCGCAAACTGGCTACCGCACCCTTTGATCCGATCCTCGCTCTCGGCGTCTACCTGAATTTGGCCAACATATGCCGATCGCAAGGGCGGGCGGCCGATGAAATGGCGGCGCTTCGATGTGCGAAGCGAATCGGCGGGGTAGACGTGGCAGATATCGAGCGCGCGATCGCGGGCAGCCCGCAGGTGTGCCGTTACGTACCGCTCGCCGGCTTCGATGAGTATTCGATCGTCAGCTTTGCCGACGACCGGGCTGCCTTCGAGACGCTGCTCGAGCCGGAAAAGCTCGTACCCGAGAACCTCTATTATGCACGCGAGCCCTATTCGCGTCCGCCCGGAACGAAGGACGCGCTGCCCCAAATGGACGGTGTCGAGGACTTGTCGTTCCACGTGTGCAGCGGCGCTAAACGCCTGGCAACCGTCCCGCTCAGCTTAGGGCACGATGGGATCGCGCGTTGGGCTCCGCTGGTCACAAACTACGGGCCGATTCCGGCGCGAATTCACCTTGCAGACGATTGCCGGAATCCGAGTAAGACGATTAACGCCGCCTTGGATTATCTCATGTTCCTGATGCGATCGTACGGCATCAAAGAGGCCGCACTTCAAGAGCCGCGGCCGGCACAAATGCTGCTGTATAAATTGCTCGGCCGACATCATCTCTTCAGTGCGGAAATCTGGTACCGGCCGGTCGTCCACCTCGATCAAACCGACAACGCGATCTTTGCCGGCGTCCGAGACAGCTATAAGTCGAACATCAACTGGTGCCGTGCGAATTTGTCGATGACCTACTATGACCGCGAACGGCTGCACGACGGCGCCGTCGCAGAAGTTCGCTCTGCCATTCAAACATGTCACCGCAAAGTGATCCAAAGCCGCGGTGACAACATGACGCCGGGGTCATTCGACCTCGCGATCTCGATGTGCCGGGCGAATCATGGCGAGGCGGCGATCGCCCGAACGGCAGAGGGCGCGGTCTGCGGCGTCACCGTGACGACCGACGATGCAGGCGTTGCTTACTATGCGCTGGGTGGACAGATTCAGCTGGGAAACAAGAATCCCGGGCATTTCATGCTGTTCGATGCGCTCGTCCGAGCGAAGCGGCGCGGCTTGCAGCGCTTTCATCCGAATACGCTCGCACCCCCCCCGATCCAACGCGAACTGCTCGATATCACCGCGCGGCCAAGATGGCAAGTTGACAATTTCTTTTTTAAGCGGGGGTTCTCAGACGACCTCGATATCGTCCATGTCTACCGCATTTTCCCGACGGACGTGACGATCTTTGGACCGCGCTAGCTAGCGAATCTTCGAGATCTTCAGGAACCGGTCGGAGTCGAGCCGGAATTTCTCGGTTGACGGTGCGACGAAAACGCTTTTGGCCTCGCAGCACTTGGTGACAAGCACGCCCGCACCGAGAAAGCTTTCGGCACCAATCTCGACTTCGTTACCGACGATCGCTCCGAGCGCGACGAAGCTGCCCGCACCCAGCACCGCGGTTCCGCCGAACACCGCATGCCCGGCGATCCAGCAGTGATCCTCGATCGTGCTGTGGTGCCCGACGAGCGCATCGCTCCAAATCACCACGTTACTTCCGAGGCGTACGCCGGGGTCGAGCGTCGCTCCGTCGAGCACGATGCAGTTGTCGCCCATCTCGACCCAGTCGCCGCAGTGCGCCTCGGGGCTGATCATTGAGATCAAGCGGTACCCCTTCGCTTTTGCATCGGCATAGCGCGCGCGGCGGACGCGGTTGAGATCGTGGTAGCCGATGGCAACGATCATCGCGTGGGTTGCAGGCGGGTAGAGCATCGAGACGTCGGCAAACGGAACCACCGGAAGCCCGAGAAACGCACCCGATTCCGGGATGAAGCCGGCGTCGCAGGTGAAGGCCACGACCTCATATTCGCCGGCCCGCTTGAGGTAGCGATAGACGACTTCGGCAACCTTTCCGGCGCCGAAGATAACAAGCGGTGCGGCGATCATAGCGTTAGGCCCCCGTCGATCGCCAGGGTGCGCCCCGAAATGAAATCGTTTCCGATTGCAAAGAGCACGGCGCCGGCAATTTCGTCGGCCGTCGCGAGCCGCCGGAGCGGGGTTTGCCGTATCCACTCCTTGACGGCGGCGTCGGGCAGTGCGGCCCGCGTCGAGGGCGTGTCGACGAATCCCGGAGCGATCGCAACGACGCGGATCCCGAGTGGTCCCGAGTTCCTTGGCCCACACCGACGTTAGGGCTTCGACGCCGGCCTTCGCCGCGGCATAGGCACTTTGCCCGGGGTTGCCGGCGGCTGCAACCGATGAGAAGTTGATGATGACGCCTTTCGTGCGCGAGGCCGCCATGTGTTCGGCGACGTGTGCGCCGACGAGAAAGGTGGTCGTCAGGTTGGCGCGCACGACGCGTTCCCAATTCGCCAGACCGTGGCGCCGTTCGGTCGCAAGGATGTTGACGAGCGGCTCGCTATGAATCGACCCGGCCGCATTCACCAGCACGGCGATGTTGCCGGCAACGGCAATGGCGGTTTCCAGCGCTGAGGCGACCGCGCTTTCGTCTGAAACGTCGGCGCTGACGTACGTCACTTGATCGTCGTCGAACGGTTCGGGTTCGGCTAGGGCATCGAAGACGACGACCTTCGCACTCGCGTGCCGCAGTGCTGCTACGATGACGCGGCCGAGGCTGCCGGCGCCGCCCGTAACGATGGCGGCGCGTCCGCTGAGATCCATCTAAGTTCCGGGCGACTTCGAAGCGAGCACGTTCCTGATCTTCGCAAACGTGGTCATGCCGACGATGTCGTCCAGCGTCAACTCGACGTGAAACTCGTCTTCGATCGCAGCAATGAGCGTCATGTGCGAAAGTGAGTCCCACGTGCTGGTCGCGTCCATGTCCAGCTCATCGGTGATCGCGCCGGCCGGCAAACGCAAAATCTCAGCAACGAGCACTCGCAAGCGATCGGCGTTCGATGCTCCCTCATCCATGACGACGTGCATTACCGTCCGGCGCAATATGCAACCTGCAGTTAGGCCTCGACGATGGTTTCACGGCGAATCTCGTCCGTGATTGCGGCCGGGGAACCGTCGAGCATCCGGCCGAGGATGCTTTCCATCGGACCGCCGTACGGCCTGAGAAATGCGAGTTCGAGGCCGGCGGCCGAGAACGTTGCGCGATCGTAGAGTTCGCGTCCGCCGGATGGGTTCACGTAAGCGGTGGCCGAGAGTTCCCGCAGGATGGCGATGACGCGGTCTTGAGCGCGGAGTTCGGGTGCGATCGGCAGCGAACTCGAGCGGACGATCGGGCGCTCGAGCCCCAAACGCGTCGTGAACTCTTTTAAGAGATCGATGAGGTAGGCCGTCATGTCGGCGGTTTGGGGACGCAAGACGCGGCCGGCGATCGCGTCGCTTGCGCGGACCGCACGTTCGAGAATGGGGAAGCGCGGGATGGCGGCGGCGAGGCGCGCTTCCGCATCCGGTGCTAACGAAACGTCGCAAATGCGCGCGTCACGCGGCGCCTTCGCAATCGGCAGCGTCAGCCAGTCAAGTTCGCCCGAGATGAGCGGTAAGCGATTGCGGTGCACCCAGCCGCGGCGTGGAAACTGCACGCAATCGAACATCACGACGACGTCGGCCGCCGCGAAAAGCCGAAAATAGCCCGCATACGGAACGAAATAGGGTTGAATTACCGCCGCGGTCAAGGACACGAGGGGCCGTTCAAAGTCGGCCACCAGGCAACCCCCTCGTCCTTCGCCGCTTGAGAGTGCATCGAAAAGCGATCCTCAAGCGTTCAAGTGTGTAATGTCCGCCCGAAAAGCTGCTGCTGTTCCTGGTCATGCTCTCCGTGCTCGTCGTCTTGCACGAGTATGGCCACTTCTTGCTTGCCCGCCGCAACGGCGTGCGGGTCGACGATTTCGCGCTCGGCATGGGCCCGACGCTGCTCAAGTGGACCTCCAAGCGAAGCGGCACCAACTACCGCCTCAACCTCTTCCCGATCGGCGGCTACTGCGCCATGAAGGGCGAGGACGGCAAGACGACCGAGGCCGAGCAGCAGCGCGCGTTCCGCAACGACGGCAAGCACGACGAGGACAACTTCCAGGCCAAGACGCCCTGGCAGCGGCTCGCGATCGTGGTCGCCGGACCGGTCGCGAACTTCATCGTGGCGCTGGTGCTGTTCTTTCGTGAGCGCGGCCGTCTTCGGCGTGGCCGACCGGGCCCCGACCACCAAGGTCTATCAGCTGCTGCCCGGCTATCCGGCGCAAAAGGCCGGCCTGCACCCGGGCGACGTGATCACGCAGATCAACGGCGTGACGATGCGCGACGGCGACCAGCTCGTCCACACGATCTATGCCGCCCCCGGGCAAGACGCTGCGCGTCACCTACGTGCGCGACGGCAAGCCGACCGACGTCAACATCGTCACCAAGGTCGTGCCCGACGCCCACGGCAAGCCGCAGGGCCGGCTCGGGTTCAGCCCGATGCCCGCGATGCGCCCGGCATCGATCGTCGAGGCGGCGCAGGCAGCGTGGTGGCAGTTCTCGGGCAGTCGTTCATGGGCACGCTCAACGTGCTTGGCCAGCTGATCACCAACTTCGCCGGCACGGCGGGGCAGCTCTCAGGGCCCGATCGGCATCGCGCAGGTTTCCGCGCAGGTCGGTCGACCTCGGCTGGGGCGCCTATCTCTCGCTCGCCGCGATGCTGTCGATCTCGCTCGGCATTTTCAACCTGCTGCCGATTCCGGCGCTCGACGGCGGCCGCGGTATCTTCATCCTGGTCGAGATGCTGCGCGGCAAGCCGGTCGATCCCGAAAAGGAAGCGCTCGTTCACTTCGGCGGTTTCGCCGCGCTGATCGTCGTGATGCTGGCCGTGGCGTATCACGACATCGCACGCATCCTCGCGGGCCAGGCCGCGTTTTAGGGCGAAGAAGAACCACCATGATTCGTCTGCGCCGCCAATCCAAGCCCGTCTATCCTGAAGAACAAAACCGGCGAATCCGACGCCAAGGGCGTCTGGATCGGCGGCGATCATCCCGATCGCCGTGCAGTCGATGACGACCACCGACACGGCCGATTACGAGAAGACCCTCGAGCAGGTCTACGGCCTGGCGATGGAAGGCTGCGAGATCGTCCGCGTGACCTGCCAGGACCCGCGCGATGCCGCCGGCCTGCCGCACATCGTCAAGCGCTCGCCGGTCCCGATCGTGGCCGACATCCACTTCGACCATAAGATGGCGCTGGCGGCCCTCGAAGCCGGCGTCGCCAAGCTGCGCCTGAACCCGGGCAACATCACCGACCCCGTGAAGACGCGCGAGGTCGTGCGGCTCGCGATCGAGACGCGAGACCCCGATCCGCATCGGCGTCAACATGGGCTCGCTTGCTCACGACCTCGAGCTGAAGCTCGGCCACACGCCCGAAGCGATGGTCGAATCGGCCCTGCGGCACGTCGACATCCTCGAAGACCTTGGGCATACGGACATCGTGATCTCGCTCAAGGCCCACGACGCACCGATGACCATCTACGCCTACCGGCTCATGGACCAGCGCCTGCGCGAGCGCAAGACCCCCTACGCCCTGCATCTGGGCGTCACCGAGGCGGGCCTGCCGCGCGAGGGAACGATCAAGTCCGCCATCGGCCTCGGCGTCCTGTTGTGGGAAGGCATCGGCGACACGCTGCGCGTTTCGCTGGCCGCCGACCCGATCGAAGAGATCCCGGTCGCCTGGGGCATCCTCAAGGCCCTCGGCCTGCGCGAGAAGGGCTTCGACATCACGGCGTGCCCGTCGTGCGGCCGCGCCGAAATCCAAGTGGTCGAGCTGGCGCGTTCAGTAGAAGCGATCGCCAAGGAGTACACCGCTCCGGTCAAGGTCGCCGTCATGGGCTGCGTCGTGAACGGGCCCGGGGAGTCGAAGATGGCCGACGTCGGCATTGCGGGCGGCAAAGGCAAGGGAGCAATCTACCGCAAGGGCGAGCTGGTCGGCACTTATCCAGAGGGCCAATTGCTTGGTCAATTGCGCCTCGAAATAGAGAAGGTCATCACCGAGCAGTATCCGGATTACATCCACGAGACGAATCGTGAGATTGCACCTGCGTAACGGTTTCGGGGCCGAACTCCCGAGTTGGCGTCTGTTGGCCGGCACCGCGGGAATCGCGTTGACCGCCTCGCTGGCGCTCGCGCTCTCGCAGCCGGCCATCCTCGACGTCGACGGTCAGCGCGTCGTTTCCGATGTTGCCCCGGTCACCACCGGCGGCGTTGCCTACCTGCCGCTGCGCGCGGTCAGCGAAGCCGCCGGCGCCGAAACGACCTTCGATCCGCACACGAACCAGCTGACGGTTCGCCGCGGCACCGACGTGCTGACGATGAAGATCGGCGATCGTCATGCCTCGTTCAACGGCCGCGCCGTCACGCTGAAGAACGCGCCCGTTCACGGTGCGCGGCCGCGCGATGGTGCGCGGCTCCGACGTCGCCCTCGCGCTCGCATCGGCCGTCAAGTATGACGCCGTGCGCGGCCGCATCGACGTCCGCACGCCCGGCGCGGTCGTCGCCGGCGTTCCCGACGACGGCCAGTAGCGCCTAAGCCGCGCTGATCACCCCTTCGGCGTAGAGCGGCAGGCAGCGGCTCACGTCGAGTTTCGCGCATGCCGCAACGTCGGCGGCGAAGCCTTTGTTCACCAGCGCGACCGCGTGGGTGCCGCTGGCGATCGCGGTCGTGAGGCGCTTCGCGTTCGCGCCGAACACCGTGGCCGCCGCGCGCGCCGCATCGCTGATCGGCAAGCGCTTTGCTGCGCCGCACGAGCGCATCGACGATCGCGCCCGCGCACAGCGTGTCCTCGAAGCTCAGGGTGCCCTCGTTGCCGGCGCACAGCAGCAGCGCATCGCCTTCCGCTGCGACGAAGCTGCTCGACGATCGCTTCGCGATTGAGCAACGCCGCGCAGTAGACGGTCGGATTGCCGCGCGCCGCTTCGAGCAGCGCGCGCGTGCCGTTGGTGGTCGTGAGCACGAGCGTTTTGTCGGCGATCGCGCTCGCGCGTATACGATGCGGGCGAATTGTCGAGATCGAAGCCCGCGATCAGGCGCGACTCGCGTTCGCCGCACAGCAGCGAGCGTTCGCGGCCGAGCCGGCGCATCACGCCGATCGCCTCGTCCGATTCGCGCACGGGCACGACCCCGGCTGCGCCGTTTTCGAGCGCCGTGACGATCGTCGACGTCGCGCGCAGCACGTCGATGACGACGACGGTTGCTGCCGGCGGCCGCGAGGAGACGGAAGCGGGCGTAGCGGCAACGTCGAGCAGGCGAATCATCTTTCACGGGAACCGGTGCGCGATCGTCTAAGGTTTCGTTTATGAAAATTGCGCGTATCGTGCTCGCTTTGGCCGTGGTGCTGAGTTTCGTCCCGCTGACGCGAGCGAACGCGGATTTGCCGCCCGTGAAGGTCGGCTTCATCTTTTCGTTCAGCGGGTTCAGCGCGCCGACCGGAAAGCTCGTGCTGGCCGCAATCGCCGCGTACCAACGGCAGCACGGCGATTCGGTTGCCGGGCGCAAGATCGAGATCATCGTGCGCGACGATACCGGCATCGCGCCCGAAGTCGCAACGCGGCTCGCTCAAGAGCTGGTGCTCGGGGAACACGTCGACTTTCTGGCCGGGTCGGCGTTCACGCCCAATGCAATCGCGATCGCGCACGTCTCGACCGCCGCGCACGTGCCGTTTCTGATCGTCAACGCCGGCACCTCGCACATCGTCGAGAAAGAGCCCTATTCCGTGCGCTTCGGCTTTACGAACGTGCAGCTCACCGAACCCATGGCCAAGTGGGCGGTCCAAAACGGCATCAAGACGGCGTACGCGATCTACCAAAACTACGGCGCCGGCGCCGAGACGACGGACCTCTTCGCCAAGGCGTTTGCGGCGCAAGGCGGCAAGCTGGTGGGCCAAGTCGGCGTGCCGGTCGATGCGACGGATTTTTCGGCGTACGTGCAACGCATCAAAGACGCGGCGCCCCAAGGCGTGTTCGCGTTCATCAACGGCGGGCCGGGCGTTCAATTCTTGCGCTCCGCGGCGCTAGCGGGCTTCGCGAAGAGCGGCATCCGGATTTTCTCCGCGGCCGAACTGGTCGGCACGAACGATTTACCGAATGCCGGCGACAGCGCGGTCGGCTCGGCGTCGGCCATCGATTACATGCCCGAGCACGACACGCCGCTGAACCGCGCGTTCGTCACGCAGTTCAAAGCGGCGTACGGCAGCGATCAGCAGCCCGATTTCATGGCGGTGGCGACCAACGACGTCATCGACGCGATCTATCGTCTCGTTGCGGCCGAAAAGGGTTCGCTCGATGCGAACAAATCGATGGCACTGCTGCGCAACATGTCGTTCGAAAGCCCGCGCGGCCCGATCCGCGTCGACCCGCACACCCGCGGTCTCGTTGAAAACATCTACGTTCGCGAAGTCGTGCGCAGCGGTTCGGGCTGGACCTTCCGCCAAATCGCCGTCATCCCGCTGGTGAAAGACACCACCGAAGTGGGCGACCCCTAAATGTCATCCCGAGCTTGTCGAGGGACCGCCACTCTCGCCCGGCACGGGTTGGCGGAAACCATAGCAGAAGTAGATCACGAGACCGACGAGTAGCCAGACGATGAAGCGCAGCCAGGTGAACGGACCGAGGCCGACGCTCGAGAGAAAGATCGAGAGCCCGATTCCGCACAGCGGAAAGAGCGGCACGAGCGGCGAGCGGAACGGCCGCGGCAGATCGGGGCGCTTGTAGCGCAGCCAGATCACGCCGGCGCAGACGATGATGAACGCGCTGAACGTGCCGATGTTGACGAGTTCGAGCAGCGCGTCGAGCGGCACGCAAAATGCCAAGAGCGCGACGATGATGCCGGTGATGATCGTCATGCGCGCGGGCGTCTTGAAGCGCGGATGCACGGCTGCGACGGCCGGCGGCAGCATGCGGTCGCGCGCCATCACGTAGAAGATGCGGCTCTGGCCGAGCAGCGACGTCAGCGCGACCGAGGTCGTGCCGGCGATGACGCCGATCGTGATGATCGCATCGAGGATCGGGCTGTGCAGCGGCGCGAGCGCCGCGAGCAAGGCCGCGTTCTGATCGACATGCTGCCACGGCACCACGCCCACCAGCACGAGCGCCACCGTGCAGTAGATCACCGTGCCGATCGCGAGCGAGCCGAGCACGCCGACGGGCACGTCCACTTTGGGATTGCGCGTTTCTTCGGCCGTGGTCGTTGCCGTATCGAACCCGATGTAGGTGAAGAAGACGAGCGCCGCGGCGGGCACGATGCCGTTGCCGCTCGCGCCGAAGGCGATCGTGCCCCAGCCGTAGGGCGCAAACGGGGCTAAGTTCGAGGGATGGAACAGCGAGAGTCCCGCGATCACGAACACGACCAGCGCGGCGATCTTGATGACCACGAACGTGTTGTTGCTGGTCGCCGTTTCCTTGATGCCGACGACGAGCAAGGCCGAGAGCGCCAGCACGAAGAGCGCGCCGATCACGTCGACCGTCGTTTTCGCCGGATCGAAGCTCCAGAACGCCCACCACGGTCCGGCATGTTCCCAATGGGCCGTCTGCGCCCAGGCCGGTAACGTCACGTGCCAGAGCGCGCTCGCCGCACCTTGGACGGCGGATGAGAACGCCGAGGCGACCGGGGCCGCGCTGACGGCGTACTCGAGGATCAAATCCCAGCCGATGATCCACGCGACCAGCTGCCCGAGCGTCGCGTAGGCGTAGGTGTAGGCGCTGCCCGCGATCGGCACCATCGAGCCGAGTTCGGCATAGCACAACGCGGCGAAGAGCGAGGCGAGACCCGCGAGCAGAAACGCGATGATGATCGCGGGGCCGGCTTTCGCCACGCCCGGCCCGATCGTGGTAAAGATCCCGCCGCCGATCATCGTGCCGAGGCCGATCGCGATCAGGTCGCGGCCGCCGAGGACGCGTCGCAGTCCGGTGCGGTGCTCGTCGGCTTGCAACGACTCGACCGAGGTACGGCGCACGAGCCGAGCGAGGAATCCGTTGACCATTGAGCGCTCGAATTCAGCGGGGCCGTGCGTTGCCCCGCTGAAGTGGCGCTCGATGAGCGATGAGAACGTGGTCACCTACGAACGCGACGGCGACGTTGCCCTGATCGGCCTCAACCGTCCCGATAAGCGGAACGCGATGAGCCCCGAGTTGCGCGAGCAACTGCTGGCGGCGGTTTTGCGTGCCGGCGATGAGGCCAAGTGCGCGATCCTCTTCGGTCACGGCGGAAACTTCTGCGCCGGCCTCGATCTGCGGCGCGCATCGGAAACGTGGAACAAAGCCGGCGGTATGCAGCGGTTGCCGTTCCGTTACAACCGCGAATCGGAAATGGAAGCGATCGCGCGCGGCCGGGTGCCGGTCATCGCCGCGTTGCACGGCGCGACGCTTGGCGGCGGCTTCGAGATGGCTGCGGCCGCGCACATTCGCGTCGCCGATGAGACGACGTTCTTCGCGCTGCCCGAAGGCGCGCGCGGCATCTTCGTCGGCGGTGGCGGCTCGGTGCGCATCGCCCGGCTGATCGGCTTCGCGCGCATGCAGGACATGATGCTCACCGGGCGCGTGCTCAAACCGGACGAAGCCGAACGCTACGGTGCCGTGCAGTACGTGGTGCCGAAGGGCGAGTCGTTGACGAAGGCGCGCGAGCTCGCGGCCGCGATCTGCAAGAATGCGCCGCTGACGAATTTCGCCGTCACCAACAGCTTGCCGCGGCTCCAGGATCTCTCCTACGACGACGGCATCTACTTCGAGCGCATGGTGGCCGAATATACGCGCAGTCCGGAGTCGGTCGAGCGCATCAGCCAATTTCTCGACAAGTCTGCGCCGCGCGTGAGCATGCCGGATTGAACACCGTTGAATCGATAGCGCGCTTCCTGCACCCGAAGTCCGTTGCCATCGTCGGGATGTCGGCGCGCCAGGGCAGCCCGGGGCAAGTGATTCTGCAGTCGCTCAAGCTCAACGAGTTCGCGGGCCCGATCTACCTCATCGGCCGCAGCACGGAGCCGATCGACGGCCGGCCGGTGTTGCAGAGCGCCGGCGAGTTGCCCGAGGGCGTGGACCTCGCGGTGTTCGTGTTGCCGGCCGCGGCCGTGCGCGATGCGATCGCCGCGTGCGTGCGGCGCAAGGTCAACTCCGCCATCGTGTTCGCGTCGGGATTTGCGGAGCTCGGCGGCCGCGACGAACAAGATGCGATCGCGCAGATGGCGCGCGACGGCGGGCTCGCCGTCGTCGGGCCGAACTGTTTGGGCTTCACGAACAACGTCGACGGCTTCGAAGTGCATTTGCTCTTCGCGCGCCCGGTCGGGCACTTCACGGCGGATTCGAAACCGGGCGTGGCGTTTATCGGCCAGAGCGGCGGTCTGCTCGGCCACTTTCAGCGCGCGGCCGGCGCGCGCGATCTGCCGGTGTCGTACGTCGTCTCGATCGGCAACGAAGCGGGCCTCGACGCGACCGATTTCATCGAGTTCCTGGCCCAAGACCGCGCGACGAACTGCATCGCGGTCTACGCGGAGCAGATTCTGCGGCCGGCGGCGTTCTTAGCGGCATGTGCCGGCGCGCGCGCTGCGGGTAAGCCGATCGTGATGCTGCATCCGGGCCGCAGCAGCAAGGCACGCGCGGCCGCGCAATCCCACACCGGCTCGCTGACGGGCGATTACGCGACGATGCGCACGCACGTCGAACGCGCCGGCGTCCTGATCGTCGACACGATCGACGAACTGATGGACGTGAGCGAAGTGCTCACGCGCTTTCCGGTGCCGCCCGAAAAAGGGCCGGGCATTCTCACCGCTTCCGGCGCGATCTGCGCGATCGTCAACGACGTCGCCGACAACCTCGATTTCGACATTCCGGCGCTCGAGCCGAGCACCGTGAAACGTCTGACCGAACTGCTGCCGGCGTTCAACACCTACCGCAACCCGCTCGACGTGACCACCGCGTGCCCGCCCGAAAATATGGCGGCGGTGACGCGCGCGCTGCTCGACGATCCGAACGTGGGCATGCTCCTCATCTCGGCCGCGTCCGGCTTGCCCGTGCACAAGATGAACGAAGGGATGTTGGGCTCGGAGAAGCCGGTCATCCTGGTGTTGCTCGGCGACGGCTCACCGCTCGCTCCGCATATTGCGGAGGCGGTAGCGGTGACGCCGGCGGTATTCTCGCGCTCGACGGATCGTTCGTTGCGCACCGTAGCGAACTACACGCGCTACGGCCGCGCGCTCGCTGCTGCTCGGCAATCGCGTCACGCATGCGCCGTTGACCGATCTGCCGCCGATCGGCAGCGGCCCGCAAGCCGAGTGGTTCGGCAAACGAATTCTCGCCGCGGCCGGCATTCGCGTACCCGCCGGCGACGTAGCGCGCACGGCGGATGAAGCGGTGGCTATTGCGAGCCGTGTGGGCTTTCCGGTTGCGCTCAAAGCTCAAGCGGCACACCTTGCGCACAAGACCGAAGCCGGCGGCGTGATGTTGAACCTTGCGGATGAAGCAGCGTTGCGCGCTGCGTGGGAGACGATGATGCGCAATGTTGCGCGCGCTGCTCCGGACGTCGTGCTCGACGGTGGTTTGATCGAACGGATGTCGCCGCGCGGGCTCGAGCTGATGGTGGGTGCCAAGCGCGATCCGGCATGGGGAACCGTGCTGCTGCTCGGGCTCGGCGGCATCTGGGTTGAGGCGATCGGCGACGTGCAGCTATTGCCCGGCGACGCGAGCGAAGCCGAGATCGTCGCGGCGCTGCGCCGCTTGCGTTCCGCCAAACTCCTCGACGGCTTCCGCGGTGCTCCAACGGCCGACGTCGCCGCGGTCGCCCGAACGGTGACGGCGATCGCCCGGCTGATGGTCACCGTTCCCGAGATCGTCGAGATCGACGTGAACCCGTTGATGGTCCACGCCGCCGGCGAAGGCGTGACCGCGCTCGATGCGCTGGTGGTGACGGGCTAGCTCGCTTACCGCGCCGGACGCAACCTCTGCAAGCGGCAGAGCGTTGTCTGATTCGGCGCGCCGTTGCGGCGCGACCGCACCGAGCGAGCATGAACACGAATTCCGCCCCGGCCGCGCAGCGTGCGCAAGCCGATGTCACCGAATATGGCCTGCGCCGGGTGCTGATCGTCGCAGGCGTGATGGCGGCGGCGCTGATGCAGACGTTGGACTCGACGATCACCAACGTCGCGCTGCCGACGATCCAGGGCAACCTCGGCGCGAGTCAGGACGAAGCAACCTGGGTCATCACGGCCTACGTGATCGCGGCCATCGTGGTCATTCCGCTCACCCCATGGCTGATGAACCGTTTCGGCCGCCGCAATTATTTTTTGGTGTCGATCGTCGGCTTCACGCTGGCCTCGGTACTGTGCGGAACGTCGGAATCGCTGACCGCGCTGATCGCGGCGCGCGCTGTGCAGGGCGCCTTCGGCGGCGGCTTGCTCACGATGGGGCAGTCGATCATGCGCGACACGTTCCCGCCGGAGCAACTGCCCGCGAGCCAAGGCATCTTCGCGACTCGGCGCGATCATGGGGCCGACGCTCGGCCCGCCGCTGGGCGGCTACCTCGTCGATAACTTCTCGTGGAACTGGTGCTTCGAGATCAACGTTCGTGCCGGGAATCTTCTCCGTGATCGTGCTGCTGTTACTTTTGCGCGATCCGAGCAAAGCCAATCGCGGTACGCCGATCGACGGCGGTCGGACTCGGGCTCTTAGCGGTCGGGCTCGCGGCGCTCCAGTACGTGCTCACCGAAGGCGAGCAGAACGACTGGTTCAATGACTCGACGATCCTGTTGATCTCGGTCATCTGCGTGGTCGCGCTCCTGACGTTCGTGTGGTGGGAACTCACGCAGACGCAGAACCCGGTCGTCGACTTGCGGATCTTGCGCAATCGCAGTGTGTGGGCGGGGACCGTGCTCGCGCTCTCGCTGGGCGTCTCGGTCTTCGGCGCGAGCTACACGCTGCCGCAATTCACCCAAGGCTCGCTCGGGTGGACCCCGACGCTCAGCGGGCTGCTGTTCATGATGCGCGCGATCCCGATCGCACTCGCGACGCCGATCGTCGTACGCCTGACGGGGAAGGTCGATCCGCGCTTCATGCTCGGTTCGGGCTTCATTTCGGCCGCGGTCGGGACGTATTTGCAGGCACGCATCACCGCACCGACGGCAACGCTTCACCGACTTCATCCTGCCGCTCTTCCTCAACGGCATCGGCTCGGCGCTCTTGTGGATCCCGCTTTCGATTGCGGTGCTCGGTGCGGTTTCGCAAACCGAAGGCCCGAAGGCCGGTGCCTTCGTGCAGCTCGCGCTGCAACTGGGCGGTTCGATCTCGGTCGCCGCGCTGGCCGTGCTCTTGCACGGGCGCGAGTCGTTCCACTCGACGATCATCGGCGGCTCGATCACGCTGGCCAACCCCGCAGATTCAGCAGTTCCTCACGCACTCGCCGTTGCAGGCGCTCGCGCAGCTCGACTTCGCGCAGTCGGCGATCACCTCGTACGCCGACGTGAACTACGCCATCGCGCTCTTGAGCTTCGTCTGCATTCCGCTGATCTTCCTGATTCGCCGGCCGAAGAAGGGCGGCGCACCCGCGCACGTGCCGATCGGTGAGTGATCCGGGCTATGTGCGCAACAGCCGGCGCACGACGTACGAAAATGCGTGGCTGCGCTTCGAGGCGCACGACATGGTGCACCCGAACGGCCGCCCCGGCGAGCACGGCGTGGTGGTTACCCCGCGGGCCAGCGGCGTGCTCGTGCTCGATGGCGACGAGGTCGTTCTAACGCGTCAGGCGCGCTACGCGATCGATCGCACGATGATGGAGATCGTCAAAGGCGGCGCCGAGCCGGATGAAACGGCGCAAGCCGCCGCGGCCCGCGAGTTGCGTGAAGAACTGGGCCTCGAGGCGGCGCGCTGGGACGATCTCGGCATCACCTACGAAATTCCCTCGATCGTGCAAGAAGGCATCGTCCTCTTTCTCGCGCGCGACGTGCGCGCCGTTCCGGCCGATCCCGAAGACGTCGAAACGATCGTCGCCGTCCGCATGCCCTTCACCGAAGCCGCTGCGCGCCGCCGCCGCCGGCGAAATCACCGACGCCGTAACCGCCGTAGCCCTAATGCGCACCGCCCACCTCCTCAGCTAGAGAGGCGGTTTCGTCTCCGCGTTCCAGCGGTGTTCGGGCTGGTCGAGGGCGGCGTTGATCCAGCGCGACCACACGAAGAGCGCGTCGGAGAGACGGTTGACGTAGCGCATCACGTCGTCGAAACCGGCTCGCGTTCGCGCAGCGAAATCAGCAAACGTTCCGCGCGCCGCGCGATCGTGCGCGCAACATGGAGAAATGCGCCGGGATACGATCCGCCCGGAAGGATGAAGGTATCGAGCGGTTCGAGATCTGCTTCCGCGGCATCGATCGCTCGTTCGAGCGCGACGGCGTCGGCGGATGTGATCAGGGGCATGCCTTCCCAGCGGTCAGCCGGGAGCGTCGCCAAATCGCTGCCGAGATTGAAGAGGACGTCTTGCGTCCACGCGAGCCACGCATCGAGCTGGTGCGTGACCCGCAGCGCGCGCGCGATATCCTGAACCTGACGTGTGCGCGCAACGTCGGCGAGCGCCGAACGCGCCACTCCGATCGCGCTGGACAGCTCGTCCACGCAACCATAGGCTTCGATCCGCAGATCGTTCTTCTTGACGCGCTGCCCCCCGACGAGACCGGTCGTCCCGTCGTCCCCCGTGCGCGTGTAGATCCGCGTTAATTTGGGCATGAACACAAGCGGTTCGCCACTACCGAGGAGTATTCCATGGGCCGTACACTGACTACCCTATTTGCCGGTATCCTGTTTGCGGTGCTGCCGATCGCAGCGCTGGCGCAGCTTAGCCCGGGCACAACCCTGACCGGAACCTTCGACGCCAACCTGAGCTCAAATCACGTTCAGGTTGGCCAGCCGTTCACGATTTCGAACGCGCACTCGTCGAACTACGACATCAACGGGGCAACGATCTATGGCCATGTGGCTGCAGTTCAAGCCGCCGGACAAGGCACGAACGGCAAGATCACGCTCGCGTACGATAAGGTGAACACGCGTTCCGGCGCCGTCTACCAGATCAGTGGGTACACCACGAACGTTGACCTTCAGACGAAGAGCAACGCCGGTAAGACGGTCGGCGGCGCCGCCGCCGGTGCGCTCGTCGGCGGACTGCTCGGGCACGGCATCGGTGCACTGCTCGGCGCAGGCGCCGGCGCAGCGATCGCCGGAAACAATCGCCAAAACGTGCTGATCCCGCAGGGCTCGTCGATCAGCGATCCGAATCGTCCGCGCGCGCCGCCAGTCCTAGCGGCCTGTCGTCCAGAGCTTGTCCGAGGGATAGACGTAATCGTCGTCGGTGAGTGGCGGTCCCGCGACAAGCTCGGGATGACATCGGGTCGCGGTCTCAGAATCCCGTTGGGTCGTGCCCGAACTTGTCCGTGATATCCCGCCCAAAGCCGCCGATCTCTCCGAATGGTATCAGGCGATCTGCTACCGCGCCGAACTGGTATCGCAGGCCCCGGTGCGGGGTTGCCTCGTGCTGCGACCCTATGGCTACGGGCTCTGGGAGCGGCTGCAAGCCGAGCTCGACCGGCGGTTCAAAGAAACGGGCCACGAGAACGCCTACTTTCCGCTGCTGATCCCGGAGTCGCTGCTCGTGCGCGAAGCCGAGCACGTCGAGGGCTTCGCGCCCGAAGTCGCCTGGGTCACCGAAGGCGGCGGCGAAAAGCTCACCGAGCGGCTCGCGATCCGGCCGACGTCGGAAGTGATCATCGGGACGATGTACGCCGAGTGGGTGCAGTCGTATCGCGATCTGCCGATCCTCATCAATCAGTGGGCCAACGTGCTGCGCTGGGAAAAGCGCACGCGGCCGTTCTTGCGCACGCTCGAGTTCTTATGGCAAGAAGGCCACACCGCGCACGCGACCGAGCAAGAAGCGGCCGAAGAAGTGGCGCGCATGCTCGACGTCTATCGCGACGTCGCGGAGAACGTCGCCGCCGTTCCGGTGTATCTCGGCGAGAAGAGCGCGAGCGAACGCTTCGCCGGCGCCAATCATACGTATTCGATCGAAGCGCTGATGCCCGACGGCAAGGCGCTGCAGGCCGGCACCTCGCACGAGCTCGGTCAGAACTTTTCGCGCGCCTACGATATCTCGTTCCAGGCCGAAGATCAGACGCAGCAGTTCGCGTGGACGACCTCGTGGGGCATGTCGTGGCGCATGCTCGGCGCGCTGATCATGGTGCACGGCGACGATCGCGGTCTGCGCATGCCGCCGAAGATGGCGCCGATCGAAGTTGTGATCGTGCCGATCGTGCGCGGTGACGGCACGGCCGTGCTCGACGCCGCGCGCGGTCTGTTCACGGCGTGCAAGAAAGCCGGTCTGCGCGTGAAGCTCGACGATCGCGAAGGCCAGTCGCCCGGCTTCAAGTTCAACGAGTGGGACATGCGCGGCGTGCCGCTGCGCATCGAACTCGGCGCGCGCGATCTCGAGGGCGGCGTTGCGACGCTCGTGCGCCGCGATCGCGCGTTCAAAGAAGAAGGTCAGAAGCGCACGGTGCCGCTCGATGCGATCGTGGCCGAGATCCCGGCCGTGCTCGAGGAGATCCAAGCCTCGCTTTTCGCCAAGCCAAAGCGTACTTCGAGTCGCACACGATCTCGACCGCCGATCGCGCCGAATTCTTCCGTCTGCTCGAAGAGCGCGCCGGGATGATCGACATCGCGTGGTGCGAGCGGCCCGAGTGCGAAGCGGCGATCAAAGAAGCGACGAGCGCGACGTCGCGCAACCTGCGCCGGCCGGCGCGCAGCGCGACCTGCGTCGCGTGCGGCGAACCGGCCACGGCTCAGGCCTACTTTGCGCAAAGCTACTAGCGCTCGGCGTCGCGTTGGCGGCACTCGTCTTCGGACTGAGCACGGCCGTCGCGTCGGCGGCGGTGGATTACCGCGCCGTCGGACGCGCGGCCGGCGGCGATCGCGCGTCGGCGCAGCGCGTCGCGCACGTGCTGCTTGGCGCGTCCGCTCGACCTGCAGCTCACGCGCGTTCGTTGCGAGCGCGCCGCCGCGGCAAGCTTTTGCGGTTTGACGCTCTCGGGCGTGAAGTTTCACCGGCGCGTCGACACCGCCGCCTTTCGCGCCGAAGTCGATGCGCTGGTCAGCGGTGCGTTCGCCGTCGATCCGGCGATCGCCGAAGTCGATCTCTGGGTGACGGTTCCGGCGGATGCGGGCAAGGGCGCGGTCGTGAGCGGCGATTTCGCGCTGCCGTCATCGGCGACGGTCTTTGCAACGACCGTGCCGCGCACGCTCGCCGGGCTCGCCGAGCGGCAATGCCAACGTCTTCTGGGACCCGAAATTTCGCAGCGAGCTCGCCGGCGGGTCCAACGGATGATTCGCGAGAGCGTGCTGCCCGGCGGCGTTCGGCTGTTGACCGAATCGATGCCGCACGTGCGCTCGGCGACGCTCGGCATCTTCGCCGAAGTCGGTTCGTCGGAAGAGCCGCCCGAACGCCGCGGCATCTCGCATCTGCTCGAACACATGCTCTTCAAGGGCACGACGCGCCGCAGCGCGCGCCGGATCGCCGAAGAGATGGACGCCGTCGGCGGCAACCTCAACGCCGCGACCGACAAAGAACTCACCGTGTTCTACGCGCACGTGATGGACAAGCATCTGCCGGTCGCCGTCGACGTGCTCTCCGACATGTTCTTGCACTCGCTGCTCGATGCCGAAGAGTTGCGCAAAGAGCGCGACGTCGTGCTCGAAGAGATCAAGATGTACGATGACTCGCCCGACGAGGTCATCAACGATGCGTTCACGCGCACGCTCTGGCGCGGCGCGAATCTCGGCGATCCGACGATCGGCTTCGCGCACACCGTCGCGGCGATCGATCGCGACACGCTCGCCGCCTGGCATCGCGAACGCTACGCTCCCGGCACCGTGCTGATCGCGGCGGCCGGCAATCTCGATCACGACGACCTCGCCGCGCGTTTGGGCGAGGCGTTCGCCGACTTCAGCGGCCAAGGCGCGGGTGCCGCAACCCGAACAGCCGCGCCTTCCGGCCCGCGATCAACGTGACGCACGACGACACGGAACAAGCGTACGTGATGCTCGGCATGCCGGGGCTCTCGATGCGCGACGAACGGCGCTACACGCTCTCGGTGCTCGATACGATCCTCGGCGGCGGGATGTCGAGCCGGCTGTTTCAGGAAGTGCGCGAAGAGCGCGGGCTCGCCTACGAAGTCTCGTCGTTCCAGCAAGCGTATCGTGCCGCCGGGCTTGTTCGGCGTGAGCGCCGGCACCTCGCCCGACCGCGTTCAGGAATGCGTCGACGTGATCGTCGATGAGATCGACGGCCTGATCGACGGCGGCGTGACGTCGGATGAAGTGGCGCGCGCGCGCGAACATCTCAAGGGCAACATGACGCTCGCGCTCGAGAGCACGTCGAGCCGCATGTCGCGCCTCGCGCGCAACGCGATCGTGCACGGCCGCCAGATCTCGGCGGAAGAAGTGGAAGAGCGCTTCGATGCGGTCGAAGTCGCCGACGTCGAACGCGCTCGCGCGCGAACTCTTCGCGACCGAACGCGGGCTGTGCGTGCTCGGTCCGCTCGCGCCGGACGCGGTCCGGCTGCGCCGCCGCAACGCGGTTTAAGTTCGATGGCGGCGGCGGAAGTGTTCGTGCCGAACCTGCTGATCGCCATGCTGCTCAACGGCCTCGTGCAGGCGCTGCAGATCGGCGCGTACGCGGCGCGCTACGCGGGCGTGAAGACCGGGCCGCATCGCCACGGCGATCTCGCTCTTCAACCTCGTGATGACGGCCAGCCGGCTCGCAACGCTGATCGTCACGCCGGCGCTCGGCGGCCTCGCCGACGCGACGGCCAACGACGCGCTGCGCAATCACCTCACCGTCGGCGACGCCCCATCTCGTCGACGTGTTCGCGTTGCAGCTGCGGCTGGTCGTGTTCTGCCGGCACGATCGGCACGACGCGTCGGCCTGATGCTGATGCCGACGTTCATCTTCATGTTCGTGCGCGGCATCGGCTCGTTCGAGCGCCAGGGCTCGGTGCTGAGCGCCGTCATGCGTCTCACCGACATCGGCGTGATGCGCGAAGTTGCCGGCTCGCTCCGCTTCCCCGATCTCTCGATTGCGCGCACGTTCTCGCTCGTCTCACGTGCCGCGCAAGCTGCTCATCGCGAACGTACGTCGTCACCGCGGTGTATTCGATCGGCGTGCTGGCGGCGTATTATGCGAGCGTGCTCAACCTGGCCGCGCGGACTACGGCGGTCGGACTCTCGGGCATCATCAACGGCATCGGAACGATCGCGTTCACCCTGCTGGTCGACCCGACAAGCGCGATCATCACCGATCAAGCGGCCAAGGGCGAGCGAACCTTGGGCGAAGTTCGTTCGTTGATCTTCTATCTGGCGGTCACCGCGATCGCCGGCACGCTTCTCTCGCAACTCATCCTATGGCCGGGGGCGTGGATCATCGCCCAGGCCGCGCACATCTTCGTCTCGTCTCATCATTCGTAGGAGCAATCCGATGCGTTACTGGTGGTTGGCCCTGGCAGTTTCAATCCTCGTGAGCACGACGGGCTGCGCATCGAGCATTTCGACTTGGATCGTGCAGACGCGCAATCATCAAGGCGACGTTGCACTCGATCACGGCAATTCGGCCGATGCGTCGATCGCCTACCAGTTGGCGTTGCGCGTCGACCCGGCGAATTCGCACGCGCGCGCGGGGCTCGTCGCCGTGCAAGCGCGCATCGCGCAAACGCTCTTCACGGCCTCGCGGTTCGAGGATGCCGTCCGCGCGCTGGACGTCGCGAACCACTACGCGCCGGGCGACGCGCGGATCGAAGCGCTGCGCGCGCAGATCGAGCAGGCCGAGGTCAAGCGCGACATCGTCGTCTCGAACTACCCCTCGTACCGTACGACGGGATCGGGTCTGCGCCGCTCGTTTGTGCTGCTGCGTACCCAAGCGCAGGACATTGCGACCACACTGCACCGCTTCGATTACACGTACGATTCGAGCGAACTGACCCAGGCGATCCAGCAGAGCTATGAGCTCAGCGCGCAGGTCACGCGCCTCACCGACCGGCTCATCCAGTACCGTCAGCTCGTGGATTCCGGCGTGCCGGAAAACGCCGACACTGCGATCACGCCCCCGGCCTCACTGCTGCCGTTGCCCTGAGCCGAAGACTTATAAGTTAACACCGCCTTAAGCGCGGCCGGGGACCTTAAGTTAGGCCAAAGAGTGCGCTCGGGCAGTAGATATTTAACGACTGCTGGGCGAAGGCTCGGACGGGCGGACTCGTGCCGCCCTGGATTTCGCTTTTTCTTGGCATGGAGGTTGGCGGTGTTTTTGAAGCACTTGGCTGTGTTCACGGCCGTTCTCGCAATCGGTGTTGCGTCGTGTAGCGGACCGCCCGGTACGGTCGTACAGGATCCGTTGCCGCACGGCACGGGTCTGACGACGACCGGAGCAGCCGTGACGGGCACCGGTGTCAGCGGCATCACGAGTACCGTCACGGTCACCGGTAGCGGTAACGTCAACGCCGCCGAGACCTCTTCGCCTCCGAATAGCTTACCCGCGATCATGGACGTCGTACGCGGTTCAGGCAGTACCATCCAGTCGGTGAAGCCGCAAGCGGCGACGCCGAATACTGCGCTGGTGTACCTTTCGATTACCGCTTCGGCAACTGCGGTGATCAGCGGTTTTCCGTCATCGACCTTCACTTTCGCGAACGCGCCGAGCGGTTCGGTATTCCTTGCGGACTACAATCGGAACGCATGGGTAACGATCGGATCGGCCGGAACGGTGTCGGGCAATACTGTTACATTCGGTGCATAACATTTAGCCCATCGATCAATCTCGCTGCCGGCGCTTCGATGTTTATTGCAGTTTATACCGGTGCATTATCGTGACGCCGACGCCCTCGCCATCGGCGTCGCCCATCACCGACCGCCTCGCCGACGCCGGGCGCTTCGCCGCAAGCCATCGTCAACGGCGGCTTCGAAGCATCGTCAACGTCGCTCGCACCGTGGTATCCCTGCTTCGCGAATCACCAGCCGAGTGGTCCAGTGGACGATAACCTGCCGATTCCGCCGAATGAGACGCGACCCCGTTCCGGCGTCCTCGCCGACCCCGGGCGCGACGACCTCACCTGACCTGACCGCGTTCGCAGTCGCGACGTCGGTGCCGAGCGGAACGCCCGGGCGGAACCGGCACCGCGCCGGTGCACGGTGGTGCGATGCTGCACTCGTCGGACACTCCGCACTGGTCAGCGGGTCGGCGAAGCGCGGCAAGGGCAACATCGGCCTGTGCCAAGACGTCACGGTGCCGTCGTTCCATCCAATGCTCACGATGTCGGTTTTTGAGGGCGGCAACTTCTCGAGTCTCTACAGCAACGACGTCGAAAGCGAAGTCTATCCGGCCGGCTCGTTCACCTCGAGCGGCCCGAGCGGTGCGACCGCGATGTCGACGTCAACGGCTCCCTCGAAGATTCTGTTCCTCGAATACAACTGCTACGACAACCTGAAAAACCACGACTTCGCGCCACCGATGGCCGACTGCTTCCGCGCCGAGCGGGACGCGGTCGGTGTATCGAAACAGAAAGGCCGGCAGCCTCACGGCCGTTCGCGGGTCAGGCGATGACGTTGTTCATAGGAATCATGGGTACGTCGACGTCGCACGTTCTACGGTTACGCCAGTTGACGACGTGTCGTTGACGGACCGCTACGCAGTCGTTCTCGCGCGGCGTTACCACAGTCGCAGCTCCGGTAATTCACCGAATCGCCTGGCATGCTGATCCCTACGAGCCGCGCTCGCTTGGGATCATTTGTTTACTCGTTTCAACATACCAGGATTGCGCGCACGACGAATGTCGCCTATACGTCTCTCATGGAGGAGTCGTCATGTCGTTTAAGCGCTTGGCCATGGTTGGCTTGGTCGTCTCCTTCGCCACCGCCGCGTGCGGTGGCGGCGGGGCGGGTGCCGTGCCGAGCGCTCCTGGCGTCAATACGGGCGGCACGCCCACATCGACGCCGGCGACTCCGCAAACGGTGACGACGTCCGCGGGCGGCATATCGGCGACGCTCAGCGTTACCGACACCGGCACGGTGACCGTGCAAGCGACAACGGCCAACCCCACCGGTACCGGCGTGCTCGCGTTGCGCCGTATCGCGTCGCTCGCGACCGGCACGCCGCTTCTCTACATAACGCTCTCGGCTGCCGCGAGTACGACGATCTCCGCCATCGGCGGGCAATTCGTTCTCGCCTCGGCACCGACGCAATCCGTCTTTCTCGCCTTCTGGACGGGGACGGAATGGGACAGCGTCAGCACGACACCGGCGACAATTACGAACGGAACGACGGCGACCTTTGCGTCGGTCGCGCTCAGTCCGGCCGTGGTGGCGAACCCCAACGCGTACTTCGCGCTCTATACGTCATCGGGCGCGTTGCCGACACCGTCACCGAGCCCGACGGCGACCGCAACGAGCGGTCCGGCCTTCGTCGACACGGCATGCAGCCAGGCGATCGCGTCCGCACAAGACGGGTCGCTCACAAACGTTGCATCGACGTTCTTCACGACGATTGTTCCCCAAGGTCACGTGATTTGTCTCAGCGCGTGGGATCTCTCGAGCGACATCGACACGGCACTTGAGGCCGCAGCGCATGCCGGCGCGAGCGTCACGGTCATTACGCCGTACAGTGAGAACAGCAGCAACGCAACTGACATCGCCGCCATCGTAGCTGCAGGCGGTCATGCGAAGTACGAGTACACGACCGCCACAGCGCCGGCAACGCCGAACGCGTCGATCGCCTACCAGCAAGCGCCGATGGACATCCACGCGAAGTTCGCCATCATCGACGGCGTCGCATATATGGATGGCCACAACTGGTTCTCAAGCGACGTCGTGATGCGCGACAAGAACGCGGCCGACTACGCCGCGATCCAAACCGACTTGACCACCTTCCCGACCCCTGCGCCGGGCGGTAATACGGATTCGTTCACCACCGACAAGCAGCTCTCGCTCAAGACCGAGAGCACCTACTTGCAGACGGTTGCAATTCCGGGCCTCATCAGCGCCACGAACGAGTACGACTTCATTACCGAGTCGTTCAATCCGAACCCGGCGACCGGCGATTACAACGACGACGTCTATGACGGGATGTGCCAGATTGCGAGCCTGTCGGTGCATCCGATCATGCACGTTCTGGTCGAAGAGTTCAGCGGCTACAGCACGGCGGCTAAGACGGCGCTGCAGAATCTGCTCTTGCTCGATCCCAACGCGGTCGTGAAAACCGAGAGCGCGGGCGGTCTCGAGAAGATCTCGATGATCCGCAACACAGCGGGGGGCGTGCCCTCGAGCGCGTGGTTCGGCTCGTCGAACGCGACGACCACCGATCTCTTCGACTGGGGCATGAATATCAGCGACACCGGGATGCTGACCGCCCTGCAAAACTACTACGACAACACAGCGTTCCCGAGCGGCAGCTCAATCCCGACGGCCTCGCCCGGAACGACGCCCGCGCCTTGCTCGACGCCGCACTCCTAGCCTCTCGTTAGTGCGGCCGCGTATGGGGGAACAAGATACCATGCGCGGCCGTTTCGAATTCACGTTTCACACCATCGCAAAGGGGGATGCCGCCGGCGGCGACGTGGATCCCAGCCTAGCGCTCCTCGGCTCGCAGGGCTGGGAGATTCGCGGCATGACGGCGCTGAGCGACGGTTCGCTCAGCGTTGTGTTGCAGCGCCCTTACGACGAGGAATTCCGCTGCCGGATGCGCCGGCTTTGTCGGCCGCCTTAGCCGAACCGCTCGTTGCCCCGACGACGGAACAACTCGAGCGCGAAGGGTCGTAGGTGCCGTCGCGCTCCTGAGTGCGGAATGCTTGCCAGCGCGCCTCGGCCCCGGGCAGAACCTTGCCGGGATCGGTCTCGTAGACGGGCCACTTGGCGTTCGGATCGAGCAGCGGAAAACGTTCGAGCCAATGGCAGAGTTCGAGATTGCGCGCTAGCCGCTTCGGTTCGACCGCGATGAAGTAGCGCGCGCCTTTGCGAATCGCGCTCTGCTCGTCGAACGGCGTCCACACGTAGGGATCTTCCATCCAGCCCTTGCGCTGGATGTAGTACATCAACGACGGATCGTAGTGCCCGATCACGATCAGCGCGCCCGGATCGAGCGTTTTGTTCAGCGCGAGCGAGCGCGTGTACACGTTCGAACTCCACGCATAGTATGGCGCGATCTCGCGCCGGCCGATGTAGAGCGCGACGAGCCACAGCACGCCGAGCGCCGCCGCTGCCGCTACCCGTGCATTAGCCGTCGTGCCGAACCGGTCGACGGCGCGGGCGATCAGGTTGCCGCCGACGAGCGCACCCAGCGGCACGAGCGGATAGAGGTAGTAGTCGACTTTCTCGACCGTCAGCACGACGTAGGTGTAGATCAAGCCGCCGGCAAGCCAGCCCCACAGCACGGCATCCGCTCTCGAACGCAGGCGAATGCAGAAGCCGGCGATGAGCAGCAGCATGCCGGCGGGGCCGAGCATGGTGGTCGCGAGCATGCGCAGCGCTTTGACGAAGTCGATCGCCTTGCGCTCGAAGCCGTGCAGCGAAGTGAACGCGCCGATGAACGACGGGATGACGTGCAGGCGCAAGATGCCGCTGGCCCAGTGCCATTCCGCGTGCGAGGCAACGTAGGGGCCGTACAGCGCCAGCGGGACGAGCGAGGCCGCGAGCACGGCAACGCCTTGCCAGCGGAAACGGCCGATCAGCATCGCGGCTGCCGGGATGAGCGCGATCAGCGCAACTTGTTTCGCCAGAAACGCGAGCGCGAGCAAGACCGCGGCGATGATGCCGCCGCGCCACGTTCGGCCATCATCATCCACCATCCAGCGCGACCACGCGTAGAGCGCGGCAACGAGGAAGAACACCATCGCGCCGTCGGGCTGGAACGTCCGCGAGTAGTAGATGCTGCCGGGGAAGATCGCGTAGAGCGCCATTGCGGCGACGCCGGCCAGCGCGTCGGCAAACAGCCAGCGCGCGAAAAAGCCGACGACGGCGATCGTGCCGATGCCGAACGCGATCTCGAGCAGCCGGCCGAATACTTCGTGCACGCCGAAGAGCTTGTAGCCGATCGCGGCCAGAAACGGCACGATCTGCAATTCCAGCTCGACGTAGTTCGGCGGCGCGCCGTTGTATTCGGTCTGCGGATAGAAAATGTTGAAGTTGAGCTGGGCGAAGTTGCGCGCGATCGCCGCCGTGTCGCCTTGCCGCCAGCCCGGGTGATCGAGGAGCGGGTTATGCAGGCCTTTGAGCCGGAGGACGAGGCCGATCACGCAGCAGGCGGCGACGCTGAGCCACCACCAGCGGCGCTCGCTCAATCGGCTGAACGAAACGTCCAATATTTGTTGACGAAGAAGTTCACCACGATCGCCGAGACGGTCGAGAGGAACCAAGTGATGTGCCCGTGACCAAACGTGCCGCGGGCCACGAACGGCGCCGGCAACGGTGCCAGCACGGCCGACACGATCAAGCCGACGATGAGCGCCATCACGGAAACCGCCATGAACGAGAGCCCCTCGCGGCCGACGTGGCCGGTGGAACGAAACGTCCAGGACCGATTGAGAAAGTAATTCGAAACGCCGCCCGATAGAAAGGCGATCGAGTAGATCGCGTTATACCAGCCCGCCGCTTCGTGATTGGGTACCAGGCGCTGCAGCAGCGTGAAGACGACGAGGTTCACGACGAACCCCGAGGCGCCGACAACGCCGAACTTCAAGAATTGGCGCACCCCGCGCTTTTGCGTGAGGCGCTCCACGAACGTTGATTCGCTCAAGCGACCCAGTACCAATCCGCGAAGAGAACGGTGAACAGGCCGAGCAGCGGCAGCGAGAACGCGACGATGACGTTGTTCACCGTCGGCTTCGCACCCCACAGGCCGAAGAGCGCGAACATCGGGAAGAGCACGAGCGCGAACCGCGGCATGCTCATCAGGCTCGAGGTCGAGAGCGGCACGAGAATCGAGACCGCCATGTAGGCGATATACGAAGCGCGCAGGCGCCGGAAACCGACGATGAGCACGCCGAGCATCAGCAGCGTGAACGTCACTTCGAGCAGCTGGTTCGCGATCGTCTGCTGGGGGTAGCCGCCGGTGATCAGGTGCAGCGCGTGGTTGAAGCTCACCCACGGCGGCGCGAGGTAGCGGTCCCAGTGCGCCTGGACGTGCGAGAAGTAGAGCGGATCGCCGCGCAGCACCCACAGGTAGATCATGTAGGAAGCGAGTCCGAGCGGCACGAGCGCGACGCCGAGCAGCGGCTTGACCACCGTGTCGAGCGGCCACTTGAACCAATCCCCGCGCGATTCGTAGAGCGCCACGCGCCCACTCGATCACAAACGGCACGACCAGCAGCACGCCTTCGACGCGCGTGAGCGCAGCGAAGAACCCGCAGATACCGGCGATGACCCAGCGCCGTTCGCGAATGTAGTAGAAGCTCGCCACCGACAGACACAGGAACAGCGATTCCGTGTAGACCGCCGAGAAGAAGATCGCCGTCGGGAAGATCGAGACGTAGAAGACCGCGCGGTGCGCGACGTGGCGGTTGAATTCGTGCTCCACCAATTTATAGAGATAGAGCAGCGCGAAGAAGCTGGCGGCGTTGGAGATCAAGAGACCGGCGATGAGATGGTTGTTCGTGAAGCCGCCGACGAGCCAGATCAGCAGCGGGTAGAGCGGGAAGAACGCGGGCTCGGTGCCCGAGTACCCGTTGGTCGCGATGCCGATGTAATGCTCGGCGTCCCAGCGGCCCCACACCGCGAGCAGCGGATTCTCCGACGCGGCGAAGTGGACGCCTGCGCGCTGACCCACGATCACCGTCGCCAGCTCGGCGATGATGATGATCGGAACGCGCGTGACGACGAACGTGACGAGCACGTCGCGCACGGTGAGGTTGAAGCGCGCCGCGACGACCAGCTTGAGGACGCAAAACACCGCAGCCGCCAGTGCGATGGCCCGGCCTTGGGTGCTGACGCCGCCGGGCGCGGCGAGGATCATCCACAAGCAGCACGAGCGACGCCCACGACGGCACGTCCCAACGCAACGCCGAGGCGTACGAGATGTCGGTGCGCTGCGAGAAGTAACGCGCGTATGCGTCCCACAGGCCGACCGCGAGCAGCGGCCCGGCGATCAATGCCAGCACCAAGCTTGCTTCGAGGAGCAACGCGCGGTGCGGACCATGGGTCAGGTATGCATACCAGGTGAAGAAGCCCGCTGTGGCCCCAGCGCACACGACGGTGGCGACCGCCGGCCAGCCGGCGGCCTCGACGAGTTGGTGTCGCCGGGAACGCGCGGCGCTGCCCACAAACGCGAGATTCACGGGCACAAATCTTAGCGCGGATACGACAGGCTGCCTGCATGAGGAGGCCCGCTCGACGGGTAAGAGGCCGAGATGCAATCGTCTTCCCCTCGCATGCCGGTCGATACGCTGGATTTCGTCAAGGTTACGGAGGCAGCTGCCCTAGCAGCCTCACGCTGGATGGGACGCGGTGAGCGCGACATCGCCGACGGCGCAGCGGTTGAAGCGATGCGCGACACGCTCAACCAGATGGAGATCGACGGCCGCATCGTGATCGGCGAGGGCGAACGCGACGAGGCGCCGATGCTCTTCATCGGCGAGGAACTCGGCCGCGGCGGCTTCGCGGTCGACATTGCGGTCGATCCGGTCGAGGGCACCAACCTCGTTGCCAACGGACTTCCGAACTCGATCGCCGTCATGGCGCTCTCGGAGCGCGGCGGTTTATTGCACGCGCCCGACTCGTACATGCAGAAACTTGCCGTCGGACCGAAGGCCGCGCCGTACGTTCACATCGATGCGCCGGTGGCCGAAAATCTGGAGGCCGTCGCGAACGCGCTGGAGCGGCCGATCAACGACGTCACGGTCGTGATCCTCGACCGTCCACGGCATGCCGAACTGATTTCGGAAGTGCGTGCGGCAGGCGCGCGCATCAAGCTGATCTCCGACGGCGACGTCGATGCGGCGATCGCGACGGCGATCGACGGCACCGGCATTCACGTCGCGATGGGCACCGGCGGCGCGCCCGAGGGCGTGCTCGCGGCGGCGGCCCTCAAGTGCCTCGGCGGCGGCTTCATGGGGCGGCTCAAGCCGCGCAGCCCCGAGGAGGCCGAGCGGGCCAAGGCGATGGGTTTCGGCGACCTCGACCGGGTGCTGACGATGGACGACCTGTGCAAGGGCGAAAGCCTGATTTTTGTCGCAACGGGCATCACCGAAGGCGACCTGGTGCGCGGCGTGCGCTTCATGGGCAACCAAGCGCGGACCCATTCGATCCTGATCGAGGGCACGACCGGAACCGTACGGTTCATCGAGAGTGTCCATCGTCTTGGGGCTAAACCGCACCGCCGTCCGTGAGCGGGGTTGAGTCCTGAGGAAAAGCGTGAATCACCAGTTCGATCTGATCGTCGTCGGCGCCGGCTCCGGCGGGTACGCCGCAGCCCGCACCGCCCGTGAGCTCGGCGCCTCGGTCGCACTGGTCGACCGCGGCCCGCTCGGCGGCTTGTGCATCCTGCGCGGCTGTATGCCGTCGAAAACGCTGATCGCCACCGGCGACCTCGCCCACGAGATCCGCCACTCTGACGAACTGGGCATTCACGCCGGCGAGCCCACCGTCGATTTTGCCGCCGTCATGGCGCGCAAAAAAGAGATCATCCAGGGCTTCACCGACTATCGCGTTGCCGGGATCGAGACGTTCCCGGTGTTCCACGGCGCGGCGGCGTTCGAATCGCCGCACAAGCTGCGCGTCGGCGACGACGTGCTCGAGGGCAAATCGTTCGTTATCGGAACCGGCAGCACGATCGCGCCGCCGGTGTTTCCGGGCCTCGCCGAAACCGGCTACATCGAAAGCGACGAAGCGCTCGAACTCAGCGAACCGCCGAAGTCGCTGATCGTGCTCGGCGGCGGCTACGTCGGCAGCGAACTCGGGCAGTTCTACGCGCGCATCGGCGTGCCGACCACGATCGTCATTCGCAGCAACCAGCTGCTCACCGATGAAGACACCGATATCGGTGAGGGCCTCACGCAATATTTCCGCGAGGAGGGCATCGCGGTCGAGACCGGCGCTCGCGTGCACCGTGTCAGCCGGCGTGACGACGGACTGAAGGTCGTGCACTTCACGCAAGACGGCGCCGAAAAATCCGTCGCGGCGCACGAGATTTTCTATGCGCTCGGCCGCGTGCCGACGGTTGAGGGGCTGAACCTCGAGGCCGCGGGCGTCACCTATCACGCCATGACCGGCATTACGATCGACGATACGATGCGCACGTCGCAGCCGCACATCTTCGCCGTCGGCGACGTCACGGGAATGTTTGCGCTCGTTCACGTCGCGATCCAGCAGGGCGAACTGGCCGCGCGCAACGCCGTTCGCGGCACGCAGGAGCACGTCGACTACAGCCTCTCCAAGACGCACACGGTGTTCTCCGATCCGCAAGTCGCGATCGCGGGCGAGACGGAGAAGGAACTGCAGCGCGCCGGCATCCCGTATCTCGTCGCGAGCTATCCGTTCAACGATCACGGCAAAGCGATCTCGATCGGCAAGACCAAGGGCTTCGTGAAGATGATGGCCTCGCCGAGCGATGGCCGCATCTTGGGTGCCGCGATCCTCGGCGCCGACGGCTCCGATCTCATCCACGAGGTCGTCGTCGCGCTGTTCTACAACGCCACCGTGTTCGATTTCGTGAAGATCCCGCATCTGCACCCGACGATGGCCGAAATCTGGACCTACCCCGCCGAGGAGCTGGTGGAGAAGATCATCGCCGAGCGCCCGTTGAAGATTGCCCGATGACCTTCGACGTTGCGATCGTGCAGTTCAAGCCCCGCAAGGGCGACGTCGCGGCGAACCTCGCGGCGTTACGGGGCGTGTTCGCGCAGCTGCTCGCCACGCCGGCCGCGGTGCCGGAGCTGATCGTCTTGCCCGAAGCGGCGCTGACGGGTTACTTCCTCGAGGGCGCGGTATACGAGCTGTCGTTTACCGCCGATGCGTTCGCGGCCAAGCTCGACGCCGAATGGCGCGCCGCCGGCGGCACGCGCGGCGGTCGACATCGTGTGCGGCTTCTATGAGAACAACGACGGCACGTATCACAACAGCGCGCTCTACGCGACGATCGGCGGAGCGGGCCCGCGGATCGTGCACGTTCACCGCAAGATGTTCTTGCCGACGTACGGCGTGTTCGATGAGGAGCGGTTTCTCTCGCGCGGCCGGGCACTCGAGGTGTTTCCGACGCCGTTCGGAACCGCCGCGATCCTCATCTGCGAGGACGCCTGGCATTCGATCATGCCCACCATCGCGGCGCTCAAGGGCGCGCGCCTGATCATCATTCCGAGCGCCTCGCCGGGCCGCGGTTTGGCCGGTGACGGACTGCTCGAGAGCGTCGAGCGCTGGCGCGCGACCGCCACGCTGATGGCGAGCGAACACGGCGTCTACGTGCTCTATGCGGGCCTGACGGGCTTCGAGGGCGGGAAGGGCATGTCGGGCAGTTCGTGCATCGTTTCGCCGCGCGGCTCGCTGCTGGAATCGCTCGACGAATTGTCCGTGGCGATCCTGCGCGCGCGGCTCGACACGGCGGAGATCGACTTCGCGCGGGCGACGCTGCCGCTGCTCGGCGATCTCTCGGCGGTGCTGCCCGATCTCTGGTACGACACGGCGATACCGCGTCCGCGAAATTCGGTGGCTGATGTTACCGGTCGTTGACGCGCCGCTGCACCGCATCGATGCGGCGCTGAAGATCGACGCCGCGCTCACCGAGCGCTGGCTGACGGCGTTTTTGCGCGACGAGCTGATCGAACGGCGCCGCATCACGAAGGCCGTGCTCGGCTTGAGCGGCGGCATCGACTCGGCGCTGGTTGCGTTCCTGTGCGCGCGCGCCCTCGGCCCGGAGAACGTCTACGCGATCCGCATGCCGTACAAAACCTCGAGCAAGGACTCGCTCGATGACGCGCAGCGCGTCGTCGATGCGCTCGGCATCAACTGCGATACGATCGAGATCACCGATGCCGTCGACGGCTATCTGCGTGCGGCGCACGATCCCGATCCGCGCCGGCGCGGCAACGTGATGGCGCGCATGCGCATGCTCGTGCTGTTCGATCAGTCGGCACGCCTCGGCGCGCTGCCGATCGGCACCGGCAACAAGACGGAACGCATGATGGGCTACTTCACCTGGCACGCCGACGACACACCGCCGGTCAACCCGATCGGCGATCTGTTCAAGACGCAGGTCTGGGCGCTCTCGCGGCACATGGGCGTGCCGCTGGAAGTGATCGACAAGCCGCCGAGCGCCGACCTCGAAGCGAATCAGACCGACGAAGGCGACATGGGCGTCACGTATCTCACGGCCGATCGCATCCTCTCGCAGATTCTGGCCGGCTATCGCGACGAGCAGATCGCCGCGGTCGGCTTCGACCCGCGCGAGATCGAACTCGTGCGGCGCCGCGTGGAGAGCACGCATTGGAAGCGGCATCTTCCGACCACGGCGCTCGTCTCGGGAACGGCGATCAACGAGTTCTACCTGCGACCCGTCGATTACTGATGCTGCCGCCGGCGTACTTTCCGGTGGGCTTGAACCTGACCGGGCGGCGCTGCATCGTCATCGGGGCTGCGGACGATCGGGAAGCGAGCGAGAAAGCGGCCGCGCTGCACGAAGCGGGCGCCAATGTCATCCGGCTTCACGACGCCGGGGCCATACCGGAAAGCGGCTTGGCCAATGCGTTCTTCGTGCTCTCGACCGTGCAGGACGCGCAATTCTCGGCACGTCTCCGCGGCTGGGCCGACAAACACCGTTTCTTACTGTGCACGATCGATCAGCCGGAATACGGGTTCGTCGCGATGCAAGCGATCGTGGCTTGCGGCCCTGCGCGCATCGCGATCTCGACGGGCGGTGTGTCGCCGCGCGTCGGCGGTATTTTGCGCGCGGCGCTGCAAGACGCGCTCGACTCGCGCTTTGTCCGCTTTCTCGCGGCCCTGGCGGAGCGGCGCAAAGCGAGCCGCGCCGCGCATCCGGATGACGCCGCGGCCCGGCGTGAAACGATGATGTCGGCGGCGGACGGCTTTGAGGTTGCCGTGCAGGTGAAGTATCCAGCTTGGTTCGCCGCTGAGGATACGGCATAGTGGCATCGGTCGAAATCGTCACGATCGGCACCGAGATTCTGCTCGGGCATCTCGTCGACACGAACTCCGTCTACATCGCGCAGATGCTGGCCGATCACGGCGTCGACGTGTATGCAAAGCATTCGGTCGGTGATAATACCGAACGGCTGGCGATCATGCTCGCCGATGCGCTGGATCGCGCCGACGGCGTGATCACGACCGGCGGGCTCGGACCGACCGTCGACGATCTCACCAAAGATGCCGTCGCGAAAGCCGTGCACGACACGCTCGAGCCGCACGAGCCGTCGCTGCGCGCGCTCGAAGAGCGCTTCCGCAGCCTCAACCGGCCGATGACCGACAACAATCGCCGCCAAGCGATTCTGCCCTCGCGCGCGCACGTGATGCCGAACCCCAACGGCACTGCGCCCGGCTTCATCGCGCTGCGACCGGACGGGAAGTTCGTCGCCTGCATGCCGGGCGTGCCGCGCGAAATGAAGCCGATGCTCGCCGACCAAGTGATTCCGTGGCTGGTCGAACGCTTCGGGCTGAAGAGCGCGATCTACACGAAGACGTTGCACACGATCGGGATCGGCGAATCCGAACTCGACCGCCGCGTCGAAGACCTCTTCCGCGCGCTCGAAAACCCCAAGATTGCGATGCTCGCGCACGGCGGCCGCGTCGACGTCAAGGTGATGGCGAAAGCGGAGAGCCAAGCCGCCGCCGACGCGATGATCGCACCGGTCGCGCAGCAGCTGCGCGAGCGAATCGGCGCCGGCTACTACGGTGACGACGACATCACGCCCGGCGGCGCAATCGTCAACGAACTCGTGCGCCGCGGCAAGACGATCGGCGTCGCGGAATCCGTCACCGGCGGCGGCGTGGCCGAGAGCATCGTGGAAACAGCCGGCGCCTCGCGCGCCTTTTACGGCGGCATCGTCGCCTACGACAACACGGTGAAGCAATCGCTGCTCGGCGTACGCCCCGAAACGCTCGCGCACCACGGCGCCGTCAGCGAAGAGACCGCAATCGAAATGGCGCGCGGCACGAAGAAAGCCCTAAACGTCGACTTCGCACTAGCCACGACCGGCATCGCCGGCCCCGACGGCGGCAGCGCAGAAAAACCCGTCGGCCTCGTCTGGTTCGCCCTCATCGACGACACAAATGAAGTAACCACCCACCGCGGCACCTTCCCCGGCAACCGCAACGACGTCCTAACCCGCGCCACCATGACCGCCCTAAGTCTAATCTGGCGCCGCCTAGAACAATCGGTCCCCGCCAAATAGAGGCGATTGTGCACGATATGTCATCCCGAGCAAAGCACCGTAGGTGCGTCGTCGAGGGACAGCGACAACGGTCGTCGTCAGCAGAGCAATTCACTCAACGGCAGCGATTAGGGCGGTCCCTCGACGACGCGCACTACGTGCGCTTTGCTCGGGATGACATGGCGCACGTACGCTAGGTTGTCGCGATGAGGAAGGCTTCGCCGTTCGAGGGGCGCAGGTTGTCGGTACGGTTGGTGAAGTAGCGTTCGGCGAGGTCGTCGCCTAGGACGCATTGGACGTTGCGGAAGCCGGCTTCGCGGCCGAGGTCGAGCATTTCTGGTGGGGTGAAGGCGCTGAGGAATGGCGTTCCGGATGCACCCGCTGCTTTCTTGACGTGATCCGGAACTTCGGCCGGCAAGATGAATGTGAACGCGAGCGTTGAGCCGGGTGCGAAGGTTGCGATTCGGCGTAGCAGTTCGAGGTTTGCTTCTGCGGTCAGGTAGAGGCTGAGGCCGGCTGCGGCTACGACAGCGGGGCGTCTCGAGTCGAAGCCGGCTTGCGTGAGGCGCTCCCACCATTTGTCTGTTTCGAAGTTTACCGGGACGAAGTGCATCCAGCCGGGGATGCCGTAACCGAGTTCGATCAGCCGTTGTCGTTTCCACGTTTGCGGATCGGGCTGATCGACTTCGTATACGTGCATGGCGGAAGCGACCTCGGGGCGGCGCTGGGCGAACGTGTCGAGGCCTGCGCCGAGGATTACGTACTGGTCGACGCCCTTGGTACGTTCCTCAGCGACCAGGTCTTCGATGAAGCGCGCGCGGGCGACGATTGAGGTGCGGAAGGTGCGGGTGCCTTCGGGGTCCATGTCCGGACGCTGTTGCCAGCCGGCCGGCGGATCGATGAGACGCAGCCCGACCTCATCGTCGATCACGTGCGGGGGCGCGTCGATTTGTACGTGCAGCGCGCGCCACAAGGCGACGCGTTCCGCGCTGCTCTCGGGCCCCGATGCCACCGGCGTTAGGCTTCGTAGCCGATGGCGTGGAGGACGCGTTGCGCGGCGAGGCCGTCGGCGAAGTCCGGACAGTTGCCCCCGCCGGTCGCGATGCGTTCGGCGAAATCGTCGAGCAGCGCCATGAAATGCGGGATGCTGTAGAAGACGTTCGCGTACTTTGCGTACTTCATCGGCTTGAGTTCGTACTCGCTCGAATCGTCGCCGTCGACGATGTAGAGCGTGAAGTCGGTCAGCGCGGGACCGCTCGCTACGGCCGTTCGTGCTTCGGAGTGGACGGCGACCGTCGATTGGTCCATCGACATCGTGCCGTCGACTTTCATCTGCGCCACGATGCCGTTGCCCAAGTCGGAGAGCGCGTAGCAGCCGTCGGCGACGTTGCTCGGATAGGTGCTCCCGTCGGGCGCGAGGCGCACGGGGTTCGCCGTACGCATGAATCCGGCCGTCGATTTGGCGCCGCCCCCGGCGAGCCACAGCGCGAGGTCGACGATGTGCGGCATGAAGGCGTTGCCGAGTCCGCCGCCTTTGCTCTTGTCGTACCACCACGACGACGGCGGCCGCGCGTTGTCGGCCTTCATGTCGCGCCCGAAGCGCGTCACTTCGATCAGCCGCAGCTTCGGCATGTGATCGTTGACGATCAGTTCTTTGAGCGCTTGCAGCGCCGGGTTGTAGCGGTACTCGAACGTGATCGCGTTGGCGATGCCGGCCTTGGCCGCGGCGTCCGTCATCTCTTCGGCCTCGGCCAAGCGCGTGCTGACCGGCTTTTCGCAGAGCACGTGCTTGCCGGCGGCGATCGCGGTCATCACGGCTTTGTGGTGTTCGAACGGCGGCGAGGCGATCGCGATGACGTCGATCTCCGCGCCCATCCCCTCGAGCATCGCATCGAGCGACGGGAACGCGTGCGGTATCTTGCGTTCGGTCGCGACCTTTTGCGCGTTGTTCGGTGACGCGATCGCGACCGGGTCGAATTGCGGGTGCAGCGAGAATCCCGGGGCGTGCACGCGGCCGCCGAAGCCGCTGCCGACGATACCGACGCGATAGGGTGTCATGATGTCTCCTCGATAGTGCGGTCGAGCAGCGCTATTGCGCGCTCGAATTGATCGTCTCCGATGTTCAGGGGCGGGGCCAGCGTGATCGACGTTCCGTCGACGCCGGACTGCAACAGGATCAACCCGCGCTGCAGTCCGGCCCGTACGACGCGATTCGCGACGCCGGCGTCCGTGAACTCGATGGCCCAGAGCATTCCGATGCCGCGTACGCCGGTAACGGTTGCATGCCGCCCGAGCGGCGCGAGCAGTTCGCGCACCCACGGCTCGCGGCGAGCAACGCCGGCGACGATCCCGTCGCGTTCGAACGCATCGAGCACCGCAAGCGCCGCGGCACAGGCGAGCGGGTTGCCGAGGAACGTGGCGGTGTGCAGCGCTTCGCCTTCGCTGCGCGGCCAGGCATCCATCACGGCCGGGCGCCCGATGGCGGCCGAAAACGGTACGCCGCCGGCGATCGCCTTGCCGATGCACAGGATGTCGGGCACCACCGCTTCGCGCTCGCAGGCAAACATGGTCCCGGTGCGGCCGTAACCGGTGTAGATCTCATCGAGGATCATCACGCAGCGGAACTCATCGCACAGCGCGCGGATGCCGGGCAAGAAGCCGTCGGGCGGAACGATCACGCCGCCGCGGCCCTGGATCGGTTCCAGCACCACCGCGCCGATGCGTTCATCGCTCGCGAGCGCGTGACGTGCGGCAGTCAGCGCGCCGTCGAGGGAGTCGCCGGCGCCGGGAAACGGGATGAAGGTCGCGCGCTCGTCGATCAGCGCGGCAAACGGTTCGCGGAAACGGTCGATGCCGCCGACCGGCAGCGCGCCGAGCGACAGCCCGTGGTAGGCGCCCTGGTAGGAGAGCACGCGCGGACGTCCGGTCGCGAGCAGCGCGGTCTTGAGCGCAAATTCGATCGCGTCGGCGCCGTTCGAACCGAAATAGCTTTTCGAACAATCGCCCGGCGCGATGGCCGCGAGGCGCGCGAGCAGCCTCGCCTTGACGTCGGTCGGATGGACGTCGCCCATGCCGTGCACGAGCTGGTGCGCTTGCGCGGTGATCGCGTGCGGTCACGGCCGGATGCGTGTGGCCGAGCGCGGCGACGCTGAACGCGCCGGTCAAATCGAGATAGCGATTACCGTCGGCATCGGTGACGAGCGCGCCGCGTGCCGACGCCCAGGCGATCGGGTAGTCGTCGGCGATGTACGTCACGCCGCGCGCTTCGTACTGCGCGACGAGCGCGTTGAGCTCGCGCGAACGCGGCCCGGGAACCGGCCCCGCGATGTGTTCGAAGCGTTCGCCGTCACGCGCGATCGATCCAGCGGATGAAATCGGCGATGCGCGCGCGTCCGCCGTGATGACCGGCGAGCGGCGGATTCTGCATCGGGCCGAACGAGGTGACGCGCACGGCACCGAGCGCTTCGGCGAGTTCGCACGCGCCGTCGATCGTCGCGACGCCCAACGCTTGCAGCGGCAGCGCATGCCGATGCACGTATTCCGCCGCAGCGGCGATGCCGTCGACGAACACGACCGGAATCACGCCGCCGCCGAACGGCGGCAGCTCGTCGACGGGCGGATCGGCAACGATCGTCCACGCGCCGTCGGGCGCGCGCAACACGCGTCCCGCTCCGTTGGCCGCGCGCACGGCCGCCGTCGCGGCGTACGCGCCGACGCGCGCCGCCCGCGCCGGCTTGCGCGGTCCGGCCGGAAACTCGACCGCGTTTTCGGCGCACGCTTCGGCCAGCGCATCGACGAAGCGCTCGTGGGCCCCGTCCGGCGCGCGCTCGACGAAGAGCAGATGCAGCGACAGACAGCCGTCGCCGTCGTAGAGCAGCGCGTCGCGCGCGATGCCCGCCGCGAGCGCGGCGGTGTCGCCGGCCAGTGCGGCGGCGGTGACGTACCCGGCGCTCGCGCGATGACCGAACGGCACGAAGGTCGCGTCGGGCGCGCAGCGTGCGCGGATCGCGCGCAGCGCATCGGGTCCGCCGAACGCCACCACGACGTCGGCCGCGCCGAGCGTCTGCGCTTCGATGTCTTCGTCACCGCCGCTCCACGCGCGCACGTCGGTTGCGGCGCGCAGTTCCGGCCGCTCTTCGCCGAGCGTTTCGACGAACGCCGCCACCAGCGCGTCGGTGCGATCTTTCACCGTCACCGCGCACTTCGCGCAGAGCGCGAAGACCAGCGGCGCGATCGCCACGCCGATCGTCGTGTCGCTCGATACGATCGTGACCGCGTCCGCGCCGCGCGCCCACGCTGCCGGCCGTCCGGGGGTTGCCGTAAAGCCGTCGAGCGCGTCGAGCGAGCCGAGTTCGCCCGCGATCGCGGCGACGATCGCATCGGGCGTGATCGCATCGAAAAGATGATCGAGCGCGTAGTCGACGACCGGCGTCGTGTAGCCGAGGCGCGCTTCGATCGCCGCGGTCGCGCGCACGCGCGGCGGAAAATCGGCATCGGTCCAGCGTTCGGCGGCATCGGCGATCGCGCGCACGATCGCGCGTGCCGGCAATGCGCGCAGCGCCGGTGCTATCGGCGCATGAGGTCTTCGGCATCCAGCGAGCAGCCGCGCAGCGCGGCGCCTTCCTCGCGTCCGAGCAGCAACAATCCCTCGGGCGCGATGACGCCGAGATCTTCGGTGTCGATCGCGACGACCGACGAGCGATTCGCGCAATCGATGTGCCGGATCGCGCCGACGATGCCGTCCGGCAACGGTTTCCCCATCACATCGACGATCAGCGGACGCAGCCACGGCACGGGCTGCTTGATGCGCCGCGCCGACCAGCGTGACCCCGGCGAGTCGTAGTACTGGCTCGAGAGTTCGGTCATGCCGTACTCGGCCACGATCGACGACTCGCCGATCGCGAAGGCCGCGGCGGCGCGCGCGTAGAGCTCTTCGCGCCCGACGACGCGCGTGCGGCCCTTGAAGCCGCCGGTCTCCATCACGCGCGAGCCGGCCGGCAACGGCAACGTGCGTCCGGTCGAATCGAGCTCATCGAGCAGCGCGACCAGCGCAAAGGCCGTCGTCGCGATGCACACCGCGGTGCCGTCGGCATGGGCGCGTTCGATATCGCGGCACAAGCCCGCAATGTCGAGCGCGTCGTCGTGCAAGTACCAGCCCTCGCGGCCGTCGCCGCGCTCGCGCGCAACCGTCGCCATCATGTAGCCGAGCGATGAGTGCGGCCGTTCGCGCGGATCGGGCACGAGCATGACGTACCGCAAGTGCGCGCCGTCGGCGAGCATCGCGCGATCGAAGCCGGCCAGGAGCGCGGCTTCGTACAGCGCCGGCGTTTCCAAGTAGTGGCGGCCGCTGCGCGCTTGCGTGGTACCGCTCGTTTCGAACCACAGCGCGGCGCGTTCGGGAGCGACCGTGGAGAACGCGGCGTCTTTGAATGCCGCCGCGGGAACGGCCGGAATCGCCGCGATCGTGCGCGGCAGCGAACCTTCCGTGATGCCGAGGCTGCGCGCGTAGGCGGCGTACGGTGCGTTCCAGCGAAACTGATGCGCGAACACCGCGCATGCCAGCGCGTCGAAGTCGGCATCGTCGAGTGCATACGCCGCGATCGCGGTCCGGATGCGCGCGTCGAGCGCATCGGCCTGCGCGCGGTAGTCGTCGCTCACCGCAGGAGGCGGGCGATCTCGATCTTGAGGCAGCGATCGGCCACGACGTCGAGGCCGGCCGCATCGGCGGCTGCGATCGCATCGTTGTTGACGACGCCGAGTTGGAACCAGATCGATTTCGCGCCGGCCGCGATGGCCTCGCGCGTGACTTCCGGCGCGTCGTCCGGATTGCGGAACACGTCGACGATGTCGGGACCGCCGTTTTTCGCCGCGTACGCCGCGAGATCGGGGAAGGCGGCGATCCCGTCGATTTCAGCGATCGCCGGATTGATCGGCGTCGCCGCATAGCGGCCGCCGCGCACGATCTGCCGGAAGACGTCGTTGCTCGGCCGCGCTGCGTTTGCCGATGCGCCCACGACCGCAACGGTCTTCGAACGCTCGAGCAGTGCCTTGATCGCCGCGTCGGTGCTGAGGATCATCAGTTCTTCATTTTCTTGCGATGCTGCGCGGTGAAGGCCGTGCCCGGATCCGCGTCGCCCGTCTTGTAGAGCCCGACCATGTCGGCGAAGGTCTCCACGTAACCGTTGAACGTCATGGTCTTGCCGTTGGGCATGTTGACGCTCATCGTGATCAAGCGGCCGTCGAACGTGCCCGTCATCGGATACTTGGGCGCGTTTTTGCCGCCGGCCTGATAGTAGCCGGTGATGTCGGCACCGGTCGTGTTGATGCTCAGATGCGTGTAGGTTGCCAAGCGCTTGCCGATCGGCTGCACTTCGACTTCCCAGATGCCGTCGAGAGTGGTGAACTGCGGCGGTTCGGGCGTATCGGACGGCGACGCGTTCGGGCTCGGCGAGCCCGACGGAGCCGCACGCCGGCCGCGGCGCGGGCCGCCGGATGGGCTTGGGCTCGGGCTCGGCACCGGGGTGATGGCCGGCGCGGGCGTTCTGTGCGTCCGATACGTTCGGCGCGAGCCCGGCGGCGGTAGCGATCCCGAGAATGACCGCGAGGCCGATGCCGAGGCGGAGACGACTGAAGTTCACCTGGTATGCTTCTCCCGAACGAGATGGTTCGCCGCTTGCTGAGCGAACCGCAGAAAGTTATGCCACCCGGACCTCGACCCCCTTGCCACCGGTGATATAATCGGAGGACTGTGAAATCGAAGATCCATCCCAAATGGTTTACTGACGCCAAGGTAACGTGTGCCTGCGGCGCTCAGTTCACGACGGGCTCCACCCTGCAACAAATCGCCGTCGAAGTCTGCTCGAACTGCCACCCGCTCTATACGGGTCAGCAGAAGTTCCTCGACACCGCCGGCCGCGTCGACAAGTTCAACCAGCGGGTTGCTCAGGCGCAAGTCAAGCAAGCCGAAGCCAAGGCGCGCAAGGCCAAGAAAGCCGCCGACGAGACGACCGCCGCCGCCGCTTAGCGAGGCCGGCAAGTCCAGAGAGCGAGTCGCACTGCGGCTCGCTTTTCATTTGTTTGGTTGAAAGGCACTACGCCCAAGGCTCCGTGCCCCCCGTGCTTTGCACGGGTCCCCCGCTTCGAGCTCGCAAATACATTTTCGCAAAGCACGATTACTCGGTGCTCGCTCCATCACCAACATCGCTATGCACTATACCGACCGTCTCGAGACGCTCTCCCAACGATTCGACGAAATCGAAGCGGCGCTCGCCAATCCGGGCGGCAGCTTCGATCAGGCGCGCTTTACCGCGCTCATGAAAGAGCGCTCGCAGATCGAAGAAACGGTCATCGCGTTCCGCGCCGTGCGCAACCTGCTGCGCGAGATCGCCGAGAACGAGGCGCTGGCGGCCGACGCGAGCGATCCGGAACTGGCGGCGATGGCGCAGGAAGAACTCGAGAGCCTGCGCGCGCGGCGCAAGCCGCTCGAAGAGCGTCTGCAAGAGCTGATGCTGCCGCGCGACCCGAACGACGACAAGGACATCTTCATCGAAGTGCGCGCCGGCGCGGGCGGCGATGAAGCGGGCATTTTCGCGGGCGATCTGCTGCGCATGTACACGCGCTTCGCCGAAAACCGCAAGATGCGCGTCGAGCTGCTCTCGGAGAACGAGAACGAGGCCGGCGGCTACAAAGAAGCCGTGATCGCGGTGAAGGGCGGCGAGCCGTACCGGTTCTTCAAATACGAGAGCGGCGTGCACCGCGTGCAGCGCGTGCCGGTGACGGAATCGGCCGGGCGCGTGCACACCTCGACCGCGACGGTCGCGGTGCTGCCCGAAGTCGACGAAGACGACGCCGACGTGCAGATCAACCCCAAAGACCTCGAGATCGACACGTTCAAGGCCTCGGGCGCGGGCGGCCAGCACGTCAACAAAACCGAGTCGGCGATTCGCATCACGCACGTGCCGTCGGGCATCATCGTGTCGTGTTCGGAAGAACGCTCGCAGTTGCAGAACCGCACCCGCGCGATGGACATGCTGCGCGCGCAGCTCGCCGAACGCAAACGGCGCGAAGCGGAAGAAGCCGTCGGCTCGCTGCGCCGCAGCCAAGTCGGCACCGGCGACCGCAGCGAGAAGATCCGCACGTACAACTATCCGCAAGACCGCATCACCGATCACCGCATCAACCAGAACTTTCAGAACATCAAGGCGATCCTCGACGGCGACATGGACCGTCTGGTGACCGAATTGCAAACCGACGAGCGCGCGCGGTTGCTGGCCGGAGAAACGTCGGCGGCATGACGGTCGCCGAGGCGCTGCGGGAAACCGGCCGGCGCCTCGAGGCCGTCGGCGGCACGGGCCGGCTTCGACGCCGCCGCTGCTGCTCGAATACGTCACCGGCGCGCCGCGCGCGAGCTTCATCACCGACGGACGGCCGCGCGTTGACCCCGGCCGAAGAAGCGGCCTTCGCACAGGCCGTGGAGCGGCGCCTCGCGGGCGTGCCGATCGCCGTATATCACCGGCGATGCCGGCTTTTACGGCCGCACGTTCGCGGTCGACGAGCGCGTGCTCGTGCCGCGGCCCGAAACGGAACACCTCGTCGAAGCGGCGCTCGAGCGCGCTGCGCAGCGCCGGAACGACCGGCGGCGCATCGCCGACATCGGCACCGGCAGCGGCGCGATCGCGATTTCGATCGCGGCCGGAATTGCCCGATGCATGGGTGTTCGGCACCGACATTTCGCGCGGCGCGATCGACGTTGCGCGGCGCAACGCCGCGCGCAACAACGTCTTCCAGCAGTGCACGTTTCTGCACGGCGATCTCGCGCAGCCGCTGGTGCGGTTCGCGCCGTTCGACTGCGCTCGTTGCGAATTTGCCGTACATCCCGACGGCCGCGATTCCGGTCGCACCGGACCCGGTCGGGTTCGAGCCGCGCCTCGCCCTCGACGGCGGTGCCGACGGCCTCGATCTCTACCGCCGGCTGATCGCGCAACTGCCCGCGATCCTCGCGCCGCAGCGCGAGCGTCTTCTTCGAAGCGGCGCCCGGAACGATCGAGCCGCTGGCGGCGCTGGTCGAGGCCGCGTTCCCCGCGGACGAGCGTCGCAATCGGCACGGACTATGCGGGGCTTGCGCGCTTCGTCACGTGTCCGCGCAAGCGGACAAGACGAAGTCTGTAGGTCGGCGAAGCGAAGCATTCCCTCATGGCGAAGTTTATTTTCTTCACCGGCGGCGTCGTGAGTTCGCTTGGCAAGGGGATAACCGCCGCATCGCTCGGCCGGCTCCTCAAGAGCCGCGGGATCAGCGTCTCGATCCAGAAGCTGGACCCCTACATCAACGTCGACGCCGGGACGATGAACCCGTATCAGCACGGCGAGGTCTTCGTCACCGACGACGGCGCCGAGACCGATCTCGATCTCGGTCACTACGAGCGCTTCATCGACGAGCCGCTCAGCCGCGACAACAACGTCACGACGGGCCAGATCTACAAATCGGTCATCGAGAAAGAGCGCCGCGGCGATTATCTCGGCGCGACCGTGCAAGTGATCCCGCACATCACGAACGAGATCAAAGCGCACATCACGCGCACGGCGCAAAACAGCGGCGCCGACGTGTGCATCGTCGAGGTCGGCGGCACGGTCGGCGACATCGAGTCGCTGCCGTTTCTCGAAGCGATCCGTCAGGTGCGCCACATCGTCGGCGACGAGAACGTGATGTTCGCGCATCTCACGCTGCTGCCGCATCTCGGCGCGGCCGACGAACTGAAAACGAAGCCGACGCAGCACAGCGTGCGCGAACTGCGCGCGATCGGCATCACGCCCGACGCGATCGTGCTGCGCACCGGCATCCTCGCAGCCCGATCGCGGTCGAGCTGAAGGAGAAGATCGCGCTGTTCTGCGACGTCGCGGCCGCAAAACGTCGTGCAGAACGGCGACGCCGCGACGATCTATCGCGTGCCGCTCAACCTCGAAGCCGAAGGCTTGGCCGAGATCGCGATCCGCAAGCTCAAGCTCACCGTGCCGCACCCGCCGCAGCTCGAGGAGTGGGCGAAGATCGTCGAGCGCATCGAGAACCCGAAGCTGCGCGTGAAGATCGCGCTCGTCGGCAAGTACGTCGAGCTCAAAGACGCCTACATCTCGATCAGCGAGGCGATCAACCACGCCGGCATCTTCCACGACGCGCAGGTCGACGTCGTGCGCGTCGACAGCGAGCGCATCGAGAACGAAGGCCTGGGCGGACTCGAGGGCATTCACGGCATGCTGGTCGCGCCGGGCTTCGGCGCGCGCGGCGTCAACGGCAAGCTGCTGGCGATCCAGTATGCGCGCGAGCACAAGATCCCGTTCCTCGGCATCTGCTTCGGCATGCAGCTCGCGTGCGTCGAGTTCGCGCGCAACGTGCTGCGGCCTGGCCGATGCGATATACGAGCGAAGTGAGCGAGACGACGCCAACGCCGTCATCGACTTCTTGCCCGATCAGCGCAACATCGATCTCAAGGGCGGCACGATGCGCCTGGGCGCGTACGACTGCACGCTCGAAGCCGGACTCGCTGGCGGCCGACGGCCTACGGCGAGCTGCAGATCAGCGAACGCCACCGCCATCGCTACGAGTTCAACAACAAATACAAGGCGCTCTTCGAAGAGCACCGCATGCGCTTCTCCGGTCATCACACGACCGGCCGCACGACGCTCGTCGAAATGATCGAGCTGCCGCAGAGCATGCATCCGTGGTTCGTCGGCACGCAGGCGCATCCGGAATACAAGTCGCGGCCGAACCGGCCGTCCCCGCTCTATCGGGACTTCATCGGCGCGGCGCTCGAACACGCGGCGGTGGGGAGCGAGAGCGCCGGGACCGGCGCGCTCGTACGTCGCTGAACCCGACGGCCAACTCACCGTCGTCGTCCTGACGAAGAACGAAGCGCCGCGCCTGCGCGCGGACGCTGGCGCGCGTGCCGGCAGGTGCCGGCGGTCTTCGTGCTCGATGCCGAGTCGACCGACGCAACGGCGGACGTGGCGCGCGCGAGCGGAGCGCAGGTCGAAGTGCGGCCGTGGACGGGATACGTCGACGCGCGCCGCTACGCGCTCGCGCGCGTGACGACGCCGTATGCGTTCATGCTCGATGCCGACGAATTGCTGAGCGATGAGCTGACGCGCGGCGCTGGCCGGCGATCTCTCGCGCGCCGACGGCTATCGCGTGCGCCGCGTGACGATGCTCGCGGGCCGCGCGGTGCGCGCCGCGGGCTGGTCGGCGGAACGGCTCGTGCGCTGCTTTCGCGTCGACCGCGCGCGCGTGGTGCGCCGACAGCGTCGGCGGCGGCGGCCGACCTGCACGAACGCTGGATCGTCGACGGCGCGCTCGCCGATCTGCCCGGAATGATCGTGCACGATTCGTATCCGACCGTCGCCTCGTATCGCGAGCGCTTCGCGCGCTACACGCAGCATCGAAGCGGCGGCGCTGCGCGGTTCGCGCGCTGGCCTGCGCGTTCGCGGCTCGCGCAAGCTGCCGCTGCGCTTCGCCTGGCTGTGGCCGCGCTACGGCGCGTGGCGCGACGGCTGGCGCGGGCGTGTTCGTCGCCTGGTATTCGGCGCTCTACCCGCTGGCCGTGCAATGGCGCGCGTTGAGAGCGGCGCCGATGATTCGCGCTCGCATTCGATGCGCGCGAGACCTCGCACATGTCGGCCGGCGTGCTGAACTACTCGCGCAAGCTGCGCGAATGGCTGCCGCGCGTGGCGCCCGACGTGCGATCTCGTCGCGGTCGGGACGCGGCGACAACTTCGATCTGGCCGAGCAAGTCGGTTTGCCGCTCGCGCATCGCGCGCTCGCGCGCGCGGATCGCGCACTTTCCCGACGCTCTTCGTGCCGCGCTTCGTGCCGGTGCCGTACGTCGTCACCGTGCACGACCTGATCGACCTGCACTTTCCGCAGTTCGTGAAGCGCCAGGTGGCGCCGTACGTGCGCGCGCTCGTCGCGCCGGTCGTGCGCGGCGCGCGCGCCGTGATCACCGACGACGACGCGACGGTCGACGATCTCGAACGCTTTCTCGGCGTCGATCGCGCGGCGCGTGCGCGTGATCCCGCTCGGCAACGACGATCCGCCCGAGGCTGCTGCGCCGGCCGGACATCCGCGACCCTACGTGCTCTACGTCGGCAACCGCCGCCCGCACAAGAATCTCGCGACGCTGATCGCGCGCGTGGTCGGAGCTGGCCGCGCGGACCGCGCGGTCGATCTCGTCCTCAGCGGGCGCGCCCGACGCGGCGCTGCGCAGCGTGCGCGGTCCGGGCGAGATCGTGTTTCTCGGCGAGCGCACGGACGACGAGCTGCGGCGCTGGTATGCCGGGCGCTGCCGCCTACGCGCATCCGGCGCTGCGCGAGGGCTTCGGCTTGCCGCTGCTCGAGGCGATGCGCAACGGCGCGCGCGTGGTGGCGTCGCGCGCCGCGATGCCGCGCGTGCTGGCGCCGCACGCGGTGCTCGTCGAGGCGCGCGACGTGGCGGCTTGGCGCGATGCGCTGGCGAGCGCTGCTCGCCGATCCGGCCGCCGCGCGCGCCGCGGCCGATGCGGCGCGCGCGGCGACGCGCGAACTGACGTGGGAGCGCACGGCGCGCCTCACCGCCGACGTCTATCGCGAGATCGCGCGGTGATCGACGTGGCGCTCGATGCGCGCATCACGCCGCGCATGTCGGCCGGCGTGCGCGCGTACGTGCGCGCGCTGCGTCGACGGCTTGCCGCGCGTCGCGCCCGACATCCGGCTGCATGCCGTCGGCCGCGGGCTGAATTTCGGGCTCGACGAGCAGCTGCGCGCTGCCGGCCGAGATCGATCGCGCTCGCGCCGGCGCTCACGCACTACCCGACGATCTTCGCGCCGCTGCGCCGCCGCAAACCGTACGTCGCGATGGTGCACGATCTGATCCATTTGCAGTATCCGCAGTTCTTCGGCCAAACGACCGCCGCGTTTTACGCGCTGGCCGCGAAGCCGATGCTGCGCGGCGCCGACGCTGCTGCTGATGAGCGACGAGCGCACGGCCGATGCGTGCGTCGACGCTGCTGGGCGTCGAGCGCGAGCGCTGCCGCATCGTTCCGCTCGGCTACGATCCCGCGCTGTTCGCGGCCGCCGAAACGCGCGCCGCCGCGGCGGCCGTTCATCATGTATGCCGGCAATCACCGTCCGCACAAGAACCTCGACGTGCTCTACGAAGCGTGGGCCGGCTTGCCCGAAGCGATCGCGCTGGATCTCGTGATCACCGGCCCCGCCGATGCCGCCGCGCACGCAGCGCTACCGGCGCAGCGGCAGCGAACTGCGCTTTGCGGGCGACCTCGAGCGACGCGCATCTCGTCGCCGGCTATCGCGCGGCCAGCGCCTACGTGCATCCGGCGCTGGCCGAGGGCTTCGGTTTGCCGATGCTCGAGGCGATGGTCGCCGGGAACGCCGGTCATCGCGAGCACGACGGCGGTGCCGGCGATCCTCGCGCCGTACGCGGTGACGTTTGCGCCGCACGATACGCTCGCGTTGCGCGCGGCGCTCACCGATCTCGCGGCCAATCCGGCGCCGTACCGGCGCCGCGCCGCCGAGGGGCAAGCCGTTGCATGCGCGCGTATACTTGGGACCGGTTTGCGGCCGCCACGGCCGCGGTGTATCGCGAGGTCGTTGATGGGTCGAGTCGGAGCGTAGACATCGGAGCCGCAGTGGCGGCATGCGTGCTCGCGCTGTGCGCTGCCGGCGCTCGCGTCGCGCTGCGGCGAAGCCCAAGCCGAACGCGCACGTGCGGTGGCACGCACCGATCGCGATCGCCGTCAACGGCGACGAACTGCCGCGCGATCCCTCGCCGCGCATCGTCGGAAAAGGCGGCGGGCGGCTGGTCGTTCCGGTCGTGCGCATCTACAGCGCGCTCGGCATCGGCGTCGCGCGCAACGGCAACGCGATCACGGCGAGCGCGCCGGGCAAGCGATCGTGCTGCACATCGGCAGCGCGAACGCGCACGATCGACGGCCGCCCGGTGACGCATGGAAGCGCCGGCGATGACGATCGACGACGCGACCTACGTGCCGCTGCGTTTCGTCGCCGAATCGCTCGGCGCGCAAGCGACGTTCAATCCGCGCGCGAACCGCGTCGAGGTCGTCTCCTCGCTCGTCGGCCGCAATCCGGCGCTCGAACAGCGCGCCGCCGGCGGCACGGCGCAGATCGTCGGCACCGTCAGCGCGGTCGACCTGAACTCATCGCCGCAGTCGCTCACGGTCGAGCGCGGACCCGACGTGCGCACGGTCGCGATCACCTCCGATGCGAAGATCGAACTGCAAGACGTCGTCGCGCGCACGAGCACGCCCGGCGCGCTGACCGACGTGCACGTCGGCGATGCGGTGAGCGTGATCGTGCTGCGCGACGGCCACGTCGCTTCGGTGATCGTGCGCTACGCCTCGCGCATCGGCACGATCGCCGCCGTCTCGCCGAGCCAGTTCGTGCTGAACACCGGCTTCATCGTGACGCCCGACAAATCGACGACGATCTCGCTCAACGCCGCGCCGGCGACGTTCGGCGATCTCAAGGTCGGCGATGCGTCGTCGTGCGGCTCAATCCCGACACCAACGAGAAGCGCCAGATCATCGTCTCGCGCGCGGTGACGGCCACCGCAGCGCCGGCCGGTCCCGCGACGATCGCGCGTTCACGATCGACGCGCCGCACGCGCTGCGCGCCGGCGATACCTTCAACGTCGCGCTGCACGGCACGCCCGGCGGCCGCGCGACGTTCGACATCGGCACCTACCTCACGGGCCTGCCGCTGAACGAAACGCAGCCCGGCGTGTACACCGCGCACTACACGGTCCCGCCCAACGTCAACTTCGGCCAGACGTCGGTGTACGGTCACCTCTCGGCCGGCGGCGCGATGCGCCGCGCGCCGAGGCGCCGCAGCTGCTGGCGGTCTCGAGCACGCCGCCGCAGATCGTCGACATCGCGCCGCTCAACGGGCAGAGCGTCAACAACGACCGCCCGTCGATCTACGCGACGTTCCGCACGCCGACCGGCGTCGACATCAACCCGTCGAGTCGCGATCGATCACGGTCAACGGCCTCGACGTGACGCCGTCGGCGACGCGCACCGACGCAGTTCATCACCTACAGTCCGGGCGTTGCGCTGCGCCGACGGTCCGCGTCAACGTGCAAGTGCGCGTCGCGGATCAAGCCGGCAACGTGCAAACGCGCACGTGGTCGTTCACGATCCACGCACGCACTGTCATCCCGAGCGTCGAGGGACCGCTGCATCATGGCGTCAGTGGCTGTCCCTCGACAGCTCGGGTGCAGCTTGTGCACTGCATTCCTTGCGGTGCTACCTGCGGGCTGCGGGAATCTGGATCAGACCGGGACGCAGGACTCGTGATGGCGCGCGTGAAGGACGCGGTCAATCTCGATCCCTCGCACGCGACCGACGGCCTCTCGCTCAACGTCGACTGCCGAGATCATGGAGGGTCTGGTGACGTTCAAGCCGGGCACGTTCGACGTTACCGGGCGCTCGCGCGGTCGTGGACGTGAGCGCCGACGGCACGCGCTGGACGTTCGCGCTGCGGCCGCGACGTGCGGTTCTCCGACGGCACGCCGGCCGATGCGGCGGCGGTGAAGTTCAACTTCGATCGCTGGCGCCTGCAGCACGATCCCCATCACGGCGCGTTCTCCTATGCGTACTGGGTCTCGGAGTTCGGCGGCTTCTCCGACGATCCGAAAAATCCGGGCAGCGTGCGCGACGTGATCGTCGATTCACCGCTGAGCGTGACGTTCGTGCTGCGCGCAAGCCGTCGGGCACGTTTTTGCGCAACGTCGCGATGCAGTCGTTCGTGATCGGCTCGCCGGCCGCGATCAAGCGCGATCCGCAAGCGTTCGAACAGCATCCGATCGGCAGCGGGCCGTACGTGCTGCGCGAGTGGCTGCGCGACGATCACATCACGCTCGACGCGAACCCGCACTACAACGGCGCCGCTGCCGATGCCGGCGATCAAGACGGTCGTGATCCGCGACATCCCCGATCAGGCGACGAGCGTGCTGTCGATCCAGAAGGGCGAGCTCGCGATGCTCACCGACCCGCGCCCCGACGACGCCGCGATGCTCGCGCACGCAGCACGACATCGCGATCGTGCGCCAGCCCTCGAACAACCTCGCCTATCTCGCGATGAACGTGGAGAAGAAGCCGTTCGACGACGTGCGCGTGCGGCGCGCGGTGGCGATGGCGATCGATATGCCGGCGATCATCCACGCGCTCTACGGTCCGGGCACGATCGATGGCGACAACTGGACGCCGCCCGGCATGCTCGGCGAAAACACGCACATCAAAATCTGGCCGCACGACGTCGCGCGAGGCGAAAAGCTGCTCGCGCAAGCCGGTTTCCCGCACGGCTTCGCGACGACGCTCTATCTGCCGACGTCGCCGCGGCCGTACATGCCCGATCCGCAGCGGCTCGCCGAAGCGATTCAAGCCGACCTCAAAGACGCCGGCATCAAGGTGACGCTCGAGCCGCTCGAGTTCGGCGTGTTTCTCGCGAAGGTTCAGAACGGCGAACATCCGATGTGTCTGATCGGCTGGAGCGGCGACAACGGCGATCCGGATAATTTCTACTATCCGCTGCTCGATCAGGATTCGGCCGTCAAGCCGTTCGCGCAGAACTACTCGTTCTGGCGCGATCCGCGAGTTCCACCAGCTGATGCTCGCCGGCCAGCGCTCGGTCGACGAAGCGGAGCGGCGCGCGATCTACGAGCAGGCGGCGCAACTCGTGCACGATCAGGTGCCGGCGATCTCGCTGTTGCACACGCCGGTGCCGCTCGCGCTGCGCACGTCGCTGCACGGCTTCGTCCCGAGCCCGGACACCGAATATCACTTCGAACTGATGACGACGCGGGACGCTAATGACACGACGATTGCCTGTTCTGCAAGATCGTCCGCAAGGAGATCAACGCCAAGGAAGTGCTGCGCGACGAGCACGTCGTGGCGTTCCACGACCTCAACCCGCAGGCGCCGACGCACGTGCTGGTGATCCCGACCGTGCACGCCGAGCATCTCTCCGACTTCGCGAAGCAAGGCAACGCCGCGGCCGCCGGACGCCTGCTCGCCGCCGCCGCCGAGATCGGCACGCGGTTCGGCCCGGGCGGCTACCGCGTCGTGATGAACGAGGGCCCGGACGCCGGCCAGAGCGTCTTCCACCTCCACGCCCACGTCCTGGCCGGCCGCCCCCTCGCGCTGGCCGCCCGGCTAGGCGTTTGAGCGCTTGGGCGGCCGATCCCTGGTAGCATAGGGCGTTGGGCCCTCGCAGGGTCCGGAATGACGGCGTTCGCGCCGGACGAAGGGAGGGTTGTTCGTGGAAGTACGCATTGCACCGGGAGAGACGATCGAAAGCGCGTTGCGCCGTTTCAAAAAGGCCACGCAGAAGGCCGGCGTCCTCGCCGAAGCCCGCAAGCACGAGCACTACGAAAAACCTAGCGTCCGCCGCAAAAAGAAGTCCGCCGCCGCCCGGAAACGCCGCGCCTAGACCGGTTCCCCCGAGAAAACCCCGGAAGGCGTCTCAACGAGGCGCCTTCGCATTTTGAAGACTGTGTGGACCGCAGCGTAACGGAGCGCAGCGTAGTGCAGTCGAGGACCACACCTATGAGCGTAAAAGACCAGATTTCCGCCGATCTCAAAGAAGCGATGAAAGCGCGCGACCAAGTGCGCTCGATACGCTGCGCAGCGTGCTGTCGGCGTTCACCTACAAGCGCGTCGAAGCGGGCCACGATCCGACCGACGACGAGCAGCTCGCGCTCGTGCAGAAGCTGGTCAAGCAGCGCACCGATTCGATCGCCGAGTTCGCTAAGGCCGGCCGCACCGAACTGGTCGAAAAAGAGACCCGCGAGCGCGACATCCTCCAGCAGTATCTGCCCGAGCAGAAGTCGGCCGACGAAGTCCGCGCGATCGTGCGCACGGCGCTCGCCGGTATCCCGGCCGAGGGGCGCAACCAGGGCGCGGCGATGAAGGTCGTCATGCCGCAACTCAAGGGCCTCGCCGACGGCAACATCGTGCGCCAGATCGTCACCGAGGAACTCGCCAACGCGTAACCCGGCACCGCCGGCGCGGTAGAATAAACCGTGTTCGCCGATCTGTTGCGGTTCGCGACCGATCCCTCCGTCAGCGGCGTGCTGCTGGCGATCGGCTTCGCCGGCCTGCTGATCGAGATGCAGACGCTGCATCTCGTCGCCGGCGCGATCGGCATCGCGGCGTTCGCGCTGTTCTTCGGCAGTCACGTCTTCATCGGCGCCTCCGACAGCTTGCCGGCGGCGCTGGCGATCGATCGGCCTCGTCGGCGTGCTGCTCGAACTGCACGTCCTGCCCGGCCACGGCGTGGCGGGCATCCTGGGCTTGCTCGCGCTCTTTACCGGCGATCGTGCTCGCGTTCGGCTTTCCGTTCGGGTTCGTCGCCGCGCAGTCGCTCGCGATCGCGATCGTCCTGACGCGTGATCATCTTCTGTTTTCGCGGCGCGCCTGTTTCCGCAGAACGCGTTCATGCAGCGGCTCGCCTTCACCGGCGTGCAGGGCCGCGAATATGTCGCCGCGCCCGACCAGCGCGCGCTGATCGGCCAAGCCGGGTTCGCGACGTCGTATCTGCGGCCGGCCGGCTATGCCGCGATCGACGGCCAGAAGGTCGATGTGCTCACCGAAGGTGAGTTCGTGCCGGCCGGTACACCCGTTATCGTCACCCGAGTTGAGGGCGCGCGCATCTTCGTGCGCCCGAGGAGCGAACCCATGCCCAAGAGCTGGAAGCGACCATGATCGGCTTCGCCTCGTTGTTCGCCTTGGGCGTCATCGTCGTTATCTTCGTCATCCTCGTGCTGCTGCTGTACTACTTCCCGCTCGGGTTGTGGATCCGCACGCTCGCGGCGGGCGTGCCGCTCTCGATCGGCGCGCTGATCCGCATGCGCGTGATCGGCGTGCCGGCCGGCGTGATCGTGGCGAACCTCGTGCGCGCGCGCAAAGCCGGCTTGAACCTCACCGTCGATCAGCTGCAGTCGCACGTGCTCTCGGGCGGCAACGTCGAGAACGTCACGCTCGCGATGATCGCCGCGCAGCGCGCGCAGATTCCGCTCGAATGGCAGCGCGCGGCCGCGATCGATCTGGCCGGACGCAACGTGCTCGAAGCGCTGCAGACGTCGGTCACGCCGAAGGTCATCGAGACGCCGACGTTCCAGGGCGTCGCGCAGAACGGCATTCAGCTCAACGTGAAAGCGCGGATCACGGTGCGCAGCAATCTCGATCGCTACGTCGGCGGCGCCGGCGAACCGACGATCGTCGCGCGCGTCGGTGAAGGCGTCGTCTCGGCCGTCGGCGCGGCGGTCGATCACAAGGAAGTGCTCGAGTATCCCGATCGCATCTCCAAAGCGGTGCTCGCGAAAGGCCTCGATGCCGGAACGGCGTTCGAGATCGTCTCGATCGACATCGCCGACGTCGACGTCGGCAAGAACATCGGCGCCGAACTGCAGACCTCGCAAGCCGAAGCCGACCGCCGCATCGCGCAAGCGAAGGCGGCCGAACGGCAATACGCGGCGCTCGCCGCCGAGCAAGAGATGAAGGCCGAAACGCAGCGCATGCGCGCCAAAGTCGTCGAGGCCGAAGCGCAAGTCCCGATCGCGCTCGCCGATGCGTTTCGCAGCGGCAATCTCGGCGTGATGGACTACTACCGCATGAACAACATCAAGGCCGACACCGAGATGCGCGGCGCGATCGGCGCCAACGTCGGCGACGCGCCGCCGCCCGACGTTCCGAAATAGACCACGTGGACCACGGCGGCGGCAACCTCGTTCCGGTCGTCATCTGGTCGGCTCGTTCGTCGTCGTCGCGATCCGGCGCTGGTTCAAGCGGCCGCGCGCGAACGCGGCCGCGCAGCCGCCGCACGGCTCCGCCGCACCGCCGCCGCGCCGCCGCCGGCCCCGGCTCCGGCCGTGCGGCGCCGCCTCGCCGCCGCCGGCCGCACGCCGGCGCCGTCGCCGCCCAGCCGCGCTGCCGCGTCGCGGCCGCGGCCCCGATCGCGCCGCCGATGGCGCGAGACGCTGCCCGCCGAGGCCGCCGCGGCCTTCCCGGCGCTCGATCTCTCGCTGCCCGGCACGCCGGCGTCCCGGCGGCCGCCGGGCGGCGCCGCGGTCCGCGGCGCTCGGCGGCGGCGCGGCCTTCGGCAGCCCGGCCTGGGCGGCGAACGCCATCGTGGCCGACGAGATCCTCGGCACGCCGGTCAGCCTGCGCCCGGGTGCCACCCTCGGCGCGCCGCACGCGTTCTAGGGGGTACCCACTGCCGAAGGAGCGCTGACTGCCCGGGATCACCATCGAATCGACGTTCGCGCTCGATCGGTCTCGACGACCATCTGCGCTTTTACGGGCATCACGACCGCAACATCAGCGCGCTCGAAGCGCTGATCCCCGTGGTCGTCCGCGTCGACGGCGAAATGCTCCACGTCAGCGGCGAGCGCGAGGCGGTCCGGCGCGCGGGCGACGTGCTCGACGCGATGCTGCAGGCGGCGCTCGCCGGCACGCACGTGACGCCCGACGACGTCGCGTTCTCGGCGCGCACGCTCGCGGCCGAGAGCATTCCGGCAGACGCTCTTCATCACGCAGCGCGGCAAGGAGATCCGGCCCGAAGACGGCCGGTCAGCGCGCGTTCGTCGCGAGCATCGCGAAGAACACGCTGACGTTCGGCATCGGTCCGGCCGGCACGGGCAAGACGTTTCTCGCGATCGTGATGGCCGTGCGCGCGCTCAAGGAGCGCGAGGTCTCGCGCATCGTGCTCTCGCGGCCGGCGGTCGAAGCCGGCGAGAAGCTCGGCTTTCTGCCCGGCGATCTCAAAGAGAAAGTCGATCCGTATCTGCGGCCGCTCTACGACGCGCTGGGCGAATCGCTCGACGACGCGACGGTCGGCAAGTATCTCGAACGCGGCACGATCGAAGTCGCGCCGCTCGCCTACATGCGCGGCCGCACGCTCTCCGATGCGTACGTGATTCTCGACGAAGCGCAGAACGCGACGCGCGAGCAGCTCAAGATGTTCCTCACGCGGCTTGGGGTCGGGCTCGAAGATGATCGTCAGCGGCGACGTGACGCAGATCGATCTGCCGCGCGGCGCGCGCAGCGGACTCGCCGATGTGGAACGCTTGTTCACGCGGCATCGACGACGTCGGCGTCGTGCGGCTGACCGAATCCGACATCGTGCGCCATCCGCTCGTCGCGAAGCTCGTCGCCGCGTATCAGCGCGCCGGAGACGCGTAAGCCATTCCGGTCTACTTCGCCAATCGCACGCGCGGCACGGGCCTGCGCGCCGCCGCGCTGCGCGCGCACGCTCGAACGTCTGCTGGCCGAGGTCGATGCGCGCGGCTGCGACGGTGTCGCTGAGCCTCGTGCGCGATCCGGAGATGCGCGAGCTCAATCGCGAACACCGCGCAAAAAGACACGCCGACCGACGTGCTGAGCTTTCCGCTCTACGAACCCGATGCGTTCGAGCGCAACGGCCGCACGCATCCGCGCGCGACGGCCGCGGCGAACGGCATGCTCGGCGACATCGTGATCTCGGTCGACACCGCGCAGGCGCAGGCCGCGGCGTACGACGCGCCGCTCGAACGCGAGATCGAACGGCTGCTGATCCACGGCGTGCTGCACCTGTGCGGACACGACCACGAAGAACGCCGGCGAACGGCGCGTGATGGAACGCGAAGAGCGCCGGCTTGCCGAAGCGATCGGGATGCCGTGGCCGTATCTCGGTGACGCTGCGATGAACGAGCGTCCGCCGCGTCGGCACGACGTGCGCGAGCACGTGTTCTGGCGTTCGTTCCACCACGCGTTCGAAGGCATCATCTACGCGACGCGCACGCAGAGCAACATGCGCCTGCACCTGATCGCGGCCGCGCTCGTGCTCGCGGCGACGCTGTATTTGCGCCTGCAGCGGCCCTACGTGATCGGCATCGTCGTGACCGTCGCGGTGGTGCTGGCGTTCGAGCTGATCAACACCGCGATCGAAGCGCTCGTCGATCTGATGACCGCACGCGCACCATCCGCTGGCCAAGGTCGCCAAAGACGCCGTCGGCCGGCGCCGTGCTGGTGGTGGCGTTTGCCGCCGTCATCGTCGGGTACCTGACGTTCTATGAGGGCATCCTGGCCGGCGGCGACCGGGTCTACCGGGCCGCGCTGGCGCTGCCGGCCAACGCCGTCTTCATCGGCCTCGTCATCGTCGGGATCGCCACGGTGATCGCCAAGGCCAAGGTCGGCCGCGGTTCGGCGCTGCAGGGCGGCGCGGTCAGCGGCCACGCGGCGCTGGCGTTTGCGTCGGCGACGTTCATCTCGCTGCTCGGGCACAGCGCGCTGCTGGCCGGGCTGGCGTTTTTCCTCGCGCTTGCTGGTCACCCAGAGCCGGGTCGAGTCGGGCATCCACTCGGCGCGCGAGGTCTTTTTCGGCGGCTTGCTCGGGGTCGGCGTCAGCTACGGGCTCTGGCTCTGCCTGCGGCGTCCGCTCGCATGTGGTATAATCGAGCGCGCTTGTGAACCGACTACTCGGCCTGGCGAGACTGGCTCGATCGCCCTCGTGCTTTTCGTGGGCGCGGCCGCGTTTTTTGCCGCCTCCGAAGCCGCCATCGTCTCGGTTTCGCGCATCTCCGCGCGGACGTTCGCCGAGAAGGGCGTCCCCGGCGGCGCGCGTCTGCAGAAGATGCTCGAGGACCGCAACCGGACGCTCACCTCGATCCTGATCGCCAACACGTTCGTGCTGCTGGCGACCGACAGCATCGCGACCTACCTGTTCGTCGCAGCTCGGCATCCCGCAAGCGCCGCTGTGGTCGACGCTCGATCACGACGATCGTGCTGCTGCTCTTCGGCGAGATCTTGCCGAAGACGCTGGCCGTCTCGAACAGCGGCCGCGCCGCGCTGCGGCTCGCCGGACCGCTGACGTTTTTCACCTGGCTGCTCGACGCCGCTCACCTCGCTGTTGCTCGCGACGACCAACCTGATCGTGCGCATGTTCGGCGGTTCGCCGCCGCACGGCCCGTACGTGACCGAAGACGACATCAAGACGCTCGTCAACGTCGGCGTCGAGCAGAACGTGCTCGAAGAAGGCGAACGCGAACTGATCCACTCGATCATCGAGTTCGGCGACACGATCGTGCGCGAAGTGATGACGCCGCGCCCCGACATGGTCGCGGTCCCGGCGACCGCGCCGCGCCAAGCGCGCGCTCGATCTCGTGATCAAAGACGGCTATTCCAAGCTGCCGGTGTACGAAGAGACGATCGACAACGTCGATCGGCGTCGTGCACGATCGCGAACTGCTGATCGCGCTCGCCAACGGCACGATCGCGACGACGTCGCTGCGCGCGCTGATGCGCACGGTCGCGCACGTGCCGGAGAGCAAACGCATCTCCGAACTGCTGCGCGAGATGCAGCGCGGGAAATTCTCGCTCGCGATCGTCGTCGACGAATACGGCGGCACCGCCGGCCTCGTGACGATGGAAGATTTGCTCGAAGAGATCGTCGGCGAGATTCGCGACGAGCACGACGAAGGCGAAGAAGAACCGATCCGCAAGATCGCCGACGACGAAGCGGTCGTCGAAGCCGGCACGAACATCGAAGACGTCAACGCCGCGCTCGATCTCGAACTGCCGCACGAAGATTTCGAAACGATCGGCGGCTACACGGTCGGCCTGTTCGGCCGCTTGCCGCACGAGGGCGAAGAAGTCGAGGCGGCCGACGGCGTGCGCCTGCGCGTCGACCGCACGCGCGGCCGGCGCATCCTCGCCGTGCGCGTCTTCACCAACGGCAAAGCCACGACGCACGCCGGCGAAGCTCGTGACGGCTGATGCCTGATCTCGACGACTGCGCGCGGCGCGCGATAGCGGCGCGCGCGACGCCTATGCGCCGTATTCGCACTTCACCGTCGGCGCGGCGCGTCGAAACGGCCGACGGCCGGCGCTTCACCGGCGCCAACGTCGAGAACGCGTCCTACGGGCTCACGATCTGCGCCGAACGCACCGCCGTGTTCGCCGCCGTGCTGGCCGGGTGCGACGACGATCACCGCGGTCGCCGTGACGGGTCCCGACGGCGTGACGACGCCGCCGTGCGGCGCGTGCCGTCAAGTGCTGGCCGAGTTCGGCGCGCCGGACGTGCCGCTCTCCTTCGCGCGCGCCGACGGCGGCTGGACCGATACGACGCTCGGCGAACTGCTGCCGGCGGCATTCGATCCGGCATCGCTCGAAGCGGCGCGAGGCATCGGCCTAATCGAACGCACGTACACGACCGACGCGATCGTGCTGCGCGCGCGCAATCTCGGTGAAGCCGACAAGATCTTCACGCTCTTCACGCGCAGCTCGGGCAAGGTCGATGCGGTCGGCAAGGGCGTGCGGCGCACGAAGAGCACGCTCGGCGGCCGGCTGCGAATTGCTGACCGAATCGACGATGACGCTGCACCGCGGCCGCTCGCTCGACATCATCACCTCGGCCGTCACGGTGCGCTCGCACTGGACGGGATTGACCGAACCGCGCGCGCTCGCGGCCGCGTCGCTGATCGCCGAGATCGTCGACATGTTCTGCGAGCCCGAACTGCCGCTCGACGAGATCTACGCGCTGCTCGCGAACGCCTCGCTCGCGATCGCCGCATCGCCGCGACCCGGCGGCGCTCGTGCCGCGCTTCGAGCTGCGCCTGCTGCACGCGCTCGGGCTCGCGCCGCCGGACGATGCGTGCATCCGCTGCGGCGGACCGTTCAACGAGCACGGCGCGTGGGTCGACATCGATGCCGGCGGGCTCGGCTGCGAGGGCTGCTACGGCGCGCGCGGCGACATGCATTCGCTCGATGCCGCCGACGTGGAGAACTTCCGCGCGCTCGGCGCACCGCGCGCTGCCGGGTCGCGCGCGGCGCTCAATGCCACGCCGAAGGTCGCGCGTGCGATCGACGACCTGGTGACGTTTCACCTCGGGCGGCGGCCGAAAGCGCGCGCGCTGCTGGACGCGTTCGCACCCTGATGCCGATCGACGGCAGCGTGGTGGCGCTCGACGTCGGTTCGCAGCCGCATCGGCGTGGCGGTGAGCGATCCGCTCGGAACGTTCGCGTTTCCGCACGACACGATCGAACGCACGAACGTGCGCGACGACGTCGACGGCGATCGTCGAGATCGCGCGCGAACGCAGCTGCCAAGACGATCGTCGTCGGCGATCCGCTGACGATGGCCGGCACGCGCGGCATCGCGGCGGAAAACATCGACGCGTTCGTTGCGCATCTTGGCGCGCGCGTTCGACGGCCGCATCGAACGCATCGACGAGCGCCTCACGACGGCGGCCGTGCAGAAGTCGCTGATCGGCGCCGACGTCTCGCGCGCGAAGCGCAAGACCGTCGTCGACAAACTGGCCGCCGCGATGATCCTCGAAACGTACTTGGCCCGCGCCCGCGCGTGAAGCGCCGGTCCGCGCGCTCGTCAACACGGCGATCGCGATCGTCGTCGCCGCCGGCGTGATCGTCGCGGCCGCCGGCTTGTGGTTCCGCGACGCGGTGTACGGCGATCGCTCGCTGCCGGCCGCGCCGGCGACGTTCGTCGTGCCGCGCGGCGCGACGCTCGGCGACGTCGCGGCGCGGCCTGCAGAGCGCGGGCATCGCTCGCGCATCCGATCGCGTTGCGCATGCTCGCGCGCTTGCGCGACGACGAGGCCGACGTCCAGTCGGGCCAGTTCCGCTTTCCGGCGCATCAAACGAGCGACGAGATCTTGCGCCGGCTGGTCTCCGGCGCCGCCGGATGCGCTCTGGGTGACGTTCCCCGAGGGCTTCACGGCGCGCGCAGATGGGCGCGCGGCTTGCCGAGCACCGGCTCGTCGACGCGAGCGCTTTCGACCGCTACGCTGCCCGCACGCGGCTCGATGTCGACGGTACGCGGACGCAGTCGCTCGAGGGCTACCTCTTTCCGAGCACCTACCTGGTTCCGGTCGGCGCCGACGCCGGACCGCATCGCGCGCATCCTCACCGACCAGTTTTTTCGCGAGCTGCCAGCCGATGCGGCTGCCAAGGCGCGAGCGCTCGGCCTCACCGTCCCGCAGGTCATCACGCTCGCATCGCTGATCGAGCGCGAGGCCCAAGCCGACGACGAACGGGCGCTCATGGCCGGCGTCTACTACAACCGGCTGCGTGCGGGAATGCCGCTGGAAGTCGACGCAACGATCGAATACGTCTTCCCCGAACACCACACGGTGATCACGCGCCGCGACCTCGAGATCGACTCCCCGTACAACACCTATCGCCACACCGGCCTGCCGCCGACGCCGATCGCCAATCCCGGGCAAAGCGTCGATCGACGCGGCGTTCGCCCCGGTGCACTCACAGTATCTGTATTACGTCTACAAGGGTAACGGACACCATGCGTTCGCGAAAACGCTCGAAGAGCACAACGCGAACGTGGAACGCTACCTCCGCTAATTGAGGAGAAGTCATCATCGAAGGTTCGAACGGCGCCGGGAACGGAACGGCGAGGGCGCGGACGAAGGCGGACCGCTGGAACTGCGCGACATCCTCGTGATCGAGACCAACGACGGCCAGTCGCTGGAGTTCGAGGTCGTGGGTCTGGTCGAAGACGACGAAAAGAACGCGTACGCGGTCTGCTACAGCGAATCGGCCGACGAGTTCGTCGTCACCGACGACGCCGGCACGCTGCTCGACGACGACGAGCTCGCGCAAGAGATCCTCGACGATTTCTTCGTGCTCGCCGAAGAATCGGCACCGCCCGAGCCCGACACCGAAAAATAAGGGCTAGCGGCTGTCCCTCGACAAGCTCGGGATGACATTCACGACCGCGGGGAGCCAGCGTTCGATGACGGCGCGCAGGTTGGCCAGCGAGACCGGCTTCGAGACGTAGTCGTCCATGCCGGCGGCGAGGCACGCGTCGCGGTCCTCGTTGAGGGCGTTCGCGGTCATCGCGACGATCGGGACGTGACGGCGCGAGCGGATTTCGTGGCGGCGAATCTCGGCCGAGGCTTCGAAGCCGTCCATCACCGGCATCTGCACGTCCATGAAGATCAGGTCGTAGTTCTCGCGCGCTTGCGCGTCGACGGCTTCGCGCCCGTTGCCGACGGCTTCGGCCGTGAAGCCCAGCCGCTGCAGCTGGCGCATCGCGAGCCGCTGATTGACCTGATTGTCTTCGACGATCAAGCAGCGCGTTCGGGGCGCGGCGCGACCGTCGCCGTCACCGTTGCCGGCTCGGCGTCGCGGCTGCGCGTGTGCACGGCGTCGCTGAGCGCATCGTAGAGCGTCGATTGCGCGATCGGCTTGACGAGATACGCGACGAAGCCGGCGGCGCGCGCGATGCGGGCCCGCGCGCTGTCGTCGTGCCCGGTCACCATCAAGAGCGGGACGCTCTTGAACGTCGCCTGTTCGCGAATCGTGCGCGCGACCGAGATGCCGTCGGATGTCGCCGAGGCTGTAGTCGACCAGCACGGCGTCGTAGGGTTCGCCGCGCGAACTCGCGACTTGCATGCGCGCGAAGGCTTCGTCGCCGTCGACCGCGCCGTCGGAGTGAACGCCCCACGATTCGAGGGTGCGGTGAAAGATCTCTTGCGCGTGTTCGTCGTCCTCGACGACCAGCATGCGCGAACCGCGCAGATCGGTGAGCGGCGGCCGCGTCGCCACCGTTCGCGAACGGATGAACGGCACGGTGAAGAAGAACGTCGATCCGAATCCGGGCTCGCTCTCGACGGCGATCTGGCCCTTCATCAACTGCACGAGCTGCCGCGAGATCGCAAGGCCCAGGCCCGTGCCGCCGAAGCGGCGCGTCGTCGACATGTCGGCTTGCCGGAACGGTTCGAACAGCTGCGCGCGCGCGGTCGGGGTCGATGCCGATGCCGGTGTCCCGCACCGCGAATTTCACCGTGACGCGGTCGCCGTCGTCTGGCCTCGCACGTCACGAGCACCGTCACGCTGCCGGTCGGCGTGAACTTCACCGCGTTGCCCAGCAGATTGGTGAGGATCTGCCCGAGACGCAGCGCATCGCCGACCACCACCGGCCGGAACGCTCGGATCGATGTACGTGAGCAGATCGAGGTGCTTCGCGCGCGCTTGCGGCGCGATCATCGTGGCGATCGACTCGACGAGCGCGACGAGTTCGACGTCGACGTGCTCGAGTTCCAGCCGCCCGGCTTCGATCTTCGAGAAGTCGAGGATCTCGTTGATCACGGCCAGCAGCATTTCGCCCGAGCTGCGAATCGTCTCGCCCAGTTCGCGCTGCTGCGGCGTCAACGGCGTGTCGAGCAGCAGTTCGGTCGTCCCGATCACGCCGTTCATCGGCGTACGGATCTCGTGGCTCATCGTTGCGACGAAGTCGGACTTGGCGTGCGAGGCGGCTTCGGCGCGTGCGATGGCCAGCCGCAAACCGTCCTCGCGCTCGGCGATGCGGTGCTGCATTGCGCTGAGCGTGGCATCGAGCGCGGCGATCTCGTCGCTGCCCCCGACGCGATCGCCGGCCGGTACCTCGATCCCTTGCCCGTAGTCCAGAGCATGCTGCGTGACGCGTTCGAGCCGCCGGACGACGTAGCGGCCGGCGGCGTAGACCGTGCCGAACGTGATGAGCACCCCGGCGAGCACCGAGAGGGCCAGCACGACGCGCGCCAGCAACCACGCCGCGCGCAGATTCGCGCGCATCTTCGCTTGGTAGCCCCTCAAGTCGGCGTCGAGGCGATCCTTCTCCGCGCGGAAGGTGACCATCGCATCCCGCGACCGGCCGGTGTCGAGCATCGCCGCGCGCCCGGTCGGGGTGCCCGGGCGCGCGTGCCGGCGACGTCGCGGTCGAGCTCAACGAGTGCGTTTTCCGCCAGGGCCGTCACGCGCGGTATGTTGGCCCCGCTCCACCAATCGGAGGCGCGCGAGACTGCGCGCAGCCCGGCGATGCTGCCGCGGACGGCCGCGCGTGCGGGCGGATAGCGCCGGAGAAAAATCGCGTCGCCGGTCAGCGCGTAACCGTTGGCTTGAACTTCCGCGATTTGCAGGTTGACCAGCAGATCGTTCGATGCGGCGAGCCCCGCATTCGTGTCACGGGCGACGGTCTCGGCCTGTTGGATCCGCGCGCCGAAAACGGCGATGAGCAGAATCAGCCCGAGGACGAGCCCGAGCGGTAAGATGACCAGTGCCAGACTGCGCTGACGCAAGTTCATATTGATGGAAGTGTGCTCGCTTGCCGTTGCGGAATCTTGCCGGCGCAGCGGACGAGGGTGCGAGCGGCGGTGGAGAGAACGCCCCATGCCGCCGTGGAGAGGTGGCCGAGCGGCTGAAGGCGGCGGTTTGCTAAACCGTTATACGGATAACACTGTATCGAGGGTTCGAATCCCTCCCTCTCCGATTCGCACTCAGCAGGGAACACAACCCTTGCGGAGTACCATGCCTGGTCGCCGATGCGACAACGGAACATGCGGTCGTAGCTCAATTGGATAGAGCAACAGGCTACGAACTTGTAGGTTGGGGGTTCGAGTCCCTCCGACCGCATATTTTGGCGAGGCGTAAGCTCGCGCGAAATGCCGTGCGGGCTTACACTTTTTCGGAACGGAACGCCCCGGGAGTGCGTTGAGCTGAAAGAAATCTCTTCACGGAGGCTGCATGCAACAGGCACTTGAGATCATCATCGGCGGCCTCTTACAGGGCGGCGCGTTTGCGCTTGTAGCGCTCGGGTTCGCGTTGATCTTCCGCGTGACCGGAACGATCAATCTCGCGCAGGGCGCGTTCGTCGTCGTCGGCGCGCTCTTGCTCTACACGTTCCATCAGGTGCTTGCTGTGGCCGCTGCCGATCGCGTTCATCGCCTCGCTCGCCGTGACGACGCTGATCGGTACGCTGCTCGCGCAGTTCGTGCTCGAACCGGCGCTGCGAAAACTGCCGACGGCCGGCATGGTCATCCTGACGGCCGGCCTGCTGACGTTCTTCGAAGGCGCGATTCTCTTGTGCTGGGGCAGCCAGCCGTATCAGCTCGAGCCGTTCTCCGGCTCGCGGCCCTACGAGGTCTTCGGGCTGCGCTTCCCCACCCAGTCGCCCTGGGACGCCGGCGCGACGATCCTGATCGTGTTCGCCCTGTGGTACGTGCTGCAGAAGACGACGGTCGGCAAGGCGCTGCGCGCGGTCTCTGAAAATCCGGCCGCTGCGGCGCTGATGGGGATCAACGTCAAGCGGATGACGATTCTCTCGTACGCGGTGGCCTCGGGAATCGGCGGCATCGCGGGCATGGTGATCGGCCCGATCGTCTCGCTGCAGTTCGACGGCGGCGGCATCTTCACGAACGCCGGCTTCATCTCGGTCACGATCGGCGGCGTCGCATCGTTCTTCGGCGCGGTCGTCGGCGGCCTGGGCCTCGGTCTGATCGAGCAAGGCGCGGCGGGCTACATCTCCTCGCTGTTCTCGACCACGATCGCGCTCGTGCTGCTCTTGGCGATGCTCATCTTGCGCCCGACCGGCATCATCGCCGGCCGCATCCGGCGCCGCGAAGACGTGCGCGACGTCTCCCACATCCAAAGCGGCGTCTCAACCAAGCTCAACCCCGTGCAGGGCCGCGTGCTGGCCGGGATCATGCTGGTGCTGCTGCTGGTCGCTCCGGTGCTGCTGAACGCCACCGGCGGCGGCGGTCTGCTCAGCTCGCTCGTCATCGCCGGCATCTTTTACATCGCGCTGCTCGGGCTCGACGTCATCTTGGGCTACTGCGGTCAGGTGAGCCTCGGGCACGCCGCGTTCATGGCGATGGGCGGCTACACCGCGGCCATCAGCTGCGTGAAGTTCGGCTTGCCGCCGATCGTCGGCGTGCTGCTGGGTCTCGTCGTCTCGCTGCTTTGCGCGACGGTGCTCTCGATGGTGACCGTGCGTTTGCGCGGTCACTACATGGCGCTCGCGACGCTTTCGTTCGGCCTCTTGATCGACACGTTGACCGTCGGCCTCAGCGACTGGACCGGCGGCCCCTCGGGCATGACCGGCATTCCGAACTTCTCGATCGGCGGCTACACGTTTACCGGGCCGGTCGCGAACTACTACCTCGTGTGGGGCGTCGTGATCGTCGGGCTGATCGTGCTCGGTAACGCGATGCGCTCGGACTTCGGCCGCGTGCTGCGCTCGATCCGTACCGACCAAACCGCGGCGCTGGCGCTGGGCGTCGACGTGCCGCGCTACAAGCTCTACGCCTTCCTGATCGGTGCGGCGTTCGCGTCGATCGCGGGCAGCTTGCTGGCGTTCGACTTCCAGTTTCTCTCGCCCGACATGGTTTCGACGCAGCAGTCGTTCCTGATCATCACGATGCTCGTGATCGGCGGCGAGGGCACCCTCGTCGGACCGGTGATCGGCGTCGTGCTCTTGACGCTGCTGCCGACCGCGTTCCAATTCTTGGCGAACTACAAGACGCTGGCGTCGGGCGTCTTGCTCGTCACGGCGATGCTCTACTTCCCGAGCGGCCTGTACGGCGGCTTCACATCGCTGATCCGGCGTTTCACGGGCGGCAGTAGCCGGCCCACACCTACGCCACTGCCGGCGGAGACTGCAGCGTGAACACACAAGACGCGCTCACCGTTACGAACGTCACCAAATCGTTCGGCGGCGTGCATGCCATCGCCGACGTCTCGTTCAACATCCGGGCCGGTTCGCTGTCCGCGTTGATCGGGCCGAACGGTGCCGGCAAGAGCACGATGTTCAACCTCTTCACGAACCTCTACATCGCCGACTCGGGTTCGATCGCATACTTCGGCCAGGACCTGGCTGGGATGCGTTCCGACAAGATCGCGCGCCTCGGCTTGATCCGCACCTTCCAGACCGCGCGCGTCTTCGCCGGCATGACGGTGCTCGAGAACGTGCTGGCGGGCGCCCACATCGGCGTGACCGCCAACGTGTGGGAAGAAGCGCTGCACTTGCCGCGCGCCGCATCCGAAGAACGGACCGTGCGCGAGAAGGCCGAGCATCTGATCGACGTGCTCGGGCTCAGCTCGGTTGCCGAGGACTCGGCGATCAGCTTGCCGCTCGGTTTGCAGAAGCTGCTCGAGATCGCACGCGCGCTGATGGCGGGGCCGAAGGTGCTGCTGCTCGATGAACCCGCCGCCGGTCTCAACGACACCGAGACGCTGCGGCTCGCCGAGCTGCTCGTGGCGATCAACGCCGCCGGCGTCACGATGGTCGTCGTGGAACACAACATGTCGCTGGTCATGTCGATCTCGCAAGACATCGTCGTGCTCGATGCGGGCCGCGTGATCGCACGCGGCACCCCGGCTGCCGTTCAAGCCGACGAACGGGTGATCGAAGCCTACGTCGGCCGCACGACGGATACGGTGGCAAGCTGATGGCCAACATGCTCGATATCACGAACCTCACGGCCGGCTACGGCGCGGCCGTCGTGCTGCACGGCGTTTCGCTGCACGTCGCCGAGGGCGAGATGGTCGCGCTGGTCGGCGCGAACGGCGCCGGCAAGACGACGCTGCTGAAAACGATCTCGGGATTGATCACGCCCCGCGCGGGCACGGCCGAGCTGGCCGGCAAGCCGCTCTCGGGCCTTTCGTCGGTCGCGCGCGTGCAGCTCGGGCTCGCGCACGTGCCCGAAGGCCGCCAGATCTTCGGCGATCTCAGCGTGGCCGAGAACCTCGAAATCGGCGCGTATACGCAACTGGGCTCGCTCTCGCGCGAAGAACTCGCGTCGCGCGCGGCCGAGGTGTACCGCACGTTTCCGATTCTCAAGGAACGCGAGAACCTACCCGCCGGCGGCCTCTCGGGCGGTCAGCAGCAGATGCTCGCGATCGGCCGCGGCCTGATGCTCAAGCCGAAGCTGCTGCTGCTCGATGAACCCTCGCTTGGGCTCTCGCCGCATTCTGGTGACGGAAATCTTCCGCACCCTCGCGACGCTTGCGCGAAACGGGCTGCTCGATTCTGCTCTCCGAACAGAACGCGCGGCTCAGCCTTGCGATCGCCGATCGCGGTTACGTGATCGAGACCGGCAAGATCGTGCGCGAAGGCACGGGCGACGAACTGCTCGCCAGCTCCGACATCATGGAACGCTACCTCGGCGTCGGTACGTCATCGATCGACCTCGAGAACGATCCGGCCAAAGACGAACTGACGCGCAAATTGCGCGAGATCGTCGGAACGACGACGGCAGCTTAGCGTGGCATCGACCCTCTGGCTCGAGCTGCTGGGCGCCGAAGTGCGCTTCTACGATGCAGCCGGTATTCGCACGCGCAGCATTCAGGCCGGCAACGGCATGCCGATCATCATGCTCCACGGCGGCGGCGGGCACGCCGAAGCCTTCGCGCGCAACATCGTCCCGCTCTCCGATGAATTCGACGCGCGCTCGATCGATTATTACGGGCACGGCCTCACGGACTCGAGCGATGCGCCGGCCACAATGCCGACGTTCGTCAAGCACCTCATCGACTACATGGATGCGGCGGGCATCAAGAAGGCGCACCTGATCGGCGAGTCGCTCGGCGGCGCGATCGCGTTCTGGACCGCCGTGTATCATCCCGACCGGGTCGGCAAGATCATCTACACGGTCGGCGCGCACCTCAGCGTTCCGGTCGACGAAGAGACGCAGAAGAAGACCGACGCCGGACTCGGCGAGTTCCGGCGGCTGACGAAACAGTTCGTGGCCAATCCGACCCGCGAGAACGTGCGCGAACGCCTCGGCTGGCTCTTCACGAAGCCCGAGCGCGACATCACTGAGGAATTGATCGACTTGCGCTGGGCGCTCTATCAGCTCTCGGTCGGCAAAGCCGGCAACACCGCCGAAGGCCGCGACCCCGAGCACCAGCTCACGCCCGAAAACCTCGCGCGCATCAAGGTGCCGATGCTGTTCCTGTGGACCGACCACAACCCCTCACAGCAAGTCGTCACCGCGCAAAAGGCAATGAGCTACGTTCCCGACGCCGGCTGGGCCCTGATGGAAGATTCGGGCCATTGGCCCCAATGGGAACACCCCGAAACCTTCAACACGATCGTCCGGAGCTACCTAACGAGCTAACCCGTACGGCGTCGTAAGGTTCTAAGGTGTTGTAAGGTTGTAAGGCGACACATATGGTGTCATCCCGAGCAAAGCGTCCGAAGGACGCGTCGTCGAGGGACCGCCTCAATCATTGTCGCTGAGTGGCTGTCCCTCGACGACGCGCCTGCGGCGCTTTGCTCGGGATGACACTCAAAAGAACGTCGTTAGGCCTTTTGCGAGCATCACGCTTTGGTCGAGGTAGATCGTGCGGTGAACGATGTGGAGGGCGCCGGTGCGGCGCAGTATGTCGGTGCGCTTGCCCACGAACACGTTGTGGTCGGTCTCTTGCCGGATTTGCGAGACGATGAAGCGGCAGTGGACGGTCATGTCCGTGCCGTCGATCCCGGCTACGTTGACGTTGGTGATCAGGTGCGAGGTGCGTGAGCGCGGCTCTTCGGCCCAGTGATCGCCGCTTTCTAGCTGTTCCACGCGCTTCATGAGGTATTCTTTGCCCTCATCGAACCAGTTCGCGTCGACTCGTTCGCGCGTGTACTCGTCTTGCGGCCGGTCGAAGGCGACGTTGCGCGCGATCGGCATGAAGTAACGCGCGTCCTCGGCAAAGAGCTCGAGCCATTCGGCAAAGCGGCGCTCGTCGAGCAGTTCCGCTTCGCGCGTGTAGAATGCCTCGATTTCGCGCTGCAACAGCAGCTGCGCGAGGCCGGCTTCCAAGGCGGTCGGGGCGACGTTGCTCACTGGGACATCATCTCGTTCCAGCGCGCGTAGAACGAGCGCTGGTTGTGTTCCGAGACGCCGGCCGTCACCATCGCATCGGCGCCGATCCACGGTTCGGGCCACGCCCGATGCGCCTCGTTGATGTTGAGCTGGAAATTGAACGGGAACTTGCGTGCCGTGACGCCGCTCGTGCCGCGCTGCGCGGCGCTCCAGTTCTCCATGTCGTCCTGTTCGGTCATGCCGGCCGGTCCGCCGTAGCGCAGATAGAAGTGGCGCAGCGTGTCCTTGACGATTTGCGGCGCTTCACGCGGAACGAAGAGCCAGCGCCAGACTTCGGTTTCCGCTGCGCTGATCGGCACCCAGATGCCGACGGTATTGCGTCCGCCCGTGTTGTAGTGCATGTTCGGGAACACCACGCCGCCGCGGGTGATGAGCCGGGCGCGATCGCCCAAACGCCGCTGCCGTTTTTCGTGCGCGGCGCGGAAGTACGCATCGACTTCGGGTTCGTCGCCCCACAGCGACGTATATTCCGTCTGCGCCTCGTAGAGATTGGCGCGCACGGTGTGCCCGCCGGGATGCGCGATGTTCAGAAACTTGAAGGGCGTTTCGATCCCCGCCAGGGGATGACGTGAGGCCTTACCGCTGAGGCTGATCTTGAGCCGGTCGACCGAACGGTGGCTGTAGTTGTGGTAGTGGTCGCCGGTGAAATTTTCGGCGCCGAACTTCCAGTTGCACGGCATCCGCCATTTGACGATGCCGCCGATCACTTCGTAGCCGTCGTCTTCACCGTCGGGGCTTTGCATCAGATCGCGGACGTAGTAGGCCATGTCGCCGAGGAACGTTTCGAAATCCGGTGCGCTCTCATCGAACGTCGCCCAGATCGAACCGTAGAAGATCGCGACGCGCGCTTTCACCAAACCCCACTGCGTGCGGTCGAGCTCGCCGTGATAGGCTTCGTTCAAACGCGGCACGCCGGTGAGCGCGCCTTCGAGATCGTACGACCAGGCGTGATAGGAACACGTGAACGCGCTTGCGTTGCCGGCGTCGTAGCGGCACACGGGCATGCCGCGATGACGGCAGCTATTCAGCAGCACGTTGATCGCGCCGCCCTTTTCACGCACGACGATGACGGATTCTTGACCGACGCGCGAGAGCACGTAGTCGCCGTCGGCGGGGAGCTGGCTCGTGTGGCCGACGAACGCCCACGACGGCGCGAACACCCGCTCGAGCTCCTGTGCGAAGATGCTTTCGCTCGAGAAGATCTCCCGGCTCACCACGCCCTCGGCTGGGTTGGCCGCCGATGCGTCGGGATTGTCGTGAAGTCTCATCCGGGCGGCCTTCCGTGGAGGGGTGAAATAATGTTATAGTATAATAGCATTATTGGCAAGGTTACGAGGGAGCTCACCATGATCGCTTGTCTTTCCGCGAACGGCCAGAATCTCTGTTTTGGTGAGGAGCCGCCCACCCGGTTGCTCGTCGCGACGATCAAGGGCATCAACCTGCTCGAACGCGCCAACGCCGATGCGGCGTGGACCGATCGCGGGCGCACGCTCGACGGACATCATTGCGGTTCGATCATGATCGAGCCGAAGCGCGGCGGCATTTTTGCCGGCATGCACGACGGCGGATTGTATTTCAGCGGCGACAACGGCGAAACGTGGGAACTGCGCACCAACGGGTTGACGATCGAGCACGCGTTCTCGCTCGCGTACGCGAACGCCGGCGACGACGTCGTGCTGTATGTGGGAACGGAACCCGCGTCGATTTTCCGCAGCGACGACTACGGTCTGTCGTGGCGCGAGTTGGCCGGCATCAAGGGCGCGGCCGGCTGCGAGAAGTGGGTGTTCCCCGCGCCGCCGCACTTGCCGCACACGAAAACGATTACGGTCGACAAACGCAATCCCAATGTCGTCTATGCCGGCGTCGAGCAGGGCGCGATGTTCAAGACGACCGACGGCGGCGCAACGTGGCGCGAAATCTCCGAGTTCTCGAAACCCACCGACTGGACGTATCGCGACGTGCACTTGCTCACCGTACACCCCGATAACTCGAACGAGCTCTTTCTCACCACCGGCATGGGCATCTATCACAGCCTCGACGCCGGCGAAACGTGGGAACTCGAGATCGACAACAGTTTCCGGATCGGCTATCCCGATCATTTCATCATCTCGCCGCTCGACCCGAACACGATCTTCGTTGCCGGCGCATCGAAAGATCCGGGTCAGTGGCGCACCACGCACTATGCCGATGGAACGATCATGAAGAGTGCGGATCGTGGTCTCAACTGGACCGATTCAAGCGTCGGGTTTCCGGCCGATCGCCGGCCGAATATCGAAGCCATGAGCATGGCCGCCTATCCCGGCGGGTTCACGCTCTACGCCGGAACGACCGACGGCATCGTGTTTTCCAGCGACGATTCGGCGGCGCACTGGAAGCAAATCGCGGGCGACCTGGCACCGGTTTCCAAGGGCCGTCACTACCGCGCGCTGCAACCCGCCTAGCCCTAGCCGGGGTTGGGCGCATCGTGAACGTTTCAGAGACCCCGCCGACCCTCGAACAGATCGTCGCCCTCAAACAGCAGCGCGCCGTCGATGAACACGCGCTGCGCACGCTGTTCCTCGAAGCACGGACTGCGAACGGCTTCCTCGACGCACCGGTGCCGCGCGAATTGCTCGAACGCGTCGTGGAGATCACCGAACTTGGGCCGACGAGCGGCAACACGCTGCCGGTCCGTTACGTGTTCGTGACCTCGCGCGAAGCGAAGGACCGATTGAATCCGTGCGTGGGGCCGTCGAACCAGGCGAAAACGCTGGCCGCGCCCGCCACGGTGATCGTTGCCGCCGACCTGAAGTTCTACGAGAACATCCCGCGCTTGTTCCCAACCCGCCCGCAGATGGCCGACAACTTCAAGGGTGACGACAAACTCGAAACCACCCGCATGTTTGCGCGCGACAACGCGCTCTTGCAAATGGGATACTTCACGCTCGCCGCGCGCGCGCTCGGGCTCGATTGCGGACCGATGGCCGGCTTCGATCGCGCGAAGACGGACGCCGAGTTCTTCCCCGACGGCCGCTTCATCTCGCTCTTCCTGATCAACATCGGGTACGGCGACGACACGAAGTACTTCCCGCGGCTGCCGCGTCTCGAGCCGGCCGAAATCGCGCAGTTTATTTAGGCCGGTTTGTAGATCAACTCGTCGGCCGGAAACGTGGCGGGAAGTCCGCCGTAGCGGGCGACGAGATCGATCACGGGCTGCATCTCAGACTTGACGAAGCGCGGCGCGTAGTCGACCCGCAACATCGTCGCGGCGACGGCCGGATCCATCTTGCTGTACTTGGCGAGAATCGCGCCGCTCGCCGGCTTATGGGTATTGGCCCACTGCGCGGTGCGGGCGATGGCTTGCGTGAACCGGCCGGCGAGCGCGGAATGCGTCTGCGCCCACTGCGTGGTTGAAAACCAGCAGCCGATGATGTAGCGCGATCCGATCGCGTCGTAGGCGTCGGCGAGGATGCGCGCGGCGGGCTTCGCTTGCGCGATGAACGGGTCGGCGACGATCGCCGCATCGATGCGGTTCGTGCCGAGCGCCTCGACGATCTGCGGAAAGGTCATTTCGACGAACTTCACGCTGGTGGAATCGCCGCCGTTTTTGTCGATCCACAATTCCGGCGCGTACTGGGTGATCGTCTTGAGACCGTTGACCGCCAGCGTCTTGCCGTTGAGGTCGCGCGCGGTCTTGGCCGGTGAGTTGGCCGGCACCATCAGCACCGACGTCGGAATGCTCGCCGTGTAGAGACTCCCGGGAGCGAGCAGCGTCAGCGGCACGTTGTGTTTGTAGGCGACGGCGATCGAGATCAGGTTCGAAAAGCCGACGTCCACCGCACCCGAGGTTACCGCGGGGAGAATCGCGGCGCCGCTGGCCATCGAGTCGACGGTTGCGTCGATGCCGGCGTCGCGGAAGTAGCCCATGTCGTAGGCGTAGTACGCCTCGGCGCCCGCGTCGAGCGGGATCGAGGCGATGTGCAAGGGATCGTTCGCGGCGAAGACGGCTCGCGGCGCGGCGGCGGCGGCGAGTCCGGCACCGAGACCGGCCAGCGCGTTGCGTCGGTTCATGTGAGGCTCCTTAGTGCGGCCGCAACGCGGTCCGGGGTGAACGGCACTTCGCGCAAACGAAGTCCGGTTGCGTCGTGAATGGCGTTGCCGATCGCGGGCGCGATCACGACGGTGGTCGCTTCGCCCGCGCCCAGCACCGGTTCGTGCGGACGGTTGACGAGCGCGATCGAGACGTCGGGAACGTCGCTGAAGCGCACGATCGGATAGCTGTGCCAATCGAGGCTGATGACGCCGCTGGTATTGAACGCCACGGCTTCCTTGAGCGTCCGGCTCATCGCCTGAATCGCGTTGCCTTCGATCTGATTGCGCAGACCGTTCGGATTGACGATCAGCCCGCAATCGTGCGCGATCGCCAAGTGCCCGACGCGTACGTTGCCGGTTTTGCGATCGACGGTGACATCGGCGATGCAGGCCACGTACGCTTCGGTATTCTCATAGCGCACGAACGAGAGGCCGCGACCATGCGCCGTGCGTTCCGAGGCGTTCACGCCGGATGCAGCGACCCGGGCTTCCCACTTGCCGAGTTTTTCGAGCGCGGCCAGCAGATCGAGTGCGCGCTGATCGTTGGCGAGATGCGCGCGGCGAAACGCCAGCGGGTCGGCCTTGGCGGCCGTTGCGAGCTCGTCCATGAACGATTCGTTGGCGAACGTGTTCTGCGTGCCGCCGAGTCCGCGCATGGCCGAGGAGTGCAGCACGCCGTCGATCAGGTTGTGCATCGTGACGCGGTAGTTGGGGATCTGGTAGTTGACCTTCGCGTCGCGGTCGCCGCCGACGAACGCGTTCTTCGGCGTCGGAACGCCGGTGAGTTTGCCTGCGAGTAAGTTGCCGGCCTCGCCTTGCGGGCGCGCCGAGTGCGAGGGCGACCACACGTCGCTGCGCCACGTGCTGATGCGCTGCGTTGCGTCGAGCGCGGCGCTCTGGGTGATGACCATTGCCGGACCCTTCGGATCCCAGCCATGCTCTTGATCGCGCATCCACTGCACGCGCACCGGCGCGCCGACGGCTTGCGAGAGCAGCGCGGCGTCGGCGGCGGCATCGTCCGAACCGTTGTGGCCGTAACAGCCCGAGCCTTCGCCGTATTTCACTTCCACCGCGCCGTTGGGCAATCCGAGCAGCTTCGCGAGCGCACCGCGCAAGAAGAAGATGCCCTGCGTCGACGACCAGACCGTCGCCTTGCCGTCGCGCACGTCGGCGATGCCGCACGAGGGCCCGATCGAACCGTGCGTCTGATACGGCCACACGTAGGTTGCGTTGAGCGCGTTGCTATCGAGTGCGGCGAAGCTGCCGGTATCGACGATCGCTTTCTCGTTGACGAGCGGAACCGCGCGCACCGCCGCGGCGAGATCGGTCACCGGTTGCATGCCGCCGCCGCTCCACGTCACCTTGAGCTGGCGCATCGCTTGAATGGCCGTCCATTCATCCGGTGCGACGACGCCGAGAAAGGCATCGCGTTTGACGACGCGCACGCCGTTCAATCCGGCGAGCGAGGATTCGTCGACGTTCGCGAGCTTCGCACCGATCGGTGTGGGCCGGATGACGCGCCCGTGCAGCATTCCCGGCAGCCGCAAATTCTGCAGATAATCGAACGAGCCGTAAACCTTGGCCGGCAGATCGACGCGTGCGATCGGTTTCCCGACCACGCGATATGCGTCGGGATCCTTGACCTTGGTAGCTTTCGCGATCGTGCGGTGGATGGCACGGCCGCCGGCGAGTTCGCCGTAGCTCACGCGCCGCGTTTCGCCTGCAACGCGGACCTCGCCGCCGGCGGTAACGAGCCGGCTCGGCGCTACGCCGAAGTGCGTCGCCGCAAGATCGAGCACGGCGAGTCGCGCTTCCGCAGCCGCCTGGCGCACCGGAATCGCGCCTGCACTCAGCGATGCGCTGCCGGCCGTGTAGCCCTGATCGGGCGTGTTGCTCGTGTCGGCGGCGGCGACGCTCACGCTCGCGAACGGTACGTCGAGCTCGTCGGCGACGATCTGCGCGATCGCGGTTTGGATGCCGGTGCCGAGTTCGACTTTTCCGAAGTGCACGGTCACCGTGCCGGTGCGGTTGATGGCGAGCCAGTTGTCGACGTAATCGGTCACCGTGGCGTTGCCGACCGGATTCGTCTCTTGAACCGACGGCCCGGCGGGTTTGGTGGGGTTGGTCTGCGCGAATGCGTCGCGCGGCAGCGAGAACGCGATCACGATGCCGGCGCCGCGCGCGAGGAAACCGCTGCGCGCGAGCATCAGACGCGTTCTCCGGCGGCGCTTTTCACCGCGCGCATGATGCGCAGATGCGAACCGCAGCGGCAGAGATTGCCGTCGAGCGCTTGGCGGATTTGCGCATCGCTCGGATGTGGATGTTCGGCCAGCAGCGCCGCCGAGGCCACGACCATGCCCGAGATGCAGTAGCCGCACTGCGCCGCTTGCTCGGCGACGAACGCGCGCTGCACGGGGTGCGGGTGGGCCGGCGTTCCGAGTCCCTCCACCGTCGTGACGGGGGCTTCGACCGACGCGACCGGGAGCACGCACGAGCGCGTAGCGCGGCCCTTGATGATGACCGTACATGCGCCGCACTGGGCGAGACCGCAGCCGAATTTGGGGCCGTCCAGCGCGAGCTCGTCGCGCAGCACGTAGAGCAACGGTGTCTCGGGGGTTGCGCGCACGTCATGCGAGCGGCCGTTCACGGTGATTCTGATACTCAACGCTTGCTCCCGGAGCCGAAAAAAGCTTCAGCCGATATTAGCCCACCTCGGCCCCGCGAGCCTCTGTGGGCCGGGCGCACGGGGATGGTGCAACGTCCGTAGCCGAAAAGGGGTCGAAGGGCCGGGGGAAAACTCCCTCCGGTCCACTTCGCGCGGACGCCGTGGCTCGGTAGCTCAGTGGTAGAGCGGGGGACTCATAAGCCCTAGGTCGTAGGTTCAAATCCTACCCGAGTCAGTTTTTCTCGAGGTACCCTTATGTCGACGATCCCCTGTGATTTCTGCCCGCACCCGGTTGACCGGGCGCAAATGGAAGAAATCGAAATTTCACACTACGTTCCGGATAGTTCGGGGGACGACTTAGCCTACGCGCGCACCTATTTCTTCGGTCACCCCGATTGCGTGCGCAAGTTCTATCGCGGTCTCGTCGATCACAAACTCGACCTCTTCAAGCATATCCCGACTTCAGCGCCGGTACCCGGAACCGAGGACAAAGGCGCACCGTAAGCGGAATAGGCTGATGCGGCTTGGTCGCCGGGAAATACTCCGCGTAGGAAACCGTGAGCGACCAAACGCGATGAATTCGCTTGAAGCGAATTCACGCTCCCGTGGCACAATTGGATAGCGCGTCGCCCTCCGAAGGCAGAAGGTTGCCCGTTCGAGCCGGGCCGGGAGCACCATTTTACCGCCGACGACGAGTCGGGCATTCGCACGGCGATGATGTGCGCGGAACGCGCGGCGGCGGCCGGCGACGTTCCGATCGGCGCGCTGCTGCACGTCGACGGCTGGATGTTCGAAGGCTGGAACGAAAAAGAAGCGCGTCCGGATCCGACGGCACACGCCGAGATGATCGTGTCTGGCGCAAGCCGCGCGCGTGCTCGGACGCTGGCGCATCGGCGGCACGCTCTACGTCACGAAAGAGCCGTGCGCGATGTGCGCCGGCGCCATCGCCGCGGCGCGCATCGAACGCTTCGTGTTCGGCTGCTCCGACCCCAAGGGCGGCGCGGCCGGCGGCGTCATCGATCTGCTTGCTTCGCCGGTCGTCAATCACCGCGTTGCGGTAACGAGCGGCGTGCTGGCCGAGGAGACGGGCGCGCAGTTGCGGGCATTTTTCGCCGCCGCGCCGCTAAGGAGCTTTAGGAAAGGGGGAGATTCGAACTCCCGGTCCCCGCAAAGGAACTCCTGATTTCGAGTCAGGTGCAATCGACCACTCTGCCACCTTTCCAAATGGTCGACTCCCCTGATTCGCAGCACCCGCCGCTGGGCCTTTTTCGCGGGCCTTTTATTTGAGGCGCGGGTCCTGCGGGGCGGCGGGAAAGGTAAACCCGCTGTAGCTCGCTTCGGTCGTGAACGTCGTCTGCCCGATGTGCAGCGGCGCGAAGATCGTCGCGCGGTAGCTCGCGTGCGAAATGATCCAATGGTTATCGACCGTCGTGTAGTCGACCGTGAAGTCCGCCGCGGTGCCGGAATAGACGATGCGCGTCGGCAGGTTGGTCGCCGTGTCGACGTAGACGTCTTTGAGATAGAACGTCGAGTTGTTGTCGCGCGTGAGCGCCGGCAGCGGCTGCATCACGATGTGCGCGATGCGGTCGCTCGAGTCGGGCGCGTACTGTGCGTAATAGTTGCGCAGCGTGGTGACGACGACCGACGACGTCGGGACTCGACGGTACCGGATCGCTGAAGCGCAGCGGCTGCGGCGGCAGGCCGGCGCCGGGCGAGAGCATCGTGACCGCGGTGAGCGGGTTGTGCTGCCGGATCGGGTCGCCGAGGTGGAAGTCGATCTGGAAATAGCTTAGCGCATCGAACGTCGGGGGAACCGGAAACGCGCCGCCGAGTTGGTTCTGCCCCTGCGGCAGATCCTGCAATACGGCGAGATTGTCGCGCGTCCGCGTTTCGACCGCGCGCGCGATCCGGCGCGACTGCTTGAGTGCCGACACGTTGACGTTGACGTCGACGCGGTAGGCGATATACGGCGGCTGCTGCTGCCATGCGGCGAACGCGGCGTTCGCGACCGCGCGGAACTCGGCGTCGGCCGTCAGCACGGGAGGCCTAAGCAAGTCGCAGAAGGGGTAATGGACATGAGCTTCCGTTTCGTCACGGCGCCGCCGGGTCTTTGAGATGGCGCACGTTCCGCGTGAATTTTCATCGTTCGCGGTCGGCGAGGCGGTGACGTTTTCGAAGACGATCACCGAGGCCGACATCCTGCTGTTTGCCGGCGTAAGCGGCGACACGTATCCGCTGCACGTCGATGCAGAGTATGCCAAGGCGACGTCGCTTCGGGCAGCGCGTCGCGCACGGCATGCTCTCGGCCAGCCTGCTCTCGACGGTCGATCGGCCTGATGCTCGGTACGCCGGGCGGCGTGTATGTGGAACAGACGCTGCGCTTCCGGCGGCCGGTCTTCATCGGCGATACGCTGACGGCGCGCGCGGAACTCGTTGCGATCGATGCCGGCAAGCGGCGGCTGCACTGCGCGACGACGATCGTCAATCAGCACGGCAAGACCGTCATCGACGGTCACGCGGTCTTACAGAAAGATTAGCTGATGCTCGTGACCCGCGTCCTGACGACGTTCGCGATCGCCGTCGCACTCGCGTGCGTAGCGACGCCCGCCGGCGCGCAAATCTTTCCGCCGCCCACGCCGTCGCCTGCAGCCGTCCGCATCGCCCGCGCCTACACCGCGACCGGGTACCATCAGCGTCGCCGCCGGCGCGCACATCACGTTCATCTCGCAGAACACGAGCGGCTTCGGTCAACTAGGTTTGCCCGAAGCGCCGGGCTTTGTCGCCGGCATCTCACCCGCCGCCCCGCTGTCGCCGTACGACACGTTTTCGAGCGCGCCGATGACGCCCGGCAACGTGGGTGAATCGGCGCTCTACGTCACGCCGACATATTACGGCTCGTCCTTCGACGTCAGCGCCACGTTCGGGTTCGGCTACGTCACCGGCAGCACGACCAACGCCACGTACTGGGGCGAGTCGCTGATGCCGACGCTCAATCCGCATCTCGGCTCGCAGATGCTCGGCTTCGGCGTTGCGTTTCCGACGCACCGGGGCAAGACGACGGCAGCGCGTTCGTCGCATCGGTGCTGAGCGGCGAGATCGCGACCAAAGACCGCAGCCTGCGCTTGCGCGGCGGCTGGTTCGATCTCGTGCAGACCGACAGCTTCGTGTTCGCGCAGCCGGCGTATCAGAGCGCGATTCCCTCGCTCGCGATCTTGCCGGCCGAATCCGCTCGGCAACGGTCCGCCGAACGCCGATTGGTGGGCCCTGGCCGGCGGCGTCTATCCGCTGCACGGCGTCGATCTCGTCGGCGCGCACGGCCTCGCGACGGTCGAGTTGACCGATGCCGAGCTGCCGTCGCTGCCCGGCTCGGGCGCGCGCTTGACGCAAGGCTCGCTCGTCATCGATCACGGTGAGGGAACGCGCTATTCGCTCGACGTCTCGCACGTCTCGACCGGCGGCGCGCTCGTTCCGACGACGATCCTCTTCGCAACGCGGCGTGCCGATCGTCACCTCGCAAGGGCTGCTGCCGTTCGGAACGATCGGCGGACAACGCGAAACGATCTACGGCTTGCGCGCGGCGTTCCATCTGTTCGGCGTGGCCGACGGCGCTGGTCGAATACGGACACTCCGTCTATGATGCGAACGGCGTTGCGCTGCCCGGTTCCGGACAACCCGGCAACTACTATCACGCCGGCCTCTCGAAGACGATTCGCCGTTCGACGGCGTCGTTCGACCTCTATCGCAACGATCCGTACTACGCGACCGCGATCTTGCCGTACGGTGCGCCCGAAAACGTGTGGTCGGTCGCGTGGTCGTGGCCCGGACAGTGGCTGAAGTCCAACTACCAGCTGATCAACAACTACCCGGTGAACGTCGACCGTCAAGGCTATCGCATCAAGTACCAGCTCAACGGCGGCCCGCTGGAACTGCACGCGTCGTATGCGAACTTCGGCCAGATCGCGCCGATCACGATCGCGAACGCGCAGCAAACGGGTTTCGTCGACGGCTTCTTTCTGCCGCAGGCGAACGATGCGCCGACGCTCGGGCGTCAAAACCAGTACGCGCTGTGGGCGACGTGGCATGCCGGCATCGCCGACTTCACGATCGACTGGGCGGAAGATGCGATCCGGCGCGATGCCGCTCCCGGCCATCCGCTCGACTACGTCAACTACGTGACGCCGGAATACACGATGTACGCCTCGCGCGCGCTGACCCCGTTTGCGACGCGTTTCGGCCGGCTACGCGCAGTACTTCATGACGGGCGAATTCAGCAGCATCACGCAAAACGTCAACTTCGGCCAGCACGAAGGGTTCGTCGGCGCCGAACTGCGCGAGTCGCCGCACACCTCGAGCTTGATCTCGCTGCGGCGCGCGGTCTTCGCCGGTTACGCAACGGTACCCGGCGTGCCGCCGCCCGATTTCACCAGCACGCTCTTCATCTTCGAGCAGCGAATCAAACTCTAGCCGGACGGGCACTGCGAGCCGTATGGCCGCGTTGCGCATCGTCGTCGCCGAAGACGACGCCGCGATTCGTGAATTGCTCGTCCACCATCTGGCGCGCGAGGGCTTCCGCTGCACGGAAACGGGCGACGGTCCCTCGACGCTGCGCGCCATCCGCGCCGGCGCCGACCTGCTGCTGCTCGATGTCGGGCTGCCGGTCGTCGACGGCTTCGAAATCGTGCGCACGCTGCGCCGCGAAGGCCGCGGCTTGCCGGTCGTGATGGTGACGGCGCGCGGCGATGAGGTCGATCGCGTGATCGGGCTCGAACTCGGCGCCGACGACTACGTGAGCAAACCGTTTTCGCCGCGCGAGCTGATCGCGCGGGTGCGGGCGCTCGCGCGGCGCGGCGGGATCGCGGTCGACACGCCGCCCGTGCTTTTGCGCTTCGACCGGCTCGAAGTCGACGAGGCCGCTCGCGAAGTGCGCGTCGACGGCGTCGACATCGCGCTCAAGCCGCGCGAGTTTGCCTTGATGCTGCAGCTGGCGAGCAATCCCGGCGTGGCGTTCTCCCGTGCTGCGTTGCTGCAGGCCGTGTGGGGCTTCGAGTTCGACGGCGACGAGCGTACGGTCGACGTGCACGTGCGGCGTTTGCGAGCCAAGCTCGAAGACGAGGCGGCGCTGCCGCGGCTGGTGCAGACGATTCACGGCTTCGGCTACAAGTTTGCGCGTTGCTGAACTCGACGCGCGGCTCGCGGGCGGATCCGGTGAAGGCGTACCGCTGCTCGTCTTTCGTTTGCCCGCGCTCGAGCGCACGGCCTGGCAACGCGGTTTGCGCGCGGCGCGTACGATCGAGCGGCGCGCAAGCGCGGCGTTTGCGGCGGCGACGGCGCGCGTCTTGCGCGCCGAAGATCTCATCGCGCACGATCGCGGCACGGATGCGTTTCTCGCGGCGCTGATCGCGCCGACGCGCGACGGCCACCAGTTGCCGGCACCGGTCGACATCCGCAGCGCCCTCGCGCGCATTGCGGCGACGATCGAGGGGCTTACGGAACTCGACGTCGACGCGGGCTGGACGCGTTACGACGCGCGCGGCGGTGCCGGAGCAGCTTCGGCAATCGGTCCGGCGTTGGCGCGCGGCGCCCAGGAGCGCGAGCGCTACGCGTTCTTTTCCGCGATCGGTCACGAACTGCGCACGCCGCTCGCGTCGATTCGCGGCTATCTGGAAACGCTGCTCGACGACGACGCCGACGAACCGACGCGCCGCCGCTTCGTGCGTATCGCGCACGCCGAATCGTTGCGGCTCACCCGTTTGCTCGAAGGCATGTTCGAAGTCTCGCTGCTCGATCTCTCGGGCATGTTCGGTCGCCCGTCGTCCGGGTCGCTCGATGCTGCGCTCGCCGGTGCGGCCGAGGCGAGCGCGGCAATCGCCGCACAGCACGGGACCGAGCTGCACGTTGCTGCGAGCGCAGCGGTCGCGGTCGCGATCGACGCGGACCGCTTGATGCTGGTGCTCATCAATCTGATCGCCAATGCCGTGAAACACGGGCGGCGCGGTGGCCGGGTCGAGGTCGCGGTGGAATGCGATTCGCCGCGCACGGTCACGATCGCCGTCGACGATGACGGTCCCGGGATTGCTCCGCGAGATCGCGAGCGCGTCTTTGCGCTGGGCGAGCGCGGACCGACCGCGGCCGACGGTTCGGGCATCGGCCTAGCGCTCGTACGGATGATTCTCGAGCGCGCCGGCGGGCGGGTGGATATTCAGGACAGCCCGCTCGGCGGGGCGAGGTTCGCCGTTACGGTGCCCCGGGTCGCGAAGTTGCCCGCTTAGGCGCAACGGCTAGCCGTAATACAGCGTTATGTGTGCCATGGCGACGGACTTTCGAAGCGGCCGTGATTTCCCACGTCGCGGGCGCGAAGAGATCGACGGCTTCCTGTGGCTTGGGCGGGTGTTCGATAAGGCGCGAGCTTCGCGGGACGGCACGATCTTCGACTACATCTATCCCTGTCCGATGGACCGCGGCGTCTTCGACCGCTGGGGGATCACGTCGCGGATGTTCGACGCCGCGCTCGATTCGTGCGACACCGACGACGAGATCCTGACCTGGATCCGCGCCCGGGTGAGCGATGCGCGCCGGGACGAGGCGAATCGCTGGCTGATCGACGAGCGCCTTGCCAATCTCGACCGGCAAGACGTCGAAGAAGGCTTCGTCGCGGTCTAACCCGCCACGCGTCGTCGTGGCGCCGGATAAGTTCAAGGGCAGTTGCACCGCGCGCGAGGCGGGCGACGCCATGGTGCTCGGTCTGCGCGACGCGTGGGGCGACGGCTTCACCGCAACGGTTACCCCGATGGCGGACGGCGGCGACGGCACCGTGGCCGCGTTCCTCGAAGGCGGCGCGACGCCGCAACGGGTGAAGACGGTCGATGCGCTCGGGACGCCGGTCGAAGCCGTCTACGCCCGCTCGGGCCCGACGGCGATCATCGAGATGGCTGCCGCCTCCGGTCTCGTCACGTTGACCGGCCCGCCGGCCCCGCGTCTCGCCTCGACGTTCGGAACGGGGCTGCTGATCTTCGATGCTCTCGAACGCGGCGCCACGCACATCGTCCTCGGCATCGGAGGTTCGGCGACCACCGACGGGGGCGCCGGCGCCCTCGCGGCCCTGGGCGTGCGCTTCCGCGACGCCGGCGGCGAGGTGCTGCTGCCGGTGCCGGCGACCCTCGCCGCCCTGGCCTCGATCGACCTGAGCGGCCTCGATCCGCGCCTGGCGGCCGCGACGATCGAGATCGCGTGCGACGTCGATAACCCGCTTTTGGGCCCGGCGGGCGCGTCCGCCGTTTACGGACCGCAGAAGGGCGCGAGCCCAGCCGACGTCGCCTTCCTCGAGGCCGTCCTGACGCGGCTTGCCGACGTCGCCGCGGCCACGGTCCGTCGCGATCTGCGAGCGTTCCCGGGCTCCGGGGCGGCCGGGGGGCTGGGGTGGGGGCTGGCCACGTTTGCAGGCGCCCAACTCGTGCGCGGCTTTGACGTCGTCGCGAAGCTGACGGGGCTAGCGGACAAGCTGCACGGAGCGGCCCTGTGCGTGACGGGCGAGGGGCGTATCGATCGTCAGTCGCTCGACGGCAAAGTCGTCAGCGGCGTCGCCGGTTTGGCGGCGTTGGCGGATGTGGATGTGGTCGCGGTCGGCGGCAGCGTCGATCCGGAGGTGGTCCCGGAACTCGCAGCCCGCGGGGTGGCCTGCATCGCACTCGTCGACGATCCGGCCGACGGCGCTGCCCGCGAGCGCGCTATGCGCGAAGCGCCGGACGTTATCCGCGCGGCGACGGCGCGCTGGGCGCGGCTTCGGCCGGCGCCGATTTGAACTTCACGTACGACGCGCGCTCCGCGATTTGCTGATCGATCACGCCGATGACGACCGCGGCGAGCTTCTCCGGATCGTGCCGGACCGTATCGGTCTCGCTGATGACCGCCGCGCGAACGGTTTGCACGCGCATGCGATCGAGCCGCGTCTTATCGACGACCACCGGCAGTTGCCGTTCCTCGGCGTACACGTCGAGCAGTTTGCGCGGCAACTCGTCGTTGACGATCACGATATCGCACACGCGAGCTTTGGCGTTGGCGATCAGCGCTTCGACGTGTTTGGCGGCCGAGTAGTCGACGGTCTCGCCCGGTTGCGTCATGACGTTGCAGACGTAGATCTTCACCGCATTCGCGGTTTCGATCTCGTGCGCGACGCGCTGCACGAGCAGATTCGGCATGATCGAGGTGTAGAGTGAGCCCGGGCCGAGCACGATCGCGTCGGCGTCGCGGATGGCCTCGATCACTTCAGCCAGCGGCTCCGCTTGCGGCGGATCGAGGAAGACGTGGTCGATCGGCGAGGACGAACGCGAGATCGCGGATTCGCCCTCGACCAGCATTCCGTTGCTGAGCTTGGCGCATAGCTGCGCGACGGCGAGCGTGGCCGGCAGCACGCGCCCTTTGATGTTCAGCACGCGGCTCGATACCTTGATCGCATCGTCGAAATTTCCGGTGATGCCGGTAAGTGCGGCGAGAAACAGGTTGCCGAAGGAGTGTCCGGTGAGCCCTTCGCCGTCGGTGAAGCGGTAGCGGAAGAGATCGGTAACCAGTGCTTCGTCGTCGGCGAGCGCCACGAGGCAGTTGCGAATGTCGCCCGGCGGCAACACGCCGAGTTCTTTTTGCAGCCGGCCGGAACTGCCGCCGTCATCGCTGACGGTGACGACGGCGGTGAGGTTCGAGGTATATTTTTTGAGGCCGCGCAAGAGCGTCGAGAGGCCGGTGCCGCCGCCGATCGTCACGATCTTGTAGCCGCGCTTGAGCCGCGTTTCGAGCAGCGCGTCGATCATGCGTTCTGTACCGTAGGGGCGCACCGCGCTCACGATCGAGTTGAGCCAGCGCCAGATGCCGACGGCGACGAGAATGAAACCGAGCACGAGAAAGACATACGAGAGATCGGCCGGCGGGAAGAAGTCGCCAACCATCCAGTCGACTAGCTCGTTGACGCCGACGTGGGCGCCCTCGTCGGTGAGCCAGCGCGATGCGCCGTTGACGAACAGCACCGCGCCGAATACCGCGATCACGAGCCAGCGTTTGACGCCGAGCCCCGGCATGAACCAGCGCACGAAATCGATCGGCCGCTTCATCGCTGCAGATCGCGCTCCTCGATGGCCGGCGCGTCTTCGCCGGTCTCGATCAGATGCCGTGCCAAGCGCCGCGCGACGTACACCGAGCGGTGGCGTCCGCCGGTGCAGCCGATCGCGAAGGTGAGTTGCGATTTGCCCTCGGCGCGCGCACGCGGCACGACGAAGTCGACCAGCGAGAAGAGCCGGTCGAGAAAGGGTTCGAGGTCGCTCGATACTTCGAGAAACGCGGCGACTTCGGGATCGTTGCCGTTGAGCGGCCGCAGGGCGAGCTCGTAGTGCGGGTTGGGCAGAAAGCGCACGTCGAACGTCCAGTCGGCATCGAGCGGCACGCCGTACTTGAAGCCGAACGCGATCACGGTCGTGCGCGTGTGATGCTGACCGTTGCTGACGAACGTCGAGGCGATGTGTTCCTTGAGCGTCGCTTGGGTGAAGTTCGTCGTGTCCCAGAGGAAGTCGGCGCGGTCGCGCAACTCCGCCAGCGATGCCCGTTCGGCTGCGATCGCCTCGATCAGCGTCGAGGCGGTACCGTAGAGCGGATGGCGGCGGCGCGTTTCGCTGTAGCGCCGGACGAGCGTCTCGTCGTCGGCGTCGAGGAAGAGGACTTCCGGGTGCAGGCCGTCGTTGAGGAGCTGCTCGAGGGTGGTCGTGGCCTCACCGAATGCGCCGCCGGACCGCACGTCGAAGGCGAGCGCGGCGGTATCGCGATCGCTCGTGCGGACCAGATCGACGAATGCCGGAGCGAGTACCGGGGGCACATTGTCCAGGCACGCGAAGCCGAAATCCTCGAACGATTTCATGGCCTGGCTCTTGCCTGCACCTGAAAGCCCCGTTACGATGACTAAGCGCCTCACTATGCATGTCTTTTCGCCTGAACGAGCCAACGCCCTCATCCCGGTCCTCACACCGCTGGTCGAACAGCTGTGGGAGAAGCGCCGCGAGCTTGCCATTCGCCTCCTCGAGAGCGATCCGGCGCTGCGCGCGGCGCGGAACGTGCCCGGGCGCCGGCCTGCCCGCCGCTTCACCGACCTCAAGGCCGAGGTCGTGCACCTCATCAACCGGATCGAGGCCTACGGCTGCGTCGTGAAAGACATCGATCTGGGCTTACTCGACTTCCCGTCGATCCGGGAAGGCCGCCCGATCTACTTGTGCTGGAAAGCGGGCGAACCCCAACTCTCCCACTGGCACGGCACCGACGAGACCTTCAACGACCGCAAACCCCTCGAGAGCTAAAACGGCCGATTGGAGCGGTCCCTCGACAAGCTCGGGATGACAACTCGAGAGGCTCGGGATGACAAAAGGAAAGAGCCGCTAATCGCGGCTCTTGTCTATTGTCGGCGAGCATCGGCCCACATGTCATCCCGAGCAAAGCGCCCGAAGGGCGCGTCGTCGAGGGACCGCCCCAATCGCTATGCGGAGGCGGTTTCCGCCTTGATGAAGTCTTCCGCGAGCCCCTGGAGGCGCACGTCGCCGAACTCGACCGTGTAGGCGCCGGCCGCGAAGTCGGTCACTTTGCCCAACTCCGGAACCCCGGCCAATTGCGGGATCTTCGAGCGAATCTCATCGGGCAGACGCACCGCGTCGCCGACTTCGAGCGCGGGCTGATCGAACAGCTTCTCGAGGTCGTCCATCAGGACGTTGAGCGGGATGCCGTAGCCTTCGCTTACCTGCTCGATCGTCTCGGTTTCGCTGATCGCACAATTGGAGCAACCGCCGAGATGAAAGCGCGCGAACACGCGGCGTGCGCCGGCATGCGTCTTGAACGCTTGCTCGACGGTGAGGTTTTTGTCGAAATGCGGCATGGTCTTCAGTTCGCTATAACGCCGTGGCGGCCCCGCCGGTTGCACCCATGAGGCTCTCGAGCTCGCGCCGCATTGCGAGCGTTTGCAGGGCATCCAGCGCGAGGCCGACGCGCTGGGCCAGTTCTGTTAAGAGTGCGTTTTCTTCGGGATCGTAGGCTTCACCCGAACGTTTGGCCGCGAGGACCAGCGCGCCGACGAGCGTGGCGCGGACGAACATCGGGAACGCGATCTCGGCATTCAGCCCGCTGCCGACTTCGCGCGGCAGCTGCGGCGCGCGCGTCGCGCGCAAGCGGACGAACAGCGGATCGTCGGCGCTCGAGCTCGGCCGGCATTTCGGCGGCGTTGATGATTGCAGCGCAGCCGAACACGCCGTCGGCGATCAGGTAAATCGCCGCATTCTCCGCATCGGCGCAGCGGAACACGGTGTCGACCGTGCGCTCGAGCGCGACGTCGGGATCGGTGATGAAGTAGACGTCGTCGGCGAACGCCTTGAGCGTTGCGAGCGCGCGCTGCCGGTGGCGGAAGAAGAGCCGGTCGATGATGCGCTCGATGCGCGCGTGCAAGCTGCGCAGCGAAAAACCGAGGCCGAGCGCAAGCGCGATCTCGACCGAGCGGCTCGCGATGTGCGAGGCATCGATGAAGAGCTTGCCCAGCAGCACGTTCGAGCAGTCCGAACGCCAGCGACGACGATCGCGGAGAGAACCGTGAGCACGAGCGCGCGGCTGATGACGAAACCGATGTCGACCGTGCGATGGCGCAGGATCGTGTACGCGAGCCCGACCGGTATCGCGATCAGCGTCAAGGACAGATAAGGAACCCAGACGGGATTGTAGTGGAAGCCGAATTCAGCGATGGTCACGACGACCGGTCCGGCGAAACCGGCGCAGATCGATCCTGCGGCCCAATAGGCGCGTTGGCGATCGCGGCCCGTCGAGCGGAGAACGGCGATCCAGAACGCGATCGCGATGCCGGCAAAGTACGCCATCGGCGACCAATCGATGAGCGTGACGCCCTGCTTGGGAAGCGCCGCCGTCTCCCTGAGGACGATGCTGACGTTCAGCGCGAGTGCCGTGCCGGCGGTAATGAGCGTGTACCAGGGATTGATCCGGCGGATCCAATCACGCGGGCCGGCGCTCGATGCGAATGGGAAGATGCAGGCGAAGAGCAGTCCCTGCGAGAGGCTGAAGATTTCTGAGCGGGCCGCGCATTGCATATACGGCGTACACGCCCGCATCGGGCAGCCAGCCGCCGCCGCTGGTCAGCGTCAGACCGATCAGGGCGAGAAACGTCACCAGCGCGCGCGCCGCGGGAACGTCGGGCCGGCGCGCGGCGACGACCATCGCCATCAGGATCATGGAGATCCGAATAGCGTTGAAAATCTCCGCTAGGATAATATCATTCGGTTCAAGAGCCGAGACGTACGAAGTCGTGACGAATTGACTGCGTTCCGCGTTCGACGCGCCACCGATACGCGGTGCCGGCGGGCGAATCGCCGAGTTGCACCCGTGGGGTATACGGGAACAGCGGCACGATGATGTCGCCCGCGCGCAATCCGCCATTTTCGAGCGCGGTTCCGGTGACGCTGATCACGATCTGGCGCGCAAACGAACGGCCATCGGCCGGCGTCGCGAGGACATGATCGTTATTCGAGCTGTGTACTTCGACGCTATCGACCACGACAAATACGAGCGCGATCAAAGCACCCGCTAGTGCCAGGAAGCGCCACAAGCCGGTCGGCATCGCACCATTCTTCGACGTTCGCCAAAGCCGGGCCGCCCGGGCGGCGCAGGCGACCGGCAGGCTCGGCATCCGTCGAAGGCGCATTAAGCGAGCATCGGCTCGGTCGGCTCCTTCTTATTTGGGGGCCGGCTTGCTGATAGGGTGGAGCGTAGCGGATGCTCGTGGTTATCATTGACGATAACGCGACGAATCTCAAGGTATATGTGAACGTCGTCTCACACATCGCGGGTGTCGAGACGCGCACGTTCCAGTCGTCGTCCGAGGGCCTCGCGTGGTGTAAGGAAACTGAGCCGGACCTCCTCGTGCTCGATTACCATATGCCGACGCCCAACGGCATCGAGTTCATTCAAGAGTACCGCCGGATGCGTCCCACCGCGCAGACGCCGATCATCATGATCACGGGCGAACAGGATCGCGAATTGCGCCGCACGGCGCTCGACATCGGCGCGAGCGATTTCGTCAGCAAGCCCGCCGACCCGGTCGAGTTCCTCGCGCGGGTCCGCAACCTCCTCACCGCCGTTGAGAGCCGCCGGCTCCTAGAGAAGAAGTCGCTCGTGGTTGCCGATGCGTCGGCGTCCGCGTTGCATCAAGCCGCGGCTCACGACGTCGAGACGATCAATCTGCTCATGCGGGCAGTCGAATACGTCGACAATCCCAGCGGCATGCACGTCGTTCGCATCGGGCAGTATGCGGCGTTGCTGGCGCGAGGGATCGGCCGGCCGCTCGACGAGCAGCGGCAAATCATGCTGGCCGCGCCGCTGCACGATGCCGGCAAGTGCGCCGTGCGCGACACCGTCCTTCTTAAGAACGGCCCGCTCACGCCGGCCGAATGGGAAGAGGTGCGCCGGCATCCGGACGTCGGCTACGAAATCCTCAAACGCGCGACGGTTCCGCGTATTGAAGCTCGGCGCCGAGATCGCGCTCGGCCATCACGAGCGCTGGAATGGCGACGGCTATCCGAAGGGCTCGCCGGAACGGCGATTCCGCTGGCGGCGCGCATCGTTGCCGTGGCCGACGCTTTCGACGCAATGTTTACGGATCGCCCCTACCGCGGAGCGCTTGCCGCACGAGAAAGCCTTCGACGAACTGCGGACGCACGCCGGTATCTTTTACGATCCGGTCATCACGGGCGCTGCCGAAGCGAATCGCGCAGAGATGCTCGCGATTGCCAGCACCTTCGCCGACAGCACCGCCGCCGCATGACCGCGGTTCCCGATCATCGACTCCGTCCGGCTCGAACGCGTCTGCATGGGCAAACCCGAGATGGCGCGCGTATTTCTCGACGCGCTCATCGAAGAGGCAACCCCGATCCTGGACGGCGTTCCGGTGTCGATTGCGGCCGGAGATGCCGCCGCCGTTCGCGAGGCCGCCCACGCCGTGAAAGGGATGGCCGGCAATATCGGCGCCGCGCGCCTGCAGACGCGGCCCTACTGCTGGAGCGCGCGTGTGACGCTGCATCCGGCGGCGACGTGCTCACCGGGCATTTGACGGCCGCCGTCACGGCGCTGGCGGAGCTGCGCGTCGCGCGCGACGCCCAGTCGTAGAGATTTCCGCGCCAGGTCGGCCGGGGCCGGTGGTGCCGGCCAAAATCAACTTTCAGATCAGCATCGCGCTCTTGTTCGCCTGCCTGATCGTACCGACGCTGCTGCTCGTACTCACCTATAGTTTTCACGAGAGCGAACGCACGCTGCTCGCCCTCTCGGATGCCGCGATCGATCGGACCCGCGACGACGGCATCGCGCTGGTGCGCCAGTTTTTCGAACCGGTTGCGGCTACGCAGCGCGTGGTAGCACGAATGGCTGCCGCGCAGCCGGCCTTCTTTCGAAGGGAGGCAAGCCGCGACGTGCTGTATGCAGCGCTCGTTTCGGCACCCCAGATCGATGCGTTTTATACGAGTTTTGAAGACGGCTTCCATCGGGTCGTCACGCGCGTGGATGCCGACCGCCGGCGCGGCAACCCGCGTTTTCCGAAAGCGGCCAATTGGCACGCGAGTACGATCGACGCCTACGCGGGCTCGCCGGCGCGCAGCCGGCACCGGACGTTCTTCGATACCTGGCCACACGTAATTCCCGGCAGTTATAGCGAGACAACGCTCCAAGATCCGCGCACCGATGCGCAATATCAGGGCGCTAAGCGAGCGCACCGTCTTTTCATCGGCGATCCCGCGATCAACCACGACACGGGCTCTCCGATCATCGCGGTCAGCTACCCGATTCTGACCGGTCGCGGCTTCATCGGCAACGTTACCGCCAATATTACCTTCGGCGTGCTCTCGCAGTTTCTGGCTGCGCATAAGGCAAGTCCCCACAGCGCGACGATCATCGTCGACGATCGCGGGCGCATCGTCGCGCATCCGAACCCGGCCCTCGACGTGCGGCGGGTGAACGGCAATGTCGTGCAGGCCTCCTTGAGCGATCTCGCCGATCCGGCGATCGCGGCCGCGGTCAGGGAACGGGCCGCGCAACATCGCGACCGCTTTGTCTTCACCCTCGCGAATGGAAGCGAGGAGTTTGCGCTGTTCAGTCCATTTCCGGCGACCTTCAGGAAGCCATGGGAAGTGGTGATCGTCGGCCCACTCGACGATTTCATCGGCGACCTCAAACGGACGAGCGGCAATCTGGAACTGTTCATCGGGTTGCTGACGCTGCTGGAGCTCGGTCTGATCGTGTTAGTGGCGCACGCCATCGCCCGGCCGATTCAGGCCGTGGCCGATCGCATGGACCGGATCGGCACCCTCGACTTTAGCGAACCGCCGGCCCCGCAATCGATCGTGCGCGAAGTCTACCGGCTGCAAAACGGCGTCCGTCTGATGAACAACTCGCTCCGCTCCTTCGCGGCGTTCGTTCCGGTCGGCATCATCCGTCAACTCATGGAGACCGGAAAGCCGTTGACGCTGAGCGGCGAGAAACGCTTCCTCTCGATCTTTTTCACCGACCTCGAGAACTTCTCGACCATCTCCGAGCACCTCTCGCCGGAGGAACTCGTGCAGCAAGTCTCGGCGTATTTCGAGGTTATCACGCAGCGCCGTCGCGCTGGAGTCCGGCACCATCGACAAATTCATCGGCGACTCGGTGATGGCGTTTTGGGGTGCGCCCGCGCCGGTCGACGATCCGGTCTTCCGTTCGTGCGTCGCGGCGGTCCGTTCGGCGTATCGCGTGCAACGGTTGAACGAGCGCTGGATGGCCGAGGGCCGGCCGCGCATGCGGGTGCGAATCGGTTTGCACTGCGATGCGGTCGTCGTCGGCAATATCGGATCGAGCGACCGGCTGAGTTACACCGTGATGGGCGACGGCGTCAATGTCGCATCGCGTCTCGAGGGTACGAACAAGCTATTCCACACGACGATCTGCATGAGCGACCGCCACTACGAAGCGGTTGCCGATCGCGTGTACGCCCGGCCCGTGCAACTCGTTACGGTCAAAGGGCGCGAGGAGCGCTTCATGGCCTACGAGCTCATCGGCATCCGAAACACCGACGACCCCGAACTCACGGGTTTCGCGCAGGCCGAGCTTCTCTGTTCGATGACCGCCGCAGCCATGGAACTCCTGTTGGCGGAGGAGCCGGTCGCGGCGCACGACCGGTACGGTGAGATCCTTGCGGCCTTTCCCGACGATCCGGTAGCCACGCACATGTACGAGACGTACGGGGTGTTCTGATGCGATTGCCTCCGGGCAGCTTGATTCGCTCCTTCGGCTTCGCGTTCGTCGCGGTTGCGCTCGCGATCGGCTTCGCAACCGCGTGGCTCTCGTACGCGCGAATCAAGGACGCCGTCATCGAGAGCGCGACGCAGCTGTTCGATCGCACGGCCGCGGTCGTCTCGGAGCGCGTATCGGCGGAGAACGCGCGCATTGCGCTCGCACTCGGATTTGCGAGCGAGAGTCCATTGGCGAGCGCGACCACGTTCGACACGCGCATGCAAAGCATCGCTGTCCTGCGCGACGCGCTCGAGGCGAGTCCGTGGTTGATCGCCGTGTACGCCGGATATCCGAACGGCGACTTTCTCTCGCTGCGCCGCAAGCCGGGCGGCACGAGTGACTTCGATCCGCTTCCGCACGGAACCGCGTTCGTTTTGCAGAGCATCGACCGGCCGCAGGGTGTCCGGCGCGCGCGCTATCTCTACGCTGACGCGCAGCTACGGATCATCGCGCAACGCAATGCTCCAAAGTACCGCTACGACCCGCGCACCAGACCCTGGTTTCAGGCCGGCCGCGACGTGCCGGCCAGCACGCCGCCGTACGTCTTTTTCACCAACGACGAGTTAGGCATCACGATGTCGCTGAGTGCGGCATCGGGTTGCGTCTTCGGAGTCGACTTCGATCTAGCGAGCCTTTCAGCGCAGCTCGCAGCGTTGCGGCCCACTCCATCGTCGCAAGCGGCAATCGTTCAACCCGCGGGAGACGTGCTGGCGTACTCCGACACGGCCGCATTCGCGCATTTGCTGCAGCGCGCGCGCAACGGACGGGTTCCGATGCTGTCGGACCTCGGCGCCCAGCCGCTCAGCGCCGCGTTTCGCTCGTTGAACGGCACGGGAGCGCTGACCGTAAGCACGTTCACTGATCCCGCCGGGCGCGCATGGCTTTCACAGGTTTCGTGGGTCGGCGATAACTTCTTGGGGATTACTGTGCTCAGCGCACCTGAGGACGAACTCTTGGGTCCGGCCGTGCAGGTACGCAACGAAGCGATCGTGCTGACGCTCGCATTAGCCGCGCTCAGCTTTCCCGTGCTCTTGTTCGTCGTGGGGCGCAGCGTCGCCAAGCCGATCGAGAGAGTGGCGCGCCAGCTCGAAGCTCGAGCGCCAACGCCTGCAGAGTGTCCTCGACGCATCGCCCGCCGGCGTTGCGATTACGACGCGGGCCACGCTGCGCTGGGCCAACAACCGTGCCTACGAGCTCTCACCGTTGAAGGTCGGCGACGACGTCCGCACCTGGTACGCGCATCCCGAAGAGCGCGACACCGTACTGGCCGAACTGCAGGCGAACGGCCAGGTGCTCGGCCGCGCGATCCAGGTGTATGGCGCAAATTACGAAGTCATCGATGTTCTGATCAGCTTTCTTCCCTACGAGTGGGAGGGCGAACCCGGCGTGCTGGTGTGGCTGGTGGACATCACCGATATCAAAAAGGTCGAGCTGGCGTTACTGCAAGCCAAAGAGGCAGCCGAAGAAGCGACGAAGATGAAGTCCGATTTCCTCGCCAACATGAGCCACGAGATCCGCACGCCGATGAACGCGATCATCGGCATGTCGCACCTCGCGCTGAAGACCGATCTCGATCCGCGTCAGCGAAGACTACGTCAGCAAGATTCAAGCGTCGGGCCAGCATCTGCTGGGCATCATCAACGACATCCTCGACTTCTCGAAGATCGAGGCCGGCAAGATGGAGATCGAAGCGATCGACTTCGATCTGCAGAGTGTGCTGGACAACGTCGCACTGCTCGACCTCGGAGAAGGCCGCCAGCGAAGGGCCTCGAGCTGCGCTTCGAGGTCGACGCTGCGGTTGCGCCGCGACTTCCGCGGCGACCCGCTGCGGCTCGGGCAGATCCTGATCAACTTCTGTCAACAACGCGGTCAAGTTCACCGACCAGGGCGAGATCGTGGTGCGCGTGCGCGGTCGACGACGACATGCCGGACGACGCAGCTCGCTGCGCTTCGCGGTCGCGGATACCGGCATCGGCCTGACCGACGAGCAGCGGGCGCGGCTGTTCCAGGCCTTCCAGCAGGCCGACGCTTCGACCACGCGCAAATACGGCGGCACCGGGCTCGGTCTTGCGATCTCGAAACAGTCTCGCCGAGCTGATGGGTGGCGACGATCGGCGTCGACAGCGAGTCGGCCAAGGGCAGCACCTTCTGGTTCACCGCGCGGCTGGGCAAGGCTGCAGCCTGCGGCGTACGTTCCCGAAGAGAAGCCGCCGGAAGTGCGATCTTGCAGCGCTCTACGGGGCGCGCGTGCTGCTGGTCGACGACAGCAAAATGAACCAGATGGTCGCGATCGGGCTGATGGAAGATGCGCGCTTGGCGATCGACGTCGCGCGCAACGGCCAGATCGCCGTGGATATGGTGCGCGCAAACGAGTACGACCTGGTGCTGATGGACATGCAGATGCCGGTCATGGACGGTATTGAGGCAACGAAGCTGATTCGCTCCGATACGCGCTTCGCGCACTTGCCGATCGTGGCGATGACCGCAAATGCGATGTCGGGTGATCGCGATGCGTGTCTGGAGGCCGGGATGGACGATCACGTCGCGAAGCCGATCGATCCCGTCGAATTGTTCGAGGCGCTCCAGCGCTGGATTGCCCCGCGCGAGAAACGCGAAGCCCGCCTGTAAGCCGGATTCTGTTCCGCCAGGCGGTGGTCATCATCTCTCTGGGGCCGCCGTTACCGGAGACCTCGGTGCGATGGTGCTCGTTGGACCGGGCCGGTCCCCGCGCGCGAGGCGCGGCATGCGAGCGATCTTGCTTCAGGTGGGGTTTACCGCGCGACCACGTCACCGTGGATCGCCGTGAGCTCTTACCTCACGATTTCACCCTTGGACGATTCGGCCGGCTCGCGCCGTCCGAACCTACCGGTATGTTTCTGTGGCACTTTCCTTCGAGTCGCCCCGACAGGACGTTATCCTGCACCCTGCCCAATGAAGCCCGGACTTTCCTCGACGAACCGTTTCGTCGCGATGACCCGGCGAACTTCGCGATTCGATGGTGGAGGCAAGGAGATTCGAACTCCTGACCCCTTGCATGCCATGCAAGTGCTCTACCAGCTGAGCTATGCCCCCCGCGACCGAACCGCCGACCATTCGCGCCCACTATCGCCGCTGCCCTGCACGCGCACGGCCGTGACTGAGTTCACGATTGCCCGCGGGAAGGACGCCGGACGCTTGCTGGTACCGGAATCGGCCCGGAGAGCGAGAAGTTAGCACGCGAAAGGCGGTGTGTTCGGTGGTCCACTACATTGCGTTGGAGTTGCCAGGATTGCGTTTGCCGGATGAGACCGCCCGGCTCCAAATCGCGATCAAGGAGATGGGCGACGCCTACCAGTTTCAAAAGTTTGCCTGGATCGTCGAAACCGAACTCAACAACACCCAGATCTCCGAAAAACTCGTGACCGTATTGCGCCCGACGGACAAACTGCTCGTGATGCGCATTCATAAGGACTGGGTCGCGGCCAACGTGCCGCAAGCGGAACTGGATTGGCTAAGCGGCCGCAACTACTCGGGCGTCGGGGATCCGCCGATGGGCGTGCAGCTCGGCATGCCGCCGCGCCGCTAGGGGCGCAAACCCAAGAGCACCGTATCGGTGTCGGCGATGTACCGCGTGCAGAGCCGGCAATTGCGTTGCGCGAGTTCGAGCCTTGCTTTGCCTTCGGGACCGCTGCCGACCGGATAGGGCGCGATCTGACGGTTTTCCGATGCCAGTTTCTCGACGTGCCCGAGAAACGCGTCGACGTCCCCGACGCGGAAGCCGATGTGGTCGACGCACGGCGCAGTGATGCTGGTGCCGGCGTAATCGGCGATATTCCAGGGTGCGATCACGAGCGTGATCTGCCCGTCGGTGAGGTAGTGGCTCGGATCGCCGTTGGACGCCGGCACGCGTTCGAGTTCGAGGATATCGGCATAGAACGTGGCGAGTGTGTCGGGGTGCAGGGTGCGCAACCCGAAGTGGTCGACGTGCCGCTCATGCCGCGCGTGTGGTCCGTCGGCGTACACGCCCGCGCGATTGCTCATGTCCTTTTGTGAGAGGTCGAACACGTTGCCGTCCGGATCGTGCGTCGTAATGCCGGCGAACGGGCGGTTTGACGGGCGCTGCAGCCAGTTGACGTCCGGATAGTTGCGGCGCAGCGCGGCGAACACGCGCTCGACATCCTCGACCTCGACGCCGAAGTGATCGAGCCGTGCCGGGCGTCCCGTGCTGCGCGGGTTGATGTTGAGTCCAAGATAGCCGTCGCCGACCGTCATGGCGCGCTCCGACCGCGTTCCCGGCGACGTGCTCATCCCGAACATCGCCTCGTAAAACTTGGCCGAGGTCGTGTAGTTGTCGCTGATGATGGCCAGGTGATTGATCTTGGTGAACACGCTGAAAAATTGCGTGACTGGAAAGGAGTTCCTTTTCGCGCCGGACGAACGCGGAAAAATGATTCGTCGAGGGTTTCTTGCCGGCACGGCTGCCGCAACGTTGGTCCCCGCGCTCGCGCGGGCGCAGTCCCTGACCCCGATGAGCGTTTTCACATCGCCCGATGAAGATGCGGTGGCGTGTCTCTACGGTGCGGCAAGCGGGATTTTCCGGCGCAACGGTCTCGACGTCACGGTCACGGCGGCAAATAGCGGTGCTGCGACCACGTCCGGCGTGCTCGGCGGTTCGATCGACGTCGGTAAGGGCAGCTTGCTCGGGCTCATCGGCGGGCACGCGAAGGGTATTCCGCTCACGCTCGTCGCGCCGGCCTCGATGTACGACTCGTCCGCCCCGGTTGCCGGCACGCTCGTGCGCAGCGATTCTCCGATCAAGACCGCGCGCGACCTCAACGGCAAGACGGTCTCCGTGCAGAGCCTCAAAGGCTTCTTGCAGGTCGCGTTCATGAACTGGATCGATGAGCACGGCGGCGATTCGAACAGCATCAAGTACATCGAGCTCTCGCCCTCGGCGGCCTCCGCCGCGCTCTTGGCGGGCCGCACCGATGCCGCCACTTTTGCGAATCCGTTGCTGGCCGCGACGCTCAACACGAAGAAGGCACGCGTGTTCGCCTGGACGTGCGACTCGGTCGGCAAATATTATCTGCAAGCCGGGTACTTTTGCTCGATGGACTACGTGACGAAGAACCCCGACGTTGTCGCGCGCTTCGCGAAGAGCGTTGCCGAAGCGTCGGCTTACACGAACACGCACTTAGCCGAAACGGTCGACCTGATCTCGAAGTTCACGAGCGTGTCACCCGAAGACATCACGCACATGACGCGCGTCACCTGCGGCACGAAACTCGACCCCGCCCAAATTCAACCGATCGTCGATCTCGCAGTAAAATACAAAATCATTCCCGCCCGCTTCGACGCCAAAGAAATGATCGACCCCGCCCTGCGAACGTAAACCATAAATCATGTCATGCCGAGCGGAGCGCCCCTCGACTTCGCTCGGGGCAGGCTCCGGGCGCGGAGACGAGGTACGAGCGACGCACGTCCCTGGGGCAATGCCGATCTCAGGAGCTCCAGGGAATCTCGTAAACGACGGAATCGTACTTGACACTTGTACGCGTTCCGATGATTTTGCCGCCAAGAGACTCGGCAATCCGCCGGCTCGGAACGTTCTCGGTGGCTACGGAATAACTAAAACGCTGCTTGTTCAGTGCCTTCGCCGCCCACGTTGCCAAAGCTCTGATGGCTTCGCCGCCGTATCCTCGGCGATGGGCCGTTTCTTTCAGCCAAATCCCGAGTTCGGGTGCATCGGCGTCGAGTTCGGTCACGTCGGTGATGCCGATGCATTCCTTGCTATCGCGCCGTCGAATGACGAACGAGAAGCCGTTCCGGTTCTCGGGACGCAGCGATGCTTCGCGTCTCGCCTTGTATGCCGCAAATGATTCGGGCGGATCCCAAAACATGAACCGCGTGATCTCAGGAGTGATGCAAGCGAAGACGTCCTCAGCATCACTCATTTGAAATTCACTCAGCTGTAATCGGGCTGAATGAACAACGACTGGTTCCGTCACGTCGAGTCGTTCGTTTGCGGTCGCGGCTCGTCCCTCGGCTGCGCTCGGGATGACAAATGCTTGGGATGACTTGTGGAGACGAGGGGATTCGAACCCCTGACATCCGCGTTGCAAACGCGGCGCTCTACCAACTGAGCTACGTCCCCGGAAGTGCCGGTCCGTGCATTCGCTGGGCTGGGGTGACTTTCCTTAATTCCGGGTGTCTTCGACCAGCAGCATGCCCTCGCGCGCGAGCGCTTTTACGAACAGTTGCCGGTCGTTCGCGCTGAGTTCGGGCGCGAGATCGGCGAATCGGACGGGGCCTGCTTGCAGTGCTCGCAGCGGCGGTAGACAGGCGGCGGATAAGCCGAGCATCTTTCCGGGCAGCAGTACGTCGACACCGTTGGCGCGCTCGCGCAGCAGAAACGGCAGATCTTCGTTGACGCGGAGGACGGATTCGGGTCCGAGCTTGGCCACGAACTGCTGCTGATCGAACGCCGCGTTCGCCTCGCTGCGGGATGACGCGAAGAGACCAGTGAGCGCGCTCTGCGCCGCTTCGGCGACAATCCCGGCGCCGATCGATCCAAGCTGCGTTGCCGCTTGCTGCGCGAATCTTGCGGCAAATGCCGGATCGTCATGCCAGCCCATCGGAAGCGCACGGCGCAGCGTAACATCGCCGGTCGCCGCAACGTCGAGCATTTCATGGAGCAGGTCGATCGCGCGGAGCGGCGCGAGGGCAAACGTTACGTGCAAGGCGCGCTCACCCGTGGCGACGGCCTCGTGGGCGTAGCCGCGCGGAAGGTACAGCGTTTCGCCGGCGCCGAGGGACACTTCGCTGTGCAGCGTGAGCGGCGGGATCTCCGTCCCGCGATGTAGTTGCTGCGACTCGAGCGGCAACTCGACCAGCGGTTCGTAGACGCGCCACGTCTTGCTGCCTTCGATTTGGACCGTCAGCGTATCGTGCGTATCGTGATGCACGTCCAAACCCTGCGCGCCGGCGGGTGTGAAGTACACGTTCGCGCCGACGTACGCGCCGAGTTCGCGCTGCAGACGATTGCACGTCCGCTGCAAGCGCGCGCTCAGGAGGGCCGCGTCCTTGATGACGAGCGTGTAGCCCCGCTCGAGCAGGGCGGCTACCTTACGCGGGTCGACGTGCGGCGTCGGCCCTTTGCCGGTGGATTTCCAGCGGATGGCGGGACTCGTCACGACGTAGTCGTCCAGGGCCGCCTGCGGAGCGCCCGCTTTAACCAGTGCGAAGCGGTCGAGATCGCGGGCGCCGACAACGAGCGATTCCTCGATGTCGGAAACGTCGTAGAGATCGGCGAAGTAGCCCGGCGCGCTACGCGGGACGTGCAGCGGCTCCCGTTCCCAGAATTCGGCCAGGAACGTGTCGATCTCGACCGGCGCAATCAGCGTTTCGAGCAAAAACGGGCCTTTCGTGGGCACTGCTTGTCGTGATGGAACAGGAGCGCAACGCCACAGCGAAGAGTAAGCAAGTTCATGGGTGAGTCTTCTCCTGGGCTGATGACCAAATATCCCGTAGCTCCGCAAGGCGATGTGGTCGATAGCTACCATGGCCGGGACGTTGCCGATCCCTACCGCATACTCGAAGATGCCGATGCTCCGGCGACGCGGCAGTGGATCGCTGCGGAAGCCGCGCTGACCGATCAGTTTCTCGCGGCAATTCCCGCGCGGCCGTTCATTCATCGGCGTCTGACCGAACTGTGGGACTACGAGCGGTTCGGGCTGCCGCGGCGCGTCGGCACAGCGTACGTCTACTCGAAGAACAGCGGGCTGCAGAATCAAGGCGTCGTGTACTCGCGGCCGCGCTGGACCGGCCCGGCCGCGTGCTGATCGATCCGAACACGCTCTCGAGCGACGGCACGATCGCGCTCACCGGGATGTCGTTTAGCGAAGACGGCCGCTACATGGCCTACGCCACCTCGGCGTCCGGATCGGATTGGCTGACCTGGCGCGTCCGCGACGTTGCGACGCGCACCGACCTCGACGACGAGATCCGCTGGAGCAAGTTCTCCGGCGCCGCGTGGCTGCTCGACGGCAGCGGGTTCTATTACAGCCGTTATGCGGAGCCCGATGAGTCGACCGCAATTCAAGGGCGAGAACTACGACCAGAAAATCTACCTGCACCGCATCGGCACGCTCGCAGTCCGCCGACACGCTCGTGCACGAGCGGCCCGATCATCCCGATTGGAACCTGAGCGCGTTCGTCACCGACGACGGCAACTGGCTGATCGTCAACGCATCGCAAGGGACCGATCCCAACAACCGCGTGTTCGTGCGCGACTTGCAGGTCCCGGGAAGCGAGATCGTGCCGCTGCTCGCCGAGGGCGATGCCAATTACGGCTACGCCGGCAACATCGGCGGCACGTTTTTCTTCCTTACGACCAAAGATGCGCCGCGCGGACGCGTCGCGCGCATGAGCGTGGTTGCGCCCGAACTCATCGAAGTGGTGGCAGAGAACGCGGATTCACTCGAAGGCGCGATGCTCTTCGGCGATCAGCTCATCCTCGCGTACTTGCACGACGCGCACTCGGTGGTGCGACGCGTTTCGTCGAACGGAGAGCCGATCGGGGATCTCGCACTGCCGGGTCTCGGAACGGCCTCGGGGTTCGGCGGAAAACAAACCGACGCCGAGACCTTCTACGCGTTCACCAGCTACACGACGCCGGCATCGGTGTACCGGCTCGATCTGATCACGGGCGAATCATCGCTCGTCTTCGCTCCGAAGGTGCCCTTCGATCCGAACGCGTTCGAGAGCGAACAGGTGTTTTACACGAGCAAAGACGGCACGCGCATCCCGATGATCATCACGCGCAAAGCCGGGACGCCCCGTGACGGCAACACGCCGACCATCCTGTACGGGCTACGGCGGATTCAACATCTCGCTCACGCCGGCGTTCTCACCGACGACGCTCGTGTGGCTCGAACTCGGCGGCGCGTTCGCCGTCGCCAACCTGCGCGGCGGCGGCGAATACGGCGAAGAGTGGCACCTGGCCGGCACGAAAGAACGCAAGCAAAACGTGTTCGACGACTTCATCGCCGGCGCCGAGTTCCTGATCGCCAAGGGCTACACGTCGACGCCGAAGCTCGCGATCCACGGCGGCAGCAACGGCGGGTTGCTCGTCGGTGCCTGCGATTACGCAGCGGCCGGATCTCTTCGGTGCGGCCGTCGCTGCTCGTCGGCGTCATGGACATGCTGCGCTTTCAGAAGTTCACGATCGGCTGGGCCTGGACGTCGGACTACGGTTCGTCCGACGATCCGGCGGCGTTCGAGTACTTGCGCGCGTACTCGCCGCTGCACAACATCAAGCCCGGCACGGCCTATCCGCCGACCTTGATCGTGACCGCCGATCACGACGATCGCGTCTTCCCCGCGCACTCGTTCAAGTTCGCCGCGGCGCTGCAAGCGGCGCAGGGCGGCGACGCGCCGGTGCTGATCCGCATCGAGACGAAGGCCGGGCACGGTGCCGGCAAGCCGACCGGCAAGGTCATCGATGAAGCCGCCGACCGCTTTGCCTTCCTCGTGAAGGTGCTGGGCGTTCCGGTCAAGGAGACGCCGGTATGAACGGTAACGGCAACGGCGACGTGCACGACGTCGAGGTCTTCGAAGACGAGTCCGAACTGCGCTCGCAAGCGATCGCGCTGACCGACCGCACGCTCACCGCGATCGGCGGCCTGCAAACGGAAGATCCGGCCAAGGCCGCCGAAGTCGTCGCGCAGATGTACCTGCGCATGCTGCGGGTCGTGCGCGAAGAAGAGTGAGCGCCCGCTAGCGGCTCAGATGTTGAGCCGGTAGCCGTTGTCGCCCGAGCTGCAGTCGGTGAACGGCGTGCCGTGCGGGTCGGAAAGCGTCAGCGTGAAGCGCAGATGCGTCGAGCGCGGCCGCGGCTTCCGATGAACGCGAGAATCGGTAGTGGACGGTGGCCGATTGCACCGGCGGCGAGCGGCGGCGTGCCCTTTTGGTCGACCTTGGTTGCGTCCTGGTAGACCTGAACGGACTGCAGCAACGAAGACGGTTCGCCGGCGGAGCCGGCATTCTTCACCCGGATCGCCACGTCGTAGGTCGTCAGGTCGCCGTTGGTGCCGACCTGCGAGGCCGACGGCGCTGGTGATGGTCGGACCGGCGCACGCGCCGGACGTCATGGCCAGGATCGGCAGGGTGATTGCGGCGAGGAGTGCGTCGAGCATGTGAATCTCCGGTCGGTTGAGTGCTCCCCGGTGATACCCGTACGGCCGGAAAACGACACCGTATGGAATCGCGCAGATGCGGGGAACAAGCGAGCCATGACTGCAGGCGAGCGGATGACCGCACCCCCGACAGAGTACGAGAAGTTCGAATCGTTCGGCGAAGCGGCCGACGCCGTTTTGCGCATGATGCAGGAACTCTTGCGTCTCGATCTCTGGCTCGTCACGCGCGTCCACGAAGAAGAGTGGATCGTGCTGCATGCCTACGGCAACGGCGACTTCAAGGCCGGCGACGTCATGCCGCTCAAGGCGACGATCTGCAACGAATTGCTGCAGGGCAACGGCCCGAACATCGCGCCCGACATCTCGAAGGTCCTGGCATACGCGAGCGCCCCGGTTGCGCGCCGGCGCAAGATCGGCACCTACGCTGGTGCGCCGCTGGTCGTCAACGGCGCCGTTTACGGCGTGCTGTGCGGGATGAGCGCCAAGCCCGGAGCGGAAGACCTCGACGCGGCAAACGCCGCATCTCGTCACGTCGGCGCGCACGCTGAGCACGATTCTCGGCGGCCAGCTCCATGCGGAGGCGCTCGAGCGCCGCGTCGAGCGTGCCGAAAACGAAGCGCTCGTCGACGAACTGACCGGCCTCTACAACCGGCGCGGCTGGGAACAGCTCGTCGCGCACGAACAAGCGCGCGGACGGCGCTACGGGCACAAGCACGCGGTGTTCTTCATGGACATCGACGGCCTGAAGACGATCAACGACGAGCAGGGGCACGAAGCCGGCGATGCCGCCATCATCGCGACGCGCGAAGGCGATCCGCAGCGTCACGCGCGAGCACGACGTCGCGGCTCGCCTCGGCGGCGACGAGTTCGCCCTGCTCGCCGTGGAAACGGACGGCACCGAGGCCGCGGCGCTCGGCGAACGGCTCGCGGGGGCATTTCGCGTCGCCGGCGTCGAGGTGTCGATCGGCTACGCGCGCACCGAAGCGGCGCTCGATCTGGCGGGCGCGACGCGCGCGCGCGGATGAGGCGATGTACCGGCGCAAAGGGGAACGCCGGGCCTCGTAATGGTGTGTCAGTCTGCCGCTTGCTCGGCCAGGCGCTGCTGCTCGCTGCGGGCATGATCTGGCAAGTCGCGTGGAGCCTCGTCCTCGGCTTCACGCTCTCCGGGCTCGTGCAGACGCTCGTCTCGAAAGAGCGGATGCAGGCGCTGCTCGGCCGCGACGGCATTCGCGAGATCGCGCTCGCGACGGGTTTCGGCGCCGCGAGTTCGTCCTGTTCGTACGCCGCGGCGGCGATGAGCAAAACGCTGTTCAAAAAGGGCGCGGCGCTGGTTCCAAGCCTCGCGTTCTTGTTTTCGTCGACCAACCTCGTGCTGGAACTCGGAATCATCCTCTGGCTCTTGATGGGCTGGCAGTTCACCGCGGCGGAATGGGTCGGCGGCCTCGTGCTGATCGCCGTGATGACGCTGCTCGTGCGGTTGACGTATCCCAAGGCGCTGGTCGAAGAGGCGCGCGCCCGCGTCGATCCCGGCGGCGGTCACGATCATGGTTCGGCTGAAGTGAGCGGCGGTTCGCTGCTCGAGCGCTTGCGCGATCCGGCAACCCGCGTGGCCGTGGCGCAGAACGCCATGATGGATTTCTCGATGCTGCGCAAGGACTTGCTGATCGGCTTCCTGATTGCCGGCGCGATCGGTGTCTTCGTGCCCAACGCTGCCTGGCACGCGCTCTTCCTCACCGGCGGCCCGCCCGGCACGCAACTGGTGGAGAATGCGCTCATCGGCCCGGTGATCGCGATGCTCTCGTTCGTGTGTTCGATCGGCAACGTGCCGCTGGCGGCGATTCTCTGGGCGAGCGGCATCTCGTTCGGCGGCGTGCTGGCATTCATCTACGCCGACTTGATCGTGCTGCCGCTGCTCGACGTCTACCGCACCTACTACGGCGTGCGCATGGCCGCGTACATCTTCGGCGTGTTCTTCGTGACGATGGTACTCTCTGCGATCGTCGTGGATGGCGCGTTCTCGGCGCTGCACTTGGTGCCGAAGCCCAATCCGAACGCCGTCCGCGACCTCACGCTGTTCTCGTTCAACTACACGTTCTGGCTGAACCTCATCTTCGGAGCGTTAGCCGTCTATCTGTGGCGTCTCGATGCCGCGCAACCAACGGATCACATGGCCCACTGCTGCGACTAGAGCGAGCGGCCTAGCGAGTTCCAGAACGGGCACTTGTGTTCGGCGTTCACATCGGTTCCCGGCGCGACCGCGTTCGGCACCAGCTGCTGCACGTCGGTAACGAGGCTGTAGACGGGCCAGTCCGGCAAGCCCGGTCCGTTGGGATTGCCGTTCTTGATGTAGTTCGTCCAGTAGCCGAGCATCGTCGCGGATAGCGCCTTCGATGCAGGCGAAAGCGTTTTGACCGCGCCGCCGCTGTCGCCGCCGGGGAACAGGTACGGCAATTCGGCGGTGTGCACGGGACCGGTGACGCCGTTGACCGCGTAGCCGCCCGGATCGTTGAACTCATAGGCGAAGATCGGCGCGCCGCCGGCCGCGCGCGTGAGGCGCCAACTCGTGACGTTGCCGCAAATCGAGATCGCCGGATGCGGCGCCGACGAGGTCTCGACCGTTGCCAGCGCGATACCGCCGCTCGGGTACTTCTCGTACGGATACTGCGCCGCGATCGCCGCGGCTTGATCGCCGTAATCGCTCTGCAGCGCGGCCAGATATGCCGCCGGCGTCGTGGGCGGTTTCGTCAGCACGGTATAGCCCGCTTCGAGGAAATTGCCGCCCATCAAGAGCGGAATGCGTCCGAGATAGGTGCGCGGCTGCACCGGAATATCGTCACCTTCGATGCTGGGTGAGAACACGCCGCGCGGCAGCGTTTGCTGCAGGGCCAGAATCTTTTGCACCGTGAGATTCGCCGAGCGCAAACACGCCGCAACTGCCGCGCCCGAACCCGTGCAGCCGAGCTGCGCGACGAGCGGCGCGTGTGCGTTCTCCGTGCTCGAGACCGTGGGGAGCGGAACCGAGCACGGCCCGCTCTCGACGATCGCGCGCACGAACGTGCCGGCCGATTGCGTCGCGGCGAGGTTCGCGCAGGTGCTGACGGCGCCGGCCGATTCGCCGCCGAGCGTGACGTTGCGCGGTTCGCCGCCGAAGTTCCCGATGTTCCGCTGCACCCAATGGAGCGCCGCCTGCTGATCTTCGATGCCGTAGTTGCCGGTGCTCGAGCCGCCGTTTGCGAGCGCGCTGTCGGCGAGAAAGCCCAAGATGCCGATGCGATAGTTCAGCGTGACGACGATGATCTTGCCGGTCGACGCCAACAGCGAACCATCGTACTTGGCGGCATTGCCGCCGATGAAGCCGCCGCCGTAAATGAAAACGTAGACCGGCGCCTTCGACGCGCCCACCGGCGCCCAGACGTTGAGGTAGAGGCAATCTTCCGACATGTTCAGAGTCGCCGGTCCGGCTTGGGGACAGGCGGGTGCGGCCTGCGTCGCTTCGCGCACGCCGCTCCAGGCCGGCGCGGGTTTCGGCGCGGCAAAGCGCAACGGCCCAACCGGCGGCGCGGCAAACGGGATCCCGAGGAAGACGCGCAGATTGCCGTTGACCGTTCCGTGCACGGAGCCCTTATCGGTTTGCACGATGGCGGGATCCGTTGCCGGAGCGGCGTTGGCGGCCGCAACGTTGAGGAACGCGACGAGGGCGCAGGCGAAGCAGCGCCCGCAGGTTAGGCACGCGGTTCGGCGGCCGCATTCAAGCCGGCGATGCGGCCCTGGCAGGTTGCGCGCGCGAGACCGTGTTCGCTGAATCCGCCGGCCGTCTCGCCGCACGAATAAAGTCCCGGAATCGTTTTCCCGTGCATGTCTTGCACTTGGCACTTGCGCGTTGATGCGCAAACCCGAGCGCGTGTCGTGCAGCACGGGCGTCGCCCAGGCGGCATAGAACGGGCCCTTCGCAATTTTGTAGAGCGGCTTCGGCCGATCGAAATCGCTCGTCGACGCCGCTATCGACGAAGCTGTTGAAGCGCGCGACCGTCGCTTCGAGCACGTCGGGCGACATCGGCAACGCGCTGGTACTTCATCTTGATCGCGCGCGCCAGATCGGCCAGCGTATCGGCTTGAAAGAAGAAGCCGCGGGCGTTATCGACGTTGGGCGGACGCGGATCCCACTTCTCGCGCGCCACCGCGTCGGCATCGAAGATCGCCCAGATCGGCCCGCCGCCGTTGTGCCCGTCGTCGATGCCGGCCATGGCGGCGTTGAGGAAGTTGCGCGGGTTGAACTTCAGCGTTCTTGACGTTGCGCCAGCTGCCCGGCGTGTACGGATCGACGGTCTTGTAGTCGTTGGCAGAAAATTGCGGCGCCGTCTCGTCGTAGAAGCGCTTGCCGACCATGTTCACGAGGATCACGTCTTGCCAGTCGCTCACGTGCAACCCGGTCGCGCGCGCCTTGTCGAAGACCGGACTGCCCGGCATCCAGCGCAGGTTCACGTAGCCGAATTGGCTGCCGATCGATCCGGGCTTCGTGATGCCGTCACCGAACTCGCCGGTTTGATTGACCATTCCCCACAGCGACGCGCCGACGGCCAGGCCGCGCGCATCTCGCCGCTGGCATCTTGATACGAGTACGGGGTGCCGGCCACGCCGCAATATTCTTCCGTCAAGCGCGGATCGAACATCCGCCGCCAATTGATGTTCGAGGTGGCGCCGCCGGTCGCGAGCACCACGGCCTTGAGCGCGCGCACGTTGATGCTCTTGCCGTCGTGCGTCGCCGCCACGCCGAGGATGCGGCCGGCGTGCGGGGTCTCGCGGTGCAGCGCCATGAACCGGTGTTGCAGCAAGTACTGGACGCCCAGCTTCTGGGCGGATGCGAGCAGCGGGCGCAGCAAGCCGTTGCCCGACGACGTCGTTGCCTGGATGCCCGGATCGAGCGGCGCTCCCGTTTGCACGCGTCGGCCAGTTCATCACCGCCGCATGCGCTTCGCGCGGAACGGAATTGCCGACCGCCTCACCGCCGAGCGTATCGGGCGCTTTGTCGACGAACACGACGCCGTGCGCGATCAGCCACTCGAACGTCGCCGCCGCGTTGTCGGCGAAGGCGCGGATGATTTCGTGATCGTTGTAGCGGTAGTCGGGAAAACCGTTGGACTCGACTACCGACCAGTCGGTAAGATCGCGATAGAGCAGTTCGGGCGAATCGACGATGCCGTATTTCTTTTGCAGACTCGTGCCGCCGCCGAGCGGTACGTTTCCGCCGCTGCAGATGCCGTGACCGCCGAGGTGATTCTCGGTCTCGATCACGATCACGGAGTTGCCCGCTTCGCGCGCGGCGATTGCCGCCGGCGTGCCCGATGCGCCGGACCCGATCACGACGACGTCCGCCGTATGCTGCCACGTCAGCGGCAATCCCGGTTGTGCATCGGCGGCGGGCGGAGTTCCGAGTTGCGCGCCGGTCAGCGCGGCTGCGGTAAGGCCGCCGCCTCGAAGTAAGACATCGCGCCGTTTGATCGTCATCCGGGACCCTTTGTACGGCGCCGGTCGGCATCCTCGCGCGAGGTTACGGTCCCGGCGCTGTGCAAGGAATCCGGTGAGGTGTGGATGGTAGATGAGACCGCTGGTTCTGATTGTTGACGATACGCCGCTTGCCCGAACGACCCTGAGACGGACGCTCGAGGAACGCGGCTATCATATCGTCGAGGCCGGCTCGACCGCCGACGCAATCCGCGTTTACCGCGAGGAGTGGCCCGACGTGGTGACCATGGACTTGCTCATGGACGGGCACAACGGCATCGTTGCGATTCAAGCGCTGAAGCGCATCGATCACAAGGCCAAGATCATCGTTTGTTCGGCGACGTCCGATCAGTCGTTCGTCAGCGGTGCGCTGGCCCTGGGCGTCGAGGCGTATCTCAACAAGCCGGTCGACTCCGAGCGATTGTTGACCGCCATCGCTCAAGCGATGGCGAAGGCCTAGGACACGCCCGGAGCGATCAGCGCTTTCGCCGCGATCGGCGCTTTGATCACGCCGAGATACGGATTGGTGATGAATGCGTGATGATCGCTTCGGTCGGATCGCTGGAGAGGGTACCGATGCAGAGAATGCCGGCGCAGAAGCGCAAACAGCATCTTCACGATCTCGCGGAAACGAACAAGCTGCTCGTACCGGCCGGGTTTCCGGCCGTCTCGCGCGACTATCGGCTCGGTCTGCCCGATGGCGAACTCGAACTGTTTCCCGACCCGGCTACGATCCCGACGGCCCAGCACGCAACGACCGACTTCCAAGTTATGTTCTTTCCCACGCTGGGGATGCCGCTCGATGTGACCGCGATGGAAGAAGAACGCTGGCTTTCGTATCTGCGCGCACGCATCGAGGATCTCAAGGCCGGCCGCTAAACGTCGTCCGCGGCTTCGAGCCGGTCGGCATGCCACAGTTGCGGAAAGACCCGCGCGCAGAGTGCGGTCACGAGCAGCGTCGCGATGCCGCCCCCGGCGACGGACGGTACTGTGCCGATCAGCGCGGCGACCGAACCCGATTCGAACGCGCCGAGTTCGTTCGAGGTGGTCGTGAAGACGGATTGCACCGCCGTGACGCGCCCGCGCATCGCATCGGGTGTGTTGAGTTGGACGAACCCGTTGCGCAAAACGCCGCCGACCACGTCGAATGCGCCGAGCACGACGAGGGCGGCAAGCGAGAGGACGAGGTTCGTCGAGAGACCGAAAACGATCGTCGCCGCACCGAAGCCGGCCGCCGAGAGGAACGATAGCTTGCCGACGCGCTCGCGAGGCGGGCGCCGCGAAATGATCGCGGCGACGGCGGCAGCGCCGATGGCTGGCGCGCTGCGCAGGTAGCCGAGGCCCGCCGGGCCGATGTGCAGGATCGTCGCCGCATAGACCGGCATCAGCGCGGTCGCGCCGCCGAACAGCACCGCCAGGAGATCGAGCGTGATCGCGCCCAGAATCACCGGCCGCGAGCGGATGAACGCAAGTCCCGCGAGCGCGGTCGCCCACGTTTGCGGTTCGGGCGCGCGCAGTTGATGGCGCACGCGCAGCATTGCGAACGCCACCGCCGAGATGATGGCCAGCACGATCGAGGCCGCGAACGCGGCGCTGGTGGAGATCGCGATCAACATGCCGCCGAGGGCCGGTCCCACGATCGTCGTGATCTCGCGGCCCGACGCGTAGGTCGCCTGCGCGTTGAGGTAACGTTCGGCGTCGACGATGTTCCGCAGGTACGACTTCTCCGACGGCTGCCCGAGCGCGCGTTCGCAGCCCAGCACCGCAACGATCGCTAGGTAAAGCGGAACCGCCGTCACGCCGGCCGTCACGAGCAGCAGCAAGGCCGCGGCGCATGCCACTTCGACCGCACGTCCGATGGTGACGACGAGCCGGCGGTCGAAGCGATCCGCGATCATGCCCGACGGAATCGCGAAGATCAGCGCCGGGAGGAACATCGTGAAGCCGATCAGCCCGAGATCGAACGGCTGATGCGTGAGGATGAAGATGTGCCAGCTGATCGCGAGAAACGCGATCTGGACGCCGACATTGCCGCAGAGCACCGCAATGAGGTACTCGCGAAAGTTGCGGTCAGCTAGCGAAGCGGTCTCCTGCCCTCACGAATTCATGTAAATGAGGACGTTGATTTCATCGACGCTGGCTCCCTCGGAGCTCGCGAGTACCACGCCTTTTTCGTCCATCTTTGCGACGAGCTTTACCGTCAGGGATTTGCCCGAATCGTCGGGCACGCTTACGCTGTACGCGCGTTTCTTATCGCCGTGCGATCCGGTCTCGAAGAGGAGCAAGATCAAGTCCGCGGCATCGACGCTCGCCTTGGTCGTGACGTGCGACGGCGTCGGCACGCTATATTCCTGACCGAGGCTCTTGATGTAGGTTTGAAAGCCCGTACCGGTTTGGTTCGAGATTTCGAACGACACCTTCGTCGTTCCGGCCGCGTCGCTCGCAGCGGGGAATGCGATCGCTGCGCCGGCTGAGAGCACGGTGAGCATCGTGAGACGATTCACCCTGCCTAGTCCTAACGCGTCCCTCAAACCCCTGCTGGGCAGGAAGAGGACCAAAGTGCCTCCGATCACCGCTCGGTTTCTGGGAATTCGATAGGACGACGCCGAAGCAGTCCGGCGTGTCGGCATGCGCTCGCTCGATCCCGGTTCAAGCGGTCATCCGCTCGTGCGTTCTGGTTTTGGCCATGACCGGCCCCGCGCTCGCGCAGTCGACGGAGAATCTGCCGGTGACGACGCCGACCTTGACGATCGGCGGGGCGGCGATTGCCGGTGAAAGCAAAGATACGGTCGCGATTACAACGCCGACGTTGACCATCGGCGGGGCGACGATTGCCGGTGCAAGCAAAGATACGGTTGCGATTACAACGCCGACGCTGACGATCGGCGGATCGGCGATTGCCGGCGAAAGCAAAGATTCCGTGGCGATTACTACGCCGACGTTGACGATCGGCGGAGCGGCGACCGCCGGAGCGGGCATTCCCGGTGAAAGCAAAGATGCCGTCGCGATTACGACGCCCACGCTCACAATCGGAGCTGCAGGCACGGGCGGTCCGGCAAAGGACACGCTCGTCATAACCACTCCCACCCTGACAATCGGTTCTGCGAAATGAGGAAGATCGACATGTCCCGCTCGACTTTGGTGCTTTCTATCGTCCTCGCCGGCATCGCCGCGACGACCCTCTCGGCGACCGCGTCGACCCTCGAATACACGTTTTCCGTGCCGTACGACATCAAGTCTGTCCCGGTCGGTAGTGCCAGTTCCGGCGCGGGTGCCGGGAAAGTGCAAACGCTCAACGTCACGTGCGCGGTTGGCCCGGCGTCGCTCTCGTATTCCACGGCGACCAACGCAGCGGTGAACGCAACCGGCAGCGGCACGACGAATAACGTGTCGAGAAGTCCCGCTACCGTGATCGTGACCGTCGATGCAGAGCCGAAGGGGAACGGCACGGGCCTCAAGGAGGGCGCAGGCGGCGTGCTCCAGCCCGTGAAAGCCGGCGGATATTACACCTGTTGGGGCACGTTCCCGACCGGCCAAACGCCGGTGAACTTCCTGCCGACGACGGCGCTCCCGAAGAAGACGTAGCTGCGTGAGCACCGGAGCTATTTCGCCGACGTCGACGTCCCCGTTCGTCGACAACAAATACGTCAGCTCGTCGACGGCGCCGTATCAGGCGTCGCCGACCAACAGCACCGCGAGCAACTTGCCGCTGTCGCAACAACTCCCCGGTGGCACGGATCGTACGTTCACTGCCTCAACCACCGATCACGAGCTCAACGCGGTGAACGCGCCCAACCCGCTCGGAACGTTCGCGCAGGCGCCCGGAAGCAACGCGCCGCCGGCCAACGCGGCGCCGGACACGCTCGCGCAATCCGGCATCGGCCTGCACGTCTCCGCCAGCCAGTAGCACTTTTCCGCCTAGGCGTAGTTGAGGCGGGCCGAAGATTCATGGTGGAATCGCTCGCGTACCAAAAAACGGGCGATTAGGCGGGCTGTGTTTCCCGTACATCGGGCACGGCTGGGGGCGTTGTGCCTTGGCGAACGATGCGCTGACAATTCGAGCACTTCGGTTGGTGCGTTTCCAGCACCACCTTCGCCGCGGCGTCGATGTGCGCGCGGCATGCGGTCACGATGACGCGGCTCGAAAGGACGCGGAGACTTTCGGCGGAGCGTTCGCCCAGGTCGAGGTGGGCGATCAGTGACGTTTTGGCGAGCACCCAGTGCCCGGGCTGTCTCATGGGCCCAGTCTACCGCGGGACTCGCCCGACGAACTGTGTGGAACAGAGCATTGTAACGGCATCTTGGCGGCCTCGCTGACGGGTGCGTTTGCGGCTCACGATCATATCTTCCGCGACTGCGTAAACAACGTGGTTGCCCATATCCTAGACGTGCCGTTCACAATACCCGCATCAGATGCCGACCGAAGCATTCTTCACTAACATTCGTTCACGTAGGTACGCTCGCGCACGGACAGCCGCTAGTTACAGTGCTACACAAGAGGTCTGCCCTTGCTGTGGGCGCTCGGAGGTACGTGCAGCACCATGGACTCGCTCCAAATTACCGTTGTGCCGCATGGAGAGCGGTTTGTCGCGAAGAGTCGGTCGCCCGTGCTCACAGCACTGGGTTCGACGCCACAGGAAGCCACCGAAACCGCGCGTGTCATGGCCATCGCGCTGCTTGGGTCCGAGCCGCGACCCGCCACGCTGCTCGCCCGAATCGATCAGCCCGGGCTCTGCACCTTGGTCATCCAGGCGCTGGAGAAACCATTCACCACAGCGAGCATGGTGGAGAAAGTCGGGTGGCGCTACATGGCTTCCGTTCGCGGCCCCATCCGTGAGGCCGAATGATGGACCTGATGGTGCTGTGCCGTTGCGGGCACCCATCCGGGCTGCATACCGAAAACGGCTGTCGCGCCGGTCGTTATCAGCCATGTCCGTGCCTACTCGACTCGCGCTCGGCGATTGAGACCGCCGTCGCGGCGGTGCGAATACCGCCTCGGCGCGGCGAGCGTCGCGAGAGAAACGCCGCCAAGTAAACATGATGGATGTCCGAAAAGAAAAGACCCGCAAAACGTCTGCGGGCTTTTTTTTTAAGTACTGGGCCATCCAAGGTTCGAACTTGGGACCTCATGCTTATCAAGCATGCGCTCTAACCAGCTGAGCTAATGGCCCACGCACTTTCCGGGCCGAGCCCGTCGAGGAACGCACGTTATCGTAGGTCGCGGGCGTCCCCTTGTCAATCGAATGCCGCTGACGCGAACGGAGAGAGGCCAGGGGGTTGCCTCGTTGGGCGGAACTGGTTTTCACCAAGTTCGCTTTAGAACGGGAGAAATCGGCGTGGCAAAGAGTTCGGGCGACGGATCGGTCGGACGCGGCAGCTTCCTTAAAGGCGTAGCGTTGGCCGGATCAGCGGCGGTGGCGGCACCTGTGGCCGCCGTCGCGCAGACGCCTCCCGCCGCGCCGCCGGCACGGTCCCCGAGCGTGCCGGCTGTACCGCCCTCGACCGGCGAGCGCGGCAGTGCGGCAGCGGATGACGATCTGACGCAGTCGACGTGCGTGAGCGACTTCATGGTCGATGTCATGAAGAGCCTCGGGATCGAGTACGTGGCGGCGATGCCCGGCTCGAGCTTCCGCGGGCTGCACGAATCGATCATCAACTACGCGATGGTGAACGCGCCGTCGATGGAGCTCATCACCTGCACGCACGAAGAAGCGTCGGTCGCGATGTCGCACGGCTACTTCAAGATCGAAGGCAAACCGATGGCGTGCATGATGCATACCGCCGTCGGCCTGCAGCACGGTTCGATGGCGATCTACAACGCGTGGGCCGACCGCGCCGCGATTTTCATGATTACCGCCAATCAGATCGACGTGGCGAAGCGCCGTTCTGCGGTGCCGTGGGAGCATACGGCGCAAGACGCGGCGGCCATGGTGCGCGACTTTACCAAATGGGACGATGCGCCCGCGAGTCCGCAGCACTTTGCGGAATCCGCCGTGCGCGCGTATCAGTTCGCGATGACGCCGCCGTACGAGCCGGTGCTACTCACGCTCGATAGCGACCTTCAAGAAGATCCGCTGCCGCCGTCGAAGCGCCCGCGCATTCCGAAGCTCGTGCTCAACGCGCCGCCGCAAGGCGATGCAAACGCCGTCGCCGCCGCCGCGAAGATGCTCGTTGCGGCCGAACATCCGGTGTTGATCGCCGATCGCTGCGCGCGCACGCCGGCCGGTGTCGCGAGCCTCGTGGCGCTCGCGGAGCTGCTCGGCGCACCGATTCTCGATGCCATCGGGCGGATGAACGTGCCGTGGCGGCACCCGCTCAATCAGAGCACCTCGCAGACGGCGATCGTCGGCGCGGCCGATCTCATCGTCGGACTAGAGATGACCGACTTCTGGGGCACGACGCAGCGCTTCGCCAGCCCGCACACCGAAGAAACGCGCTCGCGCCTGCAACCGGGTGCAAAGACGATCTCGATCAGCAGCAATCAGCTCTACATGAAGTCGAACTTCCAGGACTTCGAACGCTACCTCGACGTCGATCTGCCGATCGCGGGCGACGCCGAGGCCACCCTGCCGGCGCTGATCGAAGCGTGCCGCAGTCTGATCACGCCGGATCGCCGCCGCGTGTTCGACGCGCGTGCCAAGGCGTTCGCCGACGCGCACCTCGCGGCGCTGGCTGTTTCGCGTCAAGCGGCGGCCGTGGGCTGGGACGATTCGCCGATCACCGTGGCGCGGTTATGTGCCGAAGTGTATGCGGCGGTGCGTAACGACGATTGGTCGCTCGTGTCCGGCGTTGATTTTCAGTACCGCTGGCCGCAGCAGCTTTGGAACGCCGACAAACATTACCAGTACATCGGCGATGCCGGGGCGTTCGGCGTCGGCTATTGTGCGCCGGCGAGCCTGGGCGCGGCGCTCGCCAATCGCAAGCACGGCCGCTTGAGCGTGTGCATCCAGCCCGACGGCGATCTCATGGTAGCAAACGGCGTCCTCTGGACGGCCGCGCATCACAAAATTCCGCTCCTCTACGTGATGCACAACAATCGCGCGTATCACCAGGAGATCATGGCGCTTCAGCAGGTTGCTAACCGCCGTCAGCGCGGCGTGGGCCGCACGCTGATCGGAACGACGCTGACCGATCCCAACATCAATTTCGCGAAGCTCGCGAACGCGATGGGCGTCTACAGCGAGGGGCCGATAACGAACCCGAACGACCTTGGTCCTGCGTTAGCGCGCGCGGTCGCCCAGGTGAAGCGCGGCGAACCCGCGCTCGTCGACGTCGTCGCGCAGGGCCGCTGAGGATCCAGATGATGCATACCACCATCGCTCGTCTACTACTTGCCACGTTTCTGACGTTGTCTTTTGCCTCGACCGCCTTAGCGCAAGGCACAGCGCCGGCCGGCGATCCGGCTAAAGGCAAGGCCACCTTCATGGCTGAGAACTGCTACCTGTGTCACGGCACATTCGGTCAAGGCGGCGGACGCGCCGGTCCGAAGTTAGCTCCGCACCCGATCCCGGCCAACTTGATCATGCGTCAACTGCGTCATCCGGCGCAGAATATGCCGCCCTACACGACGGTCGTGCTGAGCGACGCGCAAGCGGCCGACATCATCGCCTACTTGCAGTCGATCAAACCCGACAAAGCGGTCAAGGATATCTCGATCCTCAACTTGCGGTAAGCGGTACTCCCGCGAGGCGCGCGTTTTGCGCTTTCGTGATGAGCTCCGTGTAACTCGCGCGATCGACGATGAACAGCATGCTGCCCATGAAGATGCACGCGAACACCACGGCGCTTCCGAAGGCCGCCGGAAAACCGTAGGCGGTGGCGAGCGCCGTGAGGATTAGCGAGTTGAACGCGCCCATCACATTGAGGACGCCGTTGTAGATTCCGTACACGAAACCGGTTGAGGCTTGGTTGGGCGAGATATCGATGATGTTCACCGCCCACGCTCCCACCGTCATGTTCATCTGGAGTTGCGCGAGGCCCATCAGCACGGCGGTGAGTTCGCCGTAACCCGCACGTGCGCTAAAGAGGGAGAGGACGATGCAGACGATGACCCCGGCCATCGGTGCAACGGCGCCGATGCGGCGTGCGGTCAAACGGTCGTAGCGCTTGAGCAGCCCGTCGTTGAACGGACCCGAGATGAGAAAGCCGATCAGGCCCAGGAGTGCGCCGACGCTGGCCCATCCCGCGCTCTTGAGAATGCCCATGTTGAAGGTGTAATACATGTAGCTCGGCACCCAGTTCAAGAACGTGAACAAGATGTAGCCGAAGGTCAAAAACACGAGTAGCATGCCGATGCCCGCGCGGCTGGAGAAGACCGCGCGAATGCCGGGCCAATCGGCCTTCTCGTTGGCGTCAGCGCGATTGCCGATGTGCGCGAGTTCGGCTGCGTTGACGCGCGGATCGTCGGCCGGCCGATCGCGCACAACCGCCCACCAAAACGGCAAGATCAAGAGGCCGGCGATTCCGAACAGGATGAACGTCCACTGCCAGCCCCAGGTGACGAGAATCCAGCCGGCGAGCAGCGTGCCAATCGTCGGCCCGACATACTGTCCGCAACCGGCCCAGGTGTAGAGCGTCGACCGTTCGCTGGGCGCGGCCCACGTGTTCGCGAGTTTCGCGTTGACGGGCCAGATCGGCGCTTCGCCCGCACCCATGAGGCCGCGGATCGCGAACCAGGCGCCGAGCGAGGTTGCAAATGGCGTCGCGATCGTGAACACCGACCACCAGCCGAGCAGCATCGGTAATGCGCGGCGCAATCCGAGCCGATCGACGAGCCAGCCGCCGGGGAAATTGAAGAGCGCGTAAATGATGCCCCAGGAAAACGAGATCGCACCCATCTGTTCGAGGCTAAAGCCGAAGCTCTGACGGATCGCGGGAATCGAAACGTTGAAGTTCACGCGGTCCATGTAGTTCACGAACACGCTCAAGAACATCAGCAGGACGACTAAGTAACGATGCTTCGTCACCGGCATCTCCTCACGTGGGCCTGAAAGGCACTCGACCCGGGATTTCGGAAAGAGTTGCCATGTATTCCCGCCTCGCGCTTATCTTCGCGCTGCTCCTAGCGGCGCTGGTGCCCGTACGTGCGGCCGGACCCGAAACGATCGTGTTTGCCTGGTCGGGCGCGGTTTCGGTCGGCTATGCGCCGTTCACGTTTGCTGAAGACCTCGGGCTCGTGAGCCAAGAGAACGTCATAATTTCTACGATCTCGCTCGATGGTTCGGGTGTGATCGTTCCGCAGCTGATGAAGGGCTCGCTCTTCACGGCTTTCAGCACGCTCGACCCGCTGATCATCTCGCGCCAACCGGGTAAACCGGACTTCGATTTTCGTTTCGTCTACAATTCGGCACGCAACTCGATCTGGGAAATCTCCGTACTCGACAAGAGCCCGATCAAGTCGATGAAGGATCTGGCCGGCAAAACGATCGGAGTGGGTGCCTTGTCATTCGGGGGCACCCCGATGACCGAAGCCGCGCTGAATGCGGTCGGGGTCGATCCGAAGAGCGTCCAGTTCGTCGCGGTCGGCACGGGTGCGACGGCGTTCGAAGCACTGCGGTCGGGAAAAATCGACGCGCTCAACCTTTTTGATATCTCCGATCAGAAAATGCGCGATGACGGGACGGCCGTTCGCGTGCTGCCGTATCCCCCGGCACTCAACGGCGTCTCGAGCCATGCTTTTCCGGTGACCAACAAGATGATCCACGATCGGCCGGATCTCGTCGGGAAGTTCGGGCGTATCGCGGCTGAGGGAACCGTCGCGTGCAATGCTAACCCGCCGGAGTGTTTGCGCTCGCTCTGGCGGCACTATCCGGAGCTGAAGCCTCCCGGCACCGACGCTGACGGAATGAAGGAGATGCTGCCGATCTTGCTCATCCGGCTCGAGCACTACACGCAATGGCAGCCGGGAGAGCCGAAGAAGTGGGGCATCTTCAGCGATAAGGATTGGACGGCGGAAATCACCGCGCTCAAGGCAGGCGGCCTGATCACGGTCGATCCGAAACTCGATTCGCTCTATACGAACCAATTCGTCGACGACTTCAACCGCTTCGATGCCGGCGCGCTTGCACGACGTGCCAAGGCCTACACGTCACCGCACTGATGATGCAAAAACGGGAGTTTCATCTCAATTTCTTTGCGGCCAATGCCGGACATCACGAAGCGGCGTGGCGCTTCCGTCGTACCCAGCCCGAACGATTGGGGTATCTGAGCTATTATGAGGAGCTGGCACGCGCAGCGGAGCGCGGCAAGTTCGATTCGTTCTTTCTCGGTGACCGGCTGGCGCTGGGCAACGTGCGGTACCGCTCGGAGGGGCGCTTCGATCCGATGATGTTGCTGGCGGCGCTGACGTCGTGTACCGAGCGCATCGGCTTGGTGGCCACGCAATCGACCACGTACACCGAGCCCTACAACCTGGCGCGCCAGTTTGCGTCGCTCGACCACCTCAGCGGCGGCCGGGCCGGCTGGAACATCGTCACCTCGTGGGACGCGAACGCGGCCGGCAACTTTGGCATGGTGCAGCTCACCTCGCACGCCGAACGCTACGCGCGCGCGACGGAGTACCTCGACGTCGTCATGAAGCTCTGGGACAGTTGGGAAGACGACGCGACCGTCATCGATCGCGAGCGCGGGGTTTACGTCGATACTACTCGCGTTCATCGTATCGACCATCACGGCCCGACGTTCGACGTGAACGGCCCGTTCAACATTCCCCGTATGCCGCAGGGCCGGCCGCTGCTCGTGCAGGCCGGATCGTCGGATGATGGGCGCGCGTTCGCGGCTACCTACGCGGAGGCGATCTTCACCGCGCAACAAGACCTCGGCGAAGCACAAGCGTTCTATAACGACATCAAAGCACGAGCCACGGCGGCGGGCCGTGATGCGAGCAAGATTTCGATCCTACCGGGCCTGTGCCCGATCATCGGCTCGACCGAAGCCGAAGCGAAAGCGATGGAGAAGGAGCTCAACGATCTGACCATCCCGGAACTCGGGCTGCTCACACTCTCGCAGCGCTTCAACGGCGTGGATTTCACAGTATTCCCCCTCGACGAGCCAGTGCCGTTACACGCGTTCCCGCGCCCAAAAGAGATCGAAGGAGCGAAGAGCCGCGCGCAGTTGACCTTTGATATGCTCGAACGCGAACCGGACCTGACGCTGCGCAATCTCTTGCGCCGCTTCGCGGCTGCCGCCGGACATCGGGTGGTGGCCGGTACGCCCGAGCAAGTCGCCGATCACATGATCGACTGGGTCGAACGGGGTGCCGCCGACGGTTTCAACATTATGCCGGCGGAACTCCCCGGCGGCTTAACCGACGTCGTCGACTACGTCGTCCCCATCCTCCAGCAGCGCGGCGTGTTCCGCAAAGAATACACCGGCACGACGCTACGCGAGCATTACGGGCTGGACCGCCCGGCGAGCCGCTTTACTTCACATTACTCCGGAGCTTGATGTGTGCGGCATCAAATCGGCAAAGTAACGTCTACTTACGCGCAGCCTTCGTTTCGTTGCGCGAGCCAGTGACGGTGCGCCTGATCCTTATCCAGATATAGCGGCCGTACCAGATGAGAAAAAAGCCGATGAACGCGCCGAGGAGGTCACTGAGAGCCTTGACGCCATCGTGCCGGCCGAACCAATCATAGGCAGCTGCGAATAAGAAATATAGCGTCCCGCCAACGTAGATCAAAAGACCGTTCACGTTCGATGCGGCAGGACGGTTGGGGCTTGGCATGTGCGCTATGCATTCGGATTCGGCGCGTGATGTTCCGGCTTACATCACCTAGCGCAACGCCAAAAGAGCAGACGATCAGGGCGCTATATCGATGGCCGGTTTCGGGACGTTCATGGTCGTGTACGTCGTCGCAAAGGACTGGTCGATGACTTTTGCGGGGTCCATGACGTTCTGCATCATCTGACTCGCATTCTGCAACGACGTTTTCTGCGCGTTAACTTGGTCGAGCTGGTTGAGGTTCGCTTGCTTTGACACATTTGCGAGGCTCTGGGCAGAAACGGTCAAGGCGTCGATTTGCTTCTTGTTCTTTGCCGCGGCGGCGCTTTCCACAAGCAATTCTTTTTCCAACAGCGCGAGCTTCGCGAGTACTTGCGCCTTCTGAGCTGCAGCAACCGGACCGGTCGCCTGCGGATTGACGCTTTTCTTCAACTCGGCGTTGAGCGACACGAGGGAGTTTGCGATCAACGTTTGCATCAGGCGGCGGTTGTTGCTTAAGGCTTGTCCGGCGCTCACGACGGCGGTGCCGGCTGCGATGAACGAATTCGCTGCCGCCCGTTGTTGTTGGATTGCCTGCTCTGAGCCATTCTTGCCGAGCGTCATGGATTGGGCTGCGGCTTGTTGGGCTAGGTTTGCCTGCGTCTCGAGCGCGGCCGTGCCTTCGAGTCGCTTGATTCGCGCTTGCAGGTCAACGAACTGCATCATGGTCGCATTTAAGGTGACCATGAAGCTCGGCGAGAGCCAAGGGTTGTCGGCGGCCCGAGCGATCAGTGCCGGCGTGCCCACGAAAACCGCGAGCGTGGCCGAAACGGCGGCTGTCAAGAACGTCCGGCGCAGTTGCATCGGGATTGCTTCCGGCGGACTTCCGGCGCTGCCTGCAGTTTGATCTGCTGCAACTGACGTACCTTCCATTTTGCCGCGACATCGCAAAACGTCCCTACGAGCACGTTAGATCATTCGGATGTATTCGGTCAGGAAGTCGTTCTCTTTTTTCTGCTGGGCTAGGCCGAATTCGCGGATGGCGTTGGCCTCGCGTTCTTGCTCGGTGCGAAGCTGCATCATCTGATCGAAGGCTTGTTGCTGTTTTGCGAGGGCGTCGTCGGCGGGGGTTTTTACTTTTGCCAGCGCTTCGGCGAGGGCGGCATCGACTGATGCGTCGATGCGTTGCTCGAGTGACGGCGATTGGGGCGGCCCCTCGACGACGCGCACGTCGTGCGCTTTGCTCGGGGTGACATGTTGTCACGGGGCGGGTGATAAGGGGTGCCGGGTTTAGGGCGATCAATTGATCGACTCGATGAATTTCTTCATCACTTGGGTGTCGGCTTTCTTCTGTTCGATGGCGACGTCGCGGAGGGCGTTGCTTTCGCGCATCATTTCGGATTTTTCGTCCATCATGTTGTTGAACTGCGAGGCTTGCTGGTTGATCTGCAAACTGTAGATCGCGTTCTGCTCGTTCTGCAGGTTTTGCATCGCGAGGATGCTGCTTTGCCAGCCGCTGGCGGCGGTGTTGCCGAGATTGCCGACGACCGAGGTGGCGTTGTTGGTGCCGCCGATCGCGCCGGTCGCGCCGCCGATCGCGGCGCCGACCGGGCCGCCGGTCAGGAATCCGGTCGCAGCTCCGACGATCATGCCTAACGGATTGAATCCCATGGTGCTCCTCGTTTACTCGGCGTCGTCGCCGTCGGCGTAAAAGTCTTGTTTGAGTGCCGGCTGCGCGGCGGATTGCTGCGCCTGCGTTTGCTGCTGCGTCGTCGGCAAGCTCGGCGCCGGGGTCGCGGACACCGCGCTCGCGGACGCCGGGCTCGACGGCGCGGCACCATTGGAGGAAGCCAAGCCGGCGAGCTGGTTGACGGACTCGCTCGTCGTCGAGAGTTCGGACATAGCGGCGTCGCGGGCGGTGCCGGTGAGCTGGCTGTAGTGCGCCAGCACCGAATCGGCGTAGCCGAGGGTGGCGCCGCCCCAGTTCGTGGTGGTTCCGGTTGCTGAGGGCGAGCCGGCGTTGTAGGCCGAGAGCGCGGCGCGCACGTTGCCTCCGTACTTCTGGAGCAATCCCGAGAGCATGCCCGCCGCGTAGTTGGCGTTTTGGGCCGGGTCCATCGCGGCCGGGGTAGATGCGAAGGCGTGGTAGCGGTCGTCGATTTGGAAGACGCCGTGGCCATGCCCGCCGTCGCCGACGACGTTGGCGCCCGAATTCGAACCGGGTCCGCCCGTCTCTTGAGCGGCGACCGCGGCCAGCAGAGCGGGGTCGAGGCCGTGGCGCTGGGCAGCGGCGATGATTTGGGGGCCGAAGGCGACCGACGCGATGCTCGTCACGCCCGCCCTTCACGCCGGGCCGGCCCGCCGGCAAGAGCAAGTCAGGCGAGCGCCTCACGCGGACCGATGCGTTTGACAAGGGTTGGAGGGGGGTCTACAATACCGTGGTTGGCATGGGGCTTCCCTCGCGGGGAGCCTCGTTCTATGAGGGGTGCGTCGGCTGAACGCCGCAGCACCCAGGGTTCTCACGTGGTCGTTGACATCGGTTCGTTACTGGTTACGGGGCGCCCGATGTCGCTCGACGAGCACGTCGCTGTGCCCCCATTTTCTTCGTTCCGCTTTCCGGAGCCGGCCCACGCCGAGCTGGATCTGCGGCGCGTCGACCGGGGACTGCAGATCGACGGGCAAATCGAGGTGGGCGTCGCGGGGGAATGTATCCGCTGTCTCGAGGACGCGGCGATTCCCTTGCGGGTCGTCGTCGACGAACGGTTCGATCCGCCCGACGGGGCGAGCGACCCCTTCGGCGAGAACAACGTCCTGAACGGTACGAATTTCGATGTCGGCGATCTCGTCCGGCAAGTAGTAACGAGCGCATTACCCTTCGGGCTGGTGTGCGATGAGGAATGCCGCGGGTTATGCATGACCTGCGGCCGGAGCAAAAACCCGGGCGGCGGTTGCGACTGTCCGGCGATGGAAGGCGATCATGGCGAATCTCAAGTGGAAAACTCCGCGCTCGAAGACGCGTAGCCGCCGGGCGGCAAATTGGAAACTCAATCCGGTTACGACCGTTGAGTGTCCGCAGTGCCACACCCCGAAGCGGCCGCATTTCGTGTGCGATTTCTGCGGCACGTACGACGGCCGCCAGGTGATCGCGCCGCGCGACGAACGCGACCACGCCGGCCACGATCACTCGTAGTTAGGCGCGTGTGCCGCTAACCCAGGGCGTCCGCATGGCGGGCGTCGGGCATTACGTTCCGGAACGCGTGATGACGAACGCCGACTTCGAGAAGATTCTCGATACGACGGATGAGTGGATCGTCTCGCGGACCGGAATGCACGAACGGCACATCGCGCGCGAAGACGAGACGACCAGCGACATGGGTCTCGCCGCCGCCAAGATGGCGATCGAACGCGCCGGCTGTACGGCCGCCGACATCGGTTGCGTCATCGTCGCCACCGTCACGCCGGATTATCTTTTTCCGGCGACCGCGAGCGTGCTCGCTGCGAAGCTCGGCATCGCCGGCACCGCAGCGTTCGACATGGAGATCGCCTGCAGCGGCTTCATCTACGGTCTGACCGTGGCATCGAGCCTGATCCAATCCGGCGTCTACAAGCGCGTGCTGCTGGTGGGCAGCGAGAAGCTCTCCTCGATCACCAACTACTCAGACCGCGGCACGGCGGTGCTCTTCGGCGACGGCGCCGGTGCAGTCGTGCTCGAGGCGGCCGAACGCAATGACTTTCTCTCCTCCGAACTCGGCAGCGACGGCAGCGATCCGTCGCTCTTGCTCATACCGGCCGGCGGCACGGTCGCCCCGTTGACGGCCGAAGGCATCGGCGACAAACAGAACAAGATGGTCATGAAGGGCCGCGAAGTGTTCCGCTTCGCCGTAACCAAGATGATCGAAGCCACCGACGCCGCGCTCGCCAAAGCGGGCCTCACGCGCAACGACATCTCCTACGCGATCCCGCATCAGGCGAATCGCCGGATCATCGATGCGGCCGCGAAACAACTCGAGATGCTCGGCGACAAGGTCATCATCACCGTCGATAAATACGGCAACACGAGTTCCGCGTCGATCCCGATCGCGCTTTCCGAAACGTACGGCGCCGGCAAGCTCAAGGACGGCGATCTCATCGTGTTCGTCGGCTTCGGCGGCGGCCTGTCGTGGGGCGCGGTCGCGTGGCGCTGGTGGCAACGCTGATGCGCATCGCCGTCGTCTTTCCGGGTCAGGGTTCGCAAACGCCGGGCATGGGCACCGACGTCGCCGCAACGTATCCGGCGGCCGCGGCGCTCTACAACAGCGCAAAGGCCGTGCTGGGCTACGATCTCCTCGCGCTGTGCGCCGAGGGCGACGAAGACAAACTGCGCGAGACGCGCTACAGCCAGCCGGCGATCTTCGTCACGAATCTCGCGCTCGCCGCAGCCGTCGGCGACGTGCTGGCGCCGGTCGTGAGCGCCGCGCACTCGTTTGCCGAATACTGCAGCCTCACGCTGGCCGGATCGCTGACCTTCGAAGCGGCGCTTGCGCTCGTCAACCAGCGCGGGCTCGCCATGCATCGCGCGGCTCAGGAATCGCGCGGCGCGATGGCGGCCGTGCTCGGGCTCGACGACGGTCTGTTGCGCACGGCCGTTGCGGCGACCATCGACCGCGGCGCCGGACGCGTGCAACTCGCGAACTTCAACCAGCCCGGTCAAGTCGTCATCAGCGGTGACGAGGATGCCGTGCGCGTCGCCGGGGAACTCGCGCTCGAAGCGGGTGCGAAGCGCGTCATTCCGCTCAACGTCAGCGGAGCGTGGCATTCGGCGCTGATGGAACCCGCGCAAGTGGAATTCGCCAAACACATCGCCGGTGCGACGCTGCTCATGCCGCGCTTCACCGTCATTTCCAATGTCGATGCCAAACCGTACACCAGCATCGAGCAGATCAAAGCCAACCTGATCCGTTCGGTCACCGACGAAGTGCGCTGGCACGAGGCGGCCGTCGCGATGATCGCGACCGGCATCGACCTGATCGTCGAGTTCGGTGCGAGCCCGGTGCTCGCTCCGATGATGAAGCGCGTCGCAGGCGCACCGAAGGCGATCCACGTGGGCGACGTTGCCGGCGTCGAAAAACTGCGCGCGCAGCTTGCGACGGCCGGGAACGCACCGTGAACGACCGGGTCGCGCTCATTACCGGCGCCTCGCGCGGTATCGGCCGGGCGATCGCGGTCGACCTCGCGGTGCACGGTCATGACGTCGCGCTGTTCGGCCGCGATGAGGCGGCGCTGGCCGAAACGGCCGCCGAAGTGCAAGCGGCCGCCGGCCCGCAAACGCGGGTGAGTCGCCATTCCGTCGACGTCGCCGATCAGGCGGCCGTTGATGCCGGCGTGGCCGCGGTGCTGGCCGAGTTCGGCCGGATCGACGTCGCGGTCGCCAACGCCGGCCAGTCGCAAGACGGGCTGATCCTGCGCCTCAAAGCAAGCGACCTCGACCGGCTGATCGACGTCAACCTGAAGTCGGCGTTCTACCTGAGCGCCGCGGTCGCGAAGCCGATGGTCAAGCAGCGTGGCGGGGCGATCGTGGTCGTTTCCTCGATCGTCGGGATCGGCGGCAATCCGGGCCAAAGCGTCTATGCTGCGACCAAAGCCGGGTTACTTGGTTTAACGCGGTCGTTGGCGAAGGAACTTGGGTCGCGGAACGTTCGGGTGAACGCCGTGGCCCCGGGCCTGATCGAAACCGCGATGACTGCCGAACTCCCCGAAGCCGCGCGCAAGGGGTTCCTCGAAGGCATCGCGCTCGGCCGGCCGGGGACCCCCGACGATGTCGCCGGTGTCGTCACTTTTCTTGCTTCCGATGCTGCCCGTTACGTCACCGGTCAAACGATCGTGGTCGACGGCGGCTACCTGATGCACTAGCAGGATTCGCTTCGCGAATCCGTGGCGTTCGGGCTTCGCCCGAGCCGCATGAAGATTAACCTCGAACTTGAACCCTTAGAAGCGAAATAATAGGAGTCACATGGCAAGCGATACTTTCGACCGCGTCAAGAAGATCATCGTCGAGCAGCTCGGCGTCGAAGAGAACGAAGTCACGCACCGAAGCGTCGATCACGGAAGACCTCGGTGCGGATTCGCTCGATCAAGTCGAGCTGGTCATGGCGTTCGAGACCGAGTTCGGCATCGACATTCCCGATGAAGAAGCCGAGAAGATCAAGACGGTCGGCGACGCCGTTGCGAAAATCGATGCGAGTGCTGCCAGCGCCTAATGCTTGAAGCCCTCAGCGAGCGCTTAGGCGCCATCTTCGACCGGTTGTCGAATCGCGGCCGTCTCTCCGAGACGGACGTCGCTGAGGTATTGCGCGAAGTGCGCATCGCGCTGCTCGAAGCCGACGTCAACCTCGCGGTGGCGAAAGACTTCGTCAACGCGATCAAGGAACGCGCGGTCGGCGCCGACGTGCTGGCCTCGCTCACGCCGGGCCAGTCGGTCATCAAGATCGTGCACGACGAGCTCGTCACGCTGCTCGGCGGCGCCGAAGCGCGCCTGCAGTTCTCCGATGCGCCGCCGACGGTCTACATGATGGTCGGCCTGCAAGGCTCCGGTAAGACGACGCAGACCGGCAAGCTCGCGCTGCGCCTGAAAGAACAAGGCCGCCGCACGCTGCTCGTGGCCGCCGACGTCTACCGTCCGGCCGCGATCGATCAGCTCAAAACGCTCGGCAAGCAGATCGATCTGCCGGTCTACGATCAGGGCACCGGGCGATCCGGTGAAGATCGCGCGCGACGGCGTTGCCGAAGCGCGGCGGCTCGGCATTCCGACCGTCATCATCGATACGGCCGGCCGCCTGCAGATCGACGAGAAGCTCATGGACGAGCTCGCCGCGATCAAAGCCGCGGTGAAGCCGATCGAGATCCTGTTCGTCGCCGATGCGATGACGGGTCAAGAAGCGACCAGCGTCGCGAAGGGCTTCAACGACCGGCTCGGCATCACGGGCGTGATCCTCACCAAGATGGACGGCGATGCGCGCGGCGGCGCGGCGCTCTCGATCCACAAGATCACGGGCGCGCCGATCAAGTTCGTCGGCGTCGGCGAAAAGCTCGCCGCGCTCGAACCGTTTTATCCCGACCGTCTGGCCTCGCGCATCCTCGGGATGGGCGACGTGCTCACGCTCATCGAGAAAACGCAAAGCGTTTATTCCGAAGAGCAGGCCAAAGATCTCGCGCAAAAACTGCGCAAGAACGACTTCACCCTCGACGACTTCCTCGACCAGTTGCGCCAAGTGCGCAAAATGGGCTCGATGAACGACATCATGAAGATGATTCCCGGACTCTCCAAAGCGATGCCCAACGTCGATATCGACGAGGGCGACGTCAAGCGCGTCGAAGCGATCATCTGCTCGATGACCCGGCGCGAGCGCGCGCGTCCCGATATCCTCAACGGTTCGCGCCGCAAACGCATCGCCGCGGGCAGCGGCATGCAAGTTGCCGACGTCAACCGTTTGGTGAAGCAATTCGAAGCTTCGCGTACGCTCATGAAACAGATGGGCGGCGGGAAGCGGGGCCGGTTTCGTATGCCGGCACTTCCACGTTAGAAAGACAGACAGAAAGCATCATGGTCAAAATCCGCCTGCGCCGTATGGGCGCAAAGAAGCAGCCGACGTATCGATTCGTCGTTTGCGATTCGAAGTCGCCGCGCGACGGAGCGTTCATCGAAATCCTCGGTCACTACAACCCGCGCACGGAGCCGAAGACCGTCGTCATCAACGAAGAGAAGGCCAAAGCGTGGCTCGCCAAGGGCGCTCAGCCCTCCGATCCCGTGCGCCGTCTCCTCGCCGAGCTCGGCCTGTGTGAAAAGGCCCCGATCTACCCGAAGAAGGCCGCACCGGCCGCTCCCGCAGCGGCGGCCGAGTAGCCGGTGTCCGCGTTCGACGACGAATTCGGGTTGTTCGGCGACGACGAAGCGACGCCGGAAGAAGAACGGAAATCGACCCTCGGCGCGCGTCAGATCGCCACGAACGAATCGTTCAGCGACGACATCGAACCCGAGGACGAGCGTCCCGCTCGGCGCCGTCCGGTAGCGCCGGCAGCGATTCCCGGACGGGCGGCGGCGAGCGCCGGCCGTATCGCGACCGCGATCACGGACCGCGTCCGGCCGGCGATCCCGCCGTCGCGCAAGCGCGCGCCGTCGAACTGCTGACGTTCCTCGCGAAACGCCTCGTCTCGCAACCCGATGACGTCATCGTTGCCGTCGTCGACGGCGCGCGCGGACCGATCATCGAACTCGAAGTGCATCCCGAAGATTTCGGCAAAGTCATCGGCAAGGGCGGCCGCGTCGCGCAAGCGTTGCGCACGATCGTTCGCGCCAGCGCCGAGGGCAAAGTGACGATCGATATCGTCGACGTCGAAGACGACGACCCGAAGCACAGGCAGGAGGAAGCCGACCTCGAACACGCCGGCGATACGTCGGCCGCGGAAACCGAAAGCGAAGACGTCGTGGATGCGGTTGCGGAAGCGCCCGATGCCGCGCCGAAAAAGAAAGCGCCCGCGAAGAAAAAGACGGCCGCGAAAAAGACGCCGGCCGCGAAGAAGAAGACTGCCAAAAAGAAGTGATCTGAACGCCGGCCGCATTGCCGGCGTTTTCGGATTGCGCGGCGAGTTGAAGCTCGATGCATCACGCATCGGCGACGATGCCGTGCGTGCCGGACTCGAAGCCTCGTTGCGCTTGCCCGACGGCACGACGCGCGCCGTAACGATCGCGGCCGTGCGCCGCCAGAAAGGACCGGCCGTTGATCCGCATCGCCGGGATCGACGATGCGAACGCCGCCGAAGCGCTCGTCGGCGCGCAGCTCACGATCGCGCGCGAGGACGCGCCGCTCAACGCCGGCGAATACTTCGATGAAGACCTGGTCGGTTGCCGCTTACTCGATGAAGCCGGCATCGAGCGCGGCGTCGTCGTCGACGTGCTGCACTATCCGAACCAGGATCTGCTCGTGATCGGCGCCGCACGCGCGCTGCTGCCGCTCATCGCGGCGTTCATCGCGAGCGTCGACGTTGCACGCAAAGAGATCCGCGTGACCGTACCCGCGGGCCTGCTCGACCCCTCGGCGGCCGACGAAGCTTAGGCGCGCCGCTTCGGCGGGTTGAGGTAGGCGCCCACCGCGGCATCCGTCACCGCTGCCAGCGGCTCTTTGAACGTGCGATCGAACGCGACGTTGCCGTTGCAATCGTAGGCGATCATGCGCAGCGTCGAGTTCGCGGCGGCCGCGTTCGGCGGCGGCGTGTCGAGCCAGGCGCCGACGATCACGGCCGCTTTCGTTAGCGTGCACACGGCGGGAGCCGGCGTGCCCGCGTCGGAGATCACGGCGTGCCGGCCGGCATGTTCGAACGCAGCGGCCAGCGCCTTCGCGGCCGCGCTGCGCTGATCGAAGTCGGACGATCCGCCGACGGTCAGAATGGCGAGCGTCGTGTCGGCCGGCGGTGCCAGCGCAATGGTTGCTGCCGGGCTGCCCTTCTTGCGTTGGAAGAGCTTGTTCACGTTGACGTCGGCACCGCTCGCTTGCGGGGCGGGCGTGTCTTCGGCGGGCGGCGGCGCGGCAAAGGCCTGGATGCCGCGCTGGGCGCGCTCGAGAATTCCCGCGCGCAGTTGATCGCCTTGATTCGCGATGTCGGCCAGGTTCGTGATGTAATTCGTCACGCTGAAAACCAGCGTTCCCGAGGTGGTGCTCACCACTTGTTCCACGACCGATGCGCCGTTGCCGAGCGGCGTCATGAATCCGGTCACGTAGTAGTTCGCGCCCTGGGACCGCGCATCGGTGAGGTACTTGTTGCGGTCGATGCCCACGGTCGACGGGATGATCTTGATCCCGCCGCCTTGCGCGATCTGCGTCGCAAGGGTCGTGACGATGCGCGCGCTTGCCTCGCGGTCGAGTTCCGGCGAGCTCGCCAGCGGATAGACGATCACCGACGGAACGATGGTGAACGCGGGAGTCGCCGCCGTGAGGAACACGGAGAGGCATGCAAAAACGGCGAGCAAGGATAGGCGCACCTTAGCAGATTCCACGATGCCCTCGGCGTGTCATCCCGAGCTCGTCGAGGGACCGCTCGGGTCGAGGTGACGCGTCTCCCATGCCGCGCTCACGTGAGCGCCATAGAGAAAGATCAAACACATGTAATACACCCACAGCATTAACGCGAAGATGGCCGAGAGCGTGCCGTAGATTTGAAAGACGTTGGCGTGCGCGGTGTAGATGCCGAATGCTACTTGAGCAAGCGAGTAGCCGATCGCCGTCACGAGCGCGCCCGGAATGGACGACGCCGGGTGCGCGGGACGGTTGGGCAAGTAGGTGTACACGAGCAACGCGAGCACGAACACGAACGCGAGCGAAAACAAGTACGAACCGATCTGCGGACCGTAGCGCAGGTACTCGAGGCCGGTGAAGCGTTCGATGTACGTGATCGCGAGCGGTCCGGCGGTCGCCACGATCAGGACCAGACCCAAGATCGGCACGAGCACGACCGCGATGAGGATCTCGTAGATGAAGTGCCGGCTGCGCAGGCCGAGCGAGCGGTCCAGACCGTAGGACACGGCCCCGAAGACATTTTTCGCCGACCAGATCAAACCGAGCAAGCCCACGATCCCTGAAACGCCCCGATAGCGGACGACCGACTGGATATTCTCAGACACCAAGTCGTAGAATTGCGGAGCGATCTGATCGATCGTGTCGAGCGCGCGCAAATCGCCGGCGTCGGTACCGAAGATGTAGCCGAACATCGCAACGATCACGAGCGAGAGCGGTATAGCGGCAAAGAACACGTTGAAAGCGATCGCCTGCGCCAGAAACGCCGCACCGGCGGCGGAAAACTGCACGGCGGCCGTGCGGAAGACATCCACCAGCATCCGAAGGGAGTTAGGCACGCATGAACCCGGCGGCGGTGATCGTCATCCTGAACGGCACGATCCTCGCTAGCGCTCCGCCGGCGCAGCTCCTGTTCGGGCACGTGATGGCGCCGGTGGCGCCCGTCGTCACGCACTTCACCCAGCGCGCAGCCGTCGACGGCGATACGATCACGCTCGTCCGCGAGGGCCGGACGTGCACGTTTCGCATCGGGTCGGATGCCTTCGAGTGCGATGGCGTGAACGGCACGTTGCCGGTGGCGCCGTTCGGGCGCGACGGCGTCGCGTATGTACCGCTGGCGGATGTCGCTCGCGCGTTCGGCGGCGCAGCGGAATACGATCCGCACACGCGCATCGTCGCGCTCGACGTCCCGCCGGCGGTCGACCTGAAGACGCCGGCGCCCTTCGACCCAAGTGCTCCGTCGGCAACGCCCACCGTGATCTTCACGCCGTCACCGGCGCCCGCGCCGCCGCGCCCGGCCGACACCGGCAGCCCCTTACCGCGCCGCACGGCAATTCCGGCCATCCCCTCACGCGGTCCGGGGAACTAGAGGCCCGCGTCCGTGATGGCCATCAGCCAGCGCTGCGTCTCCGGGTTATCGAACCAGTTGGCGATGCGCGCTTCCGTCGTGCGCAGGGCGTCGACGTGGCCCCGGACCCGTTCGCCGTTCGGGAACTCGTGCTCGACCTGAGCCCGTAGGGCGGCCAGTTCGGCGCGCTGGGCGGGATCGAGATCGGCCTCGATCGTGTCGTAGTCGAGGCTTGCCGGCTTCGGGCGCTGCTGGTCGTTCATGGCGTTGGTCTTCCCGGTTTTTGCGCGCTTGGCCCGCGATGCGGCGGGTATTCTCGCCGGCCGCTCTCTATACTCGGACGGTGCCGATTCTGCCCGGCTTCCTGGTCGCCGGCGCCCTCGCGCTGCTGGCGACCCTGGCCGCGCGCGGTCTGCCGCTGATCGGGGCACCGGTGCTTGCCATCGTGCTCGGCATCGTGCTGCGTCAAACCCTGCCGCTGCCCGGCGCGCTGAACCCCGGCTTCGCGTTTGCCGGAAAGTACGTGCTGCAGTCGGCAATCGTGGTGTCGGGATTCGGGCTCTCGCTCGCGGTCGTGGTGCAAACGGGGTGGGAGACGCTGCCCGTCACGATCGGCACGATCGCCGTGGCGCTGGTGCTGGCGCCGATCGCGGGCCGCATGCTGAACATCGATGCCGTGTTGCAGCACTTGATCGGCGTCGGTACGGCGATCTGCGGCGCATCCGCGATTGCGGCCGTGGCTTCGGTGATCGAGCCGGAAGAAACGGACGTCGCGCTCGGCATCGCCGTTATCTTTTTCTACAACATCGTAGCCGTGCTGACGTTCCCGGCGCTCGGCAACCTGATGCATCTCACGCAGAGCCAGTTCGGCGTCTGGGCCGGGACCGCGATCAACGATACGTCATCGGTCGTCGCGGCCGGCTATGCGTACGGCACGCAAGCGGGCGAACACGCGACGATCGTCAAGCTCGCACGCGCGGCATTCATCTTGCCGGTCGTGGCGCTGGTCGCGATCACGCACGCGCGCACGCAACGCGACAAAGGCGTTCGGGTGCCGTGGCGCAAGGTCGTGCCCTGGTTCATCGGCTGGTTCGTCGTGGCCGCTTGTATCAACACCAGCGGTGCCGTTCCCGCCGCGTGGCATCCCGGTATCACGCAGCTCTCGACGTTCTTGATCGCCGCGGCGCTCGCCGCGATCGGCGTCCAGACTGATATCGGCCGGCTGGCGCGCAGCGGACCGCGGCCGCTGGCGCTCGGGTTCGTGCTGTGGGCGGCGGTCGCGATGGTCTCGCTGTTCCTCCAGCACGCGACGGGGTCGTAGCGGGCGCCGCCGCGAAGCGCAATCGCGATGAGTAGTTCCGGTACGACAGCCGTTGCCCACCCGCCGGTAACCCGCGATCTCAGTGCGGCGATCGTGGCGTTCGCGCTTGCCGATTTGCCCGATAGCGTCTTGCACGAAGCGAAGCGTTCGCTCTTCAACGTGCTGGCAGTCGCGATCGGCGCGAGCCGCCATCCCGGACTCGATGCGATCTTACGCGTCGCGCGCGAAACCGGCGGCGCTGCGGTTGCGCCGGTGGTGGGCCGCACGGTGCGCGCGGACGCGCACTTCGCCGCGCTCGGCAACGGTTTCGCCGCGCACGTCGATGACTACGACGACACACATCTGGCCACGGTGATCCATCCGGCCGCCGCCATCGCCGCAACGTTGCTGGCGCTCGCGCCGTCGACGGCGCCCGATGGTGCGGCGGCGATGCGCGCGTTCGTGCTGGGCTGCGAGATACAATTGCGGCTGGGCGTCGCGATTTCGCCCGAACACTACGACGACGGCTGGCACATTACCGGAACGTGCGGCACGATCGGCGCGGCCGTCACCGCCGCCGCGCTGTTAGGCCTCGACGCTCGCGCGACCGCACGCGCGATCGGGATCGCCGCATCGAGCACGGTCGGCCAGCGCGAGGCGTTCGGCCGCATGACGAAGGCGTATCACGCGGGTAAGGCCGCCGCCAACGGATTGCTCGCCGCAACGTTAGCGGCGCGCGGCTTCACCGCACCCGAAGACGCGCTCGAAGCGCCGGGCGGCTTTGCCGACGCGCTTGCGACCACGCACCGCATCGGAGCGCTGAACCTGGACCTGCACGCGAATTTCGAGCTGGCGAAAAACACCTACAAGCCCTATCCGTGCGGCATCGTCGCGCATCCGGCGATCGACGCCGCGGTCGCGCTCGCATCGCGGATCGGCAATGCCTCTGCCATCGAAAGCGTCGTCGTGCAGTGCAATCCGCTGGTGCCGGAACTGATGGGGAACCTGACGCCCGGCGATGGATTGCAGGCACGATTCAGTGCCGTGCACGGCGTGACGATGGGGCTTGCGCGACGGCAAGGTCGGGCTCGCGCAATACGACGATGCGCTCGTGATCACGCCGGACGTGGCGGCGTTGCGCGCGCGCGTGCGGCTCGAGCCGGATGAGACGATGCCGCGTGCCTCGGCGCGCGTGAGCGTGCGCCTCGCCGACGGCACGACGATCGAAGAGATTACGACGCATGCGCGCGGCAGTCTCGAGCGGCCGCTGACCGATGCGGAACTCAACGCCAAGGCCGAAGCGCTGGTGGAACCGGTGCTGGCCGGACGAACCGGCGCGTTGCGCAAGGCCGTATCGGATCTGCCGAAAGCGGCGGATCTCGCAGCGCTGATCGCGGCGGTGACGGCATGAGCGCCGCGGGGCCGGCGGTTGCGCCCACCGCGGAGTTGATGGCGTTCGCCGGCAACGGCTGGGCGTTTCGCGAACCCGTGCGCGCGCCGGCGCGCGAACTCGTGCTGGCCACGGTGTTGCGCGCGCTGAGCAACGCGCGGTCAGCGGCGGTCACAATTGCCGCGGCCGATGCACCGGCACCGGCGCGCATGCGTGCGCATGCGATCGGCCGCAGCGCGGCAACGACGCCGCTGTACGCGGCATTCCTCACCGGCATTGCCGCCGGCGACGATGCCACGATCGCGACCCCGGTCGTTGCCGCTGCGCTCGCGGCCGGCGAGAGCGTCGACGCAGCCGGCGCGACCGTGCTCGATGCGGTCGTTGCCGGAACGGAGATCGCCGTGCGCGTGGAACGCGCGCTCGGCGTTGCGCACGCCGAACGCGGTTGGGATACGCGCGGCACGTGCGGCCGCTTGGGCGCGGCCGTTGCTGCTGCCCGCGTGCTCGGCTTACAGCGTGACGCAACGCGCGATGCGTTCGGCATCGCCGCGACGGCCGCGAGCGGCTTGAGCGAAGCGCGCGGCACGATGACCGCCGCCTACATCGTCGGCGCCGCTGCGGCCGATGGCATCGAGGCGGCACTGCTTGCACGCGCCGAGTTTACCGGTGCCCCATTGGCGCTGGAAGGCCGCCGCGGTCTTGCCGCCTTGATGAGCGCATCGCTCGATACGAACGCGCTCCTCGATGGCCTGGGCGAAACGTTCGTCTACACGTACGTCGCCGCGAAGGTCCCGTCGGCGCCGCCGGCAGAAGCGTTGCGCGCGCTCGTCGCCCGCATCGAACGTCTCCCCTCAATCCGCGAACTCATCAACGCCACGCTCGCGTAGCGTTAGCCCCTAATGTCATGGATGACAGTGGAGGATGGCGCTGTTCGAGATGCGCTCGGGTTTATTTTGCGGCGAGATCGCTTGCGGGGAAGGTCGCTTTGATGACTTTGTATTTGGCGGTAGCGTCGATTGCGGGCTGCATTAGGGCGAGATCGCTTTTTTCCGGGAACAGCACGCGCTTCATGCCCGGTTTCGCTTCGACTTTGGTGTATTTCTCGAGGATCTTCGCCGACGCCGGCTGGTTCTTGTTGGCCCAGGCGCCGGCTTCGTTGATGGCGGCGACGTAGCGCGAGACGATGTCGGCGTGCGCCTTCGCCCAATCGCTGGTTGCGAACCAGGCGCCGATGATGAACGTCGGAGCGACGGCATTGTAGACCGGTGCGAGGATGCGCACCGTGCCGGCAGCGATCGCTTCGCTCAAGTCGGGTTCGGCGGTAACGCCCGCATCGATGCGGCCGGCCAACACGGCTGGGCCCATTTCGGAGAACTTCAGCTCGATGAACTTGACGGTGCTCGAATCGCCGCCGTTCTGATCGATCCACGCCATCGCGGCGATTTGAGTGATGTTCTTGACGCCGGTGATCCCGACGGTTTTGCCGTTGAGATCCTTGGCCGATTTTATCGGGCCATTCGCGGCGACGATCAGCGCGCTCGTCGGCGCGCTGCTCGAGTAGAGCGCGGCGGGCGCCACGACCACGAACGGTAAGCCCTTGTCGTGCGCGGTAGCAAGCGTGACGACGTTGCCTTGGGCGATGTCGATCGCACCGGAGGCCACGGCGGATGCGATTGCCGCGCCGTTGTCGATGAACTGCACGTCGACATTGAGCCCGTGCTTTTGGAAGAAGCCCATGTCCTTCGCGTAGAGGACCTCTGCGCCTACGTCGATCGGCGTGGTGGCGACTTTCACCGTCGGCAGCGTCTGCGCGATCGCAGCGCCCGGCACGCCGAAGGCGAGGATGAGAGCAAAGAACACATGTTTCATCCTCGTACGAATCCTCCACGCCCGTGCAAGGGCCCTCCACGCACGGCGTGAAGGATCGCTCATGGCCGCTCGCGTCGATGGGCTGTTCTCGGGTTGGACGTCCATTCGGGTCCCTCGCGAACGCAAGGTCGCACTCTCGCTCTTGCTGACCGTCCCGATCACGCTGGTCGTGATCGGCTTCGTTTTCCACGGCATCACGCCGACCCAAGTGGCGCTGTTATTCGTCTTTGGAATGGTGTTCGTCTCGCTCACCCGCGGCCGGCTGCTGGGGAGCAGCATCCGCGCGCGGCGCGAGGAGTTTCCGCTCGTCGCCGACACGGTCGAACGCCTCGCGCGCCGGCTCGGGATCGCGCCGCCGCTGGTGTTCATCAGCAACGATTACTTCGTGCCGGTGAATAGCGTCGGACTTGGCGAACCCTACGCGCTCGTGATCTCGAGCCAATATTTGCAACTGTTCGGACCCGATGAACTCGCGTTCATGATCGGCCGCGAACTCGGACACATCGCGGGCGGCAACACGCGGTTGCTCTCGCTGATCAATGCGACGGGCCGCAGCAACCCGATCATCGCATCGCTCTTCGGTGCTTGGATCCGGCAGACGGAATACTCGGCCGATCGCGCGGGCCTGCTTGTGCGCGCCGATCGAGGCGGCGGTCAAAGCGATCGCCATCTCGACCTTTCATGCCAGCGGCCGGCACGTTGAGGCCGCCGTGTTGGCCGATCAGCGACGCGACATTGAATCGGACCTCACGCTGCGGCTGGGCGAGCTGACCGGCATGATGCCCTACGCGGTCAACCGCGTGCGCGCGCTCGAAACGTTCGTCGCGTCCGACACCTACCGCTATTGGATCGATCGCTTCGAGCGCGATCCGTTGCCGGTGCGCGCCGCGCTCGGGCCCAGCGACGGACCGGTCGACCGGCGCGAACTGGCTTCCGGACTGCGGCGCTTCCTAGCGTTTTTGATCGACGTCACGATCCTCTCGGTAATCTTCCACGCGTATAACGTCTCGGTCGGCAACGCGAGCCCGGGCGATTCGATCGCCCCCGGCGTTCACACGAAGCTCGTGCTCTTCAATTGGCACATTCTCAACTGGCCCGACTTGAAAAACTACATTCAGGACAATGCGTGGCTGTGGTATTTTCCGTATGCGGCTGCCCTCGTCGCGATCGCCGGCCGGACGGTCGGCATGATGGTGCTCGATCTGCGCGTCGTTCGGCTCGATCATGGCCGGGTTGGGATCGCGCAAAGCCTCTGGCGCTACTTCCTCGCGCTCTGCTGCGTCTTTCTCGTGGTGCCGCTCTTGATCGGTCTCGTGCGGCGCATGCAGCTGCACGATCGCTACTCTAAATCGCGTCTGATCGGCGGGAGAACGGGCCTGAATTAGTGGTTATCGTCCATTTCCTCGTGTTCGTCGTTCTCGGCGCGATCTTCGGTTTTGCGGGCGGCCTCTTCGGCATCGGGGGCGCGTTTTTGGCCATTCCGACGCTGGGAATCTTTGCCGGTCTCACCGAGCAGCTCGCGCAAGGGACCGCCATCGCGATGGCGCTGCCGAACGTGATCGTCGGCTTATGGAGCTACTCGCGCAGAGCGCAGCTCGATTGGCGCATCGCCGGAACGATCGCGCTGACCGGAATCCCGTTTACGTACGGCGCCGCGCGCATCGCGACGGCGGTGCCGAGTGCGCTGCTGCGCTCGGCGTTCTCGGTCTTTTTGATCCTGATCGCGCTCGATATCGCTCGCCGTACGTTTCTTTCACAACCGCCGGCCATGGCGGCGCTACCGTGGCCGTACGCAACGATCTCCGGCGCCATCAGCGGCGTGTGCTCGGGATTCTTCGGCATCGGCGGCGCGATCATGACCGTTCCCGCAATGACGATGTTCTTCGGTTTTACGCAATTGGGCGCACAGGGCATGGCGCTCGCGTTTGCGGTGCCGGCCACGATCCTGACAACCGCGACCTACGCGATGGCCTCCGACGTCGACTGGGCGATCGCGATTCCGCTGGCGGTCGGCGGGGTGACGACGGTGTCGTACGGCGCCGGCGTCGCGCAACGCTTGCCGGAGAAGATACTGCGCTCGCTGTTCATCGCGTTCATCGTGCTGGTCGCGATCGTCTTGTTCGTCAAGGCGCGCGCGACGGGGGTGTAGGCTCAGGCCGTCGCCCGCGCGGCCCAGCGTGCTTCCACTTCGGTCACGAGCTCCCGATACGATGACACCCAGAAATCGTACTGCCGGCGTTTACGGGCGGCGTTGCGCGTGAGTGCAAACGCCGCTTCGGGATCGTCGAGGTAACGCGCAACTTTCTCCACCATCGAGGGTCCCAAGTCGACGAACAGCATATCGACCTCGTCCTCGAAATAGCGGCGGACGAATGCGTTGGGATCCGTCACGACCACTGCGTTGGAGAATAAGCCATTCGTAACGCGGTCGTGCAGGGCGCCGGTCAGCAACGGGTTCAAGTTGAGGACGAAGCGATAGGCGCGATAGAGCGGCAGCGTTTCTTGCCAGTCGAGCGCCTTGAACTTCCCGGGATAGCTGAACTGCAAATCGGCGGGAACGTATTCGCTGCCGATCAGCATCGGCAGTTCGATCAGGGAGCGAACGAGGCGATTACGGCGCCACAGCTTCACGAAGTTCAACACGAGATGCAGATCGTTCAATTCAGCCGCTGGGTCGCCGGCCCGATCACCGGCGGCGGTCATGCGCTCCGAGACCACGTGCAGAGGGGTTTCGAAGTCGTAGAGAACGGCGTCGGCCAACCGGCGCGCGCGCGCGCGCCGGGGCTCGGGCAACGCTTGGATTTTCGCCCAGACCGCATCGATGTTCATGCCGTGAATGATGAGGTTCATCGGGCACAGCAGCGCGTTGTGGCGCCGCTGGAAGTCTTCGAATGCCGGTTCGTCGTCGACGGCATTGTCCGGTATCGAGCCGTGGTTGACGATCGTTGCGGCGATCGACGCAGGATAGTACTTCCGCACGAAGTCCGCCGAGGGTTCGTCGATGCAGAAAACGATCATGCCGTCTGCGTCGTTCGTGATCTTGTCGCGAAAGTAGATCGGATGATCGTGCAGCATCAGCACGAGCGGAATGCCGGTAAACGTATGCAGCAGCGCACTGCCTTGCCGGAAGACGAACGTCCAGGCATTCGAGCCGAGAAAGAACGCCAGCTGCTCGTTGTACTGGTTCATGTATTCCGACCAAATCGCCCCCGGGTCGTCGCCGTCCAGCGAGATCTCATCGAGCACGTAGCCGAGCTCGCCGAAGGTACGCCGGGCCGTCTTAGCCGACTCGACGTCGGTGACGGTTCCCCCGTGAATGAACAAAATGCGGTCGCGCGCAGGCATTATTCGATCAGATCGGTGCGTGGATCGCGCTGTCGAGGCACTCGACGACCCGCACGATCTGATCGTCGGTCATATCGTGAAAGAACGGCAGCGAAAGCACGTGCGAGGTGATGTCGGCGGTCACCGGGAGTTCGTCGTGGGTGAATCCGCGATACGCTGCGAGGGAATGAACCCCGTCGAGCCACCAGCGGCGCGTCTCGACGCCCATGTAGGTCATGCGATCGGCGATCGCATGAATGTTTCCGGGAAAATAGGCGGTGCAATACGCCGAAACCCAGCCCTCGCCGTATTCCGGGAGCAACCGCACTCCGTCGACGCGGCGCAGCTCTGCGATGTAGCGCGCGGTGCGCGATAGTAACGCCGCCCGCCGCGCGGGCCACGCGTCGAGGGCGGCGAGGCCGACCGCGCCGTGGTATTCGCTGACCTTGCCGTTGTAGCCGATGACTTGGCCTTCGGGCGAGCCCCAGATGCCGAAATTGCAGACTTGCCGCGCCCGGTGCATGACCGCACCGGCAGACGAGAGGATGAGGCCGGCTTCACCGATGCCCATGCACTTCGTCGCGTGCAAGCTGATCATAATCGGCGACTTGCCGGGTTGCGCGCCGGACACCGACGCGACCGTATCGAACGCGGCCGCACCGTCGATGATTACCGGGATCCCGGTGTCGGCCGTAAACACATCCCAGGCCGACGTTTCGACCGGCGAGCCGAACGGCGAGACGACCATCACCGCGCCGACGCCGGCCAAGTCCGAACGCCGGCGCAACGCGACCGGGTCCGGTTGCCACGTTTCGGGTGAGATGTCGATGAAGTGCGGCCGAAGATTGGCGGCACAAATGGCGGATGCCGAAGCGACGAACGTCCACGAGGGAACGAGACATTTGCTTCCCGGCTTCGCACCGACCGCCAGCAATGCGGCACTAAGCGCGGTGGTGCCGTTGGCGACGATTGCCGCGCCGGTCTTCGGTAACCCGTAATGCGATGCCAAACGCTCTTCGAGCCGGGCCACGAGCGGGCCGAAGTTGCTGTACCAGCGCGTTTCGTCGATCTCGCGCAGATACGGCATCAAGTCATCCGCCGTCGGCAGTTGCGGCCGCATCAGCGGAATCTTTTCGGGGCCGGGCATATACGAGGGTATCGGCCGAAGCAGCAAGCCGAATTAGGATCGGCTAAAGCTCCAGGGCCACCCTTTTGGCGCTCCCGCTTCGCCGCCGGCCCAGCTACCTGCCGGGAACCAGCCGTAACGACTGGAATGCCGAGCCACCTATGGCCGATTTAGATAACGTCGAGAAGTGGGAGCGGTACTACGAAGAGGTGCTCAAAGACAGCTACCTCTTCCCGAACGAGTACGTCGTACGCTCGTTTCTCGCCAGCTATCCCGGGCTGAAGATGGATCACAATTACGCCGGGAAGTCGGTCTGCGACGTTTCATGCGGTGACGGCCGAAACATCGTCCTGCTGAACAAACTCAAGCTAAAGATCTTCGGTACGGAAGTATCCGAGAACATCTGCAAGATCACGGCCCGGAAACTCCGCGAGCATTCCGATCACATCCAGGCGGACCTGCGCCCGGGATTCAATTGGTCGCTCCCCTTCGATGACGCGATGTTCGACTATGTGCTCTCGTGGAATGCGATCTACTATATGCGTGACGAGCAGGCGTCGTTTAGCGATCATGTCGCCGAGTACGCGCGTATTCTGAAGCCGGGCGGTTACCTCGTCTGCTCCGTGCCGACGCCGCACTGCTTTTCACTCGAACACGCGATTCCGCTCGGTGGAAATCTCATCCGATTGGCACCGAGCTTCAATTGGGGCCGCGACACGCTCAAGGACATGATCTTTTATCGCTTCGATTCATTCGACCGGGTCGAAGCCGAGTTCGGTACGCATTTCGAGAATTTTCAGCGCGCGACGATTTCGGACGACTGCTACGGTCTCAAATTGGAATATTTCGTTTTCGTTTGTCAGCGACGCTAGGGCGCCGGCGCGCAGGCTTTGGCCGGAACCGGCAGCGGCGCGGTGGCGCTCAACCCGAAATGGATCGGATACGAGCCGGACCCGTCGGTCATGAACGTGCCGGTGACATTGCGCGTCTCGCCCGCGGTCAGCGCGAACGCTTTGATCAGGTGCGGCTGTGCGGGATCGTCGATGCACGGCACGAGCGTTGCCGCGGCGTCGCCGTCGAACCAGAACGTGGTGGTCGTGCCGCCCGCACCGCTGGTGAGTTCGTAGAGGTAGACGGAGAGCGGCGCGGCGGCGGTGTTCGCGAGGTGCAGCGTGAACGGGCGGACCACGCCGTAGTCACCGCCGAGCGAACGGCCGTCGGTACGTTGATTCGGCAGCGTTCCATCGCCGACGGAAATCGGCGTCGGTTCCGGCACGCCGCTCGTCAAGGCGAGCGTTAGCGGTGCGACGCCGGCCAGGGTGAACACGCCGCGGCGGCCGTGCGTATCGCCGGGGAGTTCCTCACCATCGAGCGGCGGCAGCGCTGCACCCACCGGGTTCGTCACCAGGTCGACTTCAAGCGGGCCGCCGTCGATCACGTGCAGATCGAGAATCGCTTCGATCAGATCGCGGGGCTGCATCGTGCCGAATGGTATCAGGTACGGCGTGTTGGGCTGCACGGTGACGATCGAGCTCTCGCCGCTCGCGTGTTCGGAGAGATAACGCGCGCTGGATTGCTGGCCGATGTACGCATAGGCCGGGCTCGCGCCGCTGATCGTGCCCAACACGCGCACCCGCGTCAGGCCGGCGGCGCGCAGTGCGAGCGTCAGTTGGCGGGGCGCACCATCGGCAACATGGTACGCAAAGAGCCGCGCCGGCGTTTGCGTGTCGATCGTGCCGCGAAAGAGCACGCCGGCGAGTTGCGCGCCGACGTACTCCGGGTCGTCGCTGTAAAAGAGCGTCGTGGGAGCGAGGGCGGGCACGACGTCATCGTGCACGTGCAGGTTCGTGCGCCCGGCCACGTCGACATACGTGCCGCGTCCTTCGATCGTCACGCCGGCTTGCGCTTCGAGTTTGTCGCCCGGTGCGAGGGTGTTCGGAATCGTCAGACCGTGCACGTCGAGCAGCGTGCCGGGTTGCCGGACGAGCGCGCGTTCGAGCGCGTCGCGGATGCGGGCGGTGACGAACGGGGCCGACACCGTTCCGGCGACCGCGACGTCGACGTCGGTGGGCAGGGTCCCGGCCGGCGGGGCAACCAGAACGGCGATCGATGCGGTATTCCCCTGGCGATCGGTGAGGACGACGTTGCCGCTGCCGGCTGTGCGGCCGGTCAAGAGCAAGCGGTGCGTACGCGGGTCGTAGCTCGCGTCGAGCCCATCCCAGGGCACTTGCACGGTCAGCGGCCCAACAACCGTGGCCGCGACGTTGATCGTCAGACTGGTCCCGAGCGGTATGCCCGCCCGTGCGCGATCCACGGCGATCGCGAGCGGCTGCTGCGTTTGCGCAAGGCTGCGGCCCGCGCTTGCTAAGAGGGCGAGAACGACGGCGATGGCGAGCGCGCCGCGCCGCAGGGTGGTCACGGCGTCGTGCTTGGGGCTCCTCACCGAACTCTCATGCTGCGGGCGCAAGATCGGCCGCCGATTTGCCGACATTCATTAAGCAAGGAGGTAGACGTTGCGCAGACTGGCGGAGCGAGTGTTAACAGCACTGCTCGGTTGCGTCGTTCTCGCGGGTACCGGACCGGTGCCGGCTGATGACGATCTGCACATCCTCCGCGACCTGCGCCCCGCGCAACGTGAGAACCTCGTCGTCGTGCAACGCGACGGCTCCATCCGCATCGTCTCCTACGACGCGGTCGTGCAAGATCCGCAGATCGCCGCCCTGCCGCCCGAGCGCGGCTACACAATCGCATCGTCCGGCCGCCCCGCCCCGCCTCCGCCGGCGCACGTCCGTCCGCGCCAGGTCGCCGTCCGCGCGCAGCATCATTCGCGCATCGCCCTGGCGCCGCCGCGGCTCGTCGCGCCGCCGAAATTGTTTGCGTTGAACGCCACGCCGTGGTTCGTTCCGACGCAAGCTGGTCCGAAGCCCGCGCCGCCCGCTAAGGCGCGCGCCGCGGGCCTCGACCTTGCCTGGCTCTACGCGCATCGCTTCGATACCTCGCACGACGATCGCCGCACGCCGGGAATTCCGGTGCGCTCGCAAGTCGGATCGCCGTTCGACATCGACTCCGGCGCGTTTCACGGCGTACGCGCCGTCAACGGATACAGCGCGGTGCGCGCGTCCGTCTCGATCCCGTGCGGCGCGCGGCATTTCGTTACCGGACCCGGCTACGACGAAGTGACCGGCGCGCCGGGCATCGTCGATCAGGAGACCGGCTACATCTACATCGGCGGCTGGGGTGCGGGACCGCACGGCGTCTCAGTCGATGCGGGGCTGCAGAAGAGTTCCGCGCAGAGCGAACACGACGACTACGCGTTCTACTGGAAGTTCGCATCGAACAAACCGATCACGTCGGAAGATCGCTTCCCGTGCGGCGGCCCCGACGTCGTGCTCGAACTCTATCCGGTCTCCGATTCGCTGCTGGTCTTTTCGGCGACCGGCGTCGCCACCGACGGCCAGCGCCACACGTTCACCGCGGTGCAGCACACGAAGCCCGAAGACGGCTGGATTCCCGACGGCGGCTCGCGCGACGACGGCATCATCCTCAAGCGCATCGTCTCGATCGCGCAGCCGTATACGTGGCACAAGCGCTCCGGCGTCGGCCGTTCGGACCGCTTCGTGAGCGGCAGCTACTTCGGCGTCGACGGACCGCGCGATCTCACGCCGCGCATCGTCTGGCACGACTGCGAAATCGGGCACGTGTCGCCGCCGTCGATCAAGCCGCAGTACAAACAGTGGACCGGCGCGCAGACGTGGACCTCGCCGGTTCCCGGCGTGTATACCGACTGGCCGCCGCTCGGCGTGTTCCACGGCAGCAACGGTGCCTGCGACGCCGCCGGAATCTACTTGCGTGCATAAGTTCTTCGCCGGCACGCTCTTGATCGCGCTCGTCCTCGCAGCGCACGCGGCGCGCGCGTCGGACGATGCGTCCGCCGGCTACAGCGCGGTACGTCCGTCGCTGGTCAAGGTATGGGCGTTCGATCGTACGGGCCGTCCGATCGAGAGCGGCAGCGGCATCATCGTCGATTCCGGACGCGCAACGTTCACTGGTGCTGACGGCGTCGCACGTCGTTTCCGGCGCGGCGAGCATTCGCGTCGATCTCAGCCGCGATCTGCACGATATCGCGGCGCACGTCGAACGCACCGGGCCGCGCGATCTTACGCTGCTCTCGATCGATCGCGGCGGATTGCGCGCCGCCCGCTTCGCACCGCGCACGCACCCGGTGATCGAGGGCAATCTCGTCGCGGTCGCCGGCTACGTGAAGAAGGACGAACTGATCGGGATCGTCGGTCAAGAACCGCGCGTGCTCTTCCCCGGCACGATCGCCTCGCGGCCGCAAAACGGCCTCTACCTCGAACTCGAAAACGTGCACATCGAAGAAGGCCTCAGCGGCGGCGCGGTCTTCGATCCCGCCACCGGTGAGATTCTCGGCATCGTCACCGCGCGCACGAGCGATCAGCGCGGCGGCTTTGCCGACTCGGGCTCGCTCGTCGTCGTACCGTTTCTGCAAGCGAACAACGTTGCGTCCGTTCACGTAGCACCGGCACCGCCGGCGACGCTGCCCTTACCGCAACAGTCGTTGCCGCACGCCGTCGCGATCGCGCCGCCGGCAGTGCAGCCGCGGCCCGTTTCGACGCTGCAAGCCGTGCTCGCCGTGGTGCCGCCGCGCGATCCGGCCGGTGCCGTCGTCTCGTGGCAAGCGGCTGAGACGCAGCCCAAACGCTTTGTCTTCGTGCGTGCAGGCTGCCGCATCGCCGTGACGATCGACGTCAATCGCTGCAGTTCGTGGTGGCGCACGCCGCCCTCGTGCAGCCGCACCATAAGGGTGAGCTGCTCGGGATCACGCTGCAGCAGCGCGCGGCGGCGACCGATGCGTGCGCGAACGTCGCCGATGCCGAACCGACCGACGGCGCTTACGAACCCACGGCGATGTCGTTCGACGGGCATCACGTCACGATGCGCTTCGTCTACGCGGGCGATCCCGATAACAGCGATCGTTTTCCGAGCGATGCCAGCCTCGATGCCGACTTGAGCGGTGACTCCGTTACCGCGACGGTGCAGTTCTTCGACCGCGACTGGAGCGGTTCGTTTGCGCTGCCGCTGGCGCGCACCGCGCTCACGGCCGTCAGCAGCACGTGGTAGCCGGCTAACCCTTCCAGAGCTCGCGGACGCCGCTTGCAACGACGGCGTCGTAAGAGACCTCGCGGTCGAGGATGCCGATGTCGCGCGCGAAGGCGTTCATGCCGGCCACGAACTCGGGCGAAATCACGGCATCGTAATACGGCAAGTCGCGTTGCACGATGCCGGCGATCAGTTCCGCTTCGGCGGCGGGGAAGAGCGCGCGGCCGGCCTTCGTCGCAAGCGAAACGTCGCCGATCAGCGCGCGTTGGGCCGCAACGATCGCGCGAACGGCGGCGCGCGCAGTTTCGGGCGAACGCTCGATCAGCGCGTCGCTCGCGGCCACCGAGGCCATCGTGTAATTGAAACACTCGGGCGGCCCGTCGCCACGGCGGATGTCGAGCACCAGCGTGCCGGCGCCGCTGCGCTGCGCGACTTCGGCGCCCATGCCGTTGGCCCAGAAACCGTCGATCTTGCCGTCGGCGAGCGCTTGCGCCGCCATCAGCCCGAAGTTCGCTTTCTCGCCGATCGCGCCGGGAACGGGCTGGATCGTCACCTCATCGCGTTTGAGATCGATGCCGGCCGCGATCAAGAGCCGGCGCAAACCCATTTCGACCCACGGTGCGGCGCCGATGCGCTTGCCTTTCACCGCCGCGATGTCGCCGCGCTTGACGTTGAGGTCGGCGCGCATGATCAGAAACCAGTACATACCCTGCGCTTGCGCGCACAGCAGCTTGACGCCGTCCCACGCCGGGAACGCGGCGAGCGCCGAGTGCGCGGAGCCGCCGACGAAATCGATGCGGCCGTCGCGCAGCGCCGCATAACACTTGTCGACCGGGAAGATCAGCTCGAGTTCGACGTCGAGCCCGGCCTGCTTGAAGAAGCCCAACTCGACCGCGGCCGCCGCCGGAAAATACGAGTTCGAGATCAGATCGGGAACGGCAAGTTTCAAGGGCACGCGCTACACTCGCTCGCGCGGAGTCGCGCTGACGAGCACGTTCTGATCTTCGACGCGCACGTCGAACGTGTCGACGAAACGGCGGCCGTTCGTTTGCGCACCGCTTCGCAGATCGAAGCACCAGCCGTGCAGCGGACACGACACCGTGCCGTCGATCACCGCACCTTCGTGCAGCGAGCCCGCGAAATGCGGACACACGTCGTCGATCGCGAAGATTTCACCATCGACGTTGAAGAGCGCGATGTCATAATCGCCGACCGGCGCCATCATCGCTGCTCCGGGCGGCAGATCGGAGAGTGCGCCCACGCGTGCGAATGCCGGTTCGTCCATGGGCGATGGATTTCGAACCCGATGGTCGTACCCCTGGGCGTGGGCACACGGCGCGCGTTTGCGGGTTCTGCAGTTGCTTTCGGTCTAGCGGCGCTCGGGCGCCCGCGGCGGCTCTTCGCGGCCGATGCGAAGTACACGATCCGGATTCCGGTCAATCCGGATATCTACGGCTACCTGCCCTTCATGTACGCGCTCGACAAAGGCTATTATGCCGACGAAGGGCTCAACGTCGTTCCCAACAAGTTCTCGTCGTCGTCGCTGACGCAGTTACCGATGCTGGTGAACGGGCAACTCGATATCGGCCAAGGCGTGCCGGGGCCGGCGCTCTTCAATCAGGTCAGCGAAGGCTGGGACATCAAAGCGATCGCATCGCTGACCGTTGCGCGTACCGGCTGGCACGACGAACTGTGGGTCATGGTGCGCAAGGACTTGTGGGATTCGGGTGCGGTGCGCAAGCTCTCGGATTTGCGCGGGCGCAAGATCGATGCCGCGACTCCGGGCGCGCCGATCAATCTGCTGGTCAACCAAATGCTCGTCAAAGCCGGGTTGACGCGCGCCGATGTCGTTTACACCGAGCGCTTGCGCACCCCCGCCGACATGATCACGGCGCTGCGCAATCAGGCGATCGACTTGGGCACCACGATCGAACCCACGGCGACGTATATGGTCGACGGCGGTTACGCGGCGCGCTTCGCCTCCACGCAAGACATCATGCCCAATACACAAACCGGCTTCGTGCTCGCGTCGGCAAAATATCTGGCAAGCAACGCGCCGGCCGTGACGGCCTTTCTGCGCGCCTCGATTCGGGCGCAGGACGAGATCCGTAAGAGCGGACCGAACGCGTTCTCCCCGGACGTGCAAAAGACTCTGGCCGCCTGGCAGCAAAGGCCACTCGCGGAGATGGAAAAGCTCCAGCCGCCGTATTTCGAAATCGGCGCCGTACGTTCCGAATCGATCCAAGTTCCCGAGGATTTCTGGTTGTCGCAAGGCCTGCTGAAGAACAAGGTCGCCACGGCAACGATGATCGACAATACCCTGATCGCCGCCGCGAGTAAAAAACGCAAGTGAGGAATCTGAATTGTTGAAACCCGACATGTATCCGGACTTTATCGAGTCGTGCAAAACCATCGGCGAGATCGGTTGCCTCAAACCCGGCGAAAAGGTTTGCATCATGGGCGACCGCCGCATCGAAGCGGAAGTTATCTACGCCTTGATCGCGACCGCCAAGATGTTCGGCTGCGACCCCTACGTTTGCTTGGTCGATGAATTCGAAGAATGGCACGTTCCGGACACGATCGCGCCGGCCGTGCTCAACGCCAACGTCGTGTTTCATGCCTGGCCCGCGGCGGCCGGCCAATTCGGCGCGAAGATGCGCCGCACGGGCGCGCGCTGGCTCTCGTACGGCGATCTGCGCACGATCGAGCTGTTCTGCAGCGAAGGGATGCGCATTCCGCCGGCCTTGCTCTCGCGCATCGTAAAGAAGACGTGGTCGCAGATCGATACCGGCGATCCGGTGAAGAAAGTGCACATCACCGATAAGAAGGGCACCGATCTTTCGCTCGAGCTTTCGGTGGCCCATATGGACTACCAGCGCAAAGACGACCGCTGGCACGGCAACTTGATTTGCGATGCGCCGGGCAAACGCGCCCATCTGCCGCTGCCGCACGGTCCGAACATCATGACGCCGTCGGAATCGAAGAACGTCACGATCAACGGCGTCGTGTGCTATGACTCGATCACCGGTTTCGGCGGCGTCTACAGCGGCAGTTACGGCGACTCGAATTTCGCGAAGCCCGTCACCGTGCACCTGAAAAACGGTGAGGTGACCAACGTTGAGGGCGGCTGGGAAGGTCGCGTGCTCGCGGAGGTCACGGCGCAGGGCGGCTATCTCGCCGAAATCGGCCTGGGCTTCAACCCGAAGGTCGCCAGCTACGGCGGCCGTTCGACCGGCCTTGCCGGTTCGAGCCGCAGCGGATCGCTGCACATCGCGACCAGCGGCACGACCGGCGAGCACATGGACGGCTGCTTGTTCCGCGCGACCGTGACGGTCAACGGCACGACGATCGTCGATGACGGCCATCTCACGGCCCTCGACGATCCCGACATCATCGCGATGGCGAAGGAATCGTGGCCGGGCCATGAAGGCGGTTGGCTCTGGGAAGCAAGCGAAAACCGCGAACTGCAGAACTACCGCTAAATGCTAGCACCGCAAAAGCCGGTGGCTGCGCCGCCGCGCAACTACCCCGATCTTCACGAGCACATCAAAGCGCTCGATGCTGCCGGTCTGCTGATCACCGTCGACCGTCCGATCAACAAGGACACCGAGATGCATCCGCTGGTGCGGTGGCAATTCCGGGGCGGCATCGAGGAGAAGGACCGCAAGGCGTTTCTCTTCACCAACGTCACCGATAGCAAAGGCCGCACCTACGACATTCCGGTCGTCGTCGGTGCGATCGCCGCCAACGAGGAGATCTATCGCATCGGCATGGGCGTGCCGGTCGAGAAGATCGAGGAAACCTGGCAGCACGCGATGGCCTCGCCCATCAAGCCGAAGATCGTCGAAGATGCGCCGTGCCAAGAGATCGTCTACACGGGCGACGACTTGCTCAAGCCGGGCCAAGGACTCGACGGCATTCCCGTGCCGATCTCAACCCCGGGCTGGGACAACGGTCCGTACACGACGCTCTCGCAGTACATCACCAAAGACCCCGATACCGGCATCCAAAACATGGGCAACTACCGGGGCCAAGTGAAGTCGCCGACGCGGCTGGGCATGAACCCCTCGCTCGAGCTGCGCCCCGGCATCTACGTGCACTGGGAAAAATATCGCGCGCGCGGCGAGAAGATGGCCGCAGCGGTCGTGCTGGGCTGTCCGCCGTCGGTCGCGTTCACCTCGGCGCAGAAAGTCCCCGAAACGCTCGATGAATTCGAAGTTGCGGGCGGCCTCGTCGGCGGTCCGATCAACGTGGTGCGCGCGAAGACCGTCGACTTGCTCGTGCCGGCCGAAGCCGAGATCGTCATCGAAGGCTATATCTCGACGAAAGATCTCGAGCCGGAAGCGCCGTTCGGCGAATCGCACGGCCACGTCAACCTTCAGGAATACAACGCGTACATGGAGGTCACCGCAATCACGCGCAAGCGGAAGGCGATCCTGACCTCGATCATCTCGCAAGTCACGCCGAGCGAATCGAGCCTGATGAAGCGCGTGGCGATGGAGCCGATGCTCCTCGACCACCTGCAAAACGTGCTCGGCTGCCGCAGCGTCATCAAGGTGTCGATGCACGAACCGTTGACCAACCTGCGCAAGTTCATCATCGTCACGATGAAGGACACGGCGTCGGAACCCGAAGTCTGGCGCGCGCTCACCGGCGCGATGTCGCTGCACGCGGCGGCCGGCAAATACGTCATCGCCGTCAACGAAGACATCGACCCGAAGAACTCCGACATGCTGCTGTGGGCGATGGCCTATCGCGCGAACCCCGTGCTCGACATCCAGATCATCGACCACAAGGATCAAGGTCACGGCCCGCGCAGCAAGCGCAACAACGGGCAGGATTCCGCGATGCTCGTCAACGCGATGCTCAAGGAGAAATTCCCCCCGATCTCGCTGCCCAAGCGCGAGTACATGGAGAACGCGAAGAAGATCTGGGAAGAACTCGGCCTGCCCGCGCTGCGCCCGCAGACGCCGTGGTACGGCTATTCGCTCGGCGAGTGGTCGGATGAGTTCGATCAAGCCGCGCAGGATGCGGTCAACGGCGACTACTTCAAATACGGCGAAACCCTGATCGCGCGCCGCCGCAGCGACGTCGCGATGAATACCGAGATCCGCGACCTGTGATCCGGGTGCGGCGAATCCTGGCGGCAGCGCTCGCGGCCGGTCTCTTGGCGGCGCTCGCGCCGTCGGGTTCGGTGCGTGGTGCCGATGCCGTCACGGTTCGCGTCGGCGTGCTCAACGTCGGCAGCGACGCGCCGTTTCTGATCGCCGACAAAAAGGGCTACTTCAAGGACGAAGGGCTCAACATCACGTTCACGACGTTCGCCTCGGCCGGCGATATGGTGGTTCCGCTCAGCAGCGGTCAACTCGACGCGGGCGGCGGCGCGCCGGCGGTCGGCATCTACAACGCGGCCGCGCACGGCATCGACGTCAAGGTCGTCGCCGACCGCGCGTCAGACACGGCCGGCTACGGTTTCGATCCGCTGCTCGTGCGTACCGATTTGATCAAGAGCGGCCGCTACAAATCACCCAAGGATCTCAAGGGCATGACGATCGCCGGCAATCAGCCCGGCAGCGTCTCGACCGTGGCGCTCTTTGAGCTGCTGAAGAAGTACGGCCTGACGTTCAGCGACGTCAAGCGCGTCAACCTCGATTATCCCGATCACGTCGCAGCGCTCGAGAACGGCCGCGTCGATGCCAGCATCACGACCGAGCCGCAAGCTTCGCAAGCCGTCCTCTCGGGCAGCGCGACGCGCATCATGGGCGATGACGCGTGGTATCCGAACCAGGAAATTTCCGTGCTGATCTTCGGCGGCGCCTTCATTCGCGAACACCGCGATCTCGCCCGGAAGTTCATGCGCGCGTATCTGCGCGCCGCGCGGTACTACGTCGGTGCGTTGCACGGCGGCCACTTCGCCGGCCCGAATGCCGCCGACGTGATCTCGATCCTGAGCGCGGCAACCAACGTCAAAGACCCGGTAGCGTACAAGAACATGACGCCCGGTTCGATCGACCCCGACGGCAAGCTCAACGTCGCGAGCATGCGCAAAGATCTCCAGTACTTCAAAGATCAAGGGTTGATCGACGGTAACGTCAAGGTCGAAGACGTCGTCGACGAGTCGATCCTCAACGACGTGCTCAAAGAGATCGGTCCCTACAAAGGCTCGCGCGGTTGACCTCGACCCTCGATCGGCCGCGGATCGGTGTCCGCACCGACCGGTTCCGCGAGGACGAAGTTCGCGTCGACGGCACGATCAAAGCGTTGGGCCAGGCGAAGTACACGGCGGATTATTCGCTGCCGGGAATGTTGTGGGCCGACTTCTTGCCGGGCACGCTGGCGCACGCGAAGATCGTCTCGATCGATACGAACGAGGCGCGCGCAATGCCGGGCGTGCACGCGGTGTTGACGGGCCGCGACATCGGCGATCACTACTTCGGCCGCCGTTTGTGCGACTGGCCGGTGCTCGCCATCGACCGCGTGCGCTTCATCGGCGAGTTCGTCGCGGCGGTGGCGGCCGAAACGCCGCAAATCGCCGAGGCCGCGATCGCCTCGATCGTGGTCGACTATGAAGAACTGCCCGGGCTCTTCGATACGGAAGAGGCGCTGAAGCCCGACGCGCTCGTGCTGCACGAACACCCCGAAAAGTATCCGTTCATGTTTCCGAAGCGGCCGCAGCACCCGCACCCGAACATCCAAGGCTACGGCAACACGACGATCGGCGACGTGGCGGCCGGCTTCGCGCAATCGGCGCGCATCTTCGAGCACACGTTCACGACGCCGCGCTATCACGGCGGCTACTTGGAACCGCGCGCCACGATGGTGTGGATCGACGGCGACGGCATCGTGCACGTCATCTCGACCAACAAGTCGCCGTTCAGCCTGCGCGAGCAGTTAGCCGTCACGACGGGCCTGCCGCAAGAGAAATTCGTCGTGCATCCCAGCTACGTCGGCGGCGATTTCGGCGCCAAAGGCCTCTCGGTCGAAGAGTTCCCGTGCTATTACCTCGCGGCGGCGAGTGGACGTCCGGTGAAGTTCGTGCGCAATTACCTCGACGATATTCGCTCGACGACCGTGCGGCACGCATCGAAGATCACCGTGCGTACCGGCGTCACGCCGGAAGGCAAAGTGATCGCGTTCCACGTCAACGCGCTCTTCGACGGCGGCGCCTACGCGGCGGGTAAGGTGATCCCGACGATTCTCCCCGGGCCCGAGACGAAGTTTCCCTACGGCATTCCGAACCAAAGCCTCGAGCGCACCGCGGTGTACACCAATTCCGTCCCCGGCGGCTTCATGCGCGCGCCGGGCGACATTCAGTGCGTGTTTGCCGCCGAGTCGGCGATCGATCTCGTCGCGCGCGAACTCGGCATCGAACCGCTCGAGTTCCGCATGCTCAACTGCGCGCGCGAGGGCGAGCTCGACGTCGAGGGTCACTCGTATCTGGCGGCCCGCGGCGCGGAAGTGCTCGAGGTTCTCAAGCGCGAGTCGGACTGGGGTTCGGCCTTGCCCGAAGGCCGCGGCCGCGGCGTGGCGTTTGCGGTGCGCCACATCGGCGTCGGCAAGACTTCGCTCAAACTCATCGTCCACCCGACCGGCGATCTCGTCGTGCAGACCGGCACGGTGGAACAGGGCATGGGGATCTTCACCGTCCTCACCCGCGTCGTCGCGGTCGATCTCGGCATCGATCTCGGCCGCGTGCGCGATCGAGCGCGGCGATACGGAGAGCGTTCCGTTCGATCCGGGCGTGGGCGCGAGCCGCACGACGCACGTCACCGGCGGGGCGGTGCTCGACGCAACGCGCCAGTTGCGCGCGGATCTCGAAGCCGCCGGACTGGCGAACATGACGTGGGATGCCGCATGTGCCGCGCTGGTCGCATCGCGCGGCGGCGAACCGGTGACGTACACGGGGACGTTCGACGGTCAGCCCCATCACGGCGACCCGCAGTACAACAACTTCAACGGCTACGTCGTCGACGTAACGGTCGACCGCGACACGGGCGCCTACACGATCAACGACGTGACGTTTTGCGTCGACGCCGGCACGGTCCTCAACCCGGTCGCGCATCGCGGCCAAATCGACGGCGGCTTCGTCATGGGTCTCGGCCACTCGACGACCGAGGAGTTGATCGTGGAAGAAGGCCGGATTGCGAACCTGACGTTCGCCGATTACAAGCTGCCGTGTCAGAAAGACATGCCGCCGTTCCACGTGCACATCTTGGAATCCGATCGGGGTCCCGGACCGTTCGGCGCGCGGGCCGTCGGGGAGGTCAACACGTCGGCGTTCGGGCCGGCGCTGGCGAGCGCGGTGCACGACGCGTGCGGCGTGCGGCTCACGCAATTGCCGGTGACGGCCGAACGGATCTACGCGGCGTTACACCCCGACGGGGCGGCCTGAGCCCAAGCGTCCCGTGACCGTTGCGGCGACGGCCTGCGGGTCGGCGGGCAGCGCATTGCCGCGCCATGCAACGTGCAGGTCGGGGCGCACCAGCACCAGATCGCGGTCGTAGATCTCTCTCGCGCGCGCATCGGGAATTCGCAGAACGTCGAGCGGTGCGCCGGCTGCACGTAGTTCGCGTTCCAGCACAGCCGTGTCGGGCGGCGCGTTGCCGAGTTGCAGCAGCGTGTAGCCGAAGCCGAGGCGGTCGTGCAGTGCGCTGCCGTCTTCGAGCCATACGTGCGGCAGACGGAAGCCCGGCCAGGTGGTGGGCACGTAGGCGCGATTGTCCGGATCGGGGCCCTCGCCGGCTTCCGCCCACACGACCGGCGAATCGACGTACCGGTAACCGGCCTCGATGCCGGCGATCTCGGTGACCTTGCGCTGCTCCGCATCGAACGCTTTCGCCATGTCTTCGCGCGTCTCGGCGGCGCGCCAGGTCGTGCGGCCGTCCATCGCGGCGCCCGAGGCGCGCACGTTGCGCAAGCCGATCTGACGCCGTTCCGTTTCGTAGGAATCGAGCAAGCCCGGGCCACCCCAGCCCGCGAGCGTGGCGGCGAGTTTCCAGCTCAAGTCGGTCGCATCGCCGACACCGGTGTTCATGCCGAGACCGCCGGTCGGAATCACGAGATGCGCGGCATCGCCCGCGATGAACGCGCGGCCGGTGCGATAACTGTCCGCGCACAGCAGATGTTGCGTCCACTCGTTGACCGAGAGCGTTTCGAACGGCACGTCCATGCCGAGCGCGCCGCGGAAAATCTCGGTCATCTCGGCATCGGTCTCGGCGGCCGCGTGCAGCGTCCAGTGTTTGGTCGAATCTTGAATGATGATGAACGGAAAGAACGGCCGCGTTGCGATGTGGTAGTGCCGGCCTTTGCCCATCGGAATGCGCTCGTAGAGATCGGGCGCGTGAAAGAGCGCCTGACGGAGTTTGCGGATGCGCCCTTGGCCGGCCAGCGCGATGCCGAGCTGTTTGCGCACGGTGCTGGCGCCGCCGTCGCAGCCGACGATGTACGCCGCGCGGATCGTGTCGGGGCCGGAGCCGGTGTCGAGCGTCGCCGTGACGCCGGTCTCGTCTTCGGCGAACGACGTCATCTCGCAGCTGAACCGGATCGTCAGCTCGGGCCGCGTTTCGGCGATCGAGCGCAGCAACGGTTCGAGCGTGTACTGCGAGATCAGCTGATAGGGTTCGAGCGGGCGGCCGTCGTTGTTGGCCGCGATCGTCGCCTTCGCGTCGGCCACCGACGGGTAGGGCAGGTGCACGATCGGCTGCGCGGCGCCCATCGAGTCGGCGAGGAACACGTCCATCGGCGATTCGCGCGGCAGGCCGGCGTTACGGACGGTTTCGGCGATGCCTAAACGGCGGAAGATCTCCATCGTCCGCATGTTGCAGCGTTCCATCTTCGGCAACTGAATCGAGGTCGGGTTTTTCTCGACCAGCGTCGCGCGCACGCCGCGCCGCGCGAGATCGAGCGCAAGCGTTAGACCAACGGGACCGGCGCCGACGATGAGAACTTGCGTATCCTGCACTCCGGCATCTTGGAATCCGCGCCCCGCATCCCTCTTCGGCTCCGGGCTGGGATGCGGAAGCTCGCGCGCGAAAGCCGCGGCATGACGATCCGGCAGCTTCGCGAGCAACTCGACCGCGGTGAGGTCTCCAGCCGCGAGCTATGCGAAGCTGCGCTTGCGCGCATCGACGACCCGGCCGGCGAGGGCGCGCGCACGTTCACGATGGTGTTTCACCACGAAGCGCGCACGGCCGCGGATGTTGCCGATGCGCAGCGGCGCGCGGGTGCCGTTCCTTCGCCGCTGGCGGGACTGCCCGTCTCGGTAAAGGACCTCTTCGACGTCGCCGGACGGCAGACGCGCGCCGGTTCGATCGTGCTCGACGGCGCGCCGCCGGCGACCGCCGACGCGGCGATCGTGACGCGTTTGCGCCGCGCGGGCGCGGTGATCGTCGGCAAGACCAACATGACGGAGTTCGCCTACTCGGGCCTGGGGATCAACCCGCACTACGGCACGCCGCGCGCACCCTACGAGCGCGCCGTGGGCCGCATTCCGGGCGGATCCTCATCGGGCGCGGCAGTTTCGGTAACCGACGACATGGCCGTGGTGGCGATCGGCACCGATACCGGCGGCTCCGTGCGCATTCCGTCAGCGCTCTGCGGCCTGACGGGCTTCAAGCCGACCGCGCGGCGCGTTCCGCTGACCGGAACCTATCCGCTTTCGTTCACGCTCGATTCGATCGGACCGCTCGCGCGCAACGTGGCGGACTGCGCGACGGTCGACGCGATCCTCGCCGGCGAGACGCCGGCAGCGCTCGTGCGACGGCCGGTGTCCGGCTTGCGCTTTCTCGCGCCGGTGAATCACGTTCGCGTTGCGCTCGACGATACCGTGAGCAGCGCCTTCGAGGCCGCGCTCGCCCGATTGCGCGCGGCCGGCGCCGTGATCGATGAGTTGCCCCTGAAGGCGTTCGAGCGCCTACCCGCACTTCAAGGCAAAGTGAATATATCGGCGGCCGAGGCGTACTGGTGGCACCGCGAGCTGATTGCCAAAGACGAAGCGCGCTACGACCCCGAGATCGCTAAGCGCATCCGGGGCGGTGAGGGGATCAGCGCGGCCGACTACATCGATCTGCTGCGCGGCCGCGACGCCTACATCGCCGCATTCGAAGCGGAAACGGCGAATTACGATGCGTTGCTATGGCCGACGGTCGCGATCGTGCCGCCGCCGATCGCCGATCTCATCGCCGATCCCGAACTGTACGCACGGATCAATGCGCTCGTGCTGCGCAATACGAGCGCGGTGAACGTCCTCGATGGCTGCGCCGTCTCGCTACCGCTCGCCGTTGCCGGCGGAGCGCCGGTGGGCTTGATGCTGGTGGGAAGGCGCGGCGAGGACGGCGGTCTGCTGCGCATCGCTGCGGGCCTCGAGGACGCTATTTCCCCGGCGGTGTGAATTCCAGCGCGAGCGAGTTCATGCAGTAGCGTTCGCCGGTGGGTTGCGGGCCGTCTTCAAACACGTGCCCGAGATGCGAATCGCAGCGCGCGCAACGCACTTCGCGACGCACCATGCCGTGCGAACGGTCTTCGACGACCTTCACCGCGTCGCTCGTGAGCGGGTCGAAAAAACTCGGCCAGCCGCTGCCGCTTTCATACTTCGTGTCGGATGAAAACAGCGGTGCACCGCAGGCGCCGCAGGTGTACGTGCCCTGCTCTTTGTTGTGGTAGAGCGCTCCGCTGAAGGGCGGCTCCGTCGCGGCCTCGCGCAACACGGCGTAGCGGTCGGGCGGCAGCGCGGCGCGCCACTCGGCATCGGTTTTTGCGACGTCTTTCATCGCCTGCTTAGACCCAGAATCTTTTCATCGGAGTTGCGACTCGGTATGCCCCGAATAATTCTGTCACAAAATGCTTAGGCGCCAAGGGAGCGGAAGGCTACGTGCCGTAGGGCGCGTCCAATGGAGAAGTGCGGAGTAATGGGCGAAAAACGTTGACCATGCTCGTAATCGCGATCGTCGGCGTCATCGTTGTCGCGATTTTGGCGGTGTTGGCGTGGATGCGCTGGCGCGCGGAAGCGCAGGCCCGCATCCGGACCCAACGCAAGCGCGCCCCTGACCTCGAAGCCCGCATCAAGACCGTGCTGGCGGGTCCCAAACAAAAGTACGGCGACATCTTCACCGACTACAGCGTGTGGAAGTCGGAGCAAGAGACGCGGCTCGAGCTCACCGCCACCGATCAATGGGGCCGCTTGAACGAATTCACGCGCTGCCTCGTCGTGCGCTATTTATGGCGCGTGCTGGAGAGCCTCGCCGGCGGTGCCGTCGTCGTCGTCGATCAGCCGCCGCAAGAATGGAACGTCGAAGTCGATACCGGCTTCCGCGATCAGGGGTTCGACTGGAAAACATTCGGCCTCGGGCCGCAATTCGTCGAAGAGTAGCCGGCTCGCCCGAGGGCGGACTGGCCGATTTCACCACAAAGGGCACGGGCCGCCATACCGGTGCGCCAAATGGCCCGAGGGTTCGGGCGCCCGGCTGGCAATTGTGCGACTTTGGCCCTAATTACCACGGCCTATTGATCCACGCCAAGGAGTGCAAGAGTCTACGATGAGTGCCGACCTACGCGATTACCTCATGCTGCCGTACGGGGAGCTCGAAGAGCTGAACCTCGCGGCCAAGCAGCAGCGCAAGGATCGCGTCGCGATGCACAAGCTGCAGGAAGAGCGCCTCAAATATCTCTCGGGCGAGAAGCGCATCAAGGCCGTCACGCTGTGCTTCAGCGATCTCGAAGGCCGGCTGCACATGCTCGACTACGACAAGAAATTCTTGATCAAGTCGGCCGACAACCTGACCTTCGACGGTTCGTCGATTCGCGGCTTCACGGCGCAAAAAGAAAGCGACTTGCGGCTGTTCGTCGACTGGAGCGCCTTCTATTGGGTGCCCGGCGACATCTTCGGTTCGGGCAAAGTGCTCGTCTTCGGCGAAGTCATCGACAAGGACGGCTCGCCGTTCGGCGCCGACATGCGCGGCATTCTCAAGAAATTCTCTAACGACAAGTTCGAGAAAGACGGCTACACGCTCAACGCCGCCAACGAAATCGAAGGCTTCGTCTTCGACGGCCTCGACGCCGAGCGCAAGTACCACGAGACGCGCGAGTTCGAGTACGTCAACACCGGCGGCTACTATCATTCGCTGCCCGGCGATCCGCTGCGCAAGTTCATCGATACGGTCGCCGAAGTGCAGCGCGCGATGGGCTTCGAAAATGAAAAAGACCATCCGGAAGTCGCACCCTCGCAGTTCGAAATCAACTACAGCTACGGCGAAGTCACCGCTGCGGCCGACACGATCCAGCTCTATAAGCTGATCTGCCGGCAAGTCGCAACCAACCTCGGCATGACTGCGAGCTTCCTGCCGAAGCCCGTCGTCGGCGTCAACGGCAGCGGCATGCACACCAACGTTTCGGTGAACGGCAAGGGCGGCAAGAACCTGATGTGGGACGCGAAGGGCGATGAGAAGCTCAGCGACTTCGGCTGGAAGTTCATCGACCGCATCCTGACCGTCGGCCGCGACACGTGCCTCATTTATAACGCCAGCGTCAACGCGTATCGCCGCCTCGACCCGCACTTCGAGGCGCCGAACCAAATCAAGGCCTCGGCTGTCGACCGCGGCTCGATGGTCCGCGTTCCGATCGGCAACGAGCGCAGCTCGCGCGTCGAGGTCCGCTCGGTCGGACCGGATGCCAACCCGTACGCGGTGCTCTACACGGTGTTCAAGACCGGCCTCGACGGAACGATCTCGACCGAGAAGAACCTGCGCACGGCCGACCGCTACCTGCCCGACAACATCTACGACGCCCTCACCGATTTCAACAACTCGAGTTGGATCAGTACGATCCTGGGTGAGGACGTGAAGGGCCGCTACGCCGATCTCAAGCAGGCCAGCGCCGACCGCTGCCCGCGCCTGCTCGGGACGTTCGTTAAACCGGAAGAAGTTCAGTACCATCACGAGATCTACAACCAGTACCTCTGGAACCTGTTCTAGAGCCGGTCTAGCCGAAATTTAATCCAATTGCTCCCTCTAAAGGGCGGTCACGGATGTGGCCGCCTTTTTTGTCGCCGATCACAAGTTCAGGCGCGTTCCGGCCAGGATAGCGGGGACGAGGCGCTTGCTTGCCCAACGCGCCGACGGGGGTTATAGTTTGTCCCAGGTCCGTATCGCGTACGTCGGGGGCACCGACGCGGAGCACCAGGCGTTCGAATCCATTGTGAAAGACGACGGTACCACCGTCGTCCGGTTCTTGCTGCCTGCCGAAGCGATCGCCACGCTGATCGCGCGCACGACGGACCTGCTTGATGATCGACGTAATGCAGCACAGCCACGACGTGCTGGCGCTTTTGAAGACGGCGAAGACCGAACACGGTCCGGCCGGCCGCATACCGGTGATCGTCGTGGCCGGCACCGATGCGACGAGCCGCGTCCAAGCGTGCTTGCACCGCGGCGCCGACGATTATATTCTGCTGCCGCACGATGAGAGCAACCCGCTGCTGATTCACAAGCGCATCTCCGCCGCATTGCGCGTCTATGCCGCGTCTCACTCGGCACCGAAGCCGCCGGCGGCGGAAACGGCCGTGTTGCCGCTCCGCGTGCCGGGCAAGCCGCCGATGGTCATCGACGCGGCGTGGGAAAATGCGCAAACCGTTCACCGCTTCATCCCGCGCGAATTCCTCGACATGCTCGAGCGCAAGTCGCTGGCCGACGTGAAGCTCGGCGACCACATGCAGCGCGAGATGACGGTCTTTTTCTCCGACATCCGCGATTTCACGCAGCTCTCCGAACGGCTGACCCCGCAAGAGAACTTCAGCTTTCTTACGTCGTACCTGCGCAACGTCACGCCGATCATCCGCGCGCGCGGCGGCTTCGTCGATAAGTATCTCGGCGACGGCGTGATGGCGCTCTTTCCGGGCGCGGCGATCGATGCCGTGCAAGCCGCGGTCGACCTGGGTCAGCAGATCGCGCGCTACAATCACGGCCGCCGGATGGCCGGCTACGCGCCGATCAAGATCGGTACCGGCCTGCATCGCGGAACGTTGATGCTGGGCACGATCGGTGCCGAAGACCAGATGCAAACGACCGTCATCGCGGATGCCGTGAACCTAGCCTCGCGCATCGAGGGCATGACGAAAACGTTCGGCGTCAACCTGCTCCTGAGCGGTTCCGTCGTCGAGAACTTGCCGTCGGATCACAAGTTCCGCTTGCGCGCGCTCGGCGCCGTGCGCGCCAAGGGCAAATCCGAAGCGGTCGAGATCTACGAGTGCTACGATAACGACGCGCACGAACTCGCCGAGCACAAAGACAAAACGCAGACGCAGTTTGCGGCCGGCATGGCGGAATACCGCAAGGGCATGCTGCTCACCGCAGGCCGTATTTTCTCGCGCATCGCGGAGATCTGTCCCGAGGACACGGTCGCGGCCTACTTCCGCGACCGCTGCACGCTCTCGGTCGTGCGCGAACGCGCCGGCCCGTGGGACGGCGCCGAGCACCTCGAGGTTAAATAGCTACCTACCGGACCAGAACATGTCGGAGACGTTGAAAGTCTTGGGAATGAATTTGTATTGCGCGGTGGCATCGATCACCGGCTGAATCGACGTCGGGTCGAGAGTTTCGGCGAAGACGACGCGGTGCATGACGCCGACGGTGGAGGCCGGGATCTGGGATACCTTCTCGAGGATCGGTGCGGCGGCGGCCTGATTTTTGTTCGCCCACTGCGCGGCCGCTTTCATCGCCCCGATAAACGCCTTAGCCGCGGCGGGGTTCTTATCGAGCCACTCTTTGTTGGCGAAGTGCGTCGTGATCGTCAGCGTCTTCGAAATCGCGTCATAGCATTTGCCGAAGATGCGGATGTCGTTCATCGCGAAGGTTAGCGACGGTTCGAGTTCGCAGGCGCCGTCGATGCGGCCGGCCACGAGCGCCGGCGCCATCTCGGGCACGGGAATCTCGAGGAACTTAAGGGTCGATGAATCACCGCCGTTGGCATCGACCCACTTCATCACCGAGACTTGCTGCAGATCTTTGAGCGTCGAGCAGCCGATCGTCTTGCCGTTGAGGTCTTTGCCGGTCTTGAACGGAGCGTTCTTCGCGACGGCGAGAACGGTCGTCGGCGAAGCACTCGAATAGTTGCCCCCGCCTGCGATCATCGCAAACGGTAAGTTCTTTATGTACGCGTTCGCCTGCGCCCCGACATTGGCACAACCCATGTCGAGCGCGCCGCCCGCAGCGGCCGTCATCACGCCGCCGCCGCCGCTGAACGTTTGGATCTGCACGTCGAGGTTGGCGGCTTTGAAGAAGCCCCGCTCGACGCCGTAATACGCGAGCGCGTAGCTTTCCACCGGCGCGGTGCCGAGGCGAATGACGGTCGGAGCGCCTTGCGCCGAGGCGATGCGCGGCGCCGCGGCCGCGGAGGCGATCAGACCCGTGAATACCGAACGCTTCATTTAGGTTTGATCGCCGCCGCGAGAACGTCGGGTGTCGATGCCGCTTCGAACTGTTTGAAGTTCTCCGCGAATGCGGCGGCGAGTTTGTTGGCTTGGACGTCGTAGGCAGCCTTATCGCTCCACGCTAATCGCGGATCGAGCACTTCCTGCGGCACGTCGGGCACGCTTTGCGGTACCGCCAGACCGAAGAACGGCTCGACCTTGGTCGGGATTCCGTCGAGGCGGCCTTCGATCGCCGCGTTGACCATCGCGCGCGTGTAGGCGATCTTCATGCGCTTGGCTTCGGGCGGCGCGCCGCCGACCCAGCCCGTGTTCACGAGCCAGCATTGCACGTCGTGCTTGGCGATGCGTTCGCCCAGCAGCTTCGCGTAGACCGTGGGATGATGCACCATAAACGGCGCGCCGAAACACGTCGAGAACGTCGCGGTCGGTTCGGTCACGCCGAGCTCCGTGCCGGCAACCACGGCCGTATAGCCGGAGAGGAAGTGATACATCGCTTGGGCCGGCGTCATCTTCGCGATCGCCGGCAGCACGCCGAACGCGTCGGCCGTCAGCATGATGATCGTGTTGGCGTTCCCGCCCATCGAGCCGGGCACGATGTTGGGAATGAATTCGATCGGATAGGCGGCGCGCGTGTTCTCGGTGAGCTTTTCCGAATCGAGATCGAGCGCGCGCGTGACCGGATCGATCACGACGTTCTCGAGCACGGTTCCGAAGCGGTGCACGGCGGCCCAGATCTCGGGTTCGGCCGTCTGCGAGAGCGCGATCGTCTTCGCGTAACAGCCGCCTTCGAAGTTGAAGACGCCGTCGGCCGACCAGCCGTGTTCGTCGTCGCCGATCAACGGGCGCGTCGGATCCGAAGACAGGGTGGTTTTTCCGGTGCCCGAGAGGCCGAAGAAGATCGCGACGTCGCCCTTGGGCCCGACGTTGGCCGACGCGTGCATCGGCAGCACGCCGCGGAGCGGCATCAGGTAGTTCATCAGCGTGAAGACGGACTTCTTGATCTCGCCGGCATACTGCGTGCCGCCGATCAGCACCATCTTGCGCGCGAAGTTCACGAGGCAGAACGTGCTGGTGCGCGTGCCGTCGCGTTCCGGATCGGCTTCGAAGAGCGCCGCGTCGAGCACGGTGAATTCCGGCTTGAAGTTGTCGTCGTCCGTCGTCTTGCGGATGAACAGATCTTGCGAGAAGAGGCACTGCCAGGCGCTGGTCGTCAGCACGCGCACCGGCATGCGGTAGCGCGGATCGGCGCCGACGTAACAGTCGAGCGAGTAGATTTCCTTACCGGCGAAGTAGTCGCCGACGCGCACGAGCAGGGCATCGAACTTTTCCGGCGCGATCGGCTTGTTGACCGCACCCCAGTCGATGTGCGTTTCGCTGCCGGGCTCTTTGACGAAAAACTTATCTTTTGGTGAACGGCCGGTATGACGGCCCGTTTCAACGATCATCTGTCCGTCGGGTCCGAGACGGCCCTCGCCGTTGCGCACGGCATGTTCCATCAGGTCGACCATCGTCAGGTTGCGATGAACCGTAGCGACGCGATCGAGGCCGATCGCCTTGAGATCGTCGGACAAGCTCTGCGAGGGGTTCGGTAGGGTGATCATCGGGTGTGACTGCTCCTCGGCTTCGGATGGACCGCGCGGGGCGGGCAAGTGGGGCGGGTTTCGCGCGGCGCAGGAGGGTGTGCCTACCCCTGCCCGCTGAAAGCCCGGCTGTGGCATTTCGCGGCGGAACACGGGTCGGACGTTTCGTTGCGGCGTTTGCAGCGTGCATCGCGGTAGCGGGATCGGGACTGGCGGGGGCCCGCTCGCCGGTAACCGTGGGCACGCTGCCCGCCGGGCCGCTCGATGGGATCACCGACGTTCCCGGCGTGCGAGTCGGACAAGTCACGAAGATCGAGGGCAATGGTCCCCTCGTGCCCGGCATGGGCCCGGTACGAACCGGCGCGACCGGGATTCTGCCCAACGCCGACCCGTGGATCCAGCGCGTCGCCGCGGCAACGTTCGATCTCAACGGCAACGGCGAGATGACCGGCGCGCACTGGGTCGACCAGGCGGGCTTTCTCGAAACGCCGATCGTGCTGACCAACACGCTCAACGTCGGGCGCGTCGACGACGGCGTGGTTTCGTGGCTGATCTCGAAACATTCGGATATCGGCATCCGCGCCGACGTGCCGCTGCCGGTCGTGGCCGAGTGCGACGACCAGGGGATGAACGACATCCAAGGCCGGCACGTGTCGCCGGCCGACGTCGGTGCGCTGCTCGATGCGGCCGCGCCCGGCGATTTTCCGCGCGGCAACGTCGGCGCCGGGACCGGGATGCACGCCTTCGGCTTCAAGGGCGGAATCGGTTCGGCATCGCGCGTGCTGCCGAAGGAGCTCGGCGGCTACACCGTCGGCGTGCTCGTGAACGTGAATACGGGTTCGCGCAACGAATTGCTGATCGGCGGAGTACCGGTCGGACGCGCGCTCGCCCACGAGTTGCTGCCCGTCTTTCCGCGCGCTGCGGCCTCGCGCCCACGACGGGGCGCGCCGCCGACGGCAGCATCATCATCGTCGTTGCGACCGACGCGCCGCTCGATGCGCTGCGCTTGCGCGACATCGCGAAGCGCGCCACGATGGGTCTCGCGCGCACCGGCGCGACCTCGCACACCTCGAGCGGCGATTTGTTCTTCGCGTTTTCGACGACGCACATCTATCCGCGCGGCGGCGGCATCACCGGACCGCCGCTCGAAACGGACGAAGACCGCGTCGACGCACTCTTCACCGCGACGGTCGATGCAACCGAAGAAGCGATCGACGACGCGATCTTCAGCGCGCGCACGATGACCGGAGCCAACGGCGTCACGCTCTACGGGCTGCCCTACGACCGGGTGGCTCCGCTGCTGCGGAAATGATGCACGTCCCCGATGAGGCCGCGCAGCGCGTGAGCCGCATCGAAGCCCTGCTCGACGAGGCCGAGCGCGTACTCGCCCAATCGGGCGTGACCGACGAAGCGACGTTCTCGCTGCGCGAAACGCGCGCGCGCTATCTGCCCGATACGCTGCGCGCGTATTTCGACATCCCGCCGAGCTTACGCGGCGAGCGCGACGCGACCGGACGCACGCCCGACGAACTGCTCGTCGCGCAGCTCGATCACCTCGAACGCGCGACGGCGCAGCGCTTGCGCGAGGTGGCGGCGCGCAGCACCGAGAGCATTGCCGCCAACGGTGCGTTCCTGGCCGAACGCTTCGGCCCGGTCGAGGAGTTGCCGCAGGCCGTGCCGGCCGACGTCTCGGCCGACGCTCGGCGTCGACCGCTGGCGCTCGTGCGGACGTTTCTCGACGGGATCGAACGCGATGCGGGGCCGCAGCCGGCGGCGCTGGTCGCCGTCGCTGCCGAGCGATTCGCGCAGCTGGTGCCGCAACTGCTCACCGTGCAGCGCGGCCGCATGGGGTTCGGCGCCGTCGAAGCGCTGCAGTTGACGATTCCCTCGGGCGACTCGGCACTGCGTTACAACCTCGCCGCGCACCGCAGCGGTATCGAGGCCAGCGCGACGAAGGTGGTTCGAGGCGTCGCCCTGCGCACCGAAACGGTCGACCTCGATGCGTGGCTGCGCGGGCTCTACGAAGACTTGGGCGCGTTCGTCGAACGCGACCGCCGCACGCGCGAAACCCTCACCCGGTTTTTGGAGAGATAGATGAGCTTCTTCGGTTTCGGTCCCGGCCAGCAGAACCAGGCGCGCAACGTCGAGGTGACGCCCGGCGGCGTACCGCAGGATGCGATTTCCCGTCTTCGGCGGATGAGCGGCGTCGGCGGCGCGCCGATGTTCACGAGCGATCTCTCGGTGAGCGAGTTCGTGCTGCTCGACGAACTGCAGATGCAGCCGCTGGGCCTCGTGCTCGGCAGCTCGATCTTTCACGTCGGCTTCCAGATCGGCAATTACTTTCAAAACCAGGAACTCGGCTATCTCTCGCAGGCGATGTACCAGGCGCGCGAACTCGCGATGAGCCGGATGGAAGAAGAAGCCGCGGTGCTCGGCGCCGACGGCATCGTCGGCGTGCGGCTCGAAGTCGGCGGCTACATTTGGGCGCCGAACGCGCTCGAGTTCACGGCGATCGGCACCGCGGTCAAAGCGCCGCCCGGCGCATCGTATCGCACCGTGCACGACAAGCCGTTCACGTGCGACCTCTCCGTGCAAGACTTCTACAAATTGCACCAAGCGGGTTACGTGCCGGCCGAACTCGTTCTCGGCAGTTGCGTCTATCACATCGCGCATCAAGGGTTCATGCAGTCGATCCGCACGCTCGGCAACAACATCGAGCTGCAGAACTATACCGAGGCGCTCTACGATGCGCGCGAACTCGCGATGAGCCGCATGCAGGCCGAGGCCGAAGCGCACGGCGCGACCGGAATCGTCGGCATGAACATCGTCGAGAAGAATCACGTCTGGGAGCCGCACGTGATCGAATTTCTCGCGATCGGAACCTCGATCGTGAAACGCGGCGAGAAGACGAAGGTCTCGCCGATGTTCCAGATCGGCCTCAACGACTAGTCATGGACGGCGACTTCATGGACCTGGTCGGCGGCGTCGCCGAGATGTTCGGTCTGGGCGAAGTCGTGAAGGGCGCGTTAGGCGGCGCGCCGGCCTATGCGGAGGGCCGCTCGACGCAAACCGGCGACGCCGAGGTCGGTGAGGTTCCGTACGTGTACGAGCGCGTGCTGACGCGGCCGCGCACGCTGAACATCAACGACCGCTAGAATCTGCGCCCGCCTCGTGCAGGGTCGTCTGCAATGCAGCGATATCCGCGGGAGTTTGGGCGAGTTCGGCAACGGTGATGTGCCGTGCGTTGACGAGCGCCGCGGCGGTGCCGGCGGCTTGACCTTCCTCGATCGTCGTCGGGATCACGCGCGCGCTGCCCGCGGCTTCGTGCGAGGCGGAGATCGACGGGCCCGCCATCAGCAGGTTGGTGAACCCGCGCGGCACGAGCGTGCCGAACGGAACGCCGTAGACGTGGCGCACCGGCGCGTACGCGAGCGTGCTCGTAGCGGTGACCGGATGGAGATCGAGCGGATACGAGCTGAGGCCGATGCTGTCGGCCGGGATCACGCCGTTCCACACGTCGTCCGCGGTCAGCCATTCGTCGCCGAGCACGTGGCGCGTCTCACGCACGTACACGGCCTCGGCAAAACGGCCGATGCGCGCATCGCCGAAGCCCGCCAAGCGTCCGCGCAGATACGCCAGCAGATGCGGTGCTTCGTTCTCGGTGAGTTCCCGCGCGTGCAACAGGTCGCTTGCCGAACGGCCGTCGACGCCGAGCACGTCGATCGCGTTGACGCTCACGGAGCCGTCGGTTTCGTGAGCGAGGTTCAGGTCGCGCACGAGCACGTCGCTCGAGAGCGGACGGTACCCCGCCATGAGCTTGGCGTAGCCCCACGCCCGGCGCCCCATCACGCCGCCGGCGCCGTCGGCCCGCGGATCGTAGGCCGCGGCGAGCGCCGCCCAATCGACGCCTTCGAACGTGAACATCAGCGTCACGGCTTGCATCCGTTCATCGATGCCGGTGTCTTGGCGGCCGACATCGTAGCGCGCACCGGCTAACGCGGCGAGGTCGCAGTCGTCGGTGGCATCGATGACGACCGGCGCGGCGATGGTGAAGTCGGTTTTGCCGTTGCGCGCGAACGTGACGTCGTCGACTTGCAAACCGCCCGCGACCCCGCTGACACGGACCGACACCGGCCAGGCGTTCACGATCGCATGGATGCGCGGCTCGCTTGCAACCAGATCGCCGAAGACGCGGGCCGCATCGTCCGGGCGTGAACGCATCGCCGAGCGCCGCATGGATCTCGCTGAAGATGCCGCCTTCGATCGGCGTGCCGTCGGGGGCGAGGTTGAGATCCCACTGGTCCATCGTCGCATCGGTCAGCACGCCGCCGAAGACCGGCCGCTGCGCGACGAGCGTGACGTCCTCGCCGAGGCGGGCCGCTGCCAGCGCCGCCGCGACGCCGGCCGGCGTACCGCCGACCACGAGCACGTCGGCGCGCGGGGCGGCCTCGACGGGATCCCACCGGCTGGACACGCAGAAAAACAGCGCTGCCATGAGTGCGGCAGCTACGCGAGCGATCATTTTGAGCCTACCTATCCTACAAACGTCGCTGTACGGCGCAAACGTTCGAGGGGTGCGCTCACAGTTGGAAGAACGGGGCGAGTCGGCCGCGGAGAGGTGGCAGAGTGGTTTAATGTACTCGCTTGGAAAGCGAGAGTCGGGTCAAACCGACCGGGGGTTCGAATCCCCCCCTCTCCTAATGTGCGTAGAAGACCCCGCATTGCGGGGTCTTCTATTTTCTATAAGGGGCTTGCTTTAGGAGGCGTCTGAGGTTTTAGCTAATTCGACTGATGTGATGCAATCGTTCGGTATCACTGAAGTAATTCGGGTAGGCGCGCCGCAAACTCTCTGAATCGACTCGACTGATACAAGGACAGAGTCAGAAACATGTCCGCTGGCAATGCCCTCCTCTTCGCTCTGCTAAGTATGCGAACGGCTTGCGGCCTCTCAAGTCGTTCTTGCCGATACCCTGACAATGGTCGACGCGATTTTTCGCGGGGAACAGTTGCAGCAGAGAAGTGACGAACGCCGCCAGGATACTCAGGGAATCTTGGGTACACGGATAGAACGCCGAGTCGGCCAGGTATACGAGCAGTGGAGAGCATCCGCTCGCGGCCCGGAGTCGTCACAGTCGCCGGACAGAACAATCGCGATGTTCCGCGCGGTACTGCTGAAGAATCAGTAATGCGACAGATCGAAGGGCGAGCCGCGATGAAAATTTACGTCGATCGTATGCAGCCCGCACATGATGGCGGCTCGGGCGCGCGTATCCGCCGGGTCTACCCGGCGTCGGGTGCCGTCGGCGAAACCGCCGCGAGGAGGCCCGGACGCTCCGTGAGCTGCAGCGCCAGATCGAGCCATGCATTGGTCAACCGAGGGCCGTCGGCGAGTGAGCGTCGGACAGGTTCGCACCGACTTCCCGAATTTCTCGCTGGCGAGTATCATCGAGGTCACTTAACGACGCGCGTGCGGCGTTAATTCACTTCGCGCCGCGTCGCATCGTGCGCGAGTTGGTGGCGGCTCATCGCTGACATTCGGCTGCGTCTCGTAAGCGGGAACTGATGGGCAAGAGTGTCCGCGGTCCCTCGACGAGCTCGGGATGACAAAAGCCGCATCGACGGTCTTCGGCGCTTGCCTAGACTTCGAAGTCTTTCAGCCACTCCATGTAGGCGGCCATGCCGGCGTTGATGTCGTGGGCGGGTTTCCAGCCGGTGTCGCGGGTGATGCTGCTGATGTCCATGTACGACGTTGGTTTGTGGAATGGGTCTTGGCCGTCGGCGAAGGTGAACTCGATGCCGGGTTTGACGGCGCGCGCGGCTTCGAGCACGTGCGGTAACGGGACAGCAGTTCCGCCGCCGACGTTATAGATGCGCTCTTTCAATGACGTCGCGGTTTGCATGCGATAGAGCGCATCGGCGCAATCGGTGACGTAGAGATAGTCGAAGTTATCGCCCGCCAGCGGTTTGGTTTTGCCCGTATCGACCCAACCGCGCACGGCGGTATGGGCGACGCGGCTCGGCGCGTTGGTGAACGAATGGTAGAGCGGGCCATAGACGAACGCGATGCGCGCGAACACCACGTCGAGGCCGGTGCGGTCGGCGAAGTGCAGACCGGTGATCTCGCCCGCTTTCTTGAACGCGCCGGTCGGCCCGTTCGACGCGATCGGCATCGGCATGCTTTCAAGAAACGGTCCGTCGAGCCCGTGATACGCGGTGATCGAGCTCGCGACGACCACGCGCTTGACGCGGTTTCGGCGCGCGGCCTCGAGAATCACCATCATCCCGTCCATGTTCACGCGGAAATCTTCGGCTGCGGGCGGCCCGCCGACGGCCGTGGTTGCGAGGTGCAGCACCTGATCGATGTCGTGCCGTTCGAAGACCGCATCGAGGGCGTAGGCGCTGGTTACATCGAGGACTTCGCGGTGAAAGCGGCTCGCGCGGTGCGCTTCGACCTCGGCCAGTTCGCGCCGCACCCGGAACTGGGTGGAAACGACGTCGTGGCCGTGATCGAGGAATGCGCGCGACGTATGGAGGCCGATGAACCCCGTCCCGCCGGTGATCAGTACGCTCATGCCCGTGCATACTCCCATAACCTGGGCGAGCCCCCTCCGGGGCGTATCGCAAGAAGAAGGCGACCACGGGCAGCGAAGCCCGCCCCATGATTATCGACGCGCACGCGCACTTGGTTGCTCCGCCGACGCTCTATGCGTACCGGAGTACCCTCATCGTTTCGGGCGGCCAGCACGGCGCCGCCCTTGCCGCGGTCTCGGACGACGAACTGCGGAAATCGGCCGACAGCAACGTCAAGCTGATGGACGAGGTCGGGACCGACATTCAATTCATCTCGCCGCGCCCGTTCCAGCAGATCCACCGCGGCCGTTTCACCGACTCGCAACTTTGGGCGCGCTCGAACAACGAGCTGATCGCCAAGACGGTGAAATTTCACCCGACGCGCTTCCGCGGGATCGCCGGTATTCCGCAATGCTCCGGGCTGCCGATCGAAACCACGTTCGACGAGATCGACTACGCGATCAACGAGCTAGGCTTCATCGGCATGCTGCTCAATCCCGACCCGGGTGAAGGCCTCGATCAAACGCCGACGCTCGCCGACCCGTATTGGTATCCGCTTTACGAAAAGGCCATCGCGATGAAGATCCCGCTGCACGTTCATAGCGGCGGCTGCTGCGGACGCGAGACCTACGACGAACACTTCGTCACCGAAGAGAGCCTCGCGATCACGTCGATCGCGCGCTCCGACGTGTTCGATCGCTATCCCGAACTGAATCTGCTGATCAGCCACGGCGGCGGATCGATTCCCTACCAGATCGGGCGCTGGCGCTCGAATCGCGAGATGCACAAAGGCAAGTCCGAATCGGGCTTCGAGTTCCGCGGCGCCACCGACGCCAAAACGGCGAAGTTCGTCGGCAAGTCAGCCGTCAAGACCGAGACGTTCGATACGACGCTCAAGCGCTTCTGGTTCGATACCTGTCTGCACAATCAAAAATCGCTGGACTTGCTCTTCGACGTCGTCGGGCCCGACCGGTGCGTTTTCGGTACCGAGCGTCCCGGCAGCGGCTCGGGCAAAGATCCGGTGACCGGCAAGCCGTACGACGATCTCAAACCGACGATCGAGAGTATCAGCTGGCTGACCGACGAGCAGAAGAAGGGTATCTTCGAGAAGAATGCCCAGCGTCTGTTCCCGCTCTTCAAGAGCTAGCTTCACCACACGAGGCACGCCATGCAAACCATCCAGCCCCCCAACGCCGTCACCGACATCGGTCACTACATCGGGGGCAAGCGCGTTGCCGGCACGTCCGGCCGCGCGGGTGAGGTGTTCGACCCGGCAACCGGTCGTGCAGACCGGCCGGGTCGCGTTTGCGAGCGTCGCCGAGATCGATGCGGCGGTAGCGGCAGCGGCCGCCGCGTTCCCGGCGTGGTCGGATCTGCCGCCGGCGCGGCGCGCGACGGTGATGTTCCGTTTTCGCGAGCTGCTGTTGCGCGATGCCGACCGTCTGGCCGCGTTGATCACGGCCGAACACGGCAAGACGTTCAGCGATTCGCAGGGCGAACTCGCGCGCGGTCTCGAGGTGGTCGAGTTCGTGTGCGGGATTCCGCACTTATTGAAGGGTGAGCTGACCGAACAAGTCAGCACGGGCGTCGACAGCCACGCGCGGCGACAGCCGCTCGGCGTGTGCGCCGGCATCTCGCCGTTCAATTTTCCGGCGATGGTGCCGATGTGGATGTTCCCGGTCTCGATCGCCTGCGGCAACACGTTCATCATGAAGCCGAGCGAAAAAGATCCGTCGCTCGCGCTCGAACTCGCGGCGCTGCTCACCGAAGCCGGTTTGCCGGCCGGCGTGTTCAACGTCGTCAACGGCGACAAGGTCGCGGTCGATGCGATCCTCGCGCATCCCGGCATCAACTCGGTCAGTTTCGTCGGCTCGACGCCGATCGCCGAATACGTGTACAAGACCGGCACCGCAGCCGGCAAACGCGTCCAAGCCCTGGGCGGAGCGAAGAACCACCTCGTGGTGATGCCCGATGCCGATTTGGATGCGGCGGTCGATGCGCTGATGGGCTCCGCGTTCGGTTCGGCCGGCGAGCGCTGCATGGCGATCTCGATCGCCGTCGCCGTGGGCGACGAGGTAGCGGATGCGTTGATCGAACGGCTCCGTCCCAAGATCACGACGCTGAAAATCGGCGGCGGCCTCGAGGACGGTGTCGAGATGGGACCGCTCGTTACGGGCGTGCATCGCGACAAGGTGACGTCCTACATCGAGACCGGCATCAATGAGGGCGCGAAGGCGGTCCTCGACGGCCGTTCGTTCAAACGGGCGGGCGACGGGTTCTTCGTCGGCGGCACGCTCTTCGACGGCGTGAAGCCGGAAATGCGGGTGTATCGCGAGGAAATTTTCGGGCCGGTGCTCGGCATCGTACGCGTGAAGTCGCTCGACGAAGCCTTGAAGCTGATCAACGCGCACGAGTTCGGCAACGGGACGTCGATCTTCACGCGCGACGGCGGCACGGCGCGCACGTTCGATCGCGCGGTGCAAGCCGGCATGGTCGGCATCAACGTCCCGATTCCGGTGCCGATGGCCTTCCATAGTTTCGGCGGCTGGAAACGTTCGATTTTCGGCGACCACGCGATGCACGGCATGGAAGGCATCCGGTTCTATACGCGTCTGAAAACCACGACCACGCGCTGGCCCAAGGCCGCATCGGGCGCCGAGTACGTCTTTCCTACGACAAAGTGATCCAGGCCGGTGCGTGATCGCTCGCGTTCGGCTCGCCGCGCACCTCGCGATCGACGCCGGCCGCGGCGAGGCGCGCGGTAATTGCGCGGCCGAGCATGAGATGGTCGAGGCGCATGCCGGCGTCGCGCTCCCAGCTCTTGCGCAGGTAGCTCCAGAACGTGTACATCGGTCTCGTCCGGATGGAGTGAACGCAGCGGCGTCGGTCCAGCCGCGATCGTTCATCAGCGCGAACAAGCGCGCGCGGTTCGGGCTGCACGAGCGCGTTGTCTTTCCACGACCGCATGTCGTAGATGTCGGCGTCGGTCGGCACGACGTTGTAGTCGCCGGCGAGCACGGCCGGAACGTTCGCTGCTTGCAAGTTCGGCCGCATAGGTCGAGAAAGCGCGCGAACCACGCGAGCTTGTAGTCGAACTTCGGACCGGGCTGCGGATTGCCGTTGGGCATGTAGATGCAGCCGATCAGCACGCCGTTGACCGCCGCTTCGATGTAGCGCGCTTCCCGGTCGCTCGGATCACCGGGAAGTTCGCGCCGCGTTTCGATCGGCTCGGTATCGCGCGCGAGAATCGCGACCCCGTGATGCGGGCCCTGGCCACGCCAAATCGCGCCGTAGCCTGCGCGTTCGAGTTCGGCGCGCGGGAAGGCGGAGTCTTTGCACTTGATCTCTTGCAGACAAACGACGTCGGGCCGCGACGCGCGCAGCCAATCGAGCAGGTTTTGCAAACGCCGCTCGATGCCGTTGATGTTGTACGTCGCAATGACAATGGGGGTTACGCTGCCCTCTGAAAAAAGTTATTTTTGCGAGGCGGCGTAGGCAGTTTCCAGTTCACCGATGGCACTGTCCAGCGTGGCGAAAGCTTCGTCGAGTTCGGCTTCCTCGACGGTGAGCGGCGGTGCGATGTGGACGAGGTTGTAGCGGCCGAACGCGTAGACGCCGCCTTTGCGCAGTGCGCCGAAGAGGGTCGGCATGACGCCCATGCTCTTGCCCTGCCACGGGATCAGCGGCGTGCGCTTCTTGCGATCCGAGACGAACTCGAGTGCGAAGAACGCGCCGATGCCGCGCACGTCGCCGACGATTTCGTGCTTGTCCTGGATCTTGCCGAGTTTCTTGCGCATCCAGCCTTCGATCGTCGTCTTCCCGCGTTCGAAGTATCCGCCGGCCTGATAGGCCGCGATCGCGCCGATGCCGGCCGCCATGTTGAGCGGGTGACCGCTGTAGGTGTGGCCCGCGCCGAGCGGCCGCGTATCGAAGGCTTGCGCCAGGGATTCTCGCACCAGCACGCCGCCCAACGGTGAGTACGCCGAGGTGACGCCTTTCGCGAACGTGATCATATCGGGCACGATGTCGAAACGGGTTGCGCCGAATGCGGCGCCGGTGCGGCCGAAGCCGGTCATCACTTCGTCGAGGATCAGCAGGATGCCGAACTCGTCGCATAGCGCGCGGATGCCGGCCAGATAGCCGTCGGCCGGCACGATGACGCCGTTCGAACCGACCACCGGTTCGAGCAGGATGGCCGCGATCGAGTCGGGGTTCTCGGCCGAGATCACGTCGCGCAGGTGGGCGAGTCCGCGCTCGACCTGCACCTTCGGATCTTCGCTGTGGAAGGGGCTGCGATAGGGGTAGTTGGCCCAGAAGTGCACCACGCCCGGCATCGTGTCGGGCTCGTTGCTCCAGCGGCGGTTCTCGCCGGTGAGGGCGGCCGCGCCGGCGGCTGCGCCGTGGAACGAGCGGTATGCGGTCAGCACCTTGTTGCGCCCCGTCAGCATCCGGGCGAACTTGACCGCGTCTTCATTCGCTTGCGCGCCGCTGGAGGTGAAGAAAACGCGCGCGCCTTCCTTACCGCCCCAGGGTGAAATGGCAACGATCGCCTGGGCGAGCTTGGCCCGGGAGTCTTGGAACCAGCTCGGCGGGCTGAAGCAGAGCTTGTCGATCTGCGCGTGCATTGCGTCGAGCACCGTACGGTTGCCGTGCCCGAGATTGACCGCGACGAGCCCCGAGGAGAGGTCGGCGTAACGCTTTCCGTCGGCGTCGTAGAGATAGAACCCCTCGCCGCGCACGATCACCGGAACGTCGACGTTGCCTTGGGCGATCCAGGGCGTCAGGACGTAGTCACGGTGCAGGGTCTTGAGGTCTTCGGTGACGATCACGCGCGTCTCTCCAATGGGATGCGTTGGCCAGAAACATAGAGGATTACGGCGGCTGCGTCTCGTTCCTTCCCGGATGGACTCGTCCCGTGTACTCGGCCCGCCGATGGCCGAACCCATGACGCCGCTCGACGTTAAAGTCGAGGCGAATCGGTGTCTCAACTGCTACGACGCGCCGTGTATGGCCGCGTGCCCGACCTCGATCGATATCCCGCGCTTCATCCGGCGCATCGCCGCGGGCGATCTGGCCGGCAGCGCGCGCACGATCATGGAGGCCAACCCGATGGGCGCCAGCTGCGCCCGCGTGTGTCCTACCGACGAGCTGTGCGAGGGCGCGTGCGTCTATGCGCCCGACAACTCGCCGATCCGCATCGGCCAACTGCAGCAGCACGCGACCGACTGGCTGATCGCCGACGGGCGGCTGCTCTTCAAGCCGGGACCGGCAACCGGAAAGCGCGTCGCCGTCGTCGGCGGCGGCCCGGCCGGTCTTTCAGCCGCACGCGATCTCGCGATCATGGGTCACGCGGTGACGATCTTCGAGCGCGACGATCTCGCCGGCGGACTCAATACCTACGGCATCGTGCCGTTTCGCTTGCCGGTCGACGTGGCGGTGTGGGAAGCCGAGCAAGTGCGGCGTTTGGGCGTCGACATCCAAACCGGCGTGAACGTCGGTACGGATCTCCCGGCGGAGAAACTGCTGGCCGATTACGACGCGGTCGTGATCGCCTTCGGCATGGGCAAGGTGCCGAAACTCAACATTCCGGGCGAGGACGCCGCCGGCGTCTATGATGCGCTCGACTTCATTCGTTCCGCGAAGCTGGACGGCGTCGTTCCGGGTCTCGGCGACACGGTGGCGGTGATCGGCGGCGGCAACACCGCGATCGATGCTGCGACCGCCTCGAAGCGTTTGGGTGCGAGTTCGGTGACGATGTTCTACCGGCGCGGCCCCGAGCGCATGACCGCCTACGAATTCGAGATCGAGTTCGCGAAGAGCGAAGGCGTGGAGTTTCGTTTCAACGTGCTGCCGCATCGCATCATCACGACGGCCGGCCGCGTGACGGGGCTCGAGCTGATTCGCACCGACCCGGCCGGCACCGCGCGGCCGATCGCGGGCAGCGAGTACGTGATTCCGGTCGACAACGTGATCCCGGCGATCGGCCAGTCGAAGTTCGGCGCCCTGCTCGATGCGTTCGGGGTGGTGCACGAACACGGTGTGGTGGTGGTCGACTCGGACATGCGCACGAACAAACCGGCCGTGTTCGCGGCCGGCGATTGCATGTTCCGCGCGGGCGCAAGCGATGCGATGGTCGTCGAAGCGGCCGAGCGCGGCAAGACGGCGGCCCGCACCGTCGACGGTTTTCTACGGAAAGGAGCGCGTTAATGGCCGACCTCTCGAGTAACCTCGCGGGCATCCGCAGTCCGAATCCGTTCTGGCTCGCGTCGGCACCGCCGACGAACTCCGGTTATCAAGTCATGCGCGCCTTCGCCGCCGGCTGGGGCGGCGTGGTGTGGAAGACGCTAGGCGATCCGATCGTCAACGTGACCTCGCGCTTCGCCGGCCTCAACATCGGCGCGGCCAAAATGCTCGGCATGAACAACATCGAGCTGATCACCGATCGTCCGCTGTCCGACAACCTGCGCGAGATCGCGGAGTGCAAAGCCGCATATCCCGATCGCGCGATCGTCGCGTCGCTGATGACTGACTGCAACCAAAAGGCTTGGCACGATCTCGTCAACGCCGTGCAGACCGTTCCGGTCGACGGCTTCGAACTGAACTTCGGCTGCCCGCACGGGATGTCGGAGCGCGGCATGGGTTCGGCGGTCGGACAGGATCCGGAACTGGTCGAGCAGATCACGCGCTGGACGAAAGAGGCCGCGAAGGTTCCGGTGATCGTGAAGCTCACGCCGAACATCACCGACGTGCGCTACACCGCGCGCGCGGCCGCACGCGGCGGCGCCGATGCGATCTCGCTGATCAACACGATCAACAGCCTCATGGGCGTCGACCTCGAGACCTGGAACCCGATCCCGCACGTCGACGGCAAATCGTCGCACGGCGGTTTCTGCGGGCCGGCAATCAAGCCGATCGCGCTCAACATGGTCGGCGATTGCGCACGCGATCCGCAGGTAACGGTCCCGATCTCCGGGATCGGCGGAATCGCGACCTGGCGCGACGCGGTCGAGTTCATGCTGATGGGCTCGACCAACGTGCAAGTGTGTACGGCGGTGATGCGCGACGGGTTCCGCATCGTCGGCGACATGATCGAGGGGCTTAACAACTACCTCGACGACCGCGGCCTCGCTTCGGCGGCCGAGCTCGTCGGTAAGACCGTTCCGCGCTTCGTCGATTGGAACGACCTCAACCTCGATTACAAGATCGTGGCCAATATCGACCTCGATACCTGCATCAGCTGCAACCGCTGCTGGATCGCGTGCGAAGACGCGGCCCACCAGTGCATCGACCGGCTCGTCGACGAGCGCGGCGAAACCACCCTAAAAGTCGACGAAGAACATTGCGTCGGCTGCAATCTGTGTAGCATGGTCTGCCCGGTCGACGACTGCATCACGATGGTGCGGGTCGACAGCGGCGAGAGCGCGCACACGTGGAGAGAACGGCTATCGGTACCATCGTAAAAGGCGGCACGATCGTCACGGCGACCGATACCGGTTCGTCGCCGACATCCTCATCGAGGACGGGGTCATCTCCTCCATCGCAACCTCGATCCCCACCGCGGAGGGGTCGAAGGTCATCGATGCGTCGGGCAGCCTACGTGTTTCCGGGCTTCATCGATCCGCACACGCACCTCGACATGCCGTTCGGCGGCACCGTCACGGCCGACGACTTCGCCAGCGGTACGGCCGCGGCGGCGATCGGCGGCACGACGACGATCGTCGATTTCGCCTTGCACATGAAGGGCGATTCGCTCGCGAACGCGCTCAAGACGTGGAACAAGAAGGCCGCCGGCAACGCCTCGATCGACTACGCCTTCCATCTGACGATCGCCGACGGGCGTCCGGAAACGCTCGAAGAGATCCCCGTCATGATCGAGCAAGAAGGCGTGAATTCGTTCAAGTGCTTCATGGCCTACAAGCACATTTTGCAGGTCGATGACGAGACGATCTTTCGCACGATGCAAGCCTGCGCGAAGTTCGGCGGCCTCGTGCAAGTGCACGCCGAGAACGGCGACGTCATCGAAGTCACCGTCAAGGAAGCGCTCGAAGCCGGTCAACACGGCGCCGAAGTATCACGCGCTCACGCGCCCGGTGCAGCTCGAGATGGAAGCGACCGCGCGCGCGATCTATCTTGCCGAAGTGTCGGGTTCGCCGCTCTACGTGGTGCACGTTTCGAGCGGCGGCGCCGCCGACCAGATCAGCGACGGCCGCAAGCGCGGCTTGCCGATCTACGGCGAAACGTGCCCGCAGTACCTCGTGTGCGACACGAGCGACTACGACCGCCCGGATTTCGCCGGCGCGAATTACGTGATGTCGCCGCCGCTGCGCGATAAGTGGAACCAAGACGTGCTGATCGGCAAGCTGAAGAACGGCGAACTGCAGACGATCGGCTCCGACCACTGCTCGTTCCTGTGCGAGCAGAAGAAGCTCGGCGAAGACGATTTCTCGAAGATCCCGAACGGCGCCGCGACGATCGAAGACCGCGTCGCCGTGATCTACGAGCGCATCGTCAACAGCGGCTTCGTGGGCCTCAACCAGTTCGTCGCGATGGTGTCGACCAATCCGGCCAAGCTGTTCGGGCTGTTCCCGCGCAAGGGCACGATTGCGGTCGGCAGCGACGGCGACCTCGTCGTCTGGGATCCGACGAGCGACGCGCACGATCTCGGCGTCGTCGCATCACATGAAAGCCGACAACAGCATCTTCGAGGGCATGTCGATTCGCGGCGGGCCGCGCTACGTGCTCTCGCGCGGACGATTGGTGGCTGAAAACGGCAGCTACGTCGGCGAGACCGGCAAAGGCATCCGTCAAAAATCCGCTCCCTTCCGCCCCATCGCACTGTAAGTAGGACACCCAAGAACGTGAGCGACATCGTAAAAATCGGACTCGTCCAAGCGCACCACGATACGCCGGGCGGAGAGCCGGTCGAGGTGCACAAACGCGTCGCGATTGCCAAGCACGTGAAGATGATCCGCGAAGCGGCTCAAAAGGGCGCGCAGATCGTGTGCCTGCAAGAGCTGTTCTACGGTCCGTACTTCTGCACCGAGCAAGATCCGAAGTGGTACGAAGCGACCGAAGTCGTGCCCGACGGTCCGACGACGCGCTTGATGCAGGATCTCGCGCGCGAACTCGGCATCGCGATCGTCGTGCCGCTGTACGAACGCACGATCAGCGGCGTGTACTACAACACCGCGGTGATCATCGACGCCGACGGTTCGGTGCTCGGCATCTATCGCAAGCACCACATTCCGCAAGTGGCGGCGGGTCCGGCCGGCTGCGGGTTCTGGGAGAAGTATTACTTCAAACCCGGCAACGCCGGCTTTCCGACGTTCCAGACGAAGTTCGCGCGCATCGGCGCCTACATTTGCTACGACCGCCACTTCCCCGAAGGCGCGCGGCTGCTCGGCCTCAACGGCGCCGAGATCGTGTTCAACCCCTCGGCCACCGTCGCCGGACTCTCCGAATACCTGTGGAAGCTCGAACAGCCCGCGCACGCGGTCGCCAACGGCTACTACGTCGGCGCGATCAATCGCGTCGGCTTCGAAGCGCCCTGGAACATGGGCGAGTTCTACGGCCAATCGTATCTCGTCGATCCGCGCGGTCAGTTCGTCGCCGTCGGCAGCCGCGACAAAGATGAGGTCGTGATCGGCGATATGGACCGCCGCCTGATCGAAGAAGTGCGCAACACGTGGCAGTTCTATCGCGACCGCCGTCCCGAAACGTATGGGGAGATGGTCGAGATCTAATGCCCGCGACGCAGGTTCTCGAGGACGGCATCGTCACGCTCACGCCGCCGGCGTCGATGCGGTCGGCGGCAAAACACCGAGTTCTGGAACGACGATCTGCGGCCGTGCACGCGCGCGGAGCACGACTGGGGCTCGAACCGTTTCGCGTCGCTCTGGATCGGGATGTGCTTGTGCATTCCGACCTACTCGCTGGCCAGCGGCATGATTTCGCTCGGCATGAACTGGTGGCAAGCCGTGCTCACGGTGTTCACCGGCAGCGTCGTCGTGCTGATCCCGATCCTGCTCGTCGCGCATGCCGGCACGCGCTACGGCATTCCGTATCCGGTGTTCGCGCGGCTGTGGTTCGGCACGCGCGGCGCGCACTTGCCGGCGCTCGCGCGCGCGGTGATCGCGGCCGGCTGGTTCGGCATCAACTCGTGGTTCGGCGGTCTGGCGCTCGATGCGATCGTCGGCCGCTTGGTGCCGGCGTGGCTCGGCGTTCGGCCCTCATCTGTGGGTCGCGTTCGGCGTGTTCTGGCTGCTCAACGTCGGCATCGCGATGCGCGGACCGCAGGCGATCGGACGGCTTGCCGCGCTGGCCGCGCCGACGCTGGCGGTGGCGGCGATCGCGCTCTTCGTGTGGGGCGCAAACGCCGTGCACGGCGTCGGCAACATGCTCACGACGCCCGGGCACGCTGCACGGCGGCGCGTTTTGGGCCGCGTTCTTTCCCTCGGTGATCGGCGTCGTCTCGTTCTGGGCCACGCTCGCGCTCAACATTCCCGACTACTCGCGCTATGCGCAAATCGCAGAGCGGGCAGTTGCGCGGACAGCTCGTGATGCCGATCGTGATGGCGCTGTTCGCGTTCATCGGCATCGCGGTCACGTCGGCGACGGTGGCGTCGACGGCAAGGCGCTCTGGAACCCGGTCGATTTGCTGCTGACGTTTCCGACGGCGGTCGTGCTGATCGGCGGCATCATCGTGATCCTCTCGTCGATCACGATCAACGTCGGCGCGAACGTCATGGCGCCCGCGCGCGCGTTCGAGAATCTCTGGCCGCGCGTGATCACGTTCGGCATCGGCGCGATCCTCACCGGACTGCTCTCGCTCGTGATGCAGCCGTGGTACGTGCTGGCCGCGTTCAGCAACGTACATCTTCACGTGGCTCGGCTCGTACGGCACGCTGCTCGGGCCGTTCGACGGCATCGCGATCGCCGACTATTGGCTCGTGCGCGCGCTGCGTCTCGACCTCGTCGCACTCTATCAAGAACGGCGGCCGGTACGCGTATTCCGGCGGCACCAATCTGAAGGCCGTCGCGGCGCTCGTGGTCGGCTGGATTCTGCCGGTGCTGGGTCTCGTGTACGCGCCGCTGCACATTCTTCTGGCAGGGCGGCTGGTTCTTCGGCATCATCGTCGCGCTCGCCGCCTACGCGCTGTTCATGCGCGGCGACCCATCGCAGCTGAGCGAAGCTGAATTTGCCGCAATTACCGAAATCGGTCCGTCGACGAGCTCGGGATGACGGCGCGGCTCGCGTCGTGGACCGACGTCGTGCCGGTGAGCGCCATCGCGACGTCGAGCTCGGTGCGCAGGATGTCGATCGCTTGGCTCACGCCCGCTTCGCCCGCCGCACCGAGTCCGTAGACGTACGCGCGGCCGATCAGAGCGGCGCGCGCGCCGAGCGCCAGCGCGCGCAAGACGTCGGCGCCCGTGCGGATGCCGCCGTCGAAGAGCACTTCGACGTCGTTACCGACCGCCTCGGCGATGGCCGGCAACGCGGCGATCGACGACGGCGCGCCGTCGAGCTGGCGGCCGCCGTGGTTGGATACGACGATTGACGAGACGCCGAGTTTGCGATGCGATCTTGGCATCTTCGACGATCGAGAATGCCCTTGAGCACGATCTTGCCCGGCCACAAGCCGCGGATCCATTCGATGTCTTTCCAGGTCATCGTCGGATCGAATTGGCGTGACACCCACGTCGCGAGCGACGTCACGCCGTCCATTCCGCCGACGTGTCCGGCGAGGTTGCCGAACGTCTTGCGCTTGCCGCGCCAAACGCTCCAGGCCCAGGCGGGCTTCGACGCGATGTCGAGCACGTTGCGCAGCGTGAGTTCGGGCGGCACCGTCATGCCGTTCTTCACATCGCAATGGCGCTGGCCGAGGATGTTCAGATCGAGGGTCGGCATCAGCACGCTGCACTTCGCGGCCAGCGCGCGTTCGATCAGCTCGCGCACGAAACCGCGGTCGCGCATCACGTAGAGCTGAAACCAGAACGGCTTTTCGACCGCGGCGGCAACGTCTTCGATCGAATCGATCGACATCGTGCTGAGCGTGTACGGAATGCCGGCGGCTTGTGCCGCGCGGCAGGCGAGGATCTCGCCGTCGCCGTGCTGCATGCCGGATAGCCCGATCGGCGCGAGCACGAATGGCGGCCGCGGCGGCTTCGCCCGCGATCGTGGTGGAGAGATCGCGCCGGTCGACGTCGATGCCGACGCGCTGGCGCAGCTTGATCGCTTCGAGATCGGTGCGGTTGGCGCGCAGCGTCGATTGCGTGTACGAGCCGTGGTCGGCATATTGGAAGAACGCGCGCGGCACCCGCCGCTTGGCGAGCGTGCGCAGATCGTCGATGCAGGTGACGTGCTTTAGATGCGCGCGGGGTGCCAGATCGTCTTCATTTCGGTGAACGCGAGCACGCGGTCGAGATCGTCGTACGGACGGCTTGAACCAGGCCTTCGCCGGCGGCGCATCCTCGAAGCGCGTGCGCGTAACGCTCTCGGCGGCCAATTCGCCCGAGCGTCACCTCGGCCTCGTGCCCGACGCCGAAGGCGTGCAGGCCGTCGACGTCCATGTGTCCGGCCAGCGCCGGCCCGAGTTCCGAGCGCACGCCGGTGATCACGTTGCACACGCCGCCCGGCAGGTCGCTCGTGGCCAGGCATTCGGCGAACACGATGGCGGTGCGCGGATCGCGCTCCGACGCGGCGACGATCACGGCGTTGCCGCTGACCAGCGGCGGCAGCACGGCCGTGACGAGGCCGAGCAGCGCGGGTTCGTCGGGAGCGATGACCCCGATCGACGCCGGTCGGCTCGTTGGTGGAGAAGTTGAAGTGCGGCCCGGAGACGGGATTGCGGGCCGAGGCCAGCACCACGTACTTGTCGGCCCAGCCGGCGTACCAGACGGTGCGGTCGATCGCGGCCTCGACTTCGCGCTGCGCGGCTGCGGCGCTGACGGTTCCGCCGAGCACGAGCTGCTCGGCCAGGCTCGTCGCGCGGGCCTCCATCATCTCGGCCAGGCGGTAGAGCACGAGGCCGCGGTTGGACGGCGTCTGGCCGGCCCATTTCTCGTGCGCCGCGCGGGCGGCGATCACGGCGTCGCGGACGTCCTTGCGCGAGCCGCGCACGACGTTCTCGCCGCCGACGTTGTCGGTCCGGCCCGATTCGCTCCGCACGAACGCGCCATTCAGGTAGAGTTTGTAGGTTTTCCGGACGGCCACACGTTCGCTCACGACAGCCAGGGCGTTCGCCACGGGTTTCGCCTGCCTCCTTGAGGACGTTTCGGGACCAAGCGAGCCGGGTAAGCGCTTCGCCGTGACGACTACAGCGAAGGGGCGCAACGGCGCCGACAAACCGTTTTTGACCGACATCGCGACGCTACGGAAGAATGCGCGCGAACGCATCGAGCAGGGCGCGATCACCGACACCTACGAGGGCAACGTCGAAACGGCGATCGACTTGCTGCAGGGCGCGCTTGCGACGGAAATCGTCTGCGTTCTCCGTTATACGATGCATGCCGTGGCTGCCACCGGCATCGCGAGCGAAGGGCCGAAAGACGAGTTCCTTCAGCACGCCAAAGAAGAACAGGGCCACATGATGCAGCTCGCCGAGCGCATCAATCAGCTCGGCGGCACGCCGGACTTCGACCCGAAGAATCTGGTTTCGCGATCCGCTTCGCAATACGGCCCGTCGGAAGCCAATCTGGTCGAAATGTTGAAAGAGAACCTGATCGCCGAACGCATCGCGATCGACCACTACCGCGAACTCATCAACTACTTCGGCGCGAAAGATTCTACCACGCGCACGATGCTCGAGGGCATTCTGGCCGTAGAAGAAGAGCACGCGAACGACATGCACGACTTGCTGGTCGCGCATGAAGGACGGCCGTTCATCAAGAAGTAGGCCGGATGGAATTGATCTGCGTCCGGCACGGGCGCACGGCATGGAACGCGGATCGCCGGTTCCAGGGCCAAACCGACATCCCGCTCGATGACGAGGGCCTGGCGCAAGCGCAGGCCCTCGCGCTACATTTGCGGGCGGAGCACTTCGATCGCGTCATGGCAAGCGATCTTGTGCGCGCGCGGACCACGGCGGAAACGATTTGCGCCGGACGCGCGATCGGCATCGAGTTCACGCCGCTGCTGCGCGAAATGCACTTCGGTTTGTGGGAAGGTCTCACATGGGACCAAATCGTCGCACGCTGGCCGGAACTCGACGCGAAAAATGAAAAAGCCCCGATGCACTACACCGCCGAGGGCGGTGAATCGTGGGAGGCACTGTGCGAGCGCGTCGATGCGTACTTACGCGCCGCCACGGATCGCATGGCCGCGAATGACCGGGCGTTGATCGTCAGCCACGCCGGCGTCATGCACGGCATCGTCCGCAGCCTCACCCGTGCCGGTGGGCGGGGTGCCGATCCGGTGGCGCTCGGGATCAAGTTCTCGCCGGCTGGGATTCTCCGCGCGCGCGGTTCGTTCGCATCGGGATGGGAGCTCACGGCGATCAACGAAACGGCCTCGACTCTCCCGGAGGGCATCGCCTCCGCGGGGGGAAGCGGCTAGCGGTGACCCTCGATTCGCGGCAAAACCGGCTGATGCTCCCGCTGGGCGACCGCGCGCCCGAGGCGATCAACGTGATCGTCGAAATTCCCAGCGGCTCGCGCAACAAGTACGAATACGACAAGTCGCTCGACATCTTCCGGCTCGACCGCGCGCTGCACTCACCGGTGTATTATCCCGGCGACTACGGTTTCGCGCCGCGCACGCTCGCGCTCGACGACGATCCGCTCGACGTGCTGATCCTGGTTTCGGAACCGACGTTCAGCGGCTGCCTCGTGGTCGCGCGGCCGATCGGCATCCTCGGGATGACCGACGACGGCAAATCCGACGACAAGGTTCTCGCCGTGCCGGTCGGTGAGCCCGAGTATGCCGACGTGCACAACTACACGCAGATCTTCGCGCACCAGCTGCGCAAGATCGAACACTTCTTCGCAACCTACAAATTGCTCGAAGGCAAGAAGACCAGTACGCACGGCTGGTCGGATGCGGGCGAAGCGCGGCGCATCATCATGGAAGCCGCCGACCGCTTCGACGTCGACAAGCTCTAAGCCGAGATTGAGACCGGGCGGCCCTTCAGCAAGATGTCGGGGAGGACGATTCGACTGTCGCGATCCGGAATGATCGGGCGCGAGAAGATGTAACCTTGACCGGTCGTTGCGCCGAGCGCGAGCAGACGCTCCGCCTGTTCGGGCGTTTCGATTCCTTCGGCGACCACGGTCAGTTCGAGCGAGCGCGCGAGGTCGAGCAACATGCGGCAGATCGGCTCGCTCTCGATGCCCTCACCGGTGCCCGACACGAAGCTGCGATCGATCTTCAAGCTGTTGATCGGGAAGAGGCTCAAATAGCGCAGCGATGAGTAGCCGATTCCGAAGTCATCGACGCAAATGCGCACGCCGCCGGCGCGCAAACGTTCGAGCACGGCGCCCGCGCCCGTGCTCGTATCGATGATCGCGTTTTCGGTGATCTCCAGCGTGACCGTTTCCGGGCGTACGCCGGTGGCTTTGATGGCGGCGAAGACGTGCTCGGGCAGATCGCCGTGCATGATCTCTTGGACCGACACGTTCACGTGCATCGTGAGGGTCGGATCGTCACGCTGTTCGCGCGCCAGCCGCTCGAGCGAGCGGACCAGCACTTCGCGCCCCAAACGAATGATCACGCCGGTCTCTTCCGCCGCCGGGATGAAGAGATCGGGCTGGATCAAGCCCTCGGTCGGGTGCTGCCAGCGCACCAGCGCTTCATAGCCGACGGTCTTCCAATCGCTCAGCCGCACGAGCGGCTGGAAGGCGACGCGGAATTGCTCGGGTGCGTTGATCGCGTCGCGCACGTCGGAAGAAATCTGCAGCCGGCGCACGGCGCTGTCGTGCATGATCTCGTTGAAGATCGTGTAGGTCGCGCGCCCGTCTGCTTTGGAGCGGTAGAGCGCGATGTCGGCATCGCGCAGCAGATCTTCGGCGCGCTCGTAGCGCGCGTGCGCGACCGCGACGCCGACGCTGGCCGTCGTATAGAGGCGGCGGCCTTCGATGTTGGCCGGTTCGGCAACGGTGGCGTGCAGCCACTCGACGCGCGCCTCGATGTCTTCATCGAGGAAGATCACGCCGAACTCATCGCCGCCGAGCCGCGCGACCATTTCGCCGGGCCGCATGATCGAGCGCAACCGCTGCGCGACCGCGCGCAGGAGCGCATCGCCGGCGAGATGTCCGAGGCTGTCGTTGACGACTTTGAAATGATCGAGGTCGACGAACGCAACGGCGAGACCCGGCAGCCGGGAGCGCAGCGCATCGCCGAGCTGCGCGGAGAAGAGGCCCCGGTTGGGCAAGCTCGTGAGCGAGTCGTGCGTCGCTTCGTGAATCAGGCGGTCGCGAATGACGATGCGGTCGCTGACGTCGTCGATGACCGCAATGGCAAACGGTTCGTCGTCTTCGGGCACGTAGGTCACGCTGACGTCGCCCCAGAGCGTGGAACCGTTCTTCCGTTTATAGCGCATCTCGTGTTCGTACGACGACACCTCGCCGCGCACGAGGGCGCCGAAGGCCTCGAGCGTGCGCTCGCGATCCGATTCATCGCTCAGTTCGGTCATCGTCTTGCCGACCAGTTCGCGGCGCTCGTAGCCGAGCATCAGATCGAACGCAGCGTTGGTTTCTTTCAGGGTGCCGTCGACGTCGACGACGGCGATGCCGAGCGGCGCGCCCTCGAAGACCGTGCGGAAGCGGGCCTCAGCCCGGGCCAGGGCGACTTCGGATTTGAGGCGTTCGGACTCGTTGCGCAGCGACATCGAGCGCAGGCTGGCGCCGAAAACGCGCGTGAGCATGACGATCGCGACCACGGCTACGGCAACGACAAAGCCCCCGACCGCAAACAGCGGCCAAGACGAAACCGCACCCCCGGACCCGAGTCCTCCCAAAAATGCCCTCCTGGCTTAGCTTAACTTCGGCGAATTGGCTCAAATCCTGAGAGACCCCGCTCAGGGAGTGAGCGGGGCGGCTTGGGCGCAGCCCAAACGCGAAGGATTCACGGAACGTGAATCCACTATGTCAAAGCGGGGCTCAGCGATTCCAGTGCAGCGTTGAGGGTCGGGCTCGGGCGCATCGCCGTGCGCACGGATGCTTCATCGGGATGGTAATAGCCCTTGACGTCGACCGGTTTGCCCTGGACGCTGCCGAGTTCGGCGACGATCTTGGCTTCGTTGTCCGTCAGGTTGCGGGCGATGCCCGCGAACAGGGCTTGCAGCTCTTTGTCGTCGCTTTGTTCGGCCAAGGCTTGCGCCCAGTACATCGCGAGGTAGAAGTGGCTACCGCGATTGTCGATTCCGCCGACCTTGCGCGCCGGCGATTTATCCTCGTCGAGGAACTTTCCGGTCGCCTCGTCGAGCGTCTTGGCGAGGACCTTGGCTTTGGCGTTGCCGGTCACGTTAGCGACATGTTCGAGCGAAGCGGCGAGAGCGAGAAACTCGCCGAGCGAATCCCAACGCAGAAAGTCTTCCTCTTCGAACTGCTGAACGTGCTTGGGCGCGGAGCCGCCGGCGCCGGTTTCGAACAGGCCGCCGCCGGCCATCAGCGGCACGATCGAGAGCATCTTCGCGCTGGTGCCGAGTTCCATGATCGGGAAAAGATCCGTCAGGTAATCGCGCAGGACGTTGCCGGTCACCGAGATCGTGTCCTGGCCCTTGCGAATGCGATCGATCGAGAACTGCGTCGCCTCATTCGGGGCCATGATGCGGATGTCGAGGCCCGCCGTATCGTAGTCTTTCAGGTACGTCTCGACTTTTTTGATCAACTGCGCATCGTGCGCGCGTTTTGGATTGAGCCAGAACACGGCGGGCATGCCGCTCAAGCGAGCGCGGTTCACCGCGAGCTTGACCCAGTCGCGAACCGGCGCGTCTTTCACCTGGCAGGCGCGGAAGATGTCGCCCGGCTCGACGTTCTGTTCGAGCAGTGCGTTCCCCGACTCGTCGAGTACGCGCACGACGCCGGCGGTGGAGATCAGGAACGTCTTGTCGTGCGAGCCGTACTCTTCGGCCGCTTGCGCCATCAAGCCGACATTGGGCACGTCGCCCATCGTGACCGGATCGAACGCGCCGTTCTTTTTGCAGTCCTCGATGACCGTCGCATAGACGCCGGCGTAGCTGCGATCGGGGATCACGGCTTTGGTATCGTACAACTTACCGTCGGGGCCCCAGGCCTTGCCCGACTCGCGAATCATCGCGGGCATCGAGGCGTCGATGATGATGTCGCTCGAGACGTGCAGGCTCGTGATGCCCTTGTCGGAGTTCACCATCGCGAGTTGCGGACGCTTCGCGTATTCCGCTTGAATATCGGCTTCGATCTCGGCCTGCTTCTCGGCCGGCAACGCTTTGATGCGCGCGTAGAGATCGCCGAGACCTTGATTCGGATCGACGCCGAGCTGCTTGAACGTCTCGGCGTGTTTGGTGAAAACGTCGGAGAAAAAGACCGACACGATCTCGCCGAAAATGATCGGATCCGAGACCTTCATCATCGTCGCTTTGAGCTGCGCGTAGAAGAGCACCCCTTTCGCCTTGGCGTCGGCCACCTGCGCTTCGAGGAACGCGCGCAGCGCCTTCTCGCTCATCACCGCGGCATCGACGATCTCGCCCGCGAGCACCGGCGTTTTTTCTTTCAGGACGGTCTTCGTGCCGTCGGCCGTCGTCAACTCGATCTTGAGGTTACCGGGACGCTCGATCAGCACCGACTTCTCGCTGCCGAAGAAGTCGCCGCCGTCCATGCTCGAAACGTGCGTCTTCGAATCGGCCGCCCACGGACCCATCTTGTGCGGATGTTTGCGGGCGTAGTTCTTCACCGACAACGGCGCGCGGCGGTCGGAGTTGCCCTCGCGCAGCACCGGGTTGACCGCACTGCCCAAGACCTTATTGTAGCGCGCGCGCGCGCTTTTCTCGGCGTCCGTCTTCGGCTCGTCCGGGAAATCCGGCAGCGCGTAGCCCTGGCTCTGCAGTTCTTTGATCGCGGCCTTCAACTGCGGCGTCGACGCGCTGATGTTGGGCAGCTTGATGATGTTGGCTTCGGGCGTCGTCGCGAGCTCGCCGAGATAGGCGAGATCGTCCGGCTGCCGCTGCCCCGGCGTGAGCGCCTCGGGGAACTGCGCGATGATGCGGCCGGCGAGCGAGATGTCGCGCGTTTCGAGCGCTATTCCGGCGACGGTCGAGAACGCCTGGACGATCGGCAAGAGCGAGCGCGTCGCCAGTGCCGGCGCCTCGTCGGTGAGCGTGTAGATGATGGTCGACGTGGTGGACATTCTGGCCGTTTCGATTCCCGCGCCTCAGGCCCTCGCCCGCCAAGCCGCCGCTAAGGATAGGCGCGGCGGAAGGTCGCGTACATGTATTGGTAGTCGGCGAAGAACCAGTTTCGGAAGCTGCGCCGGATGAGGTTCGAGGAGGTGACCGGCGAGGCGCCTTTCATCACGTAGTGCCGCCCGTCGAAGAAGTCCGCCGAGTACTGCGGGTACGACGCCATCGGAACGAAGCCGTCGAACGGGGCGAACGGCGTCGACGTCCACTCCCAGCCGTTGCCGATCAGGTCCTCGACGCCCCATGCGCTCGCGCCGGCGGGCGAACTGCCGATCGGTTCGGGATCGAAACGGCGGAAATCGAAGTTGCCGTGCTGCGGCGCCGGCGCGGCCGACCCCCACGGAAACGCGCGTTCGTCGCCCGCCGGCGTGCCGAAGGCGGCGCGATGATATTCGGCTTCGCTCGGTAAGCGCGCGCCCGACCACGCAACGAACCGCTCGGCATCGTCGTGGCTCGCGTACACCGGCCAACTGAGCGGCAGCGGCACTTCGCCGTACACGCAGCGCAGCGACCAGCCGCCGTCGCGCTCGATCCAAAACGGCGGCGGCGCTCCGCCGTCGCGCACGAACGCGAGGTAGTCGCCGTTGGTCACGTCGTAGGCGTCGATGCCGAACGCCGGCACGTCCACCGTGTGAACGTCGAACTCGTTGTCCCAACCGAAGGCTTCGCCGCGCCGCAGTCCGAGCGTTGCGCGGCCGGCCGCGATCGCGATCGGATCGCGCTGCGCCGGCATCACGTCGCGCACGTCGATGCGCGGGCCGCGTTTGGTATCGGCCGGCAAACGGTGGATGATGTAGGTGAGCGTCTCGTGGTGCATTTCCTCGTGTTCGAGGATATTGAAGAGCGCTTCGGCATTCACGAGCAGTGGGTTCGACGGATCGTCGAGCACAGCGTGCGCGATGTCGTCGATCAGCGCCGTATCGCACGCATCCGCAAAGCGGCGAACGGTGGCGCGGTCCGGCCAGTCGTCGCGGCGATGCCGGTTGGCGAGGTCGATCGTGCTCGGGTCGATGCCGCGTTCGAATAACAACTCGAGGCGCGGGTCGATCTGCGCACCGCGCAGCGCGCGCTCGTGCAACACCAGATAGGCGAACCCTGGGAGATGACCCTCGTAGAACACGAACGGATGGCGCAGCGGGATCGGCGCCTCGTAATATGCGGAGGGCGCGATCGAGGCGAAGAGTTGGGCGCTGCGGGCGCGGCCGGCACGGTAGCGGTCGACGAGCGCAGCCCGGTCGAGGAGCAGGCTGAGGGTTTCCACGTAAGGTTCTTACCCCGCCGCGGCGGCTTCCGTTCCACGCAGGATGTAGGTCTCGAGGGTTTCCAGCGGCACGGCTTGCGAGAAGTAGAAGCCCTGGACGCGGTCGCAGCGCTCGTTGCGCAGAAATTCCAGCTGTTCGGGGGTCTCGACGCCCTCGGCAATGACCTCGAGGTCAAGCGAGTGGGCCATGGCGATGACCGTGCGCACGATGGTTGCGTCGTCGGGCTCTTGAGCGAGATCGGTGACGAACGAGCGGTCGATCTTGATCGAGTCCAGTGGAAAACGCCGCAGGTAGCCGAGCGATGAGTAGCCGGTGCCGAAATCGTCGACCGACAGGCTCATGCCCTCCGCGCCGATGTCGCGCATGATGCTCACGGTGAGCGCGGCGTCGTTCATCGCGACGGATTCGGTGATCTCGAGTTCGAGCGCGGTCGGATCGAAGCCGGTGCGTTCGACGTAACCGCGCACCTTCGCCGCCAGCCGCTGCTGATGGAATTGCCGCGCGCTCAGGTTGACGGCGAGCCGCAGATCCGGCGCGATCGTTTTGCGCAAGCGCGCTGATGTCGGTGCAGGCGCGCTCGAGAATGAAATCGCCGAGCGCGACGATCAGGCCGCTGAGCTCGGCGTTGGGAATGAACTGCCCCGGTAGCACGAGGCCCGAGCGCGGATGATTCCAGCGCACGAGCGCTTCGACCGCCACCAGCGCGCCGCTGACGAGGTCGTGCTGCGGCTGGTAGTAGACGACGAACTCGCCGTTGTCGAGCGCCTTGCGCAGCGACTTCTCTTGCGAGAGGCGCGTGTGCAGCGTCGCGTTGAGAGCAGGCGTGAAGAATTGGTAGGTGTTGCGGCCGCGATCTTTGGCGCGGTACATCGCGACGTCGGCGTGCTTGACCAGCGTTTCGGCATCGCCGCCGTCGGCCGGGAACGATGCGATCCCGATGCTGGTTGTGACGAACAGCTCCGAGCCGTCCATCGCGATCGGTTCTTCGACCGTCGCGACGATACGTTCGGCGAGCCCGCCCAGCGCCTGCATATCCGGGTTGCCGCCCGCCAGCACGACGAACTCATCGCCGCCCATGCGCGCCACGACATCGTCGGTGCGGATCGCGCGGCCGAGCCGCTCGCCGACGATGCGCAACAGCCGGTCGCCGCTGTCGTGGCCGAGCGTGTCGTTGATGTCCTTGAAGCGATCGAGATCGAGAAAGAGCACGCCGACGGCGGTTTCGGAGCGGCGCGCTTCGTCGAGCAGCGCCCGCAAATGATCGACGAGCCACGCGCGATTCGGCAGCGAGGTGACCGTATCGCTATAGGCCAGCGTTTGCAGGCGTGCGCGCGAGCGCACCCGTTCGATCGCCGAGCTGACCAGCGCGCCCATCAATTGCACGAGATCGCGATCGACGTCGTCGAACGGCGTGCGCCGGCGGCGGCGATCGGCGAAGCACAACGTACCGTACCGCGTTCCGCTCACGTCGATCGGCGTCCCGATGAACGCGACGAACGGCGCGGCATCGGGAGTCTCGGGTTCCTCGGCCAGCTGCGGTAAGCCGCGGACGTCATCGATCGCCAGCGCGCGGTCGGAACCCAGCGCCAAACGCGCGAGCCCGAGTCCGAGCGATTCGCCGTAGATCTCGACCAGCTTGTCGCTCTCGCTCTCGTAGAGCGCGCCGGCCGAGAGGCCGAGGATGCGGCAACCGGCTTCGATCGTGGCGGCGATTTGCTGTTCGGTGTTGCCGCTGGCTGCGGCCGCGCTCATGTAGAGATCGCGAATGCGTTCGGCATGCGCGGCGATCTGGCGTTGCGAGGCGATCGTCGAGCGCAGATCGCGCACGTGCAGATGGACGCCGGCGGCGAGCCCGCGGAACCGGATCGGAATCATCGTCACGAACGCGGGCAGCGAATGTTCGCGCGCGTGACGCACGTGCAATTCGATCCCGCCGGCCATGCCGGCGAGCGCGCGATTGAAGCAGGCAAGCGCCGCAGTCAGGTCGCCGTCGGTCGCAACGTCGCCCAGCGTTTGTCCGACCAGCGTTTCGGGATCGATTTCGAGCACGCGGCCGGCCGCGCCGTTCGCCCGCGTCACGGTTCCGTCGGCATCGAAGGCGATCATCGGATCGGGGTTGTTGTCGAAGATCGAGCGGAAACGTTCTTCGCTCGTCTCGATCTTTTCGCGCGCTTCGTTGCGTTCGGTGATGTCGCGCGCCGAGCAGTAGACGCCGGTGACCGCGCCGCGTTCGCGGATCGGTCCGGCGACGAGCTCGACCGGAAAGGTGTGGCCGTCGAGCCGGCGGACCGTGAGCTCGGCCGACACCGTATCGCCGCGCAGCACCTGACTGAACAGGTCGGCCGCGAATTCTTGATCTTCCGAGAGAACGAAGTCGCTGAACGGATGCGAGTTGAGTTCGGCGCTGCTGACGCCCATCAAGCGTTCCGAGGCCGGATTCGAATCGGTGATGCGGCCGTTCAAGTCGAAGAACGTCAACGCATCGGGCGTGGCCTGGAAGAGTGCCTTCAGGCGTTCTTCGCTGGCCGAGGCGGCATCGCGCGCGAGCGTTGCTTCGGTGACGTCTTCGGCCAGTGAAACGTAGCCGCTGAACGCGTCGGAGACGAGGTAGGCGTTGAACCAGCGGCAATGGATGATCGCGCCGTCGCGGCGCCGGTTGCGATTGGTATTGGCGTTCCAATTCGCCGGGCCGTCAGCCATCGCGCGAAAGAGTCCCGCCACGTGCTCGCGGTCGTCCTCGTGAACGAAGCCGAACTCATCGAGCATTTTCCCGCGGACCTCGTCTTCGGTCCAGCCGAACATCGCCGTCGCACGTTCCGACCACGCCATGATGCGCAAGTCCGCGTTGAACTGAATCAGTGCTAGCGGGCTGTTCTCGACGTAGAGCTGGAGCAGATTCTCCGGAACGTGTAGCGACGTATGCACAGAGGCTATTGGTCGAACTCGAGGTATGGACGCAGGCCTTCGAGGCCGCCCTCGCGGCCGAAGCCGGATTCACGGTATCCGCCGAACGGCGAGCTCGGATCGAACTTGTTGAAGGTCGAACACCACACGACGCCCGCTTTGAGTTTGCCGGCGACGTACATGCTCTTCGAGCCCTTGTCGGTCCACACGCCCGCGCTCAGACCGTAGCGCGTGTTGTTCGCTTTCTCGATCGCCTCGTCGGCCGTGCGGAAAGTCAGGATCGAGAGGACCGGTCCGAAGATCTCTTCGCGCGCGATGCGCATACCCGGCCCGACTCCGGTGAAGAACGAGGCCGGGAAGAAACACCCGGTTTCGGGCACGGCGGCCGATTGGCGATGCAGCACCGCGCCTTCGGAGACGCCGGCAGCGACGAGCTCGTTGATGCGGTCGAGTTGGGCGCGCGAGTTGATCGCGCCGATGTCGGTGTTCTTGTCGAGCGGGTCGCCGAGGCGCAGCGTTTCGATGCGCGCTTCGAGCCGCGCGACGACCTCGTCGTGGATCGGCTCTTGCACGAGCAACCGCGAGCCCGCGCAACAGACGTGGCCTTGATTGAAGTAGATGCCGCTGACGATGCCTTCGATCGCTTCATCGAGCGGTGCGTCGGCAAAGACGATGTTCGCGGCTTTGCCGCCGAGCTCGAGCGTGATCGGAATGCGCGATCCGGCGCGGCTGCGTGCTATCGCCTTACCGACTTCGGTCGAACCGGTGAAGGCGATCTTGTCGATGCCGGGGTGCGCGGCCAGTGCGGCGCCTGCGACGCCGTCGCCGGTGACGATGTTCAACACGCCCGGCGGCAAGTCGGCTTCGGCGCAGATTTCCGCCAGGCGCAGCGCCGAGAGCGGCGTCGTCTCGGCGGGTTTGAGCACGATCGTGTTGCCGGCGGCGAGCGCGGGCGCGATCTTCCACGCCGCCATCAGCAGCGGGAAGTTCCACGGCACGATCGAGCCGACGACGCCGCGCGCATGCGGCATGCGGCCGCCGCGCGCCGCGTACTCGAGTTTGTCGGCCCAGCCGGCGTAGTAGAAGAAGTGCGCCGAGGACATCGGCACGTCGAAGTCGCGCGATTCTTTGATCGGCTTGCCGTTGTCGAGCGTTTCGAGCACGGCGAGTTCGCGCGAGCGTTCCGAAATCGCGCGGGCGATCCGGTAGACGTAGGCGGCGCGCCGGGCCGGGCTGAGCGGCTGCCAGTATTTCTCGTACGCTTTGCGCGCCGCCGCGACCGCGCGGTCGACGTCTTCGGGCGTGCCGGTCGCGACGCGCGAGAGAACCTCGCCCGTGGCCGGGTTCGTCGTCTCGAACGTTTCGCCGCCGCTCGACGGGCACGAACGCGCCGCCGATGAAGTGGCCGTACGACGGCGCGATGTTCGCCGGCGTCGACTCGCGCGAGGTCGCGTAGGCTAAACGCTTCAGACGCGCTTTACGCCGTTGCCGTTACGAGCAGCGCGTGAGCGGTTTGTTCTTCGATCATGCGGTCGCCTAGTCTTTCGGGATGATGTCGGGCGACGGGTATCGGCCGGTGCGTTCTTTTTCGCGCTGCAGCAGCAAGTCGTCGAGCAGCGATGACGCGCCGATCCGGAAGTAGATCGGGATCGAGCCAATCGCCGCCGAGCACCTCGTCGATCAGCACGAGATACGACAGCGCGACCTTCGAGGTGCGGATGCCGCCGGCGGCCTTGAATCCCCGGCGCTCGCCGGTGCGGTGGTAGAACGAGTGAATCGATTGGCACATCACGAGCGAGATCGGCAGCGTCGCGGAAACGCCGATCTTCCCGGTCGACGTCTTGATCGTATCGGCGCCGGCTTCGAGCGCGAGATCGCTGCAGCGCCGGATCGCATCGTACGAACCGAACTCGCCCGCTTCGAGGATCGCTTTCACGTGCACGTCGCCGCACACGCGCTTGACGGCCGCGATTTCGTCGAAGACCAGCTGTTTCGTCGCCGGCCAGAAACGCGCCGCGGTTGATGACCATGTCGATTTCATCGGCGCCGTCGGCCAAGCGCCGCTTCGGTATCGCGCAGCTTGACGTCGAGCGAGGAGAGCCCGCTCGGAAACGCGGTCGCCACCGATGCGACTTTCACGCCGCTGCCGGCAACGGCGGCCTTCGCAACGGGCACCATATTCGGATACACGCAAACGGCGGCAACCGCCGGCGCGCCGTAACCGGGATGCACGGCCTTCGCGCACATCGACTCAACTTTGCCCGGCGAATCTTTGCCTTCGAGCGTGGTGAGATCGATACACCGGATCGCAAGATCGATCGCGGCGCGCTTCGCCTCGCGCTTGAGAGACCGCTTGGAAAAGTCGGCCGCGCGGGCTTCCAACATGACCGCATCGACGGCCGGCGACGGCGCGAACGCTAGCATCCAATGAGGGTTCGCGAAACTCGCGCCCCCTAACCTCCGAGCCGTGCGGGGTATGTCTTAAGAAGCGCCGTTCCAGAGTTCGGTGAGACGCGGCACCAGCGTTGCGTCTCGGGGCTGCAAACCCGTGCCGCGGCAGACCCGGCATGTCGCGGGCATGCACGCATTGCACGCGCCGCTTCCCGCGCAATGCCGGCACGCATCTTCGCGCACACGGCGCCGGCGGCGTTTGACCGGCAGCGACCAGCGCTCGTCGGCAACTGCCGTACGGACGCGGCGCCCGGCGGCCGGTTCGACCGCAATCGCCACGAGGCCGGTGAGCGAGACGTAGGCCAGCACGCCGACCATAAGGTCTGCGAACGAGCGATTATTCATGTCGAAGTTATCGGAGATTCGGGCTGCGGATTTACCTTGCCGGCCCCGAAGTTTTGCGTGATTTGTGCCAAGATTCCGAGGGCAGGCAAGCGGATTGCGGCTCCAGGGCCCGACATTGGACGGTGAAGCCGAGCCCGCTTGGGTGTGGTACGATGTCGGGGCCTTCGACGAGGGTTGGGCCTCGCGCAACGGAAAACCGTGAACCCCGCCAGGACCGGAAGGGAGCAACGGTAAGCGGTCACTCCCGTGTGCCGCAAGTCACCTGGCCCTCGTCAAGGTCTTTCCCAGAGGAGAAACGTCTGCCGGATCTCACCGCCTCCGTGCTCGCCGGTATCGGCAGCGCGCTCGTCGTCTTGGCCGGCTATCATTTCCTCGTGGCCGCGCCCCGCTTGCGGGCGCGTCCAAACGACCCTCGGCACGCACGACGGGCTGCTGGGCGGCGGCGGGGCCGAGCCGGCGACGCAGCGGATCAACTGCCCTCGAGGCGACCGCCGCCGCGACGGACCGGGAGCTGACAACGCTCGCCGCGCGGATCGAGGCGCTGGAGAAAGTCGCGCAGAGCGAGACGCCGCGGATCGGCTTCCTGCGCTACAACGCCTTCGCCGACGTCGGTTCCGACCAGTCGTACGCGCTGGCGCTGCTCACGCGCGACGGCGACGGCGTGGTGCTCTCGAGCATCTACTCGCGCGAAGAGACGCGGACGTACGGCAAGGCCGTGGTGAACTTCCAAACCTCGCAAGAAGCGTCGGCGGAAGAGCGCGTCCGCGATCGCGGCAGCCAAGGCGGCCGCGTCGTGACCAACAACGCGTTCCTGATCAAGATCATTCCGCCCGAAGGCTACAACGTCTACCGGCTGCACTTCAGCCGCACGCTGGCGATCGCCGTGGCCGCTCGGCTTCGTGGCGTTGCTGTGCGCGGCACTCGGCTTTCATGCTTGGCAATTGCACCTGGCGGAGCAAGACGTCCAGGCGCTGCAGGCGATCACGGCGGCCCAGCACGAGAAGCTCCAGGCCATCGATCGGCAGGCCGATTCGCTCGCCGGCGAGTTGCGCGACATCCAGCGCCAAGACGCCGAAATCCGCAAACTGCTCGGCGTCCACGCCGGTTCCGGCGGCCCCGGTCCATCCGACGCACGGCTTCGTTCACCCGGGCGGTCCGGCGACGGTCGCCGGCGTCCAAGCCCGCCTGGCGCGGCTGGTCCGGTTTTCGGAGCAGCGCCTCTCCGACGGCAGCAGCTTCGACCGGCTCGCGCACCGCGTGCTCGACCTGCGCCGCATCGCCCTCATCGCGCGCGACCGCATGATCGCCGCGCTGCCCTCGATCAACCCGGTCGACGGCTCGATCTCGGCCGGCTTCGGCTGGCGGGTCAACCCGTGGCCGGAATTCCACCAAGGCCTCGACCTCGCGGCCGACTACGGGACGCCCGTCCACGCGGCCGCCGACGGCGTCGTCGGTCGGCCGGCTGGGAAGGCGGCTTCGGCAACAAGGTCGACGTCGACCACGAGAACGGCTACCACACCTGGTACGCGCACCTCTCGCGCTTCGCGGTCGCGCCCGGCGAGCGCGTGCGCAAGGGCGAGATCATCGCGTACGTCGGCGCCACCGGCGAGGCGACCGGGCCGCACCTGCACTATCAACTCATGCTGGATGGCCGGCCGATCGACCCCGCGCCGTATCTGAACGGCGTGCCGGCCAAGGTGCTCGCGACACTTCCCGGCGCCGAACGCGTACAATAAGCAATGATCTGCGCACTTTATACTGGTCGTCGCCTGGCTGCTGCACGCCTACGTCCTCGTCATGCTGGTGTACGCGCTCGTCTCGTGGGTGCCGAGTCTGCGCGGACGCTGGACGGATTACGTCGCGATGCTGGTCGAGCCGGTGTTGACGCCCGTACGGCGAATCATTCCGCCGATGGGCGGGCTGGACATCTCGTTCTTGGTCGTGATCCTCGCGCTCCAATTCGTGGTCCGGCTCGCCCAAAGCAACGCCCAAACCTGCTTCTGACGACCGGACACCCGTGATCGAATCTCAACCGCTCGCCGTACCGAAGGGTGCGGCGAACGTGCGCAATTTCTGCATCATCGCGCATATCGACCATGGCAAGACGACGTTGTCCGATCGCCTGCTGGAGATTACGCGCACCATCGCCGAGCGCGAGATCGGCGAGCAGATGCTCGACGCGATGGACCTCGAGCGCGAACGCGGCATCACGATCAAGATGCATCCGGTCACGCTGACCTATCATGCCAAAGACGGTCAGACCTACGAGCTGAACTTCATCGACACGCCCGGCCACGTCGACTTCTCGTCCGAAGTGTCGCGCTCGCTGCAAGCGTGCGAGGGCGCGCTGCTCGTGATCGACGCGGCGCAGGGCATCGAGGCGCAGACGCTGGCCAACTATCATCTCGCGCTCGAGCAGAACCTGACGATCATCCCGGTGATCAACAAGATCGATCTGCCCTCGGCCGACGTGCCGCGCGTGCGGCACGAGATCGAAGAACTGCTGATCATCGAGGGCAGCGACGCGATCGCGGCCAGCGCGAAGGAAGGCATCGGGATCGAGGAGATCCTCGAGGCGATCGTGACGCGCATTCCGCCGCCCAAGGGCGACAACGATCACCTGCGCGGGCTCGTCTTCGACGCGCAGTTCGATCCGTATCGCGGCGTCGTCGCCTACGTGCGCATCGTCGACGGCGAACTGCGGCAGGGCATGAAGTTCATGTCGATGGCGCACGAGCGCGTGTACGAAGCGACCGAAGTCGGCGTCTTCAAGCCGGAGATGCGCAAGACCGACGAGCTGACGATCGGCAACGTCGGCTACGTGATCGCGAACATCAAGTCGCTCGGCGACATGGACGTCGGCGACACGATCACCAACCCCGCGAACCCGGCGCCGACGCCGCTGCCCGGCTACAAGCCGATCGTGCCGATGGTCTATTGCGGGTTGTATCCGAACGAAGGCGTCGAGGTCTCCGACCTGCGCGACGCGCTCGAGAAGCTCGCGCTCAACGATTCCGCGCTGCACTTCGAGCCCGAGAGTTCGATCGCGCTGGGCTTCGGTTTCCGCTGCGGTTTTTTGGGGCTCTTGCACATGGAGATCGTGCAAGAGCGGCTCGAGCGCAACTACAACCTCGACCTGATCGCGACGTCGCCGTCGGTCGTGTTTCGCGTGACGCTGACGAACGGCGACGTCGAGATGATCGACAACCCGGCGAAGCTGCCGGCGCGCGACAAGATCACGCTGATGGAAGAGCCGTTCGTCAAGGCGACGGTGATCACGCCGCCCGAGTACGTCGGCGCGATCATGGAGCTCACGCAGAACCGCCGCGGCACGCTCGCAAACATGGAATATCTCGTCGACGGCCGCGTGATCCTGACGTACGAGATGCCGCTGATCGAGCTGATCATCGACTACTTCGACCGGCTCAAGTCGCGCACCAAGGGCTACGCGTCGCTCGACTATGAACTGATCGGCTATCGCGAAGGCGACTTGGTGAAGCTCGAGATCATGCTCAACGGCGAGCCGGTCGATGCGCTCTCGTTCATCGTCGCGCGCGACAAAGCGCCGGCGCGCGGACGCGCGCTGACGGAGAAGCTCAAGGAGCTGATTCCGCGGCAGATGTTCGACGTGCCGATTCAGGCCGTCATCGGCGGCAAGGTCGTGGCGCGCGAAACGGTCGGCGCGATGCGCAAGAACGTGCTCGCGAAATGCTACGGCGGCGACATCACGCGTAAACGCAAGCTGCTGGAGAAGCAGAAGGTCGGTAAGGAGCGCATGAAGCGCGTCGGCCGCGTCGATCTCCCGCAAGAGGCGTTCATGGCCGTGCTCCAACTCGACGAGCCGTAGATCTAGCCTTTCCGTTGCGCGTCTATCTCGCATCGAAAAACGCCGGCAAGCGGGCGGAGTTCCAAGCGCTCCTCGCGGGCACGGGGATCGAGCTGCTCGAGTTTCCCGGGTATCGCGACGTCGTCGAGGGCGAGACGGACTATGCCGAAAACGCGGCGCTGAAGGCGCGTGCGCTGCGCGAGCAGTTGCTTGTCGGCCGGCATCGAGGCGGCGGTGCTGGCGGATGATTCGGGGCTCGAGGTCGACGCGCTCGACGGCCGGCCCGGGGTGATCACCGCGTATTACGGCGGCGAGCATTTGACGTGGCCGCAGCGGCGCGAGTACGTGCTCTCGGAGTTGATCGCGACTGCGACGGCGATGATCGCAGCGCGCGGTTCGTGTGCTATCTGCATTTCATCGACGAAGACGGCGGCGAGACGGCCGTGGATGCGTCGCTCGAGCGGCACGATCGCGATGCGCGATCGCGGCGAACGTGGTTTCGGCTTCGATCCGATCTTCGTGTATCCGGCAGCGCAGAAGACGTTCTCGGAACTTGACGGAGACGGAGAAGAACGCCGTGAGTCATCGCCGGCGCGCGGTCTCCGCACTGTTGCACGAATTGCGAAAACAACAAACGCGCAAGGCTTTTTAACTTTGCTTTGTGCCATGCAGTTGGCACACGATTTCGATACCATGGCTTTGCCATGAGTGATGAAACAAAACGTTGCGCAATGTGCGAATGCGAATTGCTCAGCAGAGAGATTTAACAAACGCGCAAACGGAAAATGCTATGCATATTGCAAGGCGTGTCAATCGGTGTATTCGCGCAACCACTACGTGAAAGACCCGGAACCATACAAGAAACGGCGTTACGAATCAAATCGGCGCTACATGATGCGCAATCGATCTTACGCGATCGAATACTTGCGCCAACATCCGTGTGTCGATTGCGGCGAATCTGAACCTTTAGTTCTGGAGTTTGACCACGTCGCAGCCTGAGCAAAAGGAGCTGAATGTTTCCGATATTATCCGCTGCGGTTACAGCCTTGACCGTGTGAAGCGCGAGATCGATCGATGCGATGTGCGTTGCGTCCATTGTCATCGGAGACGGACGGCAAAGCAATTTGTCTTGGAAAGGCGAATCGCATGAGCGCGATATCAGACATTGTCCGAAATGCGACGCCGATTTGCCTGCCGCTAAATTCGATCGCGCACAAATGGCCGCTGGAGTTCGTACTGCAAGGCTGTTTGTCGCTGTACTGCCACCAGCACTATGTGCGCAATGCAAAGGTACATAATGCTCGACGGAACGCGAGGCTCGACAGGATATCGTGTGCGAAATCGCGCCTTTGTCCTTGACTATTTGAGTACTCATCCGTGCGTCGATTGTGGCGAAGCGCGACCCACTACTCCTCGAGTTCGATCATTTGAGCTCGGAAGCAAGAAGGTCAGGTTTCTAGGCTCAGTTGCGACGGCCGGGGCCTTGCGGAAATAAAGCGAGAGATGGCCAAGTGCGTCGTGCGGTGCGCCCACTGTCACCGTCGGCGGACGGCGAGGCAGTTTGGGTGGATAAAAGGAATAAGTCTCTTGCCCGGGATGTAGCTCAGCTTGGTAGAGCGCCCGCTTTGGGAGCGGGAGGTCCGCAGGTTCAAATCCTGTCATCCCGACCACTTCTCCGGCGCCTGTGGTCTAACTGGATAAGGCATCGGCCTTCTAAGCCGAACGATGGGGGTTCGATTCCCTCCGGGCGCACCAAGGTACGAACCGGGGCGCCCCGAAAATGCGTCGGTCGTCCCCGTGGTGGTTGTAGCTCAGTCGGTTAGAGCGTCGGGTTGTGATTCCGAAGGTCGCCGGTTCGATCCCGGTCAGCCACCCCAGTGCACGAAAGAGACTCCGTCGATAACGGAGTCTCTTTTTGATTTGAACTGGGACGGGCGGGGGTCGAACCCCCGACAAACGGCTTAAAAGGCCGCTGCTCTACCGGCTGAGCTACCGTCCCCGGTATCGACACCCTTCGTCAAACACACTCGGCGTTCCCGAGTTGCGCAAGCGACGCGTAGGCGGGAACTTGACTATGAGACCGCGCACCGGTATTTTTAGGAACGGTCGTGCACCGCTAGCTCAATGGTAGAGCAGTTGACTCTTAATCAATTGGTTGAAGGTTCGAGTCCTTCGCGGTGCACCAGATAACGAAAAGGGACGGAGATCGAACTCCGTCCCTTTTCTCATTCTCGGCTCCGTTAGCTGCGGAGGCTGTGCCCGAAGGGGTGCGTGTGCTCGCGACGGTGCCGTGCCGTACGCAGGCTCACGTAGACGATCCCGGCCACGACGGCCGCCGAGAACACCAGCCAGAAATCTCTGGCCGCCGTCGTCGAGTTCCAGAAGTTGGTCGTCGCGCCGAGGTTGAAAAGTGCAGAAAACAGTTGCGCGATCGTCATAGGTACCTAATGCCCTAAACCGTACCAATCCTAACAAGGATGCACCTTCTATGCGCCCGAGCACCGTTTTGGCCCGGGTCAGACGCGATACCCCAACTCAAGCAAGCAGGCGAAGAGCAAGTCCACGGGCCCGTGGCGGAATTGGTAGACGCGCTGGATTTAGGTTCCAGTGTCGCAAGACGTCCGAGTTCGAGTCTCGGCGGGCCCAAAATCTGCTCCCGGAGCCGGTTCGCTTGACGTGGTTGGGGCAGGCGCATACAATCCGAGGGTTGACCCGGACGCTCGTGGTACTGTAGCGTCCGGGAACGCGGAAGTAGCTCAGCGGTAGAGCATCGCCTTGCCAAGGCGAGGGTCGCGAGTTCAAATCTCGTCTTCCGCTCCAGTTCGACGAACGGCGGGCCGCGAGCCCGCCGTTCGTACATAGGGGCAAATGTGTGAACCGAATTTGCCCCACCCCGGAGATAGAATGACCGTGTCCGCAACGACGATGAAGCAGCTCGATCCGACGCAAGTCGAACTCGAGATTCCGATCTCCCCCGAAGAGTTCGCCAAGGCGCAGGACGCCGCGTTCCGCAAACTCGCTCGCAGCGCGAAGCTCCCGGGTTTCCGTCCGGGCAAAGTCCCGCGCAAGATCTTCGAGAACACCTACGGCATCGGCGCCATCATGGATCGCGCGCTCGAAGACCTCGTGCCCGAGAAGTACGCCGAAGCGGTCAAAGAGCACGCCATCGAGCCGCTGGCGCGTCCCGAAATGGAAATGCTGCCCGAAGAAGAGGGCCAGCCGATGCGCTTCAAGGCCGTCGTGGCCGTGCGTCCGCCGATCGAACCGGCACCCTACGAGGGCATCGAGGTCGAGGACGTCCCGGAGAAAGCCGGCGACGACGACATGGATCAGCGCGCTCGAAACGATGCGCAAAGAACGCCGCGACCCTCGTTCCGGTCGAACGGCCGGTCCAGCTCGGCGACACGGCCACGATCGACTACGCCGGCAAGATCGACGGCGTCCCCTTCGACGGCGGCACCGCCGACAGGCCAGCAAGCCGAGATCTCCGAGGAGCGCTTCATCCCCGGCTTCGCGAGCGGCATCGTCGGCATGAAGGCCGGCGAGACGCAGGACATCAACGCGAAGTTCCCCGACGAGTACGGCGCGACCGAGCTCGCCGGCAAGGACGCGACCTTCACGATCACGGTGCACGAGATCAAGGAGCCCGAGCTGCCCGCAACTCGACGACGAGTTCGCCAAGCGCGTCTCACAGCACCAGACCCTCGCCGAGCTCAAAGACGAACTGCGCACGCGGCTCGACGGCGTCGCCGCCCAAAAGGCGCGCCGCCAGATCAGCACCGAGCTGCTCGACAAGCTCGTTGCCGCCAACGATTTCCCGTTGCCTGCGGTGCTGGTCGAGCGCGAGATCGACGGGCTGCTCGATGAGTCGAAGCAGTACATCGCGCGTATGGGCATCACGTGGGACGAGTACCTCAAGCAGAGCGAGAAGTCCGAAGAAACGATCCGGGAAGACTTCCGCGAGGAAGCCGAGCGGCGCGTGAAAACGACGCTATTGATCGAGGAAATCGCCAAGCGGGAGAAGATCGAGGCGACCCCCGCCGACCTCGAAGCGGAGCTCGGTGCGCTCGCGCGCCAGTACGGGCAGCCGCGCGAAAAGATCCTCGAATTGCTGGGCCGGAACATCGGCGCGCTCGTCGACGGCATCGTGCGCACGAAGACCATCGATCGCTTGATCGAACGGTCCAAGCGCGTTCCGGCAACCAAAAGCGTATAGCGCCGGTCTCTCGGCAAAGGAGGTTCCATCTTGGGTCACTTGGTTCCGATGGTCGTCGAGCAGAGCGCGCGCGGTGAACGGGCGTACGATATCTACTCGCGGCTGCTCAAAGAACGTATCATTTTCGTGCAGGGGGCGATCGACGACGGCATGTCGTCGCTGATCATCGCCCAGCTGCTCTTCCTCGAGCGCGAGGATGCCGACAAAGACATCGACATGTACATCAATAGCCCGGGCGGCTCGGTTACGGCCGGCTTGGCGATCTACGACACCATGCAACTGATCAAGCCGGACGTGGCGACGATCTGCGCCGGCATGGCCGCCTCGATGGGGTCGATCTTGCTGACCGGCGGTGCGCCAGGCAAGCGCTATGCCCTGCCCTATGCCAAGATCCTGATCCACCAGCCGTGGGTCCAGCAGGTGGGTGGCCAGGCGACGGATATCGAAATTCATGCCCGCGACCTGATCGCGACGCGCCGGTCCCTGGCCGGTATTTACGAGAAGACCGTCAAGAAGCCGATCGAGCAGATTCTCAAGGACATCGAACGCGACTACTACATGACCGCGGAAGAAGCGCAGGAGTACGGGATCGTCGACCAGGTGTTCACCAAAGAAAACCGCTCCGTCGCGCCCAACACCACCAGCCTTTAGCACCGACCAGAAAGACGATCATGTTCCGATTCGGGGATGAGAAGGGTCAGCTGAAGTGCAGCTTCTGCGGCAAGTCGCAGGAGCAAGTGCGCAAGTTGATCGCAGGCCCCGGCGTCTACATCTGCGACGAGTGCATCGAGCTCTGCAACGAGATCATCGAAGAAGAGCTCTACAAGAACGTCGACGAGAATCTGCGGCTGCGGAACATTCCGAAGCCCAAAGAGATCAATCACATCCTCAACCAGTATGTGATCGGTCAGGAGCGCGCCAAGAAGTCGCTCGCGGTAGCGGTCTACAACCACTACAAGCGCGTCAACGCCGGCGCGAGCACCGACGAAGTCGAGCTGCAGAAGTCGAACATCTTGCTGGTCGGTCCGACGGGCTCGGGCAAGACGTATCTCGCGCAGACGCTTGCGAAGATTCTCGACGTGCCGTTGGCGATGGCCGATGCGACCTCGCTGACCGAAGCCGGCTATGTCGGCGAAGACGTCGAGAACATTCTGCTCAAGCTCATCCAGGCCGCCGATTACGACGTCAAGCGGGCCGAGAAGGGCATCGTCTACATCGACGAGATCGACAAGATCGCGCGCAAGAGCGAGAACCCGTCGATCACGCGCGACGTGTCGGGCGAAGGCGTGCAGCAGGCGCTGCTCAAGATCCTCGAAGGCACGACGGCCAACGTTCCGCCGCAGGGCGGGCGCAAGCATCCGCATCAAGAGTTCATCCAGATCGACACCACCAACGTGCTGTTCATCTGCGGCGGCGCATTCGACGGTCTGGAACGGATCATCGAGGGCCGCGTCGCCTCGAACTCGCTCGGCTTCCGCGCCAATCCGGAGTCGAAAAAAGAACAGAAGTCGAGCAAGATGCTCCAGCAGCTCATGCCGGAAGATCTGCTGAAGTTCGGGCTCATCCCCGAATTCATCGGCCGCCTGCCGATCGTCGTTACGCTCGAAGCGCTCGACGAACTCGCGCTGCGCCGCATCCTCGTCGAGCCGCGCAACGCGCTCGTGCGTCAGTTCCAGAAGATCATGGGCATGGACGGCGTCGAGCTCACGTTCACCAAAGAAGCTTTGATCGCGATCGCCATCCGCGCGCAGTCGCGGAAGACCGGCGCGCGCGGCCTGCGCTCGATTCTCGAAGAGATCATGCTCGACGTGATGTACGACTTGCCTTCACTGCAAGGCGTCAAGAAGTGCGTCGTCAACAAAGAAGTCGTCGACAAGAAAGAACAGCCGACGCTCATCTACGCCGAGCGCCCCAAAGACCAGAGCGCCTAGGACCGCGCTCCCGTGATGGAGCACGGCCGCTTCGCGTATAGCCCGATCGTCGATCGGCCGGTTTGGCATTGGCCGAACGGAAAGCGCCTGGCGGTGTGGGTGATTCCGAACATCGAATACATCCACTTCGATACGCTGCTGCCGCGCTGGGGCGGCCGCGCGGCGCCGAACATGATCGGCTATAGCGAGTTCGATTACGGCAATCGCGTCGCGATTTGGCGCATCATGTCGCTGCTCGACGGGTTCGGCATCCGCGCCACCGTTGCGCTGAACGCCGACGTGTGCGACGTCTATCCGCAGATCATCACGCGCCGGCGTCGCACGCAACTGGGAGTGGATGGGCCACGGCCTCACTAACGGGCAAGGCCTCAGCGGGTTGGACGAGGCAGCGGAACGCGACGTCGATCGTGCGGACCCTCGCGCGCATCGGCGCCGCCACCGGCGCGCGGCCGCGCGGCTGGCTCGGGCCGGGGTCTCGCCGAAAACGCGCGCACGCCCGACCTGCTCAAAGAAGCCGGGCTCGACTACGTGGCCGACTGGTGCGTCGACGATCAGCCGTTCGCGATGACGACGCAGCACGGCGTGCTGCACTCGGTGCCGTATTCCACCGAGATCAACGACACGGTCGTCTTCCCGTCGCATACGCCGGTCGAGTTTCTGCGCATGATCAAGGACCAGTTCGACACGCTCTACCACGAAGCGCAAACGAGCGCCAAGGTGATGGCGATCTGCTTGCATCCGGGCAAGATCGGCGTGCCGCACCGCATCCGCTATCTGGCCGAGGGGCTGAAATACATCGCCGGCCACGACGGCGTGTGGTGGGCGACCGGCGCCGAAATTCTCGACGCCTACCGCGAAGCTACGCCGGCCTGAACTTCAGCGCGACGCCGTCCATGCAATAGCGCAGTCCGGTCGGCGGCGGGCCGTCGTCGAACACGTGACCGAGGTGACCCGAGCAGCGCACGCAGTGCACTTCGTTGCGCTCTTCGCCCGGCAGCGAATCGTCTTTCTTGGTCGACACCGCGTTCGGCAGCGGCTTCCAGAAGCTCGGCCAGCCGGTGCCGCTGTCGTACTTCGTCTTCGATGAATACAGCGCGAGATCGCAGCCGGCGCAATAGTACGTGCCGGCGCGCGTTTCGTGATCGAGCGGGCTCGAGAACGGCTCTTCGGTTCCTTCGCGGCGCAGGATGTCGAACTGCGCCGGCGTCAGACGTGCCTTCCACTGGGCGTCGGTGAGCACGAGCCGGCCCGGATCCGCGGCGGCGCGGGCGACGGCCGGGAAGAGCGCGAGGGCTCCGATGGCGGTGAGAACGGTGCGTCGGTCGATCATGGCGCTAGTATAGCCCTCTGTCGGATGGTGAGGCGTGGTTTTGCTTACACCAGGAGAACGGACGAAACGGCGGGACAGTTTTCAAAGTGACCTTCGATCTTCCCTTACGGGGCGCCGGCGGCGAGCCGGTCGACTTCCACCGGACCATCCACTCGCACGGACTTATCACCTTGTCGCCCAACGACGTGCCCGACGAGGGCGACTCGCTGCGCATGCCGTTGCGGCTCTCCGGCGGTCGCGCGACCGTCATCGAGCTTCGTCCGGGTAAGCCGGGTTTTGTGCGCGTAACGGCGTCCGGTGCGCTGCGCGGCGCGGCCGTCCTGGCGGAACTCACGGCGCGCGTGCGGCGCATCATGCACCTCGACGGCGATTACTCGGAATTCTACCGCGTCGCTGCGAACGATCCCGAACTGCGCTGGGTGACGCGCGGTGCGGGGCGCTTCGTGCACAGCGCGACGCTCTTCGAAGACGTCGTGAAGACGATCTGCACCACCAACTGCACGTGGTCGGCCACGATCCGCATGACCGATGCGCTTGGTCGCGGGCCTCGGCGAGCCGGTCGCCGGCGCGCCCGGCATGCGGCTCTTCCCGACGCCGCAGGCGATGGCGAAGGCGAACGAAGCGTGGTATCGCGACGTCGCGCGCACCGGCTATCGCGGCGCGTATCTGCGCGCCATCGCAACTTCGGTCGCGACGCGGCGAGATCGATCTCGATGCGCTGGAAGACATGTCGCCGGAACAACTGCCGGACGAAGCGCTCGAAAAACGTTTGCTGGAATTACCCGGCGTCGGCCCCTACGCTGCCGCGCATATCATGATGCTGATGGGCCGCTACTCACGTCTCGTCTTGGATTCGTCAACGCGTCCGAGATACGCGCGACTGAGCGGCCGCAAACCGCGCTCCGACAAACCGATCATCCGGCGCTTCAAACCCTACGGCCGTTTCGCCGGCCTCGCGTTCTGGTGTTACGTCACGAGGGACTGGCTCGACGACAATGGCCTGTCCTGAGCTTGCCGAAGCGCCGCTTCGATGACGGAACGCACGCCGGGATCGGATTCGGTTTCGTAGGCTCTGCGCAGGATCGATTCGGACCACGTCGATTGCAGCGCGCCCAGCGCGTCGGCGAGGTCGATGCGCGCGCGGGACGTCGCATCGCCGATGCCGATGCTTCGACGAGTGCCGGCCACGCGACCCTGCCGGTGTGCGCGACGCCGTTCGCGGCTTCCGTTTCGGCGTCGGGCTCGAGCACGCGGCGGCGGAACGGGCCGAAGATCGCGACCGCCATCAGGGCGGTGCCGGCGACTGCGAGCGCGGCGGGAACGGCTTCGTTCACGGTGACGCCAACTCGTTGTGCGCATCGAGCACGGCGACCGCAACGGCGCGGGCGTTATCGAGTTCGGGCGACCTTGCGAGGTGAGATACGCGGTAAACGCAGCGTGTGAGAACGCGCACGCCGCATCGAACGCCGCCGCCAGCTCGCTCGCATACGCGCCGACCGCAGCCGCCGCATCGCCGCTGCCGAAGCGCGGCAGCAACGCGGCGATCGCGGCCAGCGTGTGCGGTCCGCCGAGCGGAGCTTGCGCCAGCGCGGCCCGCGCCGCGCGAACGCGGCTGCGATCGACGCGCACGAAGACGTCCGCGCTCGAATCGGGCGTACCGGCGGGGTCGTTCGACGTACCGATGCGTTCGAGCAGCGCGAGCAGTTCGCGTGCGCGTCGCCGCATCTTCGAGATCGTCGGGCGTGACGCCGTAGCCGGGGATGCGCAGTTTCACGAAGAGGCGTTCGTAGATGCCGCGGATTGCTTCGCGATGCGCCGGCGAACGCCGCATCGAGCGCGGGATCGCCCGATGCGATCGCGTTCGGAAACAGCACGGCGAGCGACGGAACGTGGCTGATCATGCCGGCGCCGCGTGCGCCGCGCAGCACGCGCACGATCGCGGCGGAGCGCACGGCATCGAGCGTCAGCCACGCAACGATTGCGCCGCCGGTCGCCGGAAACGCGCTCGTATCGTCGGTGGGCACTTCGGGCGGCGCGAGGGTCCAGGCGCCGGGATCGGATGAATCGGGAGCGGCCGGTAGCGCATCGATGCCGGTCGGTGCGGCCACCACGGGCAGGACGGCTGCATCGCCCGTGTACGGCGCGGCGATGCTGAAGTCGCCGACCGTCGGGGCGTCGATGTGGAACGGCAGCGCGTTGGGACGCGCACCAAACGGCGGCGCGTCGGCGATCGTCACGTTGCGCGCGTCGACGTCGACGGCATTGCCGTTGGCCTCGACGTCGATTGCGACGATGAGTTCGCCCGGCGTGCGCGGCAAGAGCGACCAGCGCAATTTCGACGAACGTACCGGCCGGAATGTCGTGCAGCGCAAGACCGTCGCGCGTGAACAGCGGCGGGCCTTCGATGCCGTCGACGACCGCGTGCCCGTTGACGGTGGTGGAACCGCCGACGTAGACGGCCGCGGCATGCGCGCGCGGACGCACGCGCAATGTTTGTATCGCGCCGGCGCCGGTGATGCGCAAGCGCACGTCGAGCCGCTCGCCGCTGCGCGCCGTCGCTGCGGCGACGAGTTGCGCCGTGACCGCGACCGGCGCGGCTTGATCGTCCCAGCCGATCGGCACGGCGCGGCCGTCGTGTCCGACGAGCGATGCCGCACGCGCGACCGCGGGTGCGACGACGATCGAATGGGTTTCCCCCGGGGCGAGCGAGGCGATCAGGATCTCGCCCTCGCCGTCGAGCCGGACGTCGCGGGCCGCAGTTGCGCCGACGTTGCGAATCGTGACGCGCGCTTGACCGCGTTCCCAGACGACGTCGTCGATCGCGATCCACGGCCGGTCGACGGTGCGCAGATCGAAGTTCGCCGTCGCGAGTTGCACGCCGTCTTCGCCCGCGGCGGTGACCGCGACGGGCAGTATGTCGCCGTCGCCGAAGTGACTCGGCACCGTGAGCCGCGCGATGAACGCCGCGGCGGCGCCGGCGCGCAGTTCACCGTTCCAGCACGGCTGTTCGTCGAGTGTCACGATGACGCGTTCGGCGGTCTCGCCGGTGTTCTGCACGTCGACCGCGACCGGCATGTCCGTACCCGGTTCGGCGAACGCCGATTCGGGTCGCGCATCGATGCGCAGCGCGCGCTGCGGCCACTTCCGGGATCGGGAACGCCACCGTGTGGCTCCCGCAGCGCACGGTCAGGTCGCCTTCGACCCGCGGCCGCGACGCGCTGGCGACGACGGTCAGGTCGACGAAGCCGCGCGCGGGCACGAGCGGCAGCGCGATCGCGACGCCGTTCTCCGATTCGTTGTCGCGGCGGATCGCGGGCGGCGCACCGTCGGCGCGCATCGTGCCGCGCAGCACGCGCCAGCCGGCCGGCAATTCGAGCGCGCAGCGCACGTCGCGCGCGGCGACCCAGCCGGTGTTCGCGATCCGGACGCGCAGGTCGAGGCGGCTCGCCCGGCGTTCGGCCTCGATCGCCGGCTCGGCGATCTCGGGCGCGAGAAGGGCCGATGCGCCGGTGGCCAGCGCGACGCGGCCGCCGTCGAAGGCGACGTAGGCGTCGTCGATGCGCACGGTCGCGGCGGCCGGCCCGAGCGGTACCATCGTGTACGAGTAGGACAACGTGCCCCCGACCGGGAGCTCGGCGACGCTCGCGACGATCGCGGATTCTTCGGCACCGAAGCCGGGCGGCGGCGGCACGACCGCGCGTACGGCGCGGGCCGCGGCGTCGCCTTCGTTGACGATCGTGACCGAGACGCGCAGCGCGTCGCCGCCGGCGGGCTCGATCCGCACGCTGCTGGCCGGCCCGTTGAGGCGCGGATGCCCGAAGACGCGCATGTGGACGACGTTGGAGCCGAGCACCAGCGTGTCGAGGTGAAGGGCGGCCTGCACCGGCGAGTGCGCGGTCGTCGCGTCGGCCACGTCGGGACGGGCGCGAAAGCCGACGCTGTGTTCGGCGCCGGGGGCGACGGATGGGATCTCGGCTTCGAGCTTATCGAGCGGCGACCAGCCCGGCGGCAGCACGAGCACGAGCAGTGCCGGCGGCGTTGCAACTTGGCTTCCGTTTTTCGCCCGGAAGCGGAAGCTGATTACCTCGCCCGGACGGACCGCGCGCCGGCCGTCCACGGCGGAGAGTCCGAAAATCCGCTCTGGAAGAAGGCTGGGCTCCGGCATCGGCAAACTCCGTCCTCAATATGATCGACGTCGCGTCCATACGACGTGTTCCGCTCTTTCGCGACTTCGCGGATGACGAGGCAGCGGCCGTAGCTGCGACCGTTACCGACCGCCGTTACGGGAAACACCAATTCATCGTGCGCGAGGGCGACCCTGGCGACACGTTCTTCATTCTGGTCAAGGGATCGATCTCCGTGTGCCGGATCGCACCTGACGGCCGCGAGACGATTCTCTCGATCCTGAAAGAGGGCGATTTCTTCGGCGAGATGTCGATGTTCGATTCGTCGCTGCGCAGCGCGTCGATCAAGACGCTGACCGAAGTCGAGGTCGGGGCGATCCGCCAGGCCGACTTCCTCGTGCTGCTCGACCGCAATCCGCGCATCGGCCGTTCGCTCGTGATCGCGCTCTCGGAGCGGCTGCGCGCCGCGAATGCCCTGATCGCCGCGACGACCTCGCAAGACATCCGGGCGCGGCTCGCGTCGCTGCTGCTGAACCTGAGCGATCAGTTCGGCGAACGCGTCGACAACGGCACGCGGATCACGCTGCGCCTGACCAATCAGGAAATGGCGAACATGATCGGGACGACGCGCGAGACCGTCAATCGTACGCTCAACCGCTTCTGGGACGACAAGCTCGTCGACATGCGCACGGCCCACGTCGTGATCGTCGAACCCGACCGCCTCCGCGCCCTCATCCCTTAGTGGATTTACGTTCCGTGAATCCTTCGCGTTTGGGCTGCGCCCAAGCCGCCTAGCGAATCGTCCGGCGCGGGCCGGGCACTGTACGGGGTCATGCAGCTCGTGAACCTCGTGGAACGCGTACGGCGCCTGGGCCTCGCGGCGACGCGTTCGGTCGGCGACGTGCGGGCGGAACTTGCGGCGGCGATCCGCAGCGTTGCGCCGGCGATCGATTCGGTGCTGATCTTCGATGAAGAAGACGGCGACCTCGTCTGCGTTGCGGCCGGCGGCGCGCGGGTGATGTATTTCGCCGGCGTGCGGATCGCGCGCCGCGAGCTGCGCACGCTGCCGGCGCTAGCGCTCGCGCGCGGCCACCGGGCCGTCCTCGGGGACGGCGGCGCACGCGGCTTTCATCCGGCCGATGTGTTCGCGGTCGCCGTGCCGCTGTTGCGCGAAGGCGGCGGCGCCAGCGTCGTCTATGCCGCCGCGCCGTGCGCGGTCGACGACGCCGCGCTCGAAGCGATCGTGGCGCTCGCCGATCACGCCGGCTTCGCGTACGCCCTCGCGCACGAACGCGAAGCGTATCTGCGCCGCGCCGAATACGACGCGCTGACCGGATTGCTTTCGCCGCGCGCGCTGCGCGAACGGCTCGCGCTCGCGCTCGAACGCGCGCGCTTCGCGCCGCTTGCGCGGATCGCGCTGCTCTTCGTCGACACCGATCACTTCAAGAGCTGGAACGACACCTACGGACATGCCGGCGGCGATGCGCTGCTGCGCGCGCTGGCGCGCGTGCTGCGCGGTGCGTGCGGCGACGATGACCTCGTCGCGCGCAACGGCGGTGACGAGTTCTGCATCGTGTTTGCCGATACGGAGAAGTCGCGCGCCGTCGAACGCGCCGAGACCGTGCGCCGCGCGATCGAAACGCTCGATCTCGCCGCGTTGCGTTCGCCGGCCGCCGGCGCCGACGTTGCGATCACCGCGAGCATCGGCGTGGCCGCGTATCCGGCCGATGCCGCGACGCCGAGCGAGCTGCTCGAGCGCGCCGACGAGGCGATGTACCATAGCAAGCGGAGCGGGCGCAACGCCGTCTCGTATTTCGGTCTCGACGGGGCCCTCGTTTGCGGGACACGAACGACTGCTCCGTGCGGGCCGTCGACGTTCTCGTTCACCTGACCACGGCCCGTTTCGATCGCGCGCTCACCTATAGCGTTCCGGACCCCTCGACTGCGCTCGGGGCAGGCTGGCCCGCGCTGCGCGTCGGCGAGATCGTGCGCGTTCCGCTCGGCTCGCGCGACGTGTTCGCCTTCGTCGTGACGGCGGAGCGCGACGTGACCGATCCCGCGATGCAAGCTGCGCGCCGTCGCCGCGCGCACCGATGCGCCGCGCGCGTTCGATGACGAAGGACTGGCCCTCGCGCGCTGGGTCGCGCAGACCTACCTGTGCTCGCTGCGCGAAGCGCTGACCACCGTCGTGCTGGCCGATGCGGTGCCGCGCGTCGTCGAACGATTCGTGCCCGATCGGTGCGCCGCCGGCGGCCGAGCGTTTTCCGAGCGTGCCCGAACGCCTCGTGCGCCTGCTCTGGGACGATGCTGCGGCCGGGATCTCGCCGGCGGCGCTGCTGCGCCATCCCGAAGCGCGGCGCAGCGGCGACCGGCGCACGCTGCATCGCGGCGATCGGCGCGCTCGTGCGCGGCGGCGTGCTGGAACGGCGGCGCACGTTCGTGCGGCCGCCGGTGAGCGAGCGAACGATTCGCGTGCTGGAGCCGGGCGACGCTACGATTCGCGGGCGCAGCGCGGCGGCGCTCGCCGCGTACGTGCGCGAACATGCGCCGGTGCGGCGCACGGATGCGGTGCTGGCCGGGTTCAGCGACGCCGTGATCCGGCGCGCGATCGCGTGCGGGCGCGGTGATCGAATCGCAGCGCTCGCTCGCCGCCGCGCGCGAACGGCGGCTCAGCTTGCCCGATCTCGTGCCGACGGCCGAACAGCGCGCGCGCGATCGATGCGATCGCCGCCGCGACCGATGCCGGAACGTACGCGCAACTGCTCGTGCACGGCGCCACCGGCAGCGGCAAGACGCTCGTGTACCTGCACGCGATCGCGCGCGTGCTGGCGCGCGGCGCCCGCGCGATCGTGCTCGTGCCGGAGATCGCGCTGACGCCGCAAACGGCGGAGCGTTTCGAGCGCGCGTTCGGCGAGCGCGTCGCCGTGCTGCATTCCGCGCTTTCCGAACGCGAACGCTACGATGCGTGGCAAGCGGCGGCGCGCGGCGAACTCGACGTCATCGTCGGCGCGCGCAGCGCGGTGTTCGCGCCGCTGCCCGGCGTGCAGATGATCGTCGTCGACGAAGAACACGAATCGTCGTACCGGCAGGACAGCACGCCGCGCTACCACGCCGTCGACGTGGCGCGCGAACGCATGCGCCGCGCCGGCGGCGTGCTCGTGCTCGGCAGCGCGACGCCCGCGCTCGAAGACTACGCGCGCGCCAAGGCCGGACGCTTTCCCGCTCGTGCGGTTGCGCGAACGCGCGACCGCGCAGCCGCTGCCGGACAACGCACATCGTCGACATGGCGCGCGAATTTCGAAGCCGGCAGCAACCGGATCTTCAGCACGCGCGCTGGTGGCCGCGATCGGCGAACGGCTCGAGCGCGGCGAGAAGAGCGTGCTGTTCGTCAACCGGCGCGGCGCCGCGCGGTTCGTGCTGTGCCGCTCGTGCGGCTACGTGCCGAATTGCGAGCGCTGTTCCACCTCGCTCGTCGCTGCATCGCGACGAAGGGCGGCTGCGCTGCCACTACTGCGATGCGCAGCAGCCGATTCCCGAGATCTGTCCGTCGTGCGGCCTCGGTCCGATCGCGCCGTACGGCGTCGGCACGCAGCGCGTTGCAGCCGAAGTGGAGGCGCTCTTTCCGGCCGCGCGCATCGTGCGCATGGACGCCGACACGACGACGCGCATCGGCGATCACGCGCGGCTGCTCGATCGCTTCGCGCGCGAAGCCGACGTGCTCGTCGGCACGCAGATGGTCGCGAAGGGACTCGATTTTCCGGAAGTGACGCTGGTCGGCGCGATCGCGGCCGATCTCGATCTGCACGTCGCCGACTATCGCGCGGCGGAGCGCACGTTCGACGTCGTCGTGCAGGTCTGCGGCCGCAGCGGCCGCGCGCGCGCCGGCGAAGCGTTCATCCAAACCTATAGCGCGTCGCATCCGGCGATCGTGTTCGCCGCGCAGCACGACTACGAGGGTTTCGCGCACCAGCGAACTGGCCGAACGGCGCGCGCTGCAGTGGCCGCCGTTCGTGCGCCTCGTGTTCGCGGGCGTCGTGGGCCGCAGCCGCGCGAGCGTCGAGTCCGCGATCGAACGCTACGCCGAGCTGCTGCGCGGCGATGAACGCTGGGAAGTGCTTGGTCCGGCCACCTATCCGCTGGCGCGTCTGAACGATGAGTGGCGCTACCGCATCGCCGTCAAGACGCGCGAACTCGAGGCGCTGCGCGATGCGCTGCGCAGCCGCGTTTTGCCGGAGGCCGCGCGGTCCAAAGAAACGCGCTTGGTCGTGACGTTCGAGGCGTGAGCCCCGGCAAGGACGCCGCACGCGCGTCGCACAACGGTTGCGTGTGACGTTTTCAACCTTGCCGTCCGCTGGTCCGGTTGGCTGCCGTTGCGGCATGCGTGCTCGCACTGGCGCTGCCCGCCGGCGCGCAGACCGCCGCGAAGAAGATCGTCACGTCGGCAGCCGATCTGCCCGCGTTCACCTATCCGATCGGCGGTCGCGCCGTCGGCGCTCGTCGCCGGCGACCGGCTGAACTTCGATCTCTTGGCCGCGAAAGTGCGGGCCGACATCGACACGCTGCTGGCGAACGACGACATCCAAGATCACGCGCGCGCTGCGCGCACTGCTGGAAGAAAAGCTCGAGCTGCAGCTGCTCTCGGGTACCGACGATGCCGGCGCGCTCGCGACGGCCGATCAGATCCGCGCGCTCGAAGACAAACCCGACGCGAAGCTGTTGAGCGGCCTCACGACGCGCGCGATCGTCGCCGCGCGCGCGCAAGCGGGCGCGACGTCCGGCCCGGCGTATCTCGCCGCGTTCCAAGCGGCGTACGCGGCCGAACTCGCACCGTTGCCGTGGACCGTCGTGGGCTCGCTCTTACAACAAACCAAGACGCGTTACGACATCCTCACGCCGGCGATGATGGCCGGCAACGTCGCCGCGAAAATCGATCCCGGTGCGTCGAAGTCGCACACGCTCGGCAACGATAGCGCGGCACTCGTCATCCACTCGCGCTACATCGTCGACATCCTCATTCCGGCCGGGCCGCAGGGGTCGGCCGTGATCGCGTCCCTCATCGCGCAGCACACTTCGGTAAAGCCCGACATCTGGGCCGCGCGCTAGGTCACGCTGCACGCCGGCGACCGCCTCACTCCGGTGCGCGTCGCGATCTGGGATTCCGGTTCCGACGTGACGATGTTTCCGCATCAGCTCTACACCGATCCGGCGCCGAAAGAGTTCGATGCGCACGGGCTCGCCTTCGACATCGACGGTCTGAAGACGCACGGTCCGCTGGCGCCGCTCACGCCGGCTCAACGCGCGGCCTACCCGCAAGCGATCGATTTGCTCGAAGGCTACAGCGATCTGCAATCGTCGATCGATAGCCCGGCCGCGACGCTCGTGAAGAAGCAGTTCGCTGCGCTCAAAGCCTCGGAAGTCGGTCCGTTCTTTCAAGACCTGAACATGTTTTCGATCTACGCGCACGGCACGCACGTCGCGGGCATCGCGTTGCGCGGAAATCCGGCCGCGCGCCTCGTCGTCGGACGCATGACGTTCGACTACCGCGCCGTGCCGGCAGCACCGACGGAAGCGCTCGTGCGCCGCGACGTCGCCGACTACCAGACCTACGTGAATTACTTTCGCGCGCGTCACGTGCGCGTGGTCAACATGAGCTGGGGCGGGACGCCGGCCGGCGTCGAGGCCGCGCTCGAGAAGAACAACATCGGCAAAGATGCAGCCGAGCGCAAAGCAATCGCGGCGCGGTTGTTTGCGATCGATTCCGCCGGACTCTACGCGGCGCTGAAGAGCGCGCCCGAGATTCTCTTCGTCTGCTCGGCCGGCAACTCCGATGCCGATTCCGGCTTCGATCAAACGATGCCGGCCTCGTTCGATGCTGCCGAACTTATTGGTCGCGGGCGCGACCGATCAAGCCGGTGATGAAGCGTCGTTTTCGAGCTACGGCAAGACGGTGCTGGTCGACGCCGACGGCTACCACGTCGACAGCACGGTTCCGGGCGGCCACCACGTCGAGCTTTCGGGCACGTCGATGTCGGCTCCGATGGTCACCAATCTCGCGGCGAAACTGATCGCGCTCGACCCGTCGTTGACGCCGCAGCAGACGATCGCGCTGATCCGCGCCGGAGCCACGCACGAGTGCCGGCGGCCGCATCCACAATATCGACCCGAAACGGTCCGTGGCGCTGCTGCGCAAACAAAAAAGCCGCCCGGTCGCCGAGCGGCTTCACTGAACTCGAGGCCGGGCTAGCCCTTTTTCGTCGAGCGTTTCTTGGCGGGAGCGGCGCTCGCGGCCGGAGCGGCGGCTGCCGCGGCCTTGGCGGTGCGGATCGCGCGGGCCAGGCGGGCGCTCTTGCGGGCGGCCTTGTTCGGATGAATGATCCCCTTGCGGGCGGCCTTGTCGAACTGCGCCTGGACGGAGCTCGCTTGCTCCGGATTGGCCTTGGCCTTCTTGAAGAGCGTCTTCAGACGCGTCTTGAGGTCGAGGTTCCGCAGGGTACGGCGTTCGGTTTGGCGCTGCCACTTGATCGCGGCCTTGATGTTGGGCAAGTTCGGCTCCGAAGGAATAGGATTGTGGCCCGGACGCAGTCCGGGCACGCCGATCAGTATATCAAAAAACGCGTCTCATGTCACCCCGAGCTTGTCGAGGGGCAGCCGCCAACCTCAGAGTGACAGCAACAGGAGCGCCCGGTAGCTCGCATAGCGGCTGGCGGCGATCCGGCCTTCGGCCACGGCCTCGCGGACGGCGCAATCGGGTTCGTGAAGGTGCCGGCAGTCGTCGAACCGGCAGCGCGTCGCGGGTTCGCGCATTTCGACGAACAGGTAGGAGAGTTCGGCCGCCGGCATCGGGTCGAGGATGAACTCGCCGATGCCGGGGCTGTCGACGAGGAAGCCGCCCGGCGTTTGGAACAGCCGGGCCGAGGTGGTCGTCTGGCGGCCGCGCCCGAAGCGCGAGAGGTCGCCGACCGTCGCCGTCCCGCCCAGGGCCCGGAAAATGCTGCTCTTGCCGACCCCGGAGTTCCCGACCAGCAGGGCGTGGCGGCCGGTCAGGTAGGCCGCCAGCTCCTCGATGCCGTCGCCGGCCTTGGGCTGGACGACCAGCACCGGCACCTCCGGCGGCCCGTAGATCGCGCGCATGCGCTCGACGGCGCCCGGTTCGGCGAGGTCGGGCTTCGTCAGGATCAGCGCCGCTTCGACCTCGTGCTGGACGGCAAAGGCGATCAGCTGGTCGAGCATCGGCAAGCTGGGCGGCGGATCGGCCAGGGCCGCCACGATCGCCATCGTCTCGATGTTGGCGGCCATCGTCTTGGTGCGGCCGCCGGCGGTGCGCCGGATCAAGGCGAAGCTGCGCGGTTCGACCGCGTCGATCACCACCCGGTCGTCCTCGAGTGCTTGAACGGTGACCATGTCGCCCGGCGCGAGCACGGTGCGGGCCAGCGTCTTGCGCAACGCCGCCAGCACCGGTTCGCGTTCGCCGTCGCGCACGACCCAGGCGGCGTTGCGGCCGACGGCGATCACGCGCGCGCGGCGGACTTGCGATGACGTCATGCGAACCCTAGACCGGTGCAGGTGGTCCGTACCGTCGTCGCCGCCGATCCCGCCGTGCGCGCCAACTTGCTGGCCGCGCTGGCCGGCCCCGGCGCGCCCGCGGGCATCCAGTCGTGCTTCGAGCGCGACGACGTGCGTGACGGTCAGCTTCGATGACGAGGTCACGCGCCCCGAGCTGATCGACGATCTGATCACGATCGAAACGCACTTCGTTCCGGCCGCCGAGACCGAGCCGATCGAAGATGAAGAAGCGGCGCGCTTGGCGTCGGTCGGTCTCGCCGATCCGGAACTCGACGCATCGCGCATCCTCGAGCGCCACCTGGTCGGGCCTCGAATGATCCCGCTACCTCGGCGCGTTCTCGTTTTCGTTCGGGATTTCCGACGCGATCGACATCGTCGCGACGTCGGTCCTGATCTACTATCTGCTGCTCCTCATTCGCGGCACGCGCGCGGTTCAGATCGTGCTGGGCCTGCTGACGCTCGTGATCGTTCTCGCCGTCTCCAACCTGTTGCACCTGCTCGTTCTGGCCACGGTCATGCAGTATTTGCTGCTCGGCACCGCCGTCACGCTGCCGATCGTGTTCCAGCCGGAATTGCGGCGCGCGCTCGAACAGATCGGCCGCGGCCGGTTTTTCCGCCGCGCGCCGGCCGACGACGAAGCGATCGCGAACGCAGCTGGTCGGCACCGTCGCGGCCGCGGCGTTCCGGCTGGCGCCGAAGGCCTCGGCGCGCTGATCGTGATCGAAGGCCAAACCGGCCTGCGCGAATACGTCGAGAGCGGCACCGCGCTCGATGCGAAGCTCTCGAGTCGATCTGCTGCTCGCGATCTTCAACAAGCAGTCGCCGCTGCACGACGGCGCGGTCATCGTGCGCGATCTGCTGATCGAGGGCGCGGCGTGTTTCTTGCCGCTCTCGGAAAACCAGATCGTCGCCGAACGCCATCTCGGCACGCGGCATCGCGCGGCGATCGGGTTGACCGAACAGACCGACGCGGTCGTCGTGGTCGTGTCGGAAGAAACGCGGACCGTCTCGGTCGCGCGCGCCGGCCGCCTCTCGGTGCGCATCGACGATGAAGAGCGGCTGCGCAAAGTGCTCGAAGCGTGCATCCGCCCGCGCCGCCGCGCGCATGCCGCGGAACCGCCGCTGTGGCTCGCCAACCTGCTGACTCGAATGACCCGTGCTTCAAGCGATCAAGAGAAACTTCGGGCTTAAGCTCCTCGCGCTTGCCCTCGCGGTCACGGCGTGGGCCTATTTCCATTTCTCCGCCGCACCGTCGATCACGGCGCACTTCGATCAGCAGCTCAGCGTGCCGATCGTCGTGAGCGGTTTGCGCCCGGGCCTCGTCGCGAGCTACGACGAGCACACGGCGATCGTCACGGTCGAAGTGCCGCGCAACGGCCCGCCGATCAAGCCCGATCAGCTCGCAAGCGGTGCTCGATCTCAACGACAAGCCCGATCCCGGCATCATGAACCTGCCGGTGAAAATCGTCGCGCCCGATCTCGTGATCAAGTCGCTCTCGCCGGCGTCGGTGACGCTGAGCGTCGACCGGCTCGAAACGCGCACCGTGCCGGTGAGCATTTCGTATGCCGGCGGCAACGGTTCGCTCGTCGTCGAGTCCTCGACGGTCAATCCGTCGGTGACGACCGTGCGCGGCATCGCCAACGACCTGGCGAAAGTCGAAGTCGTGAAGATCGAGATTCCGCTCGGCACGAAGCCCGGCAGCTTCGATGCGATGGTGCGGCCGGTCGCCGCCGACGCGCACGGCAACGAAGTCGCGAACACGCCAAGTCTCGCCGAATCTCGTGCGCGTGCGCGCGCGCTTCGCGCCGTCGACGAACTCCGCCGGCGTGAAATCGTGAGCCGCCTGTTCGGCACCGACGGCGTACGCGGCGTCGCCAACGCCGACCTCACGCCGGAACTCGCGTTTGCCGTCGGCCGCGCCGGCGCGGCGGTGCTCGCGCGCGATGCGGCCGGCCGGACAAGCCGATCGTGATCGGCCGCGACACGCGCCTCTCCGGCACGATGCTCGAAGCCGCGATGATCGCCGGCATCACGTCGACCGGCCGCAACGTCGTGCTGCTCGGCGTCGTGCCGACGCCGTGCGTCGCCGCGGTGACGGTGAGCATCGGCGCGGCGGCCGGCGTGATGATCTCGGCGTCGCACAATCCGATCGAAGACAACGGCATCAAGTTCTTCGGACCCGACGGCTTCAAGCTCTCCGATGCGGTCGAAGACGAGATCGGCGAGCGGCTGAACGACCCGACGCTGCCGCGTCCGACGCACACCGGCGTCGGCATCGCGACCGCACGCGCCGGAACTCGCCGAACGCGTACGTCGCGCAGCTCGTCGCCGCGGGCGCCGATCTCAGCGGCTGGACGATCGTCGTCGATGCCGCCTACGGCGCGGCGTTTCGCATCGGGCCGCTGGTGTTCGAACGGCTCGGCGCGCGCGTGATCGCGATCAACGCCGAGGACGACGGGGCGCGCATCAACGTCGGCTGCGGCGCGACCGATCTCGACGATGCTGCAAGCGACGGTTCGACGCCGAGATCGCGCGCGGCAACGACGCGCGTCGTCGGCGTCGCGTTCGACGGCGATGCCGACCGCGCGAAGTTCGTCGACGAAACCGGCGCGCTGCTCGACGGCGATCACGTGCTGCTGATCCTCGGCGCGCGACCGCCTCGAGCGCGGCGAGCTGCCGGGCGCGACCGTCGTGGCGACGGTGATGAGCAACATCGGTCTCGAGCGCGCGTCTCGAGCGCGCCGGCATCACGCATGCTGCGCGCGGCGGTCGGCGATCGCTACGTGCTCGAAGACGATGCGCGCCGGCGGCTACCGGCTCGGCGGCGAGCAGTCCGGTCACGTGATCGATCTTGACCGCAACACGACCGGCGACGGCGCGATGACGGCGGTGATCGCTGTTCGGCGTCGCCGCGCGCAGCAGCGACGCTGCACGACCTCGCGGCGACCTCACCGTGTTCCCGCAGATCCTCATCAACGTGCGCGTCGAGCGATCGCGACGATCGCCGACGATCCGGCCGTGCTGCGCCGCCGTGGCGGCGGCGGAGGCGCGGCTCGGGCGATGCCGGCCGGATTCTGGTGCGGCCGTCCGGGACGGAGCCGCTGGTGCGGGTGATGGTCGAGGCGGCCGACGAGGCCGAACCACGGAACGACGTGGCGGAAGCCGTGGCCGCGGTCATCCGAATGCCGTCGCGGGCGACCATAGCAGAAAGCTTAATATTTCGCCATTTGGCGGAAGGAAATAGCTAAGCCGAGCACCTCTACCCAGGGTTAGCGGGTGTTAAACCCCACACAATGATCTCTGCTTACAATCACTGAGTCCGGCCTCGCAGACCGGAACGGGGGATTCCCGGTAGGGGTGAATGAGCCGGTCGGCTCAAGGGCTATTCTTCGGTCCTAACCCGTCAACTAACCCCGTAAGTGTTATGAAGAAGGAGCAGTTCTTGTTTCGTTTCCTCATCACCGGGGCGTGTACGGTCGTTTTGACCGGACGCGTTTCGCCATTGGCGGAGCCGCCGAGAACGGCGCTTCCGCCGGCCGTCACGGTCGCGACCGCAGCCGCCGAGGCCGCCCCCGCCACGCAGGCACAGGCCGTGCGCGCCGCCGCCATTGAAGCCGCCGCGCCCACCGGCCGGCGCCGATCTCGCGATGTGGGGCGTCGACGCCTCACCGCGCAAGACGCCGCCACGCCGGCCGAAACCCGGCTGACCAGGTTCGCGTCTCGTCCGCCGCTTCGCCGACGGCATCGTCCACCGCAGCGCGGCAGCTCGCGGTCAACGCTGACCCGCAACGCGATGCGCTTCCTCGGCGTCCCGTACGTCTTCGGCGGCACCAGCTCGAGCGGTTTCGACTGCTCGGGCTACGTCCAGCACGTCTTCGCGATGCTCGGCCATCACATTCCGCGCACGGCCGACGCGCAGTACGACGCCGGCAAACGCGTGGCCGGCGCCAGCATGGTCGCGGGCGATCTGGTGTTCTTCCAAACGTACGCTGACGGAGCCGTCGCACGTCGGGATCTATCTCGGCAACGACCGCTTCGTCCACGCCTCGTCGAGCCACGGCGTCACCGTCTCGAGCCTGCACGAGCAGCTACTGGTCGGCGCGCTATCTCGGAGCAAAACGGCTCATCGGTGATCGAAGAGCAGCAAGACTATCAGCGCGCCGCAAGCGCGTACTTGGTCTGGCCGCTCGCACTGGCGGCGCTGGTCCGGGAAGCGCCGGATGCGTCGCGCTGGACGCGCATCCATACGCGCCAAGCGCTGACGTTCGGGCTCGTGGCCAGCATCGGGTTCGTCGTCGTGATGGCGCTGCCGCTGCTGACCGTCATCGTTGCGACGCCGGCATCTCGACCGGCGCGACGGTCGCCATCTACGCGGCCGGATTGCTCCTCGACGCGATCGTGTTCGTCGTCGCTGACCGTGCTCGCGTTCTCGTACTCGGCGCGGGCCGGCCGCGGCGAGCTGTTCACGATCCCGCTCGTCTCGGCGCTTGCCGACCGCGTCTTCCGCGATTCGCTGAGCGCTAAAGGCTCAGAGGCCGTGTCGTCTAACTAGACGCGCTGGCGCGCGAGGCGCGATTTTGTGGGGCGTAGCCAAGTTGGTAAGGCACCAGGTTTTGATCCTGGCATGCGTTGGTTCGAGTCCAGCCGCCCCAGCATCGCTCTCCCGGCGGATTCGGAAGGGTTGGACAATCATCGAGCAATCACAATCACGAAGATCTCAAGCTGCACATGCACGTCGTGGACGGCATGCAAGTGTTCGAACTCAGCGGCAGCCTCGATATCGCGACGTCGCCGACGGTGCGCGCGTCGCTGCTCGACGCATCGGCGCGCGGCGATCATCGCCTGATCGTCGACCTCACGAACGTCGACTTCCTCGACTCGACCGGCCTCGGCGCGCTCATCGGCGCGCAGCGCCGCGCGAAAGAATTCGACGGCGAAGTGCGGCTCGTGGTCAAGGAAGGCCAGATCGTGCGCCTGCTGCGCATCACCGGCCTGCTCAAGATTTTCGCCGTCTACTCACGCTCAACGATGCCGTCAACGACGGGGCGCGCGTCGGCGACCTGTGACCGTCGCCGACTTCGAGCAGATGTTCGACCTCTGGCGAGCCGGTGACGAAACCGGCTCGGCCGCGTACTTCACGGCCGACGGCATCTTTCACGAAGCGAAGAAAGACCCGGTCGTCGGCCGCGATACGATCGCCGCGCACTGGAAGCCGTTCTTTCACGGCGGACCCGAGTGGCGCATGACCGTGCACGATCTCTTCGGCGACGGCGAACGCTTCGCGGTCGCCTATACCTGGGAAATCAAGCTCAAAGACGGCACCTGGACGGGCAGCCCCGGCTGCGCGATCGTCCAAACCCGCGACGGCAAAATCGCCGAGTGGCGCGAGTACAAAGCGTAGTTGTCATCCCGAGCTTGTCGAGGGACCGCCTCGATCGTCAAACTTGGCGGCTGCCCCTCGACAAGCTCGGGGTGACATCGGCAGAGTAGGCGCGATCGAGCAGCTGCACGACGTGGAGGACTTCGATGTTTTTGCCGGTCGTGCGCAGGCCGTTGGCGATTTGCAGGGCGCAGCCCGGGTTCGCGGTGGCGAGGATGTCGGGCGCGACGTCGATGACGTGCTCGACTTTGCGGCGGCCGAGGCGGCCGGCCATTTCCGGTTGCGTGACGTTGTAGATTCCGGCGCTGCCGCAGCAGAGCGAGCTCTCTTCCATCTCGCGAATTTCGAGGCCCGGAATCTGCGCGAGCAGCCGGCGCGGCGCGGCGGTGATGCGTTGCGCGTGCGCGAGATGACACGGGTCCTGATACGTGACGACGGCGTTCAACGGGCCGAGTCCCGCGCCGATGCCGACTTCGTCGAGATATTCCGTGATGTCGCGGACCTTGGCGCTGAACGCGAGCGCGCGTTCGTGCCAGGCCGGATCGTCGTGAAAGAGCTGGCCGTATTCCTTGAGCGCCGAACCGCAGCCGGCGGCGTTGATCACGTACACGTCGGCGCCGCTGCGTTCGAACGCCGCGATGTTGCGCTTGGCGAGTTCGCGGCCGCGATCCATTTCGCCGGCGTGGATCGTGATCGCGCCGCAGCAGCCTTGATCGCGCGGGCACGACGACGTCGATGCCGGCGCGGTTGAGCACGCGCACCGACGCTTCGTTCCAGTCCGCGAAGGCGACGTGCATGATGCAGCCCGCGTGCAAGAACGCCGTGGCTTTGCGCGTGCCTTGCGCGGGAAAACGCTGGCCGCGCGCAACGAAAAACGGCGACGACATCCGCGGTGCGAGCGCTTCGAGTTCCTCGAGACGCAGCGCGCGCAGGATGCCGCTCTTGCGCGCGAACGCTTGCAAGCCGCTGCGCTGGTAGAAGCGCACGAAGTTCGCAACCAGCCGCATGAACCACAGCTGCGAGAAGAGCGCGCCGATCAGCACGCTGCGGCCGAAGCTGCGCGAGGGCGAGCGCGTGGGTGCGGTCGCGCGCACGATCTGGGTGCGGGCCGGTTCGAGCAACTCGCCGTAACGCACGCCCGACGGGCAAACGGCCTCGCAAGCCCGGCAATCGAGGCACTCGCTCATCTGATGCATGAAGCCCGGACTCGTCAGGTCGAGCTGCCCCTCGGCCACGGCCCGGATCAAGGCGATGCGCCCGCGCGGACCCGACGTTTCGACCAGCGTTTCGACGTAGGTCGGACAGGTCGGCAGGCACAGCCCGCAGCGGACGCATTGATTGAATACGTCCTCGGGGGGAACGTCCTGCCCGCTGAAGCCTAAACGCGGCTGTTGGTCGATCACGATGCAATCCTGTTCGGCATGAAGAAGAGGCTCCCCATGTCCGTTTCAGACGCGATGCGCGCGCGAAGTTCGGTCGTCGTCGATGGACGCGATCGGGCCGCAGCACGTTCGTACTTCAAAGCCGTCGGTTTGACCGACGAAGACCTCAAAAAACCGCTGGTCCTCATCGCCAACACGTGGACCGACGCGATGCCGTGCAATTTCAACCTGCGCGGTTTGGCCGATCACGTGCGCGCGGGCATTCGGGCGGCCGGCGGAACGCCGCTCGAGTTCAACACGATCGCGATCAGCGACGGCATCACGATGGGCACCGAGGGCATGAAGACCTCGCTCGTCAGCCGCGAAGTGATCGCCGATTCGATCGAACTGGTCGCGCGCGGTTACGGCTTCGATGCCGTGGTGTGCCTGGCCGCGTGCGACAAGACGATGCCGGCCGCCGGCATGGCGCTGTTGCGCTTGAACATCCCGGGCCTCGTGCTCTACGGCGGTTCGATCGCGCCCGGCAAATACAAGGGCCGCGATCTGACGATCGGCGACGTGTTCGAAGCGGTCGGCGCGCATGCGGCCGGCAAGATCGACGATCACGAACTGTTGCAGATCGAAAACTTCGCCTGCCCCGGCGCCGGCGCGTGCGGCGGACAGTTTACCGCCAACACGATGGCCGGCGTGCTCGAGTTCATCGGCCTCTCGCCGGTCGGCAGCGCGAGTCCCGGCGCGACCGATGCGCGCAAAGAAAAAGAAGCGTATCGCGCCGGGCAGATCGTGATGGAACTCTTGCGCCGCAATTTGAAACCGCGCGACATCTGCACGCGCGATGCGTTCGACAACGCGATTGCGGCGGCCGCCGGAACCGGCGGCTCGACCAACAGCGTTTTGCATCTGCTTGCGATGGCGCGCGAAGCCGGCGTACCGCTGACGATCGATGACTTCGATCGCATCAGCGAACGCACGCCGATCGTCGCCGACTTGCGGCCCGGCGGCCAATACGTCGCGCTCGACGTCGATGAAGCCGGCGGCATCGGCCTGATCGCGCAGCGCATGATCGCCGGCGGTCTCGTCAACGGCTCGACCTTGACGCCCACCGGCCGCACGCTGGCCGAAGAAACCGCGAACATCAAAGAAACGCCGGGGCAGAAAGTCATCGCAACGGCCGAGCACCCGTTCAAGAAGACCGGCGGCATCGTGATCCTGCGCGGCAATCTTTCCCCGGACGGTTCGGTCGTCAAAGTGGCGGGGCACGAACGTTCGCTGCACACCGGGCGCGCGCGTGTCTTCGAACGTGAAGAAGATGCGATGCACGCGGTCGACCAGCGCGAGATCGTCGACGGCGACGTCGTCGTCATTCGCTACGAAGGACCGAAGGGCGGTCCGGGCATGCGCGAGATGCTCGGCGTCACCGCCGCGATCGTCGGCCAAGGCCTCGGCGAAACCGTCGCGCTCATCACCGACGGCCGCTTCAGCGGCGCGACGCGCGGGCTGATGATCGGCCACGTCGCACCCGAAGCCTTCGTCGGCGGCCCGATCGCTGCCGTGCGCGACGGCGACACGATCACGATCGACATCGACAATCGCAAACTCACCCTCGACATCTCCGATGCCGAGATGCAGCAGCGGCTCGCATCCGTCAAACAGCCTGCACCGCGTTACGGGAACAACAGCGTGATGGCAAAGTACGCGCGCCTGGTGGGCTCGGCGTCGGAAGGGGCGGTTACGACCGCATGAACCTCGTTTGCAGCGAATGCGGCCGCGCCGCCGCGGACGACGCGATGTTCTGCGCGTCGTGCGAAGGGTTGCTGGCGTTCGAGACGTTTGCCGCGGTTTCGGGCACGGCGCCTCGATCGCGACCGCATCGCGGCGCGCCGCAACTCGAACGACCTGCGCGACCGCAGCGGCGTGTGGCGGTATCGCGAACTGCTGCCGCCGATTCCGTTCGATTCGATCGTGACGCTGCGCGAAGGCGACGTGCCGCTCTACGATGCGCCGCGCAGCGCCGCGTACGCCGGCGTGCAGCACCTCTCGTGTCTGCATCTCGGCATGAATCCGACCGCCTCGTTCAAGGACGCCGGGATGACGGTCGCGATTTCGCGCGCCGCGGCGACCGGCGCGCGCGTTGCGATCTGCGCGAGCACCGGCAACACGTCGGCGTCGCTTGCCGCGTATGCGGCGCGTGCGGGCATGCACGCGGTCGTGCTCGTGCCCTCGACCGGCATCAGCGCATCGAAGGTCGCGCAGACGCTCGATTACGGCGCGACCGTCGTCGCGATCGACGGCGATTTCGATGCCGCGCTCGTCACGGTGCGCGCGATGGATCCGCAGCGCGTCGCGATCGTGAACTCGGTCAACCCGTATCGCATCGAAGGCCAGAAGACCGCCGCGTTCGTGCTGCTCGAACAGCGCGGCTGGCGCGTGCCCGATTGGATCGTCTTGCCGGGCGGCAACCTCGGCAACACGAGCGCGCTCGGCAAGGGCTTTCGCGAAGCGCTGGCGCTGGGCTGGATCGATCGCCTGCCGCGCCTCGCCGTGGTGCAAGCCTCCGGCGCGGCGCCGTTCGCGCGCGCGTTCCGCGACAAAGCCGATCTCATTCCCGTGCACGCCGAAACGACGGCGACCGCGATCAAGATCGGCGCGCCGGCATCGTGGAAGAAGGCGCGCGCCGAAGTTGCCGCCTCGCGCGGCACGGTGCTCGCACGTCGACGACGACGCGATCGCCGATGCGCGCGCGATCGTCGGCCGCGACGGCATCGGCAGCGAACCCGCCTCCGCGGCAACGCTGGCCGGTCTGCGTGCAGCTCGCCGCCGACGGCACGATCGGCGCGGGCGACGACGTCGTGCTGATCCTTACCGGGCACGTGCTCAAAGACGGCGCGTATGCCGCCAACTATCACGAGAGCGCCGCGCCGTTCGCGAACCGCATTTTGCGCGGCGTCGATCCCGCCGAGGTCATCGACCGCCTCAACGCCCCCGCGTGAAGCGGTTCGCCGTCAGCGTTCCCGCGACGAGCGCCAACCTCGGTCCCGGATTCGACACGATCGGTCTGGCGCTCGATCTGCGCATTCGCGCCGACGTGCGCGTGCTCGATCCCGGCAGCCGAACCGGCGTGGGAATTCAGCGGCTCCGAAGCGCCGACGCACGGCGGCTTGCGCGATGAGATGCTGCGCGCGATGCGCACGCTCTATGCGAGCGTCGGTCAAACGCCGCCGCCGCTCGCGATCAGCGTGGAAAATCCGGTTCCGCTCGGACGCGGCCTCGGCGGAAGCGCGGCCGGCGCGGCGCTCGGTCTCGCCATCGCGGCGGCACTGCGCGACCCCGAGCCGACGATCGACGAACTCACGCGCACGATCACGGTCCTCGAGGGCCATCCGGACAACGGCGTGCCGGCGATCGTCGGCGGTATCGTCGTCGCCGTTTCCGAGGGCGAAGACGTCGTGTACGCGCGGTTCGATGCGCCGGCCGAGCTGCAGCGCGCAAGTCGTCGTGCCGGATTTTTCGATGCCGACGCGCGAAGCGCGGGCGATCTTGCCCGACGCCTATCCGCGCCGCGACGCCGTTTATAACGTCGGACACGCGGCGCTGCTTGCCGCCGCGCTGGCAAGCGGTCAAATCGATCTCTTGCGCACCGCCATGCACGACCGGCTGCATCAACCGTTCCGCGCGTCGTTCGTGCCGGGATTGCCGGAGATGCTCGCGCTCGATGCGCCGGGCTTGCTCGGCGTCGCGCTCTCGGGTGCCGGGCCGTCGGTGATCGCGCTGGTGCGCCCGGGCTGCGATGCGGGCGAGCGGATGCAGGCGATCTTCGCCAAGCACGGCGTTGCGTCGCGCGTGCTCGAGCTGGCGATTTCGGGCGGCGGCATCGTCCGAGAGGGGTGAGTTTTGCCGGCGCGCGAAGGCCGTTGGCCAATGGTTAGCGTTAGCGTCGGTTCCCCCGCCGGGATGTGCTCCGTCGCAAATTCATCGTTCTATCGCTACGTGATCCGGCTCGCCGAAGCCGACGTCGCGACGACGATCCAGGATCGGGCCAATCTCGACGTTCTGGCCAACGTTCCGCACGCCTACGCCGATGAAGTCGAATGCTCGGGTGACGGCTGGCGCATCGTTCCGGCGGCGTCGTATGACGACTGGCCGGTACTCGAAGCAACGCCGCAGCGGTTGCGCGCCGCGTTTCAAACCGCGCGCCGCTTGTTGTGGGCGAACGCGGGACCCGTCGGCATCAGCGCGGGCGAGATGATCGACGTCGACTCCGATATCGATTCGGTTTTGAACGTGCTGCACCGCGCCGAAGCGGGCGGCTACAGCGTCAACGTCAGCTACGTTTCTTAGCGACCGCGAGCACGAGCGGCCGGCCGTTCACGCGCACGACCAGCGCCAAACCGGCCACGATCGATAACGCAGAGAGCGCGAACGCAAAGCGCGCGGCGAGATCGGCGGCATCTTCATCGACGACATCGAGCGGTACGTTGGCCAAGGCTGCGCTGACGGAACCGAGTTGCGTTGAAAACGCGACCGTCCACATTCCGGCTGCACCCAAGTGCAAATTGCCGCTGAACGTATTGCCGGTGCGCGCGAGCGGCGTGCTGACCGCCTCGCCGCTCGGTCCGGTCGCGGTGACCGTCAGCGATTGCAGCCGGCCGGCATAGCGGCCTTTGACGTTCACCGCGATCGGTGCGGCCGAGAGATATTGCGGTAAGCGCTCGGTCGCCGCACGATTGTGGTGCAGCGTGACGCCGAGCGCTTGTGAGGGACCGGCCGCTTGTGCGCCGCCCGCTGCAAACGCAAGCACGCCTGCCAGCAGACCAACGAGAACGACGAGGGCGCGTATCACTTCACCGTGATACCCGCCCGCGTGATTTTAGTAACCGTATCCGTACCGATAATAGCGCACCGGCGGCGGCGGAAGCGGTGCGCGCATCGCTGCAAAGCGTTGCCACGGAATTGCGTAGGACGGGATTGCGGGTTGCGGCGGCGGAGCGTATGCGACCGGCGGCAGCGGCGTGTAGTATTGCTGCGGCGCGGGTGCCGGCGCCGGTGCTTGTGCGACTTGCGGAATCTGTTGCGGCATATAGGGAATGCGGTTGGCAGCCAACTCGCTGCGGCCGTTCGCGGCGCTGTCCGTGTTCGGATAGTCGGCGACGAGCCACGATTCCGTTTGCGATGCAAGCCGGAAGCCTTCATCGGTCGGCACGCGCAGATACACCGTTTCGAGTGCCAGCAGATCTTTCGAGATCCACGGGTCGGCGGGGTACTGGCTCTGCCAATCCTTGATCGCGTCGGTGACAAAGCCGAGCGGACCGGTCAGCATCGAGCTCGGCGCCGTGCCCGCGTCGATGCGCGCCCCGGCATCGCGGATCGTATTGGCGATCCCGAGCACGCTGAGTTTGTAGTGGCCGAAGTATTCATCCGCCGGCGCGAGGCCCTGCGTATCTTGCGCCATCGCCGGCGCGAGCATTGCAGAAAAGGCGGCAACAATGAGTGCCAAGCGAACCTTCACAACGATCGTCCCCTTACCAAGTGAAGCGTGCGGCCGCGCCATGCGTCCGTGCAGTTGTATGTAGAACGTATCGGCGGCCACGCTGCCGCCATGAGCCGGGAAGATTGGACTCAGATTAAGCTTGCGACGGGGCCGGGCCGGCCACGGAACTCCCACGAGGGAAGCAGCCGTTCCAGGGTACACATCCATCGGAGGCCCACAATGCAATCATCATTTTCTGGGCGGCGCCGGGCGTTGCCGCTCGTCTTCGCGGTGGCTTTCTCGCTCATGATGCCGCCGGCGTTCGCGCTGGCGGCGTTCGCACAAGATGACGACTCCGCGCAAGCTGCACCGGGGCCGGTCGCGCGCATCGATGCCCTCTCCGGAGACGTTGCAATTCAGCGCGGCGACGACAGTTCGGCGCTCGCCGCAGTTCCCAATGCGCCGGTGCTCGGCGCGGACTACGTAACCACCGGGCAGGACGGCCGCGCTGAAGTCGGCTTCGACGGGCGGTCGGCCGTGCGGCTCGGCCAAAACGTGCAGATCCGTTTCGTCGACGTCGATCCGGCGAATCGTCAGATCCAGCTCGCTGCGGGGACGATCGAGTTGCGCCTGTTCGGTGATACCGACGGTCAATCGGCGATCGACACGCCGTCGATCTCCGTCATCCCGCGCACCGCCGGCAGCTTTCGCGTCTCGGTCGATGGGAACGGCGAAACGTCAGTCACCGTGCGCGCCGGTCGCGCCGACATCGTGACGCCGCAAGGCACTCAGCCGTTGGGACCGGGCTCCACGCTGATCGCCGACGGCCCTGCGGCAAACCCGCAAGTACAAATGCAAGGCGCAATCGCGCTCGACGATTTCGATTCGTACAACGGCGACCGCGACCATATCTATCTCGCGGCTTCGAGCGAAGGACAGTACGTCGACACGAGCATTCAGGGCATCGGCGACCTCGCCGCTAACGGACAATGGGTCGACGACGGCACCTACGGCAACGTTTGGATTCCAACCAACGTCGCGGCCGGCTGGGCGCCGTATCGCAACGGCAACTGGGTGTGGGAAGAGGGCTACGGCTGGACGTGGGTCGCCGCCGAACCGTGGGGCTGGGCACCGTATCACTATGGCCGCTGGTATTTCAGCACGGCCCATCATCAGTGGGCGTGGTATCCGCCGGCTCCCGGACGCCGCGCGCCGGCGTGGAGTCCCGCCTTGGTCGGTTTCGTCGGCTTCAACATCGGCGCGGTGAGCGTGGGCGTCGGCTTCGGCAACATCGGCTGGGTGCCGCTCGCACCGTATGAAACGTTCCACCCGTGGTGGGGTCCGCGCGCGACCGCAATCGTGAGCACCGACGTGCACTATCGCAACATCGCGGTGAACGGCGCGTTCACATCGGTCACGCGCGAGAACTTCCAGAACGGCCGCTTCGGCAATCCGACCGTCGTGTCGACGGCGCAATTGCGCGCGATCCAAACGGTGCCGCTGCGCGGCGCACTGCCGATCGTTCCGAGTCAAGCAAACCTGCGCTTCACGCAGCGCTCGGTCGCGCCGTCGCTCGCGGTGCGTCCGCAGTTTATGAACCGCGGGTTTGCCGGAACGCCGGGAAGCTTCGCAGCACGCACGCCGTTCGCAACGCAGCAAGCGTCGGTCGCACGCGTGACGCACGTGGCATATCATCCGCAAATGCCGGGTGCCGCCGCTGCGCCGTCCTACGGCAACGTTCCGCCGTACGCACGTCCGGCTGCACCACAGTACGCGCAGCCGCAGTACGATCGGCGATCGGCGCCGGCATACGCGCAGCCGCAGTACAACCGCGAGACCGCGCCTGCAAACGTGCAGCCGCAGTATAACCGGCAAGCCGCGCCGGGTTACGTGCAGCCGCAATACAATCGGCAGACCGCACCCGCATACACGCACCCCGCGGCTCCGTCGTATAACCGGCCCGGCGCGCCGTCCTATAGTCACGCCGCTCCGGTCGCACATCCGCAAGCACACGCGACCCGCGGCAGCGACGACCGCCGCCACGAATAAGGCTTAGACGAGCGTTTCCACCTTGGCGAGCGGCAGCGAGCCGGGTGAAATGCGCTCGGAGACGAGCTGGCGCGCAAGGCGTTGCAACATCGCGTTCACCGGTGTTGCGATGCCGTGCAGGCGCCCGAGCAGCACGATCTCGCCGTTGAGATCGTCGCCTTCGAGCGTTGCGGCGCCGCGCACGAGGCTCTGCAGCGTCGAGCCGCCGGGACGCGTCGTGCCCTCGACCTCACCGAAGCGCATTGCGATGCGCGGGCTTTCCGGACCGCTGCCGAGCGTGATGCCGGCCGCGGCAAACACCGCTTCCGCTTCGGCGCGGGCGCGGTTGCCGAGATCGCTGCCGTAACTCACGGCGCCGCAGGCTGCTTCGAGGACGTTGAGCACGTTCGAGAGCAGCTTCGCATACTTGAGGCCCATGACGTCGGCCGAGGCGCTGCTCCGCACGCCGGCGGCTTCGAGATCGGCGGCCACCAGTTTGTCGATCGCGTCGGTGCCGTGCGGCACGCGGCCGATGTCGCAGTGCGCGCCGTGCGGCGGGTTGTGCTGATGCACGACGCCCGGTTCGGTGAACACGCCGGCCATCATCACGCACATGCCGTGCGTGTTGGCGAAGCGCCGCAGCGCGCGCCGTTCGTTCTCGACGCCGTTCTGCGCGCACACGATCGCGATGTCGGGCGGCGTGCGCTCGACGAGCGCATCCAGCGCCGCGGACGTGTCCTGGCTCTTCATCGTGAGCACGACGATATCGCCGTCGCCGAGGGTCAGCGCGTCGGGATGCGCGACGACCGGGATGCGCAGCGTGCGCCAGCCCTCCGGCGTTCCGAAACGCAGGCCGCGTTCGGCTAGGATCCGTCCGTGCTCGCCGCGGGCGATCAGCATGACGTCGCGGCCGATTTCGAACAGCCGCGCGCCGAGCGTGGCGCCGATCGCGCCGGCACCGTAGAAAATGTATCGCACGAACGGTACGGTTAGCGGCCGCCGACGGGGAATCCGTCCGGCGCGGCGCCGAAGATCGCGTTGATGGCACATGCGGTCGCACAGCCGAAAGGCACCGATTGGAATCTGCGCGGATTGCTCGCGATCGCCTTCGGACACGGGGTCAACGACTTCTTTTCCGGCACCGTCGCGCTCACGATCTTTTTCGTCGCGACGAACGCCGGGCTTTCGGCCTGGTATCAAGGCGCGGTGGGTTTTCTCTGGTACTTGACCAGTTCGATCGTGCAGCCGTTCTTCGGCGCCTATAGCGACCGGCACGGCCGCTGGTGGTTCATGCCGACCGGCGTGTTGATGGTTGTGGTGTCGATCTCGTTTGCGTCGCTCGCCGGTTCGCTATGGATGCTCTCGCTGCTCGTGATCGTCGGCGGCCTCGGTTCGGCCGTGATGCATCCCGAAGCCGGCAAGTATGCCGCGCTGCTGAGCGGCTCGCGCAAGTCCGGCGGCATTTCGGTATTTCAGATCGGCGGTTCGTTCGGCTTCGCGTTCGGACCGGTCGCCATCGCGGCGCTGCTCGCGCGCTTCGGCACGCTGGCGTCGCTCGTCATGCTGCCGCTCGGACTGCTCGCGGTCGCGTGCGTGTACGCCGGCATTCGCCGCGCGCACGTGGCGGCGCAGCCGGCGCACGAAACGCAGCGCAAGCTGGAACCCACATCGGCGGCCAGCATCGACCGGCTCGGCATCGGTCTAGTCGTCGGCAGCACGGCCGCGCGCTTCCTGACGACCGCCGCATTCATGACGTATCTTCCGAATTTGCTCGCGGCGCGCGGCGGTTCGATCGTTGAAGCGGGTCAACTCGTCACGGCGTTTCTGCTGGTCGGCATCATCGGCATGTATCTCGGCGGTTACCTCGGCGACCGGCTCGGTTCGGTTACGGCTTCGGTGGTCGCGCTGGTCGCAGCGGTACCGTGTTTGCTCGGATTTTTCTTTGCGCCGCCGGCCGCCGGGATCGGGCTGCTGCTGCTCGGCAGCATCTTTTTGGCCGTGCAGAATGCGCCCGGCGTCGTCATCGTGCAGTCGCTCTTGCCGCGTAATCTCGGCATGGCACTGGGCTTGATCAACGGCGTCGCGTTCGGAGTGGGTTCGATCCTCGTCACCGTGGTCGGCTTTGCGGTGACGCGCTTCGGCCCCGAGACGGCGCTCATCGATGTGAGCGTGATGCCGTTATTCGGGGCCGCTGCATATCTGGTCGTTGCGCGGCGGCTCGCGCCGGCGCAATTGCGGCCCGTGACCGAGGCTTAGAACTCCGGCGTCGCGTTGACGGCGTTCTGTGAGGTTACCTCGGCTGCTAGAACGGGCGTTGCCGAGATGAGGAGCGCTGCCGCCCGCCGAGCTCGGTGATCGCCGCAACGCGGTGATTGCCATGAGGCGGCACGCTTGGCGGCGTATCGTGCAGGCATGAAGCGCTTTGTCCCCGTTCGTTCGTTGGCTGCCGTTGCGGTGCTGCTCGCCGTTGCGGCCACCGCCGGGCGGCTACCCGCCGTTTCCGCGACTCCGGCCGCGTTGCCCACGCCGCCGGCGCCGCCCGCCGTGCGGCCGGTAACGCAACATCTGTTCGGAACGACGGTGACCGATCGCTACCGCTATTTCGAAGACCTCAAGCGTCCGGACGTGCAAGCGTTCTTTCGCGCGCAGAACGCGTACACGCGCAGCGTGCTGGCGCGGCTCGATCCGGCGCGGACCAAACTGCTCGCGCGCATCCACCAGCTCGACAACGCCGGCACGGTCGTCGGCGAGATGCAGCGCGTCGGCGATTGGTACTTCTACGAGAAGCAGCGGCCGGGCGAGAACCTTCCGAAGCTCTACGTGCGGCCGGCGTCGGGCGCACCCGAACGCGTGCTGATCGATCCGAACACACTGACGGCCGACACGAGCAAACACTACACGGTCGATTACTTCGCACCCTCGCTCGATGCGAAGTATGTCGCGTACGGCCTCTCCGAAGGCGGTTCCGAAGAGTCGGTGCTGCACGTGATCGAGACCGCCACCGGACGTGCGCTGCCCGATACGATCAGCCGCGCGCGCGACGGCGTCTCGAGCTGGCGCCCGGATAACGCATCGTTCTACTACTTGCGCGAGAACAAGCTTGCGCCGGGCGAGCCCGCGACCGACAAAGAACAGAAGGTGCGCACGTTCTTGCACGTGCTCGGTCAGGATCCCGAGACCGACGTCGCCGTCGGCGGCTTCGGCGTTTCTCCGGCCGTACCGGTGCCGGCGACCGGCTTCGTTGCGATCGTGACGTCACCGGCGTCGACGTACACGCTTGCGGTGGTGCAAAACGGCGTGCAGAACGAGACGGCGATCTATGCCGCTCCGGCAGCGAGCGTGATCAACGCGCAAGCGCCGTGGCAAAAGATCGCCGACGTCGCCGACGACGTCACGTCGTTCGACTTCCGCGGTTCCACGATCTACTTGCTCTCGCACAAGAACGCGTCGAACTTCAAGGTTCTGGCGACGTCGCTCGCCGCGCCGGATCTGGCCGCCGCGCAAACGATCGTCGCACCCTCGCGCTCGGTGGTAGAAGGCGTCGGCGTCGCCGCTGACGGCCTTTACGTGCGTTCGCGCGTCGGCGGCTTCGGGCGCATCGCGCGCCTGCCCGTTGACGACGACGGAAAGGTCACCGGTGCCGCGGCCGTGGTACCGATGCCGTTCATGGGCTCGCTGATCGCGATGCTCACCGATCCGCGCGTTCCAGGAACCACGTTCGGCCTCACCGGATGGACGCACACGCTGCTCTATTATCGCAACGATGCGAGCCTGGCCGTCGTGAAAACCGATTTGAAGCCGCCGTCGCCATTCAACGCAACGGCGTACACGTCGGCGGAAGTGCAGGCGCCGAGCGCCGACGGAACGCTGGTTCCGCTTTCGATCCTCTATCGCAAAGGGATCAAACTCGACGGCTCGCATCCGGCGTATCTCGAAGGCTACGGCGCCTACGGCACCGAGATCTTCCCCGATTTCGAAACGGCCCGCTTCGCTTGGCTCGAGCGCAGCGGCGTCTATGCCGTCTGTCACCCGCGCGGCGGCGGCTGGTACGGTGAGGACTGGCACCGCGCGGGGATGCTCGCAACGAAGCAGCACACGATCGATGATTTCATCGCGTGCGGCAAATGGCTCGTGGCGCATCATTACACGAGCCCGCAGCATCTGGCCGGTGAGGGAACGAGCGCGGGCGGCATCGCGATCGGCGGCGCGATCACGCAAGCGCCCCAGCTCTTCGCCGCCGCGCTCGACGTCGTCGGCGTCAGCGATGCGTTGCGCAGCGAGTTCACGCCCAACGGACCGCCCAACATTCCGGAATTCGGCACGCAGACGACGGCCGCCGGCTTCCACGACCTCTACCCGATCGATGCCTATTTGCAAGTGCGCGACGGCGTAGCCTATCCGGCCGTCATGCTGATTACCGGCATCAACGATCCGCGCGTTTCTCCGTGGGAGCTGGGCAAGTTCGCGGCGCGCTTGCAAGCGGCGAGCAGTAGCGGCCGGCCGATACTGCTGCGCGTGGATTACGATGCCGGCCACGGGTTCATGGCATCCTCGCGCGCGCAGAGCGATGCGCTGCTGGCCGATCAGTACAGCTTCCTGCTCTGGCAACTCGGCGATCCGGGCTTCGCGGTAATTCCGCAGCGTTTGCCGAAGCGCAAATCGTGATCGATCGACGGCTTTTTCTCGCAGCCACGGCAGCTGCGCTCGCGGGCGCGCGCACGTCTCCGGCGGCGGCGCAAACGCGCATCCCGCTGAAGATCGGCGCCACGGCCAACGATAGCTTCGCCGAGGCCTACTACGCGCAAGATCTCGGCTACTTTACGCGCGCCGGCATCGATGCCGAGATCACGACCTTCGCCAACGGCGCGCAAGTGTCGACCGGGGTCGCGTCCGGCGCGCTGGACATCGGGATCTCGAGCGTCATCACGCTGGCCAACGCCACGATTCGCGGCTTGCCGTTCGTGTACATCGCCGGGGGCGGCATGTATTCGGCCGCGGCGCCGACGATCGTGCTCTGCGTTGCGAAAGACTCGCCCGTCACGAGCGCCCGCGATCTCGAGGGCAAAGCCGTTTCGGTATCCGGCATCAAGGACATCACGCATCTGGCCGTCGTGACGTGGCTGCAAGCGAACGGCGCCGATCCGGCCAAGGTCAACATCATCGAGATGCCGTTTTCGCAAGTGAGCGCCGCCCTCAACCGCGGCACGATCGCCGCCGGCGTCATCTCCGAACCGTCGCTGGCGGCGAGCCTCGCCGACGTGCGCGTGCTGGCGAAGCCGTTCGAGCTGATCGGGAAACGGCTGATGATCGGCGGCTGGTTCGCGACGGCCGACTGGGCGAAGAAGAACCCCGCCGCCGTTCACGCATTCGCGACGGTGATCTATCAGACGGCGCGCTGGGCGAATGCGAACCACGACAAGTCGGCCGCGATCTTGCAGAAGTACACGAAGATCGACGACGCCACCGTGCATCGCATGGTGCGGGTGACGTACGCCGAGTCGCTCGACGCGGATATGATCGATCCCACGCTCGAGCTCTCCGCGCGGGAGAAGTTCACCGAACGCCGCGTGCGCGCGACGGAGATGATCGCCGCGTCCTAAGACGCGTTCACGTACTTCGCAAACCAGGCCACGGTGCGCTGCCACGCGAGCGTCGCGGCGGCGGCATCGTAGCGCGGCGTCGTGTCGTTGTGAAAACCGTGATTGGCGCCCGCGTAGATGTAGCCGTCGTGCGTCACGTGCGCCGCCGTCAACTGCGCGTCGTAGCCGGGCCACGTCGCCGCCAGTTTGGTGTCGAGTCCGGCTTGGTGCACGAGCACCGCCGCTTTGATCGCCGTCACATCCGACGGTGCCGGCGGCGTGCCGTAAAACGGCACGGCGGCTCCGAGGTCCGGCAGGCGGACGGCCAGCGTGTTCGCGATGCCGCCGCCGAAACAGAAGCCGACGGCGCCGTAGCGGCCGTTGCTTTCCGGTCGCGCCTTCAACCATTTTGCCGACGCGACGAAATCCTCGGTCATCTTGCCTTTGTCGACGGTGGTGAACAGCGCGGTGGCCTTTTCCTCATCGCCCGGATAGCCGCCGACGCTGGTCAAGCCGTCGGGTGCAAACGCCATGTAGCCGAGCAGTCCCAAGCGGCGGGCAACGTCTTCGATGTAGGGATTGAGGCCGCGATTTTCGTGGATGACGATGATCGCCGGCACCTTCGCGCTCGCACTTGCGGCGGCCGGCCGCACCAAGTAGCCCTTGATCGAGCCGTTGCCGAGCGGCGACGGAACGGTATCGTATTCGACGCGAATGCGCTTGTCGTCGGGCGGCACTTGCATGGCCCAAGCGAAGTTCGGTTTGAGCGCGGCCAAGAGTCCGGCGGCCGTCAAACCGCCCACGGCGAACTTCGCGGCACCGTTCAGAAAGCCCGAACGGTCGATCTCGCCGTGCACGTAGAGTTGAAACAGATCGAGGAGCTCTTGCGGGAAGTCGGAGGCTTTTTTCCGTTCCATCTTCGTCTCCGGTCGGCGAGCTAGTGAGAGACACGACTTCAGACGCGCATGTGTCGAAGGCCTGCGGGCGGGGTAAACTGCCCCCGTGGCAACCGCAGTACGAAACCTCGACACCGATCCTCCGCGCAGCGGCCGGGAAATGCTCGGCCGGTATAGCTGGCTCGCCCGCTTGGCCGACAAAGTGCGCGCCGACCATGCCGGGACCAACGGCGAATATATGGCCTACTGTGGCCTCTCGATGGGATTTCTCGACCGCGCCGGCGTCTCGCGCGAGGAGTTCGATGGGCTGATTGCCGGCGGCGCGAGCGACGACGAGCTGCGCAAGTATTTCGACGAGCACGTCGGCGATGCGCAGCGCGAAGCCGCGAACAAATACGTGCTCAACGATCAGAAGGCGAACCTCGACAAACAAGACGCTGAAGAAGGCCGTTTGCGCCGCAACTGAGTCGACGCCGCTCGAAAATTGACACCCTGCCGGTCAGCGACTAAAATCGGAAGGATGCTTACCGCCGAGAAAAACGCCCGCTTGACGCAAGTCGGCCCGGGGACGCCCGGTGGAGCGTTGCTGCGGCGCTATTGGCAGGCGCTCGCGCCGGCCTCCGATCTCACGAGCGAACATCCGAAGAAGCGCTTGACGGTGCTCTCGGAAGATCTCGTCGTGTATCGCGGTGAGGACGGCAGTTACGGGTGCGTCGCCGAGCACTGCACGCATCGCGGCTGTTCGCTGTTCTACGGTTTTGTCGAAGGCGACGCGATTCGCTGTGCCTATCACGGCTGGAAATTCGCACCGGATGGTGGGTGCCTCGAGCAGCCCTTCGAGCCGGAGACCAGCACCTACAAAGAGCGCGTGCGCCAGCGAGCGTATCCGGTCGAGGAACTGGGCGGATTGCTTTTTGTCTACATGGGCCCGCTTGCCGGCGCCGCTGTTGCCGCGTTGGGACGTGCTCGTGCGCAACGACGGCAAACGGAAACTTCAGTTGCGGCCGACGCTGAACTGCAATTGGCTGCAGGCGCAAGAGAACACGGCCGACACGGTGCACACGTATTACTTGCACGGCCACACGATGCTGAGCAAAGGGCTCAAGAGTCCCGGCGCGGACTACTTCCATCGCCCGATCGCATCGTATGAATATTCGCTGTGCGAGTGGGGCATCGAGAAACGCTGCTTCTACGATCTCGGTGAAGGCAACCTCGAAGAAGAAGTACGCCCGCCGTTGATCTTCCCGAACATCTTGCGCATCCCGGTGGGTATCAACGAAACGCAGCACTTCCGCACGCCGGTGAACGATACGAGTACCCGCATCTTCGTCGCGTGGTTCACGCCCAACGAGAGGGGCGTCGATCAAGTGCAGCCCACGCCGATTCCGCTCGAAGTGCTGCAGGACGACGTTCTACCCAATGGCGATTACGCGCTGAACAACTTCGATAGCCAAGACCGCATGGCATGGGAAACGCAGGGTGCGATCGTCGACCGCACGGCCGAGCACCTCGGCGTTTCCGACACCGGCGTCGTGATGCTCCGCAAGCTGCTCGACGAGCAGATTTCGATCGTCGAAGCCGGTGGCGAACCGATGGCGCTGCTGCGCGATCCGGCGAAGAACGAGATGATCCGCTTCACCTCGCACACGATCAACCGGTTGACCGCCCTCACGTGACCGCATCGTCCGTTTCGGACGTAACGCCCGAACGGATCGCGGGCAGAATGGATCGGCTCCCGTTCTTGCCGCTTCATCTGCGCATTACGTCGCTGCTCGGCGTCGGCACCCTTTTCGACGGCTTCGATTCGCTAAGCATCGCCGGCGCGCTGACGATGATCATCGCGACCTTCCACATCGATTTCAAGAGCGCCGGTGCCCTCGGCAGCGCGGCGTTTCTCGGGCAGATCGTCGGCGCACTCGGCTTCGGCTGGCTCAGCGAGCGGATCGGCCGCAAGTGGGCATTCATCGCCTCGCTGCTGATCTTCGGCGCATGTTCGCTCTTTGCCGCAACGGCTTCCAACGAGCACGAGTTGCTCTGGGCGCGTGCGATTCAAGGCGTGGGTTTGGGTGCGGAAGTCCCGATTGCTGCTGCGCTCTTCAACGAGTACGCGCGCAGCGTGGTGCGCGGCAAGTGGGTGATGATCTACGAGACGATGTTCGTCTACGGCCTCGTGCTGGCGCCGCTCGCGGGATTGCTGCTCTATAACAGCCTCGGCCCGGAGCTCGGTTGGCGCGTGCTGTTCGGCATCGGCGGCATCCCCGCATTGGTTGCGATCGTGGCGATCTTCGCGCTGCCGGAATCGCCGCGTTGGCTCGCAGCGCAGGGACGGCTGGCCGAAGCCGACGCGATCGTGACGTCGATGGAAGAAGAAGCGCGCAGCCGCGGTCTATCCGCTAGCGCCGCCGATCGATGTACCGCCCGTGGTCAAAGAGTCGGACCAGCTTCTTGGAGCTTTTTGCGGGCCGCTATGCGAAGCGCACGTTCGTTGTGTGGACGCAGTGGTTCTGCTCGTATTTCGTGAGCAACGGCTTCCAGATTTGGCAACCGCTCTTGCTGATGAAGATCGGCGGCCTGCCGACATCGTCCGCGCTCGCGCTCTCGGTAGCAAGCTCGGTTCTGCAATTGATCTTTGCCTATGCGACGGCCGGCTTCATCGATCGCGTCGGTCGCGTGCCGTGGTTTGCCTGGGGTTTCGGTTTGTCGGCCCTGTTTGCGCTCGGCGGGGCGCTCGCGGGCGGCGTCTTTCACGCGCACGGCTGGCAAGTGCTGGTCATCTTCGGCTTCGGCATGACGTCGACGATGAGCGTCAACAATCTCGGCGTGTATCTGTTCACACCCGAACAGTATCCGACGCGGATGCGTGCCTGGGGAACCGCGGCCGGCAGCAGCCTCAATCGCCTCGCGAGTTTCATCGCCCCGCTCGCCATCGGAGCGCTCCTGACGACGGGAAGCGAAGCGCTCACCGCGATTTTTGTGATGTTCGCGCTCGTCGCGCTGTTCGGCGCGATCGTCATGGCGACGATGGGCGAAGAAACGAAACTCCGGACGCTGGAAGAGCTCTCTCCTTAGCCTAACGGCGTCCGATCAAGTGGAACTCGCGGGCGCCGTCTTCAACGCGGCACGTCCCGCGCGAGCATGAAGTCGCCCGGACGAACGGCGATCGAGGTGGCCTGCGCTTCCGGCGGTTCGATCCCGTTCGCCAGCGCCTTCGCCGCGGTCAGCAGCCGCTTGCGCAGCATGATGATCGCGCGGTCGGAACTCACCAGATATTCGCGGCTGCGGTCGGCGATCGGGCCGCCCTGATCTTGCGTGACCGCGAGATCTTGCGCGACGATCGACTTGATGCCGGTATAGGAATGCGCGCTCTGCTCGGCGCGGTCGATGCGGTAGTCGTTGTCCATGTTCTCGACCGTCTCGAACGTGCCGGGCCGATCTCGGGGATGATGATCCCGCCTTCGAACTGCGCGATTTCCTCCGGCGTGAGCGGACGTTCGGGATGCACGTAGCAGCGAAAGTGCATCGAGGTCACGTCGTCGACCGGCACGCGCACTTGATGCAGGATCGGCATGCCCGGCGGCGCCGCGACCAGCGTGATGTACGGCATCAGGTACTGGTTGACGCGCCACTGGAAGTGATCCGGGCCGGCGTTGCGCTGCGCCGAGAGCATCAGTCCGTAGCTCGTCTCTTGCGGGAACCAGCGCGGCATCTTGTCGGCAAACGTGTTCGGGTTGGCGCGGGTGCCGGGAACGGGCTTGTTGTCGACGCGGCTGTGCAAGAACGAGACGTGGCTCGAATCGACGTCGCCCTCCATCAATTGGAGGTAGTTTCCGCGCGCGATCATCTTGCGCATGAAACGGTGACTATCGGGCACCGTGAACCCTTCATAGTTCGGGAAGCGGCGGCCGGCGTTCGGCCGGGCCGAGGTAGGCCCAGATCAAACCGCCGCGCTCGAGCGTCGGATAGGCGGTGGTGGTGACGCGGTCTTTGAGGTTGACGCCTTCGGGACAGTTCGGAAGATCCGTGCACTGCCCGGTGACGTCGAACTTCCAGCCGTGGTAGACGCAACGCAAGCCGTGCTCTTCGTTGCGGCCCCAGAACAAGTTCGCGCGCCGGTGCGGACAGTACGCATCGAGCAGACCGATCGCGCCGGCCGTGATCGCGAAACGCCACCAGCTTCTCGCCGAGGATGTCGACGCGCACCGGCGCCGAGTCGGGGCCGCCGAGCTCCGATGCGAGCATCACCGGCGTCCAGAAGCGGCGGAACAGGTTGCCCATCGCGGTACCGGGTCCGACCCGGACGAGCAGTTCGTTGTCCTCGCGGCTGAGCATCGCGTTTCTCCTAGACGTCCGGCGCGAACAGCGCGCTGGCCGCGAACTGCTGCGGCAAGAAGCCATAGCGCGCCGCGGCATCGATGATCGGCTGGATCAGGCGCGGATCGAGCTTTCCATCGCCGAAGAGTTGCCGGTTCTGCGAGACGATCGTTTCGACCGGCACCTTGGAATACTTGGCCTCAATCGACCGCGGTGGCGGATTGGTTCGCGTTGGCCCAGCGGGCGCTGTCGCGCAAGGCCGCCGTGACCTTTTTCACCAGCGCCGGATTGCCGTCGTACCACGCCTTGTTGGCGATCCAGCCGAACGTCATGATCTGTTTGCCGAAGCTGTCGTACGGCCGCGCGATCGGGCGCGTATCGCTCTTGACGGTCGAGATGAACGGTTCGACGAGGCACGCGGCGTCGACGCGCTTGGCGGCCAGCGCCGGCAGCTGGTCGGGATTCGGGATCTCGGCGAACTGCGTCGCCTTGGAATCGCCGCCGTTCTTGTCGAGCCACGTCATCACGGCCGCCTGCTGCAGGTCGCGCAACGTGCTGCAGGCGATCGTCTTTCCGGCGAAATCTTTGGCGGTGCGCAACGGCGAGTCGCTGCGCACGGCGATGATCGTCGTCGGCGGCGCGCTCGACGAGATGATGATGCTCGGCGCGAAGAGATTGAGCCGCAGACCGTGCGCGTACGCGGCGGCCATCGAGGCGACGTTGCTCGGCCCGATGTCGATCGCACCCGCCGACGATGCCGGCCGTCATCGCGCCGCCGTTGGTCACCGGGATCAGTTCGACGTCGATGCCGGCCTTGGAGAAGAAACCGCCTTCGGCCGCATAGATGCCCTGCGCGAGCGACTCGCCGGCCGGCGAATAGCCGACCCGCAGCTTCGGCATATCTTGAGCGCGCGCGATGTTCGGAAACAGCGCGGCCGCGCTGGTCACGGCGATGGCCCGAGAGCGTTTCATAGAATCCGCTATTAAGGCGCGGAAAATCCATTCCTCTTGCCGTAGCCTAGAAGCAATGGAGGACCAGGCATTGTCGAATCTATCACGAGGGCGCCTCATTCGCACGGGGGCAGCCGCGCTCGCGCTCGCGCCGGTTGCGGTACGCGCGCAGACCGATCCGCTGCATCTGCGGGTGGGCACGGGCTCGGTCGAGGCGAACGCGCAGATTTTCTATGCCGCCGACATGGGGTTCTTCAAGAAGAACGGGCTCGACGTCGATGTCCAGAAACTGCGCAGCGGAACGACGACGATGGCGGCGATCGTCGGCGGCGACTTGCAGTGCGGCGTCGCCAACGTTCTCTCGCTCGGCGCAGCACATCAGCGCAACGTGCCGCTCGTCATGTTTGCGCCGGGTGCCTACTACGACGGCGCGGTGCCCACCACGATGATGGTCGTTGCGCCGAACTCGACGGTCAAGGGCGCAAAGGATCTCAACGGTCAAGCCGTCGGCGTGATCTCGGTCGGCGGACTCGATCAGCTCGCGCTCGATGCGTGGGTCGATCGCACCGGCGGCGATCTCAGCTCGGTGAAGTGCATCGAAGTGCCGCCGTCGGCGATGGCCGAAACGCTCGCCCAAGGGCGCATCGCTTGCGCGGTGATGAACGATCCCGAAATGTCGGCGGCGATCGAGGCGAAGCAAGTGAAGGTGCTCGCCAGCGGCTACGACGCGATCGCCAAGGTCTTCATGCAGACGGCCTGGTTTTCAACCCAAGACTGGCTGCAGAAGAACAAGGACGTCGCCAAGCGCTTCAGCGACGCGATCGTCGCCGGCGGCGATTGGGGACAGAAGAACCAAGAACAAGCCGCCGTCATCCTCGCGAAGTGGACCGGCGCGAAGGAAGCGCATCCCAAAATTCGTTTTGCGACGAAGCTCGATCCCGCGCTGATTCAGCCGGTGTACGACTCCGCCGCAAAATACAAGCTGCTGGCCGGTCCGGTCAACGCATCGGAGTTTTCGTGGAACGGGAAGTAATCGCACCCAAGGGCGTTTTGCGTGCAGCCATCAACTTCGGCAACGTGGTACTGGCGCGCCGCGGGCCGACGCTGGCCGAATCGGGCGGCGTTTCGGTCGACATCGCGCGCGAACTGGCGCGCCGGCTGGACGTTCCGCTCGAACTCATCGGGTTCGAAGGCGCGGGCGACGTCGTCAAAGTCGCCAAAGACGACGTGTTCGACGTCGCATTCATGGCGATCGACCCGAAACGCGCGGCCGACCTCGGTTTCACCGCGCCCTACGTCCTGATCGAAGGCGGCTATATGGTGCGCAACGAGTCGCCGCTGAAACATGCCGATGAAGTCGACCGTCCCGGCACGCGCATGACCGTCGGCGACGCGAGCGCATACGATCTCTACCTCACGCGGACGCTGAAACATGCCGAGATCACGCGCATACCCACGAGCGCCGACGCGATCGAGGCGTTCTTGCGCGACGGCTTCGACGTCGCGGCCGGCGTGAAAGCCGCGCTCGCTGCATATGTGGAAACGCACGACGGCGTACGGCTCTTGGACGGCCGCTTCATGGTGATCGAACAGGCGATGGTGACGACGCACGGCCCCGAAGCGGTGCGTTACATCAGCGCGCTGATCGAAGAGTTGAAGAGCGTCGGGCTTCGTCCAGCGCGGGCTGACCGCGACGGGTCAGACCGATGCTATCGTGGCGCCGCCGGCACCGTAATCGGGTCGTGACTGCGCGCGCCCGCCGCGACGCCCTTGGGCGCAACGGCGGCGATGCGCGCGAGTTGCTCCGCGGTGAGGTGCACGTTTGTTGCGGCCGCGTTCTCTTCGAGATACTTGACCCGCTTGGTTCCCGGAATGGGAATGATATCGTTGCCTTGCGCGTACAGCCACGCGAGCGATAACTGCGCGCTCGTGATGCCGAACTCGCCGGCCAGCGCGCTCAAATGATCGACAATCGAAATGTTCTTCGCGAAGTTGTCGCCCTCGAACCGCGGATTGCGCGAACGCGGGTCCTGATTGCGAAAGCCCTCGTTGCTGCGGACGGTTCCGGTAAGCATGCCGCGTCCGAGCGGGCTATAGGGCACGAGCGTGATCCCGAGCTCGCGAATCGCAGCGAGGACGCCGTTGTCTTCCACGTCGCGGCTGAAGAGGGAGTACTCGCTCTGCAGCGCCGCGATCGGGTGAACGGCGGCGCCGCGCCGCACGTTAGCGGCGCTCGCTTCGGAGAGACCGAGATAGCGGATCTTCCCGAGCGTCTTGAGCTCGGCCATGGCGCCGACCGTTTCTTCGATCGGCACGTTCGGATCGACACGGTGTAAGTAGTAGAGGTCGATCGTCTCGACGCCGAGGCGCTTGAGCGAGGCATCGCAGGCTTCGCGCACGTACTCGGGCCGGCCGTTGACGCCGCGCGAGCCGTTCGCGCCGAACGTGCGGCCGAACTTCGTCGCGAGCAAGACGCGGTCGCGCCGTCCGTGAAGTGACCGGCCGACGAATTCCTCGTTGTGCCCGTCCCCGTACACATCGGCCGTATCGAAGAACGTGATGCCAAGTTCGAGCGCGCGGTCGACGGTGCGCAGGGCCTCGGTATCGTCGCTCGCACCGTAGGTGCCCGACATGCCCCAGCAGCCGAGCCCGATGGCCGAGGTGAGGGGTCCGTTCCGGCCGAGTTGTCGCTGATCCATGAGGCCCACTTCAGCCTCCGGAAATGAGGGTCCCCGCTTTTCCGCGCGCCGGCGCCCACGGCTCCATCTTGCCGCCGTCGTTGAATTCCGCCGTCTGCTTCGCCGTCCAAAGCATCGCATTTGGCGCACCCGGGTCGACGCGTACGGTCACCGTATTGCGCGCGAGCTTTTCGAGCGAGCGCCAAAGGTGGCGCACGATCAGGGACCGGGTGAAGAGGTTGAGGTTCAGCCACGGACCCTTCGTCGCGACGTCCATCTGGGTGGTGTCCGCCACGCGCACCACGGAGAAGCCCTCGAAGACGTCGCCGTATGCCTCGCGCGGTCCCCGGAAGGCCTCGGCCATCCGGCGCTCGAGGTGCGGCGAGCGGCGTGGCGGCCCCATAGCCGCGCGACGCTTCCGGCGCTTCGCAGCGTTCAGCCGGTAAACTTCGATGGCGATGCCGATACCGATCACGACCAGGACGACGATGCCGAGCTCGAGCGTGAGGTTCACGAGGGAAACGACCTCCATGCTGTCAACGGGATGGTTGGTTCATAGATTCTACCACGTCGTTGAAGACCAGTGCCCCACGACATGGTGTTCCTATCCGGTAACCCCACGGTAAAGAGGACATACGCCGTGACGGCTGATTCCCTGACATCCCCGGTACTCGGCGTCGCGGAGACGTTAGGAAACGAAATGTCTTAATGCCGGTCTCGCGCGCAGAAAGATCCGGCCCGCGGCATAATTGAGATCGACCGTGAAGAATTGCAGCAGATCGCTTCCGATCAGGCCGTCGTTCTCTTGCGGGTATGCGCCGCGCGACGTAACGGCGTCTGCGACGAGGTCGGCGATCGAGAAGCGACCGAGGCGCACGTACGGCATGCGAAAGGCGCGCGACCGGAACGCCCCGCCGATGCCCGCAAGCATGCTGTCGTCGATCGGGAACCGCAAGACCTCGCCGTGCCGCCGCGAGAAATAGTCGAAGAGGAGCAGCGCGCTCGGGCTGCCGGTATCAACGATCAGACGCCGGCTGTGAGCACCGCCGAGATTCGCGTCGACCATCGGCACTTGGGAGCCGAGGCGCAAGTGCGGCGCGCGGGAGGCCGTGCAATGTCCGCTACGTTCGTGCGCCCGACAACGAAGCGCGTTCGCGTGTAGGCCGTGTCGTCGTCGAACGCGCGATCTTCGACGCGCCACGCCGCGGGCAAGACCTGCGTTCCGAAACGCGCAAAGGCCGTGTTGGTGGTGGTCGTCGTTCCTGCCCGGCCGATGGCATCGCTGCGCATGACGAGGTACGTTCGGGGATCGACGTATTCGCGCACGCCGTAACCGCCGGCGTCGAGCTCACTCACCACGTACGCATCGAACGGCGTTGAAACGCGCTTGACGATGCTGACCGTTTTCAGCGCGCCGGCACTGGGCGCTTCGGGGCGATCGAGAACCGTGATACCGTTGGCATTTTGATGCCAATCGACGCCCCGTTCGGTTCCGTAACTAAAGTGAATCGGACCGCGCGTGACCCGGGTAAGTTCGTCGTGCGCACGGCGGTAGTGGGTTCTGATGACCCGGCCGTCGTTGCCGTTGCCGACGATCGTTTCGCGATAATTGAGGTTCGGTTCGCCCGCGGCCGCGGCCATGCGCGCCCGCAGCGTTTGCGCGTCGGGCAGCGCGGCGTCCGGAGCCGCCGCAGCGCCGGAAACCATTGCGAGGTAGCAAAATGTCAGCGCCGCTAAAGACCAACGTCGCATGCACGGCAAATAGTGGACGGAGAGCGCCGCCGCCTTCGGCCAAAGGCCTAGTGCGCCAAGTAATACAGCATGCGTTCGGCCAAGGCCGCCACCGTAACGCCGGCGTTGTACGACGCCGCGAAATTTTGCGCATCGAAGCGCGGCATGACTTCGGCCTCGAATGCGCCGACGCGGTTCGTGATGCCGGAGATGAAGAAGAACGGAGCGCTCGTGCAGGCGCGGATCACGGCGTGTGTCGTCTCGAGCGAGCCGATGGGTGCCCTTGCACCCGAGCGGCGGTAAGCGCGCACGACGGTCGGGTCGGCTAGCGAGTAATCTTCGCTGCGGGTCACGTTGATGTCGGCAAGCGCGACGTACGAGCGGTCGGCGAAGACGCGCGGGCGCAACGCGGGCGCAAGCGGCGCCGGCAAGAAGAACTGGTTGATCGACGTGAGATCGGCCTCGCTGCCGATGACGTTGCGGAAGGTCGCGGCGTCCATCGCAGAGGTGACGAGCGCGTCGGGATGCGGCGGGCTCCAGTGCGATGTGGTGTCCGCAACGTGCGGGTCGTGTGCGAACGTATTCGTACCGATGACGACGCTGCCGTTCTGCGGTTCGGCCGTGATGCTCGCCGCCGTGCCGACGGCCACGACGAGCGCCATACTATTGCCGCCCACGAGCGCCGGCAACACCCGCGCTTTGTCGGCCGAACTGCGCACATCGGCGCCCGGCGGCAGCATATCCTCGATGCACCAGACTTCCACGCTGCCGTTCGCGCTGTCGAAGTGCCCCCGCAAACCACGCACGGTATTGGCACGCTGATAGCGGGCCGGAAAGGGGTGGAGGCGCGTGTACGTGCACGCGTCCTCGAGCGCATCGCACTCCCAGCGGCGGTTGACGACGACCAGCGCGCGTGCGAAGCCGAACGCGCGGGCCGGTGCCGTGGCGCCGAGGGCCGCGATGCCGCCAATGAACGAACTGCGTTTGATCGCCACGACCGTTCGGCGGCTTCGCGTCCGCGACGGCATTCCATCCTCAGCTTCTAGAAGCTCCGGCGCTCGCGCAAGCGAAGCACCGGGAATGCAAGCTCCTGAGAAGACCGCGCACGATTGGGTAGGGCTGCCGGACGGGGACGCTGGGGAGGCGATCGTCGCGGCTTTAGCGGCCGGCGGTGTTGAATATCTCTTTTTCACCTCGGGTTCCGAACTCGCGTTCTACCAGGAAGCGATCGCGAAAGCGGAAGCGCTCGGCCGTCCGGCTCCGCGTCTCATTACGATGATTCACGAGCACGCGAGCCTCAATGCCGCGCTGGGCTACGCGGCGGTCAGCGGCAAGCCGGTGGCGACCGCTGCGCACGCCGACGCGGGCACGTTCAATTACGGCGGGGCCTTGCATACCGCGGCGCACGCCAACCTTCCGATCTTCATCACGGGCGGCGGCGGCCCGACCGCGTACACCGGCACGGTCCGCGGCGCGCGCGACCGCGGCGGGCATCTCTGGTTTCAGCAACCCGCCGATCAAAACGGCATCGTACGCAACTATGTGAAGTGGGAGAAGCGGCTCGAATTCGCGGACAACCCCGGCCTCATCGTTAGCCGTGGACTGCAGATCGCGCTGACCGAGCCGCGCGGCCCGGTGTACTTCACGCCGCCGCGCGAACTCACGCTCGTGCCGTTGCGCGATACGTCGTTTCCCACTGCGCAACAGTTGGGTATCCCGGAGACGCCGGCGCCGGCAATGGAAGCCGCGCGCACGATCGCCCGCAAGCTGATCGCTGCGGAGAATCCGTTCGTCGTCACTTCGACGTCCGGCCGCAATCCGGCGACGGTCCCGGCGCTGGTCAAGCTGTGCGAACTCCTCGCACTGCCGGTCGCGAACTCGGGCTTCAAGGCGTATCACTGTTTTCCGAAGCGTCATCCGCTCTATCTCGGCGACTACCCGTTGAAAGAGGCGGATGTCGTCGTCGCGATCGATGCGAACGTCCCGTGGACTCCGGGACCGAAAGCGCCGCCGGCGAGTGCGTACGTAGCGGTGATCGACATCGACCCGGTGCGGCAGCGGATCCCGACATACGAATTTACCGCCGACATGCGCGTTACCTCAGACGCGTTGCGGGCCATCGAACTCCTGACGCAACTCGTGGAAGAAGAACTCACCCCGCCGGTACGGGCGAAGATCGACGCGCGCCGCGAGCGCTGGAAAACGTTCACGAGCACCCGGCGCGCCGAATGGAACGCCTACGCCGAATCCAAGGCTACCTCCGATCCGATCGATCCGGCCTACGTCACCTACGAACTCGCGAAGGTCATCGACGATAACAGCATCGTTTTCGATGAGACCTTGCAGACCCCGATGATCGATCGCTACGTGCCGTGCAACGTGCCGGGATCGTATTTTCACAACCCCGCTTCGAGCGGCGGCTGGTCGATCGGCGCTGCATTCGGCGCGAAGCTCGCAGCACCGGATAAGGATATCATCGCCTGCACGGGCGATGGATTCTATCAGTACAGCACCGCCACCGCAGCGCTCTGGGCGGCGGTTCATTTCGGCGCGCCGTTCATGGCGGTGGTCTATCAGAACCGCAGCTATTCAACCGGCACGGTGAACGTCGGCGAGATCTATCCGAAGGGCTACGCGTTCCAAGCGGGCTACGAAGGCGGACACTTCGATCCGCCGGTCGATTTCGCCCAAGAGGCCCAGGCAGCCGGTGCCCACGGCGAAAACGTGCGCACGCCGGACGAAGTCGGGCCGGCGATGCGCCGGGCGAAGGCCGCAGTCCGCGCCGGCAAACCGGCGATCGTTTCCGTCTGGCTGCAGCGGCTCGGCGCCGCACCGCATTAGTTCTCCGGCTTCACTCAGCTTGCGTTCGGGGTCACGAAGACCTGACCGTAGTTGACCGTGGCTTCCTCGGTATAGAGTCCCAAAGATCCGCTGACATACGGGCGTTCATGGTCGGTGAACGAGACGATGAACTGGCCGTTGACCCACACCGACATGAGCGCACCTTGTTGCGCAACCGCGACGGTGTAGGTCGTGCCGACCGGAAATTTCGGCGTCGAGCCCGTCGCGAGGAATCGCTGGTCGCCCGGATAGGCCGGATCTTCTTTGCTCAATTCCCAGCCGTTGGGCTGCGGCGTGAACGCGTAGAAGTGCGTGTTGTCGCTGAACCCCCACAGCACCCAGCCGACTTCCCACGGATTCGGCGCGGTGTTCAGCTGTTTGATCGTGGTGAGGGTGACGGACGCCGAAAAATTGGACAGCGGTGCCGTCGTCGTCACGAGCGCCGAGTGGTACCACGGAGCTGCAGCCTGCGGCGCGAGCGACAAGCCCGACCCTTGCGTTCCGGTTCCCGCGACGTCGATCGCGCCGTACCCGTTCCATTGATCCGTCCAGCGGCCGTAGATGGTGCCGTCAGCCCAAATCGAGCCCGGGCTAAACTCGGACCACGTTTCATTGAACGTCGTGCGGGCGGTGACGTCCGAGCCGGAGCCCGCGGCGTTCGAGCCGCCGAATTTCCGGGCGGCAACAGGGCCGATACCGCCGCCGCCGCACGCCGTGACCAAGAAAGCCAATGACGAAATAAGCGCTGCTTGTAGCGAACGACGCATATCGTTTCATCCTTGAAGCTGGCTAGCGCCACCTCATTGCGACGCTGACTAGGTCATCGGAGAATCAAGCGCTGATCTTTACATGAATCGCACAATTCTCATCAATCGCACGATTCTCTCCACTACTTTGCGCCCCCCATAAATGTGGTCTACAATGTAGTCACAATGGCTAAAGTCAATATTCGTGAGCTGAAGGCCCATCTTTCCGCCCTGATCGAGCGGGTCGAAGCCGGCGAAACGATTATCGTTGCCAAGCGCAACGCGCCGATCGCCGAGTTGCGGCCGATCCCGCGACGCACCTCAGCCACGATCCTAGGACAGCCCGGTAGAGGGTCTGCATGTCGGGCCCGACTTTTTCGAGCCCCTGCCCGATGACCTCATCGAGGCCTTCGGCGGCACCATACCCTCGTGAATCTACTCCTCGACACGGTTACGTTTCTTTGGATTCTAGAGGACGCTGCAGCCCTAGGTCCGGCAGCACGAGCGGCACTGGGAGATGCGGAAAATGTGGTCTTTCTCAGTGCCGCATCCGCTTGGGAAATCACCATCAAGCACCGGCTCGGAAAACTGCCGTTGCCGCAAGCCCCCGAGCGACTCATTCCGGAGCAGCGTAAACGTCGCGGCATCGAATCGCTGGACATAAGCGAAGCGGCGGCGCTGCGATTACCGCAGCTCCCGGACTTGCACAAGGATCCGTTCGATCGCATACTCGCCTGTCAGGCCATCGAGCATGAGCTGACGATCGTTACACCGGATTCGCTCCTGCGCGCCTATCCCGTAAGGACAATCTGGTAGCAGGCTACCCACGCTCTCTAGCAATATATCATGAAATCAACATTATGTGATATTGATAGAAGAGGCCGGAGGCGCCTTGAGGGCGCCGCTAGGGTGCTTGCCCGGTGCCGGAAAAGTACCGTGTTTATGCGAGTTTTAGCGATTGCGGTGCTGGTCGCGCTGGCCGTTTCGGCTCCCGCAGCGGCGCAACAAAAACCGGTGGCCGATTCCGCCTACCAGCTAGTCGGGACGTGGTCGTGCGAGAGCATCGCGCACAGCGCCGGCACGATGGTCGTTACGCGCGACACCGACAACCAGATCAGCTTGAAAAATCGCTTCGTAACCGCCGGCGGTTTGCAAGGTGAATTCGACGAGCTCTACACGCTGGATCCGTCCTCCGGGCACTGGGCCGTCAGCGCGACGGATCCCGGGCGGCCGGGCTTTCTCGAGACCATGACGGCCGGTCCGTGGAGAGCGACGTCTGGAACTTCGAAGGCAACGTCGACCAGGTGCTGACGCCGCCGGCCGGAGCCATTCAGGAACCGCGCCGGTTCGACCAGCCGATCCGGATGGTCTACACGCGGCTGGCCCCGACGGCGTTCCGCCGCGAAATGGAAACCCTGCGCAACGGCCAGTGGGTGAGCACGAACGCGTCGACCTGTAAACGCGCCTAGAGCTGCTTTTCGTAAAACAAGCTGTTCTTGATCGCCGCCGGCGCCATCGACGTGTAGGGTTCGAAGACCCCGCATGGATGAAAGCCGGCGCTTTCGTACAGTCGCACTGCCGCTGGTTGCCGCACGCCCGTCTCCAGGCGTAACACCGAATAGCCGGCCGCGCGCGTGACGTCCTCGATGTGCGCGAGCAGCGCTTGCGCGGTGCCTTGGCCGCGGGCGCGTTCGCGCACGTACATGCGCTTCAGTTCGGCAAAGCCGTCGAAGAATGCGACGCCGCAGCAGCCGATGGCGGCGCCGTCGATCCGCGCGATGAAAAATTTCACGTGCGGTTCGAACAGCGAGCGCAACGTCAGGCCGTGCAATTGCTCGGGCGGGTAGGCGACCGCAAGGCCGGCGTCCAGTTCGTAGATCAGCGCCCGCACGTCGTCGGTTATCGCGGGCACCAACTCGATTTGGATTTCGGTCATTTCTCCTGGTCTTTTCGACCAGCGCGGCTATTTTGCTTGAAAGATCAGCTCTTGGGCCGGGAAACCGTTGTCGATGAACTTGTACTTCGCGGCCGTATCAATCGTCGGTTGCAGCTGTCCCGGCGTCAGCGTGAGCGCGTAGCGCGCGCGGATCGTCGCTTTCACGAGGTCCGGATCAAGCTTGCCGTACTTGGCCAAGATCTCGGCTGATTTCGCCGGGTTTTTGTTAGCCCATTCGCCCGCTTCACGAATGGCGGCGGCGAATTTCGCGACGATTGCGGGATGGGCTTGCGCCCACGGTGCGGCAGCGAAAAATGCCGTGATCAGATAGTTGTCGCCCAAAACGCCGAACGTGTTGGCAAAGACGCGCGTGTCGCCTTTGGCCATCGTAATGAACGGCTCGACGCTGAGCGATGCATCGGCGCGCCCCTGGGTGACGACGCCCTCTGCTTGCGGGAACGGGATCTCGATGTACTTCACGGTCGATGAGTCACCGCCGTTCTTGTCGATCCACGCATCGGTCATCAGATCGCCGATGCCGCGCAGCGGATTCGTTGCGATCGTCTTTCCGTTGAGGTCGCTGGCTTTTTGCAGCGGCGAATCCTTTTTCACGATCAGCACGTTCGACGGCGCGCTGTTGATGTTCGCGGCACCGGGTGCCACGATCACGAGCGGCAGGCCCTTGGTGTGCGCCGATTCGATCGTGATGACGTTGCCGACGCCGAAGTCGATCGATCCCGACGCAACGCCGGCCGCGATTGCGCCGCCGTTGCCGAGCGGCTGCAGCGTAACGTCAAGTCCCTGCTTGTCGAAAAGCCCCAGGTCGTATGCATAGATGACCTCCGCCGTGGGGTCGACGGGCGGGAACGCGACGGTGATCTTCTCCTTCGTTTGCGCGCCGCCGGGTGCGGCGATCAGCGCAAAGACGAGCGCCATGAGCATGATCCGGTAACGATTCATGAAGCCTCCGTTTGAGTAGCCCGATAACGTTGCAGCAGGGACCGGTAGAACCCCTGGGCCATCATCAGTTTTGTGAAAATCGTTGTATTTGGACCCGATACACGGGTCGGCGTGTGGACTGCCAATGATCTGATCGTCGATCTGGCCCGCGCCAGCGAAGCCAACCCCGGCATCGTTGATGCTCCGCTCCCCTCCGATCTCCTCGGGCTGATCGAAGGCGGTGCGCAGGCACTGGCGGATGCGAAACGCGTCGTCGAAGCTGCGATCCTCAAACCGAAAGCGCAGCACGCCGCAAACGGCGTGTATCCCCTCGCGGACGTTCCGCTGCGCGCCCCGCACGTGCCGGGCGCGCGCATCGCCTGCGCCGGCGGAAACTTTGCGGACCACACGCTGGCCATGGCGGCCCGCAACGGCAAGACGCCCCCGGATGCGGGCGACATCAAGGCCGTTACGGCGCGCTTGCGCGCGCGCGGGATCTGGGGCTTTTGGAAAGTCGGACGCGACGCTGCCGGCCCCGGCGCCGAGATCATCTATCCGGGCCGCACGAAACGCTTCGACTACGAAGGCGAGCTCGCGATCGTGCTGGGCAAACCCGCCAAGGATTTCAAAGCGACGGACGATCTCAAGCCCTACATTTGGGGCATAACGCTGTTCGGTGATTGGAGTATTCGCGATCAGCACGAAGGCGATGCGACGCTGAAATTCGGGATGTCCAAGAACTTCGACGGTTCGTACTCGATGGGACCGTGCATCGTCGCGGGCGAAAACATCGACCCCTCGAACGTCGACGTCGAAACGTGGCTGAACGGCGAACTGCGCCAGCAGTACAATACGCGCGACATGATCGTGTCGTTTGCGGAGTATCTGCAGTACCTGACGACCGATCTGACCCTCTATCCGGGCGACGTCATCTCGGGTGGAACGGCCAAAGGCACCGCAGCCGACTCGAGTGCCCGTCTGCCCGACGGCACCGCCGCACCGGAACGTTTCCTCAAAACGGGCGACGTCGTCGTGCACAGTTCGCCGGTCATCGGCGAGCTCCAGGCGCGCATCGTTCCGAAGCGCTGATCGTGGGCGAACTCGAACGCTGGAATGGTCGCTTTTCTTCCGAACGTTATCTGTTCGGAATGGCGCCGAACGCGTTTCTCGCCGCGCAAAAGGCGCGCTTGCCCAAGCGCGGACGCGCGCTCTCGATTGCCGACGGCGAGGGCCGCAACGGCGTGTGGTTAGCCGAGCAAGGGCTGGACGTCGTCTCGATGGATTTCTCCCCGGTCGCGCAGGCGAAAGCCCGGGCGCTCGCCGCGGAACGGGGCGTGACGATCACGACGGAACTGGTGGATCTCTCCGATTGGGAATGGCCCGCAGATGCGTACGACGTCATCGTGGTCATCTTTGCGCAGCCGCTCGAGAAGACGGCGCTGTTCGCGGGCATCCGGCGCGCCCTCAAACCGGGCGGGCTTCTTCTTCTCGAGGGGTATCCGCCCAAACAGCTCGACTACGGCACCGGCGGCCCGGGCGACGTCGAGCGGCTCTACACGCGCGCCGACCTCGAGGCCGGTTTCGGGTCGTTCGCCACGGTCGACATCGCCGAATACGATGCCGAGATCTACGAGGGGGACGGGCACGGCGGCATGTCCGCGCTGATCGATTTGGTGGCCGTCAAGTAAGGGGCGCCCCCGACGGCGGGATAACGCCAACTAGTATAGTAGTCATACTATTGCTGTGATGCTTTCTGCGACCGTGGCGATCGTGGGCGGTGGGCCGGTCGGCCTGTTGCTGGCATGCGAACTCGGCCTGCGCGGAATCTCGACCATCGTTTTGAACGACGGAACGGCGACGTCGACGCATCCGAAGGCGAATACCCACACCGCGCGCTCGATGGAGATCTACCGGCGCCACGGGATCAGCGCGGAGCTGCGCGCGCGCGGGCTCTCGAAAGAGCAGCGGACGGACGTCGCTTATTACACGCGCCTGCTCGGCCACGAACTGCATCGCGTTTCGCTCCCGACGCCGGCCGGCGCGATCGAAGAGACGCGCCGCCCGCATACGCGCTGGCCGACGCCCGAACCGCAGTTCCGCACGAGCCAACTGATGTTAGAACCCGTGCTGCTCGAACGCGCGCGCCAATTTCCGAGCGTCGACGTGCGCTTCGGACGGCGCGTGACGGCGCTGGCAGACGACGGCAACGGCGTGATGCTCGAGGCCGAAGCGGCGGACGGCGGACGTGAGATCGTGCGCGCGGCTTACGCCGTCGGCTGCGACGGCGGACGCAGTTTCGTCCGCAACGCGATCGGCGAACGCTTGCAGGGCGAAGGCGGCGTCGACCTCACGTTTATGGGCGGCCGCATGGAAGCGACGTACTTCCGCGCGCCCGGTCTGCAGCGCCGCCTGCGCCACCCGCACGCCTGGCAGAATTGGATCCTTCTTCCGCACCTGCGCGCGTTGCTGCTGGCGCTCGATGCCGAGCGCGATCTCTACCTGATGCACTATCAATTCCCGGCCGATCCGAACGACGCGAAGCCGTTCGCGGACGTCCTGGGCGAAGTGGTCGGCGAACCAACGCCGTGCGAAGTCATTTCCGCCGCCGAATGGCGCGCGGGCGTGAGCCTGGTCGCGAAGCGCTTTCGTCGCGGACGCTGCTTTCTCGCCGGCGACGCCGCCCATCTCTTCACCCCGACCGGCGGCTTCGGTTTGAACACCGGCATCGAAGACGCGGTCAACTTGGCCTGGAAAATCGCGGCCGTCGAAGCCGGTTGGGCGCCGCTCGCGCTGCTGGAGAGTTACGAGTCCGAACGCCAACCAATCGCCGAGCGAAATACCGCGTACGCGTTGACCTTAGCGCGCCGTAACGGTGCGGCACCGGTGAGTGCCGATATCGAAGCAGACACCCCAGCCGGCGACGCAGCGCGCGCAGCGGCGAGCGCGCACTTGATGCAATTCGCGCGCTGGGAGTACGACACGCCGGGCATCCAGCTCGGCGTGAGCTACTACGGCTCGGCGATCGTCGCCGCTGACGGCGCACCGGCACCGCCCGATTCGCCGATCGAGTACGTGCCGAATGCGGTTCCGGGCAGCCGGCTTCCGCACGTCTGGCTCTCGGACGGCACCTCGCTCTACGATCGGCTCGGTCAGGAATTCACGCTGATCGCGTTCGGCGACGTTGACGACGCCGCGCCCTGGATGCACGCGGCGAATGCGCGCGGAATTCCGCTCAAACTGCTGCACCTTCCGGGTGCGGCGGAACTGCAGGCGCTGGCCGGAGCCGCGTATCTGCTCGTCCGCCCCGATCAGCACATCGCTTGGCGCGGCGATGCCGGCGATCCCGATCGCATCTTCGACCTCGTGACCGGGCGCGAGCCCGCTCGACTCACCGCACCCATCTCCGCACCCGTCTAAGGAGACCGTTATGTCCACGACCGCTGAAAAGACGACCGCTCCCAACTTGATGTTCAGCCACATGGGCATCAGCGTGACCGATATCGCCAAGATGGAAAACTTCTACACGCGCGCGCTGGGCTTTACCGTCACCGATCGCGGTGAAGCGGCCGGCATGCAAATCGTCTTTCTCTCGCGCGATCCATACGATCACCATCAGATCGTGCTGGCCACCGGACGTCCGGAGAAGCTGCCCGCGAACACGGCCAACGCACAGTTCGGACCGAGCATCAACCAGATCTCCTTCCGGATGGGATCGCTCGCCGACTTGCGCGACATTCACGAGCGGCTGTTGGCCGAAGGCGGCAGCGACTTGTTTCCGGCCAATCACGGGATCGCGTGGAGCATCTACGCGCACGATCCCGAGGGCAACAACCTCGAGTTCTTCGTCGACACCGAGTGGTACATCACGCAGCCGTTCCTCATTCCGCTCGATCTCTCGAAGTCCGACGCCGAGCTGGCCCAGCTGACGAAAGATATGTGTGAATCGAGCCCCGGCTATACGCCCTACGGCGATTGGCGTGCAAAAGTCGGCCAACGGATGACGCCGTTTGCGGCGCCCGAGCCGGCGAAGTAACGAATTGACCGGCGTAGCGATCGTCGGCGGCGGGCCCGCAGGCCTCATGCTGGCGATCGAATTAGGCGTGCGCGGCATCGAGTGCACGGTGTTTGACGAGAACACGACGCCGCCGCATCTGCCCAAAGCGAACGCAACTTCGGCGCGCACGATGGAGCACTACCGGCGCCGCGGATTCGCCGATCAGGTGCGGGCGCTCGGATTGCCGTGGGAGTATCCGCAGGACATCGTTTACACCACCCGCCTTGCCGCGCACGAACTCACGCGCTTCCGCATTCCCTCCGCCAGCCAAGCGGCATCGCGCCAAGCATTCGGCGATTACAGTGAAGAGGCGTGGCCGACGCCCGAACTGCCGCACCGAGTACAGCAGATGTACATCGAACCGATCCTCAAGACGCAGGGTGAGCGCTATCCGAGCGTGCACATGCGGTTCGGCGAACGCGTGACCGGCGTGACCGATCTCGGCAACTCCGTGCGCGTGGAAGCCGTGGATGTGCGCAGCGGCGAGAAGACCGCGCTCGAGGCGCGCTACGCCGTCGGCTGCGACGGCCCGCGCAGCGTCGTGCGTCAGACGATGGGCGTGCACTACAGCGGCGATGGTGCGGCCAAGCGCGACTTCATGGGCGGCGACATGCTCTCGCTCTACTTCCGCTCGAACGAACTCTACGGCGTGCTCGGCAAAGACCAAGCTTGGCAATACTGGGCCGTGAACCCGCAACAGCGCGCGTTGCTGTGCTCGGTCGACGGCATCAACACGTTCGTGCTGATGATTCAGTTACGCGAGGGTCAGACGGCCGACGACATCGATGCGCAGACGGTGCTCACGCAATCCGTTGGAGCCGCTTTCGCGTACGAGATGATCGCCAAGGTGCCGTGGCGCGCCGGCTTCGCGCTCGTGGCCGACGTGTTTCGCAAAGGCAACCTCATGATCGCGGGCGACGCCGCGCATCTCTTTACGCCGACCGGCGGAATGGGATACAACACGAGCGTCGACGACGTCGTGAATCTGGGTTGGAAACTCGCGGCCGTGCTGCAAGGCTGGGCACCGGAATCGCTGCTCGACACCTACGAGGCCGAACGCCATCCGATCGCGCAACGCAACACCGCGTTCGCCGGCAGCATGGCCGATAGCATCGGCCGCGTTCCCGTCACGCCGCTCGTCGAACAAGACGGCAGCGACGGCGACGCGGCGCGCGAACGCCTCGGGCGCGCGCTCGCCGCCCACGTCGCGAGCGAATTCAACATTCCCGGCGTGCAGCTCGGCGTGCGGTATACGAGCGCGATCGTTGCCGCCGAAGCGACGCCGCCGCCGCCCGACGAACCGGGCCGGTACGTACCCTCGGGGTATCCGGGCGCGCGCGCACCGCACCGTCCCGCCGGCACGGGTTCGTTGCTCGATCTGTTCGGCCGCGACTTCACGCTGCTCGTGCTCGGGCCGGTCGACGCGCAACGCTGGGAACGAGCCGCAGCGGCCTTGCGCGTTCCGTTGGCGGTCGTGCGCTTCGACGATCCCGTTGCGCGCGATCTCTACGCCGCCGATGTGGTGCTGGTTCGCCCCGATCATCACATCGCGTGGCGCGGCGACGGTTTCAGCGACCCCGCCGCTGTTTTGTCGCGCGCGATCGGGGCGGGCGCCACGATTCCCGTTTAGGCCTTAGCAGTTACATTTGACGGCGAATGCGCGCTCGTTGCCGAGCAACGACTCGCCGACGCTCGCGTGTGCCGCCATATGCCGGTCAGTGATCTTGATTCCACCGCTCCGGTAGAGCTCTTCCGTGACGGTTTCCCAGTCGCGATTTCCGTCGGCGTCCCATTGAAACGAAAGCGACTTCATCGCCCATTCTTGGGGATCGAACTCCGGCGCGAGCTGGAGCGTTCGACGCAGAATGTCGCGCTGCTGCGCCGCTTCGTGCGGTTTGCCGGCCGGACAACCTAACGGAAAATCCAAGAAGCAGGTGCGCGGGGGCTTTACGGCAGCGCTCATTTCCCATAGCACGCTCGTGCTGATCGTCGGCAACCCGCGAGCCTCCAAAGCACGAGCGATGAGGCCGGTCGCCCGATGACATGCGGGGCAGAACGGGAGCAACAACACGAGGTCGACACCCTGCGCATCGAAGACCGCCTTTATCCGCGGCACCGTCTCTTCCATCAATTCGGTGTAGCGCTCGATAGAGCCGACCATGGACACATTCGTGTGAGCGAGCCGCTTGAACGTCCCCTCGCGTTCCAGCTCTTTCATGCGGTCGATCGGGTAGGCCACGTTCAGGTCTTCCAAGGCCCACTTACGCACGAGCGTTTGGTGCGAAACGACGAGCCGCTCGGTCGGAGCATCGCGCGGTAGCAGCCGAAACGTGATGTCTTCCGTCTCTAGGAGCGGCGGATCTTCGGGAAGCTGGACGCCACAACTCACGAACATCCCGACCGTTGATTCCGCCACCGGCTTGCGCAACGGCACAAGTGAGGGCGGATCGAACTCAGGCATCGGAATCGAGCGTCCCGTTTCAGCGAGAAAGCGAGCGAAGCTGTATGGCACGATAAGCTACCCCTTTACTAACGTCACAACGCAGCAGTTGACCCTGTTTAGGGCCGGACCCCCTTGACCTTGCGATCGCGGCGGGCCGTTACCGGCTTGCCGCGCAGCTTCGTGCCGCGCAGCGCGGCGATGATGCTGTCGACCGACGCGTTCGACACTTCGACGAGCGAAAAGCCGTCGGCGATATCGATCGCGCCGATCTGGCGTGCGTCGACCTTCGCTTCGTTCGTGATCGCGCCGACGAGGTCGGCCGGCCGGATCCCCGCGCTGCGCCCGAGATCGATGAAGATGCGCGTCATGTCGGCCGACGCCATGCGCTTCGCGGCATCCGGATGCGCTTTCGTGAAGCGCGGCCGCTCGGCGAACGGCTGCACGAACGCCACGTCCTTCGGGATGTCCGCTTCGTCGTCGGCGCTCCCGTCGCGCGCTTCGTCGGCGAGCTTCGCGGCAGCGGCGGCGATGTCGAGTACGTCGTGCTCGACGGCCAGCGATTCGATCACGCGCCGATACGCATCGAGGTTGCCGCCCGCGAGCGTTTCTTCCAGCGCGGTGTGCATCAGCTCGAGCCGGCGCGCGCGCAGATCGTGCGCGGTCGGCACCGATTCGATCGTGATCTTGTGCTTGGTGAACTGCTCGATGTTGCGCAGCAGCCGGCTCTCGCGCGCCTCGGCGAGCGTCACGGCAACGCCGTCGCGGCCGGCACGGCCGGTGCGGCCGATGCGGTGCAGGTAGGCGTCCGGCGACGAGGGCACATCGAAGTTCACGACGTGCGAGACGTGCTCGATGTCGAGCCCGCGCGCCGCGACGTCGGTCGCGACGAGAATCTCGCTCGCACCGTCGCGGAAGCGGCGCAGCACGCGATCGCGCTGTTCTTGCGAGAGGCCGCCGTGCAGCGCTTCGGCGGAATAGCCGCGGCTGCCGAGCGTTTCGGTCAGCTCGTCGACTTCGATGCGCGTGCGGCAGAACACGATCGTCGACGTCGGGCCTTCCATGTCGAGCACGCGCGCGAGCGCCGCCGGTTTGTTGCGGCGCTGCACGATGTAGGCGATCTCGCGCACGCGCGCCCGCTCGCCGGCGGCGAGTTTCTCGGGCTGGATCTTCACGTGCACCGGCTCGCGCAGATGCCGCTTGGCGATTTCGAGGATGCGCTTCGCCATCGTCGCCGAGAACAGCGCGGTTTGGCGTTCGGCCGGCGTGTGCTCGAGAATCGCCTCGAGTTCCTCGGCGAAGCCCATGTCGAGCATCTCGTCGGCTTCGTCGAGGATGAGCGTCTGCACCGCATCCAGGCGCAGCGAACCGCGGCGCAGATGATCGAGCGCGCGGCCCGGCGTTGCGACGACGACGTCGACGCCGCGTTCGAGCGCGCGCAGCTGCTGCACGATCGATTGGCCGCCGTAAATCGGCACGACGCGCACGGCCGAGCCGCGGCCGTATTTGTGCACGGCTTCGGCGACTTGCATCGCGAGTTCGCGCGTCGGCACGAGGATGAGGCCGCGCACGGCGCGCGCGGTGTCCGTCGGCTCACCCAGCCGCTGCAAGCAGCGGCAGCGCAAACGCGGCGGTTTTTCCGGTGCCGGTCGCGGCCTGTCCCAAGACGTCTTTACCGGCGAGCAGCGGCGGAATCGCTTCGCGCTGAATCGCGGTCGGTTCTTCGTAACCGAGCGACGTTAGCGCGGCGATCAAGCGCTCATCGAGACCAAGCGCTGCGAATCCGTCGAGCGTGCGGGTATCTGGTTCCATCCGGTACCCCTTCGACAGTCGCGTTGTACGAAACTGCGGGAACCGCGAGAACGCGCGCTGCCAACAAAGTCGTATGAACGTTCCGCTTCGTGCGCTTGCTATCGTTGCCGTTGCCGCCGTGTGCGCCCCGCCCGCGAGCGCCGCCGATCCGATCAACGTCTCGATCGCATTGATCCCCTCGGAGTCGGCCGCGCAAGCCTATTACGCCCAGGATCTCGGCTACTTCAAAGCCGCCGGACTCAACGTGACGCTCACGCCGATGGCGGCGAGCCCGCCGATCATCTCGGCGGTCGCATCCGGTGCGGTCGACGTCGGGAATTCGGTCGTGGGATCGGTCGTCGCGGCGCGCTCGCGCGGTATTCCGGTGAAGTTCTTCGCGGCGGCCGGACTTTATTCGTCAACGGCGCCGACCGCGCGGCTCGTCGGGCTCAAAGGCACGGCGTATCAAACCGGACCCGATCTGGCCGGCAAGACGATCGCGGTAACGGGCCTCGCCGATCTCACGTTCTACGCGACCAAGCAGTGGGTCGAGGCGACCGGCGGCAATCCCAGCAACATGAAGTTCATCGAGCTGCCGGAGCCTGAGATGCTCCCGGCACTCAAAGAGCATCGTATCGATGCGGGCATATTGATCGAACCGTTCATCTCGAGCGCACTCGACGACACGGTCTCGATCGCACCGATCGACGATTACGTCGCGAAGCGTTTCCTTGCCACCGGCTGGATCGCGAGCGACTCGTGGCTTGCCGCGCACGCCGACGTCGCACAGAAATTCGCCGCCGTGATGAAGCAGACCGCGGACTGGGCCAACGGACACCACGCCGAATCGGCCGCCATTCTCCTCAAATACACGAAGATGACGCCCGACGTCGTGGCGCGCATGCAGCGCGCAACGTACGGCACCGCCCTCGACGCGGCCTTACTGCAGCCGGTCATCGACAACGCCGCGAAGTACGGCAGCTTCCCGCGCCCGGTGACGGCGGCCGAGCTCACCTGGACCAAATAATCATGAAATAGTGGTATACTCGGGGCAATGAGTACGCCGCGGGCGACATCCGGCGAGCGCTTCTTCTTGCCCGAAGACCCGCTCATCTCGGATTTTGTATCGGATCTGCTCCGCAAGAACCGCTCGGCCCGGACGATGGAAGCGTACACCCGCGACCTCGAACACTTCGGCCGTTTTCTCGCGGGCGACAAGAAGCCGCGCGTTGAGGACGGCCCCGGCCGCCCCCCGCGCATCTATCCGAAACTGCGGGACGCCTCCGCCAGCGATATCCGCAAGTACGTCCTCTTCTTGATGATGGAACGGCGCTACAAGGTCGTCGCGGTGCGCCGCAATCTCAGCGCGCTGCGCACGTTTTACACCTACTTGCGCCGCGAGGGGCTGCGTACGGATCAGCCTGCGCTCGACGTCGAGCTCCCCAAGGCCGAACAGCGCAAGCCGAAGGTCCTACGGATGCCCGAGGTCGCCTCGATGATCAAGACGCGCGTCGACCGGCCGGGCGGCAAGAGTCTCGCCGCGCGCGACCGCGCGATCATCGAACTGCTCTACGGCAGCGGGATCCGCCGCGCGGAACTCGCCGACTTGAACCTCGACGACGTCGATTTCGGTCAGCGCGTCGCGCAGGTCACGGGTAAAGGCAACAAACGCCGTATGGTGCCGCTTACCGAAGCGTCGGTGTTCGCGATGCAGTCTTACCTGCACGAGCGTCCGGCATCGACGGACCGGGCATTCTTCCTCAGCAATCGCAACGCGCGGCTCGGACTGCGCCAGGTCTGGAAGATCGTCAAGGATTATGCGGCTAAGAGCGGCGTCGATCGCGCGACGACCCACGCGATGCGCCATTCGTTCGCCACCCACTTCATCGACGGCGGCGGCGACGTGTCGTCGTTACAGCGCCTGCTCGGGCACGCGAACATCGCGACCACGCAGATCTACATCGATCAGTCGATCGCGCATCTCAAGAAGGCCTTCGACGCAGCCCACCCGCGCGACAAAGTCGAATTCGAAGACGCGATCGACGCGGTCAAGGACTCGTGACTACTGCAGCCGGGCGTCTAAGGGAGCTGGGAAACGCCTATAGCGCCGTCAAGCCCGATCATTACTACGATCGCTACGCCGAGCATCTGCGGGTCGATCCCGAGACGGTCGAGGCCGTGCTGGAGCTCGGCGTCCACGGCGGCGGATCCGTTCTCATGTGGGCGGATTATTTTCAGCACGCGCAGATTTTCGGCGTCGACTACGCGCCCATGCAGATCGCGGGCGACCATCCGCGCATTCACCTTCTTCAAGCCAACCAAATGGATACGGGCGCGATCGGGCGGTTTTTACAGGCGAATGGCGTCAATCAATTAGATCTCATCATCGACGATTGTTCGCACTTGGGGTACGCCACCAAGCAATCGTTCTGGTTTTTATTCGACTCGTATCTCAAGCCGGGCGGCTACTTCATCATCGAGGACTGGGGAACCGGATACTTGGAGGCCTGGCCGGACGGCGCAAAGGTCGTGCAGCCCGATTCCAGGCTCGAAGAGCAAGGCATTTTCGGCTCGCACGATCGTGGAATTCCCGGCTTCGTCAAACAGGTCGTCGATCACACGCTCCGTTACGAGTCGATTGTTTTAACCGCGGGTCTCGTGATCATCAAGAAGCAATCGATCGAGAACGCCGCCGCGCTCGCCCGTGCGACCCGGCTGTGGGAAGACGGGGAAAGGTTTAGCGCGCGCCGCTTCCGGACGATAGACCTTCGCTCGCGGCTCGCCCAAGCCGTGATCGGCGTCGTAGACGCTGTAATCGCGAGCCTGGGCGACAGCTTAGCACTAGAACTCGACTTCATAGAAAAAGGTCCCCGAGACGGGCTCACAATTCCGGATCGCAGGTGCGTAGCGCTGGCTTAGGACAACTTCCTGGGCCGCACGGTCGAGTTGATAAAACCCAGTCGACTTGACGGTAAAAGCGTTTTCGGGCACGCCATCCGCCGTCACGTCGAACTGCACCATCGCCGGTCCCCGGACAAACCGATGAAGATCTGCCGGCAACGTGCTCGGGCCAATCGGCCGGGTAGTTCGTTAGCGGGCGCGCGTCGGCGTCGGGAACCGGGCACCTGAGGGTCGATTCGGGCAGCGTTTGCGCGGGTGTCGCCCGGGTTGAAGCGCCGAAGAAGAGCAGGAGCGTGACAGCGGTGAGCGCCTTCTTGAGGTTCGTCATTAGAGGTCTCCATAAATAGCGTGCGATGACACGGACGATGGCCGGATCGCTTGTTTGATTGCAGGTTAGGGAAACGCCGATCTTAGTGCTGGGAATCCCATCCCGTAGTTGGTGCCGACCAGATCGTAGGCGCTTGAGCGAAAAAAGGGACCCCGAGCGTTCGTTCGGGCGTCCCTGATTTTTCGCAACGTACTTTACCGCGTGTCAGGGGTTGCGATAACCTACTGAAGTGCCCGATTGGGCACGATCGAGCGGAGTACTAGAGCGTGAAGCTGCCGTTTACGGGGCGGGCCGACATTTTGGAGCTCGTGTTGGACCGGTACCACAAAGCGCAGTGCGGCGACGGCGGCGGCGTTGTGCTTCGCGGCGAGGCGGGCATTGGCAAGAGCCGTTTAATCGAACGTTTCCTCGAAATGACGGGGCCCGAAGGAAAGCACATCGTGGTAACGGCCGCACTGGACTACGCATCGTCCCCCTTAGCGCCCATTGTGACGATCGTCGAAACGTGGCTGCAAACACGATCGATGCTCTTTTCGGAACACCCCGGGTTGCAATCTGCGGTCGACCTCGTTCGTAAAGTCGACGGCCAAGGTACGCCTCCGAGCGCAGCAGAGCGCCGCCGCTGCTTCGATGCCATCGCTCAACTCTTCCGATTTGCATCAGCGGACGCGCCGACAACGATCGTTGTAGACGATCTCCATTTCGCTGATCACGCCACAGTGCACTTGCTCTATCACATCCTCGTCGCGACGCGAAAGAGTCCATTGTTCTTACTTGCAGCTGCGCGACCGGACGTCGCAGCTGATGCGGGCCGTTCAACGCCGCTTTCTCGTTTGGAACGCCTCGATGGAGTATCGACCATTATCGTCGACCCGCTTCCGGCGGATGCGTGTGAACGGATGATCGTGACGGCGTCAAGAGGGCGCATCCGGCGCAGGGCACGCACTCGCATCCAAGAGCGCGCGGAAGGCAATCCGCTCTTCGTCGAAGAGCTCGTTCGCGAGTCGCTGGCGACCGGACGCACATCGATTGCCGGGGTACCCGCTACTATTTTTGAAACCGTCCTCGAGCGTTTTTCGCTGCTTTCTCCCGACGCACGGCACATGTTACGCGTTGCGGCAGTCGTCGGCCGAACATTCGACGGCGAGCTGCTAGGCCGGGTCATCGGACGCGGCTTCATCGACCTGTTGGGAGACATTCGGCACGCCGTCGATCTTGGGCTGATCGATGAGACCGAGCGCGCGCGACACTTTCATTTTCGCCACGCCATGACGCACGATGCAATCTACGGAACTTTACTTTTAGCCGAGCGGCAGGCCATGCACCGCAGCGTCTTTTTGGAACTGCTGAAGCAAACGGAGACAATCGAAAACGTTGCCGTGCTCGCTTTCCACGCGCACGCTTCCGATGATTGCGAAGCGTCGGGCAATTACAACGAGCGGGCGGGAGATTCCGCGGCGGTAAATCAGGCGTTCGAGTCCGCCGTCGTCTTTTATGAGCATGCGTTACAAGCCGTCGGCCGACACGCCCCGCGCGCGGCACAGGTGAGCCGAAAGCTTGCGAATGCGCAACTCTTGGCCGGCTATCCCGACCAAGCGGTGCAATCCGTTGAGATCGCACTCGAAGCGTATCGCGAACGTGAATCTGTCGCGGACATCTCCGACGCCCTCTTGCAACTTGCGGACATCGCGTCCCAAACGGGCGATGACGAACGCCGTCTCGAGCTCCTTGCGGAAGCGTCGGCCGTTTTATCCGGTGCCCAGGATCCCCAACTCTTGGCCAAGCGTGCAATCTGCCAGTTCGAACTTGCGATCGCGGATCGCGATATTGAGACCGTGATCGACGGCTGCATCGCACTGCTGAACGCCGACCAAGTTGACGCAACGATCAAGATCGCGCTTCAAAATGCCCGTGCAAACGCATTATTGATGCAGCGCCGGTATGACGAAGCGGTACTGGCCCAGGCCGACGCCGTTCGACTCGCCGACGGCGCTTGCTCCGAAGGCGAGGCGTCCGGCGCGCATTTTGCTCTGGGAGCCGTTTTGGCACTGAGCGGCAAGCTCGGCCCCGCATCGACTTCTTTCGAGCAGTCGGCAAGGTTCGCTCGTCGTCGCTGGGCTACGACGGAGGGTGCCATAAGCGCCGCCTTTCAAGCAGAGATGGAACTTATCGCCGGAAACTCTGTTCGCGCGCGTGAGCTCTTAGAAGGGACACTCGAGGTTGCGTCCCGGTCAGACCATCCACTTTTGATTACAATGATCGGCCGCGTCGGCATCTTCCTTGGCGCCCGCCTCGATGATCTACCTTTCATTAGACGCGTCGTTGATGCGCTGGATCTTGAGAACGTGTTGCGCGACAACACTCCGGGACGCCTAATCCAACTTTCCGGAGCCTTCGCGCAATTTTTAACACTGGAAGGCCGCTCCGAAGAAGCGGTGGCTGTACTTGGGCGAGCCGTTGCGCGTTTGTCGGCGAAACGACTGAAGAGTTCTGATTGGTCGCCGTGCACGATGATCACCATCGCCGCCATTGGCGAAAGCGAAGATATCCCGAAGGCACGCGTACCAGTTCGAGATTGGTTCACGCCGTATGCCCCTGCATTTCTCGATCTTTTCGACGCATTCGTGGCATCCCGGTTGGGAGACGGCGAAACGGCTACGGCTCATGCGGATCGTGCAGCAGCCGGCTTTCACGCCTTCCAATTCCGCTACGAGGAGGCGACAGCGCTTGCAATCGCCGGGCGCAAAAGCGAAGCGATCACGATCTTCGAAGAGGTTGGCGCCTACGGAGCAGCGCGCCGGTTGCGCGAAGAACTGATCCCGAGAAATCGGCAAGGACGGGCTGCGAACAGTCTCACTCCGCGGGAAGACGATGTGGCGGGCCTAGTGATTGAAGGCCTTTCCAATCGAGAGATCGCCGATCGCTTGAGCGTGACGGAAAAGACGGTCGAGACGCATTTGGCATCGATCTTCGGCAAATTAGGAATCCGATCGCGCTTGCAACTCGAGTCGCGGCTAATCTAGAGGGTGTGATGGACAGTATTGCGGCCGAGAAGGGTCTGAGACCCCGTCGCGGATGGTACGAAGTCGAAGCCGTAACATTGCTGGCGCTTGGGTTCGGCCTCGTCGGACTCGATCGATTTATGATCGTCCCGATGTTTCCCGCAATCGCAAAAGATTTGCATCTTCGTTATCAGGACATCGGCGTCATTACGGGCGTCCTTTCGATTGCCTGGGGGATTGCAGCATTTTTTGCCGGGACCATTTCGGACCGGGTGGGTCGGCGAAAAGTGGTGATCGCCACGACGCTGATTTTTTCGACCCTGGTCGGGATTAGCGGGCTTGCGTCGAGCCTATTCACGTTGCTGCTGGTTCGCGCATGTATGGGCTTCGCCGACGGAGCGTACACGGCGCCTGCGATCACCGCCACGCTTGAGGCGTCGAAGCCCATGCGCCGAGGACTCAACATCGGGATCCAGCAGATGATGGCACCATTGTGCGGTCTCGCACTCGCGCCGTTGATCGTGACCCAACTTCTCCAGACGATGACCTGGCGCTGGATCTTTGTAATGGTTACCCCGTTGGGTCTCATTATCGCGGTACTGATGTACTTCATACTTCGACCGGCGTCGCAACTTGCGGCGTTCGAAAACGACGTTGTTCCCGACGTTCCCGCGCCAAACTGGACTCATCTCTTTCGGCATCGGAACGTCGTTCACAATATCATCGGTATGCTCTGTTGGATTAGCTGTCTAATGGTTACCAGCGCCTTGCTGCCCAACTATCTCCTGGACTACCTTCATCTCAATCTGCAACAAATGGGATTCGTCGTTTCAGCTATCGGCTTCGGCGGAAGCGCCGGCAGCATCATCATGCCGACGATTTCGGATCGTGCCGGACGAAAGCCGGTGATGATTGCGTCATCGATCGGTGCCGCGATATCGCTCATTTTGTTCATCAACACCTCGGGATCGCCGGCCGCGTTGTTCGCCTTTCTGTTCGCTACACACTTTTTCAACTTCGCGCTGATCACGCTTACAGTCGGCCCAATAAGTGGGGAATCGGTTCCTGTAGCAATGATGTCTGCCGCCTCCGGGCTCGTCATTTGCATTGGCGAACTGTTCGGCGGCGGTGCAATGCCGATCATTGCCGGCTTCGTTGCTCAGGACTACGGGATCCAGGCGACGCTGCCGATGGCCGTTGCGGCGCTCCTGATCGGTTGCGCCAATAGTTGTTTACTGCGCGAGACGGCACCAATTCGGCGCGAGGCGGTTAAGGATTCGTGAGTCCGAGATGCTTCGCAAGAAACGCGTTCGACCGCAGCCCTGAGACGCGCGCCGCTTCCGGATTGTAGACTTTGGCCCGCGGCTCGCCGAAGCCATGATCGGCGTCGTAGACGCTGTAGTCGAACGTTTTGCCGGCCGCATGCATGGCCAGCGCGAAGTCATAGACCTTTCCGGTGATGCCGCGATCGGTGACGGCGTAGTGGCCTTGCACCGGACACGTGATGTTCGGGATCGTCTCGGCGCTCGGGCCGCCGCCGTAGAAGATCACCGCGGCGCTCAACGCGGCACCCGTAGCGGCGAGTTCGGCAGTGAGGCGTCCACCCATACAATAGCCGATGCTGCCGATCGCCTTCACGCCGGCGCGCGCGCGAACGTAGTCGAAGCAGCCGGCAACGACATCGATGTAGGTCGTCGTGGGGCGGCCCACCACCCATTCGTACGCGGCGACCATCCGCTCTCGAAGCGAGGGCTCGTACGTTTGCAGAAGCGCTTCGACCTCGGCTGCTTCGCGGCCGAGCCGAAGGTGGGCTGCGGCCTCGATGTTCTCCGGTTCGTGTGCGGCATAGCCGGGGTCATTCGAATAAATGTCGGGCGCCACCGTCAGATAACCGGCCGCGGCAAATCCACGCGCGCGCTCCATCATCATCTCTTCGAGCCCGGTGATCGGATGGATCATGATCAGCGCGGCCCATGGCGGAGATGTGGCGGGAACGGCAACGTAGGCGTTCGCCGTTCCGCCCTTGATGCCGAATGTAACGCGCTCGTCCGAGACCGGCACAGCACGACCCTTTCCGGAGGTGTAGCTTTCTATACGGCGTAACGATTATCAAAACTCCGGCAACTCCTTCATCGGGAGGCATACGATGCGGTCACGCCTTACGTCCCGACCGTTTGCCGGCGGTCTCGCAGCCGTCGTTTTATTCGCGCTTGTTTCCGCCGCAGCGATCCCCGCAGAGACGCCGCAAGTGCGGATCGCGGTCACGAGCACCGACGGCTATACGGCCTACATCGCGCAGGATCTCGGCATGTTCAAACGTGCCGGCCTCGATGCATCGATCCAAATCATCGGCACCGGAGCGGCGATCGCCGCCGCCGTTGCCGGACATACGGTCGACGTCGGAACGAGCAACGTCGTGACGATCGCACAAGCGCACGCGAAAAATCTACCGTTCTCCGTTCGTCGCGCCGGGCTCGATGTATTTGAGCACGGCCCCGAACGCGCAGTTCGTCGTCATGCCGCAGAGCGGCGTTCATACGGCGAAAGATCTCAACGGTCAAACGGTGGCCGGCGTTTCCGTCGCGGGCATCTTCCGGTTAGCGATGGATTCCTGGATCGATAAGAACGGCGGCGACTCGAGCCAAGTCAAGGTCATCGAAGTGCCGCCCGCAGAGCAATTCGCGGCGTTGCAGCGCGGCACGATCGCCGCCGCGGCGATGATCGATCCCGGGCTCTCCAGCGTGCGTTCCCAAATTCGCGTCATCGGCAATCCGTTCGACGCGATCGGGCGCCGGCTGATCGTCACCGGCTGGTTTGCCGGCAACGACTGGATCGCGCAGAACCCGCAGACGCTCAAAACGTTTGCCCGCGTGATTCACGATGCCGCGGTGTGGAGTAACGATCCGAAAAACAAAGTCCAGTATGCCACGATTTTGGCGAAGTACTTCAGCGTTCCCATCGACCCCGACAAGATCAATCCGTACGCGCTCACGCTCGATCCGGCGCTCGTCCAGCCGGTTCTCGACAGCGCAGCCCAGTACCACCTCATCCCTGGTCCGATCGCCGCAAGCGATCTGATCGCCCATCCGTAAGCGAGTGTTGCAGTGAAACCTTCCGTCACCATCATGTCGATCGCCGAGGTCAAGCTCATGGGGGCCGGAATCGGCCGCGAAGGCAGCATGGCGGTCAAGCAGTTCCCGCTCGAAACGGGCGTGCCCGGCGTCGATATGGAGTTTTCGTGGAACGCGTACTCCAAGGGCTACGGCACGCCGCGCCACAAGCACACCTTCGATCAGTTTCGTTTTGCGCTTCAAGGCGACCGCGAAATCAAAGACGGCTACTTGCGGCCCGGCGATTGCGGATTCTATCCGGAAGGCGTTCCGTACGGACCTCAAATGCAAACCGAAGCCAGCACCGGGCTCGGCCTCCAGTTTCAGGGCGCGGCCGGCATTCCATACCTTCGTCACGATGATTTGATGCGCGCACAGAAAGCGCTGGAAGCCGAAGGCGGACGGTTCGAAAAGGGCATCTACACGCGCGAGATGCCCGACGGCAGCAAGATCACGAAAGACGGGCACGCCGCCTGCTTCGAGTACCTCACCGGCGAAAAGATTGCGTTTCCGAAGGCGGCGTTTGCTACGCCGATCGTGATGAAGGCCGCCGCCGCCAAGTGGAGTCTCGATCGCAAGCTGCCGGGCGTCGAACACAAGTACCTCGGGCAGTTCGGCGCGCGGCGCTCGGGTGCACGGTACATGCGCATCAACGCGGGCGCCAAGATTCCCGCGCGCATCGAAGAGGATGCGGAGATTCGCTATCTCATCGACGGCTCGATCACCTATGGCGGCAAGACGTGGCAGGGCGGCGAGACCGAAGACGCCGGCACGTACATGTGGATTCAAGCCGGCGCCGAGGTCGGAGAAATCGGTTCGGCAACGGGCGGTACGTTCTTCATCATCGAGCTTCCGATGCTCGCCGACATTGCAAACGAACAGGCGCACGGGTACGCGATTCCCGATACCAAGCCCCGCGAGGCGCAGCTCGTTTGACCTAACCGAGCGCCGGTTGCCGCCAGTAGGCCGTGACGCGGTCGAGCCAGGCCGGGTTGTCGTCGAGCGTGCGCAACTCGGCTAACGCATCGGCCGCCGACTGCGGCACGCTGTCGATCACGTGGATATCAGGACCTTCAGCCACCGCTTGCCACGCGAACTCCAGCCGAATTCCATTGGGATCGTAGAAATACACCGACAGCACGCCCGGGAACGATTCGATCGGGCCGGTATTCTCGATGTCGTGTTTCGCCAGGCGCGCGAGGAGTTCAACGGCGCCTTCGGCGTTCGTGGCGACGGCGAGGTGCTGCATCGCGCCGATGTCGTCGCGATCGCCGTGCGGTTTCGCGCCTTTGGGAATCTCGAAGAACGCAAGCGTGCTGTCGTTGCCCAGGTCGAAAAAATAGTGGCGCAGGTTTTCGAACGGCGGGTTGCCGCGGTTGCCGGCGCCGGTGCCGAGTCCGGCCGGCACGCGCATCGCGTGAATCAGCGGCAAGCCCAACACGTTGGTGTAGAAGTCGACGGTCTTCTTCATGTCATCCGTATTGAGCGCCAGATGGTGGACGCCACGCACCGGTCCGTTCATGAGGGCTTGGGCGTCTCCAAGTGTCCGCCGAAGCCGAACCGCATCGCCGAGAGCACCTTGTTCTGGAAGTCCGCTTCGCCGCGCGAACTGAAGCGCGCGTAGAGCGCTGCCGTAAGCACCGGCGCCGGCACCGCTTCATCGATCGCGGCCTTGATCGTCCAGCGGCCTTCGCCCGAGTCGGAAACGCGGCCGGCGAACTTCGAGAGGTTCTCGTCGGTGACGAAGGCCTGCGCGGTGAGGTCGAGCAGCCACGACGCGACGACGCTGCCGCGGCGCCACACTTCGGTGATCTCACCGAGGTCGAGATCGTACTGATAGTGCTTCGGGATCGCGCAGCGGCGTCGTTTCCGCGTCGTGCTCGGTGCCGGCTTTCTTGCCGATGTTCGCCGACTTCAGCACGCCGAGGCCTTCCGCGTAGGCGGCCATCATGCCGTACTCGATGCCGTTGTGCACCATCTTCACGAAGTGACCGGCGCCGTTCGGACCGCAGTGCAGATAGCCGCGTTCGGCCGTGCCCTTGTTTTCCGGGCGGCCCGGCGTGCGCGCGACGTCGCCCATGCCGGGCGCGAGCGTGTTGAAGATCGGATCGAGACGCTTCACCGCATCGTCGGGTCCGCCGATCATCATGCAGTAGCCGCGCTCGAGGCCCCACACGCCGCCGCTCGTGCCGACGTCGACGTAGTCGATGCCCTTGGCGCTGCAGTTCTTTGGCGTGGCGGATGTCGTCGATGTAGTACGAGTTGCCGCCGTCGATGATGCAGTCGCCCTTCTCGAGCAGCGGCACGAGGTCGTTGATGCTCGCATCGGTGACGCCGGCCGGAACCATCAGCCAGATCGAGCGCGGCTTGTCGAGCTTGGCAACGAAATCTTTCAGCGCGGTGGCGCCGGTGGCGCCTTCCTTGCCGAGCCCCGCCACCGCGTCGGCGCTGCGGTCGTAGACGACGCAGGTGTGTCCGCCGCGCATCAAGCGCCGCACCATGTTGGCGCCCATGCGGCCGAGGCCGATCATCCCGAGTTGCATTCGTTCTCCTTACTTTTGCGTGCGGTAGCGCCGGATGAGCGCGTTGGTGGAGCTGTCGTGTGCGAGCGGCGCGCCCATTTCGGCTTGCGTGCCGTCGAGTTCGGGGATGATGCGCTGCGCCAGAACCTTGCCGAGTTCGACGCCCCATTGATCGAACGAGTCGATGTTCCAGATCACGCCCTGCACGAACACGGTGTGCTCGTAGAGCGCGACGAGCTTGCCGAGCGCCGCCGGCGTCGAGTTCGTCGAGCAGCAGCGTGTTCGTCGGCCGGTTGCCCTCGAACACGCGGTGCGGCACGAGCCAGTCGGGCGTGCCCTCGGCCTTCACTTGTTCGGGCGTCTTGCCGAACGCCAGCGCTTCGCCTTGCGCGAAGACGTTGGCGATCAGGATGTCGTGATGCTGGCCGAGCGGGTTGAGCGTCTTGATGAACGCGATGAAGTCGCATCGGGATCAGCCGCGTGCCCTGATGGATCAGCTGATAGAACGAATGCTGGCCGTTGGTGCCGGGTTCGCCCCAGTAGATCGGGCCGGTCATCGTGCTCGACCGGCTGCGCCGTCGAGCTGCACGTGCTTGCCGTTGCTCTCCATCGTGAGCTGCTGCAGATAGGCCGGAAAGCGCTTGAGGTACTGTTCGTAGGGCAGCACGGCGACCGTCTGCGCGCCGAAGAAATCGTTGTACCAGACGCGCGAGCAGCCCCATCAGCACCGGCAGGTTCTGCGCGAACGGCGTGGTGCGGAAATGCTCGTCCATCTCGTGGAAGCCGAGCAGCATCTGCTTGAAGTGCTCGCGGCCCGATCGCGAGCATCGTCGAGAGCCCGATGGCCGAATCCATCGAGTAGCGGCCGCCGACCCAATCCCAGAAGCCGAACATGTTGGCGGTGTCGATGCCGAACTTCGGCTACGCCCTCGGCGTTGGTCGACACGGCGACGAAGTGCTTGGCGATCGCGGTCTCGTCGCTGTGCAGCTTGCCCAGCAGCCACGAGCGCGCGGTGTGCGCGTTGGTCATCGTCTCGAGCGTGGTGAACGTCTTCGACGAGATGATGAACAGCGTCTCGGCCGCATCGAGATCGATCACCGCTTCGGCGAAGTCGGTGCCGTCGATGTTCGAGACGAAGCGGAACGTCATGTCGCGATCGCTGTATGCGCGCAGCGCTTCGTAGGCCATCACGGGGCCGAGATCCGAGCCGCCGATGCCGATGTTGACGACGTTGCGAATTCGTTTGCCGGTGTGGCCGCTCCACTCGCCGCTGCGAACGCGTTCGGCGAACGCGCGTCATCTTGTCGAGCGCCTCGTGCACTTCGGGCACGACGTTCTTCCCGTCGACCATGATCGTCGCTGCCGAGCGGCGCGCGCAGCGCCACGTGCAGCACGGCGCGGTTCTCCGAAACGTTGATCTTGTCGCCGCGGAACATGGCGTCGATGCGCGCGCGCAGGTTCGACTGCTTCGGCGAGGTTCAGCAGCAGTTCGAGGGTTTCGTCGGTGATGCGGTTCTTCGAGTAGTCGAGAAAGACGCCGGCGCCTTCGGCGTTGAGACGTTCGCCGCGATCCGGGTCGCCGGCGAAGAGGTCGCGTAAGTGCGGTCAGGCGGATCTTGGCGTAGTGCGCTTCGAGCGCAGCCCACGCGGCGTGATTGTCGGGCGCGTCCATCAGGAAGCCGGGTTTCGTTGGAACGGGCCGAAGCCTCCCCCCGCTGCGAGCTCGGCCGCGACCTCGGCGGCGAGCCGTGCGTTGCTCTTAATCAAAGCGATATTCGTCTTAAGACTGCGGCCGCCGGTGAGTTCGAGCAGGCGGTCCAACAGAAACGGCGTGACGTCTTTTCCGCTGATACCGGTCGCTCGCGCAGCCTCGACGGCAGCCTCGATGTGCGCGCTGATTTCGCCGGCCGGAATCTCGTCGGCCGCTGCAACGGGGTTCGCCACGAGCGTACCGCTCGTATAGCCGAGGGCATGCTGCGCGCGTATCGCGCCCGCGATCGCCGCCGGCGAATCCAGTCGCAGCGGCGCGCGCAAACCGCTGCTGCGGCTCCAGAATGCCGGAAAGAAATCGCTGCCGTAACAGATGACGGGCACGCCGCGCGTTTCGAGCACCTCGAGCGTCTTGGGCAAATCCAACAGCGCCTTCGCCCCGGCGCAGACGACGGCGACCGGGGTTTGCGCGAGTTCGTCGAGATCGGCCGAGACGTCGAACGTTTCCCCGGCACCGCGATGGACGCCGCCGATCCCGCCCGTGGCGAACACCGCGATCCCCGCCAGCGCCGCGGCAATCATCGTCGCCGCCACCGTGGTCGCGCCGGGCGCACCGGTCGCTACCGTAAAGGGGAGATCGGCGCGGCTGACCTTGCGCACCGACGTCATGCCGGCCAGCGCGCGAATCTCCGCGGGCTCGAGGCCGATGCGGATGCGACCGTCGACGATCGCGATCGTGGCCGGTTCGGCTCCGCTTGCGCGGACGATCGCTTCGACGTCGAGGGCGGTCTCGACGTTCTGCGGATACGGCATGCCGTGGGTGACGATCGTCGTTTCCAGCGCCACCACCGCGCCGCCGCGCTCCAGCACCGCCGCGACGCGCGGCGCGATCTCGAGCAGCCCGGCGAGTTGCGGCCTCACACGTGGGCCGCTTCGAGCGCGGCGCGCGTCAGGCTGCGCGCTACCGAGACCGGCGACTCGATCGTGAGCTTCGCCGCCAGGACGCCCGTGCGCACCGCGCCGGGCAACTCATCGCCGCGTAAGAGCCCGAAGAGCGTGCCCGCGATCAGCGCGTCGCCGGCCCCGGTCACGTCGACGACGACGGCCGGAATCACCGCAATTTCCGTCGTGGCGTTGCCTTCGGCAACGACGGCGCCGCGCGCGCCGCAGGTAAGCACGACCGCAGTCGGGCCGCGCTTGCGGACCGCGCGGGCGAGTTCCGCGGCATCGCCAGGCGCGGACGCACCGAGCAGCGCGCGCGCTTCGTCTTCGTTGAGGAAGAGCAGATCGAGCCCGCGCAGATCGTGCGGAAGGCGCTCGATCTTGGCGATCGAGACCGCGTCGATTGCGAGCGGCGGCCCGCCCGCCCGCCGGTCCTCGATGAATGCGGCCAGCACCGGCGCAGGCAGCGTGCAGTCGGCGAACGTCCACGCGGTGCGGGCATCCTCATCGAACGCAGCGCCGAGCGAGGCGATGCTCAGGGCATCGATCGCGGCAGTCGCCGAGGCGCCGATCACGAGTTCGCCGGCGGCGTCGACGATCGCCACGTACTCGGCGGTCGGGTGAGCGCCCGAAACGATCACACCGGAGACGTCGACCCCGTGCTTGGCGCAATCCTCGCGCAGCGCGCGGCCGCCGGCGTCGTCGCCGACCTGCGTCACGAGGGCCACTGCCACCCCGAGCCGGCCCAGGTTCTCGGCCACGTTGCGCGCAACGCCGCCGAAGCTCGGTCGCAGAACGGCCGGGTTCGAGGTCGCGAGGTGAACGGGTCCCTTCAGGGCATAGGTGCGGTCGAGCGCCGCATTACCGACGCAAACGACGCGGTCGCGGGGCTTCACTCGCGGCCGAAACGCCGCTGGCGGGCATGGGCCTTGGCTTCGCGTACGAGGGTCATGAGCACGAGTTCCCGCTCGTCGTCCTCGATCGCTTCCCCGGCGGCCTCACGATTGATCAGCGCCGCCAGCGCCCGGGAGGCGTAGCTGTTGGGAAAGGTCTGAATAAAGCGGTGAATCTCGGCCGCGATCTCGAATATGACCGCAGCGTCATCCCGGTTGCCGTCGACGGACATCTCTCTGTCTTATCGGCGATTGGGATGCCGAGGAGGAACCTGTGCGCCGCTCCGTCGACAAGGACTGACGAGTGAGCCTTAATTCGCGTGACGAGGCACCGTATGTCGTCCCCGACTTTGTCGCGGACAATGAGATCCGCACGCAGTATCAGGCCGTCTCCAAGACGCTGCTCATCGCCGCGATCGCCGACGCGTTGCGCAAGATGCGCGAAGAGCACGAATTCCAGCGCCTGCGCTTCGAGGCCAACAAGCGCGCGGCCGAGGCCGTGCTCGCGGCCCTCGACCGCCACGCCCACCAGACGCGCTCGAAGTACGCCCGCATCGTGCCCAAGCAGCGCACCGCCAGCGGCATCGTACGCCCGCCGACCCTCTTCTTCGACAACATCATATCGATGGGCGCGGCCGAGAAATATTACAAACAAGCGCTCGAAGCCGCCAATGCCAAGCGCGAGGCGCAGATCAAGGTGCGCACGACCTCGCGCGAACTCCAGCGCCACATGGACAAGATCGGCACCGCCCTGGTCGTGCGCGAACTCGACGTCCGCAAACACTACAAGACCCCCGAAGGCCGGGCCGAGCTCGACGCCGACCCGCGGCTGGAAGAATTAGCCAAGCAGTGCGCCGCGATCGATGCCGAGCGCAACGACTACACGGCGCGCCTCGCGGCCGGAACGGTCAGCGACGAGGAGCGCCGCGACCGGACCCTCGCGCAAGACAACTACCGCTACCTCGACGGCGAGGTGCTCGGACTGCACTGCCTGCACGAGCGCGAGCTGCGCTTCGGCACGCTGCGGTACCTGATGTTCCGCGACCAGCTCGACCGGATTTGGGTGCTCGAGTACTCACCCGACGTGCTGCCGCTGACGCAAATGCGGTTCGACATCTTCTTTCAAAATGGGCGCTACCTGATCCAACGCTCACCCCCGCCCCCGAAAACGACCGACGAGAAGCCTCGTCGCGTCGTCCACATGGACGCCGATCCACGCGCCTATATGGGCGTCGATCCCGCCCTCCGCCAAGCGTTACGCCAATTCGTGGAACGCGAGAAAGCCGGCAGCTGAACGCATGACCCAGAGCTCCAATCTCCGCCGTGTCGTTACGACGCACGATGCGGATGGTAAGGCCGTTGTCCTGATCGACGGCATCGCACCCAACGTCGGTTCCCGCAGCTCGGGGACGCGTTCCACGCTGCTGTGGACCACGTCATCGATGCCCGCGACGTATGCCAACGACGACCGGGCCGACGTGAAGATTCCAACCGGGCCCCTCCCGGGCAGCACGATCTTGCGCGTGGTGGAATTTCCGCCCGAACCGCCCGGGTATCACGCCGACAACGCGGCCGTTTTGAAAGAGATGGGCATCGCGCCGGATTCGCGCGGACGCAAGGCCGCGCGGCACCCGCACATGCACGCGACCGAAAGCGTCGACTACGCGATCGTGCTCGAGGGCGAAATCGACATGCTCCTCGACGATACCGAAGTCCACCTGAAGGCCGGCGACTTCCTGATCCAGCAAGGCACGAACCATGCCTGGGTCAATCGCAGCAGCGCGATGTGCAAGATCGCCTTCGTCCTGATCAACGCCGACGGCGCTCCGCTTCTCCCCTAGGATGGGCGGCTTGGGCGTCAGCCCAAACGCGAAGGATTCACGGAACGTGAATCCACGAAGGCGACGGCCTCGATTTCGACGAGTAGGCCGGGTGCGGCAAGCGCGCTGATTTCGACCAGCGTCGACGTCGGGAAGTCGCCGGTGAAGAACTTCTGCCGCGCCTCGCTGATTTCGGGGCGCTTGCTGATGTCCGTGCAATAGATCGTCAGCTTGGCGACGTCGTCCATCGTCGCGCCGGCAGCTTCGAGCAACGCTTTGATGCGGCCGAACGCGAACGTGGCCTGGGAGAGCATCGAGCCGTCACCGGCGATCGTGCCGTCTTCCAAGCGGGCGAGCTGCCCGGAGACGTAGATCGTATCGCCCGCGCGCAGACACTGCGAGAACGACTGCGGCGGGCGGCTCCGCGACCTCGCGGCTGGTGATCCGTTTGAGCAAACTCATGACGGGGCCGATTGTCGGTTGAAGCGTCCGCGCTGTCAAGGGCGAAGGGAACCCGCCTATGACGTCTGCGCAATCGATCGTTCACACCGCCTCGGGCGACATCTCCGGTACCGTCAGCGAATCGGGCGTGCGCGCGTTTCGCGGGATTCCGTATGCGGCGCCGCCGGTCGGGCCGCTTCGCTGGCGCCCGCCGCAGCCGGCCGGCGCGTGGACCGGCGTGCGCGACGGCTCGAAGTTCGGCTTCGATCCGATTCAGCTGAACGAACCGGCCGACCGCGGTTCGCAAGCGCCCGGCATGTCGGAAGATTGCCTGACGCTCAACGTGTGGGCTCCGGCGAACCCGCCGGCCGGCGGAGCGCCGGTGCTGGTGTGGTTCGACGGCGGCGGCTTCACCGCCGATTCCGGCGCGAAGATCCGCACCGACGGCACGCACTTTGCGCAGCTCGGCGCCGTGCTGGTGACGGTAAACTACCGCGTCGGCGTCTTCGGCTTTCTCGCCCATCCGGCGCTCACGGCCGAGTCACCGCAGCACGCCTCCGGCAACTACGGCTTTCTCGATGCGATCGCTGCGCTGCAATGGGTGCGCGATAACATCTCGGCCTTCGGCGGCGATCCGACGCGCATCACGGCGTTCGGCGAATCGGCCGGCGGCGCGGTCGTCGCGGCGCTCTTGATCTCGCCGCTGGCCCGCACCACCTTCGACCAAGTCATCTTGCAAAGTCCCGGTTCATTCCGGCCGCTCTCGCCGCTGGCCGATGCGGAAAAAGCCGGCCTCGTCGCCGGCAGCGATCTCGTGGCGATGCGCGCGATGACGCCGGCCGAGCTGTTGCCGCTCAACGCGAAGATCAACCCGGCGGTTCGCGGGCTCACGATTCCGCGGCCGCTGCGCACGATTATCGACGGCTGGTCGATCGATCGCGACGAGGTCGACGCCTTTCGCTCGGGTACGTTTGCGCACGTACCGGCGATCGTCGGCAGCAACGCGTATGAAGGCGGGTGGTTCACCGCCAACATTCCGGTGCGCAGCACCGAGAAGCTGCGCGCGTACGTGGCCGACAACTACGGCGACATGGTGGACGAAGCGTGGACGCATTACGGCGCCACGAGCGACGACGCCGTGGAGCGGGCGGTGGGCGATGCGTTCGGCGATGCTCAGTTCAGTTACGGCGCCCGCAGCCTGGCGAAAGAGATCAGCAAGCGCCAGCCCAAGACGTTCCGCTACTTGTTCACCCATGCCGGCGCACACACGTCTGATCCGCCCGTTCATAGCGATGACGTGATCTACGTGTTCGGAAACGGCACGTTCGACACCGCGGACAAACGGGTGTCGGATGCGATGATGGCCGCGTGGGTTCAGTTTGCCGCGACGGGCAATCCGAATGGGCCGGGAGTACCGGCGTGGGCTCCATACGATGCCGGCCGCGATAACTATCTCACCTTCGGCGGAGACATGACCGAAGGATCGGGCTGGCGGACGGAGTCGCTGGACTTTATCGAACGGTTCTACGCCGCCCGCGCGTAGAACCGTTGATAAGAGCTACGAGCGCGTTTTAGCGCTTTTTGGCGGTTTTCTTTTTGGCCGGGGCCTTTTTGGCTACCGCTTTCTTTGCTGCGGGGGCCTTCTTGGCAACGGATTTCTTGGCCGTCGACTTTTTGGCTGCAGACTTTTTCGCTCCGCCGCGCTTGGGGGCGCCGACGGCTTCTTTGAGCGTCCGGCCGGCGGTGAATTTCAGCACGCGCTTGGCCGGGACATTGACCGGTTCACCGGTTTGCGGATTGCGCGCGATACGCGCTGCGCGATCGCGGATTCTGAACTGCCCGAAGGGCGTGAGCGCAACTTTATCGCCGGATTTGAGGACTTCGGTAATCTTGTCGAGGAGGCCCTCGACCAAGTCATTTACCTGCCGCCGCGGCAGCTCGAAGTCTTCGGCGAGTACTCTCACCAGTTCCGATTTCGTCATGGATTCCTTTCGCTGAGCGAATCGGCTAGCTTAGCCGTATCGCGGCAATTATACGCAAAAAACCACCGAAGTATAGAGGCTTTTCGCGAAAACACACGGCTACGGCCTCTTAAATTTCAAGTTATTTTTCAATAATCGCAACGGCTTCGCGCGCCCGGATGAGCCGGAACATCGTGTCGTTATAGGGCGTCGGCACCGCCGCGCGCCGCCCGGCCGCCGCGACCGCCCCATTTATGTGGTCGTTCTCCGTTTTCGTTCCCTGGGCCAAATCGGCGAGCATCGAATTTTGCAGCCCTGCCGTCTGCTCCGCGATCGAGCGCACGTAGCTCCAGGGATCGTTGAACGGCAGCGCGATGCGCATCGCGCTCGCCACCGCCGCCGCCTCCCGCGCAAGCGAGCGTGCCAGTTCACCCGCGTTCGGATCGTCAAGGATGATGCCGTTGGGGCGATCGAGCAAGGCCGCAACGGGATTGATCGCCGCGTTGGCGATCAGCTTTCCCCACAAGTGCGGGCGGATGTCGTAGGCGACGGAAGCCGTCATTCCCGCGTCCGACAACAGGCGTGCAACGCGCGCGCACACCTCGGGCGACGCACCGCCCGGACCGACGATCGTGGTCCCGGAGCCGAGCGGTTCCGCGCTGCCGGGCGCGAGCGTCAACGCCGATTCGGTGGTGGCGCCGATGACGAGCGCAACGTTGCTGCCGAGCGCGGCCTTCACCGCGTCTTCGTTCTGGATGCCGCTCTGCAGCGAGACGATCACGCACGAGGGATCCAGTTGGTTGACGAACGGCCGCAGCGCACGCATCGTATCGGTCGCGCGGACGAAAATGAACAGCACCTGGGCGGAAAATAAGTCGCGCGCGCTCGCGGAAATCGTCACCGGCGCGGCGGGCCGCAGCCGCTTCCGCCACGAGGCCCTGTGCCCGGATTGCGGCGACCACTTCGGGCCGGACTTCCAGCATCGAGACGTCGTTGTCGCGCGCGAGACGGTATCCGAAGAGCGTCCCGAGTGCCCCGGCGCCGATGATGCCGATCCGCATACGTCAGCTTATTCCGGGCCGGCCGCGCGTTCCCGCGCCGCGGCGACGGAAGAGACCGATCGCGAACACGCCGCACGCGAAACCGCCGATGTGGACGAAATATGCGGTCCCGCTGGTTTCCGTCGCCAGCCGTTCGGAGAGCGAGCCGAAACCGCTCACGAACTGTATCGCGGCCCAAATGCCGATCACGATCACCGCCGGGATGCGCAAGAACAGCGGAAAGCAGCCGATCGGGACGATCGTGTTGATGCGCGCGGTGGGATCGGTCACGATGAACGCGCCGAGGATGCCGGCGATTGCGCCGGACGCACCGAGTTCGGGTACGTGGCTGCCGGGCGAAATGGCGATCTGCAGCACGCCGCCCGCCACGCCGCATAGGACGTAGAGCACGGCGAATCCGGCGTGCCCGCACACGTACTCGATCTCGGGCCCGAACACGAACAGGAAGAGCATGTTGAAGCCGATGTGCAGGATGCTCGCGTGCAAGAACATCGCCGTGAGAATCGTCAGGGCCGGAATCGGAGGACTCGGCGGCGGCAGCACGATGCCGTGCGTGATGTCGAACGGAATCGTGGCGTAGAGATTAATGAACCGGTCGATATCCGGCGCGCCGAGCTCCTGGATGAACACGTACACGTTGCACGCGATGAGCAGGTAGACCACAAAGGGGAAGCCCGGCAAGCGCCGGCCGTCACCGATCGGGATCAAAACTGCAGCTGAAGCCCGAACACGGTACGCCGGCCGCTGTGTGAGATGTCGCGCTCGCCGCCGAAGAGCTGGATGCCGCGCGACAGATTGATATTCGCGTACGCGTCGAGCGTGGGAAATTGCGGATCGTAGAGGCGGGCTTCGAAGCCGATCACGCCCGGGTTGTACTGCGCGATCGCGCCGAGGTTGTTGTAGAGCACGCCGCCGCCGAGATACATGTGCGGCGCGACGTTTTCCTTGACGGCAACGTTCCAACTGCTCTGCGGCGTGCCGATGTCGTTTGCGCCGACGAAGAGCGACGTCTTGCCGTTGGGCAGGATGAACGCGTTGACGTCGGTCTGCGGCCCGCGCTGGCTCGTTTGCAGCAGCCGCTGGCCGATCGTATTCGGCTGATACGCATCGAGTTCGCTCAGGCGGATTTGGATCGCCAAGAGGCTCTTCGCCACGGCGCCGATGCGGCTCTTGAAGTTTTGCGGCAGCGTTCCCGCGGTCGGACTGACGCGCCGCGTTCGGAGCGCCGGCGATCGTGCCGCCGGGCACGCCGCCGCCCGCAGGCGGTGCAGCCGCGCGAGGGCCGCCGGTGGCGCCCGGAGCCGGCGTCGCGCCGGCATCGACACCGTACACGCTGCTGGTTCCGCCGAAACTGCGCAGCAGCGAGTTGAGTTTTTGCGTCGCGGCGTCGGTGTTCGCGACCGTATCGCGCAGTTGCGCTTGCGTCTGCGGATTGCCGGTGACGCTGCGCAGGTCTTGCGTCATCCCGCCGATGTTGGTGGCCGTCTGGGCCAGGCCTTTGGTCACGTCGAGCAGGTTCTGGTGCACCTGCGGGTTCGAGGCGAGATCGCGCACTTGGTCGACGGTCTGGTTGAGCGCGACCGACGTCTTGCTCAACATCGAAAACATCTGATCGACGTTCGCCGTGTTGTGGTGCAAGGTCGTATCGAGCGTGCCCGTGATGTCGACGAGGTTCTTGCTGCCCGCATCCAGCGCGACTTGCAGCGTGGTCGTCATCGCATCGAGCTTGTCGGCCAAACGGTAGAGGCGTTTGCTGCCCTGCGTGGTGAGGTCGTTGGCGTTGTTGAGCGCCGACTGCAGCGAGGCCAACAGGTGCGGTTCGCTGTCTTCGAGCTGGCCCAGCATGCGGTCGAGGCGGTGCACTTCGCCCTGGCCTTCTTCGAGCAGATCGCCGAGCGTGGCCGGATTCGTTCCCTGCGGCTGCTGTTCGAGCGGCAGCACTTCACGCGGCAGGAGCGCGACTTGCTGGCGGCACGGGCGTCGGACCGACGAGGCCGGCCGGGCGCGGCGCCGGCAGCGGCGGCACGATCTCGACCGTCGCGTCGCCGGTCAGCGGCGCGGCGATCAGGAAGCGCGAATCGCGCGGCACGTCGACGCTGTTGTTGATTCCCATGACCACGTCGACGGTGAAGTCTTCGGGCAGCAATTTCGTCTGATCGACGACGCCGACGATGACGCCGCTTTCGTAGACCAGCGCGCCCTTGTGCAAGCCGGCCGCAGATTTGAAGTGCACGGCCGTTTCGTAGCGCCCGCCGGTGCCGACGTTGGCGATGACCAGGAACACCGCGAAAAGCGCCAGCAGGCCGAGGATCGTGAAGAGGCCGACGATCGCTTGTTTGTTCATATCGGTATCGGTCCCACTTCGCTCCCTTGCAAAAACTGCTGCACGATGGGGTTGTGCGAGGCTTGAATCTCCTCGCGTGTGCCGTAAGCGATGATCGCACCTTCGAAGAGCATGGCCACGTAGTCGGCCATCTGGAAGATGCTCTCGAGGTCGTGCGAGACCACGACCGCGGTACCGTTCAGCCGCTGGCGCAAGCGGATGATGAGATCGGTCAGCACGTGCGTGATGATCGGATCGAGGCCGGTGGTCGGCTCGTCGTAGAGCACGCAGTGCGGGTTCGAGATCACGGCCCGGGCGAACCCGGCGCGCTTGACCATCCCGCCCGAGAGCTCGGCCGGAAAGCGGTCGATCACGTTGGCGAGGCCGACGCTCTCGAGCGTCTCCTCGACCAGCGAGCGGATCTTGTCCTCGGGCATCTTCGTGCGCTCGCGCAGCGGCAGCGCCACGTTGTCGAAAATCGAGAGCGAATCGAACAGCGCCGCGAACTGGAACGAGAAGCCGATCGTCTCGCGGATCGCGATCAAGTCGCGTTCGGGCAGCCCCGAGATATCGCGGTCGCCGATCAGCACGCGGCCCTCGTCGGGCCGGCGCAAGCCGTTGATCAGGCGCAGAATCGTCGATTTGCCCGCCCCGGAGAGCCCGATGATGCACGTGATCGCACCCTCGACGATGTCGAGCGAGAGGTGCTGCATCACGACCTTCGGGCCGTAGCGGACGCCGATGTCGTCGAGCCGCGCGTAGATCTTCGGATCGCTCGCCGTCGCGGTCATTGCGGAAACAGCACGTACGAGAGCGCGAAGTTGAAAATGAAGATCAGGATGATCGCGATGACGACCGCCGAGGTGGTCGCGCGGCCGACGCCGGCCGCTCCGCCGCGGGTCTGCAGGCCGCTGTACGAGCCGATGATCGCGATGATGATCCCGAACACGACCGACTTCAGCAGTCCCTTGCAGACGTCGATGAACGGCACCGATGCGCGGGCCGAATTGATGAACGACTCGTAGCTGACGTGCGCGAAGATGCTTGCGATGTAGGCGCCGCCCGCGATGCTGACGATGTCGGCGAATACCGTGAGCAGCGGCAGCATGATGACGAGCGCGACCAGTCGCGGCACGACCAGCATGCGCGTGGGCGAGAGGCCCAGCGACTGCAGGGCTTCGATCTGCTCGGTCACGACCATCGATCCGAGCTCGGCGGAAATCGCCGCTCCGGACCGCCCGGCAACGACCACGGCCGAGAGCATCGGACCGAGTTCGCGCGCCATCGTAAACGCGACCGCGCCGCCGACGAGGTTGCCCACGCCGTAGGCTACGGCCTGATTGGCCGACTCGAGCGCAAACACCATGCCGGTACAAAGCGACGTGAGGATAACGATGCCCCACGATTGCACGCCGAGGCGGTACGCCTGTTCGATGGTCTCGCCGACGCGGACCCGCAGCTTGCCCACGAACGACGCGCTATCGGCAAGCAGCATGGCTGCGCCGCCCGCGTACGAGAAGAACCCGGTCGTTTCACGCCCGAGATCTTCGAGCACATTCATGGAGAGCCGAGTTCAGCAACCGATGCAAGAACGCCCTGCACGGCCTCGAGGCGTTTGTGCGCCACGCCACGCTCTGCGGCGAGATTATACTGGCGCTGATAGAGCAGGTCCAGTTCGCGGTCGACGCTTGCCAGTTGGGCCTGCGCGTCCCGTTCGAAGCCGCTGAAATAGGCGCGGACGGCGCGCAGATACGCAGCGCTCTCAGCCGGTGACGGTTCTCCCGCGCGGAGGGCCGCAGTGAAAGTATTCTGCGCGCGCAGCATCGCGCGATCGGTGATGTGGAACGCGGCGATGCGTTCGGCCAAGGCGCGCAGCGGCGCGTCAGACACGGGTTGCGAGGGCCGCGGTCTGCGCTTCGAAGAGCGTGCGAATACCGCCGTCGGCGAGCGCCAACAGCGTGTCGAGCTGCGCGCGGTCGAAGGGTTTACCCTCCGCGGTACCCTGCAATTCGACGAAACCGCCGGCTGCCGTCATGGCCACGTTCATGTCGACTTCGGCCGTGCTGTCCTCGACGTAGGGCAGGTCGAGCACCGGGGTGCCGTTGACGATCCCCACCGAGATCGCCGCGATTTGCCCGGTCAGCGGCCACGTCTTGGTATCGTTCGGGATCGAAGTGTTTGCGCAGGGCGAGCGAGAGCGCAACCCAGGCGCCGGTGATCGACGCGGTGCGCGTGCCGCCGTCGGCGCCGATCACGTCGCAGTCGATCGTGATCATGCGTTCGCCGAGCTTCGCCATGTCGACGGTGGCCCGCAGCGCGCGTCCGATCAAGCGCTGGATCTCGTGCGTGCGGCCGCCGATTTTGCCTTTGTTGGCCTCGCGCTGCGTACGCTCGACCGTCGCGCGCGGCAGCATGCTGTACTCGGCGGTCACCCAGCCGGTGCCGCGGCCGCGCATCCAGGGCGGGACGCGTTCTTCGTACGAGGCCGCGCAGATGACGCGCGTCTCGCCGACGCTGATCAGCACGCTGCCTTCGGCGTTGGGCATGAAGCCGGTCGCGATCGTCACCGGCCGCAACGCGTCGGGCGCTCTTCCGTCGGGACGCACCCTTATTCGACCGTAACCGTTTTGGCCAGATTGCGCGGCTGATCGACGTCTTTGCCGTCGATGTCGGCGATGTGATAGGCGAGCAATTGCAGCGGGATCACGTTGACGATCGGCGAGAGCAGCTCGTCGACCTTCGGCACCCACAGCACGTGGTCGGCGATAGCCGCGGCCTCGTCGTCGCCGTGGTTGGCGACGATGATCAGCGGCGCTTCGCGCGCCTTCGCTTCGGAGAGATTGGAGAGCATCTTCTCCCGCACGCGGCCGTCGGTCACGATGCCGACCACCGGCGTGCGCGGATCGAGCAGCGCGATCGGCCCGTGCTTCATCTCGCCCGCGGCGTATCCCTCAGCGTGAATGTATGAAATCTCCTTGAGCTTGAGCGCGCCTTCGAGCGCGGTCGGAAAATTGACGTAGCGGCCGAGAAAGAGCACCGAGCGCGCGCGCCGGATCTTTCGCGCGACCTTCTTCACCGCATCGCTCGCGTTCAATGCCACGTCGATGGCGGCCGGCAGAAGGCGCGTACCCTCGGCGATCTCGCGCAGGCGTTCGAGCGGCGCCGACTTGCGCACGCGCGCCAAATACAGCGCGAGCAGCGTCGCCGCAATCGCTTGCGACACATAGGTTTTTGTGGCCGCGACCGAGATTTCCGGGCCGCCGCGCGTGTGCAGCGTGCCGTCGGCCAGGCGGGTGAGATGCGAGCCGACGACGTTGCAGATGCCGATCACCGGCGCACCGGCTTCGCGCGCGATCTTCACCGCTTCGATCGTATCGGCGGTCTCGCCGGACTGCGACATCGCGATCGTCAGCGTGCGCGGATCCATCGCGCGGTCACCGTAACGAAACTCCGAGGCGAGTTCCATTTCGACGGGAATCTTGCACAGCGCGCGCATCAGATACATCCCGACCATACCGGCATGGTAGGCGGTGCCGCAGCCGGTGATCGAGATCTTGGTCATCGCGCGCAGCACGATCTCTTCGATCTGCAGCTCGGAGCCGAGCTGCACGTCGCACGATTCGTCGATGCGCCCGGCCAGCGTTTCCTTGATCACGTTGGGCTGCTCGAAGATCTCCTTGAGCATGAAATGCTTGAAGCCGCTCTTCTCGGCCGACGAGGCCTCCCACGCGATCTGACGCACTTCGCGTTCGATCGTTTTGCCGCTGAAGGCGGTGAGCGCGTAGCCGTCGCGGCGCACCTCCACGACCTCGCCCTCTTCGAGCACGATCACCTTGCGCGTGTACTGCAAGATCGCCGGGATATCGGAGGCGACGAACATCTCGCCGTCGCCCAAGCCCACGACCAGCGGCGAGGCACCGTTGCGCGCGAAGATCAACCGGTCGGGCGTATCGGAGGAGATCACGCCGAGCGCGAACGCGCCGCGCACTTCGGCCAGCGTGTGGCGCACCGCGGTGACCAGATCGCCGGTATAGTGGCGTTCCAGCAAGTGCGCGAGCACTTCGGTATCGGTCTCGCTCGTGAAGGTGTGGCCCTCACCGATCAGCTCGGCCCGCAGCGCCGCGTAGTTTTCGATGATCCCGTTGTGGACGACCGCGAATTTCTTCGAGCAGTCGAGATGCGGATGCGCGTTCTCATCCGAGGGGCGGCCGTGCGTGGCCCAGCGCGTGTGTCCGACGCCGACGTGGCCGTGCAGGGCCTCGCCGTTGGCCAGCCGCTCGGCCAGCCGCGCCAGTTTGCCTTCGGCCTTCGAACCGATCAGCGTGCCGGTGTCGTCGATCACCGCGATCCCGGCCGAATCGTAGCCGCGGTATTCGAGACGGCCGAGTGAATCCATGATCACCGGGACGCTATCGCGTTCCCCGATGTAGCCTACGATGCCGCACATAGTGGTTAGAAGGCGCCGAATCCGAAAGGGGTTACTTGATGCCCTCTTTGGTGCGGTGGTAGGGGATCCGGCCTTCGCGGACTTCGCTGAACGCGGTCGAGACCGGCTTGTTCGGATTGACCGAGTCGGTCAGCGGCGGGGCGCCGTTGTTGAGCTGTTTGGCCCGCTTCGTCACGACGTTGACGAGCGAGAATTTGGAGTCGACGTGCGCGAGCAGGCCGTCGAGGTCGCCGAATACAGAATTTGACATTAGTTTTCTTCGATTTCCTTGATCCGGGTGTCCGGGTAGCGATAGATGCGCATGCGTTCGGCCCGGACGATCGCTTCGAGGTCCTCGACCGCGACTTCGGGGTGGGCTTCTTCGTTGACGAGCAGGTAGTCGAACAAGCGGACGTAGCGCAGTTCTTCGTGGGCGATGGCCAGGCGCTGGGCGATGACGTCGTTGGTTTCCGTCCGGCGCGCTTCCAGCCGGGTTTGCAAGAGCGAGAAGCGGTCGGGAACGATGAAGATCAAGACGGCTTCGGGGAACCGTTCCTTGATCGCGATCGCGCCGTTGACTTCGGGTTTCATGATCACGTCGTAGCCGTCCAGCAACGCTTCGTTGATGAACGACCGGGGCGTACCGTAGAGATTGTCGTTGTAGAGCCGGTGTTCGATAAAGCCGTTGTCGGCAAGCTTCTGCTCGAACGCTTCACGCGTTACGAAGAAGTAATCGATGCCTTCCCGCTCGCCCGGCCGGGGTGCGCGGGTGGTGGCGGACACCGAATATTTGAGGCGTCCGTGGCGCGATCGCAGCCCGTCGACCAGCGTGTCCTTTCCGGCCCCCGAGGGCCCCGACACGACGAACAACAGACCTGGCCCGGTTAGAACGCTACTCCTCCTAAAGACGACGGCGCCTACGAGCCGGGCTCGCAGGCAACTAACTTGGTTTCAAAGGGGAACGTTTGAAGCCCTCTGTGAACCGTTGGCCGCTGTGGTCACGGACTGGATCCTGATCCGACGGGCGGCGGCGGAGCTCGAACGCGAGCTGCGCGGCGCCCGGGTGACCGACGCCGGGCTGCTCGACGACGGGCGCTTCGGCATTCGCCTCGGCGGCCGGCGCAAGGGCGGTCTTCAAACCGGCGACGTCCTCGCGATCGACATCTTCGGGTCGCCGCCGCTCGTTTCGCTCGAGACGCTGGAGCTTTCGATCGCGGGGGACCCGGGCTGGTCGAACTCGATCGCGGTCGCCTTGCGGGGTTTGCGGCTGGGTGAAGTGCGTAGCCGGCCGGGCGATCGGGTGCTCGTCCTAGACTTCGGAACGACTTCGCGGTTCGGGGTCACGACCGGGGCCAAACTCGTGGCCGAACTGGTGCCGCGCTTCGGGAACCTGCTGCTCTTGCGCGACGGCGCGATCATCGCGGCCGCCAAGCAGTTCTCGCCGGCTGAAAACGAGGCGCGCAGCGTCGGGGTTGGGGGACCCTACCGGCCGCCGCCCCTGCCCGACGGTCCGCCGCGGCTGCCGAAGCTGCTCGCCGAATCGTTGGCCGCCACCGGCGATGCCGGTCCGCAGCGGCGCGCTGCCCTCGAAGCGGCGGCCAACGCTGCCGCGGCTTCACCCGATGCGCCGGTGTACGTCTACCGTGAGGCGGGCAAGCTCGTGGCGGCGCACGTCGTGCCGCTGGCGCAATTCGCAGCGCTCGAACGCAGCACCGTGACGGCGCTGCTGCCGCTTTTCGCTGAGTCGCGCGCGACCAGTGCCGGCCGCCGCGCCAGCGACGCGGACGAACGGCGGCGCGCGGCATTGCGCAACCGGATCGGGAAACGCCTGCGGGATACGGCGGCCGAAGTCGCCCAAGTCACCGCGCGCCGCGACGACGCGGCCGGGCGCGAAGCGTTGCGGGCAGCCGGCGACGCGCTGCACACCTACGGTCACGACATTCCGGCCGGCGCCACGCATTTCCGCACGCCGGGCGAGGATGCGATCGACATCGTGCTCGATCCGGACCTCGACGCCAAAGCGAATGCCGCGAGCTATTTCGCGCGTTACCGCAAAGCTGCCGATGCACTACCGCATCTCGAACGCCGCCTCGCTTTGCTCGAAGCCAAGCGCGCGGCGCTCGAAGACCTGGCGTTCGAGACGGACCGCGGCGACGCAACGACCTTGGCCGAAATCGGCGCCGAACTCGACCGCATCGAAGGCCGCAAGACGGCCGCACCCGCATCGGGCGGAAAACGCGCGGCGCGCGCACCGCTGCGCGTCGAGCGGCCGTCCGGTGCGCGGATCTTCGTCGGGCGTTCGCCGCGCGAAAACGTCGAGGTCACGTTTCGCATCGCGCGGCCGGACGATCTGTGGTTTCACGCGCGCGGCATTCCCGGATCGCACGTCGTGCTGCAGGCGCCGCCCGGCGCGGAACCCGATGCCAGCGATCTCGATTGCGCTGCGGACTACGCCGCGCTGCACAGCCGCGCGCGCAATGCGCCGCGCGTCGAGATCGACTTCACCGAGCGCAAGTACGTGCGCAAACAGCGCGATGCCGCGCCCGGCATGGTGTGGTACACCAACGCCCGCTCGCGCGTCGGCCGGCCGGACGCCGTGCCGGCTACGCTTGGCGGTTGACGAGCAGCCAGTACATCCCGATCTTGGCAACCGCATCGGTGAGTTCTTTGAGGCCGATCGGTTTGGTCACGAACCCGTTGGCGCCGAGCGCATAGCAATCGCTAAGATCGCGTTCTTGGTTGGACACGGTCATGACGACAACCGGAATCGCGCGCGTCTTTTCGTCGGCCTTCAGCGCGCGCAGCACGTCGAGCCCACCCATCCGCGGCATGCTCATGTCGAGCAAGATCAAGCGCGGCACTTCCCGCACATCGCGGCTTTCGTAGGCTCCGGTCGCGCCGACGAAGTCCAAAGCTTCAACGCCGTCCTTCACCCAGAAGAGCTTATTGATGAGCTTGCCCTTTTTGAACGCGAGCAAGATGAGGTCCGCATCCTGCTCGTTGTCCTCGACGAGCAAGACTTCCACGCCGTCGAAGGCGGTGTCTATTTCGGGCGCGCGTTCAGCCATGACTTGAACTCCTGCATCGGGAGCGGGTGACAAATTGCATATCCTTGGACGTAGTGACAAGCGCGCTGCCGCAGCCATTCGATTTCCGCGTCTTGTTCGGCGCCTTCGGCCAATGATTCGAATCCGAAACGCTCGGAGATCGAGATGATCGTCTCGGCGATCGTTTCATCGTGCGGATCGCTCAGCACGCCGGAGATAAAGCTGCGGTCGATCTTGACGATATCGACCGGCAGCCGTTTGAGGAACGATAACGAGGAGTACCCGGTCCCGAAATCGTCGATCGCGACGCGCACGTTGAGCTTGCGCAGCGCCCGGCACACGCGGCGCGTAGCCTCGACGTCGCGCATCGCATCGCTCTCGGTGATCTCGACGCCGAGGTTCTCCAGCGCAACGCCCGTGCGGGCCGCGGCGGACAGCGCGCGGATCAGCTTCGGATCGCCGGCCTGCCGCCCCGAAAGGTTGAAGAACAGCCGGAATCCCGGGCGCATCGAACCCAGCTCTTTCGAGGCTTCGCAGGCGTTGCGCAGCACCCAATCGTCGATGGCGGTAATCATCCCCGACTGCTCGGCAAACGGGATGAAGTTACCCGGGAGCACGAGCCCGCGTTCCGGATGATTCCAGCGGATCAGAGCTTCGCAGCCCGTTACGGCACCGGTGCTGATCTCGACGTGGGGCTGATAGTATAGGGTGAACTGATCGTTGGAAATCGCATCCGCGAGTTCGTTGCGCAACGTCGCGCGGCGATGCGCGTCGCCTTCCATTCCGAGTTCGAAGAAAACGGTGGTCGCGTGACCGCGCTGCTTGGCGCTGAGCAGCGCGGCCTCGGCGCGCGAAAGAATGACGTCGAACTCGGTCCCGTCTTCCGGCGCGAGGGCGATGCCCAGGTTCGCCGTCCGCGAAACGAACTCGGTTCCGTGAGCGTCGCCGGTCGAGAACCCTTCGGAAAACGCGCCGGCGAAGTGCGCTGCCCGGCTCAACACGAAGTCGCGCGACACCGGGTTGGTTATATAGATCGCGAAGACGTCGCCGCCGACGCGCCCGACGATCTCGGCTCCCGATGCGCGCTTCAACAGCGCGCTGCCGACTTCGACCAGGATCGCGTCGCCGATCATGTGACCGTAGGACTCGTTGATCTCGCGAAAGGCATTGATGTCGACCACGATAACGGCATAGTGCGCACCGGTCCGGGATGCCGAGCGGGCCTGCGCCCGAAACTGCGAGCGGCTCAGAAGGCCCGTCAGCACGTCGTGCGATTGTTGGAATTGGATGCGTTCGAATTGCCAGCGCTGTTGGACCCGGTTGGCAAAAAAGGAAGCGAGAATTTCGATATACGCGTTCTCTTCGGCGCGCAGGCGTCGCTTGGCCGGGCTGATTGACGTAAATGTCAGCGCCCACTGCGTGCCGCCGGCACTAAATGTCGTTGCGACGAGCGCGCGCGATTGGCCCAAGCCCGCGAACGCGTGTCCGCGCTTCGTTTCACGCGTGTCGTCCCACGATCGCGTCCCGCCGCCCTGCGCCAACATCTCACCGACGAGCGTCGTCTGCAAGGGACGCGTAAACCCGATACCCCCGGTAATGCTATCGTCGGACTCACCCGGCGCCGCGTAGAACGCGACGACCACCATGTCGTCATTCTGGATCTGCCACAGCGTCCCGCGGTAGTTTTGACCCGGCTGCAATTCGCTTCCGGCTTGTGCCAGCATCGCGGGCCATAGCTCTTCGTCGCGCAAGCTCGGGTCGTTGACGAGTCCCCAGAGGGCTTCGAGGCGCGCGGCATGCTGGCGCGAACGTTCTTCGGCCTCGCGCAGCGTATCCGTGAGTTCGTCGACTTCCATCAGGCGCGCGATCGAGGCGCCGAGCACTTCGACGTAGGCAATATCTTCAGAGCCGAACGCGACCTTGGTGACATCGGGCGACGCGAACGTCAGCGCGTAGCGCAAACCGGCCGCATCGAAGCGCGTGCAGATCGCGGAACGCCAGCCGCGTTTGGCCAAGTCATCCGGGAGCGTCGGCATCGTGCACAGATCGTCCCAGGCCGCCGAACGGGAAACGCTGGGAATGATCGTCCCGGACAGGTCGCGGCGATTGCCGACCTCCGGTCCGGCCATACGGCGGTCGTGGTCGGTGGGGCTGATTCCGATCGCGATCGTCTCGACGATCTGGCTTTCGACGCGCGAGAGCATGCCGCGAAAGGGTTGCTCCGAGCGCAGCGCAGCCGCTGCTTGGCGTAGCAGTGCGGTGATCAATCCCGGACCTTGCAAGCGCGGATCGTTGAGAATGCGCCAGAGCGATTCCAGCCTTTGCGCTTGCTGACGCGAGCGTTCTTCTGCACTCTCGAGCGAAACGACGAGGCGTTTGCGCTCGCGAGCCTCGCGCACGGCGCGTTCGACCACGCTCGGTAGACGCGTGAGGTTCGACTTCAGCACGAAGTCGACGGCGCCGGCTTGAACGGCGGTGACCGCGCGCGCTTCGCTGATCGTTCCGGTGACGAAGATCAGCGGCACGTCGGGAAAGGATTCGTGGACGATCTTCTGCGCGGCGTAGCCGTCGAAGTCCGGAAAGGAGAAATCGCACAGGACCACGTCCGGGACGATGAGCTTCAGTGCCGCTCGCAATTGCCGCTGGTCGGCTGCGACGACGAACTCAGTGGTGATGCCGGCGCGCCGGAGCTCCATGCACGAGAGCTCGGAATCGAGCGGGTTGTCATCGATGATGAGAACCGCGATTTGCTCCGGCGCGGAACGCGCCGCCGAGTGACGCACGGCCGGGTTCACGGAACGCGGTTGACCAGCAGCCAGAACATGCCGATCCGCGCCACCGCTTCCGTGAGTCCGGTGTACTCGATCGGTTTCGCCACGTAGCCGTTGACCCCTAAGTTATAACATTCATCGAGGTCGCGCGGTTCGCTCGAAGATGTCATGACCACGATGGGGATCGCATGCGTACGCTCGTTCGACTTCAGCGAACGTAACACGTCGATGCCGTTCAAGCGCGGCATTTTCAAGTCGAGCAGGATCAAGCGCGGAAGCTCCTGCGCGTCGCGCGCCGCGAACGCGCCCGCACCGGCAATGAAATCCAGCGCCTCCACACCGTCCTTGACCCAATAGAGTTTTTGGAGCAGATTGCATTTCTTGAAGGCGCGCATGGTCAATTCCGCATCGTGCTCGTTGTCCTCGACGAGCAGGACCTCGATACCGGTGAACTCATCCATCAGCGTGCGCCGGGCGACGATGCGGACGGCAGCGCGAATGAAAACGTCGCGCCCCCGCCGAGCTTGGCATCCGCCCAAACGGTGCCGCCGTGGCGATGCACGATCCGCTGCACCATGGCGAGGCCGACGCCCGTTCCGGGATAGGTCGCGTCGCTCTGCATGCGTTGAAAGAGACCGAAGAGCTTATCGGCATAGGCCATGTCGAAGCCGATCCCGTTATCGCGCACGTGATAGACGACCCGGCCGCGCTCGGCCTGTCCCGCGGATGTGCAACCGCGGAATCGGCTGCCGGCCCGCGAACTTCGCCGCATTCGCGATCAGGTGCGACCACACGCTGCGCAGCAAAGCGCGGTCACCGCTGACGGCAGGCAAGTCGTCGATCTCGACGATCGCGTGGTCCGGACCGCCCGACTCGAAGAGTTCGGCTGCGACACTGCGGGCGAGCAGCGACATATCGATGGGTACGCATTCCATCGCCTGACGTCCCAGCCGGGAGAACGCCACCAGTTCCTCGATCAAACTATTGACCCGTCCGGCCTCGCTGACCACCACCTGCAGCAAGCGCCGGCCTTCGCCGTCGAGACGTGCGGCGTAATCATCTTCCAGGGCGCGCGCGAACCCGATCACGGCGCGCACGGGGGCGCGGAGATCGTGCGAGACCGAGTAGCAAATGCTCTCCAGTTCGGCCTCGAGCGCTTCGATTGCGGCGCGCTGTTGCTCGTCGCTTACGGCGGTCACGTCCGCGTCTGATTGACGAACAGCCAGTACATGCCGACGTTGGCAACGGCCTCCATGAATGCCGCAAACTGCACGGGTTTCGTGACGTAGCCGTTGACCCCGAGCCGGTAGCTTTCGGTAACGTCGCGTTCCTGGTTCGACGAGGTCATCGCGACGATCGGAATCTGACGCGTTTTCTGGTCGGACTTCAAGGCGCGCAGCACGTCGAGCCCGTCGAGGCGCGGCATCTTGAGGTCGAGCAGGATCAGTTTCGGAACTTGACTCGGGTCGCGGCCTTCATATGCCCCTTGACAGCGAACGAAATCCAGCGCTTCGACCCCGTCCTTCGCCCAGAACAGTTTGTTGAGAATGCTGCACTTCTTCAACGCGCGAATCGTCATCTCGGCGTCTTGCCGATTGTCCTCAACTAAAAGGATCTCGACGTCGTCGAACTCGCTCATGCAGTTTCTCCACTAGGCAGTGCAAATGAAAAGGTGGCACCCTCGCCGAGTTTGGCGTCGGCCCAGATGGTGCCGCCGTGGCGCTCCACGATGCGCTGCGCGATCGCGAGGCCCACGCCGGTGCCGGCAAATTCTTCGCTGCGGTGCAGCCGTTGAAAGACGCCGAAGAGTTTGTCGGCGTACGCCATGTCGAAGCCGACGCCGTCGTCTTGCACGTTGTAGACGACGCGGTTTTCTTCGGTGACGGCCCAGATGTGCACGTTCGGATGATCCTTCTTGCTCGAATATTTGAGGCCGTTTGAAATAAGGTTCGTCCAGACCTGACGCAGCAGCGACCGGTCGCCGCGCACGCTCGGCAGCGGGCCGATGTCGAACACGGCGCCCTCGCCGCTCATTTGCGTCTGGGCTTTGACGACTTCGCGAACGAGGCTGTCCATGTCGATCGGAACGCTCACGATATGCTGCCGGCCGAGTTGCGAGAAGGCCAAGAGATCGTCGATTAAATCGCCCATGCGTCCGGCCTCGGCGTGCACGACGTTCAAGAGCCGCCGTCCCTCCTCGTCGAGCAGCGAGCTGTAATCTTCCTCGAGCGCGCTGGTATAGGCCAGCACGGCGCGCAGCGGTGAGCGGAGATCGTGCGAGACCGTATAGCTGAAGCTTTCCAGCTCGTCGTTGAGCACTTCGAGTTCGGCTGCGTGCACGCGCGACTGTTCTTCCGCCGTGTCCGTGCGCAACAGCTCCGTGACGGCTTCTTCGCGGGCGACATCGTCGCGCTCGATCGTGCGTTCGGCCAGCCGCTGCTTGAGCTCGGCATTGGTGCGCAACAACTCGGTGACGGCTTCTTCGCGAGCGACGTCGTCGCGCTCGATCGTCCGCTCGGCTAGCCGCTGCTTGAGTTCGGCGTTCGTGCGCAACAACTCGGTGACCGCTTCCTCGCGCGCCGCGTCGTCGCGCTCGATCGTCCGCGCGGCCAACTGCTGCTTCAACTCGGCATTCGTGCGCGAGAGCTGCGTTAGGGCTTCTTCGCGCGCCGCATCGTCGCGTTCGATCGTGCGTTTGGCAAGGCGTTGCTTCAACTCGGCGTTCGTGCGCAACAGTTCGGCCACGGCTTCTTCCCGGGCGACGTCATCGCGTTCGATCGTGCGTTCGGCCAGGCGCTGCTTGAGTTCGGCGTTCGTGCGCGCTAGCTCGGCGAGGGCTTCTTCCCGGGCGACGTCGTCGCGTTCGATCGTCCGTTCGGCCAGGCGCTGCTTGAGTTCGGCGTTCGTGCGCGCCAGCTCGGCGAGGGCTTCTTCGCGCGCGACGTCGTCGCGTTCGATCGTCCGTTCGGCCAAGCGCTGCTTGAGTTCGGCGTTGGTGCGCGCCAGCTCGGTGAGTGCCTGTTCGCGAGCAACGTCGTCGCGTGCGGTCGTACGTTCCGCCAACTTCTGCTCGAGTTCGGAATTTTTGCGCTTCAGTTCGGCGTTGGCGCGCGATAATTCCGGAACGCCTTTGCCGCGTCCACAAACGTCACGCCACACCCGAGTTGCGATGACGAGGCGCGTGCTCAGCGCATGCCTAGCAATTCCATTGTACGACATGGTACCACAAAGCTAGTGACTTTAAGCAGCGACCAAGCGTAATAGTCCTGATTATTTCGGTCGTTGTCATCGCGCCGGCAAGATTGTTGAGCGCTCGCTAACTACTTCGCGGCGACGAGATCCGGAACTTCGGCCCGGATGTCGAGCAACTCGGGCATCACGTCGCGGAACGCGCCGACGATCTTCGGCTCGAACCCGAAGCCCGATTCTTTCTCGATCTGTTCGACGGCGATGCTTACCGAAGCGGCCTCGCGCCACGGACGGCGCGAGGTGAGCGCCGAGAACGTGTCGGCCACCGCCACGATGCGCGCGAAAAGCGGTATGGCCGGTCCGGCCAGTTTTGCCGGATAGCCGGTACCATCGAAGCGTTCGTGATGCGAGTGCACGATCTCGGCTGCGGCATGCAGGATCGGCGTATTGAAATCGGCCAGCATCGCGGTTCCGTCAATCACGTGCTTCTTCGCCGCATCGCGCTCGTCACCGAGCAGTCGCGAGGTCTTGAAGAGTACGCGGTCGGGCATCGATAGTTTGCCGATGTCGTGGATCCGCGCGGCTTGCGCCAGTTGCGTTACCTCGATCATCGAGAGGCCCAGCTTGCTCGCGATCGCTTCGCTGAAGAGCGCGACGCGCCGGCAGTGGTCGCCGGTGCGCGGGTCGCGCAGATCGATGATCTTCACCAGCGCTTCGAGCGTGGCACGCTCTTGGGCGAAGAGCGCTTCGGTAGCGGATTGCTGATCGGCGTGGGCCGCGCCGGCCTTCGCCATCGTTTCCAGGCGCGCGCCGCGGAGCTGGATCAGATTGCGCGCCAGGCTGACGAACGCCACCGGATCGACCGGCTTGCCCAAGAACGCCGACGCGCCCAGTTTGAGCGCTTCGCGCTGCAGTTCTTTCTCGCTGTGGCCGGTGATCATCACGATCGGCGTGTAGCTGTTGCCGCGCGCGCGCACTTGCGAGATGAACTCGATGCCGCTCAGTTCGGGCATGCTCTGATCGACGATGATGAGCACGCACTCGTTTTGACTCGCCCACTCGAGCGCCTTGACCGCGGAGGTGAAACACACGGCCTCGGTCTCGGGAATTTGCGCAACGACCTTGGCGAAGACCGTGAGGTTGGTCTCCACATCGTCCACGACGAGGACTTTGTTCGGCGTGCTGTTGGCGTTGCTGTTCACGTAATTCCCGCTCGATATGCGCGGACGGCCTCGCGCAAGCGCTCGTAGGCTTCGTCGAGTTCGATTGCCGCGGGCTCGATCCCGTCCCACGTCTGCGCCCGCGCGGCATCTTCGATCCGGGCGGCGACGGCCGCGACCTCGTTGCCGCCGATGTTGGCGGTGCTGCCCTTGATCGCGTGGGCCGCCCGCATGACGTCATCGAGCACGTGCCGCGCGAGCGCATCGCGCAGCGTGGCCTGATTGGTGGCCCCGGTTCCCATCGCCGATTCGAGCAGATCGGCGATCCCCGCCGAGTCGTCTTCGAAGATTTCCTCGAGACGCGAGATTTCCAGGATCGGGGTGTCACCCATGACGGCTTCCTTCGGCTTCGGGTCGGAGCGTTCTGCGAACATCGCGTCGCCGAACGAAAAGAATCGGTAATCCCGGGCGATCGCTGCCGCATAAGCGGCGCGCGTCCGCTCGTAACCGGCGAACGCGCTCACCAGAACCAGCAGCGTCGACTGGGGCAGGTGGAAGTTCGTCAGCAGCGCGTCCACGACCCGGAACCGGAACCCCGGCGTGATAAAAAGGTCCGTTTCGGCGGAGCCCGGGTGAACGGTCCCATCCGCCAAGGCGGCGCCCTCGAGCGCCCGGACCACGGTCGTGCCGGCCGCGATCACGCGCCGGCCCTCGGCCTTCGCCCGGTTGACCGCGGCGGCCGTCTCCGGGGCGATGCCGTAGCGCTCCCCGTGCATCTTGTGCGCGGCGATGGGACCCTCGCGCATCGGGCGGAACGTCCCGATCCCGACGTCGAGCGTCAGCCGCACGATCTCGACCCCGCGGGCGGCGATGGCCGCGAGCACCGCTTCGGTGAAGTGAAGCGAGGCGGTCGGCGCGGCGACGCTGCCCGGGACCCGGGCAAAGACGGTCTGGTAGCGGGCCGCACGCGCGTCGTCGCCGGGCCCGACGTAGGGGGGCAGCGGCAGTTCGCCCGCGCGCTCGAGCAGTTCCGCGATGTCGACGCCGTCGTCGAAGCGCACGATCCGCCGCCCGTCGCTCGCGACCGCTTCGATCGCGAGGCCCGCGCCGCCGGCCGTCAGGCGCGTTCCGGCCGGCAGGCGTTTCGCCGGACGGACCAGCGCAAACCACGTCCGCGCATCGAACGCGAAGGCGTCGCGGTCGGCCGGGCGCAGCAGGAGCAATTCGCCGGCGCCGCCGCCGGGACGCGCGAAGCGCAGCCGGGCCGGGATGACCCGCGTTTCGTTGAGCACCAGCACGTCGCCGCGGCGCAGCTGTTCCGGGAACGCAGCGAACGTGCGGTCGTGCAATTCGCCGTGCGGTCCGAGGACGAGCAGCTTTGCATCTTCGCGCCGTTCGGCCGGCGTGCGCGCGATGCGCTCCTCGGGGAGATCGTACGCGTACGCCGACGCGTCGTCGAGGCGATCGCTGATTTAGATTTTCTCGGAGCGCGCTTTTTCGAATTCCAAGTAGGCCGTGATGCGCTTCGCGTCTTCCGCGTTCACTTGGAGAAATTGCATGCCGACTTGGAATTGCGGGTTGGCGCCCGGCCGCGGATTCTGATCCATCTTCACCCAGCGCACCTCCGCTGCGAGCGTCAGGTGCGGCGTCTCTTTCATCGTGATGATCCAGCGCGTTCCCTTGGAGAGGAACTCGCTCGTGATCAGGCGCGCGCCGGTCGCCGAAATGTCGGCAATCGAGGCACGGAACAGCGTGAAGGTCAGCTTTTCCTCAACGCTGACGGGGATGTATTTACGTAGACGAAGGGCCCCGGCTGCCTTGCGTTTTTCCTGATCAGCCACCGGTCACCGCAGTGCCCGGGAAATAGTGGGCAAGAATTGCCGCCGCGCCGGCTCCATTAAGAGCCATCCCGCGCGCACCCCACTGACAGAGACCAACACCGTGCCCACGGCCCGAGCCTTCGATGACGACGAGCGGTACGGCCTGCGTACGATCGAAGTCGATCTCACGAAGCCAGAGGCTGCGCACGGTATCGGACCCAAAGCGGCTGCGCACGTCGCTCACGCTGAGCGCAAGCACGCTGCCCCCGTCTCCGCGAAAAGTCACTGTCCGCGGGCGCCCCGAATCGTCGGGATCGTCGAGTTCGGCCGCCTGCGGGCTGCCGGCGAGCTTGTCGGCGAGCGCAGCCCGGGCGCGATCGAGCGGCAGCGTCCGTTGCCAGCGATAATCCGGCGCGGCCGTGCAGTACGGATCGTCGACCCCGCGCAGATACGAGAGCCCGGCATGCCCCCACAGCTCGTTGGCATCGGCCGTGTGGCCGCCGCAGCACGCGCTGTAGAACACGCTTGCCGGACCCCCGAGAAAGCCGAGCGTTTGTCCGCGCGTCGCATCGACGGCGGCGCTGGCGGCAGGGCGTTCGGCCGTCACGCCGCCGTAGCGCTGATCGGCGTCGCTTGCGACGACGTCGAAGGCGCGCGAGAGCGTACGCTTCTGCAGCGCGTAGGTGCGAGCGACGATCGCCTGTGCCTGCAGGGCGGCCGGCGGCCAGCTCGGCGGCGACTCGAGCGGCACGACGCCGTAGAGATACTTCTCGACGTCGAGCGTCTCGATCGTGCCGTCGGCGAGTTGGACGCGGATTACCGATCCTGAGGGGCTCTGCGTGCCCGGCGGCAGCGGAACGGGGCCCGGGGCCGGCGGGGTCGCCGGAAAGTCCGGACCGGGCGGATCCCAAATGTCCAAGCCGCCCGTCGCCACGATCAGGCCCTTGAGGAACAGCGCGCGGCCGATCACGTGAACAGTCCCGGCTGATCGATGCCGGTCGGCGCGATCAGGCCCAAGTGCGCGAAGGCCGCGGCCGTCGTCTTGCGGCCGTTGGCCGTGCGCTGCACGAAGCCGATCTTCAGCAGATACGGCTCGACGACGTCCTCGAGCGTCTCGAGATCTTCGGTGAGCGTCGCGGCGATCGCGTTGATGCCCACCGGCCCGCCGCCGTAGCCTTCGGCGATCGTCTTCAGGTAGGCGCGATCGAGCCGGTCGAGACCGCGCTCGTCGACGCCTTCGCGGCGCAGCGCCTCATCGGCGACCTCGCGCGTTACGACGCCGTCGGCCCGCACTTCGGCGAAGTCGCGCACGCGCCGCAACAAACGGTTCGCGATGCGCGGCGTACCCCGGCTGCGCTGCGCGATCGTTGCGGCGCCGTCGGTTTCGATGCGCACCTCGAGCACGCGCGCGCTGCGCTCGACGATGTGCTGCAGCTCGGCCGGCTCGTAGTAATCGAGATGGTACATCAGACCGAAGCGATCGCGCAGCGGCGCCGAGAGCATGCCCGCGCGCGTCGTCGCGCCGACCAGCGTGAACCGCTTGAGCGGCAGCTTGAGCGTCTTCGCGTACGCGCCGCGATCGACGACGAAGTCGATCTGGAAATCTTCCATCGCCGGGTACAGGTATTCTTCGACGACCGCACCGAGCCGGTGGATCTCGTCGATGAACAGCACGTCGCCGGCCTCGAGCGCGGTCAGGATGCCGACCAGGTCCTTCGGCTTCTCGAGCGTCGGTCCCGACGATCCGTGCAGCGTTCCGCCGAGTTCTTTCGCGATCAGGTTTGCGAGCGTCGTCTTCCCGAGCCCCGGCGGACCCGAGAACAGCACGTGTTCGAGCGGTTCGCCGCGCCGCTTCGAGGCGTCGATCGCGATGCGCAAGTTCTCGACGATCTGCCGCTGCCCGACGTAGTCTTCGAACGTGCGCGGCCGCAAGCGTCGCACCGTACACCGCATCTTCGAGCGATGCATCGCCGTCGATCGCGCGCGGTTCGGCATCGCCGGGACCGATGATCTTCTTGCGCACGTCGCCGCTGCTCACTTGGCTGCGCCTTCGCGATTGCGCTGGCGGTAGATTTCGGCCAGGAGCGTTTCGGCGTCGCGGACCTGCGGTGCGGCGGCGAGCGTTTCCGTGATCATCGCCTCGGCTTCGGGCCGGCGGTAGGCGAGTTGCAGCAGCACCGCCAGCGCTTCGGCCGCAAAGTCGGGCATCGCTGCGGCTTCGGGGCGCGGCGGTGCGTCTTGGATCAGCAAGAAGCGTCCCACTTTACCCTGGAGTTTCGCCACGATGTCGCGCGCCTTCTGCTGGCCGATCCCCGGCAACGTCTTGAGAAAGACGTGATCGCCGGCATCGATCGCGCGCGCGATCCGGCCCATCGGCGCCGAGAACGCGCGCGACGCAGCCTTCGGACCGACGCCGGCAACCGAGATCAACGCTTCGAAGAATTCGCGCTCGACCGTGTTCGTGAAACCGAAAAAGACGTAACGTCCGGAGTTGCCGTCGATCTGCAGCTGCGCGTAGACCTCGAGCGCCAAGGGTGCGCCCGCCGCAACGTCGATCTTCGCCGGCCACGCTCGGCGGCAGCACGATGTCGTACGTGAGCCCGCCCGTTTCGAGGCGAACGGCTTCGCCGTCGCGTTCGAGCAACGTGCCGGCAATCCGCGAAAACATTTTAAAGGCGCTCCGGCCTAGCCTGCGCGCCCCCCACGCGTTGCGTGGGGCCCCCGCTACGAGCTCGCAAGAACTCTGGAAGCTGGGGACGACTACTCGGTGCTCGCTCCATCACCAACTCTGGTGAAAGGCCGCGCATCGCGAAGACGAGCGCTAGTGCGAGCGCGTCGGAGACGTCGTCGGGCTGCGGTGCGACGGTGAGGCCGAGGTGGACGCACACCATCGATTTGACCTGTTCTTTGCGCGCCGCGCCGTTGCCGGTGAGCGCGCGCTTGACCGTCACGTGCGAGAGCTCTTCGAACGCGACCTCGCACAAACCGGCGGCGAGCGCGATCACGCCGCGCGCGTGGCCCATCAGCACGGCCGTCGGCGGATGCTTCGGCGCCGACCACAACTCTTCGACCACCATGCAATCCGGCCGCGTCGCGCGCACGACCTCGAGCATCGCCGTGTGCAACTGCTCGAGCCGCGCTTCGAGCGAGAGCGTCGTTTTCGGCCGCAGCACGCCGCCCTCGATCAGACGATACGTCCCGCCGACGGCGTCGAGCACACCGTAGCCGGTGGTGCGCAATCCCGGATCGACGCCGAGCACGCGCACTACGGCGTCACGCCGTGATAGTAGATCGTCACCGCTTCACCCGGCCGCAGCGCGGCGTTGGCCTCGGGTTCGGTGCGCGCGACCTTGCCCGTCGGCCCGTCCTGCGTGACCGCGACGTTGCCGATCGTATAGCCGCTCGCGACGATCGCCGCTTTCGCATCGTCGAGCGCCATGTTGGTGACGTCGGGAACGGTACCCGGAACCGACACGCTGATCGTGACGTCGGAACGGCGCGGTGCGGTCGCGTTCGCGGCGCGGATTTTGCGCCGAAACGTTGCCGCCGGCATTGGTCGCATCAACGATGTACTGAATGCGCGGCGTAAAGCCGGCCGTCTGCAACGCGGCCACCGCATCGGCCGGCGACTTGCCGCCGACGTCCGGAACCGTCGTCAGCGGCGGACCGGTGCTGACCGTCACGCCGACCGTCGAGGCGGGGTCGACCGTCGTGCCGCCGGCCTGCGCTTGCGAGATGATCGTGCCGCTCGGAATCAGATCGTTCGAGACCTGCTGATCGACGTTGAGTGTCAAGCCGAGTTTTGCCAATTGCGCGCGCGCCGCATCGACCGTGACGCCGACGAGTTGCGGCACGCGCACCGGCTGGCGGCCCTGTGAGACCGTCAGCGTGATCGTGCTGCCTTCGGCCGCATTCGTGCCGACCGCCGGACTCACGTCGAGCACGGTGTCTTTCGGCGCGGTCGCATCGAAGCGGCCCGCGATCTTCGTCTTGAATTTCGCGCCGGCGAGCATGTGCTGCGCATCGGAGCTGGTGAAGCCCTTGACGTCGGGAATCGCGACCAGCGGTGCGCCGTTGGACACGAACAGCGTCACCGTCGCGCCGCGCGAGGTCATCGTGCCGGCGGGCGGATCCTGACGGATCACGCGATCGATCGGCACGGTCTCGCTCGCTTCGGGGCGCACGTCGGAACGCAACCCGGCGGCGACCAGCGACTGCTGCGCCTGCATCGAACTCCGATTGACGAAGTTTGCGATCGCGATGTCTTTGCGCGGCCCGATGGCGCGCGCGCCGAGATAGCCGGCGACGCCGGCGACGACCAGCATCAGCGCAAAGAACGGAATCCAGCGCCGGTCGAACGCCGGCGGCATCGGGTCATCGACGGCGGCGACGCCGTTGGGCGGCGGGTAGTCGGGCGCAGCCGAAGCGCGCGGCGGCGGCGTCGGCGCCGTGACGGTGCGGAAGTGCGACGTCGGCGCGTCGCCGGCCGCACGCGCCGCCGCACCGATGCTCATCGCCGGCTGCTCGCGCGCTTCGCGCAGCGCGCGGCCGAGTTCGGTCGCCGAGGCGAAGCGATCTTCCGGGTTCTTCTGCAGCAGCGTCGCGATGATCGATGCGAGCGCCGGGCTCACGCCGTCGCGCACCGGATCGAGCAGCGGCGCGGGTTCCGAGACGTGCTTGAGCGCGACGGCGACCGGCGTCTCGCCGTTGAACGGCAGGCGGCCGGTGACCATTTGGTAGAGCACGACGCCGAGGGAATACAGGTCGGAGCGCGCGTCGAGTTCGCGGCCCTGCGCCTGTTCGGGCGACACGTAGGCGACGCTGCCCATCACCATGCCGGGCTGCGTTACGCCGATCGCGTTCTCGGCGACCGCGCGCGCGATGCCGAAGTCGCCGAGTTTGACGACGTCGTCGCCGGTGACGAGGATGTTGGCCGGCTTGACGTCGCGGTGCAAGAGGCCTTGACGGTGCGCGAACGCGAGGCCCGCGGCGATCTGCGTGGCATAGTCGATGGCGACGGATTCGGGCACGCGGCGCTCGCCGCGCAGCATCGCCGCCAGCGTCTCGCCCTCGACCAGTTCCATCACGATGAAATAGGCGTCGCCTTCGTGTCCGAAGTCGTAGACGTTGACGACGTTGGGATGCGAGAGCCGTGCGGCTGCCTGCGCTTCATACGAAAAGCGCTTGATGAAGTCGTCGTCGGCCGAGAACTGGTCGCGCAGTACCTTGATCGCCACGCGGCGGCGCAGCAACAGATCGGTCCCGCAATACACGATCGCCATCCCGCCGGTACCCAAACGGGTGTCGACGCGATAGCGGCCGTTGAAGACGTGTTCGAGTTCCAACGTACGTTACGTTCGCGTTCGAGCAAGCGCGACCCGTAGGACGTCGCGCACGATGGGCGCCGCAACGGCCGCGCCGTACCCGCCGTTCTCGACGATCACGGCGACGACGACGCGCGGCGCGAGCGCCGGGGCGAAGGCCACGAACCACGAGTGCGCCGGACCGTGCGGGTTGGTGGCCGTGCCGGTCTTGCCCGCGACCGTGACGCCGGGCAGGGCCGCCGCGGTTCCGGTGCCGTGCTGCACGACCGCGATCATCAAGTCCCGGACCTCATTCGCGGTTTCGGTGCCGATCGGGGCCGCAAGCTGTTCGCGTGCCGTCGCGAGGCTCGTTTCGCTGCCGGCGATGCTGCGCACCAAATACGGCCGGGGCGTGCGTCCGCCGTCCGCGATCGTGGCCGCGACCAGAGCCATACGCATCGGCGTGACGAGCAGCGACGCTTGCCCGAAGCCCAGTTGGGCGAGCACGGAGGGGATCAATTCGTCGCGGGCCGGCACGCGATCGCGCGCCACCGGCAGATCGAAGTTCATCGTCTGCCCGAGGCCCCACTTGGCCGCATCCTGGAGCCACAGGTCGGGACCGATCTTCAGCGCGATCTGGGCGAAGTCGACGTTGCTCGAGAGCGCGAACGCGCCGGTCAGCGTCTGGCGGCCGGTGACTTCGTTCTGATCGTTGCGCACGGTGAAGTTGCCGACTTGGAGGCCGCCGGTGTCGTTGAACACGGTCGCCGGCGTGACCAGACCGGCGTCGAGCGCATCGGCGGCCGTGACGATCTTGAACGTCGAGCCGGGCGGATAAAGGCCCGACGTGCTGCGGTCGAGCAACGGCGAGGCCGTGTCGTTCACGAGCGCGGGCCACTTGCGGTCGAGCGTGTTGGGATCGAACGACGGCGTCGCGGCGAGCGCGATCACCGCGCCGGTGCGCGGATCCATCACGATGCCGGCCGCGCGCGCGCGTTGCCCGAGCGCCGCCGCGAGCGCGCGCTGCACGCCCAGATCGAGCGTCGTCACGACCTCGGCGCCGTGCGGCGCGCCGTTCCCGCCGCTGAGCAAACTTTGCAGTTCGGTCCACACGCCGTTGCCCGGGGCCGGCGCGGTAAGCACGCGATCGAAGGCGTCTTCGAGTCCGGCCGTTCCGTAGCGCGGCGATGCGTATCCGACTACGTGCGCGGTGATGCGTGCCCAGCGGATAGACGCGCCGGCCGTTGCGCGTGAGCGCGAGCGGCGTTCCGTCGCTGGCGACGATGCTGCCGCGGCCGGCGGCGATGTCGGCGCGGCGCGGATTACGCGCGTCGGCGTCGAGCTTCGGCGCGTCGACCAGGGCGATTTGCAGTTGGCGCAGCGCCAGCAATGCGAACAGCACGAGGAACAGCGTTCGCATGCGGCCGATGGCGCGATCCGTCAGGATTCGACCCCCGTGGTATTGCGTTCGCGCAGGAGCGTGAAGCCGCCCAAGGTCTGCACGGCAAGGTGCGCGCGCGTCGGATCGGCAGCGATCACCTCGTTGATGATGCGGTGCGCGAGCTCGCCGTCGATGCCGTCGAGCGCCATGATCGCATCGACGCCGATGTCTTCGAGCAGCGGATGCGCGACGTACTTGCACGACGGCAGCGTCGCGAAATGCCGCTCTTCGTAGGGCTCGGCGTGCCACGGCCCGCGTTTGCCGAACACGGTGGCGTGGAAATCCCACGCGCACAAACGCCGTTCGTTCCACACGAAGTCATCGCGCACGCACGAACGCCGGCAGATCGCGCACTGCACGAGCGTTTCGGCCGGATGCGCGAACGCTTCGAGCAGATCTTCGGGCAGATCGTCGGGATTGACCAGCGTCCCTTCGTTCAGCTCGGCCGGCACGGGCGCGCTCCAGCCGATGCGCGCGAGCATTTCGAGATCGCGCGCCGACGAGACGAACGCGCGCTCGTCGTCGGGCGCGAAGGTCGTATCGCCCCACGCCGCCAGGTTGTCGGCCGCGACGTTGACGCGCTGCCAGTTCTCGCCGAGCACGACGCCGATCGGCGTCCACGCCAGCGGCACGAGCCAGGCCGCGATCTGACGGTTTTCCGGAACGAGGCTCGAGGTGAACGCCAGCGTGTTGGCGTTGCCGCCCAACACGAACGCGTAGGGTTCGGCCGCGTCATCCGCTGGTTCCACTAAATCGCTCCGATCGTCTCGCGATGCAACGCTTGGTATTCTTGCAGCGAACGCGGCGGACCGGGATCCGAGGCCAGCGCCGTTGCCAGCGCGGCGGCCGTGTCGAGGCTGGTGAGGCACGCGATCGACGCTTCGACCGCGGCGCGCCGGATGCGAAAGTTGTCGGTCGAATCGCGGCGCGCACCGCCGGCGTTGTTGATCACGAGATCGACGCTGCGTTTGGTGATCGCATCGAGCACGTTGGGCGAACCGTCGGCGATCGCGTTGATCGTCTCGTGCGGGATGCCGTGTTTTTCCAGCAGATCGTGCGTGCCGCGCGTGGCGACGAGCGTGAAGCCGAGATCGACGAAGCGGCGCAGGATCGCGACCGACTCGGGCTTCTCTTCATCCGAGATCGAGACCAGCACGCGGCCGCCTTCGTTGGGCAAACGGATGCCGGCGCCGAGAAAGCCTTTGAGCAGCGCGCCGGCGTAGGTCTCATCGATGCCGAGCACTTCGCCGGTCGACTTCATCTCGGGTCCGAGGATCGTTTCGACGCCGCGCATCTTCGCAAACGAGAACACCGGCACTTTGACGACCGTGTAAGCGGGACGCGGGCGCAGCCCCGTACCCCACGGCATGGCGCGCAGCTTCTCGCCGAGCGCGATCCGCGTGGCTGCCGCGACGAGGTTGATGCCGGTCGCCTTCGAGATGATCGGCACCGTGCGGCTGGCGCGCGGATTGGCCTCGAGAATGTAGAGATCGTTCGCGTGGATCACGAACTGGATGTTGATCAGCCCGCGGATGCCGAGTTCGCGCGCGACGGCTTCCGTCACGCTGCAGATGCGCGTTTCCATCTCGGGGCTGACGGTTTGCGTCGGGAACACCGAGATCGAGTCGCCGGAATGAACGCCGGCGCGTTCGACGTGCTCGAAGATGCCGGGGATCAGGATGTCCTCGCCGTCGAAGGCCGCGTCGACCTCGACTTCGAGGCCGCGCAGATACTTGTCGACGAGCAGCGGCGCACCGGGCGTGATCGGCGGCGCGCTCTCGACGTAGGACGCGAGCTGCGCTTCGTTGTGCACGATCTCCATGCCGCGGCCGCCGAGCACGTACGAGGGCCGTACGATGACGGGGAAACCGAGTTCGCGCGCGGTGATGCGCGCTTCGCGGAACGTCTTCGCGGCGCGGCCTTGCGGGCGCGCGACGCCGAGCCGCTCGAGCACCGCTTCGAACTTCTCGCGATCTTCGGCGAGATCGAGCGAACGCTGATCGCTGCCGATGATCTTCACGCCGCGCCGCGCGAGTTCGTCGGCCAGATTGATCGCCGTCTGTCCGCCGAACGCGAGCATCACGCCCTCGGCACCGGTGGCGCGATACGCCAATTCGACTTCGTCCGGGCCCGGCGGTTCGAACACCAGCACGTCGGAGATGTCGAAGTCGGTCGACACCGTTTCCGGGTTGTTGTTGACGACGACGGCCGAACGCCCGGCATCGCGCAAGGCCCACGCCGCGTGGACGCACGAGTAGTCGAACTCGATCCCCTGACCGATGCGGATCGGACCGCTGCCCACGACGACGACGGCCGGATTCGGCGGTTTGCGCATCTCGTCGGCTTCGAAGCGCGAGAGATAATAGTACGGCGAACGCGCGGGAAACTCGGCGGCGGCCGTGTCGACCATGCGGAACTGGCCGCGATCGTTCACGCTCTTGAACTCGCCGCCGAAGAGCGAGTTGATGCCGCGCGTCGAGTAGCCCGCTTCGATCGCGAGCTTGATCAGCGCCGGCGGCGGATACATCATCGGCTGGCCGGGTTTGCTCTTGAACTTGCGCAGTTCGTCCTCGAGCTCCACCAGCTCTTCGAGTTCCCACAGCCAAAAGCGGTCGATCGACGAGCGCGCGCGGATGTCGTCGATGCTGCGCTCGCGGCGCAAGAGTTCGCAGACCGCGAAGAGCCGGTCGTGCGTCGGTTCCTCGACGGCGCGCCAGAGTTCTTCATCGCTCCATTCGGCAAACGCGCCGCCGGTCAGCGTTTCGAACTTGAGGTCGAGCCCGCGAATCGCCTTCATCAACGCGGCGGCGAACGTGCGGCCGATGCCCATCGCCTCGCCGGTCGATTTCATCTGCGTGCCGAGGCGAAAATCGGCCAGCGGAAACTTATCGAACGGCCAGCGCGGAAACTTCACCACGCAGTAATCGAGCGTCGGTTCGTAGGCGGCTTTGGTAATGCCGGTGACGGGGTTGGGAATTTCGTCGAGCGTCTTGCCGAGCGCGATCAGCGTCGAGATCTTCGCGATCGGGTAGCCCGTCGCTTTGGACGCCAGCGCCGACGAACGCGATACGCGCGGGTTGACCTCGATGATCTGATACTCGCGGCGGTCGGGGTGCAGCGCGAACTGGATGTTGCAGCCGCCCTGCACGTTGAGCGCGCGGATGACGTTGATGCTGGCCGTGCGCAGCATCTGGTAGTCGAGGTCGCTGAGCGTCTGCGAGGGCGCGACGACGATCGAATCGCCGGTGTGCACGCCGACCGGATCGATGTTCTCCATGTTGCAGACGACGATGCAGTTGTTGGCCTTGTCGCGGAGCACTTCGTACTCCAGCTCTTTCCAGCCCAGCAGCGAGGTTTCGACCAGCGCCTGATTGATGATCGACGCCGCGAGGCCGGTCGCAAGCGTGGCCCGCAGCTCGGCCTCGTTGTGCACGAGGCCGCCGCCGGTGCCGCCGAGCGTGTACGCCGGCCGGACGATCAACGGGTAGTCGTGCTCGGCTGCGAACGCGATCGCGGACTCGACGTCGGTGACGACGATGCTCGGCGGCACCGGCTCGCCGATCTCGATCATCTTGGTCTTGAAGCGTTCGCGGTCTTCGGCCAGCTGGATCGTATCGAGCGGCGTGCCGAGCAGTTCGACGTCGTAGCGCGCGAGCACGCCGGCCGCAGACAGCTCGACGGCCATGTTCAGGCCGGTCTGGCCGCCCAGCGTCGGCAAGAGCGCATCGGGGCGTTCGCGGGCGATGATCGCCTCGATCGACTTCACCGTCAACGGCTCGAGGTAGACGGCGTCCGCGATCTCGGGATCGGTCATGATCGTGGCCGGATTCGAGTTGACGAGCACGACGCGGTGGCCTTCGTCGCGCAGGGCGCGGCACGCCTGAACACCGGCGTAGTCGAACTCGGCGGCTTGACCGATGACGATCGGACCAGAGCCGATGACGAGGATTGAACGCCGGGACATTCCGGCGTAGATTGGGCGGCCGAATCGCCGTTCCCCGCCCCCGGCGGCTCGGCCGAAGGCCGAACGCTACAGATTCACGGAACGTGAATCCAATGCTACGTGCGGTGGTGACGGCCGGGGGCCGCGTCGACGAGACGTTCGCCGCCGCCATCGGCACGCCGGTGAAGGCGCTTGCTCCCTTCGGCAACGGGGTCTTGCTCGAGGTGGTGCTGAGCGCGATCGCCGGGGCCGGAATCGGCGAGGTCGCGATCGTCGGCGGCCGGGAAATCGAGCCCCACCGCGGCACGGCCCGCCTGATCCCGGCCGCGGCCGGCGGGGCGGCCAACGTCGCCCGCGCGCTCGACGCGTGGCCGGAGGAGGACGACCTGCTCTTTGCCACGAGCGACCTGCCCTTCATCACCGCGGCCGGCCTCGCCGCGTACCTCGCCGCGAGCACCGCCTACGATCTCACGCTGCCGCTGGCCGGCGCCGCCGCCTACGAGGCGGCCTATCCCGGCGCGCCGCCGCACGTCACGGAGCTGGGCGGCGAGCGGGTCGCCAACGGCAGCGTCTTCTTCATTCGCAGCGACGCGCGCGCGGCGGTGCGTACGGTGGCGGGCCGGTTTTTCGAAGCGCGCAAGAGCGCCATCGGCATGGCGCGTTTGCTCGGGCCCGCACTGCTCGTACGCTACCTCGTCCGCCGTTTGCGGATCGCCGACATCGAAGGCCGCGCGGCATCCGTGCTCGGCGCGCGCGCGGCTGCGATTCGCGACGCGTCGCCCGGCCTGTGCTACGACATCGATACGCTCGAAGATTACCGCTACGCATGCAGCCGGTGACGGCGAGTCCGGCGCGCATCAGCGCCTTGTGGTTCGGAAACCAGGCCGTTTGGAGCGCGATCCTCGGCGTGTTTTTGCAGAGCCGCATCGAAGCGCTCGCGCCGGCCGGCGGCGTCACCGCATATGCGTGGATCGCATCGGGCGGAGCGCTGATCGCCGCCGCGGTGCAGCTGGCGGCCGGCTTTGCGTCGGACCGGCGCATCGCGATCGCCGGCCACCGGCGCGAATTCTACGTCGCGGGCGTGGCGATCGCCGCGCTTGCGCTCATCGCATTTTTCGCCGCGCCGTCGCTCGGGCTGCTGGCGGCGGCGTTCGCCGCGCTGCAAATCGGGATGAATCTCGCCGGCGGCCCCTACCAAGCCGCGATTTCCGATGCGATCGGCGACGAGCGGCGCGGCCGCGCATCGGCTTGGATGAGCGTTTCGTCGTTTGCCGGCAGCGTCACCGGCTTGCTCGTCGCCGCCGCGCTGCAGGGGCTCGTCGCCGCCGCCGTGCTGGTGGTCGCGCTCGTTGCCGGAACGGCCGTCGCGCTCGCGCATTTGCGCACGTTGCCGGCGGCGAACGTGCGGCCGGGCGCGCTGCGCATGACCGCGCCGCTGCTGACGGTACTGCTCTCGCGCGCGGCGATCAACGTCGGATTCTACACGCTCTTCGGCTTCTTGTTCTTCTTCGTGCGCGAATCGCTGCACGTCGCCGACGCGCGCACGACGACGGGCCTGCTGTTTGTGGCCTTTACGATCGCGGGCGTCGCGGGCGCCGCGCTCGCGGGACCGGCGGCCGACCGCATCGACAAGCGCATCGTGGTCAGCGTCGCGGCCGTCGCGATCGCAATTGCCGTCGGTGCGTTCGCGCTCGCCCTCAACCCGCTGGTCGCGTTCGCCGCTGCGATCGCTTCGGGCTGCGCGTGGGGCGCCTTTTTCACCGCCGATTGGGCCATCGCTTATGCGGTGCTGCCGCGCGATGCGATGGCGTCGGCGATGGGCGTATGGAACCTCGCTGCAGCGATCCCGCAGATCGTCGCACCCGCGATCACCGCGCCGCTGGTCACCGCACTCGATGCGCGCAGCGCGGGGCTCGGACCGCGCGTCGCGCTCTTGCTCGTCGTCGTCGAATTTGCGCTCGGCGCCGCGCTGTTGTGGCGTTTGCCGCGCTTAGCGCCGTAGCAACGCACCGCCGCCGAGGCTCGCCGGCTGCCAGACGCGCTGATCCTTGAGCCACTGGTAGATCATCACGTCCTTGACGGTGAGACCGCGCTGATCGGCAGTCCGGAAATCATACGTTCCCATGATGCCCGGCGTAGCCGTGCAGGCTCTCGATCGCGTCGCGTACGGCCCGCGCGCCCGCATCGGGACCGGCTTTCCGCAGGGCGTCGATGACGATCGCGGCGGCATCCCACGGTTGCGTCGGACCCGTATCGGTGGGCACGTTCGCAGCGCGAAAGGCCGCGTAGACGGCTTGGTTATTCGTTCGCTGCGGACCCGGCGCGAGAATCGAGGCGCCGGCCCACGAGCTCGACGCGAAGTAGAGCTGCTTGGGCAGAAACGCGGCGAACTGATCCATGATCGAGTAGCTCATGATCGAGTCGCTGACGAGCACCGGGATGTCGAGCCCATCGTCGTTGATCGAGTGAAACGCCGCTGCCAGCACGCCGGGGCTGGCCCAGAGGATCATGGCTTGCGCGCCCGCGGCTTTGATGCGCGCGACTTGCGCGGCGGCATTGATGTCGTTCGGATTGAAGCGTTCGTGCGCCACCACTTGCAGCGCACGATTCTCCGGCGCTTGCGAATCCCGCACCATGTTGCCGTCGGCTTCTTCACCCGACGCGTCGGTCGAGGTGAGAAACGCGATCCGCGTCCAGCCGCGATCGCGGAAAAAGCGAAACGCGGCCCGCACCTCATCGCCCGGATACACGCCGGCGGAGAACACGTAGCTTCCCGGCGTCGGGACGACCGCCGGCGTCAGGCAGTAGAGGACGGGCCCATTTTGCTCGACGAGCGGCATCACGCTCTTGCACGTCGCGCCGAGTGCGCCGGCGAGAATGACCGGCGGGTGCTGCGCGAGCAGCTGATTCATCACTTGAACGGCCAACTGGGGCTGGCCCTGATCGTCGAGAAACACGAAGCGCAGCGGCCGGTTGCGGATGCCGCCCGACGCGTTGACGCGCTGCTCGAGGAGACGCAGCCCGGCCTGCATCGTCTGACCGAGAAAGGCCGCGCCCCCGGTGAGCGGCACGACGACCGGCACGTCGACGCTCGGTGCGTCGGCAGCGCGGGCCGGCGGGCCGCAGAGCGCAGCGGTCAGCAGCAACGCGCCGAGCACGGCGCCGGCTCGGCGCATGGATTGATTGAACATGGTGTACCTCGTGATCGAGTTCCGGCGCCCTAAAGCGGCAGGCCTCCGGGTTTGCTGATGGTCACAAACTCGCTCGACGCTGGATCCCACTTCACGATCGGGCTCGAGAGCGGATCGACGCCGCGCTGATCGCCGCGGCGGAAATCGTAGACGCCGTTGATGCCCGCAAAGTCGTGGAGCGTCAGCATGTAATTGCGCATTTGAAGCGCGGTCGCGGACGGACCGATGTGGCGCAGTGCGTCGACCATGATCATCATCGGATCCCAGGCAATGAGGTTCGTCTGATCCGGGGTCGCGACGCCGATCGCGTGCATCTGGTCGAGATAAGTCGTCTTCGCTTGCCGCACCTTGGGCGAACTAATCCCGAGCGACATGTACGGGGGTGCTGTGAAGATCATGTCGCGCGGAATGAATTGTGCGTACTGCTGCATCTGCGATGTGTTGATGTTTCCGCCGTTCGTCATCACGATGCCGTCCCACGCGCCGGCTTGCACGCCGCGCAGGACGGTGCCGAAGGGCGTGCCGGTCGTCCAGGCATCGACCGCCTGTGCGCCGGCCGCTTTGATGCGCGCCACCTGCGCGCTCACCGTGAGATCGCCGACTGCAAAATGCTCGTTCGCAACGAGTTGCAGGTCGCGGAATTCAGGGCTGCGCAGGTCTTCGAGCGCGACTTGTTCGCCGTCCTGGCCGGACGCGTCGGTCGACGTCAACAGCGCGATTTTGCGCACGCCTTTGGCCTTGAGGTAGCGGAACGCCGCCGCCGTGAAATCCTTGGTCGACGGATTGGCCGAGAACGCGTAGCTGCCGTTGGGCGGGTGGATGACGTTCGCGAGGCAATACATCACCGGCCCGTCGTTCACGAGCGGCAGCAGCGCCGTGCAGGTTGCCCCGAACGACGGCCCGATGAACGCGGGTATGTGTTGCGCGAACATTTGATTCGCGAGCTGGACGGCAACCGCGGGATTCGATTGATCGTCCACGGTTACGAAGTGGAGCGGCCGTCCCTTGATCCCGCCGGTGGCGTTGACGTAACGCTCGACGGCCGAGAGCGAGACCTGCTCGCCGTGCCCGAGAAACGCCGCCGCTCCCGTCAGTGAAAGAATCGCGTAGAAGTCGTACGGTTCATCGGCGGCACGTGCGGGGAGTGCCGCGAGCAAGAAGAGCGCCAGCAGCAGCTGGGTGCTCGCACGTTTGAAGTTCAATGCGGATCTCCCGACGTCATGGGTGCTCGAACGCCGAGCCGCTCGAGCCGCGGCAGCACTTCGGCTGCAAAAAAGGGCAATTCGGTGACGTAGTTGACGAATGAAAACGCATAGCCGTCAAAACCGTCGGCCGAGATCTGCGCGAGCTCGGCCGCTACGTCGTCGGGTGAACCGATGAGCGGAAAGCCGCCGTGTCCGCCGGCGTAACGGATTCTCAATTGCCGGAACACCTCGGGGTCGTGCGCGCTCGAGTTGCTGCGCGCCTGGGTTCCGACCAATCCTTCCACCGCTTCCCAGTCGCCGTTCTCCTCGGCGTAATAGCGATGGTAATCCTCAGCCTCTTTACGCGTCGGACGGCAGACGATGTACCCCGGGGTGAAGACCCCGACGTCGCGTCCGTATGCTTGCGCGCCGGCCCGCGTTTGTGCAACCGCATCGGCGCCCTGCGCGTGATCGCGCAGCAGCGTGAACAAGAAGTCGCAATTGCGATAGGCGAACTCGCGTCCGGCCGGCGAGAACGCCGCGTTCATGACGATCGGCCGCGTTCCGCCATAGGGCTTCGGATCCGATACGACGCGCTTGAGTGAAAAATATTCGCCGTCGAAATCGAACGCTTCGGGCGAATCCCACATCTCGTAGATGGCGCGAATCCATTCTTCACCGTGCTGGTAACGGGCGTCGTGCGCCTTCGGATCGACCCCGAACATGGCAAACTCGTCCACGTTCCAACCGCAGACGATATTGAGGCCGAAGCGGCCGCGGCCCATGTGGTCGGCCGTTACCATTTGCTTCGCGGCGAACACGGGATGAAGTAACGGCGCGTGTACGGTCCCGAACACGTGGATTCGTTCGGTTGCCGCAAGCAGCCCGCACGCCCAGGTGATCGTCTCGTACGTCGAGCCCTCGAAGTTCGTTTCGCCGCCGTAGCCTCGCCAGCGCCCGATCGGCAGCAAAAAGTCGATGCCGGCCGCATCTGCGAGCTGTGCCATCCGCAGGTTGTCTTCCCACGAGCCGGACCACCGCTCGGGAACGCGCGTTGCAGCCCGCCCGGACGAGCAATTCGCGCCGAACAAGCCCAGCTTGAGCTTGTTGCGGTTGTACATCGCCATGCGGTCCTGGGAAGAACGGTGCTTTACCAGCATTGCGGTAAGAACAGTGCCGAAGCGATTACATCGGTGCCCCGCCGGCCTTGCTGACGCTCACGAAGTCGTTCTTGTCCGGATCCCAGCGCATGATCAGCGTCGAGTCAACGCCGAGACCGCGCTGGCTGCCGTCGCGGAAGTCGTAGGTCCCGGTGATGCCGGTGTAGTCGTGCAAGCCTTCGAGATAGGTGTGCAGTTGGGCGGCGGTCGCGTCGGGTCCGATCTTGCGCAGCGCGTCGATGACGACCATCGCCGGATCCCAGGCCATGCCGGTCTGGAAATCTTGCGGCATGTTGTTGTCCTTCATCGCGGCCGCGTAGGCAGCCATCGCCGGCGAGTCCTTATGGGCGGCACCGGCGACGTAGGGCACGCCTTGGAAGAGCACGTCCTTCGGAACGAACGAGGCGTACGACTTCATCTGCGCGATGATCATATTGGCGCTCGTCGTGGCGACGGGAACGTTGAGCCCGATGTCCGTGACAGCGTGCAGCGCCGTGCCGAACGCCGTTCCCGGTGCCCAGATGATGATCGCTTGCGGGCCGAGCGCTTTGATCTTCGAGACTTGCGCCGTCACGCTCGTATCGGCAGCGCTGAAGTGCTCGGCGGTCAGCAGCGTCATGTCTTTGAACTCGGGCTCTTGCATGACGGACGCGATGTCGCGATCGCCGATCTGACCCGACGCGTCGGTCGTGTTCAACGTCGCGATCTTCTTGTAGCCCTTACCGTGGAAGTAACGGATCGTGGCGTAGATGAGGTCGCGGCCGCTGACGCTCGCCGAGAACACGTAGCTGCCCTTCGTCGTCGGAATCACCGGCGAGAAGCAGTAGTTCACCGGCCCGTTCGTGAGATAGAGCGGGGTGGTGGCCTGGCAGAGCGCGCCGAGCGAGGAGCCGAGCACCACGGCCGGATGTTTGGCTAGGATCGCCTGGTGGATCTGCAGCGAGGTTTCGGGATTGCTCGTGTCGTCGTGAAAGACGAAATGCACCGGCCGGCCCTTGATGCCGCCCTGTTTGTTGACGACACCCTCGAGCACTTGCAGCTCTTTCTGGTGCGTGGTGCCGACGAAGGCAAACGTCCCGGTGATCGGCAGCACGACGTCGATGTCGTACGGATCCGCGGCGAACGCGCGCAACGCGGGAACGAGACACATCGCCACGGCGATGCCGATGATAGCTAGACGGCGCACGAGCATGGGCAACCCTCTCTTTAATGAGCCCGCTCAACGGGCGTCGGTACTCTTGGGTGACGCCCGCAATTGCCCTGCGCCTAGGGCCGCCATCCGAGCAGGTTTCTTGCGCGGCCCGCGTCGATATAGCCGCGCTCCTCGGCGATGTTGAACACGCCGGTCACGCCGCGCTCGATTGCAAGCATCGTCGCCCGGACCGCCGCGCCGATCTGAACCGGAACGTTACCGGTCGCCGCGTCGAACCAGGTGCCGGGGCCGTAGAGCGAGCCGTAGCGCAGCACCGTACCGATCAGCGGCGGCGACTCCAGCACCAGGCGCTCGAGCGCGATCACCGAGCCGCGCTCGCCGGATCGAGCGGGTCGCTCTCCACATGCGGCTCGCGGCCGTCGGCATACGCAAAGGCGATGCTCTGGGCCAGCATCCGCTGCGCCCCACCCGCAAGCGCCGCATCGACGAGATGCTGTGTGCCCTCGATGCGAATGCGGGCGTTGCGCGCCAGCGCCGCCGGATCGCCGCGCTCCTCGCGTGAATGCGGCAAATCGGTGAGCTGGTGAATGACGAGTTCGGGCTGCGCGCGCGCCACCGCGTCGCGCACCGCGCCGGCGTCGAAGATGTCGCCGACCGTCGCGTGCACGCCGCGCGTTTCTAGGTCGCGCGCTTTTGCTGCATCGCGCGTCAGCGCGTGAACGTCGTAACCGGCCGCCAGCAACAGCGGCGTGAGGCGGGCGCCGATCACGCCGGTGGCCCCGGCGATGAAGACGGCGCTCACGGCGCCAGGCGCTCGCGCGTCCAGCCGCCGGCGGTCGTGCTGTAGCAGATCCGGTCGTGCGCGCGGTTCGGCCGGCCCTGCCAGAACTCGATGCGCTCGGGAACGACGCGGTAGCCGCCCCAAAACGGCGGCCGCGGTACGTCGCCGCCGGCAAAGCGCGCCTCGATTTCGTCCATCCTGCGTTCGAGCACGTCACGCCCGGGAATGACTTGGCTTTGCGGTGACGCCCAGGCGCTCACGCGGCTGCCGCGCGGGCGCTTGGCAAAGTACGCATCCGACTCTTCAGCGCGCAAGATCTCCACCCGGCCGTTGATGCGCACTTGCCGCTCGAGCTTCGCCCAAAAGAGCACCAGCGCCGCGGACGGGTTGCCGGCGATCTCGCGGCCTTTGCTCGATTCGTAATTCGTGAAGAACACGAAGCCGCGCTCGTCCCAGCCGCGCAACAAGACGATGCGCGCGGCAGGATGCCCATCGGCGTTTACGGTTGCCAGCGTCATCGCGTTGGGCTCGAGCACCTCGGCCGCGAGCGCGTCGCCGATCCAGCTGCGGAATTGCGCGAACGGCTCGTCTGCCGCGCGCGACTCATCGAGCGTGTCGCGGTCGTAGCTGTGCCGCGTGTCGATAAACGGATCGCTCATGGTATCGCCTTCATGGAAAACGGCCGAGGGCGAGCGCGCCGAGCGTGGCCCCGAAGGCGAGTACGCCGGCGGCTACCGCGAATTGCTCGGTCAGATCGATACGGCGGCGTTCGTCGATCGTGGCGCGCGCCAAACTGCCGAGGCGGCGCGTCAGCGCATCCGCATCGCTCACGCGCGAGTAAGTGCCGTTTCCGGAGGCGGCGATCGAACGCAGCGCATCTTCATCCAGCTCCGCTTCGTCGCCGGTTCCGGGTATCTCGAGCCCGCTGCCGTTGGTACCGATCCCGATCGTGAAGATCGTGACGCCCTGCGCACCGATCTCGGACGCGACTGCGAGCGGATCGCTGCCGGCGTTGTTCACGCCGTCGGTGACGAGCACGATCGCACGCCGCCCGCCCGGCGGCAACAAGCGCGCGGCTTCGGCCAGCGCGTCGCCGATCGCCGTGCCGCCGTTGGGCGCAGGCAAGCGGCCGAGCGCATCGCGGACCGCAGCACGGTCGTCGCTCAACGGTCCGAGCGGAAACGCCTGCGCGGCAAAGGCGACGAGGCCGACGCGCGTCCCGTCGGGGACGCCGTTGATGAAGGTGAGCGCGGCATCGCGCGACGCTTGCGAACGCGTCGGTGCGACGTCGGTCGAGGCCATCGAACCGGAAGTGTCGATGCACAGCACGATCGCCGCGTCGTGCACCGGCACGGTCGCCACGACGGCAGGGCGCGCGACCGCAATCCCCGCGCACAAGAGCGCGAGCACCCAGACGCCGGCGAAAATCGCGGTCCACGGCGGCGCGCGCCCGATCGTGCTCTCGAGAAACGCCAGATCGGAGTACGCGAGCGCCACGCCGCGCGAGCGGCGCGCGCCGGCTGCGACGATCGCGACGAACGCCGCGGCGACGACGACCGCCAGCACGAGAAAGAGTGGATGGGCGAACGTCATCGCAGGCCGAACGCGCGCTCGAGCGAGCCTGCACCGTCGGCTTCATCGAGCGTTCCGATGCGCCAGCGCGCGCGCTCGAAGGCTGCGCGAATCGCCGCATCGCGTTCGGCGCTCGCCGTACGGTAGCGTTCGCGCGTGCGCGGCCCGATGAACACGCGCCGCGAACGGCCGCTCTCGGCATCGCGAATGCGCACGAAGCCGCGCAACGGCAAGCCGTCGATCCACGGATCGCGCGCCAGCAGCACGGTTGCATCGAATCGCCGCGCGATCCGCAGCAGTATGTCGGCGAACGCATCGCCGGCGATGTCGAGGCCGTCGGTGATCAGCAAGAACGAGCTGCCCTGCGGCAGCGCGCGCACGGCCAGTTCGAGCGAACGGCGCAGATCGAACGGCCCGCTCGCGCGCACGTCGACAGTCGCGCGGCGATCGCCGATCAGTCGTTCGTCGACGATGCGGCCCGCCCGGTCGGTATTCTCGGCCGCGCCGAACCACGCGCGCACCGCCTCTTCGGCCGCCGTACTCAGCGCGCGCTTGCGCCCGAGCCGCATCGACGGCGACTCATCGACGAGCGCGCCCAGCACCAGCACGGTTTCTTCGAGATAGACGCGCGTCTGCAGCGAACCGATGCGCGCGGTCGCCGACCAGTCGATGCGCCGCGGGTCGTCGCCTTCGGCGTAGCCGCGCAAGCGGTCGAACACGTACCCGTCGCCGGGCCGGGCGCCGCGCGCGACTGTGCCGCCGGCATAGACGTGGCGCGCGCCGCGTACGATCGCCGCCCGCAGCGGGTTCACGGCGCCGGCACGCTCGCGACGATCTCCGCGAGCACGGTGTCGCCGTCCCCGCCGTCGATGGCGAGCCGGTAGTCGAACGCAACGCGATGGCGCAACACGCCCGGCGCGAGCTCGCGCACGTCATCGGGAACGGCAAACGAACGCCCGTCCAAGTACGCCCGCGCACGCGCCAGGATCGCCAGCGCGAGCGCTGCACGCGGCGATGCGCCCGAGGCGACGTAGCGCGCGCCGCGTGTGGCGCGCACCAGATCCACGGCATAGTCGCGCACGCGATCGTTGAGATGCACCGCGCGCACGTCCACTTGCCAGCGCTCGACGTCGCCGAGCGTCGCGATATCGCGCTCCGGTTCCGCCGTCTCGGCCGAGAAACGGTCGACGATCGTGCGTTCGTCTTCGCGCGAGGGATAGCCGACGCGCACGTTGAGCAAGAACCGGTCCAGCTGCGCCAGCGGCAGCGCATACGTGCCATCGGCATCGAACGGGTTCATCGTGGCGAGCACGGCAAACGGACGCGGCAGCGGCAGGGTATCGGGGCCGATCGTCGCCCGCCGCTCCTGCATCCCCTCGAGCAGCGCCGATTGCACTTTCGCCGGCGCCCGGTTGATTTCGTCGGCCAGCACGATGTTCGCGAAGAGCGGACCGCGCACGGTGACGAACTCGCCGCTGCGCTGATCGAACACGCGCGTGCCGATGATGTCGCTCGGCAGCAAGTCGGGTGTGAACTGCACGCGCTTGAAGATGCCCCCGACGGCGGCCGCGAGCGCGCGGCAGGCCAAGGTCTTCGCCACACCCGGCATGCCCTCGAGCAGCACGTGGCCGTCGGCGAGCAGCCCCATCACGAGCGCATCGACCACTTCGCGCTGTCCGACGATCGTGCGCGCGAGCGCATCGCGAACTTCGTGCGGCGTGCTCACGCGACGGGCTCGCGCGCGGCGAGGTACGCGTCCATCAGCGTGAGCAAATCGCGGGCAGCGGGCGCGCGTTCGTGCACCGGGCCGAAACGCGCGCGCTCCGCCACCGCCATCACGCGGCCGAGTTCCGGATCGCGCGACCCGAGCGCACGCAACGCATCGGCGAAGGTCGCGCCGGGACCCGCGCCGGCGCGCGCGAACAGCACGTTGCGCAACACATCGAGCGATTCGTCATCCCCGCGCGCGCGATAGACGCGCAGCGCTTCCCGCAACGGATCGGGCGGCGGCCCGGGCTTGCGCGGCACCGGCGGCGGCGCGGCCGGCGCCGCGTAGACCACGCGCTTCGGACGGCGGGCGAGGCGCACGAGCCCCACGATGACGACCGCGAGCACGACGGCGATCGCCGCCACAGTGAGCGCGGCCTTGCGCAAGAGCGCCATCAACGCGCCGGAGCCGGCATCCGCAACGGTCGTTCCCAAGACGACGCGCACGCTCAGCGGTTGCGAGGAGTAGCGCATGCCGCGGCCGGTCGCGGGATCGATCGCGTCGATGTACGCCGGCGTGAACGACGCCGTGCCGACCGTTTGCGCCGCGACCGTCAGCGTTTCGTAGAAGTCGGTGCCGTCATGGGCCGGGACGCGCCGGCGCTCGTCACCCAGATCGACGGCGTTGGTCAAGGCCGGCAGCACGAGTTCGTCCAGGCGGTCGCGCTTCTCGCGGATGTGAACGTGAACGGTCACGTGGAACGACTGTCCGGGCCGCACGACGCGCTGGTCGGCGTGCAGTCCGAGCGCGGTGATGCGCAGCACCGGCAGGTTTTGCGCATGTGCCGCGGCCGGCGCAAACGCAAGCAGCGCGGCGCAAACGAATGCCGCGCGCTCAGCGCAGCGAATCCAACCAGCCCCGGAATAGTCCACGCGCGTCGAACGGGCCCGGCGAAGCCTCGGGATGGAACTGCACCGCGGCGATCGGCAGCGTGCGGTGGCGGAAGCCCTCGTTCGTGCCGTCGTTGAGGTTGACCATCGTTGCTTCGAGGTGATCCGGCAGCGTCGCGCCGTCGACGGAGTAGCCGTGGTTGTGCGCGGTGATCAGGACCTCGTCGTTGAGGACGTCTTTGACGGGCTGATTGCCGCCGCGATGGCCGTAGGGCAGCTTGAACGTCTGCGCCCCGCACGCCAGCGCCAGCAACTGGTGGCCCAGACACACGCCGAACATCGGCACCTCGCCGACGAACCCGCGCAGCGTCTCGACCGTCCCGGGCAGGTCGCGCGGATCGCCGGGACCCGGCGAGATCACGATCGCATCGGGTTTGTAGACGTTGATCTCATCGCGCGTCGCGCCGAACGGCAGCACGGTGACGCGCGCATCGAGCGCCTCGAGTTCGCGAATGATCGCGCGCTTGACGCCGCAATCGAGCAGCACGACGTGCGTGCTGCCGTGACCGATCGACTCGCCCACGTGATACGCATCGGCCACGCTCTCGACGAGACCGGACGTCGTCATCGTGCGCACGTACTCGGCCAGCGTCGCATCGACGCCGGCGACTGCTTTGTCGCCCACCGCAAGCGCGGCGCCGATCGTGCCGTGTTCGCGCAGCGCAATCGTCAGCGCGCGCGTGTCGACGCCGACGATCGTCGGGACGGCCTGCTCTTCGAGCCAGGTGCCGAGATCGATTACGTTCTCGAAGTGCGACGGCCGGCGCGCGAGGTGCTTCATGACGCACCCGGCGGTGGTCGCGTGCGGGTGCTGCGAGACCGAGCGCGAGACGCCGTAGTTGCCGATCAGCGGATAGGTGAACGTGAGGATTTGGCCGGCGTATGACGGATCGGTCAGCGCCTCTTCATAGCCGGTCATGCCGGTGTAGAAGACGGCTTCGCCCAGCGCCGTCGCGTCGGGGCCGAGACCGTCGCCTTCAAAGCGGGTCCCGTCGGCGAGCAACAGCACGGCGCGCTTGGTTTGGTACTTCTTCCCCGGCTTCACGAGTGTACGGCTTCGTCGCGCGGCAGCACGCGTCCGTGTTCGTAGACGACCGCGCCCGCCACGATCGTCGCCAGCGCGCGGCGCGGGAAGGTCGCGCCATCGAACGGCGTGTTTTTGCCTTTGGAATGGAACAGCCGCGCGTCGACCGTCCACTGACGATCGGCGAACACCGTCACGTCGCCGACGCTGCCGACCGCGAGCGAGCCGCCGGTGATGCCCAGGATGCGCGCCGGATTGACGCTGTGTAATTCGATCATGCGCGCGAGCGGGAGATCCGGCAGCGCCGCGGCGTAGGCGCCGAGCGCGATTTCGAGCCCGCTGAAACCGACCGGCGCTTCGCTGAGCAGTTGCGCCTTTTCATCGAGGCCGTGCGGCGCGTGGTCGGTGGCGAAGACCTCGATCGTGCCGTCGCGCACGCCCTCGAGCAGCGCCTTACGATCCCGCTCCGCGCGCAGCGGCGGGTTGACCTTCGCGTCGGCGCGATAGTTATCGAAGCGATCGTCGAGCAGCAGCAAGTGGTGCGGCGTCACCTCGCAGGTGGCGCGCACGCCGCGGCTGCGCGCCCAGCGCATCAGATCGAGCGAGGTCGCGGTCGAAACGTGCGCGATGTGCCACGGTTTGCCGGTGTCCTCCGCGATCAGCAGGTCGCGCGCGACGATGATGTCTTCGGCCAAGCCCGGGCTTGCCGGCAAACCTAGCCGCGCCGACGGCAGGCCTTCGTTCATCACCGCATCGCCCTTGAGGTTCGCATCTTCGCAGTGCGAGACGAAGATCGAGTTCAGGTCGCTCGCATACCGCGCGGCATTGCGCAGCACGAGCGGGTTCGCGACGGTCGTGCCGTCGTCGCTGAAGGCGACGCAGCCGGCGTCGGCGAGCAGATGATAGGGTGCGAGTTCGACGCCGGCGCGCGCTTTGGTCACCGCGCCGATCGGATAGACGCGCGCGAGGCCGGCCGCTTCGGCGCGGCGCATGACGTCGGCCACGATCGTCGCCGAATCCAGTGCCGGCTCCGTGTTGGGCATGCACGCAACGGCGGTGAAACCGCCGGCGACGGCCGCGGCCGCGCCGGTGGCGATCGTCTCCTTGTGCGTGAAGCCCGGTTCGCGCAAGTGCACGTGCATATCGATGAAGCCCGGCGCCACGATCGCCCCGGTCGCATCGACCACGCGGGCGTAGGCGGTGTCGGCATGCTCGCAGATTTCGGAGATGAAGCCGTTCTCGATGACGACGTCGCGCACCGCATCGAGCCCCTGACCGGGATCGATCACCCGGCCGCCGCGGATGACGGTCTTCACGCCGTCACGCGCGCGCTATTGATGAGGAATTCGAGCACGGCCATGCGCACGAACACGCCGTTGTGGACTTGGACGACATAGCGCGAACGCGGATCGTCGAGCACTTCATCGGTGAGCTCGACGCCGCGGTTGTACGGTCCCGGATGCAGGATGATCGCGTCCTTTGACAGGCGCGCCAGACGCGCCGGGTTGAGTTGGAAGCGGCGAATGTAATCGTCGAGCGAGGGCAATAGGCCCGAGGTGATCCGCTCGCGCTGGATGCGCAGCATCATGATCGCATCGACGTGCGGCAGCACGGCATCGAGATCGCGTTCGATGCGCACGCCCGGTCCTTCGAACGAATCGGGCAGCAGCGTACGCGGCCCGACCAGCGTTACCTCGACACCCAGCATGCGCATCCCGACGATGTTCGAACGCGCGACGCGCGAGTGCTGGATGTCGCCGACGATTGCGACGCGCAAGCCTTCGAGGCGGCCGGCATGTTCGCGCAACGTCATCAGGTCGAGCAGCGCCTGCGTCGGATGCGCGTGCGTGCCGTCGCCCGCGTTGATGACGTGTCCGTCGAACGACTCCGCCAGCCGCCGCGGAAAGCCCGACTCGTGATGGCGCACGACGATGACGCGCACGCCGATGGCGCGCAGCGTGATCGCGGTGTCGGCGATCGTCTCGCCTTTGCCCAGCGACGACGCGCCGGGCGCAAACGAAATCACGTCCGCTCCCACGCGCTGCTCGGCGAGCGTGAACGACGTTGCCGTGCGCGTGCTCGATTCGAAAAACAGGTTCAGAACGGGGATGCCGGCGAGCAAGTCGCGCGGCGGAACCGCTTGGTTAAACGCCGTGGCTCGATCGATGAGTGCGATCAGTTCGGACGGCGAGACGTCGTCGACGTCGATCAAATTACGTGGCGGCACGGTCCTCAATTCAGGTTGCGGCACGTTCCTCATCGATGACGAGCGAAACGCAGTCGTCGTCGGATCGCTGCGGCGCGACCACGACGTCGATATGCTCGCGCCGGCTCGTCGGAATCAATTTTCCCACGTAGTCGGCTTGAACGGGAAGTTCGCGCAATCCGCGATCGACCAGCACCGCGAGCCGAATCGCGCGCGGGCGGCCGAGGTCGGTCACCGCATCGAGCGCCGCGCGCACCGTGCGGCCGGTATACAACACGTCATCGACGATCACGACGGTCTTGCCCGTGATCTCGCTGCGAATCTCCGATTCCGGCAGCTCGCGCGCGACGTCATCATCGCGATACAAATTGATGTTAAGAAAACCTAACCCAGGCGCTTCATGGCTGATCGCGGTGATCTCGGTGACCAGCCGGCGGGCCAGTGACTCGCCGCCGCGGCGAATGCCGATGACGACCAATCCGCCTTGCGCTTCCTCTGGTTCGATGATTTGATGCGCCATTCGGGAGACCGCCCGCTCGATCGAAGCGGGTGACATGAGAACGCGGCGACGAGCAAGCGCGGGCATCGAATTGCGGTTCGGGCGGGCCCAATTCCGGCCCTTTGTGCGCTGCGTCCTTGGGAGGAAGTCTTCCGCCCGTCGAAGCCGGACTGGATGCCCGTTTCAATTGCAGGCCGCGCCTGCCGCCTCCGTCAGTGGTTCGGCAGCGATGCCGAATCGCTCGTACCACTCGCCAACGACCCCTACATCGCGCGCTACCTCTCGCACGTTTTCCCGCAGCCGTACACGCGCGCCGACGCGGACCGTTGGCTCAAAGAGCAGGGCAACGCGGAGACGATCGCCCAGTTCGCGATCGAGGTGGAGGGCGAACTCGCGGGCGGTATCGGCTTCTTGCTCGGTAAAGGCGAACGCATCGGAACGGCGAGCCTCGGCTACTGGCTGGGCAAGCGCTTCTGGGGCCGCGGCGTGATGAGCGAAGCAGTCCAAGTCGCAACGCAGTGGGCTTTCGAAACGCTGCGCGTGCGGCGCGTGTGGGCGAACGTCATGGCGCCCAACGTCGGTTCGTCGCGCGTGCTCGAGAAAGCCGGCTTCCGGCTCGAAGCCAAGATGACGGCCGCGATCTGCGACCGGCGGGGCATGATCCACGACGAATATATCTTCGCGCGGATGCGGCCAAGCTAAGGCGACGCGGGCTTCTTTTCCGCGCCGAGCAGTTTCCACGAGGTGCCGATCGCGTAAGAATAGAGCCCGAACACGACCCAGATCAGACCGTCGGTAGCGGAGCCGCGGATCATGCGCACTGCCAGCAACACTTCGAACGCGTAGATCGCGACTGATAAGAGGCCGATCTCGGTCCACGGCATGCGTACACCGCGCGTGCGCCAAGCCGTGATAGCCAAGCGAACAACCCCGACTAGCGCCAGTGCCGCGATGACCACGATGGCCGGCAATGAAGAGCGCGGCAGTAGCGCTGCAAGCGACACGAAAAAGATGTTCACGAGTGCGGTGAACGAGCGTTCGGCATCCGCTCGGCGTCCGCGGTCCGCGTTCTCGCCGAACGTTCGTTCCGGCGCGATGCTCACGGCTACGAACAGCAGCCCAATAAGCGCGGCCGCTGCACCGACGCTGGCCACGAAGAAGTCATGATACTCGGCTAGCGGCGGCGCCGTCATGAAACGCTACAAGGCGCCGAGGGCCGAACGCGCGCCGTCACGCTGACGCAGATAATCTTCGAGCTTCGCGCGCTCGGCCGCGACGACCTCAGGCTTGGCATTCGCGACGAATTTTTCGTTGGCCAGCTTCTTCTCTAAGCGGTCGACCTCGGCGTCGAGCTTAGCGATCTCGCGCTCGTAGCGCTCGCGCAGCATCGCCGGATCGGCCTGAATCCGCAGCGCATCGAGCCGCTGCGCGAAGGTCTCGCCCGGGATCGAGTTGTCGGCGCGGAAATCCACCCCGGCCAAGAGCCGCAGCTGTTCGACCACGGCAACGTCGAGTTCGGGGCCGGTGGCGATGACTTTCGCCTTCGGCGCGATGCCGAGTTCCGAGCGCGCGTTGCGGAGCCGTTCGACCGCGGTCATGAAATGATCGTAGTCCGCTTCGGCCGTGCCGTCGTGCGGAATCATGGCCGGATCGGGCCACGCCGAAACGACGACGGACGGACCGGAGGGCCGCAGCACCGAGCCGATCTCTTCGGTCACGAACGGCGCGATCGGGTGCATCAGCCGCACGAACGTGTCGAGCACGTAGGTGAGCACGCGCGCCCGCGTGACGCGCTGCGAATCGGCCTTGGCCGACTCGAGATACCAATCGCAGAACGTATACCAGCCGAACTGCACGAGCTCGTCCGCCGCGACGCCCATCTCGAAGTTTTCGAGCGCCTGCGTGACGGCGGTGACCGTATGGCGCAGCTTGGCGAGAATCCAAGCGTCGGCCAGCGTGAGCTGATCGGGTTCGGGCAACTCGATCTTCTCGGGCAAGCCCTCGTCGAGCGAGGCGATGAAGCGCAGCGCGTTCCAAAGCTTGTTGTTGAAGCGCCGCGCCTCGTCGCACTTTTCTTCATCGAAGCGCAGCTCTTGCGATTCGAGCCGCATCTGGCGCAGCATGCCGAAACGGAAGCCGTCGGCACCGTATTTCTCGACCAGATCGAGCGGATCGATGGCGTTGCCGAGGCTCTTGCTCATCTTACGGCCCTGCAGATCGAACACGAGCGGCGTGATGAACACCGTGCGGAACGGCAGGCGGCCGACGCAGCGCAGGCCGAGCATCATCATGCGCGTGACCCACAGAAAGATGATCTCGCGCCCGGTGATCATGACCTGATTGGGATACCAGGCCTCGAGCTCGGGCGTCTGGGCCGGCCAGCCCAGGATCGTGAACGGCCACAACCCGCTCGAGAACCACGTATCGAGCGTATCCGGATCGCGCCGCAGTTCGATCGTGCCGTACTTCTCGCGGCCGATCTCGCGTGCTTCTTCGGCATCGTGCGCGACGATCGCATCGCCGTCGGGCGTGTACCAGACCGGCAGCTGATGGCCCCACCACACTTGCCGCGAGATGTTCCAGTCGCGCAGGTTTTCGAGACCGTGCTCGTAGGTGCGCCCGAAGCGCTCGGGGACGAAGCGGACTTCGCCGTTGCGATAGGCGTCGAGCGCGGGTTTGGCCAGCGATTCCATCGCCATGAACCACTGCAGCGAGAGCAGCGGCTCGATGATCTCGCCCGAGCGCGACGACACCGGAACCGTCGTCTCGTACGGCTCGACGCGTTCGAGCGCGCCGGCCGCTTCCAAGTCGGCAACGAGCACCTCGCGCGCCGCGAAGCGGTCCATGCCCACGTACTTCGTCAGCGCCTCGTGTCCGACGTTGAACTGCGCGCGCACCGCGGCGTCGGGTTCGACGCGCCAAACCGGCGCGATCATGCGGCCGTCGTAGTCGATCACGGTCGGCATCGGCAACCCGTGCCGTTGTCCGATCTCGTAGTCGGTCGCGTCGTGCGCGGGCGTCACTTTTACGGCGCCCGTACCGAATTCGCGCAGCACCGCCGCATCGGCGATCACCGGCACGGGCCGGTTCACCAGCGGCAGGATGACGTTCTTGCCGATCAGCGCTTTGTAGCGTTGGTCTTCCGGATGCACTGCGACCGCGACGTCGGCGAGAAATGTTTCGGGCCGCGTCGTTGCGATGACGACGCCTTCGCCGCCGTCTTCCGCGCGGTAACGCAGATGCCAGAGCGACCCGCTGTGCGCTTCGTTCTCGACTTCCGCATCGGAGAGCGTCGACTGCGCCTTCGGATCCCAGTTGACCAGCCGGGTGCCGCGATAGATCAGCCCATCGTTATAGAGGTCGATGAACACGCGCGTGACGGCCGCCGAGAGTTCGGGGTCCATCGTGAAGCGTTCGCGCTGCCAATCGGCGCCGAAACCGAGGCGTTTGAACTGCTCGTTGATGCGATGCCCGTACTGCTCGCGCCACTTCCACGCGCGCGCGAGAAACGCGTCGCGGCCGAGACCGTCGCGCGAGAGGCCTTCTTTCGCCAGCTCGCGCACGAGCACGGCTTCGGTGGCGATCGCGGCGTGATCTTGGCCCGGCAGCCAGTCGGCGTTGTCACCGCGCATCCGATGGTAGCGCGTGAGCACGTCCATCGGCGTGTAGGTGGAACCGTGCCCGAGGTGCGCGGCGCCGGTGATGTTCGGCGGCGGCATCGAGATGATGAAGGGCGGCCGCGAACGGTCGACCTCGGCGTGAAAGACCCCGCTAGCGAGGTCGCGCGCGATTAAGCGCGGCTCGACATCGGCCGGATCGTAGGACTTGGCGAGTTCCTGAATGGTGCGGCGTTATGCTGGGGCGGCGCTAGAACGGCGCGCTTCACCCGCACGATAACGGTAGATGATGCGGCCCTTCGTCAGGTCGTACGGCGAGATCTCGAGTTCGACCCGGTCGCCCAAGAGCAGTTTGATGTGATGGCGGCGCAGGCGGCCGGCGATGTGTGCCAGCACTTCATGGCCGTTTTCGAGCTCGACGCCGAACGTCGTGCTCGGATAGACCTGCTTAATCGTACCGAACATCTCGATCATCGGCTGCTTCGCCGACTCGTCGACCCGTTCGACCCGCTGCGCGGCAGGTTTGCGGCGCTTGGCCGGCCGTCTCGCCGGGCGCGCTATGATTGCACCAAAGAATCTAACTTCACGCGATACCTAACCAAGGCCGGTGCCCAAGGTTTGCAGCCGCCGGAATTTTTCTTCCGCGGCGTTCATGCGGGCTCCGGAATGACCCAGGGCTCGGGTGTGGTCCCGGCCAGCGACCGGACCCAGGCCTCGACGGCGTCGGGCTCGCTCGGCACGGCGGCCGAGAGGTTCTCGTAGCCGTCGGCGGTGATCACGACGTCGTCCTCGATCCGCACCCCGATGCCGCGGTAGCGCTCGGGCACGGTCAGGTCGTCGAGCTGGAAGTAGAGGCCGGGCTCGACCGTGAGCACCATCCCCGGCGCCAGCCGGCCGAACTTGTACGTCTCGGCACGCGCCTTCGCGCAATCGTGGACGTCGAGCCCGAGCATGTGGCTCACGTTGTGCAGCGAGTAGCGTTTATAGAAGAGCTTGTCGTCGCGCAGCGCTTCTTCTGCCGAGGGCAGGATGCCGAGCCGCTCGAGCCCGTGCGCCAGCACGCGCATCGCCGCGGCGTTTGGCTCGAGGAAATCGTTGCCCGGCTTGCACGCCTCGAACGCCGCGCGCTGCGCTTCCCAGACGAGCGTGTAGATCTCGCGCTGCTCCGCGCTGAACGATCCGCTGACCGGCAGCGTGCGCGTGACGTCGGCCGTGTAGAGCGAGACCGCCTCGACGCCCGCATCGAGCAGCAGCAGATCGCCCGCGCCGATGCGGCGGTCGTTGCGCACCCAGTGCAGGATGCACGCGTCGGGGCCGGAGGCCGCGATCGTCGAGTAACCGACGTCGTTGCCCTCGACGCGCGCGCGCAGGTTGAACACGCCCTCAACGACGCGTTCGGTGAGCGCGTTGGGCAGGGCGCGCACGACGTCATCGAAGCCCCGTTTGGTCGCGGCGATCGCGGCGCGCAGTTCGGCCACTTCGAGGTCGTCCTTGATCAGCCGCATTTCCGAGAGCGCTGCGGAGAGGGCGTTGTCGTCGTCGAGATTGGAGTAGATCGAGCGCGCGATATCGTCGTCGAGTCCGCGCACGAGCCGCGTCGGCCGCGCGCCGAGCGTGACGTTGACGAACGTCGCGAGGTCGTCGATCGGCTGCGCTTCCACGCCGAAGCGCGCGGCCGTGGCGGCTACGCCGAGCCGCGGTCCGACCCACAGCTCACCCTTGACGCGATCGGTGAAAAACGTCGCATTCGTCTTGCCGGGATTCGGTTCGGTGAAGACGACCGCGCGCGCTTCGTCGCCGTCGGTCAGCAGAACGAGCACGGCGTCCGGTTCGTGAATGCCGGTCAGATAATAGAAGTCGGTGCCCGGCCGGAAGCGGTAGTTCGTGTCGTTGGCGCGGACTTTTTCGTGGCCCGTCGGTATGACCAGCACGTCGTTCGGAAACTGCTGCGCGATCGCGCGGCGGCGAGCGGCGAAACGTTCGCGGCCGGCCAGCGTGGGAATCGGCCCACTGGGCACTTCCCACGACTGGGTCATGAACGTCAGCAATTCGGCCGGCGTGCCGCTGTCGTGCGCCGCCGGTTGGGGCGGCTCGTACGTCTTCACGCCGTTATTCTTCTCCATGAAAAAGCGGAAGGCCCGGGCTGGGCGGCGTGCGCTTATAAACGAGACGCTCGAAGTAGCGGAGCACGCGCGTGAGCGGGAAGTCGTGCGGGACGATCGGCTCCGTCAACACGGTGTGCAGTCCGAGCAGCTTGGCGCCGAGCACGTCGGTGAACACCTGATCGCCGATCACGACGGTTTCCCGGCGGCGCGTTCCCAGCAGCCGCAGCGCGCGCAAGAAGCCGAACGGCAGCGGCTTGAGGGCGTTGGGGACCGTCGCGACGCCGAGCTTGAGGCCCGCGGCGCCGACGCGTTCGCTGAAGTTGTTGGAGACCATCACGATCCGGAAGCCGCGGTCCATCGCGGCGGCGACCCAGGCGCCCACCCCGTCGGCCAGTTCGGGCTGATGGTATGCACAGCACGTGTTGTCTAGATCGAGCACGATGCCGCGCCAGCCGCGCTCCCAAAGGCGCTCGATCGCGATGTCGCCGAGGGCCGCCACATGGCCGTCCGGGCGCAGCATATCCACGCTATCCCCGGTTCCGTCCACACCCCGCCCACTCCGCCCGCCTGGGCATTCGCTGGACAGGCCGTTTCATGAACAAGAAAGTGCAGTTGTGCGCCACCGGTCCACAAGGAACCGGGTTGTATATCTAGTAGGTGGTCTGCCCGGCCATACACAATATGTTGTGCCCGCCTGGTTTTCGTAAGACTTAGGTCTTGACTTGGATCGAACACTTGTTCGATACTAGTCTTCCCTGTTTTTGCCACCTGCATGACGCTCGACGAGGACCGCTCCGCATGAAATTCTCCCGTACCTATTCGGCTCCCGGTGAACCCTACGCCGGCGTAACGTTTGAGCCGCGTACCTCGCGCATCGTCAACCCCAACGGGTCGATGATATTCGAAGCCAAGGATATCCAGATCCCGGCCGGCTGGAGTCAGGTCGCGACCGATATCATCGCGCAGAAGTATTTCCGGAAAGCCGGCGTGCCCAGCGCCCTCAAGGGCGTCGAGGAACCGGATATTCCGCAGTGGCTCTGGCGTTCCGAGCCGGCCGATGATGCGACCTTCGGGCCCGAAACCGATGCCCGTCAGGTCTTCCACCGGCTCGCCGGCACGTGGACGTACTGGGGCTACAAGTACGGCTATTTCGATACCGAGAGCGACGCGCGGTCGTATTACGACGAGATGTGCGCGATGCTGGCCCGCCAGATCGGCGCTCCCAACTCGCCGCAGTGGTTCAACACGGGGCTGCACTGGGCGTACGGGATTGCGGGCCCGGCGCAAGGCCACCATTTTGTCGACCCCAAAACCGGCGAACTCACGGTCGCAACCAGCGCGTACGAGCACCCAGCCCCTCACGCTTGCTTTATCCAGTCAGTAAGCGACGATTTGGTGAATGAAGGCGGCATCATGGACCTTTGGGTTCGTGAAGCGCGAATCTTTAAATATGGTTCAGGCACGGGCTCAAACTTCTCAATGCTGCGCGGTGAGGGCGAGAAGCTCTCGGGCGGCGGTACGAGCTCTGGATTGATGTCGTTTCTGCGCGTTGGCGATCGGGCTGCCGGCGCGATCAAGTCTGGCGGAACGACGCGGCGTGCAGCCAAGATGGTCGTGCTCGATCTCGATCATCCCGACATCGAAGAATTCGTCGGCTGGAAAGTCAAGGAAGAGCAGAAAGTCGCCGACCTCGTTACCGGTTCGATCGTTAGCGAGAAGTATCTCAACCTGATCATGAAGGCGGCGCACAACGAAGCAGTGCCGGAAACGGCGCGCCTCGATCCCGCTCTAAACCCGGCGCTGAAAACCGCGATGCGTCAAGCGATGAACATGGGTGTGCCTCCGGGCAGCATTCAGTACGCGCTTGATTTCGCACGTCAGGGCTACAAAGAGCTGATGATCGAGACGTACGATACGAATTGGGATTCCAAGGCGTACGGGACGGTGTCGGGTCAGAACTCGAACAACTCTGTGCGCATCCCGAACGAATTTTTCGCGCGCCTTGATGCCGGCCAGAACTGGGACACGACGCGTCGCACCGATGGGCGCGTTGCAAAATCCATTCCGACGGCAGATCTGTGGGAGCAGATTGCACTCGCCGCATGGCAAGTACGCCGATCCTGGCCTGCAGTTCGACACGACGATCAACGAATGGCACACATGCCCAAGCGACGGCCGCATCAATGCAAGTAATCCTTGCAGCGAGTACCTATTTTTAGACGACACGGCATGCTTTGCGCCCGAGACGCGAATCAGCACGCCCGATGGGTTACGTACTGTCGAAGAACTCTACCAAGCGCAGCAAGCCGGCACGACCGTCTCGATAACGACGGATGTGCATAGCGAGAGCGATCATCGCCGCATGACGTCGCATCGTCAGGCTTGGGTAACGAAGGTCGGCGAACGCAATGTCTATCGGATGACGATGAAAGACGGACGCGAGATTCGCGCTACCGGTGATCATCGCTTTCTTACTGATGACGGCGATTGGAAGCGGCTCGATGAGCTGGTGCCCGGGCACGATCGAGTGGCCATTCGTGAATCGGGAAATTCGGTACGCTTCTCTTCGAGTGAAGAGGATGTCGCGCGCTGGCGTATGTTGGGTTGGCTTTCGGGTGACGGCGTCTTTTCGAAGGACACGGTCGCGCTCGTGTTTGGACCAACCGAAATATCCACGGCTGCCGAGATGGAGACACAATTCAACACACTTAAACTGCTAGCGGAGAAGGCTGCGTTCGAGCGGACAGTTCTTCCGGACGGCGTGTCGGCAATGCGCACGTCGGGTACGAGCCGGCAGGCGAACGGTGTATTGCAAATTTCCAGCAAGCAACAATCGCTCGTCGAACATCTGGAACTCGACTACGGCTTTCGTCAAGGAACGGCAATCTCCAAAGATGTTCCGTCAATGGTTCATCACGTTGCCGATGACCTAAAGGTCGCCTACCTGCAAGGCTTATTTTCAGCGGATGGCTGCATCCGGGCGAATCCGAAGGGAATCGAGCCTGAAGCGATGCTCGCTTCTTCTTCACCCGCGATGTTGCGCTCCGTACAATTGCTCTTAGCAGATATCGGCATCACGAGCCGCACGTCTTGGGTGCACCCGCAAGGACGTAAGAATCCGCAAGGACAGTTGCGGATATACAACCAGCAAGCGCGTAAGTTCTTCGGACTCGTGGGCTTCCCGTGCTCTGAACGGAAACAAGCGCAAGTCGATGGCATCCTCGCTCGTCCTTTTGAGGGCGCTCTCAAGAATGCACGCGCTCCGAAAGTGCTTTCGATCGTTCCCGATGGCGTAGCCACTGTCTACGACGTGACGGAACTGTCAACGCACTCCGTGATTGCCGAAGGCCTGATCGCACATAACTGCAATCTCGCCTCGCTGAACCTCGTCAACTTCCTTGATGCATCAGGCCATTTCGAAGCTAAGCGCTTTGCGGATGCTTGCCGCGTGTGGACGACCACTCTTGAGATCAGCGTGACGATGGCGCAGTTCCCGTCGAAAGAAATTGCACAGCGCTCGTACGACTATCGCACGCTCGGACTCGGGTATGCGAACCTCGGCACGATGCTGATGCGCATCGGTTTGCCGTATGATTCCGAAGAAGGCTTCGGCTGGTGCGCGGCCATCACGTCGCTCATGACCGCCACGGCGTACAAGACGTCGGCAGAAATGGCGCGCGAGCTCGGGTCGTTCCCGCGGTACTCGCATAACGGTGAAGCAATGGAGCGCGTGCTGCGCAATCATCGTCGTGCCGCCTACGCCGTGCCGAAGAACGAATACGAAGGCCTCACGATCACGCCGGTGACCCACGCACCCTCGCTCTTCACGCAAGAGACGTGGGCGCTGGCACGCGTTATGTGGGACAATGCGCTCGCCATCGGTGAGGTCGCGGGCTACCGCAATGCACAAGTTACGGTCATCGCGCCGACCGGAACGATCGGCCTTGTGATGGATTGCGACACCACCGGCATCGAGCCTGACTTCGCGCTCGTGAAGTTCAAGAAGCTCGCCGGCGGCGGTTACTTCAAGATCGTCAACCAGTCGGTCGAGCCGGCACTGCGCCGTCTCGGCTACAGCAACGAGCAAATCGCCGCGATCGAGACGTTCGCCAAGGGTACGAACACGCTCGAAGGCGCGCCGCACATCAATCGTGCGACGCTCAAAGCGAAGGGCTTCGACGACGAGACGCTCGCGAAGATCGAAACGCAACTACTCGGCGCGTTCGAGATCGGCTTCGTCTTCAACCACTTCGTGCTGGGCGATGAGTTCTGCACGACCAAACTCGGCATGACGCCCGATCAGCTCGCCGACTGGAACATCTCGATCCTGCGCGACGTGCTCGGATTCACCGGGCAGCAGATCGACGAAGCCTCGGATGTGATCTGCGGCCGGATGACGCTCGAAGGCGCACCGTTCCTTAAAGACGAGCATCTCGCGATCTTCGATTGCGCGACGCCCTGCGGCAAGCACGGTTCGCGGTACATCCGCCCGCTCGCGCACATCGACATGCTGGCGGCGGCGCAGCCGTTCATCAGCGGCGCGATCTCGAAGACGATCAACCTGCCGCAAGATGCAACGATCAGCGACGTCAAGGAAGCCTACCGCTACTCGTGGGAGCGCATGACCAAAGCCGTCGCACTCTATCGCGACGGCTCGAAGCTCTCGCAGCCGTTGGCTGCATCGTACGACATCGGCTCGCCCGACGAGGAAGCCGATATGCCGACCGCTGCCTATACGACGCCCGTGCAAATTGCGGAGAAGATCGTCTACCGGTACATTGCTAAGCGCCGGCGCATGCCGGATCGCCGTGGCGGTTACACGCAGAAAGCCGTCGTGGGCGGACACAAAGTCTACGTCCGAACCGGCGAGTACGACGACGGTACGATCGGCGAGATCTTCGTCGACATGCACAAAGAAGGCGCGGCGTTCCGCTCCTTGATGAACAACTTCGCCATCGCGGTCTCGCTCGGACTGCAACACGGCGTTCCGCTCGAAGAATACGTGGACGCGTTCACGTTCACGCGCTTCGAGCCTAACGGTCCCGTGCAAGGTCACGAAAACATCAAGATGGCGACGTCGATCCTCGACTACATCTTCCGCGAACTCGCCGTGAGCTATCTCGGCCGCTACGATCTCGCGCAAGTGCAGCCGTCGCAACAGATCGATGCGATGGGCCCCGATCCGGAATACACCGGCGAAGAAGACGGCGGCACCACGTACCGCACGGTCGAACCGACCCGTCCGTCGGCTGCAGCCGCACTGCCCAAACCGGCGCCGGTGCAAGCTCCCGCACCCGCTCCGGTCATGGCCGGCGTCGCTGCGGCTTCTTCTCCCGCTCCAGTGCAACGCGGCACGGCACAACCGATCGCCGAGCGCGTGCGCGAAGCGTTAGCGAAGGGCTACAGCGGTGACGCCTGCGGAACGTGCGGCCAATTCGCCCTCGTCCGTAACGGCACGTGCCTCAAGTGCGACTCGTGTGGATCCACATCAGGGTGCAGTTGATAATGCGTATTATTCTATTGGATGCAATAAACATTAAGGCATAACTAAGCACAATAGAACGAGAAAAAGACGGTCGGCCGATACTCTTCGGCTAACCGTCTAAACCGTCGCCGGGAGAGCGCGACCGTGCGCCGAAGCCGTCGGCAATGCGCAAGCGATATCTGCTGGTTGCCGTTGCATACTGCCTCTGGGCGATCGTGAGTAACGGCGGGGTTGTCTTTGCGCAGAGCTCGCTGCCCGCGGCAATTTATCAAGACCCGCCGATCGATCGGAGCCATCCGGCTTCCGGTCGGGGTGTGGAGTTCCCCAGCCACGGCGTGCTCGTCAATGCGCAGCTCTATGCGCCGGCGGGCGCGGGCGTCCACCCAACCGTCATCTTGTTACACGGCCTACCCGGCAACGAGCAAAACTTGGATCTCGCTCGGGTGTTTCAGCGCGCCGGTTGGACCGTCATCTCGTTTCACTACCGGGGTTCATGGGGAACGCCGGGAACGTTTGCGTTCCGCGTTGGCTATGAAGATGCGGAGGCGCTCTACGCGCGCTTGCAACATCCGGGGCTCGCTAGAGCATGGGGCGTCAATTCCGCGCGGATCGTGCTCATCGGGCATAGCTTCGGCGGATATTCGGCGGCGCGGGTGGCCGCCAACAAACCTGGCGTCCTCGGCGCAGCCCTCATCGCTCCATGGGACATCAGCTATGATGCCCGATCCTGGTCCACCTTATTACCGAAACAACGTGCCGCCGCCGGAGCTGCAGATTTCGGCGACATCGACGACATCAACGGGAGACTCACCGGTGTAACGCCGGCATCGCTGACGCGCGACGTAATGCGGGACGGTCCCGCACTCAATCTCACAGCACTCGCTGCGCCGCTTGCTTCGCGCAGGCTGCTCGTCGTAACGGCAACGCGAGACGATCCGGACGATCAGGCGGCTGCATTGCTGGCGAAACTCAAGCGCCGGCACGGACCACTCTTCACTTCCACGGTATTGCCGACGGACCATGGCTTCAACGATCATCGAATTGCCCTCGAAGTCGTTCTTCTCAATTGGCTCGCACGACTGCCGGGTGCGCCCCAATTGCGCTGATTCACTTCAGCGTGCCAGCGGCACGACAGTAATACCAAGGTCCTTTGCGGCGTGCGCGAGAGCGGAATCGATCGTCGCAAGCGGGAGGTGTCGGCCCGAAGCCAGTGCGAGCTATGCCGCGTCATAAGGCGTGAGGTCAAAGTACCGCGCCAAGTGCACTTCCGACCCCGCGAAGACGCGTTCGCCTGGTGAATCGACGACAATTGGGAGATCGCGGAGTATTTCTAGCGCCTCATCGACGTCATCAGCATCGATTCGGCTCGCACGCTCGGCCCCGAGAAGTACGCTCTGAATCTCCCATCTGAAGAGCGCCGGTACATATGCTCCTTCCGCAGCGACCTGCACTAATAGCTCATCAGCCCGATCGTCTTGTTCGTCGCGCAAGAACCATTTGGCGACGACCGACACATCCAGTACTAGAGACATTTTAGAAGCGGTGGTGCTCATGCGCGATATCGCGGAGACTCCGCCCGATCCCCGGCCATGTCTCCTTTCCTTGATTTCGCTTCGACACGCGCTTCGCAATCGCGCGGATCTTCTTCACAGCATCTTCCGGCGATACACGACGCACCGGACGCACCTCCGCGACCGGAAGACCGTTGCGCGCAATAATCACCGTTTCGCCGGCTTCGACACGGTCGATGAGCTCCGAAAGGCGCGCCTTCGCGTCTGCAAGGCCGATAGTCTCATTCATCTGACTAGCCTACTAATGAGACTAGATACCGCCAGCCCCGGGTCCGTTTGCCCAAACCCGACGAATACATCCCAGTTGGAATACCCCGCCCTTACCAGTATCAGTTGATCAGTTGATCGCCAACGTGGTGGAGATTCAGCCGTAGGATTCCCTACGGCTTTTTCTTTCGTCGAAAGCGGCACGTAGAGGCGGGCAAACGCCTCAGCGGATGCGTCCTCAGCGCGGTGGCGTGGTCAGTGACTTGAAGAGCGCCACCGCAGCTTGTTCTCGCGTTTGGGTTGTACCGGGTTTGAGCGTGACCGAGGGCTGCACCGCAAGGCGGCCGACACGCGACCGCGCCCGGGCAACCGCCTGCGACACTTGAGTCGCACTCACGGCGCTTTGGGGCGCAAACTTGCCCGCCGACACGGCCGGTATAAGTCCGGCCCGGGCCATCAAGCCCAGGATAGCGGCATTGGGGTCTCCCGCCGGGACGTCGCTGAACCGCCGCAGGTGTGCTTCGTGAGCGAGAAGACCCCGCAGCAGTACATCACAGCATAGCGGCTTCGTGAAAACCGTCGACCGAACGGCGCCGGGATCTTGAAACATGAACGTCCCAAAGACCCGATCGAAATAGATGTTCACCGACGGCTGGTGCGCTAACGGGTTGTGACACGTTTTGCACGTCGTGCTCGTGTCGTCGATGTCGTTGAGGACGACGTTAGCCGTGGTTACGCGCTGATTTGAAACGGCGGTCGAGTTGCTGAATGTGGTTTTTAGATCCGTCTCATTCGTGTTCTTGGTGACGTCGTCGTAAGCGAGGGTGGTGGTGTAGTTCACTGCCCCGCCCGAACCGTTGCTCGTCGCCCCACCCGTCATGTTCGGATCGTCGCTCACGACGGTCGTCACGCTCGACGAGTACTGCAAATTGGTCGAGCCCGTCTGCTGGTTCGAAGCGGAATTTGTAAGGTTGGTCACATAGGGACGGGCGGGCGCGCCGATGCTCGCACCGTAATTCGCGCTTGCAATCGGCGTTGCTCGACTCGTGAGGATGTTTGCATTTTGGCCCTGAGCGTAAAAGGGATCGAGCGCTAAGAGATGAGCGGCTTCCGAGGCCGTCAGCGTCAACGTCCGCGTCACGCCGGCGTACGAAATCGGCTGACCGTTAGCCGCCGTTATGTCGCTGTCGGAATACTCGACCTGGCAGGGATTCAGTTGAAACCACATTTGTCCGCGCGCGCATGCGTCGAGTTCCGCAACCGTGATGTCCGCGGTGACGGGAACGGCACCGTAGAGAACAAAGTTCTGACTCCCGGCCGCGAGCTGCCAGTACGCATATTGCGGATGGATGAGCAAGACGAACGTATCGAGCCAAAACGGCTCGGCGGCGTACGCATTGGCCGGGCTGATTTGCGAACCGCAGCTCGTTAGCGTCGCACATACGGCGCCGGTGCCCGGCGTAAGGCTGGGAGCCGCCGGGATCTGCCAAGTAAAGCTGAACGCCGTCGACCCCGTGCCCACGCCGGTCGTACCGTTCGTTGCGCCGAAGCCTTGCTTTACCGTCTGATCCCAGACATTGGTATCGCCGAAGCCCGCCGTCAAACCAAAGGCATACGATTCGCTGAACTTCGTCGTCTCATTCTGCTCGGCGGTGGAGGAGGTATCATTCTCGGTACTCGTTCCGAGCGTATACGTCGTGCCGTAGGTGGTCGCAGCGGCAAACGATACCGTGCTTTGATCGCCCGGCGGCTGGTAGACAATCGTGTACGGGATCGCCTTCATCTGGTACAACGCCGTCGGCGCGATGACGGCGTTGAACGGCCGGCCCTTTTTCTCGTCGAAACGTGCAAGTCCGACCCGCGTGGCAAATTGCTGATCGTCATCGCTTTCGCGATAATCGTAGATAATGCGCAACGTCCGCGCCAACTGCATCGTCGACGGATCTCCGGCGGCAAAGAGCCCCGACGTCGAAAGCGGGATCGTCGACTGGGAAGCGGTTTGGGTTCCGTTCGGCGCATGAACCGTTGCCGATGCACTGGTGACGTCTTTCCAATAACCAGGCGTGCTGTCCCAATTGGTGCATGGCTCGCCGGGCGCAGGTGTCGGCAAAAACCCGGGGAGGCCGGGAACCCCGGACGGACTCGAAGCCGTGCATACCTGGAGCTTCGCAGTAAACAGTCCGCTATTTCCAAGAACGTATGGGGCTTGAGTCGACTCGGTGTAGATCGTACTGCTGAAATACGCGCCGACATAAAGCGTCGGTCCGAGTGTTATATACGATAGCGTTGCGGGTTGGCTCTCCCGCAGAAAATGACTGTCGGTACCGAGCCACCAGTTATATGAGTTGGTATCTTCCCCAAGCGGAAACGAATACGGGCCTTCCATGTCCATCTCCGCGATCGGATAGGAATAGAGCGTGCCTGCCCCGCCGATGATTTGCCCACCCGGTAACGTCACGGTGACGGGAACGCTGCTGCCGGCGGGAAGTGCCGGAGGCCTCGCAGCGATCGAGCCGTCAGACTGCACCGTGAACGATGCCGCCGCGGTGCCGAAGTGCACCGCCGTCGCGCCGGCAAGGGAGCAGCCTCCTTTGAGCGTCGGGGGAAGTCCCTCGTTCGGTGCAACCTTGAAGTCAAGGCAGATGACGTTTTTCGTCGGCGGTCTGACGACGGTTTTCTTGTATATCGGCTTTGTCAGCATGGGGTCGGCCGACGCCGCAGCCGGCAGCAGGATGAGCACAGCGATCATGCTCGCGATTGCCCTCCAATTTCCACGACGAACAGGACGCACGTGATGCGTTTGAGTGATACGGCCATCTACGATCATTGGCAACCCAGCTTTCTGCAGTGATCCGAATCCATTCATGGATCGGAGCGTACTCGTCGCCCGTGCCGCAGGCGTGCAGACGCGAGGGCGGTTGCCAAGCAAGCGTAAGTTCGGCTGTTTTACACTAACGTTGCGGAAGCAATCGTAACGTTGATCGGAACCGCCAAGAACGCGGCGCGCGCGCGCTCGTCGTCGATGCGGTCGGCAAATCGATACAAGTCCGCGTGCGCGCGGGCCGCGGACTCTCGGGCCCGATCGAAGTCGCCGGCGGCGGCGTAGCTTTGAGCCACGGCCCAACGCGGATAGTGAGGCCAGAGAGCGCTCTGAAACGAGCCGTCGTCGATTGCGCACAGTTCATCTGCGATTGCGAGCGCATCCGCGCTGCGCCCGGCACCGGCGTAGGCCAGTGCCAGATCGGCGAGATCGTCGACAAAATCGCGCGCTTCTTGTAATGGACGGCGCAGCGCAATGCCGGCCTCCATATGCGCGATCGCCGCATCGAAATGCCCCAGGGCGCGCTCGGCGTTGCCAAGATTTGCGAGCGCGGCCGCCTCGAAGATGGGAAAAGCGATGGCCCGCGCGCTGTCGAGAGCGGCGTTCGCTAGCGTCTCTGCTGCTAAGGGGTCACCCAGCTGCAGTTTAACGAAGCTCGCGTTGACATGGTTTGCGACGACGGTGCGCTCCTCGTGCGCGACGATGAACAGTTCGTTCGATTGCTGGATCGAGAGCATCGCCTCCTCGAAGAGGCCGAGCCGCATGAGCAAAAGCGTTCGGTTGGTGTAGGTCAACGCCAGGCCACGCTTGTTGCCGATCGACGCGTAGGTTTCTATTGCACGCTCGAATTCGCGAAGCGCGATTGCAAAATCGCCCAGCCAGGCCGCGGAGACGGCGCAGCGACCGCGCGACTGGGCTTCACCGTCGCGATCGTTCGTCTCGATTTGAAGCGCCAGCGCTTGCACGGATAGGTCGTAACTCGCCCGATAGTCGGCGCGCAAGAGGGCGGCTTGTGCCGCCACTGCCGTCGCGCGCGCCTCCACGAGTTTATCTGCCACGTTCCCAGCCCGATTGTGCATCTGCGTCAAGTATGCGCGCGAGCCGGAAAGATCGCCGAAATTGGCCGTTTGGTCGACGAGCACGTAGAGACACTCGAGCTGTCCGCGCACGTCTCCGATGCGCTCGTAAATGGCGAGAGCTTCGCGAGCGGGACCCAGAGCCTCCGCGGGGCGGCTACGCAAGCCCAAATGCGTGGCGGCTTGGATCAGCGCCAGCGCGCGGGCTCGATCATCCATGCCCGTCTCGGAACGCATTTCGGCGATTAAGCGGCCTTCCTCGTCCGATTCTCCGAGCGTTCGTGCTAGCAGCACGCGACGCATCAGCACGTCAAACCGCTCGCGCGTGTCGGTGCCGGCGAGCCGCTCTAAAGCATCGATATCGGCGCGTTGTAGCGTGCGTTCCCCACGCTGGCCGAAGGCCCGTTCCCGAATATCGAGGGCCGAGCGTTCCACATCCAGCTTTGGCGACAAACGCAGCGCCAGGGTCGCTAAATCGGCCGCATCACCGTAGGCGTGCATTTGCGCCGCCGCCGCAGCCGCCTTGACGTACCAGTGAGCGGCGGCATCAGATTCGCCGGCACGCTCGTGATGCCGCGCGATCTCACGTTCCTGGGTTGAAACGTTCAACTGCTGCTCAGCTTCGAGCCTGCGGGCGATGCGCGAATGTCGCCGCGCACGCATATTCGGATCGATTCCCGCGTATATCGCTTCGGCGATGAGATGATGGGTGAACACATAGTCGTAGTGCGCGCGCGCACCGGCCTCGCGCAACATGCGCCGGTCGAGCAACTCGTCGAAGCCGCGCGCAAGCTCCGCAGGCGGCAGGTTCGCGACGTCGCGCACGAGACCGATGCTGCAACCCGCCCCCGCTACCGCGGCAATTTCGGCCACGGTCATCGCAACTTCGCCCAGCTGGGCGATGCGGGAGGTGATCACACCCGCGATCGACGAGGCGTCGGTGCGCGTACAGTGATTCTCTTCGAGGGCAGCGCTGATGAACTCGCTCACAAACAACGCATTGCCCTCGCTCTGCGCGTGCAAGTCGCGGGCGAAGGCAGGCGGAAGGCCGCGAAGCCGGTCGACACGCCCCACCAGATCGCTGACCTCGTCAACACTGAAGCGCGACACTTGCAGTTCACTGGCGTTTGCGAACGTTCCGAGAGAACGCACGAGCGCGCGCAGCGGGTGGTGCGGCGGCGTTTCTTCTTCGCGGCACGTCGCGACGATCATGATCGGAACGCGAATCAGTTCTTTCGCGATTGCGCCCAGCGCCTCGATCGTCGCCGACCCCGCCCAATGAAGGTCTTCGAGAACCACCAGCGCCGGGCGAGGCGAGGCCAGTATCCGAAGCGCATCTGCAAGCGCGTCGTATAACCTCGCGAGTTCGCGTTCGGCCGACTGCGCAGGCGGCACGGCGTTCGGAGTTGCGGAATCGTGCAATTCCGGCAACAATGGCGCGAGCGTCGCGCGCCGCGCCGAAAGGGGAGGCCGCGCCAGCAGCAACGGCATGGCCGAGCGCAGCGCCTCGACGATCGCTTGATACGAGCTTGATTCCGGCGCTGCCGTGGTGCCGACGAAGACGCGGCCGCCTTCCGCCTGCACGATGCGAGATAGTTCATCGGTTAGACGCGTTTTGCCGATGCCTGCCTCGCCTTCGATCAGGACGAAAGTTCCGGCACCGCGCGCAGCTCGCGTCCAGGCCGTATGGAGCGAAGCCATCTCGCGCGCTCGGCCCGCGAAGGGCAAGAGCGTGGCTGGAGTTCGCTCGCCGGGCCGGCCGGAAGCGTCTGCGATCGCGCCCGGGAGAGCTTCGTTTCGCAAGATCGCTTGACGCACCGCTACGGTTTCCGGCATCGGCCCTATCGAGAGTTCGTCGCGAAGCTGACGCGCGAATCGCTCGTATTCCGCGAGTGCGCCGGCCGTGTCGCCGGCGGCATAGCGCGTACTCATGAGCGCTCGCAGGGTGTCCTCGCGCAGCGGGTCGATCGAGAGAATACGCTTGGCGCATTCGATCGCCATCGCATAACGGCGCTCCGAACGATGGCGCGCGAGCGCATCGTCGAGAATCGTGAGATACCGCGCTCGCAGCCGCTCGCGTTCGGCAACGATCCAGTCGTCGTAAATCTCTTCGAGCAAGTCGCCCGTATAGAGGTCGAACGCGCGCTCGTAGGAGCGCGGATCGCGGGCAAGCTCTTCGAACGCGATCACGTCGATCGTCGCGGCCGCTTCGATATTCCATCGCACCGTCTCGGAGTCGGTGATGAGCCACGGCTCCCCGGAAGGTTCGGGCAGCGCCTTGCCGGCGAGGTATAAATAGCGCCGCAACTCGGCTACGGCCGTAGCTTCATCGTCGTCGGGAAAGACCGAGTAGGCGAGAGCATCGCGCGACAGCGGGGCCCCGCGCTGCAAGATGATCCGGGCCAACATCGCCATCGTGCGGTCGCGCTTCGCGAGCTTGATCGGGGTACCGTTAAAGCGCACGCTCGCTTGGCCGAACAGGCGGATCTCGAGTTGCCCGTCCGCGGTGGCGATCGCTCTCCGCCCCTTGCTCACTTTGATAAGCATTCATTTCGGCTGCACGACTGTCCGGGCGAGCAAGCTCGGGGCGCGCATCTTCACCGCGAGGATTGCACGCGCGCGGCACGCCGCTGCGTTACGCTCCGGTCATGAATAACGACGTGCTGTGATGTCGAGTCGTCGCGAATGGGTCTTTCTGGTACGGATGTGGCACGAAGCGGGCGACAGCGGCCAGGGCTCGTGGCGCGGCTCCGTTTACGAGGTCAAAACCGGCCGCCGCTGCTACCTCAGTGCGCCGGCGGAGGTCGTCGATTTCATCGCAAGCGCGCTACGTTCTTCAGAAGCAAAGGCCTCCGATGCGACGGCCGATACGTCGGACTAGCCCTCGCATCACTTACCTACAACCGCCGCGGCGCACGAATGTGCGCCTGAGGAGAAGCATCATGTACGCCCAAACGCACCTGCTCGCGCTCGGTTTAGTCATCAGCATGTTCTCACAAGCGAGCGCTGCACCGACGCCTATTCCGGGAGGCGCAAACGGCGTCTCCGCCGTCTCAGCCAACCTCGGCACGACGGTCTTCAACGGCATGCTGCGCGTGAAGATTACGTCATTTCGCGCCGCAAACGCAGACGAGATTCCCGACACGAGCCCGACGGCAAATCAGAAAGTGATGTTTTTTGAATCGCTGCTCAGCAACGGCACGCACGACGACTTCATCAGTGCCGTGACGTACACGCTCGCCGACAAGGACGGCATCTCCGTCGAAATTCCAACGAACGCCCTCAAACACGCGAACCTTCACATCTTACAGGGCGCATCGGAGCGACAGTCAGAGGCGTTCGCGGTCGACAAGGATTTCGTCCCGACGAAACTGATCGTGCGATGTTCGACATGTGGGGACCACTCCGCGTTCCGCGCGATTCGCTTTACCATCCCCGCGCAATAATTGGAGGAACGGACTGGCGAAACTCAGGCCGGAAGCGTAATCGCCTTCACCGGTTCGGCTGCGGGACGAGCGAGATAGAAGCCTTGCAGAAGATTAGCGCCGTTGTCGCGTAGCCACTTGAACTCGCTCTCCGTTTCGATGCCTTCTGCAACGACCGACATGTCGAGCGCTCGTGCCGCTTCGATGATTTTGCCGCCGAGCATCGCCTTGAAGGGATCGCGGTCGATGTCGCGGACGAGCGCGATGTCGAGCTTGACGTAGTCGGGGCGAAGGACATGCAGCAGGTTGAGTGACGAGAAGCCCGATCCGAGATCGTCGAGCGCGACCTTGAACCCCGCCTGCCGATAGCTTTTCAGAATATCCAGAAGGTAACCCGAATCTTCGATTTCATCGCTCTCGACGACCTCGAAGACGACGTTATCGTGCGCAAACCCGAACGCATCGAGCGCCTCGATCGTCGAGCGCAAGCACGATTTTGGATCGTAGATCGCGGAGGGGCAGAAATTGATGAACAGCTTGGCCGTGATCCCGGTTTCGGCCGCTCGTGCGATGACGGTTCTGCGTGCGGCGAGATCGGTGTGCGGCAACATGTCGGCGTCTCGCGCAACGGCGAAGATCTCGCCGACCGTCGCCAGCGGCGCCCCCGGCGTCGTTCGCAGCAGTCCCTCGTACGCGTACACGCCGAGCGAGTCGGCGTCGATGATCGGTTGGAAGTGGCACGTGAGATGGTTTCCGAGCGTGTCGACGAGCAGTCCGGCGCTCGCGCGTGCGCTGACGCGGCGCAGTGAATCCGCCTCGATGAAAGTCGGCTAAGCTGGGCTCGCGACCCGCGGGCACGAACAGCGCGCGGATTTCGTCGCGCTCGACCGGTGTATATTCGCCTTCAAGCCGGCGGCAATAGCTCGCCAGCATCCCGTCAGGAACGTCGATCGAAAGCAGCCTCGGCTCTTCGCGCCACGACCACGTTGACGCATCGAGAAACGCGCGCGTCTTGCGGAGGACGAACGCAACCGGCAGACCCAGATGCAGCCGGCCCGCGCCGAACTCTTGCTTCGGCAGTACCTCGCAACGGGTACAGAGCTCGGCGTCCGTCAGGGAGTCGACGGGCGCGCTAAAGGACGTCGTTGTGTTCACGCTGCACCCCTATCCCCGTTCTGTGGAAGGTTCAAGCAGGCGCTACCCCGCGGACGTCGTGCAGGGCCGCGTAGATGCGCTCCGCCGTGAACGACATCGCGTCGAGCCGGACGCCGCAGGCGGCGGCGATCGCATTTCCAATCGCCGGAGCGACACCGGCGACGTTGAATTCGCCGCCGGCCTTCGCTCCGAAGGGGCCGGGGCCGCCGTCGGGTGAGAGTTCGACGATTCGCAGCGGCGGCATGTCGCGCTGGCACGGCAATTTATAATCAGCGAGGGTCGGGTTCGTGATGCGACCTCCCTCGAGATACAATTCCTCGGTGAGCGCGTGGCCGAGCCCCATTGAGAACGCGCCTTCGAGCTGTCCGCGGTGCGCGACCGGGTTGATGATCGCGCCGACGTCGACGACCATTGCGACATCGTGGATGTGGATCGCTCCGGTCTCCGCGTCGACCGAAAGTTCGACGCCGTAACCGCAGTAGTTGAGCCACGCCGGATCGCCCGGCTTTCCAAGTGCCGGCGTCTCGCCGACGACGCGCACCGCATCCGCGGGATGTTCCGCCAGCGCAGCGCGCAGCTTCTGCGCGGCGTCAAGCGCAGCATGTCCCAGAATCACGGTCCCTTTGCTGCCCCCGCTGCCCGGATCGTGCGGCGCGTTGTTCGTATCGCCGCGCGATACGCTGATACGTGCGGGATCGATGCCCAACTCGCTCGCGAGGATGCGGCTGATGACGGTGAACGCCCCGGTTCCCGGTTCGACGGCACCGGTCTCGACCTCGATGCGACCGTCGGGATGCGCGGTTACGACAAGGCTCGTTTTGCCGCCGGCGATATGCCGAGCCGTCAGCGCGATGCCGCGGCCGCGCCCTGCAATGGCCGGCCGGTCCCAGCCCATCGCTTCGCGCAACGTCATGAGCACTTCGCGCGGGCGCGGGCGCGCGGTCTGCCCTCCTTCGAGGTCGGTGTCGCCCGGAACCGTTGCGTTGCGCAGCCGCAGCTCGAATGGGTCGAGCCGCAGTTCCGCAGCGATCGCATCCATGGCCGACTCCACCGCAAAGAAAATCTGCACGTCGCCCGGAGCGCGCACGGCGCCGGTCGGAATCGTGTTCGTGTAAACGGCCATGCGTTCGACGCGGGCGTTGGGGATCGCATAAGGCAATTTGGGTGCGCGTCCGGGAAGCAGCCACGGCAGCGACTTCACCGCCGCGTACGCGCCGCCGTCGTAGATCACGCGCAGATCGAGGGCCGTTATTTTTCCGCCGGCCCCGAGGCCGAGCCGCACGTGAACGGTTGAGGCGTGGCGAACCGTGCCCGAGCGCAGGTCTTCATTGTACGTGCGCACGTACTTGACGGCGCGGCCGGTGACACGGGCGAGATAATAGAGCGGCAAGTCGTCGACCATCGTGCCTTTGGGTCCAAAATCGCCGCCGATGAAGCTCGGCTCGACGATCACTTTGTCTTTCGGCAGGCCGATCGTGCGCGCAATCATGTCGCGGTGCGAGTAGGGCGCCTTCGTCGGACACACCACGTGCACCGCGCCGCTCCCGTCGATCCAGACCATCGCCGCGCGCGGCTCGATGTAACCGGGATGATAGCGCGGCGTGCGGTACGTGTGCTCGAAGACGTGCTCGGCGGAAGCAAAGCCGGCGTCGGGGTCGCCTTTCACGACCAGATCGTAGCCTTGCAGGTTGGGATGCGGCCGCGGCGCGCGCGTGCCGGCGGTGAAGGCGTACTCTTCGTCGTTCTCGTGGACGAGCGGCGCGCCGTCGCGGATCGCTGCCGCAGTGTCGAGGATCGGCGTTAGTTCCTCATAGACGACATCGACGGCCGCCGCTGCTGCCTCGGCTTGCTCGCGCGTTTCCGCCGCCACGGCGGCCACGTAGTCGCCGATCAACCGCACGCGTTCCGACGCCAATACCGGCCAATCAGCAAGCACTGATCCGAACCGGACCTCGCCGATGTCCGCAGCGGTCAGCACGGCGTGCACGCCCGGCAGTGCTTTGGCAGCCGCGGTGTCGATGCGTACGATGCGGGCGTGCGGGTGCGGTGAGATCACGAACGCGGCCCACAGCATCCCGGTCCGGCGCATGTCCGCCGCATACTGCGCCGCGCCGCTGACCTTCTCGCGGCCTTCGACCCGCCGCTCGTTGCCGGTAAGGACTCCGAGTGTCGTCGTCGTCATGGCGCGGCCTTCTCCGATTGCAGGCATGCTCCTCGCCTTTCGGCTTGAGCGGGTTGGGTCAACCAAGAGAGAACGGGCAACCAAATGAGCGAACGGGAAGGCACGCTATCGTTTCGCGGCTACGACGTGTGGTATCGCAGCGTCGGTGACGACCGCGACGGGCGACTGCCGCTGTTGGTTTTGCACGGCGGTCCCGGCGCGACGCATCGCTACCTCGCCTCGTTAGAAGCGCTGGCCGACGGACGACGCATCATCTTCTACGATCAGATCGGCTGCGGACGTTCCGGGCATCCGGCCGATCCGGACTTCTATTCCGCCGAGCTGTTCGTCCACGAACTCGATGCCGTCCGCGCTGCGCTACAGCTGGATGAGGTGCATCTCCTCGGCCAGTCGTGGGGCGGAATGCTCGCGATGCAGTACGCGCTCGAGCCGCGGGCCGGGCTCGCGAGCATCGTCGTCGCCGACTCACCCGCCGACATGGTGCAGTGGGTGACGGAGGCCAATCGCCTGCGCGCTGCGCTTCCGCCCGACGTGCAGGCGACACTGCTGGCACACGAAGCGGCCGGCACGACGAGCGACCCCGCCTACGGTGCGGCGGTCGACGTCTTCAACCGCCGGCACGTTTGCCGCTTGGCGGAGTGGCCGCCCGAAGTGGTCGAAACGTTCCATGCGATGGAGAGCGACGGCTTCGTCTACAACGTGATGAACGGACCGAGCGAATTTCACGTTATCGGCAAGCTGCGGACCTGGACCATTCTCGACCGGCTCGACCGCATCACGGTTCCGACGCTGCTGCTCAGCGGCGCCTACGACGAAGCGACGCCTGCCATCGTGAGTGCCATCGTCGAACGGATTCCGCACGCCGAATGGATCGTTTTCCCGAACAGCTCGCACATGCCGCACGTCGAGGAGCCGATCGCATTCCGCGCAGCAGTCCGCGGATTCTTGAGCGGCGTCGAACAAGGTCGCCGGTAATATGTGGTGGGGTAGTCGTCGCCGCGGCATTACTGGCGCTGGCCGTGCTGATCGGCGCCTTCGGCGCGCACGCCTTGCGCGAACGCCTCGACGCTTACGCAACGGGCATTTATGAGCGCGCGGTGTTCTACCACGTTACGCACGCGCTCGGGCTGCTAGCGCTCGGGCTCGCAATCCGCTCCGGCGTCGTGAGCGGAGCGGCCGCAACCGCCGCCGCGTGGCTCCTTGTTTGCCGGCATCCTCATCTTCAGCGGAAGCCTGTACGCGCTCGCCTTGACCGGGAAACGGATCCTCGGCGCCGTCACGCCCCTCGGCGGATTGGCATTCGTGGCCGGCTGGTGCGCGTTCGCCGTAGCACTATTGCCGTCGCGATAACTTCGAACCCCGAATTCAATTCTTGAAGATGAGGTCGTTCGCGCTCATGGGGGTCGTCAGAAGCTTGTAGCGGACGACTGCGTCGAGGACGGGCTGGATGAATGCCGGGTCGAGGGTGCGACCATGGTATTCATGAGCGGTGGAATAGGTCACTTTCATGTACTTCTGCAGCACCTTCGCCGCCGCAACCGGATTGCGCGTCGCCCAGGCTGCGGCTTGATTGATGGCAGCGGCGAACTTGCGCACGTCGTCGGGGTGTTGTGTGGCCCAGTCTTCACTCGCGAACCAGACCGACCCGAAAATGCGGTTCGCGATCGAGTCGTACGCCTTGGCGAGGATCCGGACTTTGCCGGCCTCGAGCGCGCCCGACAATGCGGGGTCGCCGATTTCCGCGGCATCGACGCGGCCCGCCGCCACGGCATCGGCCATCGCGTTCTGCGGGAACTCCGTGTACTTCACGCTGTGTGAATCCCCGCCGTGTGCGTCGAGCCACGTAGTCGACGGCGAGCTCATCGAGGCCGCGCACCTGCGTCACCGCAACCGTCTTGCCCGCCAGGTCCTTCGCGTCGTGGATGGGGGAATTCACGGCGACGACCAGCGCGTTGATCGGCGTCGGCGCCTTGTAGTCATAGATGTAGCCGGGAGCGATGAGCACGACTTTGATCCCGCGAGCGCGCGCTTGGGCCAGCGGAAGCGGGGTACCGCCGCCGATTTGCAGCGCGCCGCCGGCGATTGCGGACACGACGGCAGCACCGCCGTTGAACTGCTGGATATCGATGTTGAGGCCCGCTGCCTGGAACAGTCCGAGGTCCTGCGCATAATACGGGCCGGCCTGACCTTCGAACGGCGCCAAGCCGAAATGAATCACGGGCGTGGTTTGCGCGGTCGCGCCGGCGCTGCAGAATAGCGCGAGCGCGAAGGCAAGCCCAAGTAGTCGATACGAAGCTCTCATCGCGGCCCCTTCGTCTACAACGGCCGTTGTGCCTCGACTCGATCGGCTGAGATCAGCTCCTTAGCGCGAACCGGGGGCGGCGGTGAGAAACTCCTGATCGCGCTGAAGCGAGGTGAGCTGACGCGGGACGGCAGCGGTTGCGGCCGCTAAGAGCGCATCCCCTTGCAGCGCTGGACGCAACTCCCAGATGCGAGCCGTTCTGTCGAGGGAACTGCTCGCGAGCCGGCGTCCGTCGGGCGAGTAGGCCAGGCGGTACACATCCGATTGGTGACCGCGAAGCACCGCTATTTGCGCGCCCGTTGCGCTGTCCCAAATCCGGACGGTGCGATCGAGTGAACCGCTCGCTAGCTGACGGCCGTCGGGCGAAAAGGCAACGCCGACGACCATGCCTTCGTGGCCGTAGATAACCGAGAGTTGACGGCCGCTCGCGGTATCCCATATACGGAGGCTGCGGTCTAAAGAAGCCGTCGCAATGCGGCGGCCGTCGGACGAAAACGCCACCCCGAAGACCGAGCCTTCATGACCGCGCAACACGTGCAATTGTTTGCCCGTCGCGACATTCCAGATGCGTGCCGTGCTGTCGTCGGAAGCGCTCGCCACGAGCGTTCCGTCGGGCGAGAAGGTCGCTTCACGGACGATGTCGCCGTGTCCGCGCAAGATGCGCACCTGCTTTCCATTCGCGACGTTGTAAATGCGCACCGTGTGGTCATCTTCGAACGGCACGAGCACCGTGCGGCCATCGGGCGCGTAGGCGAGATAAAATGGGTTCTTGGGCAACCCGCGGTAGACGGCGATTTGCCTGCCGTTCGCGGCGTTCCAGATACGGATGGTCCGGTCGAGGGACACGCTCGCAATGCGGCTTCCGTCCGGTGAAAAAGCAGCGGTGGTAACTTGATTGCTATGGCCGCGGAGAACCGCGATCGGCGTTCCGCTCAGCACGTTCCAGATACGAGCGGTGTGATCGGCGGAGGCGCTTACCAGGCGTTTTCCGTCCGGGGAAAAGCTGACGGAGAACGTGGCGCCGTTGTGACCGCGGAGCACGTTCACCGGAACCCGGCTCGCCGCGTCCCAAATGCGGGCGGTGGTGTCGCCGGATGCGCTTACGATGCGCGTCCCGTCGGGTGAGAACGCAGCCGCCGTCACGGCCCCCTCGTGACCGCTGAGACGCTCGATCAATTTCATACGCGCAGCATCCACCACGTACAAGCTGCCGTTCGTCGCCGTGACGACTAGCCGGCTCCCGTCGCTTGAAAATGCCACGCATGTTGCGCCCGCGGAATCAATCGCAAGATCGGTCAGCGCCGCACCGGTTCGCCCATCCCACGCGCGGATCGAGCCGTCGAGCGACGCGCTGACGATGCGCCGCCCGTCGGGTGAAAAGACCGCCGAGTCGACCGCGGCCGTATGCCCGCGCAGAACCGCAAGTTGCTTTCCGCTTGCCGCATCCCAAAGACGGACTGTTTTGTCGTTCGATGCGGTAACGACGCGCTTGCCGTCGGGCGAGAACTCGGCGTAATCCACGGGCGAGGTGTGGCCGCGCAAAACGGCATCGAGATGCTTGCTGCCAACCGTCCAAATACGCGCGGTGTGATCGTCGTTTGCGCCCACGATACGGTTCCCGTCGGCCGAGAAGACCGCCGATTCCATTTGATCCGGACCCCTGAACTGCGCGACTTGCCGATGGCTCGCAGCATCCCACAAGCGCGCCGTGTGATCGCCCGACGTGAGTATGTGCCGCCCGTCGGGCGAGTAAACGGCCCAGCTCAAGCCGCCGGTATGACCGCGCAAGGTGGCAATTTGCGCGCCCGACTTCGCGTCCCAAATCCGCGCCGTCTGATCGGCTGATGCCGTCACCACGCGCCGCCCGTCCGGCGAAAAGGCGACGCCTTGGATACTTTGCGCGTGGCCGCGCATAATCACGCGCTCTTGCTGGTTGGCGAGCGCGTCTTGCAGCGCATACGTCGCCTGCGGCGGAGCGTTTTCGCCACCCAGCTTGAGCGCTTCAATGGCGAGCAGCATGCCCGTCACCGCATCGCCTCGATCCAACGCGGCATTGGCATCGCGCGAAAGAAAGCTCGACTGGGCGACGACGGTATCCACTCGCTCCGAAGCCGCGAGATGCGCTTGTTGCACCGCGACGGCCGAAATCGCGGCCATGATGATGACCAGCATGGTGAGTCCGCCGATGATCAGCCGGTTGCGGCGCAGGCGAACCGATCGCTCGTGTTCGCGTTCGGCGACGCTTGCATCGAGGAACGCGATCGTTCGTTCGAAATCGAGCCGCGGGTCGACGTGCTTCGCCCAAGCCGCGTTCGGCTCGGTTTTCGCGCGCCAATTCTCGGCGATCTGCAGGTCGGGATTCCGCCACAAAGCGGCATGGCGCTCGGCATGAAGAGTCGCCGCGGTCGAAAGCCGGCGATACTGCTCGGCGGAGTGCGCTTCTTCTTCCACCCACGCGATCAACGGTTTCCACAACCGCATGAGCCCTTCGTGGGCGATGTCGATGACCGTGTTTTCGGTGAGCGGCCCCGGCCGCACCGCGAGAAAAGAGCATTCCGGAGCGCGAAACGCGTCGACGACGCGGGTCATCTCTTCGATCGAGGTCCCAGTGATCGCGCAAATTGCTCCTAAGCGAGTCGGGCGCCGGATGCCGCGGTTGTCGGCCCCCAGTTCCGTCACGCATTTGAACAACTTCTCCGTTGCGATCCGATCGCGCTCGTCGAGCGTGGCCAGGACCGCGTCGCCGTGCAGCGATAGTGCATTGTCGAGGCCGCCGGTGCGCGCGAGATCTTCCAGCGTCAGCACGAACGGCTCGTCCGAATCGGGCCGCAGATCCCACGTCCGCATCAAGGCGTGCTGCAACACCGGCAGCTGATCGGGATTATCGCCGAGATCGTTGAGCAGCCGCGTAACCAGGGCGGGTTGAATGTCGGCGCCGGCCGCTCGCACGGGCATCTCGATCGCGGCTTGCAACTGATCCCAGGTCATGCGCGGCACGAGAAACAGACCGTCGTTGATGCGCTGCGCGAGTTCGCCGAACTGCGCGCAGTCGCCCAGAAAATCCGAGCGCATCGTGAGGATGACGTAAACGGGGACGTCGGGACTCTCGCTAGCCGTCAGCAGCAGCTTGACGAACGCCGCCGCTTCGTTGGGATTGTCTTGCTGAAAGCGGAACAGTTCTTCGAACTGGTCGACCAGCAGCAGAACGCTCTCGGTCTTGCCGAGATTTGACTCGCGCAGCACGTCGACGAATCCGAGGGTGCCGCGATCGAGCCCGGCACGGGTCAGGCCGATGCGCGTTTCCCGATCGATGTCCGGTGCCCCGGACAATCCCGCGACGTCGAGCGCGAGCGCGAGATTGGCGATCGGCGCGCTACCCGGACGCATGGTCACGACGCGCCAGCGCGACCCGACACCCGCCATGAAGCCGCCGTGCAACGCCGGCAGCAGTCCCGCGCGCACCAGCGATGACTTGCCGCTGCCGGACGTGCCGATCACGGCGATCAAACGGCGGCGGCGCAGACGGCCGACCAGATCGTCGATCTGCTCGTCGCGTCCGAAAAACAACTCGTCTTCGGTTTCCTCGAACGGCCGCAATCCGGGAAACGGGTTCGCGCGTTTGGACGCGATCGAGGTCATCCCGTCGGACCCTTGCCGCGCAGCATCACGTCGAGGAACGGATCGAGCATCGCCGGGGAAGCCGCGCCATCGCGGTCGCGGAGAACGATCAAATCGGGGTCGAGTGCATCGCCGGAACCTTCGGCGGCGGCACCGAGCAGCAGGAGCGCCCGCGCCGCGAACGGACGGCGCCGCCCCTGGCCGAACGAACGCTTGAGATCGCGCAGCTTCGCCCGCCGCCAGAAGTCGGTCGCGGACGCGTGCAACACGATGACCGCATCGCATTCACAGAGTGTCTCGTCGTGATCCGCACGGCGTTCGGCCTCGTCGCCTTCAAAAAGCGGGAACGTCACCGCGTAACCTTGGGCGACGAGATGCTCCGCATACGGCTGCGCAAGCGCGGCGTCTTCTTGATCGAAGATCACGTAGATCTGCGACCGTTCACCCGCCGTCGCGGGCGCAGCGACCGGCGTCTTAACGGGCTCCGCGCGGCGCGCAACGAGCTTCGCAATAACGGTCTTTACCGACTCGAGCGTGCACTTGCGCACGTCGGCGTCCATCTCGAGCTCGGCCCGGAACGCGGCATCGGTGAGCTCCTCGATTCGGGCCTCGGGCGGCATCCACACCAGCCGCTCCAGCTTCGCTTCGCGGGCGAGGCGGTATTGCAGCGGGACGATCCGCGTGTCGCTCGATTCGGGCATCACGCCGAGGCCCTTCGCGACAGGGTGGATGACGATGTGCGCTTTCGCCAAGTCCGCCCGCACGCGTTCCTCATAGTCGGAACCGAACGCAAGCGGAGCATCCGGCAGCACGGTGTGCCCGAGCATCCGCAGCTCCCGCCGTAAACGCTCCGCATCGCCGGCCAGATCGTCGGCGGTCTGCGCGAGATAGATGACCGTGCCGCTTGTGTTTTGCGGGGACTCGACGACGCCGTCGTCTTTCAGCGCATCGAGCAGTGCCTTTGCATCGATCGCCAGCTCGAGGACCTGGCGGTGAAACTCTTCACGCGCTTCTTGTCCGAGCACCGGGTCGTACTCCCAGTATTTTCCGTCTTCGCGTTTACGGAAAAACGGATAGCCGATGAGATCGGAGATGTCGATCTCGGCGCGCGCCTCGCTGCGCTGATCGACCGGGGTCTTGAGCACCTTGAGAATGCGCGACTTGGTGCCGACGCGCAAACCGCCCGACGAACCGGCGGCCTCCGCAAAAATGCGCAGCTCGGTGCGGCACCATTCCGACTCGAGATAGCTTTGCGAGAACACCGAGAGGAACAGCCGAGCGCCGCGCACGTTCTCCTCGATGGTCGGCGTGAGCAAATCGCTGCCGTCGATCTTATGATCGCGCCATACCTCGGTCGTGGCCCCGCAAAGCTGGCGAAGCTTCGTCGTGAAAGCCAGCTCGAAGCGGTCGATCCAGCCTTTCGCATCATCCGCTGAGGCGGACTCGTTATCCACGTGCGAATAGCTGATGAAGACGTCAGCCATGAGGCGCCTCTCTCACGATCCCCCGTTTAACCGAGCATCCGGTAAGCAACAAAGCATAAATACCGTGTGGCTGCCGCACAATCATTTCTCGCTCAAAACGGGGGCGGGCGACCGCCAGGCTGGGGAGAATGCGAGCTGTATGAGCACCCTGGCCGATCACTTCACGAATCGGCTGCCGTTCGTCGTCGGCGTGACGGGACATCGGCACATCGACCCGGCAGCCGAACCGCGCCTCGCGGCCGAGGTCGATACTGTCCTCAGCGGGCTGCGGGGCCGGCTGGTCGACACGCCCCTCATCATGCTCTGCGGCATGGCCTCGGGCGCGGACCTTCTGTGCGCGGAGCGGGCCCTCGCCGCCGGCATTCCCGTGTGCGCACTGCTGCCCGCGCCGCTCGAGCGGTACGAACGCGACTTCTCGGCCGGCGATCTCGACCGCTTCCACGCCGTGCTGGAACACGTGCTGGAAATCCGGGTGCTCGACGAAGACGATATCGAACGCGGATACGTGCGGCTGGCACAGTCCATCGCGCGCTACAGTCACTTCGTCATCGCGCTCTGGGACGGCGTCGCGAGCCGCGGCGATGGCGGCACCGGCGACGTGGTCCGCATGCGCATCGAAGGTTTGCGCTCCGAGAGCTATGCTGCGGGCGACGAAATCTCCATCAACGCATTCCCCGACGTTGGACCGGTGGTGCAGATTCCGACCGCACGCGCGGGGGAGCCGGCGCCGGAGGGACACGCCGCCGTCATTTATCCGCCGCGTTTCGACGGCGACCGCACCGCACAGCGCGATTACGACGCAGCCACAGCCCGCCTCGAACGTTTCAATCGCGATCTCCGTGCGAATGCCGCGGCGCCAGAATCGCGGCCGTCGCTCCAAGCTGCGGTCGATGCCTTGAGCAACGTTCTGCAACACCGCATCAGGTTCGTCACGAACACCCTCTACGTGGTCTTTGCAGCGGCCGCGACCGTGCAGATCCTACGTTTCGCACCGCCCGTGCAGTCGGCACTCCTTGCCTTCGGCTTCTTGGTCTACGCCGTGGTGCGGCGCGCCGACGTGGAAAACCGCTACCAGGATTATCGGGCGCTCTCCGAAGCGTTGCGCGTGCGCGGGGCTTGGGCGCTCGATGGGATCGTCGCCTCTGCCGATGCGTGCTATTTGCGGATGCACCAGAGCGAACTGCAGTGGATCCGGCTCGCTTTGCGCACGATCGATCTGGTGGATCCGATTCGCCCGGGAACGGCGCCGCAACCCGCGGCCGAAGCGTGCCGCAACTGGCTCGAAGGCCAATGGGAATTCTATGGACGGACGCGGCGGCGTGAGGAACGCAAGCGCAGGCGCATCGAGTCCGCAGCAAAGGCCCTGGTCGTCATCGGTGCCGTCTGCGCCGCGGCGGCATGGCTGCTGCCGCAGCTCGCGGCGCATGTTCACGAGCGCACGTTCGCGGCCATCGCGACGTGGTTTCGCCGGAATGGTCAAACGGTGTTCACGCTTGCCAGCACCTACGCAGCGATTCTCACCGCGTACGGCAGCAAGTTCGGCTTCGCGACGAACGCAAAACGCTACGAGCGGATGTTCCTCGTCTTCGATATCGTGAAGAGCCGCATCGCGAAGCTGCCGCCGCAATCGTCGCGCGAGGCCGAGGCACTGCTGCTTGAAATCGGTCGCGAAGCCCTGGTCGAACACGCCGACTGGCTCCTGCAGCGCCGCGAACGCCCGCTAACGTTCACCATTCAGCGCTGATCATCATTACGTTAGGGCGCCTCCGGTGCGCCGCCGAGTTTGCTTACCGCGACCCACGTGTTTTTGGCGACGTCCCAGCGCATGATGAGCACGTCCTTCTGCGAGAGCCCGCGATGGCTGCCGTCGCGGAAATCGTAGACGCCCGCAATGCCGGCAAAATCATGAATCTTGTCGATGTAATCGCGCACTTGGGTTGCGGTCGCGTCGGTCCCGAGCGAGCGTAGGGCCGTGATGAGGAGCACGGCCGGATCCCAGATCAGTCCGGTCTGAAAATCCGGCTGAACGCCTTGTCCCTTGGTGACGTCGAAAAATTGCTGGATCGCGACTCGCTGCTGCGCCGAACCCATCGCGCCCGCCAGAAACGGTGCGCCGGGAAAATAGAGATCCTTCGGCAAGAACGCCGCCCACTGTTTCATCGCTGCAAACGTCATGTTGCCGTTCGAAAGCGCGACCGGGATATCGAGACCGCCGTCGCTGACGCCGTGAAGGACGGTCGCGGTGGGCGTTCCGATGGTCCAGGCGATCAGCGCTTGCGGATTTGCCGCCTTGATTTTCGCGATCTGCGCCGACACCGAGAGATCCGTATTGTTCATATACTCATGCGCGACGAGTTTGATGTCTTTGTTTTCCGGCAGCGCGAGCACTTCGGCCAGGTTCTTGTCGGCGTCTTGTCCGGTGGCATCGGTTGGGACCAACGCCGCCAACCGCGTCATGCCGCGGCCGCGAAAGTACCGTACGAATGTCTTGACCAGATCCGTCGTGCTGACGCTCGAAGAAAACGAGTACGAGTCTTTGTCGGGATGAATCCCCGGCGACGCGCACCACGAGACCATCTTGCCTTGAACGAGCGGCATAACGGCTAAGCACGGTGCGGTTAGCCCGGGACCCACGAGCACGCTCGCGTTCTTGGCCAAAATCTGATTCACCAATTGTACGTCGACTTGCGGATTGGTCTGATCGTCATAAATCGTGAAATGAATCGGCCGCCCTTTGATGCCGCCGTTCTTGTTGATGCTTACCGCCAGCCGCTGCAGCGTGTCTTGCTGCGCCTGCCCGAGAAAGGCTCCGAAACCGGTCAGCGACGCGATCGAATAGATCTCGAACGGCGTGGTATCGGCCGCGCGTACCGGCGTCGTGGCGCCGGCTAGGGCGGCGAGTAAGAGCGCCGCGAATAGCGTGCGGCCGCCGGAACGGAAAGAACCGAGCATCAGTACCTCCAAAGGCATGGCAGTTCAACGACGTCATGATATCGTCAACGGAGTGCCTCGCGGCACCTTCGAAAGTTGACGGGCGTCCCGCGCGGGCGTACACTTTCGGCTAACTGCCCCAGCGCGGAAGGACCGGTCCATGGTACCGAGCGACGAGCTTCGAATCGAAGGAGCCCATCATCTCGCCTTCATCGCCGACGCGATCGAGGACACACATCGTTTCTGGACCGACGTCGTCGGCTTGCGCTTCTCGTGGGCGGTGACGAACCTGCACGTTCCCAGTACCGGGCTCTATAGCCCGCACATGCACGTCTTCTACGAGTTGGGCCGCCAAGGCAACGTCGCGTATTTCGCGATCGACCGCGCAACGCTCGATCCGGGACCCAGTTGGGCCGACAACGCGGCTCGCTATTGCTCGCTACAGGCGCCCTCGCACGATGCCGTCGGCCGCTGGCGCGATCATCTCATCGCAGCCGGCGTTGCGGTTGACGACGAACGCGATTCCGACGGTCACCTCGTCGTCGCTTTCCGCGATCCCGAAGGCCTGCGCTGGAAGATTGCCGGACCGTTAGCCGCGCGCACGCCGGCAGCAGCCGAACGCGCACAAGCGACGCTCGCCGCCTGGGTTGCGAAGCGCACGCCCGCGCATGCCTGACGCGCCGTCCGGCCTAACCGCGACCGAACGGGTCTCGTTCATCGGCTACGACGCCGAGAAAACGCATCGCTTCTGCACCGAGGTGCTGCGCTTGCCGCTCGTCGATGCGCGAACGGGGAGCGACGAGCGCGGACACGAGTACCTCGAGACACAGTACGCGCTCGCCGACGGCAGCACGCTCGCCTACACGTTCTACGACGAAGCACCCGACGAGGTGCAACGGCTGCATCCATTGCGCCACTTTGCCTTCGAAGTGCGCGACATCGAGATGCTGCGCGCGTGGAAGGAACACTTCCGCGCCTGCGGCGTCCCGGTTGTCGGGGAAATCGATCACGGCGCCGTGATGTCGATCTACTTCTTCGACCCCAACGAAATCAGGCTCGAACTATCGACCAACCTGATCGCTTTCGACGACGAGGAAGCGCGCAAGGCGCAAGATATTTACGATCGCTGGAAGCTGGTCGGGACGACCGAACAGCACACCCCGGTCGGCGGCCTCGGGGCGCATCGCGGATAGATCACGCCGGCAACAGCGAGCGCTCGCGGCACCACGCGACGACGGTCGAGATGCACTGCTCGAGTTGCTCGGGTTGACCGAGGTAGTAGTGGGTGGCGCCGGCGATGTGCACGAGCTGCTTATCGGGCGTCGCCAACGCGGCGAAGATCGCCGGATTGTGCGTCGCGGGAACCGCGTCGTCCGCGCCGTTTTCGATCTGCAGGACGGGTGTCGCGTGAATCCGAGCCGCGTTATCGCGCCCCTTTGCGTTCGAACTTACGAGCGACCACTGTGAGAGCCACGAACGCAACGTCGTGAAGCGCGCGAGCCCGACGGGACCGCAGTTCACGATGCGGGGATCGCCGAGGTAACACCAGTTCGGCCGGCGTCCGTTCGGATCGATCGTGGTGTCGATCCAGCGCACGTCGCACATCGTCCGGTGGACGACGAACGCACGCTCGCGCTCGCCGTCATCCTTCTTCTTGAGCGTCGCGAGCATGTCGAGCGCCCAATCCGTGATCTTCTGATTGCGATCGACCTGACGCGCGCGAAACGCGGTGACGAAGTCCGCACTGAACGGCGGACAGTTCGGACACATCGCGGAGTAGATGTCGTAGCTGAGGTCGCGATCGTCGGGGTCGAGTTCGTTGCGCACCGACGGGTCGAGCCATTCCGTCAGCGTTTCCGCTCGGCTGAGGTGCGCGGCGATGAAGACGATGCCGTCGGCCGCGGAGAGCTTCGCCTGCGTGAGATCGTAGGGATCGCCGGCCGGCGTGGCCGTGATCGTCGGCCGTTCCGCCTGTGCCTGATAGAAGAGCGAAAGCGAACCGCCGCCGGACCAGCCGACGAGCACGACGTACCGGTAGCCGAGATCTTCCCGCGCATAGCGAACGTACGCGCCGAGATCGGCGACGACTTTTTCCATGATCAATGCACTGTCGTTCTTGGCGTAGCGGCTGCCGGCGCAAAGCACGTGCAAACCGCGATCGGCGAGCGCTGCCGGCATGGGCAGCAACTGCAGCGTCGAGGCCGGATGCATGAACAGGAATACGGTCTCGGACGGCGCGTTGCGCGGCCGTAAGAGCTGGCCTTCGAGTACGGTCGTGCCCTGACTGCCGGCGAAGCCGTACGTCTCCGTCATCTGCAGTTGCTCCGCAAACGAGATGATGATCGGGACGCGATCCCAAACCGCGGCGGCTGCCATCAGGCCCGCAGCTCGGCGATGAGCGCCGCGATCGCGGCCGGGTTTTCTACGTGAACGTTATGGGCCGCACCGGCAATGACGCGCAGCTGCGGGGCGTACGGTAGCAAGTCGGCGGGCGATGCGATCGGATCGCGTTCCCCGGTCGCGACGATGAGGGGGCCGCGCGCGGCGCCGAACATCGGCCCGATATCCGGGCCGCCGGCCAGGACCGTCGCCGGATCGGCAGCGAGTTCCCAGCCGCCGTCGCGCTCGACGACGCCGGCCTGCGCTATGACCGAATCGAGCGGCACCAAGTCCGAAAGCCCGGCCACCCGCAGGTAACGCTCGAGCGCCTCCGCGCGTGTCGCGAACCGCCGCGCCGGCGTTTGTGCAAACGCGCGCGCCTTCTCCAGTTCCGCTGCACCGAACGCCGTCTTCATGCTGAACGCCAGGCTTCCGGAGACGGAAATGCCGAACCAGCCGCCGGCGAGGATGAGCGCGATCGCTCCACCCATCGAGTGTCCGCAGACGTAGATTTCGTCGCCGGGCACGAGCAGTTCGGCCACGTCGGCCGCATGCAGCCCGAGGCCGTAAGCGTCAGCTCGCGGCGAGCGCCCGTGACCGCGCAGGTCGGGCACGATAATGCTCCCCGGCCACATATCTTGCAAGCGCTCAAGCACGGGCGCCCACACCGCACCGTTGGCGCCGACGCCGTGGAGCAGGAGCAGTACCGGTCCGCCGGCGCCGTAACGGCCGACGGCGAGTTCCACCTCAGCGTCCCTCGAAACGCGCCGGCCTCTTTTCGATAAACGCCGCCATGCCTTCGGTGTTGTCTCGGGTTTGGATGAGGATCGATTGACCGAGCCGCTCGAGGATACGGCCGGTTTCGGTGTCGACGTTTTGGCACGTGTTGATGATGTGCTTCGCCATGCCCATCGCCAGCGGCGCGCGCGCCAACAGGATGCGGGCGAAATCGAATACGCCCTCCATGAAAACGTCGTGCGGGACCACCCGCGTCGCAAGACCGATATCGTACGCACGTTGCGCCTCGATCGGCAGCGCAGCGATGACCATCTCCTTCAAGCGGCCCAGGCCGATCATCTGCGTGAGCCGCGAGCACGCGCCGGATGCCGGGATCACGCCGAGCTGGTTCTCCGGCAGCAGAAACGACGCGCGGTCGGAAACGATGCGGAAATCGCAGGCAATAGCGATCTCGGTCCCGCCGCCGGCCGCGATGCCGTTGATCGCGGCGATCACCGGCTTCTCGATCGCCTCGATGTCGTCGAGCATCTCGTGATTGGCCCGAACGTAGGCCCGGTATTCGGGGGTCGAGAGATTGTTCTCGTAGTCGAGCCCGTTGATATCGCGGCCGGAGCAAAACGCGCGGCCCGCTCCCGTGATGACGAGGACCTTGACGCGCTGATCAAAGTTCGCTTCCCAGATCGTCGCGCGGATTTCGCGTATCATCAATTCGTCGAACGCGTTGAGTTTGTCCGGACGGTCCAGCGTTAGGACCGCGATGCCGTCATCGCGCCGCTCGAAGCGTGTGACCGTGCGCTCGACGAGCGGTTGCAGAAACCCCTGCGGCTTTCCGTCGGCCGTCAGCTTGACGGTGGTCGCGGATGAAGTCTTCGACGAGTCGGTCATGATGCTGACGGTCCTTCCGTGGTTCGTTGCGCAATGAGGATGTAGCGGCCGTCGTCCGTCCGACCGAGCCGGTTTGCGTCGTAGAGTTCGCCGAGCGCTGCGACGACGTCCCGGCCGTCACGCGTACCGAGCATCTGCATCAATTCAAGAAACGTGCATGGCCCGTTGGTCAGCGCATCGAGCACCGAGTTGCGTACACCGTCGTGCCACAGCGGGGGCTCCGGAATGGTGAATTCGAGCGCATCGCCTTTGCCGAACGGTCGCGTCAGATCGAAGCCGGCCTTTGCGCCGACACGCCGGCCTTCGAGTGACGGGTCGAGCGGCACGGCGCGAAAGCCGGAACCGAGTAAGAGGTCGCGGTCACCTTGAAAGCGCGTGGCCAGCGCCCAGTCCATCTGTTCCGAATCGAACACGTCGACGTCCGGATCGACGACGAAGGCATGCTTGACGTCGGCCGTCGAGGCGAACACCGCCGCCAGCGCATTGCGCGCCTCGCCCGGATACCGCTGCCGCAGCGCGACGCGAACGTTGTACATACCGCCTGTCGACGCGGGCGCGTACACGGCCAACGGCTCGCGTACAGCTTGACGCAAGATCGACCAGATCGTCGCTTCGGTCTTGATCGAACCGAGTTGGGCCGTATCCGTGCGCGCGAGCCACCGGCCGCCGATCGACACCGTCTGAAAAAGTGCATCGCGCCGCGACGTGATCGCGGTGAGGTGGAACACCGGATTGCGCTTCATCACGCCGTAGTAGCCGATGTACTCGCCGTACGGGCCCTCCGGTTCGACCAGACCGCGCGCGTCGAGATAGCCTTCGAGCACGACTTCGGCATCGGCCGGGACGCGCACGTCGTTGGTGATGCATTTGACGACCGGAACGGGCGCTTCGCGCAATGCACCGAGCAGCGTCAACTCATCGCACGCCGGTGCGGCGGCCATCGCGCCCAGAAAATCGAGCGGGTGCGAACCGACGGTGTAGGCGATCGGCAGCATCTCGCCGCGCGCGACGTACTCGGCGTACAGCGCGCGCAGATCGCTCGGCGCGTTCAGGTCGATCCCGGCCGTCGTCGCCGTCCGCAGCATGATCCGCCGGCAGCCGACGTTCGTCCATCCGGACCGCGGGTCGACGGCGTAGTCGATAGAGGCCGATATATAGGGCGCGCCGTCGAGGGTGTGCTGCAAGTGCACCGGCAGCGTGAGCAACGTCGCTTCGCGGCCCGTGCGTACGACTTCGTGCACGGGAGCATCGGCGGAGTCGACTTCCACCGGCGCGATGGGCCGGCTCAGCCGGGCCTGCATCACGATCGAGAGTTCCGCTTCCGTCGTGCCGAGCGCCAGCGCGAGCCGGCGCCGCGAGCCCATCACGTTACCGACTAATTCCGCGCCGCCCGCGTCGCGCAGCCAGACGGCCTTGAGATTACCGTCGAGGCGCTTGGCAACGTCGACCAGTTCGGTATGCTCATCGACGACTTCGCATTCGCCGGCTTCGACCAGCGATTCGACGAAGCGCCGTAAACGGAATCGCTCGAGGTCAACCGGAACGGCAACGTCGCGCAGCGCGCTCATACTGAACTCCAGTGGGGATCGCGCAAGATGTTCTTGGCCACCTTTCCGGGTCCGGTCTTCGGCAACGGTTCGGACCGGAACTCGAACGATTTGGGAATCTTGTAACCGCCGATGCGCTCACGGCAAAACGCGATCAACTCGTCGGGCTCGGCGCTCGAACCGTCGCGAAAGACGATCGCCGCACGAACCTCTTCTCCCCAGCGAACGCTCGGGATGCCGAACACGGCAACCTCGAGAACCGCGGGATGGAGCGCGAGGGCGTTTTCGACCTCGTTCGGATACACGTTTTCCCCGCCGGTGATGATCATGTCTTTCTTTCGTCCAACGATGAAGAGATGGCCCCCCGCGTCGCGCCGGCCGAGATCACCGGTGCGATACCAGCCGTCGCAGATTGCAGCGCGCGTCGCTTCTTGGTTGTGCCAGTACCCCGCCATAACCCGTGGACCCGCAACGAGTATTTCGCCGACGCTTCCTTGAGCGACGTCTGCGCCCGCGTCGTCGACGATGCGCAGATCGATGCTGACGACCGGACCGCCGGCCGAGACGATGCGCGCGCGTTGCATGTCATCGCCGTCCGCACGATAATCTCCCGGGAGCTGCTGCGTGACCAGACCCGACGTTTCGGTGATTCCGTAGGCCTGAACGAACGCCGCGTCCATCACGCGCGACGCGCGGTGATGGACCGCCTCGGCCATCGGCGAGCCGCCGTAGCTCACGCGCACGAGCGAGGCGAAGCGCGGATCGCGGTCCTCCGCTCGCTCCGCGGCAAGGGCGATCAGCGTCGGCGGCATGCTGGTCTTCGTTACGCCGTATTCGGCGATCTCATCGGCAAACGTTTCGGCAACGAAGTGCCGGACCACGTGGCGTCCGCCGACCAGCGTAATGGCCCAAATTGCGAACGCGTCGACGAGATGGAACATCGGCGCGACGTGCAGCCACACATCGCCGGCATTGAGTTCCAGGGCCACGATCGAATCGAGCGCGCTGGCGGCGAGGTTGCCGTGCGTGAGGCACACGCCCTTGGGCTCGCCGTTCGTACCGCTGGTGTAGAAAATCTGCGCCAGATCGCCCGCCGGCGCCGCGAGTTCACGCAGCGGCGCCGGTTCGGCAAGCAAGCTCTCGTAGTCGCTGGACGTTTGGAGCGGATCACCGTCGTTCCACGACACCGTGCTGAAGCCGTCCCCGATCGACGCCGTGAAACTCGCCGGTGCGAACACGAGCACGGGTTCCGTCTGTGCGAGGACACGCTCGACCTCGAGCCGGGCCAGCCGCACGTTGAGCGGCACGAGAACGGCGCCGAGCGCTGCGCACGCGAAATGCACCTCCATCGTGCGGAAGCTGTTGCGGTCCAGGAGCGCGATGCGTTCGCCCGGTTTCACCCCGCGCCGGGCAAGGCTCGCGGCCAGGGCGGCTACGCGCACAGCCAGCGCCCCGTACGTCAGCGTTACGGCGCCGTCTTCCACCGCAATTCGGCCGGCAAACAGTAAGGCCGCACGCACCAGGACGCGGGAAAGGTGAAACATTGTTATTGCTCGATTTTTTAGCGAGCGAGTAGTCCTGCCCTTTACCTACAGAGCTCGGCATTTCGAAGGGATTTTCGTTTGTCCATCTACTTGCAAGCCCTTTTTACAACCGTCGACGGCGCAGATCGTGCGAAGGCTAGCCTTGAGACGCTGCACTCAATCCGCGTGCACCGCACCTTCGTGATCCGCCGCGATAAACAGGGCTATCAAGTTGACGGACGGTTTCAGGGAGAACGACCGCTTCATCGGTATGCCATCTTCTTCGCTGCCGTCGCACGCCTGTTTCACAGCGCCAGTCGCGAAGAAGATTCCATTGCCGTCGATGACGCCGAGGAAGAACTCGGGGTCGGAGAATCAGCTCTCGTAGCCCTTATCGATGAACCTCCGTCCGCGGCGGAAAACGAAACGGATAACGTGATTCACGCCGCGGGCGGCACAATCATCCGGATTCAACCCGCCACCCTAGATGCCGAAGACCACGAGCGCTTTTTCAACGCAGCCTCGCTTACCGATGTGCCGGACAGTTCCGGTGGTACGTAATATAAGACCCCAACCAAAACCACCGCCCCCGCGTTGGCTCGTCGCTGCTCTTGTGATCCTCGTGAAGCGAACGGGACTGGCACCGGGTCCGCAGCATCACCCCGGAGCGGCTCGCGACATTCTCCGACGGCGTATTCACGGTGATCACTTCCTGTTACGGTTCGCGCGCATCTCGACGCTGCGCTTGATTTTATGCAACTTCACCCACATGTTTTCCGCGCCGCTCGTCCCGTTCTACGCCGTAGAGCGCTGAGGCGATCGGATGTGAGCATCGCGCTGTTCACCGCGGCCGGAACTGCCGACCCGCGCTCGCTGACTTTGGCCGCGACACAGAACCACCGCACCCGCCGGTAGCCTGCGCGCTCGGCTAGGTCGGCAGCGGGCTAGGAGTGGGAGAACTCATTTGTTGCGGATGCATACTCGTCGCGCTCGGTAGCGCGCTGGTCACGGCGGCACCCGCTTGCCCGGCGACTGCAAAGGCCGCACCGGCAACGACGAGCGACGCGGCGAGGAATGCCGCTTTTGGTAGCTTTTTCACGGTGGAATACCTCATTGCTTTTCGAGAGATGTCGCCCGCAGAGACCGGAACGACACACGGCTCGCGTACCCGCGTTACATAGTGCCAAACGCAAAACAGTGACGCTGAACATTAGAAGAAACCTTTCGTTCTTGGTCGCTCACCGGGCGAAAATACGCATCCTCGCGCAGGGACTTTTCTTCGTCGTCGCGATGACGTCGGAAAACGGAACTCGTCGTCGGAGGGACTCATTTGAGCACACCATCCGGATCACGCGCCGCCCATTCGATCCTATCACGGTCGGCGGCGCTCTCGCTATTCGCCGCCGGAATTGCTACCGCGGCGCCTTTGCGCGCGCAGAGCACGCTCGCCCCGATCACCATGGGCACGCCGGGCGGCGATGCATTTGCCGAACCGTTCTTTGGTACCGACAACGGTTTCTTCGCGAAAGCCGGCTTCGAGCCGCAGATCTCCGTTCTCAATAACGCCGGTGCCGTCGTGGCCGCCGTTGCCGGGGGTACGATGGACGTCGGCCTCGGTGACATCGTCGGCATCGCCGATGCGATCGGCAACGGCATTCCACTGGTCGTCTTTGCCGGCGGCGGCCTCTACATGAGCAGCAACCCGGCAACGCTGCTCTGCGTGGATAAAGATTCGCCGCTGAAGTCGGCGCAAGAGCTCAACGGCAAAACCGTTGCCGTCGTCACGCTGGTCGGACTATCGGCGGCATCGACGCGAGCGTGGCTTTCGAACAACGGCGCGGACATCAGCACGATCAAGATCATCGAGATGCCGCAGCCGGAGATGCGCGCGGCGCTCCGCCGCGGAACGGTTGCCGCGGCCACGATCTCGGAACCGTTCTTCAGCAACGCGAAAACCGACATCCGCGTCTTCGGGAAACCCTACGATGCCGTCGCGAACCGGTTTTTGATCTCGCAGTGGATTACCACGCGCTCGTGGCTTGCCAATAACGCCGCCGGCGCCAGGCGTCTCACCGCCGCAATTTACGACACGGCCCGCTGGGCGAACAGCCACCACGATGCGTCGTTGCCGATCCTGGTGAAGTACCTCAAGGTCGATCCGGATCAGATGCGCGGTATCCGGCGCGCGGACTATTCGACCGTGCTCACGCCGCAGCTCGTACAGCCCGTCATCGATGTGGCGGTGAAATACAAACTGGTCCCCAAGCCGATCGATGCGGCGACGCTGATCACCAACCCGACATAACCGCCGGCCGCGTTCAGCGCACCGGCGTGTAGATGAGTTCCTGGGCCGGAAAGGTGCTGAAACCGTTGTAGTGCGCGGTCGCATCGATCAACGGTTGCATCAGCGCGGGCAGCAGCTGGTCGGTGTACCGCACGCGGGTCATGGCCGCGACCAGCGCCGGATCGAGCTTTAGCGAACTCGCGAGAATGGCCCCGCTGTCTTGCGGGTTACCGTTCGCCCAAGCCGCCGTCTCGCGCATCGCGGCGGCGAAGCGGTTCGCGAGCGGCGCGTGATCCTTGGCCCATTGCGGCGTGCTGCACCATCCCGTCGTGATGAAGCGCTTGGCGATGCTGTCGAATCCGTACGCCAGAACGCGGCCCGATTTCTTCGCTTCCCCGATGAACGGCTCGGCCACCTCGGCGGCATCGACGCGATTGGCGCCGAGCGCAGTCGCCATCGCAGACGACGGCAGTTCCACGAACTTAACCGTCGATGCATCGCCGCCGTTCTTATCCATCCACGTCCGCACCGCGGTATGCGTGAGGCTGTTGAGCGAGATGACCGCAACGGTTTTCCCGTTGAGGTCTTGCGCTTTCTGAACCGTGGAGTTCGCCGGTACCATTAACGCCGCATTTTGGGTTGTGAACGGAGAAAGGTACTCCGTCCCCGGCGCTAGCGCGACCAAGGGAACGCCTTTGCGGTGAATCGCCGCCAGTGCGTCAATCGCGAGAAAGCCGATATCGATCGCCCCCGAAACCAGCGCCGCCGCAATTGCGGAGCCGCCCTGCATCGGCTGGATATCGGCGTCGAGGCCCGCCTTTGCAAAGAAGCCCCGCTCCTTTGCAAAGTAGACCTCGGCGCCCGGCTCGATCGGGATCGTGGCAATCCGCACCGGCGCCGGCGTTTGCGCTCCGCCGTGCGCTGCGGCGAAGCCAAACGCGGCGCCGCCGAAAATCAACGCCGACGCAGCGGCGCGAGTCATCTTCTTCAATAGGTTCCCTTCGGTTCCAGACCCAGTAAGTGCTGACCGGTCATCGTGCTGACGGCATCCCAATTGAGCGCGATGTGCTTCGAAACCGCGTGGACGTCGCGCCATGCCCGCTGAACGGTGTTATCGAGGTAGAGGCCGCGGCCGCCCGAGGATTCGTAGAGCGCATCCACCGCCTGCACCGCCAAGCGCACGGCGAAGGCGTGATTGCGCCGGTTGCGGATGCGCATATCGACGCTGACGCTTTCACCTGCGCGCACCGCAGCGAGCAATTGATCGCAATCGCGATGAAGCAGCAGTTGGGCGGCGTCGAGCGCGGCCGTGGCTTCGGCCATGCGCGATTGAACGGCCGCATAATCGGCGACCCGGTTGCCGGCACCGCCGGCCGCACCTCGCGTGAGTTGTTTGCTGATCGATGCCAGCGCATCGTCGATCGCACCCTGCACCATGCCGAACGCGGGCGAGGCGAGCGCGCACGGCATGCCGGCCATGAACGACACCTTATAGAGCGGGTTCGCGTGCACGAGGCTCCCGGGCGCGCTGCCCGAGACCGCCTGCGGAAAGGTCAGCTTGCGATGCGCCGGGCACGAACACATCGTCGATGACGATCGTCTTGCTGCCGGTGCCGCACAGGCCGCTCGCATACCAGTCATCCTCGATGGTGTAATCCGACGACGGAACGAGCAAGAGTCCGCGAGACGGCGCCGTTTCGTCCTTGCCGGGCGGAAACATCACGCCGATGACCGACCATCTCGAGTGATCGACGCCGCTGGAGAACGACCACTTGCCGGCCGGAATGCGGTATCCGCCCGCCTCCGGTTGCGCAACGCCCTGCGGCGCGTAGGAACCGGTGATGATGCCGTCCGGATCATCGTTCCAAACGTCGATCTGCGCTTCGAGCGGAAACAGCGAGAGCAGCCAGCGATGAATGATGCCGAGACCGCAGAGCCACGCGGACGAGCCGCAACCGCGCCCGACTTCGGCGAGGATGTCCATCATCGTGCCGAAACCGTATTCGAACCCGCCGAAGCGCACCGGCGCGAGCGTACGGAAAAATCCCGCCTCGCTAAAGCGCGCGATCGTTTCGGCGGAGATTCGCCGCTGCCGTTCGGCCTCGAGCGCGCGTTCGCGCAGATACGGAACCATTGCCCGAGCGCGCGCCACGAGCTCGCCGGGCTCGATCGTCATGAGCATCACCAGCATTTCTAGTCTGAACTACGGCGGCTCTCCTCCACTCGGCGCGCAGGTTCTCGTGCCCTGAAACGTATAAGGCTTGCCGCAGTGTGGCGTAACCTGAAAGCAACACGATGGATCGGCGCGGCAACGCTGTTATGGCTGGCTGTCCTCAATCCGGTCGCGGGACAGAATGCGCCCGCGGCATACGCCGAGCCGTCAAACCTCGCTGCCCTGGTTGCAGCCGCGGCGAAGGAAGGGACGCTCACCCTCGGCGCGAGCGAAACCTTCGGCGGCCTCGCGGGCGCTGCGCTCATCCAGCAGCACATCGAACAGAAGTATCACATCAAGTACGAGATCCGTTACTCGCCGGTGGGCGGCGGCGGCGCGTTCTTACGGCAGTTGGCGCAAGAGGTGCGCGCCGGCCAGACGTCCAGTTCGGACATTCTCTTCACCGCGAACGACCGCTCGTTGCCGCCGGTGATGCAGCGCGTCGATTGGCACAAATACGTGCCCGATTTACCGGACTCGGCGGAAGTGTACGACCGCCGCGCCGTCAAGGTCATGACCGAGCTCGTCGGCTTTTCGTACAATACGAAGCTGATTGCGCCGCGCGACGTTCCGCGCTCGTACGCCGACTTGTTGAAACCGCAGTGGAAAGGCAAGATCGCGACCTCGCCCTATCAAGGAACGTTCATGGCCGTGCTGGGGCTGCCGAAGGCCTTCGGACCGCAACGAATGCTCGATTTCGTCAAGCGCTTCAACGGTCAGGTCGACGGCATCATGACCTGCGGCGACATCGACCGCGTGGTCTCGGGCGAGTTCCTGATCTTCGGACTCGACTGCGGCGATCATGAGGTGCGCCTGCGTCAGCGTAAAGGCGAAGCGATCGCTTCGATTTATCCGCGCGAGGCCACCGAAGTGAACTACATCTCGCCCGGCATCCCGCTCACCGCGGCTCATCCGGCCGCCGCGCGGCTCTTTCTCACCTATCTTCTCACGCGCGAAGGCCAGGACGACTTATGGAATCTCACCGGACAGGATAGCGACCTCATGCGCGGCTCGCACATGGCAACGGCGATCGCGGAGCTGCGGCGCTCGCACGTGAACATCATGGAGGGCCCGCAAGGCACCGGGCTCGACGAGCGCTATCCGCAGTTCGCGGACTTCAATCGCGAGATCACCGCAATCATCATGCAAGGGCACTGATTTGGCAACGAGCGCCGGCCAATCGGGCGGCCCGGGCGAAGTCTTCGCGGCTTTCCTCAGGCTGGGGCTCAGCGCGTTTGGCGGACCGGTCGCGCATCTCGGATATTTCAACACCGAGTTCGTCGAGCGCCGCCGGTGGCTGCACCAGGAAACGTTTGCGCAAATCGTTGCCTTGTGTCAGTTTCTTCCGGGTCCCGCAAGCAGCCAGGTTTGTATCATCATCGGTCTGAGTCGCGCAGGCGTGCTTGGCGGCGCGCTCGCTTGGGTGGCATTCACGCTGCCCTCGGCCATTTTGATGGCGGCATTCGCACTGGGGGTCGCACGGATTCCGGGAGTCGCGAGCGCACCGTGGATTCACGGATTACTCGTCGCTGCCGTAGCGGTCGTCGCCGTGGCCGTAACGGGAATGTACCGCTCGCTCTGTCCGGACGTGCCGCGCAAGACCCTCGCGCTCGTAAGCGCGGCGCTGATCACGGTCTTGCCGGCGACGGGGTTCGTGCAGCTCTTCGCGATCGCCGCCGGCGCGCTCTACGGCCGCTTCTTCATCGCCACCGCGCCGGTCACGACGCGCCCGATACCGACAGTTGGGAACCGCGTGACGGGAATTGCGGCCGGCGCGGCATTTCTCGGGCTGCTCGTTGGTCTGCCACTGATCGCCCGCTTCACGGCAAACGGCGTCTTTCACGTCATCACGGCGTTCTATGAATCCGGCGCGCTCGTCTTCGGCGGCGGTCATGTCGTGCTGCCCCTCTTGCAAGCGCGCGTCGTCCCGCCGGGCTGGGTCGGTCAGGACGCCTTCATTGCCGGATACGGTGCCGCGCAAGCCATGCCGGGACCGCTGTTCACGTTCGCCTCCTACCTCGGCGCTGCGATGCATGGCCCCGTAAGCGGAATCAGTGGTGCCGCGATCGCGCTATTCGCGATCTACTTGCCCTCGTTTTTGCTCATCGCCGCGGTGTTGCCGTACTGGAACGGCATCATCGGCAATGCCGCCATCGTTGCGGCGCTCCAAGGCGTGAACGCCGCGGTGGTCGGCGTGCTCTTGGCGGCATTCTATCAGCCGGTCTGGGTCAGCGCGATCCACGCTCCGGCCGACGCCGCGCTCGCGGTACTCGCATTCGCAGCGCTCGCGGTCTGGAAGTGGCCGCCGTGGCTCGTCGTTCTGCTATCGGCGGGCATCATGCAGGTCGCGAGTCTGGCCGGCATTACTTGATGCGGAGTTCCTTGCGCGCGTTATCCGCAAACGATTCGTCGATGAACTGCTCGATCGGGACCATTTTCTTCATCATGCCGAGCTGGTACCACATCGCTTCCTGACGCGAAATCGACTCCCGCGAGATCCGGCTAAGGCCCGGGTACGCCGGACCAGGGAGGGCCAACACGACGTCGCGGCTCTGCCCCGACCAGTTCGCGACTTCGTCGACGAGTTGCGGCGTCCACTTGCCGTTGCTCGTCGCGACGTCTTTGCACGCGCGCAGATACGCGGTCATGAAGCGCTGGGCGACGTCGCGATGATCGCGCGCAAACGCTTCGGAGTACGCGAGATACGTCGCCTGATAGTACGGGATGACGTCCTGCAAACTCAGCCACTTGTGCGCCACGCCCGCTTTTTCCAATTGCGAGGCGATCGGTTCCGGCGCGCTGAGCGCGTCGTATTGGTGATTCATCAGCGAGGGCAAGTAGGTCGTCTGCCCGTTGAGCGACGTATGCATCTCTACGTTCGCCATCGTCAAGCCTGCCTTGGCCATGATCTCGAGGGTGAGAAAATCGTTGGGCGCACCGATCGGCTTGACCAGCTTCTTCCCGCGCAAGTCGGAAGGCTTGCGAATCGCCTTCGAATCCCATAGGTCTTGGCGCACCAAGAAGGCCGTGGTATCGCTCCACCCTTTGTGCGACTCGTCCATCGTCGCGACGATCTTCGAGCCGAAGCCCTGATCGAATTGGTTGAAAAATGCGGGGACCATGACCATCGGTGCAACGTCGACGTCGCCGCGGGCAAGGAACGGCACGAGCGTGCCGGCGGACGTCGTGACCTTCGTGATGCGCAAGTCGATGTGGGCGTCGGTGAAATAGCCTTTGTCGACGGCCCAGTACAGCGGCAGCTCATCGTAGATGCCGGGATTGATGATGATGCGCACGACATCGTTCGCGTCGGCAGCCTGCGAAGCGCCGGGCAACGACCCGGCGATCAGCACGGCCGCCGCCAGCCAAAACGCGAACGCTCGTAGTTTGAGACCGAGTTCCCGCATGTGTGCCCCCTTCGTCAAGTCGATGCGATTACGCCGGCGCGGAGCCGGCTCCGATGCGGCGCGACGCAACGCCGATGAACGTCGTCCGGCCGCTTGCAAGCGCCGCCTGGAGCGCCGCGATGAATTCGGCCCGCGTGCTCGGATGGGCCGTATCGGCACCGAGAGCGGCGGCGACGCCGGCAACGTCGATCGACCAGCTATAGCCGAGATCGATCCCGCGTTCGCCGATCGCCGGCGCACCGCTGCGCACGCTCGAGTCCATCGACGCCCAGCCGCCGTTGTCGAACACCACGTAAATCACCGGCGCGTCGAACTGACCGGCCATGTAAATGCTTTGCGGTGAAAACATGAACCCGCCGTCGCCGATGACGGCCACCACCGGAACGTCGGGTCGCGCCATCTTTACGCCGGGCGCGGCTGCACCGCCCCAGCCCTGATTGCTGCCCGACGCTGCGATGTAGTGCCGCGACGACGGCACGTGAAACGTCCGGCGAAAGAGGTTGGCAGCGGTCGTCGCGTGTTCGACGATCACGGCATCGGCCGGCAACTGTTCGCGCAAGGCCGTGGCGATGACCGGGATCGTCAACGGCAGCGCGTTATCCGAAGCGGCCACGAGGCGATCGCGCTCGGCCTTCCACGTCGGCCGCGGCGCAGCCGAGGGCGGACGCCTGCGGGCGGTCTGGGCGAGGGCCGCAACCGTGGCCGGAATGCTGCCGACCACAGCGGCATCGTAGGTGATCGCTTCGTGTATCTTCTTCTCGTCGCTGCCGATGTAGACGTGGCGCTTCGCGCGTCCCTGCGTCAGCACCGGAGCGTGTTCGCGCTCCAGCGTGTTGACGCCGATGTGCACAACCAGATCCGCATCCGCGAACACGGTCGAGCGCGGCGTCAGCTCGCCGCAATAGTTCGGATGCAGCGTATCGGACGGGAGAAAGGACGGTTCGGGCTCCGAGACCACGCTCGCGTCCAATCGTTCGGCCAGTTCCAGCGCGGCCGGCGCAGCGCCGCTCGTCACGGCTTCGCCGCCGATCACGAACACGGGCTGCTGCGCGTCCGCGAGCCATACGGCCAGTGCCTCGAGACCGCCGCCGGCGACCGTCGCCGCGCGAACGCGCGCGCCCGCGGGAACCGGCACGTGCGGAACGTCGACATCGAAGAAGTCGACCGGCAGCGCCACGAAGGCGGGGCCGCACGGCGGCGTCGTCGCGACCGCGTACGCGCGCAACAGCGCTTCCCCGACGCGTTCGGCAGTCGGGGCTTGCCACGCCCACTTCGTTACCGGGCGAACGAGATCGAGGATGCCCGCCGACTCAGCGCGCGCGTTTGCGGTGACGGCCCAGCTTTCCGTCTGCGTCGCGATGACCAGCATCGGAATCTTGTCACGATGCGCCATGAAGAGTGCGCTGCTCGCATTCATCACGCCGGTGCTCATATACAACCCGAGAAACGCGACCTCACCCGATGCGCGCGCGTAGCCGTCGGCGGCCGCCGTCAGGGAAAACTCGTGCAACGCATTGACGTAGCGCAGTTCCGGGATGCGCGCCATTTCGTCGAGCAGCGGGTAGACCGCGCGCCCGGGCAGGCAAAAGAACCGTTTGCCGCCCAGATCGCGGATCGTTTCCATGACGACGCGGGCGACCTTCACTTGCCGGCCCGTTCCATTTCGAGCGTCTTCGTGAACCCGGCCGCAAGATCGTACTCGGCCGTCCACTGCAGATCGCGGCGCGCCGCCGAGACGTCGTAGACGCCCGCGTAGGCTTCGATCCCTGACGCAACCGGCACGTGCGATTCGGCGATTTTCACCGGGATACGCGTACCGGTGAGCGTTGCGATCAAATCGATCAGTTCTTCGGGCGAATGGCCGACGCCCGTGCCTAAGTTGTAGAACAGCTCACCGGGATGCTCGACCGTGCAAAGCCTGATCATGCCCCGCGCGACGTCTTGGTTGAACACATACTCATCGCGCCGCCGTGAATAGCCGTCCGGCGTGAACGTGAGCGTGAAGTTCTCGCCTTCCGCTGCGCGGCGCAGCCACACCGCCGGATGATCGCCGGCGCCGCGTTTGAACGGCCCGTACGTGCTTGCGAAACGCGCGCCGACAAAATCGACGCCCAGCTTGTCCCGATACAGTTGCCCGGTGAGCTCGGCCGCGCGCTTCCCGATACCGTACATCGAGACCGGATTGCTCGGATAGCGTTCGCTCACCGCGCGATAGGTTGGAAAGCCGTGTTCGCCGCTGAACGCGTCGTAGGAGGCCTTCGAACCCGCAAAGACGACGCGCTTGACGCCGAATTGCTTCGCCGCCTCGAGCACGTTGGCCGTGCCCATGACGATGTTGTTCAAGCCGCGCACCGGATTCGGAAAGGGCGTGCTTTCGGGTTCGATCTGCCACGGCTTTGCGCTCGCCATATGGATGATTCCGGCCGGCGCGAAACGCTGCATCGCCTGCACGATCGTCCACGGTTCGGTGATGTCGCCTTCGACGAACGTAATGCGGTCGAGCCGGTCTGCTAACAGCGGCACGCCGGCCTTCGTTACGCCGCGCGTCAACACGATCGGCTCGAAGCCGGCGTCGATCGATTCGCGCACCACCCATGCGCCGATCACCCCGGTTCCGCCGGTCACGAGGATCCGATCGCCGGGCGATAATTCCATCGCTGGACCGCCGCGCGCTAGCTCGAGGGCGCGAGGATCTTGATGGTCTTCAGCTTCGCTTGCGTCAGCGGCGCCGTTCCGGCGGGGTACTTGTTGCGTTGCAAAATATAGGCGGTGATGGCCAAGTATTCGGCCGGCTTCAGACTGCCGGGACTGCCGAGCGGCATGTTCTTCGACATCAAGCCGTACATGTCGCTCACGGGCTCGTTCGTAAACTGCGAGGTGAACGCATCGCCGATGAGCGCCGGCCCCGCCGGGCCGTGCATATTCGCCCCATGGCAGGCACTACAATTCGCGTCGTAGAGTTTTGCGCCGGCGGCTGCTTGCGCGACGGTGTAGCCCCCCGGCGCGGATCGCGGATCGGCCGTCTGCGCCTGCAGCGGACGTAGTCCTGCTGCAATGAGCAACCACCAGAATCGCTGCCATCGGCAGCGCGTGCGAGCACTTCACGAAGCCCACCTCCCCGAAAGAAACCTACATGGTCACATCGTCGAGAAAGCAGCGCTTTCCTGGCATGGGGCCGGTCACCGCGTGACGTCGAAGCCGTAGATCCATTCGATCTTGTACGCGTGCTGCCGCGGATTGAGCAACTTTTGCAGCGCCAGACGAAGATCGCGCGCAATCCGCGCCGCGAGCGATGGGGTCTGGTTGACGCGCGCGACCTTGCGCGACATCAGCTGAACGCGCGACGCCCGGGGCAAACGCAGGGTCTGATAGCGGCGCAGCGCTCGCGCCGGGTCATCGCTCCCCCTCGCCAGTTCGCTCGCCAATACGTAGCCGTCTTCGATCGCCATGCAGCCCCCCTGCGCGAGGTAGGGCATCATCGGGTGCGCCGCGTCGCCGAGCAACGCGATGCGGCCGTCGACCCAGCGCGCAAGCGGGTCACGATCGAACAGAGCCCATTTATAGCAGCGGTCCGTTTTCGACACGAGCTCGGCGACGACCGGACACCAGCCGTCGTAGAGTCGCAAGACGTCGGTCGCATCGGCCTCCGCGCTCCATGACTCTTGCTGCCACGACGTCTCCTCCGCCAGCGCGACCCAATTCACGAGTTCGCCTCGGCGGATGAAATAGTAGACGAAGCTCGCGTGCGGACCGATGTAGACCGAAACGTCGCCGGTGAGCAGGCCGCTCGGCAGCGCTTCGGCCTTCGCAACGCCGCGATACGCGACCGTGCCCGTGAAGCGCGGCGAATCCTTGCCCAGCAAATGCTCGCGAATCGCGGAATGGATGCCGTCCGCACCCACCACGACATCGCTCTCGACGGAGGAACCGTCCTCGAAATGCAGCCTGGCCCCCATGGCGCCGCCGGCGACGCTGCTGGTCTTCTTCCCAAGTTGCAAAACGCCGGCCGGCAGGCGCGAAGCGAGCAGGCTCTGCAGGTCGGCGCGCAACAGGGTATGGTAGCCGATTCCGTACTGCGCCTCGTACACGCCCTTCATTTGCGTCGTCGCAATGGTGGCGCCGCTCTTGCCGTTGCGCACCACGTGGGCTTCAGGAACGAACGAGAGATCGGCAATGGCGCGATCCAAGCCCAGTGCCGCATAAACGCGCATCGCGTTGGGACCGAGCTGCACGCCCGCGCCGACTTCACGCAACTCGCTGGACTGTTCGAAGACCGTCACGTCGAATCCGCGGTCGATCAGCGCCAGAGCAGCCGTTAAACCGCCGAGCCCGGCCCCGACGACGGAAACGCTACGCGTCGTCATGCTTTGGGCGCGGTGTAGATCAGTTCTTGCGCCGGGAAGGTCGCGTACCCGTTGTACTTGGCCGAGATATCGATCAATGGTTGCATCGAGGCGGCGGTGAGTGACTCACCGTAAACGGAGCGCGTCATCGTCGCGAGGACGGCCGGATCCATCTTCGTGTATTTTGCGACGATCGGTGCGCTCTGCGCGGCGTTTTTATTCGCCCAGGTCGCGGTTTCGTGCATGGCTGCCGCAAAACGCGCGACGGTATCCCGATGCTCGTTCGCCCATTGGGGCGTCGTGAACCAGCCGCCGATCAAAAACCGCTTCGCGATCGCATCGAAGCCGTATTCGATCGCACGGCTGTCCTTCGTCGCCGCGGAAAGGAACGGCTCCGCATCCCAGGCGGCGTCAACGTGTCCGGTTTGCAGTGCCGGAAGCATCGCCGGAAACGGGATTTCGACAAACTTAGCCGTCGAGGAATCGCCGCCGTTCTTGTCCATCCAAGCGCGCGCCGTCGTCTCCGAAATACTGTGCAGATTGGAGACCGCGATGATCTTTCCGTTGAGGTCTTTGGCTTGCTTCACGGTTGAATTCACTGCCAACACGAGGCCTGCATTGCGCGATGGAGAGACGTATTCGTTCGCCGGCGCAATCATCACAACGGGAACATTCTTTTGATGGATCGTCGCAAGCGAGTCGACCGGACTGTATCCGATGTCGATCGAGTTCGATGCCGCCGCAGCCACCATAGCTGCGCTGGCTTGCATCGTCTGGATGTCGGCGTCCAGTCCGGCCTTTGCGAAGAACCCCATGTCCTTGGCATAGAAGACCTCGGCGGCCGATTCGATCGGCAGCGTGGCGATACGGATCGGGACGAGCGTCTGCGCGCGGCCGCGAGCCGGGATCGCGAGCAGCGATGCGGCGCCGAGGAGCGCGACCGAGGCCTGAGCGCGAGTCATCATCATGAACGACGGACTTGCTCCGGCGCGCCGCCAACCCCTGTCCTCGGCGAATCCAGGGGTGTACCGCGGCGGGCGCCAATCGATGAGACAGCCCGCCGGAGGAAATGCCGTGAACTCAGCACTCGATCAACGCTCACCGGACGCCGCGCCGCTCGGACCGGTTCCGCTGACCCAATGCGATCACGTGAGCGTCCCATGCCGCGATCTCGACGAGGCCCTCTGCTTTTTCATCGACGTGCTCGGCGGCGAGCTGCGTGTCAAAACGCCGATCTTCGCCGAAGTGCGGCTCGGCGGCACGCTGATCGGATTCGGCGCGCAGGGCACCACGTTCATGGAGCCGAGCACGGAGTATCCGCACATCGGTTTCAAAGTCGGACCGGACGAACTTGCGCGAATGAAAGCGTGGCTTGCGCAGTGCGGGGTCCCGTCGTCGAATTACTGGACGCGCTTCGGTATCGAAGCGCTGATGTTCTTTCGCGATCCGTCGGGCAACGTGTTCGAACTGTATTGCCCGCAAGGATTCCCCGATGCCGCCACGTTCCCGCGCGGGCCCGCGGCCGGCCATGGCACGGCCGTCGATATCGATGCGATCCGCTACGACACCTGGACGCGGCCGGCGATTGCGGGCTCGCGCCGGCCGGTGCCGGACGCCTAAGGCCCGATCATTTCGCTCGCGGCAAAGCCGTGGGCAAGGACCTTGTATTTGACTGCCGAGTCGATGATCGGCTGAAGCAGCGACGCGCTCAGTGATGTTCCGGACGGCGTGCGCGTCATGTGTTCGATCACCTCGAGCGGAATCGACGTGAACTGCGACACCATGGCCGCGGTCTGCGCGTGATGCGTGTTCGTATATTGCGCCGCTTCCGCCAGGATGCGCGCGAACTGCCGCGCCGCGTCGGGATGGTCGTGCACCCACGCCTTGGTGGAAAACCACGCGGCAAACAAGTACTGCGGAGCGATCGCATCGTATGCGCCGGGCAGCGCCCGCAGCTGACCGTCGGCCAGCGCGTCGTCGACGACGGGCGCCACGAACGCGGCCGCATCGATCCGCCGGCTCTTCAGCGCCGCAACGCCGGCGGTCATCGGCAGCTCGACGAACTTCAGCGTAGCCGGATCGCCGCCGTGCGCGCTCACCCACGCGTCGGTCGCAACCTGGTTCATGTCGTTGAGCGATTGCACGCCGATCAGCTTGCCTTCGAGGTCTTTCCCCGTCTTGATCGGGGAATCGGCGCGAACGAGCAGCGCGGCAAACTTATCCTTGCCGTTCCAAACCGACGCCGGCGCGACGATCGTGACCGGCAGGTCGTGCGCGTGCGCGTTGATCAACGGGACGATGCTCGATTTGCCGACGTCGAACGTTCCCGCCATGACCGCCGCCGTCACCGCCGCGCCGCTCGACTGGAGCTGCAACTGCACGTCGAGCCCGGCCTTCGCGAACAGGCCCGCGCTTTGCGCATAGAGCAGCGGCGTGGCCGCATCGTCGTTCGCAACGAGCCCGACGCGCAGCACGAGCGGCGATTGCGCGCTGCCGGTCGCCGCGCCGGCCGTCAGCAGCCCGAGCGATAGTAGCGAACAGACGAGCCAACGCACGATCATGCGCCGGTCGCCGCGACCGAGAGGATGATGCCGTCGACGTCGGTGAGGTGCTCGGTGCAGAGCGGACAGCTGCGCTGTGCCAGATCGAGGCGCGCGCGGCCTTCGCTTCCTTGCCCGAACGGAATCGGCGCCAGCCGCGGATTGTCGCCGACGATCCGGCCAAGATCGCTGCGGAACGTTTCCAAGTTCTCGACGGTAAAGCCGATGTGATCGGGTGCGGGCGAGACGATGCCCGTGCCGTCGTAATCGCCGATGTGCCACGGCATGAGCACGATCGTCACGTGACCGTCGGAAACGTAGAAGTTCGGATCGTCCGGCCGCTGTTCGAGCGTGAAATCGAACATCTGCGCGTAAAAGTTCGCCGTCGCATCGGCGTGGAGCGTGCGCAAGCCGAGATGCGTGATGTGGCGCTTCGTGAGCGGATTGTCTTCCGCATAAAGATACTTTTGCGTGCCGCCGCGACGCTGCGAGAGGTCGAACACGTTGCCGGCCGGGTCGTGGGTCGTCGTCGCGGCAAACGGCCGCGTCGCCGGCCGCTTGAGCCATTCGACCTCGGGATACGCCGCGCGCATGCGGTCGAGCACGATCTCGATGTCGTCGACCTCGATGCCGAAGTGGTCGAGCCGCGCGGGCCGGCCCGCTTTGCGGGGGTTGATGTTGAGGCCGACGTAACCGTCACCGACCGTGACCGCGCGCTGCACCGGTGCGCCAGCCGCCGTGCGCAACCCGAACAGCGACTCGTAGAAGAGCGCCGAGACCGCATAGTTCTCGCTGATGATCGCGATGTGGTTCAGCTTGGCGGCCATCGCGCGCTCCCTAGCGCCGGCCGAGCGGGACGCTCGGCGCCAGCAGTCCCTCCACGTCGAAGCTCTTGTCCATGATGCCGTACTTCACCGCGAAGTCCATCGGCCGTTGAAGGTCGGCGAGCGTGATCGACTCGGCCGTCAGCGAGCGCACGCCGTGACCGATTTGAGCCGCGTCTTGCCCGGTGAAAGCGGCGACGAGGTCGGTCGTTTCGGATTGATGCGCGTTCGTATACTTCGCCGCTTCCGCCATCGCTTGCGCGAAGCCGTTCACGACCGTCGGGTTCTTGGTGATGAAATCGACCGATGCCACCCAGCCTGAGACGAGGAAGCGCGAGCCGATCGCATCGAGCGGCTTGCCCAACAGACGAAATTTTCCCGAATCCATCGCAATCGTAACGAACGGCGTCTTGAACACCGCCGCGTCGATGCGTCCGGACTCGAGCGCCCCGGCCTGCTCCGACGGCTTCAGTTCGACCGGCTTGATCGAACTGCCGTCACCGCCGTGCTGATCGACCCAGGCGCGCGTCGCAACGGAATACAGATCCTTGATCGCATCGACCCCGATCGTCTTGCCGTTGAGGTCGCGGCCCGAGCGGATCGGTGAATCCTTTTGCACCAGCAGCAGCGCGTCGGCGTTGCCGCTCGTGTATAACGACGCCGGCGCGATGATCCGCAACGGCAAATTGCGCGCGTACGCGGCAAAGACCGGAAATAAACTGCCCGACCCGATGTCGGCGGCCCCACCCACCAGCGCCGCGAAGATCGATGCGCCGCTGCCCATCGAGACCACGCTGGCGTTGATTCCGTGCTTTGCGGAAGATGCCGAATTTCTGCGCGTACAAGAGCGATTTCGCGCCGTCGGTCGGCACCGCGAGCACGTTGACCGTCTTGAGATCCTGCGCCGCAGCCGCTCCCGATGCCGAGACGACCCCGCCCAGCGACGCGAGCGCGCCGAGCTTGATGAAGTCGCCGCGATCGAGGTTTCCTATGCTCATGCCGTCGTGTTTCTCCAAAGAACGTCGAGTTGCACTTTCCGGGCCTCCGCCGCCGAGCGGAACGCCGCGACGATATCGGCCGGTGTCTCCGAGCGGCAAACCAGTTCGCAATCGCCCAGTGCCGCAATGCTGCGGACGGGCAGCCCGGGCGCAAACGGTTTGGCGACGATTGCAAGATCGGCGCGTCCTTCCGCTACGGCGGCGAGCGACGCCTGCGGTTCGCCCGCCAGAATCGTCGCAAACCACACGTCGAAATCTTGCGTTTGCTGCCGCAACTGGATGCGCGTCGAAAACGCATCGGTCGCGACGCTCTCGGCGCGAGCGAGGACTTCCGATGCGATCTCGAGCGTCAGCATCGAGCGAATGCGGGGCGGACGTTCGGGTGGCTCCCGGCGCGGATGAATTTGACCCTTCGCGTCCAGCGGTTCGGTCGTGTAGCCGCGCTCGTGCCAATAACGCTCCGCCGCCGGATGCAGCGGCACGTCGAGCGGGCCGTCGGGAGTATCGCGGCACATGTCCGCGATCGGGAGCGGTCCCGCGCCTTCCCACGGAATGTCGGCGCGGCGCAGGTCCAAGCCGGCGCAGATGCTCGTCACCAGCGCGTCCGGTGCATCGGCCCGCACGAAAATCGCGAAGCCGCTGAAGTCGATCGTTTCGACATCGCCGGCGAGCAGCGGATACGTCGCCTTGTCGAGGACGCTACGGCGAAAGCCGATCTTCTCCAGGTTGCGCACGGTCGCCGCACCGAGCGGCAGCGCTTTCATGCCCATCTCGAGCGCCGGGTCGAGCCAGCGGCAAATGGCCTCATCGAAGATTGCGTTGATCGTGCCGTCCTTCGCCATCTCCAGTCGCGCCGGCGAATCGAAGCCCGATTTCGTGGGCGAGTCGAATCCCGTTTCGTAGTGGATGGAACCGCCCCAGTTCTCGAGTTCTTTCACCGAAAAACCGGCCGCGGCCAAGACGCAGTCGAGCACGGAGTGAATCGAGTGGCTGCGCTGACCGCGCAGCGAAATGCGCAGCGGGAAACGCTTGTCGCGCGCGTCTTCAAGGCTCGTCAAGCCGGTGTCCGCCGTAACCACGAACGCAAACAGATCGTACGACGGGTTGACCGCGATGGCGCGAACGGGCTGCGGTGTGCCGAATGGACCCGTGCCGCGATAGGCCAGCGTCAGCACGACCGAGGGGTTGATGAGCGCCATCGCAGCGCGGCCCTCGACGACGTCGTCGATCCCCTCCGGATTGTCGCTCGCGAAGAGCGCCAGCGCTTTGCCGTCGCCGGCCGCGCCGGCAATCTCCAGTTTGACTTGCCAAAAACGGCGGTCGTTGCTGAGCGCAAGGCCCTTGGCAATTTCCAGCGCCGTGGCAGCCCGCTGTTTGGCGCTCGCGATATCGGGAGCCGTCCGCATCACTTCAACCGGCCCGCCGGACGGCTTACGACCGCGAAGGTCGCCTTTGGTCCGTCCCAACGATAGACTTGCAACGCGTTCTCCCCGATTCCGCGCTGGCTGTTGTCGCGGAAGTAATAGATCCCCGAGATGCCGGGGTAGTCGTGAATGTCTTCGATGTAGCTATGGATCTTGGCCGCCGTGGGCTGCGCGCCGGCATGGCGCAGCGCCGCGATCACGATCATGCCTTGATCCCAAGCCAGTGTCGCTTGAAACTCCGGCCGCACCTTGGCCGCGCGGAACGCGGCGAAATACCGCTCCTGCGCGTCTTTGACCGGACCTTTGCCGAGCGTCGTGTCGGGTACGATGCCGCGGGTCGCGGCGAAATAGAGTTCGCGCGGAACGATCGAAGCGTAGTCCGCCAACTGCGCGTACACCATGTTGGCCGAGGAAGCCGCGGTTGGCAGCTCGAGGCCCGCGTCGTGGAGCCCGTGCAGCACGGTACCGAAGATCGTGCCGCTCGCGCACGTCAAAATCGCCTGCGGAGCGGCGGACTTGAGCTGCGCGACCTGCGCGGCAACGCTCAGATCACCCGGCGCGAAGTGCTCGCGCGCGACCACCTGCATCTCGCGGTTCTCGGGCATGCGCAGCGCATCGTCGATGAAACGCTCCCCGTCGCGGCAACTCGCGTCGGTCGCAGCCAAGATCGCGACCCGCTTCCAGCCCTTGTTGCGAAAGAACCGGACCATCACGACGTTGTTCGAGGCTGTTCCCGCACCCGAGGTAAACACGTAGCCACCCGGCGGCCCGACCGTCACCGGCGAGAAGCAATAGTTCACCGGACCGCTCGCCGCGGTCAGCGGAATCACGGCGGCGCACGCGGCCGCCGACACCGGCCCGAGCAGCACCTGATCGCCGCGCGCGATCGCGGCGTTGGCGAGTTGTACCGCAACCACCGCATTCGACTGATCGTCCGAGTAGACGAACTGCACCGGCTTGCCGTTGATCCCGCCGCCGTCGTTGACGACCTTCTGCAAGACGTTCAACGTGTCGATGACGCGCGAACCGACGAACGCGAAGCTGCCGCTTTGCGAAGCGATGACGTCGATCTTGACCGGCGCCGGCTGCGCTCCGGCCGGAAAGGACCACCCGGTCAAACACGCGAGCAGTGCGGCGGCGATGGCCTGACGTAGCATCTAGATGATGAACGTCAGGTTCGAAACGACGGTGTCGTTGTTGGCAAGCATGACCTTCTTCAGCTTCATCACGAAGCTGTCGTCGGTCTGCTCGAGCACGTGCAGATTGCGCCCGGCCCAGAACCGCGTTTCGTTCTTGCGAACCTCGCACAGCACGAAGGCCGAGTTGACTACGATCTCATCGCCCTTTTGCTCGACTTCGATGTTCGAGATGACGCGCGAAAGGCGCGACTTGGGCCGTTGCGCGTGGGCGTGCATGCCGGAGAGGCGCCACACGCGATCCTCGATCTGTTTGTGATCGTCGTAGATCAGCGCGACCTTCTTCTGCGGATCGGAGTCATCGTCGTTGCTGGGCACCCAGTACATGCACTCATCGGCCCACATCGTCATCCAGGTTTTGTAGTCGTTGGCGTCGATGACGCGCGCTTCGCGAAACAAGAACTGCTCGACCGCCCGCTGCAAGTCGATGTCGATGACGGTCATGATGCGCTCATCAGGCGCGCCCATTCGCGCATCTGCCCGCGCTGCGTGACCTCGTCGCTGATCTTGCCGACGATCGAGCCGTCGGTATCGACATATTCCCGGTTGCGTCCGCGCGAGAGTTCAATCCACGGGTTCACGGTCGCTTGCAGGCCGTCGGTGTTGCGTTCGAAGATCTCGGTGTCGTCGGGTTGGCCCATGCCGGCCGCGCCGTAGAACTCTTCATGCTTGCGCAGGCGCTTCTCGTTCATGGCGTCGCTGACGCCACCCAAGCGCACCGGATAGAGGTAGACGTCGGTGCGATCGGCGGCGATCGGCACGGTGACGCGGACGTGCTGGTTGATCAGTTGCAGGTTCGGAAAGATGCCGAGGTGCGGGTCGCCGCCGATGGCGATCAGTTCGCTGCCGCGCTCGGCGCCGTACGCCGCCGTCATCGCGGCGATGTACGCTTCACCGTCTTGCTGACGGCGCATCGACGCCAGGTGATGGTCTTTCTCGGAGATGCGGTGCGGCACGACGTCGAGCATCACGTGGCCGCCGCCGAGATCGCGTGAAACCGCGAGCGGCGAATCGTTCATCGTCTTGCGCGGGGCTTGCGCCGCGGCGGAATCTTCACCACCGTGTTCGGCGACGGCCTTGCGCCGGAAGATCTCGAACGCTGACTGATGGACCACCGGCGGATGGTAGCCGTCCATGCCGACGAACTTCCAATTGCCGCGATACGTCGTCTTGTGAATGCCGGCGTCGAGAAAGAGCTCGCCGGTGGGCGACGCATCGATCATCAGGTCGATCTTGGCGGCCGAGAGCCCCAGGAATTCGCTCAACGAGCCGACGGACGGGTTGACGCTGGCGAAGATGAACCCGCGATAGGTGTCGACGCGCGGCGCCGGCGTCAGGCTGTACGCAGCGAGATCGAAGTCCGGCGGATAGCCGTCGTCTTTCGGGATGTGGATCAGTTTGCCGGTGTTATCGTACGTCCAGCCGTGATAGAAGCACCGGAAGTGCGATTGGCTGCCGCGCTGCACTTCGCAAATGAGGGCGCCGCGGTGGCGGCAGCGGTTCATCACGACGCGGGCAACGCCGTCGTCGCCGCGGACGACGACCACCGGCTGGCGGCCGATCACGCGGGTCACGAAGTCGCCGTGATTGGGAATCTCGCTCTCGTGCGCGACGTAACTCCACGTCGCGTGAAAGATCTTCTGAACTTCGCGTTCGAAGATCTCCGGACTCGTGTAGATCTCCGAATTGACCTGGTCGCCCCGGATGTATTGGCTGGCCCAACTACCGGGAGCGCTGAGCGGTTCAGCTTGCTGAGTTAACACGATTCGACCCCCTGACAACGCACGCCTAAAATGTGCCGACCCCCTGGATTCGGCAGGTCTGGTACTAGCTCTTCCAACTTTGCAGCCGCCCTTCGAGCAGCAGCGCCAATTGGGTCGTCACCAGGCCGATGGCGACGAAAGCAACCAGCGGCACGAACACGTCGGCCGTTTTCAGGTGGGCGGCGTACACGGTCATCCGGAAACCGAGGCCGGCGTTCGAGCTGAACATCTCGCCGAGGACGACGCCGATCAGCGCGCGGCTGAGCCCGATCCGGAAGCCCGCCATGACGTGCGGCAACGATGCCGGCAGTACGGCCTTGAAAACCACGTCGGTTCGCGTACCGCCGAACACCCGCACCGCGGCGACGAGTGACGGATCGACCGAGCGTACGCCGGACAGCGTGTTGACCGCGATCGGAATGACCGTCAGCATGAACGTGATCGCGATGACGGTCCAGAAACCGAAGCCCAGCCACACGACGATCAGCGGATAGAGCGCGACGAGCGGCGTCGAGTAGAGAAACCAGACGAACGGATCGAACGCGTACTCCGTCGTGCGGTTGAGGCCCATCGCGATGCCCACGCCGACGCCGGCCACCGCCGAGAGCGCAAAGCCGATCACGAGTTCGGAGAGGCTCACGCCCAGATCGGCGATGAACTGCCCGGATTGCCACTGCGCGGCAAACGCCACGGCGATGCGGCTCGGACTGCTCAGGATGACCGGATTGAGCCAGCCGACCTGCGCCGCAAGCTCCCATAAGCCGACGAACAGGACGACGCCGAGAATGCCCAGCAGCGTCGCGCGATTCTTCGAGCGAAACTTCGGCAGCGCGATCGGCCGTAGCGGCGCTACTCCAGATCCGACCGCCACGTCCCCATTCGATTCTCCGCGCTCCGCAAGAGCGCGACGCAAGCGTAGCCGAACACGGCGATCACGACGACCAAAACGATGATCTCCGAAGACCGCGCGGCGCTGCTGTAGACCTGAATCATCCGTCCGATGCCGCTGAGCGAAACGTACATCTCGCCGGCGATCAAGCCCACGATCGCGCGGCCGAGCCCGAGGCGAATGCCGGCCATGATCGCCGGCATCGAACCCGGCAGAATCACCTTCGTGACGATCTGCAGCTGGCCGGCACCGAAGGAGCGCACCGCGCGCAGCCACGGCTCGGCGATCTCCGAGACGCCCAGGCGCGTATTGATGATGACGGGGAAGATCGCGCTGATGAAGACGATCACGACCTTGGAGTACGTCCCGACGCCGAACCACACGACGAGGATCGGGATGAAGGCGATCACCGGCGCGTTGTAGATCGCGGTCAGCAGCGGATCGAGCAATTCGCGCAGCGGCCGGATCAACGCCAGCGCGACGCCGAATATGATGCCGATAACGACCGACGGAACGAAGCCTTCGATGAACTCTTGCAACGTGACCGCGGCGTTCGTCCCGAGCTCGCCGGTGGACGTAAGGTGAACGAACGTGGCCAGCACTTCGGTCGGATAAGAGATCAGGTCGGAACGCACGATCTCGCGCTGACCGACGAACTGCCACAGCGCGAGGAACGCGAGCACCGAGATCGAGCCGACCACCAGCCGGCGCGAGAGCCTCACGTCACCGGAGCCAAAGGCGGCGCCTCATCGCTCGCCTGCCAGTTGAGCGAAGAGCGAACCTGCTCTTCGAGCAGATCCCAGATGCGCTGGCGGTACGCCACGAAATCCGGGTGGTTGCGCAGCGTCAGCGGTCGCGGACGCGGCAGCGTCGACCGGAATCGTCTCGATCACGCGGCCCGGCGAAGCGCTCATCACGATCACACGATCGGCCAGGAACACGGCCTCATCGATGTCGTGCGTGATGAACACGATCGTCTTGCGGTCGCGCTCCCAGATCTTCAGCAGCTCGACCGCCATCACTTGACGGATCTGCGCATCGAGCGCGCCGAACGGCTCGTCCATCAAGAGCACTTCCGGGCCGACGCTGAGCGCGCGCGCGATGCCGACGCGCTGGCGCATCCCGCCCGAGAGCTGATGCGGAAAGTGACTTTCAAACTCGCGCAAGCCGACCATTGCGATGTACTTTTGCGCGATCGCTTTCCGTTCGGCTGCGGGCGTGCCGTTGAGCTCGAGTCCGAGCTCCACGTTCTTGAGCACCGTGCGCCACGGCAGCAGCGCGAAGTCTTGAAAGACCAGCGCGCGATCGGATCCGGGCGCGACCACGGGCTGCCCGTTGAGCCGGATGCTGCCGCTGGTCGGCTGCAGCAGCGCGGCGATGAGCATCAACAGGCTGCTCTTGCCGCAGCCGCTCGGGCCGACGATCGTTATGAACTCGCCGCGTTCGACGCCGAGACCGATGGATTCGAGCGCGAGAAAGGTCGAGTGCTCGCGCGCATTCGGATACGCGAGACTGACCCCATCGATCTCAAGATGCGCCACGGATGCTCCTCAGGGGGCCCACGTCTTGAACGAGTTCATGAACCGGTGATCGAGGTACTTGTTCTCATCCCACGCGCTCGTCACGTCGCCCAGCTGCTTCGTGATATCCCAGAACACCGGCATCGACTTCTCCGGCATGAGGCCGTGCTCGTCGTAATCCGGCAGCTCCACGTCGACCGCGCGCTGGGCGAACTCTTTCGTGATCTTGAGCTGGTCCACCATGATTTGGGCCGTGCCTTCGCGATCTTTGTGCGCGAGACGCAACGCGGCGACGTGTCCGCGCAGCACGGCTTCGCACGTGTGCGGGTTGGCGTTGATGAACGCGGTCTTCGCGCTGATCAGATGCTTCGGCCACTTCGGGGCGACGTCGGTCTTCTGCGTGCCGATCAACGTGAAGCCTTCGTCTTGTGCTTGCCAGCTGAACGGCGGCGAAAGGATACCGGCACCGATGCGGCCCGACTTCAACGCTTGATAGGTATTGGCGGTCGTGCCGACCTGCGCGATCTGCACGTCCTTCTCCGGATCGAGTTTGTTGTGGCGAATCGCATAACGGGTGAGCGCGTCGGTCAGCGAGCCGTAGGTCGAGATGCCGACCGACTTGCCCTTCATGTCGCCCCAGTGCTTGACGTCGGCTGCGCGAGCCACGAGAAATCGGCTTGCTGGAAGCCGCCGTAAAACCCGATCACCGGCTGGTTCGATGAGATCATGTTGATCACGCCGTTGAGCGAGCCGAAGCTCACGTCGATCGATCCGCCGACCAGTGCTTGCGCAACTTCCGCATCGCCGCGGAACTGGAAGAGCTGCACGTCGAGCCCTTGCGCTTTCCACGTGCGGGCATAAGCGACGTACACCGGCAGAAACGACATCGCCGTCACCGCGGTGCCGACCTTGATGCTGGACTGTTCGGGCGGCGGAAATGCAGCCGCGGCCGGGCGCCCCAGCGCGCCGAACGCGCCCGCGGACAAGCCGGCAGCGATGAGCTCGCGGCGTGTGATCATGCGGAAGCTCCTAACGCGTGGCGACGCCGTTGCGAATCAACACGGTGTTGCCGGCGATGGCGCCGTAGCCGTCTTCGTGCAGCACGACGTGCAGCGAGAGCGCGCCGTCGTTCGGGATCGTCTCGTTTGAATCGATGGCGATCGTCGGCGGTTCGTGCGCGTCGAGCCCGATCCCCGAACCCAGACCGTATTCGTGCGCTACGGCAAAGAGTTCGTCGCCGAGCGCCGTCTTCGCGGCGGCAGCCACGACCGACGCGGCAACGCCGCCGGCGACGTGCGCGATCATTGCCGCCAGTGCCGCGTCCGCATGCGCCGTCAAGCTGGATTGCAAACCCGTGGCATCTCCGAGCACGAACGTGCGCGAGGCCTGCGACCAGTAGCGCTGCACTTCGAGCTGAATGTGCAGCAGCACCGTGTCGCCTTCGTGCAGCATGCGTTCGTCGGGCGGCCGCAGGCCGACGCCGGCGGCGGCGCCGCTCGCAATCATGATCCGGATATCTTCGGCGGCCGCGAAGCGCAGCTCGCGATCGATCTCGGCCGTCGCTTCGCGGACGGTACGGCCCGGACGCAGCGCGTGCTCGGCAACCCGCATCCCGGCGGCGACGGCTTCGGCCGTGCGGCGCAACGCGAGATCTTCTGCCGCATCTTTCGTGCGGCGCAGTTCGGCGAACTCCGCATCGCGCTCCGTCCACGTAACGTTGGGCAGCTCCGCCGCGATCGCGTCCCACTCGGCGATCGGCAACGACACGCGCGTGCCGACGAGCCCGATGCGCGCCGCGCTGAGATCGCGGTCGTTGATCAGCTTCACGGCTTCGCCCGGCAACCGCGTGTACGGCCGCATCTCCTCGAACCAGGTCAGGATCTTCGATGCGGGGATATCGCGCGAACCGATGCTGGCCAGCAGATCGGGCTTGCCGGTCTTCGGAATCAGCACGAGCACGGAACGTAAACGCGGCACGAAATGGCTCGCGTAGGCGATGTCGCCGTAGCGCTGCGCATCGCCGTAGATCAGCCACGCATCGTCGCCGCTGGCCGCGATGGCCGCTTGGATGCGCGCGTAGCGTCCTTCGAACATCGGCCGCGGCAGCAGGTCCCAATCCGAGAACAGGCCGCCGTGCTTGAGGACGGGATGCAGGGTTTGCACGAAGCTACGCTTCTTTCCAGTACAGCTTGAGCGGCGTCTTGGTGAGCGCGCGCGGGCCGTTCTCTTCGATGACGACCGTGTCGCCGCACATCATGTAGCCGGTCTCCGGAACGTATTGGTTGGGATGGATCACCATCGTCATGTTGCACTCGAGCATCGGGCCTGCGCCGTCGGTGATATCGTAGGGAACCACGCCGCCCAGGCCCAGGCCGTGACCGCGCGTGCGCATGTACGGCGGCTTGCAGTACTCTTCGTAACCGGCCGCGCCGATCACGCCGTTGATCGCGCGCGCGATCTCGGCACTCGGCCGGCCCGGCTTCGCGGCGGTTTTTCCATCGACCAGCGCGGCCAGCAGCATATCGTAGGTCGAACGCTGCATCGTCGGTCGGTTCGCCCGAGCACGAACGTGCGGCAAAGTTGCGCCAGATAGCCGCGATAGCACGGCGTGATCTCGCCGATGATCACGTCGCCTTCTTCGAGCCGGCGGTCGGTCGGCGGCCGGATGGCGACGTTGTGCGAGCCGGCAGCGATCAAGCCGAAGTTGTCCTCGGCGCCCGCGGCGTGCATCGCCGCCTCGATCTCGGCCGCCAGCTCGTACTCGCGCATGCCGACGTGCACCGTTTCGCGCAGCGCTGTCGAAGCCCTGATCGGCGATCTTCGCCGCGTGCTCGACCCGTTCGAGTTCGCCCGGCGTGCGCGTCGCGCCGACCGTGGTCACGATCGTTTCGCCGTCGAGCAGTTCGCCGCCGTACGCGCGCGAGAACTCATCGTACGCGGCAATCGGCATGACCGGACGGCCGGAGAGACCGATGCGTCCGGGCAGCGTCTTCGCCACGGCGGCGCCGGTTTGGAGCAAGCGGTCGGGTGTAACCGCGGTGACGCGCACGCGCGCCTTCGTTTCCTCAGCGCGTTCGGCATCCCACACCGGCGACATGATCAGTTCCGGAATGCCCTCGCGCGGCACGGCGAGCACCGCCGGCCCCAGCGTGCGATAATCCGTCAGGTATGCGATCTGATCCATGCGCAGCATGTTGTGCTGTCCGCCGTAATAGATGACGAGCCCGTCGAGCGCGGCCGCGCGCATGGCGCTCTGCACCCGCGTCAGACGTAATTCGAGATCGGCCGCGAGATCAACCATACCGTGCTCCGTCAGTGAAACCCCGGCGGCCGAACCCCTTCGGCGCCGAGATGAGATGAAACGATCTTTCCGGCTGTTACGACGCGCGGACCAACGCTACCCAGGAGGTGGTCGAGACTACAGGCTTGGACCGGCAACGCAACCGAGAGCGCCGCAATCGGCGTACCGTGCCGGTCGAAAATCGGGCTTGCCACCGCGCGCAGCCCTTCGATCATCTCTTGATCGATCAACCCGAAGCCGCGCTCGCGGGTAAGCTCCAATTCGGCTTCGAACGCAGCCCGCGTTCCGATCGTGCGCTGCGTCCACTGCGTGAACTCCATGCGCTCGAGCAGCGGCGCCAGCCGCTCGGGAGCGATATTCGCCAGGATCACCTTGCCCATTGCGGTGCAGTGCACGGGCAGCCGCGCCCCGACGCCGACCGGCATGCTCGCCTGCAGGCCCTTCGGCGAGATACGTTCGACGTAGACGATGTCGGTCTGATCGAGCACCGAGAGCGTGATCGCGCCGTCGTACTCGTCGTGCAGCCGCCGCATTTCGGGCAGCGCTTGCGTGCGCAGATCGAGCGATGCCAGATAGGCGAAGCCGAGGTCGAGCACGTGCAGGCTGAGGTGAAATTTGCCGTCTTCGTCGCGCTCGAGATAGCCGAGCGTGACGAGCTTGCACGCGAGGCGGTAGGTGGTGGCCTTGTCGAGCTGCGAGCGCTGTGCGAGTTCGGTCACGCCGATCGGACCACGGGCCGCGGCAACGCGCGAGAGAACGTGCAATCCGCGCGCCAGCGTTCCGATCGGCCCCTCGTCCGCCGGATCGCGCTCCGGCAGCGGTTTCGCGATCACCTACGCCGGCGGCGCCCACTGCGCGAACGAGTCGACGAACTGACGGTCGAGGATCGCGCTGTCCGGCAGCGGCGCTTTGACGTCGCCGTTGTGCACGAGGATATCCCAGAATACTTTCATCGAACGGTCTGGGAGACGGCCGCGTTCATCGTAGGTCGGCATCAGTTCGTCGTACGAGCGCGATGCGTATTCCGGCGTGTACTTCAGCCGGTCGATGAAGATCTGGACCGCTGCTGCGCGGTTGGCCTTGGCAAGCCGCAGAGCAGCGACGTGGCCGCGCAGCAGCGCTGCCAGCGTATTGCGGTTCGCGGCCAGGAACTTCGTTTTTACCGAATAGATGTGCTCGGGCCAAGCGGGGGCGACCTCATGCGTCTGCGTTCCCAGGAGCGTGTAGCCGGCGGCTTGGGCCTGCCACGAGGCCGGCGCAGAGATCATCGCAACTTGCGTGCGGTTCGACTGCAACGCCTGGTACTGGCTGACGTTGTTGCCGACCGGCACCAGATGCGCGTCTTTCTCGGGATCGATGCCGTGCCGGTGCAACACGTAGCGCGTCAGCGCGTCGGTCGTCGAACCGAAGGTCGACACGCCGAGCGACTTTGCCGCGCACGTCGTTCCACGACTTCATGTTGGGCTGCGCGTACCACGAAAAGCCGGCCGCGTTGAAACCGCCGTAAATGCCGATGACCGGCTGCCCCGACGTAATCACGTTCACCAAACCGGAGAGCGATCCGCAATCGACGTCGATCGAATCGCCCGCCAACGCTTGCGATGATTCCGCGTCGCCGCGAAAGGCGAACAGCTCGACGTTGAGCCCGGCCTCTTTCCACGTCGTTTGCGCGGCCAAGTACACGGGCAGATACGACGTCGCGTCGAGCGGAATGCCGACCTTCAGGTTGGCCGTTTCCGGCTTGCCGTAGGGCGCTGCCGCCCCGGCGAGCGGCGCCCATGCGGTCGACAGCGCAGCCGCCGCGCCGGCCCCGAGCAGCGCTGCGCGCGCGAGACGCGCGCCACGTGCTAGCGGACCCGCATCTCGTGGGCGAGCGCGCCGCGAAACGCGCGGTCGAGACGCGCGGCCTTGCGCGCGCCGGCCATGGCGGTTTCGTAGTCGTACTCGGAGCAAATGCCGCTCGCGACCGCGTCCCAAATGGCATCGGAGTGATCGACGTCGGCGACGATGTGCACGTTGCTCGACTTGAGCGAGTCTTGCGCGACGCCGAGCTCTTTGACGAGCTTGTTGCGCCAGCGCATCGACATCGCACCGCCCGGAATGAGATTGCTGTTGTTGCGCCGCTCGAGGAAGTGCGAACCGGTGAGCGCGGCGAGCCACGGATCGGTCGCGTTCATGCTGTTCCAGCCCGCGAACACGGCTTCGATCAGCGGCGTCGGTTCGGCTGCCCACGACCTCGGCGTCGGTTGCGCCGAGGGCGATCGCCTCGGTCGACATCAGGATGCGATGGTCGGTACCGGCGCGCGGATCGTGGAAGAGTTCGTCCTCTTCGTGGTGCCAGATCGCTTGTTTCACCGCCCACGGCGCCCGCGCCTGAACGAACGCCCAGCCCTCGCGCCGGTTGTTATTGTAGAACACCATCTGGATGGCGTTGAACTTGCGCCCGGTCCATCGTCAACGGGGTGCTGAAGTACAGCTCAAACTCCGGGCTCGAGAACTGCGAGATGGCTAGGGCGGTCAGTTCGCTCGAAAGCTTCTCAACGAGTTCCGGACGCTGGGCAGTGGCGATCATATGCACCAAACCTTCCAAAAGGCGACGCGGCGGCGGTAGACATATCGTGCATCGAAAGCCAACACGTGTCAATAATTGCTGTATTGTTTCATCCAGTGAACTTCTGACTAGCCGGGCATCTCCACGACCTCGATGCCGGCGGCCGCCAGCAGCTCGGCGCCGCAGCAATCGACGAACGTCGGCGGTTCGCGCTCGCCGAACACGACCCGCGGAATGCCGGCCTCGATGATCAGCTGCGTGCACGAAATGGGGCGCGACTTGCGCGTGCTGCACGGTTCGAGCGAGGAGTAGAGCGTGGCCGCCGTGAGCGGGATGCCGGCGGCTTTGGAAAGCGCGACTTCTTCTGCATGCCAATGCGGTCCGAGTTCGCGACTGTAGCCGGTTGCGATCGGCACGCCGCCCGCGTCGACGATGACGCAGCCCACGGCAAACGCCTCCTCCGACGGCGGGGCGAGCGCTGAGAGCGCGATCGCCTGCTCAAGAAAGTCCGAGTCGCTCACAAATCACGCCGATGTCGGGATTGCGAAAACGCTGCACCGCCGTGTCGCCGTAGGCACGGGTATCGATGAGTTCGAGACGGTGATTTTTGTTGTGGACGAACGCGGCCGGTCCGACGATCCGTGGCGCAGCCGCAACGCCGACGAAAAACGGCGCGAGCGCGAGCCGCAATTCGTGAAAGAGGCCGGCCGCCAAAAAAGCCGTGAGCACGCGCGTGCCGCCCTCGACGAACAGCGAGCCGATGCCGAGACCCTGCAATGCACGGACGATCGCAGCCGGCTCGTCTGATTCCAAGACGGCGACCTCAGCCTTCCCCGCGAGCACACCTCCCAGCGCACGTGCGGTGCCGGCCGGCGCAAGCACGATGGTCCGCGCACCGCTGCTGAAAAAACGGGAATCGAGCGCGAGCACCCCGGAGCGGGTGACGGTCACGCGCGCGGGCTGCGCTGCGGCGTCCTCGAGCAATAGCGCGGGATTGTCGCGCCGCACGGTCTCGGCGCCGACGAGAATTGCATCGTGCTCTGCGCGCGCGCGATGCATATCGGCGAAGTCCTCGGCGCTCGAGAGCCGAAGCCGCTCGGGTGACGTATCCGCAATGTAGCCGTCGATCGACATCGCCGCCGAAACCGTGATGCGCATTGACGGCCCGGTTTTAAGGGAGTTGGCGTTCACCTTCCGGGACCGTGACGTCGAAGGCTCGCAACAGCATGCAGATCGTGCTGTAGATGCCGATGCCCGTAACCAGTTCGATCGTATTTTCGAGCCCCATCGTCGCGATCGCGCCCGCGTACGTCGCGGCCGAGAGCTGATGCGCGTCGAGCAGCTCCGTGACGAGTTCGTAGACGAGGCGCTCATCGTCGCGGGTGAACGGCGGCAACGCGCGCGTGCGGATCGCCTCGATGACGGCCGGCGGCACGCCGGCTTCCAGCGCTCCTGCTTGGTGCAAGTTGAACACGTAGTCCGCGCTCCAGCGGCGTGCGATCGTCATGCACATCACGCGGTACAGCCGCCGGTCCAGCTTGCCGTTGCGCAACATCGTTATGAGCGCATCGGCGGGGACGGCGATCTCCGGCACCCACATCAACACCGCACTCGGCCCGGTGGCGCGTCCGCCGCGCCGATCGAGAATCGCGCGTTGCGCCGGGGTCAGCGCGGCGGAGCCGGGATCGGGCAACCGGCTCATCGCAACCCCGGCTTCTGCGCTAACTGCCGACGCGGAAGTGCGTGATGTAGCTCCAGAGCCCGAAAAGTTGAAGCAGCCAAATGACCACCGCGATGACGACCACCGCGTTCAAGATCGACTTGATGGAGTCGGCCATCGGAATGTAGCGGTTGATCAGCCCGAGCAGAACCCCCACGACGATCAGAGCGACGACAACTTGGATCAGCGGCACAAGCAATTCTCCTTGCAGCCGCCTTACCCCGATTTCCTAGCAACCTCACGTCCGCCCCCGATGCAGGAGATTGTTCCAAATGGAACGATTCCCTGGAGCAGAGCTTGCCACCGGAGGACACATCATGACGACGACAGCAAAAAAGCCCGCCGGCGGACCGTCGCTAGCGTACAACGGCTATTCCCGGCAGCACACGGCCGAACCGAACATGGTGCTCTGCGGCGTCGGCCGCGGCACGCCGGGCGGTGAATGGCATCGCCGTTTCTGGCAGCCGGTCGCATACGAGTACGAGTTGACCGACGTTCCGCTGCGCGTGCGCGCGCTGGGCGAAGATCTCGTTTGTTTCCGCGACAGGAGCGGACGGGTCGGGCTTCTGCATCTGCACTGCGGTCATCGCAATACCTCGCTCGAGTACGGTGTGATCGAAGAGGAGGGCATTCGCTGCTGTTACCATGGCCGCTTGTACGCCGTCGACGGACAATGCCTGCAGATCCCGGGCGATCCGGCCGAGGAGAAGCTGCGCAAACGCGCGAGCCAGGGCGGTTATCCGGTGCACCTGTTCGCCGGGATCGTGTTCGCCTACATGGGGCCGCCCGAAACGATGCCGGTCTTCCCGGTGGGCGACCGCTTCGATATTCCGGGACTGCGTCTCGTGCCGGGCATCCGTTCGAACTTCGCCTGCAACTGGCTGCAAGTCAAGGAAAACGCCGTCGACCCGCATCACACGCACTTCTTGCACGTGATCCCGCAGATGCGCGGCATGGAACACTTCGCCAACGAATTCGGCAACTATCCCGAGATGACGTGGGCGGAAACGCCGGGCGGCATCGCCTACTTCGCGGCCCGGCGCGTCGGCGACAACGTCTGGGTGCGCTCCTCGGAAGTGCAAGGCGCGAGCGTGCACATCATCAACTCGATCTTCGAGAGCGGCCGCGAGCGCAAGGCCGCGAGCCGGCCGTTCCTCTCGTTCTGGTCGCTGCCGGTCGACGATGAAAACACCGTCAACTTCTTCATCAGCCACGTCAGCGACGACGAAACGATGCCGTTCGAAGAACGCCGGCGGCTCGAAGTCTTCGGTCAAAATGCGGATCGGCCATACCGCGATCGCCAGTGGATACCGGGCGACAACGAAGCGATGGCGAGCCAAGGCCCGATCAACGTGCACGCGACGGAGCAACTCGGGTCGCTCGATCGCGGCGTCGCCATGTACCGGCGCTACGTGCGCAACGGTATCGAGGCCGTGCAGCGCGGCGAAACGCCGCCGGGCGTGTACGCCGAACAAAGCGACGTTCCGCCGACCTATGCCAACGATCTCGTCATCGGCATCGATCAATTCCCCGGCAACCCTGACGACGGAACGGCGCTGCTCCATTTTGCGGAGAGCCTGCCCGAACGGTACACGGCGTCACCGCCGATGCTCGCACTCAAGAACGGGGCTTCCACATGAACGTCCGCTCTGCGGCCTGCGCCGCGCTCCTCGCGCTCACGCTCGCCCTTACGGCAATGCCGCAAACGGCGCGCGCCGCCGACCCCTACGAGATCGATGCGATCTTGCCGCAGAGCGGCAACGGCGCGTTTCTCGGCACCGCGCAAATGGTCGCGCTCAAACTCCTCGAGGACATGATCAACAAGCGCGGCGGCGTCGCCGGGCGGCCGGTCAAATTCAACTACCTCGACGATCAGTCGAGCCCGCAGGTCGCGGTCCAGCTGACCGACGGCATCATCGCGAAGAAAGCCGCGGTGATGGTGGGCTCGACCTTGACGGCGATCTGCAGCGCGCAGGCGGCGCTGATCAAAGATGGGCCGGTGCTCTACTGCTTCTCGCCGGGCGTGCATCCGCCGGCCGGCAGCTACATGTTCACCGCCGGCACCTCGACGACGGACATGATCCAAGCCTCCTTGCGCTTCTTCCGCGCCAAAGGCTGGACCAAGCTCGGGATCATCGCTACGACCGATGCGACCGGTCAGGACCTCGATAACAACGTCGCCCAAATGCTCGCGCTGCCCGAAAACAAGAACGTCACCGTCGCAGCGCACGAACACTACAATGCCTCCGACGTCAGCGTCGCGGCGCAGATCGCGCGCATCAAAGCATCCGGCGCGCAGGCGCTGATCGCTTGGACCGTCGGCGGACCGCTCGCGACGGTGTTCAACGCGATGCAGTCGACGGGGCTCGACATCCCGGTGCTCGCTACGCCCGGAAACATGACCTACGTGCAGATGAAGCAGTACGTGAACTTTCTGCCCAAGGAACTCTACTTTCCCGGCTCGGCGAGTTTCGCGCCGGAGTCGCTGCCGAACGGGCCCGAGAAACGCGCGGTCAACGCGTATCTCGATGCGTTCAAGGCGATCGGCGTGCGGCCCGATCAAGGGCACCTCTTCGTTTGGGATCCGATCCTGATCATCGTCGACGCGCTCAACAAACTCGGGCCCAACGCGACGCCGGCGCAAATTCGCGACTACATTACCGCCTATCACGGCGTCGGCGTGTTCGGCCGGTACGACTACCATACGACGCCGCAGCGGGGCGTGGGCGTCGACAGCGTGATCATGGTGCGCTGGAGTCCCGAGAAGAACACGTGGGTCGGCGTCAGCAAGGCGGGCGGCGGCTGAAACGCCGCGCCGGGCCGGCCGGCGACCTGCAGATCGAGAGCTACATCCCGTATCTCGTCAACCGGGCCGCCACCGCAATGCTCAACTACTCCGCGCTCGAGTTCGAGAAGTTCGGGCTCACGGTTCCGCAATGGCGCATTCTGCTGACGCTCTGGCAGCACCGCGAGTGCCGCTTCGGCGAACTGGCCAAGCTCACGAGCATCGAACCGCCCACGCTCTCACGGCTGCTCAACGCGATGACGAAGTCGCGCTGGGTCAAACGCCGGCGCATCGAGGAAGACACGCGCAGCGTCGCCATTTCGCTGACGCCGGCGGGCACCGAACTCTTCGAGCGAACCGTTCCGTTCGCGGAGAACGTGAACCAGCTCTACATCGACCGGCTCTCGGCGAACGATCTGAAAGTACTGCAGCGCGCGCTCATGACGATCTACGATAACGTGCAGCGCGAAGACCGTTCATGAGACACCCAGATACCGGTGCATGAGTTCGGGCGCCGCCTCGAGTGCGGCTGGCTGCCCCTTCCCACACGACCTGGCCTTTGTTCAAGACGTAGGCGCGCCCGGCCAGCGCTAGCGCAGCGCGCACGTTTTGCTCGACGATCACGATCGTGCGGCCTTCGCTCGCCAGCGCGCGCGTGGTGGCGATGAGATCGCGCACGATCAGCGGCGCCAATCCTTCGAACGGCTCGTCGAGCAGCAGCAGGCGCGGTTCGCGAATCAGGGCCCGGGCGATCGCGAGCATCTGCTGCTCGCCGCCGGAGAGCGCGCGCCCCATACTGGCGCGCCGGCGGCCGAGCGAGGGAAAGAGCTCGTAGATGCGTTCGCGCGTCCACGGCGTTTTGGCCGTGAGCGCGGCGAGCTGCAGGTTCTCGTCGACCGAGATCGTTTTCACGATGCGGCGCGTATCCGGAACGAGCTGCACGTCGCGGGCGGCGATCGCATGCGGCCGCATGCCGGTGACGTCTTCGCCCGCCACGCGCACGGCTCCCGAGCGCGGCGCGACGACGCCCATGATCGTGTTCATCGTGGTCGTCTTGCCGGCGCCGTTACGGCCGAGCAGCGCGACGACCTCGCCTTCTTCGACGTGCAGCGAGAGGTCGAAGAGCACGTGCGATTCGCCGTAGTAGGTGTTGACGCTCTCGATTTCGAGCAGGCTCACTCGTCGGCTCCGCCGAGATAGGCTTCGCGCACGCGCGCGTCGGCGCGAATTTCGGCCGGCGTTCCGTACGCGATCGTCGCGCCGTTCTGCATCACCATGATGCGGTCGGCCAAGCCGAATACGACGTCCATGTCGTGCTCGACGATCACGATCGTGACGCCGGTGCGCAAGCGCTGAATCAGCGCGACGGTCTCGGCCGTTTCGGAGGGGCTCATGCCGGCGGCGGGTTCATCGAGCAGCAAGAGCTGCGGCTGCGTCGCGAGCGCGAGCCCGATCTCGAGACGCCGTTTCTCGCCGTAAGCTAATTCGCCCGAGCGGACGCCGGCGCGATCGGCGAGGCCGATTTCGTTCAGGGTATGGGCGACCAGCTCGGCCAATCCGTCGATGCCGCGAACCGATGCGAAGAGGTCGGCGCGGAACCCTCCGCGGCGCGCCGCGAGCGCCGGAATGATCAGGTTCTCGGTCACGGTCAAGTTCGGAAAGATCTGCGTGATCTGATGGCTCTTGCCGATGCCGAGGCGGCACACGCGCGCGACGCCGAGCCCGGTGATACGCCGTCCACGGAAAACGACGTCGCCTTCCGTCGGCTCGAGCTCGCCGGCGAGCAGCTTGAAGAACGTGCTTTTGCCCGCGCCGTTGGGCCCGATCAGCGCGGTGATCGTGCCCTCGTCAATCGTGAGCGACGCGCGGTCGACGGCGGTGAGGCCGCCGAAGCGTTTGGTCAGTTCGCGCGCTTCGAGCAACGCGGTCATCGCGCGGGCCGCAGGCGCGCCCAGAGCGCGATCGCGCCGCCGGTTAGTCCGCGCCGGAAACCGGTGATCAGAAGAATGAAGACGAGTCCGAGGATCAGCTTCCACACGCCGGCAATGGCGTCGACGTTCTGCAGTCCCTGACGCAAGAGCGTCCACACGCCCGCACCGACCAGCGGGCCGATCAGCGTGCCGGGACCGCCGATCACGGTCATCACGATGATCTCGCCCGATTGATCGATCGAGAACGCTTCCGGCGGCATGTAGCCTTGGAAGATGCCGAGCAGTCCGCCGGCGAGCCCGCCATAGGCTGCGGCGAGCGTGAACGCGACGAGCTTGTAGCGCGGAACCTGATGACCGACGGCCGCGGCGCGCTCGGGATTCTCGCGAATCGCCCGCAACACCGCACCGAACGGCGAACGCACGATCCGGCGCGCGATGAAGAAACCGGCGAAGTAGATTGCGGCGACGAACGACGTACATGCCGATGCTCGTCGTCGCGTCGAGCGTCCACGGACCGAGCGCGAAGACGGGCTTCGGAACGCCCGGCAAACCGTTCTCGCTGCCGGTGAACGCGCGCAGCGGCGAGTTCTCGAGAAAGTAGAACAGCTGCCCGAAGGCGAGGGTGAGCATCGCGAAATAGATGCCGACCTGGCGCAGCGCGAGCGAGCCGACCAGCGCGCCGGCGAGCGCGGCAACCAGCGTTCCGACCGCGAGCGCGCCGAGCGTGCTCGGCACGATGTGCCGGATGAGCATGTTCGCGGTAACGAACCCGCCGGTTCCGTAGAACGCGGCTTGTCCGAACGAAAGCAGGCCGGTAAATCCGAAGATCAGATCGACGCCGAGGCCGAAGAGTCCCAAGATGAGGATGCGCGTGCCGAGATCGGTGCCCGCGCCGAAGAGCCCGAGCAAAAACGGAAAGAGCACGAGAAACAGCGCGACCGCGCCTTCAACCCGCCAGCCGGTGCGATCGCCGACGGGCCCGAGAATCATGCGCGCCCCACCACGCCGAGCAATCCTTGCGGCCGCACCAGCAGCACGAGCGCCATCGCGATGTAGAGCGCGACTTGCGCCCAATCGGGCGCGAACACGCTGGTCAGGCTGATGATCTCACCCGCGACGATGCCGCCCACGATCGCGCCGCCGAACGAACCGACGCCGCCGATCACGATGACGACCAGCGATTGGACCAGCACCATCGTGCCGACGTCGGGCGTCAACGCCAAAATCGGCGCGTCGACGAAGCCGGCCAAACCGGCGACGCACGCACCGAGGGCGAAGACGAGCATGAACGCGCGCCCGATATCGATCCCGAGCATCTCGACGATCAGCGCATCGTCGATCCCGGCTCGCACGATCAATCCGAGCCGCGTCTTGAAGATGATCGCCCACACTGCTAAGAGCGTCACGGCCACGATGCCGACGACGTCGAGCCGGTATTGCGGATAGCACGAGATCCGCCAGCTGCACGGCGCTGCTCGCCCATGACGGCGTCGGCACGAGCTTGTTCTGGCCGGTAAAGAGCGCGCGAACCGATCTCGACCAGCACGATGCCGAGACCGAACGTCACCAGGATCTGGTCTTCTTTCGGCCGCCGGTAATAGAGCCGGATCAGCAGCCGCTCGATGACGATGCCGGCAACAAACGTCACCGCCACCGCGGCGACGATGCCGAGCACGTAGGAGTCGTAGCGCGTGTATGCGAGCCAGCCCGCATAGGCGCCGACCGTGAACAAACCGCCGTGCGCGAAGTTCACGAAACCGAGCAATCCGAAGATGATCGTGAGCCCGAGCGCGACGAGCGCCAGGATCGATCCGAGCGCAACCCCGTTGAGGAGCTGCGCTTCGATCAAGTGAACCGGCAGGCGCTGTTCCTCGATGCCCTTACACGGGCGGCATAGTACAGGAGGTTGTGTCGAGCGGCTGCATCACTTCGTCGCCCGGGACGATGTCGACCACTTGGAAGAAGTCGGCCTTGTTCTTCATCTGCGAGGCGGTCTTGCCGATCACGACCGGAACCGGACGGACGAGCTGATGATCGCCGGCGCGATAGTGCACCGGTCCGAGCATCAGCGTCAGCGGCTTCCCGGCCTCGAGCGTCGCGATGACGGCCGGCGCGGCGAAGGTCTTCGCGCGCGTGACGGCATCGGCCCAGATCGCGAGCTGGGTGTAGGCGATGTGCGCCGTCCAGCGCGGCACGACGCCCGGATACATCTTCTCGAAATCGTCGAGGAACCGCTTGGAGAGCGGGTAGCGGTCGGCCAGCGAAAAATACCATTCTTGCGTGCCGTACACGCCGCCCATCATCTCCGCGCCGACGCCGTCGGGAAAATACGTCGACACGTTCGGAACGACGAGCTTCATCTTCGGCAAGATGCCGAATTGCGCAGCCTGCTTCGTCGAAGCGACGCCGTCGTTGCCGAACTCGATGTTCATGAACGTATCGGCGCCGGAGTTCGCGATGTTGGTCAGGTACGAACTGAAATCGCCGGGCGACGGAAACGGTGCGACGACGTCGGCCACGGTCGTCCAGCCGAGCTTTTCCGTGAATTCGCGCATCGAACCGGTCAGCGAGTGGCCGTAGCTGTAATCGGGCGTGAGGTAGACGGCCTTGCGTTTCGTGCCCAGCGCTTTGCCGAGAATCGGCGCGATCGCCTTGGCCACCATGTACGCATCGCACTGCGAGCGGAACGATATAGCGCTGGCAATCGATGCCGGTCGTGTCGTTCGAGCCGCTGGCGCCGGTCATGAACAGCACCTTCTGCTGCTGCGCGACCTTGGCCATTGCGATGACCTCGGAGCTGGCCACGCCGCCCGTCACCATGATCGCCTTGTTCTGCGTGATGAACTCGGTCGCGTGCTGCACGGCGGTGTTGGGATTGGTCTCGGTGTCGGCGACCTTGTAGGTGATCCGCTTGCCGAGCACGCCTTTTTTCCCGCGCAGGCTCGGAATCTGGCCCATCACGCCCGTGCCGTTGTTGAGGTCGCGGATCGCGAGCAGATAGCCCTTGCGCAAATCCTCGCCGTCGGCGCCGTAGGAGCCGGTCAGCGGGCAGCAGAGTCCGAGAAACACCGAATCGTCGGCGGCGGAGCCCGGCTGCAGATCGGCCGCACCGGCAGCGAGTCCCGCAACGGCTCCGGCCGTCGTTCTGAGAAAACGGTCACGATTGAGCGACATCGCTTGGGTTCTCCTTACGCTTTGGTGATAAGGGAAGCGGCGTCCGTGGGCTTCGAGAACATCTTGTTGTTATTGCCGATGGTGATCACGGGGGCGATGAGTTCCGCCGTCAAGCTGGTGGCGTACGTCGTGCGCAGCATGCCCTTCGCTTGAACCGGATCGAGATGACCGTCGCGGACGAGAATGCCGAACGTATCGTCGCGATGCGTGTTGGCCCAGCGCGCGGTGTCGACGATCGCTTGCACGATGCGCTTCGCCCGCGCGGCGTCGGCCTCGAACCACGTCTTGTTCGCGTACCACACCGAAACGCAGAAAATCTTTCTCCGGAGCGAGATCGGCGGCGGCATCGAACGGCGAGCCGATCGCGCGGGTCGACGCTTTAGCAAACGTGACGAACGGTTCCGAGAGCAAGCCGGCGTCGAGCACCGCCGCGCTCCAGCGCAGCGGGCGATTCGGCCTGCGTGATCTCGACGAGCTTCACGCTATCGAGCGGAACGCCGTGCGCGGGCAGCCAGGCGCGTAAGCACGCCGTCGACAATCCGGCGAGCGTCGGAACGCCGATCGATTTGCCGACCAGATCTTTAGCTGTTTTGATCGGCGAATCGTTCGCGACCGCGAGGATCGTCGAGTCCTGGTCGCCGCGTTCATTATAGAGGCCGCCGCCGGCGACCAAAACGACCGGAACGCCCGCGTTGATTGCGTTCACCCCGGAAATGAGGTCGCCGGTGCCGAGTTCGAGGCTGCCGCCGCCGATCGCGGCGGCGACGGCACCTGCGTTGTTCAGGCTCGTCGGCTGCACGTCGAATCCGGCCTTCGCGAACGCTCCGGCGTCCCTCGCATAGAACGGCTCCGCGAAGAGATCGCTGAATACGCCGGCGATGCGCACCGTCGTGCTTTGTGCGGCGGCAATCGCGGGGAAGTGCCGCGCCGGCAGCACCGGCTGCGAGTCCGGTCAAGAGCGCGGAACGCGATAAACCCGTCATGCAGTGAACCTCCGGCAACTGGTTCCTGAGGAGGTTGTATTGCCGGAGGACCTTTCCTTCGCCGAGGAGCCGACCGCACCAACCGGAATGGGGAGCGCATGAGCCGTGTGACCCGTCTGAGCGACGATGAAATGAGCGCCGAGCAAAAGGCCATTGCGGCCGCGATCGCCGGAACCCGGTCGGGCGTCCTCGGGGGTCCCTTCGCGATCTGGATCCGCGTGCCGGAGATCGCCAAGCGTATCGAACATCTGAGCGACCGCCTGCGCAAGAACAGCGGGTTCGAGAAGCGGCTCGTCGAGTTGATGGTGCTGCTGATCGTGCGGCCGTGGCGCGCGGAGTATGCGTGGACCGCGCACGCGCGGCAAGCGCTGGAGGCCGGCATTTCGGCCGACGCGATCGAGGCGATCCGGACCAACCGCGTTCCGTCGTTCGCACGTCCCGACGAGCAGTTGATCTACGACATTTTCACCGAGCTCAACCAAACGCGTGCGCTGAGCGATGCCAACTACGCGCGCGGCTTGGATGCCTTCGGCCTCGATCTGATGATCGAGATGGTCACGACCGCGGGTTTGTACACGATGATCGGGATGATGCTGGCGGTGTTCGACGTGCCGCCGTCGACCGGGACGAACACGCTGTCGTGAGGCGCGTCGTCACCGGTCACGATGACAACGGCAAAGCGATCGTGCTGATCGACGGCGAGGCGCCGAACACGCGCCGCTCGGCGAGCGGGAACGGGAATACGTCGACGCTGATGTGGTGCACCGATCGCACGCCGGCCGATATCGCACTCGGCGAAGGGATCGAGGACATGGGCGCGCGGGTTGTCGGCACGCCGCCGCCGCCGAACGGTTCGCGCTTTACGGTGAACGAGATCGCGCCCGGTGGCAAGGCCGGCAACATGCACCGCACGGAGACGATCGACTACGTGATCGTCATCTCCGGTGAAGTCGAAATGGATCTCGACGATTCGACCGTCAAATTACGCGCGGGCGACGTGATGGTGCAGCGCGGCACCAATCACGCCTGGGTGAATCGCGGCAGCGAGCCGGCGCGGATTGCGTTCGTGCTGATCGACGCGCAACCGCTCGGAATCGGGCATCCGGTCGGGCGCGGCACAAAAGCCGGCTAGCTAGAGAAAACTCTGGTCGATGAAGGCTTGCGGGCTGCCGAGGGCTTTCTTCGGCGTTGCGTACGCCGCGCGCAATTCCATCACCGTGCTCACGCCGGCCACGTCGAATTTGCCGTCGCGCGTGTAGCTGAGCGGCGAACCGAGTACCACCGGCGCAACCTGCGCGATGATCTCGGGCGGCAGATCGGTATTACGTCCGAGAATCGCCATCGCTTCGGTGCGATTCGCCGGAGCGTACAGCCACGCGACCGCATCGCGATACGCGCGCACGAACGCCGCGATCACCGGCCGGTGCGTTGCCGCCCACGAGCGGCGCGCCATCATCACCGTCGCTTCGTAGTGTCCCAGCGTGTCGAGCGCGTTGCCCAACACGTGAAAGCCGTACTTCTGCGCGCCGATCACGTCGAACGGCGCACCCACGACGCCGCCGGCCGCCTGACCCGCGACCATGCCGTCGAAACGCTTCTGCGTGCTGCCGAGCGCGACGAACGAATACTCGCCCGGCATGATGCCGTTCTTCTCGAGCAACCGCCGCAACACGAACGAGAAGCCGGTGGCCGGCGCGTCGACCGCAAACGTCTTGCCGCGCAACTGCTCGTACGACGTGATCTCGGGCCGCACGAGCAGCCGCAAGAAGCCGGGTCCGATGCCGAGAAAGGCGACGAAATCGAGATCGCCGGTCACCGACGGATCGCCCTGCCCGGAATCGTAGGCGACCACGTTGTCCATCGCGGTGAGGGCCAGATCGGCGTCGCCGGCGAGCATGTGCGCAAACTGCGGCACGGAACCCGTCGTCGTCGTGAGCGCAATGTCGTAGCCGCTCATCAAGCCGCGATCGTGAATCACGTAGACCGGCCACGCATCGAGTCCGCCGAACACGTTCAAGCGCAACGGCACCGGCTGCGCACCGGCGATCCGCGCGCCGCCCGCAATCGCGGCGAGCGCGGCCGCACTCCCGGCGGCAAACCCTCCGCGCGTCAACACGTTCACGGACCTCCGAGCGTCAGGTGCGACATGACGATAATGATCATGATTTGCATCGATCCTTGGACGGCGGCGTTGATGACGTTGTAGCGGTTCAGCCGGATGATCATGTCGCGGTTGGGCGCGGGTTTGCGCAGTTCGAACCAGATCCGCAAACTATTCGGCGTCATGATGCCCAGGCCCAGGATCGTCATCAGCGTGATCAAAATCAGCGCCGTCACCACCCAGGCGAATTGCGGATTCGCGGGCGACGCTAGGCCGAGCCACGCGGCAAGATACCAGCCGGCCGTACCCGTCGTGAGCGAGACGCACGGAAAATAGAGGATCGACCGCGGCACGAAATACGTAATGAACGCGGTGCGCTGCGGCGGATCCATGCGGCGCAGCACCGGACCCACGATGAAGCCGAGGAAGATATCGGCGCCCGTCCACAGCACCCCCGAGAGCACGTGCACCCAGTTCAACAGCGGGATGTCGTGCCGCGCGAGCGCCACGATCATCACTGCCGGAAAAGCGAGCGCCCACCACGTGACCCCACGCGTGAGCGGCATACGATCGGGAACGGACGCGGAAGCAGCTACGGCCACGCGCGGGTCTTTCTACGCACAGGAAACCGCCACCCCGCAACGCATTTCGCGGTAACGATGAGCACCCCACAGACCGGCATCTTTGCGCTCGGCGATGCCGCGCACATCTATCTCGAATTCACGCAAACGGCGGGAACCACACCCGAAACGCTCGTGCGCACGGTGGTCTCGGTCCACGAGCCCCGCACGACGGTCGGCGGCGTCAACTTCGTCATCGGGTTCCGGCCCGAGATCTGGCGCGCGGTCGCAGCCGCCGACACGCCGGCGGAATTGGGCAGCTTCGATGCGCCGCTGGCCGGCGCCGAAGGCTACTCGATGCCGGCGACCCAGGCGGATCTGTGGCTGTGGATTGCCGGTGCGTCCTACGACGTCGTGTTCGACCTCGCGCGCGAAGCGATCGCGAAGTTGGAACCGTGCGCAACCGTCGTGCGCGAACTCGAGGGCTGGTCGTACCGGCACAGCCGCGATCTCACCGGGTTTGAAGACGGTACGGAGAATCCGGCGCTGATGATCGCGCCCGACATCGCCACGGTTCCCGACGGCGCTCCGGGCGCCGGCGGTTCGGTGCTGCTCTTCCAGCAGTGGGTGCACCAGACGAAGACGTGGGAAGCGCTGCCGGTCGAGAAACAAGAGCGCGTGATCGGCCGCACCAAAGCCGACAGCATCGAGTTGGCCGAAGACGTGCAGCCCGAGGATTCGCACGTTTCGCGCACGACCGTCGACATCGACGGTGAGGAGCGCAAGATTTTCCGGCGCAATACCGCGTACGGCAACGTGACCGAACACGGCACCGTCTTCGTCGGGTTCAGCGCCGACCAGCAGCGCTTGGATAAGATGTTGCGGCGCATGGCCGGTGCGGAGGGCGGCGTGCGCGATGCGCTGACGCGCTACACGACCGCGCTCACCGGCGCATATTACTTCGTTCCGTCACTTCAAGCACTGCGCCGCTTCGCCGTAGAAGACGACGCATGAAGCGCATCGCCGCGGCGCTGCTTTTGCTTCTTCTCGCCTTCGCGCCGGCAGCGCCTCCGGCTCATGCTGCCGCACCGGACCGGATCCGGATGATCATGGACCCGACGTTCTACGCGCACTTGCCGGTGCTGCACGGGCTCGACGCCGGCTACTTTCGCGCCGAGGGCATCGACCTGCAGATCACGCCGAACCCCGGCTCGTCGACCGCGTTCTTGCCGATGCTGGCGCGCGGCGATTTCGATTTGGGCACCGTGAATCCGAGCCCGAGCTTCTTCAACCAATTCAACGCGGGCTTCAACGTGGTGTTGCTGGCCGGCATGGGCGGCAGCCACGCAGGCTGGCACGATGCGTCGTGGCTGGTCGTGCGTCAAGATGTGTGGGATGCAAAAACGATCGCGCAGCCGGCGGATCTCAAAGGTAAGATCGTCGACGGCGCCAACATCGGGTCGCCGATCGATTTTCTATTGAAAGAAACGCTCAGCTCGGGCGGCTTGACGCCGGCCGACGCGCGGGTGAGCGAGCACTACCGCTCGATCGCCAACTGGCTCGAAGCGCTGCGCAATCATGCCGTGGACGTGCTCGGCGCAACCGAACCCGCGGCCAGCCAACTCGAGGCCGAGGGCGTCGGGCACCGCTGGATTTCTTTCTCCTCGGTCGTGCCGTGGTATCAGCAGGAGTACATCGGCGCATCGGCCGCGTTCGCCAAAGCGCATCCCGACCTGTTACGGCGCTTCCTGCGCGCGTATCTCCGCGCCAACGACGACGTCTTGAAGAGCAACGGCAAATGGACGCCGGAGCTGCTCGCGGAAGCCGCGAAATGGTCGCAGCTCTCACCCGACGTTTTACGCGGGCTCACCGGCCCGATCTATCCGACGGCGCACGGTGAAGTGAGCCTCGATGCGCTCGGCCGCATGCAACAGTTCTGGGTCGGCGAAAAGCTGGTCGCGACGCCGGTCGACGTGCGCAACGTCGCCGATTTGACGCTGCTGCACGAGGTCCAGCGCTCGCTACACTTTTAGGAAACCGCGCTCAGGTCCAGCGCGAGCGGATCGCGCAGCGGCGGAATGTCTTTGAAACGCGGCAGCACTTCGCGCGCGAACAACCGCATCGAGTTCTCGGAGATGCCGCGCGTCTCGCCGGTCCACTCGCCGAGGAAGCGCACGAGCAAATGATTGATGCCGAGATCGGCCAGGCGCTGCACGCGCTTGGCGACCGTATCCGGATTGCCCGCGATCGTGCGCATCATGTCGCCGCCCTTGGCATAGGCTTCGGCCGTCGACTCGCCGGCCTTGCGCTGCGCGACCGGGCCTTCCATCGGTCCGAAGCGTTCGACGAACCGCTGCCGCACCGTCAACGCTTCGGCGCGGGCTTTTTCGGCATTCGCTTCCGCTTCTTCATCGGTGTCCGCGACGACGACGCTCAGCCAGTCGCACGTGCACCAGCGCAGGCATTCCTCGACGATTTCTTGCGGATGGCCGGCCTCGGCCAGCGCCTTACGATAAATGCGAACCTGATCGAGCAGCGGCGACTCGCCGCCGAACGTCGTGCCGAGAAAAACCGGCCAGCCCTTTTGGGCCGCGTTGGCGAGCGCCGCATCGAGCCGCGCCGTGCGAATCATCGTGGGATGACGCTTGCGGTACGCCGCCGGCACCACGCGCCGGCGAATCGTGCCTTCGTGCGTCGGAAGGTCGAAGTGATATTCCGGATCGCCGGTTTGGAACTGCCAGAGCCGTTCCATCACGTCGACCGTATCGCGCGCAGCTTGCCCCGAGCCGTGGTATTCTTTCTCGACGCCGAGCCCCAAGGGTTCCGTTCCGGCGAAGCCGCTGCCCAGACCGTAGAGCGTATGCCCCTTGGTGAGCTGGTCGAGCAAGTTCATGCTCTCGACCAGACGCACCGGATTGTAATAGGGCGCCGAGAGCACGCCGAAGCCGAGATACGTATCCTTCGGAATCTGCGGCGCGATGTACGACGCGAACTGCATCGGGTTGCTGTGCCATGGGCCGCGGAAGTGATGCTCGGTGAACCACGGGTTGTAGCCGAGTTCGGCCGCGATCAGCGATTGTTCGATCGCGATGCCGAGCACGCGCTCGTCGGTTTGCGGTCCGTCCTCGGACGCGATGTACATGGTCAGGACCATCGTCGAGAAATCCATACTATCGCTGAGAATCGCTACCGGGAACGCGTTTCCTTTTCCGGGACCCGGGTGAGCACGTCGAGCGCCTCCAGCGCAACCAGCTGATCGACGCTGATTTGCGGATTCGCCCGGATCGCGGCCTGGGTCTTCGCGGTTGACGCGAGACCGAACCAGGTATTGCGGCCGGCCTGCTTGGCCATATAGAGCGCGTGATCGGCCAAGCCTACGACCTGCAGCCATGTGACCGCCGCCGGCGCCGCCGGCAGAAACGGAAATGCTGCGAAGCCGACCGAGACGCTCGCCGCGAGCGTCTGCTCGCTGCCGATCGAAAACGGACGGCTCGCCACCGCTTCGCGAATGCGCTCCGCGATCGGGCCGGCTTCGCTGCGCCGCCCTTCCCGCGTCACGGTAAGGAACTCATCGCCGCCCCAGCGCACGACGAAGTCCGATTCGCGGAACACCTCTTGCAAACGCTCGCGCATCTGCATCAGCAGCAGATCGCCGGCGTGGTGGCCGTAGCGGTCGTTGACGACCTTGAAATGATCGAGGTCGACCAGAAAGAACAGCACGTCGGCGAACTCCGGCGGCTCGCCCCCCGCGTTCGAATTCCAATCCTCGTACCGGCGCAGCGTGATCGCGATGTCGCCTTCCAGATGCTGCGTGAGGAAACGGCGATTGCGCAGCCCGGTCAGCGGATCGCTGAGGCTGAGCTCTTGCAGCTTGACGTTGGCTTCGGAGAGTTCGCGCGTGCGCTTGTCGACGATCGCTTCGAGTTCGCGCTGGCGCCGGCGCAGCACCGCGGTGCGCACGAGATGCGTTACGTAGGCCGCCAGGATCAGCAGCGCGGCCACGAGCACGCGGAACCACCACGTCTCCCACCACGCCGGCAACGCGCGCACGCCGAGGCGGAACACGTCGTGGCTCCAAATGCCCAAGCGATTCGTGCCGCGCACTTCGAGCGTGTAGTTACCGGGCGAGAGATGCGTGTATGTCGCGACGCGATGCTGCGCGTCGGTCTCGATCCAGTCGCGATCGTACCCTTCGAGCCGGTATTGGTACTTCAGCGTCTGCGGCGCCGAATAATCGAGCGACGAGAACTCGACGTTGATGTCGCGCGCCTCGGCCGGAACGTCGACTGAGCCGTCGCCGCGGTTGACACTCCACGCCGGGACGCTGCGGCGGCCCAGCTGCAACGCGGTCACGACCAGCGGCGGCGCATAATTCCAAACCGACGCGGCGTCCGGGGCCACGATCGTGATGCCTTCCAAACCGCCGAAGAACACCGTGCCGTCGGCCGACCGGCTCACCGTGCCGGCCCAAAACGCGCCGGCCGAAACGCCGTCGGCGTAGCCAAAGCCGCGCGCGCGCAGCGTATCGGGATCGATCTCGGCCAGCCCGCGGTCGGTGCTCGCCCAGATCCGCCCGTGCACGTCTTCCGCGAGCGCGTCGACGTTTTCGTGCGGCATGCCGTCGGCCACGCCGATGTGGCGCACCCGCATGCCGCCGCTGCCGTTATCTTCCAAAACATTCAGCGGACCGCCGGCCGCGCCGGCCCAAATGCGGCCGCGCCGGTCTTCGATGATCGTGGTCATGCCGCCGGGACCGATCGAGTTCGGATGGCCCGGCGTGAACGCGAAGCGCACGAGCTTACCGTCCGGGTCGATGCGATCGAGGCCGTTCTCCGTGCCGATCCACAACCGCCGGCGGCGATCGAGAAATAGCGCGCGCACCTGGTTGTTGGAAAGCGCCGGCGCGTTGGGCCCGGGCACCGGCGTCAGCTCGCGCGTTGCGAGGTCCTCGACCCACAAGCCCGTGCTGCCGCCGATCCATAACTTGCCGCCATCCTCGAGCAGCGCGTAGATGCTCGCGCCGGCGAGTTGGCTCGGCCGGTCGGGACAGCCCGGATCCGTTTCACCCGGACGCAGCCGGCAAAGTCCGCCGGTCGTTCCGATCCAGAGACGGCCGTCGCTGCCCGCCAGCAACTCTTGCACCGCCGCGTTGTTCGGCACGTGTAGCACCGTGGAATGAGGTGCCGGCGGCGTGAAAGCGGCGAGCCGACCATCGAATCCGCCGACCCACAAACCGGAACCGGCTTGCGCTTGGAGCGCCGGCGCGCCCTCATCGCCGAGCCCGATCGCGGGATTGCTCCCCGACAGCTGGTAGAGGCCGGTGGGCGCGGGATTGTACATCAGCAAACCGCCGATGTGGTCGGCGATCAGCACGAGGCCCGATCGTTCGCGCATCATTTGCAACACGCGGCCGTTGGGCAGTCCGCCCGGATTCTTCGGATCGGTCGCCACGCGGTGCACGTGGTAGGCAGCATCGACGATCGAAATCGCATCGTCGGTGCCGACCCAGACGACGCCCGGCGTCACCTCGGTGACCGACCACTGCTGTCCGTGCGCCAGCGTTGCTGCGTCGCCCGGCACCGACGTCAGCGCGCGAGCACTGCGCCGCGCCGGATCGAGGACGTAGGCCGCATTGACCGAGCCGGCCCACAACCGGCCGAGGTGATCTTCGTCGAGGCTGTACACCGGCGGGGCCGGCGCGGCGGCGGAAAGCGGAAAGGGGCGGAAGCTCGCAGCGCCGGCCCGGCGATAGTACAAACCGGCCTGGGTTCCCGCCCAGAGCGTGCCCGAGCGATCGGCCAGCAAGGTCCACACGACCGGCTGCGCGCCGCGGGCGGCCAATTGGACCGGAGTGAACACGCCGGTGCGCGGATTGAAGCGATCGAGCCCGCGGTCCCCGCCCACCCAGAGGCTGCCGCCCGCATCGGCGAGCGCGTCGACCGAAGCGCTGCGCGGGCCCTTGCCGCCCGTCCGGCTCGGCCGCCACGTGCGGAACGTCTCGCCGGCGGCATCGAAACGAACGAGCCCGTTCGAGGATGAGCCGATCCACAAGCCGCCGTCGGCCGCCGGCAGCAGCATGCGCACGTAGCCGTCGGGCAGCGCTTTCGGATCGCTCGCGTTCGGCAGAAAACTGCGAAAGTGGTAGCCGTCGTAGCGCGCTAACCCGCCCTGCGTGCCGACCCACAGAAAACCGGCGCCGTCCTGCGCCAGGGCCATGACCGCCGCTTCCGGCAACTCGCGCGAGTCCGTGCGAATAAAAACGGGGTCAGCGAGATTCTGCCACGGTGAAGCTGCAAATGCCGGGGCGCCCACACCCATAAGCAGGGCCAGCAAAAGGAAGGCGATACAACGCGCCACGTTGCCGGTTTACTAGCTTCTGTGTGCGCTTAGTTCCTTGGGCCGTCGACGGATCGGCTTACCTGCGCGGATTCCAGATCAGGTCGGCGGCGGTCATCTGCTTGTCCATTTGCCCGAACTCAAACGCCGCATCGAGCGGCGGCTGAACGTGCGCGACGGCCAAATCGGTCGACTGCACGCTGCGAATCATCCCGCCGATTAACTTCGGATCGGCTTTCGCATACTTCGCCAGGATCTGCGCGGACTCGTCATGGTGTGAGTTGGCCCACTTCGCGGCCGCGTAGATCGCGCCGGTAAAACGGCGCACGAGATCGGGATGCGCTTGCGCCCACGTCTTCGATGCCGCATACACGCCGATGTTGAATTCCGGGGCGATCGAATCGAACGGTTTAGCAAAGAGGCGCTCGTCGCCGTTGCGGGCCGTGGTCTGCCACGGTTCCGCCAGCATCGCCGCATCGATGCGCCCGGCACCGAGTCCGGCGATCATCTCGGGATAGCCGAGTTCGATCATGCGCACCTTTTTGTAATCGGCGCCGTTGGCAGCGAGCCACTTCTTGAGTGCCAGCGTCGCCTGATCGTTCAGCGCGGCAACGCCGACGGTCTTGCCCTCGAGATCGCGCGCGGTACGCAGCGGTGATGCTTTCGTCACGCACACGGCCGTCGAGGGAGCGTTGGTGGAATAGAGTCCGCCGCCGGCGATCACCGTGAGCGGAACGCCGTGGGCAACGGCCGTCGCGACGCCGACCAAGTTCGTCGCGGCGATGTCGGTGCTGCCGCCGGCGAGCGCTGCCGCCGCGGCCCCGCCGTTGGCCAGCGTCGTGACGTCGACATCCAACCCGGCCGCTTTGAAGAAGCCTTGATCCAGCGCGTAGTACGCGCCGGCGTAGAGGTCGATCGCCACCGTGACGACGTGGATCGTGTTCGCATCATCCGCTTGCGCCGGCGGGGCGGCTGCCGGCAGCGCGATGAGGAGCGCGAGCAACGCGCGCTGCAGCATCCGCACGTTCTAGACTCCGCCCCAAACGCGCGTCGCGATGTCGACCAGATGCTGCAGCTTCGCGCGCTGCTGATCGGCGCTGACCGGATTGCCGCCGACGGAGCTGGCGAAGCCGCACTGCGGGCAGAGCGCGAGCTGATCGATCGGTGCGAAGCGCGATGCCTCATCGATGCGCCGGGCGACGTCGTCGGCGTTCTCGAGCACCGGCGTCTTGCTCGAAACCAGACCCAGCGCCGCAACTTTTCCTTTGGGCAGAAAGCGCAGCGGCTCGAACCCGCCCGCGCGCGACGTATCGTATTCGAGAAAGTAGCCGTCGACGTCGATCGTGTTGAACAGAACCTCCGCGACCGGATCGTAGGCGCCTTCGGCGGCCCAGTTTCCCTCGCGGTTGCCGCGGCATTGGTGCAGCGTGAACGTCACGCCGTCCGGACGTCCGGCCAGCACCGCATTGATCTTGGCCGCGTACGTCTGCAGCAGCACGTCCGGATCGTCACCCCACGAACGAACGTAGTCGCGATGCACGGGATCGCACAGAAACGGCAAGCTCGTGTCGTCGAACTGGATGTATGTTGCACCGGCCGCAACGAGCGCGTCGACTTCCTGACGATAGGCCGCCACCAGATCGTCCCACACTTCGGCCATATCGGGATATACGCTCTTCGAGATGTTCGCGGGATCGCCGATGTAATAGTGGACGTTGTTGATCGCGGGCAGCGTCACTTTGGGCACCGCTTTCGCGTTTGCTTTGAGAAACTCGAACGCGCGCACGGTGGAACTCGGACGCCAGCGGATCTTGCCGGTCACCTTCAACTGCGAGAACCCCTGCGTCGGGCCGTCTTTATTGCGCCACGGAATCTTGGTATTGCCGGTGCGATCGGCTTCGAAGCCCTCCCAGCCGAGGATCAGTTCGAGCCACCAGCTGCGCCGGCGCAACTCGCCGTCGGTCACCGCGCGGAGCCCGACGCCTTCTTGCATCGTAATCAGATCGCGTACGCACTGGTCTTCCACGGTGCGCAGTTCGGCCGAATCGTGCGGCCCGAGGTTCGAGAGCGGCGTTTGCGGACCGAGGTAGCGGTCGCGCGCAACCTTGAGAGCATCCGGCCGCAGCAAGCTGCCGACGTGATCGGCGCGGAAGGGCGGCTTGGTCCGGCGTGAAGCAGAAATCGTCGTAGACATGCGCGCGCCGTTCGCCCGCCATGGACTCGACGCCTCGATGGGGAAGCCACGGCGCGAAACGATGCGCATCAAACTCTTCGGGACCGGCCCCATCTACGACGAAACGCTTGCCGTCTGCCGCAAGCGAGGCCACGAGATCGTCGAGGAGCGGCCCTACGAACTGATCGTGCTGGCCAACGTCACGCGCATCCTCAAAGCGCCGGAAATCGCCGAGGCGGGCCTCGGCGTGCTGTGCTTTCACCCGAGCTTGCTGCCGCGTCACCGCGGCGGCGACGCGGTCTACTGGACGTTCAAAATGGGCGATACGGAGACCGGCGTTACCTGGTTCTGGGTCGACGAGGGGATCGATACCGGCCCGATCGCGATCGCCGGCGCCGTGCCGATTCCGGCCGATAGTTCGCCCGCGAAACTCTACTTCGAGACGCTCGTGCCGCTGGGCGCGCGGCTATTCGACGACTTGCTCGCGCAATTGGAGCGGGGCGAACGCCCGAGCCGCGTGCAAGACGAAGCGCAAGCGACGTACGAGCCGCTGCGCCCGCCCAAACCGAAGCCCGCGGTCTTAGCCCTGCCAAATGCAGGTCTGATGCGGAGACGGGATCCATGCCGCCGTACTTGACGGCGAGATCGATCACCGGCTGAATCTCCGCCGCGGTCACCTTCGCCTCGCCGTAGGTCGTGCGCACCATCTTCGCGGCGACTTCAGGCGTGATCTTCGTGTACTTCAGAATGATCTGCTGCGTATCGGAGTGGTTCGCGTTGGCCCACTTGGCGATTTTCAACATCGACGCTTGCAGGCGGCGCGCGGTATCGGCATGCGCTTGCAGCCAGGCCGGCGTTGCGAACCAGCACGTCGCGACGTAATGACGGCCGACGCTCTGCGACGCGTTGCCGATGATCCGCGCCCTGTCCGAGCGCCAGCGCCTGCGTCGTGAACGGTTCGGCGAGAATGGCGGCTGAGACGCGCCCGCTCTCGACCGCGACGCCCATCTCGGGGAATGGAATCTCGATCAGCTTGACCGTCTTGACGTCGCCGCCGTTCTGATCGATCCAGGCTTGCATCTCGTATTGCGTAAGATCGCGCAAGCCGTTCACGGCAACCGTCGTGTTGTTGAGATCCGCGCCGGTTTTCGCGGTCGAATTCTTCCCGACCATGATCACGTTGGTCAACTGCGGTCCGCCCGCTTCGAAGGCCGGCGCGATGACGCGAAACTCGAGCCCGCGCAAATGCGCTTGGGCGAGCGGAATGACGCTGCCGTAGCCGATCTCGAGCGCACCGCCGGCGACGGCCGATGCGAGTGAGGCGGTGTTGTTCATCACCGTGATCTTCACGTCGAGGCCGGCGTCCTTGAAGAAACCGTGATCGGAACCGTAGAACGGCTCGGCGGAACCGTCCGCACCCATCGTGCCCAATTGCAGCGGTACGGGGTCGGCCGCGCGCGCGATCCCGGGGAAGCCCAGCGCGGATGCGGCGGCGAGCATAGAGAGCGTCGTGCGGCGATTCATACCGGCCACTCGGCGCTTTTGGGGGAAATCTCCTCCGGCCGCGACGGCTTCGCGCCGAATGTCCATTGACGCGGGCGTAACCGTCACCTACGCTGTGCGTCCATGAAAGCTCGATTTATTCCCGCCTTCGCGTTCGCTATTGCGCTGATTGCATCGCTCGCAGCCGGGGGATCCGCTCAAACGACGGCGACGCCGTACGAACTCAACGCGATTCTGCCGCTGACCGGGCCGTTCGCCTTCTTCGGTCAGGCGTCGCAGAAAACGATGACGCTCGTCGAAGACCGCATCGAACGAGACGGGCGGCATTCACGGCCGTCCGCTGCAAGTCGTGTTCCTCGACGATCAATCGAGCCCGCAGCAATCGGTTCAATTCGCGAACGGCTCGATCGCAAAGAAAGTGCCGGTCATGCTCGGGCCGGCCGTCACCGCAACGTGCGGCGCCGTCGCGCCGCTGGTCGCCGCGAACGGGCCGGTGATGTTCTGCATCTCGCCCTACATCAACACCGGCGGCGTACGTCTACGTGACCGCCGGAACCGCACTCGACAACGCGGTCGTCGTGCTGCGCTACTACCGCGAACGCGGCTTCAAGCGCTTCGCGATGCTCAACTCGACCGACGCCAGCGGCGCCGCGCTCGACAAGGCGTTCATGGACGCGTTCGCGCTGCACGAGAACGCCGGCTTGAGCCTCGTCGTCGCACCAGTACTTCAACCCGGCCGATCAAAGCGTCGCCGCGCAGATGGCGCAGATCAAAGCGTCGCATCCGCAAGTGCTGATTTCGTGGACGGTCGGCAGCCCGTTCTCGACCGTCCTGCGCGGCTTCCACGATAGCGGCCTCGACATACCGCTCGTGACCAACGGCGCGAACATGACGATCGCGCAGATCCAGCAGCTCGCCAGCATCGCCCCGAAAGAACTGCACTTCCTCACGATACCGGCCGCCATCAAAGGTTCGGCCGTGCTGCCGCAGATCGCGAAGGTCGCAGCGCGACTTCTACACGCTCTTCGAGCAGAACGGGCTCAAGCCCGACGGCGGCTACGCGAACGGCTACGACATGACGATCCTCGCCATCGGACGCGCTGCGGCATAGTGCCGGCCGATCCGACCGCCGCGCAGATGCAACGCCTACTTCGCGCACCTGCACGACTTGGCCGGGCGCGAACGCGATCTACGACTTCCGTTTCGGCGAGCGCGGATCGGGCCAAGACGGCTTCGAGCTCGCGCGCTTCAACGCGGGCGCGAGCGACTTCGAACCGATCAGCAAACCCGGCGGCACGCCGCTCGGGATTCACGTTCCGTGAATCGCGCGCGCGACCGGAACGATGAGATGCCTCGTACGCGCCGCGCGGCTCGTCAATCAGTTCAAGAAAAGTAGCGCCTGCTCGTTGGCACGCTGCTTCTGTGGACCCCTCACTACGGCTTAAACATGGTTTGGCTCCACATCGCCCCCGGGCCATCGTTGCTTTGGCCGGTGCGAGATAGCGTCATGACCCTAATATATTCTGCAGTTATGTTGTTGTAGCATTCGCAAGCAATGTTTTCGAGCGCGTCCCGATCCGTGATCATCATCTTTCCGCGCGCGTATTTGATACACCCGAGCCGCTGCAGCGTTGCCGCAACGTAGCTAACTCCAGCCCGCCGCACGCCGAGAATTGCTGCCAGGAACTCATGCGTCATGGGCAACTCGTTCATTCTAACCCGATCGTGTGTTAGCAGAAGCCACTTCGCACATCGTTGTTGAATTGTGTGCTTCGCGTTACATGCAACGGACGAAGCCAACGCGGTAATGAGGGACTGATTGTAGCAAAGCAAAATTCGTCCAAGCTGCGCGGACGAGCTCAGCAGTTCCCAGAAGTCTTTCACCTGCATTTGCGCAACGGCTCCCGGTACTGCGCACGTCCAGCGTTCGAGCATTCGCGTCGATCCAAAAATGACTTGAAAGCCGGCAAGCCCCTCAAAACCCACGGGGAGAGCCTCAACGAAATCTCCATCAGTGAGCACCGTTGTCATCGACGTTACAGCGGTGATGGGGAAGTAGACGTAATTAAGATCATCAACGACGAGGCCGGCATACAGCACCTCGCCTGCATCCAGTTCACGAACTCGCAGCTGTGAAGAGACCGAAGCCCGCACCTCTTGCGAGAGGCTGTCGAGGAGGGTGTTCCCTACCACGTACCCCTCCGCGGGCACCGTAACGCGAAGGCGTTCAACAGGCTTCATTTCTCTATGGCTCGCCTCCTAAAAGCTCACGTCCGCGGCGTAAAGAGATGCGCGTAGCCGATGGATTCGCGGGGGTAACGCCCTTCTTTTCAGATGCTCTTGCGACTCCTCCGATGAATCGAAGACCACGCCGCATTCTGCTTATGGGCCGGCGAACGCGTCTCGTCTCTCCTTTCGGATGAAGCTGTACGGGAACGTACAAACGAACGCCCGTTAATAGATCATCACCATGCGTCACCAACGTTCGCGTGCTTCAACGCCGGCGCGAGCGACTTCGAGCCGGCCGCATACCCGGGAACGGTAAGCGCCCGAATTAGGCGGGCGGCGTCCAGAACAAGTCGGACGCCGACGTGGCTTTGTCGATCAGCTTGTACTTGAACGCAAGGTCGAGCAACGGCTGCGCGTACCGCACCTCGAGCGATGTGGAGAACGTGTTGCGCACGAACGAGCGTACCTTCTGCACGTCGAGCTTGGTGAGCCGGGCCGCGATCACGGCCGAATCGCTCTGGTGCGAATTTGCCCAGCGCGCGGTCGTGTACATCGCCGCGGTGAACGCCTTGGCCGCGGCGACGTTGACGTTGAGCCAGCTTCGCTTCGCGAACCACACGCCGGTATAGAAATTCTTCGCTACGTAGTCATACGGATTGACGATCCGGCGGATGTCGTTCTTCGCGTCGGTCAGGAACGGTTCGCCGTTGAGTGCGGCGGAAACGCGGCCCGACGCCAGCGCCGGACCCATTTCGGGAAAGAGCATCTCGAAGAACTTGACCTTGGAGAGGTCGGCCCCGCCGCGGATCAGCCATTCGGAGATCGCGATCCCGCCGGTCGACTTCAAGTTGGGAACGGCGATGATCTGCCCTTCGAAATCCTTGGGTGACTTGAGCGGGCTGTCTTTGCGCACGACGAGCGAAATTGTGGGCAGCTTCGAATCGTAGATCGCACCGGCGGCTAATACGCCGACGTCGGCCCCGCGATTGTAGGCGTTGGCGAGTTGCGTAAGGTCGGTGTTGCCCGTATCGAGCGCGCCGCCGAGCACCGCCGCCATGATCGTCGATCCGTTGGCCAGCGCTTGCACGTCGGCGTTGATGCCGGCGTTTGCGAAGAATCCCTGATCGACGCCGTAGTACGGTTCGAGGAACGGATCGCTGAGCGAGGTGCCGATCCGCACCGGTGCGAGCGTCTGCGCGCCCAGCGGTGCCGCGCTCGCGGCGGCCAGCAGCGCGAGGGCGGCGGCACGCTTCACGCGCGCACTTCCGCGTTCCAGAATCCGTGCACGTCGCGGCTCTTCGGAACGAACTGTTCGATCACGACGAGACCGTCGTAGGGATCGGGCTGCGGCGCGCGCTGCACGGCCAGCGGATCGCGGCCCGCTTCCACCTCGTCGAGCGCGCGCAGCAGCATGCGCCGCAGCAGCGCAACGCCGCGATCGGTCGCACCCAGATGTTCTTGCGAGCGATCGAAGATCGGGCCCATGCTTTCGGTCGCGAGCCGGTCGTGATCGTTGAACACGTTGCCGATGCCGGTGAACGTTTTGGTGCGCTGTTCGTTGCGATCTTGCAGATAGCGGTTATGCAAGTTGCGCTCGAGCGGCTCGCCCGGCGCGTGCGGAAAGATGCGCGCCATGTAGTCGCGGTCGACCGGACCGTCGAGCCGTACCGCCATCTCGTACTTCCAGTGGGTCACGTCGTCGGCCGGAACGTGCCAATGCATGCGGTAGTGCGTGTTGCGCCCGAGCTTCTCGGTCTTGGGATCGACCGGCGGCCCGGCCGCGAATGCCGAGTTGTTGGGCATGACGAAGTTGGTCACGCGCACGTAGCGCTGCTCTTCATCGGCATCGCGCAAGGCGTAAATCCGGAAACCGAACGTCGTCTCCTCGACGAGAATTTCCGGCGCCGGGTCTTTCGCGGTGAACGTCGTCGTGTCGCGCACGGCATCCGGCGCGACGTTCAGGAAGCGGTGCAGAAACGAGAGATGCTGCGGATCGACGTCGCCTTCCAGCCCTTGCAGGTAGTTGCACTCCTGGATGATGCGCGTCGCCCACACCTGCTCCGCCGGCAGATCGAAAAACGGTAAGGTCGGGAACGCCGGCGGGTCGCCCGGACCCATATAGGTGAGGATCAGCCCGTTTTTCTCAACGCACGGATAGGCTTTCTGGCGCACGCGATTGCGGAACGTGCTTTCGGCCGGCTCGCCCGGCTGTTCCAGCACCGCGCCGTCGCGCGCGAAGAGCCAGCCGTGGTAGACGCAACGCAGCCCGCCGTCTTCACAGCGGCCGAAGCTCAGGTCGACGCCGCGGTGCGGACACGTTCGCCCGAGCAGCCCCGGCTGGCCGTCGTCATCGCGAAAGAGCACCAGATCTTCGCCCATGAGCTTGGTCGGGATCGGCGCGAACGGCCGCAACTCGCTCGAGAGCGCCACCGGTTGCCAATAGCGCCGCAGCAAATCGCCGCCCGGCGTGCCGGGACCCGTGAGCGTGAGCCGCTCGTTCTCTTTCGGCGTGAGCATTACGACCTCCAGAGTTCGCTGGTCGCCAGTTTCGCGCCGTCGCGCATCGATTCGAATTTCGCCCAGCAGATGTTCTCATGACCCACGCGCGGGCCGATGCCGCAATCCGTGCCGGCCATGACGTTTTCCTTGCCGACGAGGTTCGCGTAGCGCTCGAGCCGCTCGGCGACCAGGCGCGGGTTCTCGATGAAGTTGGTGCAGTGCCCCACGACGCCGGGGATGAGCATCGCACCGTCGGGGAGCTTTACGTCTTTGAAGACGGCCCACTCGTGTTCGTGCGCCGGATTCGACGCCTCGATCGAAAAGCGCGTTGCCTTCACGCTGAAGATGATGTCGGCGATGTGTTCGAGCGGAATGTCGAACTTGTGCGGGCCGTGGAAACTGCCCCAGCAGCAGTGCAGTGTGACCTTATCGGCCGGGATGTCGCGCAGCGCGTGATTGAGCACCGCGACGCGCAGCTTCGCGTAATCGCGGTACTGCTCGACCGTCATGTCGGGATACATTTGCCAGGCGTCCGGTAAGTCCGGATTGTCGACGTGCAGGTCGAAGCCGGCCGCGACGATCGCGTTGTATTCGACGCGCATGCACTCGGCGATCGCGTAGAGGAACGCCTCTTCGTTCGGATAGTAGTCGTTGCTCAGCCAATGCTCGATCGTCCCCGGCGTATTGGCGTTGATAAACGCACCGGCCACGTCGACGCCCTCGAGCGCCGCGCGAAAGTTGCTCAGATCCTCATCGAGGTCGGCTTGTCCCACGTAGCTCAGCTCCTGGTTGCACACGAGGTGCAAGCGCGGGCTGCGATTGCGGAAGCCGCCGCCGACCAGTTTGAAGTACTCCGCGAACTCGGTCTCGTCGCGGGCCGAGATGCTATGCTGCGTGCGGTATTCACCGGGCGTTCGTTCGCGGTGCTCGAAGCCGGAAACGCGCTCGCGCACGTAGTTGGTGAAGTTGGTTTTGCCGAGCTCGCCATCGTTGACCACGTCGATGCCGCAGGCGATTTGTTTCTTCACGACGGCCGCGACGTCGCGTTTGAGCATCGCCTTCAAGGCCGCCGCATCGTGCGGCTTGCCGTCGGCACGGGCAAAGATCAGTTCGCGCAGTTCTTCCGAGCGCGGGAGCGCGCCGGCGTGCGTGACGAGGATTCGGTCGGGATTACGCTTCATGAGCCGAGCGCTTCGCCGAGGGTACGCGGGAGTCCACTTCGGGTTAGTTTAGATGAGTCGACGTTTTATGACGCCGGCGCGCTCGGCGATCAAACGTCGGACGGCGGCGATGACGGCGTCGTAGGCGGGCCGGCGGTACGCAAACTGCTCGCCCGCGGGCGGATAGACCGCCATCGTCGCGTTGGCTTCGAAGACGACGACGTTGCCGGCAGCATCGATGCCGAAGTCGATCCCGCCGTAGTCGAGCGCGAGCTCGCGCCCGATGCCCTCGAGCGCGGCCAGCGCACGCGCGCCGAGCACGCCGGCCATATCGATGAGGAAACGCGCTTCTTCCGCGCGATGTTCGGCGCGTTCGGCCATGTTCGCGGAAAAGTAGTGCACCTTCCAATGCGTGGAAATCGCCAGATGCACCGGGTAGAGCCGGCCGTCGATGAAGAGCACGCGGTATTTGCGCACGTCGCCCTGCGCATCGCGCAGATCGATGAAGTCGATCGCGAACAGCTCTTCGCCCGGCACGCGCGCGAGCGCCGTCGCGAGAGCGGCGGGTTCGTCGACGCGCTCGAAATAGCGCCCGGCTTGATAACCCGGCGCCCGCAGCAGCACCGGAAACCGCCAGCCGCGCTGCATCAAGCCGTCGACGCCGACGTCACGGCGCGCGATGCGCTCGGTGCGCGGCACGGTAACCCCGGCGACGGCGCCCATCAACGTTGCAGTCCTGTCGCGCGCGGTGGCAAGCACGCGCTGCGGATCGTTGATCGCCTTGGCGGGTGATTGCGCCAAAATTGCGCGCGAGCGCTCGAGCGAGGTCCGGCAGCGGTCGGCGTCGCCGATTCCGTTGAACACCACGTCGTGTTGCGGCAAAACGGTGCCGTAGCGAAAACCTTCGGGCACGAACATCGTCGTCTGCATGATGCGATCGTCTAGAAACGGATGCGTCACGATGTCGCCGCCGCGCGCCGAAACGAGCAGCAGCACGCGCAGCGGCGGCCCCGTCCCGTTATACGGCAGCGTCCATGCGCTGCGCTTCTCGAAGGCGCGCTCCAACTGCCGGTCGGCACGGACCGCATCGCCGGCGCGCTCGTAAAGCAGCGCCAGCCCATGGTGCGCGGCGAAGAAGTCCGGCTCCACCGCCAGCGCAGCGTCGAACTGCGCCTCGGCACTGTCGACTTCGCCCTGCTCGAGCAGCGCATGACCCAGGTTGACGTGCGCGATCGGCGCGCGCGGATGATGCGTGAGGGCTTGGGTGAACAGGGCGCGCCCGCTGGGTGCATCGCCCCGCTGGGTCACGAGCAAGCCGAGATTGGTCAATGCGCCGAGATGGTGCGGATCGCGTGCCAGCACAGCCAGGTAAGCCGGCGCGGCGTCGTCGGAGCCGAGGTCTTCGAGGCAGCACGCGCGCTCGAAGAGCGCATCCACCGCGTCCGGGGTCTGAGCCAGACGCCCGTCGATCGCGGCGAGATGCCCCTCGTCGGTGTAATGCCGGGACGCAATCCGCATGCACCGCCTACGGTGTCACACGCGATATAGGAAACACTGGGAGGGAAGCCGGGCCTCCCGGCAGGAGACTTCCTCCGTGAAACACTTTCGACGGCTCACCTTTGCGCTGTTCGCAGCCGCACTTTCTTTCGGGATCGCGCCGGCCGGTCGCGCCGCCGATGCCCCGCTCACCGTCATCAACCTGATCAACCTCCCCGCCGACAACTCGGCCGAGGTCTACTACGCGCAAGAGATGGGCTTCTTCAAAGACGCCGGTCTCGACGTGCGCGTCACGCCCATGACCAATAGCAGCGCGATTATCGCGGCGCTCGCCGGCGGCGGCGGCGACATCGGCAACTCCGTCGTCGGCTCGGTGGCCGATGCGCGCGGCAAGGGCATTCCGGTTCTCTTTTTGGCACCGGCCGGCATGTCCGACATCGCCTCGCCGACTGCGGCGCTGATCGTCGCGAAAGATTCGCCGATCAAAACCGCCGCCGACCTGAAGGGCAAGACCATCGCGGTCAGCGGTCTCAACGACCTGACGTACTTCGCCACGCGCGGCGTGGATCGACAAGAACGGCGGCAACTCGGCCGATTCGAAGTACGTCGAGCTGCCGTTTCCGCAAATGGCGATCGCGGTCGTCAGCCATCGCGTCGATGCCGCTTACACGGTCGAGCCGTTCTATACCGCCGGCTTGGGCGACACGCGCCTGCTGGCCCGCGCGTCGACCGGAGTTGCGAACCGCTACATGGCTACCGGCTGGATCGCGACCGAATCGTGGCTCGCCTCCCACGGCGACGTTGCGCTGCGCTTCGGTGCGGCCATCCATCGCACGGCGATCTGGGCCAACGCGCATCATAAAGAGTCGGCCGAGATTTTGGAGAAAGTCTTGAAAGTCGATCCGGTCGTCGCGGCCAAGATGTATCGCGCGCCCTACGCGCTCGCGCTCGAACAAACGTTGATTCAACCGGCGATCGACACCGCCGCAAAGTATACGGGCCAACCGCCCGTTCCGGCCAACTCACTCATCTGGGCACCCGCAAAGTAGGACATGATCGCAACTCGACGACTCACCATTGCGCTGCTGGCAGCGGTCCTGACGCTCGGCGTCACCACCGCAACGCGCGCTGCCGACGCACCGGCCATCATCAACCTCATCAACTTGCCGGCCGACAATTCGGCCGAGGTGTACTACGCGCAGGATTTGGGCTACTTCAAGGATGCCGGCCTCGACGTGCGCATCACCGCGATGACGAATAGCGGTGCGATCATCGCGGCGCTCGCGGGCGGCGGCGGCGACATCGGAAACGCGGTGGTCGGATCGGTTGCCGATGCGCGCGGCAAGGGCATTCCGATTCTCTACATCGCACCGGCCGGACTCTACGACGCCGCCTCACCGACTGCGGCGCTCGTGACGATCAAGGATTCACCGATCAAGAAAGCCGCCGACCTCAACGGCAAAGTCGTCGCCGTGAGCGGTCTCAACGATCTGACCTACTTCGCGACCCGCGCCTGGATCGACAAGAACGGCGGCAAGTCCGCCGACGTAAAGTTCATCGAACTGCCGTTTCCCGCGATGTCGGCCGCGATCGCGCAACGGCGCATCGATGCCGCGTACGTGATCGAACCGTTCTTGACCGCCGGCGCCGGCGATCTGCATATCCTCGCGCGCGCCGCCGAAAGCGTGGCCCCGCGCTATCAAGCCACCGGCTGGATCGCCAGCGAATCGTGGCTCGCGTCGCATGCCGACGTCGCACTGCGCTTCGGGACCGTCATGCACCGCACGGCGCTCTGGGCCAACGCGCACCACAAAGAATCGGCCGCGATCCTGCTCAAGTACCTCAAGCTCGATCCCGCGATCGTGGACCGCATGAACCGCGTACCGTACGCGGTGACGCTCGAGCCGCGGCTGGTTCAGCCGCCGATCAACACCGCGGCGAAGTACACGGGCCAGGCACCCGTCACAGCGACGTCGCTGATCTGGGCGCCCGCCCGCTAGAACTTCAGAACTTCAGGCCGGCACCCATGAAGAGCGCGTTGTGAAGCGCGTCGGACGGGCCGGCCGTGATGACGTCGGCACGGTCGCCGACGTCGGAGAGATCGACGAACACCGGCAAGTGCGGCAGCGTGTACGTGAAGCCGAAACGGTACGCGTACATGTGATAGGCCGGCGTAAACCGGAAACCCGAAAGCGTGCCGAGCGCCGGCGTTGAGGGTCCGGTGTATTGGCCGTTCACGTTGAAATAGATCCAGAAGCTGCCATAGAACGACAAGGCGCGATCGAGATCGGGCAGCTTGTCGACGCCGAAGCCCATGCCGCTTTCGGTCGGGTAGTTGAGGTAGTTGGACGTCTTGAACGCGTACCCGATGCCCACGTAGTAGCGCTCGACCGGCGCGATCTTCGTGCTAAGGCCGATCTGCGTCGTCGAATCTTGCGCCGAAAGCGTGTTGACGAAGTTCGACACCCCGGTGAACTGCGTGTTGTAGGTCTGGTAGCCGATCGGCGTAACGCAGCCGGCGTTCCCCGCCGGGCATGCGAACGTGATGCCGTTGGGCAACGTCGCGGGCGCCGTGTGCGTGTAGTTGTACGAACGATAATCGACCGATGCCATCCAGTTGTGCCCGATCACCGGCACTTCAGCTGCCGCGCGGACGCCGAAGCCGCCCGTTGCGGCGCCGGGCGTGAGCTCGTTGAACGTCTTGCCCGTGATGGTGCCGTCGACCATGACGAAACGCTCCACCGGCGCCGGGGTGGGTGCCGACGACGCGTCCTGCGCTGCTGCAGCCAGCGGAATCACGGCAGCAAGCATCGGACCAAGGCAAAACAAGGCGAGTTTAAACAACTGACGGCCTCCTGATAAGCGTCCGATTGCCTTCGCTGCCCAGCCGGAACACCCCGTTGCTACCGCCCGCTTGGGCATCCAGGAGGCCGCGCGCGCGCTTCATAATGAGGCGGCCGGTGAAGCCGTCATTGCCCGCACTCTTAGCCGCGCTCGCCGTCACCGCTATAGCAGCGAGCGCGGCGCCGGCGGCGCCGCCGCCGGCGAAACTAACGAAGTGGCAACAAGCCGAACGCGAACGCTTCAAGAACTCGGCGCCGGGTGATGAATACTTCGGCCGGCTGAAGATGAGCTTCCTCGGCATGAACAACACGTTTCGCGATGCGGCGATCTCGTCGGGCGATCACACGACGGACCAGCGGATCGTCAACAAAGTCGCGCTGGCGGAGGACGCGCTCAACGACTGGGCGCGCAAATACCCGCGCGACCCGCAGCTCGCGCGTACATATTTTCTGGCGGTGCAAGTCGAGCGCAAGATCTGGATCAAGGCGAATCAAGATCGCGCGTGGATCTACCTGAACCGCCTGGTGCAGATGTTTCCCGACAGCTATTTCGGCAAGACGCTCAAACGCGACATCGCGATCGGCTTTACCGAACACTACTACGCGCTGCCCGTCCCGTGCGCAACGCCGTCCGCCGTAGCGACCGCGACGCCCGATGCGGCCGCGACCGGTCAAGCGCCGCCGGACGCCGCTGCAGCGACGCCCTCTGCCGCACCTTCCCCAGCGCCGTCACCGACCGCGACACCGACACCGGGGCCCATCGAGACGACGATCGCAAAGGGACTGCACGCGCAAATACTGCCTCAGGCATGCGTGCCGCCGCCGACTCCGTCGCCGTCACCAACAGCGTCGCCGTCCCCAACGGCGTCGCCGTCACCGGCGTCCTCGCCCTCCGCGTCGCCGGCGCCGGAAGGCACTCCCACTCCGGCGGCGTGCCGTCAGCATCACCTCAACCGACGTAGCGCTCGGCAAGGAATTTCCACGGCGCGCACGCTACGCCGGTAAAATGCTACAAGCCATGCGTCTGGCCGTGTCCGGTTTTGCCGTCGTCGCCGCGATATCGCTCGGCGCCGCCCGCGCTGCCGATGCGCCGGCGGTGACGGCCCAGACAACCGCCGGCATCGTGTCCGGCACGGGCGGCGACGTGCGTTCCTTCAAAGGCATCCCGTTTGCCGCACCGCCCTTGGGACCGCTGCGCTGGAAACCGCCGCAGCCGCCGGCCCGCTGGACCGGCGTGCGGGACGCGACGGCGTTCGGACCCGAGTGCGCGCAGCCCGCGCCGCCCGGCGTTCCGAACAGCGAAGACTGCCTGACGCTCAACGTCTGGACGCCGGCCGGCGCCGGCGCGCACTTGCCGGTGATGATCTACATCTACGGCGGCGGCTACGCGGTGGGAGCCGCCAACTCACCAACCTTCGACGGCACGTCGCTCGCACGTCACGGCGTGGTGCTCGTTACGTTCAACTACCGCCTCAACGTCTTCGGCTTCTTCGCGCATCCGGCGCTAACTGCCGAATCGCCCGATCGCACGTCGGGAAATTACGGTCTGCTCGATCAGGTTGCGGTGCTGCACTGGGTGCAGGCGAACGCGGCGGCATTCGGCGGCGATCCGCACAACGTGACGATCGTGGGCGAGTCCGCGGGCGCCGGATCGGTCTCGGCGCTCATGACGATGCCGCGCGCGAAGGGCCTGTTCGTACGCGCGATCATGGAAAGCGCGCCGGTGTTCCGTCCGCAGTTGAAACTTGCGGAGGCCGAAGCGGCCGGCGTGACGCTGGCCGCGGGTGCGGACCTCGCCGCGCTGCGTGCGATGTCTCCAGACGAGCTGATGAAACGCATTCCGCCGCTCGACCCCGACACGCGCAGCGATCTCGCGATCACGCTGGGTCCGATCGCCGACAACGTGGTCGTGCCCGACGAGCGCGCGGCCTATGCCGCCGGTAAGGAAACCATCGTGCCGATCATCGTCGGCAACAACGTCAACGAAGGCTCGTTCTTCGCGCGCGGCATTCCGGTGAAGACGCTCGCGATGTACGATGCCGCGTTGAAGAAACGCTTCGGCGCCGCGGCCGCCGCAGGCGCGCGCGTTCTACCCGGCCTCGGACGACGCCGGCGCGCTGAACGCCGAAGCGACGATCGTGGGCGACATGGACATCAACACCGGCGTGCGCAAAATGGCCGTGGTCATGGCCAAAGCCGGCGCCCCGGTCTACCGCTACCTCTTCACTCGCGCGCGCGCCGGAAAACTTCCCGGGCACAGTGACGAATTGCCGTATGTGTTCAACGCGCCGGCGGTGAACGGAGTCGGAGCGCCGGCGCCCGCTTTCGACGCCACCGACAACGCCGTTTCGGAAACGATGGAAACCATGTGGACGCAGTTCGCCAAAACCGGTAATCCGAATCCGCCCGGCACGAGCGTGTGGCCGCCCTACACGCCGGCGGGCGACCGTTTCATCGTCTTCGGCGATACGGTTTCGACCGGCACCGCGTTTCGCACGGCCGAGCTCGACTTTCTCGACCAAACCACCGGGCGCTAGTGAAGCTGCCCGTCTGGGCGCAGAAACTCGGCCCCGGCATCATCACCGGCGCCTCCGACGACGATCCCTCGGGCATCGCCACCTATTCGATCGCGGGCGCGAGTCTCGGCTACGGTTTGCTGTGGGTCGCGCTGATCACGATCCCGATGATGATCGCGGTGCAAGAGATGTGCGCGCGCATCGGCATCGTGAGCGGTTCGGGCTTGATCGCCTCGATGCGGCGCGTGATGCCGGTGTGGCTCCTGCGCGTGCTCGTTGCGCTGGTCGTCGGCGCCAACACCCTCAACATCGCCGCCGACATCGCGGGCATGTCGTCGTCGGCCGCGCTTGTGACGCCCGTTCCCTCCGGCGCGTGGGCCGTCGGGTTCGGGGCGGTGCTGATCGGCGTGCAGGTCTTTGCGTCGTATCGCGTGTTCGCCGACATCGTGAAGTGGCTGTGCCTCACCCTCTTCGCCTACGTCGTCAGCGCGATCGTCGTCGGCGTGAACTGGGCCGAGGCGATCAGGCACACCTTTCTGCCCGAGATCCAATTCAATAAGTTCTGGATGGCCACGTTCGTCGGTTTTCTCGGCACGACCATCACGCCGTATCTGTTCGTGTGGCAAGCTGCCCTCGAAGTCGAAGAGGAGGTCGCCGCCGGCCAAACGACCGTTGCGGAGCGCAAGGGCTCGACGAAAGCTGCCATCACGGACATGCGCGCCGACGTCGTGACCGGCATGCTCTACTCGAACGTGATCGCGTGGTTCATCGTGTTGATCAGCGCGACGACGCTCTTCCGCCATCACGTGACCATCAACAGCGTGGCCGACGCGGCGAGCGCACTGCGCCCGCTCGCCGGCCCGTGGGCCGAGTTGCTGTTCGCACTCGGCGTCGTCGGCGCGGGATTGCTCGCCGTGCCGGTGCTCGCCGGGTCGTCGGCGTTTGCGATGGCCGAAGCCTTCGATTGGACCGGCACGCTCGACGCGAAGCCGAGTGCAGCGGTGCCCTTCTATAGCGTGATCGCCGCCGGAATCGCGCTTGGCGTAGTCGCCGATTTGCTGCGGCTCGATGCCGTGTCCGCGCTCTATTGGTCGGCAGTGGTCAACGGATTTGTCGCGATCCCGCTGTTGATCGGCGTCCTGTGCACCGGCAATAGTGCCGCTACGATGGGCCGCTGGCGCAACGGACGGCGCTCGCAAATCTGGCTCTGGATCACGATCGGTCTTATGACGGTGGCGGCAATCGGAGTCGTCCTTACGTCGCATTAACAAACCAAACACCGCGTATCTTTACGGCTGCGGCCATCCAAGCGGTCGGTTTTAACGTAATGTAAGCACCATGAATCGAAATCGGCTGCTCGTTTTTGGAACCGGTATCGCCGCATTCGGCCTGCCACTTTTGTCGCATTTCGCCGCAGCCGCCGCCACCGCGAATCCCGACGACATCGCAACGCTCAACAGCGCGATCGAACTCGAACGCGCCGGCATCAAAGCCTACGCCGATGCAGCGGCGACGAAACTGCTCTCGGCGCCGGTCCTTGCAATCGCATCGCGCTTCGCCGCCGACCACACGGCCCATCGCGATGCGCTCATCGGCGCCGTGCGCAGCGCCGGTGCCGTGCCTTCAACCGCGATCGCACCGATCGCCTACCCGCCGCTCGCGACCGAACACGACGTCATCGCGTTCGCGAACGTCGTCGAAATGAAGGCGGCGTCGACGTACCTCTCGGTCATTCCCGATCTCCACGACCGGGCCTTGGCCGGCGTCGCCGCATCGATTCTCGGCGTGGAAACGACCCACGTCGCGCTGCTTTCACAAGCGCTCGGCGTGCGCAGTTACGCCACGGGTTTCGTTTCGTAATCGCATGACGCTGCCACGGCTGACCTTCCTCACGCGCTTCACGCTGGCCACCTTTGCCGCCGCGTTCGCGGCTGCGGTTATCCTGGCGTTCGTGCTCGAGTCGCTGCACCAGCAATCGGTCGAACGCGATGAAGTCGTCACCGCGGTCGGCCAGATCGACGCGAAGATCGCGCTGCCGCTCGAAGGCTACGCGGCCGCCGGGCATCTCACGCCGGCGCTCGCCGCCGAATTTCGCGCCGCCGCCGGCGATGCCACGCTGCGCGAGTTCATCTCCGCGCTGCGCGTCTACCGCACCGACGGCCGGCCGGTCTACCCGCTTTCCGCACCACCCGCTGCTGCGCTCGTCGCCCAAACGCAAGCCAGCGACTCGATCATCTCGGACGACCACCACGATACGCGCACGATGTACGAGCCGTTCGTTACCGGCAGCGGCAAGCGGTTCGTCATTGCGATCGACGTCGTGCCGGGGCAGCTCCACGATCAGTTCGCCGGCGAACGTTTCCAGGTCGCCGCGGCGACCACCGCCGTCGTCGCCCTCATCTTCTGCGCCCTCGTCGCGCTAGCGGCCGGCGCTTCGCGCGAGATCGAACGCCGCCGCCGAGAAGTCGCAGGACTCGTTTTTCCAGACCCTCACGACCTTAGCGGAAACGATCGACTTACGCGATCCCTACACCGCCGGCCACTCGCGCCGCGTTGCCGCGTACAGCCGCCTCTTAGCCCTCGATCTCGGGCTTTCGCTTGCGGAAACGCAGACGATCGAACACGCCGCACTGCTGCACGACATCGGAAAAGTCGGCGTGCCCGATGCCGTGCTCTTCAAGAACGGACCGCTGGATGACGAAGAACGGCTGCTGATTCGCGGCCATCCCGTGATCGGCGCGGGACTGATCGACGGCATCCCGTCGATGTGCGATATCCATCCGTGCATCCTGCACCATCACGAGCGTTGGGACGGACGCGGCTATCCCGATGGGCTCGTCGGAACGGATATCCCGTTCGGCGCGCGCATTATCGCGGTCGCCGACGCCTTCGATGCGATGACGACCGATCGGCCGTATCGCGCCGGCCTCGGTGCCGATGCCGCCGTAGCCGAACTGCAACGCGGGGAGGGAACCCAATTCGATCGCCGCTGCGTTGCCGCGTTCATTGCGCTCGTCGTACGCGGCGAGATCGTGCCGCCGCCCCGCGCGAGCGGAGAAGTCAAGTTTGCTCAGCGCGTCGTGATGGAGCGCTTGCGCGCTATTTAACCACGACCGGGGTCGTCGTGACCGTGCCGCCCTCGGTCCACACGTGCAGCACGCGCGAACCCGGGCGCACGCCCGCGATGCGGTAACGCTCGTTCGGTTTCACCGTCATCGCGTAGGGACCGTCGACCACCACGATGGTCGCGTGCATCGATCCGTGCACGTGGCAGCGCACCTCGACGATGCCGGCATTGTCGAACTCGACGCTCTTGCCGGGACCATTGTCGTAGAGGCCGAGGTCGAACGGATTGCTCGGCGAGTCGCTGTAGACGCTGTGATAGAACTGATCGTCGTTGGGGAAACGCACGCTCGAGCCGGCCGGAACGACGAGCAGCGCGGGAACGAACGTTTTGCTCGTCTGATGGATCGCAGCACTCGGAACCGGTGCCGGCACGTCGCCCGAAATCCAGACCACGCTCGGCGCACTTGCTACGCCACGATACGTCGCGGCTTGCGCCGGCACCGCCACGCCCAGGACCACGAGCGCGAGCGCTACGATGCATACCTTCACCGATTCGTTTTTCGGTGGGTCAGACGGAGGCCCCCGCGAACTGGGAACGGCAATGGCCGAGGAAACTCCGGCACGCTTGGGCATCGACGCGGTCGTCGTCGGCGTGCGCGAGGATACACCCCACGTGCTCACGTTCGCGACCGACGGCCGGCCGCGTTTGCCCAGCGGCGCGTTTACGCCGGCACTCGATCGCACGCTCGAACTCGCCGCGCGGCGCGTGTTGAGCGATCAAGCGGGCTTGCACGAAGGCTACCTCGAGCAGCTCTACACGTTCGGTGACCGGCACCGCGACCCGCGCGAGGTGAGCGGCGGCCCCCGCTACGTCAGCGTCGGATATCTCGCGCTGACCGGCATGGATGAAGCCGATAGCGCGTCGCGCGGCGGCAGCGTGGCTCGATTGGTATCGCTTCTTTCCGTGGGAAGACGCGCGCGCCGGGCGGCCCGAGATCCTCGATCGCGCGATCGTGCCGCTGCTGCGCCGCTGGACCGCGGCCGCTCGCGACGACGCGGGCCGCGCGTTCCGCGCACGCGTAGCGTTCGGCCTCGACGGCGCGCCGTGGAACAACGAAGCCGTGCTCGAGCGCTACGAGTGCCTCTACGAATTGAGCATGGCGCCCGAAGGTGCGAACGCGATCGCGACGCTCGGCGAGCCGATGGACCTCGATCACCGCCGCATCCTGGCGACCGCGATCGGCCGGTTACGCGGCAAGATCAAATACCGTCCGGTCGTCTTCGAGCTGATCGGCGAGACGTTCACGCTCTCTGAACTCCAAACCACCGTCGAGGCGCTGGCCGGGATGGAACTGCACGGCCCCAACTTCCGCCGCCTGGTGGCCGAGAGCGGCATCGTCGAGAGCACGGGCACTTTCCGCCGCACCTCGGGCCGGCCGGCCGAGACGTTCCGCTTCCGCCCCGACGTGCTCGCCGAGCGGCCGGACCCGGGAATCGGCATCCGATAGCGACTTTAGTCGCATCATCTTCTTTTTCTCAGTATTAGAATAAGGGTCGCTCCCTCCCGAAAGCCGGCCCCATGATCGATCTTCTGCCCCTCACCCCCGCGATCGCGGAACGCACGCACCCCCTCTACGACCGCGTGTCGCGCGTCATCACCACCGCCGAGTGGGATCTCTTCGCACCGTACATCGATGCGATCAATCGCCTCAAACGCGAACGCAACGCCGTGATCCTCGCGCACAACTACCAAACGCCGGAGATCTTCCACGGCGTGGCCGACATCGTCGGCGATTCGCTGCAGCTCGCGCGCGAAGCATGCCGCGTCGACGCCGACATCATCGTGGTGTGCGGCGTGCACTTCATGGGCGAGACCGCGAAGATCCTCAACCCGCATCGCACGGTCGTCGTGCCCGATGCGCGCGCCGGCTGTTCGCTCGCCGAATCGATCACCGCCGCCGACGTGCGCGCGCTGCGCGAAAAATATCCCGGCGTGCCGGTCGTGACGTACGTGAACACGAGCGCCGCGGTCAAGGCGGAATCCGATATCTGCTGCACGTCGTCCAACGCCGTGAAGATCGTCGAATCGCTCGGCGTGCCGCGCGTGATCATGCTGCCCGATGCGTTTCTCGCGAGCTACGTCGCATCGAACACCGCCGTCGAGATCATCCCGTGGCACGGCCACTGCGAAGTGCACGAGCGCTTCCGCGCGATCGACGTCGAGCAGCTGCGCGAAGGCGACGACGGCGTCGTCGTGATCGCGCATCCCGAATGCCCGCCCGACGTGCTCGCCGCCGTCGACTTCGCCGGCTCGACCGCCGCGATGATCGACTTCGTGCGCGACCATCAGGACAAGCGCGTCGTGATGCTCACCGAATGCTCGATGAGCGACAACGTCGCCGCCGAGTTTGCCAACGTCGAGTTCGTGCGGCCGTGCAATCTCTGCCCGCACATGAAGCGCACGACGCTGCCGAAGATCTTGCGCTCGCTCGAAACGCTGCAAGACGAGGTGCTCGTCGACGAAGCCGATCCGCGTTCGGGCGCAGCGCGCGCTCGAAGCGATGATCGCCGTATGATCGGACTGATCTACGAAGAATTCTTGCGCGCCGCACTGCGCGAAGACCTCGGCCGCGCCGGCGACATCACGACCGACGCGATCGTCGCCCCGAACGCGATGGGGACGGCGAAGGCCGTCGGCCGCGCGACCGGCGTCGATCTCCGGCCTCGAGCCGTTCGCGCGCACGTTCACGCTCATCGACGAGCGCGTACGCGTCGAGCTGCACGCCGCCGACGGCGATCGCGTGAGCGCGGGCACGCCGATCGCGAGCGTCCACGGACCGCTGCGCGCGATCCTGGCCGGCGAACGCACCGCGCTCAACATTCTCAGCCATCTCTCCGGCGTCGCGACCGCCACGAGCCGGCTCGTCGAGGCCGTCGCGGGAACGAACGCCGCCATCATCGACACGCGCAAGACCACGCCCAGCATGCGCGCACTCGAGAAAGCGGCCATTCGTCACGGCGGCGGCGCCAACCACCGCTTCGGCCTCGACGATGCGATCCTAATCAAGGACAACCACGTCGCAGTCGCCGGCGGCATCCGCCCGGCGATCGAAGCGGCGCGCGCCTACGCCGGCCATCTCGTGAAGATCGAGGTCGAAGTCGATTCGATCGAACAGCTCGACGAGGCCCTTGCCGCCCGCGCCGACATCGTGTTGCTCGATAATTTCTCGATCGACCAAACGCGCGCCGCCGTCGTGCGCACGGCCGGCCGGGCACTGCTCGAATCCTCCGGCGGCATCGACGACACCACCGTGCGCGCCGTCGCCGAAACCGGTGTCGACCTGATCTCCAGCGGCGCCCTCACGCACAGCGTCCGCGTGCTCGACATCGGTCTCGATATCGAGAACGCTTAGTCACTACAAGCCGAACGCTTTCAGCAATACGCGCTTGTTGCGGCGGCCGTCGAACTCGCCGTAGTGCACGCGCTCCCATGGACCGAGGTCGAGCTTTCCATCGGTGACGGGCACGAGCACCTGGTGGCCGAGGATCATTCGCTTGAGATGCGCGTCGGCATTGTCCTCGCCGGTGAGATGGTGCTTGTAATCTTTCCCGAACGGCGCCAGTTCCTCGAGCCATTTCATGATGTCCGCATAGAGCCCGGTCTCGTGATCGTTGACAAAAATGCTCGACGTGATGTGCATCGTGCTCACCAAGACGAAGCCTTCGCGTAACTTCGCCTGGGCCCGAACCCGCTCAACCTCCTCGGTGATGTCGCGAATTTCGTAGCGCTCTTTCGTGTTGATCGTCAGGTAGTCCGTAAAGCTTGTCATCAGTCCCCTTGCGCGACGGGTATGTGCCAATTTGGTGGCATAACCCATATTAGGAATTTCTGCGGGGTCGTCCGCGGCCGGATAATTTCCGTGAAATGGCCGCGTTACGACCGTCTGCGCTTTTAGCGTTAGACGCTTCAGCATCCGCCGATCTCGGTGCGCCCGTCACGAGGGCGGTCGATACCAGCTTGCGCCGGGCCGTTGCCGCGCGGGCGAGCGATCTCCACATCGAACCGTCTGGTGACGGCGCCGGCCGGACCCGTCTGCGCGTCGATGGGGTCATGCGCCCGGGCGAGCCGATCGCGCGCGACCTCTACGCACCGTTCGTCTCGCGCATCAAACTCCTGGCCGGGCTCGACATTGCCAATCGCCGCTTGCCGCAAGACGGCCGCTATTCGGTGGTGGTCGAGGGCCGCAGCATCGATGCGCGGGTCTCATCGATCCCGACGATCGACGGCGAGAAGCTCGTCATTCGCCTGCTCGACCACCACGTGGCACTGCCGCGGCTCGACGATCTCGGGATGAGCCCCGCGGCGCTCGCCGCGTACCGGCGCACCGCGCACGCGCCGTGGGGCTTCGTCGTCGTGAGCGGGCCGACCGGCATCGGGCAAGACGACGACGCTCTACGCATCGATCGCCGAACTCGACCGCGGGCTGCGCAACGTGTGCACCGTCGAAGATCCGATCGAAGCGCGCCTTGCGCAAACCGCGCAGGTGCAAGTGAACGTGCGCGCAGGGCTGACGTTTCCGGCCGCGTTGCGCGCGTTCGTCCGGCAAGACCCCGACGTGATCATGATCGGTGAAATGCGCGATGACGAAACCGCTGCCGTCGGCGTGTCCGCCGCGCTCGCCGGACAGACCGTGTTCGCGACCGTGCACAGCAATGACGCTGCGCGCACGATCGACCGCCTCGTCGAGCTGGGCGTCGCTCGCCACTCGCTTGGCTGCGGCACTGACGGCGGTCGTCGCGCAGCGTCTCGTGCGCAAACTCTGCAGCTTCTGCCGGCAGCCGGCCGACGTTCCCGCGCACATCCGCGCCATGCTTGCCGGACCACGCCGCGATCTGGTACGTTCCCGCGGGTTGCGCGGCGTGCGATGAAACCGGCTATTCGGGACGCACCGGCATCTTCGAAGTGCTCGAAGCGGACGATGCGATCCGCGAAGCGATCGCGGCAGGCACCTCGAGCGCGACGCTCGCCCACATCGCGGCCGAACGCGGCCACCGTTCGCTCTATCACGATGCCGCGGCAAAGATCGTTGCGGGCACCACCAGCTTTGCCGAAGTCGAACGCGTCGTCGGCTGGTGGGTGCGATGAGTCTCGACGCCGTGCGGCTTACCGAACTCATCGCGCTCGCCCGCGGGCGCGGCGCGACGGATCTGCACGCCGGCACGGGCCATGCGCCGGCGCTGCGCATCAACGGACGCATCACCGCGCTCGACGTGCCGCCGCTCGAGACGGCCGCACTCGATGCGTTCTTGGAAGCGGCGCTGCTGCCCGGGCACGGCCGGCGCTGGAAAGAGCACGGCGCAGCCGACGTCGCTTGCCGTCAAGGGATCGGCGCACCGTACCGGCTGCACGCTTACGCGACGATGTCGGGCACCCGGCTGGCCTTCCGTTTTCTGGCCGGCGAGATCCCCGCTCTCGAGGATTTGGCGCTTCCGCCCGTGGTGACGAGCCTGGCGACGCGGACGAGCGGTTTGATCGTTTTCACGGGACCCACCGGGAGCGGCAAAACGACGGCGCTCGCTGCTCTGATCGACCGCATCAATCGCACGACCGAACGCGTCATCGTCACGGTTGAAGACCCGGTCGAGTACGTTCACCATCCGGAGCGTTCGGTGATCGCGCACTGTGAGATCGGCCGTGATGTGCCGGACTACGCCGCCGCGATCCGCGGTTTCATGCGGGCGGATCCGGACGTCATCTTGATCGGTGAGATGCGCGATCGCGCGACGATGGAAGCCGCACTCTCGGCGGCGGAAACCGGGCATCTCGTTCTCACGACGCTCCATACGAGCGATGCGGCACAAACCATCGACCGCATCATCGACGCTTGTGCCGGCGAGCAACAGGGTCAGATCCGCACGCAACTCGCGTCCACGCTACTGGCCGTCATTTCGCTGCGGCTCGTCCCCTTGCGCAACGGCGAAGGACGGATCGCCTGCAGTGAGATCCTCATCGGCACCGACGCGGTGCGCGCGATGATTCGCGAAGGCAAAACGCACCAGCTGCGCAACGCAATCGCGACCGGCCGCGCGGCGGGCATGCGCACCCTCGAAACATCGCTCTCCGAACTGGTCGTGCGCGGCACCATCGCGCTCGATGCGGCCCGGCTCGTTGCGAGCCGGCCGGCCGAAGTTCGCGATCTCGAGCGCGTGGCCGGGTAATGGACTTCCACTACTCGGCGCGCACTGCCGGCGGTGCCCGCATCAGCGGATCGCTCAGTGCCGCCGACCGCGAGAGCGCCGTCGCCGGCTTGCGCAGTCGCGCACTCTTCGTCACGAGCGTGGAACCGCAGCGCCTGTGGCATCGCGGTCTCCACCTGCCGCGTCCCGGCGCCGGGCTGGGGCGCGCACGCGTCGCGTTTTTCCGGTCGTTTGCGACGCTGGTTCGCGCCGGCGTCCCGCTGCGGCGCGGCCTGACCGTGACGATCGAACGCAGCGAGAGCGCGGCGTTCGCCGCCGCGTTACGCGACGTGCTCAGCGACATCGAGCGCGGCGAACCGCTCAGCGCCGCCTTTGCGCGCCGCCCGCGGGCCTTTTCCCCGCTGATCGTCGCGATGGTTGCGGCCGGCGAGAGCGGCGGCATCCTCGACGACGTGCTCGAACGTATCGCGCTGTTCCTCGAACGCGACCACGCGCTGCGTAAGAGCGTGATCGCGGCGCTGGCCTATCCCGCGACCGTGCTCTGCGCGTCGCTCGTCCTGGTCACGTTTCTGATCGTGCGCGTCGTTCCGATGTTCTCCGCACTGTTCGCATCGTTTCACGTCCCGCTACCGCTCTCAACCCGCGTGCTGATGACGCTCGGCGATGCGGCCGGAATGCCGGCCGTCGTGTCGGCCGCCGTCGCATTCGTCGCCGCCGCAGGCGCCGGCGCTGCGCTCATCAGCCGGACGAGCGCGGGCCGCTACGCGTTCGATCGCTTTCGTCTGAGCCTTCCGGTGGTCGGCACGCTGCTGCGCAAAACGATTACGGCACGCTTCGCGCGTATGCTCGGAACGCTGGTTCATTCCGGCATCGAGCTGAGCGCTGCGCTCGACGTCGTGCTCCCGGTCACCGGCAGTCCCGTCCACAGCGCCGCGCTCCGTCACGTTGCGATCGCCTTGCGCGAAGGCGAAGCCCTCACGCCGCCGCTGGCCGCGGCCGGAATTTTCGATCCGATGCTGATTGCGCTCACCGGCGTGGGCGAGGAAACCGGCATGCTCGACGTGCTGCTGCCCAAAGCCGCCGAGTACTTCGAATCGGACGTCGCTGCGGCAATCGCTACGCTCGGCGCCGTCATCGAACCCGCGCTGATCGCCGTGCTCGGCGTCATTGTGGGCCTCATCGTCTATTCCGTCTTCATTCCGCTCTATCAGCTCATCGGGAGTGTCGCTCAATGAACGAACGCCAAGCCGTCATCGACCGTTACCTCGCCGACCGTTCGCGCATCAATCGCGATGCCGTCGTCGCCGCGCACATGTACTTGTGCAAGCGCGGTGCGCGTAAGTTCCGCCGGCCCGAAAGCGATCCGGCCGACTTGGAACAAGTCGCGGCCATCGGTCTCGTCAAAGCGACCGACGCCTATCTCGCGGAACGGACGACGCCGTTCGAACCATACGCTTGGATCGTCATGGTCGGCGAACTGATGCACTACGTCCGCGACAGCGAACGGGCGATCCGCGTGCCGCGCTGGCTGCGTTCGCTCGACCGTCACTACGTCGCCGCGTGGGAGACGCTGGCAGCACGTCAGCACGCCGAACCGACCGCGCAACAGCTCGCAGCCGCGCTCGGCGTCGCCATCACCGTCGTCGAGCAGCTCCAGGCCGCGCGGCGCGTTCAGTCCTATGACGCCGATCCGCGCTACGCGAACCGCTTCGACATGATGGCGGCTTCATCGTCCGGCGTTTCAATCGAAGAACGGCTCACGTTGCTGATCGCAGTCGACGAGCTGACCGAACGCGAGCGCACGATCGTGCTCGGGACGTTCGGTGCCGGTCTCTCCCAAGCCGAGGTCGCAGCGATGCTCGGTCTCTCACAAAGCCAAGTCTCCAAACTCCTGGCCCGCGCTCTTGGTAAACTTTCGCAAAAGGTGGCGTAATAATCCGCTCTATGCTCAAGGAGATGCCGGTGCGGCGCAGGGAACGGAGCTAGTAATGGACGACCCTATCGAGCTCATTGCCATAACAGTCGGACGTATGGAGATGAGCCTGGCTCGTGTTGCAGCCGACGTGGGCCATCTCAAGGATGGCGTAGGCCATCTCAAGGACGACGTAGGCCACCTCAGGGCCGATGTAGTCCATATCAAAGCGAAGGTCGATCGTCACGACCTCCGTTTCGACGCAATGGACATTCGGCTGGAGCGTATCGAGCGCAAGCTCAACCGCAATGAAGTGCGCATCGAAGCGCTGGAAGAAAAGCGGAAATAACGCGCATATGGTGCCCGTAACGGGGCACTATCGCGTTCATGGAACGCAACGGCGAACGCGGCTTTACCCTCATCGAGTTGATGATCGTCGTCGCGATCATCGCCATCCTCGCCGGGATCCTAATACCGAACTTCGTCAACGCCCGCGCGCAAGCCGCGACGTCGGCGTGTGAGTCCAACCTTCGCTCGATCGCCACGGCTCTGGAACTCGTCTACGCCGATCTGCAAACCTACGAGCCCAACGGGCAGGCGAACTTCAACGCCGATCCGGCCGACTTTACCAACGCCGCCGGCACCGTCTACCTCAACAACACGCCGAAGGATCCGGCCGCCGTCGATCTGACGCAGTTCTATACGGTCAAAGTCACGGAACAAAGCGGCGGTGCGCCGCCCTCGTACGTCATCACCTGTCCGGGCGTGCACGTCGGCTCGACCTTGGCGAAACTGCAAAAGACGGGCAGTACCGACGGCTCCGTCTGCGGCCCGGGCTGCACGTCAACGACGATCACCTACACGTCCGGTACGGGCATGCAAACCCAGTGATCGACCCGGTGGCGCTCAGTATCGATGCGATCGCGCGCGGCGACGCCGGCTGCCTGCCGCTGGTCGCCGCCGCCGGTGCCGTAACGAGTCTCGGGCCGTGCGTCGCGCCGCGCTACGTAGCGATCGCCGCGCTCCTCGATGAACGGCGCGCGCGCGCTCACGATCGCCGCGTTCGTGGCCGGCATGGTGACGGCGTATTCGGCACTCGGATTCGGCGCCGGCCTCCTCGCGCAAGTTGCCGGTCATGCGTCCGCGCTGTACGTCATCTTGGCCGGCGCGCTCGCTGCCGGCGGCGTCATCAACGCTTTGCCGCGGGTCGTCCTGCGAGCACGAACACGCGGCTGAAACGCGAAAGCGCGCCGCCGCACCGGATGAGCGCGGTGTTCAGTCTCGGAGCGGCTTCGGCGCTCGTCGTCTCGCCGTGCTGCACGCCGATCTGTGGCGGCCGTCGCCGGGATGAGCGTCGACGCCAATCCGGCCACGCGTGTCGAACTGCTCGCAGCGTTCGCGCTCGGCCACGCCGCCCCGTTGTTTGCGATCGGAACGTTCGGCTCGCTGTGCGCGCGCGCGTTCCGAACCTGGAACGCCACTCCGGCGCCGGCCGTCATCTCGGGTGCGCTCATGATCGCGCTCGGCGCGTACTACGGTTTGCTCGTATGACGCGCATCCGCCGGTTGTGTGTTGCCGGCTACCAGCCTCGCGGCCGCGTTCGTCCTCTTTCACGGACAGCTGGCCGCGGCGATCGTGACGCGCGGTGACGACGCGCTGCGCGGCGGCGACGTGCCGGCGGCGATCCGCTTCTACGACCGCGCCGTGCGGCTCGACCCGTCATCGGTCGTGGCCGCCGACCGGCTGGCGTTCGAACTCGCGCTGCGCCACGATCGCGGCGGCGCGATCCAAGCAATTGCGGTCGTGACGCGCGCGCTCGCAAACGATGCATCGGATCCCGGACTCTTCGCCGACCGCGCGTTTGCCGAGATCCAGCTGCGCCGCTGGCACGATGCCGAACGCGACTTCGCGCGCGCCGGGTCGCTCGCGCATGACGCTCGCTACGAACACTTCGCCGGCCGCATGGCGCTCCATCGCGCCGACCGACGCGCGGCTCGCCGCTACGCACTGCTCGCGCTCGCCGACGATCCGGATTTCACGCCCGCGCGGACCATGTTAGGAACGCTGCGATGAACGCCGCACTCGCCGCCACGGCAACGGCCGGCGCAACCGTGATGTACTGGATGATCGCCGATGATGCGGCCACCCGCCGACGGATGACCATCGGTTCGCTGCCGCCGTTGCTTCCCGCCGCTGCAGCGATCACCGCGTGCATCGCGTCCTTCGCAGGCATCTCCGCTTCCGCGGTTGCGGCTACGGCCGGCGTCGCCGTCGCCGGACTCGTCGACGCCCGCACCGGTTCGATTTACGATCCGCTCACCGCAACGATGCTGCTGGCATCGTTCGTGCTCGCGGCCGTGAACGGTTCGGTCATCGACGGCTGCTGCGGTGCGGCGGCGGTCGGCACAGCCCTGCTCGCATTACATGCGATCAGCAGCGGGCGCGGTATCGGCCTCGGCGACGTCAAGCTCGGCACCACGCTCGGGATGGCGCTGGGTCTCGCCGGCGGTCTCACCGCGATCGCGCTGGCCTTCGTGTTCGGCGGCGCCTACGGTGCATGGTTGCTCGCGACGCGGCGGGCGCAGCGACATGCGAGCATCCGCTTCGGACCGTTCATTGCGGCCGGTACGTTTGCAACGCTGCTCGCGCCGTTGGGATACCACGCATGACGCCCAAACCGGCAACGCTGCCGCTCGGCGTCGATATCGGGCAGCGCCGCGTCCGAGTCGCGCTTACGGCGAGAACCGGCGGCGGGCCGGCGAAATTGCTGGCGGTCGCGGCTCACGATCACGACGGCGACCCGGCCGAAGCGATGCGTTGGGCGATCGACGACTTACAGACGCAAGAGCGTCGCTGCGTTCTCGCCCTCGCGCCGCCCGATGCGCTGCTGTGCACGGCCGAATTTCCGGCCATGTCGCCGTGGGAACGGGTGAGCGCCGCGCGCTTCGAGGCGGCGCGCTTCATCGACTACCCGATTGCTGAAGCCGCCGTATCGCTCGTTCCGACGAACGCGCCGGCGCGCTGGGCGATCGGCGCCGTACGGCGTGCCGCGTTAGACACCGCGCTCGGCATCGCCAAACGAGCGCGGCTTCGGCCGCTTGCCGTCGACGACGCGGCGTTCGCGCTGCGACGTTCGCATCCTGACGCCGGTGCCGTCATCGACGTCGGCAACGAGGCGACGCGCCTGACGGTCTTCGGCGCGACGATTCCCTACGCCGTGCGCGTGCCGATCGGCGGCCAGGCGATGACGGACGCGATCGCGCAATCGCTGGGCGTCGATGCGGCCACGGCCGAAGACCGCAAGCGCAACGCCGGCTTCGGCGGTGCCGGCGACGCGCCGCGCGACACGCTGATCGCCGCGCTCGCAGAAGCGTTCGCGGATGCACGCGCCCGCGGCTTTGACGGCCTTCACCAGGTGGTGCTGTGCGGAAACGGCAGCCGCATCCCCGGATTTGCCGCGGCGATCGAGCGCGCGACCGGCTACGCGGCCGTGCCGGCAACGCTGCCGCCCGACTGCTCCGACACGCTCCCGCCCGACGTGTTGCGCGCCGCCGCTCCCGACTGGTCGCTCGCCTACGGCCTGAGCCTGTGGAGCATCGCCTCGTGATCCGGTTCAACTACCTTCAACGCGCCCACGAACGCTGGCGACTTGCCATCCCGGCCGTCGTACTCGGCGCTTCCATGCGCGTGCCGCTCGTGCTGATCGGACTCGCCATGCTCGGCGTCGCAGCGACGTGGAGTTTCGAAATGCATCGTGCGGCGGCGCTGCAAGACGAATTGGCCGCGCTGCAGCTTCGCCTACGTGGGTCGGCTAGCGACGAACGCCGCGCCCAGAACCTAATGGCGAGCGTTGCGCGAATGCGCACGATCCGAGCCGCCGTCAGTGCGGCGCACCGCGATGTGCTCGTCGCGACAAACACGATCGCCCGCATCGGAAACGATCTGCCGCCGGCAACGTGGCTGACGAGCGTCGGTTCGACGCCGGCCGGCGCATGGACCATCGGCGGGCGCTCGACGCGCGTCGCCGAGATCGGCACGATGCTGCGTCGCGTGCAGGCTCTCGACCAGCGCGCGACCGTGCGTTTGGTTTCGATCGCAGCGACCGGCCGCAGCGGCCACGTGCTGGACTTCGTCCATTGGCTGGGATCAGCACCCGTGAACATCGACCTGCCGCGCGCGAGCGCGTTTGCCGTCTTGGTCATCGCCGTCGCGGGCTACGCCTTCGTCTTCCGGCCGCTCGAAGCCACCGCCGGCGATCTCTACGCGCAGATCGATGCCGCGCGTGCAACGCTCGACCGCAGCCTAGCATTGACGCAACGCATTCCCGCACTCGAAGCCGACCGGTCGGATCTCGCCACGCAACTCGCGCGCCTTCACACCGGCGATCGGCGGGCGGCGACGGTCGATCGTTTTCTGCGGAGCGTCGCAGCCGTGGCCGAGCACGACGGCGTTGTGGTCGAAGGGGTCGCTGCCGGTGTCGGAGCGCCGCCCGCATCCGCGGCTCCCGCGCCGGCATCGATCGAAGCGATCCCCTTCGATCTGACGCTGCGCGGTCCATACGGCGACGTCATCCGGGCCGTTCGCGATCTCAACGATCGCGACGGCGCCGTACACATCGGTGTCGCATCGCTCAGCAATGCGGAGCGCCGTCCCGGCGGAACGCCGCAATTGAACGCTGCCTTCCATGTCCTCTTGCTGCGCGAAGCACCGGAGCAACCGCACCATGACGTTCGCCCACAATAAACGGTTGTTGTTCGGTGCGGCAGCACTGCTCTGCTATGCCGCCGCGATTCTACTCGCGCCGTCGGGGGCACGTTCGCAGTTCAACGCGCGGACGCGCATCGCCGATATCGCCGAACCGCGCGTCGAACCCGCACCGCCGGCGGTCGCTCCCGAAGGCGACGCGTTCGCGCCGCGCGCGACGGTCGACGACAATCCGCCGCCTGCACTGCCCGTTGCGCCGCCGCGGTTGCCTCAATTGCCCGCGCCGCGCGTTGCCCCACCACTCGCCCCGGCCGTGGTCCCCTCGCACGTCGCCGCAATTGTGACGGGAACGCATCCTACCGCGATCGTGGACTCCGCCGAGGGCTCAAAGCTCGTCAGCGTCGGCGACGGGCTCGATGGATCCACCGTTATCGAGATCACAAACGACGCGGTCGTCCTCGCGAACGGCAAGCGGCTGATCCTCGAACCGCCGGCGACGCGGTGATGCGGCACTTCTTCACCGCCGTGCTGCTCGCAGCCGCCGTCACCACCGGCGCGTCGGCCGGCGTTCCGATCTCGATCAACGCGCGCGACACCGAACTGACCGACGTGATCGGCCTGATCGCGCGGCAATCCGGTTTGAACATCGTCGCCGACGCGTCCGTCAAGCCGCGCCGGATCACGTTTCGTCTCCACGACGTCGACGCGGAGACGGCGCTCGCGACCCTTGCTCAAGCGTACGATCTGCAAACCCATCGAGCCGGTAACATCGTTCTCGTCGGCGACGCCACAGCGATGAACCACCGCTACGGCACCGGCACCGGCGCCGTGACGGTCGCGTTGCGCAATGCCAAACCGTCCGACGCAGTAAAAGAACTCAAAGGCGTCTTGCCCGACGCAAGCCTGATTGCCGACGACCGTTCGAACACCGTTGTCGTGAGCGGCGGCGCGGACGCGCAAACGGCGGCGACGTCGCTCTTGAGCAGCATCGATGTGCCCGGGCGCCAAGTGATGTTCGAAGTCCGCGTCACCGACGTCAAGCCGGTTGACGACAGCAGCAATGTGGGAATTCAGTTCGGCGGCACCGGCTTTGGCGCCGGCGCCGTCGCGCAATTTCCTTACGCGCTGACGAGGGGCTCGCTCGCGATCAATGCCCAGCTCAATGCGCTGGTGCAAAACGGCCACGCGCAGATACTCGCGACGCCGCATATCGCGACGCTCAACAATCGCGAGGCGACGCTGCTGGTCGGCGAACAATATCCGATCGTCACGGTCAACCAACAGACCGGCTTTCCCACGGTTACGAACGTCGACGTCGGGGTGCAATTGCGCGTCACGCCGACGATCGGCGCGGACGGCGTCATCACGGCCGAGCTTCATCCGCAATATTCTGAAATCATCGGATTCAACGCCAGCTTTCCGATCATCGCGAACCGGAAGGTCGACGCCGTGCTGCGGGTGCGCGACGGGGAGACGATCGTGCTCGGCGGTCTCTTCCAAGACACCTCCTCCGAGACGATCTCGAAGCTGCCGTTCTTGGGCGATATCCCGATCCTCGGGCAGTTTTTCCGGAATAAAGCCACCGCGCGGCAGCGCGATGAGGTGGTCTTCCTCATCACCCCGCACATTCTCGAGGCTCCGACACCCTAAAAACGATACGGATTCCGACTTATGTGCTATGTTGACGGGGCCGATTCGACCGCAGCGCCGGTTGGTTGGTATCAAACAGAGTCTACATGGTCTTGTTGAGCAGTCTTCAAACCCAGGAATGACGAGTTGATCCTCTAGCGCTTTCTTCCTAAGATTGAAGACCCCAATACATGTATACCGATGAAACCCTCAATTGCGTTGATTGCAGCGCACCCTTCACGTTCAGCACCGGCGAACAAGAGTTTTTCGCCTCGAAGGGCTTCACCAACAAGCCGAACCGCTGCGTGGATTGCCGCGCGGCGCGTAAAGCTCAGCGTGGAGCCGGCGGCGGCGGCGGTTCGAGCTACAGCTCGGGCGGCGGCGGCGGCAGCTACGGTGGCGATCGCGCCCCCCGCGAGATGTTCGAAGTGAAGTGCAGCCAGTGCGGCGGCAAGGCCTCCGTGCCGTTCCAACCCCGCGGCGACAAGCCGGTTTACTGCCGCGACTGCTTCCAGTCGCGCGGTGGCGGCGGCGGCGGCGGCGGTTCGTACCGCTAACCTCTCCCTCGGCCTAAAGCCAACCAACGCGCGCGTGCCCTTGCGGCCCGCGCGCGTTGCCTTTTAACGGAGCGCGACCCACCGAAAGGGAACCACCGTACCCATATGGCCGACAAAGCGCCCACCCCCGCCAACCCGGAGATCGATCGTCTGACCGGCGCGCTCACGCGCGAAGCCCTCGACGCTGCGGCCGCAGCCGCCGTCACAGCGGCTGCCGACGGCGAGCTGATCGCCTTCGGCTACATCGGCTTCGACGGCTTCGGGCTGCTCAAGGAAGCGTACGGCAGCGTGGTCACCGATCATCTGCTGCGCGAAGCCGCCAATCGCATCGCCGAGTGCCTGCGGCCGCAAGACGTCGTCGGGCGCGTCGACCGCGATGAGTTCATGGTCGTCTTCCGCGGCCTCTCGAGCAAGTTCGAGACGCTGGCGCTCGCTTCGAAACTGCGCACCAGCATCGCCGAGCCGATGCGCGCCGGCAAGAACGAGGAAGTGCTGGCCCCGAGTTGCGGCATCGCGCAATACCCGGCCAACGGCAAGACCGTCGACGAACTGCGCGAAGCGGCCGCCAAAGCGATGCGCACGCTGCAGGTCGCGCTGCGCTCGGCTAGCGTCGCAACTGCCCAAGAGGCCGTGAACCGCGCGCGTGCCGCGCTCGAGGCCGCCCAACAGTTCTTGGAAGAAACCGAAGCCGCATACGAAGAGGTGGTCGCCGTCGCGGCGGCCGCCGAAGAGGCCGCGCAAAACGCACCCGCCGCCGAGGCGCCGGCTCCATAGTGACCCTCTCGCGGCGGACCATGCTCGGCATGACGACCGCCGCCGCTTTGGCGCTACGGCAAACGGCCGGCGCACAAACCGTCACGCCGCTCGCCGTCGCGGGCGTTCCGGAAGACTCGATCACGCCGGTGCTCTACGCCGTGCAGAGCGGGCTCTACAAGCGCAACGGACTCGACGTCGCCGTGACGCCCGAACGCAGCGGGCCCGCGATCACGGCCGGCGTCGCCGGCGGCGCGTATCAGATCGGCAAGTCGAGCATCACGCCGCTCATCCAAGCCCACGCCAAGGGCTTGAAAATCGTCATCGTCGCGCCGGCCGGCGTCTACACGAGCGCGGCACCGATCGACGGCATGTTCGTCAAGACCGATTCTCCGATCAAGACCGGCGCGGACCTCAACGGCAAGACGTTCGGCGTCTACGGCATCGGCGATATCTACACGATCTCAGCGCGCACATGGATGGAGAAAAACGGCGGCGACCCCGCTTCGCTGAAATTCGTCGAGTTGCCGATCAGTGCGATGGTCGAAGCCATCGCAACCGGCCGCGTCGACGCGGGCTCGATGAACGAGCCGGCCGTTGAAGTCGCGCTTGATCAATCCGCGCTTGCGGCTGCTCACGCATCCGCTGATGTCGATCGCGCCGCGCTGGCTCTACACGGCGTGGTTTGCGTCGTCCGACTACGCCGCCGCTCACCGTCCGGCGATCGATGCGTTCGCGAAGGCGACGCGCGATGCAGCCGCCTACTGCAACGGCCACCACGACCAAACGGTCGATCTCATCGCGACCTTCACCTCGGTCGATCGCGGCGACGGTGCGGAAGATGACGCGCGTCGAGCAGGGCCTCACGCTGGATCCGAAACTCGTGCAGCCGGTGATCGATGAAATGGCGAAGTCGAAGGCGATCGATAAAGCCTTCGACGCGCGCGAACTCTTCTTACGCTAAGCGGTTGCTAGGGCGTCGTTGAGCGGCAGCGTCCGCAGACGCTTGCCGGTGAGCGCTGAAGATCGCGTTCGCCAGCGCCGGCGCGACGGCACGGCGTGCCGATTTCGCCGGCACCGGTCGATTTGCCGGTGCTGCGCACGATGTCGACGACGAACTGCGGCGAGTCGTTCATGTGCAGCACGGTGAAATCGTTGAAGTTCTTCTGCACGGCACCGCCGTCGGCGAACGTGATCTTGCCGCCGAGCGCGGCCGAAAGCGCGTAGATCATCGCGCTCGGGATCTGCTGCTCGAGGCCGTCGATGTTGATCGGCTGACCGACGTCGACCGACGCCGTCAGCTTGTGGACTTTGAGCTTGCCGCCGGGCATCGAGATCTCGGCGACCATCGCGATCCACGCGTCGTCCCACTGCCCCATGGCCACGCCGTGCGCGTGACCCGCCGGCAGCGGTGCGCCCCAGTTCGCCAGTTTCGCCGCGCGTTCGAGCACGGTGCGCGGGCGCGAACCCGGCGTCCATCATCGCCAAGCGGAACGCGACCGGATCTTTGCCGGCGGCGTGCGCGAGTTCGTCCATGAACGATTCGGTCGCGAACGTGTTCGCGTTGGCATACGGCGCGCGCCAGTGACCGACCGGAATCGCCACGTCGAGCATGATGCCAGTCGACCAGCTGATTCGGCATCGTTGTAGGCCGTGTTGGTCATGCCGTTGCCGGCAGCCGGTATCGACGCCGTTCTTCATCAGCGCGGGACTCGTGCGCATGTTGATCGACGAACTCACGACGGTCTGCTTGAGCGTCGAGAGCTTGCCGTCGGGCGTCAGCGCCGCGACGCACGATGTGACGGTGCCGCCGCGATAGGGATCGTTGCGGATGTCGTCTTCGCGCGTCCACATCGAGCTTGATCGGGATGCCGGCGGCCTTCGACGTCGTCGACGGCGTCTTGCGACGAAGTCGGTCTCGCCGCGCCGGCCGAAGCCGCCGCCGACGAACGTGGTGATGCACCGTCACCGCTGTCGAGCGGCACGCCGGCGATTTTCGCGCGCGATCGCCTGCGATTCGGTTTGCGCCTGCGTCGGCGTCCAAATCGTGACGCCGTCGGCGCGCACGTCGGCGGTGGTGTTCATCGGTTCCATCGGCGCGTGCGCGAGATACGGCGTCTCGTACATCGCGGTCACGACCGTTGCCGGCTGAGCGGCGCGCGTCACGTCGCCGGTCGCTCTTGAGCACGCCGCCCGGCGTTTTGCGCCAGCGCGCGCGCCTTCGCGTAGATCGATTCGGTCGTTACGCCCGGCGTTCGGACCGGGCGCATACGTCACTTTGAGCGCTTGCGGCCTTGGAACGCGGCCCACGTGTTGTCGGCGATCACCGCAACGCCCGAGGGCACTTGGACGACCTTGACGCACGCCGGGATACTTTGAGCGCGTCGCGTCGCATCGAACGACGCGACCTTGCCGCCGATTTGCAGCGGCTTCTCGATCGAGGCGTACTTCATGCCCGGCACCTTGACGTCGATGCCGTAAACGGCCGTGCCGTTCGTCTTCGGCTTGACGTCGAGGCGCGGCTGACGCGTGCCGATGATCTTGTACTTGATCGGGCGTCTTGAGCGTGACGGTCGCCGGTACCGGCACCGTGCCGCGGCGCGTCAAGAGCGTCGACGTACTTCGCCTTTTGTCCGGCCGGCCCGGACACGACGCCGTTCGACGTCGTGCACGTCGCGGGATCGACGTTCCATTTCGTTGCGGCCGCGGTCACCAGCATCGCGCGCGCGGTCGCACCGGCTTTGCGCATCACCGGCGACATCGTCGGCGTGCTCTTGCTGCCGCCGGTGCCGCATGCGTTCGAGACGCGGGTTGTAGTATTTCGGTTCGGCCGGCGCCATGCGGAAGCGCACGCTCGACATCGGGATATCGAGTTCGTCGGCGACGCACATCGAGAGCGCCGTCGTGATGCCTTGACCGAGTTCGCTTTGGTTGATGACGACCGTCGTTAGGCCGTCGTTGCCCATTTCGATCCAGGCCATGCGGCACGAACGACGGCGCCGGCCGCCGCTTCGGCCTGCGCCGGCGCGAACTCGACGCCGAGCGCGAGCCCGGCGCCGGCCACGGCGAAGATGCGCAGGAAGTCTTTGCGATCGAGTGCCGTGGTCATCGCGATAACCGGTCTAGGCCGTCGCCAGCGCGTCGCTAATGGGCAGCGTCCGAATGCGCTTGCCGTTCAGAGCGAAGATCGCGTTCGTGACCGCCGCCATCACGCACGGCACGGCCGTTTCGCCCGCGCCGGACGAGTTTTCGTGACTGGGAACGATATCCGTGATGATCTCCGGCGTGTCGGCCATCTTCAGGATATGATACGCGTCGAAGTTCGTTTGCATCGGCGTGCCGTTCTCGAACGTGATCTTCCCGATCAGCGCGGCGCCCAGACCGAAGATGACCGCGCTCGAGATTTGCTGTTCGAGGCCGTCGAGGTTGATCGGCTGCCCGACATCGACCGAATTCCAGACGCGGTGGACCTTCGGCTTGTTGTCGACCAGCGAGACTTCGGCCGCCGTGGCGATCCAGCCGTTCGCAACGTTCGCGACCGCAATGCCCCGCGCGCGGCCTGCCGGCGGCGCCGTGCTCCACTTCGCGAGATCCGCGGCGCGGCGCAACACGTTTGAGGCCCGCGCTGACGGGTCCATATTCGCCAGGCGGAACGCGACCGGGTCTTGCCCCGCCGCGTGCGCCAGTTCATCGATGAACGACTCCGTTGCGAACACGTTGACGTTGGCGTACGGGGCACGCCAAAATCCGACCGGCATCGAGTTGAATGCCAGCAGTTCGTGCCAGCTCATGAGCTGGTTTGCGACCTGGTAGGGATGGTTCGTGCTGCCGCCTGCCGGCTAGCGGGTCCAGTCCGGCCGGCGTCATCAAGAACGGCAGCTCCTGGTGCACGTGCGACTCGCTCGCCATCGTATGGCGCAGCGCGACGATCTTACCGTCGGCCGACACCGTGCCGGTGAGTTGGTGCGCCGAGCCGCCGCGGAAGCGGTCGTTGTTGATATCGTCTTCGCGCGACCACACGACTTTGATCGGCATGCCCACGGCCTTCGAAACGGTCACCGCGTCGCCGACAAAGTCGGACCAGCCGCGCCGGCCGAAGCCGCCGCCCAGGAAGACGGTGTTGACGGCGATGTTTTCGATCGGAATGCCGGTGATGGTCGAAGCGAGTTTCTGCGCTTGCGTCTGCGCCTGCGAGCCGGTCCAAATGGTCACGCGGTCGGCGCGCACGTCGGCGGTCGCGTTCAGCGGCTCCATCGTGGCGTGCGCCAGATACGGTGACTCGTACGAGGCCTGGATCGTCTTTCCGGTCGCCAGCGCCGCGTCGACGTCGCCGATTTTCTTTTGCGTGAGTCCCGGCGTCTTGACCGCCTCATGGGCGGCCGCATAGATCGACGCCGTGCTGACTTTGGCGTTCGGGCCGTCTTGCCAAACGATCTTCAATGCCTTGCGGCCCTGGAATGCAGCCCACGTGTTGTCGGCGATGACCGCCACGCCTTGCGGCACTTGGACGACCTTGCGCACGCCGTGCACTTTGAGTGCAGCGGTTGCGTCGAACGACGCCACGGTGGCGCCGATCTGGTGCGGCTTCTCGATCGACGCGTACTTCATTCCCGGAACCTTGACGTCCATGCCGTACATCGCGCGTCCGTCGGACTTCGGGTCCGGCGTCGAGCCGTCCGCGGCGCGTGCCGATGATGCGGAACTGATCGAACGTTTTCAGCGGCACGTCGGCCGGGACGGGCAACGTCGCCGCGAGCGCGATCAGATCGGCGTACTTTGCCTTTTGACCCGCCGGACCGGTCACGACGCCGTTGAGGGTCGTGCAGGTTTTCGGGTCGACGCTCCAACGCTGAGCTGCTGCCGCGACCAGCATCGCGCGCGCCGTCGCGCCGGCCTTGCGCATCACCGGACCCATCGTCGGGGTCGTGCGGCTGCCGTCGGTTTCGAGACCCTTGAGCACCGGGTTGTAGTACGGAAGCGTCGCGGGCGAAAACTCAAACGAGACGGTCGACATCGGGATGTCGAGTTCGTCTGCGAGCATCATCGGCAGCGACGTTGCGACGCCCTGACCCATTTCGCTGGAATTCAGGACGACCGTCGTGCGGCCGTCGGGATGCATCTTCAACCACACGACCGGCGAGAAATCCGCCGGAGCGCTTTCGCCCGCAGCCGGGCGCGAACTCGAGACCGAGCGCAAGCCCGGCGCCCGCGACGGCGAAAACGCGCAGAAAATCCTTGCGTTCGAGAGCGGCGGTCATGCAATGCTCGCGGCGGCGGCTTTGATCGCGGACTTGATGCGCGGGTAGCAGCCGCAGCGGCAAATGTTGGTCATCGCAAGATCGATGTCCGCATCGGTCGGATGCGGCTTCTTCTCGATCAGCGCGGCCGCGGCCATGATCTGGCCCGACTGACAGTAACCGCACTGCGGCACGTTCTGCGCGACCCACGCGACTTGCACCGGATGCGGTTTATCGACCGGCGCGAGGCCTTCGATCGTCGTGATCTTTTTGCCGACGGCGTTTTTCACCGGCAGCACGCACGTGCGCACCGCCGCACCGTCGACGTGCATCGTGCACGCGCCGCAAGCCGCGATGCCGCAGCCGAACTTCGTGCCCGTCAGCCCGACGACGTCACGAACGGCCCACAACAGCGGCATCTCATCCGGAACATCGAGAACGTGTTCAGTACCATTAACCGTCAGCTTTACCATGAACGGAAATTTCGCGAGGGCGGCACTGGCTACCCTCCGCTTCCGTCAAACGCTGAAAACTTCTTTCGCGCTATATTCAGCCCTGCTTAACGATCTTGACGGTCTTCGTTTTCGGCGCGGTCAACGCGCTGTCGCCGGCCGGATAGCCATTCTGTTGCAAAATGTACGCCAGCACTTGCAGCACTTGGTCCGGCTTGAGGCTGCCGGGACTCGTCAGCGGCATTTGGGTCGCGATGACGTCGCGCAGATCGTCGGCCGTTTGACCGCTCCACTTGCCGATGAAGTCCGACCCCGCGAGCTGCGGGCCGGCGCCTCCTTCGAGTTTTTGACCGTGGCACATCGAGCACTGTGCGGCAAAGATCGCGGCACCGGCTTTGGCCTGGTCGGCCGTGTAGACGCCGCCGCTTTGGGCGGAGAGCGAGTGCGTGGACAATGCCGCAGACGCGATGAGGCTGAGTGCGATGACGGGCAACGCGCGGGAGAGTTTCATACGGCCTGTATACGCCCCGGAGATGAGGAACCGCCTTCCCGCGGATCGCACTCTTAGAAGCGATGGCTGAGAGCGCAGAGGCGCCGCGGCGCCTGGCCGCGGTCGTCATCCCGATTTTCGCGAACCCGCCGCACGAGGTTGTCTTCGTCGAGCGCGCCACCCATCTGCGCCGCCATGCGGGCCAGATCGCGTTTCCCGGCGGGGCCGTCGATGACGCGGACGAGGGCGACCTGGCCCGCGCCGGCACGCGCGAGCTGTATGAAGAGATCGGGATCCCGCCGGCGGCGATCGCGATCGTCGGACAGCTCGAGCCGCTCCGGCAACGGACGAACATCTTCAACGTGACGGCCTTCATCGGGGTGGTTGCGCCGGGCACCCCGCTGGTCGTCGACCTCAACGAAGCCTCGGCCGCTCACCGGGTTCCGCTGGCGGCGATTTTGGCGCCGGGCGCGGTGCATCCGGGCGTCGAGGTCGTCGAGGACCGCGCCATCCAGACCGCGATCTTCGACTACGGCGACGTGCACGTGTGGGGCCTCACCGGCCAAATGCTCACCAAGTTCGCGCAGCGCTACCACGAACCGGACTCGCCGCTGCGCGCGGCCCTCGAGGCGCGGCTGCTTTAACGACCGGCCGGCCCCTGGGTGACGACGGCAAAGCCTTGCGGGCGGATCCACTTGGCCATCGCGGCACGCACGGCGCCCGCTGATGCGGCGAGCTCCGTTTGCGCATAGCGCCGATCCGTATCCAGCGGGCGGCCGGTGACCGCATACGCGAGCAGCGTACTCGCCACGCCGTCGTAGGATTCGCTCCGCACCGGCAATTCGCCGATCAGCAGCGCCTTCGCCCGGATGAGCCGGTCGGCGGGCAAGTCTTTCTTTTGCAGTGACGCGAGATCGGTAACGATCAGCGCTTTGGCACGGTCTGCGTTCTGCGGATACGCCCCGAAGTTCACCCGGAACGTCGAGCGGTTATGGCCGCCCGCAACCGACGTGGAAACGGAATAGGCGTAGCCGTGCACTTCGCGCACATCGTGATAGAGCAACGAGCCGAAGCCGCCGCTCAGCGCGGCGTTCGCGAGTTGAAGCACCGGATAGTCCGGATCGTTATAGGTAAGCGGCAGCGTTTGAGCCAGCGTCACGTCGGACTGAATGCGTCCGGTCGCCGGAATCATCGCTTGCGAGGGCGCGTTGCGCGGGATGGCCGGCGGATAGACGTCCGGCGGGGGACCGCTGGCCGTCCAGCCGCCGAACGCCGCTTGCACCGTCGCGCGCGCGTGCTCCGGCGTCACGTCACCGACGACCACGATCGTCGTGATATCCGGCCGGAACGTCGACGCGTAATAATTCTTCACGTCGTCGAGCGTCACGGTGCCGGCGGTGTCGGGTGTCGCCTGGCGGCGCGCGGGATCGCCGGCCGGATAGAGCGCATTGGCCAGCGCACGCCGGGCCTTGAAATCCGGGCTTTGCACGGACCCGGTGAGCTGGCCGACAGCTTGCGCTTTGACGATCGCGAACGCATCGGCCGGCAGCGCCGGATGCAGCTCGTCATCGGCGAGCAGCGTTACGCCGCGATCGAAGTCCTTGGCCAGCACGTTGAGGCTGAAGGCGCTGCCGGCGCTCACGTCGGCCGCAATCTTATCGAGTTCGGTCTGATACGCGATGCGATCGTAGGTCGTCGTGCCGTATTGGAAGAGCCCGTTGAGGATGTCGTCGATGCCGTCTTTGCCCGGCGGTGCCTGCACGTCGGCATTGTTGCGGATTTCGCCGCGCAGCACGACCGTCGGCGAGATCGAACTCTGCACGGTGATCAGGTTGATGCCGTTGGGCAGCGTTTGCTGCGTTGGATGAACGGCGGATTGGGGAACGTGCAGCTGCGCGAGCACGTTGCGGGCGAACGGTGGAAGCCCGGTGTGCGCGGTCGGCGGAACGCTGTTGTCCTCGCCTTCACGGCCGCCGAATGCCGACCCCGACGCCGCCTTCGGCGTCGCGACCGCGACCGTGGCCGTGGCGTTGTCGTAATACTTCCGCAGGACGCGATTGACGTCGTCGACGCTGACTTTTTGGAGGCCCGCCAGTTCGTCATCCGGCGTGCGGTGTTCGACCGCCAGCTCTTGGCTCCACAATTGCGCGAGACCGTTGATCGAGTTGCTCGCGGATTGCGCTTGCGCGAGTTCGCGCGCCTTCGCCACGGCGATGAGTTCGGGCGGCAAGCCGCTCTGTTTGTAGGCGTCGATCACGGCTTTGACGTCGGCTACCGCGGTGTCGCCCGGAGTCGTTACCGGAACCGCGGAACCGACGAGCGACATACCGGCGTCCGGATGGGTCGACGCCTGCGCGAACGTTCCGAGCGATTTCCCCGTGGCCTGTAAGGCGTAGAGCGCGCCGCGCGGGCTGTTGAGCACGTCGTTGAGAATTTCGGATGCGTAGTAATCGGGATCGTCGTAGCCGGGAACGCGGTAACCGACCATCGCGAGCGTGATGTCATCCGAGCTGTTGTCGCGCAGCGTGACCGGCGTTAGCGGTTGCAAGTGCACGCTCTTGCGCGGCGGCAGCGGCGCCGCCGGAATCGAGCCGAAGAGCGACCGCACTTTGGCGATCGTCGTTTGCGGATCGACGTCGCCGGCGATCACCATGATCACGTTGTTGGGATGGTACCAGCGCGCGTAAAAACGTTTGAGGTCGGGCGCTTGGATTTTCTTGAACGTGTCGACCGTGCCGAGACCTTCGTCGGCGTACGGCGTGCCGGCGAGGATGTGGTGGATCATCTTCACGTAGAGCCGGTACGAAGCGCCCGAATTGTCGCGTACGACTTCCTGCGTGATCGCGCCGCGTTCGGCATCCCAGCCGCTCTGCGCATCGAGGATGCCGGTCGCGCGCGAACGTTCGAGGTTGAGCGCGATGTCGAGATACTGCGCGGGCATCTCGAAGAAATATTGCGTGATCTCGTTCTGCGTATCGGCGTTGTACGATCCGCCGGTGATCGCGGTGGTATCGGAGAACTGCGAGGCGTCGATCGTCTTGCTGCCGCGGAACATCATGTGCTCTTGCGCGTGGGCAAGGCCCGTGATCGGCTCGTCGTTCGCGCCCGCCAGGTAGTTCGTGTACATCGAGACGACGGGCGAGAGGCGGTCTTGCAGCACGTAGACCTGCAGCCCGTTCGCGAGCGTCGCGTGCGCGATGTTGACCCCGCCGGCGGTATCTTGCGAGGACGCGGTCAGCGGCACGGCCAGCAGCGTCAGCGCGGCAGCGCAGGCAAAGAAACGGCGAAACGAAGGCATCACATCAGCCTCAACGCGAGGCGGAGCGGAGCAGTTCCACCGGCAAAGACGGGGGCATGGAAGCTAGGACCGTCGCGCGCTTCGGGACGTGGCCCTCGACCGTGACCCCGGAACTGGTCGCCGGCGGTACCCTCGCGTTCTCCGAACTGGCCGTCGACGGCGAGTCCGTGACCTGGCTCGAACTGCGCCCAGCGGAGCGAGGCCGGCGAGCGCTCGTGCGCTGGACGCCCGGAAGTCCTCCGCAGGACGTGCTGCCTCCGGCTGCCGATGTGGGCGACCGCGTGCACGAGTACGGCGGCGGCGCCTACGCCGTCCGCGACGGGCGGGTCGTGTATTCGGAGCGCAGCGACGGCAGCGTGTGGCTCGCCGAACCCGGCCGTGAGCCGCGGATGCTCGTCAGCGTGCCCGGCTGCCGCTATGCCGGATTCGCGATCGATGGTCCGCGCGAGCGCGTCTACGCCGTGCGCGAAGACCACCGCGACCGGCCGCCGACCGCGCCCGCTAACGCGATCGTCGCCTTCTCCATGGCCGCCGGCGTCGATGCGGCGGTCAACGCGGGCACCGTCATCGCGGACGGCACGGACTTCGTGCTCGCCCCGCAGCTCTCGCCCGACGGGACGCAACTCGCCTGGATCGCCTGGAACCATCCCGACATGCCGTTTGACGCGACGCGTCTCTACGTGGCGCGCTTGGACGACGACGGTGACGCGAGCGAAACGCGCTGCGTCGCGGGCGAGGGCGGCGGCGAAGCGATCGTCGCTGCCGCGTGGACGCCGGGCGGCACGCTGCTCTTCACCTCCGACCGCACCAACTGGTGGAACGTCGTACGCGCTGCACGGCGACCGCATCGATGCGCTCGCGCCGTTGGCAGCGGAGTTCGCCGAACCGCCGTGGGTGTTCGGGCGCGCGATGATCGCGCCGCTCGATGAAGAGCGCGTGCTGTGCGCGTACATTCATGACGGCAGCGTGCATCCGGGACTCATCGCTTCCGGCAGCGTGCGCGAATTGCCGTACGGCCTCGTCGACACGACGCCGCTGCCCTTCCGCGACGGTGCCGTGTACATCGCAGCGCCGGCGGATGCGCCGGCGGCGGTGTGCTACGCGCCGGCGCTCGACGATCCGGCGCATACGGTCGTTCGCGCGGCGAGCGCGCAGGTGCTCGATGCGGAAAGCGTCAGCATCGGCGAAGCGCTGACCGTTCCGACCGGCGACGGCGAAGACGTGCATTTCTTCTTCTATCCGCCGCGCAGCGCGCTGTACGCCGCGCCGTCCGGCGAGCGGCCGCCGCTGATCGTGATGAGCCACGGCGGCCCGACCTCGATGCATACCAATGCCTTCAGCCTCGGCATCCAGTACTAGACCTCGCGCGGCTTCGCGGTCGCGCACGTGAACTATCGCGGCTCGTCCGGCTTCGGCCGCACCTACCGCGGCCGGCTCGCCGGCGCGTGGGGCGTAGATCGACGTTCGCGACTGCATCGCCGTTGCGCGCGCGCTCGCCGCGAGGCGACCGCTGCGATCCGGCGCGGATCGCAATTCGCGGCGGCAGCTCGAGCGGCATGACGGCGTTGCTCGCGGTCGCGACGTCCGACGTCTTTCGCGCCGCGGTCAGCCTCTACGGCGTGATGGAGCTCGAAGCGCTGGCCGCCGACACGCACAAGTTCGAAGCGCGTTACACCGACGGCTTGGTCGGCCCGCTGCCGGAAACGCTCGAGCGCTATCGCGAGCGCTCGCCGGTAAACCACGTGGCGACGATCGACGTGCCGGTGCTGCTGTTCCAGGGCCTCGACGATCGCGTCGTGCCGCCGAATCAAGCGACCGCGATGCGCGATGCGCTTGCTCGCGCGCGGCGTGCCGGTCGTCTACGAAGCGTTCGCAGGCGAAGGCCACGGCTTCCGTAAGGCCGAGACGATCGTACGGGTGCTCGAGCGCGAGCTGCAGTTCTATCGCGACGTGTTCGGACTGACCGCTTGATCCGCGGCGTCGGGCTGCGCAGCGCCGTCGCGATCAACGTCGCGACGATCGTCGGCGCCGGACCGCTGATCACGATTCCGCTCGTCGTCGCGGCGATGCACGGCTCGATCACGATCTGGCCGTGGATCGCCGGCGCGCTCGTGGCGCTGTGCGACGGCCTCGTGCTATGCCGAGCTCGCGTCGCGCTTTCCGCGCAGCGGCGGCACCTATGCCTATCTGCGCGAAGCGTTCGGCGCGCACGGACCGGGACGCATCGTCGCCTTCATCTTCGTCTGGCAGTACCTCTTCGCGCTGCCGCTGTCGCTCGCGAGCGGCTACATCGGCTTCGCGCAGTACGCGGCGTACCTCGTTCCGGTGCTGGCCCAGCCGGTCGCCGCGCACGCCGTCGCGCTCGGCGTCGGCGTCGTCACGCTCTGGCGCTCTACCGGACGATTCCGCACATCGCCCGCACCGCGCTCGCGCTCAGCGCGATCGCCGTACTCACGCTGGTCACGATCGCCGCGTGCGGGTTCTTCCACCCCGACGCAACCGGTCGGAGCGCTGACTGGCGCCGGCCTTTTCGCTGAAAGGTCTGAACGTCGTTGCGCTCGGCGCGGCGATGGTTTACACGCTCTACGACTATGCCGGCTACAAGAGCGTGCCGCAAATCGGCGACGAAGTCATCGCGCCCGTGCGCACGATTCCGCGCGCCATCGTCATCTCGATCCTCATCACCGGCGCGGCCTATGTCGCGCTGAACCTCGGCGTCTTCTCCGCGCTCTCGCTCAGCGACGTCGCGCACTCGACCTTCGTCGCCTCGCAAGCGGTGGAGCGCACCGCCGGACATGCGGCGGCCGTCGTCATCACGGTGACGATCCTCGTCACCTGCTTCGCCTCGATGTACGGTGGTTTGCTCGGCGCCTCGCGCGTGCCCTACGCCGCCGCGTGCGACGGCGATTTTCTGGCGCCGTTCGCACGCCTGCATGCGACGAAACGCTTTCCGCACATCTCGCTGCTCGCGCTCGGGCTTTTGGCGCTGCCGGCCACGCTCTTTCCGCTCGATGCGGTGATCAACGCGCTCACGGCCGGGATCGTGCTCGTGCAAGGCGTCGGCGGAAACCTCGCCGTCATGGTGCTGCGCCTGCGCGCCGAGCCGGCGCCGTACCGTTTGCCGCTCTACCCGCTGCCGGTCATCGTCGCGCTCGTCGCGTGGCTGTTTCTCTTCTGGAGTTCGGGGCTGATCGCGATGGCCTTCGGCACCGCGACGCTGGCCGCGGGCGCGGCGATCTTTCTGATCCGCGCGCGTCTGCGGGCGACCTGGCCCTTCGCGATCGCCGCCACGCTGCTGCTGGCGTTCGCGACCGTACCGCGCGGCGCCGAAGCGGCGACGTTCACGCACGCGCGCGTCGTGCAGCGCGACGGCACGCCGCAGCTGCTCGTCGACGGCAAGCCGTTCTTCTTCTTCGGCGGCGCGTTCTTCTACGAACGCATTCCGCCCGAACGCTGGCGCGACTCGATGCTCGCCATGCGCGTCGCGGGCGCCAACACGCTCGACCTCTACGTGCCGTGGAACTGGCACGAAACGTCGGACGGGACATTCGACTTCGACGGCCATACGAACCCGCGCCGCAATCTGCGCCGCGTGCTGCAGTTGGCGCGCGAACTGCACTTTCACCTGATCGTGCGGCCGGGCCCGGTGATTCGCAACGAGTGGCGTAACGGCGGCTATCCGGCGTGGCTCCTGCGCCGGCCCGCGTACGGCATGCCGCTGCACGACATCCTCGAAGGGCGCTATCCCGCCACCGCGACGCTGCAAAACGCGCACAGCGACGATGCGGCCGCCGAATGGATGCGCAACGCGACCCATCGCTATTATGCGGCGCGCTGGCTGCATCACGCGCTGGCGGAGTTCGTGCCGTACGCGGATCTCGTGATCGCGGTGGCGCTCGACGACGATCAGGGCGCCTACATCGACAATCAGACCTGGCCCGCGCCGCATTTTCGAGCGTATCTGCACTGGCTCGATGCGCAGGTGCGCAGCGTGACCGGCCCCGTCGTGCCGACGTTCATCAACACCTACGATATGAAAGTGCCGGCGTCGTCGCCCGTGTGGGCGATGAGCAACTGGTACCAGAGCGACGCCTACGCGATCGGCGATCACGATCGCGTCGAACTCGATTTCGCGACCGCGACGTTGACGACGCAAGAACGCGTGCCGCTCGCGTCGAGCGAGTTTCAAGCGGGCTGGCTCGCCTCGCCCGAAGATCCGCTGCCGCGCCCGGCGGATCCGTCGAATACCACGCTGGCGCTCGCGGAGATGCTGAGCTGGGGCATGCACGGCGTCGTCGACTTTCCGCTGCAAGACACGCTCGCGCCGTTCGGCTGGGAAGCCCCGTTCTCGAATGCCTTCTACAGTTGGGACGCGGCGATTCCGCGCGACCCCGACGCGTTGCTGCGCAGCCGTCCGGCACGCTGGGCACCGACCCAACGTTTCGGCGACGAAGTCGCGACGGTACGGAACGCTGCTGGCCGCGACGCATCGCGTCGCCACGATCGCGATCGCCGACGAGGTCAGCGCGTCCGATCCGGCGGCGCTTTCCAACGACGACATCGGCGCGATCGCGGCGGCATTGAAAGCGGCGCTGCGCACGTGCAATATGCGCGGCCTCACGTGCGACGTCGTCGATTTGCGCTTCTCGAGCGATGCGCGCCTGCGGCGCTATCGCACGCTCGTGGTTCCGCCGTTCGTTCGCCCGCCGCTGCCCGCGATCGCGGCCCGGCTGCGGAACCTCGCGCAACTGCGGATCGCGATTCGCGCACAAGTACCGAACCAACTCGGCAGCGGCATCGCCGTGTTAGCCGGACCCGACGCCACGTTCGGAGTCGCGGCCAACTGGTCGAACGCGCCCCGCCGCTTCGGCGGCGTCACGTGGACCGGCATCGGCTCCTTCGACGTGCCGCCGTTTACCGTGGCGCCGCGCGACGCGCGGCTCATCGTGCTCGGCGGCGGCGCGCCGCCGGCAACGGACGCGCTGCCCAGGCGCAATCCGAACCCGGTGCGTGTGAACGAACCCTCGGTGGCGCTCAACGCGAGTCAAAGCGTGCACGTGGCGCTGCCGGCCGTCGCGCCGGGCATCGCGCGTGTCACGGTAGGTTCGGCATTCGGCAGCGGCGACCGGACGGTGACGCTCGCGAACGATCGCGTCGTAGCGATCTTCGTTCCCGGCGGCGGCGCACGGCTCGTCGTCTTCGCCGCGCGCAATGCATTGCCGTACAACGCGGTCAACGCGACCGGTGCGTTACGCGACGACGTGCTGCGGCCGCCGCCGCCTTCGACGACCGATCGCATCGCAAAGTACACGCACACCTATCCCGCCGGTACCTTCAATCGCGCGTATCGCACGCAGATCGTGCGCGCGACGGGCGCGGAAGCCGTCGTACGCTTCACCTACGACGCGCCGGACCTCGGCGGCGGCGCGCACTTCGAAAAGACCGTGCGGCTCGCCGCCGGCGCGACGCGGCTCGTGGTCGACGAGCGCGTCAGCTTCGACGGTGCCGCACCGGATCAGCGTGCGGTCACGCTATCGGCGCTTCAGGTTCCCGCAACCGCAACGGTGACGACGAGCCCGGCATTCATTGCCTGGACTCCGCGCGAAACGATCGTCGTGAGTTGGCCGCCGGCAGCCGTCACGCAAGCGACCTGGACGCGCTACGGCAGCGACGGCACGCTCGCGCTCGTCGCGTCGCCGGGTACCCTCCGCAGCACCTACGCGCTCGCCGGCGCGCTCACGCTTCCCGCCGCCCAGGCTCTGGCGACGACCGAACGGCAGTGGTTAGCCGCGCATCCGTCGCCGGCGTGATCGAAGCGAAGGTCGTTCAATCATGCAACAATAAAGTCAACCGCCCGTAGCCGGAGGATCGCATCGATGTTGACGCAGGAACAGAACGACGCGCTCACGCGCACCAACCCGGGCACCGCCGGCGGCGAACTTCTGCGCCGGTACTGGCAGCCGATCGCGCTTTCGACCGAGTTGCCCGCCGGCGGCGCACCGGTGCCGGTCGATATCCTCGGCGAAGAGCTCGTGCTCTTCCGCGATCAGCAGAATCGCGTGGGCTTGCTCGATCGCCATTGCTGTCACCGCGGCACCGATCTCTCGTTCGGCCGGCTCGAAGACGGCGGACTGCGCTGTCTCTATCACGGCTGGCTCTACGACGTCACCGGGAAATGTCTCGAACAGCCCGCAGAACCGAAAGAGAGCACATTCAAAGACAAAGTTCGCCAGACATCCTATCCGGTGGTCGAACGTGCCGGTGCGTTCTTCTGCTACATGGGCCCCGGCGAGCCGCCCGTGTTTCCGAACTACGATTTCTTCACGTATCCCGAACCGAACATCCACGTGCACAAGCTCTTCATCGACTGCAACTACATGCAAGCGAACGAGGGCAACTACGATCCTTCGCACGTCGGGTTCTTGCACCGATCGTTCGATCCAAACCGGCGTCCCGGACTCAATTTCGGCGCGCTGCGCGTGGTGGGCATGGCGAAAGAGGACGTCGTGCTGGCCGATATCAATCCGGCCGAGCCCGCGCGTCTCGAAGTGGAAGACACCGCGTTCGGCGTGCGCATCTTTCAGAACCGCACGGCGGGACCGGGACGCAAGTACTTGCGCGTGACCTACTTCGGGATGCCGAACTTCTCCGTCATCGCGGGCCCGCAAGGCGGCGACGGGCAAATCGGACACTTCCACGTGCCGATCGACGACCAAACGCATTGGCGCTGGAATTTCTTCGTCCGCCGCGATCAACCGTTGAGCGAAGATCACCGGCTGCCCAACCACCTCCGCAAACCCGGCGAGTATTCCGATGAGTACCACATCACGCGCTCGCAATCGAACCGCTTCATGCAAGACCGCACGAAGATGAACGAAAACTTCACCGGGATGGGCAATAACTTCAACACGCACGATGCGTTTGCAACCGAAACGCCGGGCCGCATCCAAAATCGCACCAAGGAGCATCTGGCCACGAGCGACATCGCGATCGCCGCCGCTCGCCGTCTGATGCTGAAAGCGATCGACGACGTGAAGGCCGGTCGTGAACCGATCGGCCTGGTCCGCGACCCCACGCAGAACCGGTTCGGCGAGTTGTTGTCGTTCGATGTCGTCGCGCCGGACGGCATTCCGAACGCGGAGATCGTGCGCCAGGTCGTCGAACGCCATGCAACCGCGATGGTTTGAGCGAGAAGAGTGCGAGCGGTCAGCCGCGAACGGCCCAAGGCGCCCGGGGAAGTGGCGAAATGGTAGACGCAGCTGCCTCAAAAGCAGCCGAGTGAGAGCTCATGTGGGTTCGAGTCCCACCTTCCCCACGGCAATAGACGTTCAGCGTCGTCGTGACGCTTAGTGCTGCCGTACTTGATGTCTCAACGGCCGAGGGCATAGACGGCTCGGCTCTCCTGTTCTTCGACGGCGATACGCTGTGCGATAATTGCTTCCGCGCAGCGACCTGAGGCTAGTATCGGGTGCCAAGCGAAGTTGATCGCGTCGAGCAAACGTCATCGCTCGATGAACGGACACGTATTACCGCGGAATACCGCTGATTCACTTACGGGGTGTTGCGGTCGACGTAGCATGCGCGTGAGGCATCACGTCTGCAACGGCCTTTGCTGCTTCGGCGCCTGTCTTCACTGCCGCGAAGACCACCGTTAGCAGACCTGCCCACAACGTTATTATCTTTGCCCAGCGCGGCAATTCCGGGGCCGCTTCGGTCTTACTGGCACTTCCAGCACTTGGCGCGATAGCGTTCTCTCCGGGCGGCGACACCGAATCGCCTACACCTGGGGTGAATCCTGGCGGCGGCGATACGCTAAAGCCCCCGCCCGGGTTCACGTCATATCCGGCAAAGCCCCTACCTATTTGAAAGGGTTGCCGAGGACGAGGCTTTGCCCTCGCAAGTGCCGCGATGATAACGGCAAACAGCACCAGACATACGCCGACCTTAAGCGTGTCAGCGAAGGTGTTTCCCGGTCCAAAGAAGCTTCCGCGCAAAAACGATATGCTCATGGCGAGCAACGCTAGAGCGAAGACCACCAGCAACGTGCCCTCGATGCGTTGCTTCATGCAGATCGTTTCGTTTTTCGGTCGTATGCGCCCCCGTTATTTTTCGTGATCCAAATGGTTGCTTGGTTATCAGGCATGCGGTTACCTGAACTTCCGAAGTTCATCGAACGCATGCGCGCACTCGCCTAAACGAGGCGGCATTCTGGCGTTTGGCTGTGAGCCGAACTAAAGTGATCGCACGCTAAGTTCTTGTTATATAACGACGAAGTGCGTCCGGTCGGGGAAGACGTGGCCAATGACTACCTCGCCCCCACGCTGGGTCCGTGCCGCTACCGGCCGCGCGCACCTCGATCTCGGCGAACGCGCCGCTAAAAGTTTGCGCGTCCTATCCGAACACGTCATCGTGACGGCCTGCCGCGCACACGTCGACGCAAAGGCCGAGCCCGTTCCCGACACTCATCAACCGCTGTGCTCGAACTGTCAGCGCATCGCACGCGTCCACGCAACACGCCACGCGACTGAAATTTTTAGCGGCCATCGGAGAGTGGCACCCACCGCCCTCGGTGATCCCCTCGCGGGGAAACGGTCCGTTGAACATCCACTTTATTGAGTGTCGAAAATAGCATGCGCCGGGTAAAACACCGCAGTGGTCGTTGCGGGCCGTGCGCGATGTCACACCGAACGTGCGCATGATCTAGCTAGTCGTGCGGCGGGTAACTTTCGCGTATGCTCGCCTGCGACTGCCCGACTGTCACCTTGCGCGACGGCATTACGTACCACGATCATCGCGACGACTGTCCCAACCGCCTCACGTCGTGGGCTACGCGCCGCGCGCAGCGGGCGATTCTCCGGAGACGCCTTCGGTTGGAAGCGGAACGCGCGGCTACCGCGTCGTCTGCACCGCAAGAAGGCCAGGCCCGCCGCTAAACGTCGATCCCCTGAAACATGGGGCTTACCGGCGGAGTACATCTAGGCAAAGCAACCGGCTGCCTTAGGTGCATAATGTGGTGGCGATCGATGAGCCTCTTCGAAGCGGTCAGACTGTCATTGACTCGATACGCGTCGTTTGACGGCCGCGCACGGCGCTTAGAGTATTGGTATTTTACGCTCTTCCACTCACTTACGATCTTGCTTGCCGGCATCGTCAGCTACTTTACGATGCTCGTGCTTCCGGCTTTGGCGATTGTCTTATACTCGATCGTTGTTTTTGGAACGTTATTGCCGCATCTGGCCGTGAGCGTCCGCAGGCTTCACGACGTGAACCGGACGGGCTGGTGGTATCTGTTTGGACTCGTACCGCTGCTTGGCGCGATCGTTTTGCTCGTTTGGTATTGCAGTGACGGGACGCGCGGGCCGAACAGATTTGGTGCCGATCCGAAAGCCAGCCGGGCCCTCCGACTGACGGGCGGCTAACTGCTTTTACCTTAACCCTACACGCGAGCCGAGGGCGGGCTCTCTTGGCCGCCGAACCGTTTGGCGCTGCTATGCTGGATTACGCTGCCGAGTTTCTGCGCGAATCGCGCCGGATCGACCAACTCATCTGGGACGCGATGTCGCTCGTACGCGGCGACCGCGTCCTTTTCTGCGGCTTTGCGAACGACGGCCTGTGGGTGAAGCGCGCGATCGAGATCGGCGTCGACGTCAGCGTCATCGAATCGGATGCGGCGAAGCTCGCGGAGCTGGAAACGCTCGGCATTCCCACCCTGCGCGGCAGCACCACGCTGATTCCGGCGCGCGACAGCAGCTTCGATGCGATCGTCGCGTTCCATTACTTGCACGAAATCGATCCGACGTTCCACACGCAGATCGTATGGGAACTCGCGCGCGTCGGCAAGCGCATCATCATCGTCGAGCCCGCGCCGCCCTCCGATCCGCTAGGCAAACGCATCTCCGAGCTGTATTCGCGCGCGAAATATGAAGCCGGCGCGTTCGAAGAGTACAAGCCGATCGACTACTGGCGCAAACTGCTCGCGATGGTCAAAGCCGACGTGCTGATGCAGCAGTTCACGTTCACGCGTTTGGCGCCGCGCTTCGCGGTCGAAGAAACGGTCGGATTGATCCTCGACGCGATGGAAGTCGAGCAGATGCCGCAAGCCTATCTCGAAGAACTGCGCGAGCTCGCGCAAAGCCCCGAGGCGCAGCTCTCGCCGCTCTCGCGTTTCGTGCTCGTCGCGCTCGGCGCGGGCGAACCGGTGCGCGCCTCGGCCGGCACGCTCTTCCGCGAAGAAACCGCCGCCGAGATGGCGGAACTCGAACAGCGCCGCGCCGCCGTGGCAGCCGCCGCAGCCGCAGCCGTCGCACCAAAAGCGCCGGCAGCACCCGGCGCGCCGCCTGCGGGTCCGATCCCGGGTCCGGCACCGGTCACGCCGCCGCCGGCCTACGCCGCCTCGATGCCCGGCGCCGAGTTTCCGCCGGTGCTGCCGCCGCCGGTCGGCAGCAACCGCCGGCCGCACAACCGCCGGCCGCGGCTCCGCCGCAGCCCGCGGCCGCTCCGCAGCCGGCTGCGCCGCCCCAACCAGCCGCGCCGCCGCAACCGGCAGCGCCGTTCGCACCGCCGCCGCCGGCTCCGGCTGCACCGGCACCGTTCGGGATGCCGAGCACTCCGGGCCAAATGCCCGCCTTCGGCATGCCCGACCCGGCGCCGTTCGGCGTGCCGCCGCCGGCCGGACGCCCATCACCGCTCGGGACGCCGTTCGCTCTGCCGGAGGATCCGGATCCGTTCGGTCTGTCGCCCGATCCCGAAGAACGGGCCGGCTTCGGATGGAACTGGGAGCCGCCCGAGGGGCATCCCGAGGGTCAGCCCGGCGACATGCCCTTCGGCACTCCGCCCGGCGACGAGCCCTTCGGACGATAAACGCGGCGCAGCGACTCGAGCGCGATTTGGGCGCGGTTGGCGAGCGACGCGAGCGCGTCGATCGCGTTGACGATCCGGTCGATGTCGTGGCTGCTCGTGGCGAGGAGATCGAAGATCGGTAAGTCGGCGTATCCGACGAGCCGCACGACGATGCGTTTGCCTTCGCGGAAAATCCGTCGCAGCTCGACGAACAGCAGATCCAGAAAGATCAGAACGGCAACGATGGAGCCGATCCTGACCAGGGCGGACGGATCCATCGCCGAGGGCCTAGGCGGCGCTTTCGGACTTAGACGGCGCGGGGGTCGCTGCAGCGGCCGGAGCCGGCGTTGCCGCGGGTGCCGGGGCGGACGACGAGCCTTCCGACGAGGACGCGGCGGGGGTGGCCGTGGAGCCCTCGCTCGACGCTGAGCTCTTGCTCGCGGCCGCCGACTTCGCTTCGGCCGCCGACCGCGAATCCGTCAGGTAGAAGCCCGAGCCTTTGAAGACGATTCCGGCCGGGGTGAACACGCGAGCCATCTCGCCACCGCAGGCCTCGCACTTGCCCTCGAACGTTTCCTTGAAGCCATGGCGCACTTCCGCCGTCTTCCGGCACGCGCGGCATTGATATTCGTAAAGTGGCAAGGTCAACTCCCAGAACGCAAGATCGGATCGTCGAACAGTGTATCAAAACTAGCACTATGGCGCAACGACTGCTAGCCGCGTACACCGTCAAAAATCGGTCAGGACGCCGTCCTCGCGGTCAAATTCAACCAAGCCCTTGAAGTGCAGCAGCGAGTCGCCGAGCGCCGCTTCGAGCCTTCGCCGCAGGGTGAGGCGGTCGACCAGCGCGGCAACGACCCCGCCGTAGGTCGGGTAGTCGAGCTTGACCACGACCTTCGAGCGCTCGGACTTCTGCTCGACCCGGAAATCCAGCCGGCGGCGGCACGAAAACGCGCCGACCAGCGACATGTGGAAACCCGGGATGAACCGGTCGACTTCGAAGAGCTCTTCCTCTTCGCCGGGCAAGCGCGAGCGGATCGCGACTTCGCTGCCTTCGCCGAACGGCAGGTGCGGCTCGGTGAGCCGCGCCGAGCGTAGAAACGATAGCCACACCGGCCACTTCTCGACTTCGCAAATCCGTGCGAACGCCGTGGCAGCCGGCGAGGCGACGTCTTGAGCGCGGTGGATCGCCCGAGTCGACGGGCGATCGAACGTATACGCGGGGACCGCCATGCGCAGATGGTTTGCGCAGCCGGCAGGCTTAACCTTCCTTAACCACAACATATTGGGGCAAGCGGCCAAGCATCCCCAATCTATTGCGGCTGAATCGCTCCTGACGTCACGCCCTCGGCGAAGGCGACCAGGGTCGCGATGCCGGTCGGGATCGCGGCCTCATCGAGCCGGAACTGCGGGCTGTGACCGGAGTGCACCGATCCGAGCGCTTCGTTGTAGATGCCCAGCCGCGCCACGACGCCCGGCACGCGTTCGGCAAAGTACGCAAAGTCTTCCGCGCCCATCGTGGGCGGCAGCTGTTCGACCGGCGTACCGTTGCGTTCGCGCACGTAATCGGTGAACGCGCGCGCGAGCGCGACGTTGTTCACCACCGGCGGATACCCGTACACCACGTTGATCTCGGCGGTGCACGCATACGCCGCCGCAACGCCGTCGGCGATGCGCCGGATGCGCGCTTCGACGCCCTTGCGAATCGCGGGATCGTACGTGCGAATCGTGCCGGTCATCTGCACGCGATCGGCGATCACGTTGTTACGGTAACCGCCCGCGATCGTGCCGATCGTGATGACGAGCGACGCGAACGGATCCGTTTCGCGCGACGCGATATTTTGCAGTGCCAGCACGGTCGCCGCGGCCGCCGGAATCGCGTCGACGGCGAGGTGCGGATAGCCGCCGTGTCCGCCGGATCCGCGAATCGTGAGATGCAATTCGTCGGCCGCCGCGTTCACCGGACCCGGCGTGATGCCGATCTTGCCGGTCGGCAAGCGCGGATCGACGTGCAGCATCGTAATCGCATCGACGCGCGGATCGTCGAGCGCGCCGGCGGCGATCATCGGTTCCGCGCCGCCCGGGCCTTCTTCCGCCGGTTGAAAGAGCAGCACGACGTTGCCGTGCAACGTCGCGCGCCGGCTGCTCAACTCGCGCGCCGCGCCGAGCAGCATCGCCGTGTGCGCGTCGTGACCGCACGCGTGCATCTTTCCCGGCACTTCGCTCGCGCACGACTCGCCCGAATCTTCATCGATCGGCAGCGCATCCATGTCGGCGCGCAGCCCCGCCGTCTTGCCCGGCAACGCGCCGCGAATGACGCCGACGACGCCGGTGCCGGCAACGCGCCGGTGCTCGATGCCCGAGCTCGTCGAGTTCGCGCTCGACGAGCGCCGACGTCCGATGTTCTTCGAAGCCCGAGTTCGGGAAAGCGATGGATCTCGCGGCGAATCGCGATCGCCCGATCGCTCGTCGCCGCCGGAACGAACGGCCGACTCATCGCAGGCCTACGCCCGATAGCGCAGGAACGCCGGAACTTCGATGTCGTCCATGTTGACCGGGGCGATCTTGTCGAAGTCGAGCGGGTGCGCCGGATGAGCCGAGCGCCGAACTCGTGCGCAGCGGACGCACGCCGAAGCCGGCCGCCAGGACCGTGACGCGAACGCGGCCTTGCAGCGCCGGATCGATCGATGCGCCGAAGATGATCTGCGCTTCGGAGTCGACCGCGCGGCTGATCATGTCGGCCGCCTCGTTGACTTCGTACATCGAAAGATCGGGGCCGCCGGTGATGTTGAAGATCACGCCGCGCGCGCCTTCGATCGTCGTCTCGAGCAGCGGCGAAGCGATCGCCTTCTGCGCGGCGTCGGCGGCGCGATGTTCGCCCGAACCTTCGCCGATGCCCATCATCGCCGAACCCGCATCGGTCATGATCGTCTTCACGTCGGCGAAGTCGAGGTTGATCAGGCCGGGCTGCGTGATCAGGTCCGAGATGCCCTGAATGCCCTGACGCAGCACGTCGTCGGCGTACGCGAACGCTTCGTTGAGCGGCGTGCGCTTCTCGATGATCTGCAGGATGCGCTCGTTCGGAATCGTGATCAGCGTATCGCATTTGGCTTCGAGATCGGCGATGCCGCGCTCGGCGGCCTGCATGCGCTTGCGGCCTTCGAAGGCGAACGGTTTCGTGATCACGCCGATCGTCAGCGCGCCCGATTCGCGCGCGAGTTCGGCCACGACCGCCGCCGCGCCGGTACCGGTGCCGCCGCCCATGCCGCTGGTGATGAACACGAGGTCGGCACCGTCGAGCAGCATCGCGAGATCTTCGCGCGACTCTTCCGCGGCTTCGCGCCCGATGTTCGGATTCGCGCCCGCGCCGAGACCGCGCGTGAGGTTCGCGCCGATCTGCACCGTGTTCTCCGTCTTCGATGAACGAAGCGCTTGAACGTCGGTGTTGATCGCGTAGAACTCGACGCCGGAGAGACCGGCTTCGATCATGCGGTTGATGGCGTTGCAACCGCCGCCGCCCAGCCCGAGAACTTTGATTGTCGCGGCGTGTTCGGGGACGAAACGTTTCGCGTCGGCCATGATGTGCGGGTCCTCCGGGAAGAGACGAGTTTGCAGTAGAGTTGGTTCGGACGATGGGTCTGGGCCTTGAGCCGCGTCCGAGACTTCTGTGGACGATGTGTAATACGGCGAATACGGTGCGATCGCCGCTCGAGTCATCGACGCACTCTAATTCCAGATGGACGTGAACCACGTCCAAAGCTTGGCGAATGCGGTGCCGCCGGTGCGGCCGTTGAGATGCGGGGCGGCTTCGCCGCGGGGACCGAACAGCACGAGGCCCACGGCGGTCGCGTACTCCGGCTGTTTGACGGAATCAGTCAAGCCGGCGATCGTCGCCGGAACGCCCAAGCGTACAGGCAGGCCGAAGATTTCGGCCGCGGTCGTCTCGATGCCGCGCAGGTGCGCGCCGCCGCCGGTGATGACGACTTCGCTCAGCACTTGATCGCGCGGCAGATGCTCGACGATGTTCGACTTTGCAAGGCGGAACATCTCGAGCACCCGCGGCAGCACGATCGCGCGCAACTGACCTGAGGTGACCTCGCGCGTGCTGCGGCCGTCGAGCGTCTTCACGTGAAACGTCTGTTCCGCTTCGTCCGGACGCGTCAGTCCCGAACCGTACGTGCGTTTGACATTTTCGGCTTCGGCCGACGTCGTTTTCAGCCCCAACGCGATGTCGTTGCTGAGGATGTTGCCGCCGACCGGAATCGTGGCGCTGTGAATCACGCCGCCGTTGGCGAACACCGCGATGTCGGTGGTGCCGCCGCCGATGTCGAGCAGTACGCAGCCGACGTGTTTCTCTTCCGAGAGCAGCGTCGCCGCCGACGATGCCAACGGCTCGAACACGATGCCGGCCGGTTCGAGGCCCGCACGGTGCACGCACTTGAGCACGTTCGCGATGAACGTCGCGCCGCCGGTGATGATGTGCGTGTCGACTTCGAGGCGGCTGCCGGACATCCCGAGCGGATCGGTGACGCCGTCTTGTCCGTCGATCGTGTAATGCCGCGGCAAGGCGTGAATGATCTGACGGTCGGCGGCGAGGTTGATGATTTTCGATGCATCGACGACGCGCTTGACGTCGGCGGCAATGACCTCGCGATCCTCGCCCGAGACCGCGACGACGCCGCGATTGTTCGTCGATTGGATATGCTCGCCGGTAACGCCGACGTACACGTGCGAGACGTGGACACCAGCCATCCGCTCGGCCTTTTCGGTGGCCGCTTCGATCGCCCGGACCGTCTCTTCGAGGTCCGTCACGACGCCTTTGCGCATGCCCGTTGAGGGGGCTTCGCCGATCCCGATGATCTCCAAACCGTCGGGACCGGAGGCGGCGATGACGGCACACGTTTTCGTCGTGCCGATGTCGAGCCCAGCGATAATCTCGCCGCGTGCCACTACAAGCCGCCGAGTGGCCGCAGGCCACACGCTAAGGAGCGAGCGCAGCGAGCTTCATTCATACTATGGACACTATATATTGTGGGTGAGAGGCGCAGTCCCTACAAGGTCTATGGAAATTCGACCACCGGGGTGGCTGGAGCGCGCAGGTCGATGACCCGCAGCGGGCGCCCTCCGGCGCTGCGCCGGATCGGCTCGACCAAGGCGAGCTTGGCTGCTAAGTCGGCATCCGATCCGAACTTCAGGAGCACCCCGCGGCTGTCGATCGCCTCGAGTCCGCCGAAGCGGTCGCGGCGCACCGTATGGACCGGAATGTGCTCGCCGATCGCCCGCGCATCAGCAAGCAAGCGGTCGATGTCGGGGGCCGTCAGAATCGCGCCCGGCGCCACGGCCGGGCCGCTGCCGATATCGACTTGCGGCAACGCCGTCGATACGCAGCCGGTCTGCAGCACGCGCGCGCTCGCATCGATCGTCATCGTGCCGCTCGAGGTCGTCACGCATCCGGTCGGCACGCGCAGCGTTACGTCGAGCACGCACGGCCGGATGCGGAAATTGCGCGCGGTGAACGACGGCGCTCGCAACGTACGGAATCGCATCGAGACGCGCGCGGATCGCGCCGGTATTTAATAGCCACAGGTTCGCATCGGGATCGATGCGCGCGGCGGCGATCGCCGCATCCTTCGTCACCGGGCCGTTCGCCGGCACGTTCGCCGTGACCGAACGAACCCGCAACTGCGGCGCATTTGCGAACGCCACGGCGAGCGCCGCAACGACGCACGCCGACAGCAGCGCGATCACCCAGAACGTGCGCACGCGAACGGCGATCGAGGGTTTCGTGCGCCGGCGAACGCGCGAGGCGGTGCTCACGTGAGCACGTACCGTTCGATCGCTTCGGCAACGCCGTCGTGCGCGACGTCGCCGACGACCGCATCGGCTTTCGCGAAGAGTTCCGGCGGTCCCGAACCCATCGCAACGCCGATGCCGGCGGCCGTGATCAGCGGAACATCGTTCCAGGCATCGCCGACCGCCAGCGTCTCCGCCAGCGTTACGCCGTACCGCTGCGCGACGAATGCGAGCGCCTCGCCCTTGTTCACTTCGGGCGCCAACACTTCGACGAAATCGACGTGGCTGCGCGTGAGATACGCGCGATCGCCGAGCAGCGCTTTCAGGTCGGCGAGATGCTGCTCCGAGGGTCCCGGATCGTCGACCAGCACGATCTTGATCGACGGCTGATCGGCAAACGCCGTGCGCAGCGACGGTACGAGCGTGGGCTCAACCTTCGCGAGATCGGTGTAGCGCTTGGAAAAGCGATTGACCTCTTGCATGTAGAGTTTGTCGTTCGCGTAACACTGCGCGTGCACGTGGTGTTCTTCGGCCCACGCGAGCACCGCGCGGGTGACGTCTTGGTGCACCGGCGTTTCGCGCAGCACGGCGCCGGTCGCAGCTTCAAATATCGCCGCACCCTGATAGCACACGACGGGGCCGGTGATCCCAAGCGTTTGCGCAAACGGCTTCGTCGCCGCAAACATCCGGCCGGTGACGATCGTGATTTCCGTGCCTCGCGTGCGTGCCTTAGCGATCGTGTCGCGCACGCGCGCCGAGATCGCGAGATCGGCCCCGACGAGCGTGCCATCGAGGTCCAGCGCGACCAGCCGGATCCGGGTGCTTATCATCGGAAGGACCTATTCGCTACCGGGGTTCGATACGCATGCGAGCCGTGCGCGCGTGCGCCGGCAGCCCTTCGAACTCGGCTAGCGCGGCCAGCGTTTCCGCGTCCGCGGCCATCCGCTGCGCGCTATTTTCCACCACCGACATCGTGCGATAGTAGTCGGCCGTGCGCAAGCCGGACGCAAAACGGCTCGCACCCGACGTCGGCAGCGTGTGGTTGGTGCCGGCGATGTAGTCGCCCGCCGCAACCGGCGTGTGGTCCCCGATGAAGATCGCACCGGCGCGCCGGATGCGCGGCACGAGGCTCCACGGATCGGCGATTTGCAGCGAGAGATGCTCGGGCGCAAAGCGCTCGATGACCTCGAACACCGCGTTCTCACTGCCGGCGTGGATGAGCCACGTGCGTTCGTCCAGCACGCGCTGCACGATCTCGCCGCGACCGGTCTCGCGCGCGAAGTCGCCGGTCAAAAGCGCGGCGACGGCATCGAGGATCGCACGATCGCGCGACACGGCCGCGACGCGGGCCAGCGGGTCGTGCTCCGCTTGCGCGATCAGCTCGCCGGCGACGAATTCGGGCCGCGCGCGCTCGTCGCACACGACCAGCACTTCCGATGGTCCGGCCAAACCATCGATACCGCACACGCCGAACACCTGACGTTTGGCCTCGGTCACGTATACGTTGCCGGGCCCGACGATCTTATCGACCGCCCGCAGCGTCGCGGTCCCGAATGCCAGCGCGCCGATCGCTTGCGCGCCGCCGGCCGCATACAGTTCGTCGACGCCGCACAAGCTGCAAGCGTAGAGAATCGCCGGGTTGATCGAGCCGTCACGCTGCGGCGGCGTCGCAACCACGACGCGATCCACGCCCGCGACCTTGGCCGGAACGACCGTCATCAGCACGGTTGAGGGCAACGACGCGCTGCCCCCCGGCACGTAGGCGCCGATGCTGTGCAGCGGTCGCGAGAGAAATGCGTACTCACTCGCGTCGGCGGTGTGGTAGCGGATCTCGGCCGGCTTCTGGCGCGCGTGATAATCGGTGATGCGTTCGCGCGCGAGTTCGAGCCCCGCCGCGATCACCTCGGGAACGAGGCCGCGCGCGTTCTTGCGCACCGGCACGTCGCGGCGCAACGTCGCAGCGCTGGCTTCGGGATGATCGAAGCGCTGCGTCAGCTCCACCACGGCCGCATCGCCGCGGTCGCGCACGTCATCGAGAATGTTCGCCACGCGGTCGCGCACGTCGCGCGGCGCGTCCCAGCCACCGGCGTAGAGCGGCGCGAGCGCCTGCTCGTCGGCGGCTTCAACGACGATCATGCGCGAACGGTGCCGTCGAGCCGTTCGAGCAGCGCCGTGATCTCGTCGTACTTCGTGCGGAAGCGCACCGGGTTCACGACAAAGCGCGCGGTGCTCGGGGCGATCTCATCGACGATGACCATGTCGTGTTCGCGCAGCGTGTTGCCGGTCGCCACGAGATCGACGATCAGGTCGGCCAGTCCGACGACCGGGCTCAACTCGACCGAGCCGTGCAGCGGGATCAGCTCGACCGGCAAATCGCGCTCGGCGAAGTAGGCCTCGGCCGAGCGCGCGAACTTCGTCGCCACGCGCAAGAACGTCGGAAACGGCGCGCCTTCATGATAGCGGTCGATGCGCCGGGCAGCAACGCACAAACGGCAATAGCCGAAGCCGAGGTCGGCGAGTTCGCTCACCGTGCGATCGGTTTCCCAAAGCACATCTTTGCCGGTGATTCCGCAATCGGCTGCGCCGAACTCGACGTACGCCGGAACGTCGGAGGGACGCAAGAACAGCAGTTGCGTGCCGTCCGAGGTAACGACCGCGAGCTTGCGGCCCACGTCGTCGGGAACGTCGATGCCCGCGTCGCGCAAGCGCGCGACCGAGTCGTCGTAGAGCGCGCCTTTGGGCATCGCGATCGTCAGCATCAGAGCGCTTCCGTCTTGCGTGGCGTGTTGGCCTTGGGCAGCCGTTTTTCGGGCGCGGCAGTGACGCGGACTTCACGGATATCGCCGTTCTCCGCGATGACGACGCGCGGGATGCCGTGCGCGCGCGCTTCGGCAATCAGTTCCTTTTCATCCTGGCCGCTCGATGCGTAGCGCACGACGTTGCCGGCGGCGCGTTCGCGCGTCGCCACGACGTCGGCTCCGCTCACCAGCACGTCGACGCGATGACGCCGGCGCGTGATGTGCTTGCCGCGCCGCTCGAGCGCGATCAGCAGGCGTTCGACGCCGGCGCTCCAACCGACCGCCGGCACCGCATAACCGAATTTCGGCAGCAGCGAATCGTAGCGCCCGCCGCCGCACAGCGGAAAACCGATCTCGGGCAGATAGCCTTCGAAGATGAACCCGGTGTAGTAATCGAGGTCGCGCAACAGCGCGAAATCGACCGACACGCGGTCGCCGTACCCGAGCGCGGCCGCGCGGATCAGCAGCGTCTCGAGGCGGTCGAGCGCGGCCTGGCTCTCCGGCGTCGCGCACACCTTACGCGCCGCCGCGATGCCGTCGCGCCCGCCGCGGCGCAAGGCGAATTCGATCAGCAACGGCTTCTCGAACGCGCGCAGACCGACGATGTTGCGCTCTTTCATCAACGTTTTGGCGGCCGGGATCGCATCGCCGCTCAAGCCGACGCCGGCCAGCAGGCCGTCGACGATGCGCGAATCGTTGATGTCGTAGGTGGCGTCGCGCATCCCGATCTCATCGCACGCTTCGATCGCCATGAACAGCGTCTCCGCGTCGGCGTCGATGCCGGGCGAACCGATCAGCTCGACGCCGGCCTGCGTGAACTCGCGCATCCGGCCTTCTTGCGGCTGTTCGTAGTAGCGAAACGCCGTCGCAACGTACGACAGGCGCAGCGGCAAGGGCGCCTCACGCATCCGCGTCGAGACGAGCCGCGCGATCGGCGTTGTGAGTTCCGGCCGCAGCGCGAGCGCGGTCGAACGGCGATCGTTGAACTGAAACGAAAGCTCGGTCAGCTCGTGGCCGAGGCCCTTCTCGATGACGTCGAAGCGTTCGAACGTCGGCGTTTGCACTTCTTCATACGACCAGCGTCCGAACACCGCGCGTAAGATTTGTTCGATGTCGCGCTTGCGCGCCAGCTCGTGCGGCAGCCAGTCGCGAACGCCCTGCGGCAGTTTCACGGCTGCGGCCGGCCGATGCGTACGTTGTTCGCGCCGACGATCCGTTCGAGTTCGGATTTCGACGTAGGGCGCGTTCGCGATGCCGCGCGAGCTGCGCTTCGTCTGTCCCGAGATGTGGAACACGAGCGGAATCGTGCCGGGCGATTCATCGAGCAGTTGCGCCAGCGCGTCGACGTGGCTGCGCGACGACACCGTCACGTGCCAGCCGGGAAACTCGGGCGGCGCGGCCTGGCGCTGGAACGTCTGGACCTCGTTGACCGAGACGCTGAACTCGATCGGCGGCTCTTCGCCGGGCACGGCACCCCGGCGCTCGCGCGAACGCACGCGCCCGTTGACGATCACGATCGTGTCTTCGATGAACGCGCCTTGGAGCTGCGGATACGTTTTCGGGAACACGATGCACTCGATCGAGCCCGTCATGTCTTCGATCGTCGCGAAGAGCATCTGCTGCTGCGCTTTGGTCAGCGTGCGGCGCACGGCTGTGACGAGTCCCGCGATGCGGGCCGGCGAATCGTCTTCGATGCCGCGCAAATCTTTGATCGGCGTCGCGCCGGTACGGGCGAGCGCCTCGGCGACGTCGGCCAGCGGATGACCGGAGACGAAGATGCCGAGCGTCTCCTTTTCCCACGTGAGCGCTTCCATCGTCGACGGCGCCGGCAGCGACCGCAGCGTCGGGGTGAACGCCGGCGCGGCCTCTTCGAGCATGCCGAAGAGCGAGCTCTGACCGAGTTCGCGGTCGCGCGACTCGCGGGCGGCGGCGTCGAGCGCGCCGTCGAGCGCGTCGAGCAGCTGGGCCCGGTTGCCGGGCAGCGTGTCGAGGGCGCCGCATTTGATCAGCGCCTCGTAGACCTTGCGGTTCGCGCCTTTGCTATCGACGCGTTTGGTGAGATCGAAGAGATCGGTGAATTTGCCGTCGCGTTCGCGCGCCGCGAGGATCGCGTCGACCGCGCCTTCGCCGATGCCCTTGACCGCCGCCAGACCGAAGCGAATCTGCGATTCGACCACGGCAAAATCGACCAGCGATTCGTTGACGTCGGGCGGCAGCACGGCGATGCCCATTTTCTTCGCTTCTTCGATGTATTCGACGAGCTTGTCGGTCTTGTCGCGCACCGACGACATCAGCGCCGCGAAGTACTGCAGCGGGTAGTTCGCCTTGAGGAAGCCGGTCTGATACGAAATCCAGCCGTATGCCGCCGCGTGCGACTTGTTGAAACCGTAGCCCGCGAACGGTTCGATGAAGGCGAAGATGTCGGACGCCAGTTCGGGGCCGATGGCATTGCTTTCCGCGCAGCCCGCGATGAATTTCTCGCGGTAGTACGGGATCTTGTCCTTCTGCTTCTTCCCCATGACCTTGCGCAGCTCGTCGGCTTGACCCAACGTGAAGCCGGCGAGATCGCGCGCGATCTGCATGACCTGTTCCTGATAGCACGCGATGCCGTAGGTATCTTCCAGAATCGGCACGAGTTTCGGATGCAGATACTTCGGCGTTTTGCGGCCGTGTTTGCTCGCGATAAAATCGGGAATCCAGTCCATCGGCCCCGGCCGGTAGAGCGCGACGAGCGCGATGATGTCGTCCAGCACCGACGGCTTGAGCTCGACGCAGACGCGCTTCATGCCGTCGGACTCGAGCTGGAACACGCCGAGCGTTTCGCCGCGCCCGAGCATCTCGTAGGTGCGCAGGTCGTCATCGGGGATCGTGGCGAGATCGAAGTCGGGCTTCGTCGTGCGCTTGATCTCATCGCTCGCGGCCTTCATGACCGTGAGGTTGCGCAAGCCGAGGAAATCGAACTTGAGCAGGCCGATGCGTTCGACCATGTTCATGTCGTACTGGGTGTTGACGTCGCCTTCGCCGAGTTTCACCAGCGGCACGTGATCGGTCAGCGGATTCTTCGAAATCACGACCCCGGCGGCGTGGGTCGACGCGTGGCGCGCGAGGCCTTCGATCGAGTTCGCGGTGTCGAGCAGCTTGCGGATCTGCGGGCTGCCGTTGTAGAGCATCTTCAGTTCGGGAATCTGTTCGAGCGCCACCGTGATCGAGAGACCGCCCGGACCCGAGGGGATCAGCTTGGCCACGCGATCGACGTCGGGCAGCGGCACCGCGAGCGCCCGGCCGGCGTCGCGCATGGCAGCGCGCGCCGCCATCGTGCCGAACGTGACGATCTGCGCCACGCGTTCTTTGCCGTACTTTTCGGTGACGTACTCGATGACTTCGTCGCGGCGTTCGACGCAGAAGTCCATGTCGATATCGGGCATCGAGATGCGTTCGGGATTGAGGAAGCGCTCGAAGAGCAGCTTGTACTTGATCGGGTCGAGGTCGGTGATGCGCAGGCAGTACGACACGATCGAACCGACCGCCGAGCCGCGGCCCGGGCCGACCGGGATATCTTTGTCGCGCGCGTACTTGATGAAGTCCCACACGATCAGGAAGTACGAGCTGAAGCCCATCTTGACGATGACGTCGAGCTCGTACTCGAGCCGCTCGCGCAACACCGGATCGTTCAATGCCCGCTCGGCGCCGTAGCGCTCGATGAGGCCGCCCTCGCAGATAAGCGCAAGTACTCATCTGCACCCATCTCGACGACGCGGTCGGGAGCGGCGTCGAGCCCCGAGGCCGCAGATTTGCCCGCCAGCACGCCGGCCACGTCGGCAGCCGCCGTGCTCGGCACCGGGTAGTCGGGCAGGTAAAAGATCTTTTCCGGGATCTTCAGATCGATGCGTTTGACGATCTCGAGCGTGTTGTCGCAGGCTTCGGGAATGTCGGCGAAGAGCTCGCGCATCTCTTGCGGGCTCTTCACGTAGAACTCGTCCGAGAAGAACTTCATGCGGCTGGTGTCAGCCACGGTTTTGCCGGTGCCGATGCAGAGCAGCACGTCGTGCGCCTGCGCGTCGCCCTTCGAGAGGTAGTGCGAGTCGTTGGTCGCCACCAGCGGCAGGTTCAACTCGCGCGCGACCGAGATCAAGCCGTCGTTGATGATGTCTTCTTCGGGCATCCCGTGGCGCATGATCTCGATGTAGAACCGGTCGCCGAAGATCTCGGTGAACTCCTTCGCCGCCTTGAGCGACGAGGCGCGGTCGTTCTTGAGCAGCGGCGCGGCGACGAGGCTCGACATACAGCCGGAGAGCACGATCAAGCCGCGGTTGTGCTTTTCGAGCAGCTCCATATCGATGCGCGGCTTGTAGTAGTAGCCTTCGAGAAAGCCCTTCGAGATCAGCGCGGTGAGGTTCTTGTAGCCTTCGTCGTCGGCCGCGAGCAGCGTGATGTGCGCTTCGTCGCGCACGGTACGGTCGAAACGTCCGCGCGGCGCGATGTACGCTTCGCAGCCGATGATCGGCTTCAGCCCGTGCTTGTGCGCGCTGTCGTGGAATTCGACCGCGCCGAACATGACGCCGTGATCGGTCAGCGCGATTCCGGGCGAACCCTCATCGGCGCTGCGAGCGGCATAGCGAATCGACACGGCACGCGCCGTCGAGCAGCGAGTACTCGCTGTGGACGTGGAGATGAACGAACGAATCAGACACGGGGTTCTACTTGTTTTCGGGAAGAGTTGCCGTTTTAGCCTTCGAGGGTTGGCCGGCAGGAGGACCGCTCGTTCGCGCTAGCGTCGTTCCTGCAGTGATGTAGGCATCTGCGCTTCGGTTACGGAGCGCACGAAGGCTGCTCGTGCGTCGCTGACCCAGCGTGGATTCTTCGGATCGGCGGCGACGACGCGGTTGCTGCCGCTGCCCTTCGCCATGTAGAGGGCGAGGCGCGCAAAGCGGACGAGATCGTCTTGGCTGCCCGCATCGAGCGGAAAGGCCGAAACGCCGATCGAGAGCGCGATCTGCGGTAGATGCGGCGGCACGTTCTTCGTGATGCGCTCGACCATCATGCGGCCCTGCACCGACGCTTCTTCGTGATCCATTCCCGGAAAGAGCGCGAGGTAGAGGCCGCCGCCGACTCGGCCGACCGAGCCGCGCGACGAGACGACCGTCTGCAACGTATGTCCGACATAGCTGACGACATCGTCGCCGATCGCGTAGCCGTGATCGCGGTTGATCCCGTCGAGCCGGTCGATATCGAGCAGCCAGACCGAGACCGGCCGTCCCGACGATTTCGACGCGTGCACCGCATCGACCAGCACTTCGTTGATCGAGCGGAAGTTGAGCAAACCGGTCAGCGAATCGTACAGCGCTTCGTTGCGCGGGCGCGCCCGCCGCAGCGCGCTCACATACGCCGAGCCCGCGAAGGTCTGCACGCTGCGTAAGAACTGTTCCTCGACGTCGGTCAGCGACGTGCCCGCGAGTTCGAGGTCGATGCCGCCGAAGCGCTCGCCTTCATTCATGAGCGCGAGCCCGACGTGCGTCGTGCCGTCCTTGTTCGTAACGACCAGCGCTTCGCTCGCTTGAGCGCTTTTCACGACATCGGCTTCGTCTTCAGCCGCGGCCAGACGGGCGCCGCGCACCCAGTGCAGCGCGCCCAGCGAATCCACGACCTCCGCGCTCACGGCGTTGGGATCGTTCGAGGTATCCAGCAAGTGAGCAAGGTTGGCGATGACGTTCAGCCGCTGCATGTCGTGGACCGGGTCGCGCTCGTCGGTCACCAGGTGGTCGCCGAGCTTCGAGAGCGCCAGCCGTGCGCCGATCGCCAAGGCAAGCGAGCGACAGGCGTCGAGCACCATGAAGTCCCAGATCCGCTGCGCCTTGAGCACGTCCACGATCAGGGCGCCGATCCAGACGCCGTTCGAGCGGATCGGCGTCAGCACCGTGCCGCGCAGGCCGCCGTACCAGAGCATCTTCCGCTGCTGCGGGGTGAACGGGAAGGTCAGGGCATCATCGATCGTCGCCTGGACGCCGCTTTTGAGCGCGCCGCGGGCGAAGGCCGGCAGCCGGCCCGCCGATTGCGTATAGCCGAGCAGATCGGGCCAATCACCCTTGGAGGCCTGGGTAACCGTGAAGCGCATGCCGTCGGGGCTGATCCGCGCGACGTAGGCCCGGTCGACCTCGAGCAGGAGCGGAATGCGCGAAACCAGTCGCTGCAGTCCCGCCGCGCCGTCGTCGAAAAAGGGCGCCAGATCCTCGATGAGGTTGGTGACCACTGCCGAACTTGCCGGTAATTGCGGGGGCGGATTGATGGGAGCGGTCAGTCCTGGATCCGAGCGCACGCTGTCCTTTCCGACGGTACTATCCGTCCGTTCGCCACTACTGGCACAGACTCCGCATGGTAGGACCGATCGTCCGACGAAAATCCGGGCGCTCAGCTTCAATCTAATGGTACACTCCTCGCAATTCGGTTTCACTCGTCCATAAGGGGCATCAAGGTAGTGATCAAACACGACATCGTCGTGGTCGGCGGTGGCCTCGCCGGTATGCGCGCAGCGGTAGAAGCCGCCGAACGCGGTGCCGACGTCGCGATCGTCTCGAAAATGCATCCGGTCCGCAGCCACTCCGGCGCGGCGCAAGGCGGCATCAACGCCGCCCTCGGCAACGAAGAGGCGGACACTCCGGAGGCGCATGCCTTCGACTGCGTCAAGGGGGCCGATTATCTCGGCGACCAGGACGCGATCGAGGCCATGGCCGAGGACGCCCCGCGCCAGATCATCTGGCTCGAGCACCGCGGTTGCATCTTCTCCCGCATGCCCGATGGACGGATCGCGCAACGCCCCTTCGGCGGCGCGAGCTTCCCCCGCACGTGCTTCTCGGCCGACGTAACCGGCCTCGTCATCCTGCACTCGCTGTGGGAACAGCTCGAACGCTTCAACATCAAGGTTTACGAAGAGTACTTCGCGACCGCGCTGTGCGTCGAAGACGGCGTCGGCACCGGGATCACCGCCTACAACATGCGTAACGGCGAGCTCGAGCTCGTCCAAGCGAAGGCCACCATCTTCGCCACCGGCGGCGCCGGCCGCGCGTATGCGAAGACGACCAACGGTTACGCCTCGACCGGCGACGGCATGGCGATCTGCTATCGTGCCGGCGTCCCGCTGATGGATATGGAGTTCGTCCAGTTCCATCCGACCTCGCTCAAAGAGAACGGCGTGCTGCTCTCCGAAGCGGCCCGCGGCGAAGGCGCCTACCTCCTCAATAAAGACGGCGAACGGTTCATGTTCAAGTACGCCCCGAACAAGGGCGAGCTGGCCTCACGCGACGTGGTCTCGCGCGCCGAGTGGACCGAGATCATGGAAGGCCGCGGCGAAAACGGCTGCGTGTTCCTCGACCTGCGCCACCTCGGACGCGAAAAGATTCTCGAACGCTTGCCGCAGATTCGCGAGCTCGCGCTCGACGCGACGGGCAAAGACGCGATCGACACGCCGATCCCGATTCTGCCCGGCATGCACTACTGGATGGGCGGCATCGCTACCGACAAGAACGGCGCAACGAGCATCCCCGGCGTGTATGCGGCGGGCGAATGTGCTTGCGTCAGCGTTCACGGCGCGAACCGGCTCGGCGGCAACTCGCTGCTCGAGACGATCGTGTTCGGTCACCGCTCGGCCACCCACGCAGCGAACTACATCAAGTCGGTCGGCGACGTGCGTCCCTCCGAGAAGACGTTCAAGAGCGAGCAGGACCGCATCAACGGCATCCTCGCTCGCACCGGCGGCGAGCGCCATCCGCAAACGCGCAAAGCGCTGAATGCCGCGATGAGCGATCACGCCTTCATCTTCCGCGACGACAAGACGCTCGCCGAAGGTGAAGCCGCGCTGCGTCAGGTGCGCGAGATGGCGCAACAGATGACGACGATGGATAAATCGAAGACGTTCAACACCGACCTGGTCGGATTGCTCGAAACCGAGTTCCTGGTCGATATCTCGATGACGACGATGATGGGCGCGCGCAAGCGCACCGAATCGCGCGGCGCGCAAGCCCGCACGGACTTCCCCGATCGCGATGACAAGAATTGGATGAAGCACACGCTCATGCACTTCAAGGGCCCGACGACCGATCCCGAACCCGACTACTCACGCGGTGTAACCTTCACCAAGTTCCTTCCGGAAGTGCGGACGTACTAGCATGAGTTTCTCACTCGATATTTACCGTTACGATCAAGCCACCGACATCGAGCCGCACCGCGACCGCGTCGAGTGCGACCTGCCCACCACGATGACCGTGCTCGACGCGCTCGAGAACGTCAAAGCGGAAAAGGACGGTTCGATCTCGTTCCGCCGTTCGTGCCGCTCCGCAATCTGCGGCTCGTGCTCGATGAACATCAACGGCACGACCGGCCTCGCGTGCCGCACGCCGATCGCGAGCGTGCTGCGCAGCGACAACACCGTCGCCGTCGACCCGATGCCGAACTTCCAGCCCATGAAGGACCTCGTGGTCCACATGGATCCGTTCTGGGACAAGTACTCGCGCCTCAAGCCGTATCTGCAGCCGGCCGACAAAGATTCCGACCACGAGACCGAACGCCGCGTATCGCCGGCAGACATGCAGAAACTCGTTGCGGTCGCGAACTGCGTGATGTGCGCAACGTGCTACGCGCTCTGCCCGGTCGTGTCGGTCGATCCGGCGTTCGCCGGTCCGGCTGCGATTGCGTACGCGTACCGCTTCATCGAAGACGTGCGCGACTCGAAGCGCAAGGAACGCGCCGCGCAGATCAGCGATGACTTCTTGTGGCTGTGCGCGCACTGCTACGCGTGCTCGTACTGCCCCAAGCACGTCGATCCACAGGACGACATCATCGCCGTCAAGCGCGCCACGATCGAAGAGGGCCTGGTCGACCATCCGGGTCCGCGCCACGCGCTCGTCATCGCAAAAACGATCAAACACACCGGCATGCTGCACGAGACGGAAGTCATCCAAGGCACGGTCGGACGTTTCAATATCGTAGGCCTGATCAAGGTCGCGCCGTTCGGGCTGCGGCTCGCGATGGCCGGTAAGATCCCGCCGATGTTCCTCAAACCCGTCCCGAAAGTCAACGAAATCGCGATGATTTTCGACACCCTGGAGGCCCCAACACTCGCATGACCGCCACCATTGAAGCGCCGCAGGCCAAGCGGCAATCCAAGTCGGCGCAAATGCGCAAGTACGGCTTCTTCCCCGGCTGCGTCGCCAAAGAGTCGTGCAAGGAATTGTTCAACTCGACGATGCTGCTGGCCGACAAACTCGGCATCGAACTCGTCGAGCTCACCGCCGCGGCGTGCTGCGGTGCATCGGTGCTCAACGACACCAACCGCGACGTCGCGCGCGTGCTCAACGCTCGCACGTACGCGCAGGCCGAAGCACTCGGCCTCGACGACGTGATCACGATCTGCTCGACTTGCACCGGACACATGCGCGCGGCCAACAAAGAGCTGCTCGAGTCCGAAGCGCACATGGGTCAAGCGAACGCGATCCTCGGCAAGTTCGGCGCCAAGTACAACGGCGGCGTGATGGTGCGCCATTTGCTGTGGCTCTTGATCGACGACATCGGGCTCGACAACCTCAAGAAGATGGTCGTCAACCCGCTGCGCGGTTTGAAGGTCGCGCCGTTCTACGGCTGCCACATCATCCGCCCGGAATCGGTCAACGGCTGGGAATCATCGCGTAACCCGCACTCGCTCGAAGACATCATCGAAGCGCTGGGCGGCGAAGCGATCGACTACGCCGGCAAGACCCGCTGCTGCGGCTTCCACGTGCAGCTCGAAAAGGACGGCATCGCCCCGGCGATGGTCGGCCAGAACATGCGGATGGCCAAGGACAAGGGCGCCGAGGCCGTGCTCACGCCCTGCCCGCTCTGCCACCTTGCGCTCGACGGCTACCAGGCCGACTCGGCCGCGCGCTGGGGCCGCACCGACCTCCCGACCTTCCACCTCCCGCAGCTCGTCGGACTGGCGCTGGGTATCGACCCCTCGCTCCTCGGCCTGAACAAGCACATCGTGTCCCCCGGCCTCGTGCTCCAAGCGCACGATCTTGCCCCAGCTCACATAGGCTAACCTAAAAAGGTACCAAGCGAGTGCCCGCGGTAACCATCGTACCCCCGCCGTGGAGGTATGATGGTACCGCTGGTCCTGGCGTCGGTCGTGCTGCTGGCGCTCATGGTGATGATCGCCGTAGAAGTGGTGCGCCTCCGCGCGGCCGCTCGCCGGCCGAAAGTCCGCCGGCACCGCCATCCGCGGCGGCAAGAAGTGCTGGAAGACCGCATTCGCGGCGCATTCGACGGGCCGCGCGCGGTGTACGGCGACATCTTCGTCAACTACATGGTGTGGCGGCGCGAAACGGAGACGCGGCTCGAACTCTTCGCCGGCGATCCGTGGCTGCGGCTCAACGAGTTCACGCGTTCGCTCGTCGTGCGCCACTTGTGGCGCGCGCTCGAGGCGCTCGTCCAAGGGTCGGTCGTCATCGTCGACCGGCCGTCGCAGCAGTGGTCAAAAACAATCGACGCCGCGTTCGATGACGGCGGCGTCGATCCGTGGAAACGCCCGCCGACTTTCGAATCGGGACGTTTGTGAACGAGTAGAAAGCGTGCGCTTAACCGCCGCGTGCGCGACGTTCTTCCGCGAAGCCGCCCCAAAAGATCAGAGCTGCGATCGCAACGACGAGGATACAAAGGCAGATAGGAACCGTAAAATTCACCGAGCGTCTCCTTTTCCGAAACGGGCTTCGCGCTAACGCGGTGTAGCCCCCGCCCGCGCCGGGTATGACCCCGGCATGTCGGGCACCGTAGGCGATTTCCTCATCGAACGGCTCCACGAATGGGGCGTCCGCCGGATCTTCGGGTATCCGGGCGATGGGATCAACGGCATCATCGCCGCGATCGACGCGCATCAGAAAGCGCGTGCCAAATCCGGCGACGCGATCGATTTCATCCAGGTTCGGCACGAAGAGCAAGCCGCGTTCATGGCCTGCGCGCACGCGAAGTTCACCGGCGAGTTGGGCGTGTGTTTGGCGACGAGCGGTCCGGGAGCGATCCATCTGCTCAACGGGCTCTACGATGCGAAGGCCGATCACGTGCCCGTGCTCGCGCTGACCGGTCAGGCGGCGACGACCGCGATGGGCAGCGAGTACCAGCAAGAAGTCGATCTGCACAACCTCTACAAAGACGTCGCGAGCGAGTATCTCGTCACGCTGATGCATCCGGCCGGCGTGCGGCACGCCGTGGACCGCGCCGTCCGCGGTGCGATGAGCGAACGCACCGTTACCGCGCTGATCTTTCCGAAGGATCTGCAAGAGGAAGCGGCGGTCGAACTGCCGCCGCATTTGATGAACTACAACGCATCGAGCGTCGGGCTTTCGCGCGCGAAATTGGTGCCGCACGAAGACGGGCTACGCCACGCCGCGGACGTGCTCAACGCCGGCAGCAAGGTCGCGATTCTCGTGGGTGCGGGCGCGATCGGTGCCGAGGATGTGGTCGAACTCACCGCGGACCGGCTGCAAGCCGGCTGCGCGAAAGCGCTGCTCGGAAAGGCCGTGCTGCCGGATGATCTGCCGTGGGTGACGGGCACGATCGGACTGCTCGGAACCGCGGCATCGAGCGACATGATGCGAGCGTGCGACACGCTGCTCATGATCGGCACGAACTATCCCTACGCGCAATTTCTCCCGAACGAGGGACACGCGCGCGGCGTGCAGATCGACATCAACGCCGCGCGTCTCGGCGTGCGCTTCCCAACGGAAGTGAACCTGCAGGGCAGCGCGCGCGATACGCTCGAGGCGCTGTTGCCGATGCTCACACAGAAAACCGATACGTCGTGGCGCGCGTCGATCGCGGAGATGGCAACGCGCGCGGACCGCGTCAACGCGACGCGCGCCGGCATCGCCGGCACGGACGGCGTCAACCCGGAAGACGTGTTCGTCGAACTCAACCGGCACTTGCCCGACGGCTGCATCATCACCGCCGACGCGGGAACGTCGACGAACTGGGCCGCGCGCCATCTGCAGCTGCGGCGCGGCATGAAGTTTTCGCTCTCAGGTGGCCTCGCGACGATGGGCTCCGCGGTTCCGTATGCGATCGCGGCGAAGTTTGCGTTTCCGGACCGTACGCCGGTCGCGATCACCGGCGACGGCGCGATGCAGATGAACGGCATGAACGAGTTGATCACGTTGCAGCGCTACGCGGAGCGCTGGGCCGATCAGAGCATCGTGTTCGTGGTCGCAAATAACCGCGACCTCAACCAGGTCACGTGGGAGATGCGCATCGAGAGCGGCGCGCCGGACTTCCCCGGCTCGCAACATCTGCCCGATGTCTCGATGGCCGCATTCGCGCGCCTGCTCGGATTCGAGGGCATCGGCGTCGCGAGTGCCGATGAACTCGGGCCGGCGTTCGAAGCCGCCTTTGCGGCACGCCGGCCGGTGGTGCTGGAGGTCCGGACCGATCCGAACATCTCGATGCTGCCCGCGCACATCACGCGCGAGCAGATGAACTCGTTCGGAAAGGCCATGCTCAAGGGCGATCCGGAACGCACACCGGCGATCGTGCAATCCGTAAAGGGCGTGCTCGCGGGGATGTTCCCGCGCTCAACGGCACAACGCCGCCAGACGTAGAACCGCGCCCGTATGGGCGAGATCGAGTTCCTGAGCGATCGCACCGCGACGCTCGCCGGGATCAACATCGGCGGGACGAACACCACCGTGGTCGGCGGCTTGGCGGACGGCACGATCGTCTCGCGCTGGCGCGGTTCGACGCCGGTCGATGACGGCGAACTGCTGATCGCGCAGGCCGTCGATGCGGTGCGCCAAGTCGCGCCATCGGCGCGCCGCATCGGGATCGCGGTCGGCGGCCCGCTAAACGTGCGGCGCGGCGAGATCACCGAAGCCGTGCACCTACCGGGTTTGCACGGGATTCGTCTGCGCGATCGCATCGCCGGCGCCACCGGCCGCGCGGTGGGACTTCATCACGATGCCGCAGCCTGCGCGCTCGCCGAGTGGCGCTGGGGGCCGAACGCCGGCGCGGACGGCCTCGCATACCTCACCTGCGGCACCGGCTTCGGCTGCGGGCTCGTGCTCGGCGGCAAGGTGCGTTATGCGCTCGACGGGCGTTCGCCCGAGATCGGACACGTGCGCTTTCGCGACGAGGGTCCGGCCATCTTCGGAAAGCCGGGGTCGTACGAAGGCTACGCATCGGCCAACGCGCTCGGCCTGCTGCTCAGCTACCGGCGTCCGAAAGATTTCCCAGTTGCGACGCCCGTCCAAGTGATCGACGAAGTGCGCAAGAATAATCCCGACGCGAAGTGGGCGTTGGACACCAACGAACGCGCCGTCGGAACGGCGTGCTCGATGCTGGCCGATCTGCTGGCGCTGGATTGCATCGTGCTCGGAACGTTGGCCGCGTATTTGGGCGACCCGTGGGTCGCGCGCGTGCGCGAGTATTTTCGCGACGAAACGCTCGCGGTCAACGCCGATGCCTGCGTCGTGCGCGCCGCCATGCCGGACGTCCAAGACCTCTCGGCGCTGGCGGCCGCGCTCGACGCCTAGTTTCCGTCGTCGGGATTCGCCGGCGCGGTGCGTACGTCGGGATCGCCCATATCATTGGGATCCGCAATGCGCTGCATCATCTTCCCCTCTTGATCTTCCAGATTGTTGTAGTACTGGCCGGGGAGCGGATTGGGAAGTGCGTCGGTCGGGATCGAATTCTTCACCGACTGGATGAAATTCGACGTGCAGGCCATCACGTCGCCCGCGCCGCCCGCGGCTTTCGCGCACCGGGTCAGTTGCGCGAGGATGCCGGCGTCATCGTCGGCGCGGGCCGAAAGCGGAGCCAGCCCGACGAGTACGATCAGCGCGAAACCGGCCAGCGTACGTCCATTTGCGATCATGAGAAACTCCATTCTAGGGATGCGAGAAGCGGTGGATTCGCAACAACCTTACGCATCGGCGGTTACCAGCCGGTAACTCCGCGCGGGCACGCGAAAAAGGCTGCCCCTAGCGAGTAAGCGAAATTACGCTCATGATCGCAACCGAGATTGCGGTCGACCTGCGCGAACCAGTAACGGCCGCCACGCTGGTGGACATCGTCGCGACGATGGATCGCTTTCCGGTCGGCATCTTCCGCAACGCAACGCCATTGAGCGATGCCGAGCATGTCGCGTTCAGCCGGCTCCTGGGACCCGTCGAGCGCATGAAGCAACGCGCCGGCGCGGCGCGCGTACCGTATCCGGAGATCATCGATCAGAGCAATCTTGATGAGAACGGGACGATCTTTCCCGACGACGACAAACGTATGCTCTACAAACGCGCCAACCGTTTGTGGCACACCGACATGTCGTTCCACCCCGTTCGGGCGACGTACTCGCTGCTCTCGGCTCACGTCATTCCACCCGGCGACGCGGCGCCGGCGACCGAGTTTGCCGACATGCGCGCCGTCTACGATGCGCTGCCCGCGGCGATGAAAGCGCGGCTCGACGGGCTGATCGCCGAGCACGACTACTACTACTCGCGCGTGCTCGGCGGCGGTCCCGAGCCGACCGCCGAAGAGCGCGCCGATCGGCCGCCGGCCCGGCACGCGCTCGTGCACGAGCATCCGACGTCCAAACGCAAGGTGCTCTACCTCGCCTCGCACATCTCCGGCATCGTCGGCCTTTCCCCGACGGAGGCACGGGCGCTGCTCGATGAGCTGATGGCGTTCGCGACGCAACCGCAATTCGTGTACGCGCATTCATGGCGTCTCGGCGACGTCGTCATGTGGGACAATCTCGCCACCATGCATCGCGCCATGCCGTTCGACGATCAGCGTTATCGTCGCGACGTTCGCCGAACGACGGTGCGCGAAGGGAACGTCGAGCTCGATGCGGTCTTCTAGGTCAGCGTCATGACGTTGCTCGCGGAATGGTGGACGGCTCTCGGCGGCGCCGCGGAAGAGTTGCCGCAGGTCGATGTTACCGGAACGGGCGCGCTCCCTTCGGCGTTTGCCGTCACCGACTTCGCGGCCGGAGCGGTCGGCGTGGCCGGTGCCGCCATTGCCGAACTGATCGCCAAGCACTGCGACGCGCACGCGCACGCGACCGTCGACCGGCGCCTCGCATCGATGTGGTTTGGATTTTCGATTCGGCCCCAAGGGTGGGAAATGCCGCCGGCCTGGGACGCGGTGGCGGGCGACTATGCCGCCAAAGACGGTTGGATCCGGCTGCACACGAACGCTCCGCATCATCGCAAGATCGCGCTTTCCGTCTTGCACGCCGCCGAAGACAAGGCCGCAGTCGCGACGGCCGTGTCGCACTGGTATGCCGAAGAACTCGAGAACGCGATCGTGCAGTTCCGCGGATGCGCCGCAGCGATGCGCTCGATCGATGCGTGGAGCGCGCATCCGCAAGGCATCGCGGTCGCCGCGGAACCGCTCGTCCATCGGGAGACCTTCCGCCGCAATCCGCTCGCAACGTGGCAGATCGATGCAGCACGTCCGCTCAAGGGCATTCGCGTGCTCGACCTGACGCGCGTGCTGGCCGGTCCGGTCGCCACGCGCTTTCTCGCCGGGTTCGGCGCGAACGTTCTGCGTATCGATCCGCCCGATTGGGACGAACCGAGTCTCGCGCCCGAAGTGACGCTCGGGAAACGCTGTGCACGCGTCGACCTGCGTAGCCCCGCGGGCCTCGCCGCATTCGAGAAGCTGCTCGCCGAAGCGGACGTTCTCGTGCACGGCTATCGCCCCGGCGCGCTCGAGCGTCTGGGACTCGATGCCGAGCGGCGCCGCACCATCCGCCCGCAACTCATCGACGTCTCACTCGACGCGTACGGCTTCGATGGTCCCTGGCACGGCCGCCGCGGCTTCGACAGCCTCGTGCAAATGAGTTGCGGCATTGCGGATGCAGGCATGCGGCGGTTCGAAAAAACGCGGCCGTTTCCGCTCCCGGTGCAAGCCCTCGATCAGGCCGCCGGCTATCTTCTCGCCGCCACCGTCATCCGCGGCATCACGACTCGCCTGGAAACCGGCGCTGCAACAACCGCGCGCACGTCGCTCGCGCGGGTCGCGCACGAACTCGTGCGCATGCCGATGCCGGACGACGACGCAGAACTTGCACCCGAAGCGCCCGCCGACTGGAGCGACGAGGCCGAAGGCACCGAATGGGGCGCCGCCCGCCGGCTTCGCGCGCCGCTCACGATCGAGGGCACGCCGATGCGTTGGAACTACGCGCCGTCGCCGCTGGGTTCATCAAACCCGCAGTGGTAACGCCGCTGCGCAGTCAGCGCGCGATGGCATCGAGCATCGCGTCATAGGGGAGTGAAACGGACTGCTCGTTGATCGCTTGTTTTAGGTTGTTGATGGTGAGTGCCAGACATGCGTGAGAGCCGGATTTCGTCACCACCGCGGTGACGAATGTAAGCGCACCCGGCTCGGTACTGCCGATAAATGCCAGACGCGCGAACTTCGCCGGATCGGCTACGCCGGGATTGATCGTCATCAGCGGCAGATCCGAGACCTTGTCCATCAGCGCACACAATTCACGCGGAGAAAAGAGCGCGTTTCGGCTCGCGTATCGTGCGATCGCGGGCGCTCCAACAAGCGATGCGAGAGCGGTCGCGGCCGTGTTGTCGCTAACGGAAATCATTTGCGCCGCGTAGGTCGCGATCGTGATCGGCGTTCCGGACGGCCACGACTGCAACGGCCCCGATCCCGGCGACCGCCAGCGTTCTTGCAGCGGAACGACGTCGCTCCAATGCCGTCGCCCCGCTGCAATCTGATCGCGCAGAACAGCCAAAACGGCCAGCCTCGAGGCCGAGCCGGCAGCGAGCGCCGCGTTCGGGGTTTGCGTCGCCCGCTCGCGGTGATCTTCGATCAGCACGTAGGCGACGTTGCCCGGCAAGGCGCTGAGCTGTTTTGCCGGAGCATCGAGGCCGCCCGCCTTCAGCACCGGCGATAGGAGACGGAAGTTATCGATCTTGCCTCCGGAATCGATGTGGATATGCGCCTCGACCGTGCCTTTCTCGAACTCCGAAATGTATCGGCCGCCCGAACCGGTCGTCCGGCGATACGCACCGAGCCCATCCGTGACTCGCTTGGGAATCGGCGCGATCATCCCAAACGGGATCGTCTGCAAGAACCTCGGCTCGAACCACCCTTGCTGCGGCCCCGTGGACCAGAACGCTTCGATCCGCTGAAGCTCCAGCGCAGCCGTCGAAGTCGCCGCCGCATTGGGCGGCGTTTGCGCTCTCGCAATGTGTGCCGGCAACGACGCCATGGAGAGCATGAGCAAGAGGGCAGTTGCCAAGGCACGCATTGCGCGCGCTTCGCTAGCTACGTGCACTCCTCCGTTGAACATATCGTCGCAATCCGTGACGAATACAATGCCCAACATGGATACGCATTTTGCACGGCGCGCAAGACGGCGGCCACTCGATCCGCGTCAGCACGAGTTCGTGATCGGCTCTTTGCTTGGCGACGGCACGCTGCTGCGAACGACGGCGGGCTGGTGCTTCAGAATTCATCACGGTCTCACGCAGCAATGGTATGTCGAGCATAAGTACCGATTTCTTGAAGACTACGTGCAGTCGCCGCCGCGTCGAAGCGGTAACGCGTACTATTTTCGGACGGTCACGCACCCGGAGTTCGCAGCGTACCGGGAACACTTCTACCGGCTAAATCAAAAGGTCGTTCCGATCAAACTGCTGCGTGAACGGATGAGCGGTCTCGGGCTAGCGATTTGGCTCATGGACGACGGGAGCGCAGACGGTCGCGCGGTGCGCTTGAACACGCAATGCTTCTCGTACGAAGACAATCTGGCGTTGGCAGCCCTGCTGTCGGACATGTTCGATCTCAACGCCCAGCTCAATCGCGATAAGGACGGATTCCGGCTGCGCATCGCGACGGGCAGCCGCAGCCGGCTGATCGAGCTTGTGGCTCCGCATATCTGTCCGCAGATGGCCTACAAGCTCTCACTTTAGCTCAGGGAAACGAAGAGGCCGCTCGATCATTGCTGATCGGCGGCCTGCATTCGGTTAGTAATCTGGCGACGTTCTACTCTCGAGGGACCCTGCGGTCCGACTACCATCGACGCTGTTGGGCTTAACTGCCGTGTTCGGGATGGGAACGGGTGGAACCCCAACGCTATGGCCGCCAGAAATCTGATCCCGCCGCGACGTCGAGCCGGAGCTCAAGACGATCGCACGCGGAAAGCTGCACAGAGAAGAACTTTCATGTACCGGTCTATTTCGAGGTATTTGCGTATGTCTTAAAAGTGTCCGGGCTATTAGTACCGGTCAGCTCCAGCGATTGCTCGCCTTCCACCCCCGGCCTATCAACGTGGTAGTCTCCCACGACCCTTCCCTCTTTCGAGATTGAGATCTCATCTTGAAGTCAGTTTCACGCTTATATGCTTTCAGCGTTTATCTGATCCGAACGTAGCTACCCGGCTATGCCCCTGGCGGGACAACCGGTTCACCAGCGGTTCGTTCAACCCGGTCCTCTCGTACTAGGGTCGACACTCCTCAAATCTCCTACGCCCACGGCGGATAGGGACCGAACTGTCTCACGACGTTCTGAACCCAGATCGCGTACCGCTTTAATGGGCGAACAGCCCAACCCTTGGGACCTACTACAGCCCCAGGATGCGACGATCCGACATCGAGGTGCCAAACCTCCCCGTCGATGTGGCGTCTGCGCTCACGCGCAGAGTAGACTATACCTTCATCTCTTTCGAGATGCGCAGCGTGTTATGGTCGCGATAAATTTGCCGTGGTGCCGGCAGCACTTCCATCGATCTCACCGTGAGATCAGTCGTTACAGGGTCAAACGTACGACATATCCGGGCGAACCCAGACGGTATGTCACGCGACTCGCGTCGCGACGTCGACTTCCCTCGGTATTGCCCCGAAGGGTTTCACCGATATGAGCTGCGAGTTTACCCTTCAGTCACCTGAAGGAGGAGCCCAAATTGACTCTTGGGGGAGATAAGCCTGTTATCCCCAGAGTAGCTTTTATCCGATAAGCGACGGCCCTTCCATTCGGAACCGCCGGATCACTTAGCCCTGCTTTCGCACCTGCTCGACCTGTCCGTCTCGCAGTCAAGCTCCCTTTTGCCTATGCACTCTAACGATCGGTTTCTGACCGATCTGAGGGAACCTTTGGGCGCCTCCGTTACTCTTTAGGAGGCGACCGCCCCAGTCAAACTGCCCACCTGACGCTGTCCTACCACCGGATCACGGTGGTTAGTTAGAATCCCAAGACGTTCAGGGTGGTATCCCAAGGTTGTCTCCCCGGAAGCTAGCGCCCCCGGATCATCGACTCCCACCTATCCTGTACAGAAAATCTCAGAACTCAACATCAGGATACAGTAAAGCTTCATGGGGTCTTTCCGTCCTGCCGCGGGTAACCAGCATCTTCACTGGTACTGCAATTTCGCCGGGTTCCCCATCGAGACAGTGCCCAAGTCGTTACTCCATTCGTGCAGGTCGGAACTTACCCGACAAGGAATTTCGCTACCTTAGGACGGTTATAGTTACCGCCGCCGTTTACTGGGGCTTCAATTCAAAGCTTCGCTTGCGCTGACCTCTCCTTTTAACCTTCCAGCACCGGGCAGGAGTCAGCCCCTATACGTCCGCTTTCGCGTTCGCAGAGACCTGTGTTTTTGTTAAACAGTCGCTTGGGCCTATTTTCTGCGACCCCCAACAGCTTACGTCGTAAAGACTCAACCGTCAGGGGCACCCCTTCTCCCAAAGTTACGGGGTTAATTTGCCGAGTTCCTTAACAGGGATTCTCCCGTCGCCTTAGCATGCTCTGCCAGTCTACCAGTGTCGGTGTACGGTACGGGCACCTATGTTATAGCTAGAGACTTTTCTTGGCAGCGCGGAGTCAGTCACTTCACCTCGTAAAGAGGCTCGCATTCGCTTCTCGGAGTTAGCAACACGGATTTGCCTATGTTACCCCCTACCAGCTTAGACGCACACATCCATCGGTGCGCTGAATTATCCCCCTGCGTCATCCCTTCACTTCATAGACTTCAGCGAACAAAAACGGCCGGCGAACCGGTCGTCTCTATTCGATGAAGTCTAAACTAACGTCGGTGGTAGCAGAATATGAACTGCTTGGCCATCGCCTACGCATCTCTGCCTCGGCTTAGGACCCGACTCACCCTGGGACGATTGACGTAGCCCAGGAAACCTTAGACTTCCGGCGTGCGAGGTTCTCACTCGCATTTATCGCTACTTATACCTGCATTCGCACTTGTAGTTCGTCCAGCCGTCCTCACGGTCGACCTTCAGCCTACGCTACAACGCTCCCCTACCGATCCACTTGCGTGAATCACATAGCTTCGGTTCGATGCTTGAGCCCCGTTACATTTTCGGCGCCGCCTCACTCGACTAGTGAGCTATTACGCACTCTTTCAAGGATGGCTGCTTCTAAGCCAACCTCCTAGTTGTCTATGCGAAACGACTTCCTTTACCACTGAGCATCGATTAGGGACCTTAGCTGATGTTCTGGGCTGTTTCCCTTTTGACAATGGAGCTTATCCCCCACTGTCTGACTGCTGAGATGTTCCCCGCGGTATTCGGAGTTTGATGGGGTTCGGTAAGCCGGTAAGCCCCCTAGCCCTGTCAGTGCTCTACCCCCATGGGTTAAATCTCAACGCTAGTCCTCAAACTATTTCGGGGAGAACCAGCTATCTCCAGGTTCGATTGGCTTTTCACCCCTATCCACAGCTCATCCAATGTTTTTTCAACAACAACAGGTTCGGCCCTCCACATGAGTTTAATCATGCTTCAGCCTGGCCATGGATAGATCACCTGGTTTCGGGTCTACTGATACAGACGTAACGCCCTATTCAGACTCGCTTTCGCTACGGCTCCGGCTCAACACCTTAACCATGCCTGTACCACGTAACTCGCAGGTTCATTCTTCAATAGGCACGCGATTAGCCTTGCTTGCGCATTGGCCTTTCACGGTTTGTAAGCACACGGTTTCATGTTCTATTTCACTCCCCTTCGGGGGTTCTTTTCACCTTTCCCTCACGGTACTAGTTCGCTATCGGTCACTATAGAATATTTAGCCTTGGAGGATGGTCCCCCCAGTTTCAGACAGGGTTTCTCGTGCCCCGCCCTACTCAGGAACAGTCGACAAAGTCCGAACGATTTAACCTACGGGACTATCACCGTCTTTGGTGCGGCTTTCCAGCCGGCTTCGGATATCGATCGGATTTTTTACTCTGCCCACGATATTGAGATCGTGGCTGACTGCCCTACAACACCGTTGTACGCAACGCCTCAATGCTTACACGTATACGGTTTAGGCTGTTCCCGGTTCGCTCGCCACTACTACGGGAATCTCGGTTGATGTCTTTTCCTCCGGCTACTTAGATGTTTCAGTTCACCGGGTATGCTCTATCCTGACTATTTGATTCATCACGAAGTACGTGCCCATGACGGCACGTGGGTTGCCCCATTCGGAAATCTTGGGATCATCGCTCGTTAGCAGCTCCCCCAAGCTTATCGCAGCTTGCTACGTCCTTCATCGCCTATAGTGCCAAGGTATCCACCTGTGTGCTCTTATGTACTTTTATTTCTAAGACGCAAAGAATCTGTGCCGCATCTTTCGACGCGCCACATTACTCGAAATTGCACCCACCCTCTGCGGGCGGGCCGCTTTTCATGTTTGGCACATGAAAGTTCTTCTCTATGCAGTTTTCAAGGATCGAGGTGTCGACTGCCTCACGCATGCCCGTGCCGGCATCGTTATAAAGATCCGGCAACGGAACGTGAGGGTCCGAACCCTCAAAGCTGAACAGTACAGTTTCTACTCGAGCGAACTCGAGTATTTGGTGAAAGACCCTCACAGTGAGGGCCGCGCAACGGATGCTGAAACATCCGACCATTCAATCTCATCCCCCCTTAGCCATAACTGGCCGGCGGAACCCTGATCGTTTGGTATCATCTGTGGTCGACTTAAGAATGTACGTCATTGCGATCGCGCTAGGCGAGATCCAATGACATGTACTCCTTAGAAAGGAGGTGATCCAGCCGCACCTTCCGATACGGCTACCTTGTTACGACTTCGTCCCCCTTACCTAGCACACCTTAGACGTCTTGCTCCTTGCGGTTGCACGGACGGCTTCGGGTACACTAAACTCAGGTGACGTGACGGGCGGTGTGTACAAGGCCCGGGAACGTATTCAACGCAGCGTAGCTGATCTGCGTTTACTAGCGATTCCGACTTCATGAAGGCGAGTTGCAGCCTTCAATCCGAACTGAGGATAGGTTTAAGAGATTAGCAGACTATCACTAGCTAGCGACTCGTTGTCCTACCCATTGTAGCACGTGTGTAGCCCGGGACGTAAGGGCCATGCTGACTTGACGTCATCCCCACCTTCCTCCGGCTTCTCACCGGCGGTCTCGCGTGAGAGATCCTTGCGGACCAACACACGACGAGGGTTGCGCTCGTTGCGGGACTTAACCCAACACCTCACGGCACGAGCTGACGACAGCCATGCAGCACCTGTCTGGAAGTCGGATTGCTCCGAAACCATATTTCTATGATGTTCCTCCGATGTCAAGCCCCGGTAAGGTTCTTCGCGTTGCGTCGAATTAAACCACATGCTCCACCGCTTGTGCGGGCCCCCGTCAATTCCTTTGAGTTTTAACCTTGCGGCCGTACTCCCCAGGCGGGATACTTATTGCGTTAGCTGCGGCACATATGGAGTCGATACCACATACACCTAGTATCCATCGTTTACGGCTAGGACTACCGGGGTATCTAATCCCGTTTGCTCCCCTAGCTTTCGCTCCTCAGCGTCAGAACAACCCCAGGTGATCGCCTTCGCCACTGGTGTTCCTCCCGATATCTACGCATTTCACCGCTACACCGGGAATTCCATCACCCTCTGATTGCCTCAAGAATCGAAGTATCCGTGCCGTTCCCTGAGTTGAGCCCAGGTCTTTCTTCACGGACTATCGATCCCGCCTACGAGCGCTTTACGCCCAATAATTCCGAATAACGCTCGCCCCCTACGTCTTACCGCGGCTGCTGGCACGTAGTTAGCCGGGGCTTCCTCCAAGGGTACCGTCATTATCGTCCCCTTCGACAGTGGTTTACGACCCGAAGGCCTTCTTCCCACACGCGGCGTCGCTCCGTCAGGCTTTCGCCCATTGCGGAAAATTCCTCACTGCTGCCTCCCGTAGGAGTCTGGGCCGTTTCTCAGTCCCAGTGTGGCTGGTCGCTCTCTCAAACCAGCTACCCATCGGAGCCATGGTAGGCCATTACCCCACCATCTAGCTAATGGGACGCGGTCCCGTCATCGAGCGGATTGCTCCTTTTAAGGCCCAGGGATGCCCCCGAGACTCGTATGCGGTATTAGCTAACCTTTCGGCTAGTTATCCCCCACTCAACGGTAGGTTGACCACGCGTTACTCACCCGTCTGCCACTAGGTATTGCTACCTCGTTCGACTTGCATGTGTTAGGCACGCCGCCAGCGTTAATCCTGAGCCAGGATCAAACTCTCCATAAATTTCTCATGGAGCCTTTGAGGCTCTATTAACCGCTGACATGGAAGCTTCCGATCCCTATTCGCTAAGGATGAAGGCTTTTTGATCCGATTGCGAATCGGATCGGCTCGGCGTCGACCTTGCGATCGAGCCGGCTGTCATAGTTCTTTGTACGGTCGACGTTCGATCGGGGACCGGTGGAGCCGGAATCCCAAACGACGCGTCGATCATTTTGTTCTCAAATACCCGGCCAAACAAAAACGCGGCTTTCGCCGCGCATTATGCCTGGTCGGTCATAGAGACCCACAGACTTATGCGCTACTGTACTGTTCAGTTTTCAAGGAACCGACGCTTCCGCCCAGCCCTTTTTGGACCGGATCAACGACCGCACCACAGGGGCAAGGCGTCAGAGTCAACGAGGGTTAGAATACCAAATATAGGCAAATGAAGTCAAGGCCTGGGGGCTTCATTCTTATCCACATGTTATGCCCCGCGCACGTGTGGATGTGGGAATAGCCAAGCCGGCGCAGCCTTGCCGAGGGCTTGCCGGCGTTGCTTACAAGCAGCGATTGGAGGGGCCGCGAGCGGGCCTGGGAATCTGGAGTCGCCATGGTTTATGACATCGCCGTCGTCGGCGGGGGCATCGTCGGGCTGGCCACGTCCCGCGAACTGCTGCAGCGGTATCCGCGCCTCAAACTCGCCAACGTCGAGAAAGAGGCGGAGTACAACAAGCACCAGACCGGGCACAACAGCGGCGTCATCCACTCGGGGATCTACTATAAGCCGGGCTCGCTCAAGGCGCGGCTCTGCGTCGAGGGCAACGCGCTGGCGCGGGCCTACTGCGACGCCAAGAACATCCCTTATAAGATGGTCGGCAAGCTGATCGTCGCCACCGAAGAATCGGAGCTCGGCCGCCTCGAAGAGCTTTACGAGCGCGGACGCCTCAACGGCATCGATGACCTCGAGCTGCTCGACGCGCGCCAGATCGAAGAACGCGAGCCGTACTGCAGCGGCCTGCGGGCGATCTTCTCGCCGGTTACCGGCATCGTCGACTGGGGCCGCGTCGCCGGCCACTATGCCGAGGACGCTCGCGAGTCCGGCGCCGATATGTACCTCGGCCACGAGGTCACGGGCATCCAGCGCCGCAACGGCGCGACCAAGATTTCCACCAGCGGGGGCGAGATCCAGGCGAAATACGTCATTACGTGCGGTGGGCTCTATTCCGATAAGCTCGCCCGGATGACCGACGGCGCGCGCGACCCCAAGATCGTCCCCTTCCGCGGCGACTACCTGATCCTCAAGCCGGGCAAAGAGCATCTCGTGCGGGGCAACATCTATCCGGTCCCCGATCCGAACTTCCCGTTTCTCGGCGTGCACTTCACGCCGCGCATGGACGGGACGATTTGGCTCGGGCCGAACGCGGTGCTGGCCTTCGCGCGCGAAGGCTACAACTTCTGGGACATCAACCCACCGGAGTTGTGGGACGCCGTCACCTATCCCGGCTTCTTCCGCCTCGCAATCAAACATTGGCAGGCCGGTGCCGGCGAGATGTACCGCGACCTCATCCGCGACGCCTACGTGCAGGCGCTGCAGCGTTACATTCCCTCGCTCACCGCAGACGATACGCTGCCGGGCCCCTCGGGCGTGCGCGCGCAAGCGATGGCGGCCGACGGCTCGATGGTCGACGACTTCGTCTTCGAAGGCAGCGACGGCGTCATGCACGTCCGCAACGCACCCTCTCCGGCCGCGACCTCGTCGCTGGCGATCGGCAACTACATCGCGGACGATGCGGCCAAACGCTTCGACCTCGGTTCTCTCGCAGTGGCGGTATAACGATGAGTTCTCCCTTTGTCGACGTCGCGTGGCTCGCGACACATCTCGACGATCCGCGCATTCGCATCGTCGACACGCGCAGCAAACCGCACGGCGCGGCGGTCGTCGCGCCCGAAGGCCGCGAACAATATGCCGCCGGTCATATCCCCGGCGCGATCCACCTCGACTACGCGGAAGATCTGCACGATCTCGCCACGCCCTACGCCGCGCGCGTCGCGCCCCCGCAACGTTTTGCCGACGTCATGAGCGCAAACGGCATCGGCGACGGCACGCTCGTGATCGCATACGATGAAGGCAACGTTCCCTACGGCGCACGGCTGGTGTGGATGCTGCGCTACTACGGGCACGACGACGTTGCAATTCTTGCCGGCGGCTTGCCCGCCTGGACCGCTGCGGGTCATCCGCTAACGACCGAGGTGCCGCGCTTTCCGCGCGCCGCTTTCACGCCACGGGTGCGACCGGAGTTGCGGGCGTCGCGCGATGACGTCGTCGCGGTAGCCGAAGGCCGTAGCACGGCGCAGTTTCTCGAAACGCAACGCGACGGAACGTACGCGCAGCGCGATCGCGATATTCCCAACAACATCCGTTTGTCGGCGAGCGATCTCTTCGAAGATGCGCGCGGCGGACGCGTCGCCGAACGCGAACGGCTCGATGCACTGATTGCCGGTGCCGGCTTGGATAAAACGAAGCGTACGATTGTCTCGTGCGGCAGCGGCGTCGGCGCTTCGGCCGCGTACATTGCGCTGTGCGAAGCAGGCTTCAGCGATGTCGGCGTCTACGACGGCTCGTGGATGGAATGGGAACACGACCAGCTCCCGACGGTTCCGAAGAAGACCACGCCGCGCTAGCGAAAACTTACACGCCGAGGTAGGCTGTTTTTACTTTGGGATCGTCGAGCAGTTGGGCTGACGGGCCGGCAAGGATGAAGCGGCCGGCTTCCAAGACGTAGGCGCGTGTTGAAATCTCGAGCGCGGTTTCGACGTCTTGCTCGACCATGACGATCGAGACGCCGGTGGCATGGATCGTTCTGATGATCTCGAGCAGTTGGTCGACGAGCACGGGCGAGAGGCCCAGCGACATCTCGTCGATCAGCAACACCTGCGGTCGCGCCATCAGCGCGCGCGCGATCGCGACCTGCTGCTGTTCGCCGCCTGAGAGATTCCCGGCTAAATAGCCGAACCGCTCGCGCAAGCGAGGCAGCAGGTCGAGCAGTTTTTCGAGATCGCTGCGGATCTCTTTGTCGCGGCGCGAGATAAGCGCCCATCAACAGATTCTCTTCGACGGACATCGAGGTGAAGAGACGGCGTCCTTGCGGTACCTGTACGATGCCGGCCGAGACGATCGCGTCGACCGGCGCCCCGGTGAGATCGCGGTCGCCATAGCTCACCGATCCGGACCACGTTCGCACGAGCCCGCTCACTGCTCCGAGCAGCGTCGATTTGCCGGCACCGTTGGAACCGATGATCGCAACGATCTCGCCCGGCTGCACGTCGATCGACACGCCCCACAGCACCTGCGTGTCGCCGTAACCGGCGCTCAGGTTTTCGACGCGCAGCACGCTCACGGCGCAGCTTCCCGTCGCGCTTGGCGGGCGGCATAACGCGTGCCCAGGTAGGCTTCGACGACGCGCGGCGACGCCAGCACCTCGGCCGGCGCGCCTTGGGCAATCTTCTTCCCTTCGGCCAGCACGACGATCGTGGTGGAAATCGAAGCGATCGCCTTCATCAAGTGCTCGACGATGATCAACGTCACGCCCTGCTCGTTCACCGTGCGCAAGAGCCGCAGCGCCTCGTCGACTTCGGTCGCGTTGAGGCCGGCCATGACCTCGTCGAGCAGCAGCACTTCAGGATCCAGCGCGAGGGCTTTCGCCACCTCGAGACGTTTTCGGCTCGGGACCGTCAGCTCGCTCGCGAGCCGGCCGGCAGCGTGCGAGAGGCCGACGATCTCGCACAGTTCCTGCGCGCGTTCGAACGACTCTTTCGCGCTTCGCTTGCTGCCGTTACGACCGTACATCGCGCCGACCGCAACGTTCTCGCGCACCGTCAAGTTGGCGAACGGCTTGACGACTTGGAACGTGCGGGCGATTCCGAGACGGCACACCGCGTAGCCGGGGACGCCGGCGATGCGCTGCCCGTTGAAAAGCACGCTGCCGTGCGTCGGTTTGTAGACGCCGGAGACGACGTTCATCAGCGTGGTCTTGCCGCTGCCGTTGGGGCCGATCAAGCCGACGACGGAACCGCGCTCGACTTCGAACGAGACGTCATCGAGCGCGTGCAAGCCGCCGAAATGCATCGCCACGTTTTGGATCGAGAGAAATGCCTCGCTCATACGCGGTAGGCCCCGAGTTGCGCGACGATGCCGCGCCAGCCGCCGCGCGTGTTGAGCAGCCACAGCAGTCCGCGCGGGAGAAAGAGCACGACCAGCACGATCACCGCGCCGAAGAACAGCGTATGTATCTGCGGGAAGTGGCTCCACAACGTCTCGTTGATCGCGGTGAGGATCAGTGCGCCGATCAGCGGACCCGCGACGGTGCCGACGCCGCCGAGCAACGCCATCACGATCGGGAAGACGTTGTCGTCGGTTGCGAACGCCGTCGGCGGATCGATGAAGCCGTTGGCACCCGCGAACACCGCGCCGGCAGCCGCCGCCATTGCGGCGCTGATCGCCCACGCGATCACCTTGTAACGCCAGGCATCGACGCCCAGCACCGCCGCGGCTTCCTCATTCTCCCGAATCGCAACGAAGGCGTAGCCGAGCTTCGAGCGCGAGATGACGTACGTCGCGAGCATGCTGGCCGCGCACACGATCCACATCGCCACGTAATACGATGAAAACGACTCGAGCGGCCGTATCGCCTGGCCGCTGCCGGCACCGAGCCAGTCGATGTTGGCCACGATCTCTTCGGTTGCAAGCGCGATTCCGAGCGTGGCGATCGCGAAGTAGTGGCCGCGCAAGCGCAAGATCGGAATGCCCAGCACGACCGCAAACGTCACCGCCGCGACGATCGCAACCCCGATCGCGAGCGGAATGCTCTGCTGATGCCAATGCTGCCAGAGCGCGGCCGACGTGTACGTGCCGATGCCGAAAAAGACCACGTTGCCGAAGCTGACGTAACCGGTATAGCCGCCGAGGACGTTCCAGCCGAAGCTGAGCGTCGCGAACATCAGCACGCCGCGCGCGAGATTTTCGTAGTAACCGCTATGCAGCAGGGGCACGAACGCGAGCAGCACGAGGATCGCGACCGTCACTCGCAGCGCGGTCGCGTTGCCGGTGAGACCGCCCACTACGCGGTGGCCTTACCGAGAATGCCGCGCGGCCGGACGATCAGCACCAGCAGCAGCACGACCAGCGCCACCGCGTCCTGCAGGCCCGTGCCGATGTATTGCGACCCGAACGCTTCGAGCACGCCGTAGAGCAGGCCGCCGACGAGCGCGCCTTGCACGGTCCCTAATCCCCCGAGCACGCAGCACACGAACGCCGTAATGACGAACGGATCGCCCATCGACGGCTGAAGGCTGTAGGACAGGCTGATCAGCACGCCGGCCGCGCCCGCGAGCCCCGCGCCCAGACCGAACACGACCGCGTAGAGATGCGAGACCCGCACGCCCGAGAGCTGCGCCGCATCGATGTCGATCGCCATCGCGCGAATCGCGCGGCCGGTCCGGCTCGTGGTCAGAAAGGCTTGCATGGCGGCCGTGATCACGAGCGCCGCAACCAGCGTCCAGAGCTTCGTCCACGCGATGCTGACGGCGCCGAGCTGTATGCTCGAGCCGCTGTATTGCGTCGTGATGCCCTTCGTATCGCCGTGAAAAACAAACAGCGCTACGTTGACGATCAGGAGCGACAACCCGAACGTCAGCAGAAACGGCGTGAGCAGCGGGGCGCGCACGACGTAGTTGATGACGCAGCGCTGGACGCAGTAACCGAAGACGTAGAGCAAGCCGAAGGCGAGCGGCAGGCTGAGAAACGGATCGAGGTGCCAGGTTGAAAACAGCACGTAGGACGTGTACGCGCCCATCATGATGAATGCGCCGTGCGCCAGGTTGATGATGTTCGTGATGCCCCAGACGAGGCTGAACCCCAGCGCCACCACGGCAAAAATCCCGCCAGCGAGGATTCCGTTGACGAGATCTTGCGCGAAGAGTTCCATGCTAGGGCGCTAGCGAGCGTTCCACGGGGGCGTCGGGTACGCCGGCTTCGCGTTCTGCACGCCGAGCGGCCAGACGGTCATCAGCTGTCCGTTCTGGATCTGGTTGACGGCCATCGGCTTGTACGCGTTGATCCCGCGGCTGTCGAATTTGAGGATGCCGTAGAACGTGACGACGTCGAGGGCCTGCAGCGCGTCGCGCACCTTCTGCGGATCGAGCGAGCCCGCTTTCTCGATCGCGTACATGAACGCGAGGCACGCGGCGGTCGACTCCGCATTGTGATACTCGGGAATGTGGCCGTACTTCTTGTTGAAGGCAGCCGCGTAGACTTTCGAATCGCCGATGAAGCCTGGCGCGCCCTTGTACTTCGCGGTCGGCGACCACTGCGTGCCGCCGAAGACCCAGTTCGCGTCCTTGCCGAGCGTCTTGCGGTAATCCGGCGTATCGGGTCCGACCGAGTAGCCGAAGATCTTCGCGTTGACGTTCTGCTCTTTGAACGTGCGCTGCAGCAGCAACGCTTCATCGAGATGGCCGCCGTTGAGGATCATGTCCGGGTTCACTGCCTTGATCGCGCTGACCACTGCCGATACGTCGGTCGTGTCGGCCGGATATTTGTTCTGGTATACGACCGTCATGCCGTGCGCGTTCGCGTAATCGGCCGCACCCTGGCCGACCTCGACCGAGAACGTGTCGTTCGCGGTCGCGATCGCAACGGTTTTCGGCGTGGGCTTCAGCGTCCGCGCCATCTCGAGGATGCCTTGCAGATACTTGAAGCCGGGCGCGAGCACGGCGAACGTGTACTTGTAGCCCTGATTGAAGATGCTCGCGGCCGCGCCGTTGCCCTCGACCATCGGCACCTTGAGGCGTTCGACCGCCGCGGCGGCCGTGGCGGAGTTCGCCGAGCCGTACGGCCCGAGGATGAAGCTGACGTGATCTTCGGAGACCAGCTTCTCGATTAGGCGGGCCGCGGTTTGCGGGTTCGACTCATCGTCGTAGTACTTGATGTCGACGTTGTAGGTCTTGCCGGCGACCTTCATGCCGCCGTGCGCGTTGACGTAGTCTTTCCAGAAGTCGTAGCCTTCTTTGGTCAACTCGCCTTCGCGGGCCGTCGAGCCCGTTGCCGCGAGCGCCGCACCGAACACGATCGTGCCGTTTGCCGCCGCGGCCGGCGCGGGCACTGCGGCCGTGAGCGCGAGCGCGCCCGCGATCGCCAGCGCTAGAAAACCACCAACGCGAATAGAACCCATCTCGACCCTCCGAGCGCGCAAATATTATTCGCTCGAATGCGCTCGGCTCGGGCGGAATCCTTCACGGATTCGACCTCATAACGAGCTTGTCGAGGGATCGCTACCCAAGTGCCTTTCGCAACGGTGCAACGTAAGCGCGGGCGGCGGCCGCCGCGCCGGCACCGCTAAGGCCTGCCGTCGCATCGACGAACGCGCTGCCGATGATCACCCCGTCGGCGACCGCGCCGATCTCCGCAACGTGCGACGGCGTGGAAATCCCGAAACCAACCGCGAGCGGCCGCTGCGTTTGCGCACGCAACGCCTCCACCGACGAGCGGATCCACGCGATGTCCGGCTCGCGGCCGGCGCTGGTCACGCCCAGGCGCGAGACGATGTAGACGAAGCCGTCGCTGGCCGCGGCGATCCGGCCCGCACGTTCGGGCGGGGTGGTGGGCGCCACCAGCAGCGGAATCGCGAGCCCTTCGCTGCGGAACGCCGGCGCGAATGACGCCAACTCCTCGAGCGGAACGTCGGGAACGATCGCGCCGAGTGCGCCCGCTTCGCGCGCAGCCGCGGCAAAACGCTCGGCGCCGTACTGCACGATCGGGTTGACATAGCTGAAGAACAGGATCGGCGCGTTACCGCGATCGCGCGCGCCGCGCGTCAAGGCGAGCGCGCCGTCGAGCGTCATCCCGCCGGCGAGGGCGCGTTGCCCCGCGGCTTGGATCGTCGGGCCGTCGGCGAGCGGATCGCCATAGGGGATACCGAGCTCGATCAGATCGACGTACGGCGAGATCGCATCGATCACCGCCGCGGTCGTCGCAGCATCGGGATCGCCCGCGACCAAGTAGATGATCAGCGCCGCGCGCTTCTCCGCGCGCGCGGCCGCGAAGACCCGCGCGAGCCGGTCGTCGGCGGCGATCACGCCAGGACCGCCGCCGGCGTTGCCGCATCGAGCGCGGCGATCGTGCGCGTATCCTTATCGCCGCGTCCGCTCAGGTTCACCAAGATCAACCCGTCCGGCCCGATCTCGCGCGCGAGCTTGCACGCGTACGCGATCGCGTGCGCGCTCTCGAGCGCCGGCACGATGCCCTCGCTGCGCGCCATCTCGTGATAGGCCGCGATCGCTTCTTCATCCGTGGCCGACACGTACGTGGCGCGGCCGGAATCGCTGAGAAATGCGTGCTCGGGACCGACGCCGGGGTAATCGAGGCCGGCGCTGATCGAGTGCGTGTCGCGCACCTGACCCTCCGGCGTTTGCAGCACGTACGAGCGCGAACCGTGCAAGATGCCGACCGAACCGGCGTTGATCGAGGCCGCCGTGTCGATCGCCTGCACGCCGTGCCCCGACGCCTCGACGCCCCACAGCTTCACCGCCGCGTCGTCGACGAAGCCGGCGAAGATGCCCATCGCATTCGAGCCGCCGCCGACGCACGCCACGACGTCCGTGGGCAAGCGTCCATAGCGTTCGAGCACCTGCGCGCGCGCTTCGATGCCGATGACCTTCTGGAACTCACGCACCATGTACGGATACGGATGCGCGCCGACGACGCTGCCGATGATGTAGAACGTATCGGCGACGCGGCCGGCCCAATCGCGAAACGCTTCGTTGGTCGCGTCCTTGAGGGTGCGCGTTCCGCTCTCGACCGAGTGCACCGTCGCGCCGAGCAGCTTCATCACGTAGACGTTGAGCGCCTGACGCTCGACGTCGACGGCGCCCATGAACACTTCCACCGGCACGCCGAACTTCGCGCCGACCGTCGCGGTCGCGACGCCGTGCTGACCGGCGCCGGTCTCGGCGATGAAGCGGGTCTTGCCCATGCGCCGCGCGAGCAAGCGCTTGGCCGACCGTGTTGTTGATCTTGTGCGCGCCGGTGTGGTTGAGGTCCTCGCGCTTGAACAGCAGCGTCGCCGCATTCGGACCGGCCAGCCGTTCGGCGCGATAGACGGGCGAGGGCCGTCCGACGTAATCGCGCAGCACGTCATGATACTCGCGCCAGAACGACGGGTCGGCGAACGCGTCGTTCATCGCGTGCTCGAGTTCGGTAACCGCACCGACCAGCACCTCAGGAACGAACATCCCGCCGAATTTGCCGAAGTAGCCGCGCGAATCAGGTTTTTGCAAGCGAGATCCCTTCATCTGTTTCTCGAACGGCGCGCACGAACGCGCGCATCATCGCCATATCTTTGGCACCGTTACGTTCGACGCCGGTGCGCACGTCGACGCCGAACGGGCGTACGCTCGCCACCGCTGCCGCGACGTTGGCGGGATTCAAGCCGCCGCTCACGATCACGCGCCGCCGCCGTGCGATGGCCGTAACCAACGGCCAGTCAAACGAGGTGCCGGTTCCGCCGTAAAGTTCGCCGGCGCGCGAATCGAACTGCAGGTCGGCCTCGCGATAGCGTTCGGCCATCGCTTCGGCCCGCTGCGCGGTGTAGTTCTCGCCGTGCACGAAGTGCAGCACCTTCACGTAGCGGCCGCGCGCGACGGCCGCGCAGAACTCGGGTGACTCATCGCCCGAGAACTGCGGCACGCAGCCGAGCGCCAGAATCTCTTCAACCTCGGCCGGCGACGGGTTGACCATGACGCCCACAACGGCCACGTACGGCGGCACGCTGCGTACGATCGCGCGCGCGTCGGCCACACGGACCTGAACCGGTGATTCCGCAAAGATGATCCCGACGGCATCGGCGCCGGCGTCGACCGCGCCCTCGACGTCCCCAATGCTCGTGCAACCGCAGATCTTGACGCGGGTATGGCCGGCTATGCGGGCACCCCGCTGCCGCGCAGCGCGCGGATCATCTCCGCTTTATCGTTCGAGCGCATCAGCGACTCGCCGACGAGGAAGCCGCGCGCGCCGGCCGCGTAGAGCGGCTGGACGTCTTCGCGCGAGCGCACGCCGCTCTCCGAGATGACGACGATCGAGGACGGCACGAGCGGCAACAGTTCGGCCGTCACCGCGAGGTTCGTCTCGAACGTGCGCAGATCGCGGTTGTTGATGCCGAGAATTGTCGCGCCGACCGCGATCGCGCGCTTGAGTTCGGTTTCGTCGTGCACTTCCACCAGCACGTCGAGCGCATAGCGCGCGGCCTCGTCGAACATCGCGCTCAGCTCGGCGTCGTCGAGGCCGGCGACGATCGCGAGCACGCAATCGGCACCGTATGCTGCGGACCGCGCCACGTCGTAGCGCGTGCGCATGAAGTCCTTGCGCAAGATCGGCAGCCGGCACGCGCTGCGCGCGATGTCGAGATAGGCCAGGTCGCCGAGAAAATGATCGCCTTCGGTGAGCACGCTGATCGCGTTGGCGCCGGCCGCTTCGTAGGCGCGGGCGATCGCGGCCGGATCGAGTTCGCGCACGATCAAGCCGACGGAGGGTGACGCGCGCTTGATCTCGGCGATGATCGCCGGGCCGTCGCCCGCGAGCAGCGCCGCGCGAAACGGGCGGCGTTCGCTCATGCGCGCGTGCGCGCGTTCGCGGAGCACGTCGAGCGGCTCGCGCGCCTCATCGGCAGCGCGCACGATCGCGGTCGCGGCATAGAGTTTGTCGAGCATGTCGTTCACGAAGCGACCTCCTTGATACGCTCGCCGCGCAATGCGTCGAGCGCTGCGCGCGCGGCGCCGCTGGCGATCGCGGCCCGGGCGCGTCCCATCCCATCGTTGATGTCGGCCGCGGCGTCCGCGACCACCAAAGCCAATGCGGCGTTCAGCACCACCAGATCCGCCCGCGGCGAACGCTCGCCGCCGAGGATTGCGAGCACGGCGGCCGCGTTGACCGCTGCATCGCCGCCGCGAATCACATCGAGCGGTGCGTGCACGCCGTAGTCGGCCGGATCGAGGACCCAGCGCCGCATCCCGCTCGCACCGAACTGCATCACGTGCGTCGGTCCCTCGCCGGCAATCTCATCCAGACCGCTGGCAGAATGAATGATGGCCGCAGCATCGCCGCCCAGGTCGCGCAGCGCTTCGGCCAAGAGCACGAGGTGCCGCTCTTCCGCAACCCCGACGACCAGACCGGTTTGCCCCGGCTGGGTTCGTCAACGGCCCCAGAACGTTGAAGATCGTCCGTACGCCGAGTTCGCTGCGCACCGGACCGACCGCGCGCGTTGCCGGATGGTGGCGCCGGGCATAGAGAAAGGCGATGCGCGCCTCGCGCAGCAATCGCGCCGACGTTTCCGGATCGCGTTCGATCTCGACGCCGAGCGCTTCGAGCACGTCGGCGCTGCCGCAGGCGCTCGACGCCGCGCGATTGCCGTGCTTGGCTACCGGAATGCCGCAGCCCGCGACGACCAGCGCCGCCATGGTGGAGATGTTGATCGTGCACGCGCCGTCGCCGCCGGTGCCGACGATGTCGAGCACCATCGGCAAACCGTGTTCGACGCGGACGCAGCGTTCGCGCATCGCGCGCGCCGCGCCGACGATCTCATCGGCCGACTCACCCTTCGCGGCGAGCGCCGCGAACAGCGCGGCCGTGCGCACGGGCGAGATCGTCTCGTCCATGATGCCGCCGATCATGCGCGCCGCATCGTCGGCCGAGAGATCCTCACCGCGGAGAACGGAGCGCAAGAGCTGCGGGTAGTCGTTCATGCTTGCGCGCTCGCGAGGAAGTTGCGCGCGAGTTGCGCTCCGGCCGGCGTGAGGATCGATTCGGGATGGAACTGGACGCCCCAGATCGGCAGCTCGCGGTGCGCGACACCTTGAATCACGCCGTCTTCACTCGCCGCAACGGCCTTCAGTGAGGCCGGGAAGTTCTCGTGCGAGATGCACAGCGAATGGTAACGCGTCGCAGTGAACGGTGACGGCACGCCGGCGAAGACGCCCGACCCGTCGTGCGTGATCTCCGAGGTTTTGCCGTGCATGAGCTGCGGCGCGTGAATCACCTCGCCGCCGAAGACCGCACCGATCCCCTGCGCGCCCAAACAAACGCCGAGCAGCGGGTGCTTCGTCGCCGCCGCCTCGCGCAAGATCGCATACAAACGCCCGGCATCTTCCGGCCGCCCCGGACCCGGGCCGACCACGGTGGCGTCGTAATTCGCCAGCACACCGTCGACCAAACGGGGATCGTCATTGCGAATGACGTCGACCTCGGCACCGGCTCCGCCGAAGAGGTGCGCGAGGTTGTACGTAAACGAATCGTAGTTGTCGACGAGCAAAAGCTTCATGTTATTTGTCACCCCGAGCTTGTCGAGGGGCAGCGACCAAGCTTGATGATTGAGGCGGTCCCTCGACAAGCTCGGGATGACAATACATCACGACGATAAACAACTCACACGAGTACGTCATCGCGGTAGGCCTAGGACGGCGCGGACGATGCCGGTTTTGTGTTGGATCTCGTCGTATTCGGCGGCCGGTTCGCTGTCGGCGACGATGCCGGCCGAGGCTTGCCAGTAGGCCTTGCCGCCGGCCACGGCCACGCAGCGCAGCGTGATGCACGAATCCATGTCGCCGTCGAAATGGAAGTGCGCGATGCTGCCGGCATAAAAATTGCGCGCGACGGGCTCAAGCGTATCGATGATCTGCATCGCGCGAATCTTGGGCGCGCCGGTGACGGTACCGGCCGGAAAGGTTGCGGCGAAGAGATCGAGCGCGTCGCGATCCTCGCGCAATTCGGCCACGACGTTCGAGACGATGTGCATCACGTGCGAGAAGCGCTCGATGATCATCAGCTCGTCGACGTGCACGCTGCCCGTCGTGGCGACCGCGCCCAAGTCGTTGCGGCCGAGATCGACCAGCATCACGTGCTCCGCGCGTTCTTTTTCGTTCGCCAGCAGCTCGGCGGCGACGGCGGTATCGGCATCGGGATCCGGATTGCGCGAGCGGGTGCCGGCGAGCGGACGCATCGACGCACGCCGGCCGTCGAGGCGCACCAGAAACTCCGGCGAGGCACCGAATACCGCTTCGCCGCCGTGTTCGATGTAGAACATGTAGGGCGAGGGGTTGAGGGCGCGGATCTGCCGGTAGAAGTCGAACGGCGTGCCGCCTTCGATCTCGGCCGAGAACCGGATGCCGACTTGAAGCTGGTAGATGTCGCCTTCGTAGATATGGTGCTTGGCCGTCGCGACGCGCTCGAGAAACGCCGGCCGGTCCATCGATTGGCTCACCGCTCCGCGCACGCGGATCTCTTTGGGCACGCTCGAACGCGCCGTCATCAAGCGCTGTTCGTAGTCGGCCAGGCGCGCTTCGACACCCGGCAGCTCCGCGGTGTTGCGGGCAAAGCCGATCAGCGTGACGCGGTGCGTGAAGTGGTCGAAGACGACCCACGTTCCCGGCACGACCACCAGCGCGTCGGAGAACGGGATGTCGGATGGCAGCTTGGGCCCGATCTTCTCGAACTGGCGAGCCGCATCGTAGGTGAACACGCACACCGCGCCGCCGGGAAACGGCAACGCCGAGGTATCGAGGTCGTACTTGCCGATCAGCGCGCGGATGCCGTCGAGCATCTGCGGATCGTCGTCGAACACTTTCGCCTCGAGATAGTCGATCCCGATGAACGAATAGCGCGAGATCCGGTCGGTGCCTTCGACCGACTCCAACAAACACGAACGCCCCGGCTGAGCCAGGGCGAGGAACGCGCTAATCGGCGTGATTGCGTCCGCGATGAACGAGCGCATCGCGGAATGCAGAGACAGGGGGTCTTCAGCTACGACTATGTTGCTCATATTGGCAGTAGCGGCTTGGGCGCGCAGCGCCCAAACGCCACGGGTTCGCGCAGAGCGCGAACCCTGCTACTTGACTAATTCCAGGAACGAGAGCTCGGCGGCGTCGCCGGGACGCACGCGCGACTTGGTGATGCGGGTGTAACCACCGGTCTTGTCTTTGTAGGCCGGTGCGATCTGCTCGCACAGCTTCTTCACGACGCGCGGGTCGAGCAAGTACTCGGCGACGAGGCGGCGCGAGTGCAGATCGCCACGGCGAGCCTGCGTGATCATGCGCTCGGCGATCTTCGAGATCTCCTTGGCCTTGGTCGACGTGGTCTCGATCTTCTCGTGCAAGAAGAACGACGTCGTCAGGCTGCGGAGCAGCGCGCGACGCGGTCCCTGCGTGCGTGAGAGGCGTTTGTTCGCCATTTGGTGCGGCATGATCTGATTCTGTCCTTGTCGTCAGTAGGCGGCTCGGCCGAAGGCCGAACGCGAAGGATTCGACGTAGCCGAATCCACTAGCTTGGCGCAGCGACAGGCCCCTTTCTTCGAGTACTTGTTTGATCTCGTCGAGCGACTTCTTGCCGAAGTTGCGCATCTTGAAGATTTCGTCTTCGGTCATGTCGAGCAGTTCCGAGACCTTCGAGATCCCGGCACGCTTGAGACAGTTGAACGAACGCACGCTCAGGTTGAGCGTTTCGACCGGCACGTCCCATTCGCTGGCGGGCGCCGTCGGGCACCGGCTTCTCTTCGGTCGAGAAGTCGATGAACAGCGCGAGCTGATCGGTGAAGATGTTGGCCGCTTCGGAGAGCGCATCGTCGGGCGTGATCGAACCGTTGGTCTCGATCTCGAGCGTGAGGCGGTCGAAGTCGACCGACTGTCCGACGCGCGTGTCGTCGACGGTGAAGTTGACCTTGCGGATCGGCGAGAAGATCGAGTCCATCGGGATCAGCCCGATCATGTGCTCGATGTTCTTCTGACGGTCGGCGGTCACGTAGCCGCGCGACTTCTCGACGCCGATTTCCATCTGGATCTTGGCGTCTTTTTTCGTCATCGTCGCGATGTGGTAGTCGGGCTGCAGGATCTCGACGTCGGCGTCGGGCGAGATGTCGCCCGCGGTGACTTCCTTCGAGCCGCTGACGTTGAGCGTGAGCACCTTCGGATCGTCGGTGTTCAGCTTGAGCGGCAGGCCCTTGAGGTTGAGCAGCAGGTCGACGGTGTCTTCGACGACGCCCGGAATCGTCGAGAACTCGTGCAGCACGGTGTCGATCTTGACGTACGTGACGGCAGCGCCGGGGATCGACGAGAGCAGCACGCGGCGCAGCGCGTTGCCGAGCGTGATGCCGAAGCCGCGGTCGAGCGGCTCGATCACGAACTTGGCGTAGTTTTCGCGACGCTCGCGAACTTCGATTTGGGTGCCTTGCGGCGTGTCGAGGACGGTCATTGTGTTTCGGTTGATCCTTGTTTCCGCTTACGTTATCCGCCGGCGCACCATCCGATGCGCCGACGATCGTACGCCTAGCGGCGATTGAGTGAGTTTAGCGCGAGTAGTATTCGACGATGAGCTGTTCGTCGACCGGCGTATCGATTTGCTCGCGGCCCGGCAGTGCCAGAACCTTCGAGGATGCGTCGGTTTCGGAGAACTCGAGCCATTCGGGATGACGGCGGTTCTTCGCAACTTCGATCAGCTGCTTGAACGCGTCGGTTTCTTTCGAGCGGTCGCTGATCGTGATCACGTCGCCGGCCTTCACGATGAACGACGGGATGTTGACGATCCGGCCGTTGATGCGGAAGTGGCGGTGGGTGACGAGCTGACGCGCCTGTTTGCGGCTCATCGCCAGGTTCAGGCGGTAGACGACGTTGTCGAAGCGGCGTTCGAGCGTCTGGAGGAAGACCTTACCGGTCTGGCCCGGGACGCGCTGCGCTTCGCGGAAGTAGCTCTCGAACTGCGTCTCGAGCACGCCGTAGTAGCGGCGCATCTTCTGCTTCTCGCGCAGCTGGCGGCCGTATTCCGAGATCTTCTGACGCGCCTTGGTGTTCTGCGTCTTCTGACCGGGCGCGGTGCCGCGGCGCTCGACCGCGCACTTGCGCGAGAGGCAGCGGTCGCCCTTGAGGAAGAGCTTGATCTTTTCGCCGGTCTTGGAGGCGGCGGTTTCGCGGCGGCACAGACGGCACACCGCGGCAGTATAACGAGCCATATCTTTCTCTAAACTCCCTTACACGCGGCGCCGCTTGGGCGGACGGCAACCGTTGTGCGGAATCGGCGTCACGTCTTTGATCAGTGTGATTTCCAGACCGGCGGCCTGCAGCGAGCGGATCGCGGCTTCGCGACCGGCGCCCGGACCCTTGACGTAGACTTCGGCCGACTTCATCCCGTGTTCCATCGACTTGCGCGCGACCGCTTCGGCGGCCATCTGCGCTGCGAACGGGGTCGACTTCTTCGAACCCTTGAACCCGAGGTTGCCCGCCGACGCCCAGGCGATCGTCGAACCCTGGTTGTCGGTCATCGTCACGATCGTGTTGTTGAACGAGCTGTGGATGTGCGCGATGCCCGGATCCGACGTTCTTGAACTCGCGCTTCTTGCGCGTCTTGGTCTGTTTCTTGGCCGCCAAAAGGAAACTCCGTCGTTTATCTTGCCCCCTGCAACGAGAGGGGGTGTCGTCGCCTCGGCCGGCACTGATTCGCTGACGCGAACCGGCCCGAACTCGTTCCAAACCGCTCGGCGAGGGCGGTGGGCGCACGAATGCGCGTCTCCGGCAGCGCCGGAGACAACGCCCTATATTACCGGGAAATGGCCTCATCGGTCAAGGCTTGAGCGGCTTCTCGGCGACCAAGGCAGTACGTCCCGGTCGCGTTGACGCCGGCGCCGAAGCCGCAATCGCCGAAGCCGAGGTCCTGGGTGACCTTGAGCGCTTTGGGCATTACCTCGAAGCTCAAACGGCAGTTTCCCGCGGACGACGTGCGCGACCAGGTGAGCGGCGGCGCGGCCGGCAGCAGGCCCACGACGAAGCCCTGGTTCATGTCGGCCTGACGGACCGCGTTCAGCGAGAATCCGAGCCGCCCGGCCTTACCGGCGATGATCACGATCTGGCTGCCGACCGCGAGTGGCTGCTTGGTAACCGTATCGATCTGCCGGTAGGTTCCGGGCACGATTTTGGCCGCCGGCGCCGGAGTTTCCGCGGCGGCCGGGCCGCCGAGGACGAGAAACAGGCTAACGGCGAGGGCGGGAAACCGGCTCATGCCCTTCTGGCTTCGACGCGCGCCCGAGCGGCCTTGCGCTCGTACATTGCCGCGTCGGCCCGTTCGACCGCCTCGGCGATGCCGCCGTCGTACGCCCGGTGCGCCGTACCGATCGAGAGCTCGACGCCGGCGGCGGCAAAGGCGGCCTCGAGGCGTTGCTGGAGACCGCTCGATTGCTCGCCGTCGCTCTCGACCGCCAAGACCGCGAATTCATCGCCGCCCAAACGCGCCGCGACGTCGTGCTCACGGATCACGCTGCGCACCGCGTCGGCCACGCGCCGCAGCAGTGCGTCCCCGGCCGTGTGGCCTTCGGCGTCGTTCTTCTGCTTGAGCCCGTCGACGTCCATCATGAACACCGTCGCGCCGTGACCGTAGCGCGCCGCCCGCGTTTCCTCGGCCTCGGTCAAGCGATCCCAGCCGCGGCGGTTGAAGAGGCCGGTCAGCTCGTCGACCAGGGCGTCGGCCTCGGCCCGCTCGGCGCGCCGGATCAGCGCTTCGTTTTCGAGTTCGTTGCGGAGGATCGTGCTGAGAATGCGTGCGGCCGTCATCAAATGCGGCGAGTCGTGATGCGCCGGCGTGAGCTTCGAGCTCATGTCCACGCCGCAGAGCACGCCGAAGAGCTGGTCACCGACCACGAGCGGGGCGCCGACGAAGGCCGGCTCCCCGGGCGAGCGGTCGGCCGAAGTTCGCACCGCGACCTGCTCGAGCTCCGACTCGACCTTGCTTTTACCGTCCTGGCCGCGCAGCATCGTCTCGCGCATCGCGGCCGGAATCTTCAGCGCCTGGCCGCGTTCGAACGGCGCTTTGCCGCGCAGGTGCGTGACGATCCACTCATCGAGCCGAATGCGGGTGACGAACCAGGCGTCGAGGACGTGCAGCTCGTTGAGCATGTCCATGACGCCTTCAGCCGCCTCACCGAAATCTGAGAAGTCGCCGAACGGGCGCAGTTGGCCGGAAATGATACCTACCTCGAATTCTGCTGGCCACCCTACTTCTATGGTTCCCGCAAATGGGGCCGAGCCATCCTCTCAGCCGTAAACTCTACAAAGCGGTTGCCAGCTTGATCCCAGGGAGCGCTTTCCGGCGGTGCGAAGGGCCCCAGAGATGCAACTGCAAGATCGCGTCGCCGCCGCAGCCCTCGTACACGACGGCGCCCACGCGATCTTCGACATGCTGCGGGACTGGAAGATCGATCTGCTCTTCACCTGTCCCGGCAGTACCGAAGCCGCGGTGCTCGATGCATCGCTCGACTATCCCGGCGTGCGCGTGATCCTCACGACGCACGAGGCGATCGCGGTGTCTGCGGCCGACGGATACGCGCGCGTCAGCGGCCGCCCGGCGATCGCTTATCTGCACGCCAACGTGGGCTTGGCGAACGGCGTCGCGCACCTGACCTGCGCGGCCAACGCCCACAGCCCGCTCGTCATCCTCAACGGGCTCAAGTCGACCGCAATCGCCAATCGCGACGGCTTCACGACCTCGCCCTTTCAGCAAGACTACATCCGCCAGCTTGTCAAACGTTCGCGCGTCGCGTTGAAGACCGACGGCATCCCGGGCGATCTGAGCCGCACGCTGCAAGCTGCGGTTGCGGAGCCGATGGGACCGGCCTATCTCGGGCTGCCGCAAGACCTGGTCGAAGCGCAACTCGAGGCACCCTTGCCCCCCGCGAAGCGTCAACGCTTCGCCGCGCGCCGCCGGCCCGATCCGGCCGACGTCAGCGCCGCCGCCGAACTGCTCGCCGCGGGCAAGGCGGTCACGATCGTCGCCGGCAGCGAGATCGCGTTCAACGCCGAGGCGCAAGACGCGTTGACCGCGCTCGCCGACCGCCTGCAAGCACCGATCGTGCTCGAAGACCGGCGCACCGGTCAAGCGGCGGCCATTCACGGCGATCATCCGGCGTTCGCCGGAACGTATTCGCTCACGCATCCGGCGATCGCGGGCGCCGACGTGCTGCTCTATGCCGGGATGTACTCGTTCGTCGAGTTCGAGGAAGCGCGCGGCCCCTTGCAACCAGCTGCGGCGAAGATCATCCATCTGTGCAGCGATCCCGCGCAAATCGGCAAACTTGCCGGCGTCGACGTCGGCCTCACCGGCAACGCCGAGCTCGGCTTGTGCGATCTCATCGGCGCGATCCCACCGGCAACGAGCAGCGCCCGCGCCGCGCATAAAGCCGCGGCGATCGCGGCCTATCGCAGCGCAACCGATGCGCACCGGGCTGCGCTGCGCGCGCGTTACGCCGAAACGCCGATCCATCCGCAAGTGCTATGCGAAGCGCTCAACGAAATGCTGCCGCGCGACTGCTTCGTGATCAACGACGCGGTGACGAGCGGCGGCTATCTGGCCGAGTCGATCGTTCCCGATGCGGCGCGCGAACATCTCACCGCCGCCGGCGGCTCGCTCAGCTGGGGCATGGGCGGCGCGATCGGCGTGCAGCTCGCGCGGCCGAAAGCGCGCGTCGTCGACGTCGTCGGCGACGGTTCGTTCCAGTTCGGCATTCAGGCGCTGTTCACGGCGCAGCAGATGCAACTGCCGATCACGTACGTCGTGATCGACAACGCGTCGTATGCAGCGGTGCGCGCGGCCGTGAAACGTCACCGTAAAGGCGCCGGCAGCAAGGCCTTTCCGGCCAGCGACCTGCGCGGCCCGGACATCGCCGCCATCGCGCGCGGTTTCGGCGCGCATGGCGAGACCGTCGAGCGCATCGCCGATCTGCGAGGCGCGCTCGATCGCGCCGTTCGCCGTCGCCGGACCGTCGGTCATCGTCGTCAAGACGGACAGCTCGCACACCGGCCCCTAGGTGTTCTTTCCCGGCTTCACCGCATCCGAGATCGCGACCGACGGCGCGACGATCCATACGCTGCGCGGCGGCAGCGGACCGCCGCTGCTGTTGCTGCACGGGCATCCGCAAACGCACGTCTGCTGGCACAAGATCGCGGGCCGGCTGGCCGAGCACTTCACGGTCGTGCTCACCGACTTGCGCGGCTACGGCGATTCGAGCAAACCCGAGGGCGGCGAACGCCACGTCAACTACTCGCCGCGCGCGATGGCCCGCGACCAGCTCGCCGTGATGCGGCAGCTTCGGCTTCGAGCGCTTCGGCGTCGCCGGACACGATCGCGGCGCGCGCGTCGCGCACCGCATGGCGCTCGATGCACCGGCGGCGATCGAACGCCTCGCCGTGCTCGATATCGCGCCGACGCTCACGATGTATGCGCGCACGGACATGGCGTTCGCCGTGCGTTACGTGTGGTGGTTCTTTCAGATCCAGCCCTATCCGATTCCCGAACACCTCATCGGTTTGGATCCGGAGTTCTACTTGCGCGAGCACATCGGGCGGCAGAATAAAACGCCCGGTGCGATCACGGATGCCGCGATCGCGGAATATCTGCGCTGCTACTGCAAGCCGGCGACGATTCATGCTTGTTGCGAGGACTATCGCGCCGCGGCCGGCATCGGGCTCGAACTCGACGCCGCCGATGCGAGCGCCGGACGCACCGTGGACGCACCGCTGCTCGCATTATGGGGTGCGAAGGGCGTGGTCGGGCAACTCTACGACGTACTTGCAACGTGGCGCGAACGCGCAAGCGACGTGCGCGGCCACGCTTTGGATTGCGGGCACCTCTTGCCGGAAGAGGCGCCCGAAGCGACCTACGACGCGCTGCTGCCGTTCTTCCGGTAGAGTTCCACCCCGTCGTCGGCGCGCACGAGCGTGTAGACGTGCCGGCGGATCAGCACGTCGAGCTGCGGGCGCTGCACCGTGTGCCAATAGTCCGACGGGTATTGGTTGTCGACGAGGATGTATTGCGGTTGCGAGGCCCACTCGTTGCGCGCGTTCGGGTCGAAGCCGAGATGGCTGTAGATCTCATCGTGCGTGCCGACATCGGCATCCGGCGGCAGGCTCGCGATGACCGCGTCGATCGCGCGATCGTGCGCCGTTACCGGACCGAGGTAGTGCCGCCAGTGCGTCGGCGAGGCGAGACCAAGATTCAAGAGACAGATCACGATCGACGCGATTGCCAACCGTGAAGCGAAGCGCGGGCCCCGCACGCGCGCGATCGCAGCGAGCACGAGCCCGTAGGCGACGAGCATCTCGCCGATCCACACGCCGGCGTAGTGCTGGCCCATCGTGTAGGTGTAGGGCCAGCGCGATGACAGCACTTCGACCAGGCCCGGCACCACGATCAGCGCCGGCCAGCCGAACAACGGGACGAAGCACAGCGGAACCAGCGCTTCGAGCAGATAGCTCAGCCGGCCGAGCACGGCCATGATGCCTTCTTGCGAGACGTTCGGGTTCGTGATGTAGCTGAAGGCAAACCACGTGTCGTGCCCGCCGACCAGCGGCCGCACGACGACGAAGAACAGCAGCAACGTCAGCCCCCCCGCGAGCGCCGTAGCGGCCGCGAAACGGAACAGCGGCACGTCGCCGCGCCGCTTGGCCCACAACGCGAAGCCCGCGCCGAGCACGATGAACATCAGTGCTTCATCTTCTTTGATGGCGAGACCGACCGCGACCAGCACCGCGGCCCAGCTCCAGCGGCGCGCGTCGACGGCCCATGCCAGCCACGCGATTGTCGCCGGCGCGAAAACGTTCTCGCTGAACTCGGTAAACGAAACGCCGACGAGCGCCGGGTAGAGCAGCGAGACGCAGGCCGCGAGCAGCCCGAGCCGCGCACCGGCGCGTTTGCGCACGAGCAAGAAGATGGCCGGCGCGACCAGCGCTCCGGCGATGCCTTGCACCACGTTAAGCACGATCGGCGAGTGCGTGAGCAACAGCAGCGGCGAGCAGAGGTAGAGCAGCGGCGAGAAATGATGCAGAAAGTGGCTGCCGCCCTCGGGGATGTCGCCGAAGCCCGAGAACGGTGTCGAGATCGTCTGCACGAACTCGCCGAGGTCCCCGCCCGATTTATAACTCAGGTAGCGATCGGCGCCCAGCAGCGTAAGGGCTACCGCATAGACGATGCACGCGGCAGTCAGCGCGAGGACGCTGCCGCGAGTAGCTGACCCTTTCGCCTCCATAGGTGCGCCGTACGACCCGCGCGCTGCAAACGCCCGCCGATGGGCTGGTTTCCAGCGTTCATGGTTCGCTTTATTACCGAAGAAGACGTCGACGCAACCCTGGACGTCGCCACCACGATCGACCTGCTGGACGCCGCCGCGCGCGCGCTCGCAGCAGGCACGGCCTCCAACACGCCGCGTCAGCGCCCGTTCACCACCGGCGTGCGCATGAACCTGATGGGCGCGGGTCTCGACGGGCGCATCGGTCACAAGTGCTACCCGATCGGCGCCGGCCACGCGAACTTCGTCGTCACCGTCTACGGCAGCGACGCAAAGATGATCGCGCTGATCCAGGCCAACCGGCTCGGACAGATCCGCACGGGCGCCGCATCCGGTCTCGCGACGCGGCTGATGGCGCGTCCCGACGCGAGCGTCGCCGCCATCATCGGCACCGGCTGGCAAGCGCGCACGCAGCTCGAGGCCGTGTGCCGCGCACGTCCGATCACCCACGCGCGCGCCGCCGGCCGCAACCCCGAACATACGGCGAAGTTCTGCAGCGAGATGAGCGCGCTCTTGAAGATTCCGGTCGAAGCGGCCGACAGCGTTGCGAGCGCCGTGCGCGGCGCGCACGTCGTGACGACGATGACCAGCGCCTCGACACCGCTCGTTCTCGGTTCGATGCTCGATCCGGGCACGCACGTTAACGCCGCCGGTTCGAACCGCGCGACGTCGGCCGAGATCGATGGGGACGTCGTGCGCCGCGCCGGCATCGTCGCGCTCGAAGACCTCGCGCAAGCGAAGGTCGAATCGGGCGATCTGATCGAGGCCGAAAAAGCCGGCGCATGGGACTGGTCACGCGCCGTTCTGCTAAGCGACATCGTCACCGGCAAAACGCCGGGCCGCACGAGCGCCGATCAAATCACGTTGTTCGAATCGCTCGGCGTCGCGCTGTGGGACATGGCCGCCGCCAACTACGTCTACGACGCCTGCGTGAAAGCAGGGCGCGGACGCGAGATCGATCTGCCGATTTAACCGAGAGCGCAATGGAGGCGAAATGAAGTGGGTAACGCGGGATTTCGTGCATCTCGATCGCGTGGCGTCGCCATGGCTGATCAAACGTTTCATCGATCCGGATGCGGTGTTCGTTTTCGTGCCGTGGGGCCAAGAAGCGCAGCAGCCGGCGGACGCGATCCCCTTCGCACTGCCCGGCGCGGAGATCGGGCCGCACGACGAAGCGGGCAGCACGTTCGCCAAGTTGCTCGCGAAATACCAGCTGGATGATCCAGGGCTCCGCGCACTCGCGCGAATCATCCAAGCCGGGATCGCCTACGTGCTCGAGAACGAGCAGCCCGCAACGCCGGAGTTACAAGCGGCGCTCGGACTGCTCGCAATTTCCGAGGGCACGATGCTGCTCGAGGACGATGACGCCGCGATCATCGAACGTAGCCTGCCCGTCTACGATGCGCTCTACGCCTATCTGACGGCGCACGAACTCGCGCGCAGCAAGGGCCAACCGTTGCCACCGCACGACGGGCTCGGTCCGACGCAGCCGACGCGTTATCTGCGCGCGTTGCTCACGGAAGCGGGAAGCGGCGCGGACCGGGTTAGCTAGCGTGCCGATGGCGGTGGCGCGCACTTCGATGCGATCGCCGTCGTGCATGAAGACCTTCGGATCGCGTCCGTAGCCGACGCCGGACGGCGAACCGGTCGTAATCACGTCGCCCGGCCGGAACGCGTAGAACTGCGAATAGTACGCGATGAGTTTACGCACGCCGAACACGAGATCGCTGGTGTTTGCCGACTGCATTACCTCACCGTTGAGTAGCGTCGAGAGCTCGACATTCTCAACGTCGCCGATTTCGTCGGGCGTCACCACAACCGGGCCCATCGGACAGAACGTCGGGAACTGCTTGCCGAGCAGGTTCTGTTCCCAGGCGAGGATGGGTCCCATCACACCGGTGGCACGAAACACCGGCGCAACCCAATCGCGCGCCGAGACATCGTTGATCAGCGTGTAACCGCCGACGTAATCGAGTGCGTCGCGCTCGCTCACATTGTAAGCGGGCCGCCCGATCACGACGCTGAACTCGCCTTCCCAATCGACCATGCCCGGATGCTTGGGCGGCAGCACGATCGCATCTTCGGGACCGATCAGCTGGGCGGCATTCTTCGTGAACGCGGTCGGCGCATCGGGCACGGGCGTCGCCATCTCACGCAGATGCGCGTGATAATTGAGCCCGCACGAGAGGATCATGCCCGGATCGGGAATCGGCGCGAACAGCGGGGTCGCATCGCGGTTCGTCAACGCGCCGGCCGCGCGCAGCCGTTCGCGCACGCTGTCACTCGTGCACGCGTCGATGGCGCGGCGCACGAGATCGAGCGCGGCGTCGCCGCCTTCGAGAATCCCGCGAACGCTCGGCGGGATCAGGTGCGCCGCTCGGAGCGACTCACGCGCCGTCACGAAATCGAGCACGTCGTCGCCGACCACCACGCCGGCCGTGCGGCCCCGCTTTCAGGGTAACGAGGTGCACGGATCCAGCGCCGTTAGTCCGGCCTTCCGGCGAGGAAATCGCGCGCCATATGACCTTTGCCCTCGAGATCGCCCATCTCGAAGATCCACGAATAGCCGCCCTTCGGGTTCGTCAGGATCTCCCACGCGTTGCCGTCGGCGTCCCAAAAGTAGAAGCTGTACGTGCCGTGCTGCAGCGCCGGTTTGCTCAGCTTGCGCAGGCCCCACTTCTCGGCTTGCTCGCACGCGATGCGGTACGCTTCGTCGACCTCTTCCCGCGTCTCGACGTCGAGGCCGTTGTGGTTCAGAAACGGCATCTCGGAGCCGCCCTTCGATTGCACCACGGCGTAGACGTGTTGGCCGCCGAGGCGCACCATCAACGAGACGGGGCTCGTGCGATGCACTTCGAGCCCGAGAAACTCTTCGTAGAACGTGCGCGTCTTCTCGAGATCGGCCGACTCGAGGGTGCCGTGCGAGAGAAAGCGCAGGTTGAGCGCCGGTTTCGGCTTGGCGGGTGCTGACTGGCTGGTCGTCTGGCTCATGCGCAAATCCTCCGGCACGGGAATTGCTTCCAGGTTTCTGCGCGAGCGGCGGAATTCCGTTCCGCGGCCGGCCTACGTGGCGGCGGCGAGGGCTTCGCTGCGGTCTTCGTGCGGGCGGCGGTAGCAGATTTCGATGCGGTTGCCGCTCGGGTCGCGGAAGAATACGGCGTAGTAGCGTTCGGCGGAGTACGGGATTTCCGGTCCCTCCATTTCCATCGCGCCGGCGGCGCGCGCGACGCTCGCAAGGCGATCGACGTCGCCCGGAGTCGACGCGGTGAACGCGATGCAGGTTTCATTAGGGATGTGCGCCGGATCTTCGTGCAGCCCGAAAAATGGGCGCGGCGCGTTGACACCAGCGGCGGATGATAGTACTCGACTTGCCCGTCTTCTTCGTAGATGTGGGTCAGGCCGAGCGCGGGCATGAGCGCGTCGTAAAACGTGCGCGCCGCGGCGAGGTCGCGCACGCGCGCATCGACGTGGTCGAAACCGGAAAACTTTCCGCGTTCCATGGCCGCTCTGCTTCGCGGCCCAAACGAAAAGGACCGGCACGGGGCCGGTCCTTCGCATCACACGTACGCGGTTGAACGTTACTTCTTGGCGGCTTTCTTCTTGCCGGCGACGGTGCGCTTGGGGCCCTTACGGGTACGCGCGTTCGTTTTCGTACGCTGGCCGCGCACGGGCAGACCGCGGCGGTGACGCAGGCCGCGGTAGCAGCCGATGTCGGTGAGGCGCTTGATATGACCGGCGATCTCGCGGCGCAGGTCGCCTTCGACCTTCATCGCGTCGACCGCTTCGCGCAGCTTGTTTTCGTCTTCGCCCGAGAGGTCTTTCACGCGCACGTCCGGGCTGACGCCCGTTTGGGCGAGCAGCTTCTTCGACGTCGGAAGACCGATGCCGAAGATGTACGTGAGGGCGATCTCGATGCGCTTGTCGCGCGGAAGATCGATGCCGGAAATACGCGCCATTGAGTTACCCCTGAACCTGTTTGTGCTTAGGATTGACGCTGCAGATCACGCGCACTTTGCCTTCGCGGCGAATGATTTTGCACGCATCACAGATGCGCTTGACGGACGGACGGACTTTCATGCTGCTTCTTCTTTGGGACGATAGCGGTTCACGTCGGGATGTTCGGCGTAGTCCCGCAGGGTGAGGATCCGGGGACCCTCGTTGGTTACGGCGATGGTATGCTCGAAGTGCGCAGCTAGTTTACCATCTTCCGTGATAACCGTCCAGCCGTCGTCGAGGGTTTCGACCTCGTAGCTGGCCTCGGTAATCATTGGTTCGATGGCCAGAACCAGGCCCGGACGGAGCTGTGTGCCGTGTCCGGGGGTACCGTAGTTGGGAACTTGGGGCTCTTCGTGGAGCTTGGTTCCCACGCCGTGGCCGACGAGCTGGCGGACCACGCCGTAGCCGTGCTTCTCGGCGTGCTGCTGCACGGCATGGCCGATATCGCCGAGGCGATTGCCGGCCTGCATCTGCGCGATGCCGAGCATCAAGCACTCTTGGGTGACGGTCATGAGGCGCTTGGCCTCCGCGCTGACGTTGCCGATCGGGATCGTGACCGCCGAGTCGGAGACGTAGCCCTCGAGCGTCGTGCCGAGGTCGAGCGAGAGCAGATCGCCGTCTTTGAGGACGCGCGGTCCGGGAATGCCGTGCACGACTTCCTCGTTGACCGACGTGCACAGCGTGTGCGCGTAGCCGTTGTAGCCGATAAACGTCGGGGTGCCGCCCATCGAGCGGATCGAATCTTCGGCCATTTTGTCGATCTCGGCCGTCGTCATCCCGGCCTTGACCGTCTTCATCAGCATCGAGAGCGTTTTGGCCGTGATCTTGCCGCTGACGCGCATCAGTTCGATCTCGCGCGCCGATTTGATCGTGATCATGCGGCCGAGTTTTTGCCGACGTCAGGCAATTTCGCGATGATCGCGCGCGTCACGTCGCCGATCTCACCGAGCCCGTTGACGTGTACGAAATCGCCGTGCTTTTCGTAATGGTCGATCAGCGGCGCGGTCTTCTCGTCGTATTCGACCAGACGCTTGGTGACGACGTCGGCGGCGTCGTCGGGACGCTGCACGAGCGGTCCGCCGTCTTCGTCGTCGATGCCGGCGACCTTCGGCGGGTTGAACTTCTGATGGTAGACGCGGCCGGTGCGCGGGTTCGACCAGCGCCCGGTGATGCGGTCGATCAGCACGCTGTTGTCGACGTCGAAGATCACCGCGACGGACTTGAGGCCCTTCGCATCGAGCAATGCGTCGAACGCTTGGGCTTGCGGAATCGTGCGCGGGAAGCCGTCGACGATCACATTATCGGCGTTGGCGAGCTCGGCTTCGACCATGCGGATTACGAGGTCGTCGGGCACGAGTTTGCCCGCGTCCATGTAGCCCTGCGCTTCGAGGCCGAGCGGCGTCTTCTCGGTGCGATGACGGCGCAGCATGTCGCCGGTCGAAATCTGCCGATAGCCGAAGCGATCCTCGAGAATCTTGGCCTGCGTGCCCTTCCCGGCGCCGGGCGGGCCCAAGAATACGAGGATCACTTCTTGATGAACCCGCGGTAGTCGCGCATCGCGAGGCGCGCTTCGATCTGGGTGATCGAATCGAGCGCGACGCCGACCACGATCAGCAGCGAGGTCGAGCCGATGTAGAGCTGCGTGAGGCCGGTCGACTGCTGCAGCGACGGCAACACGGCGAGCAGTCCCAGGTACACCGCGGCGGCGGCCGTGATGCGGAAGAGAATCTTGTTGATGTACTGCACGGTCGGATCGCCGGGCCGGATGCCGGGGATGAACGAGCCCGACTTTTTGAGGTTGTCGGCGATGTCTTTGGTGTTCACCACGATCGAGGAATAGAAGAACGTGAAGATGACGACCAGCAAGAAATAGACGACGTTGTAGGCGATCGACGTGCTCGAGAAGTGCAGCTGCAAGAACGTGGCGATGTCCTGGCCGATGCCGGGCTTGCCGCTGGCGCTGAACCACGAGAGCGCTTGCTGCGGCAAGAGCAGGATCGAGATCGCGAAGATGATCGAGATGACGCCGGCGTTGTTGAGGCGCAGCGGAATGTAGCTCGAGCGGCCGGCGAACATCTTGCGCCCGACCACGCGGCGTGCTTGCTGCACGGGGATGCGGCGCTGCCCCTGATACATGAAGACGATCGAAACGATCGTGATCAGCGCGATCGCGAGCCACAAGATCAGGCCCAGATAGTTGACGCTGCCGGTGCCGGCGAGCTGGAACGTCTGCCCGATTTGGCTCGGGAAACGCAGCACGATGCCGACGAAGATGATCAGCGAGATGCCGTTGCCGATGCCCTTGTCGGTGATCTGCTCGCCCAGCCACATCAGGAAGATCGTGCCCGAGACGAACGAGAGCGCGGCGTAGGCGACGAACAGCCACGACGTGTCGTAGAACACGCCCGAACGGTTCATGGCCACCGACATCGAGAACGCTTGCACGCATGCCAGCACGATCGTAAGCCAGCGCGTGTAGCGGCTGATGGTCTTGCGGCCTTCCTCGCCGCCTTTCTTGGCCATCTCTTCGAGCTGCGGAATCACCACCGTCATCAACTGCATGATGATCGAGGCGTTGATGTAGGGCGTGATGCCCATCGCGATGATCGAGAGCTTCTGCAGCGCGCCGCCCGAGAGGAAGCCGAGGAACTGGTAGAACGCGCCCGATGCGATGACCGTCTGCCACTTCTGCTGGTCGACGTTCGGAAGCTGGACGTGGATCATGAACACGAAGACGGCAAACGCAAAAAAGACGAACCCGACCCGCTTGCGGATCTCGGGAACGAGCAGTGCGTTGCGAAGGGTGTTCAGCAAAGCGGAATCTTTAGCTCTCTTCGCCGAGGTTGGCGCCGGCGGCGCTGAGTGCTTCGCGCGCGGTCGACGAGAACATGACATCGCGGAATTTGAGACCGGTCGGCAGCTTGCCGCCCTTCTTCGCTCCGCCGAGCACCTTGACGCCGTCCTTGAGATCCTTGATGCCCGCGTGCTGCTGCAGCGATTGCGGCGACACTTCGATCGAGACATCCCAATCGGCGAGGTCGCCGATGTTGATCACGGCGTAGGTCTGCCGGAAATGGCCGATGTCGCGAGCCTTCTGCGAGACGCCCTTGCGCTGCGGCAAACGGCGTGCCCACGGCGTCTGTCCGCCTTCGAACGCGGGGCCCTTGCCGCCGCCTGAACGCACGGTCTGACCTTTACCGCCCTCGCCGCCGGTCTTGACCATGCCCGAACCATGCCCGCGGCCGACGCGCGTGCGCTTCGGACGGGAGTGCGGGTTGGGTTTGAGACTCGCCAGCGTGTACGGACCGGACTTCGTTTCGTCTGCCATGGTGATGCCTTAAGCGTAGAGCTCAGCGACCGTCTTGCCGCGCAGTTGCGCGACTTGTTCGGCGGTCTTGAGCGACTTGAGCGCGTGGAACGTCGCAAGAACGACGTTGATGGGGTTGTTCGAACCGAGCGACTTCGTCAGGATGTCGTGGATGCCGGCCAGCTCGAGCACGGCGCGCATGGCGCCGCCCGCGATGACGCCGGTACCGGGCGCGGCCGGCTTGAGCAGCACGTGTCCCGCACCGATGTGCGTGTTGACCATGTGCGGGATCGTCTTCTCGACCATCGGCACGGTGATCAGCTCTTTGCGCGCCTGCTCGACGCCTTTGCGGATCGCTTCGGGAACTTCGCCGGCCTTGCCGATGGCGAAGCCGACGCGGCCCTTCTTGTCGCCGACGACGACGAGCGCCGAGAACGAGAAGCGTTTACCGCCCTTGACGACCTTCGCCACGCGGTTGATGCGGACGACGGTCTCTTCGAAACCCTGATTGTCGCGGTCGCGACTGCGATTGTACATTTAAAGGCGCTCCGTCCCAGACTGCGCGCCCCCCACTGCGTGGGGCCCCCAGTTCGAGCTCGCAAGTTGCATTGTTGCCATTGGACGATTCTGCTGCGCTCGCTCCATAACCATCATCTCTAAAAGTCCAGTCCCGCTTCACGGGCGGCGGCGGCAAGCGCGGCCACGCGGCCGTGATACTTCAGACCCGAGGTGTCGAACACGACCGAAGTGATGCCTTTGGCTTTGGCGCGCTCCGCGATCGTTTGACCGATCTTGGTCGCGGCGTCGATGTTGGTACGCGAACCGAGGCCGTCGGAAACGGCGCCTTCGCGCGTCGACGCGGTCACGAGCGTGTGGCCCTTCGAATCGTCGACGACGAACGCGTAGGTGTGGTGCAGGCTGCGGAAGATCTGCAAGCGCGGACGCGCTTCCGTTCCGATCACCTTTTTGCGGACGCGGCCGTGGCGCTTGAGGCGCTGAACGGTACGCGAAACCTTGGCTGCCATTACTTCTTACCTGCTTTGCCGGCTTTACCCAGCTTCTTGCGGACGACTTCGCCCTCGTAGCGTACGCCTTTACCCTTGTAGGGTTCGGGCGGACGGAGGTCGCGGATCTCGGCGGCGACTTGGCCGACCTTTTGCTTGTCGATCCCGTCGACGTGCACTTTGGTCGTGCCCTCAACCGCGAACGCGATACCCGCCGGCGCCTTGTAGACGACCGGGTGCGAGTAACCGAGCGAGAAGTTGAGGTCGTTGCCGGCCTTGTTGACGCGGTAACCGACGCCTTGCAGCTCGAGGCTCTTGCGGAAGCCCTTCGTGACGCCTTCGATCATGTTGTTGATCAGCGTGCGCGTGAGCCCGTGCGCCGAGCGGCCCGGCTTGTCTTCGCTCTTGCGCGACACGGTGATCACGCCGTCTTCGAGCTTGAGCTCGACGACGTTCGCGAGCACGTGCTGCGAGAGCTCGCCCTTGGGACCCTTGACCTTCACGCTGCCCTCGGCGAGGTCGACGTTGACGCCGCTGGGGACGGTGATCGGAAGCTTACCAATTCGTGACATAGCTGATTACCACACGTACGCGAGGACTTCACCGCCGAAGCCTTCGCGCTTGGCGCGTTTGCCCGACATGATGCCCTTGGAAGTCGACATGATCACGAGGCCGAGGCCGCCCAGAACGCGCGGGATCTCGGTTTTCGTCGTGTAGACGCGCAGCCCGGGACGCGAGATGCGCCGCAGACCGGTGATGACTTTCTCTTTTTCCGGACCGTACTTGAGCTGGATGCGAAGCGTGCCTTGCGGACCTTCGGTCTTCAGCTCTTCGACGGCCGTGACGAAGCCTTCGTCGGCGAGGATCTGCGCGACGGCTTTCTTCATCTTGGAGGCCGGAATGTCGACGGTCTGATGATTGGCGGTATTCGCGTTGCGAATGCGCGTCAGCAGATCGGCGATCGGATCGGTGATTACGCCCATCGTCTACTCTCTACCACGAAGCCTTGGTGATACCGGGAATGAAACCGCGGTGCGCGTTTTCGCGGAAGCAAATACGGCACATGGCGAACTTGCGCAGATACCCGCGCGGCCGGCCGCAGACGCGGCAACGGTTGTGCCCGCGCACCGCGAATTTCGGCTTGAGCTTGGATTGCTCGATCGAACTGGTCTTAGCCATTAGCTTGCGATCCCCACACGTTCACCAGGGCCTTTTTGTAGTGGCAGTCCCATCGATTCGAGGAACGCCGTCGCTTCTTCGTCGTTTTTAGCCGTCGTCACGATCACGATGTCCATGCCGCGCGCCTTGTCGACCTTGTCGAAGTTGATCTCCGGGAACACGAGCTGCTCTTTGAGCCCCATGTTGTAGTTGCCGCGCCCGTCGAACGACTTGCGCGAAAGACCGCGGAAGTCGCGAATGCGCGGCAGCACGATGTTGAACAGCTTGTCGAGGAACACGTACATGCGCTCGCCGCGCAGCGTGACCTTACCGCCGATGTTCATCCCCTCGCGCAGCTTGAACGCCGCGATGGATTTCTTCGCTTTGGTGATCACGGGCTTTTGGCCCGAGATCGTCTGCAGCTCTTGCAGCGCGACGTCCAGCGCCTTGGAATTCGAGATCGCGTCGGTCACCGACATGTTGATGACGACCTTATCGAATTTCGGGATCTGGTGGACGTTCTTGTAGCCGAATTTTTCTTTCAGCTGCGGCGCCACTTGGGTCTTGTACTTCTCTTTGAGGCGCAACTCGGTTGGCATCGTGACTTACTTCCCGGCCTTCTGCGGCACGAGCAATTGTTCGCCCGACTTCGCGACGCGCACAGAGGTGCCGTCGTTCTGCCGGATGCGGCGCACGCGCGTCGGCGCGTTCGTCTTGGGATCGATCACTTGGAGGGCACCCAACGGAATCGGCGCTTCCTTTTCGAAAATGCCGCCCGAGCGCGAGCCGTCCTGACCTTGCTTGGTGTGACGCTTCACGACGTTGAGGCCCTCAACGGTCGCGTTGCCGTCCTTCGGGAACACGGCTTTGACGATGCCGCGTTTGCCCTTCTCCTTACCGCGCCGGAGCATGACGGTATCGCCCGACACGATCTTCGGTTTGCGGATGGAGTAATCGATGTGTGCTTTGGCCATCGCTACAGAACCTCAGGCGCCAAGGACGCGATCTTGAGGAATCCGCGATCGCGGAGCTCGCGGCAGACGGGCCCGAACACGCGCGTACCGCGCGGATCGAGGTTGTCTTTCTCGCCCTTGATGATGACGCACGCGTTGTCGTCGAACTTGATGACCGAGCCGTCGGGACGGCGCATCGGCTGCGACGTGCGCACGACGACGGCCTTGACGACTTGGCCCTTCTTGACGGCCGCACCGGGGATCGCCGACTTGACGGTCCCGACGATGATGTCGCCGACGAAGGCGTACTGATGCCGGCTGCCGCCGGACACGTGGATGCAAAGCAGCTCGCGCGCGCCGCTGTTATCGGCGACCTTGAGCCGCGTTTCTTGCTGAATCACTTGGCACGCTCCACGATCTCGAGCAAGCGCCAGCGCTTCTCTTTGGAATACGGACGGCACTCTTGGATGCGGACGAGATCGCCGATGCCGGCGGTGTTCTGCTCGTCATGCGCCTTGAAACGCCGCGACTGCCGGACGACTTTCTTGTAGACCGGATGCGGAACGCGGGTTTCGGCCACGACGACGATCGTCTTGTCCATCTTGTTGCTCGCGACGCGCCCTTGCTTGATGCGGCGGCGGTTGCGCGAGCGCTCGGACGTCGCGGCGTCCACGGTACTAGGCTGCTCCATGACGTGCCTCAACGATCTTCTTCTCGGAGATCGCGGTTTGGATTTGCGCGTAGCTGCGGCGCGCGGCTTTCACTTTCGAGAAATCCGAAAGATGGCCGGTACGGAGCGCAAAGCGCAAGTTGAACAGTTCTTCTTTGGTTTCGCGGGCCTTGACTTCGAGCTCACCGATGGTCAGCTCGCGCAGGCTGCGCAGATCGCTGCGTTTCATGCCGACACCGCCTGCTCGTCCGCACGCGTCACGACCTTGGTCGCGATCGGCAGCTTGTTGGCGGCGAGGCGCAACGCCTCACGCGCGACTTTCTCTTCCACGCCGGCCAGTTCGAACATGATCCGGCCCGGGCGCACGACGGCAACCCAGAACTCGGGATTACCCTTACCGGAACCCATGCGGACTTCGGCGGGCTTCTTCGTCACCGACTTGTCGGGGAAAATTTTGATCCAGACCTTGCCGCCGCGTTTGATGTGGCGGGTCATCGCGATACGCGCCGCTTCGATTTGCCGGTTGGTCATCCACACCGGTTCGAGCGCTTGCAGACCGTATTCGCCGAACGTCAGCGTATTGCCGACGAGCGCTTTGCCGCGCATGCGGCCGCGATGCTGACGGCGCCATTTGACGCGCTTAGGTGTCAACATTAGGAGTTCACCTCAGGGACTTCCGGATTTTCGCTCGGAGCGCCGGGGCGTTCCGCGTTGTCGACCGTAGCTTGCGTTGCGGGTTCGACGACCGACGTTTCGGCCGTGACGCCGTGGCCGTGTTCGGCTGCGACGACGTGCGTCGCGGCGCCGCCGTGCTCACCGGTCGGATGGTTGCCGGCTTCGGACGGCGCGCCGTCGATGACCGAGTCGACCGACTGGCCGTCGGCGGTCGCGGCTTGCATCGCAGCATTCGTATCGAGGCCACCGTCCGTCCGGGCCGGACGATCGGCTCCCGGTCCGCGACCGCGACCGCCGCGCGTGCCGCGACGGTTCTCGCGGAACGCCGGACGCTCGGCGCCGGGGGTAAGACGTTCGCCGCGCGGCTGATCCGGCAGCACTTCGCCCTTGTAGATCCAGACCTTCACGCCGATGCGGCCGAAGGTCGTGAACGCTTCGACGTGCGCGTAGTCGATGTCGGCGCGCAGCGTGTGCAGCGGCACCTTGCCGTCGTGATTGCGCTCGGTACGCGCGATTTCCGCACCGCCGAGGCGACCCGAAACTTGGACCTTCACGCCGCGCGCGCCGGCCTTCATCGTGCGCATGATGCCTTGCTTCATGGCGCGACGAAACGCGATACGCTTCTCGAGCTGATCGACGATGTTCTGACCGACCAGGCGCGCATCGAGCTCGGGCACCTTGATCTCGACGACGTTCACCTGGATCTGTTTGCCGGTGAGCTTCTCGAGGTTGCGGCGGATCTCGTCGATGCCGACGCCGCGCTTGCCGATGATGATACCCGGCTTGCCGGTGTGCACGATCACGCGCGCTTGGTTGGCGCGGCGCTCGATCTCGACTTTCGAGATCGCGGCGGCCCGCGTCATGCGCCCGAAATACTTGCGAATCGCGACGTCTTCATGGAGCCACGCCTGATAGTTCTTTTTCTCGAACCAGCGGCTGTCCCAGGTGCGCGTGATGCCGAGACGGAGCCCGACCGGATGGATCTTTTGTCCCATTATTCAGAGGCTCCCAACGGCGGCTCGATCTGCGACTGGGCAGAGGGTTGAGCGGCTTTCTTCTTACGCGACGTGGTGGGCTTGGCCGACGCGGCTTGGGCGCGGCGCGACTCGACGGTCGAGAGCGCGATGGCGGCACCCGCGCGCTGGCGCGGCTGACGCTTCGGCGGCGTTGCGCCGACCGCGATCGTCACGTGCGACATGCGCTTGCGCTTGAAGTTGGCGCGGCCTTGGGCGCGCGGATCCAGGCGCTTGGTGATGCCACCGCCGGGTCCGCTGTCGACGGTGATCTTCGTGATGAAGAGACCGTCGCTCGACATGTTGTGGTTGTTCTCAGCGTTGGCGACGGCCGACTTGAGCAGCTTCTCCAGCGGTTCGGATGCGAACACGCCGGCGAATTGCAGCAGCACGAGCGCCTCGCGCACGGACTTGCCGCGGATCGCATCGGCGACGCGCCGCAGTTTGCGCGGGCCCATGCGGGCGAACTTGAGATGTGCGACCGCGGTTTGCGGCCGTTCGGCTACGGCAGTCATGCTACTTCACCGCCGCCTTGTCGCCGGCGTGGCCCTTGAAGATGCGCGTCGGCGAAAACTCGCCGAGCTTGTGCCCGACCATGTTCTCGGTGACGAACACCGGGATGTGCGCCTTGCCGTTGTGCACGCTGATCGTGTGGCCGACCATTTGCGGCACGATCGTCGACGAGCGCGACCAGGTCTTGATGACCTTTTTCTCGCGCGTGGAATTCATCTTCTCGACTTTGGCGAGGAGATGGTCCGCGACGAACGGGCCCTTCTTAAGCGAGCGTCCCATACTACTTGCCCTTCCGCTTGCGGACGATCATGTTCGACGTGCGCTTGTTGCGGCGCGTCTTTTTGCCCATCGTCATCTGGCCCCACGGCGTGGTCGGCGGACGTCCGGACGTGGAGCGCGCTTCGCCGCCGCCGTGCGGATGGTCGACCGGGTTCATCGCGATACCGCGAACCGACGGACGCTTACCGAGATGGCGCTGACGGCCGGCTTTGCCGATCACTTCGTTCTCGTGATCGAGGTTGCCGAGCTGACCGATGGTCGCGCGGCAAACCATTTGAATCTTGCGCACTTCGCCCGACGGCATGCGGACTTGCGCGTATTGGCCTTCTTTGGCCATCAACTGCGCCGACGATCCGGCCGAGCGCACGAGCTTACCGCCTTCACCGGGCCGCAGCTCGATATTGTGGATGACCGTGCCGAGCGGAATATTCGCCAGCGGCAGCGCGTTGCCGACCTTGATGTCGGCATCCGAACCCGAGACGACGACCGCGCCGACTTCGAGACCGACGGGCGCCAAGATATAGCGCTTCTCGCCGTCGCGGTAGTGCAGCAGCGCGATCCGGGCGGTGCGGTTGGGATCGTACTCGATCGCCGCGACCTTCGCCGGAACGGTGTCCTTCGAGCGCTTGAAGTCGATGATGCGGTACTGCTTGCGCGTGCCGCCGCCCTTATGGCGCGTCGTGATGTGGCCGTTGTTGTTGCGGCCCGAATGCTTCTTCTTGACCTCGAGCAGCGACTTCTCAGGATCCTTTTTGGAGACCCCGCTGAAATCGGCGGTGGTGATGAAGCGGCGCCCGGCGCTGGTCGGGTTATACTTTTTAACGGCCATTGTTATTGCTCAAAATAGTTGACGCCGCCGAGCTCGATCTTTTGGCCCGGCGCAAGGGTGACAATGGCTTTCTTCCAGTCCGACTGCTTGCCGGACGTGCGCGCGCCGCGGCGCGCGAAGTTCTTCGACTTGCCGAGCACGTTGACCGTATTGATCTTGATGACGTCGACCTTGAAGATCTCGTGGATCGCGGACTTGATCTGCGTCTTCGACGCGCTCTTGGCGACTTCGAAGGCGTACTGCTGAAACGCGGTGCCGGCCATCGATTTCTCGGTGATCACCGGCGCCACGATAATATCGCGCGAGGTCATGCGGACTTCTCCGTTTTTGCGAAGCGGGCGATCAGCGCATCGTTCGCAGCGGCGGTGACCACCAGCCGCGTGTAACCGACGATGTCTTTGATGTCGAGCGCGCCGGTATGCGTCACGCCGACTTGCGTGAGGTTGTTGCCGGTGCGCGCCAGCGTTTCACCGACGCTCGCCAGTTCGCTCTCGGCGAACACGACCAGCGTGCGCACGCCGGTCTTGGCGGCCTTCGGCGAACCGAACAGCAGCACGGCGAAATCTTTGGTCTTCTTCAGGTCGAGCTTTTCCGTTTGGAGCAGCGTGACCGAACCGTTCTGGTACTTATCGGAGAGGGCGGCGAGCAGCGCGGCCTTCCGTTCTTTCTTGTTGAGCGCGCTGACGTAGCTGCGCGGCTGCGGCCCGAAGACCACGCCGCCGTGACGCCACTGCGGTGAACGGATCGAACCCTGACGGGCGCGGCCGGTGCCCTTTTGCTTCCAGGGCTTGCGGCCGCCGCCGCGCACTTCGTCGCGCTTGAGCGTCGAGTGCGTGCCGGCGCGCGGGCTGGCGAGTTCGCGGAAGACCGCGCGGAAGATCGCGTTGGTCTTGCCCGACACGTTGCCCGCGAAGGCGTCCGGAACGGCGATGTCTTTGAGGGCTTTGCCCTGCGCATCGATTACTTGCGGCATCAGGCGCTTTCCTTAACGGGGTACTTGCCGGCCTTGACCGAGTGGGTCACGACGACGAGCCCGTTCTTCGGCCCGGGAACCGGACCGCGCACGAGCAGCAAATTGCGCTCCACGTCGGCGCGCACGATCTCGAGATTCTGATGGGTGATGGTATCGACGCCGTAGTGACCCGGACGGCGGCTGCCCTTGGGCGTGTGGCCGGCGTTGGTGTCGCCGTTCGAACCCGGCTGACGGTGGATCATCGAGCCGTGGCTCGCGCCGCCGCCGCTGAAGTTGTGGCGCTTGATGCCGCCGGCGAAGCCGTGGCCCTTCGACGTGGCTTGCACGTCGACGCGATCGCCCTCGACGAACGATTCGACGGTGACGGCGGTGCCGACGTCGAGCCCTTCGAGTTCGGTGCGAAACTCGCGGATGTCGCGCTTCGGTTCGACGCCGGCCTTCTTATAATGTCCGGCCAGCGCGCGCGTAACCCGCGACTTCTTAACGTCGCCGAAGGCGAGCGCGACGGCTTCGTAGCCGTCGGTATCTTTCGTCTTGCGCTGCACGACCGTACACGGGCCCGCTTCGATTACCGTTACCGGTACGTAGCGCCCGTCGGCTGTGAACACACTCGTCATCCCGACCTTGCGGCCGATGATGTTCTTCATCGTCGTTATCGCCTCTAGGAAGTCCACGGGTCCTGGCGTATCGACTACGCTTTCCGTCGGCCACGGCAAAGTACCGCGGCCGGCGTGGACCACAACCGCCAGATGATACCAACACGAGGCCAGAAAGTCAAACCTGGAGACCTATACTTCCACGGAGCCGGGCGTATATGGCGGTCCCTCGACGACGCGCCCCTTGGGCGCTTTGCTCGGGATGACATCGACGGCAAGCGCGTGTATTGTTGGATGATGATCGCCGCCGAAACGAAGACCGTTGATTCCATCAATCCCGCCACCGGGGCCAAGCTCGAATCGTTCGCCCTCCATACCGAAGCTGAGATCGGGGCCCGTCTCGATGGGGCGGTGGCCGCTCAGCGCGAGTGGTCGCGGCGCTCGTTCGCCGAGCGCGGCGCTTTAATGAAGCGCGCCGCCGGCTACCTGCGGGAGAACAAAGCGCGCTTTGCCCTCAACGCGACCCGCGAGATGGGCAAGCCGATCGGCGACGCCGAGGCCGAGGTCGAGAAATGCGCCTGGGCGTGCGAGTTCTACGCCGACAACGCCGAGAAATTTCTGGCCGACGAGCACATCGCCTCGACCGCGACGGACAGCTATATCGCCTACCAGCCGCTCGGGGTCGTGCTGGCGGTCATGCCCTGGAACTTCCCCTACTGGCAAGTTTTCCGTTTCGCCGCCCCCGCCCTGATGGCGGGTAACGGCGGCATCCTCAAGCACGCCAGCAACGTGACCCGCTGCGCGCTCGACATCGAGGAGACGTTCCGCGAGTCGGGCTTCCCGGCCGGCATCTTCGCCACCGTAATCGTGCCCGGGGCCGAGGTCAAGCGCCTGATCGCCGACGACCGCATCGCCGCCGTGACGATCACCGGCAGCGAACCGGCGGGCGTCTCGGTCGCAAGCGAAAGCGGCCGCGCGCTCAAGAAGCACGTGCTCGAACTCGGCGGCTCCGATGCCTTCATCGTCCTGGCCGACGCCGACATCCCGGCGGCCGCGAAGACCGCGGCCAAAGCGCGTTTTCAGAACGCCGGCCAGAGTTGCATTTGCGCCAAGCGCTTCATCGTGGAAGACGCGGTCTACGACCGCTTCGTCGCCGCGTTCGTCGAAGAATCGAAAGCCTACACGACCGGCGACCCCGAGGACCGGACAACCGCGATGGGTCCGCTGGCCAGGACCGATCTGCGCGACGACTTGGTGAAGCAGATCGACGGTTCGGTGAAAAAGGGCGCGCGCGTCGTGCTCGGCGGCTCCGCACCGAACGGCCCGGGCGCGTTCTTCGAAGCGACGGTGCTGGTCGACGTCGACGACACGATGCCCGTCTTCCGGGAAGAGACGTTCGGTCCGGTCGCGGCCGTCATCCGCGCGCGTGATGCCGAACACGCTGTCGTTTTAGCCAATGATTCGACCTTCGGTTTGGGCGGCGCGCTGTGGACGGGCGACGTCGAGCGCGGCAAACAACTCGCACGGCGCATCGTGACCGGCGCGGTGTTCATCAACGGCATGACGGCGTCGGATCCGCGGTTGCCGTTCGGCGGCGTGAAGCACAGCGGCTACGGTCGCGAGCTCTCGTATCTCGGCATCCGCGAGTTCATGAACATCCAAACCGTCTGGGTCGGACCGAGTAAGTAATAACCCGTTTGCAGGCATCGCGTGATTCCGCGGAAATGAGTCCCGAAAAGACGTCTCCGTAACTTCACGAGGTGCTTAGTGGCTAAGAAAAAGGCCGGTGTTGACCGGCGCGCTTTCCTTGCGGGTATTGCAGCGGGAGGCGCCGGAGCGGCAGCCGCCGGTGTAGCACCAGCTTCCGCCGCTGCCGCGGCCGCGGACGCACCGCAGAGTACGACGAGCGTGCCGAACATCGCGAACGCCAGCGCAAGTTTGCCCGGCCCGCGTCTCGTCGCGCAAGAGACCGGCACGCCGGCCGTCGAGATCGATCGCTGGCACGTTCACAACGCCGGCTCCGACTACATGGTCGACTGCCTCAAGCACGTCGGCTTCGATTACATCACCTGTATGCCCGGATCGACGTTCCGCGGTCTGCAAGAGTCGATCACGAATTACGGCGGCAACTCGAAGCCCGAGCTGCTCTCGTGCACGCACGAAGAGATCTCCGCCGCGATGGCCCATGGTTACGCGAAGATGGCGCACAAACCGATGGCGATCATCGTGCACAACACCGTCGGCTTGCAGCATGCGTCGATGGGCATCTACAACGCGTACGCCGATCGCGTGCCGATGCTGATCCTCGTCGGCAACATCGCCGACGGCTCGACGCGCCGGCCGGGCGTCGAGTGGTACCACACCGCGACCGACGTCGCGCAGATCGTGCGCGGCTACGTTAAATACGACGCGTCGCCGATGTCGCTGCAATCGTTCGGCGAAGAAGTCATGAAGGCGACGTCGCTCGCAATGACGCCGGTGCAAGAACCGGCACTGGTCATGGTCGACGCCGACTTGGCCGAAATGCCGAATGACGCCAAACAATTACCGCTGCCGAAGTTCGTTCCGGTTCGTCCGCCGGTGGCCGATCCGGCCGCCCTCGCGGATGTCGCGAAGGCCCTCGTCGGCGCGCAGACTCCGGTCATCGTCGCCGATCGCGTGGCGCGCACGCCGGCCGGCATGGCGCTGCTCGTCCAGCTCGCCGAATCGCTGCAGATCCCGGTCGTCGACATCGGCAACCGGATGAACTTCCCGACCAACCATCATCTCTACGCGGCCTTCGACCGTGCGACGATCGCGCAAGCCGACGTGATTCTCGCACTCGAAGTCGGCGACTTCTTCAGCGTCGTCGGCGACGTGCCGGATTTTCCGGTTCGCCAAACCGTGCTGAAGATCAAACCGAACACGACGACGATTCACATCAACTCGATGTACCTGCAGGGTCAGGGCAACTACCAAGATCAGCAGCGCTACTACAACCCGACGATGCCGATCGCCGGCGACGCCGAGGCCTCGCTGCCGTATCTCATCGACGCCATCGGCCGCGCCGTCACGAGCGAACGCAAAGCGCAAAACACCGCGCGCGCCGCCCGTTTCGCCGACTCGTGGAACAAACACCGGCAAGAAGCGATTGCCACGGCCGGCTTCGGCTGGGATGCTTCGCCGATCTCGCTGCCGCGCATGTACGCCGAAATCCACAATCTCGTCAAGGGCGATGCGTTCTCGATGGTGGGCCCGACCGGCCAAATGGGTTCGTGGCCGCAACGGTTGTGGGACCTCGATCAGCCCTATCACTACAACGGCGGTTCGGGCGCCTCGGGCGTCGGCTATCAGTTGCCGGCCGCCGTCGGTGCGGCGCTCGCCGCGCGCGATCAGGGCCGGTACGCCATCAACGTCAACGGTGACGGCGACTTCATGGTGCAGCCGGGTTCGCTCTGGACGGCGGCGCATCACAAGATTCCGCTCCTCACGGTCGTGCACAACAACCGTGCGTGGCATCAAGAAGCAATGCATCTTCAGCGCATGGCCAACCGGCGCGAACGCCAACCCCAAACCGCAACGATCGGCACGCTGATCAACAACCCGAACATCGACTTCGCGAAGTTGGCGCAATCCTTCGGCGTGTACGCCGAAGGACCGATCTCGAATCCGGAGCAGCTCGGTCCGGCGCTCGCACGCGCGCTCAAGGTCGTGAAAAACGGAATGCCCGCACTCGTCGACGTCGTCAGCCAGCCGCGCTAGAGGGAATGCAGATGAATCGTATTGCTTCGTTCACGCTCGCGCTGGTCGCGGCGCTGCTCGTCGGCGCGCACGGTGCTTCGGCCCAAGGCACGCCGGCCGCGGCACCCGCGGCGGCGGCGACGGCACCGCCCGGTGACGTCGCGCGCGGCAAAGCCGCCTTCATGAGCTTCGGCTGCTACGAGTGCCACGGCACCGTAGGCCAAGGCAACTTCGGCACCGGTGCGCGCATCGCGGCGAAAGCGCCGCCGTGGTCGCTCGTGAGTTCGTACGTGCGGCGGCCGCGCGGCGACATGCCGTCGTTCTCCGTCAAGATCTTGCCGGATGCGACGCTGGCCGACATCTATGCCTATCTCTCGTCGATCCCCGCCGGCAAACCCGGCTCGCAGCTCCCGTTACTCAATTCCACGATGACGCCCAAATAAGGTAGTCCCTCATGGCAAAGAAAGATTCCGGCGTCGACCGCCGCGGATTCCTCGCCGGAATTGCCGCAGGCGGCGCGGGCGCTGCCGCGGCGGGCGTCGCACCGGCGGCTGCAACTGCTGCCGGCGCGACCAGCCAACGCCGGCCGTCGTGCCGCTCGCAAGCGCGCCGCTGCCCGGGCCGCGTCTGATGGCCCAAGAAACCGGTACGCCGGCGCCCGATGTCGACCGCTGGCACGTTCACAACGCCGGCTCCGACTACATGGTCGACTGCATCAAGCACGTCGGCTTCGACTACATCACGTGCATGCCGGGATCGACGTTCCGCGGGCTCCAGGAGTCGATCACCAACTACGGCGGTAACGCGAAACCCGAATTGCTCTCGTGCGTGCACGAAGAGATCTCGTCGGGCATCGCGATGGGCTACGCGCAGATGGCCGGCAAGCCGATGGCGATCATCGTGCACAACACCGTCGGCCTGCAGCACGCCTCGATGAACATCTACAACGCGTACGCTGCGCGCGTGCCGATGGTGATCTTCGTCGGCAACATCGCCGACGGTGCAACCCGCCGGCCCGGCGTCGAGTGGTACCACACGGCCACCGACGTGGCCGCGATCGTGCGCGGCTTCATCAAGTACGATGCGTCACCGATGTCGCTGCAATCGTTCGGCGAAGAGACCATGAAGGCGACGTCGCTCGCAACGACGCCATTGATGGGTCCGACGATGGTGATCGTCGACGCCGATTTGGCCGAGATGCCGAACGATCAGAAGCAATTGCCGCTGCCGAAATACGTTCCGGTGCGGCCGCCGGTGGCCGATCCGGCAGCCCTCGCCGACGTCGCGAAGGCGCTGGTCAACGCGCAGTTCCCGATCATCGTCGCCGACCGCTGCGCGCGGACGGCCGACGGCATGGCGCACCTCGTGCAGCTCGCCGAAGCGTTGCAGATTCCGGTCATCGACTACGGCAACCGCATGAACTTCCCGACGAACCACCACCTCAACGGTTCGTTCGATCGCACGCTGCTCGGCAAAGCCGACGTCATCCTCGGGCTCGAACTGACCGATCTCTTCGGACTCGTCGGCGACGTTCCCGACTTCCCGGTTCGCGCCTCGACGCATGCGCATCAAACCGACGACGACGGTCATCTCGATCAACGCGCTGTATCTGCAAGGTTCCGGCAACTACCAGGACCAGCAGCGCTTCTACAACCCGACGATGCCGATCGCAGGCGACAGCGAAGCCTCGCTGCCGTACTTGATCGACGCGGTGAACCGCGCGATGACGAGCGAACGGCGCGCGCAGAACCCGACCCGCGCTCAAGCCTTCGTCGACTCGTTCTCGAAGCGGCGTCAGGCGGATCTCACGCTCGCGTCCACGAGCTGGGATGCATCGCCGATCACGGTCGGCCGCTGGGTGGCCGAAGTCTACGCGCAAATCAAGAACGACGATTTCTCGCTCGTGTCCGGAACGTTCTATCAAGGGCAGTACCCCAATCGCCTGTGGGACCTCGACAAGTACCACCACATCTGCAGCGACGGCGGCGCCTACGGCGTCGGTGAGGGCTTACCGTCGGCGCTCGGCGCGGCGATCGCCGCGCGCGATCAAGGCCGCTACTCGGTGAACTTCAACGGCGACGGCGACTTCATGGTCGCACCCGGCACGCTGTGGACCGCATCGCATCACAAAGTGCCGCTGCTGACGGTCGTGCACAACAACCGCGCCTGGCATCAGGAAACGATGCATCTTCAGCGCATGGCCAGCCGCCGCGAACGCGGGCCCGAAATGGCCCGCACCGGCACGCTGATCACGAGCCCGAACATCGACTTCGCGAAATTTGCGGAGTCGATGGGCGTGCACGGTGAAGGTCCGATCACGCAGCCGGATCAGCTCGCGCCTGCAATCGCGCGCGCGCTGAAAGTCGTGAAAAGCGGCTTGCCGGCCGTCATCGACGTCGTCTCGCAGCCACGGTAAGGATTACGCTGATGCAACGTATGATAACGCTCGCACTCGCCGTGGTGGCCGCGGCGCTCTTCTCCGTCCACGGCGCGCTCGCCCAAACACGGCGGCTGCGCCGGCGCCGCCGCCCGGTGATGCGGCGCGCGGCAAAGCCGCGTTCTTGCGCTACGGCTGCTACGAATGCCACGGCACCGTCGGTCAGGGCAATTACGGCACCGGCGCTCGGCTAGCGCCGCATCCGCTGCCGTGGGTGGCGGTGAACGCCTACGTCCGCAAGCCGAGCGGAAACATGCCGTCGTTCTCCGAGAAAATTCTGCCGGCGAGCGCCCTCGCCGACATCTATGCCTACCTCTCGTCGATTCCGGCGGGAAAAGCGTACACGCAGATCCCGATCCTCAACGCCACCACGATGAAGCCAAAATAGCGAGCCCGTCGCTTATCGTTTGAGCACGCGCCCGAGCTTGTCGAACAAGCCCTCGATGGCACGCTGATGACCGTCTTCCACCCGCTTCCAGAGCAGCCGGCCGTCGAGGTCGGAGAGCTCGGCGCGCACCCGGTGGATCACCGTGCTCTTCTTGCCGTCTTGCACGATCGTAAAGCCGTGCGTGCCGTCGACCCCGTCGTTATCGATCCGCCAGATAATGCTCTTCTCCGGCTCGACCGACTCCAGCACCGCGTGCAGCCCCAGGTGCCACTCCTCGGTTTGGCCCGGCACGAGCGGGCCGGCGCTGCGCATGAACGGCTGCGAGGCAAAGGGCCAGATGGCGTCGGCCGACGTCCCCATCTCGGTCAGGAGCTGGTAAATACGCTTCGGAGTACCGGAAAACGTGCGTTCGAACGAAACGTCGAGCGGAATGGGCATGTTCCGGGGGTTCGGATTCAGCCAGCCGGTTCTTTCAAGCGAGACAGCGGTTGGACTTCGCCGTTTCGTGGTATAGGCGTAACAACGCTACTATGACAGGTGATTTCCGGGCGCGGTTTCCGAACACTCGGCGAGCGGCGGCATTTGCGCGACGCTCGTTAATTGCGCATATTGCCTCGTTCGGGTACCCGGACGGCGATTTGGCCGATATCGAGACGGCCGTCGGCGAGGCATTGGCCAACGCCGCCGAACACGGACACCAGGTCGGCAGCGGCTTCGAAGTGCGCGTTTTCGTCGAGCGAGACAGCATCGTCATCGAAGTGCAAGACGAGGGCCGCGGCTTTCTCTGCGACCCGGCGGCGCCGAAACCGGCGCACGACGCCCCGCGCGGGTTCGGCATCTACTTGATGCGCCACCTGATGGATCAGGTGGACTTCGACGAGCGCGGCTCGTGCGTGCGCCTCACCAAACGCCTGCCGGTCGCCCGCCAGCTGGGCGCCAGCTTCGGCTAGCCTACATCGATTGGTCGACGCCGAAATCGACTTCGATCACGTTGTTGCAGGGCATTTCCTCGGGTTCGTGCTTGCGGCCGCATGTATGACAGGCCTCGATCACGGTCTGGGTTTTCGCCTCGACCTCGAGCGTCGCGTTCAGCAGCGCGATGCGAGCATCGGCTGAGGGGACATTCTTCAGGCGCTGTTCGGCTTTGACCTTAGCCTCGACCGCCGTGCGAAGGTTGTAGATCGCGGCGATCTTTTGATTCGAAAGCATGAACGTCGTTACTCCGTTTATCGTGATGCGACGTTCTGCGGAACGTCGATCCGGTAGGCAGCGATTCGTCCGTCCGAATCAACCCGAACGTGGACGGCCATCGTGGCTTTATCGAAGCCGGCATTATAATCGTAGCGTCCGCCCGTCGAATCGGCAGCCGTTTGGGTGACGCCCTTATACGCACCGAAAGCGTGCAGTTTTTGCGACAGCGTCGAGACGCCGTTGATGGTGACTTGCTTCTGCAGCGCATCGTCGAAGTGCGACTGCATGGCGTTGAGATCGTCGTTGTAGACGGCGGCCGTGACGTCGTTCGTCACCTTTTCGGGTGACGTCGCGTCGCCGCCGCCGCACGCGGCGATGCCGAGCGCGACCACGCCGGTCGCGCACACCAGGCTCGAGCGCATGGCTTAGAGCGTTCCCCAGCCGTACGACGTCGTCGCGACGCGGGCCGGCTGCTGTGCCGGGGCCTGGCTAACGTAGCCCGACCGATGCGTCGAGGCGAGCTGGCCGCGCATTTGGACGATCAGCTTATGCTGCAGCGCGACCTCGTGCTTGTACTCGTTGTTGATGGCGACTTGCGCGAGGTATGCCCGGCGTTCCGACTGATATGCCGCTTGCGCGTCGTTCGCGTTTTCTTCGGCCTGGGCCTGAGCGGACGCCATCTGGTCTTCTTTCGCGTGAACTTGCTTGTTGTGGTTGATGATCAGCAAGGTTCCGCCGATGACCGCTGCGCCGCCGATGATATTGCGCGTGGATGCCGCGCCATCGGCCAAGGCCGGACGAGCCGGGACCGCGGTCCAGGCGACCGCGCCGGCCAGGGCGAGCGAAGCAAGGGTGCGCTTCATGTTCATGGCCAGAGGTTTACCCGCAATCGAGCCCCCCATATCACGCTCTCACCAAGTCTGCATCACACTAAAAAAGAAACCGCCCAACCGAGCGGTTTCTTCATTGCGATATTGTGGCTGCCCCTCGACGACGCGCA
>CAWJSM010000004.1:0-784995 GCA_963845455.1 Vulcanimicrobiota bacterium | reverse complement strand
AAAATCTTCGGCGTGGGATCTTGCTCGGCGAATTCCGGCGCCGGACGATGGATCGGCCAGTAGGCCGCGGCGTGCACCGGCGCGTCGCTGTCGATCGCGGTGCCGAGCACGTTGAAGATGCGGCCCAGGGTGCCTTCGCCGACCGGCACTTGAATCGCGGCGCCCGAGTTGATCACTTCCGCGCCGCGCACCAAACCGTCGGTCGAGCCCATCGCGAGGCAGCGCACTTGGTTGTTGCCGAGTTCGCCTTGCACTTCGAGCACGAGATCGCGCGATTGCATCGCCGTTCCGCCGAGCTCGATGCCGGCGGCACTGGTCGACGTTGCCGTCGAGTTACCGGCGCTTCCGACGTGCACTTGCAGCGCATCGTTGATGTTCGGTAGCGTATCGGCGGAGAATTCCACGTCGACGACGTTACCGAGGACCTGAACGACCTTGCCGGTCGCCTTGGCCGAGAATGCATTGCTGGGTTGAACGGTGGCAGTCATTGTTTGATTTCCCATTGGCCGCAGGCCATCGTAGAAGGAGCGAGCGAAGCGAGCATCACTTATCCAGACAGCGCTTCGGCGCCGCCGACGATCTCGAGGATTTCCTTGGTGATCGAGGCCTGACGGGCGTTGTTCATCTGCACCGTGAGGAGATCGATCAATTTCTTGGCATTGTCGCTGGCGTTGCTCATCGCCACGAGCTGCGCGGCGTAGAACGAAGCATCGGTCTCGAGCATCGCCGCGTAGATCGTGAATTCGAGATACTTGGGCAACAGGTGCGAGAGCACGGCTTCGGGCGAGGGCTCGAACTCGACCGCGTTGCGCGGACCGTCGGCCTTCGGCGCCGCTTCGGCCGCCGCGACCGGCAGCAGTTGCCGCGTCTCCGGACGCTGCGACATCATGTTGATCAGCTTCGGCGAAACCAGCTGCACCGAGCTGATGCGCCCGGCGATGAAGTCGTCGCTCACTTGGGCCGCGATCTCTTGCGCCGCCGTCAGCTTATCCGGGCTCTGCAACGGCCAGATGCGGACGGCGTCGCCGCCGAGCCGGCGAATGGCGTTGCGCGCCTTGTTGCCGACCGGGTACCACTTGCGGTTGGCGTCTTCGCGATGCATGATCTCGCCGACGCGGATCAAGTTCGCGTTGAACGAACCGGCGAGTCCCTTGTCGGCGGTCATGAGAATCACGCCGACCGGCGCGCCCGCCGTACCGGGCTTCATGAAGGGGTGATCGACGGTACCGACCGCCGCCAGCAGATCCTGCAGCATCTGCGCGAGCGCATCCGCGTAGGGACGCGATTGCTTGCGCAACGCATCGGCACGGCGAATCTTCGCCGCAGCGACTTGCTTCATCGCCTTCGTGATCTGCTGGGTATTCTTCATCGACCGTATCCGGTCGCGAAGATCGCGAACGCTCGGCATTAGAAGCTCTTATTGAACTCCTCGATGGCCGCAATGAGCGCCTTCGTGTTGTCGTCGGAGAGCTGCGAGGTCGTCTTGATCTGCTCGAGAATTTCGGGGTGCTTTTCGCGCAGGAAATGCACGAACGACGACTCCCACTCGGCGATCTTGTTCGAGGGGATCTCGTCGAGATAGCCCTTCGTCGCAGCGTAGATCACCGCGACTTGCTCTTCGACCAGTTGCGGGTGGAACTGCGGCTGCTTGAGCACTTCGGTGATCTTCTCACCGCGCGTCAGCTGCTGCTGCGTGTTCTTATCGAGGTCGCTCGCAAGTTTGGCGAAGGCCGCGAGTTCGCGGAACTGCGCGAGATCGAGCTTGAGCGGACCGGCGACGGTACGCATCGCCTTGATCTGCGCCGAACCGCCGACGCGCGAAACCGAGATACCGACGTCGACGGCCGGACGGATGCCCTGGAAGAACAACGCGCTCTGCAGGTAGATCTGTCCGTCGGTGATCGAGATTAGGTTGGTCGGGATGTACGCCGAAACGTCGCCGGCTTGCGTTTCGATGACCGGCAGCGCCGTCAGCGAACCGCCGCCGAGTTCGTCGGAGAGTTTGGCCGCGCGTTCCAAGAGGCGCGAGTGCAGGAAGAAGATGTCGCCCGGGTAGGCTTCGCGGCCCGGCGGGCGGCGCAGCAGCAGCGAGACTTCGCGGTACGCTTGCGCGTGCTGCGTGAGGTTATCGTAAATGATGAGGACGTCTTTGCCCGCATACATCAGTTCTTCGCCCATCGCGCAACCGGCGAACGGAGCGATCCACTTCAGTGCGGCGGGTTCGGCCGGCGAAACGGTGACGATGGTCGTGTATTCCATCGCGCCGTTCTGCTCGAGCGTCTGCGCGAGCGCGGCGACGGTCGAGTTCTTCTGCCCGATCGCGACGTAGATGCAGAAGACGTTCTTGCCTTTTTGATTGATGATCGTGTCGACGGCGATCGCCGTCTTGCCGGTGCCGCGGTCGCCGATGATCAGCTCGCGCTGGCCCTTACCGATCGGGATCAGCGCGTCGATCGCGCGGATGCCGGTTTGCAGCGGCTGCTTGACGCCCTGGCGTTCGATGACGCCCGGGGCGCGGTTCTCGATCGTGCGCCACTTCTTCGTTTCGATCGGCCCTTTGCCGTCGACCGGTGCGCCGAGCGGGTTGACGACGCGTCCCAGCAGCGCTTCACCGACCGGAACCGAGACGATGCGGCCGGTGCGGCGAACTTGATCGCCTTCTTTGATGTCGGTGTCGGGGCCCATGATCGCGACGCCGACGTTGTCCTCTTCGAGATTGAGGACGACGCCCTCGACTCCGTTGGGGAACTGCACCAGCTCCGATGCTTGCGCCGCATCCAAACCGTAGATGCGGGCGATGTTGTCGCCGACTTCGATGACGGTGCCGACCTCGGATTCGTTGGCGCCCGTCTTGAACGTCGCGATCCGTTGCTTGATGATGCCGGCGATTTCGTCTGCGTTGATCATGGTCTCTTTCTCTAGTTCGTACTGAGCATGCGGGCGAGGTCGTCTAGCCGTCCCGCGATCGTTCCGTCGATGCGCTTATCGCCCATCGTTATGCGAACGCCGCCGATCAAGTCGGGATCGACGTTTTGGGTCACATCGAAGGGCGTTTTGAAGGCCGCGGTGAGTTTGGCCACCAGCGCGTCGAGATCGGCCTTCGAAAGCGGCCGGGCACTGGTCACGTTGAGCGTTTGGGCGCCGCGCGCTTGGCGTTCGAGGATGTCGTACTGCGCGACGATTTCCGGCGCCAGCCCCTCGCGGCGCTTGCGGATCAGCAGCAAAATCGCGTGCAGCGCGACGTCGTTGAGCTGGTCGAACGCTTGCGCGATCACGGCGCTCTTCTCGTTGCGGTCGACGACCGGCGAGCGGAAGAAGCGGTTCACGTCGGCATCGGCGTCGAGCGCCGCCACGAACGTGTGCAGATCGTGACCGACGCGGTCGACCGCTCCGGCTTCCGTGGCGAGTTGGAAGATCGCCGTAGCGTAGCGGCGGGCTAAGGTTTCGTTCGGCATCAGGCGCCCGTTCCGATCGTCAAATCGTCGACGGTCTTCTCGACCAGCTTCGTATCGTCGGCCGGGGTGAGTTCTTCGGCCGCGAGCGCGCGCGCACGATTGAGGGCCTGCTCGATGAACTCGATGCGCAGCTTGTCGCGGCCGGCGATGCGGCCGCGATCGAGCTCGCCGCGCGCGTTGTGCACGAGCCGCAGCCCTTCGCGCCGGGCGTCGGCGACGATCGTCTCGTGTTCGTGGCGGGCGTCGGTTTCGGCGCGGGCCAGGATCGCTTGAGCGTCGCGGTCGGCCGCTTCGACCTCACCGCGGGCTTCGGCCACGTCCAAGCGCAGGTCTTCGCGGCGCTGTTCGGTGTTGACGAGGTCGGAGTTGCGCGAGATCTCGCCCGCGCGAACGGCCGGCAACACGAACTTGCGGAACAGCCAGATCGAGACGATGAGGAACGCGAAGCCGCCGATGATCTCGCTGTACTGCGCGATCGTCTCGTAACTCATCGGCTCACCACTTCCGGACCGACGGCGCGTTCGAGCATCTCGCGCGCCAGCGCTTCGACCACGGCCGCGCCGCTGATCCGCGCTTGCGCGAGCTCGAGTGCCGCCGTCGCTTGGGCCTCGGCGATGATCGCGCCGGCCTGTTCTTGGTGCTCGGCGACGATCGTCGCGGCCTCGGCTTGTGCTTCGGCGCGCGCTGCCGCCACCATCGCGTCGGCTTTGCGGCGCGCGGCGGCACGCCGCTCGTCCGCCTGGACGCGCAGCGACTTCAGGTCGTACTCGAACTGCGCGATGTCCGCACCGACCTTGTCGATGTACGCACGCCGCGCCGCGATCGCCGAGCCCACGGGCCGCAGGAAGATCACGTTGAGGATGACCAGGAAGATGATGAAGTTGACGAGCTGGACGACCAGCGTTCCGTCAAGCGAGAGCAGCATTTACTGGTGGCGTCTCATTTCAGCATCGAGGCAACGAGACTCGGCACGTTGGCAACGACGAAGAACAGATAGAACCCGAGCACCAATGCGATGATCGGAAACGCTTCCAGAATGCCGACGCCGAGGAAGAAGAACGTGAAGATGTTGCCACGGGCTTCCGGCTGACGGGCGATCGACTCGACGGCTTTCGAGGCAACGATACCGTCACCGATCGCAGAACCGACGGCGACACCGAAAACGATCAGTGAAAAGCCGAGGATCAGGACGGCAACGATGAGGGTCTGAGCGGTCACAACAATACCTTTCTAAGGTCCGACGAGACTAATTGTTATTCAGGACGGCGGAGTGCGCGTCGGTGGCCGTGAGCTCGCGCTCATGGGGGCCCGGCGCGTGATGTTCTTCCTCGTGGCCCTGCGTGGCCAAGGAGAGATACACGATGGTGAGGAGCGTGAAGACGAACGCTTGGATCGTCCCGATGAAAAAGTTGAAGAACTCGACGCCGAACGGCACGACCGTCGCGACGAGGGAGAGGTTGATCGGCCCGATCGTGACGTCGGCCGCGATGATCGTGGCGACGACGAAGAGCAGCAGATCGCCGGCCAGGATGTTGAAGGCGAGGCGCATCGCGAGCACGACCGGCCGCGCGATCTCCTCGATCAGGTTGATCGGGAAGAGCGGCCAGAACGGCTGGAAGAGATGCCCGTAGGCCTTGATGCCGGCGCCGCGGATCGCGACGAACTGGATGCCGAAGAACACGAAGAGCGCGAGGGCGGCCGTGGTGTTCAGGTCGGCCGTCGGCGACCCGCCGAAGGGCAGGTTCATCTGTTTGAACGGCAGGAGCCCGAACTGGTTGAGCGTCCAGATGAAGATGAAGATCGCGACGAACACCGGCACGAATCGCTCGCCGGCGCGTCCCAGCGTGCCGACAGCAAGATCGGCTAGGTAATTGATGATCCCTTCGAACGTCGCTTGCGTCTTGTTGACGCGGTTCGTCCGGTACGACGTGCCGAGGTAATAGAAGAACGCCAGCGACAGGACCATCACGACCCAGGTCGTGAGGATCGTGTCTGCGTGGACCGCTCCTACGACCGGCCAGGTCCAGAGCGGATGTTCTCCGATCTTCTCGTGCACGAACTACTCCGTTGAATACTCTTGACGTAACGCTAGCCCGTACACGACGAGCGGCGTAAAAAATCCGGCGAGCGCGACGCCCATCGACCACCATGGTCCGGTCACCGCGGAGAACACCGGAACGATACCAATTCCCAGAATCCGGACCACGTTTACCAGCCCGTACACACCACGCGAGCGTCTTCCGGCGAGGAGACGCTCGTTGTTGCGCATGATCAGCCACATGTTACCCAGACCGCACGCCGCCCCGAGCAGCAGGTCGAAACCCAGCACCGGGAGCCGCGAGACCGCCAAAATGACGGCAACAGGGACAAGGAACAGGAGCGACCGGAACCCCACCGACCGCCGCCGCGCGATATACGCGTCAACTGCGGCCGAGGCTTCGGCGCCCTGCGTATTGTCGCCGATTTCGGCCATCCCCTCTCGGACTTTTGACGGAGACGGTTTCATCCTTTGTTGACCGCCGGACGGAAATCATTTCCGCTGGCCGGTCTCGCTATGCGGCGACCAGAAACTCAGCCGGTTTCGGGCCGGTCCGGAGTTTCCACAGCAACCAAGCGACGATGCGTTCCGCGGCGTGACCGTCGCCGTAGGGGTTCGAGGCCCGCGCCATCGCCGTGTACACGCCGTCCGTATCGTCGAGGAGCCGGCGGCTCCAGGTGACGATCTCGGCCGGGTCGGCCCCAACCAGGCGCAGGGTCCCGGCCTCGAGGCCTTCGGGGCGCTCGGTCTCGCGGCGCATCACCAAAACCGGCTTGCCGAGGGTCGGCGCCTCCTCTTGGAGCCCGCCCGAGTCGGTCAGCACGAAGCGCGACCGCGTCACGGCCGCGACGGTCGAGGCGTAGTCGAGCGGCTCGGTCAGCCGGATCCCGTCGATGCCGGTCAGGAGCGGCCGGATGACCGGGCCCACCTGCGGCGAGGGGTGGAGCGGCCAGAGGATCTGAGGCCGCTGCGGGAAGGCCGCGATCGCCTTGATGGCCTGCGCGATGCCCGGCATCGCGGCATGGTTCTCGCGCCGGTGCGCGGTGACGAAGATCAGCGGCCGCTCGGGGTCGAGTCCGGCCAGCGCCTCGGGCACGGGACGCCGTTCGAGCCGCCGGGTCGCATCGAGGAATGCGTCGATCACGGTGTTGCCGGTGACGATCACCTCATGGTCGTCGAGCCGCTCCGCCAGCAGGTTCGCTTTGGACCCGGGCGTGGGCGCGAAGTCGTAGCTCGCGATCACGCCGGTAAGCCGGCGGTTGAGCTCCTCGGGAAACGGCTCGTTGATCGTGGCGGTCCGCAGGCCGGCCTCGACGTGACCGACCGGGATCTTCGCATAGAAGCAGGCCAGGGCCGTTGCGGTGGACGTGGTCGTGTCGCCGTGCACGAGCACGACGTCGGGCTGATGCTGCGCCAGCACCGGCTCCATGCCGATCAGCACGCGCGTGGTGATGTCGGTCAGGGTCTGCGTTTTGGTCATGATGTTGAGATCGACGTCGGGCACGATCTCGAAAAGCCGCATGACGTCGTCGACCATCTCGCGATGTTGGGCGGTCACGCACACGATCGTCCGGATCGCCGGCGCCGCCGCTTTCAGCGCCGCAACGACCGGCGCCATCTTGATCGTATCGGGCCGCGTGCCCATGACGACCATTATTTTGAGCGGATTGATTGCCACTACGGGGGTGTACCCGCCATAACGGAAATTCCCGCCTGCGCGAGTCGCAGCGACGCAACGCCGCCCGAGAGCAGGAACGCTACGATGCCGAGCGCCGCGCACAGCACGTAGATCAGCAGCACCGCTTGCCGCACGTTGAGCCCGAAGCGGAACACCAGCTGGTGGTGGAAGTGGCCGCGATCGCCTTCGGTGATCTTCTTCCCCATCGACGTGCGGCGCACGATCGTGACGGCCGTATCGAGAATCGGCAGCGCCAACGCGACGAGCGGAATGAGCAGCGAGATCGTGAACGCGGTTTTCGAGGTGCCGATGATCGAGACGGTCGCGAACACGTAGCCGATGAAGAGCGCGCCCGAATCGCCGAGAATGATCGTCGCGGGATTGTAGTTGAAGGGCAGGAAGCCGAGCGCGCCGCCGACCAGTGCCGCCAGCACCAGCGCGAGTTCGGGATGACCGTGACCGACCGCGATGATCGCAAGCGACGCGCCCGAGATCGCGGTGAGTCCCGAGAGCAAGCCGTCGAGCCCGTCGATGAAGTTGATGGCGTTCATCATGCCGACGTACCAGATCAGCGAGAGCGCGTAGTTCCACGGCACCGCGAAGTGGATGTAGTTGCCGCGCGCGAACGGATTCTCGATGTCCTTGATGACGAATCCGTAGAGCAGCGAGATGCCGGCGACGATGATCTGCGCGACGAACTTGTTGCGCGGACGCATCCCCATGATGTCGTCCCAGATGCCGACCATCAAGATCAGCGTGCCGCCGAACAGCATGCCGATGACGTCGTGGATCTTGTCGAAGTCGCGCAGCTGATTGCGCGCGATCAGGTAGCCGAGCACCGAAAAGAGCGCGAACGCAAACCCGAGGAAGACCGCGATGCCGCCGATGCGCGGCTTCGGCTGCTCGTGCATGCGGCGCTCGCCGATCTCGTCGACCATGCCGACGTGCGTCGCGAGCTTGCGCACGAGCGGGGTCGCGAAGGCGGCGGTCAAGGCCGCGAGCCCGACGACGATTCCCAGAATCGGCAACAGAGTCAACGGCGTCATGCCGGCGTCACCACCGGCGCCGGCACGTGTTTGACCGTCACGCCGGCTTCGGCCAGCAGCTCTGTCGCGATCGCATCCGGATAAGCGACTTCGTACACGATCTCCACTACGCCCGCGCTGATCAGGAGTTTCGAGCAGTTCACGCAGGGCTCGTGCGTGCAATAGGCCGTCGCGCCGGCCAGCCCGACCCCGTGCAGTGCGCCTTGAACGATTGCATTAGCTTCAGCATGCACGGCACGCTGGCAATGGTCGTGGACGACCAGACATCCGGCCTCGAGACAGTGCGCAACGCCCCGCGGCGCCCCGTTGTAGCCGGTGGTGAGGATGCGGTGCTCCCGCGTGAGCACGCAGCCGACGCTGGCCCGCGGGCACGTCGCCCGGGTCGCGACCGTCCGCGCAATTTGAAGAAAGTAGTCATCCCACGCCGGCCGCGCCATCCAATCTATCTTCGGCATTCCGGCGGCCGAGCCCATCTCGCCTACCTGAGGGGCGCACGATAGGGCGTTCGGCACTTGCTCCGGAGCCGCAGGCGCGGGAAACTCTTGCCAACGCACGTGTTACTCGCATACTTGATCGGCTTGATCGCTGTCTGTACCGGCCTTCTGCTCGTAGCGACGGCGGTCACAATCAAAAACTATTGGCTCCTGCGGGAACTCTTGGAGGGTGCGCCTGCGGGACGTCACGACTCTGCCCCGCGCCGCGACCGGCAATTCGAGTACTACGATTCCGCCGCCGTCGATCCGCCGGATCCGGATGACATCGAGTGGACGGGCCCGGTCAAACCGTACACGCCGGCCGGGCGGGAGCACTAGCGTAGGTCCTTCCGGGGACCGAACGAACTCGTCGCCCGATGAGACGTGGGCGCGCTGCGGCGCTGTTGCTCGGCGGCGCTGCGCTAGGGGCGCTCCCGCTGCCCGGTGGAACGCAAGAGGCCGCCCCGCTGCGGATCGGGACGTTCGCGGTGGAGAACGGGCTGCAGCCGTTCTACGCGCGCGACAACGGATTTTTCACCGGCGCCGGCATCAATGCCGACGTGCAGCTCTTACCGGGCAGTGCCGCGATCGCGGCCGGCATCGTCTCGAACTCGATCGACGTCGGGTACGGCGCGATCGACGTGCTGGCCACGCTGCATTCGAAATCGATTCCGGTCGTCGTGATCGCCCCGGGCGGCGAGTATCTCGCGCCGGTTACCTCGCGCGTCGCCGCGATCATGGTGCCGGCGAATTCCACCGTCAGAACGGCCAAGGATCTCAACGGCAAGATCGTCGCTGCCAACTCGCTGCACAGCCTTGCCGATGCGGTGCCGAAGTTGTGGGTCGATCAGAACGGCGGCGACTCGTCCTCGCTCAAGTTCGTCGAAATGCCGTTCGCCGCGATGCCGGCTGCCTTCGACGCCGGCCGCGTTGATGCGGCACTGATTTCCGAACCGTTCATGGGCGCCGCTGCGAAAAGCGGGCGCGTTCTCGTGTACGGCTACGACTGCATCGCCAAGCACTTCTTGCTCGGCGCCTGGTTCACGACACCGCAATGGGCGAAAGATCATCCCGATGTGATCGCCCGCTTCCGGACCGGCATGCGCCAAGCCGCGACGTGGTCCAACGCGAACCCCGTCAAGACGGGCGAACTCCTCGCGAAATACACCAAGATCGATCCCGCCGTACATCGCAACGATGACGCGCGCACGATTCGGCGAGCAGCTGACGCCGGCGCTGATGCAGCCGCTGATCGACGTCGCCGCGAAGTTCGGCCCGTTCCCCGCCTTCCCGGCCCGGGAACTCATCCTCTAGGCTAGGCCGCGTCCGCCGTCCGCGGGACCGTCAGCAGCGCGCGCAGTTCTTCGATCGGTAGCGACTTCGAATACAGGAACCCTTGGGCAAGCTCGCAGCCGTGGTCGATCAGCCACGCGGCTTGCTCGACCGTTTCGACCCCCTCGGCAAGCGTGGTCAAGCGAAAGCGCGACGCCATCGCAAGCAGCGTATCGGTGAGCGCAACGTCGGCTTGTTCGTGCGGCAGACCGGTGATGAACGAACGGTCGAGCTTGATGATGTCGATCGGCAGGCGCTTCAGATACGACAGCGATGAGTAACCCGTGCCGAAATCGTCGATTGCGATTTTCAGACCGAGGCGGCGCAGGGCCCCGAGCGCAATGATCGCCCGCTCCGCGTTGAGCATCGCGGTTCCTTCGGTCACTTCAATCCCGAAACGCTCCGCCGCCCCCGGGTATTGCGCGATATCCCCGCGCACGTTGGAGACGAAGGCCTCCTCTTCCAGACCCGGGGCCGATATGTTGATGTAGCAGCGGAATTTGGGCGGGACCGTTGCCAGGCTCATGATGTCGTGCAGCGCGCGAGCGAACACCCAGCGTCCGATCTCGATGCTCAAACCGTGCCGCTCGGAAAACGGGATGAATGCATCCGGAGCCAAGCGGCCGCGCGTCGGGTGATTCCAGCGGATGAGCGCCTCCGCGCCGTAGATGAGGCCCGTTGCGAGCGACACCGTCGGCTGGTATTCCAAATCGAATTGGTTGCGCGCCAACGCATCCCGAATCTCGGTGCTGAGATGGCGCTGCTGATCGACGATGGTTTCCATCGAGCGCGAAAAGAACGTCACGTTCTTGCCGCCTGCCGCTTTCGCCGAGGCCAGCGCGATGTTGACACGCTGCATCAATTCTTGTTCGGTACGTCCATCCTCGGGGAACGATGCGGCACCGATCGATGCGCTGATCGAAAGACGCCGCGCTTCTTCGGTGAGACCGGTGGGAAACGACGTCGCGAAGAGATCGAAGTACTCGCCGAGCCGGGCCTGCATGACCTGACCGGTTTGCCGATGGGCGAGCAGCAAACCGAATTCGTCAGCCCCGAGACGGGCCGCGATGTCGTCGTCGGCAACATGTTCGATCTCGCTCGCCACTTCGACCAGCAGTTCGTCGGCGACCATGCTCCCGGATTCTTCGTTGACCGCCCGGAAATCGTCGAGGTTGACCGCGGCGACCGCAAACGGATTGCCCAGGTTGATCGCCTTACGGATCGCGACCCGGAATTGCGACCGCGTGTGCAGGCCGGTGAGCGCGTCGTGCTCGATTTGAAATTTGATTCGCTCGATCTGCACTTCTTGCAGCAGCCGGCCGGCGACGAATGCCGCGAGGACGTCGACGTACGTAAAGTCGTCCTCGCTATAGGGATCGTCGATGTACTCGTGCTTCGAACCGAAGGCGATAAAGTAGCGCTTCGCGCCGACGACCAGCGACGAGCCGATCACGCGCGTCCAACCCAGACCTTCCCACGCCATTCCCGCCACCGGCACTTGCGAGAAATCGGTCCACGCCACCGAACGGTCGCTGCCGTTAAGATGCCGCTCGATCGTGTTTTGCAACGGGATCACCGCCCCGGGGTGAAACACCGCTTCGGCCGCGCGACTGTCTTCGGGCAGCAACGCGCTCGCGTAGGTTGAGTCCACGACGATCGTATCGCCCGCCTGGTGGCTGATGTAGCCGAACGTCGAACTGCCCGGACGAAGCGCGGACGTCGCGGTGTCGAGCAGCGCCTGATAGCGTTGCCGGTCGTCTCCGACGCCGTGCGCCGCAACGTACCAGAGCCCGTTGAGACGCGCCGCATTCCGCTCCAAGATGCGGCGCGATTCCGCGATCGATTCGGTCATGGCCATGATCCCGCCGCGCGTGCGTGAGAGCGTACGCAGCGCTCCGACGAGCACGAAGGTCGACGTCATCAAATACAGCGCGCGATCGACGAACCAGGTGCCGCTGTGGTCCGCTGAATGCAGCGGGCTCAAGGCGAGACCCAGCGTCATGGCGAGCACTCCCAACGTGAACGCGACATCGATGAGGGTGCGGTTCGGCAGACGGAACAGCGCTCCGAAGGCGAGCAAGGCGGCCAAGATTTCGAGCGCCGCCGGCGGCGGCGGCCGATCGCCGAGCACCATCGCGGCCGCGATGCACAGCGTTACCGCCGCGACGTTCGCGATGATGCTGATGGTGACGAAACGCCCGCTCGGCCGGACCAGCCCGACTTCGCGCCGGCGCAAGACGGCATATGCGAGCGCCGAATACGCGAAATAGAAGTGCCAGAGCGATGACAGCCAGAGCAGCGAGTTCGGGCCTCGCGCGATCGCATCGGCTCCGTCTGCGCCCGGGAGCCCGAGCGTGATGATCAGCCCGAAGATCGCCGAGCCCGCGAACGTCAGCGCGAGATAGAACATCGGCCGGCTCACCGTCGGCACCCGGAACATGTTCAACAACACGAGCGCGGTCACCGCATCGATGAAGGCCGGGACGAAAAGCACCAAGACGTCGTAGACGGGCGGGATCGGAAAAAGCGCGTTCGACGACAGACCGCCCACGAGGGTCAACGCGACGAGGGCAGCGATCGTGATCGTCGCCTCGGAAAGTTGCCGCCCGGTCACCGGGATGAGCTTTTCCGCGACGGCGTCGGCGCCGTTGAGAAACCGGTTCACACAAACTCCGGACACTGCGAGGTGTTCCGGGAATGGCGAAGTCATCGCGGATCATGGCCCGGCTGATAAACCTACCATTTGGTTGCGGCCGCCGATAGGCGTTACCGTACGCAGCAACTGAGCACTAAGAAGAGGCGGGCGCTTAACTGAACCGCCGCCCGAGCGCAGGTAGGAGCGCCCACGGACAGTATACGGGCACCCATGAAGCCGCCCTCCCGATCAGCATTTCTCGCCGCGCTTTCAGCGCTCGGCACCGCCGGCGCAATGCCGGCGCTCGGACAAACGCAAGCGCCGCTCACGGTGCGCGTCGGAGCCACCGCGAACGACACCTACGCGGAAGCCTACTACGCGCAGGACATGGGTTTTTTTACCAAGGGCGGGCTTAGCGTCGAGACTCACGACGTTCACCAACGGCGCGGCGGTCTCGCAGGCCGTCGCCTCGGGCGCGCTCGACGTCGGCATCTCGAATCCGGTCCAACTCGGAAACGCGATCAGCCACAACATCCCGTTCGTCTTCCTCGCCGGCGCCGGCGCCTACAACACGTCGCTGCCGACGACGGTGTTATGCGTTGCGAAAGACGGCCCGATTCACACGGCGAAAGATTTCGCCGGGCAAACGATCGCGGTCTCGGCGCTCAAAGATCTCACCGATCTCGCGCAGCAGCAATATCTCGAAAAGAACGGCGTCGATCCGGGTACGGTGAAAACGATCGAGTTGCCGTTTGCGGAAATGGGACCGGCACTCGCGCGCGGCACCGTCGCCGGCGCCGTCATCTCGGAGCCCTCGCTCAGCGCATCGGTGCTCTCCGGTCAAACGCGCGTCTTCACCAAAGTCTTCGACGCGATCGCGCCGCACTTTCTGATCAGCGTGTGGTTCACCACGCGCGACTGGTACGCCAAAAACACCGTTGCCGCGAAACGCTACGCGGCCGTGATGTACCAAACGGCGAACTGGGCCAATGCCAACCGCGATCAGTCGGCTGCGATCTTAGAGAAGTATTCGAAGATCAGCGACACGACGACGAAGCAGATGGCGCGTTCGAGTTATGCGACCACGCTCAATCCGCAATTGATCGATCCGGTTTTCGCGCTCGCGTACAAAGCGAAGATCACCGATCGTCTTCTGACTGCGGCATCGGTGAGCGCCTAGCGCGACCGGTGTGGCTGATCGCGATGAACAGCCCGATCGCAGCGAACCAGATGATTGCCGACGCCATCGTGCCGCGCGCTCCGGCGAGCGCGATCGGCGCGGGCGCCAAGGCCAGCGCGAGCGCCCACGATTCGGAGCGGAAGGCATTGCGCCAGGACGGCGTGACCGTCGCGCCCGGCGCGAACTTCGCCGGCATCAAGCGCGGCAAAAACGGCGGCACGGCCTTGCAATAGGCCACGTATTGGGCGCCGTATTGCTTGAGCAACTGCTGCTGTTCTTCGCCCGCCAGAATGATGCCGAAAATGATGTTGCCCAGCACGATGATCGCGAAGCCGAACGGCGGCGCGTACAAGCCGATGCCGATCGCGAGCAAATCGTTACCGAGATAGAGCGGATTGCGGGTGAAGCTGAACGGGCCCGCAACGATCAGCCGGTCGCGCTGCACGTCGGCGGCAAACACCACGTCACCGCGTAAATACGCGCTGCCGAAATAGCGCGCGAGCCAGCCGAGCAACGCAATCTGAATGCCGGCCCAAAACAAACTGTAGACGCCCCACGCGCCCCAGTGCAGGCCCCACGCGACGGCCGCCGGCGCATCGGGCGGGGCACCGAACTGCAGGTAGCCCAAAAAGAAGCCGCAAGCGTAAATTGCCCCGATCAGCGGGCCTCTGTTTCGATACCACCAAGGCGAGGGGGCCGCGTTTACAGACAATTGACGACTTTCTCCAGGGCGTGCGCGATGCGCGCACAACGTGGTCCTGCGTGAACCCAATCGAATCCGGCGACGCGCAAGCGGGTGACGCGCGACGGGCCGCCTTCCAGGCAGGCTGGGACGCGCGCTTGCTGCCGCTCTTGACGCCGCAGTGGCAGTCGTCCAGCGTGATCGCAATGGCAGCCGGTGAAAAGCCGGCCAAAGTGCTCGAACGTCTCAAAGATATGCTCGACCGCAACTTGGTCGAGCGGCGCGTGGTGAAAGCCGTGCCCTCGAAGCCGACGAAATCGGGCAAACGGCCGCGCATCCATACGGCGCGTTTCGAAGCGCACTTCCGCCTTCCTCAAGCCTAAAGGGTTTCGTGCGGTCGCGCGTTCACCGGTAAGGACGTCGCCGAGCCGAACATCCGGTCACCCGCATCGCCGAGTCCCGGCATGATGTAGCCGTGATCGTTGAGCCGCTCGTCGATCGACGCGGTGACGATGCGCACGTCGGGATGCGCCTTCGTGATCGTTGCGATGCCTTCGGGCGCGGCGATCAGACACACGAACGTGATCGCTTTCGCGCCGCGCGATTCGAGCAGCTTCATCGCGGCCGAGCCCGAGTTGCCGGTGGCGAGCATCGGATCGAGCACGAACACGTCGCGTTCGGCGAGGTCGCGCGGCATGTTCGCGTAGTACGGCACCGGCTCGAGCGAAGCCGGATCGCGGTAGAAGCCGAGGTGCGCGATCTCGGCGTCGTCGATGCAGTTGAGGAAGCCCGGCAAGAGCCCGAGGCCCGCGCGCAGGATCGGCGAGACGACCGGACGCCGCGCGATGCGGTACGCCGGTGCCGGTTCGAGCGGCGTCTGGACGGTGCCGGCGACCGTCTGCAGCGCGCGGGTCGCCTCGTAGGCGAGGAACAGCCCGATCTCTTCGACCATGCGGCGGAAAATGGGAACCGGGGCATCACGGTCGCGGAGCCGCGCCAGACGGTCGGCTACGGCGGGATGATCGACGACGAGCACTTCGTTGCGGGCCATGCCCGCTCGTTACGCCAGATCGTGCGATTCACCGCCCCCTTCGTCGCGGATTTTGGCGGTGAGCACGTGGTCGCGCCACGCGCCGTCGATGTAGAGGTAGTCGCGCGCGTAGCCCTCGACCGTGAAGCCGAGCGAACGCAAGAGCCGTCCGCTGCGCTCGTTGCTGGGCTGGTAGTTCGCCTCGACCCGGTGCAGACCGATGTTGCGGAACGACCACGTCACGATCGCGCCGACCGCCTCGCTGCCGTAACCGCGGCCCTGGTGCGCGACGTCGACCGAATAGCCCAGCACGCCGGCTTGAAAGACGCCGTGCACGATGTTGGTGAGGTTCACGCTCGCGATGATTTGACGCGAACCGCGCAGCAGCGCGACGAACCGGTGCGCGCGGCCGTGATAGGCATCGTCCTGCACGGCCGCGGCATACGTCGACCAGTAGCTGCGCGTGAAGAAGTCCGACGAGCGCGCGGGCTCCCAGCGCGCGAGGTGCTTCTCGTTGCGCTGATGGTATGCGAGTAGCGAGTCGATGTGCTCGGGGCCGATCGATTCGATCGTCAACCGCGCCGTCGAGATCGAAACGGACGAGAGACCCGCTAACTCGCGCACCGCCCTACGGCACGGCGAACTGGAGGGTTAGTTCTTCAACGCGCTCGCGCAACTCGGTGATACGCTGACGGGCTTCGATGTCGTGCAGCGCTTCGCCGATGATCTTGCCGACCTCGCGCGCGTGACTCTCGTCGAACCCGCGCGACGTGATCGCGGGCGATCCGATGCGAATACCGCTCGTGACCATCGGTTTTTGCGTGTCGAATGGGATCGCGTTCTTGTTGACGGTGACCGAAATCTCGTCGAGATACGCTTCCACCGCTTTGCCGGTCAGGTTTTTCGGGCTGAGATCGACGAGCAGCAAGTGCGTATCGGTCCCGCCGCCGACCAGCCGGGCCCCGGCTCGCTGCAATTCTTCGCCCATCGCCTTCGCGTTGATCAGCACTTGCTGCTGATACCCCTTAAACTCCGGCTGCAACGCTTCTTGGAAACCTACCGCTTTAGCGGCGATCGTGTGCATCAGCGGACCGCCCTGAATGCCGGGGAAGACGCTCTTGTCGAGCGCTGCGGCGTGCGCTTCGTCGGTGAGCACGAAACCGCCGCGCGGACCGCGCAGCGTCTTATGGGTCGTTGAGGTGACGAACTCGGCCAGCGGCACGGGCGAGGGATGCAGTCCGACCGCAACGAGCCCGGCGATGTGCGCCATGTCGACCATCAGCACGGCGCCGACCTCGTCGGCGATCTCGCGGAACGGTTCGTAATCCATCGTGCGCGGATACGCGCTCGCGCCGGCGATGATCATCTTCGGCTTGTGCTCGCGCGCCAGCGCGCGCATCTCGTCGTAATCGATCAGCTCGGTGTCGCGCCGCACGCCGTAGGCGACCGCATTGTAGAGTTTGCCGCTGAAGCTGACTTTGGTGCCGTGCGTGAGGTGGCCGCCGTGCGCCAGCGACATCCCGAGCACCGTATCGCCCGGATTGAGGACCGCCATGAACACGGCCATGTTGGCCTGCGCGCCGGCGTGCGGCTGCACGTTGGCGTGCTTCGCACCGAAGAGCTTCTTCACGCGGTCGATCGCCAGCGTCTCGGCGACGTCGACGAACTCGCAACCGCCGTAGTAGCGGCGGCCCGGATAGCCTTCGGCATATTTATTGGTGAGCACCGAGCCCATCGCTTCGCGCACCGCGGCGCTGGCGTAATTTTCGGATGCGATCAGTTCGAGATTCTCGTGCTGACGGCGATCCTCGTTTTCGATAGCCATGAAGATCTCGTGATCGACATGGGCCAGCGTCGTCTGCGGTGTGAGAACGTCCATACGGTTATTGGTTTCCTCGATCCAACGGGTCGTTTCGGCGCACCATCGTGGTCGCCGAGTAGTCCGGCTTCGCCGGGGGCACGCGGTTTCGACTTGCCGAAGCGGAGGATTTGCACCACAATGAGCAACCCGAACGTCGCAAGCAGTCCGATCCAGAACCACGGCCCCGTCCAGCGCGGCTGGGTGTGGTCGAACAAAAACTCGGCCAGCGCAATCACGACGGCGGTTAATGGAATGATCGAGGCGAGCGTTTGACGGTCGATGTGGGGCTCCCGGAGTGAAAATCGCGGTGGCGAGTTCGTCGTTTGCGGCGTTGCTCCGACGGGGTTCGTTGACCCACCTGGAGTGGTTGGAACTCTGCGCGTCGCGGCTCGACGCGGACGGGGTTGTCTTCGCGCAGGCGGACTTCCCGCGCACCGACGGCGAGTACGCCGCCCAGGTCAAGAAGGTCGCGGTCGACCTCGGCATCGTGCCGCTTGCGCTCGAAGTGCCCGGCTTGCTCGACCCCGACGTCCCCGACGAGGACCGCGCCCGCGGCCGTTGCGCTGGCGACCGGCGCCGGCGCAGCCTTGCTCCGGGTGACGGCCGGTCCGCCCGGCGTTCTGCCGCCCGAAACGTTTGCGCGGATGGTCGCAGCGACCAAGGCGTTCGTCTCGGCCGCGAAAGGCCGCCAACGTCACGCTGACGGTCGCCCCGGCGGCCGGCAGCCTGTTACCGGGTCTGGCCGAGGTGCAGAACTTTAGCAAGTACGTCGACAGCGCTTGGCTGCGTTACGATCTGCCGGCAACGAGTCCCGAGCGCGCGCAGCTCGGCGCGCGCGATCGCGTACTGATCGAGAGCTTCCGCTTGGATGAGGATCCGCAGCTGCTTGCTCCGCCGTCACGCCGCGGTTGGCTCGTGCTCGAGGGCGATGGCGGCGCCGATCCCTTCGGCCGCGTTAGCGGCGTGCTCGGCGCGCTTCGAAGTTTAGGACAACGACCACAGATGCCGTCTGTCGTACCCGGTTAAGACCTGCGTTCAGCAGGTGGGTGCGGCCCGGGCGCTCAGGAAACGTCACTAAGAGGACGTCCACACCGATCGTATCCGGAGCTGATGCTCCCTTGGTATTAACGTTGGTCCAACACCAGAGTACCTGCGCGAACATCCGCAGTCATTGTCGCCACCGCATTGTCTCACCGGCGTCAAGGCCTTGACAGAATTGCGAAGATCGCTTCGTTGACACTTGCCTGCCCTCTCAACGTTACTCGTCCTCACCGGGCGTCGCGAATGAGCGCATAGCACTCGCACGACGCCGCCGTGAGGCAGTCGCGATCGGCCACAATTGTGGCGCCGTGTTCGCTCGCGATTGCACCCGCTTTCCGCAGCCGGGCAATCGCGGCGCTCACGCCGGCCCGCCGGACGCCGAGGAGCGCCGCAAGCTCAACCTGTGTAACCCGCTGGCGTTCGCGTTTTGACCTGTCGTGCGCATCGAGCAGCCAACGCGCCAATCGCTGTTCGATCGTGTGATGGATGCTGCAAAAAACGAGTTGTTCGGTCGAAAAGATACGCGCCAGCGTCGCGCGCCGGATTGCCCGCAAGAATTCAGGTTGGTTACGCAAGAGTTCGCGAAACGCGCCCGCCTCGATTTGCAGCACGGTCCCCGGAATTCGGCAAATGGCGCTTCGGCGCGCAACTGCGGCCTCGAGGGCCGCGTCCGTCTCGACATACCCTTCCGCCCCGATGACGCCGACTTCGACAGTGCGCCCGTTTGAAGTCTCGACAACCGCACTGATAATGGCGTTGACCGGAAAGTGAACGTGCCGAATCGGCTCGCCTGCTTGCATAACGCGTTTCCCGCCGCGCACCACGACCCGCGTGAGCCGCTGCGCAACGGCCTTCTGCAAAGCAGCTGGTAATGCATCGATCAGCGCGTTTCCGTAGGACATCCTCAGCACAACGGCCCAGCGCTCATTTCCGATTGGATCGTCGTGCTCTAAATTTAATTTTGTACGCTTTTAGACACTAACCGCACGATTGCTGGTGCGTTTTGGTTTCGCATCGCGGAGCGCCGGGCACGGGCGAACACGGTGAATACGATCGAACGCCCGCTCGCTATCGCAAGTGACGGCAGCAATTCCGATTGTGCGTTACTCGCGGCACTTCGCGAGGGCGACCATGATGCGCTCACACCGCTGTACGACCGTTATCGACGGCTCGTGTTTCGCGTAAGCAACCGCATGTTGTGCGATGCGGACGCGGCCGAAGATGTGGTGCAGAGCGTCTTCTTTTCGATTTGGTCGGCGCCGCCGGCAATAGCCGAGGGAACGCTGGCGTCCTGGCTGACCTTTGTGACGCGAAATCGCGCGCGCGACGTCTTGCGGTCGCGCGCATCGCGGCGCGAATCGGCTTTTCCGGCGAACCTCATCGCGGTCGAGTCCTGCGACGAAATCGTCCACCAACACCTTGAATACGAGCGGGTGCGCACTGCGGTCGCGGTGCTGCCCTCGAGTCAACGTGTGCTCATTGAGTTGGGCTTCTACGGCGAATGCACGCACGCGGAACTCGCCAAACTGACGCAGCTCCCGCTCGGAACGATTAAAACGCGAATTCGCGCAGGCCTGCAGAAATTGCGCTGGTCTTTCGCGATGCTTGAGGGAGAACGCGCCCTCTAGCGCATGACGCGCAACGCCGCCCCATACACGGCGAGAGCGCGTTCACGCGCCGTGACATGGTCGACGATCGGTTCCGGATAATCGATGCCGATCCGGCAGCCGGCTTCCGCCGCGAGCAGCGGCGGAATAGTCCAGGGTTCGTGCACGTAGCGAACCGGAACGCGTGCGAGTACCGGCAACATCGCGCGCACGAACGCGCCGTCCGGATCGAACGTCTTCCCCTGTAACGTCGGATTGAAGACGCGGAAGTACGGCGCGGAATCGGTCCCGGTCGACGCCGACCACTGCCAGCCGCCGTTGTTCGCGGCGAGATCGGCGTCGGCCAGGTGTTGCTCGAAGAAGCGCTCGCCGCGGCGGTAATCGATCAACAGATGCTTGGTAAGGAACGATGCCACGATCATGCGCAAACGATTGTGCATCCATCCCGTCGCCGTGAGTTGCACCATCGCGGCGTCGACGATCGGATAGCCCGTCGTGCCCGTCGTCCAGGCTGCCCACGCGCGCTCGTCGTCGCGATACGCGATCGTCTTGGCCGCTTCGAGGAACGGTTCGGTCGCGACGCGCGGCGCATGCACCAGCAATTGGTGGTAAAAGTCGCGCCAGGCAAGCTCGCCGAGCCACGTCGCCGGCTCCGTCGGCCTCACGCGCGGCCGCGACGCACGCGCGAATTCCGATCGTGCCCGCGCGCAGGTGCGGCGAGAGCCGCGAGGTGCCGTCGCGCGCCGGGAAATTGCGCGCATCGGTGTAGTCCCGGATCGGCCCGTCCACGAATGCGCGCAGCAATGCCGTCGCCTCAGTACTTCCGCCGCGCGGATACTGCGACGACGACGCGTGACCGTAGGCCTCCGGTCGCGGCACGTCCGCCGTCGTGCCGATCGCGCTAGCCGGCGCGAGACGTTTGCGCGCCAGCCGCAGCGACGGCAGCGGCGGATGCGCCTGCGCGTTTACGAGGACGTTCCAGCGGCGCCTATACGGCGTATAGACGCGATAGAATCCGCCCCCTTCGGTGAGCACCTCGCGAGGCGCAGCGTAGGCGAGATCGTCGAACGCGGACACGCACAGGTTCGCCGCTTCGAGTTCGCGCGTGACGGCGGCATCGCGAGCGCACATCGCCGGGTCGGTATCGGCATTGTAGAACACGGCTTGCGCGGGCAAACGTGCGGCGAGACGCCCGAGTTCCGCGCCGAACGCGCCTTCGAGCACGGCGAGATCGGAGCCCAGATCCCGGAGTTGTGCGCGCAACGTGGCGAGCGACTCGAAGAAAAACTGCACGATCGGAGCACCTAAGCGGTCGCTGCGCAGCAGCGCCGGGTCGAGCACGAACGCGCACGTCACGCGCTCGCACTGCCGTGCCGCTGCGTCCAGCGCGGTGTGATCGTCGAGCCGCAGGTCGCGGCGCATCCAGACGATGCCGTGCTCGAAACGTGGGCTCACACGGGTGGCGTTCGGCGGGAGCGCTGCGCTGCCCGCCGGAATCTTCCGCGAGTGCCGTCGCTCGAACTCACCGCCGAACCGCTCGAGTTACCGCTCGTGCACACGTTCACGATCGCGCGCTCCTCGGAGAGCGTCGCGCGCACGGTCCTCATCCGCATGCGCTGGGGCGAGATCGACGCGCTCGGCGAGAGCTCACCGAATCCGCGCTACGACGAAAGCGTGGAAAGCGTCATGGCCGGCTTGCACGCGCGCGCGCTCGGCAACGATCCCTACGCGCTCGACGCGCTGCTGGCCGGCTTGCCGCCCGCGCAACGCTGCGGGCTCGACGTCGCGCTGCACGATTGCATCGCAAAAGACGTCGACCGTCCGCTCTGGCGTTTGCTCGGCGTCGATCCCGCCCGCACGCCGCTGACCTCGTTCACCGTCGGCATCGCACCGCTCGATGAGATGCTGACGAACGTGCGCGAGATCGGCACGCATCCGGTGCTCAAGGTCAAGCTTGGCGCCGGTGCGGAAATAGACACCATGGCAGCCATCCGGTCGATCTACGGCGGTACGATCCGGATCGATGCAAACGAAGCCTGGACACCGGAATCATCGGTGGCCATCCTCAACGAACTCGAACGCTACGACATCGAGTTCTGCGAACAGCCGATCCCGGCCGGCACGCCGGAGCGGTTACGCTGGATCCGCGAGCGCACGTCGATCCCGATCGTCACCGATGAGGATTCGAAAGATGCGAACGACCTCTTCGCGCTGGCCGGCTGCGTCGACGGCATCAATGTCAAGCTGGTGAAGTGCGGCGGCATTCGCGGGGCGCTCGCGATGATCCACACCGCGCGCGCACTCGGTTTGAAAGTCATGCTCGGCTGCATGGTCGAGAGCGCGATCCTCTCGACGGCCGCCGCGCACCTCTCGCCGCTCGTCGATTGGGCCGATCTCGACGGCCCGTTCCTCGTCGCGCGCGATCCGTTCGACGGCATGCGTTACGCCGGCGGCAAGATCGTGCTGCCCGAGCGGTCCGGGACTCGGCGTCGTCGAGAAAGCGGTGGCGGCATGACGCGGCGCTACGTCGTTTTCGCGCCCGGCGCGTTCGGCGGTCGCGCGGCGAAGACGGCGCACGGCGTGATCGCCTACTCACGCGACGCGGTCGTGGCGGTCGTCGATCCGGAGCATGCCGGCAAACGCGTGCGCGAGGTCGTTCCCTACTTGAACTCCGATGCGCCGATCGTCGCGACCGTGCGCGAGAGCTTGCGCTTTGAACCGACGGCGCTGCTGATCGGGATCGCACCGCCGGGCGGCGCGTTGCCGCCGGCGTATCGCGCCGAAATAAAGATCGCGATCGAGTCGCGGCTGGAAATCGTGAACGGCCTGCACGCGTTCCTCAACGACGACCCCGAGATGCGTGCGCTGGCCGACAAACACGACTCGCGCATCTGGGACCTGCGCCTGCCGCCTGCCGCACCGCTCTTTTCCGGCGCGGCGTACGACGTGACGAGCCGCATCGTGCTGATGGTCGGCAGCGATTGCGCGGTCGGCAAGATGACCGCCGCGCTCGAACTGACGCGCGCGGCGCAAGCGGCCGGAACCGCGGCCGAATTCATCCCGACGGGACAAACCGGCATCGCGATCGCCGGCTGGGGCACGTCGGTCGATCGCGTCATTGCGGATTTTGCCAGCGGCGCGTCGGAACAGCTCGTGCTCGAAGGGGATCGGCGCATCAGTGCGCGCGGCGGCATCCTGTTCGTGGAAGGTCAGGGCGGCATCGCGCATCCCGGCTACGCGCCGGTCACGCTGGCGCTGCTCTACGGCTGCGCGCCCGACGCGCTCGTGCTCGTGCATCTCGTGACGCGCACGAAGGTCGACGGTTACGACATCCCGTTGCCGGGCTATCGCGCGCTGATTCGCACCTACGAAGGTTTGTGCGCGAACGTCAAGCCGGCGCGCGTGGCCGGCATCGCGCTGAACACGCACGGACTCGACGATGCCGCTGCGCGCGCGGCGATCGCCGAAGCGCGCGAGCAAACGGGCCTGCCCTGCGACGATCTCGTGCGCTTCGGACCCGACGCTTTCTACGCCGCCATCGCTCCGCAGATCGGAAAGACGCCGGTTCGCACGGATGGGTGAACGCGGCCGCCGCGTCGCCGCCGCCTGGGTGCTCGCAGGCCTCATCGCGCTGACCGGTTGCACGCGCGTTGCGAGCACGTCCGCCGGCGGCGGCCTGCATCCGTGGACGCAGCCCGATAACCTGCGTTTGGCGAGCACGGAAGAACCGGATTCGCTCAACAAGCTCTTCGCCAACAGCGATGCGAGCGATCAGGTCGCGAACCTGATCTCGGCGCCGATCTTCCGCTACGACGATGCGGGCAACTACGTGCCCGAGATGGCGTTGACCGTGCCGACGCTGCAGAACGGCGGGATCAGCCGCGACGGCAAAACGATCGTGCTGCACTTGCGCAAAGGGATGCAGTGGTAGGACGGCGCGCCGCTCGACGCACGCGACCTGCGCTTCACCTGGCAAGCCGTGATGAACCCGCGCAACAACACCCGCCTGCGTTCGGGCTGGGACGACATCACCGCGATCGATCTGCCCGACAACGACACGGCGATCGTGCACCTGCGCGAACCGTACGCGGCGATTCTCGGCATCTTCGCGCTCGGCGGCGCCGGCTATCCGCCGCTGCCCGCGCATCTGCTCGCAAAGCTGCCCGATCTCAACAAAGCGCCGTTCAACGCACAGCCGCTCTCGAGCGGGCCCTACGTGCTGCGGCGCTGGAATCACGGCTCCTCGCTCGAGTTCGACGCCAACCCGCGCTACTGGCGCGGTAAGCCGGCGATCGCGCACATCACCTATCGCATCATTCCCAACGCCGACACGCTGTTCAACGCGCTGATCACGCACGAGGTCGACGTCGACGTCGACAGCATCACCGAAACGCAGATCGCGCGGCTGGCATGCTCACCGGCTACGCGACGCAAAAGCGCCTGATCGGCCAACTACCGCCACATCACGTTCAACACGCGCAAGCCCACGCTCAGCGACGTGCGCGTGCGGCAGGCGATCGCCGAAGCGGTCGACTGGGATCGTCTCAACGCGACGGTGTTCCACGGCTATAACGAACGCGCGACGAGCGACATCATGCCGACGTCGTGGGCGGCGCCCAAGATCCCGCCGTATCCGCTACGATCTCGCCGGTGCGAAGCGCTTGCTCGACGCCGCCGGCTGGGTTCCCGGCGCCGGGCGGCATCCGGCGGCGCAACGGCGTGCCGCTCTCCGATCGACATCTCGACGACGCCGTCGAAGCCGGCCAACGTGCAGGCCGAAGTCCTGATGCAGCAAGAGCTGCACGCCGCCGGCATCGACTTGCGCGTGCGCAACTACCCGACGAGCCTGCTGTTCGCGCAAGATGGGCCGCTCTACGGCGGCACCTACGATCTCTCGCTCACGATCGATACCAACGCGCCCGATCCCGACAACGAAGGCGAATGGAGCGGCGCGTTCATCCCGCCGCACGGCGCGAACACGACGTTCCTCAACGATCCCATCATCACCGCGACGAGCCACGCCGCCGCGCAAACGTTCGATCGCGCAACGCGCAAGGCGCTCTACGCGCGCGAAGAAGCGCGCATTCACGAACTCGTGCCGGCGGTCTTCCTCTACTGGCAGATCGCCTACGCCGCGTACAACAGCGACCTCAAGCACTATCGCGCCGCGCAGTACCTCTCGAGCAACTGGAACGCCTGGGAGTGGTCGTTCTAACACGTGCTGAGCATCGTCGCAGCGACGGGACTGCGTACGGAGCTGCGCGTGCTGCGGTCGGCAACGGCGATCGTGTCGTGGAATACGGCCTCACCGGTCGATACGCTCGAACTCACCGTCGATACCGGAACCGGTCTGCGTTCGCGGCCGCTGCCCTACGTCGTGTTCGAAGCCGGGCGCCGCGCCTCGCTCGACGGCTTCGATAACGTCGCCAAGATCGACACCGACGTCGTGAGCGCGCCCGGCGAGATCGTCGCGCTGCACGTGCACTCGCATCGGCCGCTCATCCGCGTGGCCGCATCGACGCCGCCGCCGGAGGCAGCGCGCGATGCACCGGCGGCCGAAGCCGCGCGGCGCGAATTCGACGTGCCCGAACTCTCGCAGTACGTCGATGCGTTTCCGGCCGAGCGCGGCTGGTGCACGGCGGCTTCCATGGCGATGCTGCCGGAACGTTCGGCGTGACGGCGAGCGTCGACGCGGTGGCCGCCGCGATCTACGACCGCGCCTACAAAGGCACGGGCAATTGGGCGTTCGCGGTTGCGTACGCCGGCGCGGCCGGGCTCGCCGGCGCCGCCGCGTATTTGCGCGATCTCGTGAACGTGGAGCGTTTCATCGCCGCGGGCTTGCCGCTCGCGCTCAGCATGTCGTGGAGGGCCGGTGCACTGCCCGGCGCGCCGCTCGAACGTTCCGACGGCCACATTCTCGTGGTGCGCGGCTTTGACACCGACGGCGACGTGATCGTCAACGATCCGGCGCAACCGGCCGTTCGGCACGTATACGAACGCGCGGCGTTCGCGCGCGCGTGGCTCGATCACGGCGGCGTCGCGCTGCTCGTCGCGCCGCCGGAGCGCATCGACGATCTGCTGCGCTGCGCGAACGCATGACGATGCAGCCCGAGGCGCGCATCGTTGCGCTGCGCGAGGTCGACGACGCGCCGCTGCACGTCGTGCTCGTCGAACCCGAGATCCCGCCCAACACCGGCAACATCGCGCGCATGTGCGCGGCGACCGGCTGCGCGCTGCACCTGATCGAGCCGCTCGGCTTTCGCGATCGACGACCGCGCGCTCAAACGCGCCGGGCTCGACTACTGGAACGCCGTGCGGCGTCGTCGTCCATCCCTCGCTCGACGCGTTTCTCGCCGCCTTCCCGGCGGAGCGCTGCTGGTGGATCGAGACGACCGGCGCCGTACCCTACGCGCGCGCGCCGTTCGCGCGCGGCGATGCGCTGGTGTTCGGCAAAGAAACCGGCGCGTTGCCGCAAGCGCTGCTCGACGCGCATCGCGCGCGCACGCTGCGCATCCCGATGCGCGGCACGGCGGTGCGCAGCATCAACCTCTCGACCGCCGCCGGCATCGTCACCTACGCGGCGCTCGCCGCGCTCGACTTTCCCGGCCTCACCTAAGACGGCGAAGGGAAGGCCGAGACCGCGTCTTGCACGGCGCCGCGAATCGCATCGGCCTGGACCGGCGCTATATGGTTGACGACGGTCGGTTGAAGGCTCAGCGCGTGCTTTAGACAGTCGTAGGTTTGCAGCGAGATGTGAGCCGTCGTTTGCGGGGACGTGCCGCCGCTGGCAACGCGCGTGGTGTCGAGCGTGCCCCAGATCAGCGTTTGGGTGCCGGTCGTCGTGCACAGCGCCACGCTGTTGCTGGTGGGATCGACCGATGCCGAGCCGCTCGCCGTGACGACGCGGAAGCCGCGCTGCTGCAACGTGTCGATCAGCGCCTGACGCGCGGTCGCGCGATCGCCGTCGGCTGCGGATCCCGTGACGGTCAGCACCGCGAAGCCGCTCGCCGGCGCCGGCGTGATCAAGTCGAGGCCAGCGGCCGCGGTGCCCGGCGTGGGCGTGGCGGCAGTTTGCATCAGCTCGTCGCGCACTTGCGCGCCTTGACCCGAGATGTCATCGACATTGCGGAATTGGAACATGCGTGACCAGACGACGGTGCCGCTGTGCGTGCTCACCAGATTCTCGATCGCCGAGAAGCTCGTGCCGACCGGCACGATCGAACCGCTGAAGTAGAGCTCGGCCCCGGCCGCGCGCGCGGCGGCGCGATACTCCGCCGGCTTCGCCGTGTCCGCGCCGAAGTCGACGCGCACGCCGCCGAGCGCCGTCACCTCCGCGGCGATCTTGGCGCTGACCCGGCTGCCGAGGTCGTCAGGCGCCGAACCGCTCACCGCAAAGGGATAGACGACCAGCACCGGCGGTGCGGCGGCGAGCCGGCGAGCGCGCGGCGAGCGGGACCACGAGGACGGCGAGCGCGACCAGCAGACGGCGAAGCATCCGCGCACCATTAGCGAGAGACCGCGCCGCTCATGCCGAAGCATGCGTGATGACGACGCAAGGCACGCGCGATCGACGCGATCCAACGCCGGGTCATCGCTTGCGAGCGCTGTCCCGAACTGGTGGCCTATCGCGCGGACGTCGCGCGCGAGAAGCGCCGCGCCTACCGCGATCACGACTACTGGGGCAAACCCGTGCCCGCGTTCGGCGATCCGCTGGCGCACGTGCTGCTGGTGGGCCTCGCGCCCGGCGCGCACGGCAGCAACCGGACCGGCCGCATGTTCACCGGCGATGCGTCCGGCGAGTGGCTCTACCGCGCGCTGCATCGCGCCGGCTTCGCCAGTCAAGCACGCCAAGTCGACCGCAATGACGGCATGGTGCTCACCGACGCGCTGATCACCGCAGCGGTACGCTGTGCGCCGCCGGGCAATAAACCCACCACCGAAGAGCGCGCCGCCTGCATGCCGTTCCTCGCAGAAGAGCTCGCCGCGCTGCGCAATTTGCGCGTGATCGTGACGCTCGGTAAAATCGCCGACGATACCGTGCACCGCATCGTCAAAACTACCGGCACGTATCGCTCGCCGCGCGCGGTCTTCAAGCACGGAGCGGAGACGCAGATCGCGCTGCCGGGTTCGCCCGACGCAACGATCCTCGCGTCGTATCATCCGAGCCAGCAGAACACGAGCACCAAAGTGCTCACCGAACCGATGCTCGACGCGATCTTCGCCCGCGCCCGCGAACTCGCCGGATAACGCCCCTCGCACTGTCGGGAACAGCCGCGCTATTTTGCCGTGTCAAGGACGGCCGTGCCGAGTGCTTAGCGGATCACCGTGCCGTCGGCGTCGACGGTAACGCCGTAATCGCCGGCGGCTGCTTCGGGCGTGATGTAGCCGCGCTTGAGATCGAGCGCGATCGCATCGAGCGAGCGTCCGCGCGGATCGCCGTAGCCGCCGCCGCCGCCGGTTTCGATGATCACGCTGTCGCCGGCTTGGAGCGGGTAACCCTCGACTTTCGAGGCGACTTCTTCGCGGCCGTCTTTGCGGCGCACGATGGCGCGCCCGGGTTTGGCCGTGCCGCCGCCGAGCACGCCCCACGGCGGACAGCGCAGGCGCTCGTAGTTCGTGTTGAGCGTGCAATCGGCCAGCACGCGATAGCGTTTGCGAAAGCCCATGCCGCCGCGATAGGTTCCCGCACCGCCCGAATCTTCGCGCAGCGAAAACTCTTCGAGCAGATACGGATACATCGACTCTTGCAATTCGACCGGGATGATGCGCGTATCGCCGTGCGCCATCGTGCGAAACGGACCGGCGCCGTCGTGCGTCGCGCACGCGCCCCAGCCGCCGTGGCCGCTAGTCGTAGCATTGGAACGGCGAGCCGTCGGGGTTCTTGCCGATGAAGCGCAAGGATGAGAACGTGCCGAAGTGCGCGCCGGTGACGCGCGCCGGCAGCGCGTGCTCGAGCGCCTTGATGAACGTGTCGATGATCGTCGGGAACGGGAACGAGTAGTTGCTCATCGGCGCGGTCTGCTTCGCGCTGATCAGCTTACCGTCGGGCAAGATCAGCTTGATCGGGCGGAACATCCCTTCGTTCGCCGGTTCGTCGACGGCGATGAGGTACTTGAACGCGACGCGCGCGACGGTGCGGCCGCCGCCGTAGCGGCCGGAGTTGATCGAGCCCGGCACCTCGTCGGCCATCTCGGAAAAGTCGACGGTGAGATCGTCGCCGGCGACGATCACGCGCACCTTGATCGGGATGTTCTCCAAGCCCGCGCCGTCGTCGTCGAGAAACGACTCGGCCGCGTACGTGCCGTCGGGGATCGCGCGAATCTTCTCGCGCGCGGCGGCTTCGGTCTGATCGAGGATCGTCGCGACCGCGCTCAGATACGTCGGCACGCCGTACTTGTCGGCAACGCGCGCGGTCAGATCGCGGCCGAGCAGACAGCCCGCAAGCTGCGCGCCGATGTCGCCCATCACCTCGAGCGGAAAGCGCGTGTTGCTCTCGATGATGCGGTACATCTCTTCGACCGGTTCGCCGTTCGACCACAGCTTGACCGTGCGCAGCTGCAGGCCTTCCATGAAGATGTCGCGCGCCTTCATCGAGAGCGACCCGACGGTCATGCCGCCGATGTCGAACCAGTGCGCGTTGATCGCGAAGAAGCCGATCAGCTCTTCGCGCTGCGGCCCGGCGTAGATCGGCGTGTACATGACGGTGTTGTTGAGGTGCTGGCCCTGGATCGCCGCGTGATTGCACAGCACGACGTCGCCGTGACGCAGCCGCTCTTTTCCATACGTCGCGAGGCCGTCGCGCACGGCCATGCCGACCGAGTCGGCCACGAACACCGGCATCGCGCCGGTCGATTGCGCGAGCAGCTCGCCGTCCGGACCGGCGAGGCCGACGGCGTAATCTTTGTATTCGTAGATGTACGCGCTGTAGGCGGTGCGCGTCATGTTGGCGTCGATCTGATCGGCGATCGAGATGATCCCGTGGCGAATCACTTCGAGCGTGACGGGATCGACGCGCAGGCGTTCGGCAGTGGCACTCATACGGCTGCGCGCTCCGTCGTATTTGCAGTCGATGCGAATCTCGCGCAGCGTGCCGATCGTGAACCGGTCGCCCGGCCACACCAGCGTCGTCGAACCGTATTCTTCCAGCAGCGCGGGCCCGGTGCCGGTTGCGCCGGGCTCGAGCGCGTAGCGATCGTAGACGGTGGTCTCGAGCATGCCGCCCGCATCGGCGAAGTACACCATGCCGCGTCGTCGTCGCCGCGCGGCCGCCGGTTGCGCGCGGCAGGCGCGCGATCTCCGGGCCGTCGAGTTCGCGCGAAACCCGAAAGATGCAGCGCCTGAAATTCCGCCGGCGCGTCGGCATCGGCGTGACCGTAACGGCGCAGGTAGTCGCGTTCGAACGCGGTGCGGATCGCGGCCGCATCGGCACCCTGTGCGATCGGCACTTTGATGTTGTGACGCTGCCCGCGGTAGCGCATTTCCGCGAACCGCTCGGCGCGGAACGTGTTCGCGCCGAACTCGGCGCCGAGCGCCGCCGCCATGTCGCGTTCGAGCGTTGCGAACGCGGCCTCGAGCCGGCCGAGGGTTTCTTCGGCCAGCGGTTCGGTAAACGTGATCGCGTCGTCGAGCCGCGCGTCCGCGAGCAGCATGCCGGTGGCGGAAAACGTGCCGGGTTCCGGCGGCACGATCACGGTCGGAATCGAGAGCTCGTGCGCGAGCGCGGAGCCGTGCAGCGGCCCGCCGCCGCCGTAGCAGAACAGCACGAAATCGCGCGGGTCGTGTCCGTGTTCGACCGAGATGCGCCGCAGCGCGCCGGCCATCACGACCGTGGCGATCGACGAGAATGCCGTCGGCCATCCGCACCACGCCCTCATCGTCGGCGTAATCCAGCGGCCGCGCGATGTGTTCCTCGATCGCATTGCGCGCGGCGGCAACGTCGAGCGCGAGTTCGCCGCCGAGAAAGTTCTGCGCGTTGATCCGGCCGAGCACGAGATTCGCATCGGTGACCGTGGGCTGCGTTCCGCCGCGGCCGTAGCACACGGGGCCCGGCGTCGAGCCGGCGCTCTGCGGTCCGACGTGCAAGCGCTTCTGCGCATCGAGCCACGCGATCGAACCGCCGCCCGAACCGACTTCGACGATATCGACGACCGGCGACTTCACCGGAAATCCGTATTTGTATCCGCCCGCGTAGTACACCGAATCGACGGCGAAGCGGCCGGACTCGACCAGCGCGCACTTGGCGGTGGTGCCGCCCATGTCGAACGCGATCACGTTGTCGTAACCGAGCGCGCGCGCGTAGGCGCCGGCGCCGATGCAGCCGCCGACCGGACCGCTCTCGACCAGCGCGATCGGCTGGCGGCACGTGCGGTCGATCGAGAGCACGCCGCCGTTCGAACCCATCATGTAGAGGCTGCCGGTGAAGCCGCCGGTGGTGAGGTCGGCTTCGATGCGGCGGATGTATTTGCTCACGCTCGGGCCGACGTACGCGTTCGCGGCGACGGTTGAGGTGCGCTCGTACTCATACCACTCGCGCGTCAGCTCGGTGCTGTGCGTGATGAAGACGCCGGGCAGCAGACGCCGCAGCGCTTCCGCCGCCGCGACTTCATGCTCCGGGTTGGCGAACGAGTGCATGAAGAAGACCGCCACCGATTCGACGTCCGCCGTGCGCAACGTAGCGGCGAGTTGCGTCAGGGCATCGAGATCGAGCGGCACGACGACTTCGCCGCGTCCGTTCATGCGCTCGGGCACTTCGAAACGCAACTCGCGCGGAACCAGCGGTTCGTCGCGGCGGTAGTGCAAGTCGAACGGATCGGGCCGGTTGCCGCGCGCGATCTCGAGCACGTCGCGAAAGCCCGCCGTCGTCACGAGCGCGGTGCGCGCGCCGTTGCGCTGCACGATCGCGTTGATCACGAGCGTCGTGCCGTGATTGACCAGCGCCGCTTCCTGCGGCGACAGCGAAACCTTGCCGAAGCACTCCATGATGCCGTCGGCGAAATTTCCATACGTGGTCGGCGCTTTGGTGTAGAGCACCCGGTTGGTGGCCCGGTCGAAGGCGACGAGGTCGGTGAACGTTCCGCCGATATCGACGGCGACGAGGTATGCCATCAGAGGCGGTGGTTCAACGCGGTTGGGGACACCCCGATAGGATACGCGATGGTCGTGTGAAACGCAACGAACGATGAAGACACTTGCCGTGAGCTTGCTGGCGCTGGCAATTGGCGCCCTTTCGAGCGTGCCGGTGCAAAGCGCGCCGCTCACCATCAACGTCATCAGCCTGCCGAGCGACACCGCGGGGACGGTCTATTACGCCGACGAGCTCGGCTATTTCAAGGCCGCCGGTCTCGACGTGAAGATCACCGACATGACCGCGAGCCCGCCGATCGTCGCGGCGGTGGCGTCGGGCGCGGGTGATATCGGTTTCTCGGTCGTTACGTCGACGGCGGTCGCCCACGAACGCGGCATTCCGGTGCGTTTCATCGCGCCGGGCGCGATGTGGCTGACGGTCAACGGCACGGCTCAGCTGGTCGTCGCCAAGGATTCGCCGCTACAGAGCGGTGCAAGCTTCAACGGCAAGACGATCGCCGTCACCGGCCTCGCCGACCTCACGTACTACGGCACCAAGGAGTGGCTCGACAAGAACGGCTGCGATACCTCGACCGTCAAGTGGGTCGAACTGCCGTTTCCGCAAATGGCCGCCGCCGTCGCGCAGCATCGCATCGACGGTGCGATGATCGCCGAACCATTTCTCGAGGCCTCGAAACCGTTGGTGAAATTCGTCGCCCCGGTCGACGACGCGGTCGCACCGCGCTTCATGTCGACCGGCTGGATCGCCACCGATGCGTGGATCAAAGCACACCCGGTCGAAGCGGCGAAATTCGCCGACGTCATGATCAAGGCCGCAGCCTGGGCGAACACGCATCAGAAAGAATCCGCGCAGATCTTGATGCACCACACGCAGATCACGCCGGAAACCGCCGCCTCGATGAGCCGCGTCGGCTACGCTACCTCGCTCGATCCGAAACTCTTGCAACCGTCGATCGATACCGCCGCCAAGTACTCGAGCACGCCGATGCGTGACACACCCGCAAGCGAATTGATCTGGAGGCCTTGATGACCACCCGCACCACATTCCTCGCTGGAACGGCTGCAGCCGGTACCGCACTCGCCGCCGGCCTTGCGCCGCTCGCCGCCGCGGCCGCGCCGACCACGATCCGTGTCGCCTTTCTTCCGATCGTCGACGAGTTGCCGCTCTACGTCGGCATCGATCAGGGCATCTTCAAAAATCACAACCTCGACGTCTCGGCATTCGCGGTCGTCAATCAGACCGTGCTGGTCGACGCGCTGCAATCAGGTTCGGCGGAAATGGGAACTGCGGTCCTCGTCTCGATGCTGCCCGCGCAAGAGAGCGGGATCAAGCTCGCGGTGGTCGCCACCTGCGTTGCGTTCCCGGTGCCGAAAAACGTCGGCGTGCTGGCGCGCACCGGCCTCGACGTCAAATCGGCCAAGGATCTCATCGGAAAGAAAGTCGGACTGCCGTCGCTCAAGTCGTACTTTCAAGTGATGGTCGTGCGCTGGCTGACCGAGAAGAACGTCGATTCCTCGAAGGTCACGTTCGTCGAAGTCCCGTTTCCGAACGGCTCCGATCTTTTGAAAGCGGGCCAAATCGATGCGCTCGTGACCGTCGATCCGTTCTACCATAAAATTCTCGATGCGAAAATCGGCTATCAGTTCGACGAGTTCGAGGCGACCGTGCCGAGCGGTACGATCGTCGACTGCTATGCGACGACGAAAGACTGGGCGGTGAAGAACATCACGGCCGTGCACGCATTCCGCGACGGCTGCGCGGAAGCGATTGCCTGGATCAAGGCCAACGATACGGCCGCGCGCGCAATTCTGGCGAAGTGGACGAAGCTGCCGCCGGCCGTCGTGGCCGATACCGCGATCCCGAACTTCAGCGTGCCGGTCAGCGCGGCGCAGGTTCAGTGGTGGATCGACCTCGCCAAAAAGCAAGGGCTGATCACCTCGAACATCAACCCCCGCGACATGCTCGTTTCCTAAAAAATCCGGCGGCTCGGCCGCAGGCCGAACGCGACGGATTCAGCTTCGCTGAATCCTCCAACGGAGCAGGCGCGCTTCGATCGCAAAGAGTGCTTGCGCGGTGATGTAGCCGAGCGCGCCGAGCAGCACGACGCCGGCATAGAGATCGGGCGAATGAAACGTGCGCGCCGCGATGAGGATGCCGCTGCCGAGACCGGGGCGCGATGCGAGCATTTCGCCGACGACCGCCAGGATCAGCGACACGGTCAAGCTCAGGCGCATGCCGGAGAGAATGTCGGGCAGCGAGCTCGGCAGCGCGATCTTCCAGATGACCGCGAGACGCGTCATGCCGAGCGCGCGCGACACTTCGTAGAGACACGGTTCGACCGCGGCGAAGCCGTGCACCGTTGCCAGCAGCGTCGGCCACAGCGCGCCGAACGCGATTACGCTCAGCACCATGTTGTCGGAGAGACCGAAGAGCACGATGCCGAGCGGCACGACGGCCGATGCCGGCAGCGGACGCAAGAATTCGAGCGTCGGGCCGAGATACGCGCGCGCCGGCCGCGACAAGCCGATGCACGCACCGATGATGATGCCCGCGAGCGACGCCAACAGCCAGCCCAGGAGCATGCGCTGCACGGTGTTCCACACCTGATCGGGAAACGCGCCGCTCGCGAAGCCGCGCACCAGCGCGCCCCACGTGCGATCGGGCCCCGGCAGATACACCGGTGAAATCAGATGCGCGTTCGCCAGCAGCTGCCAGACCGCGATGAAGAACGCGCCGACCAGAAAGCTGCCGAGCCGCCAGCCGATGCGCGTCTTCACGGCGCCGTGCGCGCCTGCGCCGCGCGGCCGAAGAAGCGCCGCTGCGCACCGTTGATGGTGAGATTCAGCGTCCAGCCGACGATGCCGATCCAGAGCAGATACGCCAGCATCAAGTCGGGATGCAGCGACTGTTCGGCCAGCATCATGTTGTAGCCGAGACCCAACGGATTGGCCGACACTTCGACGGTGACGGCGACCGTCAGCGCGATGCCGGCGGCCAGACGAAACGCGACGAAGATGCGCGGCAGCGCGGCGGGCAACACGATCTTCAGCGTGCGCGCGAACGGGTCCAGCCGCAGGACGCGGGCGAGGTCGAGCAGACCCCGATCGACGCCGCCGACCGCACTGCGCGTCAAGATCAGCACCGGCCAAAACGCCGCGAACGAAACGATCGCGATCTCCATCCGGAAGCCGAACCCGAAGGTCAACATCGCGACCGGAATCAGCGCGACCGACGGGATCGGCCGCAGCGATTCGACCGAGAATTCCATCAGGCGGTCGGCCACGATGCTGCTGCCGAGCAGAATGCCGCCGATCAGCCCCGCGATGCCGCCGAGCGCGAGCCCGCCGAACGCGTTGGCCAGCGTTTGCACGGTGGCAACGAGGATGCTGCCGTCGGCGAACGCGCCCGCGCCGGCCACGAGGACCGCTGCCGGCGACGCCAGCGAATCGCTTTGCAGGCGCACGGCCATCGCGGCGATCTGCGCGATGGCGATCAGCGCCACGGGAAACGCGAGACCGCGCAGTGCGGCCGCCGCGCGTTTCATGCGTCGGCATCCTTGATGAAATCGAACAGGTGCCGGCGCAGCCGCGCAAACTCCGGATCTTCGCGCGTCGTCAGCTGATTCCGTGGCCGCGGCAGCGCGACCGCGACGTCGCTTGCGATGCGGCCCGGATGCGGGAGCAGCCCGATCACGCGATTGCCGAGATACACCGCCTCTTCGAGATCGTGCGTCACGAAAAACACGGTCGCGCCGCTGGCGGCGACGATCGAGAGCACTTCGTCTTGCAGCGTCTGACGCGTCATCGCATCGAGCGCGCCGAAGGGCTCGTCCATCAACAGCACCTTCGGCTCTTGCGCGAGGCAGCGCGCGATCTGCAAACGCTGCTGCATGCCGCCCGAGAGTTCGCTCGGATACTTCTCGGCCTTCTCGCTCAAGCCGACGGTCGCGAGCGCCGCGGCGATGCGCGCCGGCCGCTCATCTTTCGGCACGCCGAGCGCTTCGAGCGCGAGCGACACGTTGCCGGCGACGGTGCGCCACGGCAAGAGCGCCCGGCCGTAGTCCTGAAACATCACCGCGATGTCGGCGCGCGGCTCGACGACGCGTTTGCCCGCGTAGCGCACCTCGCCCGCCGTCGGTTCGAGCAATCCGCCCAGCAGCCGCAGCATCGTCGTCTTGCCGCAGCCCGAGGGTCCGACCACGCACACGAAGTCGCCGGGCTCGATGCGCAGATCGATCCCGGTGAGGATCGGCGCACCGCCCAGCGTGACGCTGACCCGGTCGAACTCAATTACTGAGCGCTCTGCTGTCTCGATTGTGGCGGTCCCTCGACAAGCTCGGGATGACGATACAGGGTTAGCTGGTTGGTTTGACGCGGATTTGGATGCCGAGTTCGCGCAGTGAGGTTTCGGGGACGCTCGAGGGCGTGTCCATCATGATGTCGCGCGCCGATTGGTTTTTCGGGAACGCGATCACGTCGCGAATGTTGGTCGTGCCGCACGCGAGCATCACGATGCGGTCGATGCCCAGCGCCATGCCGCCGTGAGGCGGCGCGCCGAAACGCAACGCTTCGAGGAAGAAGCCGAAGCGATCGTCGATCTGTTCCTCGGTCAGCCCCAAGCGCTGGAACACTTTGCGCTGAAACTCCGGGTTGTGATTACGAATCGACCCGCTGCCGAGTTCGTAGCCGTTGAGCACGAGGTCGTAGTGCTGCGCCGTTACCGCCAGCGGTTCGGAGTCGAAGAGCGCCTGCTGGCCGGGTGCCGGCGAGGTGAACGGATGGTGCGAGAACGTGATCTCGCCGTTGTCCGTCGAGTTCGAAGAGCGGAAAGCCGCGCACCCAGCAAAATTTGAAGATCGCCGGATCGCGCAAACCGAGCCGGTCGCCGATTTCGAGCCGCAGCTTGCCGGCGATGTCCGACGCTTCTTTCGCGCGCTCGCCGACGAACAGGATCGCATCGCCGTTCTCCGCCAGCGTTTCCGCGCGCAACGCGGCGATCGTCGCATCGCCGAGAAACTTCACGATCGGACCCTTCGCACCGTCGGCCGCCAGCGTGATGTAGGCTAAGCCCTTCGCACCGAACGACTTCGCCGTCTCGGTGAGCGCGTCGAACTCGCGCCGCGACAGCGACGCGCCGCCCGGGATAGCGCAGCGCGATGACGCGGTTGCCCGGCGTCTCCGAGAGCGTGTGGAAGAGCGTGAAGTCGCTGCCCCGGAAGAGCTCCGCCACGTCGACGAGCTCGAGACCGAAGCGCAAGTCGGGCTTGTCGCGAGCCGAAGCGGCGCATCGCTTCGTGGTAGGTGAACTGCGGGATCTCGCCCTCGATCGGCTTTTCGAGCGCGCGCGCCCATACGTCGCGCACGCAGCCTTCCATCATCGCCATCACGTCGGCTTCGCCGACGAACGACATCTCGACGTCGATTTGGGTGAACTCCGGCTGACGGTCGGCGCGCGGGTCTTCGTCGCGGAAGCAGCGCGCGATCTGCATGTAACGGCCGATTCCGCCGATCATCAGCAATTGCTTGAGGATCTGCGGTGACTGCGGCAGCGCGTAGAACGTGCCGGGATAGATGCGGCTCGGCACCAAATAGTCGCGCGCGCCTTCGGGCGTCGACTTGATCAGGATCGGCGTTTCGATCTCGAGGAACTCGTGCGTCGTCGAAGTAGTCGCGCATCGTCTTGATGATGCGGTGCCGCACGGTGAGGTTGTTCTGCATCCGCGGCCGGCGCAGATCGAGATAGCGGTACTTCAGGCGCACGTTCTCATCGACGTCGTCGTCCGACGACACGACGAACGGCGGCGTTTCCGCTTTGTTGAGGATCTCCAGCGTCTGCACCGGCACTTCGATCGCACCGGTCGCGAGCTTCGGGTTCACCGTGCCTTCGGGGCGCAGGCGCACGCGGCCGTGCACGCGCACGACGAACTCGCTGCGCAGCGTTTCGGCCGTCTTGAACGTCGCGGCGTCGGCCGGATCGAACGTGATCTGCGTGATGCCGTCGCGATCGCGCAGATCGATGAAGATCAAACCGCCGTGATCGCGGCGGCGGTGCACCCAACCGGTGAGTTCGACGTTCTTGTCGACGTCGTTCGCGCTGAGCGCTCCACAGGAAACGCGCGCGAAATCAGGATGGGTCACGTAAAGCCGCCTTGATACCGGTGAGATAGTGATATTGGAACGAGAGCGTGCGCAAGAAGCCCGGCGCCTTCGCGCCGTCGTCGATCCAGCGCCGCAGCGGCGGGATGCGATCGATCAGATCGTGCATCGCAAGCGAAACGGGCGTCATGCCCAAGCGCAGCCGCACGTCGAAGGTCGGATGCTTGCGAAAGAAACGCACGGTCGAGCGGCCGGCGAGTTCCATGCGGCCTTGCTGCTCGTCGAACGGCACCGGATGCCAATGATAGTTCACGGCTTCGGCCGCGTACTCGATCGGGATGCCGGCATGCTGCAGGCGGTAACCGAGCTCGAGATCCTCGTGACCGTAACCGGTGAACGCTTCATCGAAGCGGCCGACGCGCTCGAGATCCTCGCGCCGCACCGAGCAGTTGCCGGTCATGAAGTAAAGCCAGCTCAGATGCTTGCGCGTCGCCGGATGCAGCGGATCGCGCGCCGCCGGGTTGCCGCTCTTGCGCAGGTACTCATCGTACGAATCGACCTGGATCTCGCAGCCGATCACCGCGCGTCCCGGGCCCTTGGCGTGCCGCGCGAGATGGCGTGAGAGCAGGTCCGGTGACGCGATGATGTCGGCATCGGTGAACAGCACGATCGGCGCGCGCGCCGCGGCGATCCCGGCGTTGCGCGCGCTGGCGCGGCCGGTGTAGGGGCCGGGCAGATGGCGCACGTTGGGTGACGAGCGCGCGATTTCGGCCAGATACTCGGCCGTGCCGTCGTTCGAATGCGAATCGGCGACGATCACTTCGAACGCGTCGGGGCGCAGATCTTGCGCCACCAGCGCCGGGATGACGTAGCGCAGCGTGTCGAGGCGATTGTACGTCGGAACGACGACGGAAATTTGCAGCTGGTCGGTCATAGTAATCGTGCCACCGCCGCGACGATCTCGGCGCGCGAGGCCGCGAGGGCCTCCGGCGCATCGGTCGGGGGTTTGCGTAGGACCGCGTTCGGCACCCGGTACGGCGACCATTCCTGGGAGTTCAGCCAGAAGTAGGTGTGCTCGAAGAGGACGATCGTCGGCCGCTTCACCGCGCTCGCGACGTGCGTGGCACCGGTATCGATCGTGACGATGCAGGCGGCGCGCTCGAACGCCGCCGCCCACTGCCCGAACGTCAGCCCGCCGGCGACGCGGTCGGCGACCCCGGCCGCGCGGACGGCATCGGCCAGCTCGACCGCGTCGGCGCCGTAGGTGGCCACCAGCGGCCGGCCCGAGCGGGCGCAGCTGCCGGAACAGCTCGAGCAGGCTCGCGGTCGTGCTGCCGTGCTCGGTCCAGCGCCGGCCGAGGTGCACGATGATCGGATCGGCCGGAAAGTCGGCCACGGCGGCGCGGTCGGCCGCGTCGATCACGACGCGCAGGTCGGGCACGATCTCGGTCGCCCCGGCGCGCTGCGCGAGCGCGAGCACTTGATTCGACCTCGTGCATGACGACGCGCTGCGGGTCGCGCTCGCAGCGTCGCCGGATCGGCGTTGCTGACCAGGCAGTCGGTCAGCCAGCGCCGCGCGATCAGCCGCGTCAGATAGCGGCGCTCGTAGGTGTAGCCGATGCGGCGCGGCGCGCGCGTCGCCGCGACGAGCCGCATGTCGGCGGCGTTCGGCGCGAGCGCGATGCGCGAGATCGACGCCGCGAAACGTCGCGCCGAACCGTGCCGGCTTCGACGATCGGGCGGCAAACACGTCGACCGCGTCGACGTCGGGGCTGCGTTCGCACGACGACCGCGTTGTATTCGCTGCACGCGATCGTGATGTGCGCGTCGGGAAACGCGCGCCGCACCGTCGCGATCGCGGGCGTCGACAAAATCAAATCGCCCACGCGATCGAGCCGCGAGAGCAGAATGCGCTTGACGCTCACTCGCGCGGCGTGTCGGCGGCGGCTTCGGCGCTGGCGAGTTCGTCGTAGTACGCGTCGGTGGCGAGGATCTGCGCGGCCAGCAGTTGCGGCGGCGAGAGGCGTCCCGTCGCGTCGCCGAGCGGCGCCAGACGCGCGCGATGCCGCTGCGGTGCAGCGAGCGAGCCGAGCGCGCGCTGCGGCGGCGTCGCGCCGATCGCGAGATCGACGCGCCAGTGCGGATGCTTCGCGCGCAGCTGCACGGCCGTGCGCGCCTGCGCGCGCACCTGGCGCATCATGCCGCCGACGTTCGTTCCGGCCGGCCGCGGTTTGTAGATGAAACGCCACGCGCGTAACGGTTGAACACCGCGCGCGTGCCGATCGCGCGCAAGCGCATGCCGAGCTCGATGTCTTCCCAGCCGTACTCGGTGAACGATTCGTCGAAGCGGCCGCCGACGCGATCGAGCCGCGCGCGCCGCAGCGAGACGTTGCTGGTCCAGAAGTAGTTGCCGCTGTAGTTCGCCGGCGTCCAGACCGGCACCGGCAGATCGTCGAAGCTCTCGGTGTTGATCACCGCGCCGCGCACGATCACGTCGCCGTGACGCGTCGTCGCTCGCGAGATGTTCGGCCGCGAAGACCGGCGTCGGCAGCACGTCGTCGTCGATGAACGCAGATGCGCTCGCCGCGTCGAGCGCGCGATGCCGGCGTTGCGGCCTTTGGCGAGGCCCGAGTTCGGCTTGTTCGATCACGGTGAACGCGCAGCGCGCGAGCGGGCGCACGCGTTCGATCACCGCGTTCGTGTCGTCGGGCGAACCGTCGTTGACGAGCACGACTTCGTACGCGTCGTCGGGCACGGTCTGATCGAACAGCGCTTCGAGCACGCGTTCGAGCAGCGCGCGCGGTTGTAGGTGCAGAGCTGGATCGTCAGGCGCGGCATGTCAGGCCGTCTCGCGTTCGGTGAGCGCCGCCAGCAGTCCGTCGAGCGCGCGACGATCGCCGCGATATCGAGGTGCCGCACGCAGGCGAAGTCGGGACAGGTCTCCTTGCGGTGCGCGGGCGGGCACGGATAGACCGCGCGCACGACCGCCGTGTGCGGACCGAGCGGCGCCCAGCGATCCGGCTCGTCCGACTGCAGCGCGAAGATGCCGACGGTCGGCGCGCCGACCGCGGCGGCGACGTGCATCGGCCCCGAATCCATCGCCACGACGTAGCGCGCGCGTTCGGCCAGCGCGGCGAAGGTGCCGATCGACGTCGCGCCGGCGATCGAGATCGCCTCGCGCTCCGCGCGCGATCGCCTCGGCGACCGGCGCGTCGCCGGCCGTGCCGGTCACGAGCAACGGCAACCGGATCGCGTCTCGCGCAGCGCGCGCGCGAGCGCGATGAACCCGCCGGCCGGCCAGCGCGCGCGCTGCGCGGAGAGCCCGCGCGAGGGATGCAGCATCGCGAACGGACCGGCGACGCCGCGCGCAGCGAGCAGCGCATCGGCGGCGGCGCGATCGTCGGCCGTCGGCACGAACGCGGGCTGCGCGACCGGATCGTCGCAGCCGATCGCGCGCGCGTAGTCGAGCAGAATCTGCGTCCAGTGCGTCGTGCGGTCGCCGAGCTCGCTGCGCACGGTGACGCGCTCGGTGAACAGCGGCGAATACAGCCGCCGCGCCTGGCCCACGCGCACCGGAATCCGCGCCAGCGCCGGCACGCAGCGCGGTGGTGAACGTCGCCCACGTGACGACCGCCGCCGCGTAACCGCGCCGCGCGCAGATCTTCGGCCGTCGGCACGGGCGATGCCAGCACGTGCACGCGTTCGATCGCCGGATCGTGTTCGGCGACCGCGCGATGCGCGGGCAGCACCAGCGCGTCGACGTGCGCGTAGCTTCGAACGCAGCGCGTGCGCGACGACGCCGGCCAGCAGCGTGTCGCCGATGCCGCCGCCGGCGGCGACCAGCAGCGCGCGATCAGAGGCCATCGAGCGCCTGCGCGATCAGCGTTTCGGGTGCGCGCGCAAGTTCGCTCGCGCGCACGACGATGCTCGAGCTCGCCCACGGCCGCCAGCGGCGCGTCTGCGCGTCGAACCGCGCGTCGGGAAAGACGTCGACGACCGGCACGCCGATCATCCCGGCGAGATGCGCCGCGCCGGTGTCGGTGCTCACCAGCGCACGCCGCCGCATCGATTGCCGCGATCCACGCGCGCGTGCCGGCGGGCGCATCGATCGGCGAGCGCCGGAAACTGCGCGGCCATCGCATCGCGTTCGGCCGGTGCGGCGATGAAGCGCGCGCCGCGTTCGCGCAAGCTCGCCATCACCCGCGCGAGCGCCGCGTCCGCGATGCCGAGCGCGTTCCACTTCGCGCCGAGCTGCACGAGCACGCCGCGCGCGTTCGGGCAGCGGCACATCGCCCGCGATCAGCGGCCGCAAGCCGCGCCGCATCGCGTTCGGGCGCTCCGGTGACGAGGCCCGCGCCGAGCCGGAGCATGACGTCCGCTTCGTGCGCGTCGGCTGCCGCGCACGGTCGCCGCGCGCCGGATCGCGCGCGTCACGCGGCGCTTGATCCAGGCCGACTTGAACGGCTTCGCCCAGCCGGTCGTGAACCCGACGCGCTGCGGAACGGGCGCCGCCAGTTCGTAGGCTTCGGGCTCTTCGCTTGCGATCAACGCGACGTCGTAGCGCTGCGCCGCGATCTCGGCTTCGGCGCGCGCGCGCGATGCGCGGCGTCGAACCGTGCGCGCGGCCACGGAATGCGTTCGAGCACGTGCGTCGCCGTTGCGGTCTGCGGCGCGAAGATATCGGCGTTGCGATCGCTCAGCGCGAGGCCGAGTTCGTGTCCGGCGGCGCGCAGCGCGGCGATCAGCGGCGTGCACACGAGCGCGTCACCGATTCCGTCGAGCCGCACGAGCAGCACGCCGGCTCACCGCAGCGCGCGTTCGAGTTCGTCGACGTACACGCCGTCGAGGACGAGTTCGCGCGCGACGCGCGCCAGCGGCGCCGGGACGCGCGTCGCTCGTCGCGATGCCGGCCAGCCACGGCTGCGCGCGCGCGCGGCGCGAACACGTGCGCGCGCAAGCGATTGAGCGCATACGCGCCGGTCGCGAGCTTCGCGCGCGCGCGACGGATCCTTGCGCACGAACTTCGCCGCCATGCGCGCTTTCTCGATCGTCTTCTCGAGCGCGGCATCGAGCGTTTCGGTCGCCGGCGGCTTGATGTGCCAGAGGTACGCTTCCCACGCGAAGCGCCGCGCGCACGTCGAAGTTGCGCAGCCGCACGCCGAGTTCGGTATCTTCCCAGCCGTACTTGTCGAACGATTCGTCGAAGCCGCCGACCGCCTTGCAGCGCGCTGCGCGGCACCGACACGTTGCAGGTGCAGAAGAACGCGTTCGAGCCGTTGAGAAACGTCGGCACCGGCCGCACGCTCGGCCGAGGGCACGTTGATGATCGGCCCGGTCACGACGTGCGGGAAGATCTGCGCGGCGTGCGCGCGCGCGTGCGCGGCGACGAAGAACGGCGGCAGCACGACGTCGTCGTCGATGAACAGCACGATCTCGCCGGTCGCGGCGGCGATGCCGGCGTTGCGCGCGAGCGCGCGGTTCGGCTGCGCTTCGAAGAGATAGGTCGCGCCGTGCCGCTCCGCGACCGCGCGCGTGTCGTCGGTCGAGCCGTTGTCGACGACGATCGCTTCGATCGCCGGCGCACCGATCTGCGCGCGCAGCGACGCCAGCGCGCCGTCGAGCAGCGCCGCGCGGTTGCGGGTCGCGATGACGACGCTGAATTTCATCGCGCCTGCATCTTCGAGAAGCGCGTCGGCCATCCGCCCCGCGGCGCCGGCGTGCGCCGCGTACAGCGCGCGCAAATCGCGCGCTCGCCGACGTAAGCCAGGCGCGATCGGCGTACCGTTCCGCGGCGACGTGCGCGATGCGCGAGGGCAGCAGCGTGCCGCGCAGTTCGGGATCGATTTCGCGGCCGCGCGTCGATGTTCGGCTGCGCGAAGAACCGGAAGCGCTTGCGCCACGGCGACGACCGCGGCGCGTTTGACCGGCGTGCCGACGAACGGTATGCGGTCGATGTACTGGAACGGCCCGTTGATCACGACCAGTTCGGGCGCGTTCGCGGGCGTGATGACGACGGCCGGAACGCCGAGCGCCGCCAGTTCGATCACCTTCGTGCCCGGCATCGAGACGGCGAGCCGCGCGTTCTGCGCCGCGCGCATCGCCGCCGTCACCACCGGAAAGCGTTCGCCGGCAGCTTCGAGCGACGCGCCGTCGGCGGCGAGTTTCGACGGCATGCCGTAGGCGACGCGCCGCCCGCCCCGCGCGAGCGCGGCCCCCAGCTCCGCGTCGGTCGTGAACGGCGAGCGCGCGAAGGCGATCGGCACGCCGGGCAGCCGCCGGCGCAGTTGCACCGCGACGCGCACGAACATCGGCAAGATCTCCTCGATCTCGTGTTTGCGCGAGCCGGGGAAGAAGATCACGCCGTCGCGCGCGGCCTCCGCGTCCGCCGCGCCGCCGAAGTCGCCGGCCGCCTCGCCGAGCGCGCCGTCGATCGACGAGGTTGCCGACGACGCTGATCTGGGCGCCGGGAATGCCCCAGCCGAGCAGCTGCTGACGGTTGCTCTCATCGACGGCGAACACGCGCGCGAACCGGTCGGCGTATTTCTTGCGCGAAAACTTGTACGCGGTCGCGATGCCGCCGAGCCGGTCGTGCAGGCGCGCGGCGTGCATCAGATCGCCGCCGAGATACTGCACGCGATCGGCGCGCGCGGGCAACCCGTCGAGGCCGCGGCCGAGCGCGAAGCGCAGGTACTCGCCGGGCGTATACACCGTCGCTTGCGGGAAATAGCCGCGCACGTACGCGGCCTCGTGAGCCGCTGGCGTAGTCGTCGGGAACGCAGAAGACGCGCACGTCGAGCGCCGGATCGCGCGCGTAGAGCGCGGTGAGCAACGGCCGCACCCAGCCCGCGAACTCGCCCGGGCCGTTGGCGGTGAGCGCGAGGATCACGGGCGCGAACGGATCGTCGCGACGAGATCGGTCGTGCTTTTGCCCGTGCAGACTGCGGCGCGAGCACGATGCGGCCGCCGTCCGGCTTCGACGACGTACGCGCTCGGGCAGTTCTTCGACGCGGTACTGCGCGCTCTTCACGTGCACGTCGGGCTTCGAGCGCGGCCAGCAATTCGACCGGCGTCGATTCGTCGAAGCCGACGACGGCATCGACGCTGCGCAGCGCGGCGAGCACGGCCGGCGCGGCCGTCGAACGGCACGAACGGCCGCTGCGGACCCTTGAGCCCGCGCACCGACGCATCGCCGTTGAGGCCGACGATCAACGCATCGCCTTGCGCGCGCGCCCAGGCGAGATACGGCGTGTGGCCGTCGTGCATCACGTCGAAGCAGCCGTTGGTGAAGACGACGATCTTGCCGCGCGCGCGCAGCGCTTCGCGCAACGCGACGGCGCCCGTCGCGATCGAGCACCGGCGCGAGAAATCGTCAGCGCTCGGCATCGTGTTCCATCAGCGCGATGATCTCGGCCGGCGAGGCCGTCGCGGTGCCGAGTTTTTCGACCACGGCGCCGGCGGCGAAGTTCGCAAGCCGCGTCGCGGTGATCGATCGGCACGCGCGCGGCCAGCGCCAGCGTCAGCACGGCGACGACCGTATCGCCGGCGCCGCTGACGTCGAACACCGTGCGCGCGACCGACGGAATGTCGCTCGCGCTCGCCGTCGCGGCCGAAGAGCGACATGCCGTGCTCGCCGCGCGTGATCAGCACGTAGCGGCACTGCAGGCGTTCGAGCAGCGCGCGCGCCGCGCGTTCGAGCGAGGCGTCGTCGACGATCGCGATGCCGCTCGCGCGCGCCGCTTCGGTGGCGTTCGGCGCGATGCACGTGACGCCGGCGAAGAGGTCGACGTTGTCGGGCTTCGGATCGGCCACGACGACCGGCGCGGCGAGCGCCGCCTCGACGATGTCGCGGTGCAGCAGACCCTTGGCGTAATCGCTGAGCACGACGGCGTCGGCGCTGCCGGCCGCGCGCCGCACGGCATCGACGACGCGCGCGCGATCGGCAGCGCGCGAGCGGCGCGGTCGATTCCCAATCCGCGCGCACGACTTGCTGGTTGTGCGCGACGACGCGCGTCTTGCGCGTCGTCGGCCGGTCGTCGAGCGTCGAGCAAGCCCGCACGTATCGCAGTCGATCGCGGCGAACAGCGTGCGCACGCGCTCGCCTTCGGCATCGTCGCCGACCACGCCGACGAACGTCACCGCCGCGCCGAGCGCGCGCAGATTGTTCGCGACGTTGCCCGAGCCGCCGAGCGTGAACGAATGATCGTCGCACCGCCACGACCGGCACCGGCGCTTCGGGCGAGATGCGCGAGACGCGGCCCCAGATCCACTCATCGATCATCACGTCGCCGACCACGACGATGCGGCGGCCGGCCATCCGCGCGAGTTCGTCAGCGGCCACGGCGCACGATCCATTCCGCCGCTTCGAGCAGCGTGTGCGCGCGCAGATCCGGCTCCGGTCCGACGTAGGGCATCGGCCCGGGCACCGCGATGCCGGCGATGCCGGCGCGCTGCCCGAGTTCGACGTCGCTGCCGCGATCGCCGATCATCGCCGCCCGCTCGAGCGTGAAGCCGTGTTCGCGCACCGCTTGATGCAACAGCGCCGGCGCGGGCTTGCGGCATTCGCAGCCGTCTTGATAGTGCGGGCACCAGTACCAGCCGTCGATCGCGATGCCGTCGCCGGCGAGCCGGCGCACGATCTCGGCGTTCACGCTGCGCACCTGCGCATCGTCGAGCAACCCGCGCGCGATGCCCGACTGATTCGAGATCACGATCGTCGCGAAATCGTGCGCGGCCAAGAGCTTCAGCGCATCGACGACCGTCGGCAGAATCTCGACGCCGGCCGGATCGCCGAGAAAGCCCTTGTCTTCGATCAGCGTCCCGTCGCGATCGAGAAACACGGCCGGTCGCACCGGCATCATGCGAACAGCAAATCTTGTTCGACGAGGTCGCAGATGATGTGGCCGAGCGTGATGTGCACTTCTTGCACGATCGCGCTGTAGCCGTCCGGTCCCATCAGCACGAGATCGGCGATCTCGGCGAGCGGGCCGCCGCCGTTGCCGGTGAACGCGACGGTCGTCGCGCCGGCGCGCTTCGCGGCTTCGATCGCGCGCAGGATGTTCGGCGACGTGCCGCTGGTCGTGATGCCGACGACGACGTCGCCCGGCTGCGCGAACGCTTCGACTTGCCGCGCAAAGACGTTCTCGTAGCCGAAGTCGTTGGCGATCGCCGTCAGCGCGCTCGTGTTCACCGAGAGCGCTTCCGACGGCAGCCCGCCGCGTTCGCGCAAAAACCGTCCGCTGAATTCCGCGGCGAGGTGCTGCGCGTCGGCGGCGCTGCCGCCGTTACCGCACCACAAGACTTTCTTGCCGCTGCGAAACGCCGCACCATCGCCGCGACGATCGCCGCGACTTGCTCCGGATAGTGCGGCGCGTCGAGCTGTCCGCGCCGGTCGGCGAGCAGTTCGGCGAAGCCGCGCGCGTCGGCACTACGGTTCGATCCAGAACAGATCGTCGCCGAGCGAAACGAGCTGACCGTTTTCCGGAATGACGCGCGCGATCACGCCGGCGTACTCGCTCGTGATTTCGTTCATCAGCTTCATCGCTTCGAGAATGCACAACGCCTGACCCGGAACCACGCGGTCGCCGACCGTGACGAACGGATCGGCACCGGGCGAGGGCGCGCCGTAGAAGACGCCGACGACCGGCGCCGTAACGCGCTTGACGTTGGCCCGGCGACCGCGCCGTTGACCGGCGCCGTTTTCCGGCGTTGCCGGGCGCGGCGCCGCGGCTTGCGCCGGCGCCCGCCGCCATGACGACCGTTCCGGCCGGCGCCGGTTCGCGCGCGACGAGTTCGTATTCCGTCTCGCCGACCCGCACGCGAATCGCGTCGAGATCGAACTCGCGCAAGATCTCGGCCAGCGCGCGGATGCGCCCGGCCTCATCGTCATTCATCCGACGACCCTTCGACGATGGCTTGCGGCGATTCTATCCACCGCGCCGTCGAGCGGCAATGCGCAGTTCGGCGCGCTGTTCGAGGTCGCGCAAGACGATCTCGCCCGCGGCGAGTTCGTTGTCGCCGAGGATCAGCGCCCAGCGGGCGCCGTTGCGATCGGCGATCTTGAAGTGCGCGGTCAGCTTGCGATCGCCGTAGTCGATGAAGACCGGCACGCCGGTTTGGCGCCCGCAGCCGTCCGGCGAGCGGAATCAGCCGCTCGCGGGCGGCCGCACCGAGCGCGATCGCCTGGACGCCGCGGCGGGGCTCGGCCGCGCCGGCCTTGGCCGCATCGACCATCATCAGGAAGCGTTCGAGCCCGAGGCCGAAGCCGACGGCCGGGGTCGGGGGTCCGCCGAGCGAGCTGACCAGGCCGTCGTAGCGGCCGCCGCCGCACACGGTGCTCTGCGCGCCGAGCGCGGTCGAGGTGATCTCGAAGACCGTGCGCGTGTAGTAGTCGAGGCCGCGCACGATCCGCGGATCGACCTCGTAGGCGATGCCCAGCTCGTCGAGATAGCGCCGGACGCCGTCGAAGTGCGCGCGGCACTCGTCGCACAGCGTGTCGAGAAAGGCCGGCGCGGTCGCCACGAACGGCGCGTCGGCCGGCGACTTCGAGTCGAGGATGCGCAGCGGGTTGCGTTCCAGGCGCGACTGCGAGTCGGCCGAGAGCTCGGCCAGATGCGGCCGGAAGTGCGCCAGCAGCGCCTCGCGATAGCGCGGCCGGCAGACGTCGTCGCCGACCGAGTTCAGCCGGACCGTCACGCCCGACGAGCCCGTACCGCCCGAGCAGCGCGGTCGCGACGCCGATCACCTCGACGTCGGCCTCGGGTCCGGCGAAGCCGAAGCACTCGATCCCGAACTGGTGTGCCTCGCGGAAGCGGCCGGCTTGCGGCCGCTCGTAGCGGAAGATCGAGCCGATATAGTAGAGCCGCTGGGGACCCTGGGCGAGCAGCGAGTGCTCGAGGACCGCGCGCACGACCGGCGCCGTCCACTCCGGCCGCAGCGTCATGCTGCGGTCGCCCTTGTCCTGGAACGTGTACATCTCTTTTTCGACGATGTCGGTCGTCTCGCCGACGCCGCGCACGAACAGCTCGGTCGACTCGAACGTGGGCGTGCGGATCTCGCCATAGCCGAAACTCTCGGCGATCTCGCGCGCGTGGGCTTCGAGGCGGTTCCAATCGGCCGAGCGGGGCGGCAGCACGTCGTGGGTGCCGCGCGGGGCGGCCAGGCGATTCACGGGTCCCGAACTTTCCGTGAGCGCCACGCCGGGCCTTCAGCGGAGACGCTTGTCGTGCGTACGGCGGGGCCTTTTACACCCCCTTGCACCCCGCTTTCTTGCCTGTTATCCTCTATGCTATGCAGGAGCAGGGGGCCGGAAAGAGCCCGTTCTTGAGCGCCGGGGACGCCCATCTGCAAGCGATGTCGCTGCCGATCGGCGAGATCGTCCGTTTGCTGCTCGAGCTGCTCGATGCGACGACCGTCGCCGTGATCGCCGGCGTGTCGGAGACGCGGGCCGTGCACAGCTGGCTGGGCGGCCGCGAACCGCAGCGGCCGCAGGTCTTGCGCTTCGCGCTGCAGCTCGCCGCGATGATCGCCAATACGGCCGACGCCGAATACTGCAAGGCCTGGTTTCACGGCAGCAATCCGAACCTCAACGATCGCGTGCCGATGATCATGCTGCGCGATTTGCCGCTGGCCGAAATCCAGCCCGAGCTGCTGGCCGCCGCTCGCCTGTTTGCGGCGCGCCCCGGACGCAGCTCCGCGAGCTAACACCCCACCCCGAATCGCACGCCGCCGGACAGGCTCAATCGGCGGCTCAATCGGTAGCTTGAATGGCCCCGCAATCACAACTTGTATGGGGCTGCGATCGCGCCTATCCTTGTTGCAGAGACGAGGTTGATATGGCGATCTATTCCTTCCCGACGTTCGACGACGAGCTCAAATCTAGCTAATGCGAGCGCCGGCATTTTTATTCACGACGACACGCATCCGCGAGCGTCGATCGTGTCGGTGTTCGGTGAAGCGACGTTCGCCGACACGGCCACGTTGGAATCGATGGTCGTCAGCGTCGTTCGCATCGGCCGGCCCGTCATCATCGACTTGCGCGAATGCAGCTACATGGATTGCGCGACGATCGGCGTGGTCGTGCGCGCCGCGAAGAATCTGGGCGATCAGTTACGGATCGTGATCCCGACGCGCAGCCAAGGATATCGCATGCTCGACCTCACCGGGCTCACGCGCGTTCTGAATCGTTTTCGAGAACATCGAGAGCGCCGCCGCGCCGATCGACGACGCACCGCCTTCGCACCTGCGCATCGTCTCCGGTTAACGCTTCGGTTAAACGCTTTTCATCGAGCGCTTGACCGGGTACGGGAATGCAGATGAGCGCCGTAACCTACCCGTACCTACAAAATGCTTGGGTCGCCAACCCATTCGACTCCGATGCGGCGAAGCGACATTCATCGTATAGCGGCTTCGATAACGGCGAACTCTCGCGATTGCTGGAAACGGCACCGCTCGGCGCGTTCGCACACGTCGCGCACGATGCGTTTCGGGAGTGGGTGCTCGATCCCGAGTTTTCGTGTCTCGCCGGCCGTTCCGCATTACACCGGTCGACCTACCGGTTCGGTGCCTACGAACGACTCGATGACGAAGACGTAACCGCCGGCCTCGCGCGCGACCTCTACGCCTTCGCGGCCGAACGCGCCGGATTCCGCAGCGGCTTCACGACCTTCGCGGCGGTGTTTCGCGGCGACCGCGACCTCGACGAGCCCGCATTCGAAGCAGCGCCTGTGGTCGCAACTCCAGCGTCTGCACGATCTCGACGCGCGCTATCACCCGTGGGACGAACGCGTCGCGAGCAACCCGGGAGACGCGGAATTCTCGTTCAGCGTCGCCGGAACGGCATACTTCGTCGTCGGCATGCACCCGCACGCGTCGCGACGCGCCCGGCGCTTTGCGTGGCCGGCCCTCGTGTTCAACGCGCACGATCAATTCGAACAGTTGCGCAAGGCCGGCACGCTGGCGGGTCTCCAGCGGCAGATTCGTCAGCGGGAGATCGCCCTCGACGGCACCCTCAACGCAAACCTCAGCGAATACGGCGAAGCCTCCGAAGCGCTGCAATACTCGGGCCGCGCAAACGCAGCGGGGTGGACATGTCCGTTTCGCCCGCAACAATAAGCGAGATTCCGCCGCAGAGCGGCGTCGCGTTCCTGCTGCAAGCCGGTGACGTGCTGCGCGTGATCGACCCGACCGGCGAGCAGGTCGCCGACCTCACCGCATTCGCGCTCGACGACCGGCGCGAATCGCTCTCGTCGGGCCGTTCGATCGACTACGCCGAGACGGTCTATCTCACCAGCGGCCACACGCTGTATTCCAACCGCAGCCGCCCGATGTTCACGATCGTGCGCGACGACGTCGGCCGCCACGACTTCTTGCTGACGCCCTGCAGCCGTGAGACGTTCGCCATCATCTACGGCCATACGGGCGAGCACCGGAGTTGCTTCGACAACCTCTCGGCGAGCCTGGCCGCGCACGGGATCGATCCCGATGCGATCCCAACGACGTTCAACATCTTCATGAACGTCGAGATCGATCCGGCCGGACGCATCGGCGTACGGCCGCCGCGTTCGCGGGCCGGCGATTGTATCGAACTGCGGGCGGAAATGGACCTCATCGTGGGGCTGACGGCATGTTCGGCGGAGATGTCGAACAACTACGCCTTCAAACCAATCTGGTATTCCATCGATCGAGGAAGTAGAACTCCATGGATCAATTCGGCGCATTCGCTCGCACGTAAACCGTTTTGTTTCGAGCCCGGCGGCAACGGCGACCGCGTTTGCGATCGTCATCCTGTGGGCGGCCTGCGGCCCGGCCGCGCACTACTCCGACGGTTGGCAATTGATCATCAACACCGGCACGACGATCGTTACGTTTCTGATGGTGTTCGTGCTGAACAACGCGCAGTCGCGTGACACCTCGGCGATCAACTCGAAACTCGACGCGCTGATCGTGGCGCTCGAAGCCGCCGACAACCGCGCCGTCGGCCTCGAATACCGCGCCGAGAGCGAAGCCAAGGTCATCGCCGAGCGAGATCATTGCGAAAGTCGACTGCGGAGATAAAGGCGAACTAGTCGCCCGTTGCGCGGTTCGAGCAGCTCGACCGGGATGCCGTTGGGGTCTTCGACGAACGCGATCCAGCGATTGCCGCTCGGCGGCTTCTTCGGTTCGGTGAGAATCTTCACGCCGAGGCCGCGCAAACGTTCGATCGTGCTCTTCATGTCGCCGTCGATTTCGAGCGCGAGGTGTTCGTAGCGGTTGCCGATCGCGTACGGCGGATGGTCTTCCAAATCGTAGACGAGCTCGATGTACGCATTCCAATCGCTGCCCACGAACGCCATGTCGGCATTGCCCGGATAGTGGTTCGGGCCGCCCAGCAACTTCAGCCCCAGTTTGTTGGTGTAGAAATCGATCGACGCCGCCATGTCATTGACGAAGATCGACGTGTGCAGATAGCGTGCCATAGGGGCTGCATTCCGCCGGCCAGAACGCCTCCGCATGCCGATTGCTTTGAAGGACGTCTCGATCCCCGTTTCCGGCGGCGTGATGCCGGCGTTCATGGGCCTGCCCGAGGCTGCGCCCGCGCCCGCGCTGATCATCGTGCCGTCGGTGTTCGGTATCGTACAAGCTGCCAAGAACACCGTCGAGATGTTCGCCGCCAACGGCTACGTTGCGATCGTGCTGGACGTCTTCTTCCGTACGATTCCCGGGCCGAAGAACGGTGCCGACAAAATCGAGTTCGCGCAAGCGCTCGAACGCAACGACCGGTTCGATGCCGATCAAGGTCAGCGCGACATGGAAGCGGCGCGCGATTACGCGTTGGCGCTGCCGCAGTGCAACGGCAAGTGGGCGATGATCGGCTACTGTTTCGGCGGCCGCTACACGCTGCGGGCCGGTGCCTACATGGGCGCCGACGCCGTGGCGGCATTTCATCCCTCGAAGATGGGCATCGAACTCGAAGCGGCGGCCGCGATACGCGTGCCGGCGAGCTTTCATTTCGGCGGCGCCGATCAACAGGTTCCGCTCTCCGAGATCGAGGCGGTGCAACGCGCGCTCGCGGGCAATTCGCGCGCGGAGACGTATGTCTATCCCGGCATCGGCCACGGCTTCACGAGTCCCGGCGGAGCGTCATACGATGCCGGCGTGGCCCAAGTCTCGCTCGAGCGCACGCTGCTCATGCTCGAACAGCTGAAGTCGACCGTCTCCGCCTAAAGCCCCGAGAAGTGGGCGGTGGCCCAGGGCGCGGTCAACGCAATGCCGACGAGGAAGGCCGCGATGAAAAGCGCGGCTTGACGGAACGGGCCGAAGCCGAAGAGCGCGAGCGGCAGCGGCGCGATGTACAAGATCTCAACGCCGAGATCGTGAAACGGCTGCAGCGCGATCGAGCCGTCGAGCCCGTACTGCACCCAGAGCGCATCCGCAATGCGATCCACGCCGCCGAGCACGAGCGCGTAGCCGATCAGCCGGATGATGAAGCCCGCGATCGCGCCCACGTTAGTGCAGGAAGTAGCGGTAGTTCGAGAAGACCAGCGCGATGCCGCGCTCGTCGGCCGCGGCGATCACCTCGGCGTCGCGGATCGAGCCGCCCGGCGCGATCACCGCGCTGCAGCCGGCGTCGACCGCCGCGATCAGCCCGTCGGGGAACGGGAAGAAGCCGTCGCTGGCAGCACGCCGCGCCTTGGGAAAATTCACCGGCCCGCTCGCCGGCGATGCGTACTGCGCTCACCCGGTTCGTTTGCCCAGCACAGATGCCGCGCGAAACCACGTCGCGCACGACCGCCACGCCGTTGGACTTCACGTGGCGCACGATGTCCCAGGCGAAGATCAAGTCGCGCCACTCGGCCGTGGTGGGCCGGCGCTTGGAAACGACGCGCCAGGTCTCGGGTTCGGCCTTCGGGTCGTCGTCTTCGGCCAGCACGCCGCCCAGCGCCGACCGCACGCGCAGTTCGGTCGCGATGCGCTGCGGCATGCCCGCATCGTAGCGCATGATGCGCAGGTCTTTGCGCCGCTTGAGGCGTTCGAGCGCGTCGTCGTCGAAGGCCGGCGCGGCCACGATTTCGAGGAAGAATCCGCGCAGCGCTTCGGCCGTCGCGAGATCGATCGTGCCGTCGACGGCGATGATCCCGCCGTAGGCCGAGGTCGGATCGGCGTCGACCGCGGCGCGCACGGCTTCCGCCACGGTGGCGCGTTCGGCCACACCGCACGGCACCGTATGCTTCACGATCGCGGCCCGGCAATACGCGCGCCCGAGTTCGGCCGGCGGCGGATCGATGCCGACGTGCGCGCGCACCAAGAGCCGCAGCGTGGCATCGAGGTCGAGCAGGTTGTTATACGAGAGCGCTTTGCCCCAGAGCTGTTCGGGCAATTGCGTTTCGCGCGCGAGATAGAACGCCGCGCGGTCCTGCGGGTTCTCGCCGTACCGCAGCGGCTGTTCGATCGGGATCGACAGCGCGAGCGAACCCGGCAACTCGTTGGCCAAGAGCCCCGATTCCATGTAGCGTGAAATCGCGGAGTCATACTCGGCCGTGCGTTCGAACGCGCGCGTCGCGAGCCGTCGCCGCGCATCGCGTTCGAGTCCCTGCGGCAGCGCGGCGATCAGTTCGCCGTACTGCTCGGGATCGCTGAGCACGGTGACGCGATCGAAGTTCTTCGCCGCCGCGCGCAAGAGTGAGACGCCGCCGATGTCGATTTGTTCGATCGCTTCTTGCAGCGTCGCGCCGGCGCGTGCGACGGTCGATTCGAACGGGTAGAGGTTCACGACGATCGTGGAGAGCAGCGGGATCTTGTGTTCCGCAGCTTCCGCTTCGTGCACGGCGCTCGTCGTATCGCGCAGGATCCCGCCGAACACGTTCGGGTGCAGCGTCTTCACGCGGCCGTCGAAGAGCGCCGGGAAACCGGTGAGGTCTTCCACGTCGTGCACGGTCAAGCCGGCCGCGCGTAAATGCGCGGCCGAACCGCCGGTCGCGTAGATCGTCGTGCCGGCTTCGATCAGTTTGGTCGCGAGTTCGACAACGCCCGTGCGGTCGTAGACCGAGATGAGCGCCGCAGCGTTATCCGGCAACAAGGGCCTCTTCACGCGCGGATTCGCTCGGATCGTTCCGGTTGAGTTCGGCCGAGATGATCGACGACACGCCCGGCTCTTGCATCGTCACGCCGTACATGCGCGAGGCGAGCTCCATCGTTTTCTTGTTGTGCGTGACGATCAGCATTTGCGAATCGTTCGAGAGCTCGCGAATCATGGCCGAGAGCCGGTCGACGTTGGCGTCGTCGAGTGCGGCATCGACCTCGTCGAGCAGATAGAACGGCGACGGCTTGACGCGGATGAGCGCGAAGATCAGCGCCGCGGCCGTCATCGCGCGTTCGCCGCCGGAGAGCGCCGCCAGCGGCGTCATCTTCTTGCCGGGCGGCTGCACCGCGATTTCGATGCCGGTCTCCGAGAGATGCTCGGGATCGGTCTGCCACATCTTCGCTTCGCCGCCGGGGAACAATTGGCCGAACGTTTCGGAGAACCGCGCGCTCACCAGCGGCGAACGTTTCGTTGAACTGCACCTGGCTCGAGAGCTCGATCTCGGCGATCGTCGCCAAGAGCGTCTCGCGCGCCTTCTGCAGATCGTCCATCTGTTCGCGCAGGAAGCGCTCGCGTTCGACCAGTTCGTCGCGGTCGGCTTCGGCGTTGAGGTTGACGTTGGCGCTCAAGCGCGCGAGCTCTTCGCGCAGCCGCGGCAGCTCGTCGATCACGTCGTCGGGTTCGTTCGCGTAGCGTTCCACGACGTCGCGCTGCTCGTCGTCGGTCGCCGGATTCTGCGCGAAGGTCTGCACGAGCATGCCGAGTTCGGCATCGATCTCGGCCAACCGCCGGCGCGACCCTTCGCCCGCCGCGGTCGCTTCGCGATCTTCGTTTTGCGCGATGCGCTCGTCGGCTTCGCGCTGCGCCAGATCGTTGGCGGTCGCTTCGCGGCGCGCGTTGGCGTCGTTGACCGCGGCGTCGGCCGCCGCCACCGCTTCGCGCGTGACGGCCAAGCGTTCGGATTCCGCCGCGATCGCTTCGCGCAGGCGGTCGAGTTCGTGCGCGGTCGCCTCGCGCGTCGCCGCGACGCGCTCGGAGTCGGCGTCGAGCAAGCCCAGGCGCGTCGCGTGGCCTTCGCGCTCGGTGTTCAGCGACGCGATCGTTTCGCGCAACGAGCCGGCTTCGGCCGCGACTTCGTGCTGCACGCCTTCGGTCTGCGCGATCGTCTCGCGCGCCGACTGCCAGCGCCGCGACCAGCGCTTCGCGCCGTCCTTCCAGATCGGCCGCGTCGAGCGCGGTCCCCTCGAGCGCCGCGAAGGTCTGCTGCGCGGCTTCGAGTTCGTGCTCGGCCGTCGTGACGCGCTCGCCGATCACGTTGAGTTCGCCGTCGATGCGCGCGATCTCGGCTTCCGCGCCGCCGCGGCGCGCGCTGGCATCGCGCAGTGCGGCTTCGGCTTCGCCGGCCGCCGTTACGGCCGCATCGCGCGCCGACGCCGCGGCGTCCATGTCGGCTTTGGCCGCGAGACCGTCGCGTTCGATCGTTTCCAGCTCGGCGCGCAGCTGCGGAATCCGTTCGCGCAGCGACTGCGCCTGCGCGCGCCGGCCGAGGATCGAGCGTTCGCGCCGGTAGCGGCCGCCGGTGATCGCGCCGCCGCCGAGGATCTGTTCGCCCTCGAGCGTGACGATCGAATCGCGGAAGTTCTCGCCGCGCACGAGCGCGATGCCGGTGCGCAGTTCGTCGACGACGAGCACGCGGCCGACCAGAAACGACACGATGCCGCGGAAGCGCTCTTCGCTGCGCACCAGTTCGTGCGCGTAGCCGATGATGCCGGGCCGGCCCTGCAGCTGGCCGAGGGTGTGGCCGTCGCGATTCGCCAGCGTGTCGAGCGGCAGGAACGTCGCGCGGCCCGCTTCGCGTTCGCGCAAGTAGGCGATCGCGCGTTCCGCATCTTCGCTGGTCGCGGTGACGATGTTGGAGAGGCCGGCGCCGAACGCGACGTCGAGCGCGCGCGCGTAGCGCTCGTCGACTTCGATCAGGTTGGAAACGACGCCGTGCAAGCCGGTGAGGTCGCCGCGCGCGGCCGCCTCGACGACGGCGCGCGTGCCGGGAACGTGGCCCTCGAGCGTGGCTTCGAGTTCTTCGATCGTGTGCAGCCGCGATTCCGACGCGGCGAGTTCGCTCGCGACGCTGCGATAGCGCGCCTGCAGTTCGGCCACGCGCGCCGTGGCCGCTTCGCCGCGCGCCGCTTCGCGCCGTTGCCTGCTCGCGCTGCGCCGTTGCGTCGCGCTCGTAAGCGCGCGATCAGCACGTCGCACTCATCGAGCACCGCGCGCGTTTCGGCCGCGCGCGCGGTCGAGCCGCGTGCGCTCGCCGTCCAGGCGGCTGCGTTCGCCGGTGAGGCGCGCGATGTCGCTCTGCGTGCTCGCCAGCCGCGCGCGGCGTTCGGCTTCGCTCGCGGCGCGTTCGGCGACGATCGCTTCGACCGCGCGCAGGTCGGCGTAGATCGTGTCGAGCGCGCCGCGCGCATCGGCCACGGCTTGCGTGGCTACGGCCTCGCGCGTGCGCACTTCGTCGGCCCGCAACGTCAGCGGATCGAGCTGCGCGGTCAGTTCGTCGATGCGCGCGCGCAGGCGTTCGCGTTCGCTCTCGACGCGGTCGCGGTCGGCGATGCTGGCGTGCGACTGCGCGTCGAGCGCGTCGCGGCGCGCGGCAGCGGCGGCGAGATCGGCTTCGATGCGCGAGGTCACCTCGCGCGTGCGCTGCGCTTCGACGCGGCGTTCTTCGCGTTCGAGTTCGAGCGTGTAGAGTTTCGAGCGCAGCGTTTCGGCTTCGGCGCCGAGCGTCGCGGCGCGCGCGGCCGCGCCGGCGCGAATGTCTTCGTTGCGCGCCGCATCGGCGGCGACGCGTTCGCGTTCTTCGCGCCGCGACGCGCTCGCGCGCAGGTACGAGAGGATCTCGAGATCGCGCACGCGCGCGGTGACGCGCCGATAGCGCTTCGCGCGGCGCACTTGCGTATCGAGTTCGGGCACGCGGCGTTCGAGTTCGGCGATCAGATCGTTGACGCGAATCGCGTTCTGTTCGGTCGCGTCGAGCCGGCGCATCGATTCGGCTTTGCGCGCGAGGAATTTGCCGATGCCGGCGGTCTCTTCGAAGAGCGCGCGGCGTTCGGTCGGCTTCGAGGAGAGGATCGCGTCGATCTGACCTTGCGAGACGATCGCATACGAACCCGGCCCGAGGCCCGTGCCCATCAGCATCTCGATCACGTCGCGCAGCCGCACCGCGCTGCGGTTGATGAAGAACTCCGATTCGCCGGCGCGGTAGGCGCGGCGCGTGATCTGCACTTCGGCGAAGTCGAGCGGCAGCGCGCGGTCGCTGTTGTCGAACGTCAGCGAGACCTCGGCCATGCCGAGCGGCTTGCGCGTCGTGTTGCCGGCGAAGATGACGTCTTCCAGCTGCTGCGAGCGCAGGCTGCGCGTGTTCTGCTCGCCCAGCACCCAGCGGATCGCATCGACCAGGTTCGACTTGCCCGACCCGTTCGGGCCGACGACGGCCGTGATCCCCGCGTTGAACTCGAGCGTCGTCGACTCGGCGAACGTCTTGAAGCCGAAAACTTTGAGGGTTTTGAGTCGCATCGGTAGTTAGGGTGCCTTCGTTCGATTGCGGGACGGGCGCAGCGCGATGACGCGCCCCTCCGGTGGGGGTGAGGGCGGCGGTGATTCCGGCGGCTCGGGTTCGGGATGACGGTTGCGCAGGTGCGCCAGCGCCATGGCGGCCGCACTCTGCTGAGCCGCCTTCTTCGACGCCCCGATGCCTTCGCCCACGATCTCGTCGGCAATTCGGACCTGAGAGGTGAAGCGCCGGTCGTGCGGCGGGCCCTCGGCCCGCTCGAAGTAGATCGGGGCCACCCCGAAGCGGGCCTGGGTGAACTCCTGAAGGGCGGTCTTGGCGTCGCTCTCGGCCGCGTCGGCGTGGTCGGCGTGCACGAAGTGCTGCGCTTCGAGGAAGCGGGCCACGCGTTCCACGTCGGTCGCCAGATACAGCGCCCCGATGTAGGCCTCGAAGACGTCGGCCAGCACCGAGGTGTTGGTGGCGCCGCCGTCCTGCTGCATGCCGACGCCCAGGCGCACGATGTCGCCGAGGTCGAGGCGCCGGGCCGACTGCGCGCAGGCGTCGCCGCTGACGATCGACGCGCGCCGGCGGCTCAGTTCGCCCTCGCCCGCGTCGGGATAGCGGCGTCCAGAGCCAGCGCGAGGTGAGAAAGCCGAGGATCGCGTCGCCGAAGAACTCGAGCCGCTGGTTCGAGGGGCCGGCGCCTTCGCTCGATGCGCTCTCGTGCACGAACGCCGCTTCGACCGCCGACGGATCGAGTTCGGGCGCGCCGCTCAGCTTGAGCAGCGCGGCGATGCGGCGCCTATGCTGGGACGACATGGCGCGCAAAGACGACGGTCGAGTTGTGGCCGCCGAAACCGAAGCCGTTCGAGATCGCGACGTCGACTTGCGCGTCGCGCGCGACGTTCGGAACGTAGTCGAGCCGGCATTCGGGATCGGGGAATTCGTAGTTGATCGTCGGCGGCAAGATGCCGTGGTAGAGCGCGAGCGCGCACGCCGACGCCTTCGACCGCACCGGCCGCGCCGAGCAAGTGGCCGTGCATCGATTTGGTCGAGCTGACCGCGAGCTTCGCACGCGTGGTCGCCGAACACGGTTTCGATCGCTTGCGATTCGGCGTGATCGCCGAGCGGCGTCGACGTGCCGTGCGCGTTGACGTAGCCGACGCGTTCTTTGCTGATGCCGCTGTTTACGAGCGCGCGTTCCATCGCGAGGATCACGCCTTGCGATTCGGGATCGGGCTGCGCGATGTGATACGCGTCGGCCGATTGTCCGTAGCCCAAGCACTTCGGCGTAGATGCGCGCGCCGCGCGCCAGCGCGAACTCGCGTTCCTCGAGCACCAGAATGGCCGAACCTTCGCCGAGCACGAAGCCGTCGCGCTGCAGATCGAACGGGCGGCTCGCGCGTTCGGGCTCGTCGTTGCGGCGCGAGAGCGCCTTCATCGAATCGAAGCCGCCCATCGCCGTCGGCATCACCGTCGCTTCGCTGCCGCCGGTGACGACCGCGATCGCTTGGCCGAGCGCGATCTTGTCGAACGCGACCGCGAACGCATCGTTGGAACTCGCGCACGCGCTCGCCACCGAGAACACCGGGCCGCGCAAACCGTGCGCCATCGAGATGTGCGCCGCGGCCGCATTCGACATCAGCATCGGCACGAAGAACGGCGAGATGCGATCCCAGGCGGTGTTCGGCGCCACCGCGACGACGGTGTCTTCAACCGTGATGATGCCGCCGATGCCGCTGGCCACGATCGAGCCGGTGCGCGCGCGCACGTCGGCGTCGTCGGGGAAGTTCGCATCGGCCAGCGCTTCGCGCGCCGCGACGAAGGCGAAGTGCGCGTAGCGGTCCATGCGCCGCGCTTCGCTGCGGCCCGATCAGCGCGTCGGGATCGAAGTCTTTCACCTCGGCCGCGATGTGCGTGTGCAACTTCGAAGAATCGTAGGCCGTGATCAGCGCGACGCCACTGCGCCCCGCTACGAGGGCGTCCCAAAACGCGTCGCGCGTGTTGCCCAGTGGCGTAACCGCCCCGATCCCGGTAATGACGACTCGCCGCTTCTCCAAAACGTGCGGGGATACGACGTCCGGACCGCCCCATCCCGCAGCGGAAACCGGCCGGCCGTGCGGTAGCATGGCCGTGCCGCTTTCCGCCCGGCCCCGGCGCCCTCGCCGCGTTCCGCGGAATGCTCCCAGCCCGCGGCATGACCGGCTTTCCCGGCCTTCTTCCGGCGCACGGCCGCCCGCTACGGCCCGATCGCCAGCTCCCGCATCGGCCGCCACCGCTTCTACTACGTCAACGAGCCGGCGGCGATCGAGGACCTGCTGGTCACCGCGGGCCGCTCGTACATCAAGGGCCGCGGCACGCAGCGGCTCGAGCGGCTGCTCGGGAAGGGGCTGCTGACCAGCAACGGCGCCCTCCACCTGCGCCAGCGCCGGCTCGTCCAGCCGGCCTTCCACCGCGAGCGGATCGCCGGCTACGCCGCGACCATGGTGGCGCGGGCGGAGCGGTTCGCGGCCGGGCTGACCCCGGACGAGCCGACTCGACATGGCCGCAGCCATTGCACGGCTGACGCTCGGCATCGCGGCCGAGACGCTCTTCGGGGCCGACGTCGACGACGAGGCCGACACGATCGGCCGCGCGCTGGACGAAGCGATGGAGAGCTTCCCGATCTCGCTCACCCCGATCGGCGAGCTGCTCGACCATCTGCCGTGGGTGCCGATCGTGCGGCGCTTCCTCGACGCGCGGGCCCAGCTCGACGCGATCGTCTACCGGCTGATCGACGCGCGGCGCGCCGCGGATCGCCGGGCGGCCGAGCACGCGGCGCCGGACGTGCTCGGCATGCTGCTGGCGGCGGGCGACGCCGAGGGCGGCATGGACATCGAGCAGATCCGCGACGAGGCGATGACGATCTTCCTCGCCGGCCACGAGACGACGGCCATGGCGCTGACCTGGACGTGGTGGCTGCTCGCGCAGCATCCGGACGTCGAGGCGCTCCTGCGGGCCGAGCTCGCGACCGTGCTCGCCGGCCGGTCGCCCACGGTCGGCGACGTGCCGGCGCTGCGCTACACCCGCGACGTGATCGCGGAGTCGATGCGGCTCTACCCGCCGGCGTGGATCGTCGGCCGGCGCGCGATCGAGGACGCACCGCTCGGGCGAGTGGACCGTGCCGAAGGGCTCGATCGTGCTCATGAGCCAGTGGATCACCCACCGCGACCCGCGCTTCTGGCGCGAACCCGGCCGCGTTCCGGCCCGAGCGCTGGTCGAACGGCGAGACCGCGGAGCTGCCGAAATTCGCCTACTTCCCCTTCGGCGGCGGCAACCGGGTGTGCATCGGCGAGGCCTTCGCCTGGACCGAACTGGTGCTGGTCCTGGCCACGATCGCCCGCCGCTGGCGCTTCACCCGCGCCGACGAAGCCCTCGGCCCGCAGCCCTCCGTCACTCTGAGGCCTGCCGGCCCGGTCGTCTTGGCACCCCGAGCTATCGAGGCGCAGCGGTCATCGGCAAGCTTGGTGGCGGCCGCTCGACGAGCCGGGTGAGACGACCTGCTAGCTCGGGGTGAGACAACTTGTCGTCGGACCGCCGTCCTGGTATACTCTCTCGGCTATGTTCCATTTTGATCTGCAGCTGTTCGCGTCCAAGAAGGGCGCCGGCTCCACGCGGAACGGCCGCGACTCGAACGCGCAGCGTCTGGGCGTGAAGCGCTTCGGCGGCCAGGCGGTCGTGCCGGGCAACATCATCATCCGTCAGCGCGGGACGAAGTTCTATCCGGGCGTCGGCGTCATGATGGGCAAAGACCACACGATCTTCGCGGTCGTCGAAGGTCAGGTCAGCTTCACGACCTCGCGGAACCGCAAGCATATCAACGTCATCGCGGCCGGCTAGTGGATTATCGGCAGCCTTCGCTGCCGCTAATCCTTCGCGTTTGGGTGCTACGCACCCAAGCCGCACCTTGAGAGCCGCAGGGCTCTCTTTCATTTTTTGATGCAATTCATCGACGAAGCAGCGATCACGCTCGAAGCCGGCAACGGCGGCGACGGCATCATCGCGTGGCGGCGTGAGAAGTACGTGCCGAAAGGCGGCCCGGCCGGCGGCGACGGCGGACGCGGCGGCGACGTGTTTCTCGAAGCGACGCCCAACGTCGGCACGCTGGTCGATTTCCGGTTCAAGAAAGTCTTCCGCGCCGATTCCGGCAACGCGGGCTCGCAGAACAACAAGTCGGGCAAAGCCGGCGACGATCTGATCATCCCGGTGCCGGTCGGAACGCTCGTGTATCGCGCGCCGATCGACGCCGAGGGCAACGTCGGCACGGAACGGCTCTTCGCCGACATGAGCGAGCCGATGCAGCGCACGCTCGTCGCCAAAGGCGGCCGCGGCGGTCTCGGCAATCAGCACTACGCGACCTCCGCGCGCCAAGCGCCGCACTTCGCGGAAAAAGGCGACAAGGGCGAACGCTGCACGCTGCGGCTCGAATTGAAGCTGCTCGCCGACGCGGGTTTGATCGGGCTGCCGAACGCCGGCAAGTCGACGCTGCTCTCCGTCGTCTCGGCGGCGCGGCCGAAGATCGCCGACTATCCGTTCACCACGCTCGAACCGCAACTCGGCGTCGTGCGCATCGATGAAGAATCGTCGTTCGTGCTCGTCGACGTTCCCGGTTTGATCGAAGGCGCGAGCGAAGGCGCGGGGCTCGGCGACCGGTTCTTGCGCCACGTCGAACGCACGCGCGTGCTGATCCACTTGATGGACGGCGCGAAACCGCTCGACGAATTGCTGGCCGACAAAACGATCGATCGAAAACGAACTCGCCGCCTGGAATCCCGCGCTGCCGCACAAGCCGACGATGCTCGTCGTCACCAAACTCGATTTGCCCGACGCGCGTGCGACGTTCGAGGTGTTGCGCGAACAGTTTTCCGCCGTGCGCGGTATTTCGGCCGCCACCAACGAGGGCGTGCGCGAGCTGATGTATGCGGCGTGGGAGATCATTCGCGCGCTGCCGCCGCCCGACGTGTCCGCGCCGGAATCCGCCGTGCACGATCTGCGCCCCGACGAACCGTTCGAAATTCGCGTGGAAGACGGCATCTACGTCGTCAGCGGCGATCGCGTCGAGCGTCTCGCGCAGATGACGGATTTCGAGTCCGATGAAGCTCTGGCGCGCTTCGAGCAGATCCTCTCGAAGATGGGCGTGACGAAGAAATTGCGCGAACTGGGCGTGCACGACGGCGATACGGTGCGGATCGCAGGCGTGGAGTTCGACTACAGTTGAGCCTCGGGCATCTTCGGCGGCTCGTTCGACCCCGTGCACAACGGGCATCTCTTCGTCGCCGAAGCGGTGCGTGAAGCGTGCGGTCTTGGAACGCGTGCTGTTCGTGCCGACGCGGCAAGCAAATCATCGCGCCGATCCGCTCTCCGCATCGGCGCTCGCGCGCGCCGACATGATTCGCATGGCGATCGCCGCCAACACGGCGTTCGCGCTCGATGAGAGCGACCTGGCCGACGACGCGACCGGCTACACGGCCGATCTCTTGCCGCGTCTCGCGCAACGTTATCCGGCTGAAGAACTGACGTTCATCGTCGGCGGCGATTCGCTCGTGCACTCGCACTGGGAGCGGCTCGATGCGATCCTCGACCAGCTCGCCGCATTCGTCATCGCGCCGCGCGGCGACGTCACGCGAAACCGAACTCGACGCCGCCCTCGCCGGACTGGAACCCGTCCGGCGCGCAAAGATCCGCTATCTCGACCTGCCGCTCGTGGCCGAGTCGGCAACGTTGATTCGCGCGCGCTTGGCCGACCGGCGCAGCGTGCGGTATCTCGTTCCCGAACCGGTCTTCCGCTACATCAAGGAACACGGACTCTATCAATGATCGATGGCGCAATCGGCGGCGTGCCCGCACGCGAACTCGCCGCTAGCTACGGCACGCCGCTGGTGGTGATCGACACGGAAAGCGTGGATCTCGAGATCGACGCGTACGTGCGCGCGTTCGCATCGCGCGGCATCGCGGTCGGTTATGCCGCCAAAGCGTTTCTCGTTACGGCGATGGCCGAGCTGCTGGCGGCGACGCCGCTGCGGCTCGACGTGTGCTCGCTCGGTGAGCTGATCACCGGCGAACGCGGCGGATTTCCGGCCGGACGCATGTATTTTCACGGCGTCGCGAAGACCGCAGCCGAACTGCAAGCGATTGCCGACGGACGCGTGGCGTTCGGCGTGATCGATAACGCCGAAGAGATGGAGCGGCTTGCACTCTTGGCGAGCGCGCAAGCACCGGTCGACGTGATGCTGCGCATCAACACCGGTATCGAAGCGCACACGCACGAGTTCATTCGCACCGGCGGCGAAAATACGAAGTTCGGTATCCCGGAACGCGAAGCGCACGACACGATCCGGCGCATCGCCGCGCTGCCGCAATTGCGGCTGATCGGCCTGCACTCGCACGTCGGCTCGCAGATCGTCGATGTCGAGCCGCTGGTCGCCAATCTCACCGCGCTGCTGCCCTACGCCGACGCCGCGCGCGCGCTCGGACTGCCGGTCGAGGAGCTGAATCTGGGCGGCGGCATCGGGATCGAAAATGCTCCCGGTGACCCTCGCCCGATCGACCTCGAGGCCTTCGCCGAGCGGCTCGCCACGCGGGCTGCTGCCACGCCCTACCGGCTCGCGATCGAGCCCGGCCGGGCCCTCGTGGCGCGTGCCGGCAGCCTCCTATACCGGGTAATCACGGTCAAACGGCAGGGTGCGCGGCGCTTCGTCGTGGTCGACGGCGGCATGACCGACAACCCCCGGCCGCTGCTCTACGGCGCCCACCACCCGGCCGACCTCATCGTCTCGGACGCGAACGGCCGGCCGGCCCCCGCGACGCTGGCCGGGCGGTCGTGCGAAAACGACGAGATCGGCGAATACGAGCTTCCCGAGGACGTCCGCGCCGGCGACTTGGTCGCTATGCGCTATACGGGCGCCTACACGTTCAGCATGTCGAGCAACTACAACCGCTTCGGCAAACCGGCCGTGGTGTTCGTCCGGGACGGTACGCACCGGCGCGTCGTGCGCGGCGAATCCGAGGAAGAAACGTCGCGCTTCGATCTTGCGTAAAAGATGACGGCGCAAACAATTTTGCACCATTGCTTGCGCTGTCTAAGAATCGCCGACTAGAATCGCAGTATCGCAAACGAACGCACCGATCTCGAGACCGTGGGGCTCGCGAGTGCGTCGCCCCGGCGACGTGAATTGCTGTTATCGCTCGGTCTCGACGTCGAACTCATCCCGACGTCATACGACGAAGTCCCGTTAGCCGGCCGCTCCCCGATTGAGACGGCCCTGGTTCATGCGCGCGGCAAGGTCGCCGCCGCGGCGCCGTCGGCCTACCTGACGATCGGGGCGGATACGGTCGTCGACCTCGACGGCCAAACCCTCGGCAAGCCGCATAACGACGAGCATGCCCGGGAAATGCTGGCTGCACTGAGCGGCCGCACCCACGAAGTCCACACGGCGTTTGCCCTGCGGGAACCCGCCGGCCGCATCGCGGTGGTCGAGGCCGTCAGTACCCGCGTGCGTTTTGCCGAGCTCGACCGGGCCACGATCGACGCCTACGTCGGCAGCGGCGACGGGCGCGACAAGGCCGGCTCCTACGGGATCCAGGGCTTCGCCGCTACGCTGGTCGAGCGCATCGACGGCGACTATTTCACCGTGGTGGGCTTCCCGCTCGGCGCCTTCGCCCGCGCGGTCGCGCGCCTAGGCTTCCGCCTGCTACCCCGCCCCTCGCTCGCGGGGAACCTCGCGTGAGCATTTCGTCCTCGCTGCGGTCGACGATCAGCCCCGACATCGGCATCGATCTCGGCACCGCCAACACCGTCATCTACGATCGCGATGCCGGCATCCTCGTCAGCGAACCGTCGGTCGTCGCATTCCAGCGCAGCGACCGTTCGGTTGTCGCGGTGGGGAATGCCGCCAAAGTGCTCGACGGCCGCGCGCCCGGCCGCATCGACGTGGTCCGGCCGCTCCGGGGCGGCACCATTTCCGATTTCGTCGGCGCGCACACCCTGATCACGACGATGATCGACCGGGCCCTGGCGGCCCGGCCGCGGATTGCGCCGCGTATCATCGCTTGCGTGCCGGGCTGCGCGACCGACATCGAGTGCAAAGCAATCGAGGAGGCCGTCCACGCGGCCGGCCCGCGCACGACGATCTTCGTGCCGCAGGCGGTGGCCGCGGCCATCGGCGCCGGGCTCGACGTGACGACCACCCGCGGCCGCATGGTGATCGACATCGGCGGCGGCACGACCGAGATCGCCGTGCTCGCGCTGAGCGGCATCGTCGCGATGCATTCGATCAAGATCGGCGGCGACACGTTCGACGCCGCCGTCAGCGCCAAGCTGCGCAACGACGAACGTTTTTCGGTCGGCATCTTGACGGCCGAGCGGCTGAAGATCGAACGCGGCTACGCCGGGCGGCCGCCGGGACGCGAGCCGTATTCCGTGTCGGGAATCGACATGAATCTGATGCGTCCCGGACGCCGCGACGTCGACGAGCGGCTCGTCGGCGAAGCGATGCACGACGCGCTCGATGCGATCGTGCGCGCGGCTTGGTCGATCCTTGAAGCGACCCCGCCGGACCTCGCCGCCGACTTGATGGAAACCGGCATTACGTTGACCGGCGGCGGCGCGCTGATCCCGGGACTCGCAGGCGAGATAAGTGTCCGCACGAACGTTCCGACAACGGTTGCGGACGAACCGCTTCTTGCCGTCGCACGGGGCGCCGGCGAAATTCTCGCGTCGCCGAGCCTGCTCGAACACATGCGTCCGCATGCCGACCGGCTGACGAGGTGGTACCAATCTTTACGTATCGGGATGACAGAAAGCTTTTCGCGGTAGCCGGCGCGATTATCGTCGCCGCACTGCTTCTGCTTCTGCAACTCGATTTTACCCGCGCCGGCCGCGCCAGCCCGCTCACCGTCGTCATCACCACCGTTACGGCGTGGGCGCAACTCGCAACGTCGTTCGTCACGAACGGCACGCGCGACGGCATCGGAGCGGTCGTCAACGCGCCGCAACTGGCGCGCGAAAACGCGGCTCTGCAAACGAACGTCGCGCAGTTGACCGATGAGAACCGCAAGCTAACCGAGACGCTCGCTCGTGTGCCCGCCGAAGCAGCGCTCGCGCGCGCGCAGATGAGCTATCCGAACGGCATTCCGGCGAGCGTGATCGGCTTCGATCCGGAGAACGCGCTGCACGAGATCACGATCGATCGCGGCGCCAAAGATCATCTGCAAACCGACGACGGCGTGATGACCGGCGACGGCGTCGTCGGGCGCGTGGTCGAGGTCGATCCGCTCTCATCGAAGGTCCTGCTGATCAACGATCCGACTAGCCGGCTCACCGCGCAAGTGCAGCGCGGCCGCTGGTGGGCGATCGCGGTCGGCACGCTCACGCGCGTCAAACTGCGCTACATCTCGCAGGACGCGAAACTGCACGTCGGTCAGGAAGTCGTCACCGGCGAAGGCCGCTCGTTTCGCGCCGGCGTTCCGATCGGCCGCATCCTGACGCTCGAGCCGATGAACGCCGGCGCGCTCGATCAGTCCGCGATCGTCGAGCCGGCGGTGAACCTCTCGGCGCTCACACGGGTGCTCGTTGTTCCCAAGTAATCGTGTTTAGAAAAAGTCATGTTTAGAAGCAGCTATCGCTCGATCGAAATCGTCAACGGTCCCTCGTTTTGGCGCGCCGCCGGCTGCGTGGCGCTCGGCTTGTTCGTGCAGACGGTGTTTGCGCCGCTGCTCGTCGTGCGCGGCGGCATTCCGTCGTTCGTTACGATCGCGGTCGTGCTCTACGCGCTGCGTTTGGGTGCCCGGCGCGGTGCGCTGTTGGGCCTCGTCGCGGGCGTCTTGACCGATGCGGTGGCCGGCACCGGCGGTGCGTGGACGCTCGCGTATACGCTGCTGGCGCTGGTGTGCGGCGGCATCACGCGCGGCTTTTTTGCCGACGGCGTCGTGCTGCCGAGCTTGTTCGTCGGCGCGGCGGTCATCGTGCGCAGCGCACTGTTCTGGTTCATCATGTCGACCGAGGGCTATCCGCGCGGCTACGGTGCGGTGCACTTGCACGCCGCGCTCGAATCGGGCGTGCTGACGGCCGTCTACGCATTCGTCTATCTGTTATTCCGCTCGCGCTTCGGCGGCGAACCGACCCGCATCGAACGCTACGCGTGAAGCCCTATCGCGCCCGTTCCAACGCGCGGCTGATCGCGTTCATCGTCGTGCTCGCGATCGCGCTGATCGCGATCGTCGCGCGCCTGGCACAAGTGCAGCTCGTTCAAGGTGAAACGTTCGCCTCGGCCGCGCGTGCCAATCAGATCCAACTCATTCCCACCTCCGCGCCGCGCGGGCTGATTGTCGATCGCAACGGCGTCGTGATGGTGCGCAGCCGGCCGTCGTTCGTCTGCGCGCTCATCCCCTCGGAAGTCGTGCACATCGACGACACGCTGCACCAGCTTGCCGCCGTGCTGCACATCGACGAAGCGAAACTGCGCCACCGGCTCTATCACCATCTCGGCGTGAACTACGAGAACTTCGACCAAGTACAAACCTACGAGCCCAACGGTCCGATCATTCTCGCAAGCGACCTGACGCCGGCCCAAACCGCGCAGCTCGCCGAGAGCGAGTCGTCGATTGCGGGCGTCGATCTCGAAGAGCAGCCGGTGCGCAACTACCCGATGGGCACGACCGGCGCGCAAGTGTTCGGCTACGTCGGCGCGATCACCGAAGACGAATTTCGCGCGCGCAAGAACGAAGGCTACTCGCCCAACGACGTCGTCGGCAAAGACGGTCTCGAACAAACCTACGACACGTGGCTGCGCGGACGGCTGGGCGGCCAGCAGATCGAAGTGAATTCGTCGGGCGTGCTCGTGCGGCGCTTGAAGCCGGTCGATCCGATTCCGGGCAACACGCTCGTCACGACGATCGACGCGCGCCTGCAGCGCATCGTCGATAAGGATCTGCGCGCCGAGCTCGCCCTGCGCGCGAAGGCGCTCGGCCATCGCGTCGCCGGCGCCGCCGTCGTGCTCGATCCGTATACCGGCGGCGTGATGGCGCTGGCGTCGTACCCGACCTACGATCCGAACGATTTCGCGACGCCGATCAGCGCGCGCAAGTTCGCGCACTACATCGACGATCCGCTGCAGCCGCTCTACAACCGCGCGATCGGCGCGGCGTCGCCGACCGGCTCGACGTTCAAGATGGTCACGGGTTCGGGCGCCATCTCGTCCGGCGTGATCGGCAAGGATCAGATCCTCTACGACTCGGGCTCCTGGAACTGCCACGGCGTGCTGTTCAGCGACATCGTCTCGGGCGGTCTCGGCACGACCGACTTCATCAAGGCGCTGGCCGCCTCGTCGGATGGCTACTTCTACCAGCTCGGCTACCGGCTCGGGCACGAGCGTCTGCGCTACTACGCGCTGCAGTACGGCTTGGGCTCGCGGCTCGGCATCGATCTGCCGGGCGAGTACCCCGGCAACTGGCCGACCGAGGCCTGGACCCAAGCCACCTTCGGCAAGGGCTACCACCTCGAGCCGAGCGACGTCTGCCAGCTCGCGATCGGACAGGGGGCGATGCAAGCGACCCCGCTGCAGATCGCCAACGTGCTCTCGACCGTGCTCAACGGCGGCACCCTCTACCGGCCGCACATCGTCGAGGCCGTGCGCAGCCCGCGCGGCAAGGTGCTCAAGTCGTTCGACCACGAGATCATCCGCGAGGTCAACGTGACCCGCGAGGCCTTGCGCGAGGTCAAGGCGGGGATGGATGAGGTCACGAGCCCGATCGGAACCGGCTACGGCCTGGCGATTCCCGGCGTTCCGGTCGGCGGCAAGAGCGGCACCGCCGAGACCGGCGTCGGCGGCAGCGGACGGAACACGACCTGGTTCGTCATGTACGCGCCGGCACCGCACCCCAAGATCGCGATGGCCGTGTACGTGGAAAAGAGCGGCGGCTACGGCGCCAGCACGTCCGGGCATCGTGGCGCAGCACATCGTGGCCGATTACTTCGGGGTCAAGATTTCGCCAATTGGCCCATGACGGGCGATTTTTGTGGCCACGTCGAACAACAGCCGTTCCCATGACGACCCTCGAGCAGCAATACGACTACCTCAACGCCGCCGTTTCCCGTTTGGGAAGCGAAGCCGCATTTGAGGTATTGGGCCGAGCGCGTGCGCTGCAAGAAGCGGGCCGTCGATCGTGCACCTCGAGGTCGGCGAACCGGACTTCGACACGCCCGCGCACATCAAGACGGCCGGCAAGCCGGCGATCGATGAGAACTTCACCCACTATGCGCCCAACCCGGGCATCATGGAGTTCCGCCGCGTCATCGCCGATTACGCGACGCAATTTCGCGGCCTCGAGACGCCGTACGACGCGAACAACGTCGTCGTCGCGCCGGGCGCAAAACAGATTATCTGGAACTTGCTCTCGGCCGTGCTCGACCCCGGCGATGAGATGCTCTACGCGGATCCGGCGTATCCGACCTACGCGGTGTGTGCGTCGTACCTCGGCGCGAAACCCGTGCCGGTGCGGCTGCTCGAATCCAAAGAGTGGCGCCTCGATCTCGACGAACTGGCCGCCAAGGTTACGCCGCGCACGAAAGTGCTGATCATCAACAGCCCGAGCAATCCGACCGGCGGCGTGCTCTCGCGCGACGATCTCGCGGCGATCGCCGAGATCGCGGCCAAACATCGCTTCCTGATCCTCACCGACGAGATCTACTGCCGCCACGTGTACGGACAGAAGTTCGAATCGATCACGCAGTTCGAAGAATTGCGCGACCGCATCATCCTGGTCGACGGTTTCTCCAAAGCGTACGCGATGACGGGCTGGCGCTTGGGCTATTGCATCGCGCCGCCGCAAGTCGCAAAAGCCGCGACGCTGATGGCCAACAACACCTACGCGTGCACGTCGACGTTCATCCAGAAAGCCGGCATCGCCGCGCTGCCTGGGTCCGGACGAACCGGTGATCGAGATGCGCGACATCTTCCACAAACGGCGCGACATGGTCATCGCCGGGCTCAACGCAATTCCGAACGTCACCGCGTGCATGCCGCCCGGCGCGTTCTACGCGTTTCCGAACATCAGCAAGGTCACGCCCGACGACAAACGCCTGGCGTCGTACTTGCTCGAAGAAGCCGGCGTGGCGTTACTCGGCGGTTCGTGCTTCGGCGATGCCGGCGCCGGCTGTCTGCGCATCTCGTACGCGAGCTCGATCGAAAACCTCGAAGAAGCGCTGCGCCGCATGCGCGTCGCGCTCCCCAAATTCCCCGGTTAAAACGCTAAGCCGCGCCCATCGCGCGCTTCACGTCGTCGACGGTGGCGCGGGCGATGGGACGCACGGCGTCCGCGCCCTGCTTGAGTAATTCGGTCACGGTGGCCGGATCGGCGGAGAGCTCGGCGTAGCGTTCGCGCAGCGGACGCAGTGTCTCGACGAGGACCTCGACGAGCTCTTTCTTCACGTCGCCGTAACCGCGCGCGTTCGCGAAATGTTCCTCAGCCTGCGCGATCGTCGTGCCGGTGGCGGCGGCGTAAATTGCAAGCAGATTCGTAATGCCGGGTCGGGCCGGATCGGCGCGCACCTCACGGCCGCTGTCGGTCTGCGCCGACATCACCGCTTTTTTGATCTGCTCGGGCGAGTCCAGCACGCCGACCGCATGATACGATCCCGGCGCGCTCTTCGACATTTTCTTCGTCGGATCGTCGAGGCCCATGATGCGGGCGCCCGCCTTCGGAATCGCCGGTTCGGGAATGACGAAGACCTCGCCGTACGTGGAATTGAAACGCTGCGCGAGATCGCGCGCCAACTCGACGTGCTGCTTCTGATCGTCGCCGACCGGCACGTGGGTCGTGCGATAGAGCAGGATGTCGGCCGCCATCAAGATCGGGTAGGTGAAGAGACCGACGCGCGCATCGCCCCGTTGCGTTTCGGACTTCTCTTTGTATTGCGTCATGCGCTGCATCTGCCCCATTGACGCAACGCATGAGAGATACCACGAAAGTTCGCCGTGTTCGCGCACGTCGCTCTGCACGAACAGCCGCGACTTGCCCTGATCGATGCCCGCCGCCAGCAACAGCATCGCAAATTCGAGCGTGTGAGCGCGCAAGGCGTCCGGATCCTGCGGCACCGTGAGCGCGTGCATGTTGACGAGACAGAAAATGTTCTCGGCGTCGTCTTGTCCCGTGACCCACTGTTTGATCGCACCGAAATAATTGCCGATGTGAATCGAGCCGGTGGGCTGGATGCCGGAAAAGACGACGGGACGTGACATGCCGTTATTCTTCGCCGCGATACGCGATGCGCATCCCCGCAAACGTTCCGCCGTGCTCGATGCGTTCGCGGACGAACGCGCGCGCGAATTCGATCGCGAGCGGCAGCGCATCGCCGAACGCGCAGCGCACGGCGATCGCGCACGCGAGCAGCGAACCGGTGCCGCGCAAATCGAGCGGTATGCGCGGGCCGCGAAACTCGTGCACCTCATCGGCGCGGGCGAGCAGGTCGCACGCATCGCCGTCGAGGTGCCCGCCCTTGAGCAGCACCGCCTTCGGCCCCAGCGCCAGCAACGCGGGCAAGGCGGCGCGCATCGCCGCCGGATCCGCGACCGGCATGCCGGTCAGCAGCGCGGCCTCGGCGAGGTTGGGCGTCAGCAGGGTGCAGCGCGCGAAGAGCACCTCGCGCATCGCCGCGAGGGTGGCGTCGGAGGCGAGGCGGTCGCCGCCGCTGGCCGCGATGACCGGATCGCAGATCACCGGCACGCCGGGATAACGATCGAGGCCGGCGGCCACCGCCCGCACCGAGGGCGCATCGAGCAGTGCGCCCACGCAGAACGCGCCGACCGCCACGCCCGCGAGCGCATCGAATTGCGCCGCGATCGCGGCCGGGTCGACGGGCGCCCGAGCGAGGACGCGCTCCGCATCTTGAGCACTGACCCCGGCGACGACCGCCACCGGCTGTGCTCCCAATGCGCGGATGACGGTCAAGTCGAGCAGCAGCCCCGCGGCGGCGTAGGGGTGGGTGGTGCCGACCGCGGCCACGACCGGGGTCACGCGCCCGTCCAGGCCCCGACGAACGCCCGGGCCGCCGCTTCCGGGTCGGCGGCCGCGGCGAGCGCCGAGATGACCGCGGCCATCGCCGCGCCCGTCTCGCGCACCCGCGGCAGCGATGCCAGGCTGATCCCGCCGATGGCCGCCACCGGGAGCGCCGTCGCCTCGACCACGACGCGCACGCCGTTCACGCCGATCGGGCCGCCGGCGTCGTCTTTGGAGGCGGTCGCGAAGATCGGGCCGGCCCCCAGATAGTCGACCAGCCCCGCCGGAACGGCCCGGGCCTCGGCCGGCGTGCCGCACGAAAGGCCGATCGCGCGCGGGCCGAGCCGGTCGCGCAGCGCGCGCAGGTCGTGCCCCGCCAGGTCTTCCTGACCCAGGTGGACCCCGTCGGCCTCGAGCGCCAGCTCGACGTCGTCGTTGGCGATCGCCGTGCCGCCGGCCGCCCGGATCCGAGCGACCGTCGCGCGGAAGAGGCCGGGCGCGATCCCGCGTTTGGCGCGCACTTGCACGAGGCGAATGCCGCCGCGCAGCAACGCGTCGAGATAGGCCATCGGCTCGGCGTGCGCGGCCGGATCGATCAGCGCGTAGACGCCGCGAAAGCGCTCGGCGTTCGTCATGCCGGCGCCGCGATATCCGGCACGTCGAGGGCGAACGGCCGCTCCGAGCCGTCGCGCAAATTCGGTGCCACGGTCAACGCGAAATTCAGCGCGCCGTCGGGCAGCCGCGGGGCCGCAAACGACAGCACGCCGGTCACTTGTGCACCGCTCGCAAGCCGCACGCCGAGAAACAGCCGGCGATCCGTATCCGCCCACGTTTTCGTGTTCACGATCGGACGGTAGACGTGCCCGGCGCCGTCACGCAACACGCTGCGGCCGTACGGAAGCAGCGTCAAAAAACCGTTGCCCCCATTGGCAAATGTCACCACGCACGCGATCGCGTGCGCGTAGAACGAAACCTTTTTTACGCTGACCCGCAAGCCGTTCGACGTGCCGGCCGCCGACGTTGCAACGGCGCGCCACGGACGCCCGAGATCCTTGATGTGCGCGCGCGTACCGGTGCCGATGACACCGTAGGCAACGGTCACGTTCGCCGTTGCCGGCGCATCGTGCGACGGGTCGTAGAGATGAATCGCTTCGCGCGCGAAGTACAGACGAAAGGCCGCATTGCCGCGCGCGCCGAGCAGCGTGTATGAATCGAGCGCGAAGCCGTCGGCGATAAACGCGCTGGCGAAATTACGCGCGCTGCGAAAGTACGCGCGCGCCGGCGCGTCGAGCAGCGCGTAGGCCTCGGCGTAGCGTTTGGCGGCCAGCGCGTCGACGTAGCGGCGCACGAGCGCGGTCTGCGGGCCGGCCGGGACGGGATCGAGCCGGGCGGCCGGTGCGGCGGCGAGCAGCACCACGGCCGCAGCGGCGGCGGCGATGCTGCGCCGGATCATGCCGAGTCGCCCAGCAGCAGGTCGACGATCCGCAGCAGCTCGTCGTCATCGGAGAAGCGGATCTCGATCGAGCCGCCGCGTTCGCGCCGCACGAGCGCAATGTGTGTCGCGAGCTTGTAGCGCAGGCGATCGACGACGGCGGCCGTTTCGGCATCCAGCGTCTTCGCCGGCGCGCGCGGCTTGACGGCCGGCTCGCGCGCCAGCGCTTCGATCGCGCGGACGGTGAGGCCTTCGTCGGCCGCGCGCTTCGCGATCGCCTCGCGTTGCGCTTCGGGGATCGAGAGCAGCGCGCGCGCCGCGCGCGCGTTGAGCCGGCCCTCGCGCAGCAGCGCCTTGATCGGATCGGATAACGTCAATAGCCGCAAGGCATTTGCGATCGCGGGGCGGCTGCGGCCGACGCGCTGCGCGACCGCATCTTGCGTGAACTCGTAGGCTTCCATCAAGTGCGCGAAGCCCATCGCTTCTTCGAGCGGATCGAGGTTTTCGCGCTGCAGGTTCTCGATGATCGCGATCTCGAGCGATTGCTTGTCATCGGCCGTGCGCACGAGCGCCGGGATCACGGTCAGGCCGGCCGCAACCGCCGCGCGCCAGCGCCGCTCGCCCGCGATCAGTTCGTACTTCTCGCCCTCGAGCCGGCGCACGATGATCGGCACGAGCACGCCGAGTTCGGTAATCGACGTTTGCAATTCGGCCAGCGCCGCGGCATCGAACGTCGTGCGCGGCTGATACGGATTCGGCGAGACCGCGTTCACCGGAACGTTGATCAAGCCGCTGCGCGCAGCCGGCGCATCGGCCGGCTTCGCGATGGGATTGCCGAGCAGCGCGCCGAGCCCGCTGCCGAGTCCGCGTTTCGGCGCGCTCATTTGAAAGGCGCTCCGCCCCAGGCTGCGCGCCCCCCACTTCGTGGGGCCCCCGATTCGAGCTCGCAATAATCCCGGGCAGCCATGCACGATTCTGCTGCGCTCGCTCACATCACTCATATCGTGACCTCGACCGAACCGATGCCGCCGATCGTCTCGCGCGCAAGCGAAATATAGGCTTGCGCGCCGCGGCTTTTCGGATCGAAGAGCACCGCGGGTTTGCCGTACGACGGCGCTTCGGAAAGCCGGATATTGCGCGGAATTTGCGTGTGAAATACGCGTTCGGGAAAGAAGCGGTGCACTTCGTCGAGCACTTCGGTTGCGAGCCGCGTGCGGCCGTCGAACATCGTGATCAGCACGCCGAGAATCTCGAGTTCCGGATTGAGCGCTTCGCGCGCGCGCTCGACGATCGTCGTCAATTGCGAAAGACCTTCGAGCGCGTAATATTCAGCTTGAACCGGGATGATGATCTCCTGCGCTGCAGCGAGCGCGTTGACGGTAAGCAGCCCGAGCGACGGCGGGCAGTCGATCATGACGATGTCGTACGCATTACCGGTCGCGGCCAGCGCGTCTTTCAAACGGTGCTCGCGCCGCTCGATCGTGACCAATTCGATTTCGGCGCCCGCGAGCGCCAGCGTCGCCGGAACTATCCACAGGTTTTCCACATCGGTGGGTTGGACCGCATCCGCGATCGCGACCCCGTCGAGCAGCACCGAGTACGAATCGAGCTCCATGGCACGCTTATCGATGCCGACACCTGTCGTGGTATTGCCTTGCGGGTCGATATCGACGAGCAGCACGCGGCGGCCCATGAGCGCAAGCGAGGCTCCCAGGTTGACCGCGGTCGTGCTCTTGCCGACGCCGCCTTTTTGGTTGACGACCGCGATGATGCGCGGCGTCCCCTGCCCTTTACTTGCCAATGCTATAGTGCTCGTCGATGTAGCGCTTAGCGCGCTCGACCAGCAGGTGCCGCTCGTTCCGAGTCGGATCATCGACGACCTCTTCGAACAGCGCGGCCAACACGGCGCCCACCCGCGCGTCGCCGCGGAAGCCTGGCGGCGCCGACGCCGCGCTCGATCAAAAGCCCAATCACGTCCTCGCCGGAGATCGCAAGATCGCGCACGGCCAGCGGCGGTTTTTCTTCCAGCACCTGCGCGACGCGCGCCTCGAACAGCTCGTTTTCTTGCGAACGCTTGGGCAAGCCGCTGCCGATAATATCCGCGTGGCGTAAGGCAAAAAGCCGTTCGAGATGCGCCGGACCGATGCGATTGATGAAGCGCCGGATCGCTTTCGGCTGCAGCGTCGGATCGGCGGAATACATGTGCGAACGCACGAGATGTTCGACGGTCGCGATCGTCTCATTCGGAAAGCGCCAGCGTTGCAGCATCCCGACCGCCATGTCGGCGCCGACGTGCTCGTGACGATAGAAATGCGGACCGTCCTTCGTGCGCGGCTTGCCGACGTCGTGGAGCAATGCAGCTAGCCGCAAGCACGACGTCGCCCGAAGGCGCCGCATCCGCCGTCTCGAGATTGTGGCGGTAGACGTCGTAGGCGTGCCACTCGTTCTGGTCGATGCCGACGCCCTCCACGACCTCGGGCCAAAGTTCGGCCAGGACCCCCGTCGTGCGGAGGATCTCGATGCCGATTGACGGCCGGCCGGGGGTGCCGAAAAGCTTCAGCAGCTCTTCGCAGACGCGTTCGGGCGAGACGGTGCGCACGAGGCCGGCGGCCGCGATCATTCCCTCGCGAGCGCCGTCGCTGAGCTCGAAGCCGAAGCGGGCGGCGAACTGGGCCGCGCGCAGCAGGCGGAGCGGGTCCTCGACGAACGTTTGGGGGGACACGATGTCGATCCGGCGCGCCGCGATGTCGGCGACGCCGCCGAACGGGTCGATGATTGCGTCGTCGCTGATGCGGCGCGCGATCATGTTCATGCGGAAGTCGCGCCGGCCGAGATCCTCCTCGATCGTGATGTCGGGACCGCTCTCGATTACGAAGTCGCGGTGGCCGGTGCCCGTCGACTGCTCGCGGCGCGGCAACGCTAGATCGGCGTTGCCCTCGAGTGCCGAGAGCTTGACGACCGAGAACGAGGCGCCGACGACGTTCACGCGGCCCACGGAGCGTAGGCGGGCGACTAGTGCTTCGACGCGAGAGGCCGGTGACGACGTAGTCGAGGTCCTTGGGGGGCGGGATCGTTGGGTCGAAGCGGGCTCGGAATTCGTCGCGGACCCGGCCGCCGACCGCGTAGAGCGACTTGGCGGGCAACGCCTCAGCGAGGCGCCGGTCTAGCGGGTGAGGGGTCACGTGCGTCATTCTACCGCACTACGCGGCTTGGGACCCGTAATGTTTCCTGGGAAACAATTGGGGTGGTGGCGGCGAGGTGGGGCGTCGCGTTGCTGCGTGGGGGACGTCGTGATTTTCCGTCCTGGAAATCACGACTCGGCTGAGGCGCTGCTCTCGGCATCCTGCCTTCGCAGCGCCTCAGACGCCCCGCGCAGCAACGCGCCGCCCCGCCTCGCGGGACGAGGGTGGCTTGTTTCCCGGGAAACATTGGCTAGAGGCAGAGGGGGCGTTTTTCTGGGACGCCGTTTCGGCGGGGGAAGCGTTGGTTGGTGGGGGCGGTTTTCTCTAAGACGAGGATGCGGCGGTCGTTCTCTAGTTCGCGCTCCTCGACTAGCATGGCGCCTAGGATGGGGGCGGCGTCTTCTAGGGCTTGGCGCTCGCGGGGCTCCATGATGGTTCGCTGGAGTAGTGCTCGGCCGCCGACGCGGAGGAAGGGCAGCGTCAGTTCCGCGACCGTGGGGGCGCTTGATACGGCTCGGGCGGTGGCGAAGGCGAACTGGTCTCGGTAGCGATCGTTGCGGGCGACGACTTCGGCGCGTTCGGGGAGGGCCTCACCGTTTAGGTTTAAGCGCGCGCAGCGCTCGTTCGAGGAACGCGGCTTTTTTGGCGGTGGGCTCGATTAGGACGACGCGGGCGCCGGTGGCGATGGCGAGGGGAATGCCCGGTAGGCCGCCGCCTGAACCGACGTCGACCAAGTTCTCGGTAACATCGTTTGCCAGAGTTAGCGCATCAAGGAGATGCGGCAGCAGCGCTTCGGGGTCTTTGGCGCCGGTGAGGTTCACGTTGCGGTTGGCCTCGAGCAGCAGCGCGCCGTATGCCGCGAGGCGTTCTGCTACATCATCGCTGACGCCGGCTGCAATCGAGGGCGGCGCGTAGGGTCGCGTCTTCCGTGGGCAATGCCTAGCCTGCGGTGACCGGGGTGCGCGTCTCGGGGCGGCGGTGGAGCATGACGCTGAGCACCGCGACGTCGGCTGGGGTGATGCCGGGGACTCTCGCGGCTGCGCCGAGGGTGCGCGGGCGGATTCGCGAGAGTTTGTCGCGGGCTTCGAGCGAGAGCGCGGGGATCGCGCGATAGTCGAAGTCTTCGGGGACGCGGTGGGCTTCGTCGGCGGCGGCTCGGGCGATGGCCGTTTCCTGGCGGCCGACGTAGCCGGCCATCTTGATTTCGGTTTCTAAGCGGTCGCCGATGTGCTGGGCTACCTCCGGCAACTCCGTCGCGACGTCGGCGAAACGCACGTCGGGCCGGCGTAGGGCGCTGGCGACGGTTGATCCCGGCGGCATGATGGCATCGCCGATGGTGCGGCCGCCGATTTTCGCGCGGCCGGCTGCGTGACGCGCTGCTTCGATCGCTGCTTGTTCTTCGAGGTATGTGCTCCAGCGCTCGTCGGGGACGAGGCCGATTTCGCGGCCGATGGGCGTGAGGCGCTGGTCGGCGTTGTCGTGGCGCAGGATCACGCGGTGCTCGGCGCGTGAGGTCAGCATGCGATAGGGTTCGTCGACGCCGCGCGTGACGAGGTCGTCGATCAGCGTTCCGATGTATGAGGTTTCGCGGCCTAAGCGCAGTGCTTCTTTGCCGGCGGCTCGGCGTGCGGCGTTGATTCCGGCGATCAAACCTTGGGCTGCGGCTTCTTCGTAGCCCGATGTTCCGTTGAGTTGGCCGCAGTGAAAAAGCCCAGCGATGCGACGGGTTTCGAGGCTGTTGTCGAGTTCCGTCGGCGGGACGAAATCGTATTCGACCGCGTAACCTGCGCGCAACATTTTCACGTTCGCGAGGCCGGGCAACGTTTGCAGCATTGCGAGTTGCACTTCGGCCGGCAACGACGTTGAGAAGCCGCCGACGTAGAGCGTCGGTTCGTCCCAGCCTTCGGGTTCGATGAAGACTTGATGGGTCGGGTTGTGGGCGAACTTGATGACCTTGTCTTCGATCGAGGGGCAGTAGCGCGGGCCGATGCCGCGGATCAAATCGAGGCCGTAGAGCGGCGAGCGGTGGAGGTTCTCCCGGACGAGACGGTGCGTATCGTCGTTGGTAAGGACGACCCAGCACGAGAGCTGCGGGCCGGCGAACGCCGGCTCGCGGCCGAATGAGAAGCCGAGCGGCGACGGCGCTGGGGCGCTGTTCGCTCATGGCGCTGAAGTCGACCGAGGTGCGGTCGATGCGCGGCGGCGTTCCGGTTTTCAGGCGGCCCAGCGGGAAACCCAGGCGCGCGAGCGTTGCCGAGAGTCCGAGGGCGGGCGCTTCGCCGAAGCGGCCTTCGGAGCGCACCTCGTCGCCGCGGAACGTCTTGCCGCCGAGGAACGTGCCGGTGGCGAGCACGACGTTGGGCGCGCGCAGCGTGCGGCCGTCGCCGAGGATGACGCCGGCGACGGCGCTGCCGTCGAGCAGCAGATCTTCGGCCATGCCGCTGACGACGGTGAGGTTCGGTGTGCGCGCGAGCACGGCGCGGGCGGCGCGCACGTAGCCCGGTTTGTCGGCGAGGATGCGCAGCGCGCGCACCGACGGTCCCTTCGATTCATTGAGAAAGCGGGCGTGCAGTGAGGTTGCATCGGCGACGCGCGCCATTTCGCCGCCGAGCGCGTCGATCTCGCGCACGAGTTGGCCCTTGGCGCTGCCGCCGATCGACGGATTGCAGGCGAGCGTGCACACGCGGTCCGGATCGCCGGTTACCAGCAGCGTTTCCGCACCAAGCCGTGCCGCGGCGAGCGCGGCGTCGAACCCCGCGTGACCGCCGCCGACGACGATCACGGCGGCATCGTGACGCGGTGAATTCATAGCAGCATTACGTTCGCGGGGATCGCGGCGACCACTGCATAAATCGCGCAGTATGCAGCGGAACGGCTTTCTCTCGGCGCTGGGAGCGCTGTGCGCGGCGGGCGCTCCGCGCGCTGCGTTCGCCGCCGCTGCGCCGGTGACGATCCGCGCCGCCGCAACGCTCGACGACGACGCAACGCCGTTCATCTGGGCCACGCAAAACGGGAACTTTAGCCGCAACGGCATCGACGCATCGATCACGCGCGGAACGAGCGGCGCGGCCATCGCCGCCGGCGTGGTCGGCGGCGCCTACGAGATCGGCAAGTCGAGCATCACGACGCTGTGCGCGGCGCACGCCCGCAACGTTCCGCTGGTGTGGATCGCGCCCGCCGGCGAATACGACAGCTCGATGGCGATGCGGCTCGCCATGATCGTGAAATCCGATAGCCCGATCAAGACCGGCGCCGACCTCAACGGCAAGACGATCGGCGTTTCCGGGCTCAACGACATCTTCTCGCTCACCTCGCGCGCGTGGGCCGACAAAAACGGCGGCGATTCATCGACGATCAAGCTCGTCGAGATCCCGATGGCGCAGGCCGGGCTGGCGGTGGAAACCGGACGGATCGATTGCGCCGTCGTCATTCAACCGTTTTTGGATGCCGCCATCGCAGGCGGGAAAGTGCGCGTGCTCGCCGATCCCAACAGCGCCGTCGCGCCGCGGTTCATGCAAGCCGCATGGTTCACGTCGACGGATTTCGCGGCGAAGAATCCGGCCGCGATCGATAGCTTCATCCGCGTGATGCGCGACGCGTCGACGTACTGCAATAGCCATCACGCCGAAACGGCCAAGCTGCTGTTGAGTTATCTCAACATCACGGTGCCGCTGAACTCGCGCATCCTGCTCGGCGTGCGCTTCAATCCGGATCTGATCCAAACGCTGATCGACATGCAAGTCCGCTACAAAATGCTGCCCGCACCGGTGAACGCGCGCGACTTGATCTACCCCGCCGCTCTCCGCGCCTGAGGAAATGTGAATGCTCTCTCACGCTGACAATGAACGCCTCACCCGGGTTGGGCCCGGTACGCCGATGGGAACGCTCTTCCGGCGCTACTGGCTGCCGGCGCTCTTGGCCGAAGAGGTGCCCGAACCCGACGGCCCGCCGGTGCGCGTGCGGCTGCTCGGCGAAGACCTGGTCGCGTTTCGCGACAGCGACGGCAACGTCGGATTGATCTCGGCGTACTGCCCGCACCGGCGCGCACCGATGTTCTTCGGGCGCAACGAAGAATGCGGGCTGCGCTGCGTGTATCACGGCTGGAAATTCGACCGCAACGGCGCCTGCGTCGACATGCCCTCCGAACCGCCGGATTCGCTGTTCAAGACCAAGGTCACGATCGATGCCTACCCGACCTGGGAAGGCGGCGGCATGATCTGGGCGTATCTCGGGCCGCCGGAGCTCAAGCCGGAACCGCCGGGTCACGAACTCGTGCGCACCGCGCCCGAGAACCGCTACGTCTCCAAATCGCTCGAGGACTGCAACTTCTTGCAGGCGCTCGAGGGCGGCATCGATCCGACGCACGCGACGATCATGCACAACGGCAACATCGGCGACCGCACGTTCCTCAACGACTACGATAAGCTCGTTGCCGAACTGAACCTCGATCGCACCGGCTACGGCTTCACCTACACCGGCATCCGGCCGCGCGGCGCGCACACCTGGGTGCGCGGTTATCACTGGATCATGCCGTCGTTCCACATGCGCGCCCGCTCCGAAGGCAACTTCGGCCGCAAGAAAGATCACGACGAAATTCCCACAATCGACGGTCACATCTGGATCCCGATCGACGATACGCAAACGTGGGTCTACAATTTCGGCTACTCGCACGATCCCGCGCAGCCGCTCTCGCGCGAACAAGCCCACGTGATCGAAACGCGGCTCGGACGCGGCGATTATCTCGATGCGAACTACGTCTCGCGGCTCAATCGCTCCAACGATTACGGCATCGATCGTCAGCGTCAGAAAACGCAATCGATGACCGGGATCGAGGGCATCAACACGCAAGACTTCGCGCTGCAAGAGGGCATGGGCACGATCGTCGATCGCTCCAAAGAGCATCTCGGCACGACCGATCGCGCGATCATCACGCTGCGTCAAATCTTGCTGGAATCGCTCGACGCGCTCGACCGCGGCGAAGGCCTGCGCGCGATCGATCCGGCAACCTATCGCAACGTGCGCTCCGTCGATCGCATGGTCGACAACACCCTCGACTGGCGCCTCGCCACCAAAGAAGACTTCGTTGCACGATATTAGGGGAGACGCCACGCCGCTGCTTGCGGTCGCGATCGGCGATCCGTCGGGCGTCGGCACCGAAATCACCGTCAAGGCACTCGCCACCGGCGAGCCGCAGCGGCGCAGCCGCGTCATGCTGATCGGCAACCACGACGGCATCGTCGAGACCGCGCGCACGGCCGGCCTCGATCTGCGGTTCGAACGCGTCGCGGATGCGGCGCAGGCGCGCGCGTTGCCGGGCGCGGCGATCCCCGTCTACGACGACGGCGCGGTCACGCTGGGCGACTACACCGTCGGGCAGCCGAGCGCCGCCGGCGGCCGCGCCACGGCGGGCTGGATCGCGCGCAGCGTCGCCTGGGCGGAGGCGGGCGCGATCGACGGCTTCATCATCGGGCCGGTCGACAACAGCTCGTTCAAGCTGGCCGGCTTCGCCAAATCTCCGCCCGGCATGAACCCGGCCAATTCGTATCTGCTGCGGATGTCGGGCAAGCTGCGCTTCATTCCGCTGGGCGAGCACGTCATGATGCGCGACGTGCCGCCGATGGTCACCACGGCCAAGGTGCTCGAAGTCATCACGCTGATCGGCAAGACCCTCACCGGCTGGGGCGTGGCCAATCCGCGCATCGCCGTGGCCGGGCTGAACCCGCATGCGGCGGGCAGCGAAGACGCCGAGCAGATCGCCCCGGCGGTCGCCGCAGCCCAAGCCGCCGGCCTCGACGTGAAGGGCCCGCTCTCGCCCGATACCGTCTTCCGTCGAGCGCTCCACGGCGAGTTCGACGTGGTCGTGGCCATGTATCACGACCAGGGCCAGATCGCCATCAAGACGACCGGCTTAGAAGAGGCCTGCGCGATCTTCATCGGACCGCCCTACGTCCGGGTCGGCACCCCGCACGGGTCGGCCCTCGACATCGCCGGCCAGAACAAAGCCCAGTTCGGAACCATGCTGACCGCCCTCAACGCTGCCTCGTCGCTCGCCGCCGGGCTCGGCCTCTCGTAGGCGCGATTGAGGCTGTCCCTCGACAAGAGCTCGGGATGACACGGAACCAAGCTTTGATGCCAGGGACACTTCTTAGGGTCGCCCCACGCGGCTTGGAGGAAAGCCTAACTTCTCAATTAAACGCCCCTAACTATGAGCAGCCCGGCGAGTCCCCGTACGTGATCGTCTGTATGTGCAACGCCCTGGGCGAGCGCCAAATTTGCGCCCAGCGCGACCGCGGCGTGGCGACTGCCCGCGACGTCTTCAAAGAACTGCAGTGCGAGCCGCGCTGCGCGACCTGCGTCCCTGAAATCGAAGACATCTTGTCGGCGAAGGCGTTTCTGCCGGCCTATCAATCCTCGTCGAATTCGCCGGCCGCGGATTGCAGATAATTCGGTTCGCCCATCTTCTGGGCCAGACCGAGTTGCGTTTCGAGATAGTCGATATGCTCTTCGGAGTCGACCAGTATCTTCGTCGCGATCTCTCGGCTGACGTAGTCTTTTTCGCGTTCGAACAACTCGATCGCCGCCGCCGTGTCGTTGCGCGCCACCGTCTCGAGCGTCAAATCCGCGCTCGAGCGTTTCGAGCACGTTCTCGCCGATGTGCAGCTTCCCGAGGTCCTGAAAATTCGGCAGCCCGTCGAACATCAGAATGCGTTCGGTGAGCTTGTCGGCATGCTTCATCTCGCCGATCGACTCGTGGTAAATCTTTTCGCCGAGCGCCGCAAAGCCCCAATGCTCGCAGCATCCGCGAGTGCAAGAAATACTGGTTGATCGCGGTCAACTCGTTGTAGAGCATCTTGTTGAGCGCGGCGATGATCTCCGGGGGTGCCTGCATCTCGAGCCTCCGATTCCTGCGCCGGCGCTCTTCGCGAAACGAGCGGCATAATGCTCTGCGTCCGCCGCATCCTGATCGCCGCGTTTCTCATTCTGTCCGCGAGTCTTGCGCACGCGGGCGCCGCCTCTGCCGATTTCGACAACGCACCGCCGCCGGGCATCAATCCCAACACGGTCGGCATGCAGCCGCTCGTCGCACCGTTTCCGGTCGCCACGCCGGCGCCCGGCGAGTCGCGCGCTGCGCCGCGCGAAGACGGTTCGTTCGACGCCATCCCGCTCGTGCACGGGCACATCAGAAAACGTTCACCTCGTCGAACGCCCCGCGCCGTGGACGCTCAAGCCCGGCCTGACCGTCTGGCGAACGACGTATAACGGCGTCGTTCCCGGGCCCGGTGATCGTGGTCGAATCAAGGCGACCGCGTCGTCATCGACTACACCAACGCGCTCGGACACGTTCCGGACACGATCCACCTGCACGGCATTCACGAGATCCCGGTCTCGATGGACGGCGTCGCGCGGCATCTCGCAACCGCTCGTGCCGCCCGGCGGCCACTACACGTACCGCTTCACCGCCGACACGCCCGGCACGTTCATGTATCACACGCACGGCAACGAAGCGCAGCTCGACTCGGGACTCTACGGCGCGATCGTCGTGCTGCCGCGCATCCGCGGCCGGAAGAAGCGAATACGGCGCACGACTTCGTCGAGATGCTGACCGGCTGGAGCATCCAGAGCACGGCGGAAAATCACTGGACGATCAACGGCAAAGAATATCCGGCGACGCAGCCGATGAACGTGAAAAAGGGCGAGCGTTTCCGCATTCGCTGGATCAGCCTCACCGGCGAAGACACGCACACGATGCACACGCACGGGCACTACCAGCGATCATCGCGCGCGATGCACAGCCGGTCGACGACGCACGACGTGCAAGACACGGTCGCGCTCGCGCCGGGCCAGCGCGTCGACGTCGTCGTCACCGCCGATCAGCAGCCCGGGCACGTGGCTCGTGCACTGCCACGTGATGGATCACATCGAAGGCGCCGACGGCATGCCCGCGGGCTTGATCACGGCGATCCAATATGCCGGCGCGCCGAACAATCTTCTGACGGCGATGGGCGCCGCGATGTCGGCCGGCATGCCGATGCCGTCGCGAGCCCAAGCCGCTCGACTTCATGACGACCGTCGATCCTCGGCCTGATCGCCGGGCTTGACGATCTTCGTCGGCCTGCCGATCGCGCGCACGTCGAAGCTCTCGCCGTACAAAGTCGGCTTGCTCAACGCGCTCGCGATCGGCATCCTGCTCTATCTCGTCATCGAGATCGCGCAGAACGCGATCAGTCCGATCATCGCAAGGCATCGCGTCATGGCACATCGGCGCCGGCAGCTTCCCGTTCGCGCTGGTCGCCGTGTTCGTCGCCGGCCTGCTGATCGGGCTCGTCGGACTCGGCAGCTTCGCGACGATGCTCACGAAACGCGCCGCGAAGACAGCGCCGAGAACCCGCTGATTCTCGCCGCGATCATCGCGATCGGCATCGGCGCGCACAACTTCGGCGAAGGCCTCGCGATCGGCGCATCCGCAGCGTCCGGCGCGACCGCGATCGCGATCGGCCTGATCGTCGGCTTCGGGCTGCACAACGCGACCGAAGGCTTCGGCGTCGCGGCGCCGCTGATCGGCAAGTACGTGCCGAGCTGGACGCAGATCGGCCTCGCCGGCCTGATCGCCGGCGGCCCGACGTTCCTCGGCACCGTGGTCGGCTACTCGTTCAACTCGCCGGTGCTCTCGGTGCTCTTCCTCGCGATCGCGATCGGCGCGCTGGTGTTCGTCATCGGCGAATTGTGGTCGGTGCTCAAACACACCGGCCTCACCGCGGTGGCCACGACGATGATGACGATCGGTTTCCTGATCGCGTTCGCGACCGAACTCTTCCTCGACATGCAAGGCGGCTAGCGCCCCGCGGCGCTCATTTGCCGATGCAGAAGCGGGCGAAGATGCCGTCGAGGATCGCTTCGGTTGCGACGGCGCCGGTGATCTCGCCGAGCGCGGCGAGCGCGGCCAGCAGTTCGGGCGCGATCAGATCGAGCGCGTCGCCAGCGTCGAGCGTTTCGCGCGCGCGGGCCAGCGCTTCGCGCGCGCGCGCGACACGGCGTCGGCCTGGCGCGCGGAGGCCAGGTGCGCGCGGCGCGAGGTCGATGCGCTCGGTGCCCCAGCCGGCGCGCGCGATCGCACGGCGCACGGCAGATCGAGCGTGGGCGCCGTCGAGCACGCTGCCGGCAGCGCATCGCGCCTCGGCGGCTTCGCGCGCGTCGTAGCCGGCGCGGCCGAGGTCGCTTTTGTTGAACAGCACGACGCGCGGGCGCGTCGCGCGTCGCCTCGAGCACGCGCGATCGCATCCGCGTCGAGCGGCTGCGCACCGTCGACGACGACCAGCGCCACCGCCGCGCCTGCCAGCGCGCGCGCGCGCCCGTTCGATGCCGATCCGTTCGACCGCATCGTCGCTCGCGCGCAGGCCGGCGGTGTCGAGCACGCGCACCGGCACGCCGTCGATGAAGAAGCGCTCCTCGATCACGTCGCGCGTCGTGCCCGCCGATCGCCGCCACGATCGCGCGTTCTTCGCCGAGCAGCGCGTTGAGCAGCGACGACTTCCCGGCGTTGGGCGGACCGACGATCGCGAGCGACAGGCCCTCGCGCACGAGCCGGCCGCGCTCCCAATCCGCCGACGAGCGCTGCAAGCGCTGCTTCGCACGCAGCGAGGCGGCCGTCGACGTCCGCGCGGTCGGGTTCGGGCACTTCGTCCGGATAGTCGATCGCGCCGGCGAGTTCTTCGAGCACCGTCGCGAGCGGCGCGCGCGACCGCGTCGATCGCGGCGCGCAAGCCGCCGGTCAGGTTCGCTTGCGCGGCGCGCGCGCCGGCCCGCGACTCCGCCTCGATCACGTCGGCAACCGCTTCGGCCGCGCTGAGGTCGAGCTTGCCGTTGAGAAACGCGCGGCGCGTGAATTCGCCCGGCCCGGCGGCGCGCGCGCCGGCGTGCAACAAGCGCGCGCAGCGTTTCGCGCGCGACCACCGGGCTGCCGTGCACGTGCAGTTCGACGATGTCTTCGCCCGTCACGGTGCGCGGCGCGTCCATCGCGAGCGCGAGGCCCGCGATCGAGCACCGCGCCGTCGACGTCGAGGATCTCGCCGTAGGTCGCAACGCGATCGGCGAGCGGCGCGCGGCTGCGAAAAACGCGCGCCACGATCGTGCGCGCGTCGGGTCCGCTGCAGCGGACGATCGCGATCGCACCGCGCCCCGGCGGGGTCGCGATCGCCGCGATCGTCTCAGGCATGTTACTTCGGGCGAAACGACCAGCCGGCGATCGGGGTCGACGCCTTCGGATTCGGTGCGCACGACCGACGATTCGGAGAGCGCGAGATGCACGATCTTGCGTTCGCTCGGCAGCATCGGCTCGAGTTTGATCGCTTTGCCTTCGCGAATCACGCGTTCGAGCGTCGCGAGCGCGAGCGTCTTGAGCTGATCGGCTTTGCGCGCGCGATAGCCTTCGGCGTCGATCGTGTAGTAGCGGCGGTTGTTGCGCACGCCGGCGTTGAGGATGTTGTTGAAGATCAGGTTGAGCGCTTCGAGCGTGTTGCCGTTGCGGCCGATCAGATTCGCCAGCCGCGGCCCGCGAATTTCGAAGTACTCGCCTTCCGAACGCGCGATGTAGACGATCGCGACGTCGTCGATGCCCATCTTGCCGAGCAGCTCTTCGAGCAGCGCGCGCGCGGGCTTCGCGCCTTCGGCCGGTTCGACCGACGCGGCGGTCGTCGAACGCGGCGGTGCCGGGCCGGCGGTCGAAGCGGCCGCCGCCGCCGCCCGAGCGTCCGCGCCCGCGGTCGCCGTAATCGCGGCGCCGCCCGGAACCGTGCGTCGTTATCCATGCTCGTCCTTCGCTTCTGAAATTAGCGTTTGCTGCGGCGCGATGCGCGGCCGCTGGTACTGCCGTTCTTGCCGCCGGTGATCGCCTGCGCGGTTCGAGGTTTTGCCGTTGGTGACGCGGTGGCCGCTGCGACCGCTTCGACGGCGGCTTTCTTCGGGCCGATCAAACCGTACCGGCGATACATGAAGAACTGCTGCGCCATCGTCAGCACGTTGAGCACCAGCCAGTAGATCAACAGCGCCGACGCCCAGTGATAGCGCCAGCCGAAGTACGCGATCATCGCCGGCGAAACGATCGCCATGATCTTCTGCGTCTGCGCTTGCTGCGGATCGCTCGACGGCGGGCTGCCGTAACGCACGCTCAAGTACATCGAGACGATGTAGAGCACGAGCAGCACGAAGTCCATCTCGCCGAGGTTCGCGGCGAAGCACGCCGTGCGTGAAGCTGTGTCGAATCGCCGTCTTGCATCCACAGGAAGTGCGCGGCCTTGAATTCCGCCGAGCTGCGAGTTGATCGCGTAGAACAGCCCGAGCAAAATCGGCAACTGGATCAGCATCGGGAAGCAGCCGGCCAGCGGATTGACGCCGTGTTCTTTGTAGAGCGCCATCGTCGCGGCTTGCAGCTCTTGCGGCTTGCCCTTGTACTTCGGCTTGGATCGCCTTGAGCAGCGGCTGCACTTTCTGCATCTCCGCCATCGACTTGAACTGCTGCTGCGCGAGCGGGAAGAGCGCGAGGCGCACGACCAGCGCCAGCAGCACCATGTCGAGCCCATACGACGGGATCACCGATGGATCGCATTGAGCACGCCCAGCATCGCGTCGGTGACCGGCTGGAAGAAATTGAAGGCGAACAACGAGGGGCGAGGAACCTTTCAGAGGCGGCTCGGCCGAAGGCCGCAACGGAGGATTCGCCGACGGCGGATCCACCGCTAAGGAACGGGATCGAACCCGCCGGGATGCCAGGGCGCGCATCGAACGATGCGCCGAACCGCCAGAAATACCCCGCGAAACGGGCCATGTTTCTCGATTGCGCCGGCCGCGTACTCCGAGCACGTGGGCACGAAACGGCACGCCGGCGGCAGCATCGGCGAGAGCAACGCGCTTGTACGCCGTGATGAGCGCGACGAGCAGGCGGGTCACCGGAAGAACCGTCCGAGTTCCGCGGCGACGGCCGCGAATTCGGCCTCGCCGGCCCCGGGCCGGGCGATCAGCACGACGTCGCGGTGCGGCGGCCGCGCCGAAGGCCGTCCGGTCGAGGAACGCCTTGACCCGCCGGCGCAGCCGATTGCGGACGACCGCATTGCCGATCGCCTTCGAGACCGTGATGCCGACCCGGGACGGCCCGCGCGTGTCGGCGGTCAGGAAAACGAAAAGGGGCCCAACCTGCCGCTTGCCGCGACGTTGGACCCGCGCAAAGTCGCTCCGCCGGCGGAGCGACTGGTACCGGCGCATCGGGCGAGCAGCCCGCGCCGCTCAGACGGAGAGGCGGTGGCGACCCTTTTTGCGGCGCGCCGCGAGGACCTTACGGCCGTTCTTGGTGCTCATGCGCTCGAGGAAACCGTGGACGCGCTTGCGTCGGCGGTTGTGCGGCTGAAAGGTCCGTTTCACGGTACTGGTGCTCCTAACGAGATGGGTAAACGTAAAGCACCGTATTGTATCGGGCCCAGGCCTGCCGCGTCAAGGGTAAAATCGGGGATTGCGAATGGTTCTTAAGTTGTCCACAGCTGTGGACAGGGCTGTGGACAACCCCCAGGCAGGAACGCGCCCCGAACCCTTGCGCCACGGGGGTTCCTGCCGCATAAACGGGGTCCCGGAAAGTTGCGGAGAACGCCCGAAAAGCGCCCGCTTTATCGAGAGATTAAGCCCGCTTGCGGCCTGTGGATAAGTGCAGAAAACGGGGGACGAAAAACCGCAGGAAGGCGCCCTCGCCTTGCCAATCCGTCAGCCTCATCTCTCCGGTCCATGGACGGGCCGGCCGGTATCTTTCGGCAGGTTTTTTGGATGCACACTTCCCTCGCGGATGCCCAAACTTCGGATCTCTGGGCGGCGGCGCTGGAGCTACTCGAACCGCGCTATAACAAGCCGGTATTCGAGATGTGGCTCAAGCCGATGCGCTTGGTCGAGCTCACCCCGAACGAGATCGTTCTCGCCGTTAATACGACGTTTGCGCGCGATTGGGTTGAGAACCGGCTCAAGAACGACATCACGAGCGTGCTCCACGAGATCCTCGGCGCGGAGATCGCGCTGCGCGTGGTGGTCGATGCCGGCCCGGGCACCGAGAGCGTCCCGACCGCCGTGCCGGCCCGAGCCGGCCGCCGCTCGCCGACGAGCTGCGCGTCGGCAACCTCAACCCGCGCTACACCTTCGACGATTTCGTCGTCGGAAATTCGAACCGGTTCGCCCACGCCGCCTCGCAGGCGGTGGCCGAGGCGCCGGCCATGGCCTACAATCCGCTCTTTCTCTACGGCGGCGTCGGTCTGGGCAAGACCCACTTGATGCACGCGATCGGCCACCGCGTGCTCGGCGCGCAATCCGAACGCCAACATCGTGTACGTCTCGAGCGAAAAGTTCACCAACGAATTCATCATCGCGATCAAAAACAACCAGACGGTCGAGTTTCGCAACCGCTACCGCCACGTCGACGTGCTGCTGATCGACGACATTCAATTTCTCGAGGGCAAAGAACAAACCCAAGAGGAGTTCTTTCACACCTTCAACTCGCTGCACGAAGCGCAGAAGCAGCTCGTGATTTCGAGCGATCGGCCGCCGAAAGAAATTCAGACGCTCGAATCGCGGCTGCGCTCGCGGTTCGAATGGGGTCTGCTCACCGACATCCAGCCGCCCGACTTCGAAACGCGCGAAGCGATTCTGCGCAAGAAAGCCGAGACCGAACAGCGTTCCGGTCCCGGACGACGTGCTGGCGTTCATCGCCAAAGTCATTCCCTCGAACATCCGCGAACTCGAAGGCTCGCTCATTCGCGTCGTCGCCTTTGCCAGCCTGACGAAATCGCCGATCACGGTCGAACTGGCCGGCGAAGTGCTCAAGAACGCCGTCGCGGCCGCACCGATGCATCGCGTGACGATTCCGCTCATCAAAGACAAGGTCTCGAAGTTCTTCGGCATCTCGATCAAGGAGATGGAAGCGCAGCGCCGCGATCAGCGCGTGACGATGCCGCGCCAAGTCGCGATGTACATCGCCTGGCAACTCACCGGCGCGTCGCTGCCGCAGATCGCGCGCGAGTTCGGCAAGAAAGACCACACGACCGCGATGTACGCGCGCGACAAGATCGCCGACCTCATGGATTCCGACGAAGCCTTCCGCAACCGCGTGCGCACGCTCATCGCCCAAGTCCAGTCCGACTAACACCTTGCCACGATCCGAGCCCGTCGTGAACGAAGCCCGGAGAAGCAACGCTCGCCGGGTCTTTTCTTTGCCACGGCGGAGCGCAGCCACTTCGACTTCGCTCAGTGCAGGCTCCGGCGAGCACCGCGACGGGTTCGCCCTGTGGGCGAACCCTCCACAGGCGATTGTACACGGGGTGGATAATGCGAACGCGCGCGGTGAGCGGGGAGTGCGGGGATGGACGGCCGTCTCCGTACACAGCCCGAAAAACGCGCGAACGCAGCAGCCACGGGTGTTTGCCCGATCCATGCACGCCGTGCACGTGCCTACTGATACGACGGTTATCTTCTATACTTATATACAAACGCGACGACGACGCGGCGGAGCGGTGGACGAGTGAAGTTTACGTGTAGTACGAAAGACATCGCTTCGGCAGTCGGAGCCGCGAGCAAGATCGTCAACGCGCACACGACGGTCCCGATTCTCTCGAACGTGCTGCTCACGGCCGACGAGGGCGGGATCAAAGTGCGCGCGACCGATCTCGAGCTGACGCTCGAACAATCGTTCCCGGCCGAGATCTCCGAACACGGCGCGGTCACCGTGCCGGCCAAGCTGTTCTCCGGCTATCTCGGCAACTTGCCGGCCGGTCTGCTCGAACTCACCGGCTCGCCGACCCGCGCGTCGATCAAGGCCGAACGCTCGAACTACGATTTTCTCGCGCTCCCGCCGGATGAATATCCGCCGCTGCCGAGCGCGCAAAAGGGCGCGTCGTTCGCGATCGCCGCGAAGAAATTTCGCGACGGCGTCAACTCGACGATCTTCGCCGCATCGAGCGAAGAAGCGCGCGGCGCCGTGCTGATGGGCACGCTGCTCGAACTCGAAGGCTCGTCGATCACGCTGGTCGCGACCGACGGATACCGGCTCGCGAAGTGGACCGGCACGCTCGACCGGCCGTTCGAAGGCACGGCCAAATACATCGTGCCGTCGCGCGCGCTGGCCGAAGCGGCGCGCAATCTCGGCTCGGCCGAGATGCTCGAAGCGACGGCGCTCGGCGCGCAGGCCAACCAGCTCATGTTCACGGCCGGAACGACCTCCATCGTGGTGCGTCTCGTCGACGGGCAGTACCCCAACTACGGGCAAGTGATTCCGGCGAAGTTCGACCGCTCGGTCACCGTGAACACCAGCGCCCTGATCGGCGGCTTGCGCCGCGCCGAACTCGTCGCCGGCGATCGCGCCTCGATGGTCAAGCTCGAAGTCGCCAACAACACGCTGATGATCACCGCCAAGTCCGACGTCACCGGCAACGCCTACGAAGAACTCGAAGTCGAACAGACCGGCGACGATCTGACGATCGCGTTCAACGCGCGCTATCTGGTCGAGATCCTCAACCACGTCGATTCGCCGCAGACCGTGCTCGAGTTTCTCGGGCCGCTCTCGCCGGCCGCGATCCGCCCGCTCGAAGCGAACGATCTCGGCACGCAGCTCTTCGTGTTGATGCCGCTGCGCCAGTAGGCGTCCTTCGACAGGCTCAGGACAGGCTTACGCTTCTCACCGCGCTGCGGCTGGCCGACTTTCGCAATTACGCGGCGCTCGATTTCGCGCCGGCGCCGGGACTGAACGTCTTCGTCGGTCCGAACGCGCAGGGCAAGAGCAACCTGCTCGAAGCGATCGCGATGCTCGCCACCGGCAAATCGTTTCGCGCGCGGCGCGAGAGTCGAACTGATCCGCGAGGGCACGCCGCTGGCGGAAATCGCCGGCGAAGCGCGCATCCCGGCCGGCGCGATCTTTCTGCACGCCTCGATCGTGCGCAGCGGCAGCGGCGCGCGCAAGATCGTTCGACGTCAACGGCTCGCCGGTCGGGTTCGCGCGGCTTTCTCGGCCGCGCGCGCGTCGTCACGTTCGTTCCGGCCGACCTGCAGCTCGTCGCCGGCGGGCCCGCGCTTGCGGCGCACGTTTCTCAACGGCGCGCTCGCGCAGCTCTCGCCGGCGTATTACCGCGATCTCGCGCGCTACGGCAAGATCGTGCAGCAGAAGGCGGCGCTGCTGCGCGGCGCGATCGCGCCCGATCGCGAGCTGTTGCTCGCGTACAACGACGAACTGCTGGCGCCGGGTGCCGCGCTGATGAGCGCGCGCGCCGCGTTCGTCGCGGAGATCGCCGCGGCCGCGGAGGGCGTGTACGAACGCTGGCCCGGCACGCACGAACGCGTCGAGATCGCGTACGCGCCCAACGTCGCGATGAACGATGGCGATCCGCGCGATGCGCTTGCGGCGGCGCTGGCCGCCAACGTCGAAGCGGAGCTGCGCCGGAAGACGACGCTGGTCGGGCCGCATCGCGACGACCTGCGGTTGACGATCGACGGCAAACCGCTCGACGCGTTCGGCTCGCAAGGTCAGCAGCGCACGGCGGTACTTGCGCTCAAGGTTGCCGAATACGAAACGATGCGCGCGCGTGCCGGCGATGCCCCGATCCTGTTGCTCGACGACGTGCTCTCCGAGCTCGATGCCGAACGCGCGGGCGGATTTCTCGCCGCGGTCGGCACGTTCGAACAAGCGTTTCTCACGACGACCGATCTGCCCGAGCGCGTTCGGCGACGCCGCGCGCTTTCGCATCGCCGCCGCGACGGTGACGCGCGTGCTGACCAAACTCGGCAGCGGCGCTCGCGCGGCTGGCGTCCGAGCGGCGGCCCGCCCGGCGATCCGCTGGCGACGATTCGCGCGGCCTGGGCCGAGATCGTCGGCGACGACGTCGCGCGCGCCGCGCAGCCGGTCGCGCTCAGCGGCACGGCGCTCGTGGTCGTGACGGCGTCGGGCGCGTGGAGCCATCAGCTCTCGTTTCTCGAGCGCGAGATCGTGCGCAGCGTCGTCGCGCTGGGCGTCTCGAACGTCGAGCGGCTGCGCTTTCGGATCGGCACGATTCGCGCGCGCGCGCGGGGTCGGCGGGCCGGCGGCTCGTGCGCGCTGCCGCGCGGCGCGCCGCGCCGCCGGCAAACCGCACACCGCCGCCGAAGCCGTGGCGCGCTTCCGCGCGGTCGTCGAACGCCGGCGCAACGCCCATCGCGCGGCCGGCGGCGCGTTTTGCGCGACCTGCGGCGGCGCGATCGCCGACCGGCGATGCGCTGCCGGCCGTGCGTCGACGCCGAGGAACGCGCGCAGCGCGAGCAGTGCGAGCGCATCCTGTTCGAGGCGCCGTGGCTCGACCCGGAAGCCGTGCTCGACTGCGGTCGCCGGACTGACCGCCGAGGCCTACGATCGCATCCGCCGCCGGCTGCTGCGCGCTTGGGTTGACGAGCTGCGTCTGGCCCGCAAACGCCACGCGGTCAAGGCCGAGATCGACGCGCCCGCGCATCCGCAAACTGGCCAGCTCCTACGTGCTGCTCGAGACGCGGATCGACCCCAACCGGCTGGAACTGGACTCGCCGGTGCGCCGGAACGCGCTGGGCGACTTGTACGACTTCATCCGGCAGGTCGAAATCAGGGCTGACGATTTTGTCGCCGATGGCGAAGTGGTAATTTCGGAATGCAAGACTACACAGGCGAACAAATCGAGGTCCTCAAGGGCCTCGAAGCCGTCCGGAAACGTCCGGGCATGTACATCGGGAGCACCTCGGAGCGCGGCCTCCACCAACTGGTGTACGAGATCGTCGATAACGCGGTCGACGAAGCGCTAGCGGGCGTCGCGACCGAGATCGACGTCGTCATCTACAAGGACGGCTCGGTTTCCGTGAACGACAACGGGCGCGGAATTCCGGTCGACATGCACCCCGAAGAAAAGATGCCGGCGGTCGAGGTCGCGATGACGATCCTGCACGCCGGCGGCAAGTTCGGCAAGGGCGGCTACAAGGTGTCGGGCGGCCTGCACGGCGTCGGCATGTCGGTCGTCAACGCGCTCTCCGAAGACATGACGACGCGCGTGCGCCGCGACGGCAATCTCTACGAGATCAAGTTCCAGCGCGGCATCACGTCGGTGCCGCTCAAGAAGATCGGCCGAACCGCCGAAGGCACCGGCACGTATCAGTGGTTCAAGCCCGATCCGGAGATCTTCGAGACGCTCGACTTCTCGTGGAGCACGCTCGAGAAGCGCTTGCGCGAACTCGCGTTCCTCAATCGCGGCCTGCGCATCACGCTGCGCGACGAACGCGTCGAAGAGGGCGAAAAGCCCAAAGAGAAGACGTATTTCTACGAGGGCGGCATCGTCGCGTTCGTCGAGTGGCTCAACGAAAACAAAGAAGCGCTCACGCCGGTCATCTCGACCAACGGCGAACGCGACGGCAACATCGTCGAGTGCGCGCTGCAGTGGACCGACGGCTACAACGAAGTCGTCTACTCCTACGCCAACAACATCAGCACGATGGAAGGCGGGATGCACCTCACGGGCTTCCGCACGGCCGTCGCCACGAAAGTCAACGAGTACGCGCGCAAACGCGGCATGCTCAAAGACGCCGATCCGAATCTCTCGACCGACGACTGCATGGAAGGCCTCACCGCGATCATTTCGGTGAAGCTGCTCGATCCGCAGTTCGAAGGCCAGACGAAGACCAAGCTCGGCAACGCGAAGCTGCGTCCGATCGTCAACGCGCTCGTCACCGAACGGCTCGACTTCTTCCTCGAAGAGAATCCGAAGATCGCGCGCATCATCGTCGAGAAGTGCATGTCAGGCGGCGCGCGCGCGCGAAGCCGCGAAGAAAGCGCGCGATCTCACGCGCCGCAAGAACGCGCTCGACGGCAGCGGTTTGCCCGGCAAACTCGTCGACTGCAAATCGCAAGACCCGGAAGTCTGCGAGATCTTTCTCGTCGAGGGCGATTCGGCCGGCGGCACCGCCAAGGGCGGCCGCGATCCGAACACGCAAGCGATCCTGCCGCTGCGCGGCAAGATCCTCAACGTCGAGAAGTCGCGGCTCGACAAGATGCTCGGCAACGAAGAGATCCGCACGATGATCACGGCGTTCGGCACGGGCTTCGGCGAGGAGTTCAACCCCGACAAGCTGCGCTACCACAAGATCATCATCATGACCGACGCCGACGTCGACGGATCGCACATCCGCACGCTGCTGCTGACGTTCTTCTACCGCCAGATGAAGCCGCTGGTCGAACGCGGCTACGTGTACATCGCGCAGCCGCCGCTCTACGGCGTGAAAAAGGGCAAGAAGCAGTGGTGGGCGTTCACCGAGGAAGAGCTCAAGCTGATCTTCGACGGCGACGATCCCAAAGAGTTCACGATCCAGCAGTTCAAGGGTCTCGGCGAAATGGACGCCGAGCAGCTCGCCGACACCACGATGGACGCGAACAGCCGCCGGCTCAAGCAAGTCACGCTCGATGAAGCGAGCGAAGAAGCCGAGCGCATGTTCACCACGCTCATGGGCGACAAGGTCGAGCCGCGCAAGCTGTTCATTCAGGAACACGCGCGGACCGTCCGCAACCTCGATCTCTAGGCCGCCCTCATCAAGTCGTAACGATCCGGCAGGGGAGCGGCGCGGGTGAAGGCCCAAACGCCACACGTTGAGTGAGCGCCTGATGTCACCGCGCGGCCGCTGGGGCGAGCGCGATCGCGATCGCCGCGGTGCTCGTGCTCGTGCTGGCGTTCGCGCATCACGCGATCGCGAAGTTCGTCGTCTCGCGCGGCGCTCGAGCGCCGCGATCGGCTACGACGTGCGCTTCGGCGACATGTCGCTCGGCTGGTCGCACGCCACGTTCACCGACGTGCACGTGCGCAAGAACGGCGATCCGGTGCTCGACGCCGGACCGCATCGACGTCGACTACGCGCTGCGCGACATCTTCCCGGGCGGCAAGCACCGCTACGGCTTCGCCGGCCTCGCGGTCGACGCGGCCGACGCTCACGCTCGTGCGCCACGCCGACGGCTCGTACAACTTCAACCGCGGCGGCTCGTCATCGTCGCCGCCGGCAGTCGACGCAAGCCGCGGCCGAACCGCTGCTGTTCAGCGCGCGCGTGCGCGACGGCACGATCCAGCTCGTCGATCAGGCGCCGCTGGAACCGGACCTCGCGCGAGCAGTCGATCGCGGACGTCTCGATCGATGCGTCGGTGCAATCGAACGCGCGCACCGTCGCGCGCGTCGACGGCACGCTGATCGGCCGGCGCTCGCAGAGCCGCGCCGATCGAGCGCTGGCCGCTGAGCGTGCGCTCGGTGATCGACTACAACGCGCGGCTTCGCGATGCACCGCTTCCGCGCGCGCCGAGTTGCCGCTGCGCGGGCTGCTTGAACTTTCTGGTGCACGCGAAGATCGCGCGCTTCGACGACGGCGTCATGCGCAACGTCGACGTGCGCGCGTACGCGCTCAACATCGAGGCCGGCACGCCGTTCGCGTACGCGCTCGGCGGCGGCGGCGCGCTCGACGGCGCGCAGATCGCGCTCGGTCCGCTGGCGAAGCCCGTGCGCGATCTGCACGGCCAGATCGATCTGTTCGATGACGGCGTCACGTCGTCCGATTTGCGCGGCACGGTGGCCGGACGTTCCGCTGCAGATCCGCGGCGGCATGTACGATTTCGCCGACGTGCACTTCCGACTTGGCATCGCGGCCGATCCGCAGCTCTCGCAATTGCGTACGCTCTTCACGTTCTTGCGCGACCAGCCGATGCGCGGGCCGATGCACATCGAAACGCTCGTCACCGCAACGTCGGCGCAGCCGCTGATCCGCACGGTCATCGCATCGCCGCGCATGTACTACGATACGATACCGCTCGACCGGGCCGGCGGCACGGTCGACTACGAAGCCGGCGCCGTTTCGTTCGCCGGATTTCACACCGGCTTCGGCGCGCTGCAGAGCACGCTCGGCGGTCAGGTGAACGTCAACTTGCCGATCGCGGAACTCGAAGGCGCCGTGCACGTCGAGGGCCCCGCATCATCGCTGCCGTACGCGCAGGCGATCGCCGCCGGCGAAACGATTCGCGGCGACGCGATCATCGGCGGCAACGGCGTGAACGGCTTTCGCGCGCGCGGCACGATCGACTCCGACGGCGCGCACGGCATCGGCTCAAGGCTTTCTCGCCGTCGACGAACACGGCAGCGGCGAGTTCGGTCCGTTCCTGTTTACGCGCGACGACGGCTCGCTGCTGGCCGGCGCGTTTCGGCTCGAGCGCCCGCATTTCCGCGAGTGCCGGCTGGGCCGTCGCCGAGCACTATCGCTTCGCCGTGCCCGAGCACAACGCGGTGCTGCCCGGTGTCAAGATGGTCGGCTTTCCCGCTCATCGGCGGCATCGTCGATGCACAGATCGTGGCCGGCGGTCCGCCGAGCGACTTCGCCGTTGCCGGTCACGTGCACATGCGCGACGCGCGCTTCGAGACACTATCCGTTAGGCGATCTCGCGGCCGATCTCGGCGGCACGTTCGACGACATGCGTTTGCGCGACATCACGCTCGACGGCCCGCGCGGAAGATTTCGCGGCGACGGCGCCGTTGCGCGCGGCGTGTTCGGCGTGCGCGGCACCTACGACGGATCGCTGGCGGATCTGCGAGTGTTCACCGGCGACATCGGCGGGCGCGGCGACGTGCATGCGCCGGTGGCGGCGCTGGTCGACGATCGCGGCGTCACCGTGCAGACGAGCGGTGCGGTGCTGACCGGCGGCAGCATCCACGGCGTTGCGCTGGGCGCCGCATCGGGCACGATGCTGATCGCCGGCACGTCGGTGCGCATCATCACCGGTTCCGCGACGCTCGACGGCGCGCACGCGGTCGCGGCGGCGCGCGACGGTGAAACCGCGATCTCGATGGTCGGCGTTCCGGCGGCGGCGTTCGCCGGATCGGGACTTCCGCTCGACGCCGGCCGCGTGTCGGTGTTCGGTCTGGGCAACCTCGACCGGCCGGATTTTCACGGCAGCATCGATCTCGATCGCGGCCGGGCGATGGGGTTTCCGGTCGGCGGCTGGGTCGACATCGCGCTGACCGGGCGCACGTCTGAGCATCCGCGACGGCATCGCGGCGCTGGGCGACACCTACGGCCGCCTCGGCGGCCGGCTCGACGACATCGGCGGCGCGAAGTTCCGCTACGATCTCGATGCCGGGGTCCGGCTCGGCGACGTGGGCGGTCTCATCCGTGACCTGCACTTGCCGCTTGCGGTATGCCGAGGGCAGCTTTGCGGGCCAGGTCCGGATCAACGGCGACGCGGCGGGGACGGCCGTGTCCGGCACGGTGAGCGCACCGGAGGGATCGTACAACGGCCTGGCGTTCCGCGACGCCGGGGGCCGGCTTTCCGTGGACCCGGGCGCCGCGATCCGGGTCGACGACGGGCGGGTGACGATCGGCAGCACCCAGGCCACGTTTGCGGCCGCCGTCGGTGCGGGCGCGCTCAGCGTGTCCGCGCAAAGCGCCGCGGCCGACCTGGCCGACTTCGACGACTACTTCGACCAGAGCGGGACGCTGAGCGGAACGGGCGCGCTCAGCTTCAGCTTCACGAACGACGGCCGGCACACGTCGAGCAGCGGGCAGATCGCGCTGGCCGGCACGCGCGTCCGGAAGTTTCCGTTGGGCGCGGTCACGGGCCACTGGTCGACGAGCGGCGACGCCATCCTGACGAACCTTGCGATCGCGGGCCCCGGCGGTAACCTCGCCGCCGACGGCTCGATCTTCCCAGCTGCGGGGGGACCCGCTGAACGCGCTGCTGCGCGCGCGGCTGGCGGCCGACCTCAACGCCCAAAACGTCGATCTGGGTACGTTCCTCCCAGCGGCCGGCTTCCCGTACCCGATCCTCGGGCGGGTCAACGCCGCCGGCCGGATCGCCGGCGTCTTTCCGCGCCTCGCGATCGGCGGGCATGCGAGCGTCAGCGACGGCCAGACTCGGGCCCTTCCCGGTCATCAGTGCCGACGCCACGACGCACATCGTCGGCGACCGGATCGCGCTCGACTCGGCGAATGCCGACCTCGGCTTCGCGCGGCTGAGCGGAACGGGCCGGGTCGGGCTCGCGCCGGGGGATCCGCTCGCGCTGCACTTCCACGCCAGCGTCCCCGATCTCGCCGCGGCGGCGCGGCGGGTGCTGCCCCACCAGCCGCCCGACGTGTCGGGCTCGCTCGAGTCCGACGCCGTGCTCGAAGGCTCGTTCGCCAAGCCGCATCTGACCGCGGGGTTCGACTTTACGCAGCCGCGCTACGGCAAGCTGCTCGTGCAGCGCATCATCGGTAACGTGGAGAGCGATTTCCGCTCGGTCAACCTCGACAGCGCGGAGTTCGTGCTGAACCACGGCTCGGCCGTCGTGGCCGGATCGCTGCCGATCGCGCTGCACCCCGCCGGTATCGGCCCGCCCGACGCGCCGCTGTCGATTACCGCCGACGCGCACTCGGTCGACCTGTCGTCGCTGGCGCCGCTGCTGCCCGGCACCGGCACCAAGTTGACCGGAACGGTCGACGGACACCTCGCGCTGGAAGGCACGGTCCACGCGCCGCGCGTGCTGGGCTCGGTCAGTCTCTCCAACGGCTCGTACGTGTCCAACATCGAGACCTCGCCGATCCGCGATGCGGCCGCCCAGCTCGTCTTTGCCGGCACGTCGGTCGCCCTGCAAGCCTTTCATGCGCGGGTCGGCAACGGAACGATCGACGCCGACGGGCAGCTCGATCTGCCGGTAGCCACCCCCACGAAGGGCTATGCCGTCAACATCACGGCCAAGGGCGCGCAGGTCAACGTCCCCGGCTTCGGCGGCGGCACGATCGACGGCACGGCGCAGCTTACCAGCGGTCCGAGCTTTCCGACCCTGAGCGGCGACGTCTCGCTCAGCAACGCCACGATCCCGTTCGCCGCGATCTTCAAGGCCGCCGGGGCGCCGCCGGAGAGCACCGTCGCCGGCGCGCCGCAGTTCGACTTAGGCCTCGATCTGCGCGCCGACGCCAAGAGCATCCGGATCCGCTCGCCGATCATCGACGTCGGCGCGGCCGGCACGATCGCGTTGACCGGCACGCTGCGCTCGCCGCGCGCGTCGGGGCGAGTTCACCGCGACGCGCGGCGGCGTGTTCTCGACCTACCAGCGGCTGTTCCGGATTCAGGACGCGACCGTCACCTTCGATCCGGCCCGGGGGATCGTGCCGAACCTCGACCTGCACGCGACCGCCCACGTCGATAACCCGGACCCCGACCCGGCCCGCAACGCGATCGGCAGCGCCGACATCTCGGTCGCGGTCACCGGCCCCGCCGATGCGTACACGATCAGCTACTCCTCGCAGCCGGCCTACTCGCAGGCGCAGATCATCGCGCTGCTGGTCGATCTGCCGGTGCTCGGCTCGCTGAATTTCGGCGACAGCCAGCCGGTCGGCACGCTCCGCGGCGCACCCGGCGAATCCGACGCGTTTCTCCCGCCCGGCGTCACGCCGTACAAAACCGGCATCACACCGATCCAGCAAGAGGCATTCTCGTTGTTCAATACTCAGCTCACTCAGCGCTTGCTCTCGCCGCTTGAGAATGCGTTCGGCGGCGCGCTTGGCTTGACGGATCTCGAACTGACGCTCGACTACGGCGGACGCGTCGGGTACACGGCCCGCCAACAACTCTCCAAGAAGCACGCGGTCTATGCGACCGTGGGGCAGATTTTGAGCGCTCCGACGCGCACGCAGATCGGGTTCGCTTCCAAGCCGGACCCAGCGACGACGATCAGCTTCACCTACTTCCAGCAAAACGGAACGCCGTATTTCTCCAACTCGATCTTCGGCAATACAAGCACGGTCGAAATCCAGAACGGCATCCAGCCGCTGTCGGATCGGCAGGGCTTCAGCCTCATCCTGAGCCGGAGCTATCCGTGACGGGATTGGGCAAGCCCAATCCGTGGCGTTTGGGCTTCGCCCAAGCCGCTGCTCAGCGAGTGCTGAGCAAAATTCACAAGGCCATACCAGTCGTAAGGCATAAAGTTCGGGCCCGGGAACCCGGCACGTTCCGTGCCCGTTGGTTTCCACAAGGTGCGCGCGCTCGCGCCCCAGTCATCGCTCGCAGGGACAGAAGTTTGCTCGATTGGTTTGGCCGCGCGCCGCGCACGGGGCTCGCGCTCCTCGCATTGTTCGGTTTACTCATGCCGGCCGCAGTCGGCGCGCCAACCCCGACGCCTCAAGTTTCAGCGCCGACGCCGGCTCCGGCGAGTGCTCCGGCATCGCCGGGTGCGCCCGCCGTCGCGCCGATCGTGGTCGACGTCTCGGTGACGGGCAATACGCACGTCCCGACGGACGTGATTCTGGCGGCGGTGAAAACGAAGGTGGGCGAACCGTTCGATCCGGCCGTCGTGACCGACGATCTGCGCGCGATCAACGATCTCGGCTACTTTGCCGACCAGGCGCCGCCGGTCATCAAGCAGCGCCCCGACGGCGTGTCGGTCACGTTCCGCGTGGTCGAAAATCCCGTCGTCACCAGCATCCGCTTTCAGGGCAACAAGTCGATCTCGGCCGACACCCTGACCGCGCTGATGGACACCTCGGTCGGTAAAGTTTTCAACCTCAAGACGTATCAAGAAGACGTCCTGAAGATCAATTCGTATTACGACAAGATCGGATACGGCGGTCAGGTTCCCTCGCACGTCACCGACGTGAACATCGACACGAACGGCGTGCTGACGCTGACGATTCAAGAAGGCTTGACGGTTCGCAACGTCATCATCGTGCAGCCGCCGGATGCGGATCCCGTGTTGCCGGCGCGGCTGATCACCGCCGCGCTCGTGACCAAACCGGGCAGCACGTATTCCGAAGCGCAGCGCGACAAAGACACCGACAAGCTCAAAGATCTCTACAAACAGTACGATCTGACGATCGGCGATTTCGAAGCCGGCATCGATCCGGCCACCGTCGACACGAAGGCCGGTACGGCCGACGTGCGTTACGCGATTTCCGTCGCCCGCGTCGGCGCGGTCGAGATCACCGGCAACACGACGACGCACGACGACGTGATCCGGCGCGAACTGCGGATGAAGCCCGGCATGCTGGTCACGGACTCCGGCGTGCGCAACGATTACAACCGCCTCAACAACCTCGGTTTCTTCGAGAAGGTCGACGTCTCGACCAATCCGGGCCCGGACCCGAAACGCCCGGCGTACGTCACGCTGCACTGGAGCGTCAAGGAACAGCGCACCGGGACGGCCCAAATCGGCGCCGGCTACTCGGGCGGCATCACCGGCACCGGCCTCACCGGCAACATCTCGTATTCGCAGAACAACATCAACGGCACGGGCAACGGCGCCTCGATCAAACTCGAGCGCGGCACGCAAGTCAGCGACGCCGAACTGTCGTTCGCGGTGCCGTATCTCGGCAACACGGAAGCCTGGCAGAAGTACAGCGGCTCGGTGACGATCTTCACCCAGTCGCAAACCAACTACTATCCGGTCTATCAGGCGACGCCCGCGCCGGCGCCGGGAATCACCTCGACGCCGATTCCGGTCGGCGCGAACATCCCGGTTTCGATCGTGCCGGCCGACCCGACCAACTACGTGCTCGAGAGCGGCGTAGCCGCGACGTATCAAACGGCGTCGACCGGCTTCACGACCTCGATCGGCCGCCGGTTCTCGGATTACTTCCGCGGTTCGCTCGGCGTGAATATCCAGGAAGTCTCGGCCAACGCCACCGTGCCGCTGCCGTACTTCTTCCCGAGCGAGCAAAACCTCAACCCGATCGCGCTCGCGTCGTCGAGCCCGCTCAGCGGTCAAACGACCAGCGCCTCGACCGCCATCGGCATCACGGCACCGTCGATCGCCAACATCAATTCATCGCAACCGTACGCCTTGCACAGCGTCGTGTTCGGCGTCGGCGTCGATACGCGCGACGACATCCAGAACCCGCGCACGGGCTGGTCGAGTTCGATCGCCGATGAGGTCTCGAACACCGCCATCGGTTCGGCCTTCGATTATTCGCAAATCACGTTCGACGTGGCGAAGTTCTTCCCGACGCTCAAACACTCGACGTTCGGCGTTCACTTCCGCTACGGCGTCACCGACGGCGCGATCCCGGTCAACAAACTCTACACCTTCTCCGATCAGCAGTTGCGCGGTTACACGAACCCGTTCTACGGGACCAACATCGCGCTGGTCCAAGCCGAACTGCGCTATCCGCTCACGGCCGACCGCAAGGTGTCGATCGTGCTCTTCGGCGACGAAGGTGCGACGCGCATCGTCGGCGGTCAGCAGCTCAATAGCGACAACTCCACCACCGACCTGAATTCGTTCATCTGGCATGCCGATGCCGGCGTCGGCGTACGATTCGACATCCCGCAGCTGGGTCTGCACACGCTGCGCCTCGACTTCGGTAAGGGATCGCTCGGCACGCACATCTCGTTCGGCATCGGTCAGGCGTTCTAGAACACGATGGAAATGAACACGTTACGCATCGCATCGCGCGTTTCGGCACTGGCCGGATTGGCGCTCGTCCTCGCGGCCGCACCGGCCGTGCTGGCTCAGGAAACGACCGACATCGGGTACGTCGATCAGAATGCACTCTCGTCGATCCCGACCTTCACCGCGGCGCGCAAACAAATCGACGCGTATGGCGCCGGCCTGCAAAAAACGTACATCGCGCGCGCCCGCGGGGCTTCGCCGGCCGAACAGCAGCGCCTGAGCGCGGAATTCCAGCAGAAGATCGCCGACAAGCAGCGTCAGCTGCTCGGCCCGATCTTCGCCCGCGCGCAGGTCGCGATCGCCTCGGTCGCGTCGAGCCATAACCTCTCGATCGTCGTGGACAAGCAGATCATCATCGTCGGCGGACAAGACATCACGGGTCCGGTCCGCGATCTGCTCACCGGCGTCGGCGAACCCGTGCCGCCGGTGAACACCCCGGCGCCGTCGACGGTCGGCTACGTCGATCAGACCCAAATCGATGCGTTGCCGGCGATCAAAGCCGCCTCGACCGATTTCCAAAAGTTCAAGGCGACCGAAGATCAGGATGCCGCCGCGAAATTCAAGACGGCGAAAACCCAAGCCGACCGCGATGCGATCATGAAAGATTATCAAAAGGCGCTCACCGACAAGCAGAGCGCGACGCTGAAACCCCTGGTCGACAAAACCCAAGCCGCGATGGCGAGCGTGGCGCAAAAACGTGGACTCATTCTGGTGGTCGATCGCGGCAACGTGATCTACGGCGGCACGGATATCACGGCCGACGTCACCAGCGCGATGAAGTAGCTTGCCCAGACGACTGCTGGCGCTCGCCGCGTGCGGGTTGCTCGCCGCGTGCGCGCACGGGAGTTCCGAATCGCCGGCGGCGGCGCCGTCGGGCGGCCGCGTCGGGTACGTGCGCATGGACGATCTGGTGAAGAAGCACCCGCTCTTCGGCCAGCTCGCGCAATACGACGCCAATATCGCGGCGCTCAATCTCAGCGCGCTGGTTCCGCACGTGCTGGCGGGCAGCGCCCAGCTGAAGGCCGAGCAGGCGCGGCTCGAAGCGCAGCTCGAGGCCGCGGCCAAACGCACCGATGCGCTGCTGGCCGCCAAAGGCAAGAGCTATCAGGACCGCGAGAACGCCGCGATCGCGGCCGCGCTGCGCGGTGCGGGCGGCGCCGGCGGTCCGAGCGTGGCCGCGATCGAGTCGCAGATGCAAGGCACGGCGAGCTCGCAAGCCGCCGGCGCGGGCGCGCAAGCCCAGCGCGACCTCGATACGTACCGCAAGCAGCTCGAAGCGCAGGACAACGCGCAGATCACGGCCGCGCAGCGCACGCTCGCCGCGCGCGCCGATCGGACGTACCGCGCGAAGGCCGACGAGCTCAACGCCAAGGAGTCCGCGCTCTCGCTGATGCTGGCGAATGCCGACGCCGCCGAACGGCTCTCGCTGCGCACGCGGCTCTCGAGCCTCGCGCTCGACGAAGCGGCCCGCACCGACGCCAACAATCAGCTCGCGGCGCTCGATCGCAAGGAAGCCGATCAGGTCGCCGCGCTGCACAACGTCGACGCGCAGCAGCTGGCGGCGCTGCAAGCGCAACTGCGCGCCGGCATCGAGAAAGACATGGCACGCAGGTGGCCCAGATCCGGCAGCGTTCGGTGCAGCGCTTCCGCGACCGCGCCGATCAGCTGCGCACGCAATTCCAAACCGCGAGCGGGCCGCTGATCAAGACCTCGGCCAACGGCACGGCGACGGTCAATCCGAACCTCCCGCCGGCCTTGCGCCAACGCATCACGCAGCTCCACGCCGACTACACGGCGGCGTTTCAGAACGACGCCAAGCAAACCGTGGCCGATTTCCAGAAGACGCGCGCCGACCTCACCGCGCGCTACCAGCTCCTGACCGGAACCGATGCCGCCGCGGCGCAAAGCGCGCAGTCGGAGATTCTCTCGCTCGAGAAGAAGCGTCAGGACCTCTACCAGCAGATGGTGGCCCAAATCAATCGTGAAGTGAAGACGATCGCGCAGGAGCGCGGCGTCTCGACCGTGGTCAGCACGGTCGCGCCGGCCGGCGGCGTCGATCTCACCGGCGACGCTATGAAAGACATCGAAACGTTACATGAATAACCGCTTCGGGTTCGCCGCGCTTGCGGCGTCGCTCTTGGTCATGACCGCCTGTTCGAAACCGCCTGCCGGCGACATCGGGCTCATCGACGTGCAGCGCCTCTCGTCGAACTGGCCGAAGTTCTTGAATTATCAGAACCAGCTCAATGCCGACGTGAACGCCGTGCGCACCTCGCACGAGTCCGATAGCCAGAAGGCACGCGAGATGGCCGGTCTGCAGTACCGTTTTCAAACGAACCAAACCGAGCTGACCAACAACGTCCACGACGCGGCGCAGCAAGTCGCTAACGACAAACATCTGCGTTTCGTGTTCACCCGGCAGAACGTGGGTTACGGCGGCGTCGACATCACGCCCGACGTCGAGAAGATCCTCCAAATCGTCGAAAAGCCGACGCCTTCCCCGTGATCGCCGACCTCGGTACGCTCGCGGAGATCGCGGCGCGGACCGGCGGCCGGGTGATCGGTGACGCCGGCGTACGCGTCGGCTTCATCGCGGCGATCGACGACGTCGATGCGACCGCCATGACGTTTGCGACCGACGAGCGCTTCTTGCGCGCGGCGCTGGCATCGCGCGCGGCGGCGATTCTGGCCGACGAAAAACTGATCGACCCGCACGCGAACTACGCCAAACCGATCGTGGCGGTGACCTCGCCGCGGCTCGCGCTGGCCACGCTGCTGGCGCTGCTGGAAACGCCGCGGCCGCGCGGTCCGCACGTCGATCCGAGCGCCGTCATCGACCCGAGCGCAACGCTCGGCGCGGCCGTGTACGTCGGTCCGCTGGTGACGGTCGGCGCGACCGCATCGATCGGCGATGAGACGGTGCTCTCGGCCGGCGTCGTGATCGGTGCGGGTGCGCGCGTCGGCGCGCGGTGCATGCTCCACCCGCGCGCATATGTGGCCGACCGCTGCATCGTCGGCGACCGGGTCGTGCTGCAGGCGCAAGCGATCGTCGGCAGCGACGGCTTCGGCTGGGCATTTCTCGACGGCGCGCTGCAGAAGATTCCGCAGATCGGCATCGTCGAAATCGGTGACGATGTGGAAATCGGCGCCAACACGTGCATCGATCGCGCGCAAACCGGCGTGACGTCGATCGGCAACGGCACGAAGATCGACAACCTCTGTCAGATCGGCCACAACTGCCGCATCGGCAAACATTCCGCGATTGCGGCGCTGACCGGCCTGGCCGGAACGACGACGATCGGCGATTACGTGCAGATCGGCGGCCAGAGCGGTTTTGCCGGACATCTGACGATCGGCGACGGGGCGAAAATCGCCGGCGGTGCCGAGGTCTGGAGCGACGTCGCCGCCGGTGCAAGCGTCAGCGGCTCGCCGGCGCGCGCGCACCGGGAGAACTTGCGGGTACAGGCGTCCGTACGGCGCCTTCCGAAACTCTACGAACGCGTCGAAGCGCTCGAAAAATCGCGCGCAATCGAACATCCCGGCGAGCCGTGAACTCTGCAGAATCAAGCAACGCTCCGCAACGCGATCGAATTTTCAGGCACCGGTTTGCACACCGGCCGGCCGGCGCACGTGCGCGTGCTTCCGGCGCCGGCCGCTAGCGGGCTGCGCTTTCGGCTCGATGATGCGGTCGAGTTTCCGGCGCATCCGGATTACGTCGTCGACACGCGCCGCGCCACCGTGCTCGGTTTGGGCGAACATCGCGTTTCGACGGTCGAGCATTTGCTCTCGGCGCTCTGCGGCAGCGGCGTGACGAACGCGCTGATCGCCGTCGACGGCCCGGAGATTCCGGCATCGGACGGCAGCGCGCTCGAGTTCATCGACGCGATCGACGCCGCCGGCATCGACGAACAGCCGTTGCCCCACGCGCGCAACGTCGTGCGCGAGCCGCACGTGTTTCGCGACGGCGACAAGCTGCTCGCGATCGTACCCGCGCCTGCGTTCCGGGTGCGCATGACGATCGACTTTCCGGCGCCGGTCGGCTCGCAATACGTCGACTACGATAGCGCGGCGGCGACGTATCGTACCGCGGTCGCACCCAATCGCACGTTCGGTTTCCGCCACGAGGTCGAGGCGCTGCTCGCGCGCGGTCTCGCGATGGGCGGCTCGCTCGACAACGCGGTCGTATTCGACGTCGACGGCCCGATGGTGCCGCTGCGCGCCGCCGACGAGCCGGCACGGCACAAGGTGCTGGATTTGATCGGCGACTTCGCGCTGCTCGGCGCCTACCCGCAGTGCGAGGTCATCGCGATCAAGAGCGGTCACGCGCTGCACTTTGCCGCGGTGCGGGCGCTGGTCGACCGCGCCGCCGTCGGCGCGGCGAGCGCGGGGTAAGCGATGGCGATCATCGACGTGCGCGAGATCATGACGATCTTGCCGCACCGCTACCCGATGCTCTTGATCGACCGCATCCTCGAACTCGAGCCGATGACCTACGTGCGCGGCTACAAGAACATCACCTTCAACGAACCGATGTTCGCCGGCCACTTTCCGGGCAATCCCGTGTTGCCCGGCGTGTACATGATCGAAGCGCTGGCGCAGCTCGGCGGCTGCACGGTGCTCGAGCCCGGCGACATGGCGCGCAAACTCGTGTATCTGGTCGGCATCGACAAGGTGAAGTTCCGGCGCCCGGTCGTGCCGGGCGACCGGCTCGACATGGAAGCGCGCGTGTTGCGCACGCGGCGCAACGTCGGCTGGGTGAGCGTCGAAGCGACGGTCGACGGGAAGACCGCCTGCAGCGGCGAGTTGATGTTCTCGATCGGCGGCGACGCGGCCAGCACCGCCTACGGCGCGGCGATCCTGAACCAGTGATCCATCCGAGTGCCATCGTGCACCCGTCGGCGAATCTCGCGAAGGGCGTGGAAGTCGGTCCGTATTGCATCGTCGGCGAACACGTCACGATCGGCGCGCGCTCGACCTTGCTCGCGCACGTGATCGTCAACGGCTACACGACGATCGGCGAAGACGTGATCGTGCATCCGTTCGCATCAATCGGGGCGACCTCGCAGGATCGCAAGGCGGCCGACGAGATCTCGTATACGAAGATCGGTAACCGCACGATCATCCGTGAATACGCGTCGATCCACCGCGCGACCGGCCCCGGGAAGTCGACCGTGATCGGCGATGATTGCCTGTTGCTCGCCTACACCCACGTCGCGCACAACTGCACGATCGGCAACGACGTAACGATGTCGAATCTGGCGCAAGTTGCGGGCCAAGTCGTCGTTGAGGACCACGCCGGCCTCGGCGGGATGGTCGGGGTGCATCAGGACGTGCGCATCGGCGCGTATGCGTTCGTCGGCGGCATGGCGCGCATCGTGCGCGACGTCCCGCCGTACTTTCTCGCCGAGGGCAACCCGGCCGAAGTGCACGGGCTCAACAGCGTCGGGCTGCGGCGGCGCAACTTCACCTCCGATACGATCGCCGAGTTGAAGAACGCGTACAAGCTGATCTACCGCTCGGGCAACAACATGCGTCAGGCGATCGAACTGCTGCGCTCCGAGGTCAGCAGCGAAGCCGGCCGCCACCTCCTCGCGTTTCTCGAGGCTCCGTCGGAACGCGGCATTTTGAAATGACGGCCGCGCCGGTGCGCGTGTTCGTCAGCACGGGTGAAGCGTCGGGCGAACTGCTGGCTGCCGATCTCATCGGCGCCATGCGCGCGTGCGGCGCGAACGTCGATGCCGACGGCATCGGCGGCGAACGCCTCGAGGCCGCCGGCGTGCGCCTCACCCAGCGCAGCGCCGGCTGGGCGTCGATGGGCCCGTTGGATGCGGTCGGCAAGATTCCCAAACTCTTGGCCGTCGCGTTGCGCACGGCGGCGGCGTTGCGCGCGCATCCGCGCGACCTCATCGTGCTGGTCGATTTCGGCGCCTTCAACCTGCGTCTTGCGCGCATGATCCGCACGCTCGGCACCACGACGCCGATCATGTATTATTTTCCGCCCGGCGCGTGGCTCGACAATCCCGGGCGCGCGCGAGCGGTGGCGGAACTGTGCGATCCGGTAACCGCGTTCGTCCACCAGCGCGACTTCTATCAGTCGCTCGGATTGCCGATCAGCTATCACGGCCATCCGCTCGTCTCGACGATGCTGCCGCGGCCGTTGCGGCCGGCGCCGCCGCCCGGCGGCGGGGTCGTCGCGCTGTTGCCCGGCAGCCGCCCGGGCGAAATCGCGCGCCACACGCCGCGTTTGCTCAACGCCCTCGCGCTATTGCGCGAACGCCGCCCGGACATCACGGCGGTGCTCGCCGCGGCCGACTCGGCGGCCTACGCCGCGTTCGAAGAACTCTTGCGTTTGCGCTCGCCGCTGCCGGTGGAACTCGTGCGCTCGGCGCGCGAAGCGCTGGTGCGCTGCGATGCGGCCGCGGTTGCGTCGGGAACCGCCGTGCTCGAAGCGGCGCTGCTCGAAGTTCCGTCGATCGCGCTCTACGTGCTCTCCGAAGCGACCGCGAAAGTCGCGCGCCGCGTCTATCACCGGCCCTATGTCACGTTGCCGAACCTCGTGCTGGACGAAGCGGTCGTGCCGGAACTCTTGCAAGACGATGCGACGCCGCAGGCGCTGGCCGATGCGCTCGGACGCGCGCTCGACGCGCCGGACGCGCAACTCGCGGGCTTCCGCCGTCTGCGCGAAGCGCTCGGCCCGCCCGATGCGCTCGAACGCTGCGCGCGCTTTGCGTTGCGGTTGGCGGGACGATGATCCGCATCTACCACACGAGCGACCTGCACGACCATCGGCACTTCGTCGCGCCGCTGCGCCGCTTGCGCGCGGAGCGGCCCGGCTTGCTCGTCGACTGCGGCGACTCGCTGCGCGGTTCGCAGACGGTGTACCGCCGGCGCGAACCGATCGTCGACGACCTCGATGCGGCCGGGTACGACGTCACGGCCATGGGCAATCGCGAATTCCATTACCTGTTCGGTTTGGTCGGCCGCCGGCTGCGCAAGATGCATCATCCGGTGGTGTGCGCGAACTTGGTCGACGTGCGCGGCCGCGCGCTGCCCTTTGCTTCCGACGCGCTGGTGCGCGCGAACGACGGCGAGGCGGTGCGCTTCTTCGGTTTGCTCGTGCCGCAGTATCCCGCCGGTTCGCCGTGGGAACGCGTCTTCGGCTGGCGTTTTCTCGATCCGGTGGCGGTCGCAACGGAGATCGTGCGCACGACGCCGCCCGGCGTGACGCTCGTCGCGCTCTCGCACCTGGGCTTGCGCGCCGATCGCGAACTCGCGCAGGCCGCGGGCGGCATCGACGTGATCCTCGGCGGTCACTCGCACGACACGCTGCCCGAACCCGAAGTGGTCAACGGCGTGCCGATCGTGCACGCGGGACCGTACGGCGCGTTTGCATCGTGCACCGAACTCGTGCGCGACGGCGATCGCGCGCGCATCGCGAATTTCGCGCTGCTGCCGCTGACGTGAGCGCCGCGATCCTGTTCGTGACCAACGGTCACGGCGAAGCATCGATTGCGGCGAAGATCGCGCGCGAGGTGCGCGCGATCGCGCCGCTCGCGACCGAGCACCTGGCGCTGGTCGGCGAACGCTTCGGCGACGCGGATTTCCCCGACGCCGGACCGCAGCGCGCGATGCCCAGCGGGGGGCTCGTTGCGATGGGCAACGTGCGCGCCTTCGCTCGCGATCTCGGCGCGGGCTGGCTCGGCCTGTTCGCCGCGCAGTTGCGGTTTCTGGCCGGCGTGCGCGATCGCTACGCTGCCGTCGTCGCGGTCGGCGATGCGTATGCCGCCGCGCTCGTGCGCATCGCACGCCGGCCGTGGATCTTCGTCGGTACCGCCAAGAGCGCGTACGTGGCGCCGTATTCCGGCATCGAGCGGAAGATCATCGCGCCGGCCGCGCGGCTGTTCGTGCGCGACGCGGCGACGGCGGACGTCTTGCGCCGGCACGGTCTGCGCGCCGAAGCGCCGGGCAACGTGATCGTCGATCTGCTGGCGGAAGATCGCCGTTACGCGTGGCCCGCTCCGGTACGCATCGCGCTTCTGCCCGGCAGCCGCGAGCGCGCGTACGGCGACGCCGAACGAATCGCCGCGATCGTCGACCGCGTGGCCGAACGCGTGCCCGGCGTGGCCGCCGTTCTTTCACTTGCGCCGACGCTCGAACGCGCGCGCTTCGCGCCGCTGCTCGAGCGCCATCCGGCGCTCGCGGTCTGGAGCGACGGCATCGGCGGCATCCTCGCCGGCGCGACGCTCGCGATCGGCCAAGCCGGCACCGCGAACGAAGCGGCAGCCGCCAGCGGCGTCCCGGTCGTCGCGCTCGATCTCAGCGACGATCGCCGCAGCGACTGGTACCGCATGCGTCAAGAACGTTTGCTCGCCGACGGGATGCTGATCGTGCCCGGCGATCCGGCCGCGGCGGCCGATGTGATCGTCGCGCTGCTCGGCGATCCCGCGCGTTTGGCGCGCATGGGCGCCGCCGGCCGCGAGCGCATGGGCTCCGCGGGCGGCGCGGCCGCGATCGCGCAGGCGATCGTGCAACTCGCCGGAGCGCCGGCGTGAGCGCGGCCGATCGCACCGTCGTCGCGGCGATCGCGTTCATGTACGTCGCGATCCCGCTCTACGGCACGTTCGAAGTGCTCGATCCGGTGCGGCTGCCGATCCCGGCGCTGGTCGGCGCGCACGGCGCGATCGCGATCGCGCTGGCGATGCTCGCCGCCGCAACGATCTGCGCATGGGGTGCGTTCCGCCGCCCGGCGCCGCGGCGCATCGTGCTCGCGCAACTGCTGGCCGGCGTCGCGATCGTCCCCGGTGCGCTGCTGGGCTTCGATCCGCAGACCGGGCTCGAACTCGCGCTGATCGTGCTGGCGATGGGCGTCGTCGGCGTCGCGCTCTACGGCTATGCGGAGCTGCCGGGCGTGACGCGCACGATCGTGATCGCATGGCTTGCATCGGCGGCGCTCGCGACGGTGACCGCGCTCGCGATGATCGCGCTTCGCAAGCCGGCGGCGCTCTTTGCGTACAATAACGGCCGCGCGGTGGGCACGTTCCTCAACCCGAACGAACTCGCGGCGTATCTGCTCGTGGTCCTCGGCCTCGCCGCCGCCGTCGCGTGCTACGCGCGCAGCACGCCCTTGCGGCTGCTCGCCGGCGTGACGCTGGTTGCCGGCCTCGCCGGACTCGCGGCGACGTACTCGCGCTGGGGTTTGCTCGCCGCCGCGGCCGGAATGCTGTTTTTCGCCATCCTGGCCCGCAGCCGGCGGATCTGGTTCGGTCTCGCGGTGGTGGTGCTGGCGGCTCTCGTGCTCGTGCTGGGTCCGGGGGCGGCGCATCACAACCCGCGGGACGATACTTCGCGCATCATCGCCTTTCAGACCGGCGTGCGGACGTGGCTTGCGTTCCCGCTCACCGGCGTTGGTCCGTTTGCTTACCGCCGCACGTACGAGGTGCTGCGGCCGCCGGAAGCGCCGGGCGGCGAAGCGCCGGTGGCCTTCGATCCGCACAGCCTGCCGCTGGCGTATCTCGACGAGTCGGGCCTGATCGGGTTCGGGGCGCTCTTGTGGTGCTGGTCGGTGTACATGCGCGAGATCCCGCGGGTGCTGCGCGCGGCCGATCCGCGGCGGCGCGCGCTCGTGTACGCGGTGGCGGCCGGACTCGTCGCGCTCAACGTGCACGTCCTCGTGAACACGATCAGCATCTACTTCGCGCTGGCCACGCAAGGCGCGGCGCTGGCGCTGGCATTGGCGCAACGGGATCTGGATGCGCCCGCGGCTTGAACTGCTGCTTGCGGCCGCGCTGACCGCTTGCGCGCAGCCCGCCGCCGGTCCGGCCCACGCGCCGAGCGCCGCACCGGCCGCGACCGCGACGCCGTTGCCGCTGCACATTACGAGCTCCGGCGGCACCGGCCAATACACGACCCTCAGCGAGATGAAGCACCAGCGCACGATCTACATTATCCGCGCGACGTCGTTCGCAGCCGACACCGCGACCGGGCGCACGCCGACCGGCAGCGGCACCTTCGTCCAGCCGCACATCACCTTCGTCGACCGCGACGGTGCGCGCACGGTCGCCGATGCGCCGGAGGCCGTCTTGACGAGTGCCGATAAAAGCGTTCTCATGACGGGCGGAGTACACGCGCGATCGCAAGACGGCAACGTGTTGTCCTGCGATCGTCTGCGCTATGATGGGACTTCGGAGCGCATCCATGGCGACGGCAACGTGGTGATGACCACGCCCTCCGGGCTCGTGCTGTCCGGCGATGAGGTCGACGGCGACGCCCGCTTGCAGAACGTCCGGGTGTACCGCCGCAAATGATGCAGGACCGCATCGTGATGACCGACCTCGTGAAACGTTACGGCACGCGCACGGTGGTCAAGAGCGTCAGCGCCGACGTGCAGCGCGGCGAAGTCGTCGGCCTGCTCGGCCCCAACGGTGCCGGCAAGACGACCACGTTCTACATGGTCGTCGGCCTGGTGCGCCCCGACAGCGGCAGCGTGAAACTCGAACGCGCGGGCGCCGGCCGCGACATCACGCTCGCGCCGATGCACGAACGCGCGCGCGCCGGCATCGGCTACCTGGCGCAGGAAAACTCGATCTTCCGCAAGCTTTCGGTGGGCGACAACCTGCGCCTGATCTGGGAGATGAACGGCGTCGATGAAGAAGAGCGCGAGCGCCGGCTGCCGGCGCTGCTCGGCGAGTTCGGGCTTGCCGACTTGGTCGACGCGCGCGGCGATTCGCTCTCGGGCGGCGAGCGGCGGCGCGTCGAGATCGCGCGTGCGATCGCGACCGAACCCGCGTTTCTGCTCTTGGACGAACCGTTCACCGGCATCGATCCGATCGCCGTGGCCGACATCCAAGCGATGATCCGGCAGTTGCGCGATCGCGGACTCGGCGTGCTGATCACCGATCACCAAGTGCGCGAAACGCTGGCGATCGTCGATCGCGCCTACATCCTCAACGAAGGCAAGATCGAAGTCTCCGGCACCGCCGACGACGTGCTCGCCTCGCCCGTCGCGCGCAAGTTCTACTTGGGCGAAGGCTTCCGTTTATGAGGCGCTCCGCCCCAGGCTCCGCGCCCCCCACGCTTTGCGTGGGTCCCCCAGGCTTCTAGCGTCGTGGCGATGACGGCTCGTTCAACATTCCCCGGGGTACGCTTGCTACATTCGTTGCGCGCGGAGCTCGAGCCGCTGCGCGTGACGATTCTCGACCGCTATCTCGTGGCCGAACTCGGCGGGCCGGCGCTCTTCGGTGCGGCGGCGTTCACGCTGATCTTCGTAGCGACACAATTTCTCGCGATCGGCCGGCTCGTCTCGCAGCAGAACGTTCCGCTCTTGGTGGCGATCGAATATTTTCTGTGGGAGATGCCCGCCTATCTGCTCGACGTCGTGCCGATGGCGATGCTGTTCGGCACGCTGCTCTCGATCGGCCGGCTCTCCAGCGAGAGCGAGATCACGGCGCTCAAAGCCGGCGGCATCTCGCTGATCCGGATGTTTTTGCCGCTGGCCGTGGTGGGGCTCGTCGTCTCGTTCGCGGCGCTGATCGTGCAAGAGGCGCTCGTGCCGCTGGCCAACGACCAGGCCGCGTATCTGCAAGAAACCGCCATCGAACACGTGTCGCCCGCGGCCTCGAATCTTTCGGCCGTGACGAACCTTGCCGGCGGCGGCAAACAGGTGACGATTGCGGGCGGCCTCGACGCGGCCACGCAAACGCTGCTCAACGTCACCGTGCTGCAGTACGATTCCAAGCAAACGATTCAGGAGATGATCGTCAGCAAGCGCGCCCATTACGATGCGCCGACGTGGCAATTTCAGGACGCGACGACCTACCATTTCTCCGACGGCGATGTCTCTGACAAGATGGTTACCCCCGGCACGCTCTCGGTCGACATCGGCGAGCGGCCGAGCGAAATGGCCAAGCACACGCTCCAAGCGAACGATCCTGAGAACCTCTCGCGCAGCGAGATCAAGAACGCGCTCGATAACGTGAACCTGAGCGAATCGCAGCGCAAGCTCTTCACCGCGACCTACGCAGCCAAGCTTGCTCGCCCGTTCGCCTCGCTCGTGTTCGTGCTGTTCGCATTTCCGCTCGGAATGCGGCGCATTCGCGGCGGCGGCGCCGCGCTCGGCTTCGGGCTCGCGCTGTTGATCGTGTTCGTCTACTACGTGATCACGACGATCGCGCTGTCGATCGGCAGTTTGGCGTTGCCGCTCGCCGGGATTGCGGCTTGGACGCCGAACGCTCTGTTCAGCTTGATCGGACTATGGCTTCTGCGCCGGGCGTCGGCGATATGATCAGCGGCCTGCTGGTCGTACTCAGCATCATCGTGCTCGCCGGCGGCGTCGCATACGTGGGCGATCGCGTCGGTCATCAAGTCGGCCGCAAGCGGCTGACGCTCTTTGGTCTGCGCCCGAAGTACACGTCGACGATCGTCGCCGTCGGGACCGGGATGTTGATCGCGCTGATCGTGACGCTCGGCGCGCTGGCCGCATCGAGCTACGTGCGCGATGCGTTCTTCCGTTCAGGCCGGCTGCTGGTGCGCATCAACGAGTTGCAAGCGCAGGAACTCGCGCAAGAGAAAGAGCTGCAGCAAACGCGCGGCGGCAGCCTCGCCGTCCCCAAGCTCACCTTGATCGCCAACCGCGCCTGGACGTTCGATCTCGCGCGCAGCGACGCCGACCAGATCGACGCGTTCAGCAGCTTCTTCGATACGGTCGTCGGCATCGCGAACGCGCAGTTTGCGACCTCGGCGATCGGCCTGCGGCCGTACACGCACAAGTCGTCCGAGCCCGCGATCCACGCCGAGCTGCTCGAGCAGCTGGCGACGACGCGCGAGCACACCTCGGATCAGCATGCGCTGATCTTGTTCTTGCCGGTGGCCTCGCAGAATCTCTTCCGCGGCGAGGTGATCTCGTTTTCGTTCGAGGCCTTCGAAGACAAGAAGCTCGCCTCGGCCGGCGAGACGCTGGCCTCGATCGACATCGCGGGCGGAACGCCCAACGTCGACATCGGCGCGCTCGTGCTGCGCGTACAGCAGACGCTCGCCTCGCGCGACTACCCGCCGCAGTTTCTCTACCCGCCGTTGATCAACAGCGCGCAGGTGCAAGCCGTCACGAGTCAGATCCCGCACTTGCGCGGCCACTACCGGCTGATCGCGAAGACGCCGGCCGACCTGTATCCGCACAGCGGCCCGTTCCAGATCGACGTTGAGCTCGAGCCGATCCGCTGATGCTGCTCGGCGTCGATCCCGGCACGCGCAAGTGCGGCTACGCGGTCATCGAACGGCTCGGCGCGCAGCCGCTCGCGCTCGGAATCGCGCCGTTGGCTGAGTTCGGCGCGCGCCTGACCGCGCTGCGCGCCGATTTCGCAATCGACATGGTCGCGATCGGGCACGGCACGAACGCCGGCGTCGTATCGGCCGTGGTCAAAGAGGCGGGCCTGCCGTTCGCGCTGGTCGACGAGCGCGAGACGACCCTGCGCGCCCGGGCCCGCTTCTTCGCCGACCATCCGCCGCGCGGCTGGCGGCGCCTCATTCCGCGCGGCATGCTGCTCCCCGACCGGCCGATCGACGATTACGCGGCGCTGCTGATCGCCGAGCGGTATCTCCGTCTGGCGGTATGATGCAGCGCCGAAGCGTCGCCGCCGTTGCTCTCGCGTGCATCGCTCTGGCGGTGCTGCCGGCGCGCGGCGCGGCGACACCGCTGGCCGACGTGCCGTCGAGTCACTGGGCCTACGCCGCGATCCAGACGCTCGCGGCCGACGGCCTGATCGACGGCTATCCGGACGGATCGTTCAAGGGCGATCGTCCGCTCACGCGCTACGAGATGGCGGCGATCGTGGCGCGGGTGATCGCGAAGATCGAGGCCGGCGGGGCGTCGACTGCATCGAAGACCGATCTCGACGCGCTGCAGAAACTGATCGACGCGCTCAAGGATGAGCTCGATGCGCTGGGCGTGCGCGTGACGACGCTGGAAGATGCGGTCAGTTCGCTCGATCGCCGCACGCGCGTCGCGCAGTCGCTTGCGGTGCACGGCACGATCCTCGGCAACGGTTCGATGAGCCAGTTCCCGGTGCTGCCGCTCAATGTGGCCGGCGGCGGCATCGACCGGTTCGTCAACGCCTACGCGAGCGCGCCCGCCGACAACAACCCGCTCGAAGCGCTGAACGGGCCGCAGACGATCCTGCGCTCCGATGCGCGCTTCGATTTCATCTACACCGTCGACGACAACCTGACGGTGTCGGTGCCCGTGCACGTGATCGATTACGGTTCGGGTTCGTCCTATTCGCAGCAGTTCGCCATCTCGCCCGACGTGGTCGTGAGCGTCGCGCAAGCCGGTGCCTTTACGAATCTCACGCTGCGCGAAGCACAGCTCGACAACCTCGACTCCTCACGCTTGGGCCTCGCGTACCGCGCACCCGATGCGGCGCAGCAGAACGCGTACGCCGATCCGACGCAGGCATTTCCGCGCGGCTTCGAGATCGGCGGCATTCTCAATGGCCTGACGACGTTTCAGCTGTCGTTCACGCGCGTCGATGCAACGTTGATCAACACGCAGAATTATCTGCCGGCGCAATCCGGCAACGGGTTCGCCAACAACTACTTGGCGCCGGTGGTGCCGCCGCAGGGCGGGCTCGTTCAGACCGGGTCGGCGGCGACGGTCGATTCGTTCACGGCCGGTGCCGGCGGCCTTGCCGCGGTGTACTTGAGTAAGAAGGCCGTGGCGGGCACGGTCGTCATTACGTCGTACGCGGTGCCCGGCGGCGTCGCCGCAACGCCCGCGTTCGCGTACATCGACAGCTCGAACGAAGTCGTTTTCGCGATGCCGCTGCCGGCCGGTGCGCACATCTCGATCGGCTATCTCGGGCTCGGTTATACGAACAATGCGATCCCGCAGCGCTATCAGGCCGGCTTGCGCGTCAACCAGCAATTCGCCGGTCTGCCCGGTGCCGAGGTCGGCCTCACGCTGCATCGCCTGTGGGATGAAAACCTCGGCCAGGCCGGCTCGCCTGCCGGCGTCGATCTCGGTGTCAACGCGTTGCCGGCCGGCGATTTCGGCGAAGTGAGCGACTCGGTGTTCGGCCTCGATTTCCAAGCGCCGCTGGCGCGCGGAACGTATCTGTTCGGCGAAGTCTCGGCTAGCCGCTGGACGCCCGATCAGCAGTTCGTGGCCGAAACCGGCGCGTATGCCGCCGTCGGCGGCGTGAAGCTGAAGATCGCGCAGGCGAGCGTGACGCTGCAGTACCAATCGGTCGGCGCCAACTACCTCGACGGCGCGCCGCTGCGCTTCTTCGGTAACGCGCCGCCCACGTGGGCGAATTACCAAGGCGATTTCTTTCCGCAGTTCTTCGGGTTCGCCAACACGCTCGCCGTCAACCAAGCCTTCGACAACGCGATCAATGCCGGCGCACCCGGCCGCTCGGCGACCGCGTCGAACCCGGCGCTGACGTTCATCTATCCGGTGTTCAACCCGTTCGTCGCGAGCGGCCCGGATTTTTACAGCGCGTTCGCGCCCAATACGCAAGGACCGTCACTGACCGTGCAGTTGCCGATGCGCGTCGCGGGCCGTTCGATCGACGGCCGGCTGTTCGCCGAGCACCTGACCGAATTGCAGGCGAACGCCAACGCGACCAGCACTTTCGGTCCGCAAGTTCCGACCGCCGTGCGCGCAACGTTCGATAAGCTCGATGCGGGCGCGACCTTCGGCGTGGGTGCCGTATCGGTCAACCTCTCGGGCACGCTCGAACACCTGCGCCGCAACGACACGACCGCCCTCACCTACATTCCGTACAATCCGGCGACCGCGACGTACGATCCGGGTGCGCTCGCCGCCTATCAGGCCGCCGGCGGCGCGCGCGCGGTGTACTATCCCAACTACGTCAGCCTCTACCACACGCTGCTCGCGGCCGGACTGACCTTGCCGGTGACGCGCGACCTCGCGCTCAACACGCGCTACAGCGATCAGCGCTACTTCGGCGCGTACGGCACGACGCTCTCGCAGAACATCGGCGGGATCAAGGATCAAATCGACTTCGGCCTCACCTACACCGTGCCGAAGACGTCGAGCTCCGTCGGCTTGACCTTCCGTAACTCGACGTACAAAGACGCTGCGCTTTCGAGCTACAACCTTTCCGCGAACGGTGAGGACGTGAACTTCACGATTCGCTTTTGAGCGGCGTGCGCCGATCGCTGCTCGGTTTGACGGCGGCGCTGATCGTGGTGCTGGCGGCGCTCGCGCAGCTGAGTGCGGATGCCCTCTACGGCGGGATCGCGCTGCCCGGATCGGTGCCGCACGCGCTCGCCGGCGACTGGCCCTTCGCGCTCGCGGCGAGCACCGGACTCGACCGTATCCCCGCCGTGCGCCTGGCGCTCGCGCGCGGCGCGATCGTGCGCGACGAACCCGAGCGCGCCACGGCATTGCTGGCGAGCTTGCCCGATAGCGCGGACGTGATCGATCTGCGCGGCCGCGTTGCGCTCTTGGTGAACGACAAGCAGACGGCGCTGCGCGACTTTGCCGCGTCGGGCGACTTCATCGCCGCGCAGGCCGCGATCGACGCGCTCGGCACGGAAGATCCGCGCGCGGCGCTGGCGCTGGTACGCGATTTCGAGCAGCGGCTGGCCCAAAACGATGCGAGCCCCGAGATCAGCGCCGAGGTCGATTTTCGCGAAGGTGAGATCGCGACCGCCGCCTATTGGCGTTATCCGGCGCAACGCGATTATTACGCGCGCGTGTCGCTCGATGCGTACGCCCGGGCGCTCGAGCGCGCGCCGAACGAAGAGAAGTATCTGCTGAATTATGCCGGTGCCGCGATGCGCACCGGCGACGTCGAGGCCGCGAAGCGCACGTTTCTGCGGGCGGCGGAAGTCGTTCCCGACAGCGTCGATGCGTTCACCGGAATCGCGAGCAGTTCGGCCGCGCTCGGCAATTGCGCGGCCACGCGCACGGCGTTCGCGCAAGCGCAGCGCTTTGCCGCCGGACAGCACCGCACGGTCGACGTGATCGGCAAAGGCTACCCGGCGGAGATTCGCGCGGCGATCGCGCGCTGTAACGGGTGAGGATCGCCCTCGACGCGCAGCTCGCCGTCGGCACGGCGACGGGCATCGGGGTGTATCAGCGCGATCTCGCGCGCGCACTGGCCGCGGCCGGCACCGACGTGCGTGCGCTGCAGTTTCCCGCGCTCGATCCGTGGCGCTTCGACCGGCGCGTGCTGTGGGACCAAGTGCTGTTGCCGGCGTTCGCGGCGCGCAGCGGTGCGCAGTTGCTGCACGCCGCTTCCGGTACGATGCCGGCGGCGCGCACGCTGCCGGTGGTCGTGACCGTGCACGACATGGCGTGGCTGCGCGTTCAGGCGCATACGCGCGCCTACGCTCGCGCGTATTTCGGCGGGCTGATGAAACGGCTCTATCGCGGCGCGGCGGCCGTGATCACGGATTCAGCCTTCGCGCGCGATGAGTTTCTCGCGCTGGCGGGCGCGCGCAGCGACGTGCACGTGGTGTACCCCGGCGTCGACGCGCGTTTCGCCGCGATCGAGCGGCAGCCGCAAGCGCGGCCGCTGGCGCTCGTGGTCGGCACGGTCGAACGCCGCAAGAACTTGCTGCGCGCGATCGAAACGCTCGCCGCCGTGCCGGACCTCGATCTCGTTGCCGTCGGGCCGCCCACCCCGTACCTCGATGAGGTGCGCGCGCGCATCAGCGCGCTCGGTCTCGGCGATCGCGTGACCGTGCGCGGGTTACATCGAGCGCGCCGATCTCGATGCGCTCTATGCCACGGCGACGCTGGCGCTCGTGCCCTCGCGCTACGAAGGCTTCGGTTACGGCTTGGCCGAGGCGCTGTGCGCGGGGCTGCCGGTGATTGCCGCGCGTTCGTCGTCGCTCGTCGAAGTGGCCGGCAGCGATGCGACGCTGATCGATCCCGACGATGCCGCCGGCTGGATCGACGCGGTGCGCGCGCTGCTCGCCGATCGTGACGCCGCCGAAGCGCGCGCCGCAGCCGCGCGTGCGCGCGCCGTCGTGCGCTTCAACTGGCCGCTCGCCGCCGCCGCCTGCACGACGATCTACAAGCGGATCCTTAATTAGGCGGCGGCTTGGGCGAAGCCCAAACGCAACGGATTCGACGAAGTCGAATCCTAGTACACCGGCGAGCCGGGGGCGCCGGGCGCGACGCTGCCGTCGTCTTGGGCGAACACCAAACGCAGCGGATACGATGAGCCGCCTTCGGGCATCGTGATGATGCGCAGGCTGCGATAGGTGCCGGGCGCGATCGTCTCTTGCCAGATCTTGTAGCGCGAGTAGGCCGTGAGGCGGTGCGCTTGCACGATCGTGTCGTCGATGATGAACGTGCCGGTGGCATCGCCGCCGCGCGGATTCGCGTAGAGCGCGATCGCTTGACCGAAGCGCGACGTGTTGACGATCACCACGCGCACGGATTGCATCACGCCGTAGTCGCCGGAGAGCGCTTCGCCCTGGCGCAAGTTCGGCAGCGGCAGCTGACCGATCGGGATCTCGAGCGGCGGCGCGTCGGTGAAGAACGTGTAGTCGGAGAAGAATTCGGGGACCGGATACACTCCGCGCGCATGCGGGGCGCCGCCGGCGAGCAAGTTCGCCGCATCGGCCGATTGATCCAGCGGCGCATCGGCGTGCTGCGCGACGACCGCGATGTTCAGCGGATCGCCGCTCAGCTCGCGCAACTGCATGATGCCGTTGACGATGGCATTCGGCGGCAGGTTGTGGTTGACGATGTTGACGGTGGCGCCGGGCGGGATCGTGACGATCGTGCCTTCGTTGCTGCGCGAGCGCACGAGGAACGAGCGCGTCGCGTTGTGCCCGACTTCCATCTCATTGGCTCCGGGGCCGGCCAGCGCCGCGATCACGTGCACTACGGCCGGCGTCGCCGAGGTGTTGGTCGCCTTGACAAGGATGCGGCGCGCGGGTTCCGTACCCGGATTGAAGTGGTAGTACAAAAAGCGCTGCGATGCGGTGCGGTCGATCGTGGCGGTGAACAGCACGCCGTCGGCGGTCAGCCGTTCGGGATAGTCGCTTACCAGTAGCTGGCTCGGTGCCACCCGCGGCAGCGCATCGTTCTCGATCGCAACGTGCGTGGTGCCGTTCGCGGTGATGTACGCGTCGCCGAGAATCTGGATCGGGACGTCGACCGAGATGTGGTTGTCGGTCGGCAGCGGCGCGTGGACGGCGACGGCGTCGGCCGGCACGTAGATGCGCGCGCCCGGACGCAGCGTCGCGGCGGCTTCGGCGGCTTCGATCGCGGTGCTGCGCAAGAACTCCACCGACGCCGGATTACCGGTAACGTGCAGTGGCATGTTGCCTACGATCGTGCCGGCGTCGTAGGCGACGCGCACCGACACGTCGCGCGTCAGCCCGCGGCTGTCGCCGACGGTGACGATCGTGCTGCCGACGGCGACGCCGGTGATGGCGAGCGTGCGCGCGGTCTGGTCGACGGTCACGGTAGCGATCGCGGGATCGGCGGCGACCGCGGTGATCGTTCCGGCCGCGCTGTTCACGCGGGCGAGAATCGTGCGTCCGGGTTCGATTGCCGGCGTCGCGGGCGTGACGACGATCGGCGGCGGGGTCGGCGTGGGCGAGGGGCTCGGGCCTTCGGAGGGTGCGGTTTCGCCCGGCGCGGGCGAGGGCGAGACTTCCGGCGAGGCTGCGGGGGAGGCCTCAGCCGCCGGCGAGCTCTCGGCGCTGGGCGACATCTCCGCGGCCGGCGACGGAGCGGCAAATGGACCCGCGTCCGTGGTGGGGATCGCCGGGTTGACCGGGCCGGACGGCGCCGGCACGGGCGGGTTGATCTGAGCGCCCACCGTTCGGGTGAGCACGACGACCAGGAACCCAATCACAGCGATAGCCGTGAACGCGCGACGCAATACGAACCTCCGCGGCATGTTCGTCCGCCGCGGCGCGATTAAGCGATCTTCATCTCGCGCGAGACGGCCGAAGCCAGCAACGTCTTGTACCCGACAGCCGGGAATAAAACGGTTACGAGGTCCTTCTCGGCGCGTTCGACCGTGCCTTGCCCGAATTTTGTATGATAGACAACATCGGCGATGCCGTAGCCGGAGAGCGCATGGTCGCGTCGGCCCTGCAAACAGTTCTCGCACGCGCCGCACGAGTCGGCGGTGAAGTTCTCACCGAAGTAGTTCAGGATGAAGCGCCGGCGGCACGACGTCGTCTCCGCGTATTGCAGCATCATCGCGAGCTTGGATTGATCGTAGCGCTTCTTGGTCTCGTAGTTGGCGAGATCGAGCACCGCTTCGACGCTCGCATGCTTGGCCAAGATGTACTTCGCCCGCGACGAGGCTTCGATGAAGCCGGCTTTCTTGAGCAGTGCCAGGACGACTTTGAGCTTGGTCAGCGGCAGCTGCGTGATCTTGCGCAAATCGGTGAGCGAGACGCCGCCCTCTTGCGTGCCGAAAATTTCGAGCGTGCCGAAAACGCGCTGCACTTCTTCGATGTCGGGATACTTGCCGGTGAGGAAGTAGTTCTGCACGCGCGTGTCGCTCATCCGGTAGACGAGGATGCACTTCGACGGCTTGCCGTCGCGCCCGGCCCGGCCCGCCTCCTGTGTGTAGGCTTCGATCGAACCCGGCAGATCGTAGTGCACGACGAAACGGATGTTCGGCTTGTCGATGCCGAGGCCGAAAGCGTTGGTCGCAACGACCGCCTTGATCGCTTCTTGCATGAACAGTTCGTGCACCGCGACGCGATCGTGCTTCTGCAACTTCGAATGATAGACGGCAGCGGGGATGTCGAGCTGCTCTTGCAGATATTTCTGCACTTCGAGCGCGTTCTTGATCGTGGCGGTGTAGATGATCCCGGTGCCTTCGAGATCGTTGTTCTCGAAGAGCCCCTTGATCGCGCGCAGTTTGCCCGCTTCGTTCTCCGCGCGGCGCACGCTATAGATCAGGTTCGGACGGTCGAATCCGCGCACGATCGGTTTCACGTCGGGCACGCCCAGTTGCGTGAGGATGTCTTCGCGCACGGCCGGCGTAGCGGTTGCGGTCAGCGCCAGAACCGTCGGCTTGCCGAGCGCCGCGATCACGCGGCCGAGATTGAGGTAGGCCGGACGGAAGTCGTGACCCCACTGGCTGATGCAGTGCGCTTCGTCAATCACGAACAGCGGCACGGTCAGCTTCTGCAGGATCGCGACGAACGCGTCGTCCTCGAGCTTCTCGGGCGTGACGAAGACGATCTTCATGGCGCCCGAGGCGATGCGCGCGATGCCGGCCGCTTCCTGATCTTCGGTTAAGGTCGAATTCAGCGCGACGGTCTCGTGGACGCCGTGCGATGCGAGCATGTCGATCTGATCTTTCATCAGAGCGATCAGCGGCGATACGATGACCGTGGTGCCGGGCAGCATCAGCGCCGGCAACTGATAGCACAGCGACTTTCCCGCGCCGGTGGCCAGAATGGCCAGCGTATCCTCACCCGCCAAAACGCGGTTGATGACTTCTTCTTGGCCGGGGTTGAAAGTCTCGTATCCGAAACGCTCGCGTAGCGCAGCGTAGAGTTCCACTGGGCCTCTCCCACACGACGATGACGGGGCGACGCTTGAAGCCCCCTGCCTAAAGGGGGCGCAAAACATAGCCGAGTCAGACGGTCACGGTATTCCCCTACCCGCTACCGTCTAAACGGTTACACAGGCCGGGATGGACCGGCTCGGGTCCGAACCCTCCGACGGGTGTCCCTCTATCGTACCTGGCGTCCCCTAACCTTCGCTCACCTGGTCGGTCAGGATGCGGTCGTGCGCACGCTCACAACGGCGATTGAAACGGGCAGGCTCGCGCACGCCTATCTGTTCTCTGGACCCCGCGGTTCGGGCAAGACCTCGGCCGCCAAGATCCTGGCCCGCTGCATCGAGTGCGAGATCGGCCCGACGGCTACCCCGGATAACACGTGCGCCAACTGCATCGCGATCCTCGAGGGCACCGCGTTCGACGTGATCGAGATCGACGCCGCATCGAACCGCGGAATCGACGAGATCCGCGCGCTGCGTGACGCGGTGAAGTTTCCGCCTTCGGTGATGCGTTCGAAAGTCTATATCATCGACGAAGCGCACATGCTCACCAAAGAGGGCGCGAACGCGTTTCTCAAAACGCTCGAAGAGCCGCCGCCGCACGTCACGTTCATTCTTGCGACGACGTCACCCGAATCGTTGCCGCCGACGATTCTTTCGCGCTGTCAGCGCTATGCGTTTCGCCGCATCTCGATCGAAGTGATGATCGCGCGCATGCGCGAGATCGCGGACGCCGAGGGCATCCAGATCGACGACGGCGCGCTGGGCGCGATCGCATACCGCGCCGACGGCGGATTGCGCGATGCGTTGACGATGCTCGAACAAGTCGCGGCCTTCGGCGGCGGACACGTCGACGTCAAGACCGTGAACGACGCATTCGGACAGACCGGACGGGCGTTTGCGCTCGCGCTGCGCGATCAATCGCTGGCCGGCGATGCCGCCGCCGCACTGCACACGATCGACGATGCGAGCGATGCGGGCACCGACATGCCGGGCTTGATCCGAGCGCTGATCGCCGAATTCCGCCACCTGCTCGTGGCGCGCGTCAATCCGGAATTGCTCGCGCGCGATCTCGCGGCCGACGACGCCGCCGCCGCGCAAGAGCGCGCGCAGACGGTCTCGCAAGCGCGGCTCGTGCGCGCGCTGCGGCTGTTCGGCGATGCGCTCGCGGCCGCGCGCACCTCGGGCAACGCGCGCCTCGAACTCGAGACCGCGATGCTGCGTTTCGTCCTGCAATCCGAGGACCCGACGCTGGAAGCACTGGCCGCGCGCGTGACGGCGATCGAAGGCGGCGCACCCGTGCCGCCGCCGCGCCGGCGGCAGCTGCGCCGGCGGCGCGTCCGGCAGCGGTGCCGTCACCACCGCCCCGCGCCGCTGCCATACCGGCGCCGGCGCCGGCTGCCAAGCCCGCCGCGAAACCCGTGGCAGCGCCGGCGGCGTCGCCGGCTACCGGTCCCGGCCGCCGCTCCCGCGCAGGCTCCGGCGGTGTCGGGTCCGTTGACGACCGCGAAGCTGCGGTCGTTGTGGCAGAACGTGCGGGCGCGCGCGGAGAGCGAAAAGCCCTCGATGGCGGCCACGCTCAGCCGGGCCACGATCGAGGCCGTCACCGACGAGCTGATCACGCTGCGCATGCCCGACACCACCGGGGGCGAAGCGCTCAAGCGCAGCCTCGATACGCTCGTGAAGGCGATCGAGGGCGTCGTCGGACGGGCGATCCCCGTGCGCGTCGTGGTCGGCAGCGCCGCGCCGGCTGCAGCCAGCGATCCGGCAACCGACGGCGAATTCCCCGAAGAGCATCCCGACGACGTCGCGCGGTACGCGTTCGACCGGCTTCTCTGATGCGCACCCGCTCACAAAGGACGAACTCGTGAATCAGGCCCAGATGATGCAGCAGCTCAAGAAGATGCAGCAAGAGATGGCGCGCGTGCAAGATGAGCTCGCCAACGCGACGGTCGAAGGCAGCGCCGCCGGCGGCGTTGTGACGTGCGCGGTCAACGGCGAATTTCGCGTGACCAAGCTGACGATCAAGCCCGAAGCCGTCGATCCGGAAGACATCGAGACGCTCGAAGATCTGCTCGTCGTTGCGCTCAACGATGCGATCCTCAAAGCCAAAGCACTCAGCGAACAGAAGATGGGCAAACTGACCGGCGGCATGAAGATTCCCGGACTGATGTAGTGGCCAACGGCGTCGCCGGACCCGTTGCCGCTCTGATCAACGAATTCTCGAAGTTGCCGACGATCGGGCCGAAGACTGCGGCGCGGTTAGTTTTTCATTTGCTCAACAAGCCGCGGGCGGATGCGGAGTCGCTGGCGGATGCGATCATTGCGCTCAAAGACCGGGTGCGGTTGTGTTCGTCGTGCTTTTCGATTACCGAAGAGGATCCGTGTTCGATCTGCAACGACTCGCGGCGCGACGCGCGCGTTTTGTGCGTTGTCGCGGAGGCCAAAGATATCTTCGCGCTCGAGCGGACGTCGGCGTATAACGGGCGGTATCACGTTCTGGGCGGGTTGATTTCGCCGATGGACGGGATCGGGCCGGCGCAGCTGCGCGTCAAGGAACTCATCGAGCGCATCGGTTCCAACGGCTACGAAGAATTGATCGTCGCCACCAACCCCAACGCGGAAGGCGAAGCCACGGCGCTCTACCTCTCGCGCCTCGTGAACCCGCTAGGCGTGCTCGTCACGCGCCTCGCCTACGGACTCCCGATCGGCGGCGACCTCGACTACGCCGACGAAGTCACCCTAGCCAAAGCCATCGAAGGCCGCCGCACCCTAGCCTAACGCAGCGTTTGCGAGCCGTGACGGGATACCGGTAGAGGGTCGTCACAGTACCGGACATGGATGACTCTTCGCCGGCCGGCGCGGGCCTTCCGCGGCCCATGTCGATCGGCGAGATTCTCGACCGCGCGATCTCGACGTATGTGCGCCGGTGTCTCCCGCTGTTCGTGATCCTCGCGATCGTGATCGTTCCCGTGACGCTGCTGCAACTCGCCGCAGCGCCGGGCTTCGCTCACGTGAGCGATGTGTTCGCGGAGATGAATCGTTTGCCGGTGAGCGACACGCTCGATCGCAACCGGCTGATGGGCGAGGCGCTGCGCGGCATCAACGCCGGCTCGATTTTCGCGCTGTTCGTCCTATGGCCGGTCATCCTGTTCCCGCTCACGCGAAACGCCGTCTACACCTACGCCGACGGCGCGCTGGAACACACGCCGGTGTCGATTGCCGCCGCGTATCGCGCCTCATTCGCCCGCTGGTTCGCGCAGATCGTCGTGGTGATCGGCTATATCGCCATCGCGTGCGCGATCGGCATCGCGCTCATTTTGGTGTACGCCTTGATCCTCGTTGTCGTCTTCCTCGTGGCCGGCCGGGGCACGGCAGCCGGAATCGCCTTCGTCATCGTCACCGATTCCGTCGTTCCTCGCGTTCTTTCTCGGCTATGCGCTTTTGAACGTGGCGTTCGAGCTTTCGAGCGTGAGCCTCGCGTTGGAAGCGAATAATCCGTTTCGCGCGATCGAAATCGGCTGGCGCCGTACGTTCGACCGTGCATTGCGCCGTCGCACGGTCGGCGTTGCGCTCGCGTTCTCGGCGGTCGAGGTCATCGGTTCGCTCGCGGTCGGTGCGGTGAGTTTGCTGTTGCAAGCGCTGACGCATCTCGCGTTGCTGCAGGCCGTCGTGTCGGCGATCGGGCAGATCGTGATTTCGGGCGTGCTCGGCGTGTTCATGGTCGCCTATGCTCGCGACGTGCGCCTGCGCCGTGAGGGCTACGATCTGCTGCGCGCGGCGAGCGAGCCGGCACCGGCAACGTGAGCGCCGGCTGGCCGGCCGGCGATCCGCGCGACGTCGCGCGCGCGATCGCGCACGAAGCGCGCTTTCGCGGCGACACGGCGCCCGCTGCCGCGGGGCCGACGCTGCTCGAGCGTTTGTTCGCCTGGATCGGCGACCGGCTCCACGACATCTTGCGTGGGATCGATCACGTGCTCGGTCCGGCAAATGCGTTGAGCGGCGTGCTCGCCGTCGTGCTCATCTTGGCGGTGATCGGCGCAGCGATCGTGCTCGTGGTGCGCATCGCGCGCATCCGCGGCCGCGAGCCGCGACCTGTAGCGGATGCCGCGACGACGGTGCTCGAAGCGTCGCTCACGAGTGCGCAGCTGCTGGAACTTGCCCGGCGCTATGCGCGCGAGGAACGCTGGCACGACGCGGCATCCGCGCTCGTGCGCGCAGCGCTGCTCGCGCTCGATGAAACGGGCCGGCTGCGCTACGACGCGGCGCGCACGGCGGGTGAAGCGCGGCGGCTGCTCGGCGATCCGGGCTTCGATGCGTTCGAGCGCGAGGCGACGGCGGCGCTCTTCGCAGCCGGAGCGGCCACCGCGGACCGCGTTGCGCGGCTGCGCGCGGCGTACGCGCAAACCTTCGGCGTGCCGGCGTGATCGTTTGGCTGCGCGAGCACCGCGGCGATGTGATCCGCGCGGCGCTGGCGATTGTGGGGCTGACGCTGGTGGCGTTCTTGACCAAGCCGCCGCCGGAAGCCGCGCTCGACACCTATTCGGCCAACGACGCGCGCAGCGGCGGCTATGCCGCGTGGGAAGAGCTGCTGCAACGCGAGGGTGTGGCGGTCGAGCGGTTCGACCGCCGCCCGGTCGAACTCGACGGCACGATCGACACGCTGATCGATGCCTACGGCGTGGCGCCGTTGCCCGACGGCGTCCGGCTCGATGCCGATACGCGCGCGCTCGCCGATTGGGTGGGCCGCGGCGGGCGCCTCGTGCTGATCGGCCGCAACGGCGCAACGGCCGCGCAAGAAACGAAGCTGCTGCAGCGTCCCGCCGAGCGCAGCGCAAGCGTCGCCGGCGGTCCGTTGCGCGCGCAGGCGTTCGGGGGCGCGGTCGAACAGCTGGCGACGTTTTCGTCCGAACGTTTCGTGCGCGGGAAACGCTGCCGCGCGAACGCGCGCGCTCTTGGCCGACCGCGGCGGCGCGTTGATCGTGCGCGTGGGGCTCGGGCGCGGCGCGATCCTCTACGTGAGCGACCCGCGTTTGTTTGCGAACGCGGCGCTCGCGCGCGACGACAACGCGCGGCTCGCCTACCTGCTCGCGCGCCCGCGCGCACCCGGACGGATCGTGGCCTTCGACGAAGCGCTGCACGGCGCGCTGCTCGAGCGCGGCTGGCTCGCCGCGTTGAGCGTGCCCGTTCGCGTGGCGCTGGCGGGCACGGTGCTGACGATTTTGATCGCGCTGGCCGGCGGCGCGCTGCGGCTCGGACCGCCGGTCACGCTGCGCGCGGTGCGCGAGCCGGCCTCGGATGAATTCATCGCGGCCGTGGCGGCGCTCTACGGGCGCGCGCACGCGCGGCGCGATGCGATCGCGCTGCTCGCGGCCGGCGCGGACGTGCCGGGCGAGACCGCAGTGCAATTGCGCCTGCTGCGCGAACGCCAGACGCCGAGCGACGCGGACCTGATTCGAAGCGCCGCGCTGGCGCAGGCGCTGCGAGGGGAGCACGGATGAACCCGGGGGCTACGGAACTTGCGCACCGCTTGCGGGCGGGTCTCGCAAACGTCATCGCGGGCAACGAAGCGCCGACGTTCGCCGTCCTGGTCGCGCTGCTCGCGGGCGGCCATCTGCTGCTGGAAGGCGTGCCGGGCACCGCCAAAACGCTGATCGTCCGTACGCTCGCGCGGCTGTTGAACGCCGGCTTCCGCCGCATTCAGTTCACGCCCGACCTGATGCCCTCGGACATCGCCGGCACGACGGTGTTCGATCCGGCCAGCGGAACGTTCTCGTTCCGGCGCGGACCGATCTTCACCAACCTCGTGCTGGCCGACGAGATCAATCGCACGCCGGCGAAGACGCAGTCGGCGCTTGCTCGAAGCGATGGAAGAACGCCAGGTGACGATCGACGGCGAGACCCACCCGATCGCCGCGCCGTTCTTCGTGTGCGCGACGCAGAACCCGATCGAGTTCGAAGGCACCTATCCGCTGCCCGAAGCGCAGCTCGACCGCTTCATCGTGCGCGCGCGCACCGGCTATCCGAGCGAAGACCAAGAACGCGCGCTGCTGGCGCGGACGGTTGCGGGCTTCGATGCGCACGATTTGGATACGGCCGGCATCGAGCCGGTCTGCGACGCGCACGAGATCGTCGCGGCGCAACGCGAGGTGCGGGCGATGCACGTCGAGCCGAACGTGCAGGCGTACATCCTCGCGCTGGCGATCGCAACGCGCACGGCGCGCGACGTCTCGCTCGGCGCGAGCCCGCGCGGTGCATTGGCGCTGCTCGCAACCGCGCAAGCCGCCGCGGTGATCGACGGCCGCACGTTCGTCACGCCCGACGACGTCAAGGCGGTCGCGCCGCTCGCGCTCGCGCACCGCATCATCGTGCGCCCCGAAGCGGAACTCGAAGGCGTGAACGCCGACGCGATCGTGGCGCGCATTCTGGCCGGCGTTCCCGCGCCGACGTGATGCGCGTTCGTCCGGGCGCGTGGCTCGGACCGCGCGCAATCGCGCCGGCGCTCGCGCTCTCGATCGCGGCGGGTCTGCTCGCGCGCACGTATCCGTGGGCACCGGTCGTCGCCGTGCTGGCGACGGCGTTCGTCCTTGCGTGCGTGCTGGATGCGCGTGCCGGCAGCGGGATGCTGCGCTGGCGGCGGATCGCACCCGAACGCTACGCGCTCGCGCGTGCCGACGCGTTTCGCTACGAGCTGGAAAATCACGCGACGCTGCCGCTGCGCGTCGGGATCGTGGAAGCGCCGGTGGCGAAACTTGCCGTCGCGCTCGATCCCGCACAGGTGCTGGTTCCGGCGCGCAGCCGCACCGTCGCCGAAGTGGCGTTCGTGCCGCGCGAACGCGGCCGCACCGCACTCGGCGATTCGTACGCCTGGTATGAATCGCCGTTCGGTTTGGTGCGCCACCGCGTGCGGCTCGCCGGAGCGCAGCCGATCCGCGTGCTGCCGGATTTGAGCGCCCTCGAAGGCTCGGAAGATCTCGCGCTGCGCGCGCGTTTGATCGACGCCGGATTGCGGCGCCTGCGGCGGCGCGGCGCCGGCACGGAATTCGAGAGCTTGCGCGAGTACGGTACGGGCGATGCGTTTCGCGACATCGACTGGAAAGCGACCGCGCGGCGCGGCCGCGTGATGGTCGCGCAGCATGAAGTCGAACGCAGCCAGCAAGTGATCGTGGCGATCGATGCCGGGCGCCTGATGGCGGCGCGGCTCGGCGACCGGCGCAAGCTCGACTACGCGGTGTCGGCGGCGCTGGGCATCGCGGCGCTCGCGCGGCGCGCCGCCGATCGTGTCGGCGTGCACGCGTTCGCCGGACGCACGCTCGCCGCCGTCGCGCCCGCGAACGGCAACGCGCAAGCCGCCGCGATCGTCGAAGCGCTGGCCGACATCGAACCGCAAGCCGAAGAGTCCGATTACGAACGCGCGGCGCTCGCGTTGCGCACGAGCTATCGCAAGCGCAGCCTGGTCGTGGTGTTCACCGATCTCTTCGATCCGGTCGCCTCGGCCACGGTGCTGACGGCATTGGCGCTGCTCGTGCGCACGCACCTGGTGCTCGTCGCGCTGGTGAACGATGCCGCGATCGCCGACGCGCTGGCCGCCGAACCGCACGATGCGAACGCCGCCTATCGCGCCGCCGTCGCGACCGCGCTCGCGGCCGAACGCGCGCGCGCCGTAGCGAAATTGCGCGCGACCGGGATGCTCGTCGTCGACGTTCCCGCGCGCGACCTGCGCTTGGCGCTGCTCGACGCCTACCTGGACATCAAGACGCGCGGTTTGCTCTAACGCCTCCCCGGCCGGCGAAGCCGAAATACGCGCAGAGCAGAACGCCCGTGAGCGCGCCGATTGCGAAGCGGACCTCGGGCGTGAAGCGTTGCGGCGAGATGAAGCCTTCGATGAGGCCGGCGACCACGAGCATGCCCGCGACGCCGAGCATCAGCACGACCGCGCGCGCACCGTTGGCGGCGAGCGCATCGATGCGCCGCGCGCGTCCCGGCCGCACGTAACCCGCAGCGAGCACCAGGCCCGCACCGCCGGCGATCTGAATCGCCGTCAGCTCGATCACGCCGTGCGGTGCGATCGTGGCCCACAAGTCCGTGCCGTAGCCGTGGTTTGCGAACAGCGCCGCGACCGTGCCGAGATCGAGCCCGTTGAACCCGACGATCAAGAGCGTGACGATGCCGGCCGTGATGCCGCCGGCAAACGCGATCGCCGCGACCTTGATGTTGTTGGTGATGATCAGCGCCGACATCGCGGGCGAGTAGATGCGGTCGAAGCCGAAGTTCGTATCGTGCAGGCTGCCGCTGATCGACGGCACCGCAGACGGCGGCACGAACGCGTAGGCGTTGGCCGGATCGGCACTGGTCGCCACGTAGGCGATCGCGCCCGCCACGAGCGAGAGCAGCGCGCACAGCGCGATCGCGGCCCACGAGCGGCGCACTTCGCGCGGGAACGACGTCGTGAAGAGCGCGACCGCGTTCGACCAGCCGCCGGCGGTCGTGCCGGCGTACACGCGGGCGTGAGCGCGCGCGACCAGGCGGTTGAGATAACCGATCGTGCCGGCGTCGTAGCCGCGCGCGCGAGCCATCGCCAGATCGCTCGTGGCGGCGCGGTAGCCGAGGGCTAGCGCGTCGAGCTCGGCCGCGTTCAAGCGCCGCAGACCCGTGCGGTCGGCGCGCGCGAGCAGCTCTTCGAGTTCGCCCCAGCGTGGGCGGCCGGCGTCAACGAAGCGCGCTTCGCGCATGCTCGACCATTTGGCGCGAGGTCTTGCGGCGTCCCGCTCGTAGCATGTCCTTTGTGGAACGCGATCTCGACGTGCGCACCGCCGAGGCGGTCGCGGTACGCTTCGAACTGGCCGGACTGGGAAGCCGCTTTCTCGCGCTCGCCGCCGACCTCGCGCTGCAGTTGCTGGTGGTGTTGGCGATCGTGGTGGTGATGATCGTTTACGGCGTGATCGCCGTCGACCGCAGCGTTGCGCCGGGCGGCTCCGTTCCGGCGGCCAAATTCGGCGGCGCGCTCTTCATCGCGCTGACGACGATCGCGTCGTTCGTGCTGTTCTTCGGTTATTTCATCATCTTCGAGTTGGTGTGGAACGGTCAGTCGCCCGGCAAACGGCTCCTGGGCCTGCGCGTGATTCGCGACGGCGGTTTCCCGGTCGACGCCGGCGCGTCGGTGATCCGCAATCTCGTGCGCATCGTTGAGGCGAGCCTCGGGTTCTACGTGATCTCGGCGGTCGTGACGCTGCTTTCGCCGGAAAACAAACGGCTCGGCGATTTCGCCGCCGGTACGATCGTCGTGCGCGACAACGCGGCGGCGATCCCGACGCTCGCGATCCCTCGGGCCGGATGAAGACGACGATGTAGCGGACGCTGCCGGCGACGGCCTTGCGCGCGAAGACCGCGTGCTGATCGAACAGTATCTCGCGCGCCGCGCGAGCCTCGACCGGCACGCCGCGCAAGCGATCGCGACGGCGATTGCCGCCCGCATCCGGCCCAAGCTGCGCGCGTCGTTTCACTACCTCGACGACGTCAGCCTGATCGAACACATCGCGCGCTCGCGCGGTTAGGGTGGTGCGAACCGTTGCCGCGGATGCGGTTGAGCATGTCGCGCGCGAACGTCTGCGCCGACGCGCGCGCATCGTCGTAGATCTTCGCCGCGTCGACGCGTCGCCATGTGGCGGCCGTGCAGTTCGAAGAACGTCGCGCCTTCGCCGACGACGACGGTGCCGGCGTACGCGATCGCCGATTTGATCAAGATGCCGCCGACGGGGATGAAGCCCGAGAGCTCGCGCGCGAGCGCACGCCAGCCGAAGCCGCCGCCGACGATCGGCAGCAGTTCCCACATCTGCGCGACGTCGGGATCCTTGCCGAACGTGGCGCGGATCTGCAGCATCAGCATCATCTGGATGCCGGTGATCGCCATCATGTCGCCGGCCGAGACGAACGCGCCGAGAAACGCGCCGACCACCGGCACGTTGTCGATCACCGCGCTCGCGCCCGACACCTTGAGCGCGTTGAGCGCGGCGTCGCGCGTCAGCTTCGCCGCGACCGTGGTGCGCAGAATCGGCAGGCGCCGGCCGACCGCGATCTCGACGTTTTTGCAGACGTCGATGAGGTGCGGAAGCACGCGCGTGCGCAGCGGTTCGAACTCGATCGCCGGCACGACGTAGTCCTCGATCGCGCCGGCGGCCGGGGCTTGGGCCGGGCCGCTGGTCGCGCTGACCGCCGCATCGGCCAGCACCGCGAAGACCGGCAGCTTGAGCGCCGTCGAGCGCGTCGACGGGAGCGCCCGCTCGGTCGGCCGGGGTGCCGAAGAACAGCACGGCGCGGGCGTCGCTGAGATCGATGGGCGCGCCGCCCGGGGCGATCGTCTCGAGCGCCGCCGCGGCTTCGAGCGGGGCCGCCGTGTCGCCGGTGCCGGAGAGCAGCAGCGCGCGGAAAGCCGCCACGAGCGCGGGGTCGCCGCAGAGCAAAAACTTGAACGGCTGGCGCGCGCCCGCGTGGACGGCGCCGGTGTTGAGCTTCGAACGCAGCCGGTTGAACGTCTGGGCGGCGCCGAAAACGTTACTTTTCAGCACGAGGGTGCCGGGGTGCTGGCACAGCGTGGAGTCATGCTGGGCAGTATGGCTACGAAACATCCGAACCCTCGCAACGGTGCACCGCGTGTGGAAAAGGTGTGGAGCGATGCAACTTCTTGTGCACCGCATGTGGATGCCGGAGGGCCGCCTACCACCACGCGGAACCGCGCTTCGATGGTATTTATGCGTATGAGCGGAGCGAAACTCATTTGAGTACGGTGCGCGGGCGCGGCCGCAATGTGGAAATCGCGGTAGACCGGGCCTTACCTGCCGCCGGCGAAGAGCTGCGCGCCCATTTCACCGAGCGCCCGGATTTCTATCGGGGCAGTCATGCGGTCGCTAACTTGGGCGTGCTCGAACCGGGCGCGCCGGAAATCGCCGCCTTCCGCGATCTGCTGGCCGAATTCGGTATTACGCTCGACGGCGTTTCGGGCTCCGAGCGGCTGGCCGAAATTCTCGCCAACCTGCAGCTCGCGTACCTCGGGCCGGCGCCGGTTGCCGAAGTATCGGCGCTGCCGCGCGCCCGGGCGCCGCGGCAGATCGAACTCTCGCCCGAAGCACGCTCGCTCGTCGCCGATTTCGCCGGGGCCCGGGCCGACTTGGCCCAGCGCCGCATCGCGAAAACGGTGCCGGCCTCCGCGCCCGCGGGCGTCGCATCGGCGGGCGTGACCATTCCCGCAACGCCCGCGTACGCGCCGGCGGGCGTGTCGACGCTCTACCATCGCGGCACGCTGCGCGGCGGCCAAGCGCTGCACAACATGGGCAACATCGTCGTGATCGGCGACTTCAATCCGGGCGCCGAACTGATCGCCAGCGGCGACATCGTCGTGGTCGGCGCGTTGCGCGGCACGGCGCACGCCGGCGCGCAAGGCGATCGCACCGCGCGCGTGATCGCGCTCGAATTCGCGCCGACGCAACTGCGCATCGCAACGGTCATCGGCGCCGACGCGCTGGTCGCCGACCGGCCCGCAACAAGCCGTGATCGAAGGCGATCGCATCGCCGTCGCACCGCTCGGCTCCCACATTGCCCGTCAGGAGATTTCGCTATGAGCGCCCGCCGCATCGTCGTCACATCCGGGAAGGGCGGCGTCGGCAAGACGACCACCACGGCGAACATCGGCGCGGCGCTCGCGCTGCGCGGCAAACGCGTGGTGCTGGTCGATGCCGACATCGGCCTGCGCAACCTCGATCTCGTGCTCGGGCTCGAGAAGCGCATCGTGTTCGACATCGTCGAAGTCGTCGAAGGCCGCTGCCAACTGCGCCAAGCGCTGATCAAAGACAAGCGCTTCGGCGAGTCGCTGTCGATCTTGCCGGCAGCGCAAACGCGCGACAAAACCGCCGTGACGGAAAACCAATTCGCCAAGGTGATCGACGATCTGGCCGAGATGTGCGACTACGCGATCATCGATTGTCCGGCCGGCATCGAGCACGGCTTTCGCAACGCCGTCGCCGGCGCGCGCGAAGCGATCGTCGTCACGACGCCCGAGGTCAGCGCGATTCGCGATGCCGACCGCGTGATCGGCAAACTCAACGAACGCGGCCTGCCGATGCGGCTGATCATCAACCGCATTCGCCCCGACATGGTGCGTTCGGGCGACATGCTCTCGGTCGACGACGTGTGCGAGATCCTCTCCGCCGAATTGCTGGGCATCGTGCCCGGACGACGAAGACGTGATCGACACGACCAACCAGCGGCGAACCGATCGCGCTCAAGGCCGAGTCGCGGCTGGCGGCGATCTACGAGAAGATCGCGCGCCGCCTCGAAGGCGAGATCGTTCCGTTCACCGCGCTCTCCGCGCCGACGTTCCTGAGCCGCTTACTCGGCCGAAAGGCAGGCTGACCCGTGCATGAGCTGCGTGAAGATCCGATCCCGGCGGCACCGCCCGAAGCGCAACGCCGCGGGCGCTGCATCGTCATCACCTCGGGCAAGGGCGGCGTCGGCAAAACGACGACGACCGCCAACGTCGGCGTGGCGCTGGCTGCGACCGGCGCGCGCGTCGTGCTGGTCGACGCCGACGTCGGCCTGCGCAACCTCGACATCGTGCTGGGTCTCGAAGCGCGCGTGCGCCACCACGTGCTCGACGTGCTCGAAGGCAACGCCGAACTCGACGACGCGCTGGTCAGCGACAAACGCGTGCCGACGCTCAAGCTGCTGGCGGCCTCGCAAACGCGCGAGAAAGACGACGTCGACACCGCGGCGTTCAAAGGCTTGGTCGATAAACTGCGCGAGCGTTTCGACTACGTGCTGATCGATTGCCCGGCCGGCATCGAAATGGGCTTTCAGAACGCGATCGTCGGCGCCGACGAAGCGATCATCGTGTGCACGCCCGAAGTCAGCGCGGTGCGCGACGCCGATCGCGTCGTCGGCCTGCTCGGCGACCGCGTCAAAATGACGCTGATCGTCAACCGTCTGCGGCCCGCGCTCGTGAAGCGCGGCAAGATGCTCTCGGTCGACGACGTCAACGCGATCCTGCGCTTGCCGCTCTTGGGCGTCATCGCCGACGAGCCCGGCGTCATCGTCTCGACGAACAAAGGCGAGCCGATCGCGCTCGACGCCGCGTCGCCGACGGGCGCTGGCCTATCGCAAAATTGCCGGCCGCATCGTGGGAACCGACACGTCGGCGCCGGAAATCCCGCGCGAAGCATCTTTCTTCGACAAGCTGTTCGGGGGCCAGCGCTAAGCCATGCTCGATTTTCTCAAGCGTCTCTTCAATCCGGAACCGTCGAGCGTCACCGCGCGCGAACGGCTGCGCTTGGTGCTGCTCTCCGATCATCTCGCGCTCGCGCCCGACGTCGTCGAATCGCTCAAAGCCGATCTGATCGCGGTGATCTCCAAGTACGTCGACGTCGACGCCGCCAATTGCGACGTGACGTTCGAACAACAGGAGAGCGTCGTCGCGATGCTGGCCAACATCCCGATTCTCGGCATGAAGCCGGCCGTTCGCACGCCGCGACCTGCACCGCCCGAGCCGCCGCCGATGATCGATCCGGCGCCCGCGTCGGCCAGCGTCGCCGTCGAACCCGAAGCGATTGCAACCGAGAGCATTGCATCCGAGCCTGAGCCCGAGTCCGCTCCGGCGCCCGCCGCACCGAAACCGCGTCGCCGGCGCCGCCGGCGCGCGAACGTGAACGCCGCACCCGCTCACTAAGTGGAGCGCCCCTGGTACACACGATTTAACTGGTTACTCGCCGGCTCGTGCATCGCGCTCACGATCGTCGGCATCGTGTTCATCTCCTCGGCGACGCTGCACGAGCCGTACGCCGCCGGGGAATGGAGAAGCCAGGCAATCTACGCGGTGGTCGGCATCATCGTGATGTTCGGCGTTTCGTTCATCGACTACCATCGCTGGCAGCAGTGGTGGGTGCCGGTGTACGTTATCACGCTGCTGCTGCTCGTGTTCATCGCGGTCAAAGGCCACAGCGCACTCGGCGCGGCGCGCTGGATCGAGATCGGCGGCTTCACGTTTCAACCGTCCGAACCGGCCAAGGTCACGACCGCCATCGCGGTCGCCGCGCTGCTCTCGCGCAGCACCTATCGAAGCTTGTGGCAGTTGCTGATTCCGCTGGCCGCCGTCGGCGTGCCCGCGCTCTTGATCCTCAAGCAACCCGATCTCGGCACGACGCTCGTGGTCGGCGCGATCCTCACGGCCGAGTTAGCGTTCGGGCTGCCGAACGTGGTCGACTTTTTGATCTACTTCGGCAGCATCGTCGCCGGCGGGCGCGTACGTGCTCTCGAGCGACAAGATCCTCAAGCCGTTTCAGCGCGCGCGCCTGCTCGTGTTTCTCAATCCCGAAGCTCGACCCGCAGGGCGTCGGCTACAACCTCAACCAGTCGAAGATCGCGGTCGGCAGCGGCGAGCTGTTCGGCAAGGGGCTCTATCACGGCACGCAGACGCAGTTGAACTTCGTGCCGGAGAACTCGCGCGACTTCATCTTCACCGCAGTTGGTGAGGAGACGGGTTTCCTCGGTTCGCTGGTGCTGGTCGCGCTGGCCCTGATCGTCGTCGGCAGCGCGATGCGCGCGGTGTTCTCGGCGCAAGACCGGTTCGGGCTCTTGCTCAGCGTCGGCCTCGTGACGATGCTCGCCTTCCACATGATCGTGAACATCGGGATGACGATCGGCATCATGCCGGTGACCGGCATCCCGCTGCCGTTCATGTCCTACGGCGGCAGCGCCCTGATCACGAACTTCCTCGCCGTCGGCATCCTGATCAACGTCGCCCTGCAAAAGGACCGCCTCGTCTTCGGCGACGCCCGCGCCCGCGTCGAAGCCGCCTAGCAACCGGCTGTTACCCCGCTGTAACCGCGCCGCGCAATACTTTCGCCACTTACTCAGCCGGCGAAAAGGAGCGGTCACGATCGTGTACGGGGATTGGCCACAGGTTGCGCTACAGACGAAGCAGCTGTTTGAGCGTGGCCGCACTCTCGAGGGGATGGATCAGCTCATCCATGCTCTGCACGCGACGCGGCGCGAGCTTACGCCCGAGGGCTGGGCGCATTTCATCGCATTGGCCCGAGCGGATGAAATCCGGGAGATCGTCCACCTCTGCCCGATGACGCGGCGTTCGTACCACAAGCCGCGCGGTTACGCGGGCGATGCCGTTATGCTCGATCACATCTATGGCCTCGGCGCCGGCGCTGCCTTTACCGCGCATCCGTCGACCCTGCGCGGACAGGTCTACTACTACACGATCAACGCCGAACCGCCGCGCGCCGTACGCTACCGTCGCGCGCTGATCGCGCAGCTCATCGACGAAGTCGCGGCCGCGCACCCGGACGGCGAGGCCCGCGTGCTCTCCATCGCGGCGCGGACATCTGCGCGAAGCGGAACTGTCGCGGGCCGTGCAAGCGGGTGAGCTGTGCCGAACTCTCGGCGCTCGATCAAGACCGCGAAAGCGTCGCATTCGTCGATGGCATGTACGGTCACCTGCGGCGTCACCGCGATCGAGGGATCCGTTCGCGACTTCATTCGCGGACGCAAAGCGTTTACAAACTACGATCTCGTCTATGCCGCCGGTCTCTTCGATTACCTCGATCACGAAAGTCGCGAAGCGTTCACCCGAGGTCATGCTCGAAGCCGTGCGGCCCGGCGGAAAGTCATCGATCGCGAATTTCACGCCTGCGGTCACGCAGCTCGGCTACATGGAAGCCTTCATGGACTGGTTTCTGCATCTATCGCACGAAGGGCGAGCTCGCGGCGCTGTTCGCCCCGTAATATGTGCGCGCCAATTCGCATCGCTTGAGTTGTGCGAAGACCCGCACGGGAATATCGCTTTCGCGACCGTGACGCGCGCGTAGAAGTGCGGCGCCTAAGGCGCCTTCACCGTCATCGCGAGCGTGCGTTGGGCGAAGCGGAAAGCGTCGTCGGCGGGCATGGGGCGGCCGAACAGGTAGCCTTGAACGAGGCGGCAGCCGAGATCGGCGATCATCGCTCGCTGCTCGGGCGTTTCGATGCCTTCGGCAATCACTTCGGCATTAAGGCCGCGCGCGAGCGCGATAATGCCGGCGACGATCGGGATCTTGGCCGGATCGTTGGCTGCCGAGATGACGAACGAGCGATCGATCTTGATCGCGTCGACTTGAAAATCGTTGAGGTGCCGCAGCGATGAGTAGCCGGTGCCGAAGTCATCGAGGCACACGCGCACGCCCATCGCGTGCAAGTTGCCGAGAAACCGGCCGGCCGTCTCGATCGATTCGACCGACGCCGTTTCCGTCATCTCGATGACCAACGACTGCGGCGGGATGTTCCAGGTCTCCATCGCGTCGGCGATCGACGCGTAGGTGCCCGCATGCGCGGCTTCCATCGGTGAGACGTTGAAGTGCACCGACATGTTCGCGATCGCGAGCCCGCCGGCGCGCCACTCCGAGAGATGCCGGCACACTTCGTGCACCACGCGCCGGCCGAGCTGATCGATCAGGCGCGCTTCTTGCGCGACGTCGACCAGGTAGGATGCATCGATCTCGCCGCGCCGCGGATGCTTCCAGCGCACCAGCGCCTCGAAACCGTGGCAGGTACGATCGTCGAGCGCAATGATCGGTTGAAAGACGACGCGCACGCCGGTGTTGCGCGCGAGCGCATCGCGCAGGTCGCTGGCGAGTTCGGCGCGGTCGATGATCTCGGCGCGCAGTACGTCGTCGAAGACGATCACGCGATCGCCGCCCTCTTCTTTGGCGCGGTACATCGCAATATCGGCATCGCGTAAGATGCTATCGACGGTTTCGTGCAAGGCGTCGACGGCCACGATGCCGATGCTTGCCACGAGTCGATGTTCGACGCCTTCGAGACGGATCGGCTCCACGAACGCTTCGCAGATCGCCTCACCGACGCTCACCGCGTGCGCGGAATCCGGATCGTAATGATGCACCAGCACCGCAAACTCATCGCCGCCGACACGCGAGACCAGATCGCCCAGCGGCGTCGCGCCGTGCAGACGTTGGGCGGCGGCGATCAAGAACTCGTCGCCGGCTTGATGACCGTAACGGTCGTTCACGTCTTTGAAGTTATCGAAGTCGATCGAGAGGATCCAACTCGTGCGGTCGTTGACGGGCGTCCACGCGGCGACGGCCTTGCTCGCCGCTTGCACGAACGCGCGCCGGTTCGGTAAGCCGGTCAACGCATCGTGCGTTGCCTGGTGCGCAAACGCCGTGCGCGTGCGGCGCGAGCGCAGCTGCGAGCGCAACACCTGGAACGACAGCAGCGCGACGACCGCGATGATCGCCGCCATCAAGCCGACGATCAGGGCGATCTCGCGCCGCGCGCGCTCTTCCGCTTCGGCCAGGCGTTGTTGAATCAGCGGCAGCAGCGCCGTCTCGAGCGATGCGAGTTTGCCCGATGCGATGCGGGCCGACGCGAGCAACTGCGCGCGGCGCGTCAGCGCGTCGCCGCGCACGATGTGGATCCGGAACAGCTCGAGAAAATCGCCGGCGGTGCCCCGCGCCGCGTCGGCCTGAGCGCGCACGTCGGCCGGCAAGCTCGCGAACCAGCGCGGTTCCAAAGCGACGTTGGCCGTCGAGCTGGCATCGGCGTACATTGCCGCGAGCCCGGCGCGGGGAAGCTGATCGCTGCCGCCTTTGGAATCGGCCATCAAGAGCATCGCCGTGATGCGCGCGAACTGGGCGCTGGCCTCGGGCACCGCTTGCAGCGAGGCCTCGGCCAGCACGGCGTCGGCGTCGGTTTCGCTGCCGCGCATGATCGCAATCGTGCCGACGCGCAGGTAGGACTCGCGCATCGTTTCGTTCGTCAAGCGGACGAGCGTGGCGTCGGCCGGCCGGCTCCCGGCGGCCGTCCAGTCGCCCTGAAGCTGCTCGATCTGGGATTCCGGCACGTCGGCGCTCAGGCCGCCGGCGATCGCGTCCCGCTCGAAACTGGCCAGCATATCGGCGATCGTCCGGGCCACGGCCCGATTGGGGGCCGAGGCGTGGCCGACGTGATAGCCCCCCAGCAGCGCCGAGAGGTCTTCGAGGCGTTCGACCAAGCGCACGGCGGTTTGGCCGATCGCATACGAGGCGATTTCCTCATTGCGGGCGCCGATTTGAACGCCGCCGGCGTAGAGCAGCGACGCCAAAACGGCAATGCCGACCGCTACTAAGCGTAACGCGAGCCTCACCTGGAAGCGCCTTCGGCATCGGGGCCTCCGAACGCTGGCAAGGCCGCGCGAGGACCGTTTCTCCTCCCTCTCGAACGTTATGCCAACGAAATAGCTCGCCTCGTGATCGTGTCCCCGAAGGGTGGACGCTGGATCGGTAGGGCGTTTCGGAACAGTTTCTTACCCAATTTGGGTCGCAGCCGAAGCCGGCGATACCCGCTCGATGACGCAGTAAAAAGCAGCGTCGTCGCGATGCGTGTCGTAGGACGGTCGCACCCGGGAGACACACAACTTGTCGACCGACCTTCTCATTTCGAGCGATCCGTGGGAGAACCGCGTCGCCATCCTCGAGGATGGGAAACTCTCAGAGTACTACATCGAGCGCGACGAACGCGTCATCGGCTCGATCTATAAGGGCAAAGTTCAAAACGTCTTGCCCGGCATGGGCGCGAGCTTCGTCGATATCGGGCTGGGGCGCAACGCGTTCCTCTACGTCGACGACATCAACAAGACGCCGCTGAACATCGGCGACGTCGAGATCACCGGCGGCCGCAGCGGCTGGACGATCAACGAGAAGGTCAGCAAGGGCGACGACGTCCTGGTGCAGATCGTCAAGGAACCGCGCGGTCTCAAGGGCGCGCGGGTTTCGACCAACATCTCGTTACCCGGACGATACTTGATCCTGATGCCGACCGGTAAGTACTCCGGCGTGTCGCGCAAGATCGAATCGGCCGAAGAACGCAATCGCCTCAAGGGCGTGATGAAAGCGATTCGGCCCGAAGGCATGGCGACGGTCGTGCGCACGGCTGCCGGCGGCGTGTCCAATGCCGAACTGATCGCCGATCTCGGCGTGCTCATTCGCATGTGGCACGGCATCCTCGAGAACTACAAGTCGGCACCGACGCCGTCGCTGCTGCACAAAGACATGAATCTCGTCTACAAAGCGGCGCGCGATTTCATCACGCCCGAAGTAGCGAACGTCTGGATCGACGATCCCGAAGAAGCCGAACGCGTCCGCGATTTCATGCGTTTGCTCGGACCGCAATACGTCGAGCGCATCAAGCCCTATCCGAAGGGCGCGCAGCTCTTCGCCGATTTCAAGATCGACGAAGAAGTGGCGAAGCTGATGAAGCCGACGGCGAAATTGCCGTCGGGCGGTTCGATCGTCATCGAGACGACCGAAGCGCTGACGGTCATCGACGTGAACTCCGGCAAATTCACCGGCGGCAAGAACCTCGACGACACGATCGTCAAAACGAACATCGAAGCGGCGGCGGAGATCGCGCGCCAAGTGCGCCTGCGCGACATCGGCGGCATCATCGTCTGCGATTTCATCGACATGTCGTCGGAGAGCGATCGCAACAAGGTCATCAAGAGCCTCGAAGACGGTCTGAAGAAAGATCGCACGCGCTCGACGATTCAGTCGTTCTCGCCGTTGGGCTTACTCGAATTCACGCGCAAGCGCGTCGGTAAGGATCTCGCCGGACAACTGCGTTCGACGTGTCCGATGTGCACCGGCCTCGGCAGCGTGATGTCGCCGGAATCGGTGACGATCTCGACGTTCCGCCAAATCGCGCACCATCAGAACGGTCACGCCGAGCACGTGCACGTCGCCGCGTCGCCGCAAGTCGCCGCGCAGATCGAGTTCTGGTACGAAGAAGAGCTGCGCGTGCTCGGCGAACGCGTCAAGACGCCGATCGACGTGCGCGTCGATCCCGCCGTGCATCCCGAATCGCCGCTCGTCGTGTGGGGCGGCGGCTTACCCGAACTTCCGCCGGTACGCGTCGGCGATGAATTCGAAGTCGAACTGCTCGCCACGCGCCTGCCCACGGCAACGTCGGCTGCAGCGGTCGTCAACGGCCGCCTGATCGAAGTCGAAAACGCGGCCAACGCCGCCGGCAACGCGATCAAGATTCGCATCATCGACGTCGACGGCGCCGACATTCTCGCCGAGCCGCGCTTCCCGATCGGCTCCGTGCAGTCGTCCGGCGCTGCCGCCGGCGACGGCAAGAAACGCCGCCGTCGCGGCGGTCGCGGACGCAAACCGCTCACGGCAGCCGAGCAGCAAGAAGAACTGCGCGAGTTGGCCGAGGAAGCCGCCAAGGGCCTCGGCTCGCGCCCGGCGCCGGTCATCGGCATCTCGACGACCGAAGAGGCCGTCGCCGAAGAACACGTCGCGCGCAACGAAGGCGTGCCGAAGAACGTCACGCCGGCCGTGTCGTCCGACGTCGAAGATCTGCTCGCCGATGCACTCGATGCGCCGAGCGCGCATCCGCCGCGCGGCCGCGGCGATCGCGGCGGCCGCGGTGGACGCGGCAACGGTCCGGCGCCCTCGGGTCCGCCCGCGGCACGCCAACCGGCGCCGCCCGCCTTCCGTCCGGCTGCTCCGGCCGCCGGCGGCCTCGCGCCGCTGCCCGGCGAGTCGCTCTCGGGTGCGCTCGTCGGCAAACTGCCGGGCGAGACGCTCTCGGGCGATCGCGTCAACGAACTCCTCACCCCGCCCCGCGTCGGCCCCGCGCGAGCGCTATTCTGCACCCGCCCAGCCGGCCGCGGCCGCGGCTCCGCCGTACGAAGCCCCCGACGCCGAAAGCGGCGAGCCGGGCGAAGCTGGCGATCAGCCCGGGCGCAAACGCCGCCGTCGCCGCCGTCGCGGCCGTGGCGGCAACGGTGCCGCTGCCGGTGTAGCCGGCGCAGCACCCGCAACGTCGGGCGACTACCTCGCGCCGGACGATGAAGACGAATCCGACGAGCCGATCGCAGCCGCGGCGGCGCCGTCTTCGGGCATTCCCGAAACGGTCGTCGAGCACGACGGGCGCAAGCGCCGTCGCCGTCGGCGTCGCCGTCGCGGCGGCAACGGAGCCGCAGCCGCCGGCGCCAACGGCGTGCTCGGCCAGCCCGGGACGCTCCCCGATCGCCACATCATCCGCGTGGATGGTGACGGCGGCGCGCAGCCGACCGGTGAAAACTCCCCGCCGCCGCCCAATCGCGCCCTCGCGCCGTGGAATCGTCCCAAAAAGGGCGAGATCGCGATCGATGCGCCGCCGCCGAGCCTCAAGGCTCCGCGCGAACCGCTCGAAGACGTCCGCGCTACCGCTCCGTCACGCCGCCGCGCTCCCGCGCGCCCGGCCGCCGCGGGACGCGTCGCGTCGATCGAATCGGTCGAGCTGAAAGCGCTGCCGGCACCGGCTCGTAAGAAGGCCTCCGCGACCGCGGGCGCTGCGAAGAAAACCAGCACGCGCAGCACGGCCGCCAAGAAGACCACCGCGAAAGCGACGGCTCCCAAAGCCGCCGCCGAAAAAGCGCCGGCAAAAAAGAAGAGCGTTGCGAAGAAAAGCACCGCTGTGAAGAGCACGGCCGCTGCGAAAAAGACGCCCGCAAAGGCAGCGAGCGCGAAGAAGACGGTCCGCAAAAAGACCTAAGCTACGTGCTCGAGGTGTTCGTCGACTTCGACGGCACGATCACCGATGTCGATACGTTCGACGCGCTGGTCCGTGCCGTCGCCGGCGACGCGGCGTGGAACGCGATCGACGAGCCGCTGCTCGCCGGGCAGATCACGTTACGTGAAGCGCTCACGCGGCAAGCCGCCGCGCGTGCGTCTCTCGCGCGCCGAAACGCTCGCGTTCATGGATCGCGAACGCGCACGTCGATCCCACGTTCGCGCCGTTCGTGGCCGCCGTGCGCGCGCACGGCGGTGAGATCCGCGTCGTCTCGAGCGGAATCGCGACCGTGATTCACGACGCGCTCGCGCGCGGCGAGCGTCGAGATCGACGTGCATCGCGAACGACGTCGACTTCGCGCCGGCCGGCTGGACGATGTCGTTCGTCGACCCGTCCGACAACGGGCACGACAAAGCCGCGCACGTGCGCGCGGCGCAGAGCGCGCGGTGCGCACACGGTCTACATCGGCGACGGCATCAGCGACTTCGCCGCCGCGCTCGAAGCCGACGAACGCTTCGCAAAAGCGGGCCGCGCGCTCGAAGCGTATTGCCGAGCGCGCGGCGTTGCGTGCGAGTCGTTCGCGTCGTTCGAGCCAGATCGAACGGCGTTTGTTCGGCTAGTGGACTTGCGGCGTTACGCTGCTTGCGGCGGTGGTGCTTGAGCCGTTGAGGCTCGCGATCTTGTCCTGGAGGAACGAGATCGCTTTGGTGAGCTGCGGATCGTCATCGGGGTAACCCGGGCGGATCTTCGTGCCCTTCGGGATATCCGCTTCGATTTGCGGCTGAATGCCGATCGTATTGATGTCGTGGCCGTTGGGCGTGTAGTAACGGGCGGTCGTGATCTTCACGGCCGAACCATCGCGCAGCGGGAAGATCGTCTGCACGACGCCCTTGCCGAAGGTCTTGGTGCCGATCAGCGTGCCGACGCCGCTGTCTTCGATCGCGCCGGCGGTGATCTCGGAGGCCGAGGCGGTGTAGGCGTTGACGAGCACGGCGAGCGGACGCGGTGCGACCGCGATGTTCTCGGCGTCGTACTCGGTGCTCTGGCCGGCGCGCGACTTCACGGTCACGATCGGACCGGTCGGAATGAACTTCGAGCTGACGTCGATGGCCGAATTGAGGTAGCCGCCGCCGTTGTAACGCAGGTCGAGGACGTAGGCTTTCGCGCCCTGCGCCTGCAGGCGGTTGAGCGCCGCGTTGAGTTCGCTGCCGGTATTCTGGCCGAACACCGAGAGCTGCGCGTATCCGATGCCGCCGGGGAGCAATCTTGGCGAACACGCTCGGCGGTTTGATCGTATCGCGCGTAATCGTCACCGGATCGATCGGCGCATCGGAGCGGATGATCGCGAGCTTGACCTTCGTTCCCGGATCGCCGCGCAGCAGCTTCTGAATGCGCGACTGCTGAACGTCGAGCGGCGCGCCGGCGATGATGTCTTTCACCGCTTTGTCGTTGATCGCGCTGATCTCGTCATCGCGGACGCAGGCCGCCTTTGTCGGACGGGCCGTCGATGATGACGTTTTCGACGCGGATGTTCTTCGTCGCGTCGTCGATCGAGTACGTCAGTCCCACGCCGCCGAACGACGTGCCGTCGAGGCCTTCGTTCAATTCGGCGAACGACTTGGGATCGAGAAACACCGTGTAGCGATCTTTGACCGAACCGACCACGCCGGAGATCGCCGCGTAGGCGATCTTCGTGGTCGAGACTTTGTTGCCGTATTGCGTCACCGCTTCGCCGACTTCGCGCTGCAATTCGCGCACGTTGTTGACGTCGTCCGCCGATGCGTGGGGCATGGTGATCTTCGGATCCTTGACGCCCTCGGTCTTCAGCAGCGCGAGGATTCCCGTATGCGCGCCGTTGAGGACGTTTTGCGAATCGACTTTCTGGTAGAAGTCTTGCATCAGGTACATGTAGGACGCCGTCAACTCATCGGACTGTTGCTGCGAGATGGCGGCGGCCGCCGACGCCGACGGCACGTGCACGAGCATGGCGGCAAGTCCGAGGGCGAGAGCGGCGGCGAAGAAGCGCTTCATTGCTGATCTTTCTGGCGAAGGATGGCTTTGGCTTGAGCGAGCTGTTTATCGGCCGGTGTATCGATTATCGGCAGATCCACGCGTTGATCGAGAACGACATCCGGAACGATGCCCTTGTGCTGGATGTCACGTCCGGCCGGCGTGAGGTAGCGAGCGGTCGTAATCTTGAGCGCGCCGACCGGCAGCGTATAGAGACTTTGGACCACGCCCTTGCCGAACGTCTTGGTGCCGACGAGCGTGGCGAGGTGGTCGTCTTGCAGCGCACCGGCGGTGATCTCGGAGGCGCTGGCGGTGTACTTGTTGACCAGCACGACGAGCGGCAACGGATCGATCGCGCGCCCGGTTGCGGAGCGGATCTCGCGATGTCCGGCGCGATCGACGGTCGAGACGATCGTGCCCTGATGGATCACGAGGCTCGAGATGTCGACGGCTGCATCGAGCAAGCCGCCGCCGTTGTTGCGCAGGTCGAGAATGTAACCTTTGACGCCCTGCTTCTTCGCGGCTTCGAACGCGTCGCGCACTTCGTCGGCCGAGGTCGTGCCGAAATCGCTGAGGCGCACGTAGCTGAAACCGTCCTCGATTTTGGCGCGCACCGAGGGAACGTGCACGACGTCGCGCGTGACGCGGATGGTCGCGACCGCGTTGTTGGAGTGATGCTTCACGCGCAACGCTACGACGCTGCCGCGCGGCCCGCGGATCAGCCGCTCGACGTCGTCAAGCGGTAAGCCGGCCGTGGTTTGATTGTTGACCGCGACGATCGCATCGCCGGTGCGCACGCCCGCGCGAATGGCGGGATTGCCTTCGATCGGATCGACGAGAATGGCGCCGCTCTTCGGATCTTTGCCGATGTAGACGCCGATGCCGCCGAAGTTGCCGCCCTTGAGTTCTTCATCGAGCGCGCGGATGGCGTCGGCATTCAGGTAGGTCGTGTACGGGTCGCCGAGCCCGCCGAGAATGCCGCTCAGCGCAGCATCGGTCACTTGCGATTTGCTGCCGGCGCTCGGATAGTGCGCGTTGACGGTGTCGACGGCGCTTTCCATCAACGCGAGATCGTGCACCGACGAACCGGTCGCGTGTCCGGGTGAGAGCGGACCCTTCGGATCGGTGACGTGGCGCTTGACGCAAGCCGTGATCAGGCAGTTGAGGGCCTTCGTTTCGCCGTCGACCATGAGCTGCGGATTGACCGGCTGGTAATAGCTGTGCTCGACCTGCTCGTACGCAGTTTCGATGACGTGCTTATCGGGATCGCCCGAACCGATCAACCCGTTGAGGTCGAGATCGGCAACCGGGCGGTCGGTAACAACCGAGGTATCGGCGGCGGCACGGCCCGCATACGCAGCTCCACCGAGGGCGGAGAGCGCGACGATTGCCACAGCGAGTAAGAGGCGGATACGGGCTGGCATCAAGTCCCTGTTTTTTAGAGTGGTCTACTCAGTAACCGGATTTCTACCCGAAGCGTTCCCGCCGGAAGCACCCGGGAGCTAAGTTTACCGCGGAAACCTTAAGCCGTCGTCAGACGCCGGGACGAAATAACGTAGACTTTATCTGACGTTTAGCGCAGGAACGACATCGGATCGACCGGGTGGCCGTTCTCCATCACCTGGAAATGGACGTGCGGGCCTGTTGCATCCCCGGTCATCCCAACCGCGCCGATGGCCTGCCCGCGCTGCACGTCCTGTCCGACCCCCACGAAGATTTGGGACATATGGCAATAGATGGTCGAGAGGCCGCCATGGTGGTCGATCGCGACCATCTTGCCGCAGTCGCCTTGGGTTCCGGCAACAATCACGCGACCGTCAGCGGCGGCGGCGATTGTGGTGCCGGTGTTGGCGGCGATATCGATCCCGGCGTGGAGGATGGGCCGGCCGTACACCGGGTGCATGCGCATGCCGAAGGGCGAGGTGATCGGGCCGGATACGGGCCACAGCAGCTGCCCGGGCGCGCCCGGTTCGGGCGGCAGCGAAACGCCGGCCAATTGCGCTGCCCGCCGTTCGGCGGCGCGGCGCGCGTCCTCTTCTTCCTGTTTCGCGCGCACGAGCGCTTCGAGATCCGCTTCGGCCTGCGCCGAGGTATCCTCGAGCTGGCCGACCTCCACCGCCACGTCTTGCTTTTCGCTTTTCGCGACGGCGAGCAGGTTCTGCCGCTGCTGCGCGAGCGCGGAGAGCGCGACTTGCTGCTGCGCGGCCGCGGCTTGCGCGTTGCGCAGGGTCGTCTCGTCCGACTGCAGTCCGTTTTCGATTGATTGGACGCGTTCGGCGTCGGCGCGGCGCGCGCGGATGGTCACTTCGTTGGCCTTCACGACGAAGGCGACGTCGTTCCAGCGCTCGAGAAAGTCGCCGAACGATCTCGCTTCGAGCAGCACGGCGACGTAGCCGAGGTCGCCGTATTCGTAGGCTTGGATCAGGCGGCGTTTGAGCGCGTCGTTGTGGCGCGCGAGCGTCTTCTGCGCGGCGTCGAGCTGGAGTTGCGTGAACGCCAGCTTCGCCTGCGTCGTGTGCATCTTCGCGTTGAGGAACGCAATCTGTCCCTGCACCGATGAGATGTTGCGGTTTGCGATCGCGAGCTGTTCGGCGATCGTGCCGACCTTCGCTGCGGCCGCGTCGAGCAAGCCTTTCTTCTCGTTGAGCTTCAGGTGAACGTCGTGCAGCTTGGCCTGCTGGGCGTGAATTTTCGCATCCAGCGCGCTCGTTTTTGCGCCGGCGAGGCCCGGTGCGAGCGCGACGACCGCGAGCGCGAAGAGGAATGCAATGCTGCGAAAATTCACCGGTTGCGCTTGTCCATCGCGACGAACGAACCGGTCTGCCGTTTCGCGAACGATTTCAGTTCGGCCGCGACTTCACCGATGCTCTGGTAGCTCGTGATGCGCGGCGACTGCGTGACGATCGCGAGCGAGAGCGACATCAGCGGAAAGCGCACGTTGTTGCCGCGGCGGTCCTTAGCCGCGATCCAGCCCTTGGCGCGATCGGCCGGCGTGTAGAGCGCCGGCACGTCGCGATCGAACGTTTCCGCCACGGTGCGGGCGAGGTTCTCGGCACGCAGCGGGCTCGTGACGATGATGAAGTCGTCGCCGCCGATGTGCCCGAGGAAGTCGTCGTCTTGGCCGATGCGCTTGATCGTGTCGCTCATCGTGGTGGAAACGAGCCGGATCGCGTCGTCGCCGCGCACGAAGCCGTAGTGGTCGTTGAACGCCTTGAAGTTGTCGAGGTCGGCGTAGATCACCGCCCACGGTTCGCGCGCTTCGAAGCGCCGGCGCACTTCGTGTTCGATCGCGATGTTGCCGGGCAGACGCGTCAGCGGCTGGAGCGATGAGTCGACGTTGGCGCGGCGCACTTTAGCGCGCACGCGGGCGAGCATCTCCTGCGGCGAAAACGGCTTCGCGATGAAATCGTCTGCGCCGGCTTCGAGGCTCTTCACCGGCTCCGTGGTGTCGGTGCCGCCGCTGGTCAGCACGATCACCGGAATGTGCGAGGCGGTGGCGTGACGGCGAATGCGGCCGAGCGTCGCGTACCCGTCCATCAACGGCATCACGACGTCGAGCACGACGACGTCGGGAATGCGGTCGTCGAGCAGCGCGAGCGCCGAGGGGCCGTCGGGCGCGCAGAGCACGTCGAAGCCGCCGAGTTCGAGATTGGTGCCGATGATTTCACGCAGGACCTTATCGTCGTCGACCACCAGCACGGTCGGGCGGTGGGCCTCAGCCGCGAGCGATTGGGTCATGCACGCAAGTATCGGCCGACCGAGAACCAGGACGAGATCAGTCCCACCACGGCGCCGACCAGCAGCAATTCACCGACGAGCCGGAGCTCGTCGACGTGGAACGGCACGAACTGCAGGGTGGTCTCGATCTTCGGAACGATCTGCATTTGGGCCAGCGCCAGCAACGCGATCGCCAGCACGGCGCCGATGACGCCCGCAATGACGCCTTCGGCGATGAACGGCATGCGGATGTACATGTTGGTGGCGCCGACCAGCTGCATGATGGCGATCTCGCGCCGGCGCGCGAACACGGTGAGGCGAATCGTGTTCGCGATGATGATCGCGCAGGTGAGCACGAGCAGCGCGATCATCGCGAGGCCGATGCGGCCGATGACGTCGGCGGCCTTGAGGAGTTTCGTCACCGTGTCGGCGGCGTAGTCGACCTTGGCCACGTGCGGCAGCTTCGCGATCATCGCGGCCACCGCGGGCACGTCGTCGGCGTTGCGCACCGCGACGCGAAACGCGTTCGGCAGCGGGTTGGAGGTGAGGAGCGAGGTATCGAAATCGCGGCCCAGGCGTTCGCGCATCTCCTTGAGGCCTTGATCGCGCGGAACGTAACGCGCTGACGAAATACGATCGTCGGCCGCCAGCCGGCTGGCCAACGCCTTGGATTGCCCGTCGGTCGCGTTGTCGTCCAGATAGACGGCGATCTCGATTTGTTTGAGGATGCCCTGCCCGAACGTTGCGAGCGTGTCGCGAACGTAGAGGAAGCTGCCGAGCATCACGATCGTGACGGCAACGGTGCCGATCGCCGTGAGCTGCATCGCCGCGTTACGGGTGAAGTTGGCGAAAACCTCACCCAGAAAGAACTGGACTCTGCCCCAATCCACGAAAGTAGTAGCCTCGCTCGTCGTCGTGCAGGATGCGCCCGTTTTCGAGCCGGACGACGCGACGCCGCATCCGGTCAACGACCGCTTGATTGTGGGTCGCGACCAGCACGGTCGTGCCTTTGAGATTGATGCGCTGCAGCAGCTCGATGATCTCGGTCGTGTTGGACGGATCGAGATTGCCGGTCGGTTCGTCGCAGAGCAAGATCTTGGGGTTGTTCACCAGCGCGCGGGCGATTGCGGCCCGCTGCTGTTCGCCGCCCGAGAGTTCGCTCGGCAACATCCGGCTCTTGTGCGAGAGGCCGACGAGATCGAGGACGCGCGGAACTTGCCGCATCACGTCCTTCGATCGCGCGCCCGTCACTTGCAGCGCGAAGGCCACATTTTCCCAGACCGTCTTGTGCGAGAGCAGCTTGAAGTCTTGGAACACGACGCCGATGTTGCGCCGCAGCGCCGCGACTTTGCCGCGACGCAGTTTGTCGACGCGGATGCCGTCGACGATGACCTCGCCCGAATCCGGGATCGCTTCGCGGTACAGTAACTTCAGGAGACTGGATTTACCCGTCCCCGAATGACCGACGAGAAAGACGAAATCCGCCTTCCCGATCTCCAGATCGATGTCGTCCAGTGCGCGCGTACCGTTCGGATAGGTCAGCGTCACACCGCGAAGTTCGATCACGTGCTATCCACCTCGCACCTAAGAAGAGGAGTTTTTCCGAACGCCATTCCTACATACCTGCGAAGAATGAACTTCGACCTGAGCGACGAGCAAAAGGCGATACAAGCGCTGTGCCGTGACTTCGCGCGCGAAGTCGTCGCGCCCGCTGCCGAAGAGCACGATCGCGAGGCGCGCTTCCCCTACGAAATCGTCGCCAAGATGGCCGAGCTCGGACTGTTCGGGCTGCCGTTTCCGGAAGAGTACGGCGGGGCGGGCGCGGACACGATCAGCTACGCCTTAGCTGTGATGGAGCTGGCACGCGCCGACGCGTCGGTCGCGATCACGCTTGGCGCGCACGTCTCGCTGGGCGCCTCGCCGTTCTATCTCTTCGGGACCGAGGCGCAGAAGCAGCAGTACCTCGTCCCGCTCGCGCGCGGGGAAAAGCTTTGGGGCTTCGGCCTGACCGAGCCCAACGCGGGTTCCGACGCCGGCGCCACGGAGACGAAGGCCGAACTGCGCGACGGACGCTGGATCATCAACGGCACCAAGGCGTTCATCACGAATTCCGGCACCGACATCACCGGCGGCACGACGATCACGGCGGTGACGGGGACGGACGAACGCGGGCGCAGCGAGATCAGCAACCTGATCGTGCCCCAAGACACACCGGGGTTCACCCGCTCCAAGACGTACCGCAAGATGGGCTGGCGCGCGTCGGATACGCGCGAACTTTCTTTCGCCGATGCCGCCGTTCCCGAAGAGAACCTGCTCGGAAAACGGGGCGAGGGACTCAAGCAATTCCTCACGATCCTCGACGGCGGGCGGATCTCGGTTGCCGCGCTCTCGGTCGGGCTCGCGATGGGCGCGTTCGACGAGGCGTTCCGCTACGCGCAGGAGCGCCGGCAGTTCGGTCAGGCGATCGCGAAGTTCCAAGCGATCCGTTTCAAGCTGGCCGACATGAAGATGGAGATCGAACACGCCCAGCTGATGATTCTCAAGGCAGCGTGGGAGAAAGATCAGGGTCGCGACTTCGCGCTCAACGCGAGTTTGGCCAAGCTCTATGCGGGCGAGCTCTCGCGCCGCGTGGTGAACGAAGCGGTGCAAATCCACGGCGGCTACGGCTTCATGGATGAGTATCCGGTGTCGCGGATGTATCGCGACCAGAAGATCAACGAAATCGGCGAGGGGACGAACGAAGTCCAGCGCCTCGTCATCGCGCGCTTGATGGGATTGTGAACACCATGCAGGATCGTCGTACGTTTCTCGCCGGGGCCGCCGCCGCGGGCGCGGCCGCGGTGTTCGGCGCGGCGCCGCTGGCCGGCGGGGCCGCGAGCGCGCCGCTGCGCCGCATCGACGTGCACCACCATTTCTTGCCGCCGCAGTACATGCAAGACGAGGCCAAGCGGTTCGGCGAGGAGCACGGCAATTCGGCCGAATCGCAGTGGTCGCCGCAAGGCGCGATCGACGCCTGCGATCGCGCCGGCGTCGACTTCGCGATCGGGTCGATCAGCACGCCGGGCGTCTGGTACGGCGACGTCGCGCTGGGCCGCAGACTCGCGCGGCAGTGGAACGAAGCGGCCGCGCAGACCGTGCGCGAGCATCCCGCGCGCTTCGGCTTCTTCGCCCCGGTCCCGCTGCCCGATACCGACGGCACGCTGGCCGAAATCGAATACGCGTACTCGACGCTGCACGCCGACGGGATCAACCTGCTCTCGAATTTCGGCGGCAAGTGGCTCGGCGATCCGTCGTTCGCGCCGGTGATGGAAGAACTCAACCGCCGCAAGGCGCTCGTCTACGTGCACCCGACGTTCGCGCCGTGCTGCACGGCCAACATGGTGCCGGGGTTGATTGCGCCGACGATGGAATTTCCGTTCGACACCGCGCGCACGATCATCAGCTTGATCACCAGCGGCACGACGACGCGCTTTCCCGACATTCGCTTCATCTTCTCGCACGGCGGCGGCGCGCTGTTCGGCGTGTATTCGCGCGTGATCGAACTCGGCAACACGCCGGCCTTCCGCGGCAAAGTTCCGGCCGGCGTCGCCGCCGAACTGCGCAAACTCTATTACGACACGGCCGGCACCAGCGCGAAGACGACGATCCCGGCGCTGCTGAACGTCGTACCGCCCTCGCAGCTGCTGCTCGGCAGCGACTATCCGCTCGCGGGTCCGCCGCCGACCAACGTGATGATCGAGCACGCCGTCGAAGACTTCGAAGCCTACCATCCCTCGCCGGCGCTGAAAGCGCAGGTCGAACACGACAACGCCGTGGCCCTCGTGCCGCGGCTCGCGCAAATTCAGCGAGTGCCGGCATGAAACCGTTTTTGATTGCGGTCGTGATGGCGCTCGGCATCGCGAGCACGGGCCCGGCGTCTGCGCAGTTGCCGGTCGCCCGCGCCGCGCCGGACTTCAGCGCGCAAGTCGCGCAAGGCGGCACGGTCTCGACGTTTTCGCTGAAGGCGGCGCTCGCGCGCGGTCCGGTCGTGCTGTACTTCTTCCCCAAGTCGTTCACCAGCGGCTGCACGGCCGAAGCGCACGACTTTGCCGATCACATCAACGACTACAAGAAGCTCGGTGCGACGGTGGTCGGCGTGTCGGGCGACTCGATCGCGACGCAGGAGAAGTTTTCGACGCAGGAGTGCCGCTCGAAGTTTCTCGTCGCGGCCGATCCGGGGCTGAAGATCGCATCGTCGTACGATGCGAAAGTGCTCGGTCTCTATGCCAACCGCACCTCGTATGTGATTGCGCCCGATGGCAAGATCGCGTACGCCTACACGAGCCTCGACCCCGACAAGCACGTCGCGAACACGCTGGCCGCGCTGCGCGAACTGAGGCCGTAACGAGATAACGAGCTCTCACCGAAAATGTTGAAAAGGAAATCGGATCGGGTAATTCAGCCTGCATCACGATTCACGAGCAGGTTGGTGCGCTAGCGAACGCACCAACGGCGCGGCTTCGTCACATATTTTCGGCACTTGGCGGAGAGGTTCGACGTGGGCGATACGGGCGAGAATCAAGATAAAGCATTGTCGCGACTGCAGGTGATCGGCGGAATGGGCGCCGGCGTAGCGGCCGCGGTCGTTTCGCCCGCATCCGCGCAAGAAGCCGGCATGCAAGCGCGTGGAAAGACGTATCCGGCAACGGCGCAACCCGTCCAAGACCCGACCACGAAGTATCCGAAGCCGCCGTACGCGTTCGTTCAGCAACCGTGGCCCGGCTTGGCGAGCAAAATGCAGCCGCCGCCCGATCATGGCGAGAAGAGCTACAAGGGTTCCGGCCGATTGCTCGGGCGCAAAGCGCTGATCACCGGTGGCGATTCCGGCATGGGACGCGCTGCGGCTATCGCGTATGCCCGCGAAGGCGCCGACGTCGCGATCAATTACTTTCCGACCGAGGAACCGGATGCACGGGAAGTGATCGCGTTGATACGTGCGGCCGGACAGAAAGCCGTGGCGATTCCGGGCGACCTTCGCGATGCTGCCTTCTGCCGCCAATTGCCGATGAAAGCGATCGACGGTTTGGGCGGACTCGACGCTATCGTGAGCAACGCGGGGCGCCAGCAGCAATTCGCCCAGATCACCGACATGCCGGACGAAGAATTCGACTGGATGATCAAAACGAACATCTACGCGCCCTACTACATCTTCAAGAGCGCGATTCCGCATTTAAAGCCCGGATCGACGATCATTGCCACCACCTCGGAGCAGGCGTACGACCCCTCTGCCGATCTCTACGCGTACGCGCAAACCAAAGCGGCGACGATGAACTTCGTCAAGTCGTTGGCAAAAATGCTCGGACCGAAAGGCATTCGCGTGAACGGCGTGGCGCCGGGCCCGATCTATACGCCGCTGCAGATATCGGGCGGCGCGACGAGAGAGAAGTTCGTGAATTTCGGTTCCACCTATCCGCTTGGCCGCGCGGGACAACCGGCCGAGTTGGCGTCGATCTACGTGCAGCTTGCGGCCGAAGATGCCACCTTCACGACGGGTAACATCTACGGCGCCGGCGGCGGCATGGGCCAGCCGTAAGGCACGGCAGCGATGATTGCCGATCGGCACGCGGCGCAAGCGGCGAGGGGCCGCGTGCGCATCAACGGTATTGCCTTCCAACTCGACCTCGACGCGCGAGTCACGCTGCTGGACGCGCTGCGCGAGTCGTGGACGCTCACCGGCACGAAGAAGGGTTGCGATCACGGACAGTGCGGCGCGTGCACGGTGCACGTCGATGGACGTCGCGTGCTCGCCTGTATGACGTTGACGGCAACGCTCGACGGCGCGGATGTCACGACGATCGAAGGGTTGGAACGCGACGGCGAACTCCATCCGGTACAGCAAGCCTTCGTGGATTGCGATGCCTTGCAGTGCGGCTATTGCACGCCGGGCCAAATCATGTCGGCCGTCGGCGCCATGCAAGAGGGGCGGTGCACGGACGAAGAAGCGATTGCCGAGGCGATGAGCGGAAACATCTGCCGTTGCGGCGCGTATCCGATGATTCGTGAGGCAATCGCTCGTGCAGCCCGTTAGCTACGTTCGCGCACGCGATGCGGTGGACGCCGGTAAGCTCGCACAAGAGGCGGGCGCGATGTTGTTCGCGGGCGGAACGACGGTCGTCGATTTGATGAAGCTCGACGTGCTGAAGCCGGCGTTGCTGGTCGACGTGACGCGGCTGCCGTTCAGCGCGATCGACGTAAGCGATGACAGCATCCGTCTCGGCGCGACCGCTCGCATGAGCGACGTCGCCGACCACCCCGTGGTGCGCGCGAAATTGCCGGCGATCGTGCAAGCCCTCGAGCAGAGCGCCTCGGGGCAGTTGCGTAACATGGCGACGCTCGGCGGCAATGTGCTGCAGCGCACCCGGTGCGCGTATTTCCGCGATGTCGCGACGCCATGCAATAAGCGTGAGCCGGGTTCCGGCTGCGGCGCACTGGACGGGCTAAACGAGGAGCACGCGGTGCTTGGAACGAGCGACCAGTGCATCGCGGTCCATGCCTCGGACTTCGCCGTGCCGCTCGTCGCCTTCGATGCTGCGATCTGCACCGAGGGTCCGAGTGGGCCGCGATCTATTGCGGCGCACGATTTCTTTCTGCCGCCGGGCGACCATCCCGACCGCGAAACCCCGCTCGAACCGGGCGAGCTGATCGTCGCGATCGATGTGCCGCTGACGGCTGCGGGGATGCGCTCGACGTATGTGAAGGTCCGCGATCGAACGTCGTATGCTTTTGCGCTGGCGTCCTGCGCGGCCGGCGTGGAACGCGCGGCCGACGGCACGATCGCAGACGTGCGCCTCGCGCTCGGTGGCGTTGCGACCGTGCCGTGGCGCGTCCGCGCGACAGAAGAGGCGCTCCGCGGCCAAAGGCCGGCTCCGGATCGCATCGCGGCGGCGGCTCGTGCAGCATTCGACGGCGCGCGGCCGACCGCCGCGAACGCATACAAGATCGATCTGGGCGTCGCGGTCATCCAGCGTGCCCTCGAGGCGGTGTGCGCATGAGCGCCGGAACGCACGCGAGTCTGCCGCGCGTCGACGCGCAGCTAAAGGTCACCGGCCGCGCGACGTATACGGCCGAGCATCGCATCGACGGCCTGGTGCATGCGGTGCTCGTCCTCTCGAGTGCCGCGGCGGGCAGCATCCGTTCGATCGACGATGCGGCGGCCCGTGGCGTCGCCGGCGTGCTGGCGGTGATCACGCACTGGAACGCGCGGCCGCTCAACGGAGCCGTTACCGGCCGGCCGGGTCTCGATAAGCATCTGCCGCTCTTGAACGATGTGCGTCTCCTTCAGGATCGCCAGCCGGTGGCCGTCGTCGTGGCCGAAACGCTCGAGGCGGCGGAGGAAGCGGCGTCGCGCCTGATCGTCGAGTACGATCGGGAAAGCCCGCGCGCTTCGCTCGACGAGCCGGGGCCGGCGATCCTCCGGCCCAAGCAAACGGCGCACGGCGAACCGCCCGAAATCGTGCGTGGCGATGTGCGTGCGGCCCGTTTGCAGGCGGCCATCGTTCTCGACGCGACGTACACGACGCCGATCGAAAATCACAATCCCATCGAGCCGCACGCTTCGATCGCGATGTGGGACGGCGATCGCCTAACCATCTACGATGCAACGCAGGGCGTGTTCGAAGAACGCCGCAAGCTAGCCGCGGTGTTCGGCCTCCCGGTTGAAAACGTTCGCGTGATCTCGCCGTTCGTGGGCGGCGGCTTCGGCAACAAGGGTTCGGTGTGGTGGCACCAGTGTCTCGCCGCGGCGGCGGCCCGGCATGTGGAGCGGCCGGTCAAGCTCGTGCTGGCGCGCGACCAGATGTTTGCGACGACCGGTCATCGTGCGCAGACGCGTCAGCGCATCAGCATCGGTGCGGATACCGCCGGCCGCGTCGTCTCCTACGAACACGACGTCATGTCCGATACGTCGCTGTACGACGTCTTTGTGGAATCGGCCGGCGAGTATGCGGCGACGGCCTACGACTTCCACAACATCATGATCCGGCACCGCATCATGCCGCTCAATCTCGGAACGCCGACATTTATGCGCGCACCCGGTGAGGCGACCGGAACCTACGCCCTCGAGTGCGCGATGGACGAGCTTGCCGGCCTGGCCGGCCTCGACCCGATCGAGCTGAGGTTACGCAATTATGCGAACGTCGACCGCGGCAAAGAAGACAAGCCTTTCACCACCAAGTTTCTGCGCGAGTGTTACGCCGCAGGCGCGGAACGGTTCGGCTGGCAGGGCCGCTCGGCGACGCCGCGTTCGATGCGCGACGGGCGCCTGCTGATCGGCTACGGGATGGCCGGCGGTGCGTATCCGTCGCAGATCTTCGATTGCGCGGCTGATGTGACGCTGCACGCCGACGGCACGGCGATCGTGCGTAGTGGAACGCATGAGTTGGGTCAAGGTCCGCGCACGGTTCTCGCGCAGATTGCCGCCGAGGAGCTCGGCATCGACGTAGCGTGCGTGCGCGTTGAACTCGGCGATACAACGTTTCCTAACGCCATGAACAGCGGCGGCTCGACGACTACGTCGTCCGTCGGTTCGGCGGTGGCGCTGGCGTGTCGTGAAATCGTGCGGCGGCGCGCTTCCGGTTCATCTGACGGTGGGACGTTTCGCGCTCAAGCGAACTACACGGTTCCCGAGAAGCGAAAGCCGTACAGCGCGTACTCGTTTTGTGCGCACTTCGCGGAAGTCGCCGTCGATCCGGATTTCGGCTCCGTTCGCGTCCGGCGCATGGTCAGTGCGTTCGACGTCGGGCGCGTTGTGAACGAGCGGCTGACGCGCAGCCAATGCATCGGTGGAATGACGATGGGCATCGGGATGGCGCTGCTCGAAGAGACGCGCGTCGACCCGCGTACGGCCCGCATCATGAACGCGAGTCTCGGTGAGTATCTGGTGCCGGTGAACGCGGACATCGGCGCCATGGACGTCGTTTTTGTTGGCGGCTACGACGATCTGGTCAACGAGATCGGTACGAAGCCGGTCGGTGAAATCGGCATCTGCGGCGCGGCAGCGGCCGTGGCGAACGCCGTGTTCCACGCTACCGGGAGGCGCGTGCGCGATCTCCCGGTACGCGTATCACGAATGCTGTGATGGCTGAGACCCTTGCGCCGATAGTTTTTGCACGTCGGTCTTCGCCATCTCGAGGTGCTGAGCAACCACCGGGGCGGTATCCTTCGACCAAGCGGCCAACTGCGGGCTGTTACCGGCGCTCTCCTCGGCTTGAAGCATCGAAAGCATCTCTTCATGATCGGGTACTTCACCGCTGATATACGCGTTGTCGAACGCGCTTCCGTTTAGTCCCTGGAGTTTCGCCATTTCGGCTTGATGCTTGGCGTCGACGGTTGCGGGCGGCGTCATGCCTTGTGCTTGCATGATTTTAACCAGTTGTGCTTCCGCTTTCGTATGATCGTCGATCATTCGTTTCGCGAAAGCCAGCACGTCGGGATTCTTCGACTTTTGCTGCGCGAGTTTGGCAGCCGCGATCTCAGCCATGTTGCCCTGGGCGGCTTTCGTCGCGAAGGCCTCGGGACTCGCTATCGCGGCGGCACCCGAGGGCGTGGCCGGTGAACCGGCCGACTGTGCCTGAGCGGCCGTCGATGCCGCCGCCGCGATGCCAAGCGACAGAACGAGATGACGGAGGTGAGCCGGTGTTTTCATAGTGAGCACGTTATGCGCCGTACGTTGCGCAAACAAACACGCTTCTCCGATGAGCGGATGGGCGAGAGCATGTATGCGGCATGGCTTTTTCGTGCGAAAGCGCACGCAAAGCATACCATGTTTGCGACGGTGTGCGGCTCGGTACAATCGGTACATGAGCACGATGCCGACAACCATTCCATCTCAGCATCAGGATCAGCAGCCGGGCCGCGAAAAGGAAATGAATCCGGCGCCGATCAGCGATCGTCCGGAACGTCCCGGTTCGGGCAGACTCAAGGACCGCGTCGTCTTAGTCACGGGGGGCGATAGCGGCATCGGGCGCGCGATCGCCGTCAACGCAGCGAAGGAAGGCGCAAAGCTTGCGATCGTTTACCGTGAGGAAGACGACGACGCCGCGGAAACCCGACGCCTCGCGGAGGGATATGGAGCCAACATCTTCTCCATTGCCGGCGATCTCGGATCGGAAGCGTTCTGTCGCGATGTCGTTCGCAAGACGTTTGAACGCTACGGCGCGATCAACGTTCTCGTCAATGATGCGGGCGAGCAGCACTTGCAAGAGTCGATCGCGGACATTTCGGAAGCGCAGCTCGAACGGACGTTCCGCACCAACATCTTTGCGCAGTTCTTTCTCATCAAAGCAGCGCTAGAGCACATGCACAGCGGCGATGCGATCGTGAACATCGCCTCGATCACCGCGTACGAGGGCAATCCCAAACTGATCGATTATTCGGCCACAAAAGGTGCTATCGTTTCGCTGACGCGTGCCCTTTCGAATGCCGTGGCCGGCGACGGGATCCGCGTCAATGCCGTTGCCCCGGGACCGATCTGGACGCCGTTGATCGCCGCCACGTTTCCGCCCGATAAAATTGCAGAATTCGGGCACGACACGCCGATGAAACGGCCGGGACAGCCGGTCGAAGTCGCCGCCGCCGTTATCTTCCTTGCTTCGGATGACGCTAGTTACATTTCCGGCCAAACGATTCACGTCAACGGCGGAACGGTGGTCAACGGATGATGGCGGCTTAAGCCGTAACGAGGTCGATGCGCGTCGCGCCGATGCGTTGGGCGACCGCGGCGAGTTCGGGGCTGGCGGTGAAGAGAATTGTCTGCGCGTCGAACGCGTTGTACGCGATGATCGGGATGCAGCGCTCGATGCGCGTGTCGTCCCAATAGGCGAACGGATCGTCGAGCAAGAGCGGCGGCAGTTCGAGCCCCTCGGCGAACATGCGCGCCATCGCGATGCGAATGATCAGGTAGACCTGATCGCGCGTGCCGGCCGAGAGCGATTCGAGGTCTTCGATCCGGCCCGTCTCCGGCACGCGCGCCTTCACGACGAAGCTCGTCGGGTCGACGCGGATCTCGCTGTAGCGGCCGCCGGTGACGCTGTGCAGCGCGTCCGCCGCATACGTTTCCAAGCGCCGCGCGAAGGCCTGGTGCGCTTCGTGCGTCAGCCGCGAGACGGTCGAGCCGGCTAAGGCCAACGCGCGATCGAAGGTTTCGAGCTGGTCGAGCTCGGAGCGCAGGCGTTCGACGTCCTCTTCGAGCGGCGCGAGATCGGGAATCGCGTTCTCACCGAGCTTGAGTTCCACCGTCAGCGTGGCGGTGGCAAGTTCGGCGTCGCGCATCGAGCGGTCGAGCTCCGCGATGCGGGCGTGGACCTCGTCGCGCAGTGCCCGGCCGTAGGTTTCGGCCGGAACGATGCCGGCGGCCGCGAGCGCATCGCGTTCGCTGACCAGCGCGAACTCGTCGTCGTCGCGTAAGATCTCGCTGCGCTGCAGGGCCAGCATCGCCATGCCGTTGTCGACCCCGTCGCGTTTGCGCCGCCGCTGCGCGCGGTCGTCGGCGATGGCCTGGCGTTCGGCACGCGTCCCCGGCGCGTCGGGAATCAGCTCCGCAGCGATATCGTCGAAGACCGCGGCCGTGCGCCGTTCTTCGGCGCGCAGTTCGGCGGCGCGTTCGGTCGCGCGCTCGGCGCCGGCGCGCATGCGCAGCAGTTCCGCCAAGCGGTCGCGCCGGTGCGCGAGATCCTCGATGTTCGCGACGCCGAGCCGATCGAGCACGGCGGCGACGGTGGCGCTGGCGTTGCGTTCGGCCGTGAGCGATTCGTCGGCGATGCGCTGCTTTTGCGCGGCAGCCCGTGCATTGCGGATGCGTTCGCGGCTGCGCCAGCCGACGACCGCGAACGCGACTGCGGCAACCGCGGCGAAGACTTCGGTGAACGACCACCAGTGGGCGATCGCCATGGCAACCGCGAGCACGCCGAACACCGCGCCGATCGCGAGCGCGACGCCGGCCAGCGTGCGGCCGCCGCTGCCTTCGCGCCGGGCCGCCGCCGCTTCGTTCGCGGCCGCGGCTGCCGCGATGCGCGCCGCCGTGGCCGCATCAGCGGCATCGTGCAGCGCCTGGAACTCCACATCGTCGATCGAACCGGCGTCGGCGCGCCGTGCCGCGAGCTCGCTGCGTTCGACCAGCGTGAGCGCGCGGAGCTCGGCCTCGCTCTCGGCCGAGGCCGCCGCGTTCTCGCTCGCGCGCCAGGCATAGAAGGCGGCATCGAGTTCGCCGACGCGGTCGGCCGGGAAGCTCGGCCACGTCGTCGTATTGCGCGCGCTCCGATTGGAGCGCGGCCAGGTCGTCGCGATAGACGCGCAATTGTTCGAGCCGCGAACGCAGCTCCGCCGCGTGCAGCGCTTTGAGTTCGCGCTCCGCGCCGGCGCGCCGTTCGGCCAGGCGATCGCGCTCGGCCACGTTGGCCGCGCGGCGTTCGCGCAATGCGGCCAGCGCGTCGCGGCGATTGCGCGCGCCCTCGACTTCGGCCGTGCGCCGGGACAGCGCGTCGCGCAAGGCTTTCAGCGGGTTGTTCACGGTCGAACGCGGCGTGCCGATGTGCGTTTTGCGCGCCTCCTCGAGCCGCTTCACGGCACCCAGCGCGGCGTCTTCCTTCGGTCCGCCGTCGAGCGCGCGCGCGAGCGCGGTCGCGATCGGCGCGTTGCGCTCGGCTTCGATCCCGACGCCCTGCTGCAACACGCACGAGGCGTTGATGAACGCATCGTACGGAATTTTCAAGTGCACGTCGCCGGGCGAGATCGTGCGGCCCATCGCAACGTCGCCGGCGATGTCGTTGCCGTCGCGATCGTAGACGTGCACGCCCTTGCCGTCGCGCGCGTAGTCGCGTTGCACCTCGAACTCGCGCCCGTCGGTCAGCTCGTAGAACAGCGTCGTCGCGTACGTGCCACCGTCCCACGGCCGCCACGCTTCTTTGCGCCGCCCGCTGCCGTAGAGCGATGCGACGATTGCCGCTGCGACCGTCGACTTGCCGGCTTCGTTCGGACCGTAGACGACGTTGAGCCCATCGGTAAAGGCGAACGTGCGGCCGGCGAGCCGTCCGAAGCCCGCGACCGTCAAGCGCCGCAGCTTCACGGTGCGATCTCGATGCCGTCGAACGCCGCGACCACGAGCGCCAGCGCGCGGCGCGCATCGTCGTCGCCGCCGTCGGCTGCGGCGAGCAGTTCCGCGACCGCGCGGCCGCGCACGTTGGACTCGTGCGCGATGGCGGCGTAGTCGGCGATGACGCTACGATCGACGAGATCGAGCGCGCCGAGGTGCGCGCCCGCCCGTTCGGTCAGCAGTGCGCGGTCGACGCGCGTGCCTTGCTGTACCATCCCGCGCAGCGTCGCGCGCACGTAGTCGTCCTTGCCGTAGGATTCGAGCGCGCGCTCGCAGGCCGCGATCACCGCGCCCTCATCGCCCGCATCGTCGATCGGAATCGAGATGTCGAGCAGACGCGTGCGCGCGATGGGCACGCTTTCGATCGCGATCGACGCATCGTCGTGCACGCTGACCACGAGCGCGCCGTGGTCGCCGCGCTCCCCGAACTTCACCGGTTCGGGCGAACCGGGGTAGGCGAAGACGGGCCCGGCATCGTCGCTGACGATCGAGCCGCCGTGATAGTGGCCCGTCAACGTGAGCGTCGTGCCGGCGGCGCGAATTTCGGCCGCGGTGAACGGCGCGGTCGCGCGCTTCCCGGGCGGGCAGCGTTCTTCGTCGCTGCCGTGCACGAGCGCGATGCGCACGCCGCTGCGATCGAACGACGCGCCGGCGAACGGGCGGCCGGGCTCGGCCGGCGTGTGGCCGTAGCCGTAGAGCGTAAGGTTGTGTGCGAGCGGCACAGCGGTCCACGATGCATCGGCGAACACGCGCACGTTGGGCGGCAGATCGTCGCGCGCGTAGAGCGAGCGCGCGGCGAACGGATCGTGATTCCCCGGCGCAACGAACACCGGTTTGCCGAAGCGCGCGAAGGCGGCGAAGAGAAAACGCGCGGTTGCGGGGCCCGCGCGTTCGCTTTCGTAGAGGTCGCCGCCGATGGTCAAGATGTCGGCGTTGCGCTCGAGCGCGAGGTCGACGATTCGCTCGAACGCATCGGCGAGGGCGGCGCGGCGGGCACCGCCGCCGCGCACGTCGGGGAAGACTGTTTCGAGATGCACGTCCGCGGCGTGAACGATCGTCGTCGCCATCGCGGACTTCTTCGCGTTAGGTAGTGGTCAGATACTTCCCATACCACGCGGTCATCTTGGTAAAGGCGTCGACCGCGTCGGGACCGTTGTAGCTCGCACGCGTGTCGTCGAGAAAACCGTGCTTGCCGTCAGCGTAGACCACCACCTCGTGCGGACCGGCGATCTTCGCATACGCGGCCTGCACGTCGGGGATCGCGATGCTGGCGTCGAGCCCGGCGTAGAAGCCGATCACCGCGGCGCTCACCTTCGGCGCCCAGTCGAATGCGCCGTCCGGCGGCGGTTCGGTCGTCTTGCGATCGGCGCGCACGTAGCCGTAGAGGATGGACGCAGCGTCGTAGTCTTTGTTCCCGACCATCGCTTGCAGCGCGATGCCGCCGCCCATGCAGTTGCCGTACAGGCCGACCTTGCCGCGCGCCGACTTCGTGCGGATCCACTCTTTGCCGGCGAGCAGGTCGCCCGTCATCTTGTTTCCGGCGTACAGCGCGGTGACGGCAGCGGCCATCACGCTGGTGTCGGTGACGCCGTCGCCATTGGGCGGGTTCGCGCGGTCGAAGATGCCGGGCGCGATCGCGATGTAGCCGAGTTTGGCGAACCGGCGCGCGAGATCGCGATACTGCGCGTCGACGCCCCAGATGTGGGCCGTCATCACGATGCCCGGCGTCGTCGGCGTGACGTTCTTCGGCATCGCGACGTAGGCGCTGATCGTTGCATCGGGCCGCGTCAGCGAAATGTGTTGCGTCGTGATCGCCGGATCGTTCTCCGGAACGATCGGCGGATGGGGATGCCCGAAATCCGTGGACTGTGCGCCGGCGGGAACGGCTTGCGCGGCGGCGATTGCCGCAACGGATCCGCCCATAAACTTGCTGCGGTCGATCGTCGTCATGGAGAAGCTCCTATTCACGTGATCAGGGGAGTTGTGGCAATGGGCACCAAACGTCCTCGGATGCGTATCACGAACAGCGTCCCTTTCCTGCGTGCCGCCGCCGTAGCAGCTGCCGTTGTTGCGGTGGTACTCGGTCAATACGGAACGGCACGCGCCGACATCGTCGACGAGTGGAGCACGATCAAACCGCCGGCCGCGGCGCCCGAACTCAAGCCGGTAGCGCTCGATGCGAAGACCACCGCGCTTTTGATGCTCGACTTCTTACCGCCGAACTGCGGTGCCTCGCCGCGCTGCATCGCGTCGCTTTTGAAGGTGCGTCCGCTGCTCGATGCGGCGCGCGCCGCAAAAGCACTAATCGTTTATTCAGAATTTCCGCCGGTACCGATGACGTCGATCTTGGCGCAGGTCACGCCGCTGGGCGGCGAACCGAACGTCGTCGGGCTCGCCGACAAGTTCATCAACACGAACCTCGATCAGATCCTCAAGGACAAGGGGATCAAGACCGTCATCGTGGTCGGCGCAGCGGCCAACGGTGCCGTGCTCTATACGGGCAGCGATGCCTCGATGCGCGGCTACAAGGTCATCGTGCCGGTCGACGGCATGTCCGGAAATTCACCCTACGCGGAAGCCTACACGGCGACGCAGATGGCCACCGGACCGACGGTCGGACAAAACGTGACGCTCACGCGGAGCGGGATGGTAAAGTTCCAGTAATCCATCCCGCCCGGTGAACGCGTTCTTCTATTGGTAGAGCTGGCCGCAGGCGACGGGTTTACCGCCCGGCATGTTGTTGCTGTACACGACCACGACGTAGTTGCCCGAGAGCAGCCGGTCTTGCGTCATGTGCACGACGCCGCGCGAGATGCCGTGCACCAGATCGGCGCTGCGGGCGATGATGCCGGGCGAGATCGTATCGCACGACCTGCCGCGCTGCACGGCGACGGTCTGCACGCGGCCGGGGCGCGTGCCCTCGAGCGAGGTGACGAGCCGGGTCGATGCGCCGGCCTTGAACAGCGTGACGAACCCGGTTTGGCCGGAGTTGTTGAGTTCCATCACCCCGCGCTGCAGGCCGGCCCCGAAGGGCACGCCGCCGGGCGGCGCTTGAGCGAAGGCCGGCGCGGCCGATAGCAGCAGCGCAGCCGAAAATAGACCGAAAATCGATTTCATCATAAGAACATCCCCCTCCAACAGCGGATGCGGACCTGTTTGGCGCGCGCGGTACCGCGCCTTCCAGACCGTCCGGAGGCCCCTGACCGCCTTCCTCGGAAGCCGTTTCGCGATGGCAACGACGGTCATGGCCCATGGCGGCCCCGGAATCGAGAACGACGACGCGCTCGGGATCGAGCGCCGGGCGATCTGGTTTATCTCCAGCGCGCACCTGGTCTCGCACTTTTACATCCTCGCGCTGGCGCCGCTCTTTCCGCTCCTCAACGGGTTCCTCGGCGTCAGCTTCGTGCAACTCGGTCTCGCGCTGACGGTCTTCAACGTCGTCTCGGTGCTCGTGCAAACGCCGGTCGGCATCATGGTCGACCGCGTCGGTTCGCGCAAGTTGCTCGTCGCCGCGCTCGTCTTGGGCGGGCTGTCGCTAGCGTCGTTTGCCGTTATCCCAACCTACGCGTGGCTGCTCGTCGTGATGGCGCTGCTCGGTCTGGCGAATGCCGTGTACCATCCGGCCGATTACGATCTGCTCAATGCGGCGGTCGCACCCAAGCGCGTCGGGCGCGCGTTTTCGTATCACACGTTTTCGGGCTATGTCGGCTTCGGGCTCGCCCCGGTCGTGATGATCGGCGTCGGCACGACGTACGGCGTGAAAGCGGCGTTCGTCGTCGCCGGGCTGTTGGGATTGATCGCGGCGATTCCGCTCGTGTTCGCGCGGCAGCTCGACCGTCGTCCGGCGAACGAGCAGCACGAAGCGGCCGCCGCGCCGGCCGGCACGCGCGGGCTGCTCACACCGACCATCCTGACCTTGACGCTGTGGTTCATGCTGCTCGCGCTATCGACCAGCGGCATGCAAAACTTTTCGCTCGTTGCGCTCAACACGATGTACGGGATTCCGCTCGGCCTCGCCGGCGTTGCGCTGACCGTGTTTCTCGTCGGTAGCGCGCTCGGCGTTCTAGCCGGCGGTCACATCGCCGACAAAACGACGCGTCACGGCGATGTGGCGATGGCCGGCTTCTTCGCGTGCGCGGTCGTGACGATCGCCATCGGCACGTTCAATGCCGGCGCCTACGGCATCGCGGCGCTGCTCGGCATCGCCGGCTTCTGCTCGGGCTTGATTCAGCCGTCGCGCGACATGCTCGTGCGCAAAGCCGCGCCGCCCGGCGCGATGGGGCGCACGTTCGGCGTGGTGACGACCGGTTTCAGCCTCGGCGGAACGGTCGGCCCGCTGCTCTACGGCGCGCTGATCGATCACGGTCAGCCGCGCCAAATCTACTACGTCGGCGCAGCCTTCATGCTCGTCACCGTGGCGCTCGCGTTCTGGACGCAGCGTGCGGAACGTCATCAATAGACCCAACCCGGTGCCGGATAAACGGGAGCCGCGTTCGCCAGCCGGTACGGATAGATCGTAACCAGTTTCCCGTGCTGGATTTGATTGACGACCATCGGCTTGAACACGTTTACGCCGCGCGAATCGAACTTCAGTAGACCGAAGAACGTTACCACGTCAAGGTGGGCGAGCGCGTTACGCACGGCCATGCGATCGGTGCTTCCTGCCGCCGCGAGCGCGTACTGGAAGGCGAGCCCGGCCGCCGTTGCTTCGGCGTTGTGATAATCCGGCGCGTGACCCATGCGCGCGGCAAAGGCGGCAGCATAGTCGCGAGCGGTGCGGTAGAAACCAGGCGCGCCGAAGTACGTGACGGATGGCGACCACTGCGCACTGCCGAGAACGCCTTCAGCATCTCCGCCAAGCGCCGAACGAAAGTCCGGAACGTCCGGACCATTGGTGTAGCCGTAGATCATGGCTTGAACGTGCTGCTCCTTGAGTGCACGCTGCATCAAGAGCGCATCTTGCAAGTGGCCCGCGTTCAACACGATGTCGGGGTTTTGAGCTTTGATTGCGGCGGCGGCTGCCGTAACCGACGCGGGGTCGGCCGTATAATGGTCGTCGTACACCACCCGAATGCCATGATCGTTCGCCGACTGAACCGCTCCTTGCTGAACTTCGAGCGAGAACGAATCGCTCGCAGCGCTGATCGCAATGGTTTTCGGTTGCGGTTTGCGTTTGACCGCATATTCGATGATGCCCACGAGATATTTTCGCGCGGGCGACATGACGTTTACGGTGAAGCCATATCCCTGGTTGAACGTGTTCTCGGCCGCACCCCCGCTATCGACCATCGGAATGGCGTCGCGCTCGGCTACGGCTGCTGCGGTGAAGGTTGGTCCCGAACCATACGGACCCAAAATAAAATCGATGTGCTGCTGGGATATTAAAGTCTGGAGGCGCGCCGCCGTTGCCGCCGGGTCGGAGCCGTCATCAGCGTAGCGAATGGTGACGGCATACGTCTGATCCCCGACTCGCAGGCCGCCATGAGCGTTCACGTAGGCCATCCAAAAATCGTAGCCTTCTTTGGTGAGCGCACCTTCGTGAGAGGTAGATCCGGTCAGCGAAATCGCCGCGGCAAAAACGATATTCTTCGCCGGTTGACCGGCGGGTGCGGCGAACGCGCCGGACCCCCTGCCGCACAGCGCGACGATCGTACATAGCACGAATGCGCGCGAACACAAAAACAGCGAGCCTTTCATGAGCCTCCGATCGCGGTCGTTACGGACCGCTCCTGGTGATGAGTGCCGGCTGCCCGAGCAGGCCGTTCGCGCCACTGCTCGAGCGTGCCGTGGCAAGCAGAGCCTTCGCCGGCGGGCGCGGCGACCGGAAGTCCGATTGGGCGAGCAATAGCACGGTCAGCGCGTAGCGTTCGTTCGCAATCGAAAGCTGACTCGGCGGCGGTGCCCCGCCGAGGGCGAGCACTTTCGCCGGCGTAGCGAGGCTGAACGGCACGATGCCGATTGCGCGCGCGCCGCTCGGGCTCGAGACGAAGCGCGTGATCGGCGCCCCCGCCGGCATGCGAATAACATGGGCGCCGAAGTGACTTCCCTGCGTCACCTTCCGGATCAACACGTCCGTTTCGTCCGAACCGTCCTCGGGAACGACCGCCATTATCGCTCCGCGCGGCCCGCCAAGTTGCGACCAGTCGACGATTTTTCCCGTCAGAATCCCGCGCAGCTGATCGACTTCGAGGCGAGCGATCGGATTCTGCGGATTCACGACCGCAACGACCCCGTCGCGCGCGATGACCGCATCGCCGGAGCCGCTGAATGCAGCGCCGAAGCGCACGTCGCAGGCGTCATCACCGGGCCTCGTGACGGTATAATGATACGGCCAGACGCGGTGCTGCCGGGAATACGTCTCAACCGTCGCATTGGCGATCTGAGCAGTCATCGAGGAGTCGCACACGCGCACGCCGAGCGCCGGGACCAGCGGCACCACAATCACCGCGGTGACGACGACGAGGATCGCGATCGCAGCGGCCGCGGCCGTCAACATTCGTATTGGGTTGCGACGGGGGAGTGGTGCACTCGGCGGCGGCACCGGGGACGAAGCTAAAAGCTCGCCGCAATCGGGACAATATTGGCCGGGGCCGGGGTAACGTTCGATCTCCTCGCGGCGTTCGGCACGCGGGCATTTTGCATTTGTGCAAAAGCCCGTTCCCGTCATGCCGGTTTTGCCTTGGTCCCGTTGCGCAAGGTATCGGCCATACGGCGTTCGACGACGCGTTTTAGAGCATCGGGTACGAGCCCTGTTGCCCCTGAGATGAGTTCCAGACGCACTTGCACGTCCGCGAGCTCCGCGTCTGCGCGCCCGCGCGCATCACGGCATTGCTCGAACGTCTGCACCGCCGCCTCGAGACCGGCGCGAGCCTCCGACTCCTGCGACCACGGCTCAGTCGAAGGGACGGGATGCGCGAGCCGTGCGGCCGTTGCGTCCTCCAACCTTTGGTTTGCGATGCGGAATGACTCTTTGGCGCGCTCGAATTCCGCCTTCGCCGCATTTTCGGCGGCATGAAGTTCGCCATAGCGCGCAATCTCGGCTTGGCGCGTCGCTGTGATCGCCTCGAGATTTTCGCGCGCACGCTGAGCCTGTTCAGCGGCATCGCGCTCGGCCGCATGCGCCGTCGCGGCATCCGCCGCGAGCCGTTCGACTGCACACGCTTCCGCCAGCAGCGCTTCGGCTTCGGCGCGGCGTTTCGCGGCCAGTTTCTGGATCTCGGTTAGGGCGGCAACAGCCACCTCGGGGTCCGTGTTGCTTTCGGGGACGAAATGCATGCGCAGCTCCAAACTTATTGTTCGAGCGGTACAGGCGGCGAGGTTCGATTGCGGTTGCCGTTCTCTTTGGGTCTTCCGTCCCGAGATTAAGGACTTTCGGCCTGATCGGCCGCTTGTTGCGCCGGACGCTAGCTAACGGCGGGCGTTCGCAACCGGAATGACGATAACGGTCGAACGCTTGGACGCTAACGCCGCCGCGATCGCGGGTTCGAGCTTCGCCGGATCGTCAATGCGCATCGCATCGGCGCCGTAACCGCGTGCGACGGTCACGTGATCGAGCGCAGCGAGGTTGGTACCGGGATGCGTTTCGTCCGCCTTGTCGACGCCGAGATGACGTTCGATCGCGAGCTTCACTGCAAGGTAGCCGCTGTTGTCGACGACGATGCAGAGGATCGGCGCGTTTTCGCGTGCCGCGGTCCACAGGGCTTGCGGCGTGAAGTTGAACGAGCCGTCGCCGACAACGGTGACGACGGCGCGGTCCGGACACGCGATCTTCGCGCCGACGGCCGCGGGCAGCGCCCAGCCGAGCGAACCGCCGTTGGTGCGGAAGACGCGCGAATCGGCGGGAAACGCGGTGTGCCGCAGGAGCGGACGCGATGACGACACGGCCTCATCGAAGAGCAGTGTGCCGGTCGGCAGCGTCGCGCTGAGGGCATCGCAGAGCGTTGCCAGCGAAATCGCGCCGGCTTCTTTGGCGAGTTCGTCGTGGCGTTTGCGATCGGCGGCGTTGGCGGCGCGATACTGCGTGCGCAGATCTTCGAGCCGCGCGATGCGTTCGGCACGCGGCTGCGCGGGCAAGCCGCCCTCCTTGACCGTTTCGGCCAGGAGATCGGCCAGCACCGCGTGCGCATCGCCCGCGAGTCCGACGTCGGGCACGAACGTCCAGCCGATTTGCGCGGCATCGGCCGACGCATGAATCAGTTTCGCGCCCTCGGGCAACTTCGCGGCGCCTTCGGTCGAGAACGGAAAGAACGCGCGCGCCCCGATCACCGCGACGCAATCGGCATCGGCGATCAGCGAGCGCTGTTCGCCGTACTGACCGAGATAGCGCGGATCGCCGACCGGATACGGCAGTTCGTTGAGCTGCGTGCGCTCGATGGCGAACACCGGCAGTTCGAGCGCTTCGGCGAGCGCGCGTGCGGCCGCGGCGTACGGGGCGGTCGACGAGCCGAGCACGAGCATCGGACGGCGCGCATCGAGCAACAAACGCACGGCGGCCGTCACCGCTAGCGCGTCGGGCCGGCGTTCGAGATGCGCGTTGGAAGACGCGGCAAAGGCGCGCGCGTCGCCGGCGTCCGCCGGCACCGCGCCGGCTTGCACGTCTTCGGGAATCGCGAGATACGTCGGACCGGGCGGATTCGCTGCGGCGATGTTGATCGCGCGGCGCAAGTCGCTGCCGACGGCGTCGGCGGTGAGGCTCTGCCACGAGTGTTTGACGAAGCTGCGTGCGAGCGACGGCAGGTCGGGCAACGCACAGAAACCGTCGTTCGCCAGCACGCCCGAATCTTTGTGTCCGGCGGTGACGACGATGGCCGAGTTGTCGCGCGCTGCGTTGTAGATCTGGCTGAGCCCGTTCATCGTGCCGACGGTCGTGTGCAAGCCGGCCACGCCGATGCGATTGCCCGCGCGCGCGTAGCCGTCGGTCATCGCGACCGTGATCGTCTCTTGCAGCGTGAGGACGTAGCGAATCGCCGGATCGGTGCGCATCGCTTCGAGCAGCGGCGCCTCGGTCGAACCGGGCAATCCGAAGAGCACGTCGATGTTATTGGCTTTGAGCGTGGCGAGAAAGGCGTGCGCGCCGGTCGTTTGCGTCTCGAGCATGATGTCAGGCTTTCGGTGCTTTCCAGATGATGTCGTTAGCGTTGAGGGCGTGATCGACGTCGTTGTACTTCACGCCGGTATCGATCAGTGCTTGGATTTGACTCGGCACGATGTCGACGCCGAACGTGGAGCGCGTCATCGCGGCGATCGTCTCCGGTTTGATCGGCGTGTAACGCACGAGGATCGCGCCGCTCTCTTTCGGATGACCGTTGGCCCAGATCGCGGCACGGCGCAGCACATCGACGACTTTCGCAGCGACGGCGGGTTGCGTTTGCAGCCAGGTGCCGTTGGCGAACCACGTCGTTGCGGGAATGGTCGGCGCGATCGCGTCCATGGGGCTCGCCAGAATACGCGCGACCGGTTTCGCGGCCGAGATGTACGGCTCGGCGAGCGTCGCGGCATCGACGCGGTGCGCGGCCAGCGCATCGGCCATCGCCGGGAACGGCAGCTCGAGCCACTTCACGCTCTTGCTGTTGCCGCCGTTCTTGTCGATCCACGCTTGCGTCGCGTACATCAAGACGTTGCCGAGTCCGTTGACCGCGATCGTCTTGCCGTTGAGGTCGGCGGCGGTTTTGATCGGTGAATCGAGCGCCACCATCGTGATGTCGGTGGGCGCCGTGCTCAGCGACATTCCCGCCGGCGCGATGATCTTCACCCCCAATCCTTTGACGTAGCCCTGCGCGACCGGACCGACGGCGGAGAGGCCGATATCCAGGGCACCCGAGATCACGGCGGCAACCAGCGCGCCGCCGTTGGACAGCGTCGTGAGTTCGACGTCGATGCCGGCTTGATCGAACCAGCCCAAATCTTTGCCGTAAAATGCCTGGCCGGCCGATTCGACCGGTTGAACGCCAATGCGCACCGGGATGTTCGCCGCCCGTGCGGGCAGGGCTGCAGCGGCAGAGGCCGCGGCGATCAGGGAAATTGCCGCGCGGCGGCCGAGATGGCGTTCGGGCATCATCCCACCTTTGGAGGGACGCCGCACGCCGCCTGCGTTAGGCCGCCACCGCCGCAAACGCGCCGGCCAGCAGTTCGTAGGAACGCTGCCGCAGCGCGTAATCGGGCGCGATCGTCACGACCATGATTTCATCGGCGACATAGTTTTCGACGATCGCTTCGATGCGCGCGCGAACGGTCTCCGGCGAGCCGGTGATCAGGTTGCGCGTGGCGCGTGCTTCGGCGAGCTCGCGTTCGGTCCACGGATACGCTCTCGCTTCGTCGAGCGAGGGCAGCTTCGATGAAAGACCGCGCGTGCGACGCAAGACGGCGAGCAGCGTCGGCAGCGCGAGCTCCGCTGCTTCTTCATCGGTCGGTGCGACGATCGCCGCAACGGTGACCATCACGTGCGGCTGCGCGAGATATTCCGACGGTGTGAAGAGTTGGCGATAGAGCCGCGTGACTTGCGGATAGTCGCCGCCGATGAACTGCGCGAACGAATACGGCAAACCGAATTGCGCCGCCAATTGCGCGCCGTAATCCGACGAGCCGAGAACCCACATCTCGGGCGAGGTGTCGACGGCCGGCTGCGCGACCAGCCCGCGCAGGCGCGGATCGGGCACGTCGTTGCCGAAATATTTGAGGATGTCCGCAATCTGCTGCGGGAATTGCAGCGCGTCGCCGCTCTGCAGCGCCATCGACACCGCACGCGTGCCGCCCGGCGCGCGGCCGACGCCGAGATCGATGCGCCCGGGCGCGAGCGCCTCGAGCATGCGAAACGATTCGGCAACCTTGAACGCGCTGTAGTGCGGCAGCATGATGCCGCCGCTGCCCAGGCGGATGCGCGAGGTCTCGCCGCTCAATCGAGCGAGCAGCACTTCCGGCGACGCATCGGCCACGTTCAAACCGTGGTGTTCCGCGCACCAGTAGCGCGCGTAGCCGAGTTCGTCCGCGCGCCGCGCCAGCGCGATCGTCGCCTCGATCGCTTCCCGCGCCGACGCTCCGCTCACGGTCGGCGATTGGTCGAGGATGCTCAGCTGAATGGGCACGATCCGGCGTTTCGCTCCGCAGCGATTCCGAACCGCTTACCAATGCTGTGAAATCGCTTAGAGCAGAAAGCATCCTTCTCTGCCCAAAAGACCCAGCGCGCAGGACCTGGCGGCCCGCCTTTGCCATCGCTTGCGGCCCGTATACTATACGAGAGAACACGAGGGAAAAATCTTGCTCGAGCCGGCCTTGACCCGGGCCGAATTACTCGCTTGGGGTGAAAGCGGGGGACGGAATTTGTTGAGGCCTATCATACGGGACGTCGCCTTCGACTGGCTACAGACGCGCGGCTACGATATGGAGCACCCGCTGACACCCGATCAGCGTCGGAGCAAACGGGCTTTTTTCGAGGCCGAGGCGGCCGCCCGGCGCCGGTACGATGCGTTGGATGAGCGTGTGAAGCACGTGCTGCCGCGGATGCTCGACGAAAAATACCGCCAGCGGCCGATTTTGGGTCACGTGCGGGTCTACGACGCGATCGCCGAACTCGCGACCATCATCGATCCTCTGGATCCCTATCTCGGCGCGCTGACGCAACTAACGCACCAACTGCAGCTGGTTGAGATCATGGAAGACGACGGCATGGACGAGACGATGATCTTGTGTGGCCTGGTTCACGACCTCGGAAAACTGCTCATCAAGTTCGGCGATGAAGATCCGATTAACGTCGAAGCGGGCGGCGAGAAGATTCCCATCGACGGCGCGCCGGGATGCGGCTTCATGAATTGCAGGTTTCGCTGGGATCACGGCGATTTCGCGTTTATGCGTCTGCGGGACTACGTATCCCCCGAGATCGCCTGGCTCGTCCGTCATCACAGCCTCGATCTGCCCCGGTGCGAACCGTACATGGACGACGACGACCGCCGGCTTTCCGACCGCCTCGAGCGCTTTATCGCCTACGACAATCGTAAAGACATGTATTGCATTCCGCGCAAGACCCTCGAAGACTACCGGCCCTTGCTCGAGCGCGCGTTTCCCGATCCGATCCTCATCTAGATGATCCCCGTTTCGGTCGTCATCCCCGCGCACGATCGGCCGCATTTTTTGCGGGCTGCCCTCGAAAGCGTCAAAAACCAGACCGTGGCGCCGTGCGAAATCATCGTTGTGGACGATGGCTCGGATCCGCCGGTGAGCGGATTGCCCGGCGTGCGCATCATCGCGCAGGTCAATGCCGGTCTGCCCAGCGCCCGAAATACCGGTATCGCGGCTGCCAGCGGGGAGTGGATTGCCCTTCTCGACGACGACGATCTGTGGGAACCGGACAAGCTCGAACGACAGTGGGAGGCTATCGAGCGCTATCCCGCCGCCGGAATCGTCTTCACGAACTGGCTCACCTATCAAGGCGAGGCAGTCATCAATAGCTCGATGCTCTTCGGCGGTACCGACCGGGCGATCACGCCGCACCATTTGGAAATTCGCGCGGCATACCGGATGGCAGTCGGCGACGACGGCGCCGGAACGTCGTTTCTCGACCACGCCACGTTCTGCAGGAGCCTCATCCGGTATGGCCCCCTCGTGTTGCCTTCGTCGGCGATGTTTCGACGTGATCTCGCGCTCGCGTGCGGTGCTTTCGATGCCGCAATGCCGCGCGCGGAAGATTGGGATTTTTGGCTGCGCCTCGCTGGCCGGGGAGCGGCGGCTGCAGTCGTCGGCCGCCCGCTGGTGCGCTACCGCTACCACGCGAACAACGTTTCGCGTGACTTCATCGATGCGGCGCGCTGGATCGCGCACATGGTGGCAAAAGCACGCGACGCCAAGGACGCCTACCCCGCCGGCATGGAAGCTTTTTGGGATGGCGCGCTGCCCTTTTACGTGCATCGCGCGGCGCGTGCCGCATTCAAAGCCGGCCGTTTCGCCGACGCATGCGATCTGTATGCCCGTCTCGTCCGGTATCGGCCGTCACTGACCGCGCGTGCCTGCTGCACAGCCGCCCGTTTGAGCGATACGACGTTGGGGCACTCGCTTTACCGGTCGGCGCGCGGGCTGAAACGGTCATTCAAGCATGCCTCATGAAGACGCATCGCCGCCTCGGCAGGCGAACATCGTTCGGCAGACCTTTCTAACGTTCTGCGGACAGTCGGGCGGCTACGTCGTAACGATCGTCACTGGAATCGTCGTCGCACGAACGTTGGGGCCGGCGGGCAAAGGCATCGTCGCGCTGGCGATGCTGCTGCTCGCCATCTTCACGACCTACGGCGACGGCATTCAGTCGGCGATCATGTATCAATGCGGCAATCGGCGCGAACCGGAGAGCCTCGTTTACGCGGCGGCATTGCGGCTCATCGGCGCGGTGTTCTTGCCCCTCTCCATCGCGCTGTTGGTTGTCGGTTTCACGGTCCCGCGCTTCGGCACGTTGATTTTTGTCGCGATCGCGATCCCGTTCTCCGTCTACGTGCAGGTTGTCAACAGTTTTCTCTTGATGCGTAATCAGGTTGCCGCAACGATTGTCATAGGCGCTTTCGGTACGTTCGGCTACGCCCTCGTCGTGGTGCCGGCACTTCTGTTGTGGCACGCGGATGCTTACGCGATCCTGGGCATTTGGGCGGCGATGTATCTCGCCGCCGCCGCGTATGCGTGGATCCGGGTAGCAGCGCTGATACCGGCCTCGGCCGCGCGCAGTACGACGCCGGCGGTCCTCTTCGATCAGGCGCGCTTCGGCTTCAAATCCGGCAGCATCTCGGTAGCGACGTTTCTAAATCTGCGGGTCGATGTTTTCATCGTCGGCCTCATGCTCGATGCACGAACTCTCGGCATCTATTCGTTATCCGTGGCAACGGCCGAACTGCTCTGGCAATTGAGCCGGCCATTGGGCTGGAGCACGATGGGCCGCATCGCCGTTGCCGAGCGGGCGGAAGCGATTGCGCTTACGGCCAGCGTCACCCGGAACACCTTGGCGGTCGTTACCGTCGCCGGGGCCATCTTATTTGCAATCGCTCCGGCCGCTATCGTCTTCGTCTACGGAGCCGCTTACGCCGAGGCCGGTCACGTCCTGCGTTGGCTCATTCCGGGCGCCATTTGCTACGCCGCCAACGGTACGATGGGCTATTACGTCGCGACCCGGGAAGGCAAACCGCTCACGATATTTTACCAGCAGAGCGCGTCGGTCATTGCCTGCGCCGTCATCACGGCGGGAACGTTGCACGTCATCGGAATCTACGGCGCGGCCCTCGCGACCAGCGTGACGTACGTCTTGTCGACGGTCGCCCGCGGGGTCCTCTTCAACCGGACGACCGGCGCTTCGCCGCTGAGCTTCATGTTGTTGAACGCCGGGGATCTGCAGCGCTACGAGCGTATCGCGGCGCGTGTCTTCGGTCAGCGAGCGATGGGAAAGCGCAGGGCCGGGACCGCGGTCTAACGGGCTCTTCAACTCCTAGGCAAGTACGGCGAACGGCAGGCACGGTCAATTGCTCCATCGGGGAATACTGCGCCGATGGCAAGCGGGGAGCGGCGAATCGGAACGGCCGGCTGGGCATTGCCGCCCGACGTCCGCGACCGTTTCGCCGCCGGCGCCACGCAGCTGGAGCGTTACGCGAGCCGCTTCAACTGCGTCGAGATCAACTCGTCATTCTATCGCCCGCATCGCGCATCGACTTACGAGCGTTGGGCACGCACCGTTCCCGATGATTTCCGCTTTGCACTGAAGGTGCCGAAAGAGATCACGCACGTGCGCCGGCTTGTCGATGTGGACGATGAAGTCGAACGCTTTCTCGATGCGAGTGCGGCGCTCGGTCATAAGCGCGACGTACTGCTCGTTCAACTGCCCCCGTCGTTTGCATACGATGACGTCGTGGTGCCGGCATTTCTTCACGCGATTGCGCGCGCGTTACGCCGGCCGCGTCGCGTGCGAACCGCGCCACGCGACATGGTTCACCGCCGTGGCCGACGCCGCGCTCGCAACGTTCCACATCGCACGCGTCGCCGCCGATCCTCAGCCGTCGGGTGCACCGTTCGCTCCGGGCGGCTGGGATGGCTTCACCTATTGGCGTTTGCACGGCTCGCCGCGCATGTACTATTCCGCCTACGACGATACACGGCTCGAGGAGATCGCCGCAATGGTGAATTCGCCGGCGCGCGCCGGCGTGGTGCATCTTCGACAACACGACGTTCGGTGCCGCAACCGCCAATGCGTTGACGATGACTGCGCGTTAGAAGGTGAGTTCCCACGTTTCGCTGGTGAGGTGCGGGCCCCAGAGATCGTTGGACTCGGTGGCGATGATAACGAAGCCTTCGCTCGCGTAAATCGCGCGCGCGGCGGTAAGGATCGAGTGCGTCCACAGCACCATTTTGCGATAGCCGGCGGCACGTGCGAACGCAATGCATTCGCGCACGAGGCGGCGGCCCAAGCCGCAGCCGCGCGCCGATGGTTCGGTGAGCAGCAGGCGCAGACGCGCGACGGTGGGGTCGTCGTAGTCGTGGACGGCGAAGATGCAGCCGGCGCGCGCGCCGTTGCGTTCCGCGATCCACATGCGATCGCGCGCGGCGTCGTAGTTGGCGACGTACGCGGCGATGACTTCGGACACGTAGCCTTCCATGTGCGCATCGAAGCCGTATTCGGTACCGTAGAGGACGCCGTGGCGTTCGATCACCCAGCCGTAGTCGCCGACTTGCGGTTCGCGCAGCACGATCTCGCTCAGCGCCTCGTCCGGCGCGAGCGCTTCGTGCGATCGTCGCCATCGCGTCGAGCACGCGCTCCTGACGTTCGTCCGGCAGCGGCGCCAAGAGCGCGGCGATCTCGTCGTGCGAGCGTTCGTTGAGCGGCGCGTAGGCGGCCCGTCCGGCGGCGGTGAGCGTGAGGACGTCGCGGCGGCCGTCGTCGGGCGATGGCGTCCGCGTCACGAACCCTTGGCCCTCGAAGCGGCGCAGAATCCGGCTCAGATACCCCGGGTCGAGGTCGAGCGCGGACGCCACATCGCTCGGCGAGGGCGTTTCGCGGTTGGCCAGCTCGTGGAGCACCCGCCCCTCCGCCAGGGTGAACGGTGAGCGCAGAAAATTCTCGGCCAGGACGCCGAGGCGCTTGGTGTAGAGGCGGTTGAAGCGCCGGACCTGATCGACCCGGCGATCGAGCATGCTGGTCATACCCGCGAATTAGTTGACGATCGTCAACTACCTGCGCTCAGCAGGCGTCCCCGGGCGGGTTCTCGGCGAACCAATCGACGATCGCCGGCATCTCCGGCTCGAACGCGCCCGGAGCCGAGAAGTTCAGGACTCCCGCGCGCTGCTCGGTCCGGTTTTCGAAGTCGTGCACGACGCCGCCGGGGACGAGCACGAACGAACCCTTGGTGGCGTGCGTCCAGTGCTCGCCGACGAGCAAGCTCATCGTGCCCTCGATGACGTAGAACGTGTCGTCTTTCTCGTGGGAGTGCGGGCCCGGCCCCTTGGTATGCGGGTCGAGCCACCACTCGGAGATCGTGTAGCGGTTTTCCGTTTCCGCGCCGTCCGCTTTGAACACGGCCGCAATGCGTCCCATCGGATACGCGCGGCCGCCGCCGGGTTCGAGTATCACCGCTTCGCGAGTCGACATGGCGCGCTATTTCGCGCTCCGCCGTCAGGACGCTTTAGCGAGAACGATCGAACCGACCGCCACCCCGCGCCACAGGCTGGCCAACGTGGCGAGCACCGCGCACGCGGTCGCCGCGCCCATCGCGATCACCACGGCGGTATCGGTGATTCCGCTGCCGTTCGCCGTCGGGTGGCCTTGCGTCGCGAAGATGATCGCCACGATGACGGCGCCGGTCGTTTGTCCGAACACGCGCGCCACGCCTTGAATCGCTTGCGGGGCGCCGCTGCGTTCGCGCGGCGCGCTGCCTTGCATCGAGCGGTTGTTCGGCGATTGGAAGAGACCGTAGCCGATGCCGCACACGGCCATGCGCCACGCGATGTCGAACGGTGATGGCGAGGGGCCCATCAACGTCGTGAACAGCAGGCCGGCGCTGAAGAGACCGAGCCCGATCACCGCGAGCCGCGAGGAGTTGTAACGATCGGCGAGCCGGCCCGAGAGCGGCGCCATCGCGGCGGACGCGAGCAGCCACGGTAAGAGCAGCGCGCCGATCTGCAGCGGCTTATATCCCATCACGGTTTGCAGTGCGAACGGCAGCGCCACCCATGCGATCGTCTGCGAGATGAACGAGGCGTAACACGCGAAGACAGCTAGCGTGAAGCGCAGCTGCGCGAACAGGTCGACGGCGAACATCGGCAGCGGCGTCGCCAATTGCCGGCGGATGAACAGCCACCCGATGATGCCCGCGGCAACGATTTCGGCGAGGGCGAGCGGCGTCGAACTGTTGTGCGACAACGAATCGAAACCGATGACCGCGAGACCGAACATCGCCACGCTCATCACCGCGCTCAACGCATCGAATGATCCGCGATGGCCGGGCGTTTTCGGAATCACCACGATTGCCATAATGTACACGGCGATGCCGATCGGGATGTTCAGCGCGAAGAGCCATTGCCACGGTCCGATCGCGAGGATCGCGCCGCCGACGATCGGACCTGTGGCCGCGCCGAGCGAAACCGCCATCGCGCTCACGCCGGTCGCACGGCCGAGCATCTTCGGCGGGTAGACGAGCCGGTTGATCGGGGACGACGTGACGGTCAGCGCCGCGCCGGCGAGGCCCTGCACGAAGCGCGATGCCGTGAGCATCACGAGATCGTGCGAAAGCACGCAACCGAGCGACGCCAGTATGAACACGAGCAGGCCGAGCCGGTACACGCGCCAGTAACCGAAGATGTCGCCGGCCGCAGCTAACGGCACGATCCCGACCGTGAGCGCCAGCTGATAGCCGTTGATCACCCAGATCGATGCCGCGGCGCTGGCGTTGATGTCGTGAGCGATCGTCGGCAGCGCGGTGTTGGCGATCGTCTGGTCCATCATCGAGAGGACCGTTACAATGCTCGTTGCGACCAGCGTCCACACGCGCTTCGATGGGGCAACGACGCCCAGGGTCTCATCCACGCTGACAGCTGCTCAAACGAGACCGCGTCCGACGCCCCACGTCGCGAGCGCGCCGCCGTCGACGCGGATGTCTTCGCCGGTGATGAAGCCGGCGTCGTCCGATACGAGGAAGGCGATCGCTTTTGCAATGTCTTCGGGTTCGCCCAGCCGTCCGAGCGGAATCTCATCCCAACTGCGGTGCTTCGGTCCGGTTTTCGTCGGGGTTGCCGAGTTGACGCGAATCTTGTACGGCGCAAGATCGGTCGCCATCGCGCGCACCATGTTCAACGTTCCGCCTTTGGCAGAGCAGTAGGCCAGGGCATCGGGCCGGCCGCGGTGTCCCGACGTCGAGGCGACGAGCACGATCGATCCGGGCTTCTTCAGCTCGACGAGACGTTGCGCGACGGCCTTCGAGCACAGAAACGAGCCGGTGAGCACGACGTCGATGATGCGCCGGAATTCTTCAAGGCTGGTGTTGAACAAACTGTTCTTGCCGGGCGTCGTCGGATTGCAGACGAGCGTGTCGACCGGGCCGAACGTCCGCTCCGCAATCGCAAGAAAACTCGCGACCGCATCGGGATCGGTAACGTCGCCGGGTGCCGCGACGGCGCGCCCGCCTTGACTCTTCACCGCGTCGACCACTTGCTGTGCGACCTCCGGATAGAGGTTATTGCAGACGACGGCAGCGCCGCGTGCCGCAAACGTTTGGGCGACCGCCTGCCCCATGCTCGGTCCGCAGCCGGTGATGAGCGCGACTTTGCCTGCAAGTTCGTTCATGCCGATGGCATTAGTGCTGCTGCGCGCGTCCCCTTGCCAAGGGAGTGCACCCGCTCCGTCTGAATGGGCAGAACATCGTAAGGAGAGAAGCATGATGTCGAATCGTTTGACTCGTCGAGATGCACTCGTTGGTGCCGGCGCCGCAGCGGCAACGCTGGCGCTGCGTGCCCCCGCACTTGCGGAACCGGTGGTCCTGCACGTGTCGACCGTTGCGATCTTCGGCGCCGCACCGTTCTATGCGGCCGACGCACAAGGCTATTTCACCGCCGAGAATCTCGCGGTGACGACCGACCCGGTGCAATCCGGCGCGGTCGGTGTGCCGGCGCTCGCGGTCGGCCAATTCGATATTCTCTATGCGAACACGGTTTCGACGATTACGGCGATCGACAAAGGGATCGACCTGCACGTCATCTTCGGCGGCGGCACGAACGGCAGCAAACCGCCGGGAAACTCGGCGTTGATGAAACGCCGCGGCGATGCGATCAAGACCGGCAAGGACCTCGAGGGCAAAACGGTCGGCGTCAACGGCGTGAACGGCATCAATTGGGTGCTCACGCGATCGTGGGTGAAGATGACCGGCGGCGACCCGGACAAAGTGAAGTTTCTCGAACTCCCCAATCCCGCGCTGATCGCGGCGATCAAAGCCGATCGCATCGACGCAGCGTACGTCGTCGATCCGTTCATGACGACCGGCTCGCAAGACCCCGCGATCGAGAGCTTCGCTTGGCCGCAGAGTTCGGTGTTCGCGGGCGGCCAGAACGGACTGTGGGTCGTGATGGGTCAGACGATCGCGCAGCGTCCGGAATTGGTCCGCGCATTCAATCGGGCGATGCGCAAAGGCGTCGCCTGGATCAATGCCAACCTCGGCAACGACAGCTACCTCAAGCTCGTGGCCGGATTCACCAAGATCGATGCGACGCTGTTGGCAAAGATGGCGATGGTGCCGTTCGGGACGACCGTCACGGCGGCGCAGATCCAGCCGATGGTGAAGCTGATGCGCGAGAACGGTCTGCTCGCAGCCGACGTCGATCTTCGCCCCAAAATATTCGCCGGCTAGTGAAAATTGCGCGAGCGGACCTTGTCGGTCGTGCCCGAGGTGTCGAACGGCCAGCAGCGCTTCATGATCACATCGATCGCGCCCGACTCTTTCTGTAACACGCCTTCGACGATCAGACATTGCGAAGCGCGGATCGTGCGGCGGTACTTCTCGTAGATGTCCGGCCGCACGATCACGTTGACGAGGCCCGTCTCGTCCTCGATGGTGAGGAACACGAACCCTTTCGCCGTGCCGGGACGCTGACGCGTGATCACGAGGCCGCCGATCTTGCACACCAGGTTCTTGGGCATCGCCGGCAAGCGTCCGGCCGCGAGCACGTGGCGCGCATCGAGTTCGGCGCGAAAGTGCGCGATCGGCTGCACGTCGGCGACGCCGGTGGCGGCGATGTCGAGCGCGGTGCGTTCGATTGCGGCTGAGCGCAAGCAGCTGCGGCGGCGGCTCGTCGTCGATCTCCATCGCGCGCCCCAGTTCGCCGCGCGCTTCGCGTTCGTTGAGCGCGCGCAACGCCCAGATCGCATCGCGCCGCGTCGGATACCACGGCGCGAACGCCCCGCCCGCGGCGAGGTTCTCGAGCGGCTCGCGCGCCAGCTGCGTGCGGCGCGCGAAGTCGAGCAGATCCTCGAACGGGCGGCGTTCGTGCAGCGCGCGCTCGACGTTCTCGCGCTGCGCCTCGCCCATGCCGCGCACGAGGTGAAAGCCCAAGCGCAATGCGCCGTCGGGTTCGACGAAGCTCCACCACTCGCTGGCGTTCACCTCGACCGGCCGCACGACGACGCCGTGCCGGCGCGCGTCGTTCACCAGCACTTCGGTTGAGTAGAAGCCCATCGGCTGCACGTTGAGGATCGCGGCGCAGAAGATCGCCGGCTCGTGGCACTTCACGTACGCCGACGCATAGGCGAGCAGCGCGAAGCTCGCCGCGTGCGATTCGGGAAAGCCGTAGTCGGCGAAGCCTTCGAGCATGTGGAAGAGCCGCTCGGCCACCTCGCGCTCGATGCCGTTGCTCGACCATGCCGTTCACCAAGCGCGGATAGATTTCGGCCATCCGGTCGCGCGAACGCTTGTGGCCCATCGCGCGGCGCAACTCGTCGGCCTCGCCGCCCGAAAAGCCGGCGGTTTCCATCGCCATGCGCATCCCTTGCTCTTGAAAGAGCGGCACGCCGAGCGTGCGTTCGAGAATCGGTTTGAGCGAGGGATGCGGATACGTGACCGGTTCCATGCCGTTGCGCCGGCGCAAGAACGGATGGATCATGTCGCCTTGAATCGGGCCCGGACGAATGATCGCGACCTGCATGACGATGTCGTAGAAACACTTCGGCTTGCAAGCGCGGCAGCATCGATTGCTGCGCGCGCGACTCGACTTGGAAGACGCCGATCGAATCGGCGTTGCACAGCATCTCGTAGGTGGGCTTGTCGTCGATCGGGATCGTTTCGAGCGACAGCGGCGGCCGCTCGGGATAACAGCGCGTATGCAGCGCGAACGCATCGCGCAAGAGCGAGAGCATGCCGAGGCCGAGCAGATCGATCTTGATCAGCCCGAGGTCGCTCAGATCGTCCTTGTCCCACTGCACGATCGTGCGGTCGCGCATCGACGCCCATTCGATCGGCGCGACGTTCATCAGCGGATCGCGCGTGATGATCATGCCGCCGGAGTGGATGCCCATGTGGCGCGGAAAGCCGTTGATGCGCCGGCACAGCGCGAGCAAGAGCGCGCCGTTTCGCCGCCGATCGCGCCGCGCAGCGCCCGATACGATCACGGGCGTGCGCGTGTCGTCGATCGCGCCGAAGCCGGGGGCGACGGGCGTGCCGCGCGAGGGCACGATGTTGCTGCCGGAATCGAAGTCGCGCCGCCGCTCCACCGATGCCGGCAGCGCTTTTGCAGTCGCCGGCGGTGCGACGCCGACCGTTTCGGCCAAGCGATTCGCGTGGCATCGTACTCGCGCACGATCTGATCGACCTGACCGAGCGAAAGCCCGAGCGCCTTGCCGACGTCGCGAATCGCCGAGCGCGTGCGATACGTGATGACTTCGGCCACCATCGCGGCGTGATGGCGGCCGTAGCGGTTGTAGACGTACTGCATCACTTGCTCGCGATCCTGATGCGCGAAGTCGATGTCGATGTCGGGAATCTCGTTGCGCTCTTCGCTCAAGAAGCGCTCGAAGAGCAACTCGCCGGCGATCGGATCGACGGCCGTGATGCCGAGCGCGTAACACACCGCCGAGTTGGCCGCCGAACCGCGGCCTTGGCCGAGCACGCCGAGCGCGCGGGCCTCGCGCGAGATGTCCCAGACCACGAGAAAGTAGCCCGAGAGATCCATGCGCGCGATGATGCCGAGCTCGTATTCGAGCTGCCGCTCGACTTTCGACGAAAACGGCCAGCCGTAGCGTTTGCGCGCGCCGTTCGTAGACGAGCGTGCGCAAATACGAGTGATGGCTCGTTTCGCCTTCGGGAACCGGAAAGTACGGAAACTGTCCGGCGAGTTTTTCGAGCCGGAACGTGCAGCGCTCGGCGATCGCGAGCGTATTCGCGAGCGCGAGCGGATAGGCGTCGAACAGAGCCGCGCCATCTGCTCCGGCGTCTTGAGCACGTATTCCGCATTCGGGCGCAACAGCGTGCCGGCCGTTGCGAAGCGTCGATTTGTACTTCACGCAGGTGAGCACGTCGCACAAGCGCGCGTCCTCGCGATCGACGTAGGCGACGCCGTTGGTCGCGACGTACGGCACGTCGAGCCGCTGCGCGAGCGCGACCAGCGCTTGCACGAGCGCGCCGTCTTCGGGCCGTAAGTGATGCTGCAGTTCGAGATAGAAGCGGCCGGGGAAGAGATCGCGCAAGCGCGCGCCGATCGCGAACGCGCCGTCGTCGTCGCGCGCGAGCAGCGCTTTCTCGACGAGGCCGTTCGCGCCGCCGGAGAGCGCGATGAGGCCGTCGGTGCGGCCGGTGAAATCGTCGAGCCGCGCGCGCGCATCGCGCTTGCGCCCGCGCAGTTGCGCGAGCGAGATCAGCTCGCACAGGTTCGCGTAGCCGCGCGCGTTTTCGGCGAGCAGGACGATCCGCGGCGTATGCGTCGGCACCTCGCTCGCCGGCCGCGCGGGGCGGCTGGGCCGGATCGGTTCCGGATCGGCCGTCTCGAGCGTTAGCTCGGCGCCGCAGATCGCCGGCAGCTTGTGCTCTTTGGCGGCTTTGGCGAAGCGCACGGCGCCGTAGAGCCCGTCGCGATCGGTCAGCGCGATGCCGGCGAGGCCCGCCGCCACGGCCGCGCCGACGAGTTCTTCGGGGTGCGAGGAGCCCTCGAGGAACGTGAAGTTCGACCAGGCGTGGAGTTCGGCGTAGCGCGGGGCGGCAGCCATGGGCCGCTATCATAATCGAACATACGTTCGATAACAAGAGGAATGCCCTCGTGTCATCCGAGCTTGTCGAGGGACGCCATCCGGCTTATTGACATGTTCCGACATATCGGATAATGTCGGTTCTATCAACATGATTCGATATATCGACAATAACCCGGAGGATGACCCCATGGTCGACTGGCAGAGCGAGCTCGGCAAGACATTCGGGAAGGCCCAAGCCAAGGCCGGAAAGGTCTTCCGCAAAGCCGGCGGACCGTTCGGCGAGTTCCACGAGCATCCCCAGCCGGGCATCAGCGTCGCGGCGGCCGCCGGCCGTTCGGCGAAGCCGAGCGCGGCAGCATCAAGTACGACATCCTCGAGCATCCTGTGGGACGGCCCGCGGCACGGCTACGACATCATGCTCACGATCGAAGAGAAGCGCGGCTTCCGCCCGAGCCCGGGCTCGATCTATCCGGCGCTGCAAATGCTCGAAGAAGGCGACTTCCTCACCGGCCAAGACATCGACGGCAAGCGCGTCTACACGATCACCGAAAAAGGCAGCGAATGCTCGCCAAACATCGCGAGACGACGCCCTCCGACGGCGCGTCGACCGACATCAGAGGCGCACGTCGCGCTGATCACGCGCGCCATGCAGACGATGATGGGCGTCAAGACGGTGCTCAAAGAAATCGCGCGCACGCGCAATCTCGAAATGTACGCGCAGGCGCTGGCGATTCATCGAGACGCACGCGCCGCGATCTCTACGAAGTTGCTGACGCACGAATAGATGAGCGCAACGACGCTGGCGGTCGCGCCTGCTCCGGCACGCCCGGCCGCCTCGCCGTAGCTGATTTCGCTGACGGTCATGCTCGGCATGATCATGGCGATCGTCGACGGCACGGTCGTCAACGTCGGCCTGAACACGATCGCCGGCACGCTCGGCGCATCGCTCGACGATGCGGCGTGGATCGTCACCGGCTATCTGCTCGCGAGCGTCATCACGATGCCGCTCAACGGCTGGCTCACCGCGAAATTCGGCCGCAAGCGCTTCTATGCCGGCTGCGTTGCGATCTTCACGATCGCATCGTTCTTGTGCGGCACGGCGACGACCGTGTGGCAATTGACGTTCTACCGCATTCTGCAAGGCTTCGGCGGCGGCGCGCTGCAGCCGACCGCGCAAGCGATCATCTTCGAAACGTTTCCGCCCGGCAAACGCGGCATGGCGACGGCGATCTTCGGCATCGGCGCGATGGTCGGTCCGGCGCTCGGGCCGCTGATCGGCGGCTACATCATCGACAACGCCACCTGGCCGCTGTTGTTTTTCGTGAACATCCCGATCGGTATCGCGGCGTTCTTCATGACGATCGCGTTCATTCCCGATCCGACGTATCTCGAGAAACCCAAGGGCGGCATCGATTGGCTCGGCCTCGGCGCTGCTCTCGGCCGGTATCGGCGCGATTCAGTACGTGCTCGAGCGCGGCCAGCACGACGATTGGTTCGACTCGCCGACGATCGTCATCCTCACGGTCGTTTCGGTCGTCGCGAGCGCGTGGTTCATCTATCAAGTCGCTGCGCGATAAGCATCCGCTGGTCGATCTGCGCTCGTTCCGGTTTCCGACGTTCGTGTTCGGCAATTTGCTGATCGTCGTCGTCGGCTTCGGGCTCTACGGCACCTCGCTGATCATGCCGCTCTTCTTTCAAACGTCGATGGGCATGACGGCGTACGATACGGGCCTGGCGCTGCTGCCGGGCGCGCTTGCGACGGCCGCGTCGATGATCTTCGTCGGCCGGCTGATGCAAGTCGTCGATCCGCGCATCCTCACCGCGATCGGCCTCGTGCTCTCGGCGCTGGTCGTGCTGGGCGCTCGGCGATCTCAATCAATATGCCGGCGTCGGCGACATCTTTTGGCCGCGCATCATTCAAGGCTTCGGCATGGGCTTGATGTTCGTGCCGGTGACGACCGTGATGCTCGCGCCGCTGCCGAAGAACGAACTCGCGAGCGCGACCGGCGTTTCGATGCTGGTGCGCCAGCTCGGCGCGAGCGTCGGCATCGCGGTGCTCGACCACGCTGCTCGCGAGCGAAACGACCGTCGCCTGGATGGCCCTCGCCGGCGGCGTGACGCACAGCCACGGCGCCACGATCGGCCAGATCAACGGCCTGCTCGTGCAATCGGCGACCGTGATCGCCTACAGCTACCTCTTCCGGATCTGCGCCTTCGTGCTTCTTGTTCGCCCTCGTGTTCGTCGTTCTTCATGAAACCGAACAAAACCGCAGCCGGAGCAGCTCCCGCCTGGCCCCCGCCGAGTAACTCCCATCGTGTATGGGCAATGTAGCGTTGCCATCTGTCATCCCGAGCAAAGCGCGTAGCGCGGCGTCGAGGGACTGCCACAACCGTGTCGTAGCGCGACTGCGTGATTCCCGATCCGGTGGCACTCGACGTGAACGAGTTCGACGTCGAAGCGATGCGGGCGGATTATCGCGCGAATCATCGGCTTGCCGCGGCCGGCCTTCACCGTCTGCGGCATGGGCTTTCTCGTCCTTGCGTTTCTCGATTGGACGCGACACCTGCAATGGTGGTGGTTGGATCGCTTATCGGGATTGCGTCATCGCGATGTCGCTGCGGGCGGGGAAGAGCTTTCCGGCAGCCGTGCTTCCGATCGGGCTTGCGTTTTTCGGCCGAGGACTCGATTTTGATGTCGCCGTTCGTGAACAACCCGCGGCGGCACTATCCGTGGCGCCGGATTCCGGATCGACGATATCGGCGAGTCGTTCGTGCTCGTGCCGTTCTGGGGTAGCCGCGTCGTGATTCCCGAAACGCTCGTTCCCCGACGGCGGACGCGAAGCGTGGGCATTTTTCGCCGCCAACCACGTTGCCGGAACAACGCCTTAGCATCTCGGCATGACAATGCGGCTGCGTCGTAGGAACTGACGCGCATGCAGTATCGGAAGATCGGGCGCTGGGGGATGGCGGTTTCCAGCGTTGGGCTCGGGTCGTGGCTCACCTACGGCGGCAGCGTGGAAGAAGCGACGGCGCGGGCGTGCATGCGGCGGGCGTACGAGCTGGGCGTGACGTTCTTCGATACGGCCAACGTCTACGCGGGCGGCCGGGCCGAAGAAGTCGTCGGCCGCGCGATCAAGGATTTCGCGCGCGATTCGATCGTGCTCGCAACGAAAGTCTACTTTCCGATGGGCCGACGGCCCGAACGACGCGGGCCTCTCGCGCAAGCACATCCGCATGCAGATCGACGCGAGCTTGCGGCGCTTGGATGTCGAGTACGTCGATCTCTACCAATGCCATCGCTATGACGAGGACACGCCGCTCGACGAAACGTGCGGCGCGATGAACGATCTCGTGCGCGCCGGCAAAATTCTCTATTGGGGCGTCTCGGAGTGGAGCGCCGATCAGATCACCGCGGCGTGCACGCTGGCGCGCGAAAACGGCTGGGCCGGCGCCGATCAGCAATCAGCCGCAGTACAGCGCGCTCTGGCGCCGCGTGCAGCGCGACGTCTTTCCGGCGTGCCGCGAATTCGGGCTCGGCAACGTCGTGTGGTCGCCGCTCGCGCAAGGCATTCTCACCGGCAAGTACACCTCGGCCCGGGCCGTGCCGCAGGGCACGCGCGCGTCCTCGAACGCCGCCGGCATGATGGACCGACTACTTCACGCAGCCGGTGCTCGACGCGGTGCAGCGCATCAAGCCGCTGGCCGAACGCGCCGGCTGCACGATGGCGCAACTTGCGCTGGCGTGGTGCTTGCGCGACGACGATCGTATCGGCGGTGATCGTCGGTGCGACGCGGCCCGAACAGGTCGACGACAACGTTGCCGCCGCCGACCTGCAGATCGATCCGGTCATCTTCCAGCAGATGGATCAGATCCTCACGCCGGTCGCGCCGGGATAAGTTTTACGGCGGCGGCAGCTTTTTTACCAGCCAATCGTCGATTGCCGCAGCGATCTGCTGATTATTTTTTTCAAGCATCATCATATGAGCATTGCCGAAGATTCCGAGATCCGTAAGATGCTTGAACTCAACCGGGACGCCCGCGTCTTGCAAGAATTTAGCGGTGCAGTGGTCGTAGGGAGCATGATACGACGCTTGAGAAAGTATCATCAAGACCGGCACGTGTTCCAGATTGATCAGCTTGTGCGCCGGGGGCTTTTGTTCGACGCATGGTACGAGGTCTGGGCCGTCTGCGCTGGGCTCCGTTTCGGTTTCCAATTGTGCCGGATCGGTCACCGGGGGATCGTAGCCGACGGCAATATCCGTTATTCCCCAGACGCGGGCTTTGCTTGCGCCGACGGTGCCCGCGCCGAGATTCTCGAACGGTGGTCCGCTCGGCTCGACGGCAACGATTGCTTTAGTGAGTTTCGGCCGGCCGTCGGCGATCACCCATCCCAACGTTCCGCCTTGCGAGTGCGTGAGCACGATTGACGGGCCGATGCGATCGAGCAGCGCATCGATCGCGCTCTTCGCGAGCGTTTCTTGGAGAACTTGGTCTTTGATCGAAGGATACTGACCGGCGATAAATTGATCGAACACCGGATCGCCTTCGCTCTCGGGATCCGGTCCTTGATCGGGCCATTGCGTGTGGAATCTCGCCTGAGGATATTGGTTGTGGCGTTCCGGGTCGACAAACGAGCCCGCTGCGCTTGCCGGCGGCACGTCGAGCACGTCACCATCCAGTCGTGCACGATAGGGTGATCGTGCGCGTCCGGGCACATCGACGATATACACGACGTATCCCCGGCTCAAAAAATAGTCCGCCCAGCCGGGCCGGCCGTCGGGAGTTTGCTCGAAGTTGGTCCCGGCTTGGCCGCCGCCGGGGATCATGACGATCGGATAGGGTCGTGCGGGGCGTTTCGGAACGAGCACTTCAACATAGGCCTGGCCGTTCATCGCCCGCGTGTTCCCACTTCCGGCGTATTGGCCGCCGACGTACAAGAAACCGCGCCTCGCGAGGGCAGACTGATCGGTCGTTTTGGGAATCGATCGCATCTCGGGCAGCGTGCTGCTCTGCGATAGAACGACGCTCGGCGAAACGGTAACAAGCAAAAGTACGGACAGAAGTGAGCAAAGGCGTTGGAGGCTCAAGCGATTTATCTCTCTCCTAGCAGCTGCTGGGCATTTGCAGATTCGACGGCGATCAGGTCATCTGCGCTAAATCCGCACGCGTGCAGACCGCTCACGTGTTCTTCAGTGCCTCGGTACGGGTAGTCGGTACCGAAAAGGATTTGCGATACGGGCACGATTTCGCGCAATGCCGACATCGCCGCACGGTTGGACGTTTGCGCCGTATCGTAGTAGAACCGCTGCAGCGCTGCCATGAGTCCGTCCGGAAAACGGGCCGCCATTCGCGGTTCCCGAGCAAGAATGACGAAGCGTTCGACGACGGACGTCAGCGTGCCGCCGGCATGCGAGAAGATGAACTGAATGTCCGGAAAGCGAGCGGCCACGCCGCTGAACACTAAGCTCGCAATCGTGCGCGTCGTATCCGTACCGTATTCGATGATCGTCGGACCGACATCCGGTACGAGGTTCGCGCAGCATTCGTTGAGCGTCGGATGGGTGTAGACGATCGCCTTCCGGCGGTTCAGTTCCTCAAACACCGGCGCGAACGACGCGTCGCCGAGGTAGGCGTTCCCGTAACTGGTGAACATCCCGACGCCGTCGGCTCGTAGAACGTCCAACGCGTAGGCGATCTCGCTGAGGGTGCCGTCGATATCGGGCAACGGCAGCGCCGCAAACAATCCGAACCGCCCCGGATGCCGATCGATGAGCCCAGCGGCGTAGTCATTGCACGCGCGCGCACTGATGCGAGCAGCGTCTGCATTTCCGAACCATATGCCCGGCGTCGTGATCGAAAGCAGCGCCTTTGCTACGCCGCCGCGGTCCATATCCTCGAGGCTGCTCTCGGGAGTCCACGTCTTCACGACGTCCGGCAGACGCTCGGGGTGTTCGAGCCCGGCGAGGTATGCCGGGGGAAAATAATGGTGGTGGATGTCGATCCGTTCGGCTGTCATTGAATCACGCGGATCGGTTTATCACTCATCCATGCCGCGATATCTTCGACCATTTGTTCGTAAAAGTCGCGGAAGCTTTCGGTGGAAACGTAACCGAGGTGGGGTGCAAGCACGGTGTTGTCGAGGGTCAACAGCGGATGATCGGCCGGCAGTGGCTCAACGTCAAAGACGTCGAGCGCGGCGCCGGCAATCCGACGATTTCGTAATGCAGCGATAAGAGCGTCCTGGTCGATCAGCGGCCCCCGTGCCGCGTTCACCAGATACGCCGTCGGTTTCATCAGCGTCAGCTCGCGCTCGCCGATCAGACCGCGGGATTGCGGATTCAGGACCGCGTGCAAGGAGACGACGTCTGCGATGCGGAGAAGATCCTCCAGCGACGACGCGCACTCGGCGCCGTGCTCGGCAGCGCGGGCCGGGGTAAGATGCGGACTCCAGGCCACGACATTCATTTCGAGCGCCGTGCCGACGCGCGCGACGGCGCCGCCGACGCGCCCGAGTCCGACGAGCCCGAGCGTTTTGCCGCTGAGTTGCATGCCGATCGTCGTCTGCCACCGCCCCGCTCGCAACGCCCGGTCTTCGGTTGGAATATGCCGGACGAGCGCCAAGATCAGCGCCCAGACGAGTTCGGGCGTCGCGCCGCCGCGCGCGCTGGTGCCGCAGACGCAGATCCCGCGTTGCACCGCGAACGCCATATCCACGCCGAGGTTGCGCATCCCACTGGTAACGAGCAGCTTGAGCCCAGGGAGAGCGCCCAGGACGGATGCAGGAAACGCCGTCCGTTCGCGCATGATGCACACGACGTCGAACGGCGCCAGCCGCTCGATCAGGCGTGCTTCGTCGGCAAGATGATCGTGAAAGAACCTGACGTCGGCATGCAGTGAATCCCAGTCGGCGAGATTGCGAGCCGCGTCTTGGAAGTCATCGATAACGGCAACCTTCAATGTGGCCTCCCGTAATAGCGCCGCGCCATCGCCTCGCGAAGCGCCATGATGGACGCGGGACGATCGTCGCCCTCGATCTCGCGGTAACAGGCAAAAACGTTGACCACGATGCGTTCGGGATCGACCCAGTCGCGAAAGGCATCCAGTGCGATATCGCCGGCGGCTTCTTCGTAGCTCATGCCGGCAGCGTGGCGTTTGATCGATTCTGCCAGCAAGAACTCGAAGTACTGCTTCAAGCGGCGGATGCCGGACTTGTCGGTGATCGGGCCGTGCCCGGGAACGACCGTCTCCACATCGAGAGCGAGCATCAGATCGCATGCGCGAATCCAATTGCTGACCGGCCCTGCCCAGACGATCGGATGACCGTCCATGAACAAAATATCGCCGGTGAAAAGTGTCCGGTCTTCCGGAACGAATGCGATGATGTCGCCGTCGGTGTGTGCGGGCCCGACTTCGATGAGGCGCACTTCCTTGCTGCCGACGCGAAGTTCGAGCGCGCCGCTGAACGTGCGAGTCGGCATGGTCAGCACCACGCCTTCCGCGCTGAATACGCTGCCCATCACTTCTTGGAAGAATTCTCCCGCGATGCCCATGCGTTGCCAGTCGCGGCGAATCGATCCCGGTGCGAGCGGGGCGCCTTGTTCGCGCATCTCGCGCGCACATGCCTCGGAGGCGACGATCTGGGCGCCTTCGACGAGTTGGTTACCGAAGGTATGATCGCCATTCGAGTGCGTGTTCACCAGCGTTCCGATCTTGCCGGCGGACGGCACCGCAGACCGCATCGTCGCGAGCATCTCGCCGGTGAGTTTCAGATCGAAGAGTGTATCGACCAGGAGCGACTCGCTGCCGTCGACGATGAGTCCGGCATTGCTGTAACCCCAGCTGCCGTTCGGCTGAAGATAGGCATAGCTCCCATTACCGAGAGCGTGCAAGCCCTTTGCATACGGCCATTTCATCGCCCCGGCACCGTGAGCAAAGGCCGGAGCGGATCGAGATTTTTTAGCCGATCGATCGTCCAGACGGCTTCGATCAAACGGCGGGATTTGCGATCTCCCAGCACCGGGGCCATCAGATCGAAGGCCTTCGTTTCGATTTCACCGACGCTCATCGGGTTGGCGACCGTTCCGCGAACGGCGGTGGTGCGTCGTGTCAGGACCCGACCATCGGAGAGGTGAACGTGCACGATGGCTTGCCGCGCGGGCCGGGCATGCTGGAGCTCAGAGCTCGGACTCAAGCGAACCTTCGCCCAAAGCGCGCGTATGCGGGCATTGGTCATGCGCTTACGGTCGTGCGCGGCGGCAAAGGAGACGGTGCCGTCGAGCAACATCACCGCGACGAGATATTGGGCGCACACTCCGGGCAGATCGCGGTTATCCACGACGGGAAGGGAGCCGTCCGGCAATTCAACCTCGACACGATCGACGTCCGAGGCGGAGAACGTCTCGTGCTTGATGAGAAACTCGAGCGCGTCGAGCACCGACTGATTCGGCGACCCCACCGACCACCGTTTGATGTTGGTGTTGAGAATCTCGAAGCGCGTTCCAAGGTCGCGCGCGATCGCCTCGCGGTCGGCGTCCGGACAGAACGCGTCGAAGAAATTGCGCGGTCCGAAAAAGGGGTCGTCTGCGGCCGTCATGCCGGATGCTACCATGGTTGCGGCCGCGACCCCGTTGCGCGCCGGCATTCCGCCGAAGTCAAAGGCCTTTTCGATGTGCCCTTTGTCGCCGAACCAGCACATCGTCCCGGATGCCTGTTGAACGGCATAGGTGAAGAGATACCGCATCTGTTGCGCGTTGATGCCGGCGAGCGAGCCGGCTGCGACCGCCGCTCCGAAAATGCCGCCGATGGCATGCGTGCTCCGCGCTTGCGCCACCATTCGTTCGTAGCCGAGCGCGAGAACGATGCGAGCGCAGATGTCATAGCCTAAGACGATCGACCGCAAGAACGCTGCTCCGTTGCGTTCGTGCCGTTCGGCCATGGCCAGCGCCGCGGGGATCACCGCGCAGCCGGGGTGCGTCAAGCTGGCGGGGTGGCTATCGTCCGTCTCGTCGGCGTGGGCAAACATCGCGTTGGCTAACGCGGCGTTGACGGCGGAACTCCGCGCCTTCGTTCCGACGATGCCGGATTCGCGCACACCACCCTGACCGGCGATGTAGGCGATCGCCGCACGGCCGGCGGGCAGACGGCTTCCCGATACGATGGCGGCCAGCGTGTCGAGAAGATGAACCTTCGTCTTTTGGACGACATCCGCGGGCAGCTTGCGGCGTACGGCCCCGGCGGCATACGCTGCCAAGACGCAGGTCGCATCAGGCACCGCCAAAATACAAGCCTCCGTTGACGTGCAGCGTTTGGCCCGTCATGTAGGACCATTCGTCGCCGCAGAGCGACACGATCGCCGCGGCGAGTTCATCCGACGTGCCCATGCGGCCGAGCGGCAACTGATCGTCATGGATGTAGCCGCGCAGACGCTCGACGCGTTCCGGGGCATCTTCCGGGGAGACGATCGGCCCGGGCGAGACGCAATTGACCGTGATGTTCTTTGGTCCAAGCTCGCCCGCTAGGGCTTTCGTAAGCCCGACGATGCCGGCTTTGGCCGTCGTCTGCGCCGCATGGTTCCGGCCGCCGATGTGTGCACTGACGCCGCCGATGTTGATGATCCGTCCGACGCCGCCTTGCGCGAGATGCGGTGCCGCCGCTTGCGCGCAGAGAAAGGCGCCATCGAGCACCGTGCGCATGATGAAGTGCCACGCTTCGAGCGTGGTTGATGCGAAGGCGCCGTCGCCTCGTACGCCGGCATTGTTAATGAGGATATCCAGCCGTCCGAACTGCGCGACGGTCGCCGCGACCAATTGTGAGACGGCCTCGGCGTCGCGCACGTCGGCAATGTGTGCAGCCGACCGTGCCTTACCGTGCCGGTCCTCGATCTCGGCCGCGACCGCGCGTGCTGCGTCGATCGACGAATGCCCGGTGATCATCACCGCTGCCCCGGCCGCGGCGAGGCGCAATGCGATGGCCTTTCCGTTTCGGCGCGTACTGCCGGTGACGAGAGCGACGCGGCCGTCTAACGGTGTCATTGGCGTTCCTATATACCGGATTGGGTGACCTATCCTGGAGGTATTGGTTCACCCAATCCGTATATTGGTCCACGCATGGGAGTCGGCAGCGTACTAATCGTGGGCGGGGGAATTGCCGGCATGTCTGCGGCGATCTCGCTTCAGCGCGCCGGCTTGCCGGTCGAGATCGCCGAGGCCGATCCGCAGTGGCGCTCCTCAGGTGCCGGTCTCACGATCAATGCTCCCTCGTTGCGCGCGTTCGCCGCACTTGGGATCCTCCAGCACGTGAAGCGCGAGGGACATTGCCACGGCGGCACCCGGTTCTGTAACGCGCAAGGTGACGTCATTTCCGAACCGCCGTTGAACCAAATGTCACCGGACATTCCAAGCGGCGCCGGCATCTTGCGTCCCGTTCTCCATAAGATTCTCGCGGAGGCGACGCGCGGATCCGGCGCGACGGTGCATCTCGGCGTGACGGTCACGGCGTTCGCGCAGACCGCGGATCACGTTCACGTGACGTTCGCCGGACGTCCGAGCGCCGAATACGACGCCGTCGTTGTGGCTGACGGGCTCCACTCAACGATGCGCAAGGCGCTCTTTCCGCACGCGCCGGAGCCGCTGTTCAACGGTCAAGGTTGTTGGCGCGCCGTCTTCCCGCGCGATCGCAGCATCGAGACAGCACGGTTTTCGTGGGCCTCGAGCACCGCGCCGGCTTGAATCCGGTCTCGGATGAAGAAATGTATCTGTTCCTCTTGCAGAGCGTTCCCGATAATCGCCGCATGGAAGAGGCGCAATGGCCGCAGCTCTTAGCCGCCGAGCTCGCCGAATTCGGCGGCATCCTCGGACGTCTGCGCGAGAGTCTCGGCCCGGATTCGCGAATTAACTACCGCCCACTCGAAAATTTGCTGCTCGCGCGGCCGTGGCACCAGGGTCGGGTGTTGCTGATCGGCGATGCCGCGCACGCGACGACGCCGCATCTCGCATACGGCGCCGGGCTTGCCGTCGAGGACGGATTGGTGCTGGGCGAGCTTGCACAGCCGGGCGTCGCGCTCCACGGGTCTTCAAGCGTTTTACGGAGCGGCGCTTCGAGCGCTGCCGCATCGTCGTCGAGGGTTCGACGCGTCTCGGCGAACTCGAACTCCAGGGAGCACCGGCTCACGAACATCGCGCGACGTTTGCGCAAGTAACGGAGTACTTATGGCAGCCGATCTAGTCGATCCCGTTTTGCGTTTGGTGATGACGATGCGCATCGAGTGCACCCCGTTTGAAACCGTCGGTGACACCGGCAAGGGAACGCGCCGGATCCAGCATTTGCTCGGCGGTACCTTCGAGATCCCTGCGCAGACGGGCGGCACTTTCTCAAATCCCGCCAAATCCGGCGTCGTCCTCGGTGGCTACGATTGGCAGATCCTGCACAGCGAGTCGCTGGCTGAGTTGGATGCTCGCTACAATCTCCGCACGGATGACGGACACCTCATCTACGTTCGCGCCAGCGGTCGCCGCTATGCATCGCCGGAGATTTTGCAAAAGCTGATGCGCGGCGAACCCGCCCGTCGCGGCCCGAATTATTATGGCGTTTCCACGCCGCTGATCGAGACGGGCGATCCGGATCTGCAATGGATGAACTATCACGCGTTCATCGGGAACTCGCGAAGCGAACCGTCGTTTCAGAACATCCGCTTCTTCACGGTGGATTACAACGACGAACCCGACTTCGGAACGGCAACATCATGATGCAGCACGACGCCGACCTGGCTTCCTTGCGCAAATATCTCGAAGATCGCGGGTTTGCGCAAAACGATCGGTTGCCGCCGGAACGCGAACTTGCCGATACGCTCGGGTTGACGCGTAACCGCGTTCGGGGCGGACTGCGCAAGCTCGAGTCGGAGGGACTCATTTGGCGCCACGTCGGCCAAGGCACCTATTTCGGGCCGCGCCTTTCGCCGCTGGTCAATCGTCGCGCACTCGAAACGTTGGCGGAGATGACTTATCCGCGCGAAGTCATGGATGCGCGTCTTGCCTTTGAACCCGAGCTTGCGCGCCTTGCCGCGTTGCGCGCAACCGGCTTGGACTTCAGCGCACTCGAGGCTGCTTAGAACGCATGCGGACGACGACGGACTGGTCGGTATGGGCCATCTGCGATGCCCAATTTCACCGGCTGATGGCCGTCGCTGCAGGTAATACCCTCATGCTGGCGATGTTCGATACGATGCAGGCGGGACGCAATAAACAAGTGTGGGGCCGCTTGGGTACGAGCAAGATCCGCGATTCGCGGCGCGGTGAAATTCTCGCCGAACATGGCGCGATCGCTGCGGCCCTCCGCGACCGCGATCCCGAAGGCGCCGCCGCTGCAGTCCGTGCGCACCTAACAATTGCTCGGAAGAATATTCTCCACGAATGAAATTAGCACTGTACGAACACGGCGGCGAAACGCGCCCGGGCATCATCAGCGACCGCGGCATCGTCGACGTCTCTTCGGCGGTAACGATTGCGTACACGCCGCAACTCACCATGGCCGGGATCATCGATGCCTTCGACGACCTGCGGAGCGAACTGGAATCGCTCGAGCGATCGGGCAGCGCAATGTCGCTGACACCGTTCGCCTGCGCCCGCCGTTGCCGCGGCCCGGCAAAATTCTCGCCTGCATCGCCAATTACTGGGAACATGCGCAGCGCGAGGCGCGTCCGCTCAACATGTTCATGAAGAATCCCGACGCCGTCGTCGGCCCGGGCGACACGATCATGCTGCCCGAGTTCACCGAGCCGTGGATGTTCATGCACGAGGCCGAGCTGGCCATCGTCATCAAAGGCCCCGCCAAGATGGTGAAGGCGGAGACTGGCGCGACGCCGTTTTCGGCTATACATCGATGATCGACGTTTCCGCGCGCGGTGACGGCCGGCGCACGTGGCCGGCAAACCCGATCATGAGCTGGCTCGGCAAGTCGTTCGATACCTTCGCGCCGATCGGGCCGTGCATCACGACCGCGGACGAGATCCCCGACCCGAACGATCTGATCGTCCGCTTCTGGAACGACGGTCAATTGCGCCACAACTACAACACCAGACGACATGGAGCATCACGTGCCCGAGCTGATCGCTTTTGCGACGACCGTGATGACGATGAATTCCGGCGATCTGATCGCCTGCGGCACCAACCATGAGGGCCTGGGCGCCGTTCAAGACGGCGAGACGGTCGAAATCGAAATCGAGCGGATCGGCCGCATGTCGCTGACCGTTACCGATCCGCTAAAACGAACGTGGGAGCGAGGAATCTATATGGGCGCCGACTCGACCAATCCCGAGGCCGTTAAACGCCATCGTCCGAGCGCGGCATCGTGAACGTCGTTCGGCTGGAATCCTTGACCTACGGCGTGGACGATCTCGACGCCGCCAAACGCTATTACGACGACTGGGGTTTGATCGTCGCTGAAGAGGGCCGCCACGGGGTGGATTATCGCTTGGATTCGGGTCAAACGATTCGCCTGCGTGAGTCCGGCGATCCGACGCTGCCGAAAGCAATCGAGGGCGGTTCGACGGTACGCGAGGTGATGTGGGGCGTGGCGGATACTGCGTCGCTGGACGCCATTGGTGCCGCGTTGAGCACCGACCGCGATCCCGGGAGTTCGAACGGAACCGTGAGTACGCGGGATCCGTGGGACATGGGGATCTCCTTTCGCATCGCCGCGCCGGGTCTGGCCGCGCCTGTCCGTTCGGAACGTCCGCGCAATCAGGCGTTCACGGTCGCACCGCGCATTCGCCCTTGGCGTATCGGGCATGTCGTCCTGAACGTCCCCGAAGCCAAGATGCAAGCAACATCGGAATTCTATCTCGATCGGCTCCAATTCCGGCTGTCAGAGCGGGTGAACCAATTCGGTGATTTTATCCGCTGTGCGGGTTCCACCGATCACCACAATCTTTTTCTCTTGCAGAAGCCCGAGGGCGGCCTCAACCATGTTGCGTTCGAGGTCGCAAATTTCGACGAGATCGTCATGGGCGGGAAATTCATGCAAGCGAAAGGCTGGGAGCCCGCAACGCCGCTCGGACGGCACGTGATGGGTTCGAATCTTTTCTGGTATTTCAAGAATCCGGGCGGCGGGTTAGCCGAGTATTTCTCCGATATGGACGTGGTGGACGATGGCTGGCAGCCACCGATTTGGGACACGAATCCGGGCTTCTCACTCTGGATGACGTAGGAAGGGCTCTGCTCATGTCTGCAAATAATGCGCTCTCGCGCGGGCTCTTTCTCGCGTCGGGTGTCGCGGCGCTCGCCGCGCCGGCCGCGGCTGCGAATGGACCGCTAACAACGATTCGCCTCGCGGGCACGACCGATCCCGATGTCGTGGCCGTCATCTGGGGTGCGCGTAACGGGATCTTCCAGAAGCGCGGACTCGACGTCCAAGTGCAGCGCTTCAACAACGGTGCTGCCGTGTCGGCGGCCGTGGTCGGCGGTTCGATCGATATCGGTAAAGCGAACATCTTCAGCTTGATGACGGCGCATCTGCGGAGCATTCCGTTCGTCATCGAGTCGGTCGCTGCGATCTACTCTTCGGACAGCCCGATCGTTGGTTTCGTCGTCGCGAAGAACTCGCCGTTGACGGGCGGTGCGGGCCTCAACGGTAAGACCATTGCCACCGCCGCGCTGGGTGACATCTTTTCCCAAGTAACCTCTGTTTGGATCGATCAAAACGGCGGCGACTCAAAGACGGTCAAATTCATCGAGCTGCCGTCGAGTGCCACGCCGGCCGCGATTTCCGCCGGCCGCGTCGACGCCGGAATCATGGTCGACCCGCTTTTGGCCGAAGCCGTTCGCAGTCAGAACTGCAAGGTGATCGGCCGCCCGTACGATGTCGTTGCAAAGCGTTTTGGTACCGCGTTCTACTTCTGCATGCAAGACTACGCGGCAAAGAACGCCGACGTTCTGACGCGCTTTCGCGCGGGCTTGGACGAGGCCACGAAATACGCCCTCGGGCACAAGCGCGAGATGGTTCCGATCATGGCAGATTACACGGGCATGGAGCAAAAGCTGCTCGAGGATCTCCCGCTGGTCATCGGCTCGGGTGTGGTGCTCGACGAGATTCAGCCCGTGATCAATTTTGCGTCTCGTAACAAACTGATCCGCAGCGCCTTCCCGGCGTCTGAGATCATCGATCCTTCGGCACTCCGGGCTTAGAAAGCGTACTCATGCGTCGCACTTCGTTTCTTACATCGACGGCCGCTGGTGCGCTAACCATGCTTGGAGCGCCGGCCTTGGCCGACGGTCCCACATCGACGTCGATCGCCGTCGCGCCCTTGGCCGGGCCTGATGTCGCGGGTCTCTACTACGCGCTCCAGCAAGGCTGGTTCAAACAAGCCGGTCTCGACGTCGTCAATCAGCCCGTTCCCAATGGCGGTGCCGGGATGTCCGCGCTTGTTGGCGGCACGGTCCAGATCGCATACACGAACGTGTTGTCGCTCTGTGTCGCGCATCAAAAGGGCATTCCCGTCGTGCTCGTGGCTCCGGGCGCCGGATACCACTCGGCGACGGCGGTCGCGCGGCTGCTCGTTCCCGGCGATTCACCGGTGAAGACGGTCAAAGACCTCGACGGGAAAGTGATTGCGGTTCCACTGCTCGGCGATATCAACACGATCGGCGTCGACGGACTGCTCGATCAAGCGGGCGTGAATCGGAGCAACGTCAAGTTTACCGAAATTCCGCCGCCGAATATGCCCTCCGCGTTGGCGGCGAAGCGGGTCGATGCGATTTCGATTTACGAGCCCTTCGTTAGCGCGGCGATAGCGCAAGGCGCGCGTGCGATCGCGAAGCCCTACGATTCAGTGGCCCTCGACTTTACGATCGCCGCGTGGGTTGCCTATGGTCCGTGGGCTGCGGCGCATCGCAGTGAGGTTCTGCGATTTGCTTCAACGCTCAATCGCGGTTCGCAGTATGCGAACGCGCACTATCAAGACCTGATACCGATGATTTCCGGCTTCTCGAAGATGGAGCCCGACACGTTGAACAAGATGGCGTATCCGACGGTAGCGCCAACCCTTTCGATCGCGTTGATTCAGCCCGTCATCGACGCCGCAGCCAAATACGGCGCGATCCCGGCGGCTTTTCCCGCCAAGGATTTTCTGTTCGCCGGTTAGCGGGGGCGGCCGCTCTTGCTCGGCGGCAGCGAGCGGAACTCGCGGCGCGGTGAGGGCGACTGCGGATGCGCGGCCGGTGCGTGTGCGTTGCGCGGCGGACGCGGCGAGCGCGGACGCTGTGCGCCCGGAACGTCGTCCGTATAGCGGACGGGATTCTGCGTGACCGGCGGCAGCTCCGGAGTCTTCGAGCGATCGAGCCGTTTGCCGAGCACTTTCTCGATCTGCGCGAAGTACTTCTCTTCATCGGCCGCGACGAACGTGATCGCATCGCCGGTGGCCGATGCGCGCGCGGTGCGGCCCACGCGGTGAACGTAATCTTCGGGCACCATCGGCACGTCGAAGTTGATCACGTGACCGAGTTCGGCGATGTCGATGCCGCGCGCCGCGATATCGGTTGCGACCAGCACGCGAAACTTGCCGCGCTTGAAGTCTTGCAGTGCGCGTGTGCGCTGGGCTTGCGAACGGTCGCCGTGAATGCGGTCGGCCTGAATGTTGTTCTTGACCAGATGCGCCGCGAGGCGATTGGCCCGCGCCTTGGTGCGCGTGAACGCGATCGCGCTGATAGATGTTGTTGTCTTTGAGCAGCTCGAGCAGCAGATCGTTCTTCTGCATCTGGCCGACGGTGTACACCGTCTGCGTGATGCCGACGGCCGGGCCCTTGGCGGGCGCGAGGTCGACGCGCATCGGGTCTCTGCAGCATCTCTTTGCTTAGCGCCGCAATTTCCGGCGGAATCGTCGCCGAGAAGAAGAGCGTTTGGCGTTTGGTGGGGAGCACGCGCAGAATGCGGCGCACCGTGGGCAGGAAGCCCATGTCGAGCATGCGATCCGCTTCGTCGATCACGAGAAACGAGATGTCGTCGAGCGAGGCGGTTTTCTGCGCGAGATGATCGAGCAGACGGCCGGGCGTCGCGACGATGATGTCGGTGCCGCGTTTGAACGCCGAGGCTTGCTGACCGAAGCCGACGCCGCCGTAGACGGCCGCGACTTTGACGTTCGTGTGCTTCGCGAAGGCCGTGAGGTGCAGCGGTGATTTGGGCGGCGAGTTCGCGCGTCGGTGCGAGGATCAGCGCGCGCGTTTTGCCGCGCGGCAGATCCATCAGCATTTGCACGAGCGGCAACCCGAAGGCGGCCGATTTGCCGCTGCCGGTGGCGGCGCTGGCAAGCAGATCGCGTCCGCTCAGCGCGGGCGGGATCGAGGCGGCTTGGACGGGGGTGGGCTCGGTGAAACCAAGCTCCGCCACGGCGCGAAGAAGCTGCGGTCGCAGCCCAAGGCTATCGAAGGGTGAAATGTCGTTCGTCTTTCAAAAATGCGCAATTGATCGGCAAAAAGAACGAACGATCGCGCGGGTGACACGTCATTGTCGCACGTCCGCTTGCGTACGTCAACGCGCGAAGTCGCAGCTCGGCCTTAATCGTACACGCCGCGGATGCTCCAGGCGCTCGCCTTCGTGCGCGATGCGCACGAGCGAACCGTCGTCGAGCAGCACGTCGTACTCATCGCGCACGAGCGGCTCGCCCGAGCCCGCCGCACCGGCCCACCAGCCTTCTTCCACGCGCCACGGACCGGCCGCATCGAGCACCGTTTGCGCGGGCGTGCCGACGAATCGCGGCGCGCCGCCGATCACGCGTACGGCGACCGGCTTGCGGTGCGATCGGATGCGATATTGCAGCGTCGCGGTTTGCGGCAACGGCGCGCGGCGCGCTATCGGTCCAGCTGCTGCGTGACGAGCGGTTCGAGCGTGAACGGTTCGTACGCGAAGCGCCGCTCGACGCGCGGGCCGTCGACGATGCGGCTGCGCAGCGCGCCGCCGTCGCCGAGTGCCGCATCGAGCCGCGCGAGCACGATGCCGAGCGCATCCGGATCGGGATCGCCGGCGGCAAAGAGCGCGAGCGGCACGCCGCCGTCTTCGAGCCCCTCGGCAACGAGCCGCAAACCGATGACGGGCGCGTCGAGCACGACGCCTTCGAGCCGCGCGCGCAAGCAGATTGAAGAGCGTCGCCGGCACCGCCGTCGGCTGCGCGACGCGCGTGGTGAGTTCGCGCACGTCGCCGTTCTCGCACTCGAGCGCGAGCACGAGCCGCCCCGCGCGTTTGCCCGCCGCACCGAGATCGTCGACGACGCGATTTACCAACGAGCGTAAGGCAAAGAGCACCGCTTCTTCGGACGTCGCTTCGCCTTCGCCGTAACTGCTGCGGTCGATGCGCAGCGCGCGCGGGCGCGGACTGCAGCCGGCGCCGATCGATGCCGCGCGCCCACTCGTGCCAGCGCGCCGCCGCCGGGCCGAAGCGCCGCACGAACGGTCCGTGCGGCAGCGCGGCGAGTTCGCCGAGCGTGCGCGACCCCGAGCAAGCGCAGCCGGTCGCAGACGTCGTCGCCGCACTCGAGCTGTTCGAGCGGAAACGGCGCGAGAAACGCCGCCGGATCGCCGTCGCAGATCGTGCCGTCGCCGAGCACGGCCGCCGCGCAGCGCGACGAACGGGTTCGGCCCGAGCCCGACGCGCAGCGGCAGATCGAAGCCGGCGAGCGCGTTGCGGACGGCGCCGATCCAGCCGTCGGCGCTGCCCTCGATGCCGTGCATCTCGAGGAAGGCGCGGCCCCAGCCGGCGTCCTCGACCAGCGGCGAGGCGGCATCGAGCGCTTCGAGCACGTCGTGCCCAGACCGCCGCGTCGCGCTCGCGATCGTCGACCACCGTGCGGGCCTCGTTGGCCACGGCCTGCGCCTGGACGAGCGTCATCCCCGGCCGCACCCCGAGCGCCGCCGCCGGCAGCGAGCAATCGACGACCCGGCCGCGCTCGAGCTTGTCGGCCACGATCACGGGGGCGTCGAGGTCGACGGCCTGGGTCAGCCGGGCGACGGCCAGCCGGAACGCCGGGATCCAGACGCAGACGATCGGCATGGGGCGCCGATTGTATCGAACATACGTTCGATATGCAAGAGCCGGGCTTTGCCGAGTCCTTGCATCGTCTGCAAAGACTACACGGCGCTGGTAAGCGCTAACCTATGAGTTAGCGATTTTTTGGCGAACAGAGCTGGCATCGTATGAAGGTGCCTATCTATGAGGTCGTTTCCGGTTGTTCTTCCGCGTGAAGAAGAAGGCGAGCGCATCGGTAACTGTCTCTGAACGACTCGTGCTCGGCATAATCGGTCCTCCGGTAACGACCCAAAAAACACTATCGAACGACGTTCTCGTGCGGATTCAACGCGATTGGGGCTGCGGTTGCCGAACGCAGTTACTTTCGCCGGGGCTCTCGTCGTGGGAGCTGTGCCGGGGGCACGAAATCATGTATTTGGGTGCGGACGAAGGGAAGCCGTCGATCGGGCTGCGGGAGCGGCTCGAGGCGCTCTTTCATAATGTTCACGCTCCCGTTTGGAGTGCGCCGCTCGTCGGACTCGGCGTGGCGCTCGCAATAAAAGTCACGTACGATTCGAAGGCGTTAGCGCAGCGCGCGAAAGACGCGGAAAACACCGCCTTGGTCGATCCGTTGACCGGTCTGTACAACCGCCGGGGTTGGAATCGACGTGTCGACGAGGAGCAAAAACGTCTAAAGCGCGATGCAAGAGCGCCCGTTGCCGTTGCTGTGTATATGCTCGACGTCGATGGCCTAAAAATTACCAACGATGAACGTGGGCATGCCGCCGGCGATGCGATTTTGCGTCAGGTATCGAAAGTGATTTCGTCGGTTACCCGGGAGCATGACGTCACTGCCCGACTCGGCGGCGATGAATTTGCGATCATGACGATTCAATCGCAAGCCGCCGAAGCCGATCTCATTCGCGCGCGCCTCGAGCGTGGCTTTCATTCGGCAAGCCTTGCGGTCTCGATCGGCTGCGCATTCGCCGAGTCGCTCGAGACGATCAGTGACGCGATGGATCGCGCCGACAGCTTGATGTACGAAGCGAAGAAAAGTCGCGTCGGGCGTGCCGCAAAAAGCCTCTGAAACCGTGATTGTGTGATCTGCATCCGGGTACGATGAGAATCTGAAAATGCGGATAACGGCCGTTACCGATTTCCAGTTCTCGTAGCATGCCGAACCATCCATCGCTAGGCGACCTTCGAGCGGTACTCGGCTTGTACGAGCTTTCGAGAGCGCCGGTGGAAGCGGTTAGTTCCGACCAGACAACGATCCTTATCGCCAGATGGGCGTGCGGCTGCTCGTCACGCGGATCGGATATGCGCTCGATGGAGCACCTGAATTGCAGCCGGCACGAGCGGATTGGGCCACGCCCTCCCTTCCCGGACGACCGTAGAACTCGTTTACGGCGGCAGCGCGGTCAGATCGCCGAGCGTGGCGACCCCGAGTAGTCCAGACGGCGGATGAGTGAGGTGAAGCCGCCGTAGAGGCCGCTCGGGAAATAGAGCAGCGCGGCGACGAGCAAGAACCCCGACACCATCGTTTTGTACGTATCCAAGAACTGGAAGAGCGTCGGCAGCAGCGTCAGCACGATCACGCCGATCACCGGGCCCACGAGCGTGGCTTCGCCCCCGATGATCAACATCGTCACCAGCAGAAACGACTGATCCGTGCTCACCATCGTCGGCGAGATGAAGTGGAAGTCGAAGGCGAGCAGGCTGCCGGAGATCGATGCGAACGCCGCGCCGATCAGAAACGCGTAGAGCTTGTAGCGCGGCACGTCGACGCCGAGTGCGAGCGCTGCGGTTTGGTCGGTGTGGATCGCACGTAAGGCACGGCCGAAGTCCGAACGCATCGCGTTCGCCAGTACCACCAAACTCACGACGACGATGCCCCACACGAGATAGTAGTTGGCCATCGGGCTGGCAAACACCAAACTGCCGATCGAGAAACTCGGAATGCCGGGAAGTCCGGACGGACCTCCGGTCCAATCGCGCATGCCGAGCGCGAGCGAATCGATCAGCAAGCCGAACGACAGCGTTGCGAGCGCCATGTAGAGCCCGCGCAGCTTCACCGTCACGAACGAGAGAATGCTCGCGCAGACGAGCGACACCACGAGCCCGGCCAGCATGCCGATCAGTGGTGCGAGGTGGAAGTCGACGCAGCAGATCGCCGCGATATAGCCGCCGGTCGCCATGAACGCCGCGTTGCCGAGGCTGACCAAACCGCAGTAGCCCATCAGCACGTCGAGGCCGAGCAGCGCGATGTAGATGATGCCGGCGATCACGAGCGAGCTCAGCAATTGCGCGCTCACGAGGAACGGCGCAAACACGATCGCCAGCAGCGCCACGGCGCCCAGCGCGCGCTTTTGCGTGCTATTGAGGCGCGTCGAAACGCTGCTCTGGTTTTTCGGAATGTCGCGCACGTCTTCGCGGCGGTGAATGCGGCCGGCGATCAGGCCGGTCGGGCGCACGACGAGCATCACGAGCAAGACTACCAGCGCGATCGTGGTCGAGAACATCGAGGAGATGTAGCCGGCCGCGCCTTGCTCGATCAAGCCGAGGCTCAATCCGCCGACGATCGGGCCGAAGAACGATGCGGCGCCGCCGATCGAGAGCGCGATGAAGCCCGATGTGGAGAAGATGCCGCCGCCGCTGAATTCGAGCGAAATGATCGGGCCGATCAGCATGCCCGCGATTGCGCCGATGCCGGCCGCGGCGGCGAACGAGGCGATCGTCATGCGCCGCACGTCGATGCCCATCAGCGCGGCCGCGGCGTGATTTTCCGAACACGCGCGCAGCGCCATGCCGAAGCGCGTTTTCTGCAGCACGTACCACATCCCGGCGACGATGAGCACCGTGCCGCCCGCATCCCACGGCGCTTGCGTCGGGAAGAGAATGCCGAACACTTCGTACGAGCGCGAGCCGGTAAACGGATCGAGCTGATAGGGCTGGCTGCCCCACGTCAACAGAATCGCGCCTTCGAAGAGCGTCAGCAGCCCGGCGGTGATCATGATCGAACCGCCGGGCGGCAGTTTTCGCAGCGCCGGTTCCAAGACGAACTGCGCCAGCACCGTGCCGATGATCACCGAGATCGCGAGCGATGCGAGAAACGCCGGCACGAGCGGCCACAGCAACACTTGATGAAATGTGTAGAGCAGGAGCGCGCCGACGATGACGAAGGCGCCCTGCGCGAGATTGAGCATTCCGGTAACGCGATAGATCAGCGCGAAGCCCAGAGCTACGAGCGCAAACGCGCCGCCTTGCAGCAGTCCTCCCACGATGATTTCAAGTGCTTGCTGCATGCAACTCCGCCGGTTGGCTTGACTTTAGCCAGGCCTGCTTGTAACCTCGTTGCTATGGCTCCTGGGTATTTTCGCAAATTAATTGCGCTGGTCATTGCCGCTGCGTCATTCGCGGCGTTGGGCTCACCGGTGAGTGCGGCCGACCCGTATCAGATCAACGTGATCTTGCCGCTGACCGGCCGGCTCGCGTTCGTCGCGCAGACCGATCAGCAAGCGCTCAAAGCGCTGGAGGCGTACACCAACAAGACCGGCGGTATCCGCGGACGGGACTTGCAGTTCGTCTTCGCCGACGATCAGTCCGATCCGAAGGTTGCGCTGCAGCTCGCGCAGGGCCTGATCGCCAAGAACGTGCCGCTCATCATGGGGCCTTCGAGTCCGGATGCGTGCGCCGCGATCGCGCCGGTGATCGAGCAGAACGGCCCGTTCCTCTACTGCTTGGCGAACGCCGGCCACCCGACGCCCGGGAGCTACAACTTCCTCACGCTCTTTCCGTACGAACCGCAGTTCGTCGTGACGCTGCGCTACTTCCGCGAACGCGGCTTGAAGAAGCTCGCCTATGTGGTGGCTTCGGATGCCGGCGGTCAAGATGCGGAGAAGGCGCTGCTCTACGCGGCCGGCTTGCCCGAAAACAAGTCGATCCAAATTGTCGATCATGAGTACTTCACGCCCGGCGATCTCAGCGCTGCCGCGCAAATGGAGAAGATCAAGAGCGCGAAACCCGACGTATTGGTCGTTTGGGCGACGGGTACGGCGGCCGGCACGCTCTTCCGCAGCGCGCAAGATCTGAACATCGATTTGCCCACGGCCACGTCGCCGGGCAATCTCAACGCGGGCTTCTTCAAACAGTACGCATCGAAGTTGCCGAGCAATCTGCTCTTCGCATCGGTGCCGTACTATGGCGGCGACGCGCAGATGAATCCGGCCACGCGCGCCGCGGTCGCGACGCTGACGAACGCCCTCGCGCCGCTGGGTGCGAAGCCCGACACGATCGAGATCTCAGCCTGGGATCCGGGCTTGATCATGGTCGACGCGCTGCGCAAGATCGGGCCGGGTGCCACCGCCGCGCAACTCAAAGCGTACGTCAGCAACCTGCAAGGCTTCACCGGCGTGAACGGGCAGTACGATTTCAAAGCGGAACCACAGCGCGGGCTCGGCTCGAAGAACATCGTCGTGGTGAAGTACGATCAAAAAGACGGTTCGTTTACCGCGGTGAGCAAAGCCGGCGGCAGCCCGTTATCCGGCAAGTAGCCGATCGTGATTGACGACGTCGAGTCGCTCATCACCGATGAGATGCGCGCGTGCATCGGCTACACGACGCCGCCGCTCGCGATTCCCGAAGAGATCAGCGCGTCGGACGTGCGGCACTTCGTCTCCGTCATCGGCGAGACGAATCCGATCTATCGCGACGCGGCGTACGCACGGCGCATGGGCTACAAGGGCGTCGTCGTGCCGCCGATCTTCGTCGTCATTCTCTTCCGCCGCATTCAGGTGCCGGTCGGACAACGGCCGGGTCTCGATTGGGGTCCGCTCCAGTTGCCGCCGTCGTTCAAGAACACGCGCAACGCCGGTCAAGTCTATGAGTGGCTGCGACCGGTGTACGTCGGCGACACGCTTACGATCACGACGAAGCTCGTCGATCTGCTGGCTCGCCGCACGCGCGACGGCCGGCCGATGATCCTCATCGTCTCGGAATTCGAAATCCGCAATCAGCACGGCGAGCTGATCCTCCGTCAGATGAATCACGACGCAAAGCTCGAGCTGACGTCGTTCAAAGCGAGCTGACATTGGGACGGGTGCTCGATCTCTCGCGTCAAGCCGGCGTCTATGCGACCCGGCTCTTGGCCGAGCAAGGTCACGACGTGATTCGGCTCGAGCCGCCCGGCGGCGATGCGGTTCGGCGTCAAGGACCGTTCCTCGGCGGCGCGCCCGACATCGAAGACGGCGCCTACCATCAGTTCTTCAACGCCGGCAAACGCAGCGTTGCCCTCGACGTGACGACGGCCGCCGGGCGCGAGGCGTTCGCGCGGCTCGCGCAAACGGCCGACACGATCGTTGCGAGTTTGCCGCTGCCGATTCCCGAAGCCGAACTGCGCGCGCTCAATCCGGATCTGGTGCTGGTGCTGATCACCGAAGACGACCGGCCCGAGCTGTGCGCGTACGCGCGGTCGGGCCTGCTCTCGATCACCGGCCACCCCGATCGCGCGCCGGTGCTGATGGGCGGCCACATCATGTACGCCGCCACCGGCTTGTGGGTCATGATTGCGGCCGCGTCGGCGCTGCTCGTGCACCGCATGACGGGCGAAGGCCAAACCGTGACCGTTGACATTCAGCAGTGCTTCGAATCGTTTCTCGATCACGGCATCGAAAACTACATGGCGCGCGGACGGCGCGTCGAGCGCAGCGGCGCGCGCGGCTCGGTGACGGCGCTCGCCGGTGCGCTGCCGAGCAGCGACGGTTTCTGGATGCTGAGCTTGATGGACTCGCGCGAACAGTGGCGGATGCTGCTCGAGTGGATGGACGATCCGGTGCTGACCAACGATGAGACGCTCGGCAAGTACGAAGCGCGGCTCGCGCGGCGCGACGAGCTGCTCGATCGCATCGGCAACTGGGCGAGCGGATCCACGAAGCTCGACGTCGTGAGCGAGGCGCAGAGCCGCCACATTCCGGCGGCACCGATCGCGACCTCGCTCGATCTCGCCGAAGACGCGCAGTTGATCGACCGGCGGTTTCTGGTCGAGATCGACCATCCGGCACATGGGCACATGCTCTTCCCGCGCGGCGCGCTCGCCACGATCTGGGATCGCGAAATGCCGGTCGCGCCGCGGCTGGGTTCGGCCAACGCCGAGATCTTGGGCGAAGTGGGCTACACGGAAGAAGAATGCGTGCTGCTGTTCGAACGGAGCGTGACATGAGGCATCCCGATCCGGTTGAGGTCGAACAGCGGTATTTCGAGGATGTCCACGTGGGCACCGAGATCCCGCCGCGCGACTTCGGGCCCCACACGCTGCTCAGCGCGGTGTTCTGGGCGGCCGTGCAAGAAAACGCCGGACTGCTGCACCTCGATCGCGATTACGTGCGCGAATTCCGCGGCGCGCCCTCGATCGTCGTCAGCGGCCAGCAGCGCCAGAGCTTGCTCACGCGTGCGCTGATGGACTGGGCCGGTCCGCGCGGCTTTCTGCGCAAGATGGATTGCCGGCACCGCACGTCGACCTACGAAGGCGACTCGCACATCTTCTCGGCCAAGGTGATCGAGAAATCGAGCGATCCCGAATCGCCGTGGATCGTATTGGAGTTCGACGGCCGCAATCAAAAAGACGAGCAGATCCTGCGCGGCACGTGCACGATTCTGTTGCCGCGTCTCGACTGGCCCATCGAGCGCCACGTGTGGGACGCCGAGACGCCGTGAGCAGCCTGAGCGGCAAGTACGCGATCGTGGGCGTCGGTGAATCCGACGTCGGTCAGCGCACGGGCCGCACCGGCATGGAACTGCACCTCGAAGCGGCGACGCGCGCGATCGCCGACGCGGGCATCGAGAAGGCGGCGATCGATAGCGTGATCGCGCGGCCCGCGCACAGCGCGAACATGGACAACTACTCCGCGGTGCTGGCCTACCAGCTCGGCCTGCAGCCCGCGTACATCACCGACGTCGGCCTCAGCGGCGCATCGTCGGTGTCGATGATCCTCGCCGCGGTCGCCGCGCTCGAAGCGGGCTTCTGCACGATGGTGCTATGCGTGAACGGCGACTCGTCGAGCTCGCGTGGTTCGGCCAAAGAGATGCACGCCGCGCATCGCAACTGGATCGACGATCTCGAGCGGCCGTACGGCTTGGTCGGGGCACCGATCCAGTACGCGCTGCCGGCGATGCGGCACATGTACGAGTTCGGTACGACGAGCGAACAGTTCGGCGCGATCGCGGTCGCGTGCCGCAAGCACGGCGCCGCTCACGCCCAACGCGGTGTGGCGCGAACCGATCACGCTGGCCGAGCATCAAGCCTCGCGCATGATCGTCGATCCGTTCCATCGCCTCGACTGCTGCGGCACGACCGACGGCGCGGGCGCCGTGATCGTGACGTCGGCCGAACGCGCGCGCGACCTCGCGCAGAAGCCCGTGTACGTGCTCGGGCTCGGCCAGCACGCCTCGCACGCCGACGTGCAGTACGCCGCCTCGATGACGACGAGCGCCGCCAAAGGCGCCTCGGACCAAGCCTACGCGATGTCGGGGCTGCGGCCGATCGACATCGACGTGGCCGAGCTCTACGATTGCTTCACCTCGGTGGTGCTGGTCACGCTCGAAGACTACGGCTTTTGCAAGAAAGGCGAGGGCGGACCGTTCGTCGAGGGCGGCCGGATCGAGCTCGGCGGCGAATTGCCGGTGAACACGAGCGGGGGGCTGCTCTCGCAAGTGAACGCCAGCGGATTCTTTCACATCACCGAAGCGGCCACGCAGATGCGCGGCAGCGCCGGTGCGCGTCAGGTCGAGGACGCGGAAACCGCCATCGTCAGCGGACAGTGCGCGGTGACCGGCGTCAACGCGTGTCTCATTCTCGGAAACCAACAACCTTAACATGGGAGCCTTCGCATGATCGCCTGTCTTTCTCCAAACGGACAAAACACGACGCGCGGCAACGATGCCGTGACGAAGTTGCTGGTGGCAACGGTCGAGGGCATCAGCGTACTCGAGCGCGAGCGGCCTGGTGCCGAGTGGCAGAACCGCGGCCACAAGCTCGAGGGGAAGCACTGCAGCTCGATCATGATCGAGCCCAAGCGCGGCGGCATCTTTGCCGGTTTTCACGAGAACGGCGGCCTCTACTTCAGCAGCGACGGCGGCGAGTCGTGGGAGCGCCGTATGAACGGTCTCACGATCGATCACGTCTTCTCGGTCGCGTACGCGCATCACGGCGATACGGTCGTGCTCTATGCGGGCACCGAACCCGCGTCGATCTTCCGCAGCGACGACTACGGCTTGACGTGGGTCGAGCAGACCGGCGTGAAAGAGGCGCCCGATCGCGACAAGTGGCTCTTCCCGGGCAAACCGCATATCCCGCACGTGAAATCGATCACGGTGAGCCTGGCCGATCCGAACATGGTGTGGGCGCTGGTCGAACAGGGCGCGCTCATGCGCACGACCGACGGCGGCGCGACCTGGATCGAACAAAAAGATTACTCCAAGCCCGAAGATCACAACTACCGCGACGTGCACCAGCTCACGATGCACCCGGTGAACACGAACGAGTTGTGGCTCACCACCGGCATGGGCGCCTACCACAGCCTCAACAGCGGCGAGAAGTGGGAGCAGATCACCGACACGTCGTTCCGCGTCGGCTATCCCGACCACACGTTCGTCTCGCCGCTCGATCCCGACATGATGTTCGTTTCGGGCGCGATGATGTATCCGGGGCACTGGAAGAAAGTGCACCGCGCCGATCCCACCGTGATGAAGTCGCGCGATCGCGGACGCACGTGGGCTGATTCGAGCGAGGGTCTCGCCGAAGATCGCCGCGCGAACATCGAAGCGATGAGCATGGCGATCTATCCCGGCGGCTTCTCGCTCTTCGTCGGCAACACCGACGGCGAGGTCTACGAAACCGGCGATGCGGCTGAACACTGGACGCAGATCGCGAGCTCGCTCGGCCCGGTGTCGAAGATCTATCACTACAAGAACTTGCTGCCCGTTCCGGCGTGATCGCACACGAACGGGCGCAAGCGGCGTCCGGTGTCAGCCCGATTGCCGGGCTGAAGGTCTTCGACTTCACGCACGTCTTCGCCGGCCCGTTCTGCACGCGCACGCTGGCCGATCTCGGCGCCGACGTCGTGCACGTGGAAAGCCCGTCGCGCGATCCGGGCGACCGCCATCGCGCGACCTACGCGCACCGCAACAAACGCTCGATCGCGCTCGACCTCAAGAGCGAAGCGGGACACGCGATCGCCATGCAGCTCGCAATGGGCGCCGACGTCATCGTCGAGAACTTCAGCGCCGGCGTGATGCGGCGCCTGAAGCTCGACTACGAAACGCTCAGCAAAGACAACCCGCGCCTGATCTACATCAGCCTCTCGGGTTACGGCCATACCGGTCCGCGCAAATCGTGGACCAGCATGAACATGAACCTGCAAGCGTACACGGGTCTCATGCTCACGACCGGCGCTGAGGGCGATCCGCCGACCGCGATCTCGAATTCGTGGAACGACTACATCGGCGGCCTGCACGGCATCATCGCCGTGCTCGGCGCGCTGACCGAGCGCGAAGCGACCGGCCGCGGCCGCAACATCGACTTGAGCCAATTCGAGTGCAGCGTCGCGACCGTCGGCGCGCTGTTGATGGCGTCGGCCGTTTCGGGCAAACCGCCGAAGCGCTGGGGCAACCGTTCGAGCAGCGCCGCGCCGCAAGGCGCGTATCCGTGCGACGGCACCGACGAATGGTGCGTGATCGTCGCCGAAACCGACGAGCAGTGGCGCGCGCTAGCGAACGCGATCGGCCGCGCCGGCCTCGCCGCCGACGAACGCTTCGCAACGGTGGTCGGACGGATGCGTCATCACGACGAGCTCGATGCGGCGATCGGCGCGTGGACGCGTGGCCGCCGCAATACCGAGGTGGAGCAGACGCTGCAGGCCGCCGGCGTTCCGGCCGAACGGATGCGGCGCGTCGACGACGTCGTCGAATCGCCGGATTCGGGCGGCGCTTACCGGCCGGTACCCGGCGAGCGGAAGAAGCCGCTCGTTGCGCCGTCGGTACCGTTCACGTTCAGCAAGAGCACGGTGGCAACGTTCACCGCGCCGTGCACGTTAGGAGAACATACCGAAGAGGTACTGCGTGACTGGCTGGGCTTAGACGCCGCCGCAATCGCGTCGTTGCAGAGCCGGAACGCGTTCGGAGCTGAAAGGACAAACTGATGGCCTCGTATTCGCGCGCCGCAGCCTTGACCGGTATTGCCGCACTCGCCGCCGCGCCGGCGATCGTTCGCGGCGCCGACTTGGCACCGATCCGCATCGGCGCAGCCCCAACCGACGCGACCGCACAGCATCTCTACGCGCAAGACCTCGGCATGTTCACCGCGGCCGGGCTCAGCGCCGAAATTCAGCCGATGCGGACGTCGGCATCGCTGATCGCGGCGATCGTCGGCGGCTCGCTCGATGTCATGACGAGCACGGTCGTCTCGATCGCGCTCGCGCACAACAAGGGCATCGATATGCGCGTGATCGCGGAAGGTAACGTCTACGACGGCCCGCCTCCGCAAGCGGCGATCGTGGTCGCGCCGAATTCGACGATCAAGAACGGCGCCGATCTCAGCGGCAAGACCGTTGCGGTGAACGGTCTCGGCGATCTCACGCAAGTGGCGATCGCGGCGTGGATCGATGCCAACGGCGGCGACTCGAAATCGGTGAAGCTGATCGAAGTGCCGTTCTCCGGTGTCGGCGCGGCGCTCGCGCAAGGACGCATCGACGCCGCGCTGCTCGTCGAACCGTTCACGGCGGCGGCGCGCGCGGCGGGCCAGATCAAGATTCTCGGCGACCCGCAAGCAGCGATCGGACGCGGCTATATGGTCACCGGCTGGTATGCGAAAGCCGACTGGCTGAACGCGAATCGCGATACGGCGCGGCGGTTCGTCGACGTGATGCTGCAGACGGCCAAGTGGGGCAACGCGCATCATCCCGAGTCGGCGGCGATCCTGGCGAAGTACGTCGGCATGACGGCCGATGCGATTCAGACGTCGCCGCGCGCCGTGTACGGCGAGAAGCCGATTCAGCCGGCGATGATTCAGCCCGTGCTGGACTTCTCGACCAAGTACATCGGCCTCGAAAAGACGTCGGCCGCGGCGCTGATCTGGCGCGCTTAAGCGCGCGGTTGGAAGAGCGGCAACGTTGCCGCGTCGGCGCGCTCGAGATAGGTCACCTCGACCGGCATGCCGATCCGCACCGCATCGGGATCGACGTTGACGACGTTGCTGAGGAAACGCGGTCCCTCTTCGAGTTCGATCACGGCGACCACGTAGGGCACCTTTTCTTCCCAGCCGCGCCCGAGCGCCTGGCGCACGACGGCGAAGGTGTACACCGAGCCGCGGCCGCTCGCCGGTACCCATTCGTGCTGGTCGCTCAAGCAATTTTGGCAGATGGGACTCGGCGGATGCCGGAACGCCCCGCATGCGTTGCAGCGCTGGATCAGCAGCTCCTTGCGCGAGGTTCCGTCCCACAGCGGCGTAAACATGAGGTGAACATCTTCGCGCGGAGGTCGATATCTCCGGCGCAAAGGAGAACTGTTAGGTACCTAAGTAACGCCGAAAGACGCCATGGCTGAATCCGAACGCACGCGCTCGCGAGAACGCGAACGCCCCACCCAAAGCGCTTACGAGGTGGCGATCACCTACGACAAGGAGCGCACCGAGCGGCAAAGCGTCGGCCGCGTCGTTTTGCGGTTGGAAGATTGCCCGCAAGAGCAAACGCGTCAGGGGCTGTTGCGCCCGTACCTCGATCCGTTCCTCATTCCCGACACGCCGTTGCAGCACTGGGCCGTGTTCACGCACGAGATCCATACGAAGTCCGGTAAGCATCGCCATCAAGGCGGCCTCGTGATCTACGTGATCGACGGCAAGGGCTGGTCCGTGGTCAACGGCGAGAAAGTCGACTGGGAGAAGGGCGATTTGGTGTTGCTGCCGTTGGAAAAAGGCGGCGTCGAGCACCAGCACTTCAATGCCGACCCGGCGCATCCGGCGCTTTGGATCGCATTCATTCACTTTCCGCTGCGCGACTACGTCGCCTCCGAAATGACGCAACTCGAAACCGCGGTGGACTATCGTGAGTGATCGCACCGAACGGCTCGCCGAACAAAACTTCTGGGATCAGATTTTCGAGCTGCGCGACGAACAGCGCGCGCAGCGCAAGAACGGCATCATGGTCATCAAGGAAGCGCAGCTGCCGCTCGAGGTCAACAAACAAGGCTTGATGCGCTGGTACATGCATCCGGGCATCAAAGACACGATCCTGTCGTGCTACCTCGTGTACTCGCAAGAGATTCCGCCGGGCAGCCGCTCGGGGCGGCTCTTGTTCGGCGGCGATCAGGTGATCTACGTCGTGGCCGGGCAAGGCTACACCGTGCTCGACGGCGTGAAGCATCCGTGGAAAGCCGGCGACGCGTTGAACTTGCCGCTGCGCAAGCCCGGCATCACCGTGCAGCACTTCAATACCGATCCCGAGATCACGGCGAAGTTGATCGCCGTCGAGCCGAACTTTCTGCAATGCGCGAGCGTCGATCGCGGCACCGGTTTCGAACAGCTTGAAAACGCCCCCGAATACGATCGCGCAAAACGAGGCTGACCCCGTTGACTCACGCTCATAACCACGCCCACGCTCCGAACGCCGTCCCGCACGTTCATGCCACCGTCGACAATCTCGGCGCCACGGCCGGCGGAAGTGCGCGACAGCGCATCGTGCTCGACGCGGCCCAGATGCAGCAGCTCGGTCTTGCGGCCGGTGATACGGTGCGCGTTGCGACCGAGCGCGGCCGCAGCACGGTCGCCCGGCTCGAGGCTCCGGCGGCTGACGGCAATACTGATATCGTGCGCATGGACCGCTTCGTGCGCCAGGCGTTGAAGGCGCGCCTCAACGAGTCGGTCGAGATCGAGCCGATCACGCTGGGCCCGGCCAAGCGCCTCGAATTGCTGCCGGCCGCCGACGTCACGACCGCGCACGATCTGATCCCGCACTTGACCGCGCTGCTCAGCGCCGACAGCACGGTCGTCAGCCGCGACACCGTTCTGTATCTGCCGTTTCCCGGCACGAATTCCGGCACGACGTATCAAGTCATCACGGTCGACGACGGTCCGGGCTACGTCACGCCCGACACGCAGATCGTCATGCACTATGCCGACGCGCACGTGCCGACCGGCGCGATGGACGTCACGTTCGAAGACGTCGGCGGGCTCGGCTCGCAGATCCGCGCGGTGCGCGAATTGGTGCAGCTGCCGCTGAAGTTTCCGCACGTCTACCAGCAGCTCGGCATCGTAGCGCCGCGCGGCATCATCCTCTACGGCCCGCCGGGCGCCGGTAAGACGCGCATGGCACGCGCGATCGCAAACGAAGTCGAGGCGCGCTTCTACTACATCAACGGCCCCGATATTATCGGCACCTATGCCGGCGAGACCGAAGGCAACTTGCGGCGGATCTTCGGCGAGGCCGGACATCACTCGCCCTCGATCATCTTCATCGACGAGCTCGATGCGATCGCGCCCAAGCGCGGCGAAACCGGCGCGCATGCCGACATTCGCGTCGTCACCCAATTGCTCTCGTTGATGGACGGTCTCGGGCAAGTGGATGCGGTGGTCGTCGTTGCCACGACGAACCGGCTCGACAGTGTCGATCCGGCGTTCCGGCGTCCGGGCCGCTTCGATCGCGAGATCTTCGTCGGTCCGCCCGACGTCGCCGGGCCGTCGCGAAGTGCTCGATATCCACACGCGCGAGATGCCGCTCGCGCCCGATGCACTAGCTGCGCTCGACGACGTGGCGTACCGTACGCACGGTTTCGTCGGCGCCGACTTGATGGAACTCTGCCGCGAGGCGGGCCTCTCCGCGCTGCGCCGCAACACCTCGATGCTGGCCGATCACCGCTCGGCGTTTCGTTTGCAGTCCGAGCAGATCACCGTGTCGCGCGGGGACTTCGAGCACGCGCTCGCCCACGTGCGGCCGTCGGCCTTACGCGAAACGCTGATCTCGCGGCCCGACGTCACCTGGGCCGATGTCGGCGGCATGGACGCGCTGCGCGAAGAACTGCGCGAGCTCGTCGAGATGCCGCTGCACAAGCCGGACGTGCTCGCACAAATGGGACTGTCGGCGCACTCCGGCGTGCTGCTTTACGGCGCGCCCGGAACCGGCAAGACGCTGCTCGCGCAGGCCGTCGCCAACGAATGCGGCGTGAACTTCATCGCCGTCAACGGTCCGGAGCTGTTCACCAAGTGGCTCGGCGAGTCGGAAGAAGCCGTGCGGCACATCTTCCGTATCGCGCGCCAAGTTGCTCCGGCCGTGATCTTCTTCGATCAGCTGGATTCGATCACGCCGGTCCGCGGCGACCATAGCGGTTCGATGACGACCGAACGCGTCGTCAACCAGCTGCTGGCGGAACTCGACGGCATCGAACCGCTCTCGGGCATCGTCGTGCTGGCCGCGACCAACCGCATCGATCTCGTCGATCCGGCGATTCTGCGTCCGGGACGCTTCGGCACGCACGTCCACGTGCCGCTGCCCGACGCGGCCGGCCGCCGCGCAATTCTCGAACTCTTCCTCACCGGCAACGTCGATGCATCGATCGACGAGCTGGTGCCCCTCACCGAAGGGTTTTCCGGCGCGCAACTGCGCGAACTTTGCGCGCGCGCCAAACGGCTCGCGCTCCGGCGCACCGGTTACACCGGCGCCGTCGCCACCACCACAGCGGATCTCCTCAAAGCTATCGAAACCGTGAAGGAGCCAACATGACCTCACGCATCTCACGCCGCGGAAGCCTCGCCGGCATTGGAGCCGCGCTCGCTGCGAGCACGCTTGCCGCGCGCCGCGCGTGCCGACGCCGTTCCGCTGCGCGTCGCGCTCGTGCCGATTTGGGACGTTGCGCCGTACTATGCCGCCGAGCAGCAGGGCTACTTCGCGGCGGAAAATTTGGTGTGCACGCCGTCCTTCGTGCGCGGCGGCGCGGTCGGGATTCCGGCCGTCGTCGGCGGCACGTACGACATGGTCTACGCCAACGGCACGAGCATCGTTCAGGCGATCTCGAAAGGCATCGACCTGCGGATCATCATCGAGGGCGCGCCGATCGGCGCGAAGCCGCCGGATCCCGGCGCGCTGCTCAAGCGCAAAGGCGACCCGTTCAAAACCGGCAAGGACCTCGAAGGCAAGGTCGTCGGCGTGAACGCGCTGCGCGACGTGCAGTGGATGCTCGTCACGGCGTGGGTCAAAGTCACCGGCGGCGATCCCGACAAAGTGCAGATTGTCGAGATCCCGCTGCCCTCGATGGTCGACGCCCTCAAGCAAAAGCGCGTCGACGCGGCGCTGGCGCTCGATCCGTTCATGACGATGGGCTTAGCCGATCCCGCAATCGAGTTGCTGGATTGGGCCTTGAGCCGCGCCTACCCGAACGGCCCCGTCGGCTTCTTCGCCGTCACGCCGGAGTTGACGGCGAAACGCGGCAACGATCTGCGCGCGTTCGTGCGCGCGTACAAGCGCGGGGCCGCGTGGTGCAACGCCAACGCCGGCAAGGAACCGTTCATCAAACTCGTGGCCGGCTACAGCAGCATCGCTCCCGACCTCGTCGCGCAGATGAAACCGATTCCGGCTCATGCCGAAATCGTGCCGAGCGACTTGCCGCGCCTGACCGCGCTCATGACGCAAACCGGCCTGCTTAACACTCCCGTCGATCTGCGCAGCAAGATCTTCACCTAAAAGGGAACGACCATCAGTAACGGTCACGGTCTCATCGATGTGCACGTGCATCACTTCAGCGGCACGTACATCGACTTGCTCGAGCAGCTCGGCTGCGACTCGCGGATTCTGGGCGATTGCCGGCGGGTGGTTTCGCCGGCGGCCGACGACGGCGTCGCCGAGCGGCTGGCGGTCATGGACAACAGCAACGTTGCGCGTCAGGTGCTCTCGATGTCGGCGGCGACGCCGTATCTCGAGAACGAACGCGATGCGGTGCGCGCGGCCCAGTTCATCAACGACGAGCACGCCGAGCTGCGGCGCACGTATCCCACCCGCTTCGGCTTCTTTGCCGCGCTGCCGATGCCGCACATCGATGCGGCGCTGACGGAGCTGCGACGCGCGTTCGACGAGCTGCACGCCGACGGCGCGACGTTCACCACCAGCGTCAACGCGCGCTCGCTCGCCGATCCGGCGTTCGAGCCGGTGTTCGCGGAACTCAACCGGCGCGCCGCGGTGGTGTTCATCCATCCGCCGGGCTTCGCGTGCGAGTCGCCGCTGATCGCCGAGAGCCGGCTGACGTGGCCGCTGGGTGCGCCGGTGGAAGACGCCGTGTGCGCGATGCAGTTGATGCAGGCCGGATTTCCGCGCCGCTATCCGCAGTTGAAGATCATCTTACCGCACCTCGGCGGGATGCTGCCGTTCTTGCGCTACCGGCTCGACCGGGGCGGCATCCGCAGCGTGGCGGGCGAAGAACTCCCGAGCGTGCAAATGCGAAAATTCTGGTACGACACTGCCAACGGCGAACCGCGTTCGCTGGCCCACGCCGTCGACGCGTTCGGCATCGACCGCATCATGTTCGGTTCGGACTATCCGTATTGGACCGGCGAATCGTACGGCCACGCGGTAAATTATCTCGGAATGGCCGGACTCTCCGATAGCGACGTGACCGCGATTCAAAGCGGCAACGCGCGGAAGCTGTTCGCCGCATGAACCGAAAGCACGCACTGGCGGCGGGCGCGTTCTTGGCGGCTACCGCAGGGCGCGCACTCGCGCAAACCGCGCCCACGCTAACGCCGGTACGCATTGCGTCGACGAACAACGACGACGTAACGGCGGCGCTCTACGCGATCCAGCAAGACGCGTTTCGCAAAGCCGGACTCGACATCACGCTGAGCGTGTTGAACAGCGGCTCGGCGATCAGCGCCGCGGTCGCCGGCGGCGCCGTCGACATCGGGCGCTCGAGTATGCTGCCGCTGATCACGGCGCGCAGCAAAGGCATCGCGTTCATGCTGGTCGCGCCGTCCGGATTGTATCTCGAAAGCGCACCGGACTCGGCCGTGGTCGTGGCGGCGAAGTCGCCGTTACGGACCGTCAAGGACCTCGAAGGCAAGATCGTCTCGAGCCCCGCGCTCGGCGATCTCGACAACCTCGCCTTCCGCAACTGGATCGATGCCAACGGCGGCAACTCCAAGCTCGTGCAGTTTGTCGAGTTGCCCGGATCGGCGGTCGTCGCGGGGCTCACCACCGGGCGCGTCGTGGCGGGTGCGCTCCAAAGCCCGTTTTTGGGGCAAGGCATCAAGGGCGGCACGGTGCGGCTGTTCGGCTATCATCTCTCATCGATTCGCACGCGCTTGATGCAGTCGGCGTGGTTCACCACCAGCGATTACCTGGGGAAGAACGCCGCCGTCGTGCGCGCCTTCGCGCAAGTGATGCAATCTGCGTCGGCCTATTGCAACACGCATCAGGCGCAGACCGTCGAACTGCTGGCCTCATTCACGAAGATGGATCCGGCGACGATCGCGGCGAGCACGCGCACGCAATTCGCGACCTCGCTCGATCCCGTATTGATTCAGCCGATGATCGACACCGCGGCGAAATACAAGGCAATCGACGCGCCGTTCGAAGCACGCGACTTCATCGCCCGCGTGATCTAGACAGCGGGAACGGCGTCGAGGCGGTCGTCGATCGCGCCGAACGAACCGAACGGGTTATCCGGATTCGCATATTCGGCGCGCGGCACGTCGTGGTAGATTTCCATGAGGTTGCCGTCGGGATCGATCAGGTAGACGCTGTTGGTTACGCCGTGGTCCATCGTGTGGTGCACGTCGATACCGCGGCCCTTGAGGTGACGGTACGCGTGCTGCAGTTGCGCGAACGATGCGAGCTCCATCGAGAAGTGTTCCATCCCGAACATCTTCTTGGGCGTGGGCAACGGCGCATTCGTATCGGTCGATTGCTCGAGCGCGAGCACCGGCTGCGCGTCGGGCGCGCTCGCGAGATACGTGCGGCCGTGCACATCGGCAATCGGCACGAGATGCAGCATCTCGCCGTAGAACGCGCGCGATGCGGCAAGATCGGTGCAGCGTAAGGTCAGGTGGCTGGTGCGGCGGATGCCGGAACGCCGGTTGGGTAAACGTTTCGGATCTTCGGCAGCCGGCGGGGCCTCGAGATCGGTACCGTCGCCTTCGTTGCGGCGGCAGTAAAACTCGAGGTGGTTGCCGTCGTGATCGGCGATGACGACGTTGGTGATCGAGCCGAAGTCTTCCGTGCGCACAACCGTCGCACCGAAAGCCGGCGCCTGCGCTTTGATGCGCTGGTAGAGACGGCGCAGATCGTCAAATGCGTTGACTTCGTACGAAATGCTATCCATCCCGATTTGGTGCGGATCGGGCAGCCGCTCGCCGCTCTTTCCGCTGCGCACCGCGATCATGTGGTGGTTGCTCACCGGGTTCGCGGTGAGAAAATAGAACGAGCCCTCTTGGCCGTAGGTTTGGAAGCCGACGACGTCTTCGAGAAATGCCTTCGCCCGCATCAGGTCGGTGACCCGAAGTACTACGTGCCCGGCACGTCTGATCGTGAAGTCCATGATGCTGTCCTTAGGCTGCGCTTCCGCGAACGATATCCAGCACGCGTTCCGCATCGGCGGGCAGTTCGTCCGCGCGCCAAGCCACATGTCCGTCGGGCCGCACGAGCACGAGCTGCCGGTTATACGTGTGGAAGAGCTGCGGAATGTCGAACGAGTGCACCGTCAATGGTACACCGCGCTTCGCCGCCGCGGCAACAAACACATCGGCTGCGGGCGCGTTGCGGCTCAAGCGCAGCAGCACGAAGCCGGTTCCGAAGAGGTCGAGGATCGACGTTCGCTCGTCGAGCCAGAAGTGCGGCGCCCGGATGCCGGGCCGCGCGATCGGGTAGTAGGTGCGATGATCGTTGAGCGGCGGCGGCGTGCCGTCGGGCACGATCACCGGCGAGTCTTCGTATGAGTAGCCGAGCTGCATGCCCGCGTCTTCGTAGCGCGGCCCGTAATCGTAGCCGCAGTTTGCGCGATCGAGGATCCGCTGCAGCGCGGTACTCGACCTCGGCGCGCACGCGGTCGCCTTCGGCGCCGCTCTCCAAGATCGCCGGACCGGGCGTGCCGCCGACGGCTTCGTTGTGCTGCCAGCGCCCGGTTGCGGCGCGCACGTTCTGCGTTCCGATCGGTTTGCGCTCCGTCTCGTACGACGGCAAGAGTTCGGGGCCGCCCCAGCCGTCGATCACGGCCGCCAGCTTCCAGGCGAGATTCGTCACGTCGCCGATGCCGGTGTTGAGCCCGAAGCCGCCGGTCGGTGAGAGTTGATGCGCCGCATCGCCGAGCAAGAACACGCGGCCCGAGCGATAGCTGCTCGCCACGACTTCGCGCCGCGACCAGACGATCGCCGAGCGCACCTCGAAGGCGAAGTCGCGGCCCATGAAACGCCGCACCCACGCTTCGGCATCGGCTGTGGGGAAGTCCGTCGTTTCGAACGGCTTCGTGATTTGCAAACGCCAGAGCGTTGCGCCGTCGATCGCCAGCACGCTCGCCCAGCGCCCTTCGGGCCCGATCGCCGTATAGAAGCCCGGGCCCTTGTCGTGCACGCGCAGAAATTCTTCGCTGTAGAAGACGACGTTCGCGTTGAGCGAGAGCATGCCGGCGCCCTCGAGTTCGATGCCGAGCGCCTCGCGAATGCGCGAACTCGCACCCTCGCAACAGGCAACGTAGCGGGCGCGCAGCTCTTCGCGTTTGCCGGTCGCCGTATCGGCGAGCGTAAGCGTCACGCCGTCCGCGTCTTGGGTGACGTTCTCGCAGCGTGTTTGGTAACGCCAGCGCACCGACGGCAGCGCTTCGGCCGTCCGGCGCAGGATCGGATCGAAGATCGTTTGCGGACAGCGTGCGATGCGTTCGGGTGTGGTCGGCGGCGTACGGAATTGCGAAAACGCGGGAAAGGGTTGACGGCCGAGCAGATAGCCGGTGAGCGTGGTGACGTAGATCAGGTCTTGCGCGTAGTCGCGGTTGAAGCCGCGATCGCGGATCTCATCGGCGATGCCCCAGCGCCGGCAGAATTCCATCGTGCGCATGTTGATGTCGACGAATTTCGCGTTGCCGACTTGTCCGTCGCCCTGCTCGATGACGACGCAGTCGAGTCCACGCACACCGAGTTCGATCGCCGTCGCCAAACCGACCGGGCCGCCCCCGACGATCGCAATCATGCGCGGTCTTCCCAGAACAGCTCGCTGGGCGTAAGCGGCTTCGTGAACACGCCCTGCTCGAGCCCGTAGCTCACGAACGCTTCAAGCGTGGGCGCCATCTTGGCGAGTGCGTAGGGTGCGGGGTCGGGGCCGATCAAGGCGAGCTGTGCTTCGAGCGCTTCGTAGTACCACAGGAGGCCCGAATCGCGCACGTCTTCCATCGCAGCAAGCCCCATGGTCTTCGCGCGGCAAAACGCGCCGAAGACGGCGCGGACGGTGTCGAGCCGCTCGCGCAGATCGCGTTCGTGAAACACGATCACGTTCATCACCGGAACGATGCCGGTCGAACGGAAGTAGGCGCGCTCTTCGGCGGGAGCGTCCGAGAAGAGCCGCTTGACGTTGCGATGCGCGAGCAGACGCGTCGGCAGAACGTCGGGATGCACCAGCGCGTCGATCTCGCCGGCGGCCAGCATCGCCGGTAGATCCGCATCCTTCGCCGTTGCCTCCAGCACCAGGCCCGGCGGTAATGCGTAAGGCGCCGGCGTGCGCGTTTCTTTGTTCAGCCAGTGAAGTTTTTCGAGCTGCACGCCGTACTGGTGCTGCAGCAGCGCGCGTGCCCACACGTTGGCGGTCATGCCGTACCGCGTTCCCACCCGCTTGCCTTCGAGGTCGCGCGGGTGATCGGCGCGCACCGCATCGTTGACGAAGATGTACGAATGACGAAAGGCCGCGCGCAGAAACACCGGCAGCGCGATTACCGGCGCGCCTTGACTGCGGGCCCAGTAGTAGTTGACGAGCCCGCACTCCATGAAGTCGACGCTCGCCGGTGGATCGAGCAGCGCTTCGAGCCCGAGGTGGGCGTCGGGGACGAACGCGATCTCCGGATCGACGATACGGCCGTCGAAGAGCGCGTTACTCCAATCGTGCCGGCGGCACGCGACCCGTATCAATCTAGCCGCCGGCGATCCCCGTGGAACGCATGTAGTAGCGCCACATCGCTTCGGTGCGATTAGCGCTGATCGGCTTACCCGGTTCGCCGAGGGCGCGATTGAACGTCGCGATGTCCTCATCGGAGATCGGCTGCGGGTCGCCGAGCAGCCGCGCGCGATAGTTCATCTCGGCCAGCTCGTTGAGCGAGATGGCGCGCAGCGCGGCTTCTTCGATCGTCCGGCCGGTAGCGGTGATGCCGTGCCCGCGCATCATGCACACGTCGTGCGAGCCGAGCGTTGCGGCGAGATCGTGGCCGAGCTGCGGGTTCGAGATCAGCACGCTGCGCTGATAGGTCGGAATGCCTTCGAGCATCAGCTTCAACGCCGACGGATCGTAGGCGCCGAAGATCGGCAGCAGCGGCACGCCGGTGACGGTGAACAGCACGACCGTCGGCGGATGCACGTGCACCACCGAGACGACGTCGCTGCGCGCGCGATAGACCTCGGTGTGGATGAAGACTTCCTGGGGCGGAAACAAGCCCGCTTTCGCGCCGCTCGCGATCTCGCCGTCCGGCGTCACCTCGAGAATTTCGTCCACGGTCGTGTAGCGCACGCCGGCTTCGGCCGGACCCCGCGCGCGGATCAGCAAGTTGTCGGAATCGGGCACCCGCACGCTCAGATGTCCCGTGTTCCCGCTCGCGAGGCCCAGTACGCCCAGCACGCAGCACGCGTCAGCCAATCGCTGACGAAGATCTTGTAGTTGACCGGCCTCGAACGTCGTCACACGGCGCCCTTCGCGGCAAGCGGTCGCGTACCCGCTCATGCGCCCGAGATGAAGCTCGGCTGAAACGGCGATGAAAGTTTGCTCATGCGGCGTATGCCGCCGCTCCGATTTGCGTACACTCGAAGAGCGTCAACACTCTCTCTCTTTTGGAGCTATCATTCATGCAAATCAAAGCCCTCATCGCCGCCACCGCACTCATCGCGTTCGTTCCGATGGTCGCCAGCGCCGGCGAAGTCGAGAACCGTATTCACGATCAACAAGCGCGCATCGGACAAGGCGTGCACAACGGCACCATGACGTACGGCGAATACCATCGCACCGAGTCGCGTCTCGACCAGCTGCAGGCGCAGCGCAATCGCGACTTGCGCGCCAACGGCGGTCACCTGACCGGACGCGAAGACGCGCACCTGAACCACGAAGAGAACAACCTCTCCGACCGTATCTACTTCGACAAGCACAACCGCTTCAACCAGTAAGGGGCCGACGCTTGCCTGCTCTCTGCGCCGCCGCTCGGCAAGGGGTGGCGACGCATAGGGCAGGAAGTCTGTACGGACGGTGCACCATCAGCAAGGCGAGCCTCTGCGCGTAACGTCGCTCAATCCGGTTCGCGATGCGAAGTCGATCGGGCACGACGTCGGCATGTCGCGCATCGCGATGGATGCGAAGAACACCGCCTTGCGTCACCGCTTCGTGCGGCTGCTCGCCGACGGCGAGTCGGTCGCGATTGCCGAGGGTCAGCGTGAGGCGCGCGTCGCGCAGCTGCTCAACGAGTTGAAGTGGACGTACGACGGCATCGTCGACGATCTCGGGACGCTCGAGAAAGCCAAAGACGGTGCCGAACGCCGCGATCAGATCTTGCGCGAGACGCTCGACGAGCTCGCCACGATGGCCGAACTCCAAACGGGCCGGGCCTTCACGACCGCGACGTGGCGGGAAACGCTCGATGCCCTCCACGAGCACGTCGAAGGGCTGATCACCGCCGCGGTGATCGACGCGATCGTCCTGGCCGACATCGACTTAGCGCTCGAGCGCATCGAGCACATCGAAAAGACCGCGGGCGAGGCTTTACGGAGTTATCTCGGGTACATCTCCGCCTAATATGGGAAGATTGAACGGCCGCTCGATCATCGTGACGGGCGCGGCCCAGGGCATCGGCGCGGTCTATGCCAAAGCGCTCGCCGCCGAAGGCGCGAGCCTCACGGTCTGCGATCTGACAGAACCGCGCAGCGTGGCCGATGAGATCCGCGCGGCCGGCGGGAAGGCGATCAGCCGGGTCACCGACGTCACGTCGTCGACTGCCGTTGCAGCGATGGTCAAGGCGACCGTCGACGCGTACGGCACGGTGCACGGCCTCGTAAACAACGCGGCAATGTTCGGTTCGCTGACGCTCAGGCCGTTCATGGAGATCGATTCCGCGGAGTGGGACAAGGTGATGGCGGTCAACACGCGCGGTGTATTCGAGTGCGCCAAAGCCGTCGTGCCCGCAATGCGCAAGCAGAAATACGGGAAGATCGTCAACATCGCGTCGGGCACGCTCTTCAAGGGCACGCCCTGGCTGATGCACTACGTCGCGTCCAAAGGCGCGGTCGTTGCGATGACGCGCGTGATGGCGCGCGAACTGGGCCCCGACAACATCCTGGTCAACTGTATCGCGCCGGGCCTCACCGTGAGCGCCGCCGTGAAAGAAACCTATTCGCTCGAAGACATCGCCGCGAACAAAGCCACGCGCGCGATCAAGCGCGAGGAAGAGCCCGAAGACCTCGTCGGTGCGCTCATGTTCTTCCTCTCAGCCGAGAGCGATTTCGTTACCGGGCAAACGCTGCTCGTCGACGGCGGCTCGGTGATGCACTAGCCGGTCGCGTCGCTAAGCCGATGCGCACCAAACCGGCAGCGCGGCGCTGATGGTTTTGCCGTTCAGGTACGTTGCGCTTCGCACGGTCACGGAAAGTGCTTCCACGATTGCGAGGCCGCGGCCGCCGTCGGCATAGGGATCAGGAAAGGCGATCCGCGACATGTCGATCGGAGCGCCGACATCGGTGACGTGAAGCGCTGCACGGCCGCTGTGCCACTCAACGAGTATCTCAATCGGGCCCGGGGCATGGAAACACACGTTCGCAACGAGCTCGTCGAAAACGAGCTCTGCCGTGCCGTAGTCATCATCAGGCCGGCCGTGCGCGCGCAGATAGTCGACAAAGTCGCCGCGCCGATGTAAGGCGAGGGACGACTCCGCAAATTCAAGCTTCCAGGGCGGTGGTAGTTCGTCCGGCACAAGTCTCCGATGCTACCTCGACCAGCGATCCCCTTGCCCTACGGGGCGAAGGAGCAAACTCCCAGATACGGTACCTTCGATTGCATGAGAATGACTCAAGTGGCCGCAGCCATCGCCGTGCTGTTCCTCGCGTCGCTCGGGAGCGCATCGGCGCAGACCGATCTCACGACGATTCGCTTCATCTCATCGCCCTCGGACGATCTGCGGCCGGTGCTCTACGCGCAGAGCGCGGGTCTCTTCAAAAAGGCCGGCCTTGATGTCGAGATCACCCGGGCGACGAGCGGCGCCGTCGTCGCCCAGTCGGTCATCGCCGGCGCAATGGACGTCGGCAAGTCGAGCCTCGTGTCGCTCATCTCCGCCTACGCGCGCGGCATCCCGTTCGCGATGATCGCGCCGTCGGCAATTCATCAAAAGGACGACGCAAACGACGGCGTGATGATCTTGGCCAATTCGCCGCTGAAATCGGCACTGGATCTGCAAGGCAAAGTCGTCGGCTGCACCGCGATCGGCGACATCGGATACCTCGGATTGCGCGCGATGATCGACGAGCCAGGGCGGTGATTCATCGACGGTGCGCTTCATCGAGCTTCCCACGACGAACCTCGGGGCCACGCTCGAACAAGGACGCGTCGACGCGGGCGTAACGAACGAGCCATACATGTCGAAGGATCTGGGCACGGGCAAGTTCCGGATGCTCACCGACATGCTCAACGGCTATGGACCGAAACCGATTCTCGAGTCCGCATTCTTCGCCACGCGCGACTACGTCGCCAAGAACCGCGATGCGATGGCGCGTTTCGCAAAAGTGATGGCGCAAGCGTCGGCCTACGCGAACACGCACGTTCCCGAAACGCTGCCGCTGATGGTCGCGTTCTCCGGTATGGACGCGCACGCCGCCGCGATCATGCACAAAACGTTTACCGCGCTCTCCTTCGACCCGTCGCAGATTCAGCCCGTGATCGACGTCGCGGCAAAATACAAGATCATTCCCAAGACGTTTTCCGCACGGGACATGCTCTCGACCGGATCGTAACGGCCGCGACGCTAGAGGCGATCCGGCAGATGTGTGTACATGGCGATCGCGTCGTCGTTGGACATCAGCGTGTCGACGATGAACGGATGCGGCTCGGCGTAGAGCGTCGGGTAGTCGACTTCGTCGAATTCCGGCCGGACCGGAAACGCCAGCTGCTCGAGGTCTAGCGAGAATTGAGCATCGACGCCGGGCTTGTTTCCGCGCGCGTCGATGCGGTGCCAGGCACCTTCGAGATAGACGGCATTAAGAGCGTGCAGCGCGTGGCCGCCGCGGTCGTCGTCGAACAACGTCAACCGTTGATAGCAAAGCGCCGTCGGTATGCCGCGATTTCGCAGCAAGGCCGCGACGAGGTGGCTTTTGGGATAGCAAATGCCTTCCTTGAACGTGAGCGCATCGGTCGCGCTTCGAGTAACCCGGTGGCCCTGGATATCCCAGGAGTGGGAGATCTCGTCCCGGACATAGAGAAACGCGCGCCGCGCGGCCTCGATGTCATCGCACCCCGCGAGACGTTCTTGAACGAACGCGGCAATTTCAGGCGCGTCGGAGTCTACCAGAGTAGCGGGCGCCAGATACGCCGCAGGCTCGGCATCGAGCATGATGTTCATGGGGGAGATTCCTCGCGTTAGTCTGGTCGCCGGTACGGGTACGGCTTAGTCCCTGGAGGCGGATCGGATGAAAACATTGTCGTGCAAAGATCTGGGCGGAACGTGTGAGGCGAAACTATCGGCTGCGTCTTGGGACGAGATGGTGCAGACGATGACCAAACATGTGATGGAAAAACACCCGGACGTCGCTAAGCAAATGGAAAAGATGCACAACGATGATCCGACGAAGTGGGGCCGAGAAACGAAGCCCAAATGGGACTCGGCTCCTCAACAGTAACCGTACGGCTTACTTCGTGCGACCTGCGATTGCGGCTTCACCTTCCCAGGCGATCGGCGCGCCGCTTTTTTCTGCGGCTTCGGCCGGACTGATCGACGCATCCCAAAATTTCGCGATGAAGCGCCGTCCGTTGACGCCGTCCGCATCCGGTGAAGCGAGCCAGGCCACGACCGGGGCCATGATCTCGGGCTGAAGGATCTTCGGGCCGCGGAATGCCTCCGGCAGAAACGGCGTGTTGGTCATTCCGCCCGGCACGACGACGTTGACGGTTACGCCGCTGCCATCGAGTTCTTTGGCCCACACGGCGCTGCCGGCTTCGAGCGCAGCCTTCGAAGCACCGTACGCGCTCATGCCGCGCGCGAGCATTGTATCGAAGCTCGTGGTGACATTGATAATCCGCCCCCAACCGCTCGCTATCATGTGTTCGACGGCGAAGCGTGTCATGTAGTATGGACCGGCGCTATTGATTGCTTGAATTCGCGCCCAGCCGGCGGGATCGGTTTCCCAAAACTTCACCGGGTGTTCTTTTCCGGGGGGAACCGCCGGGTCCATCGATACGCCGGCGCAGTTGACGAGGATCGCGAGGCTCCCAAAAGCGGCGATCGTACCTTCGATCGCGCGCCGGCAGTCATCGGCATTGGAAATGTCGGTTGGCAGTGCGAGAAACGTTGCGTCGCTTGCGCCGATTTCTTCTTTTACGCGATCGAGGCGCGCGGCGTCGACGTCAACCGCCGCGAGCTTGACCCCGCGTCGCGCGAGCTCGAGGGCGATGACGCGCCCCATGCCGCTGCCGGCCCCCGTTACCACGGCGACGCGGCCCGTCAATCCATTAGCCGGCGTAGAATCGTAGCGCATGCGATTGCCCTCCTACAGGTCGGTATCTGGCCTCGTTGGAAGTGGAATCCTTTAACCGGCTCTCAGCGTGAAACGAGGTGCCCTATGAGCGCTTTCTCTCGTCGTTCGTTTGTTGCAGGTCTTGGCGGCGCGGCGCTTCTAGCGAATACATCGCAGCAGGCAGGCGCTGCTATGGCAATTCACGCCGGCGTCACCAGCGATGATGGCTACGAAGCGTGGTTCGCCCAAGATATCGGACTGTTCGGAAAAGCGGGCCTTGACGTCAACGCGCAGCTCTTTCCGAACGGCTCTGCAGCCGCCGCGGCGCTGATCGGACGTTCGCTGGATTTCGCGTGCGGCAATGTCGTGACGGTGGCGCAAGCACGCGACCACGGCGTTCCCGTTGCGCTCGTCGCGCCTTCGATCGTCTCGGTTGCTACCGCCGCAAATACCGGATTGACGGTCGCGCTGGACAGCCCGATCCGCAGCGCCAAGGATCTTGAAGGCAAGACCGTGGGCGTGCTGAGCATCCAAGGCATCCTCGCGATGAGCATTCAGCTCTGGCTCGATAAAAATGGAGCCGATTCGAAGCGCGTTCAACTCGTTGAGATAACACCGCCTCAGATGCTCGCGGCGTTACAGCGCGGCACCGTTGCGGCAACGCTGATGGTCGATCCGTTTCTCACCGTTTGGGCAAATCAATGTCGTCTGTTGTCGAACCCGGTGGAAGCGATCGGTCCGAAAATCATCTCGACGGGCTGGTTTGCGACAAGCGACTGGATTTCGCAAAACCAAGCCGCAGCCAAAGCCTACGCCGACGTCATGGCCGCGACCGCGCGCTGGGCGAACGACGCGAGCAATCGCACGCAAGCGACGGCGATCGTCACGAAGTATCTCGGCCGCTCCGTCGATCTCGGCAAAACGTTCTACGCCCCGACGTTCGACTACGCGCCGTGGCAACCGGTGCTCGACGCCGCGTATAAGTACAAGTATATCAGCAAACCAATGACCGTGGCCGAACTCGTCTGGAAACACTAACGCGAAATTACGGGCTCGTCATTTCTCGCATGTTCGCGAGCAGCGTTTCCGTTGCGCGAAAGAAAGCGCGCTCGTTTTCGCGGCCCACGCCGGCGAACACGCGCTCCTGTAGTTCGGCCATCTCTGCGTTCATTGCAGCGTACGTGCGCCGTCCCTTGGCGGTGACGAGCACCTCGACGCTGCGGCCGTCGTCGACACGGTCTCGATGGTCGGTCAAGCCGAGCTCACGCAGCTGGCGCACCGCGCGCGAAATCGCGGCCTTGTCGAGCGTGACGTGCTTGCCGATCTCGACCGGCGCCATCGGGCCGAATGCTGCGAGCACGCTCAGCACTTTCCACTGACCGTTCGTCAAACCGCGCGACGTGTAGATCTCGTACGTTGCCTTGCCCATGAAGAACGAAAGCAGGGACAGCTTGTACGAGAGATTGCGTTCGAGGGAAATTTCCGGCGTTTGGACGGCCACGAGGTAATCTTGGGACAAGGATCAGCCGCGTCCTACCGCGCCGTGACGCTAGCGAATCGTTATCGTCGCGCGATATGGCTGCTCCGCCTGGTCGGCGCCGTCGATCGTCAACCGGTACCGTCCGCCATTCGGCAGCGTGATTGCCTGACCGGCCAGCAGATCGATTGGCTTGTCGGATGGCTCCAGCGTTAGCGAGTATGTCAGCGCGGCCGGTCCGCTGACGGTAAATCGCTGTCCGGCGGCGGCCGCAAAGGTATACTGATCGTTCCAGCCCGCCGATACGCGGCCGCGGACCACCGCCGACGATGTGCCGAGCGCAAAGCGGAGCGGAATGTTGTCCGGCTTGCTTTCGCCCGTGTCGCCGCGCACGCGCTGCGTGTCGATCGCAACGTATTTCCCGTTGCGGTAGGCGTCGGTCGTCGCGATGGAGACCAGAGCGCTGTCATGCGCGCTCTCGTGGAGGTTCGGCAGCGGCTGCTCTTTACCCGACGGCGTGACGGAGTAGGCATACGTGTGCAAGAGGACGCTGCTCCGAGCGCCATCGAGCCGGAGAACGACGTACGGACAATTCACGTTTCCGCAAATACACGAACCGGAAGCGAAGGCCAGAACCACGCGTGCGTTGCCGATATGTCCGAGCGTTTTAATATCGGCCTTCTGCACGATCGAGCGCAGATCGGCGGACGAACAACCCGATCCGTCACCTTCGAGTGCGCGTGCGAGAGCAACCTGTGTACCCGGATCCGCCTGCGCATCGGCCAAACCGGCGCGCATCATGACGAAGACAAGAACGCCAAAGAGCTCACGCTTCCACCACATGATGCCAACACTTACCGACCGCCTCTTATGCTCCTCTGGGTTGACGATCAGTCGCCGTTGCGGCTCGTGCCGTCGAGGATCTGATCGATAATCCCGTAGTCCCGCGCCTCGCCGGCGGTCAAATAGAAATCGCGTTCGAGGTCACGTAAGATATCGTCGATCGGCTTGTGCGTCGTGCGTTCGTAAATCTCTGCGATGATGCGCCGCGTGCTGATGAGTTCGCGCGCGGTGATCTCGATATCGGTCGCCTGACCGCCCGTCTGGCCGATCGAGGGCTGGTGAATCATGATCTTGCTGTACGGCAGCGCCATGCGTTTGCCGGGTGCGCCGCCGGTGAGCAGCACCGACGCCGCCGATGCTGCAAAGCCGGCGCAGATCGTTGCGACCGGCGGCTTGATCAACTGCATCGTGTCGTACATCGCGAGGGCAGCGCTGACGCTTCCCCCGGGACTGTTGATGTAAAGGTCGATCTCGCGGTCGGGGTCTTCGCGCTCGAGAAAAAGCAACTGCGCTACGACGAGATTCGCCATGTCGTCGTCGACGACGCCGGTGGCGAAAACGATGCGGTCTTGCAGGAGCCGGGAGTAGATGTCGTAGGAGCGTTCACCGCGGGCGGTTTGCTCAACGACGATGGGTACGAGCATGCGCGGAGTATAGCGCCGCGCGGGCCGAAAGACAGCAGGGCGCGGCTCAAAAGCGGCCACCCTTGCGCAGGCATCGACGCCGGGCACGCGCGAAGACCCGTTCATGAACACGTTGACGGAAGCCCAGCGGGAACGCGTTCTGGGCATGTTACGCGAAGGTAAGAGTCTGCGTCGCATCGAGCACGAGACCGGACATCGGCGTGAGACGATTGCCGCCTACGGCCGGCAGGCCGGCCTACTCCAAGAGCGCGTTACCAAGCTCGATGTTCCTGCCGCGCCGAAGGCAATGCTCCGCGCGGCCTAAACGCGCTTCTTCATCATCGCGATTGCGTTGTCGTGATAGATGCCCGTGAGCTCGTGCGGATTGAAGATGCCGCCTTCGGCGAGCATCTGCTGCGTCCACGCCGGGCCGCGAAACGGGTAGTCCGTTCCGAAGAGAATCTGCGAGGTCGGCACCATCGTGCGCAGCGCGAACATCGCACCTTTGCTCGGCACTTGCGCGGTATCGTAGAAGCACTTTTGCGCTTCGGCTAAGAAACCGTTGGGTACGCGCGATTTCATGCCTTCGTTACCGGTGTTGATGAAGCGCTGCACGAGGAACGGCGTGGTCCCGCCGGCGTGCGACCAGATGAGCTTGATGTTCGGATAGCGCTGCGTGCCGCCGTTGAAGATATACTCCACGATGGCGCGCGTCGTGTCGGTCCCGTACTCGATCTGCGCTCCCGGCAGCCACGGCTGCACGTTGCCGCAGCACGGCGCCGTCGTCGGGTGCACGAACACGACGGCGCTGCGGCGGTTCAGCTCGGCGAAGAGCGGATCGAAGGCTGCATTGCCGAGATACTTCTCGCCGTAGCTCGTGAAGAGTCCAACGCCGTCGGTCTTCAACGTGTCGTAGACGTAGGCGATCTCGGCCAGTGAGTCGGCAACGTTGGGCATCGGCAACATCGCAAACATGCCGAAGCGGCCGGGGTGCGCGACGCGCAAGGCGGCCATGTACTCGTTGCTCGAGCGCGTGATGGTGCGGGCGTTGGCCGGATCGTCGAAGCGATGACCGGGCATGCCGACCGACGTGTAGGCGGTTGCGACGCCGGCTTGATCCATCTCCGCGAGCGCCTTCTCGATGCTCCAGCCTTTGAAGGCGCGCATTTCGTCGGGCGTGCTGTCGCCCTCGAGCCAGTGCGTCGGCGCGACGTGATGATGCATGTCGATCACGTTGCGCGCCGGTTGGGCGGCCAACATCGCCGGTATGCCGGCCGAGGCCAGCACCGTTGCGCCACCCGCCGTCGCCAGTTGCGCTAACAAACGTCGCCGGGTCAGCGTATCGATCATGTGAAGATCTTCGCGCGCAGGTCGAGGTCGGCGTCGAGCAGACCGGTTTGGCGCATCAGCGATGTGAGCCGCGGCAACGAACCCGGTACGACGGCAGCTTGCGGAGGCACCGCCGTTATTTTCCGAACGAGGTCGACGTTGAGCCCCGAGAACTCGGCGACGAGATCGTAGTACGGTTGTTTGCCGAGGTTCGCGGCCGCCCACGTCGCGCCGCGCTTGTACGCGCGCACGAAGGCGCGCACGTCGTTCGGCCGGCGCTGCGTCATGTCGCCCGTTACGACGAAGAACGCTAACGGACCGCCGGCAAAGCACTGGCTCGTCGGCCACGACAGCACTTCGAGCGCCGGATCGGCGAGCGCGACGGTCAGGAACGGGTCGATCACGAGCGCGGTATCGACGCGCTTCTGTTTGATCGCCTCGACCATCGCCGGCTGGCTCAGTTCGACGATTTGCACCTTCGAGAGATCGCCGCCGGTGGTCGTGATCCACGCGGTCACGGTCATCCAAATGACGTCGCGCAGCGTGTTGACCGCAACGACCTTGCCTTCGAGGTCTTTGCCGGAGCGGATGGGATCGTCTTTGCGCTTGAGGAGGGCGCCGGCATCCGGCGGTTTGTTGCCGATGATCGTGCCGGTGAGGATGAGGCGGAGATCGATGCCGCGGGCAATGGCTTGGGCGACGCTCGTCGAGTTCGAAAAGACGACGTCGAGCGAACCGGAGAACATGGCCGGGATTGCGGCAGCGCCGCCGCGGATGACTTGCGCCGTGCACGCCAAGTTCTCGGCCGCAAAATAGTCAAGCTTGTCGGCCGCGTAATACGGAACGTTCGTTGTTATCGGCAAGATGCCGACGCGCAGCGGAATCGCATCGGCCCGCGCCGGCGCAAGCATCGCGCCGCCCATCGCCGCACCGAGCGCCAGGAGGCTCGACTTCCGAGAGATTCGTTGCATCATACGCGTCGTCTCCTCATTCCTGAAACCCATAGTCACGCGCCGCGGCCTCCGGCGTGACGTAGCCGCAGGCGATGTCGCGCAGCACGACGTCGCGCGGACGTTCGCCGGGATCGCCGAAGCCGCCGCCCCCGCCGGTGCGCACGATCATCGTATCGCCTTCGTTGAGCCGCACGGAATTGAACTTGCCGTGCAGCGCCGGGTTTTCGAGCCGTCCGTCGGCCCGCTCGACTTGGATCTGGTTCGGCAGCGCATCGCGCCCGCCGAGCAAGCCCCACGGGGCGCACAGCGTACGTTCGGCGTTCGTATTAACCGTCAGTTGCGAGCGCATGCGCACGCGGCGTTCGGCGCCGAGTCCGCCGCGGTATCGGCCTGCACCGCCCGAATCCGGTCGCAGCGCGTAGCGCTCGATCATGACCGGAATCTTCATCTCGGTTGCCTCGACCGGCGCGTTGTGCGTATCGCCGTCGTTGATGCACACGGTCGCGTTCATTCCATCAGAGTTGTACTTCGCACCGAAGCCCCCGCCGTTGATGCCGGCGCCGCGCGTGAAAAAGCGTCCGTTCTTCGGATTGACGCCGTGCAGCGTCGCGAAGCAGAGGTCGGCATGGTGTCCCGCGCTCGTGCGTTCCGGAACGCACTGCGCCATCGCCTTGATGACAGTATCGACCACCGTCATCGGAATCGTCATCCACATCCGCATCGCCGACGGCTTCACCGCGCTGATCACGCGTCCCGGCGGCAGCACGATCTCGAGCGGCGAGAACGAACCTTCGTTGATCGGATACAGCGTCGGCGCGGTAAGGCACTTGAACGCGACCTGGGCCGCGCTTCGGCCGGCCGTGTCGCCGCTATTGAAATAACCCGGCACCTGTGCGCCGACATCGGTGAGGTCGATCGTCATCTGATCGCCCGCGACCATCACGCGCACCTTGATCGGGATCGTCTTGTCGGTCACGCCGTCGTCATCCATGAACGAGGCGGCCTCATAGACGCCGTCGGGCATCGAGGCGACGGCCAGCCGCGCCTTGCGTGCGCTCATCGCGTAGAGATCGGTCACGGCCTCGTCGACGGCGTCGAGCCGTACTTGCGGACGAGCGCGGAATAGCGGCGCTCGCCGGTGCGAATCGAGGCGATTTGCGCGCGGAAGTCGCCCATCGCGAGTTCCGGAATGCGCACGTTCGTGCGAATGATGCGCGTGAGTTCGTCGTCTTGTACGCCGTGCTTGAAGATCTTGACGATCGGCAGCTGCAGCCCCTCGGAAAAGATGTCTTGGGTGCGGCCGAGTGCGCCGCCGATGTCCATCCAGTGCGCCATCGACGATGCGAACGCGACGATCTTCCCGTCATGAAAAATCGGCAGTGTGAAGATCAAGTGGTTGAGGTGGCTGCCCATGATGTAGGCGTCGTTGGTGAGCAGAACGTCGCCCGGTTCGATCCCGTCGAGACCGTAGAATGCGATCTTGGCTTTGATCGCATCGGATAAGCCGCGGATGAACATCGGTAAGCCCAGCCCAATCGACATCGTATCGCCGTTCCGATCGAAGAGGCCCACGGTAAAGTCGAGCGCTTCATAAATGATCGGGTTATATGCGGTGCGCATCAGGTTGGTCTTCATCTCATCGGTGATGGCGATGAGCGCATTACGGATGATCTCCGCGGTTGCCGGATTCCCCACGTGAGTAGATGCGTTCCGCCGGCGGGGCGGCCCTTTTTGTCGGTTAGGGTGCGTCGCCCTTGATCAAACGCACGTGACCATCGATGCGGTACTCTTCGCGGAAGCCGTGACGAAGATAGAACCGCAACGCCGCGGCCCGTTCTGCGAGCGCCCAAACGAAATAGGGTTGATCGAGCAACATCTCGCGCTCCATGGCCACGAGGAGTGCCGAACCGATACCGCAGCCGCGCTCATCGGCAGCGACCGCGAGGTAGCGCAGTTCGTGACCCGCACTGGGCGACGCTCGCTCACGGCGTGACGAGCGCCGCGGAAGCCGGAGATGAGCCCCGCGATAGGTGTTGCTCCGGCTGAGCGCGTGCAGCGCGAGCGGGATTACGTTACCGTGAATGAACGCTTGCCGGGCCCGATCGAGCTGTTCGTGCCGGCCGCCGATTGCGAATCCGAGCACGCGACCGGTTTTGAGGTCGGCAGCGACCAGCGTGAGGCACAGCTGAGCGTGCAGCGCGATGAACTTCTGCTGCAGCTTCATCGGCATCGACGAAACGGCGTGGGCGGTGAACGCTTCGGCAAAGAGACACGCGATCGGACGCAGATCGCTCTGCGCCGCTAACCGAAGACCAAACGGCGCCTCGGAGTCCGGTACCTCCACCTCGATCATGGGTCCGTTCCTCCGCATCCCAGCGTTTGCTTGGAGACGATATTCCCGTCCCGGACCAGCGTAAACCGCTAGTCTGGTTACCAGCTGAGCACGGCGCTTGACGCTAGCTCGACGAGCCTTTCCAGAAGAGCGTCGATGCGACGACCGGCTTGTCGAGGAGGCCGTAACGGTACGAGACGTCGAGGAGCGGCTGCGCGAGCGCGGGATCCAGCGAGGTCGAGTAGAGATTGCGGGCCATCGCCTTGACGCGATCGTAGGGGATTTGGGTCAGGCGGGCTTCGATCTGCGCGCTGTCGGGTTGATGTGCGTTGGCCCAGCGCGCGCTCTGATAGGTCACGTCGATGAACTTGCGTGCGATCGCCGCATTTCTATCGGCCCAGTCGCCGCGCGCTACCCAGATCCCGGTGTAAAACTGATCGGCGATCGCGCCGTATGGGTAGCCCAACGTGCGAATCGTACCTTTCCCTTCGCTCAGGAACGGTTCGCCGCTCAGCGCTGCGGCAACCGTTCCGCGCTGCACGGCGGCGTTTGCGGCAGGGAGCGGGATCTCGATCAACTTGACGGCGCTCGCGTCGACACCGTTTTTCCGCAGCCACTCCTGAACGGCAATGCTCGGCCCGGAGTTGAGTGACGGAACGCCGACGACTTTCCCCAGCAGATCGGCAGCGTTGCGCAACGGGCTGTCGACCGACGTGATGAGCGCGATCGTCGGCACCTTGGCTTCATAGTGCGCGCCGGCGGCGACGACGACGACATCGAGCCCGCGGTTGCGCGCGTTCGCAATCGGAACGAGGTCGCTGTTGGCAAATTCGAGCGAATTGCCGATCAGCGCGGCGAGCGATGCCTGCGTGGAGAGCGACTGGATCTCCGGCCTGCAGGCCGGCCTTCGCGAACATCCCCTGATCTTGCGCGTAATACGGCTCGAGGAACGGATCGATCAGAAACGCGCCGACCCGCACCGTCGGCGGGGACTGCGCGGACGCAACAGCCGGCGCGAGGAGCGATGCGGCGATCCCGCCCAGCACCGTGAGCTCGAGCGACGTCTCATGGTCCAGCGTTTGTGAAGCGCAATGCCACGCCCTTGTCGAAGCCAGATCGACCTGGAGGCAGCCGATGCTCAACGAAGCCGACAACCAGCTCCTTACGCAGACCGGTCCCCAGACGCCGATGGGCGCGTTCGTGCGCCGCTTTTGGCTCCCGTTTCTGCTCAGCGAGGAGCTCGCCGAAGCCGACGGACCGCCGGTGCGCGTGCGCCTGATGGGCGAAGACCTCATCGCGTTCCGCGCGACGGACGGCAGCGTCGGCCTCGTCGACGCGTTCTGCCCGCACCGCCGCGCGCCGATGTTCTTCGGCCGCAACGAAGAGTGCGGGCTGCGCTGCGTCTATCACGGCTGGAAATTCGACGCCAGCGGCGCGTGCGTCGATATGCCCTCGGAGCCGCCCGACAGCCTGTTCAAGACGAAGGTCGGCATCACGGCGTACCCGGTGCGCGATGCGCACGGCGTGTTGTGGGCCTATCTTGGTCCGCGCGATACGGCCGGCGATTTGCCGCATCTGGTCTGGATGGACCAGCCGAACGAGTATCGTTTCATGGGGCGCTGGCTGCAGCGTTCCAACTTCGTGCAAGCGATTGAAGGCGAACTCGACTCGTCGCACCTGAGTTCACTGCACCAGCCGCTCGTGCCCGACCCGAAGCTTCCGCCGACCGCGGGCTTCGGCAAGTACGTCCGCGAGGACACGGCGCCGACGTGGACGATCCGCGAGCGGCCGTACGGACTGAGCGCGACCGCGCGGCGCCACGCTGACGGTACGCGCGCCTACTTTCGCACGAACCAGTTCTTGCTGCCGTTCGGCTCGCTCATTTCACCCGATCACGGCCGCGCGCGCATGATGCGCTTCTGGGTTCCGCGCGACGATGAGACGACGCTCGTCATCGCGATCAACTATCACGAAGACCGTCCGGTCTCCGAAGACGAAGCGGCCGGTTATCGCGCCGGCGAGTATGGCTTCTGCGTCGTGCGTCCCGGAACGGACTGGCCCGTGCCCGGCCCCGATAACGATTATCTCATGAGCCGCGAAGTGCAGCAGACGAAGACGACGACCGGAATCCCGGGGATCCGCGTTCAGGATTTGGCGATGGTCGAGGGAATGGGCGCGCGCGTCGACCGGCGCTTCGAACACCTCGGCACGAGCGATACCGCGATCATCGCGATGCGCCGCACGTTATTGGACGGCGCGCGTGCGCTCGCGAACGGCACGCCGCCCGATGCTGCGGCGGGCGGCGATCTCTACCGCGTGCGTTCGTGGTCGGCCGTCATCACCGATGACGAATTCACGGAGCAGATGGACGCCCTGCAGCAGCCGGAAGCTGAAGCGCGTCGTAGAGCCGTTCCGACGTGATTCCGAGCGCGGTGAGCCGCACGCCGCAGGCGGCTTCGATCGCGTTCGCAATTGCGGGCGCGACGCCGGACGTGTTGAACTCGCCGGCAGCCTTGGCGCCGTACGCACCCGGGCCGCCGGTCGGCGGCAACTGGATCACGCGGAACGGCGGCATGTCGCGCTGCGTCGGCAGCTTGTAGTCGGAGAGCGCGGCGTTCACGATGCGGCCTTCTTCGACGACGATCTCCTCGGTCAGTGCGCTGCCGAGACCCATGAGAAATCCGCCGTCGATCTGCCCGCGGTGCGCGATCGGATTGATGATCTGTCCGACGTCGGCCACGAACACGATCTCGTTCACCTTGATCGTTCCGGTCTCGGCGTCGATCGAAACGTCGGCGCCGTACGCGCCGAAATTCAGATACATATCATGACCCGGCGCATGCACTTGCGAGCCTGCAGCGGTGATGGTGACCGGACCGTCTTTCGTCACCGCACGCACGGCCTCGTTCCAGGGCAGATGATCCACGCCGGCCTCGGTGAAGAGCGCGCGAATTTTGTTCGCGGCATCGACGCGCGGTGTGGCTGAGGATGTTCGTTCCCTTGCTGCCGCCGATGCCGGGATCGAGCGGAACGTCGCGCGTGTTGCCGCGCGTCACGGTGATGCTGCTCGGAATCGATGCCGAGCTCGGCGGCGAGCATGCGCTGGATCACCGTGTGCTGGCCGACGCCCGGTTCGACTGCGCCGGTCTGCACGGCGAGAATCGCCGTCGGGCTGCACGGTGACGAGAAAACTCGTTGCGCCGCCGGCGATGTGCCGCGCGCTCAGCGCCATGCCCGCGACCGCGGCCGGGCGGAAGCGCGTCGTACCAGTGCATCTCCTCGCGCAAGGCGGCCAGAACTTCGCGCGAACGCGTCTTCGACGGCCGGATTGCCTTCGATATCGGTGTCGCCGTCGGCAATCGCGTTCTTCAGCCGGAATTCGAGCGGATCGATCCGCAGTTCGTGCGCGACGATGTCGATCATCGATTCGAGCGCAAAGATGATCTGCACGTCGCCGGGTGCGCGCAAGAATGCGGCCGGTACCGTGTTGGTGTACACGGCGGCGCGCTCCATCCGCATGTTGTCGAGTTTGTACGGCATTTTCGGCGGCCGTCCGGGCAGCACGCCCGGTGCCGGCTTCTGCGCGCCGTACGCGCCGCCGTCGAAGATCGTCGTGAAGTCGAGCGCCTGCATTATCCCGTCGTTGGTCGTCGCGATCCGAACCGTGGTCGTCGACGCGTGACGCACGTGGCTCGAGCGCACGTCTTCGAGATACGTGCGAACGTGCTTGATCGGCCGTCCGGTCGCGCGCGCGAGAAACGCCAGCGGCGGAACTTCGATCGCGAAGCCTTTGGCGCCGAACTCGCCGCCGATGTAGCTCGGCTCGACGATGACTTTGTCCTTGTCGACCTCGAGCACTTGCGCCATGATGTCGCGCAGTTTGAACGGGCCCTTGTGGCTCGAAACGACGTGGAGCACGCCGTCGCCGTCGAACCACACCAGCGTCGCGCGCGGTTCGAGGTAGCCGGCGTGATAGCGCGGCGTCGTGAACGTGCGCTCGAAAACGCGATCGGCGTTGGCGAATGCCGCGTCGGGATCGCCCTTCACGTGGAGCTCGTGACCCTTGCATGTTCGGGATGCGGCATCGGCGAGCGCGGCGGCCCGCAGTACTTGAACGACGCGACGTTCGCGTGCGTGAGCGGCGCATCGGGCTTGATGGCGGCGAGCGCATCGAGTTGCGCCGGCAGTTCCTCGTAGGTGACGTCGAGCTGCGCCGCCGCCTTCGACCGCCGCTTCACGCGTCTCGGCCGCGACCGCAGCGACGAACTCGCCGACGAACGTGACCTCGCCGTACGCGAGCACCGGCCAATCGTTGATGCAGGTTGCCGAAGCGGCGCTCGCCGACGTCTTGACCCGTGAGCACCGCGACGCACGCCCGGCACCGCCAGCGCGGCGGTCGTGTCGATCGCGACGATCTTGGCGTGCGGATACGGGTGACTCGGCGAACGCGGCCCAGAGCATCCCTTCGCGCGAACATGTCGGCGGTATAGATCGCCTCGCCGCGGACTTTGATCTCGCCGTCGATGCGCTCTTCGTCGCCGGCGAGAAAGGTGCGGGCCGCCTGGCTGGCGTCGGTAACCGTGGTCGTTGACATGGGCCGAGAAGCGTTGGCGATATCGGGCGGAAATTCCGCGTCCCGCCCCGTCAGAGCGCTATATACGAGACTCTATAGCCGCCTAGACCGGTGTGGGCGCCGTTTTGCCAAAATCCCCGCATTCCGGGCGGCCGACGCCGTCGCGCGAGGCAAGTTGCGAAGCAAGCTTTGGGTTCCGATGGCCGGGGCGCCGAACGCGACTCGCGCGACGCTCTGGATTGTCTCATCACCGCTGGTAAAGCCGGCCCAAAGATTCGTATCCGGCCCGAGCGCTAGCGCTTCGGTGGTAAAGTTGGACGAGAATTGGCTGAACGTCGTGATGGCCGGTTGCGGCGGACTCGTGCCGGTAACTTCGTTGATCCGATAGACGGTCGTCGACTCGAAGTCGATCGCATAGACCCCGCCCGGCGTGCTTGCGAACTCTCCAAGCGAATTATTGTTGGTCAGAGGTGCGACCGACCACGATTGGAGGTTGGACTGGTTGAAATTGCTCGCGTTGATCGGGTTGCCGAGCGGTACGGCATACAGATTCGAGCAATAGTCGCCGGCCCAGAACGTGTTGGCGGCGTCGATCGCAATGCCGTATGTTCCACCGGATTGGCACGAACCTGAAACAGAAGATGCGGAAATCGGCACGCTGCCGGAGACGGTGATTTCATCCATCAGATTGTCGTAATCGCCAACGTAGATGTTTCCGTCCGGACCGAACGTGAATTGTCCGGGTTCAGGAAAATACTGGCCGTTGAAGTTCGCGAGTTGCGAGATGTCCCATTCCGTGGCGACGCCGGCCGGAGTAATGTTGCCGATGTATCCGTTGTCGTCGGTGAACCAAAGGTTGCCGTCAGGACCGGGCGCCATCCACTCGACCGAACCACAGGTAACCGGAGGCGGCACACCGCTTTGTGCCCTGCGCCGCACGATGGCATCGCCATTGTCATTGTCGTTACCGCCGGCACAGTTGTTGGCGTTCGGCAAAACGCTGATCGTGGTGAGATAGTTTACGGTACCGCTCGTTGTAACTGATGCCAAGTCTTCCTGATCATCGCCGAACCAAACTACGCCGTTCGGCGCCGTTGCAAGTCCGTAAATGTATTGTGATGGAAGACCGGTAGCGACGGTTGTTTGCGAGCCTGCCGGGGTGATAAAGCCGATTTCGTTCGAGGCCGGAACCAGACGTTCCCAACCGGCCCAGGCGCCAAAACATTGATGTACCCCGCGGAGCGCTTCAGGCTGAAATCGGCGAAGCCGAAACCGCTGGGGGCGAACGTTGCTGCGGTACCGGGGGTGCTGCCGATGAACGGCGTGATTGTCGCGCCGGTCGAGGAACCGCCGTTGTACGTAAGTGTGACGGTTACGCCCGGGCCTACGAGCTGCGATGCGGAGAGATGCGTTACGCCGCTCGCGTCACTATTGGTAAGCGTCACCGGCGTTGAGTAATTGCCGGGGCCGATGATCAAATTCTGATGCGCGTCGTACGCAGCTACAGTCAGGGCAACCGTAGCCGCGGTTCCGGCCGGCACGGAACTCGAACCGAGGATGACGACGGCGCTCGTAACAACGCCGCCAAGCGCGACCGAGATCGAGTTCGTCGTATTGGCTACGACGGTCACGACGGTCGTTGCGGTGGAGAGCTGGTTACCCGTGCCGTTGAGCCCGTCCCACGTGGTGATGACGAACGTGTCGCTGCCGACGGGGGCGCTGAGCGTGATCGTGCATGTTCCGTTGACGCAATTGGGACGTCGGGATGATGTTCACGTTTGCGATAACCGAGCCGCCTTGCAGCGCGACGGTTAACGATTGCGTGTTCGGCGAAATGAACTTCGGGGAGCGCTTGTTCGAAGACGTCGTCGTGATCGTCGACGTATCAATGCGCAACGTTACTTGCGCGGTTGGGCCGGCGAGCGTCGGCGCGGTGGTCGGATGGGGAGTGGGCAGCGTCGAAACGGCACCGCCTCCACCACCCCCGCCACAAGCACCCAGCGCGAGAACGGCGAACAATGCCGTCCCCCGCATTAGTCGGATGACGTTCACTTGGCGGCTTTTCCTAGCGCCTTCATGCGCGCGACGTACGCGGCATGACGGGCTTTTCTCGACGGGCGGAACTGCGGGAATTTCTTGGCCGTATGAATGTGCGTGAATGCGGTCGAGGCACGGCGCGCCAGCGCAGTGGGTTGCAAGGTGGTGCCGATGCTGCCGGCGCTGTAGTAGACCTTTGCAATTGCCGGCGGGACGTTGGGATTCTGGTTGGTTGTTGAGTTTGTCGCCGTCCAGAGATTGCCGTCGCTACCGAGCGCGAGAGCGTTCGCGTCGGCTTGCGTATTTGAGAAGGCGGTCAGCGAGCTGATCAGCGGACCCTGCGAAGACGAGACGCCGGTTGCTGAAAAGCCATAAATGCTGCCGTCGATATCGTCGGTCGCAACCACGCCACCGCCCGGTACCGCTTGCAAGAAGCCGAACGAGTGGCTGCCGATTACCGCGCTAACGTTCCATTCGAGCTCGCTGCCTTGCGAGAAGCTCGATGTCGGAATCATGCCCAGATCCGAACAACCGTCTGAAAACCACACGTTGCCTTGCGTATCGATGGCGAGACCGTAACCGCCAGACCCGCATTCGCACGGCTGCAAGAAGGGCACCGCGGTGCCGCTCTGAGGCGTGCTGCCGGAAAGCGTGATCTGATCGATGAAACCTTCCTCGTCTCCGACGTATAGGTTGCTGCCGGAAAATGCCAGCCCTTTGGGTTCCGAGGACTGACCGGTAAGTGCCGTAACGCTGAATTCGAAGACGGTCCCGCCTGGTGTCACGTAGCCAACGTAACCTTCAACGTCGGTAAACCAGACATTGCCGTCGGGCCCGAGAGTCATGGCGTTGATGGAGCCGCAAGCCGTCGTCGCGTTTTGACACGGCGTGTTGGTGAAGTCGCTCGCGTAGGTGACGTTGCCGCTAACCGGGTTCACCATTCCGATGGCGCCGCTGTCGCCGCCGATCCACATGTTGCCGTCGCTGCCGCGCGCCAGGCCCATGACATACTCGTCGTTGAGTCCGGCCGTATAAACCGTGGCCGTCCCCTGCGTTGTGATGTACCCGACGGTCGGCGTCTGCGAGCTTCCGAACGAGGTGAACCAGAGATTTCCGTTCGGTCCCGGCGCGAAAGCGTCGATTTCGTCGACGGGCTGCGGTGCGAGGTAGTTCACGAACGCACTGCCGGTAGGCTGAAACGTTGCCGCCGTGCCGGGTGTGCTGCCGATCGACGGCGTGATCGACGCGGTCGTCATCGAGTTACCCGAGTAGTTGAGCGTGACGCTCGTTCCCGGCGCAGTAACGGTGATGGTTGAAAGCGATGTCGCACCGCTGGCATCCGTGTCGGCGAGCGTAACCGGCGTGCTAAACGAGCCCGGACCGACGATGACGTTTTGCTGCGCGTCGTAAGCAACGACGGTTACGGCGACCTGCGCCGGGGTGCCGACTTGCACCGACGATGAGCCGAGAACGGCGGCGACGGTCGCAACGGTGCCGTTGAGCGTTAGCGGTACGCGTGTGGTTGAATTCGTCGTGATCGTGGCCGGTACGTTCGCAGTGGAAAGTTGATGGCCCGTGCCGTTCGCTCCGTCAAATGCCGTCACGACGAACGTGTCGGCACCAACGGGAGCGGTAGTCGTTACGGTGCACGTCGTGGCACCGGCGGTTAGGCTGCACCCGGGCGCGGTCGCGGACAGGTTAACCGTGGCAAGCGTGGCGGGCTGGCCCTTGATCGAGATCGCGATCGACTGCGTACTCGGTGAGACGAACTTCGTGGAGCGGGCGGTCGAACTCGTCGTCGCGGCCGGCACCGTGACCGTGAACGACAGCGTTCCGGTCGCGCCGTTAGCGGCGGGGGTGGGGGTAGCGCCGGGCGTCGTGCCCGAGGTGATTCCTCCGCCGGGGCTGACGGCGGTGCCGCCGCCTCCGCCTCCGCATGCCGCCAAAGCAAGCGTCAGCACGCCTGTGGTCAGCCATCGCCCGTTGAGACCCGTGCGGAAATTCCTCATCTCGCCGTACTCCTAAAAACTACGGGACAAAACGGGCCGATGCTGTCATCGGACGTTCATTTTGGCGGGTTACCTGGCTGGCGAGAGCTTCCTGTGTATCTCAATCACGTTCGAAGAATTGTGCGGGCGAGACTCGAAATTGCCCGGCTGTGGACGAACTCACGCTCACTAACGGCGCGGGCAATCGCATTTCGCTGACACCGGTTGGGGCGGCGATGACCGGGATCTTCGTTCCCGATCGCAACGGCAAGCGCGTGAACGTCTGCGCCGAGGCCGGCGGCAGCGCCGGGAAAATTATCGGTCGGTATGCGAACCGGATTGCGCGCGGATCGTTCGCGCTCGACGGCGCGACGTACGCGCTCGCCACGAACGAAGGCCGGAACACGCTGCACGGCGGCCCTGACGGATTCTCCAAGCGCACGTGGGATGTCGCCGCGCAATCGCCCGCGAGCGTGACGTTCGTGCTGCACAGCCCCGACGGCGATCAAGGCTTTCCCGGCGCGCTCGAATGCCGCGTTCGCTATACCTGGTCCGACGACGATGCCATACGCATCGACTACATGGCGACGACGAGTAAACCGACGGTCGTCAATTTCACCAATCACGTGTACTTCAACTTGAGCGGCGATTCGGCCCAACCGATTTCGGCGTATCGCGTGCAACTTGCCGCCTCCGCGTACACGCCGGTTGACGATGAATCGATTCCGACCGGTACGATAGCTCCGGTAGATGCGACGCGCGATTTTCGCACCGAACGCGCGGTCGGTACGGAACGCTATGACTGCAATTTCGTCATCGACGGCTGGGACGGTTCGTTGCGCTATGCCGCAACCGTGAAGGACCCGGCGTCCGGCCGAACGATCGTGCTCGAAACGACGCAGCCCGGGATGCAGCTGTTCACCGGGAAGCCCGGCGCAATCGCGCTGGAGACGCAGCACTTCGCCGACGCGCCGAACCATCCGAACTTTCCGAGCACGACGTTGCGTCCCGGCGAGACATTTACATCGACGACCGTCTACCGGTTCGGCATCGCTCGCTAACGGCGCGCCGGCGTACGCGCGCTTGCCAAACGCGCGCCTTCGACGAGCGCCTCGAATTTTGCCCAGACGATCTGCGGGAGAATCTCCGGCTTTTCACTCGGATGCGTCGCAAAGCCGCAATCGGCACCGGCGATGACGCTTTCGGCACCGACGACGTCGACAAAGCGCCCGATCCGCTGCGCGACCAGCTCCGGATGCTCGACCAAGACCGACGTATGCGTGATGACGCCGGGAATCAGCACCTTTCCCTCGGGCAGCTTCACGTCTTCCCAGACCTGCCATTCGTGTTCGTGCCGCGGATTCGCCGCCTCAAACGAATACGCGCCGGCCCGAATCTTCAGCATGAGCCGCGCCATGTGCTTCATCTCGAGATCGGTCGTGCGCGGTCCCATGTTGATTCCGTAACACGTGTGATAGCGCACGCGGTCCGGCGGAATGTCGCGCAGCGCGTGGTTGAGGATCTCCACGCGCGTTTCGCCCCACGCTAAGAACTCATCGATGCTTGCGTCGGGATTACGTGTGTAATACGTCGAGAGCGACGGATCGTCGACTTGCAGAATGAATCCGGCATCGACGATCATCTTGTATTCGGTGTGCAACGCCTCGGCGATCGCGCGGGCGTAGTCGTCCTGCGAGGGGTAGTACTCGTTCTTGAACCAGCGCTCGACGTTCGCGGGCGAGGTCGCGGGCATGAACGCTTCGGCCGCGGCGCGGGTCGCGGCCAGCGCGGCCTTGAGGTTGTCGATATCGGTCTGGAGCGAAGCCGGCTGATACACGAGCGGACCGCGGCAGACGGTCGGCCGGACGAACGCCATGGCGTAGCTCTTGTAGTATTCCGGATAGAGCGAGAACTCACGCGAGCCGCTGAACGACGACGTTGACGCGTTGGCTTCGAGGGCGACGAAGCCGTCGATGCGCTCGGTGATGTAGGCGATGAAGCCGATCTTCGATTCTTCACCATCGTCGATCACGTCGATGCCGAGTTCGGTCTGTTTGCGAACGATGTCGGCGACGCCGTTGCGCACCGTGCGATCGAACACGGCACGATCGTAGGGTTTGCCCACTTCTTTCGCTTGCAGCAGTTCGATGAGGTCATCGGGACGCGGCAAACTGCCGACGTGCGTGGTGAGGATGCGATCGGTGCTCGTCTTCATGGATGTATCTTATCGCCGCACCACGTGAAAAGGGCTTCTTGCAGCGTGCGTGTTGCCGTCTCCGTTGGTTGGCCGGCGCTTGCGGCCCACGCGATGTGGGCGTCGGGGCGAATCAGCAGCGCGTCGGCCGGCCGGTCTTCGGTTTCGGCGGCAAGCACGTCGATGCGCGGCTGCCATTCGCGCGCGGCCTCGCGGAGATCCGAGCGGCCGGCCAGATCGAGCAACACGGGCCGTGCGGACTGCATGAGCTCGGCGACGCTGGTTGTGCCTGCGGCGGTGCGCAGGGTGAGGTTGGGCGCGAAGGTGCCGGTCAAGGCGTGGTCTCCGGCGCCCGGTGCCGGATAGCGGATGTCGGTGCCGGCGATGCATGCACCGATGCGGCGCAAGGGCTGTTCGTCCGCGAGCAGTTCCGTGAACAGCTGCCGCAGCGCGTCGGCGGCCGGGTCGTGTCCGCGCCGCAGGGCGACCTGAGCGCGCGTGTGGAGCAGCGTGCGTTCGCCGGCGCGATGACGTTCATCGTGGTAGGTGTCGAGCAGACCCGCCGGCGCCCAGCCGTGGATCGCGGCAGCCAGCTTCCAGCCGAGGTTCACGCTGTCGATCATCCCGGCGTTGAGCGCGACCCCGGGGGCGGGGAAGAGATGGGCGGCGTCACCGGCCATGAGGATGCGTCCCTCGCGATAACGCTCGACGTGTCGCGCGTGAAAGGTGAAGCGCGTGAGCCGGACCGGTTCGCCCAAGGGCAGATCCACGCCGAGCACGCGGCGGATGCTCTCGCGGAGTTCGCTCAGCGTCAGCGGCTCGTCATCGTTGTAGCCGGCGGTCTCATCTTCGCTCGTGAAGAGGCCCAACAGTCCGGGCTTGGTCGATCCTTGGGCGAAGATGCCGTGTTCGGTCGGCGTGAATCCGAAGGCGATTCGCCCAATGCCGGCAACCTCGATGTCGCCGTTCTCGAGTGCGGTCACCGAATCGGGCATGGTGACCGAAGCGAGCCGGTTGACCTCGGGATACGTGATGCCGGGGAACGGGATGCCGGCCAACTCGCGGACTCGGCTGTACGCGCCGTCGCAGCCCACGAGAAATCGCGCGGTCACTTGATAGGGTCCGTCGGGGCCGCGCACGTCTGCGGTTACGGCAGCGTCATCCTGGCTGAGCCCGGCGACCTCGTGTCCGCGGCGGATCTCTGCGCCGCGCTCGCCCGCGAGTTCGTCGAGTACGCGCTCGAGTTGCGGTTGGGGAAGTTGCAACAACTCCATCGGGGGAACGGCCAGCGAGGTGAAGTCCACGTGCAAGCCGCCGAACGGCAATTGCGTCGCCGGTACAGGATGGCTGCTCGCGACGGCTTCGAAGCGTCCTAGCACGCCGCGGTAGCGTAACAGCGTCCACGATCTGTCCGCTGAGCCCGCCGGCTTTCGCCACGTCGCGAATCTGTGCGTGCCGCTCGAGCACGAGCGCTCGCACGCCGCACTGGCGCAGTTCGCCCGCCAGCATCAGCCCTGTCGGGCCGGCACCGACGACGATCACATCGGTGTCATAACCGTTTCGTTGAGACATAGGCAGCGATTATGCGCCGGCACGGGGGGCTTGCCGCAAGCCCCCACCCATGCGGTACAATGAGAGTGGAAGAGATTCGCGAAGCGACGCGCATGGCTGAGATCGTCTGCGCGATCGGCGTGCCGCATACGCCGCAATATCCCGCCTTGGTGAAGCGCGAGGGTCCGGACTGCGAGGTCGCCCGCCTCTTCCGAGCCGTGCGCGAACAACTCGAGGCGGTGCAGCCCGACGTGCTGGTCGTGTACGATTCCGATCACGTCAACACGTTCTTCTTCGATAACTGGCCCACGTTTGCGATCGGCGCGGAAGCGAAGATCGAAGGCCCGAACGACGATAATACCGATTTGCCGCACGCCGTGATTCCCGGCGACGAAGCGTTGGGAATGCAATTGTACTCCGGCGGCATGGCGGCCGGCTTCGATTTCTCGCTGACGCAGCGGTTCACGATCGACCATTCGATCATGGTGCCGCTGCACTTCATCACGCCGAAATTGAACGTGCCGATCGTGCCGATCTTCATCAATGGCGTGCAGCCGCCATTACCCGCAGCGAAGCGGTGTTTCGCGCTCGGCGAAGCAGTGCGTACTGCGATCGAGGCCTGGCCACGCAACGTTCGCGTCGGCCATCGTTGCAAGCGGCAGTTTTTCGCTCGATGTCGGCGGCGCGATGACGGGGCACGGCAAACGCGCCGGCGTGCCGGATCAAATCTGGGTGCAACGCGCGGCAACGCTCATGAGCGCGGGCAAGATCAACCAATTGCTCGAGGAAACGACGGCCGATCAGATGGCGCATGCGGGGAACGTCGGCGGCGAGATCCTGAATTGGATCGCGTTGCTCGGCACGCTCAACGGCCGCAAGCCGTCGTTCATGGAGCCGCAAGTTTCCGAAGGCCACGCCTACGGCGTTTGGCGCTGGGACTGACCGTGAGCAGATACGCCATCAACGAGATCTGCTATCGCTGCGCACACGACAAGCCGTTTCGCGCCGCCATGCAAGCCGATCCGGCAGCCGCCGTCGCCGAACTCGATCTTACGGACGAAGAACGGAACGCGGTATTGGCCGGCGACGTGGGCACGCTCTATCTTCACGGCGCGAACACCTACCTGCTCTTTCACTTGCTGCGCTATAAGATCGTGGGCTTGACGCTGGAATCGTATCAGGCGAGTCTCTTCCCCGCTGCGGGGACCGCATAGCCGTGGCCGACGCGACGGTCGATGCGGTTCGCGATCGACCGCGTCCGCGATCTCGCACCGCTGATCGAAGCGGCGATCCCGCACATCGACGCGGAATGCCGGTTGCCGCCCGAATTGCACGGCGGGTTACGTGACGCGGGCATGTACCGGTTACTGGTGCCGCGTTCGTGCGGCGGCGGCGAGGTCGACCTGATGACGTACGCAGCGGTACTTGAGGCGCTGGCGATGATCGACGCAAGTACGGCGTGGGTGATCGGTCAGCTGAACGGCTGCGGCATGTCGGCCGCCTACGTCGCGCCCGACGTTGCGCGCGAGATCTTTGATGCGCCCGAAGGCATTCTCGCCTGGGGCCCGGCGCTGCCGGATACGACCGCGCGCGGCGACGTGGTCGACGGCGGTTATCGCGTCACCGCGAGCTGGCAGTTTGCCAGCGGCAGCCGGCAAGCGAGTTGGCTCGGCGGCAGCGTCCCCGTATTCGAAGCCGACGGTTCGCCGCGTAAAACGCCGAACGGCCGAACCGAATCGCGCATGATGCTCTTCCCGAAGTCGAGCGCTGCGATCACCGACGTCTGGCGCGTGATCGGCTTGCGCGGAACGGGAAGCGACCAGTACGCCGTCACCGAGCTGTTCGTGCCGGCCGGCCGCACCTTCATCCGCGAGCGCGTCGCCACGCGCGAACCGGGTCCGCTCTATCGCGTGTCGACGATTTATTCGCACGCCGTTGCGTTCGCGGCGGTCGCGCTCGGCATCGCGCGCGCGACCCTCGATGCCTTCGTGGAGCTGGCCAAAACGAAACAGCCCCGGCGCGGCGGCGGAGCCGGCGGTGGCCTGCGCGACAACAGCGCCGTTCAGGCGCGCGTGGGCGAAGCCGAAGCACGGTTGCGTGCGGCGCGAGCGTATCTATTTGCTGCGACGGAGCGCGGTTACCACGAAGCAGAAACGATGACGGCCGGACAGATCGGCGTTGAATCGCGTATCGATATGCGCGCGGCGTCGACGTTCGCGATCGGTGCCGCCGAAGAGGTCGTCGATATCGCATACCGGATGGCGGGTTCGACCGCGATTTTCGACGCCCAGCCTTTTGAGCGCCGGCTGCGTGACATGCACGCGGTCACGCAGCAAGCCCAGGCCCATCTCTCCAACTACGAATCGGTCGGCCAGTATCGGCTGGACGTGCCGATGACGTTGATGATCTAGCTTATTTGACCGGTAAGGCGGCGCCGCCCATCTTGCTGACCGCGACGACGGCATTGCGCGCCGCGTCCCAGCGCACGATGATCAGGCTGTTCTCCGTAAGCCCGCGCTGCGGCATCACGCGAAAATCGTACGGCCCGTTTACGCCGACCCAACCGCGCAAGTTGTCGAGATAATCGCGGAGCTGCGTCGCGGTCATGCCGGTACCGAACTTGCGCAGCGCCGAAACGATGAGCATGGCTGGATCCCACGCCGCGATGCCGACCATATCCGGCTTTGCGCCCACGGAGGCCAGTTCGGTATTGATCACGCCGATCGCGTCACGGGTTGCCCGGCTGTTCGCGTCGCCCGCATAGTACGGCACGCTCGCGAAGTACACGCCGGAGGCGGGAAAGAGCGAGCCGTACTGCTTGATGAAGCTCGGAGTGAGGTTGCCGGTCGACGTATACGTCGGCAGGTCGATCCCGGCATCGCGTTCGGCGCGAAAGAGCGTGCCGGCCGGCGCGCCGGTGCCCCACGCAATCAGCACGTCAGGGTTCGTCGTTTTGATGCGCGCAAGTTGCGCCGAGACGCTCAGATCCTGGGGCGCATAATGCTCGCGCGCGACGATCTGCATGTCCTTGTTCTCGGGGAGCGCGGCGCCCGCGAGAATCGTCCGCTCGGCATCCTGTCCGCCGCCGTCGGTTGAGACAAGGTAGGCGACTTTGTGCCAACCGCGGTCGCGGAAGAAGCGCCACGTCACCGCAAATGTCGGGTCGTACGGATGGGTGTAGAACTGGTAGCTTCCGGCGGGCGGCGAGCCGGCTTGCGCGATGCAATACTGGACCGGCCCGTTCTTGATCAGCGGCAGCACCGCCGCGCAACTCTGCGGGCTGGACGGCCCGAAGATGACCGGCACGTTCTTTGCGATCAGGCTCTGCGTGAGCAGCACCGACGTCTTGGGATCGTTGCCGTCATCGAGAATATTGAACGAAATCGGCCGGCCATTGATTCCGCCGGTACGGTTGACGTAGGCCTCGAGCGCTTTGATCGCTTGAAGTTCGGTCTGGCCCACGAACGCGATGTTTCCGGTGAGCGGCAAGATGCCGTCGATCTCATAGGGATCGGCGGCGGGAGCCTGGGCGGGGGCGGTCATTGCGAGCAAGGTCGCGGCAAGAACGGCGGTGGCAAAGCGTTTCATGCGCGGTACTCCGTCAACGTGGAAGCGACAGGTGACCGGTTTCTGCGCCGCTGAAGAGGCGAACGCCTTCGCATGGAGCGGTACCTCATCCCAACCGCGAACGGATCGTAGCGTGCAACGCTTAGTCGGCCGTCGCGTAACGCTGGATCCTCTCGTTGAAGCGCACGCGGATGAACTCTTCGCTCAGCTCAGCGATCCGCAAGCTCTGCTCTATATCGACAACCCTCCGCCGCCGACCGTCGCTGGGCTACGCGAATATTATCGCCGGCTAGAATCACGTCGCTCGCCCGATGGGACCGAGGGGTGGTTGAATTGGGCTGTCATGCTCGATGGACACGCCATCGGCTTTGTTCAGGCGACCATAAAAACGGACGGATACATCACGCTGGCTTATGGTCTTGGCCGTGCTTATTGGGCTCAGGGCTACGCGACGGAAGGAGTTCGACTCATGACCGACTTCCTTGCGTCGCATTTTCCTGATGCAGCGTTCGAGGCGACCGTCGATGAACGGAATGTCGCTTCTCGCCGTCTTTTGGAACGCATTGGTCTCGAAATTACCGACCGCAGTGATTCGCGCAATATACGCCTCGAAGGTCGCCGTTTGCAGTAGCCGGGAGCGCGGCTGCGCTCGGGGTGATGGCGAACGGCGAGCCGAAGTGCGTGCGCATACATGGTGGATCGTGCTCAAGTGAACCCGCTGGTGGTGCGGAGACCCGGACTCGTTCTCGGCGTCTGTTGCTTCGCGTTGTTTCTCGTCACGATGGACGTGACGATCATGAACGTCGCGCTGCCGGCGATTCACGCAGGGCTGCAATCCTCGATTGCCGACGTGCAATGGGCGGTCGACGGTTACAACGTCGTGATGGCGAGCATCTTGCTCTTGGCGGGATCACTGGCCGACCGCTTCGGGCGCAAACGCATGTTCCAGACCGGCATCACGATCTTCGGAATCGCCTCGCTCGCGTGCAGCGTCGCACCGTCGATTCAGATGCTGATCCTCTTCCGGATCGTTCAGGCACTCGGCGGATCGTTGCTGACGCCGTCCGGAATGGGGATCATTGCCAATACGTTCACCGACCCGAAAGAGCGCGCCAAGGCGATCGGTGTGTGGGGCACGATGACCGGGCTCTCGATGAGCGCCGGGCCGCTGCTGGGCGGGTTGCTCACGGAAACGCTGGGTTGGCGCTGGATCTTCGCCATCAACGTTCCGTTCGTGATCGCGGCACTCGTCCTCAGCGCACTGGTGTTCACTGAATCGCGAGCCCCGCATGCGCGGCGATTTGATCCGGTCGGCCAAGTACTTTCGATCGTCATGCTCGGCGCGTTCGTGTGGGCGCTGATCGAGGGACGCCAGACGCATTGGAGCGCCGTTGCCATTGTCGCGCTGGCCGTCGCGATCGTCACCTTGGCGCTTTTCATTCCGTACGAACTGCGCCGTCGCGAGCCACTCATCGAGCTGCACTTTTTCCGCAAGCTCCCATTCGCTTCAGCGTCAGCGAGCGCCGTAATCGCGTTTATCGCCTTCAATTCGTTCCTTTTTGTCGCGACGTTTTATCTGCAGGGGACGCGCGATTTCTCACCCTTGGTTGCGGGACTCTTCCTCGTGCCGACATCGATCGTTATGATGATTGCCTCACCGATCGCTGCGCGGCTTGCCGCAAGCGGCCGTGCCGGGCTCTCGTTTATGTTGTCGGGCGGCGCCTTCGTGTTGGGGTCGGTGCTGTTGTTTGCGATTTCACCTGAGACGAACATTGCGCAGATTCTCACGGGGTTCGCGTTCTTCGGTGTCGGGCTTGGTCTAGCGAACGCCGTGATCACGACCGTAGCCGTCGCCGGGATGCCGCGCGAGCAGACCGGCGTTGCGATTGGGATCGTGTCGGCGTTTCGCGTGGTCGGGTCGGCACTCGGGGTCGCCCTGGCGGGGACGCCGGCGTTGTTTTCGTGGTGGCTGCCGATCGGGTGTGGTCTTGGAGTGTTGCTGTTCGGCGTCGCGCTGCAACAGCGTGTCGATTTTGGCCCTTCCGGATCGACGTCTCGGTAGATACCAAAGCTAAAGGGGATCACCTGATGAAGTTCTTCTCCGTTTTCACGCTCGATCCGAGCGCTCCGCCGGCGCCGCCCGATCCGGAAATGTACGCCAAAATGGATGCGCTCATCAAAGAGCTCATGGACGCCGGCACGATGCTCGACACGGGCGGCGTCATGCCGACGGGTGTGAGCTTACGCGTCACGCGGACGCAGGGCAGCGTCCGCGTCACCGACGGTCCGTTTGCCGAGGCCAAGGAAGTGGTTGGCGGCTTCGCGCTATTCGAGGTTCGTTCGAAAGACGAAGCGGCCGCACTGACGGAACGTTTCCTTGCACTCGTCGGCAATGGAACGTGCACGCTCTACGAGGTTTCTGAGACGCCGGGGGCGTGACGAGCGGCGGCCTTGCGGGTACGCGATCACCATGAATAACACACCTAGCCAGCATGGCGGCCGTTACCGCGGACCTGAGGGTCAATGGCACGGCAACCATTACAACGGCCCCCATCATTAGCGAATAGGGGCTGACCCGTGTGCCGGCGTCAGCCCCTTTCTCGCGCTAGTTTATGAGCAGGCGGATGGCTTCTATAATCTACGGCATAGCGATGGTGGCCATTATCGTTGCCGTCGATATCTTGTTCTTCAAGAACCAATTACGGGAGCGGTTACTCGCGAACGCCGGCATTGTGCTGGTATTTGCGGCGTTCTACTTACGATTCTTGAGCCACCGCTGAGTTTTCAGACGGCGGCTACCGGCCGCGCTTGCAGTTCCGCAACGTCAATGCCGTAGAGATGTGACACTGTCTCGCTCAGGAGTTTTTTGCGGATGTCCGGCGTTAGGTGCCCGAGATCGCGGGCGATAACATCGCGCGAATTGGGCCAAGTGGAATTTGGATGTGGGTAGTCGTTCGACCACATGCAGCTATCGAAACCCCAGTCTTGCAGCATCCAGCGGCTTGGCGGATCGTTGAAGAACGTTGCAAAGACCTGACGGCCGAAGTACGCGCCCGGGAGTTCCTTCGCGGGAATCGCATATTTGCCGCCGCGGGCGATGTACTTGTCCCACTGACTGGTGACGAACGGCAGCCAGCTGATTTCATTTTCGACCAGCACGAGTTTGAGTTTCGGGTAGCGATCGAGCACGCCGGAGCCGACGATTTGCAGCAACGCGTTGGCGGCATACAGCAGCTTGAGGTTCACCGAGAGCTCGATGTGCTCGAGCGCGGTTTCGTCGCGCTCGGCACCCTTTAGAATCAAGCCGGGTGTATATGGAGCACCGGTGAGGATGTGCAGGCTTACCGGCATCTCCAGCGCCTCAGCCGCTGCCCAGAACGGCTCGTAGTAGTCGCCGGCAAAGGAAAACTCCGGCGGCGGCACTTGCCAAATCAACGCCCCGCGCAGGCCCTCGTTCTTGCAGCGCTCTAGTTCGCGCACCGCCGCAGCGATATCGAACGTCGAAATGGAGGCGAGCCCGATGAGTTGCTTGGGCGCATAGCGGCAAAACTCGATGAGCCAATCGTTGTAGACGCGAAAGCACGCTTCCTGAACGGCGCGATCCGGGATGCCGAACTGCTCCAAACCGTACGTCGGGTAGAGCACTTCGCACGAAACGCCGTCGACCGCCATTTCCTCGAGCCGCGCCGCCGGATCGTTCGCACCGGGACGCGGGGCCTTTCGTGCCTTCATGTGCTCGTATGACGGCGCGCGATCGCGCAGGTTCGCCGGCAACCGCGTCGCCCACAGATCGGGGTCTTCGACGACGTGTGAGTCCGAAGAAATCAGGAGCTCTGAAGGCACGGTCATAGCGTCGCGATTACATCGCGTGCGTCGAAACCCTTCGGGATCACCTTGTACCGGGCGGCAGCGTCGATCACGGGCTGAATGTCGCGCGGATCGAGTGCGGTTTCGAAGCGGGCGCGCGTCATGTGCGTCACCGTAGCCAGTTCGATTCCCGAGTACTTTGCGAGAATCGGCGCGGTCTGCGGCTGGTGCGTGTTGGCATACGCAGCGGCCTTTGCCAACACCGCGGTGAACGCGCGCACCGTCGCCGGATTCTTTTGCACGTAGTCCGTACTGCTGATCCAGGCGGTAGCAAGGAAGCGCGGCGCGATTCCGATCGAGGGATCGCCGAGGTTGCGATACTTCCCGGTTGCGACGAGACCCGCGAGCGTCGGATTCGCGACGCCGGCGGCGGCAATTCGGCCGGTATCGAGCGCGGAGCCGACTTGCGTTCCGGTCAGCTCGACGAATTGCATGGTATCCGAGTGCCCGCCGCTGCGATCGACCGAGCCTTTCATGCTGACGGCAAGGATATCGTTGAGCGCCGAGCTCGAAACGGTCTTGCCGCTGAGGTCCGACATCGCATGCAGCGGTCCGTCGGCGAGGACGAGGACGCCGACCGCGGGTGACGTGGTGAGATAGAGCGTCGAACCAGCAATGAGGGTCAACGGCACGCCGCGCGCGTGCGCGTTAACGACCGCAAACAAGCTGACGATGCCGAGATCGATGCTGTTGCCCGCGAGCGCAGCAGCAACGGCGGTACCGTTGTTGATGACTTGCAATTCGACGTCGAGTCCGGCGTCGCGGAACATCCCCGAATCCAACGCGTACAACAGCGGCGTGGCAAAGTCGTTAGTGACCGCTCCCGCGCGCACATGAATCGGCGTTTGCGCACGGGCCGGGCCCGGCATCGATTCGAGTGCGGCGACCGCCGCCAGCGGGGCCAGGCACAGCCGGCCGATCGCAGCGCGGCGGCTCTCACGTTGGTTCATGCGATATCTCCTTCGCCGTTACGCAAACAATTTGCCGGAGTAGATGCCCTCGAAGAGCCGGCGCACGTTCTCGTCGCGTATCGCGATGACGTCGGTTTCGGGCAATCCGCTTGCACCGATATAGTCAACCTGCCATTGGTAGTCGTCGTCGCGGAAGAACGGGTAATCCGACCCGAGCACGATGCGATCGGCGCCGAACACCTCGCACGCGCATTGCAGCGCCGGGCCGAAGCCGTTGACGGAATCGTACCAGAACTTCGTCGTGAAGGACGCGAGCGCGGCTTTGTCCGGCAGCTTGGCGCGAATGATGCGCTCGAGACGATGCATGAGGAAGGGCAACGTGCCGCCCAAGTGCGGCAAGATGCAACGGATGCGCGGGTACTTTTCGGTGAAGCCCGAGGTCATCAGTTGCACGGCGCAGAGCGTGTCCTCCGCCGTTCCCCCGAGCGGCCACAAAAGGCCCTCGGCGCGGATTTGCGGCGAGCCGCACGCGAGACCCGCGGGATGGATAAACAAGATCGCCGCGCGGCGATCGAGTTCGGCATACACGGGGTCGAAGATCGGATCGCCGAGCGTTTTCCCAAGGACCGACGTCGCCACGCTGATCCCGACGAAGCGCAAGTCATCGAGGCAGCGCGTGAGTTCGGCGAGGGATTCTTGGATGTGCGGCAACGGCAGTGAACCGAACGCTTCGAACCGCAGCGGATGGTCGTTTACGAGCTGCGCGTAGAGATCGTTGAGGTAGCGCGCGGTCCGGATGCCGCTTGCAGCATCCGCGAAGTACGGCATCAAGCCCGAGGCGCTGAGGATCTGCCGGTCGACGCCGGCGCGATCCATGACGCGAAAGCGCGCTTCGAGGTCGGCTTCATAGCTTGGGTAGACGATCGCGCGGCCCGAGGCAACGCCGGGTTCGATATTGCCGCACTCCTCGAGCAAAGCGAGGTACTCGTTATTCATGTAGTGAGCGTGAACGTCGATGCGCGCCATGCCAAAGGCTTTGCGAACCGGACGGCGAGTTACTTCTTACACAAGATCGAAGTCAGCGAGTAGGAGAGAGTATGCGAACATCAACGCGACGTGAGTTGTTCCTGACGAGTGCGCTCGGATTTGTAGCGGCGGGCGCACTGAACGCGCGACCGGTCAGTGCCGCGGACCTCGGGCTAACCTACGTTGAGGCGCTTTCGTCGCTCAATGACTTTCTCGAAGCCTGGCGCTCGCGCAACGCGACGGCGGGACTTGCGCGCGTCTCTCCGGCCGAACAGAAGCGGCTGGGGGTTTCCAACATCCGAGGCTGGTTGACCGGCGTCTCTTCGCCCAGCAACGCCGCGTTTGAAGTCAGCGACGGTCACGCAATATCACCGACGCGATACCGCTTCACGGTGAAGTTCTACTACTACCTCACCGGCGGCGGCGTCATCCAGCCGCCGGCGCAAGCCGTCGACGTAGCGCGTCAAACAAATGGCTCGTGGCTGGTCGACGCGGTGAAGTTGAGCGGCCCCGACGTCAAGTAGCTAGGCCTTTCGCACCCGTTAGCCCAACCCGTATCCACGGATGCAACAGGGCTGGAGTGGGATCTTAGCGAGAATCAGTCACCGAGGATTATAGGAGGCATCGCAATGCGAACTCTCTTTACGCGAATCCGCACGCTGCTTGTGGCAATCGCCCTCTTCGGTGGCGCACTTCTGCCGAGTCACGCGGGCGCACAAGCTGATGTCGTTCGCGTGGCGCTCAGCCTTACCACCTACAGCAATCTGCCGCTCTTCTTGGCCGCGGACAAGGGGTATTTCCGCGACGCAGGCCTTGACGTTCAGCTCAGCGGCTTTGGCGGGTCGTCGATTGCGCAGATCCCCCGACTGGCGCGTGGCGATACCGATATGCTCGCGCTCGCGCTGGGTCCCGCGTTCTTCAACCAGTTCTCGGGCGGCTTCAATATCAAGCTGCTAGCGACGCTCGAGGCGCAGCGCACCGGTTGGAACAACACGTCGTGGCTCGCCGTCCGGCAAGACCTCTGGGATTCGAAGGCCATTCGCCAACCAAAAGATTTGCGCGGCAAGGTCATCGATGGCGCGGCAGAGGGTTCGCCGTTGGACCTCCTCGCGTTGACGGTCATTCAGCAGGGCGGGCTCACCACGAGCGACGTGCACTACTCGCAGAAATTTCGCGACGCGCCCAACTGGCTGACTGCATTCCGCAACAAGGCCGTCGACGTGCAAGGATTGCCGGAGCCGATCGCGACCCAATTGGACATTCAGAAGATCGCGCACAAATGGATCGGCCTCTCGAATGTTGCTCCGTGGTTCAACGAAGAATTCATCGCCGCATCACCGAGCTTCGCGCACGATCATCACGATGTGGTCGTACGATTTCTGCGCGCTTATCTTCGCGCCGTTCGTGACGTGCAACATTCGAACGGCAAATGGACGCCCGAAATGGTGACGTCGCTCGCGAAGTGGACGTCGCTTCCGGAAAGCATGATCCGCCAGATTCCTGGCCCGGCGTATCCGGGTGACGGCAGCATCAACAACGCATCGGTGGCGCACCAGGAAGACTTCTGGCACGATCGCGGTCTCGTTCCGACGATCGTGCCGCCGGGCGCGTTCATCGACTCCCAGTCGTTGACCGAAGCTATGACGCGCGGGCGAGGGGGATCGAGCCCGTAATGACGCCGCGCCAGAAGCTCGCTCCCGCAGCGATGAACGCTACGCCGGCGGAGATCGTCAGCGTCACGACGATGGTGCCGCCCGTCACCTCGCTTCCGGTCCGGTGACTCTCGGCCGCGAAGACGACCGCTACGATGATGGCCCCGACCGTCTGTCCGACGACGCGCGCGAGACCTTGTATCGCCTGCGCTGCCCCGCTGCGATCGCGCACTACGCTCCCTTGGATCGAGCGGTTGTTCGGCGACTGAAAAATGCCGAAGCCGATACCGCAGAGCAGTAAGCGCCATGCGATGTCGAACGGCGCACTGTTCGGCCCGATGAATGCGGTGCATAGCAAACCGATGCCGAAGATGCCCATCCCAATCGCCGCGAGGCGCGATGAATTGAAGCGGTCGGCGAGCCTGCCCGCAAACGGCGCAACCGCCGCGGACGCGAGCAGCCATGGCAGCAGCAGCAACGCGAACTGCAGCGGCGTGTAGCCCATCGCCGTCTGCAACGCAAACGGCAGCGCGACGTACGCGACCGTTTGCGCGACGAACGAGGCGAAGCACGCAAACGCGGCCAGCGAGAAACGCATCTCCGCGAAGAGATCCACCGCGAACATCGGCAGCGGCATCGCCAGCTGACGGCGGAAGAAGGCGACGCCCGCGATGAACGCCACGACGATCTCCATGATGCCGAGCGGCGTCGGGCCGTCGTGTCCCACGGTGTCGATCCCGACGATCATGAGACCGAACACGAGAACGCTCATCCCAGCACTTACCACATCGTAGCTGCGCTTGCTGCCCGGCGTACGCGGAATCGTCAGCACTGCCAACGCCAAACCGAATGCACCGATCGGAACATTGATTGCGAAGAGCCACTGCCAGGGTGCGACGGAGAGCACCAAACCGCTGACGATCGGTCCGGCCGCGGAGCCCAGTGCGACCGACATCGACGCGAAGCCCGTGGCGCGTCCGAGCATCTTCGGCGGAAATGCGAGCCGGTTGATCGGCGGTCCGCTCACCGTGAGCGCGGCTCCGGAAAGGCCTTGCACGAAGCGAGCGACGGAAAGCGCCACCAGCGTATGCGAGAGCGAGCACGCTAGCGACGCGACCATGAAGCCGATCAGGCTCAGTTGGTACAGCCGCCAGTAACCCATGATGTCGGCGAGCTGCGAAAGCGGCACGATGCCGATCACCATGCCGAGTTGGAATCCGTTGACGATCCAGATCGAGGCCGCCGCGCTTGCGTTGATGTCGCGTGCGATCGTCGGCAACGCGACGTTGGCGATCGTGGTGTCGACCATCGTCAGAATCGTCATCAGCGATGTCGTGAGAATGACCCACTTCCGCTTCGACGGCTCGACGGTTCCGGCTAACTCCTCCACGCGACCGTTTTCCCGAGAGGCAGCGTGAAGGCCCGCGTGCGCCTAGGGCGTGATGCGACCGGTGCGCGAGCATGCGCGCGCCACCGCATCTGCCAGACGATCGGTATCGTCGTCCGTAAGTGTGGTGGTGACGATGCGCACGGCCGGGGGGCTGTTGAAGCGATAGCGTGAACCCGAATCAACGGCCCAGCCCTCGGCATCGAGCATGCGCACGACCTGCAACTCATCGCGTACGGGCAGCCACACTTGCAACCCGTCGCCGTCGTCGATCGGCAGACCGCGAGCGCGCAGTGCTCGCGCGAACCGCAGTCGTCGAGCAGCATAGGTCTTCAGCGCGGTCTTGACGATCTTCTGTGCTCCCGGATCGGTGAGCATGGCCGCGGTTGCGGCCTGCAAGATCCAGCTCACCCAACCGGCTGACAAGGCTTGGCGCTGCTGCATGCGCTCGATCGTGAGCGCGTCGCCCGCGGCAAATGCAACGCGCAGATCGGGCCCCAGCGTCTTTGCTACCGAGCGCACCAGCATCCAACGCGGTACGTTGCCGGCAATGGCGGACAGCGGCGTTGCGGTGAGCATCGCAACGTAGTCGTCCTCGATCACGAGCAGGTTTGGGGAACGGCGCAACTCCTTGACCAGTGCGTTCACTCGGCGTTGGTCGAGGGCGGCGCCGGTCGGATTTTGTGCGCGCGGGATCGTGATCAACGCTTTCGCACCCGCGCGGATCGCCGTCGCTAGCGATTCGGGCACCATGCCGCGGTTATCGATGGCGACCGGCAAGACTTGCAGACGGAGCTCCGCGCAGAGTTGCCGGTACGGCGGGTACGTCGGGTCTTCCAGCGCGATTTTGTCGCCCGGCACGAGATGCGTGAGCAGCGCCAATTGGCAAGCATCGGCAGCGCCGGAAGCGATCATCATGGCGTCCGAGGAGATACCGTCGGCCTCAAGACGCGCGGCGGAAGCCGCGCGCAGGCCGGGGTGCAGCCGTTCATCGCCATACAGGCGCCCCTCGGGAATCGTGCGCTCGATGAACGGACGCAAGGGCGGCAACAGCGCCGGATCCGGATTGGCCGCCACCAGATCGCGCACGCCGGGCCGAATAGCCGGCGCGCCCGCCGTCGGGACCTTCGCAAGCGAAATGACGCGCGAACCGCCGCGGCGGTTGCCGCCGATGCGTCCCACGCGTGCGCAGTTGCGAATATGCGGCGTTTACCGTCGTCGGCGAAACGGCCAGAGTCTCGGCGAGCTCGCGAATCGTCGGCAGCGTTCCGTCGTTCCCGAACGCCCCGTCGTCAATCGCCCGCTCGATGCTGTCGGCAATCGCACTAGCGCTCTTGCCAAGAATCTGGTATTGTACCATTATATCAGTATTTTGTACTGTAACATATAACCCTTCAGACGAACATGCTAAACGACTACACATTGCTCATTATCGCGCGCGAACGCCAGGAACAGATCCGGCACGAGTTTGCTCATGGCGCACGTGCGAAGATGTGGACCCGCGCGGCGTTGCTCACCGCGTTCTTCACGACGACGATCGCCGCCGCATATTCCGGCAACCGCACGGGGACGCTCTCGGGCGTCGTCCTGGATCACCGCAATCGCCCGGTGTCCGGCGCCGCCGTCTTCCTGACGGCCCTGGCGCGATGCTGCACGGCGAAAACGGACCATGCCGGCCGCTTCGCGATCAGCTGCGCGGCCGGCGGCGGGTACACCGCGCGCGTTCATAAGGATGGCTTCGTTGATGCCGTGCTGCCCAATGTCGGAACCATCGCCGGCGTGGCAGTCGATATGGGCGTACTAGCGCTGACGCCGCGCTAAATGCTAATGTCGGGGCGGATCCTTACGGTTCGATGCGTCCGCGATTGTTGATGAAGACGTACCACAGAATCAACAATGCCAGCAGCGTTCCGAAGCCGTAACCGAACAGGTTCTGCATCGCCGGAACGAACAATTCGAACACGACGTAGAGGACGATGATCAGGAGAAGCAGGTAGCGCAAGCTCATGTTGTCCTTCTACCAAAAAGGCAGGCGGCTGAAACCCGGGGCCGATGACTAACGTCTTTCGCGCGGTCGCGGCGCTCTTATGCTGCCTCGGATTCGTTGCGGCCCAGCGTATGTACACGAAGAGCCTCCGGGCCGAACGCGGTGAACTCGATGAACCGAGCATCGTCGAAGAAGCGCATGCGCGACTCTTTTTCGGTCAACCGAACGCGCTCTTCGGCTGCTTCTATTTTCCGCTGCTGCTGCTCGGAGTCGTGCTGTATGGACAGTTGGAGCCGCGCGGGGCAGCGGCTGCAATCGCGACGCGCTGGCTCGTCCTCGCGGCTCTCGCGGTGGCGACGGGGACGTCGATCTTCTTAGCTTATAGCCTCGCCTTTATCACGAAGCGCGAATGCCCATATTGCTGGACCAGCCATCTCGTAAACTTCTTGTTGCTCCTTACCGTGCCGTGGACAATGTTCTGAAGAGGTGCGGGCAACTTTTGTTTCCGTAGCCAAGCCACGGACATCCCCTTCTGAAGCGGAGGACGCGATGATCGACCTGAGTGGTAAGACCGCACTCGTGACGGGCGTGGGTCCGAATATCGGGCAGCAGATCGCGAAGACGCTGGCGCTCGGCGGAGCGGCCGTCGCCTGCAACGATCTGCACGAGAAACAAGCCCGCGCAGTTGCCGCGGAGATCGCCGCGGCCGGTGGAAAAGCGATCGCGGTACCCGGCGACGTCACGAATGCGGATGACGTGGAACGCATGCTGAGCACGGCCGAAAGCGCGTTTGGGCTCGTCGATGTCTTGGTGAACAACGCGTTCTTCCTCACCCGCGACGCCCGCCTCACGACGATCACGGTCGATGCCTGGCACCGGACGATCGAGACGATCTTGACCGGCACGTTTCTCACTAGCCGGGCGTTCGTGCAGCGTCTGCTCGCCGCCAAGAAGCCCGGCGCCATCGTGAACCTTGGATCGACGTCGGGACACCGCGGGCGGGCCAATGCAATCGCGTACTCGACGGCCAAGGGCGGCATTTTGAACATGACGCGCTCGATGGCGGTCGAACTCGCACCCTACGGAATCCGCGTGAACTCGGCGTCGCCGACGCGCACGCTAAGCGGAGAGCTTCCGCCCGGCGACCATTCGAGTCCGGACAACGTCCCACTCGGGCGGTTGGGCAAACCCGAGGACATCGCCGAAGCGATCGCGTTCCTCGTCTCCGATCACGCGCGCTTCATCACCGGCGAAGACCTGCGCGTCGACGGCGGCACGCAAGCGACATGGGGAAGCCTCATGCCCGCCGAGGCGCAGTCATGATCGGCATGTCGCGCGCCGCGTTCACCGCCGGCGCCGGTGCGGCGATGTGGATGGCCGGCGTGCAACGCGGAGCGGCCATAGGGCCAATTCGGGCCGGCGTGAGTTCCGAAGACGGTTACGAAGCGTGGTATGCGCTCGAAACCGGGCTGTTCTCCAAAGCCGGGCTCGACGTCCAGAGTCAGATGGTCCAGAACGGGCCGGCCGCGGCGGCCGCAATCATCGGCGGCTCACTCGAGATTGCCGCCGGCAACATCGTTTCCGTTGCGCAGGCGCACGATCGCGGTCTGCCGGTCGTCCTGCTCGCGCCGTCGGTGCTCTACGTCGGTGCCGCCGCCAACAACGCGCTCGTCGTAATGCGCGACAGCCCGATTCGCACGGCAAAGGATCTTGAAGGCAAGCCGATCGGATCGTTCAGCCTGCAAGGCATCCTCGGGCTAGCGACGTCGGCATGGATCGACAAAAACGGCGGGGACTCGAAGCGCGTGCAGTTCGTCGAAATCGCCGCCGCGCAGACGGTAGCGGCGCTGCAGCGCGGCACGATCGCGGCCGGGATCATGATCGACCCCTTTCTCACGACAGCCGGCGATCAGGTTCGCATCATAGCGCGCCCGGAAGATGCGCTCGGGTCGCGGCTGATTTCGACCGGCTGGTTCACGACAAGCGACTGGGCCAACCAGAACGCTGTCGCTGCGCGCGCGTTTGCATCCGCGATGGCCGATGCAGCCCGGTGGGCGAACGATCCGAAGAATCGCTCGCAAGCCACGGACATCGTCGCCAAGTACCTCGGGCGGCGCGTCGACCTCGGCAAGCAATTCTACGCCCTATCGTTCGACAGCGACCCGGTGCAGCCGATCCTCGATGCCGCCTATCACTACAAGTTCATCAACCATCCGGTGACGGTCGAGCAGCTGGTCTGGCACTAAGGCAAAGGCCTTCGACGATCAAGCCGCGCATCGGCGTCTAGCGCGACGCGGCCGTCGACCGTTTTATGAACTGAGAGAAATCGTCGGCCGGCATCGGCCGTGCGTAGAGATAGCCCTGACCGAGTTCGCAGCCGAGCGCGCGCAGCGCCGTCGCTTGTTCTTCCGTCTCGATGCCCTCGGCCATCGTCGCAAAGGAGAAGGCGCGCGCGATCGATAGGAGCACTTCGACGAGGCGACTTGTCTTGTCTGTCGTGCGGCAGGCCGCTAACGAACACGCGGTCGATCTTGAGCACGTCGATCGGCAAGCGCTTGAGATGCTGAAGCGAGGTGTAGCCGGTGCCGAAGTCGTCGAGCGCGATGAAGAGGCCGGCTTTGTGCAACGCGTTCATGATGGTCAACGTTTCGTCGACGTCCTTCATCGCCACGCTCTCGTTGATCTCGACCCCGATACCCCAAAGATCGTCGCCTAGTCGCATTCAGGCGTGAAAGGAGGCCGGGGTCCTTGAACTCGGCATCCGACAAATTGAACCAGATGTGAAAGTCCGGATCAGCGGTGCGCCACGGCCGGGAGAGTCGCGCTGTTTCTTGCATGACCCATGCGCCGATCTCCGTAACGAGACCGACCTCCTCGGCGAACGGAATGAAGGCAGCCAGGTGCGAGGAGACCCTGATCGGGGTGCTGCCAGCGAATCAACGCTTCGGCACCCTCGACCTTGCCGTTAACAAGGCTAACGTGTGGTTGGAAGTAGAGGACGAATTCGTTGCGGACTAAAGCCGCTTGCAGCGCATCTTTCACGGGATCGGCTTGCCCTTGGGCGGGGCGGGGTCGATGCCCTTCGCGTCGGCCGCTCTAACGCGTCGAGCTCGTGAATGTCGCCGGCTTGGCGCGCTCCATAACCCATCAGCCGCGCCCGACCTGCTCAACGACAACGCGATATTCGTTACGGTGGCACGACGCACGCCGAGCATCTGCGCCGAGTATTCTTGGGTCAAGTCGACCTCGGATGAACGCCATTACACGCAGCAAACTGCGTTGCCGCCGAAAACGAATACTCGGCATTCGCCGGCACCGCGAAGACCGCAATCATCCGCTCGGCTTGCCAAGCTTCGACAAAGGCAGTACGGCATTTTATCGGGAGCGCTTCAGTGCGTCAACGTACCCATGCAGATCAGCAGCGATCACGAATCACTTGGCTCGTCGTCGGCACCGCCGCGTTCGGCTCGGGCTTGCTCGTCCTCCTGAAATAACGAGCTCTCAGCGCAAGGATTGGCGGGGCCTCGTGCGGGGTATCAAGCCGCTCGACTGGGCCTGCCGAAGGGAAACGTTTTGCAAAGTGAAAGCGGCTGAAGAACGGCGCTGCGTTGGAGTCTTCGGCGCGGGCTATGTCGGAATCGTCACCGCAGCCGGTTTGGCCGAACTCGGCCATCGAACGGTCCTGTGCGACTGTGATCCGGGCAAGATCGGTGCGTTGAATGCGGGCCGGCTTCCGATCCACGAACCGGGCCTGCTTGAACTCGTTGTTCGCGGTGCGCGTTCAGGCCGGCTCACGTTTACGACGGAAGCGCGCGCCGCGGTGGCCGGCTGTAATGCTATTTTCATCGCCGTCGGAACCCCCGCGGCGGTCGACGGCCGCGCGGACCTCTCCTTCGTGCGCGAAGTCGCCGCGAGCATCGCCGTTCATCTTGATGGCCCCACCGTCATAGTGAACAAATCGACGGTCCCCGTCGACACCGGCGACCTCGTCGCGGCGATCGTGCGCACCCGCAGGTTGGCGCGCCATGACGCGGTGGTGGTTTCTAATCCGGAGTTTCTGCGCGAGGGCAGCGCGGTGGCGGATTTCTTTCAGCCCGACCGCATCGTACTCGGGTGCGACGACCGCCAAGCTGAGATGCTATTGCGCGACCTCTATGCGCCGCTGAACGCGCCCATCATGGTGACCGACGTTCATACGGCCGAAATGATCAAGTATACGGCGAATGCCTTCCTCGCCACCAAGGTTTCGTTCGCGAACGAAGTCGCGGCGATCTGCGAACGCGTCGGGGCCGACGTGAAGACGGTTCTGGCAGGCGCCGGGGCGGATAAGCGGATCGGAGCGAGTTATTTCGCGGCGGGTCTGGGTTTCGGCGGGTCGTGCCTTCCCAAAGACGTTCGCGCATTGAAACACGTTGCGGAAGAATCGGCGGTCGAGCCGGCCCTGCTCGATGCGGTGCTCGAGGTGAACGCGCGGCAGATCGTCCGGATCTGCGCACGCGTTGCCTACGTGCTCGGAGGACTCGAGCGGCGGCGCATCGGCGTGCTCGGTCTCGCCTTCAAGGCCAATACCGACGATATCCGGGAATCGCCGGCAATCGCGCTGGTAGAACGGTTGCTCGCCGCCGGTGCGAGCGTTTGCGTTCACGATCCGATTGCTATGGGAAACGCTCGCGCGCTGCTCGGTGAGCGTGTCGAATACGCGGCAACGGAGTCATGGCATGATGCCGCGGCCGGAGCGGACGCGCTCGTCCTCGCAACCGACTGGAATGCCTATCGCACGCTAGACCTCGCGCACTTGCGCACTATAATGCGCCGCCGCGTGCTCGTCGATACGCGCAACTTCTACGAACCGCAGCGGATCGCGAATGCCGGCTTCCATTACGATGGTGTCGGCCGCAGCGCGCGCCTCGCAGTGACCTTGACCGCGGCCGCTACCGCCTAATTGTGATGACGCATGAAAGCAAGGCCGATGCGTTCCTGGGATGATTCGGCATCGTACAGCGGCGGGAACAGGGTGCTGGACGAGCTGTCGAGCGATGACTGCCGAGTCATCTATCCGCTTCTCTCCGTATATCTCGATACAGATCCCCACGTCTTGCAACGGCGGGAAGAGGCGATCGATACCGTCTACTTTCCATTGGACGCCGTGTATTCCATCATCGCTGAAGTCAACGGCGGCGAAGCGTATGAGGTCGACGCAGTCGGTACCGGGGGTGCAATTAATCTCGAAGTGCTTCTATTAGCAGAAGTTGCTCCGCGAACGGTCCTCTGTCAGCTCAGCGGCAAAGTGGCAGCGATGAGCCGCCCCGACTTTGAGAGTGCGATCAAGTCCAGCTCGGATTTCTACGCGGCATGCTGCAAGGCACTTCGCTGGCAGATGTTCGTTAGCCAGCAGACTGTTGCTTGCAATGCGGCACACCGCGATTCGCAACGATGCGCCCGCTGGGTTCTGATGACGGCAGATCAAGTGGGTCGAAACAGGTTCCAGTTACGAAGCGAATATTTAGCGATGATGCTTGGCTTGAAGGACGCCGAAGCCCGAGGCTCGATGCGACTCCTCGAAGAGGTCGACGCCATTCATTTCGACCAGAACATCGTCACCATCGTCTCACGCGAGCGGCTTCGAGAGCAATGCTGCGAATGCTATGATCTACAAAACGTAACGTCCTTCGTTGATATGTCATTTCTCTCGCCGTACCAGTCGCGCCTCGATCATTAGGCAGGCAGCTGCGTCAGTTGGCCGATGATACGCTCGACGTTTGGATGCACGGGACGGCGCTCACGTAAGATCCACGGCAGACCGGCGATGGCTCGCGCGAGCGCTTCGAGCGCCTCAGGATTGCGCATTGCGTGCCGTGCGAGCGCCGCCGTCGCCGACCATGCTGCAGCGGACGAGTGACGCAGCCAAACGGTCCACAACCGATTCCGAGTCACCGTTACGCGGCGGAGACGCGGCTTTCGTCCGGCCGCGTCCGGCGCATGTACGACGACCAGCTGCGCATTATAGATAAGCTCCCAGTCGCGTTCCAACAATTCAAGCGCGAGCAATGACTCCTCCGCGCCGATATGGTAGCGCCGATGATAGCCCCCGGCGTCGAGAAATGCCCCGCGGCGCACCACGACCGCGCACGCCATGAAGGCGCCGATCGCCATTCCCGGGCAGTCCGACCGTTTGCTGACCGGACTCGCAGCCATGAGGCTGCACACGGCATCAATGCCGGCGCCGTCGACCATCACGCGAGCGTGCAGTAGTCCCACGCCGGCGTGCGCGTCCATCAGCGCGGAGGCGCGTTGCAGCGACCCGGGCTCCCACCAGCAGTCATCGTCGCAAAATGCAACGTAGCGCGTCGTTGCTGCTTGCGCCCCGATGTTTCGCGCGGCCGCGCCGAGATTTTGCTCGAGCCGAATAACGCGGACGTCAGGAAACGCACTCAGTACGCCTATGTACGTAAGATCGGTTGATCCGTTGTCGACGACGATGATCCGGGGCCGTTCGGGCAGTGCAGTTAGCCGATCGAGGGTAAGCAATAAACGCCGGCGCCGGTTGTACGTTGCGACAACGATCGTGCATGCATCATCGAACATGCGCGTACACATGCCCAAATAATCAACGCTCCGTATGATGCTTGGACGTTGAACGATTAAATGTGTTTCTCTGGCGTGCGAGTCGGGCAAAGCCACTCGCACGATGCGTGTACTTGGTGTAAATGCCGTCTTTCACGACCCTTCGGCCGCCATCGTCATCGATGGAAAAATCATCGCGGCGACTGAAGAAGAACGCTTTTCCCGTCGCAAACATGGTAAGTTGTGCGTTCCGTTTTCTACCTGGGAGTTGCCGGAAGACTCCGCGCGCTGGGCGTTATCGTACGCCGGCGTACAACCTAACGAACTCGATGCGGTCGCGTACTCCTACGATCCGGCACTCGCACCTCCCGACGGCGCCGCACTTCACGATAACGAGTACGAATCGCTGCGCACCTATTTTGCGCGCAACGCCCCCAGCTTTCTAGCCACCGCTCTCCCTGGGCTCGATCCAGCCAAGGTCCGCTTCGTTCCGCACCATGTCGCGCACGCGGCTTCTGCTTACCTAGCCGGACCGCATAAGAATTGCGCGGTGATGGTGATGGACGGCCGGGGTGAGAACACGTCGTATCTCGGCGGCATCGTGCGCGACGGCGAACTCGAGATCGTGCGCCGCGCGCCGCTGCCGCACTCCCTCGGCTTGCGCTACGAAGAGTTGACGATGCACGTCGGTTTTATGCGCAGTTCCGACGAGTACAAGGTTATGGCGCTCGCCTCGTACGGCAAGCCGCGCTGGCTTGCCGAGATTCGAGCCGCGATGCACCATAATGGGGACGGTAGCTTCATCGCCGAACCGATCGACTTTTCGCAATTCGTCCCTGCCCGGCGGGAGGGCGAGCCGTTCAGCGACGGTCACGCTGATCTCGCGGCGAGCGTGCAAGCGGCGCTGCAAGAAACCATACTCGACATTGCGGAGTGGCTGTTCGCCTACGAACCGACGCCGGCTATCGTTCTCGCCGGCGGCGTTGCGTTGAACGTCGTCGCAAACTCCTATCTGGCCGAACGCGGACCGTTCCGCCATGTGTGGGTGCAGCCGGCTGCGGGCGATGCAGGAACGGCCCTGGGCGCCGCGCTGTACGTTGCGCGTTCACTCGGCGATGCGGTCCAGCCGATGGATTCGGCCGCTCTCGGCCGCGCCTGGTCCGACGACGAGATCGAAGCGATTTTGGTTGAAGCCAGAGTACCGTTTAAGCGCCCGGCCGATATTGCGGCATCGATCGCCGACGTCATCGCGCGCGACGGCATCGTCGCCTGGTTTCAAGGTCGCAGCGAATTCGGACCCCGCGCACTGGGCCATCGGTCGTTGCTGGCCAATCCACGACGCGCCGAAACGTTGCGCCGGCTGAACGACGTGAAAGGCCGCGAACAATTTCGCCCGGTCGCTCCGATGACCCTAGTGGAACATGCCCCGCAAATGTTTCGCGGGACCTTCCCCTCGCCGTACATGCTCTTCGTGCACGACGTCGACCCGCGCTGGAGAGAGCGTCTCGAAGCCGTGGTTCACGTCGATGGAACGGCGCGCGTGCAAACCGTCGATCGGGACGATGAGCCGCTCGTAGCGCGCATGCTCGATGCCGTCGGCGCCGCAACCGGCGTGCCCGTCGTCGTGAACACGTCGCTCAATACGGCGGGCCGACCCATGGTCGATTCGCCCCGCGACGCGCTCGAATGCTTCGGTTCCGCACCGGTGGATGCGCTCGCCATTGGTCCCTTCCTCATCGAGCGAGAGCTTGCAACGATCGATACGCGGCCCGGCCGCGCCGCATAGCAATGGTTGATCTCGTCGTCCCGACGATCGGACGCCCCTCACTCGCCAATCTGCTCGCGTCCCTCGGGCGTGCTACAGGCCCGCGCCCGAACCGCATCATCCTCGTCGACGATCGTCGCGATCGCAGTAGCGCCCTGCCGATCGGCCGGCACGATGCCGACTTGCTTTCGCGCATCACCGTCTTGCCCGGTACGGCACGAGGACCAGCGGCGGCCCGCAATATCGGCTGGCGATCGTCGCGCGCGCGGTGGATCGCATTCGTCGATGACGACGTTCTGCTCACGGAGACGTTGGCTCGACGATCTCAATCGCGACATTGCTGCCTGCGCGATCGATGTCGTCGGCACCACCGGGCGCGTTCACGTTCCACTTCCGGCGGACCGTCAGACCCACGGATTGGGAACGCAACGTTGCCGCGCTTGCGAGCGCGCAGTGGATCACGGCGGATTGCGCCTATCGGCGTTCCGACCTGCTCGCAACGGGAGGCTTCGATGAGCGCTTTCCGCGTGCGTTCCGCGAAGACGCCGACCTCGCGCTGCGCGTTGTTGCGCGCGGCAAGCGCATCGTTATGGGCACCCGTAGCATCGTGCATCCGGTCCGGCCTGCCCCCTGGTGGATCAGCCTACGTCTGCAGGCCGGAAACGCGGACGACGTGCTGATGAGCGCATTGCACGGGAGAACGTGGCACGCGCGCGCGAACGCACCCGCCGGCGAATTTCCGCGCGCACGTCGGTACCGTCGCGGCCGCCGTTGGTGCCGTTGTTTTCACGGCGGCGCGCAAACCGGCCCTCGGCTTCCTAGCCGCTGCGGCATGGTTGCTCCTCGCACTGCGTTTTTGGTGGATTCGCTTTTCGCCGGGCCCGCGCACGATGAACGAAGCTTCCGCGCTCGCCGTGACGTCGGTCGCCATTCCGTTCGCTGGGGTGTTCCACCATCTGCGCGCGCGCCTAGCGGTAAGGAAACTCTTGCGCGACGCTACGCGCGCTCCGCGTCCCGTCGCCGCGGCGGTCCTCTTCGATCGCGACGGAACGCTCGCCGTTGACCTGCCCTATAACGGCGACCCGGATCGCGTCGTGGCGATGCCGGGCGCACGTGCTTCATTCGAGCGGCTGCATGGTGCCGGCATCGCAACCGCGGTCATATCAAATCAGAGCGGCATTGCGCTGGGCCGAGTCGGCCGCGAAGAGGTCGATCGCGTGAACGCGCGGCTGGAAGAGCTGATCGGACCGCTCGGACCGGTCTTCATCTGTCCGCACGATCCGAGCGCCGGATGCGCGTGCCGCAAGCCGGCGCCCGGTCTTATCGAAGCCGCGGCCCGCGAGCTCGGCGTCTGTCCGCAAGACTGCATCGTGATTGGTGACATCGGCTCGGACATTGACGCGGCGCGAGCGGCCGGCGCCCGTGCGATCCTCGTGCCGACGACCGTAACGCGACGCGAAGAAATCGCAGCCGCTCCGAATATTTCGTCCACGCTTGAGGACGCGATCGACGCTGTGCTTTCGGGTGCCGCATGAACGTTCTCGCGATTCGGCAGGACAATAACGGCGACGTCTTGCTGATGGGCCCGGCGCTGCGAGCGCTGGCCGCTGGGGCGACACGCCTCACGCTGCTGTGCGCTCCGTCGGGCCGAGCCGCGGCGGGCGTCTTGCCGGGCATAGACGCGATCATGTGCTTCGACGCCGCATGGATCGCCGCCGATCCGCAACCGGTCGCAGCCGGCGCGACGCTGGACTTCGTGGGCGCCATTCGCGACGGGAGCCTTCGATCGCGCGGTAATCTTCACGTCGTTTCATCAGAGCCCCTTACCGATGGCGCTGCTGCTACGCCTTGCCGGCGTGCCGTGGATTGCGGCGATCAGCGAAGATTACCCCGGCAGCTTGCTCGACGTACGCTGCCGTGATGTGCCCGATGACATTCATGAAGTGGAACGCGCGCTGCTGCTCGCTGCGGCAGCCGGATATGCGCTGCCGGACGGTGACGATAAGCGCTTGCGCATGCGCACGAGCGCCGTTCTCCCCTTCGCGTCGCAGAAGCCGTACGTCGTCGTGCATCCCGGCAGCACGGTTCCCGCGCGCGCGTGGACGCCCGCTGCAAATCGGGAACTCGTGCGCCTGCTTGCCCAACGCGGCGACCGCGTTGTCGTCACAGGCGGCGCGGATGAACGGCAGCTCTGCGCGATGGTCGCGGGTGACGACGCAATCGATCTTGCCGGCCGCAGCGATTTCGCCACGCTCGGTACGATCATTGCGGGCGCGCAAGCCATCGTTGTCGGTAACACGGGCGCCGCTCACGTCGCGGCAGCCGTCGGAACGCCGACGGTTTCCCTTTTTGCGCCGACGATTCCGGCGGTGCGCTTCCGGCCGTGGATGGTCGACCATGTTTTGCTGGGCGAACAAGAGATTTCGTGCCGCGGCTGTCGCGCTCGCGTGTGCCCGCGCGGCGATCACGCCTGTCTAGCCGGTGTCACAGCCGGCGACGTACTTGCAGCGCTCGCTCGGCTGCGGCCACAGGTCAGCGTAGCGTGAGTGCTACGATCCGGCCACTCGTCGGGAGCGGCGTCGCTGCAAAGCGCATTTTGGTTTGGCACGTTCATGGCTCGTATACCACCTCACTCTTGCAGGGACGTCACACCTACTACATTCCGGTGCTGCCGGATCGCGGCGCCGACGGGCGCGGCCGCGCGCGCACGTGGACGTGGCCTGAGAACGCGATCGAAGTGACGCCGGCTCAGGCGCGTGAGCTCGATTTCGATGCGGTGATCATTCAGCGGCCGAGCGAGCTTGAGGGACTCGTCGAGTCGTGGACCGGGCGCGTGCCTGGCCACGACGTGCCGGCAATCTATCTCGAACACAACGCGCCTGAGGGTGCAGTGAACGCCATGCGGCATCCGGCTGCAGACCGTGCGGATCTGGTCGTCGTTCACGTCACGCACTTCAACGATCTGTTCTGGGATTGCGGGTCCACGGAGACGTTCGTCATCGAACACGGCATCGTTGACCCGGGCTACCGGTATACCGGCGAACTCGCGCGGGCGGCCGTCGCAATCAACGAAGCTCGCCGTCGCGGCCGCGTAACGGGTACGGATCTACTGCCGCGCTTTGCGACGGCGATGCCGCTCGATCTGTTCGGCATGGATGCGGGAGCGCTCGGCGGCATCGACGATCCTCCGCAGTCGGTGCTGCATGCCGAGATGCCGAGGCGTCGCGCGTATCTGCATCCGATGCGCTGGACGTCGCTCGGGCTTTCGCTCATCGAAGCGATGCATTTGGGCATGCCGGTTGTCGCGATCGCATCGACCGACGCCGTGGAAGCCGTGCCGCCGGGATGCGGGACGGTCTCCACCGATGTGGACCGCCTGTGCATGGCACTCGAGCGTTACCGAGTGGATGTTGCGCGCCGCCCGCGCCGACGGAGAACGCGCTCGTGCCTATGCTCTCGAGCGTTACGGATTGGAGCGTTTTTTGCGCGCGTGGGACGCGCTTTTCGCCGAGGTGACACGATGAGAATTGCAATGGTGTCGGAGCATGCGAGTCCTCTTGCGACACTGGGTGGCGTCGATGCGGGCGGTCAAAACGTCCACGTCGCCGCACTCGCTTGCGAGCTTGGGAAGCTCGGCAACCAGGTAACGGTGTTCACGCGGCGTGACGCGCCGCAAACCGCGCAGCGTATTCCGCTAGCACCCAACGTCGTGGTCGAACACGTGGACGCCGGTCCGGCCAGAAAGATCGCAAAAGACGACATCTATGCGCACGTACCTGCCTTCGCCGCCTATCTGGAACGAGCGTTCCGGCGCGCTGAACCAGATGTCGTGCATTCGCATTTTTGGATGAGCGGACTAGCGGCCCTTCGGGCTGCGAAGCCGTTGGCTATTCCGGTCGTGCACACGTTTCACGCGCTCGGAATCGAAAAGCGCCGTCATCAAGGCGCAGGCGATTCCTCGCCCGATGCGCGCATCGCGGAGGAGCGTCGCATCGTACGCGATGCCGACCGCATCATTGCAACGGCGAGCGCGGAAGTGTTCGAGCTCACGCGGATGGGCGCCCCGCAAGACCGGCTGAAGATCGTGCCGTGCGGTGTGGATACCGGTTTGTTTTCCCCGGAAGGCCCGCGCGACGTGCGGCGCCGGGATTCGATGCGCATTGTCGCGCTCTCTCGCCTCGTGCCGCGCAAGGGGATCGACACCGTCATCGAGGCGCTCCCGGCCGTGCCGGATTGCGAACTCGTCATCGCGGGCGGCGGCGAAGGCCCGGATCTGGTCACCGACACCGAGGCTCTACGTCTATCGAAACTTGCGAGCGCCCTGAAGGTCGCGGGACGCGTTTACATGCGCGGGCGTGTGGAACGCGCGCACGTCCCCGAACTCCTGCGTTCGGCCGACGTCGTCGCCTGCACGCCGTGGTACGAACCGTTCGGAATCGTTCCGCTCGAAGCGATGGCATGCGGGGTGCCCGTGATTGTTTCGTCGGTGGGCGGCCTCGTCGACACGGTCGTCGACGGCATCACCGGATATCACGTACCGCCGCGGGCGCCGGACCGGCTGGCCGGCGCGCTCAATGCGCTGCGCGTCGATCCGGCCCTTCGCGCGGCCATGGGCCGCGCGGGACGTGAGCGCGTGCGGTCCCGTTACTCGTGGACGCGCGTCGCGGTGGAAACGCTCGATGCGTACGCCGCCGTCTGCCGCACGGGCAAGGGCGAGGACTCCGCGCATCTGGCGACCGGAGCATAGCGTGCACGTCGTCGTGCTGCGGCCGCTCAAGCTCGGCGATTTTCTCACCGGCATCCCGGCCTATCGTGCGATTCGACGCGCGTTTCCACGTGCTCGGATCACGCTCGCAGCCCCGCGCGAATTCGCGCCGCTGGCCGCGCTGCTCGACGGGACGTTTGACGCCGTCGAGCATGCACGCGAACTCGAACCCCTGTCGGCATCACTCGCCGATGCGGACGTGGGCATCGACATTCACGGCAAAGGCCCAGAGTCGCAGCGCTTGCTGCTCGCCGCCCGCGCGAAGCGCATCATCGCGTTTCGCCACCCCGCCGTCCCGGAGACCGATGACGGCCCCGAACACGATGAAAACGAACATGAGGTCGTGCGCTGGTGCCGGATGCTCACGCATTATGGCATTCCGGCCGATCCCGCCGAGCTCGATCTGGCGGTTCCGTTACTTCCGGTACCGCTGCGGGCGCGTGGTGCGACGTTGATCCATCCCGGCGCATCGAGCGAGTCGCGTTGCTGGCCGGTCGATCGCTGGATTGACGTTGCGCGCGCCGAGCGTCGTGCGGGCCGCCGCGTCATCATCACCGGAGGAACGGCGGAAAGACCGCGCGCCCATGCGATCGCCGCAGCGGCGGGCATCTCGCCGGCGCACGTGTACGCCGGCCGGACGAGTCTGCGCGAACTTGCAGCGCTCGTAGCAGCAGCCGGACGGATCGTCTGCGGGGACACCGGGACGGCGCATCTCGCCACGGCGTACCGGCGGCCGTCAGTGCTCCTCTTTGGTCCTACGCCGCCGAGTACATGGGGACCGCCGCCGCGCGCCTTTCATCGCGTGCTGTGGAACGGCAGATCCGGTGATCCGCATGCTCCGGTCATCGATGCCGGGTTGCGGGCAATTTCTACGGAGCGCGTCCTCACGGAGCTCGAACGCCTGCCCGCGTAAACTTATCGTTCCATTTCGCTCCGTACGCTAACGTGCCGACGAGACGAAGCCGATGGGTGTCTTATGGCGGCTCGAGACTTACTCTGCTCGCGGAATTTCCTATTGCTTCAATCAGGGCAGTTCGTCAGCGACCTCGGCGGCAGTTTCAGCTCGATCGCGGTGCCCGCGGCGATCATCCTCACGCTGCACGCGAGCGCCTTTCAGGTCGGCGCGCTCGAAGCGGTCTCGACGGGTGTCATCCCGCTTTCGGCCATGGCTGCCGGCGTGGTCGCAGATCGCTTCTCACGCAAACCGTTGCTCGTCGCCACGAATCTCGTGCGCCTAGCCGCGCTGCTTGCAATACCCACGGCATTCGCGCTGGGCTGCGTCCACTTGTGGCTCTTTTTTGCCATCGCCGCTATCGTCGGGGGCGCATCCTGCCTCTTCGATATGGCATACGCGGGTTTGCTGCCGCGCATTGTTGGTGAAGCCCAGATAGCACCCGGCGTGGCGCGTCTGGCGACGGGCAGCGCGATTGCCGAAGTCGCGGGAAATGGGCTCGCCGGAGCACTCGTGCTCGGTTTTGGTGCGCCGTTTGTCATTTTGCTCGATGCGTGTTCGTTCTTGTACTCGGCAGTCGCGTTGGGTAGTCTCCGCGTCGACGAGCCTCCGCGCAGCACGCGTGAGCCGCGGTGCACGGGAGCAGAACTGCGGGCCGGCATTGCTGCCATATTCAGTCATGCGGCATTGCGGCGAACGACATGCTCCGATGCCGTCGCCCACTTCGGAGGCGGAATGTCGGCGGCGGTTGCGACGGTATTTTTGTACCGCGACGTGCACCTTTCGCCGGTACTGCTCGGCCTCGTGCTCGGCGTCTGCAACGTCGGGGCGCTCGCGGCGCTCTTTGCGGATCGATTGGCCAAGCGATTTGGTTTGCGCCGGACGTTGGTTGCGGCTCACATCGTCTCCGGCGCCGGTAAAGCCGCTCTCCCGCTCCTCGCCGGGATGTTTCCGCTTGTCGCTCTCGCGATATCGCGTATGCTGCTCACGGCCGCCGGCCCGGTCTTCGCCGTCAATGACGCAAGCCAGCGCATGAGCCTCGTGCCCGATGCGTTGCGCGGCCGCGCCACAGCGACCGCCCGGACGATCGTGTGGACGGCACTTCCGATCGGTTCGCTTGCTGGGGGTGCACTTGGAGAACGCATCGGTCTCTCCGCAACAATGCTGATCGGTGCCGCGATCACGGCGTCGGCAGCCGTTGTTTGCAATGGCGGCCTATCGCGCGGCTTACACCGTCATAACCACCTTCTCGCAGTTATCCGCATGTCGCTGAAATTTGTCGTAGGCTGCCGGAGCATCGTCGAGCGTGCAGCGATGCGTGATGATCGCGCTCGGATCGATCTCGCCGCTTCTCGATGCGTTCGAAGAGCGGCTGGAGATAACGGTGCACGTTCGTCTGTCCCATTTTGAACGTCAAGCCCTTACCGAATGCCGCACCCATCGGAATCGCGTCGACGAAGCCCGTGTACACGCCGGCGAGCGAGAGCGTTGCGCCTTTGCCGGCGGCATGGATCATTTCGCGTAACACGTGCGGCCGGTCGGTCTCGAGTTGGACGGCTTGTTTCACCTGATCGAGCGCGGCCATCGCCGTGACGCCGTGCGCCTCCATTCCCACCGCATCGATGCACGCGTCCGGCCCGCGGCCGCCGGTTTGTTCGCGCAAAAACTCGACGACGTTGACGCGTGTCGGGATCGACGGCGATCGCGCCGCCGAAACGCGCGGCCAGATCGCGGCGGTACTCGAAGCGGTCGAACGCGATGACCTTCTCCGCCCCGAGCATGTAGGCGCTCTTGATCGCAAATTGTCCGACGGGTCCGCAGCCCCATACGGCGACGACGTCGCCCGCCTTGATGCCGCACTGCTCGGCCGCTTGATATCCGGTCGGCAAAATGTCGCTGAGGAACAGCACCTTCTCATCGGAGATGTCGCTTTCGATCTTGAGCGGGCCGAAGTCGGCGAACGGGACGCGCACGTACTCGGCTTGGCCGCCGGCGTAGCCGCCGAACAGATGCGAATAGCCGTAAAGCGCCGACGGCGCGTAGCCGTACGCGGCTTCGACCAAGTATGCGTTCGGATTGCTGTTGTCGCACAGCGACGTGAAGCCGCTTGACGCACGGCTTCGCACGCCCCGCACGCGATCGGAAACGGCACGACGACGCGGTCACCCACTTTGAGCGAGGTTACGGCCGAGCCGACCTCGACGACGTCGCCCATGAATTCGTGGCCGACGACGTCGCCCTTCTCGAAACCCATGCACGCGACCGTTGTAGAAGTGCAAATCCGATCCGCAGATCGCCGTTGACGTTACTTTGACGATCGCATCACGCGGATTCAGAATTTCCGGATCAGGGACTGTCCGGACATCGATCTTGTGACGTCCTTGCCATGTCACGGCTTTCACGCGCGCACCGCTTTCGGAACTTCGCCGGCTTCGGCCAGCGCCTTGAACGCGCGCAACGACTCCATCGCAACTTGCGCGGGCGAGGCGCCGTACAGCCGCTGAAACGCCGCAATGGCCTGCGCCCCCGGACCGTCGAGATGCAGCTCAAGCCGGACCTGCGTGCCGCGATCGGCCGGAGCCGGCGCGAACGTCAGCGAGCCGCCGCCGCGATACGGCGCGTTGCGCGGTTGTTGCGCCATTCCAGCCGCTTCGCCGGCTGGTCGTCGATGATTTCCACGTCGCGATCGCCCCGAAACACCGCCGGCAGCGGGCCCGGATGCACGCCAAAGCGCGTCCAGACCGTTGCGCGTCGGCGCGAATGGTTACCGTACGCGAAGCGTCGCGCGCGGGTGCTTGCCACGTCGGCAGATTTGCGGCTGAGGCGCAACGGCCAGGCCGAGCGCGCCGAGTCGCCAGAGCAACGGTGGCGCCGTTTATTCATTATGTGGGCATTCTCATTCTGCGTTCGTGCGCGCGTCTGCGTCGCCGCGGTGAGTGGTGAGGGGGAAATGGCTGAGTGGCTATCGCGCGCCTCGGCGCGCGCTGCGGCCGATACCGCCCGGCGGCGGGAGAACCCGCGCGACGAGCGCCAGCAGTTCGGTGACGGGTCCGGGAAGCGTGCCGTGGACGAGCTGAGCAATGCGTGCCGGCAACGATATGGTCACGTCCGCGGCGCCGCGTTGCGTCGCATCGACGATTGCCTGTGCTGCTTCGCGAACGTCGACGCTGAGAAACGGCAACGAATCGAGATGCTGAACCACGCGTATTCCAGCCGGTTCCGTCCCTTGAACCACGCTTTCTCCGGACTGCCGGTGCGCATCAAGCCCGGGAATGACCGTGGTGACGTACACGCCGTCGCGCAGCAGTTCGGCACGCAGCCCTTCAGAGTAGCCGACGAGCGCGAACTTGCTGGCGCTGTACGGCAGTAGATGTGGAACGCTGACGCGACCGCCGATCGATGCAACGTTGACGATCCGGCCGTCACGGCGCGCGCGCATCGCCGGCTTGAGCGTCTCGATCGCGTAGAACGGGGCCCAAAAGTGCGTCTCCATCGCGTCTCGATAGTCATCCTCGGTGAATGCGTCGAGCGGGCCGACCGAGATGGTCCCGAGGTTATTAACGAGCACGTCGATGGGGCCGAGCTTCGCTTGCGCAGTCTGCAAAGCGCGTTCACTTTCAGCTCGCTGACGCATATCCGCTGCGATCGTGAATGCCGTGACGCCCGCAGCAGCAAGGTTCGCGCGCGCGCGTTCCAGTTCTGCCGGGTCCCGAGCGCTTATCGCAATTCTCGCGCCGCGTTGCCCAAAGACGCGGGCAAGTTCCAGACCGAGCCCGCGCGAGCCGCCGCTGATAAATACCGTGCGATTGCGTACGTCGTACTCCCGCCTGAACGCCATGCATGAAAACTACCCAGTTCACATTACGGGTATGCAGTTTGTGTGGGACCGGTTTTCGTGGGCACGAGCGGGTGGACGTACAAAGATTGGCGCGGCCCTTTTTACCCGACGGAGTTGCCGCAGCGTTGTTGGCTATCATACTACGCTGAACGCTTGCCGAGCGTCGAGCTGAACGTGACCACCTACCGGTTGCCGAAGGAGCAAGACGTACGGCGGTGGCTCGATGTTCCGCCCGGCTTCCGGTATACGGTGAAGCTAAGCCGTTTGATCACGCACCGGCGCCATCCGGGCGACACGCCGGCATTTATCGAGAACTATTTTGCAGCTATTGCGCCGCTCGCTCCGCGCATCGCGAACGTGCTCGCGCAATTGCCGCCATATCTCGAACGCGATGACGCCGTGCTCGACGCCTTCTTGACTGCACTACCGGCGGGCTATCGCTATGTCGTCGAATTCCGCCACCCGTCTTGGTATACGGATGACGTGTACGCCCTGCTACGGCGCCGGGGATTTTCGCTCTGCCTCCACGATCTTGCCGGCAGCGTAGCGCCGCACGTCGTGACCGGACCGATCGCGTACATCCGCCTCCACGGTCCGGTGCGGGCCTACCAGGGTTCCTACCGGCGCGCTCGCCTCGAACGCTGGTGCGCGACGATTGCGTCGATGCGCGCCGGCGTCACCGAGACCTACGTCTACTTCAATAACGATCAGCGTGGGTACGCGCCGCGCAATGCGCTCGCGCTGATCGCCTTACTCGAATCCGCAGGTTACGCCTCGTCGACCGACCATTCTGGTGCACGTCCACCATCGCGGTAGATTTGGTAGGCGGGGTGTTCGCTAACGTAGATAGCGACGCGAAGCGGGTCGATCGCAAGATGCTCTGCGCACAGGGCAGTGAAGGCTTTCCCGAGTGCCTCAACTGCCTCAGGCGTGCGGCCTACGCGCACGTCACATGTCACGACCGTCATTTCTTGTGCCGCATCGCCCGCAGCATCATAGCGAGCTACGTCATCCGGCTCATAAAATGAGAAGGCGACATTAACGATGCGATGCGTGGTTTGCATATGCTCGCCGTAGGCTTTCGCCAAGCCGGCGCCGAGGGCGCGGCGCACGGCCACTTCGGGGCGGCGCGATGTGTGCACGGTGACGAATGGCATTAGGGCTGCAAGGGGCTCCTTAACCGGCAGAATAGGAATGATAGCAGAGTGCAGCCGGTTTACCAAAAGCGTGCCGCCCCTAAGGATCACGAATTTCGGCGGCGGTGCTCAAGTCACGACGGCGGGTGTCGGCGACTGCTTTTGTCTATGGCGCGGGCTTATAGGCAATCGCCATCAGGTGTGAGCTTGCACCGATTAGCGTAGGCTCGCTCTCGACGCGTCGTAAGAAATCGAGGATCACCGAGCGTTGCTGCGGATCGGCCCAACCGGGAATACGTCTGCTGCTCCAAATTGGACCTTCGATGCCCGCAACAATCCGGACGTCAAATCCGCTCTCGCTGACCTCGTTGCGCAGTTCGTCCGGATGATGGAAGAACGTGTGAGGGAAATACTGTGGCGCACCAACGACGTTGTGGACCCCGTCCTCGAGGTCGCGCGTAACGATTGCCTGATAGATCGGATCGGCGATAAAATCACGCTCGATACCATCGATGAGCCCCGCGAACCGGCTGACCGCGGCCGCGAATAGCACGCCTCCCGGCCGCAACACGCGCCACGCTTCGCTTAGCGCCTGGAGCCGCTCCACCCGTTGAACTAAATGGTAAAGCGGCCCGAGAAGCAGTACCGCATCCGCCGTTGCGTCCCCAAGATCGAGCTTGCGGGCGTCCCCGACGGTACAGCTCGCAAGGCTTTTCTGGATGTCTGCTTGGCGTGCGTGTTCGACATGGTGTTCCATCGCATCGATCAGATGGACGTCATAGCCTTGATCGGCGAGCGGTAAAGCATACACGCCGGTTCCGCCGCCGACGTCGACCACGACAGCGGGACTTGCCGGAAGATACCGCGCGAGGAGGTCAAGCGTCCGTGCCCGCTCGACATCAGTTGATCCGCCGGCGTCCAGGCGGCTGCTTTCGTCGTAAAACTCGCGATAGAAACGTTCCACTAGGCGCGTTTCATTTTCTTGGAAAGGAAGTCGTCGTTCAGTCCCTTCCCTTTGAGAATCCCCGGCGCGGATTTCTCAATCCTGGATGTCCGCGTCTTCGATTGCTTGGGTGCAGAAAAATAGAAGACATACGCTCGCTGCCGGCCCGGAGTTAACGCCTCGAACGCTTTTTTCAACGCGGGCGTTGCGTCGAACTTCTGCTGCAGTTCTTCCGGAATCGTGAAATCCGTTTTATATTCTACTTCCAAGCCGGCCTTTTCAACTTTAATGGCTTCCCGGATGTAGTTTTTCAAGACGGGTTCCATCTTCGCTATTGCGTTGAGGTCGGTGAACCGGATCTGACGCCCTGACTGCAGCTGCCCCGGTCTGACCAGGATGCCCTTGGCATCGTTGAGCAACGCACCTTTGAAAAAACCGAGGACGCAGTAGTCCTTAAAGGGTCCGATGATCACGACGTTCTTGCCGTCAACCGTGTAGCACGGCTTCCCCCACTTCAATTCCTCGGTCAGACCACAGGAGAGAACAATCGTTCTCAATCGTGCCATCTCAGGTTGCCACTTCTTACTCTTCTTGAGATAGCTATCGACCTTAGGGTTCATGGGCCGCAGAGTTCGGCGAGTAGCTCGTCATATCCGGGATGCCTTCGGTGCCGTACCGAAAAAAGAGAGCCGCATATTATTTGGCTAAGGAGCGTTCATGGCAGACACGATCAGGCTCTCAAGCGTTGAGGGTGCAGGTAACTGGTGGAAATCGCTGACTTGGGCGGGCGAGGCATTAAAGAACGGCGGACTTCACGTCGAGATGACCCGCTATGGAATTGGTGCGAGCGAACCGCTCCTGCGCGTTGCCGCGGGTGAAGCCGACCTGGCCTGCACGCTCTCAGTTGCCGCGGCACAAGCGGCGATGGGACTCGGCCTGCACAAGAACGGCGAGGCGACCTCGATCCGCGGGCTGGCCCACTTGATTCGGCCCAACCAGCATTACTACAACATGATTCGCACTGATGTCGGCATTCGATCACTTGCGGAGATTGCCGAGAAGAAACCGAAGCTCGATATGTCGATCGGCGAAAAGGAATACGTTTCCGGCCAGATTCCTGAAGTCTACATGCGTCACTACGGCGTCGAGCTCTTTCGCGACATCGAAGCGTGGGGCGGAAGTTTCCAAACGTCCCATCCGAACACCATTCCGCTTATCGCGCAGGGCAAGAGCAATTCACTGATGCGTGAGGACACCGCGGCGGGCCCCGCCGGCGTTGCCGCGCAACTCTTCCCGTTCGTCTTACTGCCGCTCGACGAGGATATCGCCGACCTCATCGCACGCGATTACTGTGCGCCGAAGGTGACGATTCCGGCCGGCACCTTACACGGCCAGAAAGAGCCGTGCCTCACGGTGACCAACCCCGGCTTCGAGCTCATCGTCAACAAAGATTTGCCCGACGACGTCGCATACCGGATGGCGAAGGCCCTGGATCAATCGAGCGTCGAGGCGTTTGCGGCCCAGGACGTCTTCTATAGCGTGCGCCATGCACCGAAGTCGACCGCGCCGCTTCACCCCGGAGCCGCGCGCTATTATCGCGAGCAAGGCGTGCTGAAATAGGGTGTGTTGCTTAGGCGCTGCGTGCGACCGTTATCCCACGTCCGCGAACGAACGCGCAGAACTCGCCGAATGGGAGCGCCGGCGAAACAAGAAAGCCTTGCCCGTAGGCGCAGCCATGCTCCCGTAGCCAGCTGAGCTGTTCCTCCGTCTCGATACCCTCGGCAAGCGAGGCAAAGCCGAACGCATTGGCGAGCCAAACGAACGTATCGACGAGGATAACGCCAAGGCGATCGAAAGCAAAACCAGCCAGGGATCGTATGACCCGACCACCTCGATATCGGGTGAAACGATAACCTCCTACCCAGCAGGGTGGGATCATTGCACGCGAAATATCGTGGACCGTACCAACTGATCGCTTAAGCAACCAGCGACGGACCGTCATACTTTCGGAGTTACGCAATAGCGAATAGCGTGCTGGCAGACTTCTTACGCACCCGGCGTGCGCGGATCGATCCGCGCATGCTCGGCATCACCGGCGCGGAGACACGGCGCGTCCCCGGCCTGCGCCGCGAAGAAGTCGCCGAGCTCGCGGGCATGAGCGTGAGTTGGTACACCCTGCTCGAACAAGGTCAACGCGCCGACATGTCGGTCGATGCGTTGCGCGCAATCGCCCGCGCACTGCGCCTCAACTCTCACGAGACCGTGTACCTCTTCGCGGTTGCAAAAGAGACGATCCCGACTAATTGTTTGCGCGACCTCGGTGACGACCTCGGCAACGGCGAGGTTCTCGAATGCATCGACATGCTCGACAACCTGCTCTGTTATGACGACGCCGGCCGCATCCTCGACGCGAGTGCCGGCGTCCTCGCGCTGGGCAATATCACGCGCGCGGCGGCGCGCGGCGAACACCTGTACCGGCGCTTGTTTTTCGATGCCGGGTTGCGCGAGCGCTATGCGGCGTGGGAGGAGCAGGCGGACCATGCCGTGGCAGTGTTGCGGTTTCGCAGCGCCGGCCATCACGCGCCCCCGCCGTGGCTCGGCGAGATGCTCGCGCTGCCGTCATTCCGAAAGCGCTGGCTGCGCCACGACGTCCACAGCGACATCGGCTGGCGCCCTCAGAATATCGTGCACGTTTCCGGATCCGGCGCACCGATCGTTGTCCGCAGCTTCGGTTTCATGGCACCGGGCGGCGGCCGGGTGATTTCCTATTTCGGAGCGACCGACGACGACGCGAACCGGATGCGCCACTACGGGTTATGCTAGGATCATATCCTGGGCTCGAACCGCAGCCGGAATCCGATGGAACTTCACGGCTGCATCGATGAGCGGCTGCAGCAGCCCGGGCGTAAGCGACGGCGCCGCTTGGGACGGCGACATCCTGGCCAGCACGTCGGCTGGAATCTTCGTAAAATCCGCGAGCATCGGTATCATTTCGGAATAGTGCCCCTCCACGTACGTGCTCGTACGCCCCATGACGGAAGCAAAATTTCGCGCGACGGTGCGATGTTCGGTCACCCAGGGCGCTACGGAGAACCACGCGGCTGCCATGAAATTATCGCCGATCGCATCGAACGGGTTCGCGAGTGGACGTGCGCCGGCTGCCAGCGCCGCGGTCAGAAACGGATCGAACGCGAGAATTGCGTCGACCCGGTGCGATTGCAGCGCGGCAATCATGAGGTTGGGTGGCGACTCGAAAAACTTTACGTTCGCTTCATCCACACCTTCGCGCGCCAGCCACGCCACGAGTGAGAGGCCGGTAATGTCGTTCACGAGCGTGGTGCCGATCGTCTTGCCGACGAGATCTTTGCCGGTCTTGATCGTGGAGTCGGCCGCAACGAGAAGCTTGATCGTCGGCGTTTTCGATGAGTACATCGCGCCCGGCGCGACAAGCCGTAAGGGAATGCCGCGTTGGAACGCCTGGATGAGCGAGTACGTGTTCGCATAACCGAATTGCACGCTGCCGCCGATCGCTGCCGCCAGCGTCGCGCCGCCGTTCCCCGTGTTCTGCACGGTGAGATCGATGCCGGCCTTCTCGAAGGCATGCTGGCTTTGCGCGTACAGCAGCGCCGACACGTCAGGCGAAGAAAACACGCCGACGGTCGCGGGCGTCAGTGCCTGCGCGCTCGTGCGCGTCGGTGCGAACGCGAGTGCGGCCGCTGCTGCGCCGGCGGTGTGGACGAAACGCTTGCGAGAGATGTTGGTCACGATGCGAGCTCCGTGTTAGAGATAGCCGGCCTCCTTGTAGTAGCGGAGTGCTCCGGCGTGCAGCGGAATCGACGTTTGCGCCATCTTTTTCGGATCGAGCGGATACGTAACGGGACTGCGATTGGCCGGCATCGACATGTATTGCTTGTCGAGTTCGGCACGTGCCTCGACGGCGCACCACGTCAGCAGGTGCGCGACGTCGTCGGGCATGTCGTCGCGCACCAAAATCAAGAAGTCCGAAAAATCCAGCGCGTCGAGCGGCGCAGTGAGGTTCTGCCAGAAACCGGCCGGGAGCTGATTGCGCGGCAAACCAAAACGCTGCTGAAGTTGCGCGAGCGCGTCCGGTTCGGCCGGCAGCGGAATGCCTTTGCCGCCCTCGACGACGCGCACCCAACCCGGCGTCATCACCGCCTCGTGCAGCACGGCGTCGGCCTCGCCGTTATTCATGCGGTCGAGCGTGTCGAACGGGTGCTCGTCTTCCACGAAGGTCAGCTGCGCTTCATCGATTCCGTGCGCTTCGAGCAGCAGCCGGCCGACGTAGCCGACCGGCGAGGTCTTCGGTGCGGTGGCAAGGCGCAGCGCTGGGCGTTTCTCGCGTAGCTCGGCGTACGACGAGATCCCGAACTCCGGGGCGACCGCCAAGATCAGACAGTCGTTCTGCGGGATGGCCGCCAACGCGCGCAGATTCGGCGCCGCTTGACCGGCATACAATCCGCTGCCGGCCACGCGCGAGGGCGTCAGCATGCTGGGCGTCATCAAGCAGAGATCGGCCACGCCGTTCTGTACCAGCGTTACCTGATCGTCGTCGGCCATGCTCCAAATTGCCGTGCGTGACTTCGGACCCGCGCGCCGGCAAAATTCCTCGGTCAGCCAGCAGCACACTTTGTGCATGCTTGCGCCGCCCCAGTCGCCCATGAACGTGAGCATGTAGGAGCGTGCGAGGCGCGGATCGGCGGCGGTGAGCGCCTTGCGCCCCCGCGCAAAGGGGGCGGGAGCCGTCACTGCGCCGCGCCGACCGCTGCGAAGAAGTCGGACTTCACGCGGGGCACGTCGTTTGCCCAGATGTCTTTCCATTCATCGGGAATTGGGACGCCGTTGGGCAGATGCGTGAGGTACTGCCAACCCAGCTTGTCGATCTCGACGAGGCAGCTCGCGAGTTCTTTCTGCATCCGCTCCGGCGGGAAGCCGATGCTTCCACCGTGGCCGGCCAGCATAAAATTGAAGCGGAAGTCACGCAGCCGTTTGAGCGACCGCCGCTGCATATCCCAATCGTCCCAGCAACGTAAGCGGGTTCGTCCACAAGCATTCTTTGTCGAGTTCCCAGCTCAAGGAATCGCCGACGAAGAGCCGCTCGTCGATGAGAAAAGCGACGCTGCCGATCGTGTGACCGGGAATCGGAATGACGGTGACGCCGGGAATCGGTTCGGTTACCGCATAGCCGGTGAGAATATCGGTCGCCTCGGGCGATGCCGAGCGATCGTTTTCGTGAATCCACAACTTCGCCCCGAATCGCTCGGCATATTTCGCCGACGCGCCGACGTCATCGCGATGCGTCAAGAGCACGTGATCCAGTCCGCCCTGCTCCTCGAAGAACGCGACGAGCTTCGGGACGAAGCGCGGCCCATCGATGAGAATATTTAATCCCGTTTTGGTACGGATAAAGAACGGATGCGCGCCGGCGGTGTCGTTGTCGTTATAGCCGAGCCGGTAGAGATTCTCGGCAAGTTGTTGCGGGAACACGTTCTCCGGCATCTTGAGCCCGTGCGGCGCCAAGATCGAGCCCGTCGGACACGCAAGCGCGGCGCGCCATGCGGCCATGGTCTCTTCTTCGTTTGCGGGTTGCCGTTTGAACTGCGCCTGACCAACCGCGTTGGCCCCGATGATCCCGGGCGCCAAGTTCCAAGCGGCGCGGCAAATGCGGCAGGTCGACGTAATCGTCCACTCTGAGCGATCGACAGCAGTACTCATGACAGCAGGCTGACAGAACGACAATAGTATGTCAACATGGCCAGCCCCGGCCCGCCATCGCAACCAGGCGGATGATCGGCCGGAGAATTAAGTCGCAAGCGCCGAATGGCACCGATGCGGGAAAGAGTGCGTATGAATAATTCCGATTCATCCGCTTCCGCGCCGAACGAAAGTGAGCTCGACGCACGCGTACTAGAAGTCCTGGCCGACGACGACACCGCCTTCGAGCCGCGGTGGGAAGAGGCGCTCGTCGATGCCGACGCCATTGGGACCGCGCTGCGCGATGGAGCTGACACCGTGAACGACGTAAAGTCCGTTGGGGACGACGTGCTGGCCGATCCGCACGTTCCCGAGACGGACCCGCCGGGTGACGAGCTCGGCGGCGGCCTCGGCAATGCGGTCGGCGGCGAACCGGCGACAGACGGCTAGCCGGCATGGCGCGGAATTGGTTGGCTCGCTGCGTCGTTATGTCGACGGTAGGTGCCATGCTCTTGTGCGGCGCCAGTGCGGCGATCGACGCCTCGGTAACCGTTGACCCTGCTGCCGGCCCGCCGAGTCCCAGCCCGTCGCCGTCGAGAGTTGCAGGCCCGTGCCAAGATCCGCCGCTTTCGGCTATAACGGAACGCCCCGCCATTGGCCGTGCTTCCGCAACCTCAGGCTCCGTCTGCGTCGCACCGCGAAACACCGTTGTATTAGAAGTTGGTTACCGCAACCAAGAGACGACTGCGGCAGCGCGGCAAACGCTGGTCACATACCCCCAGCCCGTCGTGCTATTCGGGCTCGGCAGCAACAACGAACTGATCTTAGCCCCAAGCCTTTCATACGCTCGTCGTTCGGGAAACGCTAACGCGGGCTTATCACCGGCGTCTGGTCTGCAGGATGCGGGGTTAGGGTTTCAACGCACGTTGTTCAATGGTTCCGTTTTTCAAACCGGTGCGCAAGCCTTCATCACGATTCCGACCGGCTATCCGACTGGAGCAAGTGGCTTTTCCGCCGGCGTTCCAACGTTTCAGCTGACCTACAGCATTGCATATGCTGCTACGCCTAGGCTAGGAATTACATCGGTAAGCACGTTGCTGAACTCATCAGGTGCAGCCCCTTCCGGTGTCATCGGTCGCTACGCCGGGATTCAGGAAGCTTTAGGCTTGGCGTTCACGTTGCTCCCAGCGACGGTGTTCCTGATGCAAGATCAGGTAAGCGCACCGGGCGGCCCGCATGCACCAACCGGAAACCGATTGCTCATTGGAGTGCAACAGGTGATCACATCGCATTTTGTGGCGGATCTGGACTACGAAGCGAATTTACTTCCGGCGCCTGGAATCTCGCAACATACGACGTTCGAATTCGGATTATCGCTTCAATTGTAGTCGCGGAAGCACATTTGAGAGGCCAGTTGCTTATCGCGATCTAAGGAACGGCCGCACCAGCATCCGCGTCGACGACACGAGTCGAGAGAGGTCTGTAAGTTGAGATTTCACCTGACAGCTACCTTATGGGCCGCATTTGTGGCGGCCGGCGCATTCGGCTTCAGCGCGAACCCAGTCCGCGGAGCGGATCTGCTCAGCGAATGGCCCTCAATTCAGATGCCGCCGGCGCCTGCACTGAAAGCGGTCACCGTCGATCCCAAAACGACCGCACTCCTCTTGTTCGACTTCATGATCGATAACTGCGGGCAGCGTCCGCGCTGCGTTGCGGCGGTTCCAACGCTCAAGGCCATCCACGACCGGGCGCGCGCCGCCGGCATGATGGTCGTCTATACGCTGCCGAGCGGGGGTAAAATCATCGACCCGGCCATCGCTCCGCGTGAGGGTGAGGTCCTCAACCAAACGCCGGGCGGACCCGACAAGTTTCTTGGTGATGATCTCGACCAACGGCTCAAGGCTCACGCCATCAAGACCGTGATCCTTTGCGGAACCTCCGCGCAGGGAGTCGGCCTTGGCACCGGCGCGAGTGCGGTTCAACGCGGCTATACCGTTATCTATCCGATCGATTGTTTGCCGTCGGAAAGCGCTTTCCGCGAGGCTTACGCGGCCTGGCACATGGCGGGCGGCGGGCCGCCCGTGACGACCAAAAATGTTACCGTGACCCGCACCACCATGATCACCTTTGGGAGCGCAAACTAAAGCGCTTCCATCGAGAAGGCTAAACGCGAACGCCGCCTCGCGTCGGGCTCAATCACCGAGCGCTGAAATCGCGCCTGGCGACCCGGAAGCGGACCAAGAAGCTGACCTGGAAGCAGATCGCCAGATCGAACGTGAACCCAATCCGAACGGCGATCGTGATCGCGAGGTTCTAACTTTGCATGATGAGGTCGTCGAGGAGGCGGTAATCCGGCAGCGTCGTGTCGATCGCGCGGCCGCCGCGGAGCACCGACGCGGTCGAACTGATGCGCGCGCGAGCATCTCCGAATAGTTGCGCGCCTTGCAGCACGATCAGGTCGGCCGGCGCGCCGGCCGCGAATCGTGCCGCGGTCGATGCCCATGATCGCGGCCGGCGTCTCGGTCGCGGCGCGGATCCAGTCGCCGATGCGGATGGTCGAGGTGCAGGATCTTCACCGCCTGGGTGAAGGTGTCGAGCATGTCGTGGTCGCCGTAGGCGTAGAACGGATCGCGGCAGTTGTCGCCGGCGACGGCCACGCGCAGCCCGCGGCCTTCATCTCGTGCAGCGACGGTCACGCCGCGCCAGCGTGGCGTGCGCGCTCGGCGCTGCGGTCCTGCAGGTACATGTTGACGGTCGGCAGGCTGACGATGTCGACGCCGGCGTCCTTGCAGGCCTCGAGCGTGGCCTCGATGATCTCGTCGGTCTGCAGCGCGAGCGCAGAGCAGTGGCCGCACAGGATCCGGCCCGCGAAGCCGGATCGCGACGCGAGTTGGGCGACGCGGATCAGGTGCGCGCGCGCGGGATCGCTCGTCTCGTCGACGTGCAGGTCGACGTCGAGGCCGCGCTCGCGCGCCAGCGCGAACAGCGTCGTCATCGCGTCGTCGAACTCGGGCGGCATCGGCATCGTTCGGCAGCGCAGCGAAAACGCGTCGACGCAGCCGAGCCGGCCGCCGCATCTCGGCGACGATGTCGGCCAGCGATCGCGCCCTCGTCGGTGAGGAAGATGTCGAGCGGCGCGATCGACGAGGCCTGCAGGTCGATGCGGCCGGCCCAGCGCGTCGCGCACGTCGCGGAACACGGGAAACGAGATCGCCGGCCTGCGGCGCCGAGCGAGTCGAGATGCGTGCGGATCGCGACGACGCCTTGGCGTAGGCGGTCGCGAGGCCGAACTCCATGCGCGCGGCGCACGTCGTCGGCGTCCCAGCGCGCGTTGCGGTCCGCCGCCGTGGCGCGCGACGCGCCGGCGACGTCGCCGCTCGGATTCGGCTGGCGCGGCCAGATGTGGCCCTTGTCGAGGTGGGTGTGGCAGTCGACCATGCCGGGCAGCACCATCGAGGCGTCGAGGTCGGGTCCGAGCTCGGCCGGCGAGCGTGCCGGCGCGGTACGACGGCGGCGATGCGCCCGTCGTCGATCAGCAGATCGATGTGCGCGATCTCGGTCGGTGCCGCGCGGCAGATCGCCGGCCACGAGGCACGCCGGCGCGTGCGCGTTGCGCAGTGCGAACCGGCGCGCGTCCGGCGGTATGAAAAAGCCCATGTAACGGCTAGGCGAAGGCCACGCGCTTGTTGACGAACTCAAGCGTGTAGCCTTTGCGGGTATCGAGGCCTTTGGGCACGGCACCCGACCTCGGCCATCGAGTCGTAAATCGCCTTCCAGTGGCGCGTCGCTCATCGCGCCGAGGCCGCCCTTCGCGACGTCGCTCGACTCAAAGATCGCCGCCTGCTGCATGGCCGCTGCGCGCGTACGCGATCAGCATCGTCCGTCATCTGGTTGTTGCCGCTCTTGATGGTGTTGTTGGCCGGTGTGGGGTCGCCGTGCAGGATAGCTCGGCCCAGCCCTTGGCAGTCGCATCGACGAACTTCTGGATGAGCTTGCGGGTTTTCGGCGACCATCTTCGGCGACGCCACAATCACGTTGCTGTAGCTCAGGTAGCCGTTGTCGGCGAGGTTGTGCACGACCGCGTCGACGTCGGCCTGCTTTGCTTCGAACGGCTCGTCGGTGAGGAAGCCCTCCATGCTCAGCGTTGTTGTCGACCAGGAACGGCGCCATGCGTGAACGTGTATGGGCGCGATCTGATCGTCGGTAAAACCGTATTTGGCTTTGAGCCAGAGCCAGTAGGTTTGGCGGCCGACGGTCGAGACCAGAATCGGCTTGCCTTTGAGCTCGGCCAGCTTGTCGTTGCCGGCGTCGCGGTGCGAGAGCAGCACGGTCGAACGGTTTCTGGCCGAACGCCGCGACCGCGACGCCGGGTAGACCCTGGTTGACGAAATTGAGCACGCGGAAGCTGTCGCTGTTGACGAAGTCCGCCTGACCGGCGAAAAAAATCTGGTTGATGTTGAGCTGCGGGCCGCCCGGATGCAGCTCGACGTCGAGCCCGTACGACTTGTAGATGCCGGTGGCCACGGCCTGAAAGAGGCCGCCGTTGTCGGGTTGCGGCGTCCACGCCCGTTTGATAGACGATCTTCGTCAGCGCCTGCGGCCGACGCGCTGCGAATGAAGAGCGGCGCGCCGAGACGGTGCGGCGGCGAGACCGCCAGAGCCGGGCGCGTGAGAGCGTCGAGCCGGATTGAACGAGATCCTTCCGTATCAGCGGTTGAGCGTGATCGTAGTCGCCAGCCGGGTCACGCGGCAGCGCCGCAGCCCGTGGTCGGCAGTCGCGGCGCCGCTGCTCTCTTCCGACGTCGCGCCGTCGTCGAACTTGCCGGGGTTCATCAAGCCGACGGATCCATGCGCGCTTTGAACGGCGGCGTCGCCGTCGCCGACGCGACTTCATGCCGTTCTCGCGCACGAAGAAGGTGTGATTGTTGGCGACCATCGCGCCGTCTTCGCTCATGCCGCGAATCACCTCCGCCACGCTGCGCGTCGTCGATGTACGGATAGTAGCGGCGAGCCTTGCAAACGCGATCCGGCCGTTGTAGCGCTTGACCTCCAGGTGCATCGCGCCAACGCCTTGGAAGCGGCGGTGAGCTCCGCTCGACCGCCGCTCAGCAGATCCGGCTCGAGGTACAGGCCGATGTTGTTCGACGATCTCCTGCCGCTCTTTATTGACTTGCAAGTGCGCGTGGCCCCAAGATGAACTCCCAGAGCGGCGCGCCGTAGGGGCCGTCGCCCTCGGCGGCTTCGCACCGTGATCTCGCCCTTGAACTCCGGCAACGAGCGCGCGAAGGACTCCAGCGATTGCTGCGCGACCATGCAGCGCACCATGCTCCAGCCATCGCGGCCGAACGGACGCATCGCCGCCATGTACGTCCAGTTGGGGAATTCGTCGATCGTAATCAGCTTCTTGACGATGCCGTCGGAAGCGGCCAGCGCGTAAGCGAAGCGCGCCGCGTCCATGAAAGTCGGGAAGGTTCGCGACGATCTCGATCCACGGCCAAGCCGGCGCCAGCGGCATTTCGACCTCGGTGATGATCCCGTTCGTGCCGTAGGCGTGGTGGACGAGGTTCACGTCGTCGCCGCGCATCTCGATCACGCTGCGGTTCCTCTTCGACCGACACGACTTCGAGCGCGACGATGTTGCCGCGGTCGCGCAGGATGCCGTAGCGTGCGCTGCCGATCCCGGCATGCCCGCCCGCCGACGAAGCCGCCGATCGTCGAGACGCGCGCGCGTCGACGGATGCATGCGCAACTCCCAGCCCGCTCGGCCGCGTGGACTCGTCGATCGCGATCATCCGCGCGCCGGCCTCGGCGCGCACGCGCCTGTCGCGCGTCCATAGCACCTCGGAGAGCGCCGTCATGTCGACGATGGCGCCGCCTTGCAGCGGCACGCCTTGGCCGAAATTGCAGGTGCCGGCACCGCGCATCATCAGCGGCATGCGTGCCTTGGCGGCGGCGCGGGCTATCCGCAAGCACGTCCGCCTTGTTGCGCGGCTTGACGATCAGAGCTCCGCGAACTTGCCCGCCGCCTCCCGGCGCATGATCGGGCTGAAGGTGACGGAGAGATCGCGGCTGCGGCGCTGGACCGTCTCCACGTCGGTAACGGCCGGCACGTCGCCGAGGAGGGACAGAAATCCGTCGATGTCGTTCAAGAAGACCCCCGCAACCGGGCGTAGAAGCGCGATGTCTGGTAGGTGAGCTTTCACCTACCGTTATGTGAAGATTCACCTATTGAATAAGCAATCCTCCACCCCTTTGCAGCCGATGGATCTCGAGGATCACCTGTTCTTCCTGTGTACACAGGTCGTAGACCGGCGTGATCGGGCGATGCAGAAGGCCCTCTCGTCACTCGGACTGCTGTCTACCGAGTACCGCGTGCTCAGCGCACTTCTGCGCAAAGGTCCCCTGACGATGTTCGAGCTCGCGCAATGGACGGCATACGAGCGTACGAGGCTCACGCACATGCTCGACGTCATGGAGAGTAAGGGCTGGATCGCTCGTGCGAAGGTCAATGGGGACCGGCGAACGGTTCTCGTATCGGCCCGGGCCGCCGGATTGCGCGTCTTTCAGAAAGCAAAGCCGGTGGTCGACGATCTAACCGACGTGATCATGAGCGGCAACGACGCGCGCGAACTGGATCAGATCCGGTCGAGCCTTCGCACGATGCGCCAGAAATTGATCGACATGGGAATGTAACGCAAAGTGATTCGGACCATTACCAAAGAGCGCTTGGCGGCGTCACGTCAAGACCTTTAGCCGGCGCTCTGATGCATCGATCGCCGCGAGGAACTCATTCCGCGGCAGCGGGCGCGCGACCAGATACCCTTGGCCCAACATGCAGCCGTGATCGCGCAGCCAGATCGCTTGGCTTTCGGTTTCGATCCCTTCCGCAACGCTGATCAGGCCGAACTGCGTCGATAGCAACAGGAACATTTCCGCCAGAGCCGCGTCTTTCGCATCGCACGGCAGATCCGTGATGAACGAGCGATCGATCTTGATGACGTCGATCGGTAGCCGTTTCAAGTACGCCATCGACGAGTATCCGGTCCCGAAGTCGTCGATCGCCACGCGCAGGCCGAGGTTGCGGATCGTTTGCAGCGTCTGGATGCTGCGCTCGATGTTCTGCATCGCGTCGGTCTCCGTGATCTCGATGCCGAGATGGTCCGTCAGCTGCGGGACGCACTGCAGTTGCTGCTCCAACTCGAGCACGAACGAAGCATCGTCGAGCAGGCGCGCCGGCAAATTGATGTAGCAGCGGAATCCGTTCGGCAACTCGACGTCGCGGAAGTCGGCGATGACTCGCCCGAGGACGCGGCGTGTGAGCAGCTCCATCAGGCCGTTGCGTTCCGCGACGGGAAGGAACTCTTCGGGCATCAGACGGCCGCGCGTCGGGTGGTGCCAGCGGATCAACGCTTCGCCGCCGGTCAGCATGCGGGTGTTCAGCTCGAACGTGGGCTGATATTCGATGAAGAAGCGATCCGAAGCGAACCCCTCGACCATCTCGGTTCGCGCAAGCTGGCGCTCACGAACGGCGGTCGCAAGCGAAGGCGTGTAGGCGATCGTCGCCCCGCCGCCGCGAGCCTTTGCACTGTCCAGCGCGACGTCGGCGAGTTGCATCAAACCGTCAGCGTCGGTCGCGTCGGTTGGAAATTCGGCGCATCCGATAGAGCACGAGACGGGCAGAAAGCGTGAACCGTCGCGGTCGCCGGTATGAAAAGGCTTGTGAAAAGCCTGCGCGTAGAGCTGGATGCGCGTGGCAAAGTCGACGCGCGAACCAATACCCGGCAGCACGACGGCAAAGTCGTCACCGCTCAGCCGGGCGACCAAATCGCGACCGTCGACCGCTTCGAGCGTCGCGCCGACCTCGACCAGAATTTCGTCGCCGATCAGGTAGCCCTCGCTTTCGTTGATGTCCCGGAACCGGTCTAAGTCCAAGAAGGCGATCGCGAACGGTTCGTTCCGCGCTGCCGCGAGGCGCACCGCCTTGCGAAATTCGGTGCGGTTCTTGAGGCCGGTCAGCGCATCGTGCTCCATTTGATAGCGAATGCGTGACAGCTGGTCTTTTTGATAGAAGCGATTGGTGAGGTGCGCTGCGACGACTTCGGCAAACGCCACGTCGTCATCCGCGAACGGCTGACGGCTCGACTCCGACGCCGCAAACGTCAGGACATAGGTCGTAGCGCCGATACGCAGCGGCACGCCGAGCGCGCTGCGCCAACCGAGCGCTTCGGTCAGCGGCGCGTGTTCCGATTCGAGGTCGTTCCAACGGACGGTGCGGATGGAGCCGCCCAACCCTTCGGCGAGCGCGCCGAGCGGGATTCGGTCACCGAGAGCGATGGCGGCGCCCGACCATTCCGGCACGCCGTCTTCGCCGTCGATCGCGATGGCTTCAACGACGCCTCCGCCCTCCTCAAGGCGCGCTAGGCACACACAGATCGGCAAACCGAATCGGACATGGCGCGACGCGATCTGCAACGTAGCGTTGGTGTGCTCGGCGTCCGAGAGGCCCTCGCTCGTCGCAATCTGCCACAGCGCACGAATTCGCGCCGCGCGCTGGGCCGACGAAATCACCGTTTCGGCCAGTGCGTTCTCGGTCCGTTGCAGATGCTCGTCCGATTCGAGCAGCGCGCGAACGGTCGCAATGAGGACGAAGCTGGCTTCGACGATGTACAGCGCACGAGAAACGTACCACGAGAGGCTGAACCGGTAGTCGCTGATCGTCAGCAGCAAGACCGACAGCGCCGCCGTGAGCGCCGTAAGCGCAACGGCACGATCGAGCGGTGCCGGCCGGCGCACGCGCCAGCACAACGCGGCGGCCGCGACGGCGGCGGCGCAGACGGGCACGCCGATCGCAGAAATCGCCGGCAGCACCTTGGTGTCATCGATGATTGCGGGAAGCCGGTCGCCGAAGCCGTAGGCGATCGCGGCTGCGACGCCGTACGCCAACGCTCCGGCGGCCCACGTCGCGAGCGTGAACCGCTTGCCGGGCGGACCGTCGTGCCGGCGTAGGCACGCGGCGCCGTATGCGCCGCAGCCGGCCGCGATGAACGCCTGCTCGAAAAGCATCAGCCACGTCCGCGATTGCAGCGTGCGCGCCGTTAGGATGGACAGGTTCTCCCCGATCGGATAGCTGGCGATGTTGGTGAACGCGAACAGCGTCGCGATCCCGCACACCATCGTGAGGATGACCGTGGATGGTTCGACGTGGCGTCGTCGCGCAAAGATGAGCAGCACCGTGCTCGCCCCATCCAAGAGGGAGACGCAGAGCAACATCGCCAGCGGAAACTCGTTGAAGCGCGGCAGCATGACGTCCGCGAACATCCACGCGAGACAGGCGGCGGTCAGGACCACGACCAGGGCGCGTTCGTGGCCGCTCGACAGCGCTCGTAGCACCGTCCCGGTCCTGGTGGGCTGGCGTGTCATCTGTTGGCTTCCTAGCACGTGGCTGTGGCACGGATGAGCCGACGCTCCAGTATTGCAAGTAATGCGCGCAGCCGTACGTTCGGGTTGTCTGGTCCACTATATGGCACTCAATATCAAAAGTCAATGAGTTGCAAAAGACATTAAGCAGTGTTTGCATTTGCATGCTATATTGATGGCGGTGACAACTACTGTTATGCCCGGGCTGCGCTACCGAAAGCACGTCCGGATGTGGGAAGAAATCCGGCGTACCGCGCTGCGTCTTTTCGCCGAACGTGGGTTCGACCAGACAAGCGTTCCCGATATAGCGGCAGCGATCGAGATCTCGCCGGCGACCGTCTTCCGCTATTTTGGAACGAAAACCGATATCGTGCTGGCCCCAAAACGCCGGCAGTTGGAAAATCTGGCCACCACCCTGGCCGCGCAGCCCCGCTCCCTCGCGCCGCGCGAGGCGGCCCGTGCGCCGATGCGCGCCTGGCATGCCGAGGTGGATGACGATGAACTCGCCCTCGAATGCCAGCACTTGATCGCGGCGACGCCGGCGTTGGCCGTCGAATCGACGTCCTTGCGCGCGACGCTCTGCACGATGATCGCCCGCGATCTCGCCGGGCGGCTTGCCAGCGCGACCGCGGACGTTGATGCGCGAGCGCACGCCATCGCCGCCGTTTGGCCGGGTTTCGCGGCGCTGAACCGCTGGGGCGTGGAGAACGGGGCGCGGACCGCCCAGGCGGTTCTCGAAGAAGCCTACGGGATCGTCGATGCTGCGGCCCATGCCGAGCCGTTGGACGAAACGCTCCACTCCTGGGACACCGGCCGCACGGCGGTGCTCGAGGAGGTTCGCTCGGAACTGCACGGCTTGCGCGAGCGTAAGGCGCACCGGTTGCGCACGGATCTCAAGCGCGCCGGGTTGGTGCTCTTTGCCGAGCGCGGCTACCAACGGACGACGATCGACGACATCGTGGCCAAAGCCGACGTCTCACGCCGCACGTTCTTTCGGTACTTTGCATCCAAGGACGACGTCTTGTTGGACGGTCCGGTGAGCCGCGCCGAGCGTTTGCGCGAACTCGTGCGCGCCCGACCGCCCTCCGAAGGTGCGCTGTCCGCGGTACGGCATGCCCTATGGATCATGTTGACCGCAACCTACGGCGACGGGGATCCGCTGATGCGCGATTTCGGGGAGCTGCTCATGCTGCGCCCGGAATTCCAGCAGCAGCTCATGCGGGTTCGCAATGTTTGGGCTGCGGCGCTCGGCGACGTGCTGGCCGAGCGAATGCATTGCGATGCCGACGCGCTAGCGCCGAACGCGATCGGCGTGACCGCGCAGTGGGCGAGTCACGATGCGCAAGAGCGATGGATCGCAAATCCTGAGACGCTGAGCATCGGCCACTGCATCGATGCATCGTTCTCCGCGCTGCAACGTGCTCTGAGCGCCTAGCGCAACGCCGTTCGGCCATCGGGCCGGCTGCCCGCTAGCTGAAGCAGCGGCCCCAGCGTGTTCTGTTTTCACAAAGGCGGGTCGAGCACGCCCGCCTGAGGGAGCACCATGACGCGAGATGAAGTGACCCGTAAGATCGAGTCCCGGAAGCGGACCAAGAAGCTGACCTGGAAGCAGATCGCAACGGCGATCGGCCCCGCATCGCCGATCATGTCCACGGCGGCCCTACTTGGCCAAATGCGCTTGGACGAGGGTGAGGCCGCAAAGGCGGCGGAGCTGCTCGGCCTCAGTGATGAGGAACGAGATTTGCTCACCGATATTCCCTATCGCGGATCGCTCCCGCCGGGTCCGCCGACCGACCCGTTGATCTATCGCTTTTACGAATTAGTACAAGTGTACGGAACGACGTGGAAGGCGCTTATTCAAGAAGAATTCGGCGACGGGATCATGAGCGCGATCGACTACAACATGCAAATCGAGCGCGAACCCAATCCGAACGGCGATCGCGTGAAAATCACCATGTCCGGCAAGTTCTTACCGTACAAAAAATACTAGCCATATGCCCCTCATCACATAACCGCCTATCGGCAATCACGCGGCGCCGAGCACAGCAAGCTTTCGCCTAACTCGTGCGAAGCTGGTGAACGTATGAACCGGCTATTGGCTGCGTGCGCCGGCCTAGCGCCGACCGTTCTCGCTTCGGTGAAGAGTGAGCTCAGCAACGTGCAGCTGAGCGCCGGACAATTGGCTTTGCTCGAGCCTATGCCGAGGCGCTGAGAACGAATCAAGCGAGCATGCCGACCCCGGACAGCATCGTCCAAAACATCCTAGGCTAAGTGCGAACGCCGCCTTTGATCACGGCCAGCGGATCGCGGAAGACGTCGTCTCCGGTATCAATGTCCGTGCGCAGCAGCACGACATCGGCGATCGCTCCGGGCTCGAGCGTTCCGGCCTCCACATCGAGTAGCCGCGCGGCGTCGACCGTCGCGGCTGCAAGCACCTCGTGCGCACTCATGCCCAACCAGCGCTGCATCAACGCAAGTTCGTGGGCAAAGTCCTCATGACGGTTGAACGGCGTCCCCGCATCGGACCCGGCGACGAAGCGCGCGCCGGCAGCACGCGCACGCTTGAGATTATCAACCGCCACCGTGGCAATGGCACGCGCCTTCTCAATGACGAACGCGGGCATGCCCGCTTCGGCGCCGGCTTCCACGATGCGGTCTATTGCGGCCAACGTCGGCACGATCACCGCATCGCTCCGGATGAGAAGCGCGATACCTTCCTCGTCGATCAGATGACCGTGTTCAATCGAATCGATCCCCGCCCGAAGCGCGTTCTTGATTCCCTCGGCACCAATCGCATGGGCCGCCGTCCGCATGCCGTGACGATGCGCCTCGTCAATCCCGGCTCGCAGTTCGGCCTCGAGCAGTTGACTCGTGCCGGGAACCGCTCCTTTGGTCAGCACGCCGCCGGTGGCAATGAACTTGATGCAAGCCGCGCCGTCTTTGCGTTGTTCGCGCACCGCTTTGCGCACGTCGTCCTCGCCGTCGGCTTCACGACCGACAAAAAAACCATGGCCGCCCGTCATCGTTATCGGATGGCCGGCCGGAACGATCGTCGGCCCGACCGCTTTGCCGGCGGCGATCGCATCGCGCAACTGCATGGCGATCTTTTCGCTGCCACCCACATCACGCACGGTGGTCACGCCGGATTCGAGCGTTTTGCGCGCGTTGTCGGCGCAGATGAACGCGCGTTGTACGGGCGTGGTCAAAACGAAGATCGTCATCGTCTCGGCCTCGCCGCTCATCTCGAGATGCACGTGCGCGTTGATCAGACCGGGAACGACGCAGGGCGCCTCGAGCACCAACGCGCCATCGGGAATTGCGAGATCTCCGTCGCCGATCGCGGCAATTCGTCCCGACTCGATGAGCAGGACGCCGTTCCTCCGCGGTTCACCCTTGCCCGGATACAACGATCCGAACCGGACTACAATCGGGCCTTGAGCATGAGTTAGCGGCACCGTTTCTCTATCACGTATCGTTTAAGCGGGGTCCTCTCCGACAGTAGAAGCCGGTGTGACCGAGCCGCCTAAGCCGGTACGGTGCTCACCGCCTCGTAGGCCTCCGCTTCGTCGCCGAGACGCTGGGTCGCCGGAAGAACGACGTGATTTCTTGCGTCCTTCGCGAACGCTTCCGCCGCCTCGCGGCCGGCCCAGCGCGTGAAGAGCACTTCGTGCCCGTCGTCGTCGCTGGCGAGAAGAGCACCGCCCTGCAAATCGGCCGCGGTGCTGAGCCCCTCGAGGAGCGCCTTCGCGGACTTCGTAAACGGCGGCATTTCGGCCGGCGCTGCGTGGACGCTGACAACCGCATACGCAAACGGCGGCTCAACGTCAATGCGTGCCGTCCCGCTCGCATGCACGACTCGCAAGATGTCCAGCGCCCGGCTTTCGGGAATGGCATGATGGTCGATGTAGGTTTTGTGCGCGTCCCACGCGTTCTGCATCTTGTGGAAGGCGGCGTGGCCCGTAACGACGGAAACGGTCAGCACGCGGCGCCGATGAAAGCTCTCGAGTGCTACACCCCACTCGACTCCGTCTGCCACCTCGCGGTACTCCGTGCGCAGCGCGGTTAGCCAGGCGTCGACGCGGTCCGCACGCACGTGCGCGTCGTCGAGACAGAACCAACGCGCGGGGTCGGCCTCGAACGTCATTACGGGCAGCGGCTGTGCCCGAGCGATTTCGAGCACCGCTTCCTTGCTTGTCGGCAAGCGTTCGACGTCATCCGGATGGACGTGCAGTTCACGGATGTTCCCGTGCTTGTCGGGCACACGAACGACGACGGTGCGCGTTTTCACCTCGACGACGACACCGTCGATATCTTCGGTTTTGAGATGCACGCGATCGGACGGTTGAAGCTTCACGATCGTCCTTCAGAGCCTCGCTGACGAGATGTAGGGACTACCGCCGTTCGGCGATGGGGAAGCGGCGGCATGCGCGACACCGTGGTAGCGCGGAACCCATGACCGTGACTCTGTTGACTCAACCGTAAGGCGGCGTTACACTCCGGTGCTCAACTCCACGCACTGGGGATGGAAACATGATTGCCGCGCTTCCGAAAACGATGAAAGCCGCAGTTCTCGATCGATCCGGACCGCCCGAAGCCTTCTCCATCAAGGACGTTGCGGTACCACGCGCCGGTCACGATCACGTCTTGATCGCGCTTCAGTACGCCGGCGTCGGCAGTTGGGATGCGGAGCAGCGGAAAGGCGCGTACGGAGCGGTCGAGCCCGGCACGATTCCCGGCACCGATGGAACCGGGACGATCGCCGCGGTCGGTGCGAACGTCCAAGGCCTCCGCGTCGGCGACCGCGTGTACTCGTACAGTTACGGCTTGCCGCACGGGTTTTACGCCGAATACGTCAACGTCGCTGCCAGTCACGTGGCGCACGTTCCCGTGCAGATCGATCCGCCGGTCGCGGGCGGTATGCCCTGCGTTGCATTGACGGCACTAAGCGGACTCGAGGCCCTGAAGACGGCGCAGGGCCAAACGCTCCTGGTCTACGGCGCCAGCGGCGGCGTTGGTTCATTTGGAGTTTGGTTTGGGCAACGGCGTGGAGCCACGGTGATCGGGACGGCCCGGCCCGACGCGCACGAGTACGTCCGCCAACTCGGCGCCGCGCACGCGACCGACCCGCATTCGTCAAACCTCGAACGCGTCATCAAGCGCGAGGCGCCACAGGGATTCGACGCTACGCTGGTGACGGCCGGCGGCGGGCCGTTGCAAGAATTCCTCTCCTATCTCAAGCCACGCGCGCCGTTAGCATATCCAAACGGCGTCGAACCCGCGCCGCACGCTGACGGCCACGATGCGATTGCCTACGACGGCGAAGCCTCGCCCGAAGCCTTCCGCCGCTTGAACGCGGCGATCGGTTCCGCGACGATTCCGTTGCGCGTCCACGAGTACTTGCTCGAAGACGTCGCCAAGGCGCACCGCCGCATCGAGCAAGGGCACGTAGTCGGTAAAATCATTCTGCGCATCACCTAGCGCGCCGCAATTAACTGTCCAGCGCCGCGCCGCACGCCAATGCGTCACGACGCGCGCGTCGCGGTGCGCCGCTTGCGCTCGCATCTGCGAACGTTCGCGCCGCTGCTCGATGAAGCATGGTCGTCCGATCTCCAAGAGCGGCTGCGTTGGTTGAGTGACGGCCTCTCCGCCGCGCGTGATCAAGACGTCGCCATTGCCGAACTACGGAATGGCGCACGATCGTTGCGCTTGGAGGATCGGTCCCAGGCAGATGCAATCGCGCATCGCTTCGCCGACCGCCAACGGGCCGCGTACGCGCGTCTCGCCGCGCTCTTGGATGAGCCCCGGTATGTCCAGCTCGTCGACGCGATGATTGCTGCCGCGCAGGGTCCGCGTCTCCGTCCACGAGCGGATATCCGTGCGAGACGAGTCGTCGATGAACTCATGCGTCCCGTCTGGAAACGCATGCGCAAAGCGGTCCGCGCCGGAGTCGCGCAGCCGAACGACCGCGCACTCCACCGCATTCGGCGGCGAGCTAAGATGATATCCAGTGGGCGGATTCGGTCTCGTGACGGTTTACCATTCGGCGATGCGTCGGCGTTCGACCCTCGGCTAGAATTATTTCATGAGGCGAACGACGATGCTCACGGGCGCGGCGGCGGCAATTGGAGCTGCGAGTTCAGCACGGGTTGCGCGCGCCCAGTCGAACCGAACGATCGCAGTTGCCGCGTTGGCGGTGAGCGCAGCTACCTGGCCGACGCTCGCCTGCGAAGAGCTCGGGTTCTACAAGCACTATAACGTCGAGATCGACAACTCACTGGTCAGCTCGGTGGCCTCGGCCGCGCAGCAGCTCATCGCTGGTGCCTGCGACATGACGGGGCTGTCCACGACGCAGTATATCGAGACGGCCATCGCTGGTGCGTCCCTCAAGTTCTTCTGCAACCAAGTCACGACGCCGCCATACTCGCTCATCGCGCAAAAGCAGTATAAAAAGTATGCCGATCTTCGCGGAACGACCATTATCATCGGCGGCATCAATGATATCACGCACATCTTCATCGACAAAATGATGGCATCCGGGGGCGTGAAGCCGGATCAATTCGATCTCGTTTTTGCCGGGGCGACGCCGGATCGCTACAGTGCCTTGCGTTCCGGCAGCGTTTCAGCCGCGCTCCTCTTTCCGCCGTTCGACTTCCGCGCGGCTGACGAGGGGTACAACAACGTTGGAAGTTTGCCGGACGTCATGCCGCCCTTCCCATTTACAGGATGGACGGTTCGTACTGACTTTTTGGCGAAGAACACCGATCTCATGGTCGACTTCACCAAGGCCTATCTGCGAGGAGCGCGCTGGGTCAGCGACCCCGTCAATCGCGACAAGGCTGTCGACATGCTCCTCTCCCGGACCAACGTTTCACGCAACGATGCGCAGCGGTCGTACGACGAACTCATCGCAAAGTATCGAATCTTTCCGGCGGACGGGCTCACGGCCGATGGACGCATGTCGATCGTCGTCAATGCCCTCGCGGAGCTCAAGATCCTCAAGCCACCGCTCCCGCGGCCCGCGTCATTCTACGATAATTCGATCGTCCGGCGCGCCAATGCGGAGCTTGCTCGCGAGCCACGAACGATATGAATGAAGCGTTTGAAAATCACTGCTGGAAGGACGTGGTTCCGCGCGACGTCCTCGATCTGTACGAGCACTACGCGCGCGACCTCTACGTCGGACCCGCGCCGGCCTTGATCGCGATCGATCTGTACGAGCTTGCCTATCAGGGCGGGCCGCGCCCGATCGCAGAGATCGCGGGCACGTATCCGAGTTCTTGCGGTGAGTACGCCTGGGCTGCAATCAAACCGACGCAACGGCTCTTTGCTGCTGCCCGTGCCGCTGGGATTCCGATCTTTTATTCCACCGGTGAGACGCTCACGGACAGCAAACCCAACGCCCTGAAGGCGACGAATCGACAGCGCGCGTCCATCGACGCAGCGTCGCTCGCGATTCGGCCCGAGTTCGCGCCGCAGCCGGGAGACACGGTGATTCGCAAACAACGCGCAAGCGCGTTCTATGGGACACCGCTCGTTGCGCACCTCACGCAACTCGGGGTGCGATCGGTCATCATGGTTGGCGAAAGCACTTCCGGCTGTCTGCGCGCCAGCGCCGTCGATGCGTACTCGAACGGCTATCACGTGACGATCGTCGAGGAAGGCTGCTTCGACCGCAGTCTGATCTCGCACAAGATCAACCTTTTCGACCTCCATCACAAATACGCCGATGTCATGTCCGTTGACGAGGTCGTGGCGCACCTCGAACGGCGGGGACTGGAAATCGCGAGCTGACGTGAAGCCCCGTGCTTATGGCCCTTTCCCTTACTCGCCGATCATCCGTCGACCGAAATTAGAATGGCCGAACGGCGCTCGGGTGGCCCTTTGGGTCATCCCGAACATCGAGTTCTTCGCGCTCGATGACAGCATTTCGGGGAGCCATAGCCCGGCGCCGGACATCATGGCGTGGTCGGCGCGCGACTACGGAAACCGCGTCGGCGTGTTCCGGCTGATGGAAGTCATGGACCGTTACAAGATCCGTGCGACCGTCGCGCTCAACAGCAATCTCTGCGCGCAGCATCCGGAGATCATCGAAGAGGGACAAGCGCGCAAATGGGAGTGGATGGGTCACAACCAAACCAACACGCGCCGACTGAACGCGGTCCGACCCGAAGAGGAACTCGGGATCATTCAGGGGGCGCTCTCAACCATCGCCAACGCGACGGGGACGCGCCCGGTCGGTTGGCTGGGTTCGGGGCTACAGGAGACGTGGAATACGCTCGACTACCTCGCAGCGGAAGGCGTGGAATACGTTTCGGATTGGGTTAACGACGACCAGCCCTACATGATGAGTCTCGATAGCGGACGCAGCATCGTCGCGATGCCCTACAGCCACGAGATCAACGACAAGCCCGCTTACGAAAATCGCAATTACACCGCGGACGAGTTCTCCGCGATGATCATGCGGCAATTCGACGTGCTCTACCGTGAAGGTGCCGAGTCGGGGCGCGTCATGGCGATCGCGCTCCACCCGTATCTGAGTGGCGTGCCGCACCGGATTGACGCTCTCGATGCGGCCTTCGCGCACATCTGCCGGCACGAGCACGTCTGGCTCGCGACGGGCGCCGAGATCACCCACCACTACCTCGAAACGGCGCTCGCCTCAGGCCGTAGTCACTAATGGCGTGAACGTGCTCGAATTGCCCGTTTCTTCTGCTCGTATCATGCGCGTCAGCAATCTGCGCGCCTCGAGCGCCGCTTTATCGGCCGAAAAATACGCCGGAGCGGCACCGCGGGGATCATCGTCGGGCCGCCGCTTCGCCTTATAGCCAGCGATCTAATTGGCGAGGACGCGGTCAGATTAACGTATGTTTCCGCCTAAACTAAAGCACGTCAGAACGAGACACTCGGATATCGAACCGGCGCGGCAAGCGTTGATCGAGCGGATACTCAACGGGGACGGCACATCTTCGCGCGCCCAGCGACGGAGCGCATTCGACAACGCAGGACTCTCCCTGCCGCTGGCAATGCTCGTCGACAAGGTGGCTAAGCACGCAAGCAACGTCACCGACGAGGACGTTACGATGGCGTTAGCATCGGGTCTTAGTGAAGATCAACTCTTCGAACTCGTGGTCTGTGCGGCGATCGGCCAAGCCACACGTGGGTACGATGCAGCGCTCGCCGCGCTCGATGCCGCAGCTGGGAGGGATTGAGCGTGCGCTTGAGGATTCTCGATGGCGGCCACCGTTTAGGGACGAAGCTTTTGTTCACGATGATTCGCGTCGCCTCGCGCCAATCCGTACCCGAGGCCCTTAAACTCGTCATGTACCGCGGCGACTTCTATGGTACGCCAATGCAGAAGGTCACCCAAGAAGCAATGCGCGGACCTGCCGCGTGGTCTGTAGGCGACCGCGAGCTCATGGCCGCGTTCGTCTCAAACTGGAACGACTGCGAGTATTGTGTTAAAACACACTCCGAAGTCGCGGCCCAGGCCTATGACGACCGAGCGAAGGTCGTGACGACTGTCGCTGATCTTGATACTGCAGCCATCGAGGAGCCACTGAGAGCGACATTGCGCATGCTGCGCACTCTGTCTCTTGAGCACACAGTGAGTGTGGATGACATGCGGGCTCTTCTGACAGCCGGCGTTTCGCGCGAACAAATTAAGGATGCGCTGGCGGTCTACTTTACATTCAGCACTATGAATCGGCTAGCCGACGCTTTTGAATTTTCGATAGGCTCGCCCGAGGCGTTCGAAGCTGGTGCAAAGTACTTGCTTGCCCGCGGCTACCGCTAACGATGGCGAACCGACCCAGTATCGCGCCGAGGTCGGTTTCTAGGGCCGTGTTTCCGTAACAGTTATGGCTGCGCCGCGATATTCGCGTGCCGCCGCCGGGCGCACGCCGTGGCATGTCAGTTGAGCGGGCGACTGCGTCTCCGCAATGATCGTGATGTCCACATGACCGAACGGTGCTGAGAGACGCACGGTCGCAGTGTTTTGGTCCACCCGCTCCGAGGTCTCAAACACAAACGCATCGACGGTATCGATAGATAACATCTCGTGAGCGTAAATGAGTGCGGCTTGTGCGATGGACGGAAGGCCGATACGCCCACGTTGATGCGCAACAAGAAGTCGCCCGTCATCAGCGCAAGCGGCTAGGGACGACGCTGCCGACGCTGGGACGCGCCCGTACAAAACACCGGACGGCAAAACGAGCACATTCGCCGCAAAACGGTCCCCGCCAAGGTGCGTTGTTTCCCAAGCCCGGCCGGGCCGAGCACGATCGAGCGCCTCGACGAGGGGCCGGCCGCGCAGAGCGCAGCACGGATCATGCCGCCCGTGCGTGCACACCAAGAACAGCGGTACCGTATCAATCGTTGACGGTGGTCGCAGCGGGAAGCCGGCCTCGAGTTCGGCAGCGAAATGCGCTAGGTCGTCGGTGCGCCACCATTGGACCTTCGCCTCATCGGCGATTCCGACGTGATAGCCGCCGACCGGCATGCCGTGCCCGTGCTCGCCGGGCCGCCGAATGGTTTGCAGTCGCATGCCCGCACGCGCTCCCGCGATATCGAGTCGCTTCGCAACGATCGGGTCGCATCGGCTCTCGAGTAAACCGCGCGGTCCCCAAGGGCCGGGCTGATGGATCAGCAAGACGCGTGATTGAGGTGGCGCGGTGCCGATCATCGAGTCTCCCCGCGCATCCGCCTCTGATGAACAAAGGATCACGCCGGAACGAGAACTCCGGCACGCACTAGCTCCGCGAGCACATGTACGCACCCTTCAATGTCACTGCCCGGCAATGTCTCGGCAGCGACGACCGATCCGGTTATTGCGCCGCGAACCACATCCAGAGCGGTATTCGGGAAACGGATGTCCTTGTCGGGGAGGTGCAGGATGCACTGCTCATCGTCCAAGTCGAGTGTTAGATGTAAGCCTGGTCGCAAACGAAGATGCGTCTCGGGTAGCAATGAGTTCGCCACGACGAATTGAGCGAGCGGGGAGAGCGGCTCCGGCCGCGTTGCGGCGTCGAGTGCCCGGCCAATGCCGCGCCTCACGTTTGCAAAGTCGATGCGCCCTAGAGCGGCGCTCAAAGCCTCGACCGTGGCTGCAAATTCGTGATCGAGCGCCGTTGCTTCCCGGATATTCACGCCGGCCGGCAGCGACCCTCGCAGCGAGACGTCCTCTGAAAGCGTTGCGAAAATCTGTTCGACGAGCGCCATGCGCGTTATGGGATGGATGCCGATCGTCAGATGGCCGGAGATCTCGTCCAGCGAAGTCGCCGCATGAATATAACCACGCGGTAAATACAGGACGTCGCCGGCTTCCAGAATGATGTCGAGAAGCGGTAACTCGCGCGCACGAGCAACAACCGCGGACTGCCGCTTCTGCCAAGACTGCTCGCGCAACGGTGAGGTCAAGACCGGTTGATGGACGCGCCAATGCTTTCGTCCCGCGAATTGTAGCAGAAACACGTCGTGGACATCATAATGCGGCGTAAGACCCTGGCTCATCGGCGGTGTGACATAGGCATTCACTTGCACCGGGTGTCCCAATTGCTCAGTCAAGGCGACGGCGAAGATCTCAATGGGCTCCCACGTGCGATGCAAACCCTGCAGCACGAGCGTCGCGCCGGCGCTGAATTCCGCGAGCACCTTATCATCAGCTATTTGATCGGAAATCTCCGCGCCGGCACCACCGCTGCGCGTATAGCGAGCAGACGGGATGACATTTCCATCGCGCGTCATCCGCAAAAACGGCGTGCGCAAGCCGCGGCGCGAAAGTAGTTCGTCTACCGCTTCAGTAGCGAATAGATCGGCGAAGCTCTCATTCTGCGCCGAGGCGCGGTGAAGCCGCGGCGCACAACCCCAATGCTCCGCGTTGAATCTGGCGAGAGGTAACCCGGTGAGGCGTCGCACCGGATCACCACCGCCCGTTAATGCGCTGCCGTTCGCCAGGCTAGGCGCCTTTGTCAGCCCCGCCATCAGCTCCGCCGTCCGGGTCGGCGCCTGCATCCGCTCCGCCATCGGCTCCGCCGTCCGGGTCGGCACCGGCATCTGCACCGCCGTCGGCACCACCGTCGGGATCGGCTCCGGTGTTCGCGCCGCCGTCTGCGCCGCCGTCGTGGACACCGGGTGTTCCGGACGCACCGCCGTCTTCCGGACCCTCGGTGCCGGCATCTAATTCATCGTCAGCCATGGACTTTACCTCAAGAATGGGAAAGCAATCTATATCGAAGCAGCTGGGGCTCCGTTCGCCATAAACCCGTTGCCCGTGAACGCATACTGCGAAACTCGTTAGGAGTCGAATTCTTGGACATCACACAACTTATTCTGGACGATCATCACGAACAACGGCGCCTCTTTGCGATTCTCGAGCAAATCGATGCGGCGGACGTCGATGCACTCGATGCAATCTGGCGACGGCTAGCGACGTTCCTCGAGGTCCATGCGCTGGCTGAGGAAGAGATTTTTTACCCGGTACTCCTACGTCTCGGCGGCGGTACGGTTGCCGTAGCGAGCCCGGAAGACGAGACTGAAGATGCGATTAAGGATCATAATGAGATTCGTGATGCGGTTGCGTCGGCAAATCGCCTCAAGGTCGGAAGCAAACAATGGTACGCTGCCGTAGCTGCGGCAAACAAAGCGAACGGCGATCATATGGCGGAAGAGGAGCGCGAAGGTCTGACAGACCTGCGCACTCATGCAGATCTTGGGACGCGGCACGATCTAGGCGTGCGCTTTGCCGTCTTTGAAGCCGAGCATGTTACCGGGGTGCGCGCCGTCGACAGAGATCCAAAAGCGTACATTGCGGATCATTCAGCGCCGGCTGGTTAGGGAGCGAGCTAGTTCAACACGAGTGACTAAGCAGGTGGTGCCGCATCTCGCGCATGTGTTCGACGACCGTGCGCGCCGGGAAGCGCGGTTCACCACGCTCGGGAAGACACGTCGGCACGCATTCCACGACTTCATCGTAGCCCGGATCGAAGAACGCCGGCATCGAGTAGCGATCGCGGCCGCTCGTGTTGCGGGTGACCCGGTGCATCGGCGAGCGGTAGGCACCGCCGGTGTAGCGCACCATCAACTCACCGAGAATGATAACGAACGTTCCCGCGATTGGTGGTACTGGGTGCCACACGCAGGCTGGGTCGCGGATCTCGAGGCCGCCGACGTCGTCCTGGGCGAGGATCGTCAGCATGCCCCAGTCAAAATGTGCGCCTGCGCCGCGCGCCGACGCGGAAGCGCAGGCAAGCGACGGATAGCGGAAGAGCTGCGTATACACCAGCGGCTCGCGCAGCGCCGGGTCGAAGAACCCTGCCGGCAGATCGAGCGACTGCGCAAGAAGGTGCGCAAGGCCGCGCCCGACGTGCGCCATCGCCTCCACCCAAGCTTCCATCTGTGCGCGAAAATGCAGCGGCATCGAGGGCCAGCGATTAGTGCCCGTGTTGGGATAGGCGGCAAGCACATGGAGATGATCCGGCGGCAGATCCGGGCCCATGATGAAGCCCTCTTTGAGATCGCCCGGTGCATCGGCGTCGATCGTCTGCGTTCCGAGCGGTTCGTAGCCGCGAAACGCGGCTCCGGGCCTAACCGCGATCGCATATTTCACGGCATCGTCTAAGGCAAAAAATTCGCGCGCCAGGTCGAAGTGCGCGTCGATGAGCGCGCCGGACACCCCGTGACCGGCGAGATAGAAAGCCCCAATGGCCCTTCCCGCTTCTCGCACCTTCCCAGGTGCGCCGGGCGCGCGGAGATCCACCGTAACGAGTGGCGCGGTCTCAATCATGTCAGTGCCGCGCGCGCGTCGGCGACGCTTTGAAATGCAGCCAATTCCGCCATCAAGGCAATGATGCCGTGCAGGGACGGCCCCGACCGGGCGCCCAGGGCAATCTTGAACACGCCGTTGCGCGCTTCGTTCTCCAATTCGATGGCCTCGCAACGGTGACCGCGAAAGCCGAAGCTGCCGCCGCGATCGAGGACCAGACCACGCTTGCGGGCGGCGCCGATCACGACATCTTCGAGCTCGGCGTACCGGGCCATAGAGTCGTCACGGAGGTGGAAGAAGACGAACGGCCCTTGTGCCCACGGCAAGCGCCGCTGATCGAGCGAGGGATGGGCGACGGTTTCGAAGAGCCCGCCCGTCGCGACGGCACCGACCGCTTTCGCCAATGCCGCGTTGTGCCCGAAGAGTGCCGACGTATACTCGTTCAACGACAACGGATCGAGAAAAAACGGGACATCCAGCAAAGCGAGGGCGTCAATCGTCAACGCAGTGCCATTGAGCCGGCGCAGCATTTGCAACCGCTCCTCTACGCTATCGAGGCTTTCGGCGTGCATCGCCGGCGCGTAGATCGAGACGATTCCCACGTTTGCCAGCTCGAGCCCGGCTTGATCGAGTTTGAGCCCGGAGTTGGCCTGTATCACGAGCGGCAACTGCGGTGTCTCAGCGAGAATTTGCCTCATCGGAAGCGTTGGACCAACGAGGGTACTGTCGATGACGACGATGGGCGGCACCGGACACTGGGCCGCCGCGTGCATCGCTTGCCGAACGTCAAATGGCCGCAGCCACGGATCATAGATGATCGGCTCGATGAACACGACGTCAGGCGCGCCGCTCGCAAGGGCCGCGTGAAAGTCGGCGTCTGAATTAGTGATGCGCGTGCTGAAGCCGCCCAGCGATAGCAATTCCCGTGTTTCGAAATACGCCACGGCGCCCAACAGAGCGGATGGCTCACCGTACGGCATTCGCGAAGTCAAGAACTGGGCGATTCCCGAGAGTGCGGCCATTCCGCTGGAAAAGAGTAAATGACGTGCCGACCATCCGCTGGGTGCCGTGCGGTACGCTTGCAGGCGTGCATCGAGGGGACTCGATTCGAGCGACCGCTCATAGCCGTAGTCGATGATGGCCTGGGACGGCAAAAGCTTTCCATCGCCAGCGCGAGGCGAGCGGTAGGTGGCGTCCGCGTACTCATGCGCTGTCCCCATCCACGCGCGGCGCAACTTGGCTGTGAGCCGATCGAGTTCTCGTTCGCCATCGGCCGTCTCGAGTGACGACTGGGCCGCCAATTCGATCACCTTTTGGTACCACGCGCCGGCGATCGCCCGGCGTCGCTCCGCAACTGCCGGCATCGCATCGGCCACCGCGACGAGCCGATCGCATTCGGCCGCTAACTCATGCGTCTCACTCTGCATTGCTCCGTTCACCTACCCAAAGGCGATGTGTCGACCGCAACGTCTCGGGTATGGTAGTGAGATGATGGAAGGCGTAGACCGACGTCTGGTGCGCGGTTTGTTGGTGACGCTGCTGACCCTCGGAATCGGCTTCCTCATGTGGATGCTCGCTGCCGTCTTCGACCGCGTGCACAACACTATGGTCGTGATCGTCTTCGCCGTGCTCTTCGCCTACTTCGTGTATCCGGGTGTGACGTGGCTTGCCCGGCGCGGCGTCCCGGTTGCCATCGGCGCGCTCATAATCTACGCAGTCCTCGGACTTGCGTTGGCCGGCGCGATCGCCTGGCTAGCGCCCGCGGTGGCTTATCAGGCTGCCGACCTAGCGCAAAATTTCCCACATTTGGTCGCCAACGTTCAGCACCAAATCAGTGACCCTGTGCACTCGCCGTTGCTTAGCCGCTTGCCGGCCGGCGCGCGGTCTCAGATCGCTTCGAACACCGGCAAGATCGGTGCGCTCGCAGGCGTGGCGGCCGCCGGCGCGGGAACGCACGTGCTCGCCTTTCTCAGCGGCACCACAACTGCCGTGATCGACGTTCTGCTCGTACTCGGCCTTACGTTGCTGATCCTCGGCGACCTCGCGAACATCCAGGCCTTCGGCGTGCGCATCGTTCCGCCGGCATATCGGGTGACCTTCATCGCATTCATGCGCGACGTTGATCAAGTGATCGGCGGCTTCGTGCGCGGACAGGTGCTGTTAGCCCTCGCGGTCGGCATTTCCGGGACGATCGTCCTGATAATTGTGGGCGTTCCGTATGCGATTCTGCTGGGGCTTTTTGCGGGCATCGTGAGCATCATTCCGATGGTCGGGCCGATCATCGTCGGCATTCCCGTGCTTGTCATTGCGTTCTTCACCGTGGGAGTTGGGAAACTGCTGATCGTCGCGGCACTCTATGCCGTGATCCTCGTCGTCCAGCAAAACGTGCTCTCTCCGATGGTCGTCTCGAAGTCGGTCGGCGTCACGCCGCTCGTCATTTTCGTCGCCTTGCTCTTGGGAAGTGAAGCGTTCGGCGTTCTCGGCGCGCTCCTCTCAATACCGGTCGCGGGAATTTTGCGTGTTGCGGCCGAGCGTGTGTTCCCGCGTGATCCAAAATCGGATGCTCTCTTGGCGCAGGAGCGAAACGCTAGCGGCGAGCCGCAGCGGGAGACCCGCGAGGCTACGACACCTGCAGCCAATTAGCGCCCCCTGATGCCGATCCCGGAAGCCACCGGCCGCTTGGGTGTGAGCATCCATTTGGGTATGAGCCCGGTGAGGTAGCGCAAGATGAGGAAACCGACGGCACGGGAATGGTGGATCAAGAGCGGCGATCTCAGAGCGGCCGTTGTAGCTCGGCATGAGTTCTCGCGAATGTTGAAAACGAATCCCGCCGGCGAACTAGCCCGCCACGATGCCGCGTTGATTTTTGGTGAACTCGTTGCGAACGCGGTGAAGTGCGCGCGAACGAGCGTGAAGGTCGAGTTGGTCGAGGATGAATGGGCGACGCTGCGCGTCACCGACGATGGCGATTGTTTCGATCTCTCGAGTCTCCGGCCGCAACCACTCTACGCTCAAAGCGGCCGAGGCTTGTACATCGTGAACCAGCTCGCCCGCAATCTCGACGTGGTCTCCAACCACCAAAGATGCGAGGTAACCGCCGTGCTGCCAATCCGCTCGCAACGTTGGCCGGCTGCCGTTAATCGACTACCTTACTACCGCTAAAGGCGCTTCGAGTCCGCGATCGCGCGCATCGATGAAAGGCGCAACTGCATTTCGTCCATGACGATATCGGAGAGGTCTTGCAAGATCTCGGCTTGCTGGGGCGAGAATTGCCGGGGATGGCGGTCGATAATGCAGAGCGTTCCGAGCCGCGCTCCCTCGGCCGTTCGCAGCGGCGACGCCGCATAGAACTGAAGCCCGAACTTTCCTGCGACCAGCGGGTTGGCAAGGGTGCGCGGATCCCGCCGCGCCTCTTCGACGATGTACGGTCCATCTTGCAGCACGGCTGATGCGCATAGACCCGGCTCCCGGCCGATTTCATCGACCCCGTCGAGTCCGAATTTCGACTTGAACCAAATCCGGTCGTGGTCAACGATTGTCACCAGGGCGATCGGCACGTCGAACAGTCGGGCCGCCAGCGCGGTGATCCGATCGAACATTCCGTCGGGCGGCGTATCCAATACGTTGAAACGACGGACGGCATCCATTCGGACGCCTTCGTCGCCCTCAATCTGGTTTGGATCGGTCGTCATCGGGTCTTCTCCTTGGTGTCCATGAAGGTAATACGGGCGTGGTTACCGCCACCCGGGCGCCGTACAACGACAAAGTCGTCGCTCAGTTGCGAAATGAGGAACAGTCCCCGCCCGGATTCGCTGAACAAATCCCCAGGCAAGCGCGCGTCGACAGCGTATCCCGGGCCTCGGTCCAGCACGTGGAGGACAAACGCGTTCGGCTGCTTCTCAGCGATGACCTCGATGGTTCCGGGTGCATGACGCAAGCAGTTCGCGAATAACTCGGAGAGCACCATTTCAATATCGAAGAGGCGGTCAAGAGCAAACAGGCCGGGGAACTCCGCTCGGAAGTTGCCGCGAATACGTTCGGCAACGTCCGGCCAACGCGGATCGAAACGCCATTGCGGCAACGCCGGCAACGATCCGACCCGTAACGCGAGAATCGCGATGTCATCGCGAGCGTGACCGCCGACGACGTTCGCATAGATATGCTCCGCAATGTTAGCCGTCTGCTGCGGGTCCAGCTCCCGGAGCACGGTCTCGAGGCGTTGCTCGCCGGCGAGGACGTCGTGCGTCGACTCCGTCAGCCCATCCGTGTACAACACCATGACGGCACCCGCCGGAACGCTGATCTCGTCGACCACCATCGCGGCGTCGACCGGGAGCCCCAGCAGGCATCCGTGGCTCGCGGCAGTGTGGATCGAACCATCGGCCAGGCGTACGAGCGGCGGCGGATGACCGGCGCTCGCATACGTGCAGCGCTGCGTGACCGAATCGAGGACACCGACGAACGCGGTCGCGTAGCGGCCGGGAAATTGTGCTTGAAGTGTGCGATTCGCGCTGGCGAGCATAAGCTCGGGATCGGAGTTGAGCTGCGCCACCGCACGCACGGTCTGGCGCAGACTCACCATCGCGAGCGCCGCGTCGAGTCCCGAACCCTCCACGTCCCCGATGGTGATCACGAAACGCCCATCCGCGAGCCTAAACGCATCGTACCAGTCGCCCCCGACGAGGGCCTCGGCCCTCCCCGCCTGGTAAATCGCGCTGAATTGAAATGGGTCGCAGTGCGGTAATTCGCTCGCGAGTGCGGCGTTCTGAAAGGCGAATGCGACGTAGCGCTCGTGTTCAAAGCGACGGGCATTGAACAGCGCTTGCTCGCAACGCTCCAGGAGGAGCTCAAGCAGCGGGCTGACGGTGGCGTTGTAAAGGTACATATGCCCGAACTCAATGCCGGCTCGCTGCAGCGGGAAAATTTGCGCACCTGGCAGTTGCTCTGTGATCACGGACGGCGAAGTCAGCCCATCGATCTCGTGCAAGTGTAGGGTGAGGGCTCGCCGGCGGTCCGCATCGCGGTCCTGGACGGCGGCGATGCGCACGACGTCACGCCAATCGGCGAGCGCTAGGACGACGGCATCGGCATAGCGGGGGACGAGCGTCTTGCCGACGACCTCGAGTGTCGCCTCGAGGTCGGACGAGGCGAAGAGCTCCACAACGCTCGCATCTAGGAGCGCCCAGTCCGCGACGTTAAGAGAAGCGGTCTTCAGTGCGGCCACGGCGAGCATTGCAGAAACCAGGGTCTACAGACATCCCCGGGTGTCGTACCCCTAGGGTGGCGGAATCAATCATGGAACCGATGTCGGCGCCGATCGTGGCGCATGGTCGATTGAGTCTAGTAGACTAATCGCTTTAGATCGACGTCCTAGAGGGTGGAACGCTTTATATGATCGGAGAACGATTCGATCGCGATGAGCGTACTCGTTACGGGAAGTGCCGGCCACCTGGGCGAGGCACTCATGCGTACATTTCGAGCCCGAGGCGAGGCGGCGTTGGGCGTCGATATTCTGGGTTCGCCGTTCACCGATCGTGTCGGCAGTATATGCGATCGCGAATTCATCCGTGATTGCATGCGCGGCGCGCGCGCGGTTTTGCATACTGCGACGCTGCACAAGCCGCACGTCGCGACGCACAGTAAACGCGACTTCGTCGACGCTAACGTCACCGGGACGCTCGTCCTTCTCGAGGAAGCCGTCGCGGCCGGTGTCGAGGCCTTCGTCTATACGAGCACGACGAGCGCGTTCGGAGGGGCACTCACCGGAGACGGCATCGACGCCGCTTGGATCACCGAAGACGTGCGCCCGATTCCGAAAAATATCTACGGCGTAACCAAAGTGGCGGCGGAAGATCTGTGCGAGCTAGTGCACTTCGAGCGCCGGTTGCCGGTCATCGTGCTGCGGACGGCGCGATTCTTTCCCGAAGAAGACGATAACGCAGAGACACGCGCGACTTACACTCTCGCGAACGCGCAGGGGAACGAGATGTCGTATCGGCGCGTCGATATCGCCGACGCCGTGACGGCGCACGAACTGGCGCTCGAAAAAGCGGCGCGGCTCGGATTCGGGCGCTACATCATTTCCGCCACGACGCCGTTCGCGCGTAGCGACCTGCCCGAATTGGGCCGTAACGCGCCGGCCGTTTTGCACCGGCTTTTCCCGTCGTCCAGGGACCTTTACGGGGCAAAGGATTGGACGTTCTTCCCGCGTCTCGACCGCGTGTATGTGAACCGAGCCGCCGTTACCGACTTGGAATGGCAGCCCCAGTATGACTTTACGCACGTCCTCGCATGCCTCGCTGCGGGGACCGATTTCCGCAGTCCATTGGCACTTGAAGTCGGCAGCAAGGGCTATCACGCGAGGGGCTTTGCTGAAGGTCCCTATCCGGTCGCCTAGGGACCGGGCATGTCGAGAACGCCGGCGCTGCTCCGACTCATCCATGTAATCGCACAAGTGGTGCGAACGTCCGAGGAGCAGAAATGAAATATATCCTGATGATGAACACCATGCGGGCCGGTACCGAGGGCCTCGACTGGCCGAAGCAAGCCCTCCAGGCGCATATCGGCTACATGATCGACCTAAACAAAGACCTGACGGCTTCCGGCGAGCTGGCCGCCGCCGAAGGCCTCGCGTTTCCCGAACAAGCCAAACTCGTGCGGGCCGGAAACGGGGGCGAACCTATTACCGATGGGGTGTTCCCGGAGTCCAAGGAATTCCTCGCCGGGTTCTGGATCGTTGACGTCGACTCACTCGACCGGGCTTGCGCGATTGCAGCGAAGGCTTCGGCGGCACCCGGGCCCGACGGCGCGCCGTTGAATATGCCGATCGAGGTGCGGCAAGTGATGAGTGGGCCGCCTGAAGACCTGGTGTGACAACGCTGAGAATTGACGCTGGAGCCGAGCGCCTGCTGCGCGACCTCGCGCCGCAGGTGCTCGGCACGATCGTCCGGCGTTATCGCGATTTTGCAGCCGCGGAAGATGCCGTCCAAGAAGCGCTGGTTGCGGGCGCGACGCAGTGGCCGAGGGAAGGTCTCCCTGAGCACCCGCGCGCGTGGCTGACTCAAGTTGCGACGCGACGATTTGTCGATCAGCAGCGCAGTGAATCGGCCCGCCGCCTGCGCGAAAGCGCCGCAGCGATGAATTTCGATGATACCGCACCTGCCGCCGATAGTGCTGAAGTCACAGAGGACGACACACTCATCCTGCTGTTCATGTGCGCGCATCCAGCGCTCACCTCGTCATCCGCGATTGCACTGACATTGCGAGCGGTGGGTGGCTTGACTACCGCCGAAATTGCAAATGCTTTCCTCGTTCCCGAGGCAACGATGGCGCAGCGCATCAGTCGCGCCAAGCAAAGTATCAAGGCCTCGGGAATCGCGTTCGAGTTACCGAACGGCGAAGACCGCGCGCAACGTCTGCGCGCAGTTCTGCACGTGCTTTACCTCATTTTCAACGAAGGTTACACGAGCAGCGTTGGTTCACGACTGCAGCGAGTCGAGTTGTCGCGGGAGGGAATCCGGCTCACTCGATCTCTTCACGACATACTGCCAAACGATGGGGAGGTCGGGGGCTTGCTCGCCCTGATGTTACTGACCGACGCGCGCCGTCCGGCACGGACCGGACACGACGGCGAGCTGATTCCGCTCACGAAGCAGGATCGGACGCTCTGGGATCGAGCCGCAATCACCGAGGGGATCGCGCTCGTCACGGCAGCGCTATCAAGCGGATCGATTGGTTCCTATCAGCTTCAGGCCGCGATCGCCGCAGTTCACGACGAAGCTGGCAGCGCAGAGGATACCGACTGGTCGCAGATTCTGGCTCTTTACGACCTCCTCAAGCGCATGTCGAACAACCCAATGGTTGTTCTCAATCACGCCATCGCAGCAGCCATGGTTTACGGCCCGAGTGCGGGCCTCGAGTTGCTAAAATCATTGGACGCCGACGGTCGAGTCGCTGGCCACCATCGCCTCAGCGCAGCGCGCGCCCATCTCTTCGAAATGGCCGGTGATCGCAATGCTGCAGTCACGCAATATCGGATCGCCGCCACTGCAACAACGAACACCGCGGAACGGAATTACCTCCTGATGCAAGCGGCGGCTCTTGCAGAGGATCCGTCGTAGGGCATACATCTGCGGTTCGAGCAAGCATCGATACTTCTCAACGACAAGTGCTCGATCAATGGCACTTCTCGATCGTGTAATCGCAACAAGAGCGACGATGAGCCGAGCATGAAGAAGCTCAGCGGATAGTTTGAGATAACGAATATAATGGTTGCTTTGATGAGACCCAGCCAGCATGAGGGGAATGTCCTTCCACCGATGAGAGGTGCCGGAGGACGTCATGACAGCCGCGCGGTCATTTCGGAAAGTATTCGACGTGGGTTTCGGCCGTGCGGCCAAAATAGACGACACGTCGGCCCAGGAACGAGACGATGTACCCAGCGCAGCCCGCGGCTTTCACCTTTTCGGAGAACGCGGCGTAGCTGTAGTCGGCCGGGTTTGCCTGTGCCCATCGCACCAGGCGCTCCACTTCAGTGGCATCGAAACCCGCTGCGACGTTGCCGCCGAAGTGCTGCATCTCGAGCGCCACGTTATCGCCGTCGGGCAGATAGTATGTTTGGGCTCTGACCGCGGTAATCGACGGTGTAGCCCTCGAAGCCGGCAGTGATTAAATTACCGACAATCTCGGGAAAGCTCAGGCTTCCATCGTGAGCAGCCTGCAAGCAATTTTGGGCAATAGAAATCCGTTCCGCTTCCATGGCGGTGTCCTTTCGTTCGTCTGAAGAGTGAGTGGTGCCGGCGGGTCAGTCCACCGGAGTCGCATCTAACCCGCGCCGTTCGGCGAGAGCCCTAAGGATGCGGTTGAGCGTTTCGTGCTCTTCCGCGGTCAAGACACTGAAGAATTCAGCGTCATTCTGGTCGGCAATCGTTGCCAGCGCGGGGATCTTGGCCCGCCCCTCGGCCGTCAGCGATAGGGTGTGAGCGCGCTTATCCTGCGCGCTTTGCACCCGATCAACTAAGCCCTTAGCTATCAGTCTGTCCGAAAGTTTGCTGATAGCGCCCTTTGTCACACGCATCCGTTCGGCCAAGACTGACGGAGGCGTCGCCGACAGATCGTACAGCGTCCGCATGAAGGCCCACTCCGCAACGGTGACACCCTCACGCGATACCTTGCGCGCAAACTCGTGCGACACGGCGTTTGACACCATGCGCATCCAGTAGCCAAGGTGGTCGGTGAGTTCCGAAGTTCGACGGCGTGTGGCGAGTTTCATTGACTAGGAAACTATCATAAAGAAGTTTACAAGTCAACTATTATGCGAAAGCGCGAATTTACTACCAGCCGTGACTCCCGCTTGGCAGATGGCGCTCTTCACGGCGACCGGCGCACCTCGCTATGACTACGGCGATCCAAGATTCCAGCTGTCGCAAGGTGGTAGTGCGGTTTACTTTTCCGCCGCCTCCATTCGTGGGACGATCGAGGACCGTGACGAGCACCCCGCGCAGCCGGCGGGAGCGCGCCCGCGAGCGATCACACCCACAGGAGATGTCATGGCAGCACCAGTCGTCGGTATCGATCTCGGTACGACAAACTCGGTCATCGCGGCGATGCAGGGCGGGCAAGCCGAGGTCATTCCCAACGCAGAAGGAAGCCGCACGACGCCGTCCGTCGTCGCGTTTACCAAAACCGGTGAGCGGCTCGTCGGACAGCTCGCCAAGCGTCAGGCGATTGTCAATCCCGACCGAACGATCGCTTCAATCAAGCGCCAGATGGGGACGGACCATAAAGTCAAGATCGACGGGCGGGAGTACACGCCCCAAGAGATCTCGGCGATGATTCTCCAGAAGCTCGTGAACGACGCCTCGAACTACCTGGGCGATCGCGTCACCAAAGCCGTCATCACCGTCCCCGCATACTTCAACGATTCGCAGCGCCAAGCGACCAAAGACGCCGGAAGAATCGCCGGCCTGGACGTGCTCCGAATCATCAACGAGCCGACCGCCGCATCGCTGGCGTACGGTCTCGACAAGAAAGAGCACGAGACGATCCTCGTGTGGGATTTGGGCGGCGGAACGTTCGACGTCTCCGTTCTCGAAGTTGGCGACGGCGTGTTCGAAGTGAAGGCGACGAACGGCGATACGCATCTCGGCGGCGACGACTATGACGCTCGCATCGTTACTTGGCTGGTCGCGGAATACCGCAAAGACCAAGGGATCGACCTGAGCAACGACAAGCAGGCGATGCAACGTCTGACCGAGGCGGCGGAGAAGGCCAAGGTCGAACTCTCGAGCGTCGTGCAGACGTCGATCAATTTGCCGTTCATAACGGCGGATCAGAGCGGCCCTAAACACCTCGAATATACGCTTACCCGGGCCAAGTTCGAAGAGCTCACGCACGATCTCACCGAGCGGACGATTGGGCCCTTCCGGCAGGCACTGGCGGACGCGGAGATCGATCTGTCGGCGCTCAACGAAGTGATCCTGGTCGGTGGTGCGACGCGCATGCCGGCAATCCAAAGCCTCGTCCGCAAATTGACGAATAAGGATCCAAACCAATCGGTGAACCCCGACGAAGTCGTCGCAGTCGGGGCGGCGATCCAGGCTGGGATCCTTTCGGGCGAAGTCAAGGACGTCGTGCTTCTCGATGTCACGCCACTCTCACTCGGTATCGAGACCATGGGCGGCGTGACGCAGAAGATGATCGAGCGCAACACGACGATCCCCACCCGAAAGTCGGAGATCTTTACGACCGCGGCGGACGGCCAAACCGCCGTCGACATCCACGTCGTGCAGGGTGAGCGCGAAATGGTGGCCGACAACAAGACGCTCGCACGCTTTCGCCTCGAAGGCATTCCACCCGCGCCGCGCGGCACACCGCAGATCGAGGTGACGTTCGACATCGATGCCAACGGCATCGTGAGCGTTAGCGCGAAAGACCTCGGTACCGGCAAGGAACAGAAAGTCACGATAACGGCCACGAGCAACCTCACCAAGGATGAGATCGAGCGCATGGTGCGCGATGCGGAGGCGCATGCCGCCGAAGATCGCCGCAAGCGCGAAGAAGCCGAAATTCGCAACGCTGCCTCGAGTGCGATCTACACCACCGAATTGGCGCTCAAAGACAACGGCGACAAGGTCGAGGCGGGCGTACGCGCACCCGTTGAGAACGCGCTCGCCGAGCTCAAGCGCGTATCGGAGAACGGCACGGCGGCGGAGATCAAGTCGGCGACGGAGCGGATGGACCAAGCTGCGCAGCGATTCGGCGAGGCAGTCGCACAAACGGCCGCTAGCGGAGCGCGATCGAACGGAGCGGGGGGCAACGGGCACTCGTCGACCGGCGGAGCGGGTGCGGGTGCAGGGTCGCGCGGCGAAGACGTGATCGACGCCGAATTCAAGGAGACGTAACGCACGACCATGGAATCGGAATCGGAACCGAGATCGAATTCGGAGCCAGAGTCGGAGTCGGACTTCCGCGCGAAATATCTCTTTGCGGCGGCGGAACTCGAGAACACGAAAAAGCGAGAACGCCGCCGCGCAGACGAGTTCGCGCGCGCAATGAAGAAGCGCGTGCTCCTACGGTTCTTGCCGGTCCTAGATAATCTCGAGCGGGCCGTCGCTCACCAGGACTCGGAGGCGATGCGCGCAGGTTTGGCGGCGACGTTGCGCGGTTTCGAGGCGGCCCTCGAGAGCGAGGGCGTAGCGCCGATCCTCACGACCGGGCAACGCTTCGATCCCAACGTTGCCCAAGCTGTGGGCACGCAACAGGCGGAGGGCGTCGAGGACGACACGGTGCTGGCCGAAACGCAACGCGGCTATCTCGTCGACGAGGAGCTGTTGCGTCCCGCGCTCGTCGTTGTCGCAAAGAATGCGTAGCGCGAATCGATGGCGGTCGCGTATAAGGACTATTATGAAACGCTCGGCGTTCCGAAAACGGCAACTGAGAAAGAGATCAAGTCGGCATATCGTAAGCTAGCGCGAAAGTGGCACCCCGACGCGAATCCAAAAGACCCCAAGGCGGCCGAGGAAAAATTTAAGGAGCTTCAGGAAGCAAACGAAGTCCTGAGCGATCCGGAAAAGCGCCGTAAGTACGATGCGCTCGGCAGTGACTGGGCGAGCGCGTCCCGGCAAGCCGACGAACAGCGGCAGCACCGCTCGGAACGAGGACGCACGGTCGATTTCGGCGACCTCGAAGCGGAGTTCGGTGCCAATGGATTCTCGGATTTCTTCGACAGTTTCTTTTCGCAGGTCGGCCGGCGCGGATCGGCGGCCACCGACGTGCCGCAGCGCGGACGCGACATCGAAGGCTCGATCGAGCTGAGCCTCCGCGATGCGTACAACGGCGGCCCGAAGGCCGTCACGCTTCAAGTCGAAGACACCTGCCCTCAGTGCGGCGGAACAGGCATCCTCGACGGCCGGATCTGTCCGACCTGTCACGGCACCGGTCGCATTACGACGACCAAGACCTTGGAGGTAAGGATACCGGCTGGGATTCGGGATGGTCAAACGATACGACTCGCCGGGCAGGGCGGAAAGGGCAGCAACGGCGGTCCGGCCGGAGATTTGTATCTGCGGGTCGTGCTGCAAGACGACGACACGTTCGAGCGGGACGGCGATGATGTCTACGTCGATTTCCCGGTGAGCATGTACACGCTCATCCTCGGAGGTCAGGTTCGCGTACCAACGCTGTCCGGAGCGGCGACGATGAAAATACCGCCCGAAACGCAGAACGAGCGACTTATGCGGCTGCGCGGCAAGGGGATGCCCCACGCCGGAGGCGGCCACGGCGACGAGTATGTGCGACTCGTAGCGCTGCTACCGCAGAAACTGAACGAGCACGAACGCGAGATGTTCGAAGAACTTGCAGCGCAACACCCCGTCCCGGCCTGACGGAAGCAATGGAGCGCCGAGATGTGAGCTAATGTTGCCGACCGATGCGTTCGCGGCGATCGAACCATTGCGGCAGCGAATGGCAATCGATACCGGCCTGCGGAAACGGCTTTCAAAAGACGAGCGCGTCGATGAATTTCGCGACATTGGCGTGTTGTTGCAATTCATGGAACATCTCGGGACGCTCGTTGTGACGGGCCACATTTCGGAAGGTCTCGTGCTCGCGGAATATGCGGACAACCTCGATGAATTATGGGACCGGTTGGGCGAGATGGTGTATCTGCGACGTCAGGCGCGCGTAGCCTTCGAGCATCTCGCTATGCGCGGGCGGCAGTTCATAAAGGAAGGCCACATGGCGCAACTATACGGGCGCCTTAAGAAAGATCCGCAGTACGCCGCATTCAGCAACTAAGTGTATCCAACAGCTGCGACTTCCGGAACAATGCTGCGAGCGTCGTAGAGCAAATGGGTTCGCAAAGCACCTGATCCGTGACTCACAATTCGCGAGGAACGCTCGAACGTCCGTGGCGGCTATTGAAGGCGCCCCGCGTCAGCGAGGGGACTTCAAATTCGCGCCGCTGGATGCGTCCCGAAATGTCCTCTTATCGAGCACAAAAAGCGCTTACGCGACGTGCCCATCTATGCACGCATCGTCTCGCATCGATGCGATCGCTTCGGCAAAGGCCGCGGGGCGCAAGATGCCGACGCCGTGTGGAGCGTTTGGCTCAAAAATCACTCGTCCCGCCACCGCTGCGCGCGAAAAGCGCGTGGCATTCCAGACGATGGGGATGTCCAAACCTCCGACGATGAACGTAATCGGAACACGAATCGCGCGAACGTCGGCAAGCACGTCGTGGCCGAACAGCGCCCGCATCGTGACGTTGCGCATCGCCGGCGCGAGCCCGCGCGCTACGATCGCGCGCGCAACGTCAGCTTCGCACATGCGGTAGATCAGCGGCCGCATGGCACCCCCCGGGATCAACATGCCGGGAATGAGAGAGATACGGGCAACGGCGCCGGCAAGCCCGCGCATCGCGAACGTGCAACTTCCGGCAACGACTCCTGCGATTTCGCTTCCGAGTTGCGCTGCGGCAGCCAAGACCAGATATCCGCCGAGCGAATCACCGACGAGGACCGTGCGCGGTCCCGCATTGCGGGCGGCCGCAACGATGCCTGCGACGGCGGACGCGAAATCAAAGGGCTCATCGCGGCGTTCGCCGTGCCCGGGCAAATCATCGGCGATCAACTCTACGGAGGCTTGTAAGAGTCGCTCGAGCGGCATCCACGTAGCGCCGTTGACGGCAGCGCCGTGGACCGCGATTACTCGCAACTTATGAGCTGCGCGGTAGGAGCATCACGTCCGCCGCTTCGTCGGCGTCCTTGAGGAGCGTCTCTCGCGGCATGCCCATCTGCGCACGCATCGTCAGACCGCGGGCAAGGTCGAGGACCTGGCTCGCGCGTTCGGCGACCGGAAAGTCAGCTGGGATTTCTCCCGCGCTGATCCCCTCTTCGAAACGACGTTCGACGAGGGCCACGGCGCCGGCGGCAGCGTCCTGGATGAACTGTCGGACTTCAGCGTCGTCCACAAGCGGCGCGACGCACATGAGTAGACACCCCGAGGCACTGCCTTCCTCGGTCGCCGTTGTGACGGCGTACCTCAGGAAGCTTGCGATGGAGTCGCGCAGGCGCTGCGGCGCGAGGAGTGCCTCCGCGGTCCCAGCGCCCTTCATCTTGGCGTACGCATGGAGGGCACGTAAAAATATCGTCCGCTTGTCGCCAAAGATGGAGTACAGGCTCGGGCGCCCGACCCCCATGCCGGCGACAAGATCGTCGATCGTCACGCCGTCATAGCCTTTGAGCCAGAACACCTGGATCGCTTTTGCGAGCGCGGCGCTCTCGTCGAAGCTGCGCGGTCGTCCCCGTGGCCTCGCCGCTTTTTGAATCATTTCGTTCGAAACTCCTTGCCCTTCCCCGTCTAATCCATTATTGTACAGAAAGGTTCGAAATTGGCAAGGTTGACCCGAGTGCTGCTGCGACTCCGTACCACCTCCGGCTCGGGCATGCGGCAGCCCGCCTGCTTGCCACTAGGGCTACCGCGAATTTTCGTCACCGGGCGCAGCCTGGCCGGAATTGGCCCCACTGAGCGGCCGTCATCATCAACTCACTGTCGGGAAACAACCTAAATAAGGATAGAAAATGATCGAAAGTATCTTAATAACCGGCGCAAATGCTGGGCTTGGGAAAGAGACTGCCCGACAGTTCGCATTGAAAAAAGAAACAAAACGAGTAATTCTTTTTTGCAGAAATCGAGCGAGAGCAGAGGCGGCGAAAAAAGACCTTGAGGAGAAAACGGGGAGAAAGATCTTCGAAATTGTTATCGGCGATGTTACGGATGCAAATTCTGTAAGACAAGCCGTAGAAGCTATAAACGAACCTATTGATGCAATAGTCCTCAATGCAGGTGGAGTAGTCGGGAAAACGGCTGCGAATTCTACGCCTTCCGGTATGAATGCATTATCCGCTACGAATATTTTAGGCAATGTAATTCTCGTCGAGGAATTACTTAAACGGGACAAGTTGAGGAAGACAGTTCTGGCTGTCAGTGCGGAAGCCGTTCCGGGAGTAAAGGCGCTCGGAATAAAACGAGTTTCAATGAAGACATCTTCTGTAGATGAGTTTGCTGCTGTTCTTAATGGATCATATTTCGGGAATAAGTTCGATGCATTGCAGGCATACGCATACGTCAAGTATGCAGAAACCATGTGGACGTTATCAATGGCACGAAAATATCCTCAGCTCAAATTTATTGTCGTGAGCCCAGGAAATACAAGCGGAACTCAGGCGCCAGATAGTCTTCCCCCGCCAATGCGGTTTATGTTGAAGAATGTGATGATGCCTATCGTATTCCCATTGATGGGCGACATGGTGCATAAGATCGATGTCGGTGCAAAACGCTTTGTAGACGCCATTTCGGATGAGCGGTATAAAAGCGGCATTTTTTATGCCAGTAAAGAGGGCAAGTTATCAGGGGACATGGTGGACCAGAGCACCTTTTTTACTGATTTGAAAAATACGTCATTTCAAGATAACGCCTTCGAGGCAATCCACCACTTCATATATTAGGCCTGAAAACTAGAAGCTCTTCACCGGGCAAGCATCGGCGTTCGGAGCCGACAGTGCGGCAGCCCGCATTCTTGCCGGAGAGGGGATGGCGAGAAATCATCGTCACTGGGCGCAAACTGGCTGTAGCATAACCTCGTAGTCGCAATCGCACAGTAAACGGGTTCGCAAAGCACCCTGACTCCAACACAATTCGCGAGGCTGCGTGGCCGTCCCCTCGCCGTACTCGGTCAATATAGAGCCGACGGAGCGGTTCACCATTCTTAGTCGACCTGAGCCGCGCCGTTCATTCCGTCGTCGACGCTCCGGGCAGTGCCCAATGCCGGTACATTGCAAGCAATCGCAACGATACACAGACGATTGCGCCGATCACCATCGTCGGGCACGGCGCCCAATGCAACCACGCGCCGATCGCCACGATCGTCGAACCGGCAAGCGCGGCGACGGCGTAAATGTCAGTCCGCAAAATGATGGGCACGCGTGCGACGAGCAGATCCCGCAGCATTCCGCCGGCGATTCCAGTCGTCATCCCCAGGAGTGCGGCCATCGGCGGGTCGATCCCAAACACGATCGCCTTCTGCGCCCCCGTCACCGCGAACAGTCCGAGCCCGAGCGCATCGAAAAGCAATACCGGCTGTCGGATGCGATCGAGCAACGGGCGCCCAACGAACGTCAATAGACCGGCTGCGAGCGCGACGGCGCAGGCGTGCCACGACCTGACCGCGTCCGGCGGAAGCGTTCCAATAAGAATGTCACCCGCGACACCGCCGAAAAGCGCGGTCACCGCCGCGAGGACGAGCACACCGAAAAGGTCGAACTTGCGTTGCATCGCAAGCGCTGCGCCGCTCGTCGCGAAGACGAACGTACCGAACAAGTTCGTGAGCAGAACATAGGTCACCCTAGGGGAACACCGAGCGCGGCGGCCGCCTCGCGAGCCGTCGCCAGACGCGCTTCGTAAAGCGCCCGAGAGCCAGCTTTCACGGCGGCCAGCACCTCGGGTGGCGCTGTCTCGGGCACGCCCGCCTGAAACGGAGGCTCGGGTGCATATTGGATTTCAAGTTGAAGACGTTGCGCGACTTCTTCCCCGCGCAACAACGACGTTAGGACCAGCGCTCCATCGAGCCCCGCCGTGACGCCTGCGGCACTGACGATGTTTCCGTCGATGACGACACGTTCGTTCACCGGCACGCCTCCGAAATAGTGCAAGAGGTCCAACGCGGACCAATGCGTTGTAACACGCCATCCACGCAACACTCCGGCGGCGCCGCAAATCAGCGCGCCGGTGCAAACCGAAAAAAGTACTTTTCCAGCGTTGACGTGATCGCGAATGAATGAGAGCATGGGCTCTTCGTTCATGAGTGCCTGTTGCCCCGGACCCCCGGGGACCAATAAAACATCAAGATCGGGCGATTGCTCTAGGGTCATTTCCGGCGTCAAGATCAGCCCCATGTGATCCCGCACTGGCCCGGCCTTCATGCCCAGGACGTGTACCGTGCTGTGCGGGACACGCACCAATATTTCAAATGGCCCCGTGAAGTCAATTTGATCCAGATTTTGATAGATGATCGCACCGATGCGCAGCGATTTGCCGCGTGTCGGATCGAACACGTTACTCAAGCACGGCCGACCCGACTGCGCCGATCCACACGGGGACTTTCGTTTGATCCTTGTCATCCACGTAGAAGAAGTGCGTCGTCAGCGGCTCGACGACCGCTTTAGTCCGTTGCATGCACTCACTTTAGACCCCATAAGGTGTGCCTGCAATGACACAAATCCGACGATTTACGCCATAAGGGGAAACTGCACGGGGCGAACCTCTCGACCATTAGGCGCGTGATCGTCGTTGCGATGGCGCAGGAGCTCGACGTCATCGACCTCCCTCACGACACTACGAAGTTTCCGAATCTCTCTTGAATCGATGGAGATAGTCGCCGGCCGTAATGCCTAAAACTCGCAGGAAGGTCCGGCGCATCGCATCAGCGGTGTGAAATCCACTTGCGTCCGCGATCTCTTTCAGTCCCAGATCCGAACTGTCGATCATCTGGCGGGCCGCTTCTACCCGCATCCGATCGACAAATTGTCCCGGATTCATCTTCGCATCTTTGAGGCACACTCGCGTGAAATGCCGGGCGCTCATGCCTAAACGTTCGGCCAGTTTTTCAACCGTGAGGTCCTCTCGCAAATTCTCCATCATCCAGATTTGAAGCTCACGTAACGGCTTTGAAGTGCCCGCTTGGTGAGCGAGCATATGGCTAAATTGCGCCTGGCCGCCGGGACGTACGAGATACATCACCAGGAATCGCGCGATGTTCAGTGCCGCCGCGTGCCCGCGATCTTCTTCCACAAGCGCGAGCGCGAGGTCGATGCCCGCCGTGATTCCGGCTGACGTGTAGATGGGACCGTCTTTGAGAAAGATCGGCTCAGGCCGCACCGTGGTATGCGGAAACTCATTCGCTAACCGGTCGCAGTACTGCCAATGGGTCACCACTTGCCGTCCGTCGATCAGACCAGCTGCTCCCAGTAGAAACGTTCCCGTGCAAACGGAGGCGACACGCCGAGATCGTTCGGCGCCCGCCACAAGCCAGGACACAAACGCCGAGTCATAGCTGCCCGTCTCCCCTCCAGGCCCACCTGCAATCACGAGCGTATCGATCGGCCCGGTAATCTCGCTAATCGGAACCGCGTCCGTCAGCGCAACATTTCGACTAGTTCGAAGCACGCGTTCTTCACCCGGATTGCCCAGGACAACGTCATAACCGCCGGCCTTTGAAAAGACTTCCAGGGGCCCGCTGACGTCGAGGATCTGCACAGGAGGGGCACCGACGATCACCACTTTCCGCATCGCTACATTCTAGCAGACTAGCAGGGCCTGCGCATGTCCGAATTTGCCGTATCCGCGTCGTTGCACTGGACCGCGGTCAGGCCTAATGTTGAATGCAGAAGCCAAGCGCTTACGGAGACATGGCATGGCAAGCACGCAAAGAACGATAAAAATTCCGGACACGAAACTGGCGTCCGAAGCACACGACATCCTGCGCGAGTACGCGACGGATATTCTCTATAACCACTCGAACCGCGTCTACTTTTTCGCTGCGGAACAGGGCCGTCAGCAAGGTCTGCGCTTCGATTCCGAACTGCTCTACGTCAGCGCAGCGTTCCACGACCTCGGCCTGTTACGCGAGTATTCTAGCGCGACCGAGCGCTTCGAAATTGATAGCGCGAATGCCGCAAAGGCGTTTCTCATTGCTCATGGCATTCCGGACGAGGCCGCTCAAACGGCTTGGGAGACGATTGCCCTTCACACCACTCCGGGTGTGACACAATACATGAAGCCGGAAGTCTCGTTGTTTTACACAGGCATCGGCCTGGATGTGGTGGGCGCCGGTTACGAGCAATTCCCGGCCGAATTGCGCGAGCAGATTGTCGCCGAATACCCGCGCGACCACTTCAATGGAGAGATTGGCGGTACTTTTTTCGGCGGTTTCGCTCACAAGCCAGCATCCACGTGGGGAACGGTGATGGCCGATGTTTGCGAACGTTTCATCCCCGGCTACCAGAGCCCGAACCTCTGCGACATCATTGCCAAATCGCCATTCCCGAACTCCGCATCGGCTGAGAAATAGCGCCGTCAAGGAGTTGTAATGTCTACCACCCGTCAATTTACCGTCGTCACGCTCGAGACCGCGTTAGCCGTTGTTCAACGGGCCATTGCTGAAGCCGAAAAACGCGGCGTTCAAGCCTCTGTGTCAATCGTCGATCCGGGCATGAATCTTATCGCATTCGCGAAGGCGGATGGCGCGACACCGCATAGCGTTTACAGCAGTCGAAGCAAAGCAAATACGGCTGCGTCGACCCGTCGTTCAACCGGTTGGATGGGCGCCGACCTTGCGCTATCGATCCCGTTGGCGACTGAGTTGAAGCTAACAAACATCGAAGGCGGCTTCCCGCTAAACTTTGGCGGGACACTAAGCGGTGCAATCGGGGTGGCCGGCGGGACCCCGGATCAGGATGCAGAGATTGCTGCAGCCGCTGCAGCTTACGCGTCGGAACTCTAAACGGCATTTCGCATAGAGGAAAAGGAGCGCAACCATGTCGACTCTCGACACACTACTCGAACGCAATAAAAAATGGGCAACGAAGGCGGCTGCCGCAGGTGCACTCACGTCACTTCCGGATCAGCTCTCGAAAGTGGGAGCTCTCATCATCGGCTGCGCCGATATGCGCGTCGACCCCGCGCATGTACTCGGCGTTGAGTCTGGCGAGGCCGTCGTGATGCGCAACATCGGCGGACGTGTAACACCTGGCCTCAGCGAGCAATTGGGCTTGCTCGGCCGGGTTGGTGAAGTTGCCCAACGGACTCCCGGCGGTGGCGGGGAGTTCCACGTCATCGTTCTGCATCACACGGACTGCGGGATTACGCGTCTGGTCGGTGACCCCGACATGCTGGCGTCATACTTTGAAATTGGAAGTGACGAGCTTAGCACCAAGGCGGTTAGCGATCCGCGGAAGGCTGTTTCCGTTGACGTATCGGTACTCCGCGCAGCCGGTGCTTTGCCCGAGCCGTGGTTGCTCTCCGGGCTGGTGTACGACACGGCGAGCGGCCTCGTGGAGATCGTCGTCCCGCCCGCCACCAGTCGATGAGAGGTAGCCAAATGTCAGTCGGGCAGAAAACCAGTATCGTTCTTGTCCACGGTGGTTTCGTAGACGGCTCGGGCTGGGAAGGCGTTTATAACATTCTCAAAGGCGATGGCTATAACGTTATCGTGGTTCAAAATCCCACGATCAATCTCGCCGGCGATGTGGCGGTGACAAAGCGCGCGATTGATGCTGCCGGTGGCAACGTCATTCTCGTCGGCCATTCCTACGGCGGAGTCGTGATCACGGAAGCCGGCAACGATCCGAACGTGAAAGCGCTCGTGTACATCACGGCTTTTGCCCCCGACAAGGGCGAATCCGTGTCCGCGCTTCTGGGAAATTCGGCCGCTCATGGCGCACCGGCGCCCCCGATTTTGCCGCCGCAAGATGGCTTCTTGATGCTCGATAGGGCGAAATTTACTGAAGCATTCGCCGCCGACGTCGAGCCGAAAGCGGCAAACTTCATGGCTGACTCGCAAGTGCCTTGGGGTGTCGAGGCGCTCAGCGGTACGGTCACCGCACCCGCTTGGAAAAACAAGCGCAGCTGGTATCTCTTGGTGACGACCGACAAAATGATTGTTGCGCCGTTGCAGAGGTTTATGGCAGAGCGCGCAAGGGCTACGATCGCGGAAACGCCGGGGAGTCACGCAATATACGTTTCAAAGCCGGAGGTAGTCGCACGATTGATAGAGCAGGCTGCCGCCGAACCGGGAACCACCGCGCACTAAGACAGTAGCCGAGACTCATGGCGTCTAGTTAGGCCCGGCAGGCGACGAAGAACTCGGCCATCCATCTCGACGGTTTCATGCACATCGCGACGAGTCCGGATTTGGCTCGCGCCGAATTCGTTCGCGATCCTTCGCTCGTCTACGTTTCGAAGACATCTCAAAAGCAAACTTGCCAAGTGCACACAAAAGGCAATATCTATGAGCTTCACCACACATTCAGGTGCCAGCCAAGTCGACAAGGCGCTCAGCGTGTTCGAAGGACTCGATAAGAGAGATCCCGCCATCGCGACGAAGTACATCGACTCGACCAAGTTCATCAATCATAATGTGCACGCGTACGACGGCGTAGCCGGGGTCGAGGGGTTCATCAGCCATCTTCCCCCGGCTACGGCTCCGCTGACGGTCGCACGCGCCTTCCAGGACGGACAGTACGTTTTTACTCACGCCGAAGGAGACTTGTTCGGCCCCACGGTGTTTTTCGATATCTTCAAGTTCGAAAATGGAAAGATCGTTGAGCACTGGGATAACGCCACTTCTGCGACGCCCCCGAACGTAAGTGGTCATTCTGCGATCGACGGGCCGACCAAAGCCGAAGATCGTGAGCTTACGGAACAAAACAAGGCCATCGTTAAGGATTTCTACGAGAGCATCTTCCTGAAGGGCCAGTTCGAAAAGATGGTCAGCTTCTTCAATGGAGACAACTACATCCGGCACGACCCGCGGGGCGGAGACGGCCTGGCGGCGTTGATGAAGATGATTAGGGAACAAGCGCAACAAGGCGTGGTCATGAAGGTCGACCGCATCGAGCTGATTCTCGGCGAAGGCAACTTCGTTCTCATCGCGGCGGGCGGTTCCATCGCCGATAAGCCGGTCGCGTACTATGATCTGTTCCGGCTGGAAGACGGCAAAATCGCGGAGCACTGGGATGTAATCGAAGAAACGCCGCCTCAAGATCAATGGAAAAACAAGAACGGCAAGTTCTAGCCGACAGGCTCCCCGCAAAACACCGCCCGGCTCCGAACGGGTCGTCGATGCGATGCTCGAGCGCCGGAATAGCGCGACGCTCGAGCAACAAACGCGGACTTCGACGGCGGTGAAGCGCCCGACGCTCTTGGTGACACAATCGAACGCGTTTCGGGTTTCGCGGCAGAGGTCGGCTGATCGTCGCCGGCGAGGGTGCTTAACGCAACGGTATGGTCGCCATCGCACAGCAGACGGGTTCGTAAAGCACCTGGATCGCTTATATTATTCGCGAGGCGCGCGTTCCGCTCCCAGCGCGGGCGCCGCATTGCCCCTACTCCCAAATGAGTCGCCGTAACAGCTGTTTCGTTGGCGAGCGCCGAGCATAGGGGAACGCGCGCTTTCGAGTTCGCTTTATACGTCGATTGGCGAATACGACTCTTCGTAAACGTCTCCGGCGCCGCCGTAATAGAGCACGCGATGTTCGTCGAACTCGACGACGTAGCGCACTACACCCGCTCGCCACGAGCCCTCGAGAAACGCCGGGAATGTCGTCTCGCCGGCTTGATCGGCACGCAGCACGCGGATCAGTTCATTGCGATTGAATGCGGGCACGACGGCTATGCCGTCGGTCAACGGCTTGAACTGCTGGATCAGGACGGTGCCATCCGTCATGTCGTAGCGGCTCTGCGCCGCCGGAAGGTGCCATTCGTTGCGCCGTACCCCTGCCGCGCGAAGCACCTCAGCGAGGGTTGGAAAGCCGCCAACCGCGGGCCGGATCTCTGCCGCGCGTGCAAAAGCGGCCTTGAGCACCTCGACGGCGCTGGATGATTCTGTTACCATACTGGTAACATTATGTCGAATAGACAACATGTTGTCAATGATCGCGACGAAGAACTCGGGCTGCTGGTCGCGGACGTCTTCGAAGCAGCGGGGAACTTTCGGCGGATCGGCGAGGCGATTGCTGGGCGTCAGAAACAGACGCAAGCGCGCTGGCAGTTGCTCAGCGTTGCCTCGGGAGGCCCGCATACGGTTCCCGACGCGGCGCGCCGGCTCGGAATCTCACGGCAGGCGGTGCAGCGCGTTGCGAACGACCTGGTGAAAATTGGCCTCCTGCGCTTCGCCGAAAACGTCGATCATCGGGCCTCCTCACTGCTCGAACTCACGACGTCCGGTACGGCCGTGCTTTTAAAGATCACGCGCGATGCGGCGGCGCTTCACCACCGGCTTGTTCCGTCGATTAGTGCAAGGCGCATCGCTGCCGCGCGCGCGGTACTTCGCGAACTCTCAGCTGCGCTCGCTGCCGAGGAATGACGGACGCGCGAGATTGTTTGTCACACCGAAGCTCGACAGCTCGATCATCTCAGCTACCGGACGGTGCCAAGGTGCTCATCTGGAGGCCGCGGCTTGCCGGTTAGCTGCGAATCCCACGCGCTCGGTTCCATAGTATTCACTTAGAACACGGCTCGTACTTAAGGGACCTTTGCGCCTCGCAGCGCGAGGTCGACTACCCTTTCAGCAAGCCCGTCGTCGTGTGGATTGTCCATCAGAAAGACGCGCACGTGGAAGAGTCCGATGAACATTTCCATCAAGAGCTGCCGGTCGAGGTTCGGATCGAGTTCGCCGCGTTCGACGCCCCGCTCGATGACGGTGAGAATCGCAGGGAACCGGTTCGACCAAAAGACTCGCTTAAAATCGGTCGCTTGCGGGCTTGGCGGCAATGCCACGGCCATGCGCACCAAAGCGCCGCCGATGGGCGACCGTAAGAATGCCAGCGCTGCGCGGAGCAACTCAATGAGATCTGCACGCACGGAACCGAGGTCAGGCACCGGCAGTTGCCCCGCCGTGCGGGCCATGATCGCATCGTTGATCAGCGCTTCCTTTGTGCGCCACCGGCGATAAACTGACGTCTCGTGAACGCCGGCGCGTTCCGCCACCGCGCCGACGCTGAAATTCGGCCAGCCTACTTCGGCTAAGACGGCGACAGCGGCTTCGAGGACCGATGCTACGACGCGTGCGCTGCGTCCGCCGGTCCGGGACCTGGTTGAACTCATCCGGGGCATCATACCGAATAATGCTTATCGCAGGTAGTACTTGCGTTAAATTGAGATCCGGCTTATACTAACGCAGTTTTACTTGCATTAAGAGGAGTGGACATGTCAGGAACCGTCGCCGGTATCGAACCCGGCCAACGGCAGCTCAACGGGCCGCAAACAACGGGCCGTGACTATCGTAATCTGTCCCGGCCCGAGTATGAAATGACGCGCGACGACGACGTGGTGGTGCTCATGCGGGACGGAACAAAGCTGCTGGCCGACGTCCATCGCCCCGCGACGCCAGGCACATACCCCGTCCTCATTGCTGCCTCGCCGTACCCGCGGCAGATTCAAGATCTTGGGGCGCCCGCGGGCTTCATCGAAGCCGGCGCGAGCGACTACTTCGTACCGCGCGGCTACGTGCACGTGATCGCAAACTTGCGTGGCACCGGCGGCTCCGAGGGCACCTTCGGCTTCTTTGATGGCCAAGAGCGGCGCGACATGCACGACCTCGTCGAATGGGCGGCTGCACAACCGTGGTCCGACGGAAACGTCGGCATGATCGGCATCAGCTACTTTGCAATGACGCAAATGGAAGCAGCTGTCGAGCGGCCACCGCATTTAAAAGCGATCATGCCGGTGGCCGGTTCATTCGATCTCTATGAAGCCGCCAGTCACCACGGCCTTGTGAGTTCGTCGTTTATAACACCATTTCTCTCGATGGTCGGCATGACGTCAGGTCACACCAACAAACTCTGGCGCAGCAAACTTCTCGAATCCGTGCGTAAGGTGCTGCTCATGCCGAAAATCCACAAGAGATTCGAAACGATGAACGGCGAAGCGGCGATGACCGGACTCAAAGTCGTGCTGAAGATGCATCACGATCCGCACCCGTGGGACGATCTTTGGAGCGCGATTTGCGTCGAGCATCCCGCGCGCGATGCGTGGTGGGAAGAACGCAATCTCATGCCGCTCTTGGAGAAGATTGAAATCCCCGTTTATCTCGGTTGCGACTGGCAAAACGTACCGCTGCATTTGCCGGCCACGTTTCCAACGTTTGCGGGCCTAAAAAATAGCAGGCACGTGCAAGTCGCGATGATGGGCGAATACGGCCTCACGTGGCCATGGGAGAGCCTTCATGTGGAAGCCCTCGCGTGGTTCGATCACTGGCTCAAGGGTCGCGACACCGGGATCCTCGAGGGACCATGTATTCGCTACATACTGCCTGGCGCGGAAGGTTGGCGGGCTACCGGCGCCTGGCCGCTGCCGAACGTGCAGTATCAATCGCTCGCTCTGTGTGCCGATGGCTCGCTGACAGCCGCTGAAAGTGCGCCGGGTTCGCGCACGTTGATGAACCTCGGTGCCGGACTAAACCGGGTTCAAGCAAGTGAGATTGATCCGCCCTCAAGCCTAGCGTGGGAAAGCGAACCGCTGTTAACCGATCTCGATGTCGTCGGCGACATCGAACTCGCGTTGGACGCGATCAGTACGGCGCCCGACACGGCCTGGATCGCCGTACTCCAAGACGTCAACGCCGAGGGAACCGTCAACGACGTGACCGCCGGCTATTTGCGCGCCGGATTCCGTGAGGTCGACGAAGCGGCCAGCCGCCTCGGCGCACCGGTCGTCCCCTGTCGCAACTTCGAGGCAGTGCCGATTTGCAAATCGGTGCGGTACCGCATACCGCTCGTGACCAATGCGAGGCGCTTCAAGGCCGGTCACCGTGTCCGCATCTACCTGACGAGCGACGACCTAGATCCCAAGAAGCCTGCCATAATGACGTTCCGGCACGCCAGCGTCGGAACGAGTTGTCGAAGTACCATCGCGTCATCATCGCGCCTGTTGCTACCGATTATTCCCAGCGTCTAGGAGCAGTTCGTGATCCGATTTGGTCGTTGGTCCGATCGGCTTAACGGCCGCCGTCGATCTCGCGTGAACTGATCTTGGCCGCTGGCTGAATGTTACGTGCTCGGCAGGGTTCGATATCGGACACGTAGCTTAGTTCGACTCATCGTCTCGACGAAGGCTTAGCGTAACGGTCTAGTGGCGATCGCACAGCAAATCGCAACTACGCCGTCGATACCACCCGCAAGGGTGTGGTGCGGCGGGTGAGTTCGCGTTCGCGTACCGCGACGAGCGTAGGGCGGTCTTCGAACGGCGTGCACGTGATGATCGTGCTGGCGCCGGGAGCGGAGCGTTTGTGTTTGCGCACCGTCGCGCGGATGTCGTAGCCGGCGAGTTCGCACAGATGGCCGCCCTCGCCGTTCCAGCGCACGCGTTCGATCGCGGTCTCGAGCCGCACCGACGCGAAGTAGCGCAGTTCGCTCGATGCCTCGACGCCGAGCGCGACGAGCAGCGTGTTCGCGCGGTGCGCGAGGCTCGCGAGACGCGTCCACGTGGCCGAGCCCGTGCCGCGGCCGCTCGGCAGCGCCGGGATCACGACCACGCCGAACGCGCCCGAGCGCAGCACGATGTCGGCGGCGCGCGCCGCCCCGACCGGATCGCTCACCGGAACGCACATCAGGCGTTCGAGCCGCACGCCGGCGGCGGCGAGGGCCGGCGGAAAGAGTTCGGTGCCGATCAGCGCACCGAGGCCGCGGCTGGTGGCGACCGCTAGGAGGCGCGCGGCGAGCGCGCTGCGTCCGGAACTGGGTGCGCCCTCGAGCGCGGCGATCGTTCCGCGCGGGAAGCCGCCGCCGAGGATGCGGTCGAGGTCGGCGAGCCCGGTGCGCAGCACCTCGTCTTCGCCCCGGGTAAATGCGGCGGCCGAGGCCTCGCGGTGGCGCTGGTCGAGGGTCTCCCGAAGGGCGGCGAACGCCGAATCGACTGGCATGGGAGCCCGATAATATCGAACATATGTTCGATTGTCAACGGCCTAGGCTACAGAGGCGGGCCTTCGTAGCAGATGCAGACGTGCTCGAGGAGCCCGTCGCGTGAGGTGACCGTGAGCTCTTCGTCCACGTAACGGATGCATTCGAGTTCTTCCAGCGCGGCCAATGGTGCGCAAACCTGCGCGTCCGGAACGCCGAGCATCATCGAGATGAAACTCGGCGCGCAGCGGGAACTGTTCGCGGCCCGTTTGGTCTTGCATCATGAGGATCCAGCGCGCAGCGCGCTGCTCGATACTATGTGCGAAATTGCACGCGACGGTCTGTTCGCTGGAGAACCATTGCCGGCGCAACGATTCGCGCACCGCCATAAGAAATGCCGGACTGCGATCCAGCGCGCGCATGAATTCATCATTGGAAATTTGCGCGACGCGTCCGGCCGCTTGACATAGCACCGTGCGCATCGCTGCACGTGCACCGAGCGCGAGTTCGATGCCGGCCGCACCGGCGCGTCCGACCACGTCGACTTCGTACATCTGTCCGCGTTCGAGTTCGACGACGACCGAGTACACCGCATCGATCGGAAAGTGCACGCCGCTGATCGCTTCGTCGCGCCCGTGTAAGACCGCCGTCTCTTCTTCAAGAAACACAACGAGTCCAGGCAATAGGGTCTCAAGCTCCACCGGGCTGAGGCGATCGAGAATGGCATTACCGCCGGGATAGCCGCCTGCGGCTCGCGGATCCATAGTATCAGCCTACCCGAAGGTGTCCGCTTCAATCCGCGCGCTTGCGTACCATTTAGCGAAACTTACGCTGGTAGGTCAGCACCACGCCCGAGGTACCGGGCGGCGGCTGCAGGGCTTGGAGGGTGAAATTCGTCGGCGTCGGCCGGGGCGAAGAGCTGCTGGGTTGTGAGTATCGACGGCGTCTCGATTGCCGGCGTTGAAGAACGTCAGCGCGATCGCGCCGTTGTGCGGCAAGCTGTAGTTCAGCGCGATCGACTGGCGCTCGTCGCCGCCGAACGTTTGATTGAACGACGCATAGAGATTCTTGCCGAGCTGTTTGCGCGCGCCGGCCGAGAGCCCGGTGCCGAAATTGTAGCCGAGCGCGAGATCTTCGAAGCCGAGCGACTGCCCGATTCCGGCGCCCACCGGCTGCAGCAAATTCTGCGTGAATTCCTGGCCGAGGAAACCGCCCGCGATGCTGCCCGCATCGATCCCGCCGCCGCCCGAGGCGGTCTCCACGCCGGGCACGGCACCGAACGCCTGCGCGTTGACGAGCAAGCCGAGGATCTGTTCCTTATCGTAACTCGGGCTCGACGCGAGATCGAGGTTGAGGTTCGTCGCGGGACCGGTAACGTGCAGCAAGATGCTCGTGCTCGGGATTGGTGATCGTGCGTCGTCGCGGTCGCATCGACGTTGGGAATCAAGCCGTCTCTCGGGATGAAACGTCGACCGTGCCTTTGCGCAGCACGAACGTGCGGTAGAAGCTCAGCGTGCCGTCGGTCGACGTGATGCGGCCGCTCGAGTTCCGGATGCGCGAGATTGCCGCCGACCGCTCACCGCGCCGCGCGCGCCGATGTCGACGCCCGGGCCCTGTCACGCGCACGTCGTTGCCCGCTTGCACGTTCAGGTCGAACGCCACCGTCGGCGGCGCGCGTGTCTCGCCGTTCGCCGGCGTCTTCGGAATCAGCGCGGCCAGCGGAAAGCGCGTTTTCGAGAAGGCGAGTGTTGCCGCCGAGCGTAGGAATGCCGCCTTGCGGCTTTTCGGCGGTGAGCGTGCCGTCGATCGTGCCGCGGAACAGGTTCGCGACGTTGAGCACCGCGTTCTTGGCGGTGAACTGCGCGTTGATAGGCGAGCGTGCGCTGCAGATCGCGCAGGTCGCCGAACGTGGCGTTGGCCGCGCCGTCGATCGTGCCGCCGCCGATGTCGGCGTGCACGCCGGTCAGTTGCGCTTGCGGTGCGCGCGAGGGTCGAGCCGCGCGCGGACGTTGGTGAGCGCCGAGCGCAGCGAGGTTCGATGAGTAGCTGCCGCCGGCGAGCGTCATCGTGCCGGTGATCGCGGGGTTGCTCTTGCGTGCCGCTCGCCGCGATTTGGCCGTCGATCGTGCCGCCGAGCTTTCGCATTATCCGGCAGCAGCGGCGCGAACTGCACGAGATCGATGCCTTCGGCGCGCAGCGATGCCGTGAGCGGAGCGGTGCGCAAGCCCGGCGTGGGTGTGAGAACGAATCGGCAGCGTCGCGGTGGCGAGCAGGCGCCCGCGTTCGAGATCGGCTTCGAACGCCTGCAACTGCAGCGTTTGCGGATCGGCGGCGAGCTGCGCGTGCACCTTGGGCACGGTGTATTTGCCGTTACGCACATTCGTCGCATCGATGGTTGATGCGAGATGCGGGGCGCTGCGCGAGCCGCTGACGTTCACGGTCGCGTTCACCGCCCCGCCCACGTCGAGTTTCGCGCCGAGGCTCTTCGCCAGCACGCCGACGTCGTCGCTCTGCGCGTGCAGCGCGATCGCGACCGGATCGCTCGGACCGTAGCCGAACGTTCCCGATGCATCGGCCGTCAAGCCCGGACCGGCGAGACGCAACGCGCTGACGTGCGCCGTGTGCGCATCGCCGTTCGCGGCGAGCGTGAGCGTCGAGAGCGGATAGCCGCGCACGAGCGCGTTGTTTACCGCGGCGGTCGCGTCGAAGGCGGGCGCGGCCGGCGTGCCGGTGACGTGCAGCGTGCCGTTCGCCATGCCGAGGATCGGTTGGGTGATGCCGGCGGTCGGCAGCCACTGCGCGAGGTCGAGGTCCGCGAGCGTACCGGTCGCGGCGATCGTGGTGCGATGCCGCACGTCGCGCAACGGATCGGCGGCTGGGAACGTGACGTCGGTGGTCAGCGCGATCGTACCGTGGTCGGTTTGCACGTTGCCCGTACCGTGTACCGTGCGTCCGCGCGTGTTCCAGTTCGCCGTGACCGTACCGACGTTGAAGCGGCGATAGCGCGCGTCGTCGATGCGCACATCGCCGCTCGCATTCATGCCGGTATGGGAGAGCGCAGCATCGGCGCTGAGGTGGCCTTTGCCGCCGAGCGTATCCGCGGCATCGAAGTAGTCATCGAAGTCGGCCAGGTCGACGCGTGGCGCGCGCACCGCGATCCGTTGCGCGCCGGGTGCGACCTCGCCCGAGAACGCGATCGCGGTCGTGCCGACGGTGACGCTGCCGTTGCGCGCGCTGATGCCGCCGGGACCGCCCGCGATCGTTGCGCCCGCGTGGCTGAAATTCAGGCCGTTGAGCGAGCCCTGCGGAACGGAAACGGTGCCGGCGAGTTGCGGTGCGTTGGCCGGGCCCGTCGCGTGCAGGGCGGCGTCGATCTCGCCTTCGGGATAGCGCAGCGGCAGCTTCAGCGCTCGCGCGATCGGCGCGATCTGCGCGCCGTGCAAGTTCGCGGCCACGTCAAGTTCAGGCGGCGCGTTGCCGGTGAGGCCGCGCACGTCGCCGCTTGCCGTCGCGTAGGAGTCGAACGCGAGTGCGGTCGCATCGTTCACGTGCAGCGTGCCGCGTTCGTAGTGGGCGAAGGCGTTGGCGGAGAGATCGATGCCCTGCCAGCCGGCGCGATCGACGAGCACGGCCACATTGGCGCTCGGCGCGTCGAGCGTTCCGGTCACGCGCGCGTTTGCGCGCAGCGTTCCGCCGCTCAAGGGCACGCGGCTGCCGGCCAGCGTGCGCAGGTCGAGCGCGCTGGTCGTTGCGCGCAGCTCGCCGCCGTTGCCGAGCGCGCCTTGCACGGTCACGGTGCCGCCGGCGATGCCGAGTTGCAGCGCGCGCACGTCGAGCTGCGAGCCGTCGAGTGTGGCGGTGGCGGTGAGATTGCGCACCGGCACGCCGTATACCGATGCGTCGTGAAAGGTCAGGCCCGACGTCTGCACGGCCGAGGACGCGCCGTCGGAGAGCGCTTGCAGCGGACCGTCGATCGTGCCGCGCGCATCGACGTTGCCGGTGAGCGGCCGTAATTGCGCAAACGAGCCGTGCACGCGGCCGTCAAAGCCGACCAGCCCGCCCGCATAGGCGGCGTTGCCGTCGATCGTTCCCAGCGACGAGGTCACGTGCACGCCGCCGCGCTGGGTGCCGTCCGGCGCGGTGCCGAGATCGGCGCTCGCGTTCGCGCTCAGCGTGCCGTAGCGCAGCCCGGCAAGGCGCACGTGGCCGCTTAGCCCGTCGAGCCGGCTGCCGTCCACCGAACCGACCACTTGCGCGTCGAGCGTGCCGGCGAGCGGCGGCAGCGCGCCGATGGGGATGCCGGGCAGCGTGTGCGCAGCGGCGGGCAGCAGCGAGAACTGGTGCGCATCGGCGATTGCGAGGACGCTGCCCTTCGTGCGGTCGAGCGCGACGCGCGCGTAGAGTGACGCACCGTCGTTGCGCTGGATCGAGAACGGGCCGATCACGCCGTCACCGTTGCCGTCGACGTCGAAGATCGCGTCGAGTTGCCCGTTGGGGCTCGTGCCGTACACGATGCCGTCGGTCGCGAGTTTCGTGCCGCTGCCCGCCACGTGCACGACCGTGGTCAGTTGCAGTCCGTGCATCAGCTGTCCGACATACGGCAGCTTATCGCCGTCGGCGTGCAGCGCGACGACGAGGTTCGTTGCGACGTCCTTCGCGAGCACGACGGTGCCGTGCGCGTCGACGCTCACCGGCCCGTAGGTGAAGCGCGCGTCGAGCAGATCGAGGTCGCTGCCGTGAATCGAAAACGTGCCGCCGGCGTCGTCGGCCGGATAGCCGCGATACACGAGTTGCGGCGAGGCGAACGTGCCGGTGACCACCGGTGCGGCGAGCGGCCCTTGCGCGCGCAGCGCGAACGAAAGATCGCCCGCGACGGGCTGACGTTGCGAAGGGGCAATCGCTTGCTGTAACTGCGCGAGCTGGCCGCGTCCGGTGAGCGCGAATTGCACCATCGGCGCGCTCAAGCCGTACACGCCGCCGGCCACGTGCAGCGGGACGCCGGCCAACGTTGCATCGAGACCGTTCGTGGTGAGGCCGTCGTCGTAGGCGATCACCGTGCCGTGCGCGTCGCGCAGCGGTTTGATCACGCCCTCGAGGTAGATCTTGCCGTTGGTGAGATCGGCACGCAATGCGGTGTGGGTGTGCGTGGTGCCGTCGGGATCGACGAAGGTGTAGATGCGGCCGTCGACGTTGCGCATGTCGCCGTCGACGACGTTCACCGCGTGCGAGGGCAGCGCGAAATCGAGCAGCGGTCCGACGGGCACGTCGGGCGCGGTCCAGCGCTGGGCCTCATAGCCGCGATCCGCATCGAACGTCGCCTTGCCCACGATCGGATGCAGCGTGCGGCCGTCGTCGAGGTCGAGCCGCACGTTATAGAAGGAGTGCGCGTGCGGCGCGAGCACCGCGTCGGCCGCGAGACCGACGATGCGCTGCCGCCGCTCCTGACCCGGCACCACGTAGCGGTCGAGCAAGACGACCGAGCCGTCGCGCACGCGGACGCGCAGATCGATCGGCGACGTGTCGGGCTTCGAGGAGACGGCGTTGTGCGGGAGCGCGACGTTGTAGGTGCCGTCGGCGTGATGGATCAGCGTGAGGGTCGGACGCTGGACGTCGAGGGCGTCGATCCCGAACCGGCGGCGCTGGCTGCCCGGCAGCAAGTACCGGATCGAGTAGCGCACGTCGATCTGCCGGGAGCTGAAGACGGGTTCCCCGGCCCGGTTGGTCACGTTGGTGTCCTGCGCGGTTGCCGCGTTGAGCCCGACCTGCAGGTTCCCGAACTGCACGTTGTAGCCCGTGCCGGCGGCGACGGCACGGATGATCGCGGCGGCGAGCGCGTTGTGGAAGCCGAGCGCCGCGCCCGCGAGGACCAGCAGCACGCACAGCGTGGCCCCCGCAATCACGACTCGTCGACGCATCAAGACTCTTGTGCCCACGAAAGGGGGAAACGTCTCGTCCGAAGCGCATTCGGCCAGTCTTGACCAGTACTGTTTCGGGCGCCGGGATCGCGGTCGCGCCCATCGACTTCACCGATCGCACGCTCCCCAACGGTCTCCGCGTTTTGCTGGTCGAGGATCATCGGGTCCCGTCCGTCGCCATCAATGTCGGTTATCGCGTCGGCGGCAAGGACGACCCGCCGGGCCGCTCCGGTTTCGCGCATCTGTTCGAACATTTGATGTTCAAGGGCACGAAGAACACGCGCCCCGAGACGATCGATCGTCTGACCGAAGACATCGGCGGCCTCAACAACGCGTTCACGGCCGACGACATCACGAACTACTACGAAGTCGTGCCGTCGAATTATCTCGAGACGCTGCTGTGGGCCGAAGCCGATCGCCTGGGTTCGCTCGCCGTTACGGAAGAGCACTTTCACACCGAACGCGACGTGGTGATCGGCGAATACGACCAGCGCATTCTGGCCGAGCCCTACGGCATGCTCGACGAGCTGGTCAATCGCGAAGCGTTTGCCGAGCATCCCTACCGGCGCGGCGTGATCGGCGATCCCGAGAACTTGCGCGCCGCCACGCTCGATGACGTCGTCGCGTTTCATCGTACGTTCTACCGGCCCGACAACGCGGTGCTGGTGGTCGTCGGCGACTTCGATCCGGTGCAAGCGAATGCGTGGATCGACAAATATTTCGGCCGCGTGCCGAAGCCCGACGCGCCGATTCCGCGCGTGACGGCCGTCGAACCGCCGCAGACCGCGGAGCGGACGTTCACCTATCGCGCGGCCAACGTGCCGCTGCCGGCGATCGAATACGCCTATCACATTCCGGCCTGGCGGCACCCCGACGCGCCCGCGCTCGACATCGTCGAAACGCTGCTCGGCATGGGCAAGAGCTCGCGCCTCTACCAGTCGCTCGTGTATCGCCAGCGCGTCGCCACCGCCGCGCACGCCAGCGCCGATCTGCGCGAGCAGCCGGGACTCTTTTCGTTCCGCGCGATCGCGAGCACCGGCACCGCGATCGAACGCGTGCGCGAAGCGCTCGATGCGGAAATCGCGCTGTTGCGCGACGAACTGCCCTCCGCGGGCGAGATGGAGCGCGTGCGAACGCAGATCGCGAGCTCGTTCGTGCGCAGCCGTCAGACGTACAACAACATCGCGATCGCGCTCGTGCGCAGCGCGGTCGAGCGCGACGATCCGGGCGCGCTCAACAGCGATCTCGACCGCTACCGCGCCGTGACCGCCGCCGACGTGCAGCGCGTTGCGCGGCAATATCTCACCCCCGAGAACCGCACCACGATCGAATACTTGCCGCTGTGACGCAACCGCATCACGACCCTCGAAAAGCCGCCCTCACCCGGCGCACCGCATCGCGCGGAGTTGCCGCTGCCGGTCGAACGCACGCTCGCCAACGGCTTGCGCGTGATCGCGTTTCCGCAGCGCAGCGCGCCGAAGGCCTACGCCGTTCCGATCATCGCCGCGCAGCTGATCGTCCGCGGCGGCGCGTCGGCCGAGAGCGAAGCCGAAGCCGGCCTCGCCACGCTGACGTCGTCGCTGATCACGCAGGGCACGGCGACGCGGTCGGCCGTCGAGATCGCGCAAGCCGTCGACGGTTTGGGCGCGCGCCTCGATGCGGCGTTCGGGCTACGATGCCTCGACCGTTTCGCTCACCGCGCTCACGCACGTGTTTTCCGACGCCTTCGCATTGTTCGATGAAATCGTGCGCCAGCCGTCGTTCCCGCAAGCCGAAGTCGAGCGCGTGCGTGCGAAGGCGATCGGCGATCTGGCGCTCAGCTACAGCAGTCCGAGCGCGTTGGCGCGCTTCGTCGCCCAGCGCGTCGCGTTCGGGTCGGCGCCGTACGGTCATCCGGTCGCCGGCACCGCGGAAACGCTCGCCGCGCTCGATCGCGATCGCATCGTCGCGTTCCACGCGCGCTTCTTCCGGCCCGACAACGCCACGCTGATCATCGGCGGCGATCTGCGCGCCCGACGATGCGTTTGCGCTGGCCGAAAAGCAGTTCGGCAGTTGGCGCGCGCCGGCCGAACCCGTGCCGGAGCCGGCGCCGGTCACCGCGCCGCCGCCGCGTTCGCGCGTCGTGATCGTCGACAAACCCGATGCCGGCCGCACGGCGATTCTCGTCGGCCGCGTCGGCATCGCGCGGCGCGCGCAAACGTATGCGGCGGGCGTCGTCGCGACGGCCGTGCTTTCGGGCTACAGCGGCCGGCTCAATCAGGAAGTGCGCGTGAAGCGCGGGCTCTCGTACGGCGCCGGCGCGCAATTGATCGCGCGCCGCGAACCGGGGCTGTTTCTCGCCTCGACGCTGGTCGATCACACGAAGGTCGAAGAAGCGGTGACCGTGGTGCTCGATACGCTGCGCGGTCTTGCGGCGACGGCGCCTGAGGCGGCAAGAACTCGTGACGCGCAAGGCGACGATCAGCGGCGGCTTCTCGCGTTCGATCGAAACGATCGACGGCATCGCCGGCGTGCTCGGCGAGCTCGCGCTCTACGGCGTGCCGCTCACCGATCTCGGCGAGTACTTACCGGAGATCGAAGCGGTCGATCCCGCGATGGTGCAGCAATTCGCCGCCGCGACGTTCGACGATCTGTTCGTCGTGCTGGTGGGCGATGCGCAAGTTTTCGGTGCGGCCATTGCGGCCGCGCATCCGAACACAGCCGTTATTCCGCTGGCGCAACTCGATCTCGGACAGCCCACCGCCGTGAAGGCGCCGAGTAGCGGCCCCTCGACGACGCGCCTTACGGGCGCTTTGCTCGGGGTGACACGGGCGTTAGGGCAAGAGGATCGCTTTGCCGCTGGTTTTGCGGGCTTCTAGGTCGCGGTGGGCTTGGGCGGCTTCGGTGAGGTTGTAGCGGTTGGAGACGCGGATTTCGAGAGCGCCGTCGAGGATCGCTTCGAAGATCTCGGTTGCGCGCGCGGCGAGTTCGGCGTGCGTGCGCGCGAAATGGCCGAACGTCGGGCGGCTGAAGAACACCGAACCGGCGGCGGAGAGCGTTTGCGGATCGATCGGCGGCACTTTGCCGCTCGACGCGCCGTAGAGCACGAACGAACCGCGCACGCGCAGCGAGCGCAGGCTGCGTTCCCACGTATCTTTGCCGACCGAATCGTACACTGCATCGACGCCCGTGCCGCCGGTGATCTCTTTCACCACCGGCTCGAAGTCGACGGCGCTATAGTCGATCGCGTGATCGGCGCCGGCGCTCTTCGCGAGCGCGACTTTCTCCGGGCCGCCGGCCGTGGCGATCACGGTCGCGCCGCGGCGTTTGGCGAGCTGCACGAGGATGCGTCCGACGCCGCCGGCGGCGGCATGGATCAGCACGCAGTCGCCCTTGCGAATGTCGTGCGAATCGGCCGCCAGGTATTGCGCGGTCATCGCTTGCAGCATCGCGGCGCAGGCGACGTCGTCGGCAATGCCGGGCGGGACCTCGACGCACAGCCGGGCCGGCACGGTGACGTACTCGGCATAGCTGCCGAGGTTCGGGCTGTCGGGGTAACCGACGCGCATTCCGGCGGTGAACTCGGTGACGCCCTCGCCGACCGCTTCGACGATGCCGACGCCTTCGCGGCCCGGGACGAACGGCAGCGCGTGCGCGTAGGTGCCGGTGCGCAAGTAGACGTCGATGTAGTTGACGCCGATCGCGGTGTGGCGGATCAGCACTTCGCCGGCGCCCGCCTTGGGCACGTCGCTCGCGGCGAGCTGGAGCACTTCGGGACCGCCGGTGCGGTCGACGCGTATCACCTTCACGCGACTGCCAACCCGTCCGCAAACAAGCGGGTTTCCCGCTGCCGCGGGTGGGTACGTTCTGCGCTACCCGATAGCCGAGGAGTCACCCCATGGAACGCCGCGACCTCTACGAAGACGACCTGACCGAAGAACGCCAGCCCACGCCCGCGCAGCGCGACGACGTCGCGCGCACGGAAGTCCTCGACCCCGATCAGCCCGTCGCCGTCGACGACGACGATGACGACGACGAGCTCGAAGACGAGTTGGACGACGAGGATTCACGTTCCGTGAATCCGTTGCGTTTGGGCTTACGCCCAAGCCGCCCTCACTTGAGCATGAAGGTCGAGGGGTGCGCCTGCTTGAGGTAGGTGAACTTGCCGTCTTTGAGCGTGTAGTAATAGAGCTGCGGCTGCAGCGGATCGCCGAACGCGGTGAATGAGTACGTGCCGGTCATCGTGTCGATCGGCATGCCCTGCGCGATCGCCGTACGAGCACGGCGCGGTTGGTGCTGCCGGTCGCCGTCACGGCATTGATGATGATCTGCGCCGCGGCGTAACCGAACGCGGCGAACGGATCCATCTGGCCCCAGTGCTGCTCGAAATCCTGAACCCAGCGCACCGTCGCCGGCGCGAACGGAAGATACGGCATCGACGTCGAGACCATCATGCCGTCGGAGGCGGCGCCGAGCTTCAGCGCAGCGCCGTCGAAGAATCCTTGCGAGGCGCCGATCGGTCCGGTATAGCCCTTGGCGCGCAGCATGCCGACGATCGGTCCCATGTCGCCGACGACGCCCGCCAGGAACACGTAATCCGGTCCCGCGACCAGCGCCTTGTCGACGACGGCGGCGAAGTCGGGATGATCGTAGGAAAACTGCTGGTACTGCGCTTGGGTGTTCTGCGCTTTCATCGCCGCAAGAAAACCGTTGGCCACGTCGGCGCCGTAGTCGGCGTCCTGCACGAAGACGTACGCGAGTTTCGGTTTGTACTGCGCGATCACGGTGCGCGCGAAGAGCTGTCCTTCGAACGAGTCCTTGGTCGGCAAACGAAACACGTTGCGGTACTGCGTCGCGGTGATGCGATCGTCGGTGCTCAGCGGCACGATCAGCGGAACCTGCGCCGGACCGTAGTTCTGAATCCCTTGCAGCGTCGCATCCGAACTCAAATGGCCGATCGCTGCGACGACGGAACTGTCGCCGGTCGCGAAGCTGGATTGGATCAGCGCGTTGGCAGCGGTGTTCTGATCGTCGAACGGGCGCATCGCATACGTGCGCTGCAGCGAGCCGGCCAATTCGTTGTTGTACTGAATGCACGCTTGCACGCCCGCGACTGAGCCGCATGCCGATCGGTTTTGCCGAGCCGCTGAGCGGCGCGACGAGCGCGATCGACACCGACGGCACGATGTTCGGGAAGACCGGTGTCGTGGCGGCAACCGTCGTCGCGCCGGCGCCGGCGAGGAAATCCGAGCGGAGCATTATGCGACGGGCTTCGCCGCTGCCTCCGAGCCGTCCAAGCGGGCGCGCAACTCGGGCGGAATCGGCGCTTTGGCCGGCCGTCCCGCGGCGAGCGTCACGTAGACGCGCTGCTCGAAGCCGCGCGCGCACGTTTTCCCAGAAAGCGTTCGCACTTCGTGCTCGACGCGCAGCGACGACTCGCCGATTGACGCCACCGTCGAGACGATCTCGATCTCTTCATCGAATTGCAACGGCGCGAGAAACGTCGCCCCGCATTCGACGAGCGGCAGCGGAAACTTCGGCTTACCGCTGCGCGTCGCGCGCGAAGGCGTCGTCGCCGCGCAGCAAGCCGTGCGTGCCCGAGTCGAACCACGCGAAATAGGTCGGGTAGAACACGATGCCCGCGGCGTCGGTCTCGCCGAAGCGGACGCGCGTGCGAATGACCGATTGCGCGCCCACCTAAGCGGCCGGCAGATCCGGCAGCTTCAAATCGAGCTTCTCGACGAGCACGCGCGCGCGCCCCATATAGTCGGCGCGCATCGCTTCGTTCGTGCGCTCCTTGATGCCCCACTTGCGATAGAGCTTGTTGTTCTCGGACTCCGCGCGGCCGAAAAACGCCGGCAGCGTGGGATAGAGTTTGTCGATCCCGGCCTGCACGCCGGCGCGTCCCTCTTTCGTCTTGACGAGATCCGTGCACGCGCGCTCGCCGAAGGTGGCGTGAAATTTCTCCTCCGGCATCGTGATCTTCGCGGCCTTGCGCAGCGGCACGTAGCTGCAGTTGAGCAGATCTTCGACTTGCAGAATCTCGGCCAGGTCGCCGATCATCTTGAGCACGCAGAACTCGGCCCAGCCGCCCAACGTCGTATCGAAGATGTTGAGCGAGCGCTTCTCGGTACGGCCGGGAATCATCGCGTCTTCGGGCACGCCGAGCGCGGCGCCCATTTTGGCAAAGCGCACGTGGTGGCCGTACTCTTCCATCGCGATCCGGCACGCGTGCCACTTCCAGTACGGCGTCGGCGCGAAGGCGATCGCCGGTTCGTCGTAGACCGTCGCGCCCGCGAGCTCGTTGATCGCATGGCTGACGATGATCTTCTTGACCAGGTCGCCGTACTCGGCCGGTTGCGCGGCTAATTCGGCAGGCGTATTGACGACGAACGGTTCGGCTTGCGTAGACACGGTGTGCTCCTAGAGAACGGGGGTCGTGGAAAACGCGTCGAGATCGGTTTCGAGCGCGGTGAAGTGCGGGGCGAACTCGGCGTCGACGAGCGCCGCCAAATCGTCCAGCGACGGGTCGGCAGCGGTGGTGGCGCGCGCCAGCGGGCGCGGTTGCGAGAACACGAACGTTTCACGCCCGCGCACGCCGAACACCTGTCCCGTGATGTGCTGCGCGCGCGTCGAACACAGAAACGAGGCGAAGCGGCCGATCGGCGCCGGCGGAATCGAGAGCGCGTCGGCTTTATAGACGGCCTGAGCAGGCGTGGCCGGCACGATCGTCTCGGTGACGCGCGAGGCGGCGAACGGCGCGATCATGTTCGAGGTGACGCCGCTGCGCGCCATGTCGAGCGCCGCGATGCGCATCAAGCCGAACAGGCCCGCCTTGGCGCTGGCATACGCGCCCTGACCGTAGTTGCCGTAGAGCGCGGCGGTCGAGCCGATCGTGATGATCCGGCCCCAACCCGCGCGCGCGGTCTTCGCGTTCTCGCGCAAGACGGGCGTCGCCGCGCGCAACAGGTCGTAGGCGGCGGTGAGGTCGGTCGCGACGACGGCTTCGAAGTCGGCGCGATTGCCCTTGAATAAAAACGCATCGCGCAGAATCGCGGCGTTGTTGACGATGATGTCGAGGCCGCCGAAGTGCTCCTGTGCGAGCTCGACCGCCGCATCCGCAAATCCCGGAGCGGTGATGCTCAGCGACATCGGCACGACCGCGTCGCCGCACTGTTCGGCGAACGCCGCGATCAGTGCGGGATCTTCAGTGCGGCCGTCGATCGATGAGCCGTTATCGGCCGCGACCACGCGGGCGCCGTGCGCGATCAGGTCGCGCACGATCGCCGCCCCGACGCCGCGTGCGGCGCCGGTAACGATCGCCACGCGTCCGGCCAATGCTTCGTGGTTCATTGACCGGACGCTCTCCGGGTTAGTCGCGGCGGGGTGGGCGGCGTCCGCGGCCGCGCGGCGCGCCGTTGCGCTCACCGCCCGCACCGGCGGGTTCTTCGCTGCGCGGCGCAGGCGCCGCACCGTTGGTATCATCGGTCGCGCCGCCGAGAACGGCCTTGCGCGAGAGGTTGATACGGCCTTGCGAATCGATCTCGACGACCTTCACCATGATCTGGTCGCCGATCTTGACCACGTCTTCGACGCGCTCGACGCGTTGCGGCGCGAGCTGCGAGATGTGGACGAGGCCTTCCTTGCCCGGCAAGATCGCGACGAACGCACCGAAGTTCATCAATCGCGTTACCGTGCCGAGGTAGGTCTCACCGACTTGCACCGACTTGGTCAACGATTCGACCATGCCTTTGGCCTTCTCCGCCGCGACACCGTCGGGCGCGGAGATGTAGACGTGACCGTCGTTTTCGATGTCCATCTTGACGCCGGTGTCGGCAATGATCTTGTTGATGACCTTGCCGCCGGGCCCGATGACGTCTTTGATCTTGTCCGGCGGAATCGTCAGCACGATCATCCGCGGTGCGAACGCACTCATCTCGGTGCGCGCGGCCGGCAGCGTTTCCTTGAGCTTGCCGATGATCGACGAGGCGCGCTTTCTTCGCTTGCGTCGAGCGCTTCGCGCATGATGTCGATCGTGATGCCGTCGACCTTGATGTCCATCTGAATTGCGGTGATCCCGTCGACCGTGCCCGCAACTTTGAAGTCCATCTCGCCGAGCGAATCTTCCATGCCTTGGATGTCGGTGAGGACCGCGTGCTTCTTGCCGTGCAAGATGAGGCCCATCGCGATGCCGCCCACGTGTTTCTGAATCGGCACGCCGGCGTCCATCAGCGCGAGCGTCGAACCGCAGATCGACGCCATCGACGACGAGCCGTTGGATTCGAGCGTTTCGCTGATCAAGCGCATCGTGTAGGGGAACTCGTCCTGCGGCGGCAGGATCGGCACCAGCGCGCGTTCCGCGAGGTGACCGTGGCCGATTTCGCGGCGGCCGGGTCCGCGCATCGGGCGCGTCTCGCCGACCGAATACGGCGGGAAGTTGTAGTAGTGCATGTAGCGCTTGTTCGGAATCGCCATGATTCCGTCGAGGCGCTGTTCGTCGCCGATCGAACCGAGGGTGGCGGCGGTGAGCACTTGCGTTTGTCCGCGCGTGAAGACGCCGGTACCGTGAACGCGCGGCAGGATGCCGACCTTCGACCAGATCGGGCGGATTTCGTCGGGCTTGCGGCCGTCGGGACGCAGCTTCTCGTCGACGACCATCACGCGCAGTTCTTCCTCTTCCATCGTTTTGATGATGGAATCGAAGTCTTTGCTGTTCTTGTCTTCGAGCAGCGCTTTGACGTCGGCGTCTTTCGGGCCGACTTTTTCGAGCGCGGCTTCCTTCGAGAATTTCGCGAATGCCGGTATTGCGTTCGCCCTTCTCGACGATGCGCATCGCCTTGGCGACGTCTTTTTTGAACGTCTTGCGCACCCACGCATCGAGCGTTGCATTGACGGTGAGCAGCGGATACGTGCGCTTTTTCTTGCCGGCTTTTTTCGCCAGCTGGTTGATCGCGGTAACGATCTTCTTGACCGCCGCGTGGCCGAACTCAACGGCACCGAGGAGATCTTCCTCGGAGATTTCGTGGCCGCCGCCTTCGACCATCATCACGCCGTCGAGCGTACCGGCGATGACGATGTCCATGCCGCCGGATTCATACTCGGGCAGCGTGGGGTTGATGATGTACTTACCGTTTTCATCGCGGCCGACGCGCACGGCGGCAACGTTCTTGTCGAACGGAATGTCGGACACGGCGAGCGCCGCACCGGCGCCGCACACGGCGAGCACGTCGGCATCGAGTTCGCGATCGATCGAGAGCACCGTCGTCACGATCATGACGTCGTTGCGGAAGCCTTCTTGAAAGAGCGGGCGGATGGGGCGATCGATTTGACGCGCGCTCAGCGTGCCGTGCTCGGAGGCACGGCCTTCGCGCTTGATGTAGCCGCCCGGGATCTTGCCCGCGGCATACATCTTCTCTTCAAATTCGCACGTCAGGGGAAAGAAATCGACGCCCGAGCGCGGTTGCTCCGAGGCGGTGACACAGGCGAGGACAACGTTCGCATCGCCGTAACGGACGAGGACGCTGCCGTTGGCTTGCTTAGCAAGCTCGCCGGTCTCGAATGTCAGGGTGCGACCCCCGATCTCGAGAGAGACGGATTCTGGCACAAATACTCCTAAATTTTTCTATTTTTGTCGTTTGTTGTAACGAGCGTACATTCGGGCTTTCCCCCTTGATGTCATCCCGAGCAAAGTGCCCGAAGGGCACGTCGTCGAGGGGCAGCGACGCAGCGACAACGGTTGAGGCGGTCTCTGACGACGCGCCTGCGGCGCTTTGCTCGGGATGACATGGGGCGGGACGTAGCCGCGAGACGCGGGCACAACCGAAAAAACGCGCGCTGCGAATGTGCGGCACGCGTCTTCCGGTGTGTTTGGTTAGCGGCGCAGGCCGAGGTCGGCGATGAGCTTGCGGTAGCGCTCGAGGTCTTTGTTCTGAAGGTAGCTCAGAAGGCGCCGGCGCTGTCCGACTTGCATGAGCAAGCCGCGGCGGCTGTGATGATCCTTCTTGTGGATCTTCAGATGCTCGGTCAGCTGGTTGATCGACGAAGTGAGGATCGCGATCTGCACGTCGGCTGAGCCGGTATCGTTGGGACCGCGGCCGAATTTGGTCGCGATCTCCGTCTTTTGTTCTTTGGTTAACGGCACGGAACGGTAGTCTTTCCAGGGGAAATTGTCTCGCTCGGCTCCAGAACCGCGTCAATGACGCATCCAGTCCGGCGACCGGCGAAGTGTATCAAATCGCGGAAATCCTGTCAAAGCAATGTGTGTAAGGCCTTGGCCTGGTCGCGCGCGAAAACCGGAATTCGTGAATTCCGACACCTTCGTTCCGGTCGGCGCCGCGGCCGACATCGCACCCGGCAAGTCGGCCGTCGTCCAAGTCGATCGCACGCGAAGTCGCCGTGTTCAATGCCGGCGGCACGTTCTATGCGCTCGAGAACATGTGCCCGCATCAGGGCGCCTCGCTCGCCGAAGGCTGGGTCGAGGGCACCACGATCACGTGCCCGTGGCATGCGTGGTGCTTCAACCTAACCGACGGCTCGATGACCCTCGGCGCGTGGGCCACGGTCGACGCCTACGACGTGAAGGTCGAGGACGGCCAGGTTTCGGTGAGCCGTACCCCGCGGCCCAAACCGCCCAAGACCTAGCCTTCGAGCGCTCGCCGCAGACCGGCGAGCGAGGCCGAACCGGTGGCGAACATCGCGATACGCAGGCCGTCGATAAGCGTGGCGATCAGCTCGTCCACCGCTTCCCGTGACACGCTGGCCGCCTGAAGAAACGGCAGCGCGAGGCCGCACAGGTCGGCGCCGAGCGCGACCGCCCGCGCGATGTCGACCCCGCTACGCACGCCGCCGCTGGCGATCAGCGGCACCGAGGGGAAGCGCTCGCGCAGCGCCCGCACGTTGTCGGCCGTCGGCTGGCCCCAGCCCGCGAACGTCTCGGCCAGGGCCTCGCGGCGCTCATCGCCCGAGCGCTTGCCCTCGACCCGCGCCCACGAGGTGCCGCCGGCCGCGGCCACATCGATCGCCGGCGACGCCGGCGTCGAGCAACCGCGCCGCGGTCGTTTCGCCGATGCCGGAGCCGACGCTCTTCGCGATGACCGGCACCTCGAGCGCCGCGCACAGGCCGGCGATCTTCGGAAGCAGGCCGCGGAAGTCGGTGTCGCCGCCCGGCTGCAGCGCCTCCTGGAGCGGATTCAGGTGCAGAAAGAGGCCGTCGGCGCGCAGGCCGGCCACCAGGCGGCGCACGTCGTCGACCGCGATGCCGTAGTTCAGCGAGACCGCGCCGATGTTGGCGAAGAGCACCGCTCCCGGCGCGACCCCGCGGACGTCGAAGGTCGGCAAGAGGGCCGGGTTCTCGATCAGCGCGCGCCCGCTCCCGAGCCCCATCGCGATACCCGCGGCGCTCGCCGCCTCGGCCAGGCGCAGGTTCAGCTCGGCCGCGCGGCCGGTGCCGCCGGTCATCGACGAGATCAGGATCGGGGCGCGCAGGCGGAACCCGAGGAAGCGCGCGGCCGGATCGACCTCGGCCAGCGCGATGTCCGGCAGCGCTTCGTGCCGCAGGCGCACGGACGACCAGCCCGCATCGAGGCTCGAAGCCACGTCGTCGTCGAGGCAGATGTCGAGGTGGCGCGCCTTGCGCGCTTCCGTCGCGCGGGTCCCGGATTGGAGCACGCCCTCGCCTTCCACAGGCATCCCGCTCAGCCTCGCCAATCCGACGCCCCCATGGACGCGACGTACGATGGGGCGCCGGGAACGGCGGGCGGCGCGGCGTTCGGCGCCGCGCTGACGGCCCTAGCCGCGGGGGAGAAACTCGATGCCGCCGGCGCTCGCGGCCAAGGCCGAGCTGCCGGCCGGCCTGGTGGACCGCGTGCTGGCCGGCGAGGAGCGGATCGGCGTCGCGGCCATGGCGCGGCTGGCCCGGGCCCTGCGCCTGAAGGCGGTCGAGTTCATGCAGAAGAGCGGCCTGCTCTCGCTCGAGGTCTACGCGATGGGACTCGATCCGCTCTACTTTTTGCCCGACGGCCAGATCCGCTTCGACGCGCGCATCTACATGCGCGAGATCAACCCGCGCCACGCCGTTCCCGAGGGCGACATGCTCAAGCGCAATCCGGTGCTGAAAGCGCTGCTCGAGGATACGGTCCTCGATCCGATCGGCCGCCTGGAAGTCGAACTGGCCTACTTGCTTCGCGCGGCCGTCCAGTCCACCGGCGGGCACGCTTGTAGGTGGATGGGCGGCGAGTTTGGGGAAATGAGGGCGCCATGGAAATCGAAGGAAAACGCGTCGCGGCACTGGTCGGCGACGGATTTGAAGAATCGGAACTGCTGGATCCGAAGCGCGCCCTCGAGGAAGCGGGCGCCGTCGTGACGATCGTCGGCGTCGACGACCGCGCGCTGCAGAAAATTCGCGGCAAAAAGGGCCTCGACGAAGGCCAGAGCGTGAAAGCGGAAGAGATCGTCGCCGATGTGACGGCCGACGATTTCGACGCGATCTTGATCCCGGGCGGCACCTCGCCGGATCACTTGCGCATGAACAAAGAAGTGCAGCGCTTCGTGCGCGAGTTCGATCTGGCGAAGAAGCCGATGTTCATCATCTGCCACGGTCCGCAGATCCTGATCTCCGCGCAGCTCGTGCGCGGCCGTACGCTGACCGGATTCGCATCGATCGCCGACGACATCCGCAATGCCGGCGGCCTCTATCGCGATCAGCCGGTCGTCAACGACGGCAATTGGGTCACCTCGCGCAACCCGCAAGACCTGATGCTCTTCAACCGCGCGATCCTCGAAAAACTCGCGTCGGCCGGAGCCGCGCAGCCGGCATAGAGCATTCGCTTCAAGCGAATGCTTCGCGTTCGGGTCCTCACGAATTACATCAGCGGAGTATTTCCCGGGACCCGATCCGCACTTTTAGTCGACGCGGGTGAGGCGCGGGTTGGGGCGTTCGGGGCGCCCCACTTTGTGACATTCGCGCCAGCTGCCGTGCTCGGTGATCGCCACGATGTCGGCGGTGTAATCGTAGACGCCGTTGCCGTCGAAGAACGCGCTGCCGACCGCGTACGCATCGACCGGAACGCGCGCGCTCTCGAACGCTTCGATGCGCGCGGGATTGAAGCCGCCGCTGGCGACGATCTTCACGAAGTTGAAGCCCTCGGCGTCGAGCGCGTTGCGCACGTTGTGCACGAGTTGCGGGTTCACGCCGGTCGGCGGGAACGTGCCCATCTGCGGAATGACCGAGGAGTCGACGAGCGTTCCCGACGTGTCGAGACGCACGCCCCACAGCCGGGTGCCGAGCGCGCGCGCGACCGCGAGGCTCGTCCGCACGCAGTCGTTGTCGAAGTCGACGAGCGAGATCACGTTGACCTCGGGATCGATGTACTCGGCGAATTTTTTCGTTGCCAGTACGGTATCGCCGGCGTATGCCGCGATCAGCGCGTGCGGCACGGTGCCCATGCCGCGCGAACCCCACCACTCCGCGTTCGCATCGGTCGACACGCCGAGCGCGCCGGAAATGTACGCCGCATAGCCGTCGCCGGTTTGCACGAGATGGTGATCGAAGCGCGCCGGAAAGAACAGCACTTCCTTGCCGCCGGCCGCGTCGACGATCGCGCGCGCGTTCGTCGCGATGCGCGTGCGCCGCGAGAGCACGCCGAGATACGGCGTTTCCAAGTGCGCGAAGAGATCGTAGTCGCCTTCGATCGTCATCACGGTTTCGAACGGATCGACGCGGTCGCCGTCGTAGAGCGCGTGCACGTCGAGCTGGTTCCAGCCGTCGCGCCAGCGCGCGCCGTCGTGCCGGCCGGTGCACAGCTTGAGGATGGCGATCGCCTCGTCGATGCCGCACAGCACCGAGGTGTTGCGCTGGAAGATTTGCATGCGCACGCGCGGCCGGTAATCGTCGCGCTCGAGAATCTCGCGCGCGCGATTGAAATACGTGTCCGAGTAATACCCGTCACGCATTTTCTCGACCGGCAGGTTGAAGATCGCCGGGTCGAGGCGATGCCGTTCGCTGGCAAGCATGGGTGGCTTGTACGCAGACGTGGTATGTTTTCCTCGTCATGGCCGAATCGTTGACGAACGCGGAGATCGCCGGGCGGCTCAAAGAGATCCGCACGCTGATGGAGTTCGCGGGCGAGCCGTTTTTCAAATTCATGGCCTACGAGCGCGCGGCCGAGACGATCGAGAACGCGGCGCCGCTCGCCGACGTGCTGGCCGGCGGCCGGCTTCAGGAATTGCCCGGCGTCGGGAAGACGATCGCCGCGCGCATCGCCGAGCTCTGCGAAACCGGCACGTGCGGCTACCTCGAAGAATTGCGCGCGAAATATCCGTCGACGCTGCTCGAAGTGCTCGGCGTCGGCGGCGTGGGCATGAAGACCGCGCAGCTGATGTTCGAGAAGCTCGGGATCGCCTCGCTCGCCGACCTCGAAAGGGCGCTCGAAGCCGACGCGCTGAGCGAGATTCCGCGGCTGGGCAAGAAGTCGATCGAAAACATCCGGCGCGGCGTGCTGGCCTATCAGGGCCGCAGCAAACGCACGCCGCTCGGGATCGCGCTGCCGCTCGCGCGCGAGATCACGGCCTATCTCGCCGCCAACTCGCCGGCGCACGACCTCACGCCGGCCGGCAGCGTGCGCCGCAACGAGCCGACCGTCGGCGACATCGACATCGTCTGCACGTCGGACGAGCCCGATGCCGTGATCGCCGCATTCACAAAGTGGGAACGCGCCGAGGCCGTGCTCGCCGAGGGCGGCACGAAGGCCAGCATTTGGCTTGCGGGCGGACTGCAGATCGATTTGCGCGTGCTGCCCGCGCACGTCTACGGCAACTTGCTGCAGCACTTCACCGGCAGCCGCGAACACAATATCCAGCTGCGCGAACTGGCCGTGCGCAAGAACTTGCGCGTGAGCGAGAACGGCATCGTCGATCTGACCGACGGCCGGCTGATCATGTGCCGTACCGAAGCCGAAGTGTACGCCACGCTCGGCTTGATGGAGATCCCGCCGGAAATGCGCCTGGGCGTCGGCGAGATCGAAGCCGCGCGCGACGGCACGCTGCCGCAGGTCGTGGCGCTGGCCGATCTGCGCGGCGATTTCCACATGCACACGCGCTGGAGCGACGGCGCCGATACGCTCGAAGCGATGGTCGCGGCGGCGGCCGCCCGCGGCTACGAGTACCACTCGATCTCCGACCATTCGCCCGGCCGCGGCAGCGGGCTCGATGCCGGCGCAGCTGCGCGCGCAGCGGGCCGAAGTGCGGGCGCTGGGCGAGCGCTACAACATCCGCACCCTGTGCTCGGCCGAAGTCGACATCCTCGCCGACGGCTCGCTCGACTACGACGATGCGATTGCTCGCCGAGCTGGACATCGTCGTCGCGAGCGTCCATGCAAGCTACAACCAGACGCGCGAGGAGATGACCGCGCGATTGATCCGGGCCTGCGAAAACCCGTACGTGTCGATCATCGGTCACCCCACCGGCCGCAACATCGTCACGGCTTTCCGGGACACGACTTCGACTACGGATGCCGTCTTCGCGGCCGCCGCCCGGACCGGAACGGCGCTCGAGATCGACGGTCAGCCGGCCCGGCTGGATTTGCCGAGCGGCTTGGCTCGCCGGGCACGCGAATTCGGCGTGACGTTCGCCTGCGATTCCGACGCCCATGGAGCAGCCCAGCTCAGTAACGTAGCGTATGCGATCGGACAGGCCCGGCGTGCGTGGATCACGCCCGCTGAGGTGCTCAACGCACGGTCCCTCGCGGGGGTACTGGCTTTTGTCGGGACGAAGCGTGGAAGCGTCCCTATATGAAGGAACCGCCGACGCCATCGCGTGAGGACGAGCGTCTCACCGCGCTCGCGGAATATAACCTCCTCGATGCTCCATACGAGGAGGTCTTTGACGCGTTCGCCTGCGTAGCCGCGAAGAGCTGCGGCACGCCGGTTGCCGTCATCGCGCTCGCCAATCGCGATCAAGTGCGGTTCAAGGCGCACTACGGGCTCAAGGACGTCGATGACACGCCGTTCCACGGTTCGTTCACGTTGTACGCGCTGGAGAGTCCGGAGATCCTCGAGATCCCGGATGCCCGGCTCGACCCGCGCTTCGCCAAGAGCAAATACGTCACGCGACAACGCCAACGTCACCGGCATGCCGAACCTCGTGTTCTTTGCGGCCGCGCCGCTGATTACGCCGGGCGGCGTTCCGATCGGGACGATCGCCGTCGCCGACGATAAGCCGCACACCCTCACGCGGACCAGCGCGCCGGCTGCGCGCGATCGCCGACGTGGTGATGGATCAGTTCGAACTGCGCCGCCGCATCTCGGCCGACCAGACCGAAGTGAACGAGCAATTGCAGATGCTCTCGGCCGCGATGGAAGCGACCGAAGAAGCCGTCGCGATCTCGCGCATCGGTCCGACCGCCGACGACCCGGTCCAAGTGATCTACGCGAACCAAGCCTACCTGCGCACCAAGGGCGCGACGCTCGCCGACGTCATCGGCACGAACGCGCGCCAGTTCGTCGGTCCGAAGACCGACACGGCCGTGCTCCACAAGATGCGCGAAACGCTCTGCCGCGGCGAAGCCGGCGCGCGCCGAGTACGTCACCTACCGGCTCGACGGCACGCACTATTACGCTGCGGCCTCGGCGCAACCGCTGGTCGATTCGGACGGCAAGACCCACCGCTACGTGCTGATGCTGCACGACATCACCGAATCCGTGCTGCGCGGTGCGGAGCTCGCGATGCAGAACGAACGCCTGACCTCGCTCACCGCGGTCGCGCGCGGGATCTTCGCGGCGCTCGAACCGCACGCGCTGGTCGAGGCGCTGGTCGGCGGCGTGCGCGAACTGATCGGCGCCGAATCGCGGCTGCTCGTCGCGCGGCCCAACGGCGGCTTCGCGCTGACCAAAGATCTGCTCGTCCCCGAACGCGCGGCGTCGGGGGGCGACGCGTTCGTCGAAGCCGCGAGCCGCAGCGAAGGCGCGCTGCTCGACGACGGCGAGTGCCGCGCGGCGATCCGCATCCCGGGCTCGCTCGGCCAAACGCGCTACATCCTCGACGTGCGCAGCGACCGCCGTCTGCACCAAGCCGACGTCTTCGCGGTGGGTCTGCTGGGTCAATATTTCGCGGTTGCCGCGCGCAACGTCGAACTCTACGGCGAACTGCAGGCGCGCCGCGCGGCGGTCGTCGAGCTCAATCAAGTCAAGAACGATCTGATCGCGATGCTCGCGCACGACTTCAAGGGCCCGCTCACCACGATCGTCGGCTTCGCCGACGTGCTCGCGGAAGACGAACGCTTCGATGAGGAATCGCGCAAGTTCCTCACGATGATCTCGTCGAGCGCGATGCGACTGGCGAGCCTCGCAACCGACACGCTCGCGCTCTCGCGTTTGGAGCAGAACGAACTCACGCTCGAACTCGAAGAGTTCGATCTCGTCGCGCTCGTGCGCGACATCGTGCGCGTGTTCAGCGTGACGCGCTCGATCGATCTGCGCACCGACCGTCCCGAACTGCGGATCGGCGGCGATCCGGGGCGCTTGCGTCAGGTCTTCGAGAACCTGATCGGCAACGCGATCAAGTATTCACCGGGCGGCGAAGCGATCGAGGTCAATTTGCGCGCCAAGGGCCGCGGCGTGGAAGTCAGCGTACGCGATCGCGGCATCGGCATTCCCGAAGCCGACAAGGCGAAGCTGTTCGGCCGGTTCGCGCGCGCCCAAAATGCGCGCGCGCTCGGCATCAGCGGTACCGGCTTCGGGCTGTATCTCACGAAGACGATCGTCGAGATGCACGGCGGCACGATGAGCGTCGATTCGACCGAAGGCGAAGGGAGCACGTTTCGCACGTTCTTGCCGGCCGCCGTCGCCGCAACGCGCCCGCGGCATCGCCGCTTCATCCTCGTCGAAGCCGACGGCGATGCGAAATCGTATGTCGCGCACACGCTGCGCGACGACGGCTTCGCCGCAACGGTCGTTGCCGACGGCACCGAAATGCTCGCGACGATCGACGAACTGCAATTCGATGCCGCGATCGTCGATATCGAACGCGTCGGCATGCCGCTCGAAGAATTCGTGCGCCGCGTCGCCGGCCGCACCGCGCTGATCCGGGTCGACTCGGCCGCGGTTGACGAAACGCCCGGCTGGGACGGCTACATCGTCAAGCCGTTCCTCACCAAAGACTTGCAGGCCGCGATCGAGTCCGCGATCATGCGCCACCCCAAAATGAAAGCCGAACCCTCCGTCGCCTATAGTTAGGGCAGGTATGGTTCCGCGACGTGCGCGGCGAGCACGATCGCGAGCAGGATGAGAATGCCGATGTAGAACGGCCGGCGCGGGAACGTCGCTTGGCCCGTGCGCACGGCCGCGAAATACAGGTACTGCAGGTAGCCGCAGAAGCAGAGCGCGGCGATGGCGACGACCGCGCCGCCGCGCACGTCGGCGCCGGCGCGCGGAATCCAGAGACCGTAGACCTGCACCGCTTCGAGCATCACGAAGAGCGCGCACAGCGCCCACGGCCGAGGCCCGGAAACGGTGCGCACCACGCGCGACGTGCCGATCAGGCCATACGCCGCGAATGCGGCGAAGAGTGCGGTCCCGGCGTAGCGGGCGATCAGCTCGGTCATCGGTCTGGACTTCGGGCTGTAGGAAGCCGCTTCCGGCGGGGCGCAACGGTGCTCATGAAACGCCGTCTTGCCGCTCTGCTTGCACTGGTGCTCGCGGCCACGCTCGCGCCGCCGCAACCGGCGAGCGCGTATGCAGCCGCACGTGCTGAACTACGCCGATACGCTCGACATCAACACGCTCAACCCGTTCATCGCGACGTCGGGCAACATCATCACGCTCTCGGAGTTGACGGCGGCGTATTTCACGCGGCTCGATCCGAAGGGCAATCCGGTGCCGGAACTCGTGACGGTGATCCCGACGCAGCAGAACGGCGGCATCAGCCGCGACGGCAAGACGATCACGTGGCACTTGCGCCATGGCGTGAAGTGGAGCGACGGCAAGCCGTTCGACTCCGAGCGACGTCACGTATACGTGGCGCGTCGCGCAGGACAAGACCAACAACATCGCCGTGCGCGACGTCTGGGACCGGCTCAACAGCCATCACGGCGCCGGATAAATACACGGTCGTTTTCAAGTTGAAGGTCGCCGTACGCGACGTTCGATCGTCGACTATTTCAACACGCAGAGCAACACCGCGATTCTCCCGGCGCATATCGTCGGGCCGGGAACGAACTTCAACCAGTCGCCGTACAACTCGCTGCCGGTCGGCATCGGGCCGTTCCGCTACACGGCGTTCAAGCGCGGCGCAACGGTCGAGATGGAAGCCAATCCGTACTACTTTCGCGGCTTGCCGAAACTGCACAAGATCGTCTACAAGATGATCTCCGACGACAACACCGACATGACGCAGCTCACGACGGGCGAACTCGATCTGTGGGATACGGTCAACGGCACGAAGGCCGCGCAGCGCCAAAGCGCTGCCGGGCAAGAGCTGGTCGACGCGTCTCAGCTTCTTCATGTCGGCGATCTTCTTCAACACGACGCAGCCGCAGCTCAAAGATCCGGCCGTGCGGCGCGCGCTGCGCTTGGCCACGAATCGGCCGCTGATCTTCGATAAGGTCGTGTTGCGCAACGGCGTGATGACCGAATCCGTGGTTCCGCGCGATACGCACGGTTATCTCGATCTGCCGGTGACGAAGTACGATCCGAAAGCGGCCGAGGCGATGCTCGATGCGGCCGGCTGGAAGCGCGGGCCCGACGGCGTGCGCGCAGAAGAACGGCTTGAAGCTCTCGCTCGAGATCGTCATTCCGAGCGGCTACGGTCCGAGCGAAACGCTCGCCGCATCTACTGCAGAGCGATTACACGAAGATCGGCGTTGCGGCAACGATTCACGCCTATGCCAGCGGGCAGTTCTTCGGGCCGTACTCGGCCGGCGGCATCGTGCAGACCGGCAAGTTCGACGCGGTGCTGCACTCGCAGTCGCTCGGTCCGGTCTACGGCAACGTCAACGGCGTGCTGACGTGCGATTCGATCCCGCCCAACGGCTTCAACGAGACGCACTACTGCAACAAGCGCGTCGACGCAGCTGAACGACACCTACTTGCGATCGTACGACCGCAGCGTGCAAGACAAAGCCTCGGCCGAGATCCAACGGATCGTCGACAACGACGCGCCGATGATCATGATGTACGAGCGCACTTTCCTCGCCGTCTACGATAAACGCCTAACGGGCTACCACCCCAACTTCGTTTTCGAATTGGGGCGGCGACCCATGGAACATCGACATCTAAAAGCGTAGAGCCAAAGAGAAAAGCGTAGAGCCAAAGAGTTGGGGCCGTAATATGTCATCCCGAGCAAAGCGCCCAACGGGCGCGTCGTCGAGGGACCGCCTCAATCGTTGTAGCTGAGTGGCTGTCCCTCGACGACGCGCCTAGCGGCGCTTTGCTCGGGATGACAATTTTATACCGGGGCTGGGGCGGGTTTCTTGGTGATGAACGGCAGGACGATCGCGATGAGGAGCATGACGGCCATCGGCATCAGCGCTCCGGAGAACGATCCGGTCTTGTCCTTGACCGCGCCCGCGATGTAGGGGCCGACCAAGCCGCCGACGCCCCAGGCCGTGATGATGTAACCGTAGTTCTGGCCGAGATACTTCGTACCGAAGTAGTCGGCGTTGAACGACGGCATCGTGCCGAAGCCGCCGCCGTAACACGCCAGGATGATCGCGAAGGCGATCAGCACGGCGGCCACGCTGTGCAAGCCCGAGAGCACGAAGAAGATCACGACTTGGCACGCGTAGATGCACACCCAGGTCATGTTGCGTCCGATGCGATCGGAAACGGCGCCCCAGAAGAAGCGGCCGAGACCGTTGAACACCGCGACGAACGCATACGCGCTGATCGCCGTTCCGGTGAGGTTCTTGATCGTATCCGGATCGGTGACGCCCTTCGAGATCAACTCGCGAATGATCGGCACGGCGTTCGAGACGATCAGGATGCCGGCGACGACGTTGAGGAACAGCATCAGCCAGAGCAGATAGAGCTGCGGCATGCGCAGCACTTGGGCCGGCGTGTACGAACCCTCATGTGAGGCCGCGGCCGCGGTTGCGCCGGCGACGGTGTAGCCGGCCGGCGGATTTTGCAGCAGCATCGCGCACAGTCCGCCGACGATCGCATACACGATGCCGCTGACGAGCAGCACGTTGCATGATGGCGGCGACGTCGGCGGCGGGCATCGCGTGCGCGGCGGCATCGAACGGCGTTCCGGCAACGACTGCTGCCGACTTGGCGTCGGCATACGCGCCTGCATCCTTCGAGGCTTGCACGAATCCGGGCATGGCCTTGAGCACGAAGCCGTAGATGAACGCGCCGAGGCCGAAGCCCATCACCACCATGCCGCTGGCGAGCCCGCGCTTATCGGGGAACCACTTCGTCACCGTCGCGACCGGCGTGATGTAGGCCATGCCGTTGCCGAAGCCGCCGATCACGCCGTAGGTGACGTCCCACCACCACACGTCGTGCGGACCGACCGCTGCGAGCAGATTACCGATGCCCCACAGGACGATGCCGGCGATGGTGACGTTGCGCGGTCCGACTTTGTCTTGCCAGCGTCCGCCGACGACGGCGCCGATTCCGATGAAGAAGATCGCGAGACCGAAGACGAGGCTGGCCTGCGTCGACGACCACCCGAACGAGGCGATCAGGGGTTGCGTGAAGTTGCTCCACGCGTAGACCGTACCGGCGAGGATCATCACGAGGACCCCCGCCCACGCAATTGCCCAGCGATTGCCGGGTGCTGTATCTGCCATGAGAACGCTCCCTCCAACGAGTCCGGACCCTGCCTCGGAAGGCAGAGCTAGCTGTTAAGAGAGACCTTGGTTGCCTGAAAACCAGTTCCTCTAGCGAGTGCCTTCAGAGAAGTTTAGTTCCCAGGCAACTGCCAGTAGGCGCGGTCCGAGACCGATCAGCAAGAGCAGCGTCATCAGAAAGAACGTGGGGTGGACGAAAGCGAGGTGGCCGTGCGGTATCGTCCGGCAGCCGACGTCGGTGAAGGCCATCGCCATGCAAAAGATGCCGTATCCGAGCTGGAGCCGGTACTCCGGGTCGATGCGCGATCCGAAAAACGACCGCTTGTGCTCCGGCAGTACCCAATAGAGCAGCGGCACGGCGAGGGCCAGACAGACGCCGCCGGTCACGAGACCGTAGACGATGTTGAACGTTTCGCTGCCTTCGAGAAAGCCGAACATCTTACGGCTCGGAGTTCGGCGACGGAGCGAACCCCTCCGTTGACGAAAAGCGGCGGATGGACGGATCCCTGACGGTATATGCGAACGGCGGCTTCTGCCGTTACGACGAGGCCAAGATCGGCCTCATGACCCACGCGCTGCACTACGGCACCGGGTGCTTCGAGGGCGTGCGCGGCTTCTGGTCGACGCGCGATGAGGAGCTGTATCTCTTCCAGCTCGAGGATCATTACGAGCGCCTTCACGCCTCGTCCAAGATCATCATGATGAAGGTGCCGCATACGGTCGCGGAACTCGTGGAGATCACGACCGAACTGTGCGCGCGCAACAACTTCCGTCACGACGTCTACGTGCGGCCGCTGATGTACAAGTCGAACGAAGAGATCGGCGTGCGCTTGCACGACGTGCGCGACGCGCTGGCGATCATTGCGATGCCGTTCGACCGCTACTTCGATGCGACCGCCGGTTTGAATTGCACGGTGAGCGCCTGGCGACGCATCGACGATACGACCGCGCCCGCGCGCGCCAAAGTCACCGGCGTGTACATCAACTCCGCGCTCGCCAAGAGCGAGGCGATTCTCAACGGCTACGACGAGGCGATCTTGCTCTCGGCCGACGGTCACGTTTCCGAAGGCAGCGCCGAGAACATCTTCATCGTGAAGAAGGGCGTGATCTACACGCCCGACGCCTCGCAGAACATCCTCGAAGGCTGCACGCGCAAAACGCTGATGACGCTGGCCGACGCGGAGCTCGGGCTGACGGTCGTCGAGCGCGCGATCGATCGCAGCGAACTCTTCACCGCCGACGAAGTGTTCATCAGCGGCAGCGCGGCCGGCTTGCAGTTCGTGCGCGCCGTCGATCACCGCATCGTCGGCGACGGCACGCAGGGTCCGATCGCGAAGAAGCTCGCCGACCTCTACGATAAGGTCGTGCGCGGCGCGCTGCCGACCTACCATCCGTGGCTCACGCGCACGTACGGCAGCCGCAAGCCCGCCGCGGTGTAAAAGCTAGACGGTCGCCTTTGCGGCCAGACGCGCGGCCATTTCGGCTGCCGCGATCGATTCGAGACGGCCGCCGGCCGCGAGCAAGTCGCCCAGCCGTTCGGCGGAAAGCAGCGCGCGCAGATTCGCGAACATCGTGTCGCGCAACGCTTTGGATACGGTTTCGCGCCGGATGCCGAACGACTGGAACGCGGAGTCGGCGAAGCCCATGAGGCGCGCGGCGGTTTCAGGCGCGTTCGACAGCGAGCGCAAAGGCCGCGGCGCCTTGGATGACGAGCGCGAGGCCGAGCGTGTTCTCCGTGCGCCGCACGATTTCGAGCGCCTCGCGCGAGCGCTTCGGCAACGCCCTCGATGCGTCCGAGCGAGAGCGAGAACTGCACGATGTCGGAGAGCGCGTTGACGAGCCCGCGGCGGTCGCTGATATCGCGCCGCACGTCGGCGGCGATGCGCGCGGCCGCGATCGCTTCATCGAAGCGGCCTAAGCGGAAGTACAAGTTGGCTCATGCCGTGATGGGAGAGCGCGAGGCCGAAGTCGTTCTCGAGCACGCGGCAGAGCGAGATGCTCTCCTCGTACATCATTTCGGCTTCGAGCGGATCGGAGCCGGTGAGAAAGCTCGCGAGGCGGCGCAAGAAGCTCGCCTGATAGACGAAGTCGTGCATATCGCGCGCGAGCTCGAGCCCTTCGCGCGCGATCGCCGCGGCTTCTTCCAGCTGGTCGTTGTGCAGTAACGCCGTCGCGTAGGCGTTGAGCGCTTCGAGCCGCCACTTCGTTTCCGGCGCTTCGCGCAGCAGCGCGTACGCTTCTTGCGCGGCCTCGAGTTCGGCTTCGGTGCCGCCGAACGCGCCGTAGCGCGAGGCGAGTTCCGCGCGGCGCGTCAGCACGCGGCCGCGCAGGTGCGGGCGCGCGCCGGCGGCGAGCGCATCGCGCGCGAGCGTGTTCCAATTCGCCCACTCGCTCCAGCGTCCGAGCGACGACGTCTCGACCAGCGCCGCGCAAATCTCCACGCCGGTCAGCGGATCGTGGCCGTCGCGCAGCGTCCACTCGAGCGCGGCGCGCACGTTGTCGAGTTCTTCGATGAGCGGCGCGATCCAGGCGCGATACGAGCCTTGGCCCTCGGCCAAGCTCGCGCGGTCGACTTGCACGCGATAGTAGGCGGCGTGACGCGCGCTGACGGCTTGCGCGTTCGCCGCCGGCATCGAGCTTTTCGATCGCGTACTCGCGCGTCGACTCGAGCAGCCGGTAGCGCGGCGCTTCGAACACCACCAGCGACTTGTCGACGAGCGCCGAGAGCGCGCCGAAGACCGCGTCGGGTGCGAGATCGTCGTCGGTGCACACTTCGAGAATCGCCGGCAGCGTGAAGCCGCCGGTGAAGATCGCCAGCCGCGCGAAGAGCGTGCGCTCGGCCGCGCCGAGCAGATCGTAGCTCCAGTCGATCGTCGCGCGCAGCGTTTGCTGGTGCGGCAGCGCGCTGCGATCGTTCGTGCCGAGCAAACGGAAGCGCGAATCGAGCAGCGCGGCGATTTGCGCGACGTCGAGCACGCGCACGCGCGCGGCGGCGAGCTCGATCGCGAGCGCGATGCCGTCGAGGCGGCGGCAGATCTCGGCGATGAGCGGCGCGTTCGCGTCGGTGAGCACGAAGGTGTCGTCGGCGGCGCTGCGCGCGTTCGACGAACAGCGCGACGGCGGAATATGCGGCCGCATCGACCGCGCGCAGCGCCGCGTTCGGCGAGCGGAATCGCGTGCGGCGGAACGCGATACGTCGCTTCGCCCGCAACGCCGAGCGGTTCGCGGCTGGTCGCGAGCACGCGAATGCGCGGCGCGTCGCGGACGATGGCGGCGATCGTGCGCGCGGCCTTGGCGACGAGATGTTCGCAGTTGTCGACACCAGCAGCAAATGGCGTTCGCGCAGCGCGGCGAGCAGCGATGAGAGCGACGAGCGGTCGGCGTGTTCTTCAACGCCGAAGAGCGTGGAGAACGCGGAGACGACGTGCGCTTCATCGCCGAGCGGCGCCAGTTCGACGAGCCACACGCCGTCGGGATAGCGCGCGAGCTGCCGGCGCGCGACATCGAGCGAGAGCCGCGTCTTTCCGACGCCGCCCGCACCGAGCAGCGTGACGACGCGGTACTGTCCGAGCAGATCGTCGACGCGCGCGAGGTCGTCGTCGCGGCCGATCAGCGTCGCGCTCGCGACGGGCAAGTTGTTCGGCGTGGGCAGCGGCGACGCCGGGCGTTCGTACGTATCCGAATCGGACGGATCGACGACGACGACGCGATCGCGGCCGGTGCCCTTCGCGCGGTAGAGCGCGCGATCGGCGGTTTCGACGCAATTCGCGATAGTGCGCGCCGCGCTTGGGAACGATCGAGGCGACGCCGACGCTGACCGTCACGATCCCGCGCGGTGCCGATTCGTGCGGGATCGCCAGCGATTCGACCGCCGCGCGCAAGCGTTCGGCGACCTTCGCCGCGCAGCGCGCTTCGGCATCGGGGATCACGACCCCGAATTCCTCACCGCCGTAGCGCGCGAAGCAATCGGTCGCGCGCACGACGCTGGCTTTGCACGCGCGCGCGATCTGACGCAGACACGCATCGCCTTGCGGATGGCCGTAGGCATCGTTGTAGAGTCTTGAACGAGATCGATGTCGAGCAGCGCGATCGGCGATCGGCTTTTTCGCGCGGATCGCGCGCGTCCACTCGCGTTCGAGCGCGGCGTCGAACGCGCGCCGGTTCGGCACGCCGGTGAGCCCGTCGATGACCGTGAGCTCTTCGAGGTGACGCGCGTGTTCGCGCAGCGCCGCCTTCTGCAGCGCGAGCGAGAGATAGCCGGCGAACGCGTCGCACAGCGCGAGCCCGTCTTCGTCGTACACGTCGCGGCGCGAGATCATCCAGACGGCGCCGCTCACCCGGCCGTCGTCGCGCAGCGGCGCGTAGGCGCGGTTGAGGTCGAGGCGCGGCACGCCGTCGGCCAGCACGGCGCGCGCGATCGCATCGTCGACGACCTCGTGGCACGCCGTGAAGTTCGAGCGCGTGCGCCGCCAGCGCACGGTGCAGCCGCTGCGAATCGGCCAGGGCCAGCGTCACCTCGCTCGCGTCGGCCGCGCGCAGCAGCCGCGAGCACACCGCATCGAGGATCGTCTCGAGCGGGCCGCTGCCGTTGATGAGGGCGGCCGTTTCGCGCAGCACGTCGCGGACGGCCTGGCGCCGCGGCCGTCGGGTCGAGGTTGAAACATGAACCGGCTGTATTCGCAAGCAGGGCGGCCGCGTACCAGTTGGCCGTTCGGCCGAGAACCAGGCCCGAGGGCGCTACAAGAGCCGTTCCGGGACGATCGGCAGATCGCGCACGCGCCGGCCGCTGGCGTGGTAGACGGCGTTCGCGACGGCCGCGGCCACGCCGGTGATCCCGATCTCGCCGACGCCGCGCACGCCGAGGGCGTTGAACGTGAGGTCGGGATGGTCGACGAACCCGATCTCGATCGGCGGCACGTCGGCGTTGACCGGCACGTGGTAGTCGGCGAGGTTGTTGGTGACGATCGCGCCGGTGCGCGGGTCGCGCACGGTTTCCTCCATGCAGCGCCATGCCGAGCCCCATGATGATGCCGCCGATCATCTGCGAGCGGGCGGTCTTCGGATTGAGGATGCGGCCGCAATCGAACACGCCGGTGAAGCGCGTGACGCGCAAGCGCGCGAGTTCTTCGTCGTAGCGCACTTCGCAGAACTGCGCGCCGAACGAATGGAACGAGTGCTGTCTCCTCGTCGACCTCGCCCGAGCCGCGAGCCCGTGGCCTCGAGACCGGCCGCGCGCGTCGGCGAGCGTTGCCGCCGGCCAGCCGCTTTGAGCTGCCTCGCACGCGTCGACGAGCGGCGGCATGACGCTCGCCGTGCTCTGCGAGCCGCCGGCGACCGGCGCCTTCGGATAGGCCGAATCGCCGATCTTCACGGTCACGTCGGCGAGCGGAATGCCCGAGCGTATCGGCCGCGACCTGCGCGATGATCGTGTACATGCCGGTGCCGAGATCGTGCGTCGCGCACTCGACCGTCACGCGGCCGCCGCCGTCGGTGCGCACGCGCACGTCGGTTGCGCCGGCCATCGCCGGATACGTCGCGGTCGCCATGCCGTAGCCGATGAACTCGTTGCCGTCGCGCATCGAGCGCGGCTCCGGCGTGCGCTGCTCCCAGCCGAAGCGCCGCGCGCCTTCGCGATAGCATTCGAGCAGATGTTTGCTCGAGAACGGCGCGTCCGCGTTCGACGGATCCTTCGCGGCGTGATTGCGCACGCGCAGCTCGAGCGGATCGACGTTCACCGCGTAGGCGAGTTCGTCGAGCGCCGACTCGAGCGCGAACGAGCCCGGGCGTTTCGCCCGGCGCGCGCATCGGCGGTCGGCGTCGAGATGTCGAGCCGCACGCGTGTGGTGCGTCGATGCGCAGGTTCGGAATGGCGTAGAGCATCGGCGTCGTCTTGCCGGCCGGCTCGTTGAAGTCGCCGGCGAAGCCGGTCGTGTCGAGCACGTCGTGCACGAGGCCGGTGATCGCGCCGAACTCGCGTCGCGCCGATGCGCATGCGCTGTTCGGTTTCCGAGCGGTGGCCGTTCGAGCGTGAAGAACTGCGCTGCGGTCGACGACGAGCTTGACGGTCTTGCCGGTGCGCTTTCGCCGCCATCGCCGCGATCACGGTGTGCGGCCAGACGAAGCCTTTCGAGCCGAAGCCGCCGCCGATGAACGGCGAGATCACGTGCACGTGCTTCGGATCGAGGTCGAAGAAGTGCGCGAGCGTGTTCTGCGTGCCGTTGATCCACTGCGTCGCATCGTACACGGTCAGCTCGCCGTCCGACCACGACGCGACGGTCGCCGACGGGCTCCATCGCGTTGTGCGTTTGCGCGGGCGTCGTGTACGTCGCGTCGAGCGTGACGCGGCGCCGTCTGCGAGCGCCGCATCGGCATCGCCGCGCTCGACGTTCAGCGGCGAGCCGAAGAACGTCTCGACCTGCTCCTTGCGTGCGCGCGTTTCGCGCGTCGATCGCGGTGCGCGGCGGCTGCTCGTCGTAGCTGATGCGCAGCAGCGCGGCGGCCGCGGTTGCGCGGCTTCGAGCGTCGTCGCGATGACGGCGGCGACGTGCTGGCCCCAGTAGCAGCACCTCGTCGCGTTTGCAGCGGCATGCAGGTTCGGCTCGGTGAACGTCGCGGCTGATGAAGTCGAAGCCGGTCGGCGTGACGCGCGGCGCGTTGCGATGCGTGAGCACCTCGACGACGCCGGCGACGGCGCGCGCGCCGCGTCTCGTCGATCGCGCGAATGCGCCCGCGCGAGATCGTGCTTTGCACGAGCACGGCGAAGAGCGGATGTTCGACCGGCGCGTCGGCCGCGTAGCGCGCGGCGCCGGTGACTTTGAGCGGCCCGTCGATGCGATCGATCGGGCTGCCGGCGTGTGCGCGCGGCGCGTTCGAGCAATCGTCGTCATGATGCGCTCTCCGCGAGCGTGCCGCAGCACGCGGACGATCGCGCGTTTCGCGAGTTCGACCTTGAAGGCGTTGTGCGCGCGTCGTTACGGCGCCGGTCATCGCCGCGCGTCGGCCGCGCGCCGGAAGCAGTTCCGGCGTGGCGCTGCGGCGCCGTCGAGCACGCGTTCGGCATCGCGCGCGCGCCACGGCACCGTTGCCGACGCCGCCGAGCGCGAGGCGCGAGCGCGCGATCGTGCCGTCGTCGGCCGATCTCGAGCGCCGCGCGCCGACCGACACGAGCGCGAACTCATACGACGCGCGGTCGCGCAGTTTGAGATACGTGCGAATGGCGGTAGCAGCGGCGCGGGCGTGAGTTCGACGCGCGACGATCACGTCGCCGCGTTCGAGCGACGGTCTCGCGTTCGGGCGTCTCTCCGGGCAGCCGGTAGAACTCATCGAACGTCGAGTCGCACTTCGCCGTCGCCGCGCATGCACGACGACCGTCGCATCGAGCGCGGCCAGCGCCACGGCCATGTCGCTCGCGTGCGTCGCGATGCAGGCGTCGCTCGTGCCGAGCACGGCGTGCATGCGGTTGATGCCGCCGAGCGCATCGCAGCCGCTGCCGGGTTCGCGCTTGTTGCAGCGCGAGACGTTGTCGCGAAAGTACGGGCAGCGCGTGCGCTGCAAGAGATTGCCGCCGACCGTCGCCATGTTGCGCAGTTGCCCCGATGCGCCGGCGGCGAGCGCTTGCGCCAGCACCGGAAATTCGCGCGCGATCGTCGGATCGTCGGCGACGTCGGAATTGCGCGCGAGCGCGCCGATGCGGACGCGCTCGCGGCGTGACGTCGATCGCGGCCAGCGGCAACGCGTTGATGTCGATCACGACGTCCGGACGTTCGACGCCGGCTTTCATCAGATCGAGCAGCGTCGTGCCGCCGGCGATCATCGTGCGCGTCGCGGATGTTCGAGCAGCGCGGCGCGCGCGCCGGCGACGCGAATCGACGCGGTGATAGGTGAACGGCTGCATCAGGCGGTGCGCTCCGCGACGGCGCCGATCGCGTCGACGATGTTCGGATACGCGCCGCAGCGGCAGATGTTGCCGCTCATCCGCTCGCGGATCGTGTCGGCGTCGAGCGCTGCGCCCTTCGGCCGAGCAAGCCGACGGCCGACATGATCTGGCCGCTCGTGCAGAAGCCGCACTGAAACGCGTCGTGCTCGACGAACGCCTGCTGCAGCGGGTGCAAGCCGTCCGTCGCCGGCGAGGCCTTCGATCGTCGTGACGTCGTCGCCGCCGTGCATCATCGCGAGCGTCAAGCAGCTGAGCACGCGCCGTCCGTTGACGAGCACCGTGCACGCGCCGCACTGGCCGCGGTCGCAGCCTTTCTTCGTGCCGGTCAGCCCGGCGTGTTCGCGCAGGGCGTCGAGCAGCGTCGTCTCGGGCACGAGGTCGACCTCGTGCACGGAACCGTTGATCCGAAGTGAATACCGCATCATCTCCCCGCTCTATACCCGGTTGTGGCGATCCCTCGACAAGCTCGGGATGACGGGGCGGTTCTAGGTAGCGGGCGGATTGTCAGCGTCGGGCGCTGCGGGCGGGTTGACGGGCAGGGCGTTCGCCGGCTGGTTCGGCGGCGTCCACATTTGCAGGTCGCGCTCGGGGCTGCTGCTTGCGGGGCTGGACGTCGTTGCCGCCGGCGGCCGGCAGCGCCCGGCGAACGGCGTCGCCGTGTAATCGTTGGCCAGGCGCCAGGCGCTGAAGCGCACGAGTTCGTGATAGGCGATGCGCGAGACGCCTTGGATGAAGCGAGTAGCCGGCGTCGAGCGTCGAGAGGTTGGTCGCCATCACCGCGATCGCGTACGGCTCGCTGTTGAGATAGACGACGCCGACGTCGTTGAGCGTATCGTGCAGTTCGCCGGTCTTGTGCGCGATCGTCGTGCCCTTCGGCAGCGGCACGGGAATCAGGCCGTTGTGGTGCTGTCCCGCCATGATCGCGATCATCTCGCGCGACGACCACTCGTCGACCAGCTGATAGCGCGCCATCGCGGTCATCAGCTTGACCATGTCGTTCGGCGCTCGAGCGCAGCGCGTAGCGGATCGGGCCTTCCGAGCGGATGTAATCGTGCAGGCTGGTCTGGCGTGAGGCCGAGGTCTGCCATCTCGTCGTTGATCGCACTGCGGCGCGACCAAGCGAATGAGCATGTTGGTCGCGGTGTTGTCGCTGTCGGTGATCATCAGCGTGAGCAGCCGCGATACGGTGTACTTCGAGCCGACGCGGGCATCGCAGAGATCGCCCGAGCCCCAATCGCGATCGCTCGCTTGCAGCGTGACCTTGCGATTGAGATCGAAATCGCCGTGTTCGAGGCGCTTGAACACCTCGACCATCACCGGAATCTTGATCGTCGAGGCGGCCGGCATCTGCGCGTTCGCGTTCACCGACGTGCTCAAACCGGTGGTGAGATCCTCGACCATGATGCCGACGTTGCCGGGCGCGTGCATCGACATCGTGGAGAGTTCGGTCTGCAGCACGCCGAGCGGGCCCGGGGCAACGGCATCGGCCCGCGCCGCCAATGCGCTAAAGAGAAGAGCTACGGCAACGAAAACTCGTCGCAGCGAGTGCATTGCAGCCATTGTGCCTGTTATCGGCACATCTCGTCAAGGCCGATACCTTGGCCATTTGGCGGAGTTAGCGGCCCGCGTCACTGCCTCGGCAACGTATGGGATGCCGTCGGCGGCCGGCGCGCGCACGCGGCCGGCGAGGCCCGCCAGCGCGACGAGCGCGGCGAGATACGGCAGCGCCTGCATCAGTTCGCTCGGGATGCCGGCGCGCTGCAGCGTGTATTGCAGCGCGGAGAAGAAGCCGAAGAACAGCGCCGCGCCGGTTGCGCCGAACGGCGTCCAACGGCCGAAGATCACCGCGGCGAGCGCGATGAAGCCGCGGCCGGCGGTCATGCCGTCGGAGTAGAGATCGAGTTCGGCCAGCGAGAGATACACGCCGCCGAGCGAGGCGATCGCGCCGCCCGCGACGACCGACCAGAAGCGCGTGCGCAGCGGATCGATGCCGGCGGCCGCGGCCGCGCGCGGATTTTCGCCGCACGCGCGAACGCGCAAACCCCACGGCGTGCGGTTGAGGAAGAGCGAGAGCGCGCCGGCCAGCACGAGCGCGAGGACCGTCAGCACGGTTTCGCCGGCTTGCGCCGAACGCCGGCACTTCGTGCGATGCGCCGGGTTGGCCGAAGACCAGCACGAGCCCGAACGCGGCGGCGCCGAGCGCGACGATGTTGAGTCCGGTGCCGGCCACGATCTGATCGAACGCGAGCTTCGTCGCGACGAACGCGAGCAGCGCGGCGAGCAGCGCGCCGGCGAGCATGCCGGCGATCGCGCCGAGCAACGGGCTGCCGGTGGCGCCCGAGACGCAGACCGCGGTGAACGCGCCGCCGATCATGATGCCTTCGAGCCCGATGTTGACCACGCCCGAACGTTCGGAGAGCACGCCGCCGAGCGCGGCAAAGATCAGCGGCGTCGCTTTGACGAGCGTGAGCCCGGCGAGCGCGATCAGCGCGACGACGAACGCCGTTCACGTCGAGCCGCCGCGACGCGATGTAGCGCCGTCCCGCGAGCGCGATGATCACGAGACCCTCGACCACGTTGACGATGTCGCGCGGCACGTTGGCTTCGGCCTGCATCGAGAGCGCGCCGTTCTGCAAGATGCCGAACGCGAACGCCGCGACGACGATCCAGAGCGGTTCGAGGTTGCCGACCAGCGCGACCGCGATCGCGACGAAGCCGTAGCCCGGACTGAGCCCGGTGTTGAAGCGGTGCAGCACGCCGGTGACGAGCGTTGCGCCGCCGAGGCCGGCGATCGCGCCGGAGAACGTCATCGCGAGCAGCGCGATGCGGCTCAGATCGATGCCCGCGCGGCGCGCGGCTTCGGGCGCTTCGCCGGCCGCGCGCAGTTCGAAGCCGAACACCGTGCGATTGAAGACGAAGCGCAGCGCGAACGCGAGCACGAGCGCGATGACGAGCGCGATCGTGAGCCGCGTGTCGGGAATGATCGTCGGCAGCCACGCGGTCTGCGCGAGCAGCGGCGTCTCGCCTTCGTTGGCGGTCGCGAAGTGCAGCGGACCGTTGACCGCGTACGTCGCGAGCAGCGCCGCGATCGACGTTGAGCATCAGCGTGGCGATGACTTCGTTCGCGCCGAAGCGCGCCTTGAGGAAGCCCGCGATGCCGCCCCAGACGCCGCCCGCGATCGCGCCGGCGAGCAGCGTCGCGACGATCGATACCACCGGCGGACCCGGGACGAACACGCCGATGACGCCCGCCGCGAGGCCGCCGAGCACGAGCTGCCCCTCGGCGCCGATGTTGAACAAGCCGGCGCGGAACGCGAGCGCGATGCCGAGCGCCGGGAAGAGCAGCGCGGTGGCGGAGACGAGCGTTTCCGCGAATTCCGACGTGGTGCCGAACGCGCCGTCGAAGAGCGCGTAGAAACCGTCGATCGGCGAGACGTGCGCGAGCAGCATCGCGATGCTGCCGACGCCGAACACGACGATCAGCGCGACGCCCAGATCGCGCACGATGCGCAAGCGCACGAACGCCGCCATCAGTGGCCGCCCGCCATCAGCGCGCCGACGCGTCCGCGATCGACGTTCGCGCGGTCGAACGCGCCGACGAACCGTCCGCCCGACATCACGAGCACGCGATCGGCCAGCGCGAAGATTTCATCGAGTTCGAACGAGATCAGCAGCACGGCGACGCCCGCGTTGCGCGCTTCGATCAAGCGCGACTGCACGAGCGTTGCGGCGCCGACGTCGATGCCGCGCGTCGGCTGATAGGCGACGAGCAGTTTCGGCTGCGCACCGAGCGCGCGCCCGACGACGATCTTCTGCTGGTTGCCGCCCGAGAGCGCGTCGACGATCGCTTGCGGGTTGGGCGGCCGCACGTCGAAGCGTTCGATGACGTCCTTCGTTGCGGTCGCGACCGCGGCGTCGTCGAGGATCGCGCCGCGCCGCATCGGCGGGGTTTGATGCCGGCCGAGCGCGACGTTCTCCGCGATCGACCAGCCGAGCACGAGCGCTTCGTTGCGGCGGTCTTGCGGGATCACGCGCACGCCGGCCGCCAGCCGCGCGGCCGGCGTCACCGCGGCCGTAAGCGGCACGCCGTCGAGTTCGATCGTGCCGGTATAGCTGATGACGCCGGCCAGCGCATCGGCCAGCGCCGATTGTCCGTTGCCCTCGACGCCGGCCACGCCGACGATCTCGCCCGCGCGCACCTCGAACGTGCCGTCGACGAGTCCGCCGGCCGCCGCTCCCGGCCGACAGTTCGCGCACCGAGAGCCGCGTGACGGGCGTCGTGGCCGCGCGTTCGGCCAGCGGCGGCAGTTCGCCGCCGACCATCGCGCGCGCGATCTCATCGTCGACGTCGCGTTCGTGTCGTAGCGGGCGACGACGCGCCCGGCGCGCATCACGGTCACGCGCGTGCTGTAGTCGATGACCTCTTGCAGTTTGTGCGTGACGATCAGCACCGCCGTGCCGGCCTTCGCGAGCGCGGTGATCGTGCGGAAGAACGACGCGATCTCGGTCGGTGCGAGCGCCGCGGTCGGCTCGTCGAGCAGCAGCACGCTCGGGCCGCGCTCGAGTTCGCGCAACAACTCGACGCGCTGCTGCACGCCGATCGGCAGTGTTTCGACGATCGCATCGGGATCGACGTCGAGACCGTGTTCGGTCGCGAGCGCGCGCACGCGTTCGCGCGCGGCGACGCGATCGATGCGCCAGCCGCGCTTCGGCTCGCGTCCGAGCAGCACGTTTTCCCACACGTTCAACCGGTCGACGAGCTGGAAATGCTGGTGCACGAGGCCCACGACGGCCTTCGTTTCGACCGTGCCTTCATCGGGAATCACGGCGCCGAACGCGATCGCCGCGAGCGTCGATTTGCCCGCGCCGTTTTCGCCGACCAGCGCGTGAATTTCGCCGGCGCACAGGTCGAGATCGACGCCGTCGACGGCTTGCACGGTACCGAAGCGTTTGCGAATCCCGCGCAGGGAGAGTACCGGTTCGCTCACAGCTTCACCGGCTTGAACGCGGCGAGTTCTTCGCGCGTGGTCGGCGGAACGATCTTGCCCGCGATGATCGCGCTGCGCAGCACGTCGAGTTCGTGAAATTGCGCCGGGGTCAGCGCGTTGCGCGTGTACTTGAAGTCGGTCAACCCGATCGCGCCGTCTTTGAGCCCGAGCTCGATGTGGCCGTGCGGCACCTTGCCGGTCGCGGCGATTTTCGACGTGAGCAGCACGCCGATGTCGACGCGCTTGACCATGCTGGTGAGAATTTTTCCGGGCACGAGCGCGTCTTGATTGACGTCGACGCCGATCGCGTACGCACCGGCATGGTCCTTGACTTGCTCGATCGCGCCGAGCCCCGCTTTGCCGGCGGCAATGTATATCACGTCGGCATTCTGCGAGAGCAGCACGCCGCCGATTTCCTTGCCGGCCGCCGGATCGTCGAATGAGCCGACGTATTTCACCAGCACGTTGATGCTCGGGTCGATCTGATGTGCGCCCGCGGTGTAGCCGGCCTCGAATTTGCGCAAGAGCGGGATGTCGATGCCGCCGATGAACGCGATCGTCTTCGTCTTGGTGGCGAACGCCGCGGCCGCGCCCGCGAGAAACGAACCTTCCTGTTCGCGGAAGGTGATCGAGGCGACGTTCGGTTCGTCGACGACGGCGTCGATGATCGCGAAGTTGCGCGTGGGAAAGCGGCTGGCGACCTCGTCGACGTCGCGCGCCATCAGGAAGCCGACGGCGAAGATCTCGTCGTACTCCTTGTTCGCGAGCACGGTCAGGTTGGGCTGATAGTCGGCCGCCGAGCGCGACTGCAGCACCGCGATGTCGGCGTGCAACTGCGCCTTCGCGTCGAGCAGCCCGCGATACGCGCCGTCGTTGAACGACTGGTCGCCGAGGCCGCCGGTGTCGGTGACCATCGCGAGCCGGACGTTGCCGCCTTGGGCAATGCCCTTGGGATGGCTGCACCCGGCGGCGACGGTGCCCAGAAGCGCCGTGCTGCCGAGGACAAACGCGCGGCGCCGAATCACCTTGGCCCTCTACGCGCTTCGTGCGGGTTGGCCTTTCGCCATTCGCGAAGCGCGAACGGGATGAATGCACCGGATTTAGCGCGCGGCTTTCCGCCCCGCTGGAGCGACGCGGTCGACGGGATCGTGTGGCTGCCGCGGTTGGCCGCGAAGGTGCGCGCCCACGCCGCCGGGACGTTGGGGTCGTATTTGCTCGGCCAGAGTCCGGTCGACGACGAGTTCCTCAAGACCGCGCAGCTCAGCTACGCGCAACTGATCGCGATCGTGCGCGCGTCCGCCGACGATGCCGCGGTGCTGGCCGCAATCGCGGCCGCGTCGCCCGGTGCGATCGAGCGGCTGCGCCTGTGGTCGCTCGAGATGCCCGTTCGCCGCCGCACGATGATGAAGCTGCTCGATCTCGACGACGGTTACGGTCGCCCGGCATGGATGAACGTTCCGGTTGCCGCGCTCAACGCGGCGTTTCTCAAGCCGCTGATCGGGTTCGCACGCATCGTGCGTCCGCTAAAAGCATGATCGATCCCGAAGCCGTCAAGAAACTGCGCCGCCGGCTGCCCTCGCGCGGCGAACGCCGCGTCACCTACGGGCTCAAGGTGCTGGCGCTGATCGCCGTGGCGATCTACTTGCTCGTCGGCGTGCTGAATTTTTTCGGCGCCATTCGCAGCACCGGATTGCTCGCGGTCGGCGCGCTGTTCCTCGCGTATCTGATTTACCCGCTCGTGCGCCGGCTCAACGTGCACTTGCCGGTCATCTGGTCGATCGTCGTCGTGTACGCGTTCATCGGGCTGGTGGGCACTTTCGCGGTCACGCTCGTCGCACCGCAGATCGGCCGCGATATCAACAGCTTCGGTCATGCGTTGCCGGGCCTGATGACGCAGTTCCAGACGGAGCTGGTCAACCCGCGCAGTTCGTTCATCGCGCGCATCCCGCTCGACGACCGGCTCTATCTCGCAAACTTGCCCTCGCAGTTCGACACGCTGGCGAAGCAATACGGCCTCGACACGCTGCAAAAAGGTTTGCCGGTGCTGCTCTCGGCCGCATCCCTCGGCGCCGCGGTCGTCATCATCCCGATCCTCGCCGCCTACATGCTGCTCGATGCGAGCAACGTGCGCCGCCAGCTATCTGGGCCTCTTCCCGGCCCGGCGGCGCGCCAAAGTTCACCACATCATCGACGAACTCGACGGCGTGATCGGCGGCTTCATCCGCGGACAGCTGATCGACGGCGCGATCGTCGGCGTGATGATCTTCGTGATGCTGATGGCCACGCACGTTCCGTACGCGCTGCTGATCGGCATCGCGGCCGGTATCCTGAACTTCATCCCCTACGCGGGTGCCGTGATCGGCTTCGTGCCCTCGGTGATCCTGGCGCTCGCCTACAACGGTCCCGGCAACGCGCTGCTCGTGGCACTGCTGTTCGCCGTGATCCAGCAGATCGACGGAAATTTCGTCGCGCCGCGGGTGCTCAAGGACAACGTCGGGCTCTCACCGCTCTACATCATTCTCTCGATCCTGATCGGCAGCGAACTGTTCGGCCTGGCCGGAACGTTCCTGGCCGTTCCGGTCGCCGCGATGGTGCGCGTGCTGCGCGAACAGCTCTTGCCGCAACCGGCGCCGAGCACCGAAGACCCGCCCGACCTGACCAAAAGCCCACGCACCCGCGCGCCCGTCAAAGCACCGTAAGGAGATCGCCGTGGAAACGCTCGACCGTTCCGTCACCCCCGCCACCGGCAAGCGCACCGACCTGCGCGAGTTCCTCGAACGCGTCGACGCGGCCGGACAGTTGCTGCGGATCGACGGCGTCGATTGGGATTTGGAGATGGGCGGCGTCGCGGAGATCGTGAGCCACACGCGTTCGGAATCGCCGGCCGTGCTGTTCGACAACATCCCGGGCTACCCGGCGGGCTTTCGCGTGCTCTCGGCCGGCACGAACTCATCCAAGCGCGTGGCGCTCGCGATGAACCTGCCCGAACCGAAGACGCCGATGGAACTCGTGCGCGCCTATCGCGACCGCATGAAGACGCATGCGCCGATTCCGCACCGCGTGGTCGAAAGCGGATCGGTGCTCGAAAACGTCGACCGTGAAGACGCGGTCGATCTCTACAAGTTCCCCGTGCCGCGCGTCCACGAAGAAGACGGCGGCCGCTACATCGGCACGCACGACCTCGTCATCATGCGCGACCCCGACAGCGACTGGGTGAACGCCGGCACGTATCGCGTGCAAGTGCACGACAAGGACACGGTCGGCATCTACATCTCGCCGGGCAAGCACGGCCGGCAGATTCGCGACAAGTACTTCGAACGCGGCCTGCCGTGTCCGGTGCTGATCAGCTGCGGCCAGCATCCGGTCCTCACGCTGGCCGGCAACCACGACGTGAATTACGGCGTAACGGAGTTCGATTACGCCGGCGGCCATCTCGGCGCGCCCGTGCACGTCATCAACAGCGAGCTATACGGCTTGCCGATGCCGGCCGATGCCGAGATCGTGCTCGAAGGCGAGATGTACGCCGACAAAAAGGCGATCGAGGGTCCGTTCGGCGAGTTCACCGGCTACTACGCGAACCCGCAAGCCGAGCAGCCGATCGTGAAAATCCGCCGCGTGTACTATCGCAACAACCCGATCATCACGATGGCCGTGCCGATGCGTCCGCCGACCGACATTTCGTACGGCAAGTGCATCATCAAGTCGGCGATGATCTGGGACGAAGTGGAGAAGGCCGGCCTCGCGGGCGTGAAGGGCGTCTGGTGCCACGAAGCCGGCATCGGCCGCCTGTTCAACGTCATCTCGATCAAACAGGCCTACGCGGGTCATGCGAAGCAAGCCGCGATGCTCGCCGCCAACGTGAAGTCGGGCAACTATCTCGGCCGCTTCGTCGTGGTGGTCGACGATGACGTCGACCCGACCGACATGTTCGACGTGCTATGGGTGATGTGCACGCGCTGCGATCCGGTCGCCGACATCGACTTCATGCGCAACGCATGGAGTTCGCCGCTCGACCCGATGCTCGAGAAGGGCGCCAAGAGTACGCCAACTCACGCGCGATCATCGATGCGTGCCGTCCGTTCGACCGCCTGAAGACGTTTCCGAAGGTGGCGCGGGCCACGCCCGAACTGCTCGAACGCGTACGCGAAAAGTTCGGCGCACTGCTCGACGGTATCTAGATGAAGCGCGCCCCGTTTCATCGCCGGCCTCACCGCGACGCTGGCCGCGCCGGCGTTCGGCCAGTCGCCGACGAACCTCAACGTCGGAACGGCGGTCGATTCGCCCACGCAGCTCCCGCTCTACTTGGCGGCTGACGCACACGTTCAAGGACCAAGGCCTGAACGTGAGCGCGCTGGGCTTTCGCGGCGATACGGAAGTGGCGCAGGCGCTGGCCGGAAACTCGATCGACATCGCGCTCGCGTCATCGAGCGGCTTGCTGAACCTCGTCACGGCGAACCAAGGCGTGATCGGCTTCTACGGCGGCTTCAACCAGGCCGACTTCTCGTGGCTCGCGCAGCCGGCGATCAAATCGTGGCGCGACATGAAGGGCAAGACGCTCGGCGTTGCCACGTTCGGATCGCTGACCGATCTGATCACGCGCTACGTCTTGCGGACGCAATCATCTCGTGCCCGACAAGGACGTGCAGATCATCCAGGCCGGCGGCAGCCCGAGCGCGTTTCCGGCGCATGAAAGTCGAGCCGGCTGGACGCGGCGATCTTGACGGCGCCGTTCAAATGGGAAGCGCAAGACAACGGCTTCACGCTGCTCGGCACGCAGGCCGCCGACGTTTCGCCGAATTGGCCCAAGCACTTCTACATGGCGAAGTCCACGCTGATCGCGGAGAAGCCGCAGATCATCACGGCGCTGTTGCGCGGCCACGTTGCGGCGATCCGTCTCGCGCGCGCAAACAAAGCGCTGGCGGTGCAAACGCTGGTCGACCGGCTGAAGTTCGATTCGAAATATGCAGCGCGCGCGTACGACGAAGCGATGCCAGACTTCGATGAGCGCGGCCGCATCCCGGAAAAGTCGATGCCGGTCTTTTGGCAGCTCTCGATCGCGCAAGGCATCGTGAAGGCGCCGCTGCCCGAAAAAGATCTCGTCGACAAGCATTTCATCGACACGTTCAACAGTTGGGCGCCGCGCGCATAACGTGAGCACGACACGGGTCGACGTGATCGGCGTGCCGATGGACTTAGGCGCCGGTCGCCGCGGCGTCGACATGGGGCCCTCGGCGGTCCGCTACGCCGGACTCAACGCCGCGATCGAGCGGCTCGGCATCCCCACGGTCGATCGCGGCAACGTTCCCGTTCGCGTGGCGGAATCGGCGTCGCCGGAGGAGGCGAACGCGAAGTATCTCCCGATCATCAACGAGGCGTGCGCGCTATTGGCCGAGCTGGTCGATGAGGTCGTGCGCCGCGGGTCACTTTCCGCTCGTGCTCGGCGGCGATCACTCGATCGCGATGGGAACGCTTGCCGGCGTGACGCGGGCGCGCGGCCGAGCGCCGGGCGTGATTTGGGTCGACGCGCACGGCGATATCAACACGCCGATCAGTTCGCCCTCGGGCAACGTGCACGGCATGCCGGTGCACTTCGCCATCGAAGCAGCATCGATCGCCGCCGAGCGGATCGTGTTCATCGGCCTGCGCGACGTTGATGAAGGCGAGAAGCGAGCGATTCGCGAGCTCGGCGTGAAGGCGTTCACGATGTCGGACATCGACCGGCTCGGCATGGCCGCGGTCATCGCGGAAGCGCTGGCCATTGCCTGCGACGGTCCGGGCTCGCTGCACGTGAGCTTCGACATGGACGGCATCGACCCGACGGAGGCGCCCGGCGTCGGCACGCCCGTGCGCGGCGGCCTCTCCTATCGCGAAGCGCACCTGTTGATGGAAGCCGTCGCCGCGTCGGGCGCGCTCGGCTCGCTCGAGATCACGGAGATCAATCCCATCCTCGACAATCAGAATCAAACCGCAATCCTCGCCGTGGAATTAGTCCTCAGCGCGCTCGGGAAGACCACGTTATGAGCTTCGACATCGATCGATTCGAAGAACGCCGCCGCGTGTTCGAGGATGCCGGCCGCGTCACGTGTCCGGCGTGCGGTTATCCGACGATCGCCGAGCGCACCACCTACGAGATCTGTTCGCTGTGCGCGTGGGAAGACGACGGACAAGACGACAACCCGCATCGTCCGGAAGGCTATCACGACTATTTCGGTCCCGACGACGTTGCCGGCGGACCGAATCACGACTACTCGCTGACCGAAGCGCGCGAGAACTTCGCGACGAACCTCACGTCATACCGGCCGGCCGACATCGACTTCGAAAGCGAACGCTCGACGACCGCGATCAAACGCGAGATCGTGAAGGCCTACGACCGCGCCGTCAGCGGCCTGATCGACGTCGACAAAGCCGAAGAAGACGCCCAATATTTCTTCGCCCGCCTCTACGGCATGAACGAGTGATATGTCATCCCGAGCTTGTCGAGGGACAGCCACTCAGCCTGAAAGAGCGGACATCTGCCGGGCGCGGGCGGCGAGCATCCGGGCGTGGGCGCGGCCGAGGAGCGGGTCGCGTTTGAATGCGCCTTCGAGGCCGCTTTCGGTTTCGAGTTGCGCGATCAGATCGCGGCCGAACTCCTCGACGCGCTGGCGGAGTTTGTAGTCGATCTCGCCGAGCTTGTCTTTGCGTTTGCGAATGATGTCGTTGACTTCGCGAAACGCTTCGGCCGACTGGACCGCGCTTCGATAGAGTTTGTCGATGCCGCGCACGACGCGATCGGTGGGTGAAGGCGGCATGATCCCGCCGCCCGTGACGCGGCCCGGTGCTTTGACGGCGTACGCTTTCAGGCTTGCTTGATAGGCATCGTAGCGGTGCTGCGCGAGTTCGGTGAGGTTCGCGATCTCTTCCCGGAGCGAATCCCGGCGCCGGCCGATCGTTTCCATGAAGCGCTGCTCGACGCCGGAGGTAACCGAGCGAATGTAGCGCGCCCGGGAAGCCTGATATTCGGCGACGCCCGACTGGTAGACCGAATCGGGTCCGGGCTCGACCGCGTCTAGCGCGCTCACGGCAATTCTCCTCAAGAGACGACGATAAGCCCGCTCCCTAAGGGCGGGACCAAGCTCCGGAAGATCTAAGTGTTCAATAACACACCTTTCGCTTGCTCCCTTTGGCCCTTTGTCGACCGTACAAACCCTTAACACGGGCACGCCGCGCGTTCATGGCGGGGCTTAACTCTCCCGAAAGCCAACCGCTATCCGGTCGGGGTGCCCGACCTTGGAGGATTGAATGACGATCCCGCGTGTTTCCAACTGTCGCCGGTTCATCGGAATCGCGCTGCTGGCCGCTCTCGTTGCCGCCGGCGTCGGGCCGGCCACCGCGGCCGATGAAACGGTCGAACTTCCAACCGTCCTTTCGGTCACCGGTCCGGCGGCGTTCATCGGAAAGCAAGCGCTGCAATCGGTGCAGCTCATCGCCGGGCTCGTCAACGCGCAAGGCGGCATTCGCGGCAAGATGGTGCACGTGTCGCTCCAAGACACCACCTCATCGCCGGCGACCGCGGTGCAGTTGTTGAACCAGCTGATCAGCCAGCACGTGCAAGCGACGTTCGGGCCGACGTTCACCGCCGAATGCAGCGCGCTCATCCCGTTGATTGCGGCCGGACCGATCGTATCGTGCTTCTCGCCCGGCGTACACCCGGCTGCCGGTTCGTTCATGTTCAGCGCCGGCGTCGGCAGCGACGCGATGGCGGCCGGCATCGCAACCTACTTCCGCGGCCAGAAGTGGACGCGCGTCGCGATCATGAGCTCGACCGATGCGAGCGGACAAGACTTCGAAGAGAACTTCAACAAGGTTATGGCCGAACCGGTGAACAGCGGATTGAAACTCGTCGCCCGCGAGCACTTCGCCGTCAGCGATCTTAGCGTGGCCGCCCAAATCACCCGCATCAAAGCCGCCGACCCGCAAACGGTCATCGTCTGGACGGCCGGCACCGGGCTCGGCGTCGCGCTGCACGGCGTTCACGACGTTGGGCTGGACGTGCCGGTGATGGCCGGCAACGGCAACATGGTGCGCGCGCAGCTTACCGGCTACGACGGTTTCTTGCCGAAGACGCTGCTCTTCCCCGGCGTGCCCGGCGTTACGCCGCCGGCCTCGGAACCGGCCGGCGTCAAGGCGGCGCAGAGCCAGTATTTTGCCGCGTATGCGAAGACCGGTGCGAAGCCGGATCTTCCGGGCGCGCTCTCCTGGGATCCGACCAAACTGCTGCTCGATGCGTATGCGGCGCTGGGCTGGAACGCCACCTCCGACCAGCTGCGCGGCTGGATCGTATCGCAGCATGCGTGGCCCGGCATCAACGGCGTGTACGACTTCGCGAAGTATCCGCAGCGCGGCATCGGCGTCGAATCGTGCATCATCACGCGCTGGGATGCAAACGCGCACGATTTCGTAGCCGTCAGCGGATCCGGCGGAGTCGCACGATAACCGCGCGCATCCTGCGCGTCGCGCTGTTGACGGCGTGCGCCGTCTGGTGCGGCCTCGTTGCCGCGGCGCAAGCGCAGACGCCAACGACGATCCGCATCGCGACCACGCCGATCGACTTGGGTGCTGAGGCGCTCTACGCGGCCGATCTCGGGTTTTTCAAGAAAGCCGGGCTCGATGTCGAGTTGAATCTGCTGGCGAGCGGGAGCACCGTCGCGGCGTCCGTGGCCGGCGGGTCGATCGACATCGGGCAGTCCAACATCGTCGCGCTTGCCACCGCGCACGCGGCCGGTTTACCGTTCGTCATTGTCGCGCCGGCCGGCTATTATACGAGCGCCGGCCCAACGACCGAACTCGTCACCGCCGCGAACTCCACCGTCAACGACGCCAAGGATCTCAACGGCAAGATCATCGCGGTGACCGCGCTCAAAGACCTGAATTGGGTGAGCATTCAATCGTGGCTGACGCGCGGCGGTGCCGATCTCGCATCGATCAAGTACGTCGAAGTGCAGCAGCCGACCGCGTGCAACATGGTCACGTCGGGCCGCGCGGCGGCGGCGATCGTGTCGGAGCCCTATCTCAGTTATGCCTTACGCGACGGCGGTTGCAAAGTGCTCGCGCCGACGCACGACGCGATCGCAAAAACGTTTCTCGTCGGCGCGTGGTTCAGCACGAACGCCTGGGCGCAGAGCCACGCCGATGCGATCCGCCGTTTTCGCGCCGTGATGGTGGAAACGGCGCGCTGGGCCGCCACCCACCACACCGAATCGGCCCGCATCCTCGAAAAATACACGCACCTCGCCGCCCCACCCGAAATGAAACGCGTCCCCTTCGCCGAACGCGCCGAACCCGCGCAAATCCAACCCGTGTTAGACGCTGCTGCGCGCTTCGGAGTCATCTCGTCGACCCCGGCATCCGAACTTCTGTTCCCCTGAGATGACATTACTCGTGGCCTAGGTGCCAGCCGTGTTTTGGGCACGGGTAGGGGCGTAGGCCGGTGCTGGTGCGCGGGATCGCGCGTTCGGCGAGTTTTTTGGTCGCGAAGGCGGCTTTGGGTGTGCCGGTTTTGTTGTAGCACGTGCGCGTGCCGCCGGTTTTGCGTGCCTTTGCTTCGGCCATGTCAGAGGTGGAACGCGTCGGCGCCGCCGGGGTCGGGAAAGACCTTGCCGGGGTTCATGATGCCGTTGGGGTCGATCGCATCCTTGATGCGGCGCATCAGCGCGATCGCGTCGGCGCCGAGATCGAGTTCCATGAATTGCTTCTTCAGCAAGCCGATGCCGTGTTCGCCCGAGAGCGTGCCGCCGAGATCGATCGCGGCTTCGAAGATCTCGCGCGCGGCGCCGGTGACGCGCACCATCTCTTCGGCGTTGCGCCGGTCGCACAGGATGTTCGGATGCAGATTGCCGTCGCCGATGTGACCGAAGAGCGGGATCTCCAGCGCGTACTTCGTCGCGATCGCGCGCACGCGGCGCGCCATCTCCGGGATCGCGCTGCGCGGCACGGCGATGTCTTCGCCGAGCTTGTTCGGGCGGCGGCGCGCGAGCGACGGCGAGATCGCGCGGCGCGCGCTCCACATCTTCTCCGCTTCGATCGCGTTTGGCGCGATGCGGATTTCGCGCGCGCCGCCGGCCGTGGCGATCTCGCCGATGCGCGCGGTGTCTTCGATCGACGACGCGTTCGTCGTTGCCGTCGGTGCCGAAGAGCAAGATCGCCTGCGCGTCGAGCGGCAAGCCGATCGGCGTGTTGTCCTCGATGCAGCGCGCCGTCGTGTCGTCGATCAGCTCGATCGACGTCGGCAGAACGCCCGATGCGAGCACCGCGTTCACGGTGTTCGTCGCGTCGTCCATGCGATCGAAGATCGCCATCGCCGTGCGCGCGTAGCGCGGCTTGCTCAACAGCCGCACCGTGACCTCGGTGATCGTGCCGAGCGTGCCTTCGGCGCCGGTGAAGAGCGCGCGCAAATTATAGCCCGTGACGTTCTTCACCGAGCGTCCGCCGGTGCGGATCACCGTGCCGTCGGGCAGCACGACTTCGAGCGCGAGCACGTAGTCGACCGTCACGCCGTACTTCAGACAGCGCGCGCCGCCGGCGTTTTCCGCCACGTTGCCGCCGATCGCGCTCTGCTTGAGCGACGACGGATCGGGCGGATAAAACAGGCCCTTGCGCTCGACCGCGGCTTGCAGGTTCGCGGTGATGACGCCGGCTTGCGCGACGGCGACGCGGTCGATCTCATCGATCGTCAGGATCTGGTTGAGGCGCGCGACGCCGAGCACGATGCTGCCCGCCAGCGGCACCGAGCCGCCGGAGAGCCCGCTGCCCATCGCGCGCGGCGTGATCGCGATGCGTTCCGCGTTGGCGTAGCGATGGATCGCGGCGATTTCGGCCGTCGAGCCCGGCAGCACGACCAGCGGCGGCGTATTGGCGAAGAACGTGCCGTCGAAGCCGTAGGCGATCACGTCTTCGGGCTCGGTCAGCACGTGCGCGTCGCCCACGATCCCCGCCAGGACGTTACGCAGCGCTGCGACGTTTCCGGGGGACGTTTGGGCGTTCATCACGATGTAATATCTCCGGGCGGGGCGCGGGGCCTGCGGGCCGAAATTTCCCCGGCTTTTCACTTTCTGGAGGATCCCCAACGTGAGTCAAACCCCCGTACGCGTCGCAGTCACCGGAGCGGCCGGTCAGATCGGCTACAGCCTGCTCTTCCGCATTGCCAGCGGAGCGATGCTCGGTGCGGACCAGCCCATCATCTTGCAGCTGCTCGAAATTCCCGATGAGAAGGTTCAAAAAGCCCTCGTCGGCGTGATGATGGAGTTGGACGACTGCGCGTTTCCGCTGCTGCACTCGATGGAAGCATCCAGCGATCCGAAGGTCGCCTTCAAGGATGCCGATTTTGCGCTGCTCGTCGGTTCGCGTCCGCGCGGTCCGGGCATGGAACGCAACGATCTGCTCACCGCCAACGGCGCGATCTTTACCGCGCAAGGCGCGGCGCTCGATGCGGTTGCCAAGCGCGACGTCAAGGTGCTCGTCGTCGGCAATCCGGCTAACACCAACTGCCTGATCGCGATGAAGAGCGCGCCGGGTCTCAGCCCGAAGAACTTTACCGCGATGATGCGGCTGGATCACAACCGCACGATCGCGCAAGTCGCGCACAAGGCCGGCGCGGCGAACGCTGCGGTGACGAAGGTAACCGTGTGGGGCAATCACTCCACGACGCAATATCCCGACATCTCGAACGTCGAGATCGACGGGAAGCCGGCGACCGCGCTGATCAACGATATGACGTGGCGCAACAACGAACTCGTGCCGACCGTGCAAAAGCGCGGCGCGGCGATCATCGAAGCGCGCGGCCTCTCGTCGGCGGCATCGGCGGCGAATGCGGCGATCGATCACATGCGCGATTGGGTCAAGGGCACGCCGAAGAACGACTGGATCTCGATGGGGATTCCGTCGGACGGCAGCTACGGCATTCCCGAAGGCGTGATGTTCGGCTATCCGGTGACCACCAGCAACGGCACGATCTCGATCGTGCAGGGCCTGAAGATCGACGATGCCGGCCGCGCGCGGCTCGACGCCACGCATAAGGAACTGCTCGAAGAAAAGGCCGCCGTCGCGCACTTGCTGCCGAAGTAAGGGGTGAGCGCATACGAGTTGCTCGCTGCCGCGCAGCAACTCGTGCCGGCGCTCGGCGATCACGCGCGGATTCCGGGCTCGCTGCCGGACGAGCCCGCCTTCGATGCGGCATGGGCATTGCTGCAAGAAGCCGTGTCGCTCGATCCGAGCAACGCCGCGGTGCATGCGGCGCGCGGCAACCTGCTGTTGCGCCGCGGCAAGACTGACGCGGCGCAACGCTCCTACGCGCTGGCGGCGCGATTCGATCCCTACGATGCGCCCTCGCGCATCGTGCTGGGCGAACTCGCCTATATGGCGGGCGACGAAGGGGCCGCGCAAGCATGGTTCGATGCGGCGTTCGCGTTACGCCGGCTCTATTCGCCCGTCGCGCTGCCCGGGGCGCGTTCGGCGCTGGTGTTGTGCGTCGCCGGACCGTGGCATCGAAACGTGCCGCTGGATTTCGTCGTCGATGCGGAGCGCTGGACGATGCACCGCTGGTATTTGCCGGATGCGGCGTTCGATCGCGGCGATGTGGAGCTGCCCGCATACGACGTGGTAGTGAACGCGATCGGCGAGAGCGTCGCGGCGCAGCCGGCGCTCGAGGCCGCGGAGCGATTCATCGCGGCGCAGGCTAAGCCGTCGATCAACGATCCGCGCAAGATCGCCGGCACGGCGCGCGACCGGCTCGCGGCAACGCTAGCCGGCATCCCCGGCTGCGGCACGGGCGCAGTGCGGCGCGTGACGCGCGATGCGTTGCTGCAGATCGCGGACGGGTTTCCGCTCGTGGTGCGGCCGAGCGACGCGCACGGCGGACGCGGCCTCGAGCGCGTTGACGATGCGGCCGCGGCTGCGGCGTATGCGGCGCGCGTTCCGGCCGCAACGTACGACGTGGGGGCGTTCGTCGACTACCGCAGCGCGGACGGATTCTACCGGAAGTATCGCGTGATGTTCGTGGGCGGCGTGCCGTTTGCGTATCATCTCGCGCTCGATGAGTCGTGGATGATCCATTACCACCGGGCCCCGATGGGCGCGCACGAATGGATGCGCGATGAGGAGCGGCGCTTTCTGCAAGCGCCGGGCGACGTGCTGCCCGGCTGGGAGACGACGCTGCGTGCCGCCGGTGCGGCCGTCGGCCTCGACTATTTCGGCATCGACTGCACGGTGCTGCCCGACGGCTCGCTGTTCGTGTTCGAGGCCGATGCGGCGATGCTCGTCCATGGGTTCGATCCCGATCCCGACAAGCGAGCCGCCTTCGAGCAGATCCGCGCCGCGCTTGCCGCCCTGCTTGCTTGAGCGCAACCTTTTGGTCCGGCCTGCGGCTATACGGACGTATGGGACGCAAGACGAATATCGTGCTCTACCAGGCGGAGTGGTGCCCGTACTGCGTGCGCGTGCGGAAAAAGCTCACCGACCTATTGCTGGATTATTCGATCGTCAACGAGCCGCATTCGCATGCCGAACGGACGGCGACGAAGGCGGCGTCGGGGCAGACGAGCATTCCCGTGCTCGTTGACGGCGACGTCGTGCTCGACGACGACGACGATATCATTCCGTATCTCGAAAAGACGTACGGCGCCGGCGTCCCGACGTAGGACGTCTACTGATACCAGATCTCGATGACGTACGTTTCGGCTTCGTTCACCGTTAGCGGGCTCAGCAGCGGACCGAGCACGAACGGGCTGAGGTTCGCCGGCGGTCCGCTTGCGTTCACGATCTCGGCGCTGCTGCAGGAACCTTCGGGCGCGATGAGTCCGTAGTACGTTCCGTTCGGTGCGACGCCGGTGATGACGGGCGTAACGCTGAACAGATTGCCGCCCGCAAAGCTCCACTCGAAGTTCGTGCCGATCCAGCCGCTGAACTCGGCGCTGTAGATCACGGCCTTCACCCCGCCGCTGCCGCCGCTTTCGGCGGGCGGTGGGCAGCCGCTGGGCGCCTCGCCGCCCCAGTACTTGATGTTGACGGACGAACCGTCGCTGCCGCTCAGCGAGAACAACGCCTCGCCGCTCGGCGAACCCCACGTGATCGTGCCGCCGTTGAGCGGAAACGCGGGCGCCGGCGTAGCGCCCACGGTCGCGATTTCGTTGACGGCGCTTGCGCTGGTAACGGCGACGTCGGACAGCGTCCCCGACGCCGGCGCCGTCGTCGGTATTTGTGTCGGCGCGCCCGCGTTCGCCGACCCTGTCGGTTCTGACGACGGTTCCGGTGTCGATATCGCGCTCGAGGTTGGCACGCCGGCCGGCTCAAAGAGCGAGTTCGACACGACGGCGAGATAGCACGTCGTGTCTTGATCGAAGCAGCTCGCGAGCAACGTCGCGGCGGTCTCACCGCCGGTCGGTGACGGCGCGTAGGTCGACTCGGTCGTCGTGCTCTCCGGCAAGCTGTAAGCGAAGACGGCGAAGTTGCCTTTCTGATCGCGCAGCTCCACGACGACCGACGATGCATTCGCAACGCCGGTCAGCGTGATCGCCGGCGCGGTCACGGTCGCGTTCGCGCCGCTCGCGGTATCGGCGATGTTCACGGCCCACTGCTCGAGCGCCGTCGCGGCGGAGGCGATCTTGCGCCGCGCGGTGCTCTTGCGCCGAACGGTCTGCGGCTCCGCCGGCACCGACGACGCAGCGATGTCGGCCGTCACGCCGGCGGGCAGGCCCGCCACCGTAAACGTCAGTTTGCCGCCGACGCCATTGTTCTGGGGAATGCACAGCGCAACGGTCCCGTTGGCGGGAAGCTCTTCGGGACACGCCGGTGTGCTGGCCGCCGGCACGGCCGATCCGGAACCGGCACTATGACCGCCGCCGCCGCCGCATCCGGCCGCGATGCTCGCGGCCAGAATGAGAAGTGCGGCCCCGGACAACACGCGGCCATTCATCCATGCCGCCTTCTACGGCGGCTCCGTCGTGCCTATGCTTTCTTGCGGACCGTCTTTTTGCGGGTGGTCTTCTTGCCGGTGGTCTTCTTGCGCGTCGTGGCGGCTTTCTTCGCCGACTTCTTGCGGTCGGCGGCGGTGCGGCCGGTCTTCGGGCGCGTTCCGAGGTCGGACGCTTTCGTTTCCGACATCTCCACGTCGTAGTGTTTGGCCGCTTTTTTGATGTTGCTGAACGCCAGCGCGCGCTCGTCGGCCGACACGCCGGTGACCTGATCGTAGCGCGCGATCGCGTTGCGAACGTGCTTCGCGTCGGTCATCGGTTCTTTGCGCTTTTTCGGATACGCGAAGACGCTGTCGGGCAGCCCGGCGCGGCTGGTGAGTTCGCCGTGCGCTTCGTGGGGTTTCCAAGTCGCTCTCATGCGGGAACGGTACCCGTTGCGCTACTCCAGCGAAACGTGCACGGGGCCGGTGCTCGGGCGCTTTCTGGGCAGGACGAACACCAGCGGCATAAGCACGACGGCGAGCACGCCGAGGACGAACTGACAGTCGGCGAACGACATCACGCTGGCCTGCTGCAGCACGGTCGCCGTAGAGCTGCCCGAGCGAACCGTGGCTGTGAAGAAAGCGTGCGACCGGCCCGTAGGCGGGCTGCATGAACTGCGCGAGCGATCTCTTGGTGAAACGCGTTGCGCTGCGAGAGCAGCGTCACGAGGATCGCGGTCGAGATCGAACCGCCGAGCTGCTGTCGAGAGGCTCTGGAACGCGGCGGCCTTCGGGATCATCTGCGGCTTGAGGCCGTTGAGCATCGCGATCGAGATCGGGATGAACAGCATCGCGAGGCCGATCCCGCTGATGATGTTCGGCAGCACCATCGATGCCGAAGTCGTTGCCCGACGTCGTGATGTTGCGCGAACCAGAACTGCGAGATGCCGACGAGCGCGAAGCCGATCAGCAACAGGATGCGCGTGTCGACTTTGCCGCCCGTTGCCAAACGCACCGCGAGCGGCGCGAAGACGCGCGATGAAGGCCGCGCGCACGAAGATCAACTCGCCGCTGAGCATTGCGGTGAAGCCGAGCACGCCTTGCATGTACTGCGGAAAGATGACGATGCCGCCGTAGAGCGTCGCGCCGATGGCGAACGCCAGCACCGAGCCGGCCGCGACTCTGCGGTAGCGCAGCACGCGCAGATCGACGACCGGGTTTTGCGTGCCGAAGAGTTCCCAGCGCGACGAACGACGAGCAGACCGAGGCCGCTGACGATCGCGAACCGTGAGGATTCGCTGATCGGAGAACCAGTCGTTCTGCTGGCCTTCACCGAGCACGTACTGCAACGAGCCCAGGCCCACGATCAACAGCCCGAGGCCGACGAAATCCAGCGGCACGCGCCGCGGGTCGTTCGGATTCTTCAGGCGCATCAGCATCACGGTGCCGGCGAAGATGCCCGGCACGACGTTGATGAAGAACACCCAGTTCCACGAGTAGTTATCGGTGAGCCAGCCGCCGAGCGTCGGACCGACTGCCGGACCGACGATCGCGCCGATCGAGAAGAGCCCTTGGCTCAAGCCGAACTTGCTCTTCGGGAACGTATCGCGCAGCGTGGCTTGCGCCGTTGCGATCAAGCCGCCGCCGAACGCGCCCTGCACGATGCGCCAGAAGATCAGTTCTTGGATCGAACCCGAGATTCCGCACAGCATCGATGCGATCGTGAAGCCGATGATCGCGGTGGAATAGTACTGCCGGCGTCCGAAGCGGATTTGCAGCCACGGCGTGAGCGGGATGACGATGACGGCGGAGATGATGTAGCCGGTGACGACCCACGCGCCTTCGTCGAGCGTCGCGCCGAGGTTGCCCTGAATGATCGGCAGCGCCACGTTGACGATCGTCGTGTCGAGCGTCTGCATCAGCGTTGCGGCGATGATCGCCGTCGTCATCAGGACGAGCGAAAACCCGCTCTCGATCGTGGGATACTGGTTGCCTTCGCCGGGCCGTTCGATCTGCCATCCGGCACCTCCGCCGTAAGCGCCATTGTGGACTGCCCGCTCATTCGCCACAGCGACCGAAGTCGCTTCGGGCACTTGCATCTTATCAGAGGGCGGCTTGGGCGGAGCCCAAACGCGAAGGATTCACGGAACGTGAATCCACCAAAGTCCGGCGGCGATGGCGGCGCCGCTGAGGGTTGCGGCGAGGTTCACGGCGTCGTTGCTCATCCACGGCAAGCCGCGCCGGCGCTCCGTTGCCGTCCCGCAGCCGTGCGGGTCGACCTCGCATTCGCGCTGACAGGCCGGGCACCAGCGGCGCTCTTGCAGCGTCGCGCCGAGCACGGAGTCGATCGTAGCGCCGCCGATCCCGCCGATGAAGACGGGCAGCAAGAGCCGGGTCAGGCCGTGCAGCGTCACCGGGGTGCCGGGTAGCGCGAGCAGCAGCGCAGCGGGTGCCAGGACCGCGATCAGCACGGCGCCGGCGACTTCGGCCGCGCTGCCGGGCGCGCTGACGCCGCCGGAAAGTCCGGTCGCGAGCGGCTTGCCGGTCAGGATCGAGCGCGGCGGTTTCGCCGCCAACGTCCCGATCTCGGTGCCCCACGTGTCGGAGGTTGCTGCGGCGAGGGCACCGGCAAACGCGGCGAACCAAGCCGACGTCACGACGGCGTGATCGGCGAACGCCCAAATGGCAATGCATACCGTCGCGACGCCGCCGTTGGCGAGCACCTGCCACGCATCGCGCGCGCCGCCTTTACCGATATCGACGAGTTGGCGTTTGCGCTTCTTGCCCGCGCGCGAGAGCGCGATCGACGAGACGAAAAATGCCAGCAGCAAGAGCGCGCTGCCGATCGTGCCGGCCGCAAACGTGACGGCGCCGACGACGAACGCGGCCAGCGCGCCGCTGCGCGTGAGCGCGTGCGAACGCAGCGCAGCCAACGCGATGAGGGCAGCGACGAGGGTGCCGCTGATCAGCGCTTCGGTCCCGCTCAGCGGGTGACACCTTCGAGCGCTTGCAACAATCCCTCGACCGTAAATTCTTCCGCGACGACATCGATGCCGATGCCGAGCTTGTGCGCCGCGGCTGCGGTGATCGGCCCGATCGCAGCCACCGTCTTACTCTCGAGCAGCGTTGCCGCATCGGCGAGGTTGTGAACGAAGCCGTGCACGGTGCTGGCGCTCGTGAAGGTGACGATATCCGCGCGTTCGGTTTTGGCGCGCAGTTCAGAATCATCGACGTAGCGCGTCTTATAGGCGGCGACGGCGTCGACCGTGCGTCCCGCCGCGCGCAGCGTATCCGGCAGCACCTCACGCGCTTCTTGGGCACGGAACACGAGCACCCGCTCGCCGGGAGCCGCGTGCGCCAGCAGTCCCTCGGCGACGGCTTCGTTCACGTACGTCTCCGGCATGAAGTCGACGCGGATGCCGTGCGCATGCAGCGCGGCTGCGGTCTTCGGTCCGATCGCGGCGACCTTCGCATCGCCGAAAGCGCGCGCGTCCTTGCCGGCGGCGCCGAGAATGTCGAAGAACGCATCGACGCCGTTGCGGCTCGTGAACACGACCCACGCGTACTCGCGCACGCGCGCCACTGCGGCGGCGGCCGGTGCGGGATCGTCGGGCGGTCCGATCGCGATGGTCGGCGCGAGGATCGGTTCCGCGCCGGCTTCCCACAATTGCTGCGCAAAGTCGCCGGCTGCTTTGACGGGGCGCGTTACCAGCACGCGTTTGCCGAACACCGGCGTGCGGTCGAACCAGCGGATCGATTCGCGTTCGTTCACGACGTTGCCCACGACCACGATCGCGGGTGCGGCGAAGCGCGCGCGTTCGGCGTCGTCGACGATCGTTCCGATCGTTCCCACCAGCGTCTCTTGCGTCGGCTTCGTGCCGTCGCGCACGATTGCGACCGGCATTGTATCCGGCAGCCCGTGCTTGCGCAATTCACCGATTACGCCGGGGAGCGTGGCCATCGCCATGAGGAAGATCGTCGTCGACGCGGGATTCGCCAGCTTGGCGTAATCGAGGCTGGTATAGCCCTTGAGCGGATCTTCGTGGCCGGTCGATATCGAGAACGACGTGTTGTGATCGCGGTGCGTTACCGGAATCCCGGCGTAGGCCGGCGCCGCGATCGCCGACGTGATGCCGGGAACGATCTCGAACGGCACGCCGGCGTGGCGCAATGCTTGCGCTTCCTCGCCGCCGCGCGCGAAGACGAAGACGTCGCCGCCCTTGAGCCGCACGACGCGCTTGCCCTCGCGTGCGAGCTTCACGGTGAGCTCGGTAATCTCGGCTTGCGCGAGCGCGTGCGTGCCGGGACGCTTGCCGACGTAGATGCGTTCGCAATCGGGCGGGGCGAGGTCGACGATCGATTGCGCGGCCAGATAATCGTAGAGCAGAACGTCGCAGTTTTGGATCGCGCGGGCACCCTTGAGCGTCAAAAGGCCCGGATCACCGGGCCCCGCTCCAACCAGCCAAACCTTACCGCGGTTCACTCTTCTTGCGCGTGAGCGTGCAGGTCGAAGAGTTCGTCGAGGATGTGGGCGTCGGTGAGGGCTTCGGCGCGGTTGACGATCGCCTTGTCGCGAATCTTCGTGATTGCGCCGTGCAAGAGTTTGGAGATAACGGTGAGTGACATGCCGGTGATCAGCATCCGTTCGCGTTCGGTGAGTTCCGGGCACCGCGCGAACAGGCGCTGGAGTTCGGCTTCGCGGATCGTCTCCGCGCGCTGCACGAGCGAGCTGATGACCGGCACGGCGACGCGCGCCTGATACCAGTGGTTGAAGCGCTGGGTGTGTTCGGCGATGATCTCTTCAACCATCGGAATCGCTTCGCGCCGGCGTTCGAGTGTCACGTCGACCACGCCGCGCAAGCCGTCGACGTCGACGACGCTGACGCCGTCGATCGCGGCCACCTCGGGATCGCAGTCGCGCGGCACTGCGATGTCGACGATGAACAGCGGGCGCTGCGGGCGCGTTTCCATCGCCTTCGTCACGTCTTCGACCGTCAACACGAACGTCTGCGCGCCGGTCGAGGTCACGACGATGTCTGCGCCGGCGATCGCATCGACCACGCCGTGCATGTCCTTGCGGTTGAGCACCACGATCTCGCGGCAGCCTTCCGTCTTGAGGCGGCGCGCCACGAGCGAACCCATCTTGCCCGCGCCCACGACCACCACCGACGTCCCGCGCAGATCGCCCACGTGCGCGCCGGCGAACGTGACCGCCGCCGTTGCGATCGACACCGACTGCCCGCCGATGTCGGTGTGCGTGCGCGCGGCCTTACCGGCGTTGAGCGCTTCGCGAAAGAGCGAATGCAGCGTCTTGCCCAGCGACTGCGCGCGCTGGCCTTGAATGAACGCGTCCTTGACCTGCGCCAGAATCTCCGCTTCGCCGATCAGCATCGAGTCGAGGCCCGTGCTCACGCGGAAGAGATGGTCGACCGCCTGATTCCCAAGCAGCGTGTACATGTAGGAATCCATGTCCTCGACGCCGCCGTGGCGGAAGTTGCCGAGGAACTGGCGGATCTGGCTCACGCCCTCTTCGTAGTCGTCGAGTTCGGCGTAGATTTCGAGGCGGCCGCAGGTCTGCAGCATCAGCGCCTCTTTGACCGCTTCGTAGTCGCGCAGCGCGATCAGGGCTTCGCCCATTTTGTGCGCCGGAAATGCGTGGCTCTCGCGGACGTCGACCGGCGCGGTATTGTGGGAGAGTCCCATGCATACGAGTGGCACGAGTTAGTGGCTTCCTCGCGGCGCGGCAAATACCGCCGTCAGGGCCGCATCGGCCATCTCGAGGGTATGGTCGACGTCGAGCCGGCGGTGGGCCGTGGAAAGGAAGCCGGCCTCGAACTGCGAGGGGGCCAAGTAGACGCCGCGGTCGAGCATGGCGTGGAAGAAGCGCCCGTACAGCGCGGTGTCGGACCGCTTGGCGTCGCTTACGTTAGTCACCGGACCATCCGTGAGGAAAAAGCCGACCATCGAGCCCCGGTTCGCGGAGACGTGCGGCACGCTATGCCGCGTCAATACTTCAGACATCCCAAGGGCAAAACGCAATCCGAGTTCCTCGAGATGCGGATAATTTTTCGAATTTTGCAATCCGCGGAGCGTCGCGAGCCCGGCTGCCATGGCCAGCGGGTTGCCCGAGAGCGTGCCGGCCTGGTACACCGGTCCCTCCGGCGAGAGGCAGCTCATGATGTCGCCGCGGCCGCCGAACGCCCCCACCGGCAGCCCGCCGCCGATGATCTTGCCCAGGGTGGTGAGGTCGGGGGTGACGCCCTCGCGTTCCTGAGCGCCGCCGGGCGCCACCCGGAAGCCGGTCATGACCTCATCGAAGATCAGGACGCTGCCGTAGCGCGTGCACGCCGCGCGCAGGGCCGGCAAGAAATCCGGCAGTGGCAAGACGAGGCCCATGTTCCCGACATACGGCTCGACGATCACCGCTGCGATCTGTTCGCCGTACTGCTCGAACGCATTCCACACGCCTTGCGTGTCGTTGTAGTCGATAACGATCGTGTCGCGCGCGACGCCTTCCGTGATGCCGGGCGAGTCCGGCACCCCGTTGGTGAGCGCGCCGCTGCCGGCCGAGATCAAGAACGCATCGGCGTGGCCATGATAGCAGCCGGCGAACTTGATGACCTTTGCGCGGCCGGTGAAGCCGCGCGCGAGACGCAGCGCGCTCATCGTCGCCTCGGTGCCGCTCGAGCAGAAGCGCACTTTCTCGATCGACGGCACCATCGCAATGACGAGTTCCGCCAACTCCGTCTCGGCTTCGGTCGGCGCGCCGAACGACGTCCCGCGTTCGGCGGCGTCGCGCACGGCCGCGATCACGAGCGGGTTCGCGTGACCGAGGATCAGCGGCCCCCACGACATCACGTAGTCGATGTAGGCGTTACCGTCAACATCGACGAGCATACACCCGCTGGCTTCGCGCACGAACACCGGCGTGCCGCCGACCGAACGAAACGCACGCACCGGCGAGTTAACCCCACCCGGAATAACCCGCTTCGCCCGCTCAAAAGCCGCCTCAGACTTGTCGTGGTTCATGTTCCGCCTGTCATTGTGCAGAAAGACACCACGCTACGTAATAACGGGGCTGATGGCTGCATAGTCGTCGGGGGTGTTGACGTTGGTGAAGATGCGGTCGTCGGCGTCGTTCATATCGACGTAGCGCGTTTGGAGGCGCTCGATCACTGCGCGCAGCGAGCCGCGTCCGCCCAGCAGCACCGGTAGCCCTTCGCGCATGAAAGCTTCGCAGTTGTAGAGCGCGGCCAGCGGCTCGATTTGCAGTTTGCCCTCGTGCTTGCGGCGCGGCACGATGGCTTCGTCGCCGGGTTCGATGCAGGCTTCGAGGCGGTCGATCAGCGCGGCGTCGAGGAACGGCGCGTCGCCGGCCGCCGCAAACACCCATGGCGTGCGCGCTTCGCCGATTGTCGAGAGCAGTCCCGAGAGCGGGCCGCGCATCGGCCAGCGGTCGACGACGGCCGGAGCATCGATCAGCAGGTCGATCTCATACGGCAGCGCGCCTTTGCATGAGATCAGCGTCGCGCGGCCGTCGCTCACGTTGCGATAGACGCGCACGATCAACGGCAGGTCGCCCGCATCTTTGAACAGTTTGCCCGGGAAACGCGTCGACTCGCCGCCGGCCAGTACGATCGCAGTGACCAGCGCGCTGCGTTCAGCCATGACGCCGCAAATAATCTTTGGCGAAGTACGTGATGATGATGTCGGCACCGGCGCGCGCAAAACCGGTGAGCGTTTCGTCGACGACGCGGTCCTCATCGATCCAGCCGCGTTCGGCGGCAGCCTTCACCATCGCGTACTCGCCGCTGACGTTGTACGTCGCCACCGGCACGTCGAAGCTGTCGCGCACCATCCGGATCAAATCCATGTAGGCGAGCGCGGGCTTGACCATAACGATGTCGGCGCCTTCGGCGATATCGAGCGCGACCTCTCGCATTGCCTCGCGGCTATTGGCGGGATCCATCTGATAGGTGCGGCGGTCGCCGAAGCTCGGCGTCGAGTCGGCCGCTTCGCGAAACGGTCCGTAGAAGCCCGACGCGTACTTCGCCGCGTACGACATGATCGCGGTCTTGATGAAGCCTTCGGCATCGAGTCCTTCGCGGATCGCGCCGACGCGCCCGTCCATCATGTCCGAGGGCGCCACACAATCGACGCCCGCGCGCGCGTACGTGAGCGCCGTCTTCACCAGCAACTCGACCGACTGATCGTTGTCGACGTCGCCGTCGGAGCCGATGATGCCGCAGTGGCCGTGATCGGTGTACTCGCAGTTGCACAGGTCGGCGATCACCAGCATCTGCGGCAACGCTTCTTTGATCGCGCTCGCGGCACGCTGCACGACGCCGTTGGGATCGTAATTGCTGCTCGCTACCGCATCCTTGAAATCGGGAATGCCGAACAGCAGCACCGCTTTCACGCCCACCGCGTCGAGTTCGCGGCATTCGCGCACGGCTGCGTCGACCGAGAGCCGCGAAACGCCGGGCATCGAGCCGATCGGCTGCACGACGTTGGTGCCGTCGACGATGAACAGCGGCATCACGAGGCCGTCGTGATTGACGCGCGTTTCGCGCACCAGCCCGCGCATCGCCGAGCTTTGGCGCAAGCGGCGCGGGCGATTCACTAAGCCGAGGCGTTCGGCGACGTTCATGTGGTGTGCTCCAGAACGAAATGCGTGACGGTGTGGACGAACGATGGGATATCGGCGGCCGCGGCCACGAGATCGGGCGGCCAGCCCGCATCTTTTGCCGCGGTGGCAGATTCCGGCCCCATCACCGCGACGATCGGTCGCGCACCGTGACGTTCGGCAAGGTAGGTCGCAATGGCTCGTACCGCGGCCGCCGAGGGAAAGAGAATCGCGCTCGGCGTGCGGCCGCCCAGCGCCGCGAGGGCCGCCTGCCCGTCGACCGCTTCGATGACTTCCGCGCCGCCTTCGCGCAGCGCCGCGGCGATGCGGCTGGGGCGTTCTTGGGTGCGCGGCAAGAGGAACAGCGTGCCGGCCAGTACGCCGGGCCGGCCTTCGTCGGGTGCGCCGAGCAGCACGGCGCCGCCCTCGGCCAGCATCTGCTCGGCCAAGCTCACCGCCGCCGCTTCCATCTCCGCGATCGCGGTCGTCGTCACGCGCCGGTCGCCGCGCACCACGGTCGAACCGTCGGCCGACGCGATCGCCGCATGGAGCAGCAGAAACTCACCGTCGTAGGTGGCGTGTGCGCCGACCGGCATCTGGCAGCCGCCGCGCAGGGTGCGCAGAAACGCGCGCTCGGCAAACACGGCGATTTCGGTCTGCGGGTCGTTCAGCAGTGGCCGCACTTTCGGAATGCGCGCATCGCCGGCGCGCATCTCGACGGCGAGCGCGCCTTGGGCCACCGCGGGCACGAGCACGTCGAGCGGAAACGGTACCGTGTACGTGGCGGAGAGGTCGAGGCGCTTGAGGCCCGCGGCGGCGAGCACGATCGCGTCGTAATCGCCGTCGCGAAGCTTGCGCAGCCGCGTATCGATGTTGCCGCGAATATCGTGAAACGTCAGATCGGGCCGCAGCGCGCGCAACAGTGCGCGACGGCGCGGGCTCGACGTGCCCAGGCGTGCGCCGGGCGGCAGCGCATCGAACGTCGCGTAGTGCTCGCTGCAGAAGACGTCGCGCGGATCCTCGCGCTTGCCGATCGCGGCCAGCACCATATCGCCGGGCAGCGTGCTCTCGAGATCCTTGCACGAGTGCACGGCGTAGTCGGCGCGCCCGTCGCGCAGCGCGGCTTCCAATTCTTTCACAAACACGCCGTTGGCGCCGATTGCGGCCAGCGGGCGGTCTTGCACCGCATCGCCTTTGGTCGTGATTGCGAGCACCGTCGACGGAATTCCGCCGCCGGCGAGCTGCGCCATCACCGACCGCGTTTGCCACATCGCAAGCGCGCTCGCGCGCGTCGCGCACACCAGCGTCGAGAGTTCGCTCGGCCGCACACCGCCGAGAGTGTCGACCGCGCGCTCCACTTCGTGCTCCACCGCACCCGGCGGCATCGAAGCCAGATCGTCGATGTCGCGTTCGGCGAAGTGACGCATGACGGCGGCGCGGCGGTCGATCGGCACGACGGCAAGCACGCGCTCGCGCAACGCGCCGAGCGTCGCGGCCGCCCGCGCGTAGCGGGAGTCGAACTGCACGGCCAACTCATCGCGGATCCGGGCGGTGAAGCTGGGCGCAAGGCCGCCCGAGTCGACCGTGACGGTCAGTGAGCCCGAACGGTGCACGGCCGGGGTGATGAAGTCGCCGCGTGCCGCATCGCCGGTATCGTTGACCAGCACGCCGTGCTTGTGCGCATCGACCACCACGGCCGCGTTGATCCCGGCATCGTCGGTCGCTGCGAAGGCGAGCAGCGCGCCTGCGCAGTCACCGAAGGCGAAGAGCCGGGCCGTCCATGCAATCTCGCCCGCCTCAGCCCATTGGGCGAGTTGGCGCGTCAGGGACGGGCTGATGACGGTCACGCGGGCGCCGGCTTCGCGCAGGGCGCGGGTCCGGCGTTCGGCGACGGCGCCGCCGCCCACGACGACGACGCGCCGTTCGGCCAGCGTGAGGGAGATCGGGAACACCTCGTCGTTCTTTCCTACAGATGCGTTTCGTCCCCGTGCGCGCGGCCGTCCTCGGCGCGCTCTTTGCTGCGATCATTACGCTCCCGGGGCTCGGCAACGGCACGTTGTGGGATAACAGCGAGACCGTCTACGGCGAAGCCGCGCGCGAGGTGCTGCTGACCCACGATTGGGTCGTTATGCATGTCAACGGGGTGCCGTGGTTCGTCCAGCCGCCGCTGTTCTTCTGGATCGCGGCGTTGTGCGCCAAAGCGTTCGGGGTCACGGCCTTCGCGATGCGGCTGCCGGCGGCGCTGGCGACGATCGCGATGGGCGGGGCACTCGGCTACGCCACGGCCCGGGTCGCCGGAACGCGGGCCGGAACGGTCGCGGCGATCGTGCTCTCGACGAGCCTGATGCAAGCGATCGTCGGCCGTTTGTCGATCATGGATGCGCTGCTCGACCTCTGCGTCGTCATCGCGACGCTGTGCTGGTTTCGCGCGTTCGAACCGCACGATCATCGCAACGACGTGCGGCGCCGCACGATCGCGTTCTTGAGCGGAAGCGTGGCGCTCGCACTGGGCACGCTCGCGAAAGGACCGGTCGCGCCGGTGATCGTGGTGCTCGTGCTGGCCGTGTGGCTCGTGTGGGAACGCCGCAGCGACGCGCCGATCGCGCTCCCGTCGTGGCGGACGTTCCTCGCCGCGGCCGGCGTGTTCGTGCTGATCGTCGCGCCGTGGTTCGTGCTCGAAGCGGTGCGCGTCGGACCCGACGCATTTCGCGAACTGATCGGGCACTACACGATCGGCCGTTACACGGGCGTCATCGAGAACCAGAGCGGTCCGTGGTGGTACTACGTGCCGGTCCTCATTCTCGGCTTCTTTCCCTGGATCGCGTTCGTGCCGGTGGCGGCCGTGCACGCGATCGACAGCGCGCGCACGCGGGCCGGTTCGTTCGAACGCTTGGCGCTCACGTGGGCGGTCGTGCCGGTCGTGTTTTTCAGCTTTGCCGAGACGAAGCTGCCGAATTACGTCGCGTTGATGCTGCCGGCGCTCGCGATCATCGTGGCGTTGTGGTTCGAGCGCGTCTCCGACGTGGTCGACCGGCGCGGCGCGATCGCATCCGCCCTCTCGATTCCGCTGCTCATCGGCGCGCTCGGCATCGCGATCGTCGTGTTCATCCAGAACAATCATCTCGAGAGCACGACCGCGATCGTCGTCCCGCAAGCGGAGATTCTCGGCGCCGTGATGCTGATCGGATCGCTGGCCACCGTTGCCGCCATCGCAACGCGCGACTGGAATTGGATCGCGCCCTACGTGCTCGGTGCAACGTCGGGCGCGCTCGTGCTGTTCATCGCGTTCGTCGCCGAACCGGCAGCCGAGACGTTCAAACCGATTCCCGCCATTGCGCACGTCATCGAGGAGCAGCGTGCGCCGGGTGCGGTGGTTGCGGTACGCGGCGTCGCGGGCAGCTACTCACTGATCTTCTATACCGAGCCCGGCGTTGTGTCGCTGGACGAAGCGCCGGCGGCCGATGGCGCCGCGATCTGCGCCGCGCGCGATGAGTTTCTCGTCACGCGCGCCGCGCGACGTCGACGCACTGACGCAGATGGCCAAGGCTCGCGGCCGGAACGGGCTCGAACTCGGCCGCCTGAATGGCGTGTCCCTGCTGCATCTCACGGGGTCCGGCTGCTGAAGGTTCCGGCGGCTCGATGTCACACGATTCGTGCATGGATACCTTGGAAGCGATTCGTACGCGCCGCACGGTCGGCAAGAGCACCGGCGACGTGCCGCGGGAGACGATCGCGGAGTTGATCGAAGCCGCCACGTGGGCGCCCAACCACAAGCTGACGCAGCCGTGGAGATTTACCGTGGTCGCGGGCGCCGCGCGCGAACGTTTGGGTGAGGTGTGGGCCCGCGAGGCCGTGGCCGACGCCGATCCCGCGAAGCGCGACGCGATCTTCGAAGGCGAAGCGAAGAAGCCGCTGCGTTCGCCGGCTCTGATCATCGTCAGCGTGCGCACCGACAAAAATCCCGTCACGGCCGAAGAAGATCTCGTCGCGACGGCGGCCGCCACGCAAAACATTTTGCTGGCGGCGCACGCCAAAGGTCTGAGCGCCGCGTGGAAAACCGGCAAGATCGTCTCCAGCGCTGCGGTGAAGCGCTTCCTCGACATCGACACGAGCGATCGCATCATCGCGGTCATCTACCTCGGCGCGGTCGCGAAGGAAGAACCGAGCGCGCGTCCGCGCAACGTTGCGAGCACGATCAAGTGGCTCGATGAATCCGTGCTGACGGTCTAGGTGATCGCTGTGGCCGAAAGCATCCTGACCGCGCCGCTCGGACGCGGCCTGCAAATCACGCTCAACGAGCAGAAGGGCGTCTCCGACGCCGACGCGCTCGAACTGACCAACCTGCTGCTGCACGCACACGAACGCGCCGCGTTCGTCGTGCTGCGCTCGATCGGCCCGGACTTCATCACCGGCCGCAACAACCCGCGGCCGCCGGCGGGTACGCCGCCCGCCGACGCGCTGGAGCGCCGCCGCTTCAGCGAGGTGATCTTCAACTGCTACGGCGCGTTCCGCGCGTGCGCGGTGCCGATCATCGGCGTCGTGAATGGGCGGGCAATGGGCCTCGGCGTGTCGGTGGCCGCGTTATGCGACATCACGTTTGCCGCCGACACGGCAACGTTCCAGATCAACGAGATGAACCACCGCATTTTGCCGACGATGGTGATGTCGTCGCTGGTCGATCGGGTCGCGAAGAAAGATCTGATGTATCTCGTCCTCTCGCGCGCGACGATCTCCGCCGCCCGCGCGCAAGCCGTGAACATCGTGACCGAAGTCGTACCGGCCGCGGAACTCGATGCTAAGGTGGCCGAACTCGTCGCGATTTTCGAAGCGACGCCGTCGATCGCGCTCGCGTCGGTGAAAGAGTACTGCAACGCAGCCTACGACATGCCGATCAAAGGCGCCGTCGACTTCGCCCGCAACCTTCACGCCACAATCAACGCCGCCCCCGAAATGCAAGCAACCCCAATCGTCTAACCGCCCGTGCTGCTCTTCATGACATGTTTCGTTTAGCTGCAGCCGCCGAGAGGGTCGGGGGTGATTGTGCCGGTGAAGGTGCCGCCGGTTATGGTGGCGCTTAGGGTCTGGTTGTTTAGCGGGCCGCTGGTCCAGTTTAGGGCCGGGGTGGTGGTGCCGGGTGCGGTGATTACGCCGTTTGCGAACGTGCTGTGACCGGAGGTGTCGGTTGTGGTCAGGGTGATTGTCAGCGGGTTGCCGTTCGCGTCGCTGTAGGTTCCGGGGCCGATGATCGTGTTGCCCGAGGCGTCGAGCGCCGCCACGTTCAGTTGCAGCGTGCCGGTTGAATTGCAGATGTTACCCAAGATGCCGTTGCTCACGAGCACCGATTTCACGACGCCGTTGAGTACGAAGTTTACGGTCGTGGTCGTGTTTGCCACGACGGTGACGGGCGTGGTCTGTGTGGAGAGGACGTGACCGCTGCCGCCGGCGCCGCCGGTCGCATCGTAGGCCGTGACGGTTACCGAGGCGCTGCCGGCCGGCAACGACGCCGTTGCCGTACACGACACGGGGAAGTTCATCCGCCCGATGATGTTGGCGTTCTGTTCGCTGAAATAGATGCCGTCGCTGCCGGCTGCGACGTCGTAGGGGCTGGTCGAGGCATGCGGGATCGTGTACTCGTTGAGGACGCCGGTCGTCGTCATGCGCGCGATTTTGTTCGCGCCGTATTCGGCAATCCAGAGCGCGCCGTCGGGCAGTGCATGGATCGCTACGCTGGCGCCGGGTGAAAGCGCGTAGGTGTTCGTGATCGTTCCGTTCGTCGTCATCCGGTAGACGTTGCCGCTGAAGTCGGTGATCCAGAGCGCGTTGTCCGGCCCGTTCGTGATCGCATACGGCTCGGTGGGCACCGGGAACTCGTTGGTCAGCGTCCACACGGAGCCGGATTTCGCGATGCGGGCAACCCAGCCGGCGGATACGCCGTTGTTTTCGGTGACGTACATCGCACCGTCGGGACCGAGGGCGGGCATCGTCGTCGCGCCCTGCGTCGTGATCGTGTCCGGCGAAAGCCACGTCCCGTCGGCGGCGATATGATACAGCTTGTTCGGCGGCCCTTGCGTATAGGCCGTTCCCCAGACGGTGTTGTCGGCGGCCTTGGCGATGTACTGGATGTCTTCGGGAAAGCCTCTGAAGTAGCTGACGCCGCCGGACGTCGTGATGTCGCCGAGCAGGGTGTTGTAGGGACTGGTCGTCCACAGCGCGCCGTCGGGACCGACGATGATGGCGTTCTGGAAATAGCCGAAGTAGTGATCGGTGTAGACGCCGCCGGGAGCGATGTTCCGATCGAGTAGCCGGCGTCTTCGACGAACCAGATATTTCCGTCCGGCCCTTCCACCAGGCCGCGCGGCTGGGCATTCACCGGCGTCTCGACGATCGACGGCTGGCCGTAGTTGGTCGCGCACCCCGGTGATCCGCCGGTAACATCGATGTTCGTCGTCGTTCCAGCCGCGGTCACCGCAATCGACTGCGTCGCCGGCGAGACGAACTGCGCTTTGCGGCTCTTGGCTTGCGCGGTGGCGGCCGGCACGTCGATCGTGAACTGAACGGCGCCGGAGCCCTTGACCGCCGTTTGCGGCACGGCGGGTAGCGCGGCATGCGAACCGCCGCCCCCTCCGCCGCACCCGGCCAACAGCACCAATGCAATCAACAGCGCGCCCGGACGCCTCATGAGCGGCTGACTAATCCGCCTGCAGACGCCCTACCTGCCGGTCGAGGTCACTCTTTGCGGGCGGCCTGCGAGAGCGTATGCAGCCGCACCGCCGCGTTCACGAGCGATGCGTGCGAGAGGGTCTGCGGCACGTTGCCGACCTGGCGCTTGAGGTTCGGATCGTATTCTTCGGAGAGCATCCCGACGTCGTTGGCGACGCCGATCAGCTTCTCGAGTAACGCGCGGGCCTCATCGAAGCGGCCTTGCAGCGAGTAGTTGTCGACGAGCCAGAAGTTCACGGCCAAAAACGCGCCTTCGGGTTCGGAGTGCGCGGCTTGCGTCTCCGGATCGGCGGTCGTGCGGTAGAGGAAGCCGTCTTGCATCAGCGCGGCAACGAGCGCGTCGGTGGTGCCGCGCATGCGCGGGTCGTCCGCCGGTATGAAGCCGACCACCGGCATCATCAAGAGCGCCGCATCGAGCGCCGTCGAACCGTACGATTGCACGAACGTATTGCGCTTGGCGTCGAACGCTTTCGCAATGACGTCGGCGTGGATCTGATCGGCCGCCGCCTTCCAGCGATCGCGCGGGCCCTTGTAGCCGAAGTCGTCGAGCGCGCGCACCGCGAAGTTGAGCGCGGCCCACGCCAGCACTTTGGAATGCGTGTAGTGCCGCGGTTCGGCGCGCGATTCCCAGATGCCGGAGTCGGGCTTGTCCCACACGCGCTCGACGTGCTCGACCAATTCCGCGATCATCGCCCACGCCGACTCGTCGATCTCGACGCCGCGCTGATGCGCGAAGTAGATCGCGCCCATCGTTTCGCCGTACACGCCGAGTTGGAATTGCTGATAGGCCGCGTTGCCGATGCGCACCGGTTTCGAGCCCTCGTAGCCCGCCAGCGCGCCGACTTCGAACTCGTCGATGCGCCGCTCGCCGCCGATGCCGTACATGATCTGCATGTTTTCCGGCCGGCCGGCGAGCGCGCAGAGCACCCAGTCGCGCCACGCGCGCGCATCGTCGATCAGCCCGCCGCGCAGCAGCGCCGCGATCGTGTACGCGGAGTCGCGCACCCACGAGTAGCGGTAGTCCCAATTCTTCGAGCCGCCGATCACTTCGGGCAGCGACGTGGTGACGGCCGCCACGCCGGCGCCCGACGGCGCATACGTCAGCGCTTCGAGAATCAGCAGCGAACGGCGCACGATCACGGGATAGCCGGACTCGATCTTGATTTGCGACGCCCACTCGCGTCCAATACTCAACGGTCTTCTCGAACGCGGCCATCGGATCGAGCGCCGGAGGGACGTCGTGATGCGAGGGATACCATGAGAGCACGAACGCGCGCCGCTCGCCGGGCCGGAGCGAGAACGCCGCGCGCGGATCGTGATCCTCGAACGTGAGCTCGACGTCGCAGCGCAGCGCGAGCGCATCGCCGACGGCCGTCATCGTGAGCGCGTCGCCGATCTGGCGCGTCCACGGCGGCAGATCGCCGTAACCGAAGCGCGCGTTGAGCACCATCTCCATCGGCACCTCGCCCTCGACGCCTTCGACGATGCGCACGATGTGCGGTCCCGGATCGCGAAACGCGTGCATGAAGTCGGTCACGCGAATCGTTCCGTCGTCGGTGACGTGGGTCGTTTCGAGCACCAGCGTCTCGCCGCGATACTGCCGGTTAGAAGAACGCACCGCCCCCTTCGGAGCGATGCGCCAGGTACCGTTCGTTTGGTCGCCGAGCAGCGCGCAGAAGACCGCGTCGGTGTCGAAGCGCGGCAGGCAGAGCCAATCGATCGACCCGTCGCGACCGACGAGCGCGGCCGTGCCGCGATCGCCGATCAGCGCGTAGTCTTCGATGCGCAGGGAACTACTTCGCCGCGGTTACCTGAGCCGTCGTTACCGGGCCCGCTTTGTTGCCCCATGCGCTGCGGATGTAGGTGATCACGTCGGCGATTTCGGAGTCCTTGAGGTTGCCCTTCCAGGCCGGCATCTGACCGCTGTAGTTCGCGCCGTTCACGGTGATCGGCGTCGAGAGACCGTGATCGACGATCGCGATGACCTTGTCCGCGGGTCCGGTGACGACCGGATTGTTCGCCAGCGGCGGGAAGATGCCCGGCTGTCCTTGACCGTTTGCGCCATGGCAGCCCGCGCAGTTGGCGGTGAACACCGTCGCACCCGCGGCCGCGCTGCCGGCCGTCGGAGCTGCCGCCGCCGCTCCCGTTCTCGCCGGTCCGGTGTCGACGGCGTACGTGCCGCCTGCCGTTGCGGTCGAAGCGCTCGCAACGTCAACGCCGTGCAAGTGCTGTTGATCCATGACGTGATACTGACCGAAGAAGCTCAGGATGATCGCGCCGCCCAGCACGAGGCCGGTGCAGGTGAGCACGACCGGCCGGCGCGAGAGACGGCGGCTCGGATTGCTGTCGATGAACGGCAGCGCGATGAGCACGACGATGAGCAGCGTCGGGAAGACGATCGTGGCGAAGAGCCCGAGCAAGTTGATGATATCCGGCGGCGCGGGAATGCTGCCGACGACGTCGAGCAGCGAGAACAGCGCCATGAAATACCAGGCCGGATACGGCACGAATTGCGTGTTGTTCGGATCGGCTTTGGCATCGAGCGGAGCCGGCGAGAACAGCGCGAGCGCGAACACGATGACGAACATCGCGAACGACACGACGGTGTCCATGAACATCTGGTCGGGCCAGAAGCGGCCGGGTTTGAGTTTGGGCATCACGTCGATCGGCGGACCGGCCGGGCCGTTCCAGCGGAAGATCATGAGATGCAGGCCGACCAGCAGCACGAGCACGGCGGGCGTCAGCCAGACGTGAATGCCGAAGAAGCGGTTGATCGTCAGCGTGCCGATGCCCGAACCGTCTTGCAGGAACAGCAGCACGGCTTTGCCGGCGATCGGCGCGGAGCCCGAGATTTGAATCGCGACTTTCGAGGCGAGCAGCGCATTGAGATCCCACGGCAACAGGTAGCCGGTGAGTCCGAGCACGAGCGTCACGATGAAGAGGATGACGCCGACGATCCACTGCAGTTCGCGCGGCTTCTTGTAGGCGCCCCACAGCAGCACTTGCAGCATGTGCATCATCATGAACGCGATCATCGCGGTCGCGCCCCAATAGTGGAGCGAGAGCACGAGATGGCCCAGCGGAACCTTCTCGATGATGTACTTCGTGGATTCCCACGCGGTCGCGGCCGACGGCGAGTAGTAGAACGTGAGGAAGATGCCGGTGGCGATCTGCAGGATCATCGCGAAGACGGTCGCGCTGCCGAAGGCGTACCAGTAACTCGCACCGCCCGGGACGTCCTCGGTGAGGAAGTCCTTCGTCAGCGTGACGAGGCCGGTGCGCGAGTCGAGCCAATTTAACATACTGGTTACAACTTCTCCGATCAGCCGATGCGCAAGACGATGTGATCGGGGGTGTTCTGCTTGTATTCGATCCACGTCAGCTCGGCTTTGCCGTTCGACTCGCGCAGCGGCAGCGGATCGAGACCGCGCGGCGCCGGGCCGGCGAGATGTTCGCCGAGATTGGTGTACTCCGAACCGTGGCACGGGCAGATGAACTTGTTCTGCGCGTCGACCCACGAGTAGCGGCAGCCGAGGTGCGGGCAGATCGGGCTGAAGATCGTGAAGCCCATGTTGCCGACCGGATACGGCAGCTTGGTCGCCGCCGGCGGCGAAGAGCTCGGGCCGCTTGGCCTTGAAGTCGGCCTCGCTCGCCTTGACCGCCCACACGAACTGCTCGGTGTCGGCCGGCGGCAGATAGCCGTCGACTTCGTGGAGGTTGAACGTGACTTTGATCGGCTTGTCGGTGGCCTTCTGCAGCGTCGGCCCACTCTTGGGGCGTCAGCGGCGACCATTCGTTGCCCACGGCATCCGGCGACGGGAACGAGCGAGGTGACCAGCGGGACCGCGAGCCCCAGGCCGATGACCCCGCCCAACGCGATCACGGCGTTGACCATAAAGGTCCGCCGGCTCTGTTCTTCCGGGGTCCCCGGATCTTTGTACGCCTCAGCGTGTGCCATCATTCTCCTCAAGGTTCACGGCCGCGGGACCGCCTTCACCCATGAACTATACGGATGTCGGTCCGACAAACTCGCGTACTTTCGTAGCGCGCGTTCCGCTGTTCCTCTCCCGGAAAGACGGTCACTCCCTCCTACGAGGAGCAGCTCACCACGATCGGCGGACGATCCGGCGGGGCGGGCCGGTCGTAGGCCGCCACCTCCGGGTCGTCGGCTGTACGGCCGGCGCAGGGCGGCCAACAGCCGCCGCACGGGTTCGTCGTCGCCGGCCTCGGACGCCGCGATCGCTTCTTGAGCCAGATGATTGCGCAGCACGATGCGCGGGTTCACGGCGTTCATTGCCGCGATGCGTTCGGCGAGCGGCCGCGGCTTCGCGCTCGAGACGGCGCTCGTAGCGGCCGATCCAGTCCGCGGCGGCCGGCGTTCCGCCGAGCGCGAGCAGCAACGCTTCGCGGTGCGCTTGCGCGAGCTCCGGGTTCGCCGCGGATTCGGCAGCCGTGCGGATGTCGGCGAGCATGCGGAACGTGCGCGTGAAATCGGACTTCGCCGCGGCCATCGCGGTGCGCAGATCCTGGCCGAGCTGATCGTCCTCGTCGCGTGCGCCGGCGAGGCCGAGCTTGGTGCGCGTGTTGGCGAGAAACGCTTCGCGCAATTCCGGCACGTAGGTTGCGATCGCGGCTTCGAGTTGTGCCGGTTCGACGATCGATGCGAGCGCGTTGGCCAGCGCGTAGCAATTCCACAAACCGATGCCGGGCTGCTGATCGAACGCGTAGCGTCCGCCTTGATCGGTGTGGTTGCAGATGTGGCCGGGCTCGTACCCTTCCATGAAGCCGTACGGACCGTAGTCGAGCGTGAGCCCGAGAATCGAGAAGTTGTCGGTGTTCATCACGCCGTGCATGAAGCCCACGCTTTGCCAATCGGCCATCAAACGCGCGGTGCGTTTCACCACCGCTTCGAAAAAGCGCACGTAGCGATCGTCGCCGGTGCCGCGACTCGGGATAGAAGCGATCGATCACGTAGTCGGCGAGTATGCGGATCGCGTCGGTTTCGCCGCGCGCCGCGAAGATTTCGAACGAGCCGAAACGCACGAACGATTGCGCGAGCCGCACGACGATCGCCGCGGTCTCGATGCTCTCGCGAATGACTTGCTCGTCGTTTGCGACCATCGCGAGCGCGCGCGTCGTCGGGATGCCGAGCGCATCCATCGCTTCGCTGGCGAGAAATTCGCGAATCGTCGAACGCAGCACGGCGCGTCCGTCGGCGAAACGCGAGTAGGCGGTTTGGCCCGCGCCCTTGAGCTGGATCTCCCACGGTTCGCCGCGTCGGTTCGTGATCTCGCCGAGCGTGATCGCGCGGCCGTCGCCGAGTTGTCCCGCCCACACGCCGAACTGATGGCCGCCGTAGAGCGCCGCGAACGGCTGCATGCCGCGCAAGATCGCGGTGCCGCTCGCGATGCGGATGAACTCATCGCGCGTCAGCTCGCTCGGGCGCAGATCGATCAGCGCCGCAGCATCGGGGCTGACCGCAACCAGACGCGCGCCTTCGAGCCCGCTCGGCGTGCGCGACTCGTAGAATCGCTCGCCTAGGGCGGCAAAGGTATTGGTGAAGACCAGATCCTCGAGCGCGATGCCCGGGGTGAGCGCAACCGTCATTACTGCTTCAAACTCCGAGGTCAGTCCGATCCGTTGCGGGTAGGATGGCAGACATGCGAGCGTATCTTTGGGGAATTCTCACCGTTCTGGTCATCCTGATCGTGGGCGGCTTCGCGGTCTACTGGTTCGCCTTGGTCCCGATGGGGGCCGATGCGCCGTACTTCCCGATGGAAAAGAAGATGGCCAACCACATGGTCGACGCGACGATCGATCGCGAGGCGCCCGCGGCACCGTACCCGTTCGGCCCACCCACCGATGCGACGATCCTGGCCGGCGCGAAACTCTATATGACCAACTGCGCGGTCTGTCACGGCAGCGCCGGCAGCGATCAGTCCAACATGTCCAAAGGCCAGTACGTGAAGGTGCCGCAGTTCACCAAACACGGCGTCGACGACGATCCCGAAGGCGAAACCTACTGGAAGATCGAGCACGGCTACCGTTTCACCGGGATGCCATCGTTTAAGGGCACGCTGACCGAAGAGCAGATCTGGCAGCTCACCTACTTCCTCAAACGCGGCATGGACAAGTTACCGCCGGCGGCCGACAAGGTATGGCATCAGCCTCACGGGGACTAACCGGCGTTGAGTTTCTTGCAAGCCGCCCGCGGCATTTCCGAAGAGCGGGCGCCGATTTGGCTCATGCGCCAAGCCGGGCGCTATCTGCCCGAATACCTCGCGGTGAAGGCCAAGTCGTCGTTTCTCGAGATGACGCGCACGCCCGCGATCGCGGCCGAGATCACGCTGCAGCCGCTGCGCCGGTTTCCGCTCGACGCGGCGATCATCTTCAGCGACATCATGACGCCGCTCGAGGCGCTCGGCATCGACATCACGTTCAATCCCGGTCCGTCGATCGCGAAGCCGCTGCGCTCGCGCGGCATCGATCGAAGCGCTCGCGCTGCAGCGACGACGTCGCGCCGTTCGTCGGCGACGCGCTGCGGATCGTGCGGGCCGAACTGGCGCCGGAGGTCGCGCTGATCGGCTTCGGCGGCACGCCGCTGACGCTCGCGGCGTATCTCGTCGAGGGCGGCGGAAGCAAGGAGTACGCGCACTTCCGGCAGTTCTTGCGCCGCGAGCCGGCGGCGCTGCATCGCTTGCTCGATAAGCTGACGCGAACTCACGATCGCGTATCTGCGGATGCAAGTCGCGGCCGGCGCCGATGCGATCCAGCTGTTCGATAGCTGGGCCGGTCTGCACGATGCGGACGTTATCGCGAGTTCGGGTTGCCGTACTGCAAGCGCATCATGGACGCGCTGGCCGATACCGGCGCGGTGCGCATGTTCTTCGCGCTCGGCGCGGCGCACTTGATGGATGTCGTGGCCGAAGTGCCGGCGGAGGTCGTGAGCGTCGACTGGCGCACCGATCTTGCGCACGGCGCGCGCGCAACTGCCGGGCCGCACGCTGCAAGGCAATCTCGATCCGGCGGTGCTGTACGCGGATCGTGCGACGCTCGCGGCCGAGGCGCAGCGGATCTTGCGTTCCGGACTCGGCGGCGCGCACATCTTCAACCTCGGTCACGGGATCTGGCCCGACACGCCGATCGACGCGGTGGCGCAGCTGATCGACACGGTGCACGCGTTCAAGCGCGCATGAGCGACGATTCCGCCGGCGCGCGTCCGCGCATCACGGCCTTGGTGGGCGAACTGCAAGAGGCGATCTGCGCGCGCGTCGTCGCGCTCGAGCAGCGCCAGGCCGGGCGACCGCGCGCCGCGGCGCGTTCTTCGTCGACGCGTGGGAGAGTTCGGCCGATCCGGAACGCATCAGCGGCGGCGGTTCGACGCGCATCATCGCGGACGGCGCCGTCATCGAAAAGGGCGGCGTCAACACGTCGGTCGTGACGGGTACGCGATTGCCGCCGAGCGTGACCGCGCAGCGGCCCGAACTCGAGGGCCACGGCTTCTTTGCGGCCGGCGTGAGCGTGGTGCTGCATCCGTGGAATCCGTATGCTCCGACTGCGCACTGCAACTTTCGCTACTTCGAAACGCAAGCGCCGGACGGATCGCGCGGCGCGTGGTGGTTCGGCGGCGGGGCCGACTTGACGCCGTACTATCCCGAACTCGCCGACGTGCGGCACTTTCACGGCGCGTTGCGTGCGGCGTGCGATCGTCACGATGCGCAGTTCTATCCGGCGTTCAAAGCCTGGTGCGACCGCTACTTCTACCTCAAGCATCGCGCCGAGACGCGCGGCGTCGGCGGGATCTTCTACGACTATCTCGATGCGGCGGGCTTCGGTGAGTGGAGCGAGCGCACGCCGTTCGCGCAGCCGCGCACGTTCGATGCGATGCTCGCGTTCATGCACGATGCCGGCAACGCGTTTGCCGATGCGTACCTGCCGCTGGTCGAGCGCCATGCATCCGATCCGTACGGCGAACGCGAACGCGCGTTTCAGCTGCTGCGCCGCGGCCGCTACGTCGAGTTCAACCTCGTCTACGATCGCGGCACGCATTTCGGCTTGCAGAGCGGCGGCCGCACGGAATCGATCCTGATGTCGCTGCCGCCGCTCGTGCGCTGGGCATACGACGAGCGGCCCGCACCCGGCAGCGCGGAAGCGGCGCTCGGCGCGTATCTGCAACCGCGCGACTGGTTTGCCGAGGATCCGTTCGCATCGTGACGCCCCAAGCTGTCCTGCTCGTGAACCTCGGCTCGCCCGCGTCGCCGCGTCCGGAAGACGTAAAGCCGTATCTCGATGAGTTCCTGATGGATCCGTACGTGATCGACATCCCGGCGCCGCTGCGCGCGCTGCTCGTGCGCGGCCTGATCCTCAACACGCGCCCGCGCGCGACTGCGGCAGCGTACGCGAAGATTTGGACCAGCGAAGGCTCGCCGCTCGATCGCGATGTCGCGGCGCACGCAGCATGCGCTCGAGGCCGAACTCCGCCTTCCGGTCGGGCTCGCGATGCGCTACGGCGAGCCGTCGATCGCGCACGGCCTCGCGGAGCTGCGGCAGCGCGCAGGCGAGATCGGCGAGCTGATCGTCGTTCCGCTGTATCCGCACTATGCGATGGCCTCGACGAAAACGGTCGAGGTTGCGGTCGAGGCGGCGCTCGCGGGCAGCGGGCTCAAGCATCGCTTCGTCGGGCCGTTCTTCGACGATCCGGCATATTTGGAAGCGCTGGCCGCGCGGGCGCGCGCGACGATCCCGGCCGGTACGCAACACGTGCTCTTCAGCTATCACGGCATTCCGCAGCGTCATCTGCGCAAGGTCGATCCGACCCATTCGCACTGCCTGAGTTCCGCCGACTGTTGCGCGATTGCGTCGGTCGCGCACGCGACGTGCTACCGGCATCAGATCATCGCTACGACCGAGGGCGTCGCGCGCCGGCTGGGATTGGCGCGCGATGAATACGGGTTCGCGTTTCAGTCGCGCCTCGGCGGCGGCTGGCTCGAACCGTTCACGGACAAGGAACTCCTCGCATTTCCCGGCCGCGGCATCACGCGCTTGGCAGTGATCTGTCCGTCGTTTGTGTCCGATTGCCTGGAAACGCTCGAGGAGATCGCGATGCGCGGGCGCGCGTCGTTCCTCGCGGCCGGCGGTGAGGCATTCACGTACGTGCCGTGCTTGAACGACGATGCGGCCTGGATTGCAGCGCTCGCCGCGCTGTGCCGCAAGGCCGCGCCGGTGGCCGCATGAGGACGATCGCGGTCGTCGGCGGCGGTATCGCCGGTTTGACGGCGGCGTTTCCTTTGAGCGCGGCGCATGACGTGACGGTCTTTGAATCCGATGCGACGGCCGGCGGGAAGATCCGCTCGCAGCAGCTCGACGGATTTCTGTTCGAGTGGGGACCGAGCGGTTTTCTTTCGAATGCGGCGGAGCTCAACGCGCTGGCTGCCGAGCTGGAACTGACGGATGCCGTGATCGACGCGCGTCCCGAGGCGAAGAATCGCTTCATCTATTGGGACGGCAAGCTGCACAAACTGCCCTCGAAGCCGCCCGAGATGCTTTTCGATGTCGTTGTTGTCGGCGCGCGGAAAGCTGCGCGCGATCCGCGAGCTTGTTCGTTCCGCGCCGCGCCGCGTCCGACGCCGACGACGAGAGCGTGTACGCGTTCATGGCGCGCCGCTTCGGCAGCGAAGTCGCCGAACGCATCGTCACGCCGGCATTGCTCGGCGTGAGCGGCGGCGACGCGGCGAGCACGAGCCTCGCCGCGGTCTTCCCGCGCTTGCCGGAACTCGAACGCGAACGCGGATCCGTGATTCGCGGCATGGTGCGCGGCAGCGCGCAGCGCATCGCAGATGCGCAGCTTCGCCGGCAGCGGCATGCAGCGCCTGACCGATCGGCTCGCGGAACGCTTGGGCGAGCGCCTGCAACTCGGCACGGCGGTCACGCGGATCGAACCCGACGGCGCCGGCTGGCGCATCGTTCACGAACGCGGCGAAGTCGTGGCCGATCGGGTCGTCGTCGCGGCGCCGGCGTACGCTGCAGCCGGAATGGTCGCCGGCTTCGATGCCGAGCTCGCGCGGACAGTTGGGCGAGATCGCCTACGCGCCGATGCGCGTGATCGGCGTCGGGCTTTCGCCGCGATGACGTCGCGGAACCGCTCGACGGATTCGGATTTCTGGCCGCGCGCGGCTGCGGCGTGCGCATCCTCGGCGCAATCTACACCTCATCGATGCTGCCCGAACAAGCTCCGCCGGAGCACCGTCTACATACGCATCTTCATGGGCGGCGCCGCCGACCCCACCGCCGCGCTACTCGACGCCGAAACAGCCCGCGCCATCGCGCTCGCCGATCTCACCACCACCCTCGGCATCACCGCCGCCCCGATCGCCTACCACGAAACCATCTGGCAAAACGCGATCCCGCAATACGCGCTCGGCCACCGCCAACGCATCCAAACAATCGAACAACTCACGCTCGCGCATCCAGGCCTCGCCCTGACCGGCAACGCCTACCACGGCCTCGGCGTAAACGACACCATCCGCAACGCCCGCACCCTCGCCCAACGAATCGGAACCTGACTCGTCGTTGTCATTCCGAACGGAGCGCCGAACCCGGGAGTGCGCTGACCATCGTGATAGGTCTTCCACGTTAGGGCGTTGCCCTGGCATCTGCGAAGGATGGTGGCGGGTTCCTCGTCTCCGCGCCATTCGGCGCTTCGCTCGGAATGACAAAAGTTACATTTTGTAGCTGTGCAGGCCGCTGATCCAGATGTTGACGCCGAGGTAGCAGAACATGATCGAGGCGAAGCCGACGATGCTGATCCAGGCACTGCGCTCGCCGCGCCACGCGTTGCGCGTGTGCAAATGCATGAAGGATGCGTAGATGATCCACGAGAGCAGCGCGGCGGTTTCTTTCGGATCCCACGACCAGTAGGCGCCCCACGCTTCGTTCGCCCACATCGCGCCCGTGATGATGCCGACGCTGAGCAGTACGAGGCCGATCGTGATGATGCGATAGGTGAGCATGTCGAGGCGCGCGAGCGACGGCAATCCGGCCAGCCACACCGCGAACGGATCGCCGGCGGCGGCGGCTGCGGTGACGGCCGGCGTTCCGGTGCGGCGCTTCGCTTGCCTGGAGCGTCTCCACCGGCGGTGCGGCGACCGACATGCTGACGGTTCCGGCGCCCGCGGCATTCGCGCGGATCACGCGCGTGCCCGATGAGAAACGGCGTTCGCCGTAGGCTTTGAGCAAGTAGAGGCACGAGACCACGAAGGCGACCATGAACGACGCGTACGACGTCACGACGATCGGTACGTGGACTTTGATCCAATACGACTGCAGCGCGGGCACCGCGGGCATGTAGCCCTCGTTCCAGGTGGTCGCGTAGCCGAACGCGATCGCGCTGATGCCGAGCACGCCGCCGCCGATCAGCCACAGATCGTACTTCTACGCGAAGATGATGTAGATCAGCACGCCGAGACCGCTGAAGAGCGAGAGCGATCCGTAGAGGTTGGTGAGCGGCCACACGCCGGTCATGTTCCAGCGCGTTCCCAGTTCGGCAAATTGCGCGAGGCAGGCCAGGCATGCGAGCACGGCACCGACGCGTTGGAGCAGCGGCGTGCGGAGCAAGAAGTAGGCCATCAGGACGAGCGTTCCGACCACGTAGGTCGCGAGCGTGAACACGACGAGATCGTGGTCGATGGCAACTTTGAGCGGATCGAGCATGCGGGTGTCCTAACTGGCCTGAGGCGTGCGACGCAACGCTTCGACGATCTCGCGGAAGCGGTCCTCGAAGATATCGTAGCCCTTTACGGTGGTGGCGGCAATGCCGACGTTCCAGGAGCGGGCGGCGCCGGTCACCACGACGTAAAGCCGTGCCGGCGTGAAATAAAACGAGATGCACAGCCCCAGCACCAAGACGATCGAACCGATCAGTACCAGCGGAATGCCAGGGTCGTAGCGGTACTGGAAACCTGAGTAAAGCGTATACTTTTTCGGCGTCAGCGCGTAGCCGGCGCCGAGATCGAACGGTTTTCCGAGCGGCACGAGCACGCTGCCGAGCGCGGTATCGCTGTCAAACGCTTCGATCACGACGCCCGGGTTGTTCGGCCGCGGGTCGGGCCCGGCTTGACCGGTAGCGGGGTCGATCGTACCGACGAACGAGCGGTACTGGATCGCGCGCGTCGTGCCGGGAATGTCGAACGCCTCGCCTTCTTTGATCGGCGTGCCGGGCGGGCCCGGGGTGACGTGTCCGTCTTTCGTGAGCACGAACGTGATCGCGAAGCCGTACGTGGCCTGATAGATTTTCACGCCGTCTTCGTCGTAGGGCAGGTTGACGCGGATCACCGCATCGCGCGGGACGCCGTCTTTGCCGGTGACGATCGCGTGCGAGACGTAGTCGATCGGCTGATAGACGGTGCCGCTCTTCGTCGCGACCGGTTGGATCTGATAGCCGAACTGCTTGAGGGCGACGGTCGCGCCGGTTTGCGGAATGGTGCCCTTCGTTCCCGAGAGCACGGCAAACGTTCCCATGTAGCCGCTCGCCCAGTAGATCGTCGTGCCGGCGGCGATGATCACGAAGCCGACGTGCGCGACGAGCACGCCGCGGCGCGCCCAGTTGTGCTTGTCGATGAACGACCACTCTTCGCCGCCGAACTCGCGCTTGCGAATCTGCCAGCCGCGATCGCTGAAGAACTTCTGCACGCGCTCGCGCACGTCGCTCTCGTCGCCTTCGACGTGGATGCTCGCGTTGAGCGCGATCTTGTCGATCTTCACCGGGCGCAGCGCGGGCAAGCGCGCGGGAATCACGCGGCGGAACGTGGCGACCGTCATCGAGATCAGGATCAAGCCGATGATCCCGATGTACGCCGGCGAGTGGTAGATGTTGTCCATGTGCAGGCGCAGCACGACGCGCGCCAGCAGCGGCGGGTAGTTTTGCCAGTAGAAATCGTCGCCTTTGGCTTGATCGACGACCACGCCGATCAGCGTCAGGACGCCCCACACGGCGAACAGCGAGACGGCGAAGAGTATGTTCGCGAAGAGGACCAGGAACTCGTGGACGAGCTCCTTGATCCCGGCCACGGCGCGATCGCGCTAAGGCGTTAGCGCGGAGCGCTTCCACGATTTTTCCAACAGGACGATGATCCAGATCGAGCTCTCGAAGAGGACGTACATCGGTCCGGCGAGCAGCATCATCGTGATCGGGCTGCCGTCGGGAGCGAGGACGGCGCCGACGACGAGCATGCCGAAGCCGATGTACTTACGGTACGTGCGCAGCATCGTCGAGTTGATAAGACCGATGCGCGCGAGCAAGACCATGATGACCGGCGTTTGGAAGATCAGCGCGAATGCGAGAAACAGCAAGCAGGACGAGATTGATCGTCGATTCGATGCCGAACGTGGCCTGCGCGATCGTGCCCGTGATGAACAGCAAGCCCCCGATGACGCGCTGGATCACGATGAAGTGCGCGAACGCGATGCCGGCGGCGGCGAGCACAATCGACGGCGCGACGTAGATGTAGACGGCTTTGCGCGTCTTCGGATGGATCGCCGGGACGACGAACATCCAGACCTGATAGAGGATGACCGGCAAGCCGATCACGATCGCGATGTAGATCGCGAACTTGAAGATCGCCCACACCGCGTCCGCCGGCCCGAACGCGTTGAGCGTCATTCCCGTGGAAGTACGTGCGCGCGATGATCGGGATCAGCTGCTGCGCGGGCCACAGCGCGAGGATCGCGATGCCGAAGACCGTGCCGACGCAAATGATCAGCCGTTTGCGGAGCTCCCGAAGGTGCTCCGTGAACGGCATTTCCTTTTGGTCCCATTCCACTTCGTCCGGCCCACCTGGGGTGGGCGGAGTGTCGCCAACGTGCTCGCGGGAGACTCCTAGCCCGCGTGCGGTGGTTCGGCGGTCGTGGTTCCGGCCGGCGCAGCCCCGCTCGGAGCAGCAGTGGTGGCCGCCGCCTCGACGTTGGCCGTGGCCGTCTTGCGCGCTTCCTCGCGCGCCTTCTCGGCGGCGACGTCGGCCTCGGCCTGGCCGATCAGGAATTCTTTTTTCGCCTGTCCGGCGCTCTTGGCCAATTTCGGCAGCTTGTCGGCTCCGAAGACCAGGATGGCCACGCCGACGACGGCGGCGATCTCCATGGGTGAGAACATATCGGGTACTCCTAGCCTACCAGCAGCGCGTCGGCGACTGCCACGAATTCTGCGCGCGCCGGCGCATTTCCGATGGGTGCGAGCGAGGCCTTCGCTCGTTCGAGATACTCGGCGATCAGCGCCTTCGTTTTCTCGAAGCCCCCTTGCCTCGCTATTCCGGCGATCACGCCGGCGATCCGTTCCGGTGACGTATCGTCCCCGTCATAGAAACGTTCCACGTCGGCGCGGAATTCCCGGTCCGCGCCGTCGAGGGCGAGGATCAGCGGGATCGTGATCTTCTTCTCGGTGAGATCGTTGCCGACGGGCTTGCCGAGCTTGCTCTCGGTCGAGGTCATGTCGAGCAGATCGTCTTGCATCTGGAACGCGATGCCGTACGCCTGACCGAACTCGCGCAGCGCGGCGACCTTGAGCGCCGTGCCGCCGGCCGCCCAGGCGCCGCATTCGGCCGAACTCGCGAACAGGCGCGCGGTCTTCTTATCCGCGATCTCGACGTATTCGGCGACGGTGAGTTCGAGGTTGCCGAGCGCGCGCAGCTGCAGCACTTCGCCGTCGGTGATGTCGGCGAGCGTCGCGCTGAGGATGTGCGGGATCGGATGCTCGTAGGTTGCGGTGACGTTCTTGAAGATCCACGCGAAGAGATAATCGCCGGCGAGCACGCTGACGCGATTGCCGAAGTCGACGGCCGTCGCGTTGACGCCGCGGCGCGTGTCGGCGTTGTCGACGACGTCGTCGTGAATGAGCGTCGCGACGTGGATGAGTTCCATGTACGCCGCGAGCGGCAGATGTTCGCGAATTTCGACCGCACCGATCGCGATGCGCCGAGCAGCGTGAAGCGCGGGCGCAAGCGTTTGCCGCCCGCGTCGAGCATGCGCTTCACGGCTTCGGTGATCAGCGCGTTGTCGGTCGAGAACGAATTGCTGAAGAAATCTTCGACCAGTGCGTATAAATCGCTGTCCGGATGCGATGCGGTTCGAGCACTACGCGACTCCCACGTGCACGGAGATCGCGCCGCCGCCGAGCCGCAAGTAGCGCACGTCGGAAAATCCGGCGGTGCGAAAGCGCGCGGCGAGTTCGTCGGCGTCCGGATAATTCGTGAGCGAATTCGGCAAGTAGCGATAGGCGGATTTCGATCCGCCGACGAGGCCGCCGACGAGCGGCACGAGCCGTAGAAATAGAGATTGAAGAGCCGGCGGAAGAGCGGGTTCGGCGCCTTCGTGACGTCGAGGTTCACGAAGCGCGCGCCGGGCTTGAGCACGCGGCGCGCTTCCTTTAACGTCGCGACGATGTCGACGACGTTGCGCATCGAGAAGCCCATCGTCGCGCCGTCGAACGTGGCGTCGGCGAACGGCAGCGCCATCACGTCGGCTTCGACGAAGTTCGTGCGGCCGGCGCGATCTTCGCGCGGTGCGCGCGCACGCGCGCCGTCGAGCATCGGCGCGCAGAAATCGGCGCCGGTCACTTCGAGGCGACGGATCGGTGCGCACGAGGTGAAACGCGAGATCGCCCGTGCCGCAGCACAGGTCGAGAATGCGGCCGCCGTGCGGGCGCGGCGAGCTCCGCCACGGCGCGCTTGCGCCAGGCCTCGTCCGCGCCGGCGGTGAGCAGCTTGTTGGTCGCGTCGTAGCGCGGTGCGATTTCCGCGAACATTTCGCGGACGTAAAGAGCCTTATCCATTCGTGCCGACCCGTTGGGTTCGCCGCAGCCAAGGTTCTTCACTTTGGCCTTGCCGCTGCTCGGTTGTGCGTGACTGTCGAGCGTGATTGCCCTCGATTCTGCCACCGGGTTCATCAATACGCTCGCAAGCGCGCAGCGGATTCACTTGACCGCCTACATCCTCCAACGGGGCAAGGTGCTCGACGCGCTGGTGGCCGCAGCCCGCCGCGGGGCCGAGGTCGAGGTCCGGCTGGAGCGCGATCCCCTCGATAGTCCCGCGGGCGAACTCCATCGCGTCAACGCCGACGCCTTGGCCAAGCTGAAGGCGGCCGGGGCCAGCGCCGAGGCAACCAAGCCCGGCGAACCGATGCTTCATTTGAAGGCGGCGGTGGTCGACGGCGTTGCCTGGCTCGACGACCGGAACTGGGCCGCCGGCGGAGCCGGGCGCCTCATCCGTGACACCGACCCGGCGGACGTGGCGGCGGTTGACGCGGCCGTGCGTGGTGGACCCGGCGCCGACGAGCATCTGGCGACGACCAAGGCCGGCGCCCAACAGCTGGAGGCCGATCTGATCGGCCGCGCCGGAGGCGGTCCGCTGGACGTGGAGAGCGAGTCGTTCGGCAACGGCGCGATCTACAATGCGCTGCTCCACCGGGCCGAGTCGCATTTGCCGACCCGCCTCATCGTCGCCGGCCGCGAGGCGGCGCAGGCGACCGGCGGTCTCGAGCGGGCGCATCTTCAGCATTTAGCCGCGCTCGGAGTCGAGGTCCGGCTCGGTAATCCCAAGCACGGCGATCTGAACGAAAAGCTCGCGGTCGCCGGCGCTTCGGCCTGGGTCGGCTCGACCAATGCCACCTACGCGCGTGGTCCCGCGGGAGAACAGCGCGACTGGGGCCTCACGACGCAAGAAGCGCCGGTTGTCGACGGACTACGCGCGGCGTTCGAACGCAATTGGTCGGCCGCGCGCCCACTCGCGGATGTCGCCGGTACCGCGGTGGTACAATGATGGCACGATGCGTGAAGCCGTGCGCCGGCACTTCGCCAATCCGCCGCCAGGATCGAAGCTACGAGCTGCGGTCGACTTCGGCGTGGACATCTCGATGATGGACCCACCGGAATATTCCGATCGCGGCGGCTACCGCGCCGACCGGTCGTTTCGCGAAATCCTCGACTCGTTGTTCGAGCACCGTGTCGAGTGCATCATCATCGGCGGTGTGGCGTTGCTCCTGCACGGATCGACACGGGTTACGCTCGATATCGATATCCTCTACGAGCGCTCGTGCGAAAACATCCGACGACTTGTCGATGCTCTGAAGCCATTCAAACCGAAACTCCGACTTGCGGGAGATCAACCGCCAGTCGACTTTCCTTTTGACGAGCACACGATTTGGAACGGTGCGAACTTCACGCTGTGGACAGCAGACTTCGATATCGATCTCCTAGCGTCGACCCTGGATTTGCCGAATTACGAAGCGGTGCTCCCCGAGTCTGACGTTATTACCACCAACCGCGACCGCACGTTTCGGATTCTCTCCCTCGACGCGCTTTTGCGAATCAAACGGCGCCTGAATCGGCTCAAAGACCAGCTCGCATTACCCGAAATAGAGGCCCTCATCGAGATTCGCGACTTGAAGCTAGAGGAACCGTAAAATTCGCTAGGACCTCGGAGCCCGAGCGAGTATGGGTCGGGATAACGTGGCTGCTTCAAACAAGTACGACTACATCATCGTCGGCGCGGGTTCGGCCGGGTGCGTGCTCGCGCGCCGGCTGACGGAAGATCCTTCGATTCGCGTGCTGTTGCTCGAAGCGGGCGGCGACGATTCGCATCCGTATTTGCGCGTGCCGATCGGCGTCGGCAAATTGCACCAGCACCGCATGTTCGATTGGGGCTACAACACGGTCGTCGAAGAGGGCATGGCCGGCCGCGAACTGATGACGCTGCGCGGCAAAGTGCTGGGCGGCTCGTCGTCGATCAACATGATGGCGTTGACGCGCGGCTCGAGCGGCGACTTCGAACGCTGGGAACGCGGCGGTGCGACCGGCTGGGGCTGGAACGACGTGCTGCCGTACTTCAAGCGCTTCGAAACGTGGGAAGGCGGCGAGACGCCGTTGCGCGGCGGCAGCGGCCCGCTCACCGTCGAGTTTGCGAAGACCGACGATCCGATCGAAGAGGCGATGTACGAGGCCGCCGTGTCGCTCGGGTATCCGCGCACACCGCGACTACAATTCCGAAAGCGTCGGTTTCGGGCGCACGCAGTTCAGCATCAGCAAAGGCCGCCGCCACTCCGCGGCGCGTGCGTTCCTGCGCGACATCATGAAGCGCCCGAATCTCACGGTGCTCACGCACGCCACCGCGCGGCGGGTGCTGCTCGACGGCACGAAAGCGTATGGCGTTGCGTACGGTCACAAGGGCGTCATCACGACCGCCGAAGCGCAGCGCGAAGTGATCCTGAGCGGCGGGGCGTTCAACACCCCGCAACTGCTGATGCTCTCGGGCATCGGTCCGGCCGATCACTTGCGGGAACACGGCATCGACGTCGTCGCCGCGTTGCCGGTGGGCGATAACTTACAGGATCACTTGAAGGGCGTGTTGTTGTGGAAGCGCCGGCTGCCTGAAGGGCCGCTGCATCGCTTCCTGCGCTTCGATCGCGTCGCGTTCGCGTTCGCGCAAGCCTATCTCTTCGGTACGGGACCTGCGTCGAAGATGCCGCTCGGCATTCAAGCCTTCATCAAGACGAGTCCCGAACTCGACGTGCCGGACATCGAGTTCATGCTGCGCACCGCGCCGGTCACGGCTGCGCCGTATTTCCCCGGCGTACTTCCCGGCTATGACGATGCGTTCGGCATCGATCCGGTGATCTTGCATCCGGAGAGTCGCGGAACGGTTCGGCTGCAGTCGGCGGATCCGCTTGCGCCGGTGCGCATTCAGTACAACTACCTGAGCGCGCCGGCGGATATCGCGAAGTTCCGTCAGGGCTTCCGGCTCGCGCGCGAGATCGGCAACCAGGCCGCGCTCGATGCATACCGTGACGTGGAACTCGTGCCGGGTCCGGACGTGACCAGCGACGCCGACATCGACGCGCATCTGCGCCGCACCTCAACGACGGTGAGCCATCCCGTGAGCACGTGTCGCATGGGCACCGGCGAGAACTGCGTGCTCGATCCCGATCTGCGCGTGCGCGGCATCGAGAACTTGCGCGTGGCCGATGCGTCGGCATTCCCCGAACTCGTCTCGGCGCACACGAATGCCGCGGTGTTCATGCTCGCCGAAAAAGCCTCCGACATCATCCGCGGCCGCGAGCTTGCGGTGGCAAAATGAGCAACTCCGGCGAAGCGGCGCAATTGCTCAGCGGTTCGGTGCGGCTGAAGCTGTTCGTGATGCTTCGGCGCACGCTGGACCCGGCGCTGTTGCGCGAGCATCTCGCCTCGCACCTGCGCTGGATGATCGATGCGGAAAAGCGTGGAGCGATCTTTCTCTCGGGGCCGATCGCGAAGCGCGACGGCGGCACGCACCTCGATGGTTTGACGATCGTGCACACGGCGAGTCTGGCCGAAGCCGAGGCTCTCGCGGCCGAGGACCCGCTGGTGAAGATCGGCGCGGTAGCGTTCGAAATGCGCGAATGGACGGCGAACGAAGGCGCGATCAACGTGACCGTGACGCTGTCCGACAGCGCGGCTCGATTCCGATAATCGCGCCTTAGCTCAAGCCGAAAAAGCCCTTCGCCGTCGCCGTCGTCGTTGCATTGACCTCGGCGAGGTCGACGTTGAGGATCTTCGCCACCATCGCGGCGCTCTCGGTCACGAACGCGGGTTCGTTGCGTTTGCCGCGATACGGTACGGGCGCGAGATACGGGCAATCGGTTTCCATGATCACCGGCGCGAGGCCGACCGTGCGCACGGCTTCGCGCAAACCCTCGGCGGTCTTGAACGTCAGCACGCCGCCGATCCCGAGCAGCATGCCGAATTCCTCGACGAAGGTGGTCGCTTCCGATGCATTGCCGCTGAAGCAGTGAATCACGCCGCGCATCGTGCTGCGATCCCACTCGTCGCGCAAGATGGCGACGAAGTCATCGAATGCTTCGCGCTGGTGGAACACCACCGGCAGCGCGGCGGCGCGGGCGTAGGCGATCTGGTCGCGCAGAACGCGGCGCTGATCCTCGGCCGGGCTGTGGTTGTAGTGGTAATCGAGCCCGGTTTCCCCGATCGCCACGATCGGCGCCTTCGCTCCGGCCCGCAGTGCGTCGAACGCCGCGGCAATATCTTCCGGCGCATCCTTGGCCTCGTGGGGATGGATACCGATCGTGGCGAGCAGGCCGTACGACTCGGCCGTACGGATCGCGCGCTCGCTGTCCTCGAGGTCGGTCCCGATCGTTACGATCGTGTTAACCCCGGCCGCGTGCGCGCGCTCGATCATAGCCGCACGATCTTCGTCATATTGGTGATCATGGACGTGTGCATGGGTATCGATCATGTTGTAATGGATACGTTCCCTCCGAAGCGGGAGATTCCGTGGCCCCTCGCGGCGAACTCCGATTGGGCCGTGAAATCGTTCCGCTCGATCGCCGAAGCGTTCCACCTCGGTAAGGCGCTGACCGGCGAGGCAACCCATCTCGACGTCGAGCAACTGCGCGAAGAGATGGAGGCGTGCATCGAAGCCCGCGGCGGCGACGTCGCCACTCGTGCACGCGCCACGGCAATCGGAGCGCGCTACGCCTCGCTCGCGCCGGCGGCCCGCCCGCGCTTTTTCGAAGTACTCTCGAGCTTCGACGTCGACCGGGCTGAAGTCGACGGCGCCATTGCCGCCGTTGCCGCTGCCGGCGACGACCGCGAACGCAGTGCGGCCGAGCGCCGTCTGCGCTCCGCCCTCGTGCCGTCGCGCGTCCGTTTGCTGCGCGCGTTCAACAGTTTGCCGAGCGGCGTGAAATTTCTGGTCGAGATGCGCGCCGATCTGCTCGACATCGTGAAACTTGAACCCGCGCTGCAGCCGCTCGAAGCCGATCTCAAGGATCTGCTCGCATCGTGGTTCGACTTGGGGTTTCTCGAAATGCGGCGCATCTCGTGGGACGCGCCCGCCTCGCTGCTCGAGAAGCTCGGACGGTACGAAGCGGTGCACGAAGTGCGCGGCTGGTCCGACCTGAAAAACCGGCTCGACGTCGATCGCCGCTGCTTCGCGTTCTTGCATCCGGCGATGCCGGACGAACCGCTGATCTTCGTCGAGGTCGCGCTCACGGCCGAGATGTCGAGCAACATGGCCTCGCTGCTCGATCAGCACGCGCCCGTCACCGATCCGGCGCTGGCGACCAACGCGATCTTCTACTCGATCTCGAACTGCCAGCGCGGCCTCGACGGCATCAGTTTCGGCAACGCGCTGATCAAGCGCGTCGTGCAAGAACTCACGCGCGAGTTTCGCCACATCCGCACGTTCGTGACGCTCTCGCCGATGCCGCGCTTTCGCGACTGGCTGGAGACGCAGGGCGCTCCGGGCGACACCGGCGACGTGCCGCTCAAGGCGATGTTCATCAACCGCGGCTGGGCGCGCGACGCGGCTGCGGCGGCAACGTCTGAAGACGCCGCTACTGGAGTTGGCGGCGCACTACCTCATCGAGGCGAAACGCGGCAAGCGCGCCTTCGATCCGGTCGCGCATTTCCACCTCAGCAACGGTGCCCGTCTCGAACGGCTGAATTGGCTCGCCGACACGTCGGCGCGCGGCATGCGCGAATCCGCCGGCATGATGGCCAACTATCTCTATCGCCTCGATCAAATCGACGACAACCAAACCGCCTACGCCGCGCGACGGCCGCGTCGTCGCCAACCCCCACGTCATCGCGCTGCTCGCCTCGCGCCGCATCCACGTCCCGCCCCCCAAACGCGAAGACACCGCGGTCTAAACTCCATCTGTCATCCCGAGCTTGTCGAGGGACCGCCACCAAACTCCATATACACCTTGAACCGGTCCTCGCGCACGACCGTGAAGCCGAGGCGTTCGTAGAGCCGGCGGGCGGGATTGATACGCGCGGTATCTAGGCGCACCGCAAGATCGCGTTCGCGTCCCTCATCGAGTAACTGCTGGAGAAGATGCGTTCCGATTCCACGACGATGGAGTTTCGGCGCGAGATAGATCGAATGCAGGTAGATGCCGCTGCCGCGCTGCACCGTCAGCCAGCCGCCGTCTTCGCCGTCGACGACGACGATCGAAGTGTTCGCGGCATCGTATTGTTCCGCGAACCGCTCGCTTTCGACATCATCGCCGCGCCAGCCGAACAACGCCTCGATGAGCCACCGCTGCGTCTCGAAATCACGCGCTCGACAAACGCGCGATCGCTTGCGAGCGCCGGCCGCAACGCGATCTGCGCGGGCACCTACGCCGCGGGTGGTTCGAGGCGCGGGAAGAGCGCGTCGCCGGGTGCGGTTTGCGTGTTCGGCGGCGAGCGCGCCCCAGCGCAGCTGCTCTTGCCAGCGCACGTCGGGCGTGCCGGCGAGGCCGAGCTGCCGCCACATTTCCGTCGCCTTCGACGGCATGAACGGAAAGAGCAAGATCGCGGTGAAGCGCAAGCCTTCGCACAGATCGTAGAGCAGCGCGTCGAGTTCGACGCCGCGTTTCGTGTTTGTAGAGATCCCACGGTTTGCGGTCGTCGATCTCGCGGTTGAGCGCGGTGATCAGTTCCCAGATCGTGTCGAGCGCTTCGCGGAACCGCATCGCCATCACGTGCTCGTGCACTTGCGCGCCGATGTCGGCGAAGCGTTCGCCGAGCTGCGATTCGCTCGCCGCCGGCACGAGGCCGTTGCGGTATTTCGTGAGCATCGCGAGCGAACGGCGCAACAGGTTGCCGAGATCGTTGCCGAGATCGGAGTTGTGGCGCAGGCGCAGTTTCTCGAACGAGATCGAGAAGTCGCTGCCGAACGGCGCTTCGCGAAAGAGAAAATAGCGCACGGCGTCGGCGCCGAATTGCTCGACGAGGTTGAACGGATCGACGACGTTGCCGAGGCTCTTCGACATCTTCTCGCCGTCGGTCAAGAGCCAGCCGTGCGCGAACACGCGCGCCGGCTCGGCGAGCCCGGCCGACCACAGCATCGCGGGCCAAATCAGCGTGTGGAAGCGCGCGATCTCCTTGCCGATCAGATGCATCGCCGGCCAGTAGCGCTCCATCAGCACGGTGTCGGCCGGATAGCCGAGCGCGCTGATGTAGTTGATCAGCGCGTCGAACCACACGTAGAGCACGCCGCCGCCGGGCAGCGGAATGCCCCAGTCGATCGTCGAGCGCGAGATCGAGAGATCTTCGAGGCCGCCCTCGAGCGTGCGCATCATCTCGTTGTAGACCGATTGCGGGCGCAAGAATTCCGGGTTGCGCCTTGAAGTGCGCGATCAGCCGATCGGTGTAGGCGGAGAGTTTGAAGAACCAATTCTTTTCCGAGAGCCACTGCACTTCGCGGCGGCATTCGGGATTCGGACAGCGGCCGTCGACGAGCTTCGCTTCGGGCCAGAACGTCTCGTCGTTCGTGCAGTACCAGCCCTCGTACGTGCCTTCGTACACGTCGCCGTTGGCGCGCATCTTCTCGAACATGCGCGAGGCACGCGTCGCGATGGCGCGGTTCGGTCGTGCGGATGAAGTCGGAGAACTGCGCGTCGAACGCGGGCGCGAGCGCTTTCCACTGCGGTGCGAGTTCGTCGACGTAGGCCTGCGGCGTTTTGCCGGCGGCCTCGGCGGCTTGCGCGACTTTCTGGCCGTGTTCGTCGGTGCCGGTGAGCGAGCGCGCGTCGCCGTCCCACGCCCGCGCGGTGCGCGCGAGAATGTCCGCCGCGATCGTCGTGTAGGCGTGGCCGATGTGCGGCGTGCCGCTGATGTAGTAGATCGGCGTGGTTACGTAAAAGGCGCGGTCGGTCACGGTTCGTGCGTTCCCGCTCGGGTTGCGCCGGCACCTTCGCTGCGGCGCGCGCCGACCCGCGCATAGAGCGCCTTCCGTTCGCCCGCGCCGTTTGCCGCGAGTTGCTTCGCGATCGCCGCGGTCGAGATGCCGGCTGCGAGCAGCGCGTCGATCCGCTCGTCGAGCGAGCGCTGTCCGGCGCGGCGCCGGCGGTCGCGACGCCGGCGTCGATCACGAACGCAACCTCGCCGCGCATCGGATCGGGCAATGCCGCCGCGACTTGCGGCCGGCGTGCCGGCGACTTGCTGCTCGTAGAGCTTGGTGAATTCGCGCACGAGAAACGTCGGCACGTCGGGCGCGATCGCCGCCAGATCGGCGAGCGCCGCGCGCGATGCGATGCGGCGACTCGTACCAGACGCTCGGAATCCCGCGCGCCATCGCGGCGCGAAACGCCGCCTTGCGCGCGCCGGACGTGCGCGGCGGAAAGCCCTCGAACACGAAGCGCCGGACGTCGAAGCCCGAGAGCACGGCGGCGCAGGCGAACGCGGTCGGGCCGGGCAGCACGTCGACCGGGATGCCCGCCGCGCGGGCGGCCGCGACGAGCGCGCTGCCGGGATCGCTGATGCCGGGCATGCCCGCATCGGTCACCACGGCGACGTTGCCGGCTGGCGGCGCGCTCGAGGATCGCGGCGGTCGACGTCGCCGCGTTGTGCTCGTGATAGGTCCAGATCTGCGTGCCGGCGATGCCGTGCGCGGAGAGCAGCCGGCGCGCGACGCGCGTATCCTCGGCCACGATCAGTTCGGCCTCGCGCAACGCATCGAGCGCGCGCAGCGTGATGTCGCGCAGATTGCCGAGCGGCGTCGGAACGAAGGTCAACCCCATGCGGCCTAATTCGTCATCGCGATGCGAATCACTTTGCGTTTGACAAACGTCGCAAGCGCGTGTTAGCTTTGGTGAGCGCGCTGCTTGCGCGCGCGTGAAAGGAGCAGCATTCGTGAAAAATATCGGTCAAGCGAAATGAATAATCGGTCGATGCGAGTCGACGATATTTTACTTTTGGAGGTTTGCACTTCGTAATCGCCGCGTTCGTTCGCGATGATCGGTTCGAACCTCCGCACTCGGAGGTTTTTTTGTGTCATGAACCCGCATTTACTCGCGGCTTTGGGCCGTGAGCGCCGCCGCGCCCTCGAAGAAGATTTCGCTCGCGGCGATCTCCTCGGCATCGCGCTGCGCTCGCTCGACCGCACGCGTACTTGCGCGCGACGGGCGAAGGCTTGTTTCGTCTCGGCGTGCGCTCGACGAACGGGTGCCGGCGAGCCTCGCTGGTGGAAACACGTACGCGATGACCACCATCGGTCTGGTCTCCGACACCCACTTTCCGCGCTTCGGGCGCGCGCTGCCGCGCGCGCTCGAAGACGGATTGCGGGCGGCGAAGGTCAGCCGCATTTTGCACATGGGCGATTTCACCGATGCGCTCGCGATCCGGCTGTTCGAAGCGATCGCGCCGTTCGATGCGGTTGCCGGCAACAACGATCCCGAAGAAATCTGGACGCGCTTCGGCCGCCAGAAGATCGTTACGATCGACGGCGTGCGCATCGGGCTGGTGCACGGTGACGCGGGCCGCGCGCAACGCGCACGAGAACGCGATCGCGCGCGTTCGCCGAGCAGCCGGTCGACGTGATCCTCTACGGCCACAGCCACCGGCCGCGTGGTCGAGCAGCGCGGCGCGCAGCTCGTCGCCAATCCCGGCTCGCCGACCGACCGCCGCATGATGCCGACGTTCTCCTACGGCATCCTCACGATCGCGGACGGCGTCCCGGCGATCGCGCTGCACACCTACGCCTCGCGCGACCCGCGCTGAGGTTTTCGCGCCGCCGGTGCCGAAGAAGCGCCGATGCGCAACTTGAGCGAGCTCGTCGCGCCGTCCAAGACGGCGATCCTCGTCGTCGACGTGCAGAACGATTTCTGCGAACCGGCCGGCGCCGCGGGCAAGGCCGGCAAGGACACCGATCGCCGCGCATGGCGATGATCCCGACGCTGCAGCGGTTTCTCGCCGCGGCGCGCGAGCACGGCACGAACGTGATCTTCATTCAGACGATCCACGAACCGTCGACCGACTCCGACGCCTGGATCGGCCGGCGCGCGAATCCCGACGCCAAGAACTGCCTCAAGGGCACGTGGGGCGCCGATTTCACCGGCATCGCGCCGCGCGAATCCGAACCGGTCGTGATCAAGCACCGCTACAGCGCGTTCGTGAACACGCGCCTCGAGTCGGTGTTGCGCACGCTGAAGGTCGAGAACATCATCGTGCTCGGCGTCGCGACCAACGTGTGCGTCGAATCGACCGCGCGGCACGGCTTCATGCTCGACTACCACACGGTCTTCGTCTCGGATTGCTCGGCGGCGTACGACCAAGCCGCGCACGACATGACGCTGCGCACGCACGCGAAGCACTTCGGCCAGGTGGCGACGGCGCAAGAGATCATGGACACCTGGGCGGCGACGCACTCCGTCGCCGCTGCGGTTTAGGAGCCGTCCGATGAAGCACGCTTGCCGAACTCGTCGGTCCCGGCGAAGAGCGCCGTCCTCGTCGTCGACGTGCAGAACGACTTCTGCCGACCCGAAGGCGCGCTCGGCAAAGCCGGGCTGCCGACGGCCGCCGCGATGGCGATGATCCCGACGCTGCAGGCGCTGCTCGCCGCGGCGCGCGCCGCCGGCACGCCCGTGATCTTCATTCAAACGATCCACACGCCGGAGACCGATTCCGCCGCATGGACGTGGCGCAACGGCGGCATCAGTCGGCGCCGTCTGCCGCAAGAACACCTGGGGCGCGGAATTCACCGAGGTCGCGCCGCTGCCGGACGAACCGGTCGTGCATCAAGCACCGCTACAGCGCGTTCATCAACACGCGGCTCGACTCGGTGCTGCGCACGCTCAAGGTCGAGAACCTGATCATGACCGGCGTCTCGACCAACGTCTGCGTCGAATCGACCGCGCGTCACGGCTACATGCTCGACTACCACATCGTGTTTTTGTCGGACTGCACGGCCGCATACTCGCAGAAGAACACGACAGGCGCGCTCTACAACATGCGCACCCACTTCGGCGTCGTCGCGACGCTCGAACCGACGTCATCGACGTCTGGAATCGCGGTCCCTCGACAAGCTCGGGATGCCAGTTTAGGGGCTAGGGTTTGCGGCGCTGCGCGCGGGCGCGGCGGTCGCGCTTGCGGCGCGGCGGTGCCGGTGGCCGGCGGCGGCTCCGCCGTTCGGCGGGCGATGCCCGTTGCCGTGTGGCCGTTGTTGTTCGGGCCCTTCGGGCGCGGCGGCGGCGGGCCGCCGATCTGCGTGTAGCCCGAGAGGATCTCTTTGACGCGTTCGTACGCGTTGCCGAGCGCGCCGGGGAGCGACTTGTTGCGGTCGATCACGCGGTCGGGGATGTCGTCGGTCGTGTAGAGCGTGAGGTATTCTTCGCCGTCGCGCTGCACGTCGATGCGCGGCGAGTCGAACTTCACCGTCTTCGGGTTGACGTTGAGCATGCGCGTCGCGAACCGCTCGGCGTCTTCGTGCGGTGCGATGCGGCGCGCTTCGGTCACCCACTGATCCCACTGCTGGCCGAAGTTCGGAATCGGGCGGCCCGACTTGTCCCACGCGATCCGCTGCGGCGGGAGAATCATGCGCCAGTGATCGGGATCGAGCGGCGCCCACGTCGGCTTGATTTCCTTCGGCGCCGCGAAGCCGTCGATCTCGAGCAGCGCGGTCTCGATCTCTTCGGCCGTGCGCACTTTCGCGGCGCGCTTGGGATCGCGGCGCAGCAGCTCTTCGAATTTCTCGGCGACTTGCGCCGTCATGCGGCCTTGCGCGTCGATCTGCGGCGGCAGGCCGTAGAGCGAGGGCAGCGTGACGAGCTGATGGCGCTGCGCTTGATCGACGAAGTCGATGATCAGCGCGGCCGGCTTCGACGCTCTTCTCGATCAGCTCGCGGCGCATCAGCGCGGATTCGGTCGATGAGAGCTGGTTCGCGATGTCGTCGACCGGGCGCAGCGCGCGGCCGGTGATCTGCGTGTAGAGCGTCGTCGACTTCGTCGGCCGCGCGTTGAGGATCACCTGAACCGACGGAACGTCGAAGCCTTCGAGATAGAGGCCGCAGTTGACGAGCACGTCGATGTCGCCGTTGCGGAAGTCGCGCACGATCTGTCTCGCGCTCGTCCTTGGGCGTCTCGCCGCTGGCCCATTCGGCCTTGACGCCGTTGGCGACGAACTCTTCGGCGATGTCGCGCGCGTGTTCGACCGAGGCGGTGAACACCAGCGCCTTCATGCCGGGCGTGTGCTGCTTGTAGGCGGCGACGATGCGCGCGTTGCGGTCGACGGTGTTGACGGCCGCCGCCAGCTGCCCGATCACGAAGTCGCCGCCGCGCGATGCGATGTCGTCGAGGTTCGTGGTCGTCGCGACGGCGTACGATTTGACCGGCACGAGATAGCCGGCGTCGATCGCTTTGCGCGCGTCCATCGAGTAGACGATCTTCTCGAAGACGTCGACGAGCCGCACGCCGTCGCCGCGGTTCGGCGTCGCGGTAAAGCCGAGCACCATCGCTTCGGGCCGCTGCGCGAGGATCGCATCGACGATCGCGCGATACGACGGCGCCGCCGCGTGATGCGCTTCATCGATGATGAACAGCGAGATGCGCCGGTGAAAGCGCTGCACGAACGCTTCGAGCCGCTTCTCCGAAAGCGTCTGCACGGTCGCGACGATGATGTTCGAATCTTCCGGTGCCTTGCGTTCGGCCTTCTCGACGCCGATCTTCGCATCGGGATTCTCGACGCGCATCTTCTCGACGGTCTGCTCGATCAACTCATCGCGATGCGCGACGACGAGCGTCACGTCGCCGGGCCGCAGCGACAGCAGTTTCGGCAGCGTCGCTAATACGACAGTTTTGCCCAAATCCCGTCGCCAGGGACACGATTTGACTGCGAATGCCGCGTGCGCGATGTTCGAGAATTGCTTGTTGCGCTTCGACCTGATAGGGACGAAGACGCGGCGCCGCCGGCGTTGGCCGGGCGCCATTCTGGTTCGTGCGGCGCCGCGGCTGATTCCCTTCAGCAGCGTCGCTTCGAATTGTTCCATCACGCCTATCACGTACGGAGGCGCACCGCCGTAAGCAGCGGTGCGAGTGAGTGGCCGGATCGAGACGCACCTGCGCCTACAAGAGCCGGACTTGGTTCCTATTCCTAGACCCGCGCCGCGACTCCTCGGTTACAGACTGCGACGAAAAGAGCACCGACCGCACGGCATCGTTGCCGACGGCGGCGACCTCGGCGCGGTCGAGGACCAGCGCCGGCCGCGCGTCGCGCGTCTCGCGCACGCGTCCGGCTGCGGCCGCCGCCGGTCACGTTGAGCAGTACGCGACGGTCGCGTTCGACGCGATCCGTCGGCGACGGCGCGGATCAACGCGGCGGTCGCGATGCCGGCTTCGGGATCGATGTCGATGCCCTCGAGTTCGGCGAAGAGCATCATCGCGTCGACCATCTCGTTGTTCTCGATCGCGAACACCGTGCCGCTGCTCTCGCCGAGCGCTTCGCGCACGCCGCCGGCGATCGCGTAGGGCGGGGTTTGGTTGGAGAGCACCTGCAGCGCCGATTTGCGCGATCTGGCGGCGCGCATCGGCCACCGAGCGCTCGATCAGCACCGGGCGCGCCGACGCTCCAGGCATCGTAAAGCGGCGTGAACGGGCGCATTTTGGGCGAGCATCAGTTGCGGCACGTGGCGGCCGAAACGGCCGTCGCCGATCAGCCGGTGCGCGGCTTCGCGCACGCCGAGCGCGCCCGCGGCGCTGCCGACGGCCTGAAAATAGTAGTCCGGGATCGCGCCGATCGCATCGGCGGCGGCCAGCATCACGATGCCGAGACCGTCGCGCCGGGCGACGTTGCGCACGCCGCCTTCGAGGATGAAGTCGTCTTCGGCGGCGAGCTGGCGCGAGAACGCGATCGCGTCCTCGTACTCGGCGCCTTCGATCGCGACGATCTTCACGGTCGGGCCGATCCGGGCGATGGCCGCGACGCGATCGAACGCGTTCGCCGGGAACGATGACGACCAGCGGCACGTCGTTGACCGTGCACGCATCGGCGAACGCCGCGGCGGTGTTGCCGGCCGAGGCGACGACGAGCGTGCGACTTTCGTCGGGCGCCGAGGCGGGCGAGCACGGCGAAGGCCTCGAGTTCCTTAAAGGTCGCGGTCCGCAGGGCGGCGCCGCGTTCCGGCCACCAGCCGTTGAAGGCGATCCAGAGCTCGTCGAGCCCGAGCCGCTTGGCGAGGGCGGTGCTGCTGATAGACGGCGGTTTGGGCGGCGGTTGCGATCTCGCGGCCGCGCGGCAGCCACGCGGCGTAGCGCCGGATCGAGGGCTCGGCGGTGACGACGAAGGCCGTCTCGTCGTATTCGGTGCGAAGCAATGCGGCCGCGTGGTCGTTCGGACAATCCAGCCGAACGCCGTCGTCCGGAAACGTTCCGCCGCACCCCGTGCAGCGCAGCCGGTACTCGCGCATGTATAAGAAGTATCGGCCGCGGGCGCGACGCGGCGTTAGGCGACCGCCGGTCACTCTGTGCCGGGCGCTCCGCTCGGGACGCCGGCTGCGGTTAGTCATGATTGCCGACCTGGCGCGCTGGGCAAACCGATGGCATGGCTAAAAAACGCACGTAGCGTCGCTGTCACGCGACGCGCTCGACCGAATTTCGCGTGGATGCGACCGGCACGACCCTCACCACCAACGTCGGCGTGCCGATCGCCGACGACCAGAACTCGCTGCGCGCCGGCGAACGCGGCCCGACCCTGCTCGAAGACTTCGCGCTGATCGAGAAGATCCAGCACTTCGATCACGAGCGCATCCCCGAACGCGTGGTCCACGCCCGCGGCTCCGGCGCCCACGGCTACTTCCAAGTCTACGAGTCGATGGCGAACGTCACGCGCGCGGCGTTCCTCAACGACCCGGCGGTGAAGACGCCGGTGTTCGTGCGCTTCTCGACGGTCGGCGGTTCGCGCGGTTCGGCCGATACGGCGCGCGACGTGCGCGGCTTCGCCGTGAAGTTCTACACGAGCGAAGGCAACTACGATCTCGTCGGCAACAACATGCCCGTCTTTTTCATCCAAGACGCGATCAAGTTTCCCGACTTCGTGCACGCCGTCAAGCCCGAACCGCATCACGAGATGCCGCAAGCCTCGTCGGCGCACGACACGTTCTACGATTTCTGCGGCTTGACGCCGGAGTCGGCGCACATGGTGCATGTGGCTGATGTCCGATCGCGCGATCCCGCGTTCGTACCGGATGATGGAAGGCTTCGGCGTTCACACCTACCGGCTTGATCAACGCCAAGGGCAAGTCGACGTACGTGAAGTTCCACTGGAAGCCGGTGCTCGGCATGCATTCGCTGGTGTGGGACGAAGCGCAGAAGATCGCCGGCAAGGATCCCGATTTCCACCGCCGCGATCTGTGGGAAGCGATCGAGAGCGGCGCGTTTCCCGGAATGGGAACTCGGCGTGCAGCTCTTCGACGACCGCCAGGCCGACAAGTTTCGCGTTCGACATCCTCGATCCGACGAAGCTCGTGCCCGAAGAACTCGTGCCGGTGCAGCGCATCGGCAAGATGACGCTCGACCGCAATCCCGATTCGTTCTTCGCCGAAACGGAGCAGGTCGCGTTCTGCACGAGCCATGTCGTGCCGGGCATCGACTTCACCAACGATCCGCTGCTGCAAGGCCGCAACTTCTCGTATCAGGACACGCAGCTCTCGCGCCTCGGCGGCCCGAACTTCAACCAGATCCCGATCAATCGGCCGCAGTGCCCGTTTCACAATAACCAGCGCGACGGGTTGCACCAGATGCAGATCAACGGTCGGGCAAGCGTCGTACGAACCGAATTCGCTCGGGCGGCAACTTTCCCGAAAGAGTCGCCGCGCCGGATTCGCGAGCTTCCTCGAGCCGCATCGAGGGCGACAAGCGGCGCGTGCGCGCCGAGTCGTTCAAGGATCACTTCTCGCAAGCGAAGCTGTTCTGGAACAGCCAATCGGAGGTCGAGAAAGCAGCACATCATCGGCGCGTTCTCGTTCGAACTCGCCAAGGTCGAAACGCCGGCGATCCGCGAGCGCTACGTCGCCGATATCCTCGCGAACATCGACGGCCGCTTGACGGCAGCCGTTGCGCGAGCGCTCGGCATGCGCGCGCCGGCCGAAAACGGCAAAACGCCGCGCGGCTGCCGAACCGCGCAACGGCAAGACCGTCGAAGTGTCGCCCGCGCTCAGCATGGTCGGCACGCAGCCGGCCGATTCGATCGCGACGCGCAAGATCGCGATCCTCGCCGCCGACGGCGTCGATGGGGCGGCGGTCGCCGCGATGAAGGCGGCGCTCACGCGCGCCGGCGCGGTCGTGCACGTGCTCGCGCCGCACCTCGGCGCGCTCAAGGCCGACCGGCGGCAGCGTGACCGTCGATCACACGCTCGTGACGATGCCGTCGGTCGTGTACGACGCCGTCTTCGTGCCCGGTGGAAAGGCGAGCGTCGCGGCGCTGCAGGCCGACGGCGACGCCGTGCATTTCGTCAGCGAGGCATTCAAGCACGCGAAGGCGATCGCCGCCAGCGAGCGACGGCGCCGAACTGTTGCGCACGGCCGGCGATCTCCGCCGAAGCGCCGGGCGTCGTCACCGGCAGCGGGCCGGCGCTTGGCGCGGAACGTTCATCGCGGCGATCGCGCAGCACCGCGCCTGGGATCGCACGGGCTTGATGGCGGTGCCTGCCTAATATCACCGCATGAAGACGATCGGGGCGTTGCAGGAGCGGCTGGAAACCGACGGCTTCGCGGTGATCGAGGGGTTCAAGTCCGCGGCTGCGATCGCGGATTTGCGTGCGCGGGCCGGTGAGATCGTCGACGCCTTCGATCCGAGCGTAGCCAGCGGCGTCTTCTCTGCCGCCGATGAGAAGGAGCGCGCCGACGAGTACTTCCTCGGCTCGGGCTCGACGGTGCGCTGCTTCTTCGAAGAGGAAGCCTTCGGCGCGAACGGCGAGCTGCGCCAGCCCAAGGCGCTCTCGATCAACAAGATCGGGCACGCGATGCACGATCTCGATCCGGTGTTCGAGCGTTTTTCACGCGGGCCGGAACTCGATGCGCTCGTGCGCGACGCCGGCATCGCCGAGCCGCACGTCTACCAGTCGATGTACATCTTCAAGCAGCCGCACATCGGCGGCGAAGTGCGCTGGCACCAGGACGCGACGTACTTCTCGACCGAGCCGCAGAGCGTCGTCACGCTGTGGTTCGCGCTCGAGCGGGCCGATCGCAACAACGGCTGCTTGTGGGTGCAGCGCGGCGGCCAGCGCACGCCGCTGCGCGAGCGCTTCGTGGTGGAAAACCATGTCGGCAAGCTGGCGAAGCTCGATGCGACGCCGTGGCCGTCGGATGCCGAGGCCGAGCCGGTGGAGGTCGAAGCGGGCACGCTCGTGGTCTTCCACGGACGGCTGCCGCATTACAGCGCGCCGAATCGCTCGGCGATTTCGCGGCACGCATACACGTTGCACGTGGTCGACGGGCGTGCGGCATATGCGCCGGAAAATTGGTTGCAGCGCGATGCGGCGTTACCGGTGCGCGGCTTCGTTTAGCGACGACGGCCGCCTTCAGACTTTTGCAACAAATGTAGAGTGACGGGCCCGCGGCCTTTCCCTATCATGCGCTTAACCCGGTAATTGCCGGTGTGCTTTTTTATTTTTGGGGGAGTTTTGCACGAAGCGCATTGGTTGCGCCGCATTGTTGCGGTCGCGGTAAGCTTTGCTTTTACCGTTACATGTATCGCGACCGCCGTCGCAAGTGATTCACCGGCCGTGGTTGCACAGGCAACGACGGGCACGATCTCTGGGACCGTAACGACGGCCAGCGGTGCAGTGCTCGCCGGAGCGACGATCACCGCCAGCGGACCGACGACGGCTTCGGCGACGACTGACGCTAGCGGCGCGTTTATGCATTTCCGTTCCGGCCGGACTCTATGCCGTGTCGGCCGTTCGCACCGGCTACCAAACATCATCGCTGGGTTCGGTTACCGTGGCCGGCGGCACGGCGACGTCCTTGACGGTAACCCTGACTGCGCTCGACCTCTCGTCACTGCGCGTGATCGGCTCCGTGTCGACGGGCCGCGGCAATATCGCGATCAACACCGGCGGTGCAAGCCAGTCGGTCGTCAGCGCGAAGGCGTTCGAAGACTACGCGGCGCCGCAGATCAACGACGTGCTCCAGCACATCCCGGACGTCCAGATCCAAAAGCTTTCCTCGCAGCAAGATACGGCGATCGTCGTCGGCGGCATGCAGCCCTACGAGACGCAGGTGCTCATCGACGGTCATCCGATCGCACTCGGACAGTACGGCATCTGGTTCAGCCAATATTTCCCGTCGTTTCTCACCGGGTCAGTCGAAACGCAGACCGGCCCCGGCAACACGTCGACCTTCGCCAACTTAGCCGTCGGCGGCACGGCGAATCTCCAAACGCCGGGCTTCACGAGCAAAACCATCGGCAGCTTCACCGAAGGCTACGACAGCTTGCAATCGCAGTCGTACACGGCACAACTCACCGGCATGATCGGCCCGAAGCTCAGCTACGTGCTGGCCGGCGGTTACTCCGGAATGAACGACCATTTCCGCGGCCAGTCGGCGTGCGACTCATACGTGCCCTCGCCGAGCGCGAACTTTGCCGGTCCCGGGACTCCCGGTGCGAATCAGGCCGGGTACTCCGGCATCGTTGCGTTTTGCGGCAACTTCGGCAGCGCGTTTTTCAATAAGGGCATGGTCGAGAAGATCAAGTACGACTTCTCGCCTTCGACCGAACTCGAACTGGGCTTCGTCGGCTCCTACGGCGGTTACAACCCGCAGGATTCCAACTGGGGTGAAGCGCTCGGGCCCATGACCGTCGTGCAATGTCTGCCCGGCACGAATCAATGCACCAACCCCGCCGACGCGGGCCTCATCGGGAAAACGATCAACGCATATTTTTGGTATCCCGGTACGCACATCTTCAACAGCCAGCAGATCTTCACGGGCCAGCTGCGAACGTCGATCGGCAACAAGACGTTGCTGATCCGGCCCTACATCGGGTCGATCCAGCCGGAAACCTACGATGCCGGCGGCGAGTGGAACTACCCGGCATTCTTCAGCCCGAACTCGTCCTACCCGGCATGTCCGCCGCCGTCGACATTTCCGACCGCAACGTGCTACTCCGGGCCGCAGACCTACCCGCCGGGCACGCTCGTGCCGCCCAATCCGCCCGCCAACGACTACTTCGGAGCGCCGCTGATCGGCGGAAACAACTTCGAAACCAACCAGTGCGGAGCCCTGACGTCCACTGCCGCGTACACGGTCGTCGGCCCGAACGGTCAGGAAACGACGGTCGCCGGGCAACAGCTCTGCTCGCAATATCCATATAACACCTACGAGCTCGATACGCTCTACGGATCGACGATCTCGTTCATCCATCCGGATGGAGACGGCGGGTTCCTCACCCTGAACTACGACTATCATGGCGGCAGCACGTTCGCGTACGTCAACTCGCCGCAGAACGTCGTGGTCCCGTCAAACTCCGCGGCGCGCTTCTCGACGTTCTCGTTGACGGGCGACGTCATTCCGGCGCCCAACCTGTCGGTGCTCTTCGGTCTGTACGACACGATTTGGACCGCCTCCGGATCGGTTCTCAACAACAACCCGCTGCTCAACCTTTGCCCGGGCGCGGCCGCGGGAGACAACAGCACGTGCGGCCTGCAACGGCTGGAGTCGTCGTTCGATCCGCACATCAGCTTGGTGTTCCACCCGCAAGCAAACGACGCGTTCCGGCTCGCGGTCGGAACGTCGACGACGTTTCCGTTCATCGGCGATTTCAGCGGGGCTCCGGCGTTTCAGCCGCCGGCCGCCGGATTCGCCGCCGGACTCGATACGTTCAAGACGCCGGGTCTGCTTCCGGAGCATAGCACCGCCTACAGCATCGGTGCCGATCACCGCTTCAGCAACGGTTCGCTCTTGAGCCTCGACCTCTCCGAAACGATGGTCCACAACGTCTTCCAACAGATCAGCGGCGAGTTCTGCTTCGAACCGTTCGTCTGCGAAGGGACGTTCACGCCGGTCAACGTCGCGAGCCTCAACACGAAGCTCGCGACGCTGAAATACTCCTATGCGCCGGCGCGCGGGCTCGGCTATAACATCCAAGCGACGGCCGACAGCTCGATTACCAACGGCGTTCCCGCGAGCGACATGGACGGCATCCCGTTCACGCTGCCGGCCAACGGCGTACAAGTATGCGGCACCGGCTTCTTCACGCCGGGCAGTGCAACGTGTATTCCGTACCTCAAAGGCTACGGGCAGTTGACGTACGCGACGAAGACCTTCTATGGCGCGATCGGCGTCGATTTCGAAGGCAAGAACAACGCGTACTATCAGCCGCCGTTCGCGATCGCGGACTTGACGCTGCGCCAGCGCCTCGGCCGGATCTTCGAACTGCAAGTCTCGGTTCAAAACTTGTTCAACAACAACTCATACAGCTATCTGCCGGCGCCGAACCTGGGCGTGCCGGTTACGGCAAACTACACCAACGACGGGGTGACCGTCCAGCAAGGAACCTATCCGAGCTTCCTGATCCCCGCGGCGACGCGCACGCTGCGCCTCCAGTTGCGAGCGCACTTGGGCGACTGATGATACCGCTCATCCGAGCACTGCCGAAAGCGGAGCTGCACCTGCACCTCGAGGGGTCGGTTGCAGCTTCGACGTTGGCGGAACTTGCCGGCAAGCACCGCATCGACCTCGGTTTCGCGTCGCTCAACGAACTCTACCGGTTCGACGATCTCGCGAGTTTTCTCACCATGTACGGCGTCGTGTGCGATGCGGTGCGCGACGCCGGCGACTTCGAGCGCATGACCTACGAAGCACTGGAGCGCGTCGCCCGTGCCGGCGGGCGCTATGCCGAAGCTGTTTTTCAGCCCCCACGCGCACGCGCACGCCTCGTACGGCGTCGATGCTCGACGGAATCATCAGCGGAATGCACGCGGCGGCCATCGACTTCGACCTCTTCTCCCAACTCATTCCCGCGCACAACCGTGAGCTCGGCCCCGACGCCGGCTTGGAGTTCGTGGAGATGGTCGTTGCCGACCGCCGCGACGAGATCGCCGGCATTGGGCTCGACTACATGGAGAACGATCCGCGGCCGTTCGAGCGGCATGTACGATTACGCGCGCGCGGCAGGCTTGCACGTGACTGCCCATGCCGGCGAGATCGGACCGGCGGCGTTCGTGCGCGACTCGATCGACGTGTTGGGCTGCGAGCGGATCGACCACGGTTACCACGTGGTCGACGATGCCGAGCTGGTCGCCGCCTGCCGCACCGCCGGGACGTTTTTCACCTGTTGCCCGACGACGACGTTGTACACGACCCAATGGCGCGACGCCGCCGCACCGGATCACGCGATCCGGCAAATGCTCGAGGCGGGCTTGGCGATCACGATCAACACCGACGATCCCGGGCTGATGCAAACGACGCTGGTCGAAGAATATGCCATGGTCGTGGAACGCATGGGCGCGACACGCGAACAACTGAAGGCGATCTGCCTCAACGGCGTACGGGCTTCGTGGCTCGACGACGTAACCAAACGCGAGATGCTCGCGGCATGGAGCATCGAGATCGACGAAATTTATCAGGCGCAGGGTACGACGGTATGAGCGACGACATTCCGGTCATCTCGCTCGCGGGATTGCGTTCCGGCCGGAGCGCCGACGTGGAACGCATCGGCCGTGAGATCGGCCGGGCCGCCCGCGGGCTCGGGTTTTTCTCGGTCACCGATCACGGTATCGCGCAAACGCTGGTCGACGCGGTGTTTGCCGAGTCGGCGGCGTTCTTCGCGTTGCCGGCGGCGGAAAAAGAACGGCTTTCGGTGACCAACTCGACGAGTTATCGCGGTTACGTGCGGCTCGGCGAGGAAAAGCTCGATCCCGCGCTCGCCGGCGACATCAAAGAGTGCTTCAACGCCGGCCCCGACCTCGCGGCCGACGATCCCGACGTTCTGGCCGGCAAACCGTATCATGCGGTCAACCAGTGGCCGGATCTGCCCGCGTTCCGCGCGACGATGCTGGAGTTCCACCGCGCCGCGCTCGACCTCGTCGTGCTGCTGCATCGCGCGATCGCGACCGATCTCGGCATCGACGAGCACTTCTTCGAGCAATACTTCACGCGCGCCGTCGGCGTGATGCGGCTCTTGCACTATCCGCCGCATCCGGGCCGGTTCGACGGCAGCGTGTACGGGGCCGGCGCGCACACCGACTACGGCAACCTCACCTTGCTCGCGCAAGACACCGTCGGCGGGCTCGAAGTGCGCAAGCGCGACGGCAGCTGGACGGTCGTGCCGCCGGCGGCGGGAACGTTCGTGTGCAATATCGGCGACTGCTTGATGCGCTGGACGAACGACGTCTACGTCTCCAACGCGCACCGCGTCGTGAATCAGTCGGGGCGCGAACGGTATTCGGTCGCGTACTTCGGCGATCCGAACTCCGACGCGCTGGTCACCTGTCTGCCGTCCGTGCTCGCTCCGGGTGACGTGCCGAAGTATCCGCCGATCACCTACGGCGAGTATTTGCGGTCGCGCTACGATGCGACGTACACGGTGGCACCTGCGCCGTGAGCGGCTTCGTCGAAGACGTCCACGCGAGTCTGGTCGAAAACGGGGTTGCGCCCGAGCAGCAAACGATGGCGCTCGACAAGGTGTTTTGGAGCCACTTCTGCACGAATCTCGCGCCCGCGACGTGGGTGCTCGGCGCGCTGCTGGTCGGCATCGGGCTCGATTTCCGCACCGGATTGCTGGCGATTCTCATCGGCAACGTGCTCGGCTGTTTGCCGGTGGGGCTGAACTCGACGATCGGCCCGCGCACCGGGCTGACGCAAATCGAGATTTCCCGTTTCGCGTTCGGCCGGCTCGGCACGCGCGTGCCGTCGTGGTTCAACTGGTTTTGCGCCGTCGGCTGGGATGCGGTCAACAACGTCCCGTCGGTGCTGGCGCTGCTCGCGCTGGCAGCGATCTTCGGCCTCTCGGTCCCCTTTTGGCTCGGCTTGTCGCTGCTGGTTGCCGTTCAGCTCGCCGCCAGCATGTACGGCCACCATGCGGTGCAGCTACTGGCGAAGTACCTGTGCTACGTTCTGATCGTCGTCTTCTCGATCACCGGTGTCGTGGCGATTCTCAAAGGCGGGTCGCTTGCGACCGTGCACGCGGCGATCAAGCCCGCAACGTTCATGCTCGGCGTCTCGATGATCGCGGGGTTCACGATCGGCTTTGCGCCGTACTCTGCCGACTACACGCGCTATCTGCCGCGCACGACGAAGCCCGGAACGATCTTCCTCCTCAGCTTCGGCGGACTCGCGCTCTCCAGCACGCTGATCGAATTCGTCGGGCTGCTGACCGCGAGCCGGTTGACCGATCTGTCGGCCGCCGGCGTGATCGCCGGCATCGGCGCGATGACCGGTCCGTTCGCGCCGGTTGCGCTGATCGCGATCGCCGCGTCCGCGATCTCGATCAATTCGATCAACGACAACACCGCCGCGTACAGCCTCATCTCCACCGGTATCCGGATCCGGCGCGACGTTGCGGCCGTCATCACGACCGCGTGCGGCTTCGCACTGGCCGTTGCCGGCGCGGGAAAATTCGCCGAGCTGTTCTCGAACTATCTGCTCTTGCTGCTGTATTGGATCGCACCGTGGGCCGGCATCGTGCTGACCGACTGGTGGATGTTCGGCGGCGCCGAGCGGGCACCGCGCCGCTGGGGTTCCGGCGCCACGATCTTCCTCATCGTTACGCCGCTCACGATCGCGCTCTTCTCGGCGACGCCGATCTACACGGGGCCGGTAGCGAAACTGCTCGGCGGCACCGACATCGGCTTCTTCGTCGGATTTTTTGCGGCGTCGTTATCCTATGCGCTCGTGGAACGCGGGCGGCGTTCCGCGCGGGCGACGTATACCGTGGCGGATCCCGCAGCGTGAGCGCGCAGGTTCCGGTCATCGACATCGGGGCGTTGCGCGCGAGCGATCCGGCCGCGCTGCGAACGCTCGCAGGGCAGATCGGCGTCGCCGCGCGCGAAACGGGCTTCTTCTCGGTCGTCAATCACGGCGTCCCGGCCGATCTGATCGCAGCCGTCTTCGCGCAGTCGGCGGCGTTCTTCGCCCAGCCGCTCGAACGGAAGGCGGAAGTCGGGATCGAATCGTCGCCGGAATTTCGCGGCTACGCGCGCATCGGCTACGAGCAGTTCGATGAAGCCCATCCGCCCGATGCCAAGGAATCGTTCGATATCGGGCCCGACCGGAATCTGTGGCCCGCCGGACTTCCCGGCTTTCGAGCGACGCTCGAACGCTATTACGCCGCGCTGCTCGCGCTGACGGTCGCCATTCATCGCCCGATCGCGCTCGATCTCGGCGTTGACGAACACTTCTTCGCGTCCGCGTTCGAGGGTGCCGTCGCGATCGCGCGGCTGCTCTACTACCCGCCGCATCCGGGAACGTTCGACGGAACGCTGCACGGATCGGCGCCGCATACCGACTACGGCAACGTCACGTTTCTCGCGCAGGACGATGCCGGCGGCCTCGAACTGCGCGCGCGCGACGGCACGTGGATCGGCATCGCTCCGACACCCGGCGCGTTCGTGTGCAACATCGGCGATTGCTTGATGCGCTGGAGCAACGACGTCTACGTGTCGAACCTGCACCGGGTCGTCAACCGTTCCGGGCGCGCGCGCTACTCGGTCGCGTTTTTCGGCGACCCGGCAGCCGATGCGATGGTGGCGTGCCTGCCGTCGTGCGCCACAGCCGAGCGACCGGCGAAGTACCCGCCCGTAACCTACGGTGATTATCTGCGGAAGCGACTCACCGCAGCGTACCCGCTGCAAGCAGGATTGGGCTAGACCGCGGAGGGACGCTAGCACAGCCGAAGAGGAGCACCCAATGCAGGACAAGATCGCCCGTTTGCTCGCCGAGATGAAGATGAGCATGCCGCTCACGCCGGAGGACATCAAGGCCATCCGCGAGCTGTACACGCCGTTTCAAGAAATCGAGCCGTACGAGAACGTCGGCGTGTACCGCAACCAAGCGTACGGGTCGCACCCGCGGCAGCAGCTCGACGTGTTCGCGCCCGACGGCATCGCCGAACCGCGGCCGGTCTTGATCTTCGTCCACGGCGGCGGGTTCGTCGGCGGCGAGCGCCGCACGCCCGGCACCCCGTTTTATGACAACGTCGGCGTGTGGGCCGCGCGCAACGGCTTCGTCGGCGTAACGATGTCCTACCGGCTGGCACCCGAGTTCAAGTTTCCGGCCGGTCCGGACGACATCGGCGGCGCGGTCGCGTGGGTGCGGGAGAACATCGCGGCGCACGGCGGCGATCCCGAGGCGATCGTGCTGCTCGGTCAATCGGCCGGTGCCTCACACGTTGCCGCTTACGGCGCGAGCCCGAAGCGGGATGAAAACGTGCGCGCGATCGCGCTGATGTCGGGCGTGTACGACTACGAAGCATTCGATCCGGCCCCGAACGTCATCGCCTACACCGGCGAAGGCACGGCCGCGCTGAAGGCGGCGTCGGCGATCGAAGGCCTCGTCGCATCGCGGCTGCCGGTGCTGGTGTGCGTTTCGGAATTCGACACGCCGCACTTCCACGAGCAAGCGCATCTGCTCACCCAGGCGATCTATCATCGCGACGGGCGCGTTGCGAACTTCCAATACTTGCCGCGGCACAACCATCTCTCGCAGATCTCGCACCTCAACGCCAAGGGCATTGAGGATCAAGTCCTGAGCGACCGGCTCGCCGAGTTCGTGCGCGCCTACACCACGCCCGCCGTTCCTGCGTTTTAACGTGCGCCGGCCGGCGGTGTGGCGGGGCGCGGCGCTGGCCGTGCTCGTTGCATTGTGCGCGCAGTTGGCGCCGGCGGTTCGCGCTGCGGATCAACCGGCGACCGATACGGTTCGCTTGGCCATCAACACCGAGGCGTATAATAATTTGCCGCTGTTCGTGGCGATGGACAACGGCTATTTCCAGCAGCAGCACCTCAACATCGTCGTCGTTCCGTACACCGGTTCGTCGCTGACGCAACTGCCGTTTCTCGCGCGCGGCGAAATCGACTTGACCGGGATCGCACCGGCGCCCGGTCTGTTCAACCTCGGCACGCAGGGCTTCAACGTCAAGATCGTGGCGTCGCTCGGGGGTGCGCAAAAGGGCTGGAACGGCACGTCGTGGATGATGGTGCGCCAAGATCTCTGGGATGCGAAGAAGATCGCCAAACCCTCCGACCTGCGCGGGATGCACGTCGACGTTGCGGTCGCCGGGTCGCCGAACGACATCCTGGCCCGCGAAACGATTCGCCTAGCGGGGTTGACCCCGTCCGATCTCACGCTCACGGACGCGGTGCGCACGCCGCCGAGCTGGTTTTCGGCGCTGCGCAATCACGCGATCGACGTGCAGTGCGCCACCGAACCATACGCGACGCAGCTCGAGCGCGAAGGCCTCGCGCACAAGTGGATCTCCTATCCCGACAGCGCTCCCTGGTTTCAGGACTTTTACCTCGCCGCCTCGCCGGCGTTCGCGCGCGATCACCACGATGTAGTGCGGCGCTTCCTCATCGCCTATCTGCAAGGCGCGCGCGACATCACCAGTGCTGGTCCGGTCTGGCAGACGAAAATGGCCGCCGAGGTCTCGAAGTGGTCGCAGGTGCCCGTCGCGACCATCATGCAGATCCCGGGCCCGGCCTACCCCGGACCACAGGGCGCGGTGAACCTCGCCTCACTCGAGCGCGTGCAAAACTACTGGGTCGCGCAGGGGCTCGTGAAAACACCCGAGCCCTTAACCGACATTCTCGATCTCACGGCGCTCGGCGAAGCGCGAAAGGCACTCCGCATCCGCTAGCCGCTCAGCCAGATGTAGCGCGCGATGAGGAGCACCGCGACGAGGTAGAGGAGCGGGTCGACGGATTTGCCGCGGCCGCTCAGCAGCATGATCAGCGAGTAGCTGATCACGCCGAAGCTCACGCCGTTGGCGATCGAGAACGTTAGCGGCATCGTGACGACGGTGAGGAAGGCGGAGATCAGGACGGCGTAGTCGCCCCACTCGATCGTCTTCAAGCCGTCGAGCATCAGCGCGCCGACGACGATCAGCGCCGGCGCCGTCGCGGCGGCCGGAATCGCCGCCGCCAGCGGCCACAACACCATCGAGAGAATGAACAGCACCGCGACCGTCGTCGAGACGAGGCCGGTGCGGCCGCCTTCCTCGATGCCGCTGGCGCTCTCGATGTACGCGGTCGTCGTGCTGGTGCCGAGGAACGCGCCGCAGATCGCCGCCAAACCGTCGCACGCAAACGTGCGGCGCGCGCGCGGCAAGTTGCCGTCGGCGTCGAGTACGCCGGCTTTATTGGCCAGCGCGACGAGCGTTCCGGTAGCGTCGAAAAAGTCGACGAAGAAGAACGTGAACACGACCGCGAGGATGCCGAGGCCGGCAGCTGCGTGCAGATCGAGTGCGCCGATCAAGCCGGTTGGAACGATCGGCAGTTGAACGATGCCGTTGGTGAAGCCGGCAAACGGCACCATCGCGCCTTTGGGGCCGAAGTAGACCGGCGCGCGCGTGACGATCGCAAGCACGGTCGAGACGAGGATGCCGATCAGGATCGCGCCCGGGAATCTTCCGGACCAGCAACACCGACGTGAGGATCAAGCCGACCACCGCGATCAGCACGCCCGGCGACGTCATCGAGCCGAGCGTGACGAACGTGTCGGGGTTGGCCAGCACGGCCCCGCAGTTCTTCAGCCCGAGGAACGCGAGGAACATGCCGATGCCGGCGGTGACCGAGTACTTCAGGTGGTTGGGGATCGCGCGCACGACGGCTTGCCGCGCGCCGATGATCGCCAGGATCACGAAGATCGCGCCCGAGATCGCGACCGCGCCGAGCGCCGTCTGCCACGGGATCTTCTGGCCGAGCACGACCGTGAAGGCGAAGTAGGCGTTGAGGCCCATGCCGGGCGCCTGCGCGAACGGGTAGCGCGCGACCAGCCCCATCAGGAGGCTGCCGATCGCGGCCGCTAAGGCCGTCACCACCAGCAGCTTGGCGAAGCCGTCGGGAATCTGAATGGCGTTGCCGAGGACCTGCGGGTTGACCAGCAGGACGTACGACATCGTGAGGAACGTGGTGAGCCCGGCGCGCAGTTCGCGCGGAATTGTCGAACCCGCCGCTGCGATACCGAAGTAGCGATCGATCATGAAGAAGGCTCCGCCGTGCAGCTTTTCTTCTCCCCCTGCCATTTGACAGACGTCGCCCGACCTGAGATGATACCGCGAACATTTTGAGGACGGAGCCGATGATGATCGAGCAGAGCGAAGAACGGACTGCGGAGCAAACTGAACTGGATCGGCGCTTTACGGCGATGCCGAAGGCCGAGATCCACGTGCATCTCGAGGGTGCCACGGCCCCCGACGCCTCGTACGCGATCGCGCGGCGGAATAAGGTCGACCTGCCCGTCGACTCCCTCGACGAATGGCGCCGGTACTTCGATTTCCGCGACTTTCCGCACTTCATCGACGTCTACCGCAGCACGACCGACACGATCCGCACGACCGACGACCTCGCCTTGATGGTCGCCCAATTCTACGTCGACCAGGCGCGCCAGAACGTGCGCTACTCGGAGTGCTTCATCAGCATGTCGCTGCATCTGCGGCGCCTGAGCGCGGCCGAGATCCTCGATGCGATCGCTCAGGGGAGCGAGCGCGGACAAACGGTGTCGAGCGCGCGCGTCGCGTTCATCGCCGACATCTCGCGCGAGGATCCGCACACGCAAGGCGCCGTGCTCGATCTGGCGCTGTGGGGCCAGCGGCGCGGCCTGATCATCGGCATCGGCCTGGGCGGTCTCGAGAAAGAGTTTCCGCCGCACCTCTTCCGCGAGACCTACGCTCGCGCACGCGACGCCGGCTTGCACGTCGTCGCGCACGCCGGCGAAGCCGCCGGCTGGGAGAGCATTCGCGGCGCGATCGACGATCTGCACTCGGAACGCATCGGCCACGGCATCCGCATCGTCGATTCGCCCGAGTACGCGAGCGGTGATGGCCGAGCGGCAGATCCCGTTCGAAGTGTGTCCGGTGAGCAACTACGCGATCGGCTCGACGCCGATCGACAAGCCGCATCCGATCCGGCAAATGGTCGATCTGGGCATTCGCTGCACCGTCAACTCCGACGATCCGGCGATGTTCAGCACGAACCTGGCCGCGCAGTACGCGCTGCTGGCCGAACAGGGCTTCAGCTGGGACGAACTCTGGAAGCTCAACACGCAAACGCTCGATTCGACGTTCCTGAGCGCTGCGGAAAAGGCCGTGTACCGTCGCGAATGGGAAGATTTCGCCGCGTCGCTCGGCTAACTCATCCGGCGTGAATCAATACCCGCGCGACATGGTCGGCTACGGCGCGCATCCGCCGCATGCCGCCTGGCCGAACGGCGCGCGCCTCGCGCTGCAGATCGTGATGAACTACGAAGAGGGATCGGAGTACTCGATCCCCGACGGCGACGGCACCTCGGAGATGTACCTCACCGAAGTTCCGGGCGCCACCGTCGGCCCCGGCAAGCGCGACCTGATCGTCGAGTCGGTGTACGAATACGGCAGCCGGGCCGGGTTCTGGCGGCTGATGCGCATGTTCGCCGAGCGCAAGATCGACGTCACGGTGTTCGGCGCGGCGCTCGCGCTCGAGCGCAATCCCGAAGCGGCGCGCGCGATCGCCGATGCCGGGCACGAAGTGTGTTCGCACGGCTGGCGCTGGGTCGGCTTCCAAGATATGGACATCGAGGAAGAGCGCGCGCAGATGAAGCGCGCGGTCGCGTCGATCACCCAGACGATCGGTCAGCGTCCGCTGGGCTGGTATTGCCGGTATGCGCCGAGCATCAACACGCGCAAGCTGGTCGTCGAAGAGGGCGGCTTTCTCTACGATTCCGACGACTACAACGACGATCTGCCGTATTGGGTGCGCGTCGGCGAGAAACCGCATCTCGTCATTCCGTATACGCTCGACGCGAACGACATGAAGTTTTCGGTGGCGCCGGGATTCACGTCGGGCGACGGCTTCTTCAACTACCTCAAAGACGCGTTCGACGTGCTCTATGCGGAAGGCAAGACGACGCCGAAGATGATGTCGGTGGGCTTGCACACGCGCCTCGCCGGCCGGCCCGGCCGCGCCGCGTCGCTCGCGCGCTTTCTCGATTACGTGCTCGAGCATAAGGACGTGTGGGTCGCGCGGCGCGTCGACATCGCGCGGCACTGGATCGCGCAGCATCCGGCGGAGAAGTACCTCTGAACGTGCTTCCGTCGCCGCTGGCCGATCGCTTGGCGCAGCTCGCGGGGCTCGGCGCGACCGGTCAGGGCATCGACCGCCGTCTCTTCTCGGCCGAAGATGCGCAAGCGCGCACGCTGTTCGCGCAGTGGGCGCGCGCCTCGAACTTCTCGGTCGAGCAAGACCGCGCGGGCAACGTGTTCGCGCGCCGCGCCGGCAAACGCCACGGCGCGGCGATTCTCAGCGGATCGCATCTCGACACCGTGCCGAACGGCGGCGCGTACGACGGCGCGTATGGCGCCGTCGCCGCGTTGTGCGCGCTCGAAGAACTCGATGCCGCCGGCATCGCGACGGAACATCCGATCGAAGCGGTCGCGTGGGCCGGTGAAGAGGGCAGCCGGTTTCCGCTGGGCTGTCTGGGCAGCGGCGCGTTCGCCGGATTGAACGAACTCGCCGCGATCGACGCGCTGCGCGACGATGACGGCGTGACGTTTGCCGCCGCGCGCGCGGCCGCGAACGGTTTGCTCGCCGGCGTGCCGGTGCGCGACGGTTTCCCGCGTCCCGCCGGCTACGTGGAGCTGCACATCGAGCAAGGCCCGGTGCTCGAACATCGCCGGCGTGCGCTTGGGCGTCGTCACCGCAATCGCGGGCCAAGTGCGCGTCGAAATCGAGATCGTGCGGCGAAGCGGGACACGCGGGCACGGTGCCGATGGAATTGCGCCACGATGCGTTGAGCGCGGCGGCGGAACTCGCGCTCGCGCTCGAAGCCGCGGCGCGCGCGATCGGCGAGTGCGTGCTGACGGTCGGACATCTCACCGTGTATCCGAATCAAACCAACGTCGTGCCCGGACGCGTCGTGCTGCGGATCGACGCGCGCAGCGTCGATGAGGCGCGCCTCGTGGCATTGCGCGCCGCAATCGAGGACTGCGCGGGTCGCGCGGCGGCCAAGCGCGGCGTGCGCATCACGACGACGCCGATCGAAGAACGCCGCGTGGTGGCGATGGATCCGCGGCTGCGCGGCGCGGTGGCGGCGGCGATCGCGGAACTCGGCGAGCCGGCGATCGATCTGCCGAGCGGTGCGGGACACGACGCGATGTGCGTCGCAGCGGTAGCGCCGGCGGCGATGATCTTCGTTCCGAGCGCCGGTGGTCTCAGCCACGTGGGGAACGAGTACACCACGCCCGAGGATTTGCAACTGGGCGTCACGGCGCTCACCCGGTCGATCGCGGCGATCGACCGTCTCTTGGCAAAGGACTGATACGTGCGCTTTTTCATCTGCGGGTCGGCGCTCACGGGGCAACCCGATCACAAAAATCTCGGCGAAGCAAAACTCGTCGGTCCGGCGCAAACCGCCGCGAAGTACCGTCTGCACTCGGTCCGCGGCGAGCATCCCGGGATCTATGAAGTTGCCGAGGGCGGCGTCGCGATCAAGGGCGAGGTCTACGAGATGAGCGACGCGCAGCACGCGCACCTGATCTCAACCGAACCGCCCGATCTCTACGAGTCGCCGATCGAACTCGAAGACGGCAGCAAGATCAGCGCGATGATCTACCCGCGCGACCTGATCGAGCAGCGCCAGTATCCCGACATTTCCCAATACGGCGGCTGGGCCGCGTTCAAAAAAGCCAACCCTTAAACGGGCGGCGGGACGGGCGGGCCGAAGCCGATGACGATGTAGGCGCACTTCTGGCAGAGCAGGATCTCGGCCGGAAATTTCTGCGGCGAACCGGGCTTTACGTCGTAGTTCGAGTACATCGTGCCGGCTTCGGGCACTTTGAAGCAGCCCGTGCAAGCGACTTCGCCGCCGGTCGCTTCCTGGACGTCGCGCCGCGTATAGTACTCGACGACATCTACGATGGTCATGGGATGCGGGTCTCCTTAGCTTCCACGATACGTTGAGTAGCCCCACGGCGACAAGAGCAGCGGGACGTGATACTTGCGGGCGGCGTCGTCGACGTGAAACCGGATCGTGATCTCGTCGTAGAACGCGGGCACGTTCTTGGCCGCGAAGTACGGCGCGACGCTGAAGATCAGTTCGTACATGCCGGGCGAGAGAATGTCCGCCATCGGAGTATCGGTGCGGCCGTCGGCGTTCGTGACCGACGTCGCAGACGTGCGTGCGCACGTTGCCGTCGACCGCGAAGAGCATGACGGTGATGCGCGCAGCCGGCTGTCCGGTCGAGGTGTCGAGCACGTGCGTCGAGAGCATTAGGGGCCTTTCGCGCCGGAGTCGATCCAGGCGCCGAGCGTGGCGCGTTCGGCGTCGGTCATGTTGGTGACGTTCCCCAGCGGCATCGCTGTGCGTCGCGACCGCTTCGCGTGCGGATCAGCGCGGCGTTGGCGACGATGTGTTCGGGCGTGTCGAGCAGGATGCCCGCGGGCGGCGCGCTGAAACCGGCTTGCGTCGGATGCGCGGCGTGGCAGACGGCGCAGCGCTGCGCGACGATCGGCGCGATCTGCGCGTAGCTGACGGCCGGTCCGCCGACGGCGGCCGCCGGCGCGTGCGGCGCGATCGAACGCACGCGATGACCGCGATGAGCACCAGCGCCGCGACCGGCAGCGCGACGACGATCTTCTTGAAGTGCGTGAGCACGTAGAAGCGGCGCACCAGCACGCCCGCGATCGAGAGCCCGGCCAGCACGAGCCACCCGTACGGCCCGCTGTAGGTCATCGGATAGTGATTGCTGATCATGATGAACAGCACGGGCAGCGTGAAGTAGGTGTTCTGCACCGAGCGCTGCTTGCCGAGGAAGCCCGGCCGCGTATCGGGCACTTCGCCGGCGCGCAGCTGCGCGCACGACCTTGCGCTGGCCCGGAATGATGATGAAGAAGACGTTCCACACCATGATCGTGCCGATCACGGCGCCGACGTGGATGAACGCGGCGCGCGCGCCGAAGATGTGGAAGAATCCCCAATCGAAGATCAGCAAGAAGATGCCGATCGACGTCCACAGCGCGAACTCGTTCTTCTCGAAGATGCGGCACAGCGCGTCGTAGATGAACCAGCCCAGCACGATCGAGCCGATGCTGATCGCGATCGCGGCCGCCGGCGTGAGGTCCATGACGCTCTTGTCGATCAGAAACGTCGACGCGCCGGCCCAATACACGATCGCGAGCATCGCCATGCCCGAGAGCCACGTCGAGTACGCTTCCCAGTAAAACCAGTGCAGGTGGTTGCTGAGCGGCTCGCCGACCGGGCCGGTGAGGTATTTCTCGTTGTGATAGAAGCCGCCGCCGTGCACCGACCACAGCTCGCCGTCGATGCCGCGCCGCTTCTCGCGCGTCGCTGACCTGCCGGTTGAGGTTGTCGTCGAGCCAGACGAAGAAGAACGACGCGCCGATCCACGCGATACCGGCGGTGACGATGGAACCAGCGAACGAGCAGGCTCAGCCAGTCGAGAACGTAGGCTTGCATCAGTTCACGGCGTCTTCGATGCGCAGCCGGGCGATCTTCGCGATTTCGCGCGAGCGCCGTCGCGATCTCGGCGGCGCGGTCGTTCTCGCGGCGGCGCGCCAGCGCGGCGAGGATCGACGCCTTGGTGTTCTCGCGCGCGCAGATGACGAACGGAAAGCCGAAGCGCTCGCGATAGGCGCCGTTGTCGGCATCGAAGCGCGCGATCTCCGCCGGCGTGAGCGCGCCGAGGCCCGCACCGGCCTGTTCGGCGGCCGACGCGGCGGTCAGCCGGCCCTCGCGCGCGACGCGGCCGGCGAGATCGGGATGCGCCGCGATCAGCGCGACCTGCGCGTCTTCGCCGGCAGCGCTCGACGACCGCGACCATCGCGGCGTGCAGCGCGGCGCGATCGGCGAACGGGCGCGCCGCGGCGGCAGCACGCGCGATCCAGGGCGAATCTTCGAACGCGAAACCGATTTCCGCGACGAACGCATCGGGCGGACAGGCATTGAGGTGTTGCAGCGTCGTCATCGAAGGGCGCTCGAATGGCTACGCTGCTGATTCGCGATGCGGCGCACGTCGAGACCTTCGACGATGCGAACCGCGTGCTGCGCGACGCATCGATCTTCGTGCGCGACGGCGCGATCGAAGCGCTCGGGCCGGCCGCGGAGCTGCCGCGCGAGGCCGACCGCGTGGTCGACGCGCGCGGCTGCATCGTCATTCCGGGACTCGTGAATACCCATCACCACTTCTTTCAGACGTTGACGCGCGCGGTTCCCGGCACGCAGGACGTCGAGCTGTTCGATTGGCTCGTCACGCTCTATCCGATCTGGGCGCGGTTGACGCCCGCCGCCCTGCGCAGCGCGACCGCCGTCGCATGTGCCGAATTGCTGCTCTCCGGTTGCACGACGGCGAGCGATCACACCTACCTGTGGCCCAACGGCTGCCGCATCGACGATGAGATCGAAGTCGCGCGCGAGATCGGCCTGCGCTTTCACGCCTCGCGCGGCTCGATGTCGGTCGGCCGCTCGAAGGGCGGTTTGCCGCCCGATTCCGTGGTCGAAGACGAGGCCGCGATCCTCGCCGACACGCAGCGCGCGATCGAGACGCATCACGACGCCGGCCGTTTCGCGATGACGCGCGTCGTCGTCGCGCCGTGCTCGCCGTTCTCCGTCTCGCCCGACCTGATGCGCGAGAGCATCGCGCTCGCGCGCAGTTACGGCGTGCATTCGCACACGCATCTGGCCGAGACGCTCGACGAGGAACGCTACTGCATCGAGCGGTTCGGCTGCCGGCCGGTCGAACTCGCGGAGCAGCTGGGCTGGCTCGGAGCCGACGTGTGGCACGCGCACATGGTGCACCCGTCGGCCGCAGAAGTCGGCGTGCTCGGCGCGACGCACACCGGCGTCGCGCATTGCCCGACCTCGAACATGCGCCTGGGCAGCGGCATCGCGCCGATGCGCGCGCTGCTCGAGGCCGGCGCGCGCGTGGGTCTCGGCGTCGACGGCTCGGCGTCCAACGACAGCTCGCACCTGCTCGATGAAGTGCGTCACGCGATGCTGCTGCAGCGCGTCGCGCGGCGGAGCGAAGGCCGTGACCGCGCGCGAGATGCTGCGCTTGGGAACGCGCGGCGGCGCCGAGGTGCTCGGCCGCGACGACGTCGGTTATCTCGCGCCCGGCATGGCGGCCGATCTGGCCGGCGTGCGGCTCGATTCGCTGCGCGATGGCCGGCGGCGCGCGTGCACGATCCGCTCGCCGCGCTCGTCTTCTGCCGTCCCGCCGACGTCGACTTCACGATCGTCAACGGCGAGCCGCTCGTCGAGCACGGCGCGTTGACCGCGCTCGACGTCGAGCGCGTCGTCGCGCAGCACAACGAACTCGCGCGCGCGCTGGTCAGCGACGTGATCGCGCCCTTCGATGGCTCGGTTGACACGGCGTCGCGCGTCGCGCGCTGCGCGGTGATCGCGGCGAGCACGCGTTCGGGGGTGAACGGCATGTCGGAGACCCACGCGCCGGTGGCGTGATGGATCGCGCTCGCGACGGCGGCGCCGAACGGCACCAGCGGCATCTCCGACATCCCGCGCGCGCCGAACGGGCCTTGCGGATCGGGCGTTTCCATGATCACCGAGTAGATCTGCGCCGGCACGTCGAGCGCGGTCGGCAAGAGGTAGTTGCTGAAGTGCGGCGTTTGGATGCGGCCGTTGCTCGATGCGGAAATCTTCGGTGAGCGCGTAGCCGATCGCTTGCGCGACGCAGCCTTCGATCTGCGCTTCGACTTGCTGGCGGTTGATCGCGCGGCCGACGTCGTTGACGCTGACCACGTTGAGCACCGCGACTTCGCCGGTCGTGATGTCGACCTCGACTTCGACCGCTTGCGCGACGTAGCCGTAGCGTAGTGCGGCGTGCCGTGACCGTTCTCGTCGAACGGCGTCGTCGGGTTGGGCTTGAACTGCACGGTCGCCGCGGGCGCGCCGCCGGTAGCGAGATTGCGCAGCGCGAGTTCGGCGGCGTCCTTGACCGCGCGGCCGCCCATCAGCGTCATGCGCGAGGCCGACGCGGAGCCGGCGTTCGGCGCCTCGGCGGTGTCTTCGGCGATGATCGCGACCGCGTCGAGCGGCAGGCTCAGCGTTTCGGCGGCGATCTGGCGCAGGATCAAATGCGCGCCCTGGCCGACGTCGGCCGCGCCGATGCTCACGCGCGCCGCGCGCACGCCGTCGAGCACCACGAGTTCCACCGTCGCCGTCGCCTGTTCGGGAAAACCGAACGAATAGCCGACGTTCTTGATGCCGCTGGCAAACCCGATGCCGCGGCGTTTGCGCGAGTGCACGTCGTGCAAGACCGGCGTGAGACGCAGCGCGGCTTCTTCGATGCAGCGCTCGAGCACCGGTACCGCACTGACGCCGGGCGGCATCACGGTGCCCGACGAGTTGAGGCTGCCTTCGCGGTAGAGATGCTTGCGGCGCACGTCGAGCGGGTCGAGCTTCAGCGCGTGCGCGACGCGCGTCATCATCGATTCGGCCGCGAAGTGCGCTTGCGGGCCGCCGAAGCCGCGGAACGCGCCGCTCGGCACGTTGTTGGTGTAGCAGGCGTAGCCGTCGACGCTGACGTTGGCGATGTCGTACGGTCCGTGCGCGAACGTCATCGCGCCCTTGAGCACTTCGATGCTGGTCGACGCGTAGGCGCCGCCGTCGGCGATCAAGGTCGTCTCCACCGCGGTGATCGTACCGTCGCGCTTCGCGCCCCACTTCGCCGTGATGAAGAACGGATGGCGTTTGTGATGGCCGATGATCGATTCTTCGCGGCTCCAGCGAATCGCCGCCGGCCGCTTGAGCACCCACGTCGCGAGCGCGACCAGGCACTGCACCGACATGTCCTCGCGGCCGCCGAACGCGCCGCCGATCTTCGCGTACTTCACGACGACCTGATCTTCGGGCAGTTTCAGGATCTCGGCGAGTTGCTTGCGATCTTCGTGCAGCCACTGCCCGGCGGTTTCGACGACGAGCCGTCCCGCTTTGTCGAAATACGCAATGCCCGCATCGGGCTGCAGATAGGCGTGTTCTTGCCACTGCGTCGAGAACGTGCCCTCGACGATCACGTCGGCCTCGTCGAACGCGCGCGCGGTATCGCCGCGCCGGATCTTCTGATGCAGCAGCACGTTGTCGCGATCGTGATGCACGCGCGGCGCACCGGGCTTCATCGCCTCGCGCGGATCGCTCACGAGCGGCAAATCTTCGTACTCGACGCGCACGAGCGCCGCACCGCGCGCGGCCGCAAGATCGGTTTCGGCCGCGACGAGCGCGACGCGGTCGCCGTCGTGCCGCACGGTGTCGTCGCACAGCACGGGCTGATCGGAATCGATCAGGCCGTAGCGGTTGTGCGGCACGTCCTTGGCGGTGAGCACCGCGATCACGCCCGGCACGGCCATGCGCGGCCGACGTATCGATCGAGACGATGCGCGCGTGTCCGCGGCGCGCGAACACCGTCTTCAGGCGCACCATGTCCGCGGTGATCAGATCGGCCGGATAGTTCGCCGCGCCGGTGACTTTGTCGAGCGCGTCGTGGCGCGGATGCGACGTGCCGATATGCGTCACGTGCCGACCTCGACGCGCAGCGCTTCGGCGTCGACCTCGGCGGCCGATGAGATCGCGGTGAGAATCTTCGCGTAGCCGGTGCAACGGCAGATATTGCCGCTGATCGCGCTGCGGATGTCGGCCGTCGTCGGTTCGGGACATTCGTCGACGAGCTTCGCGCCGGCCATGATCATGCCGGGAATGCAGAAGCCGCACTGCACGGCGCCGTGATCGATGAAGGCCTGCTGCACGGGATGCAGCACCGTCGCCGTCGGCCAAGCCTTCGATCGTCGTGACCGTCGGCGCCGTGCGCTTGCGGCGCCGGGACGAGGCACGACATCACCGCGCGGCCGTCGAGCCACATCGTGCACGCGCCGCACTCGCCCTCGGCGCAGCCTTCTTTTGCGCCGGTCAGGCCGGCAGCGTCGCGCAGCGCATCGAGCAGCGAGAGATGCTGCACGTCCTCGAGTTCGTAGCGCCGGCCGTTGATCGTGGTATCGACGGTGCCCGTGAACGGCAGCGCGGCTTGCGCGGCGTGCGGGCGTTTCGAGCAGCACGGGTTCGGCGGCGAGGCCGTTGGCTTCGGTGCCGTCGGCGATTTGATCGAGCGCGCGTTCGACGAGCGCGGCGACGGTCGTGCGGCGATAGCCGGCCGTCGCGCGGATGTCGTCGATCGGCGCGATCGCCGCGGCGGCGAGCGAAGCCGCGCGCATGCGCGCCGCACGATCGAGCGTGCTGCCGATGAGCGACGCTTCGGCGTCCGTGACGCGCACGATCGTCGGCGCGACGCAGCCGAGTGCGATGCGCGCTTCGGCGACGCGCGGGCCGTCGAATTCGAGCGCGACCGCGACGCTGATCACCGAGATCGCCTGCGCTTTGCGCAAGCCGAGTTTGAGAAAGATGCCGCGGCGCGAGGGACCGAGTTTGCGCACCGAGATCGAGCGCACGAGTTCGCCCGGCGCGAGCGCCGTTTTGCGAAAGCCCGTGCAGAACTCGGCGATGCCGAGGCTGCGCCGGCCCGCCGGGCCCGCAATTTCGACTTCGGCGTCGAGAACGAAGAGCGCCGCGATCGTATCGTTGGCCGGCGACGCGGTGACGAGATTGCCGGCGACCGTGCCGCGCGCGCGAATTTGCGGCGCGCCGACTTCGGCGCACGCTTGGACGAGCGGCAGCGCGTCGCGGCGGAACGCCGCCGATCCGAGCACGTCGTTGTGGGTCGTCAGCGCGCCCATGGTCAGACGGTCCGCGTCTTCGGCGATGAAGCGCAGCTCGGGCTCGAGGGCCGTCAGATCGATCAGCTTGGTTGCCTTGCTGCCACGGCCAAGCTCGACCATCACGTCGGTGCCCCCGGCAATGAGCCGGGCATCGGCGCCCGCGCGGGCGAGTTCGGAGAGGGCTTCGGCGAGCGAGGTGGGCCGATGATAGACCTCGATCATCTCGCATATGTTCGGATTTCCCAGTTTCGGCTCTCTTCTTCCAGATTGTCACATCTGCGTACGTCCTGCACGTGACGATTGGCGCACGGCGACGGAGCGTCTGCCCCCAAACGGGTCACCATGCACCTGACGGACGTCGAGCGCGACAAGCTGCTGCTCAGTTATGCCGCCGACATGGCGTGGCGCCGCAAGGCCCGCGGCGTGAAGCTCAACCATCCGGAGTCGATCGCGATCATCGCGTCGTTCGTGCTCGAAGGCGCGCGCGACGGCCGCAGCGTGGCCGATCTGATGCAGGCCGGCCGCGAAGTGCTCACGCGCGACGACGTGATGGAAGGCATCCCCGAGATGATCGAATCGGTCCAAGTCGAGGCGACGTTTCCCGACGGCACCAAACTCGTCACCGTCCACGAGCCGATCTCCATGACGCCGGGTGAAATTTTCGTTCAGCGCTGGCGAGGTCGAGTTGAAGCCCGGCCGCCGCCGCGTGACGCTCACGGTGAGCAACACCGGCGACCGGCCGATCCAAGTCGGCTCGCACGCGCATTTCGCCGACGTCAACGCGGCGCTCGCGTTCGATCGCGCCGCCGCGCACAACATGCTGCTCGACATTCCGGCCGGCACCGCGGTGCGCTTCGAACCCGGCATCGAGCGGCCCGTCGATCTGGTCGAAGTCGCCGGCGAGAAACGGTTCGCATGAAGATTTCGCGCGAACAGTACGCGCGGCTGTACGGTCCGACGACCGGCGACCGGCATGCGCCTCGCCGACACCGATCTGATCGTCGAGATCGAACGCGATCTCACCGGCTACGGCGACGAGCTGAGTTTCGGCGGCGGCAAAGTGATTCGCGATGCGATGGGCCAGCATCCGACGATCTCGCGCGCCGAGGGCGCGCTCGACACCGTGATCACCAACGCGATCGTCATCGACGCGAGCGGCATCTACAAAGCCGACATCGGCATTCGCGACGGCCGCATCGCCGGCATCGGCAAAGCCGGCAATCCGTACATCATGGACGGCATCACGCCGGGCATGATCGTCGGCGCGTCGACCGAAGCGATCGCCGGCGAAAACATGATCGTCACCGCGGGCGCGATCGACACGCACATCCACTTCATCTCGCCGCAGCAAGTCACCGCGGCGATCGGCAGCGGCGTCACGACGATGATCGGCGGCGGCACGGGTCCGGCATCGGGCACGAACGCGACGACGTGCACGCCCGGCGCGTGGCATCTCGACCAGATGCTGCTGGCCACCGAATTGCTGCCGGTGAACGTCGGGTTTCTCGGCAAGGGCAATGCGACCGGACTCGCGCCGCTGCGCGAACAGGTCGACGCCGGCTGCCTCGGGCTTAAGCTGCACGAAGACTGGGGCTCGACGCCGCGCGCGATCGATGCCGCGCTGACGCGTCGCCGATGAAGCCGACGTGCAAGTCGCGATTCACACCGACACGCTCAACGAGATGGGTTTTCTCGAGAAGACGATCGAGGCGATCGCCGGCCGCACGATCCACACCTATCACACCGAAGGCGCGGGCGGCGGACACGCGCCCGACATCATCCGCATCGCGGGCGAATCGTACGTGCTGCCGTCGTCGACGAATCCGACGCGGCCGTACACCGTCAACACGCTGGCCGAACATCTCGACATGCTGATGGTGTGCCATCATCTCGATCCGGCGATTCCCGAAGACGTCGCGTTCGCCGACTCGCGCATTCGCGGCGAGACGATCGCGGCCGAAGACGTGCTGCACGATCTCGGCGTGATCTGCATGATGTCGTCGGATTCGCAGGCGATGGGCCGCGTGCACGAAGTCGTCATGCGCACGTGGCAGACCGCGCACAAGATGAGAGTGCAGCGCGGACCGTTGCCGGGCGAGCGTCGAGGGCAGCGACAACCTGCGCGTGAAACGCTACGTCGCGAAGTACACGATCAATCCCGCGATCACGCACGGCATCGCGTCGTACGTCGGTCTCGGTGGAGGTGGGCAAGATCGCCGATCTGGTCGTGTGGAAGCCGGCGTTCTTCGGCTTCCGGCCGGAACTCGTGATCAAGGGCGGCACGATCGCGTAGGCGCGCGATGGGCGATCCGTCGGCGTCGATCCCGACGCCGCGAGCCGCGAGCGCATGCTGCCGATGTGGGGCGCGTTCGGCGCGGCGCCGACCGTAGGTTCGTTCACGTTCGTTTCGAAGCGCGGCACTCGATGACGGCATGGTCGAGCGCGTGCGTTCGCGCCGTCACGTTCTTGCCGGTCTCGAACTGCCGCGCGATCGGCAAGCGCGACATGGTGCACAACGACTGCGATGCCGCACATCGAGGTCGATCCGAAGACCTACGCGGTAACGCGCGGACGGCGTGCTGATGACGTGCGAACCCGCAACGGTGCTGCCGCTCGCGCAGCGCTACGCGCTGTTCTGATGTTTCGCCGCATCGACGCCGTACTCGGCAACCTCGCCGACTTTCCCGTCGGCGCGCGCACGGTCGAACGCTTGCCGCGTGGCGAGCAGCGCGATGACCCGCCGGCTGCTGCGGCTGCCGTCGAGCATCGGCGATCTCGGCCTGATGTTCGAGGACGAGCAGCGCCTTCGCGACGGCGACGTGCTCGTGGCGGATGACGACGCGCGTGATCGCGATGCAGGTCGTGCCCGAAGACGTGCTGATCGCGTATCCCGATTCCATTCGCGCAGGCGGTCGAGATCGCGCACGCGCTCGGCAACCGCCACATTCCGATCATTCGCGAAGGCGACGCGATCGTGGTGGGCTATGCGGCCCCGCTCGAAGAGCTGCTCCGAACGCAGCGGCGTGCGCTACGAGCGCGTGCGCGCGCGTGCTGGAACGGCCGTTCGTTTACGCGCACGCGCCGCACAGCACGCATGATCGACCCGCGTTTTCTGCAGCTGTGCGATAGCGCGTTTCCGAGCGGCGCGTTCTCGCAGTCGTTCGGTCTCGAGACGGCGATCGCCGAACGCGGCATCGCGGATGCGGCGGCCGTGCGCGCGTGGATCGTCGAATATCTCGAACGCGGTCTGGCGACGCTCGATGCGCGCGCGTTCGTGCTCGGCATGCGCGCCGTTGCGACCGTGGGCGAGCTCGACGCAATGCTGGCGGTCTCGGTGTTTCCCGCCGATGTCCGCGCCGCGAATCGCCGCTTGGCGCGCGCGACGCTCGAAGCATATCTCGCGATGGGGATCGCGGATGAGGCGATCGGCGCCTACCGCGATGCGATTCTGGCCGGCCACGGCGAGCGGACAGCACGCGCTCGCGTGCATGCTCGGTTACCGCGCGATCGGCGCGCCGCTCGAAGATGCCGTGTGCGCGCTATCTCAGTTCGGCCGCGGCGGCGCTGGCGGCGGTCGCCGCGCGCGCGGTGCCGCTCGGGCAGCGCGACGTCGGCGCGCTCTTGTGGTCGCTGCGCGCGCCGATCGCGGAGTTCACGCGCAGCGCCTGCGCGGCGGCGTCGCTCGACGATCTCACCTCGAGTGCGCTCGCACTGCGAGATCGACGCGATGCGGCACGCGGCGCTCGACGCACGGTTGTTCGCGTCATGAGCGCGGTGCGCATCGGCGTCGGCGGGCCGGTCGGCGCCGGAAAAACGGCGCTCGTCGAGCGGCTGGCGCGCGCGTTCTACCCGCGCGTCGATCTGGCGGTCGTGACCAACGACATCTACACGCGCGAGGACGCGCTGATCCTCACGCGCAGCGGCTGTTTGCCGCCCGAACGCATCGTCGGCGTGGAAACCGGCGGCTGCCCGCACACCGCGATCCGCGAAGATGCCTCGATGAATCTCGAAGCGATCGCCGAACTCGAAGCGCGCTTTCCGCAGCTGCGCCTCGTGATCGTCGAGAGCGGCGGCGACAACCTCGCCGCTACTTTCAGCCCCGACCTCGCCGACGTGACGATCTATGTCATCGACGTCGCCGGCGGGGACAAGATCCCGGCCAAGGGCGGACCCGGCATCACCAATGCCGATCTGCTCGTGATCAATAAGATCGACTTGGCGCCGCACGTCGGCGCCGATCTCGAACGCATGCGGCGCGATGCCGGCGCCGCCCGCGGAACGCGTCCGTATCTGTTCACCGACATGCGGCACGGTACCGGACTCGATCCGCTGATGGAGTTCGTCGCCCAGGCCGCGCTGCTCGACGCCGCTTCGTGAGAAATGCCGGCAGCATCGCGCTGACGTGCGATGCGAGCGCGGGCCGTACGCGTCTGGCGACGATCCGTTGCGAGGGACTCTCGCGCACGAGCCGCGCCTTCGCCGCGCCGCGCGGCGCGATTCGCCTCATGCTCTCGTCGCTCGGCCCCGGCGTGCTGGCCGGCGACCATTTCAGCATCGACGGCGCGCTAGCGGAACGAGCGTCGCTCACCGCGTTCGGCCAGATGGCGACGCCGGTGTTTGCCGGTACCGATGCATCGCAAACGCGCGCGGACTGGCACGTGGCCGACGGCGCAACGCTCGTCGTTGCGAGCGAACCGCTGCTGCTCGAACCCGGTAGCGAGCACGCCGCCGGCGCGTCGTTCGCGGTCGAAGGCAGCGGCAGCGCGATCGTGATCGACACGTTCGGCTTGCGCGGTTCGGCGCGGCTCTCGATGCGCACGCGGGCGGCGCTCGATGGGCGCCTCGTGTACCGCGACGCGTACGACATCGCGAGCGGCCTCGACGGTGCATTCGGCACCGTTACGCTGATCGCGGCGGCTGCCGATGCGCGCGACGCGTTCCTCGCGCGTGCGTCCGCGGTTGCGGCGAACGCGAGCGAGGTGCGCATCGGATGCGGCGAGACGGCGGGTGCCGCGATCGTTCGTTTGCACGGCGCGCGCGTGTGGGACGTGCGCGCCGCAGCCTTGCGCATCGCCGGAGCTACGGGGCCGTAATTTCCCGCGTGTCGCGTTCGAGCGCGGCGTACTCGCGGTCCCACGCACCGCTCTCGATGTGACGCTTCGCGCGCATTGCCAGATGCTCGAATGCGCGGCCGGTGTACGGACCGAGCGCAATGCGGCGCAGTTCGATCGCGGGGCGCAAGTGATCCCACATGTCGCTAAACGTGTCGGCGTACTCGGCCAGCACCAGGCTTTCCGCCACGCCGCCCTTGGAGATCAGCACCGAGATGTGCTCGAGAAAGCGCAGCGTTTCGCCCATCTGGCGGAATTCTTCGGGCACGAACGTCGGATCGGTCAGTTGGGTGCGGTAGACGGGATCAGTCCGCACGCGCTCGGCAACCGCCCGGAGATTTTCACGCGCCGCGGTCGTGCCCGGCGAGTCCATGAAATCGATCAGGCGCAGGTAGATGACCATCTCGTTGGCATTGCGGTTGTGCCGTAATTGACGGAACGCCGCGACCGCCGTTCCGGCGACGATGATCGCGGTGATGATGGCCGCGATAGCGGCAGCCCAGCCCGAGTCCATCAATGCTTGCCTAACTTAGGGGGAAGACGAGGTCCACGCACCCCTTCCCGTGGAACGCATCCAGGTGCTGCTTCAACAACGCCGATTCATTTCTATTGGGATGTTTTTGGCCGTTGCGGCCATCGCCGGATGCGCGGGCGGCAGCACGTCGGGCCCGGTTCCATCGGCAACGGCCAGCCCCGGCTCGGCGAACACCACGCTGGTGGCGATCCCCAGCACGCCGGGCAACGTTGCGCTGACGGCCGTCGCCGGCATTACGCCCGGCTTTGCGATCGGTTCCGGCGCACCGGCGAACCTGACCGCGACCACGACCGAGGGCGCGACCGCACCGTCGGGCGCGCCGACCTTGTCGGTGGCGCGCAAGACGCAGTCCGCGACCGACGGCATCACGCCGTTCCTCTACGTCACGGCGACGTTCTCGGCCAACGTTCCCTCGGGCGTCGTCCTCTCGGAACTGCTGCAGCTTTCGAGCTCGCTGCCGGCCAACGCCGACTACTTCTGCGCGATCACCGACCTCACGGCGAACTCGCAGACCATCACCTTCGGGCCCGCCGTGCCGGTGAACGGCGTCGTGACGATCCCGAACGGCACCGCGACCGGCACGACGAACGCGGCCCCGAACACCCCGTCGTTCCAGGGCGGCCACACCTACCTCTTCGAGTTCTACGAACTGCCGATCTCGTCGGCCACGCCGACACCCTCGCCGAGCCCGACGGCCGGCGGTTCGGCCTCGCCGAGTCCGTCGCCGAGCGCCACCGCCTCCAGCAGCGCGGCCCCGACCCCGACACCGACCGCGACCGCCACGAGCGCCGGAACGGCGACGGCGCCGCCGGTCTTCACCTTCACCGGTCCGAGCGCAACGAGCGCCCCGGTTACCCCGCCGAACGCTCCGCCCGCGTTCTCGGTCGGCGGATCCGGCTACGGCAGCCACAGCGCGCAGGTCTCGATTTCGCTCGGCGCCGCGACCTCCTCAGGCGCTTACAGCATGACGGCGGAACTCGGCAGCGTCGGCGACATCACCTCGAACAACTTCCCGTTCTACACCGGCAGCGCTGCGACGCCGCTGTTCTATGTCCAGCTCGTGCCGACGGCATCGGTGACGTTCTCCCAGACCCCGGCCATTACGGTGAACGTGAACAGCTTCGGCAGCAGCAACACCTGCAGTCTCTTCATCTACGCGAACACCGGCGGGTCGTCGTACCAGTGGCTCCAAGTTCCCAACACGATCGTGAACGTCAGCGGCAACCAGGTGGTGATCCCGGCGGCCTCGGCGCCCGGCGTGACCCTGCAATACTTGCCGACGCAGTCGCAGGTCGGGTTCATCGGCTGCTAGCCCGGCAAGCCCGGCGCGGCTGAAGGCGTCCCCTCGCTAAATGCTCAAAATGTGACTATGTTCATGTGCGAGGGGCAACGTTGGCAGTAGCGCTCGGGACGGAGCCGTTCATCGACGTGGTCCGCCGCGTGGCGGCGCAGCGCGGCGACGCGCCCGCGGTCGACGAGCTCAGCTACAGCGAGCTGTGGAGTCAGACGGCCCGCATCGCCGGCAAGCTCGCTGCGCGCGGTGTCGTGCGCGGCGACCGGGTCGCCATCTATTCCGAGAACCGGCGCGGGTTCGTGCTCGCCTATTTGGCGCTGCTGCGCTTGGGCGCGATCGCCGTGCCGACGAACGTGCTCTACCGCGCCGCCGACCTCGGGAACATCCTCAGCGATGCCACGCCGCGCGTCGTCGTGGGCTCCGCACAAACGCGGCCCCACGTACCGGCCGAGGTCCCGTTCGTCGATGCGGCCGAGATCGAAGCGTGGGCGAGGGACACGACGCTGCCGTCGACGTTCGATGACGTCGCGGTCGCGCCCGACGACGTCGCGGTCATGATCTACACGAGCGGCACGACGGGCCGCGCCAAGGGCGCGCTGATCACGCACGGCAACCTCTCCGCCATCGCCGCCCAAGTCGGCGCGGCGTGGCACTGGACGAGCGCCGATACGCTGCTGATCACGCTGCCGCTCTTCCACGTGCACGGGCTCTGTGCGGGACTCAACGGCACGCTCGCGGCCGGCGCGCACGCGATCATTCACGAGCGGTTCGACGTCAACGAAGTGGTGAAGCTCCTGCAGTCGGGGACGGTGACGCTGTTCTTCGGCGTGCCCACGATGTACGTGCGCTTCATCGAGAAGATCCCGCCGCAGAAATTCCCGCACGTGCGGCTGTTCGTGTCGGGATCGGCCGCGCTTCCCGCCGACGTGCATCAAGCGTTCGAAGAGAAGTTCGGTGCCTCGATTCTCGAGCGCTACGGTTCGACCGAATTCGGTTTTCCGCTGGGCAACCGCTACGAGGGCCCGCGCGTCGTCGGCAGCGTGGGTGTTCCGATGCCGGGCGTCGAGGTGACGATCGTTGCGCCGAAGACGACCGATCGCGTCGCGCCGGGTGAGGTCGGCGAACTGCTCGTCTCCGGCCCCAACGTGTGTCACGGCTATTGGGACCGTCCCGAAGCGATGGCCGATGCGTTCGTCGATTTCGATGGGCGGCGCTGGTTCCGCTCGGGCGATTCGATGCGCTTCGATCCCGAAGCCGGCGTCTACATCGTGATGGGCCGGCTCAAGGAGCTGATCATCAGCGGCGGCTTCAACGTGTATCCGCTGGAAGTCGAAGCCGAGATGCGCCTCTATCCGGGCGTGCGGGATGCGGCGCTGGTCGGCGTGCACGACGCGGCGCGCGGTGAGATTCCGGTGGCGTTCATCGAAGCCGACCCCGGCTTCGACTCCGACGCGTTCGTGGCCGCGATGCGCGAGCGGCTGGCAAGTTTCAAACTCCCGAAATCCGTCCGGGTCGTCGATGCCCTGCCGCGCAATGCGATGGGCAAAGTCGAGAAGCAACGTTTGAAAGCGAGTGTAGAGGAGAAGCCGTGAGTACCGATCAGGCTGGTGCAAACGAGTACGACGCGTCGGTACGCGAGTATCACGCGTCGCGTGCGCGTTACATCCGCACGGTGACCACCGACACCGAGAAGAAGCTGATGGAGACGGTCGCCAAACGCCGCGACCCGCTCAAAGAAGAGATCACCAACCTGCAGGCCCTCGCGCGGGCGCGCTACGACGCGCGCCAAACGACGTTGAAGGCCTACGCGGCCAAAGCACCCGGCCGCGTGACCTCCGGCGGCCTGCTGCCGCCGTCGGCGGCCGAACGCATGATCGGCGGCATCGATAAGCTCTATAAGGCGGCGGTCAAAGCGGCCGAAGAATTCAACGAAGTCAACGAGATCATCAAGAAGCGCAAAGAAAAGCTCGATTCGATCGACCACGAGGTGCGCACCGTACTCGAGCAGCACGGACGCGATCTGATCGCGCAGCTCGAAACGCCGACCGGCTTGGAAGGCGCATTCAAGCGCGACCCGTTGCTCGAACGCGCGCACTCGCGCATGATTGCCGCCGAAGCGCGGCGCGAATCGGTGCTCGGGGCGACATCACCGGTGCTGGAGGCGCCGCCGAGTGCCGGATGAATCCGGCGAATTCGGCGAGTTGTTACCGGGTCAGGCCGGTTTCGACGAGGCGATCGCTCAAGGGCAATACGATTTCGCCAAGACGCGGTTCGTGCGCACCCTCACCGGCGACGGTGTCGCCCGGGTCGTAGAGCACGCCGCCGCGCGACGCGCGAAACTGCGGGCGGAAATCGATAACTTACGCGCGCTCGTGCGCGCGCGTCACGAAGCGGCGGTCGAGCACGCGCGCGCATACGGCGAGATCCTGCCGCACCGCGTCGGCAAAACCTGGATTCAACCGCCGGGTCAACTGGAAAAGGTCGGCTCCGCGCATGGCGCGGATCGCTTCTACAAGCGCGCCGAAAAAGCGGCGAAAGAATATGTGGAAGTGCGCGACATCTTGGTGAAGCGCCGCGAACAGCTGGTCAAGATGGAAGAAGATCTCCGCGTCGCGCTCGACACGCGCGAAGCCGCGTTGATCCGGCAGATGGAGTCGCCGCGCGGCCTGCAGTCGGCGCTGCAGCGCGATCCGCTGCTCAACGTCGCCTATCAGAAGTTGAAAGCGCTGCGCGAGGAACTCCAGACGCCGCCGGCCGACGGGCTCGGCGATCTCTAGGTGGATTCACGTTCCGTGAATCCTTCGCGTTTGGCCTTCGCCCAAGGCGCCGGCGGTGCGTACATCCGCACCGGCCTCGGCGTTGCGTCCGCCGTGATCCTCACGTTCTTCGCGATGCAGATCTTCTACAATCAGAAGATCAATCTGCCGTACAAGATCACGGTGATCGTGGTGATCGCGGTCATCGGCATCGCCGGCATCGCCGCGCTGCTCAGCCCCGAACCCGACGAACCCGCCGTGACCGAGAAGCTCTACACCGCCGATGAAGTGGCGGCGCTGCTGGCCGCGGTGCAGTCGGGCCGCCTCGTCGCAGCCGCACCGATAACGTGCAAATTCTGCGGCGCAGCCGACCCCGACTCAACCGGCGTCGACGGATCCCGCTACCACGCGCACTGCTTCCAAGCCGCCTACAGCATCGGCAAAACCTAAGCCGACGATGGCTCATTTCTCCGAGCAGTCTCATGCCAGTCTTATGTCACATGTCATGACATCCCGAGCAGAGCGCCATACGGGCGCAGACAGGGACGCGCCACAATCGAAGCTACTGAGTGCCACAGCGAAGGCGGGAGCAGTGGTGTAAAAAAAGCTTAGAGTAATGACACGGTCCGGCCTAGCCGAACGCGGGTTCTTCGGCTCCGGCCGGTAACGGGGTGCGCCACACGCGCAGGCCGAGCGCGAGCAGGTCGTAGTAGCCGACCAGCGCGATCAGTTCCATCAGCACGCGCTCCCCGAGCGTTTTCACCGCGCCCGCATAGGCGATGTCGTCGAGGTCGCGGTCGCGCACGAGTGTGCCGACGAGTTTGCGTACCAGCGTTTCGCTGGCATCGAGCGTCGGCGCGGGTGCCCCGTCGCGCAGCGCGGCGAGTTCGTCATCGGTGAGTCCGGCCTGCTTCCCGACGCGCTCGTGCGCGTACCACTCGAACGCCGCGCGGCGCAAGACCGAAAGCTCGAGGATCGCGATCTCGCGGCTGCGTGCGGTGAGGCTCGAACGATAGCGGATTGCCGCACCGAGTTCTTGCAACGCCGAACCGACTTCGGGGCTGAGCAGCATCGCGTTGAACGGGCCGTTGAGCCGCCCGTCTTCATCGGTCAACGGAAACGGGCGCGACACTTGCGCGCGCGGCCCGCCGGTGATCGCATCGTAGAGCACGCGGGCATCGGGATCGAGTTCGTCCGGCGTGAACCAGGGCAGCCGTCCGTGTTTGGCCACTACGACACCAGATCGTTGACGCACTCGCGCCAATCGACGTCGCCTGGATGAAACACGCCTTGGCCGGTGATGCGCCGGTATGGTTCGTGACCCGAAGCGCCGCGTGGCACGTTGCCGCGTTCTTGCTCGTGAATCGCCTCGAGGAAAATGCGCCGGAAGCGCGCGACCGCAGCGTCGCTCGAGCCGAGATACTCGCCGGTGCGATCGGCGATCGGTCCCATCGTTTCGGCGACGATCATGTCTTCGGTCAACAGGTTGTTGATGCCGGTCATGTGGCCGTGCGCCATCTTCGAGCGATCCTGACCCATCAGCGGTTCGTCGATCACCTCGAGGTACTCGTCGTTCCACACCGTCCAGCGCGCTTCTTCATACGAGATCGGGCGGCCGGGATGCCAGCTGATGTACCAGACGATCGTCGTCACGTCGTCGACCGGCGTTTGGTGCACGACGAAGCGCGGCATGTCGTCGTACTCCGGCGTTCCGGGCGCCGTGGGCCGCGGGATGAACTCCCAGCTCGGCATGACGAATTCGGTGATGCGCGTGTAGCGTTTGTCATCGCTCAGCTTCCGCGTCGCCGCGACGTGCATTCCCCACGGGGTCGTCTCGACGTCGAAGCGCGGCGCGCGATCGGCGCTCGCGAGCGGCGCGAGCGAGTTGGTTGCCGCGGAAGCGTGCAAGTGCGAGATGTGCGCCGAATCGAGTTGGCCCTCGGCGAGCTGCACCCAGTTGCAGCGGCCGGGAACTTCGGCGATTTGGATGTGATCGAGCGGCAGCGTGGTGAATTCGAAGTCGGGAAACTGCGGCGGATCGCCGGGCCCGATATACGCCCAGATCAGATTACTGCTCTCGCGCACGGCGACGCGGCGCGTGCGGACTTTGTTCACGAACGCGACGCGGTCGGCCGGCTCCGACGGCGCCTCGACGACGCGGCCGTCGAGATCGAGTTTCCAGCCGTGGAAGAGACAGCGCAGGCCGCAGTCTTCGTTGCGGGCCAAAACGAGCGATGCGCGGCGATGCGGGCACAGCTCTTCCATCATGCCCACGCGGCCGTCTTCGCTGCGGAACGCCACGAAGTTCTCGCCGAGCAAACGAACCTTGCGCGGGGCGCCGCCGGGTTCGAGTTTATCGGCCTTCAATACCGGATACCAGTAACGCCGGAGCAGCGAGCCCCCGAGCGTTTCCGGTCCGACGCGCGTGATCAGTTCGTTCTCTTCTTTGCTCAACATGATGAGACGCTCCGGCGGCCGGCAGAATGGCGCGGCTCGTTTTCATGGAATGGTGTGGTATGAAAAACCTTTCCTGCCGCTCGGTTGATCGTCGTGGCGCCCTGGCGCTGCTGGGTGCTGCCGCAACGATCCCGATGCTGCGCGCGCCGGCCGCCGCGCAGAGCAGCGCGATGACGATCCGCGTCGCCTACATCCCGTTCGAAGCGAGCGCGCAGCTGTTCTACGCGCAGGAGCTGGGTTTGTGGAGCAAGGCCGGACTCAACGTCCAAATGCAGCCCAATCCGTTCGGTGCGGCGATCGCGGCGGCGGTCGCATCGAACGCGGTCGACGTCGGCTACGCCACCGTCATGACGCTCGCATCGGCGCACGCGAAAAAGATTCCGTTTACGATCATTGCGCCGGCCAACGCGTTCGACGTCTCGCAACCGCCCGGCGGCATGTTGATGAGCGCGAACAAGAACGTGCGCAAGGGCGTGGATCTCAACGGCAAGCTGATCGGCACCCCGGGTCTCAACACGCTCGGCGAGTACGGCGTGCGCGCGTGGGTCGACGCGGGCGGCGGCGACGCATCCACATTGAAGTTCGTCGAGCTGCCCTTCTCGGAGATGCCGGCCGCGCTCGCCAGCGGGCGCATCGACGCGGCCTTCGTGGCCGAGCCGTTCTTGACCGACGCGAAGAAAACGTCGCACACCGTCGGCATCGAGTTCGACGCGATCGCGAACTCGTTTCTCGTGGCGGGCTGGTTTACGACCAGCGACTGGGCGAAGTCGCACGCGCGTGCGGTGCAGCTCTTCGCGCAGTCGATGCGCGATGCGTCCGATTGGGCGCTGAAGAACCCCGCCAAGTGTCCCGACATTCTGGCGAAGTACCTCAAGGTCGACGCGGCGCAAGTCGCGACTACGCCGCGCACGTACTTCGCGCGCACGCTCGACCCGGCGCAGGTTCAGACGGGCATCGACCTCACGGCCAAGTACGCGAAGTTCGAAACGTTCCCGGCGTCGGAACTCATCTACGCGCCGGCTCGCCGACGTTTGCTTTAACCTCGGTCGCGAAGAGTTCCATCGACCGCATGCGCGTCCTTGAGCGTCATGTTGCCGAACATGAAGTAGCAGATCAAGTAGTTGATGCCGAGCGCTTCGATTTGCGCTTCGATCGCGGCGCGCACGGTCGCGGGCGAACCGGCGATCGTCGAGCCGTCGGCGACCGCGATGTCGTAAGTCGCCTTTGGACGGCGGATCGACGTAGCCGGGACGGCTCTTCATGTCGGTGCGGCGCAGCGCTTCGCGGCGCAAGAACATCTGGTTGTTGTAGATGTGCTCGTGCGCGGGCTTCGCGATGCGGTGCGCTTCTTCGTCGGTGTCGGCGACGACGACCTGACGGCTGATCCCGATCGCGCCGCCGCCCGGAAATTCCGCGTGCGGCGTTTCGACGCCGGTGCCGCGCGCGGCCAGCGCCGCACGATAGGCCGCGATGTTTTCCTTGGCGCGTTCGGTGCCGCCGTTGGAGGCGAAGTGCAATCCGCGTTCGCCGGCCCACTGCGAGCCGACGACGTTCGAGGAACCGTACCACATCGCCGGATGCGGCTGCTGCAGCGGGCGCAGGATCATCGGCACGTCATCGTAGTTGTAGAATTCACCGTGATAGGTGAGGCGGTCGTGAGTGAGGCCTTCGATCAAGCAGTCGTAGGCGTCGATGAAGATCTCGCGCGACTTCTCCGCGTCGACGTTGTGGAAGTTCAGCTCGTAGGGCGAGACGCCGCGTCCGACGCCGACCTCCATGCGGCCGTGGCTGAGATGATCGAGGATCGCAGATCTCTTCGATCAGCCGCAGCGGCGAATACAGCGGCAGCAAATAGACCATCGGGCCCATGCGGATGCGTTTGGTCGCGCGCGCGACGGCGCCCAGAAACAGTGCCCGGGACGGGGATCGTGTTGAGCGGCGTCGCGTGATGTTCGGCCACATGATAGGCGTAGAAGCCGGCTGCGTCGGCGGCGGCGACGAGCTGCAGGCGCTCATCGTACTGCTGGGCCAACGGCCGATCGCCGGCGAGATCGATGTGGTCGAAGAGTCCGAACTGCAAGGTATCCTCCGGGAAATGCGAACCAACGCGAAAACTGCTTGCCGGAGGTTCCTATGCGAGTTCGGATTCTGCCTTTTCTGGTCGCCCTGGCATTGCTTGCTCCATCGCGCCGCGGAGGCGCCGGCCTCCGCCCAAGCGTGCGCCCTTCGAGATCAACACGATCCTCGCGCTCACCGGCCCCGCGGCATTCATCGGCGGCTCCGAGCAGAAGTCGCTTGCAGATTCTCGAAGCGCTGACCAACAAGAGCGGCGGTATCAAAGGCCGGCCGATCAAGTTCGTCATCGTCGACGACCAATCGAATCCGGCCGTCTCGGTTCAGCTCACGAACGGGCTCATCGCAAAAAAAGTCCCGGTCATCTTGGGTCCGATCGTTCACCGCGACGTGTCTTGCCGACGGCCCGCTGCTGGCGAAGACCGGCCCGGTCGATTACTGCTTCTCGCCGTCGATCTCGCCGGCGCCCGGCAGCTATCAGTATTCGTCGACGGTCTCGACGCGCAACGACGCGCGCGCGCTCGCGCACTTCTATCGCGACAACGGCTGGACGAAGATCGCGCTGATGACGACGACCGACGCCAGCGGCCAGCAATTCGAAGCAGTACTTCGATGAAGCGCTGGCATCTGCCGGAAAACTCGTCGCTGAAGCTCGTCGCGCGCGAACACTGGGCCGGCACCGATCTCAACATCACCGCGCAAGCCGAGCGCATCAAGAACTCGGGCGCGCAAGCGATGATCGGCTGGTCGGCCGGCACCGCAACCGGCACGCTGCTGCACGGCCTGCACGATACCGGCGTCGACATTCCGGTCGCGTGCGGCAACGGCAACATGATCCCCGAGCAGCTCGCGCGGTACGCGACGTTCCTGCCGAAGAATCTGCTCTTCCCCGGCCGCCGCTCGCTCGTGCTCGATCCGACTGCGCCGAAGGCGATGCACGCGGTGCAAGTCGCGTACTTCGATGCCTTCAAAGCGGCCGGCGTCGGCACGAACCTCGCGCACCACGCTCGGCTGGGATCCGGCGATGCTCGTCATCGATGCGTTCAAGAAACTCGGCACCGATGCGACGGCCGAGCAGATCAACGAATACATCCAGCACACCAAGGGCTGGGTCGGCATCAACGGCGTCCTACGACTACACCGACGGCAGCCAGCGCGGCATCGGCATCGACGGCGTGGTCATCGACCGCTGGGATCCGGCGAAAGGCGATTTCGTCGCGATCAGCAAACCCGGCGGCGGCAAGTAGATCCGGCGAAGATCCTGAAGGAAAGTCACGATGAAAACGATCACGCTCGCTCAAGCGCAAACCATTGTGACCTCCGCGCTCGCGCACGCGCGCGAGCAGAAATTCAAGCCGCTCGGCGTCGCGGTGCTCGACGTGCGCGGCGCGCTCACCGCCTATGCCGCCGAAGACGGCGCGACGCTGGGCCGCGCGCACGTCGCGATGGGCAAAGCCGGCGGCGCGATCGGCATGGGCCTCGGCTCACGCACGCTCGCGAAGCGCGGCCGTGAAGCACCGCAATTCGTCAACGCCGTCGGCTCGCTGTTCCCGCTCGGCCTCGTGCCGGTGCCGGGCGGCGTGCTCATCAAAGACGGCGACGACGTCGTCGGCGCCGTCGGCATCTCCGGCGACAACTCCGACAACGACGAAGCCGCCGCCTCGCCGGCATCGCCGCCGCCGGCCTAACCGCCGACCCCGGCGCCGACTAACCCGACTAACCCAACGACTGCGGGGGCGTGCGTCTGACGCCGCCCCGCCGCACTGCTCAAATATTTGTGGTGGGGGTTAGGTTGCGGTTGGTGGTTAGGAGGCTTATGCTTATGGCGATGATGCCGAGGACGATCGCGGCGGTGATGAAGGCGGCGTTAGGCCGAAGTACGTTGCGGCGATGCCGATGCCGAGCGCGGGAATGCTGAAGCCGAGATAGCACGCGACGAGATATGCGGACAGCGTTTCGGCGCGATGTTCGGGCGGGGAAATCGCGCCGATGATGTTGAGGCCCGCGAGATACGACACGCCGCCGCCGGCGCCCGCGATCAGCGCGGCGATCGCGACCAGCACTTCGGCGCGCAGTGAAATCGCGATCAGCAAGAGCCAGACGCCCGCGCCGAGCGCGAGCATCGCGCCGATGATCGCCGTGCGCGGTCGGAAGCTTTTGCGCCGCGAGCGATGCCGAGACCGAACCGATTTGCATGATCGTGATCACGAACGCGCCGACGAGCAGGTTGTGCAGGTTCGAGCGCGCGCGCGAGAAACGACGGCACGAGCGCGATGAAGATCGCGAACGTCGACCAGCCGATGAACGACTGCGTCGACGCGATCAAGAACGGCCGCCGGATCGAGGCGCGGAACGTGCAGCATCGCGCTGAGCGCCGGCCGGATGCAGATGCGGGCACGACGGCACGGTCGCGACCGCGATCGCGCCGCACGCGAGCAAGCCGATCTGCACGAAGTACGGCAGCGCGAGCGGGTGCGGCGCGTACTGGCCGAGCACGCCGCCGAGCAGCGCCCCGAACGCGGAGCCGCCGCCCGTGGCCAGCACGGTGATTGCAGGAGCATGCACGCGCTGCGCTTCGGTCATCCATTCACGAATCGCTGCGGCCGCTGCGCCGGTACCGATGCCCATTGCGACGCCTTGGATGATGCGCGCGATGATCAGCCAGCGTAGGCCGTCGGCGAACGCGAACGCGAGCGAGGCGATCGCCAGCAGCGCAAACGCGAGCAAGATCGTGCGCCGGCGCCCGATGCTGTCGGAGAGGCCGCCGAGAAACAGCAGCGAGGGAATCAGCGAGCGCGGCGTACACCGCGAACACGAGACTGATATCGGCCGGCGTGAGGTTCCAGGTGCGATGATAGAGTTCGAATAGCGGCGTCGGCAAGAGCGAGCCCGCAAGCATCAGCGCCATCGCGACCGCGGCGATCGGGTAGCGGCCCGCGGCCGGATTGGCTGCCTGCTGCACCATTGCAAGACAAAAGGTACATCGGTACGAAACACGGCGGCAAGATGCGGCATGCGAGAATCGAGGAATGAGGATAGGGCTCTCTTTCCTGCGCACGCTCGCCGGCGTGACCTCGGCGGTCGTGCCGTTCGCAATCGCCGTCCATCTGTTCGCTGAAGCGCTCGCGCTCGGCGCGGGCGCGATGGCGGCCGATTTCTGGCTGCGCCATGCCTACTTGCTTGCGCCGCTCGCCCTGTCGCTGTGGTCGTTTAGCCGCACCGTCGGGCTCGGTGCCGGCCGCACGGAGATGATCCGGCGCTGCGCGTTCGTGCGCGCGCGCTTGCGCGCCGCCGGCGCGGCTCGACCATCGTCGCGTTCACCGTCGCCAACTTGATCTTCTTCGGCATCACGCAGTTGCTCGAAGGCGTGCCGATCGCGATCGAGCCTCGATCGGCACCGGCCTCACTGCGGCCGTGCTCGGCGCGCTGCTTTCCGCGCTGGCCATCTTCTTCTGGGGCCGCTCGCTCGTCGCTACCGCGCTGGCCGCGGCCGTGCGGCGCCCGCGCCTGCCCGCGCGTCTCGCGTCCACGGTCCGGCGGATCATCGCCGCCCCGCGCGCGGCTGCGAGCACGTTCTCACTCTTCGTCCCGAATCGTCCCCCGCCGGCCTCGTCCCCCGCCTGATCTCAACCACCACTTTCATCTAAGGGGACGTACCCGTGGGTTTTTCTCGACGTGCGGCGCGCATTGCGCCGGCACTTTGCCTTGTTTGTATTCTCTGTCTATCCGCCGTTCGGCAGCGCGCTCGCGCAAGCGACGGCATCGCTCTTCGGTCAACGTCACCGTCAACGGTCAGCCCGTCAAGGGCGCCAACGTCACGGCGGTCGGCAGCAACGTATCGTTGCATGCCCTTACCGACGCGCAGGGCCACTTCACGTTCACGGGCGTGCCGATCGGCACGTACGACGTCGACGTCGAACGCGCCCGACGGCACCGCATCGCTGCGCGTCGACGTGCCGTCGGCGGGCGCAGTCGATCACGATCGGCCTCTCCGGTCTCAAAGAGATCGGCCGCACGTCGGTCATCTCGCATCCGCCGCTGGGCGGGTCGGGCACCGATCTCAACCTCAGCAGCGACGTGCTCACGCACTCGCCCGCCAACGGCAGCCTGCCGGCATTTGCTCTTGCAGCTCCCCGGTGCCGCGCGCGGCGCGAACGGCGTCGTGCACATCAACGGCGATCACGGCGACGTGAACTACATCGTCGACGGCGTGCCGATTCCGCAAGAACTCAACCGCAACATCGGCACCGAGTTCGACCCCAACGACATCGCGTTCATCGAAGCGATCGAAGGCGCGTATCCGGCGCAGTACGGCGAGCGCTTCGCCTCGGTCATCAACGCGAACACGCGCAACGGCGCGGGCGCGCCGGGTGTCAACGCGCAATTCGACGCCGGCTCGTTCACCAGTTTCGATTCCGACCTTGCGTACCACGCACCGATCGGCACGGGTTCGCTGGTCCTCGCCTCGCGCAACGAGCAGAGCTCGCGCGGGCTCGATCCGCCGAACCCCGACTCGCCGCACAACGGCTTCAGCAACACCAACCAGTTCCTGCGCTACACGCAGCCGATCGGCAGCGACTTCCTCAACCTCACGCTCAGCCACGCCTATCAAACCTATCAGATCCCCAACGACGTCGACGGCGGCGAACCGGCCGCAACCGACGACAACGAAACGCAGAACGACTTCTTCGGAACGCTGCAGTACCGCCATCCGATCGGCGATCACGGCTCGCTCACGTTCGGGCCGACGTACAAACGCTCGCAGATCCGCGATTTCGGCGATCCGGACAACGACTTCATCTACGGTGAAGCGCAAAATCCCGGCGCGCCGACGGACTGCGCGCCGGCGTTGAGTTCGACCGGCCCGATCGTGGGCGGCGTCGTCACGAATCCCGTGCCGAATCCGGCCGTCGCGTACTCCAACGCGACGTGCGCGTTCTCGCTCTACGGCAACCGGACCGCGATCGACGTCGGCGGCGTGCTCGACTACGATAACTCGAGCCCGCATCACGACGTGCGCTTCGGCGGCGTGTATGACGCGACCAACGTCTCGAAAGACTATGAGATCACGCTGCAGCCCGGCAACTTCCTCGCCCCGATCTTCACGCCGGCGACGCCCGGCGCTCGCGTACACCGTGGTCGACAACGCGCCGAACGTCGGTCATCTCACCGCGTTGTATCTGCAAGACTCGTGGAAAATGGGCGACTACCAGCTCGACTATGGCCTGCGTCAGGACGCGTTCCTCGTGTCGTCGACCCAGTTTGCGGTCGGCTACGGCCAAACGAGCCCGCGCATCAAGCTCACGCGCAACCTCGGACCGCGAGCGAGCGTATACGTGTTCTACGGCCGCTACTTCACGCCGTTCTCGCTCGAGAACGTCTCGCCGCTCGCGGCGTACACGTTGAATCTGCCGCTGCAGACATCGGTCGCGCAGTTCGATCTCAAACCCGAGCGCGATTCGACCTACGAGATCGGCGGACACTTCGGCGTCGGCAAAGGCGATCTCGGCTTACGCGTGATGCAGAAAGATGCAACCGACCTGATCGACGATACGCAAGTCGGCGTAACGGCCTTGCATCAGGACATCAACTACGCGCAGGGGCGCATCGCAACGCAATCGGCCTACTACCAGCTCGGCTTCGGCCAAGCCAGCCGCTTCTACGCCTCCGCCACGCACACGTACTCGGTGAACAAGGGCTGCGAGACGCAACTGCTGGCGCCGTGTTTCGGTCAGCCCGACGATTGGACGCCGGCCGATCACGATCAGCGCGTCGACATCTCGTCGGGAATCATCAAGAACGAACGTGACGGCGGCTGGTTCGCCTTTGACGGCGAGTACGGCAGCGGTCTATCGACGGGGCTCAATCCGACCGGCGGCATCACGTGCGCGGGACCGGGCTACACTGCGAACATCGGCGGACCGTGTAAGTTCACGCCGCATCTTACGTTCGATGTGGAGAAGGGCGTGCCGCTGGGGCCGGGGGTCGTGCTGACCCTCCGGATCCAGAATCTGCTCAACGATCAGTATCAGGTGACCTATCTGAACGCGCAGGGCAACCATTACGCGCCGCCCCGCACGTTTCAAGTCGGTCTCCGCATCAGCGGAAAGTAGAGTCTAGAGTGGGGCGCCGCCGGGACGGCTCACGGCGACGACGCGCTTCTTAGCGGCGTTCCATTTCACGATGATCAGCGAGGTGATGTGTTCGCCTCGCTGGTCGCCGCGCGCGGTAATCCTGGATGCCGTTGATGCCGGCCAAACCGTGCGCCGACTCGATGTACGCGAGCAGCGACTTCGCATCGGTGTTCGTGCCGAGCTTGCGCAGTCCGTCGATCACGATGAGCGTCGGATCCCACGGGAAGCCGTTACCGACGTCGGGATCGATTTTCTTCGCGTTGAACGCCTTGTAGATACGCGACTTCGGCGTCGCGCACGGGGCCCTTCCCCGCGACCTCACGCGCGTAGAAGCGCGGGGCGGTCGAGTAGAACTCGTTGGGCATGAAGCTCGAATACTGCGCGAGCGCCTCGTTGAGCACGTTGCCGAGGTTGGTCATGAACGGAACGTTGGACAAGCCCGGCGTCGCGCAAGCCGCGCAACAGCGTGCCGGTCGCAGTGCCGACCGTCATGCCGAAAATCGCGTCGGGGTTCGCGGCTTTGACGTTGGCCAACTGCGCGCCGACGCCGACGTCGGTTGCGTTGTAGTGCTCGGTCACGACGAAGCTCATGCCGGCTGAAGCGCGGATCCTTGATAGCCAGATTGAACTGCCCGCCGATGTCTTGTCCGGTGGCGTCGTTGGTCGTGACCTCCGCGAGACGCTTCCAGCCCTTTGCCTTCGCGAAGACGAGCGTCTCGATCGCTTGATCGTAGCTCGAAGCGCCGCCCGAGAAGACGTAACTGCCGGCTGCCGGATGGATCGTCGGCGCGAAGCAGTAGTCCACCGGCCCGTTGCTTCATCAGCGGCGCGATCGCCAGGCACGACGCGAGGAACGTCGGCCCGAGCATCACCGGCGGATGTTTGGCGATGATGCCGTTCGCGAGTTGCACCGCGACGGCCGGCTGCGTCTGATCGTCCAGCAGGTTGAAGTGGACGGGCTGACCGTTGATGCCGCCCTCTTTGTTGATCAGCACCTCCAGCGTCTTCAGCGATTCGCCCTCGGCGGTGCCGAGAAACGCGAACGCGCCGGTCAGCGAGAGGATGACGTCGATCGTGTACGGCTCGGCGGCGCGGGCCGGGACCGAGGCGAACGGTGTGGAGAGAAGCGCGGCGATGCCGAGCGCAGCAATGAAGCGATGCCAACGGTTTTTCACGTGAGCCGCTTTCGGTGGCTCCGGGTGCCGCCCCCGCGTCAGGCGGGCGTTTCGGGCGTGTGGATGTGTTCGGGCCGCGGGCCGATGCCGACGATATAGCCCGGCAGCCGCCGCAAGAGCGGGATCGACGCGAACAGCCGCAGCGCGAGCGGCACATTCATCTTCGCGGCGGGCTTGCTCTCGAGAATTTTGCCCATGAAGCCGTTTTGGACCGCGACCTGGATGCCTTGAATGACCCGCATGGGAAAGACGCGCCGGCGCTGCACCGCGCGCAGATCGTCCGTCGCCGGGCGCGCCGAGTCTGAAAGCGGGATAAAGAATGTTCGCCGCCGCTACCGCATCTTGCACGGCGAGGTTGATGCCGACGCCGCCGATCGGCGACATCGCATGCGCGGCATCGCCGATGCACAGCAAGCCGGGACGGTACCACGTGCGTAACCGGTCGACGCTGACCGTCAGCAGCTTCACGTCGTCCCATGCGCGCAGTTCGTTCACGCGATCCGCCACCCAGGGCACGAGCGCGGCGATCTCGGCGCGGAACGCATCGATGCCGGCGCTGCGGATCGCATCGAACCCGCCCTTGCGAATCACGTACGCGCACTGCCAGTAATCATGGCGATCGATCATCACCATCATCTTGCCGAAGTCGACGCGCCCCAGCACCTGTTCGGGATCGTCGGGCCGGCGCGACAGGCGCATCCAGAGGATGTCCATCGGCGCGCCGATCGTCTTGCACCGGCAGTTGCGCCGCCGCGCGCACGGTCGACGTGCGGCCGTCGGCACCCACCACGAGCTCGGCGCGAATCTCGCCGCGCGCCGTCTTTCGTCTCGGTGCGCACGCCGCGCACGACGCCGTCCTCCACGATCAGGCCGGTCGCCGCTGTTTCCATCAGCAGATGGAACGCCGGATAGCGGCGCGCGTTCTCGGCTAGGAAATTCAAGAAGTCCCACTGCGGCATCAAGGCCACGAACTTCGCCGCGCGCCGGCACGTGCGACACGTCGGCGATGGTGAGCAGCGTGTCGCCGATCTGCGCGCGCATCGTGCCGGATCTCGTTGTGCGGCCGTCGCAGAAACGCGTCGAGCAAGCCGAGTTCGTGCATCAGCTGCATCGTCGACGGGTGGATCGTGTCGCCGCGAAAATCGCGGAAGAAGTCGGCGTGTTTCTCCAGCACCGTAACGTCGATGCCCGCGCGCGCGAGCAAGAAGCCGAGCATCATGCCGGCCGGGCCGCCACCCGCGATGACGCAGCGGGTGCTCGAAGCTTGGATGCGTTGAGCGTCCACGAAAGCATCCGTTCCGCTTCGCGCCGTCGCCGACCCGCAGGGTGTGCCAAGCATGCACTTTAGACCCGTCGACGCTGCAAAACAGCGCTTTATTCCGGGTACAAGAAACACATGGAAAACATCGATCGCTCCCGCGGTCCGCACGGTGAAGTGGAATCCCATCCCAGCGAAGCTCGGCGGCTCGAGCGCGAGCTCGGCCTCGGCGTAAAAGAAACGGAGTCGCCCGCTCCCGGAATGCCGGCAGCCCAGGGTGGCGGATTGACCACGGAGATCGGAACGACGCCGCCCGCGGTCGACCCCGACCACTGAGAAAGTCATGAACGTTATTAAAGCAATTTCTATTTCGATTACGGCGGCCGTCTTGCTGCTCGGCGGGCCGTCCGCCGCACTGGCTCAAAACGGCAGTTCGCCGATGCCTTCGTATGCCACCAGCGGCGGCGACACGATCAGGGGCACGATCGCTTCGATCGACGGCAAGTACGCGCTCCGCGTACGCGATGATCGCGGCTTCATCGACAACGTGACACTGCACGATGGAACGATCATCAATCCCACCGGCTTAAAACTCGCGCCCGGCCAATCGGTGACGATCGCCGGCGTTCCCTCGGGCCGCACGTTCGTGGCGAACGAGATCGACACACCGTACGTGTTTTACGGGTATCCCTACGCGTATTATCCGTATCCCTACGGCCCGTACGCCGTCGGTCTTCGCTTCGGCGGACCCCGCTTCGGATTCGGCTTCCGCGGACGTATCTAAACCGGTCTACTCTAAACCGGTCCACAGCGGGATGGTCACAGCGTGCGCGCTGCGATCATCCCGAGGCCGACGGCGAGCGCATCTTCGATGAGCGCCGCAAAGACGGGTGGAACGTTCCGTTCCGATGCGGCTTTACGATATGCGGCACCGAGATACGTTGCGCCAATCGCCCCGGCGCTCCCGAGAATTGCCCCGAGCCAGCGGTTTCCGCCGCTGCGCTTCGACGTGACGGCACCGGAAACGGCACCGGATACGATGCGGGCGGCCATTGCCGGCGGAATCGTGCGGGACGGAACGTTGGGTAGTTTGTCGACGACCAATTCTGCGAGAGCAAGAAGCGGCAGTGCGCGCTGCCACTTGCTTCCACGGAGTGCGGTCGCCGGTCCGGTCATCGAACGTAGCCCGGCCACGGCGCCGGAGCCAAAGGGGCGTAAGAGTTGAGCGGTGGTCATTGCGTGCTTCTACCCGAGGGACGGCCAAATGACGTCTATGGGGAAAGATTGCGCCGCGCACCGAAGGCAGAGCCCTGTGAAAACGTTGTTTTTGAGCCCTCCGTCGTTCGACGGCTTCGACGGTGGAGCGGGCGCGCGCTATCAGGCGAAGCGCGAAGTCACCTCGTTCTGGTACCCGACCTGGCTCGCGCAGCCGGCGGCCCTCGTTCCGGGGAGCACCCTGGTCGATGCGGCCCCGCACGGGCTCTCGACCGAGGACGTGCTGAAGATCGCGGTCGGCCACGATCTGGTCATCATGCACACCAGCACCCCGTCGCTGCCCAACGACGTCGAGTGCGCGCGCCGCATCAAAGAGCAGAACCCCAACGTGAAGTGCGGTTTCATCGGCGCGCACGTGGCGGTGCTGCCGGAGCAAACGCTCCAGATGAACCCGGTCATCGATTTCGTCTGCCGCAACAACTTCGACTACACGTGCCTCGAGCTCTCGGAAGGCCGCCCGTGGGAAGATATCCTCGGCCTCTCGTATCGCGACGCCGACGGCGTGCTGCACGCGAACGCCGAACGCCCCGACATCGCCGATTGGGATGCGATGCCGAGCGTGCTGCCGACGTACGACAAGTTCCTCGACATCCGCAAGTACTACAACGGCTACTTGCTGCACCCGTACGTCTCGTGGTACACGGGGCGCGGCTGCGTGGCGAAGTGCACGTTCTGCCTCTGGCCGCACACGATCGGCGGGCACAAGTTCTTCCACAAGTCGGCCGAAGCCGTCGGCCGCGATCTCGATGAAGCCAAGAGCATCTTCGGCGACCGCGTGGCCGAGTACATGTTCGACGACGACACGTTGACCGGCGAAAAAGAGTACGCGATCGCGCTCAGCAAGCACATGAAGCGCCTGAAGCTGAGCTGGGCCTGCAACGCGCGCGCGCATGTCGACTACGACACGCTCAAGACGTTGCGCGACAACGGCCTGCGCGTGCTGCTCGTCGGCTTCGAATCGGGCAATCAAGAGATTCTGCACCGCATTCGCAAGGGCTTGAACCTCGCGATGGCGCGCGAGTTCATGAAGAACTGCCACAAGCTCGGCATCAAGGTGCACGGCACGTTCATCATCGGCCTGCCGGTCGAAACGCCGGAAACCGTGCGCGAAACGATCGAGTTCGCGAAAGAACTCGATCCGCACACGATCCAGGTGTCGATCGCCTCGCCCTATCCGGGCACGGTGCTCTACGATCAAGCGCTGGCCAACGGCTGGTTCGCGCGTCAGGACCTCGTCTCGGGTTCGAACGGCATTCAAACCTCGACCTTGAGCTACGACACGCTCTCGACGGCGGAGATCGAGGATTCGGTCGAACGCATGTATCGCGAGTTCTACTTCCGTCCGAAGAAGATCGCCAAGATCGTCGGCGAGATGGTGACGAGCCGCCAGATGATGGTGCGCCGTTTGCGCGAAGGCGGCGAGTTCTTCGAATATCTTCGTCGCCGGCACACCTCGACGGCCAACCGCCGCGGGGAGGCCGTGACCGCTTGAGAAAGCCTCGCGTCGGATCGCTCGAACACCGCGATCTGTTCTGCCGCACCTTTATCGAGACGCACCGCGCGTTCGAGCCCGAGAACTTGCCGTGGCCGCGCCTCGAAGCGCGCTACGTCGAGTTGCTGCGCGCGTTTCCGTTCTGGAGCTTCGCGCGCAGCATGGAGCAAGAAGCGGACCGCATGATCGCGACGTTTGCAAAAACGCTCACCGATCCGGTGATTCGCGAAGCGGTCGAGCTGCAAGGCTATGAAGAAGGCCGCCATGGCCGCCTGCTCAACCACATGCTCGAGCGCTACGAGATCGACGTGCCGACGCGTGCCGCTGACTCGACTTGCCCGTGACGCGCGAAGACTTCGTCGTGTTCGGCTTCAGCGAGTGCCTCGATTCGGTCATCGGCTTCGGCGGCTTTGCGCTCGCGCGCGAAAAGCAGATCTTTCCCAAAGGCTTGCTCGACATCTTCGAACACATCTTGTTCGAAGAAGCGCGGCACATCGTGTTCTTCATCAACTGGTGGCGTTACGATGAAGAATTGGCCGGCCGCACCAACCCCATCGCGCGCCAACTCGCGATCGCGCAATATCACGCACGGGCGGGCATGCACCAAGCGCAGGGCGCCCAGGGCGCGGCCGTGGTGCCGGCGCCGATCGACTTGACCGGCGGCGGCTCGCAAGCGATTCTCGAAGGCGTCTCGCCGAAGATGTTTCTCGAAGTGGCGCTGGCCGAAGAGCGCACGATGATGTCGCGGCTCGACCCGCGCCTCTTGCGGCCGCGCTTCGTGCCGGTGCTGGCGACCGCCGCGCTGCTCGGACTGCGCATGCTGCCGCCGCGCAAAGAAACCCTCAAGCGCCCCTTAGCGGTTGCTTCGTAGTAGAATGGCTGCCGTCGCCGAGAAGAAGATCCTGCTCTGCCAGCCGCGCGGATTCTGCGCGGGGGTGGAGCGCGCCGTGCAGATCATCGATGAACTGGTGCGCCGCTCGGGCGAAACGGTCTACGTGCGCAAGGAAGTCGTCCACAACCGCGTCGTGGTGGATGAATTCCGCCGGCGCGGCGTGATCTTCGTCGACGACGTCGAGGATGCACCCGAATCGTCGCTACTGGTGTTCAGCGCGCACGGCATCGCACCCGAAGTGCGCGCCCGCGCCGAGAAGCGCGACCAGCGGACGATCGACGCGGTCTGCCCGCTCGTGGTGAAAGTGCATCGCGAAGTGTCGAAGTTCGTCGGTGAAGGCTATCACGTGCTGCTGATCGGTCATGCCGGCCATGAAGAAGTCGACGGCACGATGGGTCACGCCGACGGTCACGTGACGCTCATTCAAAACGAAGCCGAAGCTGAAGCGTATCAGAACACGAGCGGCAAAGCGCTGGCGCTCGTGTCGCAGACGACGCTCGCCGTCAGCGAAGTGCAGCACGTGATCGACGTGCTGCAGCGGCGCTTCCCCGGCATCCACTTGCCGGCCAAGAGCGACATTTGCTACGCAACCGAGAACCGCCAAGTCGCGGTGCGCGCGATGGCCCCGCGCTGCGACGCGATCCTCGTCATCGGCTCGAACAACAGCTCCAACTCGCGCAGCTTGCGCGACGCAGCCGGCGAAGGCGGACGCCCCGCCTACCTGATCGACGATCCGGCGATGATCCTAGCGGCCTGGCTCGACGGCGTCACGACGCTCGGCGTTACCGCCGGCGCATCGACCCCCGAAACCCTCGTCGCCGACGTGATCGAACGCGTTCGTCAACTTGACTCGGGCTTCATCACCGTGGAACCCGTCGGCACCGGCGAACCCGCGATGACCTTCCGCCCCCCGCGCGAACTCGCAGAACTGTTACCGCCAGCCTAATCTACGGCGGCGGCGAGTTTGAGGACGGTGTTCCAGTTGCGTGCGGTGCATTGGACGCCGAGTTTGCGTTCGATCAGGGCGTTGGTGAGTTTCGAGTTGCCCTGACCGTCGGGGTAGATCGCGTAGACTTGCTTGCCGACGGCGGTGATGGTTTCGCGGCCCACGATCGCTTCGCGTAAGGCAGCCACGTCCTTCGCGGCGGGGGCCGACTTGCAGGCGATCATGACGAACCGGCTCGGATCGTCGCGGGCGGCGTCGGGATATGGGTTGTTGGCGACGATTGCGTCCCACTCGCGCGCGCTGCGTACGAAGAACGCCGTCTGCACGCCGAGCTTCGCCGCAACCGCTGTTTCCAGTTGACGTTCGAGCGCAGCATCGGCTTTGCCGCTGCAGCCGAACACGACGTTGCCGCTCTGCAAGAGCGACTTCACGCCGGTGAAGCCGAGCCCGGTCAACACCTTACAGAGCGCGGGCATCGAGACGGCTTTCGTTCCGCCCACGTTGACGGCGCGCAAGAGCGCGACGACGCGCGTCACGTCAGACGGCCGGCGGCGCCGAGCGTTTCTTCGAGCATGTTGCGTTGGAACGCAACCATATCCGCAACGTGCGGGAACCGTGCATCGGCGCGCGCGTCGGTGAGCCGGTAGCGCGGCCCCACGGCGGCGAGCATGCCCAAGCGGATCAGCACCGTCAGCGCTTCGTCGACGACGGTGTCCGGCCGCCGGCGCAATTCCGGATCGACGAACACGTTCGACGGCAACGCGGCGAGTTGTTCGAGCACGCTCTCGCGAGCCGCGCTCGCTGCGAACGGCTCATCGACGCTGCAGAGAAACGTTGCCACAAGCGCACTCGTCGTCACCGTGCGCGCGGCGGCGAGCGACGTGCCGAGATCGTTGCGGTCGGCGGGCGGAACGATGCGGTAGAGCATCGAGAGGCGCCGGCCGCGGAACGGATCGTAGGCGATCGCGCAGAGCCACGGCTCGGCGACGGGCAGCACCGCATCGGTGAGTCCGTTGCGCATCGGGTGCATCGTGCCGTCCCGGCTGAAATCGCCTTCAGGCGTGAAATAGAACGTCGCGCCCTCGCGCAAGCGCTCCACCACTGCGGCGATGTCGGCGGTCATCGTCGCCCGGAAATGTTCGAGCGCTTCGCGGCGGTAGGGCTGTTTCAGATTGCCAAGCTTCACGAACGTCTGCGCCGCCGCGAAGTGCGCCGGCTTCCACAGATCGGCGAGGCTGCAGCCGGCGAGTCCGAGCCCTTCGGCGACGTCGTCGGCCAAGATCGTAACGAGCGGAACATCGCCGTGAGCGACGCGTGCTTCTTCCGCGAGGCTGATCAGCGCGCGTGAATGCAGGTGGTTCTCGATCGGCAAGAGCCCGAACAATTCCCACAAGCCGGTCGGATTGAGCCGGCGCGTGAACGGTGCGGTTTGCGGCAGGCGCGCGGCGAAGAAGCCGGTCTCGAACGTGCGGCGCGAATTGACCGCGATAATCGGGATTTGCGGATGCTTCCAGAACGTCCGCGAGAACACGATCTCGCCCTCGTCCATGTGCTGATGATTGGTGACCAGCACGGCCGCTCCGCGCGGAGCCGGCAGCGCGCCCCATTGGCGGACGCGTATCCGTGTGTTCAGATAGAGCTGGCGCGTGCCGATGGCAAGGAACAGGAGTGGAAGGCTGCGCTTCACGCCGTCTTTCCGTTGGCGTTGCGCACCGCGAGCACGGTGAGCGAACCCAGCAAGAAGCACGCGCTGGCGGTCGCGAACAGCCAGCGATAGCCGTCGCTCGGCGTGCTGCCGTGCGCGATGATCACGGCACCGAGCGCGGGGGCGATCACCATCGGCGAGTTGGAGAGCGTGCCCCAAATGCCGAGGTCGCGCGCCACGTCGCCGAGCTCGGGCACCGCATCGAGCGCGAGCGCCCAGCCCACCGAAAAGACGCCGCCGTAACCGAGTCCGAAGAGCGCGGCAAAGACGAAGATCACGCGCGGATCGGGCAAGAGCGCGAAGCCGAGCGCCGCTAGCGTCATCGGCAGACCCGAGAGACATACGACGAGCCGCCGATCGAGCCGGTCGGAGAGCACGCCGGCCGCCACGCTCGAGGCGACCGCGCCGACCATCGCCGACGCGGCGACGAGGCCCGTGTTGAACGATGCGTTGCCGATGCCGAGCACGTCGTGAAAGAAGAACAGCACGTAGGTGTTGAGCAGCGTCATGCCGAGCACGATCCACGCGCGCCCGATCAGCGTGACGAAGAGGTCCCAGCGGTCGCGTATGCTCGCGCCCGAGCGCACCGTTTCAACGTACGGCGGCGACGGCGGAACGAAGAACAGCGTGATCGCGCTCAGCGCAACGCCGGCCGCGTCGACCAGCAGCGCTTGGCGCGCCGGCAGCAGCGCGGCGAGCGCGAGGCCGATGATCGTTCCCGACCAGCGTCATCGCGCCGCGAAAGCCCGCGGCCGTGCCCCAGAAGCGCCGCGGCACGATCTCCGGCAACAGCACTTGGTACACGGTCGAGCCGCTCATCAGCGCGACGGTGGCCACGACGACCGCGCCGGTGAGCCCGACGATCGTCGACACCTGCGACATCACCAGCAGCGCGATCGTATCGACGGCCAGAATGATGCCGGTCTGGATGCGGCGGTCGCCGCCCAGCCGTCGCGAGCGATCGGAGAAGGCGCCGGCCAGCGGCGGGACGATCGCCGCCGAGAACGCCGCGACCGTCGAAAGCACGGCCAGCACGTTGGTGTGGTTGGCCGGCGCGAGCACCAGCAGCAAGGCCGGTACCAGAATCGTCATCAGCGCCGCGTCTTGAAAGTGGACCCCCACCCACAAGGCATTGATCGCGAGGTGATCGCGGTTGCGAAAACGCTCCGTACTCGTACTCTCCATCGACCAGTACGGCTTCGCCCATCGGCCGAGCGGGCCCGCCTTCGGTGATGGGGAACCGAGCCGCGTGGGATTCGGCAGAACATTCCGGCGTGCGCTCGCACTGACGGCCGAGATTGCAGCGATCGCGTCGCTCGGCTATACGGCCGCCGCGATCGCCGCGTCCGCGCACTTCGGCCGGCGCGAACGCGAGGAAGCGCCTGCGCAGCCGCCGGTGACGCTGCTGGTGCCGCTGCACGGCGACGAACCGCTGCTCGAAGAGAACCTGCGCGCGTTCGCCGAGCAGAACTATCCCGATCTGCAGATCGTGCTCGGCGTCGCGCACGCGGACGATCCGGCGCTGCCGGTCGCGCGCCGCGTTGCGGCAGCGTTGCCGCATCACCGCATCGAGATCGACATCGGCGAAGTCGCCGGCGCGCGCAATCCCAAGCTCGCCAACGTGCTCTCGATGATGCGCCTCGTGCGCAACACGACGCTGATTCTGGCCGACAGCGATACGCGCGTCGACGCCGACTACGTGCGCGCCGTGACGGCCCCGCTGCAGACGCCGGAGATCGGCGCGGTCACGTGCCTCTTCGCCGGCGTGCCCGACGAAACGTTTGCATCGCAGCTCGGTGCGATGTTCATGAACGAGCAGTTCATTCCGTCGGCGCTGGTCGACCGGCTGTTCGGCCCGCTGCGCCACTGCTTCGGGCCGACCAACGCGTTTCGCGCGGCGGTGCTGCAGTCGATCGGCGGCTTCGATGCGCTGGCGCCGCATCTGGCCGATGACTTCATGCTCGGCCACTTCGTCGCCGAGCGCGGCTTGCGCGTGGTGATCTCGAAGTACGTGATCCGCACGATGGTCTCCGACTCGACGCTGCCGGTCCTGTGGGACCACGAACTGCGCTGGCACCGCACGATCCGCGGATTGCAGCCGCTCGGCTACGCCGGGATGTTCCTGACGTTTCCGGTGCCGCTCGCGCTGCTCGCCTTTGCGCTCGCGCGGCGGCGCGTGCCGGCCGGCGTGCTGCTGGCAACGGCGGTGCTCGGCCGCATTGCGTTGCAGCGCGTTGCGGCGGGCGCGCTCGGCGTGCCGCCCGCGCCGTTGTGGATGATTCCCGCGCGTGATGCATTCGGACTCGCGGTGTGGGCGCGCGGGCTCACCGGCCACGACGTGCGCTGGCGCGGCGCCCCGCTGCAGATGGCCGCTGACGGCGATCTGCTCGAGGAGCGCAACGCTGGCGCACGCTAGATCTTGCCGATCTTGTTCCCCGCGTTGTTGTTCTCGGCAAACCAGATGTGGTTGTCGGGGCCGAGAGCGGTGCTGCATGGGCCGCTGTTGGGCGTCGGTATTGGGAACTCGGTGAAGACGCCGGCGGGCGTCATGCGCGCGACTTTGTTCGCTGAGGTGTTCCCTTCGGTAAACCACAGGTTGCCGTCGGCGCCGGTACTAATCGTCATCGGGCCGCTATTGGCGGTCGGGATAACGAACTCGTTGGTGATGACGCCGGCCGTTGTCATGCGTCCGACTTTGTTGGCCGCGCCGGATTCTTCCAGGAACCATAACGCACCGTCGGGTCCCACGGCGATGCCCGACGGCGAACTGCCGGCAGTTGGGATGGTGGTCTCGCTGAAGGCGCCGAGCGTCGTCATGCGGCCGATTTGATTGGTTGAGGGTTGCGTGAACCATAGCGCACCGTCCGGGCCCGACACGATATACGACGGTGCACTGTAGGGCCCGGGAATGGTGAACTCGTTGACCACGTGCGTCGTCGGATTAATCTGCGCGATCTTGTTGCCGGCGTACTCGGTAAAGTAGAGGTTTCCGTCGGGGTTCGACGTGATCTGGTAGGGTTCCGAAAAAGCGCTGATGCCCGCGGTGAACTCCGTAATGATGTGCGTCATTAGGTTGATCTGTCCGATCCGGTTCGCGTTGGAGTTCAGTTCGGTGAACCAGACGTTGCCGTCGGAACCGAGAGCCGCGGATTCCGGTGCGGAGTTGATGGTCGGAATCGGGTATTCCGTGATCGCGCCGCCGGTGGTGATGCGTCCGATGTTGTTGCCCGTTTGCTCGACGAACCACAGCGCGTTGTCGGCCGGAACGCTCGCGAGGCCTTCCGCTTCGCTCGCTGCCGTCGGTATCATATATTCCAAGATCGTGAAGCTGCCCGACGGCGAAATCGGGACCACTGCGTACGGCAACGTTGGGGCGTTCGGGTTCGCGAACGTGATCTGCACCGTGGGCGCCACCGACGACGATCCGTCGTAGGTGAGCGTGATCGCTTGCGACGGCGACGTCCAGAGTGCCGGCGTGATCGTGATGTGCGAATCGCTCGACGTGAGAGTGATTCCGGCCGCGAACGTCGCCGACGACGGAATCGTCGTACCGTCCGGATCGTCGGCGCCGACGGTTACCGTCGCCGTTCCGGCGGTGCCGATGATGAACGACGTTCCGGACATATACACGACCGAACCGGGGACGAGCGACGCGACGACCGGCGCCATCGTCGCGGATGCGGTGAACGTTTGGCCGCTGACGACGGTCGGCTCCGCGCTGCCTTGTGCGATCAAGTGTCCGGTGCCGTTGGGTGCATCGTAGAGAGCGAGGAGAATCGTCGGTGTGCCGACCGGCGCCGTGATCGGAATCGAGCACGTACGCACGCTGCCGAGTGTGATGGGTCCCGTCGTGCACAGCGATGATGTCGAGCTGACGTCGAAATACGTTTCCGGCGTTGCCGTGCTGGTCAACACCCCGAGCGACTTGGCGCCGGCGGACACGAATTGTACGCGCCGGGCGGTCGTGCTGTTCGTTGTCGCGCTGCCCGTGCCGATCGTGATCGTCATGACGCCGCTTGCGTGCGGTCCGGTCAGGCCGGCTGGGGGTGCGGGAGTCGCCGGGGAGGTACCGCCGCCGCCGCAAGCGGCGAGCAACAGAACCGTGATGACTGCGGCAATGCGAAGCGATCCGGACACAAAACACCTCGAGGCACAAGCAACCTAGGGGCCGGTCCCAGGAGTTTACCAGCAAGCTGGAAGGTCCGTCTAGAGCGCGAAGGCCCGAGCCGATGAATAGACAAGCTGCCCTCGCGCTGGGAAGCGCTTTCCTCGCCTCCCCGTCGGTGCTGTCGGCGCAAACCGCCACCCAAATGGTGCTGGGTGCCGTGCCCGAGGAGTCGGTGACGCCGGCCCTCTGGGCAATGCAGAGCGGGATGTTCCGCAAGGCGGGGCTGGACGTCGAGGTACAGTCGGCGAGCAGCGGTACGGCCATCGCGGCCGGCGTCGCGGGCGGCTCCTACGCCGTCGGCAAGTCGTCACTGGTCGCGATCATCACCGCGCACGCCAAAGGGCTGCCGTTCGTGTTCGTGGCCGGCGGCAGTCTCTACGATACGAAGTTTCCGTACTCGGTGCTGACGGTGAAAGCCGACTCGCCGCTCAAGACTGCCAAGGATCTCGACGGCAAGACGCTCGCCGTTCCCGCCCTCAGCGACCTCACCACCTATGCCACCAAGGCGTGGGTGGATTCGCACGGCGGCGATTCGACCACGTTGAAGCTGCTGGAGTTTCCGTTCTCGCAGATCCCCGATGCGCTGGCCTCGGGCCGCGTCGACGCGGGCTTCGTCGCCGATCCGGTTCTCCAGCAAGCGCTCGATGCGAAGAAGGTGCGCATCTTCGCGCACGCCTTCGACGCCGTTGCGCCGCAGTTCATGGTCACCGGCTGGTTCGTCACGCAAGAGTACGCGTCCAAGAACCTTGCGGAACTGCAGAAATTCAAGAACGTCATCTACGAAGCGGCGAAGTACATCGAGAGCCATCCCGCCGATACGGTCAACGTGCTGGCGAAGTTCAGCGGCGTCGATCCGGCGGTCATCGCCCGCACGCACCGCATCGGGTACGCGCCGCTCGAACCGAAATACATTCAGCCGGTCATCGACATCTGCGCGAAGTACAAGGCGATCCCGGCGGCGTTCGACGCCAAAGAGATTATAGCGGCAGGGTTACACTAACCGGGTCGAGCCGTTTGGGATAGCGGCGCACGCGCCGGTAGGTGGCGATCGCGCGAGCCACGTCTTGGTCGGCGACGTCGAAGATCAGGTGTTCGGCGATCGCCGCCGCATACGCGTAACCGCGAATCGCCCGTTCGAGATCGGCGTCGCGCAGCCACTCGCGGTGGCGGCTCCGGTCGCGCCGCGCCATCGCGGTGGCAAAGTCTCGCAGCCGCGTCGCGCCGATGCTTGCAGCCGGGAGCCGTTTTCTGAGCGTTTGCGTGCCCATGTCGTCCTTATACCCGCTTTAGGGTGCTGGAAGCGCCCTGGGGGTCTTTAAGATAGGTCACTCTAGTAACGCGAAGAAGGGTCGATTAGTCGCTTAGAACTGAGGATTTTCTCATGTTTTCGAAGCTCGATCACCGCATGATGCGGCCGTTGCGCATCGTTTGCGCGGCATTGCTGCTCCTGACTCCGGGTTCACTCGCGTGGGCGCAGACGAGCGCTGAAATCGCCGTCGCGCCGGCCGTCATTTCGGGCACGGTCGCCATCGGCGGGCTCACGGTGCCCGCCGAACCCGGACTCGACGATGCCGTGCACGGCGCTGCACGCATGCTGGGGCCGGTTTACGATGCGGTCGGCGACAAGTTTCTGATCGCCGTCTTCTTCACGACCGAAACCTACGCCAACGCGCATCCCGACGTGATGCGCAAGTTTGCCGCGGCGATCATCGAAGCGGGCAAATGGGCCAACAAGAACCACGCCGCCGATCTCTTCTCGCCGGCCGTGTACGCGCAGTAAGCGGCGTTTAGCCCAGCAGCTTTTGCAGGTCGGCGTGCGTGATCCGGTCGGCGGCGAATGTATACGTGCCGCGATCGCGCACTTCGAGCGCGGCACGCCGGAACGCGGCGAGCAGATGCGCCGCAGGTGCGGAGCCGGTGCTGATGCGCTTCACGCCCAGGCGCGTCAGCGTTGCGACGTCGGGCGTCGTGCCGCCGGCGAGGATGTTCATCGGGCCCGGAATCGCGGCTGCCAGCCGTCCGATAAGATCGCCGTCGGCGATGAACGGAACGAAGATGCAGCCGGCGCCCGCGTCGAGATACGCTTTCGCGCGCGCGACCGTTTCGTCGAGCTGCGCGTCGGCGCCGCCGGGGACCTGGTAGACGTCGGTGCGCGCGTTGATGACGAATTCGGGCACGCCGAGTTCGTTGGCGGCGGCGGAGATGGCGCGAATCCGTTCGCACTGCGCGTCCATCGGCATCAGCGGCTGTTTGCCCCGGCAAGCTGTCTTCGAAGTTCATGCCGACGGCGCCGGCGGCGATCGCGCCGCGCACCGTGGCGACGGCATCGGCAACGGTCGGGCCATAGCCGCCTTCGAGGTCGGCGGTGACCGGAACGCTTACCGCGCCGGCGATCGTCTTGACGTGCGAGAGCATGCCGTCGCGCGAGATCGCCTGGCCGTCGGGAAACCCGTCGACGTACGCGATGCCGGCGCTGGTCGTAGCGATCGCCGGAAACCCGATCGATTCCACGATGCGCGCGCTCGCGCCGTCCCATGCATTGACGAACACCACCGGCGTCGCCTGATGGTGCAGCGCGCGCAAAACGGCGGCTTTTTCTTTCAGGTCCACCCGTAGCGCCTTAGGGGCGGTTGCGGAGCGGTCCTGTGCTAGGGCGGATGGCCGGGTTGGATGTCGCGCACCGAGCGTGAGCCGAGCTGCGGTGCATCCGCGTGTTCTTCGCCGACGTCGACGATGTCGAGGATGTGCGCGACGTGGTCGCCGCAATCGTGGCGTTCGAGGACGCGTCCCGCAAGCCAATCGCAGCCGTCGAGGATCGGCGTTCCGCCGGGACCCGGCCGCCACGCGCATTGCTCGAATTTTTCGTGCGGCGCGATTTCGTCTTCGGTCTCACCGCCGAAGAGTTGCGCGAGGGCGTGCTGATCGTTCCGCAGCAGATGCACGATCAGCCACTCCGCCCGTTCGGCGACGCCGAACGTATGGTTCTTTTTCGAAATGCACACGAGCCAGCGCCGCGGCGAGATGCTGCACTGCGTGTGAAATCCCAGCAGACAGCCGCTGCGTTCGCGTCCGTCGAACGCGGTCACGATCGTCATCGGAATATCGAGGGAGAGACATTGCCGGGTGAACGGGTCGCTATTCATATCGATGCATTCTCCGTACGGCGCGGACGCATGCGCACGATCGGCCCGGAGGTGTGCGCCGCCGGATCGGTCGTGCGTCCGGTGGCGACCAACTCGACGACGACGTCGGCAACTTCTCCGGCCGTGATCCAGTGCGCGGCCGACATGCTTTCGGAGATGCGCGTGCGCACCGGCCCGTCGACGACCAGCTCGAGGATGTCGACCTGCGGATTTTCGACTTCTTGGCGCAGCGCACGCGTGAGCATCAGCTGCGCGGCCGCGGCGATCGATACGAGGCTCGAGTTGCGCACGGGGTGGTAGGCGGCGCCGCCGCCGATCCCGATGTAGCGTCCGCCGGCCGGCTGCGCGCACAGCACGGGCACGAAGGCGTGCGCGAAAACGTAGTGCGTGCGCAGCATCTCGTCCATCACCGTGTCCCAGACCTCGGGTCCCGACCCCAGCAAGTTGCCCTCCCACCAGCCGCCGAGCGAGGGGATCAAGACGTCCAGCGGACCGCACTCCCGCGCGATCTGATCGCGCAAGCGCGGCCGCACCGGCGGGCGAGCCGATCTCGCCGGTGAGCGTGACGAGCGCGTCCGGAGAACTCCCGTCGCCGGCCGCGTCGGCCCGCAGGCGTTCGAGCCGCGTCGCGCTGCGCGACGGGACGATGACCCGGTGTCCGGCGCCGAGCAGCGCCCGCACGATCGCTTCACCCACGCCCCCGGCCCCGCCGGCCACCAGGATCTGCTTCATTTCCCGGTTCCCATACCCGCTATAGGACGTTGGGCCTGTCCGGGGGGCTGCGGGCTGGGCGCGTCAAAGCGGTAAGCGCCGCTCGATGTCGTAGGGGTACGGTAGCGGCACATTCTGGTCGACTGCACCATCAAGCTGGGGTGATCACGGCGTGCTCCAAGCGCTCTTCGGGAATAAGAACAAGGATAAGCGCCGGCATACGCGCCGAGAGAAGGCGTTCTCTGCCGACTGGACTTCCGCGCCCGAAGTTGCCCCGACCCCGGTCATCGGACTCGACGTGAGCGCGAGCGGCGCCGGCATCCTCTCGCGTGATGAGATCAAACAAGAAGAGTTCATCCTTCGGCTCAAGCTCGACGAGCGCATCATCCCGACCCGCGTAAAAGTCGCGCGACGGTTACCGGGAACGTTGCAAGGCGCGAAAGCATTCCGCTACGGCGTCGAGTTCGTGAGCATCTCGGCCGACGATTGGGATGCGGTCGTGCGCTGGTCGAAGGGCGGCGAGGCCGCCGAAGCCGGCAACAAAGTGAAGTCGGATCTCGAGATGGTCAAGATGACCGCCGACGATGCCGACCGTCTCATGCCGATCGCGCTGCAAACGAAGTTGCTCAACGGCCTCACGCGCCGCGGCCGGCTCGCGCCGCTGCAGCCGAACCAGCAGCCGCTCGTCGGGTATTTCTACGGCGGCACGGTAAAACGCAACGGCATGATGATGCACCGTCTCGCGATCGTCTCGCGCGTGGCCGACGTCAACAACGGGCCGCCGGCCGAGTTCCGCACCATGTTCTACTTCGATGACGCCGGCGCGCACATCGAAATGGGTGACTAGCAGCATTCACGTTCCGTGAATCCGTGGCGTTTGGGCTTCGCCCAAGCCGCTTTCTATCGCCCGGCCTTGTAAATCAAATCGCCGGCGGGGAATGGCGGGAACTTGCTGTATTTCGCTGCCACGTTGATCACGGGCTGTAACCACGCGGGGTTCAGCGTCTCACCGTAGCGCACGCGCACCATGGCGGCTGCAGCATCGGGATCCATCTTCGCGTACTTCAAAAGAATCTCGGCACTCTTGGCGTGATTGGCGTTGGCCCAGACCGCCGCTTCATGAATCGCCGCGACGAAGCGGTTGAGCACGTCGGCGTGATCTTTGGCCCATGCCGTATTGGCGAAATAGGCGCTGACCATGAACTCTTTTGCGACGGTGTCGTACGGCGCTCCCAGAACGCGATCGGTCTTACGTGCGACCGAGAGAAACGGTTCTGCGATCATCACCGCGTCGACCCGGCCGGCATCGAGTGCCGGCTGCATCTGCGGAAACGGCAACTCCACGAATTTTACCGTGCTCAAGTCGCCGCCGTTGGCTTCGATCCACGCGCGCGGGCCGTAACCCGAGATCGTGCCGAGACCCGATCCCGCGACGACCTTACCGTTGAGGTCTTTTGCGCTGTGAATTGGTGAATTCGCAGCCACCAACAGTAAATTTGTCGGCGCTGATGATTCGCTCATGCCGGCCGGCGCGACGATAAGGAACGGCACGTTGCGCGCAACGCCCGACGCGATCGAGACCGTGTCGGCGTATCCGATGTCGATCGCATTGCCGGCAACTGCCGTCGCCACCGCGCCGCCGTTGGCACCGGCCTGAATGTCGACGTCGATCCCGGCTTTGGTGAAGAAGCCCATGTCCTTCGCGTAGTACACTTCTGCGCCGGCGTCGATCGGCACGGTCATCACGTGCACGACCGGGAGCGTTTGCGCGCCGGCCGGCAGCGCGAGCGCGCACATCCATATCGCTGCGAGAACAACGTTGCGAAGGGTCGATGACATGGTGTAGTTCCCCCGTTCGTTCAAGTGAGAGTGGACGTTGCGCCGTCCGGAAGTTGTTGCGCGAACACGGCGAGCGTCGTTGCGGTAGCGGCGTACGCGCCCATCAGCATCACGAGGTTGACCAGCGTCTCGGTTTCGAACTGCTCGGCTGCGGCAGCGTAGGTGGAGCGGCGCACGCGGTGTTTGCCCAGCGCTTCGCGACCGAGCTTGATGATCGCCGCTTCTTTGGCACCGATGCCGCGCACGCGCTTGCGTTTGCGCACGATCTCGATGATCTCATCCTCGAGGCCTTCGCGGCGCGCGTTGATCTCGTGCTGGTACCACTCGAAATGAGAATCCATCTCGCGAGCGACCACGAGGATCGCCAACTCGCGCAGCCGCACGTCGAGGCCGGTTTCGAAACGCAGCATCTGATTGAGCTTGTGGTGCGCGGCATAGACGTGCGGGCTGTGCAAAACGATCCCGGCGGGGCCGCGAAAACCGGCCAGCGAGCGCGGGTCGTTGGCGACGCTGTCGTAGAGCGCTTGGCCCTCGGCATCGAGCGGCTCGCGCTCGATCAGCGGCAAACGGTTCCCAGATTCAGGAAAAACGTCACCCGGTCGCATCTCCGGGCCCTTCGGTCCGGGCCGCTACCGCCCTTTGCACTCCAGGGGGGCTTTCGCGGTGGGGAGAAACCGATGCGATGACGCGACAACGCACGGGGGCGCTGCTCATTCCCGAGGAGCACCTGGAGAAGCACCGTCGCCGGTTTGCGCGCTTCAAGCCGCTCAACGCACAGGTGCTCTTCGCGGTTCGCGCGCTGGCTCAACGGATCAATGACGACGCCACCGAACGTCTCGCCGCGCTCGGGCTCACGGCGCGCCAATACAACTACCTCTCGGTGATCTACGTCGAGGAAAGCGTCACGCCGAACGAGATCGGGACGCTCATTCATACCGCGAACCCGACCGTCACCTCGATGCTCAACGCGCTCGAACGCGACGGCCTCATCGTGCGCGAAGCGCATCCCGAAGACGGCCGCAGTTCGGTCGTCACGCTCACGCCGCGCGGCAAGACGCTCTATGAAAAAGCGTTCCAGCTCCACCACGATCCGCTCGAGGAAACGATGGCCGCACTGAGCCTCGACGAGCGCAAAAAGCTGGTCGACGTGCTCGTGCGCCTGGGCGATTCTTTCGCCGAATCGGGTAAGCAAAAGAAGAAGAAAGCCCCAGCGTCGTCAGATTGACTTTTGGGGTAGGGCACCCTAGAATGTTGTTAGAATACTAAGGACGAGGATTGCATGCAAGACGTTAAGGTTATCGCGACGCGGTACACCGATCGCGAGAAGACCGATCCAAACGCGCGGATCATGAACCCGGCCGATTTCATCAAGGTGAATCCGGAGAAGCTGCAATCGGGACGGATGTACGTGGGCGATGAGTTTCGCGCGGTCGTGCTGACCCTGACGCCGGGGCAGGCGCAGACGCTGCACATGCATCCCGAAACCTCGCACGCCTGGTTCATCATTTCCGGCAGCGGCGAAGTGACGATGGAAGACGGCCGTAAAGAGCGTGCGAGTGCCGGCCAGTTTTGCGTGCATCCGCGTAACAGCGTGCACGGCATCACCAACGACACGAACGAAAATCTCACCTACATCGCCCTGTCGATCGGCGACTGAGAGAAACACGATGTTGTCAGCGAAAGATTTCCACGGCTTGTGGGCGATCATCCCGACGCCTTCGAAACCCGGCGCCGATCGCGCCGACGCGGTCGATACCGTGGATCTCGAAGAGACCGCGCGCGTCGTCGACAAGCTGATCAAAGACGGCTCCGATGCGCTGATCGTCCTCGGCACGACCGGCGAGTGCGCGACGCTGACGCGCAGTGAATACGAAGCCTTCGTCGACACGGTGCTGACGACGGTCAACAAGCGTATCCCGTGCTTCATCGGCACGACGGCGCTCGGCACGCACGAAGTCGTCTATCGCACGCGCTTCGCGCAAGACCGCGGCGCCGACGGCATTCTGCTCGGCCTGCCGATGTGGCAGCCGCTCACGGTCGTACAAGCCGTCGAATACTATCGCAGCGTCAGCGAGCTGTTCCCGAAACTTGCGATTCAAGTCTACGGCAACCCGCGCGCCTTTCGCTTTGCGTTTCCGCCCGAGTTCTGGGCTGCGGTGGTGAAGGCCGTGCCGAACATCACCTCGGCGAAGTACTCGCGTCCGAAAGCGCTGCTCGAATCGCAAGCCGCCTCCAACGGTAAAGTGCACTTTCTGCCCAACGACGGCGGCGTGATGCAGTTCGTCGATCTGGCGCCGGAAACGACGACGGCCTGCTGGTCGACCGCGGCCTCGATGGGACCGGAGCCGGCGCTGGCGCAGATCCGCGCGATTCAATCGGGCGACCTCGAGCGCGCGCGCGCGATCGCCAAAGACCTGAAGTGGACGCGCGAACCGATCGCACCGATCGTCGCCGACGCCGACCTCTTCGCAAGCTACAACATCCAGCTTGAAAAGACGCGCATCGGCCTCGCCGGTTACTGCAAAGCCGGTCCTTTGCGTCCGCCCTACAACGTGTACCCCGAAGAGTATCACGCGCTCTTCCAGGAAAACGCAACGCGCTGGCGCGAGCTCTGCGAGCGTTACTCGAAGGTAGCCGCTCCGTGACGTCCACTCCGGCCGTGACGGCGGTTCGCAGCGTCGAACTCGGCGTTCGCGACCTCGATGCATCGTCGGCCTTTTATCAAGACACGTGGCTGCTCGACGAAGTCGCGCGCACACCGACGGCCGTCTATCTGCGTGCGGCGGGCTCCGAGCACCACGTGCTCGCCATTCACGGCGATCAGCCGTTCGGCGTCGTGCGCATCAATCTCGCCGCACCCGATCGGGCAGCGGTCGACGCACTGCACGACGCGGTGCTCTCCGCGGCGGTGCCGATCGTGCATGCGCCGCGCGATCTCGATGAGCCCGCCGGCGGTTACGCGTTTGCCTTTACCGACTACGAGGGGCGGCAGTTCCGCATCGTCGCCGGCTTGCCCGTCCACCGTGAGGTCGACCACTCGAACGACCGGCCGGAGAAGGTCAGTCATATCGTCTTGAACGCCGAGGCCGAGAGCGGCAGCGCGAAGCTCTTCTGCGAGAAGCTCGGGTTCCGGTTGCGCGATCAAACGGGCCGGGCGAACTTCATCGGCTGCAACGCCGATCATCACAGCCTCGCTTTCGGCCGCGTCGGCGGCAGCGCGATGAACCACGTTGCGTTCGACATCCACGATCTCGACGGCGAGATGCGAGCGGCCGGCCGCATGAAGCGCGGCGGCCATCCGATCGAGTGGGGCGTCGGCCGTCACGGCCCGGGCCACAACGTTTTCGCCTACTTTATCGATCCCAACGGCTACGCCATCGAGTACACGACCGAGATGGATCAAGTCGATGATGCAAAATATGTCCCGGGTACGCCCGAGACGTGGAAGCGCGCGCCGCACTCGGACGCGTGGGGCATCGCCGACCCGCCGACCCAACGTTTTCGCGACGCGATCACCGGAAAGCTAGGTGCTTATGCTGAGTCAACAAGATAACGAGCGCTTGACGCGGGTCGGCCCCGGCACGCCGATGGGCAACCTGTTCCGCCGCTATTGGATTCCCGCGCTGCTTTCCGAAGAGCTGGTCGAGGCCGATGGCCCGCCGGTGCGCGTGCGCTTACTCGGCGAAGACCTGGTGGCGTTCCGCGATACGGAAGGCGTGGTCGGCATCGTGTCGGCGTATTGTCCGCACCGCCGCGCGCCGATGTTCTTCGGCCGGAACGAAGATTGCGGATTGCGCTGCGTGTATCACGGCTGGAAGTTCGATCGCAACGGCGCTTGCGTCGACATGCCGTCTGAGCCGCCGGATTCGCTGTTCAAAACGAAGGTCACGATCGACGCCTATCCCACGTGGGAAGGCGGCGGGATGGTGTGGATCTACATGGGGCCGCTCGAGCTGAAGCCGGCGCCGCCGGATCACGAACTCGTGCGCGCGCCCGCCAATCACCGTCACGTTTCGAAGCTGTTCGAAGACTGCAACTACCTGCAGGCGCTCGAGGGCGGCATCGATCCGACGCACGCGACGATCCTGCACAACGTGAAGATCGGCGATCGTTCGTTCCTCAACAAGTACGACGAGCTGGTTGCGGCGCTCGACATCGAGACGACCGATTACGGCTTCACCTACGCCGGCATCCGTCAGCACGCCGATTTCGATTGGATTCGCGTCTATCACTGGATCATGCCGTCGTATCACATGCGCGGCAGCGTTGCGGGCTTGTTCAACAAACCCGGACAGATCCCGACGATCAACGGCCACATCTGGGTCCCGATCGACGACTACAAGAGCTGGGTCTTCAGCTTCACGTATTCGGCCGATCCGAATCAGCCGATCTCGCACGAGCACGTCGAGGAACAGGAAACGCGTCTCGGCCGCGGCACGAACACGGGCCCCGGCTACATGCCGGTCCGCAACCGCTCCAACGACTACCTCATCGACCGGCAGTTGCAGAAGACCGAGAGCATGACCGGCATCGCCGGCGTCAACACGCAGGACTACGCCTTGCAAGAAGGCATGGGCCCGATCGTCGACCGCACCAAGGAACACGTCGGCACGACCGATCGCGCGATCATCTTGCTGCGCAAAGTCCTGCTCGACGCGCTCAACACGATGGAAAAGGGCGGCACGCCGCCGGCCGTCGATCCGTCATCGTACCGCGGCGTGCGCGCGGTCGACCGGACGATTCCCAAGGGCACGGAATGGAAGGTCGTCTGCGAACCGGATGCGGTAGCGTTGTTCTGATGGAATCATCAGCACCAGGCGGCCCGGTACGGTATCGACTCCTATCTCGATTGGGTCGCGCACGAGAAGCTGCTCGTGCACACGGGCCTCGCCATCGACTGCTTCAAAGTCGAAACGCGCGAGTGGGCGCGCGCCGGCGTGCCGTCGGCCGTGCTCCATCTCGACGGCCGCGGCGACTTCTGCAACGCCTTCGTCTTCAACATTCCGGCCGGCGGCTCGACCATTCCGCAGCGGCATCTCTACGAAGAGATCGTCTACGTTCTCGAGGGCAACGGCTCGACGCAGATCGAGTTGCCCAACGGCGAAAAGCGCAGCTTCGAGTGGGGACCGACGTCGCTGTTCGCGATCCCGCTCAACGCGACGTACCGCCACTTCAACGCCAGCGGCCTCAAGCGCGCGCTGATCACCACGACGACCAACGCGCCGATGATGTTGAACCTCTTCCACAACGAGCGCTTCGTGTTCGACAACCCGTTCTTTTTCGACGACCGGGTCGGCAAGCAAGAGTACTTCGCGGGCGAGGGCGTGCTCAACATCGTGCGCCAAGGCAACAATACCTGGGAAACCAATTTCATCGCGAGCCTCGAGACGATCGACCTGCCCGATTTCTCCGATCGCGGCGCCGGCGGCGGCAACCTGATCTTCTTGCTCGCCGACAGCTCGATGCACGCGCACGTCTCCGAGATGCCGGCCGGAACCTACAAGAAAGCGCATCGCCACGTGGCGGGCTATAACGTGATGTGCGTGGCCGGCAGCGGCTTCTCGCTGATGTGGTTCGAAGGCGATCAGGAATACGTGCGTATCGACTGGCACCACGGCGTGCTCTTCCCGCCCGCGCACCATCAGTTCCATCAGCACTTCACCACGAGCACCGTCGCGGCGCGTTACCTCGCGATGGGCTTCGGCAGCCTGCGCTATCCGTTCACGCAGGAACGCCGCGACGAAATTCTCGGCAAAGACGTGAAGTTCTCGACCAGCATCAAAAAGGGCGGCGATCAGGTCGAGTACGAGGACCAGGATCCGCGCATCCACCCGATCTGGCTTGCCGAAATGAAGAAGAACGGCCTCACCCCGCGCATGGACAAATACATCAAGACCGCCGAACCCGTCTAGGTCGCTTTCCGGGCCTCAAAAACGTCGTAGGCGATATTGCCGGCGGAGACCGCACTGGGATGGCCCGCGTAGAACGCAACGTGAGTCATCATCTCGGCGAGTTCGTCTTGCGTGACGCCGTTGTCGAGTGCGAAGCCGATGTGATAGCGCAACTGATCGGGACGGTAGAGCGCCGTTAACACAGCGCACGTGATGAGGCTGCGGTCGCGTTTCGAGAGTTGGGGCCGCTCCCACACATCGCCGAAAAGCACGTTCATCGCGATGTCCCAAAGTTTGGGCAGCGCCATCGCCCACTTGGGCATGTGAGCCGGCTGGTCGGGCATGCTATCCTCCGTCGTCATACTACCGTCGTTGTGCTTCGCTGCGCGGTGTTCGGGAAGACGGCGGCGAACCCCGGCCCATGCCGTTACGCATCGGAGATGCCGCACCCGACTTCACGCTGCAGAGTTCGGGTGGCCGCGAGGTTGCGCTGTCATCGTTCCACGGCGCGCAAAGCGTGGTGCTGATCTTCTATCCGAAAGATCAAACGCCGGGCTGCACCAAACAACTGTGCACGGCAAGCGCCGACGCTGCAGCCTTCGCTTCCGCCGGCGTCGCGGTCTTCGGCGTCAACGGCGACAACGCCGCATCGCACGAGCGCTTCATCGCCAAGTATCAGCTCGCGATGCCGCTCCTGATCGATCCCGGCCTGACCGTAGCGAAGGCCTACGACGCCGTCGCCGGCTTCGGCCCAATCAAAATCGTCAACCGCACGGTCGTCGGCATCAACCGCGCCGGCCACATCGCCTTCTACCAGCGCGGCATGCCCGACACCCCAGCCATCCTCGCCTCGCTCATGTAAAGAGTGAGGGTGATCGCGAACGCAAGCGTGATGACGATCGCAAGCGTGTCCGGTCTATGTCACCCCGAGCAAAGCGCCCGCGGGCGCGTCGTCGAGGGGCCGCCACTAACCGTCGTTATACGCGAGGTTGTGCCGTATGCGCGCACCCACGCTTCGAAACACTTTCAAATCCGCAGCGCTGACTCCACGAACTGCATCGGCCTGTGCCGTGTCGATCGCAGCGCGCACCGGTTGGCGTAGCGCTCGTCCTTTTGCCGTAAGGTAGATCAGCGCTTTACGGCGATCCGTCGCGTCCTTGCGGCGTTCGACGATCTTCGCGCGTTCGAGCGTATCGATCACCGTGACGACCGTCGACGGATCGACGCCGACGCGTTCGCTCAACTCCGCTTGCGAGATACCGTTCGTCTCGAACAGCGCGCGCAAATAATAGTAATGCTTGAAGGGGATGCCGATCTTTGCCAGCTCCGCGGCAAAGCGGCGCGACATCGCTTTGTGCGTGTGCCGCAGCACGTAGCCCACGCCCGTGCTGAACGGAATCGGGATCGCCGCGTCCGGGAATTTTTCTGCGCTCATGCTCTTGACAATATACGCGAAGTCATCTAGAAATACAAGGACATCCATATATTGGACTTCCAAGTATATTCACAACCAGCCGGGAGGCCCGTATGACCGAAGTTTTTGCCGGAACGATCGGCGAGATCATCGAGAACAACGATCGCACGATCGTCAAACACGGCAAGCTCGAGATCGGCGTTCTGCATCGCAACGGCGAGCTCTACGCGTACAACAACCACTGCGTCCACCAAGGCGGACCGGCGTGCGAGGGCATGATCATCGCACGTGTCGAGGACGTCATGCTGCCCGACAAGACGGTCACGGGCCAGCGCTTCAACCACGACGAGATGCATTTCGTCTGTCCGTGGCACGGCGTGGAATACGATTTAAAAACCGGCGCGTGCGTGCCCAACCCCAAACGCCGCTTGCAAAAGTTCGATGTCGTGCAGAAAGGGAATGAAGTTTATGTCATCGTCTGAGATGGTCGGTGCCTTGGCAGCCGAGGGCGCCCTGGATACGCTCGATCCCGCTGCGCTTCGGCAGCTCGTGGCCGCCGCGGTGCGCGAGTACGCCAAGCGCGCCGACACCAACGGTTATTTCCCCATCGTTCCCAACAGCACGATCACCGCGACCGACGCCATGATCGCGTGCACGGCGCTGCTCAAGTCCGTCAACATCGCGGTCTTCGAGCTGGGCTTGTGGCAATCGTGGGCCGGCGGCATTCCGCAAGAGATCCCGGCATGACGACGACGCTGAACCTCCCCACCAGCGACCCCGGCGGCCTGAACATCACCGAATTCGATACGAGCACGCTGCTGGCGCACGCCGCCGAACAGTCGCGTGCCAATAACTATCAGGACTACTTCATTTGCGACGTCGACTCGCACCACTACGAGAACGAGTCGTTCGGCGCAATCGTCAAGTACATCGAAGACCCGGTCATCCGCCATCAGGCGCAAGTGAGCGCCACGCGCCGGTCCGGTGCCGGCTTCCTGGGCGCGCCGATCGGCAATCAAGATCAAGCCGGCCGCGTGACGCGCTACCACACCCGGCACATGGACAAATATCCGCCGGGGTCGCAGCGCGACGCGCACCTCACGAAAAAGTGGATGGACGCGATGGGCATCGACATCGCGTTCCTCTTTCCGACGCCGATCCTCACGCTGGCGAGCCATCCCGTCCAACACATCCAGAACGAATATTTGCGCGCGTACAACGCGTGGCTGACGCAAGAGATCCTCCCGGCGCGAGCCGCGCATGCGTTCGATGCTGTGCCTGCCGTTCAACGATCCGGTTGCGTCCTACAAGATGGTTGAGGACTTCGGCGATGCCAAGGGCGTCTCGGGCTTCATGATCACCGCCTCGCACAACCGTCCCGTGCACGACAACGCCTACATGAAGCTCTACTCGGCGCTCGAGGAACGCGGCCTGCCGCTCGCGTTCCATGGCTCGTACAACTGGGCCGATACCGCGTTCTCAACCGCGAACAAATTCATCACCGTGCACGCGCTGGGATTCGTGTTCCACAACATGGTGCACATGGCGAACTGGATCATGAACGGGCTGCCGGAGCGCTTCCCGAAGCTGAAGGTGATCTGGATGGAGTCGGGCCTGGCCTGGGTGCCGTTCATGATGCAGCGCTTCGACAACGAGTACCTGATGCGCAGCAACGAAGCGCCGATGCTCAAGATGAAGCCCAGCGAGTACATGAAGCGCATGTACTACTCCGTGCAGCCGCTCGAGATCCCGGAAGACCTCTCAATCCTGCAGACGACGTTCAAGATGATCAACGCCGAGACGCAGTTGATGTACTCTTCGGACTATCCGCACTGGGACTTCGATTTGCCGAGCGTGATCTACGACTTGCCGTTCCTCTCCGAGCAGGGCAAACGGAACATCCTCGGCGAGACGGCGCGCAACGTGTTCAACCTCGGGCCGTTGCCGAAGCTCGCTCACATCCCGGCAGAATAAGCGATGGCCGCGCTCGCGCCCGGCGGAGCGGTCCTCGGCTCACCGCTCTCGATCCAAGCCACCGCGCGCATTCGAGAGATCCTCGAAGGCCGCCGGCGCGGGCTGCGCGCGGTGCTGCCGCTCGCGGGGCCCGCGGTCGTCGCCTCGGTCGCCTACATGGATCCGGGAAATTTCGCGACCAACATCGCGGCCGGCTCGAAGTTCGGTTACGGGCTACTGTGGGTCGTGCTGCTCGCGAACGCGGTCGCGATGTTGTATCAGGCGATGTCGGCGAAGCTCGGCATCGTCACCAACCGCAATCTGGCCGAACTCAGCCGGGCGCATTTCCCGAAGCCGGCCGTGGTCGCGATGTGGCTCGCGAGTGAGGTCGCCGCGATGGCCACCGACCTCGCCGAATTCGTCGGCGGCGCGCTCGGCCTCTCGCTCCTGTTGCATTTGCCGCTGCTCTACGGCATGGCCGTCACGGCGGTCCTCACCTACGTCATCCTGTGCGTCGAGCCGGCCGGCTTTCGCAAGATCGAACTGATCATCGGCTCACTCGTGCTCGCGATCGGCGCGTGCTATCTGCTCGAGCTGTTCATCGTGCCGGCCGACTGGGGTGCCGTGGCCCTGCATTCGGTGCTGCCGCAATTCGGCGGTCCTGGAGCGGTCGCGCTCGCCGCCGGCATCGTCGGGGCGACGATCATGCCGCACGCGATCTTTCTGCACTCAGGGCTCACGCAAGATCGCGCACCCGCTCGCAGCGACGCCGAGCGGCACTCGCTCGTCCGCTACTCGAACCGCGAGGTCGTGATCGCGCTATCGTTCGCGGGCTTGATCAACGTCGCGATGGTCGTGATGGCCGCCGCCGCGTTTCACGTGGGCCATAGCGGCGTGGCAGAGATCCAGACGGCGTATTACACGATGGTGCCGCTGCTCGGCGCCGCCGCCGGACTGGTGTTCCTCATCTCACTGATGGCGTCGGGTATCTCGAGTTCGGTCGTCGGAACGATGGCCGGACAAATGATCATGCAAGGCTTCGTCGGCTTCAGCATCCCGGTCTGGCTGCGACGCCTGATCACGATCGTGCCGGCATTCGTCGTGATCGCCCTCGGCATCAACGTAACCAACGCGCTCGTGGTCAGTCAAATCGTCCTCAGCATCGTGCTGCCGATCCCGATGATCGCGCTGCTCGTGCTCAGCGGCAAACGCTCCGTAATGGGCGCGTTCACCGCGCGTCCCGCCCTCCTTGCGGCTGCGGGCGTCGCGATTGTGGCCATCATCGCGCTCAACGCCGTGCTGGTCTTGGGCGCGATCTAACAGAAATGGCAATTGGACGCTAGAGCAGTTCTTTGGCGTCGAAGCCCTTCGGGAGCTGCTTGTATTTTGCCATCAGGTCGATCACCGGCTGGATGGCAGCGGCGTTGAAGCTCGTTGCGGTGTAGCCGTGGCGCATGTCGGTCGCGACGCTCAGCTCCATGCCGGTGAGCGGCAACAGCAGCGGGATCGTTTCCTTGACGTGCGTGTTCGCGTAACCCGCGGCAGCTTCGATCGCTTTGCTGAACCCGGCGACGGCTTCTTTATTCTTCGTCGCGTAATCGCGCGTGCAGAAGTACACGACTTCGAGAATCGGCCGCGGATAACCTAAGAGCTCGTCGACGAAATAGCGCAGCTTGCCGGCCCGTACCGCTTGCATCATGCCCGGCTCGCCCATGAGGCCGGCGTCGACGCGCCCTTCTTCGAGCGCGATCGCGACCGCGTTGAACGGCATCTCGACGAACTTCACCGTTGACGAATCGCCGCCGCGCGCATCGATCATCGCGCGCAGACCGAGATAGGCGATATCGCCGATCGCGCTGCATGTTACAGTTTTGCCTTGCAGGTCGAGCGGCGTCTTCAGCGGCGAGTTTGCCGTGACGAGGTAGCCCGCGGTGGGATCACCCTTGCGGTACGATAGGCCCGGCGCGATGACGGTGAACGGGATGCCGCGCGCGTAGGCGGCGATGATCGAGGTGACGCTGGCCTTACCGATGTCGGCTGCGCCGCCGACGATCGCTTGCGCGACGATCGCGCCCGTGCCGGCCGGTTGCAGCGTCACCTCGACGCCGTTTTCGCGAAAGAGTCCCGAGGTCTGCGCGTAGAGCAGCGGACGCAGATCGTCGGCGACGGTCGAGATGAAGTGCACCGGCGTGAGTTTCTCGCCGGCCGCCAGCGCCGTTCCGGCCGTGGCAGCGAACAAACCCTGGAGCATGAGCGCGCGTGTCAGCATGGGACCTTCTTTCATCAGACCATTCATCGAACGTTTAGCGGACGTTGTCGATCGCGAGTAGTTGCCAGCCCGACGCGCCTCGTGTCCACACGCTCATATAACGCAACGGCGAGGTACGGGGTTCGCCGGCCACCGTCACGTCGAGCTCGGCGCGCGCGCAGAGGATAGCGACATCACCGCTGACCCGCACGTCCGTTTCCCCGCGTGCAATCGCGCGATAGCGGACGCGTCCCGATCGCGTGTGCTCGAGAAAGGCGGCTTTGCCTTCGCGTCGTCCATCGTTGTGGACGAAGACGAGTTCGTGGCGTACGAGCCGATCGAGCGCCTCGATATCGCAGGCAACTATGGCCGCCAGGCGCGCTTCATCGGCGGCCAAAACCGCATCGTCGTCGGTCATTCCCGCCACTTCCTAAGGCATTGACTTTTACTATCCGAGACCCTATTCTACTTAGAACTCTATCATTTTTCATCCTCCCGTCCAGACGTTCGGCCCACCCGAGGGGGACCCGTGAAGTTCGGCGTTTTTGATCATCTCGACCGTAACGATTTACCACTCGCCGACTTTTACGAGCAGCGCCTCGATTTCGTTGAGCTCTACGATCGTTTGGGTTTCTACAGCTACCATCTCGCCGAACATCACGGTACGCCGCTCGGCATGGCATCATCACCGAGCGTCTTTCTTTCCGCCGTTGCGCGCCGCACGAAGCGCTTGCGCTTCGGACCGATGGTGTACTTGCTGCCGCTCTATCATCCGATTCGTTTGGCGGAAGAGATCGCAATGCTCGATCAGCTCGGCCGCGGCCGGCTCGATGTGGGCGTCGGACGCGGCCGCTCGCCGATCGAGCTGCAGAGCTTCGGCGTCAATCCGGCCGCAGCCGAAGCGGTGTACGAAGAATCGCTCGAGATCATCCGGCGCGTGCTGAGCGACGGCGTCGTGAATTTTAGCGGCACGCACTACTCCATGAGCGACGTGCATATCCAGATGCGTCCGCTGCAAACACCGCATCCGCCGTTTTGGTATGGGATCGGCTCGCTCGGCGGCGTCGACAAGTTCGTTGCTGCCGATTTCAACGTCATCACGATCTCGAAGCCCGCATTGGCCGGCGAACTCGTGCGCAAGTATCTCGATACCGCAGCGAAAGCCGGCAAGGACTTACTCGCGGGCGTGAGCCGGTTCGTCGTCTGTGCCGATACGACCGATCAAGCGCTCAAGATCGCGCGCCGGGCGTATCCGTTCTGGCACAAGAGTTTCGACTATCTCTTTTCGATTCATGGCCTGCGCCCGGTGCAAGCGTGGCCCGGCAGCTTCGATGCCATGGCGGCTGACGGCCTCGCATTCGCCGGTTCGCCCGACGATCTCACCGAAGCGCTATCGGCGCATATGGACCAGATCGGCGCGAACTATTTCGCCGGCCAATTCGTTTTCGGTGACATGACGGTCGAAGAAGGCCGCCGGTCGATCGATCTCTTCAGCCAAAAAGTCATGCCGGCACTTGCCGGCGCGGTTTCTGCTTAAGGATTCACATGGATTTCCGGAACATCATTCGCACCTCAGTTCGTTTGAGCGCGGCCCTAGTCGCGCTTTTCGTTGCCTCGGCGGCAACGGCGCCCGCGCAGCCGGCCCTGACGACGATCCACTTCATCTCCTCGGCCAGCGACGATCTGCGGCCGCTGCTGTACGCGCAGAGCGCGGGCCTCTTTCAAAAGGCCGGACTCAACGTGGTGGTCGACAAGGCCGCGAGCGGCGGCGTGGTCGCGCAGGCGATCATCGGCGGCGCCGACGACATCGGCAAGGCGAGCCTCGTTTCGCTGATCGCCGGCTACGCGCGCGGTGTGCCGTTCGCGATGATCGCGCCGTCTGCCGTCCATCTCAAAGACGATGCAAACTCCGGGATCATGATCGCGGCGAATTCCCCGCTCAAGTCGGTCCTCGACTTGCAAGGCAAGGTCGTCGGTTGCACGGCGATCGGCGACATCGGGTATCTCGGCACGCGCGCGATGATCGATTCGATGGGCGGCGATTCGGCGACGGTGAAATGGGTCGAGATTCCGATTGCGACACTCGCGCCCGCCGTCGAGCAAGGCCGTGTCGTTGCGGGCTTGACGACCGAACCCTACATGTCGAAAGACTTAGCCTCCGGGAAGTTCCGCATTCTGACCGACATGCTCAACGGCTACTCGAAGCCGATCCTCGAATCGGCGTTCTTTTCGACAAGGGACTACGCGGCGAAGAACCACGACGCGGTCGTGAAGTTCGCGAAGGTGATGTCGCAGGCAGCCGCCTACGCCAACACGCACATCCCGGAAACGTTACCGCTCATGGTCTCGTTCAGCGGCATGGATCCGGAAGCGGCTGCAAAGATGCACAAAACGCAAACCGCGCTCTCGTTTGATCCCTCGGCACTTCAGCCCGTAATCGACGCCGCGGCCAAATATCAGATCATCCCGAAAGGCTTCTCGGCGCGCGATATGCTCGCGCTGCCCTGAGTGTCGGGATGACACTCACGGGAAGACATGGTCTAGTAGGGCACTGGCGTGGGGAAGTTCTTCTAGGCGGAGGGTGAGTTCGGCGAGTTTGCGTGCGCCTGGTTCGCCGATTGACGGCGCGACGTTGTCGACGAACTTCTCCAGCAGTTGCGCTTCGGTGAGGCGCTGCAGAAGCGGCATGTGATCGTCGTAGGTTCCGTTCGCGGTTTGGATCGTCACCGAGGTCGGAACGTAGCCTTCCCAGTAGCGCACGTCGGGCGGACCCGTCTCGACGTACGGTTCGATCGTCGCCAGTTCCACCAGTCGCGCGACGTCGGGCGGCGGCGGTTCGCCGTTTTGCCATGCGCTATAGGGCCGCGTCCCGCATGCGCCGTGCGCGGCGTTGAGCCGCAGGCTCAGCCATTGCGACATCGAGCCGCCGCTGCCGTCGCCGCCGTGGCCCTTGATGTCGCGCGAGCAGCGCAGAATCATGCGCGTGATCTCGGCCGGCCGGATCTGATGTTCGGCGACGATCTTCTGCACGAGCGCCACGACGGAAGCGTCGTAGAGATTGCACGGTACCGACTTGAAGAACGTCGGCGCGATCATGAAGTCGCCGCCGAATGTTTCGAGCATCGTCCAATCGCAGCCCAGCGCGCCGGAATAACGCCACGCGCCGTATTCGCCCTCGAAGGCTTCACGATCGCCGGTGAAGCCGTGCTGCGCTAGACGCGCCGCATCGATGCCGGCCAGCGCCATACCGCCCATGTGATCGTATTTGGTCATCGGCGGATCGTAGGACTCGAGCACCTTGCGCAAGGTCGGCACGTGCGCGCTGTAGCTTGCGATTCCGAGCGCGTTGCGAATCGACTCGCGATCGAGTCCGAGCAGCATCGCCGCCGGAACGGTAGCGGCAAAGATCGAGTGCGGTGCCCCGCGCACCGCCGGCAGCCCGACGACTTTCGAGCCGCTCGTATCGCGCCGCCACGCTGCGCCGATGCGACCGCTGACGTCGAGTCCGGCAATCAGCGCGGTCAGCGCGTCGGCGCCGGAACTTCCGCGGCAATCGGCATACGCGAGCACCACCGGCACCGCGATCACGCCGACGTGGCCTTCGGGGCCGACGGGTTCGAAGTCGAGCGCGTTGCAGCAGATCGTGTTGGCGAGCGCCGCGCGCTCGAGCGCGACGCGTTCGCCGCCGCCGGCGATGCGCGACTGCGGCAACGGCGATTCACGCGCGAGCGCAAGCGCCGCCCGTCCGCTCGGCGTGGAGGCGCCCACGATCATGCAGCCCAGGCAATCGAGCAGCATGATTTTGGCGAACCGCTGCACGTCGGCGGAAACGTCGTCCAACCGCAAGCCGAGGACGTAGTCGGCAATCAGCCGAGTGATCGTCCCCGGTTCGGGCGAGGGCACGCTAGGTGTTGAGGCCGGGCTTCGATTTGCCGTCGATGAACTCGCCGATGCCGCTCTTCATCCACGCGCCGTCCTGTTTGTAGGTCAGGTCGCCGGCCAGGGCCATGCTGTAGGCGTACGCTTCTTCGTAGTCCATCCGCTGGCTGATCTTCAAGACGTCTTTGGTCACCTTGAGCGCGATCGGGTCTTTCTCGCGCAGCGCTTCGGCGATGCGGCGCACTTCGGCCTTGAGCTGTTCCTTGGGTACGGACATCGTGACCAGGCCGATCTCGGCGGCGCGTTTGCCGTTGAACGGTTCGCCGGTCAACGCGTAGTACATCGCCTGGCGCTGCGGTATTTTCTCCGAGATATCGCGGCTGACGAGTCCGAGCGGTGCCGTCTTGAAGTTGATCTCCGAGAGGCCGAACGTCGCGTCGTCGGCGGCGACCACGATGTCGCACGACGTGATGACCGAAAATGCTCCGCCGAAGCAGTAGCCGTTGACCATCGCGATCGTCGGCGCTGGAAACAAGCGCAGCATGTGGCTGCGCCACTGATTCGATTGCTCGCGCGAGCGTTCGCGCAGCTCTTTCGTGCTCTCGTCGGCAAGCAGGTAGAAATACTCTTTGAGATCTTGCCCGGCGCAGAAGCTCTCGCCCGCGCCGGTGATGATGAGCACGCGGACCCGTTCGTTGTACTTCAGATCGTTCAACAGCTTGTGCATCTGCTGATGCATGGCCGGGTTCATCGCGTTGCGTTTTTCCGGCCGGTTGAAGGTGATCGTGAAGATGCCGTTATCTTCTTCGAGCAAGACCACGTTTTCGTCAGCCATGTCGTACTCCCGAACGCGCGAAGGGCCACGCGTTCGCACGCGAGCCGGCAAGTTAGATGACTAACAATAATGATAGAGAAGCATCGGGGTGAAGTCAAGGCACTCGCCGTAGCAATGCATGCTTTTTGAGGACTCAACATGCTCTATATCGGATATGCGGAAGACATCCCGGGCACCGATGAAAAGCGCGCGGCCGCGCTCGACGCGCACATGGCCTACCTGCACGGAACGACCGAGATCGTGGTGCTCGGCGGACCGCTGCTCGACGGCGCCGACAAACGCCACGGCACGTGCCTCATCATCAGCGCGCCGGACATGGCCACGGCCGAAGACTGGTTTGCAAACGAGCCGTTCAACAAAGCCGGCATCTTTAAATCGCTGAAGGTCTCGCGCGTAAGACGCGGCATTTGGCATCCCGAACTGGCCGCCGATAGCAAATGAAGCTCGCGCGCGCAGCCCTCATCGCGTTTTCGCTGCTCGCCCTCTCGTCCGCAGCGATGGCGCAACCCTCCGGTCCGGCCCTCACGGTGATTCGCTTCACGGCCGCACCCAGCGACGATCTGCTCCCATTCTGGTATGCACAGAGCACCGGCATGTTCAAGGCCGCCGGGCTCGACGTGCAGACGTCGAGCGTTTCGACCGGCGCGATCGTCACCCAGGCCGTGATCGGCGGCGCCGCCGACATCGGCCGCACGAGCCCGCAGGTCCTCATCGCCGCGCACATCCGCGGCATTCCGCTCGTGATCGTCGCACCCGGCGCGATTCATCGCCAGAACGTACAGGGCAACGCGGCGATTGCGGTGGCCGCGAATTCTCCGCTGAAGTCCGTGCTCGATCTGCAAGGGAAGACCGTTGCCTGCACGGCGATCGGCGATGTCGGCTATCTCGGTCTGCGCGCGCTGATCGATGCGGCCGGCGGTGATTCATCCACGGTGAAGTGGATCGAGATTCCGATTCCGGCCGTCGCGGCAGCACTGGATGCGGGGCGGATCGATGCCGGGCTCACGACCGAGCCGTTTATGACGCGCGACATCGCCGGCGGCAAGATCCGCACGCTCGTCGACATGCTCAACGGCTATCACGCGAACATCATGCAGGGCGCCTACTTCGCGATGCGCGCGTATGCCGATGCGAACCCGGATGCGATCGCGCGCTTTGCTCGCGTGCTGCGGCAAGCGTCGATCTACACCAACGCGCACGCCGCGGAAACGCTCTCGCTCCTTGTCGCGAACACGGGATTGGAACCCGACGTCGCCGCCAAGATGCACCGCACGACGATGGCGCTGTCCCTCGATCCGGCGCAAGTGCAGCCGCTCATCGACGTCGCCGCGAAGTACAAATCGATCCCGCAAACTTTCGACGCGCGTGACTTCTTCTGGAGCCCGCCCAAGTGAACGGTACGACGGAGCAGACGATCGGGCAGGCGTTGAGCGACGCCGTCGCGCGTTACGGAAAGCGCGAAGCGTTCACGTATGCGGACCGGCGTTTGAGTTTCAACGACGTCGATACGGAGTCGGATAGCGTCGCGCGCGCGCTGCTGGCGAGCGGTATCACGCGCGGCGACTACGTTGCCGTCTGGATGGCCAATCATTCGCCGTGGCCCGCGCTCTATTTCGGCGTCTTGAAGATCGGCGCGATCCTCGTTCCGCTGAACACGCGCTCGCGACCCGACGAGCTCGCGTTCGCGCTGCTGAATTCGAAGGCGAAGCTGTTCTTGTTCAAGCGCGAAACGAAAGGTCGCACCGATTACGGTGACGTGCTGCTCGACGTGCTGCCGGAGGTGAAGCACGCCGAAAACGGCGCGCTGCACGCCGACAAATTCCCGGCGCTGCATACCGTCGTCGACGTCGCCGACCCGCCGATGAACGGCACGCTGAGTTTTGCCGCGTTTCTCGATCGCGGCGGAAGCGTTGCGGCCGCTGATCTGGCCGCGGCCGAACGGGCCGTAGGGCCGCGCGATGAATCCGTCATCGTCTACACGTCGGGCACGACCTCAGCGCCGAAGGGGACGCAGCTCTATCACGAAGGCATGTTGCACAGCGTGCGCTGGAGCGATGCGTGCATCGCGCTCGGACCGGACGACGTGTACTTCAGCTTGCAGCCGGTCTATCACAGCGGCGGTGCGATCGGCGCGATGCTGCGCCCGATCGTCGACGGCTGCCGGCTCGTGACGCGGCCGTACTTCGATCCGGGCGACGCGTTGGCCGCGATCGAAGCGGAAGGCGTGACGGTGATGTCCGGCTTGCAGCCGCATTGGGTCGAGTACCTCAATCATCCGAGTCTGCCGCAGCGCAAGCTCAAAGTCGAGCGCGCGTTCGTCATGGCGCCGCCGGAGTTGCTGTGGACGATCTATGAGAAGATGGGCATCGAAGGGCTCGTCACCGGCTATTGCATGACCGAGACGCACCTCTACGGCACGAACACGACGCTCGCCGATTCGCGCGAGGTGCGTTACAACACCAACGGCCGGCCCAATCCGGACGTCGAAGTAGAGATTCGAGATCCCGACGACGGCATGGTGCTCGGACGCGAGGAGCCCGGCGAGATCTTCATGCGCGTTCCGCATCCGATGCAGGGCTATCTCGGCGAACCGCAACTGACGGCCGACGTGCTCGGTGCCGACGGCTGGTACCGGACCGGCGACAACGGCGTGATCCGCGCCGACGGCAACCTCATCTTGCTCGGCCGCGTGCGCGACATGATCCGCGTCGGCGGCGAAAATCTCTCGGGCGCCGAGGTCGAAGCGGTGCTCGGCGCGCACCCGGCGGTGAAGCAAACCGCCGTCGTGCCCGCGCCGGATCCACGGCTCGGTGAGATCGTGGTGGCGTTCGTGGAACTCAAGCCCGGCGTGCAGGCGACCGAGGCCGATCTGGTCGAGCACTGCCGCGCGCACCTCAGCAACTACAAGGTTCCGCGGGCCGTGCACTTCGTGACGGCGTGGCCGATGACGGGCTCGGGCAAAGTCCAGAAGCGCAGCCTGCTCGGGACCCTAGTCTAAACGCACCGTACGTGCTACGATATATTACGTGGAACGTAATGTCGTACGGAAGGACGCGGGCCTCGGGCGCCTGTCCGAACCGGCCCTGCTCGTCCTGGCGGCGCTCGCCGCGGGGTCCAAGCACGGGTACGCGATCATCAACGATATCGAGGAACACGCCGGCCAGCGCCTCGGTCCCGGCACGCTCTACGGCGTGATCGCGCGGCTCGAGTCCCACGGCTTCATCGAAGCGCTCGAGCTCGAGGAGCGCGGCCGCCGCCCGTACCGGATCACCGCCGCCGGCCGGCGCGTCTTCCAGAAACGTTTGGGCGAGCTGACGCGCTACCAGAGTGCGCTGCTCGAGCTGGCCGGCGGATGAACGCGCGACTCGCGGCGATGCTGACGGCAGCGCACGCACCCGGGTGGCGCCGGCGCTACGGCGTCGAATTCTGCGCGCTGCTCGAAGAACTTCCGGCCACGCCGCCGGTGATCGCAAGTGCGACGGCGAGCGCGCTCGGCACGCACGGATCGCTGCTCATCACGGCCGGCGCGTTTGCATTGGCCGCCGCGGTATTGGCGTTGGGCCCGGCTGCGAGCGATCGCCGCACGGTCACCGCGCATACGCAGCCCGCGCACGCATCCAAAGGCGCGGTTTCGTGGGACCGGCAGGCGCCGTGCGATTCGGAGGTTTCATGCTGAACGCCGACACGCTCGACGAGCACGTCCACGCCGGGCGCCTGCGCCGGCTGCTGGAGGCTTACGGATACAGCGTCGCCTCCGTCGGCACCGCGAGCGGTAACCTCGTGACGGTCGTTGCGCCGCCCACGCCGCGTCCCGAACGCATTTCCGCCGGCGGTCTGCACCTCGATCCGGAATTGCAGCTGCTCGCATTCGAGGGCCGCGTCGTACGGCTCACGGCGAGCGAAACGTCGGTGCTGCACGCGCTCTTGCTGCGCGCCGAAACCGTCGTGCCGCAGCGCGAGCTGATCGCGGCGCTATGGCCCGGCAGCGATCCCAAGATGTGCAAGAACCGCCTGTACGCGCACGTGTTTACCTTGCGCCGCAAACTCGCCGAGGCGTGCACCGCGGCGCTGATCGACGGGTCGCGCAACGGCTACCGGCTCGCCTTCAAAGCAGGCTGAAGGGCTTCTCAGCACAGTCCCAAGGATGCTGGCGACAATCGCCGCATGTTGCGACAACTAGCAACCCTCAGCGTTCTGACCCTCGCACTCGGCGGTAGCGCCGTGGCTCAAACGGCGCCCGCCGCGCCGAGCGCACCGCCGGCCGCGCGTGCCGCGTTTGCCGAACGCGCCGCATCGTTTGCATTGCGCGGTGCGTACCGCACGATCGGCGACGCCGAAGCGCGCGGTGCATCGACGTACTTGGATGCCGCGAAAACGCACTACCGCGACGCGATCGCGCGCCTCGGCCGGCACGACGCCGGCGCGGCGAGCGAAGCGATGGCCGCGGCCGCACTCGCGCGCGCTTCGATTGCCGAACATCCGGTGCCCGCGCCGCGCGACATTCCGGCACCGCCCGCGCTTGCCGCGGCCGGACCGCGCGGCATGGACGGGCGGTTCGACGCGACGCGGCTGGCGGCCGATGCGAAGCTAGCCAATACGGCCGAAGTGCGCGATCTCGCACAGAAGGCCGTCGATGCCGACGTCGCACGCACGCACGCCGACTTCAGCGGTAACCGCGAAGAAGCGATGCGCCAAGGACGGATTGCAAGTTCGCTCGCGATGGCAGTGCGGTCACTCGCAATGGCCGATCATCCCCGCGCCTTTCCAGGGCCGCGCCGCCGTCCGGCTGCGACCGTCGGTCTCGTCACGGACAACTAGCACGTAAAGCAGCCGAGCAAACGGCCGTATGATTTTGAGTTGACACGTTCGCTAGCTCGCCCCTAGCATGGTGTGTCGTGTGCGATTCGCCGACACCGTGAGCTAGCGATAGACATACGGACGGTACGGGAGGGGCTCAAGCCCCGCCTCATTGGGCGCGCTCGGGAGCGTGCGTCGTTCGACGCGCGCATCGACGATGCGCTGCGCAGTGACGGTTCGCTGACGCTCCTGTTCGGAGCGGGCGGAATCGGCAAGAGCGCGCTGCTGCGCGTGTGGCTCGATGCCGCGCGCGCGCGTTCCTTCGCCGTCGCTTCGGTTGCGAATTTTCCGTTCGCGCGCGATCCGTATGCGCCGGTGGCCGAGGTCTGCCGGTCGTTCGCGCGGAGTTATCCGCGGGCGCTGCCGCGCGGCGAGAACCGCGCGCTCTTCATGCGCTTCCTCGACCTGCAACCGGTCGAGCAGAACGGTGAAGCGGAACGGTGGCAAAAGCGCCGCCTTTTCGTTCTCGTGCGGGAGTTTTTCGAACGGCTCGCGTCGGTGAGGCCGCTGGTTGTTGCCATCGACGATGCGCACTGGCTCGATCCCGAATCGCTCGAGCTCGTCGCCTACCTGGCGCCGCATTTCAGTGAGTGGCGGGCGGCGCTGGTGTTAGCGGTCCGCGGAGCGAGTGCGGGCAGCGACTTCGAAGAGGTCAGCCTCGCGACGCTGGAACGCCACCCCTCGTGCTATCGGATCGTGCTGGGTCCCCTGCAAGCCGACGAGACGCGCGAACTGATCTATTCGCTACTGCCGCCGGGCCGGCGTTTCCCGCAGCGGACGATGGATGATATCTGCCGGCGCTGCGCGGACACGCCGTTGTTTGCCGAAGCGCTCGTGCGAAGCGCGCTCGAGGGGCATTCGGTGCTCGCGCTCCCGGCAAGCGTCGAGCAGTCGGTCAACGATCATCTCGCGCAGCTCGAAGGTGCCGATGCCGCTTTGCTGGAGGCGGCGTCCGTCATCGGTTTGCGCATCGATTTGGAAACGCTCGAGCAAGCCTTCGCCTTTTCCAATGCCGATGCGCTGCGCGTGTTCCGCGTAGCTCGACAGATGGGTCTCGTCGTCGACGGCCCATCGGGTGAGCTGCAGTTCGCTCATGAGTTCATCCGTGAGGCAATCTATGCACGCTTGACCTCAATCGAGCGGCGGGCACACCACCGGCGCGTCGCGCGTCACCTCGAAGCGCGCCATACGCCGGCACCGGCAGCCGAGCGCTTCAGGCACGTTCAGGGAGCGAACAATCTCGCCGACGCTTCAGCGCTCGCCGAACGCGCCGGCGACGATGCGATGGCGCGGTTCGCGTTCGCGACCGCGCGCAATTTCTACGATGCCGCACTCGCCAATGACGTGCTCGATCCGCGCGCGACGGCACGCGTGGCGGAGAAGCTCGGTGAGGCGCACGATCTTCTCGGAAGTCACGGCGAGGCGGCCGCGTGTTTTGCGCGAGCCGATGCCTACGCTCGCGGCGCGAGCGATCGCGAGCACGAAGCCGCCATCGCGATTCGCTTAGCGTTGGCCGCGGGCCGAATGTCGGATCTCGAGGCGGAACTGCGGCATTGCGAACGCGCGCTGCAGTGCTCCGGACATGCGGGGCGGAGCGCGTTTGCGGCAGAGGTGCTGCTCGCGCTGCATCATGTGAATCGCATCGATGCGGAACGCGCAGCGGTCCATCTCGAGCGGGCCGACGCGTTGGCCGCGCGACCCCGCGATAGCTTCGGCGTGCGGCACCTCGTCGCGCGCGCGGCGTTGGCGAATCTGCGCGGCGACGTCGCCGGCTGGCGCGCGGCGAGTTTCGATGCGGTCGCCGCGGCCGAGGAGTTCGGCGATCCCGCGATGCTGGCGAACGTGTGGAGCTACGTTGCCGACTATGCGCGTTTGCGCGGAGACCCGGAACTCGCGCGCCGCGGTTTTACCGACGCCATCGCTGCGGCCGACCGCTACGGCCTGACGTTCACGGCTGCAAAGTCACGCCTGGCGGCGGCCGACATGGCATATTCCGAGGGCCGCGTTGCCGACGCACATGCCTTCGTCCGCGAAGCTGCGGCCTTGCAAGTCGATGGTCCCTACGCGCGCATGCAGGCGTCGGCCGTGGGATTGCCGATCGCCATTGCTGCCGGCGACGCATTTCTCTGCGAGCGCCTCGATGATGACGAACTCCTCGAGACCGTGCGGACCGGCGAGCTGCAGCCTCTGGCGGTATCGTTCATCGCCGCCATGGCCGAACTGCGAGCTCGCCAAGGCGATGCGGAACAAACCCGGCGGCTCATCGAGCGCACGTTGATGCGCGTTCGAAACGCCGCGCTGATCGACAGCGCCCTGCTGACGTTTGCACGCTACGGCGATGCCAGGAGCGCGCGCACGGCGGCGGACCTGCTCGAGTCGACCGCCGATCGAGACGATCCGATCGCGTGCGTTCGCATTCCGCTGGCCGCCGCGATCGCAGCCGCGGCGGAGGGAAATCGCACGCGCAGCCTGGCCGAAGGGAAACTCGCGCGAGAACGCGCCGCCGCTGCATTCACGCCGCTTCTCGATGCCCTGGCATGCGAAGTTGCGGGTGACGTGGACGCAGCGCAGCGCATCTACCTCGCCTGCGGCGCGCACGGCGACGTGCGGCGCTTGACCGGTTCGAACAAACCTGCCCGCGGGCCGTCCGATTTGACGCGGCGCGAGTCGGAAGTTGCCGTGTTGATCGCGGAAGGACTCTCGAACCGCGCGATTGCGGAACGATTATCCGTCAGCGAACGGACCGTCGAACATCACGTCGCGGCGACGTTCGGCAAGCTCGGCCTTCGTTCTCGCGCTCAGCTTGCGGCGTTTATGTCGCGAGCGCCCCAAATGTCGCGGTAACCGTGCCCGAACCGATGGGTAAGGCGACGTACGTCGTCTCGCTTCCGTCGGCGCTCAGTAAGACGAGATCGCTTTCCGTTCGCGCGATCGCGTAGAGCACGGAGCCCGGTGTGAACGAGATCGACGTGCCGGCGACGCTTTCGCCGCTGACGGTGATCGTCTGCGCAGCGCCGTCGCAGCTGACGGCGATCGTGATGCCGGCGGGCGTGCTCTCGACTTGGTTGAGCGAGATCGATGCGGTGCCGAATGCTTGCGCGAGCGCGGCGGGACCGATGACGGTATTGGGCTGGATCGTCAGCGTTTCGCCGGACTTTTTGCGTCCGAGGGTGATCGGCCCGACGACGGCCTGCGGCTGTGCCGTTCGGCCCGGGCTGCTGTGGTCGCTCATTGTGGGTGTACTCCGTGAGGTGGGCGGCGCGAGGGGCCGTTCCGTGAGACGATGTGGAGAAAGAATGCTTTGGCGTAACCGTCGCCGTCGCGATCGAGCACCGACGCTTCGATCGCGTGCGCGTTGCGTCCGCAAACGTTGAGTTGCGCGGCAGTCGCACCGGCATAGGGGACGTCGTACCGAAGTTCGAGCGTCAGGTGCCCGGTGCGGCTCACGTAGCGTACGGTGCCGCTGCATCCCATACCGGAATGAGCGGCTGTGCTCTGCGCCCCGAAGACGGCAAAGCACCACGGCATGATTTTCGGCGGGGGCTGCCCGGCCAATCCGCCTCGACTGACGTTCACCGAGCTAAGGCTCCAGGCGAGGCTGGTGCCGTTGGAGAGCACGACCACGCACGACCGGGACGACCGGAGAAGCCGGGCTGCACCGGCTGCGGCGGCATCGAGGTGGACTTGGTGCCTGGCTGGCCGATCCATGACTGGAGCATAGGTATTCCAGGTGGTGGCGGGATCAGTGAAAGTACCTATTTCACAAAACCTAGGTATCTTCCCCGATTCGGCGTCGCATCGCGCACCCTAGACTCAGGAAGTCCCCGGCGGCTAGCCGGGCGTCTCGGAGGACTACGAACGTGACGACCACCGTTTCCGACCCCGCCCAGATCGGGCAATTGCTCTTCCCATACCTCTGGTTCGACGCCGAACTCCATCTCATCGGAGGCGGGCCGGCCAATGAATGGCCGGTCGCCGTCCTGACGGTGCTGCGGGCCTGCGTGCGGCGGGCGCTGGCGGAAAACCGCTCCAGCTTTCGGCCCTTCGGGATGGGCCCGACGTGGCACATCGCCCGCGTCGAGGGCTCGCAGTCCACGCGGCTGGCGGTCTTTATCGAGCAGTCCGGGACCCCCGAGCCGTGCTGGTGACCTTAGACGTCTTCCGCGGCGTGATCGGCGTCGCGTGCAAGGCGTACCGGCGATTTGTCCCGGCGCGCACCCCGGAAGTCTCCCGGCTCGAGTGGTGCTGCGGTTGCGTTACGAGCACCCAGCACGTGCGCGGCACCGTCGTCTGGACCAGCGAGACGTGCTGTGGGGAACATCGGCGTACGCCGCTACGCACCGTGCATCCGCCCTTGGGAGGCTCCAATGGTTTTCTCGTGTGAGCGGCCGGAGGCCGATTTGGAGCCCGCCCGCGTCGCGCATCGCCGTCAACCGACGCCGATGGTCATCATCGACCGGAACTTGCAAACCATCGCGCAATCGCTTCAATTCGAAGGTTCCGAAGTTGCCGACCGCATCCGGGGGGCGGTCGAACGCCACATCGCGGAGAGCCGCCCGGCAAACGCCCACGCGACGTTTGAAATGATCGACGCCGAAACGGCGCTGCGGGTGATCGATCTCGTCGCCGGCGACGGCGTCTGCTTTGCGGTCACGTTCGAACGGTTCGAGAACAAGCGCGACGCCATCGAAGACGTCGCGACAGCGCACCGGCTTACCAACCGCGAACGCGAGGTGTTCCGGATGCTCTTGGCCGGCGCGACGGACGCTGAAGTGTCCGAGCGGCTCGTCATCGCCCGTACCACCGCAAGCGACCACGCGAAGAATATCTTGCGCAAGACCGGCGCCAACAAGCGCACCGAGTTATTTGCTCAGGTCATAAAGTACGCCGGCCGCTTGCGCTAGCGCGAGTGCTTACCAGCGGTGATGGAAGCCGCCGCCGAAGTGCAAACCGAGCGAGAATGACGGGTACCCAAACCCGTAGACCGGGTATGGATACGGATAAACCGGATACACGTACGGTCCGTACGGATAAACCGGAATGGCGCCGTACGACTGATACGGCGTATCGATCACGTTGGCGGCGAACGCGGAACCGCGATTGACCCCGTGAATCGTTACCTGCATTCCCGGTGCGAGGCGAATGCCGGTCGGGTTGATGACGGTGCCTTGCCGCAGCTGCACGTTGTCGATGAAGCCGCGATCGTCGCGGACTTGCAGGCTGTAGGCGCCGTCGAACGACGACACGCGGCCGTGGATGACCTCATCGGTCGAGCCGTAACTGGGCGGCGGCGCCGCGTACGTGGGCGTGTCGGGTGGCGACGGTTGCGCGGCCGCTCCGAGCGGGGCAAGGGCGATGAGAGCGGCGAGCGCCGCAAGAGTGCGTATGAGCAAAACCATGGCCGGGAGGCTCCTTTCCGCTGAAAGTATGCCGGACGTTGCTGTGGTAACTCTTAAACATGAAAACGCCGTTCCAAACACAATGGATGCGCCGCACGTTCGCCGCCGCGCTGCTGTTGTTCGGCCTGACTGCGGCCGCGGCCGGCGCACAGTCCGCGCCCACGTTCATTTCGCTCGGTCCGGCGGAGGCGGCGCTCTACAAGCCCGACAGCGGACCGGCGCCGCACGTCGCCCTGATCGTCATTCACCGCACCGCCGATTTCATGCGCCACCCCGCCTGCACCGAGCTCGCGCAGCGCGGCTTCCTGATGCTCTGCGTCAACACGCGCTTCACCAACAACGAAGGCCTCGTGCGCTTCGAGGACATCGCGCTCGACGTGAAAGCGGCCGTCCAATTCTTGCGCAAGCAGCCGGGCATCACGAAGGTGCTGCTGTTCGGTCATAGCGGCGGCGGCCCGACCGTGAGCTTCTATCAAGCCGTCGCGGAAAACGGCATCGCCTACTGCCAGAATCCCAAACGGCTGACGAAGTGCAGCGCGGAACTTGCGAACCTTCCGCCGGCCGACGGCATCGTCTTCGCCGATTCGCATCCGGGCAATCCGGTCAACGTGCTGCGCGGCCTCAACCCAGCCGTGCTCAACGAGAAGAACCCGCCCGATCCCGGCTTCAACGCCGCGCTCGACATGTTCGATCCGAAGAACGGCTACAACCCGAGCGGCAACTCGCATTACAGCGCGGATTTTCAGAAGCGTTACTACGCCGCCCAGTCCAAGCGCATGAACGACCTGATCGATCAGTCGCTGGCCAAACTGCAGGCGATGAAAAACGGTACGTACGGCTATCCGGACGACGACATCATCGTGATCCCGCGCGGCGGTAATCCCGGCTCCGGTCCGGGCGCGGCCGCTGCGCTGTTCGACACCGATCCTTCGATCGCGGGCGTGATGAGCACCGCTCGGCCGGAGAAGCTGCTGAAGAACGACGGCAGCATCGTGACGCAGGTCGTGCACAGCGTGTTCGTGCCCGATCCGAACCTCAAGAAGCTGCACATGACCTTTGAGGCCGGCACGAAGATCTTGAATATCGAGTCGTTCCTCAGCGCGAACGCGGTGCGTTCGACGAATTCGCTCGACGGCATCGACGATTGCTCGAGCAACAATTCGACCACGTGCGCGGTGCAGTCGATCGCGGTCCCCGAGCTGTACGCCGCAATGGGCGCGCACTATTTCGTCCGCGACGTCGAGCACGAATACGACGTTGCCAAGAGCAAGGACAAGGACTTCATCGTGATCGAGGGCGCCGTGCATCAGTTCACGCCGTGCACGCGCTGCGAAACGTTTCCCGGTCAGTACTCCAACACGATGAAGAACCTGATGGACTACATCCGCGACTGGATCAACAAACGCTTCTAGTGGATTCACGTTCCGTGAATACTCGCGTTTGGGCTTCGCCCAAGCCGCCTAGACCTCGAACGCTGTGGCTAGTTCGTCGTAGGTGTGGGCGATGACGTCCCAATCGTGCTCGGGGCCCGGCGGCGTGCGGCCGGGCCCGTTTTCATCCGGGCGGTAGATGAAGGCGGTGCGTAGTCCGCAGCGCCGCGCGGCCCCGAGATCGTTGTTGTGCGCGGCGACCAGGCACACTTCATCCGGCCGCAGCGCGAGGATGTCGGCCGTGCGCAGATACGCTTCGGGCGAGGTCTTGTAGGCCTGCGCGACCTCGGCGCCGAGGATCGCATCCCACGGGATGCCGGCGCGTTTCGCCATGTCGAGCATCAAGATGATGTTGCCGTTGGACAACGGCGCGATGATGTAGCGCGACTTCAGCCGTGCGAGCCCGGCGATCGCATCGGGCCACGGATCGAGGCGGTGCCACGCGAGGTTGAGCTCGTCGAGTTCCGCGGCCGGTACGGCGGCGGGATCGATGCTGAAGTCCGGCAGCACGGCGGCGAGGTTTTCGCGGTGCAGCACATCGAGCCGCACGAACGCGCGCCGTCCGCTGCGCACTTCCTCGAGCGCGGGCTGATAACGCTTGCGCCACGCGTCGGCGAATGCGCCGGGATCGGTGCCGCTCGCGTAACGCGCGAGAAACGGCGCGACTTCGCGGGCGACGCCGGAGCGCCAATCGACGACGGTGCCGAACACGTCGAACACCAGCGCCCGCACGCCGTTCATCGGCCGGTGAGTTTGCGTCCGGCCTCGAGCGCGGCGTAGCTGCGCACCGGCGCCGCCATGAGAAAGCGGTAACCGGCTTTCACGATCCAGTCGACGTTCTTCGTATCGACGTGCGGATGGCCGACCGGGACGTTGTGCTGCTTGCACGTCGCCACGACTTTGTTCATCCACTCGACGACCAGCGGGTGATCGTATTCGCGCGGATGACCGAGTTCCTGGGAGAGGTCGCCTTCGCCGATGAGGATCGCGCCGATGCCCGGAACTTGGCTGAGGATATCGGAGAGGTTGGTGATGCCGCGCGTATCTTCCATCATCAGCATCACGAGGATCTCGCCCTTGGGGTTGAGCGGCCACACGTCGGCGCGTTCGTAGTACTCTTGCTGCGTGACGCCCCAGTAGCGCACCGCCGCTGTCGGCCCGTCGCCGCGAATGCCCTGCGGTTCAAAGAGCGGCGCGCCGGAAAGACGCGGATAGCGGCACGCAGCCACCGCGTTGTACGCTTCTTCGACGGTCGAGATATGCGGCCAGATGATGCCGTACGCGCCGAGGTCGAGCGCTTGTTTTGCAAAGATCTGAGATTTCTCCGAACCGTTCGGCGGAATGCGCACCATCGGCGTGACCTGCGGCACGATCGATCCCGAACGCGCGATCTGTCCACGGTTGAGCAGATACTGAAGACCGTCGCGCAGCGCGCCCGCATCCCAGGGATTGTGCTCCATCTCGAACACGACGCCGTCGTAATTCGCCGTGCTCATCGCGATCGCCGATTCGCGATCGGCCGACGCAAAGGTGGTGAACGCGGTTTGGCCCGATTCGAGGGCGGCAATAATCCGGTTGAGGCGCGGCAACTCACTCATTTTTCATCTGTTAGCCGAGGGACGGTTGCGGAGCCTGCTGAAAATCTTGCCCGAGGTACCTATGCGTCGCATTTCGTTTGTGTCCGTATTCTGCGCTCTCGTTGCGTTAGCCGGTTGCGGCGGCGGCGGCAACGACTATTCGCCTCCGGCCCAGTCGACGTACGTTCCGCCGTCGGGTGGATCGTACGTGTACATCACCGACGGCGGCGGCAGCGTGCTGCAATTGCTGCAGTCGGCGACGGGCAACGTCAACCCGCTTTCGGTTATCTCCGGCCCGAGTACGCAACTGCAAGGCGCGGCCGGCATCGTGCGCGATTCGGCGGGCAACATCTACGTTGCCGATCAGACTTCCAACAGCGTTACGGTCTACCCGCCGTCGATTGCCGGCAACGTGACGCCGAAGTTTCAGATCGCCGGCGCGTTGACGGGCCTCGCTTCACCGCGCGGGCTCGCGATCGACGGCGCGGGCCGGCTCGTCGTGGTCAACACGAGCGGCAACTCGGTGACGATCTTCGCCGCCGCCGCGAACGGAAACGTCGCGCCCGCCGTCACGATCGCGGGAACGGCGACCGGCCTCAACACGCCCGCGGCCGTCGCGCTCGATGCGGCCGGCAATCTGTACGTCGCGAACGAGTCGGGGTCGATCACGGTCTTTGCGAGCGGTGCGAACGGCAACGTTGCGCCGATCCGCACGATCACGGGTACCGCGACCGGGCTCAACGTGCCGAGCGGCGTGTGCCTCGATGCGAGCGGCAACCTCTACGTGACCAACGCGAACGGCAACAGCGTCACCGAATACGCCGCCGGTGCGAACGGCAACGCCGCGCCCACGCTGACAATCGCCGGATCGAGCACGCAGCTCGCCTTCCCGCAAGACATCGTCATCGGCAGCGGCGGCAACCTGTTCGTGACGAACTTCAGCGTGCCGGGCGTGCCCGGCATCTTGACCGTGTTCGCCCCCGGCGCCAACGGCAACGTCGCGCCGATTCAGAGCGTGACGCGCTTCGTCGGCCCGATCGGCATCAGCCTCTGACGATCACTCGCAGCGAACGAGGCCGCGCACGAGGAGCGCGACGAGTTCGCGCGCGGCCTCGGGTTCGGCGATGTCGCGCACGCGCAGGCCGCCGGCGGCGACGCGCATGAGCACCGCGAAGGCACCGCGCGAGACCGCGGTGTTTTCGTGGACCGACCGGGGGCCGGGGGCGGCGTAACACGACGTGCTCACGGTTCCGTCGGGCGCGCGTTCCGCGATATCGACGAGCCGCAATTCGGTCGCGAGCGATAAGCGCGCATCTTCGATGTTGCCGGCGAGCAAGCGGCGTTGATGCGCGAACCAGGCGCCGACGTCGGCCGAGATCGCGCTGTTGAGCATCGCGCCGGTCCGTTGCAGCAACGCCGGGCCGGGCAGTCCGTCTTGGACGATGTAGCCGAAATCGAGCGTCTTGACGCCGGCGCGATCGAAATGCTGCAAGAGCCGCACCGTCTCCGTTTGGCGCTCGCCCCCGGAGCGCCGGCGATGCGCGGCGTGCGACTCGGCGTATTCGAGCAAGTCGTAATGACGCTGCACGAGGACCAGCGTGCGTCGCGTTTCGCCTTGCCAGTGAGCGATCCGTTCGGCGAGCGATGCGACGTTGGCCAAATCGGCGACGATCGTGAGCGCGCCGCCTGGTTCCAGCCGCGTCACGGCGCCCGCGAGAATGCGGCGCACGACGTCGTCGCCGGTCGCACCACCGCCGCGATAGAGCAGTTCGTCATCACCGGGCGGCCATGGGACGAACGGCGGGTTCGCCACGATCGCCTCGAAGCGCGCGTCGCCGAGGGCTTCGTAGACGTCGCTGAGCACGAAGTCCGCACGTTCGATGCGGTTGGCTGCGGCGTTGAAGCGCGCGAAGCGGAGTGCGCGCGGGTTGATGTCGACGCCGGTGACGTGCGTGCTGTACGCGGCCGCGGCCAGGGTTTGCGCACCGGCGCCGCAACAGATGTCGAGCGCGGCCTTGCGCGGCACGCGCGGAGCGACGCGCTCGAGTCCGACGGAGTCGCCGCCCGGCGGCATCACGTAGTCCGGAAAGAGGTCGCGCGGCCAGAACGCGTTGTAGGCGCGCGCATCGGCGAAGATCAGCACCCCCGCAAACCACGACGCGCTGACGAGCGAGCGGAGCTGCCCGTCGACCTCAACCAGCGCCGCCATCTCGCGCAGCAGATCGACACCCGCATCGCCCAGCCACGCGCGCAGTTCGGGCTCCGGCTGCGGTTCGTGCAGAACGAAGAAGCGCGCGGCCGCCCCGGCGTCATCCGGCGGCAACATCAGCGCATCGTAGAAGGCGGTTCGGGTCGCGCGCACGTCGGCGACATCGGCTAGTCCGAAAAGCGCAGCCGCGCGATCCGGTCCGAAGCCGGCGGCGATCAGCCGTTCGCGAAGCGCCGCCGCCGACTCGCGCTGAGCTTGGTTGCGAGGATCGAATGCTGCGAAGGTAGCGGCGCCGAAATGGCGCGCGCTATATTCGTCAGCGTTCACTAGAAGCGGGCGATGAGTTCCCGTTCGAGCAGTTCTTGCCAGCGGCTACCGCGCGGGATCTCCAGATCGACCGGCCGCACTTGGCTGTAGTCGATCGGGTTCGTCCCCTTCGGCGCTTGGCCGCGTTCGACCGCGTCGAGCGCTTCGAACAGCAGTTGCCGCGCCGCGATGATGGCCCGGTCGCTCGTTCCGAGATGCTCGTGCGTGCGGTCGCAGATCGGCCCCATGCCTTCTTGCAACGCGTAGTCTTGCGTGTTGATGCCCTTGATGCCGGTGAACGTCTTCGTGCGCTGCAACTCGCGATCGATCAAGTAGTCGTTATCGCGATTGCGTTTGAGGCGGTACGTGCCCGGGATGTAATCTTCGGGACCGCGGCCCGAATAGATCTCGTGGCCGATCGCGTGTTCCTCATCGAGCGGGATCGCCGGATCGTACGAGTAGATCCAGTTGTACGTGAACGTCGTCTCGTCGTCGATCGGAACCCACAGGTGACCGTGCAGCGTCGGGACTTCCTTCTTGCCGCCGGCGGATTCCGTTACGCCGCCGCGCAGTTGCTGCGCCGGCAGCACGTAGTGATACACGCGCGCGTAATCTTGCGAGTTCGTTGAGCCGGCGAATGCCCGCGTAGCGGAAGCCGTAGGACGTTTTCTCGACTTCGATATGCGGTGCGGTGTCGGCGTTGCGCAGCAACTTCTTGTTGTTGATGTCCTGGTTGTGCACGAACGACGAGTGCGACGTATCGATGCCGCCTTCGAGCGCCTGCAGCCAGTTCGCTTGCTCGAACGTTTTCGAGACGTGCCGATGCGTCTCGGGGGCGCGCAGCAATTCGTAGTCGGGTGCGGGCGGCTGGAATTCCTCGGGCCCCAGGTAGGCCCACACCATGCCGCCGCGTTCGCTAGTCGGATAGGCGCCGATGCGGACCTTCGTCTTGAACAGCGAGTCCGGCGGTTCGCTCGGCATGTCGACGCACTCGCCGCTGCGATCGAACTTCCAGCCGTGGTACACGCAGCGCATGCCGCACTCTTCGTTGCGGCCGAAGAACATCGGCGCGCGGCGATGCGGGCAGAACGCGTCGATCAAGCCGACGTCGCCGTTCGTATCGCGAAAGGCGACCAGATCTTCGCCCAGCAGGCGGACGCGGACCGGTGGGCCGTCGGGTTCGGGCACTTCCGAACTCAGGAGCGCCGGCTGCCAGTAGCGGCGCATCAAATTGCCCATCGGCGTTCCCGGGCCGACTCGCGTTAGGCGGGCATTTTCTTCGGCTGTGAGCATGCGGAAGGGTTCTCGGCTAGTGGGTCCGGCCCCCGCGCAGCCGCTCGAGCTGCGCCGTCAAGTCGGCGATCTGTGCCTGCTGACGCGCATTTTCGGAGCGTAGCGTCGCCAGCTCGCCCGGCTCGCCCGGTTCGGCGACCGGCTCGCCGCCCTCAGGTAAAACGCGCGTCCGCAGCGCCTCGGTTGCGTGTTCTTCCAGCCACTTGAACGCGAACGCGATGCCCAGTGAAATCGCGGCCGCGATCCAGCGTGACATCCGGAAGTCTTCCAGCAGCGTGCCGAAGAGGTAGTCGAGCAGCGCGAAGATCGTGGCCAAGATCGTCGTAAGCACGACGAACACGAGCGCGCGCTCGATGACGACGCGGATTTCCAGCACATGATGGCGGACGACGGCATGCGCGACGGTCAGCGGCAGCAACACGTTCAGCGAGGTCAGCGCGAGCACGACGCTCAGCGGCGGTGCGGTCGCGAGGATCGTGCTGAAGACCAGCGTGGTCCCGATATAATTGAAAAGCAAACCGAAGCCGAAGCCGACCAGCACCCAGCGCACTCGTTCGCGTTCGGCAGGTTCGATGCGCCGGTAACTGTCGCACAACACGAGCATCGCCAGAACGTACACCGCGCCGAAAGCGCCCTGCAGGACGCGGTTCTCGAATTGCGCGCCGCGCGCGAGCAGCACGTTCGCGATGTCGGGATAGAGCGTCATTGCCGCGAGCACGACGAACAGGACCGGCAGCAGCGCGCGGATGCGCGAGCGCCACGCAACGCCGGACGGGCGCGGAAAGTCGAGCGCGAACAGCACGAGACCCGCGAGGCCCGCGTTCTGAACGATGTCGTAGAAGACCGTTGCGGCAAAGGCCGTGCCGGCGCTCGGCCACGGCAGCGCATACATCGCCGTCGGCAGCGTGAGCAAGCAATAGAGGCCGAAGCCCCAGGTGGCGTAGCTCGGGCGCACGAGCATCAACGTCGCACCGACCGCGATGAAGACGAGCGATGCAACGCACAGGAACAACAGCGCCACGCGTTCGGAGGCGTCGAGCGGCGCGGCGACGGCGATCACGTGCGCGCTGCGGTTGATGCCGTCGTGCGTATAGGCGATGTCGACGGCCGTGCCGGGCGGCGGATTCGTGCCGGCGCCCGAAACGAAGCGCCGCTCTTCGAAGGGTACCGCGTCGAGGCGAATACGATCGCCGGCTGCAATGCCCGCGCGCGCAGCCGGACCGCCGGGGCTGACGGCGCGGACCGTCGCGCCGTAATCGCTTGCGAGGCCGATCGATCCGGGCGTTTGCCAATACGTCGATGCGGCCGCGTAGACGCCCAGCAATGCATATGCAACCAGCAGCAAGACGGCGAAACGCAGGGCGAGTTGCCTCACGGGCTCGGCGTTTGCGAGAAGGTCCGGGACGCCTGCTCGCCTGAAGCTCGCGCGATGACGCTGCCGGATCTGCTGCGCCGCGATCTCGACGTCGTCTTCGTCGGCATCAACCCGTCGGTGTACTCGGCCGAGCGCGGGCACTACTTCGCCCGCGGCAGCAATCGTTTTTGGCCCTGCATCTCGCGCTCGACGCTCACGCAGCGTGCGCGCGCGGGGCTCGGCGTCGAGGTGCTCGGCCCCGAGAACGACCGGGCGCTGCTACGCTACGGCATCGGCTTCACCGATTTGGTGAAGCGGCCCACGCCGAAGGCGAGCGATCTCTCGCGGGCGGAACTCGCCGCCGGCGTCGACGCCTTGCTGAAGAAGATCGCGCGCTATCGTCCGCGGATCGCGTGCTTTCACGGCGTGACCGGTTATCGCTTCGTGCACGCCTTGCTGACGGGAAGCTCCGTCGCGGTCGAACTTGGCCTGCAAGAGGTGCGCGCCGGCGCGACGCGGCTGTATCTCGTGCCGAACCCGAGCGGTGCGAACGCGCACTTCTCCCGGGCGGATCAAACGCGCTGGTACGATGCTTTGGCGGACGAGCTGGGTGGAATTCGGTAACGTGCTGTCCAAGGCGGCGCCATGAGCGTAGTATTTCACGAGGCCGCCAAGCTCTCCGACGTGGCGCAAGATTCGGCGGTGCATCTCAAGGTCGCCGATCGCGAGATCGCGCTGATCAACCTGGCGGGCACGCTCTACGCGATCGGCGGCATCTGTACGCACGGTGCAGCGCGTCTGGCCGACGGTTACATCGAGGGCGAGCTGATCGAGTGTCCGCAGCACGCCGGAACGTTTGAGATCAAGACGGGCAAAGCGGTCGATTACCCGTGCACGGTCAACGTGAAAAAGTACGACGTGCGCATCGACGGCGAAACCGTGATGATCGGATGGGAGCCGCTGTAAACCATGTGCCGCAACATTCGCACCCTGTTCAACTTCGAGCCGCCCGCGACCGACGATGAGGTGCGCGCGGCCTCGCTGCAGTTCGTGCGCAAGATCTCCGGCTTCACGAAGCCGTCAGCAGTCAACGAAGCCGCGTTCGACGCGGCGGTCGATGAGGTGACGGCCGTCGCGCGCGAATTGCTCGGCAAGCTGGTCACCACCGCCGCGCCGCACGATCGCGACGTGTGGATCGCGAAGGCCAAGGCGCGCGCGGCGGAGCGCTACGCCAAGACCTGAGTTTCGCGCGCCAGCAGCTTCTCGAGCACGCGCCGCATGTGCACGCGCGCGCCGTCGGCCACGATGTTGACGAGCCCGTCTTCACCGAGTTCTTTCAAGCGCATTTGCTGTTGCTGCACGATGTATTGATCTTCGCGGAAGGCGGCTGAGACCTCGTCGAAGATCTTTTGCGTCGACTGCCGGATCGTGCGGCGCGAAGCCGTTGAGCGTCGACCAGAAATAGTGACACGTGGTTTCGGTTTCGGGCGTGAGCCCGTGGAAGATGCGCATCGAGAAGCCGCCGTCGCGTTTGCCCTGATCGTAGGCGCCGGTGCCGGCGTTGGTTGCGCCGACCCATTGCAGCACGACGGCGGGTGCGACGAATTCGAACTCTTGCCAGCGGTCGATGCGGTCGGCCAGCGTGGGCACGGCCTTCTTGTACGTCGGCGGCGCGGGCGAATTGAGCATCCAGCGCGTGAACTTCAAGCCCGTTTCGGTGGGCTGCGTGTCCATGATCGCGTCGACGTGCGATTGCGGGTAGCCGCCGATCGTCGACGTGCACGTAGCCCAGGTGCGTGAGGTCCATCAGGTTGTCGACCATCAAGCTCGCGCTGCCCTCGATCGGGTACATCGTGTGCTTGTGCGGCCAGTGCGCCGTATCGTTGTGAAACGGATAGCCGACGATCGTGCTCGGATCGGCCGCCGCCGGATCGCCGAGCCAGACCCACAGCAGCGCGTCCTTTTCGACCAGCGGAAAGCTCTTCACGCGGGCCTTCGCCGGGATGTGGACTTGCCCCGGAATGTGCACGCACGCGCCGTCGCCCGCATACACCATCCCGTGGTAGCCGCACTCGAGCCCGGTCGAGACGACCTTGCCGCAGCTCAGCGGCGCGCCGCGGTGACAGCACATGTCGAGCAGCGCTGCAGCTTTGCCCGCTTCGTCGCGGAACAGCACGACGGGTTCGTTGAGAATCCGCCGTGCTACCGGCTTGTCGCCGACTTCATCGGCCCAGGCCGCAACGTACCACGCGTTCCTGATGAACATAGGGCCCCTCCGCTGGAAGAGTTACCGGATGGAAGGCGCTCGGAGATACCGTTCGATCGTTTCGTCGTTGAGCTCGACGCTGGGATCGTACTCGGGCGCGGTTTCGATCTGTTCGAGATCGTTGAGACCGCAGTACTTGTAGATGCGGTTGGTCGCGCTGACGAGCCGCGCCGGGCGCGCCGGATCGGCGTTGAAGTGCTGGCTGATCGTGTTGGGCGGAATGTAGATCATGTCGCCGGCTTCCCACTCGAAGCGCTTCTCTTCGTCTTGCGGCGTCCAGTGGTACGTGTCGGTGATCTCGACGTCGCAGTCGATGTGCACGTCGTAGCCGCGGCCTTCGAGCACGTAGAGGCACTCTTCGGCGAGCTGACGGTGTTTGCCCGAGCGGCTGCCGGGCGGGATGATCTGCATGTAGATGTCGACGGTCTCGACGCGCGCGTTCATCTTGTCGTTGACGAGGTGCTTGATCAGCCCGTGCGGCGACATTTCCCACGGCATCTCTTCGGGCGTGATGATCTTCTTGCGCGCCGCATCGCGAATGGGCCGCTCGGCGGCGTCTTTGAGCGCCTCGGCGTAAAAACTCGCTTTGCCTTTGCCGGCGCGCCAGCTCTTGGATTCTTGCCAGGCCATCGTCTGCTACCTAATCGCCGTGCGCGTGGGCGTGCGAGTGCGCATGGTCGTGATCGTGGTCGTGGTCGTGGTCGTGCCATGGTGGTTCAGTCGACGTCTTCGACGCGGCTCGAAGTCGCCCTGCGTCGGCGGTCGGCTCTTTCGGGCGGTCGGTGACGCTGCTTCTGGAAGAGCATGTTCATGAACATGTACATCGGCTTCGTCTTGATGACGAGCGCGCGCGCCGGTGCGTGGTCGTCGGCGTTGTTGTGCTGGTGCACGCAGTTGTTGTGGACGATCGCGATGTCGCCGGCTTTCCAGTCGTACTTGATGCCGTCGTGGATCTCGAACCCCTTGCCGTCGAGGATGTAGAAGATCGCTTCGTTCACGTGCCCGTGCATCTGCGACTTGCCGCCCGGCGCGTATTCCTCGAGATGGATGTGCAGCGTCTGTCCGAGGCCGTCTTCGGGCTCCATGTAGTGCTTGGAAAACGCTTGCGGGCCGGACGCGAATTTGACCTCGCTGCCCTTTTGGACGCGCGGCAGGCTGCGCAGGCGCGTCAGCTCGTGCTTGAGGCTGTACTCGCCGCTGATCTCGCGGACGAAGACGCGCTTATGCGTCGGATCGTAGTGCGATTTGTTGCCCATATACGGGCATTTCCGAGGATTTCGCGGCCTACCTGCGGCTGCCGGGTGCCAAAAAACCGGCAGCCTGAGCAGCTAGCCTATTTCAGCGGCGCGCCGCCCGGGAGGGTGAGCGGGATGCCGGCTTCGTTGACCGGATCCCAACGGACCATGACCAGCGCGTCGTCGCCGATCCCGCGCTGCGGGTACTTCGTGAAGTCGTAGAGCCCGTTGATGCCGGTCCAACCGTGCAGATTGTTCACGTAGTCGCGCACTTGCGCGGGCGTGGCGTCGAGCCCGAGTTTCTGCAGGGCGGCGACCATGATGAGGATCTGATCCCAGACTTGGCCTTCGCCGCTCGGATGCAAGCCGGCGGCGCGGAAGAGATCGTAGTAGCGGGTGAGCGCGTCTCTGGCCGGGCCCTTCGGCAATTGGTCGGGCGTCAGGAACGAGCGCAGGTTCGGGAAGATCAGCTCCTTCGGCATGATCGTTTTATACTGGCGCAATTGGACGGCGAGGGCGTTGGCCGGGGTCGAGATGACGGGCAGGTCGAGCCCGGCGTCGCGCACGCCGCGCAAGATCGTGCCGAACGGCGCGCCGGTGGCCCAGCCGATGATCACTTGGGCGCCCGATGCGCGAAACTTCGCCATCTGCGGCGCCACGTTGGTGTCGGTGGGATTGAAGTGCTCGCGCTCGACGATGCCGAGTGCGTGGTTCTCGGGCGCGGCGAACACGGCGTCGATCGCGCGATCGGCGTCTTGCCCGGTCGCATCGGTCGACGTGAGCACGGCGACCTTCGTCAGTCCGCGGTCGCGCATGTAGCGCGCGGCGACGCGCAAGAACGAGCCGGCGTCAACGCCGGACGAATAGACGTAGGTACCGGCGGCGGGACGAATCCCGGGCGAGAAGCAGTACTCGAGCGGACCGTCTTTGTTGAGCGACGCCATCGCGTTGCACGTTGCCGACAGACTCGAACCGAGGACGAACGGTACCTTCTTCACGATCAGCGCGTTGAACAGTTGCACGGCGACCGACGGGTCGGACTGATCGTCCGCGACGTTGAACTTGATCTGCCGGCCGCGCACGCCGCCCGACTTGTTGACCATCGCCTCCGCAACGTTGAGCGCGTTGATCTCGACCGTCGATACGAAGGCGCCGCCGCCGGTGACCGGCAGCACCACGTCGACCACGTAGGGATCGGCGGCCAGCGCCGGCGTTGACGGCAACAGCGCGACGAGCAGCGCGAGCGCAGCGGCGAGGACGTTCGTTTTAGGCAAGATAGCCGGCCTCGCGATAGTAGCGCTCGGCGCCGGGGTGCAGCGGAATCGGCGTACGCGCGGCGAGGTGTCCGTTGATCGGATACGACACGGGGCTGCGTTCGGGCGGGATGTGTTTGTAGCCTAGCTCGAGCGTCTCGAAGCGCTCGACCGACGCCCACGCGAGCGCGTAGGCAACGTCGTCGGGCAGATCGGTCGTCGTCACCAGGACGAAATGCGAGAAGTCCATGAACTCCATCTCGCGGTCGATGCCGCGCAAGTAGTCTTTGGGCAACGTGGCCGGCGACCAGTTGAGATCGCGCTTGAGTTTGTCGCGCACGCCGGGCTCGATCTCCAAGAACGTGAGATCGACTTTGTCGGCCAGCTCCGTCCAGTAGTACGTCATGACGGCTTCCTGGATGATCGCGTCGGCGTTGCCGGCCAGCACTTGGCTCGTGCACGAGCGCGGCTCTTCGAATTCGATGTACCGTCCGCCCCACGCTTCGAACGCGTCGCGCGGGATGCCGGCAGCCGACATGATTTGCTGCGCCGCATAGCCGAGAAAGGTGACGCCGTCGTCGGGGCCGGTCGTGATGCGCAGCTTCGGCTTCTTGTTGCGGATGTCGGCGTACGACGTGATGCCGAGATCGCTGCGCACCGCCATGATCATGCGGTCGTGTTGCGGCACGTGGCCGAGCGCGCGCAAGTGCGGGAAGCGCTCGCCTTTGGCGAGCCCTTTGCCCTCCATCGCCGCGGCGATGAAGTTCTCGGGCACCACCAGCGCGACGTCGATTTCGCCGCGCCCGACGGCCTGGATGTTATCGAGCGCGCCGCGGCCCGTCCAGATGCCCGTCTTCGAGTGCGGTCCCGCCAGTTTGTTGAACTCGAACGCCAAGCAGCCCAGCGCGCGATGCAGATTGGCCCGGCCCCAATCGCCCATCCAGTTCATCGTGATCGAGCGATCGAGTTTCGGCGCCGGTACGCGCTTGGCGGCGGGTTTGAGTTCAGTCTGCAATGGCGGCCTCTTTCATGAGCGAAGCTTGACGCATGATCTCGCGCGCTTGCGCGACCACGCGCGTGCGGCGGCGGTATTCGTCCCAGCCCCAGTAATCGGATGCGAAGAACGGCGGGTTGACGTGACCGCACTTGCGGCACGTGCGGGACGCTTCATCGGCGTTGATGTGGTCGCGGGCCACGGCGCTTTGCGAAGACGTCGGCAGGCCGATGAGCGGCCGGTCGACCTCGCCTTCGAGTTCGCCCGGAAACGTGTGCGCATCGAACTCGTATTCATAGAGCAGCTCGTCGCACGCCTCGCAAACGAAGCCCAGCGCTTCATTTTGCGGAATCCCGACGGACTGCCGCTGCGTGATCACGGCGAGGTTCATCAGCTTCGGATTTTCCTGGCCGGCCTTCTGACCGACCCCGTGCCGGAACGGTCCGACGCCGCAGCCGCCCGGCAATTGATAGCCGTCGCGGGTGCCGAAGCTGATGTTCACTTCGTGCACGGTGTTGGTGTGGATGAAGTAGCCCATCGGATCGGTGCTCGAGAGGTCGTGCAGCGTCGTGCACGGCACGATCGAACCCGGCTCCGTATACGGAAAGAGCGGCGTGAGCGCGCCGGTTGCGATGCGGGCAGCCAGGTACACGTTGTTCTTGAGCGGCGGGCGCATCTCGTCGGCGGGGCCGATGGCCATCCGGGTGCTGCGCGGCGCGGCGGCGGTGGCGCCCTCGCCTTTGGCGTTTAAGCGCGTCAGCTCACCGGCTTCGGTTTCGCGGACCTCGGCTGCAACGACAGCCCAGTTGAAGGCTCTGACGTCGATGCCGCGCGCGAGACACGCGCGCTGATAGGCTTCCTGCGGGAGCTCGGCCGCGCAGTCCCACGTGACGCGGTGAAGTTCTTTGCCGGAACGTTCGTCGAACCACGTTATGGCCTCGAGGCCGGGGAAGCGGGCTTTATAGCGCAGCTGGATCGATTCGCTCTTCGGCACGATCCGGTGCGGCGTGCCGGCCGGGACGTACACGTAGTCGCCCAGCACCAAATGAAAAAAATTGACCGGTGAATTGCGAAACTCGACGCGCGCTTCGCCGGATAGCTGGGCCAGCACCGTGTCCTGCTCGCAGATCAAATAGAACGGCTGCGGCACCGCGTTGCGGCTCAAATGAACTTGCGGATCGATCCCCAGTTCGAGCATCGGGAACTCATCGTAATTCCCGCGCGACGGGGCTTCTTTGAAGGTATCGAAACGAGCCTTGCGCTTCATGATTCCTCCCTTACGGCGACGAGCGGCCTTAGTCTTTGCCGCTCCGTTGACGGCTGACGTTACGTGATCGTAGCATACTACGATGAACGACACGACCGAGACCGACGAGAGCCGGATCGCCGACCTGATCGCGGGCAACCACATCCTGGCAAACGAGGGCGTCCTCGACGGCTTCGGCCACGTCAGCGTGCGCTCGGTATCAAATCCGCGCCACTATTTCATGGCTCGCTCGCGTGCGCCGGGCCTCGTGAGCCGCGATGACATCATGGAGTTCGACGAGCGCAGCGCGCCGGTCGACCAGCAGGGCCGCCGGATGTACGCCGAGCGTTTCATCCACGGCGAAGTTCTCGCCGCGCGCCCCGACGTGAATGCGGTCGTGCACAGTCACTCGCCCGAAGTACTGCCGTTCACCGTCACCAACGCGCCGTTCAAGGCGCTCATTCACATGGCCGCGTTCTTAGGCGATACGCCGGCGCCGGTATTTGAGATTCGCGACGTGCTCGGCGACGACAACAAGATGCTCGTGACGGAGACGCGCACCGGCGCGGCGCTCGCAGCCGTCATGGGTAAGCGCGCGGTCGTGCTCATGCGCGGGCACGGTATGACGGTTGCGGCTGAAAGCGTCAAGCTCGTCGTCTTGCGCGCGATCTACACGCAGCTCAACGCGCGCATCGAAGCGGCGGCGCTGCGCCTCGGCGAGCCGGTGTTCCTCAATGCGTTCGAAACCGACCGCGTCGATCCGGCCGACCGCCCGTGGGAGGCGTGGGCCGCGGACGCCGGTGAGAAGCCTTAGAACTCCGCGTCGAGTTCTTCCACCTCGTCGGGCTCCGCGTATGCGGCGGCCGTCCACTCGATCATCTCGGGCAGATTCAAGATGCGTTCTACGTACGCGCTGCACGTCGCGTCGAGTTTGACGTCGTAGGTGCGAAAGCGCGTTGCGACCGGCGCGTACATCGCATCGGCGATCGTGCGTTCGCCGAAGAGGAACGGGCCGCCGTAGGCGGTTAGGCATTCGTTCCAGATCGTCGTGATGCGATCGATGTCGGCCTGTGCTCCCGGCCACACCTTGAAGCCCGGGTGCCGCCCTTTGAGGTTCATCGGCAGCGCCGAGCGCAAATTGCTGAATCCGCCGTGCATTTCGCCGCAGATCGAGCGGCAATGGGCCGCAGCGGCGCGCTCCTTCGGCAAGAGATGCGCCCGTGGTTTGACGTCGTTGAGGTATTCTGCGATCGCGATCGTGTCCCAAACGGCGATCGACTTGTGGGTCAAGCGCGGGACGAGAAAGGAAGGTGATAGAAGCAACAGCTCTGCGCGCATCGCCGGATCGTCACTCGGGATGATGGTTTCCTCGAACGCCAGACCCGCAAATTTGCACAGAAGCCATCCCCTCAGGGACCATGAAGAGTAGTTCTTGCTGCTGATCGTCAACGTAGCGTCCGGCATTGGTCGCACCTCCAGAGAGCAACGCGTTCGCCTCGAACGCTTGGGCTCCCAGCGGCCCAATGGTGGACGATGATGTACCAAATGTATCAAGCGCAGGCAGATGCAGCAGAGCAAGTGCGCGTGTGGGCTCGCGCGACGAGCGCATTGCTTCATAATCCGTTCGCACAAGCGTTTGCGCCGTTTGGTATGGGCTACGTCACCGCCGGCTACGAAATGCTCGCCCGCGCCGGCTTTACGCACGAACGCACGCCCTTCGGCATCGACTCGGTCAAGATCGGCAGCGACGACGTTCCGGTCACCGAAGAAGTCGCCGCCGCAACGCCGTTTGCGACGTTGCTGCACTTCAAGAAGGCCTCCGCGGTCCATCTGCCGCGCGTGCTTCTGGTGGCGCCGATGTCCGGCCACTTTGCAACCCTGCTGCGCGCGACCGTCAAGACGATGCTGCCCGAGCACGACGTGTATCTCACCGACTGGCACAACGCGCGCGACGTGAGCCTCGACGACGGCCCATTTGGGGTCGACGACTACGTCGCGCACGTGATCCAATTTCTCGAAACGATCGGCAGCGGCGCGCACGTCGTGGCCGTTTGCCAGCCGTGCGTTCCGGTACTCGCCGCGGTTGCGGTCATGGCCGAGGCCGGGAACGAAGCGCAGCCGCGCACGATGACGCTCATGGCGGGCCCCGTCGATGCCCGCGTGAGCCCGACGCGGGTGAACGAACTCGCGATCAGCCATCCGATGGAGTGGTTCGAGCAGAATCTCATCGCGACGGTACCGGCGAAGTTTCGCGGCGCGAACCGCCGCGTGTACCCCGGCTTCATCCAGCTGCTCGCGTTCATCAGCATGAATCCCGAGCGCCACGTTGAGGCGCATTGGGATCTCTACAACGATTTTGCCACCGGCGAAGACGAAAAAGCAAAGACGATCGCAACGTTTTACGACGAGTACTTCTCGGTCGCCGATCTGCCGGCGGAGTTCTATCTCGAAACCGTCAAGACCATCTTCCAAGAGTACGCGCTGGCGCGCGGCACCTTGACGTATCGCGGCCGCGTCGTCAACCCGGGGGCGATCGAGCGCACCGCGCTGCTCACCGTCGAAGGCGAACGCGACGACGTGTGCGGGATCGGTCAGACGCTCGCCGCGCAGGATCTCTGCACCGGCATCCGGCCTTATCGCAAGCGCCATCATCTGCAGCCGGGCGTCGGGCACTACGGGGTGTTCAGCGGCCGGCGCTGGTCGCAGAGCATCTACCCGATGCTGCGCAACCTCATCCTATCCATGGACTAGGATTCTACTGCAGCGAGACTTGGTTCGCGACGATCAAGAACGATGAGTCGGCCTTCGAAAGCGTTCCGCGAATCGTGATGTTCTTGCCGAGAAATGCGCCGAAGTCGATCTGCACGGTGGGTGCTTCCAGAACGATCGCGGTTTCGCGGCCGGCGGCGTTCGCGAGGAAGTAGCCGTTCGGCCCGAGCTTCAACGTGCCGGAGAGCGAGGTGACGAACTGCGGCTGGTCGAGCACGTTGGGCGTGATCGAGGCGAGCTTGCGGTTCTGATTGGGGCCGCTGAAGTTCAGCAGCGCGCTGATCTGCGCGATCCCTTTGACTTTCGGCGTCCAGATCGTGGTCACGCGCGTCGTCTGACCGGAGGTCGTCGGCGGTACGATGATGCGCGCCAGCTGGCCGCCGTTCGCGGTAATCGAGAGCGGCACGTCTTGTTCGGCGAACGTGCCGCTGTTCTGCACGGTCGCGACGATGACGGTGGCCGCGCCGACATAGGCCGGCGTGGTCAGCACGAGCGAGGTGATGCCCATATCGTGCACCGGCGTCGAGGAACCGCCGCCGCGCGCGAGATCGAGCGAAAAGCGTCCGATGGACGAGAAGATCGTTGACGCGCCGGTACCGATGATCGCGCGCACGCGCCAGTAATACACGCCGCCCGAAAGCGGGAGATTGGGGGGCTGCTGGTTGGTAAATCCGGAGCCCGGCAAGTTTTGGTTCTGGAACGTGAAGATCGTCGTCGGCGTCGTCGAGGTCGACGAGGATGTGGCTGCCGACGTCGGGTTGATCGGAGATCTGCAATTCGTAGGTGACGGCCAGCGCTCCGGGCGCGGCTTGCGGTTGGCGCCCGCGCGAGGTCAGCACGAAGTTGTAGACGTTCCCGGGGTTCACCGGCGTCCATTGGAACAGAATCGGAATGCCGACGTTGAGCATCGGCGAGATCAGCGTCGGCGCCGGCACTTGCGGGATCGTCTGCGCGTGGGCCGTTGCGCTCGCTGCAAGGGCGAGCGCAGTGGTGAGCGCGAGGCGTCGAGTGGTTCGAACGAGTGCGTGCATCAAAATTGCCGATTGAGGCTCAGGGCGCCGACGGACGTATTGATCATGCCGATGTTCTCCGTTACCGTAGCCGAAAGCGAGTAGGGGCTGTGCGGCGGCTTCACGGTCAAACCGTAGTTGTACGTGGTGGTCGGCGGGTTGACCGCACCGAAAGCAGGGAGCGTGAGCGCGTGATTGAGCTGCGTCGAGAGCGTAAGGCTGCCGCGCGTCCAGGACACCGATGCGGTCGCCGAATTGCTGACCGACGACTGCGTATCGGAGCTGGCGTCGTTTTGGCTCAGATTGTATCCGCCCGAAATCGTGATGCCGGCGAACGGCGTGCGCGAGATCGTGATGCCGTCGGTCATGACGTGCAAGAGATCGCCGGTATCGTCGCGCGTCTCCGTATCGGTGAGCGTGTATTGGATCGCGTACGGCCCGCGCCGCGTGGTATACGCAAACGTCGTACCGTCGTTCCCGCTGAAGGGCGCGACCGGCGTTCCCGTCTGGTGCTGGATCCCGTTCACTCCCTGTAACGACAGCGTGTCCCCGTTCTTGAGCGGATAGGTGATGCCGATGTTCTCCGTCGAGTAGTGCGTTGTCTGTACAGCGGTCGAACCGGGAAGGTCGTTCCGATAGGCATTGAAGCCGAGTGTGAGCTGAAGCACGCCCAGCGGGAAGTTGATCGAGGCGCTCTCGTTCTCTTGATCGGGCGTGATCGACGGCGCGAGACTGTTCGAAAACGCCGGCGTGGCGCGGACGTAGGTGAAGGCAAAGTGGGCCTTGCGGATCGCGAAACCGAACGACGTGTCGAAGACCTGGCCGAACTGATCGGACCCGGTGATGTCGTCGAGATAGTACGACATGCCGTAGTGCAGGCCGTAGGTAATCGTCGAGTTCTTCGCGGTCACGTCGTCGCCGAATCCAAAGAACGTACCGTCGCGCAAAAAGTACGGTCCGCTGGCTTGCACGGGCCCGTAGACGGTCTCGTAGGCACCCGTGACGGTGACGGACGTTCCGTGCAGCGGAAAGCCGTACTGCGCGGCCGATATTTCGAAGGGGTTCGTGGTGTCGTGATTGCCCGAGATGTAGGCGCCTTGCAAGTAGTTCGTCTGCGTGTATTGCTGCTTGAAGCCGAAGCCCGAACCGGTCGGCCCGGCGAGCACGTCGCGGTCGTAGGCGGGCGCGAACGTGCCGATTTGCACGAGCGTGGTCGGCGTTTGATAGCTGAAGATCGGCTTCGTTGCGCCCGGCGTGTTGGCGAGGCCGAGCGACGTCGTCACGCTCTGGTTGTTGGCGAATTTGCCGGTCATGTTCAAGGTGCCGCTCTGCGTCTGCTGCGCGGCGAAGCCGGCGTTGAGTGCGAGCGAGCCGTTATAGCTTTGCGTGGGCACGTGCGGCGCGGGCGGGGCCTGCGGCTGAGCCGGGGCCGGGCTTTCGGCGACGCCGGGCGCCGGAACTTGACCCGGCGGCGGCGATCCGGGCGGCACGATCGTCGCGGACCCGGCGGAACCGCCGACCACGATGCCGACCGGCGGTGATGTTTCGGATTCCTTACCGTGCGCGAGCTGCGCGTGCACGACGAGCGGCCCGGCATAACCCTGCGGCAGCGCGAGATCGGCGAAGACCATCGTGGTCTGCTGCGGCGTTGCGGCCTCGGGTGCCGTGAGCGGTGAACCGCTCACGACGACGTTGCCGTTCGGATCGGTCGCCGTCAGCGTGAGCGAGTACGAACCCGCGGCCCACACGAGGTTGTCGTCGGGCGAAACCGCGATTTGAAACGTCACCGTTCCGCCGACGTCAGGGGCGAGATTTTTCGCGACGATTTCTTCGATCGCGCCCTCAGCCAGCGCCGCACGCGGCGCCGCTAACGCGAGGCCGACGAGCGCAGCAAGAGAAACGTGCCAGACGCGATTCACGGGCTGTGACGCGTTTGGGCGTTGACGTTGAACTGGTTGTTGTTGACATCGACGAAGATGCTCTTGCTCACCGATCCGAACGTGCCGGTGAGCGTGCACGCGTGGGCGACGTTACTGCTGGGCGCAACGTTCCCGGTCACGTTCACCATCGTCGGCGTCCCGGCCGGCACGGACGTTTGCGAGAGCGAGATCGCTGCACCGCTCACGCACGTGTCGCTGAGCGCGACCGGTCCGGCTCCGCCGGTAAGCGTCACGGTGATCGGCGCGCTCGGACCGCCGACGGAAACGCTGACGTCGGCGGGCGTAATCGACAGCACCGGTGTCGTCGAGCCGGAGAACGCCGGGAAGGGCGCGGTGACCGTCTTGTTACCGATCTGCGCGGCCACGCTCGGACTGCCGGCGGGCGTGCCGTCGTAGGTCACGGTGACGGGAGTACTGGGACTGGTCACGGTGCCGGGTGAAAACGTGAATCCGGGCGTCTGGGAGACGAGAACGATCGGCGTGCTGAACGGCACGGCACCCGGGATCGGATTACCGTCGGCATCGAGCGCGGTGAAGATGAGCGATGTGGTTCCCGGAACACCGTTGGCGAGCGGTGCTCCTACGGCGAGTTGCACGCCGGCGGCGACGGGCTGCAGCGTCGCGTTCACGTTGGCGACGCCGTCGACGGCCGGCGGCACCGGAACGGTTACGGTCGAGAGCAGATTGCCTTGCGAGTTGGGCTGATCGAAGAACTCGATGACGAAGTTCGTCGCGCTCGATTGCGCGACGACCGAGACGTCGCACTCGGTCAAGCCGTTGACGACCGTGCAATCCGGCGGCAATGGCGAGAGGTTCAACTGCGCGCCGATCGCGGTCGCGGTGCCGTATTGGACGTCGACCTCGAGCGATTGCGAGGACGGTGAAATGTACGCCGCGCGCCGCACGTTCGAACTCGTGGTGCGTGACGGGACGGCGAACGAAAAGCGCGCCGTCAACGCGGCGCTGCTCGTGGCAGGGGTGGTTCCTGGGCCGCTTGAGCCTCCGCCACCGCAGCCGGCGCATAACGCCAAACTCCAGACGACTGCAAGCGCGCGGATGCCTTTCAAACGACGAAATCCCCTACCCATGTAAAGTGTACGGCAGCTTTCTCAGCCCGCCGAAGCCTGCCTGCGGCATTACCATTCATTTGAACTTCGGCAATCCGGCGTCCAATTCGCGCGGCCGCGGATCCCGGTTGCCTGGGAGGCCCACCCTCCCGATCGGCCAACGGATCGGGCCTTGGCTGCACGGATGAATCCCGGCGCGTGGATCGCTGCCTACGTGCTGCAGCACGTTTCGCCGCTGTTCTGGCGGCCGCGCAAGGAGCTGTACTTCGGCACGCGCCGCATTGCGCGGCCGGTTGAGGTTCGCGTTCCGACGCGCCACGGCGCGGTGCGCTGCCTCATGTACCGTCCGCCGAACCCGACGCCGGCGCCGCCCGTGCACGTCCTGATTCACGGCGGCGGCATGTTCGGCCGTTATCCGGAACAGGACGATCACATCGCTACGTATCTCGCATCGGAGACCGGCGCGGTCGTCGTCAGCATCGATTACGACGTCACGCCGCAAGTGCAGTATCCCGTGGCAGAGGAAGAATGCTATGACGTTGCGCTGTGGGTTCACGCGAACGCAGCGTCCGGCGGGTGGGATCCGGATCGCATCTCGGTCGGCGGCGAGAGCGCCGGCGGCAAGCTCGCGATCAACGTGTGCCAACTCGCGTACGCGGGCGATACCTTCCGTCCGTGCGCGCTCGTCGCGGCATATGCGGTCGCCGACGTCACGCGCACCGATCGCACGTCGAGCAAACGCTTCGCAAAAATTTCGCCTGCGCTGCAGCGCGTGGTCAACGACACGTACTTTGCCGACCTAGCGCGGCGCCGCGAAGCGATCGCGTCGCCGCTCTTCGACCCGCAGTTGGCGCTCGCGCTTCCGGCAACGCTGATCATGACCGGTGAGTACGATACGCTCGCGCCCGAGATGGATCGTCTCGCGCAAATGCTCGCTGCCGCCGGAGTACCCGTCGTTCACCGGCAGTTCGCGCGGACCGATCACGGATTCACCCATGGGCCGCCGGTGGACACGGCGCGTGAGGCCATTGTTCTGACGGGCGCTCACCTGGCTGCTGCCTACCGGCGATGACGTCGTACGGTACCGTACAGGCTTAAAGTACCATATCGTACAACAACGCGGGGTCGCGTTCCATACTGGCATCTTTAAAAAGCCGGTCTTTTTGCAACAATTTAGCAGTGAACCCACGGTGCCCGTCCGGATTCCGACGGACGGTAAGGGCACGGGCATCGGGTTACTCATCCTGCACCTGGGGACGCTGCTGGCATTGATTCCCGCGACGTTCTCGTGGTCGGGCGTCGTGGTGGCGATCGTGCTGTGCAACCTTACCGGCGGTGTCGGGCTCTCGCTCGGCTACCACCGCATGCTCACGCATCAGAGCTTGCGCGTTCCGCGCTGGCTCGCGTATACGATCGCGGCGATCGGCGTGCTGGGAATGGAAGGCGGTCCGATCACCTGGGTGGCGACGCACAGGCGCCATCACGCGAACTCCGATAGCGTGGGCGATCCGCACAACGGACGCCGCGGTTTACGCTGGAGTCAGCTCATGTGGCTCTATAAGCCCAACGACGCGCGACCGACGCAAGACGAAATGCTGCATCTCACGCCGGATCTTTCCGCCGACCCGTTCTACCGGTTTTTGGAACGCACGAACATCTTCTGGCAGATCGGCCTCGGCGCGCTGCTGCTGCTGTTCGGCGGCTGGTCGTGGGTGATCTGGGGCATGTTCGTGCGCGTCGTGTTTACCATTCACGTGACCGGACTCGTGAACAGCGTCGCGCACAACTTCGGCTATCAGACCTATCGCACGGGCGATCAGTCGCGAAACAACTGGTGGGTCGCGATGCTGACGTGGGGCGACGGCTGGCACAACAACCATCACGCGTTCCCGGCCAGCGCGCGGCACGGGCTGCGCTGGTTCGAGCTCGACCCGACGTGGCTTGCGATTTGCTTATTGCGCCGGGTCGGGCTCGCACGCGACGTCCATTTTCCGAGCGCGGTCGCAATGGCGCGCGGGCTGGTGAACGGACCGCTGCCCTAGAAGCCGCAGCCGAATGGCAATTCCGGTTTCCCGGCGGCTCGATTTCTCCGAGATCCCGATCGTCGATGTCGGCGGCCTCGTGGCCGGTGAGGACGATGCGCGCGCGATCGCCGCACTTGGCCGCGCGTGCACCGACGTCGGGTTCGTGTACGTGAAGCACCACGGCGTTGCTCCGCGCCTCGTCGACGACGTCGCAATGCAGGCGGCGCGCTTCTTCGCGCGGCCGATGGACGAGAAGCTGACGATCACCGTCGACCCGCGCATGCGCGGCTATTTGCCGCTCAACTACACGAGCCTGATCGGTGAGCCCGGTGGCGGCGTGAGCCGGCAAGAGGGGTTTTGGATCGGCCGCGACGGCGCTCTCGACGCGGTCAACGCGCTCGCCGGACCGAACCGTTGGCTCGCGAGCGAACCGGGTCTCGCGCCCGCAATGTTCGCCTATTTCGATGCCGTCGAAAAACTCGGCGACGCGCTGCTGCGCGGTTTCGCGCTCGCGCTGGGTTTGGAGCGCGATTTCTTCGCGCCGCTGTTCGCCGCTCCACAGTCGCGTTTGAAGCTCAACCACTATCCGCCGCAAACGATCGCCGCCGACGAGAGCGATATCGGCGTCGTCGGGCATTCGGATTCGGGCGGCTTCACGATCTTGTGGCAAGATGACAACGGCGGCCTCGAGGTCCAGTCGCAGAACGGCGATTGGGTCGGCGCGCCGCCGATCCCGGATACGTTCGTGATCAATCTCGGCAACGTGATGCAGATCTGGACCGGCGGGCGCTTTTCATCGACGCCGCACCGCGTCATCAACCGCAGCGGCACCGACCGGTATTCCATTCCGTTGTTCGTCAATCCCAATTACGACGCGGCGATCGCGCCGCTCACCGGTGCACCCGATTCCGCGCCGGCGCCGCAATTTGCCGCCTACCAGACGGAAATTTGGCGTAAGATCTTCCCCGTTGCGTACGGCGGCCGTTCGTGAACGTGCACCTCGTGGACGGCACCTACGAATTGTTCCGCCACTTCTTCGCGCTGCCGTCGGCGCGCGACGCCGAAGGGCGCGAGATCGCGGCGGTGCGTGGGCGTCGTTGCGTCGGTCCGGGCGATGGTACGTGAAGGCGCCACGCACATCGGGGTTGCGACCGACCACGTCATCGAGTCGTTTCGCAACGGCCTGTATGCCGGCTATAAAACCGGCGAGGGTATCGACGCCGATCTGTGGGCGCAGTTTCCGTTGCTCGAAGAAGCGCTGGCGGCCGCCGGCTTTGTCGTTTGGCCGATGGTGGAATTCGAGGCCGACGACGGTCTCGCGGCCGCGGCCGCCATCGCGAGTGCCGATCCGCGCGTGGAACGCGTCATCATCGCCACGCCGGACAAGGATCTCGCGCAGTGCGTGCGCGGCACGCGCGTCGTGCAGCTGAACCGCCGTACAAACACGTACTTCGATGAAGCCGGCATCGTGGCGAAATTCGGCGTGCCGCCGGCGAGTATTCCCGACTACCTGGCGCTGGTCGGAGACGCCGCCGACGGTTTTCCAGGACTGCCCGGCTGGGGCGCCAAATCGGCCGCGCGCGTGCTCTTCCGCTACGGACACATCGAGTCGATTCCGGCCGACCCGCGTGATTGGGACGTCACGGTCGCGGGTTCTGCCCGGCTAGCCCAAACGTTGCAGAACGAGCGGCAGAGCGCGCTGCTCTTTCGCACGCTGGCCACGCTGCGCACCGATATCCCGCTCTTCGACGACGTTGAATCGCTGCGATGGCAGGGCGCGCAATGACGACGCAGCGCCGCGTCCTGACGCTGCTGTGGGTCGAGTTCTTCACGGCGTATCTCGACCGGACGAACATCGCGGTCGCCGGGCCGACGCTGATGAAGTCGCTCGCGATCACGCCGCAGCTCTTCGGCTACGTGCTGGCGGCCTTTACGGCCGGCTACGCGGTGATGCAAGTGCCCGGCGGAATGTTGGCCGATCGCTTCGGCGTGCGCCGGGTACTTGTGGCCGCACTGCTGGTGTGGTCGCTGTTCACCGGACTCACCGCCCTGGCCGCATCGGCCGGCGCGCTGATCGTGATCCGCTTTTGTTTCGGCCTCGGCGAAGGCATCGAAAGCGGCGCGCACTTTCGCGCGCTCGGCGACACCTTCAATTCGCGCGAGCGCTCGACGGCCAGCGGAATCTTACACACCTCGCTCGCACTCGGGCCGGCGATTGCCGCACCGCTGGCAGCCGCCATCATCGGCGCATACGGCTGGCAGGCGCTGTTCGTCTGGTTTGCGGTACCGGGTGTCATCGTGGCCGCACTCGTGTGGGCGTTCTTCCCGAAGACGACGGGCCAACCGCGATCGCACGCCGTGAAGACGGGCGGCAACCCGCTGCAGCGCGGGCCGCGCTTGTGGTCGATGTTCGCAGCGTACCTGTGCTTCAACGTGGCCTTCTGGGGATTGGCGGGCTGGATGCCGTCCTATCTCTCCAGCGAGCGGCACATCGAACTCAAAGCGCTCGGCTTCGCGGCCTCGGTGCCGTATCTGTTCGGCTTCGCCGGGTTGCTCGTACTCGGCTGGATGGCGCGCACGGTGCTTTACGAACGCCGCGCGCAACTCGTCGCGGGCGCGTACGTGCTTGGCCGGCATCAGCTTGTTCGTCGCATTCCGGGCCGGCGACGTCGTGATGTGCATCACGGGCCTTTCGGTCGCCGCGTTCTTCTTGTACGGCAGTTTCGCGCCGTTCTGGGCGGTTTCGCTCGACCTGGTGCCCGAGGGTTCGCACGGCGCGCTGAGCGGATTCGTCAATCTCGGCGGCCAGATCGGCGGCTTCTTCGCGCCGATTGCCGTCGGTGCGTTCGTCGGGGCGACCCATTCGTATGCGGGCGGCTTCGCGCTGATGGCGTGCGCGCTCATCGCCGGCGCGTGCGCGGTGCTGTTTGCGCAAGGTGCGTTACGTTACAGCGATAGTGTGACGCCCGCCATTACAATCGTGCAGTAACGTCCGTTCGTACCGGACGAATACTATCAGCCCTGAACGCATCGTCACGCAGACGAGGTGGTCGACATGCTGAATTTCTTTGGCGCTAAACCGAAGCCCGACTCATCGAAGCTGAGAGCGAAACTGCCCGCGACGCACGCCTTCGTGACGTTCGTCGTGCGGGGAACCGGGATCGAGGGCCGGCTCTGTTTCGAAGGCGCGAGCCTGAAGACGTTCCGGACGACGAAGATCGCCGGGATGATGCCCGGCCAGAGCGGCGTTTTCACCTACAGCAATCAGTTCGGCAAGTTCATGTTTACGGCGCGTCTGGTCTCGCTGAGCGACGATCAAGCGGTATTCAATCTTCCCGATGAGATCAAGACGGTGGCGAGCGCTCCCGTGCCGGACCGGCGTGCCGAGGCGCGCATCGATACCACGGTCAACGCGGAGTGGCGCTTCAAACCGGTCGGGAAAATCGTCACTTCTTGGAGCAAGGTCGTGATCAGCGACCTCAGCCGCATGAGCGCGAACATGACGGCCGAGCGCGAATTCAAAGCACAGGACGTCATCGAAGTCCGCATGACCCTGGAAGCTGCGCAGCCGGTGACGATCGACGCGACGATCGTGCGCTCGGAACGGGCCGGGGCCAAGTACAAAGTCGCGCTTGCCTTCCGGCACGTCAACGAAGAAGACTCGCACCAGATTACGCGCTTCGTGAACAAGCGCATGACGGAGCTGCGCGCCCGCGGCCTCTAAATCCCCATCGTCCCGCAGGGGTAGCACGCCTAGGGCGCCTTGAATGAGCGCCTGTTATGAAGTGGCGGACCACGCTTTTTATCATGGTGGGCATCCAGGTGCTCAGCGTCGGCTCGTTTTTCTTTGCGCTACCTTTCATTCCGTTCCAAGTCGAGCAGCTCGGCGTGCACGATCCGGCCGCCGTGGATCTCTGGTCCGGCATCATCTTTTCCATCAACGCGCTGACCGGCGCGCTGTTCGCGCCGCTGTGGGGCGACGTTGCGGATCGGGTCGGACGCAAAGCGATGGTGGTGCGTTCGAGCATCTTCGGCGGGCTGACGGCCGCGATGATGGCCTTCTCGCCTAACGTGTGGCTGCTCACGACGTCACGCGCGCTGATGGGCGTCGCGGGCGGCTTCACCAGCGCTGCGACGGCGCTCGTCGGGTCGATCGTGCCCGAATCCGAACTCGGCTTCGCGCTGGGCTGGATGACGACGGGGCAAATCGTCGGCACGCTGCTCGGGCCGCTGGTCGGCGGCGTGATCATCGACCGTTCGCACGACTACCGGTCGATCTACTTGCTCACGACGCTCGGAACGTGGACGTGCGCCTTTCTCTGCTGGCGCTTCGTGCGCGAAGACTTTGTGCGCGCGGTTCCCACGTCGGCGCCGCGGGTGCCGATCTGGCGCCAGTTCGCGGCGATCGTGCGCGCGCCGGAGATGATGCCGATGTTCGCGATGCTCGTGCTGGGCCAGGTCGCGATCCTCTCGACGACGCCCGTGATCGCGCTCTACGTGCGCCAACTGGTCGGACCCTCGCCGCTGATCGGCGGCGTATGTCGGCGCATCGTTCGCCGTGATGGGCATCGCCGATCTCTTGGCCTCGCCGTTTCTCGGCAAACGCAGCGACAAGATCGGCTATCGCCGCGTGTTGCTCATCTCGGTTGCGGGCGCGGCGATCTGCACGGTTCCGCAAGCGTTCGTGCACGACATCCGCTGGTTCTTGGCGTTGCGCTTCGGCGTCGGGATCTTTCTCGGCGGCATCATTCCGACCGCGATCGCTTGGATCGGCCGGCAGTTTCCGGCCGAGCAGCGCGGGCGCGTGTACGGCGTCACGTACAGCGCGATGTTCCTCGGCCAGTTCGTCGGCCCGGCGTTCGGCGGTGCGCTAGCAGCGCGCTTCGGCATCGCATCGGTGTTTATCGCGACGAGCGCGTTCATGGTGCTGAACTTCATATGGGTTGCGCGCGGGGTGCGGGAGCAGAAGCCTGCCGAGGCATAGTAGGTTGAAATGATCAACGCGATTCGCATTCACCGCAACGGCGAACCGGACGAGATGAAATGGGAAGAGATCGAGCTTCCCGCGCCGGCGACCGGCCAGGTGCGCGTGCGTCATTCCGCAATCGCGCTCAACTATTCCGACGTCAACGTGCGGCGCGGCGGTTTCTACATCACCCCGCCGTCAGCGTTTCCGTTGATTCTCGGCAACGAGGCGGCGGGCGTCGTCGTATCCGTCGGCACCGGCGTCACCACCGTCAAGCCCGGCGATCGGGTCGCGTACGTCGGCGTCGGCGGGCCCTTTTACGAAGACACCGGGTCGTATGCGGAAGAGCGCAACGTGCCGGCTTCGTGCCTCATCAAACTCCCGGCCGGGGTGAGCGAACATCAGGCGGCGGCCTTGCTGCTGAAGGGGCTAACCGCTTCGCTCGTGATCAACCGCATCCACCGGCCGAAGGCGGGCGAAACGATCCTCGTTCACGCGGCGGCCAGCGGCGTCGGAATTCTATTGACGCAGTGGGCGAAGCACCTCGGCGCCACCGTGATCGGCACGGTCGGCAGCAGCGAGAAAGCGGCGTTCGTGCGCGAGCATGGCTGCGACCACGCGATTCTCTATCGCGATACTGACTTCGTTGCGGCGGTGAAGGCGATCGTTCCGGCCGGCGTGCATGCCGTCTTTGACGGCGTCGGAAAAGACACGTTCATCGCGTCGTTCGATTGCACGCGGCCGTTCGGCATGCTGGTCAATTACGGAAATGCGTCCGGCCACGTTCCGCCGGTCGATCTGTTAGTGCTTGCCAAGAAGGGCTCGCTGTCGGTATGCCGTCCGGCGTATAGTTCTCACGTTGCGGATCCGAACGACTATCGCGTTGCGTGCGATGAGCTCTTCGATCTCGTGCAGCGGGGAGTGTTGCGCGTCGAAGCCGGCCGCACTTACGCGCTGCGCGACGCCGCCGAGGCGCATCGCGATCTCGAAGCGCGCCGCACCGCCGGCTCGACCGTGCTCGTTCCCTAACCCGGCGTCATTTCGCGCGCGCGCGGTTGTTTTTGGGCTGGTGCTCGAGTTCGACCAGGCCGAGCTTCTCGAGGACCGGCGGCACGTACATCGCAAACCGCCCGCGTAAGCCTTTCTTCAGACCGTACCAGCCGCCGGCGGGATTTTTCGGATCGCGGGCCCACGCTTCGAGCGTTCCGGGCGCCGCGGGCTTCTGCTCGTCGGCGCTGCCGAGCGCAACCCAATCGCCTGCCGCCTTCAGGAACGCCGTTGCGTCCTCGATGCAGCGCAGCTGGTAGCGCAGTTGCGTTTTCCCGACTTGCACGACGAGCGCCGGCGGATCAGCCGCGGCTCGCGCCATGCCTCATACTCAGACGTGCCCGGCGGCGTCTTGAGCAGCCACTTCTCCATGGGCAGAATGGTAACATACATGTTACCAAATCGCAAGGGTGCCATCACGTGACCGCAGTCCCTCGAGCGCCGCGAGCACGAGATCCCACGAGCGTTCGTAGCCGCCGGCGTTCGCGTCGTACGTGTGTGCGGCGCAGCGCCGCCGCCGTGGCTCACGGTCACGCGCGTGCCGCCGTCGACCGCTTCGAATTCCACTTCGACGAACGTCGGCTGGGCCGGCCCCGTGCCGGGATACCAATCCAGCGCAAGCCGATGCGGCGGTGCGAACGCGCGCACGCGTCCCAACTGCACTTCGGTACCGTCAGCCGCGCGTTCGAAGAACGCACCGTGCGGTTCGATGCGAATGATGCTCGCATCGTCATCAGTGTGCCGGCGTTCGGCTCGGCCACCACTCGCCCGGCGCGTTCGGTGAAAAGCGCGAACGCACGCTGCAGCTCGCAGCGCAACACGATGCTCTTGACGATCATTCGCTCGGCCAGTGTCTCGAGCCGCGCCAGCGCGACGTCCCAGAAGCTGTCGATGTAATCGCGCACGGCGCGGAAACCTTTGAACCGCACGGCATAGACATTTTGCGTTCCACGCTCCTCCGGCATTACGAGCCCGGCATCTTGAAGTACCCGTAAGTGGCGTGAGATCGCCGGCCGGCTGATGTCGAAATGTAGCGCGAGTTCGCCGACGGGAGCGGCGAGCGGCGCAATTCGTTGAGGATTTCGCGCCGTAGCGGGTTCCCGAGGGCGTCGAGCGCGTGGACGTCCACTCCGTAATCTCACAGCGTAACACTCGCGTTACCGAGTTGCAAGGAGCGAGCTCGGCCTCTTCATGGAGAAAATGGTCATCTACGTTCCGTCTTGAGTCGGCCTGTTGCTCGGCAGGACCGCCATTAGGGTACCGGAACGGAGCAGGCGATGCTGCGTACTGGCGACCGGACGCAAGAGCGCCTCGCCCTGCTGGTTCGGGCGGGCGAGATGTTCCATCGTTCCCTCGAAGTCGAGGAAACGCTGGATAACGTCGCGCGGATGGCCGTCGAGTCGTTCTCCGACTTATGCTTGTTCGACTTGATCGACGAGCATTCGGACCGCCTCTACGTGACGGCCGGCGCCCACCGCGATCCCTCGATGGACGTGGTGCTCAAGAACGTCGGATCGTCGATTTTGTACGATACCGAACTCGGCATCCATCCCGCCGTGCGGGTTTCGCAGTCGGGCAAGCCGTTCTTCGTTCCGGTGTTCGATGAGGCCGCGATCAATCAACATGCGGCGTCGGGAAACCATGCCGCGTTCATGCGCCGCATGGGCTACCGGTCGAAGATCGTCGTCCCCGTCATCGCGCAAGAGCACATCTTCGGCGCGCTGAGCTTCGTGCGCACGGCCGACACCGTGCCGTTCGATGAACAAGACGTCGATGCGGCGCAGGAACTCGGCCGCCGCGCCGGGCTGGCCGTCGCCAACGCAAAACAATTTCATCGCGAACAGCACGTCGCCGCAACATTGCAGCGTGCATTTCTGACCCAAGATTTTCCCGAGCGTGAGGGCCTCGGTTTCCACGCCATCTACCGGCCGGGCAAAGGCGATGCCGAACTCGGCGGCGATTGGTACGACGCGTTCACCGTTGCCGACGGGTCCACCGTGATCACGATCGGCGACGTCACGGGTAAGGGCATCGAGGCCGCGCGCCTGATGGTGCAGTTACGGCAATCCGTGCGCGTAGGCGCGACGATCGACCCCGATCCGGGCGCCGTATTACGGATCGTGAACGAGACGCTGCTGCTCGACCGCAGCCAAGCGATTGCGACGGCGTTTATCGGTTCGATCGCGCCCGGCGGCCGCACCCTGCGCTATGCCTCCGCCGGCCACCCGCCGGCATTCGTGCGCCGCGACGACGGCACGCTGCTGCAGCTTTCCGGTTCCTCGCCGCCGGTGGGCATTCAAACCGGACTGACGTTCGACACAACGTCCATGACGATGGACGAACCTGCGACGCTGGTGTTGTACACCGACGGCGTAACCGAAGCGACTCGTGACGCGATTGCGGGAGAAGCCACGCTGCGCGCCGTCCTCGAGAGCAGCGCGTTCGGCGTTGCCGCCAATCCGGCGCGCTTCGTCGAACGTGCCGTGGGCCGCAATCCGTCGCAGGATGACGTCGCGATCATGACGGTTCGATTCGGAGATCGCCAGACGTTCTGCCAATGGGATTTCGCCGATCCCGCCGCGGCCTATGCGATCAAAGGGAGCATCTTCGCAGCGCTTCGCGCGGTCGCGGATTTTAACCCCGAACAGGAACAAAATCTGCACGTGATCTTCAGCGAGCTCGTCGGCAACGCCGTACGCCACGCACCCGGCGCCATGAGTCTTTCGATCTCGGCGCCGGGCGGCCGGCCATGCTTGCACGTGATCGATGATGGGCCCGGATTCAGCCGGCGTCCGCAACTCCCGAACGACGTGTGGGCCGAGTCAGGCCGCGGGCTCTTTCTGATCTCGGCGCTGGCGGAAAAGCTGTCCATCGAACCGCTGGCGGGGTACGGTACGTACGTGGGCGTCGAATTGCGCTTTCAACCGCGTAGCTAAAGGGAGGCAACATTTTGGAACGGGTGCTCCTGGTGTGGTCGGACGTCGTTTGACCGTTTTGTTATCTCGGCTCGGTCTGGGTCGAGGAAGCGGCGAAGAAACTCGGCGTCACAACGCGGTGGCTGCCGTTCGAATTGCATCCTGAGGTGCCGCCCGAAGGCGCCGACAAGCCGTTTTCGGACGATGAGTGGCCGATGGTTCGCGCGCGGCTGATCGGACTGGCGCAACGCGTCGGGCTACCGATCGATCCACCGCGGCGCAACGCCAACTCGCGGCTGGCGCTCGAGACGATGGAACTAGTGCGTTCGCGCGCGGGCGATGATGCGGCTGCGAGTTTCCATCACGCCGTTTCGCGCGCGTTCTTCGTCGAGGGTGCGAACGTTGCCGACATGGGCCTGATCGCAGCCGAAGCGGCGGCATTCGGCGTGGTGAAGCACGACGTGGAGGAGGCCTGGGCAGACCACGAGTTCGCTGCGGCCGTGGATGCGTCGATCGCGGCGTCGCGGGCGGCCGGCGTGCGGGGTGTGCCCGCCTACGGTTGGCCGGGGCAGCGTGCGATCAGCGGCATGATGGAGCCCGGCCGGATCATCGCAGCGCTGGGGGAATGAGGTGGGCGGCACTCGCGGTCGCTTCGGTGGGCGCCGGTTTTCTCGCGCAGGCCGGGCACGTTCCGGCAGCGTGGCTGATCGGTCCGATGATCGCCGCAATCGTTGCAGCGATCTCGGGATTCGGACGAACGCTGCCGCGGTGGACGCTCGCCGCGCCGCAGGGCGTGATCGCGGTGACGATCGCACAGGTCTTCACGCTGCCGGTTCTCGGTGAAGTCGCGCGCGACTGGCTACCGATTCTCATCGTGGTGGTTGCAACGGTCGTCGCCGCCGGCACGGCGAGTTGGCTGCTCGCGCGCTATAGCCCGATTTCGGCGGCGACTGCCGCGTGGGGTTCATCTCCCGGCGCATCGGTGACGATGATCGCGCTCTCGGCCGAGTTCGGGGGCGATCCGCGCGTGGTCGCGTTCATGCAGTATCTGCGCGTGACGCTGGTCGTCCTGTCGGCCTCGACGGTCGCGCACGTCGTGTTGGCGCATTCGCATGCGGTCGCCGCGCCGGCAGCACCCGGGACGCAACCGTTCGCGCTCGTTCCGTTTGTTGCGACCTTCGCGTTTGCCGTCGCGGCCGCGTTTGCCGGCCGCATCTCGCGCGTTCCCGGCGCACAGTTCATCTTTCCGCTGATCGCGGGCGGCGCGCTGCACGTCGCCGGGCTCCTGCCGATCGACGTGCCGTGGTGGCTGCTCGATGCGGCGTACCTCGCGGTGGGCTGGACGATCGGGCTCGCGTACACGCGCGAGATCTTGCTGTTCGTCTGGAGCGTGCTGCCGACGCTGCTGCTCTCGACGCTGGTGTTGCTTGCAATGTGTGCTCTGGCGGGAGTGTTGCTGGTCGTGCTGGTGCACGTCGATCCGCTCACCGCGTATCTTGCGACGACGCCGGGCGGCCTCGACTCGGTGTCGATCATCGCGCTCGGCAGCGGCAGCAACGTCGCGCTGATCCTCGCGATCCAAACGTTGCGGCTGTTCGCGGTCGTCGCCAGCGGCCCGCCGTTGGCAAAGCTGATCGGCCGCATAGCGTAACGAAACCGCGGGGCATGATCAATCGCCGTCGCGCCGTCGCTGCGCTCGCCGCACTCACCGCCGCACCGTTTGCGCGCGCCGCATCGGCGGCCGACAAGATTACGATCTCGGTGCCGTCGACGAACGTGGACGATGCCGCGATCTTCGTTGCGTTGCAGAAGGGCTATTTCGCCGCGGCGGGACTCGATGCCGATCTCACCGTCATGGGCGGCGGCATCGCGACGCCCGGGCTGCTTTCCGGAAGCCTGCAAGCGAGTGCATCGCCGGCCGCGGCGCTGAGCGCGATCTTGCGCGGCGCCGAGTTGCGCATCTTGCTCGTGTTCGGCACGAGCCCGCCCTACCAGTTGTGGGGCAACGACTCGGTCCGGTCGCTCGCCGATTTGCCCGGCAAGACCGTCGGCATTCAGAGTCGCGGCGATACCTTCGAACTCGCCACGCGCATCGCGCTGCAGCAAGCCGGCGTCTCGGCCGATTCGGTCGGCTTCACGCCGCTCGGCGTCGGCGGAACGGTCGGCGGCGCCCTGACGAGCGGCGCGGTTCCGGCCATCTGCACCGCCGGCGTCGAGATCAACGAACTGCGCGCGCACGGTCTGCTCAAGAACGCGCACCTCGTCATGAACTACTACGGCAAAATTCACATGCCGTTCAACGGCCTAGCGACCTCGCAGAAGCTCATCACCGAGAGCCCGCAAATCGTGCACGGCATCGTGACCGGGATCGTCAAAGCGGTGCGGTACGCGCGTGCGTTCAAGCCGCAGACGGTTGCGATGACGGCGAAATACGCAACGAACCCCAACCTGGCGGCGCTCGGTGAAGACTACGACGTGCTGATGGAGTACTTGACCCCCTCGTTGACGGCCCGCCCCGACGTGCTGATCCCCGATCTTGCGGTGCGCGCGCAGTTGCTGAACATTCCGAAAGCGCAGATTCCGCCCATCGATAAAGTCTATGACTTCACGATCGCGCAGGCGGTCGGGGCCGAACTCGATCGCGCACGCTGGCGACCGGTCGCGTAACGGGGCGTCCGCTGATCCCGCCTCAGGTTCGGCGCGGGCCGAACTGTCGTTTTGGCTCCGGTAAACGCGGTAGACTCAGGAGATGAGCCTTCATCAATGGTGATTGCGGCCACAGCGCTCGGCTTCGTCCTCGTTCAACTCGACGTTTCGATCGTGAACGTAGCGCTGCCCACGATGGGACGCGAGCTTCATTCCGGCGTTGCCGCTCTGCAGTGGGTTGTCGATGCGTACACCGTCACGTTCGCGGCGCTGCTGCTTTCGGGCGGAGCGCTGGGCGACCGGATCGGTGCGCGGCGTGCGTACGTCGGCGGTTTCGTCGTCTTCGTGTGCGCCTCGATCGCATGCGGTTTCGCATCGACGGCCGGTATGCTGATCGTCGCGCGCGTCGTGCAAGGCGCGGGCGCGGCGCTGCTCATTCCGTCTTCGCTGGCGTTGATCAATCACGCGTACGGGAACGATTCGGGAGAGCGGGCCAAAGCGGTTGGTCTGTGGACTGCTGCCGGGAGCGTTGCCCTCGCGGCCGGACCGATCGCCGGCGGAGCGCTGATCGAGAGCATCGGCTGGCGCAGCATTTTCTTCGTCAACGTGCCCCTCGGCGCAATCGGGTTGTGGCTCACCTGGCGCTGGGTCACCGAGACGCCGCCGGGAAAGCGCACGTTCGATTTTCCGGGTCAAGTGCTTGCCGTCATCGCGCTGGGTCTAGCGATCGCGGACGTCATCGCCGCCGGCGCCACGGGTTGGAAGGCACCGTTCGTTGTGTGGGGTTTTGCGGCAGCGATCGTTTTCGGTGCCGCGTTCATCTTCACCGAAGCTCGTTCGCGCGCGCCGATGCTCCCGCTCGATTTGTTCCGGCGCCCCGGATTTAGCGCGCCGGCAATCGTCGGCTTCGCAATCAACCTGACGTTGTACGGTCAAATATTCGTATTGAGTCTCTTTTGGCAGCGCACGCAAGGCTATGGGCCGCTGCAGACGGGCTTGGCGTTTCTGCCGTTCTGCGTCAGTTTGGGCCTCGCGAACATCATCACCGGCCTGCGGCAAGCGGCCGGCGCGCTCGGCGTCGCAGTTCTCGGTGCAATTTCCGTCCACGGGGTGCCCGGCGTCCGCATCGGACTGCTTCTTTCGGCCGCCCTCATCGGGCTCGCGCTCATCGTCGCTATCTTCGGTCTTCGCGCGCCGGCCAAGGGAGCATCGTCATAGCGAGCGAGGGACCGCGCATCGATCAGGTCGCGCGACTCGTGGGAGATCCTTCGCGGGCACGGATGCTCGATGTGCTCATGGACGGCCGCGCTTGGACGGGCCGCGAACTCGCGCGTGCCGCGCATGTGACGCCGTCGACGGCGAGCGAGCATTTGCAGCGTCTCGTGAACGGCGACTTGCTGTCCGTCGTTGCGCAAGGGCGATTTCGCTACTACCGGCTGGCGTCGCCGGAAGTCGCGTCTGCGCTCGAAGCGCTGATGGTGCTGGCGCCACGGGACGCGGCAGCAACGCCGAAGCGCGCCGCCATCGATCCGCTGTTGCGGTACGGCCGCACGTGCTACGACCACCTGGCCGGCGAACTCGGTGTGGCGCTTACGGAGGCGCTCGTCCGCCGTGGGGCCGTCGTATTCGGCTCGGACGGCGGCGCGCTCACACCCGTAGGCGTGGAGTTCTTCGAGCAACTCGAGATCGCGATCGAGCCCGGCAATGCTCGCCGTCCGCTCTGCCGTCCGTGCATGGATTGGAGCGAGCGGCGCTTGCATCTGGCCGGACGGGCCGGCGCTGCGCTCGCGCGGCATGCGTTCGAACGCGGCTGGACCCAGCGGCAAGAGGACACCCGCGCCGTCCTCGTCACCGATACCGGCGTCGCGGTTTTGTACGAGCTCTTTGAGGTGCGGCTCGCGTAAACGCCAGGACTTCCCCCGTGCTTCCCGCATAAATTTCTACTTTGAAAAGCAAACGAGCGCTCGCAGCATGCCTCGTCTCTGCATGCTTGCCGGCCTTGAGCGCGTGCGGCGGCGGCGGCTCGAACGCTCCCGCGGCCGTCCTGCCCGCGGCGAAGGCCAGCGCGGCACCCGTCGCGCCGGCCTCGACGAGAGTGATCTTCTCGATTTCCGTTCCGCCGGCAAGCGGCGCAAACTCCGTGAAGCGTCGCGCCGCCTATGTGTCACCGTCGACGCAGTCGATCTCGATCGCCGTCAACGGCGGCATGCCGACGAAGGCGAACCTCTCCAACGGATCGCCGAATTGCACGGCGCCGCTGAATGCAAGTCCGACCTGCACGTTTGACGTCGTCGCGCCGCTCGGCAACGATACGTTCGCCGTGGGCCTCTACGATGCTCAGAATGCGACCGGAAACGTTCTCTCGACCAAGCTGCTCACGCAAACGATCGTTGCCAATACCACCAACGCCATCATGCTCGCGCTCGACGGCGTGGTCCGAAGGATCACGATCGCGCCGGGTGCGGCGGCGTTAGCGGCGGGTGCAATCGCGACGACAGCCCTAGTGGTGAACGCGTTCGATGCGCAATCGAATATCATCGTCGGCCCCGGTCCCTACGTCGACCTGAACGGCAGTGCGCTGACGATCAACCTCGCCGCCTCGCAAGTCCAGCCGGCCGTCATCGCACCGTACATTGCGGGCGCGGCGACGCTGAGCGCAGCAACGTTGACCAGCGCTGCCGCGCCGGTGACGATCGCCTACGACGGGAAGGCGTTGCTATCGTCGCAGTTCACGGCGACGGTTACCGGCGGGGCAACGATTGCGCCGGCGCTCGCAACGCTCAGCCTGACGCCGACGATGTATGAATATCCGTCAGCGAGCGCCGGCGCGTTCGCGTTTTCCATCGCCGTCGGACCCGACAAGCAGATTTGGGTTTCGCTCTTTAACCTCCCGGCGGTCGAGCGCTTCGCTCCGCCCGCGCCGGGTGCAACGCAGCTCAACGCCACCCTGATTCCCCTGCCCGCTGCCGGCGGCGATGCGGCGATGGGAATGGCAGCCGGCTCCGACGGAAACATGTGGGTCGCATCGTGGGGGTTCGACATCTTCGTGTGCTCGCCGGCCGGCGCGTGCACCGCCGTGCCGGTGCAAAACGCCAATCATCCCGACTACCTCGTCGACGGCCATGACGGCATCATGTACGTCAATCAACAGTACTTCTCCAATGGTCCGGAGCGGTACTCGATCGCGGGGCAATCATACCAATCGGAGTTCAACACCGGCGGTGGCTACCAAATATACCTCGGACCCGACGGACGCATTTGGAGCACGGGCGGTCAGGGCGGCTGCTGTTACGTGCCGCAAATCACTGCGGTTCCGACGCTGACGTCGGCGAATCAGTCGATCACGTCTATCGGGATGGATAACGACACGACGAACATTGGAATCGGTGCGGACGGGAACATTTGGTTCGTTCAAAGCGGCGCCAGTGTGGTCGGGCATCTCACGAGCTTGACGTCCTCGTCACAAACCGGCATTGAGATTCAACTCGCGCCGGGAACCGCGCTCGCCGCAATCACCGCAGGTCCCGACGGCAACATGTACTTCACCGACGCGACAAACAACGCCATTGGCCGGGTGCCCACGAGCGGAACGAGCTTGGCCGACATCACCGAATTTCCGGCACCCTCGGCCAATGCGGTCCTGCGCGATCTCGTCGCCGGTCCGGATGGGAACGTCTGGTTCACCGAATCGGGCGTCGACAAGATCGCGAAGCTCGCGTTATAATTCGAGCCTTACACGGTAGGTGGGAATGATGGCTGAAGTTGTCGCGATTGGTGCGCTCTCGCACAGCCCGCTCCTGAACGGCGCGACGGGAGACGGCGTAACGCCGCCCGCAGGTGTCGAGGAATTTCGCGCCGCCGCACGGGCGCTTGGCGATCGCATCAAGGCGGCGAAACCCGACGTGCTGCTCTTGATCGGTCCCGACCATTTTCGCTCGCTGTTCTACGTGAATATGCCCGCGTTCTGTCTCGGCGTCGGTCGCGTGACCGGATGGGGCGACTGGGAGACGCGCACGGGCGAGCTTCCGAGCCGGCCGGCGATCGCGCGCGCACTGCACCGCGCGCTGCTCGAAGCCGACTTCGATCTTTCCGTTTCCTACGATTTGCCGATCGACCATGGACTCACGCAACCGCTCGACCTGTGCGCGCTGCCGCCGGATTTGTCGATCGTTCCGCTGATCGTCAATGCGAATGCGCCGCCGCGGCCATCACTGCGCCGCTGTTTCGCGCTCGGCGTTGCGCTGCGCAAAGCGATCGACGGTTTACCGCAGCCCGCACGCGTGGCGGTCATTGCATCCGGCGGTCTTTCGCACACGCCGCCGGCCGGCGACATCGAAGCCGGCAGTGCGGAAACGGTGGAGCGGCTCATTCACGGTGCGGCGCGGGTGCACGACGACGAGGCTGCGCGCGAAGCGCAGATTCTCGCCGCCGTACCGGTTCTGGCGAACGGCATCAACGCCGGCTGGGATCGAACGTTGCTCGCGCGTTTGGAAGCCGGCGAGGGCGCCGCGGTTGCGTTGGAGCTCACCGATGACGCGATCGACGCGGAAGGCGGTAACGGCGGCCACGAGATCCGTTCGTGGATCATCGCTACCGGCATCGCGGGTGAGTTGCCGTTCCACGCGCTGTCGTACGCGCCGATTCCCGAACTGATCACCGGCATGTCGGTGGGAGCGTTCGGCTAAATGGACGCAGCCGAACTCGCCGGCCTCGTCGACGTTCGTAACGGCACCGTCGATCCGCGCATCTACTTCGATCAAGACATCTACGACCTCGAACTGGAACGCGTCTTCGGGCGCTCGTGGCTCTTCCTCGGTCACGAATCCCAGATCCCGAAGCCCGGCGATTATGTCAGCACCTACATGGCGGAAGATCCGGTGCTGGTCGTGCGCCAGCCCGATCACACGGTGCGCGCCTTTCTCAACGTCTGCCGTCATCGCGGCATGCGCCTGTGCCCCTACGATCTCGGTAATGCAAAGGGCTTCAGTTGTTCGTATCACGGTTGGGCGTACGATACGGCCGGCAAGTTGATCGGCGTGCCGCATGCGCAGGACGGATATGGCGGCGAACTCGACCTTTCGCAGTGGCCGGCGCGCAGCGTCGAAAAACTCGAGATCTATCGCGGCTTGATCTTCGGCACCTGGAACGCCGATGCGCCCGACCTGCGCACCTATCTCGGACCGCTGGCGTGGTGGCTCGACGGCATGCTCGACCGCTCACCGGCCGGATCGAAATTGATTCCGGGCGTCTCGAAGTGGACCGTGCCGTGCAATTGGAAGCTGCCGGCCGAACAGTTCACCAGCGACTTCTATCATTTCCCGATCACGCACTCATCCGCGATCGCGGCAATGCGCCGTCCGACGGATCCGCCGATCGAGCGCGCGTTCAACAAGACGCCCGGATATCAAGTCACGAGTTCCTACGGACACGGCTTCGGCTCGTTCTGGTTCACCGAACCCGAACGCCGAGCATGGACGGAAGATGCGGCGTGGCGTCATCAGGTTGAGGAGTTTCCGGCCGTCAAGGAACGGCTCGGCACGCTGCACGCGGCGCGCACGAGCGGTCACGGTGAGGTGTTTCCAAACTTCGCCACGCTGGCCGGACCCGGCCTATTGCGCATCTGGCATCCGCGCGGACCGAACTTGACCGACGTGTGGTCGTATTTGGTCGTGGAAGCGGATGCGCCCGACGACGTGGTCGATGCCGTTCGCGTCGGCGGCGCGCGCAGCTTCGGGCCGAGCGGTTTGCTCGAACAAGACGATTCCGAAAACTGGATTCAGATCCAGCGCAATCTGCGCGGCTACGTCACCCGGCAAACGCCGTTCAACATGCAGATGGGTTTGCACGGCACGCCGATCGAGACCGACGAAATTCCGGGCGTCGTGCGGCACGTGTTCTGCGAGAGCGCCGCGCGCGGAATGTACGAACGCTGGCACGAGCTGCTGCGCACGCCGACCGCCGCCGAAGCGGAGCGTCTGCGCGTCGCGCGCGCGCCGGAGCGCGACCGCGCATTCGTACCGGTGGTGCGATGAGCGTAACCGATGAGATGGTGCGCTATTTCAGCGTTCAGAGCTTTCTCTTCGACGAGGCCGCACTGCTCGACGAGCGGCGCTTCGATGAATGGCTCGAGCTGTGCGCCCCCGATATCCGCTATTGGATGCCGGCCCAGACGAACCGCGATCGCCGCGAGCGCGATCTCACCGTTGGAGGACCCCAAGATCTACCGATGTTCGAAGAAACGTGGGAGCATCTCCATCAACGCGTGCGACGGCTGGCGACCGGCCACGCCTGGGCCGAAGAACCGCCGTCGCGCACGCGCCGCTTCGTCGCCAATCTGCGCGTCGCGGAACGCGGCGAGGGTGCCGTGCGCGCATCGAGCAGTTTGCTGCTCTACCGCACGCGACACGACGCCGACGTACAGTTCTTCGTCGCTTCCCGCCAAGACGATCTGCGCCCGCATGAAACGCACCGCTGGCAAATCGTCGCTCGTACGATCGTGCTCGATGCGACGACCGTTCCGGGCCACAACTTGAGCGTGTTCTTCTGATGAGCGGTCGTTTTGACGGCCGCGTCGTCTATCTCACCGGCGGCGGCTCGGGTCTCGGCCGCGCCCTAGTCGAACGCTTCGTCGCTGAGGGCGCGACGCTGACCGTGCTCGATCGCTCGCCGGAAAAGAATCGCGAGTTGCGTGAAGCCTTCGGCGAGGCGGTCGTCACTACCACCGCCGATGTCCGCGACCCGAAGGCGCACGTGGCCGCGGTCGAAGCCGGCCTCGCAGCGTACGGCCGGCTGGACGTCTATATCGCGAACGCGGCGATCTGGGACGGCAACGTCTCGCTGCTGGATCTGCCGCCCGAACGTATCGACGCGGCCTTTGAAGAAGTGTTCGGTGTCAACGTCAAAGGCGCGCTGCTCGGCGCAAAAGCCGCTGCGCCCGCGCTCGTCGAGAGTCGCGGAGCGATGATCTTCACGCTCTCGATTGCGGCGTTGCGGGCGGGTGGCGGCGGGCCGTTGTACACGAGTTCCAAAACGGCCGGGATCGGGCTCGTACGCGAGCTGGCGTTCGAACTCGCGCCGTTCGTGCGCGTCAACGGCGTTTGCCCCGGCGCGATGGCGACCGATTTGCGCGGCCCCGAATCGCTCGCGCTCGGCGACAAACCGCTGATGGCGAATATCGATCCGGACGTGATTCGCAGCGCCTACCCGCTCGACTTTTTTCCGCAGCCCGGCGATTACGTCGGGGCGTATCTGTTTCTCGCCTCGTCCGATTCGTCGGTTACGACTGGTACGCTTATTGAAGCAGATCTCGGGATGAGCGCGCGCGGCATTCGCAAAGTAGCCGGCCGCGCCGGTCAAGACTAAGGCTGGAAGCCGGCGCTCTTCCAGACCGGCGCCCGGGCGGGACTCGTGGCGTCGGCAATGAACGCGCGCGCATCGTCGGGAGACGTCGATCCCTTTACGACGGCTACCGAGTACGTGATGTAATTTTGCAGTGCCGCCGGAAACGGTCCCGCAACGGCGACACCTTTCACGGGCACGATTTCGCTGATGTTCTGAACGCAGAGCGCGGCCTTACCGCTCGCGACAAGATCGCAGGAGAAGCCGCCCGGTACCAGCGTCTCCTTCGGGCGCACGGCGTCTGCGATGCCCATCTTTTGCAACAGCCCCGCAAAGTAAATTCCGCTCGAAGCGCCCGCGGCCGGATCGGTCGTGGCGATCGACGGCGCGGCGAGGAGCGTCGCCTTGAGGGCATCCGGGGTCGACAGATCCGGTACGGCTGCGCCGGCGCGTATCCCGACGCCGATGCCGGTCCGGCCGAGGTCGACGCGCGTGCCGGCGATGATGCCGCCGTTCGTCGTTAGCGTGTCGAGCGCGGGAGCTGAAAGAACCACGACGTCGGCGTGTGCGCCGGCAGCAAGCTTGGCCGTTATTTGGCCGGCCGTTCCTTCCGTCACGACCACCGCACGCCCGTGCGTCCGTTCGAAGTCGTGGGCAAACTGTTCGATCACAGTCGAGGCTGCGCCGGCGCATAGCACCGTGATCGGCTCCGCGGCGCGAGCGGTCAGCGCCGACGCGGCTGATGCAAGGGCGACGAGTGCGGCGATGATGGCGATGCGCATACGGCATGTGACCTGAGGGGCGCGCCGAGGAGTTGCGCTTTGCGGCAACGGAACTGCTATGCATGACGACGATAACCGGAATTTCATCGATGGCGACGCGCCAGCTTCTGACCGACCTTTCCCATGCGTTCGAGCAGAACGCGCAGTGGAACGTGAAGATCGAATCGATGGGTGGCGTCGATGCGGCGCGCATCATACGCGACGGCAAGGCGTTCGACGTCATCGTGCTCGCCTCCAACGTGATGGAGCAGCTGGAGAAGGACGGCTGGATCGTCCCCGGCTCGCGCGCCGATATCGCTCGCTCGGGCGTCGCCGTTGCCGTGCGTTCGGGCGTGCCGCATCCCGCAATTGCGAGCGAAGAAGACGTCAAGCAAGCGGTTCTCGGATCGAAGAAGATCAGCTACTCGAGCGGCCCGTCCGGGGATCATCTGAAGCGCCTCTTCGCCCGATGGAACATTGCCGAACAAATGGCCGATCGCACGGTCGAAGCGAAGCCGGGGATTCCCGTCGGCTCGCTCTTGGCGCGCGGAGATGCCGATCTCGGTTTCCAGCAGCTGAGCGAATTTCTCGATCTGGACGGTATCGATATCGTCGGTCCGCTACCGGATGCGATCCAAACGATCACGGTCTTTACCGCCGGTGTCGGCACGCGGTCCGCGCACCCCGACGGCGCGCGCGCTTACGTCCAGCACCTCATTTCGCCTGGCACCGCCGCGGCCAAAGAGAAGCTTGGTATGGAGGCCGCTGCGTAAGTTGCCGTTCTAGCGCACGTAGCCGCGTTCGCGGTAATATTTGAGCGCGCCGGGAGCCATGGGAATCACCGGGCTGACGGCGACTGAGTGGATGTCGTAATACCATGGGTCGCCGTACATGCGGAAGAGGTCCTGATGCTGATCGAGCGCCTTGGCCACGGCATAGGTGAAGCTGTCGGGTGCATCGGCACGCACGTAGATGACGTTCTCCGAGCGCGTCACGGTCGGCACCGGCCGTTCGACGCCGCGCAGCAATGCGATCGGTGCGTCGGCGCGTCGATAACTGCCTTGCGCGACGATCGTTGTGCGAAGCGGTTCCGGCATGTCGAAGAAAACGAGGTCATCGAGTTGGCTCGCTTCATACCACAGGCGCTGCTCCGGCGTGTCGGCGAGGAGGGCGCCGCCGATGAACAGGTCGGCCTGCGCCCGCTGCACGCGTTCCCCGGTTTTTACAAAGCCTCCGCCGTGCGCTTTTAAGCCGTCCTCCGTGATCCCGTAGTAATCGAGGATGGCTTGCGTCGCTTGATCGCGCGGCGGGAAGGCGATCCAGGTCGGCGCCGTGCGATCCTTGACTTGCGAGAGATCGGTAATGCCGGATTTCTTGGTTGCCGCCATCATCATGAAATTCGGTTGATGCACGACCGCGATGATGCGGTAGTTGTGGCGAGTCTTATGATCCTTGGCGTACGGTCCCGTTCCGTTCCAAGCGGCGATCAAATTGGTCAGGCTGGTCGCGCTGATATCCGGAACGGCGTCCGGCGGATTTTCGATGTACGAGCTCACTTGATCGTCGACGGGGATCGCCGGGAAAATCGGTTTGAGGCGATCGGCCATCTCACGCGGACCATATTCGGACCAGCAGACAAAGCAAATCTTGACATCGTAGTCGATCGGCTTCATCGCCGCTTGCGTGATGAGTGCGAGCACGCCCCACGGGCAGGCCTTGCACGCGCCGGCGAAGACCGGACGTTTGATCGCGATCCCCGTTGCACCGATACTGACGAGTTTCAACGGAACGGTCGCGGGTGCGGGCTCTTGCGCCTGTGAGAAGCTTTGCGTCGCGAGGAGAAAGCAGAGTGCAACGATGGTGGCCACCCCGGCGCCGAATCGCATATGAGCCTCCCAGAAAAACCGCTTGCTCCCCGCTACTACCGCGAGCTCACACCCGTAGCCCTGCCTGACGGCGCGCGGGACAAAAAAATTGCCGGAACATCGCTTGAGTGAGCGAACTTACGCGCCGGATGAAAGACGCGTCTTCCGATGAAAGTCTAAAAGCGACGGTCGCCTCAGTAATTATTTACGGGACGATCATGGGTGTCGTCGGCGCTTACTGGTCGGTGCAATGCGGAGAACACTGGTTCACGTATTGCGTGATCAGCTTCTTGCCGTATGCGGTGCCGGGAGTCGTCCTCGTCTACCTCGTGATGAGGTGGCTGCTCCCGCAATATGATTTCGGCAAGGCGCGGCACTGGCTGCTGGCCGGTGCGGTTTCGGTACTCTTTTTCGTCGGATGTTTCGTGTTCGCGCATCTGCAACCAGCCATGCCGCTCTACAACGGCAACGATTGCCAACCGTTCTGACCTGTCCGGACAAAGGTGCCCGTCCGCGTTGGACGGTAGTGGCGGCAATGAAGAATCTTGTTGCCGCCGTCGCTGGTATGCTGGTGATCGGCATCAGCATGCCCGCTTCGTCCGATCCCACGGTCACGATCACGCAACCGGGGAATGCCAAGGCTGCCGCCGACGCCCCGTTGACCTATGCCGTGATCAACGCGAGTCGCAGCTCGATCATGCTCTCAACGAGCGGTGGCTGCGGCTCCGCTCAGCGGCCGATGAAACCGGCGGCGCGCATTTCCGCTAGCTGCGCCAAAACCGATGAAAAATCCACGATCGCGGCGACGACGTATCCGGCGAAGAGGATGCTTTGCGCCGCGCACATCACCCGTCAGGGCGGGATCAACTACACGACGTTCGATGCCACGCCCACATGCCGCGAGCAGCAAAGCCTCAATCACATCGAAATCGTGGTCGCGCCACCCTCGCGCTAACGGGTGCCGGAGATTACCGCGAAACGGCTGATCAGCTCCTGAGCTGACGGCACGCTGTCGATGAGCTTCTCCCGAGCAAACCTATCGACGGTTGCCTGGAGATCGCCGCGGTCAACGTAGCCCGCATAGGCGTTATCACGGAGCGCTCTCGTGAAGCGCGCTATCGCGTAGTGCTTCGCTTCGAGCACGTGCGGCAACCCGACGTACCCGAAGTCCATCCCGTCTCTCATCGCAACGAATTGTAACGGAAGCCGTTGCGCGTATGCCCGCGCGGCGGTCAGCGTGTCGGTGAATGCTACGTCCGCGGTGTCTTCGGAAATGGCGGCCACGGCCTCGGCAGCACCGGACAATGTCGCCGCCTGCACGTCCAACCCGTATTCTCGGAACCGGCCGGCCTGGATGTCGCAGCTCAACTTTTCCCAGCCCGCCATCGGGAAGCCGGCGATGCGCAGCACGTGCAGGCGCTGCTCCCTTGCGATGCGCGCCGTGAACGCGCCGCTGCAAAGGGAGGTTGTCGTCAGCACGATCGGCCGGCGTGTCGTCAGCGCTCTCATCGCATCGTTCAGCATGCTATGCCTGCATTACGGATAGATGACATCGCTCGCGTCGCGGACGATGAATTTGTCGGGTCGCGCGATGAAGTCGAGCACGATCGCGGCCACGGCCTCGACGCGGTCCCGATCGAGCGCGTGGCCGGCGGCGTAGATCATGATCGGATGCGCGCGCGGCAACGCGGCACATAGCGCGGCCGCCGCGCTCGGTGGAACGCGCGTATCGTCCGTGCCGAGCAGCAGCAGAATCGGAATATCGGGAGCCGCTTGCGGTGCCGGCAGGGGCGTGAGTTCGGGCGCCAGCAACACCAGGGCCGCGCACGCCTCACCCATCGCGCCGGCGAGCGTAAGGGCGGCCGCGGCGCCGCTCGATTGACCGATCAGTACGAACTGACCGAGCGGTGGCGACACCGCCGCTACGGCGCGCGAGTCCGCGGTCGCTGCAGTTAACTTGACCACGCGGTGATCCTGAGCAAGGCGATCGGCAAGCGGTGAAGCGCCGGCCGCATCGGCGGGCAGCAGCCAGAGGACGGCCGGGCCATTGTTATCGCTAGACATCAGCAGTATCTCGCAGCTGGGGCAACACTTTATTTGCGAACAGTGCCATCGAGTTGAGCGTCCGATCGCCGAGTTCGAACGCGGGGATCAGATCGAAGATACCGGCACCGAGTTGACGGCGAATGCGCTGTGCTTGCGCGAGCACGGTAGCGGGACTGCCGAGCATGATCTGACCGAGTTCGAGACGGTCGGCGAGTTCGAAGTGGCGGCGCACGCGGCCACCCTGCCGCACGTGGTCGGCGCCGTAATAGCCGGTACCGGCGATCGTCGCCTCGAGCGCTTGATTCGCGAGAACCGGACTGCCCCGCTGTCGACGTGCATGACTCGCTTCGAAATCTGCGTTGGCTTGCTCGTCGGTATCGGCGACGTGAAATCCGAGGCGATACAAAACGTGATCGGGCGTGGGGGTCCAGCCAACTTCGTTTGCTGCGGCGCGATAGCGGCTCGCGGCCTCCGTCGCAAGCGGCAGCGTCGTCACCGCGAGTCCAAGCGAAACGCGGTTTCGTCCCGCGAAGGCGGCCGATTCCGGGCTCGAGCCCGACATGAAAATCGGCGGATGCGGCTGCTGAACGGGACGCGGCCAGATCGAGATCGCGCGAAATTCGAAGAAGCGGCCCTGCCAGCCGAACGGAACCGGCTGGGTCCATGCCTCGCGAATGAGGAGCAGCGCCTCCTCGAAGCGCGCCCGCGATTCCGCCGGATTGGTGTTGTAGGTGACGTTTTCGTTGGGCGTACCGCGCAGCATGCCGGCGATGATGCGGCCGTTGCTCATGGTGTCGAGCATCGCCACTTCCTCGGCGACGCGGACCGGATTCAACATCGGCACGAGCGAGCCGAGCAGCGCGATTTTCGCGCGCTTCACGACCTGCGTCATCGCGCCGGCAAACACCGTTGGATTCGGGGTCAGAGAGAAGGGCCCGAAGTGATGCTCGGTAAGCCCGACCCAATCATAGCCCTGTTCGTCAGCCAATTTGAACTGCGCCAGCGAATTGGACATCGAGCGATCAGCTTCCTCAGCCAGATAGCCGTCGATCGGGGTCGGCCAGCCGTCGGCGACGCCACCGCCGTAAAATACCGGGGAAGTGAATGAGGCCTGGAACATGTCTTACGAATCTACTGCCAGATACGGACGATACCATTGTGCGCTCAAAGGCTGACCCGCGGAGCGGGCCGAAAATCTCCGCCGAGGTAACATCGATGGCTGAAACATTCGAAACCCGCCGCGAACTGCAGCTCAACGTATCAGCCGACCAGGCGTGGGAATGGTTATCGAACATCGGTAACGCGATGACGGTCAATCAATTCCACGTGGGACTCGACTGCGATCCGGCCGATTTTCGTAACCCGAGCGTCGGGCTCGACGTGCCGATCGTTCACGAGATCTACGGCAAGCGACACGTGCGACTCGGCAAGATCACGCAGTACGGCGATTACGAAATTGCCTGGGGCGAACGTCTCCCCGATCCGAGCATCAAGGATACGTTTCCACACAGCGAAGGCTGGAAAGTGGAATCACTCGGACCCAGCTCGTGCGTTCTTCGCAACCGAATTCGCGGACGGCCGCTGTACCCGCTGGTGGAGATTATCGGCAAGGAGTTGTGGGACCAGCGCATGCCGTTGATCCTAGACAACGACCTTCAAGACGTTGCGTTCACGCTGGGGGCGATCGAACACAAAGAGCACTTCGAACTGCCGCCACTCGTTTCGGTGCTCCATCGGCTCGCTCAAGCGCGCGAGATCAACGGCATGGAAGCGAAAGAATTCTTCGACTCGCTCGCACAGCAATAACAATCTTATCGAAACCCTTATCGTTTCCCGGCATAAACTTAACTGACACGGCCCGCGAAGGCGGGGTGCTCATGCGAAAGCGCCGGAAAAGATGCTTTATGCAGAAGACTATTGGACTTTTCTTGATGTTATTGTTGCTGAGCGCTGCGAACGCGAACGCGGCGACGACGACGTGGTTTGACGGAGCGCAATTCCAGAATCATACGAACTCGCCGGTTTGGGTGACGATTTATGAGTCGCCGCTGCCGATCGTCGGGCCGTGGAAGATCGTCAAAGCTGCTTGTGTCGGGATGCAATCATTTGGCTCGTGGAACTACCTGCCGACGACGCAATACATGAAAATCAGAGCGCAGGCGATCAAGGGACACGGCGACTGCAACGCCGGCACGTATTGGGACGGCAGCGTAAGCGGCACGGCGAACATGAACGGCGGCTCGATGTCGGCACAGATCAATACGCTGCCCGGCGGCGCATCGAAGCTCACCTCGCCGTAAGGCGAGCCCGAAAACGATCGGCCGGGTTAGTCCCGGCCTAGTTGACGTAGCAGTTCTTGAAGTCTTTGTCCGCAGTCACGGTGTACGTGGCGCTGCCCGTTCTATTTTTCGGCAGACACGTGAGTGCGAATCCGGGACTCGTCGTAATGCTGGCGTACACCGTTTTGACCGTACACAGACCGGGCTTGGCGGTGAACGTCGCACCCGGAACGAGTTGCATGCCGCGGTCGTCTTTGCAGAAATTCGTATGGTACGTAATGGTAATGAGGGCCACTTTGGTCGTCTTGTTTACGACCTGCAGTGACGCGGCCGAGGCCGGCTGAATCCAAGACATCGCGAGAAGCACAGCGGCCAACGCGAGTAAATGCGCTTTTTTCATGGCTACTAGAGCCACGGCCGACAAGGGGTTTCCTGCTACGTTGGGCGGCCAACCGGGGTGATGCGAATCACGATGCGAGAACTGCGGCCGTGCACTTCACAGACAAGCAACTACTCGGAGGCCAACTGCAATGCGCTCGCTAGGCTACGCAGCACCTCGACTTCGCGCAACTCGATCCGGCGCGGTTCGCTCCACAAGTCGCTGTTCGCGGTAGACGGCGACTCGAAAGCCAGCCGGACTGACCGGTCCGCGTCAAGCACTTTTAGTTCACGGGGCTTCGCTGCGCTCTAATAGGTAATCCAAGCCACCGACACGATACCAGCGGTAACCGTAGGGCTCCAACTCAATCGTGTGACGCCCGTCCTTGCCGTGGCTGTGATCATCGGAAAGCAGGTTGACTAGCTCATCGACGTTCCTGCTCGTGCCGGCTTTCGAGCTTGTCCGAAGGTCCAAGTGAGCGGGGTTCGCTGCGCCCGAAAGGTTGTGCACAATGAGGACGGCGTTGTTTCGCCATTCATAGTGAAGTGCGAGAACGTCGGCAGCGTGGGTGTCGAGGATCGCAAAATCACCCCAGCCGATTTCCGGCACTTCTTTGCGCATCCTGATGATGCGCTCCATCCAGTTGAGCAGCGAGTTCGGATCGCGTCGCTGGCCGGCGACGTTGACGTTGTGGTAACTGAATGGCCCCTCGGAAATCACGGGAAGAACGGGCTTAGCGTTTTTCGTAAATCCGGCATGCGGTTCGGTCGACCATTGCATCGGCGTCCTGACAGAATTCCGCTCCTGTAGTGTAAGATCGTCCCCCATACCGATTTCATCGCCGTACTCGAGCACCGGCGTGCCGGGCAGCGTCATCATTAAGCTGTAGGCAAGCTCGATGCGCGCTCGATTTCCACCCAGCATCGGCGCGAGCCGGCGGCGAATTCCCCGATCGTAAAGTTGCATGCGCTTCTCGGGTCCGAACGCATCGAAGACCCCTTCGCGCTGCCGTTTCGTGAGTCGTCCGAGATCGAGCTCGTCGTGATTGCGCAAAAAGATTCCCCACTGCGCAGTTGCCGGCCGGGGCTTCGTCGTCTCGAGCGCCTTCACGAGCGGACCGGCGTCGGCGGTCGCAAGCGCGTAAAAGAGCGCCTGATTCACTTCAAAATTAAACAACAGCTGAAGCCGTTCACCGGTCTCGCCGAAATACTTCATGTCCTCATCGGGAAGGACGTTGGCTTCCGCAAGGACGATGGCTTCGCCGTCGCGCCACTGCAAGAATTCGCGAAAAGCGCGCAACATTTCGTACTGCTCTTTTGGTTTGGCGCCGGCGCGCGGACCCTTTTCGGCGATGACGAACGGCACCGCGTCCATGCGAAAGCCCGACACGCCGAGTTGCAGCCAAAACCCCATGATCTTGAGAATCTCGGCGTGCACGCGCGGATTCGCGGTGTTGAGATCGGGCTGGAAATCGTAGAACCGGTGAAAATACCATGCTTTGGCGTTCTCTTCGTAGCTCCACGTTGTTTTTTGCACGCCCGGAAAGACGACGCCCTCGTGTGAATTGCGCGGCTCGTGGTCGGACCAGATGTACCAGTCGCGAAACGGCGACGCCTCGTCCGCGCATGCCGACTTGAACCACGGATGTTCGTTCGATGTGTGATTGACGACCAGGTCGATGATCAGGCGGATGCCACGCGCTTCGCAGCCGCGCGCGACCTCGACGAAGTCACCGAGGGTTCCGTACCGCGGATCGACATTATAATAGTCGGTGATGTCGTACCCGTCGTCGCGATTGGGCGATGATTGGAACGGCATGAGCCAGAGCGTCGTTACGCCGAGCCCCTGCAGGTAGTCGAGGCGGCGCAAAACGCCCTCCAGGTCGCCGACTCCGTCGCCGTTCGCATCCATGAATGTGGCCACGGAGATCGCATAGACGACGGCGTTTTTGTACCACAGATCGCTGATCACGACGTCCCTCTACCCATAATGTGGCTCGAGATGGGCATAAGCGGGGCGATGTGGTGGCAAGACGGGATCATTTACGAGGTTTATCCGCGTTCGTTTTTCGACACGAACGGTGATGGGATCGGGGATCTCCCGGGCATCACGGAGCGGCTCGACTATCTGGAGCGGCTAGGGGTCGACGCGCTCTGGCTTTCACCGGTCTATCCGTCGCCGATGGCCGACTTCGGCTACGATGTCGCGGATTATTGTAATATCGATCCGCTGTTCGGATCGCTCGCCGATTTCGATGCACTCCTTGCCGCCGTCCACGCGCGCGGCATGCGCCTCATCCTCGACTTCGTTCCGAACCACACCTCCGAACAGCATCCTTGGTTTTTAGCGAGCCGTTCATCGCGTAGCGATCCGAAGCGTGATTGGTATTTATGGCGCGACGCCGCGCCGGACGGTGGACCCCCGAACAATTGGCAAAGTCAGTTCGGCGGAAGTGCGTGGGAATGGGATGCCGCAACCGGTCAATATTACTTGCACTCGTTTTTGAAAGAACAACCCGATCTGAATTGGCGGAACGGCGACGTTCGCGAGGCGATGTATGACGCGTTGCGGTTCTGGCTCGATCGCGGCGTCGACGGATTTCGCGTCGACGTTCTGTGGCTTTTGATCAAGGACGATCTCTTTCGGGATAATCCCGTCAATCCGGCATGGCATCCCGGACAATCCACATACGACCGCTTCGTTCCGCTGTATACGTCGGACCGGCCGGAAGTTCAGGCGATCGTTGCGGCGATGCGATCCGTCCTGGATGCCTATACGGGACCGCGTGCTCATCGGGGAGATCTATCTGCCCATCAAGCGGCTCGTCGCCTATTACGGACTGGATCTTCGCGGAGCGCAGCTGCCGTTCAACTTCGCCTTGATTCAGAGCCGCTTGGAACGCCGCAGCAATCGCAGATATCGTACGCGACTATACGAGCGCCTTACCGGCGGGTGCCTGGCCGAACTGGGTGCTCGGAAATCACGACCAGCCGCGAATCGCGACGCGCGTCGGAACGGCCCAAGCCCGCGTCGCGGCATTGATGCTGTTGACCTTATGGGGAACGCCGACGATGTACTACGGTGACGAACTCGGGATGGTCGATGTTGCAATTCCGCCGGCCGACGTGCGCGATCCGGCAGAACTGCGGCAACCCGGGATCGGCGCGGGCCGGGATCCGGAACGTACGCCGATCGCTTGGGATACGTCGGTGAACGGCGGCTTCTCCCGGGTAACACCGTGGCTGCCGCTCGGCTCTAACGAGCGTCAGGCGAACGTCGCTGAACTCGAGCGCGACGGCACCTCGATCCTCGCCTTCTATCGCGAACTGATCGCGTTGCGGCGCGGTAATAAAACGGTGCTCTGTTCCGGAACGCTTGAGGAGATCGTCGTCACGGGCACCGTCCTTCGTTATGCGCGCCGAAGCCCTGAACGAACGATGGACGTAATTCTCAACCTGGGAGCAGCGGATCAACGCGTCGACGGATGTGCCGGGACCATCGTGCTTTCGACGGCTCCGGAACGCGTGCTGGGCGCAGTTCCCGACGCCTTCACCCTTCGTCCCAACGAAGGACTCGTCGTCGAGCGGCTGCGGTAAGGCTATTCCGTGAGCGTCGCTCCGCGTTTCGAAAACCGGTCCGCGATCGTCGCAGTTACCGGCCCCGGGCTCAGGCGGTTTTCACGCCTCAGCAATGCCTGACGCCGACGCCAAAGCGTTCGGCTATACGAATACGTTCATAAGGAACAGCGCTGCATTGACCGCGCTTGCCGCAATCAGTCCGAGTGTCGCCGGACCAAGCTTCGCAAAAACGTGAGCCGCTGATGTCAGCATGACCCATTAAACGCGACGGCGCCGTTTCACATACGTTAAGCGCGTATCTTAATCCGGCTTTCATGGGCGGAAGTGAGCGAGCGCCGTATGTCTCGTCTGGCGTGCGTGCGTGTTGCTATTCCGCTCGAACCGGGTAGCAGCGAGCAAACAAATCACTGCCGGAGGCTTCACATGCTCGCGCAAGCAACAGCCCCAACGCTCGACACGACCACCTGGGTGTGGATCGCGATCGCCGTGGTCATCGTCATCGCGATTCTCGCATTCGTCGTGCAGCGACGCAAATCTGATGATTTGCGCAAAAGGTTCGGCACGGAGTACGATCGCACGGTAGCCGCGACGGATCGCCGCGGAACGCCGAAGCCGACCTCGCTCGGCGGGAGAAACGGGTGCACGCGCTCGACATTCGGCCGATCACTCCCGGAGCACGCGCGCGCTACACCGAGGCCTGGAACGCCCTACAGGCCCGCTTCGTCGACGACCCGAGCGGTGCACTCGCCGATGCCGATCGTCTATTGGCAGACGTCATGCGCGATCGCGGCTATCCGGCCGAGAATGCCGTCGACCGCCGGATCGAAGATCTCTCGGTCGAGCATGCCAAAGTGATGGATAATTACCGGCTTGGGAATGATATCGTCGAGAAAGACGCGCGCGGTGAAGCGAGTACGGAAGACTTGCGCCGCGCGATGGTCGCATACCGCTCACTGTTCGCAGATCTCGTCGGAGCCGAACCAGACGGCAATTTGATAGAAGGTCGCAGCGTACCGCCCCGCAGCAGCAATGAACGTCGCACGCCGAGTACGGGCATGAACGACGCGCAGACGGGCACCGAAAAACCCAGGACTGAGCGCGGCGACCTGCAGGCATCAAATGCCGACGTCGCCCTCCTTCCCGAAGCGGACCGCGTCGATCTGCAAACGGCGTGGGAGCGCGTGCAGGTCGGCTTCGTTGACGAACCGCGCCAGGCCGTGCAACGCGCGCACGAACTCGTCGGGCAGCTTGTCGATGCGCTAACGGACAGCTTCGAGCGGCAACGTGAGACGCTCGAGGGCAGCTGGTCGAGCGGTGCCGACGTGTCCACCGAGGACTTGCGTTTGGCACTGCAGCGGTACCGGTCGCTCTTCAACCGCCTCCTCTCGACGTAGGTTCGCGGGAGGGGATAGCAGCTAGGTAAGCCCTCACCAAGCTGAGGACCATGCGAATGTAGGCGCTGTATCATCGGCGCCGATAGTAAAGAGCTTTGCAAACCCTAACTGATGTGTTCGCACCCGGCGCGACGGCGCCGCCCGAGGGGCTGCGAACGCTGCACGTCTCTCCCAACGGGTACGTCGAGCCCGGACAGACGATCCATGCGACGTTTACGTTCCGAAATCTCGGCGGCGGCACCGCGACCGGATTTCGCGTTCGTTTCCGCCTTCCCGAAGGTCTGACGTACCTGGTCGGTACCGCGCGCATCGATGCGACGCCCGCCGACGAGCAGGGCGGACTGACGGCGCTGCTTCACGGCTCCGGTGCGGATATCGGCGAAATTGCACCCGGCGACGAGCGGCGGATCTCGCTCGATTACACCGTTGCTTCGACGATCGAGAACGGGACCCAGATCGCGATTCAAGCGGCGATTGCGTCGTTCGAAGTTCCCGTCATCGGTTCGAACGTCGTGCGCCTCGTGGTTCGCAGCAAGCCGCTCCTGCGCAACCCGAAGACCGTCCTCGCCGTCACGCCCGTTCGTGAAGTGGCTCCGGGCGAAGAACTGCAACTGCGCGCCGTGATCCATAACGGGGGACACTCGAGCGCGCACGATGTGATCGCGTTGCTGCCGCTTCCCAGCCACACCACCTACGTCGAGCGGAGCGCGCGCATCGATGGTCGCGAGCTCGCCGGCTCTTCCGACGATCCTTTCGGCGTGGGGCGGCCGGCGATCGTCGCGCCGGCACTTGCTCCGGGTTCGACGATTGAGGTCGGCTATCGGGCGCGCATCGATCCCGTCATTGAGGACCAGACGCCGATCGTCGTTCGCGGCGGAATCGGTTCGCTGGAAACCGCCGAGTTCGCACTCGAACTGGCCCCGCTGAAGGTCACCTCGCTGCCGTCGTTCGCAAGCGAGGAAACAGCCTTTGTCTCCGATTGCGACGAGCAGGTCTCGCCCGGTCAGCGCATGCGTCTGGCGGTCAGGTTGCGGAACACCGGTACGGCGCGCGCGCGAAACGTACGCGCACAATTCGCGCTTCCGCCCGGTGTCGTCTATTGCGCCGGTTCGCGCACGTGCGACGGAGCGGCCGTCCCGGACGGCGAGGATCCCGTCACGTTCGCTCTCGGCGAGTTGGAGCCCGGACGTACGATCGAACTCGCGCTCTACGGCGTCGTCACGACCCCGGCGAGCGACGGTACGTCGCTCACGCTCGCCGTGCGGACGGACTGGCAGGGCGGGCATCGCGCCTTCGATCGCGCGCTGACCGTTCGCTCCGCTCCGGCCTTCCCCGCGGCGTTCAACGCCATCCGGCGCGAAGGCGCGCGACGAATTGCGCCCGGCGAAGCGGTCGGGTTCACCGTAGCGATTGGAAACCTCGGCACAGCCGTCGCTTCCGGCGTCCGCATCGTTCTCGACGCGGATGACGGTATCGAGCATTTGCGGGCCGCCGAGGGCGACGCCGAACTCCCCATCGGTGACGACGGCGCGATCGCGCTCGACCTGTTGTCGCCCGGGATTCGCCGGACGTTACGCATCGATGCGCTGCTCGCGACGGTCCTCGAAGACGAGGCGCAACTTCGCCTTCGCGCCGTCTTACGCGTCGCAGGCGCTGATGACGTCGAGCTCGGCGCGGCCGCCGTTCAAGTCGCGTCGCGTCCGCGCTTTACCGTGGAAACATCGCAGCTCGTTGCCGCGAGCGACGACGCGTTGCGTCCCAACCACATGACCCCGTGCAAGCTCGTGCTTGGCAACGACGGTACGGACCGTGGACGCGAAGTCCGCGTCCGGCTGCAGTTCCCGCCCGAATTGCGCCTCGAACGTGTCGACGGCGCCACGCACGACGATGAAACGGTTTTGCTGGGGGACATCGCGGCCGGCGAGACGCGCGAAGCGATGGTGTACTTTCGACTTACCGGACACGTCTCGCACGACGAGCCGCTCACCGTGCTCGGCTGCGTGAGCGGCCGCAACGTCGTTCCGTTTTCGCTCGTGCCGCTGGAACTGCGCACGCATGCTGAAGCATCCTTTGCCGAAGGCGCGACGCTAACGTCGCAACCCGCCGAAGCGATCGATGCCGGTGCGTCGATATACTACACCTTGGCGCTGCGCAATGGTGGCGACGGCCCCGCGAAGCGGCTTACGATCCGGCTCGATCAGCCCACCAATGCCGTCTATGCGCCGGGCAGCACGAGCATCAACGGCATCTCGCTGCTCGACTTTGTCGGTACGTCACCGCTGCTGGGTAGCACCGGGCTCTCGCTCGGCGACGTCGCCGTCGGTGCAGAGGTGATCGTTCGCCTGCAGGCCATCGTCAACGCGCCGCTGCCGGCCGGCACGACAATCGAAGCGCGCGCCTACATCGCTTTGGACGGCGGACCGGAAACGGCCGTGCGATGCGAGCCGGTGCGCGTACGATCGACCTCGGCGCTTCCGATCGTCGAGGCCGCGCTCCCGTTCACCGTGATCGGCGCCGCAGCCGCGCCGAAGCGAATCTCCAGCAACGGCGATGGACACGCCTATGCGCTGAACGGCTCCGCCGCAACCCCCGTGGCGTTGCCGCGCGAATCTCTGCCGGTCGAACCGGTGCCGGTCGAGACCATCGACGGGCCGGTTATTCTCGCACTCGGTCTCGATGACAAAAAGCTCGCGTGGACGGTGCGCTATCTCGAAGAGGCGCGCCTCGGTGGGCTCGTCCCCGATTTGCTGCTGCTGCGAGCGCTGTTCCCCGACGATGCGGCCGGAGCCGATGGTGCCACGCGCCGGCTTCTACGCGAGCACGCGGAGCGATTGAGCGAGCTTGCCGATCGGCTTTTCGTGAAGCTTCGTCTCCCCGAGCCCGATATCGTCGAGGCGGACGTCGAAACGCCGGCGTTGCGCGAGTCGCTCCGCGGCGTCCTCGCCGCATTGCGCGAATTGCCCGTTGCGGCGCCGTACGAAGCCAACGGATTACGGCTGATCAGTTCGTTGCACGGGGACGAGCTTGCGAGTGCTCAGGGCGCCCTCGATGAGGCTCCTTTGGTAACGGGCGAACCATGGCTTGCGACCGCATTGCTCCTCGGATCGACGCTTGAATTCGACGGGCGCGTCGTCGGCGACGTGGGCACGTACCGCACTGCGCTGCGACGCGAACTTACCGCCATCCGCGATCTGGACACCGATGCGTTCCTTGAAGCGGTCCTCTCGCGACCGGTCGACGCACAGCTGGTGGAGAGTCGTGGGCAAGCGTTGCGCGTGCTCGCGGCGCAACGTGAACCAGCGCCCTGATGACGCTTACGGCCGGCGTTGCGCTGCTCGTCTTCGTGGCAGTGGTGATAGCGCTCGCGGCACGACTCTTGCGCCGGCCCGCGCGCGACGCCGTTCCCGCCGTGGCGCGCGTAACGAACCTCTCCGAAGCGGAGCCGGCGGAACCAGCGCCGCTCGAACCAACGCTGCCGGAGCCGGAGACGGCGCCGGTAATAACGTGGACATTCGCATTGACCACCGCGGTCCTTGATGAAGCGGGCCGCCTGCGCCTCATCGACGATCTAGCTTTGCTCGCCGCACCCTGGACGATCGCTCTCTTACGCCGCGCGTATCAGGAAGAACGGTCACCGCAACTGCGCGTCCGGATCGAGGCCGCCTTGGCCTCGTCGGGAGAACCGATCGGCACGTGACCTCTAGCGGGACCCCCTGGGGAGCCGGCACATATGATGGCCAATCTTCGGCAATCTGGCGGCGCACCGTCGCCGGCGCGAAGGGAGGTTTCCGATGTCTTGGGAGGCTGTTAGTGCGATCGCTTCAATCGCGAGCGCCTTTATCGTGCTCGTTGCGGCGATCGCAGCCGTGCGACAACTGCGGCACATGCGACTGGCGAACCAATTGAGTTCGTATTTCCAGGTCATGTCGTGGGTTCAATCTGCGGAAGGCATCGAAGCCCGGCGATTCCTCGGGTCGCTGGATCTTAGCGATCGCGCGACGTTTCTCGCGGTGACGACGCCCAAGGTGGATCATCGGCTTACCGCAATCGGCGCTCATTATCAGAACGTAGCTCGACTGCTCAATCTCGGAGTCCTCGACGATTCATTATTCGGGTCGTATTACGACATGGCGCCGCGCGTCTGGAAAGAATTACAACCGATCGCGGCGTTGATTCGAGAGCAAACCGGCGCAGCTATCTGGATCGATTTTGAATACTTGGCGTATCGTGAAAGCAAAGAACGAATACTGGCGAAGCTGCTTCGTCGCTACCCGGTTGAATTTGTCAATGCCGCAAGCCTCGGCGACCCCATCGCCGCCGCGGGCCGGTGACGTAAGCGAAGTTCTGGCTTTTCTTTCCTTGCTAACTTGCGCAACAGGAGTGGTGGCACAGGCCTGTTGCACTGTTACGAACGGCTGGGCATCGGCAGCTGTTCCGCGTTCGTGCCGGGCGCGCGATAATCGGGCGGCGTCGCGAAATCACGCCGCGCAAGTCCGCGTGTAGCTTCGATCCCGCGTGGGAGCCCGCTGCGATCGCTGTAATCGTGGGGAGGCGCCGTCCGCTTATGGGCCGTTGCGGTCGCCGCTGCAGCGATGACGTCTAACGCCGTAATGGCCAGGAGCGCCCCAAAGACCACCGCCGCGTTGCCTCGTTTAGTGTTGCTCGACCGCAATGCCGGAGCCACCGTCGCAATATCGAGCCCATCGCCTGCGATTCGCATCATTAGCCCGACCTGCTTGTCAATTGAGACCGTCGGAATGCCGGCGCTTATCTCGCGCACGCCGAATGCGCGTACGAGAGATTCTTTGCCATTGAGCCCGAGTGCCCGCGTGATGCGCTCCGGCCCGATCAACTCCGCGAAGCCAAGTGTGAAGCTGAATATTCCAAGCCAACGTGCTAATGTGTCGCCCGCGGTTAACGAGCTTGGGCCTTTATGTTGGACTTTGGGATCGCCCGGTGAGCGAGCGATGTGCTGAGTAAGATTTGAAAGGATCGACATAGCAACCTTTCCTATGGGACGAGCATGACTTTAATGCAGCCATCTTGCTTATCACGGAACGTCCGGTACATCTCCGGGCCGCGGTCGAGACCGACTTTGTGCGTGATGACAAACGAAGGATCGATCTGATTATCTTCGATGCGGTGCAGCAGATCGTCGGTCCAACGCGGCACGTGCGCCTGCGCCATACGGAATGTCAGACCTTTATTCATCGCCATCCCCATCGGAATCTTATCGACGAGGCCCGTGTAGACGCCGATGATCGAGATGACTCCGGCCGGCCGGCAAGCAAAGATCGCCTCGCGCAGCACGTGCGGGCGGTCGTTCTCAGCCATTACCATCTGCTTGGCCCGATCGAGTATCGTGTCGGGTTGGGCGAGGCTGACGTGGCTTTCGGTGCCCGTCGCATCGATGCACTTCTGCGGACCTTTGCCCTCGGTGAGCTGGTTGAGGCGCTCGATCACCTTTTCGTTCATGAAATCGATCGTGACGGCTCCCGCCGCGGCCGCCATCGACAGCCGCTCGGGAAGACAGTCGATGGCGACGACTTGCTGCGCACCAAGCAGCACGGCGGAACGGATCGCCATCTGGCCCACCGGACCGCAGCCCCAAATGGCAACGGTGTCTTCAGGCTGGATGTCGCACTGGACCGCGGCTTGCCAGCCCGTCGGCAGAATGTCTGACAAAAAAAGCAATTTCTCGTCCGGGATTCCCTCGGGCACTTTGAGATGCGTGGTATCGGCAAACGGTACGCGCAGATACTCTGCTTGACCGCCCGGATAGCCGCCGGTGAGATGTGTATAACCGAACAATCCCGCAGTTGCGTGCCCGAACACTTTGTCGGCGAACTCTTTTTTGCGGTTCGTTCGCTCGCATACCGAGAAGTTGCCGCGCCGGCATTGTTCGCACGTTCCGCACTGGATGGTAAACGGGATAACGACGCGGTCACCTTTTTTGAGCCGCTTCACGTCGCTCCCCACCTCGACAACCTCGCCCATTGTTTCATGTCCCATGATGTCACCGGGCAGCATTGCCGGAATCAGCATATGGAACAGGTGCAGGTCCGAGCCGCAAATCGCGCAGCTCGTGACCTTGATGATCGCATCGCCGGCATCCTCGATCTTCGGATCGGAGACCGTATCATAGCGAATGTCTTCTTTGCCGTGCCAGACCAGCGCTTTCATTGCGCCTCCTCAACTTATTATCACGATATCACGCTGCGTCGCTGCGAGTTTCCGCACGGTTAGCCCAGCCAAACGTGATAGCTCGGTGAGGGGTCGAGCGGCGTACAAACCCTCAAAGATACCCCGTCGGAGACCCGCAAGCGGCGGCCAGGCGTTTAGGTGCGCGACGAAGCTTGTTTCGCGGGCGGTTCGGCTGGAAATCGACACAGCATCATGCACGCCACTGACTCGTCCGCAATCGGAACTGCGCCGCTCACCGAAGTTTATCGCAACGATAACTTTCAGCTTACCGGTATTTCCGTTTCTCAAAACGGCCGCTTGTTCGTCAATTTTCCGCGGTGGTCCGACCGCTACAAGTACGCGGTCGTCGAAGTGAAGCCGGATGGATCGACGATCCCGTTCCCGGACGAATCGTGGAACCTCTGGGATCTAAAAGCGGCGTCGGCTGCGGAGCACTTCGTGTGCGTACAGAGCGTGGTCGTGGACAAGAACGATACGCTCTGGATCGTCGATGCAGGTGCGCCGTTATTGGGACCGGTCGTCGAAAACGGGCCGAAGCTCGTCCTCATCGATTTGAAGACGAATCGTGTCGATCGCACGATCCCGTTCGGCTCCGATGTCGCGCTAGCGGATTCGTACATGAACGACATCCGCATCGACATCGATTCAGGAACCGCCTACCTCACCGACAGCGGTCACGGTGGCATCGTGGTCGTCGACATCACCGGCGGCACTGCCCATCGCGCGCTCGACGGGCATCCCTCCGTGATGATCGAGCCGGGCGTGCGCATTATCGTCAATGGCAAAGAGCTGCTGATGAACGGCAAGCCGCCGCAGTTTCGTTCCGACAGCATCGCGCTTTCGCCTGACGGGGCCGATCTCTACTACAAAGCCGTCACGGCCAACACGCTGTATCGCGTCCCGACCGCCGTCCTACGGGATTCCGGCGCAGATGCGGCTTCGGCGGTGCAGAATTTCGCCAATATTTTCCCCACCGACGGAATCTGGATGGATGAGCGCGGCTCGATCTACTTGAGCGACGTGACGCGTAACGCGGTCCAACGCATGGCGCCGGACGGCGTGACCGAGATGCTATTCAGCGACGACCGCCTGCAATGGCCGGACACGTTTACGGAGGGTCCGGACGGATCGCTCTACATCAGCGCCTCGCACATCAACGAATCGCCGCCGTTCAACGACGGAATCAGTACGCGGACGCAGCCGTACGGCGTCTATCGCTTCTCTGCACCGTTCTGAACCGAGAGCTCCCAGCGATACCCGTCCGGATCGTGAAACCAGAGGCCCATGTGCGGTGAGCCCGGCGATGTTGGGCCGATTTCGTCGCCCGGGTCTTCCAGTTCTACGCCGTTTTTCTTCAACGTCTCGAGCGCTTCGCGCAGCGCGCGCATGCTCTCGAGGTGAAACGACGTGTGGTCGATCGTCTCCGGATGTGGTGTGCCTTTGAAGAACCCGATGATCATCGCGTCGTTCGTCAGCGCGATGGCCTCATCGGACCGGAACATCTCCTGCAGATCGAAGTTCTCGGTCCAAAACTGCGCGCTCTTCTCCGGGTCTTTGACGGCAAAGCTGAAATGCCAGACCGCGCCAAGTTGTACTTTCACGGCGTTAGACTTGCGCCAGGCCGCCGTCGACGGCGACCTCGCTGCCGGTCATGAAGCTGCTGTCCTGCGAGGCGAGAAAGGCGGCCACCGCCCCGACCTCCGCCGGATCGCCCATGCGTTGGAGCGCAGTCATCGAGCCGTAGGCGCTCAGGCCTTCCTCGCCTAGTGCTTCCCTCGCAAGTTCGGTCGCCGTTGCCCCGGGCGAGAGGACGTTTACCCGAATGCCGGTGCCTTTCAAATCTTCCGCCCACGTCCGCGCCAGGTTGCGCACAGCCGCCTTGCTCGCACTGTACGCGGTGAACGCCGGTGCACCCGTGCTGCCGGCGCTCGATCCCGTCAAGATGATCGACCCGCCCTTGCCCATCAGCGGCAGCGCCTGCTGGACCGTGAAGATCGTACCCTTCACATTGGTGTCGAACGTTTCGTCGATGTGCTCGGCGGTGATCTTGCCGAGCGGAAGTTGGCTTCCCACGCCGGCATTGGCGAAGACGACGTCGAGGGTTCCGCGCTCGGCCTTCACCTGCGCATAGAGCCGGTCGAGGTCGGCCAGATCGGAGACCGAGCCCGTCACCGCGCGGGCATTAGGCCCGAGTTCGGCCACAGCGGCGTCGAGTGCAGCCTGCCGGCGGCCGAAGATGAAGACGAAAGCGCCCTCCTCGATGAAGCGCTTTGCCGCGGCGCGGCCGATCCCGGTAGCGCCGCCGGTGATCACGGCGGTCTTGCCATTCAGTCTGTTCATGCCGGCGAGCATATCACTTCTGGACCATACGGTCAATAACGATTATTGATCTGGACCGATTGGTCATCATCTGCTACACTCTCGCTGCATGGGACGCCCGGCGAGTTTCGACCAAACGGAAATGTTGGAGACGATACAATCGGTCTTCTGGGATAACGGGTACTCGGCGACATCGCTCGACGACATCATGCAATCGACGGGTCTCGGCAAGGGCAGCCTCTACGGCGCCTACGGCTCAAAGCAAGACATGTATCTGCTGGCCTTCACCGACTACTGTGACTGGGCCGTCGCAGATCTTGAGGAACGCCTGGGCGGTAACGATCCGGACGCGATCGTGCGTTTACGCGCTTATATCCAGTCCGCGGCGAAGGGTAGTGCTAACGCTCGTCGGGGATGCATGCTGGCGAAAGGTAGCGCCGAAGTCGCCGGGCGCTTTCCGGATGTCGACAAGATCATCGAGCGCACGTTCAAGGCGATGGAACGGGCAATCGTTCAGTGCGTTCGCCAAGCGCAGCGCGCGGGCGACATTGCCGCCGATCGCGATGCGCGAACGATCGGCGTAACGTTGCTGGCCGTCGTTCGCGGAATGGGAGCGCTGGCGCAAGCGGGGATGTCTTCGGTCTCCCTTTCGCTGGCTGCCCAGGGCGCGCTGGGCTTGCTGTGATTGCGGCTACTCGTTCTTTTTACCGAGGAGATTGGCCAAGAGCGTGCCGTCGATGACGACGAGCACGGCGATGATGACGGCGAAAACGAGCGTTACGGCCTTGAAGAAACCCCAAAGAAATCCCATGCGGACCTTCTCCCCGGCACGGAGGCCATCGAAGCAGCTAAACCAGAGCACCGTCTTCTGGGCTTACTGAAAGGCAAGAGGACTGGTACGCCGCGTTTGCGGATGTAGACGTGTGCCGCTTCCGCGCTTCGGCGAACTGTTGCGCAAGCATCGCCAGTCCGCCGGTTTCTCACAGGAACTGTTTGCCGAGCGCGCCGGGATGAGCGTTGACGCCGTGAGCGCGCTCGAGCGCGGGGTTCGGCGCGCCCCGCACGCCTCCAGTCTCGATCTGTTACTGACTGCCCTGGAGCTCTCTACCAGCGACGCGCTCGAACTCAAGGAGGCGGCGGCGCGCGCGCGTGCGCGAAGCGCGGAATCCGTTGCGCAAACGGTTTCCGGTGGTAATCTCTCGTATTCGGTAACGAGCTTCATCGGACGTCAAACGGAAGTTTCACACTTACGCAAACTCATTGCCGACGAAGGCTGCCGGCTGGTGACGATATCGGGCCCGGGCGGCGTCGGCAAGAGCCGTCTCGCGCTCGAGGTCGTGCAACAACTGGCCGGAGCCGGCGGCTGGATCGTTTCGTTGGCAAGTATTTCTGAACCGCAGCGCGTGGCCGAATCGATCGCCGAGACGCTCGGCATCAAAATCGGACCGGCCGAACCGGTGATCGCCGCATTGCAACGTGGTTTGCGCGAGAGCGACAGCACCATTATCATTGACAACTGCGAGCATCTCATCGACGCCGCTGCCGAGGCCGTCTCCGCCGTCATCTCCGCTTGCCCGCGCGTGCGCATCGTCACGACGAGTCGCGAACGTTTACGCATTCACGGCGAAGTCGTCTTTACGCTCTCACCGCTACCATGCCCCGCGGCCCAAACGACCACGCGCGACCGAAGCATCGGCATTCCCGGCGATTGAATTGTTTGTAACCCGCGGCACGCCGTTCGCTGCGGAACTTGCGACGCTCTGCGACGCCGACGTTGTGTCCGCGGTTGATATCGTGCGACAGCTCGATGGTTTGCCGCTCGCGATCGAATTGACCGTGCCGATGCTGCGACTATTCGGCATCGGCGCGCTGGCCACACGTCTGCGCGAACGCATGCGCATGCCGTTGCGCGGCAATCGAGACGCGCCCGAGCGCCATCAGACGATCGAAGGCATCGTCGATTGGAGTTATCAGCGACTTTCGGCGTTGGAACGTAGCGTCTTTGAAGCCTGCTCGGTGTTTGCCGGCACGTTTACGCTCGAGGCCGTTCTGGACGTTTGCGTGACGGACGCCATAGGTGACGATGACGCAATTGCTGCGTTCTCCGCCTTAGTCGACAAGTCGCTCGTGGCGTTCGCCGATGCGAGCCGCACGCGTTATCTGCTTTTGGAGACGATTCGGGCGTATGCGAGTTCGGCGGCTCAACGAGCGGAAGGCTTCGACGCGCTTCGACGCCGTTTCGCGCTGCATTACGTCGCACTGGCGGAAGATCTGAAGAATCCGCTTACCGTTGCCGATCGCATGCGATACGTTTCGCAGTTGAAGGCCGATCGTCACAACATCGAAGCCGCTCTAGCGTGGGCGCTCGTCGACGAGGCCGATCCCGTCATCGGTGCGCGATTAGTACTTGGATCGTCACTTTTCTTGCAAGACGAGGCGTATTCAACGTCACGGCACTGGTTCGATCGCGCGCGCCGGCTCCTGGACCCGAAGAGCCATCCGCTCCTTTGGAGTGAGATTACGATCATCGTTCAGGCCTATCTCCAATATAGTCCCGACTGGCTCGACGAGCGTCCACAGATTGAACGCGCAGCGGAGATCTTACGATCGTCTGACACGCCTCGTCTTATGGCAAATTGCTTGCTTTGGCTTGCGGCAATGTGCCATCACGCCGATGACCAGGGACGTTGCGATCGCGCCGTTGCCGACGCGATCGCGTCCGCGCGCGCGGAAGATGCACGGTTTCTCGCCCACATACTCCAGAATACCGCAAATTTTCTAGCGGAAAGCGACTTCGAACGCCGGCGTGCGCAGATGGAGGAAGCCCTGCGCATTTACGATGCTGAGGCGCCCAATGCCACCCGGGCAAATTGGTATGCCAATCTCGCGGAAGCACAACATCTGGCAGGCGATCTTCCCATTGCTCTTGCCACTGCGCGGAACGCCGTCGAGATCGCCGAGCAGATCGAGAACAACGACATGATACGCATGGTCGTGTTCAGCCTCTTCGCAGCCTTGGCGCTCCTCGCGGACGACCTTCCCAATGGATTCGATGTCGCGAGACGGGCCGTGCGTCTTGCCGCCGGCTTGGGCGACTCCATCCTGCTCGGGATCGCTCTTCAACAATTTGCCTACGCGCTTGCGCTCTCCGGCGACTTCGATCGTGCAGCCCACCTGATCGGATTTGCCGATCGGCAAATTTCGCGAATCAAACACGTTTCGACGACGGCCCCTGCGCGCGAGTGCCGAGCCCGTCTCGCTTCGCTCCTCATCGCTGACGGCTTCCGAGCGCTCGAGCAGCGCGGCGCGACCTGGACCGACGATCAGGTGATCGAAGCGGCGTTCGCGCCGACAGCAATATAACGCGCGAGAAAATCACGCACGAGTATTGCAATGTCGACCGCGTGCGTTTCGAGCGCAAAGTGGCCGGCATCGAGCAAGTGCGTTTCGGCAACGGCAAGGTCTTTGGCGTACGCGAGCGCTCCACCGACGGTGAAGATCGGATCGTGACGACCCCACGTGATAATCGCGGGCGGCTGATAGCGACGAAAATATTCGTGCCACACCGGATAGCGCTCCAGATTGCTTCCATAATTCGCGTGGATGGCAAACTGGATGGCTTTGTTGCCCGGTCGATCCATGCCCCACTGCGCGTGTTGCCACGAATCCGGGCTGACGAGTTCCGGATCGGCAACCCCGTCCAAAAACTGCCCCATCGTTACCGGCAGTTCGAAAAGTCCGCGCAGGCGGTCAGCGGTACCCGGCGAGGGATCCGTCCAGTGCCGGATGACGACATCGCGAACAACCTGGCTTACGCCCTCGTCGTACGCATTGGCATTCTGGATGATGAGCGCCGTAACCGATTGCGGCCGGCGGGTTGCCAACCGGAACCCGACCGGGCCGCCGAAGTCTTGCATATAGAGCGCATAGCGCGTTAGACCCAGCGCATCGACGAAGGCTTCCAGCACGTCGGCCAGATGGTCGAACGTGTACTCGAACGTATCGGGCGGCGGCGTGGCGCTGTAACCGAAGCCCGGGTAATCCGGCGCAATCAAATGATAGCGATCGGCCAGCAGCGGGATAAGATCGCGGTACATGTGCGACGACGTAGGAAAGCCGTGAAGTAAGAGGATGACGGGAGCGCCGGCGGGTCCGGCTTCCCGGTAAGCGACACGAACCTGCGCGGATTCAACCGATCGATAGTGGACGGGCCCGCGGAAGTGGTTGCTGAACTGGTCGTTTTTCATGACCCGATCGTAGTCCAAGCCGGCCCCGGCGAACACCGACGATTAAAAGTACGGATTTCTGTCCGTGGCTCGGCCGTGTTCCGATCCCCTACAGTTGCGGCATGCTAAATGCAACCGCCGCCCCCCGCCCCCTCCGTCCGCCCGTCACCGCGTTCGGGTCGTCCATGGCCCTCGCGGGACTGGGTCTCGCCTGGCGCGTTGCGGGAGTTCAGTTCGGCGCTCCGAGCATTATCTGGGCCGCCATCATCGCTCTCGCCGGCGCACTGTTCGCTCTCTTATGCCTCCTATATGCGTTCAAGGCCATCCGGCATTGGCCGAGTGTCACCGCCGAGTTCACCGATGCGGCGAGCGCGCCGTATTTCGGAACGATCGTCATCTCGCTTTCGCTCCTTGCGTACGGCGCAATCCCGTACTCGACGTCTCTGGCGACGGCTCTGTGGAGCGTCGCAACGGCGGCGGGCCTCATCTTGCTGCTAACGCTGCTCCGGCTTTGGATCTTGCGCGACTACAAGATCACCAGCATTTCGACGGCATGGCTCGTGCCGGTCATCGGCAACGCCACGACCGTCTTCGCAGGCTGGCAGCTTGGCTACCATCAGTTGGCGATCGTTAATTTCGCAATCGCCGTCATTTACTACATCACGTTCTTGCCGCTCATCTTTCACCGGCTCGTCTTTGAAGAAAAGACGCCCGCACGCAGCGCGCCGTCGGTCGCCGTTCTCATTTCGTCGCCCGCCGTGCTTGCGATAGCGATCTTTCAGATCGCCGGTCACGGCAATATGTTGTTCGATATTCTCGTCACCGCGGCGCTCTTCAATACCGTCCTAGTCGCGTCGCTTTGGAAAATGACGGCAGGCATGCCGATCGGCGCCGGGCTCTGGGCGTACGCCTTCTCGGCGAATGAATTGGCCGGCGCCGTTTTGCGCTACCACGCGAGCACCCCCGGCGTCGTCACTGAAGCCCTTGCTGCATTCGTCCTCGCACTTGCGACCATCGTTACCGTGACGGTTGCGACTCTTACGCTCGGCATCATTCCGCGAGCGCCGATCGTTGCCGTACCGCCGCTTGCCGTCAAGTCTTCGTGAACCGTCTCGTCATTCACTCCACTAACACCCAAACTGTTGCCAACACACAGCTTACTGAGGAGAAGTCCATGTCACGTAACATCGTTCTCGTCCACGGCGCTTGGGCCGATGGATCAAGTTGGTCGAAGGTCATTCCGCTGCTGCAAGCTGCGGGCCACAACGTCGTAGCCGTCCAAAACCAAATGCAGAGCTTAGCCGGTGATAGCGCAAACACGCGTGCCATGATCGACGCCATGAGTGGACCGACGATCGTTGCCGGTCACTCGTACGGCGGTGCCGTTATGACGTCCGCTGCGGCCGGCGCGAGCAATGTCGCCGGTCTCGTGTACATCGCCGGCTATGCCCCGGATGAAGGCGAGTCGCTCGGCGGACTCGGCACGAAGTTCGCCGCACCGTCGGGCCTGCAGTACATCGCGCCCGGACCGGGTGGTCTGCTTTACATCGATCGCGCACACATGGCGCAAGCCTTCGCCGGCGATGCCCCTCCGGAAGAGGGAGCCGTCCTTGCGGCCACACAACGGCCGATCGCGGGAGCGCTCTTTACGGATACGATGGGAACTCCGGCGTGGAAGCAGTTCAAGTCGTGGTATCAGGTATCGGATAACGATTTGATGATCAGCCCCGACCTCGAACGTTTCTTTGCACAGCGTGCCGGCGCGAAAACGATTTCCTTGCCGTCGAGCCACGCATCACTCGTTTCCCACCCCAACGAAGTCGCGGCACTCATTCTCGAGGCGTGCACTGGTTGATCACCGCCGGCCAGCTGTCCTCATCGGCAACTGGCCGGCAATCAAATTGTTCCGCACATATCGTGAAGCATCGGCGGATAACCACTGCCGGCCGGTGTAAAGATATGGGCACGCCATTACCGGATGGGAGGCCTCAGATGAGCGGCGAGTCGGCAGCCTTTAGCGGCGATATTCCCCAACACTACGATGCTGGACTCGGTCCGGTTATTTTTTCGGGCTATGCTGCAGACATCGCGCGGCGAGCAGCAGAACTGCAGCCGTCACGGGTGCTCGAAACGGCAGCCGGAACGGGCATTGTTACGCGAAGTCTACGCGATGCTCTACCCGCGACGGCGCACCTGACGTCTACCGACCTCCAAGCGCCGATGCTCGAGGTTGCACGGCGCAAGTTTCGTGCGGATGAACCGGTCGATTTCCATCCCGCTGATGCGACCGCGCTGCAGTTTGGTGACGCGGACTTCGACCTCGTCGTGTGTCAATTCGGCGTCATGTTCTATCCCGACAAAGACCGAGCATACCGTGAGGTCCGGCGCGTTCTCGTCTGCGGAGGGCATTATCTCTTCAGCGTTTGGGATCTGCATCGTTACAACGGATTCGCGCGCATCACGCACGATGCCATCGTCAGGTTCTTTCCGGACGATCCGCCGCAGTTCATGAAAATCCCGTTTTCGTACGGATTCGATGCGATAAAGGAATCGCTCATCGACGCGGGATTTACTGATATCTCGGCGACGGTCGTTCAGTTGAGGCGGGAGCTTCCGGATCTCGATCTCTTCGCACGGGGCCTCGTTTACGGCAGCCCGCTCATCGACCAGATCGGCGCGCGCAGTGGCGTTGATGCGGAAGAAATCCGGGCGGCGATCGTTCGAGACCTAGAGCACGAGTTTGGAAATCCGGGCATCATGCCGATTCAGGCGTTGGTCTTTTCCGCGAAAAAGGAATAAACCGGCGCGGAGGGCGCAGCGGGAACAATACTGTTCACCGGCGATAGCTTTTCCGGAGCGCGGTCGAGCGCTGGGACATCGGGAGCAACCCGTTCCTCGTCTAGCAAAGGGGGTACGACGAATGATCACCGAGAGCGAAAACGCACGCCTGACGAGCGTCATGGCCGGCACGCCGAGCGGCGAGTTGCTGCGCCGCTACTGGTATCCGATCGCGACGGCGGGCGAGATGCGCGACAAGTGGACCAAACGCGTTCGGCTACTCGGCGAAGACCTCGTGCTCTTTAAGGACCGCAGCGGCCGGTTGGGCCTGATCGGTGAGGTCTGTCCCCACCGGCGCGCTTCGCTTGCCTACGGAATCCCCACGGCCGACGGCATCCGTTGCCCCTACCACGGCTGGAAGTTCGACGCGACCGGCGCCTGCACGGAACAGCCCAATGAGCCCGAGGGCAGCACGTTCAAAGAGAAGGTCAGCATCGGCGGCTACGAAGTCGGCGAACTCGGCGGCCTGATCTGGGGCTATCTCGGGCCCAAGCCGGCGCCGTTCATCCCGCGGCTCGACGGCTTCGTCGTCGAACGCGCCGTGCGCATGATGGGCGGTGCGCTCGTGCCCTGCAACTGGCTGCAAATCATGGAGAACTCGTGCGACCCGGTCCACACGGAATGGCTGCACGGGCACTTAGCCGAGTTCGTGGCCGAACAGCAAACCGGCATCAAACCGTCGTACGCGATCTCGCGCCACCATGTGAAGATCGCATTCGATGAGTTCGAGTACGGGCTCTACAAGCGCCGCCTCTACGAGGGTCAGTCCGAAGACGCCGACGATTGGCGCGTCGGCCATCCGGTGTTCTTCCCGAACACGCTCGCAGTCGGCTCGAAGCGCGACGGCTCGCGGACGTATTCGTTCCAGATTCGCGTCCCGGTAGACGACGAGAACACGATGCACTACTGGTACACCGCCTACACGTTTCGGGACGGCGTCGACATTCCGGCACACCTGCTCGAAGACGTCGTGCCGTTCGACGTGCCGCAACGCAATGAGAAGGGCGAGTTTCTTCTCGACGTGCTCGACATCCAGGACGTGATGGCGTGGGTCACGCAGGGCCCGGTCGCCAAACGCGAACTGGAAAAATTGGGCACCACCGACCGCGGCGTCATCCTGTTCCGCAAGATGCTCGAACGCGAGATCGCCAAGGTCGAAGACGGCGAAGATCCGATGGCCGTCATCCGCGACGCGGCCAAGAACACCGTGATCGATCTACACGTCGAATACGACAAGCAGATGCTCAGCGACGGCCTCGGGCGGGCGCTTTCGCGCACGCAGGCGCGCTTTTATCCATACCGCGCCGACTTGTTGAAGGTGTTCGACGAAGCCCATCGTCCGCTGACCGCCGCGTCCGCGCTGGAAACGCAACGCGCATGATTTGAGATGGGAGGCGTCGGTCTCGGTCGAATCTCTGCCCATGGCGATGCAGCAGGCAATACCGGGGCCGCGCGGCCGTGATGCGTTGCGCTTTCTCGGCTTCGGAGACTCTAACGGGCTGCTCGCATACTTTCTCGAAATGGCTCGGCGATACGGGCCGATCAGTTACCTGCGCGTGCTCGGTCAGCACGTCGTTTTACTCGATGATGCCGATTTGATCGAAGACGTGTTGCAGACACAGCAACACCGCTTCGTGCGCGACTCGGGGGCCGCGCTCTTGCGTGAGATCACCGGCGACGGATTGCTCACACTCGACGACCCCGGACATCTCCGCCGGCGGCGCATGCTGCAGCCCGCGTTCCACCGCGCGCGCATCGAGCATTACGTGGCGAGCATACAAGCGATCGCGCGGCGAACGGCGGATGCTTGGGGCGTAGGCGAACGAATCGACGTCGGTGCGGCGATGATGCGGCTGACGCTCGACGTGGTCGGGAGTGCGCTCTTCGGCGACGAAGTCGGGTGTGCCGACCAGATCGCGGATGTGGTCTCTTCGATTGGTCGACGCGGAGGACGCCTTCAACCCTTGCTCGCCGCACTCGCTCCGGCGATGCTCGCGGTGCGCAAACATTTGCCGCAAGAGGTGCGCCTCGTGTTCGGGCGAGAGCGTGCCGCTCTCGAAAACATCGTCGATCCGATCGTCGCGCGGCGCCGCGCTGCCGGGACAGGCGGAAATGATTTGCTCGCAATGTTGCTCGAGGCGCGCGATGAGACCGGCGCGGCTCTGAGCGATGTGGACATCCGGAATGAGCTAATCACGTTCGTCCTGGCGGGACACGAAACAACCTCGAGCGCGCTGACCTGGGCATGGTATTTGCTTGGCCGGCATCCGGAAGTCGAAGCGCGCTTCCACGCCGAGGTGGACGCGGTGCTCGGCGGACGCGCGGCCACGATGGATGACGTGCGAAAGCTGCCGTACACCGCCAGCGTCTTTGCGGAAGCGTTGCGGCTGTATCCGCCGGCGGCCGCATTCGCCCGCCGGCCTACCGAACGCGTCATCCTCGGCGGCTACGAAATACCACGTTACGCCAGCGTGTTCGTGAGCCCGTATGTCACGCACCGTAATCCACGCTACTTCCCGGAGCCGCTGGAATTCCGCCCTGAGCGATGGGAAGGCGCGGATCCTCCGAAGTTTGCCTTCTTCCCGTTTGGGGGCGGGGCGAAGATGTGCATCGGGGAGCCGTTTGCGCGCGCCGAAGGCGTTGTCGTCCTTGCGACCATCGCTCAATGCCGGCGCCTGCAGATCGACGAGCGCGACGTTGCGCCCGCTCCCTCAGCGCTGTTGCGGCCCGGCGCACCGATCTTGGCGGACGTCATTTCTCGCCAACGGATCCTCCATCACGCATCGTAGCGTCAGCGCAGCGGCCACGCGCGCGCGCGGGCCTCACGCGCGGCGCTGATGAGGACCGCTGACAGTGCCTGCTCGCGCTCGATGCGCGAATGACGGCTTGCGCCTCGGCCCATCCAAGTGATGACATCAGATGTGTCCCCGTCACCAGGACTAGCTCCGGCGGCTTTGGCCCACCCGTTCAGTCGGCCCCGACTTCAAGTCCATTTCCATTGTGGAAAATGATGAAGCGAGATTTCGCGGTGCCGCTCGATTTATACGGAATTGCCGGACCCACGCCGACTTCTGTTGCTTCAATTGCCGTAATGAGACAGGCGCCGCGCTTCGTACTGATGGTGATTTGAACCGGCGTGACGATGCCGTTTGCGTGCCTCGTGCCGGCTGGAACGGCGAATTTATCGGATCGGCAGGCGGCGTAGTGAATCGTACCCGTCGCAGCTTTACGTGTTTGGTTAACAATAGTCGCGTTCGGATACGCCGAGGCCGGCTTGGAGACGCCCAACACGGGCAGCATTACGAGCACGAGACCTACTATAAGCCGTTGTATGGAATGAAGCCGAATCATATTGCCCTCCAAGAGGCATGAAGCGGGAACGTCGACCCGCACTTAGGTGGTTACTAGAACCCCGCCCAAGCGTGAATTTCCTGCGGAAGAGGCCCTAGGGGCAGCTAACGGGCCGACAGCGGATTCGCACGTTTGGCGAGCGTACTGCGAGCCGTGATGCCCGACTTTTAGGACGTCGGCGCAGAGGTTAGCACACCGAGGGTTACGCCGTCGCCGGACGCCTATTGCAAGCCGCGCCGTGCAGTTACGATCGGTACATGATGCTGTCGCGGGGCGATGTCAGCGGTTTTTGATAATTGCTCCACAGCGGTCTAAACAGAAAACGTTTGCCCCGTTTCGGCGACCGTGAAAGAAAAAGGCCCGGACCGAAGCCCGAGCCCTTTTACTGACGCCGTGTGTTCTATGCGCGAGCGCGCGACAACGAGCGACCGATGAACAGCAGGATCACAGCGCCGATGAACGCGACGAAGATGCTGTACAAGTTGATGCCGTCTGCCGACGAATGACCGAGAAGATTGAATACCCAGCCGCCGATAAATGCGCCGATAACGCCGATAATGATGTCGCCGATAACTCCGCCGGGGCCCTCACCAGGGACGACGTATTTTGCAAGAAAACCTGCGATGAGACCGACGACCAGCCATGCGATGATGCTCATGAACTAACTACTCTTTCCGTGCGGCGAGCCCGGATAGGGGTGGATGAGCTCGCATAGCATGAATACCCGCGCAATCGATCGTCGTAAACAATAAATAATAAAAAATATGCGCGGTCATTTTTTTCTGCTCGCCTGTTATTTAAGCGAGCGCGGTTTCGGCGTCCTACGAGCCGGGTAGACACACAACGACACCGGCATTCCCCGAGGAAAAAAAATTGGCGGCCTCTGAACGGACAGCTATCTCGCACACCATCGCTACTGCGTTAGTTCGCCGTCTGGAACGGCTTTCGTATAAGCATCGCGTCACGCGCAGCGCGATTGTCGAATTCGCCGTGCAATTACTGTTCAGCACGTACCCGGCGGATGTCGCATTGGGCGAGGCGCTGCTTGCGAGCGGAGTGCACCAGCGCGGCAAAGCGTAAGCAATTGCTTGCCTGGAGTCAAACACCGTCGCAACCGGCATTGCCCAGATTATTGGGCAACATGCACCGACGTGATCGTAGTAGGGATTTCACTCACGTGGCGACGGAGTCAGCGAAATCCCTCACCCCGCGCTGCTTCGGCGAGCTTGGCGTCGAAAGAGAGAAGGTGTAACTCGGGCAAATCCGCTTGGAGTGCCTTCGCAGCTGCGAGATGCCAAAGATCGGCGCCGCGCAGCGGCCACGCGCGCGCGAGGACCGCGATTTGTTGCCGATCCGGATCAACGCTGAGGCGTACCCATGGGCCGCGCTCAACGGCTTCGCGCGCAGCGCTGATCAGGACCGCTGACATTGCCTGCTCGCGCTCGATGCGCGCAATGACGGCTTGCACCTCGGCCCATCCGAGTGATGACATCAGATGTGTCCCCGGCGCGCGAGCCGCGGTCGAGGCTTCGTCGGAGTGGCGGTCGCGAAAGAGTGCTGAGATGATGGCCGAGGTGTCCCAGTAGAAGACACCGGATTGCGCAGCCCTCACGTCCCGCGGTCTTCGTTCAGGATTCGTTTAGCGAGCTCGTCTGTTAGCGGCAACGGCGGGGGCAGCGAGTATTGGGAAACGGGACGCCGCTCAACGACGCCGGCCTCCTCCAGTCGCTTTAGGCGGTCCTCGAGCGGCCCCCGCGGAGTCGATGCGGGCACCAGGCGAGCTACCGGCTTGCCGCGTTCGGTAATAACCCATTCGCGGCCGGCCTGCACGTCGCGCAAAAGCTCGCTCAGCCGCGCCTTCGCCTCTCGGATGCCCGCCTCGCGCGAAGTCCTCATGACGCATTATAATGTGGTCACAAGCACTACGTCAACGGGAGCTCCAGGCGGCTGATTGCATTGGTTATTGGCTGGCCGTTCGTTCATAGGGTTCGAGTATCGAGTAAAGCAAGCTCTGCCGCGATGACCCAGCGATTCGGCCCGCGCCGCCGTGTTGCGTACGTTGTACCGTGTGGCTTTTGTGCGCGCGGCGTGCCTCATCGTGATCGCGAACCGGAGCGATCTTTGCCCGTGCCGGTAACCGGCAATCAGCTTGATGCGAGCGGACGCATCGTGCCGATCGCGCTGCACTCGGCTGCAGCGGGCGCCGGACTGCGCATCGGCGATCGCATCGACCGCAAAGAATTCCTTTCGCGCTCGACGGAATTTATGGTCACCCGCGGGACCGGGCGCCTTACCGCCACTGCGACTGGTACTTTAAATCATCCCGTGAACGAAGTTTGGAATCGTCGCCGGCACTGATGAACACTCTTGCTGTCCCGCGACGATGCTCGAGATGACCGTGAGGAGACGTGATTCGGGCGATATCGATAGGGCTCCGCAGTGGTCGGTTCGGTAGATCGTTGCGCCGACACGTTCTAATGTTGCGAGCGTAGCCGGCCTGGGATGGCCGAATGTGTTGTGGCGGGCGACGGAGATGATCGCGGCCTGCGGGTGGACGGCAGCGATGAACGGCGGCATTGAGGCGTATTGTGAGCCGTGATGGCCGACTTTTAGCACGTCGGCGTGGAGGTCGGTGCCGCTTGCGAGGAGTCGCGCTTCGCTCGACTCGCCGGCGTCGCCCATGAAGAGTTCTCGGAAAGTGTTGTAGTGGAGTATCGCGACGATGCTGTTCTCATTGATATCGTCGCCAGTGTCCGCAAGCACCGGCAGCGACGGCGCGAGGATGTCCAATCGAACAGCATGCGCACCGGAAACGCATCGATGATCGGGGCGCAGCCGCCGACGTGATCGCAGTGGGGAATTCGCTCACGTCACGAAGCGCTATCTACGGCGCCGACGTTGCGAATTAAGAGGGCCTTTGGCGTATACCGGCCTGCGTGCAACTAGGCGCTGGCGCGGTTCGGGGCTTGACGCCGACCGAGTAGGTCGCCAATGCTTCGTTAGAGGTGCTCGGTGGGCGCTCGCGGGCACCGTTCTGAACCGAGAGCTCCCCAGCGATAGCCGTCCGGCGTTAACCACAGGCCCATGTGTGGTAAGCCCGGCGACGCTGGGCCGATTTCGCCGCCCGGATCTTCCAGTGCTACGTCCTGCTCATCGTAGCAAACCTACGTCGGTCGCCACCTTGCCTTCCTCTGTTGCCATGGTCAGAGACAGCCACCAAAGCCGACCGGGACTTAGACGTAGCCTCGCTATGCAGAGATTAGGCTGCATATTCTCCATAGCTACGATGAAGGACGCGGTGATTCATACATCGATGAGCAGCACGCCGCGGCAGCCGCATCGCCGCGTCTGGCCAAAAGCGCGTTAATCCCCTCTGCCCCGAGCGCACCACCGTCGCCAACTTCCGGCTGCGCGAACGGCGGCGGTTTTCGCAAATAATTGCTGCATGCCCGACGCAACGCTCAGCGATGGTCAACCGAATCCCGCAATATAGTGTAAGTTTCACAGCAGGTTCACTCTGTTATGTGAGTGCACGAAGGCGCGAGTTAATATTGATACCCACATATATATTGATACCCACATATATAACGCTGATACTAAAGCGGTATCGGCAAGAGTCGTGAGATGGTGCAAAGAGCACAGGACGGGCTTCCGTGCTAGAGAACTTCCTATTACGCTCTACATCGAATCGTTAACGCCAAGCGAAGAGAACGGTTTCTCCGAACTGCTTTTCTGCCGTCGTGCGGAAGACAGGCGGCACGCGGTCAAGTTTGGACATGATCGACAGAATTGAGACCGCCGTCGACGCGTTCGGAAAGGCGCATTTTGCGGCTCGTATTGATCGTTAGAACGTTCTCAGAAGGACCGAAGAGTGATCGAACATCTGCCCGCATCGAATGACAATGGCTAACCTAACGTTTCGCATTGCAACTGGCAACCATGAGCGCGGACGGCCGATCGCGGAGGGCCGCGTGCAGGCGCCCGGTCTCGAGTTGCAGTCGCAAATGTTTAAGAATAATGCCGAACGTCACGACCGCTTTCTTAACGGGGAATTTGACGCCGCAGAGTTCTCAATGGCGCTGTATTTACGCATGTGGGCGCAGGGAGCTGATTTCGCGGCGATCCCGGTATTCTTGAACCGTCAGTTCCGTCACGGTGCGATCTTCGTTAACGCACAATCTGGAATTCGCGAACCACGTGACCTGGCGGGCAAGAAGATGGCGGTGAATTCGTGGTTTAACACAGCGGCGCTTTGGGCGCGCGGCGTCCTTGAGCATGAGCACGGAGTCGACGTCAAGTCTATTGAATGGCTGACCGGTGAAGCATCGGAGATTGATGACGCAACGCTGCCTCCCGGTGTGAAACTTAAAGCTGCGGACGCTGCCACGCTCACTAAAAAATTGATTGCAGGTGAGATCGATGCGCTGATTACGCCGCGCACGCCGGCACGCGAGTACGCCGAAATCGTTCGGCTCTTTCCAGACTTCAAAAGCGCCGAAGTGGACTACTATCAGAAGACCGGTGTCTACCCGATGAGTCACGCGTTCGTAGTTCGCACCGAGCATCTTGAAAGATATCCGTGGTTAGCGCAAAGTCTGTTCGTTGCATGTGAGCAGGCTCGGAAAATCGCAGCTGAATATGCCGATGATCCCGAGCATTCCCTGCTCGCGTGGTATGGCGCGGACGCTGAACGTGAACGTCAGATTTTGGGGCTGAATGCCGACGCCAATGGAATCGACCAGAATCGTCGCGCGCTTGAGAAGTTGCTCGTCTACGCACACTCGAGCGGTGTAATTCCCCGACTGCCGGCCGTGGAGGAAGTATTCCATCCTAGCGCTCTGGTGCGGGTCAGCGCGGGCGTTTGATGGCTTACCGATTTGAACGCTTGCCGAACGGAGTTTTTGTGAAAGCGGCCCGGCGCAGCTCGCGTGTCTTCATCGCGACTCAAGGTAGCGAAGATCTCTGTGAAATGGAAAACACGCGCCAGGCTCGAGGTCTGGCCAGGGCGGTGTATCGGTATCCGTGCGCGAGCGGCGTAGCAAACAAATATGAAGGAGCAAGCTAGTGATTACCCCTGAACAGAATGAACGCCTCACGCGCGTAGGGCCGGGTACGCCGTGCGGCGAGTTGATGCGTCGTTACTGGATACCGATCGGCCCGTATTCGCAACTACGAGAGAATCCGGTGCGGAAGGTGCGCTTCCTCGGCGAGGACCTCGTACTCTATCGAGACCGCAGCGGAACGCTCGGGTTGATCGGCGACCGCTGTCTCCACCGCCGTGTCGACTTGCAGTACGGTATTCCCGACGAGTGCGGTTTACGCTGTCCCTACCACGGCTGGCTCTACGATGAGACGGGAACCTGCACCGAGCGTCCGCTGGAAGCCGATCCTAAACGCCCGATCCAGCGAAAGCTTCCCGGCTATCCCGTACGCGAATTGGGCGGGCTGATCTTTGCCTATATGGGACCGTTGCCGGAGCCGGCGCTCCCACGGTGGGACTTATATGTCGAGCCGAATGCGATCCGGCAAATCGCTGTAAATACCCTCGACTGCAACTGGCTGCAGTGCCACGAGAATACGGGCGATCCCACCCATAGCGCTTGGCTCCATGGCAAATTTTTTCAGTATCAGCTCGAGAAGAAAGGTGAGCTGGAGCGCGCACGAGATGCGCGACACACCTTGCATGGCCGGATGGAGATGGGCGTCGGCATCAAAGAGGTTTACGCCAAGCCGTCGGAGTCCGGTTTTGTAAAGGGGCTCGTTTATTCCAAGGACCTCGGTGCTGCAGCCGACAGTGTCACAGAGAGCAATTGGGTGATCTTCCCATTCTGTACCCGAACCGGCAAACCGGGAGCGCCGCGTAGCGAGTTTCAGTTACGCGTCCCGATCGACGACACACATACCTATCACATTTGCTACCAGGTATACGCTGCACCGCCCGGAGTCGAGGTCCCGCATCAAGACACTGTGCCCTGGTACGAGCCACCACTCGTTGACGTTGACGGCCAGCCCATACTCGACTTTGTTCTAGCGCAAGACGCTATCACATGGGTCGCTCAAGGAGCGATCTGCGACCGCTCGCAGGAAGTTCTCGGCCGTTCAGACGTGGCATTGGTGTTACTTCGCCGGCAACTCGATGAGCAGATCAAACTGGTCGAAGAGGGAAAACGACCGCTGAACGTATTCGATGTATCGCCGGACGTTATCCCGACTGCGGCTCCCGGAACGTTCGGGGACAGTCTCGAGCGTACCAATAAATATCGCGCACTGTTCCATAAGGGGTTCGGCAATGACGACGCCGATCGCTATGGGCCGGCAATGGAGCTCGTAAAAGAACTCCATCGTCGCATCGAATCTGCCGAAGTCGTGGCAATGTGATTCTTATTGCGCGCGAGGGCCGGCCTCGCTCGCGCGTCACGTTCGCTTTAAGGCTGAAGGGTATCGTTTGAAATATCGAACACTGGGCCGCACGGATCTTCGCATATCCGAAATCGCGTTTGGTTGCGGTGCGGCTAGCGGCAAAGGTCTGTTCGTCAGCGATAACGTCGATCTACAACTGGCCACGATCGCCCGTGCTCTCGAATGTGGAATCAACTATTTCGATACGGCAGCCATTTACGGAGACGGTAAATCAGAGCTGGCACTCGGTCGTACCCTGCGCGCGCTTGACGCTAAGCCGATCGTCGCGACGAAAGTCGCGCTTCAGTTTGATCAACTCGACGATATCGCGTCAGCCGTCATCGCTTCGGTTGAAGGAAGCCTCAATCGCCTTGGTCGCGACGTAGTCGAGGTGGTCTATCTCCATAATCGCGTCGGAACTCAGCGGTCAGTCCGACCGAATTCCGCCGTCGGCGTGCTCACAGTAGAGGACGTGCTAGGTCCAAGTGGTGTGATTGCGGGGCTGGAGGCACTGAAGAAACGCGGCCTTGTGCGGCATTTCGGATATTGCAGCTTCGGCGGTGAAGCCGACTCGGTCGAGACTGTCGCTAGGAGCGGCAAATTCGACGCCTTGCTGACGCATTACAATTTGGTTAACCAGAGCGCCTTCCGCACCGATGGGGCCGATGCTTCACTTGTCGACTACCACGGCGCTGCTGCGCGTGCGGCCGCGCATGGCGTAGGCGCGGTCGTTCTGCGTGTCCTCGAGGCGGGCGCACTAGCTGACAACGCCCGTGAGGTCGGGACAACAAACACCGCGCTGTATCAATCGCAGGCGCGCGGATATGATTTTCTTCGGGATGAAGAGAACCGGCTGACGCCGGCTGCGATTCGCTTCGCACTCAGTACGCCCGGCGTGTCGACGGTTCTTGTCGGCATTGCGGAAGTCGACCACGTTGATGCGGCGGCCGCCGCATCCGCGCTTGGGCCGCTTTCCGCGGAGCAAATGCGGCAGATCGAAAGGGTATGGCGCTCGGCGCCAGTTCCAAATGCATCATAAGTGACGATCTGTAGGCTCAACCTAGTGCGAAGGGTGAGCTTATCTACCCGTTTTTCCAGTACGCGATCAAGTCTTGGAGTTCGACAGTCTGCGATTTCAAGAGCCGCATAGCGGCGTCGTGGAGGTCAGCATCGTAGCCACCAACGCATTGCCTAGGGACGATGTACCGGTAGCCAATATCTTGCATGACAAAGCTTGATGCAAGCACACCAGAGTAGCTCGAAAGTCCGGTTAGGACGAACGAGTCAAGACGTTGCACGCGAAGCACCTTATCGAGCATGGAGTATTGAAGGATATTCTGACCCGCCTTGGCGATGACGACTTCGTCCGGCCGGGGCGCTAGCGCATCGATAATTTTGTGTCCCCGCGTACCTTCAACGACCGGTACGTTCGCTATCTGCTCTTTTCGTGTGGTTCCGGCATACCGCCGTAAAGACTCGTCGGAAACGTCCATCGCATCCGTGGTATGGGTGTTGGCGAGAAAGATCACCGGTACGCTGGCAGCTCGGGCCGCCTGGACCAGCGCTGTCATCGCATCGATGAGAGCGCTGATGGATGCGGGATCTTTGATGGCACGCTTATAGAAATTTCCATCGGTCGAGACCATATCATTTTGCATGTCGTTGATCAGGACCGCAGTGCGCTTCGGTGGAAGCGTCAAGCGAAAACGTGCGAGAGTTGTGGTATCGATTGCAATTGCCCCCAGAGTAGTATCGGCGCCGGCTGCGGTCGCCGTGGTTTGAGATTGGAGGATTTGGTTGCTCCGAGTAGCGCCGCTCTTCCAATAAATTTGCCGCGAGTTATCCGGCTTTCGGTGGAACACGAGTCTCGGTTAGCAATTTCAGCAGCCGTTACCGAACCCTCGACGATTTGCCGGCGTCAGTGATACCAATTTCGTATCAGCGAGCGGAGTTTTGCGAGGACCGACGTTCTTTTCAGTCGGGCGACACAAAATGGGCTATGAAAGTGTTCGTCCGACGATTGAGAGATAGCTCGTCGCGGTAGGCTTGAACGGCGGAACGCTAATACACTGTTTTTGACGCGCGGTGCAAGTGGTCGATGAAAACGGGTATTAGAGGATTGGTATCCGCAGATCGGGCGATCGCTAGGAGATCAACGGTCGGCGGTTCCGGTATCAAGTCATGATAGGTTACGCCCGGGATTGGAAAGCTGCGGACGCTTTCGCTGACGATCGCAATGCCCATCCCCTTGGCGACGCAGCTCACTAGTACCGTATATGTGTCGACTTCTAGGACGACGTGAGGAAAGAAGCCGGCGCTGGTACTGATCGTGCGAACCATGTCCGGCGTGCCTCCTTGCCGACTGGACGTCAATGCTACGAAGTCGTCGTCGACAAGCTCGGCTAGCGAGATCTGCTTCTGCTTAGCCAGTCGATGATGGGCTGGAACGGCAAGCAAAAAGCGGTCGGAGCGTAGCTGTTCGATACGCAACCCCGTGCCGTCGACGGGGCCGCGGTATAGCGCAACGTCGGTGCTTCCGCTGTGCAACGCCTCTAGCTGGCGATGACCGAGAATCGACTCCAAGGTAATGCGGGCGTTCGGATAGACCTTGCGAAACGCTTGAATGGCGGCTGGCATGATGGCGTATCCGGAGGAGCCGACATACGCGATGCGCAGATGTCCGGTGAGCCCACGATTGAAGTCTCGTGCAACCCGCTGGGCGACCTGCGCTTGTTCGAGAACGCTTCTGGCTTCCGGCACGAAGACAGTCCCTAGCTCCGTCAATTGCGTGCGCCGCGAGTCGCGTGAGAAGAGGGTGCCGCCCAGTTGATGTTCCAACGCAGCGATTCGTCGACTTAGTGGAGGTTGCGCGAGGCCGCACGCTTTGGCCGCTTTATGAAAGGTCTTGTGCTCGACGACCGCCAGAAAGCACTCGAGATCACGTATTTCGAACATACCGCAAGCCCCGCTATTGACGCGGTGCGCCTAACCGCGCTCCTCCTCTTCGCGTTTGCCGCCGTCTGAGCGGGCACCCGCAACGAGGATCGCGTCCATACATATTCGCCCCACGCGCCTTGAGCCAAGGCCTCGAGCGGCTCCGCTTGGATCGATGAATCCGTAAGCAGTATCGCGTCAGGAGGCCATGCGTAGCATCTTGATACCCGTAGTGATAATATGCGACACCGAACTAGTATCGGCATAACTACGAACGTGTGCAGGACAGAGGCAAGCGGGAAACCATAAGTTACCAGGTCGGCGAGATGTCGATAGCGTTGTGGCGAGGGTAGTAATGGTTTCTTCGAGTGAGCTCGGTGGTTTGATGGCGATGATGCCGGCGTTTGCAACGGACGATGCGGGCAGCTTGCTGGCGCAGCACACCGTCGACGTGCAGCGTTTGCGAGACGGGCTAGCGCGAATGGTCGATGACGGAGCCGACGTAATCGCGACAACCGGTAGCTTCGGTGAATGTCACACTCTGTTTCAGGACGAATTCGAGACGCTCGCTCGAGAGGCAGCCGACGTCGTGAACGGTCGGCGTCCGCTCTTCATCGGCGTGACGTCCGCCAACGCGCGCGAGACAGTGCAGAAGATTGAGGCCGTCAAAGACCTGAACATCGCCGGTGTTCTGGTCGGGATTCCGTACTATTTCCCGTCGAGCCTGGAAAATGCGGTGCGCTTTTTGACGGAAATCGCGGACCTCTATCCCAAGCTCGGCATCATGGTATATCACAATCCCGCGCTACACCATGTACAGTTGCCGGTTGAAGCATTTACTGAGATTGTGTCCCGCCCGAACATCGTCGCTATGAAAGATAGTCATCGCGACCCCGTCGAGTTTATCCGGTTGCAAAAGATTATCGGCGGGAAGATCTCGGTCTTCTGCTATCAGGGCCAATACTTCCAATATTCAGATCTCGGCGCACCTGGGTTTTGGTCGATCGATGCTTGGATGGGACCGTGGCCGCAATTTGCCCTACGCGACGCGGTCCTTCGAGGTGATCGCGAGGCAGCCGCCGCGATCACCCTGGACATTATGGGTCCGGTGACGATCCAGTTCGACTATCGTTGGCGTGAGACGGCAGCAAAGATCGGCATCCAGCTTGCCGGCTACGTCAACCCCGGTCCCCTGCGGCCGCCGTTTTTGACCGTGCCTCCTGAGGTTACGGCTGGTCAGCAAAAGCGCGTCGCGCGTTGGAAGATGCTGTGTGACCGCTACCGCCCGATGGTCGCAACCAAGTAGGCGATTTCGGCTCCCCGATAACCCCCTACCCAATTGCTTCGCAGCGAGCAGTGCGCCAGGCTATGAACAGACGAAAGTAGCGGAAGGCAATCGTTGCCTTTTGCAGATGCGGCGGTAGAAGCCGCCATTGGAAAGGGATCTCCATGCAATCGAGCGTTACAACGGCTGAAAAGAGCGAACTCGAAGTCACGGCAGACTGCCATCCGACGTCCTACCGTGGGACGTCGCCGATCAAGGTGAAGAAGCTGGGTCACCTAGTGTATCAGGTCAGCGACCTGGAACGCAGTGCGCGCTTCTGGACCGAAGTCATGGGATTTGTCGAGACTGACCGCAACGACCTGGGAATGATCTTCTTCCGCTGTAACGCCGACCACCACGGGATCGGCCTTGTTCCCCGCTCCGGCGAGCAGAGGCCGGCGGCGAGCGAAGGTCTTCGTGTTGAACACGTAGCGTTTGAAGTCGATAATTCGGATATGCTCGTTATGGCCCGGGAATACTTGATTGAAAACGGCATTCCGATTCGCTTTGAGGGCCGCAAAGGTGCCGGCTGCAATTACAGCATCAACTTTGTGGATCCGGACGGTTACGAATTCGAGATTTACTGCCAGATGGATCAAATCGATGAGAGCGGCCGCACCAGACCGACAGAGCAGTTCCGGCCCCATAACACCCTGGCCGAAGCCCTAGCGAACCCGGTGCCGGCTCAGTGGTAGGGTTGCGCCGGGCGCTCATTGCGCTTCTGACGGGCACGCTTCTCTTGTGTGCGCAGCCAGGCAGTACGGCCGAGGAGCCCTATGAGATTTACGTGATCGCGGGTGTCACGGGTCCAGGTGCATTCGTTGCGCACGGTGTGCAAGTTGCATTGTCGGCGGCCGAACGCTACGTCAATTCGAGCGGCGGCATCAAGGGGCGACCGATTCATTTCGACATCCTTGACGATCAGACGAATCCCGCGAACACCGTACAACTCGTTAGTGGATTGATGTCGAAGCACGTGCCGATGTTTATCGGGCCCGTAGGCGCTGCAACATGCAATGCGGTCTTGCCGCTTGTTGCTAACGGCCCCGTCTCGTATTGCCAATCGAATTCGGTGCACCCGCCGTCGGGAAGCTACATGTTTTCGGCGCAGCTTTCAACGAAAGATTTTGCACACGCGGCTTTGCAATATTTGGTCGACAAGGGCGTACGAAAAATCGCGTTGCTAACCTCGACCGATACGACCGGTCAGGATGGTCAAGACATTGCTATCGAAAACTTGAAGACACCAGAGTTGCGCAGACTTCAAGTCGTCGATAACGAGCAGTTTAATACACTTGATCTCTCGGTCAACGCTCAGATGGCGCGGATTAAGGCGGCTGGAGCCCAGGCCGTGTATGCCTGGGCTACCGGTACTCCATTCGGAACGGTTTTGCGTGCAATCCGCGATACTGGATTCGATGGGATCGTGCTGACACACGGCGGGAACATCAACAAAACTCAAATTCAAGGGTACGGCGCATTAACTCCGAGCTCGTTGCTCTTCGCTGGTCCGCCGTACATGGCGATTAGCGGTGAACCACCGGCAGTGCGTAAGGCAAAGGCCATATTTCTCGACCAGCTGCACCAGGTCGGCGTCGATGCGCCCGATCTTACACAGATGCTCGCGTGGGATCCAATCCTGATCACGGTTGACGCGCTACGTCACGTCGGTACCTCGGCAACTCCGGAGCAAATACATAGTTACATCGAGAATTTGCACGGCTTCGTGGGCGTTAATGGTATCTACGACTTTCGGCACGGGGATCAGCGGGGACTTGATCCGACGACGAGTGTCGTGGTTCGGTGGGACGGAGCAACCGAAACCTTTGTTGCGGCTAGTAAACCTGGGGGCGCTCCGCTGAAATAGCGGATGAACGGCATAGAAAAGGATCTTGATTCAATGCTTCCCACATTCCAGCCGACACGGACGCGCTCAGCATTTCTGGGCGGCCTCAGTGCTTTGGGCCTCACCGCATTTCCGCCACGCGCTCGAGCGCAAACGAATACAATTCGCATGGCCGGAATAAGCTTTTCTGACCAGTTCGCGCAACCATTTTATGGCCAAGAATCAGGCATCTTCGCAAAAGCGGGACTCGACGTCCAGGTGCAGTCGATTTCCAATTCAGCCGGCATCATGGCGGCACTCGCGGGTGGGGCAATTGATGTAGGCGTAGGGGATTTGGTCAGCTCTACATTAGCGATCGCCGCAGGCGTGCCGATCTCGCTCTTCGCAGGGAGCAGCTTTTTTCGAGCAACAGATCCGGCTGTCGCCGGCGTGATTGTCGCGACCGGATCAGCGATTCATCAACCGCGCGATCTTATCGGGAAGACGATTGCGTTGCCGGGACTTGCCGGCCTGGCGAGTGTGGTAATGCAGGCCTGGCTCGTTAAAAATGGGGTGTCGGTTCAAAGCGTCAGATTGTTCGAGATTCCCGGGTCGGCAATGCCAGCAGCAGTCTCAAGTGGTAAAGCTGATGCTGGCCTTGTTGGCGAGCCGATCCTCACGCTTGCTAACAACGAGGTACGACGTATTGCTAATCCATATGATGCGGTTGGCAAGGAGTTTCTCTTTGGCGGCTGGTTTGCTTCGAAAAGCTGGCTCGCTGCTGACAAGGAGCGTGCTCGACGCCTCATCGAGGCAATTTACGACAGCGCGCGTTGGGCAAATAGCCACCACGATGAGTCTTTGGCAATTTTAGCACGTTATGCAAAGCTTGATGCCGAAAAAGTGAAGGAAATGGGTCGCGTTACATACGCGACATCGTTGGTGCCGTCGTTGGTTCAACCGTCGCTTAACGCCGCCTACCAATTCAAGGTTCTGAAAGCGCCGGTCGACGCGAATTCTCTTATAACTCGAGTCTAGAGTTCTCGTGGCCTGGACCAGCGACTGTGTACGGAGATAATTCCTCGAAAGTCTGTTCGCGTTGATGAGCGACGCGTCACATCTCTTCTTCGGGAACGCCTACTCCGAGTGAAGGAGCGGAGAGTGCGGTCGGACCTTTCGATGTCCAAGGGGTACACGGGCGCATCGTCTTAATCAAGGCATCTTCCGTAAATTGAGCAGCTCCGCAAAGTTCGGTTCGATACGCCGTCGCATCGTAGAAGAGGGCAGCCGGCGCGGTGACGTCGCCAGCAAAGCGTGCCGCAGCCGCTGCTAATGGAAAACGTGGTGGCCGGAAGAGAGTCGTTGGCAGGTCATCGAGGTCGCTTAACGTCAAGGACCCGCAGCGGTCGGTTCGGTAGCTCGTTGCGCAGGTCTGCTCCAACGTTGCGAGTGTGGATGGCCCGTATCGAAATCGGAAAATATTTAGGCACTGCATTAGGCCGGTAGAAGGACTGCGCGTTCGATTTCTGCTCCATGGAGGTCGCGTTCCGTCTGCAGATCGTAATCTGCCTGAAGACCCATCCAAACCTCAGCGCTTGTGCCGAAGTAGCGAGCAAGACGCAGGGCCGTATCGGCGGTGATGCCGCGCTTGCCGGCGATAATGGCCGTGATCCGATTCGCCGGGATCCGTAAACTCAGCGCGAGTTGGTTTGCGCTAAGCCCCACCGGGGCCATAAAGTCTTCAGCGAGGACTTCCCCTGGATGAACGGGGGCCAGCTTTTTCGGCACGAGAATGCTCCTAATGATCATCGACGATCTTGACTTCGTGCGCGTCGCCATCTTCCCAATCGGAAGCGGACGCGCCACTGATCATTGATTCGGATCGAATACTGGCCCCGCCGGCTTCCCTTCAGAGTCTCCAGACGGAAGCCCGGAGATTTAAGATCGTCTAGCGACCGAATCTGCTTGAGAAGCACAAGTTGGCGAAGCGCCGGTCTCTCACAAGCTTGGAATCGTGCGACTCGCTGTCGATGAAAAAGCCGCTCGGTTTCCTTCGTTCCGAAGGTCCGAATCATACGAATACCATACTACGGCTAACGTACGACGTCAAGCGATCGACACTCGAGCATTGTCGATATGGCCTGCGCACCGCTGATCGTTGTCGCTCCGCAGCGATCAGTGCGGTAAATCGCTGCTCCGTTGCGTTTCAGCGTTGCGAGAGTGGTAGGTCCGGGGTGCCCGAACGTATTGTGGCGTCCGACGGATATGACAGCGGCTTGGGGTCCGACGGCCTCGATGAAGGCAGGAGCAGAGGCGTACTGCGAGCCGTGATGCCCGACTTTTAGGACGTCGGCGCGGAGGTTAGCACCGCTCGCGAGCAACCGCGCTTCGCTGGACTCGCCGGCATCGCCCATGAATAGCTCGCGGAAACTATCGTAATGTAACATCGCGACAATGCTATTTTCGTTGACGTCGTCACCCGTATCGGCGAGAAACGGCAGCCACGGTGCGAGGATATCGAGGGTTACGCCGTCGTCGGAGGACCATTGCATGCCCCGGCGCGCGAGGACGATCGGCACGTGATGCGCATGTGCCGATGTGATACAGTCCCGATAGGCGCGGCCGGTGTATGTCTGCCCAGAATCGTAGAGCACGTCGACCGGCATGGCTTCGATGATAGGCGAACATGCACCGACATGATCGCCATGTGGATGTGTGAGGAGCATCAAGTCGATCTGGTGAACGCCGGTGTGCCGCAGATAGCCGAGGACGATTCGTGTGCCCGCGCGTTCAGCGTTGGAGGTGGGGCCGGAACGTTCGAGCTCACCGCCGGTGTCGATCAGGATGATGTGGTCGTGCGGGGTGCGGATCACGGCAGCATCGGCCTGTCCGACATCGAGGTGCGTGATCTCGAGGCCGTGCGGGAAATGCACGAGGGCCGGGAGCGCGACGATGACGCAGGCGCTCGCGAATGCGCCGGCGGCGAGAGCCGTGCGGCCGCGGCGCAACGCAACGGCGGCGGCGATCGCCATGACGTCGTAGGCTATGATCGCCCCGAGCGGCGGCATCGCAAGCGTCGCTCGCGCGCCGGGGAACGCTGCAATCGCGCGGACGATCGCCTCCACCGTCAGCAGCAACAGCGTTTCGAGCGGCGCCACCGGTGGCAGCGCGAGCGTCGCGATCCCGCCAATAAGGATTACGGCCACGAGCGGCACGACGATCGCGTTGGCGAGAATCGCGAACGGCGCGAGCGTTGAGAAGACGGCGGCGGTGAGCGGCCAGGTGCCGATCTGCGTCGCGCACGTTAGCGCGAATGCTTCCCGCACGCGCTCGTGCAGGGGTAATACCTCGAGACCGTGTGCGATCGGTTCGGCGAAGAGCACGATCGCGGCAACGCATGAGAACGACAGCGCAAACGATGCGCTTTCGACAGCCGCCGGCCACAAAAAGGCGACGACCAATCCCGCCAGGGCCAGAGCATTCCACGACGTGACCCGGGCGCCGCATGCACGCGCCAGCAGTGCCACGCCGATCATGGCCGCCGCGCGCTCGGACGGCAAATGCGCGCCCGTAAACCACGCGTATGCGACGATCAGCAACAGCGCAATCGCGCACGCCGCAATGCGGTGCAATCCCAGCAGGCACAGCAAAAACGCGACGAGGCCCGCGACGATCCCTAGGTGCAAGCCCGCGGTAACGAGCACGTGCACCGTGCCGGTGGCTTGGAAAGCGTCGTGGAGGTCGTCGGGCAGCGTGCCGCGCTCGCCCCACAGCGCGCCGGCGAGAATCGTGGCCGACGGCTCCGGGATGCTCTCGCGAATCCGGTGCGAAGCGGCGGCGCGCAAACGCGCAGCCCACGCGCGCACGTCTTGCGGGTCCGGCGGCGCACGCGCCAGCAGATGCGCGCTCGCCAACCGTCCGGCAAATCCGTCGTCGCGTTCGATTTCGCGCATCGACGGTTCACCCGGATTGCGCGGCTCATCGAACGGCTCGAGACGTCCGCGCACGACGATGCGTTCGCCCGGCACCACATGCTCGCGCAACGTCGCGCGCACCGTTCCGACGCCGTCAATTGCAAGCGCGGTGCTCGCGAGGCCGCTGTCCTCCTCCTCGCGGACATCGCCGATGACGGTCGCGGCATAACGGGCGGTGGCGCGTTCGGTCGTGAGCGTCGTGGGATGCCCGCGGAGTGCCGAAATTCCGGCACCCGCCGCGCACGCGAGCGCCACGGCAACGATGGTTATCCGCAGCCGGCTGCCGCGGCCACAACAAACCCACGAGGCCGTGCAAGCAAGCCCGACGGCCGTGCACGCCGCACCGGCCCACCCATGCTGCTCGGCGACGATTGCGAGGAGCGCGGCAATGGCGGGAACGAGCAGCGGAGCACGGCGCACGTGAATCTTTCACGCTTTTTACCAATGTAAACAAGCGAGCGGGATGGGAACGACCGGCGGGGGCGAAGCGTTTGTCCTTCATGCGCATCGTGGTTACCGGCGGCGCCGGCTTTATCGGATCGCATCTTGTCGACGCATTTATTGCTGCCGGCAATGATGTCGTGGTGATCGACAATTTGTGGGCGCACGGCGGTGGGCGCCGCGAGAATCTGCACCCGCGCGCGTCGTTCGTCCACATGGACATCCGCGACGAAGCCGTGAAGCGCATTTTCCACGAAGTCAAACCCGACGTCGTGGTGCATCACGCGGCGCAGCACAGCGTTGCGATCGGTGCGCGCGATCCGCAATTCGATGCCAATGTCAACATCGTCGGTTTTCTCAACGTGCTCGATGCTGCGGTCGCTGCCGGCACGCGCAAGGTGATCTTCGCCTCGAGTGCGGCAACCTACGGCGACGTTACCCAGCTGCCGGTCGATGAGAACACGCCGCAGCGCCCCGTTTCACCGTACGGCATTTCGAAGATGGTGTCCGAACACTATCTGCGTTTCTATCAGTCCGAGCACGGCCTCGATTACACGAGCCTGCGTTACGGCAACGTCTACGGGCCGCGTCAGGATCCCAACGGCGAAGCCGGCGTGATCGCGATCTTCTGCGCGAAGTTTCTCGCCGGTGAAGGCGTGCGTCTGGACTGGGACGGCGAACAGTCGCGCGACTACGTCAATGTGGGCGATGTCGTGCGCGCCAACGTCGCGGCCCTCACCAAGGGCTCGGCCGAAACCTACGTCATCGGCACCGGCAAAAAGACGACCGTGAATCAGGTCTACAAGGCGCTGGCTGCGGCCACCGGCTTCGAAGCGCCGATCACCCGGGCGCCGCGCCGGGCGGGCGATGCCCGCGAGATCTACTTCAACCCGGCGAAAGCCGCGCGTGAACTCGGCTGGAAGGCCGAGGTCGAGCTGAAGACCGGGATGGCGGAGACCGTCGCCTACTTCCGCGAGCGCAGCGCGACTGCGCCGGCACCCGCCACGATCGCATAAGCGACCGCAAAACTGACGAAGTAGCTCAGGTCGCCGAACTGCGGGTGCGCCGCGGCGAACGGGCCCGTGAACCAGGTCTGCTGCCAAAACGGCACGCCCGCTGCAATCCCGGCGACCCACGCGATCAGCGCGACCCGGCCATACGGCTTGGTCGTGGGCTCGCGTGAGGCGATCATGATCGCAGCCCACGGCGCGGCCCACATGCTCAAGAGGCCGAGGAAGTTGCCGTAGACGCGCGCGGTCGTATCGGCGTCGGAACCGACGATCGCGAGTGCGCCGCCGACGAGCCCGATCGCGAGCGCTGCCTGCCAGCGCTCGAGCCGCAGCGGAAAGCGGCTGCCTTCGAACGTGACGAGCAAACTCAACGCGCCGGAGTAGAGGTTCATCACGTTGCCGTTCATCGTGCCGATGAGCACCGTGAGCAATCCGGCGATCGCGAGCCAGCCGTTGGTGCCGGCCAGCAGGCCGACGGTTTCGGCCGGCGTCGCGCTGATGATGTTCGGTCCGCGGACCGCGGTTGCCGCTGCCGCACCGAGGATCTCGAGGCTGAGCGACGCGGTGAAGCCGCCTGCGAACGCCCACCAGCCGACCGCACGCGCCGGCACGTTCGCCGGAAGATAGCGCGCGTAATCCGCGGCGCACGGCGCCCAGCCGATCGAGTATGCGAAGGCGAGCGCGGCGGAGAAAGCGATGCCGCCGATTTCACCGCCGGCCGCAAACGGCGCGCGAGCGTCGAAGGGCGCGCCGAGGTTCGCGTGCGCGAGCACGACGACGGCGATCGTCGAAAACCCGAGCAGCATCGCGACGGCCGAGAAGCGCTCGAACACGTGGATCATGTTGTAGCCGTAGACGGCGATCACGATCGAAGCGACGAGCGTGAGCGCGAGCGCAAGCAAATACGGAACGTGCAGCAGCGCGCCGACGGCTTGCGCGCCGAAGATGCAATCGACGGAGAACCAGCCGACGCCCGCGAGAAAGCCGAGAAAGGCCGGATACACGTTTCCCGCGCGCCCGAACCAGCGCCGCGAGATCATCATTTGCGGCAAACCGAAACGTGGTCCGGCAACGCCGACGAGCGACACCACGGTGTACCCGAGCAGGCTGCCGATGACGAGCCCGGCGATCGCGCCCGCGAGTGACGTGCCGTACAGCGCCACGGCGAGAATGCCGACGGCAAAATTCGCGGTCTCCGAATTCGCTCCGAACCACAGGCCGAAGAGGTCGCGGGGTGAGCCGTGCCGTTCGCTTTCGTCGATTGCGTCGAGCCCGTGCGGCTCGACAACCGCGACGTTAGCTCCGTACACGCGCGTTGCCGGTGATATCCTCGCTTCGCACGACGTCGATGCCCGCCGCGCGCAGATCTTCGAGTGCCCTCTTCTCATCGTCCGGCTGCACGTTGACGGCCGCCGACGCATCCTCGATCACGACCGTCGTAAAGCCGGCCGCGTTCGCGTCGAACGCCGTCGCCTTGACGCAGTAGTCGGTGGCGAGCCCGCACACGAACACGCGCTTGATGCCGTGCATGCGCAGATCGCTCGCGAGCGACGTCGCAGCGAACCCGCTATAGCCGTCGGTGTCGCGATCGACGCCCTTGTCGATCACGGTGTCGATCTTCTTGCGATCGAGGCGCGCATCGAAGGCCGCGCCGCGCGTGCCGGCCACGCAGTGCACCGGCCACGGCCCGCCGTACTGTTTGTATGACGAGTGGTCGAGCGGGTGCCAATCGCGCGTCGCGTAGACGCGCCGGAAGCGCGGCGCGAGACCGTCGATCGGTTCGAAGATGCGTTCGCCCGCGGCCACCGCCAGGGCTCCGCCGGGCAAGAAGTCGTGCTGTACGTCCACGACGATCAGCGCGTCGTCCGGCCCGACGGTGACGCTCACGCGACGACGATGTTCAGCAGCTTGTCGGGCACGAAGATGCGCTTGCGCACCGTCTTCCCGCCGGTGTGGGCTTGCACGCCGCTCTCCGCTTGGGCCAGCGCGAAGACCGCGTCTTCCGTGACGCCGGGCGCCGCTTGCACGCGGCCGCGCACCTTGCCGTTCACTTGAATGACGACGGTGATCTCATCGACCGCGAGGGCCGCCGGATCCGCCTCGAGATAGCGTTCGACGTGCACCGACGTCGAGTGCCCCATGCGCGTCCACAACTCATCGGCGATGTGCGGCGCAAACGGCGCGAGCGCAATCGGCAGCGCGTGGATCGCGTAGAGCACGGCCGGGTCGTTCTCGAGCGCCGGATCGCGCACGGCGGCGGTGAGCAGGTTGACCAGCTCGTCGAGCCGCGCCGTCGTGACGTTGTAGTGAAAGCGGCGCGTCGAGGTTTCGTCGTGGGCCGACTTCAGCGCGAGGTGCAACGCGCGCACGAGCGCCCGCTGCGCATCCCCCGCACATGCCGGCAATCGATCGAGCGGCGCGCGGCCGGCTTCGGTTGCCAGCGGTTCGCACGCGCGCCACACGCGCTGAATGAAGCGCACGCGGCCGACGATGCCTTCATCAGTCCATTCGAGCGCATCTTCGGGCGGCGCGGCCTTGAGCAAGAACAAGCGCATCGCATCGACGCCGTAGGATTCGACCGTTTCGTCGATGCCGACGACGTTGCCGCGGCTCTTCGACATCTTCTCGCCGTTGCGCAGCAGCGTGCCCTGATTGAAGAGCCGCGTGAACGGCTCGTCATCGCCGCTCACGTAGCCCGCATCGATCATGAAGTAGTAGAAGAAGCGCGCGTAGAGCAAGTGCATCACGGCATGCTCGGCGCCGCCGATGTACTGGTCGACCGGCATCCACGCCGAGGCCTTGGCCTTATCGAACGGCGCCGTGTCGTTCGTGGGATCGAGGTAGCGCACGTAGTACCACGAGGAATCGACGAACGTGTCCATCGTATCGGGGTCGCGTTTGGCCGGTCCGTTGCACTTGGGACACGTGGCGTTGATGAATGCCGGGTCGTTCGCGAGCGGCGAACCCTGCCCGGTGAACGCGACGCCGCGCGGCAAGACGACCGGCAACTGGTCGTCGGGTACCGGCACCATGCCGTCGCGTTCGCAGTAGAGCATCGGGATCGGCGTGCCCCAATAGCGTTGACGCGAGATCAGCCAATCGCGGAAGCGGAAGTTGACCGTCACCTTCCCCCGGCCGCGCGCGGCGAGTTCTTGCGCGATGGCGATGCGCGCGTCGGCTGACGCGACGCCGTCGAACTGCGCGCTGTTCACGAGCACGCCGTCATCGCAATAGGCTTCGGTGAGTTCGCCCTCGACGAACTCGCCCGTGCCTTCGCCCGGCACGATGACTTGCCGAATCTTCAAGGCCGAACTTCTTCGCGAAATCGAAGTCACGATCGTCGTGCGCCGGCACGCCCATCACGGCGCCGGTGCCGTATTCGGCCAGCACGTAGTTCGTCACCCAGATCGGCACGCGCGCGCCCGAGAGCGGGTTGATCGCAAATGCGCCGGTCGGCACGCCGGTTTTTTCCATCAGCTGCGTGCGTTCGAGTTCCGACTTCGAGGCGAGCGATGCCGCAAACGCGTCGACGTTCGCTTTTTCCGCCGGCAACGCGGCGAGGATCTTCGCGACGATCGGATGCTCGGGCGCAATCGCCATGAACGTCACGCCGAACGCGGTGTCGACGCGCGTGGTGAAGACGTCGATGCGCGCGTCGACGTTCTCGATGTCGAACGAGAACGTGACGCCTTCGCTGCGGCCGATCCAGTTGCGCTGCATCGTCTTGATGCGTTCGGGCCAGCCCTCGAGCCGGTCGATGCCCGCGAGCAAACGATCCGCGTAATCGGTGATCTTGAAATTCCACTGCGAGAGGTTGCGCCGCTCGACCAGATGTCCGCAGCGCCAGCACTTACCGTCGTGCACCTGTTCGTTCGCGAGCACGGTCTGATCGTGCGGACACCAGTTGACCGGCGTTTCGCGCTTGTAGGCGAGCCCGCGCTCGTACATGCGCAAGAAGAACCACTGGTTCCATTTATAGTAGGCCGGATCGCAGGTGGCGAACTCGCGGCGCCAATCGTAGCTCGTGCCCATCAGCTTGATCTGACGGCGCATGTTGTCGATGTTCGAGCGCGTCCAGGTGTCGGGTTCGATCCCGCGCTGAATCGCGGCGTTCTCCGCGGGCAGACCGAACGCGTCCCATCCCATCGGGTGCACGACGTTGTTGCCGCGCATGCGCATCATCCGCGCGACGGCATCGCCGAGGGTGTAATTCTTCGCGTGGCCGACGTGGAGATCGCCCGACGGATACGGGAGCATCTCCAGGACGTAGTACTTCGGACGCGGGTCGGCGTCGTCGGCCTGATAGATTCCATCGGCTTCCCAGCGGGCTTGCCAGGCCGGTTCGACCGTACGGTGGTCGTACGTCAGCGGCCGTTCTTCGAGCATTTCCTCATCATAGCAAGCCCCGGACCCAAGTGCCACCGCCCGTGGCCCAGCCGTACCGCCAAACCGGTGTGCGCTTCCTCACTAGGACTATTTGGAGGATAAGCGCTCGGTTGCGAGTGACTTATGTCGGCTCTCCCTTGCTCTGCCCGGGGGAGCTAAGGTTTCCTTAACTATAGGGCGGCGCTTTTTGCGTCCCCCGCACGCTCATTTGGAGCAGCAACTCGATGAAGAATCTAGGATTCGCGGCGGTCGCGCTAGCGGCGCTGGCGATCGCCGGATGCGGTGGGGGTGGCTCGTCCACGCCCGCGGCCCCGTCGCCGACCGCCACGCCGACCGTAGCGCCGACCCCGGGTCAGGTGACGGTCGCCTATACGACGACCTTCGGCGTGACCGGTTCCGCAGCTAACGCCAGCAATATCGCCTTCCTGGCGCCGACGGAGACCGCAGCGGTCACGGTGGCCCAGACCAATTACACCGGCAGCTTCACCGCAGCATCGAGTTGCGCTCAAGTGACCGTGACCCCGGCCACCTCAACCACCGGCGCCTTCACGGTGACCGCGGCTGACGCCGGCGACGACGGGCTGCACGGTTACGTTCACCGGTAATGCGACCTCGACGGGGACCCTCGCGGCGACCGTCGCCAAGCCGTCGGGCGTCGCGCTCCGCTGGTATCTGCCGAACTATCTCACTCAATCGCCGCCGGTCCCGCAATCCGCTGGTCCGATCAACCTCGTCGGCACGGGTTCGATCTTCGCGACGGTCCTCGCCATCAGCGAGAACAAACTACGTTGGTGGCTTCCCGGCTGCGAAGGTCGTCGTTTCTGCAGGTTGCGCCGGCTTCGCGACCGTCATGGCCAACACGACGACGCCGACCGGCCTGCCGACCGCGGCACCGGGCACCTCGCTCGTCTACTACATCGTGTTACCGGCACGAACGCGGTTTTGACGACCGGCGGCTGCACGGTCACTGCTACCGACTCTTACGTCGCCGCTCGCGCCGGGACGCCAAACCCGTCGGCCGCGATCGGTGTCGAAATCACGACCGTTACGGGGGTATTCCAATAATGTTCCGTCTGACTACCCTCCGTGCCGCGGCGGCGCTCGCCGTCCTCGGCGCCATGGCCCTCGCGGGTTGCGGCGGCGGCGGTTCCCAGACCCTCATGCCGGCCGCGCAAGGCGCAACGGCACCACGGCAACGTGCCGACGCTGCCAACGCAAAAAGGCGGCACCGTACCAACGGGCACCCTATCGATCATCCTTCCGAACAAGACCTGGCGCAAGCGCAGTCCGCCCGGCCGCGCGGCGGTCTTTACGTTGCGAAGAAGCCGACGTACATCGATACGACAACGGCCGAACTCCGCCATCGTCGTTTCGGTCACCCCGCAGAACGCAGCGGAAGCCGCGCAATACGGCAATCTCACGTCTGCTATAACCTCTACACGGATGGAACGCTAGCGCCGGCAAACGCCGCCGAACGCTTCACCTACACGAACCGTCGGGAATACGGTCACTACCGTAACGCTCGCGATTCCCGCGCCGCCGGGGACCGACGGCTACCAGATCACACAGTACGCCGGCCAATGCGGCAGCACGCCGTACACGATTCCGGTGGCGCCGGCGGGTCGCATCGGGCGAGCAACATCCTCGCTCAGACGCCGGTCACGTACGCCGACATCGAGCCGGGCGTTGTCAATAACCTCAACAACCAGATCGCGAATTGCGCCGGTATCGGAACGGCTTCGACGTTCCGTGTCCGGTTGGTGTTGGACCGCCGGCGGTTCCGCCCGACGGCTATGCTCGCGGCGTCGTCACGATCGCCAGCGTTCACTTCGGACGTCCCCGATACCGAATCCGGTTCGAGAGCAAGGCAACTTCATAGCAACACTGCACGGGCAAATAGGCGTCCCGATTCCGTTGGAGGCGAAAGATGCCTCGGGTGCAGTCATTCCGGGACTTACAACGGCCGGCAACCCGCTCGGCGGTGCCGGACCGTTCCCATCCGGCGTTACCGTGACCGACGGCGACGCGAGCGGTCATACGGCTTGTATCTCATCGACGCCACGACCGGTGCTATCGCACAAGGTCCGCGGCACCAGCGTCACGATTCACGAGTTCAACGTCCTCGGCAGCGGAGCGGTCCCGTGCGCCGTCGGTTCGTCGGGCTGTGTGCGGCGGATTCGTGCCGTCTGACACGCTTCTCGGCGGCGTCGCCGGTGATCCGTGGGTGATCGTGTTAACGACTTGACGGACGTCGACGGCGACGTCGGCCGGCCAGCGTCACGGTCACCGCCTCGGCGACCATTGCGAATACCGCATTGCCGACGCCGATCACGACAACGATAACGCCGCAGGCGGCCGTCTATTCCGCCGGCGGTACGGGCTACGCCGACCTCGCCATTCCGACGGCTCCGGCCGGCTTGATTGCGGTCGGCGCGTCGAACTACTTCACCGACGGTAACTCGGTGAAGGTCGATGGTGTCGCTCCCGGTGTTGCAACGACTGCTACGGCGCTCGGCGGGCTAACGTCGGCAACGTGGCCGAACGCAACGTCGTTCATCTACGCCGTCGACAGCGCTCAAGCCGGCGCGGCCACGACGACCGAACAAGGCTCCGGTTTGTTCGCCTACAACGCCGCGCTGACGACGGAAGTCCCGGTATCCGCTGCGGCCGGTGCGAACAACTACATCACGTTCCAGAATCCCGTCGGCGTCGTGCAAGCGCTCGGCGCCGGCGCTGGGGCGGGACATCCGTACCTCTACGTGGTCAACCAAGCCGGCGGCATCTATCGCGTCGACATTAGCGGCGCAAGTGAAGTCGCACCGGTCGGAGGCTTCCAAGAGGCCACCAACGTGCTGCCGCTGCTCTCGCAAAGCGGTACGCCATTGAGTCCCGGGAACCGCCAAGGTTCTTGGAACGGCAACATTGGCCGGCGGACAATTCCTGATCGGTGATCCCGGCAACAACCGCATTGCCATGGTCGATGCGACTGCCGGCAATACCGCGACGATCACGACTTGGGCGACGTGCCCGGGTTGCACCGGTCTCTTCATCTCGGGCACGTCGGCGTATGCAACGTCGACGTCGGGTCAGATCTACTACATCTCGGCTCAGGGCGCGACTGCGGTCTCGCTCGGATTCTCGCTGGGTACTGCAGTCGATGGTCCGCTCGGACAGATCGCCTCGTTCACGCCGACGGCAACGCCGACGTTGACGCCGGTGAATTATCTGCTCCAATTCCAAGCGAAGAGCTTCTTCGACACAGCCAACAACACGTCGGGCATCGCCACGCCATACACGCTCGCGCCGTTCAACGGCACGAAAGTGTTCTCGGCGCCGCCTGCCGCCGGTGTCGGCTCTCGCCGATACCAGCGCCGGTGGAACAACCGGCGCGGGCGTCATCAAAGCGACCGGCGGCATCATCGTGGTGCCGAACACTGCAGCGGCAAGCGCCGTCGTGACGCCGGATAGTATCCTATTCGTCGACTCCGCGGGAACCGGCGGCAAGCTCCGCACGATCGCGCGATAACCTCACGCCGGAAACACCGGCGGATCACCCGAGAGGGCGGCTTGCGAGCCGCCCTTTCTTTTTTGTCCGCACTGCGCAGAAGGGTCGCGTGAATATTTCGCCTTCGCTTGCGGCGGTCGGTGGTGCTGCGATCGTTGCCGTCATCGTTGCGTTCGTGCTGCGGCCGGCGCAACTCGCGCCGCATCCAGCGACGGAAAGTACGGCTGTCCCCGAACGCGTTCATTCGCCGGTTAGTGAACGTGCTCAGACGCTCGTGTATGTTGCGGGTGCGGTCGTGCATCCGGGCGTGTATGCGGTTTCGGGAGACGCGCGTGCGCGCGATGCGCTGGCGAAAGCGGGCGGCGCGACGCACGATGCGAATCTCGTCGCCGTCAATCTTGCCGCACACGTCGCGGATGGCGATGAAATCGCGGTGCCGCGCTATGGCGACGAAACAGCCGCTCCCGCCGCGCGCCCGAGCTGCCCACCGCACGTCGTCGTCAACGGCTCGGCGCACGCGCCGTCGTCCCCGCCGTACGCCGAGCACTGCGGCGCGCGCCGTCGCCGATAATGCGCCGGCAATCGACCTCAATACCGCCGATGAGGCAACGCTCGCGGAACTGCCCGGCATCGGTCCGACGCTGGCGGAACGGATCGTCGAATTCCGTACGCTCAACGGCCCGTTTGCTTCGGTCGACGGCCTAGCTGATGTCGCCGGCATCACGCCGCAGCGACTCGATGTCCTCGTGCCGCTGTTGACGGCCGGCCGTTGATTTGTGTTGATTTGTAACGGTATGTAGAGAAGAAAAGGCGCCCGCCTGCTTGCTGACGTAACGCGTTGGTTCTGGGGGAGCATGGAAGAGACTCGGACTTTGGAAGCGCCCGATCAGCGCGACCGTCACGTCATTCGCCGAACTGCTGAACTCCTCGCGTCAGACGTCCCCTTACGCGATGTCTTTTCTCAATTCTGCCGCCTCCTCTCATCCGTCATCGACGCCTCCCGCGTGTTCATCGCGCTGCACGAGGCATCGTCGCTGCGCATCGTCTACATGGTCACCGACGGCAAGGTCGGCATTCCGAAAGACGCGATCATTCACAGCGGTTCACAGAGCGCGCTCGTCGCCGCCGGCGGCCAGTCGATCATCAAGAGCGTTCCGTCCGACTGGGAGACCGCGCGCACGGCCAAGGCGACGGACGGAATGCCCGACGGCAGCGACGCGATCTCGGCGATCTACGTTCCGCTGAAATTCGGCCCCGATATCATCGGCGTGCTCTCCGTGCAAAGTCCGGCAGCGAACGCCTACGACACGGCCGACGTCGAGTTGCTGGAAACATGCGCGCTCTATCTTGCCGTGCGCGTTCACGACGCGCGCCAAGAGAGCGTCAACCGCGCGCTGCAGGGACTCGTCTCGAGCGACGGTCTGACCGGCGTGGCCAATCGCCGGACGTTCGACGAGCGGATCGTCAGCGAATGGAAGCGCTGCGTCAAGGCCAAGACCGAACTTGCGATCGTGTTCGTCGACGTCGACTACTTCAAAGCGTTCAACGACAGCTACGGACACATCGCGGGCGATGCGTGTTTGCAGCAAGTTGCGCAGGCCCTCGGCGCGTGTGTGAAACGCACGAACGACGTGCTCGCGCGTTATGGCGGCGAAGAGTTCGCCGCGATTCTCCCCTCGACGAATCTGCAAGACTCGATCGTCGTCGCGGAGCGCATGCGTTCGGCCGTCGAAGCGATGCACATCGATCACGACGGCTCGACGCTCGGCCGCGTGTCGATCAGTGTCGGCGTCGCATCGGTTCCCGCGCAAGCGCACATCGATCCGATGCACGTCGTCAAACTCGCCGACGAAGCCGCGTACATGGCGAAAGAGAGCGGGCGCAATCGCGTCGTCGCGCCGCCGGATTATGAATCGAAGGCGCTGCCGGCACTGCGCCGTCAAGCCGCGCGCCACAATCTTCCGCTGCAGCTCACCCGCTTTCTCGGCCGCGAACGCGAGCTCTCGGAAGTGCGGCGCCTGCTCGGCGAAATTCGGCTCGTCACGCTCACCGGTTCGGGCGGCATCGGAAAGACGCGCCTTGCGCTCGAAGCGGCGCACGGTCGCATCGGTACCTTCGGCGACGGCGTGTGGGTGGTCGATCTCGCGCGGCTCGAAGATCCGGCGCTCGTTCCGGCCGCGCTCGCCGCGGCGATGGAACTCGACGCGACCGAACAAACGCCGTCGATGGATCTCGTGGTTACGGCGCTGCGTTCCAAACACGCGCTGCTGATTTTCGATAACTGCGAGCATCTTAGTGATGCCTGCGGGCGGCTGGTCGAAGCGTTGCTGCTCGAAGCGCCCGGCATCCACGTGCTCGCGACGAGCCGCGAACCGTTGGGGATCATCGGCGAACGCATCTATCGCGTCGCATCGCTCGCGCTGCCGCCGGAAGAAAAGCCGGTCTCGGCCGAAGACGCGCTGGCCTTCGATGGCGTGCAGTTCTTCGTCACGCGCGCGGAAGAAGCCGCGTCGTTCGTGCTCGAGGATCACAATGCCAACACGGTCGTGCACATTGCGCGGCGCCTCGACGGCATTCCGCTCGCGATCGAACTCGCCACCGCGCGCTTGCGGGCGATGACGGTGCAGCAGCTGGCCGAACGCCTGGATGACAGTTTCCGCGTGCTCTCGGGCGGCAGCCGCACGGCGCTTCCGCGCCAGCAAACGCTGCGCGCGCTGATCGATTGGAGCTACCAGCTCCTCGACGAGCCCGAACGGACGCTTGTTCGCGCGCCTGTCCGTCTTCGCCGGAACGTGGACGCTCGATGCGGCAACGGCGGTGTGTTCCAGCGGAGAGCTGCCGCCGCCGTCGATCGACGAGCACGTTTCGCAACTCGTCGAAAAGTCGCTCGTGCTGATGGAGACGCACGGCGCGCACAACCGTTACCGCTTCCTCCAGTCGACGCGCGAGTACGCGCGCGAGCGGCTCTCGCTCAACGGCGATGCGACTGAGATCCAGCGCCGGTGCGTGGAGTACTATCGCGAACTCGCCGAGCGCATCGGGTCGGCGCCCGAAACGAAGCCGACGCGCTCGTGGCTGCCGCCCGCACTGCCCGAGTGGGATAACTTCCGCATGGTGCTTACCTGGTCGCTGCTCGATGGCGGCGATCAAGTGGCGGGCGCCGCGATCGTCGCCGGTCTCGTACCCTATTGGGAAGCCGTCAGCAAAGCATCGGATGCGCTCTACTGGCTCGGCGTGGCAATGAACGCGCCGGGATTGCCCGATGACCTGGCGGCGAAGCTCGCGATCGGCACGGCGTTCTTCCTGCGCCTCACCGGCGATAATCCCGTGCGCGTCACGGCGCTCAGCCGTAAGGCGCTGAACATCGCGCTCGCCAACGGCGACAAACGCCTGCGCGCGAACGCGCTCGTCAGCTTGGGCGGCGCGTCGCTGATGGACGTGCGTGCCGAAGCCGCCTCGCCGCTGTTCATCGAAGCGCTGACGATCGCGCACGCGTGCGAGGATCGTCTGTGTGAGTCGGACGCGCTGAACAATCTTGCGATCTGCGCCGACTACGCGGGCGAACCAACTCGCGCGCATGCGCAGTACGAGGCCTCGCTTGCGATCGCGCGCGGACTCGGCCACGACCGCAAGACCGCCCGTGCGCTGCACAACCTCGCCGCGCTGGCCCAGGATGCCAACGACCTCGACACCGCCGCGCGTTACGAGCGCGAAGCGATCGCGATCCTCGAGCGCTACGGCACGCCGCGGCAATTCCTGATCGACCTCGCCGACCTCGAACTCATTCGCGGCAACCTCGAAACGGCCGATCGTATCTGCCGCGACATCATCTCGGGACTCGTGCTTGAAAACGCGATGTGGCTCGTGCGCGAGTGCCTGTTCGTGTTCGCGCAAGTGCACGCGCGCGCCGGTCACGACGCGCGCGCGGCATGTTTGCTCGGCTTCATGGAGACGCTCGATTCGCGCCTTGCGCCGCGTCAGCCGGCGATCGGCGAGCTCTACGCGAAGTTCGTGGCGGACGTCATGGGCCGGCTTTCACCGCAAGAGTACATGCGCGCGTATAGCCACGGCATCGCGCTCTCGCTCGATGCGGCCGTAAACGAAGCGCGCCTCCCGATCTAACGCGGAAGGCGCACGCTCAGTCTACCAACCGCCGCCGCCGTCACCACCGCCGCCGCCGAAGTCGCCTCCGCCGCCGCCGGTGTCACCCCAGCCGCCGCCGCCGCCCGAATCGCCGCCCCAGCCGCCGGAGCTCGCGTTGCCCATATCGGCTTGACCGGCGTCGCTCTGGAAGCCGCTCGCATCGCCGCCGCCGTACTGGCCGCCGTCGCCGCCGAAGCCGGCTTGCTGGCCGGGGTTGATGATCTCGGTGCGGTTGCCGCCGAAGAGTTCGTTGCCGAGAAACGCGCCGCCGAGGCCGCCGAGCATCCCGCTCCAGAAGCCGCCGCCGCCGCCAAAACCACCGCCGCCGTAGCCGGGGCCATAGCCCCCGTAACCGCCGCCCATGGGACCGCCCATCGGGCCGCCGCCGTAACCAGGCGGATACATGCGCGGTCCCGCGATCGCGCGGAAGATGCCGCGCACCACGAAAAAGATCACGGCGAACGCGATCAGCCACATAATCCAACTCATGCTAAAGCCCCCTCCGGTTTGTGCCCGGTACGCCGGCGCCGGTTCGCTATTGTACGTATGGACGGTACTGCGCAAGCTGCCGAGATGACTGCGGTATTGCGCCAACGTCAGGTCGACACCGTTGGTGACGCCGCCGTTGAAATCGCCGGAGTTGAACGCGCCGGCGATCGCCTGCCGGATCGCCGACGTCGTGCCGGCGGGAAAGTAATGCGCGGCCGCACGGTCGGGCACGACCGCGATCGTCTTCGGCGACTTCGCGATGTAGATCAACACGCCGTTGACCTGCTGCTGCGCGAACGTGCGTTCTTCGGCAGCCGCGGCCGTACCGGTGAACGATGGATCGACCACGACGACGACTTCTTTGTGCGCTTGCGCGTTGAAATCGGCGACCTTCGTGTTGATCGCGCTGACGGTGGCCGGCGAGAGCAATTGCGCGTTGTCGATCACGTACGAATCGCGCGCCTGTGCCGGCCCCAGGCCCGCCACGACGGCAACGACGAGAGCGGCGCTGGCCGCGAGCAGTTTCATCAAGATGTCCTCCGCACTAAGTACTCCCGCCGGGCGGGGAAGTTTCCGTCTGTCATTGGCCGGCGCTGAAGTTGACGAGCGCTACGCCGACGCTGGTGAGGATAAAGACCGCCAGCACGACCCAGACGAATGCTCGCAGCAGGTTCTTGCGCAGGCGCGCGTTCTTGTGCTGGCGCTGGTGCTGGTTCATGATTCGGCGGCGCGGACTTCGCTGACCCGGCCCCAGAGCCGCTCGAGGTTATAGAAGGCGCGCTGCTCGGGCGTGAACACGTGCGCGACGATCGGGCCGAGGTCGATCAGGATCCAGCCGCCGTCGTGATAGCCCTCGGTACGCGCAACGTTGAACCCGTTCTCGCGCGCGGCTTCGGTGATCGCATCGGCGATCGAGCGCGTCTGAATTTTCGAGCGACCGGTAACGACTACGAACGCGTCGGCGACGATGGTCCGGCCCTCGAGATCGAGGACGGCGATGTCTTCGCCCTTCTTGTCTTCGGCTGCGGCACGGACGATATCGACGAGTTCAGGCAGAGCGTTTCTCCCGGAAATGAATGGGTGCGTAGTGTTCGAGGGCGGCCAGCGTTTGCGGCGCGGGCGTCAGATTGCGTTCGCGGTGGTAGTTGAGCGATTCGTTGAGGTGGGCGGCCATGGCCGCGGTCAGGTCGTCGAACGCCAGCGCCAGCATTTCGGCCCGCCCCGCGTACTCGCGGCCGGGTTCGAGCCCATCGGCAAGATAGAGAATCTCATCGAGCGGGCTCATCGTTGCAGCGGCCAGGGTGTGCTTGCGGATGGCGGAGAGAATGGCCTCGTCCTTTACCCCGAACCAGTCGCGGGCAAGCTCGGCTCCGAGCGGCGCGTGAAGCACGATCGGGTTAGCGCGCTCGAACTCTCCGATCGGCATGCCGCGCTCTTCGCATTCGCGTAACAAGCGCTCGCCGGGGTAGAGCCGGGCCAGATCGTGCAACAGACCGGCGATCCGGGCGCGTTGCGGATCGACACCATGCCTGCGTGCCAGCGCTCCGGCCGTGCGCGCGACGCGCAAGATGTGCGCGTAACGATGCTGCTGGGCGATGTGTTCGCGCACGCGCCGCGCCGCTGCGACGAGTTCGACGCCCGACGCGATCAATGCCGCACCTGCAAGAAAACCGCACCTGAAACGGGCCGGCTGTCCATCCTGGCCGCGCGAAACTTCGCGTCGCCGAGACGCGCCTGCGTCGATGCATCGAATGCGGTGTCGTGGCTCGCCACCACGATGGTCACCTTGCGCGCGATGCCGCCGGCGTCGACGTCGACGCGGAAGATCGTCGTTTGCGTTCCCGTGCTCACTCGCTTTGATCCAGTCGTCGAGCGGCACCGGCGGTTCGTAAACGATCGGTGCGTCGCCGAGTGCCGCGGCTAGCAGGCCGGATTGGACGAGCGACGCGCGCTCGCCGATGAAGGCCGAGCTTAGAGCGTGATCGGCCTTGGACGCAGCGAGCACGATGTCGTCGTGAGGCGTACTGCGAAAAGCGGCGCCGTAGTCGACCGTCACATCGGCATCGCCGGCGAGTGCGCTCTGCACGTCGGCCAATGTGGTACGGCCGAGGGTGATCGCCCGCGCGCCGCTTTGGAACGGCAGCGTCAAGCTCCAGTCCGCGGGTTCCGATTCGTTGGGCGGCAACATGAAGAATCGTAAAACACGAGTGCGCATTTGATCGGCGTCGAAAAACACCGCAGTGCCGCGCGGCCCGTCAAAGTAGAAAAGTGCGTTTTCCGTCTGGATCGCGCTCACTCCGAGCGGTGCTCCGCAGCGTTCCACGATCGCGGCAATCGGCTTGCCGAGATCCGCGGGCGTAACGCAGCTCATCGCAATGCGGCCTTCAGTGCCGCAAGGCGGTTGGCGTAGAGCGTGCCGCGCAGGTTGCCGGCCCACATCACGAGCGCGCTCTCGTTGTTGTCGCTGTAGTAGCCGCGGCGCGTCGACACGACGGTGAAGCCGTACTTGCGGTAGAGCTTCTGCGCGACGTCGTTGCTCTCGCGCACTTCGAGCGTGATCCACGATGCGGCGCGTTCGATCGCTTCATCGAGCAAGTGCACGAGCAGCTCTTCACCCAGGCGCTGGCCGCGCACATCGGGATGCACGGCGATCGTCGTCACGTGCGAATCTTCGAGGATCACCCAGATGCCGCCGTATGCCACGATGCGGCCGTCGAGCCGGCCGACGAAATAATAGGCGAGCTTGTTGTCGCGCAGTTCGTTGAGGAACGCATTCGCCGGCCACGTCGATTGAAACGATAGCGCTTCGATGGCCAGTACGGCGGGAATGTCGTCCAGCACCATCGGCGAGATCTCGAGTTTGCGCGGCGATTCCGATGTAGCGCGAAGATCCGCTTTCACGCAAGCTCTCGTTGCACGACCGCGGGCAGCTCGCCGTAGTCGGGGGCGATGGCGTGGACGGACGAACCGGGACCGGCGATGAGGCCCAAGCGCGCGACGGCCCGGGCCGGGCTTTCAGCACGTTGGGGGAGCGTTCGCACGACGATGCCGCGTTCCGCAATCGCGAAAGACACATCCTGTGTATTCCCCGCCAACGCGAGTTCGCCGCTTCCGAAATCGTCGAGCAGCGTGGCCAGCACGTTGGCTATCGGGCCCGCCGCAGCGCGCAGCTCGCCGCCCCGGCGCAAGCGGGCCGAGATGACGCCCGGCCGGCCATATACGGCGGTCAGGACCGGATCGGGCGCATCTTCGGGCGTGAGCACGTCGTAGGACGAGATCCCGACCAGCGGCAGCCGCGCCGCCAGGGCCAGGGCTTTGGCGTACGAGACGGCGATCCGCACCCCGGTGAAGGAGCCCGGCCCGATCCCGACCGCCACCCGATCCAGCTCGGCCAGGGTCAGGCCGCGCGCGGCCAGCACCGCGGCGATGCGGCCGAGCCCCGCCTCAAGGGCATCGGGCCGGCCGGAGGCGTCCTCGCTGACGGCGTCGCCGTCGATGACCGCCGCGGAAAAGCCGCCCAGCGCACCGTCGATGCCCAAAATTCGCATTAGCGGTCGATCACCAGGCGTCGCGGGGCGTCGCCGGCGCCGTCGATGCGGATGCGGATCGCACCGGGCGGCAGCAGGTCCGGAAGCCGCTCCGGCCACTCGACGACCGTGATCCGGTCGGGCCCGAAGGCCTCCTCGAGACCCAGTTCGACCGCGTCGGCCGGATCGTCGAGACGGAAGAGGTCGAGATGCTCGATCGGGGGCGTTCCATCGTAGCGCTGACGGAAGACGAAAGTTGGGCTCGAGACGGGTACATCGCTGCCATGGAGCGCGCAAACGAGAGCCCGGACAAAGGTCGTCTTGCCCGCCCCGAGTTCGCCCGACAGCCCGAGCGCATCGCCCGCGCGCAAGGTCAAGGCGAGCCTGACGGCCGCGGCGCCGAGGGCATTTTGGTCGAGAAAATCGAGGACGTCCGAGGCCACGCTTTGCCATTCGACGAAAGAATCAAGGTGCTTGTGCGCGCTTCAGACGTCATCGTTGGCGTCATCGCGGGCGCCGTCTGCGCCGTCCTTTCGGCAGCATTTGAAGGCGGCATCCTGGCCTTCCGGTTCTTCTCGATCGATCATCTTGGCGGCCACTTCGGCAGCGAATTTGCGGTCTTCGCATTGGCGGGCGCCGCCATCGGCGGACTCGTCGCGCTGGGTGCCGGAACGCTGTTCCGCCGCGAGCATGTGACGCCGTGAACGATCATCAAAACGCGCTCCAGCAGCAGCTCGACGCTGCGCTCGCGGCCGTCGGCCAAGCCGCCGACGAATCGCGCGCCGTGATCGACGGCGACATCCAAGCGCTGCACGAACTCGGTTCGAGCAACGGCCGTCCGCCGCTGATCGCCGACGTCCCGTTCGACGAGCCGCCGCCGTACATTCCGCCGCCGGTCGCACCGTCCGCGCACGCTCTGATTCCGGATACGCCGCTGGTGGAATCGCCGGGAATCGCAGCGGCATTTGTGGATGACGACGCGCCGCTCTGGCAGAGCTAAGTTCTTTTTTTATTTGTCCCTTAACCGAGAGAGCATCGTCTGAGTAACACGAACGAACCCCGTAGAAACACGACCATCGCCGTCGAAGACGAGATGCGCACGAGCTACCTCGCCTATGCGATGTCGGTCATCGCGTCGCGCGCGCTGCCGGACGTGCGCGATGGACTGAAACCCGTACAGCGCCGCATCCTCTATGCGATGCGCGAAATGGGGATGACGCCCGACAAGCAGCATCGCAAGAGCGCCGGTGTCATCGGTGAGGTTCTCAAGAGCTATCATCCGCACGGCGACTCGTCGGTGTACGACGCGTTGGTCCGTATGGCGCAAGACTTTTCGCTGCGCTATCCGTTGATCGACGGTCATGGAAACTTCGGTTCGATCGATCCCAATCCGCCGGCCGCCTACCGGTATACCGAAGCGCGTCTCGGGCCGCCCGTCGATGGATCTGTTGGCCGACATCGACAAAGACACGGTCGATTTCATTCCCAACTTCGACGGCCAAACCGAAGAGCCGGTGGTCTTGCCGGGCCGCTTGCCGCAATTGCTCGTCAACGGTTCGAGCGGTATCGCGGTCGGTATGGCGACCAACATTCCGCCGCACAATCTCAGCGAAATTTGCGATGCGGTCATCAAGCTCGTCGACGAGCCGGATGCCGACGACGACGCGATCATCGACATCGTCAAGGGACCGGATTTTCCGACCGGCGGCGTCCTGCTCGGCAAAGAAGCGATCCGCCAAGCCTACAAGACCGGCCGCGGTTCGGTCGCCGTGCGCGGCCGCGCCGAGATCGTCGAGGAGAAGGGCAAGTACCGCATCGAGATCACGGAGCTGCCGTATCAGATCACGATCGAGCGCGTCATGCAGTCGATCAAAGAAGCGTATCAAGAGAAGCGCATTACCGGCATCTCCGATCTCAACGATCTTTCCAACCGCCACGGCATGAAGATCGTGGTCGATCTGCAGCGCACCGCCGTTCCGAACGTCGTGCTCAACCAGCTCTACAAACAGACGCCGCTGCAATCGTCGTTCGCCTTCAACATGCTCGCGCTCGTCCCGGTGCTCAACCGCGACGGCTCGCTCTCGACCGACGGCAACCCGCTCGAACCGCAAGTGCTCTCGCTGCGCGAGATGCTCAACCATTTCATCGCGCATCGCAAGGTCGTCGTCACCCGGCGCACCCGCTACGATCTGCGCAAGGCCGAAGAGCGCGCGCATCTGCTCGAAGGCTTCCGGATCGCGCTCGATCACATCGACGAAGTGATCAAGATCGTGCGCGACAGCGACACGGTCGAAACGGCCCGCCGTAGCCTGAGCGAGCGTTTCGAACTCTCCGAGATCCAGGCCGCCGCCATCGTCGACATGCGCCTGCGCACGCTGGTCGGCCTCGAGCGCCAGAAGATCGAAGACGAGTATGCCGCGCTGCTCAAGACGATCGCCGAGCTGCAAGACATTCTCGCCAGCGAACGCCGCCTGCTCGGCGTCGTGCGCACCGAGACCGAGGACCTGAAGAAGCGCCTCGGCGACGAACGCAAAACGCCGGTCGAAGCGCTCGAGGGCGAGCTCTCGATCGAAGACATCATCGAAGATACCGAAGTCGTCATCACCGTCACGGTCGGCGGCTACATCAAACGGGTCTCGGTCGACACGTTCCGCGCTCAGAATCGCGGCGGCCGCGGCGTCATCGGCATCGCGAACCTCAAAAAAGAAGACGTCGTCCAGAACTTCTTCGTGGCGACGACGCACCAGCACGTCCTGTTCTTCACGAACAAGGGCCGGGCGTTCCGGCTGCGGGCCTACGAGATTCCGGATTCCACGCGGCAATCGCGCGGGACGGCACTCGTCAACCTGCTGACGCTCCCGCCGGGCGAGAACGTGACCGCCAACTTCCCGGTGCGCAACTTCGAGACCGACGAATACCTCGTCATGGTCACGAAGAAAGGCGTCATCAAAAAGACGAAGCTCGATGAGTTCGCGAACGTGCGGCGCAACGGTCTGATCGCGATCGGACTCGACGACGACGACGAACTGCTCGGCGTGGCGCTCTCCACCGGCGATCGCGACATCATCCTCGCGACGCACGACGGTATGGCGGTGCACTTCAACGAGAAGGGCGTACGTCCGATGGGCCGGCCGGCGCGCGGCGTGCGCGCGATGTCGCTCGCGCCGGGCGATACGGTCGTCGCGATGGACATCGTCGTTGACGATCAGCGCCGCGAAGTGCTGATCGTTACCTCGCAGGCCTTCGGCAAGCGCACCGACATCGATCAGTACCGCCACACCTCACGCGGCGGTAAGGGCGTCAAGGCGTTCGCCAAGGAGAAAGAGATCGGCTACGTGGTCGATCAGATCTTGGTATCGCCCGATGACGAACTGCTCATGATCACCTCGGGCAATCAGGTCATCCGCATCCCCGTCAGCCAGATCCGCCGCGCCGGGCGCTCGACCAAGGGCGTTCGTCTCCAGCGGCTGGCCGAAGGCGACGAAGTGATCGCGATTGCGAACCTCGGTCAGCAGTCCAAACGCGTCAGCGACATCACGGGCGAGACGGTCGAGCCGACGTAATCCAGCGCCCCAAGGTCCTCGTGAGGGCCTTGGGGTCGACGGGTTTGGTGAGGTGGTCGTTCATGCCCGCCTCGAGACATAACTGACGTTCCGTTTCCATTGCGTGCGCGGTCATCGCGATGATCGGGAGCTGCGTTGCATCGACGTGATTGCGGATCAAGCGGGTCGCTTCGAGGCCGTCCATCTCCGGCATCTGCACGTCCATGAGCACCGCGTCGAAGCGCGTATGGTCCTTGAGCACGGCATCGACCGCTTCGCGTCCGTTGGCGGCGAATTCGACCGTAATGCCGAGCCGCGCCAGAAGATGCTCGACGATCTGCTGGTTGATCGTCGTTGTCTTCGGCGACCAGCACGCGGCTGCCCGATAGTTCGCTCGTCGCGGCGTCGGCCGGCGCGGCTTCGCGCGAGCCGGATGTGGGTCGCGAACAGCGACTGAATCGTTTCGAGCAGCAGCGACGGATCGACCGGCTTGACGAGAAACCCCTCGATGCCGGCGCGCTTCGCCGCATCGAAGACGTCGGCGCGGCCGAACGCGCTGACCATGATGACGATCGGCGGTTTTTCGGCGCCGGCGTCGGCGCGTATCGCCTCTGCGACCTCGACGCCGTTCTGGCCCGGCATCTTCCAATCCATCAGCACGAGGTCGAACGGCGCTTTGGCCGACCGCGCTTCGTGATCGCGGCGAGCGCCGCGGTACCCGAACGTGCTTCGGTAACGGCGAGCGACCACGAGCGCAACATCGCCGCGAGCGCATCGCGCGCGATCGGATCGTCGTCGACCACCAGCACGCGGCGGTCGCGCAGCGATTCGACCGGCCGCGGTGCGGCGCGCCGGTCCGGACGGTGCAGGACCGCCGTAGAACGTGAACGTGCTGCCGCTCGCCGCGCGTGCTCTCGACGCCGATCGTGCCGCCCATCTTGTGCGTGAGCGCTTTGCTGATCGCGAGACCGAGACCGGTGCCGCCGAAGCGGCGCGTGATCGACGTGTCGGCTTGCGAGAACGATTCGAAGAGCTGCGCTTGCTCCGCATCGGTCATGCCGATGCCGGTATCGCGGACCGACGTGATCAGCTCGACATCGCGCCGACCCTGGCGCTTCACACCGATGTTCACGACGACTTCGCCGTGCTCGGTGAACTTGATCGCGTTGGTGACGAGGTTCAGCAGAATTTGTCCGAAGCGCACCGGATCGCCGATCAGCTCGGTCGGCACGTTCGGGTCGACGCTAACCTCGAATTTGAGGCCCTTTTCGGCGGCGCGCATCGAGGAGACGCTGCCGATGTTATCGAGCACCGAACCCAGATCGAACGTGACTTCTTCCAGCTCGAGTTTGCCGGCTTCGATCTTCGAGAAGTCGAGGATATCGTTGATGATGTTGAGCAGCGACTTCGCCGAGTACTCGATCTTGGTCAGGTAGTCGCGCTGCTTGGCGGTCAGGTCGGTCATCAGCGCGAGGTTGCGTGAGGCCGATGACGCCGTTCATCGGCGTGCGGATCTCGTGGCTCATGTTGGCCAGGAACTCGCTCTTGGCGTGGTTCGCGGTTTGCGCTTCCTGCGTTGCCGCGATCGCTTCTTCTTTGGCGGTAGCCTCGAGCTCGCGATGTTTGTGCAGTTCTTTGCGAACCGCGAGCTGTTGCAGCCAGGCGCCGAGCACGACAGAGGATGATGACCGTCGCACCGATGGCGCGGACGACCGTGGTGAAGCGAAGGCCTTGCGACTGGGCGAGAATATCGGGTTCAGCCAAGCCCGTGCTGACGGCGAGCGGATAACCGGGAACGGCCTGGTAGCTATAGAGCCGCATGTAACCGTCGATCGCGCTGGCGTGCGAGTACGACCCGCGCGGCGCCTTTGCGAGGCTGCTCCACAGCGGAGAGGTTGCGGGAAGCACCGGACGCACCGGCCTCGTGACGCCTTTGGCGTTCACCCGTACGAGCACGTGACGGTCGAGCGTGTCGACCAGCTCGACGTAGCCGAGCGGACCCAGATCGTCCTCGTCGATTCCGAAGCCGAATCGGGAAATGTCGATCACGGCGCTGACCACGCCGATCAGCTGCCCGTTCCTGCCGCGCACGCTGCGCGCGAACGGGATCACGGTGCGCTTGGTCGTGCGCCCGGCGATCGGCGAGCCGATCGAGAGGGCATTCGTCTTGAGGGCAGCCTGGAAGTAGCTGCGGTCGCCGAGCGAAATCGGGCGCTGTCCGATCGTACCGATGGCGATCCCGTTGCCGTGCGTGTCGGAGATCGCCACGTTGCCGAGGACGCCGATGTAGAGGCTGGTGCGCGCGACCATCGACCGGGTCTTGGCGGGCCCGTTGTCGGCGTCGTACTCGGCGACGAATCGGAGGACGCTGTCGACGAGCTTGACCGTCGATGCGACGTCGTTCGCGTACGACGTCGAGACTTCGGTCACGTTCGCGAGCGCTTGGGCCCGCGAGCGGTCGGTGAGCGCGGCGAGCTCGTTGTGAGCGACGATCCACGCCGCTATGATCAAAGCGGCGGCGGCAAGAATCGGCCCCCACTGGTCGGCAGTCGAGAGCGGTCTACGCAACTAGCGAGCCTCCACTTGGAGCGCGTTCTCGGTGCGGTGGGCGACCCCCCTCGAAACCGCACCCTTCCGGGGAGGGTCTAAGGGGGTACTATGAGCGCAATTCCCGAGGTTTCCCACAGCACGTTCCAGGCCGACGTCCTGGCTTCCGAACAGCCGGTTCTCGTCGATTTTTGGGCACCGTGGTGCGGGCCGTGCAAAATGCTCGCCCCGGTGATCGAGGAAGTCGCCGGCTCGCTGGTCGGTAAGGCAAACTTCGTCAAGCTCAACACCGATGAAAACCCGAACGTCGCCGCGCAGTACGGCATCTCGGGCATCCCGACGCTGATCCTCTTCAAGGGCGGCGAGGTCGTCGATCGCATCGTCGGCTTCGTTCCGAAGTCCGCGATCACGTCGATGATTTCCAAGCATCTCGTCACCGCCTAACAGCGGCCGGCCGCCGGCCGTCCACCGCGTTCTCGACGAACCGCGCATTGCGCGGTTCGTTCCCGTTCTTGGCGCGGCTGCGGTCAAAGCACACGTCGTCGCCGCGATCGACGAGCAGCGCGCGGCCTTTCTCGCCGGCGACGGTGACGTCTCGGGCGAAGCGGTCGTCGACGCGGCGGCGCAACGCCTCACGCGCGAGGCCGCCCTCGGCCTGACCGGCGTGCTCAACGGCACGGGCGTGCTCTTGCACACCAATCTCGGACGCGCGCCGCTCGCGGCCGAAGCGCTCGATGCGATTGCGCGATGCGGCGGCGGGTTACTCGAACCTCGAGTTCGATTTGGAGAGCGGCGAGCGTGGTTCGCGCTACGACCGGCTCGGCGGCTTGCTGCACCGCCGCGACCGGCGCCGCAGCGTCGCTCGTGGTGAACAACTGCGCCGCCGCGATGCTGCTGATCCTCGATACGTTCGCGCGCGGCCGCGAAGCGATCGTGGCACGCAACGCGCTGATCGAAATCGGCGGCGGTTTCCGCCTACCGGACGTGCTGGCGCGCAGCGGCGCGACGCTCGTGGAAGTGGGCGCGACGAACAAAGTGTACGTGGCCGATTTCGCGCGCGCGCTTTCGCCCGACACCGGCTTGATCTTGCGCGCGCATCCGTCGAACTACCGCATCAGCGGCTTCGTTGCCGACGTTGTGCCGGCGGAACTCGCCGCGCTCGGCCGGAGCGTCGGCGTGCCGGTGATCGAGGATCTCGGCACCGGCGCGCTGTTCGATCTGCGCGCCTATGGATTGCCGTACGAACGCACGGTGCGCGATGCGGTCTCCGACGGCATGGAGCTCGTCGCGTTTTCGGGCGACAAACTGCTCGGCGGTCCGCAGGCCGGCATCATCGTGGGCACCACGCGCCGCGATCGCGCGGCTGCGCGCGAATCCGCTGCTGCGCGCGTTGCGGGTCGACAAGGCGACGCTCGCCGCGCTCGCCGCGACGCTGCGTCTGCACGCCGATGCGGCGACACGCGAACGCATCCCGCTCTTCCGCATGCTGGCCACGCCGCTCGAAACGTTGCGCGAGCGCGCGCCGCGCGCTGCAGCGGCAATTTCCCGCGCTCGCGGTGATCGACACCGAAGCGTTTGCGGGCGGCGGAACGCTGCCGCTCGCTCCGATCGCATCGGCCGGCGTCGCGTTCGTGCCGGCGATCGGCGCGACGGCGGCACTCGCGCGTTTGCGCGCGGCGGCACCACCGCTGGTCGCGCGCATCGACGACGGCGCGCGTGGTGATCGACCTGCGCACGATCGATCCGGCCGACGATGCGCGCGTTGCCGCCGCGCTCGCCGCGTCGTTCGCCACGAACTGATGCGGGTCGTCGGCACCGCCGGCCACGTCGATCACGGCAAATCGGCGCTGGTGCGCGCGCTCACCGGAACCGAACCCGATCGCTGGGAAGAAGAGCGCCGTCGCGGGATGACGCTCGATCTCGGCTTCGCGCATCTGCGGTTCGACGACGGCATCGAAGCGGGCATCGTCGACGTCCCGGGCCACGAACGGTTCGTGCACAACATGCTCGCCGGTGCGACCGGCATGGACGTGCTGCTGCTCGATCGTTGCCGCGAACGAAGGTCCGCGTCCGCAAACGTTCGAGCATCTCGCGATCCTCTCGCTGCTCGCGGTGCCGGCGGCGATCGTGGTGCTGACGAAATCCGACCTCGTCGATGAAGACGAACTGGCTGCTCGTGCGCGGCGACGTCGCAGATTGCCGTTGCGGTACCGTTGCCGAAGGCGCGCCGGTGGTCGCGGTCTCCGCACTAACGGGAGACGGCCTCGACGAATTGCGCGAGCGCATTCATGCCGCGCTCGTCCGGCTTGCCGCCGCGCGCGCAGCATGCGCCGGCGTATCTGCCGGTCGATCGCGCGTTCACGCTGACCGGACACGGCACGATCGTTACCGGCACGCTGATGCAAGGCTCGATTGCCGTCGAGCGAAACGCTCGACCGTGCATCCCGGCGACCTCGAAGCGCGCGTGCGCAGCGTGGAAGTGTTCGGCGAATCGCCGCGAGCGCGTTGACGCCGGCGCGCGCGTCGCGGTCAACCTCGCCGGCGTACCGCTCGAGGCGATCGCGCGCGGCAGCGCGCTCGTCGCGCCCGAGATCCGCGCGCAGAGCAGCTACGCCGTGCGCTTTCAGCCGCTGCCCGAAGCGCTGGAGCTGTTGCGCCGGCGGATGCCGGTGCGCGTGCATCTCGGCGCCGGCGAGTCGTTCGGCACGCTCGTGTTCGCAGCGCGTCCGAACGATGCGGCAACCGGTGGATGCGACGCTGCATTTGCGCGAAGCTGCGGCCGCGGTGCCGGGACAGCGTTTCGTCGTGCGCCGCATGTCGCCGAAGACCGTGCTCGGCGGCGGCACGATCGGCATTCCGGCCGCGGCCGACGCGGAGCCCGCGCTGAGCGCCGACGTCGTCGCCGTGCGCGCCGCGGTCGACGGGCTTCGGCCTCGCCGCGAGCGGTGCCGAGGCGATCGCAGCGGCGGCGAACGTGACGCTCGAACGGGCGGCAGAAATCCTCGCCGACGAAGCCGCGGCCGAACGCGTGTGGGAGCTGAAACGCCCCGCGGGTTACGTCGCCACGGCCGCGGCCGACGTGCTGCTCGAGCGCGTGCTCGCGTCGCTCGTGCGGCGCGAGTCCGAAGCGCCGTGGATGCTCGGCGCAACGTCGCTCGCGCTCGCGCGCGAACTCGAGATCGCAGAGCCGCTGCTCGTGCGCATGCTCGGCCGCCGCGGCCGAACGGCAGCGCCTCGCCGTTCGCAGCGGCTATTACGCGAACGTCGGCTTCGAGCCGCAGCTCACGCCGGAACAGGCGGCGTTCTTCAAGGCGCACGTCCCGGTCGACGCGGCGCAGCCGCTGGTCCCGGTGCCGTTCGAACCGCTGGTGCTCGAACTGCGCCGCTCGCGCATCGCCGGCTTATCGGGCGCGCTCGACACGTTGACCGCGACCGGCCGTCTCGTGCGCGTCGGCGAGCACATCTACCGCGGCGAACAACTCGCCGAGATCCGCACGCGCCTCGTGCGGCTGCTGCGCGCCGAAGGACGCATCACCGCGGCGCAATTCCGCGACGCGGTCGGCACGTCGCGCAAGTACATCGTGCCGCTGCTCGAGTTCTTCGACGCAACCGGCGTGACCGTACGCGACGGCGACCAACGCGCCTTGCGGCAGTCCTAAGCGAACAGCTGTTTGCGCAGTTCGTCGAGGTCTTCGACCATGTTGAGACGGACCGCGTCGCCGACGGTGTGATCGGCGATGCCGCTCGAGGTGCGCATCTTGCCGCCGAGTTCGGCTGAGTGGTTGTAGCCGCGGATCGCGTCGTTGTGCTTTTTCACCGCGTCGGGCGTGACGTTGCCGTTTTCTTTCACCCACGCTTCGAACTGCGCGTACGACGGATGCTTTTCGTTGACGAACGCGATGGTCTTCGCACGATCGAGGCCGAACGCGCCGAGCGTCATGGCGTCGAAGCCGTCACCGCAGAGGTCGTAGCCGGGAAACAAACGTCCCGCAGCTCCGAGCGTCAGCTTCGTCCACAGACGCGGCAGATGAAGGATGCCGAGCGGACCGGATGCATCCGAAGTAATGAGCGGAACGATAGGGTCGGCCATGAAATTCTCCTCGACGTGATTGCAAAAGCGCTCCCCATCGTTCGAGGGCGCCCCCCTATGTCATCCCGAGCAAAGCGCCCGCAGGGGCGCGCCGTCGAGGGACCGCCACAATACAGCCTTAATGTGCTGCGAGCGGATGCATCATCTTTTTGGTGAGGGAGCTCGGCGTGAGGTAGACCATGCCGCCGGTGTAGTCGAGATCGACCGTGAACTTGGAGAGCAGATTGTTGCCGACGACTCCGTCGGAGGCATAAGCGTAACTCGATGGCGGAATGCGTAGCCCGATAAAGTCTTCGAAGTGAATTGGCCCGATCTTCACATCTTGAAACTGGAAGCGTTCCGAGCTGAACGCGCCGCCGACACCGTACATGAGCTGAGGTCCGAGATCGCGATGAAATGCTTGCGGATAGCGCCGCGTGAAGTAGTCGAAGAATCCGAGGTCGCCTTGCCAGCCGGTGTCAAACATCATGCGTTCGGCGACCGCTCCATCGACATGTACCGTTACCATCGGCACGCCGCCGCCGAGGCGTACAGTGAATGGATAGGTCTGCGGATCGGTCGGCGGCACGTATGCATTCGCGGGAACGAGCGTAAGCGTCTGATTCGCGTAGTCGATCGTGACGCCGAGCTGCGCCAGGAAGTCGAATCCGAGCAAGCCGACGGCGCGAAGCCCGCCGACGTCAAACGACGGCATCGGCCCGACGATGACTGCAATGTTGCGCATCACCAAACCGCCGACGTGCAACTCAGGGATCTTCGAATCGTAGGTGGTGTAACGCTGGGCGGTAACCTCACTCCTCGCATTGGTTAGATTGAGGCCGAGCGCTTTGGCGACTCCGGCGTCGATGAAGATACCGCTCGCCCCGGTGTCGAGGAGAAAGTCAACTGCGCGAGGACCGATGTTCACGCGTACGTAGACGTCATTGCCGATAACGCGAACCGGCAATACCACGCGGCGTGTATCCGGCGGAAACTCGACCAGCTCACGCAGAGTCCCTCTTTCCCGAACGTCGTCATCGCTCGCTGCACCTTGAGCATACTCGGCGCGCGTGTAGTGCATCTGCAGGCTATTTGCAGCCGAAGACACGGTCCAGTTCTTGGCCAGCGTGCGCGCACCGAACGTGCCGAAGGCATCATACGTGGTCACGACGCTCCCGGTCGGACCAACTTGCTCGAAGCGTACCGGCAAAAACGTCGCGGCGTCATAGTACGTGCGCGTGCCGGCTGCCCGGGCGTTCATTTTCGCGATCACCCACGCATCGACGGGCGTGGTGACGTGCGTGACCGTGGTCGTAATGTGCTCAGGTGCTTCCGCGCCGGCATCTTTTGGATTGAGCGTCGTGAGGCCGTTATCGTTCTGAACCCAATCTTCACCGTTGTACGTGCCCGACTCATAGTGCAGGGTCCCGCGGTCGCGGGTGACGCGGACGTTTTTTCCCGACCGGTACGTCGTGACGACGGTCGACCCCAGCGATCCCTCACCCATCACGGTCTCGCGGTAGTTATCCGGACGCGCACCCTGAGCTGTCCGGGCACGCGCCAAGATCTCATCCGCCGTAAGCGGCGCATCGGCACCCCGCGCCACGGTCGCCGAGCTCACGCCCAAAAGAAAAAGGAGCGCCAGCATCACCCGCATGGCGCCCCTATTTTATGGCTAGCGGTATGCGTCCTGGATGCCGTGGAAGCGGGCGGTGTCGTAGACGTCGGCCGTGGTGAGCGGGGGCGTGTCGCCGAGCACGATATCGTCGAACGCCGCGCGCTGCGTCTGGTAGATGATCCCGAGCGGGATCTTGCCGTCGGCGGTGAGCGCTTCGAACGCGTGCTGCTTGTTCGTGTTGTCGTAGCCTTCGATCTGCGTCACGTCGAACACGTTCTCTTTGAACCATGCGAACGTGTTGTGCTTGTTGTAGGTCACGCAGGGCGACATCACTTCGACCACCGAGAAGCCGGGATGTTCGATCGCGGCTTTGATCAGCTCGATCAGCTTCTTCGGCTGCGCCGAGAAACCGCGCGCGATGAACGTTCCGCCGGCCGCCAGCGCAACGGCCATGCCGTTGAGCGGCGCGTCGGGATTGCCGCCCGGGCTCGTTCCGGTGACGTAACCGAGATCGCTGGTCGGTGAGGACTGGCCTTTGGTCAGCCCGTACGTTTGGTTGTCCATCACGATGTAGGTGATGTTCGGATTGCGCCGCACGGCGTGCAAGAAGTGGCCGGCGCCGATTGCGAAGCCGTCGCCGTCACCGCCCGCGGCGATCACGGTCAGGCCGTTGTTCGCCACCTTCACCGCCGTCGCGACCGGCAGCGCGCGGCCGTGCACGCCGTGGAACGCGTACGAGTGCAGGTAGCCCGAGATTTTTCCCGAGCAGCCGATGCCGGAGACGAACGCGACGTCTTTCGGATTCAGCGCGAGTTCGGCGCATGCCGACTTCAGCGACGCGAGCACGCCGAAGTCGCCGCAACCCGGGCACCACCACGAGGGCGTGGCGGTTGCGAAGTCTTTGGGGGTCATCACTAAGGCCATGGTTATACTCCCGCCAGGCTGACTGCGCTGCCCGTGCGGACGGCGTCGATGATTTCGATCGGACGGAACGGCCGTCCGTTGTACTTGCGTACGTCGTGGAGTTTGTCGATCGGACCGACGACGTGGCGGATCAGCCGTGCGAGTTGGCCCGTGTAGGTGTTCTCGACGACGTAGACCTCGTCGTTCGCTTCGAAGAACGCCTTGATGTCGTCATCGGGAAACGGCCACAGCGTTTTCAGCTGCAGGAAGTTCACCGACTCGCCCATCTTGTTGAGGCGATCTTGCGCTTCGGCGATCGGACCGCGGTTGCTGCCGTAGCCGATGATGCCGACGCGCGCGCCCGGCGTCGCGAACAGCTTCGCTTTCGGCAGATCCGGCCGGGCCGTCTCCATCTTGCCCATGCGCTTTTCCATCATGCGCTTGCGGTTCTTGGCGTTCTCGGTGATCACGCCGCCGTCGTTGTGCTCGGAACCCGGCGCGAGGTGCATGCCGCCCTCCATGCCGGGAATGACGCGCGGCGAAACGTGATCTTCGGTGAACGCGAAGCGGCGATATTCGCCGAACACGACGGGCTCGGTGAGCAGCTTGCCGCGATCGACCTGGACGCGCTCGAACGACAGGCGCGGCAGCGTCGCCTTGCTCTGACACAGCGCTTGTTCGGAGAGAATGAAGACCGGCATCTGGTACTTCTCGGCGAGGTTGAACGCGTCGATTGCCATGTAGAACGATTCTTCGACCGTTCCCGGCGCGAGCACGATCTTCGGAAACTCACCGTGACCGCCGAAGATGATGTGCTGCAAGTTGCTCTGCTCGGTTTTCGTCGGCAGACCCGTCGACGGTCCCGCGCGCGCGCACTCGACGATCACGATCGGGATCTCGAGCGAGCTCGCGAGGCCGATGCCTTCGGTCATGAGCGAGAGGCCCGGACCGCTGGTGGCCGTCATCGAGCGCACGCCGGTGAAGGCCGCGCCGATGATCATGTTGACCGCAGCCAGTTCGTCTTCGGCTTGGACGACGGCACCGCCGTATTGCGGCAGATACTTGGCCATCCACTCGAGCACGTCGGTGGCCGGCGTGATCGGATAGCCCGCCATGAAGCGGCAGCCGCCGACCAGCGAACCGTAGGCGATCGCGTCGTTGCCCATCATGATCAGCCGGTCGCCGTCGACGCGGTCGGCTGAGAGCGTATAGCCGGACGGCGTCGACGCGTAATGGTCGCGCACGTACTTCTCACCGGCCTCGACGGCGCGGATGTTGATGTCGACGACCTTCTCGCCCTTGCGCTTGTAGACGTTGGTGACGTCGCGCCGCAAGATTTGCGGATCCATGCCGATCAGCTCGGCGATCACGCCGAGCGAAACGGTGTTGCGCACGAGCTCGAGTCCGAGATCTTCCTTGGCCATCTTGCCGATCGGGATCTCGTACCAGTTGATGTCGTCGCGGCGCAGCTCGTCCGGAATCTTCTCATCGGTGTTGTCGAAGATGATGAAGCCGCCGGGGCGCATCTCGTCGATGTGCAGCTGCACGGCCTCGAGGTCGAAGGCGACCAGGCAATCGACGAAGTCGGCCATGCCGTAGTTGGGAGTGGTGCCGGCGCGGATCACGTAATTCGTGTGTCCGCCGCGGATGCGCGAGGGGAAGTCTTTGTAGGTGTAGACCTCGAGACCCATCCGTTTGAAGACGCCGGCGATCATGTCGCCGGTCGTGAGGCTGCCGTCGCCGGCCTGACCGCCGAACATCACTTCGATATTATTGAGGATCATCGTCACTCCGGACTGAAAATTGCGTCACCCATAAGGCCAGGGCAAACTTATCTTCCGTTTCCCCAGTGCAGCGTGGCAACGCCTGCCGAAGGGAATAAGGGCAGTGCAACCGGAGAGTTAGCACTCTCGGTTATGGAGTGCGAATATGGACGTCGAACGCATGACCCAGCGCGTTCAGGAAGCCCTGAACGCCGCTTATACCAGGGCCCTGACCGAGCGGAACACCCAAACGACCCCCGAGCATCTGCTGGCCGCCATCCTCGACCAGCCGGAAGGCGTCGCCGCGCCCATCCTCCAGAAGGCCGGGCTCGATCCGACGACGATCGGCAATAAGGTCGACGCTTTGATCGCGGCCTTGCCCCGCCACTCGGGGCCGAACGCCGACCAGGGCCAGGTCACGGTCTCCCCGGCGCTGACCCGCCTGTTGGCGGCCGCCGACAACGAGGCCAAGGCGCTCAACGACGACTACGTCTCGGTCGAGCATCTGCTGCTGGCGATGGCCGCCGACACCGGCGGCGTCGGCCGCCTGTTCCGCGACGCCGGGCTGACGCGCGAGAAACTGCTCGGCGCCCTGCGCGAAGTGCGCGGCAACCAGCGCGTCACCACGCAAAATCCGGAAGGCACCTACCAGACGCTCGAGCGCTACGGCATCGACCTGACGCGCGCGGCGGCCGCCGGCAAACTCGATCCGGTCATCGGCCGCGATGAAGAGATCCGCCGCGTCGTCCAAGTGCTCTCGCGGCGCACCAAAAACAATCCGGTGCTGATCGGCGAACCCGGCGTCGGCAAGACCGCGATCGTCGAAGGCCTCGCGCAGCGCATCGTGCGCGGCGACGTGCCCGAAGGGCTCAAAGACAAGAAGATCATCTCGCTCGACATGGGCGCGCTGATCGCCGGCGCGAAGTATCGCGGCGAGTTCGAAGAGCGCCTCAAGGCCGTGCTCAAAGAAGTGCAATCATCGAACGGCACCGTGCTGCTGTTCGTCGACGAACTGCACACCGTCGTCGGCGCGGGCAAAACCGAAGGCTCGATGGACGCCGGCAACTTGCTCAAGCCGCTTGCTCGCGCGCGGCGAACTGCACATGATCGGTGCGACGACGCTCGACGAGTACCGCAAGTACATCGAGAAAGACGCCGCGCTCGAACGCCGCTTCCAGCCGGTGCTGGTCGATCAGCCGACGGTCGAAGATACGATCTCGATTCTGCGCGGCTTGCGCGATCGCTACGAAGTCCATCACGGCGTGCGCATCAAGGATTCCGCGCTCGTGGCCGCCGCCGTGCTTTCGAACCGCTACATCACCGATCGCTTCTTGCCCGATAAGGCGATCGATCTGGTCGACGAAGCGGCGGCGAAGCTGCGCACCGAGATCGATTCGATGCCGACCGAACTCGACGAAGCCTCGCGGCGCATGATGCAGCTCGAGATCGAGCGCGAAGCGCTGCGCAAAGAAAGCGACGATGCCTCGAAGGCGCGCCTGGAAAAAATCGACGCCGAGCTCGCGAACCTGCGCGAGGAAACCGACGCGCTGCGGGCGCGCTGGCAAAAGGAAAAAGACGCGGTCGACAGCTTGCGTTCGCTGCGCGAGCAGATCGAACAGACGAAACTCGAAGTCGAGCGCGCATCGCAAAACGCCGACTACGCGAAAGCCTCGGAACTCAAGTACGGCAACCTCGCCGAACTCGAACGTCAGCTTGCCGAAAAAGAAGCGACGCTCGGATCGTCGCAATCGCGGCTGCTCAAAGAAGAAGTCGACGAGAACGATATCGCCGACGTCGTGAGCCGCTGGACCGGCGTGCCGGTGTCGAAGTTGCTCGAAGGCGAGGTGCAGAAACTGCTCAAGCTCGATAACGAACTGCACAAGCGCGTGATCGGTCAAGACGAAGCCGTCACGCTCGTGGCGGAAGCGATCGTGCGCGCGCGCTCGGGTCTCGGCGATCCGAACAAGCCGCTGGGCTCGTTCCTGTTCCTCGGGCCGACGGGCGTCGGCAAGACCGAACTCGCGCGCGCGCTGGCGGTCGTGCTCTTCGACGACGAACGCGCGATGATTCGCATCGACATGTCGGAGTATCAGGAGAAGCACACCGTCGCGCGTCTGCTCGGCGCACCTCCGGGATACGTCGGCTACGACGAAGGCGGTCAGCTGACCGAAGCCGTGCGGCGCCGTCCGTTCTCGGTGATCCTCTTCGACGAAATCGAAAAGGCGCACCCCGACGTGTTCAACGTGTTCTTGCAGATTCTCGATGACGGACGCTTGACCGACGGTCAGGGCCGCACGATCGATTTCAAGAACACGGTCGTGATCATGACCTCGAACATCGGCAGCCATCGCATCCTCGACTATCGCGGCGACGAGCGGTGCCGATTACGCGGTGATGCGCGCGACGGTGCTCGAAGAACTGCGCGCAGTCGTTCCGCCCGGAGTTCATCAATCGCATCGATGAGATCGTGGTCTTCCACGCGCTCACCGAAGACGAACTCAAGCCGATCGTCGAGATCCAGCTCGATCGCGTGCGCGCGCGGCTCGTCGACCGGCGCATCACGCTCGAAATCAGCGACGAGGCGAAGACGCATCTTGCACGTGCCGGCTACGAACCGGCCTACGGCGCGCGTCCGCTCAAACGCGCGATCCAGCGCGAAGTCGAAACGCCGCTGGGGCGCAAGATCCTCGCCGGCGACGTACGTGACGGCGACCACGTGCGCGTCGACCTCGACCGCGACCGCGGCGAACTCACGTTCAACACGGTCGCGCCGCTGCCGGAGATTCCATCACTGGCCTAGGGCAACTGCTTTAGGCTATAGTCTATGCGTGCTCGCGATCGTAGGTATCGTCGTCGCGCTGGTAGCGATCGTTGCGATCGCGGCTTTTGCCGCGGTCGCAATTCACCGGCTCACGGAACAGCGAGAGCGGATCCGGCGCGCCGGCCGCCGCTATCGTCAACTGGTTGAGTCCGCGCGCGTCATCATGTGGCGCAGCGCGATCAGCGACGTCCGCGCACCGCAATTCACCTATGTCAATCCTGAGGCGGAAGCCGTGCTCGGCTATCCGGTCGAGCAGTGGCTCACCGAGCCCGGATTTTTCCAGAATCACATCCATCCCGACGACCGCGAGATGTGCATGCAGCGCGGCCGGGCGGCAGTGCTGGGTGAGGATCAGGTGTTCGAGCACCGCATGATTGCAGCCGACGGCCGGAGCGTCTGGCTGCGTGCTTCGTTACGACGCGTCTCGGAAGATAACGTGGCGGAACTGGTGGGCGTGCTCACCGACATCACCGAGCGCAAGCACGCCGAGGAAGCGGCCGAAGCCGCGAGTCAGGCTAAGAGCGAGTTTCTCGCATCGATGAGTCACGAGATTCGCACGCCGATGAACGGTGTGATCGGCATGACCGATCTCGTGCTCGAAACCGAACTCACGCACGAACAGCGCGATTATCTTACGACGGTCAAGAGTTCGGCCGAAGCACTGCTCACCGTGATCAACGACATTCTCGACTTCTCGAAGATCGAAGCCGGCAAATTCGAACTCGACCCGATTGCGTTCGACTTACACGAGACGATCGAAGAAACGATGAAGACGCTGGCGTATCGCGCGCACGAAAAAGGCCTCGAACTGGTGTGCGACATCCAGCCCCTCGTACCGATCGCGGCCGTCGGCGATGCGGGCCGCATCCGTCAAGTGGTCGTGAACCTGATCGGCAACGCGATCAAGTTCACCGATCGTGGTGAGGTCGCGCTCGAAGTATCGCTCGACGAGGGCACCGAGCACGAGTGGATCGTTCACTTCGTCGTGCGCGACACGGGCATCGGCATCGCGCCGGAAAAGCAAAAGCAGATTTTCGAGGCGTTTTCGCAAGCCGATAATTCGACGACGCGCCGTTTTGGCGGAACGGGTCTGGGGCTCGACGATCTCGGCGCGCTTGGCCGAAGCGATGCACGGACGGATTTGGGTCGAGAGCGAACTCGGCAAGGGCAGCGCGTTCCACTTCACAACGGTGCTCGGCGTGGCCGATCAGGTGGAGCGGGTTGAGATCGACGACGCGTCGCTCGCCGGGATTCCCACGCTGATCGTCGACGACAATGCCACCAATCGCCGCATTCTCGTTGAGATGTTGGCCTCGTGGCAGATGCAGCCGACGGCGGTTGCCAGCGCGCGCGAGGGGCTCGATCTGATGCGCAGCGCGGTGCGGCGTGGACAGCCGTTCGCGCTCGTGATCACCGACATTCATATGCCCGAGATGGACGGCTTCGATTTTGCCGAGCGCATCCGGCTCACGCCGGAGTTCGCCGATACGATCGTCATGATGCTCACCTCCGGCGAAAAGCACGGCGACCTCGAACGGTGCCGCGCCTTCGGTATCGGAGTCCATCTGATGAAGCCCGTGCGTCGCAGCGAACTGCGCGCCGCCGTGGTGGGTTCGCTCGTCGACCACGTGCCCGCGCGGAACCTGGCGCGTCCGACACGTGGGAGCGCACCGGTCGTGATTGCACCACTCGGCCCGCCGGCGCGGATCTTACTTGCCGAAGATCACGAAGTGAATCAGCGCCTCGCGGTGCGCATTTTGGAGAAGGGCGGACACACGGTCGTCGCAACGGCGGTGACGGGTATCGAGGCGGTCGACGCCTGGCGCTCCGATACGTTCGATGTGATCCTGATGGACGTGCAAATGCCCGAGATGGACGGCTTTGAGGCGACGATGAAGATTCGCGAAGAGGAAGGGCCGACGGGGCGGCACGTGCACATCATCGCGATGACGGCGCATGCCATGACCGGCGATCGCGAGCGCTGCATCGCCGCCGGCATGGACGCCTACATTGCCAAACCGATTCGCGCGACCGACTTGCTCGAGCTCGTTCGAGCCGCGATGATGAAGCCGGTCGCGCCCTAGCTTTTAGGCCAGGACCGCTTGCCGTTTGCGGGCGCGCAGACGGTCGGTTTCGTAGAGCAGGCGCTTGCGGATGCGCAAGCGCCTTCGGCGTCACTTCCACCAGTTCGTCGTCTTCGATGAACTCGATCGCGCGCTCGAGCGAGAGATCGTCGGCGGGAGGCAGACGCACGTTTTCATCGGTGCCGGCGGCGCGCATGTTGGTGAGTTTCTTCGCGCGCACGACGTTGATCGAGACGTCCTTATCGTCGTTGGCGCGGCCGACGACCATGCCTTCGTACACGTCGACGCCCGGCTCGACGAAGAAGCGGCCGCGCTGTTCGACGCCGGCCAGCGCGTACGCCGTGACCGTGCCGGTTTCGCTCGCGCAAAGCGCGCCGTTGCCGCGGCCCGGCATCTCGCCGGCCAGCGGCTGATGATCGTAGTAGGTGTGCGACATGACGGCCGTGCCGCGCGAGAGCGTCAGCAGCTCGCCGCGCAGGCCGAAGATCGCGCGGGTCGGCATCGTGTACTCGAGGCGGCGCGTCTCGCCGACCGTCACCATGTTCGACATGATCGCGCGGCGCTTGCCGAGCGCCTCGATGACGGGGCCCGAGTATTCTTCTTGCACGTCGATGACGACGTACTCGACCGGTTCCATCTTCACGCCGTTGCGTTCGGTGATGATGACCTGCGGCTTGCTGACCGCGATCTCGAAGCCTTCACGGCGCATCGTCTCGATCAGGATCGAGAGATGGAGTTCGCCGCGGCCGCACACTTCGAAGGTGTCGGCGCTGTCGGTATCCGCCACGCGCAGGGCGACGTTCGACTCGAGCTCGCGCATCAGCCGGTCGCGAATCTGGCGCGACGTGAGCAGCTTGCCCTCGCGCCCGACGAACGGCGAGTTGTTGACCATGAAGAACATCGCGACCGTCGGTTCGTCGACCGCGACGGCGGTGATGCCCTCGGGCAGCGCTCGCATCGGCGATCGTGTCGCCGATGTTGAGGCCTTCGATGCCGGAGACGCAGACGATGTCGCCGGCCGAGGCTTCCTCGACCTCGATGCGTTCGAGGCCGCGGAACGGTCAGCAGCTTCGTGAGGCGCAGGCCGTTCTCGACTTTGCCGTCGTGCCCGACCTTGGCGATCGGCGCGTTGACTTTGAGCGAGCCGCGGAACACGCGGCCGATGCCGATGCGTCCGACGTACTTGTTGTGGTCGATCGCGCTGATGAGCATCTGGAAGGGGCCGTCTTCGGCCGGCGCTTCCGGGATGTGCTTGGCGATCATTTCGAACAGCGGCTCGAGCGTTTCGCTCTCGTCTTCGAGGTTGTACTTCGCGATGCCGGCGCGGCCGTTGGTGTAGATCACCGGGAAGTCGGCCTGTTCGTCGTTGGCGCCGAGCTCGATGAAGAGGTCGAAGATCTCGTTCATCACTTCGCCCGCGCGCGCGTCTTTGCGATCGATCTTGTTGATGACCACGACCACGCGCAGGTCGAGTTCGAGCGCCTTGCGCAGCACGAAGCGCGTCTGCGGCATCACGCCTTCGGCGGCATCGACCAGCAGCAGCACGCCCTGGACCATCTGCAGCACGCGCTCGACCTCGCCGCCGAAGTCGGCATGGCCCGGCGTATCGACGATGTTGAATTTGACGCCGTTATGCTCGATCGCGGTGTTCTTGGCCAGGATCGTGATCCCACGTTCCTTTTCGAGCGGGTTCGAGTCCATGGCACGCGTTTCGATGTGCTGGCCTTCGCGATAAAGCCCGCTCTGACGGAACATCGCATCGACCAAGGTGGTCTTGCCGTGGTCGACGTGGGCGATGATTGCGAAATTACGGATGTCTTGCCGGGTGTTCACAACGCCCTATTGTACCATTTTCCGGCCGTGCCGGAAGTGACGCCCTCTATTTACCGAATCGGCGCTGCCGTTGCGCGTACGATGACGAGCGCGCCGCTGAAGGCGCGAGCGTCAAATTGCGGCCACGGGACCGTGGTGGACCAGAGTTCCGTGTACGCGCACTGATAGAGAAGAAAATTTGACAGACGTAAGTCGCCGCCGGTGCGGATCATGAGGTCGGGATCGGGCAGCCCCGCGGTCGATAGCCGGGCCGCGATCGCGTCTTCATCGATCGCATCGGGCTCGAGGCGTCCCGCGGCAACCTCCTCGGCAAGCATCCGGACGGCCGAGGCGAGCTCGGTTGCGGGCACCGTAGTCGACCGCCAAATTGAGGGTCATGCCGGTACCGCCGGCCGTGCGGGTCTCGAGCATCGCAAATGCTTCGCGCAGCGCAACCGGCAAACGGTCGCGGCGGCCGATCAGGCGCACGCGCATGCCTTCGCGCGCAAACGCGTCGGCTTCGCGCCGCGCGAACGTTGCGCCGAGGTCCATCAGCGTGCCGACTTCGGCCGCACTGCGGCCCCAGTTTTCTTCCGAGAACGCGTAGACCGTGAGCACTTCGATGCCGGCTTTGGCCGCGGCGATCGACGATGCGCCGCAGCGTGAGCATGCCGCGGCGATGGCCTTCGATCTGCGGCAGTCCGTTCGCGGCGGCCCAGCGGCGATTGCCGTCCATGATGATCGGCAACGTGCCGCGGCGTCGTTGCGAGTGCGGGTACGGCCTCGACGCGTTCGATCATGATTGCGCCGCCCATCCGTCGGCGACCGGCGAGATATCGGCCGAACGTTCGTGCACGTCGCGCACGACCGACTCCAACTCATCGATGTAGGCGAGGAAACGGCGCCGTCCGTCGGCGGTGATGCGCACGGTCGTGGCGGGGCGGCCGCGGCCCGTGACGCGTTCCATTTCCACCACGCCCACTTCGGCTAGCGCGTGCAGATGGCGGTTGAGATTGCCGTCGGTCAACGCGCACGCTTCCTGCAGTTCGGTGAAACGCATACCGGCCGGATTTGCAACCAGGCACGTGCAAACGGCGAGGCGGCCGCGCTCGTGAAAGATGCGTTCGAGGCCCGAGTAGGCGAAGGGTGCGTCGCCGCCGTTCATCGTTCCATCTCCACGGCGTCGCGTGAAACCAGCACGCCGATGATGATCTGTCCGATACCGAACGTCGCCGGCATGACCCACCATGCGAGCGCGTTGCTGCCGGGTGCGAACAAGAGGGCGGCGCCGCTGGCCGCAAAGAGCGCCGCGATCCAACCGATGCCGGGCGGCGCCATGGCGCGCGATGCGATCAAGCCGAGGGCATAACACAAGCACCACATGCCCGGTAAGAGCCCGAGTTCACCACGCGCGATGAACACCGCGGTGAAGAGTCCGCCCGCCACGATCGACGGCAGAATCGTCATCCCGACCGTCTTCAGTTCGACGCGCGAGCGTACCGACCAGTGCCGAACGAGCCACAGCACGATCGCGCCGTAGTTCACCGCGAGCGAACAGACGAGACACGCGATCCAGATCGTGAGATAGCGCGTGTCGTCGGCCTGGCTGACCGGGGTTGCGGTGCTGGACGCTTGGATCAGGCCGGCCCCGATCGCCGCGAGCCCGCTCGCGAAGGCGGCGCCGCCGGAGAGTCCGCGGAAGCGCTGCACGGCCGCGAGGCGCGTGCGGACCTCCTCGAGGTCGGCGATGGCGCGGGAAACTTCCATTCCTTGCTTTGTAACACAAAGTGAACCCCGTCGCAAGGGCAGAATGATACGTACCGCCTCGCTTGAAATGCTCGGCGGATGAACGGAGTGTTGCTCGTTACCGGAGGCAGCCGGGGCATTGGTGCTGCCGTGGCGACCCTGGCGGCCCAGCGCGGCTTCGACGTGGCGGTGAACTACCGCGAGGACGAGCGAGCGGCGTCGGCCATCGTGGAGGCGGTCCGGTCGAGCGGGGTGCGGGCCCTTGCCCTCAAGGGTGACGTCTCGGTCGAGGCCGACGTCGTGCGGATGTTCGAGGCGGTCGACACGTTCGGACCCCTCAAGGCCCTGATCAACAACGCCGGCGTCACCGGCGGCTTCTCGCGCGTGGCCGATCTCAAGGGGCCGGCGCTCGAGCGCACATTCGCGGTCAACGTGATCGGCGCGATGCTGTGCGCCCGCGAAGCGGTGCGGCGGCTCTCCACCGTGTGGGGCGGCGACGGGGGTTCGATCGTGAACGTGTCGTCGCTGGCGGCCAAGCTGGGCGGCGGCGGCGAGTGGGTGCACTACGCCGCATCCAAAGGCGCGATCAACACGATCACCGTCGGCCTCGCGCGCGAGGTGGCGGCCGAGGGCGTGCGGGTGAACGCGCGTCGCGGCCGGCATCGTCGACACCGAGATGCACCTGGCAGCCGGCGACCCGCACCGCGCGAAACGGACCGGCGCCACCGTACCGATCGGCCGCGCCGCGACCCCGCACGAAATCGCCGAGGCGATCCTCTGGCTCACCTCGCCCGCCGCATCGTACATCACCGGGACGATCCTCGAAGCCGGAGGCGGCCGTTGAGCCGGCTTTGATGGCTCTCTATCTCTGGCCGACGTGGGTCATCATCGTCGTCGAAGTCTTGGTCGTGACGGGCGCCGCAGTCGGCGGCCACATGCTCGTGCGCCGCTTCATACCGCATCAGGTCCTCGAAAAACACAACGACGTAACGGGCTTCGTGCTGGCGATCGTCGGCGTGATCTACGCCGTGCTGTTGGCGTTCGTCGTCGTGATCGCGTGGGAGTCGTTCAATACGTCCGAATCCAACGCGCAAACCGAGGTCACGGCCGCATCCGATCTCTATCGCTTGAGTAAAACCTTCCGCGAGCCCGAGCAAAAGGCGCTGCGCGACGAGCTGATTCATTACGCGCAACTCGTGCGCGATCAGGACTGGCCCGCGATGCAACACGGCGGCGAGTCGGAGGCTGCCGACGAAAGCGCGCACCGGGTCAGCGATCTCGCCGTGCGGATGATCAATAGCGATTCGCGCAATCACGTCGCAGTCGAGGAATCGGTAATGGGCCTCGTGCGCGAGTTTCAGGATGCCCGGCGCACGCGACTGAATGAGAACGATGAGGGCATCCCGCGGTCGCTGTGGACGGGGCTCATTCTCGGCGCGATCTGCACCATCGCGTTCACCTACCTTTTCGGCGTCGAGAACTTCCGCATGCAGCTCGTGATGACGGCGCTGCTCGCTACGCTGGTCGCGCTGATGCTCTCGATGATCGTCGCGCTGGATTATCCGTATCGCGGCGCAACGAGCATTTCACCGGCGATTTGGAAACTGCCCTAAGCTCGCCGGAATTTTGTCCGCCAGGCGGGAGCCGGACGCCGGGGCTTTCAATAGCCTCGGCATGATCGTTGAAGAACGCACCTACACGGCCCTACCCGGCAAGGCCAAAGAGTGGCTCGACTATTACGAAAAGAACGGCTTTCCGGTGCAGCAAAAGCACCTTGGCCGCTGCATCGGTTTCTTCACTACCGAACTCGGCACGCTCAATCAGATCGTGCACCTGTGGGTTTACGATAGTCTTGCGCACCGCGAAAGTGCGCGCGCGAAGATGGGACAAGATCCGGACTGGCATAAGTTCGTCGCCGGCTCGCCCTCGCATCTCCTCTTGAACCAAGAAACGCGGATCCTCAACCCGACATCGTTCTCCCCGTTGAAATGAACCGCGTCGCGATTCTGGCCGGCGTCCTCTTCGCGTGTATGTCCGGTGTCGCGGGCTCGGCCGATACGCCGCTCCAGACGATTCGCGTGGCGACGGTCCCGGTGGACGCCGGCGCCGAGGTGTACTACGCCCAGAAGATGGGCTTCTTCAAGGCCAACGGTCTCGATGTCGAGATCACCGGACTCTCGAATGGCGCGGCCGTCACGGCCGCGGTGATCGGCGGTGCGGCGGACATCGGTCAATCGAATGCCGTCTCGATCGCGCAGGCGCACGAGCGCGGGATCCCCGTCGTGATCATCGCGGGTGCGAACCGCTATACGATCCCCGCCGATGAGTCCGGGCTTGCCGTTCCGCCCGACTCACCGATCCACACGGCAAAGGATCTCACCGGAAAGACGATTGCGATCAGCGGCCTGCGCGGCATCACCGAGATCGGTACGCGCAATTGGCTCGACAAGAACGGCGGTGATTCGAACTCGGTGAAGTTGCTCGACATGCCGTTCCCGGCAATGGCCGACGCGCTCGTACAGCACCGCGTCGACGCTGCGCTCATCACGCAGCCGTTCTTGGAAGCCGCGCTCGATCAGAAAAAGATTCGCGTTGTTGCCGACGTCTACGCCGCGATCGCGCCCGACTTTTTGCTCGGCGGGTGGATTGCGATGACGCCGTGGGTGCAAGCCCACCCGGCCCTCGCTGCCGCGTTCGCCAAGACGATGTACCAAACTGCGAAGTGGGCCAACACCCACCAAGCCGAGTCGGCCGCGATCCTCGAGGACGCGGCAAAGGTGCACATCGACCGCACCGACCACCGCGTTCCTTACGCCGAGAAGATGGTTCCGACGGACCTGCAAAAGCTGATCGACGTTTGCGCGAAATATGGCCTGCTCAAAGCAACGTTCCCCGCAATCGACCTCATCCAGCCCTAATCGTCTGGCGGTATTGGGCCTGGTTACGAATCGGGCATTTCGGGGCAAGGACCAGACGATGAAACGTATTTTGGCTAGCCTAGCGACGCTCGCGTTCCTCGCGGTGTCGGTTCCCGCCCTCGCGCAGGACCGCGATAACCACGACCATGGCGGTCCGGCCATGGAGCATCACGGTCAGGCGATGGAGCATGGCGGACCGGCGATGCAGCATCGCTACGCGCCGCCGCCGCGCCGGCATGTCTATCGCGAAGGCCAGGTCTACAACGGCCACCACCTCACGAATCGCGGCGGCCATTGGGGATACTACCAGCCGCGCAACGGCGTGAACGTTTTCATCAACATCCCGCTCTGATTCGGCGCTCCGGCATTAGAATTAGGCTCGGCTTTGCTCCAAAACGATAGATGTCGTTTGGAGTGGACACAAGTCGCCCATGAAATTATCACGCATCATCCTACCCGCGCTCAGCGGACTTCTCTTCCTGGGCAGCCTCGGCGGAGCGCCGGCGCCGGCCAAAGCGGACACCACGTCAACCGCTCTGATTGCTGTCGGCGCTGCCGCCATCGTCGGCGCACTACTCTATGACGGAAACAACCGTCCGTACTATGTGCGCGACAACCGTCGCTACTACGTCACGCAAGACGAAGCTCGCTACTACCGGGGACACCACCACATGTACCAACGGCAGGCGTGGGTCCCGGAACGTGAGTACCCGGTTCAGCGCGACCCCTACTACCGCCACTAACGGTCTGTGAACGAATCCGCGTTGAGCGAGTCAGTCGCCCAGCGCGGATTTTTTTCTAGCGGCGCAGCCAGACGTTTTGTTCAAATGTAATGTGATGGTGAAGTAGGCACCGCTTGACGAGCATCTTTGCCGAAGTGCGGCCGGTGGCCGTACAGCCGCACGACCACCTTAGACGCCGATAGCCGACGTCGTATTGCTCACTGATCGGTCTTCCCAGTGAGCGGTATAGCGTCGCCTGCGAGGCTTCCATGTTCGAACGGTAGCATCGCGCCCGGTTCGCATGGCAGAGTCATTTGGGTCAGCCGGATTGGGTAAGTCAGACGTATGGACACGTATACGTTCGAGCAACGCGTCGATCAGATTACCGAGCAGATCCGGGCCTCCGATCCCGCGATCTCGGCAGAGATTCAGTGCTCGCGCCAGTCTGAGAAGGCCGAATGGGAACGCGGCCCGTTTCGGGCGACGCTGGTGCTGCACTCCGGCGAGGCGCCTCCGCGACTCTCGCTGCAATTATACAACGGCGATGACGAACACCCCGCGCCGCTGCAGATCGGGTTCGACGAGGCAGACGTTGTGAACATGATCGCGGTGCCGGTTGCCGCCCTTTTAGCCGGTCATGGTGAGGGCTGACCGGTAGCCTGAGTTCGGGCAGGCGTTTTTCAGAGCGAGGGCAACCGAATGGCTACCGGTTCGTGGGAGCGTACGGGTCTGGTGGCCCGCGCAGTCTTCAAAACTGTTGAGGCCCTCGCAAGGGGGCTGGTAGGTTCGATTCCTACACGCTCCCGCCAGACTTGATGATCGACAATCAGGTGGGGCTTCGCTGCACATCACACGAAGTTAACGCTACCTTAGCCGCTTAGGCGTAAGTTGGGTGCCCATGAACCTCCAACCCAGGACGCGCGAACGTCGAAGGCGGACGTCGCAATGCGCTCACCCCAGCAATAGCCCAAAACCTTGCCGGTCCATTCCCGCCTGGCGTTGCGAAACGTGCGCGACGGTGATCTGCGGCGTGCACATCGTCAGAGATGAGCGCGCTGCAACCTGCAAGCGCTGCGGCAACCACGTGGAGCGTTTCCGAAAGCGGCGTGTCGATCGGCGGGTGTCGACCTGATCCGGCGAACCCCGCTCGGCCGCCTCTCGCGGGCCGCTCGCTGTGGCGTTGCGATTGCGACCCTGTTTGCCCTTGCTTCAACTTTGTCGCGTGCGCAAAGCCTCACGGTCATTCGTGCGGCTGCGGTCGCCGACGATGATGCCGGCGAGACCGCACGTGAAGACGCCTGACCGGCGTCCATCGCAACCGAGGGCATCATCGAGCGGCCCATAATGCGAGCGGCAAACGTTTACCGATTCTTTGCGTAATGGTATCCCAGATACGATTCATGTACGACGTCACGGTGAATGATGGTCTTCATGATCCGCTGGGTAAAAGCTAAGACTGGACGCGCTCACCTCGACCTCGGTCAACGCTCAAGCGAAAGCTTACGAGTACGCGCCAAACATGTGATCGTAACCGCCTGCCGTGCACACGTCCACGGCGACTCCGTTGAGACCGTGCTGAGCGACGGCATGATGTGCTCGAATTGCCTGCGGATCTACCGCGCATTGTCGTGCCAACTGGAAGAGCTGAGCGCGTAACTCCGACGTAAGCGACGAAGCCGCCGGCAATCCCAGGGCGGCGTCGGACGAGGGCTACTAGCCGTAGCGTGACTAAACTTCATCGGGATAATGAAGCAGAAGAGCGCCGGCCTTACCGTCACTGAACTCCAGAATCAGATCGCTTCGGTCGAGGGGTTTCGCATTTCGTTCGAACGGTTTGGGGCCGCTGATACCTCGATTGATGCATACCCCTACGATGTAATGGCGCCGAGCAAGTGGCGCATCTCGGATTGGAAGCGCGTTCGATTGGCATCGTATATCGGTACGTTCAAGTCGGTGACGGTGTTTCAGGGGGATGATACGCCGGTGAAGTCTGACATCAAACTTGTAACGCTGCGTGATTCGTATTATCAGGCGCGCTATGGGACGCTCGAGCCGGAAGAACGGCCGATTCTATCGGAGATCGAAGTGGCGCGCGAGAAAAAGAAGGCCGCTGCGGCGCCTGCGGAGCGCAAGCGCCGCTAAACGCAGCGGTTGTGGCGGCCCCTCGACGACGCGCCCTAGGGGCGCTTTGCTCGGGGTGACATGGGGCTACTGCGGCAGTAGTTGTGCTATTCGGTTGAGGATGTTTTGCGGGAGGGGGCCTTTGGCTTCGGCTGCTGCGGCGGCTTCGACTTGGGCCAGGTCGGAGAAGCCGATGAGGGCTGATGAAATCGTGGGATTCGTTATTGCGAAACGTAGGGCAGCCTCGGCGAGCGTTGCCACGCGGCCTTCGGTTACGAGCGGTGTTAAGTGCGCTGCGCGCTCGACATCGCCGCGATAGTCGGCGCTGGTGCCCATCGGGACGACGTTCTGCGAGCTGATGGCATGGCGTGTCGCCTCGCTGCTCAGCGCACCGCCGGCCAAGACGCGAATGCCGACGGCTCCCATGTGTCGTTCGGCCGCGCGCGCGAGAACGTTCTCGTAATTCGCTCCCGTGAAGCTGAATGGACCGTCACCGGCGCTGGGATTGAGGATGTTATAGATCACCTGAAAGACGTCGAATGATCCGGTTGCGATGAGCTGCGGTATCGCGGCGGCTTCGCCGGTTCCGGAGAAGCCGTAGTAGCCGATCTTGCCTTGCCGGCGCAGCGCTTCGAAGGCGGGGACAACTTCCTCGATCACCGTCGCAACGTCGAGCGTGCCGTTACCGCCGGCAAGCGTCACCGCGGTATGAAGCTGAAACACGTCGACGCGCTCGCGTTGCAGGCGGCGCAGGCTTGCCTCACACGATTCGGCGATTGCCGCGCCGAGCTTTCCGCGCTTCTCCGGTGGGGCCGGCGACTTGGTGGCGAGGACGATGTCGGGTCGCAGCGTCGCCAGCACGCGGCCGAGATTCGTTTCCGATACGGTGTCGCCGTACATCGGCGCCGTGTCGAAGTAGTTGATGCCGAGTTCGAGCGCCTGTGCGACGGCGCGCTCTTGATCGGCGGCGGTGCCCCGCACCATCAAGCCGCCGATGTTGCCGCAACCGAAACCGAGCCGCGATACGCGCAGTCCGGTGCGGCCGAGGATGCGGTACTCCACGCCTCAGAACTTCGCCCGGACGCGCGTTAGCTGCATGAGGCCGAGTTCGCCACAGGCGCCGAAGTCCTCTCGGGCGTAGACGGCCCGCATGCGCATGCAATTCACCGCCGCACTTCTCGCGTTTGCGATGCTGCTGTTGCTCTCGCCGGGCAGTACCCGCGCGGCCGGCTCCGGCGATGCGTTTGCCGCGCTCGTCGCGGCGGCGAAAGCGGAAGGCTCGGTGGTCGTCGACGGGCCGCCGAATGATGCGGTGCGCACGGCGCTGACCACGGGGTTTCAGGACAAGTACGGTATCCCGGTGTCGTATATCAGTTCGGGCAGCGGCCCGTCGGCTGCGCGCGTGCGCGCCGAACGCGCTGCGGGGAAATATCTGCTCGACGTGTTCGTGAGCGGCAGCGATACGCCGATCATGTCGTTTCTCCCCAGCGGCTGGCTCGATCGCATCGAGCCGGCGCTGATCGAGCCCGACGTCGTGAACGCCAAGGATTGGAAAGACGGCCACCTGTGGTACGCCGATCCGAATCACACGATTTTGCGCGTTCTCCAATACGTGTCGGTCGAGCTGATGATCAATACCAAGCTCGCCTCGCCGAAAGAAGTCACGACGTGGAAATCGCTGCTCGAGCCGAAGTGGAAAGGCAAGCTGCTGATCAAAGACCCGCGCCTGCCGGGAGCCGGACAATCGCTCAACAGCTACTTCTACATTCATTTCGGCCCCGATTTCGTGAAGAAGCTCTACATCGATCAGCAGCCGACGTTCTCGGGTGATGCGCGTCAGGGTGCGCAGATGCTCGCGCAAGGCAGCTATCCGATTTGGGTCGGCGGCGAATGGGGTCAAGCCGACGCGTTCCGCAAACTCGGCTACCCGCTCGCGCCGGTGATGCCGACCGACGGCCCGGGAATCCTCACCGGCAGCTTCGGCTTGATCAACCTGATGAACAAAGCACCGCACCCGAACGCGGCCAAATTGTTCGTCAATTGGATCGCGGGCCGCGAGGGCGGCGCGATCTTCGCCAAGGCGATGCTGGCCGGCACCCTGCGCACCGACGTCAAGCAAGACTGGATGCCCTCGTTTGAGCTGACCCAGCCCGGCCGCCAGTACTACGACGCCTACGACTACAAGTTCATTACGGTCGACCGCGACGAGGCGCTGACCAAATTCAAGGCGCTTTTGGGCCTCTAACCTGCCAGGCGGCTCCCAGCTTGCGCCCGCTGTGTATTTTCTTGGTAATCTTTGTTAGCCGGGTCACAGGAACGGTCGTTTGAGCCCCTAGCGGGGGATGGGCAGCCAGGAAGCTCGCCGAAAGAAGGGGGGCCTGCCTAGAGACAAAGGAGTGTCATGTCAGTCGCCGCCACCGGTTCCAATCCCGCCTACTCCCTGCAGTCGGTCCTCTCGGCGCAAATCGCGCTTTTGACGGCGACCGAGCAGGCTTCGAGCGGCTCGCGAGTCACGAGCGCCGCGATCGACCCTTCCGGCTTGGCGATCTACAACAACCTTGAGACGCAGTCGCAAGGCGCGGATACCGCCAACGAAAACATCACCCAAGCGTCCGACGCGGTCAACGTCGCGCAGGGCGCCACCAGCACCATCCAAACCTCGCTGAGCCAAATCAACAGCTTGGCGATCGAGGCCAACAACGGGTTCAACTCACCGTCGGATAACGCCGCGCTGCAAGCGGAAGCGACGCAACTCACGCAAGGCATCAATCAGATCGCCGGCGAGACGAACTTCAACGGCGCGGCGCTGACCAACGGCACGAACTCGGGCAGCACGCCGGCGACGGCTGCCACCGCTCAAGTCACAAACGATGACGCAACCAACGCCGGCGGCGGTGTGGTGACCAGCGTCTCGGCTTCCGCTGCGACGACGAGCGGCACGTTCAGCGTTGCGGTCGATTCGAGCGGCAACGCCGACGTGACGTTCACCGACAACACCACGCAAGCAACGACCGCGGTCGGCAGCTTCGCGGCAAACTCCTCGACGACGTTCAACGGCACGACGATCAACTTCGGCAACTTCTCGGCGAGCGACGCCGGCTCGTCGGCGACCGTGCAGACGACCGCGGCGACGGCGGGTTCGACGCAGCCGGCCGTCAGCGTGCAGTCGGGTGCTAGCGCGGGACAAACGACCACGATCTCGTTCGCCAACGCGAGCACGACGGGGCTCGGCATCTCGAACATCGACCTCTCGAACCCGGCCAGCGCCACCAACGCCGAGGGCCAGATCGGCAACGCGATTACGAGCCTCGGCTCGGATCAAGCGCAATTGGGCGCCGAAACGAATTCGCTCGCCAACCAATTCAACAACAACAATATCTACTCGAACAACTTGGCGAGTGCGGCATCTTCGATCGGCGACGACAACGAAGCGAAATCGGCTTCGACGATCCAGCAATCGACACTGCAGCAGCAGATCTCGATCGCGGTGCTCGCGCGCGCCAACACCGACGCCGGCCACCTGAACAGCTTCCTCAGCGTTTTCGCCTAACCTCAGCGAATCCGGCAGCGCTCCGCGCGTTCGCGCAGCAACGCGCGGTCGCGCGCGTTTTGCGCGAGCGCTGCCGCGCGGCCGTACTCCTCGACCGCTTCGCTGAAGCGGCCGAGTTTCTCGAGTAAGTCGCGCGCGCATGCTCGGCAGCAGATGGTACGATTTCAGCGCCGGTTCTGCGGTGAGCGCGTCGACCAGTTCGAGACCGGCCGCCGGGCCGTAGGCCATGCCGATCGCAACCGCGCGATTGAGCGCCACCACGGGCGTGGGCACGAGCTGCGCGAGCGCGTCGTAGAGCGCGGCGATGCGCTGCCAATCCGTTGCTTCCGGCGTGCGCGCGCGACCGTGACAGGCAGCGATCGCCGCCTGCAGCGCGTAGGGGCCGAGCGCCCCGCCCAGCGCCTCGGCACGCGCGAGCGCTGCAAGACCGCGGCGGATGAGCAGATGATCCCACGTGCCGCGATCCTGTTCGAGCAGCAAAATCGGTTCGCCCGATGGACCGACGCGGGCGCGCGTGCGCGATGCTTGAATTTCCATCAGCGCGACGAGCCCGTGCACTTCGGGTTCATCCGGGGCGAGTTCGGCCAGCACGCGCCCGAGCCGCAGCGCGTCTTCGCATAGCGCCGGACGCATCACGTCGTCGCCGGCGCTCGCGGCATAGCCCTCGTTGAAGATGAGGTAGAGCACTTCGAGCACGGCTGCGAGGCGCGCGTCGCGTTCGGCCTTGGCCGGCACTTCGAACGGAACGTTCGCTTCGGCGAGCGTGCGTTTGGCGCGCACGATGCGCTGCGCGACTGCCGGCTTCGCTCGTGAGAAACGCGCGCGCGATCTCGACCGTCGTCAGCCCGCCGAGCAATCGCAGCGTCAGCGCAACGCGCGCGTCCATCGAGAGCACCGGATGGCACGCGATGAAGATCAAGCGCAGCAGGTCGTCGCCGATGTCGTCTTCGTCGAGCGCGGCGAGCGCCGCGGCATCGGCACCTTCTGCGTTCGTGAGCTCGCGTGCGAGCAGTTCGCTTTTGCGCGCCAGCACGTCGTCGCGCCGAAAACGGTCGATCGCGCGGCGCTTGGCAATCGACATCAGCCACGCGCCGGGATTGCGCGGGATGCCTTCGCCGGGCCACTGCGTGAGCGCGGCGACGAACGCATCCTGCGCGAGTTCCTCAGCGACGCCGATGTCGCGCACCATGCGCGTCAGACCGGCGATGAGCTTCGGCGACTCGATGCGCCAGATCGCCTCGAACGTCCGTTGTGCGTCTATTGGTCGAAGTCTTCCGGTTCGTAGAGGCGCCGGATCTCGATCTGTTCGTTGCCTTCGAATGGCGCACGCGAGAGACGCGCGACGATCTCTTCCTTCGACTTGCCTTGCAACAGCCAGAAGCCGGCTACCAGCTCCTTCGTTTCGGTGAATGGGCCGTCGATGACGGTCGGCTTGCCGCCGGACCAGCTGATGCGCGCGCTGCGCGACGTCGGTTCGAGGCCGCCGGCGTCCAGGATCACGCCGTCCTGTGCCAGTTCTTGATTGAATTTGCCCATTTTGGCGAGCATGTCGGGGGTCGGCATTGCGCCGGCTTCGCTTTCGGGCGAGGCTTTGACCATGACGAGGAATCGCATTGGGGTCTCCTTCGGTAGGCGGTGTTCTATCTACGCGTCGAGCGGGAGACCCCGAGATCGACATTTCGCACGCCGGCCTGTTCGAGCCGTGGAATCACCTCGTCGCGGAAGTACGGAAACTCGGCTAGATAGTTGACGAACCCCATGGCGATGCCGCTGAACCCCGCCTTTGCGATCGCGACGAACCCGGCGGCGACGGTGTCGGGATCGCCGACCACGGGCCACCCGCCGTAGCCGGCGGCGAATCGCACTTTCATCCGCTGGTAGTGATCGGGCTGCATCGTGGTCGACGAACCGCGCGAGCCGATGTCGACCATCCGCTCGACGGCGTCCCAATCGGCCTGCTCGTCGGCATAGTAGTGGTAGTACTCTTCCGCTTCGCGCTGGGTCGGCCGGCACACGACACTGGCCGTCGTCATTACGCCGAGCCGTTTGCCGAGCGCGGCCGCGCGCTGATGCGCATCCGCTACGTTCTCGGCCGCCTGCTCGACGCTCATGCGAATCGTCGAGAGCAGATACTGGCAGTTGGCGATCGCAAAGCCTTTGCCGGTATCCGAACTGCCGGCGTTCATGATCACCGGCTGCGTTCCGCCGTAGGGCTTGGGCTGCGACTCGACGCCGTGAAAGGTGAGGAACTCGCCGTCGAAATCGAACGTGCCCGCGCTCTCCCACATCATGCGCACCACGCGCAGCCATTCCGCGCCGTACACGTAGCGCGTCTCGTGATCGCGCTGCGAGACGTTGAACATCTCGAACTCGTCTTGGTTCCAGCCGCAGACGAGGTTGAGCCCGAAGCGGCCGCGCGCGGCGTGATCGACCGTGACGAACTGCTTCGCGGCGAAAATCGGATGCACGAGCGGCGCGTGAACGGTACCGAAGACGGTGAGGTTTTTGGTGGCGCCGAGCGTTCCGCAAGCCCAGGTGACGGTTTCGAAGCCGGCCCCTTCGAAGTTGGTCGCCCCGCCGAAGCCCTTCCAGCGTGAGACCGGCAGCATGAACTCCACGCCGGCGTCGTCGAGCATCTGCGCCAAAGCGATGTTCTCATCCCACGATGCGGACCAGCGTTCGGGCACCTTCGTGGCGGCGATGCCGGAGGACATGTTTGCGCCGAAGATGCCCAGCTTGAGCGCGTTGTCGCTGCCGAGCTCGGTGCGATCGAGTACCATGGCGCATGTGATACGCTGGCTTGCCGCAAACGTCCGTCCGGTGACTCCCCGATTCTGGCGCGTCTTCCTGGCCGTCGCAGCCGTCGTGCTCTACGCGATCGCGGTGAGCGGGCCCGCGTATAACGCGACCACCCCGGTCACGCTGCCTCACCACGAGCTGGTGCGGAAAACCTACGCGTTGCTCGCGTTCGCGCTGCTCGGCTTCGCGCTCGAACGCTCGAACCTGCGGCGCGTCCACGGCGTGGCGGTGGCGGCGATCGCGGTCGCACTCTATTCGTGGGCCATCGAGCTCGGCCAGATTTTCATCGCGCACTCAACCGAAACGTTCGCCGATCATTCGTTCGACGTCGCCAGCGGTCTCGCCGGCGGCGCGCTCGGCGCGTTCGTTGCGCTGCTCATCAGCGCACCGTTCGCGCGAGCCCGCCGCGTCGAGGGCGCGATCGTGGCGGCGCTGCTGGCGGCGATCGCATGGGCGTTCACCGTGACCTACGCGCGCCTCGACTGAGGCTGCTTACGGCATCGGGCTAACGAGTGGTCCCGTCGGCGGTAACGAGCTGGGAATCGAGATCGGCGTTGCTGCCGGTGCCGGCGTTGGAGCGGTGATCGGCGGCGGCACCTGCGGTGTCGTTTGTGCGAACGCAAGAGCAGAGGCAGCGAGTGCCAGCACGGTGCCGGCGAGTGCGGCGATGAGTGATTTTTTCATGATGCTGCGGCTATACCCATTTGTTCGAGCGCTGCGCGTCCCAGCAAACCGTAAGGATTACCGTACGTTTCCGCAATTTCAAAATGGTTGTACGCCGTCCCGACAAGCAGCGTGCACGCTTTTCCCCGCCGCTTCGAGTGCGGTCGCGAACTCGCGCGTCTGGCGTTGAAATTCCGGCGACTCCTCGGTGCCGTACGCAAGTACGATCGGCACCGTGATACGATCGATGTGCTGCATCGCGCTGAGCGCGGTGACCGTTTCATCGTCGAAGTGCACGTACGAACTGCGTGCCGACAACCGCACCGGCGTGAGGTCGAACATGCCGCTGCAGCACAGCGCGCCCGCGATGACCGTATCGGGCACGCCGTAGTCGCCCCAGTTCGTGATGAGCGTGCAGCCGGTCAGGTGCGCCCCCGATGAATGGCCGGCGAGATGAATGCGCTGCGGATCGCCGCCGAACGACGCGGCATGCTCGTACACCCACGCCACCGCGCGGCGGACTTGATCGACGATCGGCTCCAAGCGCGAACCGGTATTTTCCACGCCGTCGAAATCGAGCAACACGCAATGCGCGCCGGCGCGGACGAACATTTCCGCGATGAAGGCGAACCGCTCCGAAGAGTTCGTGCGCCACGCGCCGCCGTGCACGAACACGAAGACCGGTGCGTTCGCGTGCGGCGTGCGGTAGAGGTCGAGGTGTTCGAGCGCGCCCGGACCGTAGGCGCGGCGCGTCGCCGGGGCCAGCCGTTTGCGCGCGTCATCGCTGAGCGCATTTTGCCGCTGGTGCATCAGCTGGGCGTTCGGCGCCCAGACCATCTGGTCGTAGCACGCATCGAGCTGGGCTTGATCGTAATCGAGAAAAACGCGCATGTCCCGCATTTCGTTGCTATAGATGATCGCACCGGCAAGGTCAAGAACGAATGGACGGTGACCGACGTCCTCGCGCACGAACCGGCGATTCTGATCGTCGGCGATGATCTGTTGGCCGAACGCGTCTGCGACGAGCTCGCCGCGGCCGGCGGAACGCGCGTGCACGTCGTTGCGCCGAAGAGCTTCGCCGACGACGACGAAGTGCTGCTCGAGGCCGGCGTGGCGTCGGCGCGTCGCGATCCTCACGCTCTCCAGCGACGACGAGCGCAATCTCTCGATCGCGTTGCGCGCGCGCATGCTCAACCCGCACATTCGCGTCGTGCTGCGCCAGTTCGGCACGAAGATCGGCCGCAAGATCGAGCAGAACCTGCCCGACTCGACCGTGCTCTCGCCGGCCGCTCACTCGGCCGCGACGTACGCCGGCGCGGCCTTCGACCCGGGCTGCTTCTTCGCGCTGCGGTTTCCGGACATGGTCGGCGGGCGCGTTCGTCGGCTTCACGTTGCGGCTTTGCGAGCGAGCTCGACGTCGCGCACATCACCGTTGCCGAAGCCGAGCAGAAGCTTGGCTTGCGCATCGTGGCGCTCGGCAACCAGCGCGAGCCGGTTCCCGATTCGCTGATCGACGCGAACGACCCGATCGTGGCCTTCGGCCTGGTGATCGAGCGCCGCACCGAAGCGCGGCGCGAACGCGAGCCGGCCCCGACGCGGACGTACACGCGGCGCACGCTCGCGGCATCGTCGATCGAAGCGCTGGCTCGTACCAACCCGATCCTGCGCACGATCGCCATGAGCGCGGTCGTGTTCTATGCGGTCGCGGCTGGTGTTCTTTCACTTCGCGCTGCACCTGAGCTGGCCCGGTTCGGCCTTCGACGTCGTTCAGGCGATGACGAGCACGGGTTTCGGCGACACGTCGGTCGTGCGGCGCGGCACGGCGATCGTGCTCGGTGCGATCGTCGTGATGATCGGCGGCACGATCTTCACCAGCATCTTCATCGGTTACGTCAGCGCCGCGATCACGCGCGCGCAGTGGACCGCGCAGCAAGGTTTGCGCCGCATTCGCGGCGCGCGGCCACTTCGTCGTGTGCGGCGGCGGACGCATCGGCGGCGCCGTCGTGAATCTGCTGATCGAAGCCGGCAAACACGTCGTCGTGATCGATTCGCATCCCGACCCGACGCTCGTGCGGCGCGCGCGCGAGAGCCGCCTCGATCTGCTGACCGGCGATGCGACGAACGAAGACGTGCTCGCGCTGTGCGACGTCGCGCATGCGGCGGCCGTCGTGGTGCTGACGAACAGCGACCCGGGAAACCTCGAAATCGCGCTCGGCGCGCGCGCCATGCGGGCCGACGTGCCGCTCGTGGTGCGGATGGAAGACCGCACGTTTGCGCAGGCGACGGCGCAGCCTCTTCGGCATCGCCACGTTCTCGCCGGCGGCGTTGACGGCGCCCGCCTTCGCCGGGCTCGCCCGCTTTCCGGGGACGCTCGGGCGCGTCCGGATCGCCGGCAAGGAGCACACGATCGTGCAGCTCTGGGGCGGCGGGGGCGCCCAGCGTGCCGGAAGGCGCGCTGCCGCTCTGCGCGTGGCAAACGGGGCGCGGCATCGTGCTCGTTCACAGCCTCGAGGAAATCGGCGCCGGCGACACCGTGATCTATGCCGTTCCCCTCGGGCAGCGGGCGCCCCGAACCCGGGATTGTCCCGCCGTAGGCCGAACAGATCACCATGGAGACTGTAGCATCTTCGACGATGACGCTCTCTGAGCGCGCCGACGCGCTCGAGAAGCAGCTGAGCGACGAACTCGACGATCGTTTCGTTCCGGTTCGCGCGCCGCTCTACACCTCCGGCGAACGCGATCCGCGCCTGCCGTTGGAAGTCAAATCCGACGAGGACAAGTACAAGGGCAAGCTCTTCAACATGGGGCACGACAAACGATTGCCCAAGATGCCCGATAAGCCGACGCTGCTCGACTTTTTCGAATACCGCATGGCCCCCGCAACCCACCTGCTGCAGAGCGCAACGCACGCGCTCAAGGCCGGCTGCGAAGAGAAAATCATCATGGCGTGTCTCGTGCACGACATGGCCGTGTCGATGTTCATTCGCGGCGATCACGGCTACTGGGGCGCGCAACTGCTCGAGCCCTACGTCGACGAAGAAGTGAGCTGGTCGATCCGCGCGCATCAGGTGCTGCGGTTCTATCCCGACGAGCAGTACGGCTACAAGTATCCGGATCTCTACATCAAGTTCTTCGGCGCCGATTACAAACCCGAACCCTACATCGAACGTGCCTACCAGAAGATCAAAAACCACAAGTGGTATGAAACCGCGCGCCTGATCACCGTCAACGACATCTACTCGTTCGATCCGAACATGTCGGTAAGCCTCGACCCGTTCCGCGACATCGTCGCGCGCAATTTCCGTCAGCCCGAAGAAGGCTTGGGCTGGGACGATTCCCCGTCGTCGCACATGTGGCGCACGATCAACTGGCCGACCCGCTTCTTATAGGCAAGCCGCCGGCGTCGAACGACGTACCGACGAGCAGCTGCAGGTAGCGGCTGTAGCTGACGACGCCGCCCGCGACGCCGTTGGCGCGCAGGTAGCGGTCGTACACGTTCCAGCTGAGCGAGAAGAGCCGCGGGTTGTAGTAGCGCTCGAAGCGTTCGCGGCCGGCGGCGAAGTCGGCCAGCACTGCCGGCGCAAGATGCAGGCGTTTGCGGTCGCTCTCGGGGAGCTCGCCGTAGGTCCAGTACGCGCCGGAGTAGCGGATCAGTGGATCCGGCGAACGCAGACACGTCAGCGTGCCGATCAGGTTCGCGTCGCCCTCGTCGCCGAAGCCGGCCGCGTGCGACCACTCGTGCGCCAGCGCGCGGGGAACCTCAAACGGCAGAAACGATGCGTTGAGCAGCGTTTCGAACGCGAACGGATCGTATTGGCCGCCCACGCCGGCCATTTCGTACAGCCGTTCGGCGATAGTCGTTTTCGGCACGGTGACGGCGGGGGTCCAGGTGTCGCCGAGGCGCGTGACGACCGGCAAGAAGTCGCGCGCCAATTCGGCGCGCATCGCTGCCGAACTCTCCGTGCGCATGCGTTCGTGGGCGGGACCGACGTCGGCGTTGAGGATCGCGGCGATGCGGTCGGCGAATGCCGAGACGCTCGCGGGCGTCACGCGCGCGGCAACGTAGTCGACGCGCGCGGCAACCGGCGCGCGCCGGTAATTCCAGCCCCACAAGAGGTTGAAGGCGATGACGATCGCGGCTGCGAGTGCGGCGGTATGCGCGCATAAGAGCAGGACGGTGCGCAGGCGCGGTGCTTGCGGCCGCCGCAGCGCGATCGTCCAACCCGCGATGACGGCCACGGCCACGAGCGCCACCTCGAGATCGCCGACCGCAAACGGAACGGCGTTCGAGAGCGGCACGAACGCCGTATTCAAGGCGGCGTAGAAGCCGTTGGCGTACACGTGCTCGAGCGTTGCCGGCGGAATCGGCACGCCCGCCACGACGAAGGCGAGCGCGATCAGCCCGGCGTCGAGAGCGAGCGCGCGTTTCACGGAAAGAGATACGTCGAGAGTTCGCCCACGCGCGTGAAGCCGATGCGGTCGTACAACCGGATCGCTTCGGTGTTGAAGTCGTTCACGTACAGCGAGACCGTCGGATTGGACGCGAGCAGCCGTCGTGCCGTGGCCGCGAGGGCGCGCGTCGCGTAGCCGTTGCCGCGCAGCTTCGCCGGCGTCCAGACGCCCTGGATCTGCGCCGTCACCGGCGTGCGCGCGCCGATGTTGCATTGGAAGCGCAGTTCGTTGTCGACGATCCACACCCACCAGCAGCCGAGCTCGATCGCATGGCGCACGCCGGCCACAAACGTCGAGCGTTGCGCGCGCGGATCGTAACCCAATTCGCCGAGGATCATGCGCGCCGAATGGTCGGCGACGAGTTCGGTCTCATCGCTGCGCGCCTGCCGCACCTCGACATCTTCGAATTCGCCTAAGCCTTGCGGCCACAGCGCGTAGAGCGGCTGCCGCTCGCGCACGATCACGGGCGGCCGGTGCCAGGTCTTGACGCGATTCCAGATACCGTCGACGGCGCGCTTGGGCCCGACGAAGCTGCGCAAGCCCGGATACTTGCGCGTTTCGACGGCGAACGCGTCAAGCGCGGCGGCGTCGTCGGCCGCAACCACGAGCTGCGAACCGAAGTAGATCACGCCGCGCACGCTGCCGTCGCGTTTGCGATCGAGCGCCATCTCGTCGGGGGCGTAGGGTCCGTGGCCCCCGTCGAGGACCCAGTGCAAGAAGGCATTCTCAAACGGACGCGCCGCCACGAAGGCGAGCGCGTCACGTCGATTGTAGCGGTTTACGGATTCAAGCAGGGTGTCAGCTTAGCGGTTGAACGAATGCCGGCTTCGTCGTCGGCTGGCGGCTACCGCCCTCCGGTTCGACGGTTACCGCGACCGCTGACAAGTTCCCGGCATCTTGAGGAATCGGCACGAGCGTGATGCCGTTTTGGCTCGGCGAGAAGGTGACGCTGGGCGCCATGTTTTTTGCGCCCCGTGATTGCGTCCACGCTTGGTACACTTTGCCGCGCGGCAATGGCGGCAGGGAAGCGAGCGCGAGATAGATGTTGGCGCCGCGCAACACGACCGTTCCGTAAGCGACCGCATACCGCTTGGAGTCGCTCGCGGTGAGGTCGGTCAGCATCCGCCGATCGAGTGCCACGGTTCGCCGGTCCGCATCGAGGCGCGTTTGCAGCGTCGCAACGCGCGTTTGGGCATCGTGCAGATCCGACCGCAAACCGAAGTTCTGAATCACGCTGACGAGCGCAAACACCACCGCCGCCGCTGCAGCGAGCGTCGTGCCCCACATTGCGCTCGTGCGCGTTGCGCCGGCGGGCGTGCGCGGCGCCGCGTCCTCGCGCACCGTTGCCAACAAGCGTTCTTTCATCCGTGCCGCGCGATTGCTATCGACCGGCTCTTCGGCCGAAAGACCGACCATATTCGCGGTTGCGCGCAATTCGTTGAACTCACGACGCGCTTCGTCATCGGCCAGTATGAATGCCGCCACCTGGCCGACCTGTGCTGCGGGCAACACGCCGAGCGCGTATGCAGCGACCAAATCGAGCAGCCCCTCGCGATCCAACGATTCGCTCATCGTGAGACCGCCTCGCTCAGGGCTTCGCGCAGGCGGCGTAAGCCGGTGCGGATGCGCGTTTTGATCGTGCCGAGCGGAATGCCGGTCCGCTGCGCGATCTCTTCGTGAGTGATGCCGGCAAAGAAGCCCATTTCGATCGGTGTTCGCTGTTCCTCGCTCAGCGCTGAGAGCGCCCCGCGTACCCGCTGTGCGTCGATGTTGGCAAAGACGGTGGCGTCGGTCGATGCTTCGGCCGGAATGTCGGCCGGGAACTCATCCGCTGGACGGTTGGCGCGGCTGCGCATCACGTCGAGCGCGCGGTTGCGCGTGACGCGGCTCAGCCAGCCGGCGAAATTGCCCTCGCGAAACGTTTCGGGCGACGTCCAGAGCTTGAGGAAGATCGACTGGGTGACGTCTTCGGCCACGCCGGCGTCGGCTGCGACGCGCAGCGCGATGCCGAACACCAGGCGATGATAGCCGTCGTAGAGGCGCTCGAACGCGTCGACATCTCGTGCGCGCACTCGCTCCATCAGGCGTGCACCGTCTTCCACCACTTCAATCCAGTTCGTGCGGTCAATCTCGGAACCCCGTAAACAAAACGGCGAGCCGGACGCGGCGGATGGGGGTCGAAGGCGCCAGTGTGACCGGCATTGCAAGCACCGCCACCCTCTTGGTGGTCCTTTTGGGGGTCGCGCTGCTGGTCGCCCTCGTGGCCGAGCGGATCCGGGTGCCGAGCGCGGTCGCCCTGGTCGCCTTCGGGGCCGGCACTGCCGCCGTTCACCCGGTGGCGCTGCCGTTTCACTTCGGGGATGCGCTCCTCTTCATTTTCCTACCGCCGCTGATCTTCGAGGCGGCCTGGTCGATCGACCCGGCGGCGCTGCGCCGGACGGCGCTGCGGATCGCGCTGCTGGCCGTGCCGGGCGTCGTGCTGGTGGCGGGCACGATCGGCTTCGGCATTGCGCTTTCCGGCCAGCTCCCGCTGGCTTCTGCGATCGTGCTCGGCTCGATCGTCTCGGCAACCGACCCTGTCGCGGTGATCGCGATCTTCCGGCGCTTACGCGTGCCGGTCGATCTGCTGACGATCGTCGAGGGCGAATCGATCGCCAACGACGGCGTAGCCATCGTGCTTTACGCGCTCGCGCTAACGTTTGCGTCCGGCGATGCCACGGCCTCATTGCCGGCTGCGAGCGTACACGCGGTGATAGCGGTTGCGGGCGGAATCGCCGTCGGCGTCGCGTGCGCGTTCGTCGTAGCGCTGGTCATGGGCCGCACGGCTTCCGGCCCGCTCGAGATCTCCGCTACCGTCGTGCTCGCATTTCTCGCCTACCTCGGCGCTAATGCGCTACAGTGCTCCGGCGTCTTTGCCACTGCTGCAGCGGGAATTGCACTGCGCGGGTTTGCGCACATCGCGCCGGTCACGGAGAACGCCGACGACGTCGATTCGTTTTGGAGCGCGATCGCGTTCATCGTCAATGCGATGGTGTTCCTTGCAACCGGACTCGTGCTGCAGATCGACCGGCTTCCGCACCATCCCTGGCTGATCGGCGTCGCGATCGTCGCGGTTGTGGTTTCGCGCGTCGTCCTCGCCGGCATCGTCATCCGTTCGGTATCGTGGCGCATCACGGTCGTCTTTGCGGGGATGCGGGGCGGCCTCTCATTGGCACTGGCGTTGGCATTGCCTGCGAGTTTGCCGTTCCGGGCCGAGATCATCGATGCGGTGTTCGGCGTCGTGCTGTTCACCCTGATCGTGCAGGGCATCGCGCTCGAACCGGTGTTGCGCCGCTTAGGTTTTCAGAGCGGAAGCGGCGGCCCGTCGTTGTCCTCGTAGGTCGCGCGCGGCGGCGGCGGATCGGGCATCGCCGGCCCTTCATCGTGCCCGAGCGAGACCGGCATCCGCAGTTCGGGCAGATCGAAGCCGAAGCTCGACATGTCTTCGGGCGGCCGCGGACGGCGCCGCGTTTTCAGCGGCGGCGAATCGGATGGCGGCGGCGGGGCCATGACGGGCGGGGGGGCGGCCGCGACCGCGGCGGCGGCGCCGCCATCTTCGCCTGTTCTTCGAACGGCACGATCTCTTTCGGCTCGAGGAAATCGTCGGCTGGCCTCGTCGATGATCGTGTTGGCGAACGCTTCGGCCTTCGGCAGCATCAGGCTGTCGTTGCGTTTGCGGCCGCGGACGATCGAAGCATCGAGCAGCGCGCGCACGCCGTTGAGCGGGATGCCGGAAATCGGGACGAGGTTGTAGAGATCCTCGATCGGTTCGACCGTCGCGCGCGAGGCAACGATGTAGGCGTTGAGGTCGAAGGTGGCGGCCTGCAAGCGATGCGCGAGCGTCACGTCCGGTCCGACGACCGTGTATTCGCGGCGGTTGGCGAAGCCCGCATCGCCCGCGATTACGATCCCGGAATTCACGCCCACCCCAACGCGTAGCGCGCGTCGTCCCTGCTGGGCCCATTTCTGCTGCATCACGTTGACCAGCCGTACGATGTTGATCGCGGCCCGCAACGCGTGGTCTTCCTGCTGGCGGTCTTCGAGCGGAACGCCGAAGATGCCGACGACGCCGTCTTCCAGAAAGCGGTGCAGCACGCCGTGCTGGCGTTCGATGGACGATCCGGCCATCGCATAAAACTCGTTGAGGTAGCGCAGGGTCTGTTCGGGAGTGAGGTCCTCCATGAAGTGCGAAAAGTTCCAGATGCGGCACACCAAGATCGTCGCCCGCAAGTCGCGGCCGGTGAAAATGCGCTCGTCTTTCCGGTTGAGGAGTTCCTCGACGATCGAGGGCGGCACGTATCGTGAGAACGTCGTGCGGACGCGCCGAACCTCAGCCTGCTCGGTGCGCCAGCGGCGGATGAGGACCACGCAAACGACCAGCGCGGCGAGGAACGCCACGCTTACCAGGGCGACCGCCATTCAGGCCTCCTTCGACCTCGGCGTGGTAAACCCGGCGCGATGAGTGAGGAGACGGACAAGACCGGTGGTACCGCGATCGTCCCCGGCTATGCCGGCCACGCCGATGCGCGGGCGCGCCGGCTGAGCGATCAGCAAGTCCGGGCCTGGGTGGGCGAGATGCTGGCCGATCTCCGGGAGCGCGTCCCGCCCGACGGGTACAGCGAGCGGCTCGACGCGTTGCTGCTGCAGTGCGAGTTCGGCGACCAGCACGTGATCAAGGCGGTCGAAGACGATCGGTTCGCGGAGCCGGAGCTGGTGGAATTGGTCGAGGCCTGCGATCGCAAGCTCATTGCGGCGGCGAGCGCCGGCCCGAACACCGGCCCGGAAGGCATCCCGGCGCTGCTCGAAGCGCTGGAGACCGCCTTCAAGGAGCGGTCAGCGGCGATCGAAGCGCGGTTAAAACGGTAGCCTGATCGCCCCGCGGACTTTGTTGATCACGGTGTTTTCCACGCCCTGAACGTTGGTCGGAACGCCGAGCTCGGAAAACTTGTCGATCGCGGCCTGCGTGAGCTTGTTGACCTGCGCGTTGATGATGCCGTTGACCAAGTTCGCCACCAGCGATTGGCCGGGGAGCACCTTCACCGTTTGGCCCGCGAGGTTGCCCGCGGTGTACGTGACCTGGACGCCGTCGGATTGGGTCGAGTTGTAGACGTTGAGCGTGAGGTTGTTGTCCTCGACGTCGATGTCGCCTTCGGTTCCGCGGACGGCGATCTGCGTCGTCGGCGTGACGAACGTGTAGTTGGCCTTGCCGCCTTGCGGGTGCTCGACTTGAAAACGCGTCTTCCCCTGATAGACGACGAACTTCGCGTTGGCGATGTCGGTTTGGTTGAAGAACGCGAGCTGGACGCGCGTCATCTCGCCGAGCGTGACGATCGAGGAATCGGGCAGCGCGACTTGCGCCTGCGAAGCGGTTTGCGTGACGGCGGTGTCGCTGTCGGTGAGCAGCTGCTTCACTTTCGGCACCAGCGAATGCGGGGTGCCGTCGCGTTCGTATGAGACGGCGCCCTTCACGTTGGTGAGCACCTTGTCGTTGTCGCTGCGCGCGGCGAGCGGCAAGACCGCCAGCATGAGTGCCAGCGCGGTGGCCGCGGCCGTGCGGACCGTGGGCGAGTTGAGGCTGCGCGCGATCACCGCACCGCACACGAGCGCGAGGATCGCGAAGCCCGTCCCCGGCAACGGTTCGGCGAGCACGAAGTCGCCGATCGCAAACAGCGTGCCGAAAACGAGGCCGAGTCCGGCCAGCCAATCGATCAGCGCGAGCCCGAGTGATTCGCCGGGCGGCGCGGGTGCGGCGAGACGGGCAATGCGTTTCCAGCCGAAATCGTCAGGTCGCACGCGTTCGAAAAAACGGAGCAAGGTGGCCTCGGTTTCAGGCTGGGTCGCAAATGTGACGGCGATCCAACCAACGGTGGTTATCGCGACGGTGATCAGCAGCCGCTTCGCCGTCGCGTTGGGATCATCTCCCGAGACGACGTTGAACGAGTAGAGCGCGCTGCCCGCGACGGCCGAGATCGCCAGGGCCGAAATCTCGCTCCAGGCGTTGATCCGCCACCAGTACCAGCGCAGGATCATCACGAGACCGACGCCGGCCGTCATCGTGAGCATGTATTTCCAGGCATCGCCGACCGAGTGCATCAGCGGCGTGATCGCCCGCGGCCAGCACGAGGCACGACGCCGGTCATCACGCGCGAGATCATCACGTAGTGCTGTTCGTTTGCATCCTTGCGGATGAAGCGCCGGTAGAGGTCGTTGGTGAGGTAGGACGCGCCGAGATTGAGCTGCGTGCCGATCGTCGACATGTAGGCGGCCGCGAAGCCGGCCAGCATCAAGCCGCGCAGCGACGGCGGCAGATAGTCGACGAGCGTCTGCACGTAGCCGAGTTCGGGATCGATCTTGCCGTCCGGGCCGACGACGCCGTGCGGGTAGAGCACCAGCGCGCACAGCGCGACGAGGATCCACGGCCACGGCCGCAGCGCGTAGTGCGCGACGTTGAAGAAGAGCGTGGCCAGCACCGCGTTCTTCTCGTCTTTCGATGCGAAGATGCGCTGCGCGATGTAGCTGCCGCCGCCGGGTTCGGCGCCCGGATACGACGACGCCCACCACGCGACGCCGATGAACACGAGGAACGTGGTGAGCGGCATCCAGCTCGCATCGCCGGTCGGAAAGAACGACAGCAGCGAACCGCCGCCCGAGGCGTGGTGGGCGGCGTCGAGCACGCTGAGCTTGGCTTTGAGCGCGACGATGCCGCCGCACGCGACGACCGCGGCGACGGCGAGCACGATCGCCATCGACATCTTCACGATGAACTGCAGCATGTCGGTGACGAGCACCGACCACAAGCCGCCGATCGTCACGTACAGTCGCGGTGAGCACGAGACAGATGTAGAGCGCGGGCATGCGTCGGCACGTGCAGCGTCAGCGAGAGCACCTTGACCATCGCGAGGTTGACCCAGCCCATGATGATCGTGTTGACGAGCACGCCCTGATAGACGGCGCGCACGCCGCGCAGCCACGTCGCGGCTTTGCCGCCGTAGCGCAATTCGATGAACTCGACGTCGGTGAGCACGCCCGAGCGGCGCCACAGCGCGGCGAAGAAGAACACCGTGAGCAACCCGCTCGCCGCCATGTTCCACCACAGCCAGTTGCCCGCGATGCCGTTGGCGGCGACGAAACCGGTAACCGCGAGCGGCGTGTCGACCGCGAACGTCGTTGCCACCATCGAGGTGCCGGTGAGCCACCACGGCGCCTTGCCGCCCGAGACGAAGAACTCGCCGACGTTTTGCGTGCGCGCCGCGAAGTACACGCCGATCCCGAGGTTGACCGCGAAAAACGCGGCGATCACGAAGATGTCGAGACCGGTCAAGTGCATGGGTGGGCGTTGCGGATTGAATGCGGGCGTTCCCGCCGCGCGCCGAGGTTCGGCCCCGGCATGACGGGAAAGCGCCACAGCGTGCGCCGGTTTTTGCTTGCGGTCGTCCTCTTCGTCGCCGCCGCGCGTGCGAGCGATGCGGAACCGGCCCTGGTGCCGCAGCCGCTACAGCAGACCGCGCTTGCCTGCCGCGCGCCGCTTACGCTTTCCCGGCCGCTGACGTTTCCGGCCGGTGTCGATCCGGGCGGCTTCGCGATCGTCCGCGAACGCTGGACGGCGCTGGGAATTCCGGCGCCCGTCATCGCGAAGCAGGCGGCGCCGGCGGTCATGACGGACGGTTCCCGAACGCGGCGCGACGATGTACGATCTTCAGGTCACCGCGGCCGGCGTCCGCATCCGGTCGACGCCGGATGAGGGCGCGTTTGACGCACTCGCGACGCTGGCGCAGTTGCCGGAGCGTGACGCGCGCGGCTGGCACATCGCCTGCACGCAGATCCACGATGCGCCCGCATTGCGCTGGCGCATCGTTTCCGACGACATCTCGCGCGGGCCGTTTCCGACGATGGCCTACTTCAAGACACGCATTCGCACGCTGGCCGGGCTGAAGATCAACGGCTATTCGCCGTACATGGAATCGGTGTTCGACGATCCGGCGCATCCGTACGTTGCGTTTCCCGAGCGCCTTACCGCGGCCGAGCTGCACGCACTCGCCATCTACGCCCGCACGTTTCACGTCGCGCTGATCCCCGAGCAGCAGACGTTCGCACACATGCACGAGACGCTGAAGTGGGAGACGCTCGCGCCGCTCGCGGAACTCCCGCACGGTTATCTGATGGCGGAATCGGATCCGCGGACGTATACCTATCTCGCACCGCTGGTGCGCGCCGAACTCGCGGCGACCGGCCCCACGCCGTTCTTTCATCTCGGCGCCGACGAACCGCTCGATCTCGGCCGCGGCCGGACGCCGCGCTCGCCGCAAGTGTTTGCCGCCCACGTCAATCGCGTCGCAGCAATGGTGACCGGAGCGGCGCGACCGATGATCTGGGACGACGCGGTCCAAGCCGATCCCTCGATCCTCGGCCTGCTGGCGAAGCGGACCGTCATCGTGACCTTCCACTACGGCGCCGAACCTTCGTTTGCGAAATACATCGCGACGATCGACCGCGCGGGCTTCGATCAGCTCGTCTCACCCGGCGCCAATAATTGGAACGAGATCTATGCCGATCTCGATACGGCGTATGCCAACGAAGCGCAGTTTCTCGCCGATGCCAAAGCGGCGCATAGCCCGCACGTCCTCGGCATGTTCGAGACCGTCTGGCACGACGACGGCGAATCGCTCTATGAAGCGACGTGGGCGCCGGTGGCGTTCGCGGCGGCGTCGGCCTGGCAAGTTGCGCCGGTCGATCGCGCTAGTTGGCACCACACGTTCGCGCAGATGTTCTTCGGCGGCGAGGCGGATGAATTCGCGGCCGATCTCGACAACCTCGCCGCGATTCGCGCCGCGCTGGTGATGAAACCGGAAACGGATCCGCCCGACTATCTGTTCTGGTCGGACCCGTTCGATCCGCGTATCCAAACGCGGATGCAGACGCTCGACTTGGCCGGCATGCGCCTACGTGCCGAACGCATTCTCACGCACCTGATGGGCGCCCATCCGCCGCTGAACGCGCACGCGGCAGCGGTGATGCGCCTCGCCGCTTTGCGCTACGACACGCTTGCGCGCCGCTATCAGATCGGCAAAGAGGCACGCGACTACTACGACGATGCCCGCGCGCACGCGGCGGCGCACGACGACGGTATCGTGTACCGCAGCCTCAACGTCGCGAAATACCTGTGCTGGGAGCTGCGCGATGAGATGACCGCGCTCGCGCCTCTCTACGCGGCCGCCTGGAACTACGAGAGCCGGCCGGCCGGACGCGATCGCGTTATGGTGCGCTACACCGCGGCGGCCGAGAAAGCCGTGGCGCAGGCCGACCGGTTGTATGCCGCTGCGCGTGAGGATTATCTGCGCGGCGGAATGCTGCCCTCGTTCGACGACGCGCTCGGCCCCACGCGATGAGCGGCATCGCGATCGTCCTCGTCTTCCTGCTGCTCGCGGGCCTGATGGTGGCGCGCAAGCTGCCGGCGCTCTTGGCGGTACCGCTGATGGCGATCGCGATGGCGGCCCTCGCGGGCAATGCACCCACCGCGATCGCCGATGTGATCGTGCGCGGCGCCGTGCAGCTCGCGCCGGTCTACGCGACGGTGATCTTCGGCGCGCTGCTGAGCCGCGTCGTACTCGCCACCGGCATCGCCGAAACGATCGTCACTTATGCGGCGGAGTTCGGCGGCGACCAGCCGCTCGTGCTCGCGCTGCTCCTGTGCGCGGCGGTCGCGCTGTTATTCACCTCGGTGACGGGCCTCGGCGCGATCATCATGATCGGCACGATCGTGCTGCCCGTGATGATGACGGTCGGCGTGCCGCGCGTCACGGCGGCCACGCTGTTTCTGCTTGCGTTCGGCCTCGGCTATATCCTCAACATCGCGCAGTGGACGTTCTACCGCCAGACGTTCGGTGTCGATCAGTCGCAGCTGCAGAACTACATCTTCGCGCTCTTCGCGATCGACGCGCTGGTGCTGATCCTTTTTGCGATCGTGCGCGGCCGCAGCACGCGCGATTACGCCACATTCGCCGTGGCGGGAACGCCGCCGCGCAAACGGGTCGCGCCGTGGGCGCTGCTCACGCCGGTGCTGCCGCTCGTGCTCTACGCCGGTTTCCACGTCGATGCGCTGGTGGCGTTTCTGATCGCGGCCCTCTACGGCGTGCTCGTGACGCGGCCGCGCGAGATCGCGGCCACCTTGAGCGCGGCGTGGATTCGCGGCGTCGAAGACGTTGCGCCGGCGGTCATCTTGATGATGGGCATCGGCATGCTGCTGGTCGCCGTCAAGACGCCGGCCGTGCAGGATGCGGTGACGCCCGTGATCGCTGCGCTCGCGCCGCGCACACCGCTCGCCTACATCGTTGCGTTCGGTTTGCTCAGCCCGCTCGCGCTCTATCGTGGCCCGCTCAACCCGTTCGGCGTCGGCATCGGCGTCTACACCGTGCTCGCCGCGCTGCACGTTTTACCGCCGGTGGCACTGGTGGCGGCGGTAATGGCAGTCGTGCAAGTGCAGAACGTGTGCGACCCGACGAACACGCAGAACGTCTGGGTGGCAAACTTCACCGGCGTTGCGGTCGAGCGCATCACGCGCCTCGTGCTGCCGTATCAAGTCGGCGTGGCGACGCTCGGCGTTGCGAGCGTCGTCGTCTTCGGCCGCGCGCTCCTCGGCGTCGCGCCGTTTGCAACGGCCGCAGCGGCAGCGGCCGGCTTGCCGAGCATCGGTGCGCCGGCCGCGAACGACGGCGTGATCGCCGTCGTCGCGGGATCGCCGGCGGCCGGCGCGGCGGCGAGCGAAGTGACGGCGGCCATCGCACGCGGCTGGAAACCTTTACGCGCGTTACCGGAGCCGGCCGTTGATACGCAGCACGATTGTGCGGCACTCCCGTACGCGAGCATCATGCGCGTCTCGGTGACCACCGGCGCCGCACCGCAAGACATCGGGCTCGAACTGTTCGACTGCGCGGGCTGGAGCGTCGATCAATGGCACGCGCACGGGAGCGATACGCGCGTTGCCGCGCTCGGCGATCTCGACCGCGTGCGCGTGTGGATGCACGAACATCCGGAACTGGCCGCAAACGTGCTCGGACGCGGCATCGCGTTCGATCCGGCAACCGGCCGCCCGACGTACTTCTTCACGCTCTACAAAACGAACGACGGCATCATGCGCGCGCTCGTGCGCACCGGCGGCCCCGCGTGGACGGCCGGCTTGCGCACCGGCGACGTCGTCGACAAAGTCGACGGAAAATTCTGGTGGGAGTACGGCACGTATCAAACGCAATTGCGCGCGTACGACGGCCGCCCGCATACGTTCGAAGTAACGCGCGGCGCGCAGCACGGCATCCGCGTCGCGCTAGGCGAACCGTTTACGGGTTAGGACGCAATGTTCAGGAAGACGGTTGGAATTTCGGGCCGCTGGAACGACGGCGGCGGGAAGGTGCCGACGCCGGCAAACGTTTGGCCCTGAATTTCTCCGGTGAGCTTCTGCTGCGCCGGCTCCAACTGCGCTACCGCAGCTTCGTTGTCGGCGGCGCGGGCGGCGGCGATGCGAAAATCCACCGCTTGCAGTTGCTGCTGCGCGGCTGCCTGTGCCGCGGCTTGTGCATCCGCGGCCTGCGCGGCGGCTTCGGCCGCTTGCGCTTCCTGTTTGTCGGCTTGAATGACGATCGGGTTCGTTGCCGGCGCGCCGAGCAATCCGAGCGCCGGATTATTTTCCACGGCCGTTCCGCCCGGAATCGGCGGCGGACCGCCGGTTCCTAGTAAGCCGGTGGGCGGCGGCTGTTGCTGTTTGCTGCCGGGAGCGGGGCCATTCGCGGGCGTGCTTGCCGTCTGGCCGGTATTTTGGTTCGTGCCGCTCTGCGTCGCGTCGCTCTTCGCGAGGGTGTCGCTCTCGTTCGCGACGTTCTGATCGGTCGCGTCGGTTTTCGATAACGTCGGCGGCGGCGGCGAGGTCGTTGCGTTGGGCGCAGTGTCTGCACCGTTCGTGGCTGCCGGGGTTTGCGTTTGCGCGGCGCCGGTGGTTGCCGCCGGCGCATTCGTTTCACTTGCTTGCGGCGGCGGCGGGCGGCGGCGCTTTCGGAGCCGGTGCTTGAACGGCGGGCGTTTGCGTCGCTGCGTCGCCGGTTGTCGCGGCAGCGCTTGCGCCCTTGACGGCGGCGGCTTCATCGCCCGCGCCGGGATCCGCGGGCGGCGCCGGGGTCGGCGGCGGTGCGGCCACGATCGAGAGCTGGCCGTTCACCACGCCGGGCGTGCCGTAGGTTGAACCGTTGGTTCCGAAGCCGGCATACGACGACGGGAACGCGGTGAAGTTTTTCGCCTCGGGCGGCGGGCTCGGAGGCGGCGGCGGGGGCGCGGGCGCGGTTGCGCCGGGCACGGCAGCGCCGGTGCCAGTGAGCTGCTGCGTGGTGGTCGCCGGCGAAGCGCCGAGCGGAGCGAGCCCAGCCATGCTTCTATCATACCCCGATCGAGCGCTCCCTTGAAGCGTTCCGGCCGGGAATTTTTAAAAAGTGCTTGACGGACGTCGCATCGCAACGCTATTGTACTAATACAACAGTACGACAGTACGTTGGTTGATTCCACATAGGAGCCCACGATGAGCAACCTGAGCCGTCCCAGCCACCCGAGCCGTCCCCTGAACTCGATCGTCCCGGCGCTGCTCGAGAGCGACCGCCGCCCGACCCTCATCCGTCCCGCCGGCGACCGCGGCACGATCTTCAGCGGCTGGGGCCCGAAGCTTTAATCTTGCCCCCCACGATTTTCACGGTCGATCCGCGGAGCGGTGTCCCGCTCTACCTGCAGCTGACCGAACAGATCAAACGCGCGATCGCGCTCGGCACGCTCGCCCCCGGCGAGCAGTTGCCGACGGTGAAAGCGCTGGCGCTCGAACTGACCGTCAATCCGAATACCGTGGCGCGCGTGTATCGCGAGCTCGAGCGGGACGGCGTGATCGATACGAGCCCCGGCCGCGGATCGTTCGTCAGCGCGGGCAAGGCCGGCGCGGAAGCGCGCCGCGCGGTCGCCGACGTCGCGCGCGCTGCGTTCGAAGGCGCCGTGCGCGAAGCGAAGTCGCTCGGACTCTCGCGTGAAGAAACACACGAACTCATGACGCGCACGATCGCGCGCTGGTACGAAACGGAGAACGAATGACTGCGCCGCTGATTGCACTGAACGGTTTGACGAAGCGCTACGGCAGCTTTACGGCGGTCGACGACGTCACGCTCGAGGTCCCCGAGGGTTCGATCTGCGGTTTGCTCGGGCCCAACGGCGCCGGCAAGACGACGACGTTCAAGTGCATGCTCGGCGTTCGTGAAGCCGAGTGCCGGAACGATTGCGATCGAAGGCGCGCCGGTGACGCCGGCGACGTTTGAAACGCTGGCCTACGTGCCGGAACGCGCGTCGCTCTACGATAACCTTACGATCGGCGATCACCTCGCGCTCTACCGGCGTTCGTACAAACACTTCGACGATGCCCGCGCGAACGAGTTGCTCGCGCTCTTCAGCTTGGATGCGAAGCAGAAGGCGCAACGCCTCTCCAAAGGCATGCGCACCGCCGTCGCGCTCGTGCTGGCGTTTTCGATCCGGCCGCGCGTCTTGATTCTCGACGAACCATCGAGCGGGCTCGATCCGATCCACCAGCGTCACGTGCTCGATCTGATGATCGAAGCGGCCGCGAACGGTGCGGCGGTGCTGTTCTCCTCGCATCAAGTCGGACAAGTGGAACGGGCCGCCGATTCGGTCGCGATCATGAAGCGCGGCAAGCTGATCGTGAACAGCGTGATCGACGACTTGAAGAGCGGCGAGAAGATCATCGAGGCGGTCTTTGCCGGGCCCGTGCCTGATCTCGGCGATCTCGCCGGCGATCCGCGCATCTTGCGCATCGGAACAAACCGGTTCGCTGCTGCGCGTCGTCACGCGCGACGACAACGACGCGATCGCGCAGCGCGTCTTCGCCCTGCATCCCAAGAGCATTCGCACCATCGACCTCAACCTCGAGGAGATCTTCATGAACGCCGTCAGCGGAGACCAGCACTAATGGAATACGTCGAACTTCTGCGCGTCCGCCGCTCGCTGATCTGGCATGCCGGCATCTTGGCCGTCGTCGCGATCGGCATCCTCGCTCTCGGTAACCACTCGACGATCAACGTCAACGGCGGAACCACCAGTCTCGCTGCGGGCGCCATGTTTCCGGCCGGGGTGCTCGCAACGATCGGAGCGTTCCTCGCGGCGATCTACGCATCGTCGATCGGCACCTCGCTCAACCGGGAGAGTTCCACACGCGACATCTCGTGGACGAAGCCGGTATCGCGCACGATGCTGGCGATTCGCTTCATCTGCATCGACCTGGCCGGCGTCGTCATCGCCTATGCGGTTGCGCTCATCCTCGTGTATCTGACGCTCTCGTATTTGCACATCTCCGTTGCCGACGACGGTCACGGCGCCGCCGAGTACGTTCTTGGATGCGGCGTGGGTGTGATGTGGTATGGGCTGCTGCAATTGGTGACGTGCGGCTTCGGGCCCGGCGGGCGCTCCATGTCGGGCATCCTGTGGCCGATCGCGCTGCTCTGCCAAGGTCTGGCACATCTCGGCGGGCCGGCCGGCCAAGTCATCCGCGCCATCGACCTCTTCAATCCGCTCGCGTACATGGACAACATCAGCGCAGCGGAGGACGCCGATAACGGCGGCCGTCACCGTGTGGCTGTTAGCGCTCGTATTCTGCGCTCTCGCGGTCGTCATCTGGCCGCGGAGGGAGGCCTAACTGATGGAATTCATCGGCACCGGTTTCGTGCTCACGATCGGCAGCATGCGGCTGCGCGTGCGCATCGCGCTCGAAGAGACGCCGCACGAATGCGCAGCGCACGGGAAGGCAGCGGCGTTCGCCCGCGAAGAGCGGGATGATGACCGCCCCGCCCGACGCTCGTATCGCATTCATCCGCGCTAACCGCGAACGCTATCTCAGCGAACTGACGGCCTGGATCGCATGCCCGTCGATCTCGGCCGATCCGGCGTACGACGCAAACGTGCGCGCGTCGGCCGAAACCGCTGCCGCCCGCATGCGCGCCGCCGGCCTCACCGGCGAGGTGCTCGAGACCGCCGGCCATCCGGTCGCCTACGGTGAGTGGCTCGGCGCACCCGGCGCGCCGACGATCCTGATCTACGGCCATCACGACGTGCAGCCCGCCGATCCGCTCGAGCTCTGGACGTCGCCGCCGTTCGAAGCGGCCGTGCGCGACGGCAAGATCTACGGCCGCGGTTCGGTCGACGACAAAGGCCAGGTGCTGATGCACCTCGCCGCGATCGAAGCGCATCTGCGCGTGAACGGCAAGCTGCCGCTCAACGTCAAGGTCATCGTCGAAGGCGAAGAAGAGATCGGCTCGCCGAACTTCGAGGCGTTTCTCGCGCGCGAATCCGCGCGGCTGGCGTGCGACGTCGTCGTCGTTTCCGACACGGCGGTGTTTGCCGAAGACGTGCCGTCGCTGACGGTTTCGCTGCGCGGCTTCGTGCACTGGGAAGTCACCGTGCACGGCCCGGCGAGCGATTTGCACTCGGGCTACTATGGCGGCGTCGTGCGCAATCCGCTCGAAGCGCTGGCGCAGATGCTCGCCTCGCTCAAAGACGGCGACGGCCGCGTTGCGGTGCCCGGCTTTTACGACGGCGTGCGCGAGTTGACGGCGGCCGAACATGCCGAGTATGCGAAGCTGCCGTTCGACGACTGCGCGCGAAGCCGCAGCGCTCGGCGTTTCCGAGCTCGCGGGCGAAGCGGGCTATACGCCGCTCGAGCGGATGTGGCGCCGGCCGACGCTCGAGATCAACGGCATGTACGGCGGCTATCAAGGTCCCGGCGGAAAGACGATCGTGCCGTCGTTCGCGCGGGCGAAGATTTCGGCGCGGCTCGTGCCGGCGCAAGATCCCGCGCACGTGAAGCGCGCCGTGAGCGAACATCTGCAGCGCGTCGCGCCGCCCGGCGTGCGCGTGGAGGTCGAGGCGCACGGCGACGTGCGCGCGGTGGAAACGTCGCGCGATCATCCGGCCGTGCTGGCCGCTGCGCGCGCGATGGAACGCGGCTTCGGCAAACCGCCGGTGTTCATCGGTACGGGCGGCACGATCGGTCCCGTCTCGTCCTTCGATCGCATCCTTGGTCTGCCGCAGGTACTTATCGGCGTCGGTCTCCCCGACGATGCGATTCACGCACCGAACGAGAAGTTCGACCTCGGACAATTCTACGGAGGTATCGAAACGATGGCATACCTCTACGACGAATTGGCAGCGGAGCTTCATGCCTTGAGTTTTACCGAGCGTTTCAGCGACCTCGCCGGCGCGTATGTCGCGGCGCGGCCGTCGTATCCGGTCGAGTCGGTCGACATCCTCATCGAGGGCCTCGGCGATCCGGCCTCGCTCGCCGTCGCCGACATCGGTGCCGGCACCGGCATCTCGGCGCGCGTGATTGCGGCGCGCGGACCGCTCGTGTACGCGATCGAGCCCAACGCGAAGATGCGCGAAGCCGCGGCGGCCGATCCGCGCGTGAAATGGATCGACGGCACGGCCGAAGCGACGACGCTGCCGGATGCATCGGTCAACGTCGTCGCGGCGTTTCAAGCCTGGCACTGGGTCGAGCATCCGGCCGGCGTCGCCGAAGCGCGGCGCATCCTGCGTCCGGGCGGCCGCCTGGCCGCGATCTACAACGAGCGCGACGAGCGCGATCCGTTCACGGCCGGCTACGGCGAGATCATCATGAAGTACGCGATCGACGCGACCGAACAGCGCCGCGCCGATGCGCTGGCGGCCTTCACCACGATCGATCCCGCGCGCACGCAGCGCTTCGAGTACGTGCAACATCCACCACCTCGATCGCGCCGGCGTTGCACAAGCGCGCCGAGAGTTCGTCGTATCTTGCCGCAAACGGGTGAAGACGCCGAGGCGATGCACGCCGAGATCGACGAGCTCTTCACCGAGTACGAGAAGAACGACAGCGTGGACGATGCACTTGGTCACGCTGGTGGTGCGCGTCGACACGCTAGCGCCGGTCCGCATCGGCATCGACGTCGGCGGCACGTTCACCGACGTCGTTGCGGTCGATGCGGCAACGCGCGCGCTGCTGGCGTCGGTGAAGGTGCCGACGACGCACGATCATCCCGACGGCGTCGCGGCCGGCATCGTGGCCGGCCTCGAGCGGTTGCTGCGCGAGCACGCGATCGATCCGGGCGCGGTGACGTTCATCGCGCACTCGACGACGCAGGCCACGAACGCGCTGCTCGAAGGCGACGTCGCGCGCGTCGGCGTCGTGCGTTTCGGTTCGGCGTTCGCGCGCGCGTCGATGCGGTTCGCGCCGATTCCGCTGGCCGCCGGCATCGCGCTCGCGCCGGCGTTTCTCGACGCGACCGCGAGTGCGGACGATGCGTGGTTCGAGCGCGCGCGTTCGAGCGGCATCGATGCGTTCGTGGCGAGCGAAGCCTTTGCGGTCGACCGCCCGGAACGCGAAGAGGCCTTCGTCAGCGCGGCGCGCGCGCCGCGGCTTTGCCGCGACCTGCGGCAGCGAAGTCTCGACGATGTACGGCCTGCGCGCGCGCACGCGCACGGCGGCGCTCAACGCGGCGATCTTGCCGCGCATGCTGCGCACCGCGCGCATGACGCGCCAGGCGGTCGCCGACGCGCGCATTCCGCGCGCCGCTGATGATCATGCGCTCCGACGGCGGCGTGATGGACGTCGGCGAAGTCGAACGCCGTCCGATTCTCACGATGCTCTCGGGACCCGCGGCGGGAATCGCCGGCGCGCTCTTCCACGAGAACGTCACCGACGGCATCTTCATCGAAGTCGGCGGCACGAGCGCCGACTGTTCGGTGATCCGCCGCGGCCGTCCGCAACTGCGTCCCGCGCGCATCGGCGGCCATCGCACGCTGTTGCGCACGCTCGACGTGCGCACGCTCGGCGTTGCGGGCGGTTCGCTCGCGCACGTCGTCGCGCGGCGCAGTCACCGCGGTCGGCCCGCGCTCGGCGCACATCGCCGGCTACCGCTACGCGTCGTTTTGCGACGTGGCAACGATCGCGGCGCGCGCGGCCGGCGGTCGAAGACGGCATCGCGGCGCTCGCGGATGACGCCGGCCGCATCGCGATCACGCCGACGTGCGCGGCCAACGTGCTCGGCCTCGTTCCGGCGACGGCATTCGCGCGCGGCAATGCGGCCGCGGCGCGCCTGGCGTGCGAGCGCGTGGGCGAAGCGCTGGGTCTCGACCGCGGATGCGCTGGCGCGCGCGATCCTCGAACGCGCGACCGCGACGCTGAAGGGCGCGATCGACGAGCTGATCGCCGACTACGAGCTCGATCGCGCGACGGTCGTGCTGGTCGGCGGCGGCGGCGGTGCGGCCGCGCTGATTCCGTTCGCCGCGCAAGCGCTCGGCTTCGAGCACCGCATCGCGCGCGATGCCGAGGTGATCTCGCCGCTCGGCGTGGCGCTCGCGCTCGTGCGCGACGTCGTCGAACGCACGATCGTCGATCCGGCGCCGGCCGATCTCGTGCGCATCCGCCGCGAAGCGATCGACGCGGCGATTCGCGCCGGCGCCGCGCCCGGCGGCATCGAAGTCGTCATCGAAATCGACCGCTCGCGCAACCGCGTGCGCGCTTCGGCCTCCGGCGCGACGGCGCTCGTCGGCGGTCCCAACGCTGCCGCGAGCGCGAGCGACGAAGAGCGCATCGCTGCCGCCGTGCGCGCGTTGCGCGTCGAGCCGCGCGGCCGCGCGCGTGATCGCGCAGACGCCCGGCTTCATCGCCGTCGAAGCAAAGAACAGCGTTGCGATCGTCGACGAGCGCGCGGTCGTGCGGCTGATCGTACCGCGCGCGATCGTCGTGCTGACGACGGCCGCCGAATCGGCCGCGCGCGATCGCCTCGACGATCGAAGAGCACACGTCCTACGGCGACGTCGGCCGCGCGCTGCCCGATCTGTGGCTGCTTGGCCGGCGCGCGCATCGTCGAACTCGCCGGCTCTCACCGATGCCGAAAGCGCCGTCGCTCTTGCCGCCGACGAGATCACCGGCCTGCCCGATACGACGGCGATCGCGATCGTCGCCGCGGCGAAGCGCGCCTAAGCGCTGATTTCGGCTGCCGTGAGCGTGTAGCGGAACGCTGCGGCGTCGATGCCGTCGCGATGTGCGGCGCCGCTTTCGGCTTGCGGGTAGAGCAGAAACGGCAACGCGCGGATCGTCGCCCCCGGCAGCTGCACGTTCTGGCCGTCGTTGTAGGCGATCCAGTTCGTCTCCCACGCGCCGAAGAGCGCGCCGCGTGCGTCGATCACCACTTGATCGTCCAAAGTGAGCCGGCCCGGCGGTTCGGCGGCGATGACGTGACGCACGTCGGCCGGATCGGCCGGCACCCACCCGAGGCCGCCGAGGAACACTTCGGCGCGCACGTGCTGCTCGTGCGTCACGTCGGGCACGTTCGCACCGAGGCTCGTGTAGCCGAATTCCGACGGCGCAACACGGATGCCGAACAGCATGCGCGCGGGCAGGCCCGCCGCGCGCGCGAGCGCGACGAAGAGCCCGTTGATGTCGGCGCTCTTTCCGCCGAGCTTGCCGCTGGCGAGCATGGCGGCTGCGTCACCCGTTCCGCAGCCGGCGACCTTCGGATCCTCGAACGTGTTGGTCACGACCCACTCGTAGATCGCGCGCGCTTTGCCGACGTCGTTCGTCACGCCGGCGGTGATTTTGCCGGCCGTGTCGGCGACGATGCCGGCGGCCGCCGCGCTGTAGCGCAGGCGATCCGCCGCCGGCAGATCGGGCGGTGTTGCGGACTTCGCGAAGTTGGTCGTGCGATCGCGCGTCGCAACGCGGCTCACGATCGCGATGGCGGGCAGCGCCGCACCGCTCGTCCATTGCGCGTAGACCATCGATGTACCCGACGCCGGATCGCGCACGAGCTTCACGCTCGTGGCGTTGGTTTTCCAGCGGCTTGCCGCCGGTTTGATCCAGCCCGCCGCACCCAGCGCCGGCACGGGAACCCACGCCGCCGCCGGACCGTTCGCGCCGGCGAGTTCGATCGTGGTGGTCAGGTCGAAGGTGCGCCAGCGATCGGGCTGCGGCGAGAACGGATCGAGCATCGGCAGCGCGCCGGCAACGCGCGGCAGCGCGAACGCAGCGGAAGCCGCGAACGCCGAGCCCAGAAAATCCCGTCGCTGCACGTCTCGAACCGCTTACTGCTTGGCTGCGATGTACAACCCGTGCGGGAACAAATCGGAGCGTTCGCTGCGCGCTTTCAGGCCGGCCGCATCGAAGGCCGAACGGTACTGCGCGTCGGTGAAGAGCTGCTGCACGTGCGTTTCGCTGAAGCCCGACATGCCGGTCGTTTCGCCGACCAGGTATTCGTAGCGCGTCACCGAGGTCGTGCCGTAGCGTTCGCTCGCGCCGATGCGCGCGATCTTCAACTGCGGCTGATCGACGAACGTTCCTTCGATCGTGTTGTCGCGCCATTCGTCGGGGCCGATCCACGGCTCGATGATCACGAGGCCGCCGGTGGTCACGGCGTTGGCGAAGCGCACGATCGTGCTGCGCAGCTCCGATTCGTCGGCCAGATAGGCGATCGAGCCGAAGAGGCACATGGCGACGTCGTACGGCCGTTCGACCGTGAGATCTTGCATGCGGCCGACGCGGAACGGCACGCCGGGCAGCCGTTCTTTGGCGATCTCGATCATCGTAGCGTCGGCGTCCTCGCCGGCGACTTCGAACTGCTTGTGCATGAACCGCAAATGCGCGCCGGTGCCGCAGGCCACGTCGAGCACGCGATGCGCGCCCGGATTGGCCACGCCGATCGCGGCGCGCAGCCAGGCCGCCTCGGCGGCATAATCCTTACCCCGCGCGTTGATCGCCTCGTAAAACGCTTGCGACTTATTGAACACCCCGCGTCCCTTCGGCGGTGGAGCGAGCCCGGCCCGCGAAGGCGAGCGCGTGGAAGAGTACGACGTTCTGGTCGTGGGCGGCGGCAACGCCGGCTGCGCTGCGGCGTTGGCGGCGGCCCGTACCGGCGCGCGTACGCTCTTGGTCGAGCGCTACGGCTTCCTCGGCGGTACGGCCACGGCGGCGATGGTCGGGCCGTGGATGACCTTTCACTCCGGCAGCGACCGGATCGTGGGCGGGATCGCGCAAGAGATCGTGGAGCGGCTGATCGCGCTCGGCGGCTCGCCCGGACACATTCCGGATTCGTCGGACTACGTGCCGACGATCACGCCGTTCGATCCCGAGATTCACAAGGCGCTGCTGTTCGACCTGATGCGCGAATCGGGCGTGCAGCTGCTGCTGCACGCGCTGGTGGTCGACGCCGTGAGCGACGAGCGCGGTGCGGTGCGCGGGGCGACGTTCGCCACGGTCGGCGGGATGCGCACGTATTTCGCCAAGCGCACGATCGATGCGACCGCCGATGCGTTCGTGGCCGCCGCCGCGGGCTGCGCGATGCAGCAAGGCGACGAGCGCGGGCGCGTGCAGCCGTCGAGCTTGATGTTCCGGCTCAGCCACGTCGACATGGACGCCGTCGCGGAATACGTGCGCGACCATCCCGATCAGATGCGCACTTCGCTCGTGCCCGCCCAGCGCAACGCAGCGGCGCTGACGGCCGTGGCGGGACTGTACGAGCTGTGGGAAGGCGCGCAGGCCGACGGCATTCGCGTGCCGCGCGAACTCGTGTCGTTCTTCATTTCACCGTATCCGGACGAGGTGACGGTGAACATGACGCGCGTGACCGACATCGATCCGCTCGATCCCGACGACCTCACGCGCGCCGAGATCGAAGCGCGCGGACAAGCGATGCGGCTCGTCGCGTTCTTTCGCGAACGCGTGCCGGGCTTCGCACACGCGCGCATCGCCGCGACCGCAACGCAGATCGGCGTGCGCGAGTCGCGCCGCATCGTCGGCGACTACACGCTCACGCGCGACGATATTCTCGAGCGGCGCACGTTCGACGATGCGATCGCGCGCAGCGCGTATCCGATCGACATCCACAACCCGTCGGGCAGCGGAACGACGACGCACCGTCTGCCGCCCGGAACGTCGTACGAAATTCCCTATCGCTGCCTCGTGCCGCGCACGCGTCGACGATCTGCTCGTTGCCGGACGCTGCATTTCGACCACGCACGAAGCGCTCGCGTCGACGCGGCTGACGCCGACCGTGATGACGCTCGGTCAAGCGGCGGGAACGGCGGCTGCGCTCTCGCTGCAAACGAACGTGCTGCCGCGCGCGCTCGACGCGCAGGCGTTGCGCGAACGGCTCGATCGCCGACGGCGTCGATCTGCGCCGCCCGGCGGTGGCCCGTGCCTGATCCGCGCACGGTCGCCGCGCGAACGCGGGATCGCGATCGAGCTCGCCGATCTCGGTTCGTGGGGCGATGCGACGCTCGTCTCGGAATACGATCCGGCGGGTCCGGTGATCCGCATCAACACGCGCGCGATCCCGCCCGGCTCGTCGTGCGACGTGCGCGAGCACATCGATCGCGCGGTGGCGCACGAACTCTACCATCACGCCGAAGCGACCGGCGAGGTCGGACAGGCTCGCGAGCCATAAAGCGCGCGAACGGGCGGCCGGCGAACACACGCTCTGATGCCAGCGCTCTATGCCGGAATCGACGGCGGCCAGTCTTCGACGATCGCCGTGGTGCTCGATGCGCGCGGAACGGTGCTCGGCCGCGGCACGGCCGGTCCGAGCGATCACGTCGACGAGCCGAAGAACACGCAGCGCGCAGCGCAGGCGTGCGAATCGGCGCTCGCCGCCGCGCTGGCCGCAGCGAACTTGCCGCCCGATACGGAGCCGGCGGCGGTCGTCATCGGTCTCTCGGGCTACGAAGGTGACTGGTACGGGCGCGAACCGGTCTTCGGCCAGGCGATCGTGCGCTACAAGCACGACTCCGTCATCGCGCTGGCCGGCGCGATCCGCGAGCGGCCGGCGGCGGTCGTCATCGCCGGCACCGGCTCCGTCGCGTACGGCGAGTCGGCGCAACGCGACCCGGTCCGGGCCGGCGGTTTCGGCTACCTGTTCGGCGACGAGGGCAGCAGCTTCGCGATCGCGCGCACGGCGCTGGCGGCGGCGATGCGCTTGAGCGATCGCGGCGTGCTGACCGACTTGGGCCTCGCCGCCCTCGCGTTCTTCGATTGTCCGGATTTGCGCGCGCTCGCCCGGGCGGTGGCGCTGCGCGAAATCGGGCGCCCCCAAGTGGCGAGCTTTTGCCCGGGTCGTCTTCGATGCCGCTCGGCTCGGCGACCCGGAAGCGGGCAAGATCGTCGAGGACGCGGCGGCGGCGCTGGCCGGCCTCGCCCAGCTGGTCGTCGAGCAGCTCGGGCACGCCGACATGCCGGCCGTGCCGGTCGCGTTCGTCGGCGGCGCGATGGACAATCGCCGAGCTGCGGCTCGCGGCCGCGCGGCGGCTGGAAGCCGGGACCCCCTTGGCCCGCGTGGTCGCGCCGGCGTTCGAGCCGGCGGTCGGCGCGGCGTTCCTGGCCTTCGATGCCGCCGGGGTCGCGCGGCCGGCGTTATGATCCTCGAACGGCTGCGCGGGCTGATCGTCTCGATCCAGCCCGAGCCGGAATCCGTCCTCAACCGCCCCGACGATCGTGGCCTTGCTGGCGCGGGCCGCGGTCGCCAACGGCGCGGCGGGCGTCCGGATCGAGGGCGCGGAGCGGATCGCGGCGGTCCGGGCCGCGGTCGACGTTCCGATCGTCGGCCTCATTAAACGAAGCTATCCGGGCTTCGCCCCCTACATCACGCCGACCGCGCGATGAGATCGACGCGATCGTCGCGGCCGGCGCCGAGATCGTCGCCTTCGATGCCACGCCGCGCGCTCGGCCGCACGGCGACGACGTGCGCCGCCATGGCCGGCCGGATTCACGCCCGCGGCGCCGTCGCGATGGCCGACTGCGCCACCGGCGCCGAGGTGCGCGCGGCCGCGGCCGCCGGTGCGGAGATCGTCGCCACCACGCTCTGCGGCTACACCGACGACACCCGCGGCCGCGCCGCTGCCCGCGTTCGACGTGTTGCGCGAGGCCGTGGCGACCGGGGCGTTCGCGATCCTCGAGGGCGGCGTGGCGATGCCCGATGAGGTGGCCGCCGCGATCGCCGCCGGCGCCGGGGCCGTTGTGGTCGGGACCGCGCTGACGAACCTCGATGCGCGCGTGCGTACGTTCGCGACGGCTGCTCGACAGAAGTCCGCGCCGGAAAATCGTTTGCCCCGTACTGTGTGAAAAAGTGGTACGCACCTCGATGGAGAACGGCGTCGATGGATAGCGCCGTCGAGGACGGTGGCGTGTTGAGAGGATGTTCGTGGCACATCAGGTCACCAAGACCAAAGTAAGTTTAGGTCCCGGTTTCTGGATCGTTACCGCGGTCATTGCGATCGCGTCGGCGATCATGAGTTACTTCGTCTATGCCAGCGGCTGGCCGATCGGGCTGCCGGAGGCCGCGGAGCCGGCCGGCGCCATCGACGACCTCTTCAAATTCCTCGGTGCGGTCGGCGGCACGATTTTCAATATCGTCACCGGCTACATCATCTACTTCGCGATCGTCTTCCGCCGCAAGAAGAGCGATCCGCCCGACGTCATCGGCGTGCAAGTGCACGACAATCCGGTCCTCGAGTTCTGGTGGACGGTCATCCCGACGATCCTCGTCGTGATCCTCGCCATCTACTCGGTCGTCATCTGGACGAGCTTGCAGAACACCGCGGGCGACGTGCTGACGATGGAAGCGATCGGACACCAATACTATTTCAGCTTCCGCTATCCGAAGCTCGCCAACCCGGTGAACAACGAGATGCACCTGCCGGTCAACGTGCCGGTCACGCTGCACGTCACCGCCGACTCGCCGGGCTTTCCGCCGGTCAACCACGGCTTCTGGGTGCCGGAAGTGCGGCTCAAGGCCGACATGGTTCCGGGCCTGATCAACACGCTGCGCTTCACGCCGCAAACGATCGGCAAGTACCGCATCATCTGCACCGAGTTCTGCGGCGCGCTGCACGGCACGATGCGCGCGGTGCTCTACATCGACTCGCAAAAAGATTTCGACGCGTGGTTTGCCAAGCAGGGCGGCGCCGGCGGGCGGCGCATCGGCCGGAGCCGCGGCTTCCGCCGGAGCGGGCATCCCCTTGGCCGGAGGAACTGCCGCTGCCGGCGCAACGCTCTTCGCGGCGAAGTGCAGCGCGTGCCACGCGACCGACGCCTTCACCGACAAGAAAGTCGGCCCGGGTCTCGGCCACATCTTCAACGATCCGGCGCACCCGAAACTGGTCGACGGCAGCGCGCCGACGCCTGAAGATGCGGCGAACATCATGAAGAAGGGCTATACCGGCGACATCGGCCAGATGCCCGACGCCACCACGAATCAGATCAGCGACGCGGACATCGCGAACCTCGTCGCTTACCTCCAAAGCCTCTCGAAGAAATAACGGAGCCGTAGTTCGATGGCAGTAGCAGCACCCACAACACCGGCGGTCCCGCACGTCGTTCTGGATCACGTCCATCCGGAACCGACGGGATTTATCCGCAAGTACATCTTCTCGATCGATCACAAGATCATCGCGTATCAGTACTTCATCACCGCGGGGATTTTCTTCGTCATCGCCGGCCTCTTGGCCGAGATGATCCGCATCGATCTGCTCAAGCACACCGGCGTGTTGACGCCCAACGTCTACAACCAGGTGTACTCGGTTCACGGTTCGATGATGGTGTGGCTGGTGATCATCCCGTTCGTTTCCGGCGCGTTCGGAAACTTCGTGATGCCGCTGCAAATCGGGGCGCGCGACGTCGCGTTCCCGTGGCTGAACCTCGCTGCGTTTTGGATGTTCCCGCCGGCCGGTTTGATTCTGCTCGCGTCGTTTGCCTTCGGCGCGCCGGACGCCGGCTGGACGGAATACCCGCCGATTTCGCTGCAGGCGCCGTACGGTACGTCGATGTGGTGCATGGCGATCTTCCTGATCGGCATCAGCTCGACGCTCACCGGCATCAACTTCCTCGTCACGATCTTCAAGATGCGCGCGCCCGGCATGACGTTCACGCGCATGCCGCTGTTCGTGTGGGCGTCGGCGGCGACCGCCGGCCTGAACATGGTCGCGACGACCGCGCTCGCGGCCGCGCTGCTCGCGCTCTTCCTCGAGCGCCAATTCGGCGTGCCGTTCTACGATCCGACCAAGGGCGGTTCGCCGATCCTGTGGCAGCACATGTTCTGGTTCTACTCGCATCCGGCCGTGTACATCATGATCTTGCCGGCGTTCGGCATCATCTCCGAAGTGCTGCCGACGTTCTCGCGTAAGCCGATCTTCGGCTACAAGATGATCGCGTTCTCATCGGTCGCGATCGCGCTGCTCGGCTTCATGGTCTGGGCGCACCACATGTTCACCTCGGGCATGGCGCCGTGGCTCCAGCTCCCGTTCATGATCATCACGATGCTGATCGCGATCCCGACCGGCATCAAGATCTTCTCGTGGATGGCCACGCTCTGGGGCGGCTCGATCGAGTTCTCCGCCGCGTGTCTGTTTGCGCTCGGCTTCCTGATCACGTTCACGCTCGGCGGCGTCACCGGATTCTTCCTGGCGGCGGTTCCCGCCGATCTGCACGAGCACGGCACGTACTTCGTGGTCGGGCACATCCACTACGTGCTCTACGGCGGCTCCGTGTTCGGGATCTTCGCCGGCCTCTATTACTGGTGGCCGAAGATGACCGGACGCATGATGAACGAGCGCGTCGGACAGTGGCACGCCTGGATCACGTTCGTGGCGTTCAACTGCACGTTCTTGCCGATGCATTGGCTCGGGCTGCTCGGCATGCCGCGGCGCGTCGCGATGTACGACGTGGAGTTCGAGTTCTGGAACCAGGTCATCTCGATCTCGTCGTTCTTCCTCGCCGCCTCGACGCTCTTGATCATGGGCAACATGCTCTGGAGCTTCAAGAACGGCAAGAAGGCCGGCCCCAATCCGTGGGGCGCGCGCACGCTCGAGTGGATGATCTCCTCGCCCCCGCCGTACTACAACTTCAAGAAGGTCCCGGCCGTGCTCGCCGCGCCGTACGACTTCGGTAACCCGCTCCCGTACATCGGTCTCGAAGCCGAGCCCGGTGCGATGGAAGCGACGCCGCAACACACTACCGGCCTCGTGCCCGCGCACCACTAAAGGACGTAGAACTTGACGACAGCAGCCGTCGAACACGGCCACGGCGACGCCCACGGACACGCAGACCACGATGAGGTGATCTACCAAGAGACGCGCGACATGCGTCTCTTGGGGTTCGTCCTCTTCCTGTGCTCGGACGTCGTGCTGTTCTCGGCCTTCGTCTTCGCGTATCTGTACCTGCGCGGCACGATCGATGAGTGGCCGCCGATCCTCAACGGGCACCAGCTGCCGCGCCTCGACCTTCCGTTCGCCGAGTTCAACTCGATCGTGCTGTTCGGTTCCGGCGTCACGATGCATCACGCGCTCGAGAACTGGAAGCACGGGAAGAAGCAGCCTCTTCGACGTCTTCATGGGCGCGACGATCGTGCTCGGCATCATGTTCCTCTGCGGTCAAGCCTACGAATATTCGCACGCGGCGATCGGCGGCTGGAGCGGCTCGATCTTCGGTGCGTCGTTCTTCACGCTCACCGGCATGCACGGTTTCCACGTCTTCTGCGGCGTCGTGTACCTCGCGATTCTGTGGTGGCAAACGAAGCAAGGTCATTACGACCAGACCCACTACTTCGGCCTTACCGCCGGCACGCTGTACTGGCATTTCGTCGACGTCATCTGGGTCGGTCTCTTCTTCCTGTTCTATATTTTTTAAAAGGCGCTACGGCCCAGCCTCCGCGCTCCCCACACCTTCGGTGCGGGGCCCCCGGACAAGCGGGCCTTGCTACATAACGAAAATGCACGATTCCCTGAGGTGGCCCGCAAATAACATGAGAGGCGAACAACGATGGATTTAGCAATTATCGAGCGCGGGACGGCGCTGATTGGAGCGATCGTCGTCGGTGTGTTCGCATCGATCGCGCTCAAGGACGACTGGAACGCGAAAGGGCTCGACAACACCACCACCAAGTTGCTGCTCGGCCTGATGGCGTTCGGCTGCGTCATGGTGCTGGCGGCCGCGGTCGGCGTCATCGGACCGAAGGGCTAAGGCGATGTACGATCCCAATCCCTACAAGCACGGCATTCCGGTTTCGGCCGGCATCCCGCCGCTCATCCGCTGGTCGGGCATCATCGGTTTCGTCGTGATCCTGTGCGTGGTCGGCATCGTGATCGGCTCGTCGCGCTACGGCCACGTCTGGCCCTCGGCCGACTCGGCCAAAATCAAGTTATCCGGAGCCGGCGCTCACTAGGGAATAATTTCGCGGCGTTTGATGATGCCGACGCCCAACCGCGCGATGCGGTCGGGCAGCACGCCGGTCGGCCGTCCGTCGATGCGATGGACGCCGCCGTACTCGCTGAATTCGGCCAGCGACGGGATCGTCACGGCGCGCAGCGGTACGTCGCCGATCGTAGGCCATTCACAGGCCACGCTGCTATCTTCAGTGAGCACCGCGACGTAGCCGTTCGAGTCGACCGGGGATTCCGCATCCGGCGGACGATAACGAACGTAACCGTCGACGATGAAAATCGGTCGGAACGTTTGGAGCAACGCACGCGTCGGCGCGAGCATGAGGGCGAGCGCGTAAAGATGCAGGCGACGACGCCCAGCGCGAAGACCGGTGAGAGAATCACCATGTTGTGGTCGTCGGGATGGGTCGGGTCGGTGCGCACGATCAGCATCCCGATCGTCAGGGCGAGGAACATCGTCCCGCACAGAATAGGTTCAATCGCAATGCACAGCCGGCCGAAGAATCCATGCAACACGACTAGCCGCTCGCTGCGCCGCCAGTGCCGGCGGATCAGCAGTGAGCTGCGCTCGTCGGCCGTCATGCGGCCGGCCTTGTATCCCTGGATGGTCGGCGTTTTGGCCGCGTTCGTCATGCTGGTCGGTCCCGGAACGGTAAGTGCGAAGGCGCTGGTACGTGTCCACGGTCTCGTCCTGGCGCTGACGCCGCAGGACGGAGAGGCGATCATTCGCCACGATGCCTTCGGTTCGATGCCGGCCATGACGATGCCGTTCAAGATCGTCCCCAAAGCGCAAGTCGCCACGCTGCAAGTCGGGAACACGATCGACGGCGACCGTCGACACGGCAACCGATCCCTGGACGCTGAGCAACGTGAAGGTCAGCACCACCCAAATGGTGACCTCCGATCCGGGGATCACCCGCCGCGTCGTCCCGCTGCACGTCGGCGACGTCATTCCCGATACGCCGTTCACCGATCAGACCGGCAAGCCGTTCCGCTTCTCGCAACTGCGCGGTGAAGACGCCGTGCTCGCGTTCGTCTACACGCGCTGCCAAGACCCGCGCATGTGCCCGCTGATCTCAGCGAAGTTCCACGCGCTGCAGCAACGGATCGGTTCGCGCCCGATGCATCTGGTCGAGGTGACGCTCGATCCGTCGTACGACCGGCCGCCCGTGCTCGCGCGTTACGGCAAGCTGTTCGGCGCCAATCCGAATCGCTGGACGCTCGCGGTCGGCGATGCAGATCCCACGCTCAACTTCGCCGCGCAATTCGGCATCACGGCGTTCCCCGATCCGAGCGTCGGCCTCATCCACGCCGAGAACACGGTCGAGATCGGACCCGACGGCCGCATTCGCAACATGATCACCGACACGTCGTGGCAGCCCGACGAAATCATCGCCGACATCGACAACAGCCACGGCGAAGCATCGAACCCGTTCGAACGCCTGAACCTCTGGCTCTCACGCGCCGCGGTCGCGCTCTGCGGCAACAACGTCGCCGCCTTCAGCGGCCTCGGCGACCTCGGCGTCGTCATCCTAATCTTCGCCGCCTTCGGCTACCTCCTATTCCGCCTCGCACGAGGAATCGCCAAAAGCGCATAGCAGCCTCGCGACGCTTGATGACGATGGGTAACTTTTTTCTGTGTCATCTCTGTCTGTCGCAGGACACTTCGGCGCTCCGCTCGGGATGACAGCGGGGGCTACTTAAACCGTCATTTCTCCGGTGGCGATGGGGACGACGGAGCCGCCTACTTCGATCACGGGGATCGCGTCGGGGTCTTCGCTGTTGACGTGGATGAGGACGTGGAGCAGGCTGCGGCGGCCCATTTTGGTGCCTTGTTCGCTCACCATGTGCAGGCCGTTTTCGATCGGCAGGAGGCCGCGGCGCATCATCAGTGCGGCGAGCGGGCCGGTGGCGCTGCCGGTCGCGGGATCTTCGTTGATGCCGATCTCCGGTGCGAACATGCGTGAGTAGACGGCGTAGGTGTCGCCGTCTTGCGCGTCGCTCTCCTCGAGGCGCGCGAAGACGAAGACCTCGGTCGGCGCGTTCGGCACCGCGGCGCGCAGCGCGCGGTAGTCGAGCATTTCGATGCGGTCGACGACGTCGCGATTCTTCACCGCCACGAAGAGAAACGTCGGGCCGGCGCCGGCGATTTCGGGCTGCACGTCGACGAGCAAGTCGTTCGGCTGCAAGCCCGAGCGCCGCCGCGACGGGTTTCGGATCGATGCGCGCGCCGAACGTGATCGGCGGCGTGGTGAGCCAGAACTGCACGGCGCCGTCGCTGCCGGTCGCGACGCGCACCGGAACCGGACCGACGCCCTCTTCGAGCACGAGATCGTTCGCTCCGGAATCGCCGCGCAAAACGAACGCCGTGCCGACGGTCGGATGACCGGCGAACGGGAGTTCGCTGCGCGGCGTGAAGATGCGCACCTGCGCGGTGCTGCTTCGGATCGGCGGGCGGAAAGACGAACGTCGTCTCGGAGAGGTTCAGCTCGCAGGCGATGCGCTGCATCTGATCCGTTTCGAGCCCGCGCGCGTCGGTGAATACGGCGAGCGGGTTGCCTTCGAACGCGACCGTCGTGAAGACGTCGACCTTGACGAACTGGTAGGGCTGCGCCACGTTACTTCGCTTTCGGGATGTAGGAAGATGACGGCGTCGACCACTCGCACACGCTGCCGTCGTTCATCACGAACGTTTCGCAGCCGTCGACTTCGGGATTGAAGTCATCGTTGCGCGCTTTCGTGGCGGACCAGTTGACGTTGCCGTCTTGCCGCGCCGCCGCGCGGGCCTTGCTGTAGTTGAATTGCGGCGATTTCGATCCGGTGTTGAGGGCTTTGGCCAGCGTTTGAGCCTGCGTCATGTCAGGTGCGTGCCTCCGCGCGTTCGCGCGTTTTTGCGTGCAGTCCGAGAGTCACCAGCGCCGCGACGATCGCGATGCCGGTGAACCACAGATACGCGATATGATAGCCCTCGACCGGCGTCGCCTGCGAGCCGATCACGCCGCCGGCGAGCGAACCGCCGAGAATCTGGCCGAGAATCAGGCAGACCGAGAGCAGTCCCACCGCGGCCGAACGTTCTTTCGAACCGGCGCGGTTGGTGACGATGTAGCGCGTCGGCGCACCGAGCAGCGCGCCGAAGCCGCAGCCGGCCACGACCATCGCGCCGATCGCGATCCACACGTTGGCGAAGCCGTACGCGAAGATCGCGAGCCCGGCCGCGGTCAGCGTCGTGCCGGCCGTGAGCACGACGCGGCTGCCGGCCGCATCGAGCGCGCGTCCCGCGCCGGGAATCACGACGACGAACATCACCGCGCCGATCGCGGCCATGGCGCCCGCGGCGGCGTACGAGAGGTGTTCGGCGGCTACCAGCGCCGCCGGAATGAAGAACAACGCGCCCTCGAGGATGCCGATCAGGATTTCCAGCCCGTAGACGAGCGCGAGCTGCCGGTCGGTGAAGAAGCGCGGCGGAATCACCGGTTCCTTCGCCGTCCGTTCGGCGAACACGAACGCGATCAGCGCGACGATGCCGCCGGCCAGCCACAAGGCGCGCGTTCAGGTTGCTCGTCACGCCGGTCACGTCGTATTGCGTGAGGCCGAACATCAGCCCGAGCAATCCGATCGAGAGCAGCGCGATACCCGGCACGTCGAGCGGGCCGCGCACGTTGGCCACCGTCACCGGCAGCGTGGTGCGGGCGAGATAGATCACGACGATCGCAAGCGGCACGTTGGCGACGAAGATCCAGTGCCAGGAGAGGAAGTGCGTGAACAATCCGCCGACCAGCGGGCCGACGATCGCGGCCACGCCCCACGTTGCGGCCACGAGTCCGAGCGCGGCACCGCGCCGTTCCGGCGGAATGCGGTCGGCGATCGCCGCGGTCGCGACCGGAAAGATGCCGCCCGCGCCAAAGGCTTGGATCGCGCGCGCTGCGAGGAACATCGGGAAATTCTGCGAGAAGATCGCGAGCAGCGAACCGAGCGCGAAGATCGAGACGCAGGCGATGTACACCGGCCGGCGGCCGTTCCGATCGGCGAGCTTCGTCATGATCGGAATGCTGACGACGTTCGCCAGCAGATAGAGCGTGAAAATCCACGGCAGATCGCGCGGGCCCGCGCCGAACGCGATGCCCAGCGCCGGCAGCGCCGGCGAGAGCACGCCGAGATCGAGTGCGCCGGCAAACACGCCCAGGCCCAGCGTCAACAGCAGCGGGATCGTGCTCGGATCGAGGTTGTGCCCGGCAACGCTCGTCGTTGCGCTGGGCGCGGGTTGTGCGGTGTCCACGGTATCGGTCACGGCGCCACGCTACCGCGCCACTAAAAAACCACGCGATCGATGACGGCGGCGAGGCACATCAGCGCGAGATAGACGAGCGAGAACTTGAACATCCCGCGCGCGAACGTCTGCGATTCGTTTCGCAACACGCGGATCGCGTCGAAGAGGAACCAGCCGCCCACGATCAGCGCCGCGGCGAGGAAGATCGGCCCGAACACGTGCAGCGGCACGAGCGCGACGCAAAACACGAACAGCACGATCGTGTAGACGAGCATCTCGCGTTTGGTGCGCGCGACGCCCTTGACGTTGGGCAGCATCGGAATGCCGGCTTTGTGATAGTCGGTTTCGGTCATCAGCGCGAGCGCCCAGAAGTGCGGCGGCGTCCAGAGGAAGATCAGCAGCGCGAGGCCGATCGCGGGCGCGCCGATCGTGCCCGTCACCGCAGCCCAGCCGACGAGCGGCGGAATCGAGCCGGCGAACCCGCCGATCACGATGTTCTGCGGCGTCGAGCGCTTGAGCCACATCGTGTACACGAAGACGTAGTACGCGTTGCCGCCGAGCGACAGCCACGCCGCCAGCGGGTTGACCAGATAGTTCAGCAGCAGAAACGACGTGATGCCGAGGACCATCGCGAACGCGAGCGCGCGATTGGGCGAGATCGCGCCGCGCGGCACGGGCCGCGACATCGTGCGCCGCATCTTGCCGTCGATGTCGGAGTCGTAGACGCAGTTGAATGCGCCGGCCGACGCCGCCGCCAATGCGCCGCCGAGCAGCGTCCAGAACGTCAGCGCGAGCGGCGGGATCCCGCGCGCGGCCATGATCATCGCGGCCAGCGTCGTGATCAGCAGCAGCACGATGATGCGCGGCTTGGTCAGTTCGAGATAATCGTCGAATGCGGCGCGCAGGCCGCCGCGGGCAAACGCGCGGGCCGCGCCTTCAACGCGCGAGAGGGTCGAGCTCATCGGGCCCGCGCCGCCGCGCTCGAAGGCACGCGGCCGGACGCGGCGCTTTCGCGCACCGTGCCGTCGATCGATGCGAACACGATCGCGCACACGAACACGATGAACGTGGCGGCGGCGTTGGCGGCGTGCGCTTCACGCAGGCCGAGCGGCAACTGCCAGACGACGTTCGCCATGCCGAGCATGACTTGCAGCACGATCAGCGCATAGCCGCCGAGCGCGGCCGCGCGCACGCGCAGCGTAGTGGCCAGCGACGACCAGTACGCCACGATCGTGGCGATGATGAAGAAGACGGCGGCCAAGATGCGGTGCGTCATCTGCGCGGTCTCGGCCGCAGTCGTGCCGCTAAAGGAACCGCTTTCGCAGCCCGGCAGCGACGAGCACGCGAGACCCGCGCCGCTCGAGCTCACGTACGCCCCGGCGCACATCGCGACGAACGCGCCGAAGACGGTCAGGGCGAGCAGCGGGTAGAGGCCGCTCTGGGGCGCGCGACGCCTGGTCGCGGCTGAACGATCGCCACGATGGCGAGCGCCGTCAGCGCGGCGAGCAGCAGCATTCCCGTGCCCCAGTGGAGGACGACCGACCACGGGCTGTTGGCGACGGCCACGGTCGCGGCTCCGAAGGCCACCTGGAGGACGAAGATGCCGCCCAGGGCCATCAGGATCGGCGTGACCCCGGCAATCGAGCGCCGGGCACGCCAGCCGGTGACGATAGCGCCGAGCAGCAGCACGCCGACGAGCAACGCAAGCATGCGGTGCGACCATTCGAGCACGACCGATCCGTCGAGGGCCGGGACGACGGCCCCATGGCACAGCGGCCAATCCGGGCAGGTCATCCCCGCACCGTTGATCCGGATCCAGCTGCCGAGGACGGCCAACGCGAAGGCCGCGATCGCGGCGGCCAATGAGAACGCGCGGAACATCCCTCCGAGCGTACCTTCCCACGGACCCCGCCACAACGACATTCGTGGTGATTTTTAACCCCGGCCGGGACGCACCTCGGGGAATCGCCGGGTTATCTCGAAGAGTCGCATTCGATGCGGCGCGTAGTGCTGGTCCTCGTGGCGTTTGTCGCGCTCGTCGGTTGCCGGGAAGTGCGCGTCAACCGGGTCGGCACCGGTATCACTAAAGTCGCCGGCCCCAACCAAATCGTGGTCGTCCGGGACAAGCGCGAGCTGGAGGCGCTGGGCATCAGCGGCACGCCGAACTTCCGCCGGGAATTCGCCGTTGTGTTGTTGATGGGACCGCACCGCGAGACCGGGTACGTGCAAATCACCGAGTCCATTCGCGCCAATGCCGATCGCGAGCGCATCGTGGCGTTCGAGAAGGCCCCGATCGACGGCGGCGAGCCGACGGCTCCTTACCGCACCTATACGATGTGGTATGTGCCGATCATCGCTTACCGGGCAGGTGTCGGTGTCGACGTGGTCACACCATCGGGCGAGCCCATAACGGCAACGACCCTGCGCTAAAGAATTTGATGACTTCACCGATAGTTGTGCGGTAATGACGAACGCGATGGCGCGATTCGATGCCACCGTGTCTCGTCTGGGCACGGTCCTGGAATCCGACGGTAGTCCGGCCGAAGCCGAAGGCGTCCTGAACCCGGCGTGCGCGCGCGCACCGGGCGGCGAACTGCTGCTCTACCCGCGCGTCGTCGCGGCCGGCAACGTGTCGCGTGTCGGTTTGTTCCGCGGCACCGAAGTCGGCGACAGCGTTCGTTTCGAAAATTTGGGCTTCGCGCTCGAACCGCAGTGCGCCGTACGAAACGCGTCCGCCCAAGAGCGGCGGCATGGGCTGCGAGGATCCGCGCGTGACATACGTGCCGGCGCTCGAACGCTACGTGATGGTGTACACGGGGTTCGGACCCGCGGGTCCGCGCGTCGCGTTCGCTCTTTCGACCGACGGCTACCACTGGGACCGTTTGGGCCTGGTGGATTTCAAAACGCACGGTCTTGCGTGCGGCGACGATAAAGACGGCGTCTTCTTTCCCGAACCCGTGCGCTCGCCGGCCGGCGTGCTTTCGTTTGCGTTCTTTCACCGTCCGATGAAAGAGCTCTCGACGCTCGACGGTCACGCGGTGATCCCGCAGCTGCTCGAGCTTCCACCGATCGAGCGCGAGTCGACGTGCATCGCCTACATTCCGGTCGACGCGGTGCTGCGCCGACATACGCAATCTCCTCGTGCCGCACGAGAGCGTGATCGTGCTCGCGCCCGACGGTCCGTGGGGGCGGCTGAAAACGGGCGGCGGCACGCCGCCGGTGCGCATCGCCGAGGGCTGGTTTTCGCTCTATCACGCGGTCGACGCCGTCGAGATCGACGGGCGTTACGCGATGACGTACAGCGCCGGCATCGTGATCCTCGATATCGACAGCCCGCACATCGTGCTCTACCGCTCGCCCGTTCCGGTGCTCTCGCCCGAACATCCGGATGAAATGCACGGCGTCGTCAACAACGTCGTGTTTCCGACCGGCATCGACGTGCGGGGCGAACGCAACTTCGACATCTACTACGGCATGGCCGACGCGCGGATCGGACGCGCAGCGATCGCGTTACCGCCCGCGGCGGTCGCCGGAAAAACGGCCGCCGCCTAAACCCGGTCGCCCAGCAGGTCGCCGAGTTCGCCGGCTTCGGCGAGAAACGCATCGTGGCCGTGATCGCTGTGCATCAAGCGGAATGCGGCATCCCAGCCGGCCGCCGCCCAGCGCTCCGACACCGCTCGGATATGATCGGCGAAGAACAGCTGGTCGCCGGTGACGCCCACGAACGTGAGGCGCGTGCGCTCGGGATTCGCTTCGGCGCCGCGCAGGTCGAACAAATCCATCGCGCGCGTGAGGATGCGATACGTGTTCGCGTCCATGCGCGCGGCGAAACGCACGCCCTGGTACGCGAGATAGCCGTCGACGTCGAAGCGGTCGTCGAGCGTCTGTTTCGGATTGCCGCCGGCGCGATCGGGACGGTTGGCGAAGCGGCGCTCGAACAGTTCTTCGCTCTTGTAGGTGAGCGTCGCGATCGCGCGCGCCAGCTTGAGTCCGGCAGCGGGCTGTTCGTCGTACCAGCCGTCGCGAAACTTCGGATCGAGGCGAATCGCTTCGCGCGCTAAGCTGTTCTGCGCGATCGCTTGCGCGCGCAGATGATCGTGGGCCGCCACGACGATCGCGTGGCCGACCGAGCCGCCGTAGCGCCGCGCCCACGACAGCGCTTGAAAACCGCCCAGCGAACCGCCGATGACGACCGCCAGGCGTTCGATACCGAGCGCCAGCAGCGCGCGCCGCTGCACGTCGACCATGTCTTCGACGGTGACGATCGGGAAACGCGGACCCCAGACGCGGCCGTCCGGCGCGAGCGACGGCGGACCGGTCGAACCGTAACATCCGCCGAGCGCGTTGATGCCGACGACGCACCAGCGCGCGGTGTCGAAGAGCGCGCCCGAACCGACGAGCCCGCTCCACCACTCGGCGACGCGCGACGAACCGGTGAGCGCGTGCGGTGCGAACACCACGTTGGCGCCACCGTCGCGCGGCGTTCCGTAGATCGTGACCCGCGCGATGACGGCCGGCAGCGTCGTTCCGCCGCTGAGCGGAACGTCACCGAGCGCCACATCGTGGTCGACGACCGAGTCGAGCAATTAAACCGCCTTGAACGCAGCTTCGAGATCGCCGATGATGTCGTCGATCGACTCGATGCCCACCGACAGGCGGACCGTATCTTCGGTGATGCCGCTGAGAATGCGCTCTTCGGGTGAGAGTTGCTGGTGCGTGGTCGAGGCCGGATGGATGACGAGCGACTTCGAATCGCCGACGTTCGCGAGCAGCGAGAAGAGCTTCAGTTTGTCGATGAACGCCTTGGCATTCGGAAGTTCGAACGTCACGATCGCGCCCGCGCCCTTGGGCAGATATTTGCGCGCGGCCTCGTAGGCCGGATCCTCGCGCAGTCCGGGATAGCGCACCGAAGCGACCTTGTCGTGCTTCTCGAGATACTCGGCCACGGCGAGGGCATTCGAGCAATGGCGCTCCATGCGCAAGCCCAGCGTCTCCATTCCTTGAATCAGCAGAAACGCGTTGAACGGCGAGAGCGCGGCGCCGACGTCGCGCAGCAACTGCACGCGCATCTTCAAGATGTACGCCAGCGGTCCGAACGACGCGACGTACTGCGCGCCGTGGTAGGACGGATCGGGCTCGATCAGTTCGGGAAAGCGCCCGTTGCTCCAGTCGAATTTTCCGCCGTCGACGACCAAGCCGCCGATCGACGTCCCGTGTCCGCCGATGAATTTCGTCGCCGAGTGCACGACGACGTCGGCGCCGTACTCGATCGGGCGCAGCAGCATCGGCGTCGGCAGCGTGTTGTCGACGATCAGCGGTACGCCCGCGGCGTGCGCCGCATCGGCGACGGCCTTGACGTCGAGCACGTCGACTTTCGGATTGCCGAGGGTCTCGGCGAAGAACGCCTTGGTGTTGGGTTTGACCGCGGCTTTCCATTGCGCGAGGTCGCCCGGTTCGACGAACGTCGTCGTGATGCCGAACTTCGGCAGCGTGTGGAAGAACGCGTTGTAGGTTCCGCCGTAGAGCGAACTCGAGCTGACGATGTGATCGCCCGAACGCGCGATGTTGAGCACCGAATACACGACCGCCGCCTGACCGCTGGCGAGAGCCAGCGCCCCGACGCCGCCTTCGAGCGCTGCGATTCGCTGCTCGAGCACGTCGGTCGTCGGGTTCATGATGCGCGTGTAGATGTTGCCGAACTCTTCGAGCGCGAACAGGCGCGCAGCGTGGCCGGTATCGTCGAAGACGTACGACGTGGTCTGATAGATCGGAACGGCGCGCGCCTTCGTCGCGGGATCGACGTTTTGGCCGCCGTGCAGGGCGATCGTGTCGAGTCCGGGCTTGGGCTGGTCGTGGGTCGTACTCATCGGGCTTCTCCTGGAGGCAAACTGCCGCATTCGTTCGGTACAGGGCCGAGAACCTACGGCGGCGACAAAAAGCGCCAAGTGATCCGCTACTACATCATCGCGACGGCGATCGTCGTCATCTTCGGAAGCATCGTCTTCGCGCACCGCCTCGCCCCGCCCAACCTGCGGATCTCGGCCCAGCCCAGCGGCACGCCGACGGTCGAGACCCGCGTCGCCGAAGCACCGTCGACGGCCCCGCCGTTCAGCGGTCAGGGTCCGTGGGTGCTCTCGGCGCTGCCGGACTGCTTCGACGAACAGTCGCGCGTGAGCGGTCCGGCCGCCGCGCTCGAGGCGAAGCTGCCGCCGGCCGGCGACCGCATCGCCGCCGGGACCACGCTGCGCGTCGCGGGGTGCACGCTGCTCGTGCGCCCGCATGACATCTGGGTCGACCGCGGTTCCGACCGGCTGCGCGTTCCGCCGGACGCGGCGCTGTACCGGGTCGGCGGGCGCTTGGTTCTTACCGTGCGCACCGGCGCGCAGCTCGAGATCCGCCCCTACTGAGCGCAGGGTTCGCTCCACGCGGAGGAAAGTGCGCACGCGATGGCTTCAGTGATCTCTGCGGTCCCCATGCGGCGGCTGGGACGCACCGACGAGAACGTATCGATGGTGGCACTGGGCGGGGGACACCTCGGCACGAGCGTCCTCAGCGACATCGAGGCCGTGCATCTCATCCACCGCGGCATCGATCAGGGCGTCACGTTCCTCGACAACAGTTGGGACTACGACGGCGGGCGCAGCGAAGAACGCATGGGCGCAGCGATCGGGCGCGGCGGCTACCGGCGGCGCGTGTTTCTGGCGACGAAGTTCGACGGCCGCGATCGTCAGACGGCGCGCCAAACAGCTCGACGAATCGTTACGGCGTTTGCAGACCGATCACGTCGATTTGTGGCAGATTCAACGAAAACATCCGCCCCGATGACGCCGAGCGCGTCTTCGCGCCCGGCGGTGCCATCGAAGCGATGATCGCGGCGCGCGACGCCGGCAAAGTGCGGTTCCTCGGCTTTACCGGCCACAAGGATCCGGCATATCACGTGCACATGTTCGAAGTCGCGGCGAACAACGGCTTCGTTTTCGACACCGTTCAGATGCCGCTCAACATCATGGACCCGCACTTCCGCAGTTTCGAACGCGGCGTCATTCCGCTCGCGCAGAAAACCGACACCGGGATCATCGCGATGAAGACGTTCGGCGATCGCGGCATGCTCGAAACGCGCATCGCGACGCCGCTGCAAATGCTGCACTACAGCATGAGCCTGCCGGTCGCGAGTGTCGTCAACGGCGTGAACTCGATCTACACGCTCGATGAAGCCGTGACCGCCGCCGTGTCGTTCCGGCCCCTGTCGCAAGCGCAAATCGCCTCGCTGCTCGCGCGCAGCGCGGCCCCATCGGCGAACGGCGCGCTCGAACGCTACAAAATCAGCGACGACTTCGACGCGACCGCCCAGCACCCCGAATGGATGGGCGAGTAGTGGACAATGCCGCTAGGCGAGCTCGCTGCCTACGGCGGGCTTGCCGCGCGACGGCGTGAGCGCGAGCGCGAGGGCGATCGCCATGAGGCCGCTCGCGAGATAGCCGGTCGGCGCGATCGTTTCGTGCAGCAGCACGACGGCGCCGATACCGCCGAGGATCAGCGCTCCGTATGACGTGATGAAGCTGACCGTTCCGGCACCGAGGTGGCGCAGGCCGTACGCCTGCGCGATCTGGCCGTAGATCGAGAGCCCGATGACGATCTCGCCGAAGAACCACGCATAGATCGTGCTGCTCGGCACCAGCGTCTGCGCGATCGAAGGTCCCAGCCGGCCCGTTACGAGCCCGAAGAGCAGCAGCAATCCCATCCCGATCGTGCCGTAGACGCCGCCGACGAAGAGCGCGGAGAAGCGCGTGCCGAGCCGGCGCGTCAGCACGAACATGACGGCGAGCGAGACGACTTGCACGAGTTCGAGCAGATCGCCGAAGAGCGTCGACCCGGTTGCCGAGCGCGTGAACGTAAGCAGCAGCGCGCCCGCGATCCCGACCACGAGTGCGGCGATGCGCAGCGCATCGACGCGCTCGCGCAGCACGAGCGCCGCGAGCACCGCGGTTACCGACGGCGTCAGGCTCATCAGCAAGACGACGTGCGCGCCGCTCGTGTATTGGGCCGCGAGCGCGAGAAAGCCGCAGGCGCCGGGGCCGAAGGCGATGCCGATCCCGATCAGATAGCGCCAATCCCGGGCGCTCGGCGCCGTTTTCGGGCGCGCGAGCAGCGCGATGAGCAAAAAGAGCGGCAGCGACCAGGCCGCCCGGGCCACGAAGAGCCCCGGCGCATCGAAGTGCGCGCCGCCGGGCCGGTAGAGGATCTTCGAGGCGATTGCGTTGCCCGCCCAAAAAACCGTCGCCGAGAAGATCGCGAGGTAGGCAAAGGTCGTGCGCAGCGCCGTCGAATTTCGCACGGTCATGGATTTACGCGCCGAAGTCGAGAATCGCCGGACGTTTGCGATTATCTCGCACCCCGACGCCGGCAAGACGACGCTCACCGAGAAGCTGCTGCTCTACGGCGGAGCGATCGTGACCGCCGGTCAAGTTGCGGCGCGCAAGCGGGCCCGCTCGGCGACCTCCGACTGGATGGAATTGGAGCGGGAACGGGGCATTTCGATCACGTCAACGGTCCTCCAATTCCCCTATCACGGCCGGACGATCAATCTCCTCGATACGCCGGGCCATCAAGATTTCGGCGAGGATACCTATCGAACGCTCCTGGCGGCCGACAGTGCGGTCATGCTGATCGACGCGGCCAAGGGCGTAGAACCGCAGACCCGCAAATTGTTTGCGATCTGCCGCGCGCGGCGCATTCCGCTCTTCACGTTCATCAACAAGATGGACCGGCCGACGCGCGACCCGCTCGAGCTGCTCGACGAACTCGAGAACGTGCTCGGCATCGGCGCCTATCCGGTGAACTGGCCGCTCGGCGGCGGCGAAACGTTCCGCGGCGTGTACGACCGCGAGACGCACGAGCTGCACACCTTCGAGCGCACCGAGCACGGCGCGAAGCGCGCGCCGGTATCGGTGGCCGGCGTGCACGACGAGAAGATCCGTGCGCTGGTCGACGAGGGCACTTACCGCGAGTTTCTCGACGGCATCGAATTGCTCGAAGGCGCGGGCGCGGCGTTCGACCCCGCCGCGATGCTGCGCGGCGACGTGACGCCGGTGTTCTTCGGCAGCGCGATGACGAACTTCGGCGTGGAGCTCTTCCTCGACCGGTTCGTGAAGATGGGTCCGCCGCCGAGCGCGCGGCTCGACGCGGCCGGCACGCCGATCGAACCCGCCGACGAGCACTTCTCGGCCTTCATCTTCAAGATTCAAGCGAACATGGATCCGCGCCACCGCGATCGCGTCGCGTTCGCGCGCATCTGTTCGGGCAAGTTCGAACGCGACATGACCGTGCGCAACGTGCGTACCGGCAAGGACGTGCGCTTGACGCGCGCGATGAAGCTGTTCGCGAACGATCGCGAGTCGATCGAGGTCGCGTTTGCCGGCGACGTCGTGGGCCTCGCCAATCCGGGCACGTTCGCGATCGGCGATACGCTCGCCGATTCGAGCGACGTACGCTTCGACCCGATTCCGGCGTTCGAGCCGGAACATTTCGCGCTCGTGCGGAGTATCGACACCGCGAGCTACAAGTCGTTTCAGAAGGGGATCGCTCAGTTGCGAGAAGAGGGCGCGATTCAAGTGCTCTATCCGTTCGGCCAAACGCGCATCGAACCGATCCTCGCGGCCGTCGGCGCGCTGCAGTTCGAAGTGGTGAAGTTTCGCCTCGAATCGGAGTACAACGTGAAGACGCAGATGACGACCTTGCCGTTCACGCTGGCGCGCAACGTCGCCGGCGACGCCGATGCCGTCGCGTCGGCGCAGTTGCCGTCGAATGCGAAACTCGTCGAGGATTGGGACGGCGCGCCGCTGGGGCTGTTCGAGAGCGAGTGGAGCATGCGGCTCGCCGCCGAGTGGAATCCGCGCCTGACGTTCGAACCGTTCGGCGTGCGCGGCCTCGCCGCGGTGGTGCCCTCGTGAGCACGCCCGCAATCGCCGGCGGCACCGGCGCCGAGCGTCCGCGGTCCGCGCCGGCAAGACCACGCGCTGGCTCTTGATCGCGGTCGTGCTGATCATCGTCTTCGGGCTCGTGCGCGGCCTCTTCGCGCATCACGAGACGAATTACGAGCGCATCGCGCGCGAGATGACCGTCGACTTGCAGAACAACGATCTCACGGGCGTGCAGAATTTCCAGAACGCCGAGACCGCGACGCTCGTGACGCACGCGGTCGTCGGCCGCGACGCCGACGCGTTCGCGCCGCTCGGCAAACTGCAGACGCGTGCGCGAAACGCCGGCGACGCCGGAAGAGACGACGCGCCGCGTGCACGAGTTCGACGCGACCTTCGACAAGGGCGTCGTGCACGAAACGATCCGCTTCGATCCCGACAACAAGGTCGTCGGCTTCAAGTACGATCTGCCGCAGACGAAGTAGATGCCCAGCGTTCGCGGTGACGTTCGACGACGTCGCGCGCGCCGCCGAGCGTTTGCGCGGCGTCGCGCATCGCACGCCCGCGATCACCTCGGCAACGCTCGACGAACGTACCGGCGCGCAGGTGTTCCTCAAAGCCGAGAATCTGCAGCGCATGGGTGCGTTCAAGTTTCGCGGCGCCTATAACCGGCTCGTGCAACTCGATCCGGCGGCGCGAGCGCGCGGCGTCGTGGCGTTTTCGAGCGGCAACCACGCGCAGGGCGTGGCGCTGGCGGCGAAACTGCTCGGTATTCCGGCCGCGATCGTCATGCCCACCGATGCGCCGGCGGCGAAACTTGCGGCCACGCGCGGTTACGGCGCCGAGGTCGTGCTCTACGACCGCTTCACGATGAACCGCGCGGAGATCGCGCAGTCGATTGCGGCCGAGCGCGGCGCGACGCTGGTGCCGCCCTACGACGATCCCGCGATCATCGCGGGCCAGGGCACGACGGCGCTCGAATTGATCGAGGACGTCGGCCCGCTCGACGTGCTGCTGGTGTGCACCGGCGGCGGCGGATTGCTCTCCGGCTGCGCGCTCGCGGCGACGAAGCTCTCGCCGGGGATCGCCGTGTACGGCGTCGAGCCGGAAGCGGGCGATGATTGGGTGCAGTCGCTCGCGCGGAACGAACGCGTGACGATCCCCGTCCCCGATACGATCGCCGACGGCATGCAAACGCAGTCGCCGGGCGAGTTGACGTTTCCGATCGTGCAGGCGCTGTGCGCCGGCGTCGTCACGGTGAGCGACGAGGAGCTGCGCGACGCGATGCGCTTTGCGTTCGAGCGGCTGAAACTCGTGATCGAACCGAGCGGCGCCGCCGGGCTCGCCGCCGCGCTCACCGGGCGCGTCGACGTGCGCGGGAAACGCGTCGGCGTGACGCTCAGCGGCGGCAACGTCGACGCTGCCACGTTCGCGCGTTTGATCGCGTGATCTTCGCCCAGCGGGAGCGCTTCGCGCGCGACGGCTTTGCCGACATGACGGAACTGATCCCGCCGAACGTGCGAGCAGGTGTCGCAGCCGAGGTTACCGCCGCGCTCGATGCGCATTCCGTGCGGCGCGACGTGCGCATCGCCGTCACGGGCGGAACGCCGCGCCGCTATCGCGTCGCCGATCGCGACACACTCGCGGCGGCGTGTCCGAAAACGGCGGCGCTGTACCGCTCGCCGCATCTGCTCACCCTCATCGGACTCGTTGCGGGTCAGCCGGTGGTGCCGGTGCCGTACGTTGCCGAAGAGCTGATTGCGACGCGCCTCGAGCGCGCCGGCGACACGCACGGCTGGCATTGGGACGACTACGCGTTCGCGCTCGTCTGGGTGCTGCGCGCGCCGGCCGCCTGCGACGGGGCAACGCTCGAATACATCACCGGCGTGCCCTGGCGCAAAACCGACCCTGCGGTGGAGGCCATACTCGCCGAACGCGAGCCCGTTCGCACGCACGTTGCATCGGGCACGCTCTATCTGTTGCGCACCGACACGACGCTGCACCGCGTCACACCGTTATTGCGTGACGTCCGCCGCGACGCGCTCTGCTTCAGCTACGCTGCCACGGCGGACATTCATCGCACCGTCACCCACGAATCGCTCGAGACGATCTTATCGGGTATGTCATCCCGAGCAAAGCGCCCGTAGGGCGCGTCGTCGAGGGACCGCCCTAATCGTCGTCCTTTACTTCGCTTTGGGGATGTTGCCGCAGGCGTAGTAGGTGGGGACGTCCGAGGTCGAGTGGTGGATGTTGATCGCAAATCCGCCGGTTTCGAGATCGGCGAGCTGCATGTTCTTGAGGGTCGTGGTCGACGTGCCTTTTTGCAGCGTGGCCAGCGGATAGGTGGGCTTCGGATCGAGCGTATCGCACGTGCCCTTGTGAATGTGGATCGGCTGCGCGACGTCCGGTGCGTACTGTGTCGTGACGTCGACGACGACGTTGTCGCCGTCTTGGGTCATCACGACGTTGCCGATTTCGCCGGAACCGTTCTGCGGATGGAGCGTGAACTTCAGCGGCCCGGCGCCCGCGAAGGCAAACGTCGAAGTCGCGAGGACAAGCGCTGCGGTTGCGGCCGCGATGCGAAGAGACATAGAAACACCTCCAGAACGAGTGAACGGACCCTTCGGAGAAGGGCCGCCGTGTCATCCCGAGCTTGTCGAGGGATCGCCTCAATCGTCGTCACTAGTGGCGGTCCCTCGACAAGCTCGGGATGACACGACGGGCGTCGGCGATGACGGCGTGGGCGGCGCGGCGGCCGGGGAAGCCGCTGACGCAGCCGCCGGGATGCGTTCCGGAACCGCAGAGGTAGAGCCCGTCGATCCCGGTGCGCACGCCGAAGCGCTGGTCGTAGATCTGGCCGGGCAGCAGTTCGCCGTGGAAGATGTGGCCGCCGGCGAGGCCGAGCGTCGCTTCGAGGTCGGGCGGCGCGAGCACCTGACGGTGTTCGATCGCGCCCGGCAGATTCGGCGCGTAGGCGGCGAGCTGCGCAACGATGCGATCCGCGATCGCGTCGCGATCGCCGGGTTCCCACGGGCGGTCGCTGCGATCGTAGGGGAAGTACTGCGCGAAGATCGAGAGGATGTGTTTGCCGGCCGGCGCGAGTGACGGATCGGTCGGCGTTTGCATGAAGCACTCGAGCATCGGTTCGCGCGACGTACCGAGTTCGCGCGCGTCGTCGTACGCCCGCTGCAAGAAATCGATCGAGGGTGCGACGTGAATCGTCGCGCGATGATGCGGCTGCTCGTTCGTGCCGGGCCGCGCGCGAAAATCGGGTAGTTCGCCCAGGCCCAGGTTCATCTTCAGCGAGACGCCGTTGGAACGCCACGCCGCGGCGCGCGCGTGCAGTTCGGGCGGCACGTCGCCGCGTTCGAGCAACTGCAAGAAGAGCGTTTTCGGATCGGCGTTGACGAGGATCGCCCCCGCCTCGACCGTCGTGCCGTCGCGCAATTCGATGCGCCCGGCGCGGCCGTCGCGCAGCGCGATGCGTTCGACGGTGCTGCCCGTGCGCAATTCGGCGCCGGCCGCGCGCGCCGCGGAGGCGGCGGCGGCCGAGATCGCGCCCATGCCGCCGCGCACGAAGCCCCACGCGCCCTGCACGCCGAGCGCGCGGCCGGCGTAGTGATGCGCGAGCACGTAGGCGGTGCCGGGATCGCGCGGACCGGCACCGGTGCCGATCAGCCCGTCGGTGGCGAGCGTCGCCTGCAGCACGGGCGTGCGCACGTAGCGCTCGACGAGATCCGCGACGGAGCCCTCGAGCGTCGCGCGCGTCGCGGCGTCGAAACGCGACCACGCCGGCGTTTCATCGGCGAACGATTCGAAGAGCGCGCTGCCGAGGCGCAGCGCCTCCGTCTCGAACGCCGCGAAGCCCGCCACGTCGCGTTCGTCGAAGGCGGCGATTTCGCGCGCGTTCGCCGCCTCGTCCGAACCGAGCAAGAGCGAGCGTCCGTCGCCGAGCGGCGTGAACGACGCCGGCTCCTTGCGATAGGCGTGGTAACCGTGCGCGGCGAGGTCGAGGTCGGCGATGACCTGCGGATCGAGCAGACTGCACACGTAGGATGCGAGCGACACCTTGTAGCCGGGCCAGACGGGTTCGGTGACCGCCGCGCCGCCGAGCACGTCGCGCCGTTCGAGCACGATCGTGCGCAAACCGGCGCGCGCGCAATACGCGGCGGCGATCAGTCCGTTGTGACCGCCGCCGACGACGACAACGTCGGCCGTTAGCGTTTCTGGGGTCTCCGCTTCGGTTTGAACGGATCGCCGACCGACATACTTGCCGCGTTTGGGCAGGTCTTCGTCGACGTCGTCGCAGCCGATCGGCGTGAACGCGCCGCAGTCGTGCGGGCGCGCTTCGTAGATCCCGCAGTAGTAGTGGCCGGAACGCCCGCCCTTGAGAAAGACGCACTTGGACGCGATGTCTTCGTCGACTTTCTTCAGCCAGCCGACGTTGTAACCGTCGGCCGACTCGCGCTCGTTCACGTACTCTTTCATCACTTCTTCGTACGTCCAGCCGAAGTGATCGGCGATGCGCTGCACGTCGGCTTTGTTGACGAACGGCTCGTAGCCGCCGCAGCATTCGGCGCAGCCCGGCGGGCACGCGACGTTGTTCGGGCAGATCGTAGAGATGCTTGCGCGCGAGCTCGATCACGCCGCGGACGGCCAGCACCATTTCGGGATCGTCGTTGTACTTATAGACCCATTCGCGATGCGTGATCGTGTTGGAGTTGTAGTACCGCTCGATCTTTTCGTTGTACTTGATCGTGATGTGTTCTTCATCGATCTCGATGTTTTGGACCATGTTCATGGTCTCGAGATCGAGTTGGTCGATGGAAGTGGGCTGCCCGGTTTCGCGCGTGAATTTCTTGAGATTGCGCAGTTCGCGGTGGGCGATCAGATCGATCGTCTCTTGCATGGATGTCCCTTTCGCGGGTTACGGCGGATCGACCCGGCCCCGGCGCGAAGGCCTGCCGCATGGGGCAAGCAATCGGCGTAGACCTAGGCGGATCGCACGTGATGGCGACGGTCGTCGACGAAACCGGCGAGACCAAAGCCAAGCACGAGCGCGACATCGTCGATCATGCGCCGGACGCGGTCTTCGCAGCCGTCGAGAAAGTCATCTCCGAAGCGCTCGGCGACGCCAAAGAGAAGCAGATCGTCGGCATCGGCATCGGGGCGCCGGGCAACATCGACCTCGAGACCGGCACGATCCGCTACTCGCCCAACTTCGGCTGGAAGGACGTCGCGCTCGGCGACCACGTCCGGGGCGCGTTCAAGTTCCCGGTGTTCGTCGGCAACGACGCGCGCTGCGCGACGCTCGGCGAGCACACCTTCGGCGCGGGTAAAGGCGTGCCGGACTTCGTGCTGCTCACGCTCGGCACCGGGATCGGCGGCGGAATCGTTTCGGGCGGCAAGCTCCTGGTCGGCGGGCGCGCCAGCGCCGGTGAGGTCGGCCACCACCAGATCCGCCCGCACGACGGCTTCGTCTGCGGCTGCGGTAAGATCGGCTGCTTCGAAGCGCAGTGTTCGGGCACGGGCCTGATCCGTCACGCGCTCGCGCTCGCAGCCCTCGTTTCCGCGCAGCACGCTGCTCGACGCGCCCAAAGAGAAGCTCGGCTCGAAAGCGATCCGCAGCGCGGCGCAAGACGGCGACGGCCACGGCCTCGCGGCCTGGAACAACTGGATCGACGATTTGGGCTACGGCCTCGCCAACATCGTGGCGTTCGTGAATCCCACGATGATCGCGCTCGGCGGCGGCGTCGCCAGTGCCGGCGCCTTCATCATCGATAAGGTCGCACCGCTGGTCGAAGCGCGCTCGACGATGGTGCCGCCCGGCTCGACGACGATCGTCACCGCCACCCTCGGCAACGATGCCGGCGCGATCGGCGCCGCCACCATGGCGCTACGCGGCGGTCTTACTGCCTAATCAGTGTCATCCCGAGCTTGTCGAGGGACCGCCCCAATCGTTACTCGTCGATCGAGATGCCGTCGAGGGGCGCCGGATAGATCGTGTCGATGTCGACCAGCGGAATGCGTTCTTCTTCGACCTTCAGACCGAGGCGCGAAACGGCTTGGCCGGGCGCAGTCGACGGCTGCTTCGGCGAGAGCGAGAACGGCTGCAGATAGAGATACGTGTCGTCGACGCGCAGCACGCGGCCGCCGCTGTTGGTCGGCATCTTCGGAAGCCCTTCGACCACGGCCGCTTTCCAATCGAGAACGATGAATTTGCCGACCCACGGCGCGCGTCGCTTTGGTAAATCACTAGGGTGCCATTTCCGGCGCGTTGAGCGCCAGTGCCGTCATCATGCGAACGCCGGTTTCGAGCGCGCGTTCGTCGATGTCGAATTTTGCGTGGTGGTGGGGAAACGATGAAGACGGCCCGCCGTTGCAGCCGACCGAGTAGAAACACGCCGGCACGCGTTCGGCGAAGAACGAGAAATCTTCCGCGCCCATCAGCTTCGGCGCCTCGATCACGCGCGTCGCGCCGATTTCGCGCTCGGCCAGCGCGCGAACCCAGCGCGTTTGTTCGGCATCGTTCGAGGTGACCGGATAGCGGCGCAAATAATCGAACGTGTACGTCGCGCCCGAACTCTCGCACACGCCGCGCAAGACGCGCTCGATGCGCTCGGCGAGCGCGTTGCGCACGTCGGCGTCGAACGCGCGCACGGTGCCGAGCAGCGTCGCGCGCGAGGGAATCACGTTGTGGATCGTGCCCGCATGCACGGCGCCGATCGTGACGACGGCCGGTGCGAGCGGATCGATCTGGCGCGCGACGATCTGCTGCACGGCGACGATGAATGCGCCCGCGACGTAGATCGGATCGATCGAGAGATGCGGCGCGGCGCCGTGTCCGCCCGCGCCTTCGATCGTGATCTCGATCGAATCGCTCGACGCGTAGAACGCGCCCTCGCGCAGACCGATGATGCCGGTGGGAAATGCCGACGCGAGGTGCAGTCCGTAGGCGCGTTCGATCGCCGAAGCGTTCGAGCAGGCCGTCCTCGACCATCGCCTTCGCGCCGCCGCGCCCTTCCTCGGCGGGCTGGAAGCACAGCACGATCGTGCCGGCCAGTTCCGTCTGCCGGCGCGCGATCAGCGTCGCGGCGCCGAGCAGCATCGCGACGTGGCCGTCGTGTCCGCAGGCGTGCATCGTGCCGCGCGTTTGCGAGGCGTAGGCGACGGCGTTCTCTTCCTCGATCGGCAGCGCGTCCATGTCGGCGCGCAGCATGATCGTCTTGCCGGGACGCGTTCCGCGCATCACGCCGACGACGCCGGTGACGCCGATGCCCTCGGTGACGTCGTAGCCGAGCGCGCGCAAACGCGCAGCGACGAGCGCTGCCGTGCGCCGTTCTTCGAAGCCGAGTTCGGGATGCTGGTGCAGATCGCGCCGGGTCGCGATGACGTCGGCGATGACGTCGTCGGGCAGGGGCGCGAGCGCGGTCAAACGGCGGCGGCGGAAACCGGGACGCGCGGCGTCGGTTTGCGGCCGTCCTGTGCGACTTGCGCGATCAGTTCGGCGATGCGGCGCGACGAACCGCGCGGGGCGATGCCGGTCAGTTGCGCGCGCATCGTGGCCAGGCGTTCGCTGTTCTCGACGATGCGTTTCACCGATTGCACGACTTCGGCGGTCGTCAGCGCGACGACGCCGATGCCGTTGGTGCGAACCCAATCGAGATTGCCGCGTTCTTGGCCCGGCACGTAATCGTAGACCACGACCGGCACTTCGGCGACGCTGGCTTCGGCGAGCGTGCCCGGCCCGGCTTTGGTGACGAGCAGATCGGCCGCGCGCATCAGTTCGGGAACGTCGTTGCGGAAGCCGAGCACGGTCATCGGCGTCGGCAGCGTGGGCGCGAGTTCTTCGAGCTTCGCTTTGAGCGCCGCGTTGCGGCCGGTGACGACGACGAGATGGAACGGCAGGTTCGTCTTCGCGAGCGCCAGCGTGGTCGGCAGCAGTTTCCCGCCGCCTTCGCCGCCGGCCATCAGCAGCGCGATCGTTTGTTCTTGCGGCAAACCGAGTTTGCTGCGGATCTCGCTCTTGGTGGCCGAGACGTCTTCGAATTTCGGATGGATCGGATGACCGATCAGGCGCAAGCGGCTCGGCGGCACGCCGCGTTCGATCGCGCGGTTGTAGACTTCGCGCGCCGGCACGATCGTGAGATCGGCTTCGGGCAAGAGCCAGCCTTCGTGCACGCGGCCGAGATCGGTGATCACGGTGACGATCGGCACGTGATCCATGCCGGCGTCGGCCCGGGCGCGCAGCGCCGCGTGGTTGAGCAGCGGATGGACCGAGACGATCACGTCGGGATTGTACTGGGTGAAGACGTCCTTGAGCCGCTCGCGGTAGAGCGGTTCGCAGAAGCGCACGATCGTGCGGTAGCGGCGGCGGCCGTTGGTCGCGTGGTAGAGCGCGCCGTAGATCGGCGGGGCAAAGCGGAGGGCCGCGCTGTAGGCCGGCCCCAGTTTCGAGAGCGGGAACGTGCAGTGGGCGGCGATGTCGTCGATGCGCCACTCGAGCCGCGTCCCCTTATCGATCTCGTCCAGCGCGGCACCGATGGCCATCGCTCCGGCGCGATGACCGCCGCCGGTATCGGAGATGAGGAAGAGGACGCGTTTGGTCATCCGGTGGGGGACTTTCGTTGCTTCAAGGCGCGCAGGGCGGCGGCACTCCGGCGATTGCGGGTACGCATCACGCGCAGTGCCACAGCGCGACGGCGCCGAGGCGAGATCGCGCGTAGCCACGCGATCGTAGAACGAGCCGGCACATCATAGAAACGGAAGATGTCGCCGAACTCGATTTCAGGGTTTACGTGGTGGCCGTTATGGTCCTCCGGCAGCACCAGGCCGGTCGCCCGGGCAACGCGGACGAGCCACGCCGGGCTTTTCCAGCCCAGCTCCGACGTATGGCGCCACCAGACGTGCAATTGGCCCAGCACCAGCCCAACGGCCGCGCCGGCCACCGAGATCTGCATGCAGAGAATCGCGATCGCGATATACGGCAGCGCTCCGAGGAGGCCGTCGAGCAGCACTTCCGGACTGCGCGAAAGCACCGCGTGATCCCAATACGAGCGCTTGCGATCGTGATGCGTCCGCAGATGCAGTTTGCCCCACATATGCTGCGGAACGTGATAGAAGAAGGTGGAAGCGAAATCTCCAACCACGAGGACGATGAGCGTCGCTACAATTCCTGAGATCAGCGGCGAGCCCAGCACGATCGAATTCACGCGTATCCTTCGTTTGACGTACGGCGTTAACGGAGCGTTGGGTTTGCGCGCACGAAAACCTCTCCGGGCAACCCTGCTAGCGGCCTCCATGGTGTTCAACCCGGGCATGGTCCGGATCGACGTTCTGCGCGACGCCGCGCTGTCGTGGCATATACCCGCCCCGGCCCCGCTCACGCGCGGTGCCCGGATGTATATGGATGCCCCGCTCCGGAGCGGCCAGTTGAGCGCCACGGTGCGGAGCATCATGCGCACGAACCCGCGCCTCTCGGCTTTCGATGCCCTGCTGCTCGCCGACCGTACCTTGCGTGCGGCCGCCGTGAACGGCCTCGACCCGGGCTTCCTCGCGGCGACGCTGCTACAAGAGTCGGCCTTCAACCCCGACGCGCTCTCGTGGGCCGGCGCCGCCGGCATCGGCCAGTTCATGGTCGGTACGGCCGACGGCTACGGCATCGACCCGTTCGACCCCGAGCCCGCCATCGATGCCACGGCCCGGCTGCTCGGTGCCTACGTGGCGCGCTATCGCGCGCTCGGCGCGGCCGACCCGTTTGCGCTGGCCCTGGCGGCCTACAACGCGGGGCCGGGCGCGGTGGAACGCTACGGCGGGATCCCGCCGTACGCTGAAACGATCGAATATATCAGCGATATCCGCGAACGCTGGTCGCGGATCGTGCGCGACCGCTGAGGCGCTGGTTTGGGGCTGGTCCCGGCGGGTACGGCCCCGATGCGATGTTTGAAAACATTCCTCAGGACCGCGGGGTTCGGGGCGGCATAATGGGTCCCACGAATCCCGTTGCCGGCGCGGGGAGATTTTCGCTCCACCGCGATCCGCATCCGGCGCGGGTGGCATCGTTTGCGGAAGACGTGCGGACGCGGCTCTGAGCATGCGGCCCTACACGCTGATGCCCAAGTATTTCTATGACGACTTGGGCTCGGCGCTGTTCGAAGCGATCACGCTATCTGCCCGAGTACTACCTCACGCGCGTCGAACGCGATCTGCTCGCGACGTACGGCACGCAGATCGTCGCGGCGTTCGACGAACCGCTCGAGCTGGTCGAACTCGGCAGCGGCAGCGCGACGAAGACGCGCTTGATCATCGATGCGATTCTCGAACGTCAGGATACGCTGACGTACCATCCGATCGACATCTCGCCCGACGCGCTGATCGAATCGTCGCAAGCGCTCGTTGCGAAGCTCGAAGCGCTGCACGTGCGCGCGTATGCCGGCGATTACTTCACGCTCTTGCGCGCGAAGCGCATCGAGACGCGCGAGCGCGTGCTCGCCCTCTATCTCGGTTCGAACATCGGCAATTTCGAACCGGCGCAGGCGCGCGAACTCTTCGGCTTGCTCGGCGAGATGCTCGCGCCGGGCGACGGCCTCTTGATCGGCTACGATCTGAAAAAAGAAGCGTCGATTCTGGAACTCGGCGTACAACGATCCGACCGGCGTGACGGCGGCCTTCAACAAGAATTTGCTGGCGCGCATCAACCGCGAACTGGGCGGCGATTTCGACCTGAACGACTTCACGTTCTTCGCGCGCTACGACGACCGCGACGGCGTCGTGCGTTCGTTCTTGCGCGCCGAGCGCGCGCTGACCGTGCACATTCCGGGAGCCGGCATCGACGGCGAATTCGACGCCGGCGAAACGATCCACATGGAGTCGTCATACAAGTTCCAGCGCGAAGAAATGATCGCTCTCGTGATGCCGTTCGGCTTCACCGAACGCCGCACGTTCAGCGACGCCGCCGGCCGCTACGCCCTCTCCCTCCTCATCCGCACGTAGGTTGCTCTCCGGTTCCTCGTCGACGCGCCTTCGGCGCTGCTCGGAATGACATGAGGTGCGCTAGAACTGTTGTGCGCGGGTGTCGTGATAGCGTGCCGGGTTCGATGCGTTCGCGCGATTCAGTTGGGCGGACGTAGACGGAGGCCGTTACGATGCCGTCCGCGTCGTGCGCTTCAACAGTGATGCGTTCGTAGTCGACGTCTTCCCACGCGTCGGCCAACGCGAGTTGCTGGTCGTCGAGCGTGATGACGTCGCCGGCGACTGTTTCGCCCGGCGCGCGGACGATCGTGAAGTAGCCGGTTTCGGCCACGACGGCGAGCCAGCCGGGCAGGGTGGCGGGACGCGTTGGGACTTCGCGGCCGAAGAGTTCGCGTTGGTATTCCGGATCGCGCAGCGTGCCGTAGACGAAGAGCTCGGTCACGCTCGGGCGGTCCATCGTTCGGCGGCGCGCAGGATGCCGTCGGCGATGAGGGCGAGTACGACGGCGGCGAGGCTGCCGGCGACGATTTTGTCGGGATCGTCTTGGTGCAAGCCTTCGAAGACCAGCGCGCCGAGGCCGCCGGCGTCGATCCACGCGGCGACCGTCGCGATCCCGATCAGCGAGACCGTCGCGATGCGGATGCCGCCGACGATCGCCGGCAGCGCAAGCGGGATCTCGACGCGCATCAGCCGGCCGAAGGGCGTGAAGCCGAGGCCGTCGGCGGCATCGAGCGCGGCCGGCGAAACGCCGCGCAAGCCTTCGGCCACGTTGCGCACCAGGATCATCTGCGCGTAGGCGACCAGCGCGACGATCGCGGTCGGCGTGCCGAGGCCGAAGATCGCGACTAAGATTCCGAGCAGCGCGAGGCTCGGAATCGTGTAGATCACGTTGAGGATGCCGAGCGTGATCGCGCCGGCGCGCGGACGGCGCGCGGCCAGCACGCCGAGCGGAAACGCGATCGCGAGCGCAATCGCCAGCGAGACGAACGTCAACAGCAGATGTTCGCCGAACCGCGCGGCAACGATGTCGGGATGGCGGAAGATGTAGCTCATCGCGGTTCGTGATCGAGCAGCGGCCGCGCGACCGCGAACTCGCGGCTCTCCGCATCGATGCCGACCAGCGATCGCACCGTGTCGTTTGCCGGCGCCGCGAGCACGCGCGCGGGCGTATCGGCCTGCGCGATGTCGCCGCCCGGCGATCACCACGACGCGGTCGGCCAGCCGCAACGCTTCATCGACGTCGTGCGTGACGAAGACGATCGTCGTGCCGAGGTCGCGGTGAATGCGCCGGATCTCGTCTTGCAGCGACGCGCGCACGATCGCGTCGACGGCGCCGAACGGTTCGTCCATCAGCAGCACGCGCGGCTCCGCGGCCAGCGCGCGCGCCACGCCGGCGCGCTGCTGTTCGCCGCCGGAGAGCTGGCGCGGATAGCGGTCGCGATACGTGGCGGGATCGAGGCGCACGAGCGCGAGCAACTCATCGACGCGCCGCGCGATGCGCGCGCGATCCCAGCCCAACAGCGTCGGGCACGACGCCGACGTTGGTGCCGATCGTCAAGTGCGGGAAGAGGCCGACGGCTTGAATCACGTAGCCGATGCCGCGGCGCAGCGTCACCGGATCGAGCGTGCGCACGTCGACGCCGTCGATCAGCACGGTGCCGCTCGTCGGTTCGATCAGGCGATTGATCGTGCGCAAGAGCGTGCTCTTGCCCGAACCCGACGGTCCGAGGAACACCGCGAACTCGCCCGCGGCGATGTCGAGGTCGACGTCGCGCACGGCAATCGAACCGCCGGGATAGGTGACGCCGACGCCGCGCAGTTCGATCCGCGCGCCTCCCGTCGAGGCGCTGCTAGAGGCTGACGAGGCCATGCGCCTTGATGAAATCGCGCGCGACGTCGGCCGGCTCGCGCTTCTGCGGTCCGTCGATCTCGTTGTTGAGCGTGCGCATCACGGTGTCGGTCAGCAGCGGCGCGACGCGGTTGAGGATGCCGGCGAGTTCCGGCCGCGCCTTGAGCGCGTCCAAGCGAATGACCGGCGCGACTTGATAGGGCGGAAAGAGATGCCGGTCGTCGATCATGACGACGAGGTTGTCGGCGACGATCGCGCCGTCGGTGCCGAACGCGACGACGATGTCGACGTCGCCGTCGAGCAGCGCCTTATACTTCAGACCGAAATCGACCAGGCTGATCTTCTGGAAGTTGAAGCCGCCGTACGCGCGCTGCAGGCCGGGCAGCCCGTCGCTGCGCTTGACGAATTCGGGCACCGCGCCGAGGCGCAATTGCGGCGCCTTCTCCGCAACGTCGCTGAGCGTGCGCAAACCGAAGCGCGCGGCGATCGCGCGCGTGGTGGCCAGCGCCTGCGTGTTGTTCATCGGCGCCGGATCGAGCCACGTCAGCGCCGTACAGCCGTTCGTACTCGCTCTTGACGTAGTCGAACGTCTGCACGGCGTCGCCTTGCGGTTTTGCCTTGAGGACGACCAGCAGCGCCGTGCCGGTGTACTCGGGATAGAGATCGATCTCGCCGCGGCTGCAGCGCGGCCATCGCGATGTCGGTACCGCCGAGATCGAGCCGGCGGCGTACGGCATGATTGTTGTCCTCGATCAATTGCGCGTAGAGTTCGCCGAGCAGCAGCGCTTCGGTGAAGTTTTTCGAGCCGATCGCGATCGCGTCGTGGTGCATGCCGCACGCCGGCAGCGCGAGGCCGGCGGCGAGCAGTCCGAGCGCGTGGGCGCGGGTCGACACTTAGGCGAGTCCTTTCGGGCGGATACGGCGGTCGATGCGGCCGAGGGCGGCGTCGACGATGAGGGCGAGAAGCGCGACCGAACACGCTCCGAGGAAGAGTTCGCCCACGTCGTCGGTGGCCAAACCGTCGACGATGAAATCGCCGAGGCCGCCGCCGCCGATGAACGAGGCGAGCGTGGCGCTCGCGATGACCTCGATCGACGCCGTCCGGAAGCCGGCGAACACCAGCGGTACGGCCAGCGGCCACTCGACCCGGTTGCGGACCTGGCGGCCGGTCATGCCCATGCCGAGCGCCGCGTCGATCGCGGCCGGCGGGGCCGACGCGCAGGCCGAGCTCGGTATTGATGATGATCGGCGGCAGGCCGAGCGCGATCAGCGCCAGCAGCGCCGGCCGGAAGCCCAGGCCGAGATAGGGCAACGTTAAGGTAAGCACGGCTATACTCGGAACGACGCGCAGCGCGCCGGCCCCGAAGAGGGTCAGGGCGCGAGCGATCGGCCGGCCGGCGGAAAAGCCCGCCAGCGGAACGCCGATCACGACCGCCGCGATCAGATGCCGAAAGCGAGAGGCCGACGTGCGTACCGAGATGAGCGAAGAAGGTTGGGATCATCCGCCGAACTCAGGCACGATGATCACCGATTCGGAGGCCGCCGAGCAGGTCCGCCCCGAAGCGCCCGTCTCGCTCGACGACCCTGCGCTCTACATCAACCGCGAACTCTCGTGGCTGGCCTTCAACGACCGGGTCCTCGAAGAGGCGCTCGATGCGCGCAACCCGCTGCTCGAGCGGCTCAAGTTCATCGCGATCTACGGGACCAACCTCGACGAGTTCTTCATGATCCGCGTCGCGGGTCTCAAGCAGCAGATCGAGGCGGAGGTCCACAAGCGCTCCGAAGACGGCCTGATGCCCGAAGAGCAGCTCGAAGCGGTCGCGGCCCGGCTGCGGCCCTCGCTGCGGGTGATGACGAGCTGCCTCGACGACGAACTGCTGCCGGCGCTGGCCGGGCACGGCATCAAGATCGTCGACTACGAACAGCTCGAAACTCCGACGCGCCTCGCGATGGAACAGTACTTCCACGAGCGCGTGTTCCCGGTGCTCACGCCGCTGGCGATCGATGCCGGCCATCCGTTCCCGTACATCTCGACCTTGTCGCTCTCGCTTGCGGTCGAACTGCGCGAGACGGCGCACGGCCGGCGACGTCGACTACGTTGCCCGCGTGAAGGTGCCGCCGAGTCTGCCGCGCTTCGTGCCGATCGACGCGCCGGCCGGCCAGCGCTGGTTCGTGCTGGTCGAAGATCTGATCGCGCACAACCTGCAGTCGCTCTTCCCCGGCATGACGATCGTCGGCTCGTACGCGTTCCGCGTCACGCGCGACGCCGACCTCGATCTGCAAGAAGATGAAGCCGACGATCTGCTGCGCGCGATCGAATCGGAATTGCGCAAGCGCCGCTTCGGCGAGCCGGTGCGGCTCGAGTGCGAGAGCGGCATGCCCGAGCGGCTTGCGCGCGATGCTGCGCGACGCGCTCTCGCTGACCGACTTCGACGTCTACGACATCGACGGCATGATGGCGACCTCGGCGCTGTGGACGCTGGTCGGCATCGACGAACCGGCGCTGCACGATCCGCCGTTCACGCCGTCGATTCCGCGGCGTCTGCGCGGTGCCACCGATCTCTTCGCGGTGATCCGCGAAGGCGATCTGATGCTGCACCATCCGTATCAGTCGTTCGATCCGGTCGTGCAGTTCGTGCGCCAAGCGGCGTCCGATCCCGACGTGCTCGCGATCAAACAAACGCTCTACCGCACGTCGGGTAATTCGCCCGTGGTCGGCGCGCTGATCGACGCCGCCGAAGCGGGCAAACAAGTCGCGACGCTGATCGAGCTGAAAGCGCGCTTCGACGAAGAGAACAACATCCTGTGGGCGCGTAACCTGGAACGCGTCGGCGCGCACGTCGTGTACGGCTTGGCCGGTCTCAAGACGCACGCCAAGGTCACGCTGGTCGTGCGCAACGAGCCCGAAGGCATCCGCCGCTACATGCACTTCGGCACCGGCAACTACAACGACAAGACGGCGAAGCTCTACACCGACTTGAGCCTCTTCACGTGCCGCGCCGATCTCGGCGCCGACGTCACGCAGCTGTTCAACTCGCTAACGGGCTTTTCCAAAGCCGAAACCTACGAGCGGCTGCTGGTCGCGCCGACCGGTTTGCGCACCGGCTTCATGAACTTGATCGAGCGCGAAACCGAACACGCGCGCGCCGGGCGGCCCTGCGGCATCACCGCGAAGCTCAACGCCGTCAACGACCAGCGGATCGCCGCCGCCCTCTACCGCGCTTCGCAAGCCGGCGTGCCGATCGAATTGGTCGTGCGCGGCATGTGCGTTCTGCGGCCGGGGATTCCCGGCGTGAGCGAGACGATTCGCGTCAGCAGTATCGTCGAGCAGCTTCCTCGAGCACTCGCGCATCTTCGTGTTCAACAACGCCGGCGAACGCGAGGTCTACATCGGCAGCGCCGACTGGATGGGCCGCAATCTCGACCGGCGCGTCGAGACGGTGGTGCCGGTGCTCGACCCGGTGCTGCAAGACATCATCTGCGATGACATCATCGACGTCTACGTGCGCGACAACGTGAAGGCGCGCGTGCTGCACGCCGACGGCACCTACGAGCTGCGCACCCCGCGCGGCGGCGAACCCCGCATCGACGCCCAGCAGATCTTCCTGAGCCGCTACCGCGCGGTCTGACCGACGCGCGGTCTGAAGGATCGCGTTCCAGTAGCGCTCTTCGACCGGCTGAACGCTGAGGCGGCCGCGGCTCAGCAGCGTCATGCCCTCGAGTTCGGGGCGCTTCCGCAGCTCCTCGAGGGTGATGATGGCCGGAAATTTCTCGACGAAGCCGACGTCGACCATCTTCCATTTCGGACGTTCCGGGTTGGACGCCGGATCGTAGTAGTCGCTCGTGGGATCGAACTGGGTGAAGTCGGGATAGGCCTCGCGCAGGACCTTGCAGATGCCGACGATGCCGGCCGGCTTCGTGCTCGAGTGGTAGAAAAAGCCTAGATCGCCGATTTTCATGGCGACCATGTTGTTGCGGGCCTGGAAATTCCGCACGCCCGACCACTCGGTCTTGCCCTCACGCTCGAGGCGGTCGATGCCGTAGGCATCCGGTTCACTCTTGAACAGCCAGTACTGCATCGGGGTCCCTTCGGCGCTTCACGGTCTCGCTGCCCGCTAACATTAACGATGCCTTAACTTCCTCAAATGGCCATCCTGGAAGGCAAAATGTATTAACAAAGTTTGAGGATGTGCGGCAGGCACGGTCAGACTTTCTTGATAAGTTTGGGTCCTGGCTCCCTCGTCTTTTCGAGGTGTCCTGGGCGCTTCTTTAGCGTCCACGGCTTTGCCATATTTTCAACTTAGGAGCATCTACGTGCGCACATTTATACGTGCTGCGCTCGCCTCGATGATCGCAATGGCCTTTGTCGTCGGACCCGTTAGCGCGGCGACGACTTCGGCCATTACGGTCGCCCAGGCGAACTCAACGGGGACGGTTTCCGGTCAAGTGCTCGGCGACAACGGCAATGCCGTTGGCGGCGCGAGCGTCTTGTTCGACGGACCCCAGCGGCAATCAACGACCACCGACGACTCCGGTAATTTCACCGTCTCAGTGGCCCCGGGTCTCTACACCGTAACCGTCACGAAGGGCGGTTATCAAACCGGCTCTTCGCAGGTAACGGTCGCGCCCGGCACCACGACCAACGTGAACGTCGCGCTGACCGCGGCGAACTTGAGCAACCTCAACGTCATCGGTCGCACCTCGGCGACCAGCGGCGGCAACGCTGCGCATTTCAACATCTCTTCGTCACCGCTACAGGTGATCAGTCAGCAACAGATCATCGAGCGCAACACGCCCGATCTGACATCCGTGCTGCAAGAGCTGCCCGGCGTCACGATCCCGCACGCGACGTCGAACCCCAACCAAAGCTTCATCATTCATGGCCTGCGCTATGAAACGAAGACGGAAATCGACGGCCATCCGGTTTCATCCGGCACCGGCGGCACGTTCTTGACGAACTACACAGCGGCTCCGCATCTTCGGCGGCGTCGACGTTTCCAGCGGCATGGGTCTCAACGGTCCGACGGCGGCTGAAGCCGGCGCCGGTATCGTCAACCTGCGCACGCCGAACTTCACGGCGAAGGATTCCGGCTTCTTGCAGGGCGGCCTCGACAACTACGGCGGCTCGATCTATACGGCGCTCGCCGACATCAACATCGGCAACAAGCTCTCGGTCATTCTCGGCCGGTCGTTCAGCGGCTACCGCGGGCCGACGTATGCAACGCAACAAGCCGACTACACCGGCGCGACGCCGGCTTTCGGCACGGGCGCTCCGGCGAATCTCGCCAACGGCATCGTCCAGTACATCGCCGACTTCAGCAACACGTACAGCCTGAACGCCGAACTCGCGAAGGTGCGCTACTAGTTCTCGGATGCGACCTCATTGACGCTCGAGTTCCTGGGCCTGCAAGGCGGATTCAACCCGCAGGGCGGCGCCTACGGCCAGTACATCGGCACGCTCACGGTCCCGCACGTGTATCAACTAGCAACAAGGCCGGCGAACGGCGCGGCGTGTACAGCAACCTCTCGGAATACAACACCCCGGCGGCGCAAGGCCTCATCGGTCAGACGATTCCGATCTACGGATTCTATCCCGGTTCGTTCGTCGCGCAGAATCAGCCGAACTTCAACGCCGACTTCAAGACGACGATCGGCAACGACACGCTGCTGTTCCGTCCCTATACGGCGGCGATCAACCGTCTGATCGACGGCACGCAAGAAAGCAACATCCCCGGCGATGCCGGCGGCGGCTGGTATCAAGTCACCAACACCGCAAACTGCCAAGCGACCTTCGTGAAGCCGGCGGGCAACGGCGTTCGCCTCCGGCCCGTGTTTCGCAGCGAATGCAACGCCGATCGCGGCGTATGTCGGTGCCGCCAACACGACTCCGGTGACGTTCGCGACGACCACCACGGCGCCGGTTTGTACGGTGACGACGCCGTGCTACACGACGGCCACCGGCCTCAACAACGCCGGCCAAACCGGTTTCGGTTCGCCCTACACGACGCTCGAAATCGACAAGCTGGCCGGTTACACGTTCAGCTACATCCATCCGGTCGGAGCGAACACGTATAACCTCAGTTTCGACCACTATTACGACGACACGACCGACTACATCAACGACGACTCGCCGCTCGCGCCGGGTTGTACGTTCGTCCTCGGCAGCGGCATCGCCAATACCCCCGGCGCACCGGGATATCAGCCGACCTGCGTAAACCCGGCGACGGGCACGTTGCTGCCCACGCTGCGTCCTTCACCGATCAGCGTGCCGGAAACGTTCACGTCGGTCAGCTCCTTGGCGGCAACCGGCGCGTTCCAGCTTACCTCGAAGCTTGAATTCGACGCCGGTCTGTACTTCACGCACTATCTGATCAACGCGCAGCAACTCAATCCGACCGCCTACGCGGCCTACCTCGCTACGCTCACGCCCGCGACCAGCGCGTATGCCGGCGGCGTCCCGATCGTGCTCAGCGGCATCCAAAATTCCGCTTCGCACTTCGATCCGCGCTTCGGTCTCGTGTTCCGCCCCGATCGCGACTGGAGCATCCGCTTCTCGGCCGGCTCGGCGATGTCGATCCCGTACGCGCAGCTCGTGTCGGGCTTCGCGACCTATCAGCAAGGCTCGACGAGCATCACCCAGCAAACGCCCAACCCGAACCTGCTTCCGGAAGAAATCGTGACGATGGACCTCGGTTCGAGTCTGCGCTTGCCCGACGGTACGGTCTTGGACGGCGATCTCTACAACACGGTCGTCCACAACCCGTGGATCAACCCGCACGTCCAGGTTTGCAATAGCCAACCCTCGTGCGCGGTCGCGTTCCCGGGGCTCGAGCAAACCTCGCTCGGGTACACCTCGCTCTTTGTCAACGGCGCGCAACAGTACGCGCAAGGCATCGACTTCTCCATCACCAACGAGCCGAAAGTCGGCTTTGGCTACCGGGTAAACACCTCGTTCGAGCGCCTGTACTACCTCGGTACCAACCCGGCGTACCTCGCAACGCCGCAGCCGTACTTCAACGGCAACCAGTTCCAGAGCACGGGTTCGACGAGCACGTCGGTTCCCTACGCGAAGGGCTACGCCGAAATCCAGTACGCTGGTCCGGATCAGTCGCTGTTCCGCATCGGCGCCGACTACGAAGGCAAGAACAACGAGTATAACGCTCCGCCGTTCTTCATCTTCGACGCCGGCTTCCAGCTCAACACCGGCTTCCATGACGTCCTGTTCGGGGCAACTGCCGAGAACTTGTTCAACGTGAACTTCAAGCGCTTCTCGGCCGCGGCATCGAATACGCCGGTACGGAACCGATCATCGGAACCGCTGCTCCGGGTGGCTACACCTACTCGGTCGGCACGTACAACACGGCGCTCGTTGCACCCCCGCCGTTCACGCTGCGCTTCACGCTCACGAAGAAGTTCTAGAACTTCTAGAGTCCTAGTCTTCACGCTTACCAAGCAGTTCTAGTTACCGGCGTTCCCTAACGAGAAGATGGGCTCGTCGCACCTCGGTGCGGCGGGCCTGTTCCTTTGTCCAATCGCGCGTTCTCCACAGATTCCCTAAGATTGCCGACGTTAGCAGGCTCTAAGTAGCTGTGGAAAAAAGCCGGGCAAGGGCCGTTCCGTGGGACGTTCCTTAAACTGCTATTCACCTTTCTCCAGCATGATTGCGAACGGTCCGGCATCCGGCCGGGCAATCGCCCTTATGCTTTCCGAGGATTCTCGATGCGCTTTCCCTTCGCGGTATCTGCCGCAGCTGTTGTTGCCATTGCAATCGCTGCGTGTTCTGGTGGACAGCAGGTCCCCTACACCGCCCCGCCGGCCGGCAGCAGTGCCGTTGCCTCGCCCGGACCGCTTGCGCTGACGGGCTATGGGCAAGCGCAGTCGGTCGGAGCGGCGAGCGGCATTACCGGCACGCTGACCTATGTCGGCGGCACGGGCACCGTGACCGCGTCATCAAGCGCGACGGCGCCTGCGGGAACGACGACGGTGTCTCCCGTCGACAGAATTCGCGTCGAAGCAACGACGAGTCCCACGAGCCCGAACGTCTACTACGTGACGATTTCAAGCACAGCGGGTGCTACGCTCAACGGGCTGCCCCAAGTCAATTTGGTGCTGTCATCGCCGGCGGTCGGGACGTTCCAAGAGGCCCAATTCAGCGGCGGCACCTGGGCGAATATCGCAGGTGCGACGCCCAGTACGAACTCTACCGGAACGGCCGTAACATTTCCGGCGACCACGAAGCCGGTTACGATTCCAGCGGGCGGATCGATTTATCTCGCTTTCTATCAAGGAACGTATCCGCAAGCGACGCCGGCCGGGCAACTGGCCAACAACGTTCTCGCTGATCCCGGCTTCGAGAATACGGCCGGCACCTATGGCTCGGCGGTGACGTCGACCGGGTGGACCGTTTGCTCGATCACGGCGGCGGCAGGCACCGCAGCGCCTCCGGCGAGCCGGCCGTTCTCGACCTTTACGCCCGTTCCGGGCACCACGCCGGCCGCCGCCATCGAAGCAAACGGCACGTCGGTTCCGCAAGGTACGGGCACCCCGCACCCGACGCAGACGACCGTACCGGTTCATAGCGGTAACAGTGCCGCGGTATTCGGCGGCGTGTTCTCGACGTATGCGATGGCAGACTACGCGTACAACGGGCTTTGCCAGACAAGTGAAGATTCCGCAGAATCCGGCTGCATCGCTCTATGTATGGGCCAACGGAACCGAAAACTCGCTGGCCTATCTTGGCTTCGATGTGGACGTGCTCGACACGACCGGCAAATTCGTGGCCAATCTCGTGGATGAAAATCAGATCGCCGTGACGCCGCCCGGCGATTCCGCGTGGCGCCAGCTCACGATTCCCACCAGTTCGTTGTCGGCCTACAGCGGACAAACCGTCGAGATATTCGTCGGCATCTGGACCAAGGCGGGCAGCACATCGAACTCGACGACGTATAGCGGTCTCTACTTCGTCGATGACTTCAATATCACGGGATCCTAATCGTGGCCATTAACGCACCTCGCCCTCAAGGAACGCTCGTGCAAAAACTCTCTCGCATCATCGGTATCGTGATGCTCGCGGTGATGATCGGTCAGCCGATCGCCGTCATCCCGGCCTTTGCCCAGGAGACCGCCACCGTCTCGGGTGTCGTTCTCGACGCGGCGAGTAACCCGATCGCGGGCGCGACGATCATTATCAGCGGCCCGGCGACCGTTACGACGAAATCCGATACCGACGGACACTACACGGCGAGCGTGCCGCAAGGCATCTACCGGATTCTTGTCCGCTCGGCCGGCTATTCCGACTCGACCGACGACGGCGTCACGGTGACGGCCGACGGGTTGAAGCTCGACGTGCGTCTGGCGCGGCCGACGCTCTCGAGTCTGCAGACGATCGGCACCGTGCGCAGCGCCGGCGGTCAGGGCGGCGGCCCGGCGTTCAACCCGACGGCGGTCGCGCAGAGCAACATCGGCGCGCCGACCTTCGAGAATCAAGGCGACGTCGGCGTGCGCAACATCCTCGATGAAACGCCCGGTATCGTTGATTCCGCTTCCAACGGCTCGGCCAACGGCGGCGTGCGCGGTGCGATCACGTACCCGCACGATTCGCGGCGGCCTCTCGTATGAAACCGCATCGCTGATCGACGGCCATCCGGTCTCGGTCGGTAAATTCGGCGACTACGTCACGACGTTCCTCAACCGCTACATGTTCCAGTCGATCGAAGTCGCAAAGGGCCCGGGCTCGATGCCCAACCAGATCAGCGCGTTCGGTCAACGGTACCGTGAACTTCCACACGTGGGATCCGACGCGCGACCTCACCGGCAACGCCGAATTCGGTGTCGACGGCTTCGGCGGCAACTTCGCGCAACCTTCCGCGTTTCCGACACCGTGCTCAACGGCAAGCTCGGCTTCGTGGTCGAGTACGCCAGGAAGGCACGCCCGGCGCGGCCGGCGTCGCCAATCCCAGCGACTTCATCGCGGCGCTGAGCAACGTGAGCTACACCGATTCGCCGGCGTGCCGGTGACGGTCGGCGGCACGACGGCAACCCATCCGCCGAATGCCATTCAACACGACGGCGACCAGCCAAACGACCAGCACGATCGGCTGCTGTATCTCGATGCCGACGTGCTACCATAACAACAGCGAACTCGGCAAACTGCGGTTCAATTTCTCCGACGTCACGTCGTTTACGGCGACGATGCTCGCGAGCCAAACGACCGCCTCGCAAAACGGCAACGTCCAGAACCTCAACAACGTCACCTTCACCCCGACGATTCCGAACGCGTCGATCGCGAGCGGCCATCAGCTTGCGTTCTTCCCGTTCAACGACAACTTCGCGCAAGATTACGAAGTCAACAACGAGCCGATCTTCTCGGGCGAGTTGCGCACGCAGTTGAAGAACGACAACATCCTCGCGCGCTTCTACAGCGCGTCGATCAGCCGGCTGCAGACGAACGGCGATCCGACCAACACCCCGTTCACGCTGCCGGTGTATCTCTACGGCACCGACGCGGCGGGCGCGCCGCTCAACGGCGTCGACTCGTTCGGTAACCCGTACATCGCGACGATCTCGAGCCCGCTGTATCACCATCGACGAGCAGGACAACCTGATCGGCTATACGTTCGAATACGATCACTCGCTCGGCACGTCCGGGAACGTCATCTCGTTCGCGGTCGACGAGAACTACTCGTGGACGCACGTGTACACGCCGGGTATGCCCGACTACGTCGAGTACGAGCAACATTCCGGCGGGTTCCGCGCAGAACACCGGCACCTACTCGCCTGCAAGGGAAACTTTCAGATCGGCTCGCAGCCTCACGCGCGACCGCGGCGTACTATCTGACGCGGTTCGATACGCACTATCCCATCTTCACCGGCGGGGCGAACACGATCTCGTTCAACGACAACATCTTCTGGCATGACGACGAACGGCTCGGCCTCGCGTATCGGATCAACCACGATGCAAGCCTGCGTTTCTCGGCCGGCTCGGCGCTCGTTCCGCCGTTCCTCGGCATCCTCGCGGGCGCGGCCGGAAACCCGGCGCTATGCACGGCATCGACGTGCCCGGCGGGAATTCAGCCCGGGGCCGCCGCCGTCAACTCCGTGGGCGGCGTCAACGTCAAGCCTGAGACCTCGTTCGGTTACGACCTCGGTGCGCGATTAGCGCCTCGGGTCCTACATGCCCGACACGGTCGTCAGCGGCGATGTCTACCTCACGAACCTGCACAACCAGTTCTTGAAGTCGATCTTCCCCAACGGCACCGTCCCGTTACGGCCGGGCGGGGCGGCGCATTCCGCTCTACACGACGGCGTACAGTAACCTCGCCGACGCGCGGTATGAAGGCATCGAAGCTCAAGATCGAACACGCGCCGCGTACGGGCTGTCGGTTACGCCGTCCAAGGCGCGCTGCTGCGCGGTTATCCGTATAACGTTCCGCCGAGCATCTACCAGTTCAACGCCGCCGGCCAGGCGACGTCGAACGCCAGCGTCGTTTCGGGCGTGAACTTCGGCCCGACGACGCTGCTCTCGTCGGGCGGTTCGGCGATTCCGTATGCGCAGGGTTACGTCGGAACTCAACTACCACGCGAACGGCGGCTGGTATGCCAACGTCGGCATGATCTACTACGGCCCGAACAACACGTTCAACGAGCCGGCCTTCGAGATCACGCGCGGCACGATTCGCGTTCCGATCCACAACAAGACACTCGTACGTTCAGCTCGCGGTCGACAACCTCTTCAACATCAACGCGGAGATCTTCGACGTCGCGGGTTCGGGCGTCGTGAGCCCGGCCATCAACGGCCAGTTCGTGACGACCAACCTCAAGGGCTACGGCCCGCGCAACATCCACTTGGTGCTCGCCCACAACTTCTAGAGCGGGCGTCGCCGAAAAGAAAAAGAGACGGTCTCGCGACCGTCTCTTTTTTCGTGCTTTGCTCTCGGCGTTTAATGCAGCTGGATCGTCGGCTTGACGCTCGTGCCGCTGAACGCTTCTTCGAGCACCGTTTGCAGTTCGCCGTTTTGCGCCATCGGCGCGAGGATGTCGGTGTCGCCGAAGAACTGGCCCTTGATGAACACCTTCGGCAGCGTCGGCCAGTCGGTCATTTCGGCCAGGGCCGCGCGCTTGGGCATGTTCTCGAGGACGTTCACCACTTCGAACGGGTAGCCGAAGTGATTGAAGAACTGGATCGTCTCGAGCGTGAAGCCGCACAACGGCGCGTCTTTGGTGCCTTTGCCGTAGACGAGAATGGTGTTGTCGGCGATTTCACGTTCGATCTCGCTGCGGATCGGGTCGGACATTTAGGTCTCCAGTAGGTCGGTGCGAATGGCCAAGGCGTGGATGCGCCCGTCGTCGCGTGCCGGTTTGAGCGTCTTTTCGACCAGCCGGTGCCGATCGAGGAGCGACTTCCCCGCAAACGCGTTCGACCGTATCAACACATCGAAGTGGTCCATGGTGCCGGTCCGGTCCCAGATCTGGACCTCGGCGTCGGGCAGGGCTGCGCGGATCATGGCGACCATCGTCGCTTCCTCGATCATATGGCCCTAGGGTTTGAGGGTCCGGGCGTCACGACCCGCATCGACCAGGCTCTTGAGCTCGCGGATCGTCTCCGGGAGCATGGGGGCGATCGTCCGGAATGAGCGCGCGACGCCCGTGGCCAGCACGATACCGGCCACGCCGATCAGGATCGCGGGGACGCCCATTGCGCGGACGCGCCCGATACGCAGGCGAGAGGCCCGCATCACGCGTGCGGCATCGAATTCCATAGCGGCGGGTGCGTCGGGGCGGCCTGCGAATCCTCGCGCATGACGAAAACGGATGCTTTCCGATGGGACGTGCCGGCGGAATTCAATTTCACGCGCGATGTGATCGACGCGCTCGCGAAGAGCGACCGGCGCGGCTTGCTCTTCGTCGATTCCGCCGGGGTGCGGCACGAGTATACGTTCGCTCAGATTGCCGATCTGTCGGGACGCTGGGCTGCGGCGCTGCGCGACCTCGGCATCGGTCACGGCGATCACGTGATCGTCGTGCTGCCGAAGACGCCGCAGTGGCTCTTCGCCATGCTCGCGCTGCTGCGTTTGGGTGCGGTGGCGATTCCGGGCGCGGAACAGCTGCGCGCCAAAGACTTGCTCTACCGGGCCGTACACGGCGACGCGACGGCGGTGATCGCGCAGCTCGCCAACGCCGATGAAGTCGATGCAATCCGCGCGCAGGCGCCCAACGTGACGCGCTATCTGCTCGTCGGCGGCGAGCGCGAGGGGTGGACGGCGATGCACCCGCTCGTCGCGAGCGCGCAGTTCGTTCGCCGGCCATCCGACGGCCGCGACCGACGATGCGTACATCGTCTACACCAGCGGCACGACGAAGGATCCCAAAGGCGTCGTGCACCGCGTCGCCTACACGTTCGCGAAGCGCTCGCAAGCGGCGGTCTGGTTCGATTGCACGCCGGACGATCTCGTGTGGAGCACGGCCGGTACGGGCTGGGCGAAGTCGCTGTGGAACGTGCTGCTCGGACCGTGGTCGTGCGGCTCGTGCATCGTGCTGCACGAAGGCGCCTTCGTGCCCGAAGAGCGCATGAACCTCATTCGCGACCTCGGCGTCACGGTGCTGTGCCAAGCGCCGACCGAGTACCGGCTCGAAGCGAAGCTGCCCGATCTCGGCACGCGCTGGAAACTGCCGAAGCTGCGCCACTGCGTCTCGGCCGGCGAGCCGCTCAATCCCGAAGTGCTCGCGCGCTGGCGCGATGCGTTCGGGCTGACGATTCTCGACGGCTACGGTCAAACCGAAAACTCGCTGCTGGTTGCGAACGTGCGCGGCATGGACGTGCGGCCGGGCTCGATGGGCAAGCCGACGCCGGGCCACGACGTCGCGGTCGATCGACGCCGACGGCAACCCCTGCGAGACCGGCGTCGTCGGCGACATCGCGTTGCGCGGCGCGCCGCCGACGCTATTCACCGGCTATTACAAGAACGACGAGGAGACGCGCGCGGCGCACCGCGGCGAGTGGTATCTCACCGGCGATCGCGCGCAGCTCGACGACGACGGCTACTTCTGGTTCGTCGGCCGTTCGGACGACGTGATCTCGTCGGGCGCGTATCGCATCGGGCCGTTCGAAGTCGAGAGCGCGCTGCTCGAGCATCCGGCCGTGCTCGAATCCGCCGTCGTCGGCTCGCCCGATGCCGATCGCGGCAACGTCGTCAAAGCGTTCGTCGTGCTGCGTCCGGGTTACACCGGCGATGCGGCGCTGGTACGCGAACTGCAAAATCATTGCAAGCGCGTGACCGCGCCGTACAAATATCCGCGCGAAATCGAATTCATCGCCGAACTTCCGAAGACGCGCTCGGGAAAGATCCGGCGCGTCGAATTGCGCCAAGCCGAATTGTTCAAAAAAGGCGCCACCGCCGCCAGCGGTTTCGTGTAAGGAGCCCGTATGAAGGCGATCGTTTTACGCGAACTCGGCGGCCCCTCGAAGCTGCACCTCGAGGAGTTCGAAACGCCGGTGGCCGGGCCGGGCGAGATGTTGATCGCGGTGAACTTCGCGGCGTTCAACCGGCGCGACGTGTTCATCACGCAAGGTCTGTATCCGGGGATCGTGCTGCCCGTGATTCCGGGCTCCGACGGCTGCGGCGTCGTGGCCGCGCACGGACCGGGCGCTAGCGGTCCGCCGGTCGGCGCGAGCGTCGTGATCAACCCGATGTTCGGCTGGGGCGACGATCCGCGCGTCTGGAATGCCGATAGCAACGCTGCTCGGCATGCCGCGGCACGGCACGTTTGCCGAATACGTGACGGCGCCGGCGGAAAACGTGCACCCGCGACCCGCGCGCTTGAGCGAACGAGCAAGCCGCAGCGATTCCGCTCGGCGGCCTGACTGCGTATCGCGCGGTCTTCACGCGCGGTCAGTGCACGCAAGACGACGTCGTGCTGCTCCCCGGAATCGGCGGCGGCGTGCAAACGCTAGCGCTGCTCTTTGCGAAATCGGTGGGCGCGCGCGTGATCGTGACGTCGTCGAGCGATGCGAAACTCGAACGCGCCGAAGCGCTCGGCGCCGACGTTGCGATCAACTACAAAACGAGCGAGAACTGGTCGAAGGACGTGCGCGCGGCGAGCAACGGCGGTCCGACGCTGATCGTCGATTCCGTCGGCGGCGAAACGTTCGCCAAAGCGCTCGACATCGCGCGCCCCGGCGCGCGCGTGGTCATGTACGGCGGCACGACCGGCGACGCGAAAATCCGCCCGTTCTCCGTCTTCTGGAAACAACTCGACATCCTCGGCACCTCGATGGGCAGCCCCGCCGACTTCGCCGCCATGCTCAAGCTCTTCACCGACACAACGATCGAGCCGGCCATCGACGAAGTCGTCCCCCTCACCGAAGTCCCCGCCGCCGCCCAACGAATCCTAGAAGGCGACCAATTCGGCAAAGTCATCGTCTCCATCCACTAACACAACACGACTTGTCATAATACGAGTTGTCATAACACAAAAAAATGGGTGCGCCGCTACGCAGAGAGCGCGTACTCGACTAGGCGTGGGGGTTCGTTGGTGAAGCCGAGTTCGGCGGTGACGACGGCGAGGTCGCGTTCGTGGACGATGCGGCGCAGGTCGGGGTCGAGCAGGGCGTGCTGTTCGGGGGTGAGTTCGACGTCGAGCGGCGTTGCGGTGATGCGGCCTTCGCGTTCGAGCGCGATCAGGTAGGCGAGGACTTGGCGCGCGGCGGCGGGCCACAGGCGGCGGTCGACGTCGCGGTAGATCGCGGCCACCATGTCGGGAATGGTCGCCGGTCCCGCGGCGAGGATCGCGAGGATCTCGGCTTCGCGGCGTTCGCGATGCGCGATGTACTCGTCGATCTTCGCGCGTGCGTCGTGCATTTCGGGGCCGTGGCCGCCGTAGATCACCGACGCGTCGGCGTACTCGTCGCGCAGCCGGTGCAGCGTGCGCTGATAGACGCGCATGTCGCCGTTGGGCGGCGCGATCGCGACCGTGCCCGTGCCGATGATCACGTCGCCGGTGAAGAGCGCGCGTTCGCCTTCGAGCACGTAGACGAGATGATCGCGCGCGTGTCCGGGCGTGTGCGAGCGCGAGCAGCGATGCGTTGCCGGCGCGCACGCGTTCGCCCTCGGCGAGCTTGCGATCGTGCGGGAAGAGCGCGCTCGTATGCGCGTACACGGGCGCACCGGTCGCGCGCGACAGCGGCGCGGCGGCGGGGTAGTGGTCGGGATGACCGTGCGTGATCGAGATCGCGTCGTAGTGCGCGCCGGCCGCGCTGCGCCGCGTCGACGAACGCGGCGATGTGTTCGGGAGCGTCGGGTCCGGGGTCGATCGCGATCCACGCGCCGTCGCCGCCGTCGACGATGTAGCCGTTGGTGCCGTCGAGCGTCATCGGCGACGGATTGGGCGCGCGCAATCGCGAGACGCGCGGGCCGACCGCTACCACGTATTCTCGAATTGCGGCGGCAAGAGGTAGGTCGGTCCGGGCCGCACTTCCGGCGTAACCGGAATCGTCTTCTTCGTTTCGGTGAAGGCCAGCAGGTCGTCGACGTTCGCAAACCCGCCGACGCGTTCGAGATGCTTGATCGTCGGAAAGATCATCTGCACTTCGTTGCGCTCGACCTCGCCGAGAATGTCGGCCGGGCGCACCCAGCGCCCGTCGTAGGTTTCGAGCTCGTCGGCTTCGGCGATTTGATCCTTGGGCGCGCGCGCGATGAAGAAGCGCGCATCGAAGCGGTGCGGGTTGACCGTCGGCGTGATCCAGCGCGAGAAGTAGCGCACCGCGCGCGCATCGAGCCGCACGCCGAGATCGATCAGCGTGTCGCTGAACGAACGCTCGCCCTTCAGCATCTTCGTGCGCGCCGCACGCAACGCGCTCTGCTCGACCGGCTCGACCGCGAACAGCAATCCGCACTCTTCGAACGTCTCGCGAATCGCCGCGTACGTGAACGCGGGCTCGGCCGGCCGCCACTGGCCCACCATCCGCATTCGCGCTTGCGGCGAGTAATCGGCTTTGTCGACGGTGCCGCCCGGAAAGACGTAGGCGTCGGGAAATCCGGGCGCGGTCGAACCGCGCCGCAAAAGATAGACCTCGATTCCCGCGTCCGCGTCGCGGCAGACGACGACGGTTGATGCATCGCGCGGGGAAGGCACACTCACCCGACCCACATTCTGCAAAAAAAGAATGGACCCCGGTGGGAGCCCATTCTCAAATCTTTTGGATTTGGTCGGTGCGCACTCGTAGCGTGGGCTACGAGTTCACGACCTTCGGTGGATCTTGCGGTTCCAAACTGGTACCGCCCTCCTTCCGCTGTCGATGAGTGTAGAGGCGTCGGACCTCACCAAAACGGCGAGCAAATCAGCCGTTTCGGTGCTCAGTACCCAGGTGGATCTTGCGACGTCAGGCCGCCCTCCTTGGGTCGAATGTGCGGTGTGTGTACCTCGAGGTGAACGCATCGTACACCCCCCGCGCGGGGGCCGCAATAGGGCAAAATCGCACCTACTTTTCCACCAGATTGTCCACCGGGCGGAAGCTTGATCGCGGAGGCCTCGGGAGTGGTACCCGCAAAGAAGCCGTGGGTGAAGCCCGGTTTTGCGGTGCTGCTGCAGCGGCTTGAGGCGGCGCTCATTTTCGCCGTATCGTTCGCCCTCGCGGCCTTCGTCGTCGCCAAAAAGCCCGAAGTCGAGCACCTCCTCGGCGTGCTGGGCATCAGCCGCTTTCCGTTGGCGGTGCTGATCTTTGCGGTCGTGGCGTCGGCGCCGTTTTCCGTGACCGACGCGCTCGCCATCATGAACGGCGTGATCTTCGGCCCGTGGCTCGGCTCGCTCGTCAATGCGGCCGGGATCGTCGTCGCGGCCATCATCGGCTACGCCGTGGCGCTGCGCACCTCGAAGCTGCTCGACATCGAGGGCACCGTGCAGCGGCTGCCGGCCTGGGTGCGGCACTTCAAGATCGGCTCGCCGATGTTTCTGATCGTCGTGCGCATCATTCCGGGGCTTGGCGGAACGATCGCGACCCAAACGGCCGCGGCCCTGCGGGTGCCGCTCTGGCGTCAGATCTACACGATGTCGGCGATCGCGATCCCGATCTGCACCGCGCTGGCCCTCGGCGGCGACGCGCTCTCGAACTATATCGACGCCCGGTGGGAACAGGCGAGCGCCTACGCAGAACGCCACCACGTGCACTTTCCGCATCGGCACCACGCCGTTCCAAGCCCGTCGCCGGCCGTCTCGCCTTGAACGTCGAGGTCATCACCGAACCGGCCGCCCTCACCGCCTTATGCGAGCGCATTGCCGCCGCCCCGCGGATCGCGCTCGACACCGAATTCCACACCGAGAAACACTTCACGCCCAAATTGATGGTCGTGCAAGTCGCCTTCGATGACGCGGTTGCGATCGTCGATCCGCTGGCGCTGCCCGATCTGCGCCCGCTGGCCGATGCATTGACCGGCGCAACCGTCGTCGGGCACGCGCTCTCGAGCGACTTGCGCATTCTCGAAGACGCGTTTCAAACGTTGCCGCACGACGCGTACGACACGCAAGTCGCGGCGGCGTTTTGCGGCTACGGCATGTCGATTTCGCTGCTGGATCTCGTGCGCGACGTCGCCGGCGTGACGTTGCTGAAGTCGCAAACGGTCAGTGATTGGAGCACGCGTCCGTTCACGCCGCGGCAAGTCGACTACCTCGTCGACGACGTGCGCTACCTATTCGCCGTCGCCGATAAGCTGAACGAAAAACTGGCGGCGCGCGGCCGCCAAACGTGGGCGCTCGAAGAGATGCGCACGCTGGTCGATCCGCGCACGTACCGTTCGGACAAGCGGCGGTTGTACTTGCGCGTCGCGGGGAACGCGCGCATGAACCGCCGCGAGCTCGGCGTGCTCAACGAGCTGGCGCTGTTGCGCGAAGCGATCGCACGCGAGCGCAACATCCCGCTGAAGTACGTGCTGCCCGACGACGTGCTGGTCGGCCTCGTCGGTTTGCGGCCGACCACGATCGAGGAGCTGAGCCAGCTGCGCCGGCTCGACGCCGGGATGCGCAAGCACATCGGGACGCGCATCCTCGCCGCCGTTGCGGCGGGTGAGGCCATTCCCGAGGACGAGCTGCCGCCGCGCGCGCCCCGTCCGCTCGGGGCCCAGCGCGACGCCCTCGTGGCCGCCATCGCCCTCCTGATCAACGCCGTCGCGGCCGCCAACGACCTGCCCGCGGCGATGCTCGTCTCCCGGGCCGAGATCGAGCGGATCGCGCGCGACCTCCCGCAGTCGCCGGACGAGCTCACGGCCCTCTTGAACCTCACCCCCTGGCGGCGCGATCTGGTCGTCGGGCCCCTGTGGGAGTTCCTGGGCGGGGAGCGTCAGCTGCGGATCAGCGGCTACCGCGACGGGCTGCCCAAGACCACGTGGGAAACCCGGCTCGAGGAGAGCCTGGCGTCGGAGTAGCCCCCACAACATGCGGCGAAGGCAGGTCAATGTGAACACGCCTGCCCACCCCAACTCATTCGGCGCCCGCGACACCCTGCGCGTCGGCGATCGCAACTACACCTATTTCCGCCTCGATGCGCTCGCCGCCAAAGGCTACGATCTCGCGACCTTGCCGTTTTCGTTCAAGGTTCTGCTCGAGAACTTGCTGCGCTTCGAAGACGGCCGCTCCGTTACCGCCGCCGACGTTGCGGCCCTGGCCGGCTGGAAGCCCGGCGCGACCGAAGACAAAGAGATCGCCTACCGCCCGGCCCGCGTGCTGCTGCAAGACTTCACCGGGGTTCCTTGTGTTGTCGACCTGGCAGCCATGCGCGACGCGATCGCCGAGATGGGCGGCAAGCCCTCGAAGATCAACCCGCTGCAGCCGGTCGAGATCGTCATCGATCACTCGGTGCAAGTCGACTCGTTCGGCACCGCGGGTTCCTTCGAAGCCAACGCCAAGCTCGAGTTCGAACGCAACGGCGAGCGTTATGGCTTCCTCAAATGGGGCCAGAACGCGCTGGACGATTTCCGCGCGGTACCGCCCGATACCGGGATCGTGCACCAGGTCAACATCGAGTATCTCTCGCGCATCATCTTCGGGGCCGGCGGCGCGGGTGAACCGCATCCGTCCGAGGCGTCGCCGATGGCCTATCCGGATTCGGTCGTCGGGACCGATTCACACACCCCGATGGCCAACGGCGTCGGCGTACTCGCGTGGGGCGTCGGCGGTATCGAGGCCGAAGCTGCGATGCTCGGGCAGCCGGTAACGATGCTGATTCCCGAAGTGATCGGCTTCCGGCTGAACGGAAAATTGCGCGAAGGCATCACCGCGACCGACCTCGTGCTGCAGATCACGCAGATGCTGCGCAAGAAGGGCGTCGTCGGAAAATTCGTCGAGTTTTACGGACAGGGACTGACGAATTTGCCGGTGGCCGTCCGCACGACGATCGGCAACATGTCGCCGGAATACGGTTCGACGATCTCGATCTTCCCGATCGACGAACAAACGCTCACGTACTTGCGCCTCACCGGTCGCAGTGCCGAACAGATCGCGCTGGTCGAAGCGTACGCCAAGGCGCAGGGCATGTTCCGCACCGACGCCTCGCCCGAACCGCGTTTCACCGACACGCTCGAGCTCGATCTCTCGATCGTCGAACCGAATCTCTCCGGTCCGCGCTTGCCGCAGCAGCGCGTTCCGTTGCGTGACGGCGGCAAATCGTTCGAAGCCGCGCTCAAGGAATGGCGTTCGGCAGCGACCGTTGCGCCGGCTGCGGTCGCGCGGCTCGAAAATGAAGGCGGCGGCGGAACGGCCGTCGCGGCGGAAGTTGCGCTCGAAGAACATTCGCCGTCCACCAAGCATGCGGACGAACTGCGCGACGGTTCGGTCGTGATCGCGGCGATCACGTCGTGCACGAACACGTCGAATCCGGCGGTCCTGATCGGCGCCGGGCTCTTGGCGAAAAAAGCCGTCGAAAAAGGCCTCAAACGCAAGCCGTGGGTGAAAACCTCGCTCGCACCGGGTTCCAAAGTCGTCACCGACTATCTGCTCAAGGCCGGCTTGACGCAGTACCTCGATGCGCTCGGTTTCAATCTCGTCGGCTACGGCTGCACGACGTGCATCGGCAACAGCGGACCGCTGCCCGATGACGTCGCCGAAAAGGTGCAGTCCGAAGAATTGATCGTCGCTGCGGTGCTCTCGGGCAATCGCAACTTCGATGGCCGCATCCATCCGCAAGTGCAGGCAAACTATATCGCCTCGCCGCCGCTCGTCGTCGCCTACGCGCTGGCCGGCTGCATGGACATCGATATCACGACCTACTCGCTCGGCAAAGATCAAGCGGGCAAGGATGTGTTCCTCAAAGACATCTGGCCCACCGATGCCGAGATCGAAGCCGTGACCGCATCCTCGCTCACGGAAAAACTCTTCCGCGACCGCTATGCCGACGTGTTCGCCGGCGACGAGCGCTGGAGTAATCTGGCGGCTCCGACGGGCGAACGTTTCGCCTGGGATCCGAAGAGCGAGTACATCAAACGCCCGCCGTATTTCGACGGCATGCCCAAAGCGCCGGCACCGCTCCAAGACATCAAGGGCGCGCGCGTGCTGGCGGTGCTCGGCGATTCGGTGACCACCGATCACATCTCGCCGGCGGGCGACATCGCGAAGTCCTCGCCTGCAGCGAAGTATCTGCTCGAGCACGGCGTGCAGATCAGCGACTTCAACTCCTACGGCGCCCGGCGCGGCAACCACGAAGTCATGGTCCGCGGCACGTTTGCCAACACCCGGCTGCGCAACATGCTGGTGCCCGGCGTGTCGGGCGGCATGACGCGGTTCTTGCCGACCAACGAACAGATGTCGATTTTCGATGCCTCGGAGTTGTATCGCAAAGCGGGCACGCCGCTGATCATTCTTGCCGGCCAAGAGTATGGCTCGGGTTCGTCGCGCGACTGGGCGGCGAAGGGCCCGATGCTGCTCGGCGTGCGCGCCGTGATCGCGGAATCGTTCGAACGCATTCACCGTTCCAACCTGATCGGCATGGGCATTCTGCCGATCGAGTTCCAGCCCGGCGAGAAAATCGCCACCCTCGGTCTCACGGGTGAAGAGACGTTTGCGATCACCGGTATCGCGGCCGAACTGCGTCCGCGTATGACGGTCGTCGTTACGGCGACCGGCGAAGGCGGCAAAGCGATCTCGTTCAATGGCGTCGTGCGCATCGACACGCCGGATGAAGCCGACTACTACCGGCATGGTGGGATCCTCCAGTACGTACTGCGTCAACTTGCAACGTGAAGAAAAAGAAAGCGGCGGCACTAGCTGCCGCTGCAGAAGGTAGAGTGTCACCCGTGGAGCTACCCCATCGCGTCGCCATCCTGGCCTTTGAGGGCCCCGACCGCTACGCGTCGATCGGCGGGTTGGGAACGCGCGTGTCACAGATGGCCACCGCGCTCGGCGCGATCGGCTGCATCGTCGATCTGATCTTCGTCGGCGATCCGGCCGCGCAGGCCGTCGAGACCAAGGGCAACGTGACGTTGCGCCGCTGGTCGCAGTGGATCTCCGCCCACTTCCCGCGCAACGCCTACGACGGCGAGCGCGAAAAGATCGCCGACTGGGAATCGAGCCTGCCGGCCTTCATCGTCGATCAGATCGTCGTACCGACGGCGCAATCGAACGAACGCACGCTGGTGATCTGCGAAGAGTGGCAAACGGCCGGCGTGGCCGTGGCGATCGATCAGCTGGCCCGGCTGCGCGGCGTGCGCAATACCTTCACGCTGATTTGGAACGCCAACAACACCTACGGGTGGGAGCACGTCAACTTTCCGGCGCTGCAAGCGGCCGCGGCGATCACCGCCGTCAGCAAGTACATGAAGTTCGAGCTCGCGCGCGTCGGCGTGCCGTCGCTCGTGATTCCGAACGGCATCGAGACGCGGCTGCTCAGCGGCGCGGATCCGAAGCTGCTGGCGGAGATGAAGCAGGCGCTGGCCGGGCGACCGACGCTGGTGAAAGTGGGCCGCTTCGACCCCGACAAGAACTGGCTGCAGGCCATCGATGCGCTGGCCGAACTGCACGCCTCCGGAATCAACGCGCGCTTGATCGTGCGCGGCGGACGCGATGCGTACGCCGACGTCGTGTTCGCGCGCGCGCACGAACGCGGGCTCAACGTCGAGCGCATCGGCTACGAAGGTTCCGACGGCCACAAGGTGATCGACGGCATCGCGCTCGCCGACGGGCCGATCGTGCATTTGCGTGCGTTCCTCGACGATGCGACGCTCTACGCGCTCTATGCCGCGGCCGACGCCGTGCTGGCCAACAGCGGCAAGGAGCCGTTCGGCCTGGTCGGACTCGAAGTGATGGCGGCCGGCGGCATCGCGGTGTGCGGCGCAACCGGTGAAGAGTACGCGGAGCCGTTCGTCAACGCGATCGTCTGCGATACCTCGGACGGCCGGGAGCTTGCGACTTACCTGCGCGCGCTGTTCGCCAATCCCGGCATCGGTGATGAGATGCGCCGCGCGGGCGCCGAAACCGTCGGACGGTACACCTGGGGGCACGCACTGGCGGCCCTCGAGCGAAAGATCGCTTACATTGACGACGTCATGAGCTGACGCCGGAGGATCGCTTGGCTAAACTCAAACCCCTGGACGACGAGCTGGTCGAAGACCTGCTGATCGGCAACAAGATCCTCTTCAAGTACGGCGTCGTCGACGCGTTCGGTCACCTCAGCGTGCGTCACGACAAAGATCCGGAAAAGTACGTGATGTCGCGTCACCTGGCGCCGGCGCTGGTCACCGAAAAGGATCTGCTGACCTACAACCTCGACAGCGAGCCGGTGCCGGCGACGAAGCATCGCCTCTACAGCGAGCGTTTCATTCACGGCGAAATCTACAAAGTGCGCCCCGACGTAAAGTCGATCGTGCACTGCCACGCGCCCGCGCTGATCCCGTTCGGAATCACGAAAGCCGAACTGCAGCCGGTCTATCACGTGAGCGCGTTCCTCGGCCGCGGTGTGCCGAAATTCGACATCCGCGACAAGGCCGGCATGACGAACATGCTGGTGCGCACGCCGCAACTCGGCCAAGACCTCGCGGCTTCCCTCGGCGATAAGGAAGTCGTGCTGATGCGCGGTCACGGCGCAACGATGGTCGCCGCGACGATCAAAGGCGCCGTCTATCGCGCGATGTACTCGATGTCCAACGCGCAGATTCAGCTCGAAGCGATGCGCCTGGGCGAAGTGACCTATCTCGCGCCGGAAGAAGCCGAACTCCACGCCGCCTACAGCGACGAAGTGGTGTTCCGGCCGTGGAACCTCTGGAAGCGCGAGGTCGAGGCATAGCGGATGGAGCCGAACGCGCTCGAACCGCCCGCGCTGACGCCGCCCGCGCCCGTCGCCGCGATCGCGCCGCAAGAGGCCGCCAATCGCGTGCCGTTGCCGGTCGCAGAGACGACGCGGCTCGACGGGCAAGTCGGTGAATTCATCGGCGACCTGACGACGCTCGATCCGCAGAGCCCTGAGTTCAAGACGCGCGTCGATGCGATCCTCGGCCTCGGCGAAGGCGACATTCGCGCGTCGGCGAGCGTCGCCAACCGCATGCTCGAACGCCCGATGAACGCGATGAAGAAGGGCGTCTACGACGGCTCCTCGCCCGTGTCCAAAGCGCTCGGCGATCTGCGCAATACGGTCGAGTCGCTCGATCCATCGAAGGCCGGCGACCTGCTCTCGCCGCGCAAGCTGCTCGGCATCGTGCCGTTCGGCAACAAGCTCAAAGCGTACTTCGACGGCTACCGTTCGGCGCAGAACCACCTCAATGCGATCATCGAGACGCTGTACCGCTCGAAGGACGAGCTGCAGCGCGACAACGCGTCGATCGAACAAGAGAAGGCCGCGATGTGGGCGCTGATGCAGAAGCTCGAGGGCTTCGCCTACCTGGCCAAAAAACTCGACGCCGAAATCGATTCGCGCCTCGCGGTGCTCGATACGAGCGATCCGGCGCGGGCCAAGATCCTGCGCGAAGACGTGCAGTTCTACGCGCGCCAAAAAGTGCAAGATCTGCTGACCCAGATGGCGGTCAACGTACAGGGCTACCTGGCACTCGATCTGATCAAGAAGAACAACATCGAGTTGATCAAGGGCGTCGAGCGGGCGACGACGACGACGGTCTCCGCCTTGCGCACGGCGGTAGTCGTGGCGCAAGCGCTGGCCAACGAGAAGCTCGTGCTCAACCAGATCGGCGCGCTGAACACGACGACGGGCAACATGATCGAATCGACGTCCGCGATGCTCAAGCAGCAGAGCGCGGGCGTGTACGAGCAGGCCGCATCGGCCACGATCGACGTCGACAAGCTCAAAGCCGCATTCAAGAACGTCTACGACGCGATGGATTCGGTCAGTACGTACAAGGCCGCGGCGCTGACGAGCATGCAGCAGACCGTCACCGCGCTCGAGGGCGAGGTGCAGACCGCTTCTGCCTACTTGGAGCGAACGAAGACCGACCGCTAATGGACGCCGACGTTATCGTGATCGGCGCCGGCGCCGCGGGCCTGGCCGCCGCGCGCAGTTTGGCGCGCGCCTCACTGCGCACGATCGTGCTCGAGGCCCGCGACCGCGTCGGCGGACGCGTGCTCTCCGAGCCGACGGCGCGTGCGGTGTTGCCGGCCGAACTCGGCGCGGAATTCATCCACGGTCCCGCGCCCGAGACGATGGCGATACTGCGCGAGATCGGGTCGGCCGCGATCGCGACCGGCGGCGAATCGTGGGTCGCCAACAGCGCGGGCCTTCTCGAGCACGACGACCGTGACTTCGGTTCGTCGGCGGGGATCTTCGGCGGCGCCCGCGAGCTGGCGGAAGACGAAACGGTCGAGCGCTATCTGCGCCGATTCGCGAACGATCCGGTGCAGCGGCAGGCGGCGAGCGAAGCCCTGGTGTTCGCGGAGGGCTTCGATGCGGTCGATCCCACGATCGCGAGCGTGCGCGGGATCGCCGATGAATGGGGCTCCGGCGTCGACGCGACGAGCGCGCGGCCGATCGGCGGCTATCCGCCGATATTCGAGCATCTGCTCGAGGCCTGCGTCGATGCGGGCGTGGATATCCGCTTGGAGTGCATCGTGGAACGCGTATCGTGGCGTCGCGGCGCAGTCACCGTTGAGGCGCGTGACGCATCCGGCGAAGGCGTCACGCTGCAGGCACGGGCGGTAATCGTAACGCTGCCGGCGGGAGTGTTGAACGATCCGGCGCGGCGTTGTCATTCGAGCCCGCTCTTCCGCCTCCCAAGCGCGACGCGCTGGCGAAGCTGCCGATGGGCGAGGTCGTGAAGGTCGTGCTCGAGTTCCGCACGGCGTTCTGGGAACGGGTGCGCGATGGACAGTTTGCCGAGACGTCGTTCTTTCGTCCGTACGGTTCGGCGTTCGCGGCGTACTGGGTGCAGTATCCGGTCCACGGCGAGCTCGTGTGCGCGTGGGCAGGCGGACCGAGGGCGATCGCGATGCGCGATCTCTCCGCAGCGGATCGCATCGAGCGCGCGCTGCACGGGTTCGGGACGCTGTTCGATGAGCCGGCGACGCTGCGGTCGGAGTTCGTGCGCGGGTACGTGCACGATTGGCTGCACGATCCCTTCGCCCGCGGCGCCTACACGTATCTCGCCGTGGGCGGCGGCGACGCGCGCGTCGTGCTTTCCGCGCCGGTCGACGATACGCTGTTCTTCGCCGGCGAAGCGTGCGCGAACGACGGCCAAGGCGGGACGGTCAACGGTGCGCTCGAAACGGGGGAACGTGCCGCCCGCGAAGCGGCAGCAGCGCTGAACGGAGCGCACTAATGCACGAGAGCGCAGTCTCGATGCTGAGCACGTGGGCGAACTTCTACGTGATGATCGGCGGCGCCGCGGCCGCGCTGACGGGCTTGATGTTCGTCGTGATCACGCTGGTCTCGGGCGCGGAACGCACGCTCCCAAGCCATGACGGCATCGGCACGTTCAGCACGCCGACCGTGCTGTATTTTTGCACCGCCCTCGTCATCGCGGCGACGTTCTGCGCACCGTGGCACGAACTGCTCGTCCCGGGTATTCTCACGGCCCTCGCCGGCTTCGTCGGGAGCTGCTACGTGGTGCGCACGATGCAACGCGCGACCCGCCTTCAGAGCTACAAACCGGATCTCGAAGACTGGACCTGGTTCTGGTGCTTGCCGTTCGTCGCGTTCGCAACGCTGCTCGCCGCAGGCATCGAGCTGCCGCACAAATCGCATCCCGCGCTCTTCGCCATCGCCGCCGCCGTCGTGCTGCTGATCTTCATCGGCATCCGTAACTCCTGGGACGTCGTAACCTACCTCGCCATCAGCTCCGTCGAAGAAGAAAACAAAACCGGCACGACCGACAGCTGATGTCATCCCGAGCAAAGCGCCGTGAGGCGCGTCGTCGAGGGACCGCCGCAACCGTTGTTGTCGAGCCCCGACGCCGTAGGGCGGAGGCGTGGTCTAGAATTCATCCCGGGTGGAGCTGTCCTGGAATAGGTTAGATGCTCGCGGTCCCTCGACGGCGCGCACTGCGGTGCGCTTTGCTCGGGATGACAATGGGGGTTAGCCGGTGGCGATTAGGTGCATGATGTGGTTGGCCATGTTTACGGCGGTGCCCTCAGCGCTTTCGTCGCTGGTGCTTTCGGCGATGACGTTGACGGCGGCTTCCGACGCGTCGGGGAGGACGAGCACCCAGCCGCCGTTCTCCGAGATGCGGATGCCGTCGATCATTTGGACGTTGTTGCCGTTGCGCGACTCGTCGTGCAGCGCGCGCATGACGAGGCCCTTGCGATCCCACGGGCACGGCACCGCGCGGCTCGCCATGTGCCAGTGCGGCAATTGGTCGACGAGTTCGCTCGCGGGCTGGTGCTCGGCGGCGAGCAGCTCCATCACTTTCGCCGCGCCGTAGAGGCCGTCGAAGGCCGGCTGGAATTCGGGGAAGATCAGCTCGTAGTCGGAACCGCCGGCGAACGCCAGCGATCTTGCCGTCTTTTTCGGCCAGCGCCATCAGCGAGCGGCGATCGCTGCGCGTGCGCACGATCGTCGGCGCCGTTCTGTTCGGCGATGCGTTCGACGGCATCGGGCACGGTCACCGGCATCGCGATGCGCGCGCCCGGCGTCGCGCGCGCGATCAGCAGCGTGAGCAGTGCGAAGAGCCGGTTGCGGCCGACGATGCGGCCGCGTGTCGTCGACGAGCGTGAACGTCTCGCCGTCGGCGTCGATCAGCAGGCCGAGATCGGCTTCGAGCGACGTGCACGACGGTCGCGAGCTGTTCGAGGTGGCGTTCGCGGTCGTCGCGGAAATTGCGCGCGCGCTGCGCGTCGAAGTACGCGTTGAGCGAGATCTGATCGACGCCGAGGCCGCCGAGCAGCTGCGGCAGCACGATCGATGCGTTGCCCCACGCGTAGTCGATCACGACCTTGAAGCCGGCTTCCTTGACCGCGTGCGCGATGAGCGCTTCGAGGAACGCGCCGGTGTAGCGTTCGAGCATGCGCGAGGGGAAGTCGAGGCTGCCCGACGTCGTCCATCCGCGTGCGCCGGAAATCTTCGCGGAAGAAGAGGTTTTCGATCTTGCGCTCGGTGCCCTTATCGGTCGTGATCCCTTGCGAGTCGAAGAACTCCATGATCAGCGCGTTGGGATCGTTGGGCGCGACGCGCATGTGCACGCCGCCGTCGCCGCCGATGCGCACGGCATAGCGCGCGAGCGGCAGCGGGTACGAGCGCAGGTCGAGCACGTGGATGCCGACGCTGAGCAAACCCGAGATCACGCAGCGGTTCATCACGCGCGTGGCCGGATGCGTATCGCGGCTCGTCATCACCGATTGGCCGGGCTTCAGATACGAGCCGAACGCCTGGCCGAGCTTGAGCGCGAACTCGGGCGTGAACTCGAGATTCGCGAGACCGCTGATGCCGACCGAACCGAACAGCGAGCCCGGCCACTTCTGGCCGTAGATCAGCGACATCGAAACGATCGAACCCGAGGTGACCCACTTGTCGGGCCACAGCTTCAGGTTGGCGTTGACGATCGCGCCGGAGCCGATCGTGCAGCCGCGGCCGATGACGGTCGATTCGCTGATCGTCGCGTTGCGTTCGATCGTGTTGCGGTCGGCGACGGTGCAGTCGCTGATCGCCGCGTCCTCGCCGACGTAACAGTCTTCCCACAGCACGCGCGCGTTCGATGCGCGCGCCGCGCTCGATGATCGAGCCGTTGCCGATCGTCGTCGGGCCGACGATCTCGACGTCCGGCCGCGATGCGCACGTCGTCGCCGAGCACGATCGGCCGGTGCAGCTCGCGCCGACGGATCGATGCGGCAGTCCTCGCCGGCGAGCACGCCCGGCGCGATCTCGGTGCCGAGCGAGTCGAGGTGCACCTTGCCCTCGAGCGCGTCGTAGTTCGCCTGCTGATACTGCTCGAGGTTGCCGATGTCGGTCCAGTACGCGTCGATGATGTAGCCGCCGAGCTTCGCGCCGTCGCGCAGCATGTCGGGGAAGAGATCCTTGGAGAAGTCGTAGTTGCGGCCGCGGATCATGCGCTCGAGAATGCCCGGCTCGAGCACGTAGATGCCGGTGTTGATCGTGTCGGAGAACACCTCGCCCCACGACGGCTTCTCGAGGAAGCGCGTGATGCGGCCGTTTTCGTCGGTGACGACGACGCCGAATTCGAGCGGGTTCGTCACGCGCTGCAGCGCGATCGTGACGTCGTTCTGTTCGCGCTTGTGGTGTTCGATCAGCGCGGTCAGATCGATGTCGGTGAGCGCGTCGCCCGAGATCACGAGGAACGTTTCGCCGGCCAGCAGCTTGTCGGCCATCTTCACCGCGCCGGCGGTGCCGAGCGGCGTGTCCTCGACGACGTATTCCATCGTCACGCCGAAGTCGGCGCCGTTGTCGAAGTACGACTCGACTTCGTCGGCGAGGTAATGCAGCGTGGCGACGATCTCGGTGATGCCGTGACGTCGCAGCAAGGCGATGATGTGCTCCATCACCGGTTTGCCGGCGACCGGTGCGAGCGGCTTCGGGCGGCGCGAGGTGAGGGGCCGTAAACGCGATCCCTCTCCGCCTGCCATCAGAACGCCTTTCATGCTGCCTCCACCTTCGGATTTGCCCCCACCAACTTCATGCGCGCGGGCGTAACTCCCGCAACGCACGTGCAAATCGTTCGAACCTTCCGTCGGTCGCGATCGTGTCGAGATCGTCGCGCAAGTTTGCGCCGCCAGTTCGGATACTCGCAGGTTCGTACCCGGAATGTTGACGGGCGAATGCTCGCCGAGCGCATCCTCGATCTGCAGCATGACGATGCGCGCCGGGGAGCGGGCGAGGTAGCGGTACGCGCCGATGACGACCGCCTCGGTGTCCGGCTCAAGCTCGCGGAGGTCGCCGCGCGACACCAGTGCGGCGCGCAATTGCGCCACGCCGCCTTCGCGTGCGATCCGCGTCTGCCGCGCTTCTTCGGCGCTCGATCAAGCCGAAGCGCTCCTGGAGCCCGATGTCGTCGCCTTCGAGCCAGCCGGCGAGCGGCGGCAAATCGTGCGTACCGGCGGTGGCAAGTGCCAGCTCGGGATACGCTTCGGGCGGCAGAAACGCGCCGCTGCCGTCGCGCTCGAAGAGCAGGATGCGGTAGGAAAGGATGTGGTTCGCGGCCATCTTATCGCGAAAGCCCGGCGGCACCGTGCCGAGGTCTTCGCCGATCACGATGCAGTGCGCGCGGGTGCTTTCCCGGGCCACGATCGCAAGCAGGTCGTCGAACGGATAGGCGACGTACGCGCCGTCGACGGGCCGGTCGCCGCGCGGAATCCAGAACAGGCGCATCAACGACATCGCGTGATCGATGCGCAGCGCGCCGGCGTCGTACATGTTGTCGGCGAGCAGCCCCGCGAACGTTGCGTAGGCGTCGCGTTCCAGCGTCGCCGGCGAGAGCGGCGGCAAGCCCCAGTCTTGGCCCTGCGTATTGAGCAGATCGGGCGGACAGCCGACGCTCGCCGCCGGCAGATAATCATCGCTGCCCCAGGCCTCGGCGCCGCCCGATTCGACCCCGACCGCCAGATCGCGATAGAGCGCGACGCCGTACTCGCGGGCGGCGGCGGCGACCGCGTCGAGCTGTTGGCGCGCGCACCACTGCAGATACATCGAGAAATCGATCGCGCGGGTCTCTTCGCGCGCGAAGGCGTCGAGCGCGGCGGCCTCGCCGGCGCGCAGCTCAGCCGGCCAATTGGCGTTGTTGCGCCCGTAGCGCACGACGAGCGCCTCGTGGATGCGCAAAGCGCCGCAACGCCTCGCCGCCCTCGGTCACGTACGAGCCGAAGGCTTCGGTGCGCGCGCCGCTGAGGGCCGCGAAACACAGCTTGAGGGCCGGCGCTTTGACCATTGCGACGCCGGTGTAGTCGACGAACGCCTTTCGCCGGAGCGCGGCGAGGTCGTCGCTGATCGAGGTGATGTAGTGCTGTACGTCGGGATCGCCGGCCTCGGGAATCGCTTCGACGTCGATTGCGAGCCAGTTCAGGAACCGGCGTGACGTCGGCGCGTAGGGACTCGCGGCTTCGGGGTCGCTGCGATGCGAGGCGTGCAGCGGATTGATGCCGACCAGCGACGCGCCGCCGGCACCGGCCAGCCGGCAGACCCGTTTCAGATCGCTGAAGTCGCCGATGCCCCAGTTCGTTTGCGAGCGCAGCGTGTACAGCTGAACCGCGAGACCCCAGACGCGCGCATCGCCGGGCGGAAGATACGCGTGCGGCGGCGCGACGAGGACGTCGACGCCGGCGTGACCGTAGGTGGCGCACGTCGAGCGTGAGCCGATACGCGCTGGCCGCCACGCTGAACGGCAACGTGACGCGGCGCGTTTCGACCGTCGTTCCGCCGCGTTGAATGAAGCGGCCGGGAGGCGCGTCGCGCAACGCGAGCGTTCCCGCTTTGACGGTACCGTGATCGTCGCTGATCGTGTAGAGCAGCGTCGCTTCCCAATGTTCCGCGGCGAGGGTGACGTCGATCGTCAGCGGATCGCCTTCTCGCAGCACGCGCGTCGGCGGCGCGATGCTCCGGCCGGGCGGCACGGTCAGCGCGGCGATAAACGCTTCGCGCGTCGCGGCCGGCACGATACGTTCGAGGCCGAGCGCGTCGGTGTAGCGGTCGGCAACCAGCTCGCGCGGCGTCATGCCGGAATCCCGTTGAACACGGCGATCGAGCGTGCGTGCACCGTGAACGTCGTTGCGGGACCGTCGGGCGGCGCGTCGTGGCCCGGCTGGTCGAACGCGGTGTCGAGCAAGAGGTGCCATTGCACGGCGGCTGCGTCCGGCAGTGCGAACTGCACCTCGTTATCGGCTGCGTTGAAGAGCACGGCGAACACCGGACGATCGCCGAAGTACACGCCGATCGAGCGGCCGTCGCTGCGCCAATCGTCGTCGTTCATCTCGGTGCCCGCGGGCGTATACCACGCGATGTCCTTGCGATCGCTGCCCGGTTGCGGCCGGCCGGTGAGGAATGCGTCGCGTTGAAACGCCGGGTGCTCGCGGCGCAGGCGCAGCACGGTTTTCACGAAGTGCTGAAAGGCCAAGTCGCGCTCGGTGCGGTTCCAATCGATCCACGAAATCTCGTTGTCCTGACAGTAGGCGTTGTTGTTGCCGCGCTGCGAATGCCCGAACTCATCACCGGCCAGCAGCATCGGTACCCCCAGCGAGAGGAAGAGCGTGGAAATGAGATTGCGCTTTTGCCGCTCGCGCAGCACGAGGACCGCTGGATCGTCCGTCGGTCCTTCGACGCCGCAGTTCCAGCTCGCGTTGTCGTCGGTGCCGTCGCGATTGTCTTCGAGGTTGGCTTCGTTGTGCTTCTCGTTATACGAAACGAGGTCGGCCAGCGTGAAGCCGTCGTGGACGGTGACGAAGTTGATGCTCGCGCGCGGGCGGCGGCCGTGCCGGTTGAAGAGGTCGCTCGAGCCCGCGAGACGCGAGGCGAATTCGGGCAGCAGCCCGCCGTTGCCCTGCCAGAAACGCCGCACGGTATCGCGATACTTGCCGTTCCACTCCGACCACCCGGGCGGGAAACCGCCGACCTGGTAGCCGCCCATTCCCACATCCCACGGCTCCGCGATCAGCTTGGCGCGGGCCAGAACCGGATCTTGTTTGAGCACTTTGAAGAACGCGGCGTTGTAGGTGTAGCCGTCGTCCTCGCGCGCGAGCGTCGTGGCGAGATCGAAGCGGAATCCGTCGACGTGCATCTCTTCGACCCAGTAGCGCAGCGAGTCGGTGACCATCTGCAGTACGCGCGGATGCCGCAGGTTGAGCGTGTTGCCGCAACCGGTCGTGTCTTCGTAGTAGCGGCGGTCGCCGGCGAGGCGATAGTACGAAGCGTTGTCGATGCCGCGGAACGAGAGCGTCGGACCGAGCTGATTGCCTTCGGCCGTGTGGTTGTAGACGACGTCGAGGACGACTTCGAGCCCGGCCTCGTGCAGGTTCTTCACCATCGTCTTGAACTCGTCGTGATGGGTCGCGAGATAGCGCGGCTCGGGCGCGAAAAACCCGATCGAGTTGTAGCCCCAATAGTTGCGCAGCCGATTCTCAACGAGGCGCCGGTCGTCGACGAACGCGTGAACGGGCAACAGCTCGACGGTCGTGACGCCCAGATCGACCAAGTGCTCGATCACGCGCGGCGACGAGAGCCCCAAGAACGTGCCGCGTATCTGCGGCGGCACGTCGGGGTGCAGCATCGTGTAGCCGCGCACGTGCGTTTCGTAAAACACGCGGCGCATCCACGGCACGTCCGGCGGCCGGTCGTGGCCCCACATGAACGACGGATCGACGACGACCGACTTCGGCATCGCCGCGGCGTTGTCGCGGCGGTCGAAGGTGAGGTCGGTGCGCGGGGCGCCGATGCGGTAGCCGTAGTGCGCGTCGCTCCAGCGGAGCGGCCCGTGCAGCGCTTTGGCATACGGATCGATCAACAGTTTGTGGTGGTTGAAGCGGTGGCCGTTGGCCGGATCGTACGGACCGTAAACGCGAAAACCATAGAGCGCGCCGGGGCGCAGATCGGGCAGATAGCCGTGCCAGACTTCGTCGGTGAATTCCGGCAGCGTGTAGCGCGCGATCTCGCGCCGGCCGCGCGAATCGAAGATGCACACGTCGACGCGTTCGGCATTGGCCGAGAACAGCGCAAAGTTCACGCCCGTTCCGTCCCACGTCGCGCCCATCGGATAGGCGCTCCCGGGCTCGATGTGCTTGGGATTCGGCACTACGGTGCGAGAATGACCGCGGCGAGCGGCGGCAGCGTCAGCACGAGCGACTGCGCGCGCCCGTGCCAGCCGATCGGATCGGTGTGCACGGCGCCGAGGTTGCCTTCGTTCCCGCCGCCATAGATGCCGGCATCCGTGTTCAGCAACTCGCGATAGGTGCCCGCGTGCGGCACGCCGATGCGGAAGCCGTCGAGGCGCACGCCCGAATAGTTGCACACGACGACGGCGTGATGCTCGTGCTGCGCATCGTAACGCACCCACGCGCACACCGCGTTGCGCGAATCGTCGTAGACGATCCACTCGAAGCCTTCGCCCGATGCATCGCGCGCGTGCAGCGCGGGCAACTCGCGGTAGATCCGGTTGCAGTCACCGATCAGGCGCTGCATGCCGTGGTGCGGCAGCCATTGCGTGAGGTGCCAATCGAGCGAGCTTGCGTCCTTCCACTCTGCCCACTGCGCGAACTCGCCGCCGGCGAAGATCAGCTTCTTGCCCGGATGCCCGAACATGTGTCCGAACAGCAGGCGCAGGTTGGCGAACTTCTCGTAGTCGCCGCCGGGCATCTTAGCGAGCAGCGAACCCTTGCCGTGCACGATCTCGTCGTGCGAGAGCGGCAGCACGAAGTTCTCGGTAAACGCGTAGATCAAGCCGAACGAGATCTCATTGAGGTGATGATTGCGGTACATCGGATCGCGCTTCATGAACTCGAGCGTGTCGTGCATCCAGCCCATGTTCCACTTGAAGCCGAAGCCGAGCCCGCCGTGCGAGACCGGTGTCGTCACGCCGGCGTAGGCCGTCGACTCTTCGGCGATCGTCATCACGTCGGGAAACTCGCCGTAGACGACCGTGTTGAAGCGGCGCAGGAACGCGGTCGAATCGAGGTTCTCGTTGCCGCCGTAGATGTTGGGAATCCACTGGCCGTCTTCGCGGTCGTAGTCGAGGTAGATGATCGACGAGACGGCATCGACGCGCAAACCGTCGACGTGAAACTCGCGCAGCCAATACAACGCGCTGGCCAGCAAGATGTTGGCGACTTCGGTGCGGCCGAGGTTGAACGCGAAGGTGCCCCACTCGTGATGGAAGCCCTTGCGCGGGTCGGCGTGTTCGTAGAGGCTCGTGCCGTCGAAGCGGCCGAGGCTGAAGTCGTCGGTCGGAAAGTGGCCCGGCACCCAGTCGACGATCACGCCGAGGCCGGCGTTGTGCGCGGCATCGATGAACGCGCGCGCGTCGTCGGGCGTGCCGAAGCGGCTCGTCGGCGCGAACCAGCCCGTGGTTTGATAGCCCCACGACCCGTCGAAGGGGTGTTCCGTAATCGGCAACAGTTCGAGGTGCGTGAACCCGAGGTCGCGTGCGTACGGCACGAGTTTCTCGGCCAGCTCGCGATAGGTGAGAAAGCGGTTCCCCTCTTCCGGTATGCGCGCCCACGAACCGAGATGGACTTCATAGATCGAGATCGGCGCGTCGCGGTGCTGGCGCGCGCCGCGCCCGGCCATCCACGCGCCGTCGCTCCACGGATACGGCGGTGCATCCCACACGATCGACGCGTTGCTCGGGCGCTGCTCGGCATAGAAGCCGATCGGATCGACGCGCAGCGGGAGCAAGTGCCCGGCGTTGTCCTCGAGTTCGTACTTGTAGCGCGCACCGGGCGCCACGCCGGGAATGAAGAGTTCCCACACGCCGCACTCGCGCCGCAGCCACATGCGGTGACGGTTGCCGTCCCAATCGTTGAAGTCGCCGACCACGCTCACGCGCCGCGCGTTGGGCGCCCACAGCGCGAACGCCGTTCCGGTGACGCCGTCGAACGTGCGGACGTGCGCGCCCATCACGTCGTAGAGCCGGAGATGCGTGCCCTCGCCTAAGAGATAAGCGTCGAGGTCGCCCAGGACCGGTTGGTGGACCGCGTTCACGTCAGCATACTTTCAACCCGTCACATACCCGTTGAAAGCGAGGCTCTCACTGCGAAGTCGCGGCCGACGGCCGGATGCGCGGGCGATTCGTACTCCGCCACTTGTTGGACGAGCTTGGCGACCAGTGCGGTCCAACCGGTTTGGTGCGAGGCGCCGAGACCTTGCCCTGTGTCGCCGTTGAAGTATTCGTGGAAGAGCAAATGGTCGCGCCAATGGACGCTGTGTTCGAGTTCCGTGTCGCTGCGCTGGAACGGACGCGACCCGTCGGGACCGGTCCGGAACAGACCGATCAGCCGGTGCGAGAGCTGTTGCGAAATCTCCCACAGGTTGAGCATGGTACCCGAGCCGGTCGGAAACTCCACCTTGTAATCGTCGCCCAGGTAGTAGTGGAATTTCTGCAGCGACTCGATCAGCAGGTAGTTGAGCGGAAACCAGATCGGGCCGCGCCAGTTGGAATTGCCGCCGAAGAGCCCGCTGGTCGACTCGGCCGGCTCGTAGTCGACGCGAAAGCTCGCGCCGCCGACGTTGAGCACGTAGGGATTCGCGTCGTGAAATTTCGAGAGCGCGCGCAAGCCGTGCGGGCTCAGGAATTCTTCCTCGGCGAAGAGCCGGCGCAGAATGCGGCGCAAGCGGTCGGGATTGACGATCGCCAGCAGACGGCGCTGGCGCAAGCCGCTGACCTCGATGCGCGCGACGTTCTCCGCCAGTTCGGGGCGATTGGCGATGAACCACTCGACGCGGGTCTTGAGCAGCGGAAGTTTTTCGAGCGTGTCCGGATCGAGCGTTTCCACCGCGAAGATCGGGATGATGCCGACGGCCGAGCGCACCTTGAGCGGGATGCGCTCACCGGTGGGCAGATAGAGCTGATCGTAGTAGAACTCGTCCTGCGAATCCCACAAGCCGATGGCGCTGTCGTCATCGTTCGTCTGCGAGTTCATCGCGTCGGCGATATAAAGGAAGTGCTCGAAGAACTTGTTCGCGAGGTGCTCGTACACGGGATCGTGGCGCGCGAGCTCGATCGCGATCGCCAGCATGTTGAGCGAGTAGACCGCCATCCAGGCCGTGCCGTCGGCCTGCGCGAGGTAGCCGCCGGTCGGCAGCTTGGTGCTGCGATCGAAGACCCCGATGTTGTCGAGGCCGAGAAAGCCGCCTTGGAACACGTTGCGGCCGGCGACGTCTTTGCGGTTGACCCACCAGGTGAAGTTGAGCAGCAGCTTTTGGAACACGCGCTCGAGGAACGGCAGATCGCCGACGCCGCCGCGGCGCTTGGCCTCGATCTTGTAGATGCGGTATGCGGCCCAGGCGTGCACCGGCGGGTTGACGTCGTCGAAGGCCCACTCGTACGCCGGCAGCTGGCCGTTGGGATGCATGAAGCGTTCGCGCGTGAGCGCGACGAGTTGACGCTTCGCGAAATCGGGATCGATCAGCGAAAACGCGATGACGTGAAAGGCGAGATCCCAACAGGCGTACCAGGGATACTCCCACTCGTCGGGCATCGAGAGCACCTCGTCGTTGTAGAGGTGCGTCCACGCGGAGTTGCGGCCGTGCAAACGGCTCGCGGGCGGAACCGGCATCAGCGGATCGCCCTTGAGCCAATCGCGGATGATGTAGTTGTAGAACTGCTTCGTCCACAGCAAGCCGGCGAGCGCGCGGCGCTGGATCAGGCGGTCTTCTTGCTTGGCCGTTGCCGGCAGCAGGTCCGCATAGAACGCGTCCGCGTCGGCGATGCGCTGGTCGACGATCGCATCGAACGCAACCGGATCGATGACGAGCTTTCCGGGCGAATCGGTCAGCCGTAAACGGATCGTTTCGGTCGCGCCCGGCTCCATGATCGTCACGTACTGGAACGCGGCCTTGGTGCCGGTGCGTTTGGGGTTGATCGCGGTCGGATCGTTGTTGATCAGATAGCGGCCGAAGGCGTCCTTGACGTACGGCCGCGCGTTCTTCACGCCGAACGCGCGCTCGAAGTTGGTCTCGTTCTCCGTATAGAGGATGCTGACGGCCTTGCCGTCGCCGATCAGCCAGCGCCGGCCGAGCGTCGGGTGCTGCGACACCATCGCGACGTTGGTGTCGCCTGCGTCGCCGATCGTCGGTTTCGTAACGCCCGCGCGCCACGACCACTCGTTGCGGTACCACAGCGTCGGCAAAACGTGCAGCGGCGCGCGGCTCGCGGCGCGATTGGTCACGGTGATGCGGACGAGGATGTCTTCGGGCGACGCCTTCGCGTACTCGACCACGATATCGAAGTACGCGTCGCCGGCAAAGACGCCGGTGTCGACCAGCTCGTACTCCGGCGACTCGCGCCCGCGCTTCGCATTTTCTTTGCGCAGATCGTCGTAGGGAAACGGACGCTGCGGATATTTGTAGAGCGCCTTCATGTAGGCGTGCGAGGGCAGGTTATCGAGGTGGAACCAGACTTCCTTAACATCCTCGCCGTGGTTGCCTTCGTGGCCGTTCAGCCCGTACAGACGTTCCTTGAGAATGCGGTCTTTGCCGTTCCAGAACGCGGGCGCGAAGCACAAGCGCTGATGGTTGTCGCTGATGCCCATGATCCCGTCCTCGCCCCAGCGGTACGTCCGCAAGTGCGACATTTCGAACGGGAATGAGTCCCAGGCGTTGCCGTCGGCCGAGTAGTCCTCTCGGACTGTCCCCCACTGGCGACCGCTGAGGTAGGGACCCCAGCGCCTCCAATGCGCTTCTCGCCGCTCGAGGGCGATTATGCGCTCGGTTTCCGGATTCGCCACGCAGGGTCGGTTCGACGCACGTGGCAAGTTCCGCTTCGATGACCATGCGACGGCTTGCCCGGCCGGAAAGCTGCGATCTGCGGGTCTCCGAGCGCCGCGAATGGCTTCTCACCAACGGCCGCGGCAGCTATGCGATGGGTACCGTCGCCGGCACGCTCACCCGCAGCTACCATGGACTGCTGATCGCCGCGCTGGAACCGCCTTGTGCGCGCCGCCTGCTGGTTCCGAGCGTCCAGCTCGACGTTCAATACCGGGGCGCGACCTATCAGCTCGCCACCAACCGCTGGGCCAGCGGAGGGCGCGTACCGGAAGGCTGGCGCTTGGTTGAGTCGTTTGCCGTAGCGGACGGCGTACCGGTCTGGACCTATACGCTCGGCGACGCCGTACTCGAAGTCGCCCTCGCGATGCCCTACGGTCACGACCGGACGGCGATCGCCCTGCGCGCCGTCCGGGCCGTCGAGCCGTTGCGGGTGAGTGCCAAGGTGCTGGTGGCCGACCGCGACCACCACGGCGGCAGCCTGCCCGACCCGAACCGCTTCACCGTCGCCGTCGACGGCGATCGGGCCACCGTGAGCCTGCCCGATTCCGGGCGCACGCTGCACGTTTCCGCGCCCGGCGCCACGATGAGCCCGCACCGCGACCGCTGGTCGGCGTTCTTTCTCGCGCGCGAGAGCGAGCGCGGCCTCAACGCGATCGACGACTACCTCTATGCCGTGGATGCGCGCTTTTCGCTCGCCCCCGGCGAGCGGGGCGGGCTCGTCGTGGGGCTCGACGTGGACGGCGACGACGCGCCGCACATCGTCGATGCGGCGCGAGCGCGCGGCGCGGAGCTCGCGGCGGGCGAGACGGATCCGCTGCGCGCGGAGTTGGCGATCGCGGCTGATGCGTTCGTGGTGCAAGCCGCACCGGGCGGCTCAGCGCGCACGACGATCGTCGCCGGATATCCGTGGTTCACCGACTGGGGCCGCGACACGATGATCGCGCTGCCCGGGCTGCTGATCGCTAACGGTCGCGGCGACATCGCCGAGGCGATCGTGCGAGGCTTCGCGCCGTTTGTCGACGGGGGCATGCTGCCGAACGTGTTCCCCGACGCGGGCAGTGCGCCCGAATACAACACGGTCGATGCGGCGCTCTGGTACGTGGAAGCGATTCGCGCGTGCGCATCTGCAACGCGCGATCCGAATTTCGCGCGCGATCTCTTTCCGGTGCTGCAAGCGATCGTCGCGGGCTATACGGCGGGCACGCGTTACGGCATCGGCGTCGATCCGGCAGACGGGCTCGTGCGCGCCGGCGTTCCGGGCGTGCAGCTGACGTGGATGGATGCGAAGGTCGGTGATCACGTCGTGACGCCGCGCATCGGGAAACCGGTGGAAATTAACGCGTTGTGGTTTGCCGCGCTCACGACGACCGCGCATTTCGCCGAGCACTGCGCGGCCGATCCGCAACCGTACGAAGAAGCTGCGGCGCGCGTGCGCGCGAGCTTCGGGCGTTTCTGGAATCCCGAGCGCGGCTGCTGCTTCGACGTGATCGACGGACCGGGCGGCAACGATCCCGCGATTCGTCCCAATCAGCTCTTCGCCGTTGCGCTCGCACCGGAATTGCTGGCGCCGGAAGCTGCGCGAGCGGTCGTCGACGTGTGCGTGCGCGATCTCTGGACGCCGGCCGGTTTGCGCACGCTTGCACCGGGCGATCCCGCGTACGTGGGGCACTACGGCGGCGATCAGACGGCGCGCGACGGCGCCTATCATCAGGGAACGGTGTGGCCCTGGCTCATCGGCGCGTTCGTGCAGGCGCACCTCAACGTGTACGACGATCCGGCGCTCGCGCGCTCGTACGTCGCGCCGCTGGCAGACGCGCTCGGCGGCTACGGTATCGGGACGCTGGGGGAGATCTTCGACGGCGACGCGCCGCACGCGCCCGGCGGAACGATCGCGCAGGCGTGGAGCGTCGCGGAACTTACTGTGGCGTTACGGCTCGTCGGTTGATTCGGACGCCGCGGCGGCTTCCGCGGCCTTGCGCTTCGCTTCGCGCTCCATGTCTTTAGCGATCAACTCGATGTCGTGTTCGTTCTGGCGCTTTTGGTCGACGTTGGCCTGCGCGCGTTTCGTCGTGTCGTCGATGTCGTCGCGCAGCGCCTTCACGAGACCGGGTTTGTCGGCTTTGAAGCCCGGGTCGAGATAGAGGCCGCGGTTCATCTGTTCCCCGAGGGTCGGCGAGTCGTCGGAGCTGCTCATGTAGGAAGCGTTCCGCGAGGTGAGTCCTTTTCCTCGGATGGGGATTCTAGCAAGCGCTTAATGACGGGCAGTCGCCGCTCTGCTTTGCTGTAGGGGAAATGCGACGCTTTCTTGCAGCCGTTTTATCTTCGTCTTTACCGCTATTGGCGGCGGTGCCGTCCGAGGCGGCGCCCTCCCGGCAACTGCAGTACGCGGTGGTTGCGACCAGCGGCGGGATCGCCCGCAAGGCGACCGTCGTAGTCGATTTCGTGAGCGGTTCGGCCGAGCGCGTGATGAACGTGAACGTCGATGAGATCGCCGACGGCGCCGTGCAGCAGGATGCGTACGTGGGGATCGAGCCCTCGAGTTCGCTCGTGGCCGATGTGCTGAATTCGCTCACCACCGAAGAGGACGCGATCTGCTCGCTGATGGCGCTTGAATCCGAAGACCTCGCCGGCATCTCGACCGGCGACCACTGGGAGCGCCAAGGGCCGGTGCCGGGCGGACATCACCACACGCGCTTCTCGGTCCTCGGCGTGAACGGCGACGGTTTGGTGCAATTTGCGGTGTCGCGCGATCTCGAACGCAATGACGGTTCGGTGGCGCGCTGGCGCGGCACGATGCTCTACAACGCCAACGACTTCGTCCCCTCAACGATCACGCTCAACGGCGAAAACATCGCCCTCTCAATCCACCTCATCCACGACACCTTCAAACACTACTAACCCTAAAGTCATCCCGAGCAAAGCGCGAAGCGCGTCGTCGAGGGACCGCCACAATCATTAGTATTCGCGCGCTTCGGCGCGAATTGCAAGCGCGATGGCGATGAAGATAAGTGCGGCGCCGAGCGGCGGTGAACGGTCGCCGGGCGTTCGGCGAAGACGAAGGCCGCGGCGATCGCGGCGATCAGCGGTTCGAGCAATGTTGTCAGTGCGACGAACGTGGCGCTCAGTATGCGCACCGCGGCATTGATGGCGGTGTGACCGAACAGTTGCGAGATCAGCGCCATCGCGAAGATGCCGCCCCACGCGCCGGTTGCGCCGGCGGGCGGAACGCCGGCATGCGTGATGAGCGCGCCCGCGCCGAGCACGAGCGCCGCGATCGGATACGTTCGTCCCACGACCGCGAGCGTCGTGTAGCGCGGATCGCTTGCGCGTACGAGCTGCAAGTAGGTGCCCATCGCAATCGCGCCGCAGAGCGCGAGCCCGATGCCCAGCGGCGTCTCGCTCCGGCTCGGCGTGCCGGCCACGATCGCGACCCCGGCCAGCGCCAGCCCAATCCCGGCCAGCACCGCAGGGCGCACCCGGCGCGTGCGGACTAGCGACCAGGCTTCGGTGAATATGGGCGTCGAGCAGACGAGCAGTGTCGAGACGGCGACGCTCGCGAATTGCAGCGAGGCGATCCAGGTGCCGAAGTGCACGGCTAGCGCGACGCCGGCGAATGCTAAGCGGCGCTCGGTCGGCCCGTCGTAGGCGACGTACCGGCCGCGGAAGGCCGCGAGCGCGACCACCGGAATCGCGGCGAGGGCCAACCGCAGCGCGGAGACCGGGAGCGGCCCGGCTGCGGTCAGGGCGAAGCGCGCGAAGATCGCGGCGGCGCCGATCGCAAGTTGTGCCGCCGCGAGCAGCCCGAGGGAGCGAGCGTTCACGCCCAGCGATGCGGCGCCCAGCGTGAGGGGGCCTGGCGCTTCGCATGGCGTAGGTTCCATGTGTCACGGGAGCTCGCAAGGGCTGAGAGGGCGGGGATTCACCTCGTCGACCGTTGGAGCACCAATCGTGGTGCGTCCGCACCTGATCCGGATAATACCGGCGAAGGAAGAGGGAGAGAATCATGGACACTGTTATGCCGAACGAAGGCATTTCGCGCGAACCATTCCCCGGTTCACGCAAGGTCTACGCGCAAGGATCAGATCCGAGCATCCGTGTGCCGTTCCGCGCGGTCGCGCTGACCAACGGCGAAGTGCACACGGTCTACGATACGAGCGGGCCGTTCACCGATCCCGACGTCGCGATCGACGTGCGCGCCGGCATCGCGCCGCTGCGCCAGCCCTGGATCGAAGAACGCAACGACACGGTCGCGCTCGCGAAGCCGTCGTCGGTGTATCGCATCGGCCGCGAATCGATGCACGAACTTGATTCAATCCGTTTCAAAGCGCAGCGACCCGCGCGCGTTGCCAAGCCCGGTGCGAACGTGACGCAGATGCACT
>CAWJSM010000003.1:0-293807 GCA_963845455.1 Vulcanimicrobiota bacterium | reverse complement strand
AGCGTCTCTCGACGCTGCTTCGGCTCGCGGATCATACCACGGCGGAGGCAGAGGGGTCAAACCGCGGGGCCGGGATTCAGGGTGAAGATGAAGGCGTTGGCCTGGAAGTCGGCCAGGGCCTCGGCTTGGAGCTCGGGGAAGCGGAAGGCGCCCGCGGTGAGCCCGTAGAGCGCGCGCGCGCCGGGCGCCGGCATCGTCCAGGGCATCACGCGCGTCGGAACGCGGTCGACGCCGGCGATCGTGAAGCCGGCCGCCCGGGAGGCGGCTTCGATTTCGCTGCGGCCGAGCGCCCGGCCCGGCGGCAGCGGCCGGCCTTCCAGCGCCGCCGACAGCCCTTCGAGCGAGCGGGCATTAGCGGCGAAGACGATCGCATTTGCCTGGGCGGCACGCAAACAGACGAGCGTTTCCTCGGGCTGGCGTTCGAGGCCGTCCACCAGGATCCAGCCCGGCGCGGACGCGATCAGCGCAGCCGCGTCGGAGAAGACACCGCGGAAGCCGGCGCCCAGCCGCTGCGCGGCGGCCTCATTCCAGGCGCCCGGCTGGGCGGCAAGGACGGCCACGTCCGTCGCGCCATCGGGAAGATAGGCGAGGCAGCCGTGGGCGTGTTCGAGCTGCGCTGTATGTTCGGGCCCGCGCGCGCCGGTTTGCTTCCAAAGATATGGCGCCCAGCGCGGATCCTCGCGCAGCGGCGCGGGCAGCGTGTCGGGCGGCACCTCGACCGTCTTGGCCGCACCGCCGGCGCCCTCGTAGTGCACGTCGAGCCGGCGGCGGTCGCGCAGGTAGCGTATATCGAGCTCGGCATGCGAAAACGAACGCAGCTTGCGTTCCATCACTTCGCCGCCGCCGAACGACGAGAAGTGCCAGCCGCCGCTCACGACGTCGGAATCGGTGACCGGATGATAGCGGACGTCGTTCAACGTGCCGAACGCCGCAAGGTCGCCGGCCCGCAGCGCGCGCGTGCCGTACCATGAGGGCGCGCCGCCCTCGTCGGCGCGATTGGCATAGCCGCGCATCAGCACCATGTGATGCACGATGATGCGTCCCGCCGCGGGCGTTTGCGCGAGCAGCCGCGGATCGGGAATCTCGTCGACGTCGCCGATGAGGATCACGTCGCCGGGCGCGCATTCCGTCAGTGCGGTCGCGAGATACGAACGCTGCGCGCCCTCGTTGGCCCAGGCGTCGGCGGCCGGCGGTCCGGGCAACACGATCGCGCGCAGGCGATCGCGCCAGGGTCCGAAACGTTCGGCTTGGTCCGCGAAGTACAGCGGCTTCGGATCGCCGCGGAACGTGAACGGCGCCTCACAGATGACGAACGTATCGACGACGTCGCCGAGCGTGCGCAACCGCAGCTCGAGCACGTCGAACTCATTGAAGAACGTGAAGCAGTCGAGGATCATCCGCTAGGAAGCGGCGAGTTGACAGAAGAGCAGACGGTCCGTCATTTGCGGCTGCCCGGCGAGTGCGAGCGAGCCGGCGACTTCGTTGAAGGCTTGTGCCACCGGCGGTGAATCGATGTCGTGCATCGCGAGCGTTCCGCCGGGCTTGAGGCTCGGCAGCCACATGCGCAGATCGGCCGCTACCGCTTCGTAGCTGTGATCGCCGTCGATGAAGAGCAAATTGCACGGGATCGCGCGCTCGCGCGCGTGGACGTCGGCCGACGTGCCGCGGTGCGGGGTGATGTAGTGCTCGAACGAGCCGGTGTTGCGCCGGAACTCACCAAATGTGTCGCGCTCGCCTTCGGATCCCATCGCATTGTTCGTCCACGGGTCGACGGCGTGCACGGTGCCGTTCTTTTGCAGCGCGGCGAAGCCGAGAAAAGCCGTGCTGGCGCCGAGGTAGCTGCCGATTTCGAGCGCGGTGAAACCGTCACCGGCATTGAGCGCGAGCTGCATGAGCATGAGCCGCTCTTGGGCCGTCATATGCGTCGGGATGGCAAACAGCTGACGCGCAAACGGCGACATCCAGCGTGGGAGCGCAATATCCGTTACGGTGACGATCGGGATCGTCATGGTCACGTTGTCAGCCATGACTCATGCTATCACGCGCGATCCGCGATGACGAGAAAGCCGGCGGTGCGGCCGCGTTCGAGCGCCTCGGGCGTCGCGCAGTGGAATCCGATCCCGCCGACCGTAATCGTTACGGGCGCGGAATTCGGCAGCGGCAGCGCGTCGTCGAGCAACGGCTGGGTCGCGAGCACGTTCCAGCCGGCGCTCTCGAAGAGCGGACCGATCTCGCATTCCGAGAGCGGATGCCCGCCCGCCAGCGGATAGCCCGCAAAGAACGCGCCGAGCCCGATCAGGTGTGCCGCGTTCGAGATCAGCGAGAACATGCGCGCATCCGGCATCGCCGCGCGCGCCGCGCGCAGGTAGGCGGCCGGATCGAAGAGATCGTCGAGGCCTTCGAGCAGCAGATGCGGTGCGGCCGATGCCGGCGGCTGCGTCGCGAGCGGCGCGCATGCAACGGCGGCGTCGCCGCGTTCGGCGATGATTTCCGCAAAGCCGGCAGCTTCGTCGGCGACGATCAGAAACGGCGTCCCGAGCGGGAAAATTCCCAGCACGGAACGCCGGATCTGCGGGGTGATCACAGCGGATAGCGCCGGTTCGGATACGGCGGGAACGCGGGCCGCGCGGGGACGTTCACGAGCGCCGCCGATCAGCTCGAGCGCCTTGTCCATCTGCGGATCGCGGCCGGCGCGCTGTCTTGCGGCGCGATGTCGACTTCCACGTCGGGATCGGTGCCGTAGTTCTCCACGTGCCAGCCCGCGTCGACGAACCAGAACGAGTATTCCGGCTGCGTCGTCATCGTGCCGTCGACGAGCTCGTGATAGGGGTTGATGCCGACGACGCCGCCCCACGTGCGCATGCCGACCAGCGTGTCCGAGCCCGTAGAGCTTGAAGCAGTGCGAGAAGATGTCGCCGTCCGAGCCGGCAAACTGGTTGGTCAGCGCGACCATCGGGCCGCCGAGCGATTCGGGCGGATACGGCTGCGGCGGCCCGTAGCGCGAGACGTCGTAGCCGACGCGTTTGCGCGCGAGCTTTTCGAGCAGCAGCGGCGAGACGTGGCCGCCGCGGTTGTAGCGCACGTCGACGATCAGGCCGTCGCGTTCGAATTCGGTGAGGTAGCCGCGGTGAAATTCCGCGAAGCCCCACGGTCCCATGTCGGGGATGTGCACGTAGCCGACGCGGCCGCCGGTGCGTTCGTGCACGAGCTTGCGATTGGCATTCACCCACGCGCGATAGCGCAGCATGCGTTCGTCGCGCAGCGCATGCACGAGCACGCGCGTGCGTCTTGCCGTCGCGTTCGATGTCGAGCGCGACGTCGCGGTTCGCGAGGTTGACGAGCAGCTCGTCGGGCGTGCGTTCGGCCGAGACGCGCGTGCCGCCGATCGCCACGATCGCATCGCCCGGCGCGCACGTCGACGCCGGGCTCGGCGAGCGGCGAGTCGTCGCCGCGGTTCCACGAATCGCCGCGCAGGATCGCATCGATGCGGTAGCCGCTTGCGCTCCGGCATCCCAAGTGATAGTCGGCGCCGAGAAAACCGCGTCGGTACTGCGGCGGAACGCGCAGATCGCCGCCCATCTCGTAGGCGTGCGAGGTGCCGAGTTCGCCTTGCATCTCCCAGATCAAATCGGAGAGTTCGGCGCGCGTGCGGATGCGCGGCAGCAGCGCCTCGTAGCGCGCGAGCACCGCGTCCCAATCGATCGCCCGACATCTGCGGATCCCAGAACTGTTCGCGCTGCAGACGCCACGCTTCGCGCAGCATCTGCGCCCACTCGGTCGCGCGGTTCGACCAGCACGCCGATGCGGCCGAGGTCGAGCCAGCCGCTGCGGCGGTTCGTTTCCGTCGGGGCTTTGTCTTCGGGATCGTCTTCGGGCAGTTCGCCGCCGGCGTCGATCGCGCGCAGTTTGCCGTGCGATTCGTACACGAGCGTGCGGGCGTCGGCGCCGAGCACGAAGCCGTCGATGTCGCTCGCCAGCGTCGCGCTGCGTTGCGCGCGGAAGTCGTAGGCGACGAGCGCGCCGCCGTCTTCGTCGTCATCGTGGCGCGAGCTCGTCTTGATGCCGTGTACCGGAAAGCGCGAGAAGATCGCGCGGCCCTTGACGCCCGCGACGCGCGCGTAGTTGCCTTCTTCGACCGGAAACGCGAGGATGCGGTGCGCGAAGCCGTCGGTGTCGATCAGCACGGGCTTGGGGGCTTTCTTGGCCTTGTCGTCTTTACCGTCGTCGCCGTCATCGTCCGCATCGTCGTCTTCGTCGTCCTTTGCTTGGTGCAGCGGCGCGGGCACGGGAACGAACGGATTGGGCACGTCGCGGCGCAGCGTCACGACGTACGGACGCATCGCGTGCGGAAAGCTCAGGTCGAATTGCAGCGCGTCGTAGATCGGGTTGAAGTCGCGCGCCGAGATGAAGTAGAGATACTTGCCTTCGGGATCCCACGCCGGCGCACGATCTTCGCGCAGCGCTTCGGTCGCGTCGACGACGCTGCCGCTATCGCAATCGGCGATGCGCACGATCATCGTGCTGGATTTGGGCGACACGACGTACGCGAGCCACTTGCCGTCGGGCGAAAACGCGAGGTCGATGCAGCGCCAGGCTTGGCTCGTATCGAGCTTGCGCGGTTCGCTGCCGAGATCGAGCACGAAGAGCTCGTGCCGGTGATTCGCAAACGCGAGGCGGTCGCTGCACGGCGAGGCGGCGAGTTCGGTGATGCGGCCGACGTCGGCCGTCGTCACGTAGGCCGGCGGCGCGCTCTGATCGACCGGCTCGACCGCGATGCGTTCGAACCCCGCGCTGTCGTCGACGTAGGCGACGCGCTTGCCGTCGTGCAGCCACGCAACCGCGCGGCGGCGCGCCGTCGTGCCGGTGCCGAGTTCGCTGACGGCCGCTTCCCACAACGGCATCGTGTAGGCGTGCCCGCGCGAAACGAGCGCCAGCGCCTTGCCGTCGGGTGAGGGCGCGTACGTTCCGAGCAGATCGCCGGCGTCGACGAAGCGGCGCGCGGTCTGCGGCGCGGCCGACGGCGTTTCGATCGGCACGCGCACCGGCGCGCTGCCGGGCGCGAGCAGCACGATCTCGCCGCCGCACGCGTAGACGATGCGCGTGCCGTCGGTCGACGGGAAGCGCGCGAAGTACTCGCGCTCGTCCGTCAGGCGCTGAACGTCGGAGCCGTCGGCGTTCGCGGAGTAGAGGTTGCCGATGCCTTCGTGATCGGAGAGAAACGCGACGCGCGTGCCGAGCCACATCGGCCAGACCAGGTTGCCGTCGAGCTCCGCGCCGAGCCGCGCGAACGTGCCCGAACCGGTCGCGTCGACCCACAGATGGCCGGCCGTTCCGCCGCGATAGCGCTTCCAGCGCGCCGGATCGATGTTGTTGCGTCCGAGCAGCGTGGCGCCGCTGGCCGCGACGTCGAGCGTCATCGCGTGGCCGAGCGGCAAACGCCGCGGTTCGCCGCCGTCGCGGCCGATCGCGAACGCCAGCGTTTCCTTGACGAACGGCACGCCCGCATCGGAGGTGAAGAAGATCTCGCTGCCGTCGCGCGACCAGCCGCAGACGTAGAGCGCGCTGCTGCCGAGGAAGGTCAAGCGCCGCGGCGGACCGCCCAGCGCCGGAATCGTGTAGACCTCCGGTGTTCCTTCATCGTTGCCGACGTACGCCACGGTCGAACCGTCGGGCGAGAGGCGCGGCAGCGCGATCGTGGCGGGGCCCGCGGTCAGCCGGCGCGCGAGCCCGCCGCGCGCAGCGACGCTCCACAGATCGTCCTCACAAACGAAGACGATCGTGTCGCCGGCGATCGTGGGGGTGCGGTAGTAGCCACGGGAGTCCATCGGCGCGGGATTGGCCGCCGGTGTACCCTGTCCTCGGGCCGAAGAGCGTAGGCCATGGAGGATCTGTTGGCGGCGTTCGACCGCGGCGAGCAGCGCGCGCTCGCCCGCGCGATCACGCGCTGCGAGTCCGGCCTTGGCGAGCCGTTGATCCGGGCCGTGTTCCATCGGGCCGGCCGGGCGATGACGATCGGCCTGACCGGCCCGCCCGGCGTCGGCAAGTCGACGCTCACCGCGTCGCTGGTCGTGCGTCTGCGCCGTCAGAACAAGACCGTCGGCGTCATCTCGGTCGATCCGAGCTCGCCGTTCTCGCACGGCGCCCTGCTCGGCGATCGAATCCGGCTGACCGAGCATTTCGTTGACGAGGGTGTGTTCATCCGATCGATGGCCAGCCGCGGTCACCTGGGCGGCGTCGCGGGCGCGACGGCCGATGCGGCGACGCTGATGGATGCCTTCGGCTTCGACGTGGTGCTGATCGAGACGGTCGGCGTCGGCCAGTCGGAAATCGAGATCGCCGAGATCGCCGACACGATCCTCGTTGCGCTGCAGCCGGGTTCCGGCGATAGCGTGCAGATGCTCAAGGCCGGGATTCTCGAGATCGCCGACGTCTTCGTCGTGAACAAGCGCGATCACCCGATGGCGCCGCAACTGGAACGCGAGATCCGCTCGATGATGGAGATGATCGAGTACGCCGGCTGGGTGCCGCAGCTCGTTGCGACGCAAGCGATCGACGGGCAAGGCGTCGATGCGCTGTGGAACGCAATCGCGGAGCACGACGCCTACCTGCGCTCGTCGGGCGAGATCGCGCACAAACGGCGCGCGGCCTACGAGCATCGCGTGCGCGCACTCGCCGTCGGCGCGCTCGAACGGCGGGTCAAAGCGGCGGTGTCGGCGCTGCCCGACGGCGGCGATCCCTACACGGCCGCGCACGACGTGCTGGCACAATTCGGGACGCTCGTTCCGCCGTGACGCTCGATGCGATGTTCTTCGGCGCGTTCTTCGGTTTGGTGGCGGCCGTCGCGATCTATCACTTGCTGATGTACGCGATCCTGCGCGTGCCCGAGTTTCTCTCCTACGGCTCGTATCTCGCCGCGCTGACGGTCTTCCAGCTCGGACGCTACCCGCAGTACCTCTCGGTGCTCGGTCTCACGGCGGATGCCAAGCAGCTGTTCTGGTGGACCTTTGCCGTACTGGCGTTTCTGGGCTATTGGCTCTTCCGCACGTTTCTTTCGCTGCGCACGCTGCAGCCGCGATTGGAACGCGTCTTCTTCGGCCTGACCTGCCTGTTCGCGGTGGCGGCGCCGTTCGCGGTGTGGCGCGGCCCGCGCTATCAGATCGCGCTGGAAGCGCTGGCGCTCGCGCTGCTGGTTGTGGCCGGATCGGCGCTGGTCGTCGGCGGTGCGTCAGCGCGTTCGCGTCGCGACGTATTTCGGCATTGCCTACATCGGGTTTTTCATCGGCTCGCTGATGTGGTACGTCGCGAATTCCGGCGCGCACCTCGGGGCGTTCGGTCCGCTCTTCGCGCGCGGTTTGGAGATCGGCACCGTGTTTCAAGCGCTGACGCTGGCGCTGGGGCTCGCCGACCGGATCGCGTTCGCCAACGAAGAACGCGATCGCGCGCAGCGGCGCACGATCGAGGAGATCAGCACGCTGAACGTCGCGTACTCGCGCTTCGTGCCGCGCACGTTCCTCGATCTGCTCGGAAAAGACGACGTGCGCGACGTGCGGCTCGGCGACGGCATCGAGCGCCACATGACCGTGCTCTTCAGCGACGTGCGCTCGTTCACGACGATCTCCGAATCGCTCTCGCCCAACGAGACATTCGGTTTCATCAACGGCCTGCTCTCGCGCACCGGACCCGTCGTGCGCGAACACGGCGGCATCGTCGACAAGTACGTCGGCGATGCGATCATGGCGCTCTTCCCGCGCGCGGCCGACGACGGCGTGCGCGCGGCCGTTGCGCTGCAGAGCGCCGTCGCCGCGCACAACGTCGAGCGCGCGGCCAACAACCTCGCACCGATTGCGGTCGGCGTGGGCGTTCACTGCGGTTCGCTGATGCTCGGCACGATCGGCGAGCACGAGCGGATGGACGGCACGGTGATCGCCGACGCGGTGAACGTGGCCTCGCGCGTCGAGGGCCTTACGAAGTACTTCGGGGCGCGCGTGATCGTGACCGACGAGATCCGCGCGGGGCTGACCGATCCGGATGCCTACACGATGCGCTTCCTCGGTCGCGTCGCCGTGATGGGGAAGCGTCAAGGCGTCGGCCTCTACGAGGTGCTCGACGGCGATCCGCCCGATCGTCTCGCCGCCAAGCGCGCGACCGCCGAGCCCTTCGCCGCCGCGGTCGGCGCGTTCGTCGCCGGTGCGTTCGCCGAGGCAGCCGAGCGTTTCAACGACGTGCTGCGTCGCGATGCGGCCGACGGTGCGGCGCGCTACCTGCACGGGCGGGCCCTCGAACTCGCCGAGTCCGAGTCCCCCTGGGAGGGCGTCGACCAAGCGGCCAAATAGGCCGTGATGAGCGAGAAGATCGGTTTTGTCGGGGTCGGACGCATGGGCGCGAACATGGCGCGCCGCCTCAAGGACGTCGGATATACGGTAAGCGCCGTATACGACGTCGATCACGCGCGGGCGCGCGACCTGGCTGCGGAGCTCGGCGCGATGGCGCCTGAGAAGCTCGCCGCCTTGACGGCTGCGAGCGACGTGATCGTCACGGTCGTCACGGACGATGCGGCGATGCATGCGATCTACGCGACCAGCGGCGATTCGCTCTTGACCGGCGCGCAGGGCAAGATCTTCATCAACGCCGCGACGATCACGCCGAGCGTTCACGTGGCGGTCGACAAGCTGATTGCGGCCGCCGGCGGTACGGCGGTCGAGGCTTGCATGGCGAGCTCGATTCCGCAGGCGCGCAACGGCGAGCTCTACCTGATGTGCGCGGGCGACGAAACCGCCTACGCGCACGTGAAGCCGATGCTCGAGAAGATGTCGTCATCGATGCGCTGGATCGGCGGGCCGGGGAAGGCCGCGCAGGTCAAAGCGCTGGTGAACATGCTGATGAACATCAACACGGCCGGGTTAGCCGAGGCGCTCGGTCTGGGCAACGCGCTCGGACTCGATCTCGCGATGCTGCGCGAGGTGTTCTCGCAGACCGGCGCCGCTTCGCGCGTGCTGGTCACCGACGGCGAGGACATGCAGAATCGCGAACACGAGACGTATTTCTCCGCCGCACACGCGGCCAAGGATTCGGGCATCGCCTTCGACCTCGGACACGAAGCCGGCGTGGTCTTGCCGCTCGCCGCGGCGACGTTGAGCCAGTACGAACTGATGGTCGAAGTGGGACTGGGCGAACTCGATAAGTCGGGCGTCGCCGAGTTGACCTTCAACGATCGCCGGCCGGTCAATCTTGCGGGTGCCTAGCACAACGCGCACGGTCGATCTCGGCGACGGCACGGTTACCACGCTCGAGCAGTGGGGGAACAGCGGCCCGGCGGTGCTGTGCGTGCACGGCATCGCCAGCTCGCGCAAGTCGTGGGTGCGTACGGCGGAAGGGCTGTCCGGGTCGTATCGCGTGTTCGCCTACGATCAGCGCGGTCACGGCGATTCGGCCGGGGTTGCGGGTCCGATGACGCATGCGCAATCGGTGCGCGATCTGCTCGCGGTGAGTGCCGTCGTCGGCGAGGTCTTCGCGCTGCTCGGACATTCCTGGGGCGGCACGATCGTGCTGCTCGGCGGACGCGAACTCGCGTGCCGGCGCGTGATCGCGGTCGATCCGATGATCCGCCCGGTGCCGGGGCAGTGGACGGCGGAGTTCGTCGACGATCTCGTGCCGTTGATGTCCACGCCGGCGAGCGCGCGCGAAGCCGCGGTGCGCGAGATGTTCGCGGGTTCGGCGCCGGTGGAGATCGATGCGAAGGTGCACGCGCTCGCGCACATGACGATCGATCCGATCGTCGCGCTCGGCGCCGAGAACCGTGCCGACGACGGCGGGTGGGATCTGCGCGAGACGGTGCGCGCGTATCCGAAGCCGTTGCTCGTGCAGCTCGCCGATCCGTCGGATTCGGTCGTCTCGCCCGAAGACGTCGCGTTCTTGCGGCAATACGGCGGGCCCAACGTGACGGTCGAGGTGTTCGAGGGCGAGGGACACACGCTGCACCGCAGCGCGTTCGAAGCGTTTTTGCGGTCCGTCAACCGCTTTTTGAGTCAGGGCTAACGTGGGCAAGGCGATCGATCGCACGATCTCCGATCTGCCGGTGAAGCCGGTCTACGGACCGGCCGATGTGGCGGGCATCGACGTTGCCCGCGACATCGCCGAGCCCGGCGCGTTCCCCTACACGCGCGGTATTCATCCGCACATGTATCGCGATCGCCTGTGGACGATGCGGCAGTTCGCCGGCTTCGGCAACGCTCGCCAAACCAACGAGCGCTACCACTTCTTGCTCTCGCAAGGTCAGACCGGTCTCTCGGTGGCCTTCGACATGCCGACGCTGATGGGCTATGACTCCGACAACCCGCATTCGCTGGGCGAGGTCGGCAAGTGCGGCGTGGCGATCGACTCCGTGCGCGACATGGAAATGCTCTTTGCCGGCATCGACATGGGCGCCGTCACCACGTCGATGACGATCAACGGTCCGGCCGCGATCGTGCTCGCGCAGTACATCGTCGCGGCCGAGAACGCGGGCGTCCCGCGCGCTGCGCTCGGCGGCACCTTGCAAGCGGATATCCTCAAAGAATACATCGCGCAAAAAGAATGGATCTTTCCGCCGCGGCCGCACGTGCGGATCATCGTCGACATGATGAAGTTCTGCACGGCCGAGATGCCCAAGTGGAACACGATCTCGATCTCGGGCTACCACATTCGCGAGGCCGGCTCGACGGCCGTTCAGGAACTCGCGTTCACGCTGGCCGACGGGTTCGCGTACGTCGAAGCGGCGATCGCCGCCGGCATGGACGTCGATGCCTTCGCGCCGCGCCTGTCGTTCTTCTTCAACGCGCACATCGACTTCTTCGAAGAGATCTGCAAGTTCCGCGCGGCCCGGCGCATCTACGCGCGCCGCATGCGCGACGTCTACGGCGCGAAAGACCCGCGGTCGTGGACGTTGCGCTTTCATACCCAAACCGCCGGCTGCAGCGCGACCGCGCAACAGCCCGAGAACAACATCGTGCGGGTGGCCTACGAAGCGCTCTCAGCCGTGCTGGGCGGGACGCAATCGCTGCACACCAACTCGATGGATGAAGTGCTGGCGCTGCCGACCGAAAAGTCCGTCGAGATCGCGCTGCGCACGCAACAGGTGCTGGCGTACGAGACGAACGTGGTCAACGTGGCCGATCCGCTCGGCGGCTCGTATTACGTCGAAGCGCTGACGAGCGAAATGGAACGTCAGGCGCTCGACTACTTCCGCCAGATCGAAGAGTTCGGCGGCGTGATCGAAGCGATCGAGGCCGGATTCTTTCAGCGTGAGATCGCCGACGCGTCGTATCGCTACCAGCGTTCGCTCGAAACCAAAGACCGGATCGTGGTCGGCGTCAACGCGTTCGAACGTGAGGAGTCGCAGGACGACCTCCACCTGCTCAAGATCGGCCGCGAGATCGAGCTCGGGCAAGCCCGCGACGTGCAGGCCGTGCGCGCGTCACGCGACGGCGACGCGGTCGCAGCCGCGCTCGCGGAACTCAAGCGCATCTGCCGCTCGGAGGAGAACGTGATGCCGGCACTGATCGAGGCCTGCCGGGTGCTCGCGACCGAAGGCGAGATCGTCGATGCGATGGCCGAGGTGTTCGGCCGCTACATCGAGCGCGCGACGTATTAGAGGGCCGTGGCCGCGCTGGTCGGTAAGATGCTTCCCATGAGCGTGTCAGACGAGGCGCAGCGGCCGTTCCGCGTCATCGTTGCGAAAGCGGGTCTGGACGGTCACGACCGCGGTGCGAAAGTGATCGCGCGCGCGTTGCGCGATGCCGGTATGGAAGTGATCTACACCGGGCTCTTCCAAACGCCGGAGCAGATCGTGCGCACCGCGATTCAAGAAGATGCCGACGGGATCGGCCTCTCGATCCTCTCCGGCGCCCACATGACGCTCTTTCCGCTGGTCGTCGAGCAACTCGAGGCCCAGGGCGCGGGCGACATCGTGTTTTTCGGCGGGGGAACGATCCCGGCCGACGACGCCGCCGAGTTGAAGCGGCTCGGCGTGCGCGAAATTTTCACACCCGGCGCGCCGCTCGCCGACATTGTCACGTTCGTCCAACGCGAATGCGGCAAACGAAGGGAACGCGTTGGCTGAACATCGTCCGGTGCGCACGCGCATCGCACCCTCGCCGACCGGCGATCCTCACGTGGGCACGGCCTACGTCGCATTGATCAACTACTGCTTCGCGAAAAAACACGGCGGCCAGTTCTTGCTGCGCATCGAGGACACCGATCAGGTGCGCAGCACGCCCGAGTCGGAGCAGGCGATTCTCGATTCGCTGCGGTGGCTCGGGCTCTCGTGGGACGAAGGTCCGGATGTCGGCGGCCCGCACGGCCCCTACCGCCAGAGCGAACGCAGTGCGATCTATCGCAAGTACGCCGATCAACTGCTCGCCGAGGGCCACGCCTTCCGGTGTTTCTGCACGCCCGAACGGCTCGAGGAGATGCGCGAAGCGCAGCGGATGGCGAAATTGCCGCCGCGCTACGACGGGTACTGTCTGCGCGTGCCGGCGGCCGAGTCGGCCCTGCGTGCGCAGACCGAACCGTACGTCGTGCGGATGAAGGTGCCGGATCGCGGCACGGCCGTGATCGAGGATCTGCGCCGCGGCAAGATCGAGATCGAGTGGAACACGGTCGACATGCAGATCCTGATGAAGTCGGACGGTCTGCCGACCTACCATCTCGCCAACGTCGTCGACGATCACCTCATGGAGATCACGCACGTGATCCGCGGCGAAGAGTGGGTTTCCTCGGCGCCCAAACATCTGCTGCTCTACGAATACTTCGGCTGGGAAGTGCCGGCGTTCTTGCACGTGCCGCTGCTGCGCAATCCCGACAAGAGCAAGCTCAGCAAACGCAAGAACCCGACCAGCATCCTGTTCTTCAAGGCGATGGGCTATCTGCCCGAAGCGCTGCTGAACTTTCTCGGGCTGCTCATGGTCTCGTCGGCCGAGGGGGAAGAAGTGATGTCGCTCGACGAGCTGATCGCGCGGTTCGAGATCGAGCATCTCTCGCTCGGCGGCCCGGTGTTCGACTTCGCGAAGCTCGACTGGCTGAACGGCAAACGCCTGCGCGAGCTGCCGCCGGAGGCGTTTGTCGACCGCGTGTTGGCCTGGGGCGGCGATCGCCGGCGGTTTGCAACGATGGCGGCGCTCGCGCAGTCGCGCGTCGAACGCTTGAGCGACCTCGGGCCGCTGCTGGCGTTTTTCTTCGCCGGACGCCTGAACCTGACCGAAGCCCAAATTCTCGAGGGGCAGAAGCTCGATCGCGACGGCGCGCGCCGCGCGCTCGCGCTCGCGATGTGGGAGTTCGATGCCGCCCCGCAGTTCGATAAAACGACCGTCGAGACCGTGCTCAAAGGCGTGGCCGAAAAGCTGGAGCGCAAACTGCGCGACATCGCGCGCCTGTTTTACGTCGTGCTGACCGGCAGCCCGACGTCGGTGCCGCTCTTCGACGCGGCCGAACTGCTGGGCCGCGACATCTGCCGCGAACGCTTGCGCGGCGCGCTCAACACGCTCGGCGCACCGAGCGCGAACGAACAGAAGGAGTGGCGCAAGTGAGCCGCGCGATCGTTTTGGCCGCGGGCAAGGGCACGCGCATGAAGTCGAAGCAGCCGAAGGTGCTGCACGATCTGTGCGGGCGGCCGATGCTGTGGTATGTGCTCGAAGCGCTGCGGGCCACGGGGATCGATCAGATCGTCGTCGTCGCCAACGAGGAACTCAAGCCGCAGCTGGGCGAGTTCGGCGTGACGTGCGTGGTGCAAACGCCGCAGCGCGGCACCGGGCACGCGGTGCAGGTGGCGCTCGATGCGCTCGAGCCACGCAACGCGACGCTGGTCGTCGCGTACGGCGACATGCCGCTCGTCGACGCAACGATCTTCGAGGACGTGCAGGCCGCCGTCGATGCGGATGCCGGCACGGCGCTCGGGCTCGTCACCGCGCGCATGCCGCTGCCCTCGAGCTTCGGCCGCGTCGTGCGCAAAGGTGCGACGATCGAGAAGATCGTCGAGTTCCGCGACGCCACCACGGCCGAGCGCGAGATCGATGAGATGAACGCCGGCATCTATGCCTTCGACGAACGAGCCCTGCGCGGCGTCATCGGCAAGCTGGACGACCAGAACGCGCAAGGCGAACTCTACCTCACCGATACGGTCGGCCTCTTGGTCGGGGCGAGTTATCGCTGCGTGCCCGTGCAGGCCGTCGACTACCGGCTCGTCCTCGGCGTGAACGACCGGGTCGAGCTCTCGACCGCACGCCGCACGATGAACGAGCGGCTCTGTCACGCCCACATGCGCAACGGCGTCACGATCGTCGATCCGGCGACCACCTACCTCGAGCCCGGCATCTTCATCGGCAACGATACGATCATCGAGCCCAACACGTCGATCGGCGGCAACTCCGTACTCGGCGAGCGCACGCATGTCGGCCCGAATTCGCGCCTGTACAACGTGCGGCTGGACGACGACGTGCGCATCACCGAAAGCGTCGTGCTCGACACCTCGGTCGGGGCGCGGACGACGATCGGCCCGTTTGCCCATCTGCGTCAAGGGAACACCGTCGGCGCCGACGTCGCGATCGGCGACTACGTCGAGTTGAAGAACACGCGCATGGCGGCGGGCGCGAAAGCCAACCACCTCGCCTACCTCGGCGATGCGACGGTGGGCGAAAACGCCAACATCGGTGCCGGCACGATCACCTGCAACTACGACGGCGTCAACAAGCATCCGACGACGATCGGCCGCAACGCGTTCATCGGCTCCAACAGCTCGCTCGTCGCGCCGGTGACGCTCGGCGACGGCGCCGTTACCGGCGCCGGTACGGTCGTCATTCGCGACGTGCCGGCGGGCGATCGCGTCGTCGGCAATCCCGCGCGCTCGATCGGCGCGAAGAAGAAGGCCCCATCGACCTGATCGAGTCCGCCGAACCGCTCCGCTACCCGTCGTTCGTTTACTACTGCTGTACGCGCATGTGCACGTCGCTGTCGTCGCAGATGATCGGCGTCGCGGTCGGCTGGCAGATGTACGACGTCACCCACAGCGCGCTGGCTCTCGGACTCGTCGGGCTGGCCGCATTTCTGCCGCTGTTGCTGCTGGTGTTCGTGGTCGGCCACGTGGCCGATCGCTTCGACCGCCGCCACATCGCGCGCATCTGCGAGCTGGTCGAAGCGGCGGCGGTCATCGTGCTGTGCGTCGCGACGCTGCGGCACGCCGCGCATCCGGCGCTGATCTACGCGATGGTGTCGGTGCTCGGGCTCGGCCGCGCGTTCGAGAGCCCGGCGCAGTTCGCGCTGCTGCCCAACGTCGTGCCGACGGAGATTCTGCCGGCAGCATCGGCGCGCGTCTCGACCGCGCAGCAAGTCTCGACGATCACGGGCCCCGCGATCGCGGGTCTGCTCTACGCATGGCATCCGGCGATTCCGTACGGCATCGCGGGCGTCATGTATCTCACCGCGGCGCTGATGATGACGCTGATGCGCACGCGCGGCAAGTCCGTGACGACGTCCGGACCGCCGACCCGCGAGTCGGTGTTCGCCGGCCTTGCCTTCATCCGCCGCTCGCCGCTCGTGCTGGGTTCGATTTCGCTCGACCTCTTCGCCGTGCTGCTGGGTGGCGCGACCGCGCTCTTGCCGATCTACGCGCGCGATATCCTGATGACCGGCCCGTGGGGACTGGGCTTGTTGCGCACGGCGCCCGCGGTCGGCGCGCTCACGGTGTCGCTCTTCATCGGGCGTTATCCGATTCGCCGCCATGCCGGCCGGGTGATGTTCGGCGCGGTGATGATGTTCGGCATCGCCACTGTCGTGTTCGGGCTCTCGCACTGGATCGTGCTGTCGTTTTGCGCGCTGGTCGTGCTCGGCTCATCCGACGTGCTCAGCGTCGTGATCCGCTCGACGCTCGTTGCGATCCTCACCCCCGACGTCATGCGCGGCCGCGTGAACGCCGTCAACGCGCTGTTCATCGGCACCTCGAACCAGCTGGGCGAGTTCGAGTCCGGCGTGACCGCGGCGCTGTTCGGGCCGATCGCAGCCTGTGTCATGGGCGGCGTGGGCACGATCCTGGTTGCGATCGCGTGCTGGCGCATCTTCCCGTCGCTCGCTCGCGTCGATTCGCCGGTCGAGGTCGGACCCGACGTAAGCCCCCTTGCATCTAAACCGTCTCCTGCGTCGTAATATAGCTGCATCATGACGACTTCACGCAGACGGTTTGGCCTGGGACTCGCATTGGGATTCGTTGCGCTGGTCGCGCAGCTGACGCTGGCGGGCGGCTTGCCTCGGCCGGCGGCCGCAGCCCCGCTGCAGCAAATCGTGCTCGCGGGCGGCTGTTTCTGGGGCCAGGAGCTGGTCTTCGGCAGCCTCAAGGGCGTCAAAGAAGCGATGCCCGGCTACTCGGGCGGCTCGGCGGCGACGGCGCACTACGAGCTGACCAGCACGGGCACGACCGGCCATGCGGAATCGGTGCGCGTCACCTACGATCCGGCGCAGATCTCGCTCGAGCAGATCCTCAATGTGTTCTTCACCGTCTCGCACGACCCGACCGAACTCAACTACCAAGGCCCCGACGAGGGCACGCAATATCGCTCGGCGATCTTCGTGGCAAATCCCGAGCAGCGTGCGGTCGCGCAGGCGATGATCGCACGCCTCACGGCCGAGCACCGCTTCAAGTCGCCGATCGTGACGAAGCTCGAAACGTTCAAGGCGTTCTATCCGGCCGAAGCCTACCACCGTCACTACGCGCAGCTGCATCCGGACGATCCGTACATCGTGATGAACGATGCGCCGAAACTCGTCGACCTGAAGAAAACCTACCCGCAACTCGTCGCCCAGAAGTAGCGCGTTCGCGCTCCGCCGAAGGCGCCCGGAATGGCGTTTTCAGCCCGGGTTCTGCTCGATAGCCGGTCCCCGTCGGGAGCGCGCCTCACGACCCTCGAGGTGCGCTATCCGCGTTTCATCCACAGCGAGATGATGACGCACCGCGTGTTCTCGCGCAACGCCGCGAGCTCGCGCGCGATCCCGATCAAGAAGATGATCGCCGCGGTGCGTGAAGAGCCCGCGCTGCCGGTCTACTGGGGCCGCAACCAGACCGGCATGAGTGCGCGCGAAGCCGTCAGCCCCGGCGTCGAAGCGCTGGCGCGCGCCGAGTGGCAGTCCGCACTCGAAGATGCGCTCAAGCACGCCGAACGGCTGGCCGAGAAAGACATCGACTTGCACAAGCAGCTGGTGAACCGGCTGCTCGAACCGTTCGCCTGGATCACGGTGATCATCACCGCCACCGACTGGGCGAATTTCTTCACCCAGCGCTGCCATCCCGACGCGCAGCCGGAAATCAAGCACATCGCGGAGATGATGCTCGCGCAGTTTCGCGCCAGCATGCCGGCGCCGGTGGCGCTCGGCAGCTGGCACCTGCCGTTGATCCAAGATGACGAACGCACGTTGCCCCAAGAACAACTGTGCAAGCTGAGCGTGGCCCGCTGCGCGCGCGTCTCCTATCTCACGCACGACGGCAAGCGCGATATCGAGCGCGATTTGGATCTGTACGAGAAGCTGCTCGAAGGCGGCGCCAACGGTCATTGGAGCCCGTTCGAACACGTCGCGACGCCGGCAGCCGACGCGCACGCGCAATCGGGCAACTTTGCCGGCTGGGAGCAATACCGCAAGCGGTTCCCCCAGGAGCACGCCGCTACGTTTCCCGACGCATACGCCGCTGCGATTTAGACTAGCGCTCATCGCGCTCTTGCTGGTGCTGATGGCGCCGGCGACGGTGCGGGCGCAGACGAGCGAGGACCGGCACGTGACGTCGATCCCGGCGGCGGTGCTGATGCACGCAAGCGCACCGTCGCTCGTCGATCCGTTCCGCCAGCGGCGCGCGCGCGCGATCGCCGACTATCAGGACTTGCTCTTCGGGGGTTGGGCGCTCGCGCCGATCGTGGCGTTTTGGTGGCTGTGGCAGTCGGGAAATTCCGCCCGGTTGCGCGATACGCTGCGCCGGCGTATGCGCGCGCGGTGGCTCTACCGCGGCGCGTTCGGCGCCGCGCTCGGTGCGCTCGCTACGATCGCTGCGCTGCCGTTCGCGTTCGCCTCGTACCGCGTCGCGCACAGCGTCGGTCTCACGGTGCAGACGATCCCGAACTGGTTTCTCGCCGAGCTGTTGCGGCTCGCGACCGTTTCGCTCGCAACGGCGATCGTCGTGGCGCTGATTCTGGCGCTCGTCGATAGCACGCGGCTCTGGTATCTGATCTTCATCGGCATCCTCTACGTCGCGGCACTGACCGTGGTTGCCGTCGAGCCCGTGCTCTTCTCCCCGTTGACCTCGAACGACCGGCCCGCGCCGGCGGCGCTGGTCGCGCAGGGCGATGCCGTCGCGCAGGCTCTCCGGACGTCGCCCGTGCCGCTGATGATCAGCGGCTCCGCGCAGCGCACGACGTCGCTGGTCGCGCGTACGTCGGGCCTCGGCCCGTTCGCGCGTATCATCATCGGCGCACACGCACTGCAGGGAATGACGCCGGGCGAGCGGGGCTTTCTGTTGGCGCGACAGTACGCGCACCAGGCCGAACACGACGTCTTGCTGCTCACGCTCGCGGGCACGACGCTCTTCGTCTTCGCGGCCGCGCTCGCGGTGCTGATCAGCGACCGCATCGGCTTTCGCCGCGACGACGATCCGCTCGCGCGCCTGCCGCTGGTGGGCACGTTCCTCGGCATCGCGGTGCTGCTGCTCTATCCCGCATTCAACGCGCTCGAACGCACCAGCGAGTGGCGCGCCGACGCGGTCGCGCTCAACACCGTCAAGGACCGCTCGGCCGGCGTGCGCCTCTTCGTGCGCCGCGCCGACGACGATCTGGTCGCGTTGTGCGGACGCCGGACCGTGCGCTGGTACTTCGAATCGCGGCCGCCGCTGGGCTCGCGCATCGCGGCCATCAGCAACACCGCCGACCCCTGCCCCCGTTAAAGAGCGTCGCGCTATTCGAAAAATCGGATGATCTAGGGCACGATTTCGTACAGACGCACGCTTGCTCGTGACGGTATCACACGTATATCTATGGATTCTATGGTCCTCTGCCGTTGCGGACATCCGTCGGCGCTACACACCAATAACGGGTGTCGCGCCGGCCGCTACCAGCCGTGTGGTTGCCTGCTTGATGCGGCCGCTGCACTGCAGACGGCAATCGATGCGGTGCGCGTCGGCGGCCCGAAGGCGCCCGACGTGAAGTCGCCGGGGACGCAGCACAAATAACGCCAACGTTGCCCGGGTGGAAAACGAAGCGATCGTCGCGGCGGCGCACGACATCGCCGGTTGGCTGGCCGCGCACGGCGCCGGGCTCGAACTCTACGGCGAGGTTCCGAAGTGGATCGTCGCGATCGACGGCACGCGCTACTTTCAGGTGCCGCGGCTAGATATATCGCTCGCACTGCCGGCGGATGCGAACCTGCCGCGCTACCGACCGTTGCCGCGCCGGCACACCACGCGGCCGCAGCGCGACATCACCGTGCAGCATTGGGTGTATGCCAGCGCGTCCGATGCGACGACGACGGTTGCGGTGGCGCGGCTCGAGAGCGGCAACGACGACGAATGGACCGCGCACATCGGCCGCGGACCCTACACGCAATTCATCGACCGCTTCAGCGCGGGTGCTGCAAACGGCATCGCGAGCAGCGTTGCGCCCGCAGCGGCGCACATCGCGCTCATCGCCGCCGATATCGTCATGCCGCTGCAAGCCGAAGTCGAACGGTTACTGAAGCCGGCTCAATAACCGCGCGGCGTTACTGGAGGAAGACCGTTCCCAGCACGCGCGTGCCGACGTGGCGGGCGGTAAGGAGCTCGACGATCGAGGCGTGCGCGATGCGCCCGTCGAGGATGTCGGCGGCGCCGACGCCGCCGCGCACGCCGAGCGCCGCGGCGCGCATCGCCGCCCGCAGGTCGTGCGGCAGCGTCGTATCTTCGGCCAGCGCGAGCGCTTCGGCCGGCGTGAGCTCGCCGATGCACTCGCGCGTGAGCGAATCGATCACGCCGCCGTTCTCGTGGAAGAAGAGCGCGCGCTTCGCCGCCATCGAGCGCGCGACCGCGCTTGCGACCTCGTCGGCTTGCACCTCGACGTCGCCGCCGAACATTCCGAATGCAAGCGGCTCGACGACCGGGATGTAGCCGGCCGAAAGCAGCGTGTGCAAGAGCCGCGTCTGCACCGCGCCCAAACCCTCACCTGCGGCCGGCAACATGCCGGCGTCGGCGCCGGACACGCCGACGGCCGAATCGCTCGTGCGGTTAATCGTCTTCACGATCGTGCGGGCCGCGTCGGTCGACGGCGCGACGACGATCGGCTGCTGGCCGCGCTCGACCAGAAACGCGAGATCCGCGTAGAGGGTAGTGCCATCGGTCGCGAGCGTCGACTCGTCGATCCGAACGACGATCATCTATTTTTCTTTGGGCTCTTCGCCTTCGTTCCTCTTTGCATTTGGTGCGTTCGAAGCATTCACGCGGTTCAATGCGCCCTGCATGTCACCGCGCAGCCACAACTCGATGCCCTCGATGCAGCGGTCGATCACGCCCGGCAGCGCCTCGAGCTCCGCGGGCGAAAACGCGCCGAGCACGTGGCGGATCGCTTCACCGCTGTCGCGATCGCGGCCGATGCCTACGCGCAGCCGCGGAAAACCTGGCCCGAAGACTTCGATCAGCGACTTGAGCCCGTTGTGTCCGCCGGAACTTCCCTCCGCACGCAGACGTAGCCGCGCGAACGGCAAATCCAGATCGTCGACGACGACCAGGATCCGCGGCGGGGGCACTTTGTAGAACGTCGCCACGCCGAGCGTCGGCGGGCCGCTTTCGTTCATGTATGCAAGCGGCTCGACGATCGCGGCATTGCGGCTGCGATCGAGCACGAGGCGCGCGTCGCGCCGCTTGGTCCAGTTCGAAAGCTGCCAGCGGCGCGCGAGTTCTTCGACGACCATGAACCCGATGTTGTGGCGCGTTCGCGCATATTCGGGCCCGGGGTTGCCGAGCCCGACGATGAGCCGAAGGTCGTCGATGACGCCGAACTACGAAGCGGCGGGTGCGGCCGCGGCGTCGGGCACCGGAGCCGGTGCGGCGGCCGCCGCTGCAGCGGTGAGCGCCGCATCGTCGGACGCCGTGCGCGAGCCTTCAACCGCCACGACGACGGTTTCGGCCGGCGTGATCAGGGTGAACCCGGCCGGCAACTTCACATCACCGGCGGTGATGTGATCGTTGACGTTGAGCGCGGTGACGTCGAGTTCGAAGTGCTCCGGCAGGCTGCCCGCCGGGCCCTTGACCTCGAGTGCGTGGGTCACGACGTCCATGACGCCGCCGCCCTCTTTCACGCCCGGCGCGACGCCGACCGTGACGATCGTGAACCGACGCGGTGATCGCTTCGGTCGAAGACACGCGTTGGAAGTCGGCTGCGATCGGACGGTGCGTGATCGGATCGCGCTGCACTTCACGCAACAGCACGGATTCTTTCTTGCCGCCGATCGTCGCTTCGACGATGTGGCTCTGGCCGCCCGATGAGAGCAGCTCGTTGAGGGTTTTCGCATCGACCGCGATCGCTTGCGCGTCGCCGTGACCGTAGAGTGCGCCGGGGATGCGGCCTTCGCGGCGCGCCTTCTTGGCACCGGTGGTGCCGATTTCGGCGCGGGAATGGATCGTCACGTTGGTGACGCGTTGAACTTTCGCCATGGCGGGGTTGGTGGTTCCTTAAACCGCAGCTGCGATCGCCGCTTCGGCGTTCGCTTCGAGGTGCGGAGCTTCTTCAGAGGGTTTTTTTTCGGAATTGTCGTCGGGAGGCGGCTCGATGCTGTCATCGCTCGCGAAGAGTTCGGAGACCGAACGGTTGGCGGTGATGCGTTTGATCGCATCGGCGAGGATCTGCGAGATCGAGAGCTGCTCGATCCGGTTGCCCAAACCGTCGGGATGAGCCGAGACGGGAATCGTGTTGGTGACGATCACCTTGCGGATCGCCGAGGATTCGAACTGCTTGATCGCGTCGCCGGCAAAAATGCCGTGCGTCGCGAGGCAGTAGACGTCGGTGGCGCCGCGCTTCATCAAGGCCTCGGAGGCTTTGACGAGCGTGCCGCCGGTCGAGATCATGTCGTCGACGACGACCGCGATCTTGCCCTCGACGTCGCCGACGATGTGCGTCACTTCCGAAACGTCGGGTTCGGGCCGGCGTTTGATGATCACGGCCAGCGTCGACTTCAGCCGCTTGGCGAAGAATTCGGCGCGCGGCACGCCGCCGGCGTCGGGCGAGACGACGACGATCTTGTCGCCGAAGAGTTTCTCGTTGCGCAGATGATTGCACATGTGCGGTGCGGCCATCAGGTTGTCGACCGGGACGTCGAAAAAGCCCTGAATCTGCGCGGCGTGCAGGTCGAGCGTGACGATCCGCTCCGCTCCCGCGGTCTGCAGCATGTTGGCCAGCAGCTTTGCGGAGATCGGTTCGCGGCCTTTCGTTTTCTTGTCTTGCTTCGCGTAGCCGTAGTACGGAATCACGGCCGTAATGCGGTTGGCCGATGCGCGCACGAGGGCGTCGATCATCAGCAACAGTTCCATCGTCGCGTCGTTGACCGACCCGCCCCAGGGCGTGCGGCAGAGCGACTGGAGAACGAAGACCTCCGCCCCACGGACGTTCTCGCGAATTTCGATGCGACATTCGTCGTTCTTGAAGCGATCGACGAGCGCGTTGCCGATGCGCGTTTGCATCTTCTTGGCGATCTCGTCGGCCAGTTCGCGGTTGGACGTCCCGCTAAACAACAGCGGCGGCTGGATCACGGAGGTACTCCTTAACGCATCCCGCGATCGCCTGAGCGCACGGGGGAAGCCTTGACCTTTCCTCGCCGGAGCGGCAGTCGCCCTCCTGAAGCGGTTCGGACCCGTAGGGGTGTTATGGGGAGTTCTTATGCCCAAATTTGAGTTGGTCAGCCCCTACGCGTTGGCCGGGGACCAGCCCGTCGCCACCGAGGCCCTGGCCAAGGGTGTCCTGCGGGGCGATCACGCCCAGACGCTGCTCGGGGTGACGGGCAGCGGCAAGACCATGGCGATGGCTCGGGTCGTCGAGCTGGTCCAGAAGCCGACCCTCGTGCTGTGCCACAACAAGACGCTGGCCGCCCAGCTGTGCGCCGAGTTCCGGGATTTTCTCCCGCACAACGCGGTCGAGTATTTCGTCTCGTACTTCGACTACTACCAGCCCGAAGCGTATATCGCGCACACCGACACCTATATCGCCAAGGACTCCTCGATCAACGACGAGATCGAGCGCCTGCGGCATTCGGCCACCCAGTCGCTGCTGACCCGGCCCGACACGCTGATCGTGGCCTCGGTGTCGTGCATCTATGGTTTGGGCTCGCCGGCCGACTACATGGAGCTTTCGGCCGACATCAAGATCGGCGATACGATCGACCGCGACGAGTTCTTGCGCAAGCTGATCGGCATGCAGTACCGCCGCAACGACCTCAACCTCGTGCGCGGTACGTTCCGCGTGCGCGGCGATACGCTCGAGTTCGTCGGCGTCGAAGAAGAACTCGTGCACCGCATCGAGTTTTTCGGCGATGAGGTCGAGGCGATCAACGTCGTCAACATCATGACCGGCGAATACGTCGAGTCGAAGGACGAGCTGAAGATCTTCCCGGCCAAGCACTACATCACGCCGGACGAAAAGCTCAAGCGCGCGATCGAAGACATCGAGATCGAGCTTGAAGACCGGCTGAAATATCTTCAAGGACAACGGCAAACTGCTCGAAGCGCAGCGGCTCGAACAGCGCACGCGCTACGACCTCGACATGCTGCGCGAAGTCGGCTACTGCAACGGCGTCGAGAACTACTCGCGCCCGCTTTCGGGCCGCGAAGCAGGCTCGACGCCGTTCTGCCTGCTCGACTTCTTCCCCAAGGATTGGCTGCTCTTCGTCGATGAGTCGCACGTGACGATCCCGCAGGTCGGCGGGATGTACGGCGGCGACCGCTCGCGCAAATTATCGTTGGTAGAGCACGGTTTCCGCCTGCCGTCGGCGCTCGACAACCGGCCGCTGACGGCGGATGAATTCCAGGCCCACCTCAATCAGGTGATCTACGTTTCGGCGACGCCGGCGGCGTTCGAAACGAAGCGCTCGCAGCAGGTCGTCGAGATGGTCATCCGGCCGACCGGCCTCGTCGATCCCGAAGTCGAGGTGCGTCCGACGCGCCATCAAGTCGACGATCTGATGGACGAGATCCGCAAGCGCACCGAAAAAGACGAACGCGTGCTGGTCACGACGCTGACCAAGAAGATGGCCGAAGACCTCACCGACTACTTGCTCGAGAACGGGCTCAAGGTGCGCTACCTGCACAGCGAGATCGAGACGCTCGAACGCATCGCGATCCTGCGCGATTTGCGCAAGGGCGAGTTCGACGTGCTGGTCGGCATCAATCTGCTGCGCGAAGGCCTCGATTTGCCGGAAGTCTCGCTGGTCGGCATTCTGGACGCCGACAAAGAGGGCTATCTGCGCAGCGGCACCGCCTTGATCCAGACGATCGGCCGCGCGGCGCGCAACGTCGAGGGCAAGGTGATCATGTACGCCGACGTCGTGACGGAGTCGATGGCGCGCGCGCTCGGCGAGACGAAACGGCGCCGCGAGCGGCAAGTGGCGTATAACCTCGAGCACGGCATCGAGCCGAAGTCGATTCGCAAGGAAGTGCGCGACATTCTCGCGCTGGTCAGTACGAGCAGCGTCGCGGCGACCGGGCTCAAAGGCGAGAAGCTGCCGCGCGAGGTGGCGATGGCGATGTCCAACGACATCGAGCGCAAGATGCGCGAGGCCGCGGCAAACCTCGAATTCGAGAAGGCCGCCGCGCTGCGCGACGAGCTGATCGAGTTGCGCAAACAAGTCGGCGGCAACGAGTCGGTGCTCTTCCAGGGCAAAGCGCCGAAGATTTTCCAGCACGCGCTGCGCGAACTCGTCGGGAGTTAGCTTGCTCAGATTGTTTCCTGGGAGATTCTTTCAGCCTTTTGACGGGCTTTTAGCAGTTTTCTGCAGTTACTTAACGCACGATTAAAGTGGCATCTCAGACAAATGCGACTGACAAGTAATGTTACGTTACGTTACAATTGATCCATCATGGAACGGAAAACTCAATTCTCACACGATGCCATCGACGCGCTCGTCGCGACGGTGCTGGGCTGGTTCAACGGACATCAGCATACGCAAGCCCCCGCGGAAGTGGCCGACGTGGCCTTCTCCGATGAGTGGGAGCGCAAGCAGATCGCCCGCGAGCTGCACTGGAACTAATCAACTCCAACGTAAACAACAACGCCACGCCGGGCTGAACGCAGCCCGGTGAGTTGGCGGGTGGGCGTGGACGTCGGCGGGACGTTCACCGATCTCGTCGCGACCGGCGCCGACGGCGCCATCTTGCGCTACAAGGTGGCCACCACACCGGCCGCGCCGGAGGTCGGCCTGCTCGAGGCCCTGCGCGCGTTGCTGCGCGACGTCGATGCCGGCGAGATCGCCGGCCTCTGCCACGCGAGCACCATCGCCACGAACGCCCTGCTCGGACAGGTCAACCTCGATCTGCCGCGGGTCGCGTTCATCACCACCGAAGGCTTCCGCGACGTGCTCGAAATCGGGCGCCAAGCGCGCAGCTCGGTGTACGACCTCCACGTCGGGCGCCCCACGCCGCTGGCGCGTCGCGAAGACCGGCTCACGGTTCGCGAGCGCATCGACTACGACGGCAGCGTGCACGAGCCGCTGGATGCGGCCGGCGTCGCCGCAGCCGTGGCGACGATCCGCGAACGCGGGATCCGCAGCGTCGCCGTCGGCTTCCTCAACAGCTACACCAACGACGTGCACGAACGGGCCGTCGTCGCCGCCTTGCACGAGGCGCTCCCCGGCGTGGCCGTCACGGCGTCGTCGGCGCTGGTGCGCGAAGAGCGCGAGTACGAGCGCTTCTCGACCGCCGTCGTCAACGCGGCCCTGCTGCCGGTGGTGCGCGGCTATCTTGAACGCCTGGCCGCCGGCGTGCGCGCGCTCGGGATTACGGCGCCGGTCTTCGTCATGCAATCCAACGGCGGAACGGCAGCGCTGGCGTTCGTGGCCGACCGGCCGGCGACGCTGGTGGAAAGCGGTCCGGCCAGCGGCGTGATCGCGGCGGCCGCGGCCGGTGCCGCGATCGGCGTCGCCGACGTGCTGTCGTTCGATATGGGCGGCACGACGGCCAAGGCCGGCACGATCGTCGGCGGCCGGCCCGAGATCGCCTATGAGTTCGAAGCCGCCGGTGCGACGCACAGCGGTCGCGGCCGTGCGGGCAGCGGCTACCCGGTGCGCTTCCCGTTCGTTGACTTGGCCGAAGTGAGTGCCGGCGGTGGAACGCTCGCGCGCCTCGACTCGGTCGGCGTGCTGCGCGTCGGGCCGCTCTCGGCCGGCGCCGATCCGGGCCCGGCGTGCTACGGCAAGGGCACCCAGCCGACCGTGACCGACGCCAACGTCGTGCTGGGCCGGCTCAACCCGGTCGGCGCTGGTCGGCGGCGCGTTTCCGATCGATGCGGCGCGCTCGCACGCGGCGGTCGCGACCGTTGCGGCACCGCTGGACGGCGACGTTGAACGTACGGCCGCGGGCATCGTCGCGCTCGTCGATGCCGACATGGCGAAGGTGCTGCGCATCGTGTCGGTCGAGCGCGGGCTCGATCCGCGCGACTTCGTGCTGATGGCGTTCGGCGGCGGCGGCCCGCTGCACGCCTGCGCGCTGGCCGATGATCTCGGCATGCGGCGCGTCGTCGTGCCGCGCTACCCCGGCTTGTTCAGCGCGCTCGGCTTGCTCGCCGCCGACGTCCGCGCGGCGTATTCGCGGTCGCTCGTCGCGCCGCTCGATGCGGCAACGCTTGCCGGCGCGCGCGACGTCGCCGCCGCGCTGAGCGAAGAAGCGCGCGCGTCGTTGCGCCTGCAAGACGTACCGGACGAACAGATCCGCATTGTGGCGGAACTCGACTTGCGTTACGCCGGGCAGTCGTTCGACCTGACGGTGCCGTTCGACGGCGACGAGGGCGCGATCGCCGAAGCGTTCCATCACCGCCACGAGCGCCGCTACGGCTACGCCGTCCGCGACGAACGCATCGAACTCGCCACCGTACGCATCACAGCCATCGGCACGCACTCCGCACAGAGCCAGCGCGCAAGACTTAGCAGAGAGCGGCACGCAAGACTTAGCAGAGAGCGGCAGCGCAAGAACGGCATCAGTCGAGTGACATGTCATCCCGAGCAAAGCTCCGTGAGGAGCGTCGTCGAGGGACCGCCACAACGCCCGCCATCGGCACGCGCCGCGCATGGGACGCAGGCGCCTTCGTCGATGCGGCGATCTATCAGCGCGAACTTCTCGGTGAAGGAGATACGTTCGAGGGTCCGGCGATCGTCGAGCAGTACGACACGACGACGTGGGTGCCGCGCGGCTGGCGCGCGACCGTCGACGTCACGGCAAACCTGCTGCTGGAGAAACGCGCGTGATAACCGGCATCCTCGATCCGATCACGGCCGAGATCATCGTCTCGGGTTTGCTGTACGCGAGCGAAGAGATGGGGATCGCGGTGCGCAACGCCGCGTACTCACCGAACATCAAAGAGCGCCTCGACCACTCGTGCGCGCTTTTCGACGCGCATCTGCGCCTGGTCGCGCAAGCCGAACACATTCCCGTGCATCTCGGCTCGCTGCCGTGGGGCTTGCGCCGCACGCTCGAACGCATCGCAACGACCGGCGATGCGATGCGGCCGGGCGACCAGTGGGTGGTGAACGATCCGTATCTGTCGGGCACGCACCTCAACGACGTCACCGTGATCCGGCCGATCTTCGTCGACGGGGCGATCTTCGGCTACGCCTGCAACAAAGCGCATCACGCCGACGTCGGCGGCATGGTGCCGGGGTCGATGCCGCCCAACGCGCGCGAACTCTTCGCCGAAGGCTTCATCATGCCGCCGATGCGCCTGATGCGCGACGACGTGGTGGTGCCGGAGACCGTCGCCCTCTTCCGCGCCAACTCGCGCACGCCCGAGACGCGCAGCGGCGATCTGCGCGCGCAGCTGGCCGGCAACGTGACGGGCGAGCGCCGCGTGCGCGATCTGGTCGAGCGCTACGGCGCCGCGACGGTCGCGCAGGCCACGGCCAAGGCGATCGACGACGGCGAACGGCGCATGCGCGCCGCGCTGCGCGCGTTTCCCGACGGCATCGCCGAGTGCAGCGACGTGATGGAAGACGCGAACGGCGAGCCGACGATCGTTCTCAAACTGCGGCTCGAGAAGCGCGGCGAGGCGATGCGGCTCGACTACACCGGCACCTCGCCGCAGCTGCCGATGCCGCTCAATGCCGTCTACGGCGTCACGCTATCCGGCGTGTACTATGCGATCCGCGCGCTGCTGGCGGCGGATATTCCGATGAACGACGGCGTGTTCCGGCCGATCGAGGTGCACGTGCCTGAAGGCACGCTGTTGAACCCGCACCGTCCGGCGCCGGTCTCGGCCGGCAACGTCGAGACGTCGATGCGCAATGCGGATCTCGTGCTCGCCGCGCTCGGGATGCTCGCGCCCGATCGCGTGCCCGCGCAGAGCGGCGGTTCGATGAACAACGTGATGATGGGCGGCGTCGACGAGCGTGGCGCGCCGTGGGCGTTTTACGAGACGAACGGCTGCGGGATGGGCGCGCGTCCCGAGGCCGACGGCGTCGACGCGATCCAAGCGCACATGACGAACACGCTCAATACGCCGATCGAGGTGCTCGAGCGCGCCTTTCCGCTTGCGCGTCACGCGCTATGAGTTCGCGGATGACACCGCCGGCGCGGGCCGCCGGCGCGGCGGCGCGGGGCTCGTGCGCGCGTTGCAGGTTCGCAGCGGCAGCGCGACGATTTCGCTCTTGGGTGAACGGCATGCCGTGCGGCCGCAGGGCAGTGCCGGCGGCGGCGCCGGAGCACCCGGACGGCATACGCTGATCGCGGCCGGCGACGAGGGAGAACAAACGATGCGCACGCTTCCAGCCAAGGTGACCTTGCAGGTGAACGCGGGCGAAACGCTCGTCGTGCAAACGGCCGGCGGCGGCGGCTACGGTCCGGCGGGTGAACGCGCGGCAAACGCGATCGCACGCGACGCGGCCGACGGCATCGCGAGCGCATCCTGATGCAGACCACGATCGTGCCGGGTGTGTGGACGTGGTCGCGCTGGCAAGCGGATCGCGCGATGTTCTTCAACGCGTGGTTCGTCGCCGGCGACGGCGGCAATATGGTGGTCGACCCGCTCGAGCCGGATGCCGACGATCTGGCGTTCGTCGACGAACGCGGTTTGGCGGCGGTCGTTATTACCAATCGCGATCACGAACGCGCGGCCGCGCTGTTCGCGGAGCGCTACAGCGTGCCGGTGATCGCGTCGCTGCCCGATGCGGAGGAGATGAGCGTTCCCGTCGCGCGCACGCTCGGACACGGCGAATCGATCTACGGCTGGAGCGTCGTGGGCCTCGACGGATTCAAGACGCCGGGCGAATTCGCGCTCGTGCACCGCAACAGTCGCAGCGCCATCACGGGCGATGCGTTATGGGGCGTGCCCGCCGGCGCGGTTCGGCTGATGCCCGATGAAAAACTCGAAGACCCGGCGCGCGCGGCGCTTTCGGTGCGTCAACTTCTGGCCCTCGGCGTGCGGCACTTGCTGGTCGGCGACGGCATGCCGGTGTTTCACCACGGCTGGGAAGCGCTGTGCGACATGCTCGACGCGCGCAACGGCGTGCTGACGCGGCGCGTGAACCTCGACGAACTCGCCATCGCGCCCGACGACGGCCCGCCGCCGTACACCGGTTCGGCGGCCGAGGTCGGCCGGCTGCTCGGCGCGACGCGCTTGGGTTACGCGCTCGGCGTGCTCGAGCGCGGCGAAGTCTACTGCCCCAATCACTGGCACACGCAGGAAGAAGAAGCGTTCGTCGTATGGTCGGGCACGCCGACGCTGCGCACGCCCCAAGGCACCTTCGAGCTGCGGCCCGGCGACGTGATCGCGTTTCCGACCGGCGAGCGCGGCGCGCACCGGCTCTCGAACGAAGGCGACACCTCGGCCGTGATCCTGATGTTCGCCAACATCGATCCGGGCGACGTGTGCCACTATCCCGATTCGCGCAAAGTGCTGGTCGAAGCCACCGGCATCATCGTGCGCAGCGAACCGTCCCTCGACTACTTCGAAGGCGAGCAGTGATATGCCGGAACGGGCGCAGTAATATGCCGAAAGGCGAGCAGTGATATTGTCATCCCGAGCAAAGCGCCGCAAGGCGCGTCGTCGAGGGACCGCCTCAATCGTCGTCGCGCTTCTCGTAGCGTTAGTATTCGGCAGTAGCGCAGATGCCGCGACGTTGCCGCGGCCGGCGCACGTCGTCGTGGTCATTGAAGAGAACCACACGCTCGCGCAAGTCGTCGAGAGCGGCAACGCGCCGTATCTCGCCACGGTCGCGCGGTCGGGCGCGCTGTTCACGCACGCATACGGCGTCATGCACCCGAGCCAGCCGAACTACTTCGCGCTCTTCGCCGGCCTCACGAATACCAACGGTGACGGTTGTCCCGCGCGCGGCATTCCTACGGATGCACCAAACATCGCGAGCGAACTGCTCGCCGCCCACCTTACGTTCGCCGCGTATTCGGAAGCGTTGCCGAAGGCCGGCTTCATGGGCTGTTCGGCAGGAACGTACGCGCAAAAGCATGCGCCATGGACGCACTTCACCAACATCCCGCAGCAGCTGCATCGCCCGCTCGACGACCTAACGTCGTTCGACACGCTGCCGACGGTGACGTTCATCGTGCCCGACGTCGATGACGATATGCACGACGGCACGGTCAAGGAAGGCGACGATTGGGCCGCCGCGCACCTGACGCCGCTCCTGAAGTGGGCGGCGACGCACGACACGCTGGTCATCTTCACGTGGGACGAAGGCTACGATGCGGTCAACTCGATCCCGACGATGTTCGTCGGCCCGATGATCCGTGCCGGCCGCTACCCGCAGCGCATCAACCACTACAACGTCCTGCGCACGCTCGAAGACCTCTACGGCTTACCGCTGACCGGCAAAGCCGCCACAGCCTCGCCGATTACCGATATCTGGCGCTAATTCTCACAGGCTAAGAGTGGCCGGCTGCGACGTCCGATAGGGCTTGGGGGAAGCGGGTGAGGGCGGAGTAGCGGTGGATCTCCAGCAGGTTCGCGGAATCGCCGGCGTTGCCCCAATCCTCGATGAATGCCATGTCGTAGCCGTTGGCTGCGGCGAGCTTCTCGAGCCGCTCGTCGTAGTTGTCTTCAGGATAGACGAGCGCGTAGATCTTGTGGCCGAGATGATACTGCAGTGACGTGCGCGAGAGCGTGAGCTCGTGCACCACATCCGCGTCGCTGAGCTGCCGCAGATCGGGCGGATGATTTGCGGTGAGGCTCTGGATCGTCATGATGCCGCTGCGCGACATCTCGAGCAACTGCGGCCAGGTCGTGTGCCGCTTGCCGTGCGTCGTCGTGCCGACGAAGTTCGAGTGCACGAACATTGTGGCGGGATAACGATACTGCCGTAGCAACGGGAACGCGTTTTCATAAATGCCGTGGCCGTTGTCATCGAAGGTCAAGGCGAGCGGCTTGCTCGGTAGCGGCGCGCCGTGCTCGAGGTGCGCGCGCAACGTCTCGAGCGTGATCACGTGATAGCCGCCGCGCGCGATCGCGGCGAGCTGCGTTTTGAAGGTATCGAGCGGGGTGTCGAACCAAAGTTCCTTCGCCGGAACGACGTCGTGCCACACGATGACGGCGACGTACGGCGTTCGTCCACCGGAAGCGATCTGCGGAAGTCCGTCACTCGCTCCCCTTACGGGTGCTGCGATCAGCATGAAGCAAACGAAGGCCGTCCAGGCGAGGAAGCGGGTGACCATCAAAAGCGGTGTTGCTTCAGCGAAGCGCACGTTCCCTCGGCCCACGTGGCACCGCTACGCCATCATCGGCGCGTGCGTCGTCATCTTCCTCATCGCGTTCGCGGCCGCGGCGCACGATGCGATCGAGAAGATGGTCGTCGAGCGGGCGTTGTCGGGCGCGGTCGGCGGCAACGCCACGATCGCAAATCTGCGCCGTGAAGACGGGCTCACGATCCTGGAAGGCGTGAGCGCGCAGACCGCCACCGGGTCGGCAACGCTCACGGCCGATCGCGTCGCTTATGCGGTCAACGGTGACGTCTGGGACGTGCGTCCGACCGGTCTGCACGTTACCGTCGCGGTCGATCGCGTCACGGGCGATGAACTCAATGGAGCGCCGAGCGCCGCGCACACGCTCAACCTCGGCCATCTGCATGTGCACTTGAATAACGCAACGCTGTCGCTGGTACGCAGCACGGGCGCAGCCAAGCTGGAGGTCGCCGGCTTGAACGGCACGCTCGATGCGGCCACGCACCTCACCTACGATCTGCACGGCAACGTCATCGGCGATACGGCGTATCCGTTCAGTGCGAACGCGGTCGACGACGGGCAGTACGTCGAGCAGCATTGGACCGCCGCCGCGTTGCCGGTGGCGCCGGTCGCCGGATTGTTCGCCAACCCCGACGTCGTCTTGAGCGCCGGCGAAGCACATAACGTCGCGTTCACCTCGGCGGAGGGGTTGCACGGCACGCTCGCGCTCGACGGCGTCCGCGGTTCGATTGCGGGGCACGCGCTGCACGCGCTGACCGGCAACGTGACGGTCGCGCCTGACGGCCTGGGCAGCACCGGCCTCGACGCCATCCTCGATGACGGCACGCCGGTGGCGGCGGTCGGTGAAGTGCACGACGGCATCGATTGGGGGCGAATCTTCGGCTCGGGCACTCGCGATCTGCGCGCGCTCGCGCACATGTTCGGGCTGATCGCGCAACAGCCGAACCTGCGCTGGATGAACGTCGAGACGACCGCGCCGGGCATCACGTTCGGCCAGTACGCGATGACGACCAAAGCGGTTCCGCACGTTATCCAGCTGATCGCGATCGATCCGAAGGAACCGACGCTGCACTTCGACACCGCGCTCTCGCACGATCACATCATCTCGGCCGGCGAACGCACGTCCGACCTCGCGCTGCGCACGCACGCGGTCGCCGGCGCGAACGGCGACTACTTCGACATCGGCCGCACGTACGAACCGCAGGGACTGCTGATCAAGTCCGGCGTGCTCTATCACGGCCCGACCGATCACGAAGCGGTGATCTTCGATCGCACGAACAAACCGACGTTCGCGCGCTTTCATCTGCGCGCCAGAGCAGTGGACGGCACGCGCTCCTATCCCGTCACGCTCTTCAACTCGTGGCCGACGCGCGATGCGGTGATCATTACCCCCGATTTCGGCAAGACGCTGCCGCCGGCGCCGGGCGTGACGTTCGCCGCCCTGCAGCCGCTCGGCGATACGCGCTACCGCGTGCTCTCTCTGCATCCGATGACGGTCGCGACCCCGGTGACGTGGGGGATCGGCTTCGGCCCGCTCACGCGCGCGCCGCTGCCCATGCCGGGCGATGTGATCGATCTCAACTATGCGATCGATCCGCCGGTGCCGGGCGCAGTGGCCGGCATCGGTTCGGGTCCGTTGCTGCTCAAAGACGGGCAGTGGTACGAAGACAAGCATGCGCCGGCGCCCGACGAGCGTGACGTGCAGTGGCCGGTGATCGCGATCGGCACGATGCCCGACGGCACGCTGATGTTCGCATCGGTCGATGGGCGTCATCCCGAACGCTCGATCGGCATGACGCGGCCCGAGTTCGCCGAGCTCTTGCGCGGCTACGGCATGATCGATGCGATGGCGCTCGACTCCGGCGGCTCGGTGACGCTCGTTTCGCGCGCGCCGGGCAATAGCGCGACCACCGTGCGCAATACGCCGTCGGACTTCAGCGAAGAGCGCTACGTCACCGACGCACTGTTCGTCTACAGCACGGCGCCGCTCGGGACGATCGTCACCGCCCCGCGCCCCCACGTCGAACCGACCCCGCTGAGTACTCGGTGATGGAGCGAGCGCAGAATAATCTAGCCAAAGCAATCAGGTTTTGTGCGAGCTCGAATTCGGGGGCCCCACGGAGTGGGGGGCGCGCAGCCTGGGGCGGAGCGCCTTTAAGATGATCGCGCTGCCCGTCACCTTAGCGCCGCCGGCGCCGTTTCCGCTCGTCGTGGCGCAGTGGTCGGTACCGGAAGACGTGGCGCCCGGCATTCGGCGCGCCGATTATCGCCTGACGACGAACGCCGGTCCGCTCGTGATCCACGTCGTCGCGATCGACACGCACGATCCGACGGTGCGGTTGGAAACGGCGGTCGCGCGCGACCACATGATCTCGAGCGGTGAGACCGTATCGTCGATGGCCGTGCGCACGGGTGCCGTCGCCGGCGTCAACGCCGATTACTTCGACATCGGCAACACGAACCAGCCGCTCAACGTCGTCGTGCGCGACGGTGCGCTGCTGCGCACGCCGTCGAAGCGCGCCGCGCTCAATGTGTCGAGCACGGGCGAGGTCGGCATCGGCTACGTGAGCTTTGCCGGCACCGTTGCGTACGGCGCGACGCAGCTGCCGCTCACCGGCGTCAACGAGTGGCCGCCGCAAGGCGGAGCGGCGCTGCTCACGCCCGCGTACGGTACGCTCAGCGCAACGCCCAACGTCATCGCCGCGACGCTCGATCCGGTGGATACGCCGGCCGGATCGCCCGGAACGTATCGCGTCAGCGCGGTCGGCGCGCCGCCGCCGGGAGCGGTCACCGGCGCATTGCTCGGCTTCGGTCCGGCGGCGCAAGCGCTGGGGCCGTTGCCGAACGTCGGCGACACGGTGACGCTCGCGTTCGACACGACGCCCGCCGCAGCGACGTTGCGAGCTGCCGTCGGCGGCGGTCCGCTGCTCGTTGCGCACGGCGCTGCGGTCGCCGATCCGTACAGTCCGGCGCCCGAGGAGAGCAACGTGCGCTTTCCGGTTGCCGGCGCCGCGCTCGAACCTGACGGGACGCTGCTGCTGATCGTGGCCGACGGACGCAACGCGGCGGTGTCGGTCGGCCTCACGCGGCCGGAGTTCGGCGCGTTGATGCGCGGCTTCGGCGCAACCGACGGCCTCGCGTTCGATTCCGGCGGTTCCGCCACGCTCGTGGCGCGCGCGCTCGGCGAGGCGGCGCCGGCCGTGGTCAACGATCCGAGCGACGGACGCGAACGTCCGGTCGCCGATGCGCTGCTGGCTTACAGCGACGCGCCGAGCGGCGCGCATCCGCATCTCGTCGTGCGCCCGTCGACGTTCATCGCGTATCGCGGCGCTGCCGTCGCGTTGCGCGGTGCGATCGTCGATGACGGCGATCATCGCCTGCGCCCCGCCGACGTTGCGCCGCTGGTCGCGGATCCCGCGCTGGGTGCGCACGTCGCGGTCGTACGCGAACGCGGCGGCACGTTGACGGCCCAGGTTGCGTATCGCACGGTCGACCGCGTGACGTCGCTTGCGATCGCGCCCGATCGTCCGAATCCCGCGCGCGGCGTGCAGCTGCCGATGACCGTTACCGCCGCCGATGAACGCGGCGCGCCGATCGTGCTCGGCGACGCGCCCGTGCGCTGGATGCTCGGCGCGCAAACGGCGAGCGGGCCGCGCGTCGTGTACGACACGCAAGCCGGCGACGCACTTGCCACGGCGACGCTCGGCGCGGTGACGGCGACGACGCCCATTCGCGTCGGCAACCACACCGTCACCGTTCCGGCGTATCCGGAAACGGCGCTGGCGTATGATTTTACCGGCAGCGCGCGGGCGGCATATGCGAACGCTGTGATACCGCTGCCCGGCGAACCGGTGCGCTTCACGCTCGAGGTCTTCGGCGACGGCAACGGCGTGCCGCTGCGCGCGTCGTTCGTAAATCGTTACGGCGAGAAATCGCTGCTCACGCTGGCCAAGAACGTCGACTGGACGGGCTGGCGGCGTATCGCGATCGCGCTGCCGCCCGATCTTAATCCGCCCGTAAGGCTGACGTCGGTGTACGTCGTTCCGTCGCTCGGCGGGGCACCGGTGCACGCGGCCGGAACGTTGCGCTTCCGCGCGCTCGCGGTCATCGTTCCCGGGAGTTCTTGATGCGTCTCATTTGCCTGCTCGCGATCCTCGCCGGCACCATCGCTGCCGCGCCCGTCGCGGGGGTGCCGGTGCTGATGTATCACATGGTCGATCCGCGCACGCCGCCGGGCGCGGTCGGAAAGTCGCTGACGCTCGAGCCGTCGGCATTTGAAGCACAGCTCGCGTGGCTGCGCGCGCATTCGATCCGGACAATCACGATGAACGATTTAGCCGATGCGCTGCGCGCCGGTCAGCACCCGCGCAACGCGGTCGTCCTCACCTTCGATGACGGGTACACCGACGGCGCCACGGTCGTCACGCCGCTCTTGCGCAAGTACGGCGATCGCGCGAGCTTCTACATCAGCGCGGGTTTCGTCGGTGACGCCAAGCACGCCGGATGGAAACAGCTGCGCATGATGCGCGCGAACGGCATGGAGATCGGTTGCCACGGCACGCACCACCTCGACCTCTCGCGGGTGAGCGCGCAGGAGGCGGCGCACGAGGTGTCCGCCTGCGTGACGGCGCTCTCGCGGTACGTGGCACGGCCGACGACCTACGCGTACCCGGCCGGCCGGTGGAATGCGGCGACGCTCGCGCTGATGCAGCGCGCCGGGATGAAGGCGGCCCTCACCGAGCGGCCGGGCGTCGTGACCTCGCTCGCCGCACCGTACACGCTCCCGCGCCGGCGCATCGACCGGGCCGCCGGCCTCGCATCCTTCGCCGCCCTTGCCACCCCGTAAGAGGGGGCGAACAAGCCGCGTTGGGCTAACAACGCGGGTATGATCGCGGTTTTTCTGGCCGGTGTGCTGGCCATGGCGACCCCGTCACCGGCGCCGTGCCCAGGCAGCGATATTTCCGTCACCGATCTGCAGATCAAGGTGGTAAAAGGTTCCGTGCGCGCGGCAACTGCCGACCGGCTCCTGATCACCGGCGTGTTCTCGAACATCGGCGCCGAGTCGCAACAGCCGCACACGGCCCAGCACGCCGAACTGTTGCGCGACGGCAACGTGGTCGCGGAGCAACCGTTGCCCGCACTCGCGGCGGGCGTAGCCTATCCGCTGCAGTTCCGCATCTTCCGCGCCACCTCGCAACGGACCGATCCGGTGATGGTGCTCGTGCGCTATGTCCTCGACGACAAGCAGCACGCGAACCGCAACAACTGCTCCCGCTCGAACGACAGCCTGCAAAAGACGTTCTGACGATGCGCGTGCGCCTCGAGCGGTGCGCAGCCGACGAGCGTACCGTCACGCTGCGCGCCACGTACGCGTTCGACGGCCGGGCGCTGCGGATGAGCTATCCCACGCGCACGGGTGCGCTGTTGCGCATCGACGGCGCGATCGCGGGCGCGTTCGACGGCAAACATACCACGATCGATCTGCCGCCCATCGACGGTTCGCAAGAGCTAACGCTGACCGTCGAGCGCCGGTCGCTGCCGATCGCGGGCCTGCCCGCCGGCGACGGCGTCCGCTGGCGCTGGATGCTAGCCCGCGCCGAACAGAAGCCGCACGAAACACTCACGGTTACGGCGGTCCCTCGACAAGCTCGGGATGACAAGGCGGCCGATGACCCAGCTGTCATCCCGAGCAAAGCGCCGGGAGGCGCGTCGTCGAGGGACCGCGAGCATCGTGGCGTTCCGATGGTCGGCCACGCGCATCTCGATCTCGCGTGGTTGTGGACGTATGCGGACGCGCGGCGGAAGGCCCTGCGCACCTTTGCGACCGCGCTGCGGCAGATGACGATCGACGAGCGGTACGTGTACGCGCAGAGCCAGCCGCAGTTGTATGCGTGGGTGGAAGCCGACGATCCCGAGCTGTTCGCCCGGGTGCGCGAGCGCGTGGGCCGCGGCTGGGACGCGAGCGTGGCGACGATGTGGGTCGAGCCGGATCTGCACGCCCCGTCGGGCGAATCGATCTTGCGGCAATTCGCTTACGGCGTGCGCTATACGACCGGCAAGCTCGGCATCGTGCCGGATGTCGTGTGGCTGCCCGACACGTTCGGGTTTCCGAACACGTTGCCGCTGCTCGCAACGCACGCGGGCGTGCACTTCTTCGCCACGACCAAGCTGCAATGGAACGAGACGACGCGCTGGCCGTATCCGCAATTCGCCTGGTACGGCGACGACGGCTCGCATATGGTCTCGGCGGTCATCGACAAATACGAGGGCGAGGCGACGCCGGCGCGGCAAGCGATCGCGCGCGAGCGCAACGAGATCCTCGTGCACGGTTACGGCGACGGCGGCGGCGGCGTGACCGACCGCGAGATCGCGGAGGTGCCGCAGAACGAGCGGCCGTGGGAGAGCGTGGCGGACTGGTTCGCCGCCGTCGACCGGCGCACGCTGCCGCAGTACCGCGGCGAGCTTTACCTCGAGACCCATCGCGGCACGTACACGACGCATCGCGACGTGAAGTCGCGTAACGCGGCGCTGGAGCGGGCGCTGGGCGAAGCGGAAGAACTGTGCGCGTGGTGCATCGGCGTGCGCGCGCCGGCGAGCGCGATCGCGCCGCTGCTCGACGATCTGCGTACCGCCTGGACGCTCGTGCTGCGCAATCAGTTCCACGACGTCATGGCGGGCAGCGCGATCGGTGCGGCCTACGCCGAGGTACTGCACGAATACGAGCGCGCGGAACGCATCGTCGAACGCGTCGCCGCCGCGGCACGCTCGATCCTGCCGCGCTCCGATGTCGTGCTTGCGCCGGCGGCTCCGGTCGCGCCGGTCGCCGACGGCGATACCTACGTGTTCGCCAACGATTACGTCCGCGCGCGCGTGCGCCGCGACGGCACGGTGATCGAGCTTTCCGGCGTCGACGGCCGCAACCTCGCCGCGATCGCGAACGGCCTGATGCTCTACGTCGACAAGCCGCGCACCTACGATGCCTGGAACCTCGATTCATCCTACGAGCGGCACCCCAAAAAGCTGAAAGCGGCCGGCGCGTCGATCGAAGACGACGCGCTGATCGTGAAGCTGAACGGCGATGGTACCGCGATCGCGATGCGCATCGCGCTCGGCGCCGGCGAACCGTATTTGCGGATCGAGCTCAATGTGGGCTGGCAAGCAAAGCACCGCATCTTGCGCGCGGAACACCGCTTTGCCGTGCGCACCGACGAGGTGCGCTTCGGCATGCCGCACGGCTCGCTCGTGCGCACGGCCAAACCGCGCACGCCGGCCGAACGCGCGCGCTTCGAAGTGCCGGCGCAACGCTGGGTGCACGCCACCGACGGCGAGGCCGGCGTGGCGATCCTCGCGCCCGACACCTACGGCTGGAGTGCGTTCGCGCTGCGTCACGGCGGCGTGCGGATCGGCACCTCGCTGTTGCGTTCGCCCCAGTGGCCCGATCCGCAGGCCGATCGCGGCGAGCATCACATCGTCTACGCGCTCACGCCGACCGCGGGTGCGACGATCGGCGCGCTCGAGGCCGCGTGGCGCGACTACGCGGAACCTGAACGCGTGCGCTTGTTCACCTGCGACGATCCGGCCGTGCTCGTGGTCGCGACGAAACCGGCCGACGACGGCGACGGCATCATCGTGCGCGTGCGCGAGTGCGACGGCGAAGGACGGCGCGTCGAGCTGCGTTGCGGCGGGCGCATGCGCAGCGCGAGCCCGGTCGATGCGTGCGAACGTCCGGTCGCGGGCGAGGCGCGCGTGGACGGCGAACTGCTGAGCTTCGTGTTACCCGCCTTCGCTTTGCGCACGTTTCGCGTCCATCCGTAACCCATGCAAACGCGCACGATCGACACCGTCCTCTTCGATCTCGACGACACGCTGCTCGACGATTCGAACGCCTACAAACGTGCCGCGCGCCGCGTCGCCGAGGAAGTGGCGGCCGAGCGCGGCGTCGATGCCGAGCGGCTCTTTCGCGAGTACGTGGCGCAAGCGAACGGTTTCTGGAAGAAGCTCTCGCAAGAACATCTGACGATGCCGATCCACGATGCGCGCGCGCAGTTGTGGAGCGATGCGCTGATCGCAAGCGGCGTGCCGCTCGATACGGAACTTGCGGAACGGTGCGGCGAGCGCTACACACGGTATCGCGCGGGCAACCTCGAGCTGTTTCCCGGCGCGCTCGACCTGGTGCTCGCGCTGCGCGCGCACGGCTGCAAGATCGGGATCGTGACGAACGGCTTCGCCGCCACGCACAACGAGAAGGTCGACCGCGTTGGTTTGCGCTTGCACGTCGACGCGCTGTTCCTGGCCGACGAGATGGGGATGGTCAAGCCGGACCCGGAGATCTTTCGCCTCGCGTGCCGGACGCTCGGGAGCGAGCCGGCGCGCACGGCGATGGTAGGCGACCGCTACGACCGCGACATCATCGGCGCCGCCGAAGTCGGCCTGTTCACGGTCCTGGTCGACGTCCACGCGATCCCGCTCCCCGACGGCGCCCGGCCGCCCGACGCCGTCGTGAACGACATCGCCGGCGTGCTCGACGTGCTGCCGCTCGGCGACGCGCAAGGGGTGTCCTCCGGGGAACCGAAGCGCTAATTGTCATCCCGAGCTTGTCGAGGGAGCGCCTCGATCGTCAAGCTTGGTGGCTGTCCCTCGACAAGCTCGGGATGACAGACTTGCGCGGATGACAGACTTGGCGGGATGACAAACTTGAGGAGAACGCCGTGCAGGTTCCGACCGTCGAGAACGTTTTTGCCCGCGCCTGGGAGCTGCTGACGCGGAATTGGGTGATCATCGTCCCCGGGATCGTCGTGGGCCTGGTGGTCGGGCTCGTCACCGGGGTGTACGCGCTCAACACGCCCGACACGTACGGCGAACCGAGCGGCGCCGCCGTCTCCTTCGCGTACGGGCTGGGCGCGTTCGTGTCGGGCGTCTTCGTGGCCGTCATCGCGATTGCGGGCTACATCGTTACGCAGTGTTACACGGCCGGCATGGCCGGGGCGGCGTGGCAGCGCGGCGTGACGACGCTGGCGGACGGCACCCGAGCGGTGAACGAAGATGCCGGCAATGTCCTGACTGCCGCGATCTGGCTCTTCGTGTTCGGCATCATTGCGGTGTTGCTCGCGCCGTTCACGTTCTTGCTGTCGATCTTTGCCTTCTATCTGTTCACGCTCTACACGATCGCGGCGGCCGTCGTCGGCAACCGGCGCGGCCTGAATGCCCTGCGTGAATCGTATGCGATCGCTCGCTCGCGTTTCGGCACGACGCTGATCATCGGTATTCTGCTCGGCATCCTGCAGCTGATCGGCAAGTTGATCGCGCACGTCTTCTCGTTCGCGCCGCTGCTCGGCCCGGTCATCGCCGCGATCATCTCGCAGCTCGTCGTCGCCTACGCCGTCCTGGTCGTGGTCGGCGAGTACCTCGTCCTGCGTCCCGGGGTACCCCCGCCGCCGCCCTCAGCAACGATTTAAGCCCGGTCCGGGTTCAACAGAGATATGGCGCCGGCACCTTCGCGCGCCCTCGATGCGATCGTCATCAAGGGTGCGCGCGAACATAACCTCAAGAACATCGACCTGACCCTGCCGCGCAACCGGCTCATCGTAATTACCGGGCTCTCCGGGTCAGGCAAGTCCTCGCTCGCCTTCGACACGATTTACGCCGAGGGCCAGCGCCGCTACGTCGAGTCGCTCTCATCGTACGCCCGGCAGTTTCTCGGGCAGATGGAGAAGCCCGACGTCGACTATATCGAGGGGCTCTCGCCGGCGATCTCGATCGACCAGAAGTCGACCTCGCGCAATCCGCGCTCGACGGTCGGCACGGTCACCGAAATCTACGATTACTTGCGTTTGCTCTTCGCGCGCATCGGCATCCCGCACTGCTATCAGTGCGGCCGCGAAGTCAGCGCCCAGTCGAGCCAGCAGATCGTCGATCAGATCATGGAGCTGCCCGAAGGCACGCGCATTCAGCTGCTCGCGCCGGTCATTCGCGACCGCAAGGGCGAGTATGCCAAGCTGTTCGAGGAAATTGGGAAAGAGGGCTTCGCACGCGTCCGCATCGACGGCGTGATCCGCGAACTGCGCGAGAAGATCGATCTCGACAAGAAGAAGAAACACACGATCGAGGTCGTGGTCGACCGGCTCGTGATGAAGGCCGACATCCGCAAGCGCCTCACCGACTCGATCGAAACCACGCTGCGGCTCTCGAGCGGCATCGTCGTGGTGCTGTATGAAGCGCCGGGCTCGAAGAAGCAAGAGCAGCTCACGTTCAGCGAAGCGTTCGCGTGCGCGAATTGCGGGCTCTCGTTCCAGGAACTCGAACCGCGGCTGTTCTCGTTCAACGCCCCGTTCGGGGCCTGTCCGTCGTGCAGCGGTCTCGGCGTAAAGATCGAGATCGACCCGTGGAAAGTGATTCCCGATCGCACGAAGTCGATCGCCGACGGCGCGATCGTGCCGTGGTCGAAGTCGATCGGCGGCGGCCGCTTCCCCTCGATGAACCCGTACTACTTGCAGCAGGTCGAGCGCGTGTTGCGCTCGCGGCGCGTAAAGACGACGACGCCGATCGAGAACATGCCCGAGGATCTGGTCGACACGATCCTCTACGGCAGCGACAAGAAGCAGAAATTCTCGTACGAAGCGCGCAGCGGTCACACCTGGGACTACGAAGCATCGTTCGAAGGGCGTGATCGGCAACCTGCAGCGACGCTTCAACGAGACCAGCAGCGATTACGTCAAGGAAGACATCGAGAAATACATGTCGTCCTCCGTCTGCAAGGTGTGCGGCGGGGCGCGGCTCAAGCCCGAAGTGTCTGGCGGTCACGATCGCCGGCAAGAACATCAACGACGTCACGACGATGTCGGTCGAAGTGGCCGAGGAGTTCTTCGCGCACTTCGCGCCGACCGAGCGCGAGAATCAAATCGGTCATCAGATCTTCAAGGAGATCCGCGCGCGGCTCGGCTTTCTCACCAACGTCGGGCTCGGGTACCTCAATCTTTCGCGTTCGGCGACCACGCTTTCGGGCGGCGAGTCGCAGCGCATTCGCCTTGCGACGCAGATCGGCTCGTCGCTGGTCGGCGTGCTCTACATCTTGGACGAGCCGTCGATCGGTTTGCATCAGCGCGACAACGACCGGCTCTTGGCGACGCTGCAAACGCTGCGCGACATCGGCAACACCCTCATCATCATCGAGCACGATGAAGATACGATGCGCCATGCCGACGTGATCGTCGACATCGGTCCGGGCGCCGGTGCCGAAGGCGGCTACATCCTCTCGGTCGGCCCGATCGAGGACATCCTCAAGAATCCGGAATCGCTGACCGGCGCGTACCTTTCGGGCCGCCAATTCATCGCGATCCCGAAGAAGCGCCGTACCGGCAAAGCCACGCTCGCGGTGAAGAACGCCAAGGCCAACAACCTCAAGGGCCTCGACGTCGACATTCCGCTGGGCACCTTCACCTGCGTCACCGGCGTGAGCGGCAGCGGCAAATCGACGCTCGTCAACGAGGTCGTCGTCAAGGCGCTCAACCAGCATCTGCACCACCAGCCCGCCGGCGGGACGTACGGCAGCGTCAAGGGCGCGGCCGAACTCGACAAGATGGTCGTGATCGACCAGTCGCCGATCGGCCGCACGCCGCGATCCAACCCGGCGACCTACACCGGCGCGTTCGATCTGATTCGCGAGCTGTTTTCGATGACGCCCGAATCGAAGCTGCGCGGCTACACGCCGGGCCGGTTCTCGTTCAACGTCAAGGGCGGGCGCTGCGAATCGTGTCAGGGCGACGGCATCATCAAGATCGAGATGCACTTCCTGCCCGACGTCTACGTGCCGTGCGAGGTCTGCAAAGGCAAACGCTATAACGCGCAGACGCTCGAGGTGAAGTACAAGGGCAAGTCGATCTCCGACGTGCTGGAAATGCGCGTCGATGAGGCGAGCGAGTTCTTCGCGGTCATCCCGCGCATTGCCAACAAACTGAAGACGATCGCGGAAGTCGGCCTCGGCTACATCAAGATGGGCCAGCCGGCCACGCAGCTCTCGGGCGGCGAGGCGCAGCGCATCAAACTCGCGACCGAACTCTCGAAGCGCGCCACGGGCCGCACGTTCTACGTGCTCGACGAACCGACGACCGGCTTGCACTTCGCCGACATCCACAAGCTGCTCGACGTGCTGCAGCGGCTGGTCTCGGTCGGCAACACGGTGCTCGTGATCGAACACAACCTCGACGTGATCAAGACCGCCGATTACCTGATCGACATGGGACCCGAGGGCGGGGACCGCGGCGGGACGATCGTCGGCACCGGCACCCCCGAGGAGCTTGCCGCGAATCCGGCGTCGTTCACCGGCCAGTATCTCAAGGCGGTGCTGGCCGACGAGCGCGCGCACGGCATCCACGTCGACGACGCCAAGATCGCCGCGCGCGAAGCCGCCAACCTCCAAACCCTCGGCGATCTGGTCGCCGAAGACCGGGTTCCCGTCGAAGCTTAACGAAGTCCCAGGCATGACGGCCTTTGCTATGGCCATGCTTGTGTGTTCCGATTTGGCGCGTTCGCGCGCGTTTTACCGGGACGTGCTGTTGCTGCGCGTCGGCACCGACGCGTTTCCGGATTGGGTCGATTTCGAGCTCGGCGACGGCCAGCGGTTGGGTCTGCACCCCGATAGCGAAACGCTCGTCGTGCGGCCGGGCTCGCTGCAGCTCGGCTTCAACGTCGACAACGTCGACGCGTTCATCACCGACGCGCGCATGGCCGGCGTGCGCATCCTGCAAGATCCCTACGATCAGGACTTCGGGCGCGTGGCGGTGATCACCGATCCGGATGGGTACGTGATCCAGGTGTTCTCGCCCAAACATGCCGGTGCCGCGCGCCGCTGAGCGCGCGGCCGCCCTGCGGAAACAGCTCGACGACGCGAACTATCGCTATCACGTCCTCGACGATCCGCAGCTCTCGGACGCCGACTACGACGCGCTGCTGCGCGAACTGATCGACCTCGAGGCCGCCGACCCGAAACTGCGCACGCCGGATTCGCCGACGGTGCGGGTCGGCTCGGCGATTGCCAGCGGCTTCTCGCCCTATCCGCACCGCAAGCCGATGCTCTCGCTCGGCAACGCCTTCGACGGCGACGAATTGCGCGCGTTCGACGAGCGCGTGCGCAAGCTGGCCGGTACCGCGACCGTGGCGTACACGTGCGAGCTGAAGATCGACGGCCTCGCGGTCTCGCTGCACTACGAGAACGGCGCGTTCGTGCGCGGCGGCACGCGCGGCGACGGCAGTACCGGCGAAGACGTCACCGAGAACCTGCGCACGATCCGCTCGATCCCGCTGAAGCTGCGCGGCAAGGGCGTGCGCGCGATCGACGTGCGCGGCGAGGTGTACTTCCGTCAAAGCGACTTCGATGCGCTCAACGCGCGCCGCGAAGCCGCGGGACAACCGCTCTATGCCAACCCGCGCAACACCGCGTCGGGCGCGCTGCGCCAGCTCGATGCGCGGCTGACCGCGGAGCGGCGGCTGTCGTTCTTCGCCTACGCGGTCGGCGACGTGGACGCCGACGGCTTTCCCGCGACCCAGTTCGGTTTGATCGAATTCTTGCGCGCGCAGGGTTTCGCGACGAACCCGCACGTGGAACGCGCGGCGACGATCGACGACGTGATCGCGTTCACCGAGCGGTGGGACGGCGAGCGCGAAAAGCTCGACTACGAGATCGACGGCATCGTGGTCAAGGTCGACGATCTCGCGCTGCAAGAAAAGCTGGGTTACGCCGGCAAGGATCCGCGCTGGGCGATCGCCTACAAGTTCCGCGCGCGCGAGGCGACCACGCGGCTCGTGCGGATCGGCATCAACGTCGGCCGCACCGGCACGCTCAACCCGTACGCGGAGCTCGAGCCGGTGCAGATCGGCGGCGTGACGGTCAAGATGGCGACGCTGCACAACGAAGATCACATCCGCCGCCAGGATATTCGCGAGGGCGACGTGGTCGTCGTGCGCCGGGCCGGCGACGTGATCCCGCAAGTCGTCGGCCCCGTGCTCGCCGAGCGCAAGAAAAAGCTCAAAGAATTCACGATGCCCACGCACTGCCCGGTGTGCGGCTTCGCCGTCGATCATCCCGAGGGCGAGGCGATGGCGCGCTGCACGAACGCGACGTGTCCCGCGCAGCGGCGCGAACGCGTGCGGCACTTCGCCTCGCGCGGCGCGATGGACATCGAAGGCGTCGGCGACGTGCTGGCGTTCGCGCTGGTCGACGAAGGGCTCGTCGACGACGTCAGCGGTCTCTACGCGCTGACGGCCGAACGGCTCGCGACGCTGCCGCGCATGGGCGACAAGACGATCGCGAACGTGCTGGCCAACATCGCCGGTTCGAAAAAACGCGGCCTCGCGCGGCTGCTCTTCGGCCTCGGAATCCGGATGGTCGGCGCGCAGAACGCCGCGATCCTGGCGGGCGATTACGGCACGATCGATGCGCTGATGGCGGCGAGCGAGGCCGACCTCATCACGAGCGAGGGCATCGGCGCGCAAATCGCCGCCAGCGTGGTGCTGTTCTTCCAGCAAGCCGCTAATCGCGCGCTCGTCGAGCGCTTGCGCGCGGCCGGGGTCGATCTCACCGCGCCGAAACGCGAGCGCGTCAGCGCCGGACCGCTGGCCGGCAAGACGTTCGTGCTCACCGGAACGCTGCCGAACCTCACGCGCGAAGAAGCGAGCGAACTGATCGTTGCGGCCGGCGGCAAAGTGACCTCGGCCGTGAGTAAGAAGACGACCTACGTCGTGGCCGGTGAAGAAGCCGGCTCGAAACTCACGCAAAGCGGAGTCGCTCGGCATCGAGATCCTCGATGAAGACGCGCTGCGCGCCCTGCTTGCCGCCGGCGGGTGAGGCAGTTCGGGCAGCAGCTCGACGCGCAATAACCACAGGCGCGCGAGCGCGGCAGCCGCGGGTTGCGAGCGCGCGCTGCCGGAGACGCACGCGATGAACGTGCCGACACCGATCGCGAGCACGTGCCAGTGCGGGTCCTGCGGAATACCGGCGGCAGCGGCAAGCGCGCTGCGGTAGGCCTCGAGCACTTCGCGCCGCACCGCGTGTAAGGTGCGGCCGTTGCCGGCGAAGCCGGTTGCGGCGATCGCGAGATCGGCGTCGAGCCGCGCGACCGCGGCGCTGTGTTCGTCGGTCAAGTGGAGCGTTTTCATTCGAACGATATTTCCGTGATGGCGTGGCGCGAGCGTTGTAAGAAAAAGACGATCGGGATCATGATTGCAGCGATGGCGGCCGCGGCGTAGGCGACATCGGCAAAGGCGAGCGTTTGCGCTTGCGCCATCGCAAGCGCGGCCAACTGCGACGGCGATATGGCCTGCAGGGCGCTGCGTACTGCGGGGTGATCCAGACCGAGGTTTCCGTCGATGATCGCAGCGTGGAAATCGGTGCGCCGATCGATCAGCGTCACAAGCATCGCGCTTGCGACCGAGCCGCCGAGCTGGAAGGCCAGCGTGATGAAGGAGCTCGCCTTCGGCGCATCGTCGGCCGACGTCGAGGTCTGGACCGCGATCAAGAGCGGGATGAAGAGCATTGCCGTGCCGAGCCCGCCGACGACGAGCCCCGGCAGCAGTTGCGTGAACGAGGTCGAGCTGCTCGTGATGCCGGCGATGAGGAACGATCCGATCGCGGTGAGCAGGAAGCCGGTGGCCATTGCGGCGCGGACGTCGACGCGCCCGGCGCCGACGAGTCCCGCGACGACCGGCGCGATCAGCATGATCGGCAGCGCCCGGAACAGCACCAGCTCGCCGCTGTCGAATGCCGTAAACCCGAGCACCCCTTGCGCGTATTGCGGCAGGACGAACGTCGTGGCGAAAAGCGTGGCCGCAATTCCCGCCGCGAGCACGACGCCCGACTGCGACCGTCCGGTAGCGCAGGATGCGCAAGTCCACGATCGGATTGCGCGTACCGTACAACTCCCACAGCACGAATGCGATGCCCCCGATCGCGGCTGCTGCTGCGGCGATTCCGATGCTCGCGCTATCGAACCAATCCCGGCGTTCGCCCTCTTCGAGCATGAACTGCAAGCCACCGAGAGCGACCGTGAGCAGCACGATGCCGCCCGTGTCGACGGTCGCAGCTTCGGGTTCGGTGGGATTGCGCAGCATCGTGCCGACGATGATCGCCGAGATCGCGCCCGGCACGATGTTGATGAAGAAGATCCACTGCCACGAAGCGGCATCGACGAGATAGCCGCCCAGCATCGGCGCGATGATCGGGTCCGACGAGAATGATCACGGCGAAGATGCCCTGGCTCAAACCGACTTCTGCGACGGTGAACGTGTCGCGCAGCGTCGCTTGGGCCGTCGCGATCAAACCGCCGCCGAAGAGTCCCTGCACGATGCGCAGCACGATCAGCATTTCGATCGATCCGGACATGCCGCACAGCGCGGAGGCGAGAGTGAAGCCGATGACGGTCGCGGTGAAGTATTGCCGCCGCCCGAAGCGCGTTTGCAGCCACGGCGTCAGCGGAATGACGATCACGTTGGCCACGAGATAGCCCGTGATCACCCAGGCCGCTTCGTCGAGCGTCGCACCGAGATTGCCCTGAATCGTCGGCAGTGCGACGTTGACGATCGATGAGTCGATCGTCTCCATCAACGGCGCGAACATCACGCCGAGGACGATGATCCAGCGCCGCAATCCGTATTCGACGACATCCGTTCGCGTATCCATGAGAGAGATACTACGGTGCGCGTTTGCGAGGCGGTAGGACGGATCACGGATGAGACATCGCACACCAGGCTTGGACAATCCACGGATTTTCTTATGGGAGAGCGACACTTTTCGTCCGCTTGGACGGTACTAGGGGGCATGGACTCGACCGACGGCCGGATCGTGATCATGCGTCCCGATGCGGTCGCTGCTTCGGCAATAATTTCCGACGAAGTGACTGAGCATTCGAAAACGGGCACCGAGCTGATCGTGGGCCACGACCTCGTCGTGTTCGTGGCGCGTGGCGAAGGCTGGTATCGCACCAGCAGCCGTAGCGGCATTCTGGGACCGAACACGCTGTTGACGGTACCGGCGGGTTCGTTCGCTTGCCAGCTCGGCGACGAGCGCGAGATGTACGTGCTCGCGACGCGTCAACCGGTGGCGTCGCCCGACGATCCGCACGGTTACCGCCCGTCGTTCGAGCGCAAACTCGCGCCGTCGGAAGGCCGGCGCTGGCGCGAGCGCATGGCCGAAGAGGCGGACCGCGTGCAAGCCGGACGTTTCGGCTTCGACGACATCCGGAGTCTGCAACGCGCCGTATCGCCGTACGTGTGGCAGCAAGAAGCCAACGGGACGCGCACGACGCTGCAGCATGTCTTCGCGTCGATCTGGACGCACATGGCCGAACCGTTGACGCTCGAGCGGTTGGCCGGCGATGTGGGTTACACCGCGAACTACCTCAACGACTTGACGCGCTTGCATACCGGCCGTCCGCTCGGGGGCTGGATTGCCGAGATGCGCATGGCGCGAGCGCGCCGGGCGCTCGAACACACCGATTTGCCGGTGGCGGAAATCGGCGTGATGTGCGGCTACGACGATCCGGCGTACTTCTCGCGCGCGTTTCGCCGCGCGCACGGCGTGCCGCCGGCCACCTGGCGCATCAGCGCGCGCCCGGTCGACTCACGCTACGCCGACGTTACGATTCCGCTCGACGTTCTCCACGAGATCGAGATGTTGCGCGTCCTCCCGCAGCGCTCGTACTCGTTCGCTTCCTAGCGCCGCTCGCCGGCCGGTGATCGCGGCGGCTGCCGCCGTCACCGCGAAGAGCCCGTTGACGATCGCGAAGGCATGCATCGCTGCGCCCCGTCCGCCGGGTGCGGCGAGCTCGATGTAGATGCTGCCGTAAGTTGCGATGCCGATGACCGCGCAGAGCGGCACGGTCGTTGCGATCACGCCGCTCAAGTCGGGCGCGCGCTCTTTGGGAATCGCCGAGGTTAGCTGCGTGGTGATTGCGGTTTGCAGCAGTCCGAAACCGAAGCCGCCGGCGCCGAGTAAAAACGTGATCAACCACGGGTTGGCGGCATCGAACGCCGCAGCGACCGCGGTAGCGCCGAACGACGTCGCGGTGATCAGCGCGCCCACCGAGCCGCAGAGAATCGCGATGCGGTGCGGTAAACGCGGGTAGATCGGCCCGGCGATGCCGTACATCAGCACCCAGAAGATCAGCGAGAGGCCCGAGACGAGCGCGCTCTCACCGAGACCGTTCTGCACGAAAAGCGCAAGCACGAAGAGAAGCGTGAAGTAAGTGACGCGTGCGAGCATCTGCGTGCCGAGCCCCGGAACGACGCCGGGTTCGCGAAAGAGCGTGAGGTTGAGCAGCGGGCTGCGATCGAGCCGGCCGAGATGACGCTGCCAGAGGAAGAACGCGGCCGTGCCGGCCACGCTGGCGACGAGCGATGCGAACGTCCACGGCGGCCACTGCATCTCGCGGCCGACGGTTAGCGGAAAGACCATCAACAGCATCGAGGCGCCGAGGAGCGCGACGCCGAGCCAGTCGAGCGCCGGCCGCGGCCCGGCGAATGGTTCATCGCGCGGCATGACGATCAGCGCCAGCACGAACAAGACGATGCCGATCGGCACGTTGATCAGGAACAGCGGCCGCCACGCAAGTCCGAAGAGGTCGACCGTGATCAGCCAGCCGCCGAGAATCTGCCCGACGACGGCCGCGAGCGAAAGCGTCAGCGTGTAGGTGCCGATCGCTTTGGTGCGCGCGTGGCCGGTCAACGTGCGCTGGATGCCGCTGATCACTTGAGCGACGAGCAGTGCCGAGCCGAAACCTTGCACGATGCGCGCGACGATCAGCGTCAGCGTGTTGGGAGCGACCCCGCAGGCGAACGAGGCGAGCGTAAACGTGGCGAGCCCGATCAAGAAGATCCGACGGTAGCCGTAAAGCGTTCCCAACCGCGCGCCGGTGATCAACAGCATCGCTGTGGCGAGCACGTACACCGACACGGTCAGTTGCAGTTCGGCGCCCGAGGCGTGCAGCGTGTGGCCGATCGAGGGCGTGGCCACGTTGATGATTGCCGTATCCATGTTGGCCATGAACTGGCCGGCCAGAATCACCCCGATGAACAACTGGGTCGCCGAAATCCGCATCCCGTCTATCATGCCCGAAACGAGCGCTGCAACGCGACTCGATTCGTGCTCTCAAATTTTCGGACGACAAAAGTCGACCAGTGAACCGGACACTCTCCACCGGTTCGCGAATGGAACAAGATGCCGTCGCTCGACCGACTTTCGGAAACCGCCCGTCAAGGAATTCTCTCGCTCGCGATCGAGGAAGTCACGTCGACGCCGTTCCATCGGCCGGCGAAACCGCTCGCGCAATCGCGCGTTGCGATCGTCACGACGGCCGGCGTTCATCTGCCCGGCGACAAACCGTTCGTCGCGGGCGACCCGACGTACCGGATGATCCCGTCGGCGACCGATGGTGCGGATCTCTTGCAGAGCCACACCAGTCTCGGTTTCGACCGCACCGGCATCATGGCCGACCCCAACGTGGTGTATCCGATCGACCGCCTGCGCGAGATGGTGGCCGAGGGCACGATCGGCGAGCTCGCGCCGCGCTTCTACTCGTTCATGGGCGCGCAGCGCGATGTGGGGCCCATCAAGAACGTGATGGCGCCCGAAGTAGCGGCGCATCTGCTCGATGACGGCGTCGACGTCGTCTTACTCACGCCGACTTGACCGCTGTGCACTCACACGGTCGGTGTGATCGCACGGGTCTTGGAAGAACGGGGACTGAGCACGGTGGCACTCAGTTTGGTGCGCGAACATTCGCTGCGCATCAAACCGCCGCGCACGGTGTGGGTGCCGTTTCCGTTCGGCATCTCCGTCGGTCACCGTAACGACGTTCGCGAACAGCGCGCCGTACTCGACCTCGCATTTTCGACGCTGACGGCGTCCGAAGGTCCGGTGCTGCTCGATTTCATTGCAGCCGATCGGCCCGAACGGGCCGCGCCGATGCAAGCCTCGGGCGTCGAGGTACAAGCGCAGGCGCGTTCGATTGATTTCGTCGCCGAAGTCGAAGCAACGCGCGATCGCGTGCATCCGAGAACCGGCGTGAGCCACGTCGATCCCAAGGACTATGGTGCGCTGGCCCGCTGGCTCGTGCGTTACGCCGCCGGCGAGGAAAGCGATTTCCCGGGCCGTTCGGCCGAGCTGGAGTTGTTGGCGTTCATCCGATTGGCGGTCGAAGACCTGCGCGTGATGTACGCTCGCGATCGTATGCAAACGCTGCCGGACGAAAGCAGCGACGATCGCCAACTCTGGCTGCTCGGTGCAACGGCCTTCGGCGTCTTTCTGCGCACATTGCGTGATCATCTAGAGGCCTCGGACGATCCGAAGATCAAGGCGGCTGGATTCGGCATCGCGCGCTAACCACGTTACCAAATACGGATCGGATCGTCGTCGGGTGCGACGTCGGATGCGCGGCCGAGTGCGTCGGCAACGTCCCGCGCGATAACGCCGACGGGCGATCCGCCGCCGCGCACGAGCCGGCAAGCCCTGCCAAAATGCGCCGGCACGCGCGGCATCGATCGGTGCGAGGCCTTGCGACAGCAACGTTGCGATAATGCCGGTGAGAACGTCGCCGGTGCCGGCGGTTGCGAGCGCCGGCGTGCCGGTTGGGTTGACGTGCACGGTCGTACGATCGGCGATCAGCGTCGTGCGGCCTTTCAACAGCGTAGCGATGCCGAACTCGGCAACGAACGCGCGCAAGCGGGAAGCCGTTCGCTCGGCTCGACCGTACCTTTGCCGGAGAGGCGTGCGAATTCGCCCGCATGCGGTGTCAGAACGAGCGGCTTTTCTGCAAATTCCGGTAAGTGTTTGCCGATGTGAAAGAGCGCGCTCGCATCCGCGACCATCGGCAACGGCGTTGCCTTCATCACGCCGCGCACGATCTCGCCCATGTCATCCGAGAGGCCGAGTCCGGGCCCGATCGCGATCGCGTTGCAGTGGTTGCTCAAATCGAGAATCGTCGCTATCGCCGCTTTGGGGTCGCTTTCGTCGTAGGTCACCACGACTTGTTCGATGAGATGTGCGCGCAGCGCCGCGGCGGCCGCCGCCGGTGCGGCGACGGTGACGTAGCCCGCGCCGGCGCGAGCGGCACCGAGCGCGCACAAAATTGCCGCGCCGGGAAACTGTTCCGAACCGGCGATGACGAGCGGCGCTCCCGCGCTGCGTTTCTCCGATTCGTTCGGCCGTTTCGGCCGCAGCGCATCGAACGCGTCCGCCGTCAGCACGTAGGACGCGAGATCGATGCCGCGCGCGTCGCCGTCGTGCATACCGATCGGCGCGCACCACAAGTCGCCGGTCGCATCGCGTCCCGGATCGAGGAACGATCCCAGCTTAGGCCGCCCTAGCGCCACCGTCGCGATCGCGCGCACGTGCGGGTCGCCAAGTGCGCCCGTCGTCGGATCGCAGCCGGTCGCGATGTCGAGCGCGAGGATCGGCACCTGCGCATCGTTCATCGCGCGCACGCGTTCCGCCGTCGCCGCATCGAGCGGGAGTCGCGCGTTCACGCCGAGCAGTCCATCGAGCAGCAAGCCCGCGTCGCGCAGGTCCTCAGCGCTGACCGGATAACGCCGCAATTCGACGCCGCTGGCACGGGCGCGCTGGAAGGCGTGCATGCGCGCCGCGCCCCAGCCGGCGCTGGGATCGTAGTAGAGGATGCGCCGGCCCTCGAGCCGCGCCAGCGCCGCAAAGGCGTCGCCGCCGTTGTTGCCGTTGCCGGCGAGCGCGATGACCGGCCCGTCTTGGCGGTAGCGCGGGACGACGCGGGCGATGGCGGCGCCGGCCTGCCGCATCAGATCGACCTCGCCGTCGCGCGCGACCGCGGCCGCATCGATGGCCCGCATTTGCGCGGCGGTGACGGCGCGCATCAGCCTTCCAGGATCACGACGGCCGCGGCGGTCGTGGCCGTGTGCGTGATCGTTAGGTGGATCGACCGGACGCCGCGGCGCTCGATCAGTTCGGCGGCTTTACCGTAGAGCGCAATGGTCGGCTTTCCCGAGCGTTCGTGGGTGACGCCCACGTCGCGCCACGGAATCGCGTGGCCGAACGCCTTGCGCGTCGCCTCTTTCGCCGCGAAGAACCCGGCCAGCCGCTCGGCCCAATGACGTTTACGCATGGCATAGCGCATCTCTTCGGGCGTATACACTTTGCGGGCGAAGCGCTCGCGCTCGGCATCGCTGAACTGGTAGCGCTCGACTTCGGCCAAATCAATCCCCAACCCGATAATCATTAAGGCCCGTTCGGTCCGCAGGCAGCCTTTCCCACGAGCACGAAAACAACATTCGCCGATGAGCGAGATCAGCGTCGTCCCGATCAACGTGATCGACCACCAAGTGCTGACGCGACTCGCATTGTGCCTCGAGGAGCGATTCCTCTCCACCTGCATCGTGCGCGCCTCGCTGCCGATTCCCAAAACGGCGCTCAACAGCGTACGCAAGCAGCTGTTCTTCGGCTCGCTGGCGACGAAGCTCGCGGCCGCGCACGAGAGCCGCGACGGGGCCGTGCTCGGCATCACCGAGTTCGACCTCTACAAGACCTCGCATCACTTCATCTTCGGCGGCTCGACCGAGACGCATCACTGCGCCGTCGTTTCGCTCCATCGCCTGCGGCCCGAATTCTATGGCGAGCCGGCCGACGATAACTTGCTCTTCCAGCGGCTGCTCAAGGAGTCGGTGCACGAGATCGGGCACGCGATGGGCCTCAAGCACTGCTATAACGCGCGCTGCCCCATGTACTACTCGAACTCCGTCTTCGACACCGACAACAAGTTCTCGAACTTCTGCGAAGCGTGCGAGAAGCGGAGCCGCGCGAACCGCTAGCCGTCAGCCGAAGATTGCGGCGACTTTGTCCGAGTTGTAAACGAACGTCTCGGTGAACTGCGACCAGACGACTTTTTTGTTGAGTTCGGTCATCGCGCCGACGAGGCAGAACCAATTCAGCAGCTCGTGCTGCCCCGAGAATTCGATGTCGGCGAGCTTGAAGTTGCGCCACACGTCGGAATCGCCGCGCAGCATCGCATCGTAGAGGTTGCGGTCGGACTCGACGTCGGGCCAGAGATGCTTCGACTTCTCGGAGAGGAACGCGTGCGACCAGCTCGATGACGCGACGAGCGCGATGCGCCACGGGCTGTTCGCCAGCACACGGCCGGCCGCGCGGCCGAGATCGAAGCAGCGCCTCGGTGAGGGCGACGGCGGATCGAGCGGCTTGTCAGCCTCGGCATACGGAAATCCGAAGCCCTTGTGGCTGATCACGTAGCGCCCGTAGCAGTTCACCTGAAACGGAATCAACGGATAGGGAAAGCCCTTGCGGTCGTAATCGAGATACAGCACGGTGTTCATGAACGCGTGCGGCAAATGCGGAAAGTGCAACGGCCGGTACGCGTAGGCGATGTCGAATTCTGATTCGATCATGCCGGTGGCGAGGTACTTCGAGATCTCCGGTGCGCTCTTGACGGTGAACGTCGTCTCTTTGTCCTCGTCCCAGTAGTTGGGCATCCCACCCCACGGCTGACACACGAGATCGTCTTGATAGGCGAGGACGGAAAATGCCGGGATCAGATCTTCGCGGAAGTTTTCGTACTGATCGTCACCCCACACGACGATCGCGTCCGGCTTGAATGCGTCGAGCGCCTTGCGTACTTCGCGTAAGCCCGAAGCCATCGAGTCGCGATGCTCTTGCGCGTGCGAGAGGCCTTCGTCCGTGCCCCATTCTTCTTGCATGCGCGGCGGCCACGTTTTGGGGTCTTTCAAGTGCGCCGGGAGATCCGGATCTTGCAGCGTCCGCTTCAGCCAATACGACAGTTGCTCGTTCTTCTGACCCAACCGCGGCCAGTGTGAAATGCCAAGTCCCAAGATCTCGCCCATGGGGATTCGCCTTCGGCAAATCTGTTGCGTTCGGCCTTCGGCCGATCCGCGGCGGCCCTAGAGACGGCGCGCGTCGGCGAGCGAGATCGCTTGTTCGACGCCGCCGACGTCGAGGCGGAGCGCGCCGTCCGGCCCCAAGCCCCGTGCGATGCCGTCCAACTCCAGGGACTCGCCGTCGACCAGCACGCGGTAAGCCGCGCCGGCCAGCGCCGCGCGTTCTTCATACGTGCGCGCGATCGCCGCCGGCGCGTGGAGCGACGCGAGGCGGCGCTCGAAGGCCGCTAAGACCTCGCTCAGCACAACTTCGCGGCGCACGGAGGGCGCCGCATCGGAAAGGAACGCGGGGGGCGGTTCGATCGCTACATGCGCGCCCGCTGCCGGAATCACGTTGATCCCGACGCCGCAGGCGACGTGCGCGACGTCGCCGGCAACCCGCGAGATGCAAAGAATACCCGCGACCTTTCTGTTTCTAACGAACAAATCGTTGGGCCAGCGCAGGTCGGCGTGGACGGCACAGGCCTGCATGATTCCGTCGGCGACGCACAGCGCGACCCAAAATGGTACGGCCCACAGGTCGCTCGCGGGCATCGTGGCGGGCAGGATCGTGGTGAACAAGAGGCCGCTGCCCGGAGCGGCGATCCAACTTCGCCCGGCCTTGCGGCCGCGGCCGGCGGTCTGCTCTTCAGCGACTAAGGTCGTGCCCAGAGCGTCGCCGCGCGCCAGCAGCACCGCTGCATCGTCGTTGGTGGAGCCCGTTTTCGCCACATAGCGGACATCGCCGAAGAGCGTACCCGCCAGCGCCGCGCGAACGTGCGCGACATCGAGCGGCCGAAAAGGTGCGGTCTCATCCGGCACGTATCACCCTCCTCTGCTATGGCAATTGAACGTACGCTCATTCTTGCAAAAGCCGACGCCGTCGTGCGCGGCCTGGTTGGGGAAATTCTTTCGCGCTTCGAGCGCCGCGGGTACACGATCGTCGGCATGAAAATGCTGCTGACCGAAACCGAACGTGCAAAAAAGCATTACGCCGAACACGAGGGAAAGCCGTTCTTCAACGGCCTGGTGGAATACATCACCGGCTCGCCGATCGTGGCGCTGGTGATCGAGGGCAACGACGCGATCGAGGGCTGCCGTTCGACGATCGGCGCGACGAACCCGATCAAAGCGGCGCCGGGTACGATTCGCGGTGACTACGCGCAGACGATCGGCCGCAATCTGGTGCACGGCAGCGACTCGCCGGAGAGCGCGGCCCGCGAGATCGCGATTTGGTTCACCGACAAAGAACTCTTCACGCGCGAACATCCGCTCGCATCGATGCTGGTGAGCAACTAAACCGCCATGTCGCTGGAAGCGCTGCGCGGGAGCGGACGCCCGCTCATCGAGAGCGTTCGGGCGCGCGAGATCCTCGATTCGCGCGGCAACCCGACGGTGGCCGTTGCGGTTGCGACGAGTTTCGGCGCGGTCGAAGAAGCGATGGTGCCGTCCGGCGCATCGACCGGCGCGTACGAAGCGGTCGAAAAACGCGACGGCGATCCGAAGCGCTACGGCGGCAAAGGCGTGCTCAAAGCCGTCGCTGCGGTGAACGAAATCCTCGGGCCCGCGATCGAAGGCCTCGATGCGACCGCGCAGCGCGAGGTCGACACGGCGATGATCGAGCTCGACGGCACGCCGAATAAGGAAAACCTCGGCGCCAACGCGCTGCTCGGCGTCTCGATGGCCGTCGCGCGCGCGGCAGCGATGTCGCTCGGCGTGCCGCTTTATCGGTATCTCGGCGGCCCGTCGGCGAGCACGCTGCCGGTGCCGATGATGAATGTGATCAACGGCGGCAAGCACGCCGAGGGCGCGCTGCAGTTTCAAGAAATCATGATCGTGCCGTATGGCGCCACGAACATCGCCGACGCGGTGCGCTGCGGCGCGGAAGTGTTTGCGGCGCTCGGAAAAACGCTGCACGAGATGAAGCAGCCGACGCTCGTCGGTGACGAGGGCGGTTTCGCGCCGCGGCTCGATTCGATCGACGACGCGCTCAAGCTGTTGCTGAAAGCGATCGAACGCGCCGGCTACAAACCCGGCGATGACGTCGGCATCGCGCTCGACTCCGCATCGTCGGAGTTCCTCAAAGACGGCAAGTACTATCCGCACTTGCCCGATCATCCGATGACCTCGGCCGAGATGGTCGCGCTTTACGAAGGCCTGTGCAACACGTATCCGATCGTCTCGATCGAGGATGGTCTCGGCGAAGACGATTGGGCCGGCTGGCAATTGCTCACGCAGCGTTTGGGCAAGCGCATCCAGCTCGTCGGCGACGATCTGTTCGTCACCAACGTCGAACGGCTAGCCCGCGGCATCAAGGAAGACTCGGCCAACGCGATCCTCGTGAAGCTCAATCAGATCGGCACGCTCACCGAAACCCTCGACGCCGTCGAAATGGCCCATAAGGCCGGATTCCGGTCGGTGATCTCGCACCGCTCGGGCGAGACCGAAGATACGACGATCGCCGACCTCGCTGTGGCGACGGGCGCGGGCCAGATCAAGACCGGCTCGCTTGCTCGCAGCGACCGGGTGGCCAAGTACAACCGCCTGATGGCGATCGCCGACGATCTCGGGCACGCGACGGCACGCTATCCGGGGAAAACGGCTTTCAAGGCCTTTCAGTAGAAAAGACTGGGCCGGGCTTGGGCCCGTAGCTCAGCGGTAGAGCAGCCGGCTCATAACTGGTCGCGCGCTGGTTCGAATCCAGCCGGGCCCAGAGTTCCCAAGCCACCCCGCGTGGCGCCATAGTCTATCGGTTAGGACGCTGCCCTTTCAAGGCGGAGAGACGAGTTCGATTCTCGTTGGCGCTACCAAGTCAAACCCCGCTCCGGCGGGGTTTTTTCTCCGGTGCGTGCGCGACTAGGTTAGTCAGATAGCATTGACAAGTATCGATATAGTTTATAATATCGACATATGTCAATTCAAAGGTGCTGCCCGCCGGCCACGGTCGATACCGTGGATCGAGCCGAAGATGCGGCACTTTTCAAAGCCTTGGGAGACCCGCACCGCCTTACGATGCTCGCCACCCTCGCGCGGGCCGAGGACGAAGTGTGCGTCTGCGACTTTACATCGGCTCTCCCGCTCAATCAACCGACCGTCTCGCATCACCTGAAGATCCTCCGCGACGCCGGCCTCGTGGCCTGCGAGCGTCGCGGCACCTGGGTCTACTACCGCCTCGCCGCCGATGCGAGGACGCGCATCGATGCGGCTCTCCACGCTCTCATTCCTGAGGAGGCACTCGCATGAAGATGCATCTACCGAAGTGGGCAGCCGTCGAATCCGGCGCGACCTGCTGCCCGTAGCATGAATGCGCGTGCCGTCGTGGCGGAATTTGTCGGGACGGCGTTCCTGTTGCTTGCCATCGTCGGCTCGGGGATTATGGCGCAGCGGCTGTGCGGCGGAAACGTCGGACTCGCTCTGCTCGCAAACGCGCTTGCGACGGGCGGAGCGCTCGTCGCGCTAATCCTGGCGTTCGGTCCAGTCTCCGGCGCGCATTTCAATCCGGTCGTGACATTGGCCGACGCCGCCCAAGGCGGTATTCCGTGGAAGCTGGCAGCGCCTTACATCGGCGCACAAATCGTCGGTGCGTGCGTAGGCACCGCCTTCGCCGATGGTATGTTCGGACTGCCGATGTTCTTTCCGTCGCATCACGTTAGGAGCGGCGCTCCGATGCTTGTGAGCGAGTTTGTCGCGACGTTCGGTCTGCTCGCAACGATTTGGGGATGCGTGCGATCACGCCCGGCGGTCACACCGTTTGCCGTCGCAGCATTCATCGTCGGCGCGTATTGGTTCGTGCCCTCGACTTCGTTCGCCAACCCCGCCGTAACCATCGCTCGGTCCTTGACCGACACGTTCTCCGGAATTCGTCCCATCGACGTGCCGGGATTCATCGTCGCTCAACTGTTGGGCGCGGCGGCGGCGACGATCTTGTTCGCGTGGTTCGGCAAGACCGACGCTGCCGATGTCGTCGTTCCGCACGCTGAAGTACTTTCGGCATGACACGGAATCCGCTGCTTGCATCTACAGTGCCGACGCCCATCGTTATTGTTGAGAAACTTCTGGAGCACTCATGAAACCATCTGTTCTATTCGTCTGCCGGCACAATACCGGTCGCTCGCAGATGGCGGAAGCCTATCTGCGGCACTTCGTTGGAGACGCCAGTGGATGTCGCCTCCGCCGGCACGATCGCTGCCGAGGTTCCCGATCCCGGAGTAGTCGCCGTGATGGCGGAGGACGGGATCGACATTTCGGCTGCGCGTCCGAAGTTGCTCGATCCGTCGAAGGTCGCGCATGCCGACCGCATCATCACGATGGGCTGCGACGTCGAAGGCGTTCCGCGCATCGACGATGACTGGGGATTGCCGGACCCAAAGGGGCAGCCGCCCGAGCGCGTGCGCGAGATTCGCAATGAAGTCAAGAGGAAGGCGCGACGACTAGCCGACGAACTGGTCGCGCAAAGTACATCATCCAGTCCGATCTTCCCCGGTCCAACGATGGTGTGAAGATATCGCCCATATCCCCTTGGAGCCTTGCGGAGCCGGGACCGGAGTCGGCGCGGGAACAATCTAAGGGCTGCAGATACGAACGCCTCCTTAAAAAAAGAGGCCCTGTACGGGCCTCTTCGCGGTTTGTGCGACGTCGGTTTACGGCATCAAGACCGAGTCAACCACGTGAATGACGCCGTTTGACTGATACACGTCCGCGATCGTGACCGTGCTCTTGCCGCCTTTGGCGTCGGTGAGGACGAGTTTGTCGCCGTCCATCATAGCGGTCAGATCTTCACCTTCGACGGTCTTGAGCATTGCTTTGCCGCCGCCGGCTTTGATCTTCGCGGCGATCGCGGCGCTGTCGAGCTTTCCGGCAATGACATGATAGGTGAGAACCTTCGTCAACATCGCCTTGTCGTTGCCGACCGCCGTCAGCGTTGCGGACGGGATTTTTTCAAACGCTTCGTTCGTGGGCGCGAACACGGTGAACGGTCCGGGGCCCGAAAGCGTGTCGACGAGCCCGGCCTTCTTTACCAGTGCCACGAGCGTCGTATGGTCCTTGGAGTTCGCAGCGTTGGCCACGATCGTCTTATTCGCCGACATGGCCGCGCCGCCGACCATCGGATCAGCTTTCATCGAGCCCGACATGGCTCCGCTCGACATGCTCGTTTGAGCCAGCGCCGGCACGCCGGCGCCAAGCATGACCGCCAAAGCTCCGGCTAAAATTCCCTTGTTCATTCTCGTCCCTTTCGAGGTTCGCGTTTCAGCGAACACAGTAGTGCGACGATAGAACGATGGGACATCGAATACGGATTGCGGAGTCGGCTATATCGAAAATCAAGCGACCGCCTCCCACCCGATGGGCCGGTTTACATATGACCGAGCACCTATGGTTGTGCGGTGTGCTTGATGATCGTGAAGTTGCCGACCGGCTTGGCGTCGGCTGCCGCCGTCAGCGGTGGCCAGTTTTGTGCACAGGCGCCATTGCACATGGATTTGCCATCGGTATCGGTGCTCTCGGTGTAGAGCGTCATGCCGTTGCTCCCGGTCGACATGGGCAACCGCAGCATGTGTACCGAGGGGTCATCGGGCGCTTTCAACAGCTCGTAAGTACGGACTCGGCGGCACGGCTCGCGGTCGCAAACCGAATTGCTAAAACCTTCGTCTAGCCGTACGAGCAAATGCAGCGAAGTCTCACGCTTGGCCCGTGTATGTGAGGTATGCCATCCACAAGCCGAGGCTTACGCAGGCGACGGTGACAAAGCCCGCAACCGCGTTTCCGAACCACGAGTTCACGCGATCGCCGAGAATCTGCCGGTCGTTGGACATGATCAGCAAGAAACCCAACACGATCGGGAGCACGAGCGCGTTGAAGGCCTCGACGTCAAGCGTGATCTTGATCAGCGGAAGGCCCGGGATGAGAACGATCCCGGCCGCAATCAGGATGAGCGCGACGTAAAGCCCATAAAAGCGCCGAGCTTCCAGACACGGCATGTTGAGCGAGCACTTCCAGTTGAAGGCTTCGCCGAAGGCCCAAGCGGTCGCCAACGTCACGACGATTGCTCCGAGCAGCGATGCGCCGAGCAAACCGGCGCCAAACGCGACGCCGGCGAGCTTGGAACCGGTTAACGGAACGAGGGCGAGCGCTGCATGCGCTGCGTCATCGACGTTCTGATGATGCACGAACAGCGTAGCGGCAGTCGTTACGACGATAGCGATCATGATCAATTGCGTTGCAACCGCACCGATCGCAGTGTCGATTCGGCTCAACCCGATGTCGGCGGGCCGGAGGCCTTTGTCGACGGTCGCCGATTGCTGATAGAAAATCATCCACGGCATGATGACGGCGCCGATATTGCCGGCTACGAGCAGCAAGTAGCCTCGGTTGCCGAGCGGCTGCGAACCGATGATTCCATCGTGGTACACAGCGCTCCATGACGGGTGAGCCGCAAAGGCAGCGGGGATGAACAGGAGTTCGAGGAGGCATAAGGCCAGCCCGGCGTATTCGGCCCGCCGGTAACGGCCGCTCAGGGCGATCCCGATGAGTAGAGTTGCGGCGGCGATTACGAAGACCGGGGCCGGAAACCCGAAAATCAGCGCGACGCCGGCGATACCGATGAATTCCGTCGTCAGCGCAGCGACGTTGGTCACGAGCATGGTGCCGAGAGAGACCCACGCCCACCCGAGACCGTAGCGCTCCCGAATCAGCGCGGCATGGCCCTTCCCCGAGATCGTCCCGAGCCGGACGGTCATTTCCTGAACGACGAAGAGCGGTACGATCAGGAGCAGTTGTAGGAGAATGAGCTTCATGCCGAACTGCGCGCCGCTCACGGCGGCCGTCGTGACGCTTCCGGCTTCCGTGTCCGCGAAGGCAACGATGAGTCCGGGGCCTGCGACAGCGAGATATTTAAGCCAGGACCGCCATTGCGGGGACCTGGCAGCCCGTTCCGGCGGGGCCGCGCTAAGTGAAGACATCCTAACGAAATGATTAGGAAATCCTAATTGGATACCTGCGACGCTGCGAACGGGAAATTGGAGGCATTTCGCCCGGTTTGATACCTCGGTAAACCGGGAACCGGCCTGTGTGGTTCCCAAGCGTGCGAACCGCGAGTTTCGGCGATCGTATCCCGGCCACCCCAGCTTCGTTGCGGCGGCCCGACGAGATCTTCGATCTTTCGCTCGCGGATGTGGGCTCAGCCGTAGTGATGTCGACGACATCGAGCAAGCTCTCGGCGAGGTCCTCGTGTGGATCGTCCACCGGCGAGCCGGACGGCGCCCCGGTTTCTTGGTGACGGCTCAGACCTTCCCCAATCGGATCGAGCTTGGTATCGAAGGCGACGACTACCGTTTCGGTGATCGTCCGGTCGTTTGGGATCCCGCCGACGCCCTAGCGCCGGCCGGCTTCGGGATTCTCATTGCCCGCAAAATGGTGAGCCGGATCGACGTACAGGCAGACGGTCGATATATACACCTTACCAAGCAATTGGACTCGTAAGACCCCCGCCAATTCAGCGCCTATTCATCCCGTTTTGCGGGCAAGCTTTTGCGGTAACGCTTCGTCGACTGAGTCGTCTCCGGAGGACCATGCAGCAAAACAAAATCGATGCGATCTATGCTCTTCGCGAAGCAGCCGAACAAAAAGGCAAGGCCGAAACCGCCGCCGATCGTGAAGGCACCGCCACGGCGCGGGATGCGTTGCTCGACGCGCAATTACTTCTCGAGTCGAGAACCGAGGATGCAATTAACGCGTGTCACGAATGTGGATTCTCGCACGCACACGACGAGCCGCACGGAGTGCCGCGCCGAAGCAACGTCATCAACGTTTCATTTGGCGGAGCCGATGATCGCGCGTAGCAACCCCGGGATGCTCAAGGTCGAGCTTCTGGAAGTTGTTTAGGGCGCAACGCATAAGTCATCGGCATGGGCGTGCTTGAAAAGCTCCGCCGGCGCTTGTTCACGCTTCTCGCGTGCGCCGCCGGAATCGTGACCGTTACCGCGATGGCGAGCGCGGCTCCGCTGCGGCTCATGCCGTCCCAGTACCCGGATTTCGACGTTTACACGTTTGCGTTGACGTGGCAGCCGGGAATCTGCAGCGTCGACGACGGCCCGCTGCTCGGGCCCGGCCTTCACGACCGGTGCAGTGCCGGGCAGGCGCATACGCCGCTGATCGGCGTGCACGGATTGTGGCCGTCGATGCCGCAAGCGCTGATCAAAGCCAACGTGCCCGTGCAGCAATGGTTTGCGCGCGGCTGCGACTTGCTCCATCATAGCGATGAGCCGCCGGCGCTCTCCCGCAATCTTGCAGCGCAGCTCGCGACCGTGATGCCGCAGCTGAGCAGCAGTTTGCTCACCCACGAATACGATAAGCACGTGCAGTGCTTCGGCTTCGATCCGGAACAGTTTTTTGCGACGGAACTGCAGATGCGCCAAGCCGTCGCCGACAGCGCGTTCGGCCGGTACCTGGTGGCGCACGCCGGCGGGACGATCGCGCGCGATGATGCCCACACCGCTTTCGAGCGGGCGTTCGCCACAACCGATGGCCGAGCGCTCCAATTGGAATGTGCGACGGACAGCACGGGACGAGCGATCCTCACGCAGTTCTGGATCACGCTTCACGCGAGCGCAATCGGCGCATTTCCCTCAGCGCCGGCCCTGACGCACACCCCGATCGATGAGGACGGTTGCCCGGAAGCGTTCTTCGTTCCGTCCTGGTAGTGCGACGTTTGTCGCCTAACCAACCAAGCGCGAAACGCGGCTGTTATGCGCGCTGGGCGCATGGGGTATGCTATAGTGAGCACCCAAGACGTCCGCATTTCGGCACTTTGCCACGTGCGCGTTTTACTGATCGGAATGCCGTGCAACACGGCCAGGCGCCCGCCACACCGTCCTTTGTGTCTGGAAACCGGTTGTTGGACTCGTTGCCGCTGAGCGATCGTATCGATCTCGAGGGCGACCTGACGATAATCGTGCTCGAAGCGCATGACACCACGCACGTCGCCGGGGGCGCGATCGGCTTCGTCGACTTTCCCATCGACGCCGTGCTCTCGGTGGTGGCGACGCTCGAGAACGGCGATGACGTCGAAGTGGGAACGGTCGGCAACGAAAGCTTCGTCGAATCCGATGCGGCACTCGATTCGAAATTCGCGCAGCGCACGTCGTTCTGTCAGGTGCGCGGGTCGGTGCGGCGGATGTCGCTCGGACGGTTCGAAGCGCGCATGGCCGCCAGTACCTCGTTCGCGAGCAGCATTCGGCGCAACGTGCGCGCCACGCTGTTCAGCGCGGAGCAGTTCGCGGCGTGCAATGTCAAGCATTCGATCCAGCAGCGCTGCGCGCGCTGGTTCTCGATGACGCACGACCGCGTCGGCGGTGCCGGCTTCGTGCTCACGCACGAGTTCTTGGCCATCATGCTCGGCGTGCGCCGGGCGAGCGTTTCGGAAGCGGCCGAGGCGCTGCAGACGCTGGGCGCGATCTCCTACCAGCGCGGCGCCGTCGCGGTCCTCGACCGCGCGCTGCTCAACGCGGCGGCCTGCGAATGTTACGAAGCGTGCAAGCTTGCGTTCGGAGCCGCGCTGCTCTGAAGGTCGCTCCGCCGCACTGGACGTAGCCCCGTCCATGGGAATAGCGAAGCTTGGTCACGTGGGCATTCATTGCCACGATCTCGAGGGCGAACAGGCGTTTTACCGGGACGTTCTCGGGCTGACCGTCACCGACGAAGATCACGAAGCGGGCATGGTGTTTCTCAGCGCGCAGCCCGATCACGAGCACCACGAACTGGTGTTGATGCGCGGCCGCGACGTGCCGAACGGCGCGCTGATGTTGCAGCAGATCTCGTTCCGCTGCAACACGCTCGCCGACGTGCTGCAGTTTTACTCGCGTTTCAAAGCGCATCGCGTGCCGTTCGATATGGTCGTGACGCACGGCAACGCCGTCGGCATCTACTTCTACGATCCCGAAGGGAACCGTTGCGAAGTGTATTGGCCGACCGGCCTGACCGCGCGGCAACCGTTTCTTGACGCGCTCGATCTCACGCAGCCGCCCGACGCGATCATGGCGCGCATCCAAGAGCTGGTCGGCAAATACGGCGAAACCGGCTACGTCGACACGTCGATGCTGGCGGCGCAAAACATCAACTGATTGCGCGCCTGATCGTCGCCGCCAATCCCCAAGCCTCGCCGGCATTCGCCAGCGCAACTTCGCAGCCGAGCGCCGTCAGCTCGGCGTCCAGCCGCGTGAGCGCGCCGGGCGCGGCGGTCAGACGATCGAGTTCGGCGCAGGCCGCCGCGCGGTGGCCCGGCCCCGTTTCGCGCACGTAGGCCGCGAGCGCTGCGGCGACGGTACCGTACTGCGCGGCGAACTCGGCGTTGAGGTAGGCGCCGAAGAGCTGGCGCAGTTCGGGATAGACGGCGGTTTCCACGTGGATCATTGTTGGCGACTCCCTCGGGCATCGACCTCGGCGGGCCGGGTATCCGGATAGGTGGTGAGCACGCGGTAGCCCTCGGGGAAGGTGCGGTCTTTGATGAGGACGACCGTCGCGGTTCGTCCCGGGATGAGCACCGGCCGTCCGGCATCCAGATCGGCGCGGGTGGCTGTCGTGCCGACCGTCCGGCCGGAATCGACCCGCTCGAGCGCGGTCCTCAGGCGCTCGGGATCGGCGAGGAAGGCGGCGATGGCGCGCTGGTTGGCCGGGTTCGCGATCGTGCGATCGGTGGCCAACTGCGCACTCGCTTCATCTGTATAGCCGCCGGCGGCGCGAATCTGCGGCTCGTCTTCCAGGCGCCGGATGTCGGCCGCCAGGTCGTTGCCGACGTGCTCGGTCAGGCCGTGCGTCTGGCCGTGTTCGTGCGGGTCGGCCGATTCGATCGCCCGCAGATCCTGGCTCGGGTACGCCAGCGGTCTGCCGTCGACGGTGCGGATCTGGTGCAGGCCGGCGGCGATCCGGGCCGCTGCCGCCGGGCTCGTCCGCAGCGCCACCGCGGGTCCGGCCGGGACGTGCCGCACGATCGGGCCGGCCGGAGTGAGCGGCCCGGCGGCCGGTTGGGCTCGCGCGATCGTGATTTTGTCCGCCGGCGACTGTACGGATGGCCAATCGGCCAAACGTACAGTCAAGGTGGTTTGGCTGGACGGTGCCGGAGAGCGGGTCCCGACCGGCTGGATCACGGGCTGGCTTCCATCGCACCAGCCCTTCACGACGAGCAGCAACGCTCGCAAGGGGCAAAACGTTATCTAAATGACGCTTTGCATCCGACCAATGTCGCTCGATCCCGGTGACGGACCTCACGTGTTATCCATCTGGATAGCAAATGCGTAAAAAAGGCCCTTTAGGGTCTTGCAATTGGCCAGGAGCGGTTGTATGCTTGCGATGGTCTTGTCCAAAGGGACAACGATCTCAGGAGTAGAGATGAATTTCGATCAATGGATCGACTCGGTCAACGATCAGGTCCACGCCCGTCTCGGCCGCCAAGTCCGCACGCAAGAACTGTCGTGGGACTCCGCGCACTGGGTCAGCAATGCCGGCGACGTCGTCGCCTCGCTGGACAGCAGCGAATCCGCTGCCACGATCACCTTCGATAACGGCGAGAAAATGTCGGTTGCCTTTCAGCAACCGGCCGGCGCGCCCGAAATCGTCGGCGAGACGATCGCCCAGCACCTTCGCTGAGCGCCGCCCCCGGTAAATAGAAGAACGGCCGTCTCCGCCCTAATCGGGCGGATGCGACCGTTTTCTAGTTTTTGGGCCTTTAGGCTAACCACGTGGCCGGTGCTCCGGCCGTTCCTAGGCCGTAAGCTTAGGAACGTGATCAGTGCCTCGTCGTCTTCAAGTCTTGCCGCTGCGGCCGCGCCGCTCTTTTCCAGTTTCGGCGACAACCTCACGCTCTGGCGTGACGGCAACGTGGTGCATTGGTCCTACGAAGGGCAAACGATCATCGTGGCTCAGCAAGCGGACGGCGCCGCCATGGCAACGTTCGTCGATGCCCCCACGCTCGACGGCGTCAGCGGTGAGCAAGTCTCCGCGATCTACCGCCGCACGGCCGAACGCCGCTACCAGATGACGGCCGACAGCTGCCGCGCGATGGTCTCGGACATGATGGCGTTCTTTTCGGGTGAGCGCGAGCCGATCTTCACCTTTACGGGCGCCCGCTCGCTCGACGCGTAATTCCGGCGCCTCCGGGCGCCGATGATCAATTGATGGAACCCGATACCGCCGGATCGCCGGAACCGGTGCCGCGTCACGTCACGCAGTCGATGCGTGTCAGCGCGCAGCCCTTCGCCGGCGAAGAAGCGCTGGCGCGAATCGATGCGCTGATCGAAGCCCACCCCGACGACGTCAACCTGCGCTTTGCCCGGGCCTGTTGCTTAGAAGATCTGGCGCGCTACGATGCCGCCAAGTACGCCTACGCCGACGTCCTCAAGCGCGACCCGATGAATTTCGGCGCGTTGACCAACCTCGGTTCGCTGCTGCACATGCACCAGCAATACGTCGTCGCGCGCGCGCTCTACACGAAGGCCGTGGTCGAACATCCCGACGAGCCGATGGGCTACGTCAACCTCGGCAATATTTTGTTCGAAGACGGCGAGAACGCCGCGGCCGAGTCGACGTATCGCGCCGGACTAAGCGTACGTCCCGATCACTCGAACCTGCACTTCGCGCTCTCCGAGTTCTACCGGCACACGGGCGATCATGATTCGGCGCTCAAGCATCGCCAGTTGGCATTCGTGAAACCGATCGTGCTGGTGTCGCCGTATTTCGGCAAGACGGAACCGGTCGACGTCCTGCTGCTCCTGGCCGCACACGGCGGCAACATGGTGACGCACCCGTTCTTCGATAACAGCGTGGTGCGTCTGTACACCCTCGTCGCCGAAGGCTATCAGCCGTGGCTCGAGCTGCCGCCGCATCACGTCGTGTTCAACGGTATCGGTGATGTCGACCGGTCGCTCGAACCTTTGCGCGTCGCGCGCGAGATCGTGGCGCGATCGGGCGCGCCGGTGATCAACCAACCGGACGCGGTCCTCGCCACGAGCCGTGCGAGCGTCACGCAGCGCCTCGCCGAAATCCCGGGCGTCATCACGCCGCGCACGCTCGTGCTGCCGCGCCACGAAGTGACGGCCGATGAATTGACCAAGCGCGGCTTCACGTTTCCGCTCTTGCTGCGTTCGCCCGGTCATCATACCGGCAATCATTTTTCCTGGGTGCAGACGCCGCTCGCGCTGGATGCGGTGCGCGATACGCTGCCCGGTCTCGAACTGCTCGTAATCGCGTATGTCGACGGTCGCGGCGCCGACGAGATGTACCGCAAGTATCGCGTGCTCTTCATCGGCGGCAAACTCTATCCGCTGCACTTGGCGATTTCACCGCACTGGAAAGTGCACTACTTTTCCGCCGACATGGCGGACCGCGCAGATCATCGCGCGGAAGAAGCGGCTTTTCTGGCCGATATGCCGGCGGTGCTCGGCCCGCGCGGTATGGCGTCGCTCGAAGCGATCGCCGCAACGATGGCGCTGGATTACGGCGGCATCGACTTCGGACGCGACGCCGCCGGCAACATTCTCCTCTACGAATCGAATGCCACGATGGCGGTGTTTCCGCCGGCACCGGACGAACACTTCGCCTACCGCCGCCCGACGTTCGAACGCGTCATCGCCGCAATGCGCGAACTCGTCACCGGCACCGCCCGAGTTGCTCGCTAGCGAGGTGCGGCTTGGGCGCAGCCCAAACGCGAAGGATTCACGGAACGTGAATCACTAAACGCGGTCGCCGAAGAGCGCGCGCGCGTTGCCGGAAAAGATCGCGTCGGTATCGGCGTCGCTGAGTCCCGACTGCGTGATGAAGTCGGCCGCGAGCTGATGCGCTTCGCCTTTCCAGAACGGCCAGTCGGTGCCGAAAACGATCTTCTTGAGTCCGAACGTTTCGATGGCGAGCCGTAACGACGGCGGGTAGCCGTTGACGGTGTCGTACCAAAATTTGCTCAGCTCTTCGCGCGGCACGCCTTTGCCCGCCATGAAGCGTCCGGCCATGTGATCGAGCCGCTGAATGAGGAACGGCAACGTTCCGCCGAGATGCGGCACGATCACGCGCACGCGCGGAAAGCGCTGCGTGAAGCCGCCCTTGCAAGAGTTCGAGGATCGCCATCGAGTCCTCGAACGGCGCGCCGAGCGGCCAGGTGAGGCCGGTGGAAACGAGCTCGGCCGAACCGCACGCGAGTCCCGCCGGATGGATGAACAGCACGGCGCTGCGTTTGTCGAGTTCGGCGTAAATCGGATCGAACGACGGATCGGCCAGGCTCGTTCCTAAAATGGACGTGTTCATTGTGACGCCCCACATGTCGAGTTCGTCGAGCGCGCGGGCGAGCTCCGCAAGCGCCGCTTTCACGTGGGGCATCGGCAGGATCGCGAACGCGGCGAAGCGCGCCGGCATCTCGCGCGCGAGCGCGGTGTAGAGGTCGTTCGCGAAACGCGAACCCTCGACCGCGTGCTTCTCTTCGAGCGTGTAGGGCGAGACGCCGGACACGGAGAGGATCTGCTTGTCGACGTGGGCCCGGTCCATCGCGGCGAAACGTTCCGCGAAATCGGCCTCACGCGTTTGGTGCAGCAGCCGGTATCCCGGTTCGAGCCGGTCGGCTCCGAAGCCGTAGCTCTCCAAGAGCGCTACGTATTCTTTGGAAAAATAGTGCGCGTGTACGTCGAGTCGCATCGCCCCTCGATGCGCGTGCCGCCGTGGTGGAACCTTCTTGCAATATCGGTACGCACCGGTTATGATTCGTGGCGGTCCTTATGCGCTAGGCACATGAGAGTTCAACATGGATATCGACGCGTTGCGCTACTTTGCCGCCGCTGCAAAGGAAGAGCACTTCGGCCGGGCCGCAGACGTGCTTGCGATTTCGCAGCCGGCCTTGAGCCGGAGCATCGCGCGCCTCGAGCAGTATTACGGGGTCGCGCTGTTCGAGCGTGACGGCCGCGGCATCCGCATCACCGCGAGCGGTCGCGCGCTGGCGCGGCGCGTCGAACGGGTGATCGCCGAGCTCGAAGACGCCCGGCGCGAACTGCACGATCTCTCGGAGACCCGGCGCACGCGGCCGATCGCGCTCGGTTTCTATGCGACGCTCGGCGTCCGCACGGTGCCCGATGCGATCCGGCGCTTCCGTGCCGGCGATCCCGATGCGGAGTTCCGGCTGCTTCAAGGTCCCGGTCCGCTCTTGCAGCAGCGCCTGATGAGCGGCGAGATCGACCTCTGCCTCTCATCGCCGCGCTTCGCCGATGCGGCGATCGAATGGCTCCCGCTCTGGGATGAGGAGCTGGTCGCGCTCGTTCCCGACACGCATCGGCTGGCCGGCCGCGAAACGGCCGACCTGATCGAGTTGGCCGGCGATCCGTTCATCGCGCTCAAGCCCGACTACGGATTGCGCCAGACGGTCGACGACCTGTGCCGCGAAGCGGGCTTCGCGCCCGAGATCGCGTTCGAAGGCGAGGAGGTCGCGACGCTGCGGGGCCTCGTCGGCGCCGGCTTCGGCGTTGCGCTCGTTCCGAAGCTCGGACCGAGCGCCGACGTCAACGCCGCCTCGCTCGCGATTCGTACGCCGCGCTGCTTCCGCACCTTCGGCATCTCGTGGGCGCGCGGGCGCTACCTGCCGCAGGCGACGGCGAGGTTCCGCGACTTTCTGGTCGAGGCGCTGCAACATCGCGACCGGCGTCCGCCCGCGAACAGGAAGAAAATTTCCGTCTCCCCAATCACACGGGCCACCACGGCCGCGGTTCCCGGAGGATCGGCGTAATGAATCGATATCGCTTTGCCATTATTTTGGCGTTCGCGATGCTGCTGCTCGGCGGCGATGCGGTACTCGGACAGCAACCGCCGATCAGAATCGGCGTCGTCTATTCGTTCTCCGGTGCCGGCGGCACGGCGGGCAAAGAATTCAACGACGTGGTCGCGCTCTTCCAGAAGCAGCACGGCGATACGATCAACGGCCGCAAAGTCGAGGTCATCGAACGCGACGACGGCGGCATCGCGCCCGACAACGCCAAGCGGCTCGCGCAAGAGCTGATCGTGCAGCAGCACGTCGATCTGCTGGCCGGCTTGATCTTCACGCCCAATGCCATTGCGGTCGGCGGCGTTTCGACGCAAGCCAAGATGCCGGTATTCATCGTCAACGCCACGACCTCGGGCATCATGGCCAAGAACCCCTACATGAGCCGCTACAGCATGACCGCCACGCAAGTCACCGTGCCGTTGGCGCAATATGCGTACAAGAGCGGCATGCGCAACATGTACGTGATCTTCATGGACTACGGTCCGGGCATCGACTCGGGTCAAACGTTCGAGAACACGTTCACGGCGGCCGGCGGTAAAATCGCCGGCGAAATCCGCGTGCCGGTGAACGCCGAAGATTTCTCGGCCTATCTGCAGCGCATGAAAGATGCGCACCCCGACGGCGTGTACATCTTCCTCAACGCCAGCGGTTCCGGCACGGCGTTCCTCAAACAAGCGAAGGCCGCCGGCTTCGATAAAGCCGGGATCAAGATCTTTTGCTCGGGCGATCTGCTCACCGAACAAGTGCTGCCGGCGATCGGCGATGCCGCGATCGGCGTGATCAGCACGATGAACTACTCCGGCGCGCACGACTCGAAGATGAATCGCGATTTCGTCGCGGCGTTCAAAGCGCAGTCCGGCGGTTTGCCGCCGACGTTCGGCGGGGTGGGGACGTACGACGCGTTCCAGGCGATGTACAAGGTGCTCGCCGCGCAGAAGGGTCAGATCGATCCGGACAAGACGATGGAACTCGTGAAGCAGCTCAAATTCGAGAGCCCGCGCGGTCCGATCGCGATCGATCCCGATACGCGCGATATCGTGCAGAACGTGTACATCCGGAAAACCGAACTCAAAGGCGGTCAGCTGGTGAACACCGAGATCGACACCTATCCGATGGTTAAGGATCCGAGCGAGCATCCATGAACTACGTCGGTAACCTTCTCTACATCGTTTTCTCCGGCGTCGCGTACGGCGTGCTGCTGTTCCTGATGTCGGCCGGACTTGCGGTGACGCAAGGGTTGATGCGGTTTGCGAATCTCGCGCACGCCGCGTTTGCGATGCTCGGCGGCTACGTTGCGGTGACGCTGATGAACAGCTACGGCTGGCCGTTCCTCGTCACGCTGCCGGTCGCCGCGCTCGTCACCGCGCTCTTCGCGGGGGTGCTCGAACGCGTGCTGTTCCGGCGCTTCTACAACGTCTCGCAGCTCTATCAGATCATGCTGACGGTCGGCATCGTGTCGATGTCGGTGGCGGCGGTAACGTTCATCTGGGGTTCGGTCAACCAGCCGGTGCGGATGCCGCCTTATCTGAGCGGCAGCATTCAAGTCGGCAGCTTCGACATCGACGTGTACCGCTTGTTCCTGATCGTCGCCGGCGGCCTCGTCGTGTGGGCGCTGATCTGGGGCATCGACAGCACGAGTTTCGGCGCGAAGGTGCGCGCGGCGGTCGACAACCGGCGCGTGACCGCGAGCTGCGGCATCAACGTCGACCGGCTGTTCATGCTGGCGTTCTTCATCGGCAGCGCGCTGGCCGGGCTCGGCGGCGCGCTCAGCGTCAACCTCGTCGGCCTCAGCCCGACGTTCGCAACCGATTTCTTGGTCTACGTTCTGATCGTGGTGACGCTCGGCGGTCACGGCTCGATGAAGGGCGCGCTCGGCGCCGCATTGCTGCTGGGCATCGTCGACGTCGCGGGCAAGTACTACATCCCGCAGACCGGCCCGTTCATCATCTACGCGCTGACCATCATCGTTCTCTTCTGGCGTCCGCACGGATTGTTTGCTAAAGCATGACCGCTATAGAAATCCCGGCGCCGCCCGCGCCGGCCACGACCTCGCAAGACCGGGCGCACAAGGTCTTCGCGTTTACCAGCCGCTGGCGCTGGGAAGAGATCGCGTTCTGGATTGCCGCGGCGGTCGCGATCGTCGTCTTTCCGACGCATCTCGTGCTGATCGCACAGGTCCTTATCACCGGACTCTTCGCGCTGTCGTTCGATTTACTGGTGGGCTACGCGGGTATTCCGTCGCTCGGGCACGCCGCGTTCTTCGGCATCGGAGCCTATACGGCGGGGCTCCTCGCGCGCTCGGGGTGGACCGAACCGCTCAGCGGCCTCGTGTTGGCGGCGATCGTGGCCGGTATCGCGGGACTGATTCTGAGCGTCGTCGTGTCGCGGCTGACCGGTATCGCGCTGATCATGATCACGCTCGGCGTCGGACAGTTCTTCTACGAAGCGGCGCACAGCGCGCGCAACATTACCGGCGGTGACGACGGCCTCTCCGGGATCAACATCGCGCCCATCTTCGGCATCTTCCCGTTCGACTTCTACGGTAAGACCGCGGTGATCTACACGTTCGTCGTCGTGTTCTTGCTGTATCTGGTCGCGCGCCGGATCGTGAATTCGCCGTTCGGTCTCGAACTCAAGGGCATTCGCGAGAACGTGCGGCGCGTGCCGGCGATCGGCATTCCGCTGCGCAACCGCTATATGGTCGCATTCACTGTATCGGCCTCACTCGCAGGCGTCGCCGGCGCGCTGCTCGGCCAGATCACGCAGACCGTCGCGCTCAGCTCGCTCGATTTCAACCGTTCGGCAGCGGCGCTGATCATCGTGATGATCGGCGGCATGGGAACGCTGATCGGTGCGCTCGTTGGGGCGGCGGCCTACATGGTCGCGCAAGACCGGCTCTCCGATCTCAATCCCGTCTACTGGAATTTCTGGGTCGGCCTGTTGCTCGTGATGTTCGTGCTGTTCGCGCGCGGCGGTTTGATCGGCGGCGTCGACCGGCTGGTCGTGTGGATCCGCTCGAAACGGAACAAAGCGTGAACCCGTCCGGTGATGCGCTCGCGACGATCGAGCTGTGCAAGAACTTCGGCGCCCTGCGGGTGCTGCGCGAGGTCAACTTCACGCTGCCGCGCGGTTGCCGCCATGCGCTGATCGGCCCCAACGGTTCGGGCAAGACGACGCTGATCAACGTGATCGGCGGTGCGCTCGCGCCGACCTCGGGCAAGATCGTGCTCGAAGGCGAGGACGTAACCGGTCTGACCGCCGACAAGCGCGTGCTGCGCGGGTTGACCCGCACGTTCCAGATCAACACGCTCTTCCCACGGCTGACGCCGATCGAAGCCGTGACGATGGTCGTCTGTCAACGGCGCGGGATCGGCGCCTCGCTCTGGCGCAGCCTCAAACGCTCGCACGACGCGATCGACGAAGCGTATACGATTCTGGAGCAGCTCCATCTGGATGAGGACTGCGACCGGCCGACCGCGCAGCTCGCGTACGGCCGTCAGCGTTTGCTCGAGATCGCGCTCGCGCTCGCGGCGCGGCCGAAGGTGCTGCTGCTCGACGAACCGGCCGCCGGCGTGCCGCAGCAGCAGAGCGGCGAGATCTTGCACGTGATCTCATCGCTGCCCGACGACATCGCGGTGCTCTTCATCGAGCACGACATCGATCTCGTGTTCCGCTTCGCCGAGCGCATCACGGTGCTCGTCGCCGGCCGCATTCTATGCGAAGGAACGCCGGCCGAAATCGCTGCCGATCCCGAAGTTCGCCGCATCTACTTAGGTGATGAAGTCCATGTCTGACAACGGCCCGCTCCTCCACGCCGAATCGATCACTGCCGGATACGGCGAGGGCATCGTCCTGCACGACGTCGGCTTCACGCTCAACACCGGCAGTTCGCTCGCCGTGCTCGGCCGCAACGGCGTCGGCAAGTCGACGCTGATGCTCGCGCTGCTCGGCCATCTGCCGTTGCGCAGCGGCAAGATCGTGATGCACGGCGTGGACATCTCCGACAAGCTGCCGCACGAGCGCGTGTCGGCCGGGCTCGGCTGGGTGCCGCAAGGGCGCGAGTGCTTTCCGTCGCTGACCGTCGACGAGCACTTGGTGATTGCGGCGCGCAAAGGGCCGTGGAATCGTGAGCGCGTGTACGAGCTGTTTCCGCGCTTGCGCGAACGCATCAAGAACATGGGCAATCAGCTTTCGGGCGGCGAGCAGCAGATGCTGGCGATCGGCCGCGCGCTGATGACGAACCCCGCCGTGCTGATTCTCGACGAGCCGCTCGAAGGGCTGGCGCCGGTCATCATCGCGGAGGTCTCCAACTGCCTGCGGCGCCTGGTGGCGGAAGAAGGCACGACGCTGATCCTCGTCGAGCAGCGGGCGGCCTTCGCGCTCGAGATGACGGCGGAGGCGATCGTGCTCGAACGCGGCCGCATCGTGCACAAGGGCACGTCGGCGGCGCTGGCTGCCGATGAGGTACTGCTCGACCGGGTCATCGGGATGCGCAAGCTGCACGAGACGGCCAAGGAACTCGCCCAAGACGAGGCCGCGATTTAAGTCTAGCAATCGTAAAGGAAAACGTCAGCTAATCACACCCGATATTAACAGCCGATGAACTGACTTCTGAAGTGGGCGCATGAATGTTCACCTTCAGAATGGCTAGCTCATTGATCGATGTGGAAGTTGCGTGCGACACGCTCGACCGCTGCATCGCGGACCTCGCGCGCCGGACGCCTGAAGCAATTGCGGTCGTTGATGGGCACGGTGAAACGACGTACCGTGCGCTATTGGAGCGAACCAGTGCGATGGCTGAGGCTTTACGCGCGCGAAACATTTGCCGTGGTGCGCGCGTCGGCGTATGCTCGGAGCATTCGGTTGAGCTCGTCGCGGCAATTCTTGCGCTGTGGTCGATCGGCGCGGTTTACGTTCCGCTGGATCCCGAACTGCCGCAGCGCCGGTTGGATGCGATCGTTGACGATGCGAATCTTGCCGTCGTGCTGGTCTCTGCCGAAAGCGGAGCGCGTTTTGATTTCCCGTCGACGCTGCCCATCGGAGCGGGCTCTCGGCCATCATATGGTGAGAGCGTCGAATCGCAGGCTCGGCCGCAGGATGCCGCCTACGCCATCTACACCTCGGGCTCAACCGGCGCTCCGAAGGGCGTCGAACTCACGCACGCAGCGGTCGTGAATGCCATTCGAGCATCCGTCGAACGATGCTCGTTGGATGCCGGCGTCCGTCAGCTGTATCGGACGTCGATCGGCTTCGATCTCTCGGTCTACGACATTTTCTGCCCGCTATTCGCGGGCGGTACGATCGTCTTTGCTGCGCGGACGGTGACGATGGATCCGCGGTCGTTCGTCGCGTGCATGATCGAGCGCTCCATAACATCCATCTTGGTGGGCCCGCGGCTGCTCGCGCTGCTGTTGGACGAAGAGGATTTCGCCCGCTGCACTGCTCTGAAAATCGTTACGTGCGGTGGCGAGGCACTCTCGATCGGGTTGTGTCAGCGTTTTTTTGCGATGAGCGCCGCGGATCTCTATAATCTGTACGGCCCGAGCGAAGCGACGATGCTGGTTACCCTGCATCGCTGCAGTCCTCGCGATGCTGATTATGGCGAGGAGACGGCGCCCCTCGGGGCCGCACTGCCGAACACCGCCGTGACGGTCCGCGACGAGAACTTGGTGCCGGTACGACCCGGGGGCACGGGTGAAATCGTCATCGGCGGGCTCCAAGTCGCTAGCGGTTACATGAACAACCCCGATCAAACCGCCGCGCGGTTCGTCGCGAGTGCCGCATATCCGGGCGAACGGCTGTATCGAACCGGCGATCTCGCTCGCCTTCATGCCGACGGCAGCATCATCTATCTTGGCCGCAACGACAAACAGGTGAAGATCCGCGGCCAGCGGGTCGAGCCGGCAGAAGTGGCGGCCGCAATCGAACGGCTGGAAGGCGTTTCCTCAGCTGCGGTCATTGCCCGGCGCGTTCGATCGACGGCCGACGCAGATCCATTCGTTTTGGTTGCTTACGTGGCATTGCGCGCCGGGGTGACCGTGCAGCCGGAAGGCTTGCGGCGTGCACTGCGGGCGCACGTACCGCTAGTAATGCTTCCGTCGGAGATCGTCCTCATGGATGCGTTACCGCTCACGGTTTCGGGCAAGGTCGATGAAGCGGCGCTCGCCGCCGGCGATACGGTTCGGGCGGAAACGACGCAGCGCGCCGAGCCGGCAGCTGTTCGAGGTGCACGGGGCAGCAAGCTGTTCGAGCAGTTACGCGGCATCTGGGAGACACTGCTCGGCATCGAAGGCATTGCCGACGATGATGACTTCTACGATCTCGGCGGCGATTCGCTGCTCGTCGTGCGCTTGATGAATCTACTCGAAGACACATTCGGCCGGCGCGTGTCTTTTGCAGACTTCTTCGATTCAATGACGATTGCGAATCTTGCCGAGCTCCTGTTGAACGACGTTGCGGAGCTGTGCGAGCGCGACCTGGTCGTGTTTAACGAGGCGGGCTCACTGCCGCCGCTCGTGTTTCTGCACGGTGATTTTGCCGGCGGCATGTATGCGTGGTCGCTCGCGAAGTTGTTCGGCCCCGACCAACCGGTGTCGGTGATTCCGCCGCACGGCACGCCCGGGCGGCCGCCGGTAAGCACGGTGGAGCAGATGGCCCGCGACGTGGTCGCCACCATCACGCGGCATCATCCTGTAGGCCCGATCCGAATCGCAGGGTATTGCTTCGCCGGCCTCGTCGCTTTTGAAGCGGCGCGCCTGCTACGGAGTGCCGGTCGCGTCGTCCTCGATGTCGTCGTGGTCGGTGTGGGAGCGGAGAATGCCGCTTTCGCCGGTCTGAGAGCGGCTTTGAATCGACTCCCATTGGCGCGGACCCACCGCGAGGCGGCAGTACGAGTCGCGATCGAATCATCGCTGTGCATCGAACGATTCATCCGGCGTTGCGAGCGCGACCACTGGGCGGTAATTGGGTCGCTGCTCGAATGGGCATTTCCGCGGCGCACACCGGGCGCAGGCCAAGGCGGCGAAGACGCGGGCGCGTGGGAGGCCTACGTGGCCGCGCACCGCGGCTACGTTCCCGGCCCGTATGCTGCCAGAGTCACGGTTTTGTGGCCGGCGGAGCAGCCTGTCGAGAACGGGGACGTCCGCAGAGACTGGGCGCGGGTGGCTTCCGACGTCGAGGTGGTGAGCGTCCCGGGCACACACGATAGCGCGCTCTTCCGCCATCTCGACGATATCGTGCGCACCATGAAAGCGCGCTTCCTGGCAGGTTCCAATTCCATAGGATGAAACGCCGGCCGCGATTTTGCGGCGGGCGGAATGAGTCCCGGCCGGCCCCGGCGGAGCATCCATGGCGGACGCCTCCGCGGAGGATTCAACGATGCTCGAGCAAGCGAAGAACGAACTCGTCACCCGCGTCGGACCGGGAACGCCGATGGGCAACTTGCTGCGCCGGTACTGGATGCCGATTGCCGGCGTCAGCGAACTCGAGACGACTCCGATCAAGCCCGTGCGTCTGATGGGCGAAGACCTCGTGCTCTACCGCGATCTCTCGGGCAGCTACGGGCTCGTCGACCGGCATTGCCCGCACCGCCGCGCGGATCTGTCGTATGGCTTCGTCGAGAAGTGCGGGCTGCGCTGCAATTATCATGGCTGGCAATTCGATGCGAGCGGCAGGTGCATCGAACAGCCGTTTGAGGACGTCGCCAATCCCGACGCGCACTACCGCGACAAGGTGCGAATCACGGCGTATCCGGTCGAGGCGAAAGCCGGGCTGCTCTGGGCATACCTCGGACCGCAGCCCGCGCCGCTGGTGCCGAACTACGAACCGTTTCTGTGGGCGAACGGCTTTAAGCAAATCGTGATCTCCGAAGTGCCGTGCAACTGGCTGCAAGGTCAGGAGAACTCAATCGATCCCGTGCACTTCGAGTGGATGCATCGCAATTGGAGCGTGCGTTTGCGCGGTGCCACCGGGCCGTATGCGCCGCGGCACATGAAGCTCGCGTTCGATGAGTTCGAGCACGGATTCGTGTACCGTCGCGTGACCGAAGATACCGACGAGAGCGATTTGCTCTGGACGATCGGCCGCACGTGTTTGTGGCCGAACGCGCTCTACACCGGCGACCATTTCGAGTGGCGCGTGCCGATCGACGATGAAAACATGCTCAGCGTCACCTGGCACTTCGCGCGCGTGCCGAAAGAACAAGAGCCGTACGTTCAGACAGCGATTCCGACGTGGCACGGACCGATCAAGGATGAATTGACGGGTAAGTGGATTACGACGCACGTCATGAACCAAGACTTCGTCGCGTGGCTCGGTCAGGGCAAGATTTCGGATCGCTGGAACGAGCATTTGGGCTCGAGCGATCGCGGCGTGATCATGGTTCGCAAACGCTTTCTCGAGGATCTCGAACGCGTCGCGCGCGGCGAAGATCCGAAAGCGATCGTGCGCGATCCGAAAGCCAACGAGTGCATCTCGCTACCCGTCGCCAACCGCCATTCGCTCGTCGAGGGATTGACGCGCGCCGAACTCGACGCGCACCCGTTTGCCGGCTTCCGATTGTATCCGTTCCAGGCCGGACAGCCCGATGAAATTCGTCGCGCCTACGAAGAAGCGATGGGCTTCAATGACCCGCCGCCCCCCGTCGACGCCGTGCTCGCGCAACTCGCCTCAGCCGCCGCCACGGTCGAACGCCCCAAAGCGAAAGCTTAGGCCGGTTGGGGCGTTTCGTCGATGCCTTCGGCATCGGCGATCGGTGAGGCGTGCAGGGCGCGGATCGGCTTGCGGCGCCACACGCCGAAGTAGTACGCCGATTGCGCGCAGAGTGAAACGGCGAACGTGATCGGATAGGCGTACCACACGCCGCTGAGCCCAAGCGGACCGTGCGAGAGCACGTACGCCGTCGGAACTTCGACGCACCAGATCGAGAGAATCGAGATCGTCGTCGGCCAGAGCACGCTGCCGCTCGAGCGCATCATACCTGAGAGCACGCTGGTGTTGCCGAAGATCACGTAGCTCCAGAGCGTGATCGAGAGCAGTCCGCGCGCCAGTTCGAGCGTCGGCGGATCGGTGATGAAGAGCGAGAGAATCTCATGCGCGAGCAGGTAGACGATCGCGATCAGGATGCCGCCGATGATGTAGTTCATCATGACGCCCGCACGGACGATCTTGCGCAGCCGGTCGGTGCGCTGCGCGCCGATCGATTGCGCGCCGAAGATCGAGGCCGTGATCCCGATGCTAACGGCCGGAAATTGCACGTAGCTTGCGATCTGGTTGACCGCGCCGTAGGCCGCCGTGGCCGATGATCCGAAGCGGTTGACGAACGAGATGACGGCAATTTCAGATAACGAGATCATCACGAATTGAATGCCGGTCGGCACGCCGAGACGGATCAGCGTGAGCAGCAGCGGGACGTCGATCCCGAGATAGTGGCGCAGTTTGCTGAAGGCCAGCGGGTTGTCGCTCTTCTCGAGATAGATCAACAGCGCGAGAAGCCCGAGCGCCGTCGAAATCACGTTCGCCAACGGTGCGCCCAGAATGCCCAATTTGGGCAAACCCCACGGTCCGAGGATCAGGACCGGCGTGAGCACGACGCCGACGAGCGCGCTCCCGATCAACACGATCAGCGGCGAGCGCGAGTCGCCGATGCCGCGCAGAAACGTCGTATAGCCGAGGTAGATGAACGTGATCGGCAGCGTGCAGAAGATGATGCGCGCGTAAGCGACGGCGTCTTCGAGCACGTCGGGCGGCGTCTTGATCAGCTCCATGATGTTGCGATCGTAGATCAAGCCGACGATGCCGATGATGACGCCGAACACGACGGCGAACGAAAGGGTCGTGCCGGCCGAGCGGCTGAGACGCGGCTGGTCGTGCGCCCCATAGGCCTGACCGATCAAGACCGTGCTGGCGCTCGATATCCCGAAGAAGAACGAGATCAAGAAGAAGAGCACCGGGAAAATCGAGGACGCGGCGGCGAGCGCTCCGACGCCGATCAGGCGGCCGAGGAAGATGCTGGTGAACGTCTGCGAGGCCGACTGCAGCACGTTCGAGAGCATCAGCGGGATTAAGAAGACGAGCATCGTGCGCCAAATCGGCTTCGAATCGTCTATGGCGGGTCCACGGCGCATCCGGTCGCACTTCGCGCGCAAAGACGTCCGGCCCGCTCCGGAGAAGGACGCAGCCCCGGGCGATTAGCTCAGCTGGGAGAGCAGGTCCTTTACACGGACAAGGTCGGCGGTTCGAGCCCGTCATCGCCCACCATTTCGTAGCTTTCCGCCGCTCGCTCGCGTTTTCGGTTTCTCTTCGTTGTGGTATCTGCTCTCGACAGCGACCTATCTGAGGAGAGCGAACATGCGGAAACAGACGATGGCGGCCATTGCGCTCGGGGCACTGCTCGCGACGTCCGGAACGGCGTTCGCGCAGAGCGCGGGCACGGCCGGCAGCGGCACGGGCACAGCGGGAACGAGCGCTTCGGGCACCACGGCTGGGAATGGTGGGGCGGGCAGCAGTCAAACCGTGCAGATGCCGGGCACGAGCGATAACTCGAGCGCAACCACCGGGCGGAGCGGAACCAACGCGAACACCGACGCGACCGGCAATAATAGCGCGACGAACTCGAACGGCACGACGAATTCGAACGGCGCGGCGAACGGTACGAACTCGAACAACACGGATGCGTCCGGCAATAATAGCGCGATGAATTCGAACGGCACGACGAACAACACGAACGGCACGGGCGTGGGCGGCGGTGATGCCACGACGAATTCCTCGAACAACGGCGATGGTACCGGTCCGGCCGAAACGACGAGCAACACGACGACGACGTCCAACGGCAACGGCAACCTCGGTTGGCTCGGGTTGCTCGGGCTCTTCGGACTTGTTGGGTTCGTGAAGAAAGGCCGGAAAGTCGTCGTCCCCGAGGACGCAACGATCATTTCCGACCGCGTCGAGCCGGCCTAGCGGCCTTCGCACAACGATCTGCACCAGAGAAGCCCGATTAATCGGGCTTCTTTATTGCGCGAGTCGCGGCGCTCGTGGCAACCCGTTTTCACAAATTCGGCTTTTCGTCGAACCTCATCAAATGGCTAAAGGGACGGAACTGCGATGTCCCGATGAAGCCGTTATGACGTGGGCCTGATGAACACGCTCTTCATTTCGAGCGTTCGCCCGTATCCGCCGGGCAGCGGGTCACCCCTTAGGGGCTGGCATAACATTCGCGTGCTCGCCAGACTAGGACCGGTCTCGGTATTCTCGTTTGGTGAGCCGCACAACGTCAAGGTCATGCCGGGGATCGAGCGTTGGATTCACATCAACGAAGATGAGTACCCCTCGGGCGCTCTTTCCGGACCGTTACGCGCGCTGCGGGTCGTTCGGCCACGACAGTTTCCCATCCAGAACGAATACGTCAACGATGAAATCAACGAGCGACTCCAGGCGTTCATTGAGGAAACTCATCCGGACGTCATCGTCCTCTCGCACTGGTTCAATAGCCTACCGCGTGCTCTTCGTACCTTTCCGCGACTGATTGTCGATGCGCACAACATCGAATCGTTTCTGTTGGAAGATCTCGTTCGATCGAATCAAATCTCCGACGGATTGGCGCGGCGCTTGCAGCTATTTCTCTTCCGCAAGCGCGAACGAGCGATGTTCCGAAAAGCGGCACGGGTCTGGGTTTGCAGCCAAAACGACGCCGATCTGTTGAACCGCCTCGATCGCGGGCTGTCGCCGCCCGTGATTTGGCCCAATGTCGTGGACGTCGATTCTTACGACGACGTTCGAGCGCGAACGCTCCCCCTCCCGGATGACGTAGCATCGAGCAAGCCGACTATCGTATTTGTGGGCTACTATCCGTGGTGGCCGAACGCGCGCGCTGCAGACGTCCTGATCGAAGAGATTCTGCCGTTAGTCGCTAGCCGAGTGCCGAACGTCCGTCTATTGCTCGTCGGAAAGGAACCCACCCAGCGCATGATCGCAGCGGCGGAACGCGACTCGCGAATCGTCGTAACCGGCAGTGTGGAAGACGTGCGCCCATATCTCGCGGTCGCGGACGTAAGCGCGATCGCCCTTACGGAGGGCGGCGGCACGCGATTGAAGATACTCGAGGCCTTCGCAGCCGGCATCCCGGTAGTCAGTACGTCGAAGGGGGCTGAAGGGATCGCTGCCGGCCACGACCGCGAGATCCTAATCGCAGATACGCCCGAGACGATGGCCGACGCAATTATTGAGATTCTGAACGAGCCCGAACGCGTTAAAGATCAAGTCGAGGCAGCACTGGCCCTCGTTCGTGATTCGTACTCGCTTCAGACCCTCGAGCGTCAGCTGGCCGGCGCTCTTCCTGGTGTCGAGGAAACGCAATGGCAACGATCAAGCGCATGATCGCCAACGCGCTCGGCCGCGCCCTCGACGTTACGATCGTCCCAAAGGGTGCCGTCGCGCCGCTCTTCGAGGTCGAACACCTGGAACGGTTCTTCAAAGAGTTTACCGTGGACTGCGTTTTCGACGTCGGTGCCAACGCCGGGCAATACGCCGAAGCCCTGCGTGAATTCGGCTATACCGGAACGATTGTCTCATTCGAGCCGATTCCGGTGCTTGCGGCGCATCTCCGGGAGAAGGCGCGCTCTGACGGCCGTTGGTTTGTGGAAGAGGTAGCTCTCGATGAAACCGTGCGCATCGTCAGCTTCAACGTCATGGAGAGTTCGCAGTTCAGTTCGCTGAAAGCCCCGAGCCAAGAAGAGACCGCGCGGTTCGCGCACCAAAATGTTGTCGCACATTCCTTTGAGGTCACGACGGCTCAAGTCGCAACGTACCTTACGCGCTATCGCGACCAGCTTGGATTTCGACGGCCGTTTTTGAAAATGGATACGCAGGGGAACGACCTCGCCGTTGCTCGAGGCGCGGGGCCGCTTCTGGCCGAGTTCGTCGGCTTGCAAAGCGAGCTCGCGATCAAACGCATATACGCCGGAAGCGACGACTATCGAGCGGCGCTCGACTTTTATCAGTCAGCGGGTTTCGAGCTCAGTGCCTTTGTGCCGAATAATTACGGCCATTTTCCGATACTGGTCGAAATGGACTGCATCATGTTCAACCGGGCCGCGATGTAACCGAGGCTGGAAATGAGATTAACGCAGGTTCTGCTCTTGGGGCTTTGCGTAGTATTCGCGGCGCTGGCAATCAACCACTCGCGACAGTTTTTTCACGGGGAAAACAACATTCCGGTCGACTTCGCAGCGTTCTACTGCGGCGGTAAGGCGGCGCTCGATGGCGCCGACCCGTATCTTTTAGAACCCATCACGAGTTGTGAGCGGCGGGTCAGCGATAACGGCCGTCTGCTGATCTTCAAGCCGTTTCCACCGTACGGCACACCGGTTCCACTTCCACCCTACGATTTCGCGCCGTTGGCCGCATTGGCTATCCTGCCGTTCGGATTGGCCAAAGCCGTTTTCGGATTACTTGAACTCGCAGCGATGTTCGGAGCGGCGTACGCGCTATGGCGCCTTTCGCCGCTGCCGTTCGCGGTGGCGCTCGGGGTCGCTTTTTTCGGCATCGTGTTCGAATCGCTCATAATAGGTCAGCTGCCCCCGTTTGCGATCGCTGCGCTGGGCTTAGCTGCGGTGGCGTTTCGCCGCGGGAATACGGTCGCCGGCGCATTGGCCGTTTGCGTCTCGCTCGTTCAGCCTCAGTTCGGCGCACCCGCCGTGCTTGCAGCCCTGATATTTTATCCCAGAGCACGCATTCCGATCGCGCTATTCGCAGCAATTATCGTCGCCGGCGGTTTACCATTCGGCGGCTTGTCGCGCATGCTGGAATATGCGCGGGTGCTGCCCTTGCACGCCCGCGCGGAGATTGCGTTCGCGCCGCAGTACAGCGCGTCATTCCTTGCGCACCAGCTCGGTGTCGAAACGTCGCTTGCACTTACGATCGGTTCCCTCTCCTATCTCGTTATGGTCGCGCTCGGCATCGGGGTTGCCATCCGCGCGCGACGAGCGGCGATCGCCGGCGGTGCTGCGATCCTGCTGCCTCCGGCGTTCTCCGTTCTTGGCGGCAGCTTCATTCATTTGCACCAAATCGCCGTCGCGCTCTTGGTCGCGTTCAGCGTGAAGTATTCCAAGTTAACGGCGCTTCCCGCAGCGATCGGGATTTCGTTACTCATCTTCCCCTGGAATTCTCTCGCCGGCAAGCCGCTTTCACATGGCTTTGTCTTGTCCGTTGCGATCGCGTTTCTGGTGAGCGGCGGTGCGATTGTGTTTCTGCTGAAGGACGCGGTCGGTCTCCGGACCTCGTTCGCCGCGGCGGCGATCGGCGTCGCCGCAGCGATCGTGACATTCGGCTTCTTGCACGCGACGGGCCCGGCAAGTAAGGCCGGCGCCGTGACTGCCGCGATACGCGTTCCGGCGCCGGCCTTAGCCCCGGGCACCCTCGGTTCCGTCGCGTGGGGCGAGGCAATAGCAATCACAAACGCAGAGGATCCGCCGGCCGGCTCGATCCCTTATAAATGGACGCATTCGTTTATCAAGTACCCGACCTGGCTTGCGCTGTTTCTGGTACTCGCAAGCGTTTCATACGAATTGCTCAGCGATCGTTCTGATTCCGAGCGAGAGCCCGCGTCAATCGATGAGCATCGCGCGTACGGGCAAGCTGCTGCGGGCTTGGCGACGTAGCACGCCTCAGGGCGTGGCGAACGTGCGAAACGTTTGCTCGGCGGGCAGCGGGTTGAAGTTCGCGTCCGTCACCGATGTCCGCGACCAAAAGTCGCTGCCCGTCGCATAGACGCTCGTCCAAACGATGCCGTCGATCGTCGGATCGGCAAGCATAAGGTTGAATCCGCGCGCCATATACTGCGCTTGCACCTGGGGGTCGAATCCGTTCGGGTCCGCCGCGGTGCTGAACGCCCACTCGGTCAACATCACGTGCGGTGTCGGGTCACCGTGGGCGACCGCGATCGCCTGGAGATCTTGATACACACCCCAGCGATTGGATGCGGCGGCGGGCATCACGTACGCGGGGTCGACCCAAGCATAGTTGTGAACCGAAAGGACGTCCCAGCAGGTTCCGGTCCGGCAGCCTGCGGCGTACATGTTGGTGAGGAACGTCCGCGGGTCGACTTCTGATCCGCCAACCGAGAGGGCCGGTCCGACGACCGTGATCGCCGGATTGGCACTCTTCGCGGCGGCGTAACCGGCCATCATGTATTGAGCCGTGGCGCTGCCGTCCGTCGCCGCATAGGTGGGATTGGGCGACGACCACCAGCCTGACAAATTCGGTTCGTTGAAGAGTTCGACGCGCGTCACTTGGGGCGCGGTCGCGCGCAGATGCGCAACGACGGCCGACACGAACTGCGCATAGAGTTGCGGCGTCGAGTAAATTGCCGGATACGGCTGACCATTAGCTTGCCATCCGGCGGTGTTGTATTGCTCGAGGATAGGCAGCAGCGTGATGTTCTGCGCGGCGAGGAGGGCGACAATCTGGTCCGACGGACCGAACGTTACGCTCGTCGCAGACGGCATAATTTCGGCACCTGAGTAATCGATACGGACGAAGCCGGCATTCATCGATCCGAGGATCCCCGCGATCTGCGCCGCGTTGGGGCCGGTGAGGGAGGTGGGATACGGATGGACGAGCACGCCGTAGCGATAGGGCTGACCGCTGACCGCTCGGATGGGTGCGGGGATCCCGACCGTGGCCGGCGTCGTAAGATGATACGTGACGCTCGTCGCGAGCGTGCTCCCGTCGGTCGACGCAAGACCCGCATTGAGGACGATCGCATAGACGACCCCGGGCGTTTTGCGCAACGTGACCTGCAGCCGCTTACCGTAGTCGTCGGTATACGTTGAAAACTGCGTGCTCGGGGTGATCGTGATGCTGTTGTTCACCGTGGCCAGATTGACCACACGGTTGAACGTGAACGTGGCGATTTCTGCATAACCGAAAACGTCGCCGTCGGCGTGCGTTAGCGCCGTCGCTCCCTGCAATCCGCCGAAGCCGGTGACAAGCATGCCGCCTGGACCCGGGGACGAGGACGAAGACGAACGAGGCAGGCGGCGCAGACACAGCGGCCGTCGTCGACGGGTTCGACGTTGCAGCCGGCAAGGTAGTCCCCCCGCCCCCGCCTCCGCTTCCGCAGCCCGCAGCCAAAAGAGAAATTACCAGTGCGCAGATAGGCGCTACCGACCGACGATTTCCTCGCATGCACTCCCCAATGCACGTTTCGGCAACCCGCTGAGCCGAAACATGGCGGCCAAGCAGCGAACGGAAGGCTTCATTCGCGCGGTGTTGCGAAGAGGCGCCCATGCAGTGCCGCGGCTTTTGGAATGACGTGAGCAGATGGGGCAGACGAGGATGACCTGGTCCCGGCGCGATTTCGTCGCGGCGGGCGCCGCGGCCGCCGTTGCGGGTGCTTATCCCGCCCTCGCCGGCGCCGCACCCGGGACCCCGGAAAAAACGGCGCTTACGTTGGGCCTCGCGTCGTACGGCTCCAATTTTCTGCCGGTCTATGTCGCAGCCGCGCGCACATTCAAAGCGCAAGGCCTCGACGTCGCGCTCATTCCGTTCCGCGGCGACGCCGAGATCTCGCAAGCGCTGGCGGGAAACTCGATCGACATCAGCCTAGCGTCGATGAACGGGCTGATCAACCTGATCACGTCAGGCCAACCGGTCATGGGCTTCTATGCGGGGTTCGATCAGGCCGACTTTTCGTGGCTGGCGGCGCCGTCGATCAAATCGTGGGCGCAGTTGAAGAATAAGAAGATCGGCGTCGCGACGTTCGGGTCGCTGACCGACGCGCTGACGCGCTACGACTTGCGCAAGCATGGCCTCGATCCCACGCGCGACGTGCAGATCGTGCAGGGCGGCGCCGCGCAGAGCGACTTCCAGGCCCTCGAATCCGGGCGCGTCGATGCCGCGATTCTTTCAGCGCCGTATAAATGGCGCGCCGCTGAGGCCGGTTACACCGTCCTGGGAACGCAAGAGCGCGACGTCTCGGCGCGCTGGCCCAAGAATTTGTTTATGGCGAAGACCGACTTCCTCAAGAACGATCCCAATACGATCGAGACATTTCTGCGCGCCTACGTCGAGGCGGTGCGCTACACGCGCCGCAATCGCGATGCGGCGATCAAGATCCTGATGGATACGCTCAAGTTCACGCAGGCCGATGCGGCGGGCGCATACGACTCGTGCGTGGCCGCCATGGATGAGACGGGCAATCTTCCCGAGGCTTCAATGAAGACGTTCTGGGACGTGACCGTGCAGAATGGTGACGTCGACAAACCGTGGCCCGAAGCGAAGTACTTCGACCGCCGCTTCGTCGACAGTTTTAAACGCTGGGCTCAGTAGTTTCGGCGAAGACTCCGGTTGACCGGCGAGCAAGGGAGCGGGTAAGCCGTTCCGCGACGTTGCCCGATCAGCGGTTGACTTCTCGCACGCTGCCCGGTATTGGTCGAGTATGAAAAAGCGTGCTTCGACGAGGGCCTTACGTTTGACCGCCGGCCTCGTCTCGGCGCTCTGCGGGGCGTTTTTGATCGCGTGGGGCACCGCGGATGCACGAACCTGGCAGTGGCAAATCGTCGTCCACAACCCGGACCGCGCGCCCGTGGACGCACGTTCGGGCGTCGAACTCAACGGTCGAGACCTGGTGATGAATTATGGTGCGCGCCTCAACGGCACCGACGTTCCGATCGCGTCATGCCGCGGACAGGTGCCCGACGTCGCCAACGCGCGCATCGTAACGTCGGCCGCGTCCTACTACCTCTATGTGGCATTCAAGCCCGGCCACGCCGCGCAATGCCGATCCGGCAGCGAACCCGTCGCGCTCATTCCCGTGGCCAACGACTCGGCGGCAACGGATGCCGCGGCGGCGATCAATCGCGCTTGTTGCGGGACAGCCGGCCCCAAGCCCGTGGTCGCCGCGAATGCCGCTCCATCGCCGACGGCCGCTTCGGCGCGCACGCCTACGCCGTCGCCGGCCCTCACGCCACAGCCGAAGAGTACGTCCGTGTCGACGCCGAAAATCACCGCCGCGCCAAAACCGAAACGCTCCGCCGGGCCGCATCTGCTCGTTACCGATTGGAGCGAAACGGACGGCCTCTTCACGTTCGTTCGCGTTCGCAACCGTGGTCCGGAGCCGGTGATGATTTCCGATGGACAAGTCGCCGATTGCAACGCCGTCGCAGTCGGCTGTGGTGCCTTCGCTCGTTCCATCGTCGTCGACCCGGGCAGTACGGCGGTCGTGGCGACCGTCATGTCGGCCGATCCGGTGAACGATGCGACGTTCTCCTATCAGTATGAAGCGCGAGCCGGCGAAATCCGGATGACGGCAAGGGGGACGTCGCGCACACGCTTGAGCGGCTGGCGGCCGGCGCTGCCCGCGCGAGACATGAAATTCGCCGAAGCAGCTGCCGTTGCCACGTTGCGCTCGGGGGGATCCGGTTCGCCGCCGCCGGCCCCGCCGGTCGACGGCCCGGCGCGCTTGATGCAACGCGGCTCGTCGCGGTTGGCAATCGGACAGACCGGACAAGCGCGCGTGCGCGTGCGGGTGAATTCTAAAGGCACGCCGATCAATGCGTCGATCATCTCGATTTCCAACCCCGCACTCATTGCGGCCGCGCTCGAAACCGCCGTTTCCTCACAATACGCTCCGGCCGTGCGGAACGGCCGCAGCGTTGACGAAGATTACGTCGCGACGTTTCAATTCGACGGCCAGGATCCGGCCTTATCGCAAATCCCGGTTTGGAAGCGGGCGGAAACTCCGCCGCCCAGCATCGCTCCGTCGCCCGGTCCATCGTGAAAACACGCTTGTCTGGATAACGTACGATCGGGCGCCCGGCAAGCGATTTCACGAGAAATCGCGACTAGTACGCACACGGCTTAAGGTAGCTGGTGATTGCTTGCGGGTGTGTGATGTCTGGGAATCGTGGTCTAGCTTATTTCATATTCCTCTTATTGCTCGGAACCGTTGCGTGCGGCGGAGGGGGTGGCTCGTCGAGCCCGGCTCCGGCCGTCGTCTCTACGCAGCAGCAGCCGTCGCCGATAACCACAGCGAACGGTGCGAGCCTCGTTCTTCCACCATCAATTGCCACGCCCGTACCGCTGCTGCCGAGCGCTTCATCGATCGAAATCGGCGGCGTGGCCGGGACGACGGTCGTCTCGCAGCCGTCCGGCGCAGCATGGCCGCTCGGTGAGGACATCGCCGTGCTGTTTCCGGAGCCCATTAGTCCGGCGTCGTATCATGTCACCATTTCTCCGGCGCCGCCAGGCGGCGTGACGATCGTCAATCCCGCGCAAGCGGATACGCCGGCCGCGTCAATCCGGGGTCTGTTGCAATTGCGCTGGAACAAAGTTCCCGGCACGACCTATACCGTGACCGCGACGGGAGCTAATGGAACCGCCGGCCCGTTTACCGTCACGTTGCCGGCGGCGCCGGCGGTGCAGGCGCCGATCATCTCGAAGAAAGCCGACCCCTACTATTACGGAAGTTTGGAACACAGCGGTACGCCGCCGTGGGGTTTGAAGCTGCCCAACTCCGGCAACATCGATCCGGCGTCGCTGCAAGCGCTCACCGCCGAAGGCGTGCACTTCATTCGCTTCGGGCCCACGCCCACTGAGGTCGCCTATAACGCAACCGGCGCGCAAAGCCGCCAATCGTATAGCTTTTTGTCGACGGATCCCGCGCTCGTCTCGTTGCACGCGGCGAACATCACCGCGCTCTACGTCATCGATGCTGCTGCGGCTCCGCCGTGGGGCAACCCCAACGCCGCCGGCGATGCCCGTCCGCTGTTCGAAACGCCGGCCCTCTATGCCGAGTACTGCGGCGGCGTCGCGAGTCACATCGCGGCCGCGCTCCCGTGGATAACGCGCGTCGAAATCGGGACGAACGAACCGAATTACGCTGCGAATTGGCAGAACGATCAAGCCGTTGCTGACGGCATGCCGCAGTACGACGATGCAACCGGGTACGGTTTCGCGCTCTACGCGAAAGCCTGTTATTCCGCGATCAAAGCCGTAGCGCCGAGCTTGCAAGTGGTCGCTCCGGGCATTGCGATTGGAAGTAACGCATACAGCCCCTTCGCGTTCGTCGACCACCTTTACGCATCGGGCTGCCGCATCGGTGTCTGTTGGGACATCATGTCGGTTCACTCATACACATGGGTGGATCCCGGCTATGCCAACGACCAATCCTTCATGGACAATCTGTTCGGAACCGGCGCCGGTCCGGGCACTTTTCTCACCTATCGGGCGTTGCAAGCGCGCGCCGTTCAAGACGGAGAATCAGCCACGCCGCCGATCATGATCACGGAAATGGGATTCTCCGACTACGCGGCCGACCCGCGCGGCGTCGATCCGAACGTGCAAGCCTATTATACGAGCGAAGCCTTCAACGAATACCTCGCCGATCCGACCGTGCGCGGAATCGTCTACGCCGACATCCTGAACCACGAAACGACGCCTTCGATATTTTACGGCATCGCCGCAATTGCCAACGGCGTTACGGAGCCGGTCGGCACGGTCTATCGGACGTTCGCAACCTTCTAAAGACCCTGGTAATCGGTGTTGCGTGACGGGGCAGCGGCCGGTATAATCCGCGCCATGCAATTTGCCGGCAAGCGCGACGCCCCGTACGCCTACCTCGTCGTCGTGGTTTTGCTCTTCACCGTTCTGCCGGTACTGCATCGCATGATCGACTGGCGCATCGGCTATAGCGAGCAATCGCTGATCAGCGCATTGCCCCTGATTGCGCTCCTCCCGGCAGCGGCGATCGTGCTGTATACCGGCCGGCTCGGGCGCTTGCCGAAGCCCTTGCTCGCATGCGTGTGGCTCTGGTTCGGCGGATTCGGATTCGCCCTGGGCGTGGGCGCGCTCGCCGGCAACGCCGCCGCTTCCGTCTACTCGTTCATGCAGTTTATTCTGCCGGCGCTCTTTGCAACGTGGCTGGCCACGACCGGGCTGAAGGCCAAAGTGCTCTACACCAAGTTCGCAAATTTTTTGCTGTGGCTCTCCGTCCCGCTGGCCCTTTATGGCGCGTTGCAATTCGTCGCCATTCCACCGTGGGACGCGCAATGGATGCACGACGCCGGCATGACGTTCATCGGCATACCCGAGCCCTATCAACTGCGTCCGTTCAGCACCACGAACGGTCCGCCGCAATTTGCAGACTTCCTCGTTGCCGTCATCATCTTGAACCTTCCGCGCTTGCGTGCGTCGACGCCGCTATTGTTGGGCCGGCTCGCGCTGTGCGTCGGTACCCTCGTGCTGACAATGGTGCGCGCCGACTGGATCACCTTAGCCATCGGCGTGCTGTGCTACGTCGCGTTGAGCCCGCAGCGCCTGCGGAATTTCACCATGATTGCAGCCATCGGCGCAGCCGGAGCAGTTCTGGTCGCCAACGCATCATCGCTCCTTGGCAGTTCGGCTGCGGGATCCGCGTTGCAAGCGCGCTTTTCCACGTTCACCGATCTCGGCAACGACGATTCAGTCAACGAACGGCAATCGTATTTCGGTGATACGTTGAACGAGGCGCTGCAACAACCGCTGGGCCAGGGCCTTGGCGTGACCGGGGTGGCGGCCCGTCTGTCGCAGGGCGGCGCGGACCGGCCGTACGACGACGGCTACATCGCGCGTTTTGTCGAAATGGGCTTTTTCGGAATGGCCTGTTATCTCGGGACGCTGCTGCTCGGAATCGGCATTGCCTTCAGGCGCTGGCTCGTGATGACGCGCGCTCGCGCCGCCGCGGACGCTTCCGTAATGGCGGCATTCGTTTCGATGCAGGTGGTCTTGCTCGTGCTCGACGCGTCGATCGATCACCACACGAATTTCACCGGATTGCTATTTTGGCTGACGGTCTTCTGGGCGTATTCGTGGCGCCGCTCGAACGAGGCAAACGCGGGTCTCCGGGCTGCTGCATAACGTGGTTTCCCGTGCCGCACGGCACCTCGCGTGCGGCTTCCTACTAACGGCGTTGGCTTTCTGCACCGGATGCGGGTCGCGTGCCGGCGCAGCAGCCGATGACGGCCCCCTGACGGAAGTGCTTGCCGCTCCGAAATCAGGTGCATCGTTCGCCGACACGATCGGTATGAACGTGCACCTCGGTTACGGCGATACCGGCTACGGAAACCTTGCGGGCGTCGAGCAACTTCTCGCCGCGCTGAACGTACATCACGTGCGCGATGCGGGAACGATTGGCCGCACCGCGTTGTGCCCTGCCTACCGCAGCCTCGCGCGCGCCGACATTCGTACGGACTTCGTCGCGTCGATCGATCAGGATCCGCGAACGTTTGCGCAGTGGCTGCCGTGCGTCGGGGGAGCCATCGACGCCTTCGAAGGCCCGAACGAGTTTAACGCCGCCGGCGGCGACTGGGCGCAACGGTTGCGCGCGTCTCAGTCGCGGTTGTACCAAACGCTGAAGAACAACGCCGCGACCGCTCGCATCCCCGTTATAGCTCCTGCGCTCACGGTCAGCGACGCGTACCGCGAACTCGGCAACATCAGCGGCGATGCCGACGTCGGAAACATACACGATTACCTCATGGGTCATAACCCCGGGGCTGCAGGCTACTGCGGTACGGATGCTGCCGGCCGCCAGCGACCGTGGATCGAATGTGAGTTAGCGGATTCGCGCGTGACGACCGGATCGAAACCGCTCATGGCGACTGAAACCGGGTACGGAACGGGCGCATCCGTCTACGCCGTCGATCCGCTCGTACAGGCGAAATATGTGCCGCGCTTATTTCTCGAGCACTTCAACGCGGGGATCATCCGGACGTATGCGTACGAACTGATCGATGAGGGCACGGACGGGTACAACGGCTACGGCCTCGCGGATGCAAAACTTCAGCCGAAACCCGCCTTCTATGCTCTGGCAAATCTGGTACGCGCGATCGGTAAGCAGCGCAACGGAACGAAGGTCCCGTCGTTCCCGATCGTTCTACACGCAGCCTCACGCGACGTCCACCACACGCTAGTCGAACAGAACGGCGAGCTGTTGTTGATTTTGTGGCTCGAAATACCAAGTGCGAATCAGGCCACCCAACAACCTGTGGTCCCGCCACAGCGCGTGCAACTGAGTTTTACCGCCGTCCCGGCAGCGATCACCGTGTCCTCTACTGCGGGCCGAACGATGCAATCCGCGCCGCGTAAACCGGCGCGGAACATCGATATCGATGTGACCGACTGGCCGGCCGTCGTAAGGATAACGCCGCAGCGCTAGCGCTTCCGCCGGGCGACGTGGGTCGCGCGGACATGCCGATACGCGGCCGCAACGCGGCCCGCGATGTTCGGCCAGGCAAAGCGCTTCGCGTAGATTCGGCACGCATTTCCGTGCGGCAGCTCGGCCGGATTGCTCAAGGCTCGGCAGAGTCCCGCCGCCAGGTCTTTTTCTGCCGGACCATCGAGCACTAAGCGGCGGTCCAGATCCGAAATGACCTCGGGCAGGCCGCCGACCGGCGTGACGAGGACGGGCGTTCCCATCGCCAGCGACTCGACCACGACGAGCCCGAATCCCTCGGCGACGTCGCTGGGTACGATCGTCACGTTGGCCGCGCGGTAAAACAAGGGTAAGCCCGCGCCGACGTGGCCGAGGATCTGCACCGAATCGTGCAAGCCGCTCCGATCGATTTGGCGCTGTAATTCCGCTGCCAGCGGTCCGCCGCCGACGATCGCGAGAAACGCATTCGGATGCTGGCGCCGCACGAACGTCATCGCACTGATGAGCGCTGAGAGCCCCTTAGCTGCGACGAGCCGGCTGACGCAAAGCACGATCGGGCGATCCGGCAGACCGCACGCCGCTCGGGCTTCGTGCTGCGATTCATCGGCGTCAAACAGATTCAAATCGACGCCGCCGGGAATGACGTCGATCATCTCCGGGGACACGCCGAAGTCGCCGGCGAGCGCGGCACCGAACGCGCGCGACAGCACGATGAACCGGTCGGCGTGTGCGAAGACCGCGCGCTGTTGCAAATCGCGAATATGCACGGTTGCAGGATGGCGGCCGCTGATGCGCGCCTCGCCCGCCCAATCGCCGTGAAAGTGGACGACCAGCGGTCGCGAACCGACGAGGTCCATCGCCGGGAAAATGTGCGGAACGCCGTGCGAGACGACGATATCTGATCCGCCCACCAGCCGTCCGACCGAACGGCGAATCCCGAGCCAGCGCCGCAACCGGCCGGCGTTCGTTTGCGCAAAGCCTTCAACGCCCGCCACCGGCTCGACGTCGGCTGGATCCCCGAGCAGAAGTCCGCGAACCGTTACGCCGCGCGCCGGCAAGCTGCGCAATAGCGCGAGAAAATAGCGGTCCGTTCCCGACATGTGCGACGACGCGGCGGTCATGCCGATCTGCAGCGTGGACAACGGCGCGTCGGCAGCGAGCTCAGCCGGCGACATCTCGCCTACCGTCGACCAAGCAACGCCCGCCCGCTGCGGAGATGGTATGTAGTCCGTCAGGGAACGGCCCGGTGAGATCGGGCTCGATGCGGCGGATCGCGCGCTCGGAAAATGCGTCCGGTGTCAAGACGTCCACGCGCTGCAAAACGACGGCCGCGCCGTACGAACGCGAACAGTCCTGCGCGGGACGGTAAAGTGCGCCTTCGTGCACGAATGGCGTGCCGGCGGGCCGGGCACCGCGCACATCCGTCTTGACCGGATTGCGCGCGTGCGCGATCCACGGTCCGTCAAGATCGTCCGCAAAGTACACGAACAGGTTGACGTCGGGAAGACGTGAGGCACGTGTGCAGAAGAGCCACCAGCGCCCGGCCCAACGCACGACGACCGGATCGCAACCATCGATGCCGATCAGCGCGATCGGGTCGACGAAGCGCAGAGGATCGTGTCGCACACGATAGAGCGTTATTCGGCCGCTCGTTGCCGACTCGGGAATCGCGTACGTCATGTCATGGTGTTGGAAGACGAACGGAAATGACAGGTGCTCCGGTGTGCGCAGCACATCCGTGACGGCTCCGGAGCGCAGGTCGATGCTCACGATTTCTCCAACGCCCTGCCGCTCGTCGAGGCGCTCGCAAACGATCACGTCGGGCGAAGACGGGAGCGCGAACGGATCGGCCAGGGTCATGCCGGCGCCGGCAACGTCGAGCCAGCGCACTGGCGGCGTCTCGTCCAGCAGCGTCTCGATCGGGGCGTCGATGACGCCTACATTCCAGTTGTAACGCCGGCGCTGAAGGCGTCGCGCTACGCGGCGGAACGCCATTCCGGCGATCATCGCGAACGCCGAAATCGCGGCCTGCAGCGTGGGCCTGCCGGCCGGCGTCTCCGGTTGCGACGCCGGCGTTGCAAGCGTGGCGTCACGCACGCCGGAGGCCGCACCGATCCAGCGGCCGACCTCCGGGATCGCATCCTCGAGCGTGCGGCGGGGTGTGATGCGCAGGGGGAACCAGCCTTGCCGTTCGATCGTTTCTACGCCGTTATCCGAACGGAATAGCGTCACGTTCACGGCGTGATCGCCGTTCGCGTACTCGGCAAAAAAAGGCGGCGTAAACCGCGTCCGACGGCGTCCGTATTGAACGCGAAACGTCGGAGCCTTCGGGGAGACAACGGTGACGGGCGCGTTAAGCGACGTCGGCAGCTCCCGCCGGCGATCCGAATCGTGCGGCATAGGCGTCGAAATGGGCCGGAGTGTCGACGAGAAAGGGCAAATCCTCGCGCACCATCGTCCGGATCGCGAGCAACGGAATGGGAGACCGCAGGGGACGAAAGTCGGCGTTCCACAGTCCGGGCCGCTCGCACACCGGGTGAAACTGCCCGATCATGAGGCCGTCGTCGACAAAACGATCCTTGAGATCGCGTTGCAGGTCATCCAATGGTTCAGAGTCCGTTGCGTCAATGGCCGGGAGAACGACCAAGAACGAAAGATATCTGCGGCTTAACGGGTCGACCAAACCCCACAGCTCGCGATACCAGTCGCCGTAACGCCACATGGCGCGCGCGATTTCTTCGTTACGCGTAACACCGTCCAGCAGCGTCAGCAGAAAGACGCCTCGATCCATCGCCGCCTTGCTGAACGGACAAACGGGTCCGTCGCGGCCGAGGTCGGGGTGCTCGGTGATGAGGTAAGAATGACTCCATGCCGCGATCGGTTGGAGCACCGTAAACACCTCCGGCGGCACTTGGGCCGATTGCACTTCCGCGATCGACCACAGCCGTAGGCCGCCACGTTCTAGCACGGTTCGTTACCGGCCATCTCGAGCGAAAGCGCCAGCTCGGTGACGAGCGAGTCAATGTGTTCTACCAGCACGGTGCGGTGATCTCCGGGAATGATGCGCACGTCGAGGATAGGCAGTAGCGGAGACCACCGTGCCACAACGCGTTCGAGCTCGGCGCTCGGTTCTTCCCGTGCGCAGAGCATCGTGGTAGGAACATCGAGCGCTCGCCAGACGTAGCTGCGCACCGCGCGCTCTTGCGCGGGCTTAACGTGAGCGGTAACCGCGTCTTCGCATTCGTCGAACGGTACGAGCCGGCACCGCAGGTCGTAAATGTTCGCGCGCTGCAGCGCTAACCAGCGGTGGCTGCGGTCATCGCTGACTCCCACAGTGCGCGCGAGTTGGGCAAACACCCCTTCGAGCACCGCATAGCGATACCGCGCGTGCTGCGCTTCGATGAGAACGAGATGCTGCACGGGCTTGTGCAATTGCCGAAGTTGCCGCGCCATTTCGAATGCGACGATCGCCCCCATGCAATAACCGCCGAGCACATATGGGCCTTCGGGTTCGATCTGAAGCATCAAACGTATCCGGTCGCGCGCCATCTCCTCGACGCTGCGCGGGACGGCACCGCCGTCGGCGCCGTGCGGCGCAACCGCATACACGGACCGGCCGGCACCGAGACCGTCTCCGAAACGCCGGCAATACAGGCCGAGTCCCGTCGAGTCCCCATGTAGGAAGAAGAACGGCGCCTTCCAGCCGCTGGAACGCAGCGCGACGATGGGTTCGAACTCGGCGCGCTCGCATTGCCGCAGCGTCGCGACCATCCCGGCGATCGTTGGATCGCGGAACAGCACGCCGATCGGCAACCGCCGGCCGATACGTGTCTCGAGACGTGCTGAGAGACGGGCCGCCAACAACGAGTAACCGCCGATGTCGAAAAAATTCTCACCGGCTCCGATCCCGCGCACGCCGAGAAGATCTTCCCAAATGTGCGTGACGAGCACGTGCAGCGAATCGGGCGGCTCGCCATGCGCTGGTTGAACGTTGCGCAATGCGGGTGCCCGCGCGAGCGCCTCGCGATCGATTTTTCCGTTGGATAGACGTGGAAGTTGGGTCAAGCGGAAAAACGCCGCCGGCACCGCTGCCGGCGGAAGCCGTTCCGCGGCATAGCTGCGCAACGAATCCTCGAACCCATCGCCCACCGCACGCGGAACGACGTACGCGAGAATGCGCTCCTCCGCTGAAAAAACCGCCGCAGCGGCGGCCACGTTCGGGTGGCTCTCGAGAACCGCCACGATCTCGCCCAACTCGACGCGTACGCCGCGGACTTTAATTTGATCGTCGCCACGGCCGGCAAACTCAACGCAGCCGTCCGAATGCAACAGCGCGAAGTCTCCGGTGCGATACATCCGCTCGCCGCCGCCGGTTACGAATGGATCGGGAAAAAACCGCTCGGCGGTGAGATCGTCGCGTCCAAGATAGCCGCGAGCGACACCCGCGCCCGCGATGAAGATCTCGCCGCGCCGGCCCGGAGAAACCGGCGCGCGCTGCTCGTCCAGTACGTATAAACGCACGTTCGCGATGGGACTGCCGAGCGGCACGAAGGTGCGCGCATCGTTTGCGATGCAGCGGTGCTCTGTGGCGTGAATGCCGGCTTCGGTAGGGCCGTAGACGTTGACGACCGCGCGCCCCGGCGCCATCAAACGCTTGGCCAGCGCCGGCGATAGCTGCGCGCCGCCCGACACCACAACGCGCAACCCGGTCACGGCAGCAAAATCGTCTCGTTCGCTGAGGGCCGCGAGCAAGGCCGGCACTCCCATCAGCACGCTGACGCGGTGCTCGCGGATCTCGTGCATTACGGTATCGACGTCGAGCTCTGCGCCCGGCGGGGGTAACACGACGCACCCGCCCGCCGAAAGCGGGCCGAACATCTGCCACACCGACGGATCAAAGCTCAGCGGCGCAAGTTGTAGCACGCGGTCGGTGCGCGAGATGCGGAGATCTCCGAGCGCGGAGACGACCATATTGCACGCGGAGCGGTGCTCGACCATGACCCCTTTTGGCGTTCCGGTCGAACCGGACGTGTAGATCACGTACGCGAGCGAACGCGGCCCGCCGAGCGCGGTGACGTTCGCGCCGGACTCCTCACGCGCCGCGTCACACAACTGCTCGAGAGTAAGTCGCGTGAGATCGGGCTGCCAAATGAGGCGTCGTTCGATGCTGCGCTGCGCAATGAGAATGGCCGGCGAAGATTCCCGCACGATCAATCGGAGCCGCTCATCGGGCCACGCCGCATCGAGCGGCACGAAAGCGGCACCGGCTTTCGCGATACCGGCGAATGCCGCTAGTGTGTCGAGCGAACGTTCGAGGGACACCGCGATGAGCGTTTCGGGACCGGCTCCCATTTTTGACAAGGCGCGAGCGATCCGGTTCGCGCTCGCATTCAATTCCGCGTACGTCCGTTCGTCGTGGCCGAACACTGCTGCAACGCTATGCGGGCACCTCGCCGCCGTGCGTTCTAACAGGTCACCCAACCGCGTATCGTCGCTGCTGAAATCGAGCGAGACCCGAGCTTCCGAAGATGCCCGCGGCTTCATCGACACACCATATACCGCGAAACGTCCATTCGGCTACACCCGAAACCGGTGGGTTTTAGAGCGCGGCAGCTGTACTGCGCGAGAAAACGACGTACGAAACGCCCTCGGGTGACGGCGGCAATGCGGCGCCGCGATCGATGCGTTGCGGCCGCTGCCCGGGCCGCGCGCGCGGATTGGACGCACTGAACGGATTCTGCAGCAAATAGGGTTCGAACCCGTGCTCGGCGAGCATGACGGCGACGTCGGGATAAGTGTCGGGCGTCAGCTCCACGATAAATTCCGCATCGGGCCGGAATCCGTTCGAGCCGGCAAGCAAGCCGCGAATCGCGGTCGCCTCAGCGCCCTCGACATCGACTTTGAAAAGCCGGGCACGCGCAATTTCATCGCGCGAGAGCGACTTACTCAATGCTTCCGTCTGCACGACGGCTTCGAAGGGACGCTCGTCAGTCCACACGATGCTCGCTCCGCCCACGTCCGCCATTGAGTTGAACCGGATGGTGATTTCTCCGTCGCGGTCGTGCGCGGCGATCGGGAGGATCCGCACGTTGTGAAAGTCGTTGATCTCGACATTACGGCGCAGCTCCGCGAGGGCCGGCGGGAGGGGTTCTACGGCAACGACGACGCCGTCGCTGCCGACGCTCTGCGCGGCAATAACCGTGTAATAGCCGATGTTTGCGCCCACATCGACGAACGCATCGCCCGGGCGCAGGGACGACGTGATGAAGGCCGAGAGATTGGGTTCCCAGATGCCCTGGCCGGCGATCGTCCGGAACACCAAATTGGACGTGCGGCCCAGTAGATACGGGCCGTAACGGGTGCGCACGACGACGGGCGTCTTCGCGTCATAGAGATAGTTGCCGAACCGGCCCCACAGCCAGTCCTTGGCTCTACTGCCGTGGCCGATTTGCATCAGACGGCGCACGGCGGGCGTGCACGAAGTCAATACAGGTGTTAGCGTTCGCCGTAAGAGTGCGCGGCGCAGCCGCACGATGGGTTGACGTTCAACGTCCGACATGCGGCCTGCACTTGCCGGATAACGCAATGAAAACCCTGCGGCGCGCGATGTCGCTTACTAGACTAGCAACCTTCGGTGCGTTGCAATAGCAATGCACGTTTGCACATTTCTTTAGCGATGCATAAGACGCATCGGGCAAGAGTAGTTGTGTCCGATGCCTAACATCAATGCAAACCGAACGCAATGTCGACGCTGCGCACTTACGCAAGAAGCCCGACGAGTTCGATTGCCAACGTTCCGGTTGAACGAGGCGAACTACCATATGCAAGCAATAGGCAAGTTCAACTTCTACGAGGAGTTGGACACTGGGACGAAATCCCAGTCATTCGCTGCGATACAAGTCCATCAGCACGGCACTCCGTATATCCTCATCGTCGGCGCCGAAGGTGAAATCGTTCTGGCCGACCGGCGCAGCGGCTGGAGGGATCTTTTGTCCAAGATCGGACCGGCGCAAGGCGAACGGCTGCCGAATAAGATCGCCCAAATCGTCCGCCGCCACCACGAGAATCCGCCGGTCGACGCAGCCGCCACGGTGATGATTGCCGATGAAGACGTCGTGGTGAGCATTAGCGCCCTCGACGGCGAGGAGCTCTACGCGTGCGTGCTGTGGCGCTTCCAGCGGGCGCGGGCGCTCGAAATGGCGCAGCGGCGTTACACGCTAACGAATCGGGAGTGCGAGCTCCTCGACCGCATATTGCACGGCGAATCAACGGCAGAGATCGCACGGATTCTCTCCATCTCGCCGGCGACAGTTGAATGGCATACGAAGCGGCTGCTGCTGAAAACCGACTCGCAGAACCGCACCCAAATGGCGACGCGCACCGTCGGCTGGTTACCCGATCCCGCGTAAACGAGCCCTGAAAAAGACCGTTACCGCGGTTTGAAAGATTGTTGCCGCGCTCGGGGCTCGTCGCGGCACCCGCATGACCTACCAGGACTGGTGGTTGTTCCGGATGCGGCGCAAGGTATGGTGGTCCCAATGGATGGGGTCCAACGGAACTTGCGCCCGGCGCGCATCGCTTTGGTTCTCGCAACAGTCGCATTTGCTTTATGCACTGTGGGTCGAGCGGAAGCGGCCTTGCATCCGGGCGACAAGATTACCGTAACGGTGTATAACCACCCGGAACTCTCCGGCGACCATACGGTCGACGCGGCGGGTAACGTCGCGCTGCCGGTTGCCGGAACCGTATCGGCCCTCAATACCGAGCCCGACGTTTTGGCCAAGCGCGTGCAAGAGCGTCTATCGCCGTTCGTTCGCTACGCCTCGGTCGACGTGCAGCTCGCGCTGCAGAACACGTCGATCTTCGTGGCCGGGGGGCCGGTCGGCGTCTTGCCGTATGCGCCGGGAATGACGATCGCCACGATCGTCGACTACCTCAACGTCCAGGCGCCCGTAGCGATGTCGCAGGCGACGAACGCGCAAAACATCTCGCAACACGCGGCCTCGCAAGGCGCGCTCGATTTGGAAAACGGGCCGATCGACTTCCATCGCGTGCGCGTCCTGCGCGACGGCTCGCCCCTCGGCACGTATGACATCTTGGCGCTGCGGGCAGCGGGCAACCCCGGCCCGGCGCTGCTGCCCAACGATACGATCGCGCTTCAAAATAAACCGATCGCGGTGAACGTCACGGGAGAAGTGCAGCGACCGGGGACCGCTTACCTAAACGACGCGGAGCCGTTGTCGGTGGCGATCGAGCAAGCCGGCGGTCTCACGGAAACCTCGACCCAGTCGGGAATTCTTCTGTATCGCGACGCGGTGGCGAAGACGGTTTCCATCGGTTCGCCGGAGTTCGCTCAACCCGCGCTCTCCGGCGACCGGATCGTGGTACCGCGCGCCGTTCGGGTCGACGTGCTCGGCAACGTTGTAAAACCCGGCGATACGCTTTTGCGGGGCAACAGCACGCTGGTCAGCGCAATTTATTACGCCGGCGGCCCGTCGAAGTATGCAAATTTGAAGGCAGTCACCGTGCTCCATGCGGGCACGCGTGCGCAATACAATCTCGCCAACATCCAGAAGGGCAAAACGGGGGACAATCCGGTACTGGCGGACGGCGATGTGGTGGAAGTTCCGCAGGGCAGCACCTTCGAGTGGGGCGATCTGTGGGGCGCGATCGGATCGCTCGGCCTTTTCGGTGTGCACTTATGATGGAGCAGTATCCGATTCGGGTGCAGTTTCGGGAAAACTGCCTCTACCGCCGGGCGCGGCGCCTCTTCGATCTCACGGTCGCATCCGTGGCGCTGGCCATCGCCTCTCCCGTCCTCCTCGTTGCGGCACTCGCGATTGCTCTCGACGACGGCGGGCCGATCCTGTTCCGCCAGCAACGCGTCGGCCGTTACGGCAAGCTCTTCGTGATGTATAAACTGCGCACCATGCAATCGAGTTTGTGTGGTGACGCGCTAAAGCCGACCAGCGGCAGCGATGCGCGCGTCACGCGCGTCGGACGCATCCTGCGCCGAGCGTCCATCGACGAACTGCCTCAATTGTTCAACGTTTTGCGAGGAGAAATGGCAATCGTGGGCCCACGCCCCGAAATGCCGCTCTTGGTACGAAAGTACGAACGCTGGCAACATCTGCGGCATCTTGCCAAACCGGGTGTTACCGGACTCTGGCAGACCACGTGCCGTGCGAGCATCCCATTGCACCGCGCCGAAGCCACGCACATCGACCTCGAGTACATCCGCACGGCGTCGATGATGACGGACGGCATGATCGTGCTGCGCACCTTCAGCGCGCTCGTCTCCGCGCGCGGCGCAGTTTAGGAGCCGGCCGTGATGCGAAAGAAGATCTGCATCGTCGGTACCGGCTACGTTGGTATGGCCAGCGCCATCGGTTTCGCGGGACTGGGCCACGACGTTACGGGATACGACATCGATGTCGCTCGGATCCAGGGACTGCAGTGTGGCATCACGCCATACCAGGAAGCGGGCATCGAAGATGCGCTCAGAGCAAACCTCGACGCCGGACGAATCGCCTTCTTCGAAGACCTCAACGTGGCCGGAGCCGGCGCCGATTACGTCGTTATCGCGGTCGGCACGCCCTCACAACCCGACGGGTCGGCGAATCTCTCGGCGGTTCACGCTGCCGTCGAGGCGCTCGTACCGGTGATCTCGCAAGACGCCGTGATCGTGCTGCGGTCGACGGTCCCCGTCGGGACGACGGATCGTCTGGCGGACGAACATGATGCGAGGTTCGTGTACGCTCCGGAGTTTTTGCGCGAAGGGTCGGCGCTGCACGATTTCCTCAATCCCGACCGCATCGTGATCGGCGCCGAAGACGATGACGACGCGGCCGGATACGCGACCCTGCTTGAATCCTTGGGCCGCCCGACGTTCGCAACGACGTACCGGAATGCGGAGCTGATCAAAGGCTTCTCGAACGCGTTTCTCGCGCTTAAAATCAGTTTTGCGAACGAAGTGGCAAACTTCTGCGATGCCGTCGATGCCGACGCCCTGGCCGTCTTGCGCGGCGTCGGTCATGACCGCCGGATCGGAACGGCGTTCTTGACGCCGGGTATCGGTTTCGGCGGACCGTGCTTCGAGAAGGACGTGAAATCGCTCTCCCATGCTGCCGGTAAGCTACAGGTGGGCTGCGAGCTACTAAGCGCAACGATGCGCGTCAACGCCGCGCAGCCGAAGTACATCGTACGCATGCTCGAGGAAGAGCTGGGCGAACTCGGCGGGACGCACATCGCGGTTTGGGGCCTCGCTTTCAAGGCCGGCACCGATGACGTGCGCGATTCGATCGCGGTGCGCATCGTGCACGAGCTCATCGCCCGCGGCGCCCACGCGGTCGCCTACGATCCGGCCGTACTTGAAGCGCGGCCCGAGGTCCCCTGCGAGCTACGGCACAGCGCGATGGACGCGATCGAGCAGGCCGACGCGTTGATGGTGCTCACCGAGTGGGCGGAGTTCGCGGCCATCTCGCCTTGGGCGATCGCAAAGCGCCTCCGTCGCGGCGTCGTCATCGACGGCCGCAACGTCCTGGACCCGCAAGCCATTTCCGCGACCGGATTACGGTATCGCGGGGTTGGCCGCCGGCCGGCGTCCGATGCGCCGCTCGCCAAGGTCAGCTAAGGGGGAACAGATGAACCTGCGTTCGTTCGGCAAGGTCATTTGGCGGCAGCGGCTCATCGTCGCGGCGGTCATGGTGGCCGGCCTCGTATGCTTCGGATTCGCCGCGTCACGCGGGCACGTCTACAGCGCTTCATCGACGATTCTCGCGGGCAGTGCGTCTACGGGAAACTCGACCCTCGATCCGACCAAGAACCCGATCGAGAGCGCAATTAGCCCGAGCGATCTGCCGACGCTTCTGCACAGCTCCACTGTGATCAACCACGTCGCTGCGGCGCTGCATCTCTCGCCCGAGCACGTCAAATTGCTCTCGCGCGGCATCAAGGCGAAGCCGGTCAGCACGGACGTCATCTCGATCTCAGCGACCGACGAAGATCCCGATCTAGCGATTGCCGAGGCAAACGCACTAGCACGCTCGCTGCAACATTACGAGCAGCAGATCGAAGAGTCGCGTTACGACCTGTTGACGAACGACCTGCGTCTGCAGGTGGAAAACCAGCGAGCGACGCTCGCTCAAGTCGATCGGCGGATCTCCGCACTCACCTCGTCCGACCCCTACGTGACGGACCAGGACGGGACGTCGGCGATCAATGTCCGCCTCGTCGCGCTGTTGGCGCAGCGCGATACGGTCAATACGCAACTGGTGGGCGATGCGGCTGCCGCACTCAAGGCCTCGCAGCGGCCCCGCCTAGCGCGCGACCTTGCCAGTGCGCAAATCGTTCAAAACGATCCGGTATTCCAAAGCCTGCGCACGCAGTACGGCAAAGACTTGGCCCAGTATAATCTCGAGAAGGCAGGGTACACGTCCAATTTCCCCGGCTTGGCGGGCATGAAGGACCAGATCGACCGGGAGGGCGGAAGCCTCGCCGGGGCGACGGCCGATGCGACGAAAAACCCGAGCGAAAGCCCGGCCTACGTCTCGGCCCAACTCGATGCCAACAAAGCGGAAGCGCAGTACGCGATGGACCGCGCTGAGGCGAGTCAACTCGAGAAGCAGATTGCCGAGGTGACTTCGCACCTGAGCGCGAGCGGCGGCACGAGCTCGACGCTGCAACAGCTTCATCGCGAACGTGAAGCCGGAAATCAGTCGTACGCGCAGTTGTCGAACCGGCTGGCGCAGGCGATTGCCGATCGCTCGCAGGCAGCCTCCGTCAACTCGATCGTCCTCTTGGACAACGCCACTTCGGCGAGCCCGACCTTGCTCTCGCGCACGCCGGTGATTTTGGGCGCAACGTTGGTCGCCTTCGCGTGGCTCGCGATCACCCTTGCGTTCTTGCTCGATCAGTCCGACGGACGGCTGCGCACGCGCACGACCATCGAAGATCTCTACGGAACTCGCGTTCTGACGAACGTCTAGGAAAGTGCCGGGATGACGGGACTGAACGAAGCCTTTCGCATTCTCCGCATCCGCATTGCGGATCAGGTTGCGATGCCCGCCGTCATTCTCGTCACGTCGGCCCTGAACAACGACGGCGCGACGTACGTTGCATGCGGCCTGGCGCGCGCGTGCGCGGAGTTCGAGCACCGCACGCTGCTCGTCGACGCGCACGGGAACGACGCCGGCGCGATCGAGTTTCTCAGCGGCACCGAGACGCCGCTGCTGAGCGTCCGGGGGTTGTTTCGCGAGAGCGCGAGCGAAAATGTCGCCGCGACGTTGCGCAAGCTTCGCACGGAGTTCGACATGATTGTCATCGACGCACCGCCGGTGCCGAACTCGAGCCTGGCGCTCTCATTGGCCTCGGCATCCGACGGCGTGATCTTCGCCGTCCGGCTGGGCCGCAAGCAGACCGCCGCGGATGAGGAAATGGTGCGCGTTCTCGCCGACCGGAACATCTTGGGCGTGGTTCCTAACCGCGGGAGCCGCCCGGTGCAGCCGCCTCAAGACGCGCCGCCATTGCGCGAGACGGGCGGCTTCGGCGGATTGATCAACCGCCGGCGACCGGCCGGCAAGGCGTCGCGCTGATGTCGGTCTTGGTAGCGGGCGGAGCCGGTTTTCTCGGCAGCCATCTCGTCGACCGGCTCGTGCGCGAGGGCGAACACGTCGTTGTCGCCGATGACCTTTCGACCGGACGGCTGGCGAACTTGGATCGTGCGCTTGCCAGCGGACGCGTCACTTACGTTTACCTCGACATCGCCGGGCCGAAGGCAGCGGTGCACGATGCGCTGGCGACCGCGACACGGGAGCGATACCGGGCCGTATTTCACCTCGCTTCGCCGGCGAGTCCCACGGCGTACGGCAGCCGACCGTGGGAAACCTTAGCCGTCAACAGCGTGGGAACGATGACCCTCATCGATTTCGCGCTATCGAACGGCGCGATGATGCTGTTCGCCTCGACATCGGAAGCCTATGGCGACCCGCTCGTACACCCGCAGCCGGAAACGTATTTCGGTAACGTCAATCCGGTCGGCCCGCGCGCGTGCTACGACGAGGGCAAGCGCTTCGGTGAAGCCGCCATGTCGGTCGCGATGCGCGAACGCGGTCTCGACGGCCGTATCGTGCGAATCTTCAATTGCTACGGGCCGCGCATGGACATCGACGATGGCCGGCTGGTGCCGTCGCTCATGGCTGCGGCGCGGGATCGCCGTCCGTTGCCGGTGCATGGTGACGGGAAGCAAACGCGATCGCTCACGTACGTCGACGACTTGGTTGAAGGTTTGCTGCGCGTTGCCGACCGGCGCGATCTCGGTACCTTGCCCGTCAATCTCGGCAGCGACGATGAGCGAAGCGTAACCGACATCGCGATCGCGGTCGCCGATATCGCCCACGCTCCATTTGTCATCGAGGCGCTGGACGCGCGGCCCGAAGATCCTCGACAGCGGCGCCCGGATACGCGACGCGCGCGTTCTATCGGGTGGTCGGCAGCGGTACCGCTTCACGAAGGTCTACGCCGCACCTACGAGTGGCTGCTCACTGACGGTTTGCGCTACGCGTCCTAACAGAGAGGGCTCATGACGACGACGACGGCGGAGCTGGAACCGGGACGCGGCGTCGACTTGCGACGCCCTTTGACGATCTTTGTTCCGCACGCGTCGGATTGCCTTACCGATCACTTGCCGCACGGGGACGGTCTCGTGGCCTTCGAGTTCGTGCGGCGTCTCGCAGAGCGCGGCCACACGGTACACGTTGCTTCGCCCGAGATCAACGTCGCGGGCGCATTGCCGGCGAGCCTCCATTTGCATGAGACGGCGAGTGGGAAAGCCCGCCCGCCGCTAGGGTACATGCTCGCCGTTCGACGGCTCTATGCGCGCCTGAGCGCATTCTCCCGCGTCGACATCGTGCATCAGCTCAATCCCGTCTTCACCGGCATTTCGCTGGCATTTGCCGGCGCCGGCGCGCCGATCGTGCTGGGCAGTTTCTTGGCCGAGTGGCCGAACCGCGAGATGAAGCGTTCTGCCCGCAGCCGCATCCTCACCGGTCTCAAGCGCGGGGTGGCTTCACTGCAGCAGCGCCAAGCGCGAGCATTACTCGTAACTACGCCCGGTGCCGCGGCGCGTATCATCGATCGAAGCGCTAGCCGCCGGAAAATCGTGCACTTACCTCACGGCATCGATCCGATGCTCTACGGACCCTCGAACGGCCCTGCGCCCGCCCAGCCGGCGATCGTCTTTCTCGGCGGACTCGAGAGGCGTAAGGGAATTTATACGCTGCTCGATGCGTTTTCGCGCGTTCGCGCGGCGGTTCCGGGCACCCGGTTGATCATCGGCGGTACGGGCTACGAATATGGCGGCGTCGCGCAGCGGGTCGCCGCCTTACCGGAACCCGATGCCGTGACGATGCTCGGCCTCGTGGCCCGCAACGACGTTCCGAGCGTTTTGGCGAGCGCGACGGTCTTCGCGATGCCCTCACACGGCGAACCGTTCGGGATGTCGTTGCTGGAAGCGATGGCAAGCGGCAAACCGGTCGTCGTAACCGACGCCGGCGGCCCGCATTACATCGTCGATGCTAACGGTGGGCGGAAGGTACCACCGAATGACCCCGTCGCGCTTGCGGACGCGCTCATCGAGATACTTGCATCGCCGGAGCTCGGGCGCCGTATGGGCGAGCACAATCGCGCGCTGATCGAAACCGTCTACAGCTGGGATCGCGTAATCGACCGCCTGGAAGATCTCTATCGTTCCGTCATCGAGTCGCAGGGCCGCAGAGCATGATCGAACGTCCCAAAACGGACGCATTTCGAATCGCTAAGAATGCGATGAGCGGGGCCGGCGCGCGCATTGCGATGATGCTTATCGGCTTCGGGCTCACGCCGTTCATCGTTCATGCGCTCGGACTGCAGCAGTTCGGTATGTGGGCGGTGGTGGGTTCGCTCGCCGGATACCTCGGCCTACTCGACTTCGGTTTGGGCGGGGTCTTCGTGAAGTTCCTCAGCGAGTATATCGAGCAGGCTCAGCCGGCGCGTGCCCGTCAGGTGCTCACCTTCGGTATGATCTTCTACGCGCTGTTCGGCGCCGTTCTTGCGGTTCCGATCGCTTTCTCCGCGCCGTTCATCGTTCGACTCTTCAAAATGCCGGCCGGCCAGTACGCCCTCGCCACGCACGTGTTCTACGCGCTCTTCGGATTGCTCGTGCTGACTATGGTGCTGGGACTGCCCGGCGCAGCGCTCGTCGCAATGCAGCGAATCGATCTGGTGAGCCGGAACAATTTCATCGGGTATCTGGCGTATGCCGGCGGGACGATCGCGTTGGTGCGATGCGGTTTCGGCGTTTGGGGCGTCATTGGGGCGCAGGCAATTCAAGTTGCCGTCACGTGTGGTCTGCACTGGGTCACGTCCCGGCGCATTTTCGGTCCGATGCTGCATCATCCGTTGAAGATCGAACGCGCGATCGTCCGGCGCATGCTCGGCTTCGGCGGATGGACGCAGTTGACGGCTATTCTGAATATCGTCAGCCTCGACGTGGGCCGGTTCATGGCGGCCGGCGTGATCAGCGTCGTGAGCGTGTCGTTTTACGAACTCGGCAGCAAGATCGCATTCTTCTCGCGCTCGATGCCGGCCTATTTGCTCGACGCCATTTTTCCGAGCGCGGCGGCGGCCGACGCCCGGCGGGACGACGTTGCCTTGGACCAGCTCTACGAGAGCGGCACGGTATACTCGATGTTCGTAACGTTGGGAATCGGGGGCTTCTGCATCGGAGCCGCCGACCCGGTGTTGCGCGTGTGGCTGGGTCAGCAGTATCCGTTCGTCGCTGCGATCGTCCTATGGCTCGGCATTGGCTACATGATCAGCGGGTTGACGGGTACGGGGGCCACGATCGTGCGCGCGGCCGGTCTGCCGAACGTTGAGACGTATTTCGCCGCCGTGACGGCGGCCGTAAACCTGGCCTCCACTGCGTTGCTTGCGCCGCGCTTCGGTGTCGTCGGCGTCGCTGCGGGATCTGCGGCCGGTTGGACCGCCGGGACGCTGTATTTCCTCATCCATTTTCATGCAATTCGGCGCACCTCTTGGTGGAAGACTGTCGGCGCGCGCGTCGCACGCCTGGTCCTCGCATGCGCTGCAGCGTCCGGTTTCACCGCGTGGGTTTCAGCCCAAGCATCCTTCGCTAACGTGTTTGCGCATCGCGTCACCGGAATCGCGGCGGTGGTTGCGCTGGGCGCCGCCTACAGCTTCATCTATCTGACATTGACCGTCGCCCTCGGGGCCTGGGAAGCGCACGATCGGCGACTGCTGCGGCGCGCAACGCGCGGCGGGCTCTCGCGCACGGGCCGCCTGTTTCGATTCGCCCGTGGTAATCCGGCGTGAACGGCTCGTCCCAGTTGTCGATGTTGCAGATCGGGCTGATCGCATCGCCTTCACAGACGTCGGGTTCGGATCGCTACTATTTCGAACTCCTGCGGTCGTTGCGCGCGCGAGGCGATCGGGTACGCGGCGTCGTTCTCGGCGATCCGTATACGATCCAGAACCCGGTTGAGGACGTCGAGAGCTTCGCGCCCGAAGGCAGCCGCGCGTGGCGGCGCTGGACCGGCTTGCGGCGTGTCATGCCGCAACTCGTGCGCGGAAGCAACATCGTCGTCTCGCATATGGCGGCACACGCGTTTCCCGTCCTCGATCAGATCTGCGCGCGGCCGTTGGTGGTCCATTTTCACGGGCCGTGGGCGCTGGAAGGGCGCGCGGACGGCGTGGGCTTAGCGAAATATTGTTTGCGCCAGATCCAAGAGCGTTCGGTGTACCAGCGTGGTGCGCGCATCATTGCGCTCTCGCAAGCATTCGCCGACATTTTGGAACGGCACTACCGCGTCAACCCCTCGATCATCCGCATCGTGCCGGGCGGAGTCGACCTTGCGCGTTTTGCGACGCGCGAACCGCGAGCCCAGGCGCGCGAGCGTCTCGGTTGGCCGCGTGACCGGCCGACGATCGCAACGGTCCGGCGACTGGTGCCGACCAAAGGCATCGAACAACTCATCGAAGCGGCTGCGCTGATCCGGGCCGAGGTCCCCGACCTGTTGGTGGTTATCGCGGGCACAGGGCCGCTTGCCGGCGACTTGCAGCGGCGCGTTCACGAGCGCGGGCTCGACGAGGTGGTGAAGTTCGCCGGCTACATCTCGGATGAGCAGTTGCCGCTACTGTACCGCGCCGCCGATACGTTCGTGGTGCCGACGCAAGCGTTCGAGGGTTTTGGCCTGGTCGTCGTCGAGGCGCTCGCATGCGGAACGCCGGTGCTCGTCACGCCGGTGGGCGGTTTGCCGGAGGTCGTTCGCGATCTCGACCCCGGTCTCGTGCTGACGGGAAGCGGCGCGGCAGACATCGCGCGGGGGGTCTCCGACGCCTTGTCGGGCCGCCTGCGGTTGCCGTCGGAAGCGGCCTGCATCGACTACGCGCAGAGCTTTTCATGGAAAAACATCGCAGCGCGCGTGCATGACATCTATCGCGAGGTCGCCTAGCCGCGATGGCGGAGCTATCGATGCTTCAGATTGGGGTGACGGCATCGGCGCGCCATATCTCAGGCTCCGACCGTTACTACTTCGCACTGCTGCGATCGCTGTGTGCCCAAGGGGATCGGGTGCACGGCGTCGTCCTCGGCGATCCGAACGTGGTGGCCCATCCGGTCGACGGCGTCGAGAGCTTCGCGCCTGAAGGCAGCCGCGCGCTGCGGCGCTGGGCGGGTTTGCGCCGCATCGTACCGCGACTCGTTCGCGATAGCCAGCTCATCGTCTCGCACCTGGCTGCGCATGCGTTTCCCGTCCTCGATCAGATCTGCGCGCGGCCGTTGGTGGTCCATTTTCACGGGCCGTGGGCGCTGGAAGGGCGCGCGGACGGCGTGGGCTTAGCGAAATATTGTTTGCGCCAGATCCAAGAGCGTTCGGTGTACCAGCGTGGTGCGCGCATCATCGCGCTCTCGCAAGCGTTCGCCGACATTTTGGAACGGCACTACCGCGTCAACCCCTCGATCATCCGCATCGTGCCGGGCGGAGTCGACCTTGCGCGCTTTGCGACGCGCGAACCACGAGCCCAGGCGCGCGAGCGTCTCGGTTGGCCGCGTGACCGGCCGACGATCGCAACGGTCCGGCGACTGGTGCCGACCAAAGGCATCGAACAACTCATCGAAGCGGCTGCGCTGATCCGGGCCGAGGTCCCCGACCTGGTAGTCGTGATCGCGGGTAGCGGATCGCTCGCCGGCGACTTGCAGCGGCTCGTGCACGAGCGCGGGCTCGACGAGGTGGTGAAGTTCACCGGTTACGTCTCGGATGAGGAATTGCCGCTACTGTACCGCGCCGCCGATGCGTTCGTGGTGCCGACGCAAGCGTTCGAGGGTTTTGGCCTGGTCGTCATCGAGGCGCTTGCGTGCGGAACGCCGGTGCTCGTCACGCCGGTGGGCGGTTTGCCGGAGGTCGTTCGCGATCTCGACCCCGGTCTCGTGTTGACGGGAAGCGGCGCGGCAGACATCGCGCGCGGAGTCTCCGACGCCTTGTCGGGCCGCCTGCGGTTGCCGTCGGAAGCGGCCTGCATCGACTACGCGCAGAGCTTTTCATGGAAAAACATCGCAGCGCGCGTGCATGCCATCTACGGAGAAGTCGCTTGAGCGCAGCACTCCACACGCTGCAGGCGCCGGCTGCCCGCGATACGGCTTCGCAAGACGTCTCCGTCCTGTGTATCCAGACCCGGCTTCTCGGTAACGTTACGTACGGACTTCTGCTGAGGCAGCTTTTCGGCGCGACGAGCGGGATCGACTTCCGCGCCGTTTGGAGTAACGAGACCCGTGCGTTCCTGCCGCGCGCGATGAACCGTGCCCTAACGTATCCGGGACGAATCGGCCCTGCCCGATTCAACCTCGACATGTGGGGAACGCGCTTCGAATTTGCTGCATCGCGACTTGCAAGAGCTGTCACGTTGACGGCGCTGCAACAGCGTTCCGCTGATGTGCTCCACTTTCACACGCAAGGAATTGCATGGCAGTCGCTCGACTTGATGCGACGTATTCCAACGTTGATATCCGCCGACATGACGGCCATTCAATCGGCAGAACAAGAAACGCTGGAAAAATGGCGCTGGACGCATCGGCCTAGAGCGCTGCTGGAAGGCCGGGCGTTTCGTTCGGCATCCGCCGTCTTGGCATTTTCGCGCTGGGCTGCCCGTTCTATCGAAGACGTGCACGGCGTCGACAAGCATCGAATCCACGTTATCCACCCGGGGATAAGACGATCCGAATTCGCAGCGTTTAGCGGTCGAGACCAAGTAGAACATGCCGATGAGTGCCGAATACTGTTCGTCGGCGGAGAATTCGAGCGGAAAGGCGGGCCGCTCTTGGTCGACGTGTTTTTCAAACACCTCGTCTCAACCGGCGCTACGCTCGATATCGTAACGAACAGTCCGGTGGTACTCGACCATCCACAGATCCGCGTGTATCGTAACATCGAGCCCTTCTCGGAGGCGTGGCGCCGGCTGTACGCAGAAGCCGGTCTACTCGTCGTACCGACATTTCGCGATGCATCCTCGCACGCTTCGATCGAAGCCATGGCCGCAGGCTTACCCGTCGTCACGACGCGAATCGGCGGCATTCCCGAGATCGTTGTCGATGGCGGCACCGGCTTCTTGACCGAGCCGGGCGACGGGGCACTGCTGGCGCGACGTATCTTGGCGCTACTCCACGATCGGTCATTGCGCGTGCGCATGGGTGCCGCGGGTAAGAGCCGAGTCGAGCAACACTTCGATGCGGAAACCAATGCCTCACGCCTGGCCCGGCTCTACGCGAGCATTCATTTGGAACGAACGGCTGCTGTAAGTAAATGAGCGTGCGAACGCTTTTCGTCGTGGCCCACGCTCCGTATCCCGTCCGTAGCGGCGGGGCCATGCGCACGTGGCAAAGTATAAACGTCCTTGCCTCTAAAGGACCCGTGCACGTCGTATCCGTGGGCGATCAAAGCGAAGAAGCGTCCGCGATGCCGGTCGTAGCCGACTGGACGCACATTGCAAACGACGAATATTCGGAACGGCAGAAGACCGGGATCGGACGTCTTACCAAGCTCCTGCGACCGCGGCAATTTCCGATCCAAAATGATTTCATTTCGGGAGAGCTCAATCGCCGGTTGGAGGCCATTATCAACCGGGTTCAGCCGGACACAATAATCCTATCGAATTGGAAAGACGCGTTTCCCGACGCGCTGAGAAAATTTCCCCACGTGATCGTGGACGCGCAGAACATCGAGTCGGTACTGGCGCACGATATTGCGGCCGCCGAAGCACCTCTGACGCCGGCAAAGATTTGGGAGCTTCGCCGCTTTCGTGCGCGCGAACGAGCGTTGTTCCGGCGCGCGTGGAGCGTCTGGGTACCGAGCGAGGAAGATGCACGCGTCCTAACGCGAGTCGCCGGGCGACTTCCGCGCGTCAAAGTTTGGCCGAACGCGATCGACACCGCCGCGTACGGCATCGTCCGCGATGGCCGGTGCCCTTTCCCGAACGGGATTGCCCGCGATCGCCCCACGATCATGTTCTCCGGGTACTTCGTGTACCCGCCCAACCGCCGGGCGGCTCAGCTGTTAGTGACGCAGATTTTGCCTCGCGTTCGAGCGCTCGTCCCGAACGTGCGCCTGCTTTTAGTTGGCAAGGATCCGACGCCCGAGATGCTGCAGGCGGCAGAGAGCGATCCCGCGATTATCGTGACGGGTTCGGTTCCCGACGTCCGGCCGTTTTTTGCCGTAGCAGACGTAGCCGCCATTCCCCTAACCGAGGGCGGCGGTACGAGACTAAAAATCTTGGAAGCCTTCGCCGCGGGATTGCCGGTCATAAGCACGTCCAAAGGCATCGAAGGAATTGAAGCCGAGGACGGTATGCATCTGTTGGTTCGAGACGACTTCGACCAGTTCGCTGGAGCGGTTGCTGCAGTACTTGCCCGAACCGATCGCGGCACGGACCCTCGAATCAACGCGGCGTTAGATTTGGTGAGAAAGCGGTATTCGTGGGAGACGCTGACTGAGCAAGTCGATGAGGTTCTCCCGCGGCCGATCGTACTGCGTTGCGGTTGAACATGATGCAGTCCATTTCGATCAGTACGGGAAAGTGACCGTCGTTGTTGGGCACGAACGCACTGAGCTCGAAGCCGGCGGTCTGATAGAAATCGAGCGCTGTCCGGTAATCGTCGCTGGCAGCATAGATGCGTTTAACCGCGAGCTCACTTTGTAAGCCCACGAATTCCGCCAGGTGCCGTCCGGCGCCGCGAGCGACGGCCAAATCATTGCCTTGCGTGTCCATTTTCAGGAACGGGCGTTGGAATGCAAGGTTGGTTTTGTAGCGCGCGAAGTAGGAGGACAGCAGGGCCGTCGTGAGCTCGAGTCTCTGCGCGACCACGTTGTGGTCCGACAGGCGATCCGTCTCGTCTTGGCTGGGAGCTTTTAGCGAGCTAAACTGCGAGCTTTCCATCACGTTGAACGTCACGGACCGCACGGCGTCATCGAGTGCCACGTCCTCCACAAACCAGCGGTCGTCGAGGCGGGATTTTTCGCGCAACAGCGCCGCAAGCGCCGGAATCGGTTCAAACGAAACGATGGCGCCGGCATAGCCGAGCTCGCGCAAGCCTTCCGCATACTGCCCTGCGTTCGCGCCGACGTCGAAGACGCAGTCGACCGCAAATTCATGAAAGAACCGCTTCAGGTGTTCGACCTCAAAGAGCGGCGCGACGCGGCCTTTCCGTACGATAGAAACGTCAAGCGCACGGCTGAGCGCGTTGGCGATTCGACGCTTAATGGAAGCCATGGAGTCTAAGCGACCAAGGTTCTATCGAGACGCCGCGAGTTGAAACGAGTCACGAACGAACGAGCGCAGTGCGCTCTGAAACCGCTGCTGCGAAAAGGTTTCGGCATGGGCACGGATGCGGGCGCGGTCGAAATCCATGCGTTCGAAGCTCGTCAGAGCGTCAACGAACGAAGCCACGGTCTGTTCGGCTGCAAAGACACCGGTTACGCCATCGATGACGGTTTCGGTCACGCCGCCGGCCCCGTATGCGACAACGGGACGGCCGCACGCCATCATCTCGACGGGCGCCATTCCGAAATCTTCGTAGGCCGGGAAGATTAGCGCGCGTGCTCCGCGCATAAGGTCGAGCAACTCACCGTCGGAGACGTGGCCGCGATAGTCAACGTGGGCGGCACCCCGAACAACGTCTTCTCCCGGGCCACCGCCGACGACGACGAGACGGCGGCCGAGGACCCCCGTCGCCGCGACAGCGAGATCGACCCGCTTGTACGGCACCAGCCGCGAGGCCACGAGATAGTAATCACTCGCCTTGGGTTCCCCACCCGGTCTGAAGCGCTCGATGTCGATCGGCGGATAGAGGACCGTGCTGTCCCGTCCGTAGTGCTTCGCAATGCGACGGCGCGTTGTGTTGCTGTTCGCGATGAAACGATCGACGCGAGCTGCGGTCGCATAGTCCCAGGCACGCAACGAGCGCAAGGTGGCCGTCGCTACGGGTCTCGCAAAACGGGGCAGGCTGCGAACCTCTTCGAACGAGCGCTCCCACAACGCTCGCATCGGTGTGTGGCAGTAACAGAGATGCAACTGATCGGCGGCGCGCAAAATGCCTTTCGCCGCGGTATGGTGCGATGAGAGGATGACGTCGTAATCCGACAGATCGAACGATTCCATCGCGGCCGGATAAAAGGGCAAAAGCCAGCGGTGACGTCGCGTGGCTCCGGGAAAGCGCTGGAGCGGCGAGGTAGCGACGCGCGATTCGAGTGACGCCGGACCGGTAGCTGCTGAATAGAGCAGTGCAAAGATCGGCGCGTCAGGAAACGTCTCCGCCATCACTTCGACGCAACGTTCCGCACCGCCGCGCTGCACGAGCGCATCGGAGACGATCGCAACGCGCGGCTCACGCCGCCGCGCTTTTGCAAGCGAGACCGAGCCGAAATCGACCAGCGCCATCAGGCAGCTCGCCGGATGACGGCCGACATCTGTTCGGCGATTCGCGTGACGTCGAAGCGCGAGGTACTCGCCCGCGCAGCCGCGCTGATCCGGTCGCGCGAACCAGGCGACGTAAGCAGGTTCACGATGGCACGCGCGAAGGCCGGCTCGTCGGCGGGCGAGATCGTAAAGCCGTTGACGCCGTCGAGAATGGTCTCCGCGGCGCCGCTGTCGTCGAAGCAGACCGTGGGGACGCCGCACGCTGCAGCTTCCACAACGGCTCGTCCGAACGGCTCGCGAGTGGAGCAATTGACGTTGACATCAGCGGCCGCGTAAATGTCGCGAACGTCGTCGAGCCACGGCACGAACGTTACGCGCTCGCGCAGGCCGAGCGACGCGACGAGTTCGTGCAATTCGGGGACGAAGTCGGCATCGCGAAAGACCGGTGCACCGACGATCGCGAAGTGCGCGTCGACTTCGGTGCTCACGCGCGCGGCGATCTGCAGAAAGCGGTCGTGCCCCTTCCACCGGTTGATACGCCCGACGATGGCCACGACCGGCCGCTCCGCCGGCAGCCCGAGGCGCGCGCGTGCCGCACCGCGGTCAGGGAGGTTGGCATAGCGTGCCACCTCGATGGGACCGTAGATCACGTCGGTCGGATCGATACCGATCGCTCGCGAAACCATCTGCGAGCACGCGATGCGTTCGCGCGAACCGAGCGTCGCCGCGGCTCGCAAGGCGGCGAGTCCGGCCCCGCCGATGACATCGTGGAAGTGCATCACGCAAGGAATTCCGGCCGCGCGGGCAGCGAGCGCACCAACGAAGTGGGCTTTCATCGAATTCGTATAGACCACGTCGATCTTGCGACGGCGCAGGCTGCGAGCGGTGAGCATCGCGACGCGCGGAACTTGCAGCGCGCCTGAAACGCGCACGCGCTCGCGCGTCGACGCTGCCATCGCGCCCGGAACGTCGAGGACATCGACGCTCGTCCCGAGGTGGCGCAAACGCTGCGCAAAGGCGCCGTCTTCGAAGAGGATCGCGTGAGTCAGCAGTTCGCCTCGCGCGGTTTCGATGAATGTCGCGAGCGTCTCCTCGGCGCCGCCGGCGATGCCGCCCACCTGATCGATGAACGCAACGCGCACGGCGTTCATCCAGCCTCTGTGGCTGGGGCGAGAATGCCTGCGTAATGCACCTGTAAAGTTTAACGGTTTTCGCGTCCGCGGCGGCCACCGATAACGGTAGTTCATCGAGAGCAGACGAGCAAACGCTATTCTGTCTGCATGTGCAGGCGCGAAGCCTATTCTCGCCGCTACGAAGGTTGCGCAAACACCGATCGGACTCGTTGCACGACGACGGGCCAAGCGAAGGATTTGACGGCATATGCTCGGCACGTTGCGGGATCCGGGAGCGCTAAGGTGCCGCGCAACACGGCGTCCATTCGTTCTGCGATATGCTCGGGCCGCGCGGACTGCGTCAACAAATCGTTGCTCAGAGGCGAAACGGCGTCGGGCATTCCGCCGATCGGCGTGACGATGACCGGGGTTCCACACGCCAGCGACTCGCTGATGATCGTGCCGAAGCCCTCGAGCGACTGCGAGGGCAGCAGTGTAACATCCGCCGCTTGGTAGGCGCGACGCAAATTGTCCTCGCTCACGAAGCCGAGGAGTTCGACACAGTCGGCGAGCCCGAGCGAAATGATGCGTTCTTGCAATTCTGCAGCAAGCGGTCCCTTGCCGGCAATCTTGAGCATAAACCGCGGCTGCGCTTCACGTAAGAGTTGCGTCGCTAGCAACAGCTCAAGGAGGCCGACGCGCTGCACCAAACGGCGAGCGGTAAAGAACACCGTTGCGTCATCAGGCCAGCCGAGCTCGGCGCGTACGCGGCGACGGTCCTGTTCCGCTACGAAGAAATCGCAATCGATGCCCATTGGGATCACATGGATGAGGCTGCGGTCGACGCCGTAGCCGGCCAGGATCTCCTTGAATGCCGTGCTGAGTACGATGAAGCGGTCGGCGCGATGATAGATGAACCGTTCAAGCATTGCCTTGATCGAGACGGATAGCGCCCCGGCGCCCTCGGCGCGGCTTTCCTCCGCCCAGGGCCCGTGAAAGTGAATCACGCGGGGCACGCGATGTTTGATGAACGGGATCAAGGGCAACGCATTCAGCGCGAAGTGCAGGTTGATGACGTCGTATTGCCGGCGCATCGTGCGAGCGAACGTTTGCCGTGCCGCGATCATGCGCTTCCATAATGGATCGTCCGGCTGGCCGATCGCGTATGCGCCGGCATTCGCTGTCTTCAATTCAGGTTTGCCGGTGACAAAAAGATCCACGGAGTCGCCGGAATCCAGGAGCGCCTGCGTCATGCCGTAGACGTATTTTTCTAAACCGCCGGAATCTTGCGGATACCAGCCAGTACCGACGCAGGCGATGTTCATTTATAAAAGTTGCGTTTCGTTCCGGCGGCACGGATGCCTATGAGTCGTGGCGTTAGCGTTTGTGCAGTTGGCCATGCCTGCGGGCCACGACTTGCCGGATAGAGCAAGGTGAGCATGGTTTCCGCCCCAAAGCCCATCAGCGTGAGGTGTGCGCGTCGATGACGTGGACAGCAAAGTGGAACGATCGTTTACGTCGTGCCACGATGGCTCTTGCCCCGCCGGCGAAACGTCTCGAGCGCGACTTTCACTACCGTCGCTTACATGGCATGAGCGATCCCGTTTTATCGCGCTTTCCCCTCAACCGTCAATTTCCGGGGCGCGCGGTCGACGCCGGCGCGAATCTGGGCACCTACACGTACGCGTTCGCTTGCGGCTTCGATGCGGTCGAGGCCTTCGAGCCGCAACCGCAATGCGCCGCGGCCATCGAAGCCTTCGCCGGCGCTCAGCCTAAGGTGCACGTTCACCGGCTCGGGCTTTCCGACCGGCGTGCGACCGTCGCGTTGCACATCCCGATCGTGCACGGACGCTTCCGCGCGCATCGCGCGACCGGGCTGGCGAGCATCGGTGAGCTGACGGGGGAAGTCACCGAACTAAAGATCGACGTCGTGCCGCTCGATGATTTCGCCTTTGAAGACGTCGCTATGATCAAGATCGACGTCGAAGGTCACGAGCGGCAAGTGCTTGCGGGCGCTGAAAAGACGATCGCGCGCTGGCGGCCGACGCTGATCGTCGAGATCGAACAGCGGCATCTCCAGCCGCTTCCGATTTCGGACGTGTTCGCCTACATTACGAGTATGGGCTATGCCGGCTCGTTCTTTCGTGGTAACGTGCTCGAGCGTCTAGAGATGTTTTCATACGATCACGACCAAAAACCGTACCTCGACGCGGTTGCCTTAGGGCACGCGCCGGATGCGTATGCGAACAATTTCATCTTCGAGCCGCTCGACGGTCGACGCGCACCCCTCTTCGCGAGCAATTAGAGCCGATACTGGGCCCGCAGGCCCAGGGCATCGTGGGCCCTCGGCCGGTCGCGTCCGGAAGTCGCATCGGTCATGATCCGTACATGGTACGTCGCGCCGCGGCTATTGCTGCCGCATTCTTCGCTGTTTCGCTGCCGGGAGCGGTCTTTGCCGCTCCATTGCGCGCCGGTGATCACATCGCCGTCACCGTTTTCAACCATCCCGAACTGACGCTCGGCTCGGCCACAATCGATGGCGATGGAAAGCTTGCGATGCCGCTGGTCGGGAACGTCGCCGTTTCGGGCTACGAGCCCGACGCCGCCGCGGCTCGAATCAGCGACTCGCTGAAATCGTACCTTCGCGCGCCGGTGGTGAGCCTTTCGGTACTGCAGCAGAATCAAACGATCTCGATCACGGGTGGTCTGAGCAGCACGCTGAGTTACGCGCCGGGCGAAACGCTCTCCAACATCGTCTCGCCGCTGAGCGGAAATACGAATCTCGACCTGCACCGCGTGACGATCGAACGCGACAACGCTTTGCTCGGTACCTTCGACGCACTCGATCTCCTACGTCATGCGCAAGCCGGGCCGCTCATGCAACCCAACGATCAAGTGATGGTTGCGCTGAAGCCGGTTGGGGTGAACGTGATCGGCATCGTGCCGAAGAGCGGCATGACGTATCTCGACAGCGGATCGACGATCGCCGACGCCGTGAACGCGGCCGGCGGCGCCCCATCGGATGCCGCGACCGGTTCGATCGATCTCCTCCGCGACGGCGTCCACAAGCACCTAGCGCTTGCGTCTGATGCGGCGACGACGGCGGCTCGCGACGGGGATGTCGTCACGGTGCCGAAAGCGGTGCACGTTGCGGTCGCCGGCCTCGTTGGTCATCCGGGCGAAACGGCCCTCACATTCGGCAACACGCTGGTCGCCGCGATCTATCAAGCCGGCGGCCCGGAACGTTACAGCGATCTGAGCCATACGCAAGTCATGCACGACGGCGTCGTTTCGGTCTACGACATCACCAAAGTGCCGAAAGGCGACCTCTCGCAGAACCCGCACTTGAGCGACGGCGATATCGTCACGGTGCCGCAGGGCGCGCACATGAACATCGGCGACATTTTCGGCGCTGCCGGAATCATCCATTGGTTCTTCTAAAGCCGGTCTGCATCATCGGCACCGGGTTTCTCGGTACCGTCACCGCGGCCGGCCTGGCCGAACTCGGTTGCGCGGTCGTGGGCTTCGACGTTGATGGGGACCGCATAACGGCATTACAAAACGGCCACGCGCCCTATCACGAAACGCACCTCGACGATTTGCTCAAGAAACATATCGCCCGCGGTAGCATACGGTTCACCGGCGACCTCGCCGATGCGGTGCGTAACGCGGGACTCATCCTGGTCAGCATCGGTACGTCGCACGATGAGGACGGCACCTCGGAACTGCACGATTTCTGGGATGCGATCCGTGCGCTCACGACCGTCGAAACGCCCGCCTGCGAAGCCGTGGTTGTGCGCTCGTCCGTCCCCGCCGGAACGTGTGACGAAGTCGCGAGGGTTCTGGGTACCGGCACTCCGGTCGTGTACGCGCCCGAATTTTTGCGTGCCGGGACAGCGGTAGCCGACTTTCTCGCGCCCGATCGTATCCTCGCCGGCAGCGCCGACCTGCACGCGGCCGCCGCATACGCGGCCTTGTACGAGCCGCTCGGCGTTCCCGTGATGCTCACAAGTTGCCGCAACGCCGAACTGATCAAAGCGGCATCCAACGCGTTTTTAGCGATGAAGAGCACGTTTGCCAACGAAGTTGCGAACGTGTGCGAGAGCGTCGGCGCTGATGTCGACGAGGTGCTGCGCGGAATCGGATACGACCATCGCATCGGTGGAGCGATGCTGGTACCGGGAATCGGCTTCGGAGATCCGCGCATCGAGCAGGATCTCGATAACTTGTGCTGGATCGCAGAACGCAACGAGACGCCGTTCCGGCTGGCCGAGGCGGCGCGGCGGGCCAACCGCGAGCAGCGCAAACGGATCGTCGAGATGGTGGTTTCGGAGATCGGCCGCCTCGACGGCAGCAACATCGCCGTCTGGGGCTTAGCCTCCGATCCGGGCACGAACGACGTGCGAGGTTCGCTCGCTCCGCGTGTCATCGACGATCTAACGCAACTCGGTGCCGCCGTCACGGCTTACGACCCCGCGGTGCGTGAGCTCCGCCTTGCGAGCACTGCAACCATCGTCTCCGATCCGCTCGAAGCGCTGATCGGCGCGGATGCCTTGCTCGTGCTCACCGGCTGGCCGCAATTCACGCGCATCGCACCGGAAACGATCGCCGGTGCACTCGGCGGCCGCGTGGTGATCGACGCCCGAAATCTTCTTGACCCCGAACGTATCTCATCAGCGGGGCTGCGATATCGCGGCCTCGGTCGACAAGTGGAGGCGGAGCGCTACGCGCTACCGATGGCAATCTAATGCAGCAATTCGAAGAAGCCGCGCGCATCATTTGGGCGCGGCGCGTCGTGGTTCTCGTGGTGCTCCTCGCCGGAGTCGTCGCGTCGTTCATCGGCTTCAAGTTGGCGCGTCCCACGTATGCGGCGACGTCAACGGTCTTGATGAATGCGGGCGGACAAGGTGCGGTCGTCTCCGACGGGGGCTTCCTCGGCACCGATATGCCGTCGCTCTTGGTCAGCGATACGGTGCTGACCCGCTTCGAGCACCAGGAGCACATGGAAGGGACCGGCTTCTCGTCGCTCCGCAAGTCGATCGATGCCGGGATCTTGCCGGAATCCGGGATCATGCCGATCACCTACAAAGCGCGCAATCCGAAAGCGGCTGTCGAGGGCGCGAACGCGCTGGCCGGCGATCTGCGCGATTATTATCGGGAGATCTCGACTCGCCGCTACGACGACCTCGCGAACTACCTGAGTAATGCGCTCGTCGGCGAGCGGGCCAAGATCGAGGACACCGAACGGCAGCTGAGCCGGCTCGTTGCAACCGACCCGTACTTCACGCAAGCCCAAGCCGGACAGGCGATCGGCGCCCAACTGCTCGCGCTCAACCAGCAGCGCAATCAAGTGGAAGCAACGATGGAGTCTAGCGCGATAAGCGCGTCTCTCGCCGGCCAGCGCATGAGCGACATGGCGCCGACGATCAAGAGCGAACTTCGCAACGCGGATCCTAACTACGATTTGCTGTCAACGCAGATCGCGAAGGACCGGACGGCCGAGACGGAACTCGAGGCGCAATACACCAGCAAATACGCCGGTATCCAATCGCTGCAGGAGCAGATCAAACGCAGCAACCAGGTGTTGGCGGCCGAACAGAGACGCGCCGAGAGCCAAGATCCAGGTAATAGCCAGACCTACGGATCGCTGCTTCGCGATCGCGACAACACGCGCGCGGTTTACGAAGGCGATCAAGCCCAGCTGGCCGCGATCGAACGCCAGATCCAAGCGGCGGAAGCCCATTTAGCCCGCCTGCCCGAGCTCGGGGCAAAGGTCGCCGCACTGCGCCTGGATCACGATGCCGCAAATTCGGCCTATCAGATCCTGGCCGAGCAGCGCACGCTCACCCTCTCACAGCAAGCCCAGATGGCGGCCCTCGGCTCGGTCACGATCGCCGATCTGGCGACCACCGCTGAAGCGTCGGTCGGCAAAGCTGCGCTCATGATCCCCGTCGCCGCGATGCTCTCGTTCGTCATTCTCGCACTCGCACTTCCCTTCGGTTTGGAGCTGATCGATCGCCGTCTGCGCCGGCGCGACACGATCGAACAACTCTACGGCCGGCCTCTGATTGGAACGGTACCAGCATGATGCAAACCTCAGTCCCGGCACCAAATCCGTTTATCGTCATTCGGGCCACCGTAGAGACGGATATCGCAGCCCCGGGTATTCTAGCCATCAGTTCGGCGGTTACCGGCGACGGAAAAACCGCCGTTGCGGCCGGCATCGCGCGATCGCTCGCAAGTGCCGGTTATCCAACGCTCGTGCTCGATGCCGGCAACGTGGTTGCGCTCGAACCGGCCTCCGCGCCGCGGGCACTTACCGTGGAAGCCGTACACGAACGGCTCAACCATGCCGTGCGCGCCACGGAAAGCGGCTGCGATTACTTGAGCCTGCTCGATCTCGGCGCGGGGGTGACCTCGTCGGTCTCGATCGCCGCGCTCTACCAAGCTGTTCGGGAGCGTTACGCCTATGCGGTCGTGGACGCGGGCGTCCTGAACGGCACGGGCCTCGCACTCGCGCGCGGTGCCGATGGCGTCGTGCTCGCGATCCGTGAGGGGCGCGCGATCGTTCCGCCGGACGGCGAATCGGTCGAACTGCTGAATCGTTTGAAAGTTCGCTTCTTGGGCGTCGTTGCAACGACGGAGCGCCACCCCGGCGATTACGACATCGCGGCAACGCTCGTCGAACGCTTGAAGAACGTGCCCTCGCAAGCGGGTGTGCTGCGCGAAACGGCGACGGTCCCGATCAAGCAGCCTCGCGGAGCGAGCGCGCTGTTGGGCTGGGTTCGCGCGGCGGTTCCCGCACGCACGTCGACTCGAGAGTGAGGATCGCGGTCCTTGCGGCACGCTTGCCGCCGGCGACCGACGGCGTCGGCGATCATGCTGCTAAGCTGGCCGCTGCATTGTCGGCGGCAGGGCACGACATCGTCGTAATCAGTGCTGGAGAAGCCGAACCGCGAGCAGGGTACCGGCTCGAGCTGGCCGGCGGAGGTTGGGGTCCGGCGGATACGGCACGTGCGGTCACGCAGTTCGTGCACGACCGTGCCGACGCGCTGGTCGTGGAATATACTCCGTTTCTCTATGGCGCGCGTTCGCTCGCGCCGCTCGCACTGCTGCTGGCCGCGCGCGCGCGCAACGTACCGAGCGCGATCGTCGCGCACGAAGCCTTCTACCCGCGCAGTCATGGCGGCGTCGGCGGCAGCGCGCTCAAAGCCGCGTTCCTCTCGGCGCGCGACCGTATCGTTTTGCGTGCGGCGAACGAAGTCATCGTACCGAGCGGCGAACGCGCAAGCCGCCTCGGCGCACTCGTGCCGGATCTTCGCGAGCGCACGAACGTCGTGCGAATCGGTGCGAACGTCGAGCCGCCGCCGGGCTACAATCGCGTCGCCGCAACTCCGGCCGTGCTCCTCGCGTTCGGCGTCGTTTCGCCGCGCCGGCGTCTCGACCGGGCGATCGACGCGTTAGCGATGTTGCTGGCTGAAGGCCGGGACATGGTGCTGAACATCGTCGGGCGCATTTACGATCGCGCCTACAGTGCGGAGATGCTGCAACGCGCGCAAGACCTCGGCATCGCCGAGCGCGTTAATTTCTGCGGCGAACGGACCCCGGCCGAACTCTCGGCGCTCTTCGCCGGAGCGACGGTCGCGGTGCACGCCGCGCGCGAAGGTGCGATTGCCTCGAGCGGTGCGCTCTTGGCGCTGCTCGCGCATGGGGTGCCGACCGTGGCCGTCCGCACTGCCGTTGATGATGCGGTTTTTGACGATGCGCTGCAGTACGCGGACGATACCCCGGCCGCCGTTGCCGATGCGGTGCGCAGCCTCGCCTGCCGGCCCGCCGCAGCCCGGTTGCTGAGTGCGCGTGCCGTCGCCCTCTATCAAGCGCAGTTCGCCTGGGACGCGGTCGCCGCCGGCGTGCTCGCGCACTAAACAAGGAACGTACCGATGCACGTCTCGTCACGGCCTAGCCCGCTTCCGATCGCTTTTGGTCAGCCGCCGCCGTTGCCGCCGCGGCGCTCGTCGGGTTCGCAGCTGCCGGCGGCTCGGTCATCGCCGATCGTTCTGTTGCTCGCTATCGTGGCGGCCGGTACGATCATCTCGGATTGGACGCTCGGCGTTCCGCTTCTGCTGCTTCATTTCCGCGACCGACGGTTTCCTCAAGCATTTCTCCTCGGCGTCGCTTACGTTCGTGCTCAAAGACGTGCTGCTCGCGTTGATTCTCTGGCGGCCTGGCGCTGCGGCTGGGCATGCATGCCGCCGAGCGCGCCGATGGTCTGCGCTGGCGCGGAACCCTCGCGTGGGCGCTCTACATCGGGTTTCTCGCGACGCAACTCGTGCATCCGGCCGGATCGATCGCCGGCGCGTTCGGAGCGTTTCGCGCGCACGCGCTGGTTCGCGCTGCTCTTCGTCGTCGGCGCGGTCTATTTCCAGCGCCGCGAGCGGCTCACGAACACGCAAATCTCGGCGATCGCGTTATGCGTGCTCTGCGCGGTTGAGCGCGATCGTCGCAGCACGCTCATGGGCGATCGCTGGATGCATCTCGCGCCGGGCTTCATGAAGGCGAGTCTGCACTATACGACCTTTCCGTCGTCGGCGGCGCCGTTTGGCAGGACTCAACGGTGCGGAATTTCGCATGTACGGGACGCTGGTCGATCCGGCGGCGCTCGGACTCGTGTGTCAGTACGGCGTGCTCATCACGATTGCCGCACTCGCCCGCTTCCGGGGGATACAGCGGCTGCTCGCGATTGTCGCGATCCCCGTCATGGTCACCGGGATCGCGCTCTCGGAGGCGCGAGCGGACATGGCCGGGCTCGCCGGCGGCGTCATCGTCATGACACTGATGGCGACGCGGATCAAGGGATTGCGCACGGTAGCCGTCGGTGGTCTGCTCTTGGTCGTGCTGGCCGTTCCTGCTGCGATCGCGATCACCAATGGAACGGTGCTCGATCGCGTGCTGTCGAGCGATCAAGTTGCATACGCGCAGGCAACCCGCGATCGCAGCCGTGACATCGTGCTGAGCGAGTTGCCGAAATTTCCCTTCGGTCACGGTTTAGGCGCCGCCGGCGCGGGCGGAAACCTGCGCGACGATACCGGCCTCGGTGTCGACAATGCGTTCTTTGCCACGCTGTATGAAACGGGAATCTTCGGGCTGGCTGCGTTCATCCTCGTTCAGGGAACGATGATCGTGTTCGGAATACGGGCGGCGATGCGGGCTAAGGAGATCGGGCCGCGGACGGTATTCATCGGTCTCGTTGCGGCGCAATGCGGTCTGCTCGTGTCGTGCTGGTTCTCGCAGGGCCCGTTCGATTACGCCCCGGTCGCACAGTTCTTCTGGCTCTTCTCGGGCGCGATCGCACGCATGGACGCTTGGGCATGATGCGCGCTATCATCGTCAGCCATGCCGCGATCAAGGCGTCGAACCGGCCCGTCTACCGCGCGCTGGCAACCCGCGATTGCGAGGTCACGCTGATCGTTCCCGACCGCTGGAAAAGCGGCCTCGGACCTCTGCGCGCCGAGCCCGAGCCGTCCGGCTCGACGCTCGACGTGCGCGTGCGCAAACGTTATGGCGCCGCGCACTCCAACATGTATTGGCTCGGCGGCTCGCTCGCCGATCTCGTGACCAATACCGATCGCAAAAGCGCCTTTTACGTCGATGAAGATCCGGCCGGATTCATGGTCGCGCAGGCCGCCCAAGCGGCGCGCAAACGGCGCGCGGGACTCGTGCTGCTCGGCATCCAGAACATCTACAAGCGCTATCCGCCCCCGTTCGAATTTCTCCAGGACTACGTCTTTCGTACTGCGGCTGCGGCCGTTTCCGTGACGGAAGAAGCCGCCCATACCTTGCAGCGCCGCGGTTACGCCGGCCCGAACGCCATCATGCCCTTCACCACGAGCGTTACGCCGCTGACCCAGGCCCAGCGTGACGCCGTTCGCGAGCGCTACGGTTTGCGCGGCCCGCTGGCCGGCTGCGTCGGGCGGCTCGTGCCGGAGAAGGGTGTGGACGTGTTCATCGAGGCGCTAGCGCAAACGCCCGGTCTCACGGGTGATCGCCGGTGACGGTGCCGAGCGTGAAGCGTTGGAAAAGCTCGCACGCGAGCGTGGTGTCGACCGGCGTCTCACCTTTACCGGCGTGTTGACGCCGCCGGATGCCGAAGCGCTAATCGGCGCCTTGGACGTGCTGGCGCTGCCGTCGCGTACGCGGCCGAACTGGGCCGAACAATTCGGGCGCGTTATCATCGAAGCGATGGCATCAGAAGTTCCGGTGGTCGCCAGCAATTCGGGCTCGATTGCGGTCGTCGCCGGCGACGACGCGATCCTCGTTCCGGAAGGCGACGCTTCGGCGCTGGCCGCCGGCCTCGCGGCGGCGCTCGATCCTGCCCGCGCGGCAACGCTGCGAAGCGGCGGACTCAAGCGCGTACGCGAACGCTACACGGTTGACGTCGCGGCGGACGCGCTGTATCGATCGCTCCAAATCGCTGCATCGTCGGCAGCCGGTACGCAGAACTAGTGCTGCGCTTGGACTTCGGTGACACCGAAGTGACGGTACACACGACCTCGACGCTGTCATGTTTGCTCGCGGCGACGCACCGGCGCGAGTCAGAACGACCCGGGCGCACGCGACCGGGCGGAACCGCGAAACGCTCGTTGACGGTCGAGATCCCGCCGCCGAGCTGCGCGCCCGAGCATGCACTGCGCGGCGCACAGCGCGAGATTGCGGCGGAGATCGCCGCACATCACGGCTGGTACGCGGTCGAGATGGTCGTGGTCGGTCGCGACGGCCGCGCGCTCGCCCTCCTGGGCGCACGCGGCGGCGGAAAGAGCACCATTGCGGCGCACCTCATCGCTCGCGGCTGGCAACTCGTTACCGACGACATCGCGTTCGTCGACGCCGATTGCGCGACGGTCGTAGCGCATCAGAACCTCATGACGTTCGGTTCGGGTGCGATACCGCATTTGCCGGGATCGTTTCGCGCATTGCTCGAGCGTTCGCGTTGGTTCGTTGACGAACGCGGCGAGCTGCAGTTCTACGAAGTCGATCCGGCTGCCGCGTTCGGCGCCGAAGCGTGGTCGTCGCAGGCCACTCTCGGTGCGGTCGTCGTGGTCGACGAGGGCATCGGAACGCACGGCGTCGATATGATCGGCGCGCACGATGTTGCCCTGACGGCAATCGACGGACGCGCGATCCCGCTCGATGCGATCGCCGGCCTGCGGCTCGGCGTGATTCGCAAACGATCCGCTCGACAGACCGCGGACCACATCGAGGTCTGGTTCCACGCGCATGCGCGGCCGTAGCCGGGCCCTCCTCGGCGCGCTCGCCGTCGCAATCATTTCCTGTGGCGTGCTGGCGCTCGACGGACCGCTGACGGTTACGGCGATCGGGGGCCTGCGCGGCACGACGTATGTAGAACATCGCACGAAGGACGCCTACGAAGCCTCGGAACTGGTCGCGATCGACTTTAATTCGCCGGTCCTTTCCGATTCGTTCACCGCCGCCACCACCATCGTACCGGCGGCCGATTTCCGTATCAGTTGGCTGAAATACGGAAAGCGAGTGACGATACGGATTCGCAAGACGCCGGATGTGTCGTACCACATTCACGTTGCGGCGGGCGTGCGCGCGCTCGACGGCAGCGTCACTGTCGCGCCCATCGATCTGAACGTCCGGACGGCCGAAGAGCCGGTTCCCAAGCCGCTGCGCTCAGCGCCGAACGAACCCTATCGCTGGGGGGTTCTCGTCCATCCGTATCCCTTCTCGCTCGGCGGACCCAACGCACAGCGTATCGTCGGCGAGCTCGCCGACGCGGGGGTAACCTTCGTACGCATCGACTATTGCGGCGACCAGAGTGAGGTGGCGGGCGAGGGGAAATACGATTGGTCGATTCAGGACCGTATCGCTGACATGCTCGCCGCGAAGAACATCACCGAGTTGCCGATCGTGGATCAATACTGTGCGCCGAAATGGGCCACCGGCGGTGCCGGCTATCCGTCGATCTGGGAGAACCCCTCCCTTTATGCCGCGTTCGCCGCGGCCGTTGCGCAACATGTAGCGGCGTCGCATCCGAACATCACGCGCATCGAGCTCTTCAACGAGCCCAACATCCACGGCTGGTGGACCAACACCGGCGAGCCGCAATACGCGGCGCTCGACGGTATGCCGACCGCACAGTATATGAAGGCCGCCTACGACGCGGTGAAACAGAGCGCGCCGAAGATCACGGTCGTCGGACCGGCGCTCGCAAGTGGTGGCCATGACATCGATCCGCGCACGTTTTTGAACAGGATGTACGACGCGGGCTGCCGGCGAGGCGCGTGCTGGGACGTGCTCTCGGTGCATAACTATCGTTGGGAAAATCCCACGTTCCCGGTACCGGCCGCCGCGTCCAATCGGTTCGATATCTACAAAGACCTGCTCGACATCGCAGCCAAGCATGGCGATCGGGGAACGCACGTCATGCTCACGGAGTGGGGCTATTCCACGATCGGTACGCCGGATGGGTTCGATCCGCAGACCCAGGCGCGCTACGTTGCACTGGGCTTCAACGAGATGCTGGCCGACCCGCTGGTCGACGGCATCGTCTACGTGAACATGTACAATCCCGCGACCGATTTCTGGGGCCAGACTGCTCTCGTGAGCCCGGATTTCGTTCCGAAGCCAGCGTATTACGTCTTTCGCGAGTTCGCCCGGTACAAGACCTCGGCAACGCGCGCTGCGTGGGTCGGTGCGTCGAACGTACGCGAAAAGACGCGCGCCGCGCCGCCGGCGCGTGCCAAGCGCTCCGGCGCATCCAGATAAGCCGTCAGCGCTGCGGCAAACGCCGTGTTGTCGCCGGCCGGGACGAGCGTGCCCGCTTCGCCGTCGATGAGCGCTTCGGACGTACCGCCGCTTGCGAACGCAATGCTCGGCACGCCGCAGGCGGCTGCTTCGATCAGCGTGCGGCCGAACGGCTCGTCCTCGGAGCAGTTGACATTGATATCGGTAGCAGCATACGCCACGCGCACGTCTTCGAGCCACGGAACGAAGTGCACGCGGCCCAAAAGACCTTCGCGCTCGACGAACCCGTGCAATTCGGCGACGAAGTCGGCGTCGCGAAACAGCGGAGCGCCGACAATCGCGTAATGCGTATCCGTGCGGTCGAGCATTTTCGCAATCTGCAAGAAGCGATCGTGCCCTTTCCAGCGGTTGATTCGTCCGATCAGCGAGACCAGGCGGACGTCGGGCGGAATCCCAAGCTGCGCACGTGCGGCCCCGCGTTCGGGCAACTCCGCATACGTCTCGAGGTCGAGCGGATTCGGAATGACGTGCGTCGCGGGCAACGCGAAGGCATCGCGTACGGCACCTGAGATCGCAATGCGCTCACCCGACCCGGCGGCGATCAGCGAGCGAACCACGGCGCGGCCGGTTCCATGCAAGATATCGCGCAAATGAACGATCGCACGGGTGCCGATGATCCGCGCGGCGGGCAGGGCGATCGTGTGGGCCTTCACCGTGTTGGTGTAGATGATGTCGGCACCGACTTCGCGCAAGGTGCGCGCGACCGCCGATATGGCGAACGGCACCGCAGCGAGACCACGAAACGGGTTCTCGCGCGTCGTGGTCATCAGCCCGTTTGGCATCGGTACGATGGTGACGGGAATCGCCCAGGAGCGCAGGCTTGCAGCATAGGCACCATCGCAAAACAGCACCGCGTGCGGCGAGATATCGCGCGGTAACGCGCGCAACAGGATCGCGAGGCTGCGTTGCGCACCCCCCATCGAATCACCGCTTTGGTCCACGAACGCAACGCGCATCATCGAACGAAGCCTTGCGCGTTCGCGCGCCAGGAGAAATCGCGCAACGCTCGCTCGCGGCCGGCGCGACCCATCGCGGCGGCGCGCTCAGGATCGTCGATCAGCGCGCTGACGGCGCCGGCAATTGCCTGCGGATCGTTGCCGTCGACGAGCAATCCGGTAACGCCGTCAACGATCGCGTCTTCGGCCCCGCTTCCGCGCCCGCCGATGGCGGGCAATCCGGCGATCGCCGCCTCCAAGTACACGATACCGAATCCTTCGATATCGCCGCCTTCGGCGCGCGACGGCATGGCAAAGCACCATGCGTTTGCGAATGCGCGGTCGCGCGCCGCGTCGTCGACCGCGCCGGCGAAGGATACGCGATCGGCGACGCCGAGATCGCGCGCCTGAGCTTCTAGTGCCGGACGCAGCGGCCCCTCGCCGATGACGTGCAGTGCGATGTTGCGCTCGCGCAAGAGCGCGATCGCAGCGATGAGCCGGTCAATTCCCTTGCGCGAGATCAGGCGTCCCACGAAGAGCACCGTCGGGGTCGCGGACGGCGTGCGGCCGGCCGGCCGTTCATCGACGCCCGGACGTATCACCTCGACGTCCCGCGCAAAACCGAGGATGCGGGTGCGGTCGGCGACGCACGCGCTGTTGGCGATCACGCGATCCGCTCGCGAGAAGACGAAGCGCAGCAATTGCTCGCGACAGCTGCCGGGCGCGACCTCGAGTTCGGTGCCGTGAACGAGCACCGTTAAGCTTCCGCGAATGGCGCGTGGAAAGATCGCAGCCGCGATCGCCGGGCGCCACGAGAGCGCGATCGTGTTCCGGTCGCGGATGGCTACGCGAGCACGTGCGAATTGGAACGCAGCCATGACGAAGCGCAACACGTTGCGGCCGGAAAAGCGGCGCACCGTAGCTTTCGCGCTCGCGTCATACGCGTTGGCACCGGCTTGCTGCGGCGCGACGACGATGGTCGGTAACCCGAGCGCCTTCAGCTCCGTTGCCAGGCGTTCGGCATAGTGCTGTATGCCGCCGCGCGATGGCGGATAATCAAAGGTCATCAGAACGGGCATCGTTGCCCTTCAGTCCGGCGATGAATTCCGGTCCCCATTACGGTCGGACGTCGGTGCCGTGAACGCGCTTTTCCCAGTACTTCGCTTGCTGCATGAAGGCGTTCATGGCGTAGGATCCGCACGTGACGACGCCGAGGGCACCGTCCTTGTAACCGCGGCGCTTGAAAAAGAACACCAAGAACACCTTAACCGGTAGCCAGACCATCTTGAAGCCGAGCCACGTCGTGGACATCTTCGAGCAGTCTGTCCGGTCGGCGTCACCGGTGGTGTAGAAATTTGCCTTCTCGAACCAGCGCGCGAGGCGTGGAACGGAGTAGTGGTCGTAGCGATGCGTGAGGTAGCCCCACTCGCCGCTCGTGCTCAAATCTTCGTGGTACGTCTCGGCCGCAAAGCGCGCCGATCCGCGCCGAAACAGGCGGCGCCGGAAACGTTCGCCCGGAACCTTCGACTTCGGATCGTATTGCGGACCATAGCGCAGCATCTGCCCCGACCAATAGACCGCATTCGGCAAGTAGAATCCGTGCACGTGCGGCGGCGCGGACGCGATTGCTTCCCGCATCTCGCGCCGTAGCTCCGGTGTTGGCACTTCGTCGGAATCGGCAAGGTAAATCCAATCGCCGCTTGCGTTGTCGATGCCGACGTTGACGTTCTCTTCGATGTATCCGTCGCGCTGGATGAGCTTCGTGCGTGGTGTCTCACGCACGTATTCCGCGCTGCCGTCGGTCGAAAACATGTCGACGACGACGATCTCGTCGGCGAAATCGAGCGTAGGTAGGGTCATGCGCAGCAAGTCGATGCAGTTCTTGGTCGGCATAACGACGCTGAGCGTCACGCGCCGTTCGCCGGCCGGAGTCTGTTCGACCCGGCTGCCGCGCAGTTCGGCGGTCACACGATGCCCCGGCGGAGCGCCTGAATGACGGCCTGCGTACGCGACGTCGTTTCGAGCTTGGAAAGGATGTGACTGACGTGGTTCTTCACGGTTTTGTGCTGTAACGCGAGCGCCGCAGCGATCTCGCGATTGGCATAGCCTTGGGTGAGCAGTTTGAGAACCTCACGCTCGCGCGGCGAAAGGCGCGCGGCCGGCGGTGTGCGGAGCGAACGATTTTCAGTCTGTGCCGTCTGCGGATGCGCGCCGAGATAGGTCACCCCGCCGGCCACGCAATAGATAGCGCGCCGCAACTCGGCGAGGCCCTTCTCTTTGCTCACGTGACCTTCGGCGCCGGATTCCATGGAGCGGTGAAGAGCGTCGCCGGTCGTCCGGGAAGAGAGTACGATGATCCCGGGGTGCCGTGTATTTTGGCGCAGCTCCGCCAATGCCGGTTCGATCTCGCTGGCGAGACCCTCGAGGTCGACCAGGATGATGCCGATGCGGCGCGACCTGAGCGCCTCGTCGTCGACCGTATCGACGACGGCATCGAGGGCAATGTTCGGACAATCGTCGAGGGCGATCGCCAGCGCTTCGCTGAAGACTCGTTGCCCGGAGACGATGGCGACCCGGATCTCACCGGTCGCAAGGGCGGATGTCATTCCCGTTACATCCGGTGGATCAGCGCGCTGAACCAGTGCTCGATGAAGTCAGCCGTTTCGATAAACTCGCCCGTAATCAGCATGGCGGTTTCGACGCTCTCCGGCAATTTGGAACGCGAGAGCGTTTCGGTGATCGCGAAGTCTTCGCCGGCTTCCAGCGAGGGATGATCGTCGAGCCGGCCGTCCAGCTTGAGTACGCAGCAAATCGTCGAGGAATCGCCCCACGCCGCTTGGCCGTTCACGATCGCCGGGTCAATCGCGTAGAACGAGATCGCACGAGCGGATGAATACCAGGGCGAGGCCTCGATGGCGCCGCGATATGCGAGCGGGAAGGAGGCGACGCTGGCCGAGCTCACGTGGAGGGACTTCCGGAACGGGATCGCGCGCATGCTCGTGAGATCGACGAGCGCGTAGTCTCCGCTGACCATATGCCAGCCGCGTGCATGAAGATGTGCCGCCAGCGTGATCGCGGATTCCCAATCATCGCCGACGAGCGCGAGCGCGCGGCCTTCATACTGAACCACGGCTGCGCGCCACACGCTGATCTCACGATGGTGCGCGAGCTCGGCCAGCAGCGAGGAAACGGAAGCGCCGGCGATTTGCGGCAGCGTACTGCTGCCGCCGAGCGTCTTGCGCGAACCGCGCGAGCTGCCGCTGATTTGCCAAACGTCCGATTCGAACACGACGTTGATCGTGATGGGAGGAAGCGCTCCCGACCATGCGCGCGTGATGTGCGCGAACATCTGGTCGAGAACGTCCAGGACGCTCTGCGGCGCATAGACGCGAGCGTCCGCGTCGGCGAAGTGGACGTCGAGATATTCGGGGGCTTTGACTTGAGCGAGCACGGTTTACTAGACAGCCGATGCGATCTGGCGCCGCTCACCGGCGGGGACCTGCGAACGTCCAACACCGCGGTAGGTCAAGCCCGCTGCGGCGACACGATGCGGATCGAGCACGTTACGGCCGTCGACGACGACACCGAGCGTCAGCGTCGAGGCGTAGAGGTTAGGATCGATGCGCGCGAACTCGGGCCACTCCGTGAGCACCAGCAGCGCGTCGGCCTGGGCAGCTTCGAGCGCCGAGGTGACGAGGCTGCTGCCGCGCGGCAGCTTCGCGACATGCACGGCCGGATCGTAGACCAGCATGCGCGCGCCGCGCCGGCCGAGATCTTCGACGATGCGGACCGCGAGCGAATCGCGGATGTCGTCGGTGCCGGCTTTGAAGGCCAAGCCCCACACCCCGATCGTCACGCCTTCCAGCGAGCCGATCTCACCTTGCAGCAGATCGACGATGCGTTTGGGTTGGGCCTCGTTCACGCGAAGCGTGGCGGAAAACAGTTCGCGTCCAACGCCGGCTTTGGTGGCGACGTGCTCCATGCTCTTGACGTCTTTTTCGAAGCACGGGCCGCCGAAGCCGATTCCCGGCCGCAGAAATTGCGAACCGATGCGCTGGTCGTAGCCGATTCCGCGCAACACATCGTCGGCGGTCGCGTCGAAGGCGTGGCACAGATTCGCAACTTCGTTGGCGAAACTGATCTTGAGGGCCAAGTACGCGTTCGAGCAGCACTTGATCAATTCGGCGTTGCAGCGCGAGGTGAATAATACCGGGCGTTGCAGGCTTTCGAAGAGACGAACGTAACCGACCGCGGCGGCCGGGCTTTCGCAGCCGACCACGACGCGATCGGGATCGAGAAAATCGGGAACTGCGGAACCCTCGCGCAGGAACTCCGGTGCGTATACAACGTCGCACCAGTCTTTGGCGGCTTGGGCGAGATCGTCGGTCGTGCCGGGAGGAACCGTCGAGCGAATCACCACCGTGGGCCACGAGGCGAAGGTAACATTGGCGAGTTGAGCCATGACTTCGTGCAGGGCGCTGATGTCGGCCGAACCATCTTCGCGCGCCGGTGTGCCGACCGCCACGATGACGAGGTGCGCTTCGCGTGCGGCGTCTTCGAGGTTGTCGAAGAAGTGCATCGTGCCCGCATCGAGATGCGTTCGCAGCGACTCCGCAATGCCGGGTTCACGATACGGCGGAATGCCCGCCTTGAGCTTTGCGACGCGCTCCGGACTGATGTCGTAGCCATTTACTCGCCAGCCGAGGTCGGATAGCCCGATCATACAGGCCATGCCGACATATCCGGTGCCGACGATGCAAATGGGTTGCGACGAAGTCATGGTGGTTCACGTCCTTTTGGTGCCGCGCTGTGCTGCTGCATCAAACTTGTAACCGGCGCAGCTGATGACGAAAGTTAGCACCGTTGCTGCGAGACTACGCGTTGATTGATTTGCAACACCGTAACGTGAAGCGCGTGCACTCACAATAGCCCAAATGGGGCTAATGCGTATTCGTATGATTGTCTTGACACTAAAAGAGATTAACGAAAGTTCATTGTACTTGCGGCGGTTACTGTCTGAAGATTTGTTTCGCGTTCCACCTTCGCGCAGATCACTGCCCCCATTTGGGTTATTGTGAACGAGCGTCGTTCGCGCTATGGTTCGCGGACAGGATGCGAAGATTACTTAGCAGCGCGGCGGCATTGGGCTCGCGGTGCGCTCTGTTCGTTACCGGCATGTTACTTACAGTAGCGGTTCCCGCTTTTGCAACGATGTTGCATCCGGGTGATCGCGTGCAGGTAACCGTTTACAATCATCCCGATCTGAGCGGTCCGGTAACGCTCGACGGTGCCGGTCAGATCTCGCTGCCGCTGGCCGGTCAATTAACCGCAGTCGGCTCCGATCCGTCGTCGCTCGCGCAACGCATCCGTTTGGTCCTTTCTCATTACATTGCAAAGGTTGCGGTCGACGTGCAACTCGTCGCGCAGAATCAGTCCGTCTTCATCGACGGTGGCCCGGGCGGCATGGTAGCCTACACGCCGGGCGAAACGCTCGCTACGGCGTTGGCGCAGATTCAGACGCCGCAACAAGCGCCGTCGGTCGCGACGCCGGTAAACAAAGCCGTGCACAACCTTCTTAATGGCCGCGTGGACCTGCGCAAAGTCAGCGTCGAACGCGACGGTGCGACCGTCGGCATATTCGATGCCGAGCAGTTGTCCAGTGCCGGTGAGCCCGGCCCGCTGCTGTATCCCGGCGACACGATCCACCTCGTCGATAAGCCGATCCGGGTTCGCGTACAGGGCGAGGTCGTCGAACCCGGCTTTGCCTATCTGACGGAAGCGGAGCCGGAATCGGACGCGATCGATCAGGTCGGCGGTCCGCTGCCCACGGCGGCGCTGGCCGACATCTCACTCTTACGGAACGGTACCGACCAGCGGGTCGCGATCGGGCGGCCGACCTTCGCGAAGCCTGCTCAGAACGGTGACGTCATCTCGGTGCATCGCGCTCCGACCGTAAGCGTCATTGGGGCCGTCGAACGTCCCGGTGAAACCACGCTGCACGGGGCGCCCGACCTCATTTCGGCCGTCTACGGCGCCGGCGGCCCGCAGCAAAAGGCCGACGTCAAGCACGTCGCCGTCATTCACGACGGCGTGCGCACCGAGGTCGATATCACGGGCGTCACCCACGGAGGCGATCCGCGTGAAGCCAACCCGATACTCGCAGATGGCGATTCCGTCATCGTTCCGCTCGGGCACAAGCTCGATTTGGGTTCGATCTGGCAAGCCATCATCGGCGCCCGCACACTGCTACTGCCGTTCTGACGTATGATACAAGCCGTTATTTTTCGAGAACGTCCCCGCTACGAAGCGACTCGCCGCGCGTTGGACTGCGCCGTGGCGCTCACGGCCCTCATCGTCGCGTCGCCGATCTTGCTCGCAGCGATGATCGCGATCAAACTCGAAGACCGCGGCCCCGTTTTCTTCTCGCAAAAGCGCGTGGGACGCTTCGAGCGCCTGTTCGTGATTTATAAACTGCGCACGATGCGCACCGAGCAGTGCAGCGACGCAATTTCACCGTCGACGGCCAAAGACGATCGCATCACGCGCGTCGGCCGCTTTCTGCGCAAAACGTCGATCGACGAACTGCCGCAGTTGCTGAACGTCGTGCGCGGCGAGATGGCGCTCGTCGGCCCGCGGCCTGAGATGCCGTTCATCGTGAAGCGCTACGAATCGTGGCAGCACTTGCGCCATCTCGTAACGCCCGGACTAACCGGGCTCTGGCAGACGACCTGCCGCAAAACCGTGCCCCTCCATTTTCCGCAAGCCACCGAGATCGACTTGGACTATATCCGCACCGCATCGCATGCCACCAACGGCGCGATCGTGGTCCGTACGCTCCAGGTGCTCGTTGCGCCCCGCGGGGCCTACTAGCGCCATGAACATCGATTTCGTCGGCGCCTTGGAAGCGATCGCGCGCCGCTGGTACGTCATGGTCGTCGCGCTGATCCTCGGCGGAGGCTTCGCCTTCGTGTCGGGTAAGCACGCGCATCAGTACGTTGCCAACTCGGCGGTTATCCTCACCTCGCAGGCCGACTCGACCCAGCCCGGCTCGACGAGTTCGTCGCCGACCGGCGCAACGGTGGCGGCCGGCCTCTCGATGCAGCCGTCGGATCTGCCGCTACTGATCCAGAGCGAGAACGTGCTCGAGCGGCGTTGCCAGCGACATGGGCAGCAAGTCGCCGGTCGACGCGCTTCGGCGTCAGATTCGCGCTCACGTCGGCTTGCAGAACGACATCATGCCGATCGAGTTTCGGCCCCCAGCCCCGAACAAGCCGTTCAGGGCGCAAACGACGTTGCCGACGAGCTGACGCGCTACTATCGAACGATCGCGACCTCGCGCTTCTCGAAGCTCATCGTCGATCTGCAGCGCCAGATCAAGGATAAGCAAGCCACGTTAGCGCGGCTCGACGCCGGTCTTCAACAAACGATCGCGCGCGATCCCGACGTTGCCGCCAAAGAACCGTCGGTCATGAGCGCGCAGTTTGCCTCGTTGCAGAGCCAGCGCGATCAACTCGCAGCCGCCGCCAAGGGCGACGCTGAAATCGCAACGTACGGCACGCGCCTAACCACCGCAACGTTGCCGCTGGCGCACCAGGAAATCGACAATCAGGATCCGGCGTACGTAGCGCTTCACACGCAATACGCCAAAGATTCTGCCGAGCTGGCGCGCGTCAAAGCCGCGTACTCCTCGACGTACCCCGGATTGCCGGAACTGCAAGACCAGGTCAACCGCGAATCGCAACAGGTCATGGCGTTCCAAAAGCGGATCGGCAATTCCACCCCGCTGCAGAGCGAATCGTACAACCAGGCGTTGAAATTGCAGTTGCAGGCGAAGGGCCAGCAACTGTCCGATCAGGCCCGAATCGCCCAGATCGATCACCAGATCGAATCGTTGCGGCAAACCGTCACGGCCCGCATGCCGAGCAGCGTGAAGGCGGCGTCCCTGCGCCGCGAACGCGATTCGGCCGATGCGGCGCTCTCGGCGCTTCAAGCGCGCTTGGCGGAAGCCGACGCCGATCGTGCGGTGGCGGGTTCGCTGGGCTCCATCGCCGTCATTTCGCGGGCTGCCTCAGCCCAGCTCTCGACCTGGTCGAAGCCGAAGGTCGTGCTCATCGGCGCCCTCGTCGCCGCGTTCTGGATCGCGCTAGCGCTCATCGCTTTGCTCGAACACTTCGACCGCCGCATGCAATCGCGCCGTCAGATCGAGGCTGCCTACGGCGTTCCGATGATCGCCACGGTCGGCGCCGCGCTGCACGGCGCGCGTTATGGTAACGAGGGTTACCTCGGGTTGCGTGCCGGATGAGTCACGGAGGGCGGCCGACGGACGATCCGTTCGTGGTTCTGCGGGCGACCGTCGATTCGTTTACCACGATGCCGGCGATCGTGCTCGTCACCTCCGCGCTCGCCGGTGACGGCAAGAGCACGGTTGCGCTCGGGCTTGCCCGCGCGTTCGCCGATGCGAACGTCGAAGTGGCTCTGGTGAACGGCAATGCCGACCGGCCGAGCAAGATTTCATTCAACGAGAAGCACGTGTCGCCGGTTTCGTTCCCCGATCAGCCCGGTGCGCTCGCTGTTCAGGACGAAGTCACGCCGCACTTTCTCGAGCATCTGCGCGAACGTTTTGCCGTGACCATCGTCGATGCCGGCACGATTGCCGAGCGCGGAATGACCTTGCAGGTCGCCCGCATTGCCAATGCCGTCGTTCTGGCCGTGCGCCAGGGCCGGCGGCATACGAAAGAAGACGATCAAGGCATCGCAATGTTGCGCCGCGTCGGCGCAAAACTCGTAGGTGTCGTGCCGGTGGCTGGTCTCGAGGCGATCGGGCAGCGCCAAGACGCACTCTCCCACGCCCAGCGGTTTGTGAGTAACCCACTTTCATCGCTCCGCGCATTATTACGTTAGATCGGTAGGAGGACGCGATGACAACAATAGTAACGGGTGGGGCTGGTTTTCTCGGCAGTCACCTCGTCGATGAGCTCATTGCCGATGGGCGGCAAGTGATCGTCATCGACAATCTCTGCACCGGCCGGCTGGCGAACATCGAGCAAGCCGTCTCATCGGCGCGCGCGACGCTCGTGTATCTCGACGTTTCATCGCCGCTGGACGAATTACGCAGCACGATCGCGGCGGCGGCTACCGAGCCGATCACCGAGATCTATCACCTCGCTTCGCCGGCGAGCCCCGAATCGTACGGCGCGCTGCCGTGGGAAACGATGCGTGCCAACAGCATCGGGACGATGAATTTCATCGAGCTCGCGCTCGAATACGGCGCGACCATGCTCTTCGCATCGACCTCGGAAATCTACGGCGATCCGCTCGAACATCCGCAAAAAGAGTCCTATTTCGGCAACGTGAACCCGATCGGGCCGCGCGCCTGCTACGACGAGAGCAAACGCTTCGGCGAAGCGGCGATCTCGGTTGCCGTGAGCGAGCGCGCTCTCGACGGCCGCATCGTCCGCATTTTCAACTGCTACGGACCGCGCATGGACGTCGAAGACGGCCGCCTCATTCCGGGCATTCTCAAAGCACTGGCGGAGAAACGTGCCATTCCGCTGCACGGCACCGGGCAGCAGACGCGTTCGCTTACCTATGTGACCGATATCGTCGCCGGCTTGCGTGCGGTTGCGCGTTCCAAGGCCGTCCTCGGCGCGCCGGTCAACCTCGGGCGCGAAGACGAACATACGGTGCTGGAAATCGCCTGTGCGCTGGCTGCGGCCGCCGGCATCGAGAAACCCGACCTCGCCTACGTGGAAGCGCGGCCCGAAGATCCGCAACGGCGCAAGCCCGACGCATCGCGTGGTCGCGAAATCGGCTGGACGGCCAACGTGCCGCTCGCCGAAGGTCTCAAGCGCACGTGGTCGTGGTTTACGAGCATGAGCGACGTCTACGCGTGACCGCTTCGGCTCCGCGCACGCGGCAGGTCGCGATTCAAAGCGCGATCATGGCGACTTGTCACGCGAGTTCGGCGCTCGCGGTCTTGGCCGTTACCCCGGTCATCCTGGCGGGCTCTAGGTCTCGAGAGCTACGGTGTGTGGGCGATCTTAGCCGCGTTCGTGCGCTACAGTTCGGCCGCAGATCCCGGTTTCGGACCGTCGGTGACGAAATACGTTTCGGCGTATGCCGCCGCGTCGGAATGGTCGCGCGTCCGCCAAGTCATCACGTTTGCGTGTTTGGGCTACTTCACACTCGCGGCGGTCGCATTTTTTCCGATTCGCCTCCTCGCGGGGCCGCTCGCAAACGCGCTGCACGCGCCGCACGCCATCATCGGCGAAGTTCCGCTACTGGCGCTGACGTTCTCGCTCACGATGTTCGCGATGCTGCTGGCCGGCGGTCTGTCATCCGCGATCATCGGCCTGGGTAAACTCGGACTCGCCTCGGCAATCTCCGGAGCGGGTCAGTTCATTTTCGCGATTTGTGCCGTCATCGCGATGGTCGACCATCTCGGTTTGCCGGCGCTGTGTGCGGCGCTGTGCATGCAGTTTTTTATGGTGGCGGCGGCCAATGTCGTCGTGCTTTTCCGCGCGCTCGGACGCTCGCCGTTCATCGCGCCCGCGGCTTTCGAGGGCGCGGTCATCAAGCGCATGTTCGCCTTCGGCGGCTGGGTGCAGTTGAGCGGCATCATGGTGCTGATCAACGCGGAAACCAACGTCGTGATCATCGCGGCGGTGGTCGGCTTGAGCGCCGCGGGTCTCTTCGACCTAGGAAATCGCTTGGCGCGGCTCGTGCGTGTCATTTCGTTCTACGCGAACTCGGCGGTGTTTCCGGTTCTCGCGCGGCTCGATGTCGAAGCGGGCAACGAAAAGGTGCGTGCCCTCTTCACCACTGCAACGCGGGGGATGGCGTTCGTTTCGGTCATCGCTTTTTGTGCGCTGGCCGGTTCAGTGCCGACAGTGCTGCATCTTTGGCTGGGCAGCGCAGCTCCGCGCGATAACCTCGTTACCCTGATCGTCGTCATGCTCGGCATCGGCTACTGCGCCGACAACGTCGCTAGCGTCGCCTCGACGATCTTGCGCGCGATCGGCCGGCCGAAACTCGAGACCTTCTATCAGATCGTTGCGACGGGGATCAACATCTCGCTCACGCTGCTCTTGGCGCGACGCTTCGGTGTTCCGGGCATCCTGGTCGGTCCGGTCAGCGGCGCACTCATTTCATCGGTGATCTTCGTGCGTTTGATCGGCCGCGACTTCGGTTTCCCGGCATCCGGTGTCGTAGCGCCCTGGCTGCTGCCGCTGGCCGCAATCGGAGCGCTCTCCGCAGCCGCCGCATACGCGGTCGGAGGGCTGTTCCCGCACGATCCGTCCCGCATTCTGGCGCTGGCGATTCTCGTCGCCCAATTGATTGCATACGGTGCGGTCGTCATCGTTGGATTCCGCGTCGCGAACCTGCTCGACCCAGCCGATCGCGAACGCCTGCGGCTGGTCGTACCCACCTCGCTCAGCACGCTGTTGATGCGCGTGCGAAAGTCGTTCGCGTGAACGGGCTACCGGATCGCGTTATCGTCGTCACCGACAACGCCCACATCAACGGCGGCAGCGGCAAGGTTGCGCTGAACAGCGCCCTCGCGCTGCAGCGGCGCGGCATCCCCACGTCGGTTTTCGCGGCTGCCGGTCCGATTGCGCGAGGAGCTCGCCTCGGAGCCTGGGTTGGAAGTGCTGTGCACGAACCAACCTGAAATTCTCAACGATCCCGACCGGTTGGCCGCCGCGCGCCGCGGGATCTGGAATACGACGGCCCGCACGGCGATGCGCAAGCGGCTCGCCGCCGCCGATCGCCGACGTACGATCGTTCACGTCCACTCATGGACCAAGGCCCTCTCGTCTAGCGTCGTCTCCGCCGCGATCGAGGCGAGGTTTCCGGTCGTCGCGACATTGCATGAGTACTTCACCGCGTGTCCCGATCGGCAGTTTCTTCGATCACCAGCGCGGCGAGATCTGTCAGGTGCGGCCGATGAGCAGCGCGTGCCTCACGCGCAATTGCGATCCGCGCAGCGCCGTCCACAAGGCTTGGCGCGTCGGGCGGCACGCCGTGCAACGCTCGTTCGGCCACGTTCCCGGCGGCATCAAACATTTCATCACGATCTCGGAATTGAGCGAGGCCGTGCTGCGGCCGTACTTGCCGGCGGACGCGGTCGTCCACGGACTCGCCAACCCGATCGACGTTACGCGGCAGGAGCCGTTACTGCCCGCGCTTAGCCACGAGTATACATTCGTGGGCCGGCTCTCCCAGGAGAAGGGTGTGGTGCTCTTTGCCCGGGCCGCGCACCGGCTCGGCATTCAAGCGGTGTTCGTCGGTGATGGCGAGTGTGCGGACGACATCCGCGCCGCCTGCCCGTCGGCGATCATTACCGGCTGGGTCGAGCCGCAAGCTGCGATCGAACGCATGCGCTCGGCGCGCGTCGTCGTGCTGCCCTCATTGTGGTACGAAAATGCGCCCCTGGTCGTCCCGGAAGCTGCGGCGATGGGATTGCCGGCGGTGGTTCCCGATACGTCGGCCGCGCGCGAGCAAATCGTCGAAGGCGTCACCGGCCTATCGTTCCACGGCGCATCCGAAGACGATCTGGTCGCCAAGCTCCTGACCTTGCGCGACGACGCGCTCGTTACCCGGCTCGGCGCCGAGGCCTACGCCACCTATTGGCGGCGCCCGCAGTCGATGGACGCGCACGTCGAGGGTTTACTCGACGTCTATTCGCGTGCGTTGAGCGGTGCACGCGAACCGCTGCGGCAACGTTCGGTGCAATTGGCCTACGCCGGGGCACTGCTGTGAGCACACGCAAGCGGTGGGTGCTCTATGCCTGCGGTGTGATTGCGCTCTGGGTGTTCGTGCCGGAAATCCGGCGCCTGGCGGATTGGCGCGTCGGCGGCGGTGTAGGCACGCTGCTCGCCGTGGTGCCGCTGCTGTCGATGATCCCGTGCCTGTTCATCAAGCGGACGTGGACGCGCGATCTCATCAGCCTCGTGTTCGTTTCAATGTTCGCCGCGCTGACGTACGCCTGCGTGGTCGGCATCGTGGCCGGAAATGGACTCGAACCGGTCCTCTACACCTTTGCCGATTTTCTCTTGCCGATGGCCTTCGGCTTATGGATGGCCGACCGAGCTCGCACCGACACCGAAGGCTTCGCCACATTCGCGCGGATTTCGCTCGGCCTGGTTGGGATCTCGTCGATCTACGGGATCTTCGCTTACGTGACGATGCCGGCGTGGGATGCGAATTGGTTGAACACGAGCAACCTTGTAAGCTTCGGGATCGCGGCGCCTTTCGAGTCGCGCGTTTGGGGTACGATGAACGGGCCGGGCGTCTTCGCCACGTTCGTGGTGTTCGTCTTGGCGCTCAATTTCGCCCTGGCCGTGAAACGCACGTGGGTCGACGCGTTCGCGGTGATCGTTACCGTCATCGCGCTGGCGCTTTCGCTCAACCGCTCGGCGTGGGTTGCGCTCGCAATCGCGTTGATCGTTTACCTCACGTTCTCGCCGTTGCGTGCGCAGATGTTGCGCGCGCTAGCCGGGCTCTGCGCGCTCACGCTGATCTTGGGCGGCACGGTGTTCAGCAGCATGAGTGAGGGCAATGCTGCGCTCAACAGCCTGGTGCAGCGCGTCCAAACGCTCGGCGACGTCGGCAGCGACGATTCCGCGCTGGACCGTTCGAACCAGATCGCGGACGCCTTCGATACCGGCGTTCACGCCCCGATCGGCCACGGTCTGGGCGTTTACGGAACGACCTCACAGGTCAACTCAGCCACGGGCGACAGCACCATACTGGACAGCGGATATCTAGCCCGATTCGTCGAGCTGGGCTGGTTTGGGACGCTTGCGATGTCGCTAGCGTTCGGTGCGGCGCTCGTCGCCGGCGTGGGGTGCGTGATTTTCGGCAAGCGAGTGGGCTTGCCGGAAGCGTCGCTGCTGGCCAGCCTGTTCGCGATACAAGTGGCAATGATGTGGTTTCTCCTCTCCGGCGATCTCACGCGCGCCGCTTCGGGCACGGTGTTTTGGATAGCCACGTTCATGGTGGTCGGCGTCGCCGAACGTTCGCGCAGCACGGCGCCCATCGCTTGGGTGAGCGGTACCCCCTCGGGGGCGCACTGATGGCGGCTGGCATGGCTCCCTTGACGATCTTCGTCCCGCACGCATCCGATATGCTCACTGACTATTTGCCGTCGGGTGATGGGCTCGTGGCCTATGGCTTCATCGAGCAACTCGCGCGGCGCGGGCATACCGTCCACGTCGTGTCCCCGCGCATCGAGCTCAAGGGTCCCGTCCCAAATGGCGTGCGCTTTTTTCCGCTCGCCCCACGCACCACGATTCCGGGCCTCGCGACGGTCGACTACATGCTGCGAATGCGCGCCCTCTACAATCGTCTCTCGCGCGAGGTGCACTATGACGTCATTCACCAACTCAATCCGGTAAATACCGGGATTTCGCTGGCGCTAGCGGATGCGCAGCCGCCGATCGTGCTTGGCAACCTGATTCCGAACTGGAGCATGAACGAGGCCGGGAATCCGATCCCACCCAAACGCGCCCTGGACCCCGCGAACATCGTCAAGAGTACGGTGCTCGAACTCCAGCAGCGCTTGGCCGCGGCGATCCTGCTGACGACACCGGCTGCGCGCGAGCGCCTGCACCAGACGAAGGCCGTCGAGCGCAAACTCTTCATGCTTCCGCACGGCGTCGACGACGCGGCCTTCGCCGCTCTTCCCGTCTTCGAAGAACCGCCTACGAAGAACGTACTCTTCTTCGCAAACCTACTGCGGCGCAAGGGCATCTTCACGCTGCTCGATGCATTCGAGACCGTCGTCGCGGCGTTTCCCGATGCGATCTTGACGGTTGCCGGCGGTGGCGATGAATTTGCGGCCGTGCAGCAAGACGTCGCGCGCCGGCCTTGGGCGGGTAGCGTAAGACTGCTCGGTAACGTGCAGCGCGGCGACGTGCCGCAACTGCTCAGCTCGGCCAGCGTGTATTGTCTCCCCTCGTACGACGAACCTTACGGCATGAGCGTGCTCGAAGCGATGGCTGCCGGCCGGCCGGTCGTAGCCACGCGGGGCGGCGGTCTCGGATATCTGCTGGCAAGCGACGGTGCGATCGGTGTGCCGCCGCGCGACGTCGCCGCGCTCGCGCGCGCGCTGATGGTCGTGCTCGGCGCGACCACGGAGGCTCGAGCGGCGATGGGCGAAGCGAACCGTCAAGCCGTTTCCTCGACCTACGCCTGGCATTCGGTCATTCCGCGGCTCGAAGATATCTATCGATACGTCATGGTGGGAGCACAAGCGGCATGAGCGCCACCCGTCCGCGCGTCGCCATCGTTTCCGATCCGCTCGTCCAGCGCGGCGGTGCCGAACGCTGCGTGGAGGTCATGGCGCGGACATTCCCGGATGCGCCGATCTTCGCATTGCTGTATTCGCCGGTAAGCGGTCCACCATCGCTCGAATCGCGCGTCATCACCTCACCGCTACAGCGCATTCCGGGTGCTACGCGCCGTCATCGCTGGCTCTTGCCGTTCTATCCGGGTGCGATCGAGTCGTTCGACCTGAGCGGTTACGACGTGATCATTTCCTCCCACCACACCGTCGCCAAAGGTCTCCTGCGGGGTTCCGATCAGGTCCATCTCTGCTACTGCCACACGCCGATGCGTGCGCTCTGGGAGCGACCGTTTGCGGAACTACGCACCGTTTCTCCGCTAGCGCGCCCATTTGCCTCGGAAACCATGCGCCGGCTGCGTGTTTGGGATTTCGTTACGGCCGCCCGGGTCGACGTGTTTCTTGCCAATAGCCGCACGACGCAGAGCCGGATTTCCAAGCACTACCGGCGTGACAGTATCGTTGTCAATCCACCGATCGACCTCGATCGCTTCACGCCTGGTACCGTCAGCACCGACGGCGATTATTACCTCGTCGTGTCGCGTTTGGTTCCCTACAAGCGCGTCGATCTGGCGATTGCGGCGACGGCGGTGCTAGGCCGGCGGCTGATCGTCGTCGGCGGCGGTCCGGATCAGCGCGTCGTAAACGGCGCGAGTCACGTTGATTATCGCGGCCACGTATCCGATCCCGAGCTCTTGGATTTGATGCGTGGAGCGCGTGCGATGATTTTTCCGGCCAATGAAGATTTCGGAATGGCCCCGGTCGAGATGATGGCCTGCGGTAAGCCGGTCGTTGCGTACGGCGGCGGCGGCGCCGCAGAAACCGTGGTCGACGGCGTTACCGGTGTGTTCGCAGAGCAGCAAACCGTGGGGTCATTCGTATCGGCGCTGGAGCGCTTCGAGAGCTTGACGTTCGACGCGGCGCGCATTCGTGCACACGCCGAGTCGTACTCGGAGACTCGTTTCCAAAATACGCTGCGAGCTCACGTCGATGCAGCTTACGAGTCGCTCGGGAAGCCGCTCTCGCGCCCGGAACCCCGCTTCGCGAAACCGTTGAAGTCGCCGCAACTGGCGCTCGCCGGCCGGCGCCCGCGCGTTCTACACGTACTCGAAGCGACGCTCGGTGGAACGCGGCGTTTCCTCTCGGATCTGATCCCGCTCGAAGTCGGTGCCGAATCGGGTATCGTGTACGCGACGTTGCGCGCCGATTCGGCTTGGCCGGAAGTGCTCGAAACGGCGTCGCGCCATGGTTGGCCGGCGTGGAACGTCGAGATGACGCGCCACATCGATCCGCTCTCCGACTTGCGCGCGGTGCTGCAAATCCAGAAGATCCTGCGTACGTGGAAACCCGATCTCGTGCACGCGCACAGCTCGAAGGCCGGCGGGGTAGTGCGGTTGGCCACGATTGGTTTGGGGGACGCGCCGAAGGTAATCTACAGCCCCCACGCATTGCCCATGCACTTGGGTTCGATCTACCGTCTCCTCGAGCGTAGCCTGTCGGGCGCGACGACACGCTATATGGCGGTTTCTGAAAGCGAGCGCGAAGAAATCACCAGTTGCGGCCTGGCCGAAAAGGCGCGCGTCGACGTCGTCTACCCCATGGTCGACACGCTGCACTACGCGCCGCGTGATCGCGCCGCGGCGCGGTCTGCCTTGAAGCTTCCGCCCGGCGCACCGATCCTGCTGGCCGTCGGCCGGCTCTCGGAACAAAAAGACCCGCAAGCGTTCTTCCGGATCGCGGCCGCGGCACGCCGCGCCTGTCCGGAACTGCGCGCGCTGTGGGTCGGCGACGGGGAATTGCGTGCGAGCGTTCAGCACACGATCGATCAGCTTGGGGCCGCCGATTGGGCCACAATTACGGGCTGGGTGCACGATCCGCGTGACTACGTGGCGGCTGCCGACGTCGTAATGAGTACGGCGCGCTACGAATCGTTCGGTTACGTCGTGGCCGAAGCGTTCTCGATGGGCCGGCCGGTCATCGCGTCTCACGTCATGGGAACGGTCGACATCATGAACGCGCCCGAACTACAGCGTTGCCTCTACGCGGCCGGTGATGAAGAACGCGCGTGTGCCATGACGGTCGAGTTGCTGCGGGATCCGGTGCTGGCGGCGGCCGTCGGCGAAACGGGCCGCAGACACGTTGCACGCAGCTTCTCCGCCGATTCGATGCGCGATTCGCTTCGCGGCGCGTACGGCCGCGTGTTGGGCCCGGCAGCGGCCGGATTTCAGCTGACCTGATGAGCGCGCCCGCGGAAGTCGCGATCATCATCGCGACCCTCGGTCGCCCGGACCTCGTGCGCGGTTTGTTGAAGCAGCTCGAAGAGCAGACGCGAAAGCCCACGTACGCCATCTTCTCGTGCACCACCGATGCCGATGTGCCGGGGGAGTGGGCCGATCTCGTGCGCGGTCGCGCGTTTACAAGTGAAACTCTGTTCGGTACAAAGGGAACCTGTGTACAGCGTAACCGGGCGCTCGCGTGGCTTCACGACAACACCGCGTTCTTTGGGCGCGGGGCGACGGGCAATATCGTCATCTTCGTCGACGATGATTTCGTCATGCGGAACGATTGGATCGAACAGGCCGCGCGCGAAATGGAGAACGATGCGAACACCGTTGGCCTCACCGGAGTGCTGCTGGCGGACGGTGCCGTTAATGCCGGTTATACGGCGACCGATGCCCTTGCGATCTTGGCTGCGGGAATCCCGATCCTCCCAAACGGCGACTGGCGCCGCCGGCCCGGTGCGGTGGAGTCGCTCTACGGCTGCAATATGGTCTTTCGGGCCGAGAACGTTGCATCGGCCACGTTCGATGAAAAGCTTCCGCTCTATGGCTGGCTCGAAGACTATGATTTTTGCGCGCGGGTGAAATCTCTGAGCGGATTCCGGCTGACCGATTCGATGATCGGCGTACACCTCGCGACCAAACGCGGGCGCACGTCCGGGCTGCGCTTCGGCTATTCTCAGGTCGCGAATCCGCTTTACTTGGCCCGCAAGCGCACGATGAGTCTCAGCTTCGCGCTAAAGATGCTCGCTCAATGCGTTCTTCAGAATGTCTTGAAAAGCGTCTCACCCGAGCCGTACGTGGATCGCCGCGGACGCTTGGCTGGGAACATCCGCGCTCTGGCGGACGCAGCCATCCATCGACTCGATCCGCGGCGGGTCGTCTCGTTATGACCAAACGAGTCGTGCTTGGAGTCTTTGCCGCCGCGGTTCTGATTCTGATGCTCGGCCATCTGCGCTACTATTTCCGCGGCAACGTCTTTCTCTATGATTTCAAAGCGTTCTACTGCGGCGGTCAAGTCGTACTGCACGGCGCTGACGTCTACCGTCTCGAGCCTTTGCTCAGCTGTGAGCGTACGCTCGGCGGCCTGCCGTCGTACGGCGCGCCCGTTCCGCTGCCGCCGTACGATCTCGGGCCGCTGGCGTTGATCGCCCTGTTCCCGTTTTCGATCGCAAAGGCGTTGCTGGGCGTGCTCGAACTGGCGGCGGTGCTGGGCATTGCCTATGCGATGAAGCGGCTTTCCGTGCTGCCGTACGCCGTTGCGCTCGGGGTCGCGTTCTTCGGCGTCGGCTACGAAGCAGAGAAGTACGGCCAGATCACGCCGTTTGCCATCGCATTTATCGCTTTGGCGGCGGTCTGGATACGAGAGAAGCGCTATCTCCCGGCGGCCATAGCTGTTTGCGCATCGCTGATTCAGCCGCAGTTCGGAGCCCCGGCGGTGATCGGCGCATTCTTGCTGTTACCGGCCGTGCGCGTTCCGATAGTGGCCTTCATCGCTGGACTCTTTGCTATCGGCTTACCCTTCGGCGGCATCGGAGGGGCGGTGGAATACGCGCGCCTCTTACCGCTTCACGCGCTGGCGGAGGACGTGTTTGCACCGCAATACAGCGCGACGTTCGTGGCCCATCAACTCGGAGCGTCCGATGCGACCGCACTTGCGCTCGGTTCGGCGTGCTATGCGGTCATGTTGGCGTTCGGTCTCGCGCTCGTCTGCGTTGCACGCAAGGCGACGCTTGAAACGGGCGCGGCGGTACTGTTACCGGCGGCGTTTTCAGTTCTGGGCGGCAGCTTCATCCATGCGCATCAAATTGCCGTTGCTGTGCCGGCGGCGACGACGCCGAAGCAGCATAGAGCGACGAGTGCACTCACGTCGCTTGGACTTGCGTGGCTGATCTGCCCGTGGATGGTTCTGGCGAACGTTCCGCTCAGCAAGAGCGTGATGCTAACCGCGATCTTTGCATTGATCACGGTTGCGCTCGCGACGTATTTTCTCAATCGAGCCGCGTTCGGCTCGAGAGGGGCGGTCGGCATTGCTGCCGCCTGCGCGCTGGTGGCGCTGGTGACGTTCGGCGCGCTGCATGCGACGCGGCCCCCGGGCGACGTACACCTCGCGCCGGTCACGGTCCCCGCTGCGGACCTTACTCCGGATACCCTCGGCCCCACCGCATGGGGCGCCGGTATTCGTCAACTTAATGCCGAGAGTGCGGCACCCGGAACGCGCGCATACGATTGGGACAACTGGTATATCAAAATCCCAACCTGGCTCGGGCTCGTTCTCATCCTCGGATCCGCCACATGCGATCTCATCGCGCTTAAGCGCGTGCCGGAATCTTATCCGAGCCCATCAAGAGGAGAACCGGGCGCGGCAGCAGCTGCCGCAGCAAACGTTTAGCGATGTTCGCGGCCGTCCGGTCCGGGGGGCGGTATCCCCGCCAAGGCGTTTGCGCCAAGATCTTCCAATAGCGATGCGCGAATGGATGGATACAGCAGTACATCCAAGGCTTGAACCGCGTCGTGAAGTGGACGATCTTGGCCTTTGCCAGCGTCTCGCTGCGGCGGCTCTCATCGATGAGCGATAAATGTGCCGTCTGGAAATTCCAACTCCAGTCCAGCACGCACACGCGACCTGCCAAGACGACGTTCAATGCGCACTGATCCCAGTACGTTAGGGTCTCTTCATGGTCACGGCAGTAGGCCAGCGTCTTCGAACCGACCTCGGCCTCGCGCCAGCGCTTCAAATCGATCAGCATGACGCCGGAATTAAAATAGGTCGTTGCGGCGCTCAGAGCGAGTTTTTGCTTCATCTCGGTCGCATCGTTGATATCGGGCGCCGCTCCGATGACGGCGTTGCCCAGATCGACTTCCCAAAGCGATGCGATGTCCCCAAGGATGATGATGTCGGAATCGAGATAGAGAACGCGGTCGAGGTCCGAGGGGAGGCCGGCGTCCATCAGCAAGCGGTAATAGGCGGCTATGCTGATATGGTTCGATACCAGCAAGGAGTCGATGCGCGAGGGATCAATTTCGATCAACTCAACCGCGCATTGTCCGTGCTGTTCGAGCTCCTTCAGTTCGGCCGAGAACGAAAACGCCGGCGGCACCAGCACATAGATATCGAAGGGCTTGCTTCGATTGGTCTGCAGCAAAGAGGCAATCGTGACATACGTGTGCTGCGCAAACGCATTATCGCATGCAAGGACGATGCTCACCGTTTTCGCGTCCAGCCCGCGTTGCGCCATAAGAGACTATTTGGACGAGGACGGTTCGGGACATTCCCATGCCGGTGCGAAGATTTTCACCGTCCGCCACCGGAGCCGGGAGTGGTCATTTCCCATTTCGTCCCGGGGGAGACCCCGTTGAGCTCCATGAAACGAGCTAAATAATGGGTGCCGCATCGCAGTTTGGAGCACTCGGGCGTTGGCTTATCGGTTCGCGTCACGGCGTGGCGGCCATTGCGCAAACGATTGCGACCCGGTTTTTGTTAGCCGGCATGAATGTCGGGACAGGCATCCTTACCGCACGCAGCCTCGGCGCCGCAGGGCGCGGCGAATTAGCCGCAATGACGCTGTGGCCCACGCTCGTACCGTCGCTATTGGCGCTCGGCTTGCCGTCGGCCGTCCGGTTCTGCATCCGCCGCGAGCCCGAACGCCGCAACGAATTCTACTCTTTGGCGATCCTCGCGGCTGCGGGCTTGAGCGTTCTGTCGTTTCTGATCGGCTTCGTTGCCATTCCGCACTGGCTGCACCAATACTCGGCCGACGTGATTGCGCAGGCGCAAATCTGCATGGTATTCGCCGCGCAGGTCATGCTCAACTTGATCATCGCCGCGATGATGGAGGCGCTCGGCGACTTCAAGTTTGCCAACTCCGTGCGGTTGACCTCGACGCTGCTGATTTTCTTCACACTTGCCGCCCTCGTGCTCTTGCATGTGATGACGCCGTTCTTGGCGGCATTCGCGTATCTCGCGCCGCCCGTACTTACGGGCCTATGGGCGGCCTGGAAGCTGCGCAGCTACTTCGTACTGCGTCCGGCCAATGCACGACCGGCGTTACGCGCGCTGGGTTCCTACAGCGTCCGCTCGTACGGGATCGACATCTTAGCAACGCTCTCGTTGCAGGTCGATCAAGTGCTGGTCGTGGGTTTCTTGAGCGCAACGGCGATGGGCGTATACATGGTCGCTCTCAATGCGTCGCGCGTGCTGCAGATTCTCTACACCGCGGTGGTCACGGTGATCTTTCCTAGTGCTTCCGGTCTCGATAACGAACGTATCGTGGCGATGGTCGGCCGAGCCGCACGCGTCAGCACGCTGATCGCCGTCGCATTCGCGGCGGTACTGGCCGCGCTGTTGCCGTTCTTGATCCCGTTATTCTACGGCCGCGGCTTCAGCGGCTCGATCCACGTCGGGCAGTTGTTGATGCTCGAAGGCGTGGTCGGGGGGCTCACCTATGTGCTCTCGCAAGCATTCATGGCGAGCGGCTCGCCCGGACAGGTGACCGCGTTCCAAGCCGTCGGATTCGGGACCGCGCTGCCGTGCATGTTGGTTCTGGTGCCGCGCTTGGGCATCATGGGCGCGGCGATTTCGCTGCTCGTCGCCACCTGCGTGCGCTTTTGTTTCGTCTTGGCGTCATTTCCGCTCATCCTGCACGTTCCGATTCCGAACATGCTTCCGCGCGTGGACGACTTCGCGATTTTCCGGCGCGTCCTCGCTGGACGGAGCTGAAGTGCCTAGCGGGTAATGTCGATGATGGTCGGGCTGCCGTTGACCGTGAGGCTGATCGACGTGCTTGCCGCGAGTGACGCGGTCGTCACGTTACCGTTTGCGTCGAATTTCGTTGTGGCGATCGCGCTCGGTGAGGCGGCAAAATTCAGCGTGACCGTTTGCGGGGCGACCGCGATCGGAGCGAGAGCGACCGGATCCCACTCGGGCACTTCGTCCCACAGAAGCAAGACGTACGATCCATTGCTCTTCTGCAGCAGTGTGTGTTGCACGGCCGAAGGTGCGGAGATCGTATAGTTTAGCGGCGAAAGCGCCGGCGTGCCCGAATCGGCGACGTGAACGAGCAGGTTCTTCAGCGCGGTATAGGCGGGTTTCGGATTGCCGCTAGCGTCGGCGAGACCATAGTGCGAAAATGGCGCGCCGCCTTCATCGATCAACTCGTAGAAATACGTGCGCGCGACGCCCGCATTCCAATGTTCGAGCAACGTGCGCTGGATGTAGTCCGCCTGCGTAGACGCGGGAACCGCGTTGGTGTCGACGGCATTGGAGGAGTAGCCGGTTTCAGTCGACATGATGGGATTTGTGCCGGATACCTGACGTGCGTAGGCGATGTTCGCCGCCAGCGAACCGTAGGTTCCGAAGCCGTCGGTTGGCCCCCATCCAGTCGTGCCGGGGTTGCGACCGGCGAAGTAGTCGTGGATGTTCCCAGCGTTGCACCACTGCGCGAGAGAGCCCACCGCCGTGAAATCGGCTTCCGACGTGAACGACGGGGCATACACCGAGATGCCGCCCAATGCTCCCACGGCGCCGAACACGGCGGGCTGATAAGCATCGAGCGTCGCCGCCCAATTTGAGACGCCCGAGGTATCGTATTCGTTAGGTCCCTCGACGACGTCGACCGCCGGTGCGGCACAGGCGACGTACGCGGCGAGGTTTGCAGCGGTGAGTTGCGGGTTGGTGATCACATCCATGTGAATGCCATTTGCGCCCAGCGTCTGGACTTCGTTGCAAATGTTCGTCTGACCGGGAAAAGCGCCGTCGCGGACGTGGTGGATCTGAGCGGCTTCAAGTAACGCCGCAGTGCCGGCAAAGTTGGTCTGATAATACGTACCGGTAAACGAGAGGTGAAGGTTGACGCCCGCGGAGTCGGCAAATGAGGCGGCTGCCTTCGGCATCTCGCCCGTGGGCGCAGCGGTCGGCATCGGCGTCGGCGAACTCGTCGGTGCAGTCCCGGGCACGGTCGTATCGATCTCGATTCCGGAGATAATCGACGCATTGACGATCGTGGTCATCAAGATTTGCAGCGTACCGGTTGAGGTACTAACGGCGCTGAACGGCAACACGTACGGTTTGTGCTCGCCGCCGGCGGCCGCGTAGATATCTAACGAGGGGGCGACGATCACGCCGCCGACGCTGACGCTCATCACGCGTCGTCCCGGACCGCCCTGCAGCGGCTCTTCGAAATGCAGGTAGCCGGTGTATGGCGCGTTGGGTGCGAGGCCCGTAATGTTATACGTCAGTGTGTTCGGCGCGGTGCGATAACTCTGGTAAACGGCTGCCGGTGCTGCGTTCGGAACGCCTGCGGTCACCACGGTGTTCGCGTCGGTGCCGGTTCCGCTGTAGCCGACCCAGTATTTATCGGCGATGAAGGAGCCGGCCGCCGAACCGCCGGTGTTGATCGCAACCACGGCCGTGGTGGTCGGTGCGGGAGAAGGCGATGGTGACGGCGATGGCGTTGCCGGCACGGCCGAATAGATTTCGAATCCGGAGATGATCGACGCATTGACGATGGTCGTCAGCAAGATTTGCAGCGTACCGGTTGAGGTGCTGACGGCGCTGAAGGGGAGCACGTATGCTTTGTGCTGGCCGCCGGCTGCCGCGTAGATATCCAACGAAGCGGCAACGATCGCGCCGCCGACACTGACGCTCATGACACGTCGTCCGGGCCCGCCCTGCAGCGGCTCCTCGAAATGCAAGTAGCCGGAATACGGCGCGTTGGGCGTGAGACCCGTGATGTTATACGTCAGCGTGTTGGGCGCCGTCTTATAGCTCGCGTACACCGCAGCCGGCGCCGAGTTCGGCGCACTTACGTCGATCGGGTTGTTGTCCGTTCCCGATCCACCGTAACCCACGTAATATTTATCCGCCGAGAAATAACTGACGGCGGAGCCGCCGGCATCCACCGCAACTGCGAGGGGTCCCATAGTGACGGTCGACGCACTGGAACGCCGGGCGGCGGAATCGGGCGATGCCGGCGGAACGGCGTTCGATCCGGAGCTACACGCAGAGCAAAAAAGCGCGCCCAGAAGGACAACGATAAAACTTGCGCTGTGGATACGCTTCATGACGGTTGGCGTTGTCCGACCCGGAAAGTAGAGAAAGAATTTGTTTCCCTCCGACTTCCTACGAAAAGGCGCGCTTTTTTCTAAATCATTGTGATTGAGTAAAGCACGAATTCGAAAAATTGGTGGAAACTGTACATAATCGTAACACGTGCGATGTCAAAATGCCCCTAGGTGATGCGAACAAATGATGCGCGTCATAGTGGTATGCACGATGGGGGCTGTTTTTCTGCGACAGGGAGGTTGAAGATTAGCGAAGGTTAAGCACCGTGACGTTATCCGAGATCGGCAGTACGAAGGTGCGGTGCGATCCGTTCGCGCGGCTGACGGCTTCGCCGCTGTCATCGAATACCGTCGTGGTGATGCGGTGCGCTGCGTCGGGGAATGCGATGGTGACCGGAGCCGGATCGACAGTAACAGCCTTATGCGTACCGACTTCCCAGCTCGGCACGGCAAGCCACAGCACGAGCGCGTACGAGCCGTCATGCCGTTCGAGGAGCGTGTGGTGCAGGCGTGCAGGCCCGGTAAGCGCGTACGCTAGCGGCGTCAGCGGGAACGGCGCCGCTTCATCGCTCAACATAGCAAGCAAGGACCGAAGTGCGGTGTAGGCCGGTTTCGGATGCATCGCGGCATCGACGATTCCGTAGGAGCCGAAGCCGTCGTTCCCGGCGTCGAGAAACTGGTACAGGTACGTTCGCGTAACGCCGGCATTCCACGTTTCTAGAAATAGCCTCATGATATAACGCGCTTTTACTGCGTCGGAAACGCCTTCCGGAACGGCACCCGCATCGCCGTAACCGGTTTCCGTCACGTATATCGGCTTCGACCCGCTCGTCGCGCGCGCGGCGCGCAGATTCCAATCGAGCGAACCGTAGTCGCTCAGCCCGCCGGCGCCGAAGCCGTGCGTCGCCGGTTCATGTCCGGCCGGATACGGATGGCTGTTGCCGGCATCGAGGAACGCGCTGAGGTCGCCGGCAGCGACGTATGCTTCGGGTTTCGTGAGCGAGGGGCCCACGACGGTCACGCCGCGATAGCCGGGGGTCGCGCGAACCGTTTGGTAGAGCAACTTCTGAAAGAAGATGAGATCGGTGGCCCAATCGGCGGCACTCGTCGTGTTGTATTCGTTCGGGGCCTCGATCGATTCGATGGTGCCCGCATGCAAATGCGCGGGGTATGCCGCAAGAACAGCCGGTGTTTCTGCGATCGCCGTGATCAGATCGGCGCGGATACCACGTGCTGCGAGATCGCTTAAATGGTCGTAGTATCCGCTCCAGGTTGTGTCGATCAACCCGTCGCGGATATGCCGGATGTGTGAGGCCACCAGCAGCGAGCGAAAGGACTCGTACTGCTTGACGTAGTTGGTGTCGAAAAAGTGCAGATGGACGTTGACGCCGACGGAGTTCACGAACGCGTCCGCCGGGCGCGGGCTCTCTTTTCCTTTAGAGAGCAGCGAAATCGCGGCGCCTTCAGCGACGCGGTCCGGCAGTGACCGCACTTGCGCGCGCAGCGCTCCGCCGAACGACACCGCAACGGCGAGCAGCGCAGCTCCGGCAAGAATAAACGGGACTATCTTCGACCGCGACATTGCGTTCATCATCGTACCTTATTGCACGAAATGCAGCTATGATGAAGACGAGGTTCATAAATGCGCCGTTTGCGCGGCAATGAAATTTTTTCCATCGGCGAGTGATGCGAGATATAGTAATGACAAGTTTTTTGATGCTAAACTTTACACGTCGTCAACGTTTGGTGCGCGAAACGTAAAGTAGACCCTTGCGGGACGGCGAATAAACTGGAGACGTCCCCCCTTCGATTTAGACAAGGAGCGTCTGATGAATCCCGGTGAGGCTCGTGCGAAGCGAGCTGGTGTCTCGAGCGCAAGCGTGCGGGCCGGTGGTGCATCATCGATGTCTTTGTTCGTCGTAAACGAATCGTGCGAAGTCAAATCGGTCTTCCCGGAGCAGCAAATGCCGGAGGGAAGCGCGCGATTCTTGCGCGACGGCGGAACGCGGCTGATTGCGGAAGTGGAATTAGCGATCCGCGCCATCCTCGCGACGCGTGAATGGCGCATGGCGCTCGGGGCGCGCACGACCGTGCTCGATAGCGGCCCAGTGGTGCATGTATCGCCGCTGCTGATTTCCGAGGATTCGGCGGCAAGCCGCTTTGCGGTCGTCATCGAAGCGGATCGCAGCGAAGAGTGCATCATTCGCGCGGTCAACCGCTACTCGCTCACCAATCGTCAGACCGACGTGCTGCTGCTCGTGCTCGAAGGCGCCAACGCTCACGAAGTTGCGCGCGAACTGCAGATTTCCGAATATACGGCGCAGGGCTACATCAAGGCGCTGCTGATGAAAACCGGGTCGCGCAATCGCACCGCCATGGTTTCCAAGATTCTTCAATGGCCCGGCGGCGCGCCGCGCGGCCGATCGAACAGGCGCACCGCCGCAGCCTGCGTCGTCAATCTCGCCTAAGCGGTAACTTAACATCGATCCACGGGGCTAACCCCAGTTATTGGGTAAGTGTCGTGGTATCAAAGTGGGAACGCTTCGGGTGCAGCGTCCCTCGTGAGTACGCGATGGGAGCAACGTTGGATCTGATCGTTATCAATGGCGCCGGAGAAGTAAAGGCCGTATTTCCGCAGGATGCGGAACGCCTGCTTCCCGAGATCGAGGCCGTTCTTTTCGAGATGATCGCGGATTTCCACACGCGCGATGACGGTGAACCGTCGCGGACGCTGCTCGAAAGCGGATCGGCGATTCACCTTCTCGCTAGTTGCTGGACTCGTCGGACGTTTCGGCGGAGAAGATGTACGCGGTCCGGGTCGTAGCCGACCGTCATCGCGATTGCTTGATGCGCGCGATCAGCCGCTATCATTTGACCAACCGGCAGACGGACGTGTTGCTGCACGTGATCGGCGGGGCTAGCGCGGGCGATGTCGCCGAGGCGCTTGGCATCTCGGAGTACACCGCGCAGGGCTACATCAAGGCGCTGCTGACGAAGACAGGTTCGCGCAGTCGCACTGCGATGGTTTCGAAAATTCTCGAGTGGCCGGCGACGCCGCGCGAGCCGCGTATGACCTTAGAAGCGCGGCACCTTAACCAGCCGCATCCGGGTATCGAGCACCGCGTCGAACGGCGCGCTGGCTAGCATCAGCAGCGTCGCCGCGCAACTCGAACAGATCCGGTCGTCGTCCGCTCCCGCGGCGTGATCGGGACAACGCGCCGTCCCGCAACCGGTGCACAGCGCATCCGGACGTGCGCCGCACGACGCGTCCGCAGCGAGCGCTTCGCAACGGTCGAATGCGATAGCGATCACCTCGCCGACGAGTTGTCCGTCAGCTGAATTCCGGCGACCGCGAGATTTAGATGGGACGCGCGCTGGGCGTTCGAGAGTGTCGGTATCGACACGCAGCGCGGTTTTCCGCGACATTAAGAGGATACATGCGGCGCAATCGAGCGCGGCTCCTCTAATTTGTGGCTAGCGCGCGACGCCGAATCGCACTTACGTCAAGAGCTTATCCGGGGTGATCGGTAAGTCGCGAACCCGTTTCCCGGTTGCATGATACACGGCATTCGCAATCGCGGCCGCCGCACCGACGATGCCGATTTCACCAATGCCCTTCACGCCGATCGGATTGACGTGCGGATCGTCTTCCTCGACGATCAGGGCATCCATCAGGCCCATGTCGGCATGCACCGGGACGAGATATTCGCCGAGGTTCGCATTCATGAAGCGTCCGGTGCGTTCGTCGGGACGCGACTCTTCGAGCAGCGCCATCCCCACGCCGAAGACCATTCCGCCAAGATATTGGCTGCGAGCCGTCTTGGCATTGATGATGCGGCCGGACGCGAACGCGCCGATTTGTTTGACGAGCCGCACCGTGCCGAGAGCCGGATCCACGCGAACCATTGCGAACTGCGCGCCGAAGGCGTGCATCGAGTATTGCTGTTTCTCGGCTCCCGGGGCGGCATCGGCACTGCCGGTCACGGCTGTTCCGCCGTTCCTCGCGAGCAACGTCTCGAACGTTTCGCCGCGCGCCGGCGCCGAACTGAGCGAAAGCCGGCCGTTGGCGAACTCCACCGCCGCGGGGTCGGCCCCGTGAAGCGGAGAGCGAGCATCGGCGACCGCAAGCGCGATCAAGCGCGAGCGCAGGTCGAGCGCCGCCAATCGCGTGGCCGACCCGAGGCTGGCCGTGAGCTGCGAGCCGCCGGCCACCGGCGCTTGGGGATAGGTCGAATCGCCGAGCTGAAAGGTTACGCGTTCCACCGGCAGCCCCAGCGTCTGCGCGGCGATCAACGTGAACGTAGTGTAGGCGCCGGTGCCGATGTCGACTCCCATCGCCTGGAACACGACGCTGCCGTCCGGGCGCGCTTCGCCGCGGGCGCTCGATTTCGACCGATTGGTGGGATACGACGCAGTCGCCATCCCCATGCCGATCAGATACCGGCCGTCGCGCATCGACCGGGGAGCCGCGGTCCGCGAGCTCCATCCGATCGCATCTGCGCCGCGCTGGTAGCATTCACGGAGCGACTTGCTCGAGAACGGAATGTGCTTGGTCGGATCCATCTCGGCGTAGTTTGCAAGCCGCACCGCGATCGGGTCCATGTTGAGTTTGTAGGCGAGCTCGTCCATCGCGGACTCGAGCGCAAACGAGCCGGTCGATTCGCCCGGAGCGCGCATGTAGGTCGGCGTACCGTAGTTGAGCCGCGATAGCTCGTGCGTCACGCGCAGCGACGGCGACTCGTAGAGCATCGTCGTGATCGTCCCCGACGGTTCGACGAATTCATCGAACATCGATGTCTGCGACGTCGTCTCGTGCACTTGTACGAGCAGCTTTCCGTCCTGCCCGGCGCCAAGCGCGACCCGCTGACGGGTCGACGGCCGAAAGCCGACGCCACCCCACATCTGCGGCCGCCACATGGCCAACTGCACGGGACGCCCGACGACCTTTGCAGCCAGCGAGGCGAGCGCCGAGTGTGACCACGTCGATCCCCTTGGAGCCAAAACCGCCGCCCGTAAACGAATCGATGACGTGGACGTTCTCGAGCGGAACGTTGAAGATACCCGCGAGCCTGGCCCGCGCGGCGACGACCCCTTGCGTTGCGTCGTAAACGGTGAGCCGATCGCCGTCCCACATGGCGACCGTCGCATGCGGCTCCATCGGATTATGATGTTCGACGGGCGTCGTGTAGACCGCGTCAACCTTCACCGCCGCATCGCGCAATGCCGAAACCGGGTCGCCGCGATGCGTCTCCGATTCTTCCCCATGAATTTTGTTGGGAACGTAAAACTGACCCTGCGCGAGGCGGGTTCGCGGATGCGCCGTTTCGTAGCGCACGCGCACGAGCGACGCGGCATGCTTCGCGCGCGCGAACGTGTCGGCGATGACGAGTCCGATCGGCTGCCGGTCATAGAGCACCGCATCGCTTTGCAGAAGGTTCAACGTCCGATCGTTTGCGTTCGTGGACTTTGCGTTGACGCGGGGCGCATTCTCGTGCGTCAGAACGTCGATGACGCCGCTCTGTTGCCGCGCGGCTGCGGCGTCGATCGAAGCGATGCGGCCGCTTGCAATCGTACTCTGCACCATATAGGCATAGACGAGGCCTGAGGGACGCCAGTCCGCGGCATACTTTGCGGCTCCCGTGATCTTCAGCGGGCCATCAACGCGATTTTGCGCGGGGCCGACGAGCGGCAACGAGCCGGCGGTCATGCGGTTCCTCCAACCTGCCCGAGCGCGTATTCGACGGTATTGCGCGCCAACGGGATCTTGAAATTATTCTTGCCAAAGCCACGCATGCCGCGAGAAGCGAGTTCCGCGGCGCGCGCATATGTCGATGCGCCGGCCGGAGCGCCGGTGAGCGCCGCCTCGACCTCGTGTAGCCGCCATGGCTTCGGCGCGACCCCGCCGAGGGCAATCCGCGCGGCACGGATCCGTCCGCCCGAAATGTCGAGCGCCGCGGCGACCGACACCAAAGCGAACTCGTATGACGCGCGATCGCGTACCTTTACATAGATCGAATTGCGGGCAAGGTCGCTCAACGGTAACTCGATCGCTTCGATGAGTTCGCCCGGTCGCAACACCGTCTCGATGTTGGGACGGTCGCCGGGCAGGACGTGCAGATTTTCGAAAGCGATCACGCGGGTGCCGGCGGACGTCCGGGTGTGCACGCGAGCGTCGGTCGTCATGAGAGCGACGGCGAAATCCGATGCGTGCGTGCAGATGCAGTTCGGGCTGGTTCCGATCACGGCGTGGAACCGGTTTTCGCCCGCAATCGCCGAGCACCCCAATCCCGGCCGGCGCTTGTTGCACGGCTGCGAGACGTCGCGAAAATACGCGCAACGCGTCCGCTGCAAGACGTTGCCGCCGATCGTCGCCATGTTCCGAAGCTGTGGGGACGCCGACTGCAGCAACGCCTGCGAGACCGCCGGGAAATGCGCTTTTACCGCCGGCGCGTCCGCGACGTCGGCCATCGTCGAGAGCGCACCGAGCCGCACCGAGGCGGCATCCGCGGAGATGTCGTGCATCGGCAAACGGGTGATGTCGATCAACATCGACGGCGCTTCAACGTCATCTTTCATGAGATCGATAACGTTTGTTCCGCCGGCGAGGTAGTAGGCGCGCGAGTCGCTCTCGGCCGTGGCGATCGCGGCTGCGACATCTTGGGCGCGAGCGTAAGCGATCGGATTCATGCGCGGCCTCCGGCCGATTGGACGGCCGCCTGAATGTTCGCGTAGGCGCCGCAGCGGCAGATATTTCCGCTCATCCACTCGCGCACGCTAACGTCGTCGAGCGGCCGGCCTTCGCTGAGCAAACCGACGGCCGACATGATCTGACCCGGCGTGCAGTACCCGCACTGAAATCCGTCGTGCTCGAGAAACGCCGCCTGCACCGGGTGGAGTTCGGTGCCTTTCGCGAGACCCTCAATGGTGGTGATTGGGCGGCCTTCGGTTAGGATCGCGAGCGTGAGGCACGAGTTGACGCGCTTGCCGTCAACGAGCACCGTGCATGCGCCGCACGTCCCCTGATCGCAGCCTTTCTTCGTTCCGGTTAAACCAATCGTATCGCGTAACGTATCGAGCAACGTCGCTCGCGGTTCGATCTGCACGAGATGCGATGAACCGTTTACCATAAGCGTTACGGCAACCGGCTGGGGGCCTCGCGCCGGCAAGCGGGCTACGGTCGCCGCCTCCGCTACGCTCAGAAGGCGTCCGGATGACAGCCCCGACACGATGACCGGTGAGAGTGTGCCGACGATGAACCGCCTGCGAGAAAGGCCGCCGTTGAGCCGCTGCATGCCGAGCGTTTACCCTTGGCGCTTCGAACTAATCTTTAACGATATGCAGTGCTCACGATCCGTTGCAAGAGAGCGGTGGCACGTTCGCTTCGTTTTTAGACAACTGCGACTAGTCGCGTATATTCACGAGATCGGTAACGCCGACGATCCGCCGCCCATCCCAGCGAAACTGCACGTGTTTGCGCACGTGCGCCTTACTCACCACGCGCGGGCGGAATGCCACGATACACTGCCCGCCGCTGCGGCGCACGCTGTTATACACGATCCCGTCCACCCGATTGCGCGAATATAACTTATGCGCGTAGCGTTGCGAATAATCATAATCATCCGGCGCCGCAGCGTAGAGTTTCGAGCGCATCGACCGCCCGCGAATATCGTCGAAGTCGCCCTCGATCGCCGCAACGTAAATGCGTTTGTCGACATCGATACTCGGCTGCTGCGTGGCGCGCAAGAACGCTTCGGTGTGGTAGCGCGATTCCGCGATCGCCGTTTCCTCTTCGCGTGCGGCATAATACACGCCGTACGTCCCGTCGCAGAACCGGCTCGCGCCCGAATACGCAAACGACGCCATGATCGGTGTGGACCCCGGCCCCGCGATCGCATCCTCGGGCCGGATCTTGCGGTACGGCGCAAGTTCCTCGCGCAGGCGCGGGTTCGTCAGCGCCTCGATTTCGAGCACCGTCGCGAGATTCGCCGGATCGCTGATACGGTCGTAAATCCCGACAATCGGATACTTCGAGGCGACGGCGCGGTAGGAGGTCGCCCAGCGCTCGTGCGCTACCACCCGCGCTCGGCGTCGAGATAGCGGCGCACGGCCGCGATGTCTTCGAACTCGCCGCCCAGCATGTACGCGAGCGCGCTGCGTCCTTTAAAGAGCGGCGCGTCGTTCGGCCGGCGGACCCAGGCATCGGCCGATTCGGCCCGCGGCAGCAAAAGGTTGATCGATTTGTAGATCGCCAGCAGATGCGAGATCCGGGCCAGCGTGTCGTGCGAGAGATGGGCCGAGCGCGGCGACTTCTGGTACTTATAGAAGGTCGACTCCGGCAGCGACCCGAGCAGGGTGCGAGCTTCAGCCGGGCTGAGCCCCCAGAGCTCGGCGATCGCTAGAAACAGCTCGAACGCAGCGCCGGAGAGGCGCGCGCTCTTGGCCGAATCCTCACGCACAGCCGCCGCCGACGTCATGGATTCTCATTATAGGGGAAAGGGTAAATTGCCTCTATATTGAGGATCGAGGCTGTCTCGACAAGCTCGGGATGACAGGGGCAACGAAACTTCTCTGCGTTGCGTTGCGCTGGACACGAAGGCCCCGTGTCACGGCGCGCAAAACTGCGCCAACCGCGCCTTCAGCAGGAGAGACTAATGAATATTCGCCGCTTGACCATTGGTGCAAGTGCCGCGCTCGTTGCGAGTGGGCTGTTCCTCAGCTCGATCGCCGTCGCGCAGGCGCCGCAGCCGGTGTCGATTCCGATCATTCTGCCGCTCACCGGCGGCGGTGCGTTCATCGGCCAGACGCACGAGAAGACGATGCAGATTCTCCAAGACGTCGTCAACAAGGACGGCGGCATCAAAGGCCGCCCGCTCAAGTTCGTCTTTCTCGACGATCAGACGAGTCCGGCCGTCTCGAAGCAACTCGCGACGCAGGCCGAAACCCAGTCGCCGATCGTGTTGGGCTCGTCGCTCTCCGCCATGTGCCAAGCGATCGCGCCGGTCTTCGAGGCAGGCCCGGTCAACTGGTGCCTCTCGCCCGCCATCTACCCGCCCAAGGGGTCCTACGTCTTCTCGACCAGCGTTGCGACGAAGGATCTGATCATTGCGACGGTGCGGTTCTTCCGTGAAAAGGGCTGGAAAAAATTCGGCTTGCTCGCATCTCAGGACGCTTCGGGTCAAGACGGCGTCACCGATGTCGGCGAAGCGCTGAAGCTGCCCGAAAACAGCACGATGCAGCTGGTCGATACCGAGCGTTATGCGGCCAGCGACGTCAGCGCGACCGCGCAGTTGACGCGCATCAAGGCCGCCGGCCCGCAAGCCCTGATCATCTGGGCGCCCGGCACGCCGTTCGCCACCGCGTTGCGCGCCGTACAAGACGTCGGTCTCGACGTACCGATCGTCACGACGAGCGCCAACCAAGTCGCGGCCCAGCTCAAGCAGTACGCGGCGTTCATTCCGAAGGAGCTCTACTTCACCGGCGTGACGTACGCCGCCGGCATCGCGCAGAACCCGCAAGTCAAACATCAGCAAGACGTCTACAACGCGGCGATGAAAGCGGCCGGCGTGGAAACCGACTTGCAGTCCGGTATGACGTGGGACGCCGGACTGATCACCGTCGACGCGCTGCGCAAGCTCGGACCGGCGGCGACCGGCGCGCAAATTCGCGACTACATCGCGGGCCTGAAAAACTATGCCGGCATTCTCGGCGTCTACGACTTCACCAAAGAACCGCAGCGCGGCGCGGGCATCGACGATGCCGTCATCCAGCGCTGGAACGGCAACGGCTGGACCACGTCGAGTTCGTTCGGCGGAGCATTGAAATAGGCGTGCCCGGCGAGATCCGCGTACGCGGCGTCACCAAGATATTCGAAGGTGCCCACGGCGACGTCCAGGCGCTTGCGCCGATCGATCTGACGATCACGGAGGGCCAGTTCCTCTGCATCGTCGGGCCGAGCGGCTGCGGCAAGACGACGCTGTTGCGGATCATTGCCGGACTCGAAGCGCCGACCGAGGGCGAAGTCGACTTCACCATCGCCCACGACGGAAAGCCGCTGCGCAGCGTGGTCTTTCAGGAACAGGGCATCTTTCCGTGGATGAGCGTGCTGCAGAATACGGCCTTCGGGCTCAAGGTGCGCGGCATCGGACGCGCCGAGCGCGAGAAGGCGGCGAGCGCCTATCTCGATATGCTCGGCCTCACCCAGTTCGCCGACGCCTATCCGCGCCAACTCTCGGGCGGCATGCGGCAACGCGTGAACATCGCGCGGGCGTTCGCCAACGATCCGGCCATCTTGCTGATGGACGAGCCGCTGGCGAGTCTCGACGAACAGACCAAACTGCTCGTGCAAGAAGATCTCTTGCGCTTGTGGGACGGCTCGCACAAGACCGTCGTGTACATCACGCACAGCCTCGATGAAGCGATCGTGCTCGGCGACCGCGTGATCGTGATGACCAACCGTCCGGGCTCGGTCAAGAGCATCGTCGACGTCGATCTGCCGCGTCCGCGCAACGTCCTCGACATGCAATCGAACGAAGGCTTCTTCGATATCCGCAGCCGCATCTGGACGGCGCTGCGCGAAGAAGTCCTCACCCTCCGCCAACGCGAGATCTCAAGTGACGTCGCTTAAACGCAAGAAAAAAATGACGGCGCAGCAGCGCGACCGCATCATGGTCGTCGTCAGCCCGCTGGTCGTGCTGATCATTTGGGAATTCTGCTCGCGCATGAACATCGTCGACCGGCGCATCCTCGCGCCGCCGACGGTGATCGCGGCGACGATCGTGCAGCTGATCCAAACCGGCGGTTTGCTGAACACGGCCGGCATCACGCTCTCGCGCTTCTTCGTCGGGTTTTTCGTCGGCCTCATTCCGGGCACGCTGATCGGTCTCGCGATGGGCGTCTCGCCGTGGACGCGCTCGATCGTGGCCCCGCTCGTGGCGGCGTTCTATCCGTTGCCGCGCATCGCGCTCTTTCCGATCATCCTGATCCTGGTCGGCCTCAACGAAACCTCGAACGTCATCCTGATCTCGCTCGGGCCGTTCTTCACGATGATCATCACGACGATGGCGGCGGTGCTCAACGTCGAGCCGATCTACAAAGAAGTTGCGAACAGCTTCGGCGCGCGTCCGCGCGATCTGTACTTCGATGTGATGTTTCCGGCCGCGCTGCCGGTGATCATGGGCGGCGTGAAGCTCTCCGTCGGTCTCGCATTGCTCAACACCGTCGCGGTTGAATTTCTCGTTGCCGACAACGGCATCGGACACCTGATCTGGAATTCGTGGACGACGCTCTCGATCAGCCAATCCGTTGCCGGTCTCGTGACCGCCGGCATCATCGGTTCGACGCTGTTTGCAATCGCCGGCGCAATCGAAAAACGCGTGATCCCATGGGTCCCCGAAAATCGCTGACGTTTCTCGCCCTATTGCCAGAAAAGCTGTGCATGAACACGTTCACTAGAGGGCAGACGCGAACTTGACGAACGCCCGAAGGATTGCTATTCTGCAGCGGCACAACATCCGTACACCGCGATTGTGGGCGCGCGGCTCCGATGTATAATCGTCGCCCACACCCGGTAGTAGGGCAACCTACTACGCGACGGCAACAAGGCTCGCTCTGCGGGCCTTGTTGTTTTTCCTAGCGAAACCGCCATCCGGTGACTTCCCGGCGAATCGTTCTCATCGTTCTGGCCATCGGTTTGCTGGCCGCGCTCTACGTGACCGCCCGGCGCGAGCGCCACGAGACCGCAAACCGCAACGTCGAGATCGTGATGGACGATGGCGACTTCAGCGCCCTCAGCCAAGGCCTACGCCTATAACGAAGGCGCCTTCCTCACGGAGCTGCGCCGCGCGGGCCTGACGTCGCTCGCCGTCAGCGAAGAACTCGGCGCCAACATCCAGGCGGCCGGCACGGCAACGGTTTTCAGCGGCGGCGCGCTGCTCGACCAAGCGCGCGTCGGTACGCTAGCGGACCCGCTCTTCGCCGGACTCGCACGCACGAACGCGATCCGCAGCGACACGATGTACTTGGTGGCCTACGATGCGGCGACCGCGCAGCGCTATGCCGAGCAGCTGCCGCTGCACTTCGACGCGCGCGCGATCCGCTTGCTGCGCGCAAAGCTGCCGGCCGTGTGGGCGGTGCGAACGACCAGCGACTTTTTCGATGCGGAGACGTTCGGGCTGCCGTTCGACCGCGTCGCGCTCGCGAAACGCTACGGCTTGCTGCTCGTGCCGCGCTTGCAGAACGATGAAGGCTTCACGCCGGCGCACATCCGCGCGGTGCTCGACGACGCGACGCGCGGTCAGCGCGCGCGCACGGTGATCTTCTTCGGGCTGCGCAACGAAGTGCTGGGCTATCCCGATCAACATCGCGGCCGCGGCCGCCGCGCTGACCGCCGATCACCTCAACTTCGGCTCGGTCGAGACGTACGATCCGAAGCAAGAACAGCTCGGCAACGCCGACCTCGCGCGCCGGATGCCCGAACGCCTCGTGCGCGTGCAAGCGATCGCCAAGCCCGAAGCCGACAAGCTGACGCCCGAAGAGATCATCGCGCGCTATTTGCTCGGCGTGAACGAGCGCAACATCCGCGTCGTCTACCTGCGCCCGTACTACCACTCGTGGAACGGCCGCTCGATCGAGGCGACCAACGTCGAGATCGTGCGCCGCATCGCGGCCGGGCATTCGCGCCGATCACCGCCGCATCGCGTCGGCCTCGGCCTTCGGCGAGTTCGCCATCTCGCCGCTGACGATCGCGCTGGCCTCGCTCGCCGTGCCGGCGAGCCTGCTTGCTGATCCTCGAAGCGTTCGGCATCGGCGGCACCGCGTGGATCGCGGCATTCGTCGCTGGCCGATCTGCTCCTCGTCGCCGCGGGCTACGTGACGCATCACGACATCGTCGTGCGCAAACTGCTCGCGCTCGCGGCGGGGCTGACGTTCTCCGTCGGTCGGCATGCTCGCCGTCGGCTGGGCGTTTCGCGGCGAGTCGCCGCCCCGTGCTGCGCACGGCGAACGTGTACCTGCGCGGCCTGATCGCGCTCGTGATCGCGATCGCGGTCACGCTCGGCGGCGCGCTCGTGATCGTCGGGTTGCTGAGCACGCTGCTGACGATGACCGAGATCGATCGCTTCCTCGGCGTGAAGTACGTGCTCGCGCTGCCGCCGCTGATCGCGCTCGGCTTGTATTTCTTCACCGACCGCTTCGGTGCGAAGCATCGATGCGCGCACGGCAGCCGAGACGCCGGTGCGCGTGATTCAGTTGCTGGTCGGGCTCGTGCTCGTCGCCGGCGCGTACATCGTGCTCGCAGCGCAGCGGCAACCAGAGCGACATCGCGCCGTCGTCGTTCGAACTCGCGCTGCGCGCGCACCTGACGACGATCTCTGCAAGTGCGGCCGCGCTTCAAAGAGTTCGTCGTCGCGTGGCCCGCGCTGATGCTCGTGCCGGCGCTCATTGCCGGTCGATCGCCGGCGCTGGGGCTGGCTCTTCGTGCTGGCCATCGGCGTGGGTCTCGGCGACCTGATCGACACGTTCTCGCATCTGCACACGCCGCTGCTTGGTCGGCGCCGAGCGCGTGATCAACGGCGGCGTGCTCGGCGCGATCATCGGCGCGATCGCCATCTTCGTCTACCGCCGGCTGCGGCGCGCTTGAGTGAACGGACCGCGGGTGCTGATCTCCGGCTACTACGGCTTCGGCAACCTGGGCGACGAGGCGCTGCTCGACGTGATCGTGACGCGACTTGCGCGCCGCCTATCCGGACGGTTCGATCGACGTGCTCAGCGCCGATCCGGCGGCGACCAGCGCGCGCTTGAACGTCGAGTCGACGCCGCGCATGGATCTCGGCGCCGTGCGCCGCGCGATCGAGCGCGCCGACGTCGTGCTCTCGGGCGGCGGCGGGCTGCTTGCAGAACGTCACGAGCCTGCGCAGTCTGCTCTACTACGCCGGGATCGTGCGCACGGCGACGCGCGCGCAACAAGAAGACGATGATCTTCGCGCAGTCGATCGGGCCGCTCGACGTCTTCGGCCGCGCCGTCGTGCGCGCGTGCTGCGGCGGCGTCACCGCGGCGACCGTGCGCGACGAGCGCTCGCGCCGGCTGCTCTCCACGTTGTTGCCGAAGGTGCGCGTCGAGCGCACCGCCGATCCGGTCTTTCTGTTCGAACCCGGCACGGAGCCGCTCGACCTCGCGGCCGAGGGCCTCGGCGGCCCCGGCCCGCTGGTCGTCGTCTCGGTGCGCCGCTGGCCGCACAACGAGGCCACGATCACGTCGCTGGCGGCCGCGGTCGACCGCCTAGCGAACGAGCACGGCGCGCAGGTCGCGTTCTTGCCGCTCGGCGGCCCGCTCCGACGCCGACGTGTCGACCAGCGTGATCCGGCGCGCGAAATCGGCGCCGCTGCTGCTGCCCGCGATGAGTCTCGGCCAAGCGGCGCAGATCATCGGTCGCGCGTCGCTCGTGATCGGGATGCGGCTGCACGCGCTGATCATCGCAGCGCGCTTGGCCGTGCCGTTTTCCGCCGTGCCCTACGATCCGAAAGTCACCGCGCTGCTCGACGATCTGCGCTATCCGCTGCCGCCGCTCTTCACGCCGGGCGACAAAGCGCCGGTGAAAGACGTGATCGCGCGCATCGATGACGCTTGGCAGCGGCGCGACGAACTAGCCGCTCACTTGCGCGCCGTAGCCGCCGAAACCGAGCAACTCGCGCAGCGCAACTTCGACATTTTGGACGAAGTCGTTACCCACGACACACCATAAGTTGCAGGCGCGCGCGCCACGTGCGCGCGAACGTCACGCAAACGATGTCTCCGCGCGTTTCCGATCGGTCGTCTGTTTGGCATTCGTCTCGACGTTCACGCGTCGTGGTTTCCGATCTATGCGCTGGTGGCGGTCACGATCGCCAACGCCGGCGCCGATCGGTGCGCTCGGCGCGGCCGGTGCCTATGCCGTCGGCGCCGCGGCCGCGCTCGTGCTCTTCGCCAGCGTCGTCGCGCACGAGCTCGCCCACGCGCTTACCGCGCGCCGGTTCGGCGTGCGCACGACGCTCGATCGCGCTGTTTCTCTTCGGCGGCGTCGCGACGCTCGAAGCCGAGCCGCCGACCCCGCTCGCCGACGCGCTCGTCGCGCTCGCCGGGCCGGCGATGAGCGCGGCTCATCGCGCTGGCCGCCTACGGCGCGATGCACGGCGTCGATGCGGTCGTCCCGCTCCGCTTCACCGATGCCGCGGCATCGATCTTGGCCTACGTTACGTTTGCCAACGCGGTGCTGGCGGCGTTCAACCTGATCCCGGGCTACCCGATGGACGGCGGACGGGTGCTGCGCGCGCTGCTCTGGCAGCTGCGCGGCAGCCGCGACGGCGCCACCGCGACGGCGGCCCTGGTCGGCATCGGCTTCGGGTTCTGTTTTGCGGCCGGCGGCCTGATCGCCGTGGCCGTCGACCCGGACGTGGCAGTTCGCCTGGTACGTGGTGCTGGCGGGGTTCCTGGTCCGGACGAGCTGGGTGCAGTACCGGGCGTTGCGGCGGGCGCCGGTGGTCGTTACTTTGCGCCCGATGCTGCCGCAGCGCCCTGTTTCTGAAGTTTCTTCGGTAGGAGTTCGAACAGCAGATCGATGGTCTGTATGATCTCGGAGAAGTGAGCGCGCGGATTTTCTTCGATCCGGTCCAGATCCTTGGCGTGTACGTTGAGCACCGCTTGTTCGATCGTCTCGAGCTGCTGCGTCGCCCGTAGGCTCGCATCGGTGATCGAACGGCTCGCACCGTCGGTCTCGTTGCAGCGATCGATTTGCTTGCGGAACTCCGCGTAGGCTTCCATCTTCTTGTCGTACTCGGCGCGCAGTTCGGGGATCTGGGCGCGGAACTGCGTCACTTCGATGCGGTAGGCGTCGACCAGCCGCTTGTCGCGCGCGGCGATCACCTTGGCGATCTCGGCCTGATTGTTCTTGGCCCGCGCGAGTGCTTTCGCTTCCTCGTCGGTGTAGCCGCCGCCGGTGACGCGATCGCGAATTTCCTTGTCGGCGCGCTCCATTTCGACCCGAAACGGCGCCGGCGGAAGGACGAAGACGATGTTGCTGCGATCGATTTCGATCTGGCGCCGCAGGGCGACTTCGCGCTCGCGGATCTCGGTTAGGCAATTCTTGAGGCGGTCGACCCAGCCCGACTCGACGTGATCGTCGTCGAAACGAATCGTCAGCCCGCAGCCGAGCGTCGCGAGGACCTTGAAACCCCAATGCGCCGCCGCTCCGTAGAGCGGCTGCATGCGGACTTTGGCGCCTAGCGGCGGTTCGTCGATGCGGTCGACGAGACCGATGAGTTGCTCGCCGTCGTCGACGCACACCAGCGTGTGCTGCGCCGAGAAGTGCTGAACGAGGACGCAAAAGCCCTCGATCTTGACGTCGGGGACGGGAATCGGAACGACGACATCCTGATAGCCGCGCGCCCACGCGACTTGCCACAGCCGCTCGCGAATATCGCCGGCGACTTCACCGGCAGCGGAAAGGCTGTCGATCAATAGATCGACGCCGTTCGTTTGAAATCGCGGGTTCGCCATTGTGGCGATGTTCCTCGTAATCAGGCAGCAGGTGGAAAGTGTGATTTGCCTCTGCTTCGGCTCAGTGCCTGCTCAAGCAGCGCCCTCCTTGAGTGGTAATTTTCTCCACGAAGGTCGCTCCTGCTCCGGCGTGATAGTAGCCGCTGGGAAGATGAGCACGTTCACGCACGATCCGGCGGCCTGGACCCGCAGCTCGCTCGCAACCGAGGCGGACCGGTACGCGCTGCGCCGATCGGCGAGCTGACGAAAGAAGAATTCGCGTTCGGCCCGCTGGCAGTGAAGCTCGATTCCGCCTACGGCGACGTGCTCTTCAAAGACCTCGCCGCCGCCGACCCCCGCGCCGTAGGCAGCGTCTCGTAAACGAAGAACGGATTCGCACTATGGAACCTTCAGTAACGATCGTCTCGATTGGTGATCTGCCGTCGCGCAAGGCCGGCATCGGGCGCGAGGGCGGGATGCGGAGCAAGCCCTTGCCGCTCGAGAGTGGCGTCGAGGGCGTCGGCATGGAGATTTCCTGGGCTTTCTACGATACGGGTTACGGCACGCCCCGACACAAGCACACATTCGATCAGTTTCGCTTAGCGTTCGAAGGCGCGCGCGAGATCAAAGACGGCTATGTCAAAGCCGGTGAGTGCGGTTTTTATCCGGAAGGCGTCTCATATGGCCCGCAGCTGCAAACGTCGCCCTGCACCGGCCTCACGTTTCAGTTTCAAGGCGCCACCGGACTTCCGTATCTGAGACACCGCGATCTGCATCGTGCGCAGGCGGAATTGGAAGCCGAAGGCGGTGTCTTCGAAGGCGGCATCTATCGCCGCACGTTGCCCGACGGGAAAGTCATTACGAAAGACAGCCACGCTGCGTGCGTCGAGCATCTCACGGGTCAAAAGATCGACTTTCCTAAGCCGCGCTTTTCGGCGCCGATCGTGATGCTGCCGGAGAACGCGCAGTGGGTACCCGATCGCAAAATCCCGGGCGTCGAACACAAGTACTTGGGCACCTTCGGCGTGCGCCGCTCGGGCATTCGCCAAACGCGTCTGCTGCCGGGTGCGGTCATTCCGGCGCGCGTTGAGGAAGATGCGGAGATCCGTTATCTGATCGAAGGCTCGATTACGTACGAGGGTAAGACATGGCTCGGCGGCATAACGGAAGACCGCGGCACGCACATGTGGATCCAAGCCGGCGCGCACGTGGGTGAGATCACCTCGAGCGAGGGCGGCACGTTCTGGGTCATCGAACTGCCCCTACTCGCCGACATCATCGCCGAACGCGCCCGCGACTATGAAACCCAACTCGCCTAACTGTCATCCCGCGCAAAGCGCCGTCAGGCGCGTCGTCGAGGGACCGCGACCTAGAAGCCCTTCGCCACCAAGTCTGCAGCCGTTAACCGCGCTCGGCAGTAAGCCCGTACGAAATCCGGCGTCGATCGGCGGCGCCAGCAACTTCGGATCCAGCGACGTCGGGATACGTCGCGCGATGCATCGAGCGAAACACGGCGGCGTCGCCCTTCGCGTACTTCGCTAAGATCGCTGCCGAATCGCTCGGGTGCGCGTTAGCCCACTTGCCGGCATCGTAGATTGCGTCGGCAAAGCGCCGCGCCACATCGGGATTCGCCTTGATCCAGTCGTTGCGCGCGATCCATACGCCGATGAAAAACCGCGGCGCGAGCGCGGCGAAGGGGTCGCCGAACACGCGCGCACCCTCTTGCACCGACTCCGTTAACGTCGGTTCGGGCGCGGTCGCGGCATCGACGCGCCCGCGTTCGAGCGCGTTGCGGATCAACGGCCCGGGGTTTACTTCGATGAACTTCACCTTGGCCGGGTCGACCCCGTTTTTCTGAAGCCACACCGTCGTGGCCGCTTGCAACTGATCGCCGAGGCCGGGTAGCCCGATTGTCTTGCCCTCGAGATCCTTGGGCGTGCGCGCGGTCGAGTCTTTGGGAACGAGGAGCAGTGTTGCCGGCGAGGCCGTCGTGTAGAGGCCCCCGCCGGCAATGATCGAGATCGGAATCCCCTTGGTGTAGGCTTGCGCGATCGAGAGCGGATTGGCCACACCGACGTCGGCGCTGTTTCCGGCTAGCGCGTTGATCGCGATCGCACCGCCGCTGCTTCCGTTGAACTCGACGCTGATGTTATGTCGCGTGAAGAAGCCCATGTCTTGGGCGTAGTAGGCCTCGCCGAACGAATCGGTCGGGGTGCACATGACGCGCACGACCGGGAGAGTCTGCGCGGAAGCCGCTCGCGCACTTGCGGCGAGGAGGCCGCCGGTAAGTGCGAGCGCTTCCAGTCGGTTCATCCCCGACCTATGCGCCGGATGCGAACCCAGGTACTGCGTCGAAACCAACCCGTTCCATGCCCGAGACCGAAACGCCGCGGCGCGACTACCGCTCGACCCTCAACCTGCCCAAGACCGACTTTCCGATGCGCGCCGAGCTGCCCAAGCGGGAGCCCGACCGCGTCCGCTGGTGGGCCGAGCACGACACCTACCGCAAGCGCCTGGCGAAGAACGCCGGCAACCCGCCGTTCATCCTGCACGACGGGCCGCCGTACGCCAACGGCGACCTGCACATGGGGCATTTCCTCAACCGCGTCCTCAAGGACGCGTTCGTGAAGATCAACCTGCTCGACGGCAAGTACGCGGATTTCGTGCCCGGCTGGGACATGCACGGTCTGCCGATCGAACTCGAGACGCTCAAGCATCTCAAGCTCGACTTCCATCACGTCGATCCGCTCGAGCTGCGCGAGAAGTGCCGCGAACGCGCGCTGTACTGGCTCGACCGTCAGCGCGACGCGATCCTGCGCATGGGCGTGCTCGGACACTACGACGATCCGTACATGACGATCGAGCCGCGCTTCGAGGGCGCGATCGTCGACGTGCTGGCCGATCTCGCCGAAGCGAAGCAGCTCTACAAAGGCCTGCGCGCGACGCTGTGGTGCGTGCACGACGAAACCGCGCTGGCGGAAGCCGAGATCGAGTACAAGGATCACGTCTCCCATTCGATCTACGTGCGCTTTCCGGCGACCGACGCGCAGCGCGCCGACATCTCGAAGCGCTTCGGCGTGGCCGATGACGGCACGCCGCTCTCGATCGCGATCTGGACGACGACGCCGTGGACGCTGCCGGCCAACGTCGCGATCGCGATCAAGCCCGATGCGGAGTACGCGCTCTATCGCGTCGGCAGCGAAGACGTGCTCGTCGCCGAAGCGCTCGCCGCGCCGCTGATCGCGCGCATCTGCGGCGCGCACAAAGGCGTGCTGCGCGGCATGACCGATGGCGACAAACTCGCCGGCGCGAGCGTGCGCCATCCGTTCCTCGATCGCGACTCGGTCGTCGTGACGGCCGATTACGTCGAACTCGAAACCGGAACCGGCGCCGTGCACACCGCGCCCGGTCACGGTACCGACGACTTCCTCACCGGCGTGAAGTACGGTCTGCCGGTGCTCAACCCGGTCGACGGCGCGGGCAAGTTCACCGCCGAGGCCGGTCCGTACGCGGGCCAGTTCATCTTCAAGGCGCAGAAGCAGATCATCGACGATCTGCGCGCGTCGGGCCGCCTGATCGCAGCCGAATCGTACGAGCATTCCTATCCGCACTGCTGGCGCTGCAAGAATCCGGTCGTGTTCCGCGCGACCGCGCAGTGGTTCATCGCGATGGACGCCAACAGCTTGCGCCGGCGCATCGTCGAGCAGTTGCCCGAGGTGACGTGGACGCCCGGCTGGGGCGAAGAACGCATGACGCAGATGATCGAGAATCATCCGGAGTGGTGCCTCTCGCGTCAGCGCACGTGGGGCACGCCGATCCCGGCGATGGTCTGCAACGCGTGCCAGGAGTCGATCCTCGATCCGGCGGTCGCGCGCATCGTGGCCGATCGTTTCCGCAACGAGGGCGCACGCGTGTGGTGGACCGAACCCGCCGAAGCGTTCTTGCCGCCGGGCTTCGCCTGTCCGAAGTGCGCGGGCACGACGTTCACCAAAGAGATGAACATCGTCGACATCTGGTTCGAGTCGGGCGTGACGCATCGCGCCGTGCTCGAAGACCGCGGCATGCCGTGGCCGGCCGACGTCTATCTCGAAGGCGGCGATCAGTATCGCGGCTGGTTCCGCTCGAGCCTCGTCACCGCCGTCGCGACCAAAGATCATCCGCCGTACAAGCAAGTCGTCGCGACGGGCTGGGTCGTCGATCAGGACGGCCGCGCGATGCACAAGTCGGCCGGCAACTACATCGGCGCGGTCGACGGCATGGAGAAGTACGGCGCCGACGTGCTGCGCCTGTGGGTCGCGTCGGTGGAATACACCGCCGACGTGCGCCTCGGCGCGAAGCTGCTCGAGAACGTCGCGAACGTCTACCGCAATCTGCGCAATCGCTTCCGCTGGTATCTCGGCTCGGTCGACGACCTCACGCCGGAAGCGATCGTGCCGCGCGCGGCGATGGAACCGCTCGACCAGCTCGTGCTCGCGAAGCTCGATGCGGTCGCGCGCGACATCGTCGTCGCGTATCGCGAGTTCCGCCTGCACGACGCGTATCTGGCACTGCAGCGTTTCGACGGCGACGATCTCTCGGCGTTTTACGTCGACGCACTCAAGGACCGGCTCTACACGAGCGCGCCCGATTCGGCGCGCCGTCGCAGCGCGCAATCGGCCGTGTTGGAAATCTTCCGCACGGTCGCGGTCTTGACCGCACCGATCCTCTCGTTCACGGCGGAAGAAGCGTGGCAGGCGCTGCCGGCCGGCTTGCGCGGCGGTGACGAGAGCATCTTCGACGTCGACTTCCCGAAGCTCGGCGCCGTCGACATCCCGGCGCTGGAACTGTGGGACCAGGTGCGTGGCCTGCGTGCGCAGGTCGCCGCCGCCGAAGGCGTGCGCGACTTCCAACTCGACGCCGACGTCACCGTGCCGGCCGCCCACCTGAGTGCGTTCCAGGCGCTCGGCGATAGCTTGCGCGAAGCACTGGTCGTCTCGTCGCTGCGTTCGCTCGAAGCGTCGGCCGACGGGGGCAGTGCGGTGAAGGTGATGCCCGCAGCCGGTGAAAAGTGCGAGCGCTGCTGGAAGTATCTCCCGCTCGGCAGCGACGCCGAGCACCCGACGCTCTGCGCGCCGTGCGCGACGATCGTCCGGGGCCTCGACTAGAAAGGATCGCTCGATGAATACGCTGTGGTTGGATCTCCTGGGTGCCGAAGTGCGCTATCGTGGGCGCGAGTTCAAAACGCGCACGATCGAAACCGGCGCGCACAACCCGAAGAAGCTGATTCTGATCCACGGCGTGGGCGGCCATGCCGAAGCCTACGCGCGCAACATGCAGCGCCTCGGCGAGCACTTCCACGCGATCGCGATCGACCTGGTGTGGCACGGCCTGTCATCGAAGCCGGAGTTCACGCCGGAAATGGTGCCGGTGTTCTCGCGCCAAGTGCTCGACATTTTCGACGATCTCGGCGTACAGAAAGGCTTCATCGAGGGCGAATCCCTCGGCGGCTGGGTCGCCTGCTGGACCGCGCTGCACCATCCCGAACGCGTCGAAAAGGTCATCCTCAACACGACGGCCGGCATTTACTGGAATCGTGACAAAGTGAAGGTCGACGAAAACGCCGGCCGCAACGCGCTGCGCGACCGCTCGCTCGCGGCGATCGCGAACCCCACGCGCGAAACGATCAAGAAACGCCTCGAGTGGCTGATGGCCTACCCCGACCGCGTGACCGACGAACTGATCGATCTGCGCACCGCGATCTACTCGCGCCCCGACACCAACGCGTCGCTGGCGAAAGTCTTCGGCGCGAGCTTCGGCGGCCGCTACGCACCCAACGTGATCGAAGAAGACGAACTCGGCGCCATGAAAGTCCCCGCGTTCGCGCTCTGGTCCGACAAAAACCCCGGCGCCGGCGCCGACGCGGGCGAACGCCTCGCATCGCTAATCCCGGGCTCCGCCCACTACTGCATCAACGACGCCGCCCACTGGCCCCAATGGGAAAAACCCGAAGAACACGACCGCGTCGTAACCGCCTTCCTCACCGGCTCTGTCATCCCGAGCGCAGCGCCGGTAGGCGCGTAGTCGAGGGACAGCCACAATCTAGCCCCTTGGTTCAAATAGGCTGCAGTTTGCGAAACGATCCGGCGGGCGCCGTGATGGTAACGGCATCGCCGGGGCGCACGATCCCGCCGGTTTCCACGACGGTCATGATCCCGGAGAGAAAACGCTTCGCGCGTTTGTCCTCGATCATTTCGGCGAGCAAGCCGGGTTGGAATTTGTCGATTTGCGAGCACGGACTACGCAGTCCGGTAACCCGCAACGTCGCCTCGCCGATCGTCAGCAACGTGCCTTCGCCCAGGCCGAGCAAGTCGACGCCGCTCGTCGTGATGTTCTCGCCGAGCTGACCAGGCTCGACGTGAAACCCGCGTTCGAGCAAACGCGCAAAGAGTTCGGCATGCATGAGGTGGACCTGGCGCAGGTTCGGCGCGTCGGGATTGCGCCGCTTCAGGTAGAGGTGCTGCACGGTCGCGCCGGCATGCGCGTCACCCTCGACGCCGATGCCGGCGATCAGCCGGATCGACGCCTGCGGTGCCTTCTGAAACGTATTGCCCCCGCTCAGCGAAACCCCAACGACGCTGCCCATCTTACTTGAACGGATATCCGCCGGGTTTGCTGACCACGGTGAAGTCGTTCTTCGCCGGATCCCACGTCACCATGATCACGGAGAGATCGTTGAGACCATGGTTGTCGCCGGTGCGGAAGTCGTAGGTGCCGTCGACGCCGTCGAAGCCGTGCAGCCCTTCGAGGTACGCGTGCAGCTGTTCGGCGGTGACGTTCGTGCCGAGTTTACGTAGCGCGGAAACGACGATCCAGCCGGGATCCCAGCTGAACCCGCTCGACGGATTCGACCTTCACACCCGCGTCCTTGAACGCCGCGTAGAATTTGTCGACCTGATCGCGCACGCCGCCGCGCGGCAGCGCATCGCGTCCGAAGAACAAAAGCGAGTTGAAATAGATCGCCGGCGGCAAGAAGTTCTTGTACTGCTGCAGCTGATTTGCATCGAGGTTCGCGCCCGAAGCACTCACCGGCACGCGCAGCCCCGCATCGTAGAGACCGTGCAACACGGTGCCGAACGCCGTTCCGCCGGCGAGGCAAATCACGCCGTCCGGATGCGCCGCCAGCATGCGCTGCGCTTGTGCCGCAATGCTGATGTCGGTCGGGTTGAAATGCTCGAACGCGACATATTGCAGGTCTTTGTTTTCCGGCAGCGTCAGCGCGTACTGGAGCATCTTGTCCGACGCCTGGCCCGTAGCGTCGGTCGCGTCGATTACGGCCAGCCGCTTGTACCCGCGCAAACGCATGTAGCGCACCGATGCCGGCCCGACGTACGGCAGCAATGCGGTCGCCGCGGCAAACACATAGCCCTTGGGCGGCGGCGTGTACGCCGTCGAGAGGCAATAGTCGACCGGCCCGTTCACGAACAGCGGCGCGACGGCCGCGCAGGTGCCCGACGAGGCGGGTCCGATCACGACGGCCGGATGCTGCGCGATGAGCTGCGTCGCGATCTGCACCGAATTCGTCACGCTCGACCCATCGTCGTGAAATTCGAAGTGCAGCGGCCGGCCGTTGATGCCGCCGGTCTTGTTGACCCATTGCTCGAGGACGCGCAGCGCGCCGCCGTACGTCTCGCCGACGAAGGCGTTCGAGCCGGTGGAGTTGATGATCACATCGACGGTAAACGGCGTTTGCGTCTGGGCCGCCGCCGGGGCGAGGGCGAGCAGCATGGCGCCGATAAGTGCCAGAACACGTTTCATAAAATCCCTTACGAATCCAATGTTGACGGATCGAAGAGTTCCTCGATCGCGACTTTGCGTTTGGTCAGTCCCTGTTCGTGCACGTACCGCGCGATCGTTTCGAGCACGGGCCGCGCGGCCGCGATCCCGTAGGCGAGCGGATCGTGCGCCAGAGCTCGCGCGTTCCTCCGCGCCGAGCAATCCGGTGGCGAAGTAGGGCTCGAGGTTCGCGTCGCGCGCAGCGAGCACGCGGTCCTTGGCGGCCACGAACGCATCGTACAAACTGCGCGCAACCCAAGGATGCTGCTCGAGAATCGAGCGCCGCACGACGACGGTATGATTGATCGGAAAGATGCCGGTCGCGCCGTAAAAACGCCGTGCCTCGGCGGCGCGATCGGGAAAGAGCAGCCGCACCTTCGGGTGTTGACGCAAATCGATGCGGCTGCGATCGACCAGATTATTCAACGGAATGTACAACAGCGCGCCGTCGAGCTCACCGGCCGCGACCATCTCGCCCATGTTGGTATCGCGCGAGATGTAGTGCAGCTTCACCCCGGGCGGCGGGACGAAGCCGGTCGAACCGCCGTGGCTGATCTCGGGTGGACGCTCCATGTACCACTCGATGTCGGCCGGATCGACGCCGAAGTGCTCCTTGAGCACGCCGCGCGACCACACGGCCGCGGTCTGCTGATACTCCGGCACGCCCAGGCGTTTGCCGCGCAGATCGGCCGGCGTCTCGATGCCGCGATCGGTGCGCACGAGCGCTTCGGTGTAGTGAAAGAGCCGCGTGAAGACCGGAATCGCCACCCACGGCGTCGGTCCTTGCGACGTTGCGATCAAGAGCGAGGACATCGAGAGTTCGGAGACGTCGAACTCGGCGAACTTCAGCTGGCGCCAAAAGGTCTCCGAACCGCCGAGCGCCGTTCCCAGCAAACGGATGCCCTTGGGGCTCACGCTGCCGTCGATCAACGGCCGGGCCCGCTGGTTTTGCTTGCCGAGTGCTGCGCTGAGCTCGAGCAAGCCATCTGTCGTCGTCACGCGCACAGCTTACGAGGGTCCCGCGCGCCTCCCTCGTATTTCGTACGGAGACCGGAGGAAACAGATCATGCTGACACGCGAAGAAAACGAGCTCCTCTGCCGCGTCGGGCCCGATGCGCCGATGGGAAAGATGCTCCGGCGCTACTGGATTCCCGCGCTGCTGAGCGCGGATTTGGAAGCCGGCGGCGATCCGAAGCGCGTGCGGCTGCTGGGCGAAGATCTGGTCGCGTTCCGCGGCGACGACGGGCGCGTGGGCTTGCTCGATGAGTTGTGCCCGCACCGCCGTGCGTCGCTCGTGCTCGGCCGCAACGAAAACAATGCCCTCGAGTGCCTCTACCACGGCTGGCGCATCAACTGCACGGGCAAGATCATCGATACGCCGGTCGAGCCGGAAGATTCGACGTTCAAAGACCGCATTCGCGCGACGGCCTACACGGTCTATGAATCCGGCGGCGTGATCTGGGCCTACATGGGGCCGCCCGGTCTCGAGCCGCCGCCGTTGGATTTGCTCTTCACGCAGGTGCCGCCATCGCACGTGCACACCGTTCGCGTGCTGGAGCATGAGAATTGGGCGCAAGGGCTCGAGGGCGTGATCGATTCGTCGCACACGAACCTCTTGCACCGCCACGGCGTCCGCCCGAGCGCCGAGGTAACGACGACGGAGCAGCAATCCGGCGGCTTCGCGCGCCGGCCTTCGAACGATACCCGCCCGCGGATGGAGTCGGAAGACACGCCGTACGGTTTCCGCTACGCGGCGATCCGCAAGCCGCTGGTCGACGCGGACAAGCAGAAGTACGTGCGCGTCTCGCTCGTCATCGCGCCGATCTACGCGATGTTCCCGCCGCCCAAAGGCTGGGTGTGGCTGCAGGCATTCGCGCCGATCGACGACACGCACACGATGTTCTATTTCATCCAAGTGTCGGAAACGGCTCTCACCGATGAAGACCGCGCGAACTTGCTCGAGAACGCGCACTTGCGGCCGGGCATCGACCTCGACGACGAGCACCGCCTGCAGGGCAATCGCGAAAACAACTGGCTGCAAGATCGTGCGGCAATGCGCCGCGGCGAAAGCCATACCGGCATCATGGGCGTCAGCCGCGAGGACATCGCCGTTCAGGAAAGCATGGGCCCGATCTTAGATCGCACCAAAGAACACCTCGGCGTCAGCGACACCGCCGTGATCCGCTTCCGCCGCATGATGATCGATTCAGTGAAACGCTTCATCTCCGAAGACGCCGCCCCCGTCGGCCTCAGCGACCCGGTCCCGTACGCCGACCTGCGCGCCGAAGAACAAATGCTTCCGCTCGACGCCCCCTGGCAAAACGTCAGCGCCGCCGGAACCCTCGTCTCACGCTAACCGCGAATTGTCATCCCGAGCAAAGCGCCAAAGGCGCGTCGTCGAGGGACAGCGAGCATCCTCATCACAGAGCAAAATCGTATCGAATAAAACCGGTAAACTTCGCCACCCGATCGTACAACCGCCGCGCCGTCACGTTCTTTTCTTGCGTGGTCCAATAAAGCTTGAAACACCGGCGTTCCCGCGCCGCAGCTGCAACCCCATTGATCAGCGCGGTCGCATACCCGCGCCCGCGCACGTCCGCATCAACGAACAGATCCTGCAGATAACACGCCTCAGCGCGCGACCACGAATGGGCGTGGGTGAGGTAGTGCGCGATCCCCACCAGCCGTCCGCCATCGTCCCGCACGCCGAGCGCGTGAATTGAGCCGGCCGGGTCCATGATGCGTTCCCACGTTGCCGCATAGACGTCCGGCGGAAGTTCGGTCTCGTAGAACGTGAGGTAGGCGCGCCACAACTCCGTCCAGCGCTCGTGGTCGCCGGGCTCGAGGATCGTGGTCGGATAGGCGTCGTTCGTCATCGTAGCCGCCGTTCGCGAAGAGCTTGTCTCGTCCCGGGCGTCCTGGTAGCATCGGCCCATGAGATCATCCAGCCGCCTTACCCGCGCGGAATTGCTCGCGCTCGGCAGTGCCGCGCTCGTTGCGCCGGCCGCGCCGGCGTTTGCCGCCGATGCGCCCGCGCTGATGCCGCTGCACGCGGCGTCGTCGTCTAACGACGAGGTTACGCCGTTTCTCTACGCGCTCGACGGCGGGCTCTTCAAGAAGGCCGGCATCGATGCCAAGATCGATCGCCTGCCGAGCGGCTCGACGATCGTCGCCGGCGTGCTCAGCGGCGCGTTCGATCTCGGCAAATCGAGTATGCCGTCGCTATTGGCGGCGCGCGGCAAAGGACTGCCGCTGACGTGTCTCGCGCCGGGCGCCGAATACACGGCAGACCATCCTTCGTTCGCGCTCGTCATCAAGTCCGACAGTCCGATCAAAAGCGGTGCCGATCTCAACGGCCTGACCGCTGCGGTCTCGGCGATCGACGATCTCTACACGATCGCGATGAAGACGTGGATCGATGCCCACGGCGGCGATTCATCCACCGTCAAACTCGTCGAAGTGCCGATGCCCGTCGCCTCCGAAGCCATCGCCACCGGCCGTGTTGCGTTCGGCACGCTCACGCAGCCGTTCCTCAAGAACGGCCTCGACAGCGGTAAAGTCAAACTGCTGGCGTACTCCGCGACGGCGATCGCACCGCGTTTCATGATGACCGCGTGGTTTGCGCGCGACGACTGGGCGGCAAAAAACCCGGCGCTCGCAGCAGCGTTCGTGCGCGTGATGCACGACGCATCGATCTACAGCAACGCGCATCACGCCGAAACCGCACCGATGCTCGCGACGTTCTTGTCCGTGACGCCGCAAGAAATCGCCTCGCTCGGCGACCGCGTAACGCTCGGCACCGTGCTGACCCCGCAGCTGATGAAGCCGCTCGTTGACGCAGCAACGCACTACAAAGTCGCCCCCCCAATCGATTCACGCGACCTGATCAGCCCAGCCGCTTTCCACTAAACGTGCCCCCGTCATCCCGCGCGCCCCTGTCATCCCGAGCTTGTCGAGGGACCGCCGTTCTCGTGCTCTTTGCGGCCGTCCTCATCGCAACGGCTACCGCAAGTGCGCAAGCAGTGCCGCCGCGCCCGCCCGACGGCACCTACGTGTATGCGGCAACATTCCGCGGAACGCCGATCGGAAATAGCACGTTCACGATCGACGGCTCGTCGGTTCCCGGCACGATCGTCGTCAAAGAATCCGCCAACTTTTCGGTACCGAAGTACTCGGCGACAACGGCCATGCACTACGATGCGGCGACGCTTCACGAGAGCGGCTACAGCGCCGACTTCACCGTCGGCACCACATCACAGCATACCGACGTGACGTTCAAGCCGGGCGTGGTGAGCGTCGCCGTGAACCCCGGCCACGGTGCGGATATCGCAGCCGATCCGTCGGCGCCGCTCGAATTGCTCGGCGATAATCTCATCGCGAGCAGCGCGTTGGTTCCCGCGATCGTCCACGCGACCGGCATAAAGGCGCTTACCCTCGCCGTGCTTGCCGGCGGGAAACCGCTGCTCGTGACGATCGGCGCCGCCGGCAACGCGGCGCGGCCGCCGTCGGTGCCGGCCGGTGACGCAAGCCTCGCCCTCGATTTCAACGGCTTGCATGAGATCTATTGGTACGATCCCACGACGTTCGTCATGCACGACGTGCAGATACCGGAGCAAGGCGGGGAGTATCGCCTCACCTCGAGCGCGCCGCAAGCGTCGGCCGTCGCGACGCCCGTACCGCTGCCCGCCGCACTGCCGACGCCGTTCCCGCACTTCACCAGCCGGGACGTCACGTTCACGTCGGCCGACGGCACGACGCTCGCCGGAACGCTCACCGTTCCCGAACGCGGCCACCGCCCATACGCGACGCTCGTGTTCGTGCACGGTTCCGGCGGCCAAGACCGCGATGAAACGATCGGCCCGAACCCCGTCTTTCTCCAACTCAGCAACGCGCTCTCGAACGCCGGCTACGCCGTGTTGCGTTACGACAAGCGCGGCATCGGCAAGAGCGGCGGGCGCACCACGCTCGGCACGCGCGACGAGCTCATCGACGACGTGAAAGCCGCGTATCATTTCGCGAGCGCTCAACCGGAGGTCAATCCGAAGCGCATCTATCTGCTGGGACACAGTGAAGGCGGCGAGTTGGTGCCGACGGTTGCGGCGGAAGACCCGCGCGTCGCCGGCATCGTGCTGATGGCGCCGCCGTCGCTCCCGTTGTGGCGCGTGATCATGCAACAAGCGCTCGCGAGCGTACCGGCCGATCAGCGCAAGGCCGTGGAGGCCAAAGAACTCACCGACTTCCAAAATGCGCGCGAAGGCCACGACTCGATGCGCGCCTGGCTGCGCTCATCGATGGACGTCGACCCGGTCGTCGACATCAAACGCGTGCACGCACCAATCCTGATCCTCCAAGGCGCAGCCGACGTCCAAGTGCTCGCCGCCGACCTGCCGCACTTAGTCATGGCGGCACGCGCCACCAACCCTGACGTCACCGTGCGCATCTTCAGCAACGACAACCACCTCTTCGAATCCATCACCCCCGGCGTAAAACAAACCCCCTACGCCGCCCTCCAACAATACCTCACCGTCCCGGCGCGCCTCGACCCCCGCATGCTCGCCGCGCTAGAGAATTGGCTGAGGACTCACTCCTCGAAGTAGGCTACCGCAGCGGTTACTGCTTGCTGGCGGTGAACTCGCCTAATCGCACGCCGTTTTCCCAGAACGTTCCACTGAACGAGCGTTGGTCGGGAGCGAAATCGGCCAGGCGCACTTCGCCCGCAGACGTTGTCCCGGCGCAGTTCGTTTCGAGGAACGGAACCGTTTGCCGCGCTGCCCCAAGCGTGACTGCGGCGTGGAGCGTGGTTGCACGCTCGCACGGCGTTGCGGGTTGTCCCGCAATTCTGACTTTGTGCGCGTTGAGGATCAGCGTCCCGTTGTGCGTGAGAGCCGCTCCGCCGGCCCAAACCATGGAGCCGACCTGCACGTTCGCTTCATTGATCTGCCACGTGCCTTGCGCTGCTGATGCGCGACTCGTCGGAACGACGGAAGGCCGGACGATCGGCGCGGTCGTGGGTCGTACAATCGCTGCGATCGTCGGCTGCATTGTCGGCATTGGGACGGGCGTTACGATGGCAAGCGAGGGCGGCGGAGCCGTATCGTCTGGCGCGCGCTTTGATAAACCCGCGAGCCCGACGCCGATGCCGAGTCCCACTAGTGCCGTTAGCGCGAGACCGACTTGCGGCGACAGCCACGCGAGGCGTGGCCGGCGATTTACGCGCACTTCGTGCTGTGGTGGTTCCGGTGCGGGATCGGGCGGTCGTTGCGCGGCCTTATTCGTGTCGACGCCCGGCAGTACGAGCCGGAGGGTGGAATGCTCCGGCGCCGTCGCCGTGCCCGATCGTTCGATCGCGTCTTCGAGCGTCGGAACGGCGTCGATCGGCCGCCGGCATGCGTCGATCAGCGTACGTGCGAGGGCACGGGTAGCATCGTTGGCAAGCAACGCCTGAAATAAAGCGGAGCGCCCTTCCGAGACAAAGTCCTGCGTCCGAAACAGCACGTTAACGCCGTCATTGAATTGCGTCCACAACGCGGGCATTGACGCAAGCGCCACGAGCGCGGTGTAAATGACAAGCGAAGAGAAGTTGTCGAGCCGGCCGTCATACCGTGCACGCACGCGTCCCGGGTGCTGGTAATTTCGATGCCCGAATGCGGCTTGCTGCAGACCGGACAAGACCGGTACGAACATCGCGTCGTAGTCGATGAATCGCACTGCGCCGCCGGACACTCTAATATTCGCGGGCCGCAAGTCGCCGTGCGCAATCCCTAACACAACGAGCGACCGGACGGCTTCCCTGAAGGCACCTGCCAAACGCAGCATGGCCGCATCATCACCCAAGATGGCTTCGATTTCGTCGGTTAGGGTTCGACCCGGTATCCAGTCCATCTTAACGGCCGGCCACCAAATACCGTCGATGCGTATGCCGTGAGCGAGATACTGCGTGCGCGACAACGCCGGACACTGCACTTGACGGAGAAACTCGCCGATAGCCTCGTATCGCCGTTCCAACCTGTTGTAGTCACGGTGGTAGCAGCGGAGCGCGACGTCGCCGTTCTCGGATCGAAGGCGAAACGTTGTCGCGAACGTTCCGCTGTACATGACCGGATGCCCATCGCCATCAAGCTCAACGCTGCGGGACTGCAGGTCCGCGTCGCTCAACGCGCCGGGTTCTCTTATTGCGTCGCGGTACGCTGCCGCACTCGGCCAAACCATAATGCCCATGCGGCATGCATACCCGCTTGGGCGTGCGAGCTAAGACATTTCGATTCGTTTCCCGGCGACCATTCGAGCTGTTGCTTTGCCGATGTTCGAGCGCGCATCGCCGGCACCGCCCGGACTTTGTCCGCGCGGAAATCGCCGCGCCGCAAGCACACGTCTTCGCGGGCACCACCTCGAGGGCTTGTTCAGGCGCCACACGCAGCCGTTCGCGGGGACGCATGGTTGCCAGCCGAATAAGCAAGGCGGCGTTTATCAAACCGATCGCACCCAGCGATACCGTCGCAATGACTACCGCATGTTCGAGGTCCGCTATTCCGCGCGGGATACTCACTGCTGACCGGGCCACTGACGAAAGATCGAGGGCGTCCGGCGCCCGGCTCGGAATGGCCGCCGCGGACGGTATCGCAACGAGACTGACATGCACCGTTCGGGAATCCGGCGACCCGTGCGTCTTCGGCATCAGCTCGGAAGCCGAAAGAGAGCATCCACATAAGAGCAACAGTGCGAGCAGCAACAGGGCGGATCGCATCTCGCTACTATAGACTTCCGATCCCCATCACTTCAAGGATAAGCGCTCACTCGGTCACTGCACGTACAACCGAAGCGTCGCCCTTAGAGGCGCTCCGCAAGGCCGTACAAACGGATAGCGTTGTCGCGAATGAGCTTGAGCTGAATCTCTTTCGGCAAATTGCCGATGTGATGCACGACGTTCTCGCGCGAGTACGGAAACGTCATGTTGAAGTGCGGATAGTCGTTGGACCACATCAAGTTGTCCTGACCCCACCACGAAAACTGCCGCGTTCCCGAATAATCCTCGAGCCACGTGCAGTACACATGCTCGTTAAAGATCTCGCTCGGCAGCCGCGTGATGCCGAGGTCTTCCTTCGCCCGGAAGCGCTCGAAGTAGTAGTCCCACTGCTGCAGCACGAACGGCAGCCAGCCGCATTCGCTCTCGGCGAGCACGATGCGTAATGTCGGATGCCGGTCGAACACGCCCGAGAAAATCACGTCGAAGAGCGCGTTGACCGTGTCGTTCTGCTTCTTGTTGACTGCGCCGCGAACTTTCTCCGCACCGCGCGCCTGCTTTTGCTTGAGCGCGTAGGAGTGACCGGTGAGGATGTGCATGTGCACCGGCGCGCCGGCCTCTGCGGCCGCGGCCCAGAGCGGATCGTAGTGGCGCGAGGTGAACGGCAGCGCGGGATCCGGCACTTGCCACACCATCGCGCCGATCAGCCCCAGGTCGAGCCCGCGATACATCTCCTTGACCGCGGCGTCGATGTCGTACACCGAGAGGGCCGTCACGCCGAAGAAATTCCGCGGCGCGGTCTTGCAGAACGCGGCCAGCCAATCGTTGTAGGCGTGAAACGCCGCCTGCTGCGCGAGCGGATCGGGCATTCCGAACACCGACATGCCGTCGTTGGGAAAGAGAATCTCGGCTTGAATGCCGTCGCGCTTCTGATCGAGCAGCCGCGCGTGCGGATCGCTCGCACCCGCCGGCAGTTTATCGGCGCGGAACCCGATCTCGCTCAGCCACGCGTGCACGACCTCGCGCTGCGGCGCCGGCATGTCTTCCCACACCGCATGCGGTTCCATCACGTGCGAGTCGGTCGAGAAGAGCGGCGGCAACGCGGCAAGCGCTGCCTGCATCGCCGCATCCGGGCGCTCTTTGAGCGCCGCTAAACCGCGCGCCTCGGCAACAACGACCTCAGGGTGCATGGTATCCATGCCCCCATCATACGCCAACGGGTTTAGAGGTGCCAGAGGTACCCGAAGGCGGGCAGGACGGCGGCGTTGCGGTCGGAGAGCGGATGGCCCGGCACGTCGTAGGCGGCGGTGAAGTTCACGTAGCGCACGCCGAGGATCGCGTCCATGTGCGGTCCCACGTGGTGCACGTAGCGAATGTTCGTGTCGATCTGCTGGCCGCGTTCCGGATCGAAACGCGACGGCGAACCGTCATCGTAGGTCGTCACTTGCGTGCCGAGCAGCACCGGCGCGTAGCGAAGGGACGTTTCGAGCGTACCGGCACGGAACGGCAGGCGCACCACGGCTTCGTAGTGCGCGCCGGCGATGCGCGAGTATTGCCGTTCGCCCCCGCCCGGCCCGAGAAGGTCGAACGCGTCGGAGCTTGCGTAGTGCGTCGTCTGGTTGTAGATCGTCTCGCCCGCGCCGATGCCGAAGTGGCCGCTCGGATCCCACACGCGCAGCGTCGCATCGAGAATGGAGAGCCGCAGCGCGACCTGTCCTTGAATCGCATCGTTGTACGGAATCGCGGCGACCGGCGGTAATCCGTAGCCGGTCAACTCGAAGTTTTTGAAGTGCGCCGCACCCTCGAGCAGCGGCACCGGAATCGGCGGCAGATGGATCTGATCGTCGAAGCTGTCGTGGATTCCGCCCAGGATCGGATCGAGCGTAATGCCGATACCCGCGCCTGCCGAATTGTCGGCTAGCACCGGTGCGGCTGCGAGCGCGAAGAGCACCGCCGTCGACGCGCAACACGCGCGCGAAGAACGTCATGATGCCGCTACCGCCGGGTTGAGCGCGCTGTCGCGAAACGCCGCCCAGCGTCCGGCCGCGATCGCGTCACGCGCATCGGCCATCAGCGCTGCCAGCGCGGCGAGATTGTGGTACGACAACAGACGCGGACCCAAGAGTTCCTCCGATCGGAAGAGATGCGCGAGATACGCGCGTGTGAACGTGGTGCAAACCATGCACGAACACTGCGGATCGACCGGGCGTTCGTCGCGGACGTACGCCGCGTTGCGGATGTTGTATTCGCCGGAGCGCGTGATCGCCCGCCCGTGACGCCCGGCCCGCGTGGGGTAGACGCAGTCGAACATATCGATCCCGCCGTCGATGCCGGCGATCAAGTCGCGCACCGTACCGACGCCCATGAGGTAGCGCGGCTTCGCCTCGGGCAAGAGCGCCGCCGTGAAGCGCGTGAACTGCGCCATCTCTTCGCGCGATTCGCCGACCGAGAGCCCGCCGATCGCATATCCCGGAAGGTCGAGCGCCACCAGTTCGCGCGCGCTCTGCTCGCGCATGCGCTCGTCGAGGCCGCCTTGCACGATGCCGAACAGCGCGGTCGCGCCGCGTTGCCAAGCGGCCGTTCCGCGGCGCGCCCAGAGCGTCGTCCGCCGCACGGATTCCGCGACCTCATCCGCACCCGCCGGCAGCTTGACGCAGATATCGAGCATCATCGCAATGTCGACGCCGAGCGCTTCTTGAAACCCGACGACGTTCTCCGGCGTGAACCGGTGCGTGCTGCCGTCGAGGTGCGACTGAAACGTCACCCCATCATCATCGAGCTTCCGCCGCGACTCCAAACTGAACACCTGAAACCCGCCGCTATCGGTCAGGATCGGGCGATCCCACGCCATAAAACGATGCAGCCCGCCAAGCTCGACTAGCGTCTCGCGCCCCGGCCGCAACCACAGATGATATGTGTTCGAGAGAATGATCTGCGCGCCGATCTCCCGCAAATCCGCCGGCGTAATCCCCTTGACCGTCGCGGCCGTCCCCACCGGCATAAACGCCGGCGTCTCCACGCTCCCATGCGCCAGCGTCAACGTCCCCCGCCGCGCCACCCCGTCGGTACCATGCAAAACGAACACTTTATGTCATCCCGAGCAAAGCGCCGCAGGCGCGCCGTCGAGGGACCGCCACGATCAAGGTCTTCCGAGATTGGCAAGCGTCGTCAAATAATCCGGCGGCGGCTCCGCTTCAAACGAAAGCATTTCTTTGGTAACCGGATGTTTGAACCCAAGCCGCCACGCATGCAACGCCTGTCCCGGCAACGGCGATCGCGGATCGAGCTTGCCATAGATATGATCGTTGAAAATCGGATACCCGAGTGCCGCAAAATGCACGCGAATCTGATGCGTGCGCCCCGTCTCGAGCGTTAGGTTCAACTCGGTCGCATCCTTGAACCGCTGCCGTAGCGTATAATGCGTAACCGCCGGCTTCCCATCGGCCCGGATCGCATACTTCAACCGGTTGTGCGGATCGCGCCCGATCGCGCCGCGAATCACGCCGTCGAGTTCGCGCGGAACACCGGCAACAATGCCACGATACTCGCGTTTGATATAGCGCTTCTGCATCGCACGCCCAAGCGTGGTCAGCGCAGCTTCAGTCTTAGCGACGAGCAGCAATCCTGACGTATCGCGATCGAGCCGATGCACGAGCCCGGCCCGCAACGGATCACCGGGCAACGCACCCGTATGCGCGAGCAGCGCGTTCACGAGCGTATTGTCGACCCACCCATGCGAGGGATGCGTCACCATCCCCGCTGCCTTATTGACGACCAGCAGCGTGTCGTCTTCGAACACGATGTCGAGCGGCAAATCTTGCGGCAGCACTTCGAGCACCGGCGGCGCGTCAATCGTATAGGTTACGCTATCCCCCGGCTCAAGGATCCGGCTCGGCTTCGCCGTCTCGCCATTCACGGCAGCCCCGCCCGCGCGAATCGCTGCAGCAACATGCGAACGCGAAAACCCCGTACGCCGCGTCAGTTCAACGTCGATCCGCCCGCCCGACGACTCCTCGCTCACAGTAAACACCGCGAATGAGTTCGGCGCGGCGCTCGACCGGTTACCGCCTGCCGACCGGCGAAGCGAGCGGGATGCGCATCGTTCGGGTACTGCTCATTTTATTCATCGCCGGCATCTTGGGCGCGGCGCCGGTGCCGGCGCAAATCACGGTCAAGCTGATCGCGATCAATGACTTCCACGGCTATCTTGAACCCACCGAATCGTTCGCGCTGCCCGATCCGAACGACTCGACGAAGACGATCCACGAGCCCGTCGGCGGCGCCGCCTATCTGGCAACGGTGATCGGCGGGCTGAAAGCCGAGAACCCCCGCAACGTCGTGGTCGGCGCCGGCGACATGGTCGGTGCGAGCCCGCTCGGCTCCGCGCTCTTTCACGATGAGCCGACGATCCAAGCCCTGAACGCAATGGGCCTCGAGTATACGTCGGTCGGGAATCACGAGTTCGACGAAGGCAAGGCCGAGCTATTGCGCAAGCAGCGCGGCGGCTGCCGGCCGGGCGGCACGATCGGCGTCGACACGTGCTTGATCGACGGCGCGTTCAGCGGCGCGAAATACAAATATCTCGCCGCCAACGTAATTGACGACGCCACCGGCAAGTCGCTGTTTCCGCCGTATGCGATCAAGTACTTCGATGCCGGCAACGGCAAGCGCGCCGGCATCGCGTTCATCGGCGTCGTGCTGCACGACACACCCGTCGTCACCACCGCCACCGGCGTGCGCGGACTGCACTTCGCCGACGAAGCCGACACGATCAACTCGCTGCTCCCGTCGATCTATGCGCAAGGCATCCACGCGGTTGTGGTGCTGATCCATCAGGGGATCTTCACCTCGGTCGGATACAACGATCCGACGTGTGCCGGCGCCGACGGCGATTTGCTGCCGGAACTCAACAAGCTCGATCGCTCGATTCGCCTGGTCATCAGCGGCCACACCCACCGTGCGTACCTATGCGCGAGCGGCCAAGGCACGACCAATCCGCACGTGTTCTACACCGCGGCCGGCAAGTACGGACAGATCGTTAGCGACATCAACGTCGACCTCGACGTCGCGACGGACACGATCGCCAACATCAGCGCGCACAACGACCTGGTCGTGAACGACCGCGGGCCGAACCCGCTCGCCGCCACGATTTCCGCCGTGCCACCGAATCCCGCAATTGCCGCGCTCGTGACGCGCTATCACGGCGCTACCGCGCCGCTCGTAAACCGCGTGATCGGCCGCGCGAGCGCCGACATCTCCCTCGACGGCGCAGAGGTCGCCCGCGGCGGTTCAGGCGAGGACCCGATGGGCGACGTCATCGCGGACGCGCGCACGTTCGCCGCCCCGGGTTCGATCGGCATCATCAACGGCGGCGGCGTTCGCTCGTTCCTGCACGGCGGCGACGTCACCTATGGGGCCGCCTACAACGTCCAGCCGTTCGGCGATCTGCTCTATACGGAAACGCTGACCGGCGCGCAGCTCCTCACGCTGCTCGACGAACAGTGGATTGGAAAAAAAGAAGTCGAGCTGCTCGGAATCTCGCACGGCCTCACGTACACGTGGGACGCGAGCAAACCCGACGGCGCGAGCAAAGTCGTGCCCGGCAGCGTGAAGTACAACGGCGCGCCGATCGACCCGAGCGCCGACTACCGCGTGACGGTCGATGCCTTCTTATCCGACGGCGGCGACGGCTACGTTGTCTTGCGTCAAGGACGCAACAAGACCGCCGGGATGGTCGACCTGCAGGCCCTCGACGTCTACATCACCGCAAAATCGCCGCTGGCGCCGCCGCCGTCAGACCGGATCGTTCGGCTTCACTAACTCCGCTTTACGCTCGGTGCGCAGCGATGCGAGGATCAGCACGATCACGCCGACGGTGATGCACGAATCGGCGGCGTTGAACACGTTGGGCCAGATCGTCTTGAAGTCGATGAAGTCGACCACGTACTGATGCTGCAGCCGGTCGACGATGTTCCCGGCCGCCCCACCGACGATGCCGCCGAAGGCGACGCGCACGAGCAGCGAGCTGCGCACGGAGTCGCGGAACGCATACGCAAACAGCGCGAGCACCAGCAGCGCGAGGCCGATCAGGAGCGCCGGCTGCGATCCGAACATCCCGAACGCACCGTGCGTGTTCTGCACGTACGTCCACCACAACAAATGCGGCACCACGATCGCGCTCTGACCGGGATAAAAGTGCGTGGTGATGAGCGACTTCGTCCAGCGATCGAGGAGGAAGACGAGGGCGGCAACGATCCAGAGAATCACAGACTCGGCGGGCTCACATACTGGTAGAACCAACCGGCAATGCGCGTAAACGTCCCGGTGAGCAGCACGATGCCGGTGGCGACCAGAAACGCGCCGGCGGTGATCTCGATCGCGCCGAGATAGCGTTTGATGCGGTTGAGTGCGCCGAGGGCGCGCGAGATCGCCGCCGCGGTCAGCAAGAACGGCACCGCCAGCCCCAGTGAGTACACGAGCAGCAAGCCCGTCGCAACGCCGTAGCTCTGCTGCGAGGCCAGCGCGAGGATGCCGGCCAGAATCGGTCCGATGCACGGCGACCAGCCCGCCGCGAAGCCGAGCCCGACCACGAACGAGGCGAGGTAGGAACGGTTCGCGCTGCGCCATTGCGGGCGCTTGTCCATCATCAAGAACGGGATCTTGAACACCCCGATCATGTTGAGGCCGAGGATCACGACCACGACGCCGCCGACGCGGGCCACGATGTCGCGGTACTGTAAGAGCGCGTTGCCGATCGCCCCGGCGGTGAAGCCGAGCGCCATGAACACGACCGTGAACCCGCAGATGAACGCGACGGCGTGGCCGATGACCCGGGCCCGCTGCGCTGCGTCCTGCTCGGCCTTCAGCTCTTCTAAGCTCGAACCGGTAAGGAAGGAGAGGTAGGCCGGGATCAACGGCAGGACGCACGGCGAGACGAAGGACACGAGACCCGCCAAAAACGCGGTAGCGACGTTGAGCTGGACGTTCACGAGTGTACGGTCTTTTTCGCGCGACGCGGAGGCTGCCTGCTGACGGCCAGCGTAGGACGAGGGCGATGACGCATTGGTTTACCTACCCGAACATCGATCCGGTGGCGTTTCGCCTCGGACCGCTTGCCGTGCACTGGTACGGTCTGTCGTACCTGTTCGGATTCATTTGCGTCTTTTTGTGGATGAATCGCCCCGCGGGCCGGCGCCGGATGGGTCTGACCACCGACAACATTCAGGATTTTCTGATCTACGCCCTGATCGGGGTACTGATCGGCGGCCGCTTGGTGTTCGTCATCGCCGACGTGATCACGAACCACAATTTTGCCGACTATCTGGCGAACCCGATCGACTTCATCGCGATCTGGAAGGGCGGCATGGCCTTCCACGGCGCGCTGATCGGCGTCATCATCGCGATCTTCCTGTTCTTGCGCAAGCATCCGGGCCTGACGTTCAACGTGCTCGCCGACGAGGTCGTCGTGCTGCTTCCGCTGGGCATCGCGACGACGCGTGTCGTCAACTTCATCAACGACGAACTCTGGGGCAAGGTCTGCGATCCCGACCACCCGTGGTGCATCAAGTTCCCGGCCGTCGACGGCTATCGCCATCCCTCGCAGATCTACGAAGGGATCCTCGACATCCTCGCGGTCCCGCTGCTCCTGATCATCTTGCGCAAACGCCCGGCCGACGGCGTCGTCGCGTGGGTCTGGTTTACGTATTACGGGATCACGCGCACGGTGGCGGAGATTTGGCGCGAACCGGGCTTCACGGTGATGGGCCTCTCGGGCGGACAACTCGTCGCGCTGCCGATGGTCTTCATCGGCGCATGGCTGCTCTACGTCGCCATCCGCCAAAACCGCCACGTCGTCGTCATGCCGGTCGAACCCGTTACGGCGTAGCAACGCGCGGGAGCACTGCGCGTGCGTGGTGAAGATGTACGGCCATGGCACTCGCCTCAACGATCGGCGAGCGCGTGGCGATGCTTCGCGCACGCGTCGATCGCGTCGCCGAAGCGGCAGGCCGGTCCGCCGGCTCCGTCGCCATCCTCGGCGTGACCAAAACGCAGCCCCGCGAGGCGGTACTAGCCGCCATCGCCGCGGGTCTGCCGGATATCGGTGAAAACTATCTGCAGGAAGCGCGCGAGAAGTACGTCGATTTGCCGCCGGTAACGCGGCACTTCATCGGCCACGTCCAGACGAACAAGGCCAAGGCCATCGTCGGCCTGTTCGACGTCGTGCAATCGATCGACCGGCTCGAAGCGGGCCTCGCGATCGGCAAAGCGGCGCGCGCGCTCGGACGTACCGTGCGCGTGCTGGTGCAAGTGAATGTCTCGCCGTCGGAGCGCTTCGGCGTTGCGCCGGCGGGGGCGGCCGAGCTCGCGCAGGCGCTGCGCAACGAAGGTTTGACGGTCGACGGCGTGATGGCCATCGGTCCGCTCGAAGGTGACGTCGACGGCGCGTTTGCGCTGGCGCAAGAAGCCTTCGGCGCGGTCGGCGGCACGACGCTCTCGCTCGGAATGTCGGCTGACTGGGAGCGCGCGATCGCTTTCGGGTCGACGATGATACGCATCGGCACCGCGATATTCGGCGCGCGGCCGGTGCCAGAAAGGGTCACGGCATGAACGGTATGTTCAACAAGATCGGTTCCTGGTTTGCGATTCACGACGACGAGATCGACGAGATCGAGGGCTACGACGCCGATCAAGCCCTTCCGAAGCGCAATGTCGTTCCCTTAACGGAGGCCGGCCGCCGGGTCGGGCCGTCGGTCGCCGTCTTCGCACCTCGCGGCTTCGGCGACGTCACGGAAATCGCCGACGCCCTACGCGCGAGGCAAGTCGCCATCGTCAACTTGCAAGGAGCCGATCGCTCGCTGCTGCAGCGCGTCGTCGACTTCACCTCGGGCGTCGCCTACACCATCGACGGACGCATACAAAAACTCGCTGAAGCGATCTACCTCGTAGTCCCGGCCGGGGTCACGGTGAACTCGGCCAATTTGCGCGAACAGATGAATGACGACGGGATGCTCGATCTCTCGGCACGCTTTGGGAATACACAACGCAATGAGCGCTAATTCGAGAATTACGGTCGTCGACATCCAGCATCGCACGTTCAAGCGCGCGCTGCAGGGCTACGACCGCACCGACGTCGACAAGTTTCTCGACGAGATCATCGAGTCGCTGGAAGACGAAGCGACGGCCCGCGCGGCCTACGAAGCCGAGATCGCCGACCTGAAGGAACGCATCTCGCACTTCAAGGCGATGGAAGAATCGCTGCAGTCGACCTTGCTGCTCGCGCAGCGCACGGCCGATGAGGTCAAAGCGGCCGCTCACAAAGAGGCCGACCTCATCAAGCAAGAAGCGCGCCTGCAAAGCGAACGCGAGATCGGGAGCCTCGGCGACAAGGTCGATGAGTCACGCCGCGAGCATCAGCGCATGCTCGACATCGCTGAAAAAGCGAAGAGCGAGATCCGCGGCCTCGTGCTTTCCTACCTCGCGCTGATCGACCGCGCGCCCTACGACGCCGCCTCTGCCCCAACTCCCGCACACGCCGAGCCGGCCGTCTCCGTCGCCCCGCCACCGCCGCCGCCGACCCCAACGATCCCGTCGGTAACGCACGTAACGGTCGAAGCATCCGTGATCGACGACATCCCGCTGCCACCCAACCACGCCAGCGCCGCCCGCTTCGACCTCTAACCGCCGCGCACAGGCAGCGAACACCTCGCGCCTACGCGCTCGGGATGACATGCTTCAGGGAACGTTACCTCGGGAAGCCGAGCGCGGAGGCGCGAGGTGTTTTTCCCCTTGCACTAGCCGCGGTTGATGTTGTTGGCGATGCGTTGCATTTCGTCGGCGGCTTGGACGCCTTTGGCATTTGCTTCGTAGGCGCGTTGGGCGGTCAGGATTTGCATCATCGACTCGATGATTGAGACGTTCGAGCGTTCGAGCATCCCGAACTGAATGTTCGGCCCGGATACGTGGCCGGCGTCGATGCGACGTTCGGCACCGGACTCGTGCGTAGCCGCGAACACGGTCCCGCCGAGCGGCAACAGCTGCTCCGGCGATGCGAACGTCGCAAGACGAATCGTGCCCGATGGTGCGCCCAGCAGCCGCAGGCGAATCGATGGTGACGCGACCGTTCGTCGCAACGTGCACCGCCGTAGCATCGGCCGGAATGCGGACGTCGCGCAAGGCCCAACCGTCGGCGTTGCGCAGCGTGCCGTCGGCGGCGCGCGAGAACTCGCCGTTGCGCGTGTAGGCGAGCGTGCCGCCGCGCTCGACGCGAAAGAACCCCTCGCCGTCGATCGCGACATCGAACGGGCCGCCGCTATGCATCAGCTTCCCCTGCGCGAACAGCGGGTGTTTGCCGGCAGTCGCCGTGCCGAGGCCGAGCGTGCCGCCGGCGTTCACGTCGATGAAGCTCGCGACGACCTGCTTGAACCCGGCCACGTCGGCATTGGCGAGGTTGTCGGCGATGACTTCGAGATTCGTCTGCTGCGCGGCCATGCCCGAGGCCGCGGCGTACATCGCGCGGTTCACTTCAGGCGCCCCACGTCGTTGACGGCTTTGTCGCGCGTTTGGTCGATCGCGACGAGCGTCTTCTGTGCGGTCTCGAAGGCGCGCTGCGCGGTCAGCACCCCCAGGGTCTCCCCGATTGCATCGACGCTGCTCGACTCGAGTGCCCCGCTCCGGATCGTGGTGCCCCGCGGCAACGGAAGCGCACCGACGAGCCGGCCATCGTCGCGAATCGTCCCGTCCGCCCCCACGACGGCGGCTTCGGACAGCCGGATCGGCCCGGTCAGTCCCTGGACGCGCCGCCCTTGCTGGTCGGCAAGGTAGCCATCGCGGTCGCGGATGAAGGCGCCGTTGCGCGTCTCCGCGCCCCCGGTCCGGAACGTGCCCGGGCCGAGCAGGGCCAGGTCGAAGGCGCGGCCTGTCTCCCGAATGCCGCCTTGGGCCGGATCGGCCGATTCGCGGGCGACCAGGCCGCGTGCGGTCAGGCTGACCGCCGCGTGGACCCGGCGGTAGCCGTCGCTTGCGACGTTGGCCAGGTTGTGCGTCGCCGTTTCGAGTTGCGCTTGGGCGGCGCGCATGGCGCTCGCCATCCAGTCCATACCGTCCATGTCGCCCAGCGTACCTGGGGAGCATTTCCGGACGATGTCGCGGGAATTGCCGCCACGGTTGGGACTTCCGGGGCCGCGTGCAGAACACGGCTTCTTTCAGGAGGCGGTCTGGTTTGAACATTGGCATCCTCGGCGCCGGAAATATCGGTGCAACCGCGGCAAAGCTCTTCGCAGCCGCCGGACACGACGTCCGCATCGCCAACTCGCGCGGCCCGCAATCGCTGGCCGTGGCGGTGGCCGATATGGGTGCGACCGTGCGCGCCGCCACGCCCGAAGATGCCGTCGCGTTCGGCGACGTCGTGCTGATCGCAGTGCCGTGGCATAAAAAAGAAGATGCGATTCCCGACGCCGGCCCCTACGATGACAAGATCGTGATCGACGCGATGAACCCGTACGACGAAGATTTCGAACTCGAAGATCTCGGCAACCGCACGTCGAGCGAAATCATCAAGACGCTCGTGCCGGGCGCGCAGCTCGTCAAAGCCTTCAACACGCTCAACTACAAGCGCCTCGCGAGCGAAGGCAAGCCGCACGGCTCAAAAGATCGGCTCGCGATCTTCATTGCCGGCGACGACGCGCACGCGAAATCCGTGGTGGCGAAACTCATCGACGAGATCGGCTTCGACGCGATCGATACCGGTTCGCTCGCGCAAGGCGGCCGCAAACAACAACCGGGCAGCAAGATCTACAACGTCACGCTCACCTCGCGCGACGCAAAGGAAACGCTCGCCGCGATCTGAGGGTCCAGCAGGGCGCGCATGAACTACAGCGAGTACCTGCAGCTGCCCGAACTGCTGGCTTGTCAGCAGCCGCTCTCGGGCGAACACGACGAGCTGCTCTTCGTCATCATCCACCAGACGACCGAACTCTGGATGAAGCTCTGCATCCACGAGCTGCGCGCCGTCGTACAGCACGTTCACGACGACGATCTCTCGCCGGCGTTCAAGATGCTCTCGCGCGTCGGCCGCATTCAGTCGCACATGACCGAATCGTGGGAAACGCTCGCCACGATGACGCCGGCCGACTACCTGCGTTTTCGCGGAACGCTCGGTACGAGTTCCGGCTTGCAGTCGCACCAATACCGGCTGCTCGAGTTTCTGCTCGGTGGAAAAGATGCGGCGATGCTGGAAATGCATCGCGACGATCCCGCGCACTACGCGGACTTGCAAGCTGCCCTGCGGGCACCGAGCTTGTATGACGAAACGCTGCAGCTGCTCGCGCGGCGCGGGTTCGCCATCCCGGCCGAGGCACTCGCGCGCGATTGGGCGCTGCCGTATGTACCGAGTGCGGAAGTCGAAGCGGTCTGGCTGCAGATCTACCATGACATCGATCGCTACTGGGATCTCTACGAGCTGGCCGAAAAACTCGTCGACGTGGAGTACCGCTTCCAGAAGTGGCGCTTCGCGCACCTCAAGACGGTCGAGCGCGTGATCGGCTTCCGCCGCGGCACGGGCGGCACGGCCGGCGCGGCGTATCTGGCGAAGCGGCTCGAGAAGAGCTTCTTCCCCGAACTCCTCAGCCTGCGCACGGAGATGTAGTGGAGGCGCGACTCTCGCGCGCGGCCGCGGCCTTTCGCAACGAAGACACGGTCGAACTGATGATGCGCGCGCAGCAGCTCCAGCGCGAGGGCCGCAGCATCGTGCGCCTCGACATCGGCGAACCCGACTTCGACACGCCCGCTCACATCATCGGCCGCCGCGAAGACGGCGCTCGACGAGCACTTCACGCACTACGCGCCGGTGCCGGGTCTGCCCGATCTGCGCGCGGCGATCGCGCACGACGCCGCGCGCTTCCGCGGCCTCAAACCTTACGCGCCCGAAAACGTCATCGTCGGACCCGGCGCGAAGCCGTTGCTCTGGAACGTGTTCGCGGTGCTGCTCGATCCGGGCGATGAGGTCGTGTTCGCCGATCCGGCCTATCCCGCGTATCGCGCCGCGGCAGCCTATCTCGGCGCGCGCGCCGTCACGTTTCGGCTCGACGAAGCCCGCGACTGGCGGCCCGATCTCGACGAGTTGCGCGCAGCGATCACGCCGCGGACGCGCGCCATCGTGCTCAACAGCCCGCACAATCCGACCGGCGGCGTGATGACGCGCGCCGACCTCGAAGTCGTCGCGGACCTCGCGCTGCGTCACGATCTGGCGATCGTCTCCGATGAGATCTACAGCCGCAATGTCTACGGAGCGTTCGCGTCGATCGCGCAGATCGACGGCATGCAAGAGCGCACGATCGTCATCGACGGCTTCTCGAAAGCGTATGCGATGACGGGCTGGCGGCTCGGCTACTGCATCGCGCCGCCGGCGATCGCCCGCGCGCTCACGCTGCTCGCGAACAACACCTATCAGTGCGTTGCGACCTTCACGCAAATCGCCGGCATCGCAGCTCTTGCGGGCGGCGACCAAGACGTCGTTGCAATGGGTGAACGCCTGCAGCGCCGCCGCGATCTGATCGTCGACGGACTCAACGCGTTGCCGGGCGTGCAATGCGCACGGCCCGGCGGAGCGTTCTACGCATTCCCAAACATCGCGGCGATCGAGCCCGACGATGTGGCGTTGGCCCGTATGCTGCTGGAAGAGGCCGGCGTCGCACTGCTCGGCGGTTCATCGTTCGGACCGGCCGGCCAAGGCCACTTGCGCATCTCCTATGCCACCGCGAGCGCGAACCTGCGCGAGGCACTCTCCCGCCTCCAAGCCGCGCTAGAACCTAGAGCACACCGGTAGCTTTCTCGTCGCTTTTCGGCAATCTGCGCCTGCTGTAATGGCGGCAGAATGGCAACGCAGGTTACCGGGATCCAACCGCCGGGCATCGCGGCCGAGCGAGACCCGTCGAGGTTCGCGACCAATGCGATCGAAGCGATCGTCTTTCGCGAGATCCTCAAGCCCCTCGCCGAAAGTATCGGTCCCGTCGGCGAAACCGCACTCGATTCGGTCGCCGATTCGCTTTTCGTGCGGACGAAGCCGTGAGCGAGGATCGCGCGGACGCGATTCGCCGGCTCGTGCCGCTGGTGCGCCGGATCGCGCGCCGGATCGTACGGCTCGTGCCGGGTGCGGATCTGGACGATCTCATCGGTGACGGCTGCGTGGGCATCATCCGCGCCGTCGACGGCTTCGATCCGACGCTCGGCACGTCGCTCGAGCAATACGCGCGCCGTGTCGCGCTCGGCGCGATGCTCAACGGCGTGCGCCGCCTCGATCCCGTCAGCGAACGCGTGCGGCGCGTGATTCGCGTTGCCGAACGCGAACGGTACGCGCTCGCGGTCGAACACGGCGCGTTGCCCACCTCGGCGGAGCTGGAAACGCGCTTTCCGCTCCTCAGTCGCGCGCGAACCGACGCGCACCGCGGCTCGCCGCTCTCGCTCGATGCACCGCTTCCGCCCGATTCCGGCGGCGCGCCATGCGGCGGCGACGACCCGGCCGAGGCCGTGATCGCGAAGGCAGAACGTCATCGCATCCACACCGCCATCAAAGCGCTGCCGCGACGGCAGCGCGACGTGCTCGTCGCGCACTACTTCGCCGAGCAGCCGCTGCGCGAACTGAGCGAAAAGATGCGCGTCTCACCGCAACGCGTCTCGCAACTGCACATCGCCGCCATCCACCGCCTGCGGCACACCCTCGCGTGAACGAAACCTCCTCGTCGCTCGTGCCGGTCGACCCCGCGCTCGTCTATCCGCTCGCGCTCGTCCCCGCGCTGCCGCCGATTGATGCCGAAGCGAACGGTCTACCCGACCTCCCATCCGATCATCCGCAATGGCAGCGCGACGTCGTCTCGATCTCGTCACGCGCTCGCGCGCTCATCGCGAACGTCGTTCCCGTCGTGGTTCGCACGCTTGCCTACTGGGATCATCGCTTCCGGGAAGTCGCCTTCGGCGCACGCACCCTCTCCGTCGACCCCGCCGGCTGCTACCGCATGTCGTCGCTGAGGCTCTGTCGACGGTTGAACACCCGACAAGTTCGGCAAACGGCTATCGCACGTTGCTTGCGTAACTAAACGGCATGACGTTTCCGGAACTTCGTGCGCTCGTCGATGAGCAACTCGAGGCAGAGCCGCGCCTGCACGGCAGCGTCCGCGAGCTCAGCGGCGAGAGTTGTGAGTGGACGCGCGGGCGCGAAGCCGTTGCGATCAGTCCGTCAGGATCAACCGGCGTGCTCGTCGAGTTGATGAGCGGCGACCGTCTCGTCCGCAGCAAGATCTTCGCGTTGAGCCCGATGAGCATTTCGCGCATCGTCACCACCGTGGCCGAACACCTCACCGCCTACGCCTTTCACCGGACGCAAGCCCCCCGCTGACGAAGAAGCCGGTCAGCCATGCTCCTTTGCACCGTGCTGACGTTTGCGATGTGCGCCGACCCGAGTGTCGACGGCGCGATGATGATCGGCAACCTGACCGTGCCGATCGTCTGGTCGCACGCAACCGTGAGTTCGTGTGCGGACCTTGGCGCGCAGTCGACCCAAGACGGTGCGGGATTGACGCGCCTGGAGACGGGCTGGCAGTCGACCCAGTCACTCGCGTCGAGTGCGGGCTATACCGGGCAACTCGTCGTGCGCGTGCTCGACGCGCGCATCGAATTGACCGCGTACTCCTGGGACCGCATGTCGGCGGCCGGTGCCGAGTCCCTGCGCAAAATTTATCGCGCCACGCTCTGGCATGAGATCGGTCACGTGCGCACGCTGCTGACGACGGTTGACGCGATCAATGCGGAACCGCAGTTTAGCGCGCCAAGTACCTCCGCATATCTCGAGGTGGCAAAGCAACACGGCAACGCTGCCGCCGTGCGCGTGAACGCCGATCAGACCGCCTACGACCGCGCTGCCGCACACGGCTTGCGGCAAGACGCGTTGCCGCCGCCGCTCGCCGGACCGGATACGGTGGTTATCTGCCCGTCAGGCGGGCGCTGACGCCGCCAACGCTCCGACGGAGCCGATTTTCAAACCCGCCGGCGGGAATGCCGCGAAGCATTTCGATGAATTGAAGATGTAGCTCGGCACGAAGTCGACGATCTCGACCGAACGGTTGAGCTCCGACATCGCACCGGCCAGGCAGATCCAGTTCAGCAGCTCGTGCTGACCCGTATCGTCGATTTCCGCTTCGGTGAGTTTGCCCCAGTTGCGGAACTCGCCGTTCTGCAATTCCGTCAGGCGGCGCTGATCGGCGTCGAGATCGGGATACAAGCGGCCGTGTTTTTTCGTGAGCGAACCGTGCGACCAGCTCGACGAGCCGATCAGCGCGACGCGCCACGGGCTCGCGGCAAAGAACCGCGCCACGCTCGCGCCCAGATCGAAGCAGCGGCGCGGCGTCGGCGCCGGCGGTGAGAGCACGTTCTCGCCCTCGCCGATCATGCCGGCGGCCGTTTTCATCAGATCGCTGCCGTAGCAGTTCACGTGACAGGGAATGATCGGGTAGGGAAAGCGATCGCCGTGCGCTTCGTAATCGAGATACAGCACGGTGTTGTTGAACGAATGCGCGAGGCCGGCCGGGTGCCCGAACTCGAGCGAGTAGGCGATATCGAACTGATCTTCGATCAGGTGCCGCGCGAGTTGCGATGCCGCCTTGCGGTGACCGCGCACGTGCAACGGCGTCTCCGGCGCGAGGTTCCACACGTTCTCGGTCGTTTGAAAGACTTGCTTACCGCCGCCGAACGGGCGCACGTCGAGCTCATCGAAAATGCCGAGCGCAAACGCCGGCACGCACGTCTTCTTGTAATTCTCGAATTGATCGTCGCCCCAGATCAGCACGACGTCGGGCTTGAACGCATCCAGCGCTTCACGCAGAACGACGTAGCCGGCCAGCAGCCGGTCGCGGTGTTCCTCGGCCGCGGCGAGACCGTTGTCGTCGCTCATTTCCTCGAGCATCGCCTTGGGCCAGCGCGATTTGTCCTCGTAGAGATCCTTGGGGATGCGACCGACTTCCATGTTGCGCTGGATCATGCGCGACCAATGTTTGGGCGGCGCGACGGGCCCGGGGTAGTGGCTCAGGCCCAGACCAAGAATTTCGCCCATCAGCGGCTCCTCTGCTCAGCTAGCATTGCTCATCTCAAACCACGGTGTCGTGACGTCGAAGGTGATGCATTCATTCTGCGCCGGATCGCGCACCACCGCAACATCGGGCTCTTCGCCGCGCTCGACTTTGTCGATCTGCTCGGCCAGCATTCGGCGGAACAGGACGATTCCCCGATCCGAAGCGCCCAACGTCTCCACCGAGCGGTCGGTAATCGCGCCCTGGGTTTCCCAGACGACGCGGTCCTGGCCGTAAAACGTCGAGATGTCGACCGTCTCGACGGTGACTCCCGGCGGATCGACGGCATAGGTGTAGGGCACCTGGTCGGCCGGGCCCATCTCGCCGCCGGGGATGCCGGCGTAGAGGCCGATCCAGATGATCCGCGTCCACTCATCGTCGATCGGCACGCGGAAGTGCAGCGCTTCGACCGGGCCTTCGGGGATACGCAGAATATTCGGAAAGATCAGCGGCGGCCGCACTTCGAGTTCGGCTTGATCGCCGCCGTACTCGACCATTTTCTCGACGCCCCAGTGCGAGGTTTTCCAATCGTACGCTTTGATCGGACGATAGAAGTACGCCGAGATGCGATCGGGCACGCCGCCGTTCAGCACCGCCGCGCGATGACCGTGCAGATAGAACGTGTGCACGGAGTCCGCAGTGTTTTCTTGGATCTGCAGCCAGTTGCAATGATGCTCGGGCATCACGAGAATGCTCTTGCCCTTGTCCTCGCGCGCGAGCACGTCCCAGCGCGGCAGCAGCGGCGCTTTGTCCGGATCGGGCCCCATGTAGACGAAGAGCAGTCCGCCCAGCGCCTGCACCGGATAGGCCTTCAGTTTGATGCCGGCATGCGGCGCCGCCGGTTCGAACGGACGCTCGACGCACTGTCCGCTCACGCAGTCGAACTTCCAGCCGTGATAGCAGCAGCGAATGCCGTCGGGTTCGACAAAACCGAAATAGAGCGACGCGCTGCGATGCGGGCAGCGCTCTTGCACGCAGCGGATCGTCCCTTGCGCATCGCGGAAGAGCAGCAAGTCTTCGCCTAGGATACGGATCCGCTTACGGTCGACGTCGTGCGCGAGTTCCTTCGCCGGGCAGAGCGCTTGCCAATAACGGCGCAACAGCTTGCCGCCCGGTGTTTCCGGTCCGACGCGTGTAAGGCGTTCGTTTTGCTCGCGTGTCAACATGCGGAGCCCTCGTTCGGCTTTAGCTGCTCTTGGATAGATCGAGAATGATCTTGGCCAGACGTTCGGGATGATCGGTCTGCACTTGATGTCCGGCGCCCTCGACGTATTCCCATTTCACGTCCGGCAGCAGTTTTTCGAGCTGCTGGCCGACCTTGACCGGGGCCATCTGATCTTCCTTACCCCACACCGAAACCGTCTTGATGTGCTTGGTGAGTTCAGGCAGCGACGTGCGCATGTCGAAGTTCCAACGCATGACGTCGCTTTGCAGATAGCGGTGACCGACTTGGAACGCGGCCAGCGCTTCCTTCGCGCCCGGACGAACCGACGATTCGTAGCGGCCTTCGACCAGCTGGTCGTCGATCTTCGCATGGTTGTGCACGAGCGCTTCGAGCATTTTCTTCATGCCGTCGCGCGTGTAGTCGTAGTTCGCCAAGGCTTTGAACGCCGGCGTGAACTCTTCGGGGATGCCCATCGCGGCCGCGACCGTGGCGCTGCCGATGATCATCATCTTTTGCACGCGGTCGGGATGAAGGATCGCATATTTCGCGGCCACCCACGCACCTTGCGAATTGCCGCAGATGATGAACTTGTCGATCATCAGCGTATCGAGCACGGCTTCGAGGTGGTCGACGCGGCTCTGCACGCCGTAGGGCGTCGGCGCGTTCGTGTCGGTCAGCCCGAAGCCGCCGACGCCGTCGATGGCGAGCACGCGGAAGTTCGGCGCCAACTCGGGCAACAGTCCGCCCATGCCCGCATCACCGGATGAACCGGCACCGCCGCCATGCAGACAGACCACCACGGGGCCGTCTTCGCCGGCCTCGGTATAGTGCGTGCGGATGCCGTTGGCGATGACGTAGCGCGAACGAGTGGCGGACATGCGGTTCTCCTTGAAAGTTGTGGAAGAATTTTTCTATGGCGCCTGAGTTTACCTGGGGCGGACGACCCCGGCAACCCGGCGAATTTGCTCCCGATGGCCGACAAGAGGATACTCGCTCTCACCGACGCGATGGTCCAGCCGCTCGAAGAGCAGTTTCCCGGGGAGTATAATCGCGATTCGACGCGCGTATTCTTTGCCATCCGCGCGCTCGCACAGCGCATCAACGACGAGGCGAACGGATGGCTCGCCGGGCTCGGGCTCAACTCGGGCAGCTACAATCATCTGATTACGCTCTATGCGGCCGGTCCGGATTACACGCTGACGCAGAACGAAATCCGTCTCTACGTGCATACCACGCATGCGAGCGTCGCGCAGATGGTCCAGCGGCTCGAGCGCGACGGACTGGTCAAACGAACCAAGAACCCGCGCGATGCGCGCAGCGTCGTCGTCAAGCTCACCCCGAAAGGCGTCAAGCTGATGCAAGTCGCCGCCCCGATGCACCACCGCATGATCGAAGAAAAGCTGCGCCACGTTTCAACCGCCGATCGCCGCCACCTCATGGAACTGTTACTCTCCATCAACCGCGGCTTCGAAGAAACAAAACCCCCCGCCGCCTCAGTCCGCCGCCCCCGAAAAGTCGTCGTAGGCGTAGCGCAACAAGCCTCGTAGGCGCGCAGGAACCAACACCTCGCGCCTACGCGCTCGGCCCCTCAAGCCAACGTTGCGTCACCCCGAGCAAAGCGGCCGCAGGCCGCGTCGTCGAGGGGCAGCGAGCATCTAGCCTTACACCACTCCCCCGTAGGACTTGCCATTTGCAGCCAATGCAGCAGTTGAGCGCGTGTGAAGACCTACTATGTCTACATGCTTCGCTGCATTGATGGGACGTTCTATACCGGCTTTACGAGCGACATCGAGCAACGGTATGCCCAACATTGTGCCGGTGAGTACAAGACATGCTACACCTTTATGCGCCGTCCGCTGATTCCGGTCTACGTCGGCGAGTTTCAAACTCCCGATGAGGCGATTGCATTTGAGAAGCGGCTAAAGAAATGGTCGCACAAAAAGAAGCGCGCCTTTGCCGAACGCGACTGGCCGCTGTTGAAGCTCCTTGCAAATCCGCGTGCCGGCGCTAGAATTAGCGACGACGATTGGGGCTGTCCCTCGACGACGCGCCCTGCGGGCGCTTTGCTCGGGATGACAAGCTTGCGGCCTAGCTCCTGCAGCGTTTCACGGGAGTTAGTCCGCCGTACGGGTGAGGTTGTCGTGGGCCTGGCGCAACAGGCTTCGTAGGGTTTCTTCGTCGGCTTTCGTTAGGCCGAGGGCGATTCGTTCGTTGACGGCGTGCATGTGGTCGATTGTTTTTTTGCCCATGCGTTTGCCGAGCGGGGTGAGGAAGACGTTGATTTTGCGGCGATCGGTTTCGTTGCGCTGGCGGCGCACGAGTTTTAGCTTCTCCATGACCTCGACGATCGAGCCGGCCGCCGCATCTAAGTAGCCGAGTTTACGGCTGAGTTCGCGCTGCGTGATGCCGTCTTCTTCGTAGAGGATGCGCAGCGGAAACCAAGCGCCCAGCGGAATGCCGTCTTTGGCCAGCCGCGCTTCGATCGATTTCAGCAGCACGCGACGCGTGTCGCGAATCAGGAAATCGAGGCTCTCGTCGAGCGGCAACAGATCGCTCAATTATTCGCCTTTGAGGTGCTGGCCGATTGCTAACCAGTCGCTGAGATGCGTGGCTTGATCTTCGGTGACTGATCCCTTACCGAGAAATTTCAGTTTCGCAAGATTGACCGGCGAGGCGGCCAGCGTCGTCACCGGAATCAAGTTCGCCGCGGCGATCGCCGACTGCGTGTCGCGGTCGAGCAGAAAATTCATGAACGCTTGCGCGGCGCGCGGGTGCGTCGCGTTCTTCACCATGCCCGTGTACACGGCGACGAAGAACACGCCGTCTTTCGGTGCGATCCAGCGAATCGGTGCGCCTTTCGCCTGCATCGCGTTGGCATACGTCGAGGGGATCGCGATCGCGCGGCCGCCGCTCTGCACGGCCGCGTCGAGTTCGGGCGCGCGCCCGTACGTGCGCGGGCGCTGCTTGCTGACCAAGTTCTGATAGAAGCTGTCGCCGAGCGTAGCGCGGCCGACCATCACGAGGCTGAGCCCCGCGCCGAGCACGCCGATGTCGTGCATGCCGATTTGACCGGCGTATTTCGGATCGAGCAGATCGGTCCAGCGGCTCGGCTGCTGTGCGGGCGCAAGCGCGTTGGTGTTGACCGTCATGCCGAAGAGGATCAGATACGTCGGGACGAAGCGGTGCTGCGTATCGACGAGATCCTTGATGCGCGGAACGACGGCGCGCACATTGGGCACGAGATTGGGCGCGTACGTACCGAGGCCATTGACCGAAGCGAGCTGCCACATCGCCAGATCGCCGAGCGTGATCAGGTCGGCGACCGGATGTCCGGCGCGCGCTTCGGTGTTCACGCGCTCCAGAATATCGGGCCCGTTGCCTTCCACCACGTTGATAGCGGTGTGCGGGTGAAGTTTTGCCCACACGTCGAGCGCCGGCTGCACGTACGCGCGCGTTCCCGGCGTGCCGTACCAGACGACCGTGTCTTCCAACGCTTGGTCCGCCGGTCCGGCGGCCGAAGCGCCGCTGCCCGTAATGAGCGCGAAGGCGAGGAGAACGATTGATACGCGTTTCACTATACTACCATAACATTTTTTTCCTAAGGGGTCTGCGTGTCCGCGAATAGCTCCGTTTCCGCTCCGATCCTCATCGTCGGTGCCGGCCCTGTCGGCCTCGCGCTCGCCGGGGATTTGGCCACGCGCGGTCAGGCGGTCACCGTGCTCGAGCGCAGCGACGGCACGATCGAACAGCCGCGCATGGACATGGTCGGCGTGCGCACGATGGAGTTCTGCCGGCGTTGGGGCATCGTGCCGAACGTCGAAGCGAGCGCGTACAACCGCGATCTGGCGCAAGACAACGTCTACGTCACGAGCCTCACCGGCTACGAGCTCGGCCGCGAACGCTTTCCGTCGATGCGCCAAAGCAAACCGCCCGAACAGAGCCCGCAGAAGCGCGAGCGCTGTCCGCAAGACATGTTCGATCCGATTCTGGCCGCGATGGGCGCGTTCGTTTCCGCACGTCGACCTGCGCTATCGCCACCAGCTCATCGGCTTCGAACAAAACGACGCCGGCGTCATCGCGCACGTTACCGATCTGGCAACGGAAAAATCGTTCGACCTCGAAGCGCAGTATCTGGTCGGCTGCGACGGTGCCGGCAGCCGCATCGCGAAGCAAATCGCGGGCGGCATGGAAGGCACGCCGGTCCTCTCGCAAACGACGAACATCATTTTCCGCGCGCCGCAATTGCTTTCGCTGCACGACAAAGGCGAAGCGTACCGCTTCATCATCTCTGAGCCCCGAAGGCATGTGGTCCACGATCGTCGCGATCAACGGCTGGGACCGCTGGCGCATGTCGATCACGAACTCGCCGCCCGAAGGTTTCACGCGCGAAGAGATCGCGAGCGAAATCCGGCGCGCGGTCGGCATCGATTTCGACTTCGAGATCCTCTCGGTCACGTCGTGGACGCGCCGCGAACTCGTCGCGCAAACCTATCAGCAAGGCCGCGTCTTCATCGCCGGCGATGCGGCGCACGTGATGTCGCCGACCGGCGGGTTCGGCATGAACACCGGCATCGGCGACGCCGTCGATCTCAGCTGGAAACTCGATGCGATGCTGCGCGGCTGGGGCGGCGCGGAACTGCTCGATTCGTACACGCCCGAACGCCGGCCGGTGGCCGTGCGCAACGGGCGCGAGTCGAGCGCGAACCTCGCCCGCATGCTCTCGCCCGGCAAGAACCCGGCGCTGTGCGACGATACGCCCGAGGGCGAGGCCACGCGGGCCGAACTCGGGCCGCGCTACGCCGAGGCGATGAGCCACGAGTGGTACACGCTGGGCATCCATCTCGGCTACCGCTACGACGATTCGCCGATCAACTGGCCCGATGGCACGGTTGCTCCGCCGCTCGAAGTCGCCAAGTACGTGCAAGAGGCGCGCGCCGGCGCTCGCGCTCCGCACGTCTATCTCTCCGACGGGCGCTCGACCCTCGATCTGTTCGGCGACGGTTTCGTGCTCTTACGGTTCACGGCCGAGGCGCAGCCCGAGCCGATCGCCGCCGCCCTGCGCGAGCGCAAGGTCCCGGTCAAGGTGGTCGATCTGTCGGGCGAACCGGCCGCGGTGAAGCTGTATGCGGCGCCGCTCGTCTTAGTGCGTCCGGACGGACATGTGGCCTGGCGCGGCGCATCGATGCCGGAGCCGGGTCTGCTGGCCGATTGCGTGCGCGGTGCCGCGCCCTATGCGTGGAAGATACCTGGAGAACTCGTTGCGGGAGGTTAGGTCATGATCAGTGCAGAGCGTGTGCCGGCGGGCGTCGATACCGAGAAGTATCGGCTGAAGAATTTCGTCGAAAATCTCGACGCAGACCAGCTCGAACGGCATGACGAGCCGCTGTCGCTCGCCGCGGTCGCGGCGATTCTCGAAGGCAACCCGCGCGCGGTGCTCTTCACGAACGTCGGCCCCGATCATCAATCGCTGGTCGGCAACGCGCTCGGCAGCCGCGAACGCATGGCGCGCGCATTCGGCGTGCCGGCCGCAGGCCTGCTGGCCGAAATCATGCGCCGGCTCAATCGCAAGCCCGAATTCATCGAGCTGACGAGCGCGCAAGCGCCGGTGCACGAAGTGATCCTGACCGGCGCCGATGCCGACGTGACGAAGCTGCCGGTGCACGTGCATCACGGCCTCGACGGCGGCCCGTACATCTCCGCGGCGCTCGACATCTCGATGGATGCCGCAACCGGCCTCAGCAACGTCGGCCTGCGCCGTTTGATGCTGCGCGGCAAACACGAGACCGGCATCGATCTCGTCGCCGTCAGCGATCTGCGCAACATCTACAAGGCGTCGGTCGAGCGCGGTGAACGCCTGCCGCTCAGCATCGTCGTCGGCAGTCATCCGATCGACTACTTCGCCGCCACGATGCGCATCCCGGGCGATGAAATCGGCTTGATGTCGTCGCTGCGCGATGCGCCGCTGCCGACCGTCAAGAGCGTGACCAACGACATCCGCGTGCCGGCCGATGCCGAGTACGTGATCGAAGGCTATCTCGGCAACGAAGGCTACATCGAATCCGAAGGCCCGTTCGGCGAGTTCCTCGGCTACTACGGCGGCGTGAAGACGAATCCGGTGTTCCACATCACCGCGATCACGCATCGCAAAGACGCGCTCTTCCAAACGCTGAGCATCAGCGGCAAAACACTCAGCCGCACCGACACCGCGCAGCTCACGACGCTGCGCACCGAAGCGCTGGTGTGGCGCGCGCTGCAGAACGCGATTCGCGAACCCGTTGCGGTGTACGCACCCCCGGCGACCGGCGGCGTCTACAACGTGCGCTGCGCGATCCGTCAGCGCAATGCCGGCGAAGCGCGCAACGCGATGTCGGCGGTGTTCGCCTGCATGGGCAACGTGAAGAACGTGTTCGTCGTCGACCCCGACATCGATATCTTCTCCGACGAGCAGATGGAATGGGCCATTGCAACGCGCCTGCAGCCCGATCACGACGTCTACGTCGAGAGCGGCTATCGCGTCTCGCCGCTCGATCCCTCGCTGCCGGCCGATCAGAAGGTCGGCTCGAAGTGCGGCTTCGACCTCACGCTGCCGTTCGGCGGCAAGAGCGGTCTCGAGTTCAGCTTGCCGAATCCGCCGTCGTTCGTCGGTCCGCGTTTTGCCTCGGTGCGCGACGCGCTCGCCGACGGGCCGAAGTACTTCGAACAACTGATGGCCGCGATGGGCACGGCCGACGGCCGCGAGGTCGTCGTGATGCTCGACGAACTGCGCAGCGAAGGCGTGCTCGGCCGTGAGGCCGCTGAGGGCCGCTACAAACTCGTCGACAAGAAGGCAAACGCTTAGGATGGATCGCGCGCGCTTTCTCACCGCGACCGGCGCGACGGCCGCGCTCGCACTTGCGCCGCAACTCGCGCGAGCGGATACGGCGCTCACCGTGATGACGCTGCCGATCGATCAGGGCGCGCAAGCGTTCTATGCGCAGGACCTCGGCTATTTCAAGAGCGCCGGCCTCGACACAACCGTAACGATCACGAACTTCGGCACGCAGGTGGCCGCGGCGGTTGCGGGCGGCTCGGTTCAGATCGGCCAGTCGAATCTGATCTCGCTGGCCGCCGCGCACGAGCGCGGCTTGCCCTTCGCGCTGATCGCGGCGGCCGGCATGTACACCACGCTCAAACCAACCTCGATGATGATCGTGGATAAGAACTCACCGCTGAAGACGGCCAAGGATCTCAGCGGCAAGACCGTCGCGGTGAACGGCCTGAAGAGCATCACGCAGATCTCCGTGCAAGCCTGGGCCGATCAGAACGGCGGCGATTCCAACGCGATCAAGTTCGTCGAGATGCCGTTCGTCGAAATGGAGCCGGCGCTGGTCAGCGGCCGCATCGACATGGCACTGCTTGCCGACCCCGATGCAACGACGGCGCTGGCTGCCGGCCGCACGCGCCCGTTCGGCAAAGCTTTCGATGCGATCGGCAAACAGTTCATGATCGGCGGCTGGTTCGCCAAGACCGATTGGATCAGCGCGAACCTCGACACCGTGCGTAAGTTTGCCGCGGTGATGAAGCAGTCGGCGGAATGGGCAAACAAACCGGCCAACACGAAGCAATCCGCCGCGATTCTCGAAAAGTACACCAAAGTGGCGGTCGGTAACGCCAACCGCATCCTCTACGGTGAGCGTATGGATCCGGTAATGATTCAACCGTGCATCGACGTCGCCGCGAAATACGGCGTCCTAAAAGCCGCCTTCCCGGCAGCGCAGCTCATCTCAAACGTCTAGTCGACGACGATTTGAGCGGTCCCTCGACAAGCTCGGGATGACAAACCTCGCATGACCACGACGCTGACGAAAATGATGGGCCAGTCGATCCCGCGACGCGAGGATCAACGGCTGATCACGGGCGCAAGGGCGCTACACCGACGACATCGCGCCGCGCAACGCCTTGCATGCCTGCTTCCTGCGCTCGATCCACGCGCACGCGCGCATCGTGTCGATCGACGTGAGCGAGGCAGCTAAAGCGCCGGGCGTCCTCGCGGTGCTGACCGCCGAAGATTATGCCGCCGACGGTCACGGCCCGATCAAGCATCTCCCCAACCCCGCCGACGCGGTCGACATCAGCCACGTCGCATTCGAGCCGCGCCCCGGCCATCCGGTGATCGAACCGCTGCAGCCGCCGCTCGCAACCGGCGTCGTGCGCTACGTGGGCGAAGCGGTCGTGATGGTCGTCGGCACGACGGCCGCCGCCGCGCGCGATGCGCTCGAGCTCATCGACATCGATTACGAGCCGCTCGGTTCGGTCACGGAATCGCGCGATGCGATTTTGCCCGGCGCACCGCAGCTCTTCGACGAAGCGCCCGGCAACTTGGCGTTCGACCTCGACTACGGCGATGCCGATGCAACCGAAGCGGCGATCGCCGCGGCCGACATCGTGATTTCGCACGAGTTCGTGAACCAGCGCGTCATCGCCGCGCACATGGAACCGCGGGCGGCCTTCGCGCGCTACGATGCCGCCAACGGCATCTACGAGATCACGGCCGGCGGACAGGGCGTCGTGCGGCACCGCGCCGCGGCGGCCGGCGCGCTCGGCGTGCCGCCCGCAAAGGTGCGCTACGTAACGCCCGACGTCGGCGGCGGTTTCGGCGCGCGCAACAACATCCACGTCGAACCGATCCTGTGCGCATGGGCCGCGCGCCGGCTCGGCCAAATCGTGCGTTGGGTCGCCGATCGATCCGAAGGCTTTACCACCGACTATCACGGCCGCGACATCGTGGTGCGCGCGACGATGGCGCTCTCGAACGACGGTTTGATCCAGGCGATGCGCTACGACGACATCGGCAACGTCGGCGCGTACACCGTCTCGTTCGCCTCGCTGCAGAACGTCGTTCGCGTTGCGACCGGTCCGTATCACGTTCCGCACGGACACGTGCGCGTGCGGGCCGTGTTGACGAACACGACGCCGACGGCACCATATCGCGGCGCCGGGCGCCCCGAGATCGTCTACGCGTTTGAACGGCTGCTCGATATGGCCGCGGAAAAACTGAAGCTCGATCGCGTCGCGTTGCGCGAGCGCAATCTCATCGGGCGCGATATGTTCCCGTACCACAGCCCGCTCGGCCTGATCTACGATTGCGGCGATTTCGCCGGCAACATGCAGCGCGTGATCGCGCGCGCGGACTGGGCCGGTTTCCCGGCGCGCCGCTCCGTGAGTGAGAGCAACGGTTTGCTGCGCGGCATCTCCGTCGCGAATTATCTCGAGACGCCGGTCGGCGCGCCGCGCGAGCGCGTGAGCGTCACCGTCGAGCCCGACGGCACCGTCGTGATCGTTTCCGGCACCCAGTCCAACGGACAAGGCCACGAGACGACGTTCGCGCAGGTAGTCGCGGATCTGCTCGAGGTTCCATATCGCAACATCGTGCTGCGCACCGGCGACACCGATTTCATCGAGTCGGGCGGCGGTTCGCACTCCAACCGCTCGATGCGGCTGGTCGGAACGCTGCTGGTCGAGATTTGCGAGACGCTGAACGCACGCGCGCGCGAACTCGGCGTGGCCAACGTGATCGCTGCGGCCGAACTCCTGGCCGAGCGTGAGGAGACGTTCAGCGCGACGGCCGATATCGCGCGCCGCATTCCGGCATTCCCGACCGGGAGCGCGGTGTGCGAACTCGAGGTCGACCCGCGCACGGGCGCGATCGAGATCGTGCGCTATACCTCGGTCGACGACGCCGGGCGCGTGATCAACCCGATGATCGTCGACGGACAAACGCACGGCGGCATCGCACAAGGGATCGGCCAGGCGCTCTTCGAGCATCTCGCCTACGATCCGGACAGCGGCCAGCCGGTGGTGAGCTTCATGTCGTACGCCGCGCCGCGCGCGTTCCAGGTGCCGGCCTACGATCTGGAACTGACCGAGGATCGCACGTCCGGCAACCCGCTCGGGATCAAAGGCGGCGGCGAAGCGGGCGTCACCCCGTCGCCGGCCGTGATCGTCAACGCGCTGCTCGACGCGCTCAAGCCGTACGGCGTCAAAGACCTGGAAATGCCGGTGACCACGGAAAAGGTCTGGCGTTCCATCCAACAAAGGATCGTTGCATGAAAATCGCACGCTTTAATGGTGGCAAAATCGGTATCGTTACCGGTGACCAAATCGTCGACGTCACCGCAATCTGCGGCGTCGACCCGGGTGAATGGCCGCCGGTCGGCATGAACCGGGTGATCAAGAACTTCGCGACGCTGCGTCCGAAGATCGAAGCCGCGCTCAAGACCGGCGAAGGCGGAGCCGCTCAGCGGCGTGCGATTGGAAACGCCGATCCCGTGGCCGCACAAATTGCTCGCCATGCCGTCCAACTTCAGAGATCACGCTGCGGAGATGAAGACGAACGGCTTCGGCGTTGCCAACAGCCTGCCGGCCGACGAAGCGGGCTTCTTCATGAAGTCCAACGCTTCGCTCATCGGCCCGGCCGACGCGATCGTCATTCCCGATCGTCCGGGCCGCACGTTCCATCACGAGTGCGAGATGGCGACGATCATCGGCACCGGCGGCAACGACATTCCGGTCGACAAGGCACTCGATCACGTCTTCGGCTACGCGTGTCTGATGGACATCACGATGCGCGGCGCGGGCGAACGCGTCATGCGCAAGTCGTTCGACACGTTTTGCCCCGTCGGTCCGTGGATCACGACGGCCGATGAGGTCGGCGCGCCCGATGACATCGACATGAAGCTGTGGGTCAACGGCGAGCTGCGTCAGCATGCGGTGGCGAACCAAATGATCGTCGGCATCCGCGAACAGATCCAGACCTGCTCCGACGTGACGCGGCTCGAACCCGGCGATATCATCGCCAGCGGCACGATGGCCGGCGTCGGCCCGCTCGTTCCCGGCGACACGGTCGAGATCGAGATCGCGCGCGTCGGCAAGATGAAGCTGCCCGTCACCTCGCGCGTCGCCGCCGCCGCCCGTACGTAGTGAGCGACAACCGTACCGAGCGTTTAGCCGAGAAGAACTTCTGGGGCGAACTGCTCGCCTTGCGCGACCGGCAGCGCGCCGAGCGTAAGGACGGCATGCAAGTGCTCAAGCGGCGCGACCTGCCGCTTGAAGCGAACCGTCAAGGGTTCATGCGCTGGTACATGCACCCCGAGATCAAAGACACCGTGCTCTCGACGTACCTGTGCTTCGAGCAAGAGATCCCGCCCGGCAGCCGCTCGGGCCGCGTGAAGTTTCAAGGCGGTCAGGTGATCTACGTGATCGCCGGCCGCGGCTACACGCTGCTCGACGGCGTGAAGCATCCGTGGGAAGCGGGTGCCGTCATCAACCTGCCGCTTCGGCGCGGCGGCATCGTCGTGCAGCACTTCAACGAAGACCCGGAGACGCCGGCGCGTTTCCTCGCGGTCGAACCGAATCTCTACGCGTGCACGAGCGTCGATCGCGGCTCGGGCTTCGAACAGCTCGAAGACGCACCCGAATTCCAACGGCGCCCGGCATGAGCGACAACGAACGCACCCGCACGCGCGAGCGCGAACCCGGTCAAGAACGCACCTATGACAAGATGCTCGATTTCTATCGCGAGCGCGTCGAACGCAACGCCATGGGTCCGGTGGTCATTCACAAGGACGACCGCGAAGTCGAGCTTTCGCGCCAGGGCCGTATTCGCTACTACCTCAACCATCAGATTCACAAGGACACGCCGCTGCAGCAGTGGCTCGTGTTTTCGCACGAACTGCGCACGACGTCGGGCAAGCACAAACATCAGGGCGGCCTCGTGATCTACGTGATCGAGGGCCGCGGCTATTCGATGGTCGACGGCGAGCGCTGGGAATGGGAAGCCGGCGATCTGATGCTGCTGCCGCTGCGCGCCGAAGGCGTCGAACACCAACACTTCAACCTCGATACGGAGAAGCCGTCGACGTGGATCGCGTTCATCAACACGCCGATCTCCGAACACCTGGCCCACGAAATGACGCAAATGCAAGATTCACCGGAGTTCCAAGGATGAAACGAGCCATATTCGCGGGCGGCATGCTCGCCCTCGGCGCCGCCTCGGCGGCACGGGCGCAGTCCGCGATGCCGACGGTGCGCGTGGCAATGCCGCCGATCGATGCGGCCTCGCAAGTCTACTACGCGCAGGAGAAGGGCTTCTTCAAAAAAGTCGGCTTGACGGTACAGATCATGCCGATCAACGAAGGTGCATCGGTCGCCGCGGCGGTGGCCGGCGGAACCGCCGACATCGGGCAAGCCAATCTCAGTTCGCTGTGCGCCGCATTTCTGCGCGGCTTGCCGTTCGTTGCGATCGCCGGCGCGAACACGTACGATTCGCGCACGCACCAGAGCGAACTCGTCGTCGCCACGAATTCGACGTTGCGCAGCGCCAAGGACCTCAACGGCAAAACGATCGCCGTCGGCGGCCTCAAGAACGTTCAGGAAGTCGGCTTCAACAAATGGATGGACACGAACGGCGGTAACTGGACCTCAACCCACATCGTCGAGATCCCGTTCTCCGCCACCGCCGAAGCGATCGTGACCGGCCGCATCGATGCAGCGATGATGGCCGAGCCCGAACTCGGCGCGGCGTTGGCGGCCAAGAAAGTCAAAATTCTCGCAACGCCGTTCGATTCGATCGGCAAACAGTGGGTGCTCGGTACCTGGTTCACCACGCAGGCCTACGCCAAAGCGCACCCCGACGTCGTCAAAGCGTACGCGCAAGCGATGGTGATGGCCGCGCAGTGGGCGAACCACAACCAAACCGAGTCGGCCAAAATCCTCGAGGCCTCAACCGGCATCCCGGTCGGAGCCAATGCATCGCGCGTCGTCTTCGCCGAGCGCCTAACAACCCCCGAAATGCAACCCCTCATCGACGCCTCCGCCAAATACGGCGGCCTCAAAAACACCTTCCCCGCCTCGCAACTGCTGGTTGGCTCCTAGCTGAAGAAGCAGACGGAGAAGTAGAGGGCGAGAGAAAACACCTCGCGCCTACGCGCTCGGCCTCTCAAGGCAACGTTGCCCCTTGTCATCCCGAGCAAAGCGCCGCAGCGCGTCGTCGAGGGACCGCCGTAACCGCAGTTTTCGGCAGGGCAATTCCACGCAGCGACCGCGATTGTGGCGGTCCCTCGACGACGCGCCTTACGGCGCTTTGCTCGGGATGACACACGCGTGGGGCACGCTGGTGCGGAGATAGTCAAACGCTGATCGTTACTTCCGTGCGAATCGAGTTGGCGATGAAGCACTCGTCGTGCGCGCGGTGATGCAGAGCGGCGAGCTGTTCGGATGTCGGTGGTGTGCCGGAGAAATGGACTTGCGGGTTTAGGACGATCGTCGCAACGTAGTCGCGCCCGTCGTCGTTCTTGCCCATCGTCGCGGTAGCCGTATCCTCGTACCGGTCGACTACAAATTTCGCTTGCGCGGCGTAGTCCAAGAAAAAGAGCATGTGACAGCTCGACACCGATGCGGTGAACGCTTCCTCGGGATCGACCGCGTGCGCATCGGAAAACGGCGCGCGCACAATCAGCGGCGAGGCTGACGCCGCAACCTCGGCCCCGCCGTCAAACACCCACGTATGCGCGCGGCGGTACCGCCGGTCGCTGAACCCTTCACCGGCGGCGCGCTTCCATCGAATCGTCGCGGTGTACTGATGGCCGCTCATGGTGCGGAGGTACGCCGGCTGCGCGCAGGGCCTCCTTCATGCGATTCACAAATGCCCGATATGGCCAACAAAACTGACTTCGCGACGCAACTCAATGAATTGTGCGCGTCGCACCGGATTCTCGCCGCAGAAGGGCATGAGGACCGCACGTCCGGTCACGTCTCATGGCGCGATCCCGGCGGTCACGGCTTCTGGATGAAGCGCAGCCACATCGGCATGGACGAAGTGTACGGGCCGGAAGATCTGCTGCTGGTCGATTTTGACGGCAAGGTGCTCGAGGGCAAGGGCAACCGCCACCACGAGTGGCCGATCCATTCCGAGATCTTACGCTCGCGGCCCGACGTGCACGCGGTCGGGCACACGCACGCGTTCTATTCGCAAATCTTTGCCGCCACCGACGAGCCCCTGCACCCGATCGGCAAAGAGGGTGCGTGGTTCGACGATCAGCCGAAGTTTCAGGAAACGTGCTCGCTCATCCGCACGCCCGAACTCGGCGTGAGCCTCGCCCAATCGCTCGGAGCGGCCGACGCCGTGTTCCTCATGAGTCACGGCGTCGCGTTCACGGGCAAGAACATCCGCGAGTGCACGATGGTCGGCATCTATCTCGAAGCGGCGGTCAAAGCGCAGTGCACGCTCGCGATGACGGGCTTCCGCTACAAGTGGCCCGACGCAGCCGACGCCCGTGCGAAGCGCGCCCAGACGCGCACTGCAGCGGGTATCGACAATTACTGGAACTACTGCATGCGTCGCGACGCGACTATGCGGATGGCTTCAACGCATAAGGGCTGATCAGCGCCTTCGCGTCGAACGGTTTCGCGATCGCGCCGTATTTCGCGGCCACGTTGACGAGCGGCTGAATGTCGGCCGCGCGCAGATAATCGCCGAACGTGATACGCGCCATCCGTGCGACGACCTTCGGATCGATCTTCGCGCTATCGGCCACGAACTGCACCGTATCGGCATGGTGGGCGTTGCAGTAGGCATTCGCTTCGGCCATCGCGCGCGCAAATTTCTCGACGATCGCTGCGGTTCTTATCGGCGTACTCGGTCGTCGTGAACCAGCCGGTGTTGGCGAACCGCGGCGCGATCGCATCGAAGATCTGCGCGAGCGAACGCACTTTGCCGTCCTCGAGTCCGCGCGTGAGCGTCGGGGTGTTGAGGTCGGCGCCGTCGATGCGGCCTTGTTCGATCGCCGCCAGCGCGACCGGCCCCGACATCTCGACGAACTTCAGCGTCTTCGAGTCGCCGCCGTTGAGGTCGACCCAGTTCATGATCGCGACCGTGTCCATGTCTTTGAGCCCGGCTGCGCCGATGATCTTGCCGTTGAGGTCGCGGCCGGTTTTGATCGGCGCATCGGCCTTTACGACGAACTGCGAGTACGGCACGTCCGAGGTGACGACGCCCGCGGGCGCGACCAGCGTAAACGGGATGCCCTTCTCGTGCGCCGCGATGATACCGACCAGACTCGAAAGCCCGAATTGCGCGGCCCCGCCGGCCACCGCCGCCTGCCCGGCCGCACCGGTCGGTAAGATTTGCAACTGCACGTTGAGCCCGTACTTGGTGAACAGCCCGGCCTTCGCCGCATACAGCGCCGACGTCGCCGTATCGTTGATCAGCGTAGCCAGCGTAACCGACGGCAAGTCCTGAGCCCCGACCCGCGAAGCCACGGCCGCCCCAGCCAGCGAAATCAAAAACGGTGAACGACGCATAGCAAATCTATTTGCCGTATCACAATCGACTACATGCAGCCCTGTCATCCCGAGCAAAGCGCCCTCAGGCGCGCATGCAGCCTGTCATCCCGAGCAAAGCGCCCTCAGGCGCGCATGCAGCCTGTCATCCCGAGCAAAGCGCCCTCAGGCGCGTCGTCGAGGGACAGCCCCCGACCTCGGTCGTCAGCAGGGCAGCTCCAACCGGCCACAGCGATTGCGGCGGTCCCTCGACGACGCGCCTGGCGGCGCTTTGCTCGGGATGACATCACAATGGCGACTGTCGCTAAAAAAGTCAGGCACAAACGTCCACGCAAATGAAAAGCCGGCCCGCTAGGGGGCCGGCTCAGGTTTTCGTTAGACCGGATCCTACTTGAAGAGGTCGGGGTATTTTGCCCGCACGGCGGCGGCGAGTTCGGGTGAACTCTGGGCGACTTGCGGGAACGAGTCGAGCCGCTCGTACGGGCGACACGCGTCGATGACCATGCGCGAGTTGTAGAGGCGCGAGTAGTCGGTCACCATCGTGTCGAGGCGCGATGACCAGCAGCGGTCGAGCAGCGTCGTCTGCGTCTTCGGATCGCAGCGCGTGCCCATCGCCCAGATCACGTCGTGAATATCGGTGGGATCGACATCGTCGTCGACGACGACGATCCAGCGCGCGATGTAGCCGACCGGATTCACTTGCGATGCGACGAGCCCGACTTGCGTCGAGTGGCCGAAATAGCGCTGCTTGATCGAGACGACCGCGAACGTGCGGCCGGCGCCGGCCTGGTGCAGCCACGCGCCGGTGACGTCGGGAATGCCGGCGCCTTCGAGTGAGTCGAGCAGCGCGGCCGAACGCAGGAAGCAGCGTTCGAAGAGATGCGAGTGCGGCGGTTTCTGGCTCGCGGCGCACGTGAGGATCGGCTTGTTGCGATAGTACGCGCGATCGATCGTGATCAGCGGTTCGTCGCGCGCTTCACCGGCGTAGTAGCCGTGCCACTCGCCGAACGGGCCTTCACGCGTCACGTCGCTCGGATGAATCCAGCCTTCGAGCACGATGTCGGCGCGCGCCGGAAACGGCAAGCCGGTCGTCTCGCCTTCGACCAGTTCCATCGGACGGTCCATCATGCCGCCGCACCAGTCGTATTCGGGCACGCTGTCGGCCATCGTGTACGCGGCGGCGAGATACGTGATCGGATCGATGCCGCAGATGATGACGACCGGACAGGGCTTGCCGGCTTTGAGATACTTGTCGCGGTGGATGCGGCCTTGTTTGCCGTTCGAGATGTAGGACGCGAGCAGGTTCTTGCCTTTGACCATCACGCGATACGTGCCGACGTTGATGCGGCCGGTATCGGGGTCGCGCGTCACCACGCCGCAGGCGGTGCCGATGTAACGGCCGCCGTCTTGTTCGTGATGGATCGGCACGGGGAAAATCTCGACGTCGACGTCGCCGTCGCGCGCGATGTTCTCGAACACCGGACCGTCGTCGACGATCACGGGCGGAATCTGCTTATACGCCTTCTTGATGTTCTTGCGGAAGTAGTCGAGCTGCGCTTTGCGATTATCGGCGAGTGCGGTTTCCATGCCGAGCACGAGACCCAAACGATACGGCGAGCCGAACATGCCGTACGTGCAACGATAGCCCGGCTCGTAGCCCGGGATGTCGTCGAACATCAGCATCGGCGATTTCTCGACCTTTTGCCGGTAGAGCACTTCGGTGACGGCGCCGAGCTCTTTGTTCCAGTGCGCGTCGCGCACCGTTGCGAGTTCGCCATGTGCCTCGACCGAAGCGATAAACGTGCGGAGGTCGTTTTGCGGCGTATTTGGTCCGAGCTTAGCGGACGAGCCGGTACGTTCGATCGCAACGCTCATGGTCTACGCCTTCGCGGCGACCTTGGCGCGGAAAAACTCCGCTTTGGTCGCTGGATTCGGCCCTTTGCCCGTCGTGTAGGCTTGCAGGGCGTTGGTGTACAGCTGGTTCTGCTGCGCTTTGGAGAGCTCGGTCCAGGGCAGATCGAGACGGGGCTTCGGGGGCTTAACTTTGCGTTTGGCGGCCATACCCTACCGTGCGCCTATACTGGGACGGAGTCCTCGGTCTTGGCGGGGGACTCGACGGCGGCCGGGAGCGGCGCATCGATGTTGGCCACGATCCCCTCGATTAGCTGAGCAACGTCGGTGGCGCCGCGCTGCGAGGCGGCGATGACGGCGGCGTGCGAAGTGGCTTCGCCGGTGACGTGCGCGTTCGTGATCAAACTGAAGCCGACCACCGACATCCCGAGTGCGCGCGCTGCGATCGTCTCGAGCACGGTCGACATGCCGACGGCGTCGGCACCCATCACGCGCAGCAAGCGCGCTTCGGCCGGCGACTCGTAAGCCGGACCCACGAGGCCCGCATAGACGCCGTCGTGCATCGCGATCGAATACTGCGTCGCCACGTGTCGCGCGAGGTTGCACAAGTTCGGATCGTACGCATCGACCATGTCGACGAAGCGGTCTTTGACGCCGGCAAACGGCACGCGGCCCACGAGCGGGCTGCGGCCGGTGAGGTTGAGCTGATCGACGATCAGCATCAGATCGCCGGGATGAAAGCCGACGTTCACGCCGCCCGCCGCGTTGGTCAACACGATCGTCTTCGCGCCGGCGTGCGCCGCAACGGCGACCGGGTACACGACCTCGAGCGGCTCGTAGCCCTCGTAGAGATGAAAACGGCCGCTAAACGCAACGATGCGGCGGCCGTGAAGTTGTCCGACGAGAGCTTCGCCGGCATGCCCGGGAACCGTCGGTTCCGGCATGCCGATCTTCTTGTAGGCGACCGGCGTCGCCGAGATCCGGTCGCGTAACACGCCGCCGAATCCCGAGCCCAGGATGATCGCTGCATCGAGCGTGCCGCCGGCGCGTTCGCGCAGCAGGTCGGCGGCCTCGTCGAGCTTCTTGCGTTTCACGCCGGAGCGGCCGGGGTGAGCAGGTTTGTGCCGGTCATTTCCGGCGGCACGGCGAGGCCGAGCAGCGGCAGCAACGTCGGCGCGATGTCGCCTAGACGTCCGCCGCTCTTCAAAGTACCCAGCGGCGGATCGCTGATCAGCACGAACGGCACGGGATTCGTCGTGTGCGCGGTCAGCACGTTGCCGTCCGCGTCGAGTTTTTCTTCAGCGTTGCCGTGATCGGACGTGACCGCAAGGATGCCGCCGGCTTTGCGCACGGCGTGATCGAGCCGTCCCAAACATTGGTCGAGCGTCTCCAATGCCGAGACCGTCGCATCCCACACGCCGGTGTGACCGACCATGTCGGCGTTCGCATAGTTCATGACGATCACGTCGTGGTGTCCCCGAGCGACATCCTCGACCGCGGTGCTGGTGATGTCGCTGGCAGACATCTCGGGCGCCAGATCGTACGTCGCGACCGACCGATTCGACGGGATCAGCACCCGATCTTCGTCGGGAAACACCGCTTCGCGTCCGCCGTTGAAAAAATACGTGACGTGCGCATACTTTTCGGTCTCGGCGAGACGTAACTGCGAGAGGCCCGCTTCGGAGACGATCTCGCCGAACGTGCGCGACTGCGGCCGCGGCCCGAAGAGAATCGGATTAGGAAACTCGTCTTCATACCGCGTCATCGTCGCGAACATGAGGTTCGCGAACGGCTTCACCGGGAAGTGGTTGAAGTGCGCGTCGGAAAACGCGAGCGTGAGTTCGCGGCCGCGATCGGGCCGGAAGTTGAAGAAGATCACCGCATCGCCGTCGACGACGGGCTTAGCATCCCCGACGGTCGTCGGCAGCACGAACTCATCGTTCTCATCGCGCTCGTACGCGGCCGCGAGCGCTGCGCTCGCCGTAGCGGCATGGTGGGCTTCGCCGCCGGTGAGCATCGCGTAGGCTTTCTCGATGCGCTCCCAGCGCTTGTCGCGATCCATCGCGTAGTACCGTCCGCAGATGCTGGTGAACCGGCCCGGACTATGGTGCGCGTCGAGGTAGGCCTGAATGCGGTCGAGGTAGTTCTGCGCGCTGCGCGGCGGCGTGTCGCGGCCGTCGAGAAAGGCATCGATGACGAACGGCGTGCCGGCTTTTCCGCACGCGTCGATCAGCGCTTCGAGGTGATCGAGCGAGCTGTGCACGCGGCCGTCGGAGAGCAGCCCGAAGAAGTGCAGCGTTCCGCCGCTCGCCTTCACGTGATCGATGCACGCTTGCAGCGTCGCGTTGGTGGCGAACGTTCCGTCGGTCACCGCAGCATCGATCACGACCAATCCTTGCGGGACGACGCGGCCGCTGCCGATGTTGATGTGGCCGACTTCGCTGTTGCCCATCACGCCGGCGGGCAACCCCACCGCTTCGCCGCTGGCCTCGAGCGCGGTATGCGGATAGCGTTCGAGCATGCGCTGCCAATTCGGCAGTTCGGCTTTCGCGATCGGGTTGCCGTAGGGATCCGCGCGCAGGCCCCAGCCGTCGAGGATCGCGAGCACGAGCGGCGGACGGCGGCTCACAGCTGCGCTCGCGCGTTGACCATCAAATCGTAGAACGATCGCGGGAGCAGGCTCGCTCCGCCGACGAGCGCGCCGTCGATGTGCGGTTGCGCGACGAACCCGCCGATGTTTTCGGGCCGCACGCTGCCCCCGTAAAGAATGCGCGTCCGCTCGAGGCCGGGCACCGCCCCGCGAATCTGTGCCATCACGCCGTTCGCTCCCTCAGGGCTATCCGTGAGTCCCGTGCCGATCGCCCAAATCGGTTCGTAGGCCACGACGCAGCGCGCCACGTCGTCGGGCGTCACGTCCTGGAACGCGGCGGTGATTTGCTGCACGACGTGCGCGTGCGTGCGTCCCGCAGCGTGATCCTCCGCCGACTCGCCGACCGCGACGATCGGCGTGATGCCCAGGCGCAGCGCGGTGTGAACTTTCCGGTTGACCGCTGCGTCGGTTTCGCCGTTGTACATGCGTCGCTCTGAGTGGCCGAGGATCACCCAGCGCGCACCGCAATCGAGCAGCATTACCGGGCTGATTTCGCCGGTGTACGCGCCGCTGTCGCGATCGCACATCGTTTGACCGCCGAGTCCGAGCCGGCTTCCGGACAACGCTTCGAAGGCGGCGAAAAGCGCGGTGAACGGCGGAAAGATGACGGCGTCGACGCGTTGCGAAATCGGGGTCGAACGCGAGGAACTCGCGCACGAACGCGACCGTCTCGCCGAGCGTTTTGTGCATCTTCCAGTTGCCCGCGACGAGCGGACGTTCTGCAAACATGTGGCGTTAATGCTCGAGCGCGGCCACGCCGGGCAACGTCTTGCCCTCGAGAAACTCGAGCGTCGCGCCGCCGCCGGTCGAGACGTGCGTCATCGCATCCGCGAAGCCGAGTTCGGCAGCCGCCGCGGCCGCATCGCCGCCGCCGACGACGCTGATTGCCCCGTCGCGGGTGGCCGCTGCGATCGCTTCGCCGATCGTGCGCGTGCCGTTCTGATACGGCGCCTTTTCATACACGCCCATCGGACCGTTGAACACGATCGTCTTGGCCGCGCGCAATACGGCCGCGTACGCCTTTGCGGTCTCGGGCCCGATGTCGAGGATCATTCGCGCGCCGACGTCTTTCAACGCAACCGTTTGGGCCGTTGCATCGGCGTCGAACGCATCGGCCACCACCGCATCGGTCGGCAAATGCAGCGTCACACCCTTGGCCTTGGCATGCTCGATGATCGATTTCGCGGGACCGAGATCGGGATCGCGCAGCGACTTACCGACATCGATCCCTTGCGCGGCGAGGAACGTGTTGGCCATGCCGCCGCCGATGACGAACGAGCTGACGCGCGCAAGCAGGTTCTCGAACACGCCGACCTTGTCGGCGACTTTCGCGCCGCCGATCGCGCACACGAACGGCTTCGCCGGGTTCACGGTGAGTTTCGTGAGCGCGGCGAGTTCGGCTTCCATGAGCAAGCCGGCATAGGCGGGCAGATCGCTCGCAACGCCGACGGTCGAGGCGTGCGCGCGGTGCGCCGTGCCGAAGGCGTCGTTGACGTAGAGGTCGCCGCTCTGCGCGAGGTCGCGCGCGAACGCCGGATCGTTCGCCTCTTCTTCGGGGTGAAAGCGCACGTTTTCGAACAGCACGAAACCGCCGTCGGGAACGGCACGCGAGGCGGCCACGGCCGCCGCGCCGACGCAATCGTCGACGAACGCGACCGGCATGCCCAGCCGCTCGCCGAGGCGCGCCGCCACGGGCCGCAGCGAATACTTCGGATCCGGCTTCCCGTCGGGCCGTCCGAGATGCGAGAGGATGATCGTCTTGGCGCCGCGCCGGCTGAGCCAACGCAGCGTCTCGAGCGACGCGACGATGCGCGTCTCATCGCCGACCTTGCCGTCCTTCATCGGGACGTTGAGGTCTTCGCGGAGCAATACGCGCTTGCCGCGGACGTCGCCCGCGTCGCGCAACGTCCGAAACGTCAAATCAGACCGCGGCCGGCATCTTTTTCAGGACCATCGACGTGACGTCGGCGAGACGGCACGAGTAGCCCCATTCGTTGTCATACCAGAGTCCGAGTTGAATGAGATCGCCTTGCGCGTTGGTCAGCTTGCTGTCGACGATCGAGCTATACGGATTGCGCTTGAAATCGGCCGAAACGAGTTCTTCCTCGGTGTATTGCAGCACGTGCTTGAGCGGGCCGTCGGCGGCTTTCTTGAGCATCGCGTTGAGCTCGTCTTTGGTGGTGGCTTTTTTCGTCACCGCGACGAGGTAGACCATCGAGACGGTCGGGGTCGGAACGCGCAGCGCGAAGCCGTCGAAGGCGCCCTTCACTTCCGGAATCGTCAGGTAGAGCGCCTTGGCCGCGCCGGTCGACGTCGGGATGATGTTGGTGGCGGCGTTGCGCGCGCGGCGTGCATCGCTGTGCGGTGCATCGAGGATGTTCTGGTCGTTCGTGTAGGAGTGAATCGTCGACATGAACGCCTTCACCCAGCCGAGTTCGTCGACGACGACCTTCACTGCGGGCCCGAGGCAATTCGTGGTGCACGATGCGTTCGAGATCACGTGGTGCTTGGCCGGATCGTAATCCTTGTCGTTCACGCCCAGCACGATCGTGATGTCGTCGCCGGTCGCGGGCGCCGAGATGATCACTTTCTTCGCGCCGCCGCCGTCGATGTGCGCGCGCGCTTTTTCGGCTTTGGTGAAGAGCCCGGTCGATTCGACGACGACGTCGACGCCGAGATCCTTCCACGGCAGCTTGCCGGGATCGCGTTCGGCCAGCACCTTGATCGACTTGCCGTCGATCGTGATCCCGCTCTCCGTCGCGGTGACGGTCCCCGGGAACGTGCCGTAGTTCGAATCGTATTTGAAGAGATGCGCGCACTCTTTGGCGCTGGTCAGATCGTTGACGGCGACGATCTCGACGTCGGGGTGGCGCTCGAGGAGCGACTTCGTGAAATTGCGGCCGATCCGGCCGAAACCGTTGATACCAATGCGCATAGGACAGCGTGACTAAGCCGGATGCGTGCGCGGCTCCTGTTCGCGTGGCTCACGAAGTCGCCGGACCAGGCGCATCAGCGCGACGATCCGGCCGTTGATCGTGGCCTTGCCCACCGGCGGGGACGCGCGGCGGCCCAGTTCGGCCAACGTTTCCTCCGGATGGGACAGCCGCAGCTGTGCCGCCTCCCGCAGGGCCGGCGAGAGATTGCGCAGGCCGTAGGCATCCGCTAGGTAGGCGATCGCGTCCCGCTGCGCTGCCGCCGCGCTCGCGGCCCGGACCACGTTGGCGGTCTCGGTGTTCACCAAACGGTGGATGCGGTTCTTGGTTTCCTTAAGGGCGCGCACGTCTTCGAGGCGCAAGACGGCGCCGTGCGCGCCGATCGCCGAAAGCACCACGACGATCGCGTCCAGGCCCTTGAGGTAGACCACCGGCCGGCCCTTGCGCAGCATCGTGCGCGCCTCGACGCCTTCCGCCCGGATGAGCCGCTCGATCCGCTCGCTCGCTTCCGGGGCCGGCGGCACGAATTCGAGGTGGTAGCCCGCCTGCGGAGCCGCCAGCGACCCGCAGGCCAAGAACGCGGCCCGGAGTTCCATGCGCCGGTCGCAGCGCGCCCGCGGCCAGGGCGGCAGCGTCCCCGCGCCGTCGGCGTCAATCTCGAACATCGTGCTGCGATAGAGCCGCGGCTCGATCGTGCGCCGCACGTTGCCCTCGGCCGTGCCCGCGAGCGAACGCACGAGCCGCGCGATCGACGAGCGCCGGGTGCGCACGACGTGCCGCCCCCCGGCGTCGGCACCCGCGAAGTACGCGAGCCCGTCACGGAGCGCTGTGCGGCAATGCGGCGCGGCGGGAACGTCGCGCGCGAGCGCATCTTTCGTGTCGATCGAGAGACTCGAACGCGTCAGAGCCAATCGCGCGCGTCGTCCTTGCGTTCGTCGACGATCTCGTACATCTCGGCCGGTTTCAGCGACGGCAAGATGCGTTCGGGAATCATCGCAACGCGCACCGTGAGAAACTTCGTGCGGTAATGAATCACCAGCACGTCCCCGACTTTTACTTCGTAACCGGGCTTGAGCGCGCGCCCTTCGCGCGTGATGCGCCCGGCCTCGATCCCATCCTTCGCCTCAGCCCGCCGCTTCGCCAAACGCGAAACCTTAAGATACTTATCGAGTCGCGTGGCGCCGCACCCAATCAGTAAATTGCTCGTCGGTAAGCTGACCTGCCGCGAGCGCGAGAATTTGATTGACGCAAGCTGCGTTATCAGCCGTTAGGCGGAAGCCGTTTAGGCGCAGGAACAATTCGAGGGCGACCAAACCGACGCGTTTATTTCCATCAATGAACGGGTGGTTGCGAATGAATGCGATTCCGTAAATTGCGGCCAGCGCCGCAATGTCCGCTGCCGGCTCGGCAAATGTAGCATGTTGAATCGGCCGGTTCAGCGCCGACTCCAGAAGGTTCTCATCGCGGACGCCAACACCACCACCATGTTCAGCGACTTGGCTTTCGTGAATTGCTTGAATTACGGCGAGGTCAAGCCGGATGATGTCATTTGGCGAGTTCACGCAGCGCGTCTCGCCGCTCGCGCATGATTTCACGCGCGAGGGTCATTTGCGTTTCGAACTCCGGGCTGTAAGGCGTAATGCGGAAGCCGTCCGGCGATGTCGTGAGAAAGAGCTGGTCACCAGCCTCAACGTTGAGTTGCGCAGCCGCATCCTTCGGGAGGATCACCCCCAGGGAGTTCCCGATGCGCGTTACTTTGAGAACCATGTCGTTGTTATAACATAAGTCAAACTACCCTGTCACCCCGCCCTTGCGAAGGCTCGCCCCCATCTTTGTCATCCCGAGCAAAGCGCCGCAGCGCGTCGTCGAGGGACCGCCACAAGCCGCGCTACCGAGTGATGATAAGCTCGGGATTCCCGAGATTGGCAAACCATTCGACAGCTTCGGCCACGAGATCGATCGCGATGCTGTCGGCTTGCGGAATGGATACGTCGATCGCGCACGCTCGCGCTCTGACCCGGCTCGACGGGCGTTGTGCTCAGCGGGATGCGCGCGAAATTCCCGTTGGCGACGGCGCCGCGTAGCTGCACGCCGACGTTGACCGCACCGCGATCGGGGCCCGATGGTAGCCACGTTGCGCTGCCCGTGTTCTTGACCGTCAGCGTTCCCGAGAGCCGCGAGCCGTCGTAGCGCAAATTGCCGGCAGAACTCGGCGGCGAGGCCCTGCCGGTCGCGGCTGTCGAGCGCGCGCGCACCAGGAGCGTACAAGAAGAAGATCCGGATGTTTGCCAAATCGCCGGCGATGTCACGCACGATTTTCCGCGCGTCACGACCCGACACGCGGCCGGCAGCAAGCTGGTCGAATTCCTCGACGCTCATCAACCGCGAACGCGGTGAGAACCACGCCACACGCATATCCGTGAATCCCGCCGCCAGCGCCGACGCGCGAATGTCGGCGACGCGAATGTCGTTCTCGATCACGCCGAACGCGGCCATCTCGTGCTGCGCTTGCGGACCCAGCGAATGAAACGGCCCCGGTTCGCTGAACGCCGCAATGCCGCCGGGCGCGAGCAGACGCGACAATTCGGTGAGCGTCGCCGGCACATCGAGCACGTGATGCAGCGTGTCGATGCCGATGATGCGATCGACCGACGCATCCGGCAGATCGAATCGCCGCCCGTCGAAGCGCAAGAACGACACGGGCAAATCTTTGGCCACGGGATCCGCGCGCAGCCGTTCCTCGCCGAAGCGCAGCGCGTTCGCCGAAACATCCGTCGCGATCACCGTGCAGCCGAGATACGCCCAAATCATGCTCGACCAGCACGTTCCCGCGCCGAAATCCAAAACGCGCGCGCCGGAGAAAAGGTCCAGGTGCGGCAACAGCACGGTGAGCGCGCGCGTGAGCTGTTCGGCTTCGACCGGGTCGGCGAACGGCTTGCGCGCATGCACGCTGTCGGAGCCGAGGCCCGCGAAGTACGCATCGGCTTTCGCGACGTGATCTTCGAGCGCGGTCGAGCGCATGAGTTCGCGCACATCGATGAAACGATCCGCGCGCAACCCCGCCACCGATGTGTTGACCACGTTCCACCAGCGGCGCATATGGCCGAATGGGCCGGCGGGCAACGGCGCCGCTCGAACGCGCTGCTGCAGGCGTGCCCGCAATATCGGAAGTTCGCGCAGCTTGAAACGTGCGCGGAGAACCGGGAGAGCGTTGAGGATATTAGGGATTGTGGCTGTCCCTCGACGACGCGCCTGCGGGCGCTTTGCTCGGGATGACAGGGACGATCACGCCGCGGTTTTTGCGGCTTGCCAGAGGTCTTCTAGTTCGTCGAGGGTCATGTCGCCGAGTTCGCGGCCGCTGGCGAGGGCGTACTGCTCCATGTAGCGGAAGCGGCGGTCGAATTTTGTGTTAGCGTCGCGCATGGCGCCTTCGGCGTCGATGTTCAGCCGGCGCGCGAGGTTCACGACCGTGAACAGCACGTCGCCGAGTTCTTCGCGGACGTGCGGATCTTCGTAGACCGGCTTCGTCGCTTGCGAGCGCGCTTCGGCAAACTCGCGCAGTTCCTCGGCGAGCTTCTCCGTGATCTGGCGCGCGTCGACCCAGTCGAAACCAACGCGCGCGGCTTTCTCTTGCATCTTCTGGCCGCGCTGCAAGGCCGGCATGCCGTTGGGGATGCCGTCGAGCTTCGAGGTGCGCGAGGCGCTCGAGGGTTCTTGCGACTTGAGCTGGTCCCAGTTCTGCCACACTTCGGCTACGTTGGCGGCCGCAACGTCACCGAACACATGCGGGTGGCGGCGGATCATCTTGTTCGAGAGCGCGTCGACGACGTCGGCCACCGAAAACTTGCCGCGTTCCGTCGCCAGCTGCGCGTGAAACACGACCTGGAAGAGCAAGTCGCCGAGCTCCTCGCACAATTCCGCTTCTTCGCCGCTTTCGATCGCGTCGACGACCTCGTATGTTTCCTCGACGAGATAGCGCACGAGCGACTCGTGCGTCTGTTCGCGATCCCACGGACACGAACGGCGCAGCCGCGCCATGATCTGGATCAGATCGTCCCAGTTCTGATGGCTCGAGCCCGGCGGCAGCGGCAACAGCGGCATCGTGATCGACGCCGACAGCGTGGCGCGCGGCATGCCGGGCACGATCTCCGCCACGATCCGGCGCCGCTCGAGCGCGCGCAGCAGAATCGGCAGTCCGGCGAAATCGGAGAGCGGATTGCCGAGAATCCCAAGCGCGAGATCGCTATCGTCGAGCCGCTCGACAAACCCGTCGATCACCTCGCTCGAGCCGCGAATGAACAGCGGCTGATCCGTGATCAGCCCGCGCAGAATCGTCACCCCCTCGCTCTCGAGGAAGAGCACGAGGTCCGGCGGCGCAAGCACGGTGACGGCACGCCCCACGGCGCGCATCGCCTCCCGGCTGCCAAGCGTCAACAGATCAGGATCACCCGGTCCAAGCCCAACGATGCGCAACATCCTCAACCCGCCTTCGCCGTCGACCCCATGTCATCCCGAGCAAAGCGCCCGAAGGGCGCGTCGTCGAGGGACCGCCACAATCGTCACGACTGTAGCGCTCCCCCGACGCTTGGCGGGCTAGGTCTTTGCGGGAGCGGGGGCGCTGGCCGGCGCTGCCGGAGCGGGAGCCGAGGCGGCCGGAGCCGGCGCAGCGGCCGACGGCGGCGCAGGCAGCGGCGGCGGGAAGAGGTCGGCGTAGCGCGGGTCGTTGATCGTGATGTTCGCCTTCGCGCGCAGCTGCTGCAAGAAGATCGGGATCTGCTGCTGCTCGGCTTGCTGCGTGAGCGTGTCCTTGATCTGCGCTTTCGAGCCCGCCAGCGTCGCGTGGATCGCCGGGTGCTTCTCTTCAACCTGAATGATGTGCCAGCCGAACGGCGACTTCACCGGCGCCGACGTGGCGCCGACCGGCAGCGCGAACGCCGCGGCCTGGAATGCCGGCACCATTTGGCCCGCTCCGAAGAAGCCGAGTTCGCCGCCCTTGTCTTTGGTCGACGGGTCGGTCGAATATTGCTTGGCGAGATCGGCGAAGTTGCCGCCGGCCTTCAGTTTGGCCTCGATCATGTCGGCCGTTTTCTCGTCGGCGACGAGGATGTGGCGCGCGCGCACCTGCGGCGGCTTGTCGAGCGTGGCGTGGTTCTTCGCGAAGTAGGCGGCCACGTCGGCATCGGTGACGTGCACCATCGGCGCGACGGCCTTCTCGATGATCAGCTGCTGTTTGAGGATCGTCTGCACGTCGGATTCGGTCAGGCCCTGCTGCTTGAGGATCGTATCGAACTGCCCCGGCGGATACTTGCTCTTGATGTCCGCTTCTTTTTTGTCGATGTCGGCCTGCGGGATCGTGATCTTCTGATCCTGACCGTACTGGTCGATCAGCGCTTGCTGAACGAGCTGGGTCAGGACTTGTTTCGCCGTCGGGCTCGACTCGAGACGGTTGTCGAAAGCGGCCTTGGTGATGTGCTGATCGTTGACGGTGGCGATGTCGCCGCCGCTGCTACCGCCGCTGCCGGAGCAGCCGGTGAACGTGATGCCGACGATCGCGGTCGCCACGGCAGCTGCCGTTCGAATGAGCTTGGACATAAATCTCCCCGGGGACTGACGCAGAAATGCGGAGCGTTGCTGCTCCGCACGACCAGGAGCGCTTCAAAGCCCATACGGCGGGGCCCTCCGTGGGCATGCGGGAAACGAGCGACGGGATGAGCGCGCCGATCCTGCTGTTTGCCACGCTGGCGGCGATCGCGCCGCTGGCTGTGCTTGCCAAATGGCTCAAGCTGCCCTACCCGATCGTTTTCGTGATCGGCGGGTCGGCGATCGCCTTCGTGCCGGGCCTCCCGCACGTGAACGTCGCCCCGGAGTGGATCTTCTATACGGTCCTGCCGCCGCTGCTTTTCCACGGCGGCTGGGTGACCGATTGGGGCCTGCTCAAGAAGAACATCCGCCCGGTTATCTTGCTCGCGGTCGGCCTCGTCATCGCCAGCACCCTTGCGGTGGCGGCGATGGTCGAGTGGCTCGCCCCGGGGTTCGGGTGGGCGAGCGCGTTCGTGCTCGGGGCGATCGTCTCGCCGCCGGACGCGGTCGCCGCCTCGGCCGTCTTCGAGCGCTTCGGCGTGCCGCGCCGTATCGTCGCGATTTTAGATGGGGAAGGGCTGCTCAACGACGGGACGGCGCTCGTGATCTACCGGTTCGCCGTGGTCGCCGCCGTGCTCGGACGCTTCTCGCTGCCGCGCGCGTCGATGACGTTCGTGATCGTCGTGGTCGTGGGCACGGCGGTCGGCGTTGCGCTGGCGTTCGCCGCCGAGGGACTGCTGCGTCTCTTGCGCCGGCTCGACATCAGCGACACGCAGATCGACAACCTCGTCGTGCTGATCGCGCCCTACGTGAGCTACCTCAGCGCCGAGGCGCTTGGGGGTTCGGGGGTGCTGGCGACGGTCACGATCGGCATCATTCTCGGCCGCCGCAGTCCGATCTACGCGAGTCCGGAAACGCGCCTCGTCTCGGGCGCCGTCTGGAACATCCTGATCTACTTGCTCAACGCGCTCGTGTTCTTGCTGATCGGGCTCGAACTGCGCGACATCATCAGCGACGGTTCGATCGTTTCACAATGGTTGCCGCTCGCGCTGTGGCTCTCGCTGATGCTGATCGTGCTGCGCATGGCGTGGGCGTTCGCGCAAGCCTACATTCCGCGCGCGTTCCGTCCGGGCGAACGCAGTCGCGATCCCGCGCAATGGAAGTGGATCACGGTCATCGGCTGGACGGGACTGCGCGGCATCGTTTCGCTGGCCGCCGCACTCGCGCTGCCGTTGCGCGACGCGCACGGCGCCCCGTTTCCGCAACGCGCCGCGATCATCTTCATCACGTTCTGCGTGATCGTCATTACGCTCGTCGGCCAAGGACTCTCGCTCTTTCCGCTCTTGCGCTGGCTGAAGCTGGAAGCCGGCGAAGACAGCGCAGCGTACGAAGCGCAAGTGCGCATCAAGGCGCTCGAAGCGGGCTTGAAGCGTCTCGAAGCGCTGGCCGAAAGCGCGAACCAGGATGCCGAACGCGAACCCGTGCAGCGCGCGATCGCCGAGTACCGCAACCGCATCGATCACCTCGGCCGCCACATCACGCCCGGGCACGACGAGGAGAGCGAAGAGAGCCTCTTCGACCACAAAATCCAAGAGCAGGCAATCGCCGCCGAACGCCACGAGATCATGCGCCTGCGCGACGAAGGCCGCATCCCCGACGACATCTTCCGCAAAGTCCAATACGACCTAGACCTAGCCGAAACACGCCTGGTATAACCCCCTGGCGTCGGGATGACAATTGGGGCGCGTAGGAGGCCGTTTTTGGGTGGGGAATTGGGGTGGTCCCTCGGACTTAGGTAGGAGCGTTGAAATGGACATTTCGCGCCGGAGGAACCTTGCGGTCGTCGGCCTGCACCACGCGGGCAAGACGACCTTGACGGAAGCAATCCTCCACCATTGCGGGGCCATCCCGCGCCGCGGCTCGGTTGCCGACGGCACCACCACCACCGACTTCGAACCCGAGTGCATCGGCCACGCGCAATCCACATGCGTCGGCTTCGCACACACCGCTTGCGGCGACGTCGATCTCATGCTGATCGATGCGCCCGGCTTCGTCGACTTTCTCGAAGAATCCAAGATCGCGCTGCTCGCGGCGGATGCCGCGGTCGTGGTCATCGACGCCGATCCCAACCACATCGCGCAAACGCGCGCGCTGGTCGACTTTCTCGAATCGCGGCGCATGCCGCATTTATTTTTTATCAACAAGATGGACCGCCCCGGCGCGCAACCCGCGGCGACGCTGCAAGCGCTCGTCGCAGCCTACGGCATGCACGTCGTTGCCGAACAAGTTCCGGTCGGCGAAGGCGATGCGTTCAGCGGCGTCGTCGACGTCGTCGCCGCAACTGCCGGCGCGGGCGATGTCGCCGACGCGCACGGCAAATTGCTCGAAGCGCTCGGCGACTTCGACGATCATCTGCTCGAGGAATTGCTCGAGGGCGTGGAGCCGCCGCTGGATGAAGTGCGCAAAGACTTGCACGATGAGTACGCGCGCGATCAGATCGTGCCGGTGCTCTACGGCTCGGCCGCGCGCGGCATCGGCATCAGCGAACTGATCGCCACGATTGCCGAACAGTTTCCCTCACCGCTCGACGTCGAACGCACCGACGCCGACGGTCGGGCGATCGAAGCGAAGCCCGGGGGACCGGTCGTCGCGCAAGTGTGCAAGACCGTCATCCATCCGCAATCGGGCAAGCTTTCGGTCGTGCGCATCTTCAGCGGCACGCTGACCAGCGATTCCGTGCTCACCGATACGTCGCGCCCGGGCGTGCAATCGCGCCCCGGCGGCATCTACCGGCTGCAAGGGAAGAAGCAAGAGCCGGTCACGAGCGCGGGCCCGGGCGAAATCGTCGCGCTCTCGCGTTTGGAAAACGTGCAGACGCTCGACACGCTCACGACCGGCGGCGCGCACACGAAGATGCCGGCGCTCGACCTGCCGGATCCGGTCTTCGCGGTGGCGATCGCACCGAAAGACCGGCTCGACGAAGCGAAGCTTTCGCAGATGCTCGCGCGCCTGATCGATGAAGATCCGGCATTGCGGCTAATGCGCGCGGAGTTCACGAACGAACTCGAACTCTGCGGCTGCGGCGAAGTTCACGTGGCGGTTGCGGCCGAGCGCCTCGAACGCAAGTACCACGTGGCCGTGCAGACGCGCGAGCCGCAGATCGCGTATCGTGAAACGATCACGGTGGGCACCGAAGCGCACGCGCGCTACAAGCATCAGACCGGCGGCCACGGCCAGTTCGGCGAGGTGCGGCTGCGCATCGAGCCGCGCGAACGCGGTCACGGCGTCTCGTTCGAGGAGAAGGTCGTCGGCGGCGCCGTCCCGCGCCAGTTCTTTCCGGCGGTGGAAAAAGGCGTGCGTGAAGCGCTTTTGCGCGGACCGAACGGCTATCCGGTGACCGACCTGCACGTCACGCTCTACGACGGCTCATTCCACGCCGTCGATTCGAGCGAGGCGTCGTTCAAGACGGCCGCCGCGATGGCGATTCGCGACGCGCTGCCGAAGTGCGGCGTGCGCGTGCTCGAGCCGATCACCGCGATCGAGGTGCGCGTGCCCGAACCGTTCGCCTCAGCTACGGTCTCGCAGCTGACGGCCAAGCGCGGCGTCGTGCAATCCTTCGGCCCCTCCGAAGACGCGGCGTTCTACCAGGTCTCGGCGCTCGTGCCGCAAGCCGAACTCGCCCACTACATCACCGAACTCCGCACCGCTACCCAAGGCCTCGGCTCATTCCGAAGCCACCACGAACGCTTCGAGCCGGTGGTTAATGGCTCGAAATAAACCCGTCCAGGAGCTGGTTGAATTCGTCTGCGTGCTCGAGCTGAGCCCAGTGACCGCAGCGGTTGAAGACCAGCAGGCGCGAGTCCGGGATCATCGCGTTTAGCCGCATCGAACCTTCCAGCGGAACGGTGCGGTCGTCGCGCCCGTGCACGAGCAGCGCGGGCGTCTTCGTGTTCGTCAGGGCGGCGACGATGTCGTCGCCCTGAACCGTGCCGTCCTTCTTGGGGTTCAAGAAGTTCTTGAGATGTTGCGGATTCGCAAGCGCGGCCTGCGAGCGCAGATTGCACAATTCGTCCGTGACGAATGATGAGTCGTAGACCATGATGCGCACGAGCCGGCGAATGTTTTCGGGCGACGGATCGGCGTAGGTTTCGTTGAGGATGCGGATCCCTTCGGTGAAGCCGCCGGGGACGAGCAAGTTCACGCCCGGCCCGCCCGTGCCCATCGTCACGAAGTGCGAGAGCCGTTCGGGGAAATCGGTGAGGAACTGCTGCACGGCGCCGCCGCCCATCGAGTTGCCGACGACCGCCGCTTTGTCGATGCCGAGTTCGTCCATCAGCAGCTTCACCGCGCGCGCGTTCGTCTTGCGCAGCGGTTCCTTACCGGGCTCGATCTCCGAGGATTGGCCCCAGCCCGGCAGCGTTACCGCGATGACGCGGTACTTCTTCGAGAGCGCGATGATGTTGGGACCGAAATTCGTCCAGCCGGTGGCGCCCGGTCCCGAGCCGTGCAGCATGATGATCGGATAGCCGTGCCGGCCTCGTTGATCTGGACCTTCCATTCTTTCGTTTGGACGATGCGCAGGGTCGACTCGTTGGTGGGTTCGGCGGCCATCGGTGCTCCTGTTAGGTTCCCGGACGCGGTGGCGTTCGCTCTTCGATCGCGCGCGCGACTTCTTGCGTGTCGGTATGTTCGCTCAATTGCTGCACTTCGGGATCGTTGTGCGTGGGAACCTCCGGTGTATCGCGCCGCAACTCATCGAGCATGCGGATCAGCTTTGCCGTGCGCCGCTCGTTGAGTAGGTTGATCTGCAGATCGAGCTTGTCACGCGAGGAATCGATTTGCGCGACGCGGTTGGCGGTCGTCAAAATGAGGATCGCGACGAGTAACCCGCTCAGTGAAACCATTCCTTGCAGCCAATAAAAAGGCGGCGGATCGAACGTATGGCCGGTCGCGCCCAAGACGAGGCTATTCGAAACGATCCAGAGCACGACGAACGCGACGACGATGTAGAACGTCAGCGGCCGGCCGATGCGGCTCGTGACGCGCTGAATCCAGCGGTGGTGGCGCGACGTCGCTTCCTGCGCTTCGCGCTCGAGATCCGCGATGGCATCGATTGCTTCGTCGATATGCGAGGTGACGCTATCGCTCATACCGGGCTCAGCGTGTTCAGCAGCGCGTGCAGCGTGGGCAGTTGTTCGGCCGCGCTGCGGGCCGGCAGATCGATCGTGATCTTCCCCTCGCCGAAGCGGAACTTGTTCTTCGTGATCGATTGCAGCCGCGGAATCGCTGCCGGGTCGAGCACGAACCCCGTGCCGACGCCGAGCGTGAGCCGCTGTTCGTTGATCACGACGCGCGTGACGCCGGCCTGCAGCGCGAGCACGCGCAGGCGCGTGATCTCCGCCAGGTTCTCGAACGGTTCGGGCAACGGCCCGAAGCGGTCGCGCACGCTGGCGACGATGTCTTCCACGCCGTCGAGCGTGCGCGCGGCGGCCAGCTGCTGATAGACGGCGATCTTTTGCGAGACCTGCGGGATGTAGTCGTTGGGCACGAACGCATCGAGCTTCACGTCGATCACGGTCTCGCGCGCATCGGTGATCGCTTGCGCGCCCTTCCGCGCGGTGATCGCCTCGGCCAGCAGTTGCGCGTACGTCTCGAAGCCGACCGCGCCGATGAAGCCCGACTGCGCCGCGCCGAGCAGGTTGCCCGCGCCGCGAATCTCGAGGTCGCGCATCGCGATCTGCAAGCCCGACCCGAGGTGGGTGAACTCGCGGATCGCTTCCAGCCGCGCCTTCGCATCCTCGCTGAGCGCCTTGTGCGCTTGATAAAGCAAGAACGCATAGGCCTGGTGGTTCGAGCGGCCGACGCGTCCGCGCAACTGATAGAGCTGCGCGAGCCCGAACTTGTCGGCATCGTGCACGATGATCGTGTTGACATTGGGGATGTCGATGCCGTTCTCGATGATCGTCGTCGACACGAACACGTCGATCTCGCCGTCGATGAACTTCGACATGATCGGCTCGAGCTCGTGTTCGTGCATCTGGCCGTGACCGACCGCGATGCGCGCCTTCGGGACGAGCTGTTCGAGCGCGCGCGCCACGCCGTAGATCGACTCGATGCGATTGTGGACGTAGTACACCTGGCCGCCGCGATCGAGCTCGGCGGTAATCGCGTGCTGCACGATCGCGTCCGACTGCGGCACGACCACGGTCTTGATCGACATGCGGTTGCGCGGTGCGGTGCGGATCAGCGAGAGATCGCGCACGCCCATCAGCGACATCTGCAGGGTGCGCGGAATCGGCGTGGCCGAGAGCGTGAGCACGTCGACCGTGGCGCGCATCTGCTTGAGCCGCTCCTTGTGCATCACCCCGAAGCGTTGCTCTTCATCGACGATGATGAGGCCCAGGTCGCGGAAGACGACGTCCTTCTGCAAGAGCCGGTGCGTCCCGACGACGACGTCGACCTTGCCGTCGGCAAGCGCGGCCAGCGTCGCCTGCTGTTCTTTTTTCGTCTTGAAACGCGAGAGCTCTTCGATGCGCACGGGATAGGACGCGAAGCGGGCCGCGAACGTGCGATGGTGCTGCGAGGCCAAGAGCGTGGTCGGCACGAGGATCGCGACTTGCTTCTTATCGGCGATCGCCTTGAACGCCGCGCGCACCGCAACTTCGGTCTTGCCGTAGCCGACGTCGCCGCACACGAGCCGGTCCATCGGCCGCGGCCGTTCCATATCGGCCTTCGTCTCGTCGATGGCCTTGGCTTGATCGGGCGTCGGGTCGTAGGGAAACGCTTCCTCGAGTTCGGCTTGCCACGGCGTATCGGGCGCGAACGCGTGGCCGGGCGAGCTCTCGCGCTCCGCATACAACTCGACGAGGCCGTCGGCGATCTTCGAGAGCGCTTCGGAAACGCGGCCTTTGGTGCGCGCCCAATCGGCGCCGCCCATCTTGCTGAGTTTCGGCGCCGCGCCTTCGTGCGCGCCGTACTTCGTCACCTGATGCATCTGATGCACCGGCACGAGCATGCGATCGGTGCCGGCGTACTTCAGGTCCATGTAGTCGCCGATGGCGCCGAGGATCGTCTCCGTGCGCAGCCCGAGATACTGCCCGATGCCGTGCACCGCGTGCACCACGTAATCGCCGACCTTCAGATCGGCCAGCGTAACCGGCACGCCTTCCTTGATCGCGCGCAGCTTGACCCGCTTCGCCGGCTGCCCGAAGATCTCGCGATCACCGAGCACGTGCAGCCGCAATCCCGGAATCGAGAACCCCGCCTCGAGCGAACCCGTGTCGACAAAAACCGAGCCGCTGCGCGACCCCATCGCAACGCCGTCGGTCCCCGTTGCGCGCAGATGCACGAAGTTGGCGGTGCGCTCGACGGAGATGTCCGCCGCGCGCAAAATCTCGGTCAACCGCGAAGCGCCGTTGACGACGAGCAGCACCGTGTCGCCCGCAGCGATCCACCCGCGCACTGCCTCGAGAAAACGTTCGATCTGCCGGCTGAACAACTCGCCCGGATGGGTCTCTTGCGCGTAGCCTTCGACGATGCTCGGCAGCCACGGCAAGTCGCCGGTCTCGATACCGCCCGTCACCACGAGCACGCGCCGCGCGGCGAGCGCCTCGCGATGCGAGGCGAGCCGCGGATAAGGAAAAGCGAGATCTGCAACGAGCGCCTCGCCGACTTCGTCGGTGCTGACGTCGAGTTCGCCGGATTCGACGCCGGCCAGCAACACGTTGGTCGCGCGCGAGTGCTCGTCTTCGAGCCCACGGTCGATCGTCGCGAGCATGCCGGGTTCTTCGAGCACGACGACCGCGCGCGCATCGAGATAATCGAGCAGCGTCGTGCGTTCGCTGTACGCCAGACCCAGCCACGGCTCCGGTACGTCGTTGCCGCCGGCGAGAAATTGCCGAACCGCCGAAACCACGCTGGCCTCACCGGCCGCACCGCGCAGCACGTTCTCGCGTAGGGTATCGTCGCGAAGGATCTCGAGCCACGGCACGATCGTGATGCGTTCGATCGATTCATCCGAACGTTGCGAAGCGATGTCGAACGGCCGCAACGACTCGAGTGTATCGCCGAAGAATTCCAGTCGCACCGGCCGATCCGCCGTCGCCGGAAACACGTCGAGAATGCCGCCGCGTACCGCGAACTCGCCGGCCGCGCTCACGACGTCGACGCGCGTATACCCGAGGCGGAACAGCCGCAGCTGCAGCGCATCCCAACCCGGTTCATCACCGGCCACAAGCTCCAGCGTCTCCGTCCGAAACACGTCACACGGCATGACGTACTGGCGCAATGCCGCGACCGGCACGACGACGATCTGCGGCCGGTTCGCGCACAGATCGTGCAGCAGCGTCATGCGCGCACTGCGTTCCGACGGCGAGTCGAGTGCTCCGACGGCTTCATCGCGCGCGCGCACGAGCGCGACGGTGCGCGATTCCGATTCGCCGAGATAGTACGTCAGGTCGGCAAAGGTTCGTTCGGCTACGTCCGCCGTCGGCACGACGACCATCATCGTCCCGCCGAGCGCCCCATGAATCCCGGCCAGCAAATACGGCCGCGCCGCCGCCGTCGTCTCGTGCAAGCCGAACGCCAGCCCCCGGTCCGAGGGCGTACGTAAACGCTCGATCAGCTCCGCCAGGGGCCTGCTGCTCGAGGGAAGAGCACGAACAAATGAGGGCGCTAAAACAGAAACGGCATCAGGCACGGCCTTACATCATACCACAAAATCAATGTCATCCCGAGCTTGTCGAGGGACAGCCACTATCGTAGTTATTTCGTGAGATGCAGTGTCAGTGAAACGCTGGTGGTGCGTTTGTCGGCGGTGAGGGCGATGATGGTGACCGTATAGTCGCGGTTGAGTAAGAAGAACGGAATGCCGTTCGGGATCTGACCGTCGGAGGCGAACAGGCCTGGTCCCGCGGCTTGCATGCCGTATGTCTGGCCCATTGCGGAAACGTTGATCGCGGTGACGTCGGGGCTCGTCCTCACGCGCACGCTGTAGGGTGCGCCCGCGTGCAGCGTCTGGTCGAGCATGTCGATTTCGAGGATCGCGGGCTGACCGGCCGGCGGGGGCGAGGGCGTCGTGATGAAGTGGTACGGCGATCCGCTCGCCGTTGCCGTCGGGCTGGGCGAGGGCGAAGGCGACGAGGCGGGCGACGGTGCCGGCAACGGCGCGGCCGTCGGCGCAACCGGCGGTGGGGCGGGCGAAGCGGTGGCGGGGGCCCGCTCGGGCGTGGGAACGGGCGCCGGCTGCGCACCTACGGCAGACGGCAACGCGCTCGCGACCAAGATGATTGCCAGCGCGGCCCGGGCGGGGGAACGCATGGGGGCGGGCTTCGAGCCGCGCGGGGGTAAACCCAAGCGAGATGACCGAGAGCTGGGTGCGGCAGGCACTGGATATGAAGCGGACCGGCGGGGTCGTGCCCGCCTCGACCTGGGAGCGGCTGATCGACGGGTACGTCGCCGAGACGATCGACGAGGCCCCGATCGCCGCGCTCCTGATGGCCTCCGCGATCCAGGGGCTGACCCCGGGCGAAACCCAGGCGCTGACCGAGGCGATGATCCGCTCGGGCGACACGATCGCGTTCGCCGGCAGCGTCGTCGACAAGCATTCCACCGGCGGCGTCGGCGACAGCGTCTCGATGATCGTCGTGCCGGTCGTCGCCGCGTGCGGCGTCGCCGTGGCGAAGCTCTCGGGCCACGCGCTCGGCCACACCGGCGGCACGCTCGACAAACTCGAGTCGATCCCGGGCGTGCGGACCACGCTCGCGCCGGATGAATTTCGCGCGCAAGTCGAACGCATCGGCTGCGCGATCAGCGCGCAGAGCGAGCGCCTCGTGCCGGCCGACAAACGGCTCTACGATCTGCGCGATCGCACCGGCACCGTCGCCAGCGTCGGCCTGATCGCGGCGTCGATCGTGTCGAAGAAGATCGCCGGCGGCGCGAGCGCGATCGTGTTCGACGTGAAGACCGGCGGCGGCGCGTTCATGTCGACGTTCGAACAAGCGCGCGAACTCGCCGTCGCGATGGTGGAAATTGCGGCGCGCCTCGGCCGCCGCGCGTCGGCGCTGATCACCGACATGGACGAACCGCTCGGGCCGTCGATCGGCAATGCGCTCGAAGCGATCGAAGCGCGCGACTTCCTGCGCGGCAGCACGCGCGATCCGCGCTTGGGTGAAGTGGTGCGCGTGATCGCGGCCGAGATGCTGCGCGTCGGCGGCGCGACCGGCGACATCGACGCGCAGGTCGAGGCGGCGCTGACGAGCGGGCAGCGCGTACGAAAAATTCGTCGCGCTGATCGAAGCGCAGGGCGGCTCGCGGGCCGGGCTCGAGGGCATGCGCGTGCCGGAAAAGCGTGTCGGCGGCGCGGGCTCCGCGCGACGGGCGCGTCACCGCGGTGAACGCGATCGCGCTCGGCGAACTGGCGCGAGCGGCGGTCGACCGCCACGGTTCGTGCGCCGGCATTCATCGTGCGGGCGCGCGTCGGCGACGCGGTGCGGGCCGGCGATACGCTGGCGGAGCTGGTCGGCGCGGGCGACGATGTGGCCGCGATCGGCAGCGGCTTTCGCGGTCGGCGACCGAGTCGCGCGAGCACCGTCCGCTGCTGCACGCGGTGATCCGGGATGCCGATCTCGCGGTGCCGTCGAAGACCGCGCGAGGATGAACGGAACCTCACGTACGGGCCGGACGATCGTCACCGGCGCTGCCGGTTTGATCGGCAGCGCTATGGTGTGGGAACTCAACCGGCACGGGGTTGACGACGCGATCATCGTCGACCGCCTGGGGCGCAGCGAGAAGTGGCGCCACCTCGTGCCGTTGCGCTTCGCCGAATATCTCGAAGCCGAAGAATTCTATCCGCGCATCGCCGAGAACCCGGACGCCTTCGGCCCGATCGCCGAGGTCTACCATCTCGGCGCGTGCTCGGCGACGACCGAACGCGACGCGACGTACCTGATCGCCAACAACTACCGCACGCACGCAAGATCTCGCGACGTGGGCGCTCGCGCGCAGGCGCGCGCTTCGTGTACGCGTCGTCGGCGGCCACCTACGGTTCGCGCGAAACGCGATCTGCGCGAAGATCTCGATCCGCACAGCCTCGCGCCGCTCAACATGTACGGCTACTCGAAGCAGCTCTTCGATCTGTGGGCGCGGCGCGAGGGCATGCTCGATCGCATCGTCGGCTTGAAGTTCTTCAACGTCTACGGCCCGAACGAAGATCACAAGGGCGACATGCGCAGCGTCGTCGCGAAGGCGTACGAACAGATCACGGCCGACGGCACGCGTGAAGCTGTTCGAGAGCTATCGGCCCGGCATTCGCGACGGCGAGCAGACGCGCGACTTTCTCTACGTCAAAGACGCGGTCGCGATCGCGCTGCACCTCGGGCGCACGCCGACGCGAGCGGGCTCTACAACGTCGGCTCGGGCGTCGCGCGCACGTGGAACGATCTCGCCGCCGCGATCTTCACCGCGCTCGAACGGCCGAAGAACATCACCTACATCCCGATGCCCGACGCGCTGCGCGGCAAGTATCAGTACCGCACCGAGGCCACGGTCGACAAGCTGCGCGCGAGCGGCTACACCGCGCCGTTCACCTCGCTCGAAGAAGGCGTGTGGGAGTACATCTGCCGCTATCTCGTGCCGGGCGTCACCCTCGGCGCCGAGGTCGCCCTCGCCGACCGGCGCGGGATCGGCGCGTTCCACGCCCGCCAGCAGGTAGAGCGGCCGGCCTTTGATCTCTTCGTAGATCCGGCCGATGTACTCACCGAGGATCCCGATCCCGATCAGCTGCACGCCGCCGAGGAACACGATGGCGAAGATCGTCGACGTGTAGCCGGGCAATTTGTAGCCGGTGAAAATCTTAAGCACGATCTCGAAGATGCCCACGATGAACGCGATCCCCGAGACGACGAAGCCGAAGTAGGACGCGAAGCGCAGCGGCACGTCGCTGAACGAGGTGATGCCGTCGATCGCGAAGCGCAGCATCTTCGAGACCGGGTACTTGCTCTCGCCCGCAAAGCGCGAGTCGCGATCGTACTCGAGCGCCGTTTGCGGAAAGCCGACCCACGACACGAGCCCGCGAATGAAGCGGTGGCGTTCGCGAATGACCTTGAGCGCATCGACGACGCGCCGCGACATGAGCCGGAAGTCGCCGGCATCGACCGGGATCGAGACCTTTGTCAGGCGCTGCGTCATGCGATAGAAGAGCCGCGCGGTCCAGATCTTGAAGCGGCTCTCGCCCTTGCGTTTGCGGCGCACCGCATACACCACGTCGAACCCGGCCAGCCAGCGCTCCACCATCGCGGGGATCAGTTCCGGCGGATCTTGCAAGTCCGCATCGATCAGCACGACCGCATCGCCGCGCGACACATCCAGCCCCGCGGTCGCGGCCAGCTGATGCCCGAAGTTCCGCGACAACCGCACGATCACGAGCCGCGGATCGGCCGCCGCATGAACGCGCAGCAACTCGACGGTCCGATCGGTACTCCCATCATCGACGAGCACGATCTCATACCCGTCGATCCCCGCGCACCCGTCCGCCGCCGCGCGCAGCCGCCGCACGAGTTCGGCAACATTGCCCTCCTCGTTAAATAACGGCGCCACCACGCTCAAACTCGGCACCCCCCGCCCCTTGTAAGACCGGAGAAGAAACACCTCGCGCCTACGCGCTCGGCTTCTCGAGGCGACGTTGCCATAGTTGTCATCCCGAGCTTGTCGAGGGACCGCCATCACCGCGGTGGTCACCAGGGCAATGCCCACGGATCTCAGCGACGACGATTGAGGCGGTCCCTCGACAAGCTCGGGATGACAGCGGGGTCGTTAGAGTTTGCTTAGGATGCCTTGTGCGAATGATGGCGCGAAGTGCGCGAGTGCTTGCGGGTTTTGCTGGATGTAGGCGATGGCGGCCGTTTTTAGCGATTCGGGATCCGATTCGGCGCGCGTGATGAGATCGCCGATTTCATTGGCAATCTCCGGCTGTCCGTTGGCGGACGCGTTCGATGCAGCCGTCTGGAGATTTTCGGCAACCTCCGCCGGCGGCAGCGACGAGACGTGATCGGTGGCCGCCTGGGCGACGGAGTCCGTCGTTCCGGCAGACGTAACTTGCTTCAGCAGATCTTGAATGTCCATGAGCGCCTCCTACCCCATTGCGGCGCTCGCGCAATCCAGACGCTTCGCTCAACACGGCGCCTACTTGGCAGCCCTCGGTCGCTGCCACTGCGCCGAAAAAAACAAATTGTTCCGGCCGTGAAAATATTTAGTTTTATTTCGATTGGGGAATGATCGTCGTCACCTTCTTCGCATTCGGCTTACAGGGGACGTCATGGATTCTTCGGATCTCAAATCGGTCGCAACGAGCGCGGCAAACAAATCCCGGTCATTTATCAACGCGCAATTGGACGATCGCTCGACGCAACTCGGCACGACCATCTCGGCAACCGCCGGTGACTTGCATCGGATCGCGGAAGAACTGCGCAGCAACGAATCGGTGCCCGGCAGTGCGGATCTCGCCGAGCGGGGCGCGGCGTTTGTCGATCGTATCGCCACGTACCTCAAGGACTCCGACGGCGATCGGCTCATCGGCGATGCCGAGGACTTCGCGCGCCAACGCCCGTGGGCCGTTGCCGCCGCTGCGCTAGCGGCCGGATTCGCCGCATCGCGGGTGCTCAAGGTCTCGAGCGCACAACGCTATCGTGATGCAAGCAATTATGGAAACTGACCAAACCGATCGCGGAATCGCGGAACTGCTGCGCGATTTATCGAACGACACCGCCACGCTCGTCCGCCAAGAAATGCAGTTGGCCCGCGCCGAGATCGTGGAGAAGGCGAAACCGGTCGGCGCCTCAGCCGTATCGTTCGGCGGCACCGCACTATTCGGTCTAGGCGCCTTCGGCGCTGCAACCGCCTTTCTCATCGCCGTTCTCGCGCTCGCGATTCCGACGTGGGCGGCAGCGCTTATTGTGGCGATTGTCTACGGAGCCGTCGCGTATGCGCTCGTGCTCAACGGAAAACGGAAATTGGCGAACGCCGAACCCCCGCTCATTCCACAAACCACTCAAACTGTAAAGGACGACATCTCGTGGGCCAAGACACAAGTCAAATCCAAAACGAAATAGAGGCTACGCGCAACCGTATGAGCGACACGGTCGACGCTATCGCGTATAAAGCCGACGTTCCGGCCCGCGTGCGCGACGATATCAACGGTCGCATTGAATCGGTGAAGGGAACCATCGGCGGCGTCTTTGCGGGCTCGAAAAAGGCGACGAACGATGCGCTGGATAGCTCCCGTTCGCAGCTCTCCGATGCCGCCGACTCCACGCGGAACGCGGTATCGATGGCGGTGGAGAACCCGTTAGGTCTAGCCCTGGGTGCGCTGGCACTCGGTCTCCTTGGCGGTCTGCTCATCCCCGCGAGCGATCTCGAGCGCCGGCGCATCGGGCCGATCACCGACGAAATTGCCGGCCGCGCGCAGACCGCGGTTGGCGAAGCCATGGAAGCCGGCAAGAGCGTTTTGAACGAAACGCTTGCAGCCGCAACGGAGTCGGCACAACAGCACGGCAAAGAGATCGCGCGTCACGCCGTCGCCGGCACGCCGCTCGAACAAACGGATTCGAGCTCCTCGTAAACACGATCTACGACGCTCTGATCGTCGGTGGCGGCGCAGCCGGCCTAAGTGCAGCACTGCTCTTGGGCCGAGCTCGCCGCGCCGTCTTGGTCATCGACGATGGGCGGCCCCGGAATTCCGTCGTCGAGGTTTCGCACGGCTTCCTCACCCGCGATGGAGTCCACCCGGCCGAGTTGGTTCGCATGGCTCGGGCCGAACTTGCCGCTTATCCCACGGTAGAACTGCTCGAGGAAACGGCGGTTGACGGCGACGTTGCATGACGAGCGATTTGTCGTGATCACGGCATCGAAGACGCAGGTGACCGGCAAACGGTTGATTCTGGCAACCGGCGTCTTCGACGTTCTTCCAAAGATCGACGGCATGCCGGAACGTTGGGGAAAATCGGTCTTCGTCTGTCCCTTCTGTGACGGCTGGGAGGTCCGCGATCAGCGCATTGCGGTCTACGGCAAGGGCCGTGACGCGGTTGAACTCGCGCAAGAACTCCATGGCTGGACGAACGATCTGATCGTCTGTGTCGAACGCGACGATCTGACCGATCAAGATCGCCGCTGGATCGGGGCCGCGCGCGCGGCACTTCGCGTCGGAACGATCGTCGCCTTAACCGGTACGGATTGCTCGCCGATCGGGCTATCGTTCCAAAGCGGCGCCGGCGACGAGTGCCAAGCACTGTTTATCAGCGCGCCGCTGCGCCAGCACTCGCCATTGTTCGCGGACTTAGGATGCACGATCGGAGCCGACGGCAACGTTGTCGTCGACGAGCATTCCAGGACATCGGTGCCGGGCTGTTATGCCGCGGGAGACGCCGTCACCGCACGGCACCAAATCGTCATTTCAGCGGCGAGCGGCGCGGAAGCGGCAATTACGCTGAATTGCAATTTGCTCGAACAGGAAGCGTTGGAACTCGCCGGTTAGGTGTCGTCGCTCCAAGCTTCGACGGTGATCGTGTAGACGGCGTTGGGCGTGCCGAGGGCGATGTGCGGAGGCGGAAGGCGGCCTTTGGCGTCGCGTTCGATGGTCGTGAAACTGCCGCGGGTGACGCGGAACGCGAGGCGGCCGCCTTCTTCGAGCGGGAGCTGCAGGCGGTAGCGGCGCGCGTCGAGTTGATCCATGCGGATTTCCGCGGGATTGAAGCTGCTGCGTTCCGTTGAGAGGTAGATGTCGCTGCCGGCCGGCGTCGACGGCGGGATCGCGACGATGATCGTGATCGTCACTTGCTTGGCTTCAGGTGCAGTCGCCGACGACGGCGCGAACGAAAACGCCGCGGCCGGTAGTTCGCCTGCCGGGTGCGACGCGGGATCGAGTTTGCCGGGGATGACGCGCGTTTGATCGTCGAGCGTCAGCGAGATCGCGCGGCCAGGGACGACATCTGCGCACGAACCCTGCGGCGAAACACGCAGCACCCCGCCGCCGGAAATCGACAGCCCGTTCGCCGTGCACGCGAGCGGAACGACGCGGTAGCTCAACACCGCCGCCAATACAGCTGCGGCGATCATTGGAACACCGAGAAGTTCCAGCCGGGGACCCAGCGCGAGCCGTTCCAGCCGAAGTCGTACGAGCGGCCGAAGCTGAAGCCGATGTTCGGCGCGATCCGAATGCGCAGATCCGCGCGCACTTCGTTCGGCGGCCGGCCGGCGAAGAAGTTCACTTGCGGAAAGTCGTCGGCCTTACGGTAGGAGAGCCGCACCGAGGTGTACGGCCCTTGCACGTACTGCACGTCGATGTTTGCGAGACGCCCGATCGCGTATCCCGCATAGCCGTAATCGATCGGCAACGGCGGATAGAAGATCGTCTGCGCGTTGGGGAAGATGTCGGCCGACCAGCGCGTGTCGTAGCCGAAGAAGAGCGTCATCGTCCGGCTGAGACGCCGCGATCCGGTGACGTTCGTTTCGAGCGCGTTATAATTGTGAGCGCCGTAGGAGTAGGCGGTGCGCGACGCGTCGACCGTCGCGGAGAGCGTCGTGCGCAGCGGCCCCGCCACGACCGGTGAGGCGACGAACACGTCGAGGCCTTTCTGCCAGACGGTCTGCACTTGCGCCGGACTCGGCGCCAGCGGATACACGCCGCCGTCTTGCGCGAGGAAACCGAAGTTCACGCTCGTGTGCCACGTGAAGCCGTCGAAGAGGCGATGATCGCGCGTACGCAGCGAGAGCAGCGCGCTCGACGCGCCGAGATTCGTGATGCCGTAGTTCAGCCGGCTCACGAGCGTGCCGATCGCTTGCGTGAAGCCGAGCGTTGCCTGATGGAAGCCGTCATCAGTCGTGGCGCCGAGCGAGACCGTGCCGTCTTCGCCGAACCGCCGATAGCCGTTGAGTCCCTCGTCGATCGCCGCATGCACCGGCACGTCGACCGCACCCGCGAGAAAGCCGTCGTTGCTGTCGATGATGTTCTGCTCGATGCCGAGCGACGCGCCGGCGCCGTTGAGGTAGCGCAAGTGCAGCGCCGTCAGCGCGTTGGGTGTCGAAACCAAACCGTAGGGCTGATCGAACGCTGCCGACGACAGCGCGGTCGCGGCGTACCCGTTGCCGGCCGCAAACGTGTAGAGGTACATCGGCACCGGCGGCGCGCCGTTGGACGTCGGAAACGCCGCCGGCCGAAAGCGCACGCTCGTGCGCGAGACGATCTCCGCCCGCCGCGCGCGGATGTAAGCGTGGTTGTCGGCGAGCTCGGGAAACGCAAACGCGGCGCCGTCGCCCGGCGCGGCCCGCAGCGTCGCGAGCGTCAGGTCCGTCTGCATGATGCCGGTATCGTTGCGCAGCACGTCGATCTTGCGGCCGGGAAAATCGAGCGCGATCGCATCGGCGCGCAGCGTCACCGCTCCGCGCACGATTCGCGCGTCGCCCGCGAACACCGCGCGATCCGAACGCAAATCGACGTAGGCCGCCGTGGCCGTGATGCGTCGCGCCGTTCGCCAGCTCAGCGCGGATGCCGTTGCGCACGACGAGCGCGAGCGAGTCGTTGTAGAAGAGCACGCTGCCGCCGCGGATCTCCGCGATGGGCTTTGCCAGCGCGGAGAGCGGCCAGAGCGTGAGGAGCGCAAGCGCGCCGACGAGCGCTCGCGTCCGCACCTATTGGTGTCCGGGCGGCGGAGTCGGACGGATCGGGACTTGCGGCACCGCGATGCCGCCGGGGCCGCCGCCGAACGGGCTCGGATTGTACGGCGTCGGAATCGAGTTGGGTCCGGTGCCGAGCGACGTACCGCGCTCGTCCGACCAGTGGTACACGGTCACGCGCGCGGCGAGCGAGTCGACTTCGCGGACGAAGAATTGGTGCGGCGGCGTGTCGAGGTTGTCCTCACCGCGCTCGACCGAATTCCACGTGCCGCGCGTGACGCGATACGCGAACTTCGTGCCCGAGGCGAAATAGCGCAGCGCGCGATACTTGTAGGCATCGACGCGGTCGAGCTTGATCGCGGTCGGGTTCCAGTCGCTCGAGTCGGTCGAGATGTAGATGCTGTCGGTAAAGGTGGTCGTCGGCGGCACGGTCACTTCGAACACCACCGCGACTTGCTTGCCGGTGATGGCCTGACCGGCGATCTCGGGTGCCGCCGCCGGCGTCGATTTTGCGACCACGTACGCGCTCACCGGACCGAGCGTTTGCGACATCACCAAACGATGCGTCGTGATGTCGAGCTCGATGATCTTTTTGGTCGTCGGGTCGAAGATCGCTTGCGCAAACATCTTCGCTCGCGGACGCACCGACGTCGGCTGGCTCGTCATGTAGTCGAGAATGCGCGGTAGCTCGATCACCGGGAACGCATCGCCCGACGTGAAGTAGACGTAGTTGTTGCGGTAGTCGAGCAACTGCCCCATGTACTTCACGAGGTTCGACGGCGGCGCGGGAGCGCCCGAAGCCGCCGCAGTCGGCGGAGCAGCGGCCGCCGGTGTTGCGGTCAACGCGGGCGACGGCGTTGCAACGGGCGGCGCGGTTGGAACCGCGGGCGGCGTCGGAATGCCTTGAACATTCGACGCCGGCGTGGACATCGGATTCACTTGCGGCGGAGGCGTCGTTTGCGCGTTCGCTGCGGTCGCCGCGATGGCGAGAACGAGGAGGAATGAAGCGAGCGGTTTGATCATGGCGAGAACTGGACCCCGTACTGTGGCGCCCAGCCTTCACCGGCCCAGTTGAAGTAGTACGTGCGCGAGACGTCGACCAGAATATTGTGGCTGAGCCGCACGCGTACGTCGGCGGTGAACTGGTTGGGCGCTTGTCCGCCGAGCCCGGGCACCGGGGCCGGCGTGACGTTGAAGTTCTGCATCGTCAAGTTGAGCGCGAAGAACGGCGTCGGCGTGTAGACCATCGAGCCCGACAAGGTGCGGGAGGTCGCGAAGCCGCGAAACGCCGACAATCCCGATGAACGTGCCGTACGGCCCCACGAACACATCGGCCGCCGGCACGTAGGCCGTGAGTTGATTCGCGCCCCAAAAGTCGCCGATGTTCAGGACGTCGTACGTGAGCAGAAACGCCGGCAGTTTGACCGAGAGCGGCGTGCGCGCCAGCGTGGTCGACACGTCGGTGGTCACGATGTGATGCCCGAGTTATACCAGGTCTCGAGCCGGTCGGCTTTCGCCGAGATCGAAAGCTGCTTCGCGAGCCGCATCGACGATGTGTAGGCCGTAAAGCCGAAATACGTGTTGAAAATCGTGTTGTACGTGACGCCGTTGAAATCGGGCGGCAAATCCGCCGCACCTGGGCCCAGCGTGGCGAGACCGTACGAATTGTAGTTGTAGCCGTAGCCGCCGCGATACTGAAACTTCACCGGCACGCCGAGATAGCGGAAGAGCCGGAACTCGTTTTCGTAGCTCTGCACCGAGAGCGTCGCGTCGAACGGATGGCTCGCCTGCACCACGCCGTAACGGATCGGTCGTCACGGCGCCGCCGGAGAGCAGGTTGTCGTTGAACTGATCGGTGTTCAAGCCGACGGCGTACTTCCCGACCTTCGTGTTGATCGCGAAGTTCGCAGTAGCTCGCGGCGCTGACCGGCTGGTTCAATCCTTGCGAGTCCGCCGAGAGCTGAAAGAACAGTCCGCGCTTCGACGGCCGGCGAGAGCCGCTTGTAGAAGATCGCGTTGTACTGGCGCTGCGTTCTGCGTCACCGGATCGACCGAGAACACCGCGTAGTCGAGATTGTGCACGAAGTGCTGATCGAAGGCGGTATAGAAGCCGCGGTACTGATCGTAGCGGAATGTGTCCGGCCGAGATCGCATCGGCGGCGCCGTGGAACGGAACCCCGATGTCGAACGTCGGCGCCCGAGAACGCGTTCTGATAGAAGTTCGGATTCGACGAGTAGTTGACGACGTAGCCGGGCGTCGGAATGTACACGCCGAGCACGAGGATGCGCGCGCCGATCGGAAACTCGACGTTGTTCTTGAGAAAGATCGTCGCGCTGTTCGAGACGATGTAGGGCCGCTCGCCGCTCAGATCGGGAAAGTAGAACGCGTCGCCGGGCTGCTGGCGCCCGGGATGCGGATCGGTGAAATCGACGCCGTAATACGTCTAGCGGTCGGGCGCGTCGCCTTCGGTCAAGAATAGTTCCGCGAGATGTCGGGATACCCGGCAAAGGCCGCGCCCATCGCATGGATGTGCGGCCCGTCGAGGTGCACGTTGCCCGCGATCAGGAAGCGATTGAGCTTCAGATCCATCGAAAACGTGTTGCCGGTAACGATCGTGCCGTCGCTGAGACGCGCGCTGACGTTGCCGTCGGCCGTCAAGATGTAGCGGTTGCTGTAATAGTCGACCACGTCCGCGCGCAACTCGATGCTCCGTGATATCGTCAGCGGCAGCCGCAAAATTGGGGACGAGCAGCGCCAAAACCGAAACGAAGAGGCATAAAAAGAAAAATCGCATTAGGACTGTCCTGCGCGTTCACGCATAGGGGAGGGACGGTCCTGCGAGGACAGAACCGATTTCGCTATGCCGCGGGTGCTCGCTTTCGTAATGGACTCAGCCGGCGTCGGCGCTTTACCGGATGCGGCGAGCTTCGGCGATGCACCGAAAGCCAACACGATCGGCAACGTCGCCGAACGCGTCGGCGGCTTGCATTTGCCGAATTTCGAGCGCCTCGGGCTTGGGTCGCACGACGACGATACGTGGCGTTGCCGCGGTCGATCATCCGCCGGTGCGGTGGGCCGTTTGCGTGAGAAGTCACGTGGCAAAGACACGATCACGGGGCATTGGGAGATGGCTGGGATTGTGACGGAGATCCCGTTTCCCGACCTATCCCGACGGCTTTCCGCCGGAGGTCATCGACGCGTTCACCGCGATCACCGGCAAACCGCCGCTCGGGAACGTCCCGGCTTCCGGTACCGAAATCATCGCCGAGCTGGGCGAGGAGCACCAGCGGACCGGCCGGCCGATCCTCTACACGTCGGCCGATTCGGTGTTCCAAGTCGCGTGTCACGAAGACACGGTGCCGCTTGCGACGCTTTACGATTGGTGCGAGAAGGCGCGGGCCATGCTCGTGCCGCCGCACGAGGTCAACCGCGTGATCGCCCGCCCGTTTACCGGGCCGCCCGGTGGGTACACCCGCACCGCAAACCGACGTGATTATGCCGTTATCCCGCCGCCCTCGATCCTCGACCGCATTGCCGCCGAAGGCGTCCCGATCCACGCCGTCGGTAAGATCTGTGACATCTACTGCGGTCACGGCATCGTTGACTCGGTCCGCGTCGCCGACAACACCGAAGGCGTCGAGCAAGCCCTGCAGATCGCGGACGGGCTCGACCATGGACTGGTGTTCGTGAACCTCAACGATTTCGACTCGAAATACGGCCACCGGCGCGACGTCCGCGGCTACGCCGACGCCCTCGAACGGCTCGACGGAATGATCCCGGCCATCTTCGAGCGCATACGTCCTGGAGATGGTCTCATTTTCACCGCCGATCACGGCTGCGACCCGACGGCCCCCGGCAGCGACCACACGCGCGAGTACGTGCCGTTCCTCGAGTACGGCACGGCCGCCGGCGCCGACATCGGCGTGGTCGACGGCATGAGCCGGGTCGGCGAGCGCATGGCCGCGATCCTGGGTGCCGCGCCGACGTGAGCGCTCTCGAGACCCGTTTCGGGCCGCCGGCACCGTCCGCGCTCGGCTCGCTGGGCGCGCGCCGATCGCCGGCCTGGTACGGTCCGGCCAAGCGCGCCATCGACGTCACGGTCGCCGGCCGTCGGCCTGCATCGTCACCCTGCCGATCACTGCTGGCCGCCATGGCCGGGATCGTGCTCGTCACCGGCGAGGGCCCGCTCTACCGCCAGGAGCGCGTCGGGCTCAACGGCCGCCAGTTCAAGATGTACAAGCTGCGCAGCATGGTGACCGACGCCCACGAGCGCCGGCACGAGGTGCGCCACCTCAACGAGGCCGACGGCCCGGTCTTCAAGCTCCGGCGCGACCCGCGGCTGCATCCGCTCGGGCGCCTTTCTGCGCCGGACCAGCATCGACGAACTGCCCAACTTCGTGAACGTGCTGATGGGCGATATGGCGATCGTCGGGCCCCGCCCGCCGCTGCCCGAGGAAGTCGCCCACTACGACGACCGCGCGCTGCGCCGGCTCACGGTGAAGCCCGGCGTGACGTGCCTGTGGCAGGTCTCGGGCCGCTGCGAACTCTCGTTCGAGCAGTGGATGGCGCTGGATAACGCGTACATCGACTCGTGGACCCCGCTCGGCGATTTCGCGATCATCGCCCAAACCATTCCGGCCGTCATCCGCGGCGTGGGCGCCCATTAGCCGTTCCCGCGCGTAGCGAGGTCCGATGCAGCCTCGGCTGACCGTCGTCGGCGCGCACCGCGCGCCGCAGCGGCGTCGCGCGTTCGACCGATGATCGTCATGGCGGCGACGCTGGCTTCGATGGTGCTCGGCTTCGGGCGCGAAGTGCTCAACGCGCGCTATTTCGGCGCGTCCGGCGACATGGATGCGTTCCTCGCGGCGACCGTCGTGCCGACGATTCTCTTCGGCGTGTTCAACGGCGCGCTCGTGAGCGCGCTGGTGCCGATCTTCTCCGACTACTACGTGAACGATCGCGAAGAAGACGCGTGGCAGCTGGCCAGCACGCTGATCCTCTGCATCACGGTCGGCCTCGTGCTCGCCGCGGCGATCGGCGCGTGGCTCGCGCCGGTGTACGTGCCGTGGATCGCGCGCTTCCACGGCCACCGGCTTAGAGGAAGCGATCGTGATGACGCGCTGGCTGATGCCGTGCATCGTCGCGACGAGTCTTGAGCGGCATCCTCGCGGCGATCCTCAACGCGTATCACCGCTTCGCCGCGACCGCGCTGCAGGGCGTGTTCGCGAACGTGCTCACGATCGGCGTTCGTCGTCGTCGGATTCCATCGCTTGGGGCATCGGCGCGCTCGTGCTCGGCACGCTGGCCGGCGCGTTCGCGCAACTGCTCGTGCAGGTGCCGGCGTTCTTCGCGCTGCACCGCTTCCGCTTCGTGATCGACTGGCAGCATCCGGGCTTGCGGCGGCTGCTGCTCGTGCTCGGGCCGATCGCGATCGGTTCGGCCGCCGGACAGATCGCGCTGTTCTTCGATCGCTACTTCGCCTCGGGCTTGAGCGTCGGATCGATCGCCGGCATGAACTACGCGGTGAAGCTGGTCGGCTTTCCGCAGCAAGTCTTCGTGGCCGCGATCGCGACCGTGATCTTTCCCGCTCTTCGCGGGCCAGTTCGCGAGCAAGAACCGGCCGGCGATGCGGCGCAGCATCGCGACCGGCTTGAAGATCGTGCTGTTCCTGACGATCCCGTCGGCGATCGGCCTGTGCATGCTCGCCGGGCCGATCGTGCAGACGCTGTTCGAGCGCGGCGCGTTCACGCCCGAAGCGACGGTGCTGTGCGCGTCGCTGCTGCCGTATGCGGCGGTCGGGCTCGTCGCGCGTCGCCGCGCAACGTCATCCTCACGCGCTATCTGTTCGCGTGCAACGCGGTGCGCGCGACGATCGCCATCTCGGTCGCCACCGTCGTCGTGAACGTGCTGCTCTCGATCTTCTGGCTGCCGAGCCTCGGCGCGCGCGGTCTGCTGCTCGCGAACGCCGTGAGCCAGACGCTGCAGACGCTCGCGCTCGGCGCCGTCGTGTGGCAGCTGCTCGGCGGCTTCGACGTGCGCGGCATTCTGCTCTCGGCGTTCAAAGTGCTCAGCTGCAGCGCGGCGATGGGCGTTGCGCTCGCGGTCGTGCAGATCTACCGCGTGCCGCCCGAGCCGACGTTCATCGCGCGCGCGACGAACCTCGTCGAGCACTTGATCTTCGGCGGCTTCCTGTTCCTCGCGCTGGCGCGCATCGTCGACAGCGAAGAACTCGATCTCGCGATCGACATCCTGTTCCGCCGGAAAGCGCGCGAACTGGTTCCGCTTGCCGTGAACGCGGCGTCAGAAGTAGCTGTAGGTGACGGGGAACGTTCGCTTGACCTCGACGCCGTCGACCGAACGCGCGATGACTTCGAGATCCCAATGGCCGAGCGCGCTCGGCGGCAAGCAACGGCACGCGGTAGTTGATGTCGAACTTGCCGGGCGCCGTTTGCCGGAACGGGACGTTCCAATATTTCACGCGGCCTTCGACGTAGATCACGTTGGGCGACGTCTCGACGGTCGCGCTGCAGGCTCGTGCCCGGGTGCAGTTGCGCCGAACTCGTGAACTCGCACGTCGTGAATTTCCGGGAAGCCGTGCTGCGGGCGGCCGGCCCGCGGCAACGGCGGCCTTGGTTTCGTCGCTCGCTTTCGGGCTCACGACGTACGATTCGGCGGCGGCGACGCCGGTGAGCAGCGCGACGAGCAGTACGATCAGCGGGCAGACGCAACACGTCTCCAATCTTCGTCCTACCTCGCTCATGATCCGCTGGCAACCGGGTTACGTTTACCCGCCGGTCTGGGAGCCGCCGCACTATCGCGCTCGGCCCGCTGCACGCGCTGTTCTTTCTGGTGATCGCGATCGGCGTCGGCTTGCTTGCGTACCGGCGGCCGGCGCTCGGCGTCGGCGCACTGATCGTCTGCGCGCCGTTTGCCGAAGCGCGCTACGTGTTCGGCACGTCGATCACGGTTCCGAAGGCGGCGCTGATCGGGCTTTGTGATCGGCGCTGATCTTGCACCGCGCGTCGCTGCGCGTGCTGAGCGAAAAACCCGTGCGCGCGCTGCTGTTGGCGTTCGGCGGCGATTCTCGCCGCGATCGTGCTTTCGGCGCTCCACGCGCTGCACGAAGATGCCGTCGTGCGCGAGCTCTTCAAGTGGCTCGAATACGCCGCCGTGTTCGCGGCCGTGGTCGTGGGCTTTGCGTTCGATCCCGACGATCGCCCGATCTGGACGGCGCTGATCGCGATCGCGTTCTTCGAGGTCGGCCGCCGCCGTTTCGGAACTGCTGTTCGGCGCGGCGTCGGGACTCTACGTCGGCATTCAGAAAGTGCCGCGCGTCGCCGGCACGTTGGAAGGCCCCAACCAGTTTGCCGGTTGGTTGAATCTGCTTGATTGCCGGTGCTCTTCGCGCGCATGCTGACCGATCGCAATCCGTGGCTGATCGGTGCGGTCGTGCTTGTCCGCCTGCGCCGAAGCCGCGACGCTCTCGCGCTCCGGCATCGTCGCGGCGCTGGCGGCCTTCGCCGTCGTCCTCATCGTGACGCGGCCGACGCGCCGCGTCGGGATTGAGCTTCGCGGCGGGAGCCATCGTCGTCGCCGCGATCCTCGTGGCGCTCGGGCTCGCCTTCGGGCTCGAAGCGCGGTTCTTCAGCGTGGCGGAGGTCCCGCCGCCCGACCACTTAGGAACGCGCAACATCCTTTGGACGGCGGCGCTCGATCTGTGGCGCACGTCGCCGCTGGTGGGCATCGGCGCGGGCAACTTCGAATTCGAGCTTGGCCTCGTCGGGCATCCGGAGGTGCAGACGCATGCCAATAGCCTCTACTTGCAGGCGCTGAGCGAGACGGGCCTCGTGGGCTTCGCCGCGACCCTCTACATGCTGTGGACGATCTTCGCGACGTTCGCGCGTTCGTTTTCGCGCCGGCCGCTGTTGATCGGCGTCTTCGCCGCGAACATCGCGTTGGCGCTGCATCAGATCTTCGATTACCTGTGGTTCTTATCCGAAGGTCGGCGTGTTCTGGGCGATCTTGCTGGCCATCGGCGTGGTCGAGGTGTTGGCCGCGCGCAACGACGTCGGGCCCGTGCCGGAGTCGACGTGAAACGCATCGCCGTGATCGGCACGGGCTACGTCGGCCTCGTCACCGGCACGTGCTTTGCCGAACTCGGCAACAGCGTGATCTGCGTCGACAACAACGAGGCGAAGATCGAGTTGTTGCGCGCCGGCACGCCGCCGTTCTACGAGCCGCAGCTGGCGGAGATGATCGCGCGCAATCTCGGCGCGGGGCGCCTTTCGTTCTCGACCGATCTGGCGGAGGCCGTCCGGACCGCGGAGATCGTCTTCATCGCGGTCGACACGCCAACGGGCGAAGACGGTACGGCCGATCTCTCGGCCGCTGCGCGCGGTAGCCGCTGCGATCGGCAACGCGCTGAACGGTCCGAAAGTCGTCGTTTCCAAATCGACCGCGCCGGTGGAAACCGGCGAACTCATCGCGTCGATGATTGCGGAAAATTCGACCGATCATCACCGCGTCGACGTTGTCAGCAATCCCGAATTCTTGCGCGAAGGCTCGGCGATCGCCGACTTCATGCAGCCCGACCGCATCGTGATCGGCGCGAACGACGCCGAGGCGGAAGCGATCGTGCGCGAGCTCTATCGTCCGCTCGACGCGCCGATCGTCGTCACCGACGTTCGCACGGCTGAAATGATCAAGTACGCCGCTAACGCGTTTCTGGCCACGAAGATTTCGTTCATGAACGAGATCGCCAACATCTGCGATGCAGTCGACGTCGACGTCGATACGGTGCAGCGCGGCATCGGCCTCGATCACCGGATCGGAACGCACGTCGATGCGCGCGGGGATCGGATTCGGCGGATCGTGCTTGCCGAAGGATCTTCAGGCTCTCGAGCAGCTCGCCGCTGCGCGGCACTATGAGGCGTCGCTCTTGGGGGCCGTCGCGGGCGTGAACCGGCGCCAAATCGGCCGACACGTGCGACAAAGTGGCGGCCGCACTCGGCGGATCGCGTTAGCGGCAAAACCATCAGCGTTCTCGGCCTGGCGTTCAAACCCGACACCGACGACATCCGGGAGGCGCCGGCGTTGCTGCTGATCGAGCGGCTTCTCGGCTGCCGGCGCGCACGTTCGCGCGCACGATCCGGTGGCGTTGAAAACCGTTCGTGAGCGTCTCGGCGAGCGGATTGTCGCCTGCGAGCGGGTCTACGACGCGCTGAGCGGCAGCGACGCGCTGGTGCTCGCAACCGAATGGAACGAGTACAAGACGCTCGACTTCGTGCGCGTCAAAAAAGCGATGCGCGGCGACGCGGTCATCGACGGCCGCAACCTGTTCGATCCTGAGGCCGTCGTCGCGGCCGGCTTATCGTACACCGGGATCGGCCGGCGCAAAGCACGGGCGACGGAAGTTGCCCCTCGGCCGGCTCGCGAAAAGACGAAAGCAAGATGATCCGGTCTCGCAATCCGCGCATCGACGTCGACGATCTCGAACGCCGCATCGATGCCGAACTCGCCCGCGATCCCGAGGCGGGAGACGGCGAAGAACGTCTCGCCCGCCTAGCGGCAACGGTCCACGCCCGCGCCATCGAATCGCAGCTGAACTTCGCCGAGCAGCGCTCGACGCCGCGCGCCACCTGGCCCACCGATCTCCGCGTCCCACTGATCTCATCGTCGGAACGGCTAAAAAAAGCCGTTCTCTCAATCATGTCGATGGCGTTCCGCGACCAATACGAAGCCAACAACGCCCTCATCCGCGCCCAGCGCGAAACACTAGCCCTCATCCAAACCCTCCTCGACCGCATCGAAACCCTAGAAGTCCGCCTAGAAGCCGAACGCGCCACCACCCGAGCCCAACGAATCGCCACCCGCAGCGACCTCGGCCGCAGCACAAGTGATGTTGGCGGCCCCGCAAGTGATGTTGGCGGCCCCGCAAGTGATGTTGGCAATGTCATCCCGAGCAAAGCGCCCGACGGGCGCGTCGTCGAGGGACCGCCCCCACCATGAGACTCGCCCTCGTCACCCCATGGTACGGCCGCGAACTCATCGGCGGCGCAGAACGCCTCGCCTGGGAAATCGCCCACGCCCTCGTCCGCGCCGGCGCAAAGGTCGACGTCCTATCGACCTGCTGCCGCTCGTTCCTCGACGACTGGGGCGCCAACTACCATCGCAGCGGCGTCACCGAAGACGGCACCGGCGTAATCCTGCGCCGCTTCCCCGTCGACACGCGCGACCGCGTCGCATTCAACCGCGCCAACACCGTCCTCACAACAATGCCGCGCATCGGCCTACGCGGCGACCGCAACTCCCTCGACCCCGTACAAACGCGCGCCTTCGTCAACGAAAACATCAACAGCCGCGCCTTGCTCGCGCATCTACGCGACGCCGGCGCGTCATACGACGCCGTAATCTTCGTACCGTACTTATACGGCCCCGCACTCTCGGGCGTTTCGCTCGTCGCGGACCGCGCGTTCCTGATCCCATGCCTGCACGACGAAGCCTACGCCTACATCGACCCGGTGCGCGCAGAGTTCGCCGCGGCGAAAGGCCTGCTCTTCAACAGCGCCGGCGAAGAAGAAACCGCGACCGCCATCTACGGTCCCGGCGTGCTGGCGAAAAGCCGCGTGATCGGCCACGCGGTCGAGCCCGTACCACCACCGGCCAAACCAATCGCGGTCGGCGGCTTCGCCCCGCACCGTTCGCGCTACGTGCTCTACCTCGGCCGTCAAGACACGTCGAAAAACGTCGACTTCCTCGTCGAAGCATTCGGCACGTTTCGCAAGCGTCGCATCTCGACGTCGCTGCAACTCGTGCTGGCCGGCCCGCGCAGCGCATCACGCAGCGGCGACGGCATCCTCGATCTGGGCGCCGTCAACGAGCCGGCGAAAGCGGCGCTGCTCACGTACGCGCGGGCGCTCGCGCAGCCCAGCATTCACGAAAGCTTTTCGCGCGCAATCTATGAGGCGTGGTTTGCGCGCCGCCCCGTTCTCGTTCACGGTGATTGCCGCGCAACGGCGCGCGCCGTGGAAGACGCCGGCGGCGGCTGGATCGGCACGACACTCGAGGACTGGATCCGCATGCTCGCGGCGGTGGACGAATCGGCCGACGAGGACGTCGACGCGCTTGGTGCGCGCGGCTGGGCTGCGGCGCTCGACAACGGCGGTTGGGATGCGGTCGCGCGCCGCACGCTCGATGCCATCACCTCGCGCCTCTCTCCGCCGGCCGGACCGCGCATCGAGAACGTCGTCCCGTTAGGCGACACCGCGGTCGCGCGTTACGCGCAAGCACTCTCGGAAGCGCTGAACGCTGCCGGCGCCGACTCCACCGTCACGATTGCGGGTTCGTCGCGGCCCCACCCGAATGCGCGCCGGATCTCGCACGTCACGGCGGACTCGCCTCCGATTGCGGCCGACGCATACGTCGCCCACGACGGTGAGTTGCCTCCCTCGCGGCAAAGCCGGCCGGTTTTCGCGCCGTCACACGCGGTCGCGGCCCAACTGGAAGAAGCGGGCATCATCGCGCGCGTGCTTCCGCAGGCCGTATCGCCCGCGCCGTGGGAGGGACTGCACCCGGCGCACGATCGCTGGTCCGACGGCAAGTACGTGCTGCTCTCGATTTCGCCGCTCGGCGCCGACGAAGCACGCCGGCTGCTCGATACGTTCGTCGCGTATCTGGCGTTCGAGCGCGAAGCACGTCTCTTGGTGTTCGCGGCCGACTGCGATGACGAGGCGCAGCGAACGCTGCTGCACGAGCGCGAGGAACTCGATCTGCACAACGAAGTCGTGCTGGTCGGCGACGGATTGACGGAACGCTACGCGGCCTATCGCGCGGCCACGGTCGCGCTCGCCGTGGGCCGCCCGCTCTCGATCGAAAGCGCCGTGACGCCGCTCTGGTTCGACCTCCCGATCGTTGCGCTCGGCGACGCAACGGTGCTCGAGACGATCGAAGCCTGCGGCATCGTGGCCGACACCTTCGATGCTCGCCGGATCGCCGCGCTCGTGCGCATCGTCGCGACCGACCGCGGGCTGCGCACGGCAATGGCCGGCGAAGGCCGGCGTGTCCGCGCGCGCTATGCCCCGGGCGCCGTTGCAACGGCCGTGCTGGAGGCCCTCGAGCAGATCCATCCGGCAACCGAAACCGCCGACGTGGAGTGATCTCCCGCCTACGCCGAAGCGACCTCGTTCGCCACGGCACGCTCGTCTTCGCGGGCGTCGTTTTCACAAACGTCTTCGGCTATTTGTTTTTCTCGCTTCTGGGCAGGCGCCTCGGCGTCGAACCCTACGGCGTCGTCACGTCGCTCGTTTCGGCGGAACTCGTCATCGGAGCACCGGCAATCGTGGCGCAATTGATTTGCGCGCGTCTGGCTGCGGATCTCGCGAATCGCAAAGACACGGCCGCCTTGCGCCGGCTCGCAGACGTGGTGACGGCGGGATCGTGCGTCGTCGCCGGTATCGTGATTGCGCTCGGCTACGTCTTTCGTGAATCGATTGCCGCCTACTTCCAACTGACCGAGGTGCAGCCGATCGTCATCGTCGTCGTGGCGCTTGCGGTTCTTGGGGTCATCTCCGTGCAGCGCGGCGTGTTGCAAGGCGCACAGCACTACGGTGATTTCTCGGTGTCGCTGTCGATCGAAGCCGCAACGAAGGTCGTGATCGGCGTCGCGCTGGCCGGCCCGTTTGGCGCGAATGGTGCGCTCACCGGTGTGGTCTTGGGCGGCGTCGCTTCTGCGGCGTACGGAGTGTACGCGTTTCATGTCCGTTTCGGCACGCAGCGGGAACGGCTTCGTCTCGAACCCGGCGTCATCGGCCGAATCATCTCGCATGTGGGGTTGGGTCAGCTGACGCTCGTGATCCTCACGTACTATGACATTCCGCTGGTGAAGCATTTCTTCGATCCGCGCGCGGCCGGATTGTATGCGTCGGCTGCGTTCGTGGGTCGCGCCATCGTTGCCGCGGTATCGTTCGTGCCGACGCTGGTCATGCCGAAAGTCTCGTCACGCGCGGCAGCCGGTCAATCGACACTGCCCCTACTCGGCAGTGCCGTGGCCCTCGCGGCGGCGATGATTGCGATCGCGCTGCTCATTTCCGCGATAGCGCCACGCTTTATCGTGACCTTGATCTCCGGCCGCGCGTTCGGCGATGCCGCGCCGCTCGTTTTGACCTACGCGATCGCGAGCGGCTGCCTCTCGATGGCCTACGTAGTGTCGGCGTACAAGATGGGTCTCCACCGCTACGATTTCGTCATCCCCGCGCTGATCGCGGCGATCGCCGAAATCAGCGTCCTGTCCCTTTGGCACCCCAATCTCGCCGCGGTTGTCGGCGTGTTGGCCGCGGGTCACGGGCTGGTCTTGCTATCGATGCTCTTCAGGGTGTGGTCGACGAACGCGCCTCCCCAGCAACAACCTCACTAAGAACGCGCTCGTAGGCGCTGCGAATAACGGGCCACGTATAGTTGTCGTCGAGGTAACGTTTGCCGCTCTTGCCGAGGCTGCGACCGATCTCGTCATCGCGGAGCAGCGGGATGGCGGCGGCAAACTCGAACGCATCGCCATACCAGAGCCCACCGCCGGCCCGGCGGCACTGGCCGACCATCACGTCGCTCGCGGCATTCACGAGAACCGGTCGCTCTTGGCTCCACGCCTCGAGTAAAACGAGTGATAGGCTCTCCAGCGCCGATGGGGCGATGACGAACTCGGCGCCGCGAATGGCTTCGTACTTCGTCTGTTCGTCAACGAAGCCGAAGAGCCGCAACCACGGATGTTGCGGCACGTCCATGACTTCGCGGCCGATCATCAAAAGCTGGAGATCGGGTTCCTTGGCGGCTTCGAAATCGCGCAACATGACGTCGCACCCTTTGGCGACATCGATGCGTCCGAGGTAGAGCGCGTACTTACCGAAGACGCCGAAGCGGTGGCGAAAATGATCCTCGCGCACATTGTCAGGCGGCCGGATGCCGACCCCGACGACTTCGCCCTGCAGATTGCAATCCGCAAACCGGCGCAGCAGAAAGTCCCGCTCCTCTTCGGTGCTGTACACCATACGTTGGGGCAGGCGGAAGAAGTCGCTCATCCCTGGCTGGTGGATCGGCCACTCATCGTGTGCAAACGGCACGAGCACGGCGCGGTCAGCTACGAGCGGCAGCCCGAAGAACGTCGTCGCGTAGAGATACGTGAAGAAGAACCAGCTATCGTACGCCTTCGCGTTGTCTTTGATGTAACGCAAGAGCGTGCTAGAGTAGGGCCCCTGTGCCTTCATCCACTCTTCGAGCTCTTGCGGCGTTTGTTCTGAGCCGCGCCGGAGCGCCTTCACCGAAAGATTGTTGAAGTGCACGCTGCGCGGATGGTCGACGCGGAAGCGGATGACGCGTACGCCGTCGATCATCGTTTCGCCCGGCGGGTAGTGATCGTTCCACGTTTGGTAGTCAAGCGCGCACGTGGTGATGATGTCGACGTCCCAAACGGCGCTCATTTCACGGGCAACATCGAGGCAGGCCGCTTCGGCGCCGCCGTTGACCTCGATGCCGCAGCGCTGAACGACCATCGCAATCCGCGGGCGGCCGCTCATGCGATATCCGCTACGAAGCTATCGACAATCGGAAGAATGCGCTCGGGCAAGAACGCCGCGCGGCGGACGCGCTGCGACTCGATGACTCGCCGCCGCAAGTCGAGGTCCGTGTAGATTTCGCGCGCTGCCAGGGCAATCTCAACGGGGTCGGCACCGGGATCGATCAAAATACCAGAATCTCCCAGCGTCTCAACGATGGCGGAGTTCGCGCTCGCGATGATCGGCAGATCGAAGAACATCGCCTCCACGAGGGGAACGCAAAAGCCCTCGTGTTCGCTCATGCAAACGTAGAGATCAGCGTTTCGATAGTGGGCCGTAAGCATCGCTTCGTCGACGACGCCGGCAAAAAAAACGTGTGCGTCCAGGCTGCGGTCGGCGACGTACGTTGCGAGTTCTCGCAAGTAGCGGTCACCCCGGTTGTATGCCCCGACGATGACCAAGCGCGCGAACGGATCGAGGCACACATAGGCTTCAAACGCCTCGAGCAACGGACGCAAGCCTTTGTTGGGAGACACGCGTCCGACGAACAACCAGTGCGCACCGGTGCCTTTTTCGCTCCGCGGTAGATCCGCCGGCGTGACGTCGAAGCGGGCGAAGTTCACCGGCACCGGGACGACCTTGACGTTTTTAAAGCCCAGGTCGCGCAGTTCGTGAGCGTTGTATTCGGAGTCGGCCGCGCATGTGCTGAATGTGCCTGCAATCTGAGCGAGCTGGGCGCGCCCGCGCTCCAAATGGTCGGCGAACGCGGCGTCGTAGTCGCGGAAAAAGTCTGCCGGCGTAATGTTGTGATAGATCAGCGCCTTCTGACTCGGTGCGGAGAGGATCCGGTCGATCTCGTTAAAGGCGATCGAGTGATGGTAAATCAATGTCTCCGACGCGCTGAACGTCGCGGACGCTAGCGGTCTGGCAGCATCGAATACTCCCGCATGGATTTCGCGAGCGAAGATCGCCCCATCGTGGCCTTGCGTTTTGAGATGCGCTTGAAGTGTGAGGGCATAGTTGGAGATGGCGTCACCGTAGGCCATCGATTCGATGACCTGATCGACGCGCTTTCCTCGCGAAGGCAATTGTGCCGGCGCATCGAGATGTGTTGCGAGGCGAAAGCGTTCGATAACGCGCGGCCAATCGGCATGAATCGCGGCATAGGCCGAACCCCGCCGTCCAAACTCGGCGAGTTCTTCCGCGCTCGCCGTTTCCAGCCGTTGAAAGGCGTTCGCCCAGTCCGTCGCGCTTTCAGCAACGAGCCCGCCACCCGAGCGTTCCACAGCGATAGCGGTAGCTAGACACTCGGCACGAGCGACGACCGGAACTTGCTCGCGCCATGCCTCCATCATGACCCGCGAATAACTTTCATTGAGACTCGGCTGTGCCAAACCGCGCGTGTTGCGAATCAGCGCGCGTTTCGTATTCTCATCGACGAATCCGAGATCGATGATTCCGCGCTCGGGCGCGTGGTACGACGCATTGCCCGGACCCGCGAGCACCAGCGAATACGATGAGGAGTGCTGCGCCCGGTGTTGCCCAAACGCGTCGACGAGAAAGTCGACCCCCTTGGTCTGGTCGCGCCGGCCGAGGAACAAGAAGTACGGTCCGTTGACTGCGTTCACGGCGGAGCCGTTGACCGGCAGCGCGACGCCGGTGCCGATGACATGCGATTTATGCAGAATGCCGGGGCCGTAGATTCGCAAGGCGAGCTCGGCTTCGCCCTCGCTGTTGAAGAGCAGTGTTGCCGCTCGGTGTATGGCATCTTCGACGTGCGGCAGCCGCGCGTAGACTTCATCGTGCAAACACGGTAAGAGATGAGCGCGACCCGGAAACGCTTCGATCCCGCGGACGACGACGCCATAAAGGTATGGAAGGAAGACGACCGCATCGTACGTTGCCGCTGCCTTGCCGGCGAGGTACGCCTCGAGCTGAGGCGAGTTGATGGATTCGTTAACGAACGCTTGCGTATCGCGGTGAAGGCGACCCAGCGTGCCCCATTCCGAGCGGGGCATTTGCATGAGGTCGCCGTTGAGGCGATGGAACGCCGCGTCGTCGCGGCCGCCGAGCCGAAAGCGGAGGACCGTGTACCCGTTCTCTTTGGTACGGCCGGGCTTGAAGTAGTCCTTACTCCAACTCGCGAGAAACGAGCGCGCGGTCGTCGTAACGATCGTCACGTCATCGGTCGCAGATAGATGGCCGGCTAACTCGCGCGCGAGGGTCTCCGCTCCGCCCGTTGCCTCAGGTCCGTACCATGGCGTAACGATCGCGATGCGGCGTCGCATCACGTCTTATCGGTGTCGCTTTGCTGCCGTTCCAAGCGCTCGGTTATATCGGAGAGACGTTTATTGATATCGTTCAGGTCTTGGGCGGCAGCCACGATGAGCGCCGACATCTCGCGCAGCGCGATGTTCTGAGCGGCGTCGACCTCGCGTTGTTGCTTGAACAGGTAATTTAGAATACGTAACATCAAGCGGGCAGGCGCGTCGCCGAAGGCGCGAAGCTTTGCGAGCCGGCCAGGAATTTGCGTTCGCGGTTGATTGCGATTTTCGGCTAGGGCCAAGTGTACGATGATCGCATTTTGGCGGTCGATGATCTCCGGAAGCCGGTTCGTGGCAGCGTTCCAGCGCTTCAGCCGCGCGTCATCGAGTTCGTTTCCCGAGCGAAGGCGCGCGGCTCCTTCGCGCACTCGAAGCATCAGTGCTTCCGCATCGACTAACGGATTGTTTGGTTTGATCATGGAGGCCGTCATCGCGTTACGTCGGGGCGCTCCCACGGCCCTCCCAGGAGGGGGGACGGGCCGTTTGACCCCCGAATCGCCCCCTGTTTCATGCTTTCAGCTCGTTCGCCAAAATCACTATTGAATTCCGCAATCGGCGGACCAGATATTCGACGTTACTTCGAGCTGGTAACGACGATTGCCGAGCGCAATATCAAGGGCCGCTACCGCGGCTCGGTGCTGGGCGTCTTTTGGTCGCTTTCTAATCCGCTCATCATGACCGTCGTGTACGCGATGATCTTCGGGACGGCGTTCGCGAAATACTACGATGGCTCCATCATCAACTACATTCTGGCCGTGTTCATGGGCCTCGTCGTCGTCACGTTCTTCTCGCAAGCAACGGGTCAGGCGCTCCAGTCGGTCGTGGCCAATGGCTCGCTGGTAAACAAGATCCGGGTTCCGCTCAGCGTGTTTCCGGTTTCGGTCGTCGTAGCGAATCTTTTTCAATTTGCGGTCGGCGTCTTACCGGTACTCCTGATCGTGACGATCGTCTCCAGTCATAGCATCGAACGCGTTATCTTGCTGGTCGTGCCGGCAATCTCGTTGCTCCTCGTAACGGTCGGCGCTTCACTCGCGGTGTCGGCGCTCTACGTGTTCTTTCGCGACTTACCTTATATTTGGGACCTTATCGTATTTGTGTGCTGGATGACGAGCCCGATTTTCTACCCGGAAGAGATCGTGCCGGCAAAATTTCGCGCTTTGATCGACCTCAACCCGATCGCTGAGATCGTGAACGACTTACGTCAGATCGCCTTCTATCGCGGCCACGTGCCGTTGCATTCCTTTGTGGTGTCGTTCGTCGTTGCAGTGGTCACGGCGGTTGTGGGCGGCCTGATCTTCGTTTCGCTCCAGAAACAGGCGATGGATCTGCTGTGACTGACGATCCGGCGATTCTCGTTCAGAACGTCACGCTGTGGCGACGAACGCAAGAAGAGTTCCACTACGATTTTAAGCGTTTCATCTTCACGTTGCTTCGGGGAAAATTCCGCCCGCCGAATCGGCGACAAGTGCTCCACGACATGAACCTCACGGTGAGGTCGGGCGAAAAGATTGGCATCGTCGGCCCGAACGGGTCGGGGAAGTCGACGCTCCTAAAAGTCATTTGCGGAATTCTGCAGCCGACGGACGGATCGGTGAGCGTGGTCGGCAATATTGCCCCGCTCATCGAACTCGGAGCCGGCTTCGACCCCGAGCTATCGCTCGTTGATAACATCGTTTACTACGGATTGCTGCTCGGGATTCCACGTCGCAAGATGCTGGAACATCTCGACCCGATTCTGGACTTTGCCGAGCTTCAAGAGCACCGGACGGAACCGGTGAAGACCCTTTCGTCCGGTATGGGCGCTCGTCTCGGCTTTGCGATCGCGACGGAATTTCGCCCCGACATCCTCATTCTGGATGAAGTTCTGGCGGTCGGCGATGAGTCGTTCAAGCGGAAGTGCCGCGAACGAATCGATACGCTGTGGGACGAGCATTCGACGATTATCGTCGTTTCGCACGACCTCGACTTTATTAGCCGGCAATGCGATCGCGGGATCTGGCTGGAAAAAGGTGCGGTTAAGTTCGACGGGCCGCCGCATGAAGCTGTGCTGCATTATCGGCTCAGCGTTGAAGCCGACCGGCGTTCGCTGCAGCACGGTTCGTCTGTGTTGCTCCTCGGCTCGCATCAAGCGAATTCGCCGCACTCGGGGCACGTGTACGCGCTGGTCGATGGTCAGCGCCGACTAGTGCGTGATAAGGAATTTCTCGCGCTGCACAAGCTCGAGCTTGAGGACGCGCTCCTCTTTGATGATGAAGCGCTCGAGAGCATTCCCGAAGGACAGCCGATAGAGCTTTTGAGTAGCGCAGTCTCCCGGTAATGCTCTCGCTCATCTTGTACGGCCGTAACGATAGTTACGGATACAACCTGCACAAGCGCGCAGCGATCAGCTTGAATTGCATGGCGGAGATGCTCACCTCTCCGGATGACGAAATTCTCTTCGTCGACTACAACACACCTGACGATTTTCCGACCTTTCCCGAGGCGATTCAAGACACCCTAACGAGTCAGGCAAAAAAGGTTCTGCGCATCCTGCGTGTGCGCCCGAGCCAGCATGAGCCGTTTCGGCATCTCACCCGGCTCGTGGCGCTCGAACCGATTGCGCGAAATGTGGCGCTGCGGCGTTCGAATCCCGCGAACCGTTGGATTCTCTCGACGAACACCGACATGGTATTCGTGCCCCAACGCGGTGAAACGCTGTCCGAAGTTGTGAGCCGGCTGCCAGATGCGTTCTATCCGCTACCGCGATTCGAAGTACCGGAAACACTTTGGGAGAGCGCCGACCGACTCGATCCAAAGGGCACCATCGAGGCCTTCGGTACGTGGGGCCGTACCTTCCATCTCAACGAGATCGTGCATGGCGGTGATCCGACGGTCCACTACGACGCACCGGGTGACTTTCAACTCGTGTTGCGGTCGGATTTGTGGAAAATGCACGGCTTCCACGAGGCCATGCTGCTCGGCTGGCACGTCGACTCGAACTTAGCGAAGCGGATAGCACTGCTGCCACGGGCCGCCGGCGATATTCTCGACGATGTTCTCGGTTACCACTGCGACCACACGCGACAGGTGACGCCCGCGCATCGCCACCGGGCGGTGGAAAACGATCTGCGCGTTTTCTTTGAAGACGTCACCACGGCGGGTATCCCCGAGCAGGCGGAGACGTGGGGATTGGCCGGACAGGCTATCGAGGAAATCAGCGTCAATTCTACGAGCCGCTCGTATGTTGATGCGCTGACGGCCACGACGCCGGTCCCGCTAACCGGACCCACGCCGCGGGTATTCTATGCGAACGACAGCCACAATCTCATCGACTACAGCGTTGATCACGTGTTGCCGTTTTTGGCCGACGCCCTCGCGAGCTATCCGCGACAAACCGTTCTGGCTTGGTTCGGAAGCAAACGTTCGCTGCTCGTCCGCTTCGCGCAGGTATGGCGCGCGTTGGGATTCACGTCGGATATCCTTGTTGGTTCAGCGATGCAATGGCTCGGTCCGGAACTTCCCGAGGGTTGCGTTTGGGCGCCAGAAGAGCGCGCGATCACTAAATCGGATATTTTGCTTTTTGATTGGGGCCGTCCGGAAACAGCTTCGCCTAAAGAGTGGGATTTCAGGGCGAGCAAGGAGATCAAAGGCGTTTCGCTCGCCTTGCGAATTTCGGTTCGCGAAGAGCGCCGGAGACTCGCAAAAGCCCGCGATGCGCGTCGATTTATCGGCATCAACGCCGTGGCGAACGATGCAGAACGAACGTTTCACGATTTGGTCGGTGCAGCGCGCACGCCGATTGCGACGCGAATCCGTCAAGGTTACGTCAACGATCTCTTAGAGCTACAAGAGCTTCTGCCCGCGCTCAACGCGGGCGGCGTAGGGCGCAAAGTGGCCGGCGATATCGTAGCAAAAAGCGGCGAGGCCGGGTGCATTTTCTATGGTCCGTATCTGCTACTAGATAGCGGAAGCTATAATCTGAGCGTCGAGTTCGATGCGGACATTGATGCCGTCTGAAAGTCTCAACAAGTCAGGCCTCGCCATCGAGGTTATTTCGAACTCGTGTCTTCTCGGAAGCAGAGCCATCACCGCTGACGAGGTCGCGCGCGGAAAGTTCATTTTCACCTTCAACATTCCGCCTGCGATCGGCGACGCGATGGATTGGCCGGAGACGGAATTTCGCTTTCGGACGGTCGGTTGGGCAAACGTCACCATTCATCGTGCCGTGCTTATGCACACCCGACAGCAGCTACGCATGATCAGCTGCCGGCGGATTTCGATTTTCTGCCGCTGCTGACCGTTGGTAGGGCGGGCACCTATGGTGAATTACCGGAAGGCGCGGAGCGCGTCTTCAAAGATGCCGGTGCGCCGGTCATCTACTCGAAGCCGGACGTTGCAGACTTCGTTGCGTATGGTCCTCATCTTTGGTTATTGCCCGGCCATTATGAGGCGAGCTTCTCAATCTACTCGCTCGCATTGTCTCAGCGACGCGGTGTCGTTGGGCGCATCGAAGTCGTTGCGGCCTTTGGTGAAGAGCTCTATGCCGAACAGTTCATCGACCTTTATGAACGGCCGAACGCGGTTGACGCAGGCTGGGTGCACAGTAATGGAACGTTGCATTTCGATATTCAAACAGCTGGCGGGATGTTTCGTGACGGCCTCTTGGAGTGTCGCATTTGGTCGGAAGGCACCGAGTTTGCACTAGTCGCCTTGGACGTGCGCCGTACGGCTGAAGCGGGCTCTGCGAAGCCGGCAACTGGCCGATTGTTTGGCGGCCAGCTTGATCCGGCTCGGGAAGCACTCGCGCGTCATCTCGACCGGCCAAGTTCCCTTGGTGGAAGTGCGCAAGACGTTCTCTGGCTATCGCAAGCGGGACCGGCGGGAACGCGCGTCGCGCAATCTATCGTTGCGCAGGAAGGCGTTGTAGGCACCGTAGCGCAGGGGCCTTATCTGTGGCTGCTACCTGGAAGATACGAAGTAACGTTTGATATCCGAGCAGACGACCTTGCGGCGACTGGCCAATGACGTTCGAATCGAGGTTGCGAGCGAATTGGGGCGCAACCTTTTCGCAGGCCACGTTCTTGCGCCTCAGGACTTGGTCCAACGCGGCAAAAGCGTTCGATTTCCGTTGATGTTTGATATTACGACCGATGCGCCGCCGATCGAGATGCGGTCTTCTTGAGTTTCGCGTTTTGTCCGCGGGCACTGGAGCGTTTCGAAGTAGCGTCGATTGAGCTACGGCGAGTTGATTCATCGCAGGGACCTTTCGAGTCCGGAAATTGACCCAGTTCGTCTTGAAAATATGCTCTGGTGGCTAACGGCCGGGCCCAACGGCCGGCGAGTTGCCGGGGGCATCGAGGCGGAGCGGCGGGCGAGGGCCCGGTCGCGCTGGTCCTTACTTTGCTTTGCCTCCTGGACATTACGAAGCCGAATTCGAAGTGGCGGCAGAGACGAGCAGAAAGGGACGCGTCCATCACATTCGACGTGGCTACCAAATTAGGCGAGCGAAATTTTCGCCGACGCACGTGTTCCGTCACTACTATGGACCGGCCGCCGTTTCGAACGCTTCTTCGGAAAACGCCGCAGCGTATTTTGTAGTACGCTTAGAATTCGAAGTTCCGAGTGACGCGGCGGATGATGAACGAAGCCTATTTGAATTCCGCTTATGGGGAGAGAAAAAGCCCAAGATCCGGCTCTTGGCCGTACGGGTCCGCCAGCTCCCTGCCGGTTAGGCGGAAGCCGAAGATATTGCCTCGTGCTCGCCGTAGCCGAGCCATGCCACGTCGAGAAATTCGCCAACTCGCCCACGAGGCAGTTGCCGCCAACAATCGATAACCGTAAGCCGGCGCGGTAATGTGGCGCTTTGCAGTTCCGCGTACTCCGGCCATGGCGTCACGATCACCGCGAGGTCGGCGTCTTTTACGGCGTCTAGCGCCGATTTCGCTTGCGTGACGGTTTCGCCCAGCTTTTGTGCAGCTGCGGCGAGCGCCGCCGGATCGTGAATCGTCACGGCGTACCCATCATCGCTCAAGCGGCGCGCCAGCATGACGCCTTGGCTCTCCTCAATGACTCCGGTGTCTTGTTTGTATGACATCCCGAGTATCGCAATTCGAGCGCCTTTGGAAACTCGCGATTTCACGGCACTCGATAGGCGGTCGATTTGGTAGCGGTTGATCGAATCGGTTGCACGCGCGATATCTGCGTGCGCTCCGAGGCGGTCGGCCAGGACGCCGAAGGCAATATTATCGCGCGGGAAGCACGGACCGCCGTAGCCGACCGCACCGCGCAGATATTTGCGGCCGATCCGGCTGTCCGAGCCAACCGCTGCCGCGACGATGTCGGCGTCGGCTCCCGGTAAGCGGTCGCAGATGTCGGCCAGCATATTTGCGTAAGAAATCTTCGTCGTCACAAATGTGTTGACCGAGATCTTCGAGAGTTCTGCGTTGACGAAGTTCATGCGACGCGCCGACGGATGATTGGGGCAGACCGTCTCGTACACTGAGGCACATAGGGTGCCTGCCCGCTCGTCGCTTTCGCCGATCAACAAGAAGTCGGGTTCGAGCATGTTGTTGACGACGCTACCGAGAGCAATAAACTCCGGGTTATAGCAGAGGCCGATGTCCGTCCCGACGCGCCGCCCTGATGCCCGTTCCAGCGCCTCGCGGATCGGCCCGTCCATCGATCCCGGCATGGTGGTCGAGGTAACGACCAAAACGTGATATTGCGACTTCCGTCGGAGAGCCTCACCAAGCTTTTCCAGCGCAGCGATCACGTAGTCGTTGGTGAACGCCCCGTCGGGCCCGCTCGGCGTCGGAACGATGATAAACGTGATGTCGCTTTTGGCGATCAGCTCGTCGTGGTCGAGGGTGGCGCTGAGCCGGGCACGGCCGGCGTCAATCATTTCTTGCAGCCGCGGCTCTTCGACCGGCGCCTTACCCGCTCCGAGTGCGGAAACGAACGCGGGGTTGATGTCGAGGCCAATGACATCGTGCCCCTTTGCCGCAAAGACCGCCGCCATGGGCGCGCCGAGTTTGCCAAGACCGATAACGGAAACCCTCATTGAGCCGCATTTTCGGCCGTCCGGACGCCTTTGCCTGGATACCGGCCGTTCCGCCAACAGGAGAGGACCGGACACGTCCGCTAAATTCTAAATCCATGCTCTGCCGGAGGCCGCCCCATGGTTGAACTCGATACCCGCCGCTCGATCCTCATCGCTGGGGGCGGCGGCTTTATTGGTGGCTGGATGGTGAAAGAAGCGCTCGATCGCGGCTTCTCACACGTGCGCTGCGTCGACATCAAACCGCGCGAAGAGTGGTATCAGGTGCACGCCGATGCCGATAACCTGATCCTCGATCTGAGTAACCCGGACGAATGCCGCCGCGCGGTGCGCGGAATGGATTACGTCATCTGCCTCGCGGCCGACATGGGCGGCATGGGCTTCATTGAGGCGCATCGCGCGAAGTGTATGATCTCGGTTCTGATCAACACGAACTTGTTATGCGCTGCGCGCGAAGCCGGCGTCGACCGGTACTTTTACGCGTCATCAGCATGTGTCTACAACGTCGACAAGCAGCGCGAAGCCGATGTGACGCCGCTAAAAGAAGAAGACGCCTATCCGGCGATGCCCGAGGACGGCTACGGCTGGGAGAAACTCTTCTCTGAACGTATGTGCCGGCATTTCCTCGAAGACTTCGGCGTTCAGACGCGCGTCGCGCGCTATCATAACGTCTACGGGCCCTTCGGCACGTGGGACGGCGGCCGCGAGAAAGCGCCGGCAGCAACCTGCCGCAAAATCGCGGCCGCGAAGCTCTCCGGTAAGCACGAGATCGAGATCTGGGGCGACGGTGAGCAAACGCGAACCTTCATGTACATCGACGATTGCGTGAAGGGTACGCTCATGCTGACCGCCAGCGACTTCGCGGAGCCGATAAATATTGGCTCAGCCGAACTCGTTACGATCAATCAGATGGTCGACATCATCGAGAAGATCGCCGGTATCAAGGTCAAGCGTAGCTACGATCTCGACGCACCAAAAGGCGTGCGCGGTCGCAGCTCAGACAACACGCTCATTCAAAAGCAGTTCGGTTGGGAGCCCTCTATCTCGCTTGCGACCGGGCTAGAGAAGACGTACCGCTGGATCTACGACCAGATGGTAGCCGGCAGCCGGCTACCGGAAATCGCGGGCAGGTAGTTCGCGAACTACTCGGCGACGGCTGTAATGCAAAGATGCCAGCCAAAGTTCCGTTCGAACCAGCGGAAGAGCGGCGCGGGCATCCAGCGGAAATACCACACTCGTCTTGTATTGATACTGGACATATTCCGGAATGCTATAGGGGAAGATGTGATCGACGAAGACTTCGGTCACGCGGTATCCGCGCTTCTCTAGAATTTGCGATAGTTCTCGCTTCGTGTAGGTGTATGTCACCGGACATCCCGTTTGCGCTTCCGAGTACGTCGCGATGATCCGGCGCCAATCCCAGAGCCGGCCGCGGCCGTAGCGCAGAACCGCCCAGATGACTTTCCAAGAAAACGTGTAGTACATCATCAGCTTCACCGTGCTGCCGGGTTTCACGAACTGACGGATTTGGTCGATCGCCCGATCGGGGTGCGGCGTGTGATGCAAAACACCGAACGACCACACGAGATCGTACGGTTCCGGTTTTACGTAGTCGCTGAGATGCTCGGCATCAGCTTCGATAAAGACAACTTTATCAGAGACGCCGTAGATGTCGGCGCGCTGCCGTGCAAGGGCGAGCGATTCCTTGGACAGATCGACTGCCGTTACCGTAGCTCCCGCGCGCAGAAAGCCCATGGTCGCTGTGCCTATGCCGGACCCGATCTCCAGAACGCGCTTCCCTTTCCAGTGGGGAAAATCGGCAAAGGTTACAATGTGAGGCTCGACGAGGTACTTGCGAGCCTCGACTTCGTCAAAATATTCGCGCGTGCCGATCGGCTTCGGCGAGTGCCGGATGTTGCACGGGCGGCCATCCCAGAAATCCCGGACGGCGTCGATCGGGACTGCCTCAAAATTGCTCATATTTCCGAGGCTTTAGATTTGCGTTTACGAGCATTGCGACCTCGTTTCCGGGGAGCCGTGTATTTTGCCGTCGAAAGCGCGAAAAGCTAGGAGGGATGAAGATGAAAATTCTTGCGGTCGTTCTGGGCATTAAGTTTTTCGCTGTCGCGCGGGCGCGCTAGAACGGAGCTTGCGACGGCTAAAAGCACGGCCCTTGCAGCGGTAGGTATCCGCCCCTCGGCTTTGGCCGAGGGGCTTCGTGCTTTTCTCCTGGCAAATCCGGTGGCGCAAGGTCTCATTTCGGGTGCCGAGCGGATCAAGGGTCGCTCCGATGGCATCGACTTGTTGCGCGCCATCTTCGCCCTCTGGGTTGTTCTAGGCCATCTCGTCCCCTGGGCGCGGCGACTTCAGGGTGTGGATGCGGTACCAGGCTGGCTCTACTACTTCACCGATACAATCATCGATCGTTTAACGCAGTCGAGCAACGAACTGAATCCGGCCGTCCTCGCGTTTATCGTATTGAGCGGCTATTGCATTCATCGCAACGGATTGCGCGTGCCCACGGATAGCATTGCTGCCTTCTCGATCCGTCGGTGCTTCCGAATTCTCCCCGTCTTCTGGCTCGCGTGCTTATTGCCGATTTTGACGCTACACTTTGATGTACTCGTCTCGGCTGTCAAGACCAAGTCGATACACGGAATCGTCGCTGCTGACCCTGGATGCCTCGTCGCCAAAATGACAGCTATCCCCGCGATCGTCCCCTTCTTCGGCGACTGCGCGTCTCAGGCAAATGGCCCGCTTCTCACGGTGATGGTAGAAATTGTGCTTTACGCACTCTACGCAGCGTTTTTTGCCTTCTTGGTTTGGCGCGGCCGAGAGTACTGGATCGGAGTCCTTTGTTCCGCCGCTTTCGCCGGCGGCGTCATTGTTGCAGCACTGGTGGCGCTGAACCCCTCGGGAGAAAATGCCGCGCTCTATAACTGGTGGCAAAACTCGAGCGTTTTCGGATTCCTACCCTATTGGTGGCTGGGTGCAATCGCGGTCAACTCTGCCGTTCGTGCATTCTTCAATCGGCATTTCGCAGTTACCACAACCATTCTCGTCATCCTGACCGCATTGCTCGTCGGAGTATGGTACCTGTACCACACTTCATACGAGACGGCCGTTATTGCCCAATTCCGGCAGCTAGCATTAGCATTGTGGATGGCGACTCTAATCGTCAAGGTGGATGGCGTCCGGGTCAGCGGCTTCAATCCGCTGCCTGCAATCGGCCGAGCCGGCTACAGTGTGTATGCGTTCCACGCGCCGATTCTCGTTTGTCTTCTCATTTACGGAGTATCTTGGCCGTTGGTATTCATTGCCGTCATTGCGGTTGGTTTGATAATGTATTTCTTCGTTGAGCGCCCAGCAATGTCGTATGGAAAACGAGTGGCCGCTAGATTCACCGCGAAACCGGTCTGAGGAGTGAACGGCCTGCCAATTTCCCTCGAGGCGATCGTCCTCGGGCGGAACGATGATTATGAGCCCGACTGGAACGCCAAGCTCTTTGCGTCGATCGCATATAACCGGAGCCTTTTCGAAGATAGCAACATCGACTTTCGAGTTGCGTTTGTCGAGTGGAACCCGCCTCCGGGGCGTGCATTACTGGCGCCGTCGCTCATCGAGCGCTTCCCATTCGTTCGGGTCGTTGTTGTGGATCCTAGCGTTCACGGGCATCTCTGTGATGATCCAAAGCTGCAGATCCTCATTAACTTCAGCTGCAACGCAGCGCTCCGTTCGAGTAGGTCAGATTACAACGTCATTACCGGTGGTGACGAATTTTTCGGGAGAGCTCTAGCTCGGAGGATCATCGAGCACGGATTGCGGCGAGGATGCCTCTACCGTGCCGAACGGGCCAACGTTCGTGAGAGTATAGATTTCACGAACGCGACGGCTGAGGTACTCGAAGCACCGGAAAATCTCATGAGCGTCGACGTGAGCACCGGACCCCCGTATACGAACGCATGCGGCGATTTTCTCTTGATGGATCGAACGACAATGTGCGGACTTCGCGGACTTGACGAAACCGTTAGGGGTGCACGGCTCCATGTCGACTCGCGGTTCGCCATCAATGCGATGATCGGCGGGTCGGATTGTGAGATGCTAGGTCGGATTTACCACATTAATCATCGCCGATCGTATCGAAATGTGGAAGCCAATTATCCCGGCCGCACCTACCGCTGGGATTTGGATCTACCGTACCTCAACCCACCAGATTGGGGCCTGAATTCGTTCGATTGGGAAGAACTCGGCGAGCGACTCTGGCGGGTTAGCGTAACCGATATTCCGTCTTCGCGAAAGAACGACACCGTTGTTCCCGATGGCCGGTCAAGTGCGGCATTTTTCCGGCTCGTTGCCATTCATAGACGCACCCAACCCGAATTGCCGCGCGGAAGGGGAAGCGCGCAAACGCGTGACCTCGATCTGATGATGTTCAAAACGTACGCGGACTGGGGTAGCGATTTGAGACTGACCGGCGGCGTTCTGCGCGTGGACACGGCATCTGAACAATGGGGTTACGCCGCGGGCCTATCGATTGCCGAGCTGCGGCTCGACGTCCAACGCTGGCATTGGCTCGACTTCCAAGTCTCCGTGCAGAATGGCGCGATCGGGATTGGCTTTCTTAACGCGTCCTCGGAGTTGATCGGAGAGAAATTCGTTTTGACTTCCGATGCGCACGAAGAAACAATTGCTATTCCGGACGGTGCCCAAATGCTGATTCTGCGAAATGTGGCGCCGGAGAATACGAGGTCGACTGCCACGATCTCCGAGGCGAGGATCGTCAGCGAATCAAGAATTTAGCAGCCGCAGCTTCTCCGCGAGGTCGGTAGAAGACAGCCACTGATCCATAGCAACGCCATTGCCACGCCCCATCGGAACGTAGTTGCCGATTTGCGACACCTGAGCGGCTTTGAGGCAACGCCACGGATCGAGTACCGTGCCGCCCGATGCGGCCGACCAATCGATGCCCGCAAGCTCTCTCATGGGGTTGATGATCATGGTGACGGACGCCGACCGTAAGCACTGTTCCGCGGAGGGCGAATACTGGATGCGATCACCTAAAATGTCGCGTGCCTCGCCCGCAGCCATCGGATCCCAAGCAACGACCTCGCGGCCGTCTGCGAGCAGCCACTCAGCCAAGGCAATTCCGAACGACGCATCAATGACTTGCGTATTCGGCTTATATGAAAGGCCGAGCAGACCGATCGTATCTCCCCGGTTGGTAGCGCCTAAGACCTTGCGCAGTATATACTTACCGTGCTCGTCATTTGAAATATCGATCGTTCGGGGCATGACGCTCGGGACGCCGACGGCATCCATGAACACTGCCAACGCGCGATTATCTCGCGGCCAACAGGGGCCGCCATAGGGTACGGCGCCCTTGAAGAAGCGCCGGCCCATGCGGTGAGCGAGTGCTCCCGTGATGAGGTCGACGTCGGCGTCCGGTACCTCGGAACAAAGCGAGAACAGCATGTTCGCAAACGTAACGCGCATCGTCTCGTGAGTGTTCGAAGCGATCTTAGCAATTTCGGCTTCGATCGGCTTCATGCGAACAACCGGCGTATCGTTTCGCATCATCGACCGGTGCACGGCCTCGATCGCATCTCCGGATTTCTCGTCAGCTTGCCCAACCAGAACGTAGTCGGGCTGTTCGAAACCCTTTACCACTTCACCAAGTGCGATGAACGAGGGATTGTAGCAATACCCGAGGTTATCGCCGATTCTCCGGCCGGCCGCTTGCTCTAACGCCGGCATGATATAACGATCGCTGGCGCCCGGGAGCACTGTGCTGACTAACGCCACGCAATGGGCGGAAGACTTTTTCTTGATCGCCCGGCCGATGCTGGCGCAAGCTTCAAGTGCGTGCCGCAGGGAGAAGCCCCCGAGGGAATTGCTCGGGGTAGGCACGATGACGAGGCTGACGTCGCTGGCAAGCACCGCCTCTTCGGTTGAAGACGTTGCCTTGAGCTGACCTAGGTGCGCCGCCGCGAGACGTTCGGAGACACCTTGCTCTAGGCTATGATAGGTGCCGTCATTTATTGTCTCGACGATCGACGGAATTGGATCGTAACCGATCACGCGATTACCGGCTGCCGCTAAGCAGCTAGCTAACGTATGGCCGACTTTGCCCAAACCGAAAACCGAAACGTTTGTCAACGGACGGGTCTAGGCCTTAACGAGCGGCGCAACCGCCGGCAACGGAATAGCGCTATGTCCGGCCCAAAACGGATCGACGAACATACCGTCGGCGACGGCAGTCGCCGTCTCGACAAAGGCCTCCTCAACGGTATGCTGCGTGGAGAAGCCCAAGTCGCGCCGGATGCGCTGGCCACTCACGCGGTAATCGCGGTTGTCGGGTTGCGCGTCGGTGATCTGAATGCGAGCTGCTGGATAGTACTTACGGACTAGATCGATCAGGCCTTGCTTCTGGTAGTTGTCGCCGATTACGTTAAAAACGCGACCCTCGGTACGCGCGGTGTCCATTTGCAAAACGTGAAGTGCGACGCGCCCGGCATCTGCAATGTGTAGAAACGGCCGCCACGCCGCCGGCTTATAGATATCGATCGTCTGTCCGACGGCGGCGGCCCGGGCCATTTCGCTTACGAGCAAATCAAAGCGCATCCGTGCGGATAAGCCGCAAATCGTGCCGAGTCGAAGAACGGTCGTCGCAATCCGATGCGGCTGGTCCAGAAGATAACGCTCGACTTCAACTTTTGTACGGGCGTAAAGCGTGAGCGGTCGTAGCTCTGAATCTTCGTCCGCGAGAATATTTGGATCCGAAACACCGTAATTGCTGCAAGTACTGAAAAACAAGAATCGCGGAATCCCGGCGTCTTCCGCGAGGTGCAGCGCCGAAATCGAGGCGTCGCGATTGATCTTTACGGTCGCCTCGGGATCGAGATCACAGACAGCTTCGCCAACCAGCGCAGCAAGATGAATGATCGCGTCGTGTCCGGGCATGGCCTTTGCCAACGACACTTTGTCTGTCACGTCGCCCTTGACGAAGCGGAATGCCGGCATGCCGGCGAACGGCAGAAGCGCTTGCCCGCCGTACACGAGATCGTCGAACACTGTCACTTCGACGCCGCTGGCGAGCAAGTGTGCCGCGACGCGAGATCCGACATATCCGGCCCCGCCCGTTATTAGCGCTCGCATTCAGGAGAATCGGGTTACCGTAGCGTATCCCGACATCCTGCTGTGATAAACGTGCGCGTGGCTTTGCCGAGCGATGCTCCAGCCTACCGTAAGCTGATGGAACAGGGCTTCGCTGGTTCCGGTTTCGAGCGTCGTTTCAAGTGGCAGTATTTCAACGCTCTTGAACACTCGACGCTGTTCATCGCGGCCGTGGATGGTGAGCCGGCCGGGATAGGCGGTGTCGAATTACGACGCTTGAGCAACGGCTGCTTGAGCGGTGCCGTGATCGATCTTGCTGTTGCACAACATTGGCGTAAACGCGGTGTTTTGCGTGTACTGATCGATCACATCGTTGCGTTTGCGCGTAAGCGGGACACTGCCGTATTGACGTCTCTTGTAAATGCGCAAGGCGCAGTCGCCTTAGAGCACCTGCCGGGATGGTCGGTCCTTGCAAAGATACCACTTCTTCGGCGCGACAATTCTATTGAGTTTTCAAGTCAAGCCGCGCGGGAAGGTTTGGAATCGCCGGACTCTTCGGTGGGTTTCGTCCGTAGTGACCAATACAGAGAATGGCGCTATCGAGGCCATCCGCTGTACAAGTACCGCTACGTTCCCGTAAGCGAACGATGCGGTGCGATCGTAAAACTTTACGGAACCTCGCCGCTCGGCGATATCCTTGAAGTTTTCGGCGACGTCAGAAGCGCAAGTGAACTTGAGAATGCGTATCGCGCCGCGGGCGCAGACCTTGCTTCAGCCGGCGCATCGGAAAGTACCACCTGGGGATTGCTGCCTTCGATCGAGCTTGAGTTAGTACATCGCCTTGGTTGGCGTGATGATACACAAGAACGAAGTTTTGCAGTCAATGCGCTATCGAATGAGGCGCAAGTGCTGCTGAATGTAAAGCGTTGGCGGATTCAGCCAGCCGACATCGAACATTATTGAGGATGAGTACGGCTCGGTTTCTTCCGCTCGCCGAACCGTGGTTAGGCGAAGAGTGTGCCGATGCGGTGCGTGCGCAAATACTGACATCGTTTGTTGGGCCCGGAACGGCTTGCAACGAATTTGCAGCGGAGCTCAAGGCGTCAATCGGCGTACCGCATTGCATTCTAACCACCAGCGGCACCGTAGCCCTTTCGGTTTCTGCCGTGGCAATCGGCCTCAAGCCTGGTGACGAAATCTTGGTTCCAGCGTATGGGGTAATCTCAACCATTAATGCGTTCGCGGTTCTTGGTCTTAAGCCGCGATTGGTTGACATCGACCGCGTGACGGGTTGTATCGACCCCGAGAGGCTCGAACAACGGATTACTTCGAAAACAAAGGCAATTTGCTTTGTGAACTTCGCCGGCTACACCGGCGTTAATCTCTTGCGGGTAGCAGAGATTGCGGCGTCTCATAATCTGCCGCTCATTGAAGATGCGGCATGCGCATTTGGACATCGCCTTGATGGTAGAGCTGCCGGCTCCTTTGGAGCGGTAAGCGTCCTTTCGTTTAGCGTACCTAAGGCATTGACTACCGGCCAAGGCGGCGCCGTGTTCACAAGCTCCCAGGCGTTGGCCGATCGGGCTTTAGAGTACATCGATCATGGCGACCTGCGATGGCGCGAAACCAATCTCAATCGCGGCATCGGTACGAACCTGCGTTTCAACGATGTTTTGGGCGCGCTGGGATTGGCGCAGATGCGCTCTGCAGAAGGGCGCTTAGCACGAAAGCGCCGCGCGTATCAATGCCTGAAGGCGCGTCTCAAGGATGCGCTCTATGCGGTGCCGGGCAATGAAGCCCCACTTCACAACGTCGTGTTTACGACTGATCCTGATGCTTTGGTTACCAGCCTGCGCGCGAAGAATATTGGAGCCGTGCGCCAATACCGATCGATCTACCAACATCCCGCATATGCGGACCTTGCCGAGTCAACTTTTCCAAATAGCGATTATTGGACCGACCGGGCAGTCTATTTACCCTTTGGATTAGCCTTAACGGAAGACGACGCGGAACGCATCGGTCAGGCCGTGCAAGCAAGCGGGATTGTCTTACTCGCTCCGAGCGTAGATTGCCATTCCTAGCGGGCGGGAAGGTGTCCGGTCCGCGTATTATTACTGCTGCATGGCTTGTTGGGCGGTACTAGGTAGTCTCTCGGCCCAAAAAATATTGTGGATGTGGCCGGCTATGGTCGTGCTGTCATTCCTTCTCATTGGCCTCGCCGTTCTCCATCTCGGAAGTAAGTTTCTTCCGTTCACTTACGCTGCCTTTTGAGGGGAAATCGAGCAATGTCTCGACTCCCGGCAAGACGGCTGCGGCAGCGTAGGCGTTTCCTGCGATGTTCATATGAACGTCTCCGCTCATTGGAAAGAAGCGCTGCCCCTTAGCTTTCTTCATCGCAGCGAGGATATCGATATACGGTATTCGTCGTGCTTCGAGTTGGGGCCGCATAAGATCAAAGTAGTTTCTACGAACTTCTTGATGACCGTAGATCGCTGGCGGCAACTTAACGGGCAATAGATCTTTGTGGACTTGGAAATTCATCGGGATCAGCGTCACCATTAGCTTGATTCCCCTGGCATCAGTCGCTTTCTTAACGCCGTCAACGAGGTGCCAGAACGTGCCTGTTGATGCCCGCATCTGATCGGTGATCCGCGGGCTTGTCACAAATGGATAGGGGAATTCCGCTGAATCTCTACCGTTCGATTGCGTTCTGTACGAGAGTGTTGGGCGTTTGAACAAGAGTTCACTGGCAGTTGCGATTCGTTGTCCCAGGGCGGCCAGGTAGAGTTCATTGATTATCGGTATTCGGTACACCAGTTCGTCGCCGGGCAAATTGGCGTTGAAGCGAAGTCGGCCGAAATCGTCGACGTAGAGGCCTGGCCGCTTAACGGATAGAGGTATTCCATCAGCATTTTCTGGGCCATCTTTCCCGGAGCAGTCCAGCGCGTCGCCTACCCAGATATCCATAATAACGAGGTCGGGAGAGAAGTTGAAGCCTTTACTAAGAAGCCACGCGGCCATTTCGTCAGGGCACCAGCCGTCTGCATATCCTGCGTTAAGTACTTGAACATGGTCACCATGAGCGTTCAAAAGGTGCTCCAGCACCGCTGGGTAGCTCTGTTCGTCCTCCACAAACAAACCAAACGTGAAGCTTCCGCCGAGGTTCAAAATGCGCTTTACTCCTGGCGGTTTGGTTAAACTAATGTTGCGTCCACGTAAGCCAAGATGATTAATATGTATCGTCACGTGGGAAATGTTCGGGTCCTGTGATTCGTCGGTCGCTACAAAATCGGGCTTGAGTGCGAACCCGAGAACGTCAGAAGCTTCCCAATAGCTACCGACCGATCGAAGAACGTCGGCGTGCGTCTGCAGTCCAACTAATTCGTTTGACCTGACGGTGGCTTTCAGTAATCGGATGCCACCCTCGGCGAGCGCCAGGCTCAGTGCTAAGCTGCCTGCTACAATCGTGAGCTTCAATGCTAGCGGCATCGAAAGACGCGTCTGCCGTTCGCTCGGGGGCTTCTCGCCAAACAATGGGCGCCTTGCCAAGATTGGCTCTTCGATGAGCGAGTAAAAAAGTGTCGAGAACGTTAGACAAAGTAGAATATATATCGTGAACTGAGTTGCGACCGGCGCTGGTTTGAGAATAGGCGTCAAGATCGTGAGGATGATGAGATGAAAGAGGTACAGGGAGTACGAGATGTGGGCGAGCCATGCCGCAGCTCTTGAAAAAGATGGCTGCAATGTATTGTTGATTGACTGCGCTGCCATCAAGGCCGTTACGCCGAACGCTGATGCAATAAAAGGATAGACAAGCTCGGCACCAAGGCCTGTTGCCGCTCGTGTACTGAGAAAATAAGCACTGACGGCGGTAGCCGTAAAGAGCGGGACGCAATATCTTGCCTTAAACGTTCTGCCCTGACAAAAGAAAAACAGCAACACGCCGACGGCGATCGAATCGAGGCGATAGATGACAACACGTCTTACTCCTCCCACTGCAGCCGCCTCGGCCGGAGAGGCAAAGAAACGTAGGCCCGCACATATTGCGACGAATGCCAGCGCCGTTAGCACGACTGCGATTCGAGCGCGACGTTTGGGATCGACAATTGCTCGTCGGGCTATCAGGGCGGCTATCATGCAAAGCGCGGGAAAGGTCAAGTAGAACCATTCCTCAACCGACAAACTCCAAGCGATCGTGTAGTAATCCAGTATGTTTGCCAGATTTACGAGATTTTGGACGTAAAAAGCGTAACGGAAAAAGTCAGGAGAACCAACCTCGCCGTAAAGTGCCGACATGCAGAGGAGCGCGATCAGGTATGGGGGCACGGTGCGCATCCAACGCCGGATAAGGAAGACTCCGAGGGTCCGAGCCCTGAGTTCTGCTACGCAATATGCGATCTGCGGCGCCAGTACGAATCCACTGAGAACGAAGAAGACTTCGACCGCCAGAATCGGAACCGGCTCGACGGCCGTTACTTGGACATTCCCATAGATGAAAAAGTGGCCGATCGCTACGGCAACGGCCGCTAGACCACGCACGAGATCCAGAGCAGGTATATGCCGCTCGCTGCGAGCGCCGGAACCCACGGCAACTTTCAAGAGCGTCGACATTTCGACGGGCACTGGCCGCGTTCCGGGTGCCTTCTAAAGCGTTGGGCCTAGGTAGCGCGACGTTGAGCGAGGCGGACTAGTGTCGTGCCGAACGGCATCCGAAACCCATGGCCCAGAGCGCGCCCTTCGGTCAATGCGATGAAGGCAAGTATCTCGTTAAGAGGGCGCGAGATCTGTCTCATATCTATTGCATCGTTTGATTTCGGTCGTTTTCGTCCTAGGCTACTTAGATATTTAGCTCCCTGCAAAATAAGCAGTCCGAAGCTCGTAAAATAACTACCGAAGAGCGAATCGAAGCCGGCAACGTCCAACCACGTATCGAAGTCAGCGAGGTGGTAGCGGCGGCGCGTCATCACGGCTTCGTCCAATTCGCGACGCAACATATCAAAAGCGGGCTCGGTGAAGAGCAGCAGCCCTCCCGGTCGCAGCACGCGGGCGGCTTCCGAAATGACAGCTGCCTCGCTCTGAACCCACTGATGATAAAGCACGTTAAAGATGGTGACGACGTCGAAGCTTTCGTCGGCGAACGGAAGCCTCTGGTTGATATCGGCTGCCACGAGGGTTGCAGACGGAGCGCAGTCCTTGGCTAGTGAGAGGGCGATCGGGGAAAGGTCGACTCCCACCGTCTGGCTCGGATGAAGCGACTCAAGCATGCCGAGATTGCCGCCCGGCCCGCAGCCGAGATCGAGCCAGCGACATCCAGCCGTAAGGCCGTAGCGACGTAAAAGTGAGAGTGCCATTGCGCGCCGCGCGCGGTGCCACCAATACGTTCTTTGACGATCGGCTAGAAGCTTATAGGATTCAGGCCGCACGGCCGGCCGCCCGTCCGGAGGACTGCCTTTCCGGCGATTGAAATGGAGGCCAGGTGAAGATAATCGTGCTCGGCGGCGATGGGTTCTGCGGCTGGCCGTCGGCGCTCCACCTATCTGCCAAGGGCCACGAAGTTGCAATCGTGGACAACCTATCGCGGCGCAAGATTGATGTCGAACTCGAGGTCGAGTCTCTCACACCCATTGCTCCGCTTGGCGTGCGACTCGAAGCTTGGGCTGAAATAAGTGGGAACACCATTCCTTATTTTCAGTTCGACATTGCCGAGCACTATCACCGCCTTTTGACTCTCTTCGAAGACTTCAAGCCCGACGCGGTCGTCCATTTCGCCGAGCAGCGAGCAGCCCCGTACTCGATGAAGTCATCGTTCCACAAGCGATACACCGTCAGCAACAATTTAAACGCAACGAACAACGTCCTCGCTGCGGTGGTCGAATCGGGGCTCGACATCCACGTCGCTCACCTCGGCACGATGGGAGTGTACGGCTATGGAACGGCCGGCATGAAGATTCCGGAGGGATACCTCCCGGTAAAAGTTGACTTGCCAAGTGGTGAGACGGTTCAACAAGAGATTCTGTACCCGTCAAACCCCGGCAGCATCTATCATATGACGAAAACGCAGGATCAGCTGTTTTTCGCCTTTTACGCGAAGAACGATAAGGTCCGCGTTACCGATCTTCATCAAGGTATCGTTTGGGGAACGCAGACCGAAGAAACGAAGCGCGATGAACGTTTGATCAACCGATTCGACTACGACGGCGATTACGGTACCGTACTCAACCGCTTTCTCGTTCAAGCCGCACTCAACTATCCGCTAACGGTACACGGTACGGGCGGACAGTCTCGGGCATTTATCAATATTCAAGATACCGTCCGATGTATTGAGTTGGCGATCCTCAATCCACCGCAACGCGGCGAACGCGTTACCATCCTCAACCAAATGACTGAAGTGCATCGTGTGCGCGACCTGGCGAAGATGGTCTCAGATATGACAGGCGTACCGGTTGCCTATGTGAAGAATCCGCGCAACGAGGCCGATGAGAACGACCTTCATGTCGAGAATAGTAGATTGCGAAACATGGGATTGGCGCCCATCACGCTCGAGGCCGGTCTGATGCGCGAAGTGACGGAAATAGCCCGGAAGTATGCTCACCGCTGCGACCGGACGAAAATCCCGTGCACGTCTCTCTGGCGCTCCGAGCCGTTGACGGCTTCGAATAAGGCCGCTGAACCCGCTCCGGTAGCTCCGTTGAGTTCGCGCGCGGGTCGTGGCTAACTTCAATCGAGTCCTGATTACCGGAGGCTGCGGCTTCATCGGTAGTAATTTGATCGAACTCCTTCGGGCGCGCGAGAGCTGCGAAATTCGCGTTCTTGATAACGAGTCGAGTGGTTCGAGAGGCGACCTTGCGCGATTCGATGTCGATCTGATCACTGGCGACATCACCAACGAGACTGACGTAACCTCGGCGCTTAGGGGCGTCGACATCGTGGTTCATTTGGCAGCCGATACGCGTGTGCTCGACTCGATCAAAGCGCCCGAACATAATTTTCGCACAAACGTTGCCGGCACGTTCAACATCCTCAGTCGCATGAAGGAAGCTGGGGTCACGCGCATCGTCAATGCATCTACCGGCGGTGCAATTCTCGGAGAAGTCGAACCCCCGGTTCACGAGGAAATGGCTGCATCGCCGCTCGCACCGTACGGCGCAAGCAAGCTTGCAGCCGAAGGCTATTGCTCGGCGTTTTCGGGCGCGTACGGATTCTCGGCGACGAGTCTGCGATTTTCCAACGTTTACGGCCCGCGCTCTTACCACAAAGGTAGCGTCGTTGCCCATTTCTTCAAGCAGATCACCGCGGGCCAGGAACTCGTCGTTTACGGCGATGGAACACAGACACGAGATTACGTTTTCGTCGAGGACCTCTGCGATGGAATCTTTCTCGCGATGCAATCCGGCCAAAGTGGCGTTTTCCAGCTTGGCACTGGCATTGCGACGACAATAAACGAATTGATCGATCAGTTCAAGAACCTTCTCGGGGCTGAGTTTTCAATAAAGGTTCGCTACGAGCCATTTCGGGCGGGCGAACTTCGTAATACGTGGTGTGACATTGAAAAGGCACGGAGAGCCTTTGGATATGATCCCCAAACTCGAATCGCTGCCGGGCTGGCACGCACGTGGCAATGGTTCCGCGAAGCGATGCCCGCATCACCTACAGCCGTGGTGAGCTAATATGAGCCTAACCCTGTCTGTCGCCGCCGACGATTCTCACGGCGAGGAACGTGCCGCGGTTTCAATCGTGATCCCCGTGCTCAACGAGGAAGCGATTATTGATGAGAATCTTGCGACTCTCGCTGACTTCTTCGATTCCGTGGTCGGACCGGGGCAGTGGCTTTTTATCATTGTTGACAATGGAAGCACCGACGCAACGCCCGCTAAAATCCAGGCGGCTATTGCCCGTTGGCCGTTGTCTCGCGTCGTAAATCTCCCCGAGCCCAATTATGGGGCGGCACTACGTGCTGGCTTAACCTCGGCTGAAACGCGCTGGGCGTATCTCATCGATATCGAGCAGTGGGATCTGCCGTTTATCGCATGGTCGTGGAAGCATCGAGACACATACGATATGTTCCTTGCCTCGAAGCGTTCGGACCCCACTATCAATTTTCAAACCCCGTACCGTCGCGTTCTTAGTTGTTGCCTCAATGGGCTTCTGCAAGCCCTGCTTGGCTTCTCGGGTACTGATACGCACGGACCAAAGCTGATCGACCGTGCGTCGCTCGAAAACATCATTGCTCTCTGTCGTCTCGATCGTGGCCAATTCGATACCGAATTGGTGCTGCGCTCGGTTCGCGCGCAGAAGCGGCTACTCGAAATACCTGTGGCCTACAGCGAGAACCGTCCGAATCGAAATTGGATGGTGAAGAAGATCGTGTGGAATCTCTTCGCTTTGCGCCGGCTGGTGAAGGTCATGAAAGACGTACCGTATGAGGGGTTGATCCGATATCATCGGCTGGGGCGCGAGGATATCTTGAATGATAGCGAGGTCACAGGGCCCGCCGTCACTACACCCGGCCATGTTTAACGCCCCGCAGCCGCGCTCGAAGCTTTATACAACAGCCGCAGCCTATGGCAACGGCCTCTTTGCCGCCCTTACCGGTGTTGGTTACGAGAGCAAGGGCACGGAGAAGCTTGAGCGCGCGCTCGAAGCGATTTATCCCGGCTTCACTGCTGTCGCTGCCCCGCAGGCGCGTGTGGGCATATATCTCGCGCTAAAGAATCTCATCAAGCCAGGGCAAAAAGTTATACTCTCGCCCTATACGATTTCAGATGTCGTTAACATGGTGCTGTGTGCGGGCGGTGTACCGCTGTTTGCCGATATCGAGCCTGGCGGAAGTTGCAATATCGATGCCGAGGAAGTTCGTCGGCTGCTTGCGGCGGAGAGTAACGTTGGGGCCGTCATGGTCACTCACTTTTACGGGCTCGTTTGTAACATTGACCCAGTTGTCGAGATGTGCGAAGAGCGCGGCATACCCCTAATCGAAGACGCTGCGCAAGCATTTGGTGCAAGGCATGCCGGTAAGCGCGCCGGTACGATCGGTGATGTAGGTATCTTTAGTTTCGGACTATTGAAAAACGTGACGAGCTTTATCGGCGGAGCGGTCATCGCGCGTGACCGCACGCTTGCTGAGCGCATTCGTCAGGACCTCGACAGCCTGCCCGTCT
>CAWJSM010000002.1:0-1507599 GCA_963845455.1 Vulcanimicrobiota bacterium | reverse complement strand
AAAAGAGCCCCGCGTTAGCGGGGCTCTTCCTTTTCCGGGACCTAGAGGTCTTCGGGGTTGATGCCCTTGGGTTTGTATTGGGTGCGGGCTGCGGGAGTTGGGACGGCTACTTCGGCGTCGTATTCGCCTTCGTAGTTGACCGTGTTCTCTTGCATGCGCTGGCGCTCGTACGGGCCGAGGACCTTCGGTGACATTTCCTGGCCGTTGGGGGCCACGACTTCACCGTAGCTCGTGAGCGCGTCTTCTTCGAGATCCTCGATGCGGATTGAAGTCGAGGAACACGTTCTTCGGACGGCCTTCTTCGTCGAGGTCCTGACCTTCGGGCTCGATCGTGATGTTGCGATAACGCGACATCCCCGTACCGGCCGGGATCAGTTTCCCGATGATGACGTTTTCCTTGAGGCCCAAGAGCGGATCGTGTTTGCCCTTGATGGCCGCGTCGGTGAGGACGCGGGTGGTTTCTTGGAACGAGGCTGCGGAGAGGAACGATTCGGTCGCGAGCGACGCCTTCGTCACACCGAGCAGTACCGCGCCGCCTTCGGCCTTTTTCTGGTCCTTGGTGAGGCCTTCGTTGGCTTCGTTGAACGCCGATGCTTCGACCAGTTGGCCCGGCAAGAAGCGCGTGTCGCCGCCGTCGATGATCTTCACCTTACGCAGCATGCTGCGCACGATGACTTCGATGTGCTTGTCGTTGATGTCGACGCCTTGCGAACGGTAGACCTTCTGCACTTCCTGCACGAGGTAGTTCTGCAGCGCGGTTTCACCGCTGATCCGCAGGATGTCGTGCGGATTCAGACTGCCTTCCGCGATCGGCTGGCCGGCCTTGATCGGATCGCCGTCGTGCACCGAAAGATGCGTGCCGATCGGCGCTTCGATCTCGTGGTCTTCGCCCGTCTCGTCGGTGACGTAGACGACGCGCTTACCCTTCTCTTCGCCGATCTTGATGACGCCGTTGTGCTCGGAGACCGGCGCTTCACCCTTGGGCTTACGCGCTTCGAAGATTTCCTCGACGCGCGGGAGACCCGTGATGATGTCCTCGGTCGCGACGCCGCCGGTGTGGAACGTGCGCAGCGTGAGCTGCGTGCCCGGTTCACCGATCGACTGTGCGGCGATGATGCCGACGGCCTCGCCGATGTCCACCTTGAGCCCGGTCGCAAGATTGCGGCCGTAGCACATGGCGCACACGCCGTAGCGCGCTTGGCACGCCAGCGTCGAGCGGATCTTCACTTGAGGAATGCCGGCGGCGATGATCGCCTTGGCCTTCTCTTCGTCGATCTCTTCGTCGCGAGCGACGAGCTTCGTGCGGCCGTTCGGCTTCTCGGGATCCTTGATGTCTTCGGCAGCGCGACGGCCGATGATGCGGTCGTAGAGCGGCTCGATCGTTTCTTTGCCGACGCGGATGTCGTAGACCGTGATGCCCTTGGTCGTGCCGCAATCTTCCTCACGGATGATCACGTCCTGCGCGACGTCGACGAGACGGCGCGTCAGGTAACCCGAGTCGGCGGTACGCAGCGCGGTATCGGCGAGACCCTTACGCGCACCGTGCGTCGAGATGAAGTACTCGAGAACGGTGAGGCCTTCTTTGAGCGACGCCTTGACCGGAATCTCCAGAATGCGGCCCGACGGATCGGACATGAGTCCGCGCATACCGCCGAGCTGCTTGACCTGAGCGATCGAACCACGCGCACCCGAGGTCGCCATCATGAACACCGGGTTGAGCGGGTTCTGCGCGGCCTGCATGGCTTGCGTGACGTCGTCCGAGGTCTTCTGCCAGACTTCGATCGTCTTCTGATAGCGCTCTTCTTCGGAGATGAATCCCTGATCGAAGAGGCTGTGCAGTTCGTCGACTTCGGCCTGCGCTTTGTCGAGCAGGTCGTACTTCGCTTGGGGCACGACGACGTCGCTGATCGACACCGTGGTGCCGGACTGCGTGGCGTAGTGGAACCCGAGCGCTTTGATCGCGTCGAGGAATTCGGCCGTCGCGGCGTTACCGTACCTGCGGTAGCAATCCGTGATCAGCTTCTTGAGCGCGTTCTTGTCGAGCACGTGATTCATGAACGGGTGCTTCCACTCAGCGGGGAAGGCATCGTTGAGAATCGCGCGGCCGACCGTCGTGCGCATGACGCGCGCCGTCGACCCGCAGATTGATCCACTCTTGCAGACCGATCAGATGGTTTTCGTAGGCGAGCACCGCGTCTTGCAAGTTGCCGAACGTCGGCTCCTTGGGCGCGGAGCCGTTGCCGACGTAGCTCGACTGCCACTTGCGGCCGACGCTGTCGGCGTACAGCTGATCGTCGGCCATTTCGCCCTTGGCCGGCCCCTTGTACTCATCGCGATTGAACGTGAGGTAGTACAGACCCAAGACCATGTCTTGCGTCGGGATCGACACCGGGTTACCGAAGCTCGGCTGCAAGATGTTGTTCGACGACAGCATCAGGATGCGGGCTTCGGCTTGCGCGCCGGCGCTCAGCGGAAGATGGACGGCCATCTGGTCGCCGTCGAAGTCCGCGTTGTACGGCGTGCAGACGAGCGGATGCAGATGGATCGCTTTGCCTTCGACCAGCACCGGCTCGAAGGCCTGAATGCCGAGACGATGGAGCGTGGGTGCGCGGTTGAGCAGCACCGGATGCTCGCGAATCACTTCGTCGAGCACGTCCCAGACTTCCGGACGCACGCGTTCGACCATGCGCTTCGCGCTCTTGATGTTGTGCGCTTGGCCGCGATCGACCAGCTTCTTCATCACGAACGGCTTGAAGAGCTCGAGCGCCATCTCTTTGGGCAAGCCGCACTGGTGCAGCTTCAGGTTCGGACCGACCACGATGACCGAACGGCCGGAGTAGTCGACGCGCTTACCGAGCAAGTTCTGACGGAAGCGGCCCTGTTTGCCTTTGAGGATGTCGGAGAGCGACTTCAACGGGCGATTGTTCGGCCCGGTGACGGGACGGCCGCGGCGGCCGTTGTCGATCAGCGCGTCGACTGCTTCTTGCAGCATGCGCTTTTCGTTCTTGATGATGATTTCGGGCGCGCTCAACTCCAGCAGCCGCTTGAGGCGGTTGTTGCGGTTGATGACGCGGCGATAGAGATCGTTGAGATCGGACGTGGCGAAGCGGCCGCCGTCGAGCTGCACCATCGGGCGCAGTTCGGGGGCGATCACCGGCACGGCGGAGAGGATCATCCACTCGGGCTTGTTGCCCGAGGCGAGGAACGCTTCGACGACTTCGAGGCGCTTGATCGCCTTGACGCGCTTCTGGCCCGTCGTTTCCTTGAACTCGCGACGCAGCTCTTCTTGGAGCTTACGCAGGTTGAGGTCGCGCAGGAGCTCGCGGATCGATTCCGCGCCCATGCCGGCCTTGAAGCGTGAGCCGAACTTCTCGCGCGATTCGCGATATTTTTGCTCGGTGAGAATTTCGCGCTTGCCGAGCGTCGTGTCACCCTGATCGGTGACGACGTAGGCGGCGAAATAGATCACCTTCTCGAGCTGCCGCGGCGACATGTCGAGCAAGATGCCGATGCGCGAGGGCACGCCCTTGAAATACCAAATGTGCGAAACGGGCGTAGCCAGTTCGATGTGGCCCATGCGTTCGCGGCGCACTTTCGCGCGGGTGATTTCGACGCCGCAGCGGTCGCAAATCATGCCCTTAAAGCGAATGCGCTTGTATTTGCCGCAGTGGCATTCCCAGTCTTTGGTGGGACCGAAGATCTTCTCGCAGAAGAGACCGTCGCGCTCCGGTTTGAGCGTGCGGTAGTTGATGGTTTCCGGCTTCTTTACTTCACCGAAAGACCAGGCGCGGATTTGTTCGGGGCTGGCGAGCCCGATCCGCATCGCGTCGAAATTGTTGACGTCGAGCAGGTTCACGTATCGTCCTTATCTGAGCGACTCGGCAATCAGAGGCGATCGAGGTGACGTCTTGGATGGCGCAGGAGGCGCTGAGTGCCGGAAATAGGCACAGCGGTCCAGAGAATCGCCGTTGACGTTCCTTGGATCCGCGTTATCGACCGAGGGGCATAGGCAGGTATTGTACGCCTTAATGCAACTTCGGTCAAGGACGGGCCGGGTGGCTGCCCCTCGACAGGCTCGGGGTCACAGTGGCGCCTCATGTTTACCTTGATTAGCTAGCTAGTACGTGGTGGCTGGGTGGGTGTCCGAAGGTACACAAGATAGCGGCCGCAACGAGGCGGCGCTTGCTTGATGAGGGTGTTTCTTTGGTGTCCGTTCGCTTGCTTGCGCCGCTTTTTAGCGCTGCGCTTCTCTTGGCTGCCTGTGGCGGGGGCGGGGTCGACTCGACCCCGATTGCGCCCGCGCAACCCGTTGCTGCCACCAATGCCCAGATCGCGGTCCCGGCCTCGGGATCGCTGACGGCGGGGACGATCACGCTGCCGGCGGTGACCGCCGGGAGCCGGGACGGTCCTGTCGGTGCGGGGGCTCACGGGCGCGAGCGCGACCCAGAGCGCCGCGCGCAATACCGCGTCCATTGCGGATGCGAGCGCGTTTGCCGAGGTGATCCTCACGGCTAACGCAGCCGTCACGTTTAGCGGGACGATCGCCGTGACGATCACGTACGCCGGCGGACCGGCGACGTACGTCGGCACCTTCCAAGACCCGGCCGGCAAGTTGACGTCCTCGGCGCCGCAGACGTCGACCGGATCGGTGTACACGGCCACCTCGCCCAGCGGGACGTACACGCTCGCGGCGGGCGGGTCGATCGCGTTCGACTTCGCGACCAGCGCACCGGTCTTGGTCTTCGGCTCGCCGGCGCTGAGCTTCATCACGACCGGCGCCGCGGCCGCGCAGACCGACACGGTCAGCTATCCCGGTTATACCGGCGCCTACACCGCCACATCGGAGAACGCGGCGGTCGCGACCGCTTCGATCAGCGGCGGCACCGTCACCGTCACGCCGGCGGGCCCCGGAACGACGTCGATCGACGTCACGGGCGCGACCACCGGAAAGATCAGCATCACGGTCACGACGACCCCTGTGACGGTGAACTAGATGAGGAACATCATGCGTCACCGGCTCGCTCTCGTCGCCCTGACCCTGCTCGTCGCCGGCTGCTCGAGCGGCGGCAGCTCCGGTTCGGGATCCGTTCCCGCCGTGCCGGCCAACACGGCTCCGCAATCGACCGGCACCGCCAACGCGCAAGTGTCGATCGTCATCCCCGCACTCACGGCGGCGCAAGCGTTGCGCCGCGCGCAGTACATTTCGCCGTCGACGCAATCGTTGTCGTTTGCCGCCGCCAATGGTGCGCCGGTCGTCGTTGCGCTGACGCCCACGTCACCGGGATGCACCAGCGGCACGAGCGGCACCACGTGCACCGTCAACGTGCCGCTGCCGATCGGCGCGAATCAGCAGTTCGTCGTCGCCACGTATGCCAACACCGCCGGCACCGGCACCGCGCTTTCCACCAACAAGATTACGGCGAGCATCGTCGCCGGTCAGGCGAATCCGATCTCGGTCTCGCTCGGCGGCGTCCCGGCCACCGTCGCGCTGGTGGCGACGTCGCCCGTCCCGAGCGTTGCTGCGGCCTCGGTTCCCGTGACCGTCAACGTCAAGGATGCAGCGGGTAACACCATCGTCGGCAGCCAGCCGTTCTCCGATGCAAACGGGAATGCGGTGACGATCGCGCTCGCGGACTCCGACACGACGGGAGCGACGACGCTCACTCCCGCCGCGCTCACCGCGCCCGGAAACGCGACGCTTGCCTACGACAACTACTTTCAGCCGACGAGCATCACCCTCTCCGCCAGCGCGAGCACGATAACGACCGCGACGGCGCAAATCGCGTTCACGGCAAAGCCGATCATCTTCGCATACGCAGCCGGTACGCAGAACGGCACCGCCGATCCCATTACGTTCGGTCCGAGTACCGGCATCGAGTCGCAGGCGCGCCGCGGGGGAACCGCTGCACGGCGAAGCGTGCAAAGCTACAATCCCACCACCGGCATTGAGACGCTCGGAAATCTTCTGCTCACGAGTTCGACTTCCGCACCGTATACGCTCGGCACGAACTCGAGCAGTTCCTCGACCGGCTTCGGGCGCCTCAACGACATCATCTTCGATATCCAGCAGAGCCAGCTGCAAAGCATGCCGGGCGTCGGCATGGCGACCGCCCCGAACGGTCATGCGTATTTCACGGAATGGTACAACAACCAGCCCGGCATCTTCGATGCCGGAACGACGCCCACGTGGCCGGCCGGCAGTTCGATCGTCGCCGGACCCTTCGGACCGCTAGCGCTCGGACCGGGCGGCAAGATGTTCGTGGGGATCAACGGCGGATTCGAACAGATCAATCCGGCCACCGGCGCGGCAATCGGTGCTGCGGTCATGGTACCGGGAACGTTCAAGCAAAGCGTTCCGAACGCGATTGCCGTCGGTGCGGATGGCACGGTGTATATCGAAGCGTTCGAAACGACGAGCAGCGATGACGACGTTCTCGCCTTCGCGCCGACGGGAGCGGGCTTCACGTTCAACCGCTCGTTCTCAACGGCGAACACGCACCTCGGTTCGGATGCGATCTACGGTATCGCCGTCGACGCTTCCAACAATGTCTACATCTCGTGCGATGGCAACGGCACCCTCGACATCGTACCGGCTTCGTCGCAAGGCGAGGTCCTGCCGTCACGCGTTATTACAAACACCCACAACATCGCAGACGGCGTCAACGTGCTCATCGATCGCGCGGGCAACATCGTTTGGGCGACCTGGGCGACCGTGTCGATCTACGCGCCGGGGTCGGGCAGCGCACCGCCGCCCAACACCAACCCCGCGACACCGTGGACGCCTGCTACTGACACGACCGCGCTCCAAACGCTCACCGACACGGCGCACGAATTCAACGACGCCTTCATCTGGCTCTCGTTCGGCCCGGGTTCCTAAGCGCCGAGCGCGAGTCTCGATTCGTACGCGGCGGCGAGGTCCTCGAGGGCCTGGCCGCCGTTGCCGTTATAGGCGGGCGCGTGCATGATCGCCAGCGTCTCGAGCGGGAGCGCGGCGAGGCGGCGGAGCGTCGGGGCCGTTTGCGGCGTCAGCGCGTCGCGTGGCCATGGTCTTCCGCCGCCAGCGCGGGGCCGATGAGGTCGGCGTCGCTGAACACGCCGTCGTCACCGCGGCGGGTGAACAAGTCGCTCGTAAACAGCGTCTTCGTCGTCTCCTCGTAGATGAGCCCGGCGTCCCAGCCGTGCGGAACGTGCGGCGTCGCGAGGTAGCGCACGCGTTTGCCGCCGAGGTCCAGGATCTCGCCGTCGGCGAGCGCACGCGGCGGGCGGTCGGCTTGATCGCTGATCGAGGTGCGCACGCCGATCGTGCTGTGCGCGATGACGGCGTTGGGTGCGACGGCGAGCCACTCGTTCATCGCGCCGCTTTCGTCCGCTTCGTAGTGGCTGAACGTTATCCAGCGCAGCTTCGCCGGATCCATGACGCGCGCCAGTGCTTCGCGCAGCGCGGGGAAGAGCCACTTCTGGCCCGTGTGAAAGAGCAGCGGCTCGTCCGCGTCGATCAGGAACTGGTTGAACACGATGCCCGACTGCGGGCTGAACGTCGAGAAGCGGTAGATCCCGCCGGCGATTTCGTCGACGCGCGTGTCCGTCAGTTTGCTTCCCGCAAGAAACCCAGGAGATCCAGCGCGGCTTCGTCGGTGACGCGGAAGAGGACGGCGTCCGTTTCGGGCTCGTGCACGTGACTGCGCCACGGCGGGGCGACGAACACGTCGCCGGGAGCCCAGCGTGAACGTGGTGCCGTCGATCGTGGTTTTGCCGCGTGCCCGACACGACGCTGTAGATGTTGGACGCCGTCGTCTGGTAGGGCGTGGTTTTCGATCCGGCGGCGTGCGCGTTCATGTGCAGGCGGATCGTCTTCAGCGACGGCGTGTCGAGGGTGACCTGACGGCCGAGGCGGCCCTGCGGGTCGGCCTTCGCCTCGTTGAGGCGCGCCTCGATCCAGGGCCACGTGAAGCGCAGCGGGGAGGCGTTCGACGGCACGGCATCGTCCTCGAACCCCTTCGGGTGATCTTCGAAGAACATCGGCTCGAGCGACTGGACCATCGGCACGTCGAGGTAATCGATCCAGTAGGCCGGGATTTTCCCAGAATTGCCGTGACCGTGCCACATCCACGACGGGCGTGAGCACCACGTCGCCCGGCAGCATCATGATCTTCTCGCCGTTGACGATCGTGTAGGCGCCCTCGTCGGCTTCGACGATCAGGCGCAAGGCGTTGGGCATGTGGCGGTGCGAGCGCGCGTGCTCGCCCGGCAGCAGCATCTGGTAGGCCGTGATCAGCGTGGCGCTCGTATTGTAGGTGTTGCCCTCGAGCGGATTCGCCATGATCAGATTACGGCGTTCTGCGAGCTCCGTACCGATCAGCCGCCCGGCGCGTTCGAGCGCATCGTGACCGTCTCGGTAGGCCCAGTGGGCGGGGACATAGTGCTTGAGCGGCTGCGGCCACAGTGACGGCGTCGGCTTGTTCCAGCCGGGCCCGAAATTCTGCGGCGCGACCGTCGCGTAGAGATCTTGGAGTGAATCCGCTTTGACGGCCATGGAGAGACCTTGTCCGGCGGGCACTCCTTCCTCCTGCCGCGGCGTTGGCGTACCTTGGCGTACGGTGAGAAACCGAGGATATTTTTACAAACGCTGAAACCGATGTTTAAGAACCGTCCTTGGTAGGCCTAACAGCCGGTGGCCGCACGCGAAGGCGCGCCCGCAGCGCGACACGTGACCTTCATGGGAGAATTCTTCACCGAGTAATGCTGCTTGAGAACAACTCCGTCATCGACATCGACCGGCACACCCGGGCGATGCTGCCGAAGGTCTCACGGACGTTCGCGCTCGGAATCAAGCTGCTGCCCTCTCGTCTCGAGATGCCGGTGCGGCTGGGCTATCTCTTCTGCCGCATCGCCGATACGGTCGAAGACGATCTGGCTCTGTCCGCCGCGCGCAAGGCCGAATTGCTCGACGTCTTCCTCGAGTGCTTCGATGACCCGCACCGCGCCGACGCCTACGGCGACACGATCCACGAACTGACCAGCAACGAAGAGTACGTCGACCTGGTGGCCGCGACCGGCGAAGTCTTCACGCTCTACCGTAACCTCGACGTGCGCACGCAAGACATCTTGCGCAAGTGGATCGCCGAGATGGTGCGCGGCATGCGCCAGTTCGTCGTCGAGCACCCGAACGGCATCCGCATCGCCACCGTGCCCGAATTCCACCAGTACTGCTACTACGTGGCCGGCACCGTGGGCCATCTGCTCACCGATCTCTGGCACCATCATTCGAGCGCCGTCGACCAGCGCGTCTACACGAAGCTGCTCGACGATTGCGAGCCGTTCGGCGAAGCGCTGCAGTCGGTGAACATCCTCAAAGACATCGCGTGGGATGCCGAGCAAGAGAACTCGATCTACGTGCCGTCGGAACTGCTCGCGGCGCAAGGCAGCACGCACGAGTTGCTGTTGGACCCCGAGCGCCGCGCCAAGAGCCGCGCGGCCCTCGATCCGCTGTGCGCGATCGCGCAGGACGACATCGAACGCTCGCTGCGCTATATCGAGAACCTGCCGCTGATGGCGGTGCGCATTCGGCTCTTCTGCGTGTTGCCGGTGCTCTTCGCCGTTGCGACGATGCGCGAGATCGAGAAGTCCGAGGCGATGCTCGTGCCGGGCGGCAACGTGAAGATCTCGCGCAACGAAGTGAAAGCGCTGATCTTCGCCGCGTCGACCTCGACGCTTGACGAACTACTCGTTGCGCTGGCTCGTCGATCGCGTGCGCGAGCGGCCCTTCGACTTTAGCCGGAGGTAGGCGCTGCCCACCGCGTTCATCACCGGCGCGTCCGGGTTCGTGGGTGCGAATCTGGTCCGGGCGCTGCTAGATCGGAATTGGACCGTGCGGGCGCTGGTGCGCGGCGCCGCACCATCGCTCGACGGGCTCGCGATCGAACGCGTGGCCGGCGATTTGTTTTCGCCCACGCTGAGCGATGCGATGAAGGGCTGCGACGTGGTGTTTCACGTGGCGGCGTTCTACAGTTTGTGGCGGCGCGATCGCAACGAAGTGATGCGCGTGAACGTCGAGGGCACGCGGCTCGTGCTCGACGCCGCGCGGCGGGCCGGCGTGCCGCGCGTGGTGCACACGAGTTCGGTCGCGGCGATCGGCGTGCGGGCCGACGGCGAACCGGCGAGCGAGCAGTATCAGAGCGAACGCGAGGCGCTGGTCGGCGCGTACAAGCGCTCGAAGTACGACGGCGAGGTGCTCGTGCAGCGAGCGGTTGCCGATGGGCAAGACGTCGTGATCGTGAATCCCGTCGACGCCGATCGGGCCGTGGGATGCGAAACCGACGCCGACCGGCGAGATCGTCGTGCGCTTCTGCACCGGCAAGCATGCCGGCATACATGGATACCGGGCTCAACATCGTCGACGTGCGCGACGTGGCGACGGGGCACATCCTGGCCTACGAGCGCGGACGGACGGGCGAGCGCTACATCCTCGGCAACGAGAACATGACGCTGCGCGGACTGCTCGAGCGCTTGAGCGCGCTCACGGGTCGCCCGGCACCGACGGTGCGGCTTCCGCCGTTTGTCGGGTTGGCCTACGCGGCCGTCGGGCGAGTTCGCCCTGGCGCCGCTCGGCGTGCCCGCCGGACGTGCCGTTCGAGGGCGTTCGGATGGCCAAGCAGCGAATGTACTATGACACCGCGAAAGCTACAGCAATCTTGGGGTTCACGCCGGCACCCGTAACCCGCGCGTTATCCGACGCGGTTACCTGGTTTCGAAGAGCACGGCTACCTCAATTCACACGTTTCGGGAGACATAAGTGGCAATCGCACTCAAGCAGGCAATCGCGGTCGGGTCGTACGTTGTACGGCAGCGGCTCATGGGCAAGAAGCGGTATCCGCTCGTGCTCATGCTCGAGCCGCTATTCCGCTGCAACCTCGCTTGCAGCGGCTGCGGCAAGATCCAGCATCCGGTGGAAATTCTGCGTCAGCACCTCTCGCCCGAGAAGTGCTTCGCAGCGGTGGAAGAATGCGGCGCACCCGTGGTCGCGATCCCGGGCGGCGAGCCGTTGCTGCATCCGCAGATTCAAGAGATCGTCGAAGGCCTGATCGCGCGCAAGAAGTTCGTCTACCTGTGCACCAACGCGCTGCGCTTGGAAGCAGAGCCTCGATAAGTTCACGCCGTCGGACTACTTCGGCTTCAACATCCATCTCGACGGCCCGCAGCACATTCACGACGAAGCGGTCGCGCGTCCCGGCACCTACGACATCGCGATCAAAGCGATCAAGGCGGCGAAGGCCAAGGGCTTCCGCGTCTACACGAACACGACGATTTTCGAAGGCTCGCAGCCGGAAGATTTCCACGCGTTCTTCGACTTCGTGCACCGACGAACTGCAAGTCGACGGCATGCAGCTCTCGCCGGGCTACCGCTACGAGAAGGCGCCCGATCAGGATCACTTCCTCGCGGTCGAAGAAACGCGTCAGCTCTTCCGCGGCATCCTCGCGCCGTACAAGGCCGGCAAGAAGAAATGGGAGTTCAACGCGAGCCCGTTCTTCCTCGACTTCCTCACCGGTGAAAAAGAGTACGACTGCACGCCGTGGGGCATGCCCAGCTACAGCATCTTCGGCTGGCAGAAGCCGTGCTATCTGCTCGGTGAAGGCTACGCGTCGAGCTACAAAGAGCTGCTCGAAACGACCGAGTGGGAAAAGTACGGCCACAAGAGCGGCAACAAGAAGTGCGAAGACTGCATGGTGCATTCGGGCTTCGAAGCGACGGCTGCGGCCGACATGATGCGTCCGTCGAACATCATCGGTTCGATCCGCACCGTCTTCGCGAAGTAAACTCGATGCTCGTCCGCTCGCCGTCGTTCGAGCAGTTCGAGGGCTATCTCGAATCGGTGCTCGACGGCGCAGCGGCCGGCAACGCCAACGGGCCGCTGATCCGCGAGCACTTCGGGCTCGACGATCCGAACGGCCAAACGCGGCAAGCGGCTGCGTCCGCAGATTCTGCTCACCGTCGCGGAATGCGAAGGCTGCGACGGCACCGTCGCGCTCGGCGCTGCGGCGGCGCTCGAGCTGCTGCACAACTTCTCGCTGATCCACGACGATATCGAGGACGGCGACGAGATGCGCCACGGCCGGCCGACGTTGTGGACGCGGCACGGCGTGCGCGCGGCGCTCGTGGCCGGCGATGCGATGTCGGCGCTGGCGTATCTCACGCTGGTCGACGGCTCGCGCGATTTGCCGCCGCAGACGCTAGCGGCGATGATGCGCTGTTTGCAAGAGGCGCACTTTCGCATGTGCGAGGGACAGGCGTTCGACATCGGGTTCGAGACGGCGACGTTCGTGACGTTCGATGAGTACGTGCGGATGATCGAAGGCAAGACCGCGGCGCTGCTGGCGGTGGCGTGCGAGCTCGGTGCGTGGGCGGCCGGGGTTTCGGAAGAACGGGCGGCGGCGTATAGCAGCGTCGGGCGCGCGTATGGGCTGGCGTTTCAGGTGCGCGATGACGTGCTCGGGACGTGGGGGCGTACGGAGGAGACCGGCAAGCCGAGTGGGGCGGATATCCGGCGGCGGAAGTGGTCGTTTCCGGTGGCGTGGGCGCTCGCGCAGCCGGAGTCGGCGGATCGGACGATCGTCGCGGAGGCGTATGCGACGATTGGGATGCTCGAGGAAGCGCATGCGAACCGGGTGATTGCGGCGCTCGAGCGGCTTGGGGCGCGCGATGCGGCGGACGAAGCGTGCCTGGCCTATATCGATGAAGCCAACGCGATCTCAGCCTCGCAAAAGCTGGATCGTGACGGGCGGCTCGCTGCTTTGTTCAACTCAACGGCAAAGCGAACGGTCTAGATTAGGGCGGTCCCTCGACGACGCACCTACGGTGCTTTGCTCGGGATGACATAGAGAAGTCAACGTTTCTCTTTGAGTGTCATCCCGAGGATTGTCTTCCCGAGGAGTGTCTTCCCGAGGAGTGTCATCCCGAGGATTGTTTCCCGGGGAGTGTCATCCCGAGCAAAGCGCCGTTAGGCGCGTCGTCGAGGGACCGCCGCTGTCGTCGTCGCTATTCACTATCGTCGTGGCTATTTCGGCATGCCGCGGAGCATTTTGTCCACTTCTTCGAGGTGTTCGGTTTCGGCGCGGATCTGGGTACCCGGCATCCAGGATGCTACACGCGTCCGAAGAAGCGCGGGCACATGCTCGGCAGCTTTCGTCTTGCAACGCTCGTAGCGCTTGCCTTTTCGCTTGTCATCGAAGGCGCCGCCGCGGATCAACCGCCGCTGAAGATCGGCTTGACGAGCCTTTATTCGGGCACGGAAACGCTCGTTGGGCAAGGCGCGGACAGCGCGGTTGCTGCGTATATCGCGCTCCACGGCGACACGGTGGCTGGGCGCAAGGTCGTCGTCGTGCGGCGCGACGAGCAAGGGCCCGTTCCGGAGGTCAGCAAGCGCAACGCGCAAGAGCTCGTGCTGCAAGAGCACGTTGATTTTCTCGTCGGCGGGATGTATTCGGCCAATGCGCTGGCGATGGGCGATGTGTCGACGCAAGCCAAAGTGCCGTATCTCATGACCGGGCCGACGTCGCCCGGCCTCACGGTGAAGCTGCCGTATTCGGCGCGGCTCGGATTTACGGGCCCGCAGCAGGCGGTGCCGCTGGCGAAGTGGGCGCTGCAGAACAAGATCGCGACTGCATACGTCGTTTGCGTCGACAATGGCGGCGGCATCGATGCGGCGACGGCGTTCGAGCGCGCATTCACGGCCGGCAACGGCAAGATTCTCGGTGAAGTCCGCATTCCGGCGAACACGATCGACTTCTCCGCGTACGTGCAACGGATCAAGGATGCGGCGCCCGCAAGCCGTGTACGCGGCGTTGATCAACGGTACGGGCCACGGCGCGTCGTTCATGCGCGCGTTCCGTTCGGCCGGGCTCGATGCGGCGGGCGTGAAGGTGCTCGCAACGATGGATATGGTGAGTGAGGAACAGCTCACCTCGATGGGCGATTCCGTGCTCGGTGTCTTGAGCGCCGGAAACTATTCGGCCGAACACCCTTCGCGCGATCAACGACCGGTTCAAGGCCGCGTTCCGCGCGACCAACGGGCCGCCGGATCCGGATTTTCTCGCCGTCAGCGTTTACGATTCGATGGACGCGATCTACAAGCTCGCCGCAGCGCAGCACGGAGCGCTCGATCCCGACAAGTCGATGCAGCTGCTGCGCACGATGCATCTGGCAAGCCCGCGCGGCGACGTGTCGTTCGATCCGGAGACGCGCGACGTCGTGCAGACGATGTACATCCGGCGCACGGAGAAGCGCGGCGGCAAGCTCGTGAACGTGGAGATCACGTCGTATCCGAACCTCGATGCGAGTCACCTCGACGACGTAGCCGCGAAGTGAACCGGCTCTTCGACGATAACCAGATCAAACTCGGGACGTTCTCGCTCAACGGCAATGGCGGCAACATGGTCGCGCTGCCCGATAAGTACTACGTCACCTGGCCGCGCACGCTCAACGCCGCGCAGCTTGCCGACGCGGCCGGCTTCGAGGCGATCGTCCCCTACGCGCGCTGGAAGAGCACGGCGCCGATCAGTGCGCCGCTCGAAAAGCACGGCGTGCTCGAGCCCTATACGTGGGCGGCCGGGCTCGGCGCGGCGACGCGCTCCGCGACGATCTTCTCCACCTCGCACGTTCCGGTCGTTCACCCGATCGTCGCGGCGAAGCAATGCGTGACCGTCGATCACATCACCAACGGACGGTTTGCGCTGAACATCGTCGCGGGTTGGAACAAGCCCGAGTTCGACATGTTCGGTTTCGAGATGAAAGAGCACGCGGACCGTTACGCGCAAGCCGCGGAGTGGATCGACATCTGCAAGCGGCTGTGGACCGAAGAGGACGAGTTCGACTACGAGGGGCGCTTCTATCGCATCGTGCGCGGCTCGTCGTGGCCGAAACCGATTCAAACGCCGTTTCCGCCGATCATGAACGCCGGCGGTTCGCAAACGGGCCGCGAGTTTGCCGCCAAGTACTCGGATATGTGCTTCGTCAGCCTCAAGGGAGACGATGCGAACGAACATCGCGCACAGATTGCGGCGTATCGCGATCTGGCGTGGAGCGAGTACAAGCGCGAGCTGCAGGTCTGGACGTCGGGCTACGTGATTCAGCGCGACACCCAAGCCGAGGCCGACGCTTATGAGTCATTTCTGCTCGCGAACGCCGACACGGAAAAGCTCGCGAACTGGACGCGGATCAACCGCGAACACACGCAAGGCATGACTGACGATCAGCGCGCCCGCATGTCGAAGCGCTGGGTGGCCGGGCTCGGCGGTTATCCGCTGGTCGGCACGCCGGAAGTGATCGTCGACCGCTTCCGCGATCTGCGCAACGTCGGGATCGACGGCGTGCTCTGCACCTGGATCGATGTCGAGGCAGGCCTGCCCGCGTTCATCAACGGTGTGCTGCCGCTTCTGGAGCAGGCCGGGCTGCGCAAACCCTTCCCTTAAGAAACGCTTCCCGCTTAGACGACGTCCCGGCAAGCGGGTTTGAGCGATGCTGCGGCAGTGGATGATGTAGGCATTATGAACGACACGAATGCCACGACCGACTCCACACTCCGATACGATTCGAGCGATGCTAATGCTGCGGTCGATGCCGGCAGCGACGATCGGCACACGATTCAGACGTACCTGAGCGACGCGCTCGCCTTGGAGCGCCACATCAATCAGCCGCTGAAGCGTCAGCTCGACATGGATGACACGGCCAAATTCAGCGAAGCCGCCGAACTGATCTCGAATCTGCAGACGCTTACCGAAACGCACATCAGCGACCTCGAAGCGCAGCTCGACGCGGCCGGCGGCCATGCGGGGTCGCCGGTGAAGTCGGCGTGGTCACAGCTGCTCGGCGCCGGAGCGGCCGCGATCGACAGCGCACGCAAGACGAAGGTCTCCAAGAATTTGCGCGATGACTACACAGCGCTCGCCCTGGCGACCGCAAGCTATACCATGCTGAACGCAACCGCGTTGGGCTTGGGCGACGGCTCGACGGCGAAGCTCGCGCAGCGGCATCTCGCCGACTACGCGCAGATCGTCATGCAAATTGCGAAGGCGTTGCCGGCCGTCGTTCTGGAAGAGCTAGCGCTCGACGGTGAAAACGTGCAGGTCACCGTAGCCGAGATTGCCCGGCAGAATACGTCGGACGCCTGGAAGTAGACCCGCTCCTAGAGGAAGCGCGCGGCGACGACCGCGATGTCGTCGCGCAGCTGGTCGTGCGTGAACGTGCGCGCACGTTCGATCAGCGTTTGCACGATGTCGTCAACCGGCGCGTCGGAGAGCTCTTCGATCGTATCGATGAAGCCCTCGATGCCGAAGAACTCGCGCTCCGGCGAGCGCGCTTCGGTGATGCCGTCGGTGGTTGCGACGAACAGCGCGCCCGGCGGCAGATCGACGAACCCGTGTTTGAAGAGATGGTGCTGATCGTCGAAGACGCCGATCAGCGGCGCCGTGGGCTCGAGCGTTCGGGCACGCTCGCCGGGCACGATGATCGCGGCGGCTTCGTGCCCGCCCGAGGCATACTGCATCACGCGGCGTCGCGAGTCGACCATGCCGAAGAACACTGACGCGAACGATTCGATCTTCTCGAAGGCATTGTTTTCAAGATAGAGGCGGTCGAGCGAGCGCAGCACGCGCTCCGGGGTGAGGCCCTGTGAGGCATACGCGCGCAGGCCGTACTTCACGAGCGCCGCGTGCACCGCCGCTTCCGTTCCCTTGCCGGAGATGTCGGCGATACAGAACGACACGGCATCGTTATCGAAGTGATAGACGTCGACGATGTCGCCGCCGGTCAGCCCGAATGCGAGCTTGTAACCAACCGCATACTCGATGCCGCTGATGCGTGCGCTACCGCGCGCAAAGAGATGCTCGACCAGAACCTTCGCGGCGGTCCAGTCGGCGATCTCGGCGAGCCCGTCCGCGCGGTTGACGGCCACCTCACCGTCGGATCGCGACCGGCAGACGCTCGGCCGGGGTAATAAGCGGAGCGGGCGTCCCTATGGCGTCGTTTGGCATCGTAGTCACATTATCGGCTGAAGTGGCCGAAACATTCCCACTAAGGTTGAAAGGCAGTTTTCGTTACGCGGCCGGCAGGATCGACGTACCAGTGTTCGCTCGGGAACGGTTTGCCGGCCAACCGCGCCGCCATCCAATCTGCGGCGAGGATCGGCGGAAACGGGCCAAGATTCGTCGACGGCACGCCGCCGACGGAATGACGGGATTCAGCGTACACGACGAACTGCTTCGGCACCTTGAGCCGTGCGATGAGTTGCCCGGCGTACTCGATCGGGCTCAACTCTTCGGCTTCGCCGGCGATGCAGAGGTAGGGGCAGGCGATGTTGCCGACGTGGTTTTCCCACGTGAGCGTTTGGCGGAATTCGTCGAAGGCGGCTTCGTCGGTGTAGCCGGACATGTACATGAAACGTTTCTTGAACGTCGGCGATGCTTCTTCGAAGATCGTGTGGCAGCCAGGTTCGAGGCACGTTGCGACGACCGCGCACGCTTTCAGACGCGGCTCGCTGCCGGCGACGATCGTGGCGAAGAACGAGCCGAAACTCGTGCCGGTGATGCCGATGCGGGCCGCGTCGACTTCGGTGCGCGCTGCGAGCCAATCGACGAGGATCTCGCCGACGTTGCTCCAGTTTTCCATGCTCACATTGATGCCGACCATCGGGGCCTCGTATTGGCCCGGGCCGTCGATCGCGAGCACGGCGATGCCGCGGTTCAGCCAGCGGTCGCCGTAGAGCGCGACGGACATCTCCTTGAAGCTGTCCATGCCCGGTACGACGATCACGGCGGGGAGTTGGCCGCCGGTGTAGCCGGGCGGCAGATGGAACCACGCCGGGATCGCGCTGCCCGCGAACGGCAGCCAGACGGCCTCGACGTGATGGTCGGCGAGGTTGGCATAGCGTTGGTAACAGTTGCGCTTCTTCTCGTTGTACGCGATGTTCGTTTCGTCGTTCTCGTCGTAGGGCCACTGCGCCGCGCCCCAGTGGACCGCGGCCATGAAGTAGTTGTCGCGCGCGGTGATGCGGTTATCGCCGGCTTCGGCTTCGGCGGCTTTTGCTTCGCGGCGCCGGGCGGTCGATGCGAAGGCCGGACCGATGTCGGCCATCTTCTGCACGCGCGTGCGGATTTGCGCGAAGTCGGCGTTCGCTTCGACGCCGCATGGAGCGTTGAGGTAGATCGAGCGCGGCTGATCCCAGTCGATGCCGTTGGCGCGGATGATGTTGTCGAGCAGCCAGCGCTGTTCCATCCAGCGGCGCACGCTCGGCGCGCCGCGATGTTCGACCACCGGTTTGGGGATGTTAGACACGCTGGTTTTCTCCATTAGGGAGCCATGTATTCTGCCGGGGTGACCGGGCGTGAGGTGATGCCGTATTTTGCGGCGGCGGCGAGCGGGCCGGCAACGTACTTCGGATCGTTTGTCGTGCCGAAGTAGACGCGCCGTCCGGCGCTGACGGTCGCGACGTCGACTTTTGCGACTTTGGCGAGGATCTCGGCCGACTCGGGATAGTGGCCGTTGGCCCAACGTGCTGTTGCGAAGATGCCGTTGCGCAGTTTCTTGAGCGCGTCGGGATTGTTTTGGATCCACGTTTTGCTCGAGAACCAGACGATCGTGGCAAACTCCGGCGCGATCGCGCTGTACACGTCGGCGAACGGGCGCACGTCGCCGGCGCGAATCGCGGCGCTCATGCTCGGTTCGGCGATTTGCGCTGCCTGCACGGTGCCGCGCGCCAGGGCTTGGCCCATCTCGGAAAAGCGCAGCTCGACGAAATGCACGCTCGACGGTGACACGCCGTTGCGGTCGAGCCATGCGGAGATGCCGAGTTGGTTGAAGTCGGCTAGTGCTGAGACCGCGATCGTTGCGCCGATGAGATCTTTTGCGCCGGTGTATGGCGCGTTCTTTGCGACAGCGAGGCCTTGCGTGTTGTCGCGCGTGGAATAGAGGCTCGCTGGCGCGATCATCTGCACGGGCACGCTGCGTGCTACCGCGACGGCGAGTTGCACGGTGTTCGTCATGCCGGCATCGAGTTCGCCGGCGAGGACGGATTGCACGATTGCGGAGCTGTTGGTCAGCGTCGTGACCGCCGGCGTTACGCCGTTATCGTGAAAGAAGCCGCGGTCGAGGCCGTAATAGGCTTCGCCCATTGCGTCGATTGACATCGAACCGATGCGCAGTGCGGCGGTGTCGGTCTGGGCGTGTGCCGGTAAGGACGACGCGGCGACGAGACCGCCGCCGATGAGCGCGAGCGCACGGGAACGTGGAATGAATGGCATGGCATTCCCCCTTTGCGCGGCTTCTTCTTCGGACGCGATCGCGAGGCCTCGGGATGCGGGCGGCCCTTCGACAAGCTCAGGGTGACACGGCCGAAGCTCAGCGTGACGTGGGTGAGGTTAGCGTGAGGCGCTGAGGGCGGCTGCTACGTGGTGCAAATCTGCGACGAAGGCGACGCGGGCGACGTGGCGCGCGTCGTCGTCGGGTGCGCGGAGGATTGACGATGGATGAACCGTTGGGATGACCGGCGGTCCCCATGGCGATGGAAACGCGCGGCCGCGGTTCGGCGTGAGCTTGAACGACGGGCCGAGCAATGCTTGCGCGGCGGTCGCGCCAAGTGCGACGACGATCTTTGGGCGGACGGCATCGATCTCGGCTTCGAGCCATGGAAAGCACGCCTTCACTTCGGTGCGTTTGGGCGTGTTGTGAATTCGCCGTTTGCCGCGCTCGATGAATTTGAAGTGCTTCACCGCGTTCGTGACGTACGCGTCGTCCGCGTCGAGTCCGGCGTCGGCCAGCGCGTCGTGCAATAGCTTTCCGGCGGGGCCGACGAACGGATGGCCGAGGCGATCTTCGGAATCACCCGGCTGCTCGCCGACGAACATCAACGGCGCGTGCGCCGGGCCTTCGCCGAATACCGTTTGCGTTGCGTACTTGTAGAGATCGCAACCGTGACACTTCTCTGCCGCAGCGCGCAGTGTCCGCAACGATCGCGAATTGGGGACGTACTCGGCCGCGGTCAGCGTCTCTGCCATGCAGAACCTGTACCCACTAGCCCCGTGTCATCCCGAGCAAAGCGCCCTTCGGGCGCGCCGTCGAGGGACCGCCCTAATCGTCGTCGCGAAGTGCAATGACTTGGGCGTTGCCGCGGAGGATGGGAAGATGCTCGCGGTCCCTCGACGACGCGCCCTGCGGGCGCTTTGCTCGGGATGACAAAGGCTGCGTGCCCTATGGGACTCCGGTCGAAATGACAGGGGACGTGAGGCGGCGGGGGGTGGGGGTGGGGGTTTTGTCTTCGTTGGTTTTCGGGGAGACGGCTAGGTAGACGACGGGGACGAGGACGAGCGTTAGGAGCAGCGAGCTGATCAGGCCGCCGATTACGACCGTGCCGAGGGAGCGTTCGGCTTGGGCTCCGGGGTCGAGGACGAGGGCGAGGGGGAGCATGCCGGCGACCATGGCGACGGTCGTCATCATGATCGGGCGGAAACGTTCGCGGGCGGCTTCGCGGATGGCGGCGATGCGGTCGAGGCCTTCGCGACGGCGCATGTTTGCGAAGTCGACGAGGAGGATGCCGTTCTTTGTGACGAGGCCGATCAGGAGCACTGAGCCGATCAGCGAGAATAGGTTTAGGGTTTGGTGCGTAAGGGCGAGCGAGCCGAGCGCGCCGACGACGGCGACCGGGACGGCGAACATGATGATGAACGGTGTGCGGTAGCTGTTGTAGAGCGCGACCATCAGCAGATAGACGAGCGCGATCGAGAGCATCAGCGCGAAGGTCATGCCGGTGACGGTGTCGCCGACGTCTTGCTGGTTGCCGCCGGCTGATGCGGCGACCGTTACGGTTGACGGTAGATGCAATGCGCGCAGGCGTTGCGCGAAGGCTTTCTGCACGTTCGAAAGCGTGGCGCCCGGGGCGATGTTCGCGCCCACGTAGTCCACGCTTTGGCGGTTGATGCGCAGGATCATCGACGGTGCGGGGGCTTGCACGAGATGCGCGATGTCGCCGACACGCACGATCGAACCGTCGCCGGCGCGGATCGGGATCTGTTCGATCGCCGAAAGCGAGGTTTGCGCCGTTTGCGGATAGGTCACGAGCACGTCTTTGAGGCCGTCGGCGCCGGTGAACTGCGTGGCGAGATCGCCGCCGAAGGCCGCGCGTACGGCCGTCGACGCGGTGCCGATGCTGGCGTTGAGTGCGCGCGCTCGATCGCGGTTGAACTCGACGTTGACTTGCGGCGCGTTGTCCGCCGCCGATGTCGTGACGTCGACGGCGCCCGGCGTTGCCGCGAGGGCGGCCGCCACTTTGCGCGCGTACGGTTCGGGGACGCCGTCGAGGCTCGAGACGGTCTCGTCGATCGGCTGCGTGTTGCCGCCGGCGATATCGGTTGCCGGTACCGAGACGATCGTCGCCGTTGGCGCGAGTTGCTTTGCCGTGCGCTGGAAGCTCGCGGCCAAGGATGCCGTGGATTGCGAGCGTTTTTCGCGCAGGAAGATGTTCATCTGCGCGACCGCGCCGTTGTTGATGTAGCCGCTCAGCTGGCCGAGGTACGCACCGGCCATCGATGATTCGGCTTGCACGTCGCGGTTGCGGTCGATCGCGCTCTCGACCTCGAGCAAACCCGCGCGCGTCGTGGCGAGCGGCGTGCCGGGCGGATAGGTCATCGTGAGGTAAATCTGGCCGCGGTCGACCGGCGGAATGTACTCGAAGCCGACGAGCCCAAGCGGAATGAGCGACACCGCGATGATCAGCGAGAGCGCGGAGATGCCGGCCACGAGCCCGCGGCGTTCGAGCGCCCACGGCAGCACGCGGTCGGCGTAACTCGAACGCGCGCGCTCGAAGCCTTCGCTGAAGCGGTTGATCCACGGCCACGGCCGCCACGTCGAGAGCAGCGCCCAACGGCCGGCCAAGGACGGCGTTACCGTGAACGACACGAACAGCGACGTCAGCGTCGCGACGGTGACCACGAGCCCGAATTCGCGCAAGAACAGCCCGACCGACCCCGGCAGAAACGAGATCGGCAGAAACACGACGACGTCGACCAGCGTAATGACGATTGCCGCCACGCCGATTTCCGAGCGGCCCTTGATCGCCGCTTCAGCGGGTTTTTCGCCGCGGTGGAAGTGGCGCTCGACGTTCTCCAGCACGACGATCGAATCGTCGACCAGAATGCCGATGATCAGCGTCATCGCCAAGAGCGACACCGTGTCGAGGGTGAAGTTCGCGAGGCGCATCGCCGCGAGCGTGACGAGCAGCGAGGCCGGAATCGCGATCATCACGACGATCGCGTTGCGCCACGAGCGCAGGAAGAACAGCATCACGATGCCGGTGAAGATCACCGCCTCGACCAGCGTGCGCATCACGCCGGTGAGCTGCTGCTGCGTGTACGTCGACTGCACGTTGAGGATCGTGAACTGCACGTCGGGATACGTGCGGCGCAACCCGGGCAGCGCGGCCAGCACGTGCTTCGAGGTCTCGACCTCGCTCGTGTCGGCGGACTTCTGGATGTCCAGCTCGACCGCCGGGATGCCGCTGGAGTACGCGAACACGCGCTGCGTCTCGTAGGTGTCGGTCACGTTCGCGACGTCGCCGATGCTGAAGAGCCGCGCCGCCGTGCTCCAGGTGTTGGTGCCGGTCGTGCTGTTGGTGCCCGAGCCCAGCAAGAGATTATCGACGCTGGCGACGGTTTGGATATCGCCGCGCACGTCGAGGTTGGTCTCGCGATTCGGGCTGTAGAGAATGCCGCCCGGCGCGCGGACGTTGTTGTTCGTCAGCGCGCTCACCACATCGGTCAGCGTGAAGCCGGACGCGCTCAGCCGATGCGGATCGACCGCCACCAAAAGCGACGGCGTCACGGTGCCGTTTTGCTGCACGAACGAGACGCCCGGCAGCTGCTCGAGCGACGGCACGACCTTGTTGACGACGAGCGAGGAGAGATCGCCCACGCTCAGCGTTTGCGAGCGCAACACGAGCGAGACGACGACCGCTTCGCTCGGGTTGTAGATCGCGATTTGCGGCGTCTGCACGTCGTTGGGCAGCGAGTGCTGGCCGTTCTGCACGCGGCCTTGCACCTGCACCAAGTCGTCGTTCTGATTCGAGCTCAGCTGGAACACTGCGACGATCGAGGCTTGGCCGGGCTGAATCGCCGTTTCGAGGTGATCGAGATCGGGCGCGCCGGCGAGCTGATCTTCGAGCGGCCGCACGATCGCATCGCGCATCTCGGTCGTCGATGCGCCCGGATAACTCACGAGGACCTGAATCGACGGCGTCGAGGTGTTCGGGAACTGCTGCTGGATCAGCGCCTGGCCGCTAATCGTGCCGGCGAGCAGCACCAGCGCGAGAAAGACCGTGACCAGCGTCGGACGTTCGACGAAGAGGCGCGTCAGCGACATCAGCGCGGCTCCAGCGCGAGCGACGGTTGAGGCGTCGGTCCCTCGACAGGCTCCGGATGACGTGGCGGTCCCGGTGCGATCCAGATGAACATGATCGGCACGAGGACGAGCGTGAGCACGAGCGAGCTCGTCAGGCCGCCGATGACGACCGTGCCGAGCGAACGCTTCGCGACGGAGCCCGGATCGAGCGCGAGCGCGAGCGGCGTCATGCCGGCGATCATCGAGACCGTCGTCATCACGATCGGCCGGAAGCGCACGCGAGCGGCTTCTTCTATTGCGGTGACCTTGTCGATGCCGGCGCGCACGCGATGGCCCGCGAGATCGACCAGCAAGATCCCGTTCTTGCTGACGAGCCCGACCAGCATCACCACGCCGATGATCGAGTACAGGTTCAAGCCCTGGTGCGTGATGCGCGAGGAAGCCGAACGCGCCGATCGCGGCGACCGGCACGGCGAACATGATCACGAACGGCGCGCGATAGGCGTCGTAGAGCGCGACCATCAGCAGATAGACGAGCACGATCGAGAGCCCGAGCGCCCAACCGAGACCTTGCACCGTCAGGATCGAGGTTCTGCTGGTTTCCGCCGGGCGCCGCGCCGACGATCACGGTGTTCGGCAGATGCAGCGCCTTCACGCGCGCGAGGAAGTCGCGCTGCACGTTCGAGAGCAGATAGCCGTTCTCGACGTTCGCGCCGAGGTGGATCACGGTCTGGCGGTTCACGCGCGTGATCAGCGCTTGCGCGGGCGCGTTGACCAGCGTCGCGATGTCGCCGAGGTGCACGATCGCGCCGGTGCCCGACCGCAGCGTGATCGAGTCGAGCGTCTTGAGGCTCGTTTGGTCCGCCATCGGGTAGAGCACTTGCACGTACTTGGTGCCGTTGTTGGTGTCGAACTGCGTTGCGAGCGTGCCGCCGAACGCCGCGCGCACGGCCAGTGCGGCCGAGCCGATGTTCACGTCGAGCGCGCGGGCGCGATCGCGGTTGAACTCGATGTCGATCTGCGGCGTGAAGCGCACGGCCGAGCTGTTCACGTTGGCGGTGCCGGGCGTGTCGGCGAGCGCGCCCATGATCTGCACCGCGTAGGCATCGGGTTCGCCGCGCGTCGTCTGCACGGTCACGTCGATCGGCTGCGAGTTGCCGCCGCGCGTGCCGGTCGCCGGAATCGCGATCACGCGCGCGCCGTGGCCGAAGCGGCGGCCGATTGCGCGTCATCTGGCGCGCGAGCTCGTCGGTTGAGTGCGTGCGGTTGTCGTTGAGGAACACCGTGATCTGGCCGTTCGAGCCGAGGTTGAGCGAGCCGCCGAAGCCCTGCTGCAACGCGCCCGAAACCGACGTGACGCGCTGGATGTCCGGCAATTCCAAAATGTGCTGCGTGAGTTCGCGCACGGTGGCATCGGTTATCGTCAACGGCGTGCCGGTCGGATACTGCACCTGCACGAAAATCTGGCCGCGGTCTTGCGCCGGGAAGAACTCGAAGCCGACGACGCCGAGCGGGATCAGCGCGATCGCGCCGGCCGTCAGCAGCCCGACCACCGACGACGATCGGGACCGGATAGCGCAGCGCGAACGGCAGAACGCGCGAGGTGTACCAATCGCGCAAGCGCGCGAATCCGGTGCGTGAACGCCGCGATGAAGCCGCGGCGCCCTCCAGTTCGAGCGCAGCGACCAGTTGCCGGCCAGCGACGGCGTGACGGTAAACGACACCGACGAGCGAGGTGAGCGTCGCGATCACGACCACGATGCCGAACTCGCTGAGGAACCGGCCGGTGATGCCGGGCAAGAACGCCAGCGGAAAGAACACGACGACGTCGACCAGCGTGATCACGATCGCCGCCGAGCCGATCTCGCTGCGGCCGAGGATCGCGGCCGTGCGCGGCGCCTCGCCGTCGTCGTAGTGCCGCTCGACGTTCTCCAGCACGACGATCGAGTCGTCGACCAGGATGCCGATGATCAGCGTCATCGCCAGCAGCGAGACCGTGTCGATCGTGAAGTTCAGCAGCCTCATCACGAACAGCGTCACGAACAGCGACGTCGGAATCGCGACCATCACGACCAGCGCGTTGCGCCACGAGCGCAGGAAGAACAGCATCGCGATGCCGGTAAACGCGACGCCCTCGAGCAGCGTCTGCACGACGCTCGAGCAGCTGCTGCTGGGTGAAATCGGCCTGGACGTTGAGCACGCGGAACTGCACGTCGGGGATACTGCGCCTCGATCGCCGGGCAGCGCGGCCTGCACGGCGCGCGAGGCCGTCACTTCGCTTGCGCCCGCGCCCTTCAGCACGTTCAGCGTGATCGCCGGCACGCCCGAGACGTACGAGTACACGCGCTTGGGCTCGTAGCCGTCGGAGACCGTCGCGACGTCGCCGATGCGCGGCAGCCGCGCTTGCGTCGAGAACGGGTTGGTCGCGGAACCCGCCGGCGCCGGTCGTCACGGCGCCGCTGCTCAGCGCGAGCGCCTGATTCGTCGAACCGCTCGTGCCGGTGTACTTCTGCGTGATCGTGCCCGACGGCGAGGTCGCGCCCTTGAGCACGGTCGTCGTGCCGCTCAGCAGCAGGTTCGCGATCTGATGCGGGCCGTTTGGATATCGCCGCGGATGTCGATCGTCGTTTCACGGTTGGGCGCGTACGCGATGCCGCCCGGCGCGCGCACGTTGTTCGACTGGATCGCGCTGACCACGTCGTTGGCGGTGAAACCGAAGCCCGAGAGCTTCTGCGGATCGACCTTCACCTCGAGCGCGGGCGTTACGGTGCCGTTGGCGGTGACGTTCGAGACGCCCGGCACTTGTTCGAGCGCCGGCACGATCGTGTTGGTGACGATCGCCGAGAGGTCGGCGATGCTCAGCGATTGCGAGGTGACCGAGAGCGTGGTGATCGTTCGCCTGCGCGGGATCGAACGTGCGCACCGTCGGCGCCGGCAGATCCGAGGGCAGTGCGGCGCGCGCGGTTTGCACGCGGTCTTGCACTTCGGTGAGGTCGGTCGTTTGGTTCGAGTCGAGCGTGAAGAACGTGCTGATCGTCGCCTGGTTCTGCTGGATCGACGTGTTGATGTGATCGATGTTGGGCGCGCCGGCGATCGCGTCTTCGATCGGCCGCACGACCGAGTCGCGCAATTCCGACGGCGGCGCGCCGGGATACGATGCGCTGACCGACACGACCGGGAAGTCGATGTTGGGCGTGTTCTGCTGCACGAGCGTCGCCAGCGCAAACGCAGCCGGCGAGCGCAACGACGGCGACGAGCACGAAGACCAGCGGAGGCCGGTTGACGAACAGTTGCGTCAGGCGCATTGTTACTCTTGGGCCAACGATTGACCGTCGGTAATGCCGAGCTGGCCGTTCGCGACGACGCTTTGGCCCGGTTTGAGGCCGGTGACGATCGACGTCGTCGCGTTGGAACCGATCTCGTGCACGTGCACGGTCTTGGCCACGGTATCGACGAGCTCGTCGTCGGCGATCATGACCGTGGTGTGCGTTTCATCGAGAAACGCCGTGGTCGGAATGCCCACGCCGGTGACCGGCGGTAACGTTGCGGTGGCCGTCACCGGAATGCCCGACTGCAGCTTCTGATCCGGATTCGCGACCAGCACCTTGACCGTGAAGTTGGTCGAACCGGGCGTGACTTGTCCGAGCACCGCGACGACGCGCCCGCTGTACGTTCGGCTGATTGGCGCCGGCGACGTTGAGCGTCACCGGCGCGCCGACCGGAATCGCGAACGTGTCGGCGCTCGATGCGTTCAGTTCGGCGTAGACGTTGTTGAGCTGCTGCAGCGTGAAGATCGTGCGCGAAGCCGGATACTCGCCCGGATTGAGGTTGCGGTTGACCACGACGCCGTCGATCGGCGAGACGATCGTCGCCTTTGCGATCTGCGTTTGCAGCTGCTGCACGGCGGCGCGCGCCTGCTCCACCACCGCATGCGCGGCGCGGGCTTCGGCCGCGGCCGAGGCGACGTTGGAGGCCTGAAGACCGGCGTTGTTCGTGCCGTTCACGGACTGGTTCGTCAGCGCCGATTGCAGCTGCGCTTGCGCGGTTCGCACCGCCGAGCGGTCGTTTTGCACTGTCGTGTTCTGCTGATCGACGGTTTGCTGCGCGACGTAGCCGTTGGTGAGCAGCTGTTAGGTCGCGGGTGAGGTTCGTCTCGATCGTTGGTGAGCGTTTGGTTGGCCTGCGCCAGCGCCGCGCGCGCCGTTTGCACCTGATCGCCGCCCTGATCGATGTTCAGCCGCAAGGTGTAGCGCGATTGCGCGACCTTCGCATCGTCGGATTCGGCCGTGCGCTGATCGGTATCGACGGTCGCGACCGCTTGCGCCAATTGCGCGCGCAGGTCGGCGGTGTCGAGCACCGCGATCACCTCGCCTGAGTGCACGCGGTCGCCTTCGTTCACGGCGACGCTATCCGCCGGCTCGGCCAGCTGGCTCGTGATGGCGACGTTTTGCAGCGGCGCGATCACGCCCGAAATCGTCGACGTCGCGCGCACGGTCGTGACCTTCGCGCTAACGGTCGGGATCGGGTTTGCGGACGGCGCCGTGCGCGCGCGCCCTCCGCCGCCGGCCTTGGCGCAGCCGGCGAAGAGCGTCGCTGCAATGACGAGCGCGAAGAGAGATCGAGTCATAGGCCTACGATCCGCCGGGATTGCCTCCGCCTGGATTTCCTCCGCCCGGAGGGCCTTCGTGCGCTTTGTACGCGGCCTGCTCGGCATGGAGTTTGGTCTTTTGCGCGGGGGTGAGGACGGCCTCGATGTTCTTGAACGCGCCGAACATCGCTTTGCGCTTGTCCTGCGGATCGGTCAGCGTTTTGCTCTTGGCGCGCGCATCGGCCATGATCGAACGGATCTGGTTCTTCTGGCCGTCCGAGAGATTGAGCGACATCAGCATTCTCGCGAAGCGCTGACGTCCTTTAGCGTAGCCTTGAGCACCGCCGGGGCCCGGCGCGGCCTGCGCCGAGGCCGGCGCGATGCGGCCGAGCGCGAGGTCGCCCAGGGTGAACGCGCTGAGTGTCAGGGCGAGCGCGGCCGCCGCGGTGAAGGCCGGAAAGAAACGCATCATACTGAGGACTTCCTTCGATGGGATGAAGATTGCCCTCTCAGTATCGCTGCGAATCCTCACAATCGTCCGAGACCGGCGGCGCCGCCGAGGTGGCGAGGGCCCGCCACCCAGCCTGACAGGAGCGGTTACATCGGGAGAATGCGGTAGTTGCCGACGACGGTGACTTCGTTGCGTTCGGGCGGGGCGATGCGGCGCGACTGGCCGTCTTTTTGGAACGCTTCGAACGCGGGCAGGCCGGTGAGCCGTTCATTCGCTTCGTCGCTCTCGTAGGACGCGATGTGAAAGAACGTACCATCATCGGTGCGCAGGACCGCGTAGCTCACGCCTTCGGGTGCGGCGGCGGTTAGTTCGCGGAAGACGTTTTCGATGAGCTCCGTATTGCGCGCCGTGGCTTCGGGTTTGGTTTTGTAGCGGATGATTATCTGTTCCATGCCGCTTTGACGATCGGCGGGGGTGAAAGGATTCTCTCTGACGTGCCAGATCGTGGCGGTCCCTCGACGACGCGCCCTCTGGGCGCTTTGCTCGGGATGACAATGGGGCCCCATCACAATGGGGCCTATGACGGTGGGGCCAATTTATTTGCGCCCTTACTACTCGGGTTGAGAATCTTTTGTGGGGGGTCGGACGTCTTGGGGGCATGACGGATGGGGAGTTTGAGCTGCTGCTGGTGGGGTTGCGGGCGAAGCTGCATCGGTATTGCTGCGCGCATGACCGGTAATGTGGTTGATGGCGAGGACGTGCTTCAGGAGGCCTTGGTGAAGGCTGTTCGGGCGCGGGCGCAGGCGGATGACGTGGCGCAGCCGGAGCGGTGGCTCTTTCGTATCGCGCATAATGCGGCGCTCGATTTCTTGCGGCGTCAGGCCCGGGCGCAAGCCCGGCAGTCGAATGAGGATCCCGAAACGATGGTCGATCCCGATGACGAGCAGCCCGATCCCGAGTTGCTCTCCACCAGTTTGCGGACGTTCATGCGATTGCCGACGGTGCAGCGCAGCAGCGTGATCCTGATGGACGTGCTGGGGTACTCGCTCAACGAGATCGGGGAGATCATGGAGGCGAGCCTGCCGGCGGTGAAGTCGGCGCTGCACCGTGGACGCACGCGGCTGCACGAGCTCGCAAAAGAGCCCGAGGATCTTCCGCCGCCGGTGCTTTCGCCGACGGAACGCACGCTGCTGGCGGCGTACGTCGATCGTTTCAACGCGCGCGACTACGACGCCGTGCGGGCGATGCTCGCCGAAGAAGTGCGGCTCGATCTGGTGAATCGCCGCCAGCTCGTCGGGAAGGTCGAAGTGCAGAACTACTTCACCAACTATGCAGCGGCAACGCCGCGGCACTTCGAACTTGGCTTTGTCGACGGTCATCCGGCCGTGCTCGTCTACGAAGCCGTGGCTCCGGATGTCGTGTCATACTTCGTTCTGCTCGATTGGCGGAATGATAGCGTGCTGCGAATCCGTGATTTTCTGTATGCGCCGTATGCGCTTGACGGGGCCGTTATCCGGACTGCTTAGCTAATGGTGGCGATTGGTGGCTGTCCCTCGACAAGCTCGGGATGACAATGGGGGCCGTAGAGGTTTATGAGTTCGTTTGCGTGTTCGTGGATGCGGCGGCAGAGTTCGGGCGGGTCGACGGCGATGCCGTCGTCGTGCCAGCTGATCGCTTCGTGCAGCGCGGCTTCGAAGACCGGGAACTTGATGCGCACGAGCCATTCAGCGCGCCGTGCGTTGCGCACGCGGGTCTTCGATTCGACGTGGCAGTACACCGATGCGTTGGCGAGCCCGCGGCGCGTCATGCGGAACGTGGCGATATACGGTTCTTCTTCCCGCGCAACGTGTGAGGCGACCCCCTTCCAGTACTCGCCGGCGTCGAAGGTGGCCGGTCGCGCGAAACGCCGTTCGAGCATGCGTGCGCGCGCCACGCGCTGCACGCGAAACGTCTTGACGATGCCGCGATCGCGGGCGATCAGATACCAAATGCCGGCTTTCGTGACGAGACCGAACGGCTCGAGCGTGCGGCGCGTGACTTTGCCGCCGCGATCCGTATAGGCGATCGTCACCCAGCGATCGTTCCAGACGGCCTCGCGCAACGTGGCGAGTGCGGCGGACGGCGGCGAGACGCCGATCCAGCGCCGGCCGTCGATATGGACGCGGCCGCGCGTTGCGCCGAGCTGTTCGCGCGAGCGCGCGGGCATCGCGCGCGCGAGTTTGTCGAGCGCGCTGCGATGTCCGCCGGTCAGGCCGATGTCCGCGAGCGCGTCGTCGTTCGAGACGAACAGCGCGCGCACTTCGTTTTCGTCGAACCGCGCGAGCGTGTCGCGATACGCGTCGGCGAGCACGATGCCGCCGTGACTGCCGCGCTCGGCATAGACCGGAACGCCCGCCGCCGAGAGCGCATCGGCGTCGCGGTAGATCGTGCGCACCGAGACCTCCAGCTGCTCGGCCAACGCCGTAGCCGACTGCTTTGCCCGTGTGCTGCAGCGCGAGCAAGAGGGCCAGAAGGCGGTCGGATTTCACGGGATTTCTATACCTGACACTGGATGTCAAGTATAGCCTGATACGCTGGGCGAAACAACACCCCACCAGGAGCAAACACCATGGCAACCACCGCCCCCGCCGGCACGATGATCACCGGCGTCGACATTTTCGGCCCCGCCACCACGGATGCAAAACGCTTGATCGCCTTCTATCGCGACGTCCTCGGCATGAAGCCGACCAACACCAACGATGAAGAAAGCGGCGCGGAGTTCGAATTAGCCGACGGCACGACGTTCGGCGTTTGGCAGCCGGCCGACAACCCGTGGTCCGGTAAGGGCTACACCGCGCTTTTTGCGGTCGGCGACATCAACGCCGCGGTCGCGCAGTTCCGCGCCAACGGCGCAACGTTAGGCGATCCATTCGAAACGCCCGTTTGCTTCATGTCGTTCGGCAGCGACGTCGACGGCAACGGCTTCGGCATCCACCAACGCAAGAAGAGCTAACGACGGCGGTTGCGGCGGTCCCTCGACAAGCTCGGGATGACATCCGACAAACTCGGGATGACATCGAGGGAACGCCGACAAAACCCGGCGAGTGCGCATTGGCGATATTCCGCGGAGAAACGCTTTCCGGTATCCGGAGCGAATCGCTTTCGAGGCCGGCGGCGCGACGGTAACGTGGCGCGCATTTAACGAGAACGTCAACTCCTTGGCGGCCGGGTTGTACGAGCTCGGGCTCCGGCGCGGCGATCGCATTGCGGCGCTCGGGAACTCGTCGATCGAACTGGCCGCCACCTACTTTGCCGCGGCCAAACTCGGCGCGGTGATCGTGCCCATTCCAAGCGGGCTGGTCGGACGCGAGATCGTGTTCATGCTCGACGATGTTGCGGCGCGGGCGATCGTGGCGTCGGCGGAGTTTGCTGTCCGTTTCGCCGAGGATCTTGCCGCAGCCAAGTCGCTCGAGTGGCGCATTTGCATCGGCAATGCGCCGGGCTTCATCTCCTACGACGACGTGCGCGCGGGTGACCGTGACGAGCCGGGCTTCGACGTCGACGAAGACGACATCTACGCGATTCGCTTCACGAGCGGAACGACGGGCTTACCGAAAGGCGTGGTGAGCACGCATAGCGATCTGCTGACCCGGTCGCGCAACTTCTTGCTGCATATCCCGCATACGAGCGACGAGCGCACGATCATCGCATCGCCGATCTCGCTGGGCTTGGGCTCGTCGCTCTTGATGTCGTACTCGTATATCGGCGCGCGCATCGTTTTGCAAGCCCGGCTCGATGCGGCCGAGTTTCTCCGCACGATCGGCTCGCATCGCGTGACGACGTTCTTTCTGCCGGTGCCGAGCCAGTATATCGCGCTGCTCGACGACGCGGCCTTCGACTCGGCCGACCTCAGCAGCTTGCGCGTCATCGGCTATGGCGGCGCGGTCTTCCCGGTGCCGCTGGTGGAACGGATGATCGCCTCGTTCCCGTGTAAGATCTTCGGGATCTACGGCGCCTTGGAGTCCGGCGGGTTCACCACGTACCTGATGCCCGAAGACCACACGCTCGATGGGATTTCGCAGGAGCTGCGCGAGAAGCGGATTCAGCGCTTGCGCTCGTGTGGCCGCGAAGGACTGCATGCGGACGTGCGGGTGATCGATGAGGCGGGCCACGACTCACCGCCGGGCGAGGTGGGCGAGCTGATCATTCGCACCGACGCGATGATCCGCGATTACTGGAATCGTCCGGGCGAGATCGAGAAGGCGTTGCGAGACGGCTGGTTCCGCACCGGCGACGGCGCGTGGATGGACGACGAGCGCTACATCTTCATGTCCGACCGCATCAAAGACATCGTGCGCAGCGGCGGCATGAACATCTCGGCCGTTGAGGTGGAGGAAGTGCTGCTCGCTGACCCCGGCGTCGCCGAAGCCGCCGTGATCGGGGTCGCGCACCCGTACTGGACCGAAGCCCTGGTCGGGGTGGTTGTGATGAAACCCTCAGCGACCAGCGATGAAGCTTCGCTCCTCGAGCGCTGCAAAAAGACGCTCGCGAATTATAAAGTGCCCAAACGCATCGTCTTCACGGAGTCACTGCCAAAAAACAGCATGGATAAAGTCGTCAAACGCGAGCTGCGCGAACGGTTCGCCGATCTCAGCGCCGGCATACCCGCTTCCACCGAACGAACGAAGGCGCCACGATGAGCGCGCAACGCCGCAGTAAACTCATGCCGGCCGCGGAAGCGCTCGCCGGCATCGCGGACGGGGCGAAGGTGATCGCGAGCGGCGTCCACTTCAGCAACACGCCGCTGGCGCTCGTGCGCGAGCTGATTCGCCGCGGCGTTCGTGATCTCGAGATTATCCCGACACCGGCCACTGGGTTGTGGGTCGACATGCTGCTCGCGGCCGGCGTCGTTCGCAAGCTGTGGGTGTCCTACATCGGCATGGAGTTCATGGGACTCGCGCACAACTTCCGGCGCATCGTCGAGGCGGGCAAAATCGAGATCGTCGATGTCGACGAGCCGACGATCTTCCTCGGCTTGCGCGCGGCGGCCGGTGGCTTACCGTTCGTGGCGCTGCCGCCGATTCACAAGCTGAACGATCTCCCCAAAGTGAGCCCGCAAGTATATCGCGAGATCACCGATCCCTTCACCGGCCGCACCGCGATCGCAACGCCGCCGCTCGCGCCGGACTGGGCGTTCATCCACGTGGCGCGGGCCGACGTGTACGGCAACGGTGTCAGTCTCGGGGGCCGGCACATGGAAGACATCATCGCGAAAGCGTCGACGCACGTGATCTTGAGTGCTGAGGAGATCGTGGATACGAGCGTGATCACCGCGGCGCCGACGCAGACGACCGTGCCGGGCGTCCTCGTCGAAGCCGTCGTGCACGCTCCTTACGGCGCCTATCCGGGCACCTGTCCCGGCGTGTACAGCTACGATCGGGCGCACCTCGAGGAATATCAGGACTATGCGAAAGACGACCGCACGGCCGACTACCTCAAACGCTACGTGTATGGATCGCACGGCGACCGCGCGCTGCTCGCGGCCGCCGGTCCCGAACGCCTCGCCGCACTGGAGCTGAAATGACGCCGGCGTATTCGATTGCCGAACTGATGGCGACGGCCATCGCGCGCGAGATGCGCGATGACGACTTCGCCGCGATCGGGACCGCGTCGGAGATCCCCTTGTGCGGCATTCGCCTTGCGCAAAAGACCCATGCGCCGAACATGTGGTTCATCTACGGCGGCTGCGGCGCGCTGAACTCGAAAAATCCGAAGCTGGTCGAGATGGCCGCCGACTTTCGGAATCTCACCGGCGCCGAATATCGCGCGCCGCTTGCCGATCTCATCGACTTCGAATTCACCGGCCGCTTCAGCGTGTTGTGCTTCGGCGGGATGCAGATCGATCAGCATGGCAACGTCAACATCACCAATATCGGTGAGTACGCACATCCGAAGGTGCGCGGTCCGGGATCGATCGGATTGCCGTTCATGGGGTCGGTCAAGCGGACGGTGCTCTACGTGCAGCACCACCACGCCCGGCTCTTCGTGCCGAAGGTCGATTTCATCAGCGGGCCCGGCTACGTGCAAGATCCCGAGTTGGAACAGTACCGCTCGCCGTGGGCGAAGGGAACGAGCGCCGTTATCACGCCGCTCGCCGTGATGGACTTCGAAACGCCCGACCGGCGCATGCGGCTGCGCTCGGTGCATCCGGGGCAGACGGTCGAGAGCGTACAAGCGGCGACCGGCTTCAAACTCGTCGTCGACCAGGAAGCGGTTCCGCTAACCGACGTACCGACGGCCGAACAGCTCAAGATCATTCGCGAAGAAATCGACACGACAGGCGTCCTGCAACGCTTGATCGCATGACGACCTCAGATTCCATTCTTTGAAGGACACCGAAATGAACCACTGGGACGAGATCATTGCTCTACGCGACAAGCAGCGCGAAAATCTAAAAGACCCGATCATCATCGTCAAAGGCAACAAGCAACAGCAAGAAAACAGCGCGATGGGCCTGCTGCGCTGGTACATGCATCCGGCGATGCAGAACAACTGCCTGCAGACGATGAACTTTTACGAGCAAGAACTTCCGCCCGGAAGCCGTTCGGGCCGCCTGCAGTTCCAGGGCGGCCAGGTGATGTTCATCCTCGAGGGCGAGGGGTACACGCTGGTCGACGGTGTCAAGCATCCGTGGGCAGCAAACGATGTCCTCAATCTGCCGCTGCGGCGCGACGGCATCGTCGTGCAGCACTTCAATGGTCTCACCGACAAGCCGGCCAAATTCGTCGTCGTCGAGCCGAACCTGTTCCAAACGGCGACCGTCGATCGCGGCGCGGGATTCAATCTCATCGAAGCCTCGCCCGACTACGTGAAGGGTGCGACGTCATGAGCGACACCGAACGCACGCGCGAGCGCGAACGGCCGCCGGTCGAGAAGACGCACTACGATACGTTCTTGCAAAGCCGGGCCGAGTTCGACGAGCGCCAAAAGACCGGGCCGATCGTCGTCAAGCCGCGCGACTGGATGATCACCAAACAAGGCCGGATGTTCTACTACCTCAACGGCCAAGCGTACAAGGATACGCCGCTCCAGGATTGGCGCGTCTTCACCCAAGACATCAAGACGCACTCCGGCAAGCACGTCCACCAGGGCGGCTTCATCATCTACATCATCGAGGGCAAAGGCTACTCGATGGTCGACGGCAAGCGCGTCGATTGGGAGGGTGGCGATCTCTTCTTGCTGCCGATCAAAAAAGGCGGCATCGAGCACCAGCACTTCAATCTCGAAGAAGGCACGCCGTGCCGCTGGATCGCGTTCTTGTGGATGCCGATGTTCGACTACCTCGCATCCGAATTCAAACAGATGGAAGTTTCACCACTCTATCACGGTTAAACCGGAGGGTCCGCTATGCCGACGCGCCGTTTGTTCGTTTCCGCCGCCGCTCTCACGGGAGCCGCGGCCGCGATGTGCCCGCACTGTGCCGCCGCGATGGGCGGGGGCGTGGAAGTCGCCCAAGCCGAGCTCAACGCCGCGGGCGGCAGCCTTCCACCGCCACCGGGCCGCGGTCTGAAGGTTCCGACGATCGCCTACGATTACGCCGCCGATTTCATTACGACGCCGGCGGGCATGTATCTCGGTGAGTGCAGCGGCGTCGCGGTGAATTCGCAAGGGCACGTGTTCGTGCTCTCGCGCGGGAACACGAGCGGGCCGGCGTACGGTGCCGCCGCGACACAACTGCTCGAGTTCGGCAGCGACGGCAAGTTCATCCGCGAGATCGGGCAGCATCTTTATGCGTGGTCGTTCGCGCACACGGTGAAGGTCGACCGGCACGATCATATCTGGGTGACCGACAAGGGCTCCGACATGATCGTGAAGTTCACGCCGGCCGGGCGCGTCGAGATGGTCTTCGGGCGCAAGCAAGAGGCGTCCGACGACGGCACCGGTCCGTTAAAGCATCCGAACCCGCCGCTGCCGCCGGAGGATGGGCGCTTCCGCCAAGTCACCGACGTCGCGTGGGACACCGACGACAACACCTACATCAGCGACGGCTACATCAACTCGCGCATTGCGATGGCGGATAAGGACGGCGTGTGGAAATCGTCGTGGGGCACGCCCGGTAAGGGACCGCTGCAGTTCAACACGCCGCACAGCATCGCGATCGATTCGCAGAATCGCATCTACGTCGCCGATCGCGGGAACCGCCGCATCCAGGTGCTCGACCGCGGCGGCAATCTTCTTCGGCAGATCGTCATCGACGTCGACTATCCGGCCGACGCGCGGGCGCCGATCGGCAATCTTCCCACCGGCGCCGCGCTCGGCGGAACGCAAGGACCCGGCGCGCCGTGGGCCGTGGCGATCTCGCCGCCGCCCAATGAGTTTCTGTTTTGCGCCGATGCGTTTCCCGGGCGCATCTACAAGATGACGCTTGACGGCACCGTCGTCGGCATGCTCGGGCGCGCCGGGAAACTGCCCGGACAGTTTGGCTGGATCCATCAGATGGCGGCGCCGTCTGCTAATACGCTTTATGTTGCTGAAGTGTTGAACTGGCGCGTGCAGAAGCTTACGTTGCACGGTTAGTGGCGGTCCCTCGACGACGCGCTGCGGCGCTTTGCTCGGGATGACAAAGAACAAAGGGCCCCGGAGCGTTTGCTCCGGGGCCTTTGTGTGCGTACTAGTTTATGAGTTGTTCTGGATTAGTTTTCGGGCAGGGGAACGTTCGGGACGATCGGCGCGACGTCTGCTGCTTGGCGGCGCGTGACGAACGGCTGTTGGCCGTTTGCCGACCATTCGGAGCCGTCGGCATATTTGACGCCGATGACCGAGACGGTCGAGTTACGACTGCCAACGTTCGTGAATGAGTGGTTCACGATCGCGTCCTTCGAGAACGTGCCGGTGTCTTCGACGGTCGCGACCGGCGAGCCGTACGAGCTGACTTGGAACTCAACCGCCGTCGCGGTCTGGTCGCCGCGGTTTGCGAATTGGATGTGGAGAACGTCGCCGGCATTCGCGATGGAGCCGTCGTTAGCGTCAACAACGTACTGGATCGGGCTTACCGAGGTTTGCAAGACGGCGATGGTGTCGGCCGGTGCGTTCGCCGCTGAGGCGATCGACGGCAGGCTGCCGAGGGCGAGTGAAGCTGCGAATAACGCTGAGGCAACTTGGGTTTTCATGATTAGTGACTGGAGCTTTCTGTTTTTGTTGGAAATGAGTTTCATCGTCTGTTTTTCGTCAGGACCGGAAGTTTCCAGGCGGGCTGATTTGCAGACGTTAGTCGCATCGGAGCGGTCGCGTTTCGCGAGGGTCGTGCTGATGTAGCTACGATATCGCACCGGAAGCGCGCGAGACAGACACTGTTTGTGCACGTTAGCGCAACTCTTCGGCCGCCGACATTGGTCGTGGTGCGCGTGCAAACAGCAGAGCATGCGCCGACGATTCGCAATGAAGAATTGCGCGCATTTCTTCGTTCACGGCGGAAGCGGATTACTCCGACGGAAGTCGGACTTCCGGAACGGACCGGCCGGCGCGTACCGGGCCTGCGGCGCGAAGACGTCGCCGAGCTCGCGGGCATGAGTGTCGGCTGGTACGCTCGTCTCGAACTCGGGCACCTCGACGGCATCGCACCGCAAACGCTGGCGGCGGTTGCGAAAGCATTGAAGCTCGATCCTCACGAGACCAACTATCTCTTCGCTCTCTCACGAACGCCGATACCGCCGTCCGATGACGACGATAACACGGAAGTCACCAAGAACTTTCGCGTCCTGGTCGAGCGTTTTACGGCCGGCTCGGCAATGATCATTTCGGCGCGCTACGATATCCTCGTAAGCAACGCGATCGCTCAAAACGTGGGCTTCTCATCGGCCGGCAAAGGCCTCGAGCGGAATCTTGCGTGGCAGATTTTTACCAAACCGTTGTTTCGCGAGCGCGTCGTCGAATGGGAAGAGATGGCGCGTGCCACGGCCGGTTATCTGCGCGAGAGCTACGCGCATCATGTCGACGATCCGTCATTCGAGGAACTCATCGATGCGTTGCGGATCGGAAGCGAAGTGTTCGCGCGCTACTGGGACGAGCGCGTCGTGAGCCCGCCCAATGCCATGGCGATGATGCGCTTGCGCGTTGCCGACGGCGGAATGGTGGAAGTCGCACGCACGACGACGGCGCTGATCGATGCTCCGGGACAGTACCTGATATTTCTCGTCCCGCTCGACGCGAACGATCTTCCGCGCTTACGCGCCCTAGCCGGCGGCGCGCCTCCAAGCGGCGTAGCGGCCGAGGGCTGAGAGCGGGAAGTGCAGCCGATACTGGTGGTAGTTTAGGTAGAAGTGGACCGGGAAGCCGGTGCCGGTGAATTCGGGTTCATCCCAGTTGCCGTCTTGACGCTGCGTGCGGATGAGGAAGTCGACGCCGCGTTCGATGGCGGGCATGAACTCGTCACGCGAGCGTCTTCAAGCGCTTCACCGTTTCGAGCAGGCCGATCAGGGCCCACGCGGTTTGGCTTGCGGTACTCGGGCCGTGGCCGCGCAGTTCCGGATGCTTGTAGGTGTCGGTGGTTTCGCCCCAGCCGCCGTCGGCGTTTTGCACGCTGCGTAGCCAGACCGCGCCGCGCACGACGGCGTGGTCGATGCGGCGTTCGGCGCGCGCCGGTCCGAGTGCGGCGAGCGCACCGCTCGTGCCGTAGATGTAGTTCACGCCCCAGCGGCCGAACCACGCGCCGTCGATCTCTTGTTCTTCGAGCAGATAGGCGAGGCCGCTCTCGAAACGCGCGCGGTCGAAGCCGGCGGGTTTGCAGCGCACGACCATCTCGAGCACGCGCGCGCTCACGTCGGCCGTGGCCGGATCGATCATCGCTTTCAGATCGCCGTAGGGAATGCGGTTGAGCCAATCCTGATCGTTGTCGACGTCGAAGGCGCCCCAGCCGCCGTTCTTGCACTGCATCGTGCCGACCCATTGCATCGCGCGTTCGAGCGCGGCTTGCACGCGCGGGCCGTCGGGATGTTCGATCGCGCCGAGCGCCATCGCGACGACGGCGGTGTCGTCGACGTCGGGATACCACGCGTTCTCGAACTCGAACGCCCAGCCGCCGGGCTTGCCGGTGCGGTTCTTCACCGACCAGTCGCCGTACGTCGCGACGATCTGTTTCTCGAGCAGCCAGTTCACTGCGGAGACCAGGCGCTGATCGCTGCGCGGTACGCCGGCGTCGACGAGCGAACGCACCGCGAGCCCGGTGTCCCACACGGGCGAGATGCACGGCTGGACGCGATACGAATCGTCGTCGACGATCGTGAAGCCCTCGATCGCCGACCAGCCGCGTCTGACAACGGGATCGTTGGCGTCGTAGCCGAGCGCGCGCAGCGCGAGCATCGCGTTGAGCATGGCGGGGATGATGCCGCCCCAATCGCCGGTCGCTTCCTGGCGCTGCACGGTCCACTTCTCCGCGCGCGCGATGCCCGCGTTGCGGAACGGCACGATGCCGTTGCGCTCGCCGAACTTCATCACGTCGTCGAGCACGAGGAAGAGCGACTCGAACGCGTCTTTCGGCGGCGGCAGCTCGAAGCGCACGTTCGTGCGGCCTTCGGCGTAGAGTTCGTCCAGCGGCACCGAACCGTAGATCGGCTTGCGATCGAACAGAATCACGAGCGGCACGGTGCTGCCGCGCGCCCAGCTCGAGAGTTCGTAGATCGAGAACGGGAAGCGATCGGGCAGCATCATGATCGCGGGCGGCAGCGACGGTAATCCGCTCCACTCGTACGCGCCGATCAGTGCCAGGTGCATCTTCGTGAAGATGCGCGTTGCCGAGATGCCGCCGCGGGCGAGGATGAACGTGCGCGCGCGGACCAGCGCCGGATCGTCGGCCGGCACGCCGAGCAGGCGCAGCGCCATGTACGCCTCGACCGACACGCTGAGTTCGCCGCCGTCGTCGTAGGCGAGTTCCCAGCCGCCGTGCGCGCGCTGCTCGCCGCGGAAATAGGCTTCCGCTTGCGCCTTGGGAACGCGGTCGAAATTTCCCCAGATGCGATGCAGCAGCAACACCTCGGCCGTGATCGACGGATTGGACTGCAGCTCGGCCCACCAGTAGCCGCCGGGCTGCTGTTTGCGAAAGAGCGCGTCCGTGGCGCGGCGCAGCGCCATCATGAGCGCGAGAGCGGGGCGCGCGGGCGGCGCGTCCGAAGGACGAGTCTCGATGCTCACGTTTACCAAATATGCGGCTTGGGTGGCCGCTGCTGCGTGGATCGGGATGGTAGTTGCACGCGGTCAGTTTTGGGACGCACGTGCGGATCGCCTCGCGGATCCGGTCACCGATTCGAACGCCCCCGACGTCCACGCGGTCGTTCCGGCACGCAACGAAGGCGACGTCATCGCCCGAACCACGAGTTCGGTGATCGCGCAGCGCTATCCGGGACGGCTGACACTCACCGTGGTCGACGATCGCAGCGAGGACAATACCGCGCTCGGAAGTGGCGGCGGCCGTCGAGCGAGCGCAGGCGGGGGAGCGGGTGACGGTGCATCGTGCGGCGCCGCGGCCCGAGGGGTGGAGCGGCAAGGTTTGGGCGATGGCGGAGGGCGTTGCGGCGGCGCGGCGGGCCGGTGCGCGGCCGGCGTATTGGTGGTTTACCGATGCGGATGTGGAGCATGCCGACGACACGCTCGCGCGGTTGGTGGCGACGGCGCAGCGCGAGCGGCGCGATCTCGTGTCGCTGATGGTGGAGCTGCACTGCGCGGAGCCGTGGGAGCAGTTGCTGATTCCCGCGTTCGTGTTTTTCTTCCGCATGCTCTATCCGTTCGCATGGGTGAACGATCCGCAGCGCGCGACGGCCGGTGCGGCGGGCGGATGCGTGTTGCTCAGCGATGAGTTGTTGCGGCGCATCGGCGGGATCGAGCGCATCAGCGGCGAGTTGATCGACGATTGTTCGCTTGCGGCGGCGGTCGCGAGCGAAGGCGGACGGTTGTGGCTCGGGCAACTCGACGCGCTCGCGCAGCGTGCGGCCGTATATTGGGCTTGCAGCCGATTTGGTCGATGGTGGCGCGGACCGCGTACACGCAGTTGCGCTATTCGCCGGCGTTGCTGGCGGGAACCGTCGCCGGAATGCTGCTGCTGTATGTTGCGCCGGTTGCGGCGGTGGGGCTCGGCGTCGTGCGGCGGAGGCCGTCCGTTGCGCTGGCGGGGGTGGTTGCGCTGGGCGTGATGAGCGCGGCGTATGCGCCGACGGTGCGGTTGTATCGTCAGCCGTGGTGGCGCGCGTTGACGCTGCCGGTTGCGGGCGTGATTTATACGGCGATGACGATCGATTCGGCGCGGCGCCATGCTCGCGGACGCGGGGGCACGTGGAAAGGGCGCGATTTTAGCCGCGAGCGGGCTTCGTAGCGGTCAGTTTCGTGGCCGGCTTCGGCGATTTCGTATCCGTCTTTCCGCCTTTTATGTGATCCTCGAACACCTGGCCGAAGCTCAAGAGCGACACCATCAGTACGCCACCGAGAATGTTGCCGCACAGCGTCGGGCCGAAGAACGTAGCGAGCACCGTGCCGAGCGACGTCGCGCCGCGGAAAAGCATGTAACACGCGTCGACCGATCCGGCGACGATGTGGGTGAAGCCGCAAAGTGCGATCAGGTACGTAAGCCCAACGACGATCAACGGCTTCGCGCCGCCTTCGGCCGCCGGCATGAGCCACACCATCAGCGCGATGAGCCAACCGGCAAAGATCGACTCGCAGAATGCGGTCAACGGCGCCGCACCCACGGCGCGGCCGGCAACCTCGAGGAGGGCAGCTTGTTCCGGCCCCGACCGCAGGACCGGAGCGAGGGCCAACGCAAGCGCCACGAGCGCGCAGCCCGCAAGGTTCGCGAACAGCACGAGCCCCCACAGCCGCGCCAACTTGCGCAGCACGTCCAGATTAAAATCGACGAGCGCGGGCAACACCGCAGTCAGGGTATTCTCGGTAAAGAGCTGCTGACGCCCCAGCACCACAACCACGAATCCCGTGCAGTAGCCGAAGCTCGTCACGAGCGTACTCCAAGGCGCCTTCGGCAAATGCGCCGAGAGCATCGCACTCGCGATCAGCGAAAACCCCATGGAGAGGCCGGCCGCCAATCCCGAAAAAAGCAACGCCGATGCTGAGCGCTCGAGCTCTTGCTCGCCTTCTGCCCGGATCGTTTCGAACACGACATGTGCCGGCGGAAGCCGGCGCTCTTCGACTTCTTCGGCGTCTTGCTGATCGAGCTCGACACGAGCATGGTTGGCCATGGCTCACCTTACCCATCCCGAGCACGTTTACAAGGACAGCCGTGGCTCAAACGAGATCGGCGGGGGTCATTCCGTAGTCGTCGATGGCTGAACGTTCGCTGACGTAGCCGCGGCGGACGTCGTCGCGCACTCTTGCGCGCGGGCGCAGGCGGGGGTCTCCGTAGCCGCCGCCTCCGCCGGACTCGACGATGACGACGTCGCCTTCATACAGGGTCAGCGAATCGAACTTACCGTTGTCCTTGGTTACGAGTTCGCCGTTCGCGCGCTCGATCGTGACGTTATTCGGTAAAGCGTCCTTGCCCCCGTGCAGTCCCCACGGCGCACACTTCGTCCGCTCGATGAACGAGTTGAAACGCATGGTCGAGCGCACGCGCACGCGCAAGTCGACGCCCAGACCGCCGCGAAACTGACCGGCCCCGCCGGAGTCGCAACGCAAACCGTACTTCTCGAAGATCATCGGCGACTTGAGTTCGACCGCTTCGGAGACGAAGTTGTGTGTATCGCCGTCGTTGATGCAGATGACCGCGCTCATGCCGTCTTCGTTGTGTTTCGCTCCCCAGCCGCCGCCCGGCATATTGCCGCCGCGCACGAAGAAGCGGCCCGTCTTCGGATCGAGGCCGTAGTACACGCAGATGCACAGGTCGGCATAATGGCCCGCGATCACGCGATCGGGGATCACCGGGGCCAGCGCTTTGAACACGGTCTCAACGACCGTCATCGGGATCGTCATCCACCAGCGCATCGCCGACGGTTTCGTTGCGCTCACCACGGTGCCGGGCGGCAGCACGATGTTCAGCGGACGGAACGCCCCCTCGTTGATCGGATAGACGGCCGGAGTCGTGAGACACTTGAACGCGACTTGCGCGGCCGAACGTCCGGCCGTGGCGCCCGAGTTGAAGTAACCCGGGACTTGCTTCGCGACATCGGAGAGATCGATCGTCATCTGATCGCCCTCGACGATGACGCGCACCTTGATGACGATCGGCGTGCTGCCGATGCCGTCGTCATCCATGTACGACTCGGCCTCGTACACCCCGTCGGGAATCGTAGCGACGGCAGCGCGCGCGGTCCGTTCGCTCTGATCGGCGATACTCCGAAGGCTCGAGTCGACGGCGTCGCGTCCGTAGCGCGCGAGCAGCGCGCCGTAGCGGATCTCACCCGTGCGGATCGCGGAAATTTGCGCGCGGAAGTCGCCCATCGCGAGGTCGGGCATGCGCACGTTCGTGCAGATGATGTCGGTCAGTTCTTCATCCTGCACGCCGCGCTTGAAAATCTTGACGATCGGGAGCTGCAGGCCCTCGGAGTAGATGTCTTGCGTCGTGCCGCTGATCACGCCGCCGACGTCGGTCCAGTGCGCCATCGACGACGCGAAGCCCGCGATCTTCCCCTCGTGGAAGATCGGCACCGTGAACACCATGTGGTAGAGATGGCTGCCCATGATATAGGCGTCGTTGGTGAGCAGGATGTCGCCCGGGTAGATCCGCTCGTAGCCGTAATGCTCGATCTTCGCCTTGATCGCATCGGAGAGACCGCGGATGAACATCGGCAAGCCGAGGCCGATCGAGATCGTATCGCCCTTTTCATCGAAGAGGCCGACGGTGTAGTCGAGCGCTTCGTAGATGATCGGGCTGTAGGCCGTGCGCATGAGGTTCGTCTTCATCTCATCGGTGATCGCGATGAGCGAACTGCGAATGATCTCGGCGGTGATCGGGTCGGTGACGGCCGGCGTCGATGCGAGCATCGTGTCAGGATACCTCGAGGAAGAGATGGCCGAAATCGCCGACGCGCAGCGTCACGCCGGGCGGCACGCTCGTGGCGGAGCCCGCTTCTTGAATCACGGCCGGTCCGGCGATCGTGTTCCCCACCAGCAGCTGCGTGCGGTCGTAGACCGCCGCATCGATTGCCGCCGAGCGATCGAAGCTGATCGCTGCGGCGCTCGAGATGCGCGGCAGCTTCGGGCGCGGCGCTCCCGCCGGCGACGCTGCGCGGCGAGGGTTTGCTCAGGATGCCGATCACCGATACGCGCACGGTGACCAGCTCCGCCGCTTCTTGCGGTGCGTTGTGGCTATAACGCTGCAAGTGCGCCGCGTCGAAGGCGTCCTTCGCTTCACGCACGAGCGTCGCCGCATCGGCATCAATGTTAAGGGCGACCGTCACCGAATGTTCCTGGCCGATGTAGCGGATGTCGGCCGCGTGCTCGAAGGCCATGCCCTCGCTCGGCACGCCGGCTTCGGAGAGCCACGCCGCGGCGTCGCCGCGCAAGCCTTCGCACATCGTCTTGACTTGCTCGATGACCGCGGTGCCCAGCGGCCGCACGAACGTGCGCGCGTACTCGCGGCGTAGATCCGCCGTTTGCATGCCGAAGGCCGAGAAGTGTCCGGGCGAGTCAGGGATGATCACGTCGTTGATCGCCAGTTCCCGCGCGACGTCGACCGCGTGCAACGGGCCCGCACCGCCGTAGACGACCAGCGTGAAATCGCGCGGGTCGAGTCCGCGTTCGGTCGTCACCGCGCGGACGCCGTTGGCCATCTGCGCGTTTGCGATCGCGAGGATACCGCCGGCTGCCGTCGCGACGTCGAGCCCGAGCGGTCCGGCAACGTGCGTCTCGATCGCGCGGATTGCGGCGGCTTCGTCGAGCTTGATGCGGCCGTCATTGAAACGCGACGCCGAGAGATGGCCGAGCACGAGGTGCGCGTCGGTGACGGTCGGCAATTCGCCGCCGTTGCCGTAACACGCGGGGCCCGGGCTTGCGCCGGCACTTTCCGGACCGACGTGCAGCGCGCCGCCCTCGTCGATCCAGGCGAGGCTGCCGCCGCCGGTGCCGACTTCCTTGATGTCGAGCACGGGGATGCGAATGACCAGACCTTCGTTGTAGCCGCCGACGAAGTAGTCGGCCGAGAGCGCGGCGGTTCCGCGCTGCAGCACGCATGCTTTCGCCGTCGTGCCGCCCATGTCGAAGCAGATCAGGTTTTCGAGCCCGAGCGACGCGCCGATCGTCTTTGAAGCGACGACGCCCGCAGCCGGTCCCGATTCGAGCATCTGGATGCACTGCGCGCGCGCCGTTGCGACGTCGAAGAGGCCGCCACTGGATTGCATGATCAGCAGGCTGCCGCCGAAGCCTTCGCGTTCGAGGCGCGTTTCGAGGCGTTCGAGATACGATGAGACGCGCGGGCCCACGTACGCGTTGGCGACGGTGGTCGAGATGCGCTCGTATTCGCGCTGCTCGCGCGAGACCTCGTGCGATGCGGTGAGGAACCAGTCGGGGTTCGCTTCGCGCAGGATCGCGAGCATGCGCGCTTCGTGATCGATCGTGTTGTAGGCGTGAATGAACACGACCGCGACCGACTCGATCTTCTCATCGACGAGCGTCTGCGCCACCGCGCGCGCGCTTTCGTCAGGAAACGGGCGCCACACCGTGCCGTCGGCGAGCATGCGTTCGTCGATCTCGAAGACGCGGTCGCGCGGAACGAGCGGTACGTGTTTGCGAAAGAACAGGTTGAACGAATCGGGCCGGTTGATGCGGCCGATCTCGTAGGTATCGCGGAAGCCGCCGGTTGTGATCAGCGCCGTATGCGCGCCCTTGCGTTCGAGGATCGCGTTGATCGCGACGGTCGAGCCGTGAATGATGAAGTCGGCCGCCGACGGTGCGGCGCCCGAAGCCTCGATCGCATCGAAGATCCCGCGCACGAGATCGTCGGGCGTGCTCAGCGCCTTGCCGTACGCCACGGACCCGTCGGCCGGATCGAGCACGGCCACGTCGGTGAACGTGCCGCCGATGTCGACCCCGATGCGCAAGCCCGCGGCGGCGCTCACGCCAGCGCCAGTCCGTTGTCGCGCGACGCCGCGCGCGCCACCCGCTCGGCCGTGGCGCGGAAGTGCTCGTCGAGCAGCGCCACGGCCTCCGGTGCCCGGCGCGCGACGGCGGCTTCCATAATCGCCCGGTGCTCGGCGTCGTAGTCGCGCGGATCGCGCTCGTCCGGGTAGGCGAGGCTTTGGTAACGGGCAGCAGCATCGAACAGCATCTCGGCAAATCCGATCAGCCAGCGCGAAGCGCACGCGGCATAAAGTGATGCATGAAACATGCGATGCAATTCGCGTTGCTCGATCGTCGGCTCGCCGGCGGCGGCCCGGGAGACAGACCGGGACATGCGGTGATAGGCAAGCAAGACCGCTTCTTCCCACGCTGCGTCACCGTTCGCGCACGAGGCCGTGAGCGCGACGGCGTTCACCCAGCAGCGCGTCTCGGTCAGCTCGCGCAGTTCGTCGAGACTCACCGGCGAGACGCGAAAGCCGCGCTGATCTTCCTGGGTAACGAGTCCCTCGGCCCGCAGGCGATTGAGGGCCTCGCGTACGGTACCGACGCCGCCGCCATAACGCGCCTTGAGCGCTTCGTTGCGCAAACGCTGACCGGGACGCAATCGAGCGGACAAAATGTCGCTTCGAAGCTGCTCGTAGAGCTCGCCGGCAACGGTGATCGTTCCCGGACGGGAGGCCGCGACTGGAAACATTCCACCAGGAGTTTCGAAATTTCGCCGGTATTCCTCCGAATTCCGAAAAGTCGCGATGCTCATGGAGACCGTAGCATGAAAGCCGTTCTCGTCCTCGTCCTCGGCTTGGTTTTGTGCGGTTTGCCGGCGCAAATGAACGCGGCCGACGAACCCATCATCATCGGTTACACCTCGGTCAAGGATTGCGTCGCTCTGTTCACCGCGAAGGAGCAGGGCTATTTTCAGCAGCACGGCCTCAATGTTGAGTTGCGGCCGGTGCAAAACTCCGCCACCGAAGCGACCGCCATCGTCGCCAACGCCCTCACCCTCGGATGCAACACACCGCCGGTCTTGCTGCAAGCAATGAGCAAAGGGATCGGCCTCATCGCGATCGCCGGCGGCTCCGTTTCGACCCCCACCGATAAAAACGCGGCGCTCCTTGCGCGGCCTGATGCCGGGATCGTCAAACCCGAAGACTTGGCCGGCAAAAAAGTCGGCGTGAGCGGCATCGGAAGCACGAATTACGTGATCCTCAACGCCTGGCTGATGTCGAACCACGTCGATTTCAAACGCGTCAGCTATTTCGAAGTGCCGTTCAGCACGATGTACGATGTCCTCAAGCGCGGCACGGTTGACGCCGTTGCAAGTGTTGCTCCAATTCTCACGCGCAGCCTCGATGATAAGAGCGGCGTCCCCGTCGTCTACCTTTTGAGCACGATGCCGACCGAGACGCCGCTCGTGATCTACATTTCGAGCACGGAGTGGGCGAATAAGAATCCCGCGGCGGTGAATGCCTTCCGTGGAGCGATCGCTCAGGGCGCGAGCTTTGCCCTCGCACATTCCGATCTCGCAGACCAGTATGTCTCAAAATATCTCAACCAGCCGGTTGCCGTGGTGAAACAAACCCAGTATTCACGAATTGACTCCCGCTTGACGTCAAAACAGATGCGCTGGTGGCTCGACAACATGAAAGCCCAAGACCTGATCCAAAACGACATCCCGGGCCCGATCGTCGCGCGTTAGGTCCGTGAAAACCGCCCTCGTCCTCATGCTTGCCGTTGCGTTGGGCGGCGTGCCGGGGCAAACGAACGCCGACGAGCCGCTCATCGTCGGCTATACATCGATCAAGGGCTGCGTCGCGTTGTTCGCCGCGAAGGAGCAAGGCTATTTTCAGCAGCGCGGCTTGAACGTCGAACTTCGAGCCGTGCAAAACTCCGCGACGGAAGCGAACGCCATCGTCGGCAACGCCATGACGCTCGGGTGCAACACGCCGCCGGTGTTATTGCAGGCGCTGAGCAAAGGCATCGGCCTCATCGGCATCGCCGGCGGCACGGTCACGACGCCGGATGAGAAAAATGTGGCTCTCGTCGCGCGTCCGGATGGCGGGATCGCAAAGCCGGCAGACCTGATCGGGAAGAAAGTCGGCGTCAGCGGAATCGGCAGCACAAACTACGTGATCCTCAACGCGTGGCTCATCGCCCACGGCGTCGATCCCAAACGCGTCAGCTACTTCGAAATCCCCTTCGGCACGATGTATGACGCGCTCAAACGCGGCACCGTCGATGCCGTTGCGAGCGTGGTCCCCGTTCTCACGCGCATTCTGGATGACAAAACCGGGGTAGCGGTCGTCTACCTCCAGAGCACGATGCCGGCCGGGACACCGCTCGACATCTACGTGTCGAGCGCGGATTGGGCCGTCAAGAACCCCGCCCGGGTCAATGCATTCCGCGGAGCAATCGCCGACGGGGCGAGATTTGCCCTGGCACACCTTGATCTCGCAGACCAGTACGTCGCGAAGTACGTCAACCAGCCCGTTGCCGTGGTGCGGGAAACGCCGTATTCACAGATCGACTCGCGTTTAACGGCTAAGAGAATGCGCTGGTGGCTCGACAACATGAAAGCCCAAGGCCTCATCCAAAACGACATCCCAGGTCCCATTGTCGCTCGTTAGGGCCGGGTTCACGAGGACGGGGGAGATTTGGCCATTTTTCCGGTATCCTTCACTACTGCGAATCCTTTGAGGTGGCGCTGATGCAACTGATCGAATCCCCGGCGCGCGAACGCGTTTCGGACCTTCTCCCGCTGAGCATCGCGTTCAGCGACTACGATCGCACCCGCCCGTTGCTCGATGGCCGCGTCGTCCCGGAGGGCACGCAGCCGACCTACACGCTCGACGACATCGCGCAGTTTTGCACGCGCCCGGTGTACGAGGAATTCGACGTCGCGGAGATGTCGTTCTCGTGGTACTGCGCGGCGCGCGACCGCGGCGAGCCGGTGATCGCGCTGCCGATCTTTCCGCTGCGCATGCCGGTACTGGCCTACATGTACTGCCGCAGCGATGCGCCGTTCAAGAGCCCCGCCGACCTGCGCGGCAAGAAGATCGGCGTGTTGGCGTATCGCCTGACCGTGATGCTTTGGCTGCGCGGCATCATCGAAGACCACTTCGGCCTCAAGCCCGAAGAGATGTCGTGGGTCTCGACGATGGCGAGCGAAGGCGCCGGATACGTGTATCCCGAGGGCATGGACATCTCGGTGGCTCCCGACGCCGACCTCCAAGAGCTACTCCTCAACGGCACGGTCGACGCCGTGTTTGCCCCGAGCACGCTGCCCGGGATCGTGAGCGGCGACAAACGCCTGCGCCGCCTCTTCCCCGATGCGCGCGCCGCGCTGGCCGACTACTACAAGAAGACGAATATTCTGCCGATCACGCACACCGTGTGCGTCAGCGAAGCGCTGATCGAACGCGCGCCGTGGGTCGCCGACAGCCTGCTCGCCGCGTTCCGCAAGGCGCAGCAGGTTTGCGATGAAGCTTATCTCGAGCCCAAGTACCTGAGCGGCTTCGACGAAGTGCTGAGCCTCGAACAGAGCCGGCAGACGTTCGGCGAGACGCAGTACGTGCACGGTCTCAAGCACAACCGTCATATCGTCGAGACGTTCGTGCGTTACGCGCACAAGCAAAACTATATCAAGAAGGTTCCGGACGTCGACTCGCTCTTCGCCAAAGTCACGAACGACTAGCCGCGGGCGTTGAAAGCCGCCCTCGTCTTCGCCCTGGCCTTGGTTTTGTGCGGTCTGCCGCGCCAAAGCATCGCCGCCGACGAACCGATCCTCATCGGCTACGGGTCGATCAAAGACTGCGTCGCGCTATTCACGGCGAAGGAGCAGGGCTTTTTTCAGCAGCGCGGCCTCAACGTCGAATTACGGCCGGTGCAAAATTCCGTCGACGGAAGCGACCGCAATCATCGCGGGCGCATTGACGCTCGGATGCAATACGCCGCCCGTTCTTCTGCAGGCGATGAGCAAGGGCATCGGTCTCATCGGCATTGCCGGCGGCACCGCGTCATCGCCGGCGGATAAAAACGCGGCGCTCCTCGCACGGCCGGACTCCGGCATCACGAAGCCCGAAGACTTGGTGGGCAAAAAAGTCGGCGTCAGCGGGATCGGCAGTGCGAACTACGTGATGGTCAACGCATGGCTCGCGTCGCATCACGTGGACTACAAAGCAGGTCAACTATTTCGAAGTGCCCTTCAGCACGATGTACGACGTGCTCAAACGCGGCACGGTCGACGCCGTGGCCAGCGTCGAACCGTTTGTCTCGCGCAGCCTCGATGACAAGAGCGGCACCGCGGTGGTCTACGTGTTGACCACCGCACCGGTCGATACGCCGATCGTCATCTACGTCTCCAGCACCGCATGGGCAAATAGAACCCCGCCCTGGTCAACGCTTTTCGCGGGGCCATCACCGACGGAGCGAATTTCGCCCTCGCTCATCTAGACCTCGCCGACCAGTACGTCGCGAAGTACCTCAACCAGCCGCTGGCGGTCGTAAAGCAAACCCGGTACTCGCAGATCGAACCGCGGCTGACGGGAAAACAGATGCGCTGGTGGCTCGACGCCATGCGGGCTCAAGGGCTCATCCAAACCGACATCACGAGCCCGATGGTCGCGCGCTAGACGGCCAGGTGCGTTCGGAAGAACGCCTCGATCAGCGCGAAAATATGCGACTTGCGCGTAACCTGCTGTTCGGCCACTCCTCGACGTGTGGATGCGCATTGAGATCGTGCGCGGCTCTCCGTCATCGAGATGGTTCCGGCTGAAGAAACCATGGCCGAGCCCTTCGACGAGCCCGAGCGTTACATCATTGCCGGCGCCGGCAAGCGCCTCATAGAGCATCACGCTCTGCGCGTCGGGGACGGCGGCGTCGGCCGTGCCGTGAAGGATGAGAAACGGCGGCGCACCCGGTTTGACGTAGCGGAGCGGATTCGCCGCCTGCACGCGATCGGGAATCGTGTAGATCGGTGCGCCGAACAGCAGTGACTCGCGGGAATCGGCGTCGCCGGAGCATTCGCCCGCGGGTATCGAGAGCGAGCCGATGTCACTCGATGGTTTTCGTTCGGGATCGCGCTGCGCATCCATCAGCAAGATGTCGGTCGGACCGTAGCCGTCAACAACCGCTTGCACGCCGGCATCGGTAACTGCAGCGAGCGCCGCCAAATGGCCGCCCGCGGAGGATCCCCACAGGCCGATCCGCCCACCGTCGAAACCGTATTGCGCCGCGACGCTGCGAACCCAGCGGATCGCTGTTCTGACGTCTTCGATTTGGGCCGGAAACGTCGCCTCATCGCTGGTACGGTACTCGATGCTGACCATGGCAAATCCGCGAGACGCAAAGAAACGGCTGAAGTCCGGTCCGCTGTGCCGGTCGCCGTTGCGCCAGCCGCCCCCGTGAATCCAAATGACGACCGGCGGCGCACTCGCCGCGTTCTGCGGGAGATAGATGTCGGCGAGCTGCTCGAAGCCGCCGGGCGTGCCGATCGACAGATCGCGTACAACCTCGACGGCAAAATTCGGCTCGGAGACGACGGCGTCACGCATGTTGACGATATATTCTCGCCGCGAGGAATTTACCCGCCGGCGGCGGCAGAAAGCGAAATGGCACATGACGCTTGACGCGACGCACGATCCCGCTCGGCGGAGCTGGATCGAAAGTGCAAACGAACTCGGAACCGAGTTCCCAATTCAAAACTTGCCGTTCGGAATTTTTCAGACGCCGGATCGAACGGCGCGCGGCGGCGTGGCGATCGGCTCGGCCGTGGTCGACCTGCTCGCCGCGCAGGCTGCGGGCGTTTTCAGCGGCGCCGCGGAGGTTGCCGCAAACGCGTGCACCGGAGCGACGCTCAATGCGCTGCTGGCGCTCGGAAATAGTCCAGCTCGCGAACTGCGCATGCAGCTGTCCGCGGCCTTGTCCACCGACGCGCCCGCCGCGCTCCGCGAACGTCTCCGGCCGTGCGTGCACGATCTCGCTGCCGTGCAGATGCGCTTGCCGGTTGCCGTCGGGGCGTTCACCGACTTCCTCTGTTCGCTCGATCACACGAAACGCATGGGCGGCGGTACCGTGCCCCCGGCGTTCCACCATCTCCCGATCGCGTACAACAGCCGCGCCACGTCGGTATGCGTCAGCGGCGTTCCCGTTCGCCGGCCATGGGGTCAGTATCTCGATGCGAACGCCGCGCCGGCGTACGGGCCCGAACCGTCGCTGGATTTCGAGCTCGAGATGGGCGCGTACATTGGACCGGCCAACTCGCTCGGCGAGCCGGTGGCGATCGACGATGCTTCCAGCCGGCTCTTTGGGTTCTGCTTACTGAACGACTGGTCGGCGCGTGGAATGCAGGCATTCGAGAGCATTCCGCTTGGTCCGTTTTTAGCCAAGAGCTTTGCGACGACCGTTTCACCATGGATCGTCACGGCCGACGCGCTGGCGCCGTTTCGCTGCGCGCTTCCCGAGCGCGGCACGAACGATCCGCCCGCGCCGGCGCACCTGACAAACGCGTTCGAGCGCAAAAGCGGGGGCTTCTCGATCGAACTCGAGGCGTCGATTCTTACGCCGTCGGCGCGTGCTGCCGGCAAAGGCGGCACCGTCGTCACGCAAACGAATTTTCGCACGATGTGGTGGTCGTTCGCGCAAATGCTCGCGCATCACACGAGCAATGGCTGCAACCTTCAGCCCGGCGATCTTCTCGGCAGCGGAACTGCCTCCGGGACGGAGGACGAGAGCCGCGCATGCTTAGCCGAGTTGACGTCGCGTGGCACCCAGTCGCTCGATCTCGATGGCGAAGAGCGCGTCTGGCTCCTCGACGGCGACGAAGTTCTTTTCCGCGGTTGGGCCCGCAAGGCGGGCTTCGTCCCAATCGGGTTCGGTGCGTGCCGCGCGAAGGTCAGCGCTTAGCGATCACCGGGCTGAGCGCTTGCACGACGAAATCTTCGATGAATTTTCCATATGCTTTGGATGATTTGTCCAGAGCCGATTCCGTCGTGTCTCCGAGGAGAGCCGCAACCGGACCCCAGCTCGAGCAGAAGAATTCGCACATGCCGATGACCGCGATGCCGAGATAGCCCGGATCCACGACGCGCAATTCGCCGCTCTTCTCACCATCGCGCATGAGATCGATCAGTTCTTTGCGCAAGACACGGCTGATCTCGCTGCGGATTTTGCGGACCGGCTCGGGCCGCCCATGAGTGATCTGATCCAAGATCAGTTGGTGGTAATGCGGGTGGCGGATATTGCCTTCAAAGTTCACCCGAACGAAGCGCGTCAACCGCTCCTTCGCCGTCCCCCGGCTGGCGAGGGCGGCGGAGCCCGCGCGCACGATTTCCGCCGCGATCAACGCGATAACCTCAGCGAAGAGACCATACTTATCGCCGAAATAGTAGCGGATAAGTGCCGGGTCGACGTTTGCGGCCCGGGCGATTTCGCGCAGGCTCAGCTCCGACGGAGGCGTCGTCTGCAGGAGCTGCATCGTGCCGATCACGAGAGCGTTGCGCAGCGCGTCTTGACGCGGGCGACCCGGCGAACGGCGCGTTTTCTGAGGTGACGCCTTGCGTTTTGGCAGAGCCGAAGTGGGCATCGCAAAATTTTCCTGGATTCGCTGATGAAGTCTTCTTTCATAATTCCCCACGCGAGGAAGGAATTGTCCGCGGCCCTGCCAAGGATGCGAGCGAGGTAGGCGTCTTCATGGCTAAAAACATCATCCTCACGGTCGCCCTAAACGGCGGGATGCAACAAGACCGCGACGGCGCGAAGATTCCGAAGCAGCCGCACGAAATCGCTGAAGCCGCCTATGCGTGCTGGAAGGCCGGCGCGTCGGTCGTTCACGTTCACGCGCGCGACAAGGACGGGAATAATTCCGGCGATCCCGCGATCTACAGCGAGATCATCCGTGCCATCCGGGCGAAATGTCCGGTCCTCGTTCAAACGACCAACGGCATCGGCGTCCGCCGCGATCCGAACACCGGCGGCTTCCTGTGGCCGACGGACAAAGAGCGTCTGGGACTGCTCACGATCGAACCGCAGCAAGACCTGTTCGGAATTGCCGCCGGGTCGATGGACTTCTACAATCCGGGCGGCGGCTATCCCGGCGAAACGCCTTACGTCAACACGATCGATTTGCTCAAGCAAACGATCGCTGCCGTCTACGCGGCCGGTAAAGCACTCGAGTACGAAGTCGTCGAGGCAAGTTCGCTGCATCGCCTCTTGCGCGTGGCCGAGGAAGGCCTCTTCGATCGTCACCGCAAGAACATTTGGCTGCTGCACGGCGGCGGCTTCGGTGCCACTCCGCCGATCGCGCGCAACATCCAGTTTTCGATCGACGAAGGACAGCGTCTCTATCCACAGGCGATATGGGGCGTTACCGGAACGGGACCGGACATGTTCTGGATCGCGACACTCGGTCTTTCGCAGGGCTGCGACGTCGTGCGCGTGGGCTTCGAGGACGGCATCTTTCTCCCCGACGGCAGCGTCGCCGAGCACAACTACCGGCAAGTCGAAGAGATCGTCAAGATCGCGCGGATCTTCGGCCGTGCGCCCGCGACGGTCGACGAAGCCCGCGAACGCTTCGCGCAGGTGGCCTAGCAATGAAGCCCATTTTGTATATCGCGACCAACGGCTTATCGCTCTGGTCGAGCAACGACTTCGGCGAAAACCTAATGCGTACGGGGACCGATGCCGGCATCTATTCCGGTTCGCAGGTGTGGGGACTTGCATGTCACCCGTCGGTTCCGAGCGAGGTGATGTGCGGCACCGAGCTGGGCCTCTTTCGCCGTCGTCCGGGCGAAGCGCAGTGGCAGCACGTCGACAGCGTGCTCGACGACAAACGGGTCGTCACGGCGATCGCCTATTCGCCCCACGACCCCAACGTCGTGCTCGCCGGCACGCAATCCGCGAATCTCTACCGCTCGGAAGACGGCGGACAAACTTGGACCGACTTGCACGTTCCGATGAACGAATCGGTGGCCTTGCATTTCCACGGTACCGACAGCAGCTCGAACCCGATTGCGACCGTCGAGCCGACGCGTGCGGACGACCCGAATAAGCACTGGACGCGCGTCACGCAGATCGTGTGGGATCCGGACGATCCGTCGCTCGTGTGCGTGTCGGTTGAAATCGACGATGCGTGGATCAGCCGCGACGGCGGGCGGACGTTCGAACGGCGCGGCGAGGGCCTGGCGATCGCTGACGTTCACGGCGTCGTGGTGGTCAACAACGGTAAACGGACGGTGTTCGCCAGCACGGCGTTCGGTCTTCACCACAGTGACGACGATGGAGTGCACTGGACGTTTCAGGCGATCGACTCGCCGTGGCAATACGTGCGCAGCATCGTCGAGCGCCCCGACCGCACCGGTGTGATGTTTCTGACCAACGGCAGCGGGGCGCCGGGCTGGCACGGCCGTCTCTACCGCAGCCGCGACCACGGCGCGACATGGGAAGACGTTCATCTGCCCGGTCAAGTGCAGAGTTCGGTGTATTTTCTGGCGGTCAATCGCGCTGACCCAATGCTGGCTTTCGCAGCCTCGGCACTCGGTCAGCTCTATCGCAGCGTCGACGGCGGCGAGTCTTGGATTGAACTTCCCCGGCGGCTGGGCGAGATTCGCGCCATCGCATGGGCACTCTGAAAGGTAGGCTTGTCATGGGACTTGGTACGATCACACGCGGAAAAGCCATCGGCGCAGTCGTCGCGGCATCCCTTCTCCACGGGAGCAAGGCCGGGGCACAATCGTCGCCCGAGCTCACCGTCATACGGGTCGCCTCCGGGCCCACCGATCAGGTGGCACCGCTGTTGTATGCAATCAACGCCGGGCTCTTTCGCCGCGCCGGCTTGGACGTTTCGATAACGCTGATGCGCAGCGGCACCGAGATCGCCAGCGCCGTCGTCGGCGGCGGTTCGCTCGAGGTCGGCGGCGGCGATGTGGTGGTGCCGATTCTCGCGCATTCGCAAGGCGTGCCGCTCACGATCGTGGCTCCGACGCTTCTCTACGATGTGAGCAATCAAAACGTCGGCATGCTGGTCAAAGGCTCGTCAACGATTCAGTCGGCCAAAGACCTCAGCGGCAAAATCATCGGCGTCAGCGCGCTCAACAATTCATTTGCGCTGGCCTCGATGGCGTGGCTCGACCGGAACGGCGTCGACATCAAGTCGGTCAAGTTTACCGAGATCCCGCCCACCACGACCGGCCCGGCGCTCGAGCAGGGGCGCGTTGACGCGATGGTGGCGTACGAGCCGATCATGTCGGGTGCCGTCGCCCAGGGCGCGCGTATCATCGGTTATCCGTTCGAGGCTTTCGGCCGCCGCTCCGAGCCCTCAGCCTACTTCTCGAGCATTGCGTGGGCGAGCGCACACAAGCGCGAGCTTCAAGCGTTCAGAGACGTGCTTCACACGGCCGGTCAATACGTGAGCGATCACGAAACCGACGTTTATCCGTTGACTGCCAAATTCACCGGTCTGCCGGTGGAGGTGGTGGCGAAAAACAAGCCGTCGGTACGCGCGCTTTCGCTCGATCCGCGGCTGATTCAGCCGTACATCGATGCGGCGGCGAAGTATAAGTTCATTCCGCAACAATTCAACGCGCGCGACCTGATCAGCTAAGACGGAGAGACGCCCGTGAAACCAATCGTCATCGTGGCCGCCGTGAACGGCGGATACCAGCTCTCGGACGCGATCACCAAGGTGCCGATCACGCCGAAGGAGATCGGCGAGGAGGCCGCCCGCTGCCGGGAGGCCGGTGCGGCCGTCGTTCACACGCACGCTCGCGACGAAGATGGTTTGACGACCAGCGACATCGGTGTTTTCCAGGACATCATTCGCAATATCCGCGCGAATAGCGACGTCTTGATTCAGACGACGAACGGGATCGGCGCACGAAAGGACAAGGCAACGGGCGAGTGGGTTCGTCCGACGGACGCGGACCGGCTGGCGCTGCTCAACCTCACGCCGGCGCCCGATCTCTACGGCGCGGCAACCGGTTCGACCGACTTCGTCCACGTTTATGGCGGTCAGCCGGTCGAGAAACCGTTCGTCAACAATCGCGACTGGCTCATTCAGTCGATCAAGAGCGCGCACGACAAGGGTTCGGCGATCGAATTTGAAGTCGTTCACGTTCCGGCGTTGTACCGGTTGAAGAAAATGGCCGATGACGGCGTGTTTGATGCCGGCGCCGATTATTTGTGGCTGACGCACGGCGGCGGGATTGCGAACGCGCCGGCGGTGGCGCGCGTGATGATGCAGTCGATTGAAGAGGGGAAGTTGCTGTTCCCGAAGGCGAAGGTCGGCGTGTTCGGCTGCGGGCCACATCAGTTTCCCGTGGCCGGTTTGGGAATGGCCGCGGAATGCGACGTGCTGCGGATCGGGATGGAAGATAATCGGCTGCTGCCGAACGGCCAACCGGCCGAATCCAATCATCAACTTATTGCCGCCACTGTCGAGCTCGCGAAATTTTTCAACCGGCGGCCGGCTACGCCGGATGAGGCTCGCGAGATTTTCGGTTTGAAACGTAACGTTGTCGGTAAGTCACGAGAGACCGTTCGCGTATAGTATCGATTGGGGCGGTCCCTCGACGACGCGCCCTGCGGGCGCTTTGCTCGGGATGACGGCGGGTCAGTGGTGCGCGCGCCTTCTTCATTGTGTCATTAGTGCGTTAGGTGGGCTGCGGTTTGGGATAGGGTGTTGAGGGCTTGGCGGACGTCGTGGATGAAGCGTACGGCGGCGGTTGGGTGCGTGATGAATGCGCGGGCGAGGTGGAGCGGCCGGAGTTTGCCGCTTGCGGTGAATGCTGATTCGATTGGGGGCAGGTCGAAGCTTGGGTCGTCGCTTGCGATGCGTATGACGAGGCTTGCGCGGCCGCGCGCGGCGAGGGCGCGGGCGAGATGCGTGGTTTCCATGTCGACGACGCCCGCGTTGTAGGCGGCGGCGAGCGCGACACGTTCGGTGGCGCGCGTGACGACGTGATCGATCGTGCAGGCGTGAACGAGCGTCGCTTGCGGGATGCGCGCATGAAGTTGCGCGACGTGCTCGCCGTCGAACGTGTAGCGGCCGGCTTCATCGACGGCGTCGGTGTAGATGACGATCGCGCCGGTGCGAATGCCGCGCAGTGCGCCGCATAATCCCATGACGACGATGGGACCGGCGGGCAACGCATCGGGGAGTTGCGCGGCGCCCGCGCCGGCACGAATGCCGACGATTGTCGCGGCCGGCGCTGCCCGGCGCACTGCGTCTTCTTCCGCACCGTGCGGAACGAGCAGTACCGGCGCAGTACCGTTCACCCCGGGGGAATCAGTCTTTCCCCGGCAAAGCCCTGCTGATGGAACCGGCTTCCGCGGTCGTCCGCCGGCGCGAAAACGGTAAACAGGACAAGCGCCGCCGCATCAATGAGGCGGCGCGTTCGGTGTTCACCGAGTTCGGTTATAAGAGTGCCAGCATGCGCGAGATCGCGCGGCGTGCGGGGGTCGCGACGGGCACCCTCTTCCTCTATGCACCCGACAAACGCAACCTCTTACTGTGGATCGTCAACGACGATCTGGCCCGGGTCACCGCGGACACCATCGCCGACGTGAAGGCCGGCCGCGTGCCGGGGAATCTGCTCGACCAGCTCATCTATATCTTCGCCGCACGCTACCGGTATGGCAGCACGCATCCCGACCTCTCGCTTCACGCGCTGCAAGAAATCGTCATCAAGCCGAACGTCAACGGCGTTCCGACGTCCGATCCGGAGCACGACCGGCATGTGTTCGCCATGCGCGAGCACATCACGGAGCTGGTGCGCCACCACCAGCGCGAGGGGCACATTCGCGCGAACGAGGACGCCGGTACGATTGCCCGGCTCATCCTCGCCATCTACCACGCAACGATACGGAACTGGCTGCGCGACACGACCAACGGCGACGCTGCGCAAGGGGTGGCGGAGTTGCGTGAGTTGCTGCGGCTGGCGATCGAGGGTTGTGGCTGCCCCTCGACAAGCTCGGCGTGACAGCCGGCGCAAGCCGCGTGACGGTTATGGGCGGATGCGGTGTTGACGGAACGTCAGGTTGATGCGCTGTTCGTGGACGAGCGGGTCTTTGCGGACGCGGTGTTCCCAATAGCGCTGGGTTTCGCCGCGCATCACGACGAGGTCGCCATGGGTGAGGTCGAGCGCGATCGTGCGCTGGCGCAGATCGGTCTCGCGTTTGGGGCGCAGGTCGAACTCGCGCGTCGCGCCGAGCGAGAGTGAGGCCACGACTTTGCCGTCGATCTCGTGGTCGCCGTGCCAGGCCACGCTGTCGCGGCCGTCGCGGTACCGGTTGACGAACACGTAGTCGAATTCGGTTGCGAGCAGCGTCTGGAGGCGCTCGCGCACGGCCAGTAAGAGCGGTGACCAGGGCTGCGACATGCGATCGCCACGTCCGGCCGTCTCGCGCGGGACCGCGACGCGCTTGCCGTACATGAGCCGGCTGTCGGCTGAGAACCGCGTGGTCGCGAGCAACTCGGTGACCAGCGCGTCGCCTTCCTCGAAGCCGAGGAAGCCGGGATAGAACGTTACGTCGCCGCGCTTCGTCGATGAGTTGGACCGGCTCTTCGAGGCTCGCGAATAGAGCTGCCTGACGCATATCGAACGTATGTTCGCTGTGAGCGGGCTCACCACTCTTTTTTGCCCCGCTTACCGCACGGACTCTCGGGAGATACGTTTGATCGTAGGCTGCTTGACAGCGCTTGCTTGGCATCTCTATCCTGTAGTGGGACGCCTTAGTCCGCAGTTCATCTCCGGGTTAGGTATAATACGATACAGTATCTAGAGTCCATCGAGCGCGTAGGGTGAGGGTGTTGCCCGTGTCGATATGGTTACGGGGTCGGCTGCCATTTTGCAGCCGTCGTTTTAGGTCAGGATGAGCGCACTGCCGGCGGACGCCGGCCTTGCGCGGGGGCTGCAAGCGCCCGCTAGCATTGCTCTGTTCCGGCTCGGCGGGCCGCCCGTGCGCCGTCGCCGCCGCGGCCGTGGTCGAGATCCTGGCCGCCGTCGCCGTGACCCCGCTGCCGCGCCAGCCCGCCTATATCGCCGGCGTCGTCGACCTGCGCGGCTCGATCGTGCCGGTGCTGGACCTGCGCGTGCGCTTCGGGATCCCGGCGCGACCGATGGAACTCTCCGACCGGCTCATCGTCATCCGCGCCGCGGGCCGTTTGCTGATGCTCTGGGTCGACGACGTGGAGGCCCTCGCACCGGTCGACCTCGCGACGTGGAGCAGCGCCGGCGGCCTCGTGAGCGGCGACTCGAGCTTGGCCGGGGTCGTCTCGGGCAGCGACGGGGTGACCACGATTTACGACGTCGACGCCTTCGTGGCCCAATGCGAGGCCGATGCCGTCTTCGAGGCGGTGCCGGCGTGAGTTGGAGCGACCCGGAATTCGGCGTCATCGCCGGACTGCTCACGGCGGAGTTCGGGGTCGCGTTTCCGCCCGCGCGCCGCGTATTCGCCGAGGCGGCCATGCGCCGCGCACTCGGGCTCGCACGCGAACGCAACCTCGCGGGTTACCGCGAGCGCTTGAGCGAGGACCCGGCGCTGCTGCGCAAGCTAATCGCCGAAGTGACGATCGGCGAAACCTACTTCTTCCGCGACGCCGAGCAGTTCGCAACGATCCGCTCGACCGTGCTGCCGGACATCTTGCAACGGCGCACGGCCGATGCGCCCGTGCGCATCTGGTCGGCCGCATGTTCGACCGGCGAAGAGGCCTACTCGCTGATGATGCTGCTGAACGACTGCGGTCTTTCGCAACGCACGGTGCTGCTTGCGACCGACGTGTCGAGCACGTCGATCGAGACGGCGCGGCGCGGGCAGTACGGCGCGTGGTCGTTCCGGCGCGACGTGGGCGATTGGCGCGAACGCTGTTTCGTGCGCACCGGTAAACGCTGGACGATCTCGGCGGCGCACCGGCGGATCGAGTTCATGGTGCACAACCTCATGCAGCCGGCGCCGACCGGGATCGTCGCGGCAGGCGGATTCGACCTCATCGTGTGCCGCAACGTGCTGTTGTATTTCGACCGCGAGACCGTGGATCGCGCGGCGCATTTGCTGGCGGAGGCGCTCGCGCCGGGCGGGTGGCTGTTGATGGCCCCGACGGATCCGCCGCTGCCGGCGGAGATTGGGCTCGAGCATGTCGTTACGCCGGCGGGGGTTGTTTTCCGCAAGCCGATGGTTGCGGCCGCGGAAGCCGTTGTGGTTGCGCCGGTTTTGCGGCCGCGTGCGGAGGTGATCGCTGTCCCTCGTCAAGCTCGGGATGACATAGAGCGCGTCCTTCACCACGACATGGAGCGCGTTGTTGATCACGACTTGGTGCTTGATGTGCGTTCTGTGAATCACGACGTGGGGTTTGCGCTGCGCGAAAACGTGCGGGCGGTTTCGCGGGTGAAGGTGGATGCGGAGGCTTACGTCGAGCGGGCGCTGACGTTTTTGGAAGCGTGCCAGCCGCATCAAGCGGCGGCGTCGGCGCGGCGGGCGTTGTTTCTCGATCGTTCGCTCGCGGTTGCGCATCTCACGTTGGCGCGGGCGTTGCGGCTGACCGGCAGCCGGTCGGCGGCGCAGCGCGCGTTGCGACGCGGCGCGGCGTTGCTCGAAGCGCATGCACCCGAGGAGGCGGTGCGCGGCGCGGGCGGCGCGTCGGCCGGCACGCTGAGCGCGGTTGCTGCGGCTGAGTTCGAGTTGCTCGTCGGGGCACCGTCGTGACGGCCGTGGCCGATCGCGCTGCGATCGACGCGGTCCTCGCCGAGCGCGCGCGTCTGTTGGCGCGGCGGCCCGAGGTGGTCAGCGAGGTGCCGATGGCGCGGTTGCTGGCGTTCGGGACCGGCAACGAACGCTATGCGATCGACGTGACGTACGTCTACCGGCTCGAACGCTGCACGCGCGTGACGCCGCTGCCGGGTGCCTCGCGCCAATTCACCGGCATCATGAACGTCCACGGACAGCTCGTTCCGCTCGTCGATCTCGGGGTGTTGCTCGGAACGCCGGCTTGTCAGGAGCCGGCGTTCGCGATCGTTCTCGGCGGCGCGCGCGCCGAGATCGGCATCGTCGCGCAAGCGCTGATCGAGATGCGCGAGATCCCAGCCGATACGCTCGCGGCGTCGACGCCCGCACCGCGTCCGATCGTACGCCACATCACTGCCGACGGAATCGCCGTCATCGACGGCGCGGCTCTGATTGCCGACCCGCGACTCACTCACGAGGAGAATGTCCGATGATCCAGCGCTGGGGCATTGCCCAGAAGATCACCTTTGGCTTCGCGCTCGGACCGATCGCGCTGATCATCATCGGCTTCATCGCCTACACCAACACGAACCGGATGCTCGCGAGCGAAAGCGTGGTCAGCAACTCGTTTGCCGTGCGCAACGCGCTCCACCGGGTCGAGCAAGCTCTGGTCGACGCCGAAACAGGACAGCGCGGCTATCTGCTCACCGGCAATCCGCAGTACTTACAGCCCTACGAGCAGGCGGGCCGTGCCGTCGGCAGCGCGATGACGGCGCTGAACAAAGCCGTGTCCGGTGAGCCGCAACAAGAAAGCCGCGCCGCAGCGATCAGCTCGCTGAGCAATCAAAAGCTGGCGGAGTTAGCCGACACCCTCAGCGTTGCGCGCACGCGCGGTTTGCCGGCAGCCATTGCGATCGTGCGCTCCAACCGGGGGCAATCGATCATGGACCGGCTTCGCGGCCAGTTCAACGACGCGCTCGCCGAACAGCGGCGCATCGAGCAAACGCGTTACACCGAGGATGCGAACGCTGCATCATGGTCCATCGGCATAACGGTGTGGGGCACCGCGCTCATGGTGGTGATCCTCACGGTCGTCGGCGTTCTGCTGACGCGTAACGTGAGCGGCCCGCTTGAAGATGCGGTCTCGGCGCTAACCTCCGCGAGCGCCGAGATCCTCGCCGGTACGACGCAACAAGCGGCCGGCGTTCAGGAACACGCGGCCGCGGTCACCGAAACGGTCGGCAACGATCGAACAGATCTCGCAAACGGCCGAGAGTTCCAACGACCGTGCGAAAGCCGTCGCCGAATCGTCGCTGCGCGCGGTCGACAACGGCGTTGCCGGCCGGCGCGCCGTCGAAGACACCGTCACGGTGATGGGTGACGTGAAGACGCGCACCGAGTCGATCGCCAACAGCATCCTTGCGTTGGCCGAACAAGCGCAAGCGATCGGCGAGATCATCGCGGTGGTGAACAACGTCGCCGATCAGACGAACATCCTCGCGTTCAACGCGGCGATCGAAGCGTCGCGCGCCGGCGAACAAGGCAAAGGCTTCGGCGTCGTGGCGAGCGAGATCAAATCGCTGGCCGAACAATCGAAGAAAGCGACCGTCCAGGTGCGCCAGATTCTAGGCGAGATTCAGCGCGCGACCAACAGCGCGGTCATCGCGACCGAGCACGGCGCCAAAACCGTGGACGAAGCGCTGCACATGGTCCATCAAGCCGACGAGGCGATCCGCGCGCTCAGCGATATCGTGGCCGATGCGGCACGGTCGGCAACGCAGATCAGCGCGTCGGCCAACCAGCAGAGTATCGGCATGGCCCAGATCCAGCGGGCAATGCGGGACATCAGTGACACCACCGCTCAGAGCCTCGCCTCAACCCGGCAAACAGAACAAGCCGCGCGCGACCTCGACGCGCTGGGCCTGCGGCTTGCGGACTTACTCCGGGGAGCAACCGCGTAGGCACTGTGAGCACGAGCGGCGTCCCGGCGCGATTGATCCGGGTCTTCCTGAGCGAACTCGACGAGCGTCTGAATGATTTCGACGCCGACTTGAACGCGCTCGCGGACCCCGCGCCGGATGTCGATCGCGCCGAAGTCGTGACGCGGCTCTTTCGCGGCGCACACAGCCTGAAGGGCGCATCGGCGTCGGTCGGTGCGAGCGGGATCGAAGGCGTCTGTCAGCAGCTCGAAGACGTGCTGGCCAAAATGCGCGACGGCGCACTCGAGCTGGACGCCGCGCGCACCGAGATGCTGGCGGCGGCCGCGGCCGAGTTGCGCGATGCGAGCCGCAAGCTCGCCGCCGAGGCTGCGCCCGCTTCCGCCGCGCCGCCGGCGCCCCCGCCACCGGCGCCCGTCGCGGCCGCGGTGAACGGCATGCCGCGCACCGTCTCGGCCCGCGTGCACGTGAACGACAACACGCTGCGCGTGGCCGCCGATACGATCGACACGCTGCTCGAACAGAGCGGCGAGCTGTTGGCGTCGCATCATCGCATCAGCGACCTCGTGCGCGAAGTCGACGAAGCCGGGATCGCGATCCAGCGCATGCACGAGGCCCCGGCCGGTGCCGGTCGCAATCGCCACCGCGAAGAGCTGCGCGGATTGCACGCCGCCCTCGAGCGGATCGCGACGAAGATGCAAACCGAACGCACCCAGTTGCATCGCGCGGCCGCCGAGTTGGACGAAGGCATCCGCTCGATCCGCTTGCTGCCCTTCGGCGAGGCGTGCGCGGGACTCGAACGCGTCGCGCAAGACGTCGCGCAAACGACCGGAAAGCGCGTGCGATTCGTCATCGGCGGCGGTGAGGTCGGGATCGATCGCGTGATCGCCGACCGGCTGCGCGATCCGCTGGTGCACCTCATCCGCAACGCCGTCGACCACGGTGTCGAATCGCCCGAAGAGCGCGTCCGCAACGGGAAGCCGGCCGAAGGCACCGTGCGGGTTGCACTGCTGCCGAAGCTGCGTTCGCTCGAAGTGCGCGTCAGCGACGACGGCCGTGGACTCAATCGCGAGCAACTGCGGCAGCGCATCCGCGAACGCGGCATCGAACTGAGCGAAGACGAACTTCCGCAGGCGGTGTTCTTGCCCGGCGTTTCGACGGCCGCAAGCGTCACGCAGTTCTCCGGACGCGGCGTCGGCCTCGACGTCGTACGCGCCGAAGTGGAAGCGATGAGCGGCAACGTCGAAGTGCAGTCCTTGCCGCACGGCACCGCGTTCGTGCTGAACTTGCCGCTGACGATCACGACCTACCGCGTGATGCTCGTGTCGATCGCGGCCCACACGTTCGGCCTCAACCTGACCTCGATCGACCGCGTGATCCGCATCGATCCGGGCACGCTGGCGTCGGTTGAAGGCCGGCAGGTGCTGTTGCTGGAGAACGGCGTCATTCCGCTGGTTCCGCTCGCCGCGGTCATTGGAGCCGAAGCGTCCGCGGAAGCGCCGCAGATCGCGCTGATCATGCGCCGCGGAGCGCAGTCGGTCGCGCTCGCGGTCGATAGCCTGATCGACGAGCGCGAGATCTACTTGCACGGCTTGGGACCGCGCCTGCGGGGGCTGCCGCTGCTGGCCGGCGCCGCGATCGGCACCGACGGATCGATCGCGCTGATCCTGCGCACGTCGGCGGTGGTCGACCGCGCGCTCGAGATGCGCTCCGCCCACATTCCCGTGCCGGCCACCGGCGACGCAACGGCCGTGAAGCGCGTGCTGCTGGTCGACGATTCGATCACCACGCGCACGCTCGAGCGCAGCATTCTCGAAGCCGCGGGTTATCAGGTGCTGACCGCTGCCGACGGCGCGGCGGCGTGGGCGCTGCTCGCCGAACAAACCGTCGATCTCGTCGTGACCGACGTCGACATGCCGCAGATGAACGGCTTCGAGCTGGTCGAGGCCGTGCGCGCTTCCGCCACGCTGCGCGAACTGCCGGTGATTCTGGTGACCGCGCGCGATGACGAAAGCGATCGCCAGCGCGGGCTCGAGATCGGCGCGGATGCCTACATCGTGAAGAGCAGTTTCCGCCAAGAAGAACTGCTCGACGCCATCGGTGCGCTGACGTGAAGCGCGCTGCGCGTGCTGGTCGTGGAGAATCCCGGCGAGCGGCGGCTGGCGGATACGATCGCGAACGAGCCCACGACCGAATTGGCGGGCGTCGGCGCGACCGGTCTGCAAGCGATCGCGCTGACGAAACGGCTGCATCCCGAGGCGATCCTCGTTTCGGCGAGCGTCCTCGGGGTCAACGCCTTCGAGGCCACGCGCGAGATCATGACCGTCGCGCCGACGCCGGTCATCGTGGTGTTCGATGCGGACAGCACCGAGGCCGAACGCCTGCGCGTGCGCAAGCGCGCCCTCGAAGCCGGCGCCTTGGCCGCCGTGCCGTATTCCACCAACGCCTTCGAGCTGATCGATTTGGTCCGCGCGATGGCCGGTGTCAAAGTCGTGCGGCGGCGGCCCGAGCGCCAAGCGCACGCGCCGCGCCGGCCGGCACCCGCGCATCCCAATCGGCGCAGCACGACGTGCGTGAGCATCGGTGCATCGACCGGCGGTCCGGCCGCGCTGCGCGGCATCTTCGCCGCGTTCCCGGCCGATCTCGAAGCGCCGGTGCTCGTGACGCAGCACATCTCGACCGGCTTCAGCGAGGGCATGGTCTCGTGGTGGAACGCGGCCGGTCCGTTGCGCGCGAAGATCGCCGAACACGGCGAGCCGCTGCGCAACGGGACGATTTACGTTGCGCCCGACGGCGGTCATCTCACGATCGCGGACGACTACGCGATCGCCATCAGTCACGCGCCGCCGAGCGGCGGTCATCGCCCCTCGGCGAGCGTGATGTTCCAATCGACCGCGGAGCGCTTCGGCGCCGGCACGCTGGCGGTGATCCTCTCCGGGATGGGCCGCGACGGGGTTACCGGCCTCGAGTCCGTCCACGAAGCGGGCGGGACGGTGTACGCGCAAGACGAGGCGAGTTGCGCCGTGTTCGGCATGCCGAAAGCGGCCATCGAAGCAGGGGTCGTCGATTTCATTCTTCCGTTAGACGCTATCTCACGCCACATTGCGGATGCGGTCGCCTCGTCGTAGGACAACCATCATGAATCAATTGCTCATCGTTGAAGACAGCCCGACCCAAGCCGAACTGCTACGCTCCACCGTCGAGGACGCGGGCTTCGCCGTCCTCGTCGCACGCGACGCCGAGACGGCTCTCGAACTGCTCGATAAGCACACCGTCGACTTGGTCATCTCCGACATCGTGATGCCGGGCATCTCCGGCTACGACTTGTGCCGGCGCATCAAGAGCTCGGGCGAGCACGCGCAGATCCCCGTGATGTTGCTCTCGACGCTCAACGAACCGATGGATATCATTCGCGGTCTCGAATCCGGCGCGGACAATTTCCTGACCAAGCCCTACAAACCCGAACAAGTCGTCGCGCGCACGCGAATGATCTTGCAGAACCGCAGCCTGCGCACGCGTTCGGCCGTGTTCGGGGTGGAGATTTCGTTCCTCGGCCGCACGTTTACGATTACTTCGGAAAAGGAACAGATTCTCGACCTGCTGATCTCGACGTTCGAAGATACGGTGCAAGCGAACCGCGAGCTGCAGCGGCATCGGGCCGAGCTGGCGGCCGCGAAGATCAAGCTCGAAGAGTATGCGCGCGCGCTCGAAGGCCGCGTCATCCTCTCCGAGGAGAAGTTCCGCGGCTTTCTCACCGCGAGCCCCGACGCCGTGATCGTCGTCGACGAATCGATGAAGATCGTGCTCGCGAGCGAGCGCATCGAGCCGCTGTTCGGGTACACGCCCGACGAGCTGGTCGGTCAGCCGTTCGCGAAGCTCATCGACATGGCCGCGGCGCCGATTCCGGGCGGTCCCGAGATGTGCGGCACGCGCAAAGACGGCAGCACGTTTCCGATCGAGACGACTCAGAGCGCGCACAAGACGCCCGACGGAACGGTGGTGATCACCGCCGTTCGCGACGTGACCGAGCGCCTGCAGATGGAAGAGCAATTGCGCCACGCGCACCGCATCGATGCGATGGGCCAGCTCACCGGCGGCCTCGCGCACGACTTCAACAACCTGCTCGGCGTCATCATCGGCAACCTCGACGTGATCGCGTCGCGCAAGATTCCCGGCGTTGCAGACGTTCGTCGAGAACGCGCTCGAAGCCGCCGACCGCGGCGCGACGCTGGTGAAGCAGCTGCTCGCCTTCGCGCGCAAGCAGCCGCTGCAGCCCGAACGCATCAGCGTGCAAGAGCGCTCGCTCAAGACCGTCAGCTTGCTCGAAAGCGTGCTCGGCGGCAAGATCAAGATCCAGCATTCGGTCGACACGGAAACGAAGCCGATCATCGCCGACCGCTCCCAGCTCGAAGCGGCCCTGCTCAATCTCGCCGTCAACGCGCGCGACGCGATGCCCGGCGGCGGAACGCTCGACGATCGAGTGCACGAACGTGACGCTCGACGAGGACTACGCCACCACCCGGGTCGACGTCGAGCCCGGCGAGTACGTCATGATCGCCGTCTCCGACACCGGCATCGGCATGCCGCCCGAAACGCAAGCCAAGGTGTTCGAGCCGTTCTTCAGCACCAAAGGCGCGCAACGGCACCGGGCTCGGCTTAAGCCAAGTCTTCGGATTTGCTAAGCAATCCGGCGGTCACGTGAGCGTCTACAGCGAGGTCGGGATCGGCACGACGTTCCGGCTCTACTTGCCGCCGGCGGGCGCGCGGCGCGTCCATCGCCGGACGACGTACCGCGTAAGCCGGCGCCCGGCGAACGGCGATCGCGGCAAGGAAACGATTCTCGTCGTCGACGACAACGACGCGATGCGTGAAGTCGCCGCTTTGCAACTCCACACGCTCGGCTATGACGTGATCGTCGCGGACACGCCGAACGACGCGCTCGAGGTTCTGCGCTCGCCGCGCAACGTCGACTTGCTGCTGACCGACATCGTGATGCCGGGTCAACTCGACGGGCGCGAACTGGCCCTGCGCGCGCGCGAACTGCGGCCGCACTCGAACGTTCTCTTCACCTCCGGCTTTACCGAGAGCACGCTCGCAGCGTCGATCTCGGCCGACTTCTCGGGACACATCCTCAGCAAACCCTACCGGCAGATCGATCTTGCGAAACGTCTGCGCGACCTACTTCAACCCTGTGGAGCAACACTAATCGTGGGCGACCGACGGCTACTCGCAATCGACGATGAGAAAGGACTGCTCGCCGTCGTGCAAGACATCGCACAGACTGCGGGCTACGAGGTCGTCGCGACGACCGACGCCGACTTCTTCTTGCAGCAAACGCGCGACTGGCATCCGACGCTCGTGCTGATGGACTTGCAGATGCCCGACGTCGACGGCGTCGAGCTGTTGCGCGACGATGGCGGCCGAAGATCTGCAAGGCGCCGATCATCCTGATGAGCGGCGTCGAGGACAAGGTGCTGCGAACCGTCGGCGACTTGGGCACCGATCTCGGTTTGAACATGCGCGGGGTGCTGGCCAAGCCGATCCGCGTCGACACGCTGCGGCGCACGTTCGAGGAAGACTCGATGCCGCCCGGCGGCAATCGCGCGGACGAGTTGCGCGAGGCGATCTCGGGCGGACAACTCGTACTGCACTATCAGCCGGTGATTCGGCTCGCCTCGCGCGAGCTGATCGGGTTCGAAGCGCTGGTCCGCTGGAACCACCCGCACCGAAGGGCTTGATCCAGCCTGACTTCTTCATTCCGCTCGCGGAAGAGCGCGGCATGATCGACGACCTCACGTGGACCGTGGTTCGTCTGGCCGTCGAACAGGCGGCGCGCTGGGCGCTGACGATCGCCGTGCCGATTGCGGTCAACCTTTCCGCGACCAACCTCAACGACGACGCGTTCCCGGACAAGCTCACGCAGCTCTGCCGCGAGTACGGCGTGCTGCCGCACCAGATCCACCTCGAACTCACCGAGACCGCAACCTCGCGCGACTCGATGCGGCTCAAGGCGATTCTCTCGCGCATCCGGCTCAAGGGGTTCAAGCTCGCGATCGACGACTTCGGCATCGGCTACTCCTCGATGATGCAATTGCGCTCGCTGCCGTTCTCCACGCTGAAGATCGACAAGTCGTTCGTCAACGACATGCTGCACTCGGAAGACGCCGGCATCATCGTCGATGCGATCCTGGCGCTCGCCGGCGCGTTTCGGATGGACGTCGTTGCCGAAGGCATCGAGACCGAGGCGCAGCTGGCGGCGCTGGTCGCGCGCGGCGCGATCAGCGGGCAAGGCTACTTGATCGCGCGCCCGGCGCCGGCCGACGACATCAGCCGCCGCTTCTCCCCGCTCAAGGAAGGCACTGCGTGACCCAACACGTCGTCATCGTCGATGACGACGACCTGACGCTGAAGTTCTTCACGGGAATCGCAGCGGAAATTCCGGACGTCGTGGTTCACCCGTTTCTTTCATCGGCCGAAGCGATCGACTGGTACCACGGCAAAGAAGTCGACTGCTTCGTGTTCGACTACAACATGCCGCTGCCCAACGGCATGCAGATGATCGCGCTCGTGCGCGCGCTGCCCGAGTTCGCGCACGTGCCGATCGTCATCGTCACCGGCGCGCACGAACGCGAAGTGCGTTATCAAGCGCTGGATACCGGCGCGACCGACTTCTTGCAGAAGCCGGTCGACTACCGCGAGATGGTGGCGCGTTTGACGACGCTGCTGGCGCTGCGTTCGGCGCAGAAGAAGCTCGCGCTGCAGGTCGACTCGCTCGCGCAGTCGCTGCTGGACTCCGAGGAGCGCTCGCGCGAACACGCCGAACGGCTCGAAGCGTTGTGGGGCATCGCCAACAATCCGAACCTGCGCGATGAAGAGCTGATGCTCGCGATGCTGCAGCGCGGTGCGGCGGCGATTCGGCCCGGACAAGCCTATCGCGGCGTGCTCGCACGGGTTGAGAACGGCACCCACATGCGGCTCATCTCGGTGGCCGACGCGGTCGGTTACCAGAGCGCCGTCCCCGCCGAGCGGCGCGAAGGCGAGGGCGCGCTGGTTCTGCTGAGCGATACCGTGGCCGGCCAGACGATGGCAGTCGGCGGCGGAACGCACGCGTTCGACGATATCCGAGCGACCGGACACTACAACGACTTCGTGCAAAAGCGCGGCTGGCGCGCGATGATCGTGACCATCGTTTACCGCCGGCGGCGCAACTTACGTGCTCGCGTTCTCATCGCGGCAGGCGACTTCGAAGCCGTTCGGACCGCAGGACACGGCCTACATCGACGTGCTCGCGTCGTTCTTTGCGGCGCACTACCAGCAGCGCTGGCAGTCGACGCGCCTGGGCCATCAGCTCGAGCACGACTCGCTGACGGGCCTCTGGAACCGCAGCCGCTTTCGCTCGCTCGGACGGGCCGCGTTCGGCGCGGCCGAGTCCGCCGCGATTGCGGTCGTCAACTTAGCCGGCTTCCACGACCCTCAACGAAACGCACGGTCACCTCACCGGCGATGCGCTGCTGGTCGAAGTCGCGGCCGCGCTCACGACCCGCGCGCAGGAGGGTGAGATCGTCGCGCGCATCGGGCGGGAATTCGTTCGCGATCTTCTTGCCCGACGTTCCGTCGCGCGACGCGCTCGACGCGCACCTCGCCCGCTTCGGGGCCGCGTTCGACGACCCGATGGGCATCGGCGATCGCGAGGGCAAGGAGTCGGTGCACGTGTCCGCGCCGGATCGCGCGTCGCGCACGCACCCGGCGACGGCGCGAGCTTCGACGAGTTGCTCTTGCTCGCCGAAGGCCGCGCTCGCTCGACCGGCTCCGATCACCGCATCTTTCCGTAACTTACCCCGTAACATCGCCCGGCAAAGGTGAGTTAACTCCACTCGAGTAACCGTTGTCACGTGGAGACAACCGCTCGCGCTCGCATGTCACTTTGGGAGAAAGCCATGGCCTTGCCGTTGGCATCGGAGAGTGACTTCTACGGGACGCACCGGCGGCCGCACGGCGTCGACCCGCAGCATCTGCGCGTCATCAAAGATACGGCGCTGCGTTCGCGGCTGATCATGGCGGGCATGGCCGAGGGCCTGCAGTCGCCGAAGGGGCCGCAGAAGATCGCCTCGATCATCCGCCTCTACGCCGACTTCAACGCCCCGCAGCCGCTGCGCGGAGCGCGCGGCCGGCCCGCCGGCCGCGAACCCTCGCGCTAGGCCTACGGCTTGCCGACCGTCGAGGAACTCAACAGCCTGCTCAGCCGCATCACGAGCGTCGAGCGCGCGGTGTCGAGCGAACTGCAAGGCCAGATCAACAACGACATCAGCCGGCTCAAGTCGGCGATCGCCACGCTCGAGGGCGATGAGTTCGAGCGCACGTTCCGCGAACTCGAAGCCGCCGTGCGCGCGCGGCGCGAAGTTGCGGGACAAGTGCGCGAAGAAACGTTCAAACGCATCGAAGCCGACTCGTCGTTCGAAGCGCGCAAGTATCTGCGCCTGATCTCGCGCGAGCCGCACACCGAGGACTAGCCGCCTAAGCGGGATGGTAGTGGAAGCCGTCGCGGAATGCGCGCTGCGCGCTGACGAACGTTGCGAGTAGGCTGAACGCGCTCGCGAGACTCGAACGCGGCGACGACTGCGGTGTGCAGTGCTGCGGGTTCGACGTGCGCGCCGATCGACGGCGCGAACGAGGCGAACACGATCGCGGCGAGCGACGCGCCGAACGTCTGGCCGGCTACGCGCAGCGATGCGAAGATCGCGGCGGTGCTGCCGGATTTTTCCGGCGGTCCCGCGCCCATGATTTCGCGGTTGTTCGGCGTTTGGAAGATGCCCCAACTGCCGCCCGCCAGGAGACCCGCGACGAACAGCAGCGCGACGTTCGGATGCATGACCGCATACAAGAACACGAGCAGCGAGAGCGTGAAGACGACGAGCCCGCCGGTCGCGATCCAGCCGACCGCGTAGCGATCGGACCAATAGCCGGTGATCGGCGCGACGACCGCGTTGGCGATCGGCCACGACGTCATGAGCAAGCCCGACTGCAGCGGCGACATACCGAGTTCGAGCTGCAAGAAGAACGGCAGCGCGATCACGCCGATGCTCCACGCCGACCAGCCGCTGAAGCTCGCCTGCGCGGCCACGGAGAAGCGCGGCAGATGGAAGAGATCGAGCGAGATCATCGGCACCCGCAGCGTGAACTGCCGCCGCACGAACCAGCCGAACATCACGGCGCCGACCGCGATTTCCCCGAGCACCAGCGGCAGCGGATCGTGGCGCGCAAAGCCGTCGAGACCGTAGATCAGCGCGCTGAAACCGACCGCGCTCGTCAGCGCGCTGAGCGGGTCGATGCGCGCGCCCGTTCCGCCGACGTTCGGCAGCGCACCGCGCGCGAGCAGCACGATGACGAACGCGATCGGCAAATTGATTGCGAACAGCCACTGCCACGGCAAGACCGCGAGCATCATTCCGCCGAGCGTCGGGCCCATCGCGGCGGCGATGCTCGTGTACATCGCGTTCAAGCCGAACGCGTGACCGAGCAGTGAACGCGGATAGATGTCGCGCACGAGCGCAGGTGAGAGCGACATGATCGCGGCCGCACCGCAGCCTTGCACCACGCGCGCGGCGATCAGCACCGGAAACGCGTGGCTGATCGCGCACAGCAGCGAGCCGAAGGTGAACAGCGCGACGCCGAGCCCCCACACGCGCGTCGGCCCGCGCGATTGCCCGAGCGAGGACACCGCGAAGAGCGACATCGTGATGGCGAGCAAATACGCGCTCGCCACCCACACGGTTTGCGCGGGCGCCACGTGCAGTTCGCGGCCGATCGTCGGCAGCGCGATGTTCGCGATCGATGAATCGATCGCGGTGAGGATCGTGCCGAAAATCAGCGCGGCGTAGGCGCGGCGTCGTCGCGACACCGGCCAAACGCCGCCCTCGAGATTGCTGCTAGACGTTGGAGTCTAGTAGTCGTCGTCGGTCGAGTGAGCGAGCGGACCTTCGTCCTCTTCTTCCTCTTCCGAAATCTCTTCGTCGTCTTCCTCGAGGACGTAACCCTGGTCTTCTTCCTCTTCCTCGACGACGCCGGCGACCGGGATCTCGTCGTCGATGACTTCATCGACCACGATTTCGCCGTCATCGGTCATCGTTGCGCGGAGTCCGCCCAGCGGTGAGGTCGGGATCAGATCGTCGTCGCCGCCGCGCTTCGCCGAAGGCGAAACGAGCGGAGCCGAATCATCGAGCTCTTCCTCTTCCTCTTCGATTTCCTCGACTTCACCGACGGCATCGCCTTCGGCCGGCTTCTTCGCCCTCGACCGGTACGCCCGGCTACGGGGATGCGTTCGACTTCCGCTTCGCGTTCGGCGAGTGCCGTTTGCGAAAGACGCGGATCTTCGTCGCCCATGAGCAGACCGATCTCTTGCGCGCGCTCCGACATGTCGTCGTCCGCGATGCGGATCTCGACCTCTTCGCGCGTTTCGGTGAGCACCTTGACGTCGAGCGCCAGCGACTGGAGCTCCTTGATGAGAACCTTGAACGATTCCGGCACGCCGGGCTCGAGCACGTTCTCGCCCTTGACGATCGCTTCGTACGTCTTCACGCGGCCGACGACGTCGTCGGACTTGACCGTGAGGAGTTCTTGCAGCGTGTACGCCGCGCCGTACGCTTCGAGCGCCCAGACTTCCATCTCGCCGAACCGCTGGCCGCCGAACTGCGCTTTACCGCCGAGGGGCTGCTGCGTGATCATCGAGTACGGACCGGTGCTGCGCGCGTGGATCTTGTCGTCCACGAGATGCGCGAGCTTGAGCATGTAGATGTAGCCGACGGTGATCGGACGGCCGAAGCGGTCGCCGGTGCGCCCGTCGCGCAGCCAGGTCTTGCCGTCGGACGGAAGTCCGGCGTCCATCAGCCACTCGGCGATATCTTCCGCATGCGCACCGTCGAAGACCGGCGTTGCGATGTGGAAGCCGAGCATCGATGCGGCCCAGCCGAGATGCGTCTCCATGATCTGACCGAGGTTCATGCGCGACGGCACGCCCAGCGGATTCAGCACGATGTCGACCGGACGGCCGTCTTCCGTATACGGCATGTCTTCTTCGGGCAGCACTTTGGCGATGACGCCCTTGTTGCCGTGACGGCCGGCCATCTTGTCGCCTTGCAGAATCTTACGCTTCTGCGCGACGTAGACGCGGACGAGATGGTTGACGCCGGGCGAGAGTTCGTCGCCGTTTTCGCGCGAGAAGCGCTTGACGTCGATGATCTTGCCTTTTTCACCGTGCGGAACTTTCAGCGAGGTGTCGCGCACTTCGCGCGACTTCTCACCGAAGATCGCGCGCAGCAGGCGCTCTTCCGCCGTGAGCTCGGTCTCGCCCTTGGGCGTGACTTTGCCGACGAGGATGTCTTCCGGACGAACCTCGGCGCCGATGCGCACGATGCCGTTCTCGTCGAGATCCTTGAGTGAATCTTCGCCGACGTTGGGAATGTCGCGCGTGATTTCTTCCGGCCCGAGCTTCGTGTCGCGGGCTTCGCACTCGTACTCTTCGATGTGAATCGACGTGAAGCGATCGTCCTTGACCATGCGTTCGCTGATCAGGATAGCGTCTTCGTAGTTGTAGCCTTCCCACGGCATGAACGCGACGAACACGTTCTGACCGAGGGCGAGTTCACCGACATCCGATGACGGACCGTCGGCGAGGATCTGGCCGCGCACGACGCGTGTCGCCGACCTTCACGATCGGACGCTGGTTGATGCACGTGCCCGCATTCGAGCGCGTGAACTTCAGCAAGTCGTACTCGTGATCGAGGCCGTCCTCGTCGTGCTTGAGGCCGATCGCCTTGGCGTCGACCGAGATGACTTCGCCGTTGGCGCGCGCGAGCACGCAACCGCCGGAATCCTTGGCGGCGCGATACTCCATGCCGGTGCCGATGATCGGCGACTGCGGACGGAGCAACGGCACGGCCTGACGCTGCATGTTCGCACCCATCAAGGCGCGGTTGGCATCGTCATGCTCGAGGAACGGAATCAGGGCCGTCGCGACCGACACGATCTGCTTCGGAGAGACGTCCATGAGCTGGATCTTGTCCGGCGGCTCCTCGACGTATTCTTCCGCGTACCGGGCGATAACCGTATTCGCGGTGATCTTGCCCTTGGCGTCCATCGTGGTGTTGGCTTGCGCGACGATGTAATCGTCTTCGCGATCGGCCGTGAAGTAACGGATCTCGTCGGTGACGATACCGTCTTTGACGACGCGATAGGGCGTTTCGATGAAGCCGTAGCGGTTGACGCGCGCGAACGTCGCGAGCGAACCGATCAGACCGATGTTCGGACCTTCCGGCGTTTCGATCGGGCAGATGCGGCCGTAATGGCTGTGATGGACGTCGCGAACTTCGAAGCCTGCGCGTTCGCGTGACAGACCGCCCGGCCCGAGGGCCGACAGACGCCGCTTGTGCGTGAGTTCGGCGAGCGAGTTCGTTTGGTCCATGAACTGCGAGAGCTGCGAGGAGCCGAAGAACTCTTTGATCGCCGCGACGACCGGACGGATGTTGATCAGCGCCTGCGGCGTGACCGTTTCGATGTCTTGCACGGTCATGCGCTCGCGCACGACGCGTTCGAGACGCAGCAAGCCGACGCGGAACTGATTCTGCAGCAGTTCGCCGACCGAGCGGATGCGGCGGTTGCCGAGATGATCGATGTCGTCTTTGTGGACTTTGCCCGTGGCGACTTTGATCAAGCGGCGGATGACCGCGATCATGTCGTCGCGCGTCAGCGCCTTCTTGTCGACTTGCGGCACCGACACGCCCGCGGCGACGTACTCTTTCTCGAGCTTGCCCGAGAGCTTGTAGCGGCCGACGCCGGCGAGATCGTAGCGCTTCTCATCGAAGAACAGCGACTCGAGCAGCTTCTCGGCGTTTTCGGCGTTCTCGGGTTCGCCGGGACGCAGCTTCTTGTAGATTTCCTTGAGCGCGTCTTCCTTGGTCTTGATGTCCTTGTCTTTTTCAAGGCAATTCGCGATCAAGGGCGAGCCGTCGAAGAGCGCGAGAATCGCTTCATCGCTCTGCCAGTCGTAGCCCATGTCGGGCCGCGAGAGCGCGCGGATGAAGGTGGTCGCGTAGATCTTGCGGTTCTTGTCGATGCGGACGCCGATCGTGCCCTCGGTCTCGTCGTTCTTCGTCCCGTTGTCGGTTTCGAATTCGATCCAAGCGCCGCGGTTGGGGATGATCGTCGCGTTGAACGTCGGGCGGTTGTTGGTGTCGGCGTCCTGTAAGAAGTACACGCCCGGCGAGCGGACGAGCTGGCTCACGATCACGCGCTCCGCGCCGTTGATCATGAACGTGCCCTTGTCGGTCATGAGCGGGAAATCGCCCATGAAGATTTCCTGGTCGGGGATACCCTTGATTTCGCCCGACTCCGCCGTGATAAGACGGACGCGGACGCGCAGCGGCGCGCTGTAGGTCATGTCGCGTTCGCGGCATTCCTCAACCGAGTACTTGGGCTCGCCGAGGCTGTGGTCGCCGAACTCGAGCACGAGGTTGCCCGTGAAGTCCTTGATCGGCGAGATCGAGTTGAACGCGTCCATCAGCCCGTCGGAGATGAACCACTTGAACGACGCCTTCTGCAGCTCGATCAGATCGGGCAGATTGAGGACGTCGGGGATCTTCGCAAACGTATGCCGCTTGCGCGCCGGGCCCGGATCGTCGGGCAGCTCGACTGTGAACGCCTCTTCGGGAACGACGAACGAGGCGCTCGCAATGTTTTGCGCCTTGATCGCGGTTCCGTTCGCGGCCGGTTCGGCAGCCGGCGCCGCCGCTTTTTTACTCCGGGAAGTCTTGGGTTTTTCCGCCGTCGTCTTGGAAGCCATTACCGTTCAATCACCTATTCGAGCGCGCCAACCGTCAGAAATGCAAAAAAGGCAAGGTCTCCCCATGACGAGGGAGAGGGTCCCCGCTCTTTCCCGCGCTACCCGCCGATTGGCATAGGCGTCTATGTTACACCCGGCCGCAAAGCCCGGTCAAGGGCGCCTTCGAGGTCTAGGCAGCTGAGACGCGGATCGCGGTCAGCCGGTTGAGCGAGGCTGCGAATAACCGGCCGGCATCTGCGGCGTCCGGACGACGTTCACGGCGGCATCCAGGGCGGTGGCCCGATCGCGGCGGCAGTGGCACGGCCGCAGCCGTTCGCCGAAGCATCCCTCGGTGTCGTGGGAAGCGAGCGTATGGCCGCACGGGCACGTGATCAAGGTATCCATTGTACTGCATCTTTCCCACAAGAGCTCCGTACGGTAAACCGGCGTGAGCGGGCCGCCGGAGCGTTTCCAGGCTCAGAATTGACGCCATCCGTACCCAGGAGTTTGCCGCGCCTAAGCGCACGTTCCAATGGCGATGAAATCGAGCGCCGCGCGTCCCTTCGATCCGCGAGGCCTTACCACGGGCATCGGCCTCGGCGTCGTCCACCTCGGCGCGCTCTGCGCGTTGATTCCCGGGCACGTTCAGCTGGAGCGCCGTCGTCGTGATGCTGGTGCTCTACTACATCACCGGCGCCTGGGGCATCACGCTCGGCTTCCATCGCACGCTGACGCATCGCAGCCTGCGCGTGAACCGTTTCCTCGAACCGGTGATCGCGATCATCGGCGTTCTCGCGCTGCAAGGCGGCCCGATCGAATGGATCGCGACGCATCGCGCGCATCACGCGCAACACCGATCGCGAAGGCGATCCGCACGACATCCATCGCGGCGCGTGGTGGAGCCACATGGCGTGGCTCTATCGCCGCAACGACGCGCGCCTGAGCAAAGAAGAACAGCTGCGCCTCGCGCCCGATCTCGCGAACTCGAAGTTCTATCAGTTCCTCGAGAACACGTACGTGCTGTGGCAAGTCGCGCTCGGCCTCGTGCTGCTCGCGATCGGCGGCTGGTCGTGGCTGATCTGGGGCATCTTCGTGCGCTGCGTCGTGACGTATCACATCACGTGGCTCGTCAACAGCGCCGCGCACATGACCGGCTATCAGAGTTTCCGCACCGGCGACAAGTCGACCAACAACTGGTGGGTCGCGATCCTCGCGTGGGGCGAAGGCTGGCACAACAACCACCACGCGTTCCCGTTCTCGGCGCGTCACGGACTGCGCTGGTTCGAAGTCGACTTCACCTGATTACACGATCAAGGTGCTCGCCTGGCTGCGCCTCGCCCGCGACATCAAACTGCCGACCCCGGCCATGATCGCCCGCCTGAGCCTGAAAACGCCGGAAAAAGTCTCAGTTTAAAAGTCATCCCGAGCTTGTCGAGGGACAGCCTAAATCCCGACTTCGAGGCCGATCTCCACGCGGCGGTCGGCCGGGATCTGCAAGTCGTCCGGTAGCGGGCGCGAATTGCGCGCGAGCACGCCGAAGAGCCAGCGCAGACCGCGCGGCATGCCGTGCGCGGCCGGCACGAGTTTCGGATCGGCGTAAAAGAACGACGTCTCCGGGTCTTCGAGGTGCAGGCCGTTCTCGCTGCACGCTTCGAGAATCGCTCTTGATGCGCGGCGGTTCCATGTAGCCGAAGTGCGCGATCGACGCGCACCAGCCGGTCCGAGAGCTCTCGATCGTCACGCGATTGTTCGGATCGCGCGTACGGCCCTTGCACGCGCGAGAGATTGAGCAGCACGATGCGTTCGTGATACGCGCGCCGCTTCAGCCAGCGGTGCTTGAGCATGAACGGCACGCCGTTCGGATCGCCGGTGAGAAACACCATCGTGCCGTTGGCCGCCGGCAGCGCGAGGCCGCGCGTTTCGGTCAGGTACTGCTCGACCGGTTCCATCTGATCGTGCAGGCTGATCGCGATGCAGCGCCGCCCTTCGAGCCACGTCAGCGCGATCGTCGTGAGCGCGGCGCTGATCGCGAACGGCACGTAGCCGCCGTCGAGAAACTTCGGCAAGCCCGCGATGATGAAGCTGCCGTCGACGAGCAGGAAGCACGCCAGCGTGAACACCGCGAGCACCGGATTCCAGCCGCGCACGCGCGACGATGACGAGATAGAACGCGATCGACGTTGCGGCCATCGTCACGGCCACCGCGAGACCGTAGGCGGCGGCGAGCGCGTCGCTCGACCGGAACGTCACGATCAAGCAGCGCGCACGCGACACCCAGCGTGACGTTGATCGCGGGCACGAACACCTGGCCCGGATAGCGATTCGACGTGTGCACGATCTCCATGCGCGGACACAAGGCTCAGGGCGATGGCTTGTTCGGTCAGCGTGAACGCCCCCGAGATCAGCGCCTGCGAGGCGATGATCGTGGCCGCGGTCGCGAGCACGACCATCGGGATCAGCAGCGGTCCCGAGACCAGCGAATAGAACGGGTTGTCGAAGGCGTGCGGGTCGGTGAGCAGGCGCGCGCCCTGGCCGAGATAGGAGAGCGTCACCGACGGCCAGACGAGGCCGTACCAGGCCAGCGCGATCGGCTTGCGCCCGAAGTGCGAGAGGTCGGCATAGAGCGCCTCGACGCCGGTGACGCACAGCACGACGCCGCCCAGCACGAAGAAGCCGCCGGGGCCGTTGTGGGTCGCAAAGTGAACGGCATGGCGCGGATCGATCGCCCACAGCACGCCCGGGCGGCTGACGATTGCCGACGATGCCGGCCGCCGCGATGCTCAGGAACCAGACGAACATCGCCGGGCCGAACAGCGCGCCGACCTTCTCCGTGCCGCGCCGCTGGATCCAGAACAGCACGACGATCAGCACGAGCGAAATCGGCACGATCCAGGGCTGCGCGTCGCTGGTCGCGACGCCGATGCCCTCGACCGCCGAGATGACCGAGATCGCCGGCGTGATCACCCCGTCGCCGAAGAGCATCGCCGCGCCGACCACGACGATCACGACGAAACCAGGTCGCTTTGGGCGGGATGCCGCGCTCGGGCCGCGCCAGCAGCAGCGCCAGCAACGCCAGGATGCCGCCCTCGCCGTCGTGGTCGACCCGCATGACGATGCCCACGTACTTGACGCAGACGACGATGATCAGCGCCCAGACGATCAGGGAGAGGATCCCCAGCACGTTCTCCGGGGTCACGCCGACGTGGGCGCTCGTGAAGCACGTCTTGAGGGTGTAGAGCGGGCTCGTCCCGATGTCGCCGTAGACCACCCCGAGGGCCGCCACGGTCAGGCCGGTCTGGAGCTTGCCCGTCTTAGGTAAAGAATTCTTCACGACGCTCCTTGCCAGGAACGAGCAGGCAAGGGGTTGTCGAAGGTATGCAATGAGTGGAATCTCACCGGCCTGTCGGAGGATTGCGGCGTGGCATACGAAGTCATCAAGCGCGTGAGCGGCCGCGCCTATCGCTATCGCGTCGAATCGTATCGCGATCCTGAGACGCGGCGCGTGCGCGGCAAGTGGACGTACCTGGGACGCGTTGAGGGCGAAGGCACGCTCTCGCCCGAGCGCAAAGCGCGGCCGAGCTCGCGCGATCGTCTGCTCGACGCGGTCGAACGGCTGCTCGAAACGAACGAACTGGCGTCCGATTTCGACCGGCATGGTTGCGAGCGAAGCGGGGCTTGCGTACGGCACGTTCTATCGGCATTTTCGTGATCTGGCTCACGTCGTGCGCGACGCGATGGTCCGCGAAACCGCGAACCTCGAAAAGCTGAACGAGCGCTTTGCCGAGGCCGTCGGCGACGCCGGCAGCCGAGCGCGCGAAGCTCGTCGCGTGGGTGCGCGAAGCGATCGCCGCCGTGCTGCTGCGCCCGGGACTCTTCCGCGCCTGGCACGTCACCAGCAACCACGACTGGGCCGTCGTTGCCGAACGTCAACGCCGCTTCGAAGCGAACGTCGAGCAGATGGCGCAGCTATCTCGAACGGCTGCACGCCGCGGGCACCGCCAAGAGCACGCCGGCGTTCGCGGCGTACGCGATCATCGCGCTCGTCGGCGCGGCGACGCGCGAAGCCGCGATCGACAAAGCGTTCTCCGAAGCCAAGCACGACGGCATCATCTCGGTCGTCACCGACCTCGCCGGCTTATAGCGCGAGTTCCATCGGCTGGTGGAGAATGTCGCATTCCACCAGCGTTTCGCCGAACGGCGTGAAGCCCGCCTTCGCATAAAACGCGACGGCGTGGTCTTGCGCGTTGAGCGCCACGCGCGCGATAGCCGCGCGCGCGGGCATCGTCGACGAGCGCGTCGAGCAACAGCCGGCCGATGCCGCGGCCGCGATACGCCGCCAGCACGGCCATGCGCCCGACTTGCGCCGTGGTGCCGATGCGGTAGTAGCGCCCGGCAGCAACCGGCACGTCGCCGTCGCGAACGAGCGCGTGACGCGCATCGCGTATCGGTGCGGTCGTGTTCGTCGATCTCTTCTTCCGCCGGCACGTGCTGTTCGTCGACGAATACCGGAAAGCGCACGGAGAACGCCGCCGCCATCCGTTCGCGTATCATGAATATCGAATAACTCCACGTGCATGGCCGGAGCGAGCGATTCTGCGCGCGGCGTCGAAGTCCGCGTTCGTGTACCGGCGCATCCATCTCTGCACCGGACTGCTCGAACGCGACGGCCGCATTCTCGCTGGTCGCAAACGCGTACCCCAACCACGCCGAGCTGCTGTGGGGCTTGCCCGGCGGACGCCAGGAAGGCCGCGAAACCTGCGCGATGGCGGCCGTGCGCGAGCTGCGCGAAGAGACCTCGCTCGAGGCGCGCGTGACGGGCTTAGCCTACGTCGCCGAGTCGTTCGATGCGTCGACGCAAACGCAGTTCACCGCGTTCTGCTTCACGATCGAAGCCGACGGCGAGCCGCACGTTCCGCCCGGTGACGACCACGTGCGCGAATGCCGCTGGGTGCCGCGCGCGGAGCTTGCCAACGTGCTCAACGTGCGCGTCGTGCGCGAACCGCTGCTGGCCCATCTCGCCGATCCGGCGCAGCGGTATTTCGGCTATCTCGACGCCGGAATCACGATTGCATTTGGCGACGAGCCGCCGGCATATTGAGGCGCCGCCATTCCGAGCGCGTCATGCGATAGAGCACGACGTCGACGTGACGCCCGCGAATCACCGCGCCGCCGCGAATCGTGCGCTCTTCGGAAAAGCCGGTCCGGTTGAGCACCGCGCGTGAGGGCAGATTTTCGGGCACGCAGCAGGCTTGCATCTCTTCGAGTTCGCCGGCCGCGAACGCCTCGTCGATCGCCGCGCTGAGCGCTTCGGTCGCGTAGCCGTAGCCGCGCGCGTCTTCGACCAAGCTATAGCCGATCTCGCCGATGTGCGGCGTGCGATCGTTGACGCGCAGCGAGATCCAGCCGATCGCGCGCACCGGTTCGCCGTTCGTTTGCAACAGCCACTCGAAGCGGCCGGTCGAGCGGCCGTCGAGCGCGCGCGGGCGGCTGCGCACCTGGCGCTCGAAATCCTCAGCCGGAATGCGCGGGATGTCCTGATACTTGCGCAGGTCGGGCGCGTTGAGAATCCGCCACAATTCGCGCGCGTTGCGCGCGTCGACGGGAAGCAGGTCGAGCCGGCGTGTGGAGAGCTGTTTCATTCGCCCAGGGTCCGGTCGTGGAACTCCCGTACGAGAGCCGTGCCATCCTGCGGGGCGGTGGCCGTAAACCGGACCGCATCGCCGCTGCGGGCCAACAGCGCGCTCGCATCCGACGGGTCGGCGATCGTGAAGATCTGTGCCCGGCCGCGAATCGTGAAGAGAATCCGGTTGCCGGTGGCGATGAAGCGATCGATCGTGCCCGAGAGCGTCGTCTCGGCGCCCGAATTCTCCGTGCTGCCGCCGAGGAAGGCCCGATACTGCGCGAACGCGTCGGCCACCGGCGCCGACGACGACGAGTTGCCGACCACGACGTGGCCGCCCGCCGCCTGCACGAGCGCGAGGGTTTGGAACTTTCCGTTGGCCGCGACGGCCGGCACGACCCACGTATTCTGCCCGATATTGTAGAGAATCGGCTGGGTCGGGAATCAGACGGCCCTGGGTGATGATCGGATTGGCGCTGACCGAACGCTCGGCCGCGACGCTGTTGAACTCGCCGCCGGCCGACGTGTAGTACGTCATCGCGCCGGTGCGGCTGTCCATGTAGGTGAAGCCGGTCATCGAATCGTCGGTCGCGTTGGGCGACGTGTGATCGGCGAACCAGACGAAGCGGTTCGCATCGAGCAGCAGCCCGAACACTTCGTCGCGCACCGGCAAATGCACGTCGCGTTTCGTCACGACGGCATTCCACCAGCCGTGGACGTAGCGGCCGAACCAATCGTTGTACTCGAGCGCGAGGTCGGCCGGATAGACGCGGCTGATCCAGGCCGGCAAGCTCGCGAACTGCTCGCGCGGGATGCGCTGCATCGCGCCGGTCGTCGGATCGACGATCACGACGGCGGTGACGGTTTCGCCGCTCCAGCCGATCGTCGGGCGGCCGAGCGTGACGATGTACTTCGGATCGCCGGCCGCGTCGAGCTGCAGCGTCGTCTCGAGCAGCAGCTCCGTGCCGTACGTCATGTAGACGTGGCGCATCAGGTTCGTGTTCAGGAGCGCCGAGGGAATGTAGCGCAGCGGCTGGCGCTGGCGCAATTCGGCCGGCGCGTCGGGATTCTCCGCGCTCACGACGATCACGCCCGGACTCGTGCCGCGCGCGAGCCACTGAATCGCGCCCTGGAAATCGAGCGGCGCGACCCACACGAGCTTGCCGTTCTCCGACTGCACGCTGTAATCGCCGACGCGATAGTACGCGCCGAGCTGCCCGAGCACTTTCGAGCCCGAGAAGATCGCCGACTCTTCGGGCACGACGCGCACGTGGCGCAGATCGGCCGTCGGCGGCTTGTCCGAGGTCGTCGTCACGCCGGTGACGTCGCGCATTCCGCTCGCATCGACGATCGGCAGAATCGTGAGAATGCCGGCAAACACCAGCACCGCGCCGAGCACGATTACCGGCGGCAGAATCGGCGTGCGGCGAATGCTCACGATGCGCCGCGAAACGACGATCTTGCGTGCCGCTTCGGCGATCGTGAGCGCGACGTTCGGAACGAGCGTGATCAGCAGCAGCGTGATCGCCTGCGGGAACACGAGCGGCGGCATCACCAGGTAGGCGTAGAGCAGACACAGCGGGATCCCGATGACGAGGCGCACCGACTGCCCGCGCCACCACTCCCGCGAAAAATCGAAGTGAAGCAACCCGAGCGCGAGGAACGCCGCCGCCGCGATGACGACCATATCAGCTTACGACGGCGTTAGGCCAAGCTAACCCTTTAGGAGCTTGGCCCGCGCCTGGGCGATCGTCGCCTTGAAACGCGGCGAGCCGAACGCTTCGAAGTCGTCGGCGATCTTTTCGTAGCGCGGATCGGCCGTCGAGCGTCGACTGCAGGTTCATCAAGATCCGGCACCGGCTTGTGCGGGTCGAGATGGATATGATATTCGCGGCCGGCTTCGGTCGCGATGTAGTGCGCGTCGCTGAACTGAAAGCGGTGCGAACCGCTGGTCCTTGCCGGCGATTTGCGCGATCTCGACGACGTGCAGCGTTTGCGGACGAACCGCGGAACGGGCGCGTCTCCAACTCCCAGATGCCGTCGGCCACGACCCGGTCGAACAGAAACGTCACGTCGTAATTGACGATCTGCTCGTCGAAGGTGGCCTTGTTGCCGTGCCGGTCGACGGCCGTATAGGTGGCGGTCGAGTGACCGTTGATGTTCTGAAAGTACCACACTTCGCGCGCGATCGGGCCGCCGGTGTGCGCAAGCGTGTACGTCAGACGGATTTCCGAGCGCTGCTCGCCGACGTTTTGGACGGCGACGAAGCGGTCGTGCTCGCTCTTGGCAAACAGCAGCCAGCCGCCCACGACCGCAACGACGACCGCGACGAGAACGAGCAGGGTGACGGGGAACCGGCGCATCGGGTCAGCCGGGGCTGCTAACGGTGAGCATCGAGTACCTGGTTAACGAGCGCATCGGCCGCGGCGTTCTGCTTGCGCGGCACGTGCTGCACGTCGACGTGCGCGAACTTCCGCAGCAGCACCTTCGCCTTGGCATGCAGCGGGATCAGGCCCTCGTTCTTGACGCGGTAGGCGCCGCTGATCTGCTTCACCACGAGCTCGCTATCGAGCCGCACGGAGAGGTCGTCGACGCCCAGTTCGAGCGCCGCTTCGAGGCCCGTCAGCAACCCCGTCCATTCCGCGACGTTGTTGGTGGCCACGCCGAGAAACGTGCCCACTTCGCGCAAGACCGCGCCGGCTTCGTCGAAGAGCACGGCGCCCGACGCGGCCGGGCCCGGATTCCCCCGCGAACCGCCGTCGGCAAACATCGTCGCTTTCACCGGGCCGTCCTTGGCGGGAAAGCGCCGGAGTCATCCCAAACCCAAAGCACCTACTCGTCGGGTAGTGGCGCAGCTTGGTAGCGCACTTGACTGGGGGTCAAGGGGTCGCAGGTTCAAATCCTGTCTACCCGACCATTTGAGAGAGAGCCGCGGCGTACCGTGGCTCTCTTTCGTTGTATCGTCTGCTTCTCCATCACGAAAGATCGAGCGCGATACTCTTTTCTTTCCAGTGCTTAACGTTTCTCCGTTTCGGAACGCATGCAAGCGGAAAAATGGAACCTAACGTCTCCGCAAATCGCATCGAAGGGAGGGACGTTAGCGATGAACTTACTCACAAGAGACAGCAACCACCGTCGCGCCCGCTATATGTTTCCCGGTCAGGTCTACAACGAGCAAGAATCGCGCCGCCGTACCGAACGCAAGTTTCGGGATTGGGACGGATGGCTCGCTCTTGTTGCCGAGTACCATAAAGAAGAACTCCACAGCAAACGAATCATCAGCACTTATACGGACGATCGATAGACCTTCGCTAAACGAGGGCCCCGGCAACATCGCCGGGGCCTTTTTTTTCGCCCAAGCACGTCATCCCGAGCCAAGCATGTCATCCCGAGCTTGTCGAGGGACCGCCACGATCCGCATCACATGAAGCAGTTCATGCGAAACCTGGATCGTAGCCGTTTCCTGCGAATCACGGCTGCCGCGCCGTTGGCAACCACTATCCGCGTCGCGCCTGCTCGTGCGCAAACGCTCCAGACATTGCGCGTGCTCACCGTGCGAACCGATGCGGTCAAAACGCTGCTGTGGGCCCAGCAGCAAAACCTGTTTGCCGCGCACGGCCTGGCGATCGACCTGGTCAACACCGGCAGCAGCGCGGCGAGCCTCACGGCGCTGGTCGGCGGTTCGGCAGATATCGCCGCGGGCAGCCTGTTCGCGACGTTCGCTGCGATCGCGCACGACATCCCGGTGAAGTTCATCGCGCCCGAAGCGTTCTATCTCAGCGATCACGCCGATTCGGTGCTGCTCGTGAAAGCCGATTCGCCGCTCCGCACGGCCGGCGACTTGAACGGCAAAGTCATCGGCGTGGACTCGCTCAAGGACCTCTACACGCTCGCCACGCGCGGCTGGGTCGATAACGGCGGCGGCGACGGCGCAAGCCTCAAGCCGGTCGAGATCCCGCCGCCCGAACAGCTCGCCGCGTTGCTGGGCGGACGCATCGATGCCGGCGTGTTCAAGGCGCCGTTTCTCTCGGTCGCTCTTGCCGGCGGAAAAGCGCGTCTCTTGGGCAAGCCGCTCGACGCCGTCGCTCCGCGCTTTCCTCATTTCGGCGTGGATCGCGAGCGACGATTTCATCGCGAAGAATCCCCAGGCGGTGAAAGCGTTCCAATCGGTCATGGCTCAAGCGGGGCGTTACACCAATTCGCATCAAGACGCGACGGTCGACCTCGTCGCGAAATTTACCGGTCAAGAAGCATCGCAGGTGCGGAATTCCGTTCGCGCAACGAGCGCCGTTGCGGTCACGCTGCCCGAACTCCAGCGCCCGCTCGATTTCGCCTACAAGTACAAATTGATCGATCGCCCCCTCGATGCGGGCACAATGCTCGCACCCGGCTTCCCGGTCGGCGCGCGCGACATCACGTGAGGAGAACGAAACATGCTCGCCAAGGCAACGGTCATTGCGTTTACGGCTACTCGGCAGCCGGAGGAGGCGAAAGTGTTCTATCGCGACCAATTGGGGTTGAAGCTGGTCGACGAATCCCCGTATGCGCTGGTGTTTCGGGCTGGGACCACGATGTTGCGGGTGCAGCTCGTTGCGGACTTCCAGCCGCATCCGTTTACCACGCTCGGGTGGGACGTGCCCGACATTCGCGCGACCGTCGCCGAACTCGCTGCGCGCGGCATCGCGACGATGCGCGTGCCGGTTATCGAACAGGACGAAGCGGGGATCTGGTGGACCCCGAACGGCGACGGGGTCGCGTGGTTCAAGGATCCGGACGGGAACACGCTTTCCCTCACGCAATTCGTCTGAGTGGCGGTCCCTCGACAAGCTCGGGATGACATACGGGACAACGGGGGTGGCTTTGCGAACGGCGCGTAGATGACGAGCACGCCCTCGTTCGCTGCGCCGATCCTCGCGCACGTGTGGCAGTTTCGTTCGTTTTCGGCCGACACGCTCGACACGCTGGCGGCGAACGCGACGCGCGAAACGGCGGCCAAGGGCGACGTCGTGATTCGCGAGGGCGAGGCCGGCATCGATGCCTACGTCGTGATCGACGGGCGGCTCGAAGTGCAGATCGCCGGCAAGAGCGGACCGCTGCCGATCGCGGTGCTCGGGCCCGGCGAACTCTTCGGCGAGGTCGCGATCGTGGCCGGGGCGGAGCGCCGCACGGCGAGCGTCGTCGCGCTCACGCCGGTCACGCTGCTGCGCATCGACGGCGCCTCGTTCGCGCAGGCGATCGACGACGACAATGCCCGGCCGGAACTCGAGGCGGCCGCCGAACGGATGGCGGTCGGCCGCTTCATCAAATCCGCCACGCTGCTCGGCGACCTTTCGCCCGGAGCGGTCGCCCGCTTGTCGGAGCGCGTACAGATTCGCCATGCCTCGCCCGGCGAAATCGTCATCCGTCAGGGCGATCCCGGCGATGAGTGCTACCTCATCCGGCACGGCGAGCTCGAGGTCGTCGACGCCTCGGGCGATGCGGAGCGGCATCTCGCGACGCTGCGCACGGGCATGCTCTTCGGCGAAGCCGCGCTGCTGACGGGCGCGCCGCGCAACGCGACCGTGCGCGTCATCAGCGACGCCGAATTGCTCGTGCTGCGCCGCGACGACGTGCTCGAAGCGATGGCGACCGAAGGCGCCCTCGCCGAACATCTCGTCGCGCTGATGCAAGCGCGCAGCCGGCCGCGTCGCAAGCCCGGCGTGGAACTGCACGAACGCACGACCGCCGACGGCACGACGATCTGGACGCTGAAAGATCCCGCGCGCGGCACGTATTTCCGGCTCTCGCGCGAGGGCGCGTTCGTCTGGAACCATCTCGACGGCGAGCACACGCTGCGCGACCTCACGATGGATCTGTTTCTCGAATACAAAGTGCTCGCGCCGGACGTCGTGATGGACATCGTGCGCCATCTCGCGCGCGAAGAGTTCATCGACCTCGAACGGCTCGACACGACGGCACCGGCGCGCAGCCGCCACCGGCGTTTCGTCGAGGCGGTTCTTCGCGTGATGGAATGGACGTACTCGCTCAACGGCTGCGACCGCTTCTTCACCGCGCTCTACCAGACGCGTCGGGCGCTTTGCATTCACGCGCGCCGGCATCGTCGTGACGCTGCGTCCTCGCAGCCGGCGGCTTCGCGGCGTTCATCGCGATGGCGCAGCGCTCGGCCGGCACGCTCTTGCACGCCGCAACGGTCGCGCGCGTCGGCTTCGTCATGATCCCGCTGATCGTCGTCGCGATCGTCCTGCACGAACTCGGCCACGGCGTCGCGGCGAAGGCCGCGGGCGCGCGCGTCGATCGCGTCGGCTTCGGCTGGTTCTGGTTTCGCATCATGCTCTTCGTCGACACGTCCGATGCGTGGCTCGCGACGCGCGAGCAGCGCATGCTCGTCGATGCCGGCGGCATTCTCGTGAACCTCGTGCTCGCCGGCGCGGCCGGCTACGTCGCGTTGTTTGCGCCCAACCTGACGGTCGCGGCGGTGGCGTGGGTGTTCGCGCTCTGGTCGTACATCGCCGTGCTGCGCAACCTCAACCCGCTGCTCGAATACGACGGCTACTATCTGCTGATGGACGCGCTGGAGCGGCCGAACTTGCGCGGCAAGAGCCTGGGCTGGATCGCGACCGGGTTCTGGCCCGCGCTGCGAAGCGGCGCGAGCTTGCGCGGCCACCGGTTCGAGCTGCTCTATGCGCTCGGGGCGGTCGTGTACATCGGCGCGATCTCAGCCTGGACGCTCTTCATCTATCAGTTCACCGCCCAAGGCTGGGTGGCGCGCATCGTCCCGCCGGACGCCGTGCCGTACTTCGGCCGCGTGTTCGCGTTCGTCGTCGGCGGTCTCGCGCTCTTCCGCCTGTGCAACGACATTTGGACCGAGCGCGCGAGATTAAAAGCGCACGCGCGGCACGTTTTGAAGAAAGGCTGAACGGCCGAACGCGCGAATTCTTACGGCATCCCATGAGCCTCGATGCCGTTGCCGATCTCGTCGAACGCTATCTCAACGATGCAGCGTTCCGGATGGCGTTCGCACGCGACCCGGAAGCCGCCGTTGCTGCCGCCGGCTTCGAACTCGACGGCGACGAGCTCGCCGCGCTCCGTAAGACCGTCTCGGCGCACGACGACCAACCGCTCAAGCCGCGCGTCTCGAAGTACTCGTTCGGCTCGTAGTGGCTGCCCCTCGACAAGCTCGGGGCGACAGCACGCTTACTTCTTGCGGCTGTTTCTTTTTGCCGCCGGCGACGGCGTCTTTGAGACCCTTGCCGGCGGTGAACGCGGGCACGCGGCGCGCGGGAATCTTGATCTTCGCGCCGGTGCTTCGGATTGCGGCCTTCGCGCGCTTTGCGATCGCGCACGACGAAGCTGCCGAACGGAATCAGCTGCACTTTGTCGCCGCTCTGCAGCGCCGCTTTGATCTCTTCCAATACCAGGTCGATGATCTCGCCCGATTGGCGCTTTGAGAGTTCGAACTCCGTCGCGATCGACGTCAACGAGATCAGCTTTGGTCAAGATACGGCACCTCAGAAAAACGGCTGGTCGGGGAGCCTATACCAGGGCACGGTTGCCTTCCTCCCGCCAAAGCCACAATTGCAACGCCCGCAGCGGATCGGGGTTTCTCCACCTGCGTATGGATCGCGTCGTCACCGCAAGCGCCGCCAACGGAACCGTCTCGTTCGTCGCCGGAATCGACGACCGAACTCGTGCGGGAAACCCAGCTCCGGCACGGCCTGGCACCCACCGCCGCCGCCGCCGTCGGCCGCCTCGTCACGGCCGCCACGCTGCTGGGCGCAAGCCTCAAGGGCCCCGAACGCCTCACGCTGCAGATCTCGGGCGACGGCCCGATCGGGACGATCGTTGCCGACGCCTGGAGCGGCGGCGAGGGCGTCATCGCGGCGCGCGGCTACGCGCGCAATCCGCTGGCCGATCTGCCGCTCAACGCGCGCGGCAAATTCGACGTCGCCGGCGTCATCGGCAAGGGCCAGCTTCAGGTCACGAAGAGCTACGAAATCGGCCAACCGTACGTTGGGATCGTGCCGCTCGAAACGGGCGAGATCGGTGAAGACATCGCCAGCTACCTCGCCAACTCGCAGCAGATCCCGAGCGTCGTCGCGCTCGGCGTTTTGGCCGATCCCACGGGCATCCGCGCGGCCGGCGGCATCATCGCGCAGCTCATGCCGGGCTCCGACGATGCGACGATCGCCAAGCTCGAAGCGAACGCCGCGGCGATGCCGCCGGTCACGACGCAGATCGCGGACGGCACCGATGCGCGCGGGCTGATCGAGCGGCTGGCCGAGGGGCTCGAGTTACGGCCGCACGAGAATACCTACGAGGCGCGCTTCGACTGCCGCTGCACGCGCGAGCGGGTCGAACGGGCGCTCGTGGGCCTGGGCCGCGACGAGCTGCTCAAGATTTCGCGGGAACAGCCGGAGACGGAAGCGACGTGCGACTTCTGCAAACGCCGCTACGTGCTCACCGCCGCCGACGTCGAGGGGCTACTCGCCCGCCTCGATTAGTGCCGTTCGGGCTGCGTGCCTTCGCCGTACTGCGGCGCGTCGGGGTCGGAGCCGCCGATGCGCGGCCGGAACTCTTCGACGATCGTGCCGTGGCCGACGTTGGTGTACCACCAGCCGCACTCGCAGCGGATCGGACGGTCGTAATCAACCGGATAGGGGTAGGTCCGGTGGCAGCGCGGGCAGGTGAACTTCGGGCCGGATTTCCCTTGTTGCGGCGTGTAGGTGATGGCGGCCATCGGGGTCAGCCTTTCTCGGAGAGTACGCGGACGAATTTGCGTGAACCGACCTGCAGAACGGCCGGCCGGGACGCATCCCAGGGTGATTTCGGATCGGTGACGACGCTCCCGTCGATTTTCACCGCGCCTTCGGCGATCAGCCGCTGCGCCGCGCGTTTGCTCTCGGCAAAGCCCGCCGCCACGATGACGTCGACCAGGGTGTGCGCGCCTTCGAACCGGCGTTCGGGCATCTCGGCGGGCATCTCGCCGCGCTGGATCGTCCGCTCGAAATAGTCGCGCGCCGCCCGGGCGGCATCTGCCCCATGATACAACGTCACCACCGTCTCGGCGATACGCTTTTTCTCGTCCATCGGGTTGCCCGTACCGGCGGCAAGGGCCGCGGCGAGACGGTCGGTTTCGTCTTGCGACCAGCCGGCCGCGAGCCGGGCGTAGCGCGGTAGCGCCTCATCCGGGATGCGCATGACCTTGCCGAATTGATCGTTCGGCGTGTCGGTAAGCGCGATGTGGTTGCCGGCCGACTTCGACATCTTCGCTTTGCCGTCGAGCGCCTTCGAGCAGCGGCACGGTCATGCAGATCTGCGCCGGCTGGCCCGCGTGTAACTGATACGGCCGGCCCATCAACAGGTTGAAGAGCTGATCCGAACCGCCGAGTTCGACGTCGGCTTCGAGCGCGACCGAATCGTACGCTTGCGCGACCGGATAAAGAAATTCGTGCATCGAGATCGGCGTGCCGGCCGCGTAGCGCTGCGCGAAGTCGTTGCGGTCGAGCATGCGCGCGACCGTCGTTTGCGCGAGCAGTTTGATCAGTTGCGCGAACGAGAGTTTGCCGAGCCACTCGGAGTTGTAACGCAGCGTGATGCGGTCCATGTCGAGCACCTTGCCGGCTTGCTTCGCATACGTTTGCATGTTCGCTTCGATCGCTTCGTCGGTCAGCGGCGGCCGCATCGCGTTGCGGCCGGTCGGATCGCCGATGCGCGCGGTGAAGTCGCCGATCAACAGCGTCACGTTGTGACCCGCGTCGACGAACTGCTGCAGCTTGCGCAGCACGACCGCGTGTCCGATGTGCAGATCGGCACTGGTCGGATCGAGGCCGAGCTTGACGTTGAGGCGTTTGCCGCCGGCGATGCGAGCGGCCAGTTCGTCGAAGGTCTCGACGTGATCGCAGCCGTCGGCGAACGCTTGCGCCGCTTCGCGCGCCGCTGCGCTCGGAGGTTGGGTCATCGTCACGACAGTTCGAACACCGTCACGCCGCTGCCCCCTTCTTCGGCCGTCCCGAAACGCACGTCTTTGACGTGCGGGTGCGCGCGCAGATATTGCTGCAAGCCGCGGCCCAAGAGGCCCGTGCCCTTACCGTGGATCAGGCGCAACGGCGACGCGCCGGCGAGCATCGAGGCATCGATCCACTGCTCGACGACGGGCTCCGCTTCGACGAACCGTTTACCGCGCACGTCGAGTTCGGTGCGCGCGCCGGTGGCCGCCGCGAGCTTCGCCGAACCGCCCTCGCGCTCGTTGCGCTCGACCCGCCGCGGTGCCGCGGAGCCGAGGCGCCTGACATCGCTCTTCGGCACGGTCATGCGCAGCGCACCCATCTGCAGCATGACGTCGTTGCCGAAGTCTTCCACCACGACGCCTTCGGTATCGAGCGAGTTCACGCGCACGCGGTCGCCGACCCCGATCGGCGCGGGCGCTTGCTGATTCGGCGCCGCGGTGGGCGCGGTGCGTGAGATGCCGAGGCCCGAACGCATCTCGTCGATCGTGCGGCCGAGCAGTTCGCTTTGGCCGCGGGTCACGCGCGGTCCGCGCGTACGCTCGCCGCCCTCGCGCGCGCGCCGTTCCAACTCAGCCGAAAAGCCGCGCAGCGCTTGGGCCAGCTGGGCCTCGGCGCGCTGGGCGAGTTCGCGGCGTTCGCGTTCGAGGTTTTCGCCGCGCTTGCGGGCCGCATCTTCGAGCGTGCGCAGTTGCACGCGCTCGTTCGCCAGCACTTCGCGCTCTTTCGTCGTGCGGGTGCGTTCGAGCGCGAGTTCTTCCAGCGCGCGCTCGTAATCGCGTTCTTGCGCGGAGAGCAGCGCTTCGGCGCGTTCGATCACGCGCAGGTCGAGGTGCATCGCACGCGCGAGCGGGAACGCCAGCGACTGTCCGGGCGAGCCGACGTCGAGCTGGTAGGTCGGCGCGTAGGTGTGCGGATCGAAGCGCACGCTGGCGTTGCGCACGTGCGCGTGTTCGGCGCCGAAGAGCTTCAGTTCGGTGGCATGCGTGGTGACGAGCGCGCACGCGCCGACTTCGAGAAAACGCTCGAGCAGTGCTACGGCCAGCGCCGCGCCGGCGTTGGGCTCCGTGCCCGACCCGATTTCGTCGATCAGGATCAGCGAGCGCGCATCGGCTTGCGAAACGATCTCGGCAAGCCGTCCGAGATGCGCGGAAAACGTCGACGTGTTCTGTGCGATCGATTGATCGTCGCCGATATCGGTGAAAATACGGGTAAAACGGCCGATTTTGGCCGACACCGCCGGCACGTGCATGCCGCAGCCGGCCATCGCGACGAACAGACCGACCATCTTGAGCGCGACGGTCTTGCCGCCCATGTTGGGGCCGCTGATGATCGTGATGCGCACGTCGTCGTCGAGCGTGATCGACTGCGGCACGGCGCGCTCGTCGAGCAGCGGATGGCGCCCGTCGTGCACGTCGATCGTCGCCGCATCGACGATCGTGGGCTCGACCGCGTTCATGCGGTCGGCAACCGCGGCCCGCGCGAGCGCCAGATCGAGCTCGACGTAGATCGCGACGTTCGTGCGGATCTGGTGCGCCTCGGCCCCGGTCAGCGCGCTCAGCTCGGCCAGGATGCGCGCGACCTCGTGCTCCTCTTGCGCCCGCAAGGCGCGGACGCGGTTGTTCGTCTCGAGCGTCTCGAGCGGCTCGACGAAGAGCGTCGCGCCGGTCGCGCTCGTGTCGTGCACGATGCCGGGGAACTCGCCCGCGAACTCGGCCTTGATCGGGATGACGTAGCGGCCGTTACGAACGGTGACGATCGAATCTTGGATCGCGCGCGCGTACTTGGCCGAACGCGTGAGGGCGGCCGTGCGGTCGCGGGCGTCGTCCTGCGCCTGCGCGATCTGGCGGCGCACGCGCGCCAGCGCGGGCGAGGCGCGGTCGAGCACGCTGCCGTGCTCGTCGATCGCATCGGTGATGCGGGTGACGATCGAGGGCAGGGCCTTGAACGCCGACGTCACGTCGCGCAGCGCGGGCACGCCCTCGGCCTCGCGGATCGCGCGCACCGCCGCTCCGCCCGCCGCCAGCGCGTCGGAGATCGCGCGCAGTTCGCCCGCCGGCAGCGACGAGCCGCGCTGTGCGATCTCGAGCGCTTCGTCGACGTCCTCGATGCGCGAGAGCGAGAAGCTCTGCGTGCGCACGAGCGTGCGCATCTCGGTTGTCTCGTTGACGAGCCGGCGCACCGTGGTCGAATCCGAGGTGGGCTCCATGGCGAGCGCGCGCGCCTGCGCCTGCGCGGCATGCGTCTGCCCGGCGACCCGCTCGCGGACGCGCGCGAAGTCCAGCGCTTCGAGCGACCGTGGATCAGCGAGCATCAGCGCGCCGCGATCTTCTCCCGCAAGAGCGTCTCGACGAGTTCGGGATTGGCTTTACCGCGGCTCGTCTTCATCACCTGACCGACGAGAAACTTCAGCACGTTCTCCTTGCCCGCTTTGAACTGCGCCACGCTCTCGGCATTCGCGGCGAGCACGTCGTCGACGAACTGCGCGATCGCACCGGGATCGGACACTTGCGCCAGGCCCTCGGCTTCCACGATTGCCTTCGCCGAACCGCCGTCGGCCCAGAGCCGCGCGAGCACGTCCTTCGCGATCTTGGAGTTGATCGTCTTCGCTTCGGTGAGCGCGATCAGTTCGGCCAAGGCTTCCGGCGTCACGTTCCCCTGCGAGACCGGCGTGCCGCTCTCGTTCGCCATGCGCGAAAGATCGCCCAACACGAAGTTCAGGGTTGCCGCGGGTGCGTTCGTCACCGCAACGACCTTATCGAAGTACGCCGCCAGCGGCGGGTTGTCGACCAGCTGCGTCGTCTGCTTCACCGATATCCCGAATTTTTCGGTATAGCGCTCGAAGCGTTCGAACGGCACCGGCGGCATCGACGCGCGGATGCGCTCGATGATGCTGCGGTCGATTTCGAGCGGCACGAGATCGGGCTCGGGGAAGTAGCGGTAATCGTGCGCTTGTTCTTTCGAGCGCATCGAATGCGTCACGCCGGCCGCTTCGTCCCAGCCGCGCGTCTCCTGAATCACGCGGCCGCCGCCCTCGATCACCGAGATCTGACGGTCGATCTCGCTCTCGATCGCGTCGTGCACGCTGCGGAACGAGTTCATGTTCTTGATCTCGGCCTTCGTGCCGTATTCGCGCCGCGCCGCGCAAGCGCACCGACACGTTGGCATCGCAGCGCAGCGAGCCTTCTTCCATCTTGACGTCGGAGACGCCGAGCTCGACGAAGGTACGCTTGAGCGCTTCGAGATAGCCGACCGCTTCTTCGGCCGAACGGATGTCCGGCTCGCCGACGCATTCCATCAACGGCACGCCGGCGCGGTTGAAATCGACCAGCGAATACGACGAGCCGGCGATGCGGCCGTCACCCGAACCCGCGTGCGTCGATTTACCGGTGTCTTCTTCCAAATGGATGCGCGTGAGGCGGCACGACTTCTTCGTGCCGTCCGGCAGCCAATAGTGCACGACGCCGCCCTGCGTGAGCGGCATGTCGAACTGCGAGATCTGATAGTTCTTAGGCATGTCCGGATAGAAGTAGTTCTTCCGGTCGAACTTCGAAAACGCCGGAATCTCCGCATCGAACGCGAGCCCCGCCGCGATCATCAGCTCGATCGCCTTGGCATTGGGCACCGGCAACGCACCGGGCAGCGCCAAACACACCGGGCACACTTTGGTGTTCGGTTCCCCGCCGAACTCGTTCGCGCAGCCGCAAAACATCTTGCTGACGGTCTTCAGCTCAACGTGACACTCGATGCCGATCACGGCTTCGTATTTTTCCCGAAGCGCCGCGCGATCGGCAGAGGTGCGTTCAGTCGTAGCGCTCATTGCTTGTCACCCCGAGCAAAGCAGCGATAATGATGGCGATCGAGGCGGTCCCTCGACGACGCGCCCGTTGGGCGCTTTGCTCGGGATGACATGGGGGTCACGATTTTACTACCTCAACCGGCGCAAGTTTATTCGCGTGTTGCGTCGCTTGTTCGTAGGCGTGGGCGTAGCCCAGCAGGGCGCGTTCGGTGAAGAGCGGGCTCGCCAGTTGCAAGCCGAGCGGCATTGGGCGCGATCCGCCTTCGGGCGTGCGGAGCCGCACGGGAATCGAGAGCGACGGCAAACCGGCGAGTGAGACGGGGATCGTGTAGTAGTCCATCAGGTACATGCTGTAGGGATCGCTCTTGGCGTTGAAGGTGAACGCGGGCGAGGACGCGGCCGGCGATGCGATGACGTCGCACTTCGCGAACGCGCGCCGGAAATCGTCGGCGATGCGCGTGCGCGCTTTTTGCGCCTTGACGTAGTAGGCGTCGTAGTAGCCGCTCGAAAGCGCGTAGGTGCCGATGAGGATCCGGCGCTTCACCTCGGGACCGAAGCCCGCGGCGCGCGTCTTCTCGTACATCTCGCCGACGTCGGCGCCGTCGACGCGCAGGCCGTAGCGCACGCCGTCGAAGCGCGCGAGGTTCGACGAACACTCGGCCGGCGCGATGAGATAATACGTCGAGAGGCCGTACTTCGCCGTCGGCAGCTCGACCTCGACCAGCTCGGCGCCGAGCTTCGCCAGATCGGCATACGCCGCTTCGTACGCTGCGGCAACGTCCGGCGCGAGATCGGAGGTGGTGAATTCCTTGACGATGCCGACGCGCACGCCGCGCAGATCTTCGCGCAGGTGGCCGGCGGTCGTCTCGAACGGCATGTCGACGCTAGTCGCGTCCATCGGGTCGTGACCGCCCATCGCATCGTACGTCAGCGCCGCATCTTCCACCGTGCGCGCGAACGGCCCGATCTGATCGAGGCTCGACGCAAACGCGATCAATCCGTAGCGCGAAACGCGTCCGTAGGTCGGCTTGAACCCGACGACGTTGCAGAACGCCGCCGGCTCGCGGATCGAACCGCCGGTATCGCTGCCGGTGGAGATCGTCGCCACGTAGCCGCCGACGGCCGCCGCACTGCCGGCCGACGAGCCGCCGGGAACGCGGTCGAAATCATAGGGGTTCTTCGTCGTGCCGAGCGCCGAGTTCTCACCCGAACTGCCCATCGCGAACTCATCCATGTTCGTCTTGCCGATCGGCAAGGCGCCCGCCTCGAGCAAACGGGCGACGGCCGTGCCGGTGTACGGCGCGATCCACTGCTCGAGAATTTTCGAGGCGCACGTGGTGCGCGTGCCGAGCAGGCACATGTTGTCTTTGATCGCGGCAGGCACGCCGGCCAGCGGCAGCGATTCGCCGGCCGCGATGCGCGCGTCGACCTTGCGCGCCGCTTCGCGCATCAGCTCGGGCGTGAGCGTAAGGTACGCGCCGAGATGCTCGTCGACCGATGCGACGTGCGGAATCATCGTCTCGGCGATTTCGGCCGCCGAAACTTCACGGGCATTGACCGCGCGCGCGATCTCGCGGGCGGAAGCGCGAACCGGATCCATCAACCGGCCTCGGCGATGATCTTCGGAACGCGGAAAAACCCGTGCTGCGGCTGCGGCGCGCCGGCCATCACGGCATCGTGATCGAGGCACGGCGCGAGGACGTCGGGGCGCATGACGTTGCGCGACTCGATGACCTGTGCGGTCGCCGCGACGTCGGAGGTGTCAAGTTGTTTGAGGTCGTCGACGTGCTTGAGCAGGTCCTCGAGCTGTGCGCCGTAGCGCTCGACTTCCTCATCACTCAGCGCGAGCCGCGCCAAACGCGCGACCCCGCGCACATCGATCCGTTCCGTGGCCATAACCCCAGCTATTTCGATAAAGGGCCGTCGCCGTCCCCGTGCGGGGGGTTCTACGAGTTGTTCGGGACCACGCCGGGCGGGCACGCGGAGCCGGTGAAATTCGGGTAGACGTAGGGGTCGGTGCCGTGCGGCGACACGAATTCCTGGTCGACGTACTGCGCCGAGGGGCCGGCCACGACCGTCGAGACACCGGCCCAAGCGTGCGTCGAATCGATGATGTTCGTGTAGTGTCCACCGTTCGTCGGCGATTCCGCCATGAACGCGGCTTCGGTCGTGGTGTACGAACCGGGCGCATCGGTGCCGGACGTCTTGCCGATGTTCTCGTTGTCTTGCCCGAGCGCCAGCAGCGCAAGATAGCGCGAACCGGGGCCGTGGTTCTGCGGATCGTAGTGGCAGTAGTAGTTGTTCGTCGCCTCGTCGCCGGCGTGCAGGCGCGCCGCTTCTTCCGCGTACTCATCGAAGATCATCGGCAACGCAAGCGGGTTCGCCGTCGTGCGGTCGGTGTTGACGAGCGCGAGGAAGTTCGCTTCATCGGGCGTGGCCGTCGTCACGCGTTGCGTCGCGAGAACGTTGCCGGCACCGAGTCCCGAAAATGCGTGCACCGGCAGCGGCGCGCCGGCAGTTTTGCCATCGCTGCCGGGTGCAAACACGCTGATGTAGTAGCCGCTCGCCGGCGGCGTCACGCCCGAGAGATTGTTCAAAGGAAAATCGTACGTGGCTTGCGCGGCGAGCGGTGCCGCGGGGCCGGATGCCACCGTCGCGCTGTAGCGTGCCGTTCGCCGACGTCGTTACCTGCACGTCGCCACCCGGCAGAACCGGCGGCGGCGTTGCACCGAGCACGAGCGTCGGGCCGATGACGACCACCGCACCGCCGAGCGGCAACTGGAGTGCGGTGGGACCAAAGCTCGTGTTCGTAATTTGCGTTACGGTACCGGTCACCGTGACCGGTCCGGGAATCGGCGTTGCGGTCGGCGCCGGAGTCGGACCGCCCGATCCGGAGACGGTGAACGTCGTGCCGCCGAACGATGACGTGTTACCGCCGCCGCCGCACGCCGCGAGCGCGGCGCTTGCGCCGAGAACGATCAGGACCAGATGGATGCGATTCATCGAATTGCCGCCGTGAATTGGACGCTGCCGGAATCGTTCACGCCGACAGCAGCAAGTTGCCCGGCCGTCATCGTCCAGCGCACGCCGGTGACGTTGCGATCGTATCCCGTCGCCGCGCCGCCGCCGCCGCTGACCGGCGTGTACGTGAACGTGGACAATGCCGGGTCGGAACTATAGGAAATGACGATGGTCACACCGCCCGGGAACGTGGCCGACGCCGTGCCGACTTTGAAGTCCATGTTCGGCGGCATCGGATCGGTGATCACCACTTGCGCCGATGCGTGGCCGCCGGTGTTGGTCGCGGAGATGCCGTAGGTGATGTCGGTTCCCGGCGCTTGCGATGCGGTGATGCACGTCGGCGGCGCAAGGCACGACTTCACCAGCGTGAGGAATGCCGTCGGCGGCGTCGGCACGATCGTCTCGACCGGCGGCGAATGCACGCCGAGCGTCAAGATGCTCGTTCGGGCGCCGAACGAGTTCCAGTACACGTCGGTGAAGACGTTGCCGCTCGTGCTTGCCTGAACCGAGATCGTGCGCGTTCCCGACGGTCCCGGCAACGCGCCGCCGCCGACCCGAATCGCCGTCACTTGCGCGAGCGTTGACGGACACGTGCCGCCGCTCAGCGCCGGGCACCAGGTCGCGGCGCTAAAGCTCTGACAACCGCCGGTCGGCGGCGTCACGACGCCGCCGTTGGACGTGCAGCCCGGATCCTCATTGATCTGCGCTGACGGCTGCTTCGTGTACTGCAGCGTTTCGCCATTGGTACCCGCTGCCGATACGAGCGTGATCGTTCCGTGAAAGCTGCTACCGCGCGTATCGCCCGAGTACGGGAGGATGTCGATGAAGTCGGTCGAGGTCGCCGCGGTCGTTCCCGTGTTGGCGTAGTTCAACTGCCACGTGATCGTGCCGCCGGTGTTGATTTGCGGCGTCGTCGTCGTCTTCGAAATATGGAACGCGCCGGGATTGGAGATCAGCACCGACGCGGTGGCCGTGTGATTGGGACCGCCGGGATTGCCGTCAGCCGTATCGACGATCGTGGCCGAGTTCATCAACGTTCCGCCGCTCAGTGAAATATCCGTATTGGTCGAGAACGTGATCGTCGGCAATTGGATGAACGCGCCGGGATTGGCGGTCGCGGTGCCGAGCGTCCAGGTCAAGACTTGATTCGGTCCGCTCATTGTGATCACGGGCGTGGCATTATCGCTGCCGCTTTGCCAGGAGGTCGGCGCGGGCGGATTCGTGAGCACGGTCGAGCTCGGCACGTAGGTGAGGCCGACGGGCAGCGTATCGACGACCGTCACCGTTCCCGATTGCGGCGATCCCGGACCCTGCACGTATCCTTGGATCGTGAACGATGCGGGCGTACCCGCCGTCACCGAGCCGCTCGGGCCGGTTTTCGTCACCGACACCGTTTCCGGTTCGACCGTCACGCTCTGCGTCGCGGTTTGCGGGTTCACGCCGCCGACGGTCGTGACGGTATTGTTGGTGATCAGCGTGTTCGGAGCCACGGACGATGCGACTTGGAAGTTCACGAAGATACGTTCGCGCGTTTCGGCCGGCAGCGTGTAGGTCACGCGAATGCGGGTGATCGCGCTGCGCGGTGACGGCTCCGTCGACGTCCAGCCGCCGCCCGCATCGGTACACGTGTCGCCGCCGAAGGTCGGCACGGTGGAATATTCCACGAGTTCCGACGACGGCGCGGTTCCGCTGACCGTCAGGAACGTGACTGGTCCCGTTACCGGCGTCGTGTTCGTAACCAAATCGAAGTCTTTGATCGACATGTTCGCCGGCACGATGTCGCACGTCACGACGTTGCTCGACGGCAGCGTGCCTTGCGAACCGTCATCGTCGAGCGCGGCGACGATCTCCTGATTGGTATCCACCAGACCAGCGGTGCCCGACGAATGGCCGCTCGCGCCCGGCGGTTGCGTGCCGTTCGCGTTGAACACCCCGGCGCCCGCAACGTTTTTGAAGAGGTACTTCGTGATGCCGAGGTTCGTCGTGAAGATCTGACCGGTTGTCGACGCCGTGCGCGAGAACGCCGGCCCGCCCGTGCTCGCGGTTCCGGTTGCCGTCACGGTGTTGTGCACGATCGTACCGGCAGCCAGACCCGAGTTGACGGTCTGAGACAGTTGCACGCGCAGCTCTTGCCCGGGCGCGAGCGACGTCATCGTGAACTTCACGCGCACGATCGGGTTGAGCGCGGTGAACGATGCATCGCTTGCCGACGCCTTGAACGTTCCGGCCGTGCAATCGGCGGCCGTGCTCGAATCGCCGTACGATACCGTGAAGCCGGCCGGCGGCGCACCATCGGTGAACGATCCCCCGTTCAAGTTCGAAAGGTGAACTGCGCCGCCCCACAGCGAGTCGGTTGCAAATCCGGGCGCGCCGCTGAACGGAGTGACCAAGATGTTGGCCGTGTTGATCGTGTCGCATGCGGTGACGTTGTTGATCGTCACCGAGCCCGTCGATGCGTTCGACGTGTTGTTGAATTCGAACACCGAGACCAGCGGGCTGCCCGCGGTCAGCGCCGGTCCGTTGGAGTTGTTGAACGGGAACCCGTTCTCGCTCGTCGTTTGGAAGAATGCCTTGCCGCCGTTACCGCTCGCGCCCGCCGGACCTTGGGCCGTCAGGTTCGTGGTTGCGGTGAGGTTGGCCGGAAGCTCGTCCGGTTCGCCCGGGTCGATGCCCGAATACGTGTCGGAGAAGCCTTGCACGTTGCCGGTCGCGCCGAGGTTTCCGGTCGTGTCGGGAACCCAGAGGCGCAGGTAGCCCGCGACGACGTAGGTGAGGTTGTCGATGCCCGCACTGCCGGCTTTGTTCACCGGGAACGATGAGCCGCTGGTGTTGGCACCGGTGATCGTAATCGTCACGGGGGTTCCGGCACCGCCGGCCTGCGTGCACGTTATCGTTCCGGAGTTCACGACGCTGTTGACGGAGGTCGCGCTGCCGTTGACAGCGATCGCGCCGTAGGGCTCGTTCTGGATCGTGATCCCGCTGCCGTTGATGCCGCACGCATTGCTCGCGGCGAGGGTCGAATTGAGGCCGGGCGAGAGCGTATCGGTGATCGTGATCGGCGAGGCCGCGGGCGCGATGCCGTACTTGCCGCTTGCCGTACCGTCGCCCTCGCGGACGAGGACGGGGAAATCGATGTAGTACCCTTGCACGCCGCCGTCGCCGAAGTAGGTGTACGGCTCGATGACCGGCTTCGCGACCGTCGATTGCTTCATCGCGTTGTACTTGCCGACCGACGTGATCGTGTCCATCGTCGTCGTCGACGGCGTCGACTGGTTGATCCAGTAGCCGGCGTTCGTGACGGGCAGCGTGCCCACGTTGCCCGGATCGTCGACCGTGATGCTCGGCGTGATGGTCGCGCCGTTGGGCGCGGTGACGCGGATCTTCGCCGACGCGATCACGTCTTGCGCGCTGCCCTGCGCAACGGCCCCGATGTCGCACACGAGCGTTTGGCCGTCGCCGCTGATCGATGAACCCGCGCCGCATCCGGCCGGGAGGGTCGTCCAGTCGGCGACGTCGGCGCCGAGGTACTGGCCCAGCACGCTGGTCAGCGTGATGTTGAGTCCGGGCGCGCTGTTGACGCTGTATTGGAAATCGTAGGCGATCGTGTCGTTGGTGCGCACGATGTGATCGGTCGCCGAACTATCGGTGCCGGGATTCGTTCCGCCGACCGGGTTGAACGACGTCGCATCAAACGGAACCGTGCCGGTTTGCCCGCTCGAGCCCGCGGCGAGCGGATCGAGCGTGATCACGTCGAGCAGCGGCGGCGCGGCGAGCGCCGGCAGCGGCCGCTGCAGCATCGAGCCGAAGAGCACGAGCGCGAGCAGTGCCGTAAAGATGCGGCGGAGTTTCACTTGCGCCCCACAGGAACGGCGGCTGCGGCGGGAACGCCGGTAGCGGTGAGGTCGGCGAGCGGCGCCTTCTGCAGGCCGAAGCCCGGCCACAGTTCGTGAATCCGCGCGGTGACGTCGAAGTAGATGCCGCCGCGGCCGTTCGAGCCGAAGAACGCCGGATCGTTGGTCTGGCCGAACGACCAGCCGATCGCGCCGCGCAGATCGTCGCCGAACGCGTAGCCCACTTCGGCCACTTCACCGATCGCGCTGTACGAGGTGACGTTCTGCGCGATCCAGCGCAATTCTAACGTCGTATCCCAGCGCCGTCCGACGCGGTACGTAGCGCGCGCCTGCGCAAGCGACGTGTACGTGGCATTGGAGAAATCACCCGACAGATACGCGGTCGTTGCGCGGAAGGCGAACTTGCCGTAGAGTTCGAGCCGTTGCGAGGGGTCGTGCAGCACTTCGAGCGCGAGCGTATTGTCTTTCGTCCAGGTGCCCGCGCCTTGCAGCAATGTGGCGGGCGTGATGCCCGGATTGACGTCGATCTCGTAGCGCAAGAGTGCGTTCGTCGTATCGGTGTACGGATTGCGATAGGCGGCACCAACGCGGAAGTCGGAGCTAGCCGCCAGGCCGCCCAGCGTCTGGTTCGCGCCGCCGGCGGAATCGAAGCCCGCGAGAAGCGACACCGCGTCGGAGAGCTTGCCCGCGCCGCCGAAACTGTACGTCGTGTTCGACCCCTGGTCGGAGACGCGGTGCTCGTACCGTGCCGAACCCTTGAGGTACTGGCTGCCGGCGTAGGTCGTGCTGAGGCTGAGGCTCGTGCCGCCGCTGATCCCGAGCGCGCTCGCACCTTGCTGGCCGACCGCGTAGGGCTGTGCGAACTGCATGCCCGACGGTGTGAGGTCGAAGACGCTGCCGTTGAGGTATTCGTAGGCGGCGCTCGCGCTCACGCCCTTCGCGATCTTGAACAGATGCTTGAGGCCGAAGGCGCTCGTCGCATCGTAGCCGTCGAGGCCGCCGAGAATCGCATAGCGCCCGGTGAACGACGTATTCGCGTCGAGTTTGTCATCGGCCATGGCTTCGATCGTGTTGAAGGTCTGCGGTCCGCTCTGCAAGTCTTTCATGTATTGGTGGGTCGCGGCGATGGCAACGCCCGGGGCCACGCTGTACTCGAGGCCCAGCGCGAAGCGGCTCGGATACAAGGGATCCACCTGCGAGCGCAGATTGATGTCGTCTTCGGCCAAGAACGTGAAGCGTTTGCCGAACGGCTGCAGGTAGCGCGCAATCAGCTGCGAGGAATTGGTGTCGACCAGCGGCTCGTTGAAGTCGGTCTGCTCGTGCACGTCATATTCGAGCGAAAGCTTCCCCGTGCCGATCATTTGCCGCACGCCGCCGCCGAGCGTCATGTAGTCGGTGTTGACCGGCGCGCCCGGAACCGGCGCGTTGCCGGGCAGCAGCAGATCTTCCGGATCGGTGAGGACTTCCGGCGCGATGCCGTTCTCGCGTTCGCGATCGTAGGTGAGGAACGCGCTCGTGTGATGGGCTACCGGCGTATCGAAGTTCAGCCCTTGCTGCGTTTCGCCGGGCGTGAAGCTCGTGGTCGCGTTGTTCGAGAACCCGGCGGTCGTGGTACGGTAGTACGCGTTGCCGGTCGTCTTCCCGGACTGCAGCGCGGCCTCGAGGCGATAGGCGTTGCCGGTGACCGCGCCCGACGCGCTCGCGTCGTTACTCGATTGCGCGTACTCTGCGATCAGCTTCCCGATCTTGCCGAGCGGCGCGCCGGCGTCGACGCCGTTGAGCGTGAACGACGCGTCGCCCATGTTCTCGTGCACGACCGATGCGCCGATCGAGAACGGCGTCTGCGTATCGTTTTGCGGAATGAACGAACGGTAGCGCACGCGCCCGCCCACCATGTCGCCCGAACCTTGGCCGCCGTCGTATTCGTACGTCGCAACGATCACGTTGACGATCACGCGGCCTTGCGGGTCGATGTCGGTGCGCACGATCGGGTTGTGGAACAAGATCTGGCCGTTATCGTAGTCGATGTCGTAGCCGATACCGCGCACGTAGGGCGTGACCGTTTCGATGACGCCGGGCTGATTGAAGAGATGCGCCTCGACGAACACGGTTTCACTGCCCGGAACGACCAGCTGGTGCGAGAGGTAGTAGTAGCCGCTCGTGCCGTCCGGTGCGATCGAATCGCGCTGGAACGCCTGGATGTTGTTGGCGTAGAAGCTCGCGACTTCGAGTTTGCCGGGCTCGTAGTTCAGCTTGGCGCCGTGCAGATTCATCTGCGTCGCCGAGTAGAGCTGCGTGGCCGACGCCCACTCTTTGGTGTCGTAGTCGCCCCACATCGCGTACGTCCGCTCGCGCTCGAGCCGGAAGAACACGTTGTCGCTCGACTGCGCGAGGCGCGTCGACGTCGATTCATCGCCGTAGATCGGGTACTGCGGCGTGCAGGCGGCTTGCTGTTCGTAAGTGGTGACGCCGATGCGGCCATCGCACGGCGGGTTGATCGGATACTGGTTGTCGCCGGCGACCGTGAGCAGGTAGTTGCCGACCTTACCGGTCGCAAAGACCGACGTTTGGAGTTCCGGTTTGAAGCTCGGGTCGCCGTCCAAGAACGTCGAGATGCTCTTGTAGAAATCCGACTGCCGCGCACCAAAGCGCAAGTCGACCACGCCCGTCGCGATGCTCGGACGCAACTCCGTCGTCATCTCGATATCGAGCGTCGCTTGCAGGCTCGCCATCGACGCGGTGATGTGCGCGGTGCCCGAGTGCAGCGGCGCGCGTAGCACGGCGTTGAATTGGCCGTCGTGCGCCGGCACGTAGAAGCCCGGCATTTCGGGTTGCGCGCTATCGCCGACGAAGTCGCCGGCGGTGGCCGCCAGGCGGACCATGCCGTCGCGCGCGGCAAGCAAGTTGTTGTCGTCCATCAGCTGGCCGGTAATCGAGATGTTCGTGCGGCCGTCGGCCGGGGCCGACATACGGCTCGCCTTCAGCAGCAGCTTCTTCGCATTGCCGCGAACGTTCACGATGCTCTCGACCGGGGCCGAGGCGCCGGCGCCGCGATCGACGCGCGCGCTGATGACGTTGCGGCCGGAGTCGAGCGATACGCCGATCCACGTCTCGACCTGGCTGCCGTCGTCGGCGCGTCCGAGAACGCCGATCTGATTGTCTTTGACGGCAACGCCGTTGACCATCAACTGCACCTTATCGCCGGGCGCCGACCGCACGATGACATCGGTCGACGGTTTGTCCAAGACGGAACCGGTGGCCGGTTCGACAATCAGCGGTGCCGCCGCAACCAGCGCGACACCGGCCGCCGGCGCGTTGCCGGCGGCGCGCGCGAACGCCACGGGCGCGAGCGAAAGCATGGCAATCAGCGCGAGGCTGCGCCGCGTAAACGGCGTCACTTCGCGGCCCCCTTCGCCGGAACGACGGCGAAGTTGATCTTCACCAAGCCGCTCGGCTCGAGATGCGCCCACTGCGATTGGCCGTTGCGCGCGGCGATGTAGATGTTCGGCGCGAGGGTCATCCCGGGCACGCTGGTGAGATCGAGCGCGGCCGTGCGCCAGCCCGGATGCGCGCAGCCCGGATAGTGATAGAGCCCGTTCTTGTCGGTCTTCACCCGCACGCCGTCATCGAAGAACACGACCGCATCCGGAACGCCGGGCTGTTGACGCCGGTCGATGCCCTGCAGCGGCTTATCGATATACACGCGGCCGATGATCGTGCCGCAGTCGCTCAACAAACCGGGATCGACCTTGAGCGTGAACGTCGCGGGCCCGCCGTGCACGGGCGATGAGCCGAGCGTGCCGTCGGCGACGGCGACGTTCTGCCCCGTGCCCTTGAGCGCGTCGGGTGAGAGCACGGTCGCGTAGACGAACGTCAGCACCGACGCCGCGGGAATCGACGCCGTGGTCGTCATTACGAGACGGCCGCCGGCGACGGTCGCCGTTGCCGGCACGGTCGAATTCGCGAGCGCCGGCGCGGACGGAGCCGTTGACGTAGACGAAACCGAGCGGCAGAATGTCGGTGATCGTCGGCGCCGTGATCGGGCTCAGCGACTGATTCGTGACCGCGACCGAATAGACGACCGTATCGCCGACCTGCGCCGTCGTGACGTTCGCCGTCTTGGTGATGCCGATCGCGTTGCTCGGGCACTCGCTCACGGCGAGCTGGAAGACCGCGAAGCTTCCGTTCGCGCTCGTGCGCACGATTGGGAACGTGCCGCTGACCGTTTGCGCCGGCGAAAGGGCGTTGACGGCCATGTTGTCGAGCGCGGTCGCGGTATATGCCACGTTTGCGCCGGTGGTCGCGCCGAGCACGATCTTGATGCGGCGCTTCGGCAGCGACGACGTCGCCGGTGCGTTGGTGATCAAGACGAACGTTTGCGGTGCGGTTTCGCCGGTCGCGGTGTCGAGCAGGAACGCGTAGATACCGACGTTGCCGTTCGTCACGGTGAACGGGTCGAGGTTCTGGTTGTTCGGCGCGATGCCGGCCGGCAGCGGAACCGCCGGCAATACCGGCAGCTGTGTGCGCGTCAGCGCGAGCGCCGCGGTGGGGTTGCCCAGCGCATCGGCGCTGTAGAGCCCGATGCTCCAGCCGGTGTAATCGGTGAGCGGTCCGCCCTGACACGCGGTGATCGCGGAGGTGACGGTCAGCGAGGGATTCGCCTGCGTCAACGTGCTCGGCGACTGCACTTGCACGAGCGTCCCGTTGCCGGGATCGTACGAAGCCGAAGCGGCGTTGACCAGCGTCGGCGCGGCCGAGACCGCGAACGGTGCGGGCGTTGCGAGCGTGAGCGCGGCGATCAGCGCCAGCGCGCAGCGAACGATGCGCGCCATCAGTTGATCTTCCGCTTGAAGGTGAACGTGCCGGTTGCGCCCGGCGCGAGCGGCGCGGCGAACGTGTCGATGTACTTCGTCACGTCGCCCGTCGCGGTGCCGCTGCCCGCGATGTCGCCGACGTTCTGCCCAACCGCGTTGAAGAACGTGATAACGTTAGCCGCGAGCGTATCCGTCGCGGAACCCTTGACGTGACTGGTCACGACCACGCCGTCGAGCAGCGTTGCGAACGTATTGGGAGCCGCGGCGCCGTCCTCGGTGATCACCATCCGCAGCGCGCTCGGCGCGGAACTGCCGCTGCCGCTCGCCGCTGGGATGATGTTCGAGTACTGGATCGTGTATTGCACGAAATTACCGGCGACGACGCACGCCGGATTCGGTGCGGCCACCGGCGCGACGTCGCACGGCGTGCCGTCGGCGTTGAACACCTGCGCGAGTTTGGTGAGCTTGACGAAGCCGGTGAAGACGGTATCGGTCGTGAGGTTCGAGCTCGCACCGAAGCCGGTGGTCGACGCGGCCAGGATCGGGATCCCGAATCCGCTCGCCGCGGCGCCGCCGTTGGTCGATTGCGCCGTACCCGCCGGCAGCGTGACGACGACGGTGTAGTTCTGTACGCCGCTCGCAGCGATCGCGGGAATCGAGATCGCCGTGCCGCTCGTCAGCACCCAGCCGCCGGACGCGCGTGTAGGTGTAGAGCGCGGGAACGGCCTGACCGCCCCACGAGATCGCCGCCGTCGTGCCGTTGGGCAGCGCGGTTCGCGGCGGCCGGTGATTGCGGCACGAGCGTTACGTTTTGGAGCGGCACCGTGCCCTGGTTGCCGACGCTGTTGGTGAACGTCGATTGCAGCGGGCTCGGCAGACCGGATGCCGGCGCCAACCCCTGCGGCACCGTCACCGACTGATAGGTGACGTCGGTCGTCGTCGTGCCGTCGGAACCGACCGCGCCCGGCACGCCGTTCGGTCCGTTGACGAGCGAGGTCTGCGGGTTGAGCGGAACGACGTTGTTGTCGCCGCCGGCGCCGCCGGTGTTCGCGCCCGGATCGTTGGGTCCGGATGCCGGGGCAACGCCGTTGGACGGTGCCGTGCCGAGCGGCGTGCTCGAACCCGGCGTGCCGTTACCGGCCGTGAATTGGCTCGGTTCCTGATCGCCGGACTGATCGTAGACCAGCAGATTCGTCGCATCGCCCTGCGATTGGCCGAACACTTGCGCCAAGTTGAGCAGCGTGCTCGACGCGTTGGACGGAACGCCGCTGGCGAGAACGGTGAAGCTGAATCCCGTGACCGCCGCGCCGAGCGGAATCGGTCCGGGCGCGATCCAGCCGATACGCTTCACCGTACTCAAGCTTGGCGGCGCGGTGGTCGTGAACGACGCGACGTTCGCGACGCTGGTGATGTCGGTCGAGTAGATGACGGTCCAGCCCGACGGCGCCGTCGCGACCGCGCTCAGCACCGTTTGCGCCGGCACGACGTCGGAGACGAGTACGCGCGTAGCGGCGGCACCATTGAGCAAGATCGGCGTTCCGGTCAACGGCGCGGCGATATAGGCCGGGCCGGCGCTCGGGTAGCTCGCGAGCACGTTGAGCGTGAGCGAGTAGGTGACCGTGCTCAGTTGCGGGTTGATATTGGCGGTTGCGATCGCGCCGCTCTTGAGGATCTGGGCGAAAGCCTGCGGCCGCGCGGTGACGGTCGTGGACGAGAGTGCGGCCGCCTCGCGCTGACCGTTGAGCGGCGGACCGGGCGGCGGCGTCCCCGCGTTGTTGGTCGTGAAGACGTTGCCCGCGTCGCCCGCGTTGTAATTCTGATTTTGCGTCGCGGCGCTGTTGTCGTTCGGACCCGTGTTGCCGAGCTGTACGTTGATCGTCGACGACTGCGTCGCACCGGCCGGAACGCTCGTGACGATCCGCACGAGCACCGTGCCGTTGGGCGCGATCGACGTCGTCTGCAGGCGCGCGGTCGTGCCGCTGCCGCTGAACGTTCCGGCGGCGGTCGCGAGCGGCGTCCACGTCACGCCGTTGTCGTAACTGATCTGCGGCGTTCCGACAATTGTCGACCCGGCCGTGCCGCTGACGAGCGCGGTGTTGGGGATCGAGAAGCTATTGGTGTTGTTGCCCGTGTTGGTGACGGTGAAGTCGAAGTTCACCTGTCCGCCCGGCACGATCACGCCGCCGCCGACCGCGCCGATCGCGTGCGCCACGACGGTGATGCCCGCGACTTCCGCAACGCGGATGGTAACGACGTTCGAAGTCGTTGAAAGAGTCGTTCCTGGAACGGCGGGGTCGACATAGGTCGCGCTCGCTGAATTGTTGATCGTCGTGCCGGCTGCCGTCGCGGCCCGCGCGACGGTCTCGCCGGCAAAGACGAAGAGCATCGCGACACAAGCGATCGCGAGAACAACATAAACTCGACGACGTAAAAACGCCGTCAACCGGGTCTCCTCCGTGAATCGCGTACCTGAGATGCATCGAGCATCCGGGCACTCGGCTATGCTAGGTGACCAGCACTCGCTTGTCCACCCTATTCAAAGCAAACGAATGCATGGTTTACGTAAAGTCCAGTGGCACGTGCCACGTTGCAAAAGAACGCGAGCGTTAGATCGCGGAAACAAGTTGCAGTGAAATCGACAGCGATTGCGTTCGCCGCCTTAATGTTCGGGCTGATTCCCTGCGGGGCACGGGCAGCAGCGCACGTGGAACTCGTGCAGTCGGCATCGTTGATTGAAGCGCAAAACGGGAATCTCGTCGCGAAGCCGCTGAGCGGCATCACCAAACCCGGCCAGCGCGTGCGCTACACGATCGTCGCACACAACGCCGGCGATCACCCCGCGGCGGACCTCGCACCGGTCGTCAAGATTCCGGCCGGCGAACGCTACGTCGACGGTACTGCCGGTTCAAACGCCGAGTATTCGGTCGACGGCGGCAAAACGTGGGCCGCCGTGCCGATGGTGCGCGTGACGAATCCCGGCGGCGCCACGACACTGCGCCGCGCGCTGCCGTCGGAATTCGACGCGATTCGCTGGAGCGCACCGGCACCGCTTGTGCCCGGTGGGCGCATGACGTTCGCTTACGACGTCATTTTCGAGTGAGCGTCACCAGCGTCTCGACGTGTCCCGTTTGCGGGAACATATCGAACGGCTGGACCGAGCCGATGCCGTAGCCGCGGCCGGCGAGGTAACGCAAATCGCGCGCCAAGGTCGCCGGATTGCACGAGAGATACCAAATCGCCGGCACCTTCGCATCGGCGAGCGCGGCCAGCGTCGCCTCGTCGCTGCCCTTGCGCGGCGGATCCAAGAACACGATCTCGGCCTCACGCAACGCCTTGCGGCCTTCTTCGTTCGCGAGCGCGCCCTCGACGCGGCCCTGCACGAAGCGCACGCGGTCTTCGACTTTGTTGAGGCGAGCGTTGCCGCGCGCTTCGGTCACGGCCGACGCGTTCTCTTCGATCCCGACGACCGACGCGCCGCGCGAGGCGAAGTAGATCGCGAACGTTCCCGCACCGCAGTAGAGGTCGACGATGCGCGGCGTCCCCGCGATCAGCGGTGCGAGCGCGCGAAAGATCGACGCCACCATCGCACCGTTGATCTGAAAGAACGATGCCGGCGAGACGCGGAAGCGAACGTTTTCGATCGTCTCTTCCATCTCGCGTTTGCCCCACACGAAGTCCATGCGGCGGCCGATCACCGCGTTCGCGTTCGCCGGTTCGTACGAGTTGCTGATCCCGCCGACACCCTCGATGCGCTCGGCGATCTGCGGCGCCGCGGCGGCGATCGCGGCCGACTTCGCATCGGTCGTCAGCGAGAGCACGCTGTTGGGCGACGTCAAGCCGGCGCGCATCACGACGTGCTTCACGTTGGCGAACGCCGCCGACGTTTCGGGCGCGTGCGCCGCCTCGATCAGCCCGCCGATCGCAGCGTCGAGCGGTTCGAGCACGATCGGGCAATGGTCGATCGGCACCAATTCGTGCGAACGCGCGCGGTAGAAGCCAAACACGCCGTCTTCCACGACGAGCGCCATCTTGTTGCGGTACGCGCGCGGCACGTCCATGCCGATCGGCTCGTTGACCGTGAGATCCGAAAACCCACCGATGCGCAGCAGCGCGTCCTTGACGATCCGGTGCTTCCACGCGAGCTGCGCCGGATACGAGAGGTGCTGCACCTGACAGCCGCCGCAGGCGCCGAAGACGGGACAGAACGGCTCGGCGCGGTCGGGCGAGGTCGTCTCGCGTTCGAGTACTTCGCCGACTGCGTATTTCGCTTTGACCTCGGTTAACCGGATACGGGCGCGTTCGCCCGGCAGCGGTCCGTCGACGAACACGACCATCCCGTCGAATCGCCCGACGGCCTGCCCGTTGGCCAGCAGGTCGGAAAACTCGACCACCCCGACAGTGCCCGGCTTGAGGCCGGTCACCATGTTACTTCTTCTCTTCGAGCGTGCGGATCAGACGATTGGCTTCATCGATGAGCGACTGGATGCGCTCCGACGTCTCGTCCGGCGCCCGTTTCTGCCACATGGCGCGCACGACGAAAAACGCCACGGTCGCCGTCGCGGCGGCACCCAGTGCGACGCCCGTCCAAATCGCGGTGCGCGCGGCAACGTTGGTCCGGTTAGCGGCCGGCTCCGCACTCGGCGGCGGAGCGCCATTCAATTGGGTCTCTGTCACGTGGCTGTTCTTCGCCACCTGGCGGCTCGGGCCCCGGGCAACACTCCGTAGCCACAACCGTGAGGGCCCGAACGCGATACATTCGCTTGAAGCGAATGTACTTAACCGAGGCCGCGGTTGCGTAGGTCGACTTGACGGCGATTGATGAACTCGATGATCGCGCGTTCGGCTTCGGGCCGGAGCGGATGGAAGGCCAGGCCGACGTTGTACTTCGACGTGTTCTCGATCTTGTCGATGCGCCGGGCATCGCCGCGCACGAGGATCGGCGCGCCGCCGTCCGTTGCGAGCGGAATCTTCAACTCGATGATGTTACCGGTCTTGATCTCGCGGTCACAGGCCAGCGACGAGCCGTTGCGGCTGATATCGCTCAGCACGCCCTTCTGCCATTCGCTTTCGATCTTGCCGGTCGAGCTGTAACGCCATTGCACCGGCACGGTCGTATCGATGCGCACGGTCGTGCGCTTGCGCGAGCCGCCGAACTTCTGCACGGTCTCGATCTTGCCGGGCATCTCGTAGGTGGCTTGCTTATCGTCGACCGACTTGATCGCCGCGCTGAAGCGGTATTTGCCGCCCGTATTCGAGTAATTGAAGCTCACTTGCTGCCCCGGCGACATGCCCGGCAGCACGCTCGTCGTGAACGTCTTGGTGCCCGCGTTTTCAAAGCAGACGGAGCCCTTCGGCCCGTTGCGAACCACGACGTCCACGAAACTATGCAGCGATGGAAGCATCTCGCGGAGTTGCTTGGTCGAGGGCGCCGCCTTCCCAAACAATCCTAGAAAGCCCATCGTTTACACTCCAACCGGCTCGATCGAATCATCAGCGGTCGTCGAAATCTGGCCGATCGACTCGACCCGCAGGCCTGGCGCGATCTCACTGTAGGACAGGACGACGAGTTGCGGGGCCGCGCGTTCGGTCAGGCGCTTGAGCGCGAGACGCGTTTGCGGCGACGTGAGCACGACCGGCTGCAGACCCGCTTGCTGCGCGTGCTGGATTTGTTTGGTGAGCGATCCGTAGATCTTGGCGACGGTGTTGGGATCGAGCAAGGCATAGGCGTCTTCTCCGCGCCGCGCAGCTTCCCCCAGCAACGTTTCGAGTCGCGGGTCAACTGTGATGACCGACAACAAGCCGTTCTCGGTGTATTCCGCCGAGATGTGGCGCGCCATCGATGCGCGCACGCGTTCGGTCAGGAAGTCGACGTCCTTCGATGCGCGCGCACCGTCGGCAAGATTCTCGAGGATCAGCAGCAGGTTGCGAATCGGAATGCGTTCGCGCAACAGGTTCTGCAGCACGCGCTGCACTTCGCCGACCGTGAGCAGACCCGGCACGAGTTCGTCGACGACGACCGGATAGTGCTGCTTGACGTTGTCGAGCAGGGCCGAGGTTTCTTGACGGCCGAGCAGATCCGGCGCGTGCGTCTTGATCAGCTCGGTGAGATGCGTGGCGATGACGCTGGTCGGATCGATGACGGTGTAGCCCGCCAGTTCCGCATCGCCGCGGCCGCTTTCCGGAATCCACAGTGCCGGCAGGTTGAAGGCCGGCTCGACGGTCGGAATGCCTTCGATGCCGTTGGTCGCGGTGCCGGGATTCATCGCGAGCAGCCGGCTGACCATCACTTCGGCGCGCGCAACCTCGAGGCCGTAGATCTTGACGACGTACGTCGACGGCTTGAGCTGCAAATTGTCGCGCACGCGAATCGGCGGAACGACGATGCCGAGCTCGCGCGCGGCGTGACGCCGGATCATCGTGATGCGCTCGAGCAAATCGCCGCCCTGGCTGACGTCGACGAGCGGGATCAAGCCGAAGCCGATCTCCAGTTCCATCGGATCGTACGAGAGCAGCGGCACCACGGATTCGGCCGGCTTGACGGCCGGCGTGTTGGTGGCCGCGCCCGGCGCGAGCGCCGGTTTCGCCGCCGCTTTCGCGATCGCGGCGCGCCGCCGGAAGAACAGCGCCGCGAGCACCGCGGCCATGATGAACATCGGGATCGTCGGCAGACCGAACAGCCCGAAGAGGACCAGCAGCCCGGCCGCGATCGCGAGCGCGCGCGGCTCTTGCACGAGTTGGCTCGTCAGCTCTTCGCCGAACGACGACTCCGCGGCCGCGCGGGTGACGATGATACCGGTGGCGGTCGAGACCAGCAGCGCCGGAATCTGGGTGACGATACCTTCACCGATCGTCAGCAGCGTGTAGGTTTGCAGCGACTGCGCGAGCGAGAGCCCTTGCTGCACGATCCCGATGACGAAGCCGCCGATGATGTTGACGAAGACGATGATCAGCGCCGCGACCGCGTCGCCGCGGACGAACTTCGACGCACCGTCCATCGCGCCGTAGAAGTCGGCCGAGCGCTGGATGTCTTTGCGGCGCTGGCGCGCTTCCGCTTCGGTGATCAGTCCGGCGTTGAGGTCGGCGTCGACGGCCAGCTGCTTACCGGGCATGGCGTCCAAGGTGAAGCGGGCCGCGACTTCAGCGACGCGGCCGGCGCCGTTCGTGATGACCACGAACTGGATGACGACGAGGATCGCAAAGATCACGAGGCCGACGGCGTAGTTGCCGCCGACGACGATCGCGCCGAACTGGTTGATGACTTCGCCCGCGTAGCCGTGCAGCAAAATCGAACGGGTCGCGCTGATGTTGAGCGAGAGCCGGAAGAGCGTGACGATCAGGATCAACGTCGGGAAGACGCTGAAGGCGAGCGCGTTCTCCGTGTACAGCGACGTCAGCATGATGACCAGCGCCAACGCGATATTCAGCGACAGCAGAATATCGAGCACCCATGGCGCCACGGGCACGATCATCAAGACGACGAGAATGACCGAAGCGCCGGCCACCCAAATCTGGGCAGTCGAAGCGATCCGTTCCATTACGGTCGGAGTCGGGGGCTTGGGAGCAGGGGACGCTACAGCGGCCATTTGGTCACCGGCACTTCCCTAAAAGTATCGGCACAACCGCCTCGCGGCTTCACCCGGCAATTGTGCGATTTTTGAGCTTGTAGATGAACGCGATGACCTGGGCGACCGCCGCGTACAGGTTCGGGGGGACGGGCGAATCCAGCTCGACCTTGTCGTAGAGGGCCCGCGCCAGGGGCGGGTTCTCCATGATCGGGATGTTGTGTTCGCGGGCCAGTTCGCGGATGCGGCGGGCCATCAGATCGGCGCCCTTGCACGTGAGGACCGGGGCGTCCATCGTGATCTCGTCCCATTCCAGCGCCACCGCGAAGTGGGTCGGGTTGGTGACGACGACCGTGGCGCGCGGGATCGCGGCCATCATACGCCGGCGCGCGCTCGCCCGCTGGCGCTGCTTGACGGCCTGGCGTACCTCGGGGTTGCCTTCTTGCTGGCGGTGCTCGTCCCTGACCTCGGTCTTGGTCATCTTGAGCGAATCGGCCAGGCGGTGCTTCTCCCAGAAATAGTCGGCCATGCCGAGCACGAAAAACAGCAGACCGAACCGGATGCCGATCCCGTAGGCCGTGCCCTCGACCGACAGCACCATATCGTACGGCGAGGCGTGCGCCAGCTGCAAGAACATCGGGATCTGGTCGTGGAGCTGCATGAAGAGCACGATGAAGACCAGCAGAATCTTCGCCAGCTGTTTGGCCAGCTGCACCAGCGCCTGGGGCGAGAAAAACAGCCGCTTGATGCCCGGGAACGGATTGAGCACGTCTGAACTTCGGCTTGAGCTTCTAGGGCGCGAACAGGAAGCCGAACTGCAGCACGTTGGCCAGGATCGCGATCCCGAGGGCGGCCCCGAACGCGAAGCCCAGCAGCGCGCCGTAAGCGAGGAACGCGCGCGCGAAGAGGCCCCACGCCGAGTGGATGTTGACCGGAATGCGGCCGTTGGCGCTCTGGATCGCGACGGCAAACGAGTGCGCCGCGAGCTAGAACGCCGGCACGAACGTGAGGTGCAGCGAGATGATGATGGCAAGAAAAATCGCCGCGCCGCCAACGTCGGGCGACTGCGCGACTTGACCTCGGCCGCGGGCTCCCCGATGCGCTTGGGGGTCGGCTTTCTCTGTTTGCTCCGGTCTCGCCATCGCGCGTCAGCCCGGAGCCCGCATCGCACGGAGCACCGCATCAAGTTCGCGGGGCGTCTGCTCGAATACCTGCGGAAGCACGTCCTCCAGCAGCGGCAGTGAGAGCATCATCATCGTCAGCCCGATCATGATCTGCAGCGGAAACCCGACCGCGAAGATGTTGAGCTGCGGCGCGACGCGCGCCATCAGCGCGAGGCCGACGTTGGTCAGGAAGAGCGCGACGCCGATCGGTCCCGCGATCTGGAACACCATGAAGAACGCCTGCCCGAAGAAGCCGGTCAGGTCGGTTTCGAGCCCCGGCGTGATCGTGACGTAGGGCAGCGGCAGCAGGGTGAACGAGCCGGCCAGCCCCTGGAACAAAAAGTGGTGGGCGTTCGAGATCAGATAGATCAACGAGCCGAGCGCCAGCTGGAACTCGCCGAGCACGCTGACGTTCTTGCTCGTCAGCGGATTGATCACGTTGACGATCGAGAAGCCGACCTGGATGTCCATGACCTCACCGGCGAACTGAATGCCGACGAACACCAGAAACGCGACGAACCCGAACACGAAGCCGATGAACGCCTGCGAGAAGACCGCCGCGGTCAGCGGCCCGATGCCGTCGAGCAGCGGCATCGGCGGCACGGTGCTCCACACGACGAACGTGATCGCGAGGCCCAAGCCGAAGCGCACCAGCGTATTGACCTGCGCCGACGAGAAGATCGGCAGCATGAACAAGATCACCGAGACGCGCACCAGCACGAGGACGAACGTCTCGAACTGCGCCGTAGGTCAAACCGAACAGGTTGATCCCGTGCATTCACTTCACGTATTCCGGTATCTGGCTAAAGACACGTGACATGAAATCCGTCAGCATCGCCAGCATGAACGGCCCGAAGAACAGGATCGCGAGCGCGACGACGACGATCTTCGGAATGAAGGTCAGCGTCGGTTCCTGGATCTGCGTGGTCGCCTGAAAGATCGAGATCACGAGACCGGTGACGAGGCCCAGGATCAGCGCCGGCCCGCACACGAGCAGCGCCACCACGATCGCATCGCGGCCCAGCGACAACGCCGCCGCGTATGTCATTTGTTAAAGCTCGCGAAGAGCGCGCTGACGGTGAGGTTCCAGCCGTCGACGAGCAAGAAGATCAAGATCTTGAACGGCAGCGAGATCAGCACCGGCGGGATCATCATCATGCCCATCGAGAGCAGCACCGAGGCGACGACCATGTCGATGACGATGAACGGAATGTAGATCGCGAAGCCGATCTCGAACGCCGTCTTCAGTTCGCTGATCGTGAACGCCGGAACCAGCAGATAGGTCGGCACGTCGTCTTGCTTGGCCGGCCGCGGCTCTTTGGTCATCGAGTAGAAGACCGCGATGTCTTTCTCGCGCGTCTGCCGGAACATGAAGGCCCGCAAGGGTTTTTGGGCGCGGTCGAGCGCGACCGGCTGCGAGATCTTCTGCCCGAGATACGGCTGCAGCGCGTTCTTGTTGATGTCTTCGATCACCGGCGCCATGACGAAGAACGTCAGGAACATCGCGAGGCCGAGCAGCACTTGGTTCGGCGGGTTCGACTGCGTGCCGAGCGCGGTGCGCACGAACGAGAGCACGACGATGATGCGGGTGAACGACGTCGTCAGCACGAGCAGCGTCGGCGCGAGCGTCAGGACCGTCAGCAGCAAGCAGGATCTGCAGCGAGAGCGCGACGTCCGAGGGCTTCGTCGCCGGCGTGACGCCGATGTTGATGCGCGGGATCGGAATCGTCGGCGCCGTCGGGCCGGGGATCGTTTGCGCGAACGCCGGCACGAGCGGCCGCGAGCACGACGAAGAGCACCGCGAGACCGGCGAAGAGCCAGGGCAGCCGGCGGCGCGTCATGATTTCCGGAACCGCTCGAACGGCCGCATCAAGACTCGAGCGCTGGGCCTCGAGCGCCAGCCGCTGGGATTCGATGTACGGCTCGACCTCATCCGCCGGCAGCTCGGCGAGCAGCGCGACGCCGGCGGTGCCGCCGCCGACGAGAAAGTACTTATCGCCGACGCGCACGACGTGCACGCGTGACGTTTTGCGCGAGCGCCGTCGATTCGACGGTCGAGATCAGCCGGCGGCCGACGCTCGCCGACGATGCGGCCGCGTTGAATCGCGCGCGCCACGTACATCATGCCGACCAGCAGCAGCGCGACGAGGGCGAACGCCCAAATGACTTGCAGTACGAACGCGATATTCATCGCGATCGTTTAAATTCGATCGACGACGGGGTTGAGTTCGCTGATCTTCACCGCAAACTTGTCGTCGACGACAACGACTTCACCGCGGGCGATCAAGATGTTGTTGACGTACAGGTCGATCGGTTCGGTCGAGAGCTTGTCGAGTTCGAACACGCTGCCGGGCACCATCGCGACGACTTCGCGCAGCGAGAGTTCGGTCTGGCCGAGGACGGCCGAGATCTCGAGCGGCACGTCGTGAACGAGGTCGAGGTTCGATTGTCCGGGCGCGGCGGGACGGATTCCGGTGGGCTGCATCGGCGCGAACTGCGCGGCCTGGCCTTCGGGCGCGGGGCGCTGACGGCTCGGCGAAACCGACGACGGCGGTCCGGCCATCGCGGCGGCCATGGCGGCCGCGGCATCGGCTGCAGCCGACGCACCGGCCGGGGCGGCCGCGGGCGCACTCGGCGCCGAGGGCTTGATGTCCATCTTCGAGAGCGAGAGGCCGTCGAAGTCGATCGTGACCGACGTCTTGAGCGAATCGCCGACCGCGATCGGCGCGGTGAACGAGGTGAACGGCGGCACGGGGAACCCGCCCGCATCGTTGACGACTTCGGAGTGTCACGCCGTCGCTCGAGCCGCCGGTCTCGCCCGCCAGGGCTTCGCCCATCGCGGTGGCGATCTGGGCGACCGTCTCGGCGACGATCGAGAGCTGCATCGCATCCATCTCGGCGTCATCGCCGGGGGTGCCCAGCATCAGCGCGACGACGTTGCCGATATCGGCTTTCACGAAGCGTGTGACGAACGCCACACCCGTCGACGGAATGCGCGTGAGGGTCGCGACGACGTCCGGCTCGACCTTGATCGATCCGTCGGCGCTCTCCATTTCCGGGTCGCCGGCGGTCGCGCCGATACCCGCGAGGGTGGAAAACGCACCGGTCGCCGCAGCGAACATCGCCTCGGCAAGCGGCTGCAACGAGTCTTTCTGTGCCAAAACTACTCCTCGTCCTCGACGACTGACGCGATTTGCACGGCGACCCGGTCCTTGTTCACGCCCGGATAGACGCGATACTTCTCGCGGTCGTTCACCGTCATCAACAACGGCTCGTTGACCGGTTTATCGAACAACACGACGTCGCCGACCTGCAAGGTGACCAGGTCGCGCAGCGAGACGATGGTCCGGCCGAGCTCGACTTCCATGTTCACGCCCGCGCGTTCGACGTTGCGCGCGAGCTGCAGGATGTCTTCTTCCGTCATGCCGCGGCCGGCCACGACCGACGGCGACCACTGGTAGTCGGCGAGCTGCGTGCCGATCGACTGCAGCACCGAGTACGGGCAGCGCGAAGTTCATCACGCCCGCGATGTCGCCGATCTTCAGTTCGCACGACACGAAGGCCACGATCTGATCGAGCGGGATGATGCGCGGGATGAACTGCGGGTTCGAGTCGAGCGCTTCGATCTTCAGCGAGAGCGTCAGCAGGTAGTTCCAGGCTTCGCGATAGCTGTTGAGCATGCGGGCCATGAAGCGCTGCATCAGCGTGCGCTCGATGTCGGAGAGATCGCGCAGCTTGGTCGGATACCAGCCGGGCCCGCCGAGCAGGCGGTCGAGAATCGAGAACGCGAGGTTCAGGTCGACTTGGACGATGCCCGAGCCGGCCAGCGGGTCCATCGAGAAGATCGAGAGGATCGACGGGATGCCGATCGAGGCGATGAAGTCGCCGTACGAGATCTGCTCGATCGAGACGATCGTCGCCTCGACGCGGGTGCGCAGGTAGACCGAGAGCGAGTTGTTGAGCAGTCGCGTGAAGTTGTCGTGCAGCGTGCGCAGCGTCTGCAGCTGGTTGGACTGGAACTTCTCGAGCCGCTTGTTGAAGCGGAAGTCGAACGACTTGACCTTGCGGCCTTCGAGCGACGACTGATCGGCGTCCGGCGAAGAGAGCTGATTGACGAGCGCGTCGATCTCTTCTTGCGAGAGCATGGACATGGGTTAGTGTCCCCCGGCGAGCGCTTGCGCTTCGGCTGCGGCTTGCGCGTTGGTCGCCGCGTCCGTGTCGAGGATCACGACGTCGACGCGGCGGTTCTGCGGCGCGATGCGCATCGGTGTCGTTCGGAACGCGCGGGCCGGTATTCGCCGTACCCGAGCGCCGAGATGCGGCGCGGCGACGAGGCCGTCGTCTTCGACGAAGTAGCGGGCGACGCCGGTGGCGCGCGCCGACGAGAGTTCCCAGTTGCTCGGGAACTGTTCGTTGGAGATCGGCACGTTGTCGGTGTTGCCTTCGACGCGGACTTCGTTCTGACGCGCTCTTCAGCTGCCGGTAGACTTCGTCGAGGATCTTCTTGCGTGCCGGCTTGAGGTCGGCCTTACCGCTGTCGAAGAGCTGCTTGTCGCTCAGCAGCGTGATGACCAGTTCGCGCTTCTTGCCGTCGCGCGTGATCTTGCGTCTGGACCTGACTTCTGCAAGCTCTGGCTCTGTGATGTACGACTGCAGCTGCGCCTGCATCGCTTGCAGATCGTCTTTGGTCGCCGAGGTCGTCATGCCGTTGGGCGGGTTGTTGATCGCGTCTTGGCTGTTGAAGCCGCCGCCGAGATCGCGCACGAGGCGCTGCAGCTTCACCTTGTTGATCGTCGAGATCGAGAACAAGATGATGAACAGCGCGAGCAGCAGCGTGATCATGTCGGCGTAGGTCAGGAGCCAGCGCATCATGCCGGCCGACTCCATCGCCTCCGCCGCCGCCGCCCTTGGCGCCGAGACCGCCGTCGCAAGTGCCAAGGGTTAGGTGCCCGCCAGCGAGGGTTCGCCGACCGTGCCGCCCTCTTCGACTTCGGTCTCGCGCTCGTTCGGATCGAGGAAGGCGTGGAGCTTCTCTTCGAGCAGACGCGGGTTGTCGCCGGCCTGAATCGAGAGGATGCCTTCGATCATGATCTCGCGCAGCAGCAGCAGTTGCCCGTTGCGCTCTTTGACCTTCGCACCGAGCGGCAGCCACAGCAAGTTCGCGAGCGAGATGCCGAAGAACGTCGCGACGAACGCTTGAGCGGTCGCGATACCGATCTTGCCGGTGACGTTGCCGCCGGCGGTGTCGCCGAGGCCCTTCAACATGGCGATCAGTCCGAGCACCGTACCGATGATGCCGAGCGTCGGCGAGAAGCCGCCCATCGTCATCAGGACCGCTTCCGCCTTCGCGTTGCGCTCTTGCACGAAGAGCACTTCGGTTTCCAAAATCTTGCGGATGATGTCGGCGTCGCGGCCGTCGATCACGAGCTGGATGCCCTTGCGCATGAACTCGTCGTCGAGTTCCGCGGCCTCGTTCTCGAGCGCGAGCAAACCTTCGCGGCGCGCCTTTTCGGCGAACGTCACGAGGTTGGCGATGATCTCGTGTTCGTGATACTGCGGCTCGGTGAACGCCATCGCGAACCCGGTCCGCAGACCGCGCACGAACGTCTTCATCGGGAACGAGATCATCGTCGCCGCGATCGTACCGCCGAAAACCAGAATGAACGCCTCGTACCGCTTGAAGAGAATCGAGACGTCGACGTCACCGATGTACGCCGAAATCGCGATCGAAAAAAGTGCGAGTACGAGACCTATGACGGTCGCTAAATCCAACGGACGGTTCCTCTAACGGGTAACGCGCTACTCACCGTATATCGGCGAACCACGCCGCCGATATTACGGTAGACAGTGAAGGGCCCGGTTGACTTGTACGCCGGGCTTCTACTCTACCTCTTTCGGGCCGTGGATCTGACGCTTGAACTCGATGATCTTGGACTGAATTTCTTCCATTGAGTCCCGCACGAGCAACTTGTTGCCGGACGTCAGGGTGACCACGGTGTCCGGGGTCGACTTCCAAGCTCTCGATCAGGTCGGCGTTGACCATGATGGCCTGATTGTTAAGACGCCGTAATGAGATCATTGCTGCCGGAGGCCTTCCACCCCGGCGGCCGCTTCCCCGGCCCGGCGTGGCGCCGAATGCTACACTGTGCGCTGTATGGCAAAACGTCGCGGCGGTGCGGAGGCCCACCACAACGCCGGCCGCGCCCACTTTGCGCAGGGGCGCCTCGACGAGGCGGCGGCGGAGCTGACCAGCGCGATCAAGCTGCGGCCCGGTTTCGGCGACGCCCTCGACCTGCTCGGGGTGTGCCTCGCCGAACTCGGCCGTTCCGCCGAAGCGGTGCCGTACCTCGAGCGCGCGCGCACGGCCCTGCCGCGTTCCGCTCCGATCGCCTTTCATCTCGGGAACGCGCTGCTCGACGTCGGCCGGCTCCCCGAGGCGCGCGCGGCCTTCGAGGCCGCGCTGCAGATCGAGCCGCGCAACGCTGCGCCGCAGAACGGTCTGGGCGCGGTGCTCGCGCGGCAGAACGACGCCGAAGGGGCGGCGGCGGCCTTCCGGGCGGCCCTTGCGATCGACCCCGCCTTCGGCGACGCGGCGTGCAATCTGGGCCGCGTCCTGCTCGAGGCCGGCGCGGTCGACGAGGCCGTGACGTGGTTCGAACGCGCGATCGCGATCGATCCCGGCAACAGCCACTACCACTTGGAGCTCGTGCGCAGCCGCTCGGGACCGCTGGAACCCGGACGGCTCGGGGCACTCGAGGCCTTGAGCACGCAGGGCCGCGGGCGCAGCCGCGCGGCCAGATCGACCTCCACTTCGGACTCGCCAAAGCATACGAAGACGGCGGCCGCTACGATGACGCGTTCCGCGAACTCGCCGCCGGGAACGCGCTCAAGCGCGCCGCCGTGAACTACAACGAGGCGGCCGAGCTGGGCTTCTTCACCTCGCTCGAACGCACGATCGGCGCGCCGCTCGTCGAGTCGCTGCGCGCGTACGGCAATCCGTCGGAACGGCCGGTCTTCGTGTTCAGCATGCCGCGCGCGGGCTCGACGCTGGTCGAACAGATTCTGGCCGCCCACCCGCAGGTGGCCGCCGCCGGCGAGAGCGCGGAGTTCGGCCGCCTGATCGCCGAGGTGCGGCCGGCCGTCGGCACCGCCGCGCCGCTCGAGGTCGTCGGGGCATCGCTGCGTACGCTCGGAGACCGCTATCTCGATGCCACGGCGCAGCTGGCGGCCGGGAAGGCACGGCTCACGGACAAGACGCTGGCGAACTTCACGCCTCGCACCGCTCATTCACATGGCGCTGCCGAACGCGCGGCTGATCCACGTGCGCCGCAACTGGCTCGACACGTGCTTCTCGTGTTATGCGACGCTCTTTCTCGGCTCGTACGTCTCGTTCTCGTACGACCTGGCCGAGCTCGGCCGCTACTACAGCGCCTACGACCGGCTCATGACGCGCTGGCGCGCGATCTTACCGCCGGACCGGTTTCTCGAGGTGACCTACGAGGACGTCGTCGCTCACCTCGAACCGGCAGCGCGCCGCATCGTCGCCTTCTGCGGGTTGCCCTGGGACGACGCGTGCCTCGACTTTCAAGCCGCCCGGCGGCCGGTGCGCACCGCGAGCGCCTTTCAAGTGCGCCAGCCGCTCTACGATTCGTCGGTCGGACGCGCGCAGCGTTTCGCCGCGCACCTCGAACCCGCTGATCACCGCGAGCGGATATAGCCTGACCTGACGGCCCGCTCGACGAGCATCGCGCGCACGGCCGCGATCGCGTTCGCGTGCGCCGCGCGGCGGTAATCCCACAGCGTGTCGTCGGGCGGCGGATAGACCGCCATCGTCGCGTTCGCTTCGAAGACGATGATGCGGCCGTAGCGATCGCGGCCGAAGTCCACGCCGCCGTAATCCAACTGCAGCGTCGCGCCGATCTTGCCGAGCGTCGCCATCCCGTCGGCGCCCAGCACGGCGTCCATGCCGTCGAGAAAGCGCTGTTCTTCCGCTCGATGCGTTGCCGACTCGGCCATCGCGCCCGAAAAGTAGTGCACCTTCCACTGCTGCGCGATCGCGAGGTGCACCGGATACGGGCGGCCGTCGATGAACACGACGCGGTACTTGCGCACCCAGCCGTCGTGCGCGCGCGCATCGTAGAATGCGATCGCGTAGAGGTCGTTGCCCGGCAGCTCCGCGAGTGCGGCCGGCAACTGCGCCGCATCCGTCACGAGCTCGAAGTTATCGCCGGCGTGAAATCCGGGCGAGCGCAGCAAGAGCGGAAACGCGAAGCCTTCGGCGGCCAGGAGCTCCGCGCTGATGTCGTTGCGCCGAAACCGCCGGGTGCGCGGCGCGGCCACGCCGGGCAGCGCCGCCAGCCGCTCCATCTCGTCTGCCGGTCGGTGAGCAGCACGGCGCGCGGATCGTTGATCACCGGTGCGTTCGTTGCGGCGAGCAGTTGGGCGGCGCGTTCGAGCGTGCGGCGCGTCGAGTCGGGATCGCCGATGGCATTGAACACGACGTGATGCGGCGGAAACGCAAAGCCGGCGCCGGCGGCCTCGGGAACGACCACGATGCGCTCGACGAGCCGGTCGTCGAAGAACTGGTTGTTGATGACGTTGCCGCCGCGCGGTGATTGGAGCACGACCACGCGCAGGGGCTCCGCCGTTCCGCGATAGGGAAACGTCCAGATGACGGGTTTGGCAAACGCGAGCCGCAGATGCTCGTCGGCGCGCTCGTCGTCGCCTTCGCGCTCGTAGAGGCGCGAGAGCCCGTTGTGCGCGTGCAGCCGAGCGTGATCGTCGCCGGGAAACAGCCGCAGCACGCGCTCGAAGTGTCCGCGCGCGGCCTCGTAGGCGCCGGTATGCGTGTTGAGCAGCGCGACGTTCAGTGCCCGAGCGGATCTTCCCAGTCGCTATCGAGCGCGGCATGGAACGAAGCGGTCGCGCCTTCAACCATGCCCTGTTCGAGAAACAGCGTGCCGAGATTGGTGAGCGCGCCGAAGTGCTTGGGCTCCGCATCGAGCACCGCCTTGTAGGCGTGCATCGCCTCAACGACGCGGCCCAGGTCGTCGAGCGCGCGCGCGCGTTCGAACAGCACCTCGGCATCGCCGGGATCGGCCTCGATGCGCTCGTCGATCTCGCGCAACTGCTCGACGCTCGAAAACGGCGTCCCGCTGACGCGCACGTTAGCCTACGAGGATCGCGTCGAGTTCGGGCTGGCGATAGTGCTCGGCGAGCGCCTTGATGACGGCGCGCCCGATACCCGGTTCGCCACCGACGCCGAGGACGCGCACCAGCAGCGCGGACGCGTCGTCGCGCCGGTTCTCCCGCAGCATCCCGGCCGCGGCCGACGCGAGAAAGGCGCGGTGATAGTCGTCGCCGAGAAACGGCAGGGCCGCCTCGACCGCTTCGAGCACGCCGTCCGCCGAGTCGTGCCGGAACACGAAGTTCACGTACTCGATCGCGGCGTTCTCATCGCGGAAAGCATCGAGTACGGCGCGAAATGCCGCGCGCGCTTCGGCCGCGTCGCCGGCGGATTCGCGGCAACGCGCGAGGTTGAGCGATCAGGGTACGCTCGCCGGGGTGCGCCGCCAAGGCGCGCTCGAGCCACTCCCGCGCTTCGGCGTAGCGGCGCTCCAGAACGAACGTTCCGCCGATCTCGTTGTGCGCTTTCCAAATCGCGATCTCTTCGTCGACGACGAAATGCTCGAAGGCAGTACTCAGCCCGCAGCGGATCGACTCTTCGTACGCGCTGCGCGCCTCCTCGTAGCGGCCGAGCCCGGTCAAGGCGCGGCCGCGCGCGAAGTGTCCGTCAGGATAGGTCGGCACGAGCCCGATGCACTCATCGGCGACGCGCAACGCATCCCCGGGCCGTCCCTCATCGACGTAAAGGCCGGCGAGCTTCGAGAGCGCCATCGGGCGGTAGCCGCGCGGCGTGCCGGCGGTCAGTTCGCCGACGCGTTCGAGTTGCACGCGCGCGAGCGCCGTCTCGCCCGCCAGCAGCGCCGACATCGCGTAGTTGTAGACCAGAATCGGATCGTCCGGGCGCGGCTTCGTAGGCGGCGCGGCTCACGCGCAGGTTCCGCTCGGCTTTGCCCCGCGACACCATGACGTCGTGCGTATAGCCGAGATGCACGATCTCGATCGCGGTCCGCTCGGCGGAGATCGGGCGGTCTTCGCCGTCGCGCACGACGAATTCGTGCAGCGTGCCGCGATAGCGGATCGCCGGATCGTTCGGAAAGACGCGCACGATCGCGTTGGTCGATGCCACGGTCTCGCGTTCGGCGTCGGTGTAGTTGCGGCAGCGGATCCAGAGGCCCTCGCCCGCGGGCTTCATCCCGCGCACGCCGCGCAGTTGCACGCGTGATTCCGGTGCGAGCCGTTCGTCGGCATCGAGCACGAAGATCCATCGCACCGGTCGCCATCTCGAGCGCACAGTTGCGCGCCCAAGCAAAATCATCTCGCCAAGTCACGTGCTTGACGCGGGCACCGAACGATTCGGCGATCGCGACGGTACCGTCGGTCGATCCCGTATCGACGATGCAGATTTCATCAACGACGCCCTGCACCGAAGTGAGGGCGTCGCCGAGAAAACGCTCTTCGTTGCGCACGATCATGCACAGCGAGAGCGGATAGGTCACGCCGGACGCGCCCCGGGCAGGGTCTCCCTTACCCGAGGGCGCGCGACGGCGTTTCACGGAAGTGGACCTACTGCTTGAGCCCGATCACGGTCTGCAGATCTTGATCTGCGGTCGTGATGCTCTTGCCGTTGGCCTCGAATGCGCGCTGAGCCATGATCATTTTCGTGAACTCACTCGCGATCGAGACGTTGGACTGTTCCAGCGAACCCGAATCGATGCTGCCGAAGTCAGCCTGGTTTGCGAAGCCGTACTGGGCGAGCCCGGAGTTCGCCGACGTCGAGAACATGTTGCCGCCGAGTCGAGTCAGACCGCCTTCGTTGCCGAAGGTAGCCAGCGCGAGCCGTCCCAACGTTTGGTTTTGGCCGTTGGTGAACGCACCGGTGATCGTGCCGTCTTGGCCGATCGTCATATTCGAGAGAATACCCGGTCCGTACCCATTCTGCGAAACCGTGTTGGCGGTGGCAGATGAGTTGAGGCTGGTCATGTTCGAGAAGTCGAGGCCGATGTCGGCCGGATTGGCCGTACCGGCACCGACCGGCGATGCGTTGTTCGCGCCGCTCGGCGTGCCCCAGCGCGTAACCGTGAAGAGGTCGCCGCTTGCCGTACTCGGAGCCGCTTGCGCCACGTGCACGGTGCCGGCGCCCGGAATCGCGCGTTGACGAGGTATTGATGAACTGTCCGTTTTGATCGAAGAAGATATACCCGGTACCGAGGTTCGGTTGTGCACCGTTGGTCGAACCGTCCGTCGACGTCACGGTGAACTTGAACTCGGTAGCGGCCGTGACCGCAACGCCGGCGGCATTGACCACGGTCGTTCCGGGCTCAACGATACCGGTACCACCGTTGGCAACCGGGGGATCCGGTTGGTAGGTGATCTGGACTTCGTGCGGTCCGCCCAGCGAGTCGTACATGGTCGTCGTGATCGTCGTCGCGATGATGTTCGCGCTGTTGCTCGAGACGGCCGTGATGTAGTCGGTCTGATCGAGGTTGCCCCCGAGCGAGACGTCGTACACGTTGTCCGTCGTCGGGCCGGACTTCGCACCGAAACCGGTGCCGACCGCGATCGACTTGAGGCCGAACGGGATCTGGATCGGTTGCGGGGGCGCAACTTGCGAGATCGTTCCGCCGGGTCCCACGGGATAGCCCAACACGGCCAGACCGTTGGCGGGGCTGTAGAGATAGCCGCTCTCGTTGAGCGAGAAGTCGCCGTCACGCGTGTAGGTCGTGCTTCCGCTGCCGTTGATGTTGTTCAGGGCGAAGAAGCCGTTGCCGTTGATGGCGAGGTTCGTGTTGACGCCGGTCGTCTGCAAGCCGCCTTGCGTGAAGCTGGTGTCGATCGAACCGATTTTAACGCCGTCACCCTGCTGCTCGGCGTTGATGCCGCCGTGCGTCGTGGTGGGGGCCGATGCAAATCCGAGGTTTTGATACAGGAGGTCTTGGAAGTCGACATCTTGGCCTTTATAGCCAGTCGTGCCGACGTTCGCGATGTTGTTCGAGATGACGTCAATCTGGTTTTGGTATGCCGTTAAACCGCTAACGCCAATGAACAACGAATCGTTGGCCATTAGTTTGCTTTCATTAGGGTCGCGAGACGTCTTTCGATCGGTCCCGCGGGAAGCTCCGAATCCTTCGGTCCGCTTCCAGAGTGAATAGTGAGTCACTTGATAATCGCCGCCGAGTCGATGTTGGTGAACACGTTCTCCTTCATCGAATCAGAGTCGACCGCGGTGATCACCACACGGTTTTTGATGCTGACCACCATCGCGGTATCGCCCATCATGAACAGCGACTGCTTGGACCCTTTGGCAGCGGCCTTGTCGGCCATCTGGTTCATGCGGTCCACATCGTCGGTGCTGAGGGTGATGTTGCGCGATTGGAGACGTTGCATCGCGTGTGCTGAGAACTTGAGCGGTTGACTGCTGGGCGCAACCGTCTCGCGCAATACATCCCGGAACCCCGGCCCGATTGTGGGTGGGATTTGTACGGGTGTGCCTTGCGGTCGTACGGGTGCGACTGACGGCGGGATCTGGACGCCGTCTGTTATGGGATCCACGATTATTGGATACCCGTGATTTGAGACGTGGTGAAGGTAATCGGGGCACCGTTGCGTACCCGTGATGACGGTTCCGTTGCGTTCTCAAGCGTCATCTGCGGCACGCCGTTGACGACCGAAATTCCCGCGACGGTACCCGTGATCGACGACGAGTTGCCCGTGGCATCCGTGGAATTGACGGTAACGGTTTTACCGATGAGCTGTGAGGACTGCAGCACCGCGAAGTTCGACTGGAAGTTGGAAAACGACGTTTCGAGATTGTCGCTTGCCTGCAACGCAGAGAATTGCGCGAGCTGCGAGACGGACTGGGTGTCGTCCATGGGATTGAGCGGATCTTGATTCGACAGCTGCGTTGTGAGCAGTTGCAGAAAAGCACTCGGCCCGAGTTGGCTCGTGATGCCGGCATCAGCTGATGTCGACGATGACGAGGTTCCGGTGGTAGTGCCGTTGTTGATCAGCTTGGCAATCGGAAGTCCCGAAGAGACGCCCGAGGTTGCTGTTGCCATGAGTTGCTCCTAGGCTAGGTAGTTGAGAGCGCTCCAGCTTACGCCCGCCAAAACCGGCGGACCGAAGTTGGGGCGGCCACCAGCGAGGCATCGTCCGTCTCGGGCGTATCGACTCCGCCGAGTAGGGGGCGTCCGTTGGACGCGCCTTGTTGAGACGATTGCTGTTGCTGCTGTTGTTGGAAGCTGGCGAATCCGCCGGCGAGGTCGACGTTGAAGCTCGTGAGCTTCAGGCCGGCGTCCTCGAACGCACGGGCGAGCTGTCCGTCTCCGGCGACGAGCGCATCGTGAGCGGCCGGCGTCTGCGCCATAACTTGCGCGGAAACCGAATTGCCTTCGATGGTGAGCTTGACGCTAACGTCGCCGAGTTCTTCCGGCACGAGCCGCATCCGCACGGTGGACGTTGTGTCGACCGTGTTGAGAGACAAGCCGTGGAGAAGTTGACTGACGACGAGGTTGGGATCCACCGTCGTCTGCGACGGTAGCGGGGCCGGGTTTTGCGAACCATCCGTCGACACCGCATCGTTCTGCACGGCACCTTGGACTGACGCGAATGCGCCGATCGTCGGGGCTTGCGAGGACAAATCGGTGGTCTGGAGGAGCGAGGCCGGGTCGTTGTCGCCGGCATTGGTCTTCGGCGTAGGCGCCGCAGTCGTTGATGTGATTGCGTCGCTGAAGGCCTTGACGAAAGCCAGCACGGCCGGGCTGAGGGCCGGCGGCGTTGCGGATGTTGAGGTGGTTGCACGGCGTGGAACCGGAGTTCACGACGGACTGCGCCTCGGCGTTGGCAACGGCGCGCTGGATTGCCGCGACCGACGAATCGGTAGCGACGGGGGCGTTTGCCGCACTGGTATTCAGCGCTGCCGCCGCTTGGGCGAGAGCCGAAACCGTGAGGCTTAGTGATCCCGGTGCAGAGGCATCTGTCGCTTGCGACCCGGTCGACGTTTGCGACGACTGAGACGCGCGCGCGAGAATACGGCCGAGCAGGGTGTCCCCGTTCGAGCCGACGACCGGTGCGCCGTTGGTTGCGACGGTTTTGCCGTCGCCTTGAGATGCGGTGAGAGATGCGAGTAACGCCGCAGCGTCATTCGCGATCGAATCGGCCGATGTTGGGTTGTTATCGGATGTTTGTGGGGCCGGTTGCACTCCCGCGGTGGTTGCCGCGTCCGAGTTACTTCCTGCGAATAGTCGATTCGATTGCCCCGTCTCACCGAGCACCCCCGCCGCAACATCGGCTACTTGCCGAAACTGTTGTGCGAGGGCCGATGCAAGATCGGCGTTCGAGAGCGGCGGTCCTGTCGATGTCGGCAGGTTGAGCGCCGTCGTGAATGCCTGTTGCAATTGGCTTTGGATCGCCGCCGGATCGCCGCCGAATTGCTGCGCAAATGTACTTGCGAGCGAGGCTGCGAGCTGTTGGACGATTTCCGAAACCGTTTCCCCCTTTGCGAGCAAGTCAGCGATCTTCTTTTGAAGTGCTTCCTGCAGCATGTCGGCAGCGACGGCAGATTGCACCGTTGAACCGGCGGTCGAAGCTTGCGCTCCGCTCGTGGCGGCGGTGTTCCTTGACGTGGTTGACCCGGCGTTTTCCAACGCCGCGACGGCTTGATCGAACTGCGACTTGAATTGCGCGGCCGATGAGGCATCCGCGGGTGATGGCGGTTGCGCCGGTGTCGACGGTGTCGACGCAGACGTTCCCGAGGTTCCGGTTGAGGGGGGGACTAGGGCTGCGATAATTGGATTCATTCTTCACCTCCTTTCATCTGTGGAGAGTCCGGCGGGCAACGGCAAAAGGCCGTGCGAGGCCGGCTATCCTGTTTATCGGCCCGGTTGAGCCGAAATCTGAGGATTCGTGCCGCTTTCGACGATCAGGGCGGCAACTTTGGGCGGCAAAGCGTCCATGATGGGGCCGACCGAGTCGGGCGACATCTGGGCGAAAACGGTCGAAACGAAGCCGGTCGGCAGCTTCTGGACGAGGGCGGCGGCGGTCTCCGGGTCCATCGCCGACCACTGCTGGGCGTCGCGGCGCACAGCATCCGAGGCTGTAGGCTGGCTCGCACCACCGGCGGCGGTGCCGCCGGCGGCAGCGGGAGCTCCGGCCGGCTGACCGGCGATCGGGCCCGCGGGGGCCGTGGTCGCTTCGGGCTCGGCGTTGGCGGCGGCGATTTGCTTCTGGAGCTGCGCGATCTGGGTGTCCTTGTCGTCCTGGGCCTTGCGATCCGCCTCGAGCTTGTCGTTGAGGGCCTTGATCGACTGGTTGCGATCGGTGATCTGCTGCTGCTGGTAGGCAAAGCTCAGCGGCCGGGACACCGTTCCCCAAACGCCGTCGAACACGGTCGCGACCGGCTTGAGCGGCCCGTTCGTGATGAAGTTGCGCGACGGCGGCCAGGTCAGCGCGATCGCCAGCATAGCGATCGCGGCAATCGGCAGCAGGATTGGCAGGTTGCTCTGCTTCTTCTTTCGCTGGCGCGTGACGATCATGACGGAATCTCCCCGGTGGCGGTGGTGAGGCGGTCGTAGTAGCGGGAGTTGATCTCGTCGTTCTCCCGCTGTTCGGTGGCGGCGGCTTCGGAGTCGAAGCTCTCGCGGCGCCGGTCTTTCAGCACCGAGAGCACTTTCTTGTCCTTGGTCTTGACGACGAGTTTGGCGCGTTCTTGGTCGGCTTTGGCCTTGGCCGCGTCGACGACTTTCTGCTGCGCGACGATCGAGCGATCGAGAAAATCGCAGTGCGCGTAGGTCGCGCGCAGTTCCACGCTCTCCATCTCGCCGTGGTGGAGGAGCAGGCGCGAGCGCATTTCCTGACGGCGCTTGATGTAGTCGTCGCGTTGCGCTTCGGCCGAACGCAGCGCGGAAACGGCTGCCGCCAGGACGATCTGCTGCTCGTCTTCCAAGCGCTGCCGGAAGTCGAGCACGGGATCGAGCCGAAAATTGAACTTAGGCACGGCGTGCTATCCGAGCGCCGTGACGGCGCGTTGCGCTTCGTCCAACGTCGAGACTTCGTAGATGCCTTGACGGGTGAACGAGCGGATCGTTTCGTTGCGGGCGATCGCAAGGTCGACGCGCGGGTTCGAGCCGGCCACGTACGCGCCGATGTTGATCAGATCTTCCGCTTCGCGGTAGGTCGCGAGCATGTCGCGCACTTTCGATGCGGCGGCGAAGTGCGCGTCGGAAACGACGTCGGGCATCACGCGGCTCACGCTCGAGAGCACGTCGATGGCGGGGAAATGGTTGGCCGATGCCATCCGGCGCGAGAGCACGATGTGGCCGTCGAGGATCGCGCGCACGGCGTCGGCGACGGGCTCGTTCATGTCGTCGCCTTCGACGAGCACGCTGTAGAGCGCGGTGATCGTGCCGGTCTCCGAGGTGCCGGCGCGTTCGAGCAGCTTCGGCAACGCGGCGAACACCGACGGCGTGTAGCCGCGCGTCGTCGTCGGCTCGCCGATCGCGAGACCGACCTCGCGCTGCGCCATCGCAAAGCGGGTGACGCTGTCCATCATCAACATCACGTCGAGGCCGGCGTCGCGGAAGAACTCGGCGATGCGCGTGGCAACGTAGGCGGCCTTGATGCGCACGAGCGCCGGCTGATCGCTGGTGGCGACGACGACGACCGAACGCTTCAGCCCGGCTTCGCCGAGATCGCGCTCGATGAAATCGCGGACTTCCTTACCGCGTTCGCCGACCAGCGCGATCACGTTCACGTCGGCGGTGGTGTTGCGCGCGATCATGCCCAGCAGCGTCGATTTGCCGACGCCGCTGCCGGAGAAGATACCGACGCGCTGGCCCTTGCCGCAGGTGAGCAGTCCGTCGATCGCGCGCACGCCCATGCCGAGCGGTTCGGTGACGCGGCGGCGGCGCAGAGCGTTGGGCGGCACGCCGGTGATTTCGGCCGGCACGGCATCGTCGATGCGGCCGAGGCCGTCGATCGGGTGGCCCAAACCGTCGAGCACGCGGCCGAGCAGCGCCGAGGTCAAGCCGATCTGCAGCGGATGGCCGAGCGCAACGACGTCGGAACCGGCGGCGATGCCGCCCAGCTCGCCCAGCGGCATCAGCAGTACTTTGGAATCGCGGAAGCCGACCGCTTCGGAGAGCACCGGGTCCGATGCGCGGCGGTAGATGATGTTCGCGGTCTCGCCGATCGACATCGGCGGGCCGTTCGATTCGATCACGGTGCCGATGACTTGACGCACCTTGCCGTTCGTGCGCAGCAAATCCGCCGCCCGAAGCGTCGTGAGATAGCGCTCCGCGTCAAACGGCGCCGTGCCCGTGACGTCTTCTTCGGTTTGCACGAGAGCTACGACGCGCGCGCGGCGCGCAAGCTCGATTCGCCGTTGGTTGCCGGCGCGACGACGACTTCGTCCTCGATGTGCAACACGCGCTTGGCCTCGTTCAACTGCGTCGAAATACGCGCATCGATCGTCCCGCCGTCGGTCTCGACCACCACGCCGCCGCGGTCGACGCGCTGATCTTCGATCACGCGGAAGTTCTTGATCTCGCCGTTGCTGAGCAGCTCGTCGCGATGCTCGCGCATGCGTTCGAGATCGCCCGGATTGACGCGCACGGTGACCGACTCTTTTTCAACCAAACGCCCGATCGCCACGCGCGCCATTTCGACGACGACGCCGCGGTCGAGCGCGATCTGCTGGTGGAGCACGCGTTCGGCGATGCCGACGGCGAGGCGCACTAGTTCGGGTTCGGCGCTCTCCATGAGTTTGTGGCGTTCGACGCGCGCCATGTCGACGAGATTGCGCATCGTCGCCATCATGTCGCTCATCTCGCGATCGGCCGCGGCCGAACCTTCGGCATGACCGGCGTTGCGCGCGTCGGTCTGAACTTTTTCAACCAGCGCTTCGCCGCGTTCGCCGGCGTCAGCCAGCAGTTGCGAGGCGCGTTCGAACGCATCTTGCAGCAGCGACTTCGCGTGCTGTTCGGCGCTGTCGATCAGTTCGCGCGCTTGCTTCGCAATCGCGTCGACGTCGATCGGCGGCGATTGGGGTGAGGGCAGCTCGAGCAGATCGGATTGGTCGTCGAACTGCGGCGCGAGGTAGGTCTCGTCGTCGGAGCCGGCGGGCCGGTCGACCTGGGGAACGGCAACTTGATAGCGCTGCGTGTTGACGCGCGCGTTTTTGACGACGCGGCCCATAGCTACACGGTGCTCGCGGTCGCCATATTAAACGAGGCGCTCTTCTTTGCCGCCGCGCGAGATGATGATCTGGCCGTTCTCCTCGAGCGTGCGGATGACGTCGACGATGTTCTGCTGCGCCTTGCCGACTTCGCGCATGCGAACCGGACCGAGCACTTCGATATCTTCGCGTAAGGTCGATGCGGCGCGCGTCGACATGTTCTTGTAGACGCGCTGCAGCAATTCGTCGTTCGCGGTCTTGAGCGCGAGCGCGAGATCCTTCGCTTCGACTTCCTTGAGGATGCGCTGGATGGCGCGATCGTCGAGGTTGATGATGTCTTCGAAGACGAAGAGCAGGTTCTTGACTTCTTCGGCGATCTCGGGATCGCGTTTGGCAAGGCCGTCGAGGATGTTCTTTTCCGTTTCGCGATCGACGAAGCCCATGAGCTGCGCGAGCGATTGGACGCCGCCGGCTTTGGTGAAGTCGGCGCCGGTGACCAGCAACCGCCGGCCGAGCAACTCATCGAGCTGTTCGAGCACTTCCGGCGCGGTCTTCTGCAAGATCGCAATGCGCATCGCGACGTCGGCCTGCAACTCGGGCTCGAGTTGCGAGAGCACGATACCCGCTTGTTCCGGCGCCATATAGACGAGGATGAGGGCGATCGTCTGCGGATGTTCTTCGCGGATGAACTCGAGCAGTTGGCCCGGTTCGGTTTTCTTGACGAGTTCGAGCGGGTTGCCGTGCTTGAGAGCAGCGAACAACCTGTTCGTCATGTCGTCGGCTTGGCCGGCGCCGAACGAACGCTCGAGAATTTCCTTGGCGTACTCGATGCCGCCCTCGTTGATGTACTTGAGGGCGATGGCGCGCTGGTAGGCTTCGGTGATGACCGCGTCGCGTTTGTCGATCGGAACCGTCGAGATCTTCGCGATCTCGAGGACGATCGTTTCGACTTCGTCCTGACGCAAGAACTTGAAGATCGTCGATGAGATCTCCAGGCCCAGCGTGATCATGAGGATTGCTGCTTTTTCGGGCCCCGTCATCTCGGGAACAGCCGGGTTCTCGAACTGATAGGTCGGTTTCGCGGGGGATGCCCCCGCGCCCACGGCCCCGATAATCGGCTTGTCGGTAATCATGATTGGAAGGCGCTCCGCCCTAGGCTACGCGCCCCCCACTGCTGCGCAGCGGGTCCCCCAGTTCGAGCTCGCATCATCATTGTTGCTAAAGCTCCATTACGCGGTGCTCGCTCCATCACCGGCTTGCTCATTCCGCCAGCCACAGTTTGACGAGTTTGGCGAGACTGTCCGGGTTTTCTTGCGCGACGGTCGTCACGTATTCGATCATCTGCTCGCGCGTCAGATCGGCTGCGGAACGGATCGGCGCGGCAACGACCGGCGAACCTTCGAGCATCGGATGCTCTTCGAAGGACGGCAGCTCGTCGGCCAGTGCCGAGTCGAACGATGGGAGGTCGACCGTCGTGGCCAGCACCGCGCGGCGGCGGAGCGAGAGGGCGACGGCGCCGGCACCAGCCAGCAAGAGCACCACGGCGATGGCGATGAGCGCCGAGACCGGGATACCAAGGATCGTGGTCGGTGCTACGACGCCGCTGGCCGGCGGCGGCGCGAACGGAATCGCCTCGACCGAGACGACGTCGCCGCGGGTCGGATCGATGCCGGCGGCGGCCGCGACGACGTTGCGGATCTTCGCGACGTCGGCGGCGGAGACGGTATAGTTGGCTGCGGTAACGACTGCGGGTCCACCGCCCGGCGGCGGGGCGAGCGCGGCGCTCGGGACGTTGACCAGCACCGCGACCGACTCGCGCGTCACCTTACCGGGCGCGTTGATGTGCTTCGCGGTGGTCTTCGTGATCTCGTAGTTGGTCGTCGTCTTCGACTTCGTGTACTTGCTGTTGCCGGTGTTCTGCGCGACGCCCTGATAGGTCGGAACCGCGTTCGTCGTCGTACCGGGAACGCCGATGGGCGGCTGACGCGCGGCGCCGCCGGTGCCCTGGAACGCTTCGCGTTCGGTCTGCGACGAACGCACGGTGCCGTTGGGCGCGTAGGATTCGGTGTCGGTCTGACCGGCATCGAAGTCCATGTCGGTTGCAACGCGGACGGCCGACCGCTTCGAACCGATGGCCGCATCGAGCAACCCTTGAATATTTTCTTGCAGATTCGTTTCGTAGCGCTGCTTGGCCACGAGCTGATCCGACGTCATCTTCAGCGCGTCGGCGGTCTGCGTGCCGTCGGGACCGGTGGTCGACGGCGAGGGCACGAGCACCGTGCCGTCCTGATTGACGATCGTGACGTTTTCGGGATGCAGTCCTTCGACCGCACCGGAGACGAGCTGCGTGATGCCGCGGACTTCCTGCGGCGAGAGCGTCTCACCGGGTTTCGTGCGGACCGCGACCGACGCCGTGGTCGGTTCTTGCGTCGTCGAATAGAGCGTTGCATCGGGAACCGCGAGGTGAACGCGCGCCGATTCAACCGGCGTGAGTCCGCCGATCGTGCGCTGCAGCTCGCCTTCGGTCGCGCGGATCTTCGCGATCTTCTCTTGCGTGTCGGTCATGCCGAGGTTCGTGCGATCGAACAACTCGAAGCCGGTACCGCCGCCTTTGACCGTGCCGTCGCCGGCGAGCGAGACGCGTTCGTCGGCAACGACGTCGGACGGAACGTAAACCGTCGTGCCGTCGGCGGAAAGCTTGTGCGGAATCTTTTGTGCGTCGAGCTTCGCTACGACTGCGCTGGCATCGTCGGGCGCAAGGTTCGAAAATAAAACCGAATACGACGTCGGACGAAAGCGCGTGAAGCCGAAGAACACGATGCCGACGATGATCACAACGCCGAGCGCCCCGATGATCATCCGGTTCGCTGGACCTTGCGACGACCATATGTCGCGTACTCGACCGCTAAACGATCCGAACGAAGAACCTATACGATCCAATTGACACCTTCGGGACTCTGCGGAATCTCGTGGCTGCGCCCGCCGTGGCAAGTGAAGTAACCGAGCATCCATGCCCGGCTTCGGAGCCTAGGGATACTATCGGCCTTCACGTCCACTGGCTTTACGTTATCTACTCTACAAGAGAAGCGTGCTCACCCGTCACGCCGCAAATGCCGTACGCTCAGGTCCTACAGAGACCAGAGCGACCGGTACTCCGGTTACATTTGCCAACCGGTCCAGATATGCCCGCGCAGCACTAGGTAAATTTTTGACTTCCTTGACGTCGCGCACATTTTCGGACCACCCGGGATGGTACTCGATCTCGGTCTGCAGACCAGGCTCGCCCATCGACTCGACCCCGGCGGGGGTGCCGTCGGCGTGTTTGTAGCCCGTGACCAGTCCCACCCGGTCGAGGCCGCTGAGGACGTCGAGCTTGGTGACGATCAGCCGGTCGAGGCTGTTGAGTCGAGCAGCATACCTAGCGGTCACCGCATCGAACCATCCGCAGCGCCGCGGGCGGCCCGTGACGACCCCGAACTCGCGCCCGGCTTCGCGCAGCGCATTGGCTTCGGCGTCGGGCAGCTCGGAGGGGAACGGCCCGCCGCCGACCCGCGTGCAGTACGCCTTCACGACGCCGGTCACCGAGCGGACCGCGCCCGGCCCGATGCCGAGGCCGATGCAGGCCCCGCCGGCGATCGTCGACGAGCTGGTGACGTAGGGATACGAACCGTAGGTGACGTCTAGCAGCGTGCCCTGCGCGCCCTCGGCCAGGATGTTGTCGCCGCGCTCGAGCGCTTCATTGATATAGGCGACGCCGTCGACGACGTGCGGCAGTAGCCGTTGCGCCGCGGCCAAGGTCTCGGCGATGACGTCGTGCTCGCGTCGGCGCGTCCGGCACGCCGGCGAGCAGCGCGGCCTTGGCCTGCATCGACTGCTGGATCTTGCCGGTGAGCACGCCGGGATCGCGCAGGTCGCCGACGGTGATGCCGATGCGGCCCACGCGGTCGACGTAGGCCGGCCCGATGCCGCGCCCGGTCGTACCGATCGCCGACCCGCCGCGGGCGCGCTCCATCGCCTGATCGACGGCGGCATGGAACGGGAACACGACCTGCGCGCGGTCGGAGATCGAGATGCGCGAGACGTCGACGCCGATTTTGCCGAGCGCGTCGAGCTCACCGATCAGCGTCTTCAGCGAGATCACGGTCCCGGCGCCGACGTGCAGCTTCGCACTCGGCACGAGCGCACCCGAGGGCACGATGCGCAGCGCGAGCTTGCGATCGCCGACCTCGATCGAATGTCCGGCATTGTCGCCGCCGCCGAAGCGCGCGACGATCGCGTAGTCTTTCGCCAGCAAGTCGATGACGCGGCCCTTGCCCTCATCGCCCCATTGGATGCCGAGCACGATGTCGACGCCGCCCGCGCGTTTGTGCTCGATCGGCGGGAGCAGCACGTTGTTATTCGCCACGGAAATCCAAGTCCGCGGTCGAGCCCACCGGTAGCGGCGGAACGCCTGAAAAATTCGTCATGACATACTCACTGAACAGCGCGTTGGGCCAACCGAAGTCGACGCGCGAGTAACTGGCCGGATCGTCCGGATTGAACGATTCGTGCAACAGATGGTCGCCGGGATCGGAGTTGAGCAGTTGGTTGAGGACATCGCGCTTTTCGCTTTCGGTCGATGCGGTGAAGCCTTGCATCAGCATCGCCAGCGGCCACACCCAGCCGTCGTTGGTGTGCGGCGACCCGATCCCGCTTGCCAGCTTACCACTATAGTACGTCGGATTGTCTTTTGAGAGCAAAAACCGGCGCGTGTTGGCGTAGATGAAACTCGTTGCCTTGGTGTAGCCGATGTACGGCGCCGACAAGAGGCTCGGGATGTTGGCGTCGTCCATCAGGTTCGCGTGGTTGAGTCCGTCGACTTCGTAGGCGTAGACGTAGCCGTAGTTGGGCGTGAAGACCACGCCGTAGGTCTGGATGCCGGTCTGCACTTCGTCGCGCAGCGACGAGGCGCGGTGCGACTTGAGCAAGTTGTGGTAGACGTCGCGCTCGATCTCGTCGAGCTCGCCCAGCGCCACGACCGCCATCATCTCCGAGGGAATGAGAAAGTTGTAGGTGCACGCGTCGTCGGAGGGCCGGAACCCGGTCCAGATCATCCCCGTGTAGTTGACCGGATTGCCCTTGCCGGCTTGCGGGATTTCTTTGTGCGTGTAGGTCGAGTTCTTGGCGTGATCTTGCTCGCGCTCCATCGTCTCGAGCGCTTTGTCGAAGCCGAGCGAGAGATCGGCGGTGAAGATCGACGTGTCGCCGGTCTCTTTCCAGTACGTCCAGGCCAGCGTGATCGGATAGGCGAGCGAGTCGAGCTCGAACTTTTCTTCCCACACGCGATAGTCGAGCGTGAACGCGTTGGCGTAGGGATCGATCTGCAGGTACTTGCCCATGCGCGCGATCATCTCGCGCAGCAATTGCGCGACTTGCGGATCGCTCTTGGCGTAGAACAGGTACGGGCGCACTTGCGCGCTTGCATCGCGCAGCCATTCGGCCGGAATGTCGCCCGTCTTCACGTAGGCGGTGCCGTCGCTTGCAATCGTTGCCTGCCGGCTCGTGTTGAGCAGCGCGGCACGGTACATCGCTTGGAGTTTGGCATCGGGGTTGGTGTAATTCGCCGCGGCCTTGGCGATCGAATCGAGTTCCAGCGCCGACGCGTTCTGCGCGATCACGATGACGGCAAAGGCGATTGCCGCAACGAACCGCGCGATTCGAAAACGCATCGGTTAGGGCCCTTTAGCCTCCGGCGAATCGACTCCCCTCGGCGGCCTCGGTGCCGGATCAGCCGGGCTCGCGGACCAGGTCGCCCAGCTCGCCGGCGGCGTGCTTCCGCAGCGTCCGATAGATGAGGCTCGACGGAAATCCAAGCCGCTCGAGCTTCCGCGCGATCGTCGGATAGGCCAACTGCGGCTGCATGCGCCGGATCTTCTGGTACGCGGCCTCGATCCGCCCGTCTTCATCGACCTCAGCGTCGGCGAGAATGGTCAGCGCCGCATCGCGATCGATCCCGCGCTTGACGAGATCGGCGCACAGCCGCGCATCGCCGACCGCCTTGCGCGCACCCTCGACGTAGAGCGACGCGTAGAGGCGGTCGTCGACGTAGCCGTTGGCCTTGCACGACGCGACCGCTTCAGCGATCTCCTCGTGCTCGTACCCGCGAGCCTCGAGCTTTTTCCAGAGCTGCGCCTCGGTGAGCCGGCGCTGCGCGAGCATCGCCAGCGCCGCCACCCGAGCCGTCCTGGTGCTACGTCGTCGTCCGCGTCGTCAACCGCAGCGGCCCGACCCCGACCGGCTTCGCCGACCCGTTCGGCGACCCGCTCGCCTTGAGCGCCTCGCGGATCTTGAGCTCGAGCTCGTCCGCCATATCGCTGTGCTCTTCGAGATACGCCTTGGCGTTCTCGCGGCCCTTGACCGATGCGCGACTCGCCGTAGGTGTACCACGAACCGCTCTTGCCGACGAAGTTGCGCTCGAGCGCGACGTCGAGGATCGAGCCCATCTTCGAGATCCCGCGGCCGTACGTGATGTCGAACTCGGCCTGCCGGAACGGCGGCGCGACCTTGTTCTTCACGACTTTGGCGCGCGTGCGCGAACCGACGACGTCCTGCCCGATCTTGATCTGCTCGAGCTTGCGGATGTCGATGCGGATCGACGCGTAGAACTTCAGCGCGCGGCCGCCCGAGGTGGTTTCGGGGCTGCCGAACATGACGCCGATCTTCTCGCGCAGCTGGTTGATGAAGATCATCACGCACTTCGAGCGCGAGATCGCCGAGGTGAGTTTGCGCAGCGCCTGCGACATCAAGCGCGCCTGCAGACCGACGTGCGTATCGCCCATGTCGCCTTCGAGTTCGGCCTTGGTGACGAGCGCCGCGACCGAGTCGAGCACGACGACGTCGACCGCGTTCGAGCGGACGAGCATCTCGGCGATGTCGAGCGCCTGTTCGCCGGCATCCGGCTGCGAGACCAGCAAGTTGTCGAGATCGATGCCCGAGATTCTGCGCGTAGGCCGGATCGAGCGCGTGCTCGACGTCGATGAAGGCCGCCGTGCCGCCGTTCTTCTGCGCTTCGGCGATCACGTGCAGCGCGAGGGTCGTCTTACCGCTCGATTCCGGACCGTAGATTTCGATGATGCGCCCGCGGGGAAACCCGCCGACGCCGAGCGCGAGGTCGAGGGCGATCGATCCGGACGAGATGACGTCGAACGCCATCCGCTCCTGGATCTCGCCCATCTTCATGATGGAGCCCTTGCCGAATTGCCGCTCGATCTGAGCGAGGGCGTTGGTCAGGGCGGCTGCTTTTTCGTCGGCCATGATGCTCCGTTTCCGATTGCGTGTTGAGTACGCAACCGACAGTATCGCGCCTGAGTGCCATCTGCGTGGCACACCCTTCGCTCGCTTAGGGCAGGCTCCGAAGGACGCGCGTCATTAATTCACCCGTTCGCCCCGCCCGGCAATCGAACCTGTGTTCGATATGCCATATCCGAAAGACTTTACTTATTTAAGCTGTCACTATATTATAACTTCGCTGTGACCCCGAGCTTGTCGAGGGGCAGCCACCGAGGGACGCCGATTGTGGCGGTCCCTCGACAAGCTCGGGATGACAAGACGAAATGGATGCCTTCGAAGCCCTAGCCGACCCGACGCGCCGACGCATCCTGGAAATGCTGGCCGAACGCGAACTCGCCGCCGGCGAAATCGCGCGCCGCTTCGACATGACAGCCCCCGCCGTCTCGCAGCATCTGAAGATCTTGCGCAACGCCGACTTAGTGCGCGTGCGCAACGATGCGCAGCGCCGCATGTATGCGCTCGAACCGCACGGTCTCGCCGAGTTCGAGCAATGGCTAACCCGCATGGCACGACGCTAATACACCACTGCTCGCGCCGTCGCGCTCGCACTCAACCGCCAACATCGTGGCGCGTTCCTCGACGACGCGCCTGACGGCGCTTTGCTCGGAATGATATACGGCAGCAACGGACCTACAACAAACCGCCTACATCACACCGATCTCGCACATAACGACAATCACGACAGATAACACCATCGTGCAGGGCGCCGGGGTGGTGCGTTGTTGTGCGGAGGCCTCTAATGCGCTGCGGAGCCAGGATCGCGGGAGCAGCGCCTCAGTGGAGTCGGACGGCTTCACGAGGACAACAAGCACCACCCCGGCGCCCAGCCACCATCCCCCTAAGCCGCCGGTTCGAACAGCGCTTTCGTGAAATCGTCGGGGTTGAAGGGCTGCAGCGCGTCGGCCGTTTCTCCGAGGCCGATGTATTTTATCGGCACGGTCAGCTGATCGACGATGCCGACGAGCACGCCGCCCTTTGCGGTTGAGTCGAGCTTCGTCACGATGACGCCCGTGAGTTGCGTCGCTTCGTTGAAGAGCTTCGCTTGCGAGAGCGCGTTTTGTCCCGTCGTGCCGTCGAGAACGAGCAGCGTTTCGGCCGGCGGTGCGCCGGTTTCGCGTTCGATCACGCGGCGCATCTTCTTCAACTCTTCCATCAGGTTGGTTTTCGTTTGTAAGCGGCCGGCCGTGTCGACGAGAACGACGTCGGAGCCGCGCGACTTCGCCGCAACCATGCCGTCGAAGACGACCGACGACGGATCCGCGCCTTCGTTCCCGCGCACGATCTCGACGCCCGCGCGCTCCGCCCAAATCGTCAGCTGCTCCGCCGCGGCTGCGCGAAACGTATCGGCCGCCACGAGCAGCACCTTGCGCCGGTTACGTTTCATCGCGGTCGCGAGTTTGCCGATCGTCGTCGTCTTGCCGCTGCCGTTCACGCCGACGATGAGAATCACGGCCGGTTTGCGTTCGAGCTGCAAGCCCATGTCGGGCAGCGTGAGGAAGTTCTTCACGTCGCGTTTGAAGCGCGCGATGACCTGATCGCTCGTCTGATAACGGTCTTGCTTCGCTACGCCCTGCAGCGCAGACACGATCTTCTCCGTCGTAGCGAAGCCGAAGTCCGCACCGATGAGGATCTCTTCGAATTCATCCCAGAAGGAGGCATCGAGCGGGCGCTTTGCGAGCGCCATCGTTTCCAGACCAAGCAGCGCATCGCGCGACCGGGTGACGCTTGCCTTGAGTTTATCGAACCACGACATGACCGTGGTGCGGGTTCGCCGTCAGGCCGTTGCTGCCTCGGTATCGACGGAATAGACGAAGGCGAGCACTTCGGCGACGACGGCGTAGAGTTCGCGCGGGATCATCGTGCCGATGTCGAGTTTGGAGAGCGCTTCGACCAGACCCGGATCCTGATGGAGCGGGATGCCGTGCTCGCGCGCAGCGTTGACGATCTCCTCGGCGATCATGCCTTGGCCGGTCGCGATGATCTCGGGCGGCGCGCTGCCGGCCGGATCGTAGTACATCGCCGCCGCGGCCGGACGTTGCGGCGCGTTACGCCGGGCATTGTAATAGGCGCTGTTGTTGTTCATGCGCGCACGTTCACGTCGGAGCCGACGCCGTCATCATCCTCGGTCTCCGGATCGCCGGCAGCCGCGCGCAGCCGCGTAGCCGCGCGCGCCGCGCGCAGCCACCGTTGCTTCGGCCGAGTTCACGCGGTAACGCAACTTCTCGAGCCGATCGGTCAGCGTCGGCAGCGAATCGGCGAAGCGCTTCGCCGACGGTTCGTTTTCCGTTTTCACCGCCAGCGAAAACGCGCGGCCGACCGTCTGCAAGTCGACCGTGACGGTGCCGAGATTCTTCGTGTCGAGCACGAAGGCGATGTGGAAGTTGTCGCCGTCGAGGCTGCGGTTGCCGGGTTCGGGCGCATCGCGGTCGATCGCGATATGCGCTTGCGCGTAGCCGTTGCCGAGCCACATCGGCAAGGTGAACGCCATCGTTTGCGGGTTCGCGTTCATCGCTTGCGCCGCGTTCATCTGCACGGCGGTGATCGCGCTCAGCGCGCTCGATGCGGCCGGTACGAGCGGCGCCTTCTTCGCTGCCGGCCGGCGGCGCGTTGATCACCGCGAGCAATTGCGTCTTCAAGTCGGCGGTGAGCGCCGCGCCGCGTTCGGCAGCTTGCGCGAGCGCAACGACCGGCAACGCCGGCTGCTGCACGATCGGCGGCAACGGAGCGGCCTGCGAAGAACCTTGCGTCGCGCCTTCGGCCGGCGCGGCGGGCGGCGGCGCAGCGGGCTCTTGATTCGCGGCGAGCTGCGCGCTCAGCAACTGCACGAGCTTCGGCTCGTTGCCGGTCACGACGTTGTCGACGTAGGCCGAGATCTGCGCCGCGAGCTGCGGCGACGACGGCTCGATGCGGCTGACGAACGCGGAGAGCGTGCGCAGCGTGCGCGACGCGCGGATCATCGGTTTCCGGTAGCGCGCTCTCGAGCGTCGCGAGCGCGGCCGGCAACCGTTGCGGCGTGTTGATCGCGAGTTGCGCCGCGGCCACGTTGGTCGGCGTCACCGGCAAGTTCAGCGCGCGAACCAGCGCCGCCGGATCGCGCAAGGCCGCGAGTCCCGTCGCGGCCTGGGCCGGCGGTGCGGCTGCCGGCGCGTTCGTCGCGGCCGGCGGCGCAGCTTCGGAAAAGCGCGCCGACGGCGTGATCTGCGGCGGCAGCGTGAAGCGGCCGGACATCGCCGGCGGCGGCTGCGGAACGGCGTTGGGCGACGCGGTCGCGACGCGGCGCGCCCGCAGCCGGTGCCGGCGGCGGGGGCGGCAGGTTGAGCGGCGCACCGCCGGGTGCGGCCGCAGGAGCGGGCGCCGGCGCTGCCTGCGGGACGTTGATGCTCACGGCTCCCGCGCGCGCGGCGGCCAGCCGCGCTTCGATATCGGCGAGCCCGTTGAGCGGCTGCGCGAGCACTTGCGCCGGCGGCGGTAACGTGACGGGGCCTTGCTCCGGGGCGGGCGCGGCCGGCGCATTCGTTCCCGGAGCCGGCCGCACGGACGCGGCCACGAAGACGGCCGGCGGCGGCGCGATGCTCGGCGAGATGCCGTCGGGCAGCATCGGCCGGGTTGCCGCGAGTTCGAGCGCGCTCGGAGCCTGCTCGTCGACGCCCGTTTGTAACGCAGCGTTGCCGAGACCCGGCGGCGGCGCGTCGGCGGAGCCGGCGGGCGTCTCGATCGTGTTGAGGACTTGCAGCAAGATCTGCGGACCGTCGAAGCCGGTCACTTGCGCGGTGAACGTTTGTCCCGGCGCCAGGCCCGGCGGCAGCGCGGCCGCGACGCGATTGCCGAGGATCTGGATCAGATCGGTGAGCCCGTTCGGGGGCAGCACTTGCGCCGTAACGACTTGGCCGGTTGTGACTTGGCCTTGCAGCGCCTGCGCTTCGGCGGCAAGCGCGCTGATCTCGGCCGCAATCAACTGCTCGACGGCCGCCGTAGAGGCCGCATTGCTGGCGGCGGCCGCGTTGACGGCGGCCGGGTTGACCGACATTAGCTCGACACGGGAACTCTACGCGCTATAGTCGATCAAGTGCGCGGTTCCGTCGGATAGGCCGGCGGCGTCTTCAACGACTTCATCGAACGGGTCGCCGGGCTTCCGCTCGCGCTTGCGGCCGCGGCCGCCTTGCTGGTCGGGCTGCTCGCGCTCGTTGACGCCGATCTTATTGCCCTGCAGATCGGTGGTTTCGGCCACGCGTTCGTTGCGCTCGTCGGTCTTGCTGACGAACGCCGCTTGCTGCGCAGCCTGACTCAAACCCGGCGCCTGTTCCAGACGCTGTTGCGTCGGCGGGGCCTGGGTGGAAACGATGAGCGCGCGTTTGCAGATCGGTTGGCCGGATCGCCATGAACCCTCTCCTTGAGAGCTGGCCGGGGGAGTTAGGCCGGTTGCGGCTTCCGGGTATACTTCTGCTTAACGTTCGGATCGCCCTCACGATATCCCAAATCCGCGGTCAAATTTCGCAATTTGGCGCGCAGATGGATGACGGCTTGGGCGTGAATCTGGGAGACGCGCGACTCGGAGACGTTGAGGACGCCCTTGATCTCCTTGAGCGTCAGGCCCTCGAAGTAGTAGAGCGAGATCACCGTGCGCTCTTGCATCGGCAGCGCGTCGACCGCGGTGACCAGGGCGGCCTTGATCTCGCGGGCCTCGACGGCGCTCGAGACCTCGTTGCCGTCATCCTTGAGCGTGTCGAGCAGCGGGATCTCGTAGCCGCGCTCGTTGGGGAGAAATTCTTCCAGCGAGAGGACCGACGTACCGCGAACTTTTTGCATCAGTACGTCGAGCTCTTTGACCGTCATCCCCATCCGGTTGGCGACTTCTTCTTCGGTCGCGGCCCGGCCGAACTCGATCTCGAGTTCCTGGTAGATGCGTTCGAGTTCGCGGGCACGTTGCCGCACGGCTCGCGGCACCCAGTCGAGCGCTCGCAAGGCGTCGAGGATGGCGCCGCTGATGCGGGTGATCGCGTACGTCTCGAACTTCACGCCGCGGGCATCATCGTACTTTTCGATCGCGTCGATCAAACCCAGAATACCGTCGTTGATCAAGTCGTTGATCTCGACGTTGGGGGGCAGATTGATCGAGATGCGACCGGCCACGTATTTCACTAAGTGAAGATACTTGTGGACGATTTCTTCCCGGCTGAGTTCTGCGCCGGCGATGACATATCGCCGGGTTTCGCGAGTAGCTTTCACACGGGCACTCCGAGACGAAGTTCGGACCTAGCCGCTAGAGTTCGTTTCGCCCGGGCCGTTCCCCCGTTCAAGAGGGCGTAGTTTGTCGTGATACGGTTAACGTTTTTCACAGAATTGGTAAGAGTTGCCCTCTAACCGGCGTAGCGAATCCGGGGATTGGCCAAAGCGTAGAGCAAATCGACGATGGTGTTCACGGTCACGAAGACCGTGGCGAAGAGCAGCACGCAGCCGTTGATAACCGGCATATCGCGGTTGGAGATCGCGTCGAACGCCAAGTCGGCCGACCCCCGGCCAAGCGAACACGCTCTCGGTCAGCACGGCGCCGCCAAGCAAGAGACCGGTCTGCAGGCCGAGCACCGTGATGATCGGGATCAGCGCATTGCGCAGCGCGTGCCGCACGACCACGGTCCGCTCGCTCAAACCCTTCGCGCGCGCCGTCCGTACGTAGTCGCTAGCCAGCACCTCGAGCATCGAACCGCGCGTGATCTTCGCGACGATCGCGAGCGGAATCGTTCCCAGCGTCAACGCCGGCAGCACCAGATGCCAGAGCGCGTCGAGCGCGGCGCGGCCGTTGCCGGCCAGCAGCGCATCGATCACGATGAGGTGCGTGCGCGGCGGAATGTCGTAGAGCAGCGAGATGCGTCCGGAGATCGGAAAGAGATCGAGGCCGAAGCGCGAGGGCAGCACGGCGAGCACGTAGACCAGCATCCAGCCGAGCCAGAAGACCGGAATCGAGACGCCGACCAGCACCGCGCTCATCGTGAACACATCGAGGAACGAACGCCGGCGCACCGCCGCGAGCACGCCGACCGGAATGCCGATCACGATCGCGACCAGCATCGCGCCGAACGTCAGCTCGATCGTGGCCGGAAATGCGGTCGCGAGTTTTTGCGCGACCGGCTGCGTATCGGAGATCGAGGTACCGAGATCGCCGTGCAGCGAGCGCGACCGAGATACTTGCCGAGCTGCACCCACCACGGCCGGTCGAGTCCGTACTCGTGCGTGAGATAGGCGATCTGCTGCGGGCTCGCATGTTCGCCCAGGCGAATCGCGATCGGATCGCCCGGGATCAGGTGCAAAAACAAAAAGCTGACCACCGTGATCGCCAAGCAGCACGAGCACGAGCCGCACGCAGCGCTCGACGCGAACGCGAGCACCCTATGCGACGAACGCCGCGCGCAGCCCCGAAACGCGCCGCCTGTCCGTATAGATAGAGCCACTGCGCGGGCGTGAAATCGTTGCGATCGTGCTGCAAGAGGTCGGCGAAGCGCGGCGCGCCCTCGAGTTGGCGGAAGAGCACGTCGAAGCGCGCGGGCTTGCGTTCGAGAAACGCCATCAGTTTCTGCGCGGTGGCGCAAACGCGCGTAAAACGCGTGTTTTGTGGCTTTGTCGTACGCCGGCGCGGGATCGCGCCGCCGGCGCTTGGCGGCGCTGACGGCTGCGGCCGCAAAGCGTCCGCTCATCGCCGCTTCGAGGATGCCTTCACCGGTCGTTGCATCGACGAGGCCGGCCGCCGTGCCGCCGACCATCACGCGATCGTTCGCAATGCCCGGCCGCGGCTTGCCGCCGTAGAGCAAGTTGCCTTCTTCGCGAATCGTATAGGCGATGCCGGGAAAGAGCCGCGCTTGCACGCGCGGCAAGAACCAGTCGAGTTCCGCGCGCAGCGCGGCGCCGTTGACCTTCGGTCCGAGGCCGAGGCCGATCGAGAGATGATCGCGCTTGGGAAACATCCACGCGATGATCGTCTCGCCCGAGAGCGGGCTGCGATAGTAGTGCATCTCGAGCGTCTGGTACGTTTCGGCGATCGCCGGCGTTTGCGGATAGACGCGATACTGAATGCACGTCAGCAAGCCGTCGCGCCATTCGGCATAGGCGAAACGCCGGATCGACGTCGTCGAGCCGCGCGCTCGAGCCTTGCGCGAGAAACACCGAGCGCGCGCGGATCTTCTTGCGCGTGCCGGCCCGCGTGTCGGCGTACTCGACGATGACGCCGTCGCGGTCGCGTTCGAGCGAGCGGAACAGCGTGCCGGTGCGAATCTCGGCACCCTCGCTTGCGGCGAGCGCGGCGATCGTGCCGTCGAGTTCTTCGCGCGTCGTCGTGTGCGCCGGGCCCGAGCGTGAACGCGTAGGTTTTCCGGATCGTCGAGAGCGTGAGCCGCGGCGTATCGCAGTGCACGATCGAGCGCGGCAGATCGAAGGTCTCGCAGAACCCGGGCCGCAGTCCGGCCGCGCAGACGCGCTTCGCGCCGACGACCGCATCGCGCTCGAGAACGACGGTCGCGACGCCGGAGCGGGCCGCCTCGCGGGCCGCCGTGCCGCCGGCCGGGCCGCATCCGACGACCAGAAACTCCGTCGACTCCATCGCGCGCTGGGTTGGCGCGGCTCGCCGTCCGCCCTCCTACGAGCGAAGGCCATCGAACAGGACCGTGCCGGAAATGCGCGCAAACGCGGCCGTCATAAGTGCTCGGCCTGCATCGAGCCTTTCTTTGTGTAATCGACTGCCCGGCCTCCGGCCGGGGCCCGTTGTAAAAAGGACCCGTATGTCAGCACAGCTCGGGATCGAGCTCGGCCTCGGAGCCGGGATTCTCGCGATCCTCTACGGCTTGTACCTGATCTCGTGGATTCTGCGCCAGCCGGCCGGCAACGAGACAATGCAAGCGATCGCCGCGGCGATCCAAGAAGGCGCGATGGCGTTCCTCAAGCGGCAGTACATGACGGTCGCGATCGTCGCCGTCATCCTCTTCATCGTCATCGGCTTCTGCCCGCAGCCGCTGGGCTGGGAAGCGGCGATCGGATTTGCGATCGGCGCGATCCTCTCGGGCGCGGCCGGCTTCATCGGCATGCTCGTCTCGGTGCGCGCCAACGTACGCACGGCCGAAGCGGCGCGCGGCGGCCTCGGCCCGGCGCTCAACCTCGCGTTCAAAGGCGGCGCGATCACCGGTCTGCTCGTCGTCGGCCTCGGACTCTTCGCGGTCAGCGGCTACTACGCGATCATGCTGCAAGTCAACAACGGCGACGATCACGACCTCGATCGGCGCGCTGGTCGGCCTCGCGTTCGGCTGCTCGCTGATCTCCGTGTTCGCGCGTCTCGGCGGCGGTATCTTCACGAAAGCCGCCGACGTCGGCGCCGACCTCGTCGGTAAAGTCGAAGCGGGCATTCCGGAAGACGATCCGCGCAATCCGGCCGTCATCGCCGACAACGTCGGCGACAACGTCGGCGATTGCGCCGGCATGGCCGCCGACCTGTTCGAGACGTACGTCGTCACGACGACCGCGGCGATGCTGCTCGGCCATCTCGTGCTCGGCGCGACGCTCGCCCGGCGCGACGTCGTTCCCGCTCATCATGGGCGCGCTCTCGATCGTCACCTCGATCATCGGCACGTTCTTCGTCGGCATCGGCAAAGTCAAGAAAGAGGGCATCATGAACGCCCTCTACGGCGGCATGATCATCGCCGGCGTGCTCTCGGCGATCGGCTTCTACTTCATCGCGCAAACCGAATTCGGCGGCGGCGTCACCGTCGGAACGACAAACGATCACGGCGATCGACATCTTCATCTGCGCGCTCGTCGGTCTGTTCGTCACCGGCTTGATCACCTACATCACCGAGTACTACACCGGCACGACGTTCCCGCCGGTGAAGAACATCGCCGCGGCGTCGGTCACCGGACACGCGACGAACATCATCGCGGGCCTCGCGGTCTCGATGCAGGCGACGGCGCTGCCGGGCCTCGTCATCGTCGTCGGCATCTTGGTCGCGAACGGCTTCGCCGGCCTCTACGGCGTCGGCATCGCGGTCATGTCGATGCTCTCGATGGCCGGCATCGTCGTCGCGATCGACTCGTTCGGTCCGATCACCGACAACGCGGGCGGCATCGCCGAAATGGCCGAGATGCCCGAAGACGTGCGCAACGTGACCGATCCGCTCGACGCGGTCGGCAACACGACGAAGGCCGTCACCAAAGGCTACGCGATCGGCTCGGCCGGTCTCGCGGCCGTCGTGCTGTTCGCGTCGTTCGTGCAAGAACTCAGCGACCGGTGCAAAGCCGATACGAGCGCTGGCGTGCTCGACCAACGCGATCACGTTCGGATTGCAAGATCCCTACGTGCTGTGCGGCCTGCTCGTCGGCGGTCTGCTGCCGTATCTGTTCGCCTCGCTCTCGATGGAGTCGGTCGGACGTGCGGCGGGCTCGGTCGTCGAAGAAGTCCGGCGCCAGTTCCGCGAGATGCCCGGCATCATGGACGGCACGCAAAAGCCGGACTACGGCACGACGGTCGACATCGTCACCAAAGCGGCGCTCAAAGAGATGGTGCTGCCGGCGCTGATTCCGATCGGCGTTCCGATCATCGTCGTGCTGCTCGGCTTCATCCTGCCCAACAACGGCGGCGCGAAGATGATGGGCGGCGTGCTGCTCGGCGCGATCGTCACCGGCCTGTTCCTCGCCCTCTCGATGACCAGCGGCGGCGGCGCGTGGGACAACGCCAAGAAGTACATCGAGGACGGCCACTACGGCGGTAAGGGTTCGCCCGCGCACGCAGCGGCCGTTACCGGCGACACCGTCGGCGATCCGTACAAAGACACGGCGGGCCCGGCGATCAACCCGATGATCAAGGTCCTCAACATCGTCGCGTTGCTGCTTGGTCGGCTACCTGGTCCACTAGATCGCGTCCGCGGAGCGCGGTCGGCCTTTCAGCGGAAGTGCCGGACAGGCATTGTCACGTGCCGAAGCTAGCGGCACATGGAGGCCGTCGCCGTCCCGCGCTGCTCGTGCTCATCGTGAGCGGCCGATCGTTGCGATCGCGCTCGTAGCGCGCGCGCGCCGATCGCGACCGGCGCTGCCCGCCGCGACCGCCGCGACGCCGGCCGTTCCGGTGCTGCAAAGCGCGCTGCTGCCGTCCGATCCGCCGGTGGTCGACGGCCTGCGCATCTCGTGGTCGTATGTCGCCGGCGACGCGGCCAGGCGTCGGCGGCGGCGACTTCTACGACGCCTTCTTCCTCGACGACGGCACGCTGGCCGTCGCGATCGGCGACGCCGCCGGACACGGACTCACCGCGATCGTCACGATGAACACCGTGCGCCAGGCGATTCGCGGCGCGCTGATCGACGGCGCGCGGCCGGCCGATGCGCTGCGGCGCGCGAACCGCGTGCTGCTGCGCAGCGAGAATCCGCGGCATCGTGACCGCGATCGTCGGCATCATCGATCCGGCGACGCTGCAATTCCGCTACGCCGCCGCCGGCCATCCCGCGCCGCTGCTCGCGACCGCCGACGGCATCTGCACGCCGTTGCCGGGCGAGGGCTCCGGGCATCGCGCTCGGCGTCGTGCCGCATCACGTGACGAGCGAACTACGTCGTCGCGATTCCGGTCGACGGCGTGCTCGCGCTCTACACCGACGGCTGCACGACGCTCGACCAGCGACGGCAGCGCCGGCACGCAAACGCTCGCCGACGCGCTGGTCGAAACGCGCACGCTCGCGCCGAGCAAACCGGCGATCACGATCGACCGCGCGATCTTCGGCCAGCGCGAACGCGACGACGACGCGACGATCATGACGATCGCGCCCGAACCGCAGCTCGCGCATCTCGACGTGCGGCTGCCGGCCGAACTCGCGAGCGCGCCGCTCGCGCGCACGGCGCTGCGCCGCTTCCTCGCCTCGACGCCGCTCGGCGAACGGCGCAGCTTCGACGCGGTCGTCGCGGCGGGCGAAGCGGTCGCCAACGCGATCGAACACGCCTACGACCGGCGCCCGAACCAAACGTTCGTCGTGCGCGCGCGCTACGAAAATCAGACGCTGCACGATCCTCGTCGAAGACACCGGCACGTGGAACGACGTCGCCGCCGCTCGCGACGCGCGGCCGCGGCATCGCGATGATGCGCGAACTCTGCGACACGCTTCGACATCGACCGCACGCCGGCGGGCACCACCGTCGCGCTCGGCTTCCCGATCGGTCAGCAACGTCGCCGACGCCTCGCTCGCCGCCGTTTAACGCGCGACGGCGTGGTCGCGGAACAGCCGCGAGATCGCCGCCGCGCTCATCGGCCGGAAGAAATGGAAGCCTTGCGCGTAGCGGCAGTCCAGCGCCTGCAGCGCCGCGGCTTGCGCCGCCGTCTCCACGCCTTCGGCCACCACGTCGAGCGCGTAGGCCGCACCGAGTTGCGATCAGCAGGCGCACGATCGGCGCGCTGCCGAGCGAGCCGTCGGGGCTTTCGACGAACGAACGGTCGATCTTGATCGCGTCGACGGAGAAATCGCGCACGTAGCGCAGCGATGAGTAGCCGGTGCCGAAATCGTCGATGCACAGCGGAATGCCGCGCGCGCGCAGTTGCTCGAGCGCGGCCGAAGGCGAGCGTGTTGCCGCGCATCACCGCGCTCTCGGTCATCTCGATCGTGATCGCGTTCGGCCGCGAGTTCGTGGCGCCGCAGCTGGCCGACGATGTAGGCCTCGATGTCCGGCTCGAGCAGCTCGCGACCGAGAGGTTCACGTGCATGCGCAGGCTCGGATTGCCCGGTTTGCTTCTGCCACGGGCGCAGCGAGCGCGCGGCCTCGGCGATCACGAACCGGCCGATCGGCACGACCAGCCCGACTTCTTCCGCGAGCGGAATGAACTCCGCCGGAAACACTTCACCGCTCGGCGTCCGCCAGCGCACGAGCGCTTCGAAGCCCGCGATCGCGCCGTCGGCCAGCCGCACGATCGGCTGATAGTCGACGCTGAACTGTTCGGTCTCGACCGCCGTGCGCAAGCTGCTCGAAAGCGCGAGCCGGCGCGTCGTTTCGTTGAGCATGTACTGCTTCGAAGTACGCGTAGCGCGCGTGGCCGAGGCCCTTGGCGTGATACATCGCCGCATCGGCGCGGCTGAGCACGTCTTCGATGCGCTCGTCGCCTTCTTCGAGCAGCGTGATGCCGACGCTGGCCGTGATGTACACGATCCGCGCCGTCGATCGTCGCCGGCGCGACCAGCGTCTCTTGAATGCGCGCGACGGTCGCATCGACGGCGGCCGCGTCGGCGCGATCGTTGAGCAGCACGCCGAACTCATCGCCGCCGATGCGGCCCACGACGTCGGTCGAGCGCACCGCGCGCTGCAAGCGGTCGGCGACGACGCGCAGCATCGCATCGCCCGCGAGATGTCCGAGCGTGTCGTTGATCTGTTTGAAGTCGTCGAGATCGAAGAACAGCACGGCACTCGCGCGATCGGGTGCGTTGCGCGCGTGCACGAGCGCGAGCTCCAGCTGCTCTTGAAAGAACGACCGGTTGGCGAGACCCGTGAGCGCGTCGTGCGTGGCTTCGTGACGCAGCCGGGTCTGCGCGCGCGCCTTCGCCAGCGCCGAGCCCCATCAGGTTGACGAACAGCTCCATCGCGTGCAGTTCGCCCGGATCGGGGATGCAGCCGTCGAGCGGCGCATCGGGGACTCAAATAACCGATCATCGTCCCGGCTTCGTCGCGCAGCACGAGGCACAGCGAATCGCGCTCGTGCCACGATTCCGGCGTCGCGCGCGGTGCATCGCGCGGCAGCGTGCCGGTGTAGATCGAACGCTCCCAATCGGCCTCCGCTTCGGCCGGCAGATAGAAGCAGTTCTCGGCGCTCTCGAAGCGCTTGTCGAGCAGCGCGAGCATCGCCGCGCGCGAGATCTCTTCGTTCTTGCGCTCGAGGATCGTTTCGGGCGCGAAGCCGTGCATCACGCGGCGCAGCATCACGTCGCTTCGTCCTCGGCGATCACGATCGTGACGAACCGGAAACCGAAGACTTCGGCCACGCCGCGGGCGATCGACTCGAGCGCGAAATCCAAATCGGGCGCGCGCAGGATGTCGCGGGTGATCGCCAAGACGCTTTCGAGCCGACGCTCGACAACGCGGCGATCTTCAACGCGACGGCTGCGTAAGGCCATTGATTCGCTGTATATGACAGCCCCAGCCAACCGCCTGGCCGCGCTTCCGTGCGCCCCGGATCACGTGGACGCGGAAATGGCCCGGTACTGTGCCAGCCAGATGGCACTTTGGCCTGGCATGATGCCGGCATGGACAATACATACCTGTGCCCCGATTGCCGGGCCGAACACGCCGATCCCTACGAAGCCGTAATGGGCCACATCGCCCGCTGCGAGAGCTGCGCCCTGCTCCTCGACATCCTCAACGAAGAACGCACCCTCCAATCGGAAATCCTACAAATCCGCATCGCCGCCTAGCGCTGCGCGGCCGCTCGTGGCCGCTATGTCGTCCCGAGCTTGTCGAGGCACCGCCACGATCGGTCTCTATTGTAGAAGCGCGGCGATTTAAACTACAGCGTAAACAATCCGAGTGCGTCTCGTCGTCGTAAAGACGACAGCAGTGACGACACTAATGGCGGCTTCTATTTTGGTGTTGATGATCGTCGCGCCCGCAATTGCCGCGCCGGCAACATCATCTTCGCCCGCACCGTGTCCGTCGGCGACTCCTGTGACACACGCCGCACCCGCCGCAAGTCCGTGTCCAACCGCGGAACCGAACGTCATCGGCCGCACCATCGCAACCGGCCGCGAATCAAACCTCGTCGGCACCGCGACCGCGGCGTCGGAAGGCACGATCAACCAGAACCGAAATCGCCAACCAGCCGATCTTGCGGCCGGGTGAGATCCTCGAAGACATTCCCGGCCTCGTCATCAGCCAGCACAGCGGCGAAGGCAAAGCCAACCAGTACTATCTGCGCGGCTTCCAACTCGATCACGGCACCGATCTCGCCGGCACGATCGACGGCATCCCGGTCAACATGCCCTCGCACGCGCACGGCCAGGGCTACTCCGACATCAACTGGCTGATGCCGGAACTCGTCAGCTTCGTCACCTACAAGAAGGGCCCGTACTACGCCGACGAGGGCGACTTCTCGACCGCCGGTTCCTACGATCTCTACTTCCGCAACACGATCGCGCCGACGCTCTCGCTCGGCATCGGCGACTACGGCTACGACCGGCTCTTCCTTGCCAACTCGCCGAAACTCGGCGCGGGCAACCTGCTCTACGCGCTCGAGCTCTACCACGATAACGGCACGCTCGCGCGGCCCGACGAGTACAAGAAAATCAACGGCGTGCTGCGCTGGAGCCGCACGACCGCGAACTCCGCGCTTCTCGGTAACGGCGCATGGGCTATCGCGGCGACTTCAACTCGACCGATCAGATACCGCAGCGCCTGGTCGACGCGGGCGTCATCCCGCGCAATCGGATACGTCGATCCGAGCGACGGCGGGCGCACCTACCGCTATGCGCTCTCCGACGGATTGGGAACACGACGACGCGCACGGATCGACCCGGCTCGTCGCGTACGGCGAATCGTACGGGCTCGATCTCTTCTCGAACTTCACCTACAACTTCGTTCGACGCCGACGACTACTACAACGTGACGGCGAACCCCGTCACCTGCAACCCGCTCTATACACGTGCCTGCCGGGTGCGCGGCCATGCGAGCACGCTACACGTCGTACTGCCCGGCGAACGTCACCCCGACCGGCGGCGCGACCACACCCGGCACCGTAACGCCCAATGCGTTCGCGTACGCGTGCGGCGATCAGCGCGAACAAGAGGACAAGCGCTTCGTTTCCGGCCTGCGACCTGACACGCACGCTAACGGGACGCAATCTCAACACGACTGTCGGCGTCGGTCTTCGCAACGACAACATCTACGTACTCGGCCTGTTCCTCACCAACGCGCAGGTCCGGTTTCCCAACGGCACGCTGAGCAACGATCAGGTGGTCGAGCGCGACATCTTCTCCTACGTCAGCACGGAATACAAAGCCGGTCCGAAGCTCCGCCTCACGGGCGGTCTCCGCGAGGACGCCTACTACATGCAAGTCGGCGATTTCCAAGCCGCGAACTCGGGCATCACCACCGCAGCGATGATCAATCCGAAGTTCACCGCATCCTACGCGGCATCAAAGAATCAGGAGTTCTACCTTGATTTCGGCGACAGCTTTCACAGCAACGACGCGCGTGGAACGACGCAAACGCTCGACCCGCAAACGCACGCCGCCGTCGATCCGACCGGCGCGCCGGTCGCAAACTACACCCCGCTCGTCCGTGCCTGGGGCGAAGAGTTCGGCTACCGCTACTCCTCGCCGAAGCTCACGACGACGCTCTCGTTCTGGAAGCTCAACATCGCCTCCGAGCTCGTATTCGACGGCGATCACGGCGTCACGACGCCGAACGGACCGTCGGTCCGCAAAGGAATCGAGCTGACGAACTATTATCGCCCGCTGCCCGGGCTAACGCTCGATGCCGACGTGTCGACGGCGACCGCGCGATTTCTCACGAACCCCGACAATCTCGGCACCTATATCCCGGAATCGCTTAACGTGGTCACCGCGGCCGGCGCGACCTGGGATCGTCCGCGGTTTGCGGCCACGCTTCGCTACGAATATTTCGGCCCGCGCGTGCTCGACCAGGCGGGCGATGCCGTGTCGTCGCCAACCGGGATTCTGAACGCGCAGATCTCACTCAAGCAGCCAAACAAAGCGCGGCTGAACCTCGACGTGTTGAATCTCCTGGACGCTCGGGCCGACGACGTGGAGTATTACTACGGCTCGTGGGTGCCGCAAGACGCCAAGATCCCGGCCTACGCGAACAATCCGGCGATCAATCCGCTGCTCGGCGGCAGCGGCGTCCAAGACTATCACTTCCACCCAACCGAAGGGCGGATCGTGCGCCTGACCTACGCGTTGCCGATCTAGTTAGTGCAGCACCGCCGTGCCGCCGGCGGGGACCGTAGTCACCGGCGAGACCGGCCTGCGCCATCGCCGAGCGGAATTGCGCGACTTTCTCTTTCACCGGCCCGCCTTGCATGACGGAGTACGCCGCCCAGCGGGCCGAGGTCATCTCGAGATCCGGCGGCACGCTCGTTCCGTAGGATTCCATTTGCTTGACGCTTTGATTCGAAGCCAGCGTCGACGTGGGAACGTTCAGGCCGGCATCGCGCATCTCGCGCAAGATCAGTCCGAACGGCGCGCCCGATGCCAGCGCATACACCGCTTGCACGTTTTCGCTGCGCAGGTGCGCCACTTGCGCGGTGATGCTGATGTCGGCTGGACCAAAACGCTCGCGCACGACCACCGACATCCCGCGATTCTCAGGATAGTTCATGATGTTCGTGAGCACGGCGTCGGAGGCTTGACCCGTTGCGTCGTTCGCGATGATGAAGCCGAGCCGTTTCAAACCGCGCACCCGGAAGAACCGGATTTGCGCGGCAAGCGCGTCTTCGAGGCTCATCGGCGTGGTGAAGCTGTACGGATCGCCAACGGGCTCGTACGCCGTCGAGAGGCAGAAAACGACCGCGCTCGACTTCGCCAGCGACGAGGTGGCCTTGCACGTCGCCGCCGGTCCGGCATCGATCACGACCGGGACACCCTTGCTCAAGATCGGCCCGAGCAATTGCACGGCGATCTGCGGATTCGCCTGGTCGTCGAGAATGTTGATGTGTACGCTGCGGCCGCTGATGCCGCCCGATGCGTTGACCGTTTTCTCGAGCGCGCCGAGCGACGTGGCGATCCCGGCGCCGTAGAACGCCAGCGGTCCGGTCAACGGAATCAGCGCATACATTTCCAGCGGGTCTGCGGCGCGGGCGCTGCCGAAGGGCGCCAGCGTTAGAAGAATCGCTAAAGCGGCCGCGGCCGCGCGTAGAACGAGCTGCATGACAAGACCTTGACAGATACGCATGATCTTGTCAATCCGAAAGCGAGTCCATGGAAAAAACCTTTATCAACCCGCCCGAGCTCCACAAGCACCCCAGCTATTCGCGCGTCATCACGGTCAAGGGGCCGTGCAAATTCGTGTTCATCTCGGGCATGACGCCGAGCGGCGAAAACTACGAACCGGTCGGCAAAGGCGACTACCGCGCCCAGTACGAGCGCGTGATCGAGGGCCTCACGATTCAATTGAAGGCCGCCGGCGCAACCTGGGACGACGTGGTGGTGCGGCGGGTGTTCACGCTCGACGTCGACAAGCTGCGCGAAGCGATGAAGGGCGTGAAGCGGCCGGAGAATGCCGAATTTCCGCCGACCAGCACGATGATCGGCGTAACGCGCCTTTCCCATCCCGACTTCCTGATCGAGATGGATCTGATCGCCGTGACCGATGCGTGAGGAAACGTTTGATGCGGGGTAGTGTTTAAGCAGCGGGAGGCCGTATGCAGACAGACGTTCCGGAACCCTCGCCGGTAATCACAGGAAACCGGTCATCGCCGTTCCATAACTACGCGCCCTGGGGAAACGTCATTCTGGGACTGATGGTTTTCGCACTGCGCTACGCCGCGCCGCGCGGCACGTTCGCCGTCCACTGGAATCTCTTTCTGACGGGCGTCGTGATCATGTTTGCGGCCCTCGCATCCACGATCGCCCATGAAGGCGACTCATCGAATAACTACTGGTCGACGATCAACCTGGTCGCGGGCGTGTGGCTGCTCATCTCGATAAAGATCTTTCCGAGCATCCTGCGGGTAACGCTCGCCCAGGTGACCCTCGGCGGGCTGGTGATCGCCGTTGCCGTGATATCGCTTGCGGTCGAGCACATCACGCCCAGACTCAAGCGCGCGAGTTAGGTCTCGAGCAAACCGAGCACGCTGCCGGCCGTCTCGAGCTGATCGAGCGTGCATTGGCGCGGCGATTTGTCGGTCCGCCAACGCAGCGGTTTCGTGCCGTGCCGAATGCGCCCGCCGGTGACTTGATCGAACGCCACTTCCAGCACGAGTTCGGGTTGAAGCGCAACGTAGGATCGATCGCGTTCGGCACCGCGATTCCAGCGTGACGGTGCCATATCGGGCGCTCCGCCGGTGAAGCCGCTGCCGCCGGCATAGGGCCGCAAGCGCTCCAGCAGCGCGATGCGTTCCGGCGCTGCAAACGCGCTGCAGAAACCAATGTAGTCGAGCAGGCCGGCATCATCGTAGAGGCCCAGCAGCAAACTGCCGATCTTGTTCTGATCGCCCGCAGCATAACGAAAGCCGCCGATCACGCAGTCGGCGCTGCGGGTTTTCTTGATCTTCACCGCGGCGTCGGTCTTGCCGCTGGTATAGGGCCGATCGCGGCGCTTCGCAATGACGCCGTCAAGCGCACCGCCGACGCGTTCGAACCACGCATCGACGACCGCACGATCGGTCGTGACCGGACTCAGCCGCAGCGTGCCCGCCTTGGGAAATGTTGCGGTGAAGCGTTCGAGCCGCTCGCGGCGTTCGCTCAACGGCAGCTCGACGAGTTCGTGCCCATCTTCGCGCAGCAGGTCGAACACGAGATAATACGCCGGCGTCGTGCGGGCCAACATCGCGACGCGCGTCGCCGCCGGATGGATGCGCTGCTGGAGCGCGTCGAACGACAGCGCGCCGGCCCGCGGCACGACGAGTTCGCCATCGAGCGAAAAGTGGTCGCCGCGCACCGCCGCAAGCGCCGCGACGATCTCCGGAAAGTATCGGCTCAACGGCTGCCCGTTCTTCGAGATGATCGCAACATCGTCACCATCGCGGTGAACGATCGCCCGAAAGCCGTCCCATTTCGGCTCGTACTGCCACCCCGGCCCAACCGGAATAGCATCAACCGACCGCATCTCCATCGGCGCAAAGTCGGTATCGGTGCCGGTCAGTGCCAGGTCGCAGTGTACTCACGAACTCGATCGTACCCCAACTGTCACCCCGAGCAAAGCGCCGCAGCGCGTCGTCGAGGGGCCGCCTCAATCAACGGGTTCAATGGGCTCGGCGTTTTTTACGCGCCGAACCCGCTATGCTCTGGGCTAGTTGTTCGGGTTGCCGTTGGTGCCGGGGATGGCCGGAAGCATCAGTTCGTTGTTCATTGCCATCGACGCCGCTTTCATGTGCGACATTTCGGTGGGGGTCATGTTGGGCTTCATCATTCCCATCAGGGTCTTCTCGGCGGCCATCACTTTGGCAACGTCAACCTTATGACACGTCAGGCCGGAGGTGCCCATCATCGCGTTCGGCGTTTCGCCGGCTTTGGCCGGACGACAGACGACCGAGCCGGCGGGAACGGCGGGCATCGACTGGGCGAATGCGATGCTGGGGATACCGACTGACGCGATGAGTGCCGCGGTAATGAAGAGTTTGTTCATCGTAGGAGCTCCTTGGTGCGCATGCTGCTTGACCGGCATATCACCGGCCGCTGTCCCATCGTACGCACACCGGCCGCCCGCGGCCGTAACCTTGCTTACTTTCCCCCGTTGAGCAGCGGTCGAAGGTCGAATCGTCCGCGCTTGGCCTTCATCGGCGCCCAGAGATCGCCCACGCTCGCAAAGCGCTCGCGCACGTTGTCGAGCCGGAAATCGGCCAGCTCGATGCCGGCCTCCACTTCATCCCACGTCACCGGCGTCGATACCGTAGCCAGCGGTTTGGCGCGCACTGAGTACACCGATGCGAGCGTGGCGCCCCAACGATTCTGGTTGTAGTCGATGAGCGTCCGCCCGGGCGGGCGTTTAGCGGTCTTGTACTCGGCGGTGATGATGTCCGGATGCATGCGCTCGAGCGTTTGCGCGAACGCTTTGGCGAACGTCCACACTTCTTTTTGCAGCGGACCGCGTTCAATCGCGACGTACACGTGTATGCCGGATGAGCCGGTCGTCTTCGCAACGGGCTTCATCCCCAAGCCTTCGAGCCCGTCGCGCACGCGTAACGCCACGTCGCGCACGGTTGCGAACGGCGTGCCTTCGACCGGATCGAGGTCGAAGTGCAGGTAGTCGGGCCGGTCGGTGTCATCGCAGCGCGAGTACCACTCGTTGAGGTCGATGCAGCCGAGGTTGATCACCCACAGGAGCCCCGCGACGTCGTCGACCATCGGGAAGTCGATCACGCTGCCCGAGCCGTGTTCGATCGGGCAGGTGCGCAACCACGGCGGCCGTCCCGGCGGCGTGCGCTTCATATAGAAGAAATCGCCCGACTCGCCGTTGGGATAGCGCTTGAGCACCATCGCGCGATCGATCAAGTACGGCACGAGCAGCGGCGCGACGTCGGCATAATACTGCAAGAGGTCGCGCTTCGTGAAGCCGGCTTCGGGGAAGAAGACCTTGTCGAGATTGGTCAGCTGCACGCTGCGCCCGGCAACGGGCGTCAACACCGCATCGGACCGGTCGGTCGGGATGACCACGGTCTTCATGGAGCTAAGTCACCTCGCGTGTTTCGCATCATCACGTGCAACCTCAACGGTGTTCGTTCCGCAGCCCGCAAGGGCTTCTTCCGCTGGATGCACGATCAGCAGCCCGACGTCGTGTGCCTGCAAGAGACGAAGGCGCAAGAACACCAGCTGCCGCCCGAAGCGCTCGACACCCCGGACTTCAGCACGGCCTTCGTCGACGCCGAGAAGAAAGGCTACAGCGGCGTTGCGATCTACAGCCAGGCGCAAACCCGATCGCATCGTACGCGGGCTGAACCTGCCGGAGTACGACGTCGAGGGCCGCTTCGTGCGGATGGACTTCGGCGACGACTTCTCGGTGGCGTCGCTCTACGTGCCGTCGGGCACGAGCGGCCCCGCGCGTCAAGCGGTCAAGGAGACGTTTCTCGAGCACTTCATCGCGCAGCTCGTGCAAATGAAGAACGAAGGCCGGCGCATTGTCATCTGCGGCGACTACAACATCGCGCACCGCGACATCGACGTGTTCGATCCGAAGTCGTGTTCGCGCATCACCGGTTTCTTGCCGCAAGAACGCGCCTGGTTCGACGACGTCACCGATCGGGTGGGCTGGGTCGACGCGTTTCGGGTCGTCAACCCGGAGCCCCGGCAGTTTTCGTGGTGGTCGAACTTTCCGGCCGCCTGGACGCGCAATTTGGGCTGGCGCATCGACTACCAACTCGTCACCCCAAACCTCGCGTCCAGCGTGCGCGCGGCGTCGATCTACAAAGACGAACGGTTCTCCGATCACGCCCCCGTGACGATCGACTACGATCTCTAGCTCTTCTTCTTCGGGACTTTCTTACCGGCGCGGCGCGCTTCCGAAAGCCCGATCGCGATCGCTTGTTTGCGGTTCGTGACCTTCTTGCCCGAGCGGCCCGAACGCAGCTTGCCGGACTTCATCTCGTCCATTTCCTTGCGCACATTTTCGCCCGCCGCCTTGCTGTACTTGCGTTTGCTCTTCTTGCGGCCGGTGGTCTTCTTTCGCGCGGTGGTCTTCTTGCGTCCGGTCGTCTTTTTGCGTCCGCCGGTCTTCTTACGCGTCGTCTTCTTACGCGTCGTCTTCTTTGCGGTCGTTTTCTTCCGACTGGTTTTCTTGCTGGTCGTTTTCTTCCGGGTGGTTTTCTTGCGGGTAACCGCCATCGAAAGCTCCTCTTGGGTAGCGCTGTTTACCGGGCTTTTCCCACCTTCGGCCCGAATTTAGCATTATGACCGACAAGCCCAAACCCGACGACAAGGGCGACGCTCATTCGCATGTTCACACCCACGCTGACGGCATCGAGCACCGCCACGCGCATGGCCACGTCGACCACGACCATCGCCACGACCATACCGAGGGCGAACCCCACGACCATGGCGATGGCAAACCGCACACCCACGATGCGCCGCCGCCCAAAGACAAAGGCCGCTGATGCCGCGTCCCCGCGGAACCACGACCGGCCCGACGCGCTCGATGCGCCTTCCGGTGGCGCTCGATGAGTGGCTCGAGGCCCGGATGCGTGCGCATCCGCACCGCTCCGCTAGCGACCTGCTGGTCGAGTTGGTGCATGGCGGGCTGCGGCTACGGGATGCCTACATGTCGATCCATCGCTACGCGCTCGAAGCGCGCGTCGCGACGCCGGCGGCCTACGCCGAGTACCGCGCGTGTCTGAACGACACGTTCGGCCCCGAGTACGTCGAGCATCTCGAACGTTGGCTCGAAGCCGACGGAGTCACGATTACCGTACCGGCATAAGGCGTCCGTGCTCCCTGTTGCAGTCGCTATCTCGAGGCCGGCGCCCGCGCCGGCTCCGATTGTGTACGCCGCTCTGGGCGATTCGATCACCCTCGGTGGTGAAGCGTCGACGCCGGCGAACGAATACGTCACGCTGGTCGGCGCCGCTCTGAATGCGGCGGTAACGAACCTCGGAATTGGAAGTGAGTTCAGCGGACCGGTCAACACCGCGATCGGAACCACGACGGTCGTAAACGGCGGAGTCCTCGCCGACGAGGTACCGCGGATCCCGGCAAACGCAAACATCGTGAGCCTCTTCATCGGGACGAACGATCTGTGGCTCGCGGGTGAGCAGATCAGAGCGGGCGGAAACCCCGACGCGCTCTTTCCGGCCGCATCCGCAGCCTATGCGAGAAATGTCCGGGCCATCATCGCCGGCATCAAGGCACGCGCTCCGCGGGCGCGGATCGTCCTCCTAACGGTGCCGAACCCGGCCTACCGCTATGAGTCCGGAGCGAGCGCGACGGTACGCGCCGGCATTACCGCGACCGACGACGCAATGCGCCGCGACCTGATGGCCGTCGCCGGTGCGATCGTTGTCGATCTGCAGTGCGATGCGCAGTTCTACGCGACCGCCGACTACGCGAACCCCTACGACCTGCATCCAAATGATGCAGGCCACGCAGAGATTGCCAAGGACATCCTCGCCGCACTCAAGGGCGCGAAGGTCCCCAAGGCGTGTCCGTACCTGCAGTCGAGTTAGCCGTTACGAATTAGCCCGCAGCGGTTAAGACCTTCGGCGCCGTTTCATACTTGTCGAACTGCGGCGTTACGCCGTTCTTTTCCATTTCTTCGAGCCAGAGCGCGTGGATGCGCGGATCCTGATCTTCGTATTCGATCTGGCCGCCGCCGTCCTTGACGCTGCGCGCGACGGCGCCTTGCTCGGTGTCGGTGCCGGAGTTCGTCCGCGCCGCATCGGTCAGCGGGTAGCGCTGGTTGCTCGTGCCCGTCGCCATGTAGCGCGATGGCTCTTTGCTCGTGACGAAGTGCTGGTGGAACTGGTTCTCCACCGGCGGAAACACGACGCCCGGGCGCCAGTCGACGCGCTCCCAATCTTTCTCTCCTTCATACCATAAGAGCGAGTAGCCCTTACCGGTGACGGTGAAGACGTGGCGGCCGGCGCCGTGACGGTGCGCCTTCTTGTACGTGCCGGCTTGAATTTGCGAAACGTGCGCGTGCATGTTGCTATCGGCGAGGATGAACATGAGGTTGGACGATCCCGCGCCGCGCTCGTTCCACGCGTGCAGTTCGATCGAGCCGAGGTCCGGGACGAAGTTCGTCTCCCAGATGTTGCTGCCGGGACGGATCATCGTAAGATCGCCCTCGCCCGTGTAGTGGTTATCCTTGCCGATGCGATCTTCGAAGAAGTGAGTGTTCTCGAAGATGAAGCTGTCGTTGTGGAAGATCTTCATCATCAGCGGCATCGACGTGACCGTGCCGAGGATCGCGCGGTTCTTGCCGTCGCCGTTGTGCAGGCGATACTTCGCATTCAGCGGGATCGCGAACATGCTGCGCGGCTGCCACTCGAAGCTGTGCGTGCGCCCGTCTTGAAACTCGAGTTGCGTGCTGCCGCGGCCTTCGACGACGTACACGACTTCTTCGTAGAGATGCCGCTGCGGTTCGGTCGACTCACCGGGCGGAATGTCGATCAGGAAGAGGTTGCTGAAATCGCCGCGTCCGCGTAAGTGCACGGCGGCGCCGGGAACGCCGAGTCGCGGCCAAAACTTCGTCTCGGCGGTGAGGAGATCGCACGAGAGGCCTTCATGGACGATGAGACCTTCGCGAGCAACCCAGTCGTTGTACGGGTTGAGTCTCAGACGCGCGCGATTTTCCTCTGCCATGGTGCTCTCCTCAGAAGTGTCGAGCACGTTTTGGCCAGGGCCGCGGAAAGACCCTCGGGTGCCGGCTGTTTCAGCCGGTGACGCTGGCGGCGGGCTCCAACTCGTCGTAGCGGCGCAGGCGGTAGACGGCGGTCGAGACGATCCAGCTCAGCACGAAAATCGCGATGATCGCGACACCGATCAGGCCGAAGTTGTCGCTCATCGTCGCGACCACGTCCCAGAGCGTGCCTTTGTAACCGAGCTGCGGGCCGATGATGCTGAGCGCTTCGATCGTGCCGACCAGTACGGCAACGAGCACGGAGACGAGCGTGATGGTGAGGTTGTAGTACAGCTTGCGCACCGGTTTGACGAACGCCCAGCCGTACGCGCCGAGCATCAGCACGCCGTCGGTCGTATCGAGCAAGCACATCCCGACCGTGAACAACAGCGGAAAGACCATGATCGTGTAGACCGGCAAACCCTTGCCGGCTTCGAGCGCGGCGATGCCCAGGATCCCGACTTCCGTGGCCGTGTCGAAGCCGAGGCCGAACAGCACGCCGAGCGGATACATGTGCCAGCTCGAGCCGATCATCTTCATGAACGGCGCAAACAACCGGCACCACAGTCCGCCGCCGTTGATGGTCGCATCGCCGGCGACATCGGTATACGCCTCGCCGTGCCGCACGCGGCGAAACGTGCGGTAGACTTGCACGAGCACGACGATGTTGATCGCCGCGATCGCGTAGAGGAACAGCGCGGATATCGAGGTGCCGATTACGCCGCCGATGCTCTCGAGCCCCGGCAGCGATGCATGCACGACCGCCGCGGCAAACGCGATCGCGGCCGAGAGCGCGATGACGATCGTCGAGTGACCGAGCGAGAAAAAGAACCCGACCGACACCGGCTTCTTCCCCGATTGCATCAGCTTGCGGGTGACGTTGTCGATCGCCGAGATGTGGTCGGCGTCGACCGCGTGCCGCAGGCCGAAGGTGTAGGCCAGGAGCGCCGTGCCCAGCAGCAGCGGCCGGCCGGCAAACGCGGCGAAGGCGAGCACCCAGGCACCGACGTTGGCGAGCACGAGCAAGGCGTAGATCGCCGCAATCTTCGAGCGCGTCTCGCCGGGACTGTCGTCGAAGACGCGCCCCAAGGCGCGCGGGCCAAAGCTGACGCTCACGGCTTCTCAGCTACGACGGGCGGCCATGGGGAACTCGTATACACCGTAAGACTTATTCCGGAAGCTTCGCGAGCCGGGCCCGGGCGTCGTCCGCGAAGGTGGGGTGGAACTGCGGATTGAGCGCCACGGCGCGCTGAAAATCGGCCCGGGCGGCTGCCGCATCGCCGAAATGCTGGGCGATGACCCCGGCATGGTAGTCGAGCAGCGAGTTCTCGGTGCCGTAGCGCAAGGCCAGCGCGATGTGCGTGCGGGCTTCGGTCCAGCGGGTGTCCATCGCCGCGGCCCACGCGAGCGTGTCCTCGGTGAAGATGTCGTCGCGCGATTTGAGCTCGTTCTTTGCGATCGCGTACGCCTCATCGGGATAGAGGTGGTGATCGGCATAGTAGATCGCCAGCAGGCGGTCCGTGATGTGCTGCTGGTCGCCGAGTTCGCCGACGGTGTGGATCAAGTCGGCCGTTTGGTCCGCGCCGGCCGCATCGCCGAGCGCGCGTTGCGCGTCGGCCTTGTAGCCGAGCGTCTCCGGATAGGGCACGATGTTCGACGATGCGACCGCGTCCGTGAGGCACTGCTGCCACTCGTGGCGCGCGCACTCGATGCGGGCCAGCGTGCGCAAGGCATCGGCGTAGTTCGGGAACACCGTCACGGCCTCACGCTCGTCGCCGAGCGCCGTATCGTTGTCGCCCGCTTCGAACGCCATCTCGCCGGCGCGGAAAAAGTACCACGCGCGCTGCTGCGCCGGCGCATCGAAGTTCGCGTTCTGATACGCGGACGTGGTCGCCAAGAGCGTACGCGCGCCTGGCGAGATTGCCGGTGAGTTCGAGATAGCGCGACTCGATCACGCGCCAGCCGTCATCGCGTCGCTTCTCCGGCACGGCGGCCAGCAGATGCGCGGCGCGCGCGTAATTGCCGACTTCCATGTCGAGGCTCGCTTCGCGCGGATACATCGACGGATCGCCGGAGTCGTAAGATTCGATGTGCTTGGTGACCGCGATCGCGTCGGCAAAGCGATGCAGCGTGAGGTCGATCGAGGCCAGCTCGAGTTCGCCCGGCATGTTGGCCACGGGTTGCGCAATCAACGATTGTTTGGCGGCGCGTTCGGCACGCAGCACGTCATCGATGTCCATGCGTTCGCGATAGCGCTGCAAATATTGTGAGGCGAGGTTGTCAGGGCTGATCATGTCGCCCGGATGGTGTTCGTTCTCCGCCTTCTCCCAGTACGCGACGAGCTTGTCGCGCTGCTCGTAGTCGGCAACGACCGGCGCCATCGTCGGCAATGCGGCCGCGGCGGCCACGTTGGCACTGCGCTCGATGTAGTGGGGCCAGAGAGCAGCGGCAACGATCGCGCCCAGCACGATCGTCACCGCTGCAATTCCGGCGGGACCGGATGTCCTCATCGTCCCTAGTGCGCGACGGCGAGGTAGGGGAAGGTTGCCGTCGGAGCTTGCGACGCCCGCTGCGGCGTGTTGTCGTTGCTGATGCAGTTGTTCTCTTCGTTGTCTTCCGGTTGGAGATGCAACGCCGGGAGCGTTCCGCCGAACACGGCACCGAGCGAGATCGCGATCACGTCATCAGTGATTCCGCGTCCGCCGAAGGTACTGTGCGTTGCCGAAGTGGCGCCGCCGGTTTCGTTGCCGAGATAGGCCGCACCGCCGGTTTGCGAGAGGTCGGCCGTGATCCAGTTCGGGTACAGTACCGCGGCGAGCACCTTACCGTAGTCGCTGCCGACGGTCGCATTGGGCGGCCGCAGCGCATCGGTGAAGGATTGGATCTCGCCTTGCAGCGTGGGATCGGCGTATGGCTCCGCCGCGTTCGTTATTTGGTGATCGACGAATTTCTCGAAGAGCTCTTTGACTGCCGGACGCGCGAGCAATTCGATCTGGACGTATTTGGGGCCGGCGGGCGATCCGGGAACCGGAACGCTGTTGACGCTGTTACCGCCGCCGCAGGCTGCGAGCCCGAAGCCGAGCGCGCCGATGGCCAGAACGTATAAGGTGTGTTTCATCGTGGCGCTCCTATGACCCGGTCGACGAGTTGACCGTCGCCCATACGTGAATGGTGGAACTCGAGAAGCCGCTCGTCAGCAGCGAACGCGGCACTTCGACGACGTAGGAAAGGACGTTGAAGCCGCCGTTGATGTCGGCCAGCGCGTTTTGCGGCGCCGTCGTGCTGCATGCGTACGCGCCCGCCGCCGGTGCCCGACATCGTGCCGGTCGGTGAAGCCGTTGAACGTCGGCGTGCCGGTGTAGCGTGTTGCCCGTTCCCGGGTCGGTTTGCGAAGTGTGGTTGGAGTAGTTGCGATCGCCGAGGAACTTGAAGAACGCGAAGAGGTCGAAGAAAAACGGGTCGGCGCGCGGGCCCGCGAACACTTGCACGCCGTTCGGCAGCGTCGCCGAGGCGTTGTAGCCGACCGTGCCCGTGGGCGGGACGAACGTGTTCGACGTGCCGACTTCGTTGGGTTTCGCCGGTCCGTACACGGTGACGACTTGACTCGAAGTCGTGCCGCTGACGCCCATTTGAATGACTTGATCTTCGACGCCGCTCGTACCGTGTGAAATCTTGAATTGCCACATCAGCGTCGGGTCGAAGAATTTTGCCGTGCCCATGCCGGCGGGAATCAAGGGCGAGACGTTCATCACGAACACGACGTTCGCGGGGTTGGCCGGTGAGGGGAACACGTACACATCGGTGATGTCGGCCGAGGTGTTCGACCGCGTTGCGAGGTTGTAGGTGTCTTGGTGATCTGAGCCGCGAACGGAGTGGGTGCTATACGCGATGACCGCTATGACGAGCACGGCGATCGCGCAAAGTCCCCCGATCGCTCGTTGGATCGGTTTCATGAGTACTTCTCCTTGAGTGGTGGGTGAGGTTGGGAACGAACGATGATGAAGGCGGCGATGGCCGCGATGTGAGCGCGGCGATGGGCACAGGTGATGGCACGACGCCTTGCGCGACGAGCCCCTCGCCGATCATCACCGAACCGATGATCGAGATGGCCCCGCCGGTAACGAGCGGCGCGTAACGCGCGAAGCGATCGAACTGCGGCCGGCGCGTGAGCCACGCCGCACCGCGCACGACCGCGACGCCGAGCAGCGTGAGCGTGAGCGCAAGGCCGATGCTGAACGCGACGATGAGCACGAGTCCCCAGCCCACGCGATGCGTGGCGATCGCCGCGAGCAGCACGACGAGCGCCGCGGGACAGGGTGCAACGTTGCCCGTGCTCGCCGCGATGACGGCGCTGCGGAAACTGATCGGCGCGGTGCCGGGGATCAGGTGCGAATGCGCGTGCACCGCTTCGCTGAAGCCGCCGTCGTCGTGGTGGTGATGATCGTGGCCGTGCGAATGTGAGTGGCCGTGGCTATGATCGCCGTGCGTGTGCGGCGAGCGGCGGCGCTCGATCTCGCGCGACAGTGCGCGTGCGCCGAGGAACGCGACGAAGACGCCCGAGAGCAGCGCGATCCACGGATAGAGCGCTTCCGGCACGATGTACTGCGCGAGCGTGAGGACAATGACCCCGAACGCCAGCACCCCGATCGTGTGGGCGATCGTGAGTGCCGACGCCAGGATCATCGCTTGCGGGACCGTCGCGCGGGCCCCGACAAGCGAGATGGCCAGCAGCGTTTTGCCGTGGCCCGGTTCGAGCGCGTGCAGCGCGCCAAGGCCGATCGCGAGCAGCAGCGCGCCGAGGAGCACGAGCGGATCGGAGAGATTGCGTGCGAGCACGTCGGAGAGATCGTTCATGCGCGCCGCCGACGCGACGCCGAAGAGCGGCGCGGCCGTGGCATCGGCCACGGTCACCGCGCCGTCAGCGGCGACCGTCATCGCGACGGCCGTGCGATCGCGCGGCGAACCGATCAGCGCATCGGGATACACGCGCAGCTCGTGCGTCGGTTCGCGTTGCGGCAGAACGACGACGTCTTTCCAGCCGATGCGCCCGAGCAGCGTGTTGTCGGTGTACTCGATGCGTTGCGCGCCCGGCGGCCGCGGCGCCGTGTAATCGGCGGTGAAGTAGAGGATGGAGAGTCCAGCCGCCCCGGGCCGCAACTGCACGTGCGCTGCGCTGAACGTGAGCGCGGCCGGCTGACCGCCGGCCGTGAGCACGAGATCGCCGGCGATATCCTTTGCATGCTGCACGGCCCACGCGTTGAGCACGGTCTGCGACGGCTTGCCGTGCGCATCGAGCGAACGCAGCAGCGAGAACGTGGGGATCTCGGCATCATCGAGCACGTAGTGCACGTCGATCGCGTTCGGCTGCACCGCAATGCGCGTGAGGTGATTGCTCGTGAAGTTGCCGAGCGGATGCGCTTGCACCGGTAAGGGTATGGCGAACAAGGCGACGATCAACATCGCCGCGATCCGGAACATCCGCACCGGCTCTCCTTCAGTTCACAAGACGAAGTTGAACGATTGTCATCCCGAGCAAAGCGCCGAAGGCGCGTCGTCGAGGGACAGCCACATGGCTTAACGGAGCAAAGGTCGCCTTGGATTGGGTGCCTTTGCCCCGTTCGCTAAATCAGCTAGCTGATGAAGCCGGTATAGGGTTGACCCTGGCCGAGCGCCGACGCCAGGATACCCACATGCATCGTCTCGACGCCGAGAATCGAGGCCGCCGCCTTCGCCAATGCCTTGTCTTGCAGCACCGGAAACACGCCGAGATAGGCGCTCGCCGCTTGCTTCTCAACCGACTGCGCGAACACGAGAATATCTTTTTCGGTCTTGAGCGACGGATAGACGAGCTTCACCGTGTCTTCGCTCGGCACGCCGCCGCCGGCTTTCACCGCGGCGATGAGCGCATCGCGATGCGCCATGTGATCGGCCATAAAGCCCTTCGCAACGGCGAGCACGCCGGGCGAGAGAATGCCGAGCGATGCGGCATCGGCATATGCCTTGATGCCGGCGCGTTCGAGCGGAATCGCCGAATTCAGAACGGCGAGATCGCCGGGCGTTGCGGCCACGGCCGCTTTTTGGAACGCGAGCATCAAGCTGCCGGCGGTAAGGGCGACGACGGGCCGTTGCTCCGGCCATAGAACGGCGCAGCGTTAAAAACGGATTGGGCTTCGGAACCCTCGCACGTCCGGCACGCGTTTATGGGTGCATGAAGGCACGCGCGATCGCGACGCTGGCGGTCCTAGCTCTCACCGCGGCGTTCGCACCCCTTACCGCCCTGCCGGCGTCCGCGTCGGCGATGAGCTACGACTTGACGACGCGCGAGTACAGTCCCGAGTCGGCCGGCGAGTACGACGGACGCTTGCGGCTGTCGATTTCAGACGACGGAATCGTCTCCGGCACGTTCATGAACACCGAAGGCCAGATCGTCCAAGTCACCGGCGGCATGACCGGCACCAAGATCTGGCTCCTCATCGGCAACGGCAGCCGGATCCAGAACCACTACTTCAACGGCACGCTCGTCGATGGAAAGCTAACGGCCACCGCGCCGGGGAACGGTCTCCACACCTGGACCCTCGAGGGCAAGCCCGCCAAACACTGACGCCGGCCGGCTCGCGGGACTAGTCTCCGTTCGGGCCGCCGCTCTCCAAGCGTATGGCGCGCAGCAAACCAGCGATCCCGGGCTTCTGCCGGCGGCGGTCGGCGCGGCGAGAATCGCCCTCTACTGTTGTAGATGCGCGCCGGCGGCACGAACGCCGCCGATTCGGCCCGCTAAACGCGGCCGCCGTCTCATCGTCAAATGAAGTTTCCACAGCACCATTATCTGCCCCGATCGCACGTGCGTGAACCCCGGACGCCCGTAGGGCAAACCGGCCAAGCACCGACTTGTGCCGGAGGTAGCCGCCAGGGGAGGGCAGCGAACCCGGCCGGTGAAGAAAACGCGTCGGCCTTCAGGCCACTAAGTCGTGCCGAGATAGCTCAGTCCGGTAGAGCAACGGTCTGAAAAACCGTGGGTCCCCGGTTCGATTCCGGGTCTCGGCACCACCCCGTAAACGCCCGTCCCCAAAGGGAGTCGGGCGTTTTTTTTCTAGCTTCGGGTGCACGGTTTTTTCGTTATCAGCCCTCGAATGCCAATATGCTGGCACCGAACGATGAAAAAATCTGTAGCATGTCGATGGGAAAGGCGCGCGTCCCAAACTGCGGCAAGTGCGGGGCGCTGAAAATTACTCTGAAAAACGGGGCTTTACGCTGCCAGCCCTGTACTCGAGTTCGAAACCGTGCCTATTATCACCGTAGCGCGCACCGGCGTGAGATGGGGCGCCGTTCGTACGTGCTTCGCCGCTACGGCGTGCGTTTAGAGCAACTCGATGCGATTCTGAGCGAACAGAACGGCCGCTGCGCGATTTGCGAGAAAGATTGGCGCTCGTGTGCGCCGGCAAAGCGCACACAGCACGAGACGGGATTTCTCCATCATTTGTGTATCGATCACGATCACGTAAGATAAGCGACCACGCGGCCTACTTTGCAACTCCTGTAACACAGCAGTCGGACTCCTCGAAGAAGACGCGGTCGCTTTGTGAGAGCGATACTATATCTTCAAAAATACGATCACGACCACGCGTAGCATATCCCCGCCTGTTACTGACCCGATCGTTGCTCTGACGGCGTTCGTGGACGAGGCGGACGGTGACGCCGGTGTTGGCGGGGATGGTGATGTCGGTGCGATCGTCTTTGGCGACGAGGTAGCCGCCGAAGGCGCCGACGACTCCGCCGCCGCTCACGCCGAGCAGCGTTTTGCCGAGTGCGTTGCCGACGATCATGCCGACGAGCGCGCCGCCCACTTCTTTCGCGGCGTTGCTCTTCGTCTTGACCTTCATCGACACGACGATGCCGTCGATCGGCGCAGTCGAACCGTCGGGCATTTGCAGCGTGTCGAAGTGCAGCATGATCTGCGCGTTACGTCCCGGACCCGGATGCTGGACGTCCACGACGGTACCTAACAGCGACGCGCCGTTGATCGAGCCGTTCGCCGCGACGACATCCGTGAGGTTCACCGGTTGCCCGACCGTAGCCGTTTTCGAATCGAGCGGCGTTGCGAGAATGCCGGTCAGCTCCATCCCCGACTTCAGCGGGATCGCCGGAGGCTGAACGTAGGCATCATCGCCCCGCTGCTGCGGCGGACGTCCTGACGGGCCGTTCATCGCGACGTCGATGTGATTGGCGGCGAAGACCTGTCCTTGCGCGGCGCCGCCGATGGTGACGACCATTCCCGACTTGAGCTGCACGCCGCCCGGATTGATGATCGTGTTCGGCTGGATCTGCACGCTGTCGATGAAGCCGCGATCGTCGTTCAGCTGCACGCCGCCGTTGTTATCGATCGATGAGATCGTGCCGTGGATCGTCTCTTGATCGGCGGGCGGCGCCGGCGGCTGCGCGGTCACCGGAACGGCATACGAGGGCACGTTCTGCGCTAGCGCCAGCGCCGGCGATAAGCCGAGCGCGAGAATGATGGGCGCTACGATGAGTCGCGGGTTGGGCCAAGCTGCGGTCTTCACGATCGTTCCAATTTCCCGGAATCTGCTCAAGTGCCGCTTAGACTTACCAAACCCTCATCTTCGCCCGCTTGCTTATGAGGCAAATCCCGGATAGATGAGGCCCTGACCGACGGCTCCGTTTGGAACGACGCCGGCTTTGGCCGCAGCAACGATCGGTGCTTCCAGCATCGCCGGTTCGAGTTTCGTGCCGAACGGGCAACGGCCGATGCGCGCGATTACGTCGTGGGGCAGCTTCGATATCCGCTCGAGCACGACAGCCGTGTCTTGCGGATGTGAGGCTGAATAGACGGAGACTTGCACAACCGCGCGCGCGAGCTGGTGCGCCAGCGCCAAATTTGCTTTCATCCAAGCTTCGGTTGTAAACCAAGCCCCGATGAAAAAGCGCGGCGCGATCGCACCGCTGTAATTCGCAAACACGCGGGCGACATCGCGCGAGGCACCCAGCGCCGGTTCCGCAATGGTCGCGGCGTCGATGCGGCCGGCAGCAAGGGCCGCGCCCATCGTGGCAAACGGCAATTCGAGCCATTTCACGCTGCTCGGGTCAACGCCGTTCTTCTGCAGCCACGTCATCATCGCGATCTGCGGCACGCTTTTGAGCAAATCGACGGCGATCGTCTTGCCCGCGAGATCCGCGGGCGCTTTCAGCGGGCTGTCCTTTGCTACCATCAGCAGCGTCGTGGCCGTGGCATCGACCGCAAAGATCGGTCCCGGCGCGAAGAACGTGAACGGGAATCCGTTCAGGCGCGCGCCCGCGATACCGCTCGGACTTCCGATCCCGACGTCGATCGAGCCCCCGGACATCGCCGCGGCGATCGCGCCCGAGTTCGCGAGCGACACAACCTCAACGTCGATGCCGGCCGCGGTGAAAATGCCAGCGGCATCGCCGTAGTACGGCTGGCCGTAGCTGTCGACCGGCACCGTGCCGATGCGCACGTGCGGCAACGTTGCGGCGTGCGAGGCCTTCGCCGCACCCAGCACCGCGACCGAGGCGGCACCGGCAACAAACGTGCGGCGGTCGAGCGTCTTCACGGACGTCATCTACGCCACGCCGGCTTTGACCGGCTTGCGCAAGCCGATGCGCTCCATGCGCGGGAGGATCTCGTCGCGCAGGCGCTCGGTATCGGCGATGTAGTCGAACATGCCGACCGCGACGCCGTCGAGGCCGGCTTCGTGGAGCTGCCGATACGTCTCGACGACGTCGTCGTAGCTGCCCTTCACGAGAAACGTGCCGACGCCGCTGATGATGCGCTCCTTGAGCGCCGTGATGTCGGCGACTTCCATCGTCCGGCCGCGCAGCCAATTCGGCAGCAGCGTGTCCATGTCGGCCCAGTCGCCGAGGTCGTACACGACGTGGTGATAATACTCTTCGGCTTCCTTGCGCGTCGGACGCGCGCAGAGATGGCTGCTGCCGTAGATCGGCACGTACTCGTTGCTGGTGCTCGCCGCGCGCGCCGCACTGAGTTCGGCCTTCGCGTTGCGCATCTCGGTGATCGCCGTGAAGAGCGCGTCGGCATGCTGCATCCCGAACGCACGGCCGCGGTGCGAGTGCCCGGCGCTGATCAGCATCGGGCGATTGCCGCCGAACGGCTTCGGCTTCACGAGCACGTTTTTCAAATTGAAGTACTCGCCGGAGAAATCGAACGGCGCGTTCTCGGTCCAGATACGCTTCGCGATCGTCACCCACTCTTCGGTGTAATCGTAGTCCTTATCGTGGTGCCCGACCGGCGCGCCGAACATCGGCCCATCCTTCGGATGCGAACCCGATACCATGTTGAGTCCGAAGCGGCCGCGGCCGATGTGGTGTGCCGTGATGCATTGCTTCGCGCCGAAGACCGGGTTGACGTAGGCCACCGACAACGTGCCGAAAATCGCGATGCGCTTCGTCTCGGCAAGCAGACCGCACGCCCACGTGATCGTTTCGAACGAGCCGCCCTGCTCGTCGGGCTCGGCCGGATAGCCGCGCTGACCCTGCCAGCGGGAGAGCGGGAGCAAGAACTCGAGACCGGCCTCTTCCGCCATCTGCGCGGCCTGCACGTTGTGCTCCCACGTGTTGTCCCACACCTCACCGTCGAGATGCGCCATTCCGTTGTGGACGTTGAACGAGAAGAGCCCTAGCTCGAATGCATTATTTCCAAATCGCCGCATGCGCCTGCATCTAGCGTTACCTTTGCGTGATTCCTGCCCGGATCAATGCTTCTTCGAGCGCGGCATGTAACGCGAGATCAGGCTTGCCTCGGCGAGGTTGTGGCCTTTGATGCGCGCCAGGAACTGCGCTTGGGTGAGGTTTGCGGGCAACGTGCCCACCGGAAGATCGAGCGCGTAAACCATCCATAGGAAGTGATGCGTCTTCGCGTCAGGTTCGGCGCACGGGCCGTGATAGGCGTACGTCGCGCCATTGAAGCCGCCGACGAGAAGGTTCGAGTCGCCGTTGCCGGCGTTGCGCGGCAAATGGGTCACCGAGGCGGGGATGTCGTAGGCGATCCAATGCGTGCCGCCGCGGCCGGACGCGGCATCCGGATCGTCCATGATGACGGCGTACGTTTTCGTGCCCTTCGGTGCGTGCGACCACGTCAGCGCCGGTGAGACGTCTTGCCCGCCGCAAGCCCACGGTCCGCGCGGGCTCTTTCCTCGACCCGCGTTTGCGGCGCTCAGAAAGCCGTCATCGGCAAAATCCGGTGAGCTCAAAACGAACATGTCCGGATGATCCGCGGCGCGTGCCGCCGTCGGCACAAGCAGCAGGGCGAAGAGGAGAGCAAACGCTTTCATAGGGCCGCCCTTCGGTCCAAGCGTGGCAGATTCTTACGGTTGCGGGATTTATTTTCGCCGGAATCTTCCAGACGAACGCGAAGGCCCGATGCCCGGAGGGTCTTGCCTTGAACATTCGTTCGCTTCGCCGCGTCCTCGTTGCGGCTTCGGCCGTCGCCGCGCTCGTCATTCCGCTCCAAGCCGCCGCGCCGAGTCGCGCGGCCGAGCCATTCGAGATCAACGTCATCGTCTCGCTGACCGGTCCGTTCGCGTTCATCGGTCCAGCCGAGGCCGCCTCGGTGCGCGCGATCGAATCGATCGTGAACAAGTCCGGCGGCATCAAGGGTCAGCAGATCAAGATGGTGATCCAAGACGACCAGTCCGACCCCGCGACGGCCGTCCAACTCGCCAGCGGCATCATCGCCAAGAAACCCAACGTGCTGCTCGGGCCGACGTATCTCGCGTCGTGTCTCGCCGTGCAGCCGCTCGTCATCGCCAACAACGGTCCGGTCACGTACTGCTTCGCGCCGACGTTGCATCCGGCGGCGGGCAGCTATGCTCTTCTCCGGCGGATCGTCGAGCAACGATCAAGCGAAGGCGCAGATGACGTTCATGGAGGCGAAGGGCTGGAAGAACGCGGTGCTGATCTCCTCGACCGACGCGACCGGGCAAGACACCGAAGCCCGCTACGTCGACGAGTACAACTCCGGCAAATATCCGGGCCTGAAGCTGCTCGACGCGCGAGCACTTCGCGCCCAACGATACGAGCGTCGCCGCGCAAGTCGCGAAGATCAAATCGCTCAATCCCGACGTGATCCTCGACGCCACCGTCGGCACGTCGACCGCGACCGTGCTGCGCGCGCTCAAAGATGCAGGCCTCGACAATCTGCCGGTGATGTCGAGTCTCGGCAACGTCATCCACGCGCAGATGGATCAGTACACGGCGATCCTGCCGCAGTGAGATCTACTTCGTCGCGCCGGGCTTCATCTCGCGCGACGTCACGCCGAAAGGCCCCGTGCGCGACGCGCAACAGCTCTTCTACAAAGCCTTCAACGCGCAAGGCATCGATCCGGACGTCGGCAACAGCCAATCGTGGGATCCGACGCTGATCATCATCGACGCGCTGCGACACGTCGGCACGAACGCGACCCCGAAGCAGATCCTCGACTACATCGAGAGCCTCAAACACTTTCCCGGCTCCGACGGCTACTACGATTTCACCGACGGCAGCCAGCGCGGCATCGGCCTCGATGCGATCGTGATCTGCCGCTGGGATCCGGCAAAGAAAACCTGGGTCGCCGCGAGCGAACCGGGCGGCAAGCCGCTGAAGTGATGCGCTGCATCGTCATCGCCGTGCTCGTCGGCGCTGCTGCCCGCGAGCGCGCTGGCGCAAAGCACGCTGACGCCGATGCGCATCGCCGTGCTCGGTTCTGCCGACGGCAGCGCCGAGCCGCTGTTCGCGCAAGGCGCGGGCATCTTCAAGAAATACGGCATCGATGCGACGGTCACGATCGTACAACGGCGGCGGTGCCGATCGTTGCAGCCGATCGCGGGCGGCTCGCTCGAGGCGGGCTTCTCCAACATCACCTCGGCCGTACAGGCGATCGAAAACGGCATTCCGATCATCGTCATCGCACCGGCCGATGTCGCGATGGAAGACCGGGAGAACACGCAGCTCGTCAAGCTGCGCGGGAATACGCAGCTGCGAACGGCCGCCGATCTCAACGGCAAGATCATCGGCACGCACGACGCTCGGCGGCACGCTGCAGCTCGGCGCCGAGACGTGGATCGACAAGAACGGCGGCGACTCGCACTCGCACGCACTTCGTCGAACTGCCCGAATCGAGCATGGTCGCCGCGCTCAAGCAGGGCCGCATTGCTGCGGCGATGCTCGGCGAGCCGCTGCTCACCCCGGCCAAAGACGACATCGAGGTTCTCGGGAACGCGTTCGCCGCCGTCGCCCCGGCCTGGATCAGCTCGGTCTTCGTCATCTCCAAAGCCTGGGCGACCGCGAATCCCGACGCGACGCGCCGGTTCGTGGCCGCGATGCGCGAAACGGCGCGCTTCGCCAACACGCATCATGCCGAGACGGCGAAGATCTTCGGTCCGGTCGCGGGCATCGACCCCGCGCTGTTCGCAACGATGACGCGCGCGACGTACGGCGAGCAGCTCACGCGCGCGCTGCTGCAGCCGGGCATCGACACCGCGGTGAAGTACGGCGCGCTAAAGCAGCCGTTCGATACCGCAGCAGATCGTCACGCGAATCCGCCACGCGAAGTACTGGCGCTAACGCCAGTCGTCGATCGAAACGGACTTGCGGTACTTGGCGCCCATGATGCGCCAGTAGCCGTTGGCCTCGCCGCCGACCACGACGACGTTGATGTTCTTCTCTTCGGAAGACCCGGATCAGCTCGTCGTCGCTCGGCCTTGAGCATCGTCGCTTCGGGTTCGCGGCCGAACGTCGCCCACGGATAGATGTAGTTCTGCACGAGCTGCAGATCCCAGTAGCGGCCGGCCGGCATCGTCGCGCTTTCTCGTGCATCCAGCGAATCAGGTCGGCTTTTTTCACGAAGCCGCCGCGATCGATGAACTGCTGCGCCGTGATCGGATCGAGCAGTAAGCACGGCGGCGTGTTCGGCGTCGACGCCGGCGCAGCATGTCCTTGCACGTGCTCGCGCCAGTATTTCTCGCGCAGGCCGAGACAGAACGTCGTCGAGCGGCAGCCGTAGAAAACGCTGACCACGCTGTCGGTCGCCTTGAAGCCCTTCTGCACGTGCAGCGGCTCCCACGGGCTGCGTTCTTCGTTCTCGGCGAACGTGATGTTGTTGTAGGTGTAGTTGTTGCCTTGCGAACCCATGAACGTTTCGCCCGGCACCGAGCCGCCTTGCAGATTCTGCGAGAGCAGCCCGTACGCGCGGCCGATCGTCGCGTTGGCGTGATTGTAGGGGCCCATCGCGCCGATGCCCGCAGTTCATGTTGATCTCGTGGCGGATCGGGCCGTTCACGACGACCATCGCCGCGCCCGAACTCGACGTGCTGCCGCGCGCCGATGACTTCCGATGCGGCGAGCGCGAGGATCACCGGAAAGTACTCCGGCTTCGCGCCCGACATCACGGCGTTGACGGCGACTTTCTCGACCGTGTATTCCCACAGGCCGCGATTGGCCGTCGGCTGCATGCGGCCGACGACTTCTTGCGGCTTGCGGCTCGTGTGCGCGAGCATCGCCGCGACGCGCTCTTCGGTCGGAAGAACGATCGGCAGTTTGTCGGTCCAGTTGTTGTCGAGAAAGAGCTGCTGCAGTTCGTCTTCGGTTGCGGGCTCGACCAATCGCGGCGTCGAGTCCTTCGTTGTCGACCACTTACGCGGCGCTCAACTGCGTGGTCAGCGCTTCGACGATCTCGAGCATCACCGGACGTCCGGTGATCGGGTCGCTGCCGTTGACGTAGGCGCGCAGCTCCGCGGCCGACTTGCCCATGACGGGCTGCGGCACGAACACCGTCGGCGCTTCGGGCAAGCCGCCCATCTTGCGTCACCGACTTCACGACGCTTGTCGAACTTGTCGGTGTGCATCGCGACGGTCGGGCACGCCGTACTTCGTATCGATGCGTGATCGCGTGCGTCGCGACGGCCGGCGCGCACGTGCTGCAGTGGCCGACGCCGACGATCGCGGCGTCGCCGTTCTCCTTGATCTCTTCCCACGTCGTCGGATCGTCGTGGCCGTAATAGGCCGAGAGCGAGACGATCTTCGTCGTCACGCTCGGCCATGTGTTCGGCGAACCACGCTTGCACTTGTTTGAGCAGCTCGATCGAATCGTCGAAGCGGCATCGACCAGATAGATCGGTCTTGCCGTCGAGGCTCTCGAGCCGCGGGGCGCGCCGACTTGCGCGTGATCTCCGGCGGGTACCCCATCGGGTTGAGGACCGTGAGTTTGACGTCGCTCTTGAGATCGGGTGCGATCATGGCTGCCACTCCTTCGTGCACGAGGAAAACCTGCAGGCCATAAGTTCAGCGCCGAGGGGCCGCGCCCCCCGCTGATATCATGCCGGGAAAGACCGCGATGCCCAGTTAAGTCACTTCGTATGACCCAACAACAGCAAGCACCCGAAGGTACCCGCCCGCCGCGCAAACGCGGCGTTCCGCGCGCGATCTCGGTCGTCGCGGTGAAGCAACTGAGCCCTCGGATGCGCCGCGTGACCTTCGGCGGCAGCGACCTCGCGTCGTTCACCTGGTCGGGCCCGGCCGCGCACATCAAGATGATCTTCCCCGAACCCGGCAGCGGCGCCGATACGGTGCCGGTGCCCGGCCCCGAAGATCCGCGCTCGCCCAACACGCGCACCTACACGCCGCGCCGCTTCGACGCCCGGGCCCAGACGCTCGACGTCGATTTCGCGCTGCACGGCCCGGGCCCGGCGGCAACCTGGGCCGAGCAGGCCAAAGTCGGGCAGCAAGCTCGTGCAGATGGGTCCGGCACAGGGCTATGCGGTCGATACGGAAGCGCCGTGGTACGTGATTCTGGGCGACGATGCCGCGCTGCCGGCGATCGAGACGATCCTCGAGGCGCTCCCCGCTACGACCAAGACGACGGTGCTGCTTGAAGTCGTCGCCGCCGACGAGGCCCGTCCGCTCGCCGGTCCGGCGCAGACCGACATCCGGTGGCTCGTGCGCGGCCCCGGCGATACGCCGGGTGCGGCATTGCTCAAGGGGCTCGAAGGCTTCGCCTGGCCGGCGGGCGCCGGTCGCGTCTACGTCGGCTGCGAGGCCACGGCGCTGCGGCAGCTGCGGACGACGATCCTCGCGGCCTCCGGGCTCGAGAAAGACCGGGTCGTCGCCCGCGGCTACTGGCGCGTCGGCGCGGTCAACCATCCCGACCACGATTACGCCGAGGACTAGCACTGGGCGGCCCTCGCGTCCTCACCAGAACCTGGTAGCGGCTAGCCTAAGGTTGCTTGAGTGTCGGCCGAACGACTAGCTACGGTGAGACGACGCATGATGCCCCGCAGCATCGCCAAAGTGAACGCCAAATCGATCGACGGCTATTTCGGCGTCGGGACCTCGTGCTTTTTCATCCGCGGTACCATCCTCTCCGACACGCCGGTCAACGGCGAGTACCCCTCGCTGACGCTTCATGCGGCCGGGCAACATCGTCGAGATCGCCTCGTTCGACGGCGTCTGGGCCGTCGTGACGATCCGCACGCGCCCCGGCAACCGCCACGGCGACAACGTCACCGCGCAGCTTGTACTTGCGCGACGACGACCTCAAAGCGCACGGCGTCGACTGCGGGCGCATCGTCAACCTCAACGGCCTGCCGTTCACGTTCGACGTGGCCTCGCTCGCGGCCGAAGGGCTGTTCGACCATCACGATCTCGAGCCGTACGAGCCGGTCGAAGACGATCCGGATCCGCCGCCCGTTCCGGTCCCGCAGTCCGACAGTAGCCGCCATCCGGTTGACGCGATCGGAAGCGCCCGCGTGGCGTCGAGCCGCCGCCGCCGCTGCAACGCCGCCGCCGGCGCCACCGCCGCCGACAACGCGCCGCCACCGCCGAAGTCGTGAACGCAAGCGACGATCGCGCGACGCGGCGGCGAAGGAGCCGCTCTCGTCCTTCGACGTGACGGCAATTCTCGAGATGCTGCGCAGCGGAAACGTCGCCGCTCGGCAAAATCGGCGCGTCGGTCGCCGCCGTCGCGGTGCCGGTGTTGCTCTATATGGCGCTGGCGTTCCTGAAAGGCAAGCCGTCCGGAGACGACGAGGCGGGGCCCCGGCCTTAGGCGATCTTCTGGCCGAAGAGCGTCGCGCACTCGTCGGCGCGGCAGCGGCATGCTGAACAAGAAACCCTTGCACCGCATCGCAGCGCAGTTCGCGCAGCATCGTCCATCTGCGCGCGATCTTCCACGCCTTCGGCGATCGTGCGTAAGCCGAGGCTGCGCGCGAGCCCGACGACCGCGCGCACCACGGCGCCGTCGAAGTTGCCGGTCGCGACGTCGCGCACGAACGCAGCGATCGATCTTCAGGTTGTCGATCGGCAGATCGCGCAAGAACGCGAGCGACGTGAAGCCGGCGCCGAAGTCGTCGATCGCGACGCTGCAGGCCCATGCCGCGCAGTTCGCGCAGCAACAGCGTCGCGCCGTAGACGTCGCGCAAGATCGAGGTTTCGGTCACTTCGATCTCGAGCATCGAGGGATCGATGCCGTTGATGCGGATCGCATCGCCGATGAAGCGGTGCAGCGCGAGGCGGTCGAGCTGGCGCGCCGATACGTTGAGGCTCACGTGCACGTCGTCGATTCCGGCGTCGACCCACTGCCGGATCTGCTCGCACACGCGCGATGATCACCCACTCGCCGATGCTCGCGATCAAGCCCGACTCTTCCGCCATCGGAATGAACCGGTCGGGCACGATCATGCCGAGCGTCGGATGGCGCCAGCGCACGAGCGCTTCGACGCTGACGATTTGCCCCGTGATGCATGTCGTAGACCGGCTGATAGAGCAGTTCGAGTTGCCCGCGTTCGATCGCGTGCAGCAATTCGCGGTGCAGCATGTGCCGCTCCGACGGCGTCGCGAGCATCGCCGGGAGCGAAGCGGCGCACGACGTTGCGGCCCATGCGCTTGGCGTCGAACGATGCCGCCTCGGCGTGCGCGATCAGCCGTTCGGCTTGATCGGCATCGTCGGGACCCGACGCTCACGCCGATGCTCGCGGTGAGGTGGAACTCATGTGCCGCCGTACGTGAACGGCAAAGCGAACGTGCCGAGCAGTGCGGCGCCCAGCGCTTCGGCGCGCTTGGGATCGTCGAGCCCGACGGCCAAGCACCACGAACTCATCGGCGCTGAAGCGCGCGATCGCATCCTGTTCGCCGATCGTGCGCCGCAGCCGGTGCGCGATCGCGCGCAACACCGTATCGCCGGCCGCATGACCGCCGAGATCGTTGACGGTCTTGAAGCGATCGACGTCGATGAACAACACCGCCGCGCGTTCGCCGGTCGCTTCGCATTCGCGCAGCACCGTGCTCACGCGGTGTTCGAAGATCGCGCGATTGGGCAGATCGGTCACCGGATCGTGATCGCGGCCGATGCGCCGAAATATCGACGTCGCTCGCGGCGATCGCAAGCGCCGCGCCGGCCGTCCCGGCTACGCTGTCGCCTTCGATACACCGGCGAGACGGTGAGATAGCGCAGCCGGCCGAGCCAACTGCACGCGAATCGTGGTCGTTGCGCCGCCCAGTGCGTCGCGATGCGCGTCGACGACGCGCGCGCGGTCGGCGACTGCTCGCGCAGCGATCCCAATCGCCGATCTGCACGCCGACGGACGTGCGAGCCGCTTCCGCGCCTTCGATGCCGCGCAGCGTGAGCGTTTCGTCGGTCGACCAGATCAGCGCCGGCGCGTTCGTCAGCAGCGATGAATGCCGGTCGCTGAGCGAGAGCACGCCTTGCAGTTCGTCGTGCGCGGCGCGCAGCGCGCGGCCCAAACCGGCATCGCGAATCGCGCGCAGCATCGTCGCGCCGAGGCGCGGCGTTTCGTCGTCGGCCGAGCGCTTCGATCGCGCCGTACGCGAGCGCATCGAGCGGCGCCGGCTCGTCCGGGCCGCCGACGGCGATCAGCGGAATCGTCGCATGACGCGCACGCAGTTCGTTCGAGCAGTTCTTCGCGCGTGCCGTCGTCGAGCGAGGGGCCGACGATGATCACGTCGACCGGCTCTTCGGATAAGATGCACGAGCGCTTCGCGCGTCGAATCCGCGGTCGCGGCGTTGACCGAAAGTGAGAGGCCGGCGTGCGCGATCCAACGCTCGCGCCGAACGGTGTCATTAGACACGAACAGCGCACGAACGATCGAGATCGGTGAGACCGCGTTAACGGTTACTTCCCTCCATGTGTCAATCGAGTGTTCGTTTCTCGACCCACGTAAGGCCTGCGTTACATTTTACTGGTAATTGTAAGGAAACGCTTACTTGCGTGCTCTCCGCCACGGGATCGCCCAGCGCTCGGTGAGGTCGAGCCCATAGGTGAGGATGCAGCCAAGCAGCGAGACGGCGACGAGCGCGGCGTAGAGCCGGTCGACGTCGAGCAGCTGCTGGGCGTTGAAGATCGCGAAACCCGAGCCCCACGCGGGTGAGCTGGAATTCCGACGCCACCGCGAGCACGATCGCGATGCCGATGCTCAGCTTGATTCCGGCGTAGATGTTCGGCAGCGCACCCGGCAAAAGCACCCGGAAGTAGAACGAGGCGGGCCGGATGCGATAGGCGCGCGCAACGTCGAGATAGATCGGCTCGATCTGCCGCACGCCGGCCTCGGTGTTGATCACCATCAGGAAGAACACGCCGACGGCGACCGCCGCCCACTTCGCCTGCTCGCCCGTACCGAAGATGAAATACAGCAAGCGGCAAGATCGCGATCTTCGGGATCGGGTAGAGCAGCGCGACCACCGGCTGGAAGTACGCGCGCACCCAGCGGTTCATCCCCATCGCGAGGCCGATGAGCGTGCCGGGAATGCCGCCGATCAGACAGCCGATGACCAGCCGCCCGAGCGTCCAGGCCGTGTTGGTGGCGAGCTCGCCGCTCGCGGCGTAGGCGACGAAGTTCGCGGCGATCTCCGAGGGCGGCGGAAAGAGACCGGGATTGAGAAAGCGCGTCGACACCGCGAGCTGCCAGAGCAGCACGATCGAGATCGGCGCGGCAATCGCGACCGCGCGTTCGCCGCGCGTCATCGCAGCAATTCCCAGATGCTGCACGACGTATTCGCCGAACTTCGGATCGCCGCGCAGCGCCACCGCATCGCGCGGCCGCGGAAACTCGATCGGAATGATCGCCTTGACCGTGCCCGGATGCGCCGAGAGCACGACGACGCGATCGGCCAGCGTCACCGCTTCTTCGATCCCGTGCGTGATGAACACGACGGTCTTGCGCATGCGCTCCCACAGCGCCATCAATTCGTTTGCCAGCCCGACGCGCGTCTGTTCGTCGAGCGCGCCGAACGGCTCGTCCATGTAGAGCACCGGCGGATCCACCGCGAACGCGCGCGCGACCGCGACGCGCTGCTTCATGCCGCCCGAGAGTTCGTGCGGATAGGCGTTCGCGAAATTCGGTGAGGCCGACGAGCGCGAGCTCCTTCGCGACGCGCCGGTCGACCTCGCTCTTGGGCAAGCCCGAGGCTGTCGAACGCGAAGGCGACGTTCTCGGCCACGCGCATCCACGGAAAGAGCGACTGCTCTTGAAAGACGACGGCGCTCGGCAGGCTCGACGTCGAATCCGACGCCGCGGCATCGTTGTCGACGCGGCCGTCGGTCGCCGTGTCGAGGCTCGGCCATGATCCGCAGCAGCGTGCTCTTGCCGCAGCCGCTCGGGCCCGACGACCGCGACGAACTCGCCCTCGCCGATGTCGAGGTTGACGTCGCTCAAGGCGAGCGTGCCGGAGGGATAACGCTTGGTGAGGTGTTCGACCGAGATGGACGCCACGAGACTGACGACCTTCGGAAAGCAACGCGCCGAGCCTCGTGTGAGGCCCGGCGTGATTGAATCTGGCGACGCAGAAGGGGCTCGAACCCTCGACCTCCGCCGTGACAGGGCGGCGCTCTAACCAACTGAGCTACTGCGCCAAACGGCGCCAGATACACTGGTGGGCACGGTTGGGATTGAACCAACGACCCCCCGCGTGTGAAGCGGATGCTCTCCCACTGAGCTACGCGCCCGTTTGGCGAACCGTCGGATTATACATACTTGGGGAGACGCCTGTCTAGGAGGTGTTACGCCTCGTGCGGATTGGCCGTAGGCCAACCGCTGAGATTCGACGCAGTCGAATCCAAGTGACCGCATCTACACCATGGGCCACGGGACGCTGCAGGCCGACATCTTCCGCACGACGCTGCGTGCGGCGAGCATCGCGGTCGCGGCCGACGTGCGACGTTTCCCGGGTTCAGCCGCAAGCATCCGCAGTTCGGCGCCGACGCGATGCGCGGCTGGCTCGGCGAAGCCGCGATCGACTATCGCCCGCTGCCCGGAACTCGGCGGCCGGCGCACGCCGCAGCCCGATTCGCCGAACACGGGCTTGCGCAACAGCGGCTTCCGCGGCTATGCCGATTATATGGCCACGCTCGACTTCCGGATGGGCTTCAACGCTTTGCTTGCCCTCGCACGCGAGCGTACGGCCGCGATCTTCTGCGCGGAGACGCTGTGGTGGCAGTGCCACCGCCGTCTCGTCGCCGACGCGGCCGTGCTCCTCGGCGGCTTCGAGGTCGTCCATCTCACGCCGAACACGCGCGCTCGAGCCACGTCCTCACCCCCGAAGTTCGCCGCGAAGGCGATACCCTGGTCTACCGGGCCCTCGACCTGGGTATCAGCGCCGTGTGACGGCAAGCGAACCCCTGGATTCGGCCCGCAAAGCGGGCCTGCGCTACATGACCGACGACCGGCCGGGGATCCGCCGCCTGAAGGCGGGCCGGCAGCGTTCCGCTACGTGTTCCCCGGACGGCAAGCCGCTGACCGACAAGGTCGAGATCGCGCGCATCAAGTCGCTGGCGATTCCGCCGGCCTACACCGATGTCTGGATCGCGCCGATCCGCAACGCGCACCTGCAGGCGACCGGCCGCGACGCGCGCGGGCGCAAGCAGTATCGCTATCACAAGCGCTGGCGCGAAGTGCGCGATGAGAACAAGTTCGACCGCATGCTCGCGTTCGCGAAGGCGCTGCCGAAAATTCGCGCGGCGGTGAAACGCGATCTGGCGAAGCCCGGCCTGCCGCGCGAGAAAGTGCTGGCGACCGTCGTGTCGCTGCTCGAAGCGACGATGATTCGCGTCGGCAACGAAGAGTACGCGCGCGAGAACGACTCCTACGGCCTCACCACGATGGAAGACGAGCACGTCAACGTGCGCGGCGATGCGATCTACTTCAAGTTTCGCGGCAAGAGCGGCATCGAGCACAAGGTGACCGTGCGCGACAAGCGCCTCGCGAAGATCGTGCGCAGCTGTCAGGACATTCCCGGTCACGAACTTTTCAATTACCTCGACGAGAACGGCGAACCGGCCTCGATCGACTCCTCCGACGTGAACGCCTATATCCGCGAGATCGCGGACGACGACTTCACCGCCAAAGATTTCCGCACGTGGGAAGCGACGATGGCTGCGCGCTCGAGCTCGCCGAAGTTCGCGTCGAAACCGCCAAAGAGGCGAAGGCCGCCGTCGTCGAGGCGATCGCGTGCGTTGCGAAGCGCCTCGGCAACACGCCGGCCGTCTGCAAAAAAGCCTACATCCTGCCGGCGGTGATCGAGGAGTTCCTCGCCAACCGCGCCCTCGAACACCTCACCGGCGAAGCCAAGATCGTCGCCTTCATCGAGCGCATCAGCACCCGCGACGAACGCAAACACCTCACCACGCTATTGAAAAAGTCGATCCGAGCCAAGAAAGCAGCGTAGTACCGCGATTAGTGGCGGCCGCTTGCAACGTCGGCTTTACGCTTCCAACGACGTGTCCCGCATCGTCTTCGAGATCGATCGAACGAACTGGGGTCGCCGGTGTGAGATACGCAACCGATGCGACGCCGCGTTGTGCAAACTCCGCCGTGGCCGGCTCGCGCGTTCCGTCGGGGCGAACGAGCACCACATGCCACGCGGGCGTTCCGTCAGCCAGGATCTCGTACCACTTGCCGTGCCGCTCGTAGATCGCTTTCGCCCCAATCTCCTGACCGCCCGGGCCTTGGAACTGCGTGTGGTCGAAGTGGCTGTTGATAAGCGTCGCAAGTAACGCGCCATCGTTGCTCAGCGCGCCGTGCAGCACGAGGTTCTGTCCCAGCAATCCCAGCGTCGAGAGCGCGAATGCGGCGGCCACCGCGACCGGCCACCATGCGCGGCGCCGCTGCGGACGGCGCTCCTGGGTCGTGTCGATCAGCGCCGTGACCGCGGCTTCCGCGTTGCCGACGAGCACCGTGCACGGCTCACAGGTGAGCAGATGCTCGTCGATGCGCGCGCGCTCATCATCGTCGAGCATGCCTAGGGCGTAGAGTTCGGCCTCGTGATCGATGTGGTTCATGCGAAGTCCCGTTGGCTGAGAGTTCGGGCAAGTTTCCGCAACCCGAGTGCGGCCCGGCTCTTGATCGTTCCCAGCGGAATCCCGAGCCGGGATGCGATTTCCGCTTGGGTGTAGTCGCCCCAATAGGCGAGTTCGAGAACGTCGCGCTGCTCGCGCGGCAAGCCCGCGAGCGCGCCGCGAATCGCCACGCGTTCGGCGACGTCGACGCCGAATGCGGGCGTCGCGACGGCCGCGCGCTGTTCGGTTGCGACGTGGCGGACGGCGCTGCGCTTGCGCGAGATCGCCTCATTGCGCACGCACACCACCAAGAAGGCGCGCAACGTGCCGCGTTCGGGACGGTAGACGCCCTCCTTCGACCACACACGAATGAGGGCGTCGTGCACGCAATCGCGCGCTTCGCCGGTCGTGCCGAGCACGTGCCGGGCTGCCGCTTGCAGTGCCGGCGCATAGCGGCGATACGCTTCTTCAAGCGCACCGTCGGCATGCGCGGAAAACGCGGCGTCGAGCTCCCGGTCGTCGTTCACCCGGTTTGCAACGACCGATCGCTGACCGCCGCGTGCTTGCCGGAGAACGACACGCTGCGATAACCGAGGTGGCTGAGGAGTTCCGGTGCCGGTACGGTCAGCGGTCCGGGAGCGGGCGCCGTGCCGGGAGCCGGTTGCGGATACGCGGTTGCCGCCGCGGTGGCAAACGAGATGTTGCCCTCGCGCTGTGTGATGATCTGGTGAATGTGGCCGTTCAACACGGTCACGGCCGAGAAGCGCTTGAGCATCGCGATGGCCTTCGCGCCGTCCTCGGTCGTCCACCCCCACGCCGGATAGAGCGCGTAGAGCGGCACGTGTCCGAACACCACGATCGGCGTATCGGCTTTCTGCGCGGCGAGATCTTTGGCCAGCCAGTCGAGCTGTTTCGATCCGAGCACGCCCATCGTTTCGTAGTTGAAGACGTTGACGAGGGCCACGAAGTGGACGCCGTTGCGGTCGAACGACCACCAGCCGTCGGGTGCGGCGGCGTTGGGGAACGCGGCGGCGAAGCGCGCCGCGCCTTCGGTGCCGATTGCATCGTGCTCGCCCGGGATGACGAAGAGCGGCGCCTTGAGCCGTCCGAGCACGCTCTTCGCGGTGTCGAATTGTTCGGCTTTCGAGAGATGCGTGACGTCGCCGGTGTGCATCACGAATGCGGGCTGTTGCGGCAGCGCGTTGATCTTGTCGACGGTTTCGTTCAACGTTGCGAGGACGTCGGGATTCGCCGGCAGCGAGAAGCCGATGTGGCTGTCGCTGATCTGCACGAAGGTGAAGTCGCTGCCGGGCGCAGCCGCGGCGAACGTTCCGGTTGCCGTCATCGCAAACGCGATGCCGCTGCCGGTCCACCCGACGTGCTCGAGAAATGACGCGCGCTTCATTGCGCCGCCTTCACGATCACCGTGCCGTGCATGTAGGGGTGCACTTCACAGAAGAACAGGTACTTGCCGGCCTTGGCAAAGGTGTGGGTGAATTTTTGGTTGGTGTCGAGGCCTTCGGAATCGAACGACTTGTCATTGGCCGTCACCGTGTGCGGCTCTTGATCGTCGTTGACGAACGTGACGGCCGTCCCCGGCGCCACGGTGATCGTGGCCGGAACGAACATGAAGTTCTTGATGTGGACCAGGGTCGCCGGGGCCGGCGTGTCGGCCGGCGCGGCCAGCGGCAGCGCTGAGAGCACTGCCGCGGCGAGGAAGGGGACGATGCGCGGTTTCATACCCCCCGTACGCCGCCGGGGGGCTCGCTGGATTACATCGTCAGAGGTTTAGCGACCGATCGTGCGCGCCCTGATCGGCCGTCGAGACGTCCGGATGCACGGGCTGGCCCGCTACGAGCGTCTGGTCGGTCGAGAGAACGACGCGCCCGGGCAAGATGTGCCGGATGTAAACGCCGTCGAGGATGTCGCCTTCGGTGACATGATAGGTCTTGTTGTTGAATTCGATTGCAGCGAACGGAAATGCCTCGCTCGTATCGGTGCTGACGAGCGTCAGCGACGGTGTCTTATCATCCGGCGCCGCGATGACGGCTACCGAGAACGCGGCGCTCATTGCGAGGAGCGCGCAACACGCTTTCGCGGCATTCAGTGCGGTTTTCACAGCATCTGCCCCCTTTCGGGTGTGTGACGAACATATACCCCGAAATGTCCCGTCCTAGTACGTCGCAGGTCACTTTTTCGGGTGCGAGAATTCCGTCGGTCGCTCAGAGGGAGATTAAGCGTGGGTCAATCCGTTACGTTTGCAGCAAGCGGTGTCGGGTCGTTCTGGTACGAGGGCGGCATGCTGCTGAAAAAAGCGATTGCTCCCTTAGGCTACGATATCGTTCTCGACGAGAAACCGAGCGATTTCAAGAACGTGCTCTCGATTGCCGACGGCACGAACCTCATCGGTATCACGATGCCGCAATTCGTCGACTGGGCGTTGCGCGGACACAGCGCGTTCAAAGGCAAGCAGATTCCCGACCTGCGCGTGATCGCGGCACTGAATCTGCCGGTTTGGCTCGCCGCCGCCGTCGATCGCGCTAGCGGCATCACGTCGCTGCGCGAGATCGCCGAGAAAAAGTATCCCTGGAAAGTGGTGCTGCCCGCGCCCGCCAACTTAGTGGGCGAATACATCGAGTACATCATGGCCGGGCACGGACTCACGCGCGAGAAGATCGTCAGCTGGGGCGGCGCCGATCTGCGCCCGACGTTGCAGAAAACGCCGGAGATGCGTGCGAAGCTGATCGCGGAAACCGGCCGCGACGAGATGATCAGCATCACCAAAGATCTCGCTAGGAGCGGCGAGACCAACGGCTTCTTCCTCTACGTCAACGGCTGTTCGCAATGGGGTCGCGACCTAACGACGATCGGCGACCTGCGCTTCGTCACGTTCGACGAAGACGTTCTCGATGCGATCAACGCCGAGTGGGGCGGCACCAACATCACGCTGCCCGCGCGGCTGTTCAACGGCGTCGATGCGGACATGGTCGCGGTCGGCTGGCGCCACCACTATATCTACGGCCGCGCCGACGTCCCCGACGACTTGGTCAGCGCCGTACTGCAGGCGTTCGAAGACGAGAGCATCCTCGATAACGCGCACGGCTTCTCGTTCTCCGGCTTCATGCCCAGACTGGTCAGCAACCTCAAGCTGCACCGCGCCGCGGAAGACTACTACAAGAAGCGCGCTTCCGGCACGTGATGCAGGAAGGCCGTCATTAAAGCGAGCCATCCGCCGCCGAGGAGCAGACCGCCCAGCACGTCGGTCGCGTAGTGCGCGGATAGCGCCAAACGCGACCACGGCAGTCCCACAACGAAGATCGCCGGCAGGGCGACGACCGCGAGCCGCAGCTCCGGCGAGAGCGGCAAACTCAACGCGAGCAGTACGAGGCCGCCGAAAAAGACCACCGCCGTCGTCGCGTGACCGCTCGGAAACGAATAGCCCAGCTCGTGGTGGTAGAGCCAATCGTCGGGGCGTTTGCGCTGCAGCAGCTCTTTTATCACGTTGGCCGCACCCTGCGAGAGCAGCTGCGTGGCGCTCAAGACGATGCCGAACGCAAGCTGACCGCGCAGGACGAATTCGGCGGCGCACAGCAGCAGGCCGATCGCCGTCAGCGTCGGCCAATAACCGCAGCGCGTGAAGAAAATCGCGAGCGGCGTCGCGTGTCCGCGGAAGGCGAACGTCTCGACGTCGAATTTGGTAAACTCCCGATGCGCGGTGGAGATGCCGAGTGCGGCGCTCGCGACGAAGCAGCACACGGCGAGTGCGATGAGGCGAACGTCGTCGTTCACGGCACGGACGGTGGGGTCGTCTGGGGCACCATGACGCGCAGCGCGCCCGGTACGACTTTGAAACGCGCCGGCGTGTGGCCGCGCACCTCGCCGTCGATCGCGAGCGTCTGCGACGGACGCGTGCGCACGCGCAGCTTTTTCGCATCGATGATGTGGGCATTGGTCAGCAAACCCTGGCGATCGAGCAAGATCGACGCGTAGGTCTTGGCGGCATCGACGATCGTGGCGTCGGTGGTCGAATAAAACGTCAGGTGACCGCTGTCGAGCGATGCCTCGGGCGTCAGCGCGGTATGGCCGAAGTAGCGCCCGTTGGCGACGATCACCTGAAAGGTGTGGAACGCGATCTCTTGATCCTGCGCACGGACCTTGCACAGGAACGGGCGCGAGCGTAAACCCGGAGCCACGCCCGCCAACACGTAGGCGGCCGCGCCGGCGATTTTCTTCAGCCAGTTGGGGGTGACTTCGGCGATCGTCGACGACAGACCGATCGTGGCGAAATTGGCGAAGTACGTTCCGTTGACGCTGCCGAGGTCGACCGCCACCTCGCGCCCGGTCGCGATCGCTTCGACCGCCACCTCGAGATCGGTGATGCCCAAGCTCAGCGCGAAACTGTTCCCGGTGCCGAGCGGCAGCACGCCGAGTGCGGCCCGCGATTTGGCGAGCACGGCGGCGGCGGCGGTCATCGTACCGTCACCGCCTCCGACAATGACGAGCCGCGCGCCCTTCTTCACCGAGCGGCGGACGCGGCGGCATAAGTCGCGATGATCGTTGACCAGGTAGGTGCCGTCGAGCTCGATGCCCCGGTCGGCAAGCATGGCCCGGGCCTTGGCGAAGGCCTCGGTCGTCTGCCTTGCTCCGCTGTTGCCGATCAGGACAGCTTTCATCAGTACCCAATTCCCATAATTGCTTTGGGGGTAACCGCATCCTATGAATCAGCTACGCAGCGCGGCCGTCCTGGCCGCCTTGATCCTCACCACGCCGGCGTTTGCGGCGGCCGCACCGGTCGTCGTCCATCTTTCGCCGCAGAACCACTCGGGCGAAACGGGCACGGCGACGTTGTCCCAGATCGGATCGAACACCGTCGTCAACGTCGTCACCAAGGGCGGCCCCGCCAACCCCCAGCCGATCCACATTCACAAGGGCACCTGTGCCAAGCTCAATCCGGCGCCGTTTTACCCGCTGACGACGCTTCAGGGCGGCAAGTCGGTGACGACGCTCAAGGGCGTGAGCCTGATGTCGCTGCAGAACGGCGACTTCGCGATCAACATCCACCACTCGACAAGCGACATTCCGACCTACTACGCGTGCGGCGACATCCCCAAAATGGCGGCCGGAATGTAAGTCGTCTCAGACGGGTTTGAACAAGAGTTCCTGAGCCGGGAACGATTTGAACCCGTTGTATTTGGCGGCCGAGTCGATCAGGGGCTGCATCAATGCGGGACTGATCTGCTCGGCGTAGTGATTACGCGCCATCGCGGCGATGACGGCCGGATCGATCTTGTCGTACTTGGCGAGGATGTCGGCGGTCAGTTGCGGGTTCTTGTTCGCCCAGACCGCGGTGTCGTGGATCACGCCGGCAAAGCGACTGACGAGATCGGGGTTAGCGGTAGCCCATTGCTTCGTTGCGACCCATGCGCCGACGATGAAGTGCTTGGAAATGCCGTCGAATCCGTAGAATAGGACGCGATTCGTTTTCTTGGCGGCGGTGATGAACGGTTCGACAACCCAGGCGGCATCGACGCGGCCGGCGTCGAGTGCGGCCGAGATCGCCGGAAACGGCACCTCGGTGAATTTCACGCTGGACGAATCGCCGCCGTTTTGATCGACCCATACGCGCGCGCCGAGATCGGCGAGGCTGTGCAGCGTGGAGACCGCGATCGTCTTCCCGTTCAGGTCCTTCGCTTGCAAAATCGGCGAGCTCGCAGGAACGATCAGCGCTTGCGTGCGCAGGGTGTTCGGCGAGAGGTAGTCATGACTCGGTGCGATGATGACGAGCGGAATGCCCTTGAGGTGCTGGGTCGCGAGCACATCCAGCGTGTCGAAGCCGAGATCGAGCGTCCCGCCGACGATGGCCGACACGATGAGACTGCTGCCTTGCATCGACTGGGTATCGACGTCGAGGCCGGCCTTCGCGAAAAACCCCATGTCCTTGGCATAGTAAATCTCCGCCGACGGCTCGATCGGCGAGACCCCGATGCGCAACTTCGCCGGCGTCTGTGCCCGGATCGGCGAGCGCACTCCAGCGAACAGCGCTCCGGCTAGAAGCGCCGACGCGCCTTTCCGCGTCATGGGGAGGCCTCAGACCCCGGCGGGGCAGCAGCGATTCGCATAGCGTCTCCTTGCGGTTTGCTTGCCCGCTCGCGGGGGTCGGACCTTTGACCCGTTCGGGCGGGCTGCGAAAGGTGTGACTCGACGGCTTTCGAATAGTCGCCAGTCGTCAAATCGACGTCCCATACCGGTTCGGGCGCGTAGCTCAGTGGGAGAGCACCACATTGACACTGTGGGGGTCAGAAGTTCAATCCTTCTCGTGCCCACCATTTAAAAAAGCCCTGATGCAACGACGCGTCAGGGTTTTTTTCTCAGGATTTTTCTCAGAAAACTTTCACGCTGCCGGGGGAGCGCTCACGAGCGCTTGGTTCGTGGTAAAGTGAGGTATGGATCCGTTGCCGCGATGGGTTCTTTCCAAGACCTCGCGCAACGCTCACCTTGATTTGGGTGAGCGCTCGGGGGACAGCGTGCGCGTGTATTCCGGCCACGTCGTTATCGTGACCGCGTGCCGAGCGCACATCGACGCCGCGGCCGCCGTGGTGCCGGAAACCCATCAGCCGAAGTGTTCGAACTGCATGCGCATCGTGCGCCAGCGCACGCCACCAAAAGCCGTGCCGCACAACCTTCGCATCTATGAATGGGATATCGCCGGGCGCCTCGTTTTGGCTTAACTTAGGACGGACGTTTAGCGCTGCTCGGCTTCCCCATTGGTCGCAAGGAAGCAAGCCCCCAGCATGCCTACTCCACGTTCAATGAAGTTCGTGCGGTCTATGCGCCTAGTCGGGTGCGGCATCGTCGCCTCCCTCGCACTGTGCACTGCGGCCGCGAGCGCTAACGCGTGGCACTGGAATGTCGTCGTTCACGGCGCAAACGGCGCCGCGATCAACGAGGAGTCAACCCTCGACCTTTCCTCAGACCGCTTGACGGTCGCGCATTCGGCTCAAATCGACGGCCGATCGGTACCGATGTCGTCGTGCCGTGCAGCGATCGGTGACATCGCTTACGCACACACGATCAACAACAGCGACGGAACATTCATCTTCGTCGTGATGAAGCCGCATCGTTCCGTTGCTTGCACGAACGGAAATCAGACGTTCGCGCTCGCGCAAGTGCAGGCCGACTCGGCTGCGAACGACGCCCTCACGTCGATCCTGCGCAGTTGCTGCAGTGCCCCCGTCGTCGCCAAAACCACTCCGGCACCCAAACCTTCGTCTCCGGCATCTCCGGCCCCGACAGCGACGCCGGCGTTGACCGCGCCGGCCGATTGGATCGAAGACGAGGGCCTCTTCGCGTTTCTTCGCGTTCGCAATCGCGATGCGCGACCGCTGACGATCGACGGGGGCGCGATCGTGAGTTGCCGCAATGTCGCTTACGGCTGCCGGCGCTTCATCGATCATCCTCTGATCGTTGCACCGAACGGCGTCGCAACGATTGCGACGGTGATGGCCGCCGACGCAAAAGGCGCCTCGTTCTCATTTCGCTACGACGCGCAAATCGGCGCCCAACACTTCACCGGGACGGGACGATCGGGCAAAATCGCGTCCGCCGGGCCGGCGATGGCGACTGATGAAGTCCGGAGCGCGGAGGCGGCAGTCATTGCCGGCATTGCCGGCCGCGCACCGCCGTCCGCCGCGCCCGCCGTCGCGTACGTTGCGCCGCGGCTCGTCCACCGCGGTTCGACTCTGCTCGCGATCGGGAAACGCGGAGAAGCCGTCGTACGGGTCAGCGTCGATGCCAACGGCATGCCCCAAAATGCATCGATCGTTTCGATTTCCAACCGCGCTCTGACCGCCGCGGCACTCGAAACGGCCGTTTCCTCGGGCTATGCGCCCGCGAAGCGCGACGGCCGTGCGGTCAGCGCAGATTACATTGCGACGTTCCAATTCGACGGATCGGATCCGACGCTAGGAAACACGCCCGTATGGCGCAAGGCAGCCGTCGGCCAAAACGTGGTGCCGCCGACGACACCGCCAACCGCGCCGCCGACAGCACGGCCGACCGCACCGCCAACGGCGCCGCCGACGGTACGGCCGACCGTGCCCCCGACCGCGCCGCCGACAGCGGCACCAACCGCGGCACCAACTGCAAGTCCGCTGCCGCAGTATGCGCGCATTGCGAATGCGGTCGTGAATCCGGGCTTCGAAAACGGGGGTGCTCCATCACCGGTCTACAGCGCCGGCACGCTGGCCAACCCCTCGCCCGTTCCCGTCGTCGTGCCCACGGGGTGGTACATCTGTCAGAACCGGAGCGAGCTCCAGCCGACCGGGCGCAGCCTGAGTCCGAGCACCTTCGTCCAACTCGTAACGACGGCAAACGCGGCTGCGATTGCTCCCGGCGTCCACGACGTGGTGCATAGCGGTTCGGGCGCTGCATTCCTCGGAAATACGAACGCCGCTCAGCCGCCCGGCGTGGCCGGGCGCACGAAGGGCGGCTTCGGTATCTGCCAAGACGTCGTCGTTCCGGCCGGCGCGTCGCTGACGTTCTTTGTGAACGAGGGAAGCGGCGGCACGTCGTTCACGACCTTCGGGACCGGACAATTCCTCACGCCGGTACCAGGCCCGACGGCCGGATCATTCGGTTTAGGCAGCGCGCAAGAGGCCGCGATCCTCGCACCCGCGTCGCATACGCTGCTCAAGCAACTCTTTTACGAACTCGACCTCGCTCAAGCGAATCCGCATTCATACGCAAATGCATCGAATCGCGACGTCGGATACCAGTCGGGCTACGTACGAAAAGGTCCCTACGACCTGAGTTCGCTTGCCGGGCAAACGGTGACGCTCTACTTCGGCATCTACAGTTCCACCGCAGCCACGAGCAGCTTCACGTTCATGGCCGTCGACGACGTGGACCTGAGCGCTGAGGCAGCACGCTAGCGCCGAGCCGGCCGGCATCAGTGCGTGTGCGTGTGCGAGTGCTCGGGGTCGGGCGCGTGATCGTGGGTGTGCTCGATCTCGGTGTGCACGTGCGGATGGACGTGTTCGCCGATCACCGGTGAGTCGTGCGTGTGGTCGTGATGCGCATCGTCGTGGCGGTGCGGATGGGTGTGCGCTTGCGCGTGATGATGGTGACGGTGGGCGTGCCGTTCGGTCGCGTGCAGAAACGCTCCGAACGCCATCGCTGCGAAGGCCGCGATCCCGGCGAGGTTCAGCGGCGTTCGTCCGATGGCCACCGCACCGGCGGCGCCGATGAAGGGCGCCGTAGCGAAGACCGACGCCGTGCGGGCCACGCCGAAGGTCTGTTGCGCGCGCAGATACAGGACGAGGCTCGCGCCGTAGCCCACGGCCCCGATCAGGAGCAGAGCGAGTACGGTGCCGGCACTTCCCATCGCTTCGCGTTGCAGCACCCCGGCCGTGAGCGAGAGCGCCGCGCCGATCGCGCTCTTCCAGAAGACGGTGATGCGCGAATCGAGGCCGCGCAGGCGCGAGGAGAGCGCGTTGTCGAGCGCCCACAATGCAGTCGCCAAAATGACGAGCAGCACGCCCGCGTGCAACCCGCGTTGCGCGCTGCCGCTCGCACTCAGGATCGACGCGCCGGCGACGATCGCCAGCATCGCGACGATCACGCGGCGGCTCACGTACTCGCGAAACAGCAGCATCGCGATCGCGACGCTGAACGGCGCTTCCATGTTCAACGTCAGCGCTGCAAAAAACGGGCCGGCATCGCGCAGCCCGATCACGTACGCCGCCGGCGCGAGCATGCCCCCGATGACGGCGATCGCGATCAACAGCGGAGCGTTACGGCGGAATCCGCGTGCGAGCGCAAGCGGCTTCCATTCCACCACCGCGGCGAAGATCGCGCTGCCGAGGTAGAGCCAGCCGGCCGTCGTCCACGAACCGGCGCCCGCACCGAGCAGCGCGATGAGCGGCGTCGTTGCGCCGAACGCGATCGCAGCGAGAAAGGCGTACCAGAACCCTCGCTGCAGCGCGCTCACGATACGCTCAGCGCAAGAGTTCCGTGTGCCGGATCGCGCCGCCGGTGCTCGCGGTAAACACGAACACCGCATCCAGCACGAGCGCGAGGACCAGATAGGCGATTACCACGCCGCGCTTCGAGGCAATGTTCGTGAGCACGAGCGGGATGCTGGCCAGCAAGCCGACCAGCACCGAGACGATCATCGCGCCGAGGCCGGTGATCTGGTGAAACGTGATCTGGTCGCGCGAGATGCCCGGCACTTGGGCCAGCGCGGGCGGGGCGAAGTTGCCGCTGACAAACGTCAGAATGGCAAGCACGGCTACCAGCACCAGCGCGACGTAGCCGTAGACGGCGCCTTCGAGCGTGCGGCGGTAGGCCGCGACGGCCAGTAAGACGGTCGCTACGAGCGCTGCGTCCACCGGCAGGTGGTTGAGCAGCAGATGGGGGTACGCGGCGCTCAATCCGAGGCTTCCCGGGCGCGCGGCGCCAAGACAGAGGTAATGACCCTTGATGAACTCCGCCATACTGCGGCGCACGTTCTTGCCTACGCAGTGCAAGATCTCTTTCCGGAGGCAAAACCCACGATCGGACCCGCGATCGAGAACGGGTTCTATTACGATTTCCAGCGCACCGAGCCGTTCACGGCCGACGACCTGACAAAGCTCGAAAAGCGCATGCACGAGATCGTCAAAAAAGATTACGAGATGACCGGCCGGCGCGTCGAACGCAGTGAAGCGCTCGAACGCTACGCCGATAATCCATTCAAGGTCGAGCTCGCGCGCGACATTCCCGAAGGCGAACCGATCACGCTCTACACGATCGGCGAGTTCACCGATCTCTGCCGCGGCGGCCATGCGAAGACGACCGGCGAAATCGGCGCGGTCAAGCTGATGAGCGTGGCCGGCGCCTATTGGCGCGGCGACGAGCACAACCCGATGCTGCAGCGCATCTACGGCACCGCGTTTCCGACGCAAAAAGAACTCGACGACTATCTCGTGTTTCTCGAGGAGGCGGCGAAGCGCGATCATCGCAAGCTCGGCCCCGAACTCGACCTCTATTCGGTCGAAGAGGAAGCCGGCGGCGGGCTCGTCTTCTGGCATCCCAAGGGCACGCTCGTGCGCGGGATCGTCGAGGCGTTCATTCGCGAGGGCCTCGCGGAACGCGGTTATCAGCCGGTGATCACGCCGCACATCGTGCACGAGAAGCTTTACGAAACCTCGGGCCATCTCGAGAACTTCGCGCACGGCATGTTCGGCCCGATCGAAGTCGAGGGCCAGCGCTTCCGCCTCAAGCCGATGAACTGCCCGGGGCACATCCTGATCTACAAGAGCCAGGGCCACTCGTATCGCGATCTGCCGATCCGCTACTCCGAGTTCGGCACGGTCTATCGCTTCGAACGCAGCGGCACGCTGCACGGGCTCACGCGCGTGCGCGGCTTCACGCAAGACGACGCGCATCTCTTCTGCACGCCCGAACAGCTGCAAGGCGAATTCGAGCAGACGCTCGATGAAGCGCTGCGCATGATGAAGGCGTTCAACTTCGATGACTTCGAGTATTTTCTCTCGACGCGCGAACAGCGCGGGCCGACCGACGATATCGCCGAAGCCGCGATTCGCAACGCGCTCGAATCGCACAACCTGCCCTACTCGATCGACGAGGGCGGCGGCGCGTTCTACGGGCCCGAAGCTCGATATCAACCTGCACGATGCGATCGGCCGCAATGGCAGCTCGGCACCGTGCAAGTCGACTTCATCTTGCCCGAACGCTTCGAGCTGAAGTATCGCGGATCCGACGGCGCCGATCATCGCCCGGTGATGATCCATCGCGCGCTGGCCGGTTCGATGGAGCGCTTCTTCGGCGTGCTTGATCGAGCACTTCGGCGGCAACTTCCCGGCCTGGCTCGCGCCGGTGCAAGCGGTGCTCGCGCCGATCACCGAGCACCAGCTCGACTACGCGCACGAAGTCGGCGGCGAAACTTCGCGCGGCCGGATTCCGCGTGGACGTCGATGAGTCCAACGAAAAGCTCGGCTACAAGATCCGTCATTGGAAGACGCAGAAAGTTCCCTTCATCCTCGTCGTCGGCAAGTCCGAAGCGGCCGACGGCACGGTCAACGTCAACGAACGCGGTACCGAGGCCAAGCGCACGGTCCCGATCGATGCGTTTGCCGCCGAACTGCGCGAGATCGTCGACGCGCGCCGTTAGATGAATATGGACGAAGAGCACTGGCGGCCGTTCGAGGGGCGGTACCGCGACGGCATGCCGCTCGTCGGTGCCGTGAGCCGCCTCTCGTCGAACGAAACGCAGAGCATCGAGTTTCCGTGGTGCATCCACCTGACCGTGCACTGCGATGCGGTGGACGAACGGGGCTATCCGACGCCGGCCGAAAACGCGTCGGTGGAAGAGTTCACCGGCGCGCTGCTGGCGCTCTTGCGGCACGCGGGCGGCGTGATCGAAGCCGCTCGGCTCAACGGGCACGGCGCGCGCGAGTTCTGGTGGTACGTGCGCGAGCCCGAACCGATGGACATGGTGCTCACCGAATTCGCATCGCAACCGGTGCTCTTTCGCGCCTTCGACTACGACATCGAACTCGACGCCGACTGGGACGTGCTCGACCGGTTTTCGCCCGGACACGACTGACGCGTGCTGCTGCTCGGGATCGAGACGTCGTGCGACGATACCGCCACGGCCGTCGTCCGCGATGGGCGCGACGTGCTCGCAAACGTGTCGACCAATCAAGATGAGTTTCACGCGAAGTACGGCGGCATCGTGCCGGAGATCGCGAGCCGCCGGCACGCGAGCCTGCTCTCGGCCGCCATCGACGATGCGCTCGCGCGCGCCGGCACGTCGCTCGACGCGATCGACGGTATCGCCGTTACGGCCGGCCCGGGCTTGATCGGCAGCCTCGTCGTCGGCGTCGCCACGGCCAAAGCGCTGGCGTTTGCGACCGGCAAGCCGCTCTACGCCGTGAACCATCTGCACGGGCACATCTTCGCGGCGTTTCTCGATACCGACGTCGCGCCGCCGTATCCGTTTCTTGCGCTGCTCGTTTCGGGCGGCCACACCCAGCTCGTGGCGGTCGAGAGCGCGCGCGAGATGCGCGTCATCGCGAAGACGCGCGACGATGCCGCCGGCGAAGCGTTCGATAAAACCGCGCGCTTGTTGGGCCTGCCGTTTCCCGGCGGTCCGGCGCTCGAAGCGCTCGCACGCGGCGGCAACTCGAAAGCCGTGGCCTTTCCGCGCTATCGTCCCGAGGCGGGCGCGCTCGACCTCTCGTTCTCCGGTCTCAAGACGTCGGCGCGCTACTTCCTCGCATCGGACGCGGCGACGGTGGTCGCGCCCAAGGACATCGCGGCCTCGTTTCAAGCCGCGATCGTCGACGTGCTGATCGATCGCGTGGAACGCGCGCTCGATGCGCGCAACTACCGCGCGATCGTGCTCAGCGGCGGCGTGGCCGCGAACACCGCGCTCTCATCGGCGTTTCGCCGTACCGGTGAGAAGCGCAAGCTCCCGGCATTCGTGCCGGAGCGCCGTTTCTGTACCGATAATGCCGCGATGATCGCCGCCGCCGCAGAACGCCGCGGCGACGCCGATCTTCGCGATCCGCTCACGCTCACGGCCGACCCGAGCCTGCCGTTCGCGTGACGCGCGCCGGCGCTACTTGCCGGCCGTCCCCATGTTGCCGCCGTTGCCGGTGGCCGGAGCGTTCGCCGCACCGTTACCGTTCGCAGACGGATTTCCGGTAACGAACGTGCCCTGGCCCGGCGCCTTGTTGGTGTTGCTGGTGCCCATATTGCCGCCGTTGCCGGTTGCCGGAGCATTGTTGGTACCGGTGCCGTTCGCGGACGGATTTCCGGTCACGAAGGTGCCTTGGCCCGGCGCCTTGTTGCTGTTACCGGTGCCCATGTTGCCGCCGTTGCCGGCTGCCGGAGCATTGTTGGTGCCGACGCCGTTCGCGGACGGATTACCATTGCCGCCCATCGTGCCGCCGGCCGCCGTGCCGGTGTTGTTGGTGCCCATGTTGCCGCCGTTACCGACTGCCGGAGCGTTCACCGAACCGTTGCCGTTCGCGGATGGATTGTGCGTCATGCCCATAGAACTGCCGGCCGGCTTCGACTTGGCCATCATGGCTTTTTTCTTGGCCATTGCGGCCTTTTGCGCTGCCATCTTCTTCTTCTGCGCGGCAGTCATGTTCGTCGATGACGTGGTCGTCGTCGTCGTCGCCACGATGACCGGCGCCGCGGTGCGCGCGAGGCTTTGCGCAACGGCCGCTTGCGATAAACCGGCGGTTGCGAGCCCCGCCATGATGATTGCCGTAGAAATTTTTCCCATGATGTCTCCTGCTGGGGTAGTGTGACTCAAGTCATTCACAGGAACCGCGTGCCGAAAACCATCTTGCATGTGGCGTAAGGACAGCGACCGATTGTCGCGTTGAGCGTGAAGTGTCCCAAAGCGTACACGGCGGCGGATTAAAATCCGCCGCCGTGCCTCCGCTTTTTTTGGTTCGCGGTTACTGGTTCGGCGTGAAGTTCCCGCCGTTGCCGGTCGCCGGAGCGTTGTTTTCACCGTTCTTGTTCGCTGACGGGTTCGCGGTTATTTGTCCCGCGGTGCTTTCACCAATCAGAGAACGGGAAAACGGCCTTACGCGTCTCCCAAGAAGAGCGTGCGTTCGTCCGGCAAACGCGGGAAAAAGTTCCTGGAAGACGTCTTGGAAAAATCTCAAGCGCCCGCTAGGACGTGAGGCACCAGCGGCGGATTGCTTTCGCCACCGCAGCGTGTTCGAGCGGATGAATGCGCGCGCGAAATTGCGCGAGGGTCGTTTCCGGTGCGAGTTGCAACGGCGTGCGCACGAGGATCTCGCCGCGATCGGTCGCCGGCGTTACGCGGTGCACGCTCGCGCCGCCCCAGCGCACGCCCGCGGCAATGGTCGCTTCAGGCGCGCGCGCGCCGCGAAACGCCGGAATCTCCGTGCCGTCCGGCATCACGACCGTATCGGCGGCGAGATCGAACGGCAAGAACGCCGGATGAATGTTGATCGTCTCGGGAAAGCGCTCGAGAAATGCGGCCGGCAGCAGATGCATCCAGCCCAGCAGCAAGATCAACTCCGGCGCGTGATTCGCCGATCGCTGCCGTCAACCGCGCGTCGTACGCGGCGCGCGATTCCGTCTCGCGATGCCACACGATCGCCTGGGCATTGATGCCGGCATCGCGCGCGCGCTCGAGCACTGGGCCCGTTGCGTTGTTCGAGACGACGGCCACGATGTCGAGCGCGCTGTCGCCGGATTGCACGTCGTCGATGACCGTTTGCGCGTTCGAGCCCTCGCCCGATGCGAGAATCACCGCGCGAGCCGGGCGCAGCGCGTAATCGTACGAATCGGCAACGTGCGCGTCGGCGCGCTCTTCGTACGATGCGATGAGCCGCTCGCCGCTCACCGCCGGGAATGAGCGCCCAGCGATAGCGCGTCGGCGAGGTCGCACAGCGCCGCCACGAGCAACACTTCGCCGAGGCCGGTCTTGCGGTGCGCTGCCGCCACGCCGTACGGTCCGAAGATTCCCACATCGGCACGTTTGCGATACGGCTGCAACCAGTGGTACGAGCGATCGGAGGAACCGAAGCCCGCAAATCCGGCGATCGTGCCGTCGGCGGCGAGCGCGTACCACACCGAACCGCCGCGCACTTCGCTCGACCACCAGCTCGGCGCAAACTCCCAGTCGATCCACGCGCACAACCGCTCGTCGGGCGTTTCGATGCGGCGCAACCGATAGCCGAGGTGTTCGCCCGTTTCGATCGCTGCGGGCAACGCCTCCGGCGCGGTAGCGCTCGCCGAGCGGCGCGAGCAGATTGACCGGCAACGCTAAGTTCGCGCGGGGTGCACGACCACGGCCGGTCCATCCGGCTGCCGCGGCGATACGAAGCCGACGACCGTTGCCGACGGTACCGCCGCGATCGCTTTGGCGGCGTCCATGAACGGCACGATCAGCGTGTAGCCGACGCCCATGTTCAAGCGTGCGGTAGCGTTCTTCGTGTCCGAGATTGCCGCGCCGCACGAGTTCGGCCATGATCGGCGGTACGGTCCAGCGCGATTGCTCGAACACGGCCCTGCACGATGCGCGGCAGCGTGCGCGGCACGTTGTCGATCAAGCCGCCGCCGGTGATGTGCGCCATCGCTTTCACGTCGGCGACCTTTTGGATCGCGCGCACTTCCTTCGCAGTACGACGGATGCGCGGCGAGCAGCGCGTCGCCGAAGGTCGTGTCGCCGAACGGCTGCGCGTATTCTTCCGGCGCGATCAGCGCGCGCGCGAGCGTGTAGCCGTTCGTGTGCAGTCCGATCGACGGCAGGCCGATGATCGCGTCGCCCTCGGACGACGCGCGATTTGTCCGGGATATCGGCGATGTCGACGATGCCGACGATCGTGCCGGCCAAGTCGAAGTCGCCCGGCTTTGTAGAGGCCCGGCATCTCGGCCGTCTCGCCGCCGAGCAGCGCCATGTTGTTCGCCCGGCACGCCGCCTGCCACGCCGCGCACGACGTCGGCCGCCATCGCCGGCTCGAGCTTGCCCGACCGCGAGATAATCGAGAAAGAACAGCGGCGTCGCCGACACCACGAGGATGTCGTTGACGCAATGGTTGACCAGATCGCGCCCGACGCCGTCGTAGCGGCCCATCTGCGCCGCGATGAGGATCTTCGTGCCGACGCCGTCGGCCGAGCCGACCAGCGCGCGCTTGCCGTCGCCGGGCAGCCGAAAGAGCCCGCTAAAGCCGCCGAGTTCGCCAAGCTGATCGGGATGACGCCAACCGGATGTAACCTCGCGATAGCGTTCGACGGTCTCATTTCCGGCGTCGATATTGACGCCCGCGCGGGCGTATGCGTCGGTCATTTGCTGGCCTCGCAGGCCAGCCGTGCAACGCGCGCCAATCGCATTCGTTCCCGTTCCATCCACCGAAAGGAAGCTCATGCAGGTTCGCATCACGACCGATGCTCGCGGCGTCGGTCGCGACCGGCGCTCTCGTCGTCCCGGTCTTCGCCGACAAACGTCTGGACGGCGTCGCGACAGAGATCGATACGGCGCTCGGCGGCGCGCTCGCGGACGTGCTCGAATCGGGCGAGATCGCGGGCAAGCCGAACGAACTGGCGGTCGTGCATGCGAAAGATCAGCCGTACAAGCAAAGTCGCGCTGATCGGCCTCGGCGACCGCGCGAAATTCACGCCCAGCGCGCTCGCGAAATTTGCCGGCACCGCGGTCCGTTCGCTCGGCAAGCGCGCCACGACCGCGATCGCATTCGTGCTGCCGGACGAAGCGCAAGCGGACACAGTTGGAATTGCGCGTCTCGGCCCTGGCCGAAGGCGCGATCGCCGCGATCATCGATACGACGACGTATCGCACCGAACCCGACAAACCGGTCGTCACGACCGACGTCGCGATCTTCGCCGGCGCGTTCGATCGCGCCGCGTCTCGATGACGGGCCTCAAGCGCGGCATCGCTGATCGGCGAAGCGCGTCAACTTCGCGCGCATGATGGCGCTCACGCCCGGCAACGACATGACGCCCACGCACATGGCCGCCGAAGCCGACGCGACTCGCCAAAGAAGCCGGCCTCGAAATCGACGTGCTCGACGAAGCGCGCATGCTCGAGAAAAAGATGGGCTCGCTGCTCGGCGTCTCGCGCGGTTCCGACGAACCGGCCACGCTGACGGTGATGATGTATAAGCGGCGATCCGTCGAGCAACGAGATCGCTCGCACTTGTCGGCAAGGGTCTCACGTTCGACTCCGGCGGCATCTCGATCAAGCCGGCCGAGGCGATGCACGAGATGAAGTACGACATGTGCGGCGGCGCCGGCGTGATCGGCGCGATGTACGCGATCGGCAAGCTCAAGCCCAAAATCAACGTGATGGGCGTGATTCCGTCGAGCGAAAATCTCCCCGGGCACCGAAGGCGATGAAGCCCGGCGATATTCTTGCACGCGATGAACGGCAAAACGATCGAGGTGATCAACACCGACGCCGAAGGCCGCCTCATCCTCGCCGATGCGCTGTGCTACGCGCGCGAACTCGGCGCGACGAAGATCGTCGATGCCGCGACGCTCACCGGCGCCTGCGTCGTCGCGCTCGGCCACGCCGCGAGCGGCGTGATGTCGAACGACGACGCGTTCGTCGAACGTTTTCTCGACGTCGTCGGCGATGTCGGCGAACGCTACTGGCGCCTGCCGCTCTACGACGATTTCGACACGCAGATCAAGAGCGATATCGCCGACATCAAGAACACCGGCGGCCGCGCCGGGCGGTGCGGAGACGGCCGGCGCGTTCCTCAAGAACTTCGTCGCCGACGTGCCGTGGATCCATCTCGACATCGCCGGCACGGCGTATCTCGACGGCGAGTCGTCGTTCCATGCCAAAGGCCCGACCGGCACGCCGGTACGCGCGTTCGTCACGCTGGTCGAAGATCTCGCCAAGAACTGAGAGGGGACTGCCATGACGGTTACATCGGCGTCGGTCAAAGAAAATATGGCCGAGATGGAGCGCCTCAACGAAGAGGCCGCCCATCTCCATATTTGGATGCGCACGCGCGCCAACTCGCCGCTCCAACAACCGTGGCACGTCACCGATACCGTCGCGCCGCCCAAGATCGCGCCGAATGCCCTACCGGCCGGCCGCCGCGCGGTGCCGTTTCTCTGGAAGTGGCGCGACATCGAACACTACCTCACCAAAGTGGCCGAGCTGTGTTCGATCGAGCAAACCGATCGCCAGCAACTGCAACTCCTCAATCCCGGTTTCGGCGGCGAGCTGCGCATCGCGAACTCGATTCGCGTCGCGATCTCGATCTACAAGCCCGGCGATACCGCGCCGATCCATCAGCACTCGCCCAATGCGAGCCGCACGATCCTCTCCGAGTCGGGCGGCTACTCGCTCGTCGAGGGCGAGCGCTGCCCGGCCGAACGCGGCGATCTCATCTTCACGCCCAACGGCACCTGGCACGGTCACGGCAACGACGACAAAGAGCCGGTCATCTGGATGGACGTGCTCGATTGGCCGCTGCTCGATTTCCTCGGCTTGATCTGGATTCGCGAAGACTACGCCGAGGCGGCCAAGGTTCCGGATGTCCCGGCCGGCTTCTCGCGCACGTTCTACGGCGCGGGCGGCATCTCGCCGACGTTCGAGCCGTTCGAGCGCGGCTCGGGCATCAATACCTCGCCGTACTTTCAGTATCGCGGCGTCGACATTCTGCACACGCTCGCAGCGATGCGCGATTATCCCGGCGATGCGCACCGCGGCCGCGGCGTCGAGTTCGTCAACCCGCTCACGCACGCCCATCCGTTTCCGGCGTTTGCGTACGGCGCGCAACTGCTGCGGGGCGGCGAGAGCACGCAGCCCTTCCGGCACACGGCAAGCACGCTGTTCTGCGTCCTCGGCGGAAGCGGCTATACCGAGGTCAACGGTCAGCGCTTCGAGTGGGGACGCAACGACGTGTTCGTCGTGCCCAACAGCCTCTGGTACCATCACGTCAACACCAGCTTGACCGAGGACGCCGTACTCTACACGGTGAGCGATCGGCCGCTCGTCGAAATGATCGGCCAGTACTACGCCCAGGGACGCACAGCCGACAAGACTGTCATCGCTCTTCGTTGAATTAGGCGCCATGATAGCACCGCCAGCTTCACGTGCCGAGTACGTTCGCCGCATCCGCGACCAGCATCTGGCCCCGCTGTGGGACGTTCTCGGCGGCCTCGTCACCGCCGAGCCCAAAACGGTCATCGCGCCGTATCGCTGGCGTTATCGCGAGATCCGCCCGACGCTGCTCGAATCCGCCGGCGTGATCACGGCGAAGGAAGCGGAACGCCGCGTCCTCGTGTTCGAGAACCCGAACTTGCCGGGCGAGTCGAAGATCACCAACAGCCTCTTCGGCGGCTTCCAGCTGATCATGCCGGGCGAAGTCGCGCCGCCGCACCGGCACATTCAAGCCGCGCTGCGCTTCATCATCGAAGGCAACGGCGCGTACACGCTGGTCGACGGCGAGCGCACGTTCATGAAGCCCGGCGACTTCGTCATCACGCCGTCGTGGACGTATCACGATCACGGCAATCACACGACCGAACCGATGGTCTGGCTCGACGGCCTCGACATGCACATGGTGCGGTTGTTCGAGGCGAGCTTCCGCGAAGGCTGGATCAACGAAGATCCGATCGAGCCGACGAAGCCCGAGTACGATTCGATCCACCGCTACGGCGCGAACCTCGTGCCGGTCGATCACAAGCACACGGCGCAAGACCTCGCCGATCTTCAGCTATCCCTACGATCGCACGCGCGAAGCGCTCGACGCGATGACGCGCGCCGAGGATCCGAGCCCGTGGTTCGGCTACAAGATGCGCTACATCAACCCGCTGACCGGCGGCGACGCGATCCCGACGATGAGCACGTTCATGCAGCTGCTGCCGAAAGGCTTCGAGACGAAGCCCTACCGCGCCACCGACAGCACGGTGTTCGTGCCGGTCGAAGGCACCGGCACGACGACCGTCGGCAACACGACGTTCGATTGGGAACCGCACGATGTCATCGTCGTGCCGAGCTGGATGAAGTACACGCACAAAGCCTCGGAAGACGCCGTGATCTTCTCCTACTCCGACCGCGGACCGCAAGAACTGCTCGGATTCTGGCGCGAAGAGCGCTGACCGCGCCCGCGGCCTGATGGATTTCGCTTTTACCGACGAGCAAAAGCTGCTCCGCGAAACCGTCAGGCAACTGATGGACACGCACGCGCCGCCGGAGTACATCCGGCGGCTCGATCGCGAACAGGGCTATCCCTACGAACTCTACGAGAAGTGGGTCGAAGCGGGCTTGCTCAGCATGCCCTTTCCCGAGGAATATGACGGCCTCGGCGGTTCGGTGATCGACCTGACGATCATCGCCGAAGAACTCGCGCGTAAGAGCCCCGACTTCTTCATGTCCTACGCGGGCAGCGTCTTCACCGGGCTCAACATCATGCGCAAGGGCACGGAGGAGCAGAAGCAGCACTGGCTGCCCAAACTCTTCGCCGGCGAAGTACGGATGGCGATCGCGATCTCGGAGCCTGAAGCAGGTTCCGACATCGGCGCGATGCGGACGTACGCGGTGCGCGACGGCGACCACTACGTGGTGAACGGCCAGAAACTCTGGGCGACCGGCGCCGGTGCGAAGAACACCGTGATGAACGTCTACCTCAAGACCGATCGCGAGAAGAACTACCGCGAGGGCATGTCGCTGTTGCTCATCGACAACGATACGCCGGGCGTCCAGCTGCGCAAGCTCGACATGCTCGGCCGCCGCTGTACCGGCACCTACGAAGTGTTCTTCAACGACGTGCGGGTGCCGGCCGAGCGCGTGGTCGGCGGGGAGAACAAAGGCTGGGACTGCGTGCTCGCCGGCCTGCAGATCGAGCGCGTGTGTTCGGCCGCGGGCAGTTGCGGCGGCGCGCTGGCCGCCTTCGACCTTGCGCTCGCCTACGCGAAGGAACGCGTGCAATTCGGGCGGCCGATCGGAACGAACCAGTCGATCGCCCACACCCTGGCCGACCTCCAAACCGAGATCGACGCGGCGCGCACGCTGATGTGGCGTGCCGCTTGGATGGTAGCCGAGGGCCAGGACGCGCTGCGCGAGATCACGATGGCCAAGCTGTTCGCCTCGGAAGTCTACGTCAAGGTCGCCAACGCCGGGATGCAGATCTTCGGAGGCTATGGCTACAGCATGGAGTACGATATGCAACGCCACTTCCGCGACTCGCGGAGTTCGACGATCGCTGCCGGCACCTCGGAGATGCAGCGCAACGTGCTGGCCGGCCTGATGGGCCTCAAAGTTCGATAGGAGCACACGCCATGGACATGCTCGAGAAGACCGCGCACCAATGGACCGAAGTCCCGGCCGGTGCCGACGTCGGCGAAGCCGTCGTCACCGCGCTTTCGGCGGGCGGCGTCGATCATCTCTTCTTCACCTCGGGCGCCGAGATCGTGTGGTACCAGGAAGCGATCGCGAAGGCGCACGCGCTGGGCCGTCCCGCGCCGCGTCTGATCACGATGACGCACGAGCATGCGAGCTTGAACGCCGCGTTGGGGTACGCGGCGGCGAGCGGAAAGCCGGCCGCAACCGCGGTGCACGTCGACACCGGAACCTATCATTACGGCGGCGCCATCCACACGGCGGCGCATGCCGGTGTGCCGGTGATGATCATGGCCGGCGGGCCCCCGGTATCGTATCCGGGCTCGATGAAAGGTTCGCGCGATCGCGGCGGTCATTTGTGGATGCAGCAGTCCTACGACCAGAACGGCATCGTGCGCAACTACGTGAAGTGGGATCATCGCCTCGAATATCAAGATAACCCCGGACTGATGGCGAGCCGCGGCCTGCAGATCGCGCAGAGCGATCCGCGCGGGCCGGTCTACATGAGCGTGCCGCGCGAAATCGCGCTGTTGCCCGCACGCGAAACGTCGTTCCCGTCCGCGTCGCAACTCGGCATTCCGCGGCCCGCAGCGGCCGATCCCGACGGCATCCGGGAGATCGCGCAGCGTTTGCTCGCGGCCGAACGGCCGTACGTGGTCGTGTCGAGTTCGGGACGCGACACGCGAACCGTCGCGGCATTGGTGACGCTGTGCGAGTTGCTCGCGCTGCCGGTCGCAACGTCGGCGTTCCGGTCGTACCTGTGCTTCCCATTCAACCATCCGCTCAACCTCGGAGCCGTGCCGCTGGCCGACGCCGATGTCGTCGTCGCGCTCGACGCGAACGTGCCGTGGGTGCCCGGTGCAGCCGCGCCGCCGCCGTCGGCCTACGTTGCGGTCATCGACGCGGACCCGATCCGCGCGCGCATTCCGACGTTCGAGTTCACGGCCGACCTGCGCCTCACGTCCGGTCCGCTCAACGCGATCGAAGCGCTGACGGCGGTCGTACGGGAGACGATCACCGCCGCCGACCGCGCGCGTATCGAAACCCGCCGCGCGCGCCTCGAAGCATCCAGTGCCGAACGGCGCGCCGAAGCCGAACGCAACGCTCAAAGCCGCTCCACCGCAACACCGATCGATCCGCTGTGGGTCTCGCATGAAATCGGCGCATTTGCCGGCACCGATTCGATCGTGCTCGACGAGACGCTCCCGCACAACCAGGTCGAGCGCTATCTGCAGTGCTCCGAGCCCGGCTCCTACATCGCCAACCCCGCCAGCAGCGGCGGCTACACCCCCGGCGCTGCACTGGGCGTGAAACTCGCGCGCCCCGACAAACACGTCCTGGCGGTTACCGGCGACGGGTTCTACATGTTCAGCACCGCCAACGCCGCGCTCTTAGCCGGCCGCAGCTACGGCGCACCGTTCACGATCGTCATCTTCCAAAACGGCGCCTACAGCACCGGCACGCTGCAAGTCTCGACGATGTATCCCGAATCGTACGCGAAGAAAGTCGCCTACGAGGGCGGCACCTTCGCCGCGATCGACTTCGCCAAAGAAGCCGAAGCCTGCGGCGCCTACGGCGAAACCGTCACCGACCCCGCCGACGTGACCCCGGCCCTCAACCGCGCCCGCCGAGCCAACGAACTCGGCCTCCCCTCCGTGATCTCGGTCGTCGTCGCCCCGCTCTTCACACCACCATCATGACTCGCGTCTGTCATCCCGAGCAAAGCGCCCAGAGGGCGCGTCGTCGAGGGACCGCCGCAAATCATGGCAACACGCGATAGCGAAACGTAAGCCACAGCACGCCAAGGTCGAGGCCGAGTGAAACCGCGTTAGCCGCGATCAACGGTCCGGAACCAATAGAGAGCCCGTAGATGAGCCACAACGCCACACCGGCCGAGAGCGTCAACCAGTATGGTACGGAGATACCGCGCACATCACGCGAACGCAGCGTATGAATGACCTGCGGAAGAGCCGCCCCGCTCGTAAGCACGGCCGCGAGGTAACCCAAAACAACGATCATCTTTTTTTTGTCATTCCGAGCGAAGCGCGCAGCGCGTAGTCGAGGAACCGGGAAAATCTCTCGTATTTAGAGTGCGAGCGCGAAGGCGCGAGCAGTGGATACTTCTTCCTTTGTTTTCCACTCCACTGCTCGCGCCTTCGCGCTCGCACTCCCGATAGCGAAGATCGTGGCGCGTTCCTCGTCAAGCTCGGAATGACAAATGGTCTACGGTGATTCGCAGGCGATGATGGCTTCGATGACGCGTTTTGTTTCGTTGGGGTCGCGGACTTGGATGCATTCGGCGCCGGTGGTGCGCGCCGGGTAATCGTTGCCGCCTGGGAAGAGCGCGTCGCCGATGTAGAGCATTTGGGCGATCGGGATGTTGAGGATGCTTTCGAGTTTGCGGATGCCGTAGGCTTTATCGATGCCGGGCTTAGTGATGTCGATCGACGTCGAGCCGCCGAGATTGACGGCAAAATCCGGGAGCAGCGGATCGAGGATGCTTTTGATCTTCTTGCGCTTGGAGAAATCGGGGTCCCAGGTTTTCTTCGCCTCGAGCGGGGCTTGCTGACCTAACGCCGAGTAGGTGATCTGGCTGTCGCGATCTTCGATCGCCTCGCCCCACGTTTTCTCCGCCTTGAAGCCGGATTGATCAACGGCTTGGTTCAGTGCGGCGAGGATCTTCTTCTTTTCATCAGGGCTGAAGTCTTCAGCGTAGAGCAGCTTCCATGTGCCGCCCTCGTATGAGTAGAAGCGCGTGCCGCAGGTCGGCAAGAGTGAGAGCTTCGAGAGATCGCCGTCCTTCGGCAGATTGCCGACGAGCTGCTGTTCGAACTGCGGAAAGGCGCCGCCCGAGATGACGGCCACGCGCTCCACGGCAAGCAGACGGCCCAGCAGGCCGGACATCTCGGAGTCGATCGCCGACTTGCTCTCGGCCAGCGTTCCGTCCAGATCGAACACGATGAGTTTTTTCAAGCATACCCCGCGGTTTTAGCACGTTCGACGAGCATGGTGCGCACGGCGGCGATCACGCGATCGACGGCGCCGGCGGCGATAGCCCCACAGCTCACCATCTTCGGGCGGATAGACCGCCATCGTGGCATTCGCTTCGAACACGAGGATCGTACCCGCAGAATCGATTCCGAAATCAACGCCGGCGTAATCGAGTCCCATCGTCGCAACGATCGCCTCGAGCGCGCGCATACCGCGCTCGCCGGCGACCGCCGTCATGTCCTCGAGAAAGGCAGCCTCTTCGGCCCGGTGGTCCGCACGATCCGTCATCTCCGCGCTGAAGTAGTGGACCTTCCACTGCGGCGCGATCGCCAGATGCACCGGATACAGCTTCCCGTCGACGGCTACGACGCGGTACTTGCGCACGTCGCCGTCGGCCCCGCGCGCATCGAGGTACTCGATCGCGAGCAGATCGCGCCCCGGCAGCGCCGTCCATCACGCCCGGTAGTTCGTCCGGCGTCCGTGCGACGGCGAAGTGATCGCCGGCGTGATGTCCCGGCGAACGCAGCAGCAGCGGAAACGCAAAACCGCGTTCCGCCAACGCGCCGGCCGTGAGCGCTTCGCGCGCGATTCGTTCCGTGCGCGGCGCGCGCACGCCGGGCAAGCCGCGCAGGCGCTGCATCGTCTCGACGCGTCCCGTGCGCAACACGGCCGCCGGATGGTTGATCGACCGCGGCCGGCGACGCAGCGGCGATCGCCACCGCGCGTTCGAGCTCGGACGGCTGCGGTCGGCATCGCCGATCGCGTTGAACAGCACGTGATAAGGCGGGAACTCGAGCGGGCCGCGCACCGAATCGGCGAGCAGCACGCCCTTCTGCACGACTTCATCGTCGAAGAACAGATTCGTCACCATGTCGCCGCCGAACGCCGAGACGAGCAGCAGCACTTGCAGCGGCGGGGCCGCTGCCGCGATAGGGAAAGCTCCACGCCTTCGGCTCGGCGTACGCACGGTCGAGATGCGCTTGCGCGCGTTCCGGCCGTCGCCGGTCTGCGGTGTAGATCGCCGCGAGTCCGAGATGCGCGTGCAACAAACTCGGGCTTGCACCTGCAAGCGCCGACGTGTACGCCGCGATCGCGGCGTCGAAATCATCGTCGCCCGAGGCCTGCAGCTGCGCGAAGTTCACCAGCGCCACCGGGTCGCCGGGGTGCAGTTGCGCCGCCGCCGAGATATACGGCCGCGCTTGCGCGATGTGCCCGCGTTCGAACAACAGCGAACCGAGGTTCGTCAGCCCGCCGAAGTGCGTCGGCTCGCGCGTGAGCAGGTCGACGTACGCCGTCATCGCTTCGTCGATGCGACCCAGGTCCTCGAGACAGCACGCGCGGCCGAAGCGCATACGCGATCTCGTCAGGCTTTTCGGCGAAGCAGTTCGTCGATCGCAGCGAGCTGACGCGGATCGGAGAACGGCGTCGCGCCGACGCGCACCTAGGAGTGTGTCGGGCTTGCCCGGCACCGACGACGGGCGGCTTGGGCGCAGCCCAAACGCGAAGGATTCACGGAACGTGAATCCACTATAGTTTGAGCGCGGGCTGGCGGTCGGCGCCCGGCATCGCGACGACGGGCGCGCTCGGATACGCTCCGGTCAGACAGCCGAGGCAGAAATCGCGATCGTTCGCGGCCGGTCGACTCGACCAGCCGCTCCACGCTGAGATAGCCGAGCGAATCGGCGCCGACGCGCGCGCGAATCTGATCGACCGTCAAGTTCGCGGCGATCAGTTCCTTGTAGGTCGCCATGTCGACGCCGAGATAGCACGGATGCACGATCGGCGGCGAGGTGATGCGCAGATGCACTTCGCGCGCGCCCGCATCGCGCAGCAGCGAGACGATGCGCGGCGTCGTCGTGCCGCGCACGATCGAATCGTCGACGACGACGACGCGCTGGCCGCGCAGGTTCTCGACGATCGGGTTGAACTTCAGCTGCACGCCTTGATTGCGCACGTTCTGATCGGGGCTGATGAACGTGCGCCCGATGTAGCGGTTCTTGATCAGCCCTTCGACGTACGGCAAGCCGCTCTCGGCCGCGTAGCCGATGCCGCCGGGAATCGCCGAGTCGGGCACCGCCATCACGACGTCGGCGTCGACCGGATGCTCGCGCGCGAGCGCGCGGCCCATCTCGTAGCGCGCCATGTAGATCGAGCGTCCGGAAAGCACCGAATCCGGCCGCGCGAAGTAGATGTACTCGAACATGCAGAGCGCCGGCGGCTCGACCTTCTCGATGTGTTCGCTGCGCATCCCGTTGTGATCGACGACCACGATTTCGCCGGCTTCGATCTCGCGCAAATACTGCGCGCCGACCGTGGCCATCGCGCACGATTCCGATGCGATCATGTAGCCGCCGTCGCCGTAGGTGCCGATGCACAGCGGCCGCACGCCCCACGGATCGCGAAACGCGATGATGGAATCGGGCGTGGTCATCACGACCGAATACGCGCCCTCGGCGACGGCCATCGCGGCTCTTGATGCGTTCGACCAGCGTCGCGCCGCTGCCGAGCGCGATCGTCTTCGCGAGAATTTCGCTGTCGGAGGTGGCATCGAGGCGCACCGTCGACGGCAGCGCCGCCAGCATCTCGTCGGCGTTGGTCAGGTTGCCGTTGTGGCCGAACGCGAACGGGCCGATGTCGGTGTTTTCCATGAACGGCTGCGCGTTGACGATGATCGACGAACCGGTCGTCGAGTAGCGCGTGTGTCCCATCGCGACGTAAGCCGTTGAGCCGGCCGAGAATCTCTTCGGTGAAGACGCCGGTGAGCAAGCCCATCTCGCGATGGCTCGACATCGTCGTGCCGTCGCCGACCGCGATGCCGGCGCTCTCTTGGCCGCGATGCTGCAAAGCGTAAAGGCCGAAGTACACGAGCCGCGCAACGTCGAGCCCTGGCGCGTAGACGGCCGCGATCCCGCACATACCGCTGCCTTCAAGGCCGGACGCTAATCGTCCCGGCTACGCATCCCGAAGAGTTGCGAGCAATGCGATGAAGATGTTCAGCGCCGTCGAGGTAGATCGACACGGCAAGGTCGACGGCGCGTCAGGCCGTCGCCGCCGGCGCGGATGCGACTGAAGTCGACCAGCGTGAGCAGCGTGAAGATGCCCAGGGTCGCCCACGCATACACGCCGGGGTTGATGAAGTGAAAGAAGATCGAGGCGATGCCGGCGAGCACGAGCAACGAGCAGCGCGCCGAACGCGATGCCTTGAAACCGCCGCCAATCGATCGAGAACGTGAACGCGACGCCGCCCAGCACGAGCATGCCGAAGCCGGTCGTCGCGGCGGCATCGACGACGACTTCGGCGCCGGCGACGGCCGTGTAGTGCGAGATCAGCGGCGCGATGCCGATGCCCTCGACGAACGTAAACGCATAGAACCACAAGAGCGCAACGGCCGGATTCCGGCGCACGCTGCGCATGACGAAGATCATCGCGAAGCCCGCAAAGAACGCGATCGTCGCGACCATTTGCGAGACGCCGCGGAAAAGATACGCGGCGAGCGCGGTGATCAGGAAGCCGACCCCGGTGATCCCGAGGACCTGGCCGAGGAGCGCCGGCGCGCTTTGGACGGCGGAACCGCCCTGGTAGCCGGAATAGCGCGGGTTGTTCATGCTCCTCCTCACTACCACAACGCCGGGCCGGAGGTTTCGAGGGCGGCCCGGTTGCTCTGGTCGCTAGAGGCGGGCGATGTCGGAGCGGTAGACGAGCGGCGTATTGGGCGGGAATTGCGGCTTGAGCTGGGCGATCGCGTCGTAGGCCCGCGTCCGCGCCTCGGCCACGGTCGGTGCCGTCGCCGTGACGGTGAGGACGCGGCCGCCGGGTGAGGAGACACGGTCGCCCTCACGCGTCGACGTGCCCCAAAAAACGGCCACGTTCTCGGGCAAGCGCAACGTGGCCGGCAGACCGGCAATCTTCGTGTTCTCGTACGGGTAGCGGTCGGTCGTGAGCGTGACGCCCACGCACGCATCGTCGGAGAAGTGCGCGGCGTCGAGTTCGATCGCGCCTTCCGCGGCGCTGGCCAGATAGCGCGCGAAGTCGCCGCCGACGCGCGGCATCATCACTTGCGTTTCCGGATCGCCGAAGCGGGCGTTGAACTCGACTACGCGCGGTCCGCTATCGGTCCACATCAGGCCCACGTAGAGGACGCCGCGATAGATTTCATCTTCCGCGAGCAAGCCGCGCAGCACCGGCGCGATCACGCGCTCGCGCACGATCTCGAGCACGTTGCCGGGGAAGCCCGACGGCGGCGAATACGCGCCCATGCCGCCGGTGTTGGGCCCGCGGTCGTCGTCGCCGGCACGCTTGTAATCGCACGCCGCCGCGATCGGGATCATCGCGCGGCCATCGGAAATCGCAAAGACGGAAATCTCGCGACCGCTCATCCGCTCTTCGAGCACGATGTCGGTGCCGCCGCCCGGAACGCTATTCTTCTCATACCACTCGCGCAGCACGCTCGACGCAGCGGCCGTATCGTCGCACACGACGACGCCCTTGCCGGCCGCGAGCCCGTCGGCTTTCACCACCACGCCGTTCGGGAATTGATCGAGCGCTTTGAGCGCCGCCGCGAGCGAATGGACGACGGCGAAACGCGCGGTCGGAATGCCGTGGCGTTCCATGAACCGTTTGGCGAACGCTTTGCTCGATTCGAGGCGCGCGCCGGAGCGGTTGGGACCGAAAACGTTCAGACCCGCGTCGCGCAAGCGGTCTGCCACGCCGGCCGCGAGCGCGGTTTCGGGGCCGACCACGGTGAGGTCGATGGCGTTGGCTTTCGCACGATCGAGGATCGCGCGCGTGTCGGTGGCCGAAACGTCGGCAAAATTCGTCCCGCGCGCGGCGGTCCCGGCATTGCCCGGGGCGTGGAAGATCGCATCACACGACGGCGATTGCGCGAGTTTCCATGAGAGGGCGTCTTCGCGCGCGCCGCCGCCTACGACTAAAATGCGCACGGGGTGGCGGTCCCTCGACGGCGCGCTTGACGGCGCTTTGCTCGGGATGACATAGAGGCGACGGCCCCTCGTGACCGGAGCGTCATTCCCACTCGACGGTGGCGGGCGGTTTGGAGGTGATGTCGTAGGCGACGCGGTTGACGCCGGGGACTTCGTTGACGATGCGGGTGGAGATGCGAGCGAGGAGATCGTGCGGGAGACGGGCCCAGTCGGCGGTCATCCCGTCTTCCGACGTGATCGCGCGGACGCCGACGAGGTTCGCGTACGTGCGGCCGTCGCCCATCACGCCGACGCTGCGCACGGGCGTGAGCACGGCGAAATATTGCCACGGACGCGGGTGCAGATCGGTGGCCGCATCGATTTCGCTCGTCACGATCCAGTCGGCCGCGCGCACGGTCGCAAGCGACTCGCGGTTGACTTCGCCGATGATGCGCACCGCCAACCCGGGCCCGGGGAAGGGCTGCCGCTGCACGATCGCGTCGGGCAGACCGAGCACCGAGCCGACCTTGCGCACTTCATCTTTGAAGAGTTCGCGCAACGGCTCGATCAAGCCAAGCGCCATCCGTTCGGGTAAACCGCCGACGTTGTGGTGCGACTTGATCTTATGGCCGGCTTTCGAGCCCGGCGTCTTCGATTCGATCACGTCGGGATAGAGCGTGCCCTGCACGAGGAACTGTACGTCGGGGATCTTCTTCGACTCTTCTTCGAAGATCGCGATGAACTCATGACCGATCCGCACGCGCTTCTCTTCGGGATCGGTGATGCCGGCGAGACGCGCGAGAAAGCGTTCCTCGGCGTCGATCGCGATGACGTTGAGGTGCAGGATGTCGCGAAACGCCGCGAGCACGCCGGCCGATTCGTCCTTACGCATCAGGCCCGTATCGACGTAGATGCAGGTGAGCTGTTTGCCGATCGCGCGCGAGACGAGCGTGGCCGCAACGGCCGAGTCGACGCCGCCGGAGAGCGCGCAGATGACGTTGGCCGTGCCGACCTCGCGGCGGATGCGTTCGATCGCATCGTCGACGAACGACGCCATTTCCCACGCCGGGGCGATTGCCGCGACGCGATGCAGAAAATTCTGCAGGATCGCCGTACCGGCTTCGGTGTGCACGACTTCGGGATGGAACGTGACGCCGTAAATGCGGCGCGCCTCATCGCCGATCGCGGCGACCGCCGAGCGCTCCGTGTGCGCGTAGACGCGGAATCCGGGCGGCGGAGCGGTGACGGTGTCGCCGTGCGACATCCACACGCGCGACGTTGCCGGCACGCCGAGAAAGAGCGGGCACTCGGGCGCATCGACCGTGAGCATCGCCGCACCGAACTCGCTGTGCGCCAGCGGAACGAGCGTTCCGCCGAGCTTCTTCGCAACGAGCTGCATGCCGTAGCAGATGCCGAGCAACGGCAAATCGCTGGTGAACACTTCCGGCGCGCAATCGGGTGCGTCCGGCCCGAGCGTGCTTTCCGGACCGCCGCTCAGCACGATCGCCGCCGGTTCGCGCTTGGCGATCTCCGCCCACGGCGTATCGAACGGCAGCAATTCCGAATAGACATTCGATTCGCGCGCGCGCCGCGCGATCAGCTGACTCACCTGCGAACCGAAGTCGAGGATGACGACGGTTCCGGTGCGAGAGGTCACGGCGGCCATGCTACCCCGTTCGCTGGAGGGTCAGGTCAAGACCTCGCCCAGCCGATCCTGATCGCGCGCCATCACGACTTCCATCGCAATGCGCTCGCCGACCGAGACGTCGCGTCCCCAGCGATAGGCGGTGTAGGGCGTATAGCGCGTCCCCGGCGATCCCGGGATCCGCATCGATACGTCGTAGCAGATGAAGCGCTTCGGCGGCCCGGCAACGATCACGCACTGCAGCGCAAACGGCCCGATGATGCCCGGCGGATCGGCGTGCTGTGTCGCACGCACGAACTTCTCACCCATCTCGAACGCCTTCTCCAGCATCGACTCGGTCAAGGTGGTGGCGATGTGGCCCGCTTCTTCCATCCGCACCGGCTCGTCGGCGAGCTGCTGCGCTTGCGAGAACGGGAGACCGCGCAAGCCGTCGAGGTTCGTCTGGCGGCGCGTGTCGGTGCCGAGGAGTTCCAGTTCGTCGAGCAGCGGCGAGTAGAAGAAATTCAGGTTGACGCGTCGGTCCGAGCGCGTATTCCTCGATGACCGCGCCGCGTACGCCCTCGCGCGTCACGATTCCGGAATCGATGAGGTGCTGCGACTTCGCGGCGAATTCGTCCGGCGAACGTGCGAGAAAGAACGCGCGCTCGAACGAGATCTTGGCGTGCGGCGCCTTGACCATCACGAGCCGGTCGATCTCCGCCGGAGCGCGCGAACTGCTTCGGAAAGGCGATGCCCGCCGCCTGCATCAGCGTGTACTGGTTGTTTGCCTCATCGCGTTCTTCCGCGCGCAGCAGACGCCGGTTGCCGAAGAACAGGCAGCGCATCCCGCGCTCGATCTCGTCGTAGGAGAACTTCTGGTGCAGGTACACTTCGAACGAGCGGTTCGGAACGAAGATCACGTTCTGCTCGATCAAGTTCTCTTGCACGTTCGCATCGAGCAGATCGGTGAAGCGTTCGAGCACGATCGTCGCATCGACGCAGCCGCGTGAAGGATCGGACTGCACCGCGTAGTGCTCGGTATACGTCCGCTCGCGGCCGCGCTCGGTGATGATCAGGTTCCGCAAGCCTGCAGCTTTCGCACCCGAGGCGACGTCGAGTGCGGAATGACTGCCGATCGACGACAGCGTCAGGTTCGACGCGTCGTACATCGCGAGCGTCTTGGCGAGCCCGGGACCTGGTGAAATCATCCCGGCATCAAGATCGAGCGGGCTTCGGTCGTTCCGTTGTAGTCGACCGTGAGGGTTCGGCGCACGTCGGCTTCGGCTTTCTGGGCTTCGGGAGAATCCATGCGCCCCAGCGTTTTATACGTCTGCAGCAAGAGGCGCGGGAGCTCGTAATCGCGCGGGTACTGGTGCTGCCAGTCCTCGAGCGAGTCGATCACCCAGAGCGTGTCCTTCGTCATCCGGTTGCCCCAGCCCGCGTCGAGATACTTCCCAATGCGGGCCAGCTCGTTCCGGACGCCGATCGGCGAAAGCTTCGTCTGGCCGAAGTACTCGTCGGCCGGCGCCGTGATCACGAGGTAGGCGTTGTGGGAGAGCACGCGCCCGATCGTCGGCAATACCTTCGCCGCGGCTTTGTGCGAGTACATCGCAACGGCCGCCTCGCGGTCGACGTCGCTGTAGCCGCTCGCCCGGTCGCGCGCCGCCTGCGCCGCGGCCCACAAGGGTTTCCCGGTGTCATCGGGCACGAGCCCGATCGGAAATCCGGGCTGCGCGGCGCGCAACAGCGCGAGCGAACGATAGTGTGTGTCGTTCGTGATCAGATAGGCGCGCAAATCGGCGTCGACTTGTTCGAGCAGCGCCTCCACGTCGTTCGGCGCGCCCGTCGCGTTGAGCGTGGCATCGGCATCGCCGTCCTGCGCGAGGCGCGCTGGGCTCGCATCGTCGAGCTCGAGCTTGAGCAGCAACGCTTTGGCCGCCGGACCGCGCACCGGATCTTCGGCGTACGCGGCAGCTGCCTCGCGGACGTACCACTCGGCAGCGTCCCGGTTGATCAGCGGGTCGTAGTGCAGCTTGGCGGCGATGTCGAGCGTGGTGCCTTCCAGCTTGAGGTTATCGGGGTCGTCGCGGCGGACGAGGTCGTAGGCCCGGCCGGCGTCGAGGACGGTCGAGAAATAATACACGTCGTCGGCAAAGTGCCAGCCGTTCGCAGCGCCCCGATCGAAGGCGGACTTCATCGTGCGGGTGAGCGCATTGGGGTCCGTCTGCAACGTGGCTTGCGCCGTGAGGGGAACCAGGGCCGCCAGCGCAATGGCGGCAGCGACGTTACGAAACTTGCGTTGAATCGTCCAGAACCGCATTGAGTGAATTGGAGAGCAGCGCATTCTTGATCTCGCGGGCGATCCGGCGCCCGGTCGACATCGGCTCGCTGTAGTTCAGGTACGAGTACGGCGACCCGTCAATGAACAGGTTCGTTCCCGCAACGATGCGCGCAGAAACTTCCATGATATAGAACTGCGCGTCGGGCGTGATGATCGTCTCGATGCAGAACGCGCCGAAGAGGCCCTTCGGCCCGCAGATCTCCTGGCTGACGCGCACGACGTCTTCGCCCATGCGGTAGGCCTCGGCGAGCATCGATTCGCGCAGGCTGAGCGGCGAGTTGCCGACCACGACGTAGGACGGATCGATGTCCATCCCTTCCTGCGCGCGCGACGGAATGCGGCCGAGCGAATCGACGTTCGTCTCGTAGCGCCGGTCCATCGACATGATCTCGAGCTTACCGGTCAGCGGCGAGTAGAAGTAGTGGATGTAGAACGGCACGCCGATCACGTACTCTTGCAAGATGTAGTCTTGCCGCGCGAGCAAGCCGGCGCGCTCGTCGAAATCTTGCGAGTTGCGCAAGAACATGTAGCCCTTGCCGCCCTGCGCGCCGTAGAGCTTCACGATGACCGGCCGGTCGATCTCGGCGCCGGTGCGGAACTGACGCGGCACCTTGAGGCCGGCGCGCGTCAGCCACTGACGCTGCAGTTCGCGGCTCGCTTCCCAATCGAGCACGGCTTTGTTCCCGAAGTAGGGAATCGACATCTTCTTGTGATCGTCGAGCGAGAGATACGCCACGAACGATCCGTGCGGCACGATGATGATCTTGCGCTTCTCGAGTTCCGGCACGAGGTCCATGAACTCGGAGTACTTCTGAATCGTGATGACTTCGTCGATGAAGCCGAACGATTTGTACAAGCGCTCGGTATCGGGACTCGCGATGGCGAGCGTCTTGAAGCCCTCATCGCGCGCGCCCTTAAGAATCTGCAGCGCCGAATGCGAGCCCAGCGTGGCGATCGTATAAAATTCCGACGAGTCCCGTTCGCTCGTAGCACCCTGGAGGAACGGCTGAACCATCATCGTCATCGTATTGCCTTTTGAAACGCGGGATTGCAGAGGAAAGATTCGGTCGCGCGATCGAGTACGGCCGCCGGGACGTCGGCCCCATGTTGATCGAGCAGCCGCCACGACGTGCGGCGCACGATCCCCCGGACACCGTCGACGGTTCGGCCCGCGATGGTAATCGCAGGCGTTTCGTCATGAGCGGTGATCCATACCTCGCCGGAGCGCGGCCGGGCATCTTCGCGCACCTCGAGGCGATGCTTGTTTGGGTTGTAGACGGTCTCGATCGTGGTGATCGTCCCATCGAGCGCCGCCGCGTGCTCGGCTTCCACGCTCGCGATCCAGACGTCGGATCGGACGGCCGTCTCGACGGCGAGGCCGATGCGGGCAAGCGTCGTGAGGGCGGTGAAGGCCTCGTTATCGGGAATCGTCAGCGTCACGACGTAGGCGCGCTCGATGATCTCGCTCATCGCATGAGCCGCCGCGCGGCGAGGCCTACGGCGAAGGCCTGAAAAAACGCCATGCCGCCGGAGGGCGCGAGCATCGCCTGCGCGTTGCCGCGCGCTGCCTGTTTCTCCGGGTCGTTGTCGCGGTGCATGAAGGTCCAGGCGTCGCGTTCGGGATGCGGCATGAGCGCCAGCACGTTGCCGGCGACGTTCGTCAGGCCGGCGACGCCGCGCGCCGAGCCGTTGGGCGCGGGAACCCGCTCGCCGCGCGCGTTGCAGTACACGAACGCGACGTGCCCGTTGTGCTCCATCCGATCCAGTTCGTCATCCGGCGCCGCCAACCGTCCCTCGCCGTGCGATGCCCACGCCGGCAGCACCGCTCCGTCGGGCAGGCCCGCCAGCAACGGAACGCGCGTGTGCGACACCGCGAGCTTGACGAAGACATGCACCGACATGAATTTGCCGCTCGCATTGGGCGCGAAGGCGGCGGTCGGGCGGCGCAGCGGTCCCGTGCCGGGCACGAGGCCCGCCTCGAGCAGCACTTGCGCGCCGTTGCAGATCCCGATCACGAACTTGCCGGCCTGCGCGCCCTCGACGACCGCGTCCATCACTTCATCGTGCGCGGCGACGGCGCCGGCGCGCACGCGGTCTTCGTAGGCGAACCCGCCGGGCAGCACGTAGGCATCGAACGCACGCAATGCGGCCGAACCGCGGCTCCAGTGCACGATCTCTGCATCGAGGCCGGCCGCGAAGAGCGCGCGCTGCGTTTCGGCTTCGCTATTGGTTCCGGGAAAGACGACGACGGCAACGCGCGACACTAGGCGGCACCCGCGACCGCGGCCGGCGCATAGAAATCGCGCAACGGTGCCGACCACGTTTCGTAGAGCACATCGAGCGGGCGTTCGATGCCGCTCCGCAAACACGAACGTATAGGCCGCCGTCGTTTCGCCGATGCGCAGCGCGTCCGCACCGTGCGTTTGCGCGAGCGCTTCGAACTTCGCCGCGTCGCTGACTTCCACGATGAAGCCGCACGTTTCGGTGAAGGCGGCGGTGCCCTCGCGCCCGTCCAGCGGGGACGTGTTGAGTTTCATACCGATGCGCGCGCCGCTCTGGGTCGCGAACGCCATCTTGGCGAGCGCGGTGAGCGCGCCGCCGTCGGAAATGTCGTGGGCAGCCAGCACGAGGTTGTGCGCGTACGCCGCCAGCAGCAGCGCGATCTCGCGCTCGACGCGATCGTAGCTAATTGCCGGCAGCATCGCGTTCTCGATCCCGAGCAAATCCGCGTAGACGGAACCGCCGGTGCGGTCTTCCGGCCGGCCGACGAAAAAGAGCGCCGAACCCGCACGCTTGAACGCCATGCCGGCGGTCTGCGCGATGTTGTCGATCCCGCCCACGCATGCAACGATCGGCGACGGTGCAACGGTACGGCCCGACTTCGACTGGTTGTAGAGGCTGACATTGCCCGAGACGTAGGGCGTGCCGAAGCGGCGCGCCGCATACGCGAGACCGTCGATCGCGGCAACCATCGCGCCGAGGTGTTCCGGATCGGTCGGATCGCCGAAGTTGAGGCAGTCGGTCAGCCCAAGCGGCCGCGCACCGACCGCGACGACATTCCGCACCGCTTCGAGCACCGCATGTTCGGCCGCCAACTGCGGATCGATCTTCCCATAGCGCGGGTTGCCGGCGACCGCGAGCGCGACCGCCAGCGGCGCACCCGGAATCGGGCAGATCACGCCCGCGTCGGCGGAGCCGAGCGGAATCGCGGTCGTGCCGCGCACGACGCCGTCGTAACGCTCGAAGATCGAACGCCGCGAGGCGACGTCGCGATGCGCGAGCAGCGCATCGAGTGCGGTTCCGGCGTCGCCGAAACGCGGCAGCGGCGCCGTTTGCGGCACGGGATTCGGCAGCGCGATCGTGTAGGGCCGGTTGTAGCGCACGCCGCCGGTCAGAAAGTCGAGATCGACGTCCATCACGACCTCACCGCGGTGGCGCGCGACGTAACGCGATCCCTCGACCACCTTCCCGACGATGGCGGCCGCGGCCGAACGCGAAATGCGCGGCAGCGAAAACTCCTCGTTGTAGATCGCGAGCAGCAGCGGCGTGAACGACGGCGGCACGATCCAGCACAAGCGCTCTTGCGTTTCGCCGATCGCGATCACGGCGGGCGGCAGATCGCGTTGCGACACCGGCACGCGATCGAGTTCCACTTCGGCGCCGACCCCGCCGGCCGCACAGAGCTCCGCGCTGCAGCCCGCGAACCCGCCCGCGCCGAGATCTTTGTAGCCGGCTTCGATGCCCAGCCGGCGCAATTCGGCGAACACCTGATACGAAGCGCGCATGATCACGTTCTTGAGGAACGGATCGGGCACTTGCACGGCGCCTTTGTTCGCTTCTGCATCGGCGTCGTCGAGCGTCAGCGAGGAGAACGAGGCGCCGCCGAAGCCGCTGCGGTCGGTCGCTTTGCCGACGAGCACGATGTCGTAGCCGATCGAGTTCGGCGGCGCGAACGAGTGTATGATCTCGCGCTCTTTGACGAGCCCGAGCGCGACCACGTTGACCAGCACGTTGTCGTCGAACGATTCGTCGATGTAGACGTCGCCGCCGAGGTTCGGCACGCCGATCGCGTTGCCGTAGGCGGCGATGCCGTCGACGACGCTCTGCGCCACGTACCGGCAGTGCGGATCCTCGAGCCGCCCGAACCGCAGCGGATCGGCGATGCCGATCACCTCCGCGCCCATGCACAGCACGTCGCGCACGATCCCGCCGACGCCGGTCGCCGCGCCTTCGAACGGCACGACTTGCGAGGGATGATTGTGCGACTCGTGCGCGATGACGACGCCGTAGCGTTCGCCCTCCCACGTTCCCAAGTGCAGGATGCCGGCGTCTTCGGCCGGCCCTTGCATCACGGTCGGGCCCTCGGTCGGCAAGCGGCGCAGAAAGTGCCGGCTCGACTTGTACGAGCAATGCTCGCTCCACTGCGCGTCGAACGCGAACAGTTCGGTATCGGTCGGGATGCGGCCGAGGTGCGCGACGATCGCGCGCACTTCGTCGGGCGAAAGCGCGACGCCGATGCGCTTGCGCTCCTCGATCAGGCGTTCGGTATCGCGCTCGAGGGTTTCGTTCACGCGGTCGGGGGCTGGTTCAACGTGGCGTCGGCTTGCAGCACCGTGGAGCGCGTGTTCGCTTGCACGAGCAGCACGCGGCCGTACACGATCGTATCCTCGAGCGAGAACGCCTTCGCGCACTGCAGCGCGACCTGGTTCACGTCGGCCGTCGCGGGCGCGCGCACGACCGGCGTGGCGGTTGCGTACTCGATCATGTTCGCCAGCGCACCGTCGCCCGAGCCGACGGTCACGATCAGCGCGCGGGCGAACGTCGCGTCGATCTGCGTCACGAGTTGCAGCACGTAGCCCGGCGTACGTGCCGCCGAGGCGACGTGGCGCACGGCGGGCAAGCCGAAGCCGCTCAGCGCGCGGGCGATCTCGGAGGCACGCTCGACGAATTCGGGACCGTCGGCGATTACCGCCACCATGCCGGGCCGCATCAGCGGGAACGTGCCGACGATCTCGGCCACCTGCTCGTAGTTGGCTTTGATCGTCGCCAGATCGGCGTCGGTGACGTTGGGCAGGTTGCGGTACATCTGCTTGTCGAGCATCAGCTCTTCGCGGCCCTGCGGCCACACGCGCCAGGCGTCGTTGTCGATCACGTCGGCGACCACGAGCTGGCCCTTGTGCTCGCCCGAGGCGACGCGGCCGAACTCGATCTTCATGTCGACCAGCAGCGTGTCGTGGCGGCGCCAGGCGTGCGCGAGGATCTCGTACACGATGCGGGCGATTTCGCTCATGACGCCGAGCTCTTGCGGCGTCGCGATGTTCTGCCCGATGATCGCATCCGGTTCGATCAGCGGATCGTGATTGGCGTCGTCCTTGAGGAAGAACTCGACGATCCGCGGCACGAGGATCGCGCCCCGCGCGACGCCGGCTTTGCGCTTGACGAACGAACCCGCGGCAACGCCGCGCGTCACGACTTCGAGCGGAATCATTTGCGCGCGGCGCACGAGCATCTCGTTGTTGTCGTCGTCTTCGCCGCCGCTGATGTAGTGGGTCGGCACACCGCATAGGTTCAAGAGCCGGAAGACGCGCGCGGTCGTTTTGGCCGCAATGCGTCCCTTGCCTTCGATCTCGTTGCGCCGCGCGCCGTCGCCGGCCGTGATCGCGTCCATCTGCTGGATGACGGCCAAGTCGGGCTGACCGTCGGCTTCGTAGAGGACCTTGGTCTTGCCGCGCGTGATTTCGCGCCCTTTTTGCATGCTACTTTCCTATCGTGGCGCGAACGCGCTGGGCGAGCCGGCGCGCGCGCGCGGGTGCGTCGCCCACGTGGGTCGAGGGATCGAGTTGCGAGCGGACTTCGGCCGGGTCCATGTAGCGAATGATGCGTTCGTCATCCGAAAGCAAGCGGGAAAGCGGGTTCGTCTCACCGCGTTCGAGCGCGGCGTACGCGGTCATCGCGTTCTCGCGAATCGCTTCGTGCAGCTCCTGGCGGTCGCCCCCGGCGCGCGCGGCTTCCATCAGCACGTTCTCGCTGCCGGCAAACGGACCATAGGTGCGCAGGTTCTCGACGACCTTGCGCTCGTCGATGCGCAGGCCCTCGACGATCTTGCGAGCGGTCGTGAGGATCTGATCCGTGCACAAGATCGCTTCGGGCAAGATCGTGCGGCGGTTGCCGCTATCGTCGATCGTCCGCTCGAGAAAGTTCGTGGCGGCGTTCTGCCAAGCGACGTCGGCGAACGCGGGCAATAACCGCGCGAGCGAGCAGATATTCTCCGACATCACCGGATTGCGCTTGAACGGCATCGCCGAACTGCCGACTTGCTTCTCACCGAACGGCTCGAACATCTCGCCGAATCCGGGCGAACTCTGGATGCGCACGTCGGAGGCGAACTTGGAGAGCGAGGCGCCGACCCCCGCCAGCTGCGAGAGCAGCAAGTAGTCGAGCTTGCGCGGATACGTCTGCGTCGCCACGTCGCGCGCTTCCAGATCGAATGCGCCGAGCACCTCGGCCTCTTGCATCTCGGCCGTGCGCGCGCCGCCGGCGAGCAGCCGCGTGTACGACGCCGACGTGCCGACCGCACCGCGAATGCCCTTCGCCGTGAGTTGCGTGCCCGCGAACACCAGCGCCGCGCGATCGACCAGCAAATCTTGCGCGTAGATCGCGAGGCGATGGCCGACGGTCGTCGGTTCGGCCGGCTGCAAGTGCGTGTAGCCCATGCACACGAGATCGGCATAGCGCTCGATCTGCGGTACGAACGCAGCCAGCAACGCATCGAGCGACGCGAGCACCTGGCGCAGGCCCAAACGCAAGCGGAACGTTTCGACCGTATCTTCGACGTCCATCGACGTTGCGCCGAGGTGAATCTTGCCGCCGCCGACCGTCGCTTGCGACGCGTAGACGCGGATCTCGGCCATTAAGTCGTGCCCGATTTCGCGTTCGATCGCGAGCGCCGCTTCGAGGTCGATGTCTTCACCGTGCGCACGCAGGTCGGCGACTTCTGCCGCCGTCACGAGGCCGCTCTTGGCCTGCGATTCCGCCAACGCGATCCACACCGCGCGCCAGAGTTTGCGGCGTTCGTGTTCCGAGAACAGCGCGCGCAGTTCGGGGCGTCCGTATCGCCAGGAGTACGGCGATGCGTACGTCTTCTCGTTCATGACGCGACCGTTCGCCGTTGCGGCGCCGTGACTTTGCTAGCGATATCGGCGGTGAGCAGTTCGATCATGCCGCGCGGATCGTCGATTTGTCCCGTCACCACCGCCTCGAAGCCGCGCACGGCCGCCGTGTAGCCGTAGCGTGCGCGCCGCTCACCGATGCGCTTGGCGAGCGGACGTAGCGTGCGTTCGCGCCACTGATGCCGTCCGGGTAACGGGCTGCCGTTGGGCCGGGCCAGTTCCCAGATGAGACCTAAGTCGGTGGCGAGCGCGCTCACCAACGGCACGGCCGCGCCGCGCGGATCGTTGGCAAAGAGTTCGAACGCGATTGCGAGCGCATCCGCCGCGCGGCCTTCGACGAGCGCGCTCGCATAGTGCCACGCTTTCGGGTCCTCGATCGCGAGGGATTCACGCTCGAGGTCGGCGAGCGTGATCTTCGAGCCGGTCAGCGCGAGCTTCTCGAGGTCGTTGCCGATCGCGCCGAGGTCGGCGTCGCTGTCGGCCATCGCGGCGATCGCGCGCGGTTCGGCCTTCGCGCCGAGCCGGTCGAGCGTTTCGTGAATGTACCGCTCGCGCGTATCGGCCGTGACCGTGGTGTCGATGCGCAGCGCCTTGCGCCCGGCGAGCACGCCGAACGGCTCGGGCTTCGTCTTCTTATTGGGCGGAAACAGATCTTCGAGCACCAGCGTGTTGCCGGCGGGCACCGCTTCCGCCACCGCCCACAGATCGCGCCGCGGTTGCGCGCGCAACCGCTCGCAGCCACGCACGGCGACGACGCGCCGCTCGGCGAGAAACGGCATCGCGGCCACCGAATCGGCCACCGTGCGGGCGAGATCGTCGCACGACGGTCCGTCGATGATCTCGAGGTTGAGCGCGCGCATGTCGAGCGGCATCAGCCGGTCGAGCAATGCGTCGAGCGCACGCTGCGCCAGCACCGAGTCGGTGCCTTCGATGACGACCAGCCCGTCGATCTTCGGCTCCTTATCGAGAAAGTCGTAATATTTCAGTTTGAAGGTGCTCCGCCCCAGGCTGCGCACCCCCCACGCTTTGCGTGGGGCCCCCAATCCGAGCTCGCATTGAGCCTTATCGGTTGAGCAACATATGACTGTGCTCGCTCCACGATCATACCGGTAATACGATGCGTGCGCGGGTTTCGAGATCGGCGATGGCATCTTCGTACGGCGCCCGCAGGACACCGTATTCGGTGATGATGCCGGTGATCAAGCGGCCGGGGGTAACGTCAAAGGCCGGATTGTAGGCCGGATCGTCGGGCGTGATGCGAATTTCGTCGGGCGAACGTTCTTCGATCGGAATTTCCATGCCCGAAGCCATCTCGAAGTCGAACGTCGTGCGCGGTGCGGCGACGTAGAACGGAATGCCGTGGTGTGCGGCCATGATCGCTACGCCGTAGGTGCCGATCTTGTTGGCTGTGTCGCCGTTGCGCGCAATGCGATCGGCGCCGACCACGACCGCGTCGACTTTCTTGCGCTGCATCGTCACGGCTGCCGCGCTGTCGGTGATCAGCGTGCACGGCACGCCCGCTTCGCGCAGCTCGAACATCGTCAGCCGCGCGCCTTGCAAGAGCGGCCGCGTCTCATCGACGAACACGTGCAGCGACTTGCCGGCGCGGTGTGCCGCGATGATCGCCGCCAGCGCCGTTCCCTCGCCGCCGGTCGCGATCGGACCGGCGTTGCAGTGCGTCATCACGTTGCCCTTGCGCGGCAGCACCTCGGCGCCGAAGCGGCCGATGCGCGCATCGACGTCGCGCTGTTCGGCGTGAATCGCGATCGCTTCGGCGAGATAGTCGTGATCGGGCCGGGCCAGCACGCGATCGACCGCATACGCGAGGTTGACCGCCGTCGGGCGCGCTTCGCGAATCCGCTTCGCCGCAGCCTCGAACGCCGCACCGGAGTGACGCTGCGCCGCTAAGGCGACGCCGTACGCTCCGAAGATGCCGATCGCCGGCGCGCCGCGCACGGCCAAGGTGCGAATCGCCTCGACGACCTTATCGACCGTGCTCGCTCGCTCGCGCACGACCCGTTGGGGCAACGCGCGCTGATCGAGGTACCCGACGGCGTCACCGTCATGCCAAACCGATTCCACTCCCACCGCATTCGCGGCCGGGCATCCGGTTTCTCTTTACGCGCGGACCGCGTTTTGGGCGCTGAAGCAGCTTCGGCAATAAACCGGCCGGTCGCCGCTGGGGCGGAACGGTACGGTCGTGCTCTCGCCGCACTGCGCGCAGACGGCATCGAACATCTCGCGGGCGCCGCCGATGCCGGTTGCGGCACCACGCTGCGATTTCCGCGCCGTACGGCAATCCCGGCAACGCTGAGGTTCGTTCTCGAAACCCTTTTCCGCGTAGAACATCTGATCGCGGACCGTAAAATCGAACGGAGCTCCGCAGTCTTTGCAAATCAACGTTTTATTTTCGTACAACCGCCTACGACCGGACGTCCCAGCTGGTGCGCCCAGCCCTCCATCGGAACGGGGAAATGTGGCGATCTCTAAGGTGACCGCCGTACGCGGAGTATATGCTAGGCCGGTCCGCTTGACAACGGGTCCGGGGGGATCAGCGGAAGCCCACCCGCGGCCGGTCGACCTTGGGCTCGATGACCGCCACCGTGGCAGCGGCGATGGCCGCGTCGTAGCCCTTGTCGCCGCGCGCGGGATCGGCCCGCTCCTCGGCCTGTGCCAGCGTTTCCGTGGTCAGAACGCCGAAGCCGATCGGCACGCCGCTCGCGATCTGGACATCCATGATCCCGCGCGCACACTCGCCGGCAACGTAATCGAAATGGGGAGTTTCGCCGCGCACCACGACGCCAAGCGCGATCATGCCGTCGTAGTCGCCGGCCCGGATCAAGCGCCGCGCGGTCACCGGCAATTCGAAGCAGCCCGGAACCCGGAAGACCTCCACCGCATCGCCGGCCACGCCGCAATCGCGTAGGCCGCGCCGCGCGCCGTCTTCGAGCCACGCGGCGAGATCGGCATAAAACGTCGCAACGATGATGGCGAACTTCTTGCCCTTCGCGTCCGGAAAGACGTCCGGAGGCGGCGCCTTCTCAACCTTCATGCTAGCGTTCTACCCTTGCTCCGACATCGACGGCGTGAACATATGGCCCATCTTGTCGCGCTTCGTGTTCATGTACGCGAGATTATATTTGGTCGGCTCGGTGTGCACCGGCACGCGGTCGACGATCTTCAAACCGAAGCCCTCGAGACCGGCGATCTTCGTCGGGTTGTTGGTGAGCAGTCGCATTTCGCGCACGCCGAGGTCGGCGAGGATCTGCGAGCCGATGCCGTAGTCGCGCTTGTCGGCCGGCAATCCCAACAGCATGTTCGCTTCGACCGTGTCGGCACCGCGATCTTGCAACGCATAGGCGCGCAGCTTGTTGGCGAGGCCGATGCCGCGCCCTTCCTGATGCAGATAGAGCAACACGCCGCGGCCTTCTTGGGCGATTGCCGCCAGCGCCGCGTCGCGTTGCGCTGCGCAATCGCAACGGATCGAATGCAGCGCATCGCCGGTCAAGCACTCGCTGTGCACGCGCACGAGGATGTCCTTGCCGTCGCCGACATCGCCCATGATCATCGCCACGTGGCACACTTCGTCGACTTGCGATTGAAACGCCACGCCGTGAAACTCGCCGTACGTGGTCGGCAGCGAAAATTCCGCGATGCGCGAGATCAACTTCTCGTGCTTGAGGCGGTAGGCGATCAGGTCTTTTACGGTGATGAGCTTGAGGCTATGCTTGGCGGCGAATTCGCGCAGCCGCGGCAAGCGCATCATCGAGCCGTCTTCATCCATGATCTCGCAAATCACGCCGGCCGGCGCGAGCCCCGCCAAGCGCGCAAGATCGACCGATGCTTCGGTCTGCCCCATGCGCACGAGCACGCCGCCGTCGCGTGCGCGCAACGGAAACGTGTGGCCGGGACGCAAGAAATCTTTGGCGGTTGCGTCGGGATCGAGCAGCGCGAGGATCGTGTTGGAGCGATCCTCGGCTGAAATACCGGTGGTGACGCGGCCGCGCGCTTCAACCGACACGGTGAACGCGGTGCCGAGCGGTGCCGTGTTGTCTTGCACCATGTTCGGGATTTGGAGCTCGTCGAGCCGCGCGGCGGTCAACGGGACGCAGATCAGCCCGCCGGCTTCTTTGCGCATGAAGTTGATCGCCTCGGGGGTGACCTTCTCGGCGGCCATCACGACGTCGCCTTCGTTCTCGCGATCCTCGTCGTCGAGGACGATGACCATCTTGCCGATGCGGATGTCCTCGATCGCCGACTCGATCGAATCCATGCTGCTCCGCGGCGCCGACAGACGTTCCGCGAGCTGCGGCAGCGCGGCCGAGAGCGCCCGGATCGATTTGAACGACGGTTCCCGCCGCCCGGCCCGAAGGTAGGAGATCGCCCCTTCGGTCAATCCGGTCTTCAAAGCAAGCTCAGCCGCCGAGAGGCCGGCCGCGTCCATCGCGGTGCGGAGTTGTGCGGAAAAATTCTCCATACGGATATAAACACCACACATTAGTTAACAGTTGTCAAGACTCTGAGCGGGCAGCATCACCGCGGCCCCTCGACGACGCGCCCTTCGGGCGCTTTGCTCGGGGTGACATAACCCGACTCTCCCCACCGCCCGACTGTCATCCCGAGCAAAGCGCCGGAGGCGCGACGTCGAGGGACCGCCACTTTGCCGGTTACTCGCCGAGGAGGGCGCGGGCTTTCTCGAGGGCCGGGTCGCGTTCTTGGGTGACGTATTTCCAGTCGTAGGTGTCGAGATATTGGGTGCCTTTTTGCGGGAAGACCCAGGGCGGCATGTCGGTATAGTGCAGATCGGTGCGCAGGCTCGCGGAGAGCACGGATTTCGCGAACGGCTCTTGGCCTTGGCGACCGGCGAGCCAGTTGATGAACAGTTTGGCGGCGTTCGGGTGCGGCGCTTTGTTGATCAGACAGATCAGACCCCAGCCGCCGCTGAGAATGCTCGGCGCGTCGGTCGGGAAGACGAACTCGAGCGGATAGCCTTGATGGCGGAACTGATCGACGGCGGTTGAGTCGGGGCCGAGCAGAATCGCGTAGCTGCCTTGCGCGAGAAATTGGGCGGCTTGGCGGCCGTCGCGCGAGATCACGGGCTGCTGGTCCTTATAGAGCTTCTTCACGAAGTCCGGACCGAATTGCAAGTACAGCATCGAGATCAGCGACGTGCCGGCGCCGGAGACACCCGGATCTTTGGCGACGATCTTACCGCGCCACTTGGGATCGAGCAGCGCCTTCCACGTGCGCACTTCGCGCAGCGGGGCGAGCTTCGTGTTGACGACGAGTTCGGGCGTGACGAACTGCAGCGTGCGCAAGATATAGTGGCCATCGTCCATGAACCATAAATGCCCGTCTTTCCACTTGCGCTTGTCGACCACGTCGGGCGCGACGAGCACCGGTTCGACTTTGTCGAGCCAACCGGACGGAAGAAACGTCAACGGCGGGGTGTCGCCGCCGCTCAGAAACACGTCGAGCAGAAACTTGCCGGCGGCGCGTTCGGCGCGCACGCGCGCGCCGCTGGCCGAGCTGCCGCTGCTGATGTAGGTCACCGGGATGCCGTACGCGTTTTGGAAGCCTTGCGTGATCGCGACGCGCACCTCGTCGATCGGCGGACCGTCGACGGTCACCGACCCCTCGGCCTTGGCCGCGTCGGCGAGCGCTTTCATCGCGTCGTTCTGTGCGCTCACCGGGCTCTGCGCGGCGGCGGCGAGCGCCAACGTTCCGGCGATTGCGGCGCGACGGCTCAGCGTGTGATCTTGCATGCGCGTCTCCTATTCGCCGAGCAGATCGCGCGCTTTGTCCATCGCCGGCTCGCGCTGCTCGTTGACGAACTTCCAGTCGTAGGAATCGAGATACTTGGTGCCCTTTTGCGGAAACACCCACGACGGCAAATTCTCGTAGTGGATGTCGTTGCGCAAGCTGACCGACTGCACGGCTTCGGCGAACGCCTTTTGCGGCCCCGGACCCGCAAGCCAATTGATGAACAGCTTCGCGGCATTGGGATGCGGCGCTTTGTTCACGAGCGAGATCAACCCGTAACCGCCCGAGAGAATGCTCGGCGCGTCGGTCGGGAACACCGCTTGGATCGGATAGTTCTGCTTCTGAAACTGATTCATCGCGGTCGCCTCGGGCCCGAGCAGCGCCGCGTATCCGCCCTGCGCGAGAAACCCCATCGCTTGGCGCGCGTTACGCGAAATCACCGGCTTCTGGTCGCGATAGAGCTTCTTCACGAAATCGGGGCCGAAGGTGATGTAGAGCATCGCGATCAGCGAAGTGCCGGCGCCGGACGTGCCGGGATCCTTGGCGATGATCTTCCCTTGCCACTTCGGATCGAGCAGCGCTTTCCACGTCGTGATTTCGCCGGGCTTCACGAGTTTGGTGTTGATCGCGAGTTCGGGCGTGACGAACTGCAGCGTGCGCAGGATCGAGTGGCTATCTTCTTCCCACCAGATGTGGCCGTCTTTCCATTTGCGTTTGTCGATCACGTCGGGCGCGACGAGGTATGGCTCGAGCTTGTCGAGCCAGCCCGACGGCAGATACGTCGCGGTCGGCGTATCTCCGCCGGCGACGAGCACGTCGAGTAAATATTTTCCGGCCGAACGCTCGGCGCGTACGCGCGCGGCGCTGGTCGAGTTCTCGCTCGGGATGTACGACACCGAAATCCCGTACTCGCGCTGCATGCCTTGCGTGAACAATTCGCGCACGAGATCGACCGGCGGCCCGTCGACCACGACCGAACCCTCGGCTTTCGCCGCGGCGATCAGCGCTTTCCACGCATCGGCCTGTGCGCCGGCGGGCGCGATCTGCGTCGCGGCGGCAGCAGCAAAGGCGCCGCCGATAGCGGCCCGGCGAGTCAAAGGCATTTTTATTTCCTCCGGTTAGATTTCGTAGGCCCAGGCGAGTTCGGCATCGGTCGCGCCGGCATCATCCACGCTGCGGTACGCATCGACCGCGGCAAACGCATAACGCGCGACCGGATCGATCTCGATGTTCACGCGCGCGCCGACGCCTTTCGTTCCGAGCGTCGTGCGGCGTGAGGTCTCCGGAATCAACGCAATCGTGAAATACTCCGGCGTCACCGACGCGATCGTGAGGCTGACGCCGTCGATCGCGATGAAGCCCTTCTCTACGATGAAACGTTCGATTGCGGCCGGACGTTCGATTGTAAGGCGATGTCCTTGGCCCTCGACCGGCTTCCCGACGATCGCCGCGTTCGCATCGACGTGGCCGTAGACGAGATGGCCGCCCAGCCGGTCGCCCAGACGCAGCGAGAGCTCGACGTTGACCGGGTCGCCTTCATGCAGCTCGTCGATGCCCGCGCGGATGATGCTCTCCGGCACGATGTCGAACGTCAGCGTGCGCGCGTCGAACTTTACGACGGTCAAGCAGACGCCGTTGACGGCGATCGAGTCTTTCTCCGCGACGCCCTCGGCGATGGCATCCGGTGCTTCCACCATGAGAACCATGCCGTTGCGCAGATCGCCCCGCAGCGACGCGACGCGGCCGAGGTGGCTGATGAGCCCGCTAAACATCGGGTAGAGGGTCTACGGCTGAACCTCGACACCCTTCCAAAACGCAACGTAGCCCTCGATGTTCTTGGCCGCATCCTTGGCCGCCGGATAGTACCAGGCGGCGTCGGCATTCTGCTTGCCGTTCACATCGACGGTGTAGTACGACGCGGTGCCCTTCCACGGGCAGACGCTCGTGGTCGCGCTGGGCTTGAAGTACTCGCGCTTGATCGAGTCGGGCGGGAAGTACTGGTTGCCCTCGACGACTTCGGTGCTGTTGCTTTCGGCGAGCACGGCGCCGTTCCAAATGGCTTTCACGCTCCGACCAACCTTCGGCCGCCGCGCTGGGTTTCGCGGCCCGGCGGCGTCCGCGCCACGACCACGGCCCCGTCGACGCTACACCCGGCGGCCGCCAGCGCGGCGGCCGCGTCGTGCAGGGTCGCGCCGGTCGTGACGACGTCGTCGAGCAGCACCGCGCTCGACGGCACCAAGGCGCCGCGGCGCACGGCGAACCGGCCCTCGGCCTGGAGGCGCTCGCCGCGGCCCAGCCCGCGCTGCGCGGCGCCGCGCTTGACCAGCACGTCCTCGCACGTCGCCGAACGGATCTCCGCAACGCGCCGCGCCAACTCGCGCCCTTGATCGAAGCCGCGCAGGGCAGCCCGCCTGCGGGTCGTGGCGACCGGCACGATGATGCTGCCCGGCTCGATCAGCGGCGCGACCAAAGCCGCCAACGGGTCGAGATAGGCGCGCTCGCCGCGCTTCATGGCAAGAATGGCCTCGCGCACCGCACCCTCATAGTCGCCGGCCGCGCCGACCGCCAGACCGTCGAGGGAGACGGCTACCGGCCGGGCCATGGCAGCGCAGGCGCGGCAGAGTCCGACATCCGGCTCGCCGCAGCCGATGCACCAGACGGGAAAGAGCCAGGGCCGGATCGCCGCCCACATGCTCTCCCCTCACGCCGCGAGCGGCGCGCGGCTAGGTTGCGATCGGTTCGTTTGCGACGATGCGATCGACGAGCGAGGTGTCGGCCGGGACGTCGTAGCCGATGCCGATGATGGAATCGCGGACGTCGGTGCGATCGCCGAGGCTGACCGCATCCCAGATGATCGAGCGCTCGATGACGGCCTCGTCGCCGATGCGCACGTTGTCGCCGATCACCGCCGGCCCGACGATCCGCACGCGGCGGCCGACGATCACGTTGCTGCCTAAGCGCACGTCGCCTTCGATGCGCACGTCGTTGCCGAGGCGCACGTCGGCCGGTACGCCGGTCGCCCGCGCCCCGCGCAGGTGGACGCGTCCGGCCAAAACGTCGGTCGTCGCCTGACGGTACTCCGAGGGCGTGCCGATATCGCGCCAGTATGCGCCGGCCAGCCGCATGCCGTAGAAATCGAGCCCGGCTTCCAAAATCGCCGGAAACACGTTGCGGCCGAAATCGTAAAACGTCGCGGCCGGAATATAGTCGAAGATCTCCGGTTCGAACACGTAGATGCCGGTGTTCACGAGCTTCGAGCGTTCCGTGCCCTTCGCCGGCTTCTCCTGAAACTCGAGGATGCGGCCGCGGTCGTTCGTGATGACGACGCCGTATTGATCGACTTCTTCGGCTTCGATTAGACCGATCGTCGCGAGCGCGCCGCGCTCTTTGTGGAAGCTCACGAGCGCTTCGAGATTCGCATCGGTGAGATCGTCACAGCCGACGACAACGAACGTGCCGTCGAAGAACGTCTGCAAGAGCTTGACCGCACCCGCGCTGCCCATGAGCTCGGGTTCGAACGAGTAGTTCAGTTTTACGCCGTACTGCGAGCCGTCGCCGAACGAACTCCGGATCAGTTCGGAGAGGTAGTGAATGTTGATCGCGACATCGGTGTACCCGAACGACGCGAGCCAGCGCATGATGTGCGCGCTGATCGGTTCGCCGGCGACCGGAACCAGCGGCTTCGGAACCTGTTTCGTCAGCGGATAGAGGCGTGTGCTCATCCCGCCGGCGAGTATCATCGCTTTTGCTGCGTTCACTGTTAACGACTTCCTCTCTCGGTCAGAGCTTCGCGCGTCGCCGCGAAAGCAAAACGTGGAAGTGCGAGTTGACGTCGCCACCGTGACGGTTCGCGAATGAGCCGATAGAGCCACTCGAGACCCAGACGTCGCCACAAGAGCGGCGCCCGGGGTACCGTTCCCGCCAAAACGTCGAATGAACCACCGACGCCCATGCCGACGCCGCACTTCGTCGCACTGAGATAATCCTCGAGCCAATATTCTTGCTTCGGACTTCCCAGCCCCACCAATAAGACGTTTGCTTTACTCGCGACGATGGATGCGACAATCGTCGGGCTCTGTCCGGGCGCGAAGTACCCGTCGCGCGTGCCGGCGACCTGCACGCCGGGAAAGCGATGCTGCAGCGCGATCGCGGCGCGCTCCGCGACCCCCGACGCGCCGCCGAAAAAGAAGAACCGCAAATCCTCACCCGCGGCCGAACGTTTTGCCAGCGGTTCGATCAAGTCGACGCCGGTCACGCGCTCGCTCAACGGTCCGTGACGTGCGCGCGATGCGAGCAAGATCCCGATCGTGTCGCACAACGACAGCGCCGAATTGTTGACGAGCGAACGAAAGCGCGCGTCGCGCTGCGCGTACATCGTCATCTCGACGCCGAGCGTCACGACCAGCGCGGGGTTCGCTCCATGTGCGAGTTCCGCGATGCGCGCAACTGCTTCGTCGCGGGTCAGCGCATCGACGCGGCAGCCGAGGATGTGAATCGAAGGGTCCGTCGGATCACTCCGGCCGGAACGGCGCGATGAGCGGCCGCATCACGGCCTTGAGGCTCTCCGGCATCTCGCCCATCGGCGGCCGGCACGCACCCGCCGCGAAACCGAACTCGTTCATCGCCCACTTTACCGGGATCGGGCTCGGATGCGCGAAGAGCGCCGTGAAGAGCGCCTGCAAGTCGCGGTGCAGCCGGCCGGCCGTTTCGATGTCGCCGTTGTCGTACGCATCGGCCATAGCGCGAAGTTCGCGCGCGCAAACGTGCGCAGCAACGCTGATGCAGCCGTAGGCACCGAGCGCGAGCGCCGGCAGATAGAAGTAATCGTCGCCCGAGTAGACGGTGAAGTCTTCGCGCACGCGGTCGCGCACGAGCGCGGTGAACTGCTCGACGTTGCCGCTGGACTCTTTGATCGCGACGATGTTCGGATGGCGCCGCACGAGTTCGTGCACGGTCTCCGGCAGCATGTTGACGTTGGTGCGGCCGGGGATGTTGTAGAGCACGATCGGCAACGTCGTCGCTTCGGCGATCGCGCCGAAATGTTTGAGCAACCCGTCTTGCGGCGGTTTGCTGTAATACGGAACGACCGCGAGGATCCCGTCGACGCCGGTTTTCGTCGCTTCTTTGGTCAGTTCGACCGAGTGGTGCGTGTTGTTTCCGGTCGTCCCGGCGATGACGGTCGCCTTTTTCCCGAGCGCCGACTTGATCGCGCCGAAGAGCGCCAGCTTCTCGTCGGTCTCGAGCGCGGGGGACTCGCCGGTGGTGCCGGCGACGATCAGCCCATCGTTCCCGCGATCGACGAGGAACTGCGCCAGACGGACGGCTTCGCTGACGTTGACCGCGCCCTTCGCATCGAAGGGCGTGATCATCGCCGTGAAAAGGCGCCCGAGCGCCTTCATGAGACGGCTGCCGTTTGTGGCCCAAGCGCGAAGTAGTCGTGCAGTGCCTGTTCGGCTTTGCCGGCCATCTCGTCGGGAACGAGCAGCGAGATCGTGATGTTCGAGTCGGTCGAGTGGATGATCTCGACCGCCGCGTCGGTGATCGCTCGCACGACCCCGGCCATGACGCCCGGCGTGCCGCGCATTCCGGCGCCGACGATCGAGAGCTTCGCGCAGTGCGTGCGTACCCGCAGCGCGAGGTTGAGGTTGTGCAGTTCGGCGCGCACGTTCTCGACGTTCTCATCATCGCAGACGAAGAACACGCCGGCGTCGTTGACGTTGATCATATCGATCGAGATATTCTTCGCCGCAAGCCGGTCGAAGAGCTCGCGATCGAGCGTTGCACGGCCGCCTTCATCGCTGAGTCCTTGGATCACGCGGAAGAACGCCACGTTGCGCAATGCCGCGATACCGGTGACCGGACGGCCCGGATCCACCGGCGCGTCGTCGTCGATCATCGTGCCGACGTTGCTGCGCAAACCCTTCACCGCGTACGGCGTGCTGGTGTTGTGCGCGAGTTCCGCCGCCTTGTGGTGCATCACTTTGGCGCCGTTGCCCGCGAGCTCGACCATTTCGGCCGGCGACACGCGGTCGACCGCATGCGCGTCTGCAACGCGGCGCGGATCGGCGGTGAAGACGCCGCTGACATCGGTGAAGATGTCGACCGACGCGGCCTTGAGCGCATCGCCCAGTGCGACGGCGGTGAGGTCGCTGCCGCCGCGGCCGAGCGTCGAAACGCCGCCGCTGCGCGTGTGCCCTTGGAAGCCGGTGACGACCGGTATCACGCCCGCGTCGAGTGCCTTGCGAATGGTGGTCGTGTCGACGCTCAGGATGCGCGCGTCGCCGTAATTGTCGTCGGTTAGGATGCCGGCTTGGCCGCCGGTCATCGCCTGCGCGGGTGCGCCGAGCGAGGTGAGCAGTTCGGCGAACACCGCCGCCGAGATCATCTCACCGACGGCTAAGCAGCAAGTCGCGATTCGGTCCGCCGCGTACGGGGCCGATCAAGCCCAGCAGCGTGTCGGTCGCGTACGGATCGGGCAGACGGCCCATCGCGCTGACGACCACCACGACTTGGTTGCCGCTGCGCGCGCTCTCGAGCACCCGCGACGCCGCGATCTCGCGCAGCTCGGGCGTCGAGACGGACGACCCGCCGAATTTCTGGACGACGATGCTCATCGCGCTGCCGCCGTTGCGAACCGGCCTTGCTCGACCAGCAGTTCGAGGATCTGCACGCCGTTCGTGGCAGCACCCTTACGAAGCTGGTCGCCGACGACCCACATCATGAAGCGCGTGTCGTCGTTTTCCGTTTCGGGACGCAGGCGCGCCACGTGCACGACGTCGGTATTCTCGACGTCGAGCGGCGTGACGATGCCGCGGTCGTGGAACACCACGCCCTTGGCGGATGCCAGCGCATCGCCGAGTTCTTCGAGGCTCGTCGGGCGTTCGGTTTCGAAGAACACCGTTTCGCTGTGCGCGCGGCGCACCGGCACGCGCACGCACGTGGCGGCGACGTGCAGGTCGGGGCGGTTGAGCGTCTTGCGCGTTTCTTGCGCGACCTTGTCCTCTTCGCCGTTGTTCCCGATACCGCTGAACGAACCGACTTGCGGCACGACGTTGTGCAGAATCGCGGACGCGAACGTGCCGTTGGGCGCTTTGCCCGCTTCCTCGTCAGCCAGCGCATCGAGTCCCGCGCGGCCCGCGCCGCTGACGGCCTGATACGTCGACACGCGCACGGACTTCAGTCCGACCTTGCGCTCGATCGGCGCGAGGCCGACGCACAGCACGATCGCCGTGCAGTTACCGACCGGGAAGATGCGATGGCTCGCATGGATCGACTCGGGGTTGACCTCGGGCACGACTAGCGGGCAGGCCGGATCGAGCCGGAACGTCGACGAGTTGTCGATCACGATGATGCCGGCATCGGCCAGCGCATTCGCCATCTCCGCGCTCGCGTCGTCGCTCGATGCGAAGAACGCCACGTGCGGTTTGTCGGCGATGATGCGCGCTGACGTTGCCACCGCAACGGGCAACGACGCACCGTGAAACGTCACGGCGTTGTCGCGTTCGCGCGACGCATAGGCTAAGAGCGTGTCGACCGGAACCTTTCGTTCCTCGAGCACTCGGAGGATCGTTTCCCCCACCACGCCCGTTGCACCGATAACCGCGACCCTCACGAGATAACCTCCGGAAAAAGTAGGGATTCAAGTCCGATCGTCAAGCCGGTCAGCTTGCGAACAGTTTTAGCCGCCAGAACGATCCCCGGCCCGAACGAATCGCGCGAGAGGGAATCGTGACGAATGGTGAGCGTCTCGCCGAGACCGCCGAAGAGCACTTCCTGGTGCGCGACGTATCCGGGCAGCCGGACGCTATGGATCGGCACGTCGGCCGGTCCACCCGCCTCGGCGATGCGCCGGGCAGTAAGTTTGGCCGTACCGCTAGGCGCATCTTTCTTCGCTTCGTGGTGCAGCTCGATGATTTCGACGTGCGGCATCACCTTCGCCGCTTCGACGGCCAGCTTCATCATCAAGACGGCGCCGACCGAGAAGTTAGGGACGAGCATGCCGGGCACGCCGCGGTCCTCGCAATCTGCCGCGAGCGCGACGATGTCGGCGTCGCTCCGGCCGGTCGCCGCGATCACGGGCGAGATGCCCTTGGCGAGCGCGACGTGCGCGACTTCCACCGTGACCGGATAAATCGTGCAGTCGACGACGACGTCCATGCCGGTCGCATAGAACGCCTCGAGCTTATCGAAGATGAGCGCATCGCCGCCGACGCCGATGCGCGAGGCTAACCGCTCGCCGGCGAAGTCGCGATCGAACGCCGCGACCAGCTCGAGGCCGTCGGCCGTGCCGACCGCAGAGCATGCCACACTACCGAGCCGGCCGAGCGCGCCGGCAACGCCGACGCGCACCGAATTATACTCGCTCGAGAGGAGCGTACTTGAGCATGACCATCTTCTGTCCGACGTTCGGGAAGTTGATGGTCAGCAGTCCGTCGGCGCCGGCTCCGGCGATGTCGACGACGAGCCCTTCGCCCCATTTCGGATGGCGCACGCGGTCGCCCGCAGCGAGGCCGAGGCCGACGCCCGCGCCGGCGTTTTCGTGGATCGACACTTCGCGCCAGCGGCCGCCGCCCGGACGCGGGCCGATGCCGATGCCGCCGATCGCTTCGATCGAGGGCATCTCATCGATGAACCGCGATTTCGGGTGCGAGAACGTGTTGCCGAACAGCGTGCGCCGCGCAGCGTACGAGAGGTAGAGCCGGTCCATCGCGCGCGTTACGCCGACGTACGCCAGACGGCGCTCTTCTTCGAGCTCCGTATTGTCGGTCAGCGCCTTCGTGTGCGGGAAGACGCCCTCTTCGAGGCCGGTCAGGAACACGATCGGGAACTCGAGACCCTTGGCCGCCTGCATCGTCATCAGGGTGACGAACGACGTCTCGGGATCGAGCGTGTCGAGGTCGCTGACGAGTGCGATGTTGGCCAGGAAGTCATCGAGCGTCGTGCCGGTTTCGGTGTTCGCTTCGAACTCTTTGGCAACGCCGATGAGCTCTTGCATGTTCTCGACGCGCGCGCGGCCTTCGTTGGTGTCGTCGCTCTGCAGTTCGCGCAGGTAGCCCGACTCTTCCATGACGGCCGTGAGCAGATCCGAGATCGAAAGCGTCTTCGCTTTTTCGCGCAGATCGTTGATCAGCTCGGCGAAACGTTCGAGTTCGCGCTGCTTCTTCGGAACGGCGCGCTTAAGCAACGACGAGTCGAAGACGGCCTGGCCTACGGATACACCCGAGGCGTTCGCGGCGTCGAGCAGCGACGTCAGCGTCTGCTGGCCGATCGAACGGCGCGGCACGTTGACGATGCGGCGGAACGCCACGGCGTCGGACGGGTTCACGATGTAGCGCAGGTACGAGAGCATGTCTTTGATCTCGGTCCGCGCGTAGAAGCCGACGCCGCCCACCACGCGGTAGGGGATGCCTTCGGCCAGGAAGCCTTCTTCGAAATACCGCGACTGGGCGTTGGTGCGATAGAGCACGAGGAAGTCGCGATAGGCCGAGCCCTCGCGGACGTGTTCCTTGATCTTCTCCATCACGTAGCGGACTTCGGCGCGTTCCGATTCCGCCTGGAACGCCGTGATCTTCTCGCCTTCGCCGCGCTTGGTGACGAGCGTCTTGGCAGCGCGGTCGGGGTTATTGAGGATCAGTTCGTTCGCCGCGGCGAGGATCGTTTGCGACGAGCGGAAGTTCTCTTCGAACTTGAACGTTTTCGCGCCCTTGAAGTCTTTTTCGAAGTTCAAGATCATGTGGAAGTCGCTGCCGCGCGCGGCATCGATCGACTGATCGTCGTCGCCGGCGACCGTGATGTTCTTGTGCTCGTCGGCCAGCAGCGCGACCAGTTTGTACTGCGCGAAGTTGACGTCTTGGTACTCGTCGACCAGCACGTAGCGGAACTTCGACTGATAGCGGACGCGCGTCTCTTCGTCGTTCTGCAGCAGCTCGATCGTGCGCGAGACCAGATCGTCGAAGTCGAGCCCGTTCGATTCTTGCAGGCGGCGTTCGTACTCGCGATAGACCTGCGGCATAGCGTCTCGCCGATGAACGACTGGTGCTTCTCTTCGTAGACGTCGGGCGACCAGAGATTGTTCTTTGCCTTCGAAATCTCAGCGAGGGCCGCGCCGGGGATCACCTGGCGTTCGTCCATGTCGAGATCGTGAAGGATGTCGCGGATGATCTGCTTTTGATCCGTGTCGTCCATGATCGCGAAATTGCTCGCGATACCGATCTTCTTGCCGTCGCGGCGCAGCATGCGCACGCACATCGCGTGGAAGGTGCCGACCCAGAGGTCGCGCGCCGGGGCCCCGACCATCGCTTCGATCCGGGACTTCATCTCGCCGGCGGCCTTGTTCGTAAACGTGACGGCTAGGATGCGGTCCGGGAAGACCTTCTTCTCGTTGAGGAGATACGCGATGCGGTTGGTCAGCACGCGGGTCTTCCCCGAACCGGCGCCCGCGAAGATTAGACACGGGCCATCGGTGTGTTCGACAGCGGCCTGTTGAACATCGTTAAGGGCTTCCGACTCGACAATCATCTAATCAATGTTCGCCAACGCGAGGCATTTTTGCCTAGGCTCCGAAGCTGGTCCGGGGCCCGGGCGGTCTAGACCTTCTCGAGCGGCGCGTATTTCAGCATGACCATTTTGCGTCCGACGCTGGGGAAATCAACCGTCAGCAGCCCGTCTCCCCCACCCGTTTCAGCGGCAAAAACGACGCCCTGGCCCCAGACCTTGTGTCGAACGGCGTCGCCGCGCTCAAAATGTACCCCGACGCTAGCACCCGCGTTCTCGTGAATGGCAACGTCCGACCAGCGCCCCCTTGCCGGGCGGTCCGAGCGGACGGCTTCGTCGACCGGCTTGCCGATGACCTTCACCGATCGGCATCTCGCCGATGAAGCGCGAGCGCGGGTGGGCCTGGATGTTGCCGAAGAGCATCCGCCGGCGCGCGAACGAGAGGTAGATGCGGTCCATCGCCCGCGTCATGCCGACGTACGCGAGGCGCCGCTCTTCTTCGAGTTCGGTCTCGTCGGTCTGCGCGCGCATGTGCGGAAAGACGCCCTCTTCGAGACCGGTGAGGAACACGATCGGAAACTCGAGGCCCTTGGCGCCGTGCAAGCGTCATCAGCGTAACGTACGACGCGCCTGCATCGAGCGTGTCGAGATCGCTCACCAGCGCGATGTTGGCGAGGAAATCTTCGAGCGTCGACGTCGGTCTCGGGATTCGTCTCGAACTCTTTGGCGACGCTGACCAGCTCTTCGAGGTTCTCGACGCGCGCGCGGCCGTCGTTCGTTTCGTCGGCCTGCATCTCGCGCAGGTAGCCCGACTCTTCCATCACCGCGATCGAGCAAATCCGAAATCGGGAACGTCTGCGCCTTCTCGCGCAGATCGCTTGATCAGCGCGGCGAAGCGCTCGAGTTCGCGCTGCTTCTTCGGCACCGCGCGCTTGAGCAAGTCCGCATCGAACACCGCCTCGCCGATCGGGACGCCGGCCTTGGCCGCGGCGGCGTCGAGCTGCGTTGACGGTCTGCGTGCCGATCGAGCGGCGCGGCACGTTGATGATGCGCCGGAACGCGACCGCATCCGACGGGTTGAGGATGTAGCGCAGATACGCGAGCATGTCTTTGACTTCGGCGCGCGCGTAGAAGCCGACGCCGCCGACGACGCGATACGGAATGCCCTGCGCCAGCAGCGCTTCTTCGAAGACGCGCGACTGGGCGTTCGTGCGATAGAGCACGAGGATGTCGTTGAACGACGCGTCCTCTTGCGTGTGCTCTGCGGATCGTGTCGAGCACGTAGCGCGCTTCTTCGCGATCGGACTCGGCGTTGAACGCGGTGACCGGCTCGCCGGCCGAGCGGTTCGTGAAGAGCGTCTTGTTCGGAGCGCGTCGCGTTGTTGATCGACGAGTTCGTTCGCAGCCGCGAGGATCGTTTGCGTCGAGCGGTAGTTCTCTTCGAGCTTGAAGATCTTCGCGCCCGGAAAATCTTCCTCGAAGCGCAGGATCATGCGGTAGTCGCTGCCGCGCCACGAATAGATCGACTGATCGTCGTCGCCGACGACCGTGAGGTTCTTGTGCTGGCCGGCAAAGAGCGAGACGAGCCGGTACTGCGCGAAGTTGACGTCCTGATACTCATCGACCAGCACGTAGCGGAACTTGTTTTGATAGTGGTCGCGGGCGGCTTCGTCGTCGTTCGAGCAAGCTGGATCGTGCGCATGATCAGATCGTCGAAGTCGAGGCCGTTCGATTCGCCGAGCCGGCGCTCGTACTCGCGATAGATCTGCGCGTAACGCTCGCCGATGAACGAGGGATGCCGCTCTTCGTACTCATCGGGCGTCCAGAGGTTGTTCTTGGCCTTCGAGATTTCGGCCAGCGTCGCGCCGGGCGCGATCTGACGTTCGTCGATATCGAGATCGTGCAGGACGTCGCGCACGATCGCGCGCTGATCGGTGGCGTCCATGATCGTGAAGCCGCGGCGATGCCGATCGCCGCGCCGTCGCGGCGCAAAATGCGCACGCACATCGCGTGGAACGTGCCGACCCACAGGTCGCGCGCGTCGTCGCCGACCATCTCCTGCAGGCGCGTCTTCATCTCGCCCGCGGCCTTGTTCGTGAACGTGACGGCGAGGATGTTCCACGGCGCGACGCGCTTCTTCTCGAGCAGGTAGGCGATGCGATGCGTGAGCACGCGCGTCTTGCCGGAGCCGGCGCCGGCGAAAATCAGGCACGGGCCGTCGGTATATTCGACGGCAGCGCGTTGAACATCGTTGAGCTGCTCCGACGCAACGATCATCCGGACAAATTTCGCCGCGCGAGCGGCGTGTGCCTAGGCGGCTTGGGCGAAGCTCAAACGCGAAGGATTCACGCAACGTGAATCGCTAGCGCGCGATGCGCAGGGGTTGTCGTTGCGAGTCGGCGAGCGCGATCGCGCTCATGAGATACGCGAGCGTCGACTCGGCGCCCATGTTCGGGCTGACGCCGTTGCGGTCGATGCCGTCGCGGCAGCCGCCGTTCGTGACCATCGAGAAAGCCGTGCGTGTTGCGGCCGAAGTACCAATCGCCGGCGATCGTGGCGAGATCGCGGTAACGCGCGTCGCCGGTTGCGTCGCACGCCGCGAGCGCCGCCGACAACCAGCGCCGCAGCTTCCAGCGGTTGCTGACCGAAGCGCGCGCGTTCGCCGCCGCGCGGATACCAGCCGTCGTTGCCGATCGGCACGAACATGCCGTCTTCGACGACGATGCCGCGCGTAGAAGTCGAGCATCTCGAGGCCGTCGCGCAGCAGCGCGTGATCGCCGAGCACGACGCCCGCGCGAATCAGCGCTTCGCAGAGCCGCGCGTTGTCGTAGGTCATCGTCGTCTTCGCACCAGCGCCAGTCGGGCGCCGGCCTGGCGCGCGATACGCGTCCGCGATCGGCGCGACCGCGGCGCGCAGCGCGGCGGTGATGCTGCGCGTCGCCCGGCTCCGCGGCCGCCACGGCCGCGAGGCCGAGCGCGCGCGTACGCCCGCGAGCGCAGATGCGGCGAGCCGCGCGACGTGCGGCAGCGCGGCGTCGAACAGCTCGCGCGCGACGCGGCGCCACGCATCGCGCGGCGCGCGGGCGATGCAGTGACCGAGGCCCCACACGGCGCGGCCGAACGAATCGTGGGTGCCGCGCTGATCTTGCCAGCGCCGGTCGTAGCCCATGAAGTTGTGGAACCAGCCGTCGGGCAGCTGCGCGTCGAACAGAAACGCGAGGTACGTCGTGACGAGCTTCGCGCCGATCTGCTTCCGTCGCGCGGTCGCGCGTGGCTTCGATCGCGACGATCAGCGCGCGCGCCACGTCGTCGGTGCAATAGCCGAACGAGCGGTTCGGGATGTCGAAACGCGCGTGCTGGAACATGCCGACGTCGTCGGTCATCGTGACCAGATGGTCGAGGACGGGCCGGCGCGCGGTCGGGCATGGCCCGTTAGGCTGACGTGCGCCAGCGCCGAGACGGCGGTCCGGCAGCAGCGAGGTGAAGAAGCCGGCCGTATTCTTGCGCGACGTGCGGCCACGTCATCTGCCGGCCGAAGCGGTAGGCGCGGCGTTCGGTGCTCGCGCGCAGATCGCGATCCTCGAGCAGCGAGTTCATCGTGCTCGCGATCGACTCGCGCGTCGCGGAACTCCACCAAGAAACCCGCGCCCGTGCGCGAGCAGTTCTTCCGCATACAGATACGGCGTCGAGACGACGGCTTTGCCGAGCCCGACGGCATACGCGAGCGTGCCGCTGACGATCTGCACGGGGTTGAGATACGGCGTGAGGTAGATGTCGGTGGCTTGCAGATAGCTGCACGAGTTCGTCGAAGCCGAGATAGCGATCGACGAGCCGGACGTTGTCTGCCGAGGCCGTATTCCGCGACGAGCTTTTCGAGCGATTCGCGATAGACTTCGCCTTCGTGGCGGCGCACGACCGGATGCGTTTGACCGAGGATCAGATACAGCGCTTCGGGATGCTGCGCGGCGACGTCGCGCATCGCTTCGATCGCGTACTCGAGACCCTTGCCGCTATTGATGAGACCGAACGTCGAGATGACTTGACGATCGCCGAGTCCGAGCGCTGCTTTCGCCGCGTCGGTATCGCGGAACGGAACATCCGGCACGCCGTGATGGATCACGTTGACCTTGTTCGGATCGATGCCGTAGCGATTCGATGCAGGATGTCTTTGCCGGTGGCCGAGAGCACGACGACGGCGCTGGCGGTCGCGCAAATCGTGCGCGTCGACGCGCAAATGATCGGGCGACGGATTCCGGCAGCACGGTGTGCAGCGAAACGATGACCGGCTTGCGCACGAGCGCGATGAGATCGACGATCCACTCGCCGTTGTCGCCGCCGAAGAGACCGTACTCGTGCTGCACGTTGAGCGCTTCGCACGGATGCGCGTTGACGAATTCGGCGATCGCGCCGATACGATGTCGCGATCGTCTTGGATGCAGGTTCGCCACGACGGTGGCGGGATACGCTCGCGCGCCGGCGCGCCGGGTTCTTCGATCGCGATGATTTCGCTTCGGCGTCTGAAAGCGCTGATCGTAACTGTCGACGACGTCCTTGGTGAACGTGGCGATCCCGCATTCGCGGGGCGGATACGAACCGAGGAAGAGCATCCGAGGTGCGTTCACGGAGGGTCCCCTTATGGAACGGCCGGTACGAGCGGCGAATGTGAAAGAACGCCCTCGATACCTGGGTCCTAGAGGGCGATCGTGCGGATCTCATCTGTTATGTGTACCCACGACCGCGGGCGACGCAAACGGGCTTTTTAGGCCGGGTGCGGGGATGCGGGCGTCTTCGCCGACCGCTGCGTTCGGCGCGATCGTCCGCGTCGTGACCGATGACCGATCCGTCGGCCGATCAACGGCTCCCGCACCGATGCGCGCCCGGCTGGCGACGATCGCCCAATCGAGGCGGGCGCCGGCTTCGACGACCACGCCATCCCAAAGGAGCGAGTCGGCGACCACGGCACCGGACTCCAACCTCGCAATCGTCACCGAGAACCGTATACGGTCCGATTTTCGCATCCGGGGCAACGCGGACGTTGCGACCGACGAAGACCGGCGGGATGATGGCGGAGGGAGGTACTCCCTTAGCACCCGGACCGTCGGCGCCCGGTTGCAGACCGAGCGGCATCTCGCCGTCGAACATGTGCGCGGTGCGCGCTGAGGTAGGCCTCGGGCTTGCCGAGATCGATCCAGTAGTCCGCGGTGGTGTAGGCGTAGAGCCGCTTGCCGGCCGCGATCAGCTCGGGGAACGTTTCGCGCTCGATCGAGACCGGGCGGCCGGCGGGGATCGCGTCGAGGACGGCGCGCTCGAGGAGATAGGTGCCGGCGTTGACTTCGTTCGTGGGCGCTTCTTCGCGCTTGGGCTTCTCGACGAAGGCGCTGATGCGGCCGTCCGCGTCGTGGACGACGCAGCCGAAGGCCGACGGATCCTCGACCGTGATGAGGTGGAGGCTCGCGACGCCGCCCTTCGCTTGGTGGTTGGCGAGCATGGCGTCGCAGGTCGAGGCTCGTGAGGACGTCGCCGTTGAGCACGAAGAACGGGCCCGTGATGTACTGCTCGATGTTCTTGAGCGCGCCGGCGGTGCCGAGCGGCGTCTCCTCGATCACGTAGCGGACCCTCAGGCCGAGGCGGCTGCCGTCGCCGAAGGCGCTCGTGATCGCGTCGGGCAGGTAGCCGGCGGGCAGGATGACGTCGTCGATGCCGGCCTCTTTGAGGCGCACGAGCGTGCGTTCGAGGAAGGGCACGTTCATCACCGGGATCATGGGTTTCGGGGTCTCGAGCGTTAGCGGGCGCAGACCGCGTCCCCTCACCACCGACCAGCACGACTGCCTGCACCGAAAACGACTCCTCTTACGGAGAAGACTGCGGGCAGCGTCGTCAGACGGCCCGCCGGCTCTCTATCATACCGCCTCGGGTGAACTTTACACTGCGGCAATATCGCAGCTGGTAACAACTTTATGCGAACATATGTTCGATGAGGAACATGACCGCAAGATTTATGACTGGGCAGCGATGCAGGCGTTCATCGACGCCGGGAACGGCTATCGTCGACTGCCATGAGCGCTTCGGCATTGCGCACGCCACCTGGATCAAGGCGATCAAGCGCGGCGAGATCGTGCGTCGACTGACCGGCAAGCCGTACGCCGACGCTGACGGAAGCGCTTCGACTGGCCAGCGGTCCAAGCGTACTACGACGCGGGCGCACAGCTACCGCGAGTGCATGAGCGCATTTCGGCTTCGCGCAGCGATCTTGGACGAAGGCCGTCGAGCGCGGCGAGCTGTCGACCCGCGGCTCCGACGCGTCTGGACCGCCGAGGAGGCCCTGGCTCACTCGAAATCGCGGCATACGATCAAGCGGCACTTGCTCGAGGCTGGTATACTAGAAAATCGGTGCGACTGGTGCGGCCTCAGCGAGTGGAGGGGCCGGCCCATTTCCATCCAAATCGACCACATCAACGGCATTCGCGACGATCACCGGTTAGAAAATCTTCGGATGCTCTGCCCGAACTGTCACAGTCAAACGGAAACCTTCGCCGCAAGAAACCGTAGAAAATCGAATGGTCAATCCCGAGTCGTCTAACTGGTAGAGACGCCTGCCTCTGAATCAGCAGTTCTTGTGGTTCGAGTCCATGACTCGGGAGCCAATCTGGCCCTATCGTCTAGAGGCCTAGGACGTCGCCCTCTCACGGCGGTAACACGGGTTCGAATCCCGTTGGGGCTAAATCTCAAAACCTCGCTACGGCGGGGTTTTTTCTCTGTCGGAAGTCGAGAATGTGCCCATACGACGGCGTTCTTCCGCTATGCGTTACGTCGTGTTCGATCAGGACAGCGTAGCACTCGAACGCATGAACAGAGCCGCTGACGAAATAGCGCATGGGCTTCTAGACGATGCGTTCAACATGTACGTCGCCTCAGAAGATCAATTAAATTGCCGCCGGGGTATCTTTCGACGGATCCATCGTCATTCGAATCTATGCTGTTCGGCCGTTCGATCTCCGAGATTCCAGAGGGAGGGCCTCGCATGGTCGAACTGCGGTCCACGTCGGCTACGGCCGCTACCGGCTGGCGCCGGACGACTATTTTCGGCATCGTCGAGGAGTTTTTCCGCGACGTCTTCGGGAGGGGAAACCATCAGCCATGAAGCGCTTCATTGTTTCGTTATTTGTACTGCTGGCCGGAACGATGGTTCAAGCCGGCGCGCAGCAATTGACCGTCGTGCGCGTGGCGGCAGCGCCGCTCGATACGATCGGGAACGTGTACTATGCGCAGGACCTCGGCTATTTCAAGGACGTCGGGATAACCGTTGAGTTCACCGGCGGCCAGAACGCAGCCAGCGGGGTTGCGGCGCTGGCCGGTGGTTCGGTCGACGTTGCCGGCGGCGCGATCTCATCGCTGGCGACCGCATATCAGCACGGCATCCCGCTCAAACTCATCGCAGCCGGAGGAATGGAGACCACGGCTTCGCGGGACAATGTCATTCTCGTTAAGAGCGACTCGCCGTACAAATCGGGGGCCGATCTCAACGGGAAGACGGTCGGGATCGCGGGCATCAAGACGATGCAGCAAGTGGCGGTGATGTCGTGGGTCGATCATCACGGTGGCGATTCGAAGTCGATCAAGTTCGTCGAGGTGCCGTTTCCGCAGATGTGTTCGGCCGTGGAGAGCGGACGCATCGATGCCGGTGCGACGGTCGAACCCTTCATTACGACCTGCGGTTCGGCGGTGCGCTCTCTGGGCAACGTGCTCGACGGCATCGCGCCCAAATTCATTGCCGTCGCCTATGCGGCGAGCAATTCGTGGCTGGCTGCGAATCCCGAGCTCGCGAGAAAGTTCGTCTCCGCCCTGAACAAGGCGAGTGCGTGGGGCAACGCGCATCCGAAGGAATCGGCTGCCATACTCGTGCGTTACTCGAAGCTCGACCCGGCGGTGGCGAACTCGATGGCGCGCGCGGTGTTGGCGACGTCATTGGACCCCGCGCTTCTACAGCCGGGTATCGACGCGTCGGTAAAGTACGGAGCGATGGATGAAAGCGTGCCGGCCGCGCAGATGATTTGGAACGGTCACTAGACGCTATTCCTACTGTGGGGCGGCTGATGCGTCCGCGACGCTTCGTAGGATACGGAAAGAGTTTCTTTAGCGATGGCACGGCTGCGGCCGCATCTATACTAGGGTGCGAGGGAGCGCACGATAAGGTCTTCCATGAACTCTCCGTAGAGTTGCGCGGACTCATCGCGCGCAGCTTCGGGCGATTCTCCAAGAAGCGCCGAAACCGGCCCCCAGCCGGAGCTGAAATACTCACACATGCCGATGATCGCAATACCGAGATGACCGGGGTCGACCACTCGGAGATCCCCGCGCGCCGCGCCCTCCTCCATCACGTCGAGCAAACCTTTGCGCAGACTGGCACTCATTTCGGCACGGATCCGTTGCACCGTCTCGGGACGTCCATGAATGATCTGATCTAAGATCAGTTGGTGATAATGGGGGTAACGGCGATGAACGTCATGGCTTGCACGCACCAATCGCGCAATTCGTTCCTTCGGAGTGCCCTCACTCGCGAGCGCCTCCGTTCCGCCCCGTTCGATTTCCGCTGCAATCAATGCGATAACTTCAGCAAATAGCTTGTACTTATCGCCGAAGTAGTAGCGAATCAAAGCCGGGTCCACACCGGCAGCGCGTGCGATATCCAAGCGCGTCAAATGCGACGGCGGCGTCGTTTGCAAGAGGCGTAGCGTCTCGTTGATCAAGGCCGTACGTTGGACGTCGTCGCGCGGCCGGCCCGGCGGACGCTTGGGCACCTTAGACGGGTTCGTAGGCGGGCTCCGTGAGGAACGCCTTCATCCAGTGCCAGAACAGATGGCGATTCTTCGCCCAGACCACGGAATGTGCCGTTGCCGGCATGATGATAAATTGCTTTTCTGCGCGCAACTTTGCATAAAAGTCGAGCAGATCTTCCATCGTCGAGATCCCATCGAATTCCCCGGTGATCATCATGACGGGATTGCGCAGTTGCTCCGGTTCGACCGTCGGCAGATTCGCGACCATATCGAGATACGTGCCGGTCGGCACTTGGTCTCCGAATTGCAGTTCGATCGCCCCGATCGCTTGCAGCGATTTGCGGCACGGACGTGCCCGGTTTATCGCGTTCGAAAATGCTATCGATCATCGATTGGTCACGGGTACGGCGCGGGTTCGCGCGAAATCGTTCGACATCGAGAGCGCGCTTCGACAGCGTCGGCGACCCTTTGCCGGTGTAGGTGTAGGCGGAGAGAACGATGCGCTCGACGCGTTCGGGATAACGCGCGGCGAAAAGGGCGACGCGCAGCGCGCCCGATGACTCGCCAAAGAGATGGACGCGCAGCGCGCCGGTCTCCGCTTTGATCAGTTCGACGGCCGTGAAGATGTCGTCCGCGCCGCTCGAGATATCCGACGTTCCGCTCGTGCGAGCCGAGCGTCCGTAATTCTCACAATCGACAGCCCACACATCGAAACCATAGCCGGCGAAAACATCCATAACGGAGTATTGGCCGGCATCGGGGACGGTCAGGTCGTAGGTTGGCAGCGCTGAGATCGACGATCCGTGCACGAGAAGCAGCACCGGCAACGGCGCCTCGCCGACGGCCGGAGCAGCGGCCCGCTTCCGGTACACGGCTAGCTCGACGTCGCCTTTTCGTGTCGTATAGTTCTTGCTCCAAACCGCCGTTGCGGCACCACTCATTGCGATCGCTCCTTATTCCAGCCGGCCGAGTGTACGGTGTAACTCCAGCAGCTTTGGAACCTCCGCCACCGGGACGTAGCGAAAACCGCACTCGGTCGCGATGCCGAAGTTCGATACGCGCCGCCTTTGCCGCGCGTATCCGTCGCGTCCCGCCCTCGACACCGTCACCAAGGTGTACGAGCCCGAGATACAGTTCCGTCTTGCTATCGAGCATGAGATCTCGCAGCGGCTCAAAGTACGCGAGATCATCTCGATCGATCGGGACCGGCATGTGTACCCAATTCAACTGACGGTGAACGCTCTTCGCAACTGCGTTGGCGAGCGCGACGACGTTCGCAAGATCGCGCGGCTCGATAATGTGGTGACCGCCCGGGTTGCCGTAGCAAAGATGAATCCCGACCTCAACGTCCGGCGGGATGACATCGACAGCCGTTGCGATCCGGCTCGCGACCTTCTCGAGGGGATAGAGGTCGGCAAACACGGGATCGAGTTGTTCGAGCGAAGAGACGACCTCGACCGCGACATCCCATTGAAGCGCAAGATCGCCGTGCGGCACCCGCGTGAGAAGCCGCTCCACGTCGGCAAAATGCGCCGCTTGAAACGCGTCGAGCACGACCGGTATATCCGCGGCCCCGAAGTGCTGACCGACGACGCCGAGCGGCGTCGGCAGGCTCTGCTGAAGCCGGGTCCCCGGCGCGATCACTCCGGCGTCGCGCAGCTCGCAAAACACCGCGTACGATGCGACGACGATTTCCTCGTAACCGGCCGAGTTGAATCGCACGCCGGCCGCCGTCGTGTCCTTGCGCACGCGGTACTTTTGGATGCGCCGGTTCGGCAACTGCGTAAAATCGGTGTCCGGTTCGATGCCATCGCCGTTCGGGATCGTGCGCGCGGCAAAAATCGTCCAACCCTGCGCTTCGCCGTCGCTCAGCCGCTTCGCCACACCCGCGAGCGCCGGACCGCTCGCCGTCAAGGTTTCGCGCGCATCACGATACGGAAAACTTCCGACGAGCAAGGTCGGGTGCTGAATATCGGCGTCTATCACTTTGCCCACCTCGGCCGGGCGTTAGCGTTGATGAGGATGATTCCTTCCCTGGGAAAGGAAAGATATAGGCTATGCCCTCACTCTACGTGGCAACCAACGGCCTTTCGGTCTGGAGCAGTTCGAACATGGGCGAGACGATCGCCCGCATGCCCAGTGGCTGCGGCATGTATAGCGGCAGTCAGGTGTGGTCACTCGCCGTTCATCCGACACAACCCGGCGTGCTGCTGGCGGGCACGAACAGCGGCGTGTACCGGCTCGACCCGGACTCGGCTCAGTGGAAGCATCTGGGCAACCTGGTCGACAACGGCCTCGTTACGGCACTCGCGTTCGATCCGTCAAACCCGAAGTCGATTATCGCCGGAACGCAACCGGCGGCGCTCTTCCGTTCCGACGACGACGGTCAAACGTGGCAACCCATCGCGACGGACATGCGGCCCTACGTCACGAGTGGATTCTACGCCGGCGAAAACGCGGCGAAGAAAGCTTCGGCCGAAACGAGCGATGTGAAACACTGGGCCCGGGTCACCGACGTCGTCTTTCATCCGGACGAACCCAACATCGTGATCGCCGGCGTTGAGATCGACGGCACGTGGCGAAGCGTCGACGGGGGACAAACGTGGAGCAAGGTCTCTGCCGGCCTCGTCACCGACGACATCCACGGTTATAGCGTGGTGCGCGATGCCTCCGGGTGCGCCGTCTTCTTTGCGACGACATGCGATGGAATTCACCGCAGCAGCGACGCCGGATTAACCTGGACGCTCGAGCCGCTCGATTCGAAATGGCAATACGTTCGCACGCTTCGCCAGCGCCCGGACGCCTCAGGCGTCGTCTTCGTCACCAACGGCAACGGGCCGCCGGGTTCGAACGGCCGGCTCTTTCGCAGTCGCGACTACGGATCGACCTGGGAAGACGTCGCCTTGCCGGTGCAGCCCGAGAGCTCGATGTACTTTCTCGCGACGAACCCGGCCGATCCGATGCTCATCTTTGCCGTAACCAACCTTGGGCAGATTTATCGCAGCGTCGACGGCGGCGAAACCTGGGCAGCAACCCCACGCAGACTCCCCGAGGTTCGCGCCATCGCTTGGCTCCCGTAAAGAGCCGCCGAAACGTTTTGCCCCGGTGAAGAGAGTCGTTATCGTTACCGGCGGAACCGCCGGCTTGGGACGCGTCATGGTGGAGGCGCTGCTCGCTGATGGTCATGGCGTCGTTGCCGTCGGCCGCTCCGGACCCGGCGAGCTGCGCGAAGGCGACGGTCTGCTGATCGCGCGCGGCGACGTTGGCGACGCGGTCGAGTGCGAAGCGATCGTGGCCGCCACGGTCGCGCACTTCGGAACGGTCGACGCCCTCGTGAATAATGCCGGGCTGAATCTGTCGACCACCCGCGACGACGCGGGCGGCGCTCACCCGCAGCGATTCTATGACGTGCCGATCGAGCAATGGCAGTCGATCTGGACGACCAACACGGCGGGTCCATTCTTCATGGCGCGCGCCGTCGCACCGCGGCTCGTCGCTCAAGGCTGGGGCCGCATCATCAATCACGTTACGAGCTATCGCACGATGACGCGCGGCGGCGAACATCCGTACGGACCATCCAAGGCCGCGCTCGAATCGATGACCACCATATGGGCAAAAGATCTCGCCGATACCGGTGTTACCGTTAACGCCATCTTACCGGGCGGAGGCGCCGACACGCGCATGGTCGCGCAAGACGCCGTCCGCGATCGCAGCAAGCTGATCCAGCCGAGCGTGATGGCCCCGTTGATTCGATACTTGATCTCGGATGAATCGAACCTCGTCAGCGGGCGACGCTTCATCGGCGCGCTTTGGAAACCGCATGCCGGCATCCAGGAGAACATCAGCGCGTCGTCGACCGTTTCCGGTTGGCCCGAAAGCGTTGCAACGTCCGACGCGGTACCACGGCCGCCGAGGTAGGAGGAACCGATGCTCGTTACGATCGTTCGCGCCGCACGCGCGGCAGCAATCCTTACGCTGGCTGCGGTAACTGCACTAGCTACGGGAAACAGCAGCGCCTTCGCGCAGGCCAAATTAGCGACGGTAACCGTCATTGCGTCGCCGGACGATGCGATCACGCCGGTGCTCTACGCCAAAGCGTCCGGAATGTTCGAACGCGCCGGGCTCGACGTGCAAATTGCAAAGGGTACCGGCGGTGCGGCCGTGACAGCCGCCGTCGTCGGCGGATCGTACGACATCGGCCACGCCGGGTTGCTCGCGCTGTTCACCGCGCACATCCATCGCGTTCCCGTCGTGGTGATCGCGCCGGGCGCCTATTTCCAGCCGCAGAATCCGTATGCCGGACTCCTCGTGAGTACGGCCGGCGGCATCGCCACCGCGAAGGACCTCAACGGCAAGATCGTCGGGTCGGCAACGCTCGGCGACCTATCGACCGTCGCCATTATGTCGTGGATGGAAGCCAACGGCGGCGACCCCAAGAGTCTGAAATTCGTAGAGATGCCGATGGGCGCGGCCGGAGCGGCCATCGAGCAGAACCGGATTTATGCCGCCAGCGTGACCGAACCGTTTCTCGACGCCGCTCTGCAAACGGGCAAAGTGAAGATGCTCGGCACGGCCTACGCCGCGATCGCATCGCATTATCTCTTCTCCGCGTGGTTCACGACCAGCGACTGGGCGGCGAAGAATCCGGCGCTCGTGCGCAAGTTTCAAGACGTGGTGCAACGAGCCGCGGCATATACCAACGCGCACCCTGACGAAACCGCGCCGATCATCGGGCAATTCAGCGCGATGCAACCCGGCGTGTTCGAACACATGACGCAGCGCGCGTATGCCGGCACCCGTCTCACCGCCGCCGACTTGCAGCCGCTCATCGAAAAGGCGGCGCACTTCGGCGTTATTCCCAATTCGTTTCCGGCGAAAGAGCTGCTACTGCCCTGACGCGGCCGCGCCCAGCTGGAAATCGAGATCGTAGGATGCCGGCATCGGAACCTGACGTTCGAGCATGATTTCGCGCCGGTCGCGCGCCGAAGTGATGATGGCCAGCGCCGCCTCGAGCGTCGCGCGCCCCCACTCACCGCTGTGATAGACCGGCTTGCCGAGCACGATCGCGCCGTGCAGCTCCTCGAGCGCCTGCAGCGTTACGCCGCCCTCGAAATCCGCTTCGGTCCGGCCGAATGGCCGCAAGTCGAGCTCTCGCGGCCCATCGTCGCCGTAGATCGAAAGCCCGTACTTCGAGTGGCGCACGTCGCCGCGATCGCACGAGAGCACCAGCATGCCCATGTCGTACGGCGTCCAGGGCGGCATCTCGGTCGGCGCCTTCTGCAGCGTCTTGTCACGCGTGCCGCCGATGCGGTAAGCGGCCTTCTCGGTTTCCTCGTCGCGCGCGCCGGCCCGAATTCCCTTACGAAAGCGAATGCGGTCGTCTTCTTGGTAGCGGTGCATCGACGGAGCCCACGGATACAATTCCGCCGTCAGAAAATAGCCGTAGCCGTTGTGCAGGATCGTCGCCGGCGTGCCGTCTTCGAACTCCATGTAAGCCGTGTAAAAGCCGGGGATCGGGCGTTCTTTCTGCCACGATCCGGTCGTGCCGCGCACGCTGCGCAACATGCCCCCGCCCAGCAGGCGCAACGTGTCGATTTGATGCGGTCCTTGCCGGTGGATCAAGCCGCCGCCCTGCTCGAACACGAGCTCGTCGGCCGTGCGCGGCCGTAGCATCCAATCCGTGTAGGACCACACGAAGATCGCGCGCACGTCACCCAGGCCGCCCTCGATCGCCACGCGCCGCATGGCGCGCACGCCGAGTCCGTAGCTCGACGTGTGCCCCGCCAGCAACTTCACGCCGTATTTTTCGGCCGCCTCGCACATCCGATCGGCTTCCGCAAGATCGATCGCCATCGGCTTCTCAACGGCAACATGCTTCCCGTGACGCATCGCTTCGATCGCGTGCTCGCAATGATACTTATTGGGAGTCGAAACCCAGATCGCTTCGACCTCCGGATCCTTTGCGAGTCCCGCGACCGAGTCGTACGTTCGCGTACCGGGATAGCGCTCTTCGAAGCCTTTGCGCATCTCCGGGTTGAGGTCGGCGCCGGCAATGAGATCGATTTCCGGCATCGCCGCCATCGACGGCATCACGCCGCCGGCTCCTTGCCCCAAGCCGGCAACGCCCATGCGGAGAGGCCGCACGCTTATACGCCCACGACTTCCTTCGCGCGCGAGAACGCCGCGAGTAATTCCGCGTCGATCCCGGCATAGCGCCAATGGCGACGCTGCAACAAGCTCGCGAAGCCTTCGGAGTAGTGCGACTTGTCGGTCTCGAGCGGAAGCTGCAGCGGTACGTCGAGCGCCGGATCGCGATTGACGAGCATCGGATCCTCGCCATTCTCGATCTTCTTCAGTTCGCGCCGCAGCATGTTGCGAAACATCGTGACGCCTCGATCGCTCGACCCGAGGTGCTCCTCGCGCCGATCGCAGACGCCGCCCTGCGTCGTCCACGCGAGGATGTCTTGGAACTCGGCTGTCCCGTGATCGTTGGTGTCGAGCGGCACCTCGAAGCAGTGCGGGTTTGCGAGCAGCTTCGCATCGACCTCGACGCCTGCGGCCGGGACGAACGCCGTGAACCACCAGTGCATGGTGTGCGTGTCGTCCTGCGGCACGCGAATCTGGAACTCATACGTCTTCCAGGTCTTGTCGCCGCTGCCGACCGCGAGAATGTTCGGGAAGACCATCGGGTGGCCGACGCGCCAGTCGCTGCAGTCTTCGGACTGGCCCTCTTTGAGACGGCGCTTGATGATACCGTAGGGCTTCTCGTCGAATGCAATCGCTTTATGGTGTTGCGAAAACGCCCACTTCACCTCATTACCGCGCTGCTCTTCGACAAACTCCGCGAAGTGGCCGTGAAGCCACTCGCTGTGAATCGGATCGACCGAGTTCTCTTGAATCTGCAGCCAGTTACACGGAATAACCGCACTCGCGATCAGGCGAATTGCGGGTTCGGCTACGTAGCCGTCGAGCTTCGTGATCAGCGGAGCCGGCAACGGCCCGAGGTACGCAAAAATCAAACCGGCCAATTCTTGCACCGGGTAACCTGCGATCGAAACTTTGTCTTTGAAATTGCTGCCTTCGGGTTCGTTCGGCTGCTCGAGACAATGGCCGCCACCGTCGAACTTCCAGCCATGGTAGGGGCAGCGGATGCCGTCCTGGGTCGGAATGCCGTACGCCAACGACGCGCGCCGGTGCGGGCACGCCTCTTCGATCAACCCGAGCTTTCCCGTACGATCTCTGAAGAGGACGAGGTCCTCGCCCATGATGCGGACGCGTTTCGTCCACTTGTCTTTCATTTCGGAAGCCGCCGCAACGGGCTGCCAGTACCGGCGCAGCAGGTCGCCCATCGGCGTTCCGCGACCGGTCTGAGTAAGGAGCGCGTTCTCTTCTTTGGTTAGCATCGTTCCTCCACGGCCTGACCGGTTCTAGTCTTTCTCCGAGGATTGCCATGGCCGCCTTCCGTACCGTCTTTCTACACGAGGTGTCGCAATGGGGCTTCTCAACCGTTCGCACCAAGCTATGAGGCGCAAGGGCCTGTAATTGGAAATCATCGACATCCATGCGCACGCCATCTCGAAAGACCCCGTAGCGTATCCGTTCAACCCGTTGGGCGGCACACAGTCGGTGTGGACGCGCGAACGTCCGGTCGACGGTGAACAGCTGCTCAATTGGATGGACACAGCCGAGATCGGGCGGGCCGTCGTCGTCCATGCATCGACCGCATACGGCTACGACAACTCGTATGCCGCCGATGTGGCCGCGGCTCATCCCGATCGCCTTTGCTATGTCGGTGCGATCGACGTGCAAGCGGCCGACGCCGCCGAGCGGCTCGCATACTGGGTGCAGCAGCGCGGGATGGCCGGCTTCCGGATCTTCGCAGCGGGATTGCTGCTGTCCGAAGATTCCGGTGGCTGGCTAGCCGATCCGCAGACCTACCCGGCCTGGATCAAAGCGCAAGAGTTCGGCGTCCCGGTGTGCATTCAAACCCGGTTCAACCGTTTGCCCATGCTACGCACGTTGCTCGACCGATTCCCCGATGTCACCGTCATTCTCGATCACTTCGCGCAGCCACCCTCCGATGACGGCCCGCCCTATGCGGCGGCACGCGATTTCTTCGCCCTCTCGGCGTATCCCAATCTCTACCTGAAGTTGACCGAAAGCAATCTGCGCACGATGCAGCAAAACAAGGCCACGATTCGGACATTTATGGAGACGACAATAAGCGCGTTCGGGGCCGATCGCATCGCTTGGGGTTCGAATTTTCCACAATCCCCCGGCACGCTCGTCGAGCTCCGCGACTTCGCGCTGCAGGAGCTAGCGTTTTTACCGGACGCGCAAAAGACGGCGATCTTCTCGCGAACGGCGCTGAGACTCTATCCTCAGCTCAACGACCAGCGTTGAACGACCGCGGGATTGAAGTTGAAGCCCCAGCCCGGCCGATCGGGAACGACAGCACGGCCCTGCGCGTCGAGCTCGATCTGCTCGGTGTAGATCGGCGAGATCCAGTCCATGTACTCGAGGAAGTTCGCATTCGGCGAAGCAGCCAAGAGCGCGAGGCTCATCTCCGGATAGGTGTGAGACGAAACCGGAATGCTGAAGGCATCGGCGAGCTGCGCCGCCTTGAGGAACTCTGATGGTCCGCCCATGCGCAGCAGATCCGGCATCAGCACGTCCACCGAACGCAGGCGCATGACTTCCATGACTTCTCTACTGGTGTAGAGCGATTCGCCACACGCGATCGGCGTGTCCAAGGCCGCAACGATCTCCGCTTCTGCGACGTGATCGTGCGCCGCAACCGGCTCCTCGAGCCAGTCGAGATTGAACTCCTCGAGGAGTCGCCCCAACCGCAACGCCTGCGGTAAGACCATCTTTTGGTTCGCATCGGCCATGAGGGCGACGTTCGGTCCAACGACCTCGCGCACGGCACGAACGCGCTCAACGTCCTGCGCGGGATTGCGCGCATCGCAGACGAGCCGCATCTTCATCGCACGAAAACCGGCGTCGAGATGCTGCTGTGCGGTTCGCTGGAGCTCATCGATCGTGGCCGAGACCCAAAGACCCGCACTGTGATAGACGGGCAACGCGGTGTGATACGCGCCCACCAAGTGGGCAACGTTGAGGCCGAGACTCTTCCCACGCAGGTCCCAGAGCGCAGACTCGACTGCCGCGACGGCTAATACCGAGATCCCGCCGTAGCCGAACGCACGCATGCTGTCCCAGAGGCGCGTCTTGGCCAAGCCGCTCGCGCTCAGCTCGAGGCCGACGACGAGCGGCTCGAGACTCCGCACCAGCTCGTCGATCAGTGATAACCGATTTGCATTGAACGAGAGAACGAGACCCTCGCCGACGATGCCTTCGTCCGACTCGAGAAACACCAGCACGAGGCCGGCAGTCCGAAATCCCGCGATGCCGACCGGCGGATCAAACGGCATCTCGATGGGCGTCGTGCGCAAACGTGCAATCTTCATCGGATGCATCCTCCGCTGGTACGTTTTAGGAGGACGGTTTACGGGGCACGTCACAAGCGATCCTTGACCAGCTTCGCTCGGACACGAAAGCAGACATCGTGGATTTACTGAGATCAAGCGCAAAGGCGATCATCGCCGGTATTCTGGCCACAACGTGCTTCGCGAGCGCGATTCCCTCCGCCGCACAGACACTCCCGACGGTGCGTGTCTCGGCGTCCTTGGCCGATGCATACGCCGAAGCGTATTACGCCCAAGACAACGGTTTTTTTACGGCGAACGGATTGAACGTCGAACTGACGACGGTTGCAAGCGCCCCGGCCATCGCTGAGGTCGTTGCGTCCGGATCCGGCGACTTCGGCGTCTCATCGGCGTTGACGATCGCGCAGGGCATCGCGCACGGAATACCGTTTCGAATCGTGGCCGCCGGGGGCGTGACCAGTCCGGCGACGCCGGCCACGACGCTCTGCGTTGCCGGCGATTCAAGTGTGCAGGTCGCGAAGGATCTGGAGGGGCACACGATCGGCGTCATCGGTCTAAAGACGATCTCGCAGGTCGGCGCGGAGGCCTGGCTAGACAAGGGCCACGCGGACCTCTCGAAGATTCGCTTCATCGAAATGACGTTTCCGGAGATGGGCGCCGCGCTCACGCGCGGTACCGTCGCCGCCGCCGTGCTGACGGATCCATCGCTCAGTCAAGCGAAGGCCACGTATCACGTGCGCGAATTAGCCAGCACCTCCTTGGCGATTGCACCCCGCTATCTGAGCTCTGCGTGGTTTACCAATGCGGCGTTCGCCGAAAAGAACCCGGATCTCGTCCGGCGCTTTTCCAACGCCATCTATCAGGCCGGGCGCTGGGCGAATGCAAATCACGACAAAGCGATGGTTATCCTCGCGAAGTACGCCAAAGTCGATGTTCAGACGTTCAACAAGAACGCACTGATTGAATTCGCGACGTCGCTCGATCCCGCCGACCTGACGACGCAGCTAAACCTTGCGTATAAATACGGCGCGCTTCCACGTGCCGTCACCGCGAAGGAGATGATCGGCCTCATGAACCCGCTGTGATGTTTTCCCGCCGGCATGTCCTCGCGGCGATGGCTGCGACGTCCGCATCCGTGATGATTGCGCAGCCTTCGCGCGCGGCGACGAAACTCAAGCTCACCTTACCCGCAACGGAGTCGAACGAGGCCGCGTACTTCATCGCGCAAGAGAAAGGCTACTTCGCGGCCGAGGGGCTCGACGTCGAGTTCGTTTATGCCGGCGGCGGGACCGCCACGCCCGCGCTGCTTTCCGGCACCGTCGATGCAAGTGCGTCCAGCGCTTCGGCACTGTCGGCGATCCTGCGCGGCGCGGACCTACGCATCGTCCTCGTCTTTCAAGACACGCCGAACTACCAGCTGTGGGCGAATCCTGAGATTCACCGGCTTAGCGACCTCAGGGGCAAGTCGGTCGGCATCGCCACCCGCGGCGACACGTTCGAGATCGCAACGCGACTCGCGCTGCAGAACGCGGGCGTTTCGCCGGACTCCGTCGGCTACTCGCCGCTCGGGTTCAGCAATACGATTGCTGCCGCGCTCGTTTCGAACGCGCTGCCGGCAGTGGTTCTCGATTCCACCGACAGCGATCGCATGCGGGATTCGGGCCAGTTCAAAAACGCGCACGTAGTTTTCGACTACTACCGCAAAGTGTACATGCCGTATAACGGGATGGTCGTTTCCGGCAAATTCCTCACCGGCAGCCCGGATGTCCTCAGGAGTTTGTTGCGCGCGCTGGTCAAGGGTGCGCGCTACTTCCGGGTCTTCAAAGCGCAGTCCATCGCCTTCACGGCGAAATACCAAAAGACGCCGCCCGACGCGCACGCGCAGTCCGTCGACTACGATAACATGCTCAAATCGTTGTCGCCGGATCTCGCCGTTTCGGACGACTTGATCCGTTCCGACGTCGAGCTCCGCACGTCACTCAACAACGTGCCGAAAGACCAGGTCCCGCCGCTCGACAAGATCTACGACTTCCGGCCATTGCGCGCGGCAAGCGCGCAGCTCGACGCCGAGCGCTGGAAGCCGACCGCCTAAACGGGGAACCAAATGAACGAACCAACGTATTCGAGCGACGGCGTCGAGGTCTGTACCGTGGCAGTCTCCGACGGAACACGAATGGCGGCTCACGTCGCAATGCCCTCCGTGGTCCGTACCTCACCGCCTGGGATCGTCGTCTTGCAAGAAGCCTACGGCGTCAACGAATACTTGCGCGAAGTCGTGGCACAATTTGCCGCGCTCGGTTTCGCGGCCGCTGCGCCGGAGCTGTACCATCGCGACGGCGACGGCGTTACTGCCCCTTACGGTGACCGAGAATCGGTACGCGGAAACCAACGTGCGCTCACGGTCGAGGGGCAGGTTGCTGACGTCGCCGCCGCGCGCGAGTGGCTAATTCGCGAGGGCGGCGTCGCGCCGGAGCGCGTCGGGGCGATCGGCTATTGCATGGGCGGATGTACGGCTTTTCTTGCCAACAGCCGCCTGCCGCTGGCCGCTGCGCTCTCGTTCTATGGTGCGAATATCGCGCCGGCATATCTCGACCTGGTCGGCTCGCAGCACGGACCGCTGCTCACCGTGTGGGGCGGGAACGATCGCACTATTCCCAAAGCGCAGCGCCGGCAAGTTGCGGATGCGCTCGACGCAGGGCCGGTGCGTTACACGGATGTCGTGATTTCCGATGCGCAGCACGGCTTCTTCGGGCACCGCCGCCCGGAATACAACCCCGACGCAGCGCGTCTCTCATGGTCGTTGCTCCGCGAATTTCTTGCCGTAGCGGGCCTCACGGCGTGAGAGCGGCAGCTTCGTCAAGCGACGGCATCACGTGCCGCACGAAGAGGTCGACCGAACGCTCCACTTCCGGTACCGTCATCGGACCAAAGAAAAATTCTGCAACGAGATAGTTGAAGCCGGGCTCGGATAACTGTTCCCTAAGCGCAGCAAGAACCGTGTCAGGCGTACCGGCGATGCCTCTCCCGTCGCGAGCAAACTGCTCCCACGTCGGCGGTCGCTCACCGCTTTCACGCACCGTGATTCCCGCGCGGTGATGATGGTAGTTGAAGTCCGAGAGCCATTGCGCGTAGATCCGATTGGCCAGCGCTTCTGCTTGCGCATCAGTGTCGGCGACGATGATCTTGCGTAACAGTCCCACCGTTGCCGGCTGGTCGTCGGACGGAGCGGGACAACGCAATTCCCAATAGCGTGCGGCTTGCTGTCGAGCAAAGGCGATGTCTTGTGACGTGACCAGGTTCAAGCCCTCACGCGCAACAAAGTCCACGCTCTCGAGCGAACTCGTTCCGTACCACAATGGAGGGCGCGGTTGCTGATACGGCCGGACCGAAAGCGGAATGTTATCGAAACGGTAAAAGTCGCCGGCAAAATTCAGCGTTTCTTCTCGCAGACCGGCACGTAGCACGCGATATGTCTCGTTGTAGAGGCGATCGGAATCGGCGGCGGGGATGTCATAGATCGCCCTCTCGAGCGGCGAAACGCCACGGCCGAAGCCCACATCGAGCCGTCCGCGGCTGAGCTGGTCGAGCATACAAATCTCTTCAAGCACCCGTAACGGATGATAGAACGGCAGCAAGTAAACCAGCGGCCCAAACCGCAGCCGGTGCGTCCGCTGGGCGACAGCGGAAAGAAAGACGCTTGGAGAGGGCGCAAGCCCGTGCGGCGTGGCATGGTGCTCGGCAAGATGATAGCTGTAGAAGCCGGCCTCCTCGTAACGCTCGACGAGCTCGAGGCGGCGCTCGTAGAGATCTGCGGTTGGGGCATTCCCGCGCTCGACCAGATCGAAGACCCCCACGTTTAGCGTCAACGAAGCGGAGCTCCACCGACCCGGCTCATCGCGACCCATGAGCTGGTCGCGGTATCCCAGCGCACCATCACCGAGGACTTCGTCGTCAGGCCGCGTTGGTTGCCACCACGAAAATCGTACGTCCCGTTCGCCCCGGACCACCCATGCAGGTTCTCGATGTAGTTCTGGATCTGGGTCGCGCCCGCGTCGGGACCGAGTTTGCGCAGCGCGTCGACGACGATCCAGGCCGGATCCCACGCGCTCGCAAGTGTGTGATCGCTCTGGATTCGCGCGCTCTTGAACGCAGCAAGGTAGTCGGCGACTGATTTCTTGAGCGGGCCGCTCTGACCGGCGAGCGCATCGGGGGCGTCGCTCGGCAAGCCCGGAATGAGCAACTCCTTGGGGATGTACGATGCGAACTGCTTCATCGTCGCGTTGTTAAGTGCGCCCGCGCTCGTCGCCAGTGGGATGTCGAGACCAGCATCACTCATCCCGTGCAAAACGGTTCCAAACGGTGCGCCGGTGTTGAAGGTGATCAGCGCCTGAGCACCCGACGCCTTGATCCGAGCCATTTGAGCTCCGACCGTGAGGTCACCGATCGTGAAGTGCTCGTTTGCCGCGATCGTCATCGCGCTGTTCTCCGGCAGCTTTAGCGCCGCAGTGATCCCGCGCTCGGCGTCTTGCCCGCTGGCGTCGTTCGAGCTGATCAGAGCGAGTTTGTTGAAGCCGCGCTGGCGCAGGTAGTCGACCGCAAACGCGAACATGTCCGAGGTCGATACGCCCGCGGAAAAGACGTAACTGCCGGCGGCCGGATGGTAGGCCGGCGTCAGGCAGTAGATCACGACATCGGTCTTCGCGAGCGGCGCCGCTGCGCTGCAGTTCCCAACCCCGGATGGGCCGATGATGACGGGCACTTTCCGCGCCAACAGCGTCCCCATGAGCTGCACGGTAAGTTGAGGGTTCGACTCATCGTCCCCGATCACGAACTTGATCGGCCGCCCGCCGATCCCGCCTGTACTGTTGACGAGCCCCTCAACGACCCGCAGCGACTGCGCCTCCTCTTGGCCGACGAGGGCCGTCGTCCCGGTTAGCGAGACGATGGCGTTTATCTCGATTGGGTCCGCTGCGCCCCCGGCAAGAGGGACCATTGCAAGGGCTGCCACGAGAAACCCGGTCGCTGCCATTCGCAGGGCGATACGCATCCGTTCGAACTGCCTCATCATACGAACACCTTCGTTGCTGTGCCGTTGCAAGGCACGGGTGACGCGGGCTTCTCTCTAACGGTCGAAAGCATCCTTTCCTTTGCGCAGAGGCGTTAGCCGGAAGCCGTCGCGCGCGCGTACGTGAGCGCCAGCGCCGAAATCGTTCGCAGCACGGCCTGCGTGGCGGTTCGCTGCGATGCGCGGCCGGCGGTCTCGACGAGCGCCGCGGCCGTAATATCGGAATAGCTGTATCCACGAAGACGCAGTGCGATCAGCGCACATTGCAACGCGGGCATGGCGGGATTGAAGGCAACGTTCTCGGCGTGGCGGCCCGTGATGATGCTGCCGTCGCGCAGGTGCAGCGCGACACCGGCGAGCGTCTTGCTATAGGGCGCGTGCGAACGCATCGCGGACTTTAGCGCAGCGAGCACGAGCGGATCGGGACTCGGCCTTGCCAGCCGAAGTGCGGTACGCGTGTGGAACGGATCGACCGTGATGCCCAGAACCGCCGGCAGGAATGCGTGCGGCATGGCCTCGGCCAGCGTAACGCTGCCGCCTTCGGGAAGCCAGATCGTCAGCTTCTCGGGCTGCACGAATTCGGAGAGATACTGCCGGCAGTAACCGCACGGCACACCTCCGACCGCGAGTGAGACGATGCCCGTTTCGTCGTGCATCCACGCGTTGGCCGTTGCCGCGCCTTCTCCGTGTATCGTGAAGGCCAGCGTCTCGCCCGGAAATTCGAGATTCATACCGGCATATAAGGCACCCGACGCGCCTTCCATGACCGCTCCGACGAAGAAGTGCGAGATCGGCGGATCGGCAAAGGTCTTGGCCCACGGAATCAGCCGGTTCATTAGTTCCGGCTTTGGTATGCCGCTCGCGCGAACGCGATCGGCAGCGATCATGCCGCCGCGGGGCTGGAGCGTTGCAAGGAGCGCGGTCAACTCAGGCGCGAGCGGCGCACTCGCGACGGCGCGCGGCAGCTCCACTGCGGCAAGCACCGATCCGGCGGCCAGTGCTGAAATCGCCTTAGCGCGCGTCATATCTTCCATCTTGGTGATCCTTTAGGGGTGGGCTTCAATGAGTTTCTCGTCGTATGAATGCTTATGCGTTTTGCGCGCTGCCTATTCGCGTGGAGTCTGCTTGCGAGCATCGTCATGACGTCTTCTTCACCAGCCGGCGCCTCAGCACCGCACGACGCTCGCAGTTCCACCGCGGCGAAAGTCATCATCGATACCGATATCGGAACCGACATCGATGATGCATTCGCCATCGCTCTGGCCCTGGCAAGTCCCGATATTCAGCTGCTCGGCATCACGACGGCGTCGGGGAACGTGCGCTTGCGCGCCCGGCTCGTCGACCGCCTGCTGTTCGACGCGGGCAAAACCAGCATCCCCGTTGCGATCGGAACGGCATCGCGCGGGCCATTCGACCCGTCCGGCAAAGCGATCACGTACACACAAGCGCATTGGGCCGAGCAATCGCCCGTGCCCGCGCGCAGCTGGCCCGCGGCGACGCCGTTCATCCTCGATCAGATACGGCGCCACCCGGGAGAGATTACGCTCGTCGCCATCGCGCCGCTGACGAACGTCGCGGCCTTCGAAGATCGCGACCCGGCGACGTTTCGGAAACTCAAACGCATCGTGCTGATGGGCGGCTCGATCGACGTCGGCTATTCCGATTTCGGACGGCCGGCAAAGCCGCCGCCGGTGGCCGAGTACAATATCGTTCAAGACATTCCCGCGGCGCAGAAGGTCTTCCGTTCCGGTGTACCCATCGACCTCATGCCGCTTGACTCAACCCAAGTTCCACTCGATCAAAGCCGGCGCGACCGTCTCTTTGCGCAGGGAACCGCGCTGACGGATGCGCTCTCACAGCTCTATCATCTGTGGAGCGAGCTCAATCCGTGGGGCAATACGCCGACCCTCTACGACGTCGTTGCGCTGGCCCGCGTCATCGATCCCGCGCTCTGCCCAACCCAACCCATGCACGTCGTCGTCGATGACCACGGCTATACGCGCCGGCAATCGGGTGCTGCAAACGCAAACGTTTGCCTGCATGTGAACCACGACGCGCTGCTTCACTTGTTCATGACGCGCTTGCTGGAACAGCGGTTGAAGTAATCTTCTCGGCGCGCTCGATCACCAATGCGGTGATGGCGGCCAGAAGCGTCCCGCTGTAGCAGACGAGCGCCATAACGATGCCGGCCTGCGGGCCGCGCACGTTGACGAACCACGCGCTGAGCGCGGGTGCGATCGTGCCCCCGATGCTGGCCGACAGCAAAAGAAACGTGACGAGTTGCGGCGGCGCTCCGGCAATCTGCTCCGAGCCCAGGGAAATCAGCAGCTTGAACAAGCACGTCGAGGTGAATCCGAACGCGAACGTGGCGATAAAAAACGAGTGGGCGTCGGGCGCCAGCATACACGCGACCAAGCTCCCAACGGAGAACGTCCCGGCACCGATCACGACCCAGCGCGGCGGCACGCGCGTGACGAGCAGCGCTGCGGTGATCAGTCCGAAGATCGATGGTCCCCAAAACTGTCCGACGACCGGCGCCGCGAGCAGCTGGGAAAGGCCGAACACCGTCTGCAAATATTGCGGCGCCCAAATCAAGAACGCCCCCTGCCCGCACAGATACAGCCCGAGCGCGAGCGCGAACAGTCCGACGCCGATCCGCGAACGCCGCGAGGCGAGGCCGCGTTCGGCCGCCGGCTGCGCAACCGCCGCGCGTCCGGTGACCGGAAAGCGGACGAACGCCGCCGCTGCGAGCAAGAGCGCCGCGACCGCCGCGACCGTGATGTAACCGGTCTGCCACATCCAGCCGAGGGCAATCGCGTTCGCGGCAAAGGCTGGAAAGACGTAGCCCGACAGGCTGAACGTGCAGTCGGTGCCGAGGAACGCGACGGCGCGCGACCGCAGCGCGTACGACTTCGCGATGATCACGGCGCCCGCCGATAAGCCGACGCCGGCGCCGAATCCGCACAACCCGATCGCGAGCGCGCCGACCGGCAACGCGCGCGTCGCGACGAGCAGAGCGACGCCGGCAAAGAGCGTCAGATAGGCGACCCACAACACGCGCCGGATCGACAGCACGTTGAACGCGAACAAACACACGATCAAGCCGACGAGGTTGCCGCCGGTCAGATACGAGAACAGGGTCGCCGTGGTGGGGATCGGTGCGTGGAAATACGCGGCGGCCGCATCCAAGATCACGCCGCTCTGCGTGAAGAAGCCGCCCATCACGATGTAGGTTGCGATGGCGATCGCCGTCGCCGGAGCTTTGGACACGCCGGCCTTCATACGAACGCGATCTCGCGCGCGTTCTGCATCGCTTGCGCGATCTCGGCCGCGGTCAAACCGGCGGCCGGTGCCGCGACCTCCACCTCGTGCGGCCAGTCGATGCCGCTGATGATCGGGTTATCGGTGTTCAACGACGCCAAGATGCCGTACGCGAGAAACGCCTTGAGCGGATGTGCGGCGTAACTCGGCACGGCACCCGTCTGAACGTTGCTCGTGATGCAAGCTTCGACGCCGATGCGGTGCTCGGCAAGATACTCCATCAGCGCCGGGTCGTCGATCGCACGCGTGCAGTGCCCGATGCGATCGGCACCGAGCACGCGCAAGGCGCTCCAGATACTCGCCGCGGGCGCGGCCTCGCCGGCATGGACGGTGATCGCCCAGCCCGCTTCGCGCGCGCGCGCGAAGTGCGTGGCAAACGTTTCCGCCGGCCACCCTGCTTCATCACCGGCGAGGTCGAGCCCAACGATGTCGTCGCGATGGGTGAGCAACGCGTCGAGCTCCGCCATGCACGCATCGCCGCCGAACGTGCGGCTGAGAATACCGATCAGGTTGACCGGCAGCCCGGTCGCCGCGCGGCCTTCCTCGGTACCGGCCACGACCGCCGCCACGACCGCGACCGGGTCGAGACCGTGCGGACGCGACTGAAAGTACGGGCTGAAACGCAACTCGACGTAGTCGAGTCCGTCGCGCGCCGCGTCCTCGACGTTTTCGCGCGCCACGCGCCGCACCGCATCGGTGTCGGCGATGACCGCCGTCATCCAGTGCAGGCGTTCGAGAAACGGCATGAGGCCAAGCCCGTTACCGCTCACCACGACGTGCGGGCGCAGCGTTTCGATCGAATCACCCGGCAGCGCGATGCCGTGCTTGCGCCCAAGATCGAGGATCGTTTCGAGCCGCACGTTGCCGTCGAGGTGACGGTGCAGATCGATGCGCGGCGGAGCCGGATCGATCACCGTGCGTTCGCTGCCAGCGCGCCGGCAAAGTGCACGGTCCAGCGCGCCGCGGCGCTCGCAGCGATCTGGCCGAGCTTGCGGTAGTCGTTGCCGGGGTTCGACTGCGTCCGGTTGCTGCCGGCCCGGAACACGATGTGCGGCGTGTCGAGCTGGTGCGCAACCTGCGCGATCGCCGCACTCTCCATTTCCATGATGTCCGGATTGAGCTTGGCCTTCATATCGGCGATCTTGGCGTCGGAAACGCCGAACATGTCGCTCGCCGTCACCACGCCGGTCAGCACGCGCGGCGCGTAGCGCACGCCGTCGACGGTGATCTCTTCGGGCTCGTAGCTCCCGATCGCGCGCTTCGCCAGCGCGAGCAGGCCCGGATCGGGACGGTAAAACCACGAGGTCATCTGACCCGGCAGCGGGCCGCGCACTTTACGGTACACCATCCCGCCGTCGGTCAAACTTCCGGCGGCGTGGTGGATCGTCTTCGTAGAGATGACCGTATCACCGGTGCGGATGCGCGGGTTGAAGCGCGAGCCGGTACCGCTGACGATCAGCTCGCGTGGCGCGAAGCGCTCGATGAACAGCGCCGCAACCATCGCGCCGTTGGTCACGCCGACGCCGGTGACCGCCACGATCACGCGCCGCCCGCGCAAGATGCCGGTATCGTAGGGAAAACACGCCAGCGTGCCGCTGCGGCGCTGCTCCAGCTGCGCTTGAATGACGCGCACCTCGGAGGGCATCGCGCCGAGGATCAGTGTGGGCCGAACGGCAGCCATCAGGCTTCCCTCGATGCCGAGCAGAACGCGTCGTATTCCGCGCGGCCGGCGTACGAAATCTGCGTTCCCTTGCGCGTCACCGAATGCGCGGCGTAACGAACCGCCGCCTCGATGGCGGCGACGACGTCGCCGCCGGCGGCGAAATGATGTGCGAAGCTGCCGATGAACGCATCGCCGGCACCGGTCGTGTCGACCGGCACCACCGGCACCGCATCGAAGCGCCGTTCCTCGTCCGCGCGCACGAGCAGCGCGCCGTCGGCGCCCAACGTCACGATGACCGTGTTCACGCCGGCGGCGACGATCGCGCGCGCGGCGATGGCAGCTTCGGCCGCGTTCGAACACGGTTTGCCGCTGAGCAGTGCGAGTTCGCTCTGGTTCGGTACGAGAAACGCGAGCCCGCTCAGGCGATCCAGATCGAGCTGCGGCGTCGCGGGTGCCGGATTGAGCAGTACCGGGATGCCCAGTTCGACGCCGAGTGCCACCGACCGGTATACCGTCTCCAACGGAATTTCCAACTGCAACAAGATCACCTCACATGCGGCGAGATCGGCGCGCGCACGTTCCACGTCGGCCGGCGATACGTAGTCGTTGGCGCCCTTCACGATCAGGATCCGGTTCTCGCCGCTCGGCTCGACGAAGATCGGCGCAACTCCGCTCGCAACGCCCTCAACGCGGCCGACATGCTCGACACCGATACCGTAACGGCGAAAATTCTCGAGCGTCAACGCGCCGAACGCATCGTCGCCCACCTTGCCGACGAACAGGATTCTGCTGCCCAAGTTGGCTGCAGCGACGGCTTGATTCGCGCCCTTACCGCCATGCGCCAGAGCGAATTGCGGAGCTTCGATCGTCTCGCCGCGCTCGGGCATGCGCGTCACGTACGTGACGAGATCCATCATATTGCTGCCGATGACGGCGATACGACTCACTGAAATGCGAGTTGCGATTCGCCGAGCGCGGCAAGTTGCTGGTCTTGCGGCGTGGGACCGGGACGGCGCAGATATGCGCGGCCCAGATCGCGAACGCCCTTCCACGCATAGGGATCGTTTCCGCAGACCATCGTGTAGTCACGGTAGTCATCGTAGGCGCTCACCGGGTCGTTGCGCGGGCTCCAGGCCATCAGCGTTTCCGCGCTGGCGTACGTGTAGAGCAGCGCGCGCCGAAAGCCGTGCGCTCGCACGTTTTGGTAGGACCCGTGCACGAGATAGCCGTTGAAGAACACGGCCGACCCCGGCTTCAACGGAATGGCAACGGCGCTCTCCACCGGTTCCGGAAAGCCGAATGCTTCTTCTTCGCGGTCGAGCGAGGGATCGTTGTGACGACGGCGAGGATAGATCACGCCGGCCCGTTGCGAGCCGGGGAGAAACCGCAGGCAGCCGTTCTCGATCGTCGCTTCATCGAGGGCGATCCACGCCGTGCACAACGAGCGGTCGCGCGTCGGCACGAACGCTTCGTCTTGATGCCACGCGTTGCCCGGCATGCCGGCATGCTTGATGAAAAACTGGCTGTGCAAGCCCTTCACGTTCGGGCCGATCAGCTTCTCGATGATCGGCGCAATGCGCGCGTCGGCAATCAGCGTACCGAAAAGCGGGGAGATCTTGTGCACGATCGCGCAGGTGATGTATGCGCTGAGCACGTCCTCGTCGGGCTGCTCGGCCGATGACGGCAGCAAACCGTCGAGCGGACCGTACTCGCCGCGACAGACGCGCGTGCCCTCGGCGAGACACGCATCGACGGTCGCCCGGTCGAACAAGCCGTCGACGATCAGATAGCCGTCCTTTTGATAGCGCGCTACGTCGTCGGTGGTGAGCCCCATGCGCAGGCGTTCGGCGTCGGCAAGAAAAGGCCCCACGCCGTAGCGTGAGGCCTTTTGCTTTTTATGCGCGTCTGCCGCCGGTCAGATGTGAACCATCAGATCGAAGCGGATGTAGCGCGGTGAGGCGGGCACGAGCGAGGTCGCGAACGAGCCTTGCTGGATCGTGTTGCCGACGACGTTGTTGGTGATCAACGGCACGCCGGCGCCCGGGATCGGCAGATACAGGCCGTAGTTATTGGTGTTGAGGAGGTTCTGCACCGACACTTGCAGCGACACGGCTTTCGTCACCGAACGCCGGCCGACGAAGTCGACCTGCGCGAACGGCGGCGAGAAGAACGCGTTGTTGTTGCCGTAGTACTGCACGCCGAGCGCGAGGAAGGCGACGCTCGGCAGCGTCCACGTGAACTGTCCGTACCCTTGCAGATATGGGATACAGGTCGATGCACCGACCGTCGTGCCCGGGCCGCAGACTTGCGCGTTGTTCGCCGGGAGCGTCGGTGCATTCGCGGCCGTGAAGCCCGAGACGACCGAACTCTCCGCCGACACCGCAAGGTTGAAGCCGAAGCCCTTGTTCGGAGCGTAGGTGTACTTGAGGTTGGCCGACTTCGCGACGAGACGCGCGACGTTCGCCGGATAGTAGATGCCTTCCAGTGCCGGTGTCGCCAAGCACAGATTCGGGTTGGTCGACGGCACCGATGTCGTGAGTTCCTCGAACACGCCGTGCACGACGGTGTTCTGTAAGTCGAGGCTCAGCACGGAACCGTTCGAGAACCGGTGATCCGCACCGACGTTATACGCGATGCTCGTCTCAGGGTTGAGGTTGGGGTTCTTCTGGGTCAGCGTTCCGCCGTCGGCGTACGGCGCGCCGAGCGAACAGGCCGGCGGTTCGAACGTTGCCAAGCCGCTGACCTGCCCGACGAACGGGAACGTCGTCGACGTGCCGGCCGCGATGCGGATCGAATCCGCAGCATCCGGACGGATCACGAAGGCACCGTGCGGGTCGAAGTGCGAGATCTGGCGCGTGAAGCCCACCAATGTCGGGTCGACGTTGCTGACGGGCTGACTGCCGTTGACGCTCCACTGCGTGTTGTACAAGCCGAAGTTGAACGTCGTATTCGGTGCAATACCGAAGCTGCCGGTCAGCGCGAACGTCGAGTAACGATCGGTCGAGAACGGCACCGAGACGAACGAGGGCTGGTCGATGTATGCGAACGTGCTCTGACCGTGAAAGTCGTAGGTCAGCTCGAGGAAGTTATCGCCGCTCAGCGGCTGCGTGAACGACGTCGTCATACCGTAGAGCTTGTCTTGTTCGTACGTGGTGTACGGGTTGTTATAGCACTCGAATTGGTTGGTGGGCGTGACCGAGTAAAGGCCGGCGGGATTGGTGATGCTGCCGAACGACGCCGCGCAGTCGGCCTCGGTCGTGCCCGCGGGCGGATTGTAGCCGGGCGGCGGTGCCGTGCCGGGCACGAGGCCCGGCGCGAAGACGCCCGGTGCGCCGTAGAAGCTGATGTTCTCTTCGTTCTTGTTGTTGACGATGATCTCGGGCTCGATCTGCCCGATGTACGGGCGTACGAGCAGCGTGCCGGTGCCGATTGCGGTACGAAGTTCCGCATCGTACATCGTTTGATTGTTGTAGATCGACGAGCCGGTGTACCAGGCGTAGCCGTTGATGGTTTTACCGATGTACTGATTTCCGGGCACGCCGCAGATGGCCGGCAGTCCGACTTCGCAGTTCTCGATCGTCGTCGGCCCGAGCGCGGTGCCCCACGCCGTGCCTTGCGGGTCGAAGCCGCCGAACGCGCCGACGAAGCTCGCCGTGAGCGACGTCGTCGGCGTGAAGTCGTAGCGCAGTTTGCCCACCAGACCGCGCTGATAGAAATTGCCGTCCGCCGATTCGCACGTCCCGACGACCGAGGCGCCGGGTTTGTTAGCGTCGGGCAGCACGATGCACTTTTGCGTGCCGGTGAAGGGCGTATTCTGGCCCAACGTGCCGACGTCGAGAACGTAGCCCAAATGGCCGATCGAACCCGTCCCCAAGAACGTGCTCCACTGCGAGCCGTAGTTATCGCCGCCCTCGGTGAGCGAGACGTGCGTTTGCTTCGTGAATCCGGGGGTGACGAGGTTGGCCGTGCCGCCGACCGCGAGGTTGGCGAACGGCGTCGTGTTGCCGGGACCCGACTGCACTTCCGCGCTGCCGATCAGGAATGACGGAAAATACGTGCTGACCCACACACCGTACTGACCTTGCGCCAGCGGATGACCGTCGATGAGCACCTGCGTTTCGTACGGCTGCACGCCGCCGACGACGATGGTGCGGTCTTGCTGACTGCCCATCTGCTGGATGGTCAAACCGGGGATGCGTTGCAGCACGCTGTCGATCTGCGGATCGCCGAGATCTTGAAACGCCTGTCCGGAAACGACCGTGGTCTGCGCCGGGCCGGCGTTGATCGAACCGCGGCCGCCGGAGGTCGAGGTGACCGTGCCGATCGTTTGCAGTGAGTTCAGCGAGGTTTGGGACATCGTCACGGTGAGCGGCGTCGACGTCCCCGCGGTCGCCACGACGTCCGGCAATGCGACTTGGTTGTAGCCGCCTTTGGCGATCGATACGCGATAGATGCCCGGCGGGAGGCTGACCGAGAAATTGCCGTCCGTGTCGGTCGTCGTCGTCTGCGTCGAAGGGCCGCTGACGGTGACCTGGGCGTTCGGAACGCTGGCTCCGGTATCGTCGTGAACCGTGCCGGTGAACGTTGCCTGAGCCGTTGCCTGGGCGGCAATCGGGGGCGTCGCGGCGGCGACGGGCACGACCGTAGAGAGGAGTGCCATAACGACAGCAACGCTGCCGAACGCACGCGCCCCCTTGAGAGTATGCATAGAACCTCTGTATTAGGAAAATGCCGCCTGCGCTCAGATGCGACCAGGCTAGCATGATATGCCGCAAGGTTAGCGTGGCCTTAACCCTTATCATTTGCTTATTTTTGGACAAATGGTACGTTCTCGCGGCGTGGAGCTTTATTTCATGGCCGCCGGACCGCGCGTCCAGGCGGCGGTCGAACCGAGCGGAATATCGCGATACGCGGTCCGTTGACGTGTCATCGCTTCATCGCAGCCGACGAGGTCGGCTTGCGGGTTCGTGGCCGCGACGACCCACGCGCCCTGATCGGCGCACGGAAACGCGACCGGCGCATCGACGCCGGCCCACGCGCGCGCGACCGGGTAGAGCGGATCGGGCGCCGAGAGGTGCCGGCCGAAGCGCAGCACGGTCGGATTGAGCGTCAACGCGCATAAGACGCTCAGGCCGAGCGCGACACCGGCCGTGCGCGGCAAACGCGCGACGACCACGGCCGTTCCGATACCGAACAGCGTGAGGAGCGGCGTCGTATAGTAGCTGCCGCTGCGCACCAACAGCCCGCCCGCATAGCTCTGCACGAGAAAGAGCTCGGCCAGGAACGGCAGCACGATTAGCATTCGCCAACCCAGACGCAGCGGTGCGAACGCCAGCGGCGTCAGCACTTCGAGCAGAAATAGCACGTGTTCGAGCGGATGCGGATCCGTGAAACCGTAGCCCGGCAGCAGCGAGTGGTAGTGGTGCGCGGCGGCATAGAGCTCGTAGCCCGCGAGATTCACGGCCCCGAGCGCCGCGATCGCCAGTGCCAACCGCCGGTTCGACTGCCAGAGCACGATCGTACACGTCCAGACCGTGAGCAGCACGACGTCTTCTTTCACGCCGAAGAGCAGCTGCGCGAGGATCAGCGCCGCGGCCGTCGCGCGGCGCACGATCGCGAGCGCGAGCGCGAACCCCAGCAGCGGCACGAAATGCTCCGGCGTGAAATCACCGAACGCAAAGCCTTCGAGCGACGGGCTGATGAGCCAAGCGATGCTCAGCGCGGTCGCTGCGCCGCGCGTTCCGCCCAGGGCGCGCACGAGATACCACAGCACGATCGCGCTCGCCGCAACGCTGACGACTTGCACGATCACGACGGTTTCGACGTGCGGCCAGAGCGCGACGAACGGGCAGAGGGCGATCAGCAACCATTGGTCGTGCGACGCGCCGTGCTGGCGGTGTGATCGGAGAGATTGTGCGTGTTCAGGTGGTGCAGAAACGAAAGCGCGCTCTGCAAATACGTGCCGCTGTTGCCGCCGATGCGCAACCCGAGGAGCTGCCGTATTCCCAAATAGATAAACAGAACGATGAACGCCGCGACGCTGCCGCTTACGGCTATGGGAAGGTTGCGCCGGGCCTCCACTACTTAGGCGTGCTCGGCGGCCCGGCGCAGCACGGCCAATGTTTCCGTCGCGCACCGATCCCAGGAAAACGTTGCCGCCTGTGCGATCCCGCCGTCGCGCAACCGGACTCGCAGTTCGTCGTCGCTCGCGAGCTGCACCATCCCCGCCGACCACGCCTCGACGTCGAGCGGATCGTCGATCCAGGCGCAGCCGTCGCCGCCGACTTCCACGAGCGCGGTCGTGCGCGACGCGAGCGCCGGCGTGCCGCACGTCATCGCCTCGAGCAGCGGAAAGCCGAAGCCCTCGTACCAGGAGGGCACGGCCACCAGCCGCGCACCGCGGTACCAGCGTGCGAGCTCGAGCGGCTCCAGCGTTCCGAGCGCATGAGCGCGCGCGCCGGCCGGTGGCGCCGCGCCGGCAACCACGAGCGCCACCTCGCCGGCGGGGAACGCGCGTGCATGCGCCTCGAGCAGCGTCGCCAGGTTCTTGCGCGGCTCGGAGGCGCCCGCGAAGAACACGTACGGGCGTCCGTCGGGCAGCGCCGCAACGTCGCCTTGCGGCGCGAACACATCGCGCTCGACAGCAAAGCAGGTCACCGTCTGACGCGCCGCGTCGACGCCCAGAAAACGTTCGACCTCGGCCACGGTGAAACGCGAGTTCGCGATGAACGCGCACGCGGTCGCGGCCGAGCGCAGCCAGGGCAGCTGGTCGTTGCGGCGCTTGCGCGAATCGGCGGCCGGAAACCGGAACGGCACCGCATCGTGGAACGTGACGACCGACGGCACGCGCGCGCTGAAGAACGTGCCGTTCCACGGATGCCAGACGACATCGGCCGTGCGCGGCGCGCGCTGGCCGAAGGGGCTGGGCTCGACCAGGGTGACGGTCACGTCGTCGCGCCGGGCGAATCGAGCGAGCAGCGCTCGCACGTAGCGCGCGATACCGCGCCAATCGCGGGCAAGATCGCGCGCGTCGACGGCAACATGCAGCACGCTCATGGAGAGTCCGATAACATTCAGGTTTCCTTATTGCTCCTCTTTGGACAAATGGTACAGACTCCCCACGATAAAAGAGTAAGACCGAAATGAATCGTGAAACGTTCGGCCGCATCTCAGCGAGCGCAGCCGCGTCGGCGTTCCTGGGAGCGGCGCCGCGTGCCGATCTCGGTCCGCTCGTCTTCCAACTGCCGTGGGTCAAGAACGTCGAGTGGGCCGGGCGAGTATCTTCGCCGACAAGCGCGGTTATTATCGGGACGCCGGCTTTTCCAGCGTCACGCTGCTGGCCGGTGGCCCGGGCGCGCCACCGGTTGAAGTGATGGTCATGACGGGCAAAGCACTGGCCTCGATCAGCAGCCTGTCCGTCACGGCCTCGGCGCTGCTGCAGGGTGCGCCGCTCAAGACGATCGGCGTGCAATATCAAACGAGCCCGTATATCATCGCCTCGCCCGCCGCGCGTCCGCTGCGCACGCCGCACGACATGATCGGCAAGCGCATCGGCGTTCCGGGCGGGAACGAATTGACGTGGACGGCGTTTCTGCGCGTTAACGCGATCGATCCGGCGAGCATCGACGTCGATCACGGTCGGATCGACGCCGGCGCCGCTCGCCAACAATCAAGTCGACGGGTTGCTGGCCTTCGTCACCAACGTGCCGCACCGCTCGCAGCAGCCGGCATACGGCTGCACACGTTCGGCCTCGGCGAATTCGGCTATCCGCTGGTCAACAACAACTACATCGTCTCCGATGCGACCTTGCGCACGCAGCGCGAAGCCGTGAAAGCACTGCTGCGCTCCGAGATCCGCGGCTGGAAAGCGAGCTTGGCGTCGCCGGCGCTGAGCGCCCAGGTGACGGTCGGGGAGTACGGACGCGACCTCGGACTCACGCTGGCCGATCAAATCCAACAGAGCACGATCCAGCGCACGCTGATGGAATCGGCCGCAAACGCGCACGCACGGGCTCTTCTCGATGACGCCCGCGCAAATCGAACACAACCTCGAACTGCTTCGCGCCGGCGGCATCACGATCGCCGCGAACCGGCTCTTCGACTCTTTCGCCCTTGGACGAGGTCTACGCCGAAGATCCTTCGCTGCGGTGAGCGAGGCCGCGCGGTGCTGCTGATCGACAACGTCACGGCCGTGACCGTCGATACAACGCGGCGGATCGTCGCCGAAGCGGCGATCGCCGTCGAGGGCGAACGCATCGCTGAGGTCGGCAAAGTACGCGATCTTGCGCGCGCGCTATCCGGCCGCCGAGCGCATCGACGGCGGCGGCATGGTCGCGATCCCGGGCTTGATCGATACGCACGGTCACGCGGATCAGTCGCTGCTGCGCGGCCTGGGCGACGAGCGGCATTGGATGCCCTTTCTCGATGAGATCGTCGAGCCGTATCTTGCGCGAACGCGATCCGGCCGACGCCCTCACTGCTTACGAGCTGAGCAGCATCGAGATGCTGCGCGCCGGAACGACGTGCTTCGTCAGCCCGAACGTCGATCCGCGCGACGACTTGGCCGCGCTGACCGCCGAGATCGAGCGCTTGGGAATCCGCGCCGTGCTCGCGCGCTGGACCGAGCCCGTCGACGAGCCGACGGCGCGGCGGCGCCGCTGCGGTCGCCGCCGCCGCCGCGACGTGCGGCGTGGAACGGCGCGTGAGCGCGTGCAGATGTGGTTCGGCTTGATGATTCCGCGCCGGCCCGGCGACGGCTATTTCCCGGACTTCTACCGACGCGTCGCCGCAGAAGCGCGCGAACTCGGCGTGCGGGATCACGTATCACTTTTGTTCCGAAATCGAAGACTCGTACTACATGGACAACACCTTCGGCATGCGCCCCGCGCAATGGTCGCACGTCAACGGTGTGCTCGGCCCAAACGTTCTGCTGATCGGCGGCAGTTCCGTGACGCCCGACGAATTACGCCTGCTGGCCGATACCGGTACGCACCTCGCGCACAGTCCGGTCGCCAACATGAAGATGGCAACCGGGATCTTTCCGCTGCCCGACGCGCTCGCCGCCGGCGTGAGCGTCGGGCTCGGAACCGACGGCGGCCTCAACAACAACAGTCACGACATGTTCGCGGAGATGAAGACCGCTGCGCTCTTGCACAACGCGATGCGGCGGCGCGCCGCGACCGTGCCGGCGCAAACGGTGCTCGAACTGGCCACGCTCGGCAGCGCGCGAGCCATCGGCCGCGGGCGCGATTTGGGCTCGCTCGAAGCCGGCAAACTGGCGGATATCGTTCTCGTCGACCTCGATCGTGCGCACACGACGCCCGTGCACGACGTCGTCTCGAACCTCGTCTTTGCGGCCAACGGCAGCAACGTCGCAACCGTGATGGTCGGCGGCAGATTCGTGCTGCGCGACGGCCGCGTCACGGGCGCCGATGAAGGCGCCATCCGTGCGCGCGCGCGGACCGCCGCTGCACGCCTGCGCGAACAGTTCGGCCTGCCGATCGCCGGAACGTGGCCGGTGTCTTAAGTCAGGTGCGCGCCGCCTCGACGAGCAGCGACGTGTCGATCAACCGGTCCACCGGCGGCAAATTCGTTCGGCCCGTTGCGCGCAACGTCGTATAGACCGGCCCCGCCACGCGTTGTTTGTCGATCCACAGCATGCCGTGCGCGCGCGTCTCGGCGCTCACGAACAGCGGCGCTTGAGCGCGGCTAGTCAGCAATTCCTTGCGCTCGTCGAGACCGAGCCCCGTGCCGTAGGTCGTCACGGTGAGCCGGGCCGCAAGCTCCGGATCCCGCACGCTCTCCGCCCAGCCGCGCTGCAGCGCGCGCAAGTAGCGCACCAGCAGATCGCGGTTCGCGCGGATGTAGTCGCGGCGGCAGAACAGGCAATCCGCATACGTGAAGTAGCCGAGCTGCTCGAAAGTCGCGGTAACGTAGGGGATGCCGCGCGCGGCCAAGACCAGCGGTTCGTTGGTGATGAACGACAAGAATCCATCGCACGCGCCCTGCAGCAACGGATCGGGCGTCGATCCGACGACGATTTCGGTGTACGTCTTCGGCAAGTGGTTCAGCGCCAAGATCGCATCCACATAGACGTTGCCGCCCTGCTGCAAACCGAGCCGTTTGCCGAGCAGATCGCGCGCGTTGCGGATCGGGTTCTTGGGCAGCGACAGGATCGCCAGCGGATTGTGCTGATAGAGCGCGCCGATGATCACGAGATCGGTGCCGGCGGCGTTGGCGTCGATGACGCGTTCGAGCGTATCGAAGCTGACGTCCGCGCGGCCGGCATCGACGACGGCCTCGAGCTGCGACATGTTCGGACCGCCGGCCAACACGGTCGAGTCGATGCCGGCTGCACGGAAGTAGCCATCGGCGTCCGCAACCCACCAGCCGGCGTTCTGCGAATCCTTGATCCATTGCAGCTGGGTCGTCACCGTCGTCGCCGCGCGCGCCGGCAGCGCGGTCGCCGTCACGCTCAGAGCTGCCGCACCGCGCAGCGAGTAATGCGCTCCGGCGCATCACGCGGCAAACCGCTTTCCGTAACGTTCGAGATATCGCGCCGCGGCGTAGGCGCCGACGGAGATGACGGTCGCAACGAGACTCGCAGCCCACGAACGCGAGGTGAGAAACTGGCTCTGCGCGTCGGCAAAGAGCCGGCCGAGTCCGGTCTGGCCGATGAGATATTCGGCGACCAGTGCGGCGAGAATGCTATTCGCGGCGGCGATGCGCAGTGCGACGAGCGCGCTCGGCACGGCGGCCGGAAGCGCGAGCAAGAAGAGGCGCGCGCTGCGCGTTGCACCGAGCGCCGCGAACACGCCGTCGGCCCCCGCGCGGCGACGTGCGCAAACCGGCGCCGACGATGACGAACGTCGGCAGAAACGTAATCGCAACCGCAGCCGCAACGACCGTTTGTTCGCCGTAGCCCAGCAGGCGCGCGATGACCGGCAAGATCGCGATCAGCGGCGTCGATTGCACGAGCAGCGCCGGCACCGTCATCGCTCCGGCCGCGAACGGCGTCAGCCACACCGCAATCGCGAGCGCGATGCCGAGCGCGCGTGCCGAGCACGAGTCCTGCGACCGCGACGCCGATCGTCGCAGCCGCAGCGTGAGCGTAGAGCAGCGGATCGCGTGCCAACTCCGCCACCACCGCCGCACGGCGAGGGCGCGACGATCACCGGCACGTTCGCGGCGACGATCCAGACCTGCCACAGCAGCACGAGCAGCACGACCGGCCAGCCGAGCGCAGCGAATCGCGAAACGCGCGGCAGCACGGCGCCCACCGCTTAGGCCAAGCGCGCGCCGGCGACGGCGCGCACCCCGCCGAGCACGCCGTACAAGACGCACGGACAGCAGCGTACCGGCCAGCGTCGTTGCCCACAACTGTTCGATCGCATAGTTCTGCATCGACGCGACGAGCAACGGCCCCAGACCGTGCTCCGCGGCGAACCATTCGCCGACGATCGCACCCACCACCGCAACCGGCGCGGCGGTGCGCAGGCCGTCGAGCGATCCCGACGATCGCGCCCGGAACGTCGAGCCGCACGAACGTCGTCAGGCGCGACGCGCCGAGCACGGTGAACAGATCGCGGTTCGTGCTCGACGAACCGGCGAGCGCCGCGCTCGCGGCAACGAAGACGATGAACGCCACGGCCAACGCCGCCACGACGATCGGCGTGGCGTCGCGCGGCAACGTCAACACGCACACGCCCGCGATCGGCGATGACCGGGATGCCGTTCACGAGGCTGGCGAACGCGCTGAGGCCGGGCGCCGCGCGGCGGCACGAGCACGCCGAGGCTCGCGAGCACGATGGCAGCCGTGCTGCCGATGGCGAGGCCGGCCAGTGCTTCACCGCCGGTGCGCAGCGCGGCCGTTGCGAGCAGCGTTTGATGATCCGGCAACGGCGAGGTACGCCACGACCGCGCTCAACGCCGGCCACGTCGTGCCGAACAACTGCAGCGCGGCCGATCAGCTCCCACAACGCGGCCAGCGCAACGAGGCCCGCGATGACGGAGAAGGCGCGCACTAGGGCGTCACGTCGTCGAGCGCGCGCGCGAGATCGTCGGTCAGTGCGTGAAACGCCGCCTCGCTCAAGACCTCGCGCCCGCGCGGGCGCGCGAGCGGAATGACCGCGTCGCGGCAGATGCGGCCCGGTCGCGGCGTCATCACGACGACGCGGTCGCCGAGAAACACCGCTTCGTCGATCGAGTGCGTGACGAGCACGGTGGTGATGCGCTGCGTCGACCAGATGCGTTGCAGTTCGATGTTGAGTTGACGGCGCGTCACCGCATCGAGCGCGCCGAACGGTTCGTCGAGCAACAGAATGCGCGGGCGCAAGCACGAGCGCGCGCGCGATCGCGACGCGCTGACGCATGCCGCCCGAGAGCTGGCGCGGACGGGCCGGTCGCGAATTCCGACATGCCGACGAGCGCGAGCAGCTCGTCGACGCGCGCGGCATCGACCGCGCTGCCCGGCAACGCGAAACGGCAACGCGACGTTGTCGAACACCGACAGCCACGGCAGCAGCGCGTGATCCTGGAACGCGATGCCCAAGCGGTGCTCCGCCACCAGCGCGTGCGGCGTCGAGTCGCCGACGCGCACGTTGCCGGCCGTGGGTTCGGTCAGCCCGGCGATCGCGCGCAGCAACGTCGACTTACCGCAGCCCGACGGGCCGATGATCGACGAGGAAACTGCCCGCGGCAACGTCGAGATCGACGTCCTCGAGCGCCGTAACCGTGCGGCCGCGCTCGAGCGCGAAGTCGACGCGCAAACCGCGAACGGCGATCGCCGGCGCATCGTGGTGAACGGGCACTTCGGCGAGCGTGGCCGGTGGCGCTATTTCACCACCGCGAACCGGCTGTCCGAAAACAACATGCCCTCGGGAACGGCCGAGCGCCTCGGTCGTCCACGCCCAGATGCGCCACAGCGTGCGTTCGGTATCGTCGAATCCGGTGCGGCCGTGGAGCATGCGGTAGTTGTCGAGACAGATCGTTTCGCCCGGCTGCAGCGCGAAGCGCGGCGCGCGCGAGCGATGCCTCGTAGGTCAGTGTCTCGCCAGCGCGCGAGCCACGCCGCATGCTGCGCGACTTGCACCGGCTGTCGAGCGACGAGCATCGGGCCGCTGCACGGGCGTCCAGCGCGACATGCGCCGGCCCGCGACCGTTGTCGCCGATCACCGGCGCGAGCGAAGATTGAAAGCCGGGTTCGGTTTGTTCGATCGGCGTCGTCGTCAAGAATCGATGAAACGCGCGATCGTCCGCCGATTCCGACGCCGCCAACGCGTCGAGCATCCGGTACGTATCGACGACGAACGATTCGCCGCCGCGCAGCGGCCGCGCGCACGCAGAGCAGAAAGATGTAGTCCGGATAGCGATCGCCGTACGCGAAGCCGTCGGTGTGCCCGGTTTGGAACGGCACGAGCGATACGGCCGTCCGCGCCCGGCATGTTGGTCATACGTGCGATCCGCGTTTCCGCCGCCTTCTTTGATCGGCGCCGGGTCGGGGATGACCGGCGCCAACGAATCCAGCACGCTGCGTGCCATGCGCGCGCGGCATCCTCGCGCGAATCCCCGCAGCCGGTAAGGATCACCGCGCCGTCGCGGCGCAGCGCGGTAAACGCTTCGGCGGCGCTCGGCGACGCGGCATGGACGAACGCCCGCCTCGGAAGGTTGCATAACGACATATGGTACGCCGCAAGCGAAGGGCTCTCAAGACTCCAGCGGAGCATCGGTTAGGCGAACCGTTCGACGTTTGTCGAGAGTTTTGCACGGGGGCGCGCTTGTTTTGAGCGCGAATCCCAGCGACATGGAGCGCGTTCCGGTCATCGACCTCGGGCCGCTGCGCGACGGAGCGGACGCCGGCCTCGTCGCGGTCGCGCGCGCAGATCGGCGCCGCGGCGCGCGACATCGGCTTCTTCGCGGTTGCGAACCACGGCGATCGCGCGGCCGCTGATCGACGATCTGTTCGCGGCCGCGCACGCATTCTTCGCGCTGCCGCTTGCCGTCAAAGCACGAAACGCCGATCGAAGCGCTCGCCGCATTACCTCGGTTACGCGCGCATGGCGCTCGAGAAACTCGATCCCAGCCGGCCGGCCGATGCGAAAGAATCGTTCAACACTGGGCCGCGAGCGCGAACCCGACGATCCGGATCTGCTCGCCGGCACGCCGTTCGTCGGCGTCAACCATGGCCGCGCCTGCCGGGCTTTCGCGACGCGCTGCTCGCCTATTTCGCCGGCATGCGAACGATTGGGCGCCGCGCTTCACCGCGCGATCGCCGTCGATCTCGGCCTCGAGCCGAACTTCTTTGCAAGCGACTACGACCGCTCGCTCTCGGCGCTGCGCGTCTTGCACTATCCGCCGCATCCGGGCGACTTCGACGGTACGCCTCCACGGCGCCGCGCCGCACACCGACTACGGCGGCCTCACGCTGCTCGCGCAAGACGATGCCGGCGGTCTCGAAGTGCGCCGGCGCGACGGCACATGGATCGCGGTCGATCCGGTGCCCGATACGTTCGTGTGCAACATCGGCGATGCGCTGATGCGCTGGACCAACGACGTGTACGTCTCGAACGCGCACCGCGTCGTCAACCGCTCGGGCCGCGAGCGCTATTCCGCCGCCTTCTTCTGCGAACCGAATCCCGACGCGGTGATCGCCTGCATCCCGGGGTGCGCGCGCGACGGGCAGCCGCCGCGCTATCCGCCGGTCCCGTTCGCCGAGTACCTGCGCTCGCGCCTCGATACCGACCTACGCGAACCACTAAAACGCGTTCAGAAACGCGACTCGAATTGCGCGAACGCGACCTCTTCCTTCCACTCGAGTGCGGCCCGCAAGTTCGCAGCGAGAAACGCACGGCAGGCGCCTGACGCGGGCTGCGCCGTGAGTGGCTGCCGGTTACACGCCGGCACCATTGCGTCGAACCGCTCGGGTGCGCGTCCACAGATCCGCCCCGCCCATGAAGCCGTGCTCGAGACTGTCGCGCACCAGCTTCTTGAGCCCGTAGTAGTCGACGTGGTAGCCCTGCACCGCGCGCAGGAACGTCTGCGTCAGGTTGCTGCGAATTCCGCCTTCGTCATCGGTTGCGAGCGACACGGGCACGCCGGCGTGCATATAGATCGGCAGGAGGTCGCCGCCGACGACACCGGGTCCGAGCATCTCGTGAATGTAGATCGGATCTTCCACCAGGATGTGACGGCGCGCCATCATCGCGAGCAGTCCCCGCGGATCGCGTTCGTAGAGCACGTCGAGACCGTGGCCGATGCGCACGGCGCCGCCGATCTCGATCGAATCGCGGATGTGCGAGGGGTTCTCCATCTCCTCGGGTTTGCCGAGCCCCGGAAACAGCTCGCCCGCGTGCATTGAGATCTGAATCTTCGGATAGCGCTTGTGGAAATAGCCGAACATCCGCATGTGCAACTCGAAGTCGCTCATCGGCAGGTAGTCGTCTTGCGGCTGCACCGGGTTGATCGAGACGACGCGCGGATCCACGGCGGCCAGTTCGAACGCCGTTTGGATTTGCGCGAACACCTGCTCCTTGGGTTCATCACGCAGTACTTGGAAAATATAGCGCACGGTCAAGCCGCAACCGGCGTCGGGAGTGGGTCCGCCGCAGCCCAGGATGCGGCGCTCGCCGGCTTCGGCTGCGTTGAGGTTCTGGCGGCTTTCCGCCACGAGCGCCGGCACGCCGGCGGCATCGAGTTTCGCGCGCAGCCGGTCGAAGTCGGGATCCCAACCGACGCGTTGCCCGAGCGGCAACGACTTGAACTTGTCGGGCGAGAGCATCGTCTCGAGGTAGAGCTCGTGCTGGATCGCCGCGCGGTGAACGACCTCGGCCAGCATCTCCGGCCAGTGGCCGTTGGTCACCAAATCGAACTTGAAGAACGTCTGGAAGAAGTGCACGAGAATGCTCTCGTCGCCGACGACCGGCGAATAATTGCGCGCCGAGAGCGCGTTGATCGCCAGATTGCGAAAGAGATAGTCGGTGACGGCGCGCGAGGCCGGCGACTGGCCCTTGGCCGGATCGCACGGCGGCGCGACGATCGTAAACGTGGCATCGAAGCAGTCGCCGTCTTCGGCCGCGTACTGAATGTAGCTCTCGGCGTAGATCGCGCCGGTGAGGTGGTGGTGGAGGTCACCGCCCTTGGGGATGCGGTTAAGAAACAGCGTCAAATTCGTCGGGTTCGCCGGCGCCGCTTTGACCGCCGCCGCGAGATAGGCTTCGGTCCGCGCTGCCGGCGTCGCCGGCGGCGCCGCCCCGATTTCGAACGCCAACGCGAGCGCGGCGATGACGATGGTCCGTAACATCAAAAGTTCCTCTCGAAGTGTGCGAAGGCGACCTCTTCCCGCCATTCGACGCGCGCGCGCTCACTCGCGTCGAGATAGCGCCGGCAACTCGCCGATGCCGGCACGTCGCTCGGCGCATCCTGTGCGCACGCGGCGACGATGGTGAATTGTTCTGGTGCGCGCCACAGGCTCGCCCCGCGTAAGAACGCGTGATCGAGGCTGTCGCGCACCATCGTCTTGAGCCGGCGATAGCCGACGTTGTAGCCCTCGACCGCGCGCTGAAACGACGTCGTGAGATCGGCGCGCGTCACGGCCTCATCGTCGGTTGCGAGCGCGACCGGAACCCCGGCGGCGAGATAGATCGGCAGCACGTTATCGCGGCCGCGCATCCCGCGCACCAGCTCGTGACTGTAGAGGCAGTCTTCAACCAAGATGTGGCGGCGCCGCATTTCCGCGAGCAGGGCGGGCGGGTCGCGTTCGTACACGATATCCAGTCCGTGACCGATGCGCTCGGCGTGCCCGCGTTCGATCGACTGCCGGATATGCGATGCGCGCAGCTCTTCGGGCGGTACCTCGCCGGGCGTCAGTTCGCCCGCGTGCAGGGAGATGTGCACGTCCGGATAGACGCCGTGTAAGTAGTCGAGCATTCGCATCTGGAGTCCGAAGTCATTGAGGGCGTTATACTCGTCTTGCGATTCGACGAGGTTGATGGCGACGACGCGTGGATCGGCGCGGGCCATTTCGAACCCGGCCAGCATCTGCGCGAAGACCGACGTCTTGGGGAACGCGCGCAGCACCTGGTACTGAAAGCGCAGCGTCAGCGCGCAGCCGGGATCGGCGTGCGCGGTGCCGCAGCCGAGGATCGCGCGCATCTTTTGCTCGCCGGCATCGAGGTTGCCACTGCCGTCGCGTACCGCCTTCGCCATCCCCGCTGCCAGCAGCCGCGCGCGCAGCGCCGGCAGATCGTCGCTCCACGGCACGGTTTCCGCCAGCTTCAACACCTCGCCCTGATCGGGCGTGAGCATCGTCTCGAGGTAGATCTCGTTTTGCGCGGCCGCACGCGCCACGACCTCGGCAAACATCTCGCCCCAGTGACCGTTGGTGACGAGATCGAACTTGTCGAACGCGGCGAAGAAGTGCAGCCGGATGTCGGAATCGTCATGGCTCGGCGTAAAATCGCGCACCGATAACGCATCGATCGTATGGTTGCGAAAGACGAAGTCGCTCAAGGCGCGCGTGGCCGGGAACCGCCCGGCCGCCGGATCGCACGGCGGTGCGACGATCGTATAGCTCGCGCCGTCGATACAGTCACCGTCTTCCACCGCATAGCGAATGTAGCTCTCCGCATACACCGCACCCGTGAGGTGATGATGCAGATCGCCACCCTTCGGCAGGCGCTCGAGAAAGTGCATCAACAGCGGCCGCTGCGTCCGGATGCGGTCCAAATATGCCGCGGTGCGATCGGTGGCCGAAGCGCGCGGCACGACAACGGCCCCGGCACCCGCGCCTAGCGAGAGCACGAGCATCGCCGCCAACGCCGTGGCGCGCAGCGGATGGGTCATCGCGCGCGCACCGGCAGCCGCTGCACGCCCCGGATGACGAATCCCGCCCCGTACTCGAGCGGGGCGCCCTCGCGGGCGAGGTGCAGGTTCGGAAAACGGCGCGCCAGCGCCGAGAGCCCGGTTTGCAATTCGAGCCGCGCCAGCGGCGCGCCGAGACAGAAGTGAGTCCCCAAGCCGAAGCTGACGTGCGGGTTCGGATCGCGGGTGAGATCGAGGGTGTCGGGCGCCTCGAACTTGCGCGGGTCGCGGTTCGCGCTCGCGTACAGCAGGGCGAGTTTCGCACCGCGTTCGAGCGCGACGCCGGCGAACACGGTGTCCTCCAGCACCCACCGCTCGAAACACGGCAGCGGCGTGTCGTAGCGCAGCAGTTCCTCAACCGCCGTTTTGATGAGCGCATCGGCGGCCGGCGAGCGGGCAGCGCCGGCGAACGCATCCCAGTCCGCGCGCCGGCGCATCAAGGTGATGATTGCGTTGCTCGTCCCGTTGACGGTCGCTTCGTGGCCCGCGTTGAGCAGCAAAATGCACGTGCCGATCAGCTCGTCCTCGGTCAGCGTCTCCCCGCCGTCTTCCACTTCGGCGAGCGCCGTGATCAAGTCGTCAGCCGGCTGTGCCCGCCGCGCGGCAACGACTTCGCGCACGAGGGCGCTGAACGCAACGACCGCGTCGTTGGCGGCGCGCTGCTGTTCCTCCGTGTGCCCCATCTCGTACATCTTCACGATCGCCGCCGACCACGCGCGCAGGTTCGCACGATGCTCCGCGCCGACGCCGAGCAGTTCGCAGATCAGGATGACGGGCAGCGGCTCCGCAAAGTCGTGGACGAGATCGAAGGACTCGCGCAAGGCCAGCTCGTCGAGCGTGGTCTCGACGACCGCGGCCATACGCTCGCGCAAACCCTCAACCCGCCGCGGTGTGAAGGCCTTGCCGACCAAACCGCGCAAGCGCGTGTGCTTCGGCGGCTCATTGGACAGCAGATGGTTCGTTTCGAAGCGGTCGAAGTCGGCCTGCCGCGGATCCGGCGGCGGCCAACCGAGTTCGTCGCGCGAGAGCACGTGCAGGATCGACGTTCCGAAGTTCCGCGCGCGCAGCAAAGTCGATACGTCCTCGTACCGCGTGAAGAAAATCTTGTCAAGCCGCGGCTCGTAGAAGATCGGCGTCGTTTCGCGCAGCTCGGCGAGACGCGGATACGGGTCGCGGATGAACTCCGTATCGCCGACGTCGAGGTGCACGTGGGGAAGTGTGGCGGGCGCGCTCGACATCGGGCCAAATTGCGCGATCAAGTGCGCCGATGCCTTGGGCCACGCGTGACGTCTTACATCTATTCCGGCAGGCCGGCCTCGTGCAGGCCGCGGTAGAGGCGCTCTTGACTCGCAAGATACAGCGCGTTATGTCCTGTCGATTGTTCGCGAAATCCGGCGATCGTGCGCGCCCGGGTATCGGGCAGCGAGAGATAACGCGCGAGCATTTCCCGGGCTTGTGTCTTGTGCCCATCCAGGGCAAGCAATGCCGAGAGATACTCATGACCGATCGGGTAGTCCGGACTGTCGGCAATCGCGCGGTGGAACCACCCCGTCGCTTCCGTATCGTTGCGCAGCATGAAATTCGCCTCCCCGAGCGATCCGTAGAACGAATACAGGAGATGGTCGCGTGGGCTCAGCTGAATCGCACGTTTCGCCGCCGCGATGGCCGCGTCGGGCGAGCCCAATTCAAGATAGGCGCGCGCCATCGGCGTGTAGGCGGCGACATAGCTCGGATTGAGGGCCTGCGAATGTTCTTCTTCGACAATGGCTTCCTGCGGGTCACCGGTAGCAACGAGCAGCCAGGCGCGGCCATGATGCGCCATGAACGAATTCTCATCGAGTTCCAGCGCCCGCGCAAGCAGCGAACTCGACCGCCTTATGTCTGCGGTCCGAACGGAACCAACGTCCTGCGTCGCGGCCCGCAGGCCGTACGTTTCCCCGAGTACCGCTAACGCGTGAACGTTGTCGGGATCCTTGATGAGCGCTCGCTCGCAGAGACGGTAGCCGGCGGCGACGCCGGCGCGACTCGAGGTCAGGTTGAGCCGGATCGCATCGCATTGCATCGCAAGATCTTCGGCGCCGGGATTTGCCGGATGTGCTTCGTTGATGCGCGCGGATTCGACGTTGCCGAGTTCGACCTGCGTTGCGTGGGCAAGGCGCGTAACGACCGCTTCCTGCATCTGGAGAAAATCCGTCCGGTCTGAATCGAACTGATCGGCCCACAGTTGAGAAGCGGTCGCCGTATCGATCAGCTGTGCGTCGACGCGAACTCGCTTGCCGACCGGCAGGGCGCTCCCTTCGATTGCGTAGCGCACGCCGAGATCGCGTCCGATGCTGCGCACGTCGAACGGCTTCCCCGCATAGGTGGCCGCGGTCGTCGACGCGATCACGAACGTTCCGGGTATTCGGGACACGTACGTCGTCAGCGCCTCGGTAATGGCACCGGCGACATAGTTCTGTGTCGGATCGCCGCCGATATTCGTGAACGGCAACACGACGAGCGAGAAAGGCGGGACCGGACCGCTGCGAGCCGACGTTCGTCCGAACCAGAGCGCCCCGGCTGATGCAGCCAGCGCGACGGCCGCGCAAGCGGCGAGAAGACGCGGACGCCAGGATCCAGAGCGCCTCGCAGATCCCAGCGGCGCCGGACGGGCGGCCGGCGGGGGGTCAGCGGGGGCCGGTGCGGCGACGGCGCGGTCGCACGCGGCGGTCGTCTCCGGCGCTGGTTCGACGTTGAACTCGGCGCGCAAGCGTTCGGCAAAGTCGCGATACACTTGCCGGGCGCCGGCACCATCGCCGGCGGCGGTACGCAGCCCAATCAAGAGACGCACACCATCCTCGCGCCACGGATCGTGGCGCATCAGGCGTTGAGCGAACTCCGTGGCTCGTCGAGTGTTGCCGGCGACCGCATTCGTTTCGGCCAAGCTCAATAGCAGCGCGGACTGGCGCTCGCGCAAGTGCTCGCGCGGACCTTGCAGCCAGTCCTCATCGATGCGTTCGGCGAGATCGCCGGTATAGAGGTCCACCGCTTCGACTGCCGACTCGGTGTTGACGGCGAGGCGTTCGTATTCGGCCACGTCGAGGTAGACGGACGCATTCGGATTCCAGCGGACGGTACGGGCGTCGGTCAGCAGCCAGGGCCCACCGGACGCCGGCAGCCCCTCGCGCAGGCGCCGGATGTGTTCGCGCAGCTTGGCGAGCGCCTCAGGCTCGGTACTATCCGGCCAGAACGTAAACGCCAGCGCGTTGCGCGCCAACCGGTCGTGCCGGTGCAACAGCACGTAGGTCAGCAACGATAGGGCGCGGGGCGGCGAAAGAAAGATCGCGGTCTCGTCAGACCGGATTTGGGGTTGACCGAATAACCGGATCTGCAACATTCGGAGGCAACCTCGCGCGGCCCACGTTCTAGCCACGCGGCCGCCACGGCATCGACTTAGGCTCTCGAGACTACTTCTCTTCCCCCCGGAGGTCGTCTCATGGAAACATTCTCATCTCGCTCGGCGTTTTTGACTCGTTCGGCAGCGGTATGTACGGCCGCTATGCTTCCCATCCGACCGGCAATGGCGCAGACGGCGCGCGCGACGCTCCGCGTCGCCACGCTCGGCGGTGATATCGGCGCGCAGGTCTGGTATGCCAAAGAACTCGGCGCGTTCGACGCCGCCGGACTGGACGTCATCATGATGCAGATCCATTCGGATGACATTCCAGCTGCGGTTGCCGCGGGCTCGCTCGACATCGGCATGACCAACATCTCTACGATCGCCATCGCCCGCTCCCAAGGTATTCCGTTCAGCCTCATCGCGCCGGCCAGCCTCTACGTCGCGCAAGCGCCGACGGCAGGTCTGCTGTCCGTAGCGCGGTCGTCGTCCGCCCAGCGTGCCAAGGACCTCAACGGTAAGACGATCGGCATCTACGGTCTCGACGGCCTGCCCGAGTTCGCGGTTCGCGCTTGGATCGATCGCAACGGCGGCGATTCGGACTCGGCGCGGTTCGTACAGATGACATTCCCCGAAATGGTTCCTGCTTTGACGGCCCGTCGCGCGGATGCCGCGAGCATGGATGTTACCGCCGATCCGCTTCTCGGCAAAGCCGGAGACGGGTGTCGTCTCCTAGGCGCGGCGTTCTCCGCCGTGGCGCCGGTATTTTTGTCATCAGCCTGGTTCGGCACCGAGGACTGGATCGCGCAACACCCCGATGCGGCGCGGCGATTCGCACGCGTGATGCGAGCGGCCGCCGAGTGGGGTAACGCGCACCACCGCGAATCGGCGCGAATCGTCGAACGCAATGCGCGCCTCGAAGCCGGCCGGATGAGCGCGTGCACGCGGGTAACGTATGGGACCGCTCTGATCGAGCGCCAAATCCAGCCCGGCATCGACGTGGCATATCCGTACGGTTTGCTCACGACCTCGATTTCGGCCCGCGAAATGATAAGCGGCGTTATCGCAAAGGGCTAAGGCTACGCGGTGCCCTTCACTTGCAGCGCGGCGAGGATGTTTTTCGTCGTGAGCGGCGCGGTGCGTACGCGCACGCCGGTGGCGTCGAAGATGGCGTTGGCGATCGCGGCGGCGGTCGGGCGTGATGAGGGTTCGCCGCCGCCGGTCGGCGCGATCGACGGCTGGTTGATCAGCACGACCTTCACCTCGTCGGGAACGTCGCGCATCTGCACGATCGGATACGTTCGCCAATCCACCGAGGTCACGTTGCGATCGTCAAACGTCACCTGTTCGTAGATCGAGCGGCTCAGCGACTGGATGAGGTTGGCCTCGATCGTGCCCTGCAGCGACCTCGGGTTGACGATGAAGCCGCAATCGTGCGCGCAGATCAAGCGCCGCACGCGGAGGGCACCGGTTTTCGGGTTGACGCCGACTTCGGCAACCGTTGCAACGATCGTTTCACGCAGCGTGGCGAAGGCAACGCCGCGACCGACCAGCTCGCCGTTTGCACCCACCTGCTTCACCGATGCCGACGGACGGGTTTGCCAGCCGGCCGCCTTTGCAACGTGCTGCAGTACTTCGATATGGCGGGGATCTTTGAGATGCTTGAGCCGGAACGCGATCGCGTCGGCTCCGGCGTGCGCGGCTAATTCGTCCATGAACGATTCGAAGATGAACGTAATGCCCGGGCCTTCGGGATCGCGCATGTGCGCCGTGCGGAGCGGCGAGAGCGACGGCGCGAACGGCGCCAGCAGCTCGGCCGTCGAGCGCAGGTTGGGAATGTCGTACTTCGCGGTGTTGTTGCCGTATTGCCCGAACTCGTATTGGACGGTGTTGGTAAAGCCGGCCATTTGCCCGGCGAGGAACGATCCGGCAGCGCTCGGCTGCGAGAAGATCTCCGCGCCGTTGAATTGTCGCAGCACCCCGTCGAGCGCAACGATCGTTCCGTCCTGAACGTTTGCGCGCATGCGGGACACGATCGCGGGCGCCTTCGTCGCCCACTGCGTGTTGTCGGCACGCATCGATTGCACGCGCACCGGCCGTCCGACGGCGCGCGAAAGCAACGCTGCGGCGGCAGCCGACTCTTCCAAACCAGCCCGGCCGTAGGAGCCGGCATCGGCGATCCACTCGACGCGTACGTGCTCGAGCGGACGCGCAAGCACGTTGGCAATGCCTTGGCGCAAGGCGAACGTCTTTTGCGTTCCCGACCACACCGTGACGGAATCCGGCCGCACGTCGACGACGTGGCAGCCGGGGCCCATGTTGGCGTGCGATTGAAACGGCCAGAAATACTTCGCTTCAACCGGCGTCGCGCCGATCGAAGCATCCACGTCGCCGTTTTTCAGCACGTCTTGCTTGAACGGCGTCTGAGCCCACATGTAGTCCGCGAGCTGCTCGTGCGGCGGCAGCGTCACGGTGGCCGGCGTCCAGGTTGTCTTCAGTGCGCGAATGGCGCGAACGGCGTCCCATTCCCGCGTCGCCACGACGCCGGCAAAGCCGCCGGACCGAACCAGGCGCGCGTCACCGATGCCCGCGATCGACGCTTCATCGGCGGTCAAGAGCGTCGCGCCGATACTCGGCGGATAGGCGAATCGGCCGTGCAACATACCGGGCGGCCGAACATTCACGACGTAGGGATAGTGTCCGAACGCTTTGGCCGGGACGTCCTTGCGCGGCAGCGGCGAGCCCGCCACGCGATACTGGCTAAACGCTTTGGGTTGCGCGGTAACGGTAACGTCGATGTCATAAAGCACGCCGCTGATCGGCAATTGCGGATCGGGCGAGAGCGCGCCCAGGACGTCGGTGTAACGCAGGGTTTTGCCCGGCTCGCCGGCGACGTGGATCACGCCGTTGTTGACGCTGAGCTGCGTTGCCGGAACGCCGAGCTGCTGCGCCGCGGCCGCCAGCAAAATGCTGCGCATCTGGGCCGCCACTTTACGGATGGCAGAGTTGCCGCGCGCGGTGGAATTGCTGCCGCCGACGCCGCCGGCGAACACCGTCCGGTCGGTACTGCCGACGATCGGCAGCACCTTATCGAACGGAACGTCGAGTTCGTCGGCCACGAACTGGGCAAGGCCGGTCGGGGTGCCCATCCCGATCTCGACTTTGTCCGTGCACATCTCGACGGTGCCGTCGGGCAGCATGCGCAGCCACGCGCCGAGCGAGGTCATCTTCGCCGGGGCCGGCGCGTCGGCAGCATAGGCCAAACTGCGCACGCCGCCGGCGGTTGCGACGACGACCAAACCGGTGGTCCCGGCGAGGAACGTCGCGCGCGTGCTCATGGCGTGACCGCAATGCCGGCGCGCAACGCTTCGTAGGAGAACGACGTGTCGCGCCAGTGCTCCTGGTCACCGAGACCGTGCTCGATGTTCCAGGTCTGAACGTCGAACATCTTGCCCGTGACCAGCCCGTTCGGCTGGGCCGCGAGATGCAACGCGATCGGTACCATGTGTTCGGGGACGAGCGGCTTAGGGCCGGTTTGCGTCGCGCCGTTTTTCATGCGCGCGATGTTTTGCTCGTCGAATCCCGTCGTACGCGTGTGGCCCGGAATGAGGATGTTCACCGCGACGTTGTGCTGCTTGACCTCATCGGCCAGGTAGAAGCTCATCGTTGCGAGCGCGGCCTTGCCCGACTGATACGGCATCTCTTGGCTGTTCGGACGCAGCGCCATATACGCGCCGCCGTGCGAGTGGTGGAGGATACCGCTGCTGACGATGTTGATGATGCTGCCGCGGCGCTGTTCGATCATCGGCCGGATGAAGCGGCGCGTTACTTTGAGCGCGCCGAACACGTTGACCGCAAACGACTTCTCCCAGTCGGAATCTTTCGTCTGGAGCGTCGTGACGCGGCCGCTCGGCGGAAAGAGATCGCGCTGGCGCAGGCCGGCGTTGTTGATCAGCACGTCGACCGTGCCGAAGCGCTCGATCGTCTGCGCGTAGACGGCATCGAGCTGCTCTTCGTTCGTGACGTCCATATCGGCCGCCAGCGCGCTGCGGCCGCCGTTGGTCAGTGCATCGTCGAGCGGTTCGACGCCGTTCCACGAGCGATCGGTCGAGACGACCCTCGCACCGGCTTTGAGAAATGCATGCGTGTAAGCGCGACCCATGCCGCGCGCGCCGCCGGTGATGACAACGACGCGGTCTTTCAGCAGTTCCGTTTCGCGAACGTCCATAACCCGCTACTTTCTCGCACCGGCCCCCGTCCCTGTGCGGCCGCCGCGCGGGGACGTGCGAATCGACCGAAGAACACCCGACGCGGGCATTCGAGGAGGCCATTTGCTTGCTGCAGCGCGGTGATTTCATCAAGCTGGCGACGGTCGCGGCGCTCGGTCAAGCAACCACCACGCCGGCCGGCGCGCAAGAACTGCACGCGGTGCGCGTGCTCGAGCTGCCGACCGACGGCGCGAAGTCGGTACTCTACGCACAGAAGGCCGGACTCTTCCGCAAGCGCGGGATCGACGCGAACATCGTCGCGATGGGGAGCGGCGCCGCGATCTACGCCGCCATCGTCGGCGGCTCGGCGGATATCGGTTCGGGCAGCTTGTGGCCGGTCTATCAAGCCTATTCCCGCGGTCTGCCGCTGCGCATCATCGCGCCGGCGTCGGTCTACACGAGCGCGCGGCCGGATGCGTTCTTGCTCGTGCGCAAAGATGCGCCCGTTCGAGCGCCGCGCGATCTCAACGGCAAGATCATCGGCGGCGACGCCGTCAACGATATCGGCATCGCGGCAACGCGCGCCTGGCTCGACCAGCATGGCGGCGATGGGAAATCGCTGCGCACGGTCGAGGTGAAACCCATCGAAGCGCTCGAAGCGCTCGAGGCGGGCCGCATCGACATGGCAACGCTCAAGCCGCCCTACTTGGGGTTGGCGCAGAAATCGGGGAAGTTCCGCGTGCTCGGCGCACCCTACGATGCGGTCGCACCGCTCTATCTCGTCTCGTGCTGGGTCGCAACGGTCGATTACATCGCAAAGAACCCCGACATCGTCAACGGCTTCGTCGCCGGTCTCACCGAGGCCGCGCATTACACGAACGCGCACCAAGAGGAAACGCTCGGTTTGGTAGCGGCCTTTTCGGGCCAGGATCCGGTTGCGCTCGCCGACGGCTTCCGCTCGACCACCGCCGAAACGGTCACGCTCGCCGAACTGCAAGCGCCGTTAGATTTTGCCTACAAGTGGGGCATCCTCACGCAGCACATCGACCTGAGCGGCATCCTCGCGCCGAGCATGCCGCTGACGCGCCGGAAATGACCCATATGCTCGCGAACCGCGCCGCATGAGCAATCGTAAGAGCATCGAGATCGACGGACTCCGCCATGGAGATAATCCCATTCCGCTCGCGTCGCGCGTGGGCAACGTTGTGATGACCGGTGGCGTCGGCGGGGGCGACCTCGAGACCGGCAAGGCACCCGACGACGAAGCCGCGCAGGTCGCGAACGCATTCAAGAACCTCGAACGCATCATGAAAGCGGCGGGCGCATCGATGGACGACGTCGTGAAGATCAGCATCGCCGTGAAATCGCTGACCCTGCGCGATGAGATCAACAAGCAGTGGGTCGCGTATTTTCCCGGACGAGCACTCGCGTCCGGCGCGCCACGTGACCGAGTACGATCACTTCCGCCGGAACGTGGTGATCCAGCTCGAGGCCTATGCGGTCGTCGGCTGAGCGAGCAGCTGCTGCCACGGCGCCGTGAGCGGCAGAATGCCCTCGACGCCGAAAACGTCGGCGTAATTCGCAGTCCAGCCCGAGCGGCTCTGACCCTCCGGCAAAGCCGCGCACCGAATCGAGCATGCGCCGGCGCATGCGGATGATCGCGGTGTCGCTGACCCCGAGATGCTCCTTGCTGCGGTCGAAGATCGGGCCCATGCTCTCCTGCACGGCCGTGTCCTGATTGCGCACGACATCGATGCCGGTGTAGGTCTTCGTCTTCATCGCTTCGCGGTCTTGAAGCCAGTTGTTCTCGCGCCGGCGCGCGCGTACCGTAATCGCCGTCAGTTTGGTCCTGCGGTTCCAGCCGGCGCCGCTGCTCCGGTGTGAGCGGCGCGGGGCTGAACTTCACGTTGTAGTGATAGGTGTGCTCATCGTCGATCGGACAGAACATCTGCACGTTTTGCAATTGGCCGAGCGGAATGATGGCCGTGAACGGCGCGATGAAGTGCGTGATGCGCGCATAGGTGTTGAGTTCCGGATCGACGATCGGCTTGCGCAGCGCCGCATAACAGAATCCATACGGCGTATCTTCCGTCTGGATGCGCGGACGGCCGTCGCGCGAAGGCCGCTCCGTCTGCCGCCCCTCGGTGTTCGAGCGCGCGACGCTGCTGTTGCCGACGATGTCGTCCGAGTGCAGGTAGCTGGAGTGGGCGCTGTCGATTGCGCCCTCGACCGCTTGCGTCCAGTTGCAGTCGACGCGATGCTTCGCTTCGATGCGATGGCTCGCGGGAACTCGGCCGAACGCAAAATCCGGGACCGGCGGACGCGCTTCGGCCGGCCCGACGTAGGCCCACACGAGCCCGGCATGTTCGTGCACCGCATACGACGGCTGGCGCACCTTGGCGGTGAACGCGGTGCCTTCGGGTTCGGCCGGCATCTCGAGCACCGCACCGTCGCGGTCGACGAGCCAGCCATGGTAGATACAGCGCAGCGCGCAGCCTTCCGTCCGCGCCAGCACGAGCGATGCGCCGCGATGCGGGCACAGCTCATCGAGAAATCCGACCGTCCCGTCTTCGCCGCGGTACGCAACGTAGTTCTCACCCAACAGGCGCACCCGCTTGGGCGCGCCGATCGCGAGCTCGGTGCTCATCGCGATCGGCAGCCAGTAGCGCCGCATCATGCGGCCCATCGGCGTTTCCGGGCCAACCCGGCACAGCAGTTCGTTCTCTTCGCGGCTCAACATCAGCGGCAGTCTTCCTCCGCGCCGTTCGTCATTTGCGTGCTCCGACGCCCGACGCGATAAACCAGGCGTTCTTGCCCGGGTCCCATTGCAGCATGCTCAAATCGGGAGCACCATGGCCATCTCCGTTGCGAAAATCATACATCCCCTGCACGCCGGGAAAGTCATGCAGACCCGTCACGTAGCTGCGCACCTGCTCGGCGGTCGCCTGCGGGCCAAGTTTGCGCAGCGCGGCCACGATGATCGTTCCCGCATCCCACGCGACCGCTTCGGAGAAATCCGGTTTGATCTTCGTGTTGCTGAAGGCGGCGAGATATGCGAGTTGCGCCGATTTGAAGGGGCCGTCCGGAACCGCCTCGCCCGCCGAGGGCAACGGCCCGGATACGAAGAGCAGTTCTCGCGGCAGCACCGCTTTGTACTGCTCGAGGAAAGCGTACGATAAGTTCCCTTGGCTCGTGATGACCGGAACGTTGAGTCCGACGTCGTTCAGGCCGTGCAGCACCGTTCCGAATGTCGCCCCGCTCGTGTAGGCGATGATCGCTTGCGCGCCGGCCGCTTTGATCCGCGTGATCTGCGCGTCGACGCTGAGATCGGCGGGATTGAAGTGTTCGCGCGTGACGAGCGTGAGGTCCCGGTTCTGCGGCTTCGCGAACACGTCGACGAAGTAGCCGTCCATCGAAATGCCGGTGGCGTCGGTGGCCACGATCAGCGCCACGCGCTTCACGTGCTTGGCGCGCAGATAGCCGAGCACGCCGGCCGCGATCTGCGTCGACGGATGACCGGGAGCGAACGAGAATCCGTTCGGCTTCGTCACGAGCCCGGGCGAAAGGCAGAAATCGACCGGTCCCGCGTCCTGCACCTGAGCTGCAATGGCAGCGCAGGTCGCCAGCGACGAATCGCCGATGAAGACCGGCGTGTCGGGGCCGACGTACTGGTGCAGCAGTTGCACCGCGACCTGCGAATTCGAACCGGAGTCGTGTACGTCGAACACGATACTGCGGCCGCGAATCCCGCCGCCGCGGTTGACGAGTTCCTGGAGCAGCGCCAACGCCGTGCGTTGACCGCTGCCCGCAAACGCGTTGCCGCCGGTGACCGGCAGAATCACCGGCACGACCACCGGCGGCTCCGCCGTCGCGGCGAGCGGTGCGCCGAGCACAATCAAGAGGGCGAGCAAGAAAGCCTTCAACGCGCGAACCTTCCTCCAGGGATCGGGCAGTTCCCTGGAAATGCGCAGCGCTTCAGGCGGCGACGCTGCTCAACAGCGCGCGCATGGCCGACGGATCCAAGTGCACGCGTTCGCCGTGGCCGGGAAGAATCCACGAAAACGAGAGCTCACGCAGGCGCGCGACCGAACGCAACTGCGTCGGCCAATCATACCAGCACACGTTGCGGTGCGCCGTCAGCTCCGCGCGCCGTGCGTCCCACGCCAAGTGGTCGCCGGTAAACAAATAGTCGCCGTAGTGCAGCACGCAATGACCGCGCGTGTGACCCGGCGTCGGAATGATGGTGCACGGGGCGATGGTCACCGCATCATCGCCGTCGATCACGATCTCAGCATCGGGCATGGCCGAGCGATCGCGCGCGTGAATGATCCGCTGCGCGCCGAAGTGCTTCGCGTACCGCGCCGCGTCGGCGACATCGTCCTGGTGCGTAAGGAAGATCTTCGACACGCCGCCGAGCCGCTCGATCGCCGCCGCGAGACCCGCGTTCCAGCGCGGCGAATCGATCATCCAATTGCCGCCGGGCAGTTCCAGCAGATAACTGCTCGCACCGTACGACGAGCGCGCGTGGAAGCCGAGCTCCGACACCGGCCCGTCGATCCGCAGCGGAAACGATGCCGCTGCTGCGGCGAGCGAGCGGTGGCGTTCATCGCCGATCGCACCGACCGGACACGCGACAACCGCGCGCAGCGTCGCGGCCAGGTCGTCCGCGCCTTGCGGTTGCCGGCGGACATACGAGCGCCCGCCGCTGCTGTCAAAGACCGCCGGTGCGAGGTGCAGGCACGTATCGCAATCGATGCACGTCCGGTCGACGTACACGTCGCCGGGAGCGTTGGTGGGAAGGCGCAGAGCGGAATCGGCCATGGTGCGCCTCCCATAACACGGCCGGCCGCGCTGCGGAGGCAGACCTGTTTCTAAGACCTGGACCTACGGTATATGTTCCAAGACGAGGAAATAGAGATGCCGAGTAAAGGAAAAAACGGCGAGTTCGCTCCGCTCCCGTCGACGCTGGAGCGCTCGCCAAAAAAAGCCCAAGACACCTACGAAGCGACGCTCGAACACGCCGAGGAGACCTATCACGGCGACGAGGCACGCGCCCACCGTGCGGCGTGGGGTTCGGTCAAGCACTCGTTCGAAAAACGCGGCGACCACTGGGAGCCGAAAGATGAACGGGGCCCGTCCGACCCGCGTTCAACGGAGGGCGGACCGAATGCAAGCGGTCCGTCCTACGGCGGAGTCGACGTCGAAGGCCGCACGAAACAGGATCTCTTCGACGAAGCAAAGCGGCGCGAGATCGCCGTAACGACGCACATGACGAAGGCCGAGCTGGCCCAAGCATTGGAACGTGAAAACGATCGCGAGACGCGCGACGCGCGCTGACGATTAGCGAACCGTCAGTTGCTGCGGGTCGCCGAGGCCCGTTGCCCCGCCGGAAATCGTTGCGATCGGCGCGACGTTTCCGTTCGCATTCGTCGCAAACTTCAAGAGCTGGTTGCCTGACGCATCGGAGACCCAGAATCCACCGCTCGGATCGACGCCGATGCCGCTCAGCGACACAAAGAGCGTATTCGAACCGCTGATCGACCGCCACCGGCGTCAACGTTTCCGCTAGCGCCGGCTGGAATAGATCGTGATGCCGGTAATTTTCGTTCGCGACGAGGATGCGCCCGGTCCCGTCGATGGCAACCGCGACCGGGGTTTGAAAGCATTGTCGCCGGACCGGTGATGACGGTTGCCGGCGCCGTGTTACCGGTAGCGCCCGGCGCAAAGACGTCGATCGTCTGACCGTTGCGATCCGCAACGTAGAGATTGTTCGAGCTATCGACGGCCATGCCGATCGGCTGGGTCAACGTCGTCGCCGGCCCGGTGATGTCGCGTGCCGGCCCGACGGTGCCCGAAGAATTTGACGGCAGGACCAGCACCGATGGCGTGCCGTACGACGATTGGTACAGATTCCCCGATCCGTCGACCGTGAGGCCTTCACTCGAGGCACCGGTCGTCGACGTGAACGTCCGCGACGCAACGACGTTACCGGATTGGGCCGGCGTAAAGACGATGACGTTTGTGCCGCTGTCGTCCTCGGTGTAAATGTTGCCTGCCGCGTCGACGGTCAAGCCGACCGGATCGGTGAGCGGGCTATTCGAACCGCCGACCGACCGGGACGGCGCGACGTTCCCGAACGGCCCACTGAGCGGAAAGACCAAGACGCTGCCGGTGTTGCGATTTGCAATATAAATCGACGTGGCGGAGTTGAGGTTCATCGACACGCTTGCGGCGCTCGCACCGGCGGCCGTCGCGGAAATCGTCGCAATATAACCCGCTGCGGCGGCTCCGTCGTAAAACACGGTGATCGTGTCCGACGATTTTGTCGCGGTGACGGACGCTGCATGCGCGCCGCCATCCAGCGAAAGCAACGTATGCCCGCTGCCGCCGGTTTCGCTGACGTGGAAAACGATCGGATTGGAAAACGCGTCGGTTTCCGTATTGCCCGCACCGTTGGTGACGGTGTTCGCGCCCGCGATGATCACTTCGTTTTGCGCGTCGCGAGCGGTGAAGCTGAGGCTGTAGTTCGACGGCGTGGACATCGCGACCGTCTGCGTCGCCGGCGTCACGGCAACCGAAGCGACGGTGCCGCCGACGACGAGGTTCAACGCGTTCGTGGCATTCTGAACGACCGTGACGCCGAAGATCGTGCCTTGACCCAGCACGTGGGCCGTGGTGAACGCGCCCGACACCGGTGCCGCATCATACGTCGTTGCGACGATATCGACCGAGCCGGCCGGCACGCTGAGCGATAAGGTACAGAGCCGCGGCGGACCGGTCACGCAAAGACTCGAGCCGCTCGAGATGTCGAATGCGCCGCTTGCGATCGGGTTCGCGTGGGCCGTGTCGGTGTGCGCGTACGCTTGCAGGAGGACGCCGTCGGTCGCCGGGGTGATCGCCGCCGTACGCCGCGCGGAACTGCTCGTCGTCGATGCGGCCGGGACAGTCAGCTTGAACGACATGGTCCCGGCGCCTTGCGTGCCCGGGCCGGCCCCTTGTGCGGCAGGCGTGGCACCGCCGCCCCCACCGCAGCCGGCGAGGACCACAACGAGCACCAAGGCCGCCGAACGCAGAATCCGCATGTGCGCCGCCGTTCGACGGCTCGTGCACGTTCTCACGCTATGCCGCTCAAATTGTGCGCTCGGCCATTTCGTAGAGTTCGGTATCTTCGGCAAGGATGCGCCGTTCGAGCGCGGCACGGACGGCGGTCCAGTCGGTGAGAAAGGCGCCGAACGCGTTTTCAACCGCTTGCGGCGTTGCCCACGCGTCGAAGAACGCAACGCACTGCGCCGCCAGACCACCCATTTCGCGCTGATAGTGCGTCGCGGTTTCAACGACGACCGGATCGGCGGAACGCTGGAGACGCGGGTAGAGCTGATCGTCCTCGAAACGCAGATGACGAAGCAACACGGTCTTGAACAAGCGCAACCGCTCGGTCAACGGCGCGGCATTTACGGGCTCGAGCGCGGGCAGATTCGCCAGCAAATCCACCAGATGCGCGTGGTGCTCGCGGCACGTCTGAATGTCGCTCCGCTCGTTCAGTCCGCTCACGGTATCGTCTCCTCCCTTCGCTCGAGTGCTAGCCACAGCGTGACCGTGGTGCCGCCGAACGTTCGCGCGACGCTGAAGCGTTCGGTAAATTGTTCAACCAAAAACATTCCGCGGCCGTTCTCCTTGAGCGCATCGGCCGGCAGCGAAGCATTTGGTAAGCCACCGCGCCCGCAATCGCGCACCTGAACGACGGGCGTGTTCCGCTCCCAGCTCAGCTCGACGTGCATCGGCCCCGGGGCGTGCACGAGCGCATTCGCCAACACTTCTCCGAGCGCAAGTTCCGTCCCAAACAGGTCGCTGCCCGGCTGAACGAGCGGTTCGAGAAAACGCATGAAGTGGTTTCGGCAGAGCGCAATCGCGCGTGCGTCGGCAGCCTGAAAATCCCAGGCGATCGTGTCGCGATGCGTCTGCACTGCGCTGATTCCGGATGCGCGCGACGCGGCGACCGCGCGAATCGCGAGCACGGCAAGATCGTCGTTCGCCGGACCGTCGAGGACGCGCTCGGCGATGACGGCCGCCCAGTTTTCCGGTTCCCCGCGGCGTGCGAGTAGCCGGCCGATCTCCGCGATCAAGCGATCGAGGCCGGCGATGACGTCCCGATGCTGTTCGATCAATCCGTCGGTGTAGAGGACGAGCGCGCTATGTTCTTCGAGCTCGACTCGCTCGACGGCGAACTCCGCGACCTCCTCGACGCCGAGCGGAAGCCCGCCGTGCGGCAGCGCGCGTGGGCCGCCGGCGTCGACGAAGATCGGCGGCGGGTGCCCGGCCGACGAATAGTGCACGGTGCGCTCGGCCGGGTCGTAGACGCCGACGATCGCGGTCGTCGGCGAGAGTTGCTGCGAGAGCAGCGCACGGTTTGCGGTGACGAGGATATCCGACGGGCTGCGGGTGGCGATGGCCGCAATGCGAACGGCTTGGCGCACGAAACCCATCGTCACCGCGGCGTCGAGCCCGTGCCCCGCGACATCGCCGACGGAAAACACGAGCCGTCCGTCGTCGAGTTCGAACGCGTCGTACCAATCGCCGCCCACGCGCGCTTCATCGCCGGCCGGGAGATACATCGCATCGAAGCGGAGGTGCTGATGGGACGGCAGCGCGCGCGGGATATAGGCTCGCTGCAACACGTCGGCGGCACGCTCGGTCTTGCGCAACTGCTCGCGGGTTCGCTGCTCGGACGCGCGCAACGCGTCCAGCGCCTCGCGACTCCGCGATTGCGCGCGCAGTTCTCGCGAGCGCGCGCCGATTTGCGCCGACAGGATCCCGGCGAATGCACCTTCGCGCGACGTAAACGGCACCGGCTCGCGGCGGCCGTAGCCGAGCAGCGCCGCGCATTCGCCTTCCACCATGAGCGGGACGAGCAGCGCTGTCGCGAGGCCCTCGGTGCGCGCGAACGCGCGCAGCTCCTCCGGCGCATCGTCCCAGCCGACGAACGCCATCGGTTCGCCGCTGGCCAGCGCTTCGACGGCGTCGACCGGCAAACGCCACACAGCGTGGCCGTCGCGCACCGACCGCAGGCCTCGCTCGGCGAGGAGCGACCATTGCTCCTCTTGCCGTTCGAAAACGAACGCGACGTCGACGTGGAGTCTGCGCTTGCCGGCTTCGACGGCGACGTTCGCAATCTCACGGCCCGAACGCGCGGTGCCGAGGCGGCGCACGATGACCGCGGTGAACTCATATTCCCAGGCGGCATCGCCATTGATGACGCTCGCGAGATAGCCGCCGACGAAGCGCGCGACGCACATGCGCGCGGTCGCACGCAGACGCGGTTCGAGGGCATCCGGCGCGTCGACGATCAGCGACTCGATGCGCGACATACGGGAGTCCCGCGACAAGCGGCCGGCATCAGATCCGAGGGTCATGCCGAGCGCGGCGAAGTCGTCTACCCCCGCTTCGAACCCCGAGATCAACTCGTTGACGATCTCCCGGGCACGCTCGAAGAGCGGATCGCTGCGGCGGCAGCCGCCAAAGAGATTCGCCGCCAGGGTTTGACCGAGGCTTGCATCGCCACGCAAAAAACGGCCGATCTCGGCGCAGTCTTCAGGCAGCGCGTCAGCAACGCTCATCATACCCCGATGGCGGGTACGTACATAAGGGTCATGTTCCCGCTGGGGGCGAGGACCAACCCTGCCCGGGAACGATCTGACGCGGCGCCAATTCCCCGGACAATGACCTCGAACGACGCAGGAGCCGCGCTCTCCTGGCGTGCGCTGCTCGCGACGTATTTGCCCGCCCTCATCCTCTCGACCGGCCTCGGGATCGCATTGCCGGCAATACCGGCCCTGGCAAGCTCGTTCCACGTCAGCTTCGGCGTCGCAAGCGGCGTCATCACGTTTTTTCTGATCGGCAGCTTGTGCGGCACGATCCCCGCCGGATGGCTCGTCGACCGGTTCGGCCGGCGGCCCGTCCTCATCGCCGGCCCGCTCATCATTGCCGTCTCGGCGATCAGCATCGCCTACACGTCGTCGTTTGCCGTTTTGCTCGCGTTGCGATTTGCGAGCGGCTTCGCGCAGCAGATGTGGCTCGTTTCACGGCTCGCCGCCATCAGCCACGGTGCGGCGCCGGATCAGCGCGGGCGGCAGATCAGCTGGATGTATTCGATGGACAACCTCGGCCGGCTGGTCGGCCCGATGATCGGCGGCCTCATCGCAGCCAATCTCGGAATCCGATCGCCGTTCATCGCCTACGCGCTGCTGGCCCTGGCCGCACTGGTCCCGACGGTTCTCTTCGCCGGCGACACGCCGCGGCGCATTGCGCCGACGGGGACCGCGAAGCGGATCAACCTGCTGCAGTCGCTGCGCGATCTCGTCGTCCCGCGTCTCGCGTATTTCGGCGTTGCGCTCTTTGCGGGTCTGACGCGCGGGCCGTTCTTTGCAGACCTCTTCCATCTCTATGCGGCGTTCCAATACCGTCTCGGACCGGTGCAGATCGGTTATCTCGCGACCGCCGCCGCCGTCACCGCCTTGCCGTTGGGGTTCACTGCGGGCTGGCTGCTCGACAAGCTGGGCCGCATGCGCACGATGATACCGGGATTCTTGGCCGTCTCATGCGCCCTCGCCGCGCTGGCGGTATCCGCGTTCCTTCAGCTCGACATCTACTGGTACGTGGCGCTGTTTCTCTTAGCCGTGGTCACGCAATCGCTCACCGGCGGCTCCGTGCAAACGATCGGCGCCGACGTTGCTCCGCCCGAGGGGCGCGGAACATTTCTCGGCCTCTGGCAATTCACCGGCCAGGGCGGACAAACGTTGGGCCCGATCGCCTTCGCACTCCTCGCCTCCACCGTCAGCTACGGCTCCGCCTTCGTCTTCAGCGCGTGCTGCGCGCTCGGCGTCGTGATTCTGCTCGTGTTCGCAATCCCGCGTTCGCGTGCCGGGCTAGCGATGGCGTCGGGGTCTAGCGAAATCGCGCGAACAGCCGGCGCGCGTTCCCGCTCGTGATTGCGTCTTTCAAGGTATCGTCGATACCGGCTTCTGCTTGGATCGCTGCGATCGACGCGTGGGTCAATTGCTCAGGCGCGTAGGGCCAATCGCTGCCGAACAGGATGCGGCTATCGTCGGCAACGTTCCGCATGCCGGCAAATGCTTGCGCGGTGGGTGAGAGCGCGGTATCAAACCAGAAACCGCGCAGCTGCTCGAGGATCGATGCCGCCGTGACGCCGCCGAAGCGCTTGGGGTCGATCTGCGGCGAGTTGGCGACGCGCCAAGCGATATACGGCAGCGTACCGCCGGCGTGAGCTAGAATGAAACGGATGTTCGGAAACCGCGTCAGGGTTTGGTTGAAAAGCATGTTGGTCGCCGCCCGCGTCGTGTCGAACACGTACTCGACGACGAATTGCGGCAAATCCAATCCGATCGACGCGTTGGCCGGATGCGGCGCGGGATGGATGAACACGATGCATCCCCGCCGGTTGAGCTCCTCCAACAGCGGGTCGAACTGCGCGTCGCCGAGATAGCGCCCTTGGCAATTCGCAAACAACAGCACGCCGTCGAGTTGCAGCGTATCGAGCGCGTAGCGGACCTCCTCCAGCGAATAGTCGATATGCGGCAGCGGCAGAACGGCGAATCCTCCGAAGCGGCCCGGGAATTCACGTGCGAGACCGGCAGCGTACTCATTACATTGCCGGGCGAGGTTCTTCGCGGCGAGATCATCGCCGAAGTGGACGCCCGGCGCGCTGATGGACGTGATTGCGGTCGTAATCGCCGCCCGGTCCATGAGCCCCACGGCCGATTCGGGCGTCCACGACGGCAGTCCGCTGCTGATCGCCGGCCGGCGGCCTGCGGCTTCCGCCGCTTCGCGAAAGAACTGCGGGATCATATGAAAGTGGACGTCGATGCGCCCCCGTTCCACTAGAGTCGTCCGTCCAAATCGTAGCCCGCGAGCGCGCGTTCCACCAGCGCCTTCGCGCCGCTGAAATCGTAGTTGCGATACATGTGACCCTTGGTAACGAAGGGCGCGCCGGCGTAGAACATTTCGTACTGCGCATGGCGCCCGGCAAACTCCGAGCCGAGCGCGTCCCAGACGAGCTTCATCAGTTTGACGCGCTCCTTCGCGGGCGCACCGGGCGACTGGATGTAGCGCTCGATGTCGGCCGCGATCTCGGGATTCGCAAAATCCTCGACCGATGACGGCAACTGGATCACGCCGCCGCCGACGAGATCGCGAATCGCGTTGAGCATGCGGTTATGCAATTCCGGCTGCAGCACCATTTGCGAGTACTGTTCCTGCGCGCCGGGGCGCATCAGGCCGTCGGCATCGAGCTTGCAGTGCGCTTCCTGCGCGAGCACGAGGCCTTCGACCAGCGCCGCCAGCGACGCGATATCACCCAGCGCGCCTTGAACCGGCGGCAGAGAAATCGAGCCCGTGGTCTCGGCGACCGTGCGCACGAGCCCGGCCAAGAACTTCATCTTGACGGCGAACCGGATCTGCGCTTGGTTGTTGCCGAGCAAATGGGCCGACGATTCGAAGAACGACGCGCGCGTCAGCGCGATGTCCTTATAGATGAAGACGTGTTCCCACGGAACGAAGACGTTGTCGTAGACCAGCAGCGCGTCGGTCTCATCAAAGCGTGTGGCGAGTGGGTAGTCGAACATGCTGGTCGCGCCTTCCGCGTACGAGCGGCGCGAATAGATCCGCACGCCCGGCGCGCTGCACGGGATCGCTACCGAAATGGCATAGTTGTCGTCGCCGGGCTGCAGCGGGTGGATGCAGCTCAGGTGGATGTAGTCGGCGAGCGCGGCGCCCGTGCCGAGCATCTGCGCGCCCTTGATGATGATGCCGTCCGGCTTCTCTTCAACGACGCCCGCGTAGAGCGTCGGGTCGGTCTGCAGGTGCGCGGGTTTCGAGCGGTCGATCTGCGGCGGCACGATCGTGTAGGCAACGTACAAGCTCTCATCGCGCATCTTCTCGTAGAACTTGACGACGTTTTCGTAGTAGAGCGGCTTGGTCTTCGACCACACGCTCGGCGCGCCGGCGAACGCGGTGAAGAACGCGGCGACGTGCTCGGGCGTGCGCCCCATATAGCCGAACGACTCTTCGGCCAGCCGCCACAGCGCCTTCCGCCGCTTCGTCAGATCCTCGCTCGAGCGCGGGATCAGATACGCCAAGCTGACCGGCTCTCCATTGCGCGGTGAAGGGAAAGTGAGGAGCTCGCGATTCGCCGGGTCGGCAATGACATCGTAGAGGGAGGCGATCGAGCGGGTCGCTTCGCGAAAGGCCGGATGCGTCGTGACGTCGCGAACGCAAGCTCCGTCGATGTAGACCTGACGCCCGTCGTCTTTGATCGATGCGAGGTAATCGGAGCCCGAACGCGTCATATCGACGCATTTCCGTCGGCGCACGATCGCAAACCTTCGGGAGATTCCTCAGGGGGTTGCTATGGAGACCTGCGCTCGCCAGACCCGTTCGCGTTCTTCCAAATAGACCGCAATGCGATGCGCGAGATCGTGCACGCTCGCATGCGCGATATGCTCGCCGATCAGGCTATCAAAAACGCGGCCGGCGAAACCGAACGGTGCATGATAGGATCCGTCGACGAGCACGCGGGTCGCAGACCCGGCGATGCGCAACCGCACGGACCCATGAAATTCCGGCAGCAGCCACGTGCCGCTGCTCCAGCGCACGCGAATCTCGTCGTGCGTGCGACCCGGCTCCGCCCCGTCTGAATGAATCCCAAAACGCAACTCGACGCGCCGGCGAATGATCGTCGGCAGGAAACGAATCGGCACGCGTATTTCGGCTTCGTCATGACCTGCCTCGGCATGACGAAAATAGTCGGATGCGTACTCTTGCGCGATCGAAAACGGACAAACGGCAAGCACGTCCGCGCTCACCTCGCGAGCCAAGTCACTCACCGGTGAGCACCCGCACACGGGATGCGACATGGCGTTTGGCACCACGACCGCGAAGGATCGGGAAGAGCGGCGTTCGGACCGTCAAGATGGCGACATCGTCAAAGTTTCCGGCAGCGAGCGTCATGGCTTCGATCGTCGCGGCCGTCGGCAACTCGGGAAAATCGCGCGCGAACTTTGCTGCGGCACAGAGCTGAGCATCGCCCTGCAGCGAGTCGCGCGTACTCTCGGTCACGCCATCCGTATAGAAAACGATCAATGTTGAAGCCGGTAGGCCGAACTCGTGAATCGCCGGCGTGAAATTTGGCTCGATCCCCAGCGGGACGTCCGGCTCGGCCGGCTCGAGAAACGACGTTCCGGATGGGCCGGCCACGATCGGCGGCGGATGACCGGCGTTCGCGTAGACGATCGAGCGCCGGCGCGTATCGAGCAGCCCGACGATGGCGGTCACGATTTCACCGGGATTGAACACGTTGAGGAACATATTGACCTGCGTGAGCGTTTGAGCGGGATCGAGCTTGCGAAGGACGGCATCACGGATCGCTTGACGCATGGCGACCATCGCATCGAACTTCTCGACACCGTGTCCACACACGTCACCGATCGAGAGCGCGAGGACGTCATCGTCGACTGCGAAAACGTCGCACCAATCCCCGCCACGCGGGGCACCCGCGGCCGGGATGATGCGTGAGCTGATCTCGAGGCCGTTAAAGCGCGTTAGCGACGGCTCTTGAGAAGGGCCCGCCGCAAGCGGATCTAGCATATCACGTTCTCTCGAGAGACCCCGGGCAAGGAGCGAGCATTTCGCAACGGCCTGATACGCAAGGTATGCTCGAAAACGAAGCGTACACCACGTGCTCGCCCGAATCTGCCCTATTTGACACAGAGAAAGGCCCTAGGCTTTTCTCAACCCGATATGTACCGCGGAAAGCGGTGAGGCCGGGGACAGCGATTCGCCTCGTATTTTCTCGATCAACGCCTCGATCGCCGCACCCCGATGGCGCGGGCACGTGCAGCGAGTGCAGCCGTCGTAAAAATCGTGTTGTTCGATCGTGTGGCCGCAAGAGCACGAAATCAAGTAATCCATTCCGCTTCGCTGAGCGTACGCGCGTTTCGCACGTGCGTCTGTATGAAATGCAGCGGAACGCGACTCTCCATGGTACGATGGGAGCACTTCGCATTTCAGAGGCGGTCGCTTACCTTGGTTATAAAACGGGCCGCCCGCGGCATTTCCCCGATCACTTCGGCGTCTTTGGCGCAGAATGCCATTCTCAACGCGCTCGGCGCGTCGAGCGTCGGCATCGTTCTCGAACGCGGCGAACTGTTGCCGGTCGGCTTGCGCCAGCAAATTTACGAAGCCGAACAGCCGATCAACGACGTCTATTTCCCGCTCGACTGCGTTCTGTCGGTGGTCGCGCGCATGATCGACGGGAGCCAAATCGAGATCGGGACGATCGGACGCGAGGGGATGTCCGCCTTCCCGCTGCTGATGGGCGCCTCATCGACGGCCAACGTCTGTTACTGTCAAGTCCGCGGCACGGCGATACGCATTCCCGCCGACGTGTTTCGGGAATTGGCGGCCAGCGATGCCGCGTTCCGGCAGTTGCTCGACCGTTATTTGCAAGCCTATGTCAACATGCTCGGACAGCTGGCCGCATGCAATCGGCTGCATAGCATCAACGAGCGTTGCGCGCGCTGGCTCCTGATGACCCGGGACCGGGTCGACTCGGACGTTATTCCGCTTACGCAGGAGTTTCTTGCGATGATGCTCGGCACGGGCCGCTCGGGGGTTGCAATCGCCGCATCGACGTTGCAAAAAGCCGGCTTCATCAAGTACGCGCACGGCATCATCAAGATTCTCGACCGGCCGGGCCTCGAAGAGGCTGCCTGCGAATGCTACGCGGTCGCCCGCACCCAATTCACCGGCCTGTTACGAGCGTCGGCGGTTATCGCCGGCGGTTAGCGTTTCAAGCCGATGGTCCGAATTCCGCGATGAGCACGGCGACGTCATCGGTTGCCGGCTGTCCGGCGAGCACGTAGGTAACGAGGGCGTGCGCGCAATTCTCCGCCGCCCACACGTCTTCCGAGCGCATAGCCGAATTGACGCGCAGGATACCGTCGTCGAGGTCGCGGGTTGCTTCGAGCAAGCCGTCCGTCACAAACACCAGAGCCGAGCCGTGTGGAACGTCGATCGTGACCGTGTTGATTTCATCGCGGTTGCGCATGCCGAGCAGCGTGCCCGGCGACGAGAGTTCTTCGATGCGTCCGTCGGGGTGCCGAAGCACCGGACCCGGATGTCCCGCAGATGCAAACGAGAACGATTGCCGGCGCGGATCGTAAATCCCGACGAGCGCCGTCGCATAGATGTCCGTTAGCGCGGAGTCGGAACGCACCGTGTGATCGGCCGCATCGAGCAGCGCATTCGGATCGGGCAAGAGTCGCGCGACCGCGCGCATCGCCTGCCGGATGTTCCCCATCGTTACGGCCGCGACGAGCCCTTTGCCGAGCACGTCGCCGATCGTCAAAACGAGACGCCCGTCTTCGAGCAGAAACGCGTCGTACCAATCACCGCCGATCGTCGCCTCGCTGTTTCCCGGACGGTAGTACGCGCACAGATACACGTCGGGAATCGCCGGCAGCGTCGTGGGCAAAGACGCTTCTTGCAGCATGAACGCGATACGCTGCTCGTGCTCGAGCGCTCGATGCTGCTCGTCGACGTCGATGTTGACGCCGATCCAACGCATGATCGAGCCGGCCGCGTCGCGCTGCGGCAACGCGCGCACGAGTTGCCAACGGTAGACCCCGTCATCGCCCAGCGACCGAAATTGCGCCTCGTAGGGAGTTCCCGCGTCAAGGGCCGCCTGCCAAAGCACGAGCGTCGCCGCGCGGTCCTCGTCATGCACCAGCGCGAGCCAGCCCTCCCCAAGCGAGGATGAGCCGAGCCGGCTCGCTGCCGCGAAGCCAACGATATTGTCGACGAGCCCCTCGGGATTCGCCGTCCAGGTCACGCCGGGAAGCGCTTCACCCAGAATGCGATAGCGCTCCTCGCTCTTGGCGAGTTCGAGACGCAGGGCTGCGAGCGAGCCCCAATGAGGCTCGTTTGAATCACCTTGCGAATCGCGGCTGCTTAACACGGAACAGCTACGTTCGGCGGCGTGCGCTTGTCGCCCCCACCGTACGCAGCACCGTCAGCTGCTTGCTTGCTTACGCCGTAGTCAGGACCACGTGCCGTCGCTGAGAAAGCGATCGATCGTAATCGCGGCGACACTGCCGTCGCCGGCCGATGCCGCAGCGCGGCCGGCGGAACCCGCGCGCACGGTGCCGGCGGCGCAGATGCCCGGGAGGCTCGTGCGCATCGCGCTGTCGGTGGGCACTGCGCCCTCGCCGTCGAGGGTCAAGACGCCGGCGAGAAATTCCGCCTCGGGCTTGAGCCCGATGTAGACGAAGACTCCCGCGACCGGCAGATCGGACGTCGCGCCGCCGCTCGCGATCCGCACGCCCGATACCGAGCCGTTCCCGAGAATTTCCGTGACCATCGCATCGTTGCGTACTTCGATCATCGCGTTGTCCGCGACGCGTTGACGATAGAGCGCTTGCCCGGTGAGCTGCGGCGCGCGATTGACGATGATCGTCTTCGCGGCAAACTGCGCTAACGTCAACGCTTCCTGCAGTGCGCTGTCACCGCCGCCGACCACCACCGTGTCCTTGCTTTTGAAGAACGGGCCGTCGCAGGTTGCGCAGTGGCTCACGCCCTTGCCGCTGAACGCTTCTTCACCCGGCACGCCGAGGTGTTTGAGCGCCGCGCCGGTCGCGACGATGACGGCGCGAGCGATCAGTTCGCCCTCGCCGGTTGCGACCTTCCAGCCGTCGCCCTCGCGCGTCAGGCCGTCGATCGTCGTCTGCAAGAATTCCGCGCCCGCGTTCTGCGCTTGCTCCTGAGCGATCGGGCAGAGATCGTAGCCGGGAATACCGTCCGGAAAACCCGGAAAGCCGTCGACCGTTTCGATGCTCAGCAGTTGGCCGCCGAGCAAATTGCCGGCCAGCACCATCGTCTTGCGCCCTAGCCGCGCCGCGGTCAGGGCCGCGGTCAGACCCGCAATGCCCGCGCCGGCGACGATGACGTCGAACTCGTTCTCAGCTTGCACGCGGCCGAACTTCCGCCGCACGAAAGGCCTCGCCTCTCCCCGTCGAAGGACGAGCGATGATCACCGACCTCGTGCGGCTGCGCCGGGCTCGCGATACCATGGACAGAGCTCGTCGGCGAGAGCCCAAGCGCGGATGGCGCACGCTCCCACGACCACTTGGCCGCCATCCCGGCCTGCTTCGCCAAGATCATGACGCGGCCGATCAGAAATGAAGAAGCCAAATTCGGGCCGCGGCTGGTAACCTGACGGCATGAACCTCACCGTTTCGACCTGTTTTATCGCCGTCGACGACCACGAGAAGGCACTCGCCTTGTACCGTGACGTGCTCGGTCTCGACGTCCGCGCCGGCGCCTTCCGCGATCCCTCGGGAACGCTGCTGCGCTTCAATCAGAAAAAATGAATCCGTCAAAGCAGATCGATGAGCTCATCGCGGACATCCCCGACTGGCGCGGCAAGACGTTCGCGACCGTTCGCAAGACGATCCTCGCCGCCGATCCGCAGATCGTCGAGGAGTTCAAGTGGATGGGGAGCCCGTTGTGGTCGCGCGACGGCATGATCGCCGTGGCCAACGCGTTCAAAGCGAAAGTGAACGTCACGTTCGCCTACGGCGCGAAGCTGCCGGACCCCGATAAGCTCTTCAACTCCGGCACGGGCGGCAACACGCGGCGCGCGATCGATTTCTTCGAGGGCGATAAGGTGAACGAGCGCGCCCTAAAGGCGCTCGTTCGCGCAGCCATCGAGTACAATCAAACCCATCTCAAGAAGAACGCACCCAAGGCCAAAGCGGCTACTTCTTCCGCAAAGCGCAGTCGCAAATAAATTCGTTGGCATCGAACCCTTTCGCGATGAACTTATACTTCGCGGCGGCGTCGATCTGGGTTTGAATATCGCTCGGTTCGACGTACAGCGTCCGCAGCGGCGGGCGCACGTTCTGCATCGACGCGACGTCGACGCCGGCGAACTTCGCGGCCAGCGGTTTGGTCTCGTTTTCATGCGCGCCGACGTAGGCCTCGGCGTCGCGCAGCGCGATGTTGAAGCGCGTGACCGCATCACGGTGCGCGTTCACCCACGAGCTCATGCCGAAGATCGTACCGATCGAAAAGCGCTTGCCGAGCGCGTTGTCCGGGTAGGCAAAGACGCGCAAGTCCGGCAGCGAGATCGCGGCTGAAAGCGCCGGCTCCTGGAACATCATCGCATCGACGCGGCCCGCTTGGAGCGCCGCGGCGCCGGCCGAGTTGCCGATCTCCACGAACTTTTCGGCGGCGATGTCGACGCCGTTCTGCTCGAGCCACGTGTAGATGCCGAGCGTGATCGAGTCTTGTAGTCCGACCATGCCGATCGTCTTGCCGGCCAGATCTTTGGGACCGCGCAGCGGCGAGCTCTTCAGCACCAGCATCGCGATGCTGGGCGCATCGGCCGTATAATCGCCAAGATTCGCGGTCACGGTGAACGGAATACCTTTGGCGTAGGCTTGAACCGGCGTGAGCGCGCTGCCCTTACCCAGATCGAGCGAACCGCCCGCAACGGCGGCCGCAACGGCCGCACCGTTGGCCAGCTTGACGATCTCGACGTCGAGCCCGGCTTTCTTGAACAGACCCGCGTCGACGGCGTAGAGCAGCGGACGCACGAGATCGTCGGTCGACGCGCCGACCGTAATGTGTTCGGGCGCGGGTTGCGCGGTGATCGCCGCCGGCAATGCCGTACTCGTAATGACGGCCAGCCCCGCTACGGCCAGCATTCGGGCGACGATCGATGAGTATTTCCGCATCGGTGCTCCTTCTCCGGACGGGAAGTTATCATCGAGGATGACGTGCTAACCCTCCCGTAGTGCGGAAGTTCATAAGGAGCACGAACATGAACATCACTCCGAACCGGCGTGAACTTCTCTCCGGCATGGCCGCCGGCAGCCTTGGACTACTCACGAATCGCTCGATCGCCGCCGCCGCACCTGCGCCGCAGCTACCGTCGCGCGGTGACTATCTCGTACGCAACGGTTACCTGCTCACGATGGACCCGAAACTCGGCGACATCCCGCAAGGCGACGTCCACGTGCGGAACGGCCAGATCGTCGCCGTCGGTCCGAGCCTCAGCGCGCCCGGTGCGGAAGTCATCGACGCGCGCACCATGATCGTGCTGCCGGGACTGATCGAGACGCACTGGCACATGTGGGAGACGATCTCGCGCAACATGTCGGGCGACACGGAAGCGACGGGCTACTTCCCCTACAGCCGCGTCATGGGCGTCCTCTTTTCGCCCGAAGACAACGCGCGCGGCGTTCGTCTCGCGCTCGCCGAGGCACTCAATTCCGGCTTGACGACCGTTCACAACTGGTCGCATAACCTGCTCAAGCCCGCGTATGCCGATGCCGAACTCGCCGTGCACCGCGAAGTCGGCGGACGCGCGCTCTTCTCGTACGGGTATTCCCGCAACACCGGTCCGAACGAAACCCTGCCGCTCGACGACGTGCTGCGCGTGAAGAAACAGTACTTCGACGTTCCCAACGACGGCTTGATCACGCTCGGTATCGCATCACGCGGTCCGGAAAACAATACGATCGACATCTGCCGGCGCGAGTTCGCCTTCGCGCGCGCCAACAAGCTGCCGATCACGATTCACATCGGAACGAGCGCGAAGAAAACGTTCGGCATCAAAGCGCTCGACGATGCCGGCCCCCGCACGCACCGCGCTGGAAATGGCAACGATGGGCGGCGCCCGCGACCTCGGGATCGCCGACCGAGTCGGTTCGCTCACGCCGGGAAAACGCGCCGATCTGATTTTGGTGCGGACCGACGCGCTCAACATGGCGCCGTTCACCGACCCGGTGCATATGATCGTGCAGTCGGCGCACCCGAACAACGTCGACACGGTGTTCGTCGACGGGCGGATCCTCAAGCGCCACGGTCAGCTCACCGCGATCGACGTAGCGCGGGTGATGCGCGAGGCCAAGGAGTCGATCGACCACGTGCGCGCGCACATCTCGGAAAGCCATCCGACGGGCTGCGCCTTGTGCGGAACGGAGATGCAAAAGCCCTAGGGAGGGGTAGGCTCTCTCGGCGCCCAGAACCGACGCGGCAATGGGCCTGGGAGCGCCGACGCCCGGCATAGGACGATTTCTCTCGATCGCCGACAACTGGCGCGCGCTGCTCGTTGCTGCCGTCTTGCTGGCGGCCACTTGGTTGACGTACAGTTCCGAACTGCGCGCCCTCAACGAGCGAGCCAAGTCTGATGCGCTCGCGCGCGCCACGCAGTTGGCCGCGTCATATCAGGGCGACGTCTCTTCGACCCTCAAGCTCGTAGATAACATCATCCGATTGATCGGCGTCTATGACGCCGAGCGCGGACGGGCGAGCACGATACGGACGGTCGCGCGCGAGCGCCTATTCGAAGGCCTCGCCGGCAACGTCGCCGTCGTCGACACGGCCGGGCACGGCATCGCCGTCGGCCCGGGGGGATCCGCGCCGATCGCGCTGGGCGACCGGGACTACTTTCAAACCGCGTTGCGAACCCGCGCGCTCGTCATCGGAAAGCCGCTGATCGGCGCGCGTGACGAAGCGATATTCCGTGCCGTTCGCGCGATCGATCCGCAATCACGACGGCCGGATCATCGGCGCCGTCACGGCCGTCATCGATGTCGCAAGTTTTGCTTTCGGGTACGGTGCGAACGACTTCGGTTCGCACGGCGTCGTCGAGATGGTCGGCACCGCCGACTTGGTCATCCGCGCGCGCACGACGGGCGATACGTCGCCGTCGATCATCGGGAAAATGTTCTCGGCCTCCGGTGCGATGCGCAAGCGGCTAGCGACGGCACCGGAGGGGTCCTATTGGTATACGCCGCCCCTCGATCGAACGCTGCGCGTGTTCGCGTACAAGCGCGTAGCGGGATTCCCCATCGTCGTCCTGGCCGGGCTGGCCTACAACGATATCGCGGGCCAAACGGCCGGCGTCGCCAGGACGATGCTGCTGGCGGCCTGGGCGACCACCGCCGTGATTCTCGGCCTGTTGCTCGTCTGGCGCCAACAGCAGCTGGTTCGCCGCGATCTGCGCGCGGCTAACGAAGCCGCGCTGGCGGGCACGCGCGCCAAGAGCCTGTTCTTAGCCAACATGAGCCATGAGATCCGAACGCCGATGAACGGCGTGATCGGCATGGCCGACCTCGCGTTGCGCACGGAACTCACCGCCGAACAGCGTGACTACCTGAACAAAATCGATTACTCAGCGAAGTCACTCCTCAACGTCATCAACGACATCTTGGATTTCTCAAAAATCGAGGCCGGCAAGCTCGAGCTCGAAGAGGTTCGCTTCGACGTTGCATCGGTGTTGGACAATATCGGCGGGATCTCGGCCCTGCGCGCCGCGGACAAGGGACTGCGATTCGAAATCCATGCCGGCGCGAGCGTTCCGGCTGTTCTTGTGGGCGACGCACCGCGCTTCGGTCAGGTCCTCTTGAATCTCATCTCGAACGGCATCAAATTCACCGAAGCCGGATCGGTCGTCGTGACGATCGAGGCAACGCCGCAGCCCGGCGAGCGCATCGAGTTGACCACGACCGTGCGCGATACCGGTATCGGGATGGACAGCGAAGCGCAGTCACGACTTTTTCAGCCGTTCGTGCAAGGCGACAACTCGATCACCCGCCGTTTCGGCGGCACCGGTCTCGGATTGGCGATCAGCAAGGCGCTCGCCGAACGGCTCGGAGGCCGGATTTCGTTCACGAGCAGGCCCGGCGCCGGCAGCGCATTCACGTTTACGGCAATGTTCACCGCAGCCGCCGACGCGCGCGCGGCCAAACGCGAACCTGACGCCGCGAGCGAAGCCGCCGAATACACCGGCGCCCGCATCTTGGTAGCCGAAGATAACCAGATCAACCTGCAAATCATCGAACGCATCCTGCGCCGCTACGGCGTCACGATCGAGCCGGCACTGAACGGGCGCGAAGCCGTCGACAAGGCGCTCGCGCCGGGCGCGCACTTTGACGCCGTGCTCATGGACGTGCAGATGCCGGAGATGGACGGGATCGAAGCGACGCGCATCATCCGCCGCGATTTCGACGCGACACAGCTGCCGATCATCGCGATGACCGCTCACGCCATGGAAGACGACCGCCGCCAGTGCCTCGATGCCGGCATGAACGATCACATTCCTAAACCGATCGACCCGGCAGCCGTTGGGGGGATGTTGCGGCGCTGGGTGATGCCGCGCGCGCCGCAGGCGTTATAGCGCGGCCGAACGGCCTGCGAGGCGCCCGAACACGGCCGCCGATACCAAGCCCGAGCCGCCCGGATAATTGAAGTAGAACAGACCGCCGATCATTTCGCCGGCCGCAAAGAGCCCCGGGATCGCCGCGCCCTCGGCGTCGAGCACGCGGCAACGCTCGTCGATGCGCACGCCGCCGAACGTGAACGTAATCCCGAACGACACCGGATGCGCTTCGAACGGCGGCGCGTCGATCGTCGTCGCCCAATTCGACTTGGGAATCGCGAGCCCGCTCGTACCGCGGCCGTCTTTCCGGCTTGGATCGTGCGGCACGTCGTCGCGCACGGCACGATTATATTCCGCGATCGTCTCGAGCAACGCGCGGCCGTTGACCGCGCTCAACGCTGTTGTCAGTTCCTCGAGCGTGTTCGCGCGAATGGGCGCCACGCTCGGTTCGCGGTAATCGTCGCTCAGCAGCGGCACCGTCTTGGCATCGAAGATCTGCCACGCAACCGAACCCGGCTGCTCCATCACCGCGCGGCCGTACTTCGCGTAGGTGAGGGCGCGCAGATCGGCGCCCTCGTCGACGAACCGTTTGCCGTTCGCGTTGACGAAGATCCCGTGCATGAAGTCGTCGCGCTTGAACTTCTCCTCGATCGTCACGTCGCCGGCAGCCGGCGCATGCGCGGCCCAACTCGCCGCGTGACACCCCGACCACTGTCCGTAGGGTTGCGCGCCCGCGTCGAGCGCCATACGTAAGCCGTCGCCGGTGTTGAAGCGCGTGCCCCGCACTTTGGCGAGATCCCAACCCGGGCCGAGGTAGCGCGTGCGCCATTCGACGTCTGATTCGAAGCCGCCGCAGGCAACGATCACGGCGCGCGCGGCGAGATCGTGCATGCTGCCGTCCGCAAAACGCACGGTCGCACCGCCCACGCCGGCACCTTCGCGTGCGAGCGTCAGCGCCCGCGCACCATACGTCACGCGGCCGCCGCACTGCTCCAGCGCATCGTAGAGCGCATCGATCAAGCCCGCGCCCAAGCCGCGCGCCTCGAACGCGCTGCCGCCGTAGAAACTCACGCGGCCGTTCGCCGGCGGCGCTTGGGCCGACCACAGCGGGTCGTAACGCACGCCGCGTTCCATCATCCAGCACAGCACGTCGTAGCTCTCGCCGGCCAGGATTCGGCCGAGCATCGGATCGCTGCGTCCTTCGGTCACGCGCATCAGATCGGTGAGGTACCGTTCGCGCGTGTACGTGCCGAAATCGGTGCGGGCAACTTGTTCGTCGCTGAGATCGGGAATGAGACGGCGGACCTCGTCGACGTTCCGGTATGCCGCGCGCAGCGCGCCGTTGGAGAAACGCGTGTTGCCGCCGCGTTCCGCACGCGGCGCCCGTTCGAGCAAGCTGCACCGACGCGCCGGCGTGGCGAGCAGCCAGGGCTGCCGTAAGCCCCGCGATCCCGCCGCCGATGACGAGGACGTCGTACCGTTGCGCGTTCACCGCTTCCGCCACGGCATCAAGCGATATTCGATCTCTTGCAGAATGGCGGTCGATGCCACCCCGAGCACGCCGATCAGCACGATGCCGACGAACATCCGGTCGACTTGCAAGACCTGCCACGACGACCAGATCAACTGGCCGATCCCCGTATCTGCCGACACGAACTCCGCCGCGACGATCACGAGAAACGACGTGCCGAGCGCGAGCCGCAGCCCGGCGAAGATCTGCGGCAGCGCGCCGAAGAAGATCACCTCACGGAACATCATGCCCGCGCCGGCGCGAAAGTTCTTCGCGGCGTCGAGATAGATCGTCTCGATGTTCGCGGCGCCCGCATACGTGCTGATCAGCACCGGGAAAAATGTGCCGATCGCGACCAGCGCGATCTTCGACATCTCACCGATCCCGAACGCCAGCATCAGAAGCGGCATCAGCGCGATCTTCGGAATCGGGTAGATCGCGGCGACCAGCGGGTCGAGCACGTAGCGCAACGGCTTGAACATCGCCATCAAGCAGACCGACCGCGACACCCGGAATCACGCCGATCGTGAACCCGCACGCGATCCGGAAGAGCGTGATCGAAACGTCGGTCCACAACACGCCCGACCCGGCCAAATCGAAGAAGCGCACCACGACCGCGCTCGGCGGCGGCACGAAGCGCGCGTCGACCCAGCCCAGCGCGCACGACGCTTTCCCACACCAGCAAGAACACGACCGGCGAGGCGATCTCGAGGATCCGCTGCCGCCGCCGCTCCGCCTGCGCGCGCGTCAAATGCCTTCGTGCTCGCGTCGAGCCGCCAGCACTTCCGCCTCGAGCACGTTCCACATCCGCAGCTTCAGTTCGCCGAATTCCGGCGTGGCGCTGACCTCGATCGTGTCGCGCGGGCGCGCGAACGGCACGACGACGACGTCTTTGATGCGCGCGGGCTGCGCGGTCAGCACGACGGTGCGGTCGCCGAGCATCAACGCTTCTTCGAGCGAATGCGTGATGTAGACGACCGTCGTGCCGGCTTGCTCGCAGATGTTGGCCAGTTCCGCTTGCAGGATCGCGCGGTTCTGCGCGTCGAGCGCGGCGAACGGTTCGTCCATCAGCAGCACGGCCGGATCAGTCACCAGCGCCCGCGCGATCGCCGCGCGCTGCTTCATGCCGCCGGAAATTTGGCTCGGATAGTGATCGCGAAAGCGCGTCAAGCCGACCATGCGCAGCGCCGCATCGACGCGTGCCGCGCACTCTTCGCGGGCGACGCCGAGCGCGCGCAAGCCGAAGGCGATGTTGTCGCCGACGGTCTTCCACGGAAAGATGCTCGCCTCTTGGAACACCATCGCGTTCTGCACGTCGGCGTCGCCGGCGTCCATCCGCACCTCGCCCGAATCCGGCCGTTTCGAGTCCGGCCAGAATCCGCAGCAGCGTCGACTTGCCGCAGCCCGATGGGCCGACGAAACACACGAATTCGCCGCCGGCGATCGAGATGCTCAGATCGTCGATCGCGACGATCGAGTTCTTGCCGGATTCAAACGTCTTGCGGAGGTGCGATATCTCGATGGCCGCGCCGCGGCGCGCCGCTACCGGCATCCCGGTCGGTGATCGTCGTGCACGAGCTTGAACGGCGGCACGGTCGAGCGCGCTTGATCCACCCAGGCGGGCGGCGTTAGATCCGACTCGGGAACGGGCACGTTCACGAGCTTCTCCTGCACGTAGAAGTTTTGGATGTCCATGATGCTCGGCATCGAGATGCGTCCGCCGACGTCCATCGCGGTCCAATCGATCTTCTCGATCAGCGCCGGATCCTGCACGTTCGAATACTTGGCCAGAATGCGCACGACGTCGGGCCGGTTCGCCCCGTGGTGATACGCTTCGCAATAGTACTGCGTGGCGCGCAACGTTGCGGCGACGAACGCCTTGGCGGCATCGGGATGCGCGGCCGCCCAGTCGCGGTTCATTTCGAGCACGGAGCCCGCCATCGGACGCAGCTTGATGTACGAATCGGTATTGAGAAACTTGAAGGCGATGCCCTTATCGGCGGTGGCGTCCTGCAGCGGCGAGACCATCAGCGCCAGATCGATCGCGCCGGTCGCGAGCGCCGCCGGCTGTTCGGAAAACGGCAAAAACTTCACTTGCACGTCGGCCAGCGTCATGCCGACCGACTGCAACGTCTTCAGCAACTCGTATGAGAGATCGGTGCCGTTCTGATCGATCGCGATGATCTTGCCCTTGAGATCGGCCGGCCCTTTGAGCTCGCCTTTCAGCCCCATGCGCGCCATCAGGTAATGATTGATCGGCGAGACGGCGCGCGAGAGCACGAGCGAGACCGGCAGCTTACGGGCGAACGCGTTGAAGAATCCCGCGGTCACCGCGCCGCCGACGAGTTGCAGACGATTCGGTCGACAACATCGCGGCTTGGTCGGCGGGCGAGCCGGTGCTGGTCAACTGCACGTCGAGTCCGGCCGCCGTGTAGTAGCCCTTGTCGATCGCGATGTAGAGCGGCGCGGCCGTAAACGACGGAATGTTGCCGATGACGACCGGCAGCAGATCGGCAGCGCGAACGGCCGGCGGCGAGGCCGCGCCGAGGGCCGCGACCAGCGCCAGAACGAGGACCCGCAACGCAATCCGCATCATCGGCCCATACCTTCACTGCGGCCCACATCCTGCAGCCAAGGCCGCGACCGGCGCATGCCGGCTTCCCACGCGTCGATCGCCGGCGACTGACGCAGCGTCAAGTCGACCAAGTCGGTGCCTTCGAGCAGCACGATCCGCTCGGCCGGATCGATCGCGAAGTCATAGCGGCGGCCGCCGGGCGCCGCGATGTGCGGATCGCGCAAGTCGACGGTGAACGGCGCCGCACCGTCGACGGCCACGACCTGCGCTTCGAATGCGGCCTGCTCGGAGGGCGTCCAGCACGATCGTCAGCACGCCGTTGCGCAAACAATTCTCGCGATACATCTCGGCAAAGCTGCGCGCGACGATCGCCGCGGATGCCGAAGCCCATCAGCGCCCAGATCGCGCTCTCGCGCGCGCTTCCGCAGCCGAACCGCGTTCCGGTAACGAGAATGCTCGCGTTCCGGTAGGCGCCGCGATTGAGCACGAAGGCCGGATCCTCGCTGCCGTCGGCACGCACGCGTTTGCGGGCGAAGAACAGCGCACCGTAATCCGGGTCGAGCCGGCGCGAGTGCACCGACGCCGGTGCGATTTGGTCGGTGTCGATGTCGTCGACGAGCAGCGGCGCGGCGATTCCCGCAAACGCGCGAAACGGCTCCACGTCAGGCCGTCCGCGCGGCGACGAAATAGCCGGCGAGCGCCGACGCCGCGGCGGTGCGCGGACTCACCAAGTGCGTGCGCACGCCGCGTCCTTGCCGGTCTTCGAAATTGCGGTTGCTCGTCGACGCGCAGCGCTCGCCCGGCAAGCCGGAATCGGCACTTCCGGCCGAGCACATCGAGCAGCCCGATTCGTGCCACTCGAACCCCGCTTCGCGAAAGACCGCATCGAACCCGAGCGCTTCCGCCTGCCGTTTGACCGCGCTCGAACCCGGCACGACGATCGCGCGCACGCCCGGCGCGACGTGCGCACCGCGCACTTGCTGCGCCGCTGCGCGCAGGTCGTCGAGCCGCGCGTTCGTGCACGAACCGATGAAGACGCGCTCGAGCGGACGTCCGGCGAGCGTATCGCCCGGGACGCAGATCCATGTAGGCGAGCGCGCGTTCGAGCGCGATCGCGCCGCGCCGGTTCGGCATTCGAGGGGTCGGGCACGACTCCGGAGATCGGGATCACCATGCTCGGATCGGTGCCCCACGTGATCTGCGGTTCGATCCCGTCGCAGTCGACCTCGAGCGTGCGGTCGAAGCGCGCGTCGTCATCGCTCTTCAACGTTTGCCACTGCGCGTGGGCCGCGACGCGCGCGCGCCTCGTCGAGCCGCCACGGCCGCTCGGCGAGCCACGCAATCGTCGTCGCATCGGGCGCGATCAGCGCGCTGCGCGCGCCCATTTCGATCGCCATGTTGCAAAGCGTGAAACGCTGCTCGATCGGCATCGCCGCCACGATGGGTCCGGTATACTCGATCGCGTAGCCGCGCGCGGCGTGGATGCCGAACGTGCCGATCAACGAGAGCGCGACGTCCTTCGCGTCGACGCCGGCTTGCAATCTTCCGTTGAGTTGAATGCGCATCGTGCGCGGGCGTTCGAGCGCGATCGTCTGGCTCGCGAGCACGTGCGCGAGGTCCGTCGAGCTGCAGCCGAACGCGAGCGCTCCGAGCGCGCCCACCGTGGCGGCGTGACTGTCGGAACACACGTGCGTGGCACCGGGCAAGACCAGCCCCAGCTCCGGCGCGACGACGTGCGAGATGCCTTGCTCCGGCGCGCCGACGTCGAAGAAGCGGAACGCGTGCCGGGCCGCGCCGGCGCGCACGGCATCGACCATCGCCGCGACCGCGGGCGAGAGCTGCGCATCGCGTCCGGGATGGGTTCCGATCGTATGATCGATCGTCGCGAACGCAAGGTCGGGCCGGCGCATCGGACGGCCGCTCGCTTCGAGCATGCGGATCGCATCGGGTGCCCGCACGTCGTCCATCATCACGCGGTCGACGTAGAGCAAATCACGGCCGTCCTCACGCCGGCCGACGAGATGATCGTCCCAGATCTTCTCCACCAGCGTCCGTGCGGCGAGGGTCACGCCCGGCGGTTCACTTCGCGAGCAGTTCCGCCGCGTTCATCTGGCGCGTCAAGAAACCGAATTTGAATCCGGCGTCGAGTTGCGGCTGGATGTCGCTCAGCTTCAGCTCTTCGGCGTACCGCGGCCGCACTTCGTTGCGAATAGTTTCGACGTCGACCTTGTTGACGCGCGAAACGATCGCCGCCGATTCGAAGTGATGCGCGTTCGCCCACTTCCCCGCTTCCGTCAGCGCGGCCGCGACCTTGCGCACGACGTCGGGATTCTTTGCCGCGTAGTCTTTCGTCGTAAACCACGCGCCGAGCATGTACGTCGGTGCGATGGCGGAGTACGGATCGCCGATGCAGCGGATGCCGCCGGCGCGTTGCGCTTGTGAGAGCGAGGGTTCGGAGATCGCCGCCGCGGCGTACGTGCCGCGCTCGACGGCCGGACCCATTTCGGAGAACGGGGCCTCGATGATGTGGACGCGCGTCGGATCTTCGCCGCCCTGCTGCAGCCACTCACGCACGGCGAGATCGACGGTTTGCTTCAGCGCCGGAATGGCGATGGTCTGCCCGTCGAAGTCCTTGGCCGTCTTGTATGCCGACGATTTAGCAACGCAGAGCAAACCGGTCGGCTGCTTGGTGGTTTCCAACGCGGCCGGCGCGATGACGACGAACGGCACGTTGCGCGCGATCGCGTTCGCCAGATTGAGCATCGTCGCAACGCCGATCTCGACGCCGCCGCCGGCGACCGCCGACGAGACGGCTGCGCCGGTGCCGAGCGTATCGACCTCGACGTTCAGCCCCGCTTTTTGATACAGGCCGATGTCTTGCGCGAAGAACGCCTGCGCGTACGTTTCAGCAGCCGACGCCGCGATATGGATCAGCGGCGCGGCCGGGGCCGCTTGCGCGTCGATCGCAACCGGGCAGCCCCACAGAGCAACGAGCACAGCAGCCAATGCGGCGGTCGAATACCGGCGAAATCTCATTTTACGTCCCCCCGCCGGGGGATACGGGCGCAGCAGCCGAACGCCTTTCGCCAGCGCATGCTCGAGCAAATGATACCGGTGCTGAACCGGTCGGCGATGGGAAGCACCAACAAGCTCAAGCTTGGAATCTTCGGCTGCAACCTCAATTCCGGGAAAAACGCGACGCTCGTTCCCGAACGCTGGAGCGGCTCGTGGGACGATAACGTCCGGCTCGCGCAAATGGCCGATGACTACGGCCTGGAGTTCTTTCTGCCGCTCGGCCGCTGGCGCGGGTGGGGCGGCGCCACGCACTATCAGGAATCGAGTTTCGAAACGCTCACGTGGGCGGCGGCGCTTTTGGCCCTGACGAAACGTATCACGATTTTCGGAACGGTGCACACGCCGATCTTTCACCCGGTCGTCGCGGCGAAGCAGATGGTAACGGCCGATCACGCCGGGCACGGACGCTTCGGGCTCAACCTCGTCGTCGGCAATAAAGACGAAGAGTTCGGCATGTTCGGCGTTTCGCTGCTCGAGCACGACGAACGTTACGCGCACGGACAGGAGTGGCTCGACATCGTCCGGCGCTTATGGACGGAGCCCGAGAACTTCGACTTCAACGGGAAGTACTTCCAACTCACCGACGTGCTCTCGAAGCCGAAGCCGTACGGCGGAACGCAACCGCTATTGCTCAACGCCGGCCTCTCCGAGATCGGTCAGGATTTCGGCGTGCGCAATTGCGACGCGTTCTTCACCGCCGTGCGCGCATCGGAATTCGACGAGAAGAGCGGCGTCGTCACGCCCGACGTCGCCGGCGTCAAGAAGATCGTCGACAGCCTGCGCGGACGCGCGGCCGCCGTCGGGCGCACGATGGGCGTGTACACGAACGTCAACGTCATCTGCCGGCCGACCCAAAAGGAAGCGATCGAGTACTACCGTTACGTTCTCGACGAACACGCCGATTGGGATGCGGTCGACGCACAGCTGCTGCAGCAGGGCATCGCGCGCGATCTGACTTCGCCCGCCTACCTCGCCCATCGGCAGCGCGCGATCCGGCAATTCCCCTTCATCGGCGACCCCGACACCGTCGCCGGCCTGTTCCAAACCCTGAGCGACGTCGGCCTCGATGGAATCGGGATGACCATCGTGAACTACCTCGATGAACTGCCGTACCTGCGTGCCGAGATCATCCCGCGATTAGAGAAAGCCGGCCTGCGGGCCCCGAAAGGATCCGAACGTGAGAGCTGAGACCCTAGCCAAGATGAGCCCCGAAGAAAAAGAGGCGTTTCACCGCGAGTGCGAGTCGAAGGTCAAGATCGTCAAGTACGAACGCTCGGAGCTCTCCGGCAAGCCGAAAGACATCATCCCGCTCACGAAAACGCGTCTCGGACGGTTGGCGATGCAAATCGTCCACGAGGGCGGCGAGAACAATCTCCACTATCACAACAACTCGGACACGACGTGGTTCGTGTTGCGCGGGCGGGTCAAGTTCTACGGTCCGGGCGACGTGCTGATCGCGGAACTCGGACCGGAAGAGATGATCGCGATTCCAGGCGGCGCGCGATACTGGTTCGAGAAATCGGGACCGGTCGATCTCGAGCTCTTGCAGTGTGTCTCGTTCGACAGTTCGGGCGGCACGCCTGAACGCGTCAACGTCGACGCGCACAAAGAGTGGATGACCGATGCCCAATTACAGGTCTACGAAACGGCGCAGTCCGGGAAAGCCTAACTTGATGCGGAATCTTCGACTCATTGCGGCACTCGCGGTGCTCGCACTCCTTTCGCTTGCCGTGCCGCCCTCGAGCGCACAGGCGCCGTTGCTCACGGTCCGCCTCGGCGGCGTTCCGACCGACGACCTGACGCCCGTGATCTACGCCGTCAGCGCCGGCCTCTATAAGAAGGCCGGACTCGACGTGCAAGTGATTCCGACCTCGAGCGGAACCGCGGCCACGACCGCCGCCGTCACCGGCGCCTACGAGATGGGCAAGGGCAGCGCGGTCGCATCGTTCGTCGCGCATTTGAAGAACCTGCCGCTCGTGCTGGCCGCGAACGGTGCCATTTGGAACCCGGCCGTTCCGTTCAACGAGTTGCTCGTTCCGTCCGATTCAAACGTCAAGACGGGCGCCGAGCTCAACGGAAAAACGATCGGCGTTCCGGCGCTCAACGACCTCAATACGCTCGTGGTCAGCGCCTGGGTCGACAAAACCGGCGGCGACTCGAAGACGCTCAAGTTCATCGAGATTCCGAACACGCTCGCGGGCCCCGCACTCATCGCCCACCGCGTCGATGCCGACGCCGTTCAAGCGCCGGAGCTGGAGAACGCGCTTGCCGCCGGCGGCGTGAAGTCGATCACCGAGCCCTACAGCGCGATTTCGACCCACTTCGTCTTCGGCGTGTACTTCGCCAACAAAGATTGGGCCGCGGCGCACCCGCAGGCGATGCGCGACTTTGCCCGGATCACCTATCAGGCCGCACAGTACACGAATACGCATCACGCCGAAACGGCCGTGCTGATGTCGCAATTCAGCAAAGTGCCGCTCGAGGTCTTTCAAAAGAGCGCGCGCGTCGAAGGGGCCACGAGCTCCGACCCCGCGCTGCTTCAGCCGTTCATCGACGCCGCAGCGAAATACAAGCTGATCTCGAACTCGTTCCCGGCCAAGGACATGTACTTCTAGCTCTTCACCGCAACCAGGTCGCGCGTTGCCTTGAGCGTCGCGGCGATGGCGGCCGTGTAACTCTGCTTCAAATCGCGCCCCGGGTCCGACGCCACGTTGAGCACGAAGGTGAGGAGTAATCCGTCCTCACCCTCGCTCAGCACGTTGGCGATCCAGCCGCCGGTCGGCTTGCCGGCCGCATCGGCGCGTTCGAACAGCACTTGCGCCTCGGGCGTCAGCGTGATGCGTTCGGTCAAGTGCCGGCCGTTGATGAGGATGTTGCGAATGAAGCCGCCCTCGAAGCGCCGCACGATCGCGCACTCTTGCATGCCCGGGACGAACGGCACCGCGTTCTCCGCTTTCATGACGAGCCCGGCCCACACCATTTCGCGGGTCAGCGGCACCGTCGTCCCGGGCGGATTGACGGGGAGCGAAAACGCCAAAGCTTGCATAAGTATGCTCGATGCGCCGCACCCGGCTTTTTTGCCTGGAGACCATATCACATGACTAACGGAACCCCATTGCCCAACGGCGCGCCGATGACGGTCGACCTCCGCGGCCGCGTCGCGCTGGTGACCGGCGCCGCCAGCGGCATCGGACGCGCGTGCGCGATCCGGCTCGCACAAAGCGGTGCGGCGGTCGCGCTCGCCGACAAGAACCTCGCGGGCGCCGAGCAGGCGGCCGGCGAGATCGTCGCCGCCGGAGGGGAGGCCGTCGCGTTGGAAGTCGACGTCGCATCGGCGCCGGCCGTTCAGCAGATGGTCGATCGCACGATCGCGCGCTTCCGCGCAATCGACATCCTCGTGCACTGCGCGGGCGGCGCCGGCGGGCGCGCCGACGTCGTCGACCTCGCCGACGATGCCTGGCATGCCGTGATCGGCATGAACCTCAACGGCACGATGTTCGTGACGCGCGCCGTCGCGCGCACGATGATCCCGCGCGGCACCGGCACCATGGTGCTCATCGCCTCCGATCGCGGCTTGCTGGGCGATAAGTCACGCGCGGCTTACGCTGCCTCCAAAGGCGGCGTGATCGCCTATACGAAGACACTGGCGCTCGAACTCGGATCGCGCGGGATCACGGTCAACGCCCTCAATCCCGGCACCACCGATACGCCGGCCGTGCGCAATTCGATGCCGCCGGCGCTGCGCGAATCGCGCATCAAGAACGATCCGCTCGGCAAGCTGAGCGAATCCGAGGACATTGCCGAAGAAGTCCTCTTCCTCGCCGGCCCCGCGGCGCGCTTCATGACCGGCCAGCTGATCACGACGCGGATGCGCTAGAGCTAGCTCCAGACCATCCGCTTCTTCGGTGCGGCACTCGCGGTTGCGAGGAACTCCGAACCGTCGGCGATCTCGCCGTTGGGGTCGAGACCCATCGCTTCGAGGAACGCGACGCGCACGGCTTCGGGCTGCCCGTACTGATTGGGGAAGCCGTTGCGCGGATCGAGCGAAGGATCGTCGAGCATCTCCGCGAGCGATACGCCTTCAGTCAGCAGTTCGCGGCTGACGATCGGCAACTCGATGCGGTGGTTGATGCTCGGATCGCGGATGATGCCTTTGGGATCCTCGCCGCGTTCGATCCGTTTGAGATCGTCGAAGAACTGCTTGCGCATCAAGATCACGCCGCGATCGCTAATGCCGAGCGCTTCTTTCGTGCGGTCGGTGATGCGGCCCTGACCGGCCCAGGCGATGAAATCCTGATTCGCGATGTGGCTGCTGATGAAGCGCCCGGTGAACGGATCCGTCACCGGCCCTTCCCACGTCGGAATACTTTCCTGAACGTAGGGCTCGCGCTCGCGCGGGACGCGCGTGAAGTGCCATTGCACGAAGAGCGTGTTCTCGTCATCGATCGGAACGCGCCATTCGAAGTGCTGATTCGGCCCGAGACAATTCGGCCAGAGCGCGATGCGCCCGACCGTCCAGCGCTCGTGGTCTTCGGGCATGTCTTCGACCAGGCGGTGATAGGTGAAGCCGTACTCGAACTCTTTGAAGTCGATCCGCGTGTGCTTCTTGCCGTACGGTCCGGTCTCGCCCTTGAGCCGCACCGACCAGTTGCGGTGCATCCACTCGAAGTGAACGGGATCGATCGAATTCTCTTGGCATTGCAGCCAGTTGCACGGAATCACCGAAGTGATGATCTGCACGAAGCCGTTCGGCCATGAGAACGGTTCCCAGTCGGGCAGCAGCGGCGCCGGCTGCGGACCCATGTACGCCCACACGAGACCGCCCTTCGTCTCGACCGGATAAGCCGTAACGTGCACCTTCGCTTTGAAGTTCGCATCGGGGTTCGCAACGTCTTCGAACGGCTGCTCGAGACAGTTGCCGGCTTCATCGAAGCGCCAGCCGTGATAGTTGCACCGGATGCCGCAATCTTCGACGAAGCCGTACGATAAGTCGGCGCGCCGGTGCGGACAATGCCGGTCGACGAGGCCGAACGTGCCGCTCATATCGCGATAGAGAACGAGATCCTCACCGAATAACCGCAGCGGTTTGATCGTCAGCTTCTCAAATTCGCTGACGCCGGCAACCGGCATCCAGTAGCGCCGCAAGAGGTCGCCCATCGGCGTCCCGGGACCGACCCGCGTGAGGAGGACGTTCTGTTCTTCAGTAAGCATGTTGTTTAGATGCCACAATACTCCGGAACGCCGTGACGGTCAAGCCGGAAGCGGCCGGGCCGCGCTCGCAGCGCAAGGCCATCGTGCGGTTGCCGCCCGAGCTGATGGTACGCCAGCAAGAGCGGTTCCCAAACCACTCCGAACCCAATACGGTCGTGGCCCTGTTCGCGCTGCGGGCGCTGGCGCAGCGGATCAACGACCGCACCAACGCGGCGCTGGCGCCCCTCGGCCTCAACGCGGCGAAATACAACCATCTCGTCGTGCTCTACATGACGCCCGCGCAGATGCTGACCCCCAGTGAAATCAGCGACTTGATCCATACGACGAACGCGTCGGTGTCGGCGACGATCGACGGACTCGAACGCGACGGCTTGGTCAAGCGGACGCCCAACCCCAACGATCGGCGGAGCATGGTCGTGCGGCTCACCGCCCGCGGCCGCAAGCGCGTCGAGGCTGCCGTTCCGCTGCGCTACGACGATACGGAAATCGGCATGGGCGTCTTGAGTCTGGACGAGCGCGCGCAACTTGCATCGTTACTGTTACGCATCAGCGCCGGATTCGATAGCGAATCCTAAGGAGAGGCTATGTCCCGATCGCATATTCTCCGCTTTGCCGCCGCCGCATGCGCTGCCGCCGTTCTGCTCGCTGCGAACATGCCGCGCGCGGGTGCGGCCGACCCGTTCGAGATCAACGTCATCCTCTCGCTCACCGGGCCCGGAGCATTTCTCGGCAAGGCCGAGCAGAGCGCGATCGCGCTGGTCGAAGACCGCGTCAACAAAAGCGGCGGCATCGGCGGCCGCCCGATCAAGTTCGTGGTCGCCGACGATGAGTCGAGCCCGCAAGTCGACGTGCAGCTCGCGAACGCGCTGATCAGCAAACACGTTTCGGCGATCGTCGGTCCGTCATTAGCCGGCGGATGCAACGCGATCCAAGCGCTGCTCAAAGCCGATGGACCGCTGCTCTATTGCCTTTCCGCCGGCTTCCATCCACCAAAAGGTTCGTACGGATTCACCTACGGCGTCTCCACCGGTGACTTGATCGCGGTCAACGTGCGCTACTTTCAGCAGCACGGCTGGAAGAAGATCGCGCTCATCACATCAACCGATGCCAGCGGTCAGGACGGCGAAGCGGGCTTGGACGCGGCCCTCGGCCGTCCGGAATTCAAGGATATGACGCTCGTCGATCGCCAGCACTACGCGGTCTCCGACCCAACCGTGACCGCACAACTCGCGCACATCAAAGCCTCCGGCGCCCAAGCGATCGTTGCGTGGGGAACCGGCAGCCCGATCGGCACCGTCTTTCACGGCTACGCCGATGTCGGACTCGATCTGCCGATCGGCGTTTCGGCTTCGAATCTCATCTATTCCGAGATGAAGCAATTCGCGGCCATCATGCCGTCGGGCTTCATGTCAGCCGGCTTGCCCTGCGTGGCTCCCGATTCGATACCGCCCGGGGATCTCGCCACGGCCGTGCGGCAATTCGTCGACGCATTCAAAGCCGTCGGCGTCCATGCGGACGTGGCCCAAGCTATCGGCTGGGATCCGCCGATCATCTTACTCGGCGCCTATAAGAAGTTGGGGCCCGGTGCCACGCCGGCGCAACTGCGTGACTACCTCTCCGATCTGCACGGATTCTCCGGAGCCAACGGGACCTATGATTTCCGCGATGGCAGCCAGCGCGGTCTGACCGAGAAAAATGGGATCATGGTCCGCTGGGACGCGGGGCGCGACACGTGGGTCGCCATTTCCAAGTTCGGCGGCGCGCCGCTAAAATAGCGGCGCGAGCAGCCCTATCTCGCGTGGCCGCCGGGTCTGCCGGCCGCGATGAAGTCGCCCTTTGCTGCATCCCATCGATCGATGACCAGCGCGCTGATCGTTAGCCCACGCTGCTCGGCGTCTCCAAAGTCGTACATGCCGAGCGTCCCTGCATACCCGTGCAAGTTGTCGATGTAGGTCCGGATCTGATCCGCGGTAGCGTTCACTCCGAGGTGACGCACCGCGTCGATTACGATGATCGCAGGATCCCAATCCATTGCGTTGAGAACGTCCGGCCGGCCCCCGGCTTTTTGAAATGCGCTAAAGTAGCGATTCTGGGCGTCGCGGACGGGGCCCGAATTGGTGCCCTGCCGCGAAATCGAACGGAGGCCCGCGAAGTACAAGTCTTTGGGCAAAAATGACGCGTACTGCCCCATCTGCGCGAAGCTCATGTTGCCCGTCGAAGAACTGATCGGCAGATCGACTCCAGCGTCGTGCAGCGCGCGCAAGAGCGTGCCGAACGGGGTGCCGGTGACCCAGGTGACGATCGCCTGCGGATTTGCCGCCTTCACGCGCGCGACTTGCGCCGCAACGCTGATATCGTTAGGATTGAAATGCTCGGTCGCCACGACTTGCATGCCGCGATTTTCGGGCATGGCCAACACCGTGGCAAACGAGCGATCCATTTCTTGACCGATCGCATCGGTCGCGGTAACGATCGCGATTTTCGTCCAGCCCTTCTCACGGAAGAAACGAACGGTGCCGATCGCATCGTCCAAAACGCCGACGCCCGCCGAAAAGACGAAGGACCCGCGCTTGGGATGCAGCCCGGGCGAAAGACAGTACTGGACGGGCCCGGCTTTCGCAACGATCGGAACCATCGCGAGACACGTATTCGCCAGCACGCCGCCCAGAATGACGGGAACGTTCTTAGCAACGAGCGCGCTCGTGAGCTGAACGGCCGTTTGCGGATTGGCTTGATCGTCGGCGATTACGAACCGCACCGGATGGCCCTGGACGCCGCCGGCTTTGTTGACCAGCTCCTCGATCAGGTCGAGATCTTTCTTACCCGCTTGCCCGATGAACGCACCGGGACCGGTTAGGGGAAGGAGCGCGTTGATCTCATACGGCGTCGCTTCCGCTGCCGAACTCGTGTGCGGGGAGAGCGACAGCGCGAGCGCGCATGCCAGCGTACTCACGATGCCCCGGGATTTACGGGAGACGAACGTCATCTGCTACCACTGGACCTTTTCCGGCGCGGGAACGCCATGGGCGTGCTGCCATGAAACGATCGGGTTGCGCAGGACACCGACGCCTTGAATTTCCGCCTCGACGACGTCGCCCGGCCGCATATAGAGCGATGCGGCGTCGGGGCTGAAACCGGCGACCCCCGAAACGGTGCCGGTCGATAGGATGTCGCCGGCGCTGTATCCGAGCGGGGAGTAGTGCGAAATGATTTCCGGGATCGAAAACGACATGTGGCTCGTGTTTGAGACCTGCCGCGGTTGACCGTTGACGCGGAGTTCCACTGCCAAATTATGCGGATCCGGGATTTCGTCGGGCGTTACGATCCACGGACCGATCGGGACGAAGGTATCGATCGATTTGCAAAAGGTGAACACGCCGGAGCGCATTTCGCGCCGCTGAATATCGCGGGCGGTGATATCGTTGAAGATGATGTAACCGCCGATGTAATCGGAGGCTTCTTCCGCGCTGAAAAACTTGCCGGGTTTCTTGATGATGACAGCAAGCTCGAGCTCATAGTCGAGCTCGTTCGTGAGGTGTTCGGGATAGACGACTTCGTCTTCCGGCCCGATGATCGCATCGATATTCTGAAAGAAGACGATCCACGGATCGACCGGATGCGACCAGCCGACGCGCTTGGACTCCTCGTGGTGTTCTTGGTAATTACCGGCCGTGTGGAAGAACTTCTTGGGGATGATCGGCGCGCGCAGACGGACGTCCGCCAAATCGAACGTCTTTCCCGTGGGCTTTGCCGTTTCACCGCCCTCGAAATAAGCGCGCATCGATGGGACGTCGAGCTCTTCGATCGCCTTACCGTCGCGAATACGGCCGACCCGGCCCTCGTTGAACGTAACTAATTTCATTTTTCAGTTGCTCCTAAGCGCCGATCATGCTGTAGCCGCCATCGCACATGATGAAATTGCCAGTCATGTGCGCTGCATCGTCGGTAGCGAGAAACAGCGCCGCGGCAGCGAGCTCCTCGGGGGCGGGGACCCGTCCCATCGGGGTTTGCGAAAGAACGCGCTCTTTGCGTCCGTTGTTCCAATCCCAACGGGTCAGGATCGCCTCGGTCTCCATAAAGCCCGGACCGAATGCGTTGACCCGCACGGTCGGTGCGAACGCGTAAGCATACGACTTGGTGAGACCGATGATGCCGTATTTGCCCGCCGCATATTGCGGCGCACGTGGGCTGCCGCGCACGACCACCGTCGAGGCGATATTCACGATGTTCCCCTTGCCGCGTTCCAGCATCCGGGTGCCCATCTCGTGGATCATGAGCATCGTGCCCTTAATGTCGACGGCCAGGACGCGATCAATGATTTTCTCGTCGATTTCTCGCCAGTCTTTTTGATCGGTCGCGATGTCGCCGACGTTGTTCATGAGCACGTCGATCCCGCCGGTTTTCGTCCAGGCGGTTTCGATCATCGCCTTGATCTGATCCCAGCTCTTGATGTCGGCCTGAACGATGACGGCCTCGCGACCGAGTTTGCGCACGGCGTCCGCCGTTTCGTCGGCACCCTTCTTGCGAATTGTTGTAGTGAACGACGATGTTCGCGCCTTCGGCGGCGGCGCGTTTAGCGAGCGTCCGTCCGAATCCGGTTCCCGCCCCGGTGACCATCACCCATTTATTTTCGAAGCGCGGAAAAACGCGCGAAATGGTTGCCATAAGACTTTCCTAGATTAGTGTGCGACCGCCGTCGACGAACAAGATATGTCCGGTGACGAACGCCGCGTGGCGCGATGCGAGAAAGAGCGCGGGGCCGACCACGTCGTCGACGACGCCCAGACGTCCGGCCGGAACGAGCGCTTCGAGGGCCGGGCGAACGCCGGTTTTTTTGAGATGCTCGGCGGTGAGCGGCGTCTCGATATAGCCTGGTGCAAGGGCGTTGACCGTGACGCCGGACATCGCCCACTCGTTTGCCATGACGCGCATCATCTGATTGATGCCGCCCTTGGTGGCTGCGTACGGCCCGTGATGTTTGTGCGCGAGTAAGCCGGCGACCGACGAGAAGTAAATCTGGCGGCCGTAGCCTTTGGCGCACATGAGCTTGCCGGCCGCCTGACCGAGCCAAAAGGCGCTGTTCAGGTTGACGTCGATGAACGTGCGCCACTCGTCGTCGGTATAGTCGACGATGGGCTTGCGGTCGTTCACGCCTAACGCGTGGATGAAGACGTCGACGGAACCGAGACGTTCGGCCGCCGCGGCGACGGCCTTCCGGGCCAAGTCCGGATCGGTGAGATCGGCGACGAGCCCGGCGCCCCCGCGGCGTTCCAGGTCAACTTCCTCAACCGCTGACGACACGCGCGCCGCATCGTTGTCGACGGCGACCACACGCGCACCCACGCCGGCAAAACCCTCGATCAGCGCACGCCCGATACCGCCGGCTCCCGCGATGAGGACCGCGGCGTTTTCGAGGCCGAGCCACGCGCCTGCAGCTGCGTTGGGCGCTTCAGATAACTCCATACTCGAACTTTCATAGAATGAAACTTACTTTCTACTTTTCATCCTGTTCCGACAGGCCGGTTGGGGGACCTGCGGCGGCGATCTTGAGCCGCTCGCCTTCGAGGGCGAGCGCAACGGGCGTCAACGCTTCACCCGGACAGGCACCGGCCGTGCACAGTCCATCCGAAAATCGAAACGTCGCGAAATGGTGATCGCAATGCACTTCATTATTGTGCGAGTAGATGCGCGAGTCGATGTTCAACGGCAGCGGCGTATGCGGGCAAATGTTGACGAACCCGCGGACGCCGCTCGCATCGCGAACGACGATGACTTCCATGCGTTGCGAGCCGACCGCGACGACGACGGCACCGTCGAGCGGGACGTCGGCCAGCGCGCAAACGTCCGCCCCTTCCGGCGGACTGCCCCAGTTGAACACGGCAGCTTCCTTAGAGAAATTGCGAGAGAAATTGCGGCGCAATGCCGTCCGGCCACGGAAGATGGCCGTGAGATTTCATGTCAGCGAAAGTCGCTCCCGAGCCGGCGTGAAATTTGCGCGCACGCCGCGAGCAGCGGTTCGCGGATCTGCTTGCGCAATTGTTCCACGGAAAAATCGCGCGCCGGAACGGCAACGTTGACGGCCGCCACGACCCGCCCGTCGTTCTGGCGGACGGGGGCCGCGATCGAACGCAGCCCCGAGACGAGTTCCTCGTCTTGATATGCGAAGCCGCGCTCGCGGACGACGGCCAGCTCCTTCTTCAAGCCGGCCATATTCCGGATGGCATTGGGACCCCAGGAACCGGCAAACGACCGCGACGCGATTCGCTCGCGCAACTCGTCGTCCGGCAGCGAAGCGAGCAGCACTTTGCCCATCGACGTGACGATCGCGGGCAGCGTCGAACCGACCGTGATGTTGGCCGTCACGAGAACGCTTTCGCTCTGCAGGCGCGCGACGTAGACGACGCGGTCCTGCGAGAGCACGCCGAGATTGACCGTCTGTTTCGTTTGAACGAACAGGTCCCGTAAGATGACGGATGACGTTTGCACGAGATCGAGGCCGCGCAACGCGGCGAAGCCGAGCGTGAGCACGCCGGCCGCCGGCCGAACCGCGCCATCCGGAAGACGCTCGAGATAGCCCTCGCTCTCGAGGGTCGCGACGAGTCGAAACGCCGTCGGCATCGGGACGTTCGTCATCTGTACGATTTCCGTCAACCGTAACGCGGGCCGCTTCTCGCTGAAGAGCGCCAGGATGCGCAGACCTTTCGCCAAGGCCTCTACGGTGTAACTGCTCGCCTCACGCGTCTTCTTGGTTTTCATACCGGTGAAAAGACACTTTCAGCATGTGAAAGCTACGCGCCTGCTCGGCAACCGATGCTGCTCGCATTTATGAGCTGCCAAATGTGCGGCGCCGTCGCGGGCATGGCAACGTGTTCGATCCCGTAGGCGCGCAACGCATCGACGAGCGCGTTGCCGATCGCGGCCAGCGCCGGCGTTACGCCGCCTTCACCCGCGCCCTTTACCCGCAACGGGTTTCCGGCGGTCGGATCTTCGACGAGTTCGACGTTCAGCGAAGGGATGCCGGGGGCGCGCGGCATCGCGTAACCCATGAACGAGAGGTTCGCCGCGGAGCCGGATGCGGCATCGAACACGACGCACTCCGCGAGTGCCTCACCGATGCCCTGCGCGATGCCGCCGTGCGTCTGGCCGTGAACAATCGCCGGATTGATCGGTTGCCCGACATCATCGATCTGCGTGTAAGCCACAACCGAAGCCGCTCCGGTGCTGCGATCGATCTCGACCTCGCAAATCGCACATCCGGTTGGGAATGCGGCGATGCGGCCGGTGAATTCTCGCTTCGACTCGATCGCCTCGCCGCGGTCTTTCACCGTTCGCAACACGTCGGTCGCACCCGATATCGCGCGCACCTGATCGACGACGTCTGCGCAAGCCGAAACCAGCAGCGTTCCGACCAGGCGCATCGAGCGGTTCGAGTGGGTGCCCCCACCCGACGCGCCCACGCGCGTATCACCCGTTACGATGCGAATGACGTCGAGCGGAACTTCGAGCAAATCAGCCGCAACCTGCGCGTACACCGTTTCGTGACCTTGACCGGTCGATTGCGTGCCCGTGACGATCTCGACGGCCCCGGCGGCCAAGACGCGCACGACGACGCTTTCGCTGGGCGCACCGTTCGGCGTTTCGATGTAATTCGCCAGGCCGATGCCGCGTAAGAAGCCGGCTTTCGCGCTCGTTTGCCGCCGCTCTTCAAACGCCGCCCAACCCGCGGCAACGACGGCGCGCTCCATGTTCCCGGCAAAGTCGCCGCAGTCGTACGTCAGCCCGGTCGCCGACCGGTACGGAAACGCGTTCCGGGAAATGAGATTGCGACGGCGCAGTTCGAGGCGGTCGACGCCCAGCCGGCGCGCGGCGATATCCAACAGCCGTTCGATGACGTAGGTCGCTTCCGGCCGGCCGGCACCGCGATACGTCGTCGTGGGAGTGGTGTTCGTCACCGAGACCAGCAGGTCCATCGCGGCCGCCGGTACGTCGTATACAGTCGTCGAGGTGCGCCAGATGTTCTGCATCGTCGCAAACGATGCCGGGTAGGCACCGGCGTTTCCGCGCACGGTTTCGCGCAAGCCGAGAATCCGGCCGTCCGCATCGAGCGCGAGCGCGGCGCGAATCGATACGTCACGCGCCTGAAAATCCGTGGCGAAGCTCTCGCTGCGGTCGGCCGTCCATCGCACCGGGCGGCCGGTGCGGCGCGACGCCCACGCTACCAGCACGGTCTCGGGGTGCAGGCTCGTGCGTGTCCCGAACGCGCCGCCGACGTCTGCGCAGATGACCTCGACGTTTCCCGGCGGAACGCCCAGCGCTTTGGCCAGCGTGAAGCGCTCCCGGCCGACGCCCTGGTTGCCCTCGACGATCCTATAGCTGCCGCGCGTCGCATCGTAAACGCCGGAGACCGTGCGCGGCTCCATATACCCCGGCGTGAGCCGCGCATGGACGAACTCGCCGTCGACGATGCTCGCGGCCCGCGCGAACGCTGTATCCGTCGCCGCCTTATCGCCGAATTCGCCGCGCAGGCAGACGTTGTCCGGAATCTCATCCCACAACTGCTGCGCGCCTTCGGCGCTCGCATCGCCGGCATCAAAAACCGCGGAAAGCGCATCGTAGTCGATTTCAAATCGTTCCGCCGCATCGCGCGCCAGCGCCGCCGACTCGGCGAGCACGATGGCGACCGGCTCCCCCGCGTAACGCACGCGATCGCTCGCAATCGGAACGTACGAAACTTCGCAAACGACAAAGCGGGCCGGATCGAACGCCGGCTTCGTCACGTCGAGCGAGTCGACGACGTTGGCCATCTGCGGGATGCCCGCGTGACCGTCGTCCAAATAGTCGCGGCCGGTTAGAACCGCGATGACGCCCGGCGCGAGCCGGGCAGGTTCCGGGCGCACGGCCAAAATCCGCGCGTGCGGGTAGAGCGATCGCACGACGAAGGCGTGGCATTCGTTTTCGAACGCGAGGTCGCCGGCATATTTCCCCAAACCGCACACGAAGCGGCGGTCCTCCAGCCGTGGAATTGCTTTGCCGATAAACCGGTATTTTTCCGCGCCACCGTCCTCAGCGGCGGCCATTCACTCGCGCTTTCGCATTTCGCTCGAGGTGTTGATGGTCGCGTGAAGACTACGGGCGAAGTCGAGCGAACCGCGAGCATCCATCGAAGCCGATGCGGTCAGAAACTCCTTAAGGCCGTTGACCGCCGGTGCGGGCCGCTGCAGAAGAAATGTCACGATGCGTTCGACTTCGGCGTCGAGCTTCTCGAGCGGGACGACGCGGCTCGCGATTCCGACGCGCAGCGCCTCGGCCGCGCCGATTTCGTCCGTCGAATAGGCCAGATACGCCAGCGCCTTGGCCGGCACGCGCTCGCGTAACGCCCAAGCGACCATCGTCGGCAACACGTTGTGCGCCATCTCCGGAACCTGAAAGGCCGCGGAGTCGGCGGCGATCGTGAGGTCGCAAACGCCCGCGATCGCGCAGCCGAAGCCGCGCGCCGCGCCGCGCACGGCGGCGATCACGGGAATCGGCGCGTTGCGAATCGCCGCATAACATTCGAACACGACGTCGAACTGGCGCCGGCCTTCATAGGCCTCCATCGAACCCGCCGGGAGTCCGCCGGCCGGACCAAGCCAGCCGCCGCAGAACGTCTCGCCGATACTGCCGATGACGACGAGGCGCGAAGCGCGTCCCGCTTCTGCCAGCGCTTCGATGATCGCCGCGACCATAGCGCTCGTCACGCGATTCTTATCCTCGGGCCGGTCGATCGTGATGCGGCAAACGGACCCGTCGAAGATTACGCGCAAGCCTTCCGTCACGCTTTGGCTCCTACCGTTCATCGTGCGTCATCAGCGTCCACTCGCCGTTCGGCAGCCGGGTAACCGCATTCGCTTGACGCAGTTGCTCCAAAGCGACTGCGATCTCACGGCCGTCCGTACTGCCCGTTTGCTGCAGCAGCTCGATAAAGTGTTTGGGGCCTTCCGCGAGCGCCCGCTCCAGCGAGGTGTGCGCGCGATCCGCTCGAAGCACGGCCGGCTCGGGACGCCAGAAATCGATTTGGTCGGGAGTGCCGGGCCAGGCGGTCGCATCGAAGGCGATCTTCGTGAGCAAATTATCCTCGCTGACGGTCGGGTCGAGTTTGGCGAACGGCCGAAAGCCGTCGATTTTTACCAGGTCGCGATCGGCTCGGAACCGCACGGCCAAAGCCCAGCTGACGTCGTCGTCCGAAAAAATATCGATGTCCTCGTCGACCACGACGACGAACTTCACGAACGGCACGCCGAACAGCGCGTCGATCGCCGCTCGCGCCGTCGTCGCGGCATCTTTGGAAAGGGCGACGCGCACGGTCGAACCCGCCGGTGCCGCGGGCACGTTGTAGAGCGCTGCCGGCTCGATGCCGGCGGCACGGAGCGCCTTCCACATCAAGACTTCCATGCCGATGCTGTTCACGTGCCCGCCGTCCGTGCGCTCGTTGTGCCGCGAGCCGTGGAGGACCGTTTGGTACAACGCGTCTTTGCGCATCGTGATCGCGGTAACGTGAAAGATCGGATCGAGATGCGCCGCTCCGTAGTACCCCCACCACTCGCCGTATGGTCCGTCTTCCACGCGCCAGCCTAAGGCGTCGAAATAGCCCTCCACGACCATCTCGGCGTCGGCCGGAACGAGCGTGCCCGTCGTCACGCCGCGCACCATCGGCGCGGGTTTCCCGCGCAGCCGGCCGAGGAGATCGAATTCGTCGACCCCGGGCAGACGCAGCGCCGCCGCCATGAAATCGATCGGATGCGAACCGATCGCGAAATTGACCGGTAGCCGGATGCCGTCCTCGACGCAGCCGCGATAGATGTCCTTGAGGTCCGAGGCGCCGGTGAGGTTCGATGTGACGGTCGTTTTGTCACGCAACATCAAGCGCCGGCACCCGACGTTCGTGCGCCCGGTCCGCGGATCCACGGCATAGTCGATTGCCGATGAGATGTACGGACCGCCGTCGAGCTCGTGCTGGAGAAAGAACGGCAGCTTCGTCATGTCGACGTCGTCGCCGGTGAGAACGATCTCGTGCACCGGCGCTTCGCTCGACGGCACCTCGACGGGGGGTTGCGGGTGCTCGATGCGGCGCAGGTACTCTTGGGCGATCTGATCGGGTGGAACGCCCAGCGCGGCGGCTAAGCGCGCGCGGCTTCCCGCCACGGCCGCAACCATTTCGTAATGTTCGGCGCCGACGTCGCAGAAGAGGGTCGCTTTCGTGCTGGCGTCGATGATCGGGCTCAGATCGATCAGCCGCACCGGTTCGTCATGGACCTGGAGCTCGTGCAGCGCGGCCAGCCGCTCGACGAACGGGCGCAAACGGAATTCATCGAAGTCGATGGCCATTTACGCGAGCACTTCGGCGAGGAACGCCTGCATCGCGATCCACGACCGCCGGTCGGCGTTGGCTTCGTAGGCTGCGGCCTTGGTATGCGTGTCGTCGACCGGCCAATCCGGGTTGGTATAGCTATGCGCGGCGTTGCCGTAATAGACGAACTGCCAATCGGCCCGCACCGAACGCATTTCGGTCATGAACTCGGCGATCTGCGGATCGGGCACGACCGGATCGTCGGCTCCGTGCAATACGAGAATTTTGCTTGTGATGCAGCCGGGCGTTTGGGCCGGCAGCGACGTCATCAACTGCGTGTGGAAGGCGACGACGCCCGCCACATCCGCGCCGTCGCGCGCAAGCTCCAGCAGCCCGATGCCGCCGAAGCAGAACCCGATCCCCGCGACGCGTGCCGGGTCGACCCGCGGCTGCGCGCGGATCGCCGTCAATGCCGCGTATCCGCGCTGCCGCAGCAAACGGCGATCGTCGTAATACTTCTTCGATTCGGCGACGGCGTCGTCAAAGGCCGACGGCCGGATCCCCTTGCCGTACGTATCGACGGCGAACGCGACGTAGCCGAGTTCGGCGAGCATGTCGCAACGTTCGCGCGTGAAGTCGTTCACGCCGTACCATTCGGGTGCGACGAGCACGCCGGGCCGCTCGCCGGCGCCGGCGGCCGGCCACGCGACGTAGCCCTCGAGCGCGGTCCCGTCACAGTCGTAATCGACGGTTTCGCTCGCGATCACGATCGATCCAACTGCGACAAAATCCACCCAATTTTCATTGGGTGCGCTGTTCGCCAAACGCCGTGCTTGCCCTTGACAGCGCGATTGATTGTGTGAGATTTGGAAGTGACCGACTCGCGCAATGGGTGATTTGCGATGCGATTGGGTGACTTTTAAACCATGCTGAAAATGACGAAAGTTGGGACGAGGATGAACCGTTTCGGATGTCTCGCCGGCGCAGTCGCTGCGCTCGCTGCCTTCGCCGCCGGCATACCGGCGAACGCGGCCGACGCGCCGCTCGCGCATCTCAACATCGTCGTAACGCCGGCCGACGCCACCGCGCAAGCGTTTTACGCCCAAGACCAAGGGTTCTTCAAGGCTGCCGGGCTCGACGTGACGATCTCCGCGATGCCCGTAACCACGCCCGCCATCGTTTCGGGTGCGGCCGATATCGGGAGCGCGACGATCGGCACCGGCGTCGCGGCGCGCGCGCACGGCGTCAACGTGAAGTTCATCGCCGCCGGCGGGCTCTACCTCGCATCCAGTCCGACCGCGATGCTCATGGTTGCCGCCGGATCGCCGCTCAAAACCGCGGCGGATTTCTCGGACAAAACGATCGCGGAGGCATCATTGGCCGACCTTCCGTATTGGGCGACCAAAACGTGGCTCGATCAGAACGGGGGCAGCTCCGCGCGCGTGAAGTTCATCGAGCTTCCGCTGCCGGAGATGGTCCCCGCACTCAAAGATCATCGCGTCGACGGTGCGGTGATGTTCGAACCCTTTCTCAGCGCGGCCGGAAGCGATGCGCACGCGCTCGCGCCGGTGGTGAATTCGGTTGGGAAGCGCTTCCTTTCGACGGGTTGGCTCGCCAGCGAGACGTGGCTCGCGACGCATGCGGATGTGGCGCGCCGCTTCGTCGCCGTGATGGCGCAAACGGCCGAGTGGGCGAACGCGCATCCAAAGGAATCCGCCGACATCCTCCTGCGGAACACGAAAATTCCGCCCGAGGTGATGGCGAAGAGTATCCGCGTGACCTACGCTACGGCGATGACCGCGGCCGATCTGCAACCGCCCGTGGACGACGCGCTAAAATACGGCGGCTTTCCGCGCAGCGTCACGGCAAGCGAACTCATCTGGACGCCACCGGCTACGAAGTAGCGCCGTTTTCTCCGGCCGGCCTAAGCGCCGCTCTCTCCAAAGATGATGCGCTCCAGCCGTTCGATATGATCGCGCATCAAGGCCGCCGCGTTCTCGGGGTCCCGTTCGCAAATCGCCTCGACGATCGCGCCGTGCTCGTTGGTCGCATCATCGCGACGCGTCAATGTTTGCAAACGCTCGCGCAAGCGACCCCAATTGCTCCGTTTCTGGGTCGCTTGCAGCGTATCGAACATCGAGAGCAGCACGGCGCTGCCCGCGCTTTCGGCGATCGACCGGTGCAACTGCTCGTCTAACGCCCCCCAAGCACCGTAGTCTCGCACCGATCGCATCTTCTCGACGCAATCCCGCATTTGCGCGTGATGTTGAATCGTCGCGCGATATGCCGCCAGACGGGCCATTTCCGGTTCGAAGATCAAGCGGGCGTGAAAAACCTCGCGCGGCGCGGTGCGCTCCGCCACATCGCGGAGACCGCTCTCGGTGCGCATCGGCGGCGGCGGGCCGAGAAACGTTCCCTTACCGACACCGCGCCAAATCATGCCCTCGGAAGCGAGCTTTCGCAAACTGCCGCGCAATCGGTTACGCGTCAAACCCAGCGTCGCGGCTAACTCGCGCTCCGGCGGCAGGCGAACTCCGGATTGACTCTGCTGGTGTTGGATGAACCGACGGACGCTCTCGAGGTCAATCTCCGGCTGCCTCATGCACGACGATTTGACGTTGAATGTATGAAGCCATGCAGTCATTTTTGTACACTGGATTGACGCCTGAAAGGAAGGAAGGCCGATCCGGCGACGCTCAAGGACATCTCGCGCCCGATCTTCGGCGACGTTCTGCGCGCATCGATGGTTCAACCGACGATCGACCTGATGGCGCGCTACAAACAGATCCCCGCGCCCTTCAAGCCCCAAGAAATCTTGTATCAAGCACCCAAATGAAGCCTGAGGTGTCCATGCTCGCTCTCGCTCGCAGAATCTCGATCGGACTCTTGGCGTTCGCTTTGACCGCGGCGCCCTTCTCCGTCAACGCGCAGCAGACCGCCGCGCTGCCGGTCATCCGGGTCGGCATCATCCCGGTTGAGGCCGCAGCCGAAGCGTACTTCGCCAACGATCAGGGCTTCTTCAGGAAGCAAGGCATCGATGTCGAAGTGCAGGTGATGCAGAACGGCGGCGCCATCGCCGCTGCCGTTGCGGGCGGATCGCTCGACGTCGGTTTCTCCGACGTCATCTCGGTAGCGAATGCCCGCGCGCACGACATCCCGTTCGTCTTTTTGGCCCCGGCTATTCTCAATAGCTACGTCAAACCCGCCATCGGGCTCGTCGTCAACGGAAGCGGCCCGATCCACGAAGCCAAGGACTTGAATAACAAGACGATCGCGGTGAACGGCCTGAACAACATCACGATGGTGCCGTTCGAAGTGTGGATCGATAAGAGCGGCGGCGACTCCAAGAGCGTCAAGTGGATTGAGGTACCGATTCCGGCCGCCGATGATGCGATCGCGACGGGACGCGTCGACGCGGGAACGCTCGGCGAACCATTCGTAACGCTGGGTCAAGATCGCGGGCTGCGCGTCATCTACGTCGACAAAAATGGCATCTCACCCAGTTACGCCATGGCCGGCTATGTCGCCACTAAAGATTGGTCGGCGAAGAACCCGGCCCTGGCGGTGAAGTTCGCGAACGCGATCAAAGAGGCCGGCACGTGGGCCAACGCGAGCGCTAATCGCGACGCCTCGGCGGAGAGCCTCTCGAAATTCACCAAAATCCCGCTGCCCGTCGTGCAGCGCATGAAGCGCTCTGAATTCAGCCTGTCGTTGCAGCCCGCGGAATTTCAACCGGTGATCGACGCCGCATTCAAATACGGCGCGATCCCCAAGACCTATCCGGCTTCCGACTTATTCTTCGCCCCCGCCAAGTAAGCATACGCAGCATCAGTAAGCGCGGATGAAGCTATTGATCAGCCGCGTCACTTCGATCGGTTGTTCGGCGAATACGAAGTGGGCTGCATGGTTGACGACGTGCAGTTCCGCGTTGTCGTTGGCCTTCGCGATCGTCTCCATCGCGCTCAAGCCGAAGCGCAGCGGGGCAAAGACGTCGTTCCAGCCCCAGATGATCGCGGTCGGCATCTTGAGGTGACCGGCCCGGATCAGATCGAGCGTGGCGTGCTTCGCGTCGGCCAGCCACCAGACCAGCGGCCCTTCATCGTTGAGTAAACCGGGGTCGGCCTTGGCACGATCGGGGTTATCGCGGATCCACTGCGCTTTGGCCGCCCCGAACTGCCGCGCCGCTTCTTGCGTTTTGGGTAAGTGCGCGATGCGAAATTCCGAGTCGACCCAGGCATCGGTGACGATCGCCTTGTTATACGAGAGGATGCTCGCCAGGTCGGCCGCGCGAATCTGCTCGCGCGTGGGGATCTGCGTTTGCAGCGAACGGTCGGGCCGTGCGGTGAGCGTCGCGTCGTCGGCCGCGAGCGCGTTCGTATCGAAGATGATGAGGTGCGAGACGAGTTCGGGGTGGTCGGCCGCAATGCGTGCGGCAGGGAGCGCGCCGCGCGAGTGACCAGCGACGATGGCGCGCTTGAGGCCGAGCGTCGAGATGAATGCGTATGCGTGCGCGACGATCGCGTCCATCGAGTATCCCGCCAAGGTCTTCGGCAAATCGGTGTAGCCCATGCCGAGTTTGTCGAACGCGTGAACGTGATACGACGCCGCGAGATGATCGAAGATCGCGGCGAAGCCGTCGGCCGATGCGGTGGCGGGCCACTGACCGCCGTGGATGAGCACCAGCGCCGGACCGCGCCCGGCATCGAAGTACCGCGTGCGGATGCCATCGACGTCGACGAATTTCGGCGCGCCCATGAGGTGCGAGTCGTACGAAAGCCCGCGCGCAGTTTCGGCGCCGGCGGGCAGAGCGAATAGCGGCACGGTCAACGCACCGGCAGCGGCCAAGGCGAGGAAGTCGCGCCGGCCGGCATGGTGATACATGAGTTTGCTCATACGGGTTCGAATATTAGGGTACCCTCCGGCTCCGTCGTTAGGAGACACGATGCTCACCCAAGCGCAGAACAAATTGCTCACGGAAACGAGCCCCGGCACGGCGTGCGGCGATTTCATGCGCCGCTACTGGCAGCCCGGTGGCGCTCTCGGCCGAACTCGATCTCGACACGCCGATGCCGGTGCGCGTGATGAGCGAAAATCTCGTGCTCTTCCGCGATGCCGACGGCAAGCCGGCGTTGATCGAACGCCGCTGCCCGCATCGCGGCATGGACTTGAGCTACGGCCGCCTCGAGCCCGGCGGCCTGCGCTGCCTCTATCACGGCTGGCTCTTCTCGAACACCGGCCAGTGTCTCGAACAGCCGAACGAGCCCGCGTCGAGCACGTTCAAAGATCGCATCCGGCATCAGGGTTATCCGTGCGCCGAAGCCGGCGGTCTCGTGCTCGCCTACATGGGTCCCGGCGAAGCGCCGCCGATTCCGAAAATTCCGTTTCTGCTCGCCGACGCCGTCGCACTCGAGCGTGACCAAGCGCTACCACGAGTGCAATTTCGTGCAAGCGAACGACATCGATCCCTCGCATCTGTCGTTCTTGCATCTGCTGTTCGATCCGAAGCTCGCCGGCGGGCCGAGCAATCAGTACAACTCGCAAGACTCTTCGCCGGAAACGCATGTGCGAGGAGACGCCGTTCGGCCTGCGCGCCTATTCCGTGCGCACGCTGAGGACGGCTGAAGCTACGTGCGCCTAACGAACTTCATCATGCCCAGCCTGCAGGCGTTCGTCGGCGCCCCGATCTTCAACCCGCGCGACCGGCGACCCAACGACGACGACGGCTACTCGCTGCACTGGCACGTGCCGATCGACGACGAGCACCATTGGAAGTACGTCATCCACTACAGCGCGATCGGACCGATCGACCACGAATACCAAGACTCGATTCAAGCCAACGAGGTCGACGACCAGTTGCGTCCGGTACGCACGGCGGAAAACCGCTATCTTGCAAGACCGCCAAGAGATGAAGACGCGAACGTATTCCGGCGTCGGCAACAGCTTCCAAGATCAAGACCGCATGGCGGTCGAGTCGCAGGGCCCGATCTACGATCGCAGTTTCGAGCATCTGGGCGTCGCCGACAAGCCGATGATCGAACAGCGCAAGATCATCTTCCAAGGCATCCAAGACGTGCAAGAAGGCCGCGACCCGTTGATCGTCCGCAAGGACGGCGAAAACCCGTTTGACGAGTTAATCACCCGCTCGGCGATCATCGCACCGGGCGTCCCGGTGCAAGGCTTCTGGCGCGGTGGAGTGGAGCTGGTAACCCCGTAATCAGGTGCCGGCGGTGCCGGCGAGATCGTCGGGAATCACCCACTCGGTGAGCGGCTGACCGGACGCGAGCGCGCGGAGCTCGCGCGCATAGATGCGTCGCAAAATGATGATCTGAATGTCGGATCGGCCCAGCCGGTCCGACGGCCGGCTGCCCACCGGCGGTTGCGCCGCGAGCGCAACGTCATCCTGAACGTTGACGATGTCGGCGCGGTCGAGTTCGTGCAGGTTGAGCGTGCCGTCGAGCGAGCCCCGCACGACCGCGTCGTACGGCGCGAGCGCGGCCAGTTGCGCGATCCGCTCATAGCGAGCGGCTTGCCAATCCGCTAGCGCGTCGCCGGCGAGCGGGATGAGATCGGCGGTGAAGCTCACGTGGCTCGCGTCGTCGACCGGAATCCGGTACGAGAGATGCTGCACCCACCCGGCTTGGCGATCCCACGTGGCGATCAGCGCTCCCAGCGGCATCAGCGTGTGGGCGATGCGGCGTTTGCCGTCGCTGAATCGCACGTCGCGCAGGATGCCGTAGGCGGTTTCTTCGGCATCGATCTCCGGGATTTCGCGAATGACGCCGGTCGCGTGATAGCGGCTGTTGCGATGGGCGAAGTTGATGTGCACCTGATCGCACGCGTTCTCGAGGCCGTTCCAATAGTTGGAGTGGCGCACGAAGGAACGGCTTTCGAGATGGCCCGCGCCCTCGAGAGCGCGCACGTGCGGAAACGGCGGCGGTTCGCCTGGACCGAGATACGCATACACGAACCCCAAGTACGCGCGCACCGGGTAGCCTTCGATGCTCACCTTCGCGACGAACGCATCTTCTTCGGCCGGCTGTTCGACGCATTGACCCATCCCGGTGTACTTCCAGCCGTGATAGAAACAGCGCAGCTCTTCGCCTTCGACCCAGCCGGTGGACATCTGCGTGCTGCGATGCGCGCAATAGAACCCGACCAGATACGGCTCGCCCGAAGCGCCGCGATAGTAGGTGAAGCGCTCGTTCAGAACCTGCAGCGGCTTGGCGCGTCCGGGCGCCACATCGTCGAGCATCGCGACCGGCAGCCAGAAGCGCCGCAAATAGCGGCCGGCCGGCGTAGCCGGACCAGTGTGCGCGATATCAAACGCGGCGATGTCGAGTGAGGGTGTAGCGGTCATCGCAGCTGCTCCTTACTTGCCCGCATTCATGATGGCGTTGATTTCGCCCGCGTACGAGAAGAGCTCGGGGTGCTTCACCCCGAGCCCAAACGTGTTGATGAAGCGCACGCCGCGCCGGCGTTCCTGTGCGATGATGCCGGCCATATGCGAGCCGGGGAGTGCGGCGTTGTCGCCGCCCATCACATCCCAAAGCACCTTTTGCCCGTCCGGGGTCAGGAGATACGCGATGAACAGCCGGGCCGCCGCCGGATGCGCGGCGGTGAGCGGAATTCCGGGCGCGAAAGCGTAGATTGCGGTGCCTTCGCGCGGATGGATGATGCCGAGCGGCTGACCTTTGCGCTGCGCGAGGCGCGTCTGATGATCGCCGCAATCGAGCCCGAAGATCCAGAACTCGCCACTCGCCACCCGATCGGTGTCCCCGCAGGTCATCAAACCCGCGACTTGCTGCGAGAAGCGCCGGTAAAAAGCGAGCATGCCCGCGTGGCCCATCATCGCATCGACGCCGAGATAGTTACCGAAGAGCCCCTGATAGTTGGTCGAGGCGATCTTGCCTTTCCACTTCGGATCGAGCAAATCGCCAAAGCTCTTGGGCACCTCGTTGGGCGGAATCATCTTCGTGTTGTAAATGAACGATTCGAGGACTGTTACCGCGACAACCGCGCGCTTGCCGAAATACATCGCGTTTTCAGGGAGCTGCGGCACGTACTTTCGAAAATCGACCGGCTGAGCGACCTCGGCCAAGTTGGCGTCGCGCACGTGAAAGAGCACGTCGGAGGAGGACACGTGACCGGCGCGCACTTCCTGTGCGACCTGCGTCTGGAACGCCGCGCCGTTCGCAACGGGCGAATACCGGATTTGCAAGTTGACGTGATAGATGCGATTGATGTGCTCTTGGATCTCGTGCGCGCCGTCGGCGCCGCCGTACGTCGCGCCCCACGCGACGTCGAGCTCGCCCTCTTTCGCCGCGGCCGCGACCAGCGCGCTCATGTTCGGCGGTTCGTGAAATGCGGGTAGCGGGCTTTGAGCGGGAGCGGGCGCGGCGAGCGCCGCGACGAGAGACACGATAAGGAGCGGCAGCCAAGACCGGGGTCGCACCTAGGACACCGTGAGCATTTCGGCGGCGTTAAACGATTTCGGGATGAGGCCGTAGCGGACGGCGATATCGATCACCGGCTGATAATCGTTCGGATCGAGGGTCAGCCCGTCGGTCGTGCGCGGGAACGCCGCCAGCGACGCTTCGTCGACGTGCAGAAACGGCGCGAGGTAGCGCGCCATCTGTGACTGATGCGTGTATTCATACCGGGTTGCTTCTTGCAAACCCGTCACGAACCGCCGCACAACGTCCGGATACTTCGCGGCGTAGTCGGTGGTCGTAAACCACGTGCTCGAACAGAAGTGCTTCGAAATCGTGTCGAACGGGTTGGTCAGCAACTTCACGCTCGGCGTGCGCATCGCGACCTGAAGGATCGGATTGAGTACGGTCGCGCCGTCGATGCGGCCCGCCTCGAGTGCGGGGATCGTCGCCGATGACGTGATCTCGGCGAACTTCATCGTTTTGGAGTCGCCGCCGTTGGCGTCGACCCATGCCATCGCCGCGAGTTGGTTGAGGTCTTGGAGCGACGCGCCGGTGAACGTTTTCCCGTTGCAGTCCTTGGCGGTCGTGATGCCGGCCGACTTGCGCACGACGAGACCGCACATCGGCGCGGCCGCGGTCGAAATCGCTGCCGGCCAGATCGCCGTCAACGGCACGCCGCGCACGTGACCCGTCACGATCGCCATCGTTCCCGACTTCGCGATCTCGAGCGAACCGCCGAGCACGGCTGCGGCGGCTGCCGCCCCGCTGTTCGCGGCTTGGAGCTGAATGTCGAGGCCGAGCCGCGTGAAGATGCCGCTCGAGATTCCGTAGAGCACCGGCGCGATGTCGTCCGAGAGGGCTGAGGCGACGCGCACCGTTTGCAGATCCGCCGCCCGCGCGCGCGGCGCGGCCGCAACCGCACCGGCGGCGGCAAGCTGAGCGAGGAGAGTACGGCGCGCAATCAGCTGCATGCAGGTCGCTTACGCCGCCGCGAATACCTTGCCTGCGTCCGGCGGGGGCGTCTCGGCGCGTGACGAAGCGGCCGCCAAGAGGTGACATGATGAAATCATGGCTCGTTTGGATATTCGTCGCCGCCATGCTGGCGGGATCGGCGCCGGCGCGCGCGGCCGATCCGTTCGTAATCGAGGCGGTTTTCCCGCTGTCCGGTTCGGGCGCATTTCTCGGTAAAGCCGAAGCGCAGACGCTGGGCGTGATGGAGACGATCGTCAATCGCGGCGGCGGCATCAGCGGGCAACCGGTGCACTTCGACGTGCAGGACGATGCGTCGAGCCCGCAAGTCGGCGTGCAGCTCATGACGGCGCTGACCGCAAAGCACGTGCCGTTCGTGTTCGGCTCGGCGCTCGTCGCGGTCTGCAACGCGATGTTTCCGGTCTCGAAAGATCTGCTGATGTACTGCTTCTCGACCGGCTACCATCCGGCCGAAGGATCGCTCTCGTTTTCCGGCCCGGTTTCGACGGTCGATCAGATCACGGTTGGCTTACGCTATCTGCGCAACCGCGGCTTGAAGCGCATCGCGATCCTCACCTCGAACGACGCGACCGGAACCGACGCCGACCGCATCATCGATTCCGTGCTCGCGCAACCCGACTTCCGCGGGGTCACGATCGCCAGCCACCAGCACTTCGGCGTGACGGACGTGAGCGTCTCGGCGCAGATCTCACAGATCACGGCATCCGGAGCACAGGCGCTCGTCGGTTGGACGACCGGCAACAGCCTCGGAACGATCTTGCACGGCTACAACGACGCCGGACTGAAGATGCCGTTCGTCGGCGGCTCGGGCAACCTCAGCTACGGCGAGATGAAAGCCTATGCGACGCTGATGCCCAGCGATTGCTCGTTTCCGGGCGCACCCGCACTCGATCCGCGTTCGCTTCCGCCCGGCCCGACGCGCCGCGCCGCCGAAGATTTCAAAGCGGCGTTTGTCGCCGCGGGTATGCACCCCGACATCAGCAGCGGCTACGGTTACGATCAGATCATGATGGTGGTCAGTGCGTTCCGCAAGCTCGGGACGAACGCGACCGCCGAGCAGCTGCGCAATTACATCGTGAACAGCCACTTCAACGGGATCAACGGCGTCTACGACTTCGCGGCGCATCCGGGCCAGGGTTTGGGTCCGAACGGCGTCGTGATGCTCCATTTCAATGCGGCCGAGGACGGCTTCGATGCCGTTAGCGGTCTCGGCGGCGCGGCGAAACCGTAGCACGCATGCAGCAACAGCAAATGCGACTCGGCCTGATCGGGCTGGGACAGGCCGGCGCGCTCATTCTCGAGGACATCCGCAAAGCGCAGGATCCGCGTTGGCGCGTGGTTGCGGGCGCCGATCCGCGCGCCCACGCGCGCGATGCGTTTGCCCGCGAATTCGATTGCAACGTTTATGCCGATGCCGCCGAGCTGGTCCGCGACGAGAACGTCGACGTCGTCTACATCGCCACGCCGCCGGCCTTTCACCTCGAACACGCGACGCATGCGGCCCGCAACGGCAAACATGCGATCGTCGAGAAGCCGTTGACGCTCGACCTCGACGAAGCCGCGCGCATGGTCGCCATTGCCGAGGAAACGGGCATCAAACTGCTTGCCGGCCACACCCACAGTTTCGATGCGCCGATTCAAAAGATGCAAGCGCTGGTCGAATCCGGCGAGTTCGGGGCGCTGCGCGCGATCAATTGCTGGAACTTCAACGAGTTCAACCATCGCCCGCGGCTGCGCTCGGAACTGATCGACACCCACGGGCCGGTGCTGAACCAAGGTCCGCACCACGTCGACATCATCCGCCAAATCGCGGGCGGCAAGGTGCGCACGGTGCGCGGCACCACCTTTCCCGACGGCCTCACCGGAGTTGAGGGCGGCTACGTGTGTCATTTCGAGTTCGAGACCGGCGTGCCGGCGACGCTCGTCTACGACGGCCGCAGTTTGCTCGACACCGCCGAGTTCTTCGAGTGGCGCAGCGAAGGCGGCGAATACCGCGACCCGCTGACCAATGCCCGCCGCCGGCAGGCGTTCATGGCGCTCACCGGCGCCGCGCCGGACGCGCGCGACACGCTGCTCGAATCGCAAAAAGAACAGGGTCGCTACGGTGCGGCGCAATACGAGCCGCGCCACGGAGCCGAGGCGGCCGGCGAGACGATGCAAAAGTTTTTCGGTCTCGTCGTCGTCAGCTGCGAGAACGCGACCATGCGCCAATCACCGGCCGGCCTCTACGTGTATGGTCCCGAGGGGCGCTACGAGGTTCCGGTCGAGCAAACCGTGGGCGGACGGATCGCCGAGCTGGCCGAAATGCACCGGGCCTTTGTCTCGAACGAGCAACCGCTGCACGACGGCGCGTGGGGTCTCGCGACACTGGAAGTCTGCTTCGGCATCCTCGAATCGTCCCGCACTGGAGAACAGATCGTCATGAAACGCCAGGTCCCGACCCGCAGACAATTCGCATGATCGCGCGGACTATCGTAGCGCTGCTCATCGCGGCGGCACTCGTTGCCCCGGGGTCCGCGCAGCCCGCGCCGGTGAAGATCGACGTGATCCTCTCGCTCACCGGCAGCACGAGCTTCACCGGCAAGGATCAGGTCGACGCGCTGCACGTGCTCGAAGCCTATACGAATAAGACCGGCGGCATCGGCGGGCGGCCGCTGCAGTTCGTTTTTCACGACGATACCTCGAGCCCGCAGGTCGCCGTGCAGCTGGCCAATCAGATCGCAGCGACGAACGCACCGCTGATGCTGGGACCGGCCGTCACGGGACCGTGCCAGGCCGTTGCCGCAATCGCGCTCGACCACGGACCGGTCGAGTACTGCCTCTCCCCGCCGATCGCACCGCCGGCGAACTCCTACGTGTTCGCCGCGAGCATGCCGGCCGTCGTTGCCGACGGATCGATGCTGAAATACTTGCGCCTGCGCGGCTTCCGGCGCTTCGCCTTCGTCGTCTCGAACGACGCCTCGGGTGCCGTCAACGAGAAGGCTGCCGACGCCGCACTCGCCCAGCCGGAAAACAGCGCAGTCCGGGTGGTGGACCGCGAGCACTTTGCGCCGACCGACGTGAGCATCGCGGCGCAGGCGGCGAAGATCAAGAACTCCGATGCGGACGTCGTCGTCGTGTGGTGCGTGGGTACGCCGTTCGGCACCGTGCTGCGTTCGCTCAACGATGCGAACGTGACGCTGCCGGTGATGACGACCGGGGGCAATTACAGCCCCGTGCAGTTGGCGCAGTACACGTCGTTCATGCCGCATGATCTGTTCTTACCGGGCTATCCGTTTCTGGTCCCGGACCTGATCGAATCACCGCCGCACAAAGCGGCAATCAAGTTATTCCTCGACCTCTTCCGGGCGGCCGGTATCACCCCGTCGCCCGGCGCCGCACCCTACGTTTGGGATCCCGGGATGATGGCGATCGCCGCGTTGCGCAAGCTTGGCCCGAACGCGATCCGCTAGCCAAGTGCGCGACTACCTGTTGGCCATCCGCAACTTCGTCGGAATCAACGGACGCTACGATTTCAGCTCGGGCGATCAGCACGGACTGACCGCGGAGTCTCAAGTCATCGTGCGATGGGATCCCGCCCACGGCAGCGGCATCCCGGTCAGCCGGCCGGGAGCGATCCCGATTGCAGCCGAGCACCGCTAGAGCCGATGGATTTCGGATACTTCACGCTGAGCGACAATCGGTATCCAAACAACGCGCGCACACCTGAAGCGTTCATCCGTGAGATCTACGAGCAGGCGCTCCTAGCGGAAGATCTGGGTTACCATTCGGCGTGGATCGGCGAGCATCACTTCAACCTGCTGGGCGTGAATGCGGCACCGCACATGATCCTCGCGCAATTGGCCGGTGCGACGAAGCGTATTCGCCTTGCTCCGGCAGTCGTATTGCTGCCCGTCCATCATCCGCTCGACGTCGCTGAAGAATGGGCGACGCTCGACCTCCTTTCGGGGGGCCGGGTCGATTTCGCGGCCGGCCGCGGTTACGACCAGAAGGAGTACGTCCCGTTCGGTATACCTTTTGGCGATTCGGCGGACATCTTTGAAGAGGGCATGGACGTGCTGTGGCGGGCCTGGACGGAAACCGGTCCGATTTCGCATCATGGCCGCTACTATAGCTTCGATAACTTGGATGTTCGTCCAAAACCGATGCAGCAACCGATGCGGCCCTTCATCGCAAGCTTCTCGCCACCGTCGATGCAAATGGCGGCGCGTAAGGATTGGAACATCATCTATGCGCCTTTCGCAGCTGCGATGGTGTACGGCAGCCTGGCCGGCGCGATCGAACGCTATCGCGAGGAGTGCGCGAAGTACGATCGAGCGCCGCAGCGCACGAGCTGCAGCTATTTCATCCACATCGCCGAGAACGCCGCCGAAGAGGCGTACGGCCGGAAGGCGATGATCGACTATTTTACGGCGGTTTTGCCTTCGCTGCCGAGCGATCCGGCGACCGTACCCCCGAGTTTGCGGTATTTTATCGACATGGTCGACCGCCTAAAGAAAGCGACGCCGGAGGGTTTGAACGCCAAGTCGATTTTGATCGGCTCTGCCGACTCGATTATTGAGGACCTCAAGCGCGTCGAAGCGAGCGGCATCGGCGAAGTGATCCTCTACTTCAATTACGGCTGCAAACCGGACGCGATGGTGAAAGAGCAAATGCACCGGTTCGCAGAACAGATCGCACCGGAGTTTTCGTAGAGGGTCTACGGCCCGAACACGCTCGCGTCGATCATCTCGCGCACCGGGAAACCTTTCGGGATCGCATTGTACTTCGCGCACACGTCGATCGTCGGCTGCGTCAAACGCGCATCCGCCAGATCCGAGGCTCGTCCGAGCTGCGCCGGTACGACCAGTTTCGGATCGACGCCGCTGAACTTGGCGATGACCGGGATCATCTCGGCCGGGTGGGCGATCGCGTAGGCCGCTGACTCGTCCAGGGCTTTGCGGATGCGGGCCATCAACGCGGCGTCCTTTGCGGCGAAGTCAGCCGAACAGAAATATGCCGTCGCCATCGAGACCTTGCCGAGCACGTCTTCGGGATGGCCGAGGACGCGGCACTTGCCGCTGCGCACGGCCTCGCTGAGCGCCGGATCGGCGAGCATCGCCGCATCGACGCGGCCGGCGACGATCGCATTGGCCGTCGCCGAACCGGGCAGCTCGACGTATTTGACGCTGTGCGAATCGCCGCCGTTGGCATCGATCCAGGCCGAGTTCATGGTCGTGAACAGATCGCCGAGCGATGCCGATGCGAGCAGCTTGCCGTTCAAATCGCGCGCACTGCGGATCGGCGAGTCGGCCGCTACGACTAGCGCTGCGTCGGGCGACGTCACCCGGTACAACGCTGACGGAGCTTCGAGCACGATCGGCAGGCCTTTCCCACGCGCCACCACGAGCGAGAACAGGCTCGCGCGGCCAAGGCCCAGCGAGCCACCGAGCACTGCGGCGACGACGGCGGAGCTGCTGTTGAGGCGCTGAATGTCGGCGTCGAGGCCGTACTTCTGGAAGATCCCGCTCTGCTGGGCCCACAACGCGACGACGACGTCGCCCGACGCGGTGGAGCCGAAGCTGAGCTTCGTGGGGGATTGCGCTCGCGCCGGGCGCGGCGCGGCTGCGAACGCCGCGCAGCTGCTCAAGAAAAGGGCCCGGCGCAAACGGGGAGATGTCCGCTCGTTCATGCTTCTCCTTCACACGGTTGGATCGATCTACGCCGGGCGTTCTAGGATATCCCAGCCGCGCGCGACAACGTCATCATATCGACTCGAGAAATACAGGAAAGTTACGATGCTGAAAACTTCGGACAACGAGTTGCTTACGCGCACCGGCCCGGGAACACCGGGCGGTGAGATGATGCGGTCGTATTGGCAACCGGCCGCGCTATCGCGCGAGTTGAACGCCGACGAGCCGCTTCCCGTCGAGATCCTCGGCGAAGAACTGGTGATGTTTCGAGACCAGGCTGGGAAACCGCAGCTCATCGACCGGCGATGTCCTCACCGCTCGGTCGATCTCGCGTACGGGCGTGTCGAAGACGGCGGTCTGCGCTGCATCTATCACGGCTGGCTCATGGACGGCCGAGGACGTTGTATCCATCAGCCGGGCGAACCGCCGGGATCCGCCTTTAAAGACAAGGTCCGGACGGTGGCCTATCCCTGTCATGAAGCCGGCGGCCTGATTCTTGCCTATCTGGGCAGCGGCGATGCGCCCGAACTGCCCGCATTCCATTTCTTGTCCGCGCCGTCGACGCAGACGTTTACGATGAAGGTGCATCAAGAGTGCAACTACCTGCAGGCGAGTGAAGGGAACATCGACCCGCAGCATCTCTCGTATCTCCACCGCTTCTTTCCCGAGGGTACGCAGCAAATCAGAAACATCTCCGGCGGTCTCAACGAGATCTTCGCCGGCGATCCGCAGCCGGAAATCCAGGTCATCGAGACGCCCTACGGGCTGCGCATCACGACGGCGCGCGAGAACGCGCCCGGCCGGCGCTGGGTGCGGATCAGCAATTTCATCATGCCGAACACGTGCGCGATCCATGGCAGCCCGTTAACGAATCCACGGACCGATCCGATTTCGGAAAACTGCGGTTATCAAATGAACTGGCACGTGCCGATCGACGACGCGAACCACTGGAAGTACGTCGTCTGCCACCGCTTCGACGGGGACGTCGACGCCGAGTTCATGATGACGAATTTCCGCGAGGTGACGGAGGACTACTTTCTCCCGCTCAATCGGGAGAATCGCTTCAAGCAAAACCGGGCCGACATGAAAGCCAAGAGCTTCGCCGGTCTGGGCCCGAGTTTTTACATTCACGACAAGTGTGCGACCGAAGCGCAAGGGGTCATCATGGATCGATCGCGAGAGCACTTAGGCTATACGGATCGCGCCGTGATCATGATGCGCAAGCAGCTGCTGGAAGCGATTGCTGCCAAGGCCGCCGGGCGCGATCCGCTGATGGTGCACCGCCCCTCCGAACCCGATCCGCTGGCTGAACTCGCCACGCTCTCGGTCGAAGCACCGGCGGATGCCGATCTTTCGGGCGACTGGTGGAAAGCGTATTTCGACGGCAATAAGCCCGAACCTCGCCATGGCCGGACGGCGCTAATGGATCGCCGGACGCTCCTCCTCGCCGGTGCTGCGACCGCGCTTTCACGGCCGTCGCAAGCCGCGGCGCAAACGCTCGCGACGATACGCATCGGAATCGGTCTGAACGATTCGGGCTTACTCCCCGTCTACGCGCAAGAGCTCGGGCTGCTGCAGCCGGCCGGTATCGCGTTCGAGATTCAGACGTTCAACAACAACGGTCTGATCACGCAAGCGATCGTGGGCGGTGCGCTCGACGTCGGCGTCGTCGACGCACTTCAGGTTGCGAATGCCGTCATTCACGGAATCCCGCTCGCGTTCTTCGCGGGCGGCGCGCTCTTTACGCCCAGTACCGGTACGCTGGTGCTCGTCACGGCAAAATCGAGCCCGTACCGAAGCGCGCGCGACCTGGAAGGCGGCTCGGTCGGCGTTTCGAGCTTGAACTCACTCAGTGCGGCCGGAACCAAGGAATGGCTGCGCGCGAACGGCGCCGACCCGGCCAAGGTCAAGCTCTTCGAACTCGGACTTCCCGAGATGAATGCCGCACTCCAACGCGGCACCGTCGCGGCTGCGCTGCAAGGTGAGCCGTTCCTCTCCGAGGGGAAGGCCGACCAGCGCGTGCTCGGTGTTCCGTACACCGCGATCGCGCCGTTGTTCTACATCAACGGCTTCGTCGCTTCACGCGATTGGCTCACCAAGAACAGCGCGCTCGCCGGCCGGCTCGTGCCCGTGATCTATCAGGTGGCTCGCTGGGCCAACACGAAGCGTGCCGAGAGCGGGGCAATCGAAAGCCGTTACACCAAGATCCCCATCGATATCGTGAACGTGATGGCACGCAATACGTTCGCGACGTCGCTCGACGCGAAGCTCATCGACCCGCCGCTGGCGGTTGCGATGCGTCACGGGCTCATCAGCCGCCCCGTGCGAGCCGACGAGGTGATGTTTAGCGTCTAACGACTTAGGCGCCGCCGGAGAAGATGAATTCCTTCGCCGGAAACGACCGCGGGATCACGTGGTATTTCGCAGCCGCATCGATCACCGGCTGAATGATCGCCGGATCGAGCCCGTTGGAGGGGACGGGCGAGTAGATCCCGCGCTGCAGCACCTCGATCGGCACATGCGAGAAGCTCGAAACCAACGGCAGCAACTCCTCGTGGTGGATGTTCGTGTACGCCGCGCCGCGCCCGTAGACCGAGCCGAATGCGGCGGTCGCCTGCCGGTGCGCATCGACCCACGGCCGATACGCGAAGAACGCGGTCACCAAGAAGCTCGGCGCGATCGAGGAGTAGGGGGAACCGATCATGTGTCCGCCCTGCGAAATTGACTGACTGCGAAACGGATCGTAGACGGCGATCGCGGTGACGCGCTGCGCTTGCAGTGCCGCCGGCATGCTCGCCGGGGGCATCTCGGTGAAGTGCACGGAGGCAGAGTCGACGCCGTTTTTGTCGAGGAATCCTTTGGTCGACACGGTGAGCAAGTCTTGAAGACTCGGGACCGCGATCGTACCGCCGACGAGATCCTTGAGCGATTGCACCGCCGGTCCAGCGACGATCCCAACCGACGTCTCGGACGCCGAGGTCCAGCTCGCGCCGGGCGCGATCAGGACGACCGGAATCCCTTTGCTGTGTGCGACGGCCAGCGAAAGCACGTTTCCGTCGGCGGTCTGCATGCTGCCGCCGACGACTCCGGCCATCGCGGCGGGCCCGGCCGTGATTGGTTCGACGGTGACGTCGAGACCGGCCGCCTTGAACCAGCCCTGCTGGAGCGGATAGTAGATCGCCGCGTCCATCGCGCTGGACAACGACCCGACGACGAACGGTGCTTCGCCAGCGGCCAGCGCCGGCCTCACTAGCGCGCCCGGCGCGCCCAGCACGCCGGCCGCCGTTCCAAGAAATACAGAGCGTTTCATGCGCGCGCGATGACCTCGTCGGCCATGACCATTTCAGCGATCGCTCCCCGTAACCGGACCGGCCGGCGTCTCCAGATAACGCACGATGATCCACATGCCGTCGCGCGGATTGTCGACGACTTCGGCGAGTATGTTGCCTTTGAGGTGGATGCGATCGCCGGCATTGAGCTCGCGAATCGCAAGGTAGTCGTCGCCGCCGCCGGCGAGAATCTTATCCGCCATTAGAAGAACACCGTCAGGTTCTTCGCCAGCAGCACGCTCTGGTCGAGCGTGATCTCGCGCCGCGCAAGTTTCCATTCACCCTCAACGCGTCGCAACGAATCGAGCCGCTTGCCGGCAAACAATGCGGTCTCGTGGTCGACGCGATTTTGATAGATCAGGAAGCGTGACGCAACGAGCGCGCGCTCCGGCGCATCGACGGAGGGCTGCACGTCTTTAACCTGCACGTTGGTGACCAAATGCGAAACGCGAGACGCCGGTTCCTCAGCCCAGTGCAGTCCCGTCATCAGTTGCTCCACGCGTTTGGAGAGCGTCCACTTGTCCTCGTCAACCCAACTGATGTCGACGCCGGCGCGGGTCTGCCGGCGTTCGTCGTCGCCAAACCTGACGTTGCGTTGGATCGGCATGAAATACGTGAGGTCCTCAGCGAGCAGATCGAGCCATTCCGTAAAGCGGCGTTCGTCGAGCAGTTCCGCTTCCGTATATAAGAAGTTCTCGATGTCCGAACGAAGTTCATAGCGGTTCATGCGCGCGCTCCCTGGGGAATCGGACCGCCTTGATGGGAAAAACAGCCGACGTCGATGACGGTCCCCGAGATCGTGTCGGCTTCCGGCGAAAGCAGAAAGGCAACGGCGTTTGCGATGTCTACGCCGCCGGCCGGACGTCCCGCCACCGTGCCCGGGCCCGTGAGCTTCGCCGGATCCCCGCCGACACGACCGAGGCTCATGCCGGTCGGCATCCCTCCACCACCCGGAACGACCGTGTTGACCCGGATGTGCTGGTGAAAGTAATCGTACGCCAGCGCCGCACTGAACGCGAAGATTCCGCCCTTACTCGCACTGTAGGCAAACATGTTGGGCTTGCCCCAGCCCGAACCTGAGCCGATGTTCACGATGCGGCCGCCGCCCCGTTCGATCATGTGCGGCAGCACGGCGCGGCAACAGAGGTACGGGCCCTTCAGGTTGACCGCCATGATGCGATCCCATAGCTCTTCACTGGTGTCCAAAATCGTCCCGAGGGGTCCGATCGCGGCATTGTTTACGAGCGCGTCGATGTGCCCGTACCGTTCGAGCGTGTGGGCGACGACGCTTGCGACGGCGCCGGCATCGGTGACGTCGGCATCGAGCGCGTCGACATGGAGCTTGCGCGCCGCCGCTGCCTCACGGGTCGCGTTCGTGCCATCGCGAGCAACGCTCGAAACTTGCGGCGCGTCGAGGCCGAAGGCGACGACGTCGTGACCTCGCGCGGCGAGCTCGAGCGAGATCGCTTGGCCGATGCCCCACGTGCCGCCGGTGACGATCACGGCCACGTCAGGCGCCCCGAACGGCCGGCGCGCCGCCGTTGCCGAGAAGAACGGGCCAATTGCGATTGCTCACGTAGTCGGCCCAGCGTGCGTAGAAGTTGCGCGAGTTCTGTTCCGTCATCTGCGTCGACTCCGGCGTGGTTCCGAAGACGCCGGCGTGCGTCGCGTTCATCGACTGCTGGTAATTGTATGCGTACCGGCGCGCGATGGTACCCGAGCTGGCAGCCGTTGCGTAGTTCCAGTTCTCCATGTCGTCCTGTTCGGTCATGCCGGCCGGTCCCGAATAACGCATGTAGTAGTGGCGCAGGAAATCCTTGACCTCCGCGGGTGCGTCCGCGTCGACCAAATAGAACCGCCATATTTCCATCGAGCGCGGCCCATGCGGATGCCACACGAAGAGCGCGCGCGGCTGGCGCGCGTGGAACGAGGTGTTGGGGAAAATCGAGCCCACGAGCCCAACCCAGCGCGATTTCTCCGGGCCCAATCGTTTCTTGCGCTCTTCGTAACAGTGCCGGAAGTACTCCTCAACGACGGGACTGTCGCGAAACGCCTCGACGTACCAATTCTCCTCGGGCAGAATCATCGAGTGGATCCCGTGCCCTTCGGGATACGCGAACCACACGTGCTGCGTTCCGGCGATCTCGTCACTCCGCCGGCCTTTGATGCCCGAGCGGGCGTTCGGAGAGATGCCGACGAGATCGACGGAACGATGGCTGACGTTGTGATACGTGTCGCCCATGAAGTTTTCGGTGCCGAACTTCCAATTCGACGGCACGACCCACTTCTGAATCCCGCCGATCACCTCGGAACCGCCGGGCCGGCCGTCGCGGCAGTCGAGCAGAATGTCGAGTTGCGTGCGCGCTTCACCGAGGTAGGTCTCGAACGACGGCGCATGCGGATCCCAGGTCGCAAAGATGGCACCCTTGTAGTTCGCCAATTGCGCGACCTCGATCATGCCCCATTGCGAACGGTCGAGCACGCCGTCGTAGAGCGGATTGGACATCGGCACGCCGACGAGTTTCCCGTCGAGCGAATAGCTCCACGCATGGTAGGGGCAGGTGAAGACCGGCGTGTTGCCCTCATCGTAGCGGCAAACTTTCATCCCGCGATGACGGCACGTATTGAGAAAGACGTGAATCACGCCGGCCCGATCGCGGCAGAGCAGCACCGATTCCTCGCCCATACGCGATTGGAAAAAGTCGCCCGGCTTCGGAATTTGACACTCGTGGCCGACGAAGAGCCAGGCCCGGCTAAACAGATGTTCGAGTTCATCGCGGTGTGCCTCGTCGCTTACGAAAACATCGCGGCTCACCGTTCCCTTCACCGGGTCGACCCATTCGTCGTAGCGGCTCATTTTAGGTGCCCAGCAGCGTGACTGGCGACGGCGAACGTCTGATTCGCGTCGTCCCAACGATAGACGATCATCGCGTTTTGGCCGATTCCGCGCTGTGAATCGTCACGGAAATCGTAGATCCCGTCGATGCCGGCCCAACTGTGCAACTTCTGGATCCAATCGTGCAATTGCGCCGCGGTTGCATCGGGACCGATCGCGCGCAACGCGCTCACGATGATCATGCCCGGATCCCACACCAGACTCGAAGCAAAATCGGGCCGAATGCCGGCCGCCTTGAACGCGGCGAAGTAGACTTTCTGCGCGTCCTGGATCGGACCCGGGCGCAGGAGAGGGTCCGGTGCGACGCCGCGCGTGGCAGCGAAAAAGAGTTGACGCGGCGTGAAGCCTTTGTAGCCCGCCATCTGCTCGTAGATCATGTTTCCGCCCGAAGCCGAAACGGGAATGTCGAGCGCGGCGTCGTGCACGCCGTGCATGAGCGTTCCGAGCGGCGTGCCGGTAGCGAACGTGACGAGCGCTTGCGCCCCCGAGGCCTTGATGCGCGCCATCTGCGCTGCGACGCTGAGGTCCGCCGCGTTGAAGTGTTCGCGGTCGAGCAACCGCATCGACTTGTTTTCCGGCAACGCCATCGCCGCATCGAACTGCTTCTCGAAATCGGATCCGCTCGCATCCGTCGACGTAATCAGCGCGATACGCGTCCAGTCGTGTTCGCGGTAGAACCGCGCGAGAACGGCCGCAATCGAATCGCTGCCGGCGCTCGCCGAATAGACATAACTTCCCGGCGCGCCGCGGATGATGGGCGAAACGCAATACTGCACCGGCCCCGTCTTCTCGACCAGCGAGGCCATCGCAGAACACGTCGCTGCGAGCGAAGAGCCCATGATCACCGGAACGCCCTTGGCGATGAGCCCGTTCGTGAGCTGCACGGCAACGACCGGCGTGGTCTGGTCGTCCTGGAACGTGAAGTGGACCGGCCGGCCGTTGATCCCGCCGCGCGCGTTGACCACCTTCTCGAGGACCCCGATCGCCGCGGCCTCGTGGGTCCCGAGAAACGCTCCGCTGCCGGTCTGCGAGAGCACCATATTGATGGCGTAGGGAGGCTCGGCCGCCATGCTTCCAAGACTCAGCGCCCCCACGAGCACGAGCACAAGCCACGAAGCCGCCCACCGCGGTCGATTCATATCTCCCCCTTTTTTAGCGTCCAGCGAAATTTGAAGCTGATGCCGCGCCGTTAGCAGCCTCGTACTATCGGCCCTTTTATTGGCTGCAAACGGCGGGGCCGGGCGCATCGAATGGCAAAAATATATTTGCCTATGGCAAATATTGTGCCAAAACGGATTGTCGGTACGGCCGCCAACGTGTGTCGCGTCTTCGACTGCTTCACCGCCCAAACGCCGGCCCTCAACCTAACGGCGATCGCCCGGGCGATCGGCCTGCGGCCCTCGAGCGCGCACCGGCTCTTGCAGACACTGGTGTTGCACGAGTACCTCGGATTCGATCGGACGAAGCGGCTCTACCGGCTCGGTCCGGGTGCCGGCCGGCTCGTCTCCGCCTACGGTGAAACGACGCTCGGCGCCATCGCCCGGCCGGTACTCGAACGGTTGCGGGACGCAACGGGCGAGACCGCAGCAGTGCAAGTGCGCCAAGGCAACGTGCGCTACTGCGTCGTGGAGATTCCGAGCCTCCAACCGATCCGGCTCGAGATCACGGAGGCAGCGCGCTACCCGGTGCGCCGCGGCGCAGCCGGGACCGTCTTGCGCGCGTTCGCCGCGGGCTGGCGGGACGAAAACGATGCATCGTTGCTGGAACGCGTCCGTGCGGCGGGCTATGCGGTATCGCGCGGAGCGCTCTTCCCAGGCGCCGTCGCGATCTACGTTCCGCTGTATGTCGCCGCCGGCACGCTGGTGGCGACGCTGGGCGTGCACGGTCTCGCCTTTCGCATGCCCGAGCGGCAAATGCCCGCGATCGTCGCGCAACTGCAGGCTGCAGCCGCGGAACTCAGCCCGCTGCTCCGGCCGGAAATTCCGCTGCGCTAGCTATCCGACAAGGAGCGCATCGAGCTTGTGACGGACCCCTGGCGAACAATGAGCGCGCTAACGAACGGGGCGCCACACGAAGAGCGGCGCACCACCTACCAGCATCTCACGCAGACGAGCCGTGGAACGCCGTCGGGCGAGTTGCTTCGGCGCTACTGGCAGCCGATCGGTTTCAGCTGCGATGTGACGCCGAACGGTCCGCCGCGCGCGATACGCATTCTCGGCGAAGACCTCGTTTTGTATCGCGACGATCGCGGCCGGCCCGGTCTGCTCGCGCGCAAATGCACCCACCGTTGCGCCGACCTCAGCTACGGACGCGTCGAAAACGGCGGCCTGCGCTGCATCTATCACGGCTGGCTCTACGACGTCGACGGCCGGTGCTTGGAGCAGCCCGGCGAGCCGCCCACGAGCACGTTCAAAGATAAAGTACACCAAACGTCCTATCCCTGCCACGAAGCCGGCGGCGCGATCTGGGCCTACTTCGGTCCGGGCGAACCGCCGCTGTTCCCCAACTATCCGGCGATCGCCGCCCCGGAAGCGTATCGTTTCAACGCGCGCTGGCTGGTCAGTTGTAATTGGATGCAAGCCAATGAAGGCAACATCGATCCGATCCACACGTCGTATCTGCACTGGTTCGAACTCGAAGAGGCGGTCGAGAAGGCGCGGCTGAGCGCGTTCCACGTCGATAACGCGCCGCAGCTGAGCATCGAAGACACGCGCTTTGGGCTGCGCGTCTACACCGATCGCCGGATTCCCAGCACCAGCGAGCGCATTTTACGCATCACGAACTTCGTCATGCCGAACGCATGCGCGATCGGCGGCAATGAAGTGTCGCTTGGTCCCGGGGGATGCAGTATGTTTTGGCACGTCCCGATCGACGACGAGCATCACTGGCGCTTCGAGTTCATCTTCCACGCCAAAGGGCCGCTGCCGAAAGAGGCGATGGCTGCGCAGTACGCGTCGGAAAAACAGGCCGGCGACCGGCCCATCCGCAACCCCGAGAACCGCTACTTGCAAGATCGCGAATCGATGTCGACGAGCTACCTCGGAATGGGGAAGTGTTTTCCGGCGCACGACCTCTTCGTGACGGAATCGCAAGGCTCGATCCACGAACACGCCGACGAGCATTTGGCGAGCTCCGATGTTGCGATTGCCCGCGAGCGCCGCTTACTGGCCGAAGCGATTCGCACGATGGAGGCCGGCGGCGATCCGCGCGGCGTCGTGCGCGACCCAACCGGCAACGCGTTCGACGACATCGTCGTCGTCACGCAACGGCTACCGGTCGACGCGGACATCTATGCTTATTGCAACGAACTCGCTGCGGCGCACATGTACGAGCTGGTTCCGGGCGTCTAGTCGCGCTATTTCTTCGGCACTCCACCGGGCCCCGAGGCGATCTCCCACGTGTTCCGAGCTTGGTCCCACGCGAGGATGCGCGCGTCGGAGACGCCGCGTCCGTACTCGCCGGTGCGGAAATCGGCCATTCCCTGGATGGCCGGAAAATCGTGCAAGCCGTTGATGTAGCTGCGCAGTTCGGCGGGCCCCGCGCCCAGACCGCGCGCACGCAGCGCGGCGATCACGATCGAACCGCTATCCCACCCCGTTGCATTGCCCCAGTCGGGGCGCAAGCCTTGCCGGCGGAACGCATCCAAAAATGCCAAGTCGGTCGCTTTCAGTGGACCGTTTTCGATGTTCGGACCATCCGGCGGCAGCGGGCCCGAGATGAAGAACAGTTGCCGCGGCAACGTGTCGCCGTATTGCTTGAGCTCCACATACGATAGGTTCCCGGGGCTCGTGAACACGGGCAAATCGACGCCGGCATCGCGCAGGCCGCGAGTCACGATTCCGAACGGGGCACCGCTGTTATAGCTCACGATGAACTGTGCACCGGCGGCCCGGATGCGCGATAACTGCGCGGCGATGCTGATGTCGCCGGGGCTGAAGCGCTCGGTCGCGACGACGTGAATCGAGGCGTTCTCCGGTTTGGCGATCGCATCGAGCATCGACTTTTGCGACGAGTCGCCGGTTGCGTCGTTCTGATTGAGCATGGCCAAGCGCGTCCAGCCGCGCGCGCGAGCGTAGCGCATGATCGCTTCAGCCTGCTTCGGCGGCGACGTCCCGATCGAGTACGAGTTGCTGCCGGGCGGCGGCGCGAACCCGGGCGAGAGGCAAAACTGCAGCGGACCGCCGGCCAGCAACGGCGCCATCGCCGCGCACGTCGAGAGCGCCGAATCACCGATCACGAGCGGCGGGTGCTGGGCCAGAATTTGCCCCGTCAGCTGAACCGCGATCTGCGGGTTGGACTGCGAATCGGAGATGACGAAACGGATCGCCCGTCCGTGCACGCCGCCGCCGCGGTTCACGTCGGCCGCTAAGATCTCGAACGATTGCCGCTGCTCGTTGCCGACGAACGCGTTGGCGCCCGTGAGCGGCAAGACCGCGTAGATGTCGTACGGTTCGATCGCCGTCACCGGCGCGTTTGCAAACACCAGCAACGCCGCCAAGAGCGCCGGAAGGCGCAACGTGCGCAGCATTACGCTGCGACGCTCCGCGCCGCGCCGAAGATCGGCAAACCGAAGATCACGATCTCGAGACCGGCGCTCGTCGCGACGCTCGCAACCGCGCCCGCTCCAATCTTCACGAACGTATTCGCACTCGCAGGCTTGCCGTCAATCGTCCCCGCGCCGCTCAGCACCATGCCGGCCTGCGTGCCCGCGCGGGGGCCGATCGCCGCAACGCCGCCCGGCTCGACGCGCAGCATCGTGACCGACACGTGCCGTTCGGTGAAATCCCCGAGCGACTTGATCAGCACGCCCGGCGTGCCCCCGACCGGTTGCCACTCCGCGTTCTCGGGCCGCATGATGATCTGATCGCTGTAGCGCGGTTTGGGATATTCGATCTTGCGGCCGTTGACATATTCCCACATCGCTTCGAACGCATCTTGCGGTTTTTGTTTCGGCCCGTCGGTTTTGTGCCAGAACAAGCCCTTCTCGAACGTACCGAGCCCTTCGAGCGCGCGGGTCGCCGCCTTCATCTGCGCGGAACTGATAAAACCCAGACCGCTCGCGCCGCCGAACTGCAGCGTGAAGCCGCTCGTGCCGACGTCGCGATGATCCTCGGTCGGCCCGTAGTGCAAGCCCTCCGGAAAGTAGCCGATCTGGCCCGCTTCGATCCAGCGCCGCGGGCCGATGCTCACGCGCCCGCTGAGAGGCATCCGGATTTGATCGAAGTTGTGGCGGTGGCGGGGCTGATGTTCCGTGCCGCCGAGGCCGCGATTGAACGTCACGCGGAAGTTGTCGGGCGCGCCTTCCGTTCCGAAGATCGGCGTCTTGATCTCGATGTGATACTCGCGGTGGGTTCCGAGCGAACCCCACGGCACCTCATCGAACCCAACGACCTCGATCATGCGCGCAGGTTCAAGACGGCCGGGCTGATCATGTCCCGGGCGTCGAAGCTATGATCGATCATCTTGATGCGCGCGAGCGCGTCGATTTCGGTTTGGATCGGCCCCGGATCCATCGACGTCCCGAAGTGTTCGCGGCGGGCGTGCTTGACCACATTGGGATCGAGCTTCGCGAACTCGACCAGCCACGGCAACGTTTGATCGGGATGCGCATTGGCGAAGGCGCTGCCTTGCAGCATCGATTGGGCAAAGCGGCGGACGAGATCCGGGTTGGCCTTCATCCAGTCGGCGTTGCCGAAATACGCGGCGACCAAGAAGCTCGGCGCGATCGCTTCGAAGATGTTCCCGAAGATCCGCACGGTGCCGGTATCGAGCGCCTGCGACAGAAACGGTTCCGCTAGCGTCGCGCCTTGCACGCGCCCGGCCTCGAGCGCGGTTGCTTGCGCCGCGGGCGGAAACTCCACCAGCTTCACGGTGCTCGCGTCGCCGCCGTTCTTGTTGATCCAGGCGATGGTCGACGTCGAGAGCAGATCGCCGATCGCGGTCACCGCGATCGTCTTCCCGTTGAGATCGGCCGCGGTCTTGAAACCGCTATCGGTACGCGTGCACAGCACTTGCGTCGGGCTCGTGCTGACGTACATGCTGCTCGGCGCGACCATCAGGAACGGAATGCCTTGCAAGTGCGCTTTGATCAGCGTGACGATATTCGAGGCGGCGAACTGCATCGTGCCGCCGGCGATGGCGGCCGCGCTCGCGGCACCGCTGCCGGTGATGATTTCGACGTCGAGGCCGTTCTTCGTGAAGTAGCCGTTGTGCTGGGCGGAGATCAGGGCCGACGCCGCGTCGATCGTCGACGAGCCGACGACGACCTTCGGCAAACCCTGCGCCCGCGCGAGCCGCGAACTGGCCGCAAACGCTGCGCCGCCGGCGAGAAACGTCCGTCGCGTCGTGCTCATCGGAGCGCCGGATCGATCAGCTCGCGCGCATCGAACGACGCGGGGATCGCCTTGTACTTCGCGCACGTGTCGATCAGCGGCTGGAGCAGCTTCGCATCGACGCTCAGCGCGCCGAGCACGCGCGGCATCGAGTTGAACACGGCCGCCGGCACGTCGGTGAACTTCGACATCATCTCAGACGTCTGCGGGAAATGCCCGTTGACGTAGCGCGCCGATTCGATCAGCGCCTCCCGGAATTTCGCGACCGTCGATGCGTTCGCGCGCACGTAATCGGTAGTTGCCATCCATCCAGTATACATGAAACGCGGTGCGATCGCGCCGTTGGGATCGAGCAGGGCGCGCACTTTGCCCGGTGTTCAGGGCCTGCTGCAGATCGGGGTCGATGGTGGCGCCGGCGTCGATCCGGCCGGTGTCCAACGCCGCCGCGACGGCCGAGATCGGCAGCTCGACGAACTTGATGGTCGACGAGTCGCCGCCGTGCGCGTCGGCCCAGGCGCGCGTTCCGATCATGTAGAGATCGTTGATTGCGGAACACGCCACGATCTTGCCGTTGAGGTCGGCGCCGGTGCGGATCGGCGAATCGGACTTGACGATGATCGCTTCGTTCGCATCGCTGGCTTGATACAAGCCGCCCGGCGCGACGATCACGACCGGGATGTTGTGCGCGTGCGCGACCAGCATCGAGATCATGCTCGACTTACCGAACTGGTAGCTGCCGCCGGCGACGCCGGCCGTGACGGCCGATCCGCTGTGCTGCGCTTCGAGCTGCACGTCGAGACCGTGTTTGCGGAAGATCCCGTTCTGCGTTGCCCAGACGGCCGGCGTGATCGAATCCTCCGGAACGCCGGCAATGTGCAGCGGAATCAACGTTTGCGCGCCGGCGACCGACGGGCCGGCGACCGCCGCCGCGGTTAGGGCAAGTGCGGTTCGACGATTCATAGTGAATCCAATCGCGGTCGTTGCGAACGCGTCCTGCTTATGCGATCTCGAATTCCATGAGTCCCATGCCCGTGGCCCACGGGACGACCGCCTCATAGGCGAGCGTGTGTCCGCGCGCGCCCTCGAGCGCGCCTTGCAGCGCGATCCAGGCCAAGAGTTCGTACGCGCCTGCCCCGGCCGCCGCAAAGTCGGCGTTACTATAACCGCGCAAACCGGCGGCGTCGCCGCGTGCCATGCGCTGCATGAAAAGATCGTCGAACGACGAGTCGATGATGCCGTGCCGCAACTCACCCGGATCGTGCGAGAGACCGCCGCTCGCGATCAGCGCGATGCGCTGCGGTTCCCGCGCCAGCGCTTGGCCGATCACGCGGCCGAAATCGTAGGAGCGCGCGGCCGACGGCTGCGGCGCCACCAGCGTGTTGAAGAAAATCGGCACGACCGGCACGTCCTTGCCGATCTCGAGCAGGTGCAGCGGCACGATCGAGCCGTGGTCGAACTCGAGATCGAACGAGTAGCTTGGTTCGAACCCGTTTTCGTAGGCGGCGGCGACGATGCGTCCGCCGAGTTCGGCCGCACCCGCCTGCACGCGACGATCGATGCGTAGAAATGGTTCGACGGGCCCGCTATACGTCTCGGCCCGGCCGACGCAAAACGCGCCGACGTGATCGAGGAAAAAGTTCACCCAGTGCTCCGAGGTCAGCAGCACGACGGCATCCGCGTGCGCTGCGCGCAAATCGGCGGCAAGCCGGCCGAAGCCGGCATAGAGGTTTTCGCGTTGCTCGGCCGGCGCGGCTTCGGGCCACGCCGTGATCCCCGGCGCGTGACTCACCGCGGCGGCAAAAACGATCGGCATCAGGCTTCTCCCCGGATCGCGCGCAGGTAATCCGGCTCGCTCATCTTGTGAATGATCGTGAACGGGCGCAAGAGCAGACCGTGCACGCCCAGCGCATAGAGTTTCTGAACGTCGAACGCCAGCACGGCGCTGCGCTCTTCGGGCGTGAGCGCGTAGTCCGCAACGAACGCGTCTCGCTCCGCGAAATACCGGTCGCGCAGGACCGGATTCCGGTTGACGTCGCGCAATAGCTTCTGCAGCGTGTAGGTGCTCATGCGATACGCGCCTGACGCTTGATCCAAGCGAGCACCGTCGGGAAGGTCTGCGGGCCGTAGCCCATGTGACCGCCCGGGAAAAAGCGCGCGGCCTTGGGCGCGCCATGTTCGAGCAGCACCAGCATGTCGTCGAAGGGCACTTGCTGATCGTCGCGGCCGTTGACGATCAGCATCGGCGCGTGCGGCCGGTCGAGCACGCCCTGCGCGACGAGCGAAAAATCTTTGACGCGTTCGATATACTCATCGTACGACTTCGCGCCGACGGTGCGCGCGCGCGTGAGGCTCAAATCCATCAGGTAGCTCGGCGCCGAAGCCGACTTGAGATTCCACTCGCGGCTGAAGAAACGATCGATGCCGCCGCCCCAATTCACCACGCCGGCGACGCGATCGGGATAGGTGTGCGCGATCTTCGTCGCCCAGTACCCGCCGTACGACATGCCGACCACCACGACGCGCTCCGCATCGAGATCGCTCTGGGTCGCGATCCAATCGAACAGCGGCGCGTACTGGCGTTCCGCATCGACGGAACCGAGCACCGGCGATTCGCCCACGCCGGGCATGTCGATGTTGATCGACGCGAACCCGGCGTCGAGCATCGCCTCATTGTAGTCGGTGCGCTCTTCCTTCCACGTATCGACGCCGCCCCAGCGGATGACGACCGGCTGCTTCGTGCCGGCCCGGCGGCGGATGTAGAACGTGATCTGCTTGCCTTCATCGGCCCGCCCGGCAAAGGGAATCGTGATCACTTCGAGCGGCGGATCGAAGTACGCACCGGCCGCGCGGAAGTTCTGCACCGAGCGCTGGTAGTTCGCCCACTTCGCCGGATGCGTGGGCGACGGAAAGCGTCCCGCGTGCAACAGACCGTAAGCGTTGAGAAACGCCGCGCGCGCGGCGGCGTGGTCACCGGCCTGCTCGCGCTTGCGCGCTTCTTCTTCGAACGGCATCGCCGCGCGCAGCCATACGTCGGCCCAATGATCGGGCTCGGTATTCGTCAGCGCATCGATCGCCGCCGACGATGCGCTGACGTCGACGCCGTGAAACGGCGCCTTGTGCGTGCTCAGGCGATCGTGAAGATTGGCCTTCAGCGCGTCCAGCGAACTCATCGAGCGAACTCCTTGGCTTGGGTTTTGGCTTCGTCACGCATCAGCTTGCGCAGCTTCGTGATCCCCACGTCGTGCAGATACAGACGTTCGGGCGCCGGCCACGCCGGCATGAAGGCCAGCGCGTTCTTGTCCTGCTCGAGCACCGCATTGACGAACCCGAGGATGCGGTACTTGAATAAGAAGTGCCACAGATTGCGCTCCCAGCCCGATACCTTGCGTAAGCGCCAAACGTTGATGCGCGTATGACCTTCGTCGATCGGAGTAGGGAAAAAGATGATGCCCATGAACCCGCCCGGCCCCGCGTTCGGCGGCATCGGGATCTCGACGCGCGAGTACATCGCCGTGCCCGCGTCGACGAACTCGATCCAGTCGAGGTTCACGCCGCGCTGGCCTTCGCGATAGATCTGAAAGCCGTGACCGGTCTCCTTTACGGCGACGTCGTCGTTCTTGGGCCCGCGCGATTGCGTGTAGGTTTGACTGTGCAGATACGGCCCGTGCATCGGATCGACGAGGTTGTCCCACACGTAGCGATAGTCGCCGTTCCACACGTCGGTGTGGATCACGCCGGTCCATTCGGCTGAGATCAGTTCCTCGGGAAGTTCGAGCGGCGGCGGCTCGGGATTCCGTTCGTCGCCGAAGTACGCCCATATGGCTTGATAGTGCTCGATGACCGGATAGCTCTTGATCAGCGTCTTGCCTTCGAGCGCACAGCCGGGCAGCGCCGGAACGCGCGCGACCTTCCCGTAATCGTCGACCTGCACGCCGTGATACGCGCAGGTCAGCAAACCGTCGCGCAACTCGCCGATCGAGAGAGCGATGCCGCGATGCGGGCAGCGGTCTTCGAGTGCATGCACGCGTCCGGCCGTATCACGCCACAGGACGAGGTTCTCGCCCAAACGCTTCACGCCGAGCGGCGCCCCCGTCACCTCATCGGACGATGCGACGACGTACCACTTGTTGCGCAAGCCGTATGTGAGCAAGAACTCGGCGCGCGCGGACGGCGAGGGCGCTTTCAGTTTTTGCGAAGAGGTTGAACGCTGCGCCCGCTGCGCGTCCCAATCGGCCTTGAAGACCGGTCCGGCGGCGGTCTTTTCCGGCACCGGAGCGAGCGCTGCGAGCGTCGCGGTCAGTTCGCGTTCGTCCCACGCGGCGCCCGACGGCGGCCGAAGACCGCTTGCGTTCAAACGTTGCAAGACGTGTTTCAATGTGTGATCTGTCGCGAGCATTTCCATGAGCGCCGCGCAGAGCTGCGACGCGTAGTCTTGCGACGTTGTAGAACTCATGTTTGCAGGCCCCGGGCGAGCGGTATGCGGGAGGCTCCTTTTGGCGACACGAGAAGAAAGATACTCCCTTTTTGGCGCCCGTGCGGAGAACTTCTTTGTCGTTGGTCATTGCACTCGATATCGGCGGTACATTCACCGATTTGGTCGCGTTCGATCTGACGAACGGCTCGATTCATCACGCCAAGAGCTCCACGACTCCGTACGACCTCGCCGTCGGCATCCGCGAGACGCTTGCGAAGAGCGGCCTGCCGATGCAAGATGCGGAAACGTTCATTCACGGTTCGACCGTCGCGATCAACACCGCGATCGAACGTACCGGGGCGCGCACGGCGCTGGTCGTCACCGAAGGCACGCGCGACGTCTACAGCATCGGGCGCGGCAACCGGCCCGAAGCCTACAACCTCTTCTTCGAACGCCCGACGCCCTACGTGCCGCGCCGCGACACCCACGAAATCGTCGAACGCCTCAACGCGTCGGGCGACGTCGTCACCGTACTCGAACGCGACGGCGCGCGCGCGCTCGCCAAGCGCTTGAATGCCGAAGATATCGAGTCGGTGGCCGTCTGCTTTCTGCACTCGTGGGCGAACCCGGATCACGAAGTTGCCGTCGGCGAGATCTTCGCCGATCTCGCGCCGGGCGTGTACCGCTCGCTCTCGCACGACATCCTGCGCGAATACCGCGAGTACGAACGCACCTCGACGACCGTGCTGAACTCCTACGTCGGGCCGCGCGTCAGCAAGTATCTCTCCGATCTCGAAGGTCTGCTCGAATCGTTTTCCTTCGGCGGACGCCTCTTGATCATGCAGTCGAACGGCGGCACGATGTCGCCGGCAACCGCGAAGCGCATTCCGGTTGCGATGATGGAATCGGGCCCGGTCGGCGGCATCATCGCCGCGGCCGAAGTCGGCAGCCGGCTCGGCTATCCCAACGTGATCGCGTTCGACATGGGCGGCACGACCGCCAAAGTCAGCCTCGTGCAAAACAGCGAACCCGATATCGCGCAAGGCTACTTCATCGGCGGCATCGCGAGCGGGCATCCGGTGATGCTGCCGGTCGTCGACATCATCGAGGTCGGCGCGGGCGGCGGCAGCATCGCCTGGATCGATCAGGTCGGCGCGCTGAAAGTCGGGCCGCGCAGCGCCGGCGGCCATCCGGGCCCCGTCGCCTACGGTCAAGGCGGCACGGAACCGACGGTCACCGATGCCAACGTCGCGCTCGGGCGCGTGATCGCCGAACGCTTTCTCGGCGGCGAGATGCCGCTCAACGTCGCAAGCGGCGCGCGAGAGCATTCGCCGGAAGATCGCCGAGCCGCTCGGCATCTCCGTCAACGAAGCCGCGCTTGGGATCATCAAGATCGCGATCGCGGAGATGTCGCTCGCGGTGCGCGGCGTCTCGGTCGCGCGCGGCTACGATCCGCGCGATTTCGCGCTGCTCGGGTTCGGCGGCGCGGGCGGACTGCACGCCGCCGAGATCGCGCGCGAACTGCACATCCCGACGCTGATCGTGCCGCGCGTCCCGGGACACTTCTCCGCCTTCGGTATGCTGATGGCCGACCTGCGTCACGACTACGTGCGCACCTACTACAAGCCGCTGCTCTCCGCCGATTTCGCCGACATGTCGCGCGTCTTCGATGAGATGATCGCCGACGGCAAAGCACTGCTCGCCGACGAGGGCACCGCTCCCGAAGCGATGGCCGTGCAGCGTTTCCTCGACGTGCGCTACGTGGGTCAGGAGTTCCCGATCCAAACGCCGGTCAGCGATGAGGACCTGCGCAGCGGCGATCCGGCGCGCATCCGGCGGTCGTTCGACGAACTGCACGATCGCCGCTACGGTCATCAGGCGGTGAACGAACCGGTCGAGGTGGTGAACTTGCGCCTCACCGTCAACGGGCGCCGCGAACGGCTCACCTTTCCGCGCATCGAGAGCGGCTCGGGCGATGCGCTCTTCGCGCGCAACCCGGTCGTGCTCGACGATCCCGAACATCCGGTGGAGTGTCCGGTGTACGACCGCGACAAACTGCCGCCGGGATCGAAGGTCGCCGGCCCCGCCATCATCTGGGAATACGCATCGACGACCGTGCTGTTGGCGGGCGATGCGATGACGGTCGCCGACGGCGGCGAAATGATCGTAACCATTGGAGCAAACGCATGATCGCCGAACAACCCGCCCGCCTCGATCCGGTCACCCTCGAGGTGCTGCGCAACGCGTTTCCGGCGATCGCCGACGAGATGTCGGTCGATCTGCAGCGCACCTCGTACAACATGATGATCTACGAGATCCGCGACTACTGCTGCGCGCTGCTCGATACCGAGGGACGCCTGATCTCGCAGAACATCGGCGGCGTTTCGCATTTCGTGGCCGATCTCGGCGTCGTGATCAAAGACGGCATCCAGCGCTACGGGCCCGACGGCTTCGCGCCGGGCGACGTGATCCTGATGAACCATCAGCGCGTCTCCGGCCAGCATCTCAACAACGTCTGCATCTACACGCCGTTCTTCGTCGACGGCGAGCTGACCGCGTTTGCGATCGTGCGCGCGCACTGGGGCGACGTCGGCGGCATGAGCACCGGCTTCGGCGCGCAGAACGTCGCCGATCCGTGGATGGAAGGCCTGCAGTTCGATCAGATCAAGATCTACGAAGCGCGGCGTGCCCGACGAGAAAGTGCTCGCGATCATCCGCGACAACATCCGCTATCCGGATGCCGCGATGGGCGACATGCGCTCGCAGATCGCCGCCTGCAAGCTGGCCGAGCGCCGGCTCGAGGAGCTCTACGCGCGCTACGGACGCGACACGATCTCGCGTTCGATCGAGACGATCTTCGATGAGACCGAGCGCAAGTGCCGGCTCGTCGTCGGCGAGATCCCCGACGGCGTCTACGAAGCCGAGTCCTACATGGACAACGACGGCTTCGATCGCACCGTCGACCGTTCCGTTACGCGTGAGCGTCACGGTCAGCGGCACCGACATGACGATCGATCTCACGAAGTCCTCGCTCGAACGCAAGGGCGCGATGAACGCGCGCACGCTGGCCGGCGCCGTACATCGCCTACAAGGGCATCACCGGGCCGCTCGAGCCGGTCAACGAAGGCTCGTTCCGCGCGCTCAAGGTCGAGATTCAAGAAGGCAACATGATGATGGCGCGCTTCCCCGCGCCGATGGCCGGCTGGAGCCGCGCGCTGCCGACGATGGTCGACACGATCGTCAAAGCGCTCGCGCCCGCGATGCCCGAACGCACGCCCGCCGCGCACTTGGGCACGCTCGGCGGCGGCGTGCGCGTTCTTCGGCCGCGATCCGAAGACCGGCACGGCGTTCGTGCTGCAGACGATCGAAGGCGGCGGCTGGGGCGCGCGCCCGAAGGCCGACGGACCATCGGCGTCGGTTTCGGTCTGCCAAGGCGACGTGCGCAACACGCCGATCGAGACGATCGAGCTGAAGTCGCCGGTGCGCGTCGACCGGCGCGCGCTGCGCGAAGGCTCGGGCGGCGCGGGCAAGTTCCGCGGCGGCCTCGGCATGGCGACGCAGTTCACCAATTTGCTCGAAGGCAGCTGGAGCCTCAGCAACAACGGCCGCCGCAAGCTGCCGCCGTGGGGCGTCTTCGGCGGCGGCAGCGGCGAGGCGTCGCTCAACCGCGCGCGGCGCACCAAAGACGAGCCGTTCGCAGACGAAGACCCGTACCGCACGAACTTCCCGGCCGGCGCATCGGTGGTCGTCGAAACGGCCGGCGGCGGCGGCTGGGGCAATCCCCTCGACCGCGATCCGGCCAGCGTGCGCAGCGACGTGCTCGACGAGTTCATCACCGTCGACGCGGCGCGCGACGACTACGGCGTGATTTTCAAGGCCGACAAAACGGTCGATGACGCCGCGACCGCGGCGTTGCGCGCCCAGCGGCGTCAACCGTAATGCGGCTCGTCGCGGCGGTTCTGAGTGCGTTGCTCGTTCTCATCGCGGCGATCCCGGCACGTGCCGCCGCGCCCGACACGATCCGCGTCGGACGCGCGAGCCCGGATTCGTTCCTGTTCGCGCTGCTCGATCTCGGCACCAGCGCGCACATCTGGGACCGCGTCAACCTCAACCCGGTGATGTCGGCATTCAAGTCCGACGCGCAGCAGCAACAGGCGTTCGTAGCCGGCGAACTCGACTTCGCGCTCGGATCGGGCCCCGCGATGGGCTACCGCTCCAAAGGCATTCCGGCGATGGCCGTGGCCGAGATGTACGGATCGCCGTCGAACATGTGCGTGATCGTCGCGCAGAACAGCACGATCAAAACGCCGCGCGACCTCAAGGGCAAGACGATTACCGTCTCCTCGGCCGGCTCGCTGACCGATTGGCTCGTGCACGAAACCTCGCGCGAGCAAGGCTGGGGCAACGACGGCATCAATTCACTCGAGATGGGCGCGATCGAACCGCGCATCATCGCGATGAACGCGGGCCAAACGGCGGGCGCGGTCGCCGACCTGAGCGTCGGCTATCGCGTGGAAGAGACGCACGAAGGCCGCGTGCTGATGTCGTTCGGATTGATCAAGCACTTCATCACGCACGCCGTTTTCGCCAGCGACAGCATGATCGCCAACCACCCCGACATCGTGCAGCGTTTTCTGCGCGGCTGGTTCATGACGGTGGCGTACGCGAGGTCGCACAAGACCCGAAACGGTCGCGAGCGCCGTCGCGGCGCTGCACCAATCGCCCGCGGTCGCCGCGCGGCTCTATGATGAGGAACTGCCCGGGCTTTCGAACAACGGCGCCTTCGACACCCAGTCCGTCGCGGCGGTCGCCTCGTCGCTCAAGGAGCTCGGCATCATGGAGAGCGTGCCCGATCCGAAAACGCTCTATACCACGCGCTTCACGCCGGTGAAAATCTAACTCTTGCGGCGCATCGCGCTCGCACTCGCGGCGGTGTGGATTGCTTGCGCGTCGCCGGCCGCCGCCGCGCAAACGCTGACGTTCACGATGCCCTCGATCCAGATGTTCGAGTCGCCGTATCTCGTCGCGTGGCAGAAAGGCTACTTCGCCGAGGAAGGCCTCGACTTCAAGTACACGCTGGCCAACGGCGGCGTCGCGACGCCGGCCTTGCTTTCGGGCAGCATCGATGCCAGCGCTTCGAGCGCCAGCGCCCTGGCCGCGATCATGCGCGGCGGAGCGATGCGCATCGTCCTCGTGCTGCAGAACCGCGGGCTCTATTCACTCTGGTCGACGCGCCCCGACATTCGCACGCTCGCCGACGTGAAAGGCAAACAAGTCGGTATCGAAACACGCGGCGACGCGGGCGAAGTGGCGACGCGCATCGCGCTGCAGCAAGCGGGCATTCCATCCGACTCCGTCGGCTACACGCCGCTCGGCACCGCGAACGGCGCGAGCGCGATGTCGGGCCTCACGCCGGCCTTCGTACTGGCCTCGACCGACGTGACGCAACTGCGCATCACGGGCGAGCTGAGCAAAGCCCATCTCGTGATGGACTACAAGAACATCCACCTTCCAATCGACGGCCTCGCCGTTTCGGAAAAGACGGTCACCGAACGTCCCGAGCTGCTGCACAAGATGCTGCGCGCAATCCTCAAGGGCATGGCCTACGTGCGCGCCTACAAACAGCAGACGATCGCGATGATGTTGAAGCTGCTGCCGTCATCGAACGCCGCGATCGAGTCAGCCGACTACGATGCGTTCATTGCCGGGCTGAGCCCCGACCTCATGGTATCGAACGATGATATCCGGGGCGATCTCGACGTGCGCGCGGTGATCATGTCGATGCCGCGTGACGCGGTGCCGCCGGCCGGCGCGATTTACGACTTCGAGCCGCTCCGCGCAGCCGAGGCCGAGTTGCGCTCGAGCCACTGGAAAGCATCCCAGTAGCTCGCGCGCGAGTCCTACGGGTGCGGTACGATGAAGTCCGCGGGCGTACCGGGCTTATCGAGCTTTAGAAATGCGTCGAAGGCGCCACCGGAAACCTGATCGAGCTCTTCGGTGTCGAGCTCGGCGTTTTCGGCATTCGCGGGGCCCTTGGGGTCATCTTGTTGAGACATGTGGTTCTCCGTCCGGCAAGAGGCGAGCGAGATGATGGGTCCGGAGAGAACATTCTGGCGCGTGCCTGGCTCGCTCCTAGCAAGATGGCCTAATTGTGACGGGCGGAGCTCGGTCGGCGCCCTAAGAAACAGGAACCGATGGATCCCGAAGAACCGATCGTGGCCTGTCCCGGTTACTGCTGCTTCGATTTGGGACCCATCCGGTCGGGCGACCGGCACGTCACGATCGAGTATCTGCGCGAACTCGCGCAAGACCCGAAAGAAAATGGCGTGCGTTTCTTTCTCGAACGGATGATGATTCCGCTCGGCAAGGACGAGAACGGCGCGGACCACTTCAGCTGCAATTTCTTCGACACGGAATCGCGGCTGTGCACCATTTACGAGCGCCGGCCCCAGATGTGCCGCGGCTTTCCTTATGGAGGGGCCTGCCCGATCTGTACGTACGATGACCGGCATCCGGACGTTCCCGGCACGCTGCGCGAGGAATATCTCGACCCCGAGCGTCTGCGCGCGTTCGTCAACCGGCAGCGCGCGCGGTAGCGGCGGCCCAGCACGTGTTTCGCGATGAGGCCGTAGCCGCGATCGACGCCGTCGACCGCCTCGACGAAGCCATGACGATCGTCTCCGCCCGCAGCGCCATCGCGCTTTCGGCGATCGGACTGCTGGTGCTGCTGGCGCTGGCGTGGGCGGTATTCGGCACGATCCCGGTCACGGTCACGGGACGCGGCGTGTTTGCTCGCGGAGCTCGGGCGGTCGTCTTCGTGCCGTTCGCATCCGACCGCCGCATCGTGGCGGGGATGCCCGCGCGCCTGGCCCCGATCGACGCATCGGCCCAGAACGGAAGCGCGATCATCGCGAGCGTGGCCGAGGTTGCCCCGTACCCCGCGACGGCCGAAGAGATTCGCCGGGCGCTGCAAAACGACGCGCTGGCCGCGCAGTTCTCCCCCACCGTTCTGGTGCGCGAAGTGGAATTGGACCTCCAGAGCGCGGCGACCAAAGGGATACCGTGCACGGCCACCATTATCGTCCGCGACGTGCACCCGATCGACCTCGTCTTCTCACGAGGCACGTGAGTACCGTCGCAACCCGTCCCGTGCGAACGCCGACCGTGCTCCAAATGGAAGCCGTCGAGTGCGGCGCGGCCTGCCTTGCGATGGTGCTGGCCTATCACGGGCGGCGCGTTCCGCTCGAAGAACTGCGGGTTGCGTGCGGCGTTTCGCGCGACGGCTCGACCGCCGGCAACCTCGTTCGCGCAGCGGCAGGCTACGGTTTGGACGGCCGGGGATTCAAGCGCGAACCTGGGGACCTGGCCACGATCGCGCCGCCGTTCGTGATCTACTGGCGCTTCGCGCACTTCATGGTCGTTGAGGGCGTGACCGAACGCGGCGTTCGCGTCAACGATCCCGCCTTCGGACGGCGCCTCATCGATCACGCCGAATTCAACAGCGGCTTTACCGGTATCGTGCTGACGTTCGTGCCGAATGCGAACTTCACCAAAGGCAGCAGCGTCGTCAGCACGGTCGCGACGCTTTGGCAGCGCGTCGCATCGTCACGGCGCGCCGTTGCCTTCATCATCGCGGCCGGCTTTGCGCTCGTCGTGCCGGGGTTGATCTTGCCGGCGTTCACCAAAGCGTTCGTCGACAACGTGCTCGTGGGCGGTGACAAGGGTTGGACGGGTCCGCTCGTGCTCGTCCTCGTGGCCGCACTCGTGCTGCAAGCCGCCCTGACCGAGATCCAACAGCGCGCGATCCTGCGGCTGCAGTCGAAAATTGCGGTGGCCAGCGCGACGCGTTTCGTTCGTCACGTGCTGGCCTTGCCGATGGAATTCTTTGCGCAGCGTTCGGCCGGCGCGATCGCCTATCGCATCGCGAGCAACGATCGCGTGGCGGAATTGCTCTCACGGCGTCTCGCAGCAAGTGCGGTCGGTGCGCTCACGGCCATCATCTATCTAGCGGTGATGGTCGCCTACGACGCCTATCTGGCCGCCATCACCGTGTTCTTTGCCGCGCTGAATTTGGTGGCGTTGCGGCTGGTCGCCCGCTGGCGATCGGAGGCATCGGCATCGCTGCTTCAGGAAGAGGCCGAACTCTCAGCCACGGCCATCTCCGGGCTCGCGCGGATCGAGACGATCAAAGCCGGCGGCGCCGAACACGCTCTGCTCGCACGGTGGCTCGCGCGGCAGTCGCGCACCCTGAACGCACGTCAGCGCTTCGCCTTGCCCTCGCAACTCTTCGGGGGCGTTCCGCGCCTGCTGACCGTGCTGAACACGACCGCCATCTTAGGCGTCGGCGCCTTGCTCGTGATGGCCGGCCATATCACGCTCGGCACGCTCTTCGCCATGACGATGCTGGCCGCGCAGTTCAATGCGCCGTTCGCCGCGGCACTCGAACTCGGTGCCGACGTGCAGCAGATCGACGGCGACGTGCGGCGGCTCGGCGACGTGCTTCATTATCCGGTCGATCCCGCACCGGTCGCGTACACGGAGAACGTGCGCCTGCGCGGGGCCTTGGAGCTGCGCGCGGTCACCTTCGGGTACGCACGCTTTGCAAAGCCCGCGATCAGTGACGTGTCGTTCGCGATTCGGCCGGGCGAGCGCGTCGCGATCGTCGGCTCGACCGGCAGCGGCAAGTCGACGGTCTCGCGGCTCGTATCGGGTCTCTACCGGCCGTGGTCGGGGAGCATCCTCTTCGACGGACGGCCGCGCGAGGAGATCGATCCGGTCAGCTTCGTTTCGGACGTGGCCTTCGTCGATCAGGAAATCGTGCTGTTCGCCGGAACCGTTGCGGACAACATCACGCTGTGGGACCCGGGCCTGGATTCCGGCGCCGTCGAACGCGCCGCGCGCGATGCGCTGATCCATGCCGACATCGCCGCGCGCCCCGACGCGTACGACGCGCGCGTGGAGGAAGACGGCGCGAACCTCAGCGGTGGACAGCGCCAGCGATTGGAAATTGCGCGAGCGCTCGTACGCGATCCGGCGTTTGTGGTGCTGGACGAAGCCACCAGCGCTCTCGACGCCATCACCGAGCACGAAATCGATGTCAACCTGCGCCGCCGCGGCTGCTCGTGCTTGATCGTCGCGCACCGCTTGAGCACCGTGCGAGATTGCGATCAGATCCTCGTCATGGAACACGGCGTCATCGTCGAGCGCGGTTCGCACGACGATCTCGTCGCGCGCGGCGAACTCTACCGCGCGCTCGTGACCGCCGGATGACGTTTACCGTACCGGGCACGCCGGCCGACGGCACGATCGTCGCCGGCGATCTCACGCGCGGCTGGCGCGTCCGAACCGGCGAAGCGATCGTGTTCGTCGTCGAGCTCGACGCCGAAGGAATGTCCAGCGGACGCCGCACGTTCCAGGCCGCGGTTCCGGCGGGCGGCGTGATCTTCGGCAGCTCCCACGCAACGGCGACCGGGTCGTACGCATTGCTGATCAGCGCCGCGCCGGGAGCGCTTGAGCCGTTGCAGATCGCGGACTTGGAATACGGCGAGCGCGACGAAGCCATCCGCAGTTATCTCGATTTCCTGTTCGCGGATCGGTCGGAGCGCGGCGACCGCGGCAGCGAGGTCGCGCTCGATGCGCAGCGTCAGATCCGCGCGCTGGACGCCGGCGACCGCGCCGTCGCCGGTGCGCCGATCGCCTACGCTCGGCTCGTCGCAGGCAGCGCGCATTACTTCGATGCACGCATAGCTGCGGGAACGATCGTCGCGTTGACGCCGCAGTTCGGCTTGCTCGCCGATGAACCGTCGGAGATCGAGACGCTCGGGCGCCCGGCCGACGTGCCGGCGTCCGAGGCGCTGGCGGCGCTGGAAACCGCGATGAGCGCGATGTGGACAGGCTGGATTCGCGCCGCCGATGCGGCCGACGCGTTGCGCGCCGCTCGTCAGCAGCGCACGCGCGAACGCGATGAGGTGGCGCTCGAGCGCGCGCTCGACGCGGCGGCAAGCGTGCTCGACGCGCGCGCCGTGCCGCTCGAGAATCCCGGCGATGATGCCGTGGTCGTTGCGGCGCGAATCGTCGCGCGCGTCTCGCATATCGAAATCACGGCGCCGGACGAACGGCACGCCGATACGGACGCCATGGTGCGGGCGATCGCGGAGAGCTCGCGCGTTCCGATTCGGCGCGTCTCGCTGCGCGGACGCTGGTGGCACCGCGAAATGGGTCCGCTGCTGGGCGTGCGCGACGGCGAACCGGTCGCGCTCCTCCCCGCGCACGGCGGCCGGCGCTACGAACTGATCGATCCGAAGCATCCCGCAACGCGCGTGCTGGTGACCGATGCGCTCGCCGCGCAGATCGAACCTCAGGCGTACATCTTCATCCGGACGTTGCCCGCGCGTGCGATCACGCTGCGCGATATCATCGCCGTCGCCGCTCCCGGCGGCGGGTACGACCTGCTCCGCATCGTCGGATTCGGCTTTATCGCGGGCTTGTTGGGCGCCGTTTTGCCGCTGGCGATCGGCCTCGTGTACGGGCTCGTGATTCCGAACGGGCTGCGCGGGAGCCTCGGGCTCGTCGCACTCGGGCTCGTGCTCGTGGGCGGCACGGCAACGCTGGTCGAGATCGCGCGAAACTTGCTCGTCTTACGTCTGCAGACGCGCGCCAGCGGCTCCGCACAGGCCGCGTTCATGGCGCGTCTCGTCTCGCTGCCGGTGGCATTCTTCCGGCGCTACGCCGTCGGCGACCTAGCCGATCGTGCGCTCTCAGTCGAATCGGTTCAGCGCTACGTCACCGGGGCGACGCTCTCCGTCACGCTCGGAGCCGTCTTCTCGTTGAGCGGCTTTCTCGTCGTGGTCATCTACGATGCGCGGCTCGCACTCGTCTGCGCGCTGCTGGCGGCGATCGCGGTCGGCGCAGCGCTGCTCGAAGCGGCGATCTCGCTGCCGCTCTACCGCGACCTCTCGATGCGCGGCGGCGCAACGGCGGCCTACGTGCTGCAGTTGATTTCGGGCGTGGCCAAACTGCGCGTGGCGCGGGCCGAGTCGCGCGCGTTCGTCGGCTGGCTCAACCGCTTCATCACCATGCGGCGGCTTTCGTCGCGCGCCGGTGCGATCGCATACCGGTTCGGCATTTTCCAAGCGCTATGGCCGGGGATCGCAACGCTGACGATCGTCGCCGACGTTGCGGTTTTCCGCACGCAGACGATCTCGGCCGCCGCGTTTTTGGCCATCAGCGCCGCGTTCGGTCAACTGTTGGGCTCGCTGCTCGGGCTCGGCGATGCGTTGACCTCGATCGTCCGCGTCGTGCCGATCTTCGAGCGGGCGAAGCCGCTGCTCGACGCTATCCCCGAAATCCATGACGGACATGGCGATCCGGGACGTCTCACCGGCGCCCTGACATTACGCCGGGTCGCGTTTTCGTACAGCCCCGGCCGGCGCGCCCTCGATGAGATCGACGTCGCCATCGCGCCGGGCGAATTCGTTGCGATCGTCGGCTCGTCGGGCTCGGGAAAGTCCACGCTCTTTCGCCTGTTGCTCGGCTTCGAGCGGCCCGATGATGGTTCGGTCTTCTACGACGGTCACGATCTTGCCACGCTCGACCTCGGCGCCGTGCGCCGCCAAATCGGTTGCGTGCTTCAAACGGCGAAAACCATTCCCGGATCGCTGTTCGAAAATATTGCCTGCGGCACGATCCTCAGCCACGATGAAGCCTGGGAAGCCGCGCGCGCTGTGGGCCTGGCGGCCGATATCGCTGCCATGCCGATGCGCATGGAAACCGTCATCGGCGACGACGGCGGCGGCCTCTCCGGCGGCCAGCGTCAGCGAATCATCATCGCGCGGGCACTCGCGCACAAACCGCGCATCGTCCTCTTCGATGAGGCGACGAGCGCGCTCGACAATCAGACGCAGTCGATCGTAACCGAAAGCCTGCGGTCGATGCGTGCGACGCGCGTCGTGATCGCCCATCAGGCTGAGCACGATCGTCGACGCCGATCGCATCGTCGTGCTCGAGCGCGGCCGCATCGTCCAAAACGGAACCTACGCCGCCCTAGCCGCCACCCCCGGCCCCTTCGCCGACCTCGTATCCCGCCAACGAATCTGAGCGCGCTAGCGTTTGATGGGGACTCCGCCGAGTTGGCTGGCGGGGAAGAAGTCTTGTTTGTCGCGGTCCCAGCCGACGATGACGACCGCGTTGGAATCGAGGCCGTGCTGATCTCCGGCTGCGAAATTGTAATTGCCGTTCAGTGCCGGGAAGCGGCGTAGCCCCAGCGTGTAGGTTTTCAGCTGGTCGGCGGTCATCGATGGGCCGAATTGACGCAGCGCCGCGACCGTGATCAGCAGCGAGTCCCATGAGAGCGTGTGCAGCGGCGTCGGTTCGACGCCGATCAGCTTGAACGCATCGGCAAACGTCCGGCCTTGTTTGCGAACGTCGGCATCTTTGAGCAAATCGCCGAGCTGGAACGGCACGCCGTTGAAGTAGAGTTCGTGCGGCAGCAGCGCGGCCATCGGTTTGAGTTGCGCGGCGCTGGCGTTAGCGGTTGTCGTAAGCACCGGCACGTCGAGCCCGACGTCGGACATCGCGTGGATCACGGTGCCGAAGACGGTGCCGCTCGTCGACGTCCAGAGGGCGTCCGGTTTCGCCGCCTTGATCTTCGCCATCTGCGCGGCGGCCGAGACGTCGCCGGTGCTGACGCGCTCGTCCGCGACCAGCTGGATGCCGCGCAGGTCGGGTGATGCGAACAGTTCGGCATTGACTGCAGCCGATGCGATACCGGTCGCGTCGGTCGAGCCGAGGAATGCGATGCGGTGAAAGCCGCGCAGCTTCGCGTACGTCAGAATCGTCTTCGTCAGCGCCAGGATCGTTGCGCCGGTTGCGAACGAATAGGAGTCCTTCGGCGGCGAATAACCGGGCGAAAAGCAGAACTGCACCGGACCCGTGGCCGACACCGCGGCGCCGATCGAGGCGCACGTCGCCACCACGGCCGAGCCGAAGATCACCGGCACGTGCTGCGCGACCAGCGCATTGGTCAGTTGCAGCGCGACTTGGGGACTCGTCTGATCGTCTTTGATGTCGAAATGGATCGGGCCGCCGCGCACGCCGCCGTTGGCGTTGACGTACTTCTCGAACGCAGACAGTGTCTGGCTTTCGGCTTGGCCCGAAAACGCGGCCTGCCCGGTCATCGGGAGAATGACTTCAAACGTGTAGGGCGCCGGTTGCGCGCTCGCCGGCAGCGTCACGCCGCCGATGAGCGCGGCCACCAGCGTCGCGCATGCAAACTTGAATGCGCGGCTCATCGTTTGCCTCACTTCAGGACGATCAGTTCTTGCGGGCGCGTGCCGAGGCGCACGCCGCCGTTCTTGCCGACGACCGCCGAATCACCCCAACGGCAGTACTCGGCAACGCCGTCGAAATGCACGCTCGGCTTCACGGCAAAGCAGCAGTTCTCGACGAGCGCCAGATCGCGAATCTCGGGCTTGAGCGGCACGCCCGCGATCAAGAGCGGACCATCATCACCGGTGCCGCGGCCGTGGAAGCCGAGACCGGCGCGCAGGCGCCCGCCGAGCGCGGTCATCACCGCGGTGTCCGCCAGTTCACCCATCGTCACGCCCGGTTTGAGCAATTCCAACGTGCGGTCGTAGGCTTCGTAGGCGAGCTTCATCGCGTCGTCGAGACCGTCGATCGGCGCATTGATCACCGCCGACTGGTCGATTTGCGCGATGTAGCCGCCCCACCGGCCCTCGATCTCCACGCTCAGCATATCTTTGTCGGCGAACTTGCGAAACGACGGCTGCTCGAGGCGGTGATACGGACGGCCTTGCGGTCCCGTGATCCAGCCGAACATCGGCGTGAAGCTGCCGCCGGCCTTCGCGTTGACCTTCATCATCTCGGCGAACACGTCGCGTTCCGGCACGCCCTCGCGCGCGGTTTCACGGATCGCGTCGAGCGTGAGCTCGGCGATCTCGACGCCTTTGCGCAAGAAATCGATCTCTTCATCGCTCTTGACCCAGCGCGCTTCGCCGAGCACGGTCGACGCGCTCACGAACTCCGCTTGCGGGAAATTGCTCTTGAGGATCTCGACCGATTGCCAGTTGATCTCGCCCTCGGCTGCGCGGCAGTGCGTCATCGGCGTGGAGGTGAGCCCGGCGATGGCGATGCGCGCCTTCTTGTACTGCGGAAATTCGTTGATGTAGCTGCTGATCGTCGCACCGCCCGTGCCCCGGCCGGCCGAGCGGATATCCGAGAACCAGTTCGAGGACGGCCACACGCCGGGCCGGCTGTGCCAGGCGCGCACGTCGCCTTCGATCGGGAACGCGACCGATTGTTCGTCGCTGTTCTCGCCGAGTTGCGTGAGGTAGCGCGCGTCGGCGGCGCCGCGGTCGTGCGAGTTCGTGCACGGCATACACACGAGCAAATCGATGCCCTCGCGCTTCATCAGCGCGCGAACCTTCGCCCAGCGGCGGTCGCGCTCGGCCAGCGAGAACACCGCGTTGCTCCACGCGGGGTCCCATTTCTCGTCCGGCGAGCCCTGAAGGTCTTGAGATGATGCGGTCATGTGCTCCTTACATCTTTGTGTGAACGATAAGCCGACGGCGACGTGCCCGTGAGGCGCCCGAAGACCGCGCTGAAGTGACTGGGATTGCTGAAGCCAAGCTCGGACGAAATTTCGTTGAGCGGACGGGTGGTGTTGAGCACGAGGCTCTGAGCTGCGGCGATGCGCCGCTCGAGCACGTAAGCGTGCGGCGTCTTCCCGGTTGACTGTTTGAACGCGCGCGCGAAGTGAAACACGCTCATGTCGACCGCGCCCGCGATCTCGGCAACGGTCAGATCGCCGCCGAGCCGGTTTTCGATATACTGCCGGCTGCGCGCGAGGCGCTGCGGCGAGAGTCCGGCATCCACGACCGCATTGCGCTGTTGCGCCGGCGGGCAGCCACGCAGCACGTGCCCGAGCAAGGCGAGTCCGAGCGAGGCGCTATAGATCGGCGCGCGCGCACCGCCCGGCCGCACTTCCTCGGCCAGCATGTGCACGATCTCGTAGACCGCGGGATCGGTGAGCCGCTGAAACGTCAGCGCATCGAGCACGCCGGTCATGCCGATCTCCGCGGCGATTTGGCCCACGAGCGCGCTGCCGTACGTGATGCGCAAGACTTCGCCGCGTTGGCGAAACGACGCGCGGCGGCGCAGCGACGGCGAAAGCAAGTAGATCTCGCCGTGTTCGGTGGTGATGCGCGGGCCGGCTTCGGTCTCGATGACGAATCCCGAACCGAGCGTCGCGATGACCGACAGATCCCGCACGATCGAGGCCGGAAAGACGCACGGCCGCAACAACAGCCACTCGATCTCGAAGCCGCCTAGATTCGCGCCTTGCAAGGCCGCCGTAGGCGCGATCGCACGGCGCTCCTCAATGGCCGTGGTCCAATCCGCCGGGCTGTCATTTTTCTGCTGCGCGTGCGTCATGCTGGAACCTGACTACGGAGCATTGAAGTCCTCACCCGTGTCGACCGCAAGAATTTGATAGAATTGGCAAGGCTCCGGCAAGCGCGCCGGCGCTCACCACTGCTCGCGCGCCAACCGTTCTTCCGGCGTATCCTTGGTGGTGTTCCACACGTATGCCAGCGGGTTCACGTGACCGCACTCGGGACACGTGCGGAACTTCACGTCGCTGTTGTATTCGCGAATCGCGGCGAGGTTGGCGCGCCAATGGCCGTCCATGCCCCACTGCGCGGTCTTGTAATAGTGCTCGTGCAGCATCGTCAGGCATTCTTGGCAGTACTGCGCCCAGCTCTCGCCTTCGTTGCTCGACGGCTTGGGGTTGCCCATGATGACGAGAAAGTACGCCGGTTCGCCCGGCGCAGGCGGCGGCAACGTCAGATAGAGTTCGTCGACATCGTTGATGTGCCAGAAGCCCATGCTGTGCGGCACGCGATGCGGCGCGCCGCCGACCGTGATGCGCAGCGAGAGGATCTCGTGCGTCTGCGTGATCAGGCCGGCCGGTCCGATCTCGACCGATTCCGGCAACAGCCCCTTGGCCGGATCGAGGACCGTGACGGGATCTTTCGTGACCATCCGCCGCCGCACGCCGACGACGTTCTCGCCGACATCCTTGAACGTGGTGAACTTCTTGATCACGCGGTCGTCGAGCAGATCCCAATCGTCGAGCAGCGCGTCGATGCGCTCGGGGACGGTGATCTCGGCGTAGTACATGTTACCAGTCTGCACGGGCACTGCGCTCCTCATCGTTGTCGTCGCCGGGTTCGAAGCCGTACGCCGGCGGATGCACCGCGGCGCACTTCGCGCACGTACGCAGGGCCGTATCGGCGTTGAACGCGCGCACCGCGGCGAGCGCGCGTTCGTTCAAGCCGGTCAGGTGAATGCGCCGTGTCGGAACATCGACCGAATGTAGCGCGGCGCCGCAGCCCGGGCACGTCCAGTGCAGCGTGTCGGTCGAATACGACTCGGGCGCGGTGCTGATCACCATCATGTACGCGACACCGTCGTCATAGTCGCTCGCGATGTAGAGCGCGTCCGCGCCGCACGTGCGCCAGAAGCCGAAGCCGTGTTCGATGCGAAACGCGCGCCCGGCCGGGATGACGTGGAACACCCGTCCGCGTTCGGGCAAACGCACGACGCCTTCGGGCAGCAGCTCGACGATGCCGTGGCGCGACGCGCTGCGCGGGTGACGCGCCGACCAGATATAGTTCCGGCTGGCTTCTTGCCACGCACGCTCCGGCGCTTCCGGTCCGACGAGGGGGATCCGGTGGTTCGTGACCGGTTCCGATTTCGTGGTCATCTCAGTTACCTCGCTTGGGATTCGCGACGCCCGCCGGCCCGCTCACCGGATAAAAAATCATCTTCGCCGGATCCCACTGCAAGATCACCGTGGCATCGTCGCCGAGACCGTGCTGATCCCCGCCGCGGAAATCGTACAGCCCGCCGATGCCGGGGAAGTCGTGCAAATTTTCGATGTAGTCATGAATCTGCGCGGCGGTTGCGCCCGTCCCGAGCGCACGAAAAGCGGCGACGGTGATCTTCGCCGGATCCCAGCCGTAGTCGTCGTTGGGCGTCGGTGCGGTTCCCGCGCGCGCGTAGGCGGCATGATATTCCGCGATCGCGGCCTTCAACCGGCGGTCGGGATCGGTAGCGCCCCAGAACGGCGTCCCGTTGAAGTCCAGTTGCGCCGGCGGCGTCTTCGCCCACGGCGCGAGCAGCTTGTCCGTCATGTTCGAGGCCGAGGTGATGATCGGAACGTTCGCGAGCCCGCCGTCCATGATGCCGTGCAGCACGGTTTGGAACGGCGTGCCCGCCGCCGACACATACAGGAACTGCGGATTATTGGCCTTGATATGTGCGATCTGCGCCGCCACGCTGATGTCGCTATCGCTGAAGTGTTCGTAGCCGGCAACGATCAGCGATTTGTTCTCCGGCAAGTGCAGCGTGTAGTCGATCATCTTGTCCGAACGCTGGCCGGTCGCGTCGGTCGTGACGAGCAACCCGACGCGCAGATGACCGCTCGTGCGCACGTAGCGAAACAGCGCCGGGACGAGATGCTGGAGCGAAGCGGACGATGCGAAGACGTATCCGCGCGGCTCCGGAATCAGACCCGGCGACATGCAGTACATCACGGTGGTGCCGGCGGCCAGCGCCGCGAGCGCGTTGCACGTGGCTTGCACGCTGCCGCCGAGGAAGGCCGCCGGATGCTTCGCGAGGATCTCGTGCGCCAGCTGAACGGCGATTTCGGGCTGCGATTCGTCGTCGTGAAACTCGAAGTGCACGGGGACGCCGCGAATGCCGCCGCTCGCGTTGGCCGCGAGTTCGTAGTTCTTGACCGCGTCGATCATCTGCTGACCGAAATACGCACCCGCACCGGTCGACGACGCGATGACGTCGATCGTGAACGGCATCGCGGGCGCCGGCGTTGCGGCACCGGCTGCAGCGACCGCGCACAGCAGCGCCGCGACGGCGAATGCCGCGATCCGCCGGATCACCACTGCAGGCGCGCGGCGGCCGTCTCGGGCGTATCGCGGCCCGGATTCCACGTGTAACCCAACGGGTTGAGATGGCCGCACTGCGGACACGTGCGGAACTTCGGATCGGAATTGTACTCGATGATCGCCTCATCGTTGGCTTTGAAGAAGCCTTCGAAACCGAGCCGGCCGGTGTTGTAGTGCCGCTCGAACATCAGCGTCAGGCACTTCTCGCAGTACTCAGCGAAGCTTTCACCCTCGGCACCTTCGGGATGCTGCATGATCACGATCATGTAGGCCGGGTCGCCCGGCCGCGGAGAGGGCAGCGTGAGGTAGAGTTCGTCCATATCGTTGATATGCCAGAAGCCGAAGTTGTGCGGCACGCGATGCGGCGTTCCGCCGGTGGTCATGCGCAGCGTCAGGATGTCGTGCCCGACGGCGTGGATGCCGTTGGGGCCTAGCTCGAGCGACTGCGGCAAGATGCCCTTGACCGGATCGACGACCTGATTGCCCTCGAGCATGCGCCGCCGGATGCCCAGAATGCCGTCGCCGACGCGCTTGAACCGCGAGAACTTCTTACTCACCAGATCGTCCAGGATGTCCCAATCGCCGAGCAAGTCGGCAACCGGGCGATCGACCATCAGTTCCGCGTACATAACCGTTCAAAAATCCTAGGGCTGCCGGCCCTTCTCCTGTAATTGCGCATGTTCGCGCGGCCACCGGGCGGCACGCCGCTTCTCAACTAATCGGATTGCGAAGGAAACGCGTGGAGCCGGTCCGCGGGTAACCCGACCCAGACCGAACTTCCGGCGCAATTGTCGCGATCCGGCGCAAGCTTTGCAGTGATCACCGAGTCCGCCGCGCGAATGCGGCAAATCCGGTGGTCGCCGACATAACGATCGTCGACGACCTGTGCTTCGAACATGTTGACGGTTCCGTTTCGAACCGTGGCGATCTGGACATCCTCGGGCCGAATTCCCACCATCACGGCTCCGCTCGGGGTGTCGCTCGGCACCGCTAGCGCACCGAGTGCCGTCTCGACCATGCCCCGTGCGCGCACGGTGCCCGCGATCCAGTTCATCGATCCGAAGAACTCGGCGATGCGCGGCGTCAGCGGGCGGCGATAGAGATCCTCGGCCGTACCGCTCTGCACGATACGTCCGCCGTCCATGACGGCGATGCGATCGGCGAGCGCCATCGCCTCGTCCTGATCGTGGGTGACGTACAACACCGTGATCCCGATCTGCGCGACCGTCGCTTTGATTTCGCTGCGGATCTCGCCGCGCAGCCGCGCATCGAGATTGCTAAGGGGCTCGTCCATCAGCAGCGCGCGCGGCTCGATCGCGAGCGCACGTGCGAGCGCTACGCGCTGCTGCTGACCGCCGCTGAGCAGCGTGGCCGGCCGATCGCCGAGCGCGGCCAGTTGCACCGCAGCGAGCGCGCGCGCGACCCGCGGCACCATGTCGGCGCGCGCGATCTTGTTCACGCCGCGCGTCAGCGGCAGCGCGACGTTTTGCGCCACCGTTAGGTGCGGCCAGACGGCGTAGGATTGGAAGACCATGCCCAGCCGGCGATCCTCAGGGCGCACGTCGATCTTGCGCGCCGCCGAGAACACCGGCACGCCGGCGAGCTCGATCTCACCCGCGTCCGGACGTTCCAGACCGGCCACACAGCGCAAGAGCGTGGTCTTCCCCGAGCCGCTCGGGCCGAGCAGAACGAGGAATTCACCGGTTGCGATCGTCAAATCGACGCCGCCCAGCGCTGCAGCGGCGCGGTCGCCGGTCCGGAAATCGCGCACGATGCCGCGTGCCGCGATCATGCCGGCGCCGTGCCCCGCCGCGCGACCGCGAAATACGCCACGATCAGCGGCACGATCGCGCATCCGAGCAAAATCGTCAGCGCCGCCGCCTGCCCGATCTGACCTTCGCTGTAAACGCCCCAGATAAAGACCGGAAGCGTGATGTTCTTGTCGGTCACGAGCATCATCGCGACGGTCAGCTCGCGATAGGCGAGCAGACCCATCCAAAGCCACGCGGACAGCAGCGCCGGGCCGACCAGCGGGCGCAGCACGTGCCAGATCACGTCCACCGTGCGCAGCCCGAACGTGGCACCGGCATCGTCGAGGTCGCGGTGAATTTGCAAGAGGGCGTTGTTGAGCACGCGCGTGCCGAAGCTCAACTGGACGATCACCTGCACCGCGATGAGAATACCGACTGTGCCGTAGAACGGGATCCACGACGGCAGCCAAAAAATTGCGATGGCCGCGGCGCCGACCGCGAACACGACGCTCGGGATCGCGAGCGGCAGAAACGCCAGGACGTCGAAGACGCGCGCCACACGCAGTCCCGAACGCACGACGACCCACGAGATCGCCAGCGAGAGCGTTATGGTGATCGTTGGAACGCTGATCATGACGATCGCGCTATTAAGCGCGGCGTGCCAGAACGCGGCCCAGGGAATCGTCGCATAATTCGCAAGCGAGACGCGGGCCAGCGCATCAGCCGAGAACGGCGCGAAGTAGGGCAAGAACGAAGCCCACAGCAGGACGCAGCCCGGCAACCCGAGGCTCAGCGTAAGGTATGCGGCAATGAACGCCCACGCGGCGATTGCGCGGCGCCCGAGCTTGAACGGCGCGGGCCGATAACCTTTGCCGGTCACCACGGCGTAACGGCGCGAACGGCGCACGACGCGGAAATACCACGTTCCGAGCAGTCCCGCCAGCACGATGACGATGAGGCTCGATGCCCCCGCGACGCCATAGTTCGGGCGACCGCCGGCGCTCGGGTTGGTGAGGTCGTAGACGAACGTGCTGTACGTGTAGATGCGGTTGCTGAGCCCGATGACCGCCGGCACGTCGAAGACCGCAAGGCCCACCATGAACACGTAGATCCCGGCCGCGAGCAGGCTCGGCCACATCAACGGTAGCGTAATGCGAACGAGCCGGTCGAAGAAACGCAAGCCGTGCACTTGCGCGCTTTCCTCCAGTGTGGCGTCTTGGGCACGAAACGCCGCCGCACACATCACGAACATCAGCGCGGCCAGGCCCAGGCCCTGGACGACGCCCATCCCCGCAACCGACACCACGCTGAGCGGTGCGCTCGCGAGATGCAAACCTTGCATCAGCCAAACGTTGATCATGCCCATCCGGGGGTGCAAGAGCAAGAGCCAGCCCATCGCGTTGAAAAAACCCGGCACGAGCAGTCCGATCGTCATCAGCGGCATGACGATGGCGCGCCCGGGAAGATCGGTGCGTTCGGCGAGCCACGCGATCGGCACGCCGAACGCGAACGCCGTCAGACCCGTGACCGTTGCGAAGCCGAGCGTGTTGAGCAACGCATGCGCGACGAACGGATCAGCGAACACCGTTCCGAGGTTGGCCAACGTGAACGAATCCGGGGTAGGGCCCTGAAATGCTAGGCGGACCGTCATCAAAAGCGCGAGCGCGGTCGCAGCAACGCCGACAACCGCGATCGCGATGATCGTGCCGCGACCGCGCAAAGCCTCTCCGAACGTCATCCGGCTATGAGAGCCGGATGATTTTGCCAAGCTCGTCGTAGAGCGCCGATGTCGACGGATCGGAAAAGAAAGCGTAGACGCGCCGCGGATCCTGCAACGTGATTCGCTGCGAGCGAATGAATGCGTAGATGCGCGTGCCGGGCACGAGATGCGAACCCTGGCCGCCGAACTTATCGGTGATTGCCTGGGCCTCGGGCGTCGTCATGAACCCGACGAACAATTGCGCCAAGTGCGGCACCGGCGAGTTCTTCGGCACGCCCATTTGGAAATAATCGCACACCACCGGGTTCGATCCGAAGACGACGTTGAAAGGAACCTTCTTCGACTCCCACGCCCATTTGAGCTCGAGGCACGAACCCTCATTTGCCATGAGCGCGAATTGCCCGTCGATCAGCGGCTGCGCGTCACCGTACCGGAGCGCGCCGCCCGCCACGGCGGCCACTTTGGTTGCGAGCGCCTTCGCGCGCTCGGGGCCCCAGGTGATCGAGAGCATCGCCAGCCAGTCCGGATACGGTGCCAGCGCGAGCTTCTTGTTCCACGGCCCGTTGACTTTGGGGTCTACGAGATCGTCGTAACTCTTCGGCGCCTGATTCGGCGGCAGCACATTCGGATTATAGAGCATGCCGTTGGGCCCCGTACGCATCAGGATGCCGACGCCGTCGGGGTCGACGACCATCGCGCGGGTAACCCAGGGAAAGGTTCCGACCCAATCGACCTTTTGCAACGCGCCGGCCCGACTGAGCGCGACGAACTGCGAGAACGGTCCGATGTAGGCCGCGGTTGAGGCGGTGTGATTGCCCTGATACTCGGTCAACAGACGCGAGCCCATAACGGTCATCGCCGGCCCCGGTGTCAGCGTGAGCGTCGCGTTGAGCCCGAATTTGCGGTTGAATGCATCGTTGAGCGCACTCATGCCAGGTGCCCCACCGAACGTGTCGCTGCCGGCGATGAGGTTGAGTTCCTTTTCGCTCTTAGCAGCCGCGACGAGATCGTTCAGTGCGGCCGCTCGCGCGGGACGCGCGGTCGCCGCAACGGCAGCACTTGCGGCCAGTCCGCTCAGCACCTGGGCGCGTGAAACCTGCGTCATGGGGCCTCGACAAACTGCGGCTCGGCCTTCAGTTCGCGCGGCCACTTCCACGGCTTGATCGCCTCACCGTTGAGCATCTTGCGCACTTCACGCATGTACATCTTGCGCAGCACGATCACGGCCGCGTCGGACCGGCCCAGCCGATCCGGTTCGCGTTCGCTGATCGGCCGTTGCATTTCCATCGTGACGGTATCCTGGATGCCGACGATGTCGGGGCGCGACTCGTCGACCTCGTCGACGTGCAGTTCGCCGCTGTAGATCTTGTTCATGATCTCCGCGCGACCGGGCATGTCCGTTGAGGCTTGACGCGCGTGAGCCCGCGCCGCGGAGAATCGCTCCGCCGCCGCACCGGTGACGTCGGCATAGTAAATGTTGAATGAGCGGTGGCTGTGGTCGTCGATCGGCGTCCGCCAGGCCATCTGATGAATGTACACCAGGCCGTCCACGTCGTTGATGCGCGAGCCCGACCCGATGATGTACATGCCGATCGGCATCAGCACGAAGTTCACACCGACGACGCCGTCATCATACGTCAGAAAGCCCTTGAGACCGTACTCGGTCTCCTCGGCGCTGACCACCGGAATCGCGCGGTTGATGCCGATCTTTGTGAACTCCGAACGGTAGTGCACGAAGTTCGCGTGCACCCAGTCGGCCTGATTGTCGAGCGAGTTGAAAAAGTTCGTCTGGCGGACGTACGATCCGACTTCGCGCACGCCGGGACCGTCGAAGAGATCGAGATGCTGGAATTCGGGCGGCTCGCCGACGCCGAAGTACGCAAACACGATTCCGTGGTACTCGCGGACCGGATAGGCCTTGATCTGGACTTTATGGGCGAAGCTCTCGCGCCCCTCGGCCGGTTGCTCGAGGCACTGACCAGTCGCGTCGTACATCCAGCCGTGATAGAAGCAGCGGATGCAGTCTTCCTCAACGCGACCGTGCGGCGCCAGCCGCGTGTGGCGATGCGCGCATTCGTTTGCGACCAAGTGGGGGGCGCCGCTCTCACCGCGATAATAGGTGAAGAGTTCGCTTAGAATTTTGACCGTCTTGGCGCGCCCGGGTTTCACGTCGTCGAGCAGCGCGACCGGCATCCAGAACCGCCGCAGGTACTCCCCGGCCGGCGTTCCCGGACCAACCTTATCGTAAAAGTTAGTGCCGGTCTGAATGGCGTCGCTGGTGTCGGGTCGTTCGTCGAGCTCCACGGCAGAATATTCTCCCCGGTCAGACGGTAACGAACGGAGACTTTCTCAAATCCGGGCAGCGCGCCTGCCGGTAGCTACGGCCGAGTATCCGCACGAAGGACCTTTCGTCCGCGCCACAACATTCGATTGCGGTGCCGCAGTTCACGCGAACGAACTTCATCGCCGCGACGGCCGCCCTAACGGCCGGAATCCCCGCCTTGGTCAAGGCACAAACCGCCGATAAGATCGACGTCCATCATCATTACGTCCCGCCGGCCTACGTGCGCGAGGTCGGGAGCGCCGAGTTGGCTCCGCCGATCCTCGGGTGGACCCTTGAGAAGTCGATGGACGATATGGATCGCGCCGGCGTACGGCGGGCCTACCTCTCGATAACGACCCCCGGGCTCGATTTCGGCTTCCCGGAGAGCACGAAGCGACTCGCGCGCGAATGCAATACGTACGCCGCCGATGTCGTACGGCGCTATCCCGCACGATACGGCATGTTCGCGGCATTGCCGCTTCCCGATGTTAAGGCGAGTCTCGACGAGGTTGCGTACGCCCTCGACACGCTCAAGGCTGACGGTGTCGGCCTGTTCTCGAGCTATGGCGGTCGACTCTGGCTCGGCGACGCGCGGCTAGACCCGCTCTTCTCCGAACTCGATCGGCGCCGTTCGCTCGTGTTCGTTCACCCGACGTCAAACGCGTGCTGCACGAACCTTCTCGGCGCCTCCATCGAAGACTCGATGATCGAATACCAGACCGATACGACCCGCGCCATCGCCAACTATCTCTTCAACGGTGCCGCCAAGCGCTTTCCCAACGTGCGCATCATCTGGTCGCACGCCGGCGGCAGCATGCCGTATCTAATCGGCCGCTTTTTGCGCAAGGCGAGTTCACCCGAGTGGGCTGCCATGCTGCCGGGCACGGTTACCGACACCGTCGCGCGGTATTATTACGACACCGCCCAATCGGCGAACATCGAGGCCATGACCGCCCTCTCCAAGCTGGTGCCCGCCTCGCACATCCTGTTCGGTACCGACTTCCCGTACAGCGTCGCGGCGCGGGACGTCGCGGGGTTAGGCTCGAGCGGCTTCACCGAAAGCCAGCTACGCGCAGTCTTCCAAAGCAATGCTGAGGCACTACTCAAAACGTAACGCCGCTGCCGATAGGATATATGATGAGCACGACCGACACCACCCGCGAAGCCGTTTGCCGGCTGGACGAACTGCCCAAGGGAACGTTGCGTTTGGAAACCGTACGGCGGCGCAAGATCGCGCTGATGCGCGTCGAGGACGACGTGTATGCGTTCTCCAATGCGTGCCCGCACAAGGGCGCGCCGCTCGATGAGGGCTGCCTGCACGAAGGCCGGCGCGAGATCATCTGCCCCTGGCACCGCTTCCGCTTCGACCTCGCCACCGGCGAGAGCGTGACAAATCCCGACCTCGTGGCCATCACGTTTCCGGTGACGATCGAAGACGGGATGATCTACGTCAGCGTGTAGCCTAGAACGGGTTGTTGCGTAACGCCTGATCTTTCCACATGCCCCAGGTGCGGTCGTGCGCTTGTTCCGAGCCGCGCACCACATGTGCCGCCATTTCTTCGATCAGCGCGGCTTCTTCGGGCGCGAGATAGGTGATCGGTCCGCCGAGCATCGTCGCTTGCAACAGCAGCCGCGCGTCCTGTTCCATCTTGATGGCGCGCGAAACAACCGTGATGACGTCGCGCGCCGAAACGACGTTGCCGTGACCGCGCAGCAGGGCCACCGAGTTGTCGCCGAGCGTGCGCGCGAGCGCCGCACCGAGTTCGGGCGATTTCACGAGCAGGTTCGTCCACCCGGCGGCCGCATCGCGGATCTCGAAGTTCGGCACCTCGGGATAGAAAAACGCCGCGCGGATCGGGCGCATCGGCTTCATCGTGACGCTGAACGGAATCACGGTCGGCGAGTGGCTGTGCACGACCGCCGCAACGTCGGGCCGCGCCTTGTACAATTCGGAGTGAATGAAGCGTTCTTGGTAGACGGAAGCGCCCTTGGCGTCGTGCGGCTCGCCGCTGATGTCGAAGGCGAGGATGTCGTCGGGCGTCACCCGGCCCGGCGCCAGCGCACGCGACATGTGGAAGACGTTCGGATTCCCGGGATCGCGAAAGCTGACGTGTCCGAGCCCGTCGAGGATCTCCTGATCGAAGAGGATGCGGTTGGCGATTGCGAGCTCTTCGTAGCGTTCGCGAAGATCCGCATTCATGATTTCACCATCTCTACCTGACTGACGTGGCGGATGCGGGTGGGGACGTCGTTAAGTTCCTCCGCACCGCCGGCCGTGACCAGCACGACGCCGCCGATGTTCACGCGTTTCATCCCGATGCAGGCGTTCGGCTCGAGCTCGAGCGTCATGCCCGGCCGCAGCACGAGATCGCCCCGCCGGATGCCGGCCGTGATCCGTCCTTCGGTTTGCTCCTCGCGGGTGCCGGCGATCTGCTCCCGGTTGACCGGCGTAAAGCCGGTCGCACCGAACGTGAGCGTATGGAGGAGCGGCGTCTTGCTCCAAGCGCCGGCGGCGCGCAGCGGCGCCTCCATCGCATGCACCACCGATGCGAACGTCACGCCCGGAGCGACGGCGGCAACGCCGGCCTCGTAAGCCGCCCGCGCGATGTCGGCGCACGCTGCCAGCACTTCGTCGATCGGGTCGAGCGCAACCGACATCTGTACCTGCGATTCCTGACCGCCGTACATCGTGTGGATTTCGGCTTGCACCACGTCACCGGCCTCGAGGATGCGCGGTGGTTCCGCCCGCAAGGCCCAGCGCGGCGCGCCCCAACCGATGTTGTCGGAACCGGACTGCAAGCTCATGTTGGGATAGCGCGTCTCGCAGCCCCAACGGTAAATCTCGCTCATGATCGCAGCGTACACTGCTGCTTCGTTGACGCCGGGCCGGCACACATCGAGCATCGCGAGCGACGCCTGTTCGCTGACTTTGGCTGCGAAACGCAGCAGCGCCAGTTCTTCTTCGCTTTTGACCAGCATGAAGTCGGTGAACTGCTGCGTGAAATCAACGATCTCGATCCCGGTCAGCGCATCGGTCAGCTTGCGGTGGAAACCGTAGGGCAAGAGGCCTTCCATCTCGCCCGGCGCCGTCGGGCCGAAGCCGACGATGCCGACGCGTCCGCCGGACGGCACGACCTCCGCCACGACCTCGGCGGTCGACGTTCCGCCGGCGGCGAGGCGATAATCCCGTGCCCACAGCTGGATGCCGCGCCGTTCGCTCTCGTATGCACGCGAGAGCCGCGACGCCGAGAACGTCAGCACGATCGCATCGCGTTCGCGTGGAAGCACGACGATCGAATCGAGGAAGTCGTCGATCAAGTATGACTCGAGCCGTTCGCGGCCGTTGAAGCTGCCGGCGACGATCGCATCGATGCCTTGCTCGCGCATGATCGCGCGCAGGCCGTTCCAGCGCCGGTCGCGCTCCGCGAGGCCGAGCACCGGGCCGGACTCGGGCTGCAATATTCGCGGCGTCATAGACGCCGGTGCAGTTCGTTCAACTGCTCTTCGATCTCGACGAACGGTCGCACGTCGACGATCGGCGCCTCGGTTTCATCGGCAACGACATTGCGGTCGAGTTCGCCGTCTTTCAAACCCCAGGCGCGCGGGATCAATTCCGCATCGCGCGTCCAATGTTTCAAGGGCTGCTTGCGATGCAGCGCGATCAGCTCGCGATGCCACGCCTTGCGAATCGCCACCACACCCGCGTCGCCGCGTCCCAGGCGTTCGGCGCGCCGGTCGACGATGTCGCCCTGCCCGATTTGCGCCAAGTCGTCCTGCAGGCGCACGAGGTCGACGCGCTGGACGTCGACGTCATGAAGCGAAAGTTTGCCGTCGAGAATCGCCGCGCTCACGTCTTGGTGCCGCTGGTCGATCGTGCGGCGCCGCTCTTGCCGCCGCGCGTGAATGCGCTCCGCCGCCTCACCGGTCGCAGGAACGCGGTGGAGACTGAACTGCATGTGGCGTTCGTCGTCGATCGGCACCCACCAGAACACCGACTCTTGCCAGCCGATCTCCGGGTCCGTCGGCAATGCCGTCATGTAAAAGATGTTCGGCATGCCGAACTGCTGCACGCGCTTCGCGCCGTCGGGCCGCTCGTAGGTGTAGGCGACGCCCCACGTCGATTCGGTCGCATCGAGCCGCAAGCCCTCGCCGATGTTCGCGAACGACGCGCGGTTGTCGGCGTGGACGAACGCGACGTGGCTCATGTCGAGCGCGTTCTCGAGATTCTGGAAGTAGTTGCAGCTGCGCGAGTAGGAGTCGAGTTCGACGAAACCGCTGAAGCGCTCGAACTCAGGGATCCGCGGGAACTCCGGCGGCTCAGCATCGCCGAGATAGGCGAAGATCAAGCCCAGATATTCGCGTACCGGATACGACCGCACCGCTACCTTACCGGTGAACGCGTTGCCTTCCGCGGGCTGTTCGAGACAGGCGCCGTCGGTGCCGAATTTCCAGCCGTGATAGAAACAGCGAAGCGTCTCGCCCTCGACGCGACCGATCGAGAGCTGCGCCATCCGATGCGGGCAGCGCGGGTCGAGCAGCGACGCGACGCCGCTTTGGCTGCGGAAGAGCACGAAGGACTGCGACATGATCTGCAGCGGGCGCGCGACGCCGGCCGGCAGGTCGACGCTATGATAGACCGGCTGCCAAAAGCGGCGCAGATAGCGCCCCGCCAACGTTCCGGGCGCGGTCTGCACGTACACCTGGTCGCGCAGTGTAAATGGCTCTTCGGCCGTCAGCATCATATCCTCGGCACCATGTTAGTTGTTTTCGACAACAATTGTGGTTTGCCGCGGGCCGGCGCCAATCCTTGCGGTTAGTCCCGCTTCATGACGACCGCACCGCCGAGATCTTCGATGAGGTCGACGCGGATCAGGATCGCGACGCCCTTGCGTTCGGGATCGCGATCCTGTTCGGATTTGCCGCTGATGTCCCAGGCACGTTGGCGATCGGCCTCGCTCGTTGCGATGCGGGCCTCGCCGTGGAAGCGCAGCGCCGAGCCGCGATGCGGGATCTCCACCGAGCCGTGCGGGTTACGCATGTAGACGACCGTGTGCGGGTTCTCGGCGATCGCATCGTAGCTCGAACGGAAGCTGCGCTCCCAGAAGCTCAATGTCTCGGGATCGAAGACGGCGACGCTGCCCTTGGGACTGATCTGCGGATGCCCGTCTTTGGTCGACGTGCCGACGAGACACGGGACGCCGTCATCGGGCGCGACTTCGAGCCAACGGCGGATCTCGTCGGTCATGTGAATCATGCTGTTCGGCCTTTCTCGTTATGCACGGAGCGCGACGTTGGGGTTGTTCGGCGGCACGATCGCTTTCGCGAACGCCGGTCGCGCCTTCAGGCGCTCGACCCACGCTTCGATCGCGGGCGACTCCGGCCGCTCGATATCGAGCAGAAACCAGCGGTAGGCGTTGATGCCGACCGGGATGTCGCCGATCGTGAACGTCTCGCCGGCCAGATATGGCCGCTGCGCCAATGCCGTTTCCACCGGTTCCATCGCTTCGGCGAGTTTGGCGGCATTGCGCGTGACGGCGCGCGAATCGAGATGGTCGCGCAGCATCGCGTGCAGCGGCGGCCGGATCGTACTGAGCTGATAGTCCATCCAGCGATCGGCTTCCGCGCGCGCCGCGAAAGCTTGCGGATAGAAGCGCCCGGGCGCGTACGTTTCCGCAAGATAACGGATGACGGCATTGCCTTCCCACAGCACGAGTTCGCCGTCTTTGAGAATCGGTGACGCTTCGCCGCCGCGCACCTTCAAGTACACTTCGTCGATCGGATCGCTGCCTTCGTAACCGATGCCGCGCGCCGTATACGGCTTGCCGATCTCTTCGAGGAACCAGGTGACTTTCTGAACGTTCGCGGCGCTCGTCGCACCCCACACTTCGAGCATGTTACTTGCCGCGGTACGGCACTTCGGTGGGCCGCGATTCGGCATCGGTTGCGGCCGCGGTCACGTAGCCGCCGTCGCAGTAGATGACCGAACCGGCGATCCACTTCGCTTCGTCGGTGGCGAGAAAGATCGCCGGACCGACGATGTCGTCTTCGCGGCCGAGCCGGCCGAACGGCAAGCGCCGCAGACGTTCGTTCGTCGCTTCATCCGAATACGGCGTGGTGTCGGTGGCGCCGCGCGCCAGTGCAACGACGTTGATGCCGTACATGCCGAGCGCCTGCGCGAAGGCCGCGGTCATCGCATCGATTCCGCCGTTGTTCGCGCCCCAGCCGATGGCGCCGCCCGAGCCGAGCCGGCCGACGATCGAGCTGATGTTGATGATCTTGCCCGAGCCGCGCCGCGCCATCTCCTTACCGACTTGCTGGCACGTGAAGAAATACGACGTGAGACCGCGATCGATTGCCCGGCGCCAGGCGGCCTCGGTAATCTCGAACACCTTGCCGTGTCCGCCGCCCGACGTGCCGTTGAGCAAGATGTCGATCTGGCCGAACGACTTCAGCGCAGCCGCGGCGAGCTCGGCCGCGCCGGCCTGCGTGCTCACGTCGTGCGTCCCGGACTCGACCTTCGCGCCGGTCGCCGCGATTTCGTCACGCAGCTTGGTCAGCGCTGCAGCCGCTTCCGAAAACTCGCAGAGGTAGAGATTCGCACCCTCGCGCGCGTACGCACGCGCGATCACGTGACCGAATTGCCCCGTCGCCCCAGTGACGATCGCGGTTTTGTTGCTCAATCGCATGTCGATACCTTAGTTCGGTGACACAATGGAGAGGCCGAAGGGCCGGCGGCCCAATCGGCGGCCGCCGCTGGGCGTCACGGCGACGGTGTCGCCGACTTGCGCCGAGATCTTCGTGCTGGGATCGAGCACGCGCGGCTTTAACACGAACACCATATTCTCGACCAGTTCCGCGCCGCCGCTCGCCTCGAGATCCGCCGCGTCGATGACCTGCGGCACTTCATCGCCGAGACCGCGCGCGTGCATGAGCGGAAAGGAACCCTTCAGCGCGCCCTTGCCTTCGCGCTCGACCGCATCGTAATAGACCTTCATCACAGTGCCCATCGTCTCGCCGGGCCGCAAGTGCTGTAGCACGGTGTCGAACACGGCTTCAGCCGCCTTGGCGACGGACGCATACCGTTCGTCCGGGCGGCCGATCCAGACGGGCGCCACCGTTTGCGCGCCGTAGCCGGCAATGCGCGCCTCCAACTCGTTCACCAGCAGATCGCCGTCTTGCAGCACGCGATCGGTCGGAACGAATTGCCCGTGCCCGATCTCGAGTCCGGGGCCCGATGCAAAAATCAGCAGCGAGGGTAAATCCGCGCCGCCGAGCAGCATCGCGTGCACGATCGCGGCGTACACCGCGCGTTCGGTCACGCCGGGCCGTGCCGTGGCAACCATTGCTGCCACCATCTCATCGGTTACCAACGCCGAGCGTTCCAATGTCAGAACTTCCTCGGGACTCTTGATCGAACGCAGATCCGCAATGACGGCACTCGCATCGACGATCTCGGCCTGCGGGTACTTCGCCTTGAGCGACTCGACGGTGGAGTACGGTGCGGTGCCGTCGGGCGTGCGGTTGCTGCCCGCCAACCCGGAGAGCCCGATGCGGCCGCGCGTAAAGCCGATCTCGCCGAGCCGCTCGATGATGTTTTTGGTCCACCGGTTGCGTCCGTCGCGGACGTCATCGATCCAGTGGTTGGCATGCGACTTCCACCAGCCGGCCCGATTGAACACGTACGCCGTCGGCGCTTGACCGCGCGGTACGATCGTCAGCGTCTCGGTGCCGAAGCCGCCGATACCGGTCACGTAGCGCGAGTCCGCCATCGATTGTTCCCAACGGTTGGCGCTAGCGGGCAGGATCAGCACGTCGAGCCCGTCGGCTTCCATGCGCGCCTGGATCGCAGCGTGCCGGCGGTCGCGCTCGGCCAGCGATAGGAAGTGCGGCGCGGTCGCGATGTTATCGGTTGTTTGGGTCAACGTTTTCTCCTCGTCACGCCGGCCGGCGCAACTGTTCTTTCAAGAGGTGCCAGATCTCATTGCGGTAAGCGACGAACGCGCTCGACGCCTTGATCTCTTCGTCGTTTTCGAACCGGCGCGGCGGCAAATCGATGTCGAGCGTTTTCAGAATCGAACCCGGATTCGCCCGGAGCATGATCACCCGGTCGGAAAGGAAGACCGCTTCGTCGACGCTGTGGGTCACGAAGACGATCGTGCGCTTTTCCGCATCGAGCAGCTTCAGCAAATCGATCTGCATGATCTCGCGCACCATGGGATCCAGCGCGCCGAACGGTTCGTCCATCAGCAGATAGCGGGGGTTCGTGCTGAGCGCCCGGGCGAGTCCGATGCGCTGCTTCATGCCGCCCGAGAGCTGATGCGGGTAGTACGTCGAGAATTTCTCGAGGCCGACGCGCTGCAGTGCCTCGAGCGCGCGGTCGCGGCGCTCGACGCCGGTGACCCCGTGCAGTTCGAGCGCGAACTCGATGTTGTTCAGCGCGGTGCGCCACGGCAGCAGGTTGAATTCCTGAAACACCATCGCGCGATCGAGCCCGGGCTTGTGCACCTCGACTCCGTCGATGAAGACCTGGCCGCTGGTCGGTTGCACGAGCCCGTCGATGATGCGCAGCAGCGTCGTCTTGCCGCAACCGCTCGGGCCGAGCAGCGAAACGAAGCTGCCCGGTTCGACCGTCAACGAGACGTTATCGAGCACGGGCAGACCCGCGCGGCTCGTGCTTTGGAAGCGGTGGGTGATGTTGCGCGCTTCGATCATCGGCCGGCCTCGGTGTGCATCCACGGTGCGATGCGCCGCTCGAGCGCGCGCAGCGCGGCGTTGGCGATCACGCCGGTGCCGGCCAGGATCACGACGCCCACGAACACGAGCGTCGTGTCGTACTGCGAGCCGGCCTGGAAGATGAGGTAACCGATGCCGACCGTCGCCGCGTAGAACTCCGCCACGACGACCATGATCAGCACGCGTGCGATTGCGAGCCGCACGCCGGCGATCATGAACGGCAGCGCGGCCGGGCCCGACGATCTTCGTGAGGATGTCGAACTCGGTCGCGGTGAACGAGCGTGCCGTCTCGATCAAGCGATAGTCGATCTGCCGCACGCCGGTCTCGGTGTTGACGATCATCACGAACACGGAGCCGATGAAAACCAGCGCGATCTTCGACGTCGGGCCGATGCCGAGCCAAATGATCAGCAGCGGAAGAAACGCGACGATCGGCGCCGACGACATCCCCATGATGAACGGTTCGAGCGTGTCGCGCACGATCGTCGAGCGGCCCATCAGCACGCCGACCGGAACGCCGACCACGATCGAGAGAAACGCACCCCACCATGCGACGTTGGCCGTCGCGAGCAGGCTCGGCCAGATCGATCCGTCGGCGAACACCTTGATGAGGCGCGCCGCAACCGCCGACGGGCTGCTAAGGAACAGCGGGCTGACCCCGCCGAAGCGCACGGCGCCTTCCCACACGAGCAAGAACAGCGCGACCGCAGCGGTGCGCGTGATCGCGGTCCGGTGTTTGGTCCAAAACGCTGTCAGGCCGGCGGGATCCGGCGGCTCGATCGGCCTTACGGCGTGGGTTTCCATCGGCTTGCATCCAGTTCGGCGTTGATCGAACGCACGAGCGAAAAATCGTAAATCTTGTCGAGCGGCGGCAGTTGATCTTTGGGCACCTTCATCAGTCCCGCGTGCACGTCGAGATCGGCGGCGGCAAATTCCGGCTTCGACCGTGAGGTCGGGCGTCTTGCCGCGCATGAACTCATCGTAATCGTTGCTGCCCTCGAGCGGCTCTCGCTGGCGTTGTACTTCGTCACGATCGCGATCGTCTGCGCCTTGAACGCCTGCTGGTAGCGGCTGCCCTTCACGATCGCCCGCACGATCCGGCGCGCTAACGCCGGGTTGCCGTAGAGCAGCTTTTCCGAGACGACGAATCCGTTCCACGGCATGTGCACCTTGCCCAGAAACGAGGTCACGATGTGAGCGTTCTTGAGGCCGCCCTTGTCCTTCGGTTTGGTTGCCCTCGCTAGTCGAGAGCACGACGCCCGCCAGCGCGCCCGATTCGAACGCCGCACCGGAGCCAAGCCCGCTGCCGATCGGCGTGTAGCCGACGTCGTCGGGCGAAATACCCGCCTGCTGCAGTGCCAGACGCGTCGCGATCTCGAAGGTATCGCCGCGCGTTGCAACGCCGATGGCCTTTCCCTTGAAATCAGCGAGCGAGTGAATGTCGGAGTGCGCCCAGATGTTGTAGAACGGGCTGTCTTCGAAGACGAGCACGATCCGCAGCGCTGCGCCGCGCATGATCGCGCTGAGCGCGGCGGCACTCGACGCACTGCCTTCGATGCCGCCCGATATCAGGGCCGGCGTGGCCGTGCCGCCGCCGGCGAACTGCAGCGTGACGTCGAGGCCTTCGGCGGCGAAGTAGCCCTTCTGCACCGCGATGAAATAGGCGCCATCGGCCACTTCGTACGACGGTACCGTGATCGTGATCTTCTGCGGGGTGTCGGCGGCCCGGGCCGGCGCTGCGGCCGCGAACAGCCCGCACGCCAGCAGCAGCGCGCAAGCGCGCGCGAGAATCACCGTGCGGCCGCCACCGGTACCACTAAGCCCGCCTCGATGCGCCACGGCGCCTCATCGTGCACGATCGTTTGCACCTCGAACGTGCTCTTATATTGATGCGCGGTCAGATCGTTCGGCGTCCGCCACGACAGGTTGCTGTAGAAGTTCAGCCGCAGGAACGTGGGCGAATCGGGCGGCTCGGTGATCACCGAGTGCGCGATGCCGCGCGGGATCACGGTCGCGTCACCCGGCGCAACCAGCGTCTTGTCGATCTCGCACGTATCGAGCGCCTCGCCGCGGAACTGGATGCGGACTTCTTCGCTGCGCAGCGCACGGTGAAAGGCGAACTGTTCGCCCGTGATGTTATAGGTCTTGATCTCGAGGTGCGGCGCGCGGAACATCGGCTCGACGCCGCCCTTCTTCCCCGCCACCCCCGTGAAGATATCGAACGCCCGCAGCTTGCGGATGCCGCTGCGCTTCTCCGCGATGTGCGTGCTCGATGCGCCGGCGAGATAGTCGTAGTCGCGGTGGATGATCGTACGGTCGTTCGGTCCGTGGCCCCAGCGGATCATGCGCTCTTCGATGACGCCGGTCTTGACCGGCTTCTCCGCACCGGCCGGGATCTTCCAATCCGGACCGCCGTGGCGGATCATGCGGAACTCCGTGTGACCGGTGTGCACGTCGTCGCCGTCCATGAACTCGGTGAACGGCTCGTTGACGAACGCGAACCAGCGCAGGCTGTCGGCCGTTCCGGTCGAGCGATGCGCGATGCCTTCGGGGATGAACAGAATCTCGCCCGGCGACATCTCGACCTCACCGAACTCGGTTTCGAGCGTCGTCTTGCCGGCGAACTGGAAATAGATCGTGTCGAAGTCGATGTGGCGCACGAACGTTCGCTGCGCGCCGCAGACGCTCTGCACGCCGATGCGGTGATCGTCGTTCTCGAGCACGACGAGGGCGTCGTTCGGCTGCGCGAGCAGATCGAACGGCCGAAACGGCGGCACGCGGTCAGTGCTCGTCCCCGAGCCGATCAGGTTCGCCTTGTTGCGCGTCGACCACGCTTCGATGCCTTGTCGCGGCGAGCTGTGCCACGTGGTCATGAATTCACGCTGGGTAACGACGTCGGTCATGATGTCCTTCTCCCTCAACCCTGAGCGGCTTGCAGCCGGATTTGGCCCTTCCAGGCGAGGTCGAAATGCCCTACGCTCCGACGACGCGCTACGCTACTTCCCGTCCCAGAAAAGTTGACCGGCAGACACCGGCGGAGCGACCTTGTACTTGACCGCCGTGTTGAGCAGCGGCGAAAGCTCGCCCGCGTTGCGGGTGGTCGCGAACGTTTGCGTACCGCGCGCCTGCGTGAGCCCGAGCGCATCGTGCAGCACGGCGCCCGCCTTCTCCGGGTTCTGCATCGCCCACGCGCCGGCGGCGAAGATCGCGGCCGAAAAACGCCGCACGGTATCTTTATTCTTCGCAAGCCAGTCGTCGGTCGTGAACCAGCCGGTTGTGGCGAAGCGCGTCCCGATCGCATCTTCGCCGTCGCCCAAGCGGCGCACGCGCGTGCCGGCGCCCGATAGCTCGGGCTCCTCGAGCTGCGCGGCAGATACGCGGCCCGCGATCACGGACTCGGCGGCCGCTGCCGGCGGCACCTCGACATACTTGACCGTCGTCGAGTCGCCGCCGTTCCTGTCGATCAGCGCGTCGGCGATGATTTGGTCGAGGCCGTTGAGCGTGTTGACCGCGATGATCTTTCCATTGAGGTCGGACGGTTTCGCAATTGGGCCGCCCGGCGCGACGACGAGGTTGGCGGTGTGTGCGATGCGGCCGTCGTGCAAGCCGCCCGGTACGATGATCACGAACGGGACGCCGGCGCCGCGCGCTTCCGCCAGCTGCAAGATGCTCGAAACGCCGATCTGCAGGTCACCGCCCGACACCGCCGCCGCGATCGCCGCGCCGTTGCGCAGGTTTTGAATATCGACGTCGATCCCGTTTTGCGCGAAGAACCCGTTCGCGCGCGCGTAGTACGCCTCGGCGTGCGACTCGATGTTGCCGCAGCCGACGCGGATCGACGGCCGCGTCTGCGCCCGCACGATCTGCGGCGCGCTTGCGGCGAGCGCCGCGGCCCCGCAGGATGAGAGCCAGGCCGCGCGCGTGGTCATTTCGTGATCTCCCCGTGCCAAAGGTGCCAGTCGATCAGGTCGTTGAGCAGCACGCCCCGGCGTTCGCTCTCGTCGGCAATGCCGAGGATCTTGCGTTCCTCCGCCGCCAGCGGGGCGGGTTTCTCGCGCGTGCGCATGCGCGTGTTCCACGCCGCCAGCGTGTCGGCATCGAGCTTGGTGGCGTGCTCGCGCACCCATTGCTCGTAGACGAGGTACGGCGGCAGCTCGGCGTTCGTATACTTCACCGACTCGGCCAAATCCATGCCGATCGTGTCGGCGAGCTGTTCGTCGAGCGGACCGCTGCCGGAATGATAGCCCTCGGGCAACGCGCCGAGCGTCTTGATCATGGCCTTGCCCCAAAGCCGCGGAAGGTGCAACACCCCGAGCGGGCCTTCGGCGAGCGACGTGATCGCCGGGATCATCGGCGCGACCGTTTGACCCTGGTTCGCGACCACGTAAGCGTGCAGCGCAACCCAGTCATCGATGTTGCTCAGCAGCGCGGTGTTGTTGACGGACGCGTCGGTGATGCCGACCGCTGCGCGCAGCTTGTCACCGGATTCGGGCGTCGACGGCGTGCGGTTGACGATCATTTCGCTCGTGGCCGCGATCTGATCGAGCTTCGTCGCGTTCGCGCGCACCCACGCTTCGGTTTCGAGATAGGTCGGTAGCGTTTGAAGATACGGAATGAACGCCTCGCGATCGATCCCGACGCCGTCCATGATGCGCTGATCGAAGCCGCGATCGGCGAAGACGTAATCTGCCGGCAACAGGCCGCGCGTATGGAGCAGCCCCTTCTGCCACATCCGCGGCAGATGCACTAAGCCCAAGAGACCGGGCGCCATCGATCCGGTCAGCGGCACGTTGAAGGCGTTCGTCATGCGCTATTTGCCCCCGAGCAGCGCGCCGCCCGGTTTGCTCACGGCGACTGCCGTGTTCGCAGCGGAATCCCAGCGCACGATCACGACGTTCGCTTCGCCGACGCCGCGCTGCGGATTCGCGTGAAAGTCGTACGGTCCGTTGACCCCGACCCAGCCTTTGATATTGAGTAAGTACGCGCGCAGTTTCGCGGCCGACGCATCCGGTCCCAATTTGCGTAAGGCGTCGACCACGATCATCGCCGGATCCCAGCCGCTGATCAAGATCATGTCGGGCTTCGAACCGATCGCGGCCAGCGAACTCGTCATCGTCGCGACGGCGGCTTTGGTGGGCGCGCTGCTCAACGCATCGCCCGAATAGTACGGCACGGCCGCGAAAAACAGATTGGTCGGCAAGATCGCGCCGAACTGCTTGAAGAAGTTCGCGCTGAGGTTACCGGTCGACGTGACGGTCGGGATGTCGATGCCCGCGTCGCGCTCGTTGCGCAGCAGCGTGCCGGCCGGACCGCCGGTTGCCCAAGCGATCAGCACGTTGGGCGCGGCCTCTTTGATGCGCGTCATCTGTGCGGCAACGCCGATGTCGCCCGGCGCGAAATGCTCGTGCGCGACGAGCTGCATGTCTTTGTTTTCGGGCAGCGCGAGCGCGGCGGTGAGCGCGTGCTCCGCGTCTTGTCCGCCGCCGTCGATCGAGAAGATACTGGCGACCTTCTTCATGCCGCGTTCGCGGAAGTACCGGATGAGCACCGCAAGTTGCGCTTCGTTCGTGAACTGGGTAAAGAATTCGTAACTGCCGGGGACGGTCGTGCCGGCGTTGGCCAAGCAGTAGTGCAACGGCCCGTCGGCCATCACCAGCGGTGCGATCGCCGCGCACGCTTGCGGGCTCGACGAACCCATGATCAGCGGAACCTTCTTCGCGATCAGGCCTTGCGCGAGCTGCAGCGCGGTCTTCACATCCGATCCGTCGTCTTGCACCACGAACGAGAGCTGGCGTCCGCCGATCCCGCCCGTTTTGTTCACGTACGCTTCGACCGCCTTGAGCGCTTGCAACTGCGTCGTGCCGACGAACGCGATGTTGCCGGTCAACGGCAAGATGACGTTGATCTCGTACGGATCGGCGGCGCGTGCCGCCGGAGCGAGTGTGGCAACCAGTGCGGCGGTCAGGACGGCCGCTGCCGTCCGGATCAGACGATTCATGAAACTCCTTTTTCGCGGCGTACGAGGACGCCGGTCGCGCGCAGAAACTCGACCGACATACACCAAGAAACGCCGGCTGCAAGAGCGTGGTACGAGGACGGCGCAAAAAATCCGTGCTCGGCGCCCGAAAATACCGCGTGGTCGTGCGCCTTACCCGCCGAGGTCAGCGCGTCTTCGATCGACCGCCGCTCGTCGACCGGAATGTAGTGATCGTCACCGGCCCAGATCATCAAGATGCGCGCGTGCTGTTCCGCCGCTAGCGGCAGCAGATCGGGCGCGATGCGGTTGCCGTACATCGAGATCGCGGCGCCCAGCGGCAAATGCGCGTTGGCGAGGAACGCGCCTTGACCGCCGCGGCACCAGCCGATCACCGCGATCCGCTCGGGCGGAACCGTGCCCTCCGCCAGCAGCCAAGCGTACGCGGCGCGGATGTCGTCGAGCACGTTCTCGGGGTTGAGCGCGCGCATGTGCTCGCGGTTGGCTTCCATGCCGCGGGGGTCGTCGTACTCGATGCCCACGCCGCCGCTGTGATGGAAGAGCTCCGGCACGACGGCCGTGAAGCCGAGATCGCTGAAACGCCGCGCCGTGCTCTCCAGGTAGGTGTTGTAGCCGTACGCGTCTTGCAGCACGAGGATGCCCGCCGGCAGATGCTCCGCGGCGGGTTCGGGGCGCGCGATATGCAGCGGCACGCTCGTTCCATCGGCACCGGGGACCAGAACGCGTTCGAGGGACGACATCGCGCAACGAGTTCGGCCCATTCGCCCGGATCGGCCTCTCGGACCGGCGAACGCGGCCAATCAATGATGCAACGTAAAGCCGCCGTCGTCGGCGGCGGCCGTATGGGCCTCGCCATCGCGCACCTCTTCGCTTCGGCCGGCCGTCAGGTGACCGTGGTCGAGCCCCAGGCCGCGGTGCGCGCCGCCGCGGCCGAACGCTTGCGCGCGATCTCAGATGCGCGCGGGACCGCCGGCGGCGAGTTGCCGGTAACGGTCATTGCCGATTTGGACGGCCTGCCGGCCGATGCCGAGATCGTCATCGAAGCGGCGCCCGAATATCTCGAGCTGAAAATGGAGATCTTCGAGCAGCTCGATGCGCACTGTTCGCCGGCGACGATCCTCACCACCAACACTTCGGCGATTCCGATCACGCGCATCGCGGCCGCCGCAACCCGGCGCGACCGCGTGGTGGGCACGCACTTCTGGAATCCGCCGTACACGGTGCGGCTGGTCGAGGTCGTTCAAGCGGCCGAAACATCGTTGACCACGATCGAGCGCACGATGCAACTGCTCGCGGAGATCGGGCAACAGCCCGTGCACGTCAAGCGCGACATCCCCGGCTTCATCGGCAACCGCATGCAGCACGCGCTCAAACGCGAAGCGATCGCGCTCGTGCAAGCCGGCGTATGCGACGCCGAGACCGTCGACTTCGTCGTCAAAAACAGCTTCGGCGCACGCCTCGGCGTGATGGGCCCGCTCGAACAATCCGACCTCGTCGGACTAGATCTGACGTTGGCTATTCAGTCAGTGTTGCTGTCGGATCTCGACGTAAGCAACGCCCCGCAACAACTCCTCGTCGACCTCGTCGCCGCCGGAAAAACCGGCGTCAAATCCGGCCAAGGCTTCCACACCTGGACGGATGCGAAACGCAAAGCCCTAGAAGCTCGACTCGATGCGCTTACTGTCATCCCGAGCAAAGCGCCGTAGGCGCGTCGTCGAGGGACAGCTACTCAGCTACGACGATTGAGGCGGTCCCTCGACGACGCGCCTTCCGGCGCTTTGCTCGGGATGACATCTCTCGGTGACATCGCTCGGGATGACATCTTACGAGCGGAGTTTGGCTGTGGCTGCTTCGTCGATGATGCCTTCGGGGGTGATGGCGACGCCGTAGAGGTCGCGGGCTGCTTCGACCGAGATGTAGTCCTCGAGCACGTCGTGTTGCACCGCTGCGAGGTCGCGTTCGTGCGGGTTGCCCCAGCCGCCGCCGCCGCCCGTGCGCACGATGACCGAGGAGTCGACCGGGATCGGCTTACGGCTGCCCGAGGTCGGCTTGAACGCTTCGGTGCCCGACATCCGCAGCAGATAGCCGGCATTTTCGCCGGGCGTCCCGCCCCATAGGCCCCACGGCGGACACTCGAAGCGTTTGGACGTCTCGAAATTCCACAAGCCGTCGACGAAGTTCCGCACTTGCATGTCGATGCCCAGACCGCCGCGGTACTTGCCGGCGCCGCCCGAGTTCGGCCGCAGCGCGCGCTGCTCGACCAGCACCGGACACTTGAGCTCGATGCCCTCGATCGAACCGTTGCGCACGTCGCCCTGACACACCGAGACCGTGCCCGACTCGCCGTCTTCGTACGGGCGCCCGCCCCAGCCGCCGCCTTCGATGCTCTGCACGACGAAGCGCCGCTTCGTGACCGGATCGACGCCGAAGAACACGACCGCGCCGCCGAGCAACCCGTGGTGTGCCGCCGGGATCGTATCCGGCATCGCCTTCGCCAACGCCGCGATGATCGTATCGACGACCGTCGGCACGATCAGGCTCCAGCCGGACATCGGCGCGGGAAATCGCGCCATCATGATGTTGCCTTCGGGAATGATGACGTCGAGCGCGCGAAACGATCCCTCGTTCACCGGATCGTTCGGACCGGTCAGCGCCTTGTACGCGACGCGTGCGGCCGCCAGCGTGCGCGAGTTGACGGCCGCTTTGCGTTCGCCCGAACAGCCGGAAAGATCGATCGTCATGTCGCTGCCGGCGATCGTGACCTTCGCGTGCAGCGGCACCGGCACGCCGAGCAGCACGCCGTCGTCGTCGAACGCGGCCGACGCTTCGTACACGCCGTCGGTCAAGCGCGCGACGACGTTGCGGCACTTCTTCTCGGTCTCATCGAAAATGCGCGCGATCGCATCGAGGATCACCGGCTTGCCGTACTTTTGGAACATCTCGTCGAGCCGGCGCGCAGCCAGGCGGCAGGCCGCGATCTGCGACTTCAGGTCGCCGAGCGACGATTCGGGAAAACGGATGTTGTCGCTGATGACGCGATAGAGCGCGTCGTTGATTTTGCCGCCTTCGTAGATCTTGAGCTGGTCGAGCTGCAAGCCTTCGAGCCACGGGTCGCCGACTTCCGGGCCCGCCCCGAAGCCGGTGCTCATGCCGCCGACGTCGATCCAGTGCGCGCGCACCATCGAGAACATCAGCAGCTCGCCCTCGAAGAAGTACGGCATGTAGATGACGATGTTGTTGAGGTGCTGGCCGGCCACGGCTTGGTGGTTGGTGATCAGCACGTCGCCCGGCGCGAAACCGTCCTTGCCGTACCGCTTCACGCCGTCGGTGATGATCACGCCGAGATCGGCGACGAAATGCGACACGCCGCCGACGTTCTGACTCACCAGCGCGCCGTCGGGATCGATCAGGGCCGTGCAGAAATCGCGGACCTCGTAGATCATCATGTTATACGAGGTGCGCTGCAGATCGGCGGCCATTTCGTTGGCGATCGCCGGCAGCGCGTTGCGGATCACTTCCAGGGTGACCGGGTCGAGGCTGGTGCTCGCGAGATCTGCTACTGCCATTACTCCGCTCCTACGGACACGATGAGTTCGCCGGAATCCGCGACGGTGCCCACGTCGCCTTCGAAGAGCACGGTCGTGGTGCCCAGCTCTTGCACGATCGCCGGACCGGCAACGACCGCTCCGGCGGGCAGTTCGTCGCGCCGGTAGACGGGCGTCGAGGTCGCGGCCGTTCCACTGAGATAAACGTCGCGGTGCGCGCTCGGCGCTACCTTTGCCGATCGCGCGAGGCGGGGAAACTCCAACTTCGGCTGCCGGCCGTAGGCGGTCAGGCGCAGATTGATCATCTCCACCGGCTCGTCGGGTGAGTGGTAGGCGTAGCGCTGTTCGTAGAGCTGATCGAACGCGGCGCGAATCGTCGCGCGATCGCCGCTCGTGAGTTGCTCCTCGGTGACCGGAACCGGCAGCGCGAATTCTTGCCCGACGTAGCGCATGTCGAGCTGGTACTGCCGCGAGCTTTCGCGGCCGCCGCTCAAGCGTGCGCGCGCCTCGACCAGCATGTCTTCAAAGATCGCCGCGACCGCGGTGAGGTCGACCGTGCCCAAATCGGCAAAGTGCGTGCGCACGAAATCGTGCCGTTCGTCGGCAAGCAGCATACCCAGCGCCGAGAAGTGCGAGGGAAAGAGCGGCACGACCACGGTGGGGATGTGCAAGTCGCGCGCGATCGCGCAGCGCGTGCAGCGGGCCCGCGCCGCCGGAGGCGACGAGCACGAAGTCGCGCGGATCGTAGCCCTTCACGACCGACACCTCGCGTACCGCGAGCGACATCTTCGAGACGGCGATCTGCACGATCGCCTGCGCGCTCGCAACCGTGCTGAGCCCGAGCGGCGCGCCGATCTGTTCGGCGATGCCGCGCTCCGCGGCGCCTGCATCGAGTTGCATCGCACCGCCGAGAAAGTCGTTGGGGTTCGAGGCGTCCGAGCACGACGTTGGCATCGGTAATCGTCGGCTCCGTCCCGCCGCCGCCGTAGCAGATCGGTCCCGGATCAGCGCCCGAACTCTGTGGACCGACCTTGAGCGCACCGACCTCATCGATCCACGCGATGCTCCCGCCGCCGGCGCCCACTTCGACGATGTCGACCAGCGGAATCATCACCGGATGCCCGCTGGCGTAACCGCCGACGTAATAGCCCGGCGCGATGCTCGGTTCGCCGTCGCTGAATCAAACTCGCTTTCGCCGTCGTGCCGCCCATGTCGAACGAGATCACGTTGGGATAGCCGAGCGCGGTCGCCGACGCGGGCCGGCCGCGATGATGCCGCCGACCGGTCCCGATTCCATCATCGCGACGGGGTGGATCGTGGCGAGCTCCGGCGACATCACGCCGCCGTTGGAGCGCATGATCGAAAGGTTGCCGCGAAAGCCGGCCTCGCCGAGACTCGATGCGAGGCTCTTGACGTAGCCGCCGACGCGCGGGCCGACGTAGGCGTTTACCACCGTCGTCGACATGCGTTCGAACTCGCGGTACTCGCGCAAGATCTCATGCGAGAGCGACACGTACGCGTCCGGCATCGCTTGACGGATCACGTCACCGGCGATGCGCTCGTGCTCCGGGTTCGCATAGGAGTGCAGGAAGCACACGGCGACTGCCTCGACGCCGTTCTCGGCAAAGAAGCGCGCCGCATCTTCGAGTTCCACGCGAACCAGCGGGCGATAGACCTCGCCCGAGGCCAGGATGCGTTCGGAAATCTCGCGTGTCATCCGACGCGAGACGAGCGGCCGATGCCGGTGGAAGAGCAGGTTGTAGGACTCCGGGCGGTTCCCGCGGCCGATGATGTAGACGTCGCGCGTCCCGCGTCGTGACGATCAGTCCGGTCTTCGCACCTTTGCGTTCGATCAAGGTATTGATCGCGGTCGTGGAACCGTGAATGAGCTCGTCGATCGCGCCGCCGTTCAAGCCGCTCTTGCGAATGCAGTCGATGATGCCGTCGCTCAGACTGCGCGGGCGTCGTCAGGCTCTTGGCTTGAACGAAGGTCTTGGCGGCGTCGTCGAAGCCCATGAGGTCGGTGAAGGTGCCGCCGATATCGATCGCTACGACGATCAATGTATTTGCCCGCTCAGATGGCGCATGGGCCGAACTGCGCTGGATGGATGCCGGTTCCCTCGCAGAAGGGGGTCGCGTGGAAACGAATGCTACCGCGACGTTCCGCGAGCTGCTCGCGAACGACGACCTGCTGCTCTGCCCCCTCGTGGGCGATCCGCTCTCCGCGCGCCTCGCCCAACGCAGCGGCGTCCCGATCGCGCTCCTCGGCGGGTTTGCCATTTCGGCACACCGGTATGCCCTGCCGGACGCCGGCTTGATCACGTTCACCGACGTGCTGGATCAGATCCGCAATACGTGCGACGCGACGCCGGGCTTTCCGATCATCGCCGACGCGGATACCGGCTACGGCAACGCGATGAACGTGCGCCGCACGGTCACCGAGTTCGCCAAGGCCGGGGCGGCGTCGCTCTTGATCGAGGACCAGGTGTGGCCGAAGAAATGCGGGCACTACGGCGGCGCGCGGGAAGTGATCTCGCGGGCCGAGGCGCGCATGAAGATGCGCGCGGCCGTCGATGCGCGCGGCGCGAAGGATATCGTGATCATCGGCCGCACCGATGCGCGTTCCGGTCACGGGCTCGACGAAGCGCTCGCACGCTGCAACGACTTCGTCGAGGAAGGCGCCGACATCGTCTTTATCGAGGCGCTGGCCAGCGTCGAGGAGATGCGCCGCTTCGCGGGCTCGTTCAAGTACACGTGGGCCAGCATGATGCCGAAAACGCCGGTCGTCAGCCGCGCCGATTTGCGCGCGATGGGCTTCAAGGTCGTGACGTACAACGTCGTGCTGCCGGCAGCCGTCTACGCGATGCAAGCGGCGCTCGCGGCACTGGTCGCCGATGACATTCCGGCCGGACCGCCGATGGTCGCCTTCGACGATTTGACGAGCCTCGTCGGCCTCAACGATTACGTGACGCTGGAAGGACGCTACCGCATCTCATGACTCGCGCCCGGCCAAGCGCGGCGCAGCTCGCCGTGCTGCTGCTGATCGCGGTGATCGGCTTCTTCGTCGTCTACCCGCTCGCGCTGATCGTCATCAACAGCTTCAACGTCGCGGGGCCCGGTCAAGCGCCGGCGTATTCGGCGCAGGCGTGGGCCGACGCGTGGCGCGGGCCCGGGCTCGGCCAAGCGCTGTGGAATACCATCGCGGTCGGCCTGTGTTATCAGGCGATCTCGTTTCCGGTCGGAATTTTGCTCGCGTGGCTGCTCGGCCGCAGCAAAGTCCCATTCGGACGGGCGCTCGAGTTCGGCTTCTGGCTCTCGTATTTTCTACCGCCGCTTTCGGCAACGCTCGGGTGGATGCTGCTGCTCGATCCACGCGGTGTCTTCAACAATTTTCTGGCCACGACGTTTCACGTCACGGGACCGTTCAATATTTATTCCTTTGCCGGGATCGTCTGGGTGCACTTGATGGCCCGCGACATCTCGGAGAAAGTCATCCTGCTCACGCCGGCGTTTCGCAACATGGATGCGGCGCTCGAAGAAGCCGGCTACACGTCGGGCGCCGATCGCTGGCGCACGCTGCTGCGCGTGACGTTGCCGATCATGACCCCGGCGCTCGTGATCGTGTTTTTCCTCGGCTTCGTGCGGCTGTTCGAATCGTTCGAGATCGAGCTGCTGCTCGGCGTGCCGTTCGGCTTCTACGTCTTCTCGACGAAGATCGTCGATCTCGCGCAACAGGTGCCGCCGCTGCTCGGTCAGGCGACCGCGCTCGGCAGCGTGACGCTCGTGCTGCTGCTGATCGCGATGCCCGTGCAGCGCTGGCTCACGACGCGCCGCAGCTACACGACCGTCACCGGTCGCATCCAACCCGCGCAAATGGATCTCGGCCGCTGGACCTGGCCCGTGTTCGTGCTGATCGCCGGGGTCGTGGGATTGCTCGTGGCCGTTCCGCTGGCGTCGGTGATCGCGGGCAGCTTCATGACGCGCTTCGGCTTCTTCAGCCTCGCGCACCCGTGGACGCTCGGCAACTGGCAGCGCACGTTGAGCACGCCCGCGTTCGATCAGTCGCTGTTCAACACGTTCGAGATCGCGATCGTGTCGGCCATCGTCGCGCCGATCATCTTCTCGGTCGTGGCATACGTGCTCGTGCGCGCGCGTGTGGCCTGGGGTAAAGGCGTGCTCGATTTTCTGTTGTGGCTGCCCAGCGTGATTCCCGGCGCGCTCGCGGGTCTGGGCCTGTTGTGGATGTTCGTCGGCACGCCGATCTTCCGGCCGATCTACGGAACGATCTGGGTTCTCGTCATCGCGATCGTTCTCAGCGGCATGACGCTCTCGACGCAAACGCTCAAGGCGGCGTTCCTGCAGCTGCGCGGCGATCTCGAGGAGAGCGCGCGCATGTCGGGGGCCGGCTGGGTTCGCACGTACTTTCAGATCGTGCTGCCGCTGATTGCGCCGACCCTCATCGTGGTGGCGGCGATCAAGTTCATGTACGCCGCCAACGCGACATCGAACATCATCCTGCTGGCGACGTCCGATACGCGCACGCTCTCGCTCCTGGCCTTGGGCTTCGTCGCCGACGGTCAGCGCGAAGCGGCGACGGTGATCACGGTCGTCATTACCGCGATCACCACCGTCATGGCGATCCTCGTGCGCACGCTCGGGTTGAACGTCGGCCTGCGCTCGAGCAGGTAGCCCTGCCGGAGCGGCGGATACTACCGCTATGGCGACGACGCAATCGCAGAACGAACGGTTGACGCAAATCGGGCCCGGAACCCCGATGGGCAACCTCTTGCGGCGTTACTGGCACCCCATCGGCGCTGCGATCGAGCTCGACGCCGCTCCGGTGAAAGCCGTCCGTTTTTTCGGGGAAGACCTCACCCTGTGGCGCGAAGCGAGCGGCAACTTCAGCCTGGGCGCCGCGCACGCGGCCTATCCGGTGCAAGAACTCGGCGGCTTGCTGTTCGCCTATTTCGGACCGCGGCCGGCACCGCTCTTGCCGCGCTGGGACATTCTGGTCCAGGACGATCTCGATCGCGCGGTCGAGATCGTGGCGCTGCCGTGCAATTGGCTGCAGTGCATGGACAACTCCGTCGATCCGGTGCACTTCGAGTTCTTGCACGCGCGGTTCGGCAACTACGAACGCGCGCGGCTCGGCAAACCGCCGATGATGGAGCCCGCGCAGCATCTGAAGATCGCGTTCGACGTCTACCGCTTCGGCATCATGAAGCGGCGTCTGCTCGAAGGCTCGAGCGAGGATTGCGACGACTGGACGACCGGCCATCCGCTGATCTTTCCGAACTTGCTCGCCGTCGGTCAAACGGGCGAAGCGAGTTTTCAGTATCGCATTCCGGTCGACGACACGAACACGATCCAGATCGGCTACCGCACGGTCGCGCGCGCAGCCGGGCGCCGAGCCGAAGTCGCTCACGGTGCGCTATCTGAATCTCTTCGACGGCGACGAAGCGCCGTACGGCGACACGATCCCCAAACAAGACTTCATCGCCTGGGTCGCGCAAGGTCCGATCGCCGATCGCACGCAGGAGCACCTCACGGCCGGCGATACCGGCGTGATCCTCTACCACAAACTGCTGGAAGAAAACATGAAGCGCGTCGAGCGCGGCGAGGATCCGATCGCGCTCGTACGCGACCCGGCCGAGAACGAACCGATGATTCGCATCCCGCGCGAGCACGCGCGGCTCGAAGCATTTGCGGTGAAAGACAAGGATTCGTTCAAACGCGCCCGCGAGCTCGCGCAAGTCCGCGGTTAGGCCTTCCCCGCCTTTTTCAAGATCCCGGTGATCACGTCGTTGAGGGCCGCCGCCGCTTCGCCGTATTGCTGCGCGCCGCCGTTGGCGTAGGTGATGCCGGCGTGCATGCGCGGCGCCAAATACAAACCATCCTTGGGCGTGTCGAGACGCAGCGAGCACTGCTTCGTCTCTTCTTGCCACGCGAGCTGACCCTCGCGTGAAAGCAGCCAGTTCAGATAGAGCTTTGCAGCGTTGGGGTGCGGCGCCGGCTTGACCACGGAGATCGAACCGGTGTTGGGCCCCACGGCACCGCCTTCGCGGAGTTGCTCGAGCGCGATCTGCGCGATCGGCAATCCTTGCTGCATCGCCGTATAGGCCTCGGTCGCCGACGTGAACGCGATGATCGGATACTGCCCCTGCACGCACCAGTCGACCATTTGACGCTGGCTGCGGCTCAGCGTGACGTCGAGCGTGCCGAAGAACCGCTCGAACCACGGTTGACCGAGTTTGGGATGCCGGTAGACGAAGCTCGCGGGCACGCTGCCCGGCCCGATCGTGCGGATGTCGGTGACCGCGATCTTGCCGCGCCACTTCGGATCCGCCAGATCCCAGTACGATTTGAACTCGCTGAGCTTCACGATCGAGGTGTTGACGAAGGCCGGCGGCAGCATCAACCCGGCGAAGCTGATGTTGGTCAGCGGCTTCTGCGCGTCGTTCCACCACAATTCGTTCTGCAGCCATGCGGAGCGGTCGAGCACTTCGGGCAGAATGATCAGCGGATCCAGCGTCGCCAGCGCGCCGACCGGCTTGAGGCGGAGCAGCGCGATCGTGCTGCCTTGCACCCAAATGTCGGGGATGTAACGCCCGGCCGAGCGCTCCACGACGATGCGCGACATTGCGGCGCCGCTGTTGATCGCGCTCGTTACCTTGATCGCCGGAAAGGCGCGCTGAAAGCGCGTCACGAGCGCCGCTTCGTACTCATCGCCCTCGGGAATGTAGAGCACGAGCGCGCCTTCTGCATTGGCGGCACGCACGAGCGCATCCCAAGCCGGCGGCTTCTGATAGTTGATTGCGGCGCTCGCCGGAGCGGCGGCCGATGCCGCGAGTGCCGCGGCCGCGCCCGCACGCAGAAAATCGCGCCGGCGCGTGACGGTCATAGGATCAGCCGGCACGACGGCGCGGGCAGTTCGAGCCACACGTCGTCGCCGCCGGCGAAGTCCGTATCGGAGGGCACACGCGCGCGCAACGTCGCGCCGTTGACCTCGACGTGACACTCCGATTGCTCCCCGAAGAACGAGATCGACGCGATGCGCGCCGCGAAGGCGTTCGGCAGCGCGGCGCTGCTGCGGTGCAGGCGCAGATGTTCGGGACGGATCGTTACGACACCGGTCGCGCCGCTGGCTGCGCCCGTGCTTGCGAGCTGCACGCGGCCGAAGCTCGTATCGACGGCACCGGTTTCGGCGACCGTGCACGGAATGCGATTGCTCACGCCCAGAAACTCCGCCACGAAGGCGTTGGCCGGCGAACGGTAGATCTCGCGCGGCGTCGCTTCCTGCACGATCTGCCCGTCTTGCATGACCGCGATGCGGCTGCTCATGCTCAGCGCCTCGGTTTGATCGTGCGTGACGTAGAGCGTCGTGATCCCGAGACGGCGCTGCAGCGAGCGCAGTTCGGTCCGCATCGTATCGCGCAGCCGCGCATCGAGGTTCGAGAGCGGTTCGTCCAAGAGCAAGAGCGCGGGCCGGCGGACGAGCGCGCGCGCGAGCGCGAGGCGCTGCTGCTGGCCACCGGAGAGCTGCGTTGCGAAGCGGTCGACGTAGTCTTCCATTTCCACCAGCGCCAGCGCTTCCTCGACGCGCTCGCGCATCTCTTTCGAACCGCTGCGGACGCCGGCCACGCTGAGCGGGAAAGCGACGTTTTGAAACACCGTCATGTGCGGCCAGATCGCGTAGCTCTGAAACACCATCCCGATGTCGCGCTTGTTCGGCGGAACGAACACGTTCTTTTCGGGTGAGGACACGAGCTGACCGTGGATCGAGATCTCGCCTCGCTCCGTCTGTTCGAGCCCGGCAATGCAGCGCATCGTGGTCGTCTTACCGCAGCCGCTCGGGCCGAGCAGCGTGTAGAACTCACCTTCGCGAATCGTGAAGCTCACGCCGCGCACGGCACCGACCACACGCTTCTGATCGGTGTAGGACTTGTACAATCCGTCGACGGTGACGGTGACGTTCGCTTCACTGACGGCCATGGCCAAGCGGGTATTTTAGCGGAGGGTTGATCTTTCCATGCTTTGAACGGAACCGCTCATGCGCATCGTAGCCCTCGAAGAACACGTCTCCATCGCAGCCTTCAGCAAAGAGCTGGCGGAGCGTGCTCCGGCCGAACGCGGCGGCCGCTCCGGTGCGAGCCGGGCCGATGCACTCGAGGACATCGAAAGCGCGCGTCTGCCGTCGATGGACGAGAACGGCATCACGCTGCAGATCCTCTCCGTTCCCGGACCTGGTGCCGTGTTGCTCGCGCCGGACGCGGGGCCGGACTACGCCAAGCGCTACAACGACGCGCTGGCTGAAGTCGTGCGCAAACACCCAACACGGTTCGCCGCGTTCGCGCACTTGCCGTCGACGGCACCCGCCGCGGCGGCCGACGAACTCGAACGCACGGTGCGCGAACACGGCTTCCGCGGCGCGTTGCTGAGCGGCATGGTCAAGGACAAGTTCCTCGACGATCCGTCGTTTGCACCGCTGCTCTCGCGTGCCGAAGCGCTCGACGTGCCGATCTACGTTCACCCCGGCGTTCCGCCGGCGGCGGTCCGCAACGCATATTACGACGGCTACAATCCACAAGTCTCGTCGATGTTCGCAACGGCCGGCTTCGGCTGGCATGCCGAGACCGCGATCCACGTCCTGCGGATGGTGCTCAGCGGAACGTTCGATCAGCATCCGCGTCTGAAGATCATCATCGGTCACATGGGCGAGGGTCTGCCGACGATGCTGGCGCGCTGCGATGACTTTCTCTCGCAACGCATCACCGGTCTACCGCGGTCGGTGAGCCAGACGATCCTCGATCACGTGACGATCACGACCAGCGGTTTCTTCTCGTTTCCGCCGTTTCTCGCCGCGCTCCTGACGTTCGGTGCTGACCGCATCCTCTTCTCGGTCGACTATCCCTTCAGCCGCAACGACATCGCCCGCAAATTCCTCGACGACCTGCCCGTCAGCCCCGACGACAAAGAAAAGATCGCCCACGGCAACGCCGACCGCTTGCTAAAACTATAATGTCATCCCGAGCAAAGCACCGAAGGTGCGTCGTCGAGGGACAGCCACTCAGCGACGGCGATTGAGGCGGTCCCTCGACAAGCTCGGGACGACAATGCGGCACTATCGCCGTACGTTCGGTTACGCTTTGCCGGATTTCGAGAGGATGTCGGTTACCATCGTGCCGATGCCGGAGAGCAGGGAGCCGTATTGCTCGGCGCCGGCGTTGACGTACGCTTTGCCCGGACGCGGCGCGAGGAAGAGGTTGGTTTTCGGGACGTCCATGCGCAGTGAGGCGTACTTCGTCTCTTCTTGAAACGCGACTTGGCCTTCGCGCGAGAGCAGCCAATTCGTGTAGAGTTTCGCTGCGTTCGGGTGCGGCGCACGGTCGAGTACGGAAATTGCGCCGCCCCCCGGCCCGACGGCGCAGCCTTCCTTGAGCGAATCGATCGGCACCGGCGCGATCGGCAAGCCGAGGTCCATCGCGGTCGCGGCTTCTTCGGCTGAGACGAAGCCCGCGATCGCGTAGCGGCCCTGCGAGAGCCCGTCGATGAGCTGGCGTTGATCGCGACCCATCACCACGTCGAGGTCGCCGAAGAAGCGCTTGAACCAGGGCGCGCCGAGCGAGGGCTGTTTGAAGATGTAGCTCGCCGGAACGCCGCCCGCGCCGATGACGCGGATGTCGTTGGAGCAGACCTTGCCCTTCCATTTCGGATCGGCGAGATCCCAATACGAACGGAAGGACGACGCTTTGGCGAGATTGGTATTGAAGTAGGCGACCGGATAGAGTATCGCCGCGAAGCTGAGGTTGGTGTTGGGGGCATGCCCGTCGTTCCACCACAGCATGTGCTGCTGCCACGCGCCCGGATTCGTCACTTCCGGCAGCACGAGCCACGGCGCAAGCGGTTGCATGCCGCCGGCCGGTTTGAGGCCCAGCAACGCAACGGTGCTGCCGTTGACGTAGACGTCGGCGAGATAACGTCCGGCCGTGCGTTCGGCTTGCAGACGCGTCACCAATTGCGCGCCGACGCCCATCGTGCTCTGAACCTTGATCTCCGGAAACGCCTTCTGGAAACGCGTCACGAGCGCGGCGTAGAACGAGTCGCCCGAGGGTCCGTAGAGCACGACCGTGCCCTCTTGTTTGGCCGCCGCCACGAGTTTGTCCCAATCGGCCGGCTTCGCGTAACTGATCGCGGCCGAAGCCGGCTCGCCCCCCGCCAGGACGGCACCGGCAGCTGCGGCACCGGCCAAGAAATCGCGTCGTTGAAGCATCAGCGGCTTGTTTTCGATTGCCGGGGGCGCGACCTCCGGCGTTGAACCCTGGGCGCATGGCAGAAGCGAAGAAACCGCACGATCATACGCTGGACGAGCGCGTGTTCGTGCGCGGCATCGAGGGGCAGTACAATCTCACGCAAGAACTCAACCGTTTGCGATCGCTGCCGCGCGTTCGCAAGGGCTCGGAAACGCCGTTCTCCGGCTATCCGCAGATGTACAACCGAGATTACCTGATCCCGGCGCACGGACTCGGCCAAACGCTGCACATCCATCTCGAAGAGTACGCACCGGGCGGCGTGTCGCAAAAGCACGGGCACGTCAACGAAGCAGTGTTCTACATTCTCGACGGCATCGGCGCCGAGGTGCACGACGGCGTACGCTATGAGTGGGAAGCCGGCGACATCGCGATCGTGCACAACAACTGCGTGCACCAGCACTTCAATCGCAGCACCGAAAAGCCGGCGCGCTGCCTCGTGATGAAGACGAAACCGATGTATCTCTTCATGAACATGCTCTTCCAGCGCACGGTCGTGCCGTTCTCGCACGAGCCCTCACCGACCGGTGTAGGCTTCGTGCCGCGCGAAGATCCCTCACCCTTCGAACACGATCACGATCACGACCATTACCATGAAGATCACGCGCACGTGCACTTCGAGACGGTCGAAGGCGGGAAGAAGTGAGCGAACAAGCGCCGTGGGATGAATATTCGGCCTGGCGCCAAGGGAACGTCGGCGGCCGGCACTACGCCTCGCTGCTCAACGATGCGCAAACCAAACCCGAGCGCGACAAAGCGCGACGAAAGATCATCAAAGCGAGCGAACATCCGTGGGAGAACTCACCGCACGGCCTGCTCAAGCACCTCGTCAACGAAGGGATGAACACGCGCGCCGAAACGGTCGACGCCTACATGCAGATCATTCCGCCCGGCAGCCGTTCGGGCCGGCACCGTCAGCTGGCCGAACAAGCCGTGTACGTGGTCGAGGGTTACGGCTACGACATCCACGTCGACTGCGACCTCGCGATCGCCGAAGGCGAACGCTACCAGTGGGTGCCGCAAGCGGAAGAACGGCGCTTCGAGTGGGAAGCCGGCGACACGATCTACGTCCCGCCGAACACCATCAGCCAGCACTTCAACGGGGACCCCAAGCACGCCGCGCGCGTCATCGTCATCACCAACCGCATCTACAAACAGAGCGGCCTCAACGACCTCGAACAACTCGAAACCGCCCCCGAATACGACCCCACCGAAGAACTCACCGCCGAAACGATCCTCAAGTACCTGTAAGTTGTCATCCCGAGCTTGTCGAGGGACAGCCACTCAGCGACAATGGTTGAGGCGGTCCCTCGACAAGCTCGGGATGACAGTTACAGCAGGATGTCGCGGGCGGGGAAGCCTTTGTCGATGAAGCCGTATTTGGCGGCGGCGTCGATGACGGGCTGGTATTCGCCCGGGACGAGGGTCGTGGCGATCACCGAATGGGTCATGTTGCGCAATTTGGCTTCGTCGATTTTGACAAACGGCGCGAGGTACTGGATCATCTCGGTGGGGTGGGCGTTCGCATAATTGACCGACGTTAGGAGTGCGCTGAGGAAGCGGTGCACGATGTCGGGGTTCTGCGCAAGATACGCGCGCGTGGTGTACCACGTGTTGACAATGTAGCGTTTGCCGATCGCTGCGTTCGGCTCGCCCAGCTGCTTGAACAAACCCGACTGCACCGCATCGCCGAGCTGCGTGTTGCTCACGACGGTGGCATCGATGCGGCCCGCATCGACGGCCGAGAGCACGGAAGACGCCGGAATCTCGATGAACTTCATTGTGCTCGAGTCGCCGCCGTTCTGGTCGATCCACGCCTTGATCGAGATCACGCGCGCATCGACGAGCGATGAGACGCCGAGCGTCTTGCCGTTGAAATCCTTGCCCGGTTTCAAGGTGGAGTCCTTGCGCACGATCAGCGCCGACGTCGGCCGGTCGGCGGTGAACACGACCGACGGCGCGATGATGACGAACGGCAGCCCGTGCGCGTGCGCGGCGACGAGCGCGATCGTGCTCGACTTCGCAATCGGCAACGCTCCGGCAGCGACGGCGCTCGCACCGGCCGCACCGCTCAGCAGCGGCTCGACGTGAACGTCGAGTCCGTTGCGCGCGAAGACGCCGTTCGCGATGCCGTAGAGCGTGGCGGAAATATCGTCGTCGAACGTCGCGCCGACCGAGAGGGCGGTGTTGGCCGCGCGCGCGGGCACGGCCGAACTCAGCGCAGCCGCGGCGCCCGCGGCAAGCACGTGCGAACGGCGCATCAGAGCGCGATCACCATGTCGGCGGCGCTGATCGGGGTGATGAACTTGAACTTTGCCGCCGTATCGAGCAGCACTTGGTAGTCGGCGAGGTTGAAACGCGGCGCGAAGCGCTGGGTGGCGCGGGTCGTCGTCACCTTGAGATCTTGCTGCAGAATGGCGGCCGCGGGCAGCGGGTTTGCCATCGCCCACGCGCCGGCAGCGATGATCGCGTCGCGGAATTTGCGCGCCGCATCGGTATTCTTCGACACCCAATCGCGCGTGGCGAACCACGTCGTTTCGACGAAGATGTTGCCGACCGCATCCTCGGCGTCACCGAGCAGGCGCGTTTGGCTGCGCGCCGCCGTGTATTCGGGATCCTCGAGGTTGACCGCATCGACGCGTCCTTGTTGCAACGCCGCGAGGCCTTCGGTCGGGCGCAACTCGACGAACTTCACGGTGTTGACGTCGCCCCCTTGTTTATCGATGAGCGCCTCAACGACGAGCTGATCGAGCCCCTTGAGCGTCGAGACCGCGACGATTTTCCCCGAGAGATCCTTCGCGGTCGCGATCTTCGAATCGGGCAGTACGAGCAGACCGCTAGCCGGAAAGCGTGAATCGTGAATGCCGCCCGGCGCGAAGGTAACGAACGGCAAGCCTCTGCCGACCGCTTGCGCGAGACCGAGCACGCTGGTAACGCCGATCTGCAGCGTCCCGCCCGCGACAGCAGCCGTTGTGGCCGCGCCATTCGCCGACGTCACCACGGTGATATCGAGCCCGCGCTGCTTGAAGAAGCCGTTGGCCCGCGCATAATACGCCTGCGCTTGCGGCTCGATCAATCCGGCACCGACTTGCAGCGGCGCAGCGCTCTGCGCCCGCGCACCTGACGGCAGCGCTGCAAACGCAGCGGCCGAAGCACCTGAGGCGAGCCAACTCGCACGCGTAAGGCGATCGTTCATACGACGACGGCGTTAGCGAGCCTCGGCAGTCCGACCTTCCGCAGCCGCGGCGTGCAGATGCAGCAGCGGCACGATCGTTTCGGGCGGCCGCCGGCCGAAGCCGCATTCGGTACCGATGCCGAAATCGGGCCGTACGCGGCTCGCGGCCGCGATCCGGCGCCGGATGCCGTCTTCGCCGCCCGTCATGTGCACGAGCCCGAGGTAGAGCTCTGTTTCCGGAGCGAGCGCAAGGCCGGCCAGCGGCGCGAAGTACGCATCGTCGAAGCGGTCGCGCGGTACGGGCATGTGGATGTAGTTCAGCTTGCGCTGCAAGCCGCGGGTGAGCGCGTTGGCGATCTCGACCATGAGCGCGGTATCGCGCGGTTCGATCGAGTGCCGGTGGTTCATGTCGCCGTAGCAGAGGTGAAAGCCCAGGTCCGCGTCGGCCGGCACCGCGTTGCCGCAGGCCAGCAGCCGCGCGACGAGCGCCGCTCTCGAATCGTCGATGTTGCTTTCACGGCCGCCCTCGAGAATCAGCAGCTCGAACACGGTATCCCATTGGATCGCCAAGTCGCGATGCGGGATCGCGGCGGCGATCTCGGCGACTTCGGCCAACACGCGCCGTTCGTACGCCGCAACGACCCGCGCGCGGTCGGGCGCGTCGATGAAAACTTGCAAAAACGCAAGCGGCGTCGGCAACGCGACCAGAAAGCGCGCCGACGGCGGGATCACGCCGGCATCGCGCAGCGCAAGGAAGGCGGGATACGACGCGCGCGCGTTCTCCGCGTAACCGATCGGCGCGAACGTCACGCTCGCCGGATCGACTCCGGGTGCAACGCGGAAATACGGTCGCGTGCTGCCGTGATTGATGACCAGCGGGTCATCCGACGTAAGGACGAACTGCGGATTGTCCACGACCAGATGCCGCTGCCACTGCACCCAGTTGCCGCGGTCGCCGGTTTCACCGTCGGGATAGCGCTTCAAACGCTCGCCGAGGATCTCGCCGGTCGCGCGAAAGACGCATCCCGATCCGCCAGCGGCACGCTGCCGACCAGGTGAACGTTGCGTCCGTTCACGCTCACGTGCCGGACACGGCGAGATCGTGGGGCCGGCTACCCAAACGCTTTCCGCCCGCCGGCGTCACGACGACGGTATCGCCCCACGTGCACTCGTCTTCACCGCTCCGCGAGCGCACGAACGGCTTGAAGATGAACACCATGTTCGCCTCGAGCGGAACGGCGAGTTGTTCGGGACGCTTTTGCGAGGGCGTCACGAGCGGCCCGTCGTCGCCCGCGCCGCGTCCGTGCATGTTGAGAATCGCGGTCGCCCCCGCCGCCGGCCCGCTTTTGGGAGCGAGCTTCGTGCACGTCGCTTCGGTCAGCGCCACCAGCTCGCCGATCGTGACGCCCGGCCGCAACTGCGCGAACACCGTGTTCCAGATCTCACGCTGCAGCTTGATCAGTTCGAGATACACGGGATCGGCGCTGCCGACAAACACCGGCTGCATCGCCTGTGCGCGATAGCCGATCCACGACGCCTCGATCTCCGAGACGATCAGATCGCCGGTTTCGAGCTTGCGCCGCGTCGGACGCGTGATCGGATGCTTGACGCGTTTTCCCGATGCCCACTGGTTGTGCACCGGCAGTTCCGAGCCGTTCTTGGTGAGCGCGTAGATCACTTCGGCCCACACTTCCCAATCGACCGCGCCGGGCTTCGCATGCGCGATCTTCGCCGCGATCGCTCGCTCGATGATTTCCTCGGAGTGCCTCAGTGCTTCCACTTCCTCATCGCTCTTCACGTAGCGTACGCGATCGAGGACACTCGTCGCATCGATCAGCTCGGCATTGGGAAACGCGTCGACGATTCCGCGCCAGAAGCCGAGCAGAATCGTGCCCATCGGCGTGCGCGTACCGGCGCCGAGTCCCGTGATGCCGATGCGTCCGCGCTCGATGCCGAGCTCTTTGAGCCGCTCGACCGTGCCCTTCCCCATGTCGCGCCGGGCGTTACGCAGATCGCGCGTCCATGACTGGATGCCCGCGTGAAACGTCAGCTCCGGATGATTCGCGATCGCGGTAACGTCGCCGTCGAGCGGGATCACCGCCGCGATATCCGCATCGCCGCCGCCGCCCACGTGCGTGAGATAGCGCGCGTTGGCCTGGAAATCGGTCGAGTGCGCGGTGTTGTTCGGCACCACGATGACGTCGATCTGCTCCGCCCGCATGATGTCGCGCACGGCCTTCCAGCGGCGATCGCGTTCGTACCAGCGAGAACTGCGGATAAAGGCATCATGAAACTGTGAACTCGAGGAAATTGCCGCCACGATCCTTCGCATACAGCGACGTGCGATACGGTGATGTGGCGGGTGATCGTGCGGGCCGTCGACGGGCAGTTTGGCTTCGGCAAAACGCGCGGCGATCGTGGGAAGCTCGCTCGCGGTCGTGGCAAAACCGATGCGCGGCGTTCCCACGATCTGCTCTTCGAGCGGCAACTGGTAATGCTCGTAGGCGAGAAAGACGCCGAGCACGTTGCGGCCCGCGTTCACGAAGAGCTGCATGTTGGGGCGCGCGATCGTCGGACCTTGACCGGGACGCAGTGCGAAGCGCTTGTCCCAGCGCCGCGTTCCCGGCGCCATCGCTTCCTTGCCCTCGCCCCAAAGCACGGCGCGCTTGTAGTCATCGGTTCGCCAGCCGACGACGTGATCGACCGGCAGCGCGAGCGTTCCAACGTAGAGATCTTCTTCCCACTCGATGTCGACGGCTTGGATGCAAGCGTGATCGATCGATTGCTCCGGCGCCGAAACGAGCTGGATGCGGTTGCCGTCGGGATCGAGGAAGTAGCAATTCTCGGCGCGTTCCGCCGGCCGGTCTTCCTCGTACCGCAGCACCTCGATGCCCGCTGCCTCAAGACGCCGCACGATCGCAGCCTTGGCCTCGGACGTGACGCCGAAGGCGGTGTGCCGTCCCATATCGGGCGGCAACGGCACGTCGCCGGCAGCGCACAACACGATCCGCTGACCCGAATCCGCTCGGACGATCGCGTGCTCGCCCGCCCGCGGCAATTCCATACCTCGGCTCGGCAACAAATCCGAGCACGTCGCTATAAAATGCCGCCGCGCGTTCGACGTCGACGGCGTGCAGCGCAACGAAGGCGATGCCGTCGAGACGGATCGCTTCACGCGCCGGCGCGAACGGGAACGCCGTGCTACTCGGTGCTGACAAAGCGGCGCTTCCCAAGATTGAGCGCCTCTTCGTCGCGCCGCCAGAGTGTCTCGAGAAAATTTCCCGACGGATCCTTGTAGTAAATCGACTGACCGAACGGCCCGTGCTCGGGATGGTCGACCGGCCCATCGTACGCCCACGCCGTGCGCTTCGAGCGACGCGCGAACCTCATCGAACCGGTTGTGCGTCACGACGAAGCCATGCCGGAACCCGTGCGCGCCGCGGTGCTGATCGGCGGGCGGCATCGGCATATCGTTGGGCGCGATCGCCAGCGCCAGCATGTAGTCTTCGAGGATGACGGACTGAAAGACCGCGACGCCGCCGAGCACGTCCTCGATCTGAAAGTTGACGCGCGTTGCGCGCTTTCCGCCGAGCACGTTGCAGTAGAAGTTCAACGCCTCCACCAGATCGTGCACGCACATGGCCGTGTGGTTGAGGCTCTCGACTTCAGCCATGCTGCAGCACCGGCACCGGCGTGAACTGATCGGGGCTGAACCCGCGCGGACGCTTCACCAGCTCGTCGGTGTTCACGAGTACTTCGCCGCCGTCGCCGATCGATACCGGATGCACGCGCATCGTGGGATACTTCTGATGCGCGGTGCACTCGCCGTTGCGGTTGAACGTCGCGCCGTGGAACGGGCAGTAGAACGACCAGTACGATTCGCGGTACTCGACCATGCCGTTCATATGCGGGCACCAGTGCGAGATGCGCCATGAACCCCGGTTCCTGACGCACCAGATAGAACTGCTTCTCCTTGAAGTGCGTGACCGAGCCGATCGCAAAGTCGTCGACGTTTCCGCACGCGACGTTCCCTTCGTTCGCGAGCAGATTTTCGGCCGATGCCTTGCCGACGGACTGCACCTGATAGCGATGCCCGTCGGGATCGAAGACGTCGAAGCTGAGCTGCCCCTTCGCGCGGTAGACCGCGCGCGTGTCGCCGACGTCGAAGCCGCTCGCTCGCCGCCGCTCCATCACCTGATTGTACTGTTCTTCGCGTAAGTAGAACGCGTGATGCGTGCTCATGCTGTTCGGACGAAACGGCGTGACCTGGGCAACCTGCACCAGCAGGATCATGTGTCCGCCGGCGGCGCGCAAGAGCGAATTCGGCCCTTCTTCCGCAACGAGGTCGCGGCCGACGACGTCGAAGCCGAAGACGTCGCGATAGAACGCCTCCGAGCGGTCGAGATCCGTCACCTGGACGAGCAGATGATTGATGCCGTCAACGAGCGCCATAGGAATGCTCCCCTTCGTAACTGCGAAGCACGGGAAACTCCGTCAGCGCCGCTTCCCAGAAGACGCGAATCTCTTCGGCATCTTTCGCCGGCACTGCGCCGAACGGCGGATACGTCGGGCCGCAATCCAAACCGATCGCGGTCAGCGACGCTTTCGAAACGGCCACGAGGCCGTGCGCGATCCAGCGGGCCGGCATCTCGCTGAGCAATTGCTGGATGCGCACCGCTCGCGGTAAATCGCCCGCGTGGAAGGCCTCCACCAGCAGCGCCGCGAGCGCCGAACCCGGCGCCGGCATCGTGCCGCCGGCCGCGCCGAGGATCAGCGTCCCGAGCAGCACTTCGAGCGTGGTGAAGATCCGTCCGAGCTTGCGCGTTTGCGCTTCGCGCAGCAAGTTCGCGAGAAAGCGCTGATTGCGCGAGCTCTCCTTCAACCCCACGACGCCGGGAATCGAGAGCACTTCCATCAGCGCGGGCACGCCGAGATCGGCGCCCGGACCTTGGTTATGATAGGCGACGACCGGCAACGCGCTATCGCGCACGATCGCTTCGTAGTATTTGACGATCTCGCCGGTAGTCGCTGCGCCGCCCGACGGACGGTTCGGCAGCAGCACTTGCACGGCCGACGCGCCCAACTCGTGCGCGAGCGACGCCAAGTCGATCGAGCGCCGGTACGATGCGTGCGAGATGCCGACCAGTGCCGGTACCCGGCCGCCGATCGCCGCGATCGTTTCCCGAATCAGTTCGCGCCGCGCCGCGTCGGAGAGATACTGGTACTCTTGCGCCTCGACACCCGCCACGCAGATCGCGGCAGGACGCGACGATGCGACGACCCAATCGATCTCGCGCTGCAAACGCGCGTAGTCGACGTTGCCGTCCGCATCGAACGGCGTGACCGGCGGAACGACGTTGCCCGGGAGCTTCCAGCTCTCCAAACCACTCACGTGCAGCGGATCTTCATCAAAGCGGGGCGCCGCCGCGGCGCGAAGCGTTAAAGAAGTCGCCCTTCTTCGGATCCCAACGCACGAAGATCACCGCGTCCGAATCGAGACCGTGCTGATCGTTGCTGCGGAAATCGTAGAAACCGCTCGAGCCCGCGAAGCCGTGCAAGCCGGCGATGTAATCGCGCAGTTGCGCTGCGGTGGCCTTGGGGCCGAGCTTGCGCAAACCGGAGAGCACGATCAGCGCCGGATCCCACGCCTGACCGCTGTCGGGCGTGTACGGCGCGCCCGCGGCCTTGAAGGCCGAATAGAACGTGTCGATCTGGTCGCGAAGCGGCCCATTGCCGATCGCGTCGCGCGCGTAATACAACATGCCGTTGAAGTAGGTCTCGGTGGGCAAGAACCCGGTGTACTGTTTCAAGAGATCGGGCTGCTCGTTCGCGGCGGATGTCAACACCGGCAAATGAACTCCGGCATCGTTGAGCGCGCGCAAGAGCGTACCGAAAGCGGCGCCCGACGCCGGCGTGATGATCGCTTGGGCGTTGGCGGTCTTCAGGCGCGAGACGAGCGCGCTGACGCTGATGTCGGCCGGATTGAACGCCTCGTTGAAGACGAGTTCCATGCCGCGGTTCTCACGCAGCCCCATCGCATACTTCAAGTAGAAGTCGGCCGATTGACCGGTCGCCGTCGTCACCGAGACGTTCGCGATGCGCTTCCAGTTGCGGCCGCGAGCGAAGCGCACTTGCGCCGGTAGTATCTTCTCGAGTGACGCCGAGGCGGAGAAGACGTAACCGCCGGGTTTCGGTGAAAAACCGGGCGTGAAGCAATAGTTCACCGGACCGTTTTCAAACAGCGGTGCCATCGCCGCGCACGTCGCAACCTGTCCCGAACCGAGCACGACGAGCGGCTTCGGATTCGCCGCGAGCACCTGATTGGCGAGTTGAACCGCGACGCGCGGTTCGGTCTGATCGTCGTAGATCGTGAAATGGATCGGCCGCCCATTGATACCGCCGTGCTTGTTATAATAATCTTCGAAAACGTGCAGCGCCGCGGTTTCGGTTTGCCCGGCGTAGCCGTTCGCTCCGGTGCCGTTGAGGATGACCGGAATCACGAACGGATCGGGCGCGGCCGACGCCGTCGTCAGCGCGATCGCCGCGGCGGTCGCTGCCGCCAGAAGTTGCCGGACGACGTTCACGCCGTTGCGCCGGCGAGCTCGCGCGAGGCCGCATGCCACGGCGCTTCTTCCAGCACCGTTTCGCGCACGTCGAAGCGGCTCTCCATCAGGTGCATCGACTCATCGGCCAGCACCTCGAAGGGGAAGCGCGAGTAGATCACCATGCGCCGGAAGTCGGGCTTGCAATCCTTGACCGAATGCGCGATGCCGAGCGGAATGAGGAACCACGCGCCCGGCGTCATCGGAAACGACTCTTCGAACTCCGACATGTTGGTGTTATCGCCCATGAACTGCAGGCCGAACTCTTCGCTCTCGAGCGCGCGGTGAAACGCGAACTGCTCGCCGACGGTATTATACACTTCCATCATCGCGTTGTTCGACGACATGAACTTCGGCCCGGGCCCTTTGCGTCCGGTGACGTCTTCGAACAGATCGAAGGGCCGTAGCCGGCGCACGGCGCTGATCTTCTTGTCGCGCTCGGTGCTGCCGACGCCGACCATCTCGCTCGCCTGACGCTCGACCTCGGTCGCATCGGCCGGATCGTCATTCCAGATGAACATCTTCTCGATCACGGTGCCGCTGGGCGCCGGTACGGCCGCGGCGGCGGAGTAGTCCGGGCCGCCGATGCGCGTGACCTCGAACCGCGTGCGGCTCGTGCAGAGCTCTTCGCCCATCACGCCGGTGATCGCGTCGCGTACGTGCACGATTTGGCGCAGCGAATCTTTGTCGCCGATGCTGCGATGCGCGATCCCGCGCGGGATCAGCAGCATCTCGCCCGGTGCGAGCGTCTCGACGCCCATCTCGGTTTCGACGCGGCTCGTTCCGGCGAACTGAAAGATCGTCTCGTCGAAGTTGATGTTGCGGTGAAAGAACGGGGCGGGACCGGCAGCGGAATCGACGCTGACGCGCATGTCTTCGTTCGCGAGCAGCGGCACCGGCTGATGCGGCGCGCGAATGAGGTCGAACGGACGCAGGTTGGGCGGTTTGCGCTTGCCCTTGGCGGTGCCGCGCAGGCCTTCTTTCGTGCGCTCGGTCCAACCGGTCATCTGAATCTGGGTGTCACCTTCCCAGCCCGTCATGAACTCGCGAATCTTCGTCATGCCGGAGAGAATATGAGAAGGCGGCCGGTAAAGCCTATAGGTCGGGCGCGGCCGGCGGATCGATCCACTCGTTCGGCTCATTCTCGGTCTCGCCATCGCCCGCCACGGGGCAGAAAAGCTCTTCGGCTGGTTCGGCGGCTACGGCATCGCCGGCACGTCCGGCTTCTTCGAGCAGCTGGGCTGGCGGCCGGGCAAACTCTTCGTCCTGGGCGCCGCCGGCGCCGAACTCGGGGGCGGTCTCCTCACCGTTTTGGGCCTCGGCGGTCCGATCGGACCGGCCCTCATCGTCATGATCATGGTCGTGGCGATCTTCTCGGTCCACTTCAGCAAGGGCTTTGCCGCGACGAACGGCGGCTACGAGCTCAACAACCCTCTACATCGCCGCCGCGCTGGTCCCGGCATTCGACCTGGGCGCCATCTCGCTCGACCGTGCGCTGGGCGGCCGAATAGAGGGCGCCGCAAGCGTCGACCAATTGAAAAAGGCTTCAGCGCCGCTGAGGCCTTTTCTCATCCGTTCATTCCTGCCGACCGTCGGTCACGACATCGTAGCGGCTCACCTCGAGTACGAGTTTGATCCTCCGGCCGATCCGGCGACCTAAGAACGTCTCCAAATCGCGCACTTGGGACGCGGAAATCACGCTTCCGGAACTTACGTCCAACCGCGCTTGAAGCGGGTTCGCATACCAATCGAAGGTCGCGCCGATGAGTCGCGTTCGCTTAAACGTTACCGTGTTAGAAATCAACTCGTTGCGAATCTCCGCTTCGATTCGTGACTCGCGCGTAATCTCGAAGAAGCTTGCCGCGAGTGGAAACGTCATCGCAATCCCCACCGCCACGGTCACGATCAGCGTCGAGCGGCTATGGCGTTTGAATCGACCCGCGACGGCGTACACGATCATACACGCGAGCGCTATCCCAAGAAAATTCGTGCCGAAGAGGAGCGCGGCACCGATCGCCTCTTGCCACGCTCGCGCACCCAGTAAAAGCCCGACGACGCACAAGGGCGGCATGAGCGCAACCGCAATTGCCGTGCCCGCCACCGTGTTCGCAATTGAGGGACGAACGCGTGCGTAACCAGCGACGCCGCCGGCGGTAAGGGCGATCGCCAAATCGAGGACGTTCGGCCGCGTGCGTGCCGCGACTTCCGAACCGTAGGCCGGTAGTGCCACGAGCACCGCCAAGAGCCACGAAATAGCAATCGCAATTGTGGCACCGATCGCGGCAGTGATAAGCGACTTGCGCAATAGAACGGCGTCGCCGTCGACACCGGCGAACGCGAACGACTGGATAGGACCGATCAGCGGGGCCACGATCATTGCCCCGATGATCACGGCGACACTGTTCTCAAGAAGTCCGAGCGTTGCAATGATGCAAGATGCAATGACGAGCACGACATAGTTCACGGACACGGCGGCATCGCTGTGAGCGCGCTCGCGCAGTTCGTCGGTCATCGTCGGGCCGCTTCGCTTAGCGCGGGTTCTAGACCCGTGTCATCCCGTGGCCCCAGGTGTCCGGCGGTGAAAGATCGTGGCGAATAGGCGTTGCTTTCATCGGAATACGCTTTGGACGGAACACATCCTCACCGGCGCAAATTAAGTGATCGGCGATTCGGGCAGCGAGCGCCATAATCGTCAAACCTGGATTTGCCGAGCCTTGAGTGGGCAGAATACTGCCGTCGCAGACGAAGAGATTAGCGACGTCATGTGTGCGCCCCAAGCCGTCGACCACGGAGGTTGCGGGATCGCTTCCCATCCGCGCGGCTCCGACAAGGTGCGCATAGCGCGCCTCCTGAACGACCTCGCGCGCCCCGGCTGCCGACATGATCTCCATTGTCTTGTGCTTGCCGAAGTCGATCAGCTTCTTGTCGTTGTCGTGCAAGCTGAACGTTACCTTAGCGACCGGGATCCCGAAGCGGTCCCGTTCACCGGCAAGCTGCACGCGGTTCTCCGCGTGCGGCAAAATTTCGCCGAGAAAGCCGAATGCCGCCCAATGGTTATAATCCATCATCTCGCGGCGCAGGCCCCAGCCCCAGGCGCCTTTTGCATTGGCTAATTGCTTCGCAAACGCAATTGGGAGCGGCCCGACGGTTTGAATCGCGAAGCCGCGCGCGAAGCCGCGGTTGGGGTCGGTCTCGTAGAATTCTTCGGTGAGGGCATGGGCCGGCGGTGCTTTGTACATGCGTATCGGATCGTCGAAGCGTCCGGCGATGACGTTGCCCGCCTGCGCCATGAGGTAACGGCCGACGGTGTCACTCGAATTTGCAAGACCATTTTCGAAGCCGTCGCATGCCGAGTTGAGTAATAAACGCGGGGTCTCGATGGCATATCCCGCGACGACAACGGCCCGGGCACGTTGCACGTGCTCCTTGCCATCTGCATCGAAGTACGCCACTCCGGTCGCGCGCCGTTCTTTTCCCATGAGCACCCGCGACACCATGCTGTTGGGCCGGATTTCGGCGCCATTTGCGATGGCGTCCGGCACGTGAGTGATCAACGTGCTCGCCTTCGCGCCGACCTTACAGCCTTGGATGCAGAAGCCGCGATAGATACAGTGGGGGCGGTCGCCGCGCGATGCGCTAAGTATGGCCACCGGCCCGCCCGCCGACACGCCGATGCCGAGCGATGTGCAGCCTCGAATCAGCGCGTCCCCGACGCCGCCCATCGGATGCGGTGCATACGGATAGCCATGCGGATCTCCCCATGGGTAGTGCGCCGGCCCGGCAACCGGAAGTTCTAACTCCAGCAGTTCGTAGTACGGCTTGAGGTCGGCGTATGCCAGCGGCCAATCAGCGCCGACACCGTCGAGTGTATAGGTATGAAAATCCGATGGATGAAAGCGCGGCGTGAACGAAGCCCAGTGCACCGTGCCGCCACCGACGCCTTTGCCGCTATTGTTCGCGCCAAAGGCGAGCGGATGGTCACCGCCCGTAATCCGCAGATCGTTCCAGTACAGGTTATGCGCGCCTTTTTCATCGCTGACCCAATCGCGCTCGGTATCCCATAACGGCCCGGCGTCGAATGCCACAACGCGGAACCCGGCTCGCGCAAGTCGTTGTGCAAGGACGCCGCCTCCGGCTCCCGTGCCGACGATCGCGTAGTCGACCTCGTCGCTCGGCGCATAATGCCGCATCGGTATGTCGAGTTTTTGCATCGATCCGAGCATGTGCGGCTTTCCCGCCGCTCCCTCGAACGCGCCCCCGAGCGGTCCCTTCAATGTGAGCCGCCCTGTCCGGCTGAGCCGTAATGATCGGCCTCGCCGGGCGTCACCGCCTCAGTTGATGCCGACCATGGCGGCGCAGCCCAAGGGTAGCGTACCTCGTCCACTTCCCACGTCTCGGGCTCGCCGTTTTCCAGGCGCATGTATGCGCGCGGGTAGGCCGGTCCGCCGAAGCCGATCTCGTCCCACGCGTACGGATGCGAGTAATACGCTTCGATACAATCCGAAAGCACGAGCATCCAGAATCGCTTGACCGGCAGCCGCCGCCACACCGGGTGGTCGCAGAGTGGTTTGCCGTCATGCAGCGACTTTAAAAGTTCATCCTGTTGCGAAAACGCAGCTAGGAGGAAGGCACGTTCGTACAAGCGTTGTGCCGACTCGTCGATTGCTTGAAGGCCGAGAAGATAGGCTTCTGAATCGGAGGGCATGTCCTCATAGCGGTATCCGTCGCCGTCGCCGTCAGCTAGCCGGCGATCAATTTGCGGGACGATCGGGATCCGGTGGGCGTCGTCGCGGTCGTCTTGCGGGAGAAGACGCGCGCAGATCGCCTCGAGTAATCGCGTTTGCCCCGCGTCGAAAAAACGAGAAGCCGGAATATTATGCACGCGATCGAGTATGACCGAACGCGTTTTCGGGTCCCAATATTCTTGCTGCGCAAGCGTGCTGAACTCCGGATAGTAGCCTGGCTGCGAGCGCGATCGAAGCGGCGAACCCGTGCGTGGATCGAGCGGCCGCGGATCCTCGGTGGCGTTTTCGTTCATTCGTGCTCTCTCCGCAGCAGGCTCGCCAGTAGTCCGAGAAAGCCGCTCGCGGCAAAGAGTAACGGCGCGAAGATCGGCGGCCCGTAAACGACATTGTAGAAAAGTAATGCACGCCCGCCGGGCCGCCGGAGCACGCCGCGAACGTGGTAGGCGAAGCCTACGGAGCCGTCGATGACGGCCACGGCTGAAATTACCGGCAGCCACGTATGTGCCGTGCGAACGCTTGCGACTGCACCGCCTCCGGCGACCATCAGCAGCGGAGCAATGACGACCGGCGTCCACTGCGCGCGATTGCGAAAGTTGCTCTTGTAGTGTGAGTACCATGCCTCAAAGCCGCTAAAGCCGGCCGCGACGATCGTCGCGACAGCAAGATGCTTTTGGAAACGGCCTTCACGCAGATCTTGATGCCGGTCGATCGGTTCGTGTTTCCCGCCCAGGCGCGTCGCCCAGTGCCGCGCATGCGCTGCGAGCGGTAGCCCGCTGCTTTCCGGCTTGTCCGATCGCCTCATCTGCGAGGCGATAATGCCCAAGTAGGCGCTCGTCGCGAATAGGAGAGGAGCGAAGATCGGCGGACCCATCACGATATTCACGACAGGTAAGCGCCAGCCACCCGGTTTGCGCGCGATACCGCGGACGTGGAAGTAAAAACCGATCAATGCGTCTACCGCGGTTACCGCCGAGACGATCGGCAACAATACACGAGCCGAACGCGCGTTGCGAAATCCGGCGACTCCCGCTATCGCGAGCGCTCCGCTCAAAATCACCGGCGTCACCATGATCCGCCGGCTATACCCGCCTCGGTAGTGTTCGTAGGCGACTTCGAGCCCGCTCAAAACGCTCGACGCGCCTGCTATGAGGGAAAGCCAACGTTGGAAACGCCCCTCACGTATTTCGTTTGCGATTGCTTGGGCGTCTTTTTGCAGCGGCGGTTCCGGAGGTTTGTGGGTCACGGCTTCTTCCGAAGGATCGGTGATTACGCGGTCCTTACCCATTTTTTTCTCACGGCATCCGTTTGTTAGAAAAAATAGTCGGGTATGATGACTATATTCGCCATCCGGGGAGTTCGCGCCGCCATGACCGTCAGTGATTTCATCCTTCAACGGGTTCACGCTTGGGGGATTCGCCGTATTTACGGTTACCCGGGCGACGGTATCAACGGAATCATGGGCGCCTTCGACCGGCTCGACGGGAGGATCGATTTCATTCAGGTGCGGCATGAGGAAATGGCCGCATTCATGGCCACGGCCGACGCGAAGTTTACCGGTGAGGTCGCATGCTGTCTGGCCACGTCCGGTCCCGGAGCGATCCACTTGTTGAACGGCCTTTATGACGCAAAAATGGATCATCGCCCGGTTGTGGCGATCGTCGGCCAAGCTGCGACGACGGCGCTTGGCGGTAACTACCAACAGGAAGTCGATCTGGTCAATCTTTTCAAGGACGTGGCGTCGGAGTACGTCTACCAGATTTCGAGCCCCACCGCGGCTCGCCACATCGTCGATCGCGCCTTTCGCATCGCTCATGCGACTCGCAGCGTAACCTGCATCATCGTGCCCAAAGACATTCAAGAAATGGATGCCGTCGAACAACCGCCGCACGCGGCAAATACACTTCAGTCGGGGATCGGTTACAGCGCGCCGGTCGTAATCCCAACCGAATTCGATCTGGCGGCGGCGGCCGACATTCTCAACTCCGGTGAACGCGTTGCGATGCTGATCGGCGCCGGCGCGCTCGGGGCCGCCGAGGAGGTGATGGCCGTCGCCGATCGGTTAGGGGCAGGCGTCGCAAAGGCGCTGCTTGGTAAAGCCGCACTTCCCGACGACCTGCCGTACGTAACGGGGACATTGGGTCTCCTTGGGACCGAACCGAGTTCCGACATGATGGCATCGTGCGACACGCTCTTCATGGTCGGCACGACCTATCCGTATGCCCAGTTTCTCCCGAAGGCGGGCCAAGCGCGCGGCGTGCAGATCGATCTCGACGGCAAGAATCTTTCGATGCGCTTTGCTAACGAAGTCAACCTCGTGGGCGATGCAGCCACAACACTCCGCTCATTGTTGCCCTTCCTGACGCAAAAGTCGGATCCGGCCTGGCGCAAGCGCATCGCGGATAAGCGCGCACACTGGCACAACGTGACTCAGGCGCGCGCCCAGGACGCGGCGGAGCCGCTGAACCCGCAACGAGTCTTTACCGAACTTTCAACGCGTCTGCCGGATGACTGCATTCTGAGCGGCGACGCCGGCACGGCGGCGAATTGGTCGGCGCGCGAGCTTCAAATGCGACGCGGGATGAAGTATTCGCTCTCGGGCAGCCTCGCGACCATGGGTCCGGCTGTGCCGTACGCCATCGCCGCGAAGTTCTGTTTCCCCGATCGTGTCGCCATCGGCATGACAGGCGACGGTGCGATGCAGATGAACGGCAACGCCGAATTGATCACCATCGCGAAATATTGGAAGCGATGGTCGGACCCGCGTCTGATTATCCTCGTGCTCAACAATCGCGATCTCAATCAAGTCACGTGGGAGATGCGAATCGAGTCCGGCGACCCGAAGTTCGACGCATCACAACAACTCCCCGATTTCCCGTATGCTAAATATGCGGAATCGATCGGCCTGAGGGGAATCCGCGTCGATCGACCCGAGGACGTTGGGCCGGCATGGGACGCCGCTTTATCTGCCGATCGCCCCGTCGTATACGAAGCCTACACCGATCCGAACGTGGCAATGATCCCGCCGCATATTTCGTTCGAGCAAGCGAAGAACCTAACGTCCGCACTGGTCAAAGGCGACCCCAACGAGATGCAGGTCATCGGACAATCGGTCAAGAGCTTGCTCTCTGGGATTTTTCCGCACGAGACACAATCGTGAAGTCGAGCGTGCAGGCTCCGCGTTCGAGCACCGCGGTGCCGGTCCGGCGCATGGACGTGAGTGCCTATCGCGTTCCGACCGAGAGCCCGGATGAATCCGACGGGACGCTCGTCTGGGACGCGACTACACTCGTGCTCGTTGAGCTCGAAGCCGGAGGATGCACCGGCCTTGGTTACACGTACGCCGACACCGCAACCGCGACGTTGATCCGCGACACGCTGCACGGCGTAGTCGTCGGGGCGAACGCGTTCGCGCACGGCGCGATTTGGTCGAACATGGTTGCGAAGATTCGCAACTTGGGCCGCGAGGGCATAACGGCGATGGCGATATCGGCGGTCGATATCGCACTGTGGGACTTGCGCGGCAAACTCCTCGACATGCCCGTCGCCGCGTTGCTCGGGCCCGCCCGCGAGCACGTCCCGATCTATGGCAGCGGCGGGTTTACCTCATATGATCTTACCAAACTCACCTCGCAACTCAGCGGCTGGGTCGCCGCCGGCATACCGCGCGTGAAAATGAAGATCGGCCGCGATCCCGGTGCTGACGTACGCCGGATTGCCGCCGCCCGACATGCGGTCGGCGAGGACGCGGAACTCTTCGTTGACGCGAACGGAGCCTACGCTGTGAAGCAAGCGCTCGAGCTGGCTTCGCAATTCGATGCGTCAGGCGTGACGTGGTTCGAGGAACCCGTGTACCACCAGGATTTTCAAGGTTTGGCAGACGTCCGTGAACGCGCACCCGCGAACATGGAGGTCGCAGCCGGCGAATATGGCTACGCTCCGTATCACTTCGCACGCATGCTCGAAACGCGAAGCGTGGACGTCCTGCAAGCGGATGCAACGCGTTGCGGAGGCTTTACCGGTTTTCTCGCCGTCGACGGCCTTTGCCAGAGCGCCCTCGTGCCGCTCTCGACACACTGCGCGCCGTACATCCATCTGCACGCGGCTGCGGCCGCAAAAATGCTGCGTCACATGGAGTTCTTTTTCGACCATGTGCGCATCGAGAAGATGTTCTTTGACGGACCCGCGGATCCGGTGAACGGTACGCTCGCTCCGGATCTCTCTCGTCCTGGGATCGGGCTCGAGTTTCGTCGCAGCGATGCGGCAGCATACAAGGTCTAAGCGCTTTCGTGGCGACGAACATCGTTATCTTGGGCGGGGGCTTCGCCGGCGTAACTGCTGCGCGGGAGCTGGAACGGCATGCTCCGGCAGACGCCCACATCACCCTTGTCAGCCGCGAGAATTTCCAGCTCTTTACGCCGATGTTGCCTGAAGTGGCGACTGGTACGCTCGATATGCGGGCCATCGTGCAACCGCTGCGGGTGGCCCTGAAGCGCGCGGAGGTTGTGGTGGGCGAAGTATCGGCGGTCGACGTTGCCTCACGCACCGTGACCATCGACCTCGGCGTTACCGGTTCCCAGACGACGCTGTCCTACGACCATCTCGTGTTTGCAGTCGGTTCAGAATCGAGCACGCACGGTATTCCCGGCATTGCCGAGCACGCGTTTCTGCTCAAGACGCTACCGGACGCCGCAAAACTGCGGGCTCGCGTGGGCGGCGCGTTCGAAGCGGCGGCCGCCTCGCATGATCGCGTCGAGCGCGACCGGTGGCTGCGTTTCGTTATCGTCGGCGGCGGCTTTACCGGCGTTGAGGCCGGCGGGGAGCTTGCCGCGTATCTCAAGCGTCTGCATCGCTATTATCCCACCTTACACGACCTGACGCCGGAAATCGTGATCGTCGAGAGCGGAAAACGGCTGCTCGAGCACCTCGCGCCTACATTCGGTAAACGCGCCGCGGCTTCTCTCCACCGGCGCAACATTCGTATCGAGCTTGGCGAGGACGTCGCGTCGGCCGACGCCGACGGTCTCACCCTGAAGAGCGGCAAACGCTTCGACAGTCACACGATCGTTTGGACCGCCGGCGAAAAGCCGGCCCCGCTGCTCCGCGCGACAGGCCTGCAAACCTCCGAACATGGCGCCCTCATCGTCGGGAGCGACTTCGCGGTTCCGGGGGTCGCCGGCATCTGGGGGATCGGCGACTGCGCGCGGATTCCCAAACGCGGCGGCGGTGACGTGTCTCCGCTGGCCCAAAACGCCGTGCGCGAGGGCCCCCTGCTCGCTCATAATATCGTCGCCTCGTTAGCCGGCAAACCGCTGAAGCCGTTTACGTATCTGCCGCTGGGCATGATGGCTTCGCTCGGCGATCGCGATGCTGTGGCTCAGCTGCCCGGAAACCGCATGATCGCCGGTCTTCCGGCGTGGCTGATGTGGCGCGCGTATTACCTCGCACAGTTGCCCGGGGTCACGCGCAAGCTACGCGTCGCCGGCGATTGGACCGTGAGCGGTTTATTCGCTCGAGACGTCGCGCGTCTGCCCTGGATTTCCGACCGTATGACGGCCGAGGAGGACCATGCACCTGAAGGATAAGGTCGCCATCGTTACCGGCGGGGATACCGGGATCGGCAAAGCGATTTCGCTCGCGTGCGCGCGCGAAGGCGCATCGGTGGTTATCGACTATCATGGCGATGTCGCGCCGGCGAACGCCGTGGTTGAAGAGATCGAAAATCTCGGCGCGCGAGCGATTGCGGTGGGTGCAGATGTTTCCGATCCGGAGCAAGTGGAGTCGCTTATCGCCGCCGCGGTAAATGCGTTCGGCGGCGTCGACATCTTGGTGAATAACGCCGGAATCGAACAAAAGCATCCATTTTTGGAGACGCCGTTCGAACTATTCCGGAAGGTCATCGGCATCAATCTTGGCGGCGTGTGGCTCTGTACACAAGCCGCCGCCAAGCAAATGGTCAAGCAAAAGCGCGGCGGCCGCATCGTCAACATTTCGTCGGTTCATGAGGAGCTGCCGATGCCGACCAACGCTCCGTACTGCGCAGCGAAAGGCGGTGTGCGGATGCTGATGCGCACCGTCGCCCTCGAGCTCGCGAAGGAGCACATTACCGTGAACGACGTGGCGCCGGGGGCGGTGGACACGCCGATGGATGCCGCTCTGAAAGCGAACGCGAAAGAATACGAGGCCCTGCTCGCCGAGATCCCGCTCGGGCGTATGGCCAAGCCCGAAGAGATCGCGGGCGTCGTGGTGTTTCTCGCCTCCGAGGCGGCCGCCTATATCACCGGCGCCACCTACGTCATCGATGGCGGGATGACGAAACACGCGGGCAGCCTATGACACAAGCAACGCGGCTCAGTGAAGTCGTCGGTGCGGGCCAGCGCGGTTCGTTCTACGACCTTCCCGACACCGAGGTTGCAGCCGGCAGCACGCTCGGTGGCCCTAAGTGCGTGTGCATCATCAAGGCCACCGGTGCCATCGAAAAGATCTATTCCAGCGACTACGGTAAGACGCTGATCGGCACCGTCGTGCCGCATCATTGGGATGAGACGACGGGCATTCCCCTCACCGCTCTCCCGGGCACGTTCCGTATCCACCCCGAGCACCAAGAGCACGTTTTCCGGCTTTCCAACGGAATCGCCGTCCACGAAGACGTTTTCGTACTCAGTACGAAGCCGCGCGGCGACCGAGTCGACCCGCCCGCGGTCTACTTCACGATGACGCTTTCGAATCCAACGGACGTGGCGCGGGCGATCGGCACCTACGCGTTCGTACAATTGCGCGGCGAGATGGGTCACGATGTCGAATCGAGATTCGACAAGCGACGCAACGCCATCGTTGCATGGAACGAGTCGGACCCGGCATCAGTTCGCGTCATCACGTGCTCTGAGACGTTGACGAGCTGGGAAACCACGATGGACCACGGGAAGGCGATCGCGCCCACCGCACCCGGTTTGCTGGCCGGCGCGGCCCAAAGTCCGGCGACCGATCCGCTGGGCGTCCTACACCTCAGCCACACACTCAAGCCCGGCGAGCGTGTCCAGTTTGCGTTCATCGTAACGTTCTCACTCGAAGGTCAAAAACGAGCACTTTCCATCATCGCCCGATTGCCCTCGGCATCCGATGCGCTCTATGGAACGCGCTCTCATTACCACGAAATTCTGAACCGTTCCGTCGTGCTTACTCCCGATCATGAGGTGAATGCCGGCGTGCTGTGGGCGAAGGCGAACATGCTGCGAACGATGCTGCTCGCGCCGACCGGGTGGTGCTTCGTTAACGACCCCAGCCGATCCAATAACAGCGTCGGCCGCGATACGGCATGGTTCGCATTTGGGGCGGACTACATTTGTCCCGAATTTGCGGAGGCTTCGCTTCTCTGGTACGCCGAGCATCTTGAAGCCAAAGGACTCGTCGTCGAGTACTATGACGTTCGCACCGGCAAGACGTCGGATTACAAACTCAATATCAACGACAACACACCGCTCTTGATACTTGCGCTCTGGCATCACTTCAACACGACCGGCAATCGTAGTTTTCTCGAGCGCATCTATCCCCGCGCCGTGAAGGCGGCAAAATACATTCTCTCTCAACGTAACGCTCAGGGACTGGTGTGGTGCACCGCCGATGGTGTCTCCGACTGGGGCATTTGCGGCTGGCGCAACGTGATTAAGGACTACCGCCTCTCCGGCGCGACGACGGAGCTCAATTCCGAGTGCTACGCGGCGTTGCTTACGGTCTCTCATATGGCACGCTTTCTCGAGAAGCACACCGAGAGCGCCGCGTTCAAGTCGGCAGCCGATACATTGCGAGACGCAATCAATGAACATCTGTTCGACGCTGCAGCCGGCCTCTACTATCTGAACATTCAACTCGATGGGACGCCGCGCACCGACATCACCTCCGATCTGGTGTTCCCGGTCATGTTCGGCGTCGCCGACGACGCTGTAGCAGCAGGCATCATCGCCCGCTTGAGCGCGCGCGAGTTCTGGAGTGATGCCGGAATTCGAACCGTGCCTCGCGATGCGGTCAACTATGGGCCGACGCACGGCTACGGGCTCCTGGGCGGCGTGTGGGTCGGCGTTGCCTTTTGGTACGCCTTTGCGGCGGCGCGATTTAACAGCGAGAACATGGCGTGGGCGCTCAGGAATGGCTTCCGGCATTATGCCGAAGATCCGCGCCGCAATAATACCGTCCCCGGTCAGTTTTCCGAATGGCTGCACGGAGAGACGCTCGTGAATCAGGGCATGATGCTCTCGCCTTGGTTTCCACCACGCTATTTATGGGCCGCGGTCGAAGGTGCAGCCGGCCTCGAGCTTTCCGGCGGAACGCCGACGATCGTACCGCGACTTGCCGCACAATGGAAATGGACCTGTGTGCGGGATCTGTTGCTAGCCGGGGAGGGCGTCACGTGGTTCGTCGTGCGCGCTCCCGGCGTACAATTGTACAGTAACGCCACCTTTCGCTGCGAAGGTGCAGCGACGGCCTTCGAGACGGACATTTCGTCATCGCTTACCGTCGAAGGTCAGGACGTAGTCGCGCTCGCTTTGCGCGACGGCGACAGCATCATGGTTTTTGTTGGAAACACCTCGAGTCTCACCGTCACCGCTTCCGTAGCGCTAGCGGCGCTCCGGGGGTCGTACGCGTCGAAACAGTTCAACAGTCTGCACGGGATGTGGACGGATTCGGGAGCGCTTACGGCCGCACAACTATCGCGCGGGATACCCATCGAATTGGAGAGCCAGGGCTTTTGCTTGATCCAACTCCGGCAGGACGTGTAGTGTACCCCTGCAGAGCGTTAGTCGACGGATACAACATCCTCCTCGAGCAGCAGCATCAGCGACGACCGGAGCGCAGAATAACGGCGCTGTCCGAGTCGCGCTTGCGCAGCATGTTCGATGCCGGCAATAACGTCGAACGTGGCGGTCATCAGTTTCCGCCCTTTTCGTGTGAAGCGCACGACAACCGAACGGCCGTCCTGGTCGTTTCGCGATCGCTCGAGATATCCGAACTCCTCAAGCTCCAGCACCATTTTGCTGATCGCTTGCTTGGGAAGCAGCGCGCGGCTTGCGATTTCGTTAATGGTGCTGCCACGAAGCTCCAAATTTGCGAGCACCGAGGCATGCGCCGCGCGTGCATCGGGGAAACCGCGCGCGCGCAAAGCGGCAACGATGCGTTCGTTCACGGCCCGGGTCGAGCGCGTGAGCAGCTGACGCAGGTTGAGGCTGCGGCGCCTCTCGATTTCGGTGAGCGTTTCGGCCATGGTCTTCGTACTTTCGTGGTCGGACGATGAATCTGTTGCACGAGCACTCGGTCGCCGCAAGGTTCGGGATCAGCCAGTTCACGACGACGCCATGGCCGTTTGAGCGCGACCTCATCGAATACCCGCGTGCCGGTGCGGGCTGGATCGAGATCTGCGAGTTCAAGCTCGACCGGGCGGACTATGCTCCCCAACTGGAAGCAGTCGGCCGCGCGGGGCTGCGTATTTCATCTGTCCAGCCGACCGTACATGCCGTATATCCCGACAGTCTCGCGCCGGCGCCGCTCGATCCGCACGTACGCCTGCGGCATTTCGAGCGATCGATGGAACGGATCGCGCCACACGTCCCCAGCGGGACGCCCTTCGTCGTGATCAGCGGCGCCGCGCCCAACGGCGACAACGCCCGGGTGTACGCGACGCTGCTCGAGGTGCTGCCGAAGCTCGCCGATCGTGCCGCGCAGCTTGGGGTACGCCTCGCTTTCGAGCCGCTCAACCCGGTGCTCTTTCATACGGACACGGCAATTTGGGGGCTCGATGCTGCCCTCGAGTTGGTCCAACGCATCGATCACAAAGACCTCGGCATATGTCTCGACACCTGGAATGTCTTCCAAACGCCCGATCTGTTGGCGACGATCGAGCGCGCGCGCGAAAAGATTTTCGTCGTGCAAATCAGCGATTGGCAGCGGCCACGCTCGAATGCCGACCGGCGGAGCCTCGGCGAGGGCACGATCCCGACGCGCGAACTTCTCACCGCGGCCGAACGCGCTGGATACGAGGGTCCGTACGTGCTGGAAATCTTTTCCGAGGAGTCGTTGCCGGATTCGCTTTGGACCGGCGATATCGCTGCGCATCTGAAACGGAACGGGAATGCCTTTGCGTCGCTCGCTCCTGAGGTACTTACATGAACCCGCCCTCTCGTATATACGACCTCAGTCAGCCCGTCTTCCCGAACTGCCCGCAGTACCCCGACTCCTCTCCCCGTCCGGTGCAAATTCGCTTGTTCTATATGCTTGCCGTTCAAGGTGTCAACAAAGAAATCGTCGAGATGAGCACACACAGCGGAACCCACTGCGATGCACCTTACCACTTCTTTGAAGACGGCAAGACGATCGACGAGATACCGCTCGATACGTACGTCGGCCCGGCCATCATCTTCGATCTCCGCGCCAAGCCGCCCGGGAGCGCGATCGCGCCAACGGATCTCGAATCCCAACTCGACCGCCTGCGGCCGGGATCGATCGCGCTGCTCAATACCGGCCGCGGCCGGCGGCGCGCTAACACCGCCGACTTTTTGACGCGATACGTCTACTTGGGCGGGGAAGCAGCCGAACTTCTCGTTTCGCGCGGTGTCAAAGGCGTCGGGATTGATGCAGTCAGCATGGGCGGCTACGACGATCCGGCGAAAGCGGGCCCGGCACACCGAGCCATTCTGGGCAATGGCGGCTTCATCACCGAGGAACTGTTTTTCCCTGATGAGGTCATGGACGGGCGAGAGCGCTTGTTCGTGGCGACACCGGTCAAACTTCGCGGCTGTAGCGGCGCGTGGGCGCGAGCAATGCTGTGGGAGGCGTAGTAGGACGCGATGCCGGCGGCTCGGGCAATCGTCCTAGAGCGCGGCGAGGTACTCGTGGATGAACGCAATCACCATGCTGCCCTCGCCGACGCTCGAGGCAACGCGCTTCACCGATGCGCTGCGCACGTCGCCGGCGGCGAAGATGCCGGGCACGCTCGTTTCGAGCGGATAGGGCGGACGCGCGAGCGGCCAGGTATCGAGGTCGCGCCCGGTCTTGAGATAGCCGCGCGAATCGCGGTCGAGCACCTCCGGGATCCAGGCCGTTTCGGCATCCGCGCCGATGAACACGAACAACCCGTCGGCGCGACGCGTTTGCGTGTTCCCGTCCGGCTCAAGCCGGGTCGTGATCGTCTCGATGTGCGCGGTCCCGCTCACCGCCGCGACAACCGTTCGCGTTTCGACGCTGATGTTGTGCTTGGTCGCAAGTTGCTTGATCAAATACGACGACATGCTCTTCTCGAGCGACGAACCGCGCACCAGCAGCGTCGCGCTGCGCGCGTAGTTGGCAAAGAACATCGCGGCCTGCCCGGCCGAATTGCCGCCGCCGATCAGGAACACGTCTTTGCCGCGCATGCCGAGCGCTTCGGTTTGCGCGGCTCCATAGTAGACGCCGCGCCCGATGAGGTCGGCTGCGCCATCGGCGTCGAGGGTGCGCCACGACACGCCGGTCGCGATGACGATCGCGCGCGCTTCCATGCGATCGCCGCCGTCGAGCGCGATCGTGTGACAGCCGTCCTTTGATTCGATCCCGGTGACGTTGCGCGTCACGAGAATTTCGGCTTCGAAACGCTTCGCTTGCTGCAGCGCGCGGTTGGCCAAGTCATCGCCGGAAATTCCGGCCGGAAAGCCGAGATAATTTTCGATACGCGACGACGTGCCGGCCTGACCGCCGGGCGCTTCGCGCTCGATCATGATCGTGCACAGGCCTTCGGACCCGCCGTAGACGGCTGCGGCGAGTCCGGCCGGGCCGCCGCCGATGATCGCGACATCGTACGCCGCGACGCTCGGCATCGTCTGAAGCTTCAGTCCTTCGGCCAACTCGCGCGGCGTCGGCTGGTCGAGCCGCGTGCCGTTCGCGAGGATCACCACCGGATAGCGCTCGGCATTGCGCGCGGCCGGCGGCATGCTGCCCGCATCGCCCGGATCGCTCGGGTCGAGCCATTCATACGCGATCTGGTTGCGCGAGAGGAAGTCGCGGATGTCGTGACAGGCGAGATCGTAGCGGTCGCCGACGATCGCAGCTTCGGTCATGGATGAGTTGACGTAGAACTCGCGCCGCGCATCGATGCGCCGGACGACCGTGCGCGCCACGTCGGCACCCGCTTCGGTCGACGCCGTCAGCATGAGGTGAAAATCGGCCGGATCGGTACGCATCAAACGCGCCGCGGTGAGCGCGCGCACGGCGGCATACGAATCCGACCCCAGCATGAGCGGCGTCTCGCCGAAGTACTCGCCCGGCTCGAAGTACGTGATCTGACTCCATACGCCGCCGACGCGCTTCACCACCTCGACCTGGCCCTCGAGCACGGTCCAGAAATACGGCGCGCTGCCTTCGTGCACGAGCCACTCGTCTTTGTCCACATAGAGGTCGGCCGAACGCGATGCGATGCGCGCGCGCAACTCTGGTGCCATCGCCGCGAAGAGCGGCACGTTCATCAGTTCTTCGGGCTGGATCATGCTGCGCTAGTCGTTCGCTCCGTCGGGCGGCCGCGGCACGTCCCACAGCACGACCTCACCATCGCCGCTGATTTCGAAGCGCGTCACACCGGCGATCCGCACCGCATCGCCGTCGCGCAACACGACCGGCGTCCCGACCGGCGCATCGGTGCTGTCGAACGCGGCGGCCGCGATCGTTCCCGACGCAACGAAGAAAAAGCCCAGCCGTCCGGGATCGAACGTGTGGCGCAGCGTGTGGTCGGTGAGACGGCTCACCCGGAACGACGCGTCTTGTGTGAGCGCAACCGGCGCGCTGAGGCCGGGCTGGCCGGAGGCAACGAGCAGCCATGTATCATGCCGCTCCTCGGAGCCGAATTCCATCTGACCGTATTGCGGCTCCACGCCCAGCTTGCCCGGAAGCACCCACATTTGCAAGAAATGCAATTCCTCGGTTGCGGAGTGGTTGAATTCCGAATGCTGGATCCCCGTGCCGGCGCTCATGAACTGCACGCCGCCCGGACCGACGACGCCATGGCTGCCGATGCTGTCGCGATGCTCCAGCTGTCCCGCGAGCACGTAGGTCACGATTTCCATATCGCGATGCGGATGGGTGCCGAAGCCCTTGCCGCCTTCGACGCGATCGTCGTTGAACACACGCAGCGCGCCCCAGTTCACGTTGCGCGGATCGTAGTAATCGGCAAAGCTGAACGAGTGGCTCGTGCGCAGCCAGCCGAAATCGAACGACGCGCGTTCCGCCGCTCGCTGAACGTCGAACACGGGTTGGGAAACGGCAATCGGTTCACTCATCTTTCGCTCTCCGGCCGAAAGATCGGACTTCCCTTCACGCCGCCGCGGTGGTAACCTGGCCGGGGGAGCTTTCAACCTGTCGCGGAGGATGCCGTATGCCGGACCACGTTAGCCGGAAAGACTTTGTCGCACTCGTCGGGACCGTGGTCGCTGCGGAGACCATACCCGCGACAACCGCAACGGAGGCGGTGGCGGCTCCGAAGCATCCGGCGCCCGTGCCGTCGCTCGGCAGCGAGCCCGAAGCGTACACGTTCCTCACCTCGCCCGAATCGGCGTTCGTCGAAGCGGCGGTGGAACGATTGATTCCGGCCGACGAACTCGGGCCCGGCGGGCGCGAAGCGGGAGTTGCGTTCTACATCGACCAGCAGCTCAGCGGGCAGTTCGGTTACGCGGCCAAGATGTACCGCTCCGGACCGTGGCAATCCGACGCGTCACCTGACTTTGGATACCAGCTACCGCTCGTGCCGCGGGAAGTGTATCGGCTCGGCATTGCCGCAACGAACGCGTATTGCGAAAAGACGTACGGCAAGACGTTTGATAAACTTTCCGCCGCGCATCAGGATGACGTCCTTACGGCGCTCGATGGTGCGAAGCTCAGCTTCGATGCCGTGCCGGCCAAGACGTTCTTCGAGATGCTCTACGCGAACACGGTCGAGGGCTTCTGGGCCGATCCGCTCTACGGCGGCAATCGCAACAAAGTCGGCTGGAAACTGATCGGGTTCCCCGGCGCCGCCGCCGCGTACTATCCGTTCATCGAGAAGCACAACGTGCCGTACAAAGTGCAACCGCAGAGCATCGCCGACTTGCAGCATGCGGAAGAAACCGCCATGTCCGGCATGAGCGATATGGACACCCACGTGGCGCTGGCGAAAAAGGCGCTGGGGGTGCACTAGTCATGGCCGTGCTGAAACCCGTTGACGCCGTGACGATCGGATTCGGTTGGACCGGCGGCATCATTGCGAACGAACTCACCAAGGCCGGGCATACGGTCGTCGGCCTCGAGCGCGGCGAATACCGCAACACCGATCCGGACTTCGCGATCCCCGCCGTGCACGACGAACTTGCCTACGCCATTCGCTATAAGCTCCTCCAGGACGCCTCGAAAGAAACGCTGACATTCCGGCACAACCGCTCGGAGACCGCGCTGCCGGTGCGCCAGTGGGGTTCGTTCTTGCCGGGCGACGGTCTCGGCGGCGCCGGCGTGCATTGGAACGGCGTGACCTGGCGCTTCTTGCCGTGGGATTTCGAGACGCGCAGCCGTTCGATCGCGCGCTACGGTGCGGGCATCATGGGCGATGATTGCACGTCGGCCGACTGGGGCATCACCTACGATGAGCTCGAGCCCTATTACGATAAGTTCGAGTACCTCGCGGGCATCGCCGGCAAGGCCGGCAACCTGCGCGGCAAGATCATTCCGGGCGGCAACGTGTTCGAAGGCCCGCGTTCGCGCGAGTACCCGAGCCCGCCGCAAAAGCAGAGCTACGCGATGAAAGTCTTCGGCGATGCGTGCACGTCGCTCGGCTACCATACCTTCCCGCAGCCCTCGGCGAACTCATCGCAGCCCTACACGAACCCCGAAGGCAACCAGCTCGGGCTGTGCGTGTATTGCGGTTACTGCGAGCGCTTCGCGTGCGAGATGGGCGCGAAATCCAGCATGCAAACGACGCTCTTGCCAACGTTGCAAAAGTCGCCGAATTTCGAACTGCGCACGAATTCCAAAGTGCTGCGAATCAACCTCGATAGCACGAAGAAGAAAGCCGTCAGCGTCACCTATCTCGACGCGCAAGGCCGCGAGCAGACGCAGCCCGCCGCGATGATCTTCGTCACCGCCTTTGCGTTCAACAACGTGCACATGTTATTGCTCTCCGGCATCGGTAAACCGTACGATCCGGTGACCAACACCGGCGTCGTCGGCAAAAACTACGCCTATCAGACGGGCACGAACTGCACGCTCTTCTTCGACGAAGGCAAAGTGTTCAACATGTTCATGGGTTCGGGCGCGCTCGGAACCGTGATCGACGACTTCAACGGCGACAACTTCGACCATAGCCCCTACGGCTTCATCGGCGGCGCCGACATCAGCCAGAACACCAACGGCGCCCGTCCGGTCCTCTTCCACCCGGTGCCGCCCGGCACGCCGCGCTGGGGCGCGAAATGGAAGCAGACCGTTGCCCACTACTACAACCGCGCATTCGGCATGAACGCCCAGGGCGGCGTGCAAGCCTATCGCGGCAATTATCTCGACCTCGATCCGACCTACAGAGACATCTACGGTCAGCCGCTCTTGCGCATGACGTTCGATTGGGGTCCGCACGAACACAAGCAGTCGGCCTTCATGGCCGGCATCTTAGCGAAGATCGCGAAGGCTTCGGGCGCGAGCAAGTCGGTGGTCAATCAGCTCGCGGCGCACTACAGCGTCGTGCCCTATCAGAGCACGCACAACACCGGCGGCGCGATCATGGGCAGCGATCCGACGCAAAGCGTGCTCAATAAGTACGGTCAGACGTGGGACGTTTCGAACGTGTTCGTGACCGGCGCGAGTTCGTTTCCGCAAAACGCCGGCTACAATCCGACCGGAACGGTCGGCGCGCTCGCCTATCACATGGCGGACGCGGTCGTGAACAAGTACGTCAAGAACCCGGGGCCGCTAGCGTAGCGGCACGCCGCCGAACTTACTGGCGGCCACGTTGCCGCTGCTCGTGAACTTCACCATGATGACGTTGTTTTGCCCGAGCCCGCGCTGCGGGTTCGCGCGGAAGTCGTAGGTGCCGTTCACCCCAACCCAGCCGCGCAGGTTGACGAGGTAGTCGTGCAGCTTGGCCGCCGAGGCATCGGGGCCGAGCTTGCGCAACGCGTCGACGAGCAGCACGGCCGGATCCCACGCGCCGATCGCAAGGCCGTCCGGTTTGACGCCGATTGCGGCTAGGGCCGCGGTTTGGTTCGCGATCGCGGTCTTCACCGCGGGGTTGAGCAGCGCGTTGTTCGCGTAGTACGGCACCGTCGCGAAGTACAGGTTGCTGGGCAGAAGCGAACCGTACTGTTTGAAGAACGCCGCGTTGAGGTTGCCGGGTGACGTCGTGATCGGGAGGTCCAAGCCGCCGATGTCTTTCGCACTGCGGAACATCGTGCCGGCCGGCGTTCCGGTCGCCCACGCGATCATGAAATCGGGATTGGCCGCTTTGATGCGTGCCATCTGCGCGGTCGTGCTGAGGTCGCCTTGACCGAAGTGCTCGCGCGCCACGATCTGGATGTCTTTGTTCTCGGGCAGCGCCGCGGCGGCGAGAATCGCGCGTTCGGCATCCAAACCGCCCGCATCGGTCGCGGTGATGTAGGCCAGCTTGCGCAGGCCGAGCATGCGGAAATATCGCAGCGTCACCGCGAACTGCACGTCGAATCCGAAGAGCGTCAGGAACTCATATCCGCCCGTCACCGGATAACCGGCGTTCGCGATGCAGTACAGCACGGGTCCGTTGGTGAGCAGCGGCGCGATCGCGGCGCACGCTTGCGGGCTCGACGGGCCCAGAATGATCGGCGCCTTTTTCGAAATCAAGCCTTGCGCGAGTTGCAGTGACGTCTTCACGTCGGATTGATCGTCGGCGATGACGAACGACAGTGGCCGTCCCGCAATGCCGCCGTTTTTGTTGACGAATCCTTCGAGCGCTTTGAGGGCCTGCTGCTGATCCGCGCCGACGAACGCCAGATTGCCGGTCAGCGAAAGGATCGCGTTGATCTCGTAGGGTTCGGGCGCAGCCGTTGCAGGCGGTGCGAGCGTTGCAAGGCAGGTTGCGCACAGAACGGCAGCCGCGATTCGATGGACGAGGTTCATGGTCGCGTATTTTAGCGCAGGGTTGGGCTTTCCATGCTTGAACCGGTCTCCATGCGCGTCGTTGCTCTCGAAGAACATGTTTCGCTGCCGGCGTTTGCCGCGGAGCTCGCGTCGAGTCCGTACGCGTCCCGCGATCATCGCGGCGGCGCGGTTCGCGTCAAGGCCGAACTCGAAGACGTCGACGACATGCGGATCGCATCGATGGACGAAAGCGGCATCAGCGTCCAGGTGCTGTCAGTGCCCGGCCTCGGTGCGGCGCTGCTGCCGGCCGATGCGGCGCCCGCGTTCGCCAAGCGCTACAACGATGCGCTGGCCGACGTCGTACGCGCACGCCCCGAACGCTACGCGTCGTTCGCGCATCTATCGCTGACGGCGCCCGAGGCGGCGGCCGACGAACTCGAACGCGCCGTGCGCGAGTGCGGCCTCCGCGGCGCGCTCGTTAGCGGCACGACCAACGGGAAGTTCCTCGACGATCCGATGTTCGCGCCGATTCTCGCGCGCGCCGAAACGCTCGACGTCCCGATCTATATCCATCCCGGCCTGCCGCCCGAAAGCGTGCGCGCCGCCTACTACGACGGCTTCAGTCCGGCCGTTTCGAACTTCTTCGCAACATCCGGCTGGGGCTGGCATGCCGAAACCGCCGTGCATGTGCTGCGCATGGTGCTCGCGGGTACGTTCGATCGTCACCCCAAGCTCAAGATCATCATCGGACACATGGGCGAAGGCTTACCGGCCGCGCTCGCGCGCTGCGACGACACGCTGCCCGAGAAGATGACCGGCCTTGCGCGCTCGGTCAGCCGCACGATCCTCGATCAGGTGTGGATCACGACGAGCGGGTGGTTCACGGTGCCGCCGTTTCTCGGGGCGCTGCTCACGTTCGGCGCCGACCGCATCCTCTTCTCCGTCGACTATCCGTTCGCAAGCAACGCGATCGGCGCGGCGTTCCTCGATTCACTGCCGGTGAGCCCCGACGACAAAGTGAAGATCGCCCACGGCAACGCCGACCGGCTGCTCAAACTTTGATGTAGCGGAGTTTGTTACGCTCGCGTGAAAAAATTCGCGATGCCTACCCGTACCACTGCCCTCTCGCTCATTGCCGGCGCCGCCCTTGCGGCAGCCGCGCGACCCGTGCTCGCGCAAACCGCTCCGCCCGTCGTAAAAATCGGCGCGCAAGCGCTCGACGCGACGGGCGAGGCGTTCTACGGCACCGATTCCGGAATCTTCGCCGCGAACGGCATCACGCCGGCCGTCACGCTGCTGCCGAGCGGTGCGACCATTCTCAACGGGGTTCTGGGCGGCGACCTGGATGTGGGCGAAGCGAATCCGATGACGGTCGCAGCCGCGATCGCGCGCGGCCTCCCGCTGCAGATGATCGCGCCGGCCGTGCTCTACTCGCGTCGCGACGCCAATGCGAATCTCGTGATCGCCAAAGACTCGCCGTTCAAAAGGCCCAAGGATTTGACCGGCGCCACGTTCGGTGTGGGTTCGCTCGGCGACTTCAACCACATCAGCCTGTTGGCGTGGCTCGACATCAACGGCGTTTCGCGCGAGAGCGTGAAATTCGTCGAACTGCCGTTCGGGCAGGTCGGCGGCGCGCTGCAGCGCGGGCTCGTGCAGGCGAGTTTCATCACCGAACCGTTCAAGTCCGATGCGGTGAAGGCCGGACAGATTCGCGACTTCGGCGACACCTATCTCGCGGTCGGGCCGGAAATCGCGGTCGTCGTGTGGTTTACGACCAAGGCCTGGCTACAGAAAAATCCCGACCTCGCGAAAAAACTCGTCGCCGGCATCTACGCCACGGCGAAGTGGGCCAACACGCACACCGCCGAGTCGGCGCCGATGCTCGCGAAAGCATCGAAGATGGATATCACTGCCATCGCGCAGATGAAGCGGCTCTATTTCGCAACCTCGCTTGAGCGGCGCTACGTCGAGCCGATCCTCACCGTCGCCGCGAAGTACGGCGCCTTGCAGCGTCCGGTCACGCTCGAGGAATACAGCGCGTTCCCCGCATCCTGAAGAGCGAAGGCCTCAGTTGACTGAGGCCTTCTTCACGCCGCTTCGCCGCAACAGCTACTTCCAGCTATACGCTCCGGCCCGCATCGTCGGGCTCGTGCTTTCGGCAGTCATTACGTGATCGTACCCCGCCTGGTCGTACGTCGTTAGCTCCGGGGACGCGTACGCGATGAATTGCCCGGCCGGCGAATTAGGCGCGAAGCGTTGAGCGCGTATTTGCGCAAGCGCTGCCTGGTCGCCTTGCCGTTCGAGCTTTACCCATAGAGCGATAACTCTCGATCTTGGCGCGCTTTGCAGCTGCGTGAGCATCGCCTGTTGCGCTGCGCTGAGGGCAACGGGGGACGGAACTCCGGCCGCTGCAGCAAGCGATGCAAGGTGCGAGCGCAACGCGTACCATTCGCTGGCCGTTTCGTCGAACGAAACCGCCGCGGACGAGTCGTTCAAACGTTGCTGAGCAAGCGTTGCCAGCGCAATTTGCCCGCGCGATATTTGCAGCATATTGGTAACGAATGTCCGCTCGGCAGGCGACATCTGAGTCGTACCGGTGTTCATTTGTGCGACGGCGGGCACGACGCACGCGGCAATGATGGCTGCCACGAGAGATAGCTTGCGAGTTAGTCCCAGGACGTGTCGCGAAACCTGCATGTTCATGTACTCCTTCGTCTACTTGCAAGGTCACATCGCAAGCACGTCCGTTCTTGTCCCACCTGACAAGCACTTCGCCACCTGCAACAGCGCCTTACCCGCTAGTTCCCAGCTTTGATTCATTGACCTAGGACGATTCCCGACGAATTTTTTTTCCAGTAACAAAAGTCAACGTTTCGATCGCCTTTCGTTTCGGATTTGATAACAAATGTCAACGTTCGCTCCACAATGAGGGCGCAGCTCGCGAATCAAACTACCTCTTATGTCTCCGCGTGTCCGCTGCTCCGCCTTCTTCATTGCGCTGCTCGTCGTGTCGTGGCTGCCGGCTTCCGCTGCCGGCGGAAATCCGAGCGTCCCATTCGTCGTTACCGCCAGCTCCGGCCCGGCGGCTGGATCGCACATTGATGCCACCGTGACCCGGATCGTCGGCAAAACCAGCGTTACATTGCCGGCGGCTCTCGTACCGGCGCTCAAGCCCGGCGACATCGTCGATATCGACTTTCCGGATTACCGGCGGCCGCCGAGCAGCGTGAACTATCACGCGAACGTTGCGTTTATTACGGAGACGGCGCGTCAACACTGGCTGTTCGAACGAAGCAGTCCGGCCGATCGGCTTTTCTCGAACACCCGCAGGAAGGCGAAAGCAGCTCCTGCTTTCGGCCACATTCACTTCGTCTATGGTGCCGGCGATTATCGCGGCATACCGATTTTCTTTCTCATACCGGAGGACGCCAAAACGCGCGGCGTCGACGGCGTGCGCGATTACGTGGGCGCCCACCCGACCGACTTTGTCGACATGTCCCAAGGCACCAATGCTGCGGTCGACCGCTACAGCTTCCTCAGCGATTTCCTCTCCTCACTGGGAAGTGGATCCATGGATCCCATCTCCGAGCAGTACCGCGTTGAAAGTGTCGCGCAAGGCCTTGGAGTCAGCGCGTCGACGATCGACGCCTGCTACGTCGCAGGTGAGCCGGCAGCGGAGGTCAGCAACTGCGTACAGCAAGCCGTGGATGCGACCATCTACCAAACGAACTTTGCGGCGCCGACGCAAGCGCAGTTCCTCGGCGGCGTCGCCGGAGCGGCGGTGCCGTTGGCATACGCCCCATATCTCGCGTCATTGCTTACCGTCTGGCACCTCTTCGTGAAGATGGGGCACCTCGAATACGAATATCTGCCGACGACCGTCACGTTAGCCGATCCAACAACAGCCCGAGGGGGCGAACTGCTCATGGGCGTAAAGGTGCCCACAGTCCGGCCACCGGCAGCCTACTCCGACGTCCTGTTTTTCACGATCGGCGATCCCCAAGCGACCGAACACGCGCCGCTTGTCGTCAACGACGCGTCGGGCGCCGGAGTATGCGAGCGTTCGGACCGCTTCAGCGTGCCGCTGCACTTCGATCACACGTCTCGCTACGTGAACGGCGCTTCGCTGCTCGTCTCGCCGGACGGTCGCGCGCCGTACCGTATCGCGCTCGATCCGCGCACGCTCTCGGCACCGGTCGTCGACCGGTCGCGATTCGCAACAAGCGCGGATGGAGCCTACAGCGTCGCCTTGAGCGGCCGATTCGGCTTCGACCCGGTCTCGCAGCCGGCGAATGCTGCGATGCGGCTCGCGTTTCCCAGCGGTGGGCCCTGGAGCCTCGCCGCCATTCCGCACCATCCGCCGGTGGCGGGCGAATCGCTGGATATCATCGCATCGTCGGCAACTGCGTCATGCCTCTCGCACGCGGAAATGCAAATCGGCAGCGCTGCGCCGATCGCGCTGACCGCGAAGCAACTCGACCCGGGACGGGTGGAATTGAGCGCATCTCTGGCGGGTATCCCGCCGGGCCCTGCGGAGATCCGGCTTTACGAAGATGGCCCGAGGTCCGGGAGCGCTTTTGAAACATCCGCCGCGCTGGCCATCCAGCCGCCGCCGGCGGAAGTCGATGCAAAAACGGCCATCGCATCACTGGGAGATGCATTCATAAATCTAGCCGGCTCAGGGCTGGAAGCCGTCCGCGGCATCGTCGCCAACGGCGCGACGTACACGAAAGAAGCGAATTCGAGCGCGACGGCTGCCTGCTTCGATGGACCGCCGTTTGGGGGCAACGGGCTCGCGATCGGCCAGCGCGTGACCGCCCAGCTCATAACCAACGCCGGAACCGGCGGCCAAGTTTTCCCATTGACGGTCGCCGCGCCGAGGCCAAGGCTTGCGGCGGCGACCTTCGGCAATCCGTCATCCGATCCTCACCTCTCGACGAGTCCCGTCATCGTTACGTTGGCGAGTGCGAGCGGCACCCTTCCGCGCCAAGTGAACGTTCGCGTCCGGCAAGCCGGCGCCACTCCATCGACACCCTGCGAAGCCTCCCGCCCTGATCCGACGGCCGTCGCTCTCGCCGATGCAGACGTCCACGCGCGCACGCCCGACTCGCTCACGATCGATCTCCATCCCAACCTCTTGCACGATCGAGCATTCGGAACGCTGCAGGTGCAACTCGTCGACGCGGCAACAGGCCTCGGGAGCAATTGGGTGCCGTTACCGGGCACGTTCGCGCGCGCCCCCGAGGTGACGCAGATTGCGTGCCCGGCGGCTGCGAGCGCAATGTGCCGCATGTACGGCACGGGACTCGCGGCCATCGACGCCGTGCAGGACGCGACCGGCGCGTACGTCGCGCCCGGTCTGGACTGTCCGCCGACGGACAAAGGCCTTGCGTGCGTCTACGTTCCTCGCGTCGCCCATTACACGCTGCGCCTGATCGATGCGGCGACACTCGAAACGCTCCCGGATGGGCTCACCGTAGGAGCCGGTGCTTGATTCGTGTCTGGTGCGTCCCAAAAACGTGATCCCAGAACGGGGTGATCACGCCGTAATTGCATCGATCGATGCGGTGATGCACGCTGTGAAAGGCCCATCTCCTTTTCAACCAACGGAACGGAATCCGGTTGATGCGCGTCGTGTGCTCCACGTGGTGCAGCGTGTCAAAGTAGAGGTAACCGCCGGAAAGACCCATCAGAAAATACGACGCCTCCGCAACGTGCGCCCACCTCAACAGAAACCAAGCCGGCATCAGTAGCAAGAAGCTGGTGGGGAAAAGGAACGCAGACGTCCTTTCGGGATTGGCGTGATGCGCATCGTGCAGGTCCGTAAGGACGCTTCTCAGATCGTGTAGGAGCCAGCGATGGACCGCATATTCGATCAGGCTGAAGAGCAGCAGACCGAGCATCGAACTGAGGACGATTACCGGCCACCTTTCGGGCTGCTGCATTCCGAGATACGCGAAGATGCACGGGCAACTGAGATCGGCCGCGTACGCTGCCCAATAGTTGAGGCGGCTCTCACAGATGGCCCCAATGAGAGTGCGCGCCGTTTCTCCGAACTGTCTCATAACTTGGGCCATGCGCGAATCGGTGCCGACTTCAAGCACCGTGCTCCTCCTCGTTTTGCACATTTAGGCGAGACGGTTTTGTGAAAAAAGAAAACAATTGTTAACGTTTTCGTGTGGACGGATGCGCTTGTACTCGCCAGCCCGGTGAGCTATGAATATTCGCATGAGAGAAGAACGCCCGGTCCCGGTCACGCTCGCGGCTTTGGCGCGCGCGCAACGGGTCGCGTTCGCCGTCGCCATCAACCTCTTGCTGCTGGGGACGGCACCGGCTTTGCATGCGAGCGCCGCGGAGGAGCGCGCGATCCCCGTTCACGGGCGCGTTCTCGCAATTCCGGCAGCAGGCGCCGTCGTGGCGGAAATCGACGGCGTCCCGGCGATGTACCGCTCGCAAACCCGCCGCTATCGCAGCAGCGCTCGTTTTCAGTCATGGCGAGACCTTCGATGCATATCTCGATCCGAGTACGGCAACGCTCGACGACGTGCACGCCGCCGCCGAATTTGTGCCCGGATTGCCAAACCGTCTCATCACACACATATTGGCGCGCGGCGATGAGTTGCCGGATTACCGCTTCGTTGCACAAAACGGCCGGAGCACGCGTTTTCGTGACTTTCGCGGCAAGGTGCTCTTGTTGAGCTTCATCTACACACGCTGTCCGGATCGATTGATTTGCCCGGCGATCAGCGGCAAGTTCGCGTACTTGCAACATCGCCTCGATCCGCGCCATTTCCACCTCGTGGAGATGACGCTCGACCCGCTTTCCGACTCTCCGGCCGTACTCGCAACGTATGGAAACCAGTTCGGTGCCGATCCGTCACGCTGGTCGCTCATCACGGGCGAGCCGGCGCAGGTCAAGAACGTTCTGGATTCATTCGCCCTCGATCCGTTGGAAACGGATCCGGGTCGCATCATTCACGGCGACACGTTAGTCATTCTGGGGAGCGACGGAAAGATCGCGGACCTGATTCCGACGTCGGGGTGGGCGCCTGAAGACGTGCTGGCCACGGCAAACGATGTCGCGGGGCTCTCGTCAAACCCGTTGAGGCGATTCGAACTTGCCACCGTCGCCGGCGTGATCGCCTTTTGCGGCGGAAGCCTTACGACCGGAATCGTGGTGCTCGACTCGCTCGTCTTTTTACTCGGCGTCGGGATCCTCGGCGGGCTCTTGGTCTGGATCACCAAGCGCGTCATCATCGACGAACGCTACTGACGTTCAGCTGCGTTCGATCGAGTTACGATAGGTATCCAAGACGTCTCGGCGGGTGATGATGCCTGCGAGTTTTCCGTCGGAACCGGTCACGGGAAGCAGCGGCGTATCCGGCTCCGCGAGAAGTGCCGCCGCTTGCTCGAGGGTCGCGTCGATCGGCAGCGTTTCGCGCGCCGGCCGCGTGATGCTCGTGATGAGATGCGAGCCTCTTCCGGTCGCCACTGCAACGGCGAGATCGCTCGCCGTCACGATACCGGCAAGTCGTCCGTCGTCGATCACCGGAACGACGAGCTCGTCCGATGCCCCAATCGCATGAGCGACGTCCTCGTATGCGGTCAGCGACGTTTGCCGTCGGATCGGGCGTTCGAACGACGCTCGACAGGCGCACGTGCCGCAAGATCGCCGGGGCGCCGGGCGCGCGCCCAATCGATCCCGCGTCGAATCAGCTTCAGTTCGTACACCGTGCCGCCGACAAGGCGGCGGCCGACCAGCGACGCCAGCACCGTGCACACCATCAACGGCAGAATGATCGTATAGTTGTCCGACATCTCGAAGACGATGACGATCGACGTAATCGGCGCTTCAGCCGCCGCCGCGAAAACAGCGGCCATTGCGACGAGACCGTAGGCGGCAGCGGGTCCGGTCCAGGTCGGAAACGCGTCGTGTACGATCCGGCCGAACGCATCGCCGAGCATCGCGCCGGTGAACAAAGACGGTGAGAAGACACCGCCGCTGCCGCCGCTGCCGATGGTCAACCAGGTCGCGAGCGGCTTGAGTACGGCGAGAGCTGATGCGCGTGAATCGCCGGAACGTGTTCGTAGAAGACTTCTTGCATGCGATCGTAGCCGACGCCCAGCACTTGCGGAAACGCCGTGCCGATAATGCCGACGAGCCCGAAGCCGGCAGCCGCCTTCAGCGCCGGCGGAATCGACAGCCCTTCGAAGCGGTCTTCGACCCAATAGAGACCGCGTACGAAAAATGCCGCCCAGAACGCACACACGATGCCTAACAGCGCGTAGAGCCATAACTCTCGCGGCGAAACGAGCGTGAACGCCCCGGCGTCGAACGACGGCCGGTTGCCGAGGTAGGCACGACCGATCACCGCGGCGGCAACGCTCGAAACCACGATAGCGGCAAACGAACGGGGCGCGAACTCACCGAGGATGATCTCACTTGCGAAAAACACGCCGCCGATTGGGGCGTTGAAGGTCGCGGAGATGCCGGCGGCAGCACCGCACGCTACGAGCGTGCGCATCAACGCCGCCGGTACGCCCAGCCATTGGCCGATGACGGAACCGATCGCGGAGCCGATCTGCACGATCGGCCCTTCGCGACCGCAACTGCCTCCGACGCCGATCGATATCGCGGAAGCCAAGCTCTTCACGAAGATGACGCGCGGCCGCATGATGCCGCCGCGCAACGCCACCGCGGCCATCACCTCGGGAACGCCGTGCCCTTTCGCTTCGGACGCAAACCGCGCCACGAACCACGCGACGAACGCACCCCCCGACGACCAGCGGAACGATAACGAACGCCGGCTCCGAGGTGCGCCTTCAGCGCCCCGCCGAGAATTTGCACCGCGATCCAGTTGACGAAGTCGATCAGCCGCCGGAAGCCGACCGCCCCGTATCCGCCGCCGGCGCCGATGACGAGGGAGGCGAAAATGACGACCGCGTTCTGACTGACCTCGAACCGGCCGAGAAGCACGCGCTGACTGCCCGCACGCTCCAGGAAGACGAGCGGCAGCAAGCGGCGGAGCGGGGTCACCTCGGCAGCGGAACGCATCGGTCAGCCTTCACGCAAACGCGCCACCGATTCGCCGCACTTTGGTAACTTTTGTTACGATCCGCGCGGAGGTAGCCGCACAACGGCAGGCCCTAGCTGCATCCCGCCGGGAACGATACCTGATGGACAGCGTACTCGATCTGCGGAGCACGCCGGTGTGGGAGCGCCACGGTCTCGTGTGCGGTGCGTTTACCGAGTTGCGCGATGACGAAACGCTCCACCTGGTCTACGACTACGAGCCGCGGCCGCTGCGCCGGCGTTTCGAGAAGATGTTCTCGCATCGGTTCGTCTGGACGCAGCGCCGGCTCGCACGAGAGCGGTGGGAAATAGCGCTGCGTAAACTCGCCCCTCCCGGCGACTTACGATCGACGACACACTTTATGCAACGCTGCCCGATCTTTTCCGGCTCGAGCGAATCGACGAGAAGATTGCTCGCATCGGTCGCCGAGCCGCGGGCGGTACGCCGGAAGACGACGATCGCGGAGCAAGAGTCCGACTGGCCGTACCTCGGCGTGGTGCGCCGAGGGCGAGTATTTGCGATCGTCGGCACGCCATTCGGCCGCGACCAGATTCTGTTCGAAGCTCTCGAGACCGAGGTCTTTGGAAACATCGTGCTGTTTGACGGTGGCGCGACGATCGCTCGTTTCGCGACCCTCGCGGAGTCAGCAGACCTTCTGCTCTTTCCGCGGGCGGAGGTTCTGCAGGCGGCAGAAGTCGATCCACGCTTTGCGCTCGCGTTGGCCGCAGCGGCAGCGCAGCAGGTTCGCACCATTGCTGAGTTGGTGCAGTCGCACGTCTCGAAGAAGCTCATCGCACGCGTCGCAGGCGTGCTTCGGCCGTATGCTCCGATTGAAAAGGGACTCGCGATGGTCGATCCCGCAAACCTTCCGTCGCTCCGGTTGACGCAGATTGCGACAGCGACCGGCACGGTCAAGGAAGTCGTGGCGCGCGCGGTCGCCGAGCTCGAACAAGCCGGCGCTTTGCGCCGCGTCCGCGGACGCATTGCGTTCATCGACCGGGAACGGTTAGCGAGTTTCGATGCGTCGCGGCTATCGCATCCGCCGGAGAAATAATAACAAAAGGGCCCCGCCGACGCGGAGCCCTTTTCCAACTCTGGTCGTAGACTAGAAGTTGAGGTTCGCCTGGAGGAACGCCATGTTCTGGCCGTAGCCGGTGATGACGCAGCCGGGGCAGGTCACACCGCCGGCGGGCAGGGTCACGTTCGGCAACAAGCCGGAACGTCCGACACCGGCGGCCAGGAACATGTTGTCGCTGACCCAGTATTTGACGCCCGTTTCGACCCAGTACTCGCCGCCGAAGGCGGTTTGCCAGGTGTTGTCGAGAATCGGTCCGCCGAAGTAGTTGACGTTTTGCGTCATCGCATTGAAGCCGGCGGCGAAGCCTTGTGCTTCGTACGTGAGCTTCCCATGGTTGCCCGGACCCGCACGCCATGGACCGAGGTCGAACACGAAGTCGCCCGTCGTATTGCCGACCCACGCCGCACCGGTGTAGGGGTCGTTACCGAACCGGTAGGTACCGGCGAGGTAGAGACGCGCGTTGTTGTACGTGAAGATCAGATGTGCACCGATCTGCGAGATCGGCCGCGTGACGACGAGACCGGGGGTGCTGAGGCTGTAGACGTAATTGCCCGGCGTCGTGCTCGGGATACACGAACAACCCGTTCCGGAGATCGTGTTGTTGTTGTTCGCTGCGCTCAGATACGCGCCCGTGATGGCGGTACCGTTGGCGTAGGTGAGCGGGTTTAGGGCTTCGGTTACGCCGCCCGACGTCGCGGTTCCGCACGTCGAGAACGGCACGGCAGCGGTGTTCGCGAAGTAGCGCGTTGCGCCGTTCGCACCGGTGCAGATGACGGCCGACGGATCCCATTCGTTCGAACTGTACCCGGTGTAGTTGGTGTACATGGCACCAATGTTCACCGAGGCACGCCGCGCGAGCGGAATCGTGTAATCGGCTTGGATCGTAACGTTCTGCGCCGTTTGCGGCTCGTTGTCCAAGGCGTTGTTCGTCGAGGCACTGTTGCCGACACCGGCACCAATGTACCCGTTGAAGTTACCCTTGGTCACGCCCAGCATGGCGCCCCAGTAGTAGTCGCCGCCGAGCCACGAACCGCCGGTCGGACCTTCATTGTTTTGAATGTGTCCGGCGCGGAGATAGACGCCCGAGTTCGGGATCGACGTTTGGATCCAGATGTTGTTGTAACCGAACGCACCGCCGGGTTCGCCGTTGTTATATTCAGCACCACTGGCATTGGTACCCGAACAGTCGGACAGCGTGGTCGGCTCAGCGAGGTTACCGTTCAGGAAGTTTTGTCCCGACGACGGCGCGCAGTAGGCATTCGAGCTGGCGCTGTTCGACGCGCCGCTCGTTTGAACAGGACGAACCGAGTCGCCGAATTCGATGAGGAACGCGGTGTTCGGGCTCGGCGTACCCGTGAGCGAGATCTTCTGATACATGAAGCTCACGCCACGGTTGACCTGACCGATAGGAAGGTTGCCCGAGCTGCCGCCCGGAGCAGTACCCACGGCCGGGTTGTAGCCATTCGTTCTTTGCCCGGCGGGAAGTGCCGTACCGGGGCCGTTGGCGGCGCAGAACGCGCTGCCCGAGGCCGGACCGTACGCAGCAGCATTACCGCAGTTACCATTGATGTTGCCGCTGTAAACGAAACCGGTGTCGATGCTGGTGAACTTGATGTACGCCTTCTTGTCGAAGTCGCTCAGCGCTTGAATCTGACCGGCTTGACCGGAAACGCGCTTGTCGGTGGCCGCAAGGCCGGTCTTCGTCGCGTCTGCTTCTTGTTGCAGTGCGTCCACATGACGTTCGACCGCTTTGAGCTCGGCGCCATAGGCGGCGATGAGCTTGTTGGCCGCATCGATGTCGGCTTTTTCGACGGCTTTACCGGCGGTGATCTGCGCTTCGATCATGTCGACCGCGCGATACGCCAGCACCGCGGCTTCATAGCGCGTCATCGGGCGGTTGCCCTTGAACGTGCCGTCCGGGTAGCCTTTGATGATGCCGTCTTTTGCGAGTTGATCGACGGCATCGTACGCCCAGCTGTTTCGCGGGACGTCGGAGAGGGGACCGGCCTGGGCAACATCAGTCGCGCCGGCCGTAGCAGTAGAACTCACAGCGGTGGTATCCGCCGGAGCTACCGCGACCTTGTCGGATCGGCCATTGCAAGGCTCGGAGTAATGAACCCGAGCACAAGCAAAACTCCGACCGCTTTTGTTAGCTTTCGGATCATAACGTGTTAGGAGGCCTCCAATAGATGGGTGCCGACAAACCGGTGAAATTTCTTTCTTCCGCCGAATTCATCGCACCGAGTCGAGGTGAGGTCATTTCATGCGTTCCTCTGCTGAATTGGAGTTCGCCCCTCGTGAATAGGTCGCAAACTTCCAGAACAGACCGATTGCGCAGCGATCCCACAATGCGGCGCCTACATGACTCTCAGATGACTGAGGCCTATCGGGAGGAGACCTCGTATGGTAGAGCATAGCGGATTTTTTGCTTGGGATGGGACGGTCGAACAATGAAAGACGCGAGCGTCGCTGTAGCGCTTACGGCTCCTTCGGTAACGTTTAATCGCACCGGTCAGGCTCGCGAAAAGACGACGGTATCGCTGCGCGCACGCCTGGTCGCAACCTATATCGGCATGTTCGTCACCGGCCTGGTGATCTTTTCGTTAACGGCATTCGCGGCCGTCGATCGAGCTGTCATGGCAGATCTCGACCATCGCCTAGCGACATCGACACGTGCGCTGGTCGCGATCACCGATCGCGGGGGCGCGACGCTGGATGCACGCGCATCCGCGTGGCTTCGTTCTGTGCTAAGCAACGCACAAAACGCTGCGATTATCGCCGGTCATGGCTCTATTACATGGACCAGTGGGCCGGTGCCGGCCGTGGTTGCGGAGGTGGCCAACCATTCGACGCTCCCCTCGAGCTATGTCACGGTCAAGGATGGCCCACGGACATTACGTGTGATGCTGACGCGCGCCGCGGTCGGAGGCCGCCTCCCGGCCGTAATTGCGATCTGGCGACCGCTGGACTTCGTTAACGACTATCTCCACATCACAGGCCTGATTCTTACCATACTCCTCGTAGCCATATCGACCGTTGCAATTCTCATCGCGAATTCGGTTGTTCACCGTGCGCTTGAACCATTGCGTGGCATGGCAGCAGTCGCGGCCGAGATTGAAGCCTTCGACCTGACGCGCCGGCTCAACGCCGAGGCAGATAGCGAGTTACGGCAACTTAGCCTTGCCTTTAATCGTATGCTCGATCGCCTAGACGCGGCGTTTCAGGAGCAACGGCGGTTTACTGCGAATGCGTCGCATGACTTGCGCGCGCCGCTTACGGTGATCATGGCGAGCGTTGATATCGCGCTTCGACGCGAACGGTCGGCCGAGAAGTACCGCGATACGCTGGCAACGGTTAGGTCGGAAGTATCGCAAATGGATCGCCTTATTGACGCCCTCCTCATGTTGGGCGAGACGGACTGTCGCACCGAGCCTGAGACGGTCACCGATGTGGGACAAATGCTCAGCATCGTCGTCGGCCGGATGGAAGCGGTCGCTGCTGCCAGCGACATCTCGTTCGACCTGGTCTCGCCTGTAAGAGCGTGTGCCGTGACGCAGCCGACGCTTTTCGACCGCGTGCTCTTGGTTCTGCTCCACAACGCGATCAAGTTTAGCCGGCCGGGAGGGCGCGTCAAGGTCGAATCGACGCTCGTCGGAGCCTGTGTTCGCGTGATTATTCGGGATGCCGGCAAAGGGTTCAGCAATAGTGCATTGGAGCACGCATTCGATCGCCTATGGCGCGACGGTTCCGGGTTGGCCCCATATGGCGGCGGCTTGGGTCTTCCCATCGCGCGCGCTGCAGTCGAAAGCTGGGGCGGCACGATCGATATCAGGAATTCGCCGCAGGGGCACGGCGAGGTAACGCTCACTCTACGAAGCGCCTCAGACCGCACATAAGCAAAACGAACGATGAAAGTCTTGATCATTGATGACGACGTCGTGCTCGCCGGCGTATTGCGCGAAGGATTGTCGGAAGAAGGCCATGTGGTCGCCGTCGAGCATGACGGCATAAGCGGCGAGTTGGCCGCGCAAAGCGGGGACCACGACGCCATTGTGCTCGATGTCATGATTCCGGGGAAGAACGGCCTTGCGGTGCTCTCTTCACTGCGTAAGAGCGGACTTCGGACGCCGGTACTCATGCTCACGTCGCGGGATACCGCCGCCGATGCAATCACCGGTCTCGACGGTGGCGCCGACGATTACTTGAGAAAGCCGTTCGCATTCGGAGAACTGCTCGCACGGCTGCGGTCAATTACGCGGCGCGAGCCCTCTCCTCCGCGCCTCGAGCTACGCGTTGAGGACGTTGTGTTAGACCTGGCAACGCGGCGCGTGACGCGAGCGGGCACTGAGATCCAGATGACGGCTCGGGAGGTCGCCTATCTCGAGTATTTCATGCGAAACGCGGGCCTGCTGGTTACACGTACGATGATCGAGGCTGCGCTGTGGACCGACGATGCCGAGGTCACGTCAAACGTCATTGATGTCTACGTACGCAGGCTACGTACAAAGCTCACGAACGAGAATCTTCCCTCGCTGCTGCATACGGTGCGTGGTGCGGGCTACCGCTTTGGGCTCTTGCGATGACCAGTCATCGAGGAGTAATGTGCGGATTACATTCTTGTAGCAGTGGCAGCGTCAACGTCGCCGAGCTTGAACAAAAAAAAGGCCCCGCCGAAGCGGAGCCCTTTTCCAACTCTGGTCGTAAGACTAGAAGTTGAGGTTCGCCTGGAGGAACGCCATGTTCTGGCCGTAGCCGGTGATGACGCAGCCGGGGCAGGTCACGCCGCCGGCGGGGAGGATCACGTTCGGCAACAAGCCGGAGCGTCCGACGCCGGCGCCCAGGAACATGTTGTCGCTGACCCAGTACTTGATGCCCGTTTCAATCCAGTACTCGCCGCCGAAGGCGGTTTGCCAGGTGTTGTCGAGAATCGGTCCACCGAAGTAGTTGTTGTTCTGGGTCATCGCGTTGAAGCCGGCAGCGAAGCCTTGTGCTTCGTACGTGAGCTTCCCGTGGTTGCCGGGGCCGGCGCGCCACGGACCGAGATCGAACACGAAGTCGCCCGTCGTATTGCCGACCCACGCCGCACCGGTGTAGGGGTCGTTACCGAACCGGTAGGTACCGGCGAGGTAGAGACGCGCGTTGTTATACGTGAAGATCAAATGTGCACCGATCTGCGAGATCGGGCGGGTCAGCACGAGACCCGGGGTGCTGAGGCTGTAGACGTAATTGCCTGCAGTCGTGCTCGGGAGACACGAACAACCCGTTCCGGAGATCGTGTTGTTGTTGTTCGCTGCGCTCAAATACGCGCCCGTGATGGCGGTACCGTTGGCGTAGGTGAGCGGGTTGAGGGTCTGGGTTACGCCGCCCGACGTTGCGGTTCCGCAGGTCGAGAACGGCACGGCAGCGGTGTTCGCGAAGTAGCGCGTTGCGCCGTTCGCACCGGTGCAGATGACGGCCGAAGGATCCCATTCACTCGAGCTGTACCCGGTGTAGTTGGTGTACATGGCACCAAGGTTGATCGAGGCACGCGGAGCGATCGGGAACGTGTAGTCGGCTTGGATCGTGATGTTTTGCGCCGTGTAGGGCTCGTTGTCCAAGGCGTTGTTCGTCGAGGCACTGTTGCCGACACCGGCACCAATGTACCCGTTGAAGTTACCCTTGGTCATGCCGAGCATGACGCCCCAGTAGTAGTCGCCGCCGAGCCACGAACCGCCGGTCGGACCTTCATTGTTTTGAATGTGTCCGGCGCGGAGGTAGACGCCCGAGTTCGGGATCGACGTTTGGATCCAGATGTTGTTGTAACCAAACGCACCACCGGGCTCGCCGTTGTTGTATTCAGCACCGCTGGCGTTGGTCGCGCTGCAGTCTGCGAGCGTGGTCGGTTCCGCCAAGTTGCCGTTGAGGAAGTTTTGCCCCGACGACGGCGTGCAGTAGGCATTCGAACTGGCGCTGTTGGAGGATCCGGACGTTTGAACCGGACGAACCGAGTCGCCGAATTCGACGAGGAACGCGGTGTTCGGGCTGGGCGTACCGGTAAGCGAGATCTTCTGATACATGAAGCTCACGCCGCGGTTGACCTGACCGATGGGAAGGCTCGAGGCGCTTCCGCCCGGAGCGGTACCCGTTGCCGGGTTATAACCGTTCGTGCGTTGGCCGGCCGGCAGAGCCGTACCGGGGCCGTTGGCGGCGCAGAACGCGCTGCCCGAGGCCGGACCGTACGCAGCAGCATTACCGCAGTTACCATTGATGTTGCCGCTGTAAACGAAACCGGTGTCGATGCTGGTGAACTTGATGTACGCCTTCTTGTCGAAGTCGCTCAGCGCTTGAATCTGACCGGCTTGACCGGAAACGCGCTTGTCGGTGGCCGCAAGGCCGGTCTTCGTCGCGTCTGCTTCTTGTTGCAGTGCGTCCACATGACGTTCGACCGCTTTGAGCTCGGCGCCATAGGCGGCGATGAGCTTGTTGGCCGCATCGATGTCGGCTTTTTCGACGGCTTTACCGGCGGTGATCTGCGCTTCGATCATGTCGACCGCGCGATACGCCAGCACCGCGGCTTCATAGCGCGTCATCGGGCGGTTGCCCTTGAACGTGCCGTCCGGGTAGCCTTTGATGATGCCGTCTTTTGCGAGTTGATCGACGGCATCGTACGCCCAGCTGTTCAGCGGGACGTCGGAGAGGGGACCGGCCTGGGCAACATCAGTCGCGCCGGCCGTGGCAGTCGTGCTCACAGCGGTGGTATCCGCCGGAGCTACTGCGACAGTGGTCGGATTCGCCATTGCAATACTCGGGGTGATAAACCCGAGCATCAACAAGACTCCGACTGCTTTCGTTAGCTTTCGGATCATACGAGTTAAGAGGCCTCCATAGATTGGTGCCGCCGAACCGGCGAATTCTTTGTTCCGCCTAATCCGACGCACCGCGTCGAGGTGGTCTTGCATGCGTTCCGTTGCTGCGGTGGAGCTTCGCCCCTCATAAATAGGTCGCAACTCTCCAGGTACAGCTTCGAACTGAGCACTGCAAACGAACGCCGCTTGTCCCCGCATGGCAAGGGCAGCGACTTCGCCGAAAACACTTCGCGTCCTGAAACTTTCTTCCTCGCCTAAAGTCGCAGTTTCTGGACCAATTACCAGCAACGGGGCGCACACTCCGGGCCGCCGGGACGAAGGAGGCGGCGGTCGAGGGTGAATAGCACCGGGGTGAATCCGATCTGGATCAGCGAAGCCGACGTGGTTAGCTTGGTTGACTTGCCCCTGGCGCTGAGCGCCCTCGAAGAGACCCTCCGCCTCGAGCCCTCGGGCGCGGCGGAAAACATGACGAAAACCGTCGTCACCTTTAACGGTCACGACACGCTCCACGCGATCGGGGCCGCCGTGCCGGGCGCGGGGGTGGTCGGCACCAAGACCTGGACCCATACGACCGGCGGCACGGGCCCGCTCGTCTTGCTCTTCGATGCGCAGAACGGCTCGGTGTTGGCGGTAATCGAGGCCTTTGCCCTCGGCCAGCTCCGGACGGCGGGGATCAGCGCCGTCGCCACCGGCCGGCTCGCCCGGGCCGATGCCCGCGAAATGACGATCGTCGGCTCGGGGAAGCAGTCGCTGCCCCAGGTAGCCGCCGTGCTCGCGGTCCGCGACATCCGCCGCGTCCGCGTCTGGAGCCCGACCCCGGCCAACCGCGCGGCCCTCGTCGCCAAGCTGAAGGCGACGTTCCCCGAGGTCGAGGCGGTCGAGGCGACGTCGGCCGATGACGCCTTCGCCGGCACCGACGTGATCACGCTGGCCACGCGGGCGACCTCGCCGGTACTGACCGCAGCCGGCGCACCCCGCGGAGTGCACGTCAACGCCGTCGGGGCAATCGTCCCGGAACGCGCCGAGTTCGAGCCGCAGCTGCTCGCTCGCTGCGCGATCGTCAGCGCCGACAGCGTGCCGCAAACTCAAACGCTCTCGCGCGAATTTCGCGAGTACTACGGTTCGGCCGGCGGACCGGCATGGGATGCGATCGCTCCCTTGAGCCGTCTGGTCGCCGAGAACGCCTCGCGCCCGGACGGCGCGGATGTGACGCTCTTCAAAGCGATGGGCATGGGGATATCCGACCTTGCGCTCGGGATCAAAATCCACGAGCTTGCACGGCAACGCGGCCTCGGTCGCGAAATACCAGCACGGACGAACGTTCCGATCCGCTACAACTCAACCGCCAAAGCGTAGGTGCACCATGGATAACTCGAAATTCTTCGTCGACCGCACGGGTGAGGCGTCACCGCCGCTCGCGCTGTGGCCTTCGGTGATCATCCCGAAGGAAGCGATCGATGCGGAGATCGAGCGCCTGAGCGCGCTGCCGCGTCCGGCCGACGGCCGCCGGCGCGCGTTGATCGTGCACCCGAACTCGAAAGAGCCCGGCCTCGGTCTCGCCCCCGGGATTCGCGTTTCGCTCGACGTGCTGTTGCCCGGCGAAAGCACCGCGCCGATCCGCCATAACTCGAGTCAAGTGAACTTCTGCATTCGCGGCGCGGGCTCGGCCAACGTTGCGGGCAAACGCTTCACGTTCGATCGGCACGACGTGTGGAACACGCCGTCGATGGACGCCTATGTGGTCGAAAACAAAACGGACGAACGCCAAGTGCGGCTGACGTACTCGAACGCGGCGCTGCTCGAAAAGATGAACGTCCACGTCGTGGATGAGAACCCACCGGCCGAAGCGCTCGAACCCGCACCGGCGGCCGCGAAGTCCGAAGAAAAGCACGACCAGAACCCGTTCGGCACGTTCGAACTCGCCGAGGGCGCGTATTTGATGCCCTACGAGAAGCTGGTCAATCCCGACATCGTCGAGTCGACCTCGCTGTTCTGGAAGTGGGCCGAAGTCAAGCAACATCTCGACAAGCTCGAAGCGCTCGGACAGAAGTACCGCGGCCGCCGCCTCTATCTGCTGTTCAATCCGGCGACCGGCCACACCAACGGCACGACGCACAACTTCTTCGCCACGATGTGCCTGCGACCGGCGAACATCGTCGACCGTCCGCATCGTCACACCGCGGCGGCGATCAACTACTACTTCGAAGGCAGCGGCTACAGCATCGTCGAGGGCACGCGCTTCGATTGGAAGGCCGGCGACTTGATGCTCTCAGCGCCGGGCTGGGGCATTCACAACCACGCCTCCAACGACGAGCCCGTGTACGAGCTGACGATTCAGGACTCGCCGCTCAACATCGCGATGGGCTCGCTCTTGTGGCAAGAGAATCTCGCGCAACCGTTCGCGGTGCTGGGCGCCAAAGAAGGCTTCTCGACGAATCGCGAAACCGTCGGTGTGTAGCGGTCCCTCGACAAGCTCGGGATGACTAAAAGGCGCTGAACTCTTCGAACGTTACGGGACGCGGCAGCATCCCGTAACGGCCGGCGAGGGCGAGCGTGTTGAGCGTGTACTTGCGGTCGTTGTTCGTCGCGAAGTAGAGGCGCTTCATGTTCGCGACGATCGCCGGGTCCATCTTGGCGATGCGCGCGAGCGTTTCACCAGACTCTTTGGTGTGCGTGTTCGCCCACTTGGCGGTCGCGTAGATCGCGTTGACCATGCGCTTCGCGACGTCGGGGTTTTTCTGAATCCAGCCCTTAGTCGTAAACCAGTAGATCGGGGCGATCTCCGGCGCGATCGTGAGATACGTGTCGCCGAAGTCTCGGATTTGGCCCGCGCGTACGCCGTCGGTCTTGAACGGTTCGGTGATGATCCCGGCCTGGATCGTGCCGCGCTCGAGTGACGCGCTGATTTGACTGAACGGCAACTCGATGAAGTGCACGCTGTCTTTCGGAACGCCGTTTAGATCGAGATACGCGAGCAGGGTGAGCTGGTTGAAATCGGCCAGGCTCGAAACGCCGAACGTCGCGCCGACCAGATCTTTGGGGGTTTTGAAGGGCGAGTTCTTGGCAACGACGAGGTTCGCGTTCGCATCGCGCAGGGAGTAGAGCGCAGCCGGGGTCAGCATGACGAGCGGGATGCCGCGCGCGATGGCGGTCGCGATCTGCAACGGGTTGGCAATGCCGACGTCGAGATCGCCGGCCAGCACCGCGGTGATGATCACCGACCCCGTCGTGAGTGTCGTGATCTGCGCCGAAATTCCGTTCGCCGCGAAGATGCCGCTGTCGACGCCGTAATAGGATTCGCCTGACGCGTCGATCGCGATCGAGCCGATGCGCACCGTTGCCGGCGTGGACTGCGCCAGCGCCGGCCGCGCCGCAGCGAGCAAGCCGGCGGCGATCGCCGTCATGGCCGCCGAACGTGGCATCGCGGTCGCGGGGTTCTCAACTCTCATCGGTGAACGGCATCCTTCATGAGCTCCGTAGCGGCGGCTGCAAGCCGCACGACGCACACGGTTGAAGGCGCACAGGTCAGCGTCCTGCGCGGAGGCTCCGGGCCGCCGCTGCTGTTCTTGCACGGCAGCGATGCCTTTACGGAATGGCAACCGTTCATGGCCGAGCTAGCCGGGCGCTTTGAGGTGATCGTTCCCGATCATCCGGGCTTCGGCCAATCGTCGACGCCGCTGTGGCTCGACTCGATCGGCGACCTCGCCCACTTCTACCGCGCCTTCATCGAGACGCTCGGCTTGCACGACGTCGTCATTGCCGGACACGGCATCGGCGCCTGGATCGCGTGCGAGCTCGCCTTGCGCGACACGCGCGACCTGCGCGCGCTCGTGCTCGTCGATGCGGCCGGCTTGCCGCTCGTCGAAGACGGCGTCGATACGTTCATGCTCTCGCCCGATGCGCTGGTGAAGGCATCGTATGCCGACGTACGCCACGCTCCCTCGGATGACGCATTTCGCGCGCAACAGCCGAAGAACGCGCTGATGACCGCACGCGTCGCGTGGCGCCCGCGCTTCTACGATCCGCAGCTCGCCAAGTGGCTGCACCGTCTGCGTTTGCCGGCGTTGATCGTGTGGGGCGAACAAGACAAGGTTTTTCCGCCGCGCCAAGCCGACACGTTTACCGCCGCGATTGCGGGCGCGCGTAAAAGTATGATCTCCGCGGCCGGTCACTTGCCGCACATCGAACAACCGCAGGCCTTCGCCGCGGCCGTTACCGCCTTCGTCGAGGGAGGATTCAAATGAAATTCATTGCGTTCCATTTGATGCCGTATGCGGATCTCGATCTATCGTACACCGACCACTATGAAACAGCGTGGGTAACGCTGCCCAACAGCTACTACGACCCGGTGAAGGGGCACGCGCTCTACAACCGCTACCTCGACGAGCTCGAGTACGCCGATCAGCTCGGCTTCGACGGCCTCGGCATCAACGAACACCATCAGAACGCATACGGCCTCATGCCGACGCCCGGCGTGATCGCGGGCGCCCTTGCGCGGCGCACGCGCGGCACGATTGCGGTGCTCGGGCGCGCGTTGCCGCTGGTCAACAATCCGTGCGTGATCGCCGAAGAGTTCGCGATGATCGACAACATCACGGGTGGCCGCCTGATCGCGGGTTTCGTGCGCGGGATCGGTGCGGAGTATCACTCGTGGAACATGAACCCGGCGTTCTCGCACGAGCGCTTCGGTGAAGCGCACGACCTCATCGTGCGCGCGTGGACCGAGACGGGGCCCTTTCACTGGCGCGGCAAGCACTACGACTTCCGTTACGTCAACACGTGGCCGCGGCCGTATCAGCAGCCGCATCCGCCGATCTGGATCCCTTCGCAGGGCAGCCGCGAAACGATCGTGTGGGCGGCGGCAGCCGAACGCAAGTACACCTACTTGCAAACCTACAGCCCCGTCGCCGCGGTGAAGAAGTTCCTCGACATGTATCGCGACGAAGCGCAGAAAGCCGGCTACTCCGCCACACCCGAACAGCTCGGCTGGATGGCGCCGGTGTTCGTGGGCGAAACCGACGCGTCGGCGCGCGCGGAAGCGAAGCCGCACATCGAAGCGTTTGCGAACAAGTTCTTGCGCATGACGCCGGAAATCGTACGCCCGCCCGGGTACCTCAGCCTCGCCTCGGCCAACGCCGTGCTGGAAGCGAAATCGGGCCAGACCGGCAGCGAGCGCACGATCGACCAGTTGATCGAGAGCGGTCAGCTGATCTGCGGCTCGGCCGCGACCGTACGCGACCGGCTGGCGGAGTACGAGAAGACGCTCGGCCTCGGCAACTTCCTCGCGCTGCTGCAATTCGGCACCCTGCCGCATGAAGCGACGATGCGCAACATCGAACGTTTCGCGAAGGACGTCATCCCGCAACTGCGCGCCCGCACACCCGTCACGGTCTGAGCGACGATTTGGGCGATCCCTCGACAAGCTCGAGATGACAGTGCGGCGCATACCGTTTGCGGCGAGCGGGATCGGGTCGTTCTGGTGGGAAGGCGCGAGGCTGCTCAAGGCGGCGCTCGCGCATAAGGGCGTGGAGCTCGAAATCAACACACGTTCGAGCAACGTGCGCAACGTGTTCTCGGTGGCGAGCGGGGAATCGCTGCTCGGGATAACGCTGCCGCAGTTTGCCGATTGGGCCCAGCGCGGACTCGACGTCTTTGCGAATGAGACGATTCCGGAGTTGTGCGTCGTTGCGCCGCTTAACATTCCGTACTTCTTGGCAGCCGCCGTCGACCGTGCGAGCGGCATCACGTCGCTCATGGAACTCGCGGAGCGGCGCTATTCCTGGAAAGCCGTGATTCCGTCGGACGATAACCTCGTCGGCATTTACATCGAGCGCATCATGCGCGAGCACGGTATCACGCGCGCGAATTTGGCCGAGTGGGGCGGCGCCGATCTGAACCCGATCGCGCAACGCACGGCGGCCGAGCGCGCGAGCGCGACCGGATCGAATCTGATGAAGAGCCGCACGCGCGAATACGCTGAGAACGGCACAGCCAACGGCTTCTTCCTCTACCTCAACGGCTGTTCCGACTGGGCGCGCGATTTAACCACGCTGCTCGACCTGCGCTTCTTACGCTTCGACGAGGCGATCCTCGATTCGATCAACGCCGATTGGGGCGCGACGAAGCTCACCTTACCGCAGCGGCTGTTCCCCGGCGTTGACGAAGACATCACCGTTGCCGGCTGGCGGCAACACTACATCTACGGGTTGCCGAGCGTTCCCGATGACGTCGTGCGCGTCGTGCTCTCGGCACTCGAAGACGAACGCATCCTCGACAACACGTTCGGTTTCTCGTTCTCCGGCTTGCGCCCGGCGCTGCCCGCGAGCCTCAAACTTCACCCCGCGACGGAGGCCTACTACCGCGAGAGAACCGTCGCTTAGTTCCGGTGCGGCATGGAGCGTATGGAGAATTCCCCGATGCGCTCGAACCTCGTCGCCGCGACCTCCCGCGAGATTTGGATCGCGCAAGAAATAGAGAAACCCAGGATCACTACGCCCGCGATGGCGGAGTCCAGGCGCGTTGCGTCAACTCCCCCGTGCCAGTACGGCGTGGTGATGAGCGCCGCGCCCAACGCCGCATTCAAACACTCTGCCGCCACGTGCCGTTGGTGAACCATGACCCAGAGCGACACGGCACCGATGGCGATGGCTAGAATTCGCAGCCGAATGGATCCGTGCGTAGACAAGTCATCGCCGTTATACCACGGTGCGATGAAGACCCCGACCGCAATGATCAAGTTCAGCGTATCGCGCAGCCTAGCCTGATATGAAGGCGTATCCATTCAGACCTCCGGACCTCAGTCCCCGACGATCTTTGCCAGCAGCGCCGGAATGTCCGCCGGCGCCTTATCGCCGGTCCAGGCGACAAACTGATCGGGCCGCACGAGCACGAGATGCTGCTCGTAGGCTTCGCGTCCGCCGGCGAACGTATCGCGAATCACGATCAACGGGATCTTCGCCGCGGCCGCAGCCGCTTCGAATGCTTGCACGCCGGCGTCCGGCACATCGAACGCGAGCAGCGTGAATCCGTCGCCGAGTTCTTCGAACACGTTTTTGCCCGATGAGAGCGGTTGCGGCGCGAGATGGTGTCCGGGGCGCGCCGACCACGTGTGCGTTCCGTGCGCGCCGCTCTTGCCGCCGGGCGGCCCCGCCACGACCGGCGAGCCTTCGTAATTGGGCTCGTAGCTCGTGATGTTCGAACCGGCCTTCGCCTTGCGCGCGGCCCAGGCGGCTTCGAACTCCGCTTTATCGCGCTCCGGATTGTGCAGCTGCAGCCACTTCGCGCTTTCCTCGATGCCGGCCGCGATGAAGTCTTCGCCGGTTTCCTTGAAGATCGGGCGCCGCTCTTCGCTATACGAATCGATCAGCCCGGGTCCGCCCCAGCCCTGCAGCGTCGCGGCGAGCTTCCAGCCGAGGTTGCGCGCGTCTTCGAGCCCGCTGTTGAGCCCGTAACCGCCGTACGGCGGATGACTGTGCGCCGCATCGCCGGCGATGAGCACGCGCCCGACCTGATACGTATCGGCGACCGCGACGCGCAGATCCCAAAACCCCACGTAGTCGAACTCGACCTTCACCGGAAAGCCCGCGACGCGCTGAATGAGCGCGAGAAAGTCGTAGTTGTCTTTCGTGGTGTTAGCCGGCACCGGCGCGTGAAAGAAAAACGACTCGCCGACGTCGACGCGCCCGAAGAAGTTCCAATAGCCCTTGGCGTCGGGATCGAGCACGTTGTAGGTTCCGCGTTCGGGAAACCGTTTCAGCGCTTCGTGCAGCTCTTTCGAGCGGAAGACGGCGAGCACCATGATCTGCTCGAAGTCGACGCCGCCGCGTTCGATTCCGGCCTGGCTGCGCACGAGCGAGTTCGCGCCGTCGCAGCCGACGACGTAGTCGCCCTCGAGCTCCTCGCGCTGCGTGCCGTCGCTCTCCTTGATCGTGACGCGCACGCCGCTTGCGTCTTGAGCGATCGTCTCGGCCATCCAGCCGAAGTAGTTCGTGACGCTCGGCAGCTCGGCCATCCGGTTGCGCAGCACTTTTTCGGTGAGGTACTGCGGCAAACGCTCGACGTCTTCGAAGTAGAATTTGCGCACGAGCTCGCGCTGCGGCACGATGTACCAGTACTCGCTCATCAGGTTGCCGTAGGCGGTCATGCCTGCGATCGGATAGCCTTTGGGCATGATGCGCTCGGCGCGCAGCTTGCCGGCGATGCCCCAAAAATAGAAATGTTCGAGCGTGCGCGGCGTGAGGTTCTGACCCTTGGGGATGTTCTGCAACTGCGTGCGCCGCTCGACGAGCGCGCACGAGATGCCGCGCAGCCCCAGATCGACCGCGAGCCCGACGCCAACCGGACCGCCGCCGACGATGATCACCTGAAATCGCTTAGCTATGATAAACCCTCGAGATCGCCCGCCTCGATCGTTTTCCAGCGCGATCGCGACGGGTCAAAGAATGGTGCCAGCGCGTCCTTTTCCAGCCACGATAACGTTTCCAGCTCGAAGGGGTCGAGATAGCCGACGTGGCCGGTACGCAAGTCCGTGATTTTCAGTCGCGGGCCGTTCGCGCCCGTATCCAGTTCGACCTCGACCGATGCGAACTCGTTCTCAAGCCGCATGCGTAGCGTGCATCAGAGAATGAACGAAAGGTTATGGAGCGGCTCGTTGTTCCTCACGAGGAGCACGGTCTTCTCGGCCATGCGCAGGCCGTCGGACGTTAGGCGCAGCCGGTGCTTCTGCTGCGCGAAGTACACCGCTTCGCGGCCGCGACGCAGTTCGCCCAACACGAAGTTCGAAACGGTCAGCCGTTCGTCGGCGCGTTTGGCCGGCGCGATCTCGATGTTGGAGACGATGCGGCGCATGCGCGATTGCGGCTCTTGCGACCAGGCCCCACCCGATTTGAGCCGCGTGATGCGGTCCTGCAAACGCTCGCGATTGTCGAAGATGATCGATACGTGCTCGTCGGGATCGTACTCATCGACGTTCACCGGCACCCAGTAGCGGATATCCCCGGTCCAAAGCGCGAGCCACTCGTCGTAGCGGTTTTCGTCGGCGAAGCGCGCCTCTTGGTACAGGAACGTCTCGACGCTCTCGCGCGTGAACGTGACGTCCGGCTCGATCGTCTGCATCTACTCCCGCTCCAACTGGGCGGCCCACCAGCGCAGCTGCGCGCGCTGCGTGAGCTCGTCGGAGTAATGCGCCGCGCGGCTGTTCTCGTAGCGATAGGCTTCGGGCGTCGCGTCGTCGTTGTCGGTGTGCTCGCGCGCCATGCCGCGTCCGATGAACTTCCACGGGTCGACGAGTTGCTGCATGCCGAGCTGATTGCGTTCGAACATCTCGACGTCGTCGACATTGACGCTGCCCGCCGGACCCATCCGGCTTTCGGTGAGGCGGACGCGCGCGGTGTTGACTTCCTTCGGCACGCCTTTGAGAAACGCGCAGTAGAACGTGATCTCGAATTGGTCGGCGGCGATCGGGCGCAGCACGCGCAAGTCGGGGTTGAGCAGCTGGATGTTCGGCATCAGGATCGTGTGCGGGCCGCCGCTGTCCATGATGTACTTCGCGCGCTCGGCGCCGTACGCATCGACCATCGAGGCGAGGTATTCTTTCGCCCACGGCTTGTCCGGCAGCGGTCCGCGGCCCATCCTGCGGATGTCCAAACAGAAGTGGCCGTTGCCGAGATCGCGCGAGAGCGTCGTATCCTTTTTGATCATGCCCAGCAGCGCATTCGGCCGGCCTTCGCGCGCCGCGCGGATCGATCCGAAATCGGCTTGATGCGTGAACGGCGGGTGGTAACCGTCGCCGCCTTGGAATTTCCAGTTCGCGTAGATGACCGACTTCGTCGCGCCGTGACGCACTTCGATTTCGCCGGCCGGCGAGTGATCGCAGAACAGATCGACGGCCCGCTTCGCCGAGACGCCGAGATGATCGTCGAGCGAGGGGCCCTCGCTCGCGAGCGAGCCCCATACGAAACCGCGGTAGATGCCCATGCGCGGGGTGGGGATCAGCGCGAAGTTGTCTTTGTCGAGCGGCGGCTCGTAAGCGCCCTCGGCGTACGGCACGCCGACCAGCTCGCCGCTGTCCTTGTACGTCCAGCCGTGATAGGCGCAGCGGAAGAACGCGGAGTTACCGCGTTCGAATTGGCAGACGCTGTTCGCGCGGTGGCGGCACCGGTTCATGAACAGATGCACGTTGCCGTGGCTGTCGCGGTTCATGATGACGGATTGGCGGCCGATCCAGCGGAGCACGTAGTCGCCGTTTTCCGGAATTTCGGAATCGTGGCCGACGAACACCCAGCCGCGATGAAAAATCTGCTCCATCTCGCGCTCGAAGATGGCAGGACTGGTGTACACGTCTGAATGCACGTACCCTTCGTCGAGCCGCAAAAGCGAGCGGATCTCCGTAGGTTGCGCGGTGGCCGTCATGACTTTACGATACTAGGCCATTCGAGAACAGGTCGTCAACCAACCGGCAGCCGAACGACTTCAAGATGGAACGCAGCACGTTTGTCTCATCGTTGGCCGCCCTCGCTGCCGTAAGCCGGCCGCTCGCCGCGCTCGCCGCGACGCCCGCCGTCGTTCATGCCGCTTCATCGATCGACGATGATGCAACGCCGTTCATTTGGGCCGTGCAAACGGGCCTCTTCAGCAAGAACGGTATCGATGCGGATTTGCAGCGCGCGACGAGCGGTGCCGCGAGCGTCGCCGGCGTGGTCGGGGGCTCGTTCCAAATTGCAAAATCGAGCGTCACGTCGCTCAGTACCGCGCATGCACGCGGCCTGCCGCTGATCTGGATCGCGCCGGGCGGCGAATACGACAACGCCTTGCCGCCGGTGATCGGCTTGATCGCGCGCGCCGACGGTCCGATCAAAACCGGTGCCGACCTCAACGGCAAGACGGTCGGCGTGTCGGCGCTCAACGACTTCTTCTCACTCGCATCGCGCGCGTGGACGGATGCGCACGGCGGCGATTCATCAACGATCAAGCTAACGGAAATCCCGATGAGTCAGGCGAGCGCCGCGGTCGCGACCGGCCGCATCGACGCCGCGATCGTGGTGCAGCCGTTCTTCGAGCAGGCGAAGTCGGATCCGAAACTTCGCATCATCGGCGATCCGTCGAGCGCGCTCGGCGCGCACTTCATGCAATCGGCGTGGTTCACGTCGGCCGATTTCGCCGCCAAGAACCCAGCGGTGGTCGACGCTTTCATTCGCGTGATGCGCCAGGCTGCAGCCTACGTCAACGGCCATCATGCGGAAACGGCCGACATCGTGCCCAAGTTCATGAAGGTCGACGTCGAGCCGCTCAAGGTGCGCATTCCGCTGGGCGTACGCTTCAATCCGGCGCAGATGCAAGCGCTGGTCGACACGCAGGCCCGCTACAAGATGATCCCGGTTGCATTCGACGTGCACGACGTCATCTATCCGGGCGCCTTGCGCGGGTAAGCGCGGCCTCACCGGGGAAAACGAGACCATGCTTTCACCCGCCGAAAACGAGCGCCTGACCCGGGTCGGCCCGGATACCCCGATGGGCAAGCTGTTCCGCCGCTATTGGCTGCCGGCGCTCCTCACGGAAGAACTCGCCGATCCCGACGGCGCGCCGGTACGCGTGCGCTTGCTCGGCGAAGACCTGGTCGCGTTCCGCGACACCGGCGGTGCGGTCGGCCTCGTCAGCGCCTTCTGCCCGCACCGGCGCGCGCCGATGTTCTTCGGCCGCAACGAAGACTGCGGTCTGCGCTGCGTGTACCACGGCTGGAAGTTCGACCGCAACGGCGCGTGCGTCGACATGCCGTCCGAGCCGCCGGATTCGCTGTTCAAAACGAAGGTCACGATCGACGCGTATCCCACGTGGGAAGGCGGCGGAATGATCTGGGCCTACCTCGGGCCGCCGGAGCTCAAACCGGAACCGCCCGGGCACGAACTCGTGCGCACGCCCGCGACGCACCGTCACGTTTCGAAGTCGTTCGAGGACTGCAACTTCTTGCAGGCGCTCGAAGGCGGCATCGACCCGACGCACGCGTCGATCATGCACAACATGAACATCGGCGACCGCTCGTTCCTCAACAACTACGACGAGCTGGTCGCGAACATCCATCTCGACAAAACGGACTACGGTTTCACCTACGCCGGCATTCGCAAACTTACCAACAACACGTGGGTGCGCGGTTATCACTACATCATGCCGTCGTTCCACATGCGCGCGACGGTCGAAGGGCCGTTCGGCCGCCGTTCGGACGGGCCGACGATCGACGGCCACATCTGGGTGCCGATCGACGACGAACACACCTGGGTGTACAGCTTCGGCTACTCGCACGATCCGGCGCGGCCGTTCGAGCACGACAAGGTCCGCGCACGAGAGACGCGCTTGGGCCGCGGTGATTTCCTCGATGAGAACTACCGCTCGCGCTTGAACAAGGCGAACGATTACGAAATCGACCGCAAAGTTCAAAAAGAAAAAACGATGACCGGCATCCAGGGCATCAACACGCAAGACCTCGCGCTGCAAGAAGGCATGGGCCCGATCGTCGACCGCTCGAAAGAGCATCTCGGCACCACCGACCGCGCGATCATCACGTTGCGTCAGGTGCTGACCGAAACGCTCGACTCGCTCGAGCGCGGCGGCACGCTGCGCGCGGTCGATCCGGCGACGTACCGCAACATCCGGTCCTTCGACCGGCTGATCGCGCCCGATGCCGAGTGGCGCGCCGCCACGAAGCCGGACCTCGCCACCAAATTCTGATGCGCCCGCTGGGCCGATCGGCGTTTCTGGCCGGCTCCGTCGCCGCAGCCGCGCTGGGGCCGCGGCGCGCTTCCGCTCAGGCGCTGACCCCGCTTCGCGCGACGTCGGCAATCGACGACGCCGCAACGCCGTATCTCTACGCGATGGAAAACGGGATCTTCCGCAAGAACGGCTTCGATGCCACGCTCGAACGCGCCACGAGCGGCGCAGCCGCGGCGTCGGCGGTCGTCGGCGGATCGTTCGACGTCGGTAAGTCGAGCGTCATCTCGCTGCTCACGGCGCACGTGCACGGGCTGCCGATCGTTGCGATCTCGGCGGCCGGCGACTACGACGTTTCGAATCCGGCGGCGAACGTCGTCGTACGCCCCGACTCGACGATACGTCCCGGGCCCGATCTGAACGGGAAGACGATTGCCGTTTCCGCGATCAACGACTCGTTCTCGATTTCGGTGCGGGCGTGGGTTGATAAGTTCGGCGGCGACTCATCCACCGTCAAGCTGCTCGAATTGCCGATGAGTTCGGTGACGGCAGCGATCACGGCCGGACGCATCGATGCGGCGGTTCTCATCCAGCCCTTCCTTGCGCCCGCACTCGCAGCGGGGACGGTGCGCTCGCTCGGCGATCCGGTCAGCGCCACCGGCAATCACCACACCGATTCGGCGTGGTTCACGACGATCGCCTACACGCAGAAGAACCCCGACGCCGTCAACCGTTTCATGCGCATCATTCGCGATGCCTCGATCTACGTGAACGGACACCACGCCGAAACGGCCGGCCTGTTGACGAAGTTCGCCATGGTGCAGTCGAGCGACGTCGGCAAGATTCGCGTGCTGCAAGGTTGGAAGCTCGATCCGGCCAACCTGCAGCCCTTAATCGACGCGTCCGCGCGCTATAAGTTCATTCCCGAACGGTTCGACGCCAAAGATCTCATCTATCAGAACGCGCTGCGCTAGCCGGCTCGAACGCCGGCGCGACGTCGCGCATGAAGCGGCGCATTTGATCTTTGACCATGTCGTGCGGCTTGAGCCCGTAGTTGAAATACAGAATGACCTCGCTCACGCCCGAGGCTTCGACCTCGCGCAGGTCGGCGATGATCTTCTCCGGCGGTCCGACCAGCACCGATTTCGCTGAGAGATCTTCGGCGCGCATATCGTTGAGGATCTTCACGATGTCGAGGAAGTACCGCAAGCTCGGCGGCACCGTTTTCGCATCGGCACGGAAACGCTGCGATCAGCGCGTCTTTGAAGTAGCGCAGCAGCGACTCGCGGCCGTAGGCTTCTTCCTGCGCGTCGTCGGCGATGTGGATGAAGTAGCTGCAGCTCGACTGACGCGGCGCGCGGCCGTGCTTCGCGCACTCTTCCGCATAGGCGTCGACCGCGTTCTTGAGCGAACCGTAAACCATCGCGGCGGCGAACGGCGCGAAGATGATGTTCCAGTCGCGCTTGCGCGGCGAGTTCCATCGTCGGTCGCGAGAAACACGCGATGACCGGGCGCAGCGGCTGTTGCACCGGCCGCGGCCGCACTTCGATGTTATCGAAGTTGTAAAACGTGCCGTGGTGCGACCACTTGCCGGGCTCGGTCCACGCGCGCCACACGACGTCGAGCCCCTCGGCAAAGTGCTCGGCCGTCGACTCGAACGAGATGCCGAACGCCGTCGTACTCGGCGCGGTCGTAGCCGCGGCCGGCCGCGAAGTCGACGCGGCCGCCGGAGAGCTGGTCGAGCGTCGCCCACTCTTCGGCCACGTGCAGCGGATGGTGGACCGGCAAGCAGCACGACGGCCGGCGCGAGCCGGATCTTCTTCGTGGCGCTGGCGAGTGCCGAGAGCATGATGTTCGGGCACGGGTTGATGCCGAGCAGGTTGAAGTGGTGCTCGCCGATCCAGGCCGAGTTCAACCCGATCTCGTCGGCGTACACGGCCTGCTCGAAGATCTCGTGCAAGAACTGCTCGGGCGTCCGCGGGTTGTTCGGATAGCGGTTGTCGCTGAGCGTGAAATAACCAAACTTCAAGCTGATGTGCCCTCCTGGCGGGGTGACTTCCCGGCCGCGGAGCAGAACCCCGTGCCGGTGCCGGAACTGCCGGATATTTCCGCCTACATCAGCGCGCTCGAACCGCGCATCGCCGGTCAGCCGCTCGAACGCGTGCGCCTTGCGAGCGTGTTCTTATTGCGCACCGCCGATCCGCCGCTCGCAAGCGTTGAGGGCCAGGTGGTGCGCGAACTGCGGCGCATCGGCAAGCGCATCGCAATCGGCTTCGACGGCGACCTGTGGCTCGTGCTGCACCTCATGATCGCGGGCCGTCTGCATTGGCGGCCGCCGCACGCGAAACTCGCCGGCCGCAACGCGCTCGCGGCATTCGACTTCCCCCACGGCACGCTCGTTCTGACCGAAGCCGGCACGAAACGGCGCGCATCGCTGCACGTGCTGCGCGGCGCGGAGGCGCTCGAGGAGATCGATCCCGGCGGCATCGAGGTCTTCACCAGCGACCTCGCTGCGTTTCGCCAGGCGCTCAGCATCGAGAACCGCACGCTCAAGCGCGCGCTGACCGATCCGCGCATCGTCAGCGGAATCGGCAACGCGTATTCCGATGAGATCCTCCACGCAGCGCAACTCTCGCCGATCACGCGCACGCACAAACTCACCGACGCCGAATGGCAGCGCCTGTACGACGCAACGCGCACGACGCTGCAGCATTGGATCGATCGTCTGAATGCCGAAGCGAAGGAGGCCTTCCCCGAACACGTCACCGCATTCCGCAAAGACTTGGCGGTGCACGGCCGCTTCGGCGAACCGTGCCCCCGCTGCGGCGAACCCGTCCAGCGCATCCGTTACGCCGACAATGAAACGAACTATTGCGCCCGCTGCCAAACCAACGGCTCGTTGCTAGCCGACCGCAGCCTCTCCCGCCTGTTGAAAACAGATTGGCCTAAAACGCTGGACGAACTCGACACCCTAAAACGCCGCTAATCGCACCAGCGCTCGCGTAGTGGCATGTCATCCCGAGCAAAGTGCCGCAGGCACGTCGTCGAGGGACCGCCACGACTCACGTATACATCAATGATCCCGGCGTCGTAAGCAGTTCTCCCGTTTCCAGCAGCGTTTTCAAGCCGGAGAGAATCATCGGCCAGCCGCCGTACATTTCGGGGTTCGCGTTCTCGCGCAGTTGATCGTGAACGACGGTGAGCCGGCACGAATCGGCAACCGGTTCGATCTCCCAGGTAACCCGCGTGTTGCCTTCACTCTTCACAGCATCGCTCCACAGCGCACGAAACGTCTGCACGAGCTTACGCGGCGGATCCACCTCGATGTTCTCGCCCTCGACGAGCGCCATCGGTGCTTTCGGACTGCGCGCTTCGTAGCTTGAACCCGGCGTCCAATCAGTATAGACGCCCAAGCCGAAATTATATTTGGCGCGCAACTCGGGATCGACGATTGCTTGCCACAGTCGTTCGGGCGTCGTCTTGATGTAGATCTCGAATACTTTTTCCACGGTCTTCTCCAAATCGGTCTTGAGGTCGCTCAGCGCGGCGGCAAACGGCGCGGCGTATTTGCTCACCCAGCGATCGTGAATGAGCCGGATCGGAACGGCGTTGAGGAAGTGCAGTTTCTCGCGCCCGCGCCGGCGCGTGACGACGAGGCCGGCGTCTTCGAGCACGCGCAAGTGCTTCATGACGCCGAAGCGCGACATGGTCAGGCGCGCCTCGAGGGCGCTGAGGGTCTGGCCGTCTTCTTTAAAGAGCTCGTCCAGCAGGCTGCGGCGCGTCGGGTCCGCGAGGGCCCGGAACACTTCGTCCATGCGCCGATTATATGTGACCATTTAGTCACATGTCAAGGCCTTTTCGCCGGCTGTGAGGCAGGGCCGCAGGGGAGGGTTAGTGCATGTTTGCTCCGCTCCGCGAGCTCGACGGGAAACAGTGGCGCGCGTTCATCGCGGCGTTTCTCGGCTGGACGCTCGACGCGTTCGACTTCTTTCTCGTCACCTTCGTCGTCGCGCGCATCGCGACGGATTTCAACCGCGCGATCCCCGAGGTCGCGTTCGCCATCACGATTACGCTGATGCTGCGACCGCTCGGAGCGCTGATCTTCGGCATGTTTGCCGACAAGTACGGCCGGCGCGGTCCGCTGATGGCGTCGGTGCTGATCTACTCGATCATCGAATTTGCCACCGCGTTCTCCCCGAACTTCACGATCTTCATCGTGTTGCGCGGGCTCTACGGCATCGCGATGGGCGGCGAGTGGGGCGTCGGCGCGGCGCTCGCGCTCGAAACGCTGCCGGCCAAAGCGCGCGGCGTTGCGTCGGGCATCTTGCAGCAAGGCTATGCGACCGGCTATCTGATCGCGGCGGCGGTGTTCGGCTTATTCTTCGAGGCGATCGGCTGGCGCGGCATGTTCATCGTCGGCGCGCTGCCGGCGCTGCTCGTGCTCTACATCCGCTCGCAAGTCGAAGAATCGCCGTCGTGGCGCGCCGGTCAGGCGAAACCGATCGGCGAGCGGCTGAATCTCTGGACCTCGTTCCTCAAACAGCCGATGCTCTACGTCTACGCGATCTTGCTGATGGCGTCGTTCAACTTTCTCTCGCACGGCTCGCAAGATCTCTATCCGACGTTTCTGACCAAGCAGCGCCAATTCGATCCGCACACGGTGGCGCTCGTGACGATCATCGTCAACATCGGTGCGATCTGTGGCGGCACGCTCTTCGGCGGCCTCTCGCAGCGGCTCGGCCGCAAACGTACGATCCTGCTCGCGTGCATTTTGGGCGCCGCGACGATTCCGCTGTGGCTGAACGCGCCGAGTACGGCGTTGCTCGCCGTCGGCGGCTTCCTCATGCAGTTCTTCGTGCAAGGCGCGTGGGGCGTGATTCCCGCCCACTTGAACGAGCTCTCACCCGCCGACGTGCGCGGAACGTTCCCCGGCTTCACCTACCAGCTCGGCAACCTGATCTCCGCCGGTTCGGCGCAGATCGAAGCCGCGTACGCCGCCACGCTTCAAACGCCGAGCGGCGGCGCCAACTATGCGCAGGCGCTGATGACGATCATGATCGGCGTCTTCGTCGCCGTCTTCGTGCTGACGATCATCGGACCGGAACGCCGCGGCGTCGCATTCGTCGAGGAACGGGTCGCGGCGTAGATCATGGAACCAACGGTTGCGTGGCGGCGTCCGGCCAAGCGCGGCGCCTCGACGCCGCTTGTCGTTTTGCTGCACGGGCGCGGCGCCGACGAGAACGATCTGATCGATCTTGCATCGGAACTTCCGCGCGAGTTTGCCTACGCGAGCGTGCGCGGTCCGATCGCACTGCCGGAAGGCGGCTATCGCTGGTTCGAAGATCGCGGGATCGGACGCCCGGTACCCGCGAGCATACAGAGCACGGTCGACATGCTGCGCGCGTGGCTCGAGGGCCCCGCGACCGCCGAGTACGACCGCAAGCGCACCTTCGTGCTCGGCTTCAGCCAAGGGATGATGACCGCCGCTGCGCTGCTGCTCGACGACCCGGCACGGCTTGCGGGCGCCGTTCTCTTGAGCGGCTCGATCGCCGTCGACACCGGAACGGCAACGCCCGATCGTCTTGCGGGCGTGCCGGTCTTCGTGGCCCACGGCTCGTTTGACGGCGTCATCCCGCCCGATCGCATTGCGCAGTCGTTACAGTATCTGCGCGATCGCAGCGGCGCCGACCTCAGCGAGCATACCTACCCGATCGACCATAGCATTTCGCGCCGCGAGATCGCCGATATCGCTGCGTGGCTCGGGGAACGCGGCTGATCTTTCAGCCTTTTCTTAGGTTTTCACAGCAATCGCGTCAACGGCAGTGCTCCGCGCTCAGCCATAGAATGGGGTGAGCCGCAGGCGCTAGGCGCCTTTCACACCGGAGGAATTTCGTATGTCTCGCGTTGCTTCATTATTCGCAGCCTTGATGCTCACGGTCGCCTTTGGCGCGGCTGCGTTTGCACAGGCTCCCGCACCCGTCCGCATTCGCGGCACGATTACGTCATTCGCCGGCGGCGTGCTCACCGTGCAAGGTGCGGCGTCGTCCTACAAGGTCACGATGCCCGACAACGCGCGCATCCAATACGTCGTCAAATCGGACCTAACGAAAATCGGGCCGAACACGTACGTCGGAACGGTCGCGATCGCACAACCGGACGGCTCGCTCCGCGCAACGGAAGTGCAAATTTTCCCGGAGGCAAATCGCGGTGCCGGCGAAGGCAGCCGGCCGTGGGATACGCTTCCCAACAGTACGATGACCAATGCCACCGTCACGACCATCGCGCCTGAGACGGTAGATAAAGTTTCGGGTCAGACGATGATTGTGAAATACAAGGACACGGAGAAGAAAGTCTTCGTTCCGTCCAACGCACCGATCGTGACGTTCGAGCCCGGCGACAAGAGCGCCCTTAGCGTCGGGGCACACGTCCTCATCCTCGGCGCGACCGCCGGCGCCGACGGCAGCCTCACCACCACATCGGTCCAAGTCGGCAAAGACGGGCTTACCCCGCCGTTCTAACGAACGACGGACGTGATGCCTGCACGTCCGGCCGTTCGGCCCTTTCACACCGCCGCGGCGGCTTTCGCCGCGGGCTCCGACTCGCCGCGCGCAGTTACTCGAGCGCTGCATCGCGGTCATCGACGCGATCGACCGCGATGTGCAAGCCTTCGAGTACATCGATCTCGATCGCGCCCGCGCGAGCGCCGATGCATCGACGCAACGCTATCGCGACGGCACGCCGAAGTCGTCGATCGACGGCATCCCATTCGGCGTCAAGGACATCATCGAGACTGCCGACATGCCGACCGGCATGGGATCGCCGCTCTTCGCCGGCTATCGCAGCGGCCGCGATGCCGCGAGCGTTGCGGCGCTGCGCGAGGCGGGCGCGGTGATCGTCGGCAAGACGGTCACGACCGAGTTCGCGTCGATCGTCGCCGGCAAAACGCACAACCCATGGGACCTCACGCGCACGCCCGGCGGCTCGAGCAGCGGTTCGGCGGCAGCGGTCGGTTCGGGGATGCTGTGCGCCGCGCTCGGCACGCAAGTCATCGGATCGATTCTGCGACCGGCGAGCTATTGCGGCTGCGTCGGTTATAAGCCGACGGTCGGCGGCATCAATCGCGGCGGCGCGGTGGACTATCAGAGCCAGAGCACGCACGGCGTACTTGCGGCCACGCTCGAGGATGCGTGGCTCGTGGTGCACGAGATCGTCGCGCGCGCGGGCGGCGATCCCGGGCTTTCCCGGCGTGCGCGGACCGCTGCGGCCGCCCGCCGGCGCGCAAGCCCGCGACGCTCGCGCTTTCTCGAGACGCCGGGCTGGGAGCTCGCAAGCGAAGACGCCAAAGGCAAACTCAACGTCGCGCATCGGCATGCTGCGCAACGCCGGCATCACGATCGTCGACCGCCACAATAGCAGCCGCGTCGCGAAACTCGAGGCCGCGTTGCCCGAATCGCGGGCCGCTCTCCGCACGCATCAACAATGTGGGAATTCCGCTGGCCGCTCAACACGTTCGCGCGCGATATGGATTATGCGAAGCTCAGCCCGGCGATGCAAGAGCGCCTGGCGATCGCAGAAGCTATGACGCTCGAGGAATACCAGGCGAACATCTGCGCGGCGTGATGAGATCCGCGCGCTCTACGGCCGCCTCTCCGCCGTATGTGACGGCGCGATCTCGTTGAGCGCGCCCGGCCCCGCCCCGGTCGGGCTCGAGTGGACCGGCGAGCCGGCGTTCGTCGTGCCGGGCAGCCTGCTCGGCATTCCCGCGCTGTCGTTACCGCTGCTGGAAACCGAATCGCTGCCGCTCGGCCTGCAATTGCTCGGCTTTCACGATCGCGACGCCGAGCTGTTTGGGCGCGCTGCCGCCGTGTGGGAGATCCTCAGCTAGCCGGTACGGGCTGCGCGAACAGCGCGCCGTCTTCTTCTTTGATCGCGTAGACGGCGATGCGAAAGCCGGGGCAGTTCACGCCGCTGCCGTTGCTCAGCTTGAACGTATAGTTGTGGTACGCACAGCGCACCATCTTCGCGTCGGCCACGAGGCGCGCTTCACCTAAGCTGCGCCGTTCGTGCGGGCACATCTCTTGCACGCCGCGGAAGCCCTCGCCCACCGCAAACACCCAAATAGGTTCGCCGGCAACGGTCGCCGGCGCCGGAAACGAGGCCGAGCGCGGGTCGATCTCCAGCCGTTCCCACGCTTCGGCTGCATTCATGCCGGGCGGTTGAAAAACGCGAGCACCAGTTCGTTGAATTCATCGACGCACTCGACTTGCGCCCAGTGGCCGCACTTATTGAACACGTGCATGCGGGCATTCGGAATCGCGCGGACCATAAAGAGCGCCACGTCGATCGGGCCGGCGCGATCCTCGGCGCCCCAGACGATCAGCGTCGGCGCCTTGATGCGCTTGAACTCCATCGTCAGGTCTTCGTACTCGGGCCGCGGCCCCGTATTCACCTTGATCAGCTCGGGATCGAGGCTCGTCTCGTAGCGCTCCTTCAACACGCTCTCGCTGAGATTGCTCGCATCGTAGACGAGCGTTGAGAGCAGGTAGCGCAGCTTTTCGAGCGACGGGCCTTCGCCGCGATAGTAATTGGCGATGAGGCGCACCCCTTCGGCGGGCATCGGCGAAATGGCGCTGATCGCGACCGGCGTGCTGCCGATGATCACGACGCGGTTCACGCGGTCCGGAAAGTCGATCGCCATCTTCAGCGACACCTGACCGCCGAACGAGTTGCCGATGAAGCCGGCGCGCTCGATCCCCGCGGCGCGCATGAAGGCCTCGATCATGCCGGTGAACGCGGTCAGGCGCGGTCCGGTGATGACCGGCTTGCTGGACTTGCCGAATTGCGGCATGTCCACCAGATACACGCGATGGTTCGCGGCGAGCGCGGCGAGGTTGCCCTGGAAATTGCTCCACGCCGTCGCGCCCGGGCCCGCACCGTGCAGACAGATCAGCGCCGGGCCGTTTCCGACCTCATGATAGTGAATGCGCAGGCCGTCGCCGATCTCGGCGTACTTGCTCGGCGGCATCGTCGCTATCGCGGTCATACGGCCACCACCGAACTCGCACCGATCTCGCGCATGCGTTCGAGCGCGAACCCGCGCTCGATCCGGAGCAGAAACAGTCCGACCTGGATCGAGAACGGCTGCTCGATGAACGAGCCGTACACGGTCGCAAGCGCTTCGCGCAAACTCAAGCCCGTGCGGTCTTTCGCCGCGTGCACGGCGGCTTGCAGGCGCGTCGCCGTGCGGATGTCTTGCTGTTTCGCGGATTCCAAGTGCCAGTCGATCCCTTCGAGTTCGGGTAGCAGTGCGCGCAGAAATGCGCGTTGCCGATCGGAAAACGTGTGCGCCGCCGCGGGCCAGCGCTCGTCGAGCACCTGCATGAACCAATTCGCTTCATCCTGGCAGCGTTCGAGGTCGGCATCCACGCGCACGCCGTTCTTGTACGTCATGACCGGACGAACGGCGCGATCGCCCGTGCGCGTCACCGAATGACAATCGGCCAGCGTGACCGCTTCGTCGACCACCCGGAACACCGTGATATCGGCCGGCGCGCCCGTGCGCAAGCTGCCGGCGCGATCGGTCAGCCGCAGCGCGCGGGCCGGATTGGCCGTCACGCACGCGATCACGTCGCGCAGCGGCATGCCGAGCCGCAAGAACACGGCGAGCACGTTGGCCAGCGAAAAGACCGGGCCCGTGACGTTGAATTGCTGCAGGTCGGAACTGATCAAGTGCGGCACGAGACCCTGCGCGTACGCGCGTTCGGCCACGTCCCACGCGAAGTTGTAACCGCCGAAGCCGATGTCGAAGAGCACGCCGCGCTGCTGCGCCTCCCAGACGACGTCGCGCACGCGCCCGTCGTCATCGAGCACGCCCCCGAGGTTGCGGTTGTAGAGATGCGTGATCATGTCGCCGGCCTCGGCGATGCGGAAGATGTCGTGCGAGCCCACTTCGCCGGTCGTCGCCGCGAACTCGCCGATGTGGCAGTACAGCGGCACGTCGAGCGTCTCGGCCAGCCCCTTGGCCAGCTTCAGCGGCCCCGGTCCGTACTTCGTGAACGCGCCGATCTTGAGATACCGGATGAGATCGCGATGCTCCGCGACCGTATCGATCCAGCGCTCCACCGGCACGTCGAGCCAATTGCGCACGTCGTCTTCGATGAACGTCAGCCCGATGATTCCGAGCGGCCGAATGTACACGCCCGCGTACAGGCTCGTCAGCGTGCGGTCGGCCATCGTCGCGATGAACTCATCGAGCGTGCCGACGCCCGGTCCGCCGGCTTCGACGAACGTCGTCACGCCCTGATAGATCCCGATGCTGTCCGGATCGGCGAACCCGAGCGTTCCGTAGGCGTGCACGTGCGCGTCGATCCAGCCCGGCGAGAGATACGCGCCGGCGAGATCGATGATCTCGGCACCCGCGGGCACCGCAGCGCCGCCGACCGATGAGATCGTGCCGTCTTCGATTGCCACGTCCATCACGCCGTCGCGATCGTTGGCCGGGTCGATGACGTGCGCGTTCTTCAGCACCACCGCGTTCATGAGCCTGCTCCGATCTGCGCTTCACACATGCGCCGCCACTCGATCAAGGAGATGTCCGGCCGGTAGAGCTGTTCGGGCGGCGTCTGCATCAGTTCCACCATCGCGGCATCCTGATCGTTGAACTGGCGGTGAAAGATCCACGACAAGTAGCAGCGGTAAAACGCCCGGAACTTTGCCGCCTGCCAGCCGCGCGCGTGGCTCATCGCGATCTGCAGATAGCGGTGTTCGCCGGGAACGGTTGGGACGTAGGTCTCGAAATGGATCCAGTCGCCGTAGTGCACGCGCAGCATTCCCGGCATGCGAATCGACACGCGCACGCCGCGTTTCTTGCGCTTCCAGAAACGCTTCTTCGGCCACTCGCCGAGTCCCGGATAGTTCGCCTCAAAGCCCACGCCCGACACGTTGCGCGTGATCCACGGATCGTTCTCGTTCTCGCCGTGCACGGCCACCGTCGAGTAGCTCGGAATGTGCGTGAACGTGACGAGCCAGGCATCGCGATGAAGAAACTTGACGTGCCCCTCATCGAAGCCGTTCTCGGCTGCGTAGCGCCAGTCGCCCTTGCGCGTGGTAATGCGTCCCTCGATCACGGCATCCGCGCGCAGCAATTCTTCCGGCACTTGCGCGTGCAGCGGGAGCGGTTCGCCGCTGCCGTTGTACACCCACACGAGACCGGCACATTCCTCGACCGCAAACTGCCGAACACCGCGGACGCGAGCCGCGCCGTTGACCCGCGCAAACACGAACGGCGCCCGAACAGCATGAGCGACACGGGCTTCGCGCGGAGGTCTCGCGACCACATTACCGGATACCAATATCCCTCGAAGCCCAGCGTCGCCGCATCGTATTTGGGAAAGCGCGTCGTACCGGCGACCTGGCCCGTTATCTGGTGCACGACGAATGCTCAATTCGCCGAATCTCGAGGCCATCATGTTTACACGTAGGATTGCCGCCGTCACCGCCGCGGCCTTGACGCTGTTCACGCTAAGCGGCCCCGGACAAGCCGCGCCCGCTCCGTACGTCCTCGACATCATTCTTGCCGAGACCGGCCCCGGCGCCGGCCTTGGCAGCGATGAAGCCGTCGCGCTCGGCCTTGAAGAGAAGGCCATCAACGCTGCCGGCGGCATCAACGGGCAGCCGGTCCACTTTGCCATCCTCGACGATCAGACGAACCCGCAGATCGCAGTTCAGCTGACCTCGCAGATCTTGCAAAAGCACCCGCTGGTCGTCATCGGTTCGTCGCTCGTCGCGAGCTGTGCCGCGATGGCGCCGCTGTTCGTCAACGGTCCGGTGCACTTCTGTCTCTCCGAAGCGTTCGAACCGCCGCCGGGCAGCTACTCGTTCGGTGCGGGCGCTCCGACCGACGATCTGATCACGCCGATGTTTGCCTTCATGCGTGCGCGCGGCATGACGCGCTTCGCCGCAATCGACACGACCGACGCATCCGGCCAGCAAGGGGATCGCTCGATTCAAAAAGCGCTGGCGCTGCCGGAGAATCATAACCTCAAGCTGGTCGACCTCGAACACTTCGGCCCCACCGATCTGAGCGCTACCGCGCAAGCGCAGCACGTGCTCGCCTCGGGCGCGGAAGCGGTGTTCGTCGGAAGTGCCGGCACGCCGACGGGCACCGCTGTTCGCGCGGGCTCGCCGATGCCGGCGTGCACATCCCGGCCATGACCTCACCAGCGAACATGAACGTCGAGCAGCTCACGCGCTATCAGGGACTTCATCCCGAAAGATTTCTGGTTTCTCGGGCGCGATTTTCTTCGACCGTGCGAAGTCCGGACCGTTGGCTGCGCCGGATAACCTGTTCTACAATTCGCTCGCGACGCTCGGCTTGAAGCCGACACCGCCGCACGCACTGGCCTGGGACGCGGTGATGATCGTTGTCTCCGCACTGCGCAAGCTCGGCACGAACACGACGCCCGAAACGCTGCATGCCTATCTCGAAAACCTGCATGATTACGCCGGCGTGAACGGCCTCTACGACTTCCGCAAGAACCAGCACGGCCTCGACGACCGCTCGATCGTCATGACGCGCTGGGATCCGGTTACGCACTACTGGTATCCGATCAGCGGCCCGGCCGGCGAACTCTCGAAGGCCACGCATTGAGCACGGTCGTGACCGCCGCCGGCACCTTGTCCGGCGCGCGCGAAGGCGGCGTGTTCGCCTTCCGCGGTGTCCCATACGCCGCACCGCCGCATAGGCACGCGACGCTTCCGGCCGCCGGCCGCGGCCGAACCATGGAGCGGCGTGCGCGAGGCCACGCGGAACGGTCCCGCGCCGCCGCAGCCGCGCTCGCGCCTCGCCGACGTCATGGGCGAGACGCCGCTCGAGACCGGTGAGGATTGCCTCACGCTCACGATCTGGACGCCGGCGGTCGACGCAAAAAAACGGCCGGTGCTCGTGTGGCTGCACGGCGGCGCGTTTTCGAGCGGCGCCGGTTCGCTCGATTGCTATTCGGGCGCGAGGCTCGCCGAGCGCGGCGATCTCGTCGTCGTCGGCGTCAACTATCGGCTCGGCGTGCTCGGCTATTCTGTACGCTCCCGGCATCAGCGACGGCAATCTCGGGCTGCTCGATCAGCTGGCCGCGCTGCGCTGGGTGCGCGACAACATCGCCGCGTTCGGCGGCGATCCGTCGGCCGTGACGTTGTGCGGTCAATCCGCCGGTGCGATGTCGGCGCTGATGCTCATGACGATGCCGGAAGCGGACGGCTTGTTCTCGCGCGCGATCTTGCAGAGCCCCGCGATGACGCGCATGACGCGCAAAGCCGCGGATGCGGCGGCGATCGGCGCGCAATTCGCCGAAAAGTGCGGCGCGAGCGATCTCGCGGCGATGCAAGCGGTTCCGGTTGCGGACCTCATGCGCGTCCAAGGCGAGCTGAGCGGCGTGCACGCGCGGTTCGCCGATGCCGCGCCGCTCTTTGCGCCGGTGATCGACGGCACGATCATTCCGCAAGACCCGCTGATCTTGCTGCGCGAGCGGCCCGCGCCGAACGTCGAGATTCTGATGGGCACGACGCGCGAAGAGTCGGGCGCCTTCTGCGCGATCGATCCGCGCATCATCAACGCGACGCCGGAACAGGTCGCCGGCGTGTTCGCGCGCGAGTTCGGCGATCGTGCCGCAGCGGAGGAGAGCCGCCTATCGCCGCCGGCGCCCGGGTTCCGATTCGCTCGCGCTGCTGACCGACGTGCTCACGGACCAGCAATTCCTCATGCAATTGCTGGCGTTTGCGGATTGGCGCAGCGGTGCCGGGCGCCCGGCGTACGTCTACCAGTTCGATTGGGCGCCGGCGCACGCGTCCAAACGCTTCGGCGCCTGCCACTGCATCGAGCTTCCGTTCGTCTTCGGCTACGATGCAGTCGTGGACTGGCGCGCCGATGCTCGGCGATGCGCCAGCGGCGGAGATCGACGCGCTCTCAAACGTGATCCAGCAGACCTGGATCGCGTTCACGAAAACCGGCAATCCCGACAACGCCGCGCTGCCGGCGTGGCCGCGCTACGATAGCGAACGCCGCACGACCATGCGCTTCGATCGCGTCGTCGGCCCGGTCGACGACCTGCCGGCGGCGCTTCCGACGCTTTCGCTTGATCGACTACGTCGAGGCCGCGCGCTTCTGCAACGCCTACGGTGCGCATGCAACGACGATCGATGCCTGCCGCCTCGGGCTCGCAGCCGATCCCGGCAACGCGATGCTCTACGTGTACCGTGCCGCCGCGTACGACGAGTTCGGCCGCTCCGAAGAGGCGGTCGCCGATTGCGAAGCTGCGATCCGTCTCGACCCGCAGGGCAAACCGGCGGTCCTCGCGCTGATCACGCTCGCGCTCGTGCGCGAACGGCTCGGCGATCATGCCGCGGCGCTCGCCGCCGCCAACGACGCGATCGCGATCGATCCGGCCGACCGCGAAGCGCATGCCGTGCTCGGAACGGTGCGCGCATGGCACGGCGAGTATCCGGCCGCGTGGCCGGAACTCGAGTGCCATTGGCTGCCCGAGCGCATCCATTTCCGCACGCGCTTTCCCGAACTCGAGCGAGTGGGACGGCGAGGATCTCGCCGGCCGGCGGCTGCTGCTCGTGAACAATCAGGGCCTCGGTGATCTCATGCAGATGCTGCGCTACGTTTCGCGCTTGCGCGCGCGCGGCGCGGGCGAGGTGCTGCTCGAGTGCAATCCGGCGATGATCGAACTGCTGCTCGGCTTTCCCGGCATCAGCGAGATCTTCAGTTCCGGCAGCGCGCCGCGCGAACGCTTCGACGTGTACGCGCGTACGATGGTGCTCGCCCGGCTCTGCGATGAAGACGGCACGCCCGGGCACAGCGGCGTCCCCTACATCACCGCGCCGGAGCGCGCGCCTGCATGCGTGGGCGGCGCGCTTCGCGCCGCGCAACGGCGAGCGCCGGATCGGCATCGCGTGGGCCGGCAATCCGCAGCACGACAACGATCGCCGCCGTTCGATCCCGCTCGACGCATTCGCTCCGCTCGCCCGCGTGCCGCACGTGCAATGGTTCGCGCTCCAATACGGTCCGCGGGCGCTCGACCCGGCGCCCGACGGCCTCGCGCTCACGCGCTTCGGCGATGCCGTTCGCGACATGGCCGATACCGCGGCGATCGTCGCCAACCTCGATCTCGTGATCTCCGCCGACACGAGCGTCGCGCACCTCGCCGGAGCCATGGGCCTGCCGGTTTGGCTCGTCTTGCCGTGGCGTCCCGACTGGCGCTGGTCACCCGCCTCGGCCGGCACGCCCTGGTATCCCACGATGCGGCTCTTCCATGCGGCCGAACCGTCGTGGGCCCGGGTGATGGGCGAGGTCGCGCACGCACTGGAGTAGCCGGGCCGCCTCAGGGCGAATTTTCCAGGCGTGCGCATCGAGAAGGCTGGGAAGACGAGTGCTCCCGCTGCGCCGGCGCCGATCAAAGCGCCGGGGCCGGCTGCGCCGTCCTCCGGAGCGGGATCGTTCAGCAACGCGGCCGACGAGGCTCTCGCCTTGCAGATCGAGGACGCCGTGATCAACGGCCAAGCCGGCCCGAAGAAAGACGCCAAAAAAGCGGCGCTAGAATCGATCGACGACATCGCCGCACGGGCTTCGCTCAACATCGTCGAGCGGAAGAAATACTAGGACCTCCACATCGAACAACCCGCCATCGACGCCACCGCAGAACTGAAAGCAGAGCGCGCACAGCGCCGCAAAACCGCCGACGCACTCGGTTGGAAAATCATCGGTCACACCACGGCCGAAGTTCGCTGCGAACGCACGCTCACGTTCGGACCGCGCACCGTGATCGTCCGCGGCCGCGTCCCCGTCCCGTTACCCGATGACATGACCGCAGCGTCCGGCGACGCCGCGGCGGCCGAAATCGTCGACCCGTCGGTCGAGCAGTTTCGCCTCGCGATGGAACGCGCGGCGGTGAAGATCTTGGCCGAGCCCGACGACGTCGTCCACACGCACGTGTTCGAACGTTCGTCGTTCTTCACGGCGCTCGAAGATGCGCGCCGCGGTCTCGTCGCCTCCTATCAGCTGCTCGAAAACCAGCGCGTCGACCGGCGCGTCGACGCCGCGCTCGGCTTGCGGTTCTACCTCGAAGGCTTCACGACCGAACTGCGTACGTTCGAGTACTTCGTCGGGCCTACGAATTCGGGCAAGACGCACGCGGCGATCGAGATCTTGCGCGCGGCGGAGAGCGGCATCTATCTCGCGCCGCTGCGCTTGCTCGCGCTCGAAGTCTACGAACGCCTCAACGAACTCGGCGCGCCCGCGTCGCTCGTCACCGGTGAAGAGCGCGTCATCAACCCGCTCGCGCGGTTTACGAGTTCCACGGTCGAGATGGTCGAACTGCGGCGCGAACTCGACGTGGCCGTGATCGACGAGGCGCAAATGCTCGAGGATCCGCAGCGCGGCTGGGCCTGGACGCTGGCGATCGCCGGCGTGCGGGCGAAACGCGTCGTGATGTGCGGTTCTGCCGAGGGCCTCGCCGCCGCGCGGCGCCTCGCCGACCGGCTCGGCGTGCCGATGACCGTGCGTTCGTTCGAACGCAAGAACCCGCTGCGCGTCGTCGGCGCGATCGCGCTGCCGCAGTTGCGGCGCGGCGATGCGATCGTCGGCTTCTCACGCAAAGCCGTCGTCGAAATGCAAGGCGCCGTATCCAAACTCGGCTTCACGTCGGCTGCGATTTACGGTTCGCTCTCGCCGGCGGTGCGGCGGCGCGAGGCGGAACGTTTCCGCGACGGCAGCGCCGACGTGCTGGTCGCCACCGACGCGATCGGCCTGGGCCTCAACCTGCCGATCCGGCGGCTGATCTTCTCCGCCATCGAAAAGTTCGACGGCGTGGCGGACCGCTTATTGACGCCGTACGAAATACGCCAGATCGCGGGCCGCGCCGGCCGCTTCGGCATTCACGAAGACGGCGAGGTCAGCGCCTTGAACGCGCGCCACATCCCGCTGTTACGCCGCAGCCTCGAAGGCCACGCGCCGGCCGCCCCCAACGGCCCGATCTGGATCTCGCCGACCGACGATCATCTCGAACGCCTCTCCGCGATCATCGGCACGACGCGCATCAGCCGGCTGCTGCAATTCTTCCAGACGCGCGTGCTGCGCGACGGCGAGGAAGATCTGCGCATCGCCGATCTCTCCGACTCGATCGAGGTGTCGGTCGCGCTCGAACTTGCCGACGGGTTTCTCTCGCTGCCGTTCAAGACGCGCTGCACGTACAGCCGCGCGCCCGTTACGACGCGTGGCAACAGCCTCGTCGTGCTGGCCGACTGGGGCGCGCAACATGCGGCCCACGGCACCGTATCGGGGCGCGAGTTGATGAACGGCGGCCGAGCACGCGACCGGCTGCTGCTCTACGAAGATCGCTCGCGCCTGGCGATGCTCTACCTCTGGCTCTCGCAGCGTTTTCCCGAGGTGTACGCGAATCGCGCCGAAGTGGCGATGATCCGCGAGAGCCTCGATGACGACATCCATTCGGCCTTGCTCGAACGCGGCACCGGCCCCACCAAACGGCGCCACGTGCCGAATCCCGTGCGCCGCGCTCCGCGGCCGCGCGACTTCGGACCCCGGCGGAGGCGGCGCTAACGACGATGCAAATGAACCTGAGTACCGGTAGCCGGATCGATGTTGCCGCACTGAAGCCGCGGATCGGCGGGTTGATATCCGGGTTCGATCCGGCCTCGATTTCGGACGCGGATCGAGCGGCCTTACGTGCTGCTTGGCATCGCCATCACGTGCTCGTTTTGCGCGACGTTCCGTTGAGCGAAGATGCGCAGGTGGACTTTGCGTCGTCGTTTGGGCCGGTGCTCGTTTCGAAAGCGATGCGGTCGCCGCTCGGGGTGCGGCCGGAAATCATGATCATCTCGAACATTCGCGACGATGACGGCGTCGTGCTGGGTAGTTTGCCGGACGGTGAGATGGATTGGCACTACGACGGTTTGCATCAGCCCACGCCGTATACGGGCGGGATCTTGCACGCGATCGAGGTGCCCGCGAGCGGCGGCGAGACGCGATTCGCGAACATGTGCAGCGTCTTCGCTTCGCTGCCGGAATCGCTGCAGAAAAAGTTGACGGGGCTCACCGCGCTCAACGTCTACGACTATACGGCGACCGATCGCAGCATGAAGGTTCGCGACGAGAACGCGCCGCGGGCGGTGCAACCGGTCGTGCGCCGGCACGAAGTTACCGGCGAGGAGGCATTATTCGTTTGCCGTTTGATGACGGAACGGATCCTCGAGTTGCCGGAAGCCGAGAGCGACGCGATTCTCGAAGAGCTGTTCGGCTTTATCGAACGCTGCGCGGATGTGTACGTGCACGCGTGGCGGCCGGGTGACACGGTCATTTGGGATAACCGTTGTGTAACGCACGCCCGCAACGACTTCGACGCCGGGCAGCGACGGTTGTTGAAGCGCGTTTCCGTTAGGACGTAGGCGGCGGGGGCAACGCGGCATCCGGCTCGATGAGCCGCTGCGCCTTGAGCTCCGCCCAAAAAGCGGCCGGGATCTTCGCTTGCATGGAATTGTAGTCTTCCGAGATTTGCCGTGCGCTCCGGGCGCCCACGACGAGCGCGACCGCTTCGGACGCGGCGGCGGAGAATTGCAGCGCGGCAGTGCGCAGATCGATGCCGAAACTTGCCGCGACGGCGCGGAGCCGGTCGCGCTTCGCGATCGCCTCGGCCGGAATCTCGAAGTTCTTCTGGCCGTAGTTGAAACGCGGGCTGCCGGAAATGAAACCGGCGTTGAGCGAGGAGCCGATGACCAGCGAGACGTTCCGCGCGCGGACCGCCGGGAAGACGTCGTGCAGCGCACCGGCGTGCTCGATCAGCGAATATTGCCGCGCGCACAAGCATACGTCGGGATCGGCGTCTTCGATCACCTTGAGAATCGCCATCGGCGTGTTGACGCCGACGCCCCAGGCGCGGATGACTCCTTCGTCGCGCAGCTTCGAGAGGGCGGGAAACGCGCCCCGGCGCGCGATCTCGTACTGTTCTTCCCAGCCGGTCGGGAACCACGCAAAATCGGGCGACAGATCGTGAACGAACACGACGTCGAGATGCGAGATGCCGAGCCGTTGCAGGCTATCCTCGATCGAGCGCCGGACGCCGTCCGCCGAATAGTCGATCACCAGATCGTTCGGCGAATCCGAGAACGGATAGATCTCGGCGTGCCGGTTGTTTTTCGAGGCGCGAAACAACTTGCCGACCTTTGATGAGAGCACGTACTCGTCGCGCTTTTTGGCGTGGAGAAAATGCCCGAAGCGGCGCTCGGCGAGACCGAAGCCGTACCACGGCGCGACGTCAAAGTAGCGAACGCCGAGTTCCCATGCCCTCTCGAGCGTGGCTTGCGCTTCCGCATCCGTATGCTTGTTGAACTCGTTGCCGAGGGGCACGCCGCCGAGACCGAACCGAAATTGGGGCGCGAAGATCCGTGTTGCGCGATTCTCCATTGTGCCTGTCTCTTTCCCCGCGCCGCCACGGTGCGAATCATCACACCAAGCCTAGACGACGTCCCGAATTTGAGCTATGTTGCGGAAATGATAACCGCGGCAGCGCCGGCGTTCCGTGCCGATCACGTCGGCAGCCTCCTGCGTCCGCCCGAGCTGCTGCGCGCACGCGCGGATTTCGACGCCGGCCGCATCGATGCGGCGGCGCTGCGGGCGATCGAGGATGAAGCAATTCGCACGATCGTCCGCTTGCAAGAAGACGCCGGCCTCGGCGTCGTCACCGACGGTGAGTACCGCCGCAATTCGTACTCCGATTTCCTGATCGGCGACGGCTTCTCCGGCGTTCGGATGGTCATGACGGAAGACGCCGGCTGGACCCCATCGGCCGACCACGGTCATCGCACGGCGCGCCGCATTCCGGCCGTCGAAGGCCGGATCGAAGCGCACGGGAACGCGAATGCAACCGACTTCGCGTTCACCCAGTCCGTGACGGACCGCACCGTGAAGATCACGCTGCCCGGTCCGGCGTTCATTCATTACCGCGCCGGCCCCGCGAATATCAGCCGCGAGATCTATCCCAACCTCGACGACTTCTGGTCGGATATCGTCGCGGCGTACCGGCACGAACTGACGACGTTGGCCGCAGCCGGCTGCCATTACGTCCAGCTGGACGAAACCTCGCTCGTCAAGCTTGGCGATCCGCGCGCGCAGGCATTGCTGACCGCGCGCGGCGACGATTGGCAGGACCTCTTGCGCGTCTACATCGACGCGATCAACCGCGTGGTGCACGATGCCCCGGCCGGTATGCGCATCGCCATGCACGTCTGCCGCAGCCAAGACCCGAGTTGGCAAGCCGACACCAGCTACGAGCCGATCGCAGACGCCCTCTTCAACCACTGCGAGATCGGCGCGTATCTGCTCGAGTGGGACGGACCGCGCGCCGGCTCGTTCGAGCCGCTGCGTCATCTCCCGCCCGGCAAACGCGTCGTGCTCGGCCTCATCTCCTCCAAATCACCGCAAGTCGAAACGGCGGATGAGATCAAGCGGCGCATCGAGGAAGCCGCGCAGTACGCGCCGCTCGAACAACTCGCGCTTTCACCGCAATGCGGCTTCTCGACCGCAGCGCGTGCGTTCGACGAGGCGTCGTACGAGCGGCAGCGACGCAAGCTGACCCTCGTCGCCGACGTGGCGCGCGAGATCTGGGGAACGGCGTAGATGATGCGCTTGCTCGCGCTCGCATTGGGTCTGATCGTGCTCGGAAGTACGGCACCGCTCGATGGCCAGACGCTCGCCACGGTGCGCGTGATCGGGCCCGCCAACGACGGGTTCACGAGCGTGTTCTACGGCGTCAAATCCGGGATCTTCCGCAAGTACGGGCTCGACGTGCAGACCTCGCTCGTCGCCAACGGAGCTGCGGCCGCCGCGGCGTTGAGCGGCGGCGGAGCGGAAGTTGCGTTTACCAACACCGCGATCGTCATTCAGGCGCGCGCGCACAGCATCCCGATCCAATACCTCACGCCGGGCGGCTATACGACCGCGAAGAACTCGCTCTCCAAAGTTCTCGTTTTGAAAGACTCCCCGATCGCAGACCGCCCGCGATCTCACCGGCAAGACCTTTGCCTCGCCGGCGCTGCACGACATCAATTCGGCGATCTTCATGTACTGGGTCGATAAGACCGGCGGCGATTCGAAAACGATCCAGCAGATCGAGACGCCGGCGTCGGCCGGGCTCGGGCTTGCTCGAGCAGCACCGCGCCGATGTCGTGATGCTCACCGATCCTCTCGCGCAGTCAGGCGCTCTCATCGGGCCAGGTGCGCGAACTCGCGCATCCCTACAGCGTTCTCGGCACGCCGGTCGACACCGCCGGGCTTCGCCATTCTCTCACCGACCGTCGATGCCGCTCGCGACGTCTACGAACGCTTCGCGCGAGCGATGCACGAGGCGACGGTCTTCACGAATACGCATCCGGACCAAACCGTCGACATCGTTGCCGGGTTCACGGGCGCAACGCCGGATTCGATACGTCAAAGCCATCGCGCCCTAAGCGCCGCGTACCTCGACCCGCGAGCGCTGCAGCCGCTGATCGACATCGCTGCCAAGTACGCGCTGATCGAGCATGCCTTTCCCGCCGCCGACATCATCAGCCCGGCCGCCGTGAAGCCCTAAAGCCGCACGTGAGCGACGTCGTCTGGCCCGAACTCGACCCGAAGGCGTGGGCGCCGACGAAGAAGAGCCTGCACCTCTACACGCAGATGCTCGGCAAGTTGCGCGTCGCGTTGTCGCCGCCGCAGCCGAACTGGATGTTCACCGCGCTGTATCTGACGGCGCACGGCATCACGACCGGCCCGATGCCCTGGCACGGCCGATCGCTGGAGGGCTCGCTCGACGTCTTCTCCTCCGAACTCATCCTCGCGTTGAGCGACGGACGCAGCCGGCGCATCGCACTCGTTCCGGCGCGCACGATCGCGGAAGTCTACGCCGATCTGCTGGCAGCGCTGAAGGCCCTCGGCGTCGACGTGACGCTCTCACCGATCCCGCAAGAAGTCGCCGACGTCACGCCGTTCGACACGGATCGCCGCCCGGCGGCGTACGATCCGGCGGCGGTCGAACGCTGGTTTCGCATCGCCACCGCGACGGCCGGCGTCTTCGATGCGTGGCGCGCGCGGTTCTTCGGCCGCAACGGCATCCAGCTCTGGTGGGGCGCGCTCGACGTCTCGCTGATGCTCTTCAACGGCAAGCACGCGCAGGCGCCGGCTGACCGCGGCTATTTGCTGCGCTACGATCTCGACGCCGAGCTCATGAACGCCGGCTTCTGGCCCGGCGACGAAACGAACGCGCCGTTCTTCTACGGCTATATCTATCCGCAACCGGACAAGGCACCGGAGCTTCCGATCGCTCCTGCAACCGCTGCATGGTCGGATACCATTAAGGAGTGGGTGCTGCCGTACGACGCGGTTCGCACCGCCGCCGATCCGGCTGCCGAGCTCGGCGCGTTCCTCGATGCGATCTATGCGCTGTGCGTGTCTGTTGCGGGATGGGATCGCGAAGCGCTCTCCTACGTCGCCCCGAAACGACCCGCACACACGTAAGATGACCCCGAGACCCCGCCTCCACTACGCCTACATCGTTGCGGCGCTCGCCTTCGTATTGCTGATCGCCGCCGCCGGCGTGCGCTCCTCGCCGACGATGCTGATCCAGCCGCTGCAGAGCGAATTCCATTGGACGACGGCGACGATCTCGGCCGCGATCGCGCTCAACCTGCTCTTGTTCGGATTGATCGGACCGTTCGCGGCCGGCGTGTTCGAGCGCTTCGGCTTACGCCGCACGATCGCGGGCGCGCTCGCGCTGATGGCCGTGGCCGCGGCCGCCTCGATCTTCATGACGCAGTCGTGGGAGTTCTTGCTGCTGTGGGGCGGTATGGTCGGCGTCGGTGCGGGCAGCATCAGCCTCGTCGCGGGCGCGACGATCGTCAACCGCTGGTTCGAAACGAATCGCGGCACCGTGATGGGCATTCTCACGGCGAGCAACGCCACGGGCCAGCTCATCTTTCTGCCGCTGTTCGGACTGCTCATCACGCGGGCCGGCTGGCGCGCCGAAGTGCTGTTCATCGCGGCGGTGTGCGCGATCTTGGCGCCGCTCGCGCTCTTGATCTTGCGCGAATACCCCTCGGACATGAACCTCGCGATGCTCGGCGCGACCGCCGTCGTGCAGCCGCAGCGTTCGACCGGGAACCCGTTCGTCAACACGATCGTCGCGCTGCGCGACGGATTGCGCACGCGCGATTTCTGGCTGCTCGGCGGCAGCTTCTTCATCTGCGGCGCGAGCACGAACGGCCTGATCGGCACGCATCTCGTTCCGGCCTGCGGCGATCACGGCATTCCCGAAGTGCAAGCCGCCGGATTGCTCGCGGCGATGGGCGTGTTCGATCTGATCGGCACGACCGCGTCGGGCTGGCTTTCCGATCGCTACAGCGCGCGCTGGCTGCTCTTCTGGTATTACGGCCTGCGCGGGCTCTCGCTGATGTATTTGCCGCAAGCGTTCGGCATCGCGAGCATCGGCTTGCCGATTTTCGCCGTGTTCTACGGTCTCGATTGGATCGCCACGGTGCCGCCGACGCTGAAGCTCACGACGAACCGCTTCGGCCGCTTGCGCGCGCCGATGATGTTCGGCTGGATCTTCACCGGCCACCAGCTCGGCGCGAGCAGCATCGCCTTCATCGCCGGCCTGATTCGCACGGGCACCGGCAGCTACGATGCGGCCTTCATCTCTTCGGGCATCCTGTGCATGATCGCGGCGGTGATGGTGCTGTTCATCGGCCGCACGGCAACGGTGCCCGCCGCCGCCGTTCCGGCTTAGGTCAGCTTCAGAATGCGATCGGCGTTCGCGTGCGCGATCTTGATCTTGTCGCTCGGCGTGACCGGAAGCATGTCGAGATAGGCGCGCGCGTCGGCGTTTGACGCGAACGGGTAGTCCACCGAGAACATGATGCGGTCGGCCCCGAACGTGAGCAGCCCTGCGATAAACGGTGCCAGTGCGAAGAAACCGCTGGTCGTAATCGTCACCTGATCGAGGATCGTTTCGCTGATGCCGCGCTTGCGGTCTTTGACGAACTGATTGAGCGTGTCGTCGCAGCGCTGCAGCATCGTCGGTAACCCTTCACCCATGTGGCCGATGATCAGCCGCAAACCGGGATGACGGTCGAGCGCGCCGGAGAGCACCATGCGCAGCACGTGCACTGCCGTTTCCGCGTGCCAGCCCCAGCCGGCCGTGGCGAACACGGACGACATACGCGGTTCGAAGCCGTCGTAATAGGCTTTGCGCACGCTCTCGGGCGGAATGCCGGGGTGAATGTAGAGCGGCACGTCGAGCGCTTCGGCGCGCGCGAGCACCGGTTCGAAGATCGGATCGTCGAGAAACTTGCCGTCGGTGACCCCATTGATCAATGCGCCGGCGAATCCGTGCTCGCGGACCGTGCGTTCGAGTTCATCTGCGGCCGCGGAGGGCGCCGTTAAGGGCAAGTGTGCGAACGCTGCGAAGCGATCCGGTCGCGAATGCGAGAGCCGCGCCACTTCATCGTTGTAGCGGCGCGCAAAATCGGGCGAAGCATCCGGTGGAACGATATCGGCGCCCGGTCCGACAACCGAGAGCACTTGCACGGTGATGCCGGCTTCGTCCATCGAGCGCAGGCGCTCGCCGTCACCGTCATCGAGCGCCGCCACACGCGGACCGGCCCAATTGTCGACGTTGCCGAGAAAGCCGCGCTGGCGCATTGCTTGCGGATCGATCTCCGCGTTGAAGCGCTTGAACGAAACGTGCTCTTCGAGCGCGACGATGCGTATCGGTTCCGGTTGCTTGTCCATGCGGCGTGGTTCGCGAGGGATGCCGGAAACCTGGGTAAGCGCTAGGCATGATGGATGACAAGAAACGCAACCCGTCACCAGAGACCGAGCGCACGGCTACCGACGAGATGGCCGAGCGTTACCGCAACGGCGCGCGCATCGCACCGGCAACGGGCGATCCCGAGCCGGAGCGAACCGACCGGCCTCCCGCCGGGCATGCACGACAGCGACAAGAGCCCGGTCGCGCCCAAGTAGCCCTGCGTACCACGCGTTTGGTTGGTGAGCCCCCGTCGTGGGTATATTAAGGCCATGAACGTCGGGGCGGTTGGTGCAATCGGAAGCGGAGCGGCGCCGGTCTATGCCGCGCTGAGCCCGTACCTCAACGGCGTCCGGCGCACGTCGAACGCTGCTGCGGCCGCCCAAGCGCAAGCCGCGGCAGCTGCCAGGAGCGCAGCCGCGGCTGAAGCAGCCGTCGCCGCCCGCGGCGACCGCCGCGACGGCCATCACGGCCGCCCCGCCCTTCCTCAACCCGGCGATTCCGGCGATCGCCGCCGCCGACGGCCGCGACCACCAGCGTTACGACCACCGATGCGAATCCCGACGGCGCTTCCGGCTGTGGAGGGCGTCAACCCGAACACGGTGGCGCCGCCGCAGCCCTCGGCCACCGACTCCGTGCTGCACGGCGACGGCGGCGAACTCGTCCAAGCCTACGGCGCCGTTGCGCTCGATCGGCGGCCCGGTGGCCTTCAGCGCGGTATACGGGTTGCCGGCAGCCCCGGCCGTGCCGGCCGTTGCGCCCGTGATCGCTACGCCGCGCGTTTCGCGCATCGACGACGCCGCCTAAACCCGAGCTTCGCACGGCAAGACCGCAAGTGCGCGCGTCGAACGGCGCGTTGGCTTGGAGGCTTGCATGAATCAGCGTCTCGTCCGTCTCGCGCTCGCTGTGACCGCGTTCGGATCCCTCGTCACCGCCGGCACCGCGTACGCGCAGCAGGCGCCGGTCAAGATCGGCATCGTGTTCTCGTTCTCGGGCGGCGACAACGTCGAACAAGGCAAGGAATTCGATGCGGCGATCGCCGCGTATCAGAAAGAACACGGCGACACCGCCGGCGGGCGCAAGATCGTGCTCGTCAAGCGCGACGATACCGGCATCGCACCCGAGATCGCGCGCCGGCTCACGCAGGAAGAGATCGTGCAAGACAAAGTCGACCTGCTGGTCGGCACGTCGTACACGCCCAACGCGATCGCGATGGCGCAGGTCTCGACGCAAGCGAAGGTCCCGTTCTTCATCGTCAACGCGGCGACGTCGGGGATCATGGCCAAAGCGCCGTACACCGCGCGCCTCGGCTTCACCCAAGCGCAGATCACCGACGCCTTCGGACGCTGGGCCGCGAAGACGCAAGGCAACACGATGTTCGCGCTCTTCCAAGACTACGGACCCGGCATCGACGCGGGCACGACGTTCGAGAAGGCCTTCACGGCCGGCGGCGGCACCGTCCTCGGCGAAGAGCGCATCCCGGTCGACAACAAAGATTTCACCGCCTACGTGCAGCGCGCCAAAGACGCCAAACCAAAAGTGCTCTACGCGTTCATCAACGCCACCGGCGGCGGCATCGAATTCCTGCGCGCGATCAAGTCTAGCGGCATCGAAGCGGCCGGCACCAAAGTGCTCGTGAACGGCGCGCTCGTCAACGAAGCGATCCTGCCGGCCGAAGGCGAGGCCGCCGTCGGGATCATCAGCACGTCGGACTACACCTCGACGCACGACTCGGCGCTCAACCGGCAGTTCGTGAAAGACTTCCGGGCCGCATACGGCGGCAATCAATATCCGAGCTTCATCGCCGTCGCCGCCTACGACGCGATGGCCGCCGCCTACAAAGTCATCGAAGCGCAGCACGGCTCGATCGATCCGGACAAGACGATGGAGATCGTCAAGACCTTGAAGTTCGAGAGCCCGCGCGGCCCGATCGCCATCGATCCCGCGACGCGCGATATCATCCTCAATGCCTACTTCATGCGCGCCGAGCGGCGCAATGGACTGCTCGGAAACTACGAGTTCCAAACGACCCCAATGGTCAAGGATCCCTTAGAATGACCGTGATTGCTCCGGCGCGTTCGCCGTTTGCCACCAACGAAATACGCGTCGAAGGCCGCGCGAAAGTCTCGGGCGCCGCGGCGTACGCGGCCGATGCGGCCCGGCCCGGCATGCTGTGGGCCGCGTTCGTATCGAGCCCGGTCGCGCACGCGCGGATCGTTGCGATCGACACGAAGGCAGCGCGCGAAATGCCCGGCGTGCACGCGGTGCTCACCGGCGCCGACATCGGCGAACACTACCTCGGCCGCGCGCTCTTCGACTGGCCCGTGCTCGCGACGGACGTCGTACGCTTCATCGGCCAGTACGTGGTCGCGGTTGCGGCCGAAACGCGCGAGGCGGCGCAAGCCGCCGCGCAGGCCGTCGACGTGCAGTACGACGAGCTGCCGGCGATCTTCGATCCCGAAGAAGCGATCGCCGCGGACGCCCCGGTCATTCACCCGCATCCCGAACGGTATCCGTTCATCATTCCGGGCAAACGGTCGCCCGTGCCGCATCCCAACATGCAAGGCTACCTCAGCGAGACGCACGGCGATCCCGATGCGGCGTTCGCCGGCGCACATCGCGTGTTCGAGCATACCTTCTCGACGCCGCGCTACTTCGGCGCCGCCATCGAACCGCGCGCCACGATGGTCTGGATCGACGAGCGCGACATCGTGCACGTCTACTCGACCAACAAGTCGCCGTTCGCGCTGCGCAAGCAACTCTCGATCGCGACCGGGCTGCCGGTCGAATCGATCGTCGTCGAACAGGCGTACATCGGCGGCGACTTCGGCGCGAAGGGACTCTCGGTCGATGAGTTCGCCTGCTATTTTCTGGCGCGCGCGACGAAGCGGCCGATCAAATCCGTGCGCAGCTACCTCGACGATATGCGCTCGACCAACGTCCGGCACGCCTCCAAGATCACGCTGAAGACGGCGATCACGCCCGACGGCAAGATTGCGGCGATGAACGGACGCATCATCTTCAACGGCGGCGCGTTCGGCGCGGGCAAACCGATCCCGACCGTGCTGCCGGCCGTCCACGCCATGCCCGCGCTGCCCTATCACATCCCGAATGCAAATTGGGAAGCGATGAGCGTGTACACCCACACGGTGCCGGGCGGGCACGTCCGCGCGCCGGGTGAAACCCAAATCCTCTTCGCCGTTGAATCGCACCTCGATATCATCATCCGCGAGATCGGCGCCGATCCGATTGCGTTCCGCATCGCCAACACCGGCAGAGAAACGCATGACCGACGTGCTCGAACGCTTGCGCGTTGAGACCGATTGGAACCGGCCGCCCGAATCCGGCCGTGGCCGTGGGATCTCCGGTTTCAAGCGTCACGTGGGCGCCGGCAAAACCAGCGTCAAGCTGATCGCACGCCCCGGCGGCACGATCGAGATCCAGACGGGCATCGTCGATCAAGGCGGCGGCAACCTCACCGCGGTGCAACGCGTGGTGAGCGCGCAGCTCGGCATCGAGCGCGAACGCATTCACATGGTTCACAAGGGCACGGATGAAGCCGGCGAGGATCCGGGCGCCGGCGGCAGCCGCGGCACGCACATCGTCGGCAACTCCGCGCTCAACGCGGTCGAGCAGTTGAGCGAAGCGCTCCGCGCGCGCGGCTGGAACGGCACGGCCGCGACGTGGCCCGATGCCGTCGATGCGTTCGCTCGTGCGTCGGCGACGCCGCCCGAATTCGTCGGCAGCTATGACTCGAGCAAAGTTCCCGGCGCCGGCGATGCCAACAACTACGCCGCCTACGCCGTTGAAGTTGCCGTCGACCGCGAAACGGGCGTCGTCGACATCCAGCAGATCACGTTCGTGGCCGACACCGGCACGATGATCAATCCGGTCGCGTTTCGCGGCCAGGTCGACGGGGGTTTCATGTTCGGCTTCGGCCACGCGATGACCGAAGAACTGATCGTCGAGGACGGCCGCATCGTCAACCTCTCGCTCGCCGACTACAAACTTCCGAGCATGCGCGACATCCCGCCGTTTCGCGCCGTGTTGATGGACGATGAAAAAGGCCCGGGCCCATTCGGCGGCAAGAGCGCGGGCGAACTGAATACCGGCGGCCTCGGTCCGGCAATCTCCAACGCGGTCTTCGATGCGTGCGGCGTGCGCCTCAAGCAGCTGCCGATTACCGCCGAGCGCGTCTTGAACTTACTTCTTGCGGACGGGAACGGGCGCTAGCGGCGCTGCGAACGTGTGGTCGATCGACTTGTTGAGATCGGGCCGCTGCGTGACCAGGCCTTCCGACACGTAACGTTCCATCTGCCAGCGCAGGGCGTACTTGCTCTCAACGTCGACCTTCGGGTCGTCCGGACCGGTCGCTAGGCCGATGCGCGCATAGAGCGTGGGATCGGTGAGCGGGATGTACTTCTGATAGATCGCGGCGACGGTGGTACGTCCGGCCGGCGTCGCCAGTTGCGCGCGGAGCGAGGTGTTGGCTTTGGACAATGCGCGCAGAAACCGCACGCCGAGCGGCTTGTCGGCCTTTCCTATGCGTTGACCGTACATGATCACGCCCCGAACGTAGCCCGGCATCAGCGTCGAGAGGGCAGCTGCCTTCACTGCCGTGCCTTGCTGCACGAGCAGTGTGGCGTACGGATCGATAGTCGAGGCGATGTCGATCGCGTGGTTCGACAAACGCCGCGTTCATGTCGGCGAGCGGCATATCGACCAAGTTGACGTTGCTGGTCGGCAGATGCTGCGTCTGCAGATACTCGGTTGCAAACAACTCGCCCATCTGGCCGTGCCCGGTGACGGCGAGCGTGAGGCTCTTCACGTCCTGCGGCTTGAACGTGCCGTACGGCGCGAGATCTTTGCGCACCATGATGAAGGCGGAATCGCCCGTCGGCAGATCTTTCGGCGACGTCCAGTAATCGGCGACGATCGTTGCATTCACGCCCAACGTCAGCGCATTGAAGAGGTCGGCTGTCGGCGCAGTGCCGGCGACGTCGACCTGCCCGCTCGAGAGCGCCGGCACGATTTCGGCATCGGTATTGAAGAACACCGGCTTGACGTCGATATTCTCGGCGCTGAAATATCCCTGATCGATGCCGGTGAGCAATGCGGTCGGTAGCCGCAGCATCCCGACCTTGACTTCATCGGCCGCCAGCACGGCCTGCGGCGCGAGCGCGGCGCCCGCGAGCGCAAGCGTGCTCTTTCCGATAAAGCGGTTGCGTTTCATTTGGCCGCTCGCACGAAGCTGTTGTCGACGGCGCTCTTGAGATCGGGCACCGTCTTCACCAAACCTTGCGTCACGTATTGCTGCATCTGCCAGCGCAACGCAAACGGACCGTCGATGTCGACCGACAGATCGGCCGGTCCGGCCGGCAGCCCGGTTTCGAGGTACACCGACGGATCGTCGAGCGGGATGTACTTCTGATAGATGCGTGCGAGTTCGGCGCGGCCGGTGCGGGTGGCGAGGTTGTGCAGCAAAAACGCGTTGGCGCGCTCGTACGCGCGCATGAAGCGCACGCCGATGTCGCGCCGGCTCTTCCCGAGGCGACTGCCGTACATCAGCACGGCCTGCACGTAGCCCGGCATCAGCGTGGTGATCCCGGCCGCCTTCACGCTCGCGCCGCTGCGCGCGCCGAGCGTCGGATATGGCTCGATCGAGGAGGCGAGGTCGATCGCGTGATTTTGCATCGCTGCCTCCATCGCCGGAAACGGCAACTCGACCACGTGTACGTCGGAGAGCGAGAGTCCGCCGCTCTGCAGGTAGGCGGCCGCAAACAGCTCGGTCATCTGTCCGTGCGCGGTAATCGCGAACGTGAGACCCTTCGCGTCCCGCGGCTTGAACGCGCCGCCGGCGTCGAGATCCTTGCGCACGTCGATGAAGGCGTAGTCGTTCGTTCCCGGGGTGCGCGGCGCGACCCACGGATCGGCGACGATCTTCGCATCGACCCCGATCGCGAGCGCGTTGAAGAGCGACGCGCCGGGCGATGCAAACCCGACGTCGATCTTGCCGGTGGCAAGCTCGGGCACGATCTCGGCGCCGTTTTGAGAATACTGCGGCGTCACGTTCAGGCCTTCGGCGGCAAAGAAGCCCCGATCGATGGCAATGAAGATCGCGGTCGGCAAGCGGACCATTCCGATGCTGACGTCGTCGGCCGCGCGCGCAGCCGGAGCGAGCAGCGCGATCGAGCCGAACAGCGTGATGAGGAAGACCAGTTTACGCAAATTCCATCCGTTTCTTGTAATCGTCTTCGATCGCGTCGCGGAACTGCTCGAGCAACTGGATCAGCGTACCTTGCGCGATCCGGACGCCGATGACGGCGTCAAAAAGCTGGCCGGCCACGCCGCCTGGGGCATCGTACTCGCCGTCGATGCCGAGCACGCACTCGGCTTTCCCGGTCGGATCGGCGTGCAGCGTGCCCTTGAAACTCGGGAAGAGACTCGCGTCGGGTTCCCATGCGATGTCCAGCGTTGCCGGAACGTCTTGCCCTTGCAGCACGTACTGACGCGAACGGCGACGTCGCGCTCGAGGGTGAGTCCGGCGAGTTGGGTGAGCGTATAGCGCAGCGGCAGGCAGGCATCGCCGTCGACGCCGGCACGATCGCGCACGTACGTATTCAGAAAGGCGAGCGCGAAACCGCTTGGCGCCTTGACCGGGACGGACGCAGACAACTCGCGCACAGCCCCCATTCGTTGGGCACGCGGCAGGCCGGTCCTACCATGCCCGGCAAAGCGGCGTCCGATGACGAGTACCGCGACCCGCGCAAAGCCGTTTTTTCGCGCCGACCACGTCGGCAGTTTGCTCCGGCCGGCCGAGGTCTTCGCGGCCCGCGAGTCGTTCGAGCGCGGCGAGATCGACGCTGCCGGTTTACGCGCGGTCGAGGACGCGGCCATTCGCGACGTCGTGGCCGGCCAGGAACGGGTCGGTCTCGAGATCGTCACCGACGGCGAGTTCCGGCGCGAGAACTGGTATGCGGATTTCATCGGCCGGCTCGGCGGCGTCGAGATTCGCGCGGCCGAACAGAACCCGGCCTTCGCGCACGATCCGGCGAGCACCGTCCACTACGTGCCGAAGAACGTCGTGACCGTCGGGCCGTTGCGGCGGCCCGAACCGATCCTCGTGCGCGACTTCACCTTTCTCGCGAGCATCACCGAACGCACGGCGAAGATCACGATCCCCTCGCCCTCGCGGCTGCACTTTCACGGCGGACGGCGCGTCGTCTCCGACGACCGCCTATCCCGACATCGAGGAGTTCTTCGCCGACGTCGTGCGCGCGTATCGCGCCGAGATCGCCGACCTCGAAGCCGCCGGCTGCCGCTACATCCAGATCGACGATCCGCTCTTCTCCTACTTCATCTCCGAACGCATGCGGGCCGAGGTCGATCGCCAACGGCGACGTGCCCGAAGAGCGCCTGAGCCGCTACGTGAAGCTCATCAACGACTGCATCGCCGAACGCGGCGCGCGGACACCGCGATCGGCATTCACGTCTGCCGCGGCAACGCGCGCTCGGCGTGGATCGCCGAAGGCGGCTACGAACGCATCGCCGAGGCGCTCTTTGGCGGCCTCCGCTGCGACCACTTCCTGCTCGAATACGACGACGACCGTTCGGGCGATTTCGCGCCGCTGCGTTTCATGCCCAAAGACAAAGCGCGTCGTGCTCGGCCTCGTCACATCAAAGCGCGGTGAACTCGAAAAACGCGACACGCTGCTGCGCCGCGTCGAGGAAGCAACGCAATACGTGCCGCTCGACAACCTCGGCATCAGCCCCCAGTGCGGCTTCGCCAGCGTCGTCGAAGGCAACATCATCACCCCCGAAGACCAATGGGCCAAACTAAAACTCGTCGTCGAAACGGCCAAAGAAATCTGGCCCTAACCTACGTTGTTCTCTTGAGTGCAGAGAGAGAGCACAACTTTGCCATTCCGACACGGGGGGAACACGGTCGCTCCCGTCCGACGGGGGCTATGGGGAGAGTTCTTCGAGGGTTTGGCCTTTGGTTTCGGTGGCGAAGGCCCAGGTGAGGGCGGCGCCGGCGAGTGCGAGGACGCCGAAGTAGACGAACACAGAACGCAGACCGTAGGCGCCGAGCAGTCCGGCGACGACGTTCGGGCCGATGCCGGCGGCGACGCGCTGCCACGCGCCGCCGATGCTGTTGCCGAGCGCGCGGATGCGCGTCGGATAGAGTTCGGGCGTGTAGAGGTTCAGCCCGATCGAGACCGCGGCCATGAAGAACGTGCCGATCGAGACGAAGATCAGCATCGACGTCGCGGTGGTGACGCCCGTGAGGAACAGCGCGATCAGCGCGATGCCGCCGCCCAAGAAGCCGAGCGCGAGCAGCGGCTTGCGCCCGACGCGATCGACGAGGATCGCCAGCAAGACCGAACCGCAAATGCCCACGAGCTGCGTGATCAAACCGAAGTTCAGCGACTGCTGCAGGCTCAAGTGGAGCACGGTTTTGTAGAGCGTCGGCAGCCACGTGGCGAGACCGTACGTCGTCGAGAAACAGCAGAACCACAACGCCCACACGCAGAACGTGCGGCGCCGGTAGATGCCGCGGAAGAGTTCCGCAACCTGCGCCTTCTCGCGCGCGGGGACGGTCACGTGCAGTTCGGGCGGCGGCAGTTCGCGGCCGGATGCGGTGACCGCGGTCTCGATCTGCGTGACCACGGCGTCGGCTTCGGCGAGCCGCCCGCGCGAGACGAGCCAGCGCGGCGATTCCGGCAGCACGTGCGTCAACACGAACGCGAGCAGCAGCGGCAGCGCACCGATGTAGAACATCACTTGCCAGCCGAAGTGCGGTACGATCGCCGCGCCGCCGACGCCGGCCGCGATCAAACCGATGACGAAGATCAGCTCGTAAAACACGTAGAATTGCCCGCGCGACTGCGCCGGCGCGATCTCGTTGACGTAGGTCGTCGCAATCGGCACTTCCGCACCCAGACCCAGGCCCTGCACGAAGCGGAACACGGTCAGCGCCAAGGGACTCCACGCCAGCGCGCAAGCGATCGCCATCAGCGCGTACGAACCGACCGCAACCGCGACGACCGGCAGGCGGCCGAAGCGTTCCGCCGCCCAGCCGGCGCAAAGCGCGCCGATCAGTTGACCGAAGAACGCCGAGGAGATGACGAGACCGATCTGGCCCGGCGTCATGTGCCACGATTCCGCGAACGCGGGCAGCGCAAAGCTGATCGTCAGCAAGTCGAAGCCGTCGAAGAACGTCGCGATGCCGAGGATCAGCCGGGCGCGAACGTGCCAGGGAGAACCCGGGATGCGCGCGAGCCGCGCCAGCACCAAGGTCGGATCAAGAATTCTTCCGCTATCCACGCTTGCCATGGTAGGAAATCTTGCCAGGCGCGCGCGGAATCTCCCCCTGTGGACACCCTCGCGATTCTCGTCGGCGGTGGGCCGGCGCCCGGCATCAACGGCGTGATCGCCTCAGCAACGATCGAGGCGATCAACAACGGCTTGCGCGTGATCGGCCTCTACGACGGCTACCGTCACATCGCGCAGGGCGACATCTCGAAAATTCGCGAGCTGACGATCGAAGACGTCTCGCGCATCCACTTCACCGGCGGCTCGATCTTGCGCACGTCGCGCACGAACCCGGCGAAGGATCAGGCGACGCTCGAGAACTGCCTGCGCTCGTTGCGCCGGCTCGGCGTGCGGTATCTGGTGTGCATCGGCGGCGACGACACGACCTACGGCGCAACGCGCATCGCCGAACTCACGAAAGGTTCGATCGGCGTCGCCACCGTCCCCAAGACGATCGACAACGATCTGCCGCTGCCCGACAACGCCCCGACGTTTGGTTTCGAAACCGCGCGCGCGGTCGGCACCAACATCGTCGAGAGCCTGATGGAAGACGCGCGCACGACCGCGCGCTGGTACCTGTGCGTGAGCATGGGCCGTAAGTCGGGCTCGCTCGCGCTCGGGATGTGCAAAGCCGCCGGCGCAACGCTGGCCGTGATCCCCGAAGAATTTTCCGACGACGCGTTCGATCTGCGCATGGTCGCCGATACGATTGTCGGCTCGATCGTCAAGCGGCGCGCGTCGGGCCACGATCACGGCGTCGCCGTCGTCGCCGAAGGCATCGCCGAACGCCTCACCGTTGAGGAGATCGAACACTTCGACAACCTCACGCGCGACGCATACGGACACGTGCGTTTAGCCGACGTGCCGCTCGGCGCCGTGCTGCGCGATGCGGTCCGCAAGCGCCTTGAAGAGATCGGCGTCGACATGACCGTCGTCAACAAGGACATCGGCTACGAGCTGCGCTGCGCGAAGCCGATCCCGTTCGACGTCGAGTACACGCGCACGCTCGGCTACGGCGCGGTCCGCTACCTGTTGCGCGGCGGCAGCGGCGCGCTGATCGCATTGACCGGCGGACGCGTGACGCCGGTGACGCTGGCCGATTTGCAGGATCCGCAAACCAAGCGCGTGCGCGTGCGCATGGTCGACGTGACGACCGAAGCCTACGAAGTGGCGCGCTCGTACATGATCCGCCTCGAAGCGGCCGATCTCAGCGAGCCGCGGCTTTCGCAGCTCGCCGCTCAGACGAACCTCTCACCGGAAGCGTTCAGCGAGGCCTTTGGCGGGGTTATTCGTCAGAGTTAGCGCGTATGGGCGCAGGCGTGGGCTTGTTGCGCCCGCGTCGTCGCGTCCGCTACGCTGCCGGCGCCTTTGGTCAGCGGGATCGAGACGATCGGCGCGGCCTGCGCCTGACCGTTGATCGGGTTGACCGCCAGCTGCGCTTTGTTGGCCATCACCCCGCTCGTGCAGCCGGCGCCGTTCATCGGGAGCACCTTGTTCCGCTGAGCGCCCGGATTGGTGAGGGTCGAGACGTGGTGAACTTTGGCATAGCTGGCCGGCAACGACGGCGTCGGGCGAGCCGTCTGGGCACCGGCTGGGACGGCCGTCGCAGCGGCGACGAGAATCGAGAGGGCGAGAGCGCAGCGCTTCATGCTTGTGTTTGTACCCATTCTACCGGAAGACGACGGTCCGCGGGCCGTTGGGCAGCACGCGCTGGGCGACGTGGAACTTCACCGCACGCGCCAGCACGCGGCTCTCGATATCACGCCCGATCGCGACGAAATCGGCCACCGACGAGGCGTGGTCGACCCGCTCGACGTCCTGCTCGATGATCGGGCCTTCGTCGAGGTCGCTCGTGACGTAGTGCGCAGTGGCACCGATCAGCTTCACGCCGCGCGCATAGGCCTGCGCGTAGGGGTTCGCACCCTTGAAGCTCGGCAAAAACGAATGGTGGATGTTGATCGCGCGTCCGGTCAAACGCCGGCACGTGGAGTCGGAGAGGATACGCATGTAGCGCGCGAGCACGAGCAGATCCACTCGTTCGCGCTCGAGAATTTCGAGCAATTGCGCTTCAGCTGCCGGCGCGGTTTCCGCCGATACCGGAATGTAGTGGAACGGGATCTCGTACGACGCGGCGAGGCCGGCGAAGTCTTGGTGATTCGAGATGATGGCCGGAATCTCGACCTGCAGATCGCCCGAACCGTAGCGGAAGAGCAAATCGTTCAGACAGTGTCCGTAGCGCGAGACCATAATCGCGACGCGTGGCTTCACGCTCAGGTCGCGGATCTCGTAGACCATATCGAAGCGCTGACGCGACCGGCGCGAACGCCGTCTCGCAGCTCGCCCACCGGCGCGTCCCCGGACGCGAACGCCACCCGCATGAAGAACCGCTGCGTATCCGGATCGCCGAACTGCGCGCTGTCGATGATGTTACAGCCGTGTTCGACGAGGAAGCCCGAAACGGCGTGCACGATGCCGACGATATCGGCGCACGAAAGCGTGAGGACGAAGTCTGCGCCGCGAGACGCGCCTGGCGTGGTCATCCGCCTATCATACACCAGGCCGCAGGAGCAATTCCAGCGCGCGGTCGAGCTGCGGATCCGCTCCGGGGACGCCCGGCTGCGAGCCGGCCGGCTCATCGACGGGAATATCGGGCTGCAATCCGATCTTGTCGATGAACCGTCCGCCGGCGGTATAGTAGCGCGCCGTCGTCAACTTGATGGCCGATCCATCGGGCAACTGAAACATCGTCTGCGCGACGCCTTTGCCGAACGTGCGCGTTCCGATCAGCGTGCCGGCGTGCCGATCCTGAATCGCGCCCGCCACGAGCTCTGCTCCCGACGCCGAATCGTGATCGACCAGCACCGCGAGCGGCAGCTTGGGCACGGCATCGCCGTCGGCATCCGACACGCGCCGTTTGCCGTCGCGCCCCGCGTTGGCGACGATCGGCCCATCGGCAATGAACGCCGACGCAACGTGCACGGCCGCGCTCTCATAACCGCCGCCGTTGCCGCGCAAATCGAAGACGTACGCGCGCGCGCCTTGCTTCGCGAGCGCCAGCAGCGCGTCGCGCACTTTCGTGCCCGCATCTTGCGAAAACGAACGGAGTGCCACGTAGCCCACGCCGCCGGGCAAGAGCCGCTGCGTCACGTCGGGCGGCGTGACCGCAGCGCGCACGATCGTCAGCGGCGCAGCCAGCGCGGTACCGTTACGCACGATCGTGAGGTGCACGGTCGACCCGATCGCACCGCGCAAGAGCGCCTCGATGTGCGCGTTGTCGAGACCGGTGAGGGTCGTGCCGTCGACGGAAGCGAGCACGTCGCCGGCCAGCAGGCCCGCCTTGGCCGCCGGACTTCCGTCGAAGACCGTATCTGCGCGCCATTGTTTGGTCGCATCGTCGTACGCGAGCTGCACGCCGATGCCGCCGAACGCCGTGCCGTCGATCGCCGCGCTGAAGCCCTTCACGTCTTTGGCCGTGAAGAACACCGAGTACGGATCGTTCAGCGCCGCGACCTCGCCGCGAATCGCGGCGTAGACGAGAGCGAGGGCGCTGACACGCGTGCCGTAGCGTTGGATCGCGAGACCGATCTGCTGCTCGATCGCGGGCACGGCGCCGCGACCATCGGGATGCGCATGCATGACGCCGACCTTCGGCTGCGCGATCCCGCGCGAACGCAGATAGGCAACGAGGCCCACGCGCGCGCCGTCGAGCAATCGTTGCGGCGCAACCGGCTGTTGATACTGGTCGCTGATGGTCGTGTAGCCGAACTCGGTTTCCACCAGATCGAGCAGACTGATATCGGACGTTTGCGCCGCCAGGCGGCCGCCGGAGCCCGCAACCATCGCGCAGAGCGCGAAGATGGCGGCGCAGTGGATCGGTTTCATCGTTGTAGAAGTACCCCGGTATGACGCGTTTCCCCGGCACGATCCTCCAGCGGTACAGCATCGAAGGCCGGGACGTCGTGGTGCTCGCCGCCGACGACGCGACCGACTCGATCAGCAACTCAATTAGGCAGCGCGATCCGTCGGTCTTCCTGGAATTTCGCGACGTGGCGCCGTTCGTTCCGCCCGGCACAAGCGTGCTGGACGTCGGAGCGCACGTGGGCCTCGCATCGGCGTATTTTCGCAGCCGCGGTCATCGCGTCGTCAGCTTCGAGGCGTCGCCGGCCAATGCGGCGCTGCTGCGCGCGGCACGCGACGCCAACGGCTTCGACCGCTGGACGATCGTCGAGGCGGCCGTGAGCGATCGCGCGGGAACGCTGCAATTCATCTCGGCCGGACCCGAGGGTCACATCCTCGCCGGCGGCGACCCCGTCGCAAGCGCCACGGCGACGAGCGTTGAAGCGATCGACCTCGATACGTGGCTCCTGCGCGCGCCCGAAGCGCAGCCTGTGGGCTTCATCAAGATGGATATCGAGGGCGCCGAACTCCAAGCTATCGCGGGCGCGCAGCGATTGCTCTCCGGACCCGATGCTCCGGCGCTGTTCATCGAGTCGAACGGCCACTGTCTGCACTGGTTCGGCGAAACGCCCACGACGCTCGCAACTGCGCTCACCCGGCTGGGCTATCATCTCTTCGGCGTGCGTTCGAAGCGGCCGCTGCGTCCGACGAGCTTCTACCCGATCGATCCGCAAGCGCTGCAGGGGCGCGTTTGCGTGAACTATTTCTGCGTCAAAGACGTCGCGGCGTTTCGCGCGCAAGGTGCACGCATTTCCGCGGCACCGCCTGACAAGGCGCAACTCGAACGCGACGTCTTGCGCACGATCCAGAGCGATAACCCGCACGAGCGCACGTACATCGCGCGCGCGCTCGGCGACTATCCCGACGTCGTCGCGGCCCATCCGCGCATCAGATTAGCGCTGGAGCGCAGCCGCGGCTAGCACGTTGTACGTCTTGGCCGCGCAGCGCTCCCACGAGAACAGCGCGGCGCGTTCGAACGCCAAGCTCGCGAGCTGACGGCGCACCGGTTCGTCTTCGGCGAGCACGCGCAGCGCCTCCGCCCACGCCGCAACGTCGCGCGGATCGTCGACCCACGCGCACGCTTGACCGCCGACTTCCGGCAGCGCGGCGACGCGCGACGCGACGACCGCGCACCCGCAGCCCAGCGCCTCGAGCAGCGGCAAGCCGAAGCCCTCATCCAGTGAGGGCACCGCGACCATCAACGCGCCGCGATAGAATTCCGCCAGCCGTTCGTCCGACGGCGCATCCAGCACGACCGCACCGGGCGGCAGCACGTCGGGCTTACGCGTAAAGGCGAGCGCGACCTCAGCTGCGGGAAACGCCGCTTGCCAGGCCGCGATCAGAGTGGGCACGTTCTTGCGCGGGTCGTGCGCGCCGACGTGCAGCACGTAGGGCCGTCCGTCGGGCAGGCTGCCGCGCCTGCCGCCGGCGGTGAACGGCGCCGTGACGCCCAGCGAAACGACGTTGAGCCGCTCCGGCGTCACTCCCAAAAACGTGCCGACTTCGCGCGAGGTGAACTGCGAGTCGACGATGATCGACGCGGCGTTTGCGGCCGAGCGCAGGAACGGGCCTTGCTCGTTCGCGCGCTTCTTCTCATCGTCCGCGGCAAAGCGAAACGGGACCGCGTCGTGAATCGTCACGACCGACGGCGCGCGCGAATCGAAGAACGTGCCGTTGGCCGGATGCCACACCACGTCGGCGCTGCGCGGAACGCGGTAACCGAACCAGCCCGGGTTGACCTTCGTCAGGCGCACGTCATCGCGGGCGGAGAGGCGCGGAAACACCGCGCGCACGTAGCGCGTGATGCCGCGCCAGTCGCCCTTGAGATTCGTCATGTCGACCGCGATGTGCAGGCGCGCCGTCATGCGGGCAGCCGCTGCAGCGCGTCGAGCGTGAGATCGGCGCAACGCGCCCAGGTAAACTTCGCCGCTTGCGCCGGACCGCGTTCCGCCAGCGTGGCCAAGAGTTCGGGCTGCCGCGTCAGCCCGCGAAACGTGAACGCCCACTTATCGACATCGTCGGGATCGTCGACCCACGCCGGCGCATCGCCGCCGACTTCCGGCAGCGCGGCAACCTTCGAGGCAACGGCCGGCGCGCCGCACGCCATGGCCTCGAGCAGCGGCAAGCCGAAGCCTTCGTCGAGCGACGGCACCGCGACGAACAACGCGCCGCGATAAAACGCCGCCAGCCGCTCGTCCGACGGCGCGTCGACTACCACCGCACCGGGCGGCAGAATCTCGGGCTTGCGCGTAAAGGCGAGCGCAACGTCGGCGGTGGGAAACGCCGCCTGCCACGCCGCCACGAGCGTGCGCACGTTCTTGCGCATGTCGTGCGCGCCGACGTGCAGCACGTACTGCCGGCCGTCGTCGAGCGTGCCGCGCTCACCGGCGGCAACGAACGGTTCGGTGACGCCGAGCGGCGCAACCGCGATGCGTTCGGGCTCGACCTTCATGCGCAGCGCGATCTCGCCCGCGATATACTGTGAATCGGCGATGATCGTGCGCGCGCGCTGCGCCGTCCGCCGCAACGGCCCTTGCTCCGCCTCGCGCACCTTGAAGCCTTCGGCCGGAAACATGAACGGAACGACGTCGTGCACGGTCGTCACGCACGGCACGCTGGTGACGAGGTCGGTGCCGTTCGACGGGCTCCACAGGACGTCCGCATCCGCCGGCACCGCCGAAACGACGTTGCTGCGTTCGACGCCGAGGATCGCGGCAATCCGCCGCCGCGGAGCGAATAAGCCGGGTGCGACGAATGACAAGCGCACGCCGGGCCGCGCGCAGGAACTGCGCGATCAGCGCGCGCGTGTAGCGTCCGATGCCGCGCTGGTCGAGCACGGCAAAACGGGCATCGACGGCAACGTGCAGCGCGCTCACGCCGGCTCCAACTGCAGGCGGCGCATGATCGGTGCGAGCGCCAAACCTTGCACGAGGATCGTTACCGCGACCACGCCGTAGACCGCATCGACGATGTCGTCGCGAAACGGCAGCGCGGCGGGGAGCGAGAGCGCGAGCGCAAGCGAGATGCCGCCGCGAATCCCCGAGAGCGCGATCACGTGCTGCCACGCCCGCTGCGGCACGCCGAGGAACGGCAGAACGCCGTAAACGACGGCCAGCCGCGAAACGAGCACCAGCACGAACGTCCCGAGCACGATCGCCGGATGCGCGAGCACGCGCCCGATTTCGATGCGCGCACCGACCAGCATGAAGACGATCGTGTTGGCAAAGAACGCTGCGATGGTCCAGAACGTATGAACGTGTTCGACGATCGCGTCGTCGTTGGTCCGGTGTTCGAACCAGCGATATGCGATGCCGCCGCAGAGCGCGGCGAAGATACCCGACACGTGCAGTTGTTCCGCGCCCATGTACGCACCGTACGCCACCAGCAGGCTTCCGATCACGTGCAGATCGCGATCGAGCGTCCAGCGCACGATCAGGTACGCGATGCCGGCGACGGCGATGCCGATCGCCCCGCCGCCGACTGAGACCGCTACGACGTTCCAGGCGAGCGTCAGCGGCGCGATCGGTGTGCCGTGTTCGAGCGCGATCGCGAGCGCAGCGTACATCACGACCGCGACGCCGTCGTTGAAGAGCGATTCGCCCTCGACGGTAACGGCCAGTTCCCCCGGCACCTGCAAACGTTTGAACGTAGCGATCACGGCGATCGGATCGGTTGGCGCAACGATCGCGCCGAGCAGAAGCGCGGGGACGAGCGGCAAGATGCCGAGCAGCGCGAGACCGCCGCCGACCGCGGCGATCGTGATGAGCACGCCCGGCACGGCCATCCACGCGATCGCCCGCCAGGCGATCAGCAACTCGGCGACGTTGAGATTCCAGGCCGCATCGAAGACCAGCGTCGGCAGCAGCACGACCAGAAACGCCTCCGCGAAGTGTTCGTCCGATTGCAGCGGCGGCAGCGGCAGCGTCACGACGAGCAGCGCGACGATATACGGAATGCGCAGCCGTTCGGCAGCCACGCCGACGACCAGCGCCACGCCGAGTATTGCGATGGCGGTTAGGACACCGGCATGCACGTCCACCGCGGCCTCTTAGCGCGCGGCGGCGCCGGGAACCTGTCTCAGCGCGCCGCGACCGCCTCGCGCCATGCGATCGGCACGGCGTCTTTCGAACCGGCGATCGCACCGAAACGCGCGGTCGCGGCGTCGCGATTGACGAGGCGATGCTTCGTCCCCGCTGGGATCAGCGCAAGATCGCGCGGACCGATGCGCGCGACCGTCGCGTCGCCGGCAGCGTCGAACGTCTCGACATCGAGCACGCCGTCGAGCACCATGAACGCTTCTTCGACCGCCAGCGCGTACGCCGGGGTCGCCGCGCCGCGCGTGAGCGTGTCGACGGCATAGGTGAAGTGCGTCGGCGCAACGAGACCGCCCGCGGCCGCCGCCATCACGTACGGCGATGCCGTGAACGTGCCGCCTTCCACCGTGGCGATCTGCGGCGTCACCGCCGATGCGCGCGAGAGATAGCGTTCCACTTCTTGCAGATACTCGGCGCGTTTCTCCGGCGCGGCCGGACGCAGCGGACTCACCGCGTGTTCGGCCGGATGATCGGTGTACGTGGGGTTCATCGGCGCGGCTGTGGCGACCATGATCTGCATGATGCAATCCTCGGTGCCGTCATTGCGAAAACCGTGCGGCCGGCTCGTCGGATTGAGCACCGCGTCGCCGGGACCGACGACGAAGTCGACGACCTCGTCACCGAACTGCCATGACATCGTGAGGTTGCCGCGGTGCACGAAGAACAGCTCTTCGATCTTGTGATGGTGCGTCGATGCTTTGCGGCCCGGTTCTTGGAAGATCAGGCTGCACGTGAACGCGCCGGGCGGCAGCGTGCTGCGGTCGTCGGTCTTCGGCGAGCCGCCGGCGCCGATGTAGCGCATCTGCGCGCGTTCCAGTTCCGGGTAGCCGGAATTGGCCGGGAAAGCGTCCCAATCCCAAGACTTTTCGAGGTAGCGTCCGATGCGGGCGTGGTCGGCGTTGGGCACGGCGGATCTCCCTTGACGTAGCGAACTCGGCTAGAGTATAACAGAGTAGTTCGTATTTGAAAACCTGTTTCGTATAGGAGACAGTCACGCCAACGTTGGAAGCGCTCCACGCGGTGCGGGCCGGCACCGGGCCCACGGTTCTGCTCCTCCACGGGATCGGCTCCTCCGCGACGTCGTGGCAGCGCCAAATCGACCGCCTCGCCGGCGACTATGCGCTGATCGCCCCCGACCTGCGCGGTTATGGCGACTCGCCCGACCCGTCCGGGCCGCCCTCGCTCGACGCGGTGGCCGACGATCTCGCGACGCTGCTCGAGCGCGAACCGGCCCACGTGGTGGGCGTCTCCTTCGGCGCCCTCGCCGCGCTCGCGCTGGCGCGCCGCCATCCGCACCTCGTGCGCTCGCTCGTGCTCTCCGACACCACCCTCGGCCGCAACACGCTGCCGCCGGACGAACGCGCGCGGTGGGTTGAGGGGCGTTATGCGCTCGCGGCCGAGCTCCAAGTGCGCGCCGACGAACGCGCGGGCGAGATCGCCGGGCCGAATGCGCCCGCCGACGTGCTGGACGAAATCGCGCGCAACATGCGCCGCGCGCGCCCGGCGGGTTACCGTTACGTCACCGATATCATCGCCGCCACCGACGCGCTGCCGTGGCTCGACGCGATCGCCGTACCGGCGCTGATCGTGTGCGGCGAACACGACAGCGTCGTCGGCCTCTCGCTCTCGCAAACGATCGCCGAACGCATCCCCGATGCGCGGCTCGCCACGATCCCGGACGCCGGTCACGCACCGAACATCGAACGTCCCGATGAGTTCGCCGCGGCCGTGCGCGCGTTCATCGATGACGGTGGAGCTTCCCGCGCGCGTCGTGCGCGTCGCCGTCGCCGGTGCGGGCGCCATCGCAACGGTGCTGATCGACGGCATCGCGCGCGGCAGCGGCGGCATGGCCCGCGTCACCGCGATCGGCCGGCTCGACGCCGAAGCCGAACGCGTCGACGTGTATGCGCGCCGTCAATCCGCGCTTGCGTTCGCCGATTTGGAACGGTTGCCCGAGCACGCCGCACTCGTGATCGAAGCAGCCGGCCCGGCCGTCGTGCGGCGCTACGCCGCCGGCTGGCTCGCAAGCGGTGCCGACGTGATGGTGCTGAGCGCCGGCGCGCTCGTCGACCCGGCGTTTGCGGCGCGAGCTGCGCGCCGTTGCGCGCGCGCACGGCCGGCGCATCCTCGTCCCGTCGGGTGCGATTGCGGGCATCGACGGCATTCGCGCCGGCGCGCTCGGCGGCTTGCGCAGCCTGCGTCTGCGCACGACCAAACCGCCGCGCGGCCTGGCCGGTGCGCCGCACGTCGTCGAGCACGGCATCGATCTCGATGCGCTGACCGCAGCCACGACGATCTTCGAGGGCAGCGTCGCCGATGCGGTGCGCGGTTTCCCGAGCAACGTCAACGTTGCGGCCGTACTCGCACTGGCCGGCGACGGCGTCGCGGTGACGCGTGAGCGTCGTCGCCGATCCCGGCGTCGACGACCAACACGCACGAGATCGAAGCGAGCGGCGACTTCGGCACCTTCACCGTGCGGCTCGACAACTTGCCGAGTCCGGAAAACCCGAAGACGAGCGCGCTCGCGCCGCTCAGCGCGCTCGCGATGCTGCGCCGTCTCTCGCAAAGCCTGTGGGTGGGCGCGTGATGGTGGCCGGCGACGACCGCTATCTCGTCGGCGGTTTGATGCGCGGGCTCGACGTGCTGCGCTGCTTCGATCGCGAACACCCGACGCTCTCGCTCGGCGACGTGGCGCGGCAGCTCGGCTGGCGCCGCACCGAACCGTTCCGCTTTCTGCACACGCTCGAATCGCTCGGCTATCTGCGCCGCGATGCGGTGACCAAGCGGTACGAGCTCACGCCGAAGGTGCTCGAGATCGGCTTCTCGGCGCTCGCCAATCTGCAACTGCCCGAACTCGCGCAGCCGTATTTGGAACGTCTGCGCGATCGCACCAACGGCTCGGCGCATGTCGGAATACTCGACGGCAAAGATGTGGTGTACGTCGGCCGGGCCGCGTCGCGGTCGCTGCTCTCGAGCGCGATCCACGTCGGTTCGCGGCTTGCCCGCGCACGCGACCGCGATGGGCAAGACGCTGCTCGCCGCCAAGAGCGATGCGTGGATCACCGAATGGCTGACCGCCAACGCCGCTCGACGCGCTACACCGACCACACGCTGGCCGACAGGCGCGCGTTCCTCGCTGAGATCGCGCAGATCCGGCACCGCGGTTACGCAACCTCCAATCAAGAATTCGAGTTCGGCATCCGGTCCGTCGCCGCACCGATCCGCAACAGCGCGGGCGAGACGATCGCCGCCATCAACGTATCGGCCGCAGCAGAATCGCTCACCGCGGCGAACGTCGACGACGTCGTCGTCCCGGCCGTGCGCGAAACGGCGCTCGAACTTTCTCAAGCCTACGGCTGGCGTTCCGATACCGCGCCGGGAGATCCGTCCACATGAACATCACCCACCTGCGTTACGTCGCGATCGCAACGCCGGAGTTCGAACGCTCGAAGGCGTTCTTCACCGAAGCGTGGGGCCTGCGCGACACCGGTGCGGATCATCACGGCCGCGCGTATCTGCAGACGCAGCTCGACGAACCCTTCCAGTTGACGCTGGTGCCCGGACCCGAGCGCCGCATCGATCGCATTGCGTTCGGCCTGGCCACCGAACACGACGTCGACGCGGCCGCGCGGCGATCTCGATCGCGACCGGCATCCCGACGATCGCCTCGCCGCACCATCTCTCCACGCCCGGCGGCGGCTACGGCTTCCAATTCCTCGACCCCGACAACCGCTGCATCGAAGTCTCCGCCGAGCGTCGCCACGGGCCCGCCGGCCGCGCGCGGTCCCGTGCCGCAGAAGCTCGCGCACATCGTCGTCAACACACCGGACATCGATCGCGTGACGGCGTTCTACCGCGACGTGCTGGGCTTCAAGATCTCCGACTGGAGCGAACATCAGATGTCGTTCCTGCGCTGCAACCCCGAGCATCACTCGATCGCGTTCAACGCCGCACCGCACGCGGCGTACAATCATACGTCGTGGACGATGGGCTCGATCGACGAGCTCTTTCGCGCTCAAGGGCGCGTGCGCGCGTTCGGTGTGCCGTTGATGTGGGGAACCGGGCGCCACGGTCCCGGCTCGCAAGTGTTCAACTACTTCGTCGAACCATCGGGCTACGTCGTCGAGCTCATCGCCGACGGCATCGAGATCGCCGACGAAGCAGCTTGGGAGCCGCAAGTTTGGCAACGCACGCCCGCAGCGATGGACCTGTGGGGGACCGCCGGTCCGCCGAGCGCTGAGATCCGCGCGGCCATGGCCGGCGTGCCGGATGCCGGACACGAAGCGGCAACGGCTTGATGGATGAACGCCGCGTCGCGGTCGTCACCGGCGCCGGACGCGGCCTCGGGCGCGCGATTGCCGAGCGGCTAGCCGCCGGCGGCCGGCACGTCGTGATTGCCGAACTCGACCCCGCACTCGGCGCTGCCGCCGCGGCCGCGATCGAAGGCAGCGGCTTGTCGGCATCGTTCGTGCAAACCGATATCGCCGATGCCGCGTCGCTCGAGTCGTTGGCGAAACACGTCGCCGAATGCGGCCGCATCGACGCGCTCGTGAACAACGCCGCCATCGCAAACTCGGTCGGCGGAAAAGCGTACGACGAAATTCCGGAAGCCGAGTGGGAGCGGCTCTTTCGCGTGAACGTCAAGGGCACGTGGCTCGCGTGCAAACAATTTGGTCCGCTGCTGGTCGCGGCCGGCGGCGGCGCGATCGTGAACATGGCCTCCGATACGGCGCTCTGGGGCGCCTCGCGCCTTCTGCACTACGTCGCCACCAAGGGCGCGATCATCGCGATGACGCGCTCGCTCGCCAACGAACTCGGGCCGGATCGCGTGACCGTGAACGCTATCGCGCCGGGCCTCATCGAAGTCGAAGCCACGGGCGGCGTGCCCGAAGCGCGCTGGAACGACTACCGCTCGCGCCGCGCCCTCAAGTACGACCAAACCCCGAACGACATCGCCGGCACCGTCGCCTTCCTCTGCTCGCCCGACGCCGCGTACATCACGGGCCAAACGATCGTCGTCGACGGCGGAATGGTGATGCAGTAGGGCGCATCAAAGCCTATGCCGATCGACCCCGTTCTGTTCGTTACCGGCTTCGTCGTCGGAGCCGGCTGCATCGTCATGCTCGGCGGATCGCTGTTGGCCGATCATCCAAAACGCATCATCGTCCCGGCCACGATCGCCTGCGCCCTCGTGAGCGGCGCCGTCCTCGGCTGGTCGTTCAACTACTTCTTCCACTTCGCGCAAATGTCAGGCCCGCCGAACTAAGGAGTGTGCATGAAACCCGCTAAGCTGCTGCTCGCAACCGCCCTCGCCGTTCTGCTCGCCGTGTCGTGGCTGCCGGGACGCTCCATCGCCGCCGGCGAGCCGATAGAACTCAACGCGATCCTATCGTTGACCGGCTCCGGCGCGTTCCTCGGCACCGCGGAACAGAGCGGGATGCTTCAAGCGGCGGACGCGGTCAACAAAGCCGGCGGCATCGCGGGCCGGCCCGTGAAGGTGATCATTCAGGACGACGGATCCAACGCGCAAACGGCGCTCACGTTAGCCAACGGCCTCATCGCGAACAAGGTCCAAGTCATTTTCGGACCCACCCTCTCCGCGGGTTGCAGCGCGCTTGCGCCGCTGGTCCGCAACGGACCGCTGGTGTACTGCTTTTCGGCCGGCATGCAGCCCGAGCGCGGATCGTACATGTTTACGTATCAAGTTTCGAGCGCCGATTCGATCGGCGTCGACGCGCGTTATTTTCGCGCCCACGGCCTCAAGCGCATCGCGATGCTGACGTCGACCGATTCGAGCGGACAGGTCGGCGAAGCCGCGATCGACGCGACCTTGGCGCAGCCCGAGAACAAGGACCTCAGCCTCGTCGCGCGCGAGCATTACAATGTCACCGACCTGAGCGTCGCGGCACAGATCGCGCGGATCAAAGCTTCGAGCGCGCAAGTCATGATCGCCTGGGGAACGGGGACGCCGATCGGCACGGTCTTCCGCTCCGTTCGCGACGCCGGACTCGATATTCCGGTCGCGGTATCGGCGGGCAATGACATCTACCCCGAGATGAAGCAGTTCGCCGCCATCCTCCCGCGCGAGCTGATCTCGGCCGCGCCGCCCAACATCGTTTTGGATACGCTGCCCGAACGGTCAGGTGAAAAATGCCGTGCGGCAATTCGTCGACGCCTTCAAGGCCGCCGGCATTCGCGCCGACATCTCCGAAGCGAACGGCTGGGATCCCGCTCAAATCATCATCAACGGATTGAAAAAACTCGGCCCGAACGCAACCGCCACGCAGCTCAAAGACTACATGAGCAATCTGCACGGCTATCCCGGCGCCTGCGGCATGTACGACTTCCGCAGCGGCGATCAGCGCGGCCTCACCGCCTCGCAAAACCTCGTGATGGTCCGCTGGGACGTCCCGAAAGACACCTGGGTCGCGATCAGCAAATTCGGCGGCTCGCCGCTATAACGGCCGGCGGAGACCGGCGCGTTCGAGGCGGGGGAGTATTTCGTCACAGATGTACGGGAGTTCGTCCAGGTAGTTGACCATCGTTAAACCGATGCCGTCGAATCCGATCTGGTTGAGCGTGACCAGCAATTGGGCAACGCGGTCGGGATCGCCGATCACCGGAAATTGCCGGATCTGGCGCCGGCGCCGGTCGAGATATTCGGGCGACGATGGATCGGCGGTGATTCCGGTTCGCCCGTGGATCTCGTTGTCGATCGCCGGCCAGTCGCCGTTCTCTTCCAGCGCGTAGCGGTAGTAGTCGATCGCTTCTTTGTGCGTCGGCCGGCAAATAACGTTGACGTTGGTATACACGCCGATGTCGCGGCCGATTGCCGCCGCACGAGCCCGCACGCTGCGCACGATGCCGGCGACGACCGGGATATCGGGCGTCACGATCCCGGTGCCTTCGTCGAACGAAGAGTTCTTCACCGAGGTGAAAAACGCGTCCGAATTCCGCACTGCGAAGTCTTGTCCCACGCCCGACGCGCCGGCGTTGAGAAATAGCGGTTCGGCCGAACCGTACGGTCCGGGCGATGCGTGCAGTCCCTTGAGTTGAAAGTAAGTACCGTCGAAGTCGAAGTCGTCGGGATTGCGCCACAAGCCGCGGACGATATCGATCCACTCCTGGGCCAGCACGTAGCGGTCGTCGTGTTCCGGCACGGCAATACCGAACATCGGCATCTGCGCTTTACCCGGGCCGACGACGAGGTTGACGCCGAAGCGCCCGTGCCCGACATGGTCGGCCGTGATCATCATCTTCGCGGCGACGACCGGATGAAACAGCATCACGTGCACCGTGCCGAAGACGTGGACCCGTTTCGTGCACGCGAGCAGCGCCGACGCCCAGGTCAACGTTTCGAAGCCCCAGTCCTGATAGCTCGTCGCGCCGCCGAGACCGCGCCACCGTGCCAGCGGGATGATAAATTCCAAGCCGCGTTCGTCGGTGAGTTGCGCGAGACGCCGGTTCTCATCCCACGTTGCCCGCCAACGTTCCGGAACGAGCGTGGCGTTCATTCCGGAGGAGAGATTTGCTGAGAAGATGCCCAGCTTGAGCCGATTCTGCGTGCCGAGCGCCAGTCGCGTCATCTACGACTTCGGCAGCCCCAGCAATCGCGCGGCGTTGTCGTGGAAGACTGCCTGCAAGCCGTGCGCATCGAAGGCGTTGCCGGCGGTCAGCAGGTCGGCGGTCCAGCCGCAGGTGCGATACGGGTAGTCGGAACCGAAGAGGATGTTTGAATCGGGGATGACGGTTCGCAGCGCAAGCATCGTCCCGCGACTCGCGACTTGGGCGGTATCGTAGTACATCTTTTCAGCCTCGGCGAGAAAGCCGTGGGGCGTGATCTCTTTGAACTTGCCGTTGCCGCCGTTGATGAAGCGCTGCACGAGGTACGGCATCGTGCCGCCGGCATGCGAGAAGATCATGCGAACGTCCGGAAAACGTTGCGACGCGCCTTTGAAGACGTACTCGGCGATCGCGCGCGTCGTATCGGTCGCGTAGTCGATCGGCGCCGGGCCCAGCCAATCCTGGCGGTGCGTGCAGGCCGCGTTGCTGACCGGATGCGTGAAGACCACGGCCTTGCGGCGGTTCAGCTCCTCGAACACCGGATCGAAGCGCGGATCACCGAGCCACGCGTCGCCGTAACTCGTCAGCAAGCCGATCCCGTCGGCGTTGAGCTCATCGTAGGCGTAGGCGATCTCGGCCAGCGTTCCTTCGATGTCCGGCATCGGCAGCAGCGCGAACATCCCGAAGCGCCCCGGATGCTCGCGCCGCAGCTGGGCCATGTACTCGTTGCAGCGGCGCGTCAGCTTGCGCGCGGTCGCCCGATCGTCGAAGCGGCTCCCCGAGAGCGGCAACGAGGCGTATACGGTGGCAACGCCGTCGCGGTCCATCTCCTCGATCGCGCGTGCAACCGTCCAGTCGCGAAACACGCGTGCCTCGTCCGGCGTGCCGCCGGGCAGAGCGAGCCAGAAATCCGGGGCCACGTGATGGTGAACGTCAATTTTCATGTCAGGTGTGCGATGATCTCGTCGAGCGGTACGACGTCGGCGTACTTTTGGTTCATATCGAACAAGTTGACCGCGTGCGAGGCCTGCGTGCGGTCGAAAGTGCACTCCTCGGCGACGATCATGTTGAAGCGCTGCGTGCACCCGTCGACCACGGTCGCGCGAACGCAGCCGCTGGTGCTCTCGCCGCAAACGACGAGCGTGTCGATCCGGCGCGCAACCAGTTGTCCCAACAGCGGCGTGCCCGAAAACACGCTCGGCGCAGCCTTCGCGATGACGAGCTCGCCCGGAAGCGGCGCGACCTCATCGATGATGTCGTTCATCCGCGATCGGCGGGCGGCCATCTCCGGGCTGTCAGGCGCAGCCACACCGCGCAGCCGCGAGCGTGACCACGGCGCAAGCGGCGTGTCGTGCATGTTCATGTCGGTGGAATAGAACACGGGAATTTTGGCACCGCGCGCCGCCGCGAGCAAACGCTGGATATGCGGGATCGCCTCCCAAGCGGCGAGCCCGCACGAACTCGGCCACTCGCGCATCGCTTCGGGCAAGGCCACCGGCGCATCGCCGAAAACCGCGCGATAGAGATCGACGAGCAGCAGCGCCGGGCGTTCGCCGAAACCAAACCGTCCGCGAGAGCGGCCGGCATCGACGAGCCGATCTTGCGGTGTGAGAAACGCGTCCCAGACGCGCGGCATCAGCAACGCTCCGCGGCGGTTTGCCGGTAGGCATCGAGTATCTCGCTGCCCGTCGCCCACCAGATGCTCTCGTGGCCGTCGATGTAAGCCAACGCTTCGGCGAGATAGCGGATGCGGTGCGGAACGCCGATTTTACCGGGATGCAACGAAATCGCCATCACCTTCGCCGTTTCGGCCGCCTCGCCGTGCAGGGTGTCGAACTGATCTTTGATCATGCGTAAAAACTCCACCGGCGAATGCGCGGGAAACGCCGCCATATCGTTGATTGCCGTCGAGTACGGCACGGAATGCACTTCGCCGTGCGTGGTCTGCAGCGCGTACGGCTGATCGTCGTTGACCCAATCGGCGACGTAGTCGATGCCGGCCTCCTTAAGGAGATCGGGAGTTCGCGCGTTCTCGGCAAGCGCCGGTCCGAGCCAGCCGCGCGGACGGACCCCGGTCGCCGCTTCGATCTTCGCCAGCGTCTGCGCGATCAGCGAACGCTCTTCGGGTTCAGCGAGGCCGCTCAGTCCCCGGCTGATGGTAACGCCGTGTCCCATCCATTCCCACCGGCGGCGACTGCCTTCGCGAATGATGTCCGGGTACACGTCGCACACATCGCCGCTGAGCGCGACCGTTGCTCGAATGTTGAACCGGTCGAGCAGCGCCATGATGCGCCAGATGCCGACCCGGTTGCCGTAGTCGTAGGACGAGTACGTGATCATGTCGGGCGCGACGGCACGCGGGGACGATGATCGCAAGAGCTGATCGAAGCGCAGGTACTCGATGTTTGGGATCACCCAGAGCGCCAGCCGCGCACCGTTGGGCCAGCGCCGGCGCGGCCGATCGGCGATCGCACTATATGCGAAGCGCCCATGTTCCATCACGGGAACGTGCCTTAGCGCCTCATCGCGATCGGCGAGATGAAGTCTTTGGCGTCGAAGCCGTGATCGATCACCTTATACTTCACTTCGAGATCGATGATCGCTTGAAAATCGGCCGGATCGGCGCGATCGGTAAACGGCGCGCGTGCCGCCGCTTCAAGCACCGACGTATCGACGCCCGCGAATTGCGCCATGATCGGCATGATCTGCGGGCCGTGGGTGTTGGCGTAGCGTGATGACTCGCCGACGGCTTGCGCGAAGGCTCGCGCCGTTTGCGGATTGTCCGTCGACCATTTGCTCAGGGCATACCAGGAGGCAATGCTGAATTGGCGTCCGACCGAGTCGTAGGGCCGGCCGAACTGCCGCACTTTTCCGCTCGAGAGCGCGATTGCCGTGCCGGGGCTCTGGATCGTGAACGCATCGATCCGGCCCGCCTCGATCGCCGCGACCATCGTATCTTGCGGCAGTTCGAGCACCTTGACGGTCGACCAATCACCGCCGTGCTGCTCGACCCAGGCTTGCGAGGTTACCGAATTCAGATCGCCCTTCGCAACGGAGAGGCCGAACGTCTTGCCGTTCAAGTCCGCGGCGGTCTTCAGCGGCGAATTCTTGCCCACCAAGATCATGCCGTAGGGCACCGCCGCCGACGGCTGGTACACGGGACCGCCCGCAACGATTTGCACCGGGATGCCGTGCGCGTACGCCGTGACGACCGAAAACGTGCTGCCGTTGCCGACATCGACCGAGCCGCCGGCGAGCGCCGCGATAATTGCCGCGCCGCTGCTCATCTTCACGATCTCGACGTCCAAGCCGTATTTCTTGAAGATCCCCGAGTTCTGCGCGTAGACGATGATCGCGGATGCCGTACCCGGCGGTTGGGCACACCGGATTTTCGTCAGCGTCTGAGCGCGGGCCCGATGGGGAAGTGCGACGGCGCCGCCCAGCGCCAAGAGTGCGGCCGAACGTTTCATGATCCTCCGTTACGCGCGGTCCTCAGCGCGGGCCTGCGAGCGCGCGCCAGAAGAATGCGGCGCTCGCGATAAACCCGAGCACGACGATCGCGCGCCGCATGACCGGGGCCGGCAGCCTGCGCGTCAAGCGCGCGCCGTAATAGCCGCCGGCAATCGCGCCCAGGCACATCGCGGCCGCCACGTCCCACGCGATCGCCCGGGCGAAGACGAAGGGAATCACGGGCACGCCGTTGTTGATGAACGCGAGCACCGACTTCAGGCCGTTCATCTTTGGCAAGTCGGTCATGCCGATCAGCGCGAAGTACGCCAGCAGCACGATCCCCTGGCCGCCGCCGAAGAAGCCGCCGTACAACGCGACGATGAACAGCGGCACCGTGCTCGCCCACGAGACGTCGGTCACGCCGCCCGGGTGATTGGCGAGCTTCAGCACCCACGGGCTGATCGCAAACATGATGGTCGCGAAGAGTAACAGCCACGGAATGATGATGTCGAACGCGCGCTGCGGCGTGTGCAGCAAGATCACCGCGCCGAGAATTCCGCCGAGTACCGAGACGGCCATCGCCGCGATGAAACGCGGCGTCGGCCGGAGCAGGTTCTCGCGGAAGCCGTGAATGCTGCCGGCTTGCCCGATCCACATCGCGGTCGTGTTCGTCGCATTGGCCGTAATCGGCGGAACGCCGAGGAACACCAGCGTCGGAAACGAGATGAAGCTGCCGCCGCCGGCGGCGGAATTGATCGCCGCTGCAATGCCGCCGGCGGCAGCGACGGCCACGAGCCCCACCGCGTTCATGGATGCAGCAATTCGTTCGCTTTCATCGGCTTGATGATGCCGTACTTCGCGGCGACATCGAGCGGCGGCTGAATCGTTTCGGCAGTCAACGTTATGGCGTATTTCGTCCGTGACATCGCTTCGGTAACCGCCGGCGTAAGTTTGAGGCGCGCAGCAAGAAGCCGGCCCGTTTCGCTGCGATGCGCGTTCGCCCAACGCGCCGTCTCCTTCATCGCGGCAACGAAGCCACGCGCGGCAGCGGGATTCGCCTCCACCCAGGCCTTCGATGCGACGAAGCCTGCGAGCAGATAATTGTCGCCTTCGGCGTCGAACGGGGCAGCGAGTACACGCACGTCGCCGCGCTGACGCAAGAGCGTCAGTTGCGGATCGCCGACCTCACCGGCCGCCACGGTGCCGGCGTTGAGCGCCGCCGGCAAATCCATCGGTGCGATGCCCGTGACGAAATGCACCGACGTCGAATCGCCGCCGTTTAGATCGATCCACGCGGCCGGCGCGAGCGCGCCCGCGCTGCCCGCGCCCGAGGGACTCGAGATGTTCTTCCCGTTGAGGTCTTTGGCCGAGCGGATCGATGAGTTGGGCGCAACCACGATCGCGTTTACCGGATCTTTCCGGCGGTAGAGACCGGCCGGCGCGATCAGGACGATCGCCGCTCCGGATTGGACCGCACGCGCGATCGAGATCAAGTTGGAAAATCCGATGTCCGCTTTGCTTCCCGCGACATCGCGAATCATGTTCGCCCCGCCCTCGACGGCCGGAAGAAACCGCAGAGAAATGCCGTGCCGGGCGAAAATTCCGGCAGCGACGCCGTAGTATGGCTCCGCCGAGAGATCGTAGTCGGAGGTTTCGATGCGAATGACGGCCGGAGTATCTGCGGCCGTCATCCGGGGTATCATCAAGAACGGCACGGCAAGCAACGCGCTTGCCGCAAACAGCGTGCGGAACAAATCCTTAGCCACGGGCGCCACTCAACGGGATCTGATCCCAGAACGAACACGCGTTGTGCATGTGATGCGGAAGGTTGTTCTGCGATCCGTAACCCGTCATCATCTGCGGCTTCGGCTGACGCAGCGAGAGCACGTTGTCCGCAGCCGCCGAATACGGCTGCCAGTGCGGGATCCATCGGGTTGTTGGGATTGCCGGTGCGCGCGAACGTCGACCAGTACGCGACCATTTGGTCGGAGAGATGCGTTTGCGCCGGGTTGAGCGGATGCGGCGTGCCCTGGCCGCCGTGGAAGAGCACGAACAGATACTCCAGCTCCGAGGTGTGGAACGCGCGCGTCGGATAGCTGACGGGCGGAAAGTACGACGGCGCCGTTTCGTCGTCGAAGCGGTACGCATACACGGGCACGTACTGCGACCACTCGCGATCGAACGTGCGCGCGATACAGGCCTTCGAGCCTTCGGCAATCGCGATTTCGGCTTCGCTCGGGCTCGGGTACGACTCCAGCGGATAGACCTTGTTGATCCCCGCCGCGTTGTCCGCACCGAACGAGTTGACGAAGTCGTTCAAGTCGGACACCGTCAGCGGAACCGGCGGCCCGCCCGAGATCTCGGGCAAGAAGAACGCCTGTTCGTCGGCAACGAGACCGGTGATGATCGGCACGTGGTTGAACTTGCCGGTCTTGTACTGCTCGTAGGGGTCGCCGGTGATGATATGCCCATCGAGCACGAAGAAGTTCGGCGTCGGCAGCCCGAGCGAGAGGATCTGCAGCGGCGTCAGCGCGCGCATGCACTGCATCACGTCCGGCGCCTGCGCGCAGCCCGCTTTGGTGACGAGCGCCGTGCCGCGCGCTTCGGCCGCCGGGAGCGGCGTTGCGGTGATGTGCGTTCCGCTTTCGTTGATCAGCCGTTGGAAGAGCCCGGCCGCGGTCGGCGACACGAGGTCGGTCATGACCGCCGTCGCGCCGCCGGATTGACCGAAGATCGTCACGCGTTTGGGATCACCGCCGAACTTCGCGATGTTGCGCTGGATCCAGCGCAGCGCGAACTGCTGATCCATCGTGCCGTAGTTGCCGAAGTCGTGACCTTCAGCATCCAGCGCCGGCTGCGCAAAAAACCCTAGGAAGCCGACGCGAAAGTTGACCGTGACGACGACCGTGTTGCCCATCTTGGCGAGTTTGGTGCCGTCGTAGTCGTTGCTCTCGCCGGCCGTCATCGCGCCGCCGTAGAACCATACGAGCACGCCGCGGCGATCGGGCTTCGTCGCGTAGTTCTCGGGCGTATAGATGTTGAGGTAGAGGCAGTTCTCGGTAAGGCTCGGCTTCGCGAAGAGCCCGGGCTGATTCTGCACGCACGTATCACCGAATGAAACAGCGTCCAACGTCTCGGTCCACTTCGCATGCGGCTGCGGCGGACGCCAGCGTAGATTGCCGACCGGCGGCGCGGCGTACGGTATGCCGCGGAACTGGACCACACCGTCACGCTGAAAGCCCGCGATGGGACCGTCGGTCGTCGCCACGGTCGGCTGGCTCGGCGCCACTCCCAGCACGGGCAGCGCAAACAGCGCGGCGGCGAACACGACTTTGGCGGCAGAACGGAATGACCGCATGGATGTCACCTCGCGAAGCATATCTGCTAGCTGGGTAGCGCCTTACTCGATTTTCGCAGACCGGCCTGCTCGAGGCGGGGCAAAACGTCGCGGCCGAAACGTTCGAGCATGAACTCCGGTTCGATCGACTTCAGCAAGATGCCGTCGAGCCCGGCCCGCGAGAGCGCCTGCAGTTTTTCCGTGATGCTCTCCGGCGTTCCGACGAGGTCGACTCCGCCCCCGGCGGCCCAATTGCGCGCGACTTTCCACTTTTCGGCCGCGGATTGCGACTGCGCGTTCTCGCCGAGCGTCTTCACCCAGCGCGCGACCCGTGCGGTATCCGCGTGGTCGACCGCGTAGTACTGCAGAAAGGCGTCCGCCTCGGCTTGCGTGTCGCGGACCACCACGTAGCCGTGCGTCCAGACTTGCACCTCGCGGCCGTATTCGTGGCGCGCGAGTCCCTTGATCGCCGCGAGTTGGGCGCGCGCATCATCCATGTCCGTTTCGACGTGCGTAAATACTAAGTCGGCGTATTTCGCGGCGAAGTGCTGCCCACGTTCGGAGGTGCCGGCATTCATGATCGGCGGCAAGCCAAAGCTCGGCCGCGGCAACGAGACCGCCTTCGGGATCTGGTAGAAACGGCCGCGAAAATCGAACGGCGACTCTTCCGTCCAGAGACGTTTCAGCAAATCCATGAACTCCGCGGCGTGCGCGTAGCGCGTTTCGTGATCTTCCATCGGCGCGCCGAACGCCCGAAACGTATCCGGATTCGTGCCCGCCACGATGTTGAGCGCGAAGCGGCCGTGCGTCACGGCTTGCACGGTCGCCGATGCTTTCGCCACGAACGTCGGATGGTTCAGCTGCACGTGCATCGTTGAAACGAACGCCGGGTAGGGGTGCAGCGCGCCGAGGCCCGTCGCCCACGCGAACGGTTCAAGTTCGGGTTTTGCACCCCAACTGACCAGCGAGACCATCGCTTCCAGACCGAGCCGGCCGGCGATTCCGACGATCTCGGAACAGCGATCCCAATCGGCAACGTACTGGCCGGGCGCGACCGTCATCGCCTGGGTGCCGGCGTTCAGTCCGAACAATCCCAATTTGAGCGCGTTCTCGTTGAAGAGCGGATGCGTTGCTTGACGCGGGTCGTCACGCCAACTGGAAATCATTGCAATGTACGGTTCAACGGTGCGGCGAACGGCGACCTCCACGATGAATCGCCTCCTAGCAGCAACCGTACTATCCATCGGCGTATTTGCCGCACTCAACGTACCGCACGATGCCGGAGCCGACCAGCCACCGCTGCGCGTCGGGTTCGTCTCGACGTTTTCGCGCCCGTTCACCGAGCAAGGCGAAGCGGCAAAAGCGGCCATCGCGGCCTTCATCAAAGCGCACGGCGACTCGGTGGCCGGCCGGAAGCTCGACGTCATCATTCGCGATGACGGCGGCCTCTCGCCCGAGAACGCACAACGTCTCGCCCAAGAGCTGGTCGTCAGCGATCATGTCGACTTCCTCATGGGCTCAATTTATGCGCCGAACGAAAAGGCGCTGGGCGCGGTGTCGACGGCGGCTAAGAAACCGACGTTCTTCGTCAACGGCGGTTACGGCATTCTCGAGGGCAACCCATACACGTCGCGTTACGCCTTCGCTCAGGGACAGTTGATTTATCCACTTGCCGACTGGGCGCTCAAGAACAACCTCAAGAACGTTTACATGCTCTACCTCAACTTCGGTCCGGGCATCGACTCCGCGACGAGTTTCAAAACGGCGTTCACGGCCGGCGGCGGCAAAATCGCAGGCGATGAGGGCGTACCGGTCGACACGACGGATTTCTCAGCGTCGATTCAACATATCCGCGAAGCGAAACCGCAGGCCGTCTTCATCTTCCTCATTTCGCAGGGCACCCCGTTCATCAAACAATGGCATGCTTCGGGGGGCGCTCAGACCGGCATTAAGCTGCTCGCCGGCATCGAGACCAACGAGCTGGCGCTACCGGCGTTGGGCGACGATGCGCTCGGCATCTACAGCGCTGCCAACTATACGGTCGTGCACAACTCGAAGCTCAACTCCGATTTCAAACGTGGTATGCACGACGCTGATCCGGCCATTCCGGCGCCCGATTTTTACGACGTTGCCACCTACGATGCACTGCAGGCCATCTACAAAGTCACCGCGGCCCAAAACGGAACCCTCGATCCCGATAAGACGATGGCGCTCGTGAAGGCGTTGAAATTCGAAAGCCCGCGGGGTCCGATTGAGATCGACCCGCAAACGCGGGATCTCATCCAAAACATCGACATCCGGCGCGTCGACAAGGTCAACGGCGCGCTCCAGAATACGCCCATCGCCACCTATCCGCACGTGAAGGACCCGCTGGAAAAATAGCTTGGCGCACACCTGGCCGGACATCGAGGGAAGCGGCGCCGAGGTTGCCTAATTTGCCGCCTATGAGAGCCTCTTGTGCGGCGCTATTCTTGGCTTGTGCGCTATGCGCTTGCGGCGGCTCAGGCTCCCACGCCCCGTTGCCCGCGCCGGGTTCCCAGACGACGACAATCGCGCCGCAGGCGACAGCTACGCTGAAGTTCACGGTCCCGGCGCGCAAGGCGTCGTCGATCAAGCGAAAGCCGGCCTTCATCTCAACGGCGGCCTCGCAGCTCAGCGTAATGGCGGTCAACACGATGTCGCAGAGCGTTACGAGCAACCCGCAGCTCGCCGCGGACTGCGTCACCGAACCGGACAGCAGCCGTGCATGCACGGTTCCGGTCGGCTCGCCCGCCGGCAGCGTCACGTTCACGATTACGCTCGAGGACGCGAACGCCGATACGCTCGCCGTCGGCTCGAACTCGACGCCCGCAACGATCACCGAAGGCCAGACAAATGCCGTACCGTTGATCGTCCTCGACCCGGTGCCGGCATCGATGAGCTTTACGGTCCCGCTCATTCCCGCAGGCTCGACCACTGCCGTGCTGCTGACGCAGAGCTACAGCGATAACGGCGGGGCCGCGATTACCGGCAGCGAGCCGCTCGTCGATCAAAGCGACAACCCGGTCACCCTTACCCTGACCGCGGTGGGCATGGTCAACGGCGCGTTCTCCACCTCACCCTCGTGCTCGCCGACGGCGACGTCGTTCGCGAACTGGACGGCAGCGTCACCCTTGTACTTCTGCCCGAACGGCTTCGCGACCATCGGCACGTCAACGTATGCGAGGCTTTCAAACGGTACGGACGCGTCGATCTACGCGCAGCGTTCATACGCACCGTCCGTGTTCTCAACGTGGCACTCGAACGGCTCGCTCTCCGGGAGTAGCGTCACCAGCGTCTCGGGCAACGATTTCGACACCGTTTACGCGGTGGGCTATTGCTGCAGCATACCCTTCGGTCAAGATAACATCGCCGAGGCATCGTATAACAACGCAACGGCTTGGCCGGAAGTGGGCTACTCGAGTTTCAACCTCTATCCGGCGTACCAGACCCCGGGTTCGGGCTACATCATGGCATCGTGGATCGATCAAGGAAATGGTCCCGGGCAATGGGCCTTCAGCCCGACCGCCTATCTGAACAGCGAGTACAACACCGGCAGCCCGATTACGCACAACGACGTTGCGTTCACCTCCACCGATCAGACGGGCATTCCGGGCCAGGTGTACGCAGCAGAAACCGATGATTCCACGACCGGTAACGTCGACCAGATCATTTGGCTCACCGGCCAGCCGTCGGTGAGGACCCAGGTCCTTACGCTGCCGTACTTCCCGCATAGCGTCGCCGTCGGAATCTCACCCTACGTGTATGCCGGATATTCCAATTCAGGCGGCATCGGCGTGATGAACTCCAATGTCGTAAGCAATCACGTCCTCTCCGGACTGATTGCGCAAGCATCGGTCGATCCCGGCTACACCGGCTCGGTCGTGGCCGGAAACGCCGCCGGCGCGTACGCGGTCACCTACGGCGCCGGCAAAGCGCTCGAGATCTACTCGTTGTACGCGGTCACTGCGACTAAGGTCGCGACGCTCGCTTCGATATCCGATCAGCTCGCGTTCGGAATCATCGGCTTGGGCTCCGCACTCACCGATGCCTACGATGTTGCCGTCGGCACCGACGGACGCTGCTACATCGTGGTCAAGAACGGAACGACGTCGCGCGTCATCGCCTACGATCCGGTCTCGAACTCGGTGATCGATCCGGCGATTGACGTCAGCTCGCTCGATGCGACGCGGCCGATCTTCCTCTCACCCGGATATTCCGGCTCCATCCTCGTCGCCGGCACGCTCAGCGGCGACAGCGACATCGGCGTCGAGCAGTATCCCTAGGACGCGACCGCGACCTCGCTGGTCTCGCTGCTGTGGCCGATCGCGTCGCCGTCGCCCTTGCGTAGACGCCAGAACACGACCGTCGATAGCACGGTGAAGGCGCCGAGCACGAGGAACGCTTTGTGCACGCCGTTGATGAACAGCAGCGGGTTCGAACGCACGTCGGCGGGGATGAAGAATGCCGTGGTCAGGCCGGCCGCGGCAACGCCGAAGCTGATCGAGAGCTGCTGAAGCGTGCTCGCAATCGAACTGGCATTGCTGGCTTTGGCCGAGGGGATGTCGGCGTATACCAGCGTGTTCATGCTCGTCAGCTGCAGGGACTGGAAAGCGCCGTAGCAGAGTGCGATCCCCACGATCATCCACACGGGCGTACCGGGAACGATCGTTGCGAACAGCATGATCATGCCGCCCGTGATCACGGTGTTGGAGATCAGCACCGCGCGGTAGCCGACCGTATTCAAAATGCGTGGCAGGACGAACTTCGTCGCGAGCGACGCAATCGATTGCGGCATGATCATCAGGCCCGATTGCACCGGCGTGAACCCGAGGCCGACCTGATATAACAGCGGCAATAAGAACGGCACGCCGCCCATACCCAGCCGCGTGAAAAAGCCGCCGCTCACTGCCGCGGTGAACGTGCGGATGCGAAAGAGCGTCAGATCGAGCAACGGGTATGCCGCGCGCGCCGAATACAGGCCGTAGCCGACGAGCAACAGGATCGACAGCGCCGAGAGCCAGAGAATATCGGCCATCGCCAGCGTGTGATCGTCGAAAACTTCCAACACGTAGGAGAGCAGCGAAATGCCCGAGCCGAACAGGATCAGCCCCACAAAATCGAGTGGGTGCGTCTTCTTCTCACGATAGTCGGGCAGATACATGAAAACGAAGATTAGGCCGATGATGCCGATCGGCAGATTCAAAAAGAAGATAAACCGCCAACTGAGATAGGCCACGATCAGACCGCCGGCGACCGGTCCCAGCATCGGCCCGATCAGCGAAGGAATCGCTACGAAACTCATGGCCCCGACGAGTTCGGATTTTGCGAACGTCCGCACGAGCGTGAGTCGCCCGACGGGAACCATCATCGCGCCACCGCAGCCTTGCAGCACGCGGCAAGCAACGAGCAGATGGATATTGCTGCAGAAACCGCACAGCACCGACGCCAGCGTAAACAAGCCGATCGCCCACGCGAAGACCGCTCGCGTTCCGAAACGATCGGCCATCCAGCCGCTGATCGGTATGAACACCGCCAAACTCAACGCATAGCTGGCCAATACCGCGCGCATCGCCAACGGCGATACGTCCAGCGCCTTCGACACGACCGGCACCGCGGTATTCAGGATCGTCGTGTCGAGCGCTTGCATGAAAAAGGCAACCGCAACGAGCCATGGGAGAAACGTCTTCGTGCGACTGGAGACCACCGGCATAACGCCCGATTTCAGGACGCGGCTGCGAAACCCGCCCGCGAGCGGATTTCCCGCGCTTGTTTCGAACCTTGTAGAGAGCGAACGGCAGCGAAAGGGTGCGCTGATGCCGCGATTGGTTCACAACGTAGTCGTAGTTGACGATAGCGCCACATCGCTGTTCGTGCTGCGCGACGCAATCGAAGGGCTGCCCGGCGCGATCGTGCACCCATTCAGCTCGTCGCTGGAATGTCTCGCGTGGTGCGCGGACCACGATGCCGACTGCTTCGTGCTCGACTTCCACATGACCGCACCAAACGGCCTCGAGGTGACGCGCCGGCTGCGCGCCGATCCTCGCCACCACGATGTTCCGATCATCATCGTTACGGGCGACGCCGATGTGACGATGCGTACCGAGGTGCTCGACCGCCGGCGCGAACGATTTCGTTCGCAAGCCGGTGTACCGCGACGAGCTCAAAGCGCGCCTGACGACGCTGCTGGCGCTGCGCGACGCGAACAAACTGTTGGCGCTGCACGTCGAAGAGCTCGAGCAATCGCTGGTCGAGTCGGAGGAGCGCGCGCGGCGGCAAGCACGCCGGCTCGAAACGTTGTGGACGATCGCGAACAATCTATCGCTCAGCGGCGAGGAAGTCATCGCGGCGATGCTGCACCAGTCCGCCGAAGCGATCCGTCCCGGCGAACCGTTTTGCGCGCTGCTCGGGCCGGATCGAATACAACGAAGTCGTCGCGGTTGCCGTCGCAAGCACGGCACGGCGACGCTCACGCGCCGAGTCGGCAGTCGCCGGACGGTCGCGGCGAGCCGGCACGGTCAACCAGCTGCAAGCCGGCCGTACGCGCGCCTGGAGCGACCTCGTTGTCGACGGACCCGGACGCGCAACGCTCCCACCGGTTGGGTTGGCGGAGCGTGATCGCCACGCAGTTTTTGGTCGAGGACACGACGTACTCGCTCACGTTCGCGTCATCCGTGGTCACCGCGGAGCCGTTCGCGAGCGAAGACTTCGCTTACGTCGAGCTGATCGGCGCGTTCTTCGCCCATCAGCTCCAAGTCGACGCGCTCGAAGCGGTGCTGCGCGATGCCGAGGAACGTTCGCGCGAGCATGCCGAGCGGCTGGAAGCGCTCTCGCGGATCGTTAACAACCCGCACTTGCAAGAAGAGGAACTGCTCCTCGCGATGCTGCGCCAAGGTTCCGCTTCGATCCGGCGCGGCCAAGAATACTTCGGTGCGCTGCTGCGCATTGAGGGCGACGTGCTCATCATCGAGGCCGTCATCGATGCGCCGTTCGTCGACGCGGCCTCGCGCAGTCGCTGGAGTCTCGGCAGCACGATTCCACTCGCCGACACGATCGTCGGCCGACTGATCGGCAACGAAGGCGCCGCGCGGTGCTGGGACGAGCACGAACTCGACGCTCTCGCCGGGGCGCTCGGGAAATCCGCGCGCTGGCGCTCCTACATCGCCACCACATTCGCCGCCGGCGGCACGACGCACGCGCTGGCTTTTGCATCGAATCATCCGCCTTCGAAGCCCTTCGGCAGCCAGGATCTCGCCTACGTCGATGTGCTCGCGTCGTTTTTCGCCAACCACCTGCAGCAAAATTGGCAGTTCGACCGCATCCAGTATCAGCAAAGTCACGACGTGCTCACCGGGCTGCTCAACCGTTCGCAGTTTCGCTCGCAGGCGCGGATGACCAACCTGCAGACGAAGAGCGATCGCTACGCGCTCGTGCTCGTCGACATCAACGGTTTCCGCACGGTGAACGCCACGTACGGTCACATGATCGGCGATGCGCTGCTGGTCGAGGTCGCCGCCTCGCTGCGGGCGCGAACGCGCGGCAAAGAGTTCGCCGGACGCATCGGCGGCGACGTCTTCGCGATCTTCGTGCCCAACCCGAAGACCCGCGCGGCCGCCGAGCGCCGCGCGCACGAATTTCTCACGGCGTTCTCGCAACCGTTCTCGACCGGCGATCGCCACGGCAAGGAGTTCATCGGGCTCACGACCAGCATCGGCATGGCGGTTGCGCCCGACGACGCACCCGATCTGGATGCGATCTTCTCGCTGGCGCACGACGCGCTGATGGCCGCCAAGAAGCGCGGGCCCGGCAGCGTCGTCGACTACGCGGGGTTAGGTTCTACGGGTAGCCGATAGCAGTTCGAGCACGCCGCCCTTGGGTTCTTCGCGTTCGAAGCCCATCGCGTCTTCCCACGCGTGCCGCACCTCGTCGGGTTGACCGACCTGGAAGATGTAGCTGCGCGCGACGACGCTGTTGACCTTGTTCGCGTATTGGCTCGCCGGCAGCCCGTTGATGAAGACGTCTTTGTTGACGATCGGAAGATCGATGCGGCGATTGACCGCGGGATCGCGCACGATCGCTTTCGGATCCTCGCCGCGCGCGATGGCCTCGATGTCGTCGAGGTAGCGCTTGCGGATCATGATCACGCCGCGATCGCTCGTTCCGAGATGCTCTTTGGTGCGATCGGCGAGCGCGCCCTGACCGAGCCAGGCAACGAAGTCCTGGTTCATGACGTGGCTCGTGATCCACTTACCGGTGAGGGCATCCTTGACCGGGCCGTGCCACGTCGGAATCGTGCCCTGCACGTAGGGTTCGCGTTCGTTCGGCACGCGGCTGAAGTGCCACGTCACGCTGAGCATGTTCTCGTCGTCGATCGGCACGCGCCACTCGAAGTGGCTGCCGGTGAAGAGCGCGTTCGGCCACAGGCACACGCGGCCGACGGTCCACAACGGATCGTCTTCGCCGGCGTCTTCGGTGACGCGGCGGTAGGTGTGGCCCCACTCGAACTCATCGAACGCGATCTTGAGATGGCGCGGCGCGTACGGCCCGGTCTCGCCGCGCAGCCGGATGCTCCAGTTGCGGTGCATCCACTCGAAGTGCACCGGATCGATCGAGTTCTCTTGACCCTGGAACCAGTTGCACGGAACTTCGGAGATGACGATCTGCGCGAAGCCGTTCTCCCACAAGAACGGCTCGTAGTTCGGCACGAGCGGTGCGGGGAGCGGCCCGAGATAGGCCCACAACAGGCCGGCCTTCGCTTCGACGGGATACGACTTGACGCGCACCTTGTCGCGATAGTGCGCGTCGGGATTCGCGACGTCTTCGAACGGCTGCTCGAGCGTGCGTCCGTCGTTGTCGAAGAGCCAGCCGTGGTAATTGCAGCGCAGCCCGCACTCCTCGACGAAGCCGTAGGAGAGGTCGGCGCGGCGGTGCGGACAGTGGCGGTCGACCAAGCCGAATTTCCCGCCGAGATCGCGATAGAGCACGAGATCTTCGCCCATCAAGCGCACTGGCTTGATCGGATTCTTCTCGAGTTCGCTCACGCCGGCGATCGGCATCCAGTACCGGCGCAGCAGGTCGCCCATCGGCGTCCCCGCGCTGGTCTGACCCAAGAGCCGGTTGCGTTCCTCGGTGAGCATTAGTTCCAGCTAGCGAAGATCATGCCCTGACCCGTGCCGGCTTCGGAACGGTAGCACGGCACGTAATCGATGATGTCCATCTTCCGGCCGTAGTCGTTCATCGCCGCCACCATCGGGTACCAGCTCTTCGTCTCGCACGTGTTGCCCCAGAACCACGACTCGGGGAACTTGAGCAGCGCGTCCTCGTCGCCTTGCTTCATCGCGGCCATCACGGCGTGATCGAACTCTTCGTCGATCGTGAAGTGCGTGAACCCGCCCGATGAGAAGATCGCGATGTTGAGATCGTCCGGCAGTGCGTCGATCGCTTCTTTGATCGCGTGGCCGAACTTGATCATGCGCGGCAAGCGCGGCTGATTGCGGGCTTCGCCCACGTTCATGAAGATCGGCACGGTCGGCGGCGGGGTGTCGTTCATGATGCGCCGGAAAATGAATCCGAAGGCGTGCGGAATTCCGTGCGCATGCCCTTTGTACTCCGGCAGCTCGTAGGAAACGGAGACGTCGAACTCGCGGTCCATCAGCGCATCGACGATCGCTTCGGCAATCTTCGGCGCGCCCGGATACACGGCGCCGCCCGGCGGAACGTGACCCGGCAGCGCGACGGCGAGACCCATCGTCGCCGAGGCGCTCGGTCTCTTCTTCATCCGGATGGATGTTCTGGATCTCTTTGCCCGCGTACACGAGGAACGCCGGCGTGAAGTCGTCCTTGAAGACCTCGCGCTGATCGTTGCCGAGGATGATCGCCGCGTTGGCGCCGCAGGCGGCGTAGCGCTTTGCGACTTCCGCGACCGCCGCCTGACACGCGTTGTAACGCTTGGTCTTCAGATCGAGGTCGAGCTGATCGCTGAAATCCTTACCGCGAGCCTGGAGCAGCGCGGGGAAATCGTAGTAGGCGCCGCGGTACGCGTGGCGCGGATTCCGCCGGTCGTAGGCGGCGCGCTGATGCCACTCTTGCGGCGGCGTCGTCAACAACGGACCATGCGAGACACCGAATGCACCAACCACGCGAGCCATCTGATACTCCCCTCAACGCTGCCGTCGTCGACGGCAGTACCTGTTCTTTCTCTGAAATGTTGGACCGGCCCCCGAGCGCTCCTTGCTGTCGCTCGCGGGATTCCATCCTATGGAACGCTTGCCCACGGGTTGGGAGTTTCGTCGAGGCCCCAGTAGACGCTTTGTTCCTGCTGGTAGCTCCGGATGCCGGTGCGGCCTTTCTCGACGCCGAGGCCGCTCGCTTTCGCGCCCGCGAACGGGGTCGAGATGCTGAACTGCTTGTAGGTGTTGACCCACAGCGTGCCCGCGGCGATCGCCGTGCCCACGCGCCACGCTCGCTTGTAGTCGCCCGTCCAGATGCCGCAAGCGAGCCCGTAGACCGTATCGTTGGCTTGCGCGATCACGTCGGCTTCCGACGTCGAAGGGCAGCACCGACGAGGACCGGACCGAAGATCTCTTCTTGGCAGACGCGCGAGCGATTCGTTGAGGCCGTCGATGATCGTCGGCTCGTAAAACGTCCCGCGCGCAAACGCCTCGCCGCCGGGCCGCCGGCCGCCGCAGAGCACGCGGCCGCCTTCGCTGCGCGCGAGCTCGACGTACGCCTCGACCTTCGCGCGCTGCGGCTCCGAGATCAGCGGGCCGAGATGCGTGCGCGGATCGAGCGGATCGCCGACCTGCAGCTGCTTCGCGCGCGCGACCAGCCGTTCGACGAAGCTCGCGTAGATCGAGCGCTCGACGAAGAGCCGCGAGCCGGCGATGCAGCTCTGCCCTTGCGAGCTGAAGATGCCGAAGAGCACGCCGTTGATCGCGACGTCGAGGTCGGCATCGGCGAACACGATCGTGGGCGATTTGCCGCCGAGTTCGAGCGTGACCGGCATCAGTTTCTCCGCCGCCACGCGTGCGATCGCGCGGCCCGTCTCGGTGCCGCCGGTGAACGAGATCTTCCGCACGTCCGGATGCGCGACCAGCGCGGCGCCCGCGACGCTGCCCGTCCCCGGCACGACGCTGAGCAACCCGTCGGGCAGGCCGGCAGCTTGTGCGATGCGGCCGAGTTCGAGCGCGAGCAGCGGCGTGAGTTCGGAGGGCTTGAGCACGACGGCGCAGCCGGCGGCGAGCGCCGGCGCGACTTTCTGCGCTTCGCTTGCGATCGGCGAGTTCCACGGCGTGATCGCGCCGATCACGCCGAACGGCTGATACGTCGTCATCGTGAGGAACGGCGCCGCGCGCGGCGTGACTTCCGATTCGAGCGTCTCGAGCGCGGACGGCGAAAAACCGGAACGTGTTCGACTGCGCTGATCACGAGGCCGCGCGTTTCATAGATCGGTTTGCCGTTGTCGCGCAATTGCAAGTGCGCGAGCGACTTCGGTTTCGGCGGCGAGACCGTCGCCGATGCGGCGCAAGATGCGCGCGCGTTCGTGCGGCAGCAGATTGCGCCACGCCGGATCGGCCATCGCGGCCACGCCGCGTTCGACGGCTTCGGCCACGTCGGCTGCATCGGCGCCGGCGAACGTTGCGTTGACCGAACCGTCGACCGGATTGATCGAGACGACCGGCTCGCCGCGGCCCGCACGCCATGCGCCGCCGATGAAGATCGGCTGCAGCGCGGCCGCGGCCGTCGTCATGCCGGCGCGCTCTCGCGTACGGGCGGCCCGGCGAACGCCGACGCGTACGGGCCGAACGCGATCATGTCGACTTCGAGCAACGCCGGGCCTGTTGCGATTGCCCAACGCTTCCAGCGCCGCGTGAAACGACGGCATGTCGCCGGCCTTCGCGCTCGCGAGGCCGATCGATTTCGCGAACGCCTGGAAATCCGGCGTGTGCAAGTCGGCGAGCACCTTGCGGCCGCCGAACTTGTCGTCTTGGATGTTGCGGATCACGCCGTAGCCGCGGTCGTTCATCACGATCAGCAGCACGTTGGCGTTCTCTTGCACGAGCGTGACGAACTCGCCGAACGAAAGCTGCAGCCCGCCGTCGCCCGCCAGCAGCACGGTCTTGCGATCGCCGGCCGCTAAGCGCGGCACCGATCGCCATCGGCAAGCCTTGACCGATCCCGCCGCCCATCGCGTGCACGCCGTCGCGCGGTCCGCGCAGCGGCAGGTAGCGGTTGCCCCACGAGCTGTTCGAAACGGTCACGTCGCGCACCCACAGCGCGTTCGCGGGCATCCAATCGCCGAGCGCATGCACGACGTCTTCGTACGGCCCGAGCGTCCGCCGTAACTCCTCGTTCGCTTCGGTGCGAGCGCGAGCGCACGTCGGCGCGGAACGTGGGATCGATCTTCATGTCGCTGCCGAGCAGCTCGACGAGTTCCGTCAGCGCAACCGCGGCATCGCCCGTTACGAAACGCTTCACCGGATACGAGCGGTCGCGCATCGTCGGATCGGCGTCGATCTGGTAGAGCTGCTCGGGCAGGCGCAGATTCCAGCGCAGCGTCTCGTTGCCGCGCAAGCGCGAGCCCACCACGATCATCGCATCGCAGGTTTGATACAGCGCTTCGACCGCGGGCGCCGTCGTGTATGAACCGAGCGACGCCGGATCGATCTTCGGGCAGCACGCCGCGGCCGGCGGCGCTGCTCACCACGCCGAAGCCCATTTCGGCCAGCGCGCGCACCGGCACCGACGCGCCGCGCGCGCCGCCGCCGAGCCATAGCAGCGGACGTTTCGCGCCGCGCAATTCGTGCGCGAGCGCTTCGAGCGAGCGGATATCGAGCGTCAGTCTCGGCCGGCGGCAGCGGCAACAGTTCGTCGAACGGCGGCATCGTCCATCGCGGCGCCTTGCACGTCGATCGGGATCTCGATGCTGACCGGTCCCATCGGCGGCGTCAGCGCCACCGCCGACCGCTTCGCGCAGCGTGCCGAGCAGCGTTTCCGCCGACCACACGCGAAACGCGCGCTTCGACACCGAACGCAACATCGCGAGCTGATCTTTCGCTTCGTGGATGTAACTGCGTTCGCGATCGAGGAACGGCACGTCGATTTGCCCCGTGATGTGCAGCAGCGGCGTGCCCGCCGTCAGCGCTTCGACCATCGCGCCGCAGGCGTTGCCGGCCGCGGTGCCGGTGCTCGTGAACGCGACGCCGAGGCCGCCGCGTCACGCGCGCGTAGGCATCGGCCATGTTCGTCGCGCCCGCTTCACCGCGCGCGGGAACGCAGCGAATGACGCCGCGCCGCATGATCGCGTCGAGAATCGGCATGTTGTGAATGCTGATCACGCCGAAGGCGGCGCGCACGCCGGCGGCTTCGAGAAATGCGGCGACGACGTCGCCGGCGATCACGCGTTCAGACATAGTGGCTGAAACCACCCGAAATTTCTATGACCGCACCGGTCATGAAGCCGCACAGCGGGGAAGCAAGAAAGGCGATGGCCGCCGCGACTTCTTCGGGGCGGCCGATCCGGCCGAGCGGAATGCCGCGCTCGCGCGCGAGCTCGGCGATGTAGGCATCGCGCTCGATCGTATCGCCGGCGGCGCGGCGCGCGGCGAGGCGCTTTTCCCACTGGCCCGTGTCGATCACGCCGAGCAAGATCGAGTTGACGCGAATCGCGGGCGCGAACTCGAACGACATCGATTTGGCGAGGTTGAGCGCGCCGGCGCGCGCGGCGCTGGTGGCGATCAGAGTCGGCTCCGGCTGCTTCGCGAGCAGCGACGACACGTACACCATGCTCGGCGGCATCCGACTTGCGCAGCAGCGGCAAGAACGCGCGCGTCGGGCGCAGCAAGCCGAAGAATTTCAGCTCGAGTTCTTCCGTCCAGTCGGCGTCGTCGACGCCGTCGAATCCGGCCATGCGCGAGCGCCCGGCATTGTGCACGAGCACGTCGAGCCGGCCGAAGCGCGCTTCCACCGCGGCGCGAAATGCGTCGAGTGCCGCAACGTCGAGCACGTCGGCAACGACGCCCAGGACGCGGTCGCCGGCGCTGCGGGCGAGCTCCGCGCTCGACCGCCTCGACGCGTGCGCGGTCGCGCGCGCAAAACGCGACCGACATGCCCTCATCGAGCAAGCGGCGCACGGCGCTCAGGCCGATGCCCGGACGTTCCGCCGGTGACGACGGCGACGCGGCCGGACAGTTCGAGATTCACGAAACGACCGCCGCCTCGCGATAGCCCGAGAGTTCCGAGATGCGGCGCGCGGCCGCGCGCAGCGCGTCGCAAACGGCCGTGTCGAACGTGCTGCGCGTCGATCGCGTTCTCCGGCGTCGAAACGTTGATCGCGCCGACGACCTCGCCCTTGGCGTCGAAAATCGGCGCCGCGATGCTGGCGATGCCGGCTTCGAAGTTCGAGTGGCTGATCACGTAGCCGCGCCGGCGATCCGCGGCCAGCATTGCGATGCAGCGCGTCGAACGTCAGCGGCGTGCTGCTCGCTGAACTTCGCCAGCGGCCGCCCGCCGAAGTGTTCGCTGCACGTACGCGGCCGGCTTGTAGGCGAGCATGATGCGGCCCATCGTCGTCGCGTGCGCCGGCACGCGCGCTGCCGACCGCGATCATCGCGCTGACCGGCTTGTGCGCGGCGAAGCGCGCGATGTAGATCACCTCGGCGCCGTCGAGGATGCCGAGATGCGTGGAGCAGCGCGTCGCCGAGCGCAAGCGCTGCAGATCGGGCCGCGCGAGTTCGGCGATATCTTTCGAGGCGAGGAACGAATAGCCGAGCGACATCACGCGCGCGCCGAGCCGGTAGTTCTTCGTCTCGTCTTCACGTTCGAGATAGCCCAGGCGCTGCAGCGTGTGGACGAGCCGGAACGCCGACGAACGCGACACGCCGATGCGGCGCGCCATCTCGCTCAGGCTCATCTCGTCGACGGCGTCGCGATCGAAGCTCTCGAGGATGCGCAGGCCGAGTTCGAGCGAGTGGACGCTGTAGCGCGCGTCGGGAACGTTTTCCGCGGGTTCGGCGCTCACGCTTCCGCCGCGACGTGCGGGCATGCCGCCAGTGCCTGCGCGCTTCGATCTGTTCGCGCGCGATCGCTTTGAAACGGCGGCGCAGACGCGTGATGCCGATGTCGTGCTGATAGAGGATCTCGTGCTCGCGCGCGTCGTCGGCCATGCCTTCGAGCACGAGGCGATCTTGTTCGAGCACCGTCGTAGTGCCGCGCTTCGAGCCGTTCGCGATACAGGAAGCGCCACAGATCGCGCTGCCAGCCGCTCACCTTGCGCAGCCGCCAGAAGAAAGATCTGCGCGTGGCGTTCGTCGATCGGCGTCGCGAAGCCGATCACGCGAAACGGGCCGCCCGGTCCGTTCTTCACCGGATAGGGGATGTCGAGCCGCATCCAGAGCCCGCCGGTTTCGCCGTACTCGGTCCAGTCGAACGCGACGTCCTTCTGCAGTTTGCGCGAGACGCGGAAACCGTGGTCGGTGTCGGTGATCTCCATGACGTCGTCTTTCGCGCCGACCGTCATCGTGTGCGAATCGCCGTGCAGATACGGCCCGTGCATCGGGTCGATCACGTTCTCGATCGCGTAACGGTAGTTGCGTGTTCCAGGTCGTTTCGCACACGAAGTGCGACCACGCGGGATCGGTGAACTCCGCCGGCGGGTCGAGCGGCGGCGGCGCTTCGCCGGCGGGCGTCGGGAAGTAGGCGAAGATCGCGCCCGCGATCTCTTCGCACCGCATACGTGCGCACGCGCGAGGCGGCCTTCGATCGGACAGCCGGGCAGCGCCGGAACGCTCACGATGCGGCCGTCGCCGTCGATCGAGATACCGTGATACGGGCACACGATCGTGCTGCCGTTGACGCGGCCTTGCGAGAGCCGCGCGCCGCGATGCGGACAGCGGTCTTCTTGCGCGTGAATCGTACCCGCGGCGTCGCGCCACAGCACGATGCGTTCGCCCATCCGGTCGACTGCAAGCGGGTCCGTGCCGACGTTGCGCGAGGCGGTGAGCGGATACCAGTAGCCGCGGAACCCTTCGTTGGCGATCTGGTCTTCCCAACGGTCCGTTCATCGACATCGCGAGCGGCCGCTTAGCGGCGATATCAAAAATCGTATGCATCGGAGCGCTCCTTACCGCGCGTTCGCCAGCTCGGCGAAATACGCGCTGAGGGTCTCGGGCGTCCAGTCGCGACCGGCCGCCGGCGGCGACGTGGCGCGCGTTGAGCGCCGGCCGCGATCCCGGCCAGATCGTGCGTGCCGTCGGCCATCACGGCCTCGAGCGCGTCGGCGAAGGCGGTCACTTCCGGCGGGTACGCCTGCCGCGGGGCGGGTCTGATTGAACAAGATCGGACACGGCAATTGCCCTCGGTTTTGCCAGCAAAACGTTGTTTCGGTGTGCCTGGTGCGATTTACGGCGGTCGAGGGACGCCGTGCCTTCCGACGAAACCGAGCCTCAAATGGGGCCCGTCTTCCGGGGGGTAGCCGCGCTTCTGGCGTCGCTGGCCCTCCTAGCAGAGGGACCACCCGACGAGGCTGCCCGCGTCTTTGCGATGACCGGCGCCCGCACGTCAGCGGTGCGTTCCTATACCTTTGATCTTCACGTCGACTTCAAGTTACGGACCTTTCCGTACCTCGGCGTCCACCTCGACGGCACCGGCAAATATGAGCGGCCGAATCTGTACTCGGTCCACTTCCGCAACGTGCCGTGGTTCGGTAAGGGCTTCGAAAACGTCAAGATGGATCCGTTGGAACCGGTCACGTGGCCGGCGACCTACGACGTGGTCAGCTTGATGCAGAACGGCGACGCGTTCGATCCTCGAGATGAAGGATCGCACCGACGGCCACGTGCGCGGCGTGCACGCCGAAATCGATCGAGGACGGCCTACGTCAGGTCAAGTGGTCGTACGTCGAACGGCGGCGCGATCCACAGTCGACGTCAACCCGATCGAGATCAACGGCTACCCGGTCCCGCAAAGCGAAGACGCCGACATCCAAGTCCCCGGCTACCACGTCGTCGCGCACGCCACGTTCAACGACTACAAACTCACCACCGACCCGTAGCCGTCACCCCGGCGAGGGGCCGCCTCAATCATCAAGCTTGGTAGCTGTCCATCGACAGCTCGTGATGAATTACGCGACTTCGGCGGCGCGTTGGACGGCGGCGATCATTGACGAGTTGATGAGGAAGCGGCGCGCGAGTTCGGGCGTTTCGGCGGTGTGGACGAGTTCTTCGAAGTGGGCTTTGCGCAACGTCGGGTCGCGCTCTTCCATCGTGCGCTTGTTGGCGATCGAGTTGGCTTGCACGTGCTCGACCGTCGCCGTGTGCCGCTGACGGTCGTAGACGTCGAGCAGCGTCTCCGGCGCCGTGCCGTGCCAGACCGCGGCGAGTTTCGGAATCAGGTTGGCCGCGTCTTGAATGCCGCTGTTGAGGCCGAACGCGCCGAGCGGATTGTTCGAGATGCGCGGCGTCGCCGGCCAGCAGCACGCGGCCGCTGCGGAAGTTGCGCGCCACGCGCTGGTGCACGCGGTAGAAGCTGTTGTAGAGCACGTCGTAGGGCTCATCGCGCGGCTCGAAGTTCTGCAGCCACGCCTCGACCGCGGCCGGCTGCGGCGATGACGTCCTCGGGGATGTTGATGTCGGTCGGGATCACGATGCGCCAGTACGGCGTCACGTCGCCCGGCATTTGGAAGAGCGTCGCCCACTGATCGGGATCGGCGATGTAGGCGTTCTTCGCGTAGCCGCGCGTTTGAAAATCGAACGACGTGCTGATCACCATGAAGCGTTCGTCCCAGGTGAAGCCCTCGAACGGCATCGCGATCGCCTTGCGCACGTTGCTGCGGCCGCCGTCGGCGCCGATCAGATACGCGCCCTCGGCAACGGCCGGTTCGCCGTTATGCTCGTAGCTCACGCGCACGCCGTCTGCCGTCTTGTTCGACGTCGACGAAGCGCGCGTTGAACTGCACCTCCGCCAACGGCTCGCGGCGCAAGAAATCGAGGATGATCGGCGTGAGCCGGTGCTGCTCGAGATGCAGGCGGTACGGATACGGCGTGAGATCGGCGATCAGACCGAGATCCCAGTTGGCGACCCAGTCCGGATTCTTGCGATCGCGGATCTGCCAGTGACGCACCTTGATGCCGCGCTCGAGCATGCGATCGGTGATGCCGTACGGCGCCATCGCTTCGAGCGTCGGCGGATGGTACGAGCCGGCGCGCAGATCGACGGTGAGCGCCGGCTCTTGCTCGATGAGCAGCACCGGCACGCCGGCATGCGCGAGCCCGAGCGCGGTCATCAGCCCGACGGGGCCGCCGCCGGCGACGATGACGCGGTCGGCGGTCATCCCACCAGCACTTCCGATGCGTGGCTGTCGCTCGTATACACCGCCGCGGCGCGCACGTCGACGCGCATCGAGCCGATATACTGCATCTCGCAGTCCATCACGTCGCCGGGACCGACCGGACCGACGCCTTCGGGCGTTCCGGTCATGATGATGTCGCCCGGATAGAGCGTGTACCAGTTCGACGCCCACGCGATCAGCTTGCGCGTCTTGAAGATCAGCTGGCGCGTGTTGGACTGCTGACGCACCTCGCCGTTGACCTTGAGCGAGAAGTCGACGCTGTCGGGTTCGCGCAGTTCGTCCGGCGTCACGAGCCACGGGCCCAGCACGGCGTACGAATCGATCGACTTGCGGAAGCTGCGGTCTTCCGTGCCGCGCACGGTCATGTCGAGCGCGATCGCGTAGCCGGCCACGACGTCGAGCGCGTCTTCTTCCGAAACGTTGCTGCACTCGCGTCCGATGACCACGCCGAGTTCGATCTCGTGATCGGTTCGGCGGTCGGAGAAGCGCACGGCGACGCCCTCGCTCGGACCGACGAGCGCGCTCGACGCCTTGAGAAACAGCCCGGCTTTATCGATGCGCGCGACGGCGTGGTTGAACGTGATGCCGGGATCGGCTTCCGATTCCGCGATGTGCGCTTCGTAGTTCACCGGCGCGCAGACGATCTTCGTCGGATTGATCACCGGCGCCAAGAAGTTCGTGTTGCCGGCGGCGCCCACGGGCTCGCCGAGCTTCGCGCCCTCAACGAGGCGCACGATTGCCTCGAGGTTTACGATCGCGGCGTCGCCGCGCTGCAGCGGCGCGGCGACGACCGCCTTCGCGACCTGTTCGGTAATGTCGTAGACCTGGCCGTCGCGGACGACCCCATAGCGGCTTTCTCCAAAGCGGCAAAGTTTCATGAGCGGCGCGTCGCTTTCAGCATAGTCGTCGAGTCGACGACCTCGGGGAACGTGTTGCCCGCCGGGCCGGCAAAGCCGGTCAGGCGGTGGAATTGCAGGGCTTTCTCGTAGCTGTTGGCCGCGATATCGGCTTGATGCGGCAGCGCCGGAACATAGGCCGCCAGCAACGCCTCGATCGCGGGATCGCTCAACGCACCGTCGTACTGCTTGAGCAAGCCGCGCGCCTGGTTCGTGTTTTGGCGGATATAGGTTTCGGCGCGCGCGATCGCGTGCACGTAGGCGACGACGGCATCCTGCCGTTTCGCGATAACGTCGGGCTTCGCGTAGATCACGCCTTGCACTTGATCGCGCATCGAGGGGACGTCGCCGGCCGCCGGCACGATGAACCCTTTGCCGATGTTGTTCGCCTCGGCGATCATCGTCATCGGCCAGGCGAAGGACACCGCATCGATGCGACCCGTTTTCATCGTTTGCAGCACGGCGCTTTGATCGGCGCCGACGTTCACGAGTTCGACGTCGCGCGTCGAGTCGAGCCCTTGCAGGCGAAAGAGATAATCGACCAGCGCCTGCGTGCCGGAGCCAGGTCCGGTGATGCCCACGCGCTTGCCCTTGAGCGCATTGATTTTATCGGCGAGGCTGCTCGCGCGCGTCAGCTTGGTCGCGGCGAGGAATTGATTCGAAGCAACGATGTCGATGTAATACGCATCGCACAGCGAGCCGATCAGCTTCACCGGCCGATTTGCCTTGAGCAGCGCGAAGACGTCGGTGATCACCGAGTTTCCGATATCGATGCTGTTGGAGGTGACCGCCGTACCGACCAGCGTCCCCGTCGAGAACGAAGTCGCCGTGACGTCGAGGCCCGGCATCCTTGTAATAGCCCAGCTTGTCGGCCGCGAAGACCGGGAAGAAGGCGACCGAATTGCCGATTTGCCCGACTTGCAGCGACTGCGTCGCCGAGCGCGCGATCGCCGGGAACGCGACCGCCGCGGCGGCGCCGCCGAGCGCGGTAAGGGCGTGTTTGCGCGTGACTTGCATGGGTTACGTTCCTCGTATGCTGACGGAAGCGTCGACTTTCCACTTGGAAAGGCGGCGGTCGATCTCGTCGACGACGGCGTTGAGAAGCATCGCCAGCACCGTTAATACGATGAGCGCGGCGAAGACGCCCGCCGTATCGTAGGCCGAAGCGGCCGATGAGATCAGGTAGCCGATGCCGCGATTCGAGGCGATCAGCTCGCCGATGATCGCGCCGATCAGCGCGTAGGGGATCGAGATGCGCACGCCCGTGAGGGCCCAGCTCATCGCCGAGGGCACCAGCACTTTGAAGAGCACGTCGCGCGGTTTCGCGCCCATCAGCCAGACGGCGTCGACCAGGTCGCGATCGACGTTGCGCACGCCGGCCAGGGTGTTGAAGAACACGATGAAGAGCACCGTCACCGCCGCCAGCACGATCTTCATGAAGATGCCGATGCCGAACCAGACGACGAACAGCGGCGCGAGCGCGACCTTCGGCACGCTGTAGATCGCGAGGATGAACGGGTCGAGCACTTCGGCGAGCGCGGGATAGCGCCCGATCGCGAAGCCCAGCACGATGCCGCCGATCGCGCCGATCAAGAAGCCCGCGATCGTTTCCTGAATCGTGATCCACGAGTGAAAGACCAGCTGCCCGTTGAGGGTGATCTTCCACAGGCTCGCGCCGATGGCGAGCGGGCTCGGCACGACGGTGGCGTCGATCAGGTTGAGATTCGAGCCGAGCTGCCACACTCCGACGACGACGATGAAGAGTACGGTGCGTGCGAGCAGGATGCGGAGGTTGTGCCGCGCGCGGACGTTGCGACGCGATTCGACTGCCGAGAGCGTCGCGTTCATACGGTGCGTCGCGGTGCGCGCGCCGGGGTCGGTGGTGAGCGCGTCGAGCAATCGCTCGTGCAGCGCGATGAACTCGGGGCCGAAGCGCACTTCGCGCTGACTGCGCGGCCGCGCCGGCGGCAGCTCGACGTCGACCGCGATGCGGCCGCCGGACTGCAGCGCGATCACGCGATCGGCCAGCAGCAGCGCTTCGTCGATGTCGTGCGTCACGAACACGATCGTCTTGCCGCTGCCCTGCCAGAGCTGCAGCAGCTCGGTTTGCAGGTCGCCGCGCAGCTGCGCGTCGAGCGCACCGAACGGTTCGTCGAGCAGGAGCGTGGCCGGGTCGCTGGCCAGCATGCGCGCGAGCGAGGCGCGCCGCGACATGCCGCCCGAGAGCTCGCGCGGATAGCGCTTTTCCGCATCGGTCGAGGCCGACCACGCCGAATGAGTTCGCGGGCGCGCGCTTCGCGTTGCGCTTTATCGACGCCGCGCACTTCGAGCGGCATCGCGACGTTGTGCAGCACGTCGCGCCACGGCAGCAGCGTTTCCTTCTGCGTCAGGTAGCCGATGTCGAGGCGCGGCCGTTTGGTCACGCCGTCGGCGAACGCGATCGTGCCGCTCGAGGGTTCGAGCAATCCGGCGATCATGTTGAGGATCGTCGACTTGCCGCTGCCGCTGCGGCCGACGAGGCACACGAAACTGCCGGCGGCGATTTCGAAGCTGACGTGCTCGAGCACCGCGACGGCCGTGCCGTCGTCGCGCACGAAAACCTTGCCGACGTCCCGCAGGACGATCGCCGGTGCAGCCGTCACCGGTGCGCGGGGACCTTCTTCTCGCCGGCGATCCGTTCGAGCGATTCGGCCGTAGCCGTCACCATCGTCAGCGGCGTGCCGAGCTCGCGCAACATCGCTTCGGCGTCGCGCATCTCGTGACCGCGGCGGACCGCGTGCTTCTCGGTGCCGTCGATGATGCGATCGAGCGTCGACGCATCCGCTTCGACGAGCGTGCGGATGATGTCCGAACGCAGCCAGTCCTCCACGCCGACGGCGCGCGCCGCTTCGAGCGCTTCCCAGATCGACGACGACATGCCCTTGAAGAACACCGAACGGCACAGCTTGCGCGCATTCGCTTCGCCGGGTTTCGAGCCGATGAATCCGACCGGCGTACCGAAGTCCGCGGTAGAACGCGGCCAGTTCTTCCGCGCCGTCGCCGGCCAAGAACATCCCGACGCGCATCCCGAGCGGCGGCACCGGCGCCATCATCGCAACGTCGACGAACGCTGCGCCGCTCGGCGCGACGATCGCCGCAAGGTCTTCCTTGAGTTTCGGACCCGGCGGTGTTGTGATCGGCGTAGATCATCCCGCGATGCAGGTGCGGCAACGCGTCGCGCGCCACATCGGCGGCGACGGTTGCCCAGTTCACCGAGATGACGATGTCGGCGCCGCTGACGGCGGCAGCGGCGCTTGCAGCGACGCGGAATCTCGCTCAGGTCGCCGTGAAAATCGGGATCCCAGCCGCGCACGGTGGCGCCGCCGCGGACCAGGTCGCGCGCCAGCAGCGAGCCGGCTTCGCCGAGCCCCAGGACGGCGACCGTCTTGGCGCCGGAACCGTTGCCGTTCATGGCCCGATCCTTCCCCCCGGAGGTTCGGCGTCCATGCCCCGGAAACGGTGCGCTAATGCGCAGAATCATCGTCGGTGTATCGGGTGCCAGCGGCAGCATCTATGCGATCCAGACGTTGAAGGCACTGCGCGCGATCGGCGGCTATCGAGGTCCACCTCGTGATCTCGCCGCAAGCCAAACAGACGGTCGAACTCGAGACCGACGTCAAGCCGCCCGAACTGGAAGCGCTAGCCGACGTGCTGCACGACAGCGGCAACCTGGCCGCGTCGATCTCCTCGGGATCGTTCAAGACCGACGGCATGATCGTCGTGCCGTGCTCGATGCGCTCGGCCTCGGCGATCGCCTACTCGCTCAACGACAACCTGCTCGTGCGCGCCGCCGACGTGTGCCTCAAGGAACGCCGCACGCTGGTGCTGGTCGTGCGCGAGACGCCGCTGCACGTCAACCATCTGCGCAACCTCACGCGTGCGGCCGAAGCCGGCGCGATCATCTTGCCGCCGGTTCCGGGCACGTACTCGCGGCCGAAGACGATCGAAGACGTCGTGAACCACACGGTCGGCAAAGTGCTCGATCAATTCGACATCGACAACGACCTCTTCCGGCGGTGGCAGGGCGCGAAGTGAATGTGCGCCCGTTTCACGCTGCGCAAACCGCCCTGGCCGCTCGCGAAAACCCTCGGCAGTAAGAGCGTCGCACGCTCGCTGCGTAGCCGCTTCAACGTCGCGCCGACGCAGCCGATCGTCGCCGTCCTCAACGATGCCGACCGCAGCGTCGAAGAGGTGCGCTGGGGACTGGTCCCGCCGCACGCCGAGCACCCCTCCGCGATGAAGCTCTCGACGTTCAACGCGCGCATCGAGACGATCGCCAAGGCGCCGACCTATCGCGACGCGTTTCACACGCGCCGCTGCGCGATCTTCGCCGACGGCTTCTACGAGTGGCGCACCGATCCCGACGGCGGCAAGACGCCGCTGTGGATCCATCGCGCCGACGATGAGCCGTTCGTGTTTGCCGGCCTGTGGGACGTGTGGACCTCGCCGTCGGGCGATGAGACGCTCACCAGCGCAACGATCGTCACGCAACCGGCCAATGCGTTCATGGCGACGATCCATTCGCGCATGCCGGCCGTGCTCGACGTCGAGCGCGCGCGTGAATGGCTCGCAGAAGGCGAGCGCGACACGGAATCGCTGTTCGCGCTGCTGCCGCCGAGCCCGCCGGAATGGTGGACCGCAAACCCCGTCGCACCGCGGGTCGGCAACGCGCGCTTCGACGACGAAGCCCTGATCAAGCCGGTTGCGGACACCGCGATAGCAACACCATCGCTGTTCGACTAAGCCCCGCCGCCCGAATCCTGCGCTTCCTCTTCCGCATCGGCGCCCCGGCGGCGTTGTTCCTCACGTCGGGCACGGGTCATCTCACGCACCCGGAAATCTTCACCTCGATCGTCCCACCCCAACTCGGCCACGCGAATTTGCTCGTTGCCATCAGCGGCGTCGCCGAACTCGCCGGCGGCATCGGCCTCCTGATCCCCGCCACGCGAAGAGCCGCAGCGATCGGCCTCATTGCGCTCCTCATCGCCGTGTGGCCGGCGAACATCTACATGGCCATCGAAGCCGCCCACTTCGCATCCGTCGCACCAGCCTGGGTGATCTGGCTGCGCGTACCATTGCAGCTGCTGCTAATCTGGTGGGTCGTTTGCGCCGCCGCCCCCATGTCAAAGAACGAAGGACAAAGGGCATAGTCGCGCGCTAGTCACGCGTGCGCGATCTCGCACTGGTGCTCGAGTAATACTTCTTTTCGTTGCTCGCCGGATGCGAGGATGGCCATGCCTACTTCGAGGGTGGCTAGGGCCCAGCGGCCGTCGTGGGTGATGGGGACGTTGTTGTGGAGGCACTCGTACATTTCGCGCATCTCGAGCATGCCGGTGCCGCGGCCGCCGGTGACGGGAATTTCGCGCCGGCCGTTCGCGTCGTAGACGTAGAGGCCGTTGGGTGATTGGCGCACGTCGCCGCGCTCGCAACTCGCGACCGTGATGCCGAACCAGCCGATGTGCGCGCGCGTTCCGGCAACCGTCGGCGTACCCCCGGTGTTGGCTGCCACGGTGCGGCCGGCGCCGAAACGCATCTCTTCTTTTGCACCGTCGTTGTCGAACGTGCCGGCCTTGAGCGCGCGGCGTACGCCGATGCGCTCGTCGTCGGTGTAGAGGCGATTGCCGATGCCCCACGTGAGTTCGGAGGTGTCGAAGTAGCCATACCCGTTGTAGGCGATCGTCGCCGGTGTGCCGTCTTCGAACTCCAGGTAGGCGGAGAAATTTCCGGGACACGGGCGTTCGGGCATCCAGCGGCCGACCGAACCGCGCACGCTGCGCAGCCGCCCGCCGCCGAGCAAACGCACCGTATCGATCAGGTGCGGCGCGTGGCGGTAGACGACGCCGCCGCCGAGCGTTTCATCGAGTTCTTCGGGCATGCGCGGCTTGAGCAGCCAGTCGGTAGAGAGCCACGTATTGACGGCGATCAAGCGGCCGAGTTCGCCCGACGTCACGACGCGCCACATCGCTTGCACGTCGGGGCTCATGCTCCAGGTCTGACCGCACAAGAGCTGCACGCCGTTGCGTTCCGCCGCTTCGCACATGCGCCGCGCTTCATCGACGCCCAGCGCCATCGGCTTCGTGCACATGACGTGCTTCTTGTGCTCCGCCGCGAGGATCGTGTGTTCGCAGTGGAACTGGTTCGGCGTCGCGATCCAGACGACGTCCACGTCCGGATCGCTGCACAGCGCCTCAACCGAATCGTAGGTGTTGGCGCCGTAGCGTTCCGCGAACGCGGCGAGTGCTGCCGGACGGCGGTCGGCGGCGGCCACGATGCGCGCGTTCGGATACGATTCGACGCCGGGCAAAAACAGCGTGCTCGCCACGCCGAGCCCGGCCACGCCCAGGCGCAGCGGTTGATCCGCGCTAGGCGGAGACACGCGCGATCAGGTCGGTTGCGCTCGTGGCACGATCGATCAGCTTGTTGGAGGCGGCCGCATCGAGCACCGCCTGAATCGCCGGCACGTCGAGCGACGTTGCGAATTGGGTGCGGTGCATGCGCTGCACGATGCTGAGGTCTTGCTGCGCATCTTTGGCGAGCAGCACGGCCGTCTGCGCGCGGCTCGCATTCGCCCAGCGCGCGGTCTCGTACGTGGCGGCGACGAAGCGGCGCGCGAGGGCATCGTTCTGCGCGAGCCAGGCCCGCGTCGTGACGATGAGGCTGATCGGAAACACCGGCTTGATCGCTGCGTACGGGGTCGCGACGAGCTTCACCGTGCCCACATTCTGCGTGATCATCGGTTCGACCATGTAGGCGCTGGCGACCGTGCCGCGCTGCAGTGCGGCCGCCATCTCGCCGAACTTCATCTCGACGAACTGCACCTTTGCCGGATCGACGCCGCCCTGGGAGAGCCACATCCGCAGCGAGATGCTCGTCAGCGATGCGAGCGTGCCGACCGCGATCGTCTGTCCTTCGAATTGCTTCGGATTGCGCAGCGGCGACGACGTGAGCACGCACAAGCCGCTAGACGGCTCGGTCGCGCGGAACAGCCCGCTGCCGGCGATCGCGACGAGCGGGATGCCGCGGTTCACCGCGTTGGCGAGCAAGATGCCGTCGACCGTACCGACGTCGAGCGCGCCGCCCGCGAGCGCTGCCGCGATCGGTCCGGCCGACGAGAACGACGTTGTCTCGACGTTCAGCCCGGCGCGCGCGAACACGCCGGACTCGACGCCGTACTGCAGTTCGCAGAACGCCTCGACTCCGGACTCGACACCGGCGCGCAGCACGGGCGAGGTTTGGGCCATGCCGCTCACGGGCAGCGCGGCGGCCGCCGCGGCGATGAGACCGAGCGTCGTCTTACGGGTTATCGGGATCAACGGGTCACCCTTTGATGTCGGCGAGTTTGCGAATTTGCTCGAAATAGTTGTCGTAGCGCACTTCGAAGGTGCGCATGCCGTCGTTCTCGCGGCGGATGTCGACCATCGGTTCGTTCTCGGCGCGATCGCGAATGATGCCCATCGGATCCTCACCGCGCTCGACGCGATCCATGTTCTCGACCAGCAGCTTGTGGTACAAGATCACGCCTTTATCGCTGGCGGTGAGATGTTCGCGCGTGCGATCCGAAATCGGACCTTGACCGACCCAGCCGGTCATGTCTTGCTTGGGAATCGTGTCGGCGACCAGCTTGCCCTCGCCGTCGAAGAGTTCCGAATACTTGACCGTGATCGGCTTTGGGCTCGGCGCCGGGTTCGCGCTTGGTCGTGCGGTACGCGATCTGCAGCGTGTGCGTATCGTCGACCGGAATGCGGTACTGCAAGGTCGAGGTGCCTTCGTTCCCGACTGCGAGGAGGTTCGGGAAAATCAGCGGATGGCCGACGCGCCACTCATCGGAATCCTCCGGCGCGCCCTCGAGCAGCCGGCGCTTCATGATGCCGTAGCGGAACAGGTCGAACTCGATCTTCAAATGCCTCGCCTGCGTCATCCCGGCCGGCTTGCCGAGCTTCTTCAGCGTGTAATTCCCGAACGCCGCGTGCAGAAACTCGAAGTGCACGGGATCGGCGGCGTTGTCCATGCACTGCAGCCAGTTACACGGCAGCGGATGCTTTTCGACCGCCACGTCGAGATCGGTGCGCACGAGCAGATCCCAGCGCGGCAAGAGCGGCGCGGGCTCCGGGCCGAAGTAGGCGAAGAGCAGGCCGCCCAATTCTTGCACCGGATAGGCCGTGATCTTGATGCGATCGCGATAGCGGGCCTCGGGAAACGCGCGATCTTCGAACGGCTGCTCGACGCATTTGCCGGCGCTGTCGTAGACCCAGCCGTGATAGGCGCAGCGCAACCCCTTGGCATCGGGAATGCCGAATTCGAGCGACATGCAGCGATGCGCGCAGCGGTCCTCGACGAGACCGTATTCGCCGGCCTCGGAGCGATAGAGGGTCAAGTCCTCACCGAAGAAACGGACCTTGCGCACGGGATCCACGTCGAGTTCGATCGCGGCGGCGATCGGATGCCAATAGCGCCGCATGAGATTGCCCATCGGCGTGCCCGGCCCGACTTGCGTCAGGCGGTCGTTTTGCTCTTGCGTGGTTGCCATGGCGAGTTTCTCCTAGTGAGGTTCGGTCGCGATGAGTTGGCGGGCATCGAACGGTGCGGCGATCACGCCGTACTTCGCCGCCGTATCGATCAGCGGCTGAATGTCGCGTACGTCGAGCGTCATACCGACGGTGGACCGGTTCATGCCGTTGAGCACCGCCGGGTCCATGCCGTAGAACGCAGCGGTCATCGGGGCCGTCTCCGCGTGATGCGCGTTGGTATACGTCGCCGCCGCGCGCAGCACTTGCTGGAATTTGGCGATGGCCGGCGCATTCTTCGCCGCATAATCCGTCGTGGAAAAGAACGCCGTCACGAGAAAGTGCTTGGCGATCGCATCCGACGGATGGCCGATGACGCGCACCTGGCCTGAGGCGACGATCTGGGCGAACATCGGATTGCTTACGTTGGCGCCGTCGATGCGGCCGTCGTTGAGCGCGGCCAGCACGGTCGCGCTGGGCAGCTCCAAATAGTGAATCGACTTGGAGTCGCCGCCGTTTTTATCGATCCACGCACGGGCGCCCGTGTGGGTGAGATCGCCGAGCGCGACGACCGCCACGGTTTTGCCGTTGAGGTCGCGCGCCGAGGTGACCGGCCCGTCTTTCTTGACGACCATCCCGGAAATCGGCGCATCGGTCAGCCAGAGCTCGCCCGGGGCGACGAGCGCGAGCGGCACGCCGTGAACGTGCGCGTTGATCAGCGGAATGAGGCTCGACTTGCCGATGTCGATCGAGCCGCCCACGACGGCGGCCGTCACCGCGGCACCGCTGTTCATCTTCTCGAGCTGAACGTCGAGCCCGGCTTTGGCGAACATCCCCGTCTTCTGGGCATAGAGGATCGGGGTCACGTCGTCGGCCGCATTTGACGCAACGCGAATCGTCACGAGCGGCGGCGCGCTCTGCGCACCGGCCGGCGCCGCAAGCGAGAGAGCGAGGACGAGCAACGCACAAGAACGGCGCAACGTCATAGGCGGCCCTTGGACCCGAGCGGCTGGGGCGCCTCTATTGGGCGTCGTGAAGGATGATGCCGAGCGTGACGCGCGTGCCGCTGCGCACTTCGGCGACGCCGTGCCGGAACGTCGAACGCGCGCCCTCGGCGTTCGGACGCAGGCGGTTCGGAAACACGATGCAGTCGCCGAGCCCGAGCGGCACCACATGCGCGACGCTCTGCTTGCGCGGTTTCGCCTCGACCAGAACGAATTCGCCGCCGCTGAAGGTCGCCGGATCGCTGAGCAGGATCGTCGCCTGCAGCGGAAACGCGACCTCACCGTAGATGTCCTGGTGCAGCGCGTTGTAGTCGCCGGCGTGATAGCGGAGCAGCAGCGCGGTCGGGCGCGCTTGCCCGGCATCGTGGCATAGATCGAGCATCAGGGATAGCGCGGCCGGAAAGCGCACCTTCGACCCGAGCCGCTCCGACCACGCATTGGCGGCCGGTACGAGCGCCGCGTAGAGCGATTCGCGCAACTCCTGCACGCGCGGCGGCAGCGGATAGCGGAAGTAACGGTACTCGCCGCGTCCGTATCCGTGCCGCTGCATGACGATCGTGTTGCGGAAGAGCGCGCCGTCGTCGTATTCCGCGACGAGCTCGGCGCACGTCGCAGCATCCAGCAGCGCGGGCACGACCGCGTATCCGCGCTCGTCGAGACGCGCGGTCAGCTCATCCGGATCGATCACGAGGCGCTGCGTTCGATGTCGAGCAGACGGCTCTTGCGCTCGATGCCCCAACGATAGCCCCGCAGGCCGCCGTTCTTCGCAACCACACGATGACAGGGAATCAAGAGCGCGACGGGATTGCTGGAACACGCACGCGCCACCGCGCGCGTTGCGTGCGGATCGCCCAACGCTGCGGCAAGTTCGCTATAGGTTGTGGTGGCCCCGGGCGCGAGGCGCGTCAACGCTTCCCACACGCGCGCTTGGAACGCCGTCGCGCGCACATCGAGCGGAAGCTGCGGCCACGGTCCTTCGTTCGCGAGATAACGCACCAGCGCCGACGCGGCGGATTCGACGCGGTCGTCGGCCCGCTCCAAATTCGCTTTGGGAAACGACGCGCGCAGCTCGCGTTCGAGCGCGGCTTCGTCGTCGCCGAGGGCTACGTGACAGATGCCGCGCTCCGTTGCGGCAACCAGCACCGGTCCGAGCACCGACGCAAAGATGCCGTAGGCAACGGTCTGGCCCGATGCACCGCGACGATAGCTGGCCGGCGTCATGCCGATCCGCACCGTCGCTGGGTCGTACACGCGCGAACCCGAACCGAAGCCGCTCGCGTATGTCGCCTCGCTCACCGTGGCACCGCTGCGCAGCGACGTGCGCAGACGTTCTTCGCGCAGCGTTGCGGCGTAGCGTTTCGGCGAAACGCCGACGGCACGCGTGAAACTGCGCTGCAGGTGCGCGCGGCTAACGCCGACGTGCGCGGCGAGTTCGTCGAGCGTCGGCGCGGCTTCGGCGTTTTCCAAGAAGCGGCACGCCTGCGCGAGCCATTCGGGCTGCGCATCTGAGACTGCGTCGTCGGGACGGCAGCGCTTGCAGGCCCGGAAACCGGCTGCCCGCGCGGCCGCCGGGTCCGCAAAGAAGCGGACGTTGCGTTCGAGCGGGCGGCGGCTCTTACAGGTCGGGCGGCAAAAGACGCCCGTGGTGGTGACGGCGTACAAGAAGACGCCGTCGAAGGCCGGGTCGCGCTGACTGAGGGCGTCGTAGTAACTGCTGTTCATGAACCCATGATGCTCGCAGCAGCTACTTCGACGCCACCCGAATCGTGCGCTTCAATTCATCCTTGAAAGCGGAGCGAATCCTCTACCGGCCGATGCCGAGGATGAAGAGGATGATGAGGAGTCCGAGCGGCGCTCCGAGCAGCCACAGAATGATCAACGGCATGTCTTAGTTTCCTTTCAGTGACGCAAGGTGTGCGTTGCGTTTGGCATGGTGTGTGAAGGTCATGGGCTCACCCGAGGCCATCCAGCCGCCGATGACGCTGCCGACCAATCCGACGAGCAGCGCGGTAAGCGCGGAAAGCGCGGTGGCGCGCACCGCATCGGGCGTCGACACCGGAGCTGCGACTGCAGCGCCGAACGGCGAGACGACGAGGCCGCCATACCAGCCGCCGAACGCGTTGCCCGCGCCGGCCGCGAGCATCGCGACGAGCATGGGCGTTGCGACGACCCACGCGATCGCGCCGTGCAAGATCGTGCGTTCCGAATGCCGGGCACCGGTGATTTTACCGGCCGCCCAGCCGCCGATCACGAAGGCGAAGAACGCCGAACAGATGACCATCGCGACTTCGATGCGCGAGACCGTCGTGAACGATGAGAATTTCTGGACCGACGTCGCGCCGATGGCGGTGCCGATCAATCCGAAGATCAGCGCGAAGGTGAGTGCTGCCAGCGCACCGACCCATACCGCGCTCCAATTGACGCCCCACGCAACCCACGTTTCGGGCCGCGAGTAGAGCTCGTGTTCCGTTTTCATTAGCTCCCCCCAACAATAGGATTTCCTCCGTATTGCCCGCCGATTAAGCGAGCGAAACGTCGGCCCAAGGGAGCGTACGTTGGGCTAGATGTTGCGTCAGCCCGCCAAGGTCGAGATCATCTCGGAGACCGGGAACGACGTCTTGAGGACACCGTACTTCACCGCGACGTCGATGTTCGGTTGAATCAGTTCGGGCGTGAGATGCTCGCCGTAGGTCGTGCGCTGGAAGCCGTTGATCTGTTCGGGCGTAACGTGCGTGTATTTCGAGAGAATGACGGCCGATTCGCGGTGGTGCGTGGCGGCCCAGGCCGCCGATTCCCGCATGCCCTCGATGAATGCTTTGGCTTGCGCGGGGTGTTTGCTGACCCAGTCCGTCGTCGAAAACCACACGGACGGTGCGAAGTGCGGCGATACCGCATCGAACGTGCTCGCGATCAATCGCAGCGTGTCGCCCGGTTTGCCGAGCGCCGCATCGCTCGTCGTATCGCACACGGCCGCATCGATGCGGCCCGCCTCAACCGCTGCCTTCATTTCGGAAAACGGCAGTTCCACCGATTTCACGGCCTTCGAATCGCCCCCGTTCTTATCGATCCACAGGCGCGGCGCGAGATCGGCGATGTTGTTGATGCCGCTGACCGCCATGACTTTCCCGGCGAAATCCTTAGCGCTCGTGACCGGGGATGACTTCAGCACCGACAGCAGCCCGGCCGTCGGCGCTTCGTGCACGTGCAGGTTTGCCGGGAACAAGATCGTGATCGGCAGGCCCTTCGAGTGCGCGGCCGCGAGCGAGATCACGTTCGAATAGCCGATGTCGGCCGAACCCCCGAGCACCGCGGCCGTGATCGCGGCGCCGTTCGCGATGCCGAGAAACTGCGCATCCAAGCCGGCCTTTTTGAAGAAGCCGTTGTCGGCCGCGTAGTAGGCGCTGCCCGCGATGTCGCTCGGAATCGCCGCGATGTTCAGCGTGAGCGAGGATTGTGCCGAAACCGCCTGCGGTCCGAAGGCCGCGGCTGCCGTGCCTGCGGCGGCCGACCGGGCCAGGAATGCGCGACGAGACGAGACCGGCATAAGACCTCCTTAGGTGTGACGGGCGCGAAGTTCGGGAAAGTCGTACTCTTGCCAGCCCGGAACGTCGGCGACCTTTTGAAATTCTTGGCCGAATGGCCGAGTCGCATCGATGCCGATGGCCGATCCGGTGCGGGCTTCGAGCGGCACCGAGTCGTCGACCGAGGGATCGAGCGGTCCGGCGGGCAGATCGTCGACGATGATCACGTCGCGCCGCGGCTGCACGCGAAAGGCCACCGCCCACTCGACTTCGGCCGAACTCTGGACGTTGATGTCGGGGTCGACGACGGTGACGATCTTCGGCCGCAGATTCGTCGACATCGCGGCCAAGATCGCATGACGCGCTTCGCCCGCATAGCGCTGCGCGAGCGACATCACGATCGAGAACGAGACGCCGCCCGACGGCGGGATCGACACGCTATGCAGCGTCGGGAACGACTTCTTCATCATCTGGAAAAACGACGCTTCGAACGGCAGCTGTTTGAGAATGTGGTTCTCGGTCGGTGGAATGCCGGTCAGCAGGGCCTGACAATAGGCGCCGGTGCGATGCGTGATCGCCGTGACGCGCGCGAGCGGCTTCATCGACGAGGGCGTGTAGTAGCCGGTATATTCACCGAGCGGGCCCTCCAGCACGTCTTTGGTGAGGTCGACCTCGAACTCGATGACGATCTCGCTGTGCGCCGGCACGTCGAGGTCGACCGTGCGCCCGTGCACGAGCTCGACCGGCGCGCCGCGCAAGCCGCCGGCGATCTCGTAGTCGTTCGTGCCGTCGGGTACTTGGATCGTGCACGTATATGCGAGGATCGGATCGACGCCGAACACGACGGCGGCCGGATAGCGCGTCATACCCATCTTGCGCGCCTTGACGATGTGCTTGCCGAAACGATGGAACGGCTGCGCGAGGAACGACATCTCGTCCGCGTTCATGATCTGGAAGCGATAATGCCCGAGATCGGGAACGCCGGTTTCGGGATCGCGGCTCACCACGATGCCGGGCGTGATGAACGGGCCGCCGTCGTCGGGGCTGTAGGTCGGAATCGGCAGCTTCGTGAGATCGGCGTCGGCGCCGGTCAGCACGACGTCGTGCGCCGGGGCTTTGCCGCTCGTCATCACCGGGGCGATCGGGTTCGCCAGACCGCTGAGAATTTTCTCGAACACCGCCGCTTCGGTCGACTCGAACGCGAGCAGCGCTTTGGAGCGCGTATTGTACAAACCGCCGACGAGCGGAAAGGCCGTGCCGTTGTTTTTGAAGTTGAGCGCCGGTCCGCCGATCGCCGCCGTTTGCCGCAGCGCCTTGCCGATTTCGAGATACAGCTCCACCGGCCGTTCGATGTCGATCAGCTCGCCGTCGGCTCGCAGGGCGTCGAGGAATGCGCGGAAGTCGGCGTACGGCACAGTCAGGCTTTCGTGGCGGCGCGCGCGCGCGCGGCGGCGCGCACGGCATTGAGGATCTCGGGATAGGCAGCGCAGCGGCACAAGTTTCCGGAGAGGTAGTGCCGGATCTCGTCGTCGCTGGGGTCGGGAATGCGATCGAGCAGCTCGCGCGTCATCATGATGAAGCCCGGCGTGCAAAAACCGCATTGAAACGCTGCGTTCTCGATGAACGCGGTCTGGATCGGATTGAGCGTCTCGCCGTTCGCGAGGCTCTCGACCGTTTCGATCGTGGTTCCATCGGCGAACGGCGCGAGAAACAAACAGCCCGAGGTCGCCACGCCGTCGATCGCGACGGTGCAGCAGCCGCACAAGCCCTGACCGCAGCTGACGCGGGCGCCGTGCAAGCCGAACTCATCGCGCTGCAGCACTTCGATCAGGTTCTCGTGCGGGGCGACGTCGGCGACGGCCGGCCGGCCGTTGAGCGTGAAATGGATCGTCTTGCGGCCGTCCACTATTCGCTCCCCAACGGCGTGCCCGCCGCTTCGCGAATCGCGCGCAGCACGCGCTCGGGCAACAGCGGCATCTCGCGGATGCGCACACCGGTTGCGTCGGCGAGGGCGTTGGCGATCGCCGGCGTCGGTCCGAACGAACCGGATTCGCCGACGCCTTTCGCGCCGTACGGCGCGTTAGGATGTGGATCTTGGATCAAGTCGGCTTCGACGTGCACCGGAATATCGAGAAAGCTCGGGATCTTGTAGTCGGCGAGGCTCGCGTTCACGACCTGACCGTTTTCGAAGATCATCACCTCGGCGATCGACGAGCCGATCGCCATGATCGCTGCGCTATTGAGCTGCCGCTCGACGATCGCGGGATTGATCGCGCGTCCGACGTCACCGGCAGTCACGCACTTGTCGACCGTGATGCGGCCGGTTTCGGTATCGACCGTGATCTCGACCGCCGTCGCGCCGATCATCCAAAACGGCGTGACGTTGCTCGACTGGCCGGTCGTCATGTCGGGCTTGGCGTACGGCGGTTCGAACGAACCGGTGCCGACCACGTTGCCCGCCTGCATGCCGAAGCGCGCCACGAAGAGCTCCTTGAACGTCATCGATTTGCCGGTGCTGGTCGAGATCACGCCGTCTTCGCAGACGCACGTCTCGGGCGGCACGTCGAGGTAGGTGGCGGCGAGCGCGAGCAATTGGTTGCGCGCATCGTCGGCGGCGAGCCGTACGGCGTGCCCCATGTGATAGGTGGAACGCGAGCCGAGAGTCGCCATGTCGTACGGCGTGGTGTCGGTATCCGAATGGACGACCGTGACCGACTCCGTGCGAATGCCGAGCGTTTCGGCGGCGACCTGCGCCATCGCGGTGTCGGAGCCTTGCCCCATGTCGACGGTCGAAATCGCCAGCGTGCAGCTGCCGTCGGCGGCAACCGTCACGAGCGCGACCGACGTGGTCGGCGAGATCGACGCCTTGATGCCGACCGCAATGCCGCGGCCGCGGCGAATCGCACCGGTGCCGCGATCGAACGGCTTATTCCAGCCGATCATGCGTGCCGCGCTCTCGACGCACCCCGCGACGTTGGCGTTGGACATCACGGTGCCGGTGGCGTGTTCGTCGCCGTCGCGCAGCACGTTCTTCAGGCGGAACTCCACTGGATCCATGCCGAGCTTGCTCGCGATGATGTCAGCCTGACTCTCATACGCCCACACGAGCTGCGGGATCCCGAAGCCGCGAAACGCGCCGGCCGGCGGCAAATTCGTATACACGGCATACGAATCGAGCGAGACGTGTTCGATGTCGTAGGGGCCGGCAGCGGTGAAGCCGGACTTCTGCGTGACGCGCGGACCGATGTCGGCGAACGCGCCGCCGTTCCACCACGTCTCCACCTCGCGCGCGACGATCGTGCCGTCGTTCATGACGCCGGTTTTCATGTGCACGGTCGTGCCGTGTTTGGTGATCGTGTAGAACTGCTCTTCCATCGTGAGCGCGATGCGCACCGGCCGGCGCACGATCAGCGCCAGCACCGCCACCAGCGCTTCGAGCTTGATGTAGAGCTTGGCCCCGAAGCCGCCGCCGAGGAACGCCGCGCGCACGCGCACTTTGTTCTCGGGCCAGCCGAGCAGACGCGCGACTTCCATGCGTACGAACGACGGGCTCTGCGAGGCGGTGTGGATCGTCAGCTCCTTGCCGCTGCGCGTTTCGGCCACCGAGACGAACGGTTCGAGCGGCGTGTGCATCACCTGGCCCGACTTGAACGTGTCCTCGAAGATGTGATCCGCCAGCGCAAAGCCGCGCTCGACGTCGCCGTGACGCACCTGCGCGTCGAGCGCGATGTTGGTGTCCTTCTTCCCCTTGAGGTGCTTGAGGTCGGCAAAGGTTCCGGCCGGCTGCAACTCATCGTGCACGATCGGCGCGCCGGGCTGCGCGGCTTTCACTTCGTCGAACACGGGCTCGAGTTCGTCGTACTCGACCACCACCAGATCGGCGCCGTCTTCGGCCACGTGCGGGTCGGTCGCGAGCACCACCGCAACCGGTTCGCCGACGTGGTGCACTTTGCCGATCGCGAGCACCGGCTGATCGTGGAACGCCGGGCCGTAATACGGCGACGGCACGATCTTCAGCACGTCTTCGCCCGTGATCACGGCGTGGACGCCGGGGAGCGCGCGCGCCTCGGCCGCGTCGATCGCAACGATCTTCGCGTGCGCGACGGTGCTGCGCACGATCTTGCCGTACAGCATGCCGGGCAGCCGCAAATGATGGATGTACTCGATCGCGCCGGTGACCTTCTGCACGCCTTCGAGCCGCGGCACCGAGCGCGACACCTCGCGCAGTTTGGGCAGAGCCGGCCTCACGGTTTCTCTCACGTACGATCCTCGGACGGCAGTACGGCGCGCTCGAGCGCGCGGCGAACGTGGACGCGCACCATCTCGCGTTTGTAGGGACCGGAACCGCGCAGATCGCCCAGCGGTTGGACCTCGCCGGCCGCCGCATCGCCCGCCGCCGCAAACGCTTTCGCATCGGCGGCGTTGCCGGTCAGCGCCGCTTCGGCCGCCGTCATCCGCGTCGGATGATCGGTCGCGCCGCCGACGACGATCCGCGCTTCGACGATCTTCTCGCCGTCGCGCCGCAGCCACACCGCGACGCCGACGGCCGGCCAATCGTCGGCCGAGAGCGCGGTGAACTTCGCGTACGCCGCGCGCGCGCCGGGCGGCTGCGCCGGCACGAGGACCTCGACGATCAGTTCGTCACCCGCAAGCGAAGTTTCGTAGTAGCCGGTGATCAGTTCGCCGGCGTCGATCCAGCGCTCGCCGCGCGGTGAAACCGCGCGCACCCGCGCGCCGAGCGTCACCAGGATCGGCGGCAAGTCCATGTGCGGATCGCCGTGCGCGAGATGTCCGCCGATCGTCGCGATGTTGCGCACGCGCACGTTCGAGAGCGTGTGCAGCGCGCGCGAGAGCACCGGCTCCGACACGGCGAGCACCGGCGAGCGTTCGAGTTCGGTCAGCGTCGTCATCGCGCCGATGCGCAGGCTCCCGTCGCCCTCGACGTGCACGCCGCGCAGCTCGCCGTTCAGACGCCGCAGGCTGATCAGCCGGGTGGGTTTGAAGATGTGCGACTGCACCATCAGCGAGAGCGCGGTGCCGCCGGCGACGGCGCGCACCGCAAAGTCGTCGGGGTCGAGCAGTGCCAGCGCTTCATCGAGCGTGACCGGTTCCAGCAATTCGAAACTCACGTGCGGGCCGCCTCGCCCGATTCGAGCGCCGCGCGCACGTTCGCGCCGAATTTCTTGCTCAGCTCGTCGCTCTTGGCGCGAAACACCGGCTGCCCGATGCCGCCGAGCTTGCCGGTCAAGCCCAGGTCGACGGTGTAGGTGACCTTCGTTTGCGCCGCATCGATCGCAGCGAGCCGCACCGTGGCCGTCGCCGTGAGGCGGCCGCCCAAACCCGACGCGTTGCCGCTTACGACCGCGTCGATCGCCGCCGGCGGCTCGACCTTCGTCAGCTCGACCGTCACGTCGAACGAAATCGAGATCGGACCAACGCGGTTCGAGAGCTTCGCCGCGTATTTGCCGGGCGCAACCTCGTGCAGATCGCTGCAGCCCGGTATGCACGTCGCGATCTTGAACGGATCGCTGATGAATGCAAAGGCCCGGTCTTGCGGAACGGCGACCGTGAACTCACCGCCCGTTTGCAACGGATCCACCTTTGCGCGCGATGACCGTTTGCAGCATCGCCGCAACGCGTTCGGGAATTTCAATCGGCGTCAGATGGCGCGCCTTCGGAACGATCTGCAGGTTTGAGCCCGCGATGCCCGCTGCAAGCGCGCGCGCCATCTCGGGCGGCGTCGCATAATCTTCTTCGCCGACGAGAATCTCAACCGGCGCGGTAATCGTGCCGAGCTGCGCGGTCAGGTTGAACGAGCCGAGCATCTCGCACGTGGCCGCGTACGCCGCCAAGTCGTTGGCGAGAAAGACGTTCGCAAAACGCTCGCCCACGTCGGGACGATCGGCGCGGAAGGCATCGCTGAACCAGCGCGTTTGCTGAAACGCGATCATGCTCCCAAGGCCGTCTTCGATCGCTTTGCGGCCGCGCTCATGCCAACTCTTCGGCGCGTCGGCACCGTACCACGCGGTCGTGTCGATCAAGCCGAGACCGTCGAGCGATTCAGGATAGGACACGGCGAACTGCAAGGCAACGCTGCCGCCCATCGACGCGCCGGCGACGAACGCATGATCCCACCCAACCGCCGCGAGCAGCGCGTGCAGGTCGGCGGCAAACAGTGCCGTCGTATAGGGTCCGGGCGGTTTGCCCGAAGCCCCGTGTCCGCGGCAATCGTAGGCCAGGATGTCGACCTCGCCGGCCGAGGGCCGCTATGACCCCGTCCCAGATGCTGCGGTCGAGCGCCAACGAGTGAACCAGCGCCAGGCGCGGAGCGCCCGGCTCGCCCGATTCGTGAAGCGTATAGGACAACTGCGTGCCGTCGAACAGGATTAAATGGTCAGATTTTGGTGGTATCATATTCGAGCTATGAATCGTCGTCTCGGCTCCCTGATCGTTGCCCTTGCACTAACTGCCCCGGTAGCCGCTGCCGCACAAGCAGCTCCGCCGGTTCCGGCTGCGCTCAGCGCGCAAACGAACCGCTACTTCGATGCGATCGCCCATGGCGACGGGGCAACGCTCTCCAGTATTACGACCAACACGTTCCACGTCATTCAGCCCAACGGCAAGCAGCTCAACTACGCCGGGTTCATCGCCGGGGTGAGCAAGGCGTACTTCACGGCCTCATCGCCGAGCGGCAACAGCGAGCGGATCAAGTCGGCCACCCTTACCGATACCGGCGCGCGCGAAACGGTCGATGCGGAGCACTGGTTCTACGGCGCCAACAACCCGGATCCCATGGGGGCGCCGGGCGTCGAACGCGACTACTCCACGCACGAACTCACGTGGGTCAAATCGGCGAACGGAACGTGGCTCCTCGACGAAGACCACGTTACCGCCGCCCAGAGCACCTAGCTTAGGCGGCGACCCGGCTGATCCGCGCGACGATCGCGTCGGCAACGGCATTGGTCGACGCGCCGTTCGCCGCGTCGAGATCGCGCGTGCGCGGTCCCTCGGCGAGCGTTTCCGCAACCGCCCGTTCGATCGCCGCCGCGCCGGCTTCGTCGCCGAGCGAGTAGCGCGCGAGCATCGCGGCCGAGAGAATCGCGCCGATCGGATTGGCGAGCTCTTTGCCGGCGATGTCGGGCGCCGTTCCGCTGATCGGTTCGTAGAGCCCGAAGCCGTTCGGCATCCGGCGCGCCGTTGAGCGCGGCGCTCGAGGCCGTGCCGATCGTGCCGGTGATCATCGCGGCTTCGTCGGAGAGGATGTCGCCGAACATGTTCTCGGTGACGATCACGTCGAACGCGCGCGGATCGCGCACCAGCTGCATCGCCGCATTGTCGACCAGCATGTGCTCGAGCGTGACGTCGGGGAAATCTTTGGCGACGTCGATGACGATGCGCCGCCACAGCTGCGAGCTGAGCAGCACGTTGTTCTTGTCGACCGACGTGAGGCGCTTGCCGCGCATGCGCGCGAGCGCGAACGCGAAGCGCGCGACGCGCTCGATCTCGTAATCGCGATAGATCAGCACGTCGCGGACGGTTTCGTGACCGTCTTCCGTCGTGAGCGTCTTCTCACCGAAGTACAAGCCGCCGGTCAGCTCGCGAATGAACACGAGGTCCATGCCGTCGACGAGTTCGCTGCGCAGCGGCGAGCGCGTCTCCATGCCCGGAAACACGCGCGCCGGGCGGACGTTCGCGTAGAGGTTGAAGTGCTTGCGCAAACCGAGGATCGCCGCTTCGGGGCGCTTGTCGGGCGGCAGATGATCGTGGCCGGGGCCGCCGACGGCACCGAACAGAATCGCCGCGCTCTCGCTGCAGATGCGCACCGTTTCGGCCGGCATCGGTTCGCCGACGCTCGCGATCGCGTTCGCGCCGATCGGCGCTTCGACGAATCAGGCCCGGATGGGCGGCGTCGAGCACGCGCACCGCGGCCGCGGTGACTTCGGGACCGATCCCGTCACCGGGAAGAACCGCAATCTGCGTCACGTCGCTCGACGCGTCAGTCCCGGGTGCGCGGCGTCGAGCACGCGCACGGCGGCCGCGGTGACTTCGGGACCGATCCCGTCACCGGGAAGAACCGCGATCTGCGTCATGACGCGCGCTTGGCCTCCCAGGCGCGGATCGCCGGGATCTTCGAGTTGAGGTACTTGAGGAAGCCGCCGCCGAGCACGAACGGCTTGCGCGCCGGATCGAGTTCGAACTTGATCGGCGCGTCGTCGTCGGCTTGCACGGTTTCGTTCTCGACGTCGATCGTGATCGTCTTGGCCGCGGCGAAGCGCGGGATCAGCGACTGATCGACGATCACCGGCACGAGCCCGTTCATGTAACAGTTCTCGTGGAAGATGCGCGCGAAGCTCGGCGAGATCACGGCCTTGATGCCGGCGCCGAGCAGCGCCCACGCGGCGTGTTCGCGCGACGATCCGCAGCCGACGTTCTCGCCCGCAACCCACACGACCGCGCCCGGATGCTCGTCGAGCATCTTGCGGCCGTTGGTCATGCCGGTGAAGCAGAATTCGCCCATCCCGGATTCGTCGATCGTGGTGAGGTGTTTGGCCGGAATGATCTGATCGGTGTCGACGTTGGCGTGCGGGATCGGCAGCACGGGTCCCTTGACGATCATGCCGGCACCGCTTCGCGCGCGGCCGGCACGTCGCTCGGCGAGGCGATCCGGCCGAGGATCGCCGATGCCGCCACGACTTGCGGCGAGGCCAGATGCACGCGGCCGCCGTCGCCCATGCGGCCGGGGAAGTTGCGGTTGGTCGATGAGATCACGCGCGTTTGCGGCGCGATCACGCCGACCGACATCCCGAGACACGGGCCGCACGACGAGTGCGTCCACAAACAGCCGGCATCTTGGAAGATGTCGTGCAAGCCTTCGCGTTCGGCCTGACGCTTCACGCCGACCGAACCCGGCGTGATGATCGTCGGCACCGTCACCTGACGGCCGCGCAGCACGTCGGCCGCGGCGCGCAGATCGCTGATGCGCGAGTTCGTGCACGAGCCGATGAAGGCTTGATCGATCTCGATGCTCTTCATCGGGGTGCCGGGTGTGAGGCCCATGTATTCGAGCGAATCCGCGTGCGCGTCGGCCGGCACGGTGCCGTCGATCGACGAATTCTCGCCGGGATTCGTTCCCCACGTCACGACCGGCCGCACCGATGCGCCGTCGATCGTCACGACGCGATCGTATTCCGCATCGGGATCGGGCTGCAGCGACGTCCAGTTGGTCGGCTTGAGCGTCGTCTCGGCGAGATACGCCGCGGTCTTCTCATCGGGCGCGATCACGCCGGCGGTGGCGCCGGCTTCGATCGCCATGTTGCAGACGGTCATACGGCCGTCCATCGAGAGCTTGCTGATCGCCGAACCGCAGTACTCGAGCGCGTAGCCCGTGCCGCCCTTGAAGCCGATCGTCTTGATGATCGTGAGGATCAGGTCTTTCGCGGTGACGTCGGGCGCGAGCTCGCCCGTGATCTCGATCTTCATCACCTTGGGCCGCTGCAGCACGAGCACTTGCGCGAGCATCGCGCCGGCTTGCGCGGTCGAACCGACGCCGAGCGCGAACGTGCCGAATGCACCGAGCGTGCCGGTGTGGCTGTCGCCGCAGGCGATCACCATGCCCGGCGTCACGTAGCCCTTCTCGGGAACGATGACGTGACAGATGCCGTTGTCGCCGATGTCGTGGAAGCGGATCTTCTGCCGCTTGGCCCACGCGCGCAGCGTTTGCGCCTGGATCGCGGTCGCCGTGTCTTTGGCCGGCGCGACGTGGTCGATCAGCGAGACGATCTTGTTCGGATCGTAGAGCTTGTCGCCGAAGTCTTTCTCGATCGCGATGATGCCCTGGGGCGAAGTGATCTCGTGCGCGACCACCAGGTCGACGAAGATCAGCGCGTTGCCGCCGGCGAGCTCCTCGACGACGTGAGATTCCCAAATTTTATCGAACAGTGACTTTTTCACGATACAAATATTTTCTCGAATTGGACGATGCGATCGATTTGCGCGCGCAACCGGTCGAGCTGTTTCGCATCGCCGGCGAACTCGAAGTGCGCCGTGGTCACGGTATCGCTCGAGGTCGAGTCGACGCGTGACGCGCGGCATTGGAAACGGTGAGCCATGTTGATGACCCGCGCTACGGTGCGCGGATCGCCAACCACGAGGTCGTAGGTCACGTCAGGTCCGCGATTCCATCAGGTCTTCCACGACGCCGCCGGCCGGAATCATCGGCCAGACGAGTTCGTCGGGGTAGCACGAAACGTGCAGCAATGCCGGGCCGCTGTAGGCGAGGAACGCCGCGAGTACCGACGGCGCATCCTCGGGCCCGCTGATGCGGAACGCTTCGATGTCGTAGGCGCTGGCGATCGTGCCGAAGTCCGGGTTGTCGGAGAGGTTCGTCGCCGAGTAGCGCTCGTCGTAGAACAGCTCTTGCCATTGACGCACCATGCCGAGGTTGCGGTTGTCGATCAGCACGATCTTCACCGGTACCTGGTAGCGCTTCACGGTCGCGAGTTCGGGCATCGTCATCTGGAAGCCGCCGTCGCCGCAGATCGCAAACACCGGCCGGCCGGGATTGGCGAAACACGCGCCGATTGCGGCCGGGAAACCGAAGCCCATCGAGCCGAGGCCGGCCGACGTGCAGAAGTCGCGCGGCGTGTTCGGTTTGAAGCGCTGCGCGGTCCACATCTGATGCTGGCCGACGTCGGTCGAGACGATCGACTTGGGCGGCATCGAGGCGAAGAGCTGATCGAGGAAGTCGGTCGCCGAGAGATGACCGTCTTTGGACTCATCGCTCGGCAGCGGACCGCCCAGCGCTTTGGCCTGCACGGCCCAATCGTCGAAGCGCGGCACGTGGCCGGTTTTCAGCTCGGCGATGAGCGCCTTGATCGTGTCGGCCGAATCGCCGTGCAGCATGACGTCGGTCGGGATGATCTTGTTGAATTCGGAGACGTCGATGTCGTTGTGCACGACCGTCGCGCCCTTGGCGAAGCGATCGGGACGGCCGGTGACGCGATCGTCGAACCGCATGCCGAACGCCAGCACGACGTCGGCCGTGTGCACGGTGAGGTTCGAGGCCTTCGTGCCGTGCATGCCGAGCATGCCGAGGCCGTGCACGTCGTTCGGATCCGATGCGCCGAGACCGCAGATCGTCGTCGTGTGCGGCAGCCCCAACAGCGCGCACAGTTCGCGGAACGCTTTGACCGCGCGCGGTTCGCGCGCGCCGCCGCCGGCAATCGCGACCGGACGATGCGAATTACGAATCGCGTCGGCCGCGGCCTTGATCGATTCCGGCGTTGCGACCGGTTTCACGTCGTTCACCTTGCGCGGCGGATGCTGTTCGGGCACGTACGGCGCTTTCAGCACGTCGGTCGGGATGTCGACCAGCACCGGACCCGGCCGGCCGCTGCGCGCGAGCGCAAACGCTTCACGCACTTTGGTGTAGAGCTGACCCGGATCCGTGATCAGGATCGAGGCTTTGGTCGTGCACTGCGTGATCGCGCAGACGTCGGCTTCTTGGAAACCGTCGGTGCCCATCAGCGCCATGCGGACGTTGGCCGTGATCGCCACGACCGGGATCGAATCCATCATCGCATCGACGAGGCCGGTGACGAGATTCGTCGCTCCCGGACCCGAGGTTGCGCAGCAGACGCCGACGCGTCCGCTGGTTCGCGCATACCCGCCCGCTGCAAACGCCGCGCCCGCTTCGTGCCGGACGAGGATGTGACGCATGGGGTGTCCGTAGAGCGCATCGTAGAACGGCATGATCGTGCCGCCGGGGTAGCCGAAAATGACATCGACCCCTTCACGTTCGAGCGCTTCGAGCACCGCGTCACCGCCGGTACGCGGCCGCGGCGTAATTGCGGGAATCATTTCGCTATTGCCGGAGCCTTGTCGGTTTGGAACCACGGCATGAGCTGGCGGAGTTTGACGCCGACCGCTTCGATCGGGTGTTTCTCCGCTGCGGCCTTGTAGTTCTTGAAGTTCGGCTTGCCGGCGGCGTGTTCGGCGACCCACTGTTTGGCGAAGTCACCGGACTGGATCTCTTTGAGCATCGTCTTCATCGTCGCTTTGGTCTCGTCGTTGACGATGCGCGGGCCGCGCGTGTAGTCGCCGTACTTGGCGGTGTTGCTGATGCTCTCGCGCATGCCCTCGATGCCTTTTTCGTACATCAAGTCGACGATGAGCTTGAGCTCGTGCAGGCATTCGAAGTACGCCATCTCGGGCGCGTAGCCGGCGTCCACCAGCGTTTCGAATCCGGCCGTGACGAGCGCCGTCGTGCCGCCGCAGAGCACGGCTTGTTCGCCGAATAGATCGGTTTCGGTTTCTTCGCGGAAGTTCGTCTCGAGAATGCCCGCGCGTCCGCCGCCGATGCCGCTCGCATACGCGGCCGCGATCGCTTTGGCCTTACCGGAGAAATCTTGATGAATCGCGATCAGGCACGGCACGCCGCGGCCCATTTCGTATTCGTGGCGGACCATGCGGCCCGGACCTTTCGGTGCGCACATCCACACGTCGACGTTGGCCGGCGGAACGATCGTACCGAAGTGAATGCCGAACCCGTGCGCAAACGCGAGCGCCGATCCGGGCTTGAGGTTGTCCTTGATGTCGCGCATGTACGTTGCCGGCTGCTCTTCATCGGGGATCAGGATCATCGTCACGTCGGCGCGCTTCACCGCGTCGGCGACTTCCGCTACTTCGAGCCCTTCGCGCTGGGCCTCGGGCCGCGACTTCGAATCGCCGCGCAGGCCGACGACGACCTTGCAGCCGGAGTCGCGCAGGTTCAGCGCGTGCGCGCGGCCCTGGCTTCCGTAGCCGATGATGGCGATCGTCTTTCCTTCGATTGCGCCGCGGTCGATATCGCGGTCATAGATGGCTTCCATGGATCCTCCGGATCGGTTGGCAACAAAAAACCCCTCGTCGACTCCGGCGAGGGGCTTGCAGCGTTCGTGAACTCGTTCTACGCAGCAATGCCTCGCCGACCCGTAAGGGCGACAAGAACGATAACGACGAGACCAAGGCGAACGGGATTTAACACGTTGCACCGAGACTAACACGGCCTCGCCGAAGCGTCAACCGCGGTCATTCGATTTTTTTCCACAAGCACCCGTACGGAGGGCCCTGTTGAGCGATCCTAAGGAAGCGGCCAAGCGACTCGTCGGCTACGCGGCCGTGGACCGCTACGTCCAGGCCGGCATGTGCGTGGGACTGGGGACCGGGACGACCGCCTACTGGGCGATCAAACGGACCGGCGAGCGGATTGCCGGCGGGCGAGAAGCTCGAGGCCATCGTCACCTCGGCGGCCACCGAGCAGCTCTGCCGCGAGTTCGGGGTGCCGGTGATCCCGTTCATGAGCCGGGACATCGACGTCGCGATCGACGGCGCCGACGAGGTCGACCCGCACTGGTCCCTCACCAAAGGCGGCGGCGGCGCGCTCTTCCGGGAGAAGGCGATCGCGATCGCGGCCCGGCGCTTCATCGTCATCGTCGATGACTCGAAGGTCGTCGAGCACCTGGGCCGCTTCCCGACCCCGGTCGAGGTCGTGCCGTTCACGCTGGCCTGGGTCGAGCGCGAAATCGCGCGCCAGCTTTCCGACCGCCAAAGCAACCGAGCGCGTCCGGGACGGGAAGCCCTACCGGACCGACAACGGCAACGCCATCCTCGATTGCGCCTTCGGCACGATCGCGGATCCGCGCGCGCTCGCCGCGGCGGTCCAAGCGATCCACGGCGTGCTCGACGTGGGCATCTTCCTCGACCTGGCGGACGCCGTGCTCTGCACCGCCGACGAGGGCGTACGCGAACTGACTAAAGCCGTAGTGGCCAAGCTCTCGGCGAACCTGAGCTGGCTGTTCACGGAGCGGCCGCTGCGCGAACGTTTTGCCGCGGCGGCGGCCTGCGGCTTCCGCGCCGTCGAGATTCTGTGGCCGTACGAATTGCCCGCGGATGAAATCGCGGCGGAATTGCGCGCCAACGATCTCGAGCTCGTGCTGCTGAACTTTCCGGCGGGTGATATGTCGAAGGGCGAGCGCGGATTCGCCGCGCGGCCCGGCGACGAAGGGCGCTTCGAAGCCGGTCTCGATCTGGCGTTAGCGTATGCGGAGACGACCGGGTGTCCGCGGTTGCACGCGATGTCCGGCACGCGCCTCGACGGCGTGCCGCTCGCCGCGCACGAAGACACGCTGGTCGCGAACCTCACCGCCGCGGCACCGCGTTGCGCCGACGCAGGCATCACGCTGACGATCGAGCCGTTGAACGCGAAAGAGAATCCGGCGTACGCGTTGCAATCGACCGCACAAGCAATCGCGATACTCGATCGCGTCGCGCAGCCCAACGTCGCGCTGCAATTCGACTTTTACCACGTCTTCCACACCGAAGGCCACGCGATCGAGCGCGCGCACGAACTGCGCGGCCGCTTCGCCCACGTGCAGATCGCCGGCTGCCCCGACCGCCACGAACCCAACACCGGCGCCCTCAACATCACCGCCGCCCTAGCCCAACTCGACGCCGACAACTACCCCGGCTACATCGGCCTCGAATACAAACCCGCCACAACAACAGAAGCCGGCCTCAGCTGGACGAAGCCATATCTCTGACCCAATTGTCATCCCGAGCAAAGCGCCGCAGGCGCGTCGTCGAGGGACCGCGGCAATCCCTATACTTGGAGTGCGACCGCGAATGCGGGAGCAGTGGTTACTTCTACTTTTTTTATCCACTGCCCGATAATACACATCGTGGCGGTCCCTCGACGACGCGCCTGACGGCGCTTTGCTCGGGATGACACAGGGTGGGGCGCGTTGCTAAAAGTTAGAAGCCCTTGGCGAGCATTGTTGTGGCGGCGGTTTGGGTGGTTAGGACTTTGTATTTGAAGGCGGTGTCGAGGACGGGTTGGATCATGGCGGGTTTGAGGTCGGTGGCGTAGCCGGAGCGGTTCATGCGTTTGATGCGGTCGACGTCGATCTTCGTGTATTTGGAGAGGATCGCGGCGGAATCGTCGTGGTGGGTGTTGGCCCAGCGCGCGGCGTCGTAGATCGCGCCGACGAAACGCTTTGCGACGTCCGGGTTTTTCGCGAGCCAGTCGCGTGTGGTGAACCAGTCGCTGATGTAGAACTGCTTCGCGATCGCGTCGTAGGGTTTGGCGAAAATCTTGGCGTCGGCGGCGAGCGCGTCGCTCATGATCGGCTCGCTCAACGTCGCCGCTTGCAGCACGCCGCGCGAGAGCGCGCCCGGCATTTGCGGGAACGGCATCTCGACGAATTTGATCTTCGTGATGTCGGCGCCGTTTTGCGTGAGCCAGCTCTTCACGGCCGCGCTCATCAACGACGCGAGCGAAACCACGGCCAGGGTCTGGCCTTCGAGATCGGCCGCTTTCGCAATCGTCGAGGTTTTCGTTACGCAGAGCGTCGTCGTCGGGGCCGCTGTCGCGTAAACGCCGCCCCCGGCGAGCAGCACGAACGGGATGCCGCGGCCGATGCCGTTGGCAAGTTCGGTCGCATCGCCGATGCCGACGTCGATGCTGCCGCCGGCGGCCGCCGCCGCCATCGCCGCACCGTTCGCAAACGGCGTGATCTCGACCCTCGAGGCCGGCTTTCTCGAACAGCCCCAGATCGAGCGCGTAGTAACCGCCGGCGTACGTGTCCGCCGGCGACGCTGCCGACGCGCAATGGTACGAGCGCGCTCTGCGCCGTCGCCATGCGAGGAAGCAGTGCCGCGCCGGCCGCAAGAACGCCGAGTGCCCGTGAACGCGAAAGATGTTGCATCGCGCCCCCTTCTCAGCTAGCGGAAAGCCGGCCTTTTGCGGACGGCTTATGGAATGATCGTTTGGCGGACGGCGGGCTTCCACTCATCGCCGTCGACGCCGTTCGCAACCGCTTGAAATTCTCGGTAGAGCTGTAGCGCGTCGCGCATGTCGCGAAACCGGTCGGGCGTGCCGTCGGCCAGCGGCAAGTCGATCGAACCGTAGCCGAACATCCGGCCGAAGAAGCCTTGCGAGAGCGTCGAGCCTGCAAGCGCGGTGTTGCCGAGCGGGGTGATGCGGCGAATGATGACGCCTCGGATCGCGAAGATGCGCCGGTTCGTCGCCACGATGCGCAAGCTGAGAAAGCGGAACGCGCGTTTTACCAGCAGCCCCAGCGATGCGGCCAAGAGCGCAAGTTCGATACCGGTCTCGACCTTCGGCCACACGCCTTCCGCAAACCAGAGGTGCGCGTGCATGTGCCCGTACCATTGCAACGCGGAAAACGCCACCGGCAACGCGATCAGATAAAAGAGCGGCAGCAACAGCACCACCGGATGCACTGCGGTCCCGAACGTGATGCGTTCGCCCGGCAGCAGCATCTTCGCCAGTTTCGGCGGCGCCTTCTCGGTGAGCCTGATGCTCGCGGCGCGCGCGGTAGGACGGTCGAGCGACCCTTCGACCGTTTCAAACGGGACCGTATCGCCGTCGTTCATCCGGACGGCGCGCCGGATCTCTGGTGGTTGCATACCCTCTCCTGCAACGTTGCCCACGAGCTGGGACGTTCCCTCGGCCCGTCGATCGTCAAGCGACGGTAACGTTTTGCCCACCTTTACCAAAGTTTGTGACGATCGGTTCCGTCGCTTAACGCTTGCTACTATCGCCCGTTATTCGTGCGTGCGACCATGATGGATGTGTTAGCCCAACTGCTCGTCGATCCGATCCAAAGCTCAATGACAATGATCCTCTGCGCGTTTTCGGTCGTTGTCGTTCTCGCCGTCTCGGTCGCGTCGCACCAACGTCCTTGAACCCCGCGGGAGTAACGCTCCCCGTTGCGCACGTCCTCGGCATCGCGACGATCGTCATTGCCGCGGTCTACGTCCTGCTCGGTTTCGACGATCTGTGCGGTGACATCGCGTTCTGGATGCGCGCCGCCTGGCGCTGGGCGATCAGCCTGCTGCGCAAATATCCGCGGCTCACGATCGAAGCGCTGCGCGAACAACCGGAGAAGCGCATTGCGCTCATGGTCCCGTGCTGGCACGAAGCCGGCATCCTCGGACCGATGCTCGAGTTCGCCTGCACGTCGCTCGATTACAGCAACTACGACATCTTCGTCGGCGTCTACCCCAACGACGAAGACACCGTGCGCGAAGTGAAGGCCGCCGCCAAACGTTCGCCGCGCGTGCATCCGGTCATCAACGAGCTGCCCGGTCCCACCACCAAAGCCCAAAACCTCAACCAGATGTTCGCGGCGGTACAGCGCGAGGAAGCCGGCAACCCCTACGCGATCGTCGTGCTGCACGACGTCGAAGACGTGATCCACCCGCTCTCGCTGCGCGTGTACAACCACCTGATGCCGCGCTTCGACATGGTCCAGTTGCCCGTGCTGCCGCTCGAACGCCCGTGGTATGAGTGGACCTCCTGGACGTACGTCGATGAATTCGCCGAGAACCACCTCAAAGACATGGTGATGCGCGAAGCGATGGGCAGCTTCGTGCCGTGCGCCGGCGTCGGCTGCGCGTTCGGACGCGAAGCGCTCGCGGCCGTCGGTGAGAGCGAACTCGAAGTTTTCCCCAGCCGCACGATCACCGAAGACTACCAAACCGCACTGCGCTTGAGCCTGCGCGGCTATTCGACGATCCTCGTGCACCAGCGGCTCGGCCAGCGCGGCCACAAGTACAGCACCGCCGCATCGTATGTCGCCACGCGCGCGTACTTTCCCGACCATCTTTCGACCGCCGTACGCCAGAAATCGCGCTGGGTCGCCGGCATCTGCCTGCAAGCGTGGCAAACGTTGGGCTGGCGCGGCAACGCGGCGACCCGCTATTCGCTCTATCGCGACCGCAAGGGCCTGTTCACCAATCTCTTCGCACTGTGCGGTTACGTCGTGATCGCGCCGGTATTGCTGCTCGAGCTCTGGCACGACGTCGACCGGCGCGTCGCCGTGCCCAGCGTGGGCAATAACCACTACCTGTGGCTGCTGCTCGATCTGGTGCTGTTCCTCACGCTGTGGCGCTTACTGCAAAAGGCGATCTTCGTCTCGGCCGTCTACGGCTCGCTGCAAGGGATCCTCGCGATCTTCCGCCAGCCGTGGGGCGCGATCATCAACGGCCTCGCGACCCTGCGCGCGCTCACGCTGTTCTTCCACGCGCTCCACGACCGGCGCGACATGTCGTGGAACAAAACCGCCCACGTCTTTCCGTCGGCCAGCGTGCTGCGCGAATTCCGCCGCCAGCTCGGCGACGTGCTCGTCGATCAGCAGAAGATCGACAAGACGCAGCTCGCGCACGCGCTCGGCAACCAGCTCGAGGGCGAACGGATCGGCGACACGCTGCTGCGCCTCGAGATGGTTCAGCCGCGCGACCTCGTCGAAGCGCTGGCCGAACAGCACGGCGTCGCACACGGCACCGGCGACGACCTGATCATCGATCCCGCCGCCGCCGCGCTCGTGCCCGAAGCGCTGGCGCGCGAGCTGGGCATCGTCCCGCTGCGCATCTGCGACGGCAGCCTCGAAGCCGGCGTCGCCGACGTCGTCCCGCGCCAGATGCTCGATGCCGTGCGCGCTGCCGCCGGCCTGCCCGTGACGACGCTCCTGGTCGAACCCGGACGCCTCCAAGCCGCCCTCGAGCGCGCCTACAGCCATTCGGGGGAACGGCGGATGCCGATCGGCGCCTGGCTCGTCGGACGCGGCTTCATTGCGCGCGAGGCGCTGGACCGGCGTCTCGCCGAGCCTACCGGCGGGCGGCGGCTGTTCGAGCGCCTGATCGATACCGGCGACCTCGACGAAGCCGCGATCGCAGCGACCCGGCGCGACTACTTCGGCGCCGAGGCCCTCGCCCTCGCCTGAGGCGGGGCCAAAGTGTGACTGCCCTCCCTCACCTCATCTTGGGAGTGGCCCGGGCGAATCACGTCGTGGTACACTAGTGCTGCCAAGCGGGCGGGTGCTTCCCGCCCGGATCAGTCTTGAGGGCAAACGATGGCTGCCAAGAACACGAAGACTCCGCCGGCCAACACGAATCCGCAGGTTCCCCATAACGGGAAGTTCGTCAGCGTCAGCACCAAAGAGAATTTCCGGCGCCCGATTCCCAAGACGTACAGCTATCGCTATGAGGTCATCGGCGACGCCGGCCCGGCGGGCGAACCGCTCGTGCGCGCGGGCGCCGCGATCATCGAGAGCCGCTACCGCGGCCGGGGCGCCACCTGGAACGTCGCCCGTTCGGTCACCGAACCGCAGACCTATCTGGTCCGCGGCGGCTACGTGCACCCGCTCGAAGACAACCCGATGGCCTATCCGCCGCGCGCGACCATCTCGCCCGAAGCCGTCGCGCCGAAGATGCGCACCCCCGGCTTCGCCCCGCCGTCGGCTGCCAACAAGGTGGTCCGGCCCCGTGCCGTCACCGAACCCGCGCCCGTGCCCGTGCCGGCGCCCACGACCCGCTTCGAGTCGCCCGCGCCCTCGCAGGTTCCGGCCGCGGCCGCAATCCGCCGTGCCGCGCGTCCGACGCCCGCGAACGAGTCGGCCTACAAGAAAACCGGCTAAGGACCTGAGCCACCGCTAGCGGAAGCTTCGCGGGATGATTCAGGAAGGCGTTCGCGAGCGTAATAAAGCGGAGCGGCGCCGGCGTGTCCTCGAAGCTGCGCGCGCCGTGTTTCTCGAACACGGTTATGAGAACGCGACCACGCGTGAGATCGCCGCGCGCGCGGGCGTTGCCGTCGGCACGGTCTTCGTCTACGCGCGCGATAAGCGCGACCTGCTGATGACGATCGTCAACGACGATCTCGAGGCGGTCACCGAGGCCTCGCTCGCCAACCTGCGGCGCGAAGGACCGTTTCTCGACAAGCTGATCGCGCTCTTCGAACCGCGCTACCGCTACTGGGTGCGCGACCCCGAACTCTCCACGTTCGCGCTGCACGAGACCGCCTCGGCCCGCGTGAAAGACGTTCCGAGTGAAACCGAGCGCTTCTATCGCCGGCGCTATCGCATGCTCGACCGCATCGCCGAACTCGTCGATGAAGAGCAGCGCGCGGGACGGCTCGGCAAGCCCGACGATCCGGAAACGATCGCGCTCTTCCTCATGGGCACCTACCTCGCGCACGCGCGCTTCTGGCTCAGCGAACGCGATCCGCAAGTGCCCGACGGGATCGCCCGTTTGCGCCGTCAGCTGGAACTGGCGATGAACGGGTTAAAGCCCTAGTCTGCGCCGGCGCAAGCGCTGCCGGCGATCGATCGCGATCACGGCGGCGATCACGAACAGCAGCACGCCGCCGACCAGTTCGAGCCCGCGTTGCGTGATGAAGCTGAAGCCGCCGGATTGGGTGCAATTGCGAAACGGCGTTGTCGCGAAGGCCGTGGCGGCACACCAGTAGATCGGCCAGTTCCGCTCGTTGATCTCCGACGGCGCGCCGGCGTTATAGAGCCGCTCGAATTCGGGCCGCAACGACGAATTCGCCGCCAGCCGCGCCTGCAAATCGACGAGCGCCTTGCCGGTGAACGCATCGACGCCGAGCGTCGGCATTCCGCCGATAGCACTCCAGCGGCCGTGCGCGTACGAGGTAGCCTCGACGCGGCGCAACGTGCCGTCATTGCTAACGTCGGCCGTGAGAAAGGCCGGATAATTGCCGAAGATCGGCGAGATCGCCGGAACGAGCAGCATCGGCACCGGATCCGGACCGCCGGCGTCGACGATACGGTAGGCGAACTTGTGCGTGTGCCCCGCCACCGCGAGCACGATGTGTTTCGCGGCCAGATCGGCCGTGAAGCGGTCGCGCAGATCCGGCCGCATGAACGGCACGATGACGGTGCGCCTGGAAATCAGCGCGGTCGAGAACGTATCGACGCCGGGCGGAATGTGAAAAAGCACCCACACCGGGCCCCGCAGCGCGTGCAGCGCCGACTCGAGTTCGGTAAACGACCCGTTGACGATGTTCCCGGCCTTACCGCAGCCGGCGCGATAGCGCGGCGACCAGAAGACGTCGTCGACCACGATCGCGTGCAGCCGCGCAATCGGCAGCGTTGCGGTGTAGAAGCCGTCGTGCACGAAGGTGCGCATGAAGTCGGGCGCTGCGCCGCGGCGGTTGACGAGCGGTGCCCATGCCGCTGCGACCGTGCGCAAGAACGCCGCGTCGGGCGCGACCGCGTAGTCGCCGCAGGCCGAATCCTCGTTGCCCAGCGCCAAGACGAACTGCGCGTGCGGAAACGCGCGGCCGAGGCGCTGCGCGATCGCGACGGCGGTCGGCGCCGAGTCGCGCCGCGTGATGTGATGCGCGAGCAAGTCGCCGGTCACGACCACGACCGGCGGGTCGGGATCGGCACGCTGCATCGCGTGTACCGCCGACTCCCACAACGCCGCATCGGTGTCCTGACCGACGGGTGAGGGCAGTTTCTGGCCGCCCGAGTGCGCCTTGAGGTGGATGTCGGTGACGAAGAGCCACGGTGCCGCCGTTGCCGCCTTCGCCTGCGCGAGCACGCACCCGCAGACGAAGGCGATAACGAGCGCGAGCCTAGTACGTTTCAGTCGGATCCTTCACCATCGGCACGGTTTCGAACTCGATGTTTTCGAGTTGGCCCTTTACCATCGTCAGCTTGCGCAAGTACACGTTTTGCACCGAATCGCGCGTGGACGGATCGATCGCGAACTGCCCGCGCGGGCTTTCGAACTTGAGCGTCTTGACGACGCTCATCACCTTGTCGGGGTCGGAGAGGTCGCCATGCAGCGCATCGGCCACCATGTAGACCGCATGCAGCGCGTCGAATTCTTGCACGGCGGTGAAGTCGGGGCCGCCGTCGTTGCCTTGCGCGGCGTGATAGGCGGCGACGAATTTCGCGTTGGACGGCGAGTTGTGCATGCGCGAGTAGTTGAACGCGGTGACCAGGCCGAGCGGCGGAACCGCGATCGTCGGGTTGATGTATTCATCGACGATGTCGCCGGTCGCGACGACATGGATGCCGCTCTTCATCAGCCCGGCTTGTTCGATATTTTTGAGCAGCTCGGCGCCGCCGCCCTGTGCGTTGAGAAACACGAACAAGATCGCGGGCTTGGCGTCGCGCACGCGCTGGATGTAGGCCGAGAATTCCTTGTTGGTCACCGGAATCGGATCCGAGCCGACCATCGTTCCGCCCGCATCGGTGAAGCTCTTCTCGAACGACTTGCCGGCATCGATGCCCGGGCCGTAGTTCTGAAAGATCGAGTAGGCGGTCTTGCCGTAGTTCTTTTCCGCGTAGACGGCCAGCGGCGGCACGATCGTCTGGGTGTCGAAACCGAAGCGCGCGCTGTAGGGCTGATCCTTCATCACGTTCGACGTCGCCGAGTTAACGATGAAGAACGGCTTCTTAGCTTGCGTCGACACCTGCGCGACGGCGATCGCGTTCGGAGTGAGGTTCGTGCCGACGAGGATGTCGACGTGGTCTTGCACGATCAGCTCTTGCGCTTGACGCCGCGCTACTTCGGGCGCGATCCCGGTGTCGTCGCGCACGATGATCTGGATCTTCCGCCCGCCGGCGGTATCGCCGTAGAGCTTCGTGATGGCACCGATCGTTGCCGCAGACTGTTGCGGAGCCCACGGCACGCCGCCGGTCATCGACATGATCAAGCCGATCTTCAACGGCGGTTGCGCGGTCTGCGCCGTCGACGGCGGCGGCGCGAGCGCGACGCCGAGCGAGACGGCAGCCGTGAGGGCAACGAAGCGAGAGAACGACGCCATAGTTCCTCCTTTAACGAGGGTCGGGCATCACGGAGCCGCAGGCCGTGCACGTGCGGTTCGGTTCACTATCGAAAAACGTCGCGTAGGCTTTCGAGACCGGATCGAGCGCGTAGTCGCTGACCTCAAAGCGTTCTTCGTGCAGCAACCCATCGCACGACGGACAGTACCATTGGAACGTGTCGATCTCCCCGCCCGCGCGCTTGCGCTCGATGATCAGGGCGAACGCGTCGGGCGGAAAACGCGGCGAGTGCGGAATGCCGCTCGGGGTGTAGATGATCGAACCCTCGGTCAGCACGGCGACATCTTCCTTGCCTTCCGAGGTACGGTAGTGCAAGCGCATCTCGCCGCGCAGCATGTACATCACTTCGTCGGCCGGATTGATGTGGAACTCGCTGCGGTACTCGCGGCCGCGGGCCACGAACGCCAGCGTCTCGTCCTCTTGCCACAGCACGTGCACGCGGCGGCCGGTGCGCTCGAGCTCGGCCGAGACTTCTTTGAGATCGATCAGCGGCATCTTGAACGCCGGCGGCATCTTCATCATAGCAACACTCCTAATCCATAACCGCGATGCAGTCGATCTCGACGTTGACGCCGGCGCGATGCGGCGTTCCGCCGATGCACGTGCGCGTGACCTTCTCGCCCGCCATCACTTCGCCGAAGGCTTCGTTGAACTTCGGAAAGTCGGCTACGTCGCGCAAACAGACGCGCATGTTGACGACGTTGGCGAAACTCGCCCCGGCGTGAGCCAAGATGGCGCGCAGATTCTCGAGGGTCTGACGCGTCTGCGCGCCGATCTCGGCCGAGACCACCTCGCGCTGCGCGTTCAGGGGGCCTTGCCCCGAAACGAAGAGCAAGTTGCCGGCACGAATCGCCTGCGCGATCGGGGCCGGCTTCGAGGCGTCGGTGAAACCGGTGACCGGCGCGTTCGGGGAGGTGATGATCTCCTTCATCTGATCTCCTTCATCGGCAGGCTCTTCCGAGTCCGGGCCAGGCGTTCATGCCGTGGCGCGACAAAGAGCAGTCCATGATGATAGATCAGCCGTTCTTCGATCGCTGGCGCGCGAAGCTGATCGCGAATCTGGAACCCGGCAACGTCGGCGAACTCGATACGATCCGTTTCGCCCAGGTCGCGCCGACCGTCGCGGTCGTGTGCCCGTTTCTGCGCTTCGACGGTGAGCCGTGCGAACAACTGATCACCTATTATCTGCAGGTCGGCAGCGGCGTCGAAGACGACCTTTCCTACGCACTCGGGGCGTGTCACCGTCATCTCGGTCATGCCTTCGACGTGCTGTTCACCGCCGACCGCTTCGGCCTCGCCGACCCGTGCGACGACGACGCGGTCGACGCATCGGCGCCCGCCCCGCCGGCCCGTCCCCCGGCGCTGGCCGACGACGCTGACCTTGCTGAGCGCTTGCTGCTCAGTGGAACCGTAACGGCCGTCGATTTCGGCACCACCGCACTGGACGAAGGCTATCCGACCGTCACCGGCGCGCGCGTTGCGCTAGCGGCGGCGGCGGCCGAGCGATTGCGCGAAAGCGGCGTGCTCGAATTGGCCGCCGATCTCGGGATCGCGGTCAACGCCGGCGACGGCGGCGCGGTCACGCTCGCGACGCCGGAACCCGACAGCGCGGAAGAATGGATATCGCAAAATTGCGCGCTGCGCGAACTGATGAGCGACGTTCTCGAAAACGCCGTCGATCCGATCGGCTACCGCTATCGCACGATCGCCGACGCGTTGCCGGAACTCGTCGCGTTCGAACCGCGCATCTACACCAACGTGCGCAGCGGTTCGCTCGAAGTGCGCGCGCGCATCGCCGCAACGCCGGCCGAGCGAACGTGGGAGAGCGACATCGAAGCCGACCGGCGCCCGACGCTGCAGCTGTTCGTCGATCGGCTGCCGCGCCCGGGCGACTACCTCGACGTCAACTTCGGGCTCTACCGTTTCGTGCGGGTGTGGCCCGACGGTGCCGTGCACGGCGCGGAAACCGTTTTGGAACGGGTCAAGCAACCGTCCCGCAATTGACGTAAGGATTTCCGCCCGGCTCGCGAACCTCCGGAGATGCTCGTTTCGCCCCGCCTGACGGCGCGTTCGCTCGTCGCTGTTTTCTGCGCGGCATTGGCCGTCGCGCTCTTGGGCGCAGGTACGGTGAACTTCTTCCCAACGCCGACGCTCGTAATCTTTCCGTACCGTCCGTCGCAGGGCATGGACCCGGCAGCCGGCATCGGATATGCGAACCAGCTCGGTGCAGCGCTCAAGAGTCTCGGCGGCGTAAACGTCGTCATGGCCGATCCCGCCACCGCTCCGGCCGATTACTTGCACACGGCGAAAGCGGCGGGCGGCGACTATTATTTCATGGGCTCGTTCTCGCCGCCGACGCAGAACACGATCCCGCTGATCGAACAAATCGTCAGCGCGCGTAGCGGCACCGTCGTCTGGTCGACGACGGCGTACCTGGCGGCATCCGGCGACGTCATCCTTCAGGCGCCGGCGGTGAAGTCGGCGGTCACGCAGTACCTCACGCGCGGATACGAAACCGTGCTCAATCCTCCGCCGCCCCCGCGACCCACGGCGAAGCCGACCGAAGCTCCCAAGAAGATCACGAGCTCGGCATCGCGCGGCAGCGGACAACCGGGCGACGCACCGCCCTTGAAACTGCCCAACGAAGCCTACGGCTTCTCATCGAAACCGACCGCAGCGCCGAAAGTGTACGCCGCGGCCAGCCGCCCGAGCCGCTTCGTGGTGCTGAACTTCGTCGCCAAAGACGTGCCGCCGGCGGTGCGGGACTACACCGTCGCGGCGATCGAGACCTCACTCAAGCGCCGAGGTCAAAGCGTTGCTGAGGGCGATCCGCTTTCGACCGCGCATCGGCTTCCCAGCCCCGAACTCTGCACCGATACCGGCGCTTCCTTTCTCGTGTTCGGTTCCGTGTCGGCTGTCGCGCAGAAAGGCCAGGAATACAACAACTACATCAACAGCGTGAACGCGCTGCTCAACGTCTCGCTCTATAGCTGCAGTGCGCAGAAGTTCTTGGCGCCCGGAAATGGCCTTCGCGGCTACGGGAGCACCTGGCAAGCCGCCGTGTCAAAATCGGCCGACGCCGCCGTCGACCACTATCTGCTCAAGACGGCTACGGTCGCGAGTTCGTCCTAGCGGGCTGGTGGAGCGCGTCGAACACGCGCTCCGCGGTCACCGGAAACTCATCAATGCGGACGCCGGTGTTGTTGAATATCGCGTTGACGATCGCCGGCGCAACGCCGCTATTGGTCATTTCGCCGGCCATCTTCGACCCGTACGGGCCGCCGGCCGTGGGAGACTCGACTAACAGCGTCCGCAGCGGCGGGATGTCGCGCATCGAGGGCAGCTTGTAATCGCCGAGACTGAGCGAGGTGAGCTTGCCGCTCTCGTCCACCGGCATCTCTTCCATCGTCGCGCTGCCGATGCCGTAGATGAAGCCGCCGTCGATCTGGCCTTGATGCGCAACCGGGTTGATGATCTTGCCGACATCGCATACCAGCAGCACGTCGCGGATATCGAGTGCGCCGGTGTCGCGATCGACGCGCAGGTCGAAGCCGAACCCGGTGAAGCTGTAGTCGGCCGGATGTGCTTCATCGTGCTGCGTTCCGTCGAACTCGCCGACCACGTGGATCGGCGCATCGACCGGCGCGCCATCGCGGCGCTTGAGCTCGGTGAGCAAGGCTTCGGCGGCAATGCGCGTCGCGTTGCCGACGATGTAGGTGACGCGGCTTCCGCCCGACCCGGGATCGCGTTTCGCTTTGAGCGTCGAGCCTTGGCGCACCGTCACGCGGTCGAGCTCGCACCCGAATGTCGCCGCGAACACGCGCTGCGCCACCGTGAATGCGCCGGAACCCTGATCGGGAACGCCGATCATGATCTCAACGTGCCCGTCGGGGAAGAGCGTCGCATCGACGGCGGTTTTTCCGCCGCCGGTGTGCCGGCAAATTAGTGCGATGCCCCACGCACTGCCGTCCTTCGCCGGATGCTCCTCGAGTTCGCGCTTGAGCACCTCCAGCACGGCATAGCCCTGCGGATTGTGCAGGTGCTCGCCGGTGACGGCGGACTCGCCCTCGCGCACGACGTTGAGCATGCGCAGTTCGATCGGATCGATGCCGAGTTCGTGCGCGATGATATCGACGTGCTGCTCCCAGGCAAAGAAACACTGGACGTCGGCGGGCGAGCGGACGTGCGCGCCGACGATCGTATTGGTGTACACGCAACTCACGTCGAGCCGCACGTTCGGAATCTGATACCCGACCGTCGCGTAGCCGCCGCCGGGCACGAGGAACGGCGTCGGCTTACCCGCCGCATACGCGCCGCCGTCGTAGATCACTTCCGAGGCGTGCGCGAGGAACTTTCCGTGCTCGTCGACCGCGGTCTTGAGCGTGATGTAGGCTTTATGGCGCGTCGAGCTGGCCTGCAGTTCCTCGACATAGGTGTACACGTGCTTCACCGGACGGCCCGTCGCACGCGCGAGGTAGTAGCATGCGTACTCGTCGGTCGTGAGGCCCTTGCCGCCGAAATCGCCGCCGATGCCGATCGGTTCGACCGCGATCTTCTCGAGCGGAAGGCCGAGCGTGTTCGCCATCCACTGCTGCACCGAGAACGGCTGTTTGTTGACGGTGTATACGTGAACGATATCCTGATCGTCGATCCACACCATCGCGGCGTGCGGCTCGATGTACCCGGCATGCTGGCGCGGCGTCTCGAATTTATGCTCGAAGACGCGGTGCGCGCGTGCGAAGATCGGCTCGAGGTCGGTTTCACCCTTGGTGATCAGTTGGCAGCCTTGCACGTTGGGGTGCTTGCGTTTGGGCTGCGCCTTGCCGGCGAAGAAGTAGCTCTCGACGTCGGGGTGCAGCACCGGCGCGTCGGGCGCCAGCGCGGCAAACGGATCGAGCAGTACCGGCAGTTCTTCGTACTCGACGTGCACGAGCCGCGCCGCTTCTTCGGCCGCTTCGCGCGTTTCGGCGGCCACGGCCGCGACGCGATCGCCGATCATGCGCACGGTATCGTAGGCCAGTACCGGCAAATCGTAGAGCATGCGGCCCGAACGCTTGTTGGGACCGATATCGGCCGACGTCAATACCGCATGCACGCCCGGCACGCGCTTCGCTTCGCTCGTGTCGATGCTGATGATGCGCGCGTGCGCCAGCGGGCTCGTCGTAAACGCCGCCCACAGCATGTTGGGCAGCTTCACGTCGGCCGTGTACTTCTGCTTGCCGCTGACTTTGTCGCGGCCTTCAACCCGGATCTCGTCGGAACCGAGGACCGCGTCGACGTGACGCGGTGCAACGATCGTGGTCATACGGGCGTTGCGAGTGCCTTTCGCAGGTTCTCGGCGACTTCTTGGAGCGTCTGATCCGCCTTCTTGCGAATGATCGGCTGACCGAAATCGCCGATGCGGCCCATCACGTTGGCATCGGTGGTCACTTCGAGCTTCGAGCCGTCGCCCTCAGGGGTGAGCTTCATCGCCATCGTGGCCTTGACCGCGCCGCCGACGCGTTTGTCGGCCGCTTCGACGAGCAGCGACGCGGTACGATCGGCTTCGTTCTTCTCGACGATCGAAATTTCGCTCGCCAGACTGAGCCCGATCGGGCCCACCTTGATCTTCACGGTTGCTTTGTAGTGGTTGTTGCCGAGGTCTTCGACCCCGCTGCAGCCGGGAATGCACTTTGCCATCGACGGCACGTCCATGACAAAGTCCCAGACGCGATCCGGGCTCGCCCCCGGCAGGTCGATGGTCTGCTCAAACTTCATGCAACGGGCTTCGCCAACAGGGCGATCGTTCTCTCCGTCCAGACACGCGCCATCTCGCGCTTGTATTTGGCCGAACCGCGCACGTCGTCGAGGGGATCGACTTCATCGCGCACGAGAGCGGCAGCTTCCTTAATCGACTTTTCCGTCAGCTTTTGGCCGAGCAGCGCCTGCTCGACGGCCTTCGCGCGCAACGGCGTCACCGCGAGCGCGCCGAGACCGATGCGGATATCCTTACACGTTCCATCCGGATCGACGCCGAGGCGTACGGCAACCGAAACGGTCGCGTAGTCATCCTCGGTGCGCGGCAAGAACTTCTTGTACGCCAGGCGCGAGCCGGCCGGCATCGGCGGAATCTTCACCGAGCGGACCAGTTCGTTTTCGCCGAGCTGCGTCTCGAAGAAATCGGTGAAGAATTCTTCCATCGGAATCGCGCGCGCGCCGCCGCCGGCACTCACGACGTCGACGATCGAGTCGAGCGCGATCAACACGGGCGGCGGATCCTGCGCGGGATCCGCATGCACGAGGTTGCCCCCGAGCGTGGCTTGATTGCGCACGCGAATCGTCGCGATGACGCCGAGCGACTGCGGCAAAGCCGCCGCGTAGGCGAACGCTTCGGGCGAGGTCTCGAGCTGGCGGTGCGTCGTCATCGCGCCGACTTCGAGTCCGCCGTTGGCCGTACGCTTGATGCCGCGCAGTTCTTTTATCTGGCCGAGGCCGACGACTTTGGACGGCTGGACGAGGCCCTGCTGCATCATCAGCACGAGCGAGGTGCCGCCGGCGATGAACTCGACGTCGTCGCCGAATTCTTGGAGTGCTGCGAGCGCTTCGTCGATCGAAGCGGCCGCGCTATAATCAAACGTTTTCATGAACGATCCCGGCGGCGTCTTCGATTGAATCGATGATCTTGTAGTAACCGGTGCAGCGGCAGAGGTTACCCATCATCCACTCCTTGATTTCTTCGCGATTCGGTTTCGCGTTCTGCGCGAGCAGCGCGGTCGCGGCGATGATCTGCCCCGACGTGCAGATGCCGCACTGGAAGCCGCCCTTGCGGATGAACGCATCCTGCAGCGGCGAGAGCTCGGTTTCCGACGGCGCGATGCCCTCGATCGTCGTCACCGACTTGCCGTCGACCATGATGGCCAGCAGCAGGCAGCCCGACATCAACGTGTTGTCAACGAGGATGCTACAGGCGCCGCACACGCCGATGCTGCAGCCGATTTTGGTACCGGTCAGGCCGATGTCGTCGCGCAGCATGTCGGCCACGAGGGTCTCGGGAGTGACGGACCGCTCGACGGTCTTACCGTTGAGTTCGAATGATATCTGGTGAACGCTCACCCAGCCAAAATGCCACGCCGCCGTGCAGCCGCCCTTCCCACCTCACGCGACCTCGAAGAGGCCGGCGGCGCCCATGCCGCCCCCGATGCACATCGTCACGACGACGTATTTGACGTTGCGGCGCTTGCCCTCGAGCAGGGCGTGCATGGTCATGCGGGTGCCGCTGAGCCCATACGGGTGTCCGACCGAGATCGCGCCGCCGTCGACATTGAAGCGCTCGTTTGGAATGCCCAGCGTGTCGCGGCAATAGACGGTTTGCACGGCGAAAGCTTCGTTCAGCTCCCAGAGGCCGATGTCGTCGATGCCCAGGCCGTGGCGTTGTAGCAGTTTGGGAATAGCGAAGACGGGTCCGATGCCCATTTCACCCGGCTCGCAGCCCGCAACCACGAGGCCGCGGTAGATCCCCAACGGCTGCAGGTTCCGGCGGGCGGCTTCGTGCGCGTCCATGACCACCACGGCTCCGGCGCCGTCGGAGAGCTGCGAGGAGTTGCCGGCCGTGACCGTCGACTTCGCATCGAGCACGCCCTTGAGTGCGGCGAGACCGGCCGCCGTGGTGTCGGCGCGATTGCCTTCATCCTTCCGCAGCGTGACGAGCTCTTCGCTGAACGAGCCGTCCGCTTTGTGCTCGACGTACTTCCAGGCCGGCAGCGGCACGATCTCGGCATCGAACCGGCCGGCGGCTTGCGCGGCAGCCGTACGTTGCTGGCTCTGCAGCGCGTACTCGTCCTGCGCTTCGCGCGAGATCTTGTAGTGCTTCGCGACGGCGTCCGCCGTTTGCAGCATCGGCATGTAGAGGTCGGGCTCATGCCGCAGCGTCCACTCTTCGGTGAAGTAGTGCACGTTCATCACGTTCTGCACCATCGAGATCGACTCGCAGCCGCCGGCGACGACGATCTTCGCGCCGTCGGCGAGAATGCGTCCGGCCGCCGTTGCGATCGACTGCAGTCCCGAGGCGCAGTAACGATTGATCGTCACGCCGGGAACGCTCACCGGCAAACCGGCGCGCAGCGCCGCAACGCGGCCGAGGTTGTTGCCGGTCGCGCCTTCCGGTAAGCCGACGCCGAGGATCACGTCGTCGACCTCCGCCGGTTCGACGCCCGCGCGTTCGACCGCATGCGCGATCGCATGCCCGGCCAGCGTTGCACCGTGCGTCTGATTGAACGCCCCGCGAAACGCGCGCCCGATCGGCGTCCGCGCCACCGAAACGATTACGGCCTCAATCATGGGTTGTGGGCTGCCCCTCGACAAGCTCGGGGTGACACGAGTACCACATTGGGCCGCCGCGGTGGGGCGGGAAGCCGTAGCCGTAGACGTAGACGATGTCGATGTCGCCCGGCCGCAGCGCAACGCCGGTGCGCACGAGTTGTTCGCCCGCCGCGATGAGCGCGCCCGTTAGGCGCTCCACGATCTCCGCATCGCTCACGTCGGGCTGCGGCGCGATGCCCACCTTCGCCGCTTCTTCGCGGAAGAGTTCGAGCGTCACCGGATCGGGGATCGGTTCGCGGCTGCCCTTCTGGTAGCGGTAGATGCCGGCGCCCGTCTTCTGACCGAGGCGGTTCTCGCGATAGAGACGGTCGACGATCGCCGAACGGCTGCGCACCTCCGGATTCCCTTGCTCGATGTGCCAGAACACGTCGAGGCCCGAGAGATCGAACATCGCAAACGGACCCATCGCCATGCCGAACTCTTTCATTACGCGATCGATGCGCTCCGGCGCGACGCCCTCTTCGGCCAAACCGATCGCCGCGCGCGCATAATCGAACAGCATCCGGTTGCCGATGAAGCCGAACGCGTTCGCCGACACGACGCCCACTTTGCGCAGCGTCTTCCCAAGCGCGATCGCGGTGGCCAGCGTTTCGGGCGAGGTGTCTTTGCCGCGCACGATCTCCAGCAGCTTCATGATGTTGGCGGGCACGAAGAAGTGCAGCCCGAGCACGCGTTCCGGACGCTTGGTCATCGCGGCCAGCGCATCGATGTCGAGCGTCGAGGTGTTGCTCGCGAGGATCGCGCCCGGCTTCGCGATCGCGTCGAGCTGCGCGAACACGGCCTTCTTCGCCTCCATGTTTTCGAACACGGCCTCAACCACGATGTCGGCCTGCGCCAGCTCGGCCAGGTCGTTCTCGAAGCGGATCGATCGACCGCGCTCCCACGCTTCTTCTTGCGACATGCGGCCGCGCTGCACTTGGTGCGCGAACATTCCGAAGACCATCTGCTTCGCGCGTTCGATCTGCTCGTCATTGGGCTCGACGACTACGGTCGGAATGCCGGCGTTCGCGAACGTGATCGCAATGCCGGTGCCCATCGTTCCGGCACCGACGATGCCCGCACTTGCGATCGTCAGCGGCGCGGCCGGCGGCATGCCCGGAATCTTGCCGAGTTCGCGCTCGGCGAAGAACACGTGGCGCAGTGCGGCCGACGGCGCCGACCGCACGAGTTCGTCGAAGAGGCGGTATTCGCGCGCCAGGCCGCGCGGAAATTCGAGTTCGATCGATGCCTCGACCGCATCGATGAGCTTGTGCGCGGCGAAACCGCCGCGGTCTTCCGGCGGCACCATCTTGTGCGCTTGCGCGACGACGAAGGGCGTGGCGAATAACGCTAGGCCCGCGATGCCTAACTCCGTCCGCCGCGCCGAGGTGCGGCGTTTCGGCGCCGTCGCGCGCACGCGTTCGATCAGCGCCTGCGCCGCAGCGATCGCATCGCTCGCGACGACCTCATCGAGCAGGCCCTTCTTGCGCGCCTCCTCGGCGTCGAGGTTATCGCCCTTGAGCATCATCTGCAGCGCATCTTGCGCGCCGATCAGCCGCGGCAGCCGTTGCGTTCCGCCCGCGCCCGGAATCAGCCCGAGCTTGATTTCCGGAAAGCCGAGTTTCGTGCCGGCGACCGCGACGCGGTAATCGCACGCGAGCGCGAGCTCGATGCCGCCGCCGAGCGCGGTTTTCTCGAGCGCGGCGACGTACGTCTTCGCGCTCTTCTCGACGCCGGCGATCACGTCGCGAATCGTCTTCGTGTCGGCGGTGGGCTCGGTCGCGAAATCGTTGATGTCGGCGCCGCCGCTGAAGAGCCCGTTGGCGCCGGTCAACACGACCGCGTGCACGCCGGGATCCGCTTCCGCCGCTTCGAGCGCCGTTACGAGCGCGGCAGAGTATGCAAACGAGATCGCGTTGATCGGCGGGTTGTCGAGCGTGATGACCCGCACCCCATCGCGGTCGGCGGTGGGAACGTTCATCGTTGCGCGAGCGCGCGACGATCCAGGTCGTAGCCTTCATCGGTGAGACGCATGACGGATGCCGCGCCGTAGACGATCTGATGTTGCAGCCAGCCGGCTTGACTCAGCACGTGATCCGCGTAGAAACGCGCGGTCGTCAGCTTCGCGCGATAGAATTCCGCTTCCGAATCGCCCGCGGCGATGTGCGCGGCCGCGATCTGCGCGGCGCGCGCCATCTGCCAGCCGCCCGCGACGATGCCCCAGAGTTTCAAGTACGGCACCGACGCGGCGAAGGCAAGATTGAGATCGCTCATCGCGTTCATTCCGAGGCGGCTCGACGCATCGCCGAGGGCTTTGACCGCCTTCTCGAGTTCGGCTTTGATCGCGACGACGTCGGGGTCATCGCCCTCGAGCGTTTGCGTGAAGGCGGCGATCTCTTTGACGATCTTGGTGGCGGTCGTGCCCATGTCGCGAATGAGCTTGCGGCCCACGAGGTCGAGGGCTTGGATGCCGGTCGTGCCCTCGTAGATCGAGGCGATCCTGATGTCGCGATACTGCTGCGCGATGCCGGTCTCTTCGATGTAGCCCATCCCGCCGAAGACCTGCACGGCGGTCGAGCACAGCTCGATCGCCGTTTCGCTGCACCAGCCCTTGACGATCGGGATCATGAACTCGGCGAACGCCTTGTGCCGTTTCCGCGTCGCCTCGTCGGGTGACTTGTGCGCCGTATCGAGCGCGCCGGCGGTGACATATGCCAGCGCGCGCATCGCTTCGATCTGCGCCTTCATCGACATCAGCATGCGGCGCACGTCGGGATGACGGATGATCGCGACCGGCTCCGGCGTGCGCGCCGCTACGTCGCGGCTCTGGATGCGTTCCTTGGCGTACGCCAACGCGCTCTGATACGCGCGGTCGGCGATCCCGATCGCCTGCACGCCGACCGCAAAGCGCGCCGCGTTCATCATGATGAACATGTACTCGAGGCCGCGATTGGGTTCGCCGACCAGATAGCCGATCGCGCCGCCGGTCTTCTCGCCGTAGTTCAGCGTGCACGTCGGGTTGGCGTTGAGGCCGAGCTTGTGCTCGATGCCCGCGCAGTGGACGTCGTTGCGTTCGCCGAGCGAGCCGTCGGCGTTGACCAGCACCTTCGGCACGATGAACATCGAGATGCCCTTCGTGCCTTCGGGGGCATCGGGCAAACGCGCGAGCACGAGGTGCATGATGTTCGGCGTGAGGTCGTGCTCGCCGAACGTGATGAAGATCTTCTGCCCGCTGATCGCGTAGTGGTCGCCGTCGGGCACGGCTTTCGTGCGCACCGCGGCCAAATCGGAACCGGCTTGCGGCTCGGTGAGGCACATCGTGCCCATCCACTCGCCCGAGACGAGCCGCGGGATGTAGGTCTGCTTCTGCTCCGCGCTGCCGACGAGTTCGATCGCCTCGATCGCGCCTTGATTGAGCAGCGGGCCGTTGGCGAAGCCGACGTTCGCGCCGTTCCACATCTCGAGCACCGCGCCGAGCAGCACTTGCGGCAAGCCTTGGCCGCCGTGCTCGGCGGCAACCGGCAATCCGATCCAGCCGGCCTGCGCGAACTGCTGGTAGGCGTCCTTGAATCCGGGCGGCGTCGTGACCGCGCCGTCGTTCCACGTGCAGCCGGCGCGATCGCCCGATGCGTTGAGCGGATCCAGCACTTCGGCTGCAAAGGTGGCAGCCTCGGCGAGCACCGGATCGAGCACGTCCGCGGCTTCTTCGAAGCCGGGAAGCGTGGCGATATCGTCGATGCCGGCGAGTTCGCGCAAGACGAATGCCATGTCGCGCAGCGGAGCACGATAGGTTGCCATAGGAATACTCTTCGCAACCGGTGGCGAAAGACTAGCAACGTGCCCACCCGGAGAAAATCGCGACGCCGTAAAGGGTCGCCGGCCTTCTTACTGCTGTTTCTCCTTGGGTTCGGGTGCATGGCAGTCGCCGCAGCGATCTGGTTGTGGGCTCCCGACGGAACGCCGCAAACCGCGCTAGCGACGCCGCCGCCCACGGCTCCGCCCGACATCCCGGCACGCCGCGGACCGCTGCCCACCGCTGCACCGGTACCAACCGCGCCGCCCCCGCCGGCCGCAACGCCGGTTGCAATGCAGACGGAGGCAGCGTCCGAAGAGCCGCAATTCGCGCATTCGCCCGCGCCGGGAACGCCGTCGCCGGTCGCTCTGCTTGCAACGCTGCCGCCGCTCGCGAAGCACGCTGCAGGTAAGGGCGCGCGGCTCGCGATCATCATCGATGACTGCGGCCAGTGGCCGGACACCGAGCGGGCTTTCGTTGCGTTGCCGTTTCCCGTCACGCTTTCGGTGTTGCCGCACGTGCGTTTCGGCAGCGCGATCGCGCGCGACGCGAGCGCTGCCGGTCAGGGCGTGATGCTGCATCTGCCGATGCAAACGATCTCGGGCGAATACCCGGGACCGGGAACGATCACGACGACGATGTCGGACGCGGCGATCCGCAGCGAGGTCGCCGGCGATCTGGCCGAATTGCCACAAGCGCGCGGCGTCAACAATCACGAGGGCAGCCTTGCGACGCAAGACGCGCGCGTGATGGGCGACATCGCCGACGTACTGGCGCAGGACGGACGCTACTTCATCGATTCACGCACCAGCAGCGCGAGCGTCGGCGAATCGGTCGCGCACGAACGCGGCGTGCTCGACGGCGAGCCGCAGCGTTTTCCTCGACAACGTCGACAGCCAAGCCGGCCGTCGAAGCGCGTTTGCTCGAAGCGATCTCCGACGCGCGCGCCACCGGCAGCGCGATCGCGATCGGACATCCGCGCGCCGCGACGCTGGCCGCCGTGCGCAGCGTCGGCACCACGGGCTGCGGCCGACGGCGTGGAGCTGACGCTCGCGAGCGCGCTCGTCCACTGAGCCGCCGCGCCGGCCAACGTTTCGATGCCGAACACGGCGTCACGACCGAGGCGCTGATCTTCCTCGGCGAACTCGACCCCGAAGCGATCGGCCCGAGCCTCGAATTCGCCACCCACTACGAACCGACGCCGATCGCCGACCTCGACCGGCTGCTCGATGCAGTGCCGCTGGCGCCCGAACGCGCCACGCTGGTCGACGTGGGCGCAGGCCTCGGACGGGTCGTGCTGCATGCCGCGCGGCGGCCCTACCGGCAGATCGTCGGCCTCGAGATCTCGCCCGCGCTGGTCGAGATCGCGAAGGACAACCGCGCGGCCTACCGCGGCGAACTGCTGTGCCGCGACATTCGCCTCGTGCGCGCCGACGCGGCCACGTTCCGGTTTCCGCGCGGCAACCTGGTCGTCTACCTCTACAACCCATTCAGCGCAGAGGTGCTGGCGCCGATGCTGGACCGGCTCGGCGGCCGACGGGCGCCGCGAGGTCGTGCTCCTCTATCACACGCCGCTCGAGCGGGCCACGATCGACGCCCACCCCCGATTCGAGCTGATCGGCGACCTCGGATTCGGCCTCATCTACCAGGCTCGCAGAGAACTCCATGACCCGCGGCGTATCATCGGGCGAGCATGAGAAAAACCGTCGTCCTGCCTTTTATTGCCATTGCGCTCGCTTCCGTGATCGCCGCGGGCTGTTCGGGCGACCAACGCCTACAACCCCAACACCAACAGCACTCCGACCCCATTGCCGAGCGCGACCGGTCAGTGCGTGCTGCCCAGCGGCGAGACGATGCAGATGGTTTTTCCGCAAACCCGTCGCAGTCGCAGGCGCCGAACACGCAAGGCGTCGTGTTCGCGGTCTCACCGAACCCGCTGCCGACGAATTGGTATATGTACGCGACATCGTCGTTCGGATCGACGCAGAACACGAACTCGATCGCGTTCCTAGCGACCCCAGGACCCGCACCGAGTTCGACCGCCGGCGCGACCCCGACGCCGCTTCCCACGCCGTCGGCGCCGCCGATCGTGCCCAACCCGATCTACGAAACCGCATCGATCGGAAACTTCTCCGCGACGGCGACGACGTTTACCATCTACCTCGCAAACACGAGCTGCGGGACGGGAATCGCGGAGGGCGCCTTCACGACCGGCACGACGGACATTCCGAGCCCGAGCCCGACGCCGACCTCAACCTAGTCCGATTCGCAGCAGACGATGAAGAAATGGATCGCCGGAGCACGCCTGCCGACGTTACCCGCGTCGATCGTACCGGTGCTGATCGGCACGGCTGCGGCCGGCATGCCGTATCATTTCGGCCGCGCTGCGCTCGCCGCGATCGTCGCGCTCGCGATACAGATCGGCTGCAATTTCGCCAACGACTACAGCGACGGCATTCGCGGAACCGATAAGAACCGCACCGGCCCGCAACGGCTGGTCGCCTCCGGACTCGCGACGCCGGCCGCCGTGCTGCGCGCCGCGTGGATCTCGTTCGGCGTCGCAACGGTCGCCGGCATCGTGCTCTCGCTGCAAGTCGATCCCTGGCTGATCGCCGTCGGCTTTGCGGCGATCGCCGCGGCGTGGTTCTACACCGGCGGCGCGAAGCCGTACGGCTACAACGGCCTGGGCGAAGTCGTCTGCTTCATCTTCTTCGGCTTCGTCGGCACGCTCGGATCGACGTACGTGCAGCACGGCTCGTTCACGGTCGTGTCCGTGCTCGCATCGCTCGCGGTCGGTTCGCTCACGACGGCGCTGCTCGTCGTCAACAACCTGCGCGACATTCCCGGCGATGCCGCCAACGGCAAACGCACGCTGGCCGTCAAGATGGGCGACGGCCCGACGCGTCAGCTCTATCTCGCGCTGCTCGCCGCCGCCGCACTGGCGACGTTAGCGGTGGTCGCGTTGCGCCCGTGGGCGCTGCTCGCGTTCGTGGCTGCGGCGATCGCGATCCGGCCCGTGCAGACCGTTCGCAGCGGCGCCACCGGCCGCGCGCTCGTGCCGGCGCTGATCGACACCGGCCGGCTCGAACTCGTCTTCGGCATCCTGTTCGCCGCCAGCGTCGGCGCCGGACGTTAACTACTCCGGAGCAGTTGCTCCGTGGGTGCGCGCCTTCGCTTCGTAGCAGGCCTTGTCGGCTTCGGCCATCACCGCGGCCGCGCTGACGGACCGGTGATCGAGCGCCGCGAGCCCGATGCTCGCGCTGAGGACGATCGTCTTGCCGTTGAAGACCACCGGCAGCGATTCCACCGATTGGCGAATCTTCTCGACCACGCGTTCGGCCTGCGCGGGCGTGCACTCGTGCAGCAACATCGCGAACTCGTCGCCGCCGAGGCGCGCGAGGATATCGTTGCCGCGCACGTTGAGCGACATGCGGTGCGCGACGTCGCGCAGCAGCCGATCGCCGGTCTCGTGGCCGAACGAGTCGTTGACCTGTTTGAAACGATCGAGGTCGATGAACGCGACCGTGTGCACGACGCCGTGCTGTGCCGCGCGCTGACCAGCGCGCCCTCGATCATCTCTTCGAAGCGGCGGCGGTTGGGCAGCCGCGTGAGCGAATCGTGACTCGCCTCGTAGGCGAGCCGCCGCGTGAGGCGCACTTGCGCGGTGACGTCGCGCAGCACGATCACGTAGCCGAACGGCACGCGCGGATTGAGCACGCCGCACATCGGCGAGCTGACGAACGCGATCTGCGTGTTGCGCTCGGGGCCGTAGAGCAAGCCTTCGCCGCGCACGTCGCCGGCCGGATCGAGATGGATCTCACACGGCGCGTCCTGCTCGTCGCGCAAGTCGACGATCGAGCGCAACGGCATGCCGTAGGCCTCAGCGAAGGCGACGTTGAGCAGCCGCTGCGCCGCGGCGTTGATGAAATCGATGCGGCCGTCCGGCAAGGCCGTGATCACGGCGTCGCCGATCGCCTTGAGCGTGACGCTCAGCCGCTGCTTCTCCGCCGCGACGGCAGCTTCGAACTCTTTACGTGCCGAGATGTCGCGCAGCGTCGAGACGTAGTACGTGGGATGCTCGGTCGAATCGTAGGCGACGCGCGAGGTCATCTCGATCCAGAGCGGCATGCTCTCGCGCGTTTGCAATTCGAGGATTCCGCGCACCGGATCGCCGGCCGCGAGCCGGTCGCGCATGTGCATCACGTTTTCCATGGAGGTCGACTCCATGTAGAGCAGATCTTCGGTCAGGCCCGGCGAGATCGCGCGACGCATAGCCGAAGAGCCGCTCGAAGGCGCCGTTGACGCACGCGAAGCGCGCGACTTCTTCACCCGGCACCGGCGGGTGGAAGACGGCCACCGGATCGGCCAGCGTTTCGATGCTCGCCGCGAGCGCGGCCAAGTCGCCGTCGAAGACGGCTGGCTTTCGAGCACCGCATGCCCGAGTTCGTTCGCCAGCGCCATCAGCGCGGCATCGCCGGCCGTCGTGCGCGCGGGTTCGAGCAGCACGAGCGTCATCGGGGTGACCGGCGTGCGGCAGTCGATGTAGGCGCCGCTGCCGTCGCGCAACGCTAGCGCAGCGGCGCCCTGACTGCACCCGGTAAAGGCAACGGGCCGATGATCGTCGTCGTAAGCGACGATCGCGGCAGAGGCACCCGCGATGCGAATCGCGGCCCGAAGAAGAGCCGATACGGCATCCATGCGACGAAGATAATATGCTCGCCGATCTGGCGGAACGCCTTTCCGTTCCACTGCACAGATTGGCGCTAGCGTTGAAATGGGCGGTCTTCGATTGCGGTCGCAGCCGCTTCACCGAAGCCGTACAGCGAGAAGAGGCCGCAGGCGCTCGAGGCGTCGCCGCGGTCGCACTCGGTGCAGACGTCGCCGGCCTTGTGATCCCACACGGGATGGCCGCAATGTTGGCACGTGACGCGGTCGACGCGGCCGCGGTCGGGGGGCGGAAGATACATGATACAAAGAGCATCGGCCGCCGGAATAGCCGAAAACGCGACTTTAGTCGCAGGTATGCGGAAGCTTCGCCAAGGCTTCGCGGAGCCGTTACAATGGCTCGCCGGCGGCCAGCCGGTCGCTGCGGCGTAATGCTGGGAACAATCCGGCCCAAGCAGCAACGATCGCTAGCGTCGCCACCCCGCCGACCGCGACCGACGCGATCGGCCCGATGAACTGCGCGAGCGTCCCAGATTCGAAGGCGCCGAGTTGGTACGAGCCGCCGATGAAGACGCCCTCGACCGAATAGACCCGGCCCCGCATCGCATCGGGCGTGTTCAACCCGATCAGTCCCCGGCGAATCACGACGCTGACCATGTCGAACGCGCCCCCCATGGCCAGCGCCGCGATCGAGAGCCAAAGGTCGCGCGAGTACGCGAAGACGAGCATCGCGACGCCGTAGGCGGCAACGTTGAGCAGCAGCGTGCGCCCGACGTGCCGGCTGGGCGAACGCTGCGAGAGAAACACCGCCATCGCGAACGCGCCGATGCCGCCCGCTGCACGGAGCAAGCCGAAGCCAAAGGCGCCGACGTGCAGCACCTGATCGGCGAAAATCGGCAACAGCGCGCTCGCGCCGCCGAACAGCACGGCGAACAGATCGAGCGAGATCGCCCCGAGCACGATCGGCCGCGACGTGATGAAACGCAGCCCGTCGAGCGCCTTGCCCGGATCGAGTTCCTTGCCCGGTTCGCGCACGACCGCGCGAACGTGAACGAACGCAAACGCGGCAACCGAGATCAGCATGAGCACGGCCGCTCCGACGAACGCGGTGATGTCGGAGAACGCGACCAGCGCGCCGCCGATGACGGGACCCGCCATCCCGACCACCTCACGAAACGAGTTGTAGCGCGCCTGAACGCTGAGGTACTCCTCGGTCGGCACCATGCTGATGAGCACCGTCGACTCCGCCGGCGAGCCGAACGCACGCCCGATACCGAGCACGAACAACACGCCCAGCATGATTGCGAGATCGCGAATGCCCGCAAACACGAGGCCCGCGAGCACGAGCGAGGTGAGCGCCTCGACCACGGCCGCGGCGATGATGATCCCTTTGCGGTCGTAGCGATCGGCAGCCTGACCCGCGACGAACACCAGCAGCAACGACGGCAGAAACGACACGATGCCGACGAGCCCGAGATCGAACGCACGATGATGGACGCTGTAAACCGTCCAGGCGACCGCAACTTGCTGAATCTGCGCCGCCCCATCGCCCGTAAGAAAAGCAATGAAGAACAACAGCAGATTACGTGGCTTCTCTCTCATGTCACCCTGAGCTTGTCGAAGGGCCGCCCCAATCGCCGCTATCAGCATTGACTCACCGTTCTTCTTCAGAGCAGCGACCGCCCGCATCTAAACCGAGAGCCGACGCGTTTTCACGCCGTCCACGAGAATCTGAACGATATCCGCTACGATTGGTCCCGTCGGCGATTTCGGCGCCTGATGACGCCAATTCATTGCGGCGGCGGCGAACGCCGACGCGATCATCATCGCCGTGCGTTGTCCGAAGGCGGGTGACAAGAAGCCAGTTAGCGCCGTGTCCATAGTTCGTTGAACCTGCGACTCAAAATCGCGGTCGATTCGACATTTCTTCTTCGACGCGACGTAGGCGAAGACGTTGCTGCCCACCGCCAGCAACATCGGCTGGACGCTTCGAATCTTCAGCGGATCACCCTCGGCGAGACGGGCCATGAAGTCTTCCCGAACCAAAGCATCAAGCAGAGCGAACTTATCCGTATAGTGGGCATAGAACGTCGCGCGATTGATCGTAGCGCGTTCTGCGATGTCCTGCACGGTGATTGCTTCGAAACTCTTTTCAGCGATAAGCGCCGTCAGCGCGTCCCGGATGAGCTTGCGTGTCCGGGTTACCCGCGGATCGACGCGAGACGAGCGTGGTGCACCGCTAAGCATCAATCTCTCGATTTTCGTCGGATAAGCAACATTCGTGCCAATTTGTTGGTTGACCGGCCGGTTCGGACGGCCGTATCATATGCGACATAACTCGATTATACGACGCGTGTCGTGAATCTAGCAATCGTCTAGGTGACGCATCTGCGTAGGAATATCCCATGGCAAATAAACTTGATCTCTCGAAAGAACTCATCGGTCGCCGCGCACTCGTCACCGGCGGCACCAAAGGCATCGGCGCCGCCATCACGCAGCGCCTGCTTGATGCCGGCGCAACAGTCGTCGTCGCCGCGCGTTCGCGTAACGACGAAACACCCGCGGGGCGACGTTCGTTTCCGGCGATGTCACCACGAGCGAGGGCGTGGACGCAATCGCGAAGCAGGCGCTTGCGGCGGTTGGCGGTCTCGACATTCTCGTGAACAATGCGGGCGGTGGGGGCGCGTTCCTCGGTGGATCGTGGACGATACCCGAGACGGCCTGGAATGAGAGCTTCGCGCTCAACCTTTTCGCCGCAATCCGCCTTACGAACGCCCTTCTCCCGGCGCTTCGTGCGTCGAAGGCTGCAGCCGTCGTAAACATCTCTTCGGCGGCAGCGACGATCCCGTTTGCGCCCTCCGCGCACTATGGCGCCGCAAAGGCTGCGCTCGAGTACTACTCCCGCACACTCGCGACGGAACTTGCGACGAGCGGGATCCGTGTGAACGTCGTGTCGCCCGGCGTCATCGCGACGCCGGGGTCCGCCGAGTTTGCCAAGACGACTCCAGGATTTTCTTCCGATGACTGGGTTCGCAATATTCCGCTGGCCCGTCTCGGCGGCACCGAGGACGTCGCTGAAGTCGTTGCATTACTCGCGTCGGATCGCGGCAAGTTCATAACCGGCGCAAACTATCGCGTCGATGGCGGAATGACGGTACGCTGACAACGTGCGCCTCCGCCGCGGACCTAGTAAGTCGATCATCGCGCACGCGGGAGCGCGATACGCTCGCAACTGACGGGTGACTAGGCAATACTTCGGACATCATAGCGCAATGGCGGCGCGTATCGTAGGCCGGATGATCGAAGCCGCGCCTCCGCATGCCGCCGCCGTCGAGGCAGTACTCCAGCGGTTCGGGCCGGGAGCGATCGCCGTCGCCGAACGTGCCGGCGTCCGCATTACCGTACTTGGTGAGGGCGAACTCTTCGGCGATCGCTCTCCGGTATTACGCCGCATCGTTGCGGGCGTTGACGGCTGGCCGATCCCGCCGGCGGGCTTGTTCGTGGTCGAGGAACGCACGATCTACCTTCGCAGCTTGAGCCCAATGACGATTGCGCACGAGTTCGCGCACGCGCTCGACTGCGCGTTGGGCGGCGGCGTCTATCTCAGTGGCGTCGACCCGCGCATCCGCCGCGCCTTCGCGGGGGCGACCGCATTCGTTACGCCCTATGCTGCCAGCGCGTGCGATGAATACTTCGCCGAGTGTGTCCGCGCGTTCGTGGAGGTCAACGATCCGCACTCGCTTTGGCCGCGCGCCACGCGCTCTCGTCTGTGGTCGGTCGACCCGCGAATGGCCGCCATCATCGCATCATTGTTCGAATTCGACTTGGTCGCGTAACCGCGTCGCCGCGCCTTGAAGCGCCGCGTTGCCGGATCATGTCGTTCGCGCTATTTCGGAGTTCGCAGGCCTCGGGATCGCTGCGGGTCGCTTTTAAGGACGGTCCGCACGAATCCGAGCGCTTCATCGGGTGCACCGCGACGCAAAGCGTCCCGGCAGAGCGTGAGCGCATAGGCGTTGTAACGTGTCTGAATGTCATAGGCGTAGCGGGAAAACCAGCTGCCTGCCGCAGCGCGCAGGTCTTCTGTGGCTTGGAGCGTTTCGAATACGGCAACCATGCGTGATCGCTGGTTCGGTGTTAGCGGGAGGGCGACGGAACGATGCACCTTCGGCATCTCGTGAAGATCGACGGCCGCGTCGGTGCGCAACGCGTAACCGTTTTCCCTGCGCAAAACGCATTCTATCGGCCCGAGCGCACGCCGAAGGCGGTGCATGCACACGCGAAGTGCATTTTTCGCTACGTCGCCGTCACGGTCCGGCCAAAGCTCATCGGCGAGAGCATCGCTCGAAACCGGCCCAGGCCGGTACGCGATCGCGAACAGCAGAGCCCGCTCCGCTTCGCGTAAAGCGACTGGAACGTTCGAGACGCGAACCTCTGCGCGCGAAAATGCTACTTCGAGCACGGGCGGCGCGTGAACCGATGGCTTGAACCTGCGGACGAACGGTTCCAGCACGCCGAGGTTTTCCGATCCCTCGAAATACGCTCGGACGAGGTTTCGGAATGGTTCGGATGCTAACTCGCGCGCGAGTTCTTCTGCGCGCTCGCGCATCTTTTCGACGCTCGCCGAGGGATTTAGCTCGGCGTTGGCGATGAGTGCGAGAGCGGTCAAGAAATGCTGACCGCTTTGTTCTGCAGCATGCTTCGCTTCGCGTGCCAGCAGCAAGGACTCGGCGGCGTCCTTCGCTTTGGTACTTGCGATGAGGTAACCACGGGCGACCCATTCCGCCAGATCTGAATCGGATGGTTCGATTTCGTCCAGTTGGTTGCGTGCTGCAGCCAAGTAGAAGCGCAAACCGCGGGACCGAGTCGCGCCGATTGCCGCTTCGAGCGCCTGCAGATTGGTATCGCGCCGGTACTCGTCGCCGTCGAGCCAAGCGCTGAAGGCCATGCGAGCACGGACTTCCGCGACCAGAGTTGCCTTACGAGTGAGTTCGGCCGCGGCTAATGCTTTGCTCAGAAGCTGCTGCTCGGTGGTGAGGTCACCGCTTAAACGCGCCGCGGTCGCTTCCGACGTTGCCAGCGAGAACGTCCGCGACAAGTCCCCCAAGCCGCTCAACCGGTAACCGAGCCACACGGCAAAGATGAGCTGCAGCGGAATCAAGAATGAATAGTCGGCAAGGTGCCGAGCAAACGTCCAGTTCGCGGCGACAATGACTGCGATGACCGCGTAACTGAGAAATGCAAATGCCGCGGTTCGCGAAATCGTGAGCTTGATATCGATCGTTCGGGAACGAACGATAATGAATATTCCGGCAAGTGAGAGTGGAAAGTACAGCGATGCCTCGAATACCGGCAGAATCGTATTGAGCAGCGCACTATCGAAGTTGAGAAACAATCCCGTGAAGAGGTGTAGGAGCAGCGTCAGGCCCGCGCCGGCGAAGCAGAGCGATGCTGCTACGGGCACGCCTTTGCCGGTGCGCGCGGTGCGAAGCGCCGCCACGATAAAAACTGCTGTGGCACCGGCCAGCAGTGCAATGGCAAACGCAAATGAAACGGTATAGTAGAATTCGCCGACGGGCTTCGTAAAGACCAGCACCGTTTCGATCGCTGGAAAGATCAGGTACGCGAGCCCGACCGCGACGACGATACGTTCCGCCACGAGGCGCGCGGCCGGCTTGAGGATATCGGTCAGGCGCAGTGCGAAGAGGGCGAACATGATCGGCGCAAGGGACGCGTAGATGATGGCGACCCAGCTGACGATCATGTACGGAATCGCCGGCAGAAACGTCCAGAACATCGGTCCGTCCCAGACGGCTAGGCCGGCGGTGTAGAAGAAAAACGTCCACGAAACGGGTGACGGGCGCAACAGCAGGAGCGCCGCGCCCACCAATGCCAGCAACAGCGTCGACGTTTTCTCGATCAGGTCGATTGTAACGTCAAGGGGCGCATCGCCAAGGAGCCGCGGTTCATAGACGAAGTTTTCAAGAACGGTTACCGGCCTGCCGTTTCTCAACACCGGTATGCGCACCGTCTTCGTGATTGGACCCAGGCGCGAGAACTGGCCGATTTCATAGCGATCGCCGATCGGCACCTGGTCCAGCAAGACGACGTCCCCGACCCTGAATTGGTTCGGCGCTCCGCCGCGTTTCAAGAGGCCGACAACCCGATTGCCGCTGAGAACTATTCCGTTGATTCCGTAGACGTGCCGTGCGTGCATGACGAAGCCCGGAACGTTGATGGCGATCGCAACGACCGTCAACGCGATTACGAGCGTAACGAACCTGACTCGAGCGCGCGGCCAGACATTCATGCTAATTGTTCTCGCGAGCGTCGGCTTATGTGCTGAACGACGGATACCCCATTGATTGCTCGGTCTACTGCCGAGCGCTCATTGGGTCGAGGGAAAGTCCACAATGATTATGTACTTGCCGCTGACGGGAACGCAATCGTCGACTTCCGGCCTAAAGGTGCTCCTCATGACCGCATCGACCGCTGCCCGGTCGAGTACGCCCACGCCGGACGTTCGCGCAACCTCTGGTTGCGAGGGCGTGCCGGTTGGGTCGATCTGCACGCGCACGTACGTCGTACCGGTAAGATTCATTAACTGAGCGACTGCCGGCCATTCGGGTGTTTCGAGATACGTCGGTTGGGCGTTCCTGTTTTGCGCGGAGCAGGCCACGCCTGATGGAACCCCAGGAGTCTGAGCGTCGGCCAGCGCGCTCGTTGCGAGCAGGGCGCAGCCGGCAATGACGGCGGCTGCGGCGAGGTGGGTGGGCGTTGTGATGTTTTTCATGCTACGACCGTAGCGAATTGCGCCTTACAGCCGGGGCTCAGCAAAATTACATTCGCGTTACACGCGCATTTGGCGACCGCACGTAATCCTTCGCGGCCGCCTAGGGCATCCGCTAGGCAAGCGAAAGGCAACCGGAGAAGCGCCTACTCCTACGTCTCTTTTGATGGAGGTCTCTTATGGCGCGTTTACTGACGTCGGTGCTCGGTTTTCTTTTCGCGGTAACCTTGTGCACGGGGATTGCCTCGGCCAAGACGTGCCGCGATGCGAAGGGCAAATTCATCAAGTGCCCGACCGCCGTCGTCACGCCGGCGCCGAAGCGCTGCCGCGATGCCAAGGGCAAATTCACGAAGTGCAAAACGACGCTGCCGGCGACGAAGGGCTAGAAAGCTGCTGCGAAACCGTTAACGATTGTGGCGGTCCCTCGACGACGCGCCCTCTGGGCGCTTTGCTCGGGATGACACGAGGGACACGACCCGCTTACTTTCTGTGGACGCGGCGCGTGGCGAACGCTAGAGTGGGGTGCCGCCGGGTTTGGAGACGGGGACGTATTTGGTTGGGGTGTCGGGTTGGTATTTGACCCACACGATGTCGGCGTCGCTGAGGCCGTGGTGGTCGCCGGTGCGAAAATCGTAGAGGCCGCTCGAGCCGGCGAAGTCGTGCAAGTTCGCGATGTAGGCGGCGACTTGTTCGCCGGTCGTGTTTGTGCCGAGCGCTTTTAGCGCGGCGACGACGATTTTGGCCGGGTCCCATGAGGTTGCTTCGGGCGATGGGTTGATGCCGGCGGTTTTATACGCGCTGTAGAACTCATCGACTGCGGCACGCACGGAGCCTTTGCGGTCTTGCGGGCGCGCGTAGAAGAGCGTGCTGTTGAAGACGATCTCTTTGGGCAAGAACGGCTGGTACTGCTTGAGCTCGTCCTCGTTCATGTTGACCGCGCTCGTGATCACGGGGATGTCGAGACCGGCATCGTGCATGCTGCGCAGCACGGTGGCGAACGCGTTCCCGGTGGCCACGACGACGACGCCCTGCGGATTCGCGCTCTTCATGCGCGCGATCTGGGCGCTGACGCTCAGATCGGCCGGCGAGAAGTGCTCGTAGTCGACGATGCTCATGTTCTTGAAGTCGGGGCGGTCCATCGTGACTTGGCTGAGTACGTCGTGGCTTTGGCCCGTTGCGTCGATCGAGGTAATGACCGCGATCTTCTTGTAGCCGCGATCGCGCATGAACTTGTAGATTGCCGGCACGATGTAATTCGTCGAGACGGCGGCCGAGAACATGTTCGGCTGTTTCGGGTTGAGGCCGGGCGAGAGACAATAGGCGACCGTGCTCGTTCCGAGGATCGGCAACTCGGCGAGACATCCCGCCTGGTACGAGGATCCCAGCATCACCGGCGTCTTGTTTGCGACGATCGCGTTCGTCAGTTGCACGTCGACGAGCGGACTCGACTTGTCGTCGTGAATGTCGAAGTGCACCGGGCGGCCGTTGATCCCGCCGTTCGCGTTGACGTAGCGTTCGTAGACGCCGATCGTCTGCGCGTGGATCGCGCCCGAGAACGCTTGGCCGCCGGTCAGCGGCAGGATCACGTCGATGGTGACCGGCGTTCCGCTGGCCGGGCCCGCGCCCAGCAGCGAAACGGCGGCAAGCAGCATCAGAGCGCGAATCGATCTCATATTCCGGCGGTATACTCCGCAACCGTGACCGGACGCGGCAACATGCCGTAGCGCGATCCGAGCGCCAGCGTGCCTTCGATAAACTTCGGGTCGTTCGCGGTCGCGAAGTACAAGCGGCGCATGCCCGCAACGACGGCCGGGTCCATCTTCGCCGCCTTGGCCAACATCGGCGCCGATAGATCGGTGTGGGCATTCGCCCAGCGCGCGGTCGCGTAGATCCCGGCGACGAGCTTTTTCGCCGTGTCGGGGTTCTTCTGCAGCCAGCCCTTCGTCGTAAACCACACGATCGTCGCGAACTCCGGCGCCACCGCGATGTACGTGTCGGCGAAATCGCGCACTTGACCGGCCAGGATCGCATCGGTCTTGGCGGGTTCGGTGATGATCGCGGCCTGCACCGTCCCACGCGCTACCGCGGCTCCCATCTCGCCGAACTTCATCTCGACGAAGTGCACGCTATCGCGCGGCACTTTGTTCGTATCGAGCCATGCCAAGAGGCTCAACTGGTTGAAGTCGCCGAGCGCCGAGACCGCGATCGTTGCGCCGGTCAGATCCTTCGGCGATTTGATCGGCGACGTCTTCGCGATCATCAGGTTCGGATTCGCGTCCTTTTTCGAATATAGCGATGCGGGCGCGATCATCTGGACGGGAATGCCGCGCGCGATCGCACCGGCAACGTTGACGGTGTTGGCCATGCCGACGTCGAGATCGCCGCCGATGACGGCCGACATGATCGCGGCGCCGTTGGTGAGCGTCGTGATCTGCGGCGCGATGCCGTTGCTGACGAAAATTCCGGCATCGTTGCCGAAGTACGCTTCACCGAACGCGTCGATCGCCATCGCGCCGATTCGCACCGGCGTCGGCGCCGTCTGCGCGCTAGCCGGACGAATGCCGGCAAGAATGCCGCCGGCGATGAGCGTTAACGCGGAAGAACGTCGTATCATGCGGAGCGCTTCTGTCCGCTGGAGGCGCAACCTTCCGGTCCCGTCGAAGGCTGACCGAGATGGAACAAATCGTCGACTTCCACACGCACTACATTCCGGATAGCGCGGCAACGTATCGCGCGGGCGGCACCACCAAACTCGAAATCGAAACGCCGACCTGCGGGCAGCTCTACGAAAACGGCAAGCACTACCGGACGATCGACGAACGCTGCTGGGATGCGCAACGCCGCATCAATGACATGGACGAGCGCAACATCGCGCGCCAAGTCATCTCACCGATTCCGGTCACGAACTCATACGCGTCCTCATCTGAGGACGGACGCGCATGGGCACGTCTGCACAATGACGGCATCGCCGAAGTCGTGCGCAAACGGCCCGACCGCTTCTCGGGCCTCGGCGCCATTCCGTTGCAAGACGTCGACGCGGCGTGCGCCGAGCTGAGTTACTTACGCAACGACCTCGGCTTGCTCGGCGTCGAGATCGGCACGACCGCGGCCGGGCGCGAACTCGACGATCCCGCGCTGGTCCCGTTCTGGGAACAATGCAACGCATTGCGCGCGCTGATCTTCATCCACCCGGAAACGGCGCCGGGCTTCGAGCGCCACCGCAACATCCTCGGCTTCAGCGCCGCCGGCGCCTACCCGACCGAAACCGGCGTGATCTCGGCGAAGCTGCTGCTCGGCGGTTATCTCACGCGCTTTCCAGACATGAAGATCGTGCTCGCCCACGGCGGCGGCACCCTGATGTGGATGCTGCCGCGGCTCGACCGCTTCTGGAGCACGCAGAAAGCGTGGCAAGCGATGTTGCCGACGCGCCCGTCGATCGAAGCGCAGAAGTTCTACGCCGACACGCTTACGTTCGATGGGACGAACCTCGAGCTGATCGCCAAGCGCATCGGGCTCGATCACCTGATGGTCGGCAGCGATTACCCCTTCGGCGTGATGGAAGATCCGCCGGGCGAAGTGCTCAAGGACGTCTCGTTCGAGGGGCCGGCGCTCGATGCAATTCGCGCGGGCACGTTCCGCAAACTCGCCGCGCACGTCGCCGGCACAGCGTAGCACACAGCGTCGTGGCCCCGCCGCTCGACGGAATTCGGGTACTGGATCTGTCGCGCGTTCTCGCGGGCCCCTGGTCCACGATGGCGCTCGGCGATTTGGGTGCCGAGATTTGGAAGATCGAAAACCCCGCCGGCGGCGATGAAACGCGCAGCTGGACGCCGCCGGCTTTTCATGGCACCGCGACGTATTATCTCGCCGTCAACCGCAACAAGTCGAGCCTCGCCGTCGACTTCCGCACCCAAGACGGACAAACGATCGTGCGCGAGCTCGCGCAACGCGCCGACATCCTAGTCGAGAACTACCTTACCGGAACCCTGGCGCGTTACGGCCTCGACTACCCCTCGCTCGCCGCAGCTGAACCCGCGGCTGATCTACTGTTCGCTCTCCGGTTACGGACGCACGGGTGCGTTAGCCGAACGCGCCGGCTACGACTTCGTGATCCAGGCCGAGAGCGGCTTGATGTCGATCAACGGCGAGGTCGACGGAACGCCGCACAAGTTCGGCGTCGCGATCTCGGATCTGCTGGCCGGCAACGCCGCGACGCAAGCAATCCTCGCTGCGCTCTATGCTCGCGAACGCACCGGCACGGGGCAGATGCTCGACATTGCACTGCACGATGCCTCGGTCGCAGCGCTGATCAACGTGGCGAGCGCGTCGCTCAACGGCGGCGTTAACGCAAAGCGCTACGGTAACGCGCACGCGAGCATCGTTCCCTACCAGACGTTCGAGGCGGCCGATGCGCCGTTCGTGCTGGCCTGCGCGAACAACCGGCAGTTCCGCGACCTGTGCGAATCCGTCGTCGGCCGTCCCGGGCTCGCCACCGACGAGCGCTTCGCGACCAATGCGCAGCGCGTCGCGAACCGGGAGACGCTGATCGCGATCCTCGGCGAAGACTTCGCGCAACTGTCCTGCGACGCCGTGCTCGCGGCGTGTGCCGCGGTGAATATTCCGGCCGGTCGCGTGCGCACGGTTGAGGAAGTGCTGGCAGCCCCGGAAGTCGCCGAACGCGGGATGATCTACGAGACCGGCGGCGTTCGCACGACCGGTTCGCCGATGCACTTCTCCGCGACGCCGGTGCGGGCACCAAGTGCACCGCCGGCTCTTGGCGAGCACAGCGATGCTATTTTGCGCGACGTCCTCGGCTACAGCGAGGCGCGTTTACGCGAGTTGCGAGATGCGAAGGTTATCGACTAGGACCTGCGGCGAGACGAGGAAGCCGGTGAGCGAAAAGTGGCGGCAAGCGCCGTTGTCCTCGTGAGCGTCGTATTCGGCGCCCTCGCTCACACAGTGGTCCCACGCGGGGTGACCGCAGTTACCGCAGATGACCCGGTCGATGGCTTCGGGCTGGACTCGGAAAGGATGCATGATGTCTATAGGTTCGGCCGCCCATTTCCGGGCGCTAGGCCGAATACAGACTCTTCTCAGACCCTTCACCGTCCGTTTACATAAGTCGCCGTTTAGTCCAACGGGGCCCGGGTGTAGGTGGGGGGCGTTTCTCTTTCCGTTGGTGGGGTATTGACGGCGTGTGTGCTGGACGCGCGAGAGAATGGATCATCAAGACGCAGGGCCGCTGCGGAGGGAAATCTGTCATCTGATCCGCCAGTATGCGCAGCCGGACGACGACATTGCCGCCGCAGAGCTGATCGTCGGCGAAGTCCTCTCCAATGTTGCTCGCCATGCCCCCGGGCCGATGTGCGTCGAACTTGATTGGCGCGCAAGCGAACCGACGCTCGTCGTCCACGACAGTGGGCCAGGATTTGACCGGAGCTTCGATGACCTGCCGGCGGACGGCGACGAGACAGGGCGAGGTCTGAATTTGGTCCTGGCCCTTTCGCGCAGCGTCTCAGCCGAGCGAGGGGAATTCGGCGGAATGAGAGTTACGGCGACGTTACCCGTGTCGCGCTCGGCTAATGGGCCGATCGCGCATTGTCCAAACAATTTGCCTTACCGCTCCGGACGCAGTTGCCCGTTTCCAACGCAGTCGTCAAACGCTACGTCAGCTCGGCAATCGTCACGGGGCGGCTGAGCACGCCGACTTTCACGGCGGCGGCGAGGCTGACCGCGATCGGCTGAAGGTCGCGTGAGGTGACGAACGACGCGCGTTTCATCGCACGGGCGCGCTCGACGTCGACGTGCGTTGCGAGCGCCAGAACGGCCGCCGTATCGGCCTGATGCTCGTTTGACCAGCGCGCCACCTCGTAGATGGCCGCGGTGAGCTGACGCGCGAGAGCGGGATTCTTTTCGAGCCACGTTTTGGTGGTGAACCACGCGCTCGTGGCATAGTGGCCGCCGATCGCATCGTTCGGGTTCGCGAGAATACGCACCGTCGGCGGCAGCTGCGAGATGAACGGCTCGGCGATCGATGCGCCCGCGATCGTGCCGCGTTCGATCGCAGCGGCCATCGAAGCGTACGGCATCTCGACGAACTTGACCGTCGAAAGATCCGCGCCGCCGGCGGCGAGCCACGACTTCGTCGCCACGAAGGCGACCGACGACGCCAGCGTGACCGAACCCATCGTCGCGCCATTCAAGTCTTTTGCGCTCGTAATCGGCGATGATTTAGCAACGCAGATGTACGACGTCGTCACCCCGGTGTACACCGAACCCGGCGCGAGAATGCGAAACGGAATGCCCTGCACCACGCCGTTCGCGATCGCGATCGGATCGGCGACGCCGACGTCGAGCGCGCCCGATGCGCAGCCGGCCGCCGTTACGGTACTGCTCGAGTAGAGGCTGACGTCGAGCGTGATGCCGGACTTGGCCGCCATCCCGGCCGGCGCGAAATACAACGGCTCGGCGTAGGCATCGGTCGGCGACGTGCCGGCCTTCAGCGTCACCGCATCAGCGGCGGCGGCCGGGCGCGGCGCGCCTAACGCAAACGGGGCAGCCGCCGTTAGCGCGAGCGCGAGCCGGCGCGAGAGCACTAAACGCTCACGGCGGCGCGGTCGAAGGTGACGAACCGGCTGGCGCGGTTGAGGCCGCTGACGATCGCGCGCAGCGACGCCGTCACGATGTTGGCGTCGCGCGCGATGCCGTACACCGATTGACCCGCCACTTCGAGTTCGACGTAGGCGACGGCGGCCGAGTTGGCGCCGGCGGTCGTCGCGTGCTCGTGGTAGTCGCGCACTTTGATCTCGACCCCGAGACCGGTGCGCAAGCCGCCGATGAACGCGTCGATCGGACCGTTGCCCTCGCCGCTGATGCTGCGCACGGCATCGCCGTCGGCAATGCGCGCACGGATCGCGGAACCGCCGCCGGCCGTCTCGGCGATGTGGTGTTCGATCAGGCCGAACGGTCCGGCCGGTGTGAGATACTCGCGCTCGAAGGCATCCCACAGTTCGGGCGCGGTCAATTCGGCACCGGTTTCATCCGTGTGCGCCTGCACGACTTTGCTGAACTCGATCTGCACGTTGCGCGGCAGCTGGAAGCCGTAGTCGGTCGCCATGAGGTACGCGATCCCGCCCTTGCCCGACTGGCTGTTGATGCGGATGATCGCTTCGTAGCTGCGCCCGAGATCTTTCGGATCGACCGGCGAGGTAGGGAACTTCCCACGGCGCGCCCTCACTCTTGGCCAGCGCATCGAGGCCCTTCTTGATCGCGTCTTGATGCGAGCCAGAGAACGCCGTGAACACGAGGTCGCCGGCATACGGATGCCGCGGATGCACCGGGATCTGGTTGCAGTACTCGACGGTGCGCACCATCTGCGGGATGTCGGAGAGATCGAGCTCCGGGTCGATGCCTTGCGTGAACAAGTTGGCCGCCAGCGTGACGACGCAGACGTTGCCGGTGCGCTCGCCGTTGCCGAACAGCGTGCCCTCGACGCGATCGGCGCCCGCCATCAGCGCGAGCTCCGCCGCCGCCACGCCGGTACCGCGGTCGTTGTGCGGATGCAGCGAGATCAGCACGCTCATCCGATCCTTGACGTTGCGGCAGAACCATTCGATCTGATCGGCGTAGATGTTCGGGGTCGACATCTCGACCGTCGCGGGCAGGTTGAGGATCATCGGTTTTTCCGGCGTCGGCTTCCAGATCGCCATCACCGCTTCGCACGCGCGCTTCGCAAACGGCAGCTCGGTGCCGGTGAAGCTCTCGGGCGAATACTCGAAGCGGATTTCGGTATCGGTGACCTTATCGGCCAGCGCGCGGATCTGCCGCGTGCCGCGCTCGGCGATCCCCACGATCCCGTCTTCATCCATCCCGAACACGACGCGCCGCTGCAGCGTCGAGGTCGAGTTGTAGAGATGCACGATCGCTTTCTTCGCGCCGCGCAGCGATTCGAACGTACGCTCGATCAGCTCTTCGCGCGACTGCGTGAGGACCTGGAGCCAGACGTCGTCGGGCACCGCGCCGCTCTCGATCAGATCGCGCAAGAAATCGTAGTCGGTTTGCGAGGCCGACGGGAAGCCGACCTCGATCTCTTTGAAGCCCATCTTCACGAGCAGATCGAACATGCGGCGCTTGCGCTGCGCGCCCATCGGTTCGATCAGCGCCTGGTTTCCGTCCCGAAGGTCGACGCTGCACCAGCGCGGCGCGCGGTCGATCGTCTTCGACGGCCAGGTGCGGTCGGGCAGCGCGATCGGTGCGAAGGGGCGGTAGCGGTTGTGCGGCATGGTCGACATGAGATGCTCTCTCTCGAATAATGGCGGAAAATAAAATTGGCCCGTCGCTTTCGCGGCGGGCCATTTCAGGCAAGCGCAGCTAAGCGGCTACGGAGTCGTATCGCTAAGAAGGAGGAGGAACAGCGCGGCCAGGATGGTCATCAAAGGTCCTCTACGACGCTCCCCCCTGAAAGTCATCCCGAGCTTGTCGAGGGACCGCCTCAATCAGCGGGTCAGGAGCTCGGAGACCGTGTCCCAGACGATCGCGCCGGCCTTGGTCGAGGGGTCGAACGGCGCGAAGTGGTCGATGCCGTCGAGCACGATCAGTTTGGCGCGGTCGCCGGCGGCTTGCGCGCGCTGCACGTAGCGGCGCGAGATCTCGATCGGGACGATGTCGTCCTCCGTGCCGTGCACGGCGATCACCGGAATGCCGGTCGGCAGCCACGCGGTCGGCGATGCCATCGCGTAGTATTCGGGCACGTCACCGGGCGTGCCGCCGAGAAAATCGTGCACGGGTATGCCGACGGAATCGCTCACCCGCATCGCGGAGCAGTGCACCAGATCGAGCGCGCCGGCAACCGGCACCGCGCCGATCAGCGGCAGCGGCTCGCCGAAGACGTCGAGTTCGCGATGCGCCTGCTTTGAGGCAAGCCACGCGGCGATGTGTCCGCCGGCCGAGTGTCCCGTCACGACGATGCGCGCGAGATCGAGCGGGTAGTCGCCCGCGATCTCGCGCAACGCGCCGAGCGCCGCCGTCACGTCGTAGAGCGTGTTCGGATAGCCGCCGCCGGGGTTGCCGACGCGCCGGTACTCGATGTTCCAGGTGGCGAAGCCGTCCGACGTCAGCGCTTCGGCCAGATGTCCGGCGTAGGTGAGACCGTAGGTCGAGCGCCACCAGCCGCCGTGCACGACCACGGCAACGGGAAACGGTCCGTCGCCCGCGGGAACGCGCAGGTCGCCGAACTGTTCCGGCGCTTCGCTCGCATACGCGATGCGGATACCGGCGGCGGGGGTGCGAGTCAGGTAATCGCGCGTCGTCAATGAGTGAGGTCGGTCAACGCGACGATATCGGCGCCGTCTCGGCTCGCCCGATCGGCGAAACGCGTGATCGCATCGAAGCTCTGCGCACGCGCGTGGACGGCGACGATCGCCGTGCCGGTGCGCTGGGCAATCGCCAGCGCATTGCGCAGCATGAAGTCGACGTAGGCACCGTCGTCGCGCGCATCGGCGATGACGTCGCGCATGTAGAGCGGACGGTGCAACGCGCGTGCGGCCGACGCAATGGCGTCGTCTTCCGCCAGCGCCGCATCCACCACCAGCGCGTTGCGATCGATGCCGCGCAGCAGTGCCGCTGCACGCTGTTCGTCGAGCGAGGCGATCACGCCGCGCGCGCCGTCGTGAAGCAAGGCCGCGATCCGCGCCGGCGAGCCCTGGGTGCCGTCGACGACGGCGGTCTTACCGGCAGCCTCGATCGATTGCACGGCCGAACCCGCGTCGTCGTCGCCCGGAGCGACGGCCAAGGTGAGCGGCAGCGGCGAACGGGTGAACATATCGAGGCCCGGTCCGGCACTGCCCGCGTCGATCACGATCACGGCGATCTTCGCCCGGTCGGTGCGGGGATCGTAGCCGGCGGCTGCGCGCGAGCGGTCGGTCACGCCAAGCTCGGGATCACCGTAGGGGTCGTACGACTCGGCCGCGTCGAGCGAGTGGGCGCCGAAGAGCGAACGCCGCATGAGGCGCTGGCGGATCGGCGCGGGGAGCCCGTCGTCAGCCTTCTTCGCGTTGGCGACCGGTAGGCTGCCCGCCGACCCAATCGAACGGCCGCCGACGAAACCGGCTCCGATCGAAATGGCCGAACCGGCAAGTACGACCGACCAAATAGCCGTCGATACACCCCTCACTCAGGCACCCTTCGACGTTCGCCCGAAATTGCCCATACGAGCGCGACGAGCAAAAAATTCGTGACGAGCGAACTCCCGCCGTACGATACGAACGGCAGCGTGATCCCGGTGAGCGGGAAGAGCCGCAACACGCCGCCGACGATGATCACCACCTGAAAGCCGAGCGTCGCCGCTAGACCCGTGGCGAGCAGCTTCGAATACAGATCGGGCTGCCGCTGCGCGACGACGAGCATCCGCAGGATCAGCGCGAGAAACGCCGCGCACAACACGATCGCGCCGACCGCGCCCCACTCTTCGGTATAGGCGGCGTAGACGTAGTCGGTCGCAACGTCGGGAATGAAGTCCGGCCGTCCGGCGTGATAGCCGGTGCCGAACAGGCCGCCGGCCGCGAGCGAGAACAGCGACTGCATCGCTTGATAGCCGGCACCGTACGGATCGCGGAACGGATCGTGCCACACCGCGATGCGCGCTTGCACGTAGTGAAAGTGCGTCGCCGCAAACCAGATCGCCGCCGCGAAGATCGCCGTGCAGCCGACGATCAGATCGACGCGCCGGGTCGCAACGTACAGCATCGCCGCAAACGTGGAGAGCAGCAGTATCGCCATCCCGAAGTCGCGTTCGAGCACGAGAATCGCCATCGATGCGCCCCAGCCGATGAAGAGCGGCCCGAGATATTTCGCGTTGGCGCGCAGCGACCACGGCTTCGTGCGCTCGATGACGTCGGCCGTTCCGGCCAGATAGGACGCCATGAAGAGCACGACGAGCAGTTTGATCACTTCGACCGGTTCGAACTGCACGCCGCCGATGCGAATCCACAGCTTCGCGCCGTTGACTTCCTGTCCGAAGAGCGCCAGCGCCACGAACAAGACGATGGCGACGACGATCCACACGTACGTGTACGCCGAGAGCACGCGAAAGCGCGTGAACGCCGGACCCGCGACCAGCGCGAGCACGAGCGAAAACGCGAGCCACAGCATCTGCTTCGCCGCGAGATCGGGCGAGAAACGCGCAACGAGGATCACGCCGAGCGCGGCGATCACGATTGCGAGCGCCGGCAGCGTATCGTCGCGCGTCGTCGAGGTCGGCTGCACCGCAACCCACACGATCGCGAGCACCGCCAGCAAGCCGGCGATCCACGGCGGACCGAGCGAATGCGGCGCGGCCAGCGTAAACATCGCCGCGGCAAACACGAGCGCCGTCGCCATCGGCCAAAGTTCGCGCACGCGCTCGAGTATCACGATGCGCTGCGTTCGACCGGCGGAATCGGCAGCGCTGCCGCGTGTTTGACGACGTCGAGCGAGATGTTCGAGCGAACGCCCTTGACGCCGGGGAGTTTGTTGAGCACGCCGAGCACGAACTGCGAAAACGTCTCGAGGTTTGCGGTTGCGACCTCGAGCAGAAAATCCGAATCGCCGGTGACGATGTGCGCGGCGACGACTTCGGGCAAGGCTTGGATCTGCGCGCGCAAGAGATCGGTCTCGGCCTTGCGATTGCGCTCGATGTCGACGCTGACGAACGCGGTCAGCCCGATCCCGACCCGCGTGCGGTTCAGCAGCGCGCTGTAGCCGGTGATCACGCCGAGCTTCTCCAGCCGCCGCACGCGCCGCAGGCACGGCGAGGGCGAGAGGCCGACGGCGGCGGCCAAATCGTTGTTGGGCAGGCGGGCATTGGCCTGAAGCGCGATCAGGATTTCACGGTCGATTGCGTCTAAAGCGATTTGCGCCATCTTTTGCCCCGGCGGCCCTCGTTCTTTAGCGGATTATTGCGGCTCGGCCGCTCCGTTCGCGCGTTCTGCGCGGTATCTTGATAGTATGACGATGACCGCTCCGCTCCCCGTCGGCCGCTATGACGGCGGCGCCCTGCGCTTCGACCACCTCGAGCTGTGGGTCGGCAACGCGAAGCAGGCCGCGGAGTACTACATCACCGCCCTCGGCTTCCGGCCGCTGGCCTACGCCGGCCCCGAGACCGGCCTCGCCGACCGCGCCTCGTACGTGGTCGCGCAGGGCGACATCCGGCTCGTGCTCACGTCGGCATTGCGGCCGGGCGGTCCGATCAACGATCACGTCGCGCGGCACGGCGACGGCGTGCGCAGCGTCGCGTTCTCGACGCCCGACGCCGCCGCGGCGTTCCGGCATCTCGTCGCGCACGGTGCGAAGCCCGTGTTCGGCCCGGCCATCGTCGAAGAAACCGGCGCCCGCGCGGTCCTGGCGGCGGTGGGAACCTACGGCGATACGATTCACACGCTGGTCGAGCGCTCCGGTGCGAGCGCGATCTGGCTGCCCGGCTTCGTCGCCTTGGCAAAGTCCCGCGCATGCGGGCACGCCGGTCGGTCTGCGCGCGATCGACCACTGCGTCGGCAACGTCGGCTGGAACGAGATGGAAACGTGGTGCCGCTTCTACGCCGACGCGTTCGACTTTCAGGAACTGATCAGTTTCGACGACCGCGACATCTCGACCGAATACACCGCGCTGCGCTCGAAAGTGATGCGCAACGCGACCGGCACCGTGAAGCTGCCGATCAACGAGCCCGCGCACGGCCGCAAACGCTCGCAGATCGAGGAATACCTCGATTCCTACGGCGGCGCCGGCGTGCAGCACGTCGCGATCGCGACCGACGACATCGTCGCGACGGTGCGCGCGCTGCAAGCCAACGGCGTCGAACTGCTCACCACGCCGGCGTCGTATTACGACGACCTCTCGGCGCGCGTCGGCGAAATCGACGAAGACATCGCAACGCTGCGCGAACTGAACATTCTCGTCGACCGCGACGATCAGGGCTACATGCTGCAGATCTTCACCAAGCCGCTGCAAGACCGCCCGACGCTGTTCTTCGAAATCATCCAGCGCCACGGCGCCGAGTCGTTCGGCAAAGGCAACTTCAAAGCGCTCTTCGTCTCGATCGAAAAAGAACAAGCGAGGCGCGGGAATTTATAGCTGGTGGCGGTCCCTCGACAAGCTCGGGATGACACCCGCGCCACGCCTAGACTTAGGGCTGTAGGAAGACGTGGAAGACGGCGGCGGCGATCAGCGAGGCGATGACGAGCACCGTGAGCGCGAGCGCGGCCGTGCGGATGTGAAACGCGGGCCGGCGTCGATCGGCGGGGCGGCGTCGGTGAGCGCGCGGCCGACGATGACGGTGCCGCCGAAGCGCGCTGCCGCGCATGCTGCCGGTTTCGAGCAATCGTTGCGTGACCGATTCCGACGAGTCGGTCGTGCGCAGCGCGTACGCGATCTCATCGTCGCTGATCGCTTTGTGGAAGCCGCCGGTCGCGAGCACGAGCGCGTCGCCGTGCATCAAGCGCACGTTGGTCACCGTCGCATCGAGCGTCGCCTGCGTGCCGAGCGTGCGCGTGAGCACGGGCCCCGTCAGCGCTTCGGTCGGCACGCTCGTCCACGCCGACAGCCAACCTTCGCCGCCGAGTTCGTCGTCGGTCGTGAGCGCCATCAGCGAACCGTCGCGGCTGAGGTAGGCGCGCGTGCCGCCGACGTGCGCGATGTGCGCGCGGTCGCCGACGATCAGCGCGGCGGAAATCGACGAGCCGGACGCGACGAAGTCGTCGTGGCTGCCCGAGTGCGCGAAGACGCGCGCGTTCGCGCTGGCAAAGGCGGAGAGCAGGGCGGCGCGCGCATCGCGACCGTCCGGACGGACGCGGTGGCGCAAGGCATCGCGCACGGCGAGCGCCGCGACCAGCGGTGCGGCCTGACCGCGGACGGAGCCGAAGCCTTCGGCGACGGCGAGCAGCACGACGCCCGGAGCGATCACTTCCGCCACGTGGGCGTCGACGTTCCCGCGCGAGCGGGCCCCAGGCTTCGAACCGACCGCTATTTCCATGAACCGACCCCTCGGAAAATGATGGACGCGGTTCCGATCGTGATTTCGTCGCCGTGAGCAAGCTGGCGACTGCTCACCACCGGCACCGCCGTCGACGAGGGTGCCGTTCCGACTCCCGAGATCTTCCACGTACACACCATCATCCCGCATTTCGATGCGCGCGTGCAAGCGGCTCACCCGAGGATCGTCGATTCGAACGTCGGCGCTCGGCGCGCGGCCGACCAGAATGCGCCGTCCCAGGCGCCGGGTCGTGATCGTGGCGCCGTCGTCGACGACCAGCTCGATGCCGGCCGGGATCGTCGCCTCGAGGGCGGGCCGGGGCGGGGCGCCGCGCCGGTCGCGAACCAGCGCCACGAAAAGCGCGAGGCCGGCGGTGACGGCCAGGGTGGCGTAGCGCGGATCAGCCACGGATCTCGAGCACCGTCTCGCCGACCACGATCGACGCACCGGGATGCAAGCGCGCGCGCTGCACTTGCGCGCCGTCGACGAACGTGCCGTTCGACGATTGCAGATCTTCGATCGCGAACCCGTCGCCGTCGGCGACGATGCGCGCGTGATGACGCGACACGCGGCCGTCGGCGATCGTGACGTCGTTGTCGTCGTGCGGCCGATGCGCAAACCGTCGAAGAGCGCGATCGTCTCGCCCGGACGCACGAGCGTGAGCACGACGGGCCGATCGTCGACGAGCGCTTCGATCGTCACCGAGCCGGCGACGATCTCCGGGTCTTCGTGCAAGATCGCTTGCGGCGAATCGCGCTCGGCGGCGCCTTCGCGCAGCATCGCGCTCCAGCGCGCTTCGAGAAATGCGCGATCGCTCGCGAAGCGCGCGTAGTCGACCGGGTGCACGCGCACGAGATAGGTGTCGGTCGGGCGTCGCGGCTTGCGCGGCGATCAGCTTGCGGCCGACTTGCGCCGGTTCGAGCGCACTCGGAAAGATGCGGGCGAACGTGCCTTCGACGACGCGCGCGCAGAGCGCCTCGAAACGCGCGATCGCGTTCACCGCCGGCGCATCACCGCGATGTAGAAGCCGTCCCGGCCGTCGATTCCCGGCGGGACGAGCACGTCGCCGGCCGGCGTCGCAAACGGAGCGTAGCGCTCCGGCAGCGCGGCGCGTTCGAGTTCCGGATGCGCGGCGAGAAACGGATCGATCACGCCTTCGCCTTCGCGCGCATCGGTCGAACAGACCGCGTACACGAGCCGGCCGCCGGGTACGAGCGCGCGCGCGGCGGCGTCGATGAGCGCGCGCTGTTGCGGCGCGAGGCGCGCGCCGTCGTCGGGCGACTTGCGCCAGCGCGCTTCCGGCTGGCGGCCGATGATGCCGATGCCCGAACACGGCGCATCGACGAGGATCGCATCGAAGGTTTCGCTGCCGTCGAGCGCGCCCGCATCGCCGGTGCGCAGCGTGACCGACGTGACGCCGGCCTCGGCCAAACGCGCTTGCGCGCGCGCGATCTTGCGCGCATCGGTATCGATCGCGACGATCGTGCCCCGATCGCCGATCGCGCTCGCGAGCTGCAGCGTCTTGTTGCCGCGCCCGCTGCACGCTTCGAGAATGCGTTCGCCCGGCTGCGGATCGAGCAAATCGACCGGAAAGCACGCCGACTTCGGCGTGCAGTTCGGCGCGATCGCCGAGCGCCTCGCGCAATGCGGGCGTCGGCACCGCGGCGGCAAGCACGATCGCATCCGCCGCGAACGCCGACGGCCGCGCGACGATGCCGTATTCGGCTAGGCGCGCGATCGTTTCATCGCGCGTCGCTTTGCGGCGGTCGATCGAGAGGCCGGTCGCCGCCGGACCGTTCACGCCGTCGAGGATTGCTTGCAGCTGCGCCTCGCCGAAACGTTCGCGCCACATGCGCACGAGCCACGTCGGCAGCGAGGCGCGCGTGCCGAGCACATCGTCGTGCGATGGCAACGTCCGCTTCGGTCACCGCGCGCTCGGGATCGGTCGACACGCGGCGCAGCACCGCGTTCACGAGGCCCGCCGTGCCGGGATGGCCGAAGCGGCGCGCGAGCTGCACGCTCTCCGAGACCGCGGCGTATTCGTGCACGCGCATCGCGCGCAGCTGATAGGTGCCCAGGCGCAAGATCTCGGCGATCATCTGCGGCAGCTTCGCCGCGCGCGCGCCGAGGTAGGGTTCGAGCTGCCAATCGAGCCAGCGGCGGCGTTCGATCGTGCCGTAGGCGAGTTCGGTGACGAACGCGCGATCGCGCGGATCGAGCGACGACTTGCGCAGATGCCGGTCGAGCGATTCGGCCGCGCCGCGCGCGTCGGGTCCGAAGACGTCGCGAATGACGGCGAACGCGACGTTGCGCGCGCTCGGCGCCGGACGTAACGCCGTCGTCATCGCGCGAGCAACTCGCCGGTGCGTTCGCGGAAGCGCAGCGCACCGAGACCATCGACGACGTCGTCTTCGGGAACGTAGACGTTGTCGATGCGCCGGCCGTTGGCAAACGCCTCGATCGGCATCGCGGTCTTGCCGGCCGGCACGACTTCGTCGACGACGATCCACGCGTCGTTGGCGCGCACGTAGAGATACCCGCGATGCGCAACGACGGTGCCGGCCGGCACGTCGCGGCCGTCGGCGAGCGGCGATTCGCGTGCTCTTGTGCGCGCGCAAAATCTTGAATGCCGGTAGCGGCGTTTCGCCGACCGCCGGACGCAGGCCGCCGATCAGTTGCGCGCCCGGACTCGGTGCGAGCGAACGGATGCGATCGATCGCTTCACGCGCCGTCGCATACGGCGGCAGCACGCGATCTTCTTTGCCGAACGGCCGCGTGGCCGTGCGCGCGATCTCCTCATCGTTGATGCCGAGTTCGCCCGCCGCGCTGCGACTGGCGATTCGGATAGAGTTCGCCGCGCGCGTCGGCCGCGAGCACGTCGGCGAGCAGTTCGGCGCCGATATCGGCCAGCCGGTCGTGCAGTTCGCCGTACGTTTCGTCCGCGCCGATCGCGAGCGGTTCCGTCTGCGCGAGCAAGTCGCCGGTATCCATGCCGGCATCCATCGCGATGATCGATACGGCGGTCACGCTGCGTCCGTCGCGAATCGCCGATTGAATCGGCGTCGCGCCGCGATAGAGCGGCAGCATCGAGGGATGGATGTTCAGCCACAACGGCACGACGTCGAGCAGCGCCTGCGGCACGATGCGCCCGTACGACGCGACGACGCAGCGGTCGGGCGCGAGCGCGCGAGTTCGGTCGCGAACGGCCGCAGCTTCTCCGGCGTCAGCACGGTGAGGCCGAGCGCTTGCGCCGCGACCTTCACCGGCGTCGGCGTGAGTTGCTGACCGCGTCCGGCCGGACGATCGGGCTGCGTGACGACCGCGACCACATCGGCGAGCGCGGCCAGTCGCTGGAGTGCCGGAACCGCAAACGCGCTGGTTCCGAAAAATACAGCCTTCAGCGCGTTAACGCCGCTTCGGCTTCCGCCTGCTCCTCGTCCGTCACGGCCGGACGGAGGTTCTGCGCCTTGTCGATGTAGAGCATGCCGTCGAGATGGTCCATCTCGTGCTGCAGGCAGCGCGCAAACCAGCCCACGGCATCGAGTTCGATCTTCTTCCCGTGCCGGTCGAGCGCGTGACAGACGACGTGCTCGAAACGCGTCATCTCGCCGACCATTCCCGGCACGGAGAGGCAGCCTTCGGTCGCCTCGATCTCGCCTTCGGTCAGCGTGAACTTCGGATTGATCAGGACCAGCGGACCGTGTGCCGGCTCGTCGTCCTGGAGGTCGACGGTGAAAATACGCTTGCTTACATTAACTTGCGGCGCAGCCAAGCCGATCCCCGGGGCAGCATACATCGTCTCGAACATGTCGTCGATGAGCTGTTGGAAGATCGGGTCGGCGATCTCACCCGCGTTCACCCGCTTTGCAACCTTGCGCAAGGTCGGGTGACCCTCGGTGATGATCTCGCGGAGATAGGCCATGGTCACCTAGTATAACGCATTTCCGTGCCGGGGATTTGCGGTGTCAGCTGACGCTTGCAACGACGTGCAGGGGCAGGCGCACGGCGAACACCGTTTCGCCCGGTTCCGTGCGCTCGAGCGTCAGGTCGCCGCCGGCTCGCTTGGCCGCGCGCGCCGCGATCGCGAGGCCCAGACCCGAGCCGGCGACGTCTGCGTGGCCCGCGCCGCGGTAGAAGCGCTCGAAGATCTTCTCGCGTTCGGGCAGTTCGATGCCGGGGCCGCAGTCGCTCACGCGTACGACGACCGTGTCGCGCTCGTGCTCGACCATCACGCGCACGAGCGATCCGGCGCCGTACTTGAGCGCGTTGTCGACGAGGTTGGCGATCGCTTCGTGCAAGTCGGCCGGGTCCGCGCGGCACGTACGTGCCCGACTCCACTTCGCACGAAACGTCGCCGCCGCGCGCGGCCACGATCGCCTCGACCGCATCGCGAGCGAGCGCGCCGAGGTCGACCACCACCGGCTGCGTCGTCTCCGGCTGTTCGAGCCGCGCGAGCGCGACAAGCCGGTCGACGAGCCGGCGCATGCGCAGCGTCTCGCTCGCGAGCGTGCTGAACGCTTGCGCGCGCATGTCCGGGTCGTCGGCGCCGCCCTTGCGCAGGATGTCGATGTACGCGGTGACGACCGACAGCGGCGTGCGCAGTTCGTGACCGGCATCGGCAAGAAAGCGCCGCATACTCGCTTCACCGCGCTCTGCTGCAGCGAACGCCGCCGCAACTTGTGCGCCGGCGCCGTTGTAGGCGGTGATCAGTTCGCCGACGTCGGAGAAGCGCCCGAACGGAACGGCGTTCGGCGTGAAGTCGCCGGAAGCGAAGCGGCGCAGCTCCGCCGTGACCGCGACGAGCGGCGCCACCGCTTGCGCCCGCGATCCAGCGCGCGATCAGCCAGGCGAGCACGAATGCCGCCACGAGCACGAGCGCGAGCACCCCGAAAATTTCGCGGACGCGCGCGTCGAGGAGCGGGCCGTTGGGACGGATCACGAGTTGCGTGCCGCCCGCCGGCACGAACTCCGGCCGCACGTTGGAGGGCCACCATGGCGAGCGATAGGGCGGGCCGCCGAAGCCGGGCGGGCCATCCGATCCGGGCGGGCCGCCGGTTCCGGGCGGCGCCCCGTTTCCCGGCGGCAGGGCCGGCGCCGAAGCCGGGACCGGGACCGCCGATGCCGCCGGGCGGGCCGCCGCCGAAACGCGGTCCGCGGCTGCGCGGTCGCACGACGAGGACCTCGATGTCGCTGCGATTGACGAGTGCTCGCACTCGTGCGGCCACTGCCGCCGGCGCGATCGACGGCTCGTTGGCGACGATCTCGCGCGCTTCGCTCGCCGCAGCGATAACGGCATCGCCGGCCGAGCGCATGACGCGATCGGCGGCGAAGACGGCCAGCGCGATCGCGACGATTGCGATGATTCCGCCGACGAGCACGGTGTACGAGAACGTCAGGCGCCGCCGCAGCGCGGTCAATGCGTTTCGCTACGAATCGAATACCCCACGCCGCGAATCGTATGGAGAAGCCGGGGTTCGCTCTCGGTGTCGACTTTCGCGCGCACGTACGAGATGTAGGTCTCGACGGTGTTGCGCGTGACGTCGCGGTCGATGCCCCAGACGAGGTCGAGCAGTTCCTCGCGCGTGAACACGCGCTGCGGGTAGCGCAACAGCGTCGCGACCAGATCGAACTCGCGCGTCGAGAACGAGATCCAGCGTTCGCCGCGCTTGGCGCTGCGCGCGTCGAGATCGAGTTCGAGATCCGCGTAACGCAGGTTGTTGACGCGCTTGAGCATCGGCCGGCGCAGCGCGCTCTTCAGCCGCGCCGCGAGTTCGCCGAGGTCGAACGGCTTGCTCACGTAGTCGTCGGCACCGGCCTGCAAGCCGTCGATGCGATCGCGCACGTCGCCGCGCGCGGTCAGCATGATGATCGGCACTTGCGTTAGCCGCCGGATCATCGGGATCACTGCGAGGCCGTCGATCTTCGGCATCATGACGTCGAGCACGATGCACTCCGGCTCCCAATCGCGGACGAGCGTCAAGCCCGCAGCACCGTCGGGGGCCGACCGAACCTCGAAGCCCTCTTGCGCGAGACCGATCTCGAGCACTTCGCGCAAATGCGCTTCGTCGTCGACCACCGCAACGCGAGGCCGCTGCTGCTCTGCCACGACGCCTATTTTCGCTTCCTCGCCTGAGAGACCGCTTCGAGAAACTCTCAATCGCCTCCAAGATTCCGTAAAATCTCGATTCTTAGAAAATGTCACAGACCCGGCCAAGCGTTGGCGAGGATACCCAGGGAGACGCCCGGCACGATCTTGTGCCCGAGCGTTTCAACTCACCCAATGAGAAAGGGTTCACACGCGCATGAGCTATGGAGTTCAGGGCGCCGGGCTTTTCGGCAACACGTCGCAATCCGACGGTACGGGCAATTCGCTCCGGCCGTTTGCAAATCTCGACCTGACCGAAGACCAGCGCACGCAAATCCGATCGATCCTCAAAACGGCGAAGACCGACGGGTCGACCGAAGCCGAGATCCAGCAACAGATCCTCGCGATCCTGACGCCCACCCAACAGACCACGTTCCAAAACGACATCGCCGCCCAAAGCACCGGCACGCAATCGTCGGCACCTCCGGCACCTCCGCCGCCGCCGCCCGGTTCGCAAAGCGCCGGTTCCGATAACGACCCGCTTTCCAACTTGGGCCTCACCTCCGCCCAAAAATCGCAGATCGACACGATCCTCGAGAACGCGCAGAACAACGGGACCTCGCAGTCCGATGTGCTGGCACAAATCGACGCCGTCCTCACACCGACGCAGCAATCGGCGTTTCTCCAAGATGTGCAGACTGCACAAGCGACCGTTTCGGGACAAAGCCAAAGCAGCAGCGGCGGAACGAGCGCACCACTCACCGAGACCTCGATTCAGAGTCAGATCGCGGCCGCGACCTCGCTCCTGCTCAAACAGTTCCAGAACGAAGTAAGCACCTCAACCTAACTCCCCACACGTGTCATCCCGAGCTTGTCGAGGGACCGCCACTCAACGACATCGATTGAGCGGCCCTTCGTCAAACTCGGGGTGACGGATTTTTCCCAGCCTCCTCCCAATCGCGCTCCAGATTTCATTCAGCAAGAAAACGCAAGCTGACTTTCATGATCAGCCGCAAGACGATGTTGAAATGTTTGAGCGTTGCCGGTGGCGGCGTTCTGGTAGCCCGCTGCGGCGGCGGCGGGAGCGCCGCCACGCCATCCGCGGCAGCGGCGACGGCGGCCGCGACATCGATGACAACGACCACGAGCACGACCTGCGTGGTGACACCGGAAGGTGAGATCGGTCCCTACTTCACCGACGATTCCGCGACGGGTTACAACCGCAGCAGCATCCTGGCGAACCTCGACGGCTCGCAAGCCCAGTCGGGCATCCCGCTCACGCTCACCGTGATCGTGCGCGATAGCGAAAACAGTTGCGCGGCGCTAGCCGGGGCACAGGTCGACATCTGGCACTGCAACGCCGCCGGCGTCTACTCTAACGAATCGGTCGAAGCAACGACCGGCCAGCAATGGCTGCGCGGCTATCAGATCACGAACGCCGCAGGCACGGTTACCTTCACCACGATTCTTCCGGGCTGGTACTCCGGCCGCACCACCCACATCCACCTCCGCGTGCGCTCCTCGTATAGCGAGGCATCGTCGACCTCCGACGGCACGAACACGACGCAGCTCTTCTTCTCGCAAACCCTGATCGACACGCTCAGCACGTCGGTGAGCCCGTACGATGACGAGGGCATCAACTCGACGACGAACGCCCTCGATCGCGTCTACAGCCAGCAAACCAAAGGCGCGACCCTCCTCACCCTAACGGGCTCCATGAGCGGCTATGCCGCCACGTTCACAGTCGATCTTCCCATCACGTCGTAGCTACCGCTCGGCGGGAACGCGCAGGCGCTCGGATAAGACGTCGAGGCCGGGAGGTTCGCGATGAGCCTGATTGACGACTATCTCAAGAACGTCGAACCGTCAAAGCGAAAAGAGCTGGAGCGCATTCGCGCGCTTGCCAAAGAGATCGTGCCCGAAGCCGAAGAGACGATCTCGTACAAGATGCCGACGCTCACATACGAGGGCAAAGCCTTTCTCGGATTCGACGCGCACGCGAATCACATCGGCATCTATCCCTACAGCGGCAAGGTCATACCGCAGTTGAAAGACGAGCTCAGCGAATACACCGTCTCGAAAGGCGCGATCCAAGTGCCCCTCGATCACCCGATCTCGAAGGAGCTGCTCAAGCTCGTGATTACGACGCGCCTCAAGATATAGAGATCGTGGCGGTCCCTCGACAAGCTCGGGATGACAAAGCCGATTAGCGCGATAGCAGCAGGTCGATGGCGTTTAGGTAGGATTGGGGGCCGAGGCCGCTGATTTTGGCGATGCAGACGTCGGCGATGGTAGAGATTTTGCGGAACGGTTCGCGGGCTTCGACGTCGCTGAGGTGAACTTCGACCGTCGGTGTGTTGATGCCGGCGATGCAGTCGCGCAACGCGTACGAGGTGTGGCCGTAGGCGCCGGGGTTGATGACGATGCCGTTTGCCCAGCGGCGGGCGCGCTGCAGTGCGTCGAGCAGGCGGCCTTCGTGGTTGGATTGGTAAGTGCGGATCTCGCAGCCTTTGGCGCGGCCGTGCTCGCGGATCTTCGCGTTGAGTTCGTCGAGCGTGAGCTTGCCGTAGACGCCGGGTTCGCGTTCGCCGAGCAGGTTGAGGTTCGGCCCGTGAACGACGAGGATCGTCATGCGATCGCGGTCAACGCCGCGCGCACCGACTCCTCGGTCACGTCATCGACGATGTAGGGATCGGCGACGTCGCGGATCAGGATGAAGCGGACCTTGCCCGCCTTGCGTTTCTTGTCGGACGCGGTCGCCTTGATGATCGCATCCGGCGCGGCATCCGGATGCGGCGCCGGGATTGTGTTGACCAGGGCCGTGATGCGCTCGGCTTGCGCCGGTGGAAGACCGCGTTCGCGCGAGAGCGCGAGTGCGGCGCGCATCCCGAGCACGATCGCTTCGCCGTGACGCAGCGCGCCGTAGCCGCACGTCTTCTCGAGCGCGTGCCCGACCGTATGGCCGAAGTTCAGGATCGCCCGGCCGCCCGCGCCGCTATCGTCGGTCTCGCGCTCGTCACCGGCCACGACGCGCGCCTTCGCCGCGACGCAGTGCGCGACCGTCGTTGCGAGCACGGCCGGATCCGCGGCCAGCGCGCGCGGCATCTCGCGTTCGAGGAACGCAAACAGTTCCGGATCGGCCACGAGCGCGGTCTTCAGCGCTTCGCCCATGCCGGCTGCGATATCGCGCGGGTCGAGCGTGGTGAACGCCTCCGGTTCGATCGCGACGAGCGAAGGATGATGGAATACGCCGACGAGGTTCTTGCCCGCGCCGAGGTTGATCGCGGTCTTGCCGCCCACGGCCGCATCGACCGCCGCCAAAAGCGTCGTCGGTACGGCGCACCAGCGCAGGCCGCGTAAGTACGTCGCGGCGATGAAGCCGCCGAGATCGGTGACGGTGCCGCCGCCGATCGCGATCAGCACGGTCTCACGATCGACGTGAACTTCGGCGAGCCAATCGTAGAGTTCGCCCGCCATTTCCAGTGTTTTCACGTCTTCGCCGCCGACCAAACCGCGCGTCAGCAGCACGCGCGAACCGAAGGCCGTGAGCACTTGTTGCGCCAGCGGTTCGACCGCGACGTCGTAGAGCACGACCACGGTGCGGGCGTCGATCGCGGTGAGCTCGCCGATCGCGCCCGGGCCGATGACGACGTCGTACGAACGCTCGTCGCCGAGCTCAACGCGAATGCGCTGCACCTCGTTTGAGATCACGCGCGCTCACCCACGAGTTCGTTCGCTCGCAGCGCTTCCAGCACCGAGGCCGCAACGCCCTTGGGCGCCAGCGAAGCATCGACGATCACGTGCGCTTGACGATAGCGCGGCTCGCGCGCGGCCGCCAGTTCGTGCAGCTTCGCCAGCGGATCGCCGGTCAAGAGCGGACGCTCGCCGTTGCCCGAGAGGCGCGAGGCGAGCGTCGGAACCGTCGCCTTGAGCCAGACCAGCGTGTGGCGCCGCGCGTCGGCGAACGTTTCGTCGTTTTCGAGCGCGCCGCCGCCGAGCGAGATCACACCCGGCTTTGCGGCGCCGAGCGCCCGGACGACCGCCGCCCGCTCGTGCGCGCGGAACGCCGCTTCGCCCTCTTTGGCGAAGATCGCTTGCACGCTGCGCCCGGTCGCGCGCTCGACCATCCGATCGATGTCGACGAACTCACGCCCGAGCGCGCGTGCGACGAGCGCCCCGACCGTCGTCTTCCCCGAACCGGCGGTGCCGCAGAACAGGATGTGCTGGTTGGGGTCAACGGGCATGGATGCGCTCCCGCCACGCGCCGACATAGTCGCGCAGCACATTCATCGTGTCGCCGGGAAAGGTCTCGAGCACGGCGTCGGCCAGCACCAGCGCGAGCAGCGATTCGCCGATCACGGCCGCGGCCGGCACGGCGCACACGTCGCTGCGCTCGATGTAGGCATTGGTCGCTTCGCCCGTGCGCAGATCGACCGACGGCAACGGTTTCATCAGCGTCGAGATCGGCTTCATCGCGACGCGCACGACGATCGGCTGACCGGTGCTGATGCCGCCCTCGATGCCGCCCGCGCGATTGCTGCCGTAACGCGTCAGCGTACCGTTCTCGCCGGGAAAGTATGAATCGTGCACGGCCGAACCGGGCAGCGCGGAACCGCGGAAGCCGAGGCCCAATTCGACGCCCTTCATCGCGTTGAGCGCGAGGAACGCTTCGCCGACGCGACCGTCCAGACGGCGATCCCACTGCGCGTGCGACCCGAGGCCGATCGGCACGCCGCCGGCCACGACTTCGAACACGCCGCCGAGCGTATCGCCGGCTTCCTTCGATGCATCGATGTTTTTCATGATGCGTTCCGCCGCGCCACCGTCGAGCACGCGCACGGGCGACTGGTCGACGCGCGCGTTGAGGGTCGCGATGTCGGCGTCGAGGGGCGTTTCGTCGACCACCTCGCCGATGCGCACGACGCGGCTCGCGATCGAGACGCCGAGTTCGCTCAGCAGCTTGCGCGCGAGCGCACCGAGCGCCACGCGCATCGCCGTTTCGCGCGCGCTGGCACGCTCGAGGATGTCGCGCATGTCGGCGCGGTCGTACTTCAAACCGCCGACGCGATCGGTATGACCCGGCCGCGGGATGTACACGGCGCGCGCGGCTTCGCCTTCGCGCGGTTCCGCGGTCATGATCTCGAGCCACTTCTGGTGATCGCGGTTCTCGATGTAGAGCGAGACCGGGCTGCCCAGCGTTTCGCCGCGGCGCACGCCGGCGAGAATCTTCACCTCGTCGGTCTCGATCTTCATCCGGTTGCCGCGGCCGTAACCCATCATGCGCCGCCGGCCGTCGGTATGGATCTCTTCGACCGTGATCGGCAATCCGGCGGGCAAGCCTTCCATGATTCCGGTTAGCGCGGGACCGTGGGATTCACCGGCGGTGAGATATCGCAACCGCGACATGATCTAGGGAGCCTCCACGAGAGCGGTGAGTTCGGCCTCGGCCGCGCGTCCGAAACGCACGTCGTCGCCATACCAGAGATAGAACGTCGCGATCGCTTGCGCCACCAGCATGTGCGCACCGCTGACCGCGTTGCGGCCGGCCGCGCGCGCGGCCAGCACGAACGGTGTATCCGCGGGACGGTACTGCAGATCCACGCACCAGCCGCCCGCCATGCACGCACTCACCGCATCGGCGACGGCCGCGCCGTTGCTGGTCGCGTTGATTACGAGCTGCGATGCAACCGGATCGCCGATCGCGAGTTCGGTCGTTCCGGCGGCGGCGCGCAAATCGTCGACGAGCGCTCGCGCGCGTTCGAGCGTGCGATTCGAGACGACGATCCGTTTCGCGCCCATCTGCACGAGCGCAACGATCGTCGCACGCGCCGCGCCGCCGGCGCCGAGCAGCGTCACGACGTTGCCGCCCGGATCGATGTTGCTCTTGCGCAAGAGCGAGATCACGCCACCGACGTCGGTGTTGGCGGCATAGGCCTCGCCGTCGCGAAACGTGATGACGTTCGCCGCACCAACCAGGCGAGCGTCATCGCTCACGACGTCGGCCTTGGCCAGCGCGCGTTCTTTGTGCGGCGCCGTCACGTTCCAGCCGTCGAAGTTTTCGCGCGCTTCCGAAAACGCGAAGGCGAAATCGTCCGGCGTCAGTTCGAGGCGCTCGTACGAAAGCGGAATACCCGACTGGCGCGAGAGCGCAGCGAAGATTTCGGGCGAGCGCGAGTGCGCGATCGGCTGACCGACCACGGCGAAGCGTTTCGTCCACGGACCCGCGGAAACGGCCGGCACTAGCCCCGACATAGCGCCGCCAAATCTGCGAAGAACGACGGATGCGAGATCGCGACGCAGCCGGAATCCTCGATCGTCACCGGCGCGCTCGCGCCGAGGGCCGCGATCGCGAAGGCCATCGCCAAACGATGATCCCCGCCGCTCTCGACCGTCGCGCCGTGCAGCGGCGTCCCACCGGTCACATCGAAACCGTCGTCGAGTTCGGCGATCGAACCGCCGAGCGCGCGCAGGCCCTTGACGAGCACCGCGATGCGATCGCTCTCCTTCACGCGCAGCTCGCGCGCGCCGCGCACGGTCGTCGTGCCGGTCGCATAGGCAGCCACGATGCCGAGCAGCGGCAGCTCGTCGAGAATCGCCGGAACTTCGGGCTCCTCGATCGCGATCGCGCGCAGCGGGCGCGCGCTCACTTCGATGTGGCCCATCGGTTCGGGTTCTTCCGCGGTCACCGTGATCGTGACGCCGGCGCCCATCCGTTCGAGCGCGTCGACGAAGCCCAGCCGAGTCGGATTGAGGTTGACGTTCTCGACGACGATGCGCGCGCCGGGCACGATGGCTGCCGCCGCGAGCCAAAACGCGGCCGCCGACGGATCGCCGGGCACGTGGAAATCCGCCGCGCGGAAGCGCTGCGGGCCCTCGACGACGATGTCGTCACCGTCGCGCTGCACCGCAACGCCGAAGTGCGGCAGCATCTTCGCCGTGTGATCGCGCGCCGTGCCCGCGCCGGAAATCGTGACGCGCCCGTGCGCACCGGTGGCCGCCAGCATCAGCGAACTCGCGAGCTGCGCGCTCGCAACCTTCATCGCGATATGCCCGCCGTGCAGCGGATGGCCGCCGCGCACGTGCACCGGCGCCGTACCGCCGGCGGCGGTATCGACGACCGCCCCGAGTTCGCGCATCGGTTCGGCCACGCGCAGCATCGGCCGGCGGCTGAGCGATTCGTCACCGATCAGGGTCGCGGCAATTCCGCGGCCCGCGAGCGCGCCGATCAGGAAGCGCATCGTCGTCCCGGAATTGCCGCAGTCGAGCGGCTCCGCCGAATCGCGCCACGCGCCGCCGCGAATGCGCACGTTGAGGCCGTCGCGCTGCACGCTCGCGCCGAGCGCCGCGACGCAGCGCATCGACGATGCGACATCTTCGCCCGGAGCGACGTTGGTGACATGCGATTCGCCCTCGGCCATCGCGGCGAAGATCACCGCCCGGTGCGAGATCGATTTGTCGCCCGGAATGTTCGGCGCTTGGTGCCCGAGTACGCGCGCCGGAGCGACCGTCTCGCTCCGGGCTTGCGTGTTCATCATCGCGGAAGCGCTAGTCCTGAATGAACGGGATCTGCGCCAGATCGTTGACGATGTCTTCGTAATCCTGGAACGTGAGCGCCTGTTCCGCGTCGCTCTTCGCGACGGCCGGATTCGGATGCACTTCGATCAGGATACCGTTCGCGCCGACGGCCTTGGCCGCGCGGCACAGCGGGCGGATCCAGCGCCGCACGCCGACGCCGTGCGACGGATCGACCATGATCGGCAGATGCGTCTTCTCGCGCAGCACCGCGACCGCCGAGAGGTCGAGCGTGTTGCGCGTCGCGGTTTCGAACGTGCGGATGCCGCGCTCGCAGAGCACGACGTCCGGGTTGCCTTCGGAGAGGATGTATTCGGCCGCGCTGAGCAGCTCGTCGAGGCTCGCCGACATCCCGCGCTTGAGCAGCACCGGGATCTGCGTCTTGCCGACGGCTTTGAGCAGATCGAAGTTCTGCATGTTGCGCGCGCCGATCTGGTACATGTCGACCGACTGCCCCATGCGCTCGACTTGGTCGATGCTCATCACTTCGCTGACGATCGGCATGCCGGTTTCGCGGCCGGCTTCGGCCAGCAGCGCGAGGCCTTCCCAGCCCATGCCTTGGAAGGCGTAGGGCGACGTGCGCGGCTTGAACGCGCCGCCGCGCATCATGACCGCGCCGTGATCTCGGATCTCGTGCGCGACCGCGAAGAGCTGCTCGCGCGATTCGACGCTGCACGGTCCGGCGGCGATGATGAACGTGCCGTCTTCGAGCACGACGTTGCCGACGCGCACTTTCGAGCGCGGCTGACCCGGTTCGCGGGTAACCTTCGGGAAGTTCTGCTTCTGCTTGCTCACGCTCGGCACGACCGCCGGCGCGTTGTCGATCACCACGTCGATCGCGCCGGCGCACGCGCGCCGGCGCCGTGCCGGCATCGTAGGAACCGATGATGTGCAGCGACGAGGTGTATTCCTTGAGATCGTGGAGCGCGTCGGCGAAGCGTTCTTCGCGCACGTCGCCGTCGATGTCGGCGTAGAACGCGAACTCGCTCGTGCCCAGGCGCGACTTCGAGTCGAGCTTCGAGACGTTGAGGCCGTGCTTGCCGAACGCGTCGAGCGAACGCGCGAGCGCGCCGGGCTTGTCGGCCACGGAGAAGACGAGCGACGTCTTGCGGTCGGCGCCCGCGGCAGCCGGTTCGAACTCGGCGGCGACGCCGGCCGCAACCGGAGCGCGGAAGAGCAAGAAGCGCGTCGTGTTGTCGGGATGATCGGCGATCGAACCGGCCAGTTCGACGAGGCCGTAGCGCTCGGCGGCTTCTTTGGAGCAGATCGCCGCGTGCGTCGGATCCTTGGCCGCGGCCACGTTGCGGGCCGCGATCGCGGTATCGCCGACCGGGACGCGTTTCACGTCGGGCAGCGAGGCGAGAAAACGGCCGCACTCGGCCAGCACGATCGCGTGCGACTCGATCTCGCGCACGCCCTCGAGCGTGGCGCCGGGCAGACCGACGAGGCGATGCTCGAGCCGCAGCGTGATCTCCGCCAGCGGGTCGAGCTCGTATTCGGCCAGGATGTCGTAGCCTTCGCGGATCGTACCGGCGATCGCGTTGTCGATCGGCAGCAGGCCGACGTCGGCCCGGCCGCCGAGCACGGCATGGGCGACCGCGCGGAACGTCGGGCAGCCCAGCGGTTCGAACGTCACGCCGCGCCGGCCCGCGTAGGCCTCGAGCACCACGTGTGAGTACGCGCCCTCGATCCCCTCGAAGGCGGCGGTCATGGTCAGGGCGGGGGTAGCGGTAGTCGGGGCTTGCGTCTGGGCGGTCGTCATCGCGTCTCCATCACATCGGTCAAGCGTGACCGGGAATAAGAAAGAGCCCCTCGCGCCGGCGAGGGGCTCTTGCAGTTGTCGTCCTGGTCGTGGACGTTACGGCAAAGAGTCGGCTCGCCGGCGCGAAATCGCCCAGCTAAAAAAGCCAAAATACCCAAAACCGTTCACGAGCATCAGGTTGGGTTGTATCACGCCGCCCCTAGGGCTGTCAATTGGAACGCGAATCCTAGTGTGCTTTGGGGGCGTAGGCGATGCAGTAGCCCTTGGGGCTGATCTTGCCCTTGACGAGTTGGCACGCTGCGGGGGGCTTGAAGAGGGCGCAGCCGGCGCAGACCTGGCCCTTGGGTCCGGGCTTGTTCTGATACTTGTACTGGGCTTTCGTGCCGCTCGAATCGTCGGCGGCGGAAGCGACGCTCGTGGTTACGGCTACGGCGGCGGGAATGCCGGCGAGCAGCGAGATGATCTCGCCGCGCGAGATGCGGTCAGCCATGATGAAACCTCCAGATAGATGCAGTGCTGGCTCTTTCCCGCATGATGCGCCCGCGAAATCGATGAGGCAACACGTAAACCACTCTTAGGGACACCTCATGCGGTCGCGCGTTCCATCAGCGCCACGAGGCGCGCATTCTCGGCGCGAACGGCGACGAGCTCTTCCTGCGTGTGGCGCAGCTGAGCCGCCGCCACCCGGTCGAAGGCGGCCGTCGCCGCGCTCGTGATCCGCTCGATCGACTCGACCTCCTCGGGATCGAGCGTCGCTCCCGAGCGATGCGCGCTGAAGAACGCGAAACCGACCAGCTCGCGGCGGCTCCACAGCGGCAATGCGATGCGCGGGCGCGGCGCGCCGTGCGGCAGATCGCCGGCGTGCGGGATGTCGTCCATGCGCACCGGCACGTCGTCGTTGCCGAGCAGGTGCAGCACGAAGCGATCGTTCTCGCCGATCACGGTCGCTGCGCCGGGCGGCCAGCCGTGGACCGCAACCCGCGCGAACGAGCCGTCCTCGGCGCGCGCAAAGTAGGCCGCCGCGTGCAGGTCGAGCGCCTCGCACGGCTCGACGACGATCGCTTCGGCGATCGTCTGCACGTCTTTCGCGTGCGTAAGCGCCCGTGCGACGCGGCGTAATCGCTGCGCGGCTTCGTAGCGTTTCCGGAACAGCACGCGGTCGACGACGCGGTTGATGCGGCGTTGCACGAGGTTGAGCGAAAGGCCGGCACCCGCGGCGAGCAGCACGTCGACCGGGAGCGCTAGACCGGTCGACTTCAACGCGAGACCGATGAGCCAATTCACGCCGGCAAAGACGCCGACGACGATGCCGGTGACGATCGCGTACATCGCGGCGCGATTGACGACGAAGCCGACGCCGAAGACGTCTTCGCGCAGAATCGGATAGACGATCAGCAAGATTCCGGCATCAGAGGCAATCGCGATGCACACGATGAGGCCGCTCGAGAAGGCTGCTTGCGGTATGAGAACGCCGATCATGCCCATCGCGACCGCGATCGCCAACGCCCCGATGCCGGCCGCGAACCACTGCAAGCGCACCCGCGCCGCACCTCGCGCCCGCACGAAGCCGGTTGCGACGATCGCGGCCAACAGGCAGAGCGTCACGATCGTGACGATGTTGTCGGCGAAGAGCCATTGCACGAACGCCGGCGGCGTGAGGCCGAGGAAGACTTGGCGGACGTTCTCGACCGCGCAGAACGCGATGAACGCACTCCACCCGGCGGCGAGGCCCAACTCCACGTTCCGGCGCTTCTGCGACGCCGGCAGCGCACGTACCGCCAACAGCAAGCCGCCCGTGAACGGGAGGAAGGCCAAGGCCGTCGAGGCGACGACCCAGACCGCCATTGCCGTATTGCCGGTCGTGTATTCGGCGACGTTGGCGAGGTTGGCGAAACCGCTCACGATCATCCACACGGCGACCGCATCGATCGAGGGCCGGCGCGCGAGGACGAACGCCGCGAGCGCCAAGACGAAGACCGCCCCCGCCGCGGTGACGTACGTGGTGAGAAGCCGGTCCAACGTGCTCTTGGTGGCCTCGAGGCGAAACGACACGCGGTGATCGATCCCGTCGCGCCGCACGACCACCGTCAGGGCTTCGCCGGCATAGTTCTGACCGCTCATGATATACCGGTCGTGCACCGGCATCGCAAGCCAGTCGACGACGTCACCGCCGCGCAGCCCGGCGCGCTCGGCCGCCGACCCCGGCTCGACCACGACGCGCGAGAAGTCACCGCTGGTGATGAAGCCGGCGTCCGCGACGTTCCACTCCACCGCCGCCTGGACCGTGAGGAACGCAAAAGCCCCAGTGAGTGCGATCAGCGTCCATTGGAACAGCACCATGAGCGGACGAAGCCGGCGAGGTTCTCTCACCGAGCGGTCGTTCGCCGTTACTGCCCCGGGGGCATCCGGCTGCGGTCGCTAGAGGATGAAGTTCGAGAGATCCGCGCTGGCGGCGATTTCACCCAGACGATCGGAAACGTACGCAGCATCGATGACGACGGTTTCCGCGACTTCCGGTGCGGCATAACCGATCTCTTCGAAGACGCGCTCGAGCACCGTGTGCAAGCGGCGCGCGCCGATGTTTTCGTCGCGTTCGTTCACTTCGGTCGCGATGCGCGCGATCGCGGCGATGCCGTCGGGACGAATGTCGAGCTTTACGCCGTCGGCCGCGAGCAGTGCCGTGTACTGCGTCATCAACGCATTCTTCGGTTGCGTGAGGATCGTCTCGAAATCGGCCGCTGTCAGGCTGTCGAGCTCGACGCGAATCGGGAAGCGGCCCTGCAGTTCCGGAATGAGGTCCGACGGTTTGCTCATGTGAAACGCACCGGCTGCGACGAACAGCACGTGATCGGTCGCGAGCGGCCCGTATTTCGTATTGACCGTGCTGCCTTCGACGATCGGCAGGATGTCGCGCTGTACGCCTTCGCGCGAGACGTCGACGCCGCGGCCCTCGCGGGTGGCGATCTTGTCGATCTCGTCGATGAAGATGATGCCGCGTTCGCCGGCGCGCCGCAGCGCTTCGCGCTTGACCGCATCCATGTCGATCAGCTTCGCTTCTTCTTCTTGCGCGAACACGCGGCGCGCATCGGCCACCGTGACGCGCTTCTGCGCTTTCTTCTTCGGCAAAAGGCCGGAGAGCATCTCGCTCATGTCGCCGGCACCGCCCATGCCCGCGCCGTCGCCGCCGCCCATCATGCCCATCGGCAGATTCGGGCGTCTCTTCGACTTCGATCTCGATCAGGCGCACGTCGTAGAAGCCGCGCTCGATGTCGGCGCGCGCTTCGGTGCGGATGCGTTCCGATTCGTGCGGCGGCGCCGGCTGCGCGGCAGGCTGCGGCGCCGGCTGCGGCTGATTTGCCTGCTGCGCCGAACGAGTTGCCGAAGATCGATCCGAGCGTCGCGGCAAACGGATTGCTCTGCTGCGGCTTGCGGCGCGCGCGTCTCCGGATGCAGCACGTCGATGATGCGTTCGATCGCGGCATGTTCGGCCGCGTCCTTGACGTCGCCGCGGCGTTCTTCTTTCACCATGCGGATCGCGGCTTCGGCCAGATCGCGCACCATCGACTCGACGTCGCGGCCGACGTAGCCGACCTCGGTGTATTTCGTCGCTTCGACTTTGACGAACGGCGCGCCGGCGAGCGACGCGAGCCGGCGCGCGATCTCGGTCTTGCCGACGCCGGTCGGGCCGATCATCAGGATGTTCTTCGGAATGACTTCGCGGCGCAGTTCTTCGGGCAGCTGCTCGCGGCGAAAGCGGTTGCGCAGCGCGATCGCGACGGCGCGTTTGGCCTTCGCTTGGCCGACGATGTACTTATCGAGTTCGGCGACGATCTGGCGCGGGGTGAGATCTTGCAGTTCGGGCATGTCAGGCGGTTTCGACCGTGATGTCGTCGTTGGTGTAAATGCAGATTTGCGAGGCGATGCTTGAGCGCCTCGCGCGCGATCGCTTCGGCATCGAGCGATGAGTTGTGCAGCAGCGCCATCGCGGCGGCTTGCGCGTAGGGTCCGCCGCTGCCGATCGCGGCGATGCCCTCGTCGGGTTCGATCACGTCGCCGGTGCCGCTGAGCACCAGCAGATGTTCCGGGTTGCCGACCAGCAGCAGCGCTTCGAGCCGGCGCAGCGCGCGGTCTTGGCGCCAGTCCTTGGCGAGCTCGACGGCGGCGCGCATCAGGTTGCTGCCCGACGCGTTGAGCTTGCCCTCGAATTTCTCGAGCAGCGTGATGCCGTCGGCGGCGCTGCCGGCGAAGCCCGCGATCACGGCGCCGCCGGCGATCCGGCGCACCTTGCGGGCGCCGTGTTTCATGACGGTCTTGTCGAGGGTGACTTGTCCGTCGCCGGCCATCGCGATCTTACCGTCGCGAAGGACCGCGATGATCGTGGTCGATCGAATGCGCATCCGATCCCTCTACTCCGCCGGAACCGCCGCAGTTGCAGCACCGTGCGCTGCGGCTGCCGTTACGGCTAAGCCGTTCGAGCAGCTCGTTTTCGCGTTCCAGGAACTCGCACGCGCAGCCGCAGCGCTTGCGGCCAGCAAGTCGTCGCGCGCGATCGCCATCCGGGTGGCAAGGCGCATCAGCGCCTCGCACTCGTCGGGGGCGAACTCGTCGTCGCCGGCCGGCGAGCGCGCACACCAGCGCGCCGCGCAGGCGCGCCCGCACGGCAAGCGGAAACGCGATCGCGCCGGCCAGGTCGCTGCCGGTCCGGATCGGCACCGGCTCGAGCGTCGCGCGCAAGCCGATGACGGTCGGCGCGTCGCGCGCAACGCGTTGCCGGGCCGAGCGAACCGGCGGCGCGCACGTAGGCGTCGTCTCCTCGACGTAGACGGATACGTCGGTCGCCGCGATCGCGCCCAGCGCCTCAACGACGAACGGCGCGAGCGATTCCGGATCGTTCGACCGCGTCGACCTCGCGCGCCAGCGCGTGAATCGCATCGATGCGCTTGCGGCGCGCGGCAAAGAACACGCGCGCGACGAACGCATCGGTTTGCGTGCGCAAAGCGCGCACGACGTAGAGCACGACGACCGCGATCGCCATTTGCGCGGCGAAGTTCTCGCGTCCGCGTCGCTTGCGTCAGCAATTGATCGGCGCCCCACTGCAGCGCGCCGAAGAGCCCGACCAGCAGCGCCGTCGTCGCGGCAAACACGGCGGCGCGATTGAGCGCGAAGCCGAGATCGATGCACGCGATGGCGCAGCGTCGCATAGGCCGAAGCCGAACGGCAACACGCACCGTCGTGTAGGCAAGCCACGCCGGCAACGGCGTCGATCCCGAGACCCGCGAGCGGCTCGTAGATCATCCACGGCAGCGAACGCGGCCGTCAGCGTGGCGAGAATCCAGCCGATGCGCTGCCGCTCAACGCCGCGCGCGAAGCGGAAGCTCGTCAGCGAGACCGCGCGATGACGAGCGCGGCCATAGCCAGCCCAAGCGATGCTTTCTGCCGCCCTGCATCGACTGAAACAGCGACGGGTTCGCGCTGCGCGGCTCACGCATTCGCCGGCTAAGTTGAGTAACGCGTAAGCGGCGCCGAGGACGACCGCGGCGATGCGTAGACGCGCGGCCCAGCGCGGCCGGCGTGCGCGAGCCAGCCGGTCGCGAAGAGCACGAGCGCCGTCATGCCGACCGGAGCGAGAATGTCGGCTGCGAACTGGCATGCGCGCAGCGAGCCACGCGCGAGCGCAGTCAGATGTCGCCGGAGCGAAGAAAAACGTCGTCCACAAAAGCCCGACGGCGAGCCGCCGCGCCTGCGCGTCGTGCCAGGCACGCAGCCGCGATCAACAGCGCCAAGCAGCGCAAAGAACATTGCCTTGGATGAGCTCGATGACGCGGCGCGGATCGAGCGCCGTCACGCAGCGGCGTTACGCGGATGAGCGCGCCATCCGAGCGCCGCAACTGCGCGGCGGCGCCGCGCACGTGATGTTCGATGCGTCGCGACCGATCGGCCGGGCGCGACGTACGCCACCACGTCGCCCGGCCGCAAGCCCGCGCGTTGCGCCGGCGAGCCTGGCGTCGACCGCGAGGACGCGGTCGCGTGCCATCGGCCAGCGCAGGTCGTATGTCAACCCCGACGCGCGCCGCTTGCGCCGATCCCGCTCAGAGCGCACGCGCAGCCGACTGCCAGCGCTGCCAGCGCAACGGCGACCACGCAGGATGCGCGTAGGCAGCGATCACGGCAGCGCGAACTTGCGGCGCCGCGACGCCGCGGCGAACGCGTCGATGCGCTCGAGCGCGCGCGCGGCGAGCGCCGCACGGCGCAGTCGCGCTTCTCGCGGATCGGCTTGCCCGGCAGCGGCGAGAACCACGTCCAGGTGACGTTCGCCGGCTGAAAATCGGGCGACGCGGTGTTCTGCAAATGCGCGACGCACCGCGCCGAGCGCGGTGTCGGCGGGAACCGCCGGCGCCACGTCGCCGCGCGCGCGCGTAGGCCGCGGCGATGCCGGCGATCATGCCGCACGCCGCCGCTTCGACGTAGCCTTCGGCGCCGGTGATCTGGCCCGGCGAAGTACAGTCCCGGGCGCGCGCGCAGTTGCAGTTGCGCGTCGAGCAGACGCGGCGCGTCGATGAACGTGTTGCGGTGCATCACGCCCAGCCGCAGCCACTCCGCGTTCTGCGAGGCCCGGCAATTTGCCGAACGCTTCTTTTTGCGCGGGCCACGTCAGCCGCGTTTGGAAGCCGACCAGGTTGAGCGATTTGCCGTCCGCATCTTCGTTGCGCAGCTGCACGACGGCATACGGCGTTTTGCCGGTACGCGGATCGCGCAGCCCGACCGGTTTGAGCGGACCATAGCGCAGCGTATCTTCGCCGCGCGCCGCCATCTCTTCGATCGGCAGACAGCCCTCGAAGTACGGCACCTTGCCGGCGGCGGCGTCGAGTTCAAAATCTTTCGGATCGTGCCGCGGCAGAGTCGCGCAGGTCGGCGATGAATTGCTGGTACTGCTCTTTGTCGAGCGGAATGTTCAGGTAGTCGTCGCCGTCGCCCTTATCGTAGCGCGACTTGCGGTACGTCGCCGCCATGTCGATCGAATCGGTCGCGACGATCGGCGCCGCGGCGTCGTAGTAGTGCAGACGTCCGCCGCCGACGAGCGCGTCGATCTGCGCGGCCAGCGCCGGCGAAGGCAACGGTCCGCAGGCGACGATCACGATGCCCGCTCGCCGGAATCTCGGGCACTTCTTCGCGCACGATCTCGAGGTTCGGCAGCCCGAGCAGCCGCGATTCGACGATCGCGCTGAAGCGCTCGCGGTCGACGGCGAGCGCGCCGCCGGCCGGCACCGCCGCTTCACGCGCCGAGGTGACGATCAGCGAATCGAGCCGCGCCAGCTCTTCCTTGAGCAAGCCGACGCAGTTCTCGAGCGCAACGCCGCGCAGCGAATTGCTGCACACGAGTTCGGCCAGCATATCGGTGTGGTGCGCCGGACCGCTCGAGTGCGGCCGGCGTTCGTACAAGCGCACGCGCACGCCGCGCCGTGCGAGCTGCCATGCGGCCTCACAACCGGCGAGACCGCCGCCAATAACCGTTACCCCGTCAGACTGGCTCAAGCTCCTCTTCTTCGGCCTGCGGCGCCCCGCCCATCTTGGAGGTGTCGTGCGTCTTGTCGGTGTGGCACTCGAACGAGGACACGCCGCCGCGCTTCGTCTTTACGACGACGTAGTCGCCGCAGACGGGGCACGGTTCGGGCACGACGCGATCCCACGAGACGAAGTCGCACTTCGGATAGTTGGCGCAGCCGAAGAACGTGCGGCCCTTGCGCGATTTGCGCTCGACGACCATGCCGCCGTCTTTGGGACAGATGGCGCCGGTGTCTTTGAGGATCGGGCGCGTCGTCTTGCACTCGGGATAGCCGGTGCACGAGATGAACTTTCCGAAGCGGCCGGTCTTGATGACCATCGGCTTGCCGCAGGTCGGGCAGATGTCGTCGGTCGGCTCGTCGCGCTGTTCGAACTTCGGCAGCTTCTCTTCGGCCGCGGTGAGCTCGAGCGCAGAACTTGTCGTAGAACGTGCGCAGCACGCCGACCCAGTCGCCGCCCGAATCCGCCACGCCGTCGAGATCGCGCTCCATCTGCGCGGTGAAGCCCGGATCGACGACGTCCTTGAAGTGCTCGGCCAGCAGATCGTTGACCTGAATCCCGATGTCGGTCGGATGGAAGCGGCGTTCGATTTGCTCGACGTACCCGCGCGCCTGAATCGTCTCGACGATCGAGCTGTAGGTCGAGGGCCGGCCGATCCCGTTCTCTTCGAGCACGCGCACGAGCGAGGCTTCGGTGAAGCGCGGCGGCGGCTCGGTGAAGTGCTGCTTGGGATCGATGCCCTTGAGGTCGAGCGGCTCATCGACCGTCAGCTTCGGCAGCAGAGGTTTCTTGCCGTCGGTAAGCTCCTCGGCGGGCGCCGCCTGCGCGTCGTCGCGGCCTTCTTCATACACGCGGGTGAAGCCGGCGAATTTCAGCACGCTAGCCGGTGGAACGGAACGTATAGCGGCCGATGACGAAGTCGACGGTCGTCTGATCGAAGATCGCCGGCGCCATCTGCGAAGCGACGAAGCGCTCCCAGATCAGGCGATAGAGCCGCAGCTCGTCGCGCTTGAGCACGCCGGCCACGGAATCCGGGGTGCGGAACACCGAAGTCGGACGGATCGCTTCGTGCGCGTCCTGCGCGCCCTCGCGCATCTTGAACTGCCGCCGCGCTGCCGGCAAACTCTTTGCCGTAGGTCGTCTCGATGAACTCGCGCGCCGCCTCGCGCGCCGAGTCGGCGACGCGGGTCGAGTCGGTGCGCATGTAGGTGATCAGACCTTGGGTGCCCTCGGCGCCCAGATCGACGCCCTCATAGAGCGCCTGCGCCAGCTGCATCGTCTTGCGAACGCGGAACTTCAGCTTGCGCGAGGCTTCTTGCTGAATCGTCGAGGTCGTGAACGGGGCGGCCGCATTGCGCCGCGTCTCGCGTTCTTTGACCGAAGACACGCGCCACGGCGCATCCTTGACGGCATCGACCACTTCGGCCGCGGTCTTGCCGTCGGCCACTTCGGCCTTGGCGCCGTCGATCTGGTAGAGTTCCGCCGGGAAGATCGACCGGCGGCGTGCCGTTGCGTGCTGCTTTGCGAGCCGCGCCGTGATCGACCAGTATTCGCGCGGAACGAACGCGTTGATCTCGCGTTCGCGGTCGACGATCAGCCGGACGGCGACCGATTGCACGCGGCCGGCCGAGAGGCCGCCGCGGACCTTCGCCCACAGCAGCGGGGAGATTTTATAGCCCACCAGGCGGTCGAGAATGCGCCGCGCTTGCTGGGCGTTGACGCGCGGCATATCGATCGCGTGCGGATCGGCGATTGCCGCCAGCGCCGCGTCTTTGGTGATTTCGTGCAGCTCGATCCGCTTCGGATTTTCCAGCTTCAGGATCTCGGCCAAATGCCAGGCGATCGCCTCGCCTTCGCGATCAGGGTCGGTCGCGAGGTAGACTTCGCTGGCCGATTTCGCCGCCGCCTTGAGCTCCTTGATGATGTCGCCCTTGCCCTTGATCGTCAGATATTTGGGCGTGAAATCGTGATCGACGTCCACTCCGAGCGTCGATTTGGGCAGGTCGCGGACGTGCCCGACCGACGCCTTAACAACGTAGCGCGGCGGCAAGAATTTCTTGATGGTTTTGGCTTTCGTCGGCGATTCGACGATGATGAGCGGTTTGTTAGCCACGCTGGTCCTTCGGAGAGTAAACGCCTTCAGTATAGTACGGCTCGTCAAGCCCTAGGCCAAAGTTGGGTCTCGCGGGCGCTGCGATTTAACCGCTCGGCCGGTCCGCCGAGTTGCGCAAAATGCGAATTCCTTGTACGATGCTCTAACGATGCGTCGCCATCCGCGCGACGCACATCCGCAACAATCGTCCGCGCGGACGAGGAGGTTGAATGGACCCGGAAACCATGGGCATCATGCCCGCAGCACCGGCGCCTAAGAAAGGCCCGCAAAAAGGCTCGTAAAAAGAAGGCCGGCGCGAAAAAGTCTGCCGCCAAAAAGTCGGTAGCGAAGAAGAAAACCGCCAAGAAGACGGCCAAAAAGACCACCCGTAAGAAGGCAGCGAAAAAGTCGACTGCTAAGAAATCTGCCAAAAAGACGGCCAAAAAGAAAACGGCGAAGAAGACCAGCCGCAAGAAAACCGCGAAGAAGTCTTCTAAGAAGAAAGCCAAGAAGAGCGGAGCCAAAAAGGCCAAGAAAACCGCTAAGAAGACCGCCAAAAAGAAATCCAGCCGCAAGAAAAAGAAGTAACTCCCGCGCCTGGACTTCGAAAAGAGCGACCCTCGGGCCGCTCTTTTTTTATGCGATGACGGCCGGGCCGTTGGCGAGATCGGGGGCTTGGCCGTTGTGTTCTTCGACCCAATGGCATGCCGCGCGGTGGCCGTCTTCGTAGAGGTTGAAGGCCGGCACCTCGACCTTGCAGCGCTCGAACGCGATCGGGCAGCGGGTGTGAAAACGGCAGCCCGACGGCGGGTTCACGGGCGAGGGAATGTCGCCGGTGAGGACGATGCGTTTGCGGCGGCGCTCGACATCGGGATCGGGGATCGGGATCGCCGAGAGCAGCGCCTGCGTGTAGGGGTGGAGCGGATTTGCGTAGAGCCGGTCGCGATCGGCGATCTCGATGATCTTGCCGACGTACATCACCGCCACGCGGTTGGAAATGTGGCGCACGACCGACAGATCGTGCGCGATGAACAGGAAGGTGAGGCCGAGCTGCTTCTGCAGATCCTGGAGCAGGTTGATGACCTGGGCCTGAATCGAGACGTCGAGCGCCGAGACCGGCTCGTCGGCGACGATGAACTTCGGATTGACCGCGAGGGCGCGCGCGATGCCGACGCGCTGGCGCTGGCCGCCGGAGAATTCGTGCGGGTAGCGGTTCGCGTGGTAGGGCTGCAAGCCGACCATCGAGAGCAGCTCTTGCACCCGCTTCTCGGCCTCTTTACCGGACGCCAGGTTGTGGATCTGCAGCGGCTCGCGGATGATGTCGCCGACCGTCATGCGCGGGTTGAGCGAGGCGAACGGATCCTGAAAGATGATCTGCATCTCTTTGCGCAGCGGGCGCAGTTCGGACCGGCTGAGATTCGTGATATCGCGGCCGTCGAACGTGATGCTGCCCGCGGTGGCGTCGGTCAAGCGCAAGATGCACGCGGCCGGCCGTCGTCTTGCCCGAACCGGATTCGCCGACGAGCCCCAGCGTCTCGCCGCGGCGGATCGTCGAAGTCGATGCCGTCGACGGCTTTGACGTCGCCGACCTTGCTGCTGTAAGAGCCCGGCCGTGATCGGGAAGTACTTCTTGAGGTCGCGGACGACGACGAGGTCATCGGCCATCAGGTCATCGCTTCCAGGCTCGTGCGCGGGGCGGTTTCGCACTCGAGCGTGCGCTGGCCCTCGGCGCGTTCGTCGTAGAGGAAGCAGCGCGCGACGTGCCCGCCGCCGAAATCGTAGAGCGGCACCGGCTCGATCGCAGATCGGCATCTTGTAGCGGCAGCGCGGCGCGAACGCGCAGCCCGGCGGCATGCGCAGCAGGTTCGGCGGCTGGCCTTCGATCGGCATCGAGCCGGTCGCCGGTCTGCATCGAGGCGCGGCAGCGATTCCAAGAGCCCCATCGTGTAGGGCATTTTCGGCCGGTTGAAGATGTCGTCGGCGCGTGCCGTATTCCACCATGTTGCCGCCGTACATGACCAGCACGTTCTTGCACGTTTCGGCCACGACGCCGAGGTCGTGCGTGATCAAGACGATCGCCGAGCCGAGCCGCTGCTGCATCTCGTTCATCAGCTCGATGATCTGCGCTTGGATCGTGACGTCGAGCGCGGTCGTCGGCTCGTCGGCGATCAGCACGGCCGGGTCGCACGAGAGCGCCATCGCGATCATCACGCGCTGGCGCATGCCGCCGGAGAACTGATGCGGATAATCTTTGATCGCGCTTTTCGGGCGCCGGAATCTTGCACCAGCCGCAGCATCTCGACGGCCTTGTCCATCGCTTCTTTTTTGGAATAGCCGAGATGCAGGCGCGTCGCTTCGGCGATCTGCTCGCCGACCGTCAGCACGGGATTGAGCGAGGTCATCGGATCCTGGAAGATCATCGCGATGTCGTGGCCGCGGATCTTGCGCATCTCGGCTTCGCTCTTCTTGAGCAAGTCCTCGCCCTTTGAAGAGCACTTCGCCGCGCTCGATCTTGCCGGGCGGCTGCGGGATCAGGCGCATGATCGAGAGCGAGGTGACCGATTTGCCCGAACCCGATTCGCCGACGATGCCGAGCGTCGTGCCGGCTTCGACCGAAAACGAAAGCCCGTTCACTGCGCGAACGAGCCCGTCTTCGGTTTTGAATGTCGTCGCCAGATCCCGGACCTCGAGAACAGGCTGCGGCAAGTCTAGATGCCGGAGAGCGAGACGAGCGTCGCGACGACGACGAACGTGACCGCGACGACGCCGGTGACGCGCGCGATCTGGCCCTCGAAGCCGAGCCGGCCGCGGTAGGCCGAATCGACGCGGCCGCCGATCGTGCCCGAGAGACCCTCTTGCTTCGTCGTCTGCACCGCGAGCAACACCGATGAGCGCAGATCGCCGCGACGATGAAGATGCCGGCGAACGTGTGGGTGAGCCACGCCGCGTGCTGCTGCAGCGGCGTCTGCAGCTGATAGTTGCAGGGCGGGCTGATTTTGCAGCATCTGCTGGAGTTGCTGCGGGGTCAGCTTGACGGCAGCGGCGGTCGCCTTGGCGACCGGCGTCGTCGCCGCAAGCAGCACGGTCAACACGATGAATTCAGACTCCTCGGAAAGAACGGCAAAATCAACCCGTCGACTACGCCCCGGCGACCGGACGAACCTTGTCGCGCAGGGCGGTTACCCGGGCCGCGACGTGTTCGCCGGTCAGCCCGAACTGGGCGCGCTGGGCCTCGGGCTTGGCGTGGTGGACGAGCACGTTCGGCACGCCGATGCGTTCGACCGGGATCGTCGAGGCCGCGGTCGTTGACGAACTCGACGACCGCCGAGCCGAAGCCGCCGGCCAGCGCATGCTCTTCCAGCGTGATGAAGCGGGTGTGGGTCTCGGCGAGTTCGAGGATCAGGTTCTCATCGAGCGGCTTGACGAAGCGCATGTTGACGACGGTCGGCTTCGCGTCGTCGTCGAGCAGCGTCGTAGGCGTCGAGCGCGGCGTCGACCGTGTTGCCGAGCGCGAGGATCGCGACGCCGCGGCCGCGGCGCAGCACTTCGGCGCGGCCGATCGACGAGCGGCGCCAGCGGCTCGTCCCACTTGCCGCTCGAGCTGCCGCGCGGATAGCGCATCGCGGCCGGCCCGTCGATGCGCGAGCGCGAGGTCGAGCATCGGCGCGATCTCGGCTTCGTTGCGCGGCGCCATCAGCACCATGTTCGGCAGCGTGCGCAGGTAGGCGATGTCGTAGAGGCCCATGTGCGTCGGGCCGTCGTCGCCGACGAAGCCGGCGCGATCGAGCGCGAACACGACCGGCAGATTCTGAATCGCGACGTCGTGGACGATCTGATCGTAGGCGCGCTGCAAGAACGTCGAGTAGATCGCGCACGACCGGCTTGATGTTCGCTCGTCGACGCGCCGGCGGCGAAACACACCGCGTGCGCTTCGGCGATGCCGACGTCGAAATAGCGCGCCGGAAACGCCTTCGCGAACTTCGCGAGGCCGGTGCCGTCGGGCATCGCGGCGGTGATGCCGATGACGCGCTCGTCGCGCGCGGCAGCGGCGATCAGCGCATCGGCGAACGCCTGCGCGAACGTCGGCGCGGCCGCTCTTCTTCTCGAGCCGCCCTTCGTCGGGCGAATACACGTTCGGGCCGACGCCGTGGAACGTGCGCGCGTCGCTCTCGGCGGGCTCGAAGCCCTTGCCTTTGACGGTGCGCACGTGCAGCAGCACGGGGCCCTGGAATCTTGCGCGCGTTCGAGAGCACGTCGACGAGCGCATCGTAATCGTGGCCGTCGATCGGGCCGATGTAGCGGAAGCCCATCTCCTCGAAGATCACCGCGGTCTTGCCTTCGGGCGAGACGAACTTCATCGCGCGCGATTTCCGCCGTCGAGAGCGCCTTGCGCGCGGTCGTCGCCGAACGGCACGTGACCGAGCACGTCCTTCGCGAGTTCGCGCGCGCTGGTCGACCACGGCTTCGAACGCAGCACCGAGAGATACGAGGCGATCGAGCCGACGTTGGGCGCGATCGACATCTCGTTGTCGTTGAGGATCACGATGAAGTTGGTCTTCATCGGTCCGGCGTTGTTGATCGCTTCGTACGCGAGGCCGCCGGTGAGCGCGCCGTCGCCGATGACCGCGACGACCGTTTCTTTGCCGCCGCGCAAGATCGCGCGCCGTCGCCATGCCGAGCGCGGCCGAGATCGACGTCGAGGCGTGGCCCGCGCCGAACGCGATCGAACTCGCGATTCGCTGCGCATCGCGAAGCCCGACAGGCCGCCGCCTTGGCGCAGCGTGTCGATCTGCTCGCGCGCGGCCGGTGAGCATCTTGTGGACGTACGACTGATGGCTGACGTCCCACACGACCTTGTCGCTGCGCATGTCGAGCACGCGGTGCAGGGCCAGCGTGAGTTCGACGACGCCGAGATTCGGCGCGAGATGGCCGCCGTTGACGGCACAGACCTGGATGAGCGATGTTGCGGATTTCTTTGGCGAGGCGGTCGATCTCGGCGCGGCTCAGGCCGCTGAGATCGGCCGGCGTCCCCAGGCGTTCGAGCATGGACCGCTTTTCGACGCCGCGAACGCGATGCCCGTGCAAGCGTGCCGCACGGCCTCCCGCCGCCGACCCGCTCCGCGTCCGGGACCGCGTCTGGACCGACGTCGCGCGGATCTTCTCGACGGTCTGCAACCCGTTCCTGACCTCGCTTGCTCCTCTTCGTCATCTTGGCGGGCGCCCGGTCGCGGACGCAACGCCGACTTCTGGGTGCTGCTCGGCAACAGCGCCTTCTTCACGTCGATCGGGCCGATGCTCTACGTCTTCTGGCTCTACGCCACCGACCGCATCTCCGACCTCGACATGTCCATGCGCGAAGAACGCGAGCACGTCTTCGTCGTCTTCGTCATCTTCTTCGCGCTCGGCACGATCGATCTGTGGCTGATCGGCGCGCCGCGCGATCATCACCGCCTCGATGGCCGGCTACGCGGTCAGCTCGCTCGTCGTGCAGTGGATCACGCGCTATTGGAAGATCTCGACGCACGCGCTCGGCATCACCGCGCCGCTGATCGCGCTGTGCGTGATCTACGGCACCGCGCCCGCTGCCGTTTCTCGTCCTGATCCCGATCGTGTGCTGGGCGCGCGTCTATCTACGCGCGCACACGCTGCTGCAAGTGATCGCCGGCGTCGGCCTCGCGACGGTCTCGACGTTCATCGTTTTCCGTCTGTTTCACGTGATCTGAGCGCATGAAACGGTTCACCGTCGCCGTCGTCTCCATTCTCACCGCACTCGCCGTCGCGTTGAGTCTTTGGCAAGCGGTGGCGCCGTTTGTCCCGCACCAGTTCTGGGGCGTGTCGTTCGGAAACACCACCGGACACGTGACGCGCGTTTATCCCGCCGAGTTGCCGCCGGGCGTGCGCATCGCAGTCGGCGACCGCGAGATCGAGAAGCCGGACGGCGACCCGTTGCGCGGCTACCGGCTGCGCGTTCCGGAACCGGGCGATACCGTGCACGTCGCCACGGCCGGCGGGATCGTTACGCTGCACCCATCAGCGCATTTCTACCCGCCGCGCGACGCGGCGTTCGAAGCCCTGCGTCAGCTCACAGCCGCTGCGGTGATCGCGTTTGCGGGTCTGCTGTTCGCGCGGCGACCGGGTCTGATGGCATTCGCCTTCTGGATCTCGGCGATCTACGGAACGGGCGGCGGAGACCTCGATTTTTCGCTCGACCGGCTGCCGCGTCAAATCGGCTTCGCATTGAGTTTACTTATTTCCAACGCCCTCAATTATGGCGGCTTTGCATGGATTTCTTTTGCCTTGCGCTTTCCGGCCGGCCGGGTCGCGGCACGCTGGCGGTGGCTCGATCGCGCGCTGTGGATTGCGCTCGGCATGTCCGCCGTCACGGAAGTCGCCCTCGGCTTGTTCTACTACGCGGGACGCTTCCCGTGGGCGCAAACGGACCAGTCGCTGGCCGCCGTGCCGCTCGTGGGAGCCGCTGCAATCTTCATCATGAAGCAGAGCACGCGCGGCGCCGATCGAACGCCCGCGGCTCGCATGGGCAACCGTCGCGTTCGTCACCGCGGCCGCGTTTCGGGCGGTCGCCCTGTTGCCGGGCGTCGGCAGCGGCGGCGCGGTCGACTGGCGGTTCCTCGAGGCCCTCTCGAATCTTTGTCTGTTGCTCGCAATGTATCCGGTGCTCCGCTACCGGCTATTCGACCTCGGCTTCGTCATCAACCGCGCCGCGGTGTACTCGGTGTTGACGTTGGCCGCCTTCGGCACGCTGGCGGCGGTGAACTGGATTGCTCAGCACTTCGTCACCGACCGGCTCGCGTTCGTACTGCAGCCGGTGGCGGCGATCGCGATCGGTCTCGGCTACTTCCGCGTGCGCAGCTGGGTGCAACGCGCGATCGAACGGCTGCTCTTTCGCGAACGCTTGGCAGCCGAAGAATACCTGGAGACCGTTATCCACACGCTGCCGTTCGCCGAACGCGCGGAAACGATCGACGACGCGCTCGTCACGCAGGTCGCGCAAACACTGCGCTTGAGTTCAGCCGCGATCTTCCATGCGAGCACCGGCGGCTTCCGGCGCACCGGCGGAGTGGGCTGGAACGAGCAGCAACTGACGGCCATCGCATCGGACGACATCCTCGCGCGCCAGATCCACACCGGCGAGGCACTCGTGCCGTTGGACGCGCTGCGCTGGCAGCCCGGCGATCTGCCCCGGCCGCCGCACGAACCCGTGATCGCACTCGGCATCGCCCGCCGCGGCTCGCTCTCCGCGCTCGTGCTCTACGGCCGGCACGCCAACGGCACCGAATTGGAACCGGAGGAATTGCGGCTGTTGCGCCGCCTCGGAATCGCAGCCGCCGTCGCGTACGAAACCGTGGACGTGTTCGCGCTGCGCCGGCAGAACGAAGCGCTGCAACTGCGCGTCCGCGTGCTGGAGAGCGGGGCCGTTCCCGTCCTCTAGCGCGCGGCCAATCCCATCACGCGGCCGGCTCGGTCGTTCGTCCAATGGCGCACGTTGCGTTCGAATTTCGCGACGTCACCGTTGGTGACGTACGTTGTCGATCCCGATGCAGGAGGCAGCTTCAGCGCAAGCACGGCGCGCGCTTGTTCGGCTGCCGGATCGATGCGGGCCACGTTCGGCACGAGCGCCGCGAAGTGCGCGTCGAGCAGCGGGTAGTGCGTGCAGCCGTACACCAGCGCATCGACGCCGGCCGGAAACTCGGCCACGACTTCGCGCACGGCGGCGAGCGCTTCGGCGCTCTCGCTCGCACCGGCCTCGACCAGCGGCACGAGCGCGGGCGCGGCGATCTCGACCACCTCGATGTGCGGAGCTTGCGCCGCAATCGCGCGGGCGTAGGCGTGACTGCGCACCGTGGCCGGCGTCGCGACGACCGCCACGCGCCGGAACGGCGTATCCGCGAATGCGCGCGCGCCGTTGACGATCAGGTCTTGGATCGGCAGCGCGAAACGCTGCGTGGGCCAGCCGAGTTTCGCCGCAACCGCGCACGACGTGTTGCAGCCCATCACGACCAGATCGACGCCGTGCTCCGCGAGCCACGCGAGGTTGGCGGTGAGCAAGCCGTGCAGATCGGCATCGGTGCGTTCGCCGTACGGCACGTGGGCTTGATCGGCGAAGTAGACGACGTCGTCACCGATGCCGGCCGCGCGCAGCGCAGCGAGCACGGTCAGGCCGCCGAGTCCCGAGTCGTAAACGCCGATCACTGATCGGCTTTCGATGCTTGCGCGGGCGGAATGCCGGCGTAGGCTTTCACGCCGTTGGCGATTCCCTGGGCCATGTTCTGCAAGAACTCCGGCGTGCGCAGCAAGGCTGCGTCGTGCGGGTTCGAGATGAAGGCCGTTTCGATCAGCACCGACGGCATCGTGGTGTGGCGAATCACGTAGAAGTTTTCGTGCCGCGGGCCGACGTCGCTCGTACCGGCGACCGGAATCACGGCCTTTTCCAGCGCTACCGCGAATTGTTCGGAGTCGGGTTTGTACCAGTAGAACGTCGTGCCGTTGATGCTCGGGCTATCGGAATAGTTCACGTGAATGCTGATGAACAACTTCGCGTTGATCGAGTTGGCGACGTCGCAGCGCGTCTGCAAATAGGCGCGATCGTCGGGATTCGGCTTGCCGTCGGCGCGCATTGCCGCGAGGTTCGCTTGCGAGACCGGATCGATGTCGCTATCGCGCGTCATCCGCACGTTCCAGCCGGCCGCCGTGAGCAAGATCCGCAGCCGGCGCGCGATGTCGATCGTCAGGTTCTTTTCGATGAGCCCGTTGTGCGCGGTGCCGAAGTCGTCGCCGCCGTGGCCCGGATCGAGCACGATCGTGCGCCCTCCGCCGAACTTCCACGGCGCGGCCGGAATGCTCGGCGTTCCGAGACCGAACGGCGTCGCGGCCGGGAGCGGAGCCGCCGCGAGCGCGCCGGCATCGCCGATCGCCGCCGAACCGAAGCGGCCGCTGCCGGTTTTCACCGCCGCGATCGCATCGACGTTGGTCGCGGCGATCGAGAGCCCGTCGGCCACCGGCATGATGTCGACTTCTTTTTCACCACGCAACGTCAGCGCGATGCGCACCACCGGCGCATCGGGGGTCCCGATTTGCCGCACGCGCACGCTGTCGACCGCGGCCACGCCCGGCCGCTCATCGCGCCCGGCGTCCGTCAACGTTGCATTGTGCAGATCGACGTACCAGCGCTGATCGGCCAAGCGGTGCCAATCGTACGCCGACGCGCCGGTGATCGCGACGTGGATCGTGAGGCCGTCGTTGAGCGGCTGCATCGTGATCGCACCGATCACCGCGGGCGTCGTCGACTCGGCGAGCGGCGCGCTCTGTTCGGGCGTTTGCGACGCGCTGACGGGCGCTGCCGCCCCGAGCGCCGGCGGCGAGGGCATCGCGTAGGCCGCGGGTGTCGACTGAGCAATCGGCGGCAGCGCAGCCGGCGGCGTGGCGGGCGGATTCGGCAACGCCGTCACGGGCGGATTGGCTGCCACCGCCGACCCGGCCGGCGAATCGGTGACGGTCAGCCCGAGTTCGAACGGCGACGCCGCCGGAGCGAGGTCGTACGTAAAGCCGCGCGGACCGTCGAGCGCCACGATCGTCGAGGGATTGCGCGGTACGCCGCCGGTCGAAATCGTCGCCGTCACGTTCGCACCGACCTTGCGCGTGCCGGTCAACGGCGAGGCGACGCCGGCGAAGGCGAACTCGACGTGGGTCGGCGTATCGACGCGCTTGACGTACGCGAGCGCGGTCGCACCGCGGATGACGACCGTCGTTTTGGTGCCCTGCGTGCGGATGTCGAGCGCGCCGATCTGCGGCTGCAAGATCGTCTCGCCGGCGCCCGCGACCGGCTCGACGTAGAGCGCGTGCGCGAGGGCGAAGAGCGGCAGAATCGGCTCCGAGCCGTCGATGAACGGGGCGAAGGTAGCGCGCGCGGCGACGCCGCCGGCCAGATACTGCGCCGAGCCGATCGTGAAGGTGATCGTGCGGTGATCGGCCGCCGTAATCACGATGTAGCGTTGCTGCGGCTGGAACGCGACCGTTGCGCCGAGTTTGGAGAGAAAGCGCTGCAGGCCGGTATCTTTGATCGACACCGCGACGTCGCCGTCGAGCGGCACCGCGCGCTCGAAGATCAGCCGGGTGCCGGCAAACCAAAAGTTCGAGGTATCGGTCGACTGAGCGCCGGCCGGGACGAGAACGGCAAGCGCGACGGCGAGTGCCGCGAGCGCGCTAAAAACTCTGACGCGAAAGCGGTTCATCGAGTTCGAGGTGACCTCCGGGAAGCGTCGCGAGCGTCTGGCCCGCAACGCTGACGCGCACGGACGAGATGCCGGGGAGGGCGGTCAGCGTGTACACCAGCGCCTTGAACTCTGCCGCCTCGTTGAAGCTGCCCTCAACGGCAACGCCCACGTCTTTGGACAGATCGACGTCGGCCGTCGATCCGTCAACGTGGGCTGAAAGGACGGTAGTTCCCGGCGGAAAGCGTACCGCGTCGACCCCGGCCGGTGGCCCGGCGACCGCTTGTACGGCCGCATAGAAGGCAACCGAACCCCGGTCGCGCGCGGGGCCGAGCGAAACCATCCATGGCACGAGCGTGGTGCCGTCCGACTTGGTATAGTAGACGGCAACGGATGACGGCTCGTTTGTGTGCCGGCCGAAGAACCACCATGAGGCGGCGGCGACGGCGACCAACAACAGGACCAAGGCGACGGCGCGCGTGGCTCGCATGTTGGGAATACCGTATTCGACGTACCACTGAGTCTCTACTCCGCTGTAAAGAAAGGCGTCAAGCGTGCTCTTAAGGAACGAGTTTCCTGCCGTGGTAAGCTGGGTGCGCCGATCCGACGGCCGCGCCGAGGCGTTTCGGTAGCGGCTTGTCCCGTCTCTTTGAAAGCTTCGGCGATGGCGCCGACGAGGCGGAATCCCCCATTGGGTCGCCACTCACCGGCGAACCCGAAGCCGACGCAGCCGATGCGTTCGGTGAACCCGACGTCGCCTCGGAGCTCTACGCGGCACTCGGCGTTGAGGAAGAGCAACGCGAAGAACCGCCGGCGCTAGCGCCGCTCGAACGCCCGCGCGCGTTGAGCTTGCACGACGACGAGGACACGAATCTCCCGCCGGGCGGCATCGAGGCCTCGCCCTACAACATTCCGGACTTTGCGCAAGACGCGAGGGACCTCGAGACCTACGAAGACGCGAAGCGCCGCTACCAGCGCCAGCAGATGGCATCGGCCGAGACCGCGATTCAGACCTCGTTCGCGCAGAAACGTGAGGGGCTGCTGCGCGAGATCAAGAACGGCCGAACGTTCGAGGACGAGCGCCGGGCAACCGCGATGGTCACCACGCGCCAGTATGCGGCCGCCTATCCGATGCACGTCGACAAGAAGGGCGTCAACCCGCCGTCGTTCTGGGAGAACGTCTTCTCCTTCGGCCGCGCCGGCAAACTCTACCGCGCGGCCTTCGTCGCGGCCGAATCGCTGAGCGAATTGCGCGCGGCGATGCGCAAGCGTGAGGAACAACTCGGCGCGCTGGACGAGCAGATGAAGCGCGCGATCTACCTCAAAGAAGAATCGATCAAGAAGGCGATGGAGAGCGACGCCGGTCTCAACGAGTTTCACGAGCGGCCCGAGATCAAGCCCGTCTTCAAGCGCATCGAAAAGGTCAAGAAAGAACGCGCCGACTACGCCAAGCGTTTGGAACGCGGTGTCGTCTCCGACGAAGAACAGCGCGACCGCGCGATGGGCGAACAAAACCTCTCGCCGACCGAACTGCCGATCATGGGCGCGATCATCGGGAAGGTCGCGCGCTTCGGCAAGCTCTCGTACTTCCAGCTGCGCGATCTGGAAAAGAAAGAATCGCTGCTCAGCTACGACCCGCGGCTCGATCCGCTGCGCAACTGCGTCTTCGACGTTTATTCGGTGGCCGGCGCGGTAGCGGCGAAACTCAAACGCAACGACAACGGCACCGCCTTCCGCGTGGCGGATCACTTCAAAGCCTGCTGGCGCAATCAAGACAAGGCTGAAGAACTCTACGGCCAGCACCGCGCAGCGCTGCGCGAAGACCGCGGCCTGCAGCCGATGGAACCGCGCAACGAAAACGAGGCCGAGATCATCGAGCGCCTCGCCAACCTCTCGCTGCTCGTCGACGGCGGCGGCAACCAGCCCGGCCAGGGCCACACCCTCTCCACCAAAGAGAGCGCGTCCGCCCCGCAATAATCTCGGTTCACAGGGACGGCTTCGTAATCATAAGCCAGAGAACGGAGAGCCAAAGGGCTATCCCGACCGGAGCGGCGAGCCGTGGCAACACCGCGCTGCGGACGAGTGGCAGATGTTGTGGGTTCGCAGCGGCGAGACGTCGCGACCATGGTTCGTCGACCAGAATGCCGACGAGAGCTGCCAGTGTTGAAAGCACATAAGACAGCACGAGCCAGCGCGACGCGTATCCGTACGTGTGCGCGAGCAACAGACCGGACACGACTCCGATCCCGACCGATGCGCCGCCTGTTGCGAAGATGCGGCTGAAGGCGGTAGCCAACATCTGCAAGACCCGTTGTTCGTCAACGTGCTGCACGATGACCCGAAAGATGATTCCGGCGATCGGCAATCCTGCGAATGCGATCATCATCGCGCCGACGTGAAGCCATAGCAGGAATGCTCGTCCATAATCCATGTTATACGGCAGCGGCTACGGCGTCGGCGAGTGACGTCGTTGCATGGCCGATGAGGCGGCTCAGTGTGTGACCGTGATCCTCGAGGGCGCCCTTAGCCACGCCGGCACTGCTCTCCGCGACCATCGTCGCCACAGCTTCCGGCAAACCCATGCCGAGCAGCGCCGCGCGGTAGTCAGCCTCGCTCATATTCCGATAGGCAACCGTCTTTCCGGTTCGTTGACTCACCGAAGCCGCAAGCTGCGCCAACGTGAACGCTTCGTCCCCGGCGAGTTCGTAGATGGTACCGGCAGGTGCCCCGTGCAGCAGCACCAGTGCCGCCGCCTCCGCATAGTCCGAACGGCTTGCCGACGAAAGCCGTCCGTCGCCGGCGCTGCCGATGATCGCGCCGTGCGCGACTGCCGGCGCCAGCATCGCCGTATCGTTCTCCAGGTACCAGCCGTTGCGCAATACGACGTACGGCAGTCCGCTCTCGCGCAACATCTCTTCGGTTGCCAGATGTTCGGCAGCGAGGCTCAACTCAGAGGTGTCGGCTCGCAAGATGCTCGTGTAAACAACGAGTGACACGCCGGCCCGCGTTGCCGCTTCGATAACGTTCTTATGCTGCGCAGCACGCTGACCGAGGGCGCTCGATGAGATCAGCAGCAGCCGATCGATGCCGGCCAGGGCCGCATCGAGCGACGCGGGATCGGTATAATCGCCAATACGCGTCGCGACGCGAAACGGCGCCAGTTGGTCCGCTGCTTGTGGTGTGCGGACCATCGCCGTGATGTCGGCGGAGGGTCGAGCCGGCGCAAGTGTTCGATGACCAGGCGGCCGAGCTGACCGCTTGCTCCAGTGACGAGGAGGCGTGGTTTGGGTGATGACATGGTCTCTTTCCAGGAAACGAATTGAGGATAGGACTATAATAGAGACCATGTTCGTCATCCACAATGAGGCAGAAAATAGTGCCGAGGTTACCGCGAAGGAACCGCGTAGCCCGGCGCGCGCGCGTTTCGCCGCCTATTTTGCCGATTGGCAGCGCCGGAGCTTAGAAGGCTGGCTTTGCCCGACGCGCGATCTGCTCGACTCCATCGGGGACAAGTGGTCGACGCTCATTCTCATGTCGCTCGCTGCGAAGCCGCTGCGTTTTAGCGCGGTGCGCCGCGCCGTTCCCGACATCTCGAAGCGGATGCTGACCCAGACGTTGCGCTCGCTCGAACGCGACGGCATGATTTCGCGCCACGTGTTCGCGACGAAACCGCCGAGCGTTGAATATCGCTTGACCGATCTCGGTGAATCGCTCCTCGAGTCGATGAGCACCCTCGTGGAGTGGACGGAGCGCAGCCACCCCGCGGTACTGCAGGCGCGCGTCCAGTTCGACGCGCTCGAGCAAGCCGCCGGCTGAGAAAATCCTAAGCGAGCAGCGGAATCGCGGCGAGCACGCCGGGTTGCGCCGCGAGCGTTGCGAGATCGTCGAGCGCGTGCGGTTCGCTGATGCGCACGCCGTCCGCCGAGCGCAGCACCACCGGCAAACGCAGCGCACCAACGCGTTGCGGATCGCCGACGACGCCGCGGTGCGCCGTGATGCCGCGCGAGCGCAGATCGATCGCGCTGAGGATGTCGCCGACGACGCTCGACGCCGAGGCCGCGCCGCCCGCGCCGAGGCCGAAGAACTCGAGCGCGCCCGAATTCACACCGACCACGCGCACGACGTTCTCGGCATCGTTGGGCCGGGCGAAAGCATGGCTGCGAGCGACGAACGCCGGCGTGACGCCGGCTTCGATGCCGTCGTTCGCGCGGCGCGCCAACGCGATGAGTTTGAGGCGCCAGCCGCGTTCGGCCGCAAGCGCAACGTCCTCGGGCACGATCGCGGTGATACCGCAGCGCGAGAGTTCGGCCGAGGGCACCGGGCGATGGAACGCCAGCGTCGCGAGGATCGCGAGTTTGTGCGCGGCATCGATGCCGTCGACGTCGTTGCGCGGATCCGCTTCGGCGAAGCCGCGCTGCTGCGCTTGCGTCAGCGCCGCCGCATAACTCGCGCCGTTCTCCATCTGCGAGAGCACGAAGTTCGTCGTGCCGTTGACCACGCCGCCGACTTCGAGGATCGGCTCGTCGGCGAGCGAGGTTTCGAGCGCGCGTAAGATCGGGATCGCGCCGCCGACCGACGCTTCGTAGTGCAGCGTCGCGCCGGTGCGGGCGGCGAACGCGCGCAGCCACGGACCGTCTTGCGCGATCAGCTCCTTGTTCGCGGTGACGACGTCCTTGCCGTGTGCGATCGCGCGCAGCACGAGTTCGCGCGCCAGCCGCACGCCGCCGATGCACTCCACGACCACGCTCACGTTCGGATCGTCGACCACCGCAAACGGATCCCCGTCCCACGCTTCCCAATCGACGTCGCGCGCCTTGTGCGGATCGCGCACGGCCACGGCCCGCAAGAGGCCGGGATGGGCCAGCAGCAGGCGGCGCGCCACCGCGGCGCCCACGACACCGCAGCCGAGCAGGCCGACGCCGGGACGCGCGGGAGCCGGCACGCTCGAGCGTTCTTGGAGTTCGTGGAGAGAGAGGGCAGCCATGGGATCCTCCAATAAAAACGGCCCCCGCCTACTGGCGAGGGCCGTGTCATCTGGTGCCGTGGTTCGCGTCTAGACCAGCACCGACCGACACTCGCCCTCGCCGAGGGGAATGGTCATAATCGTCGTGGTCATAATCGCGCGAACTGCGGACATGGGCCGACAATATCATGTCACCCCGAGCTTGTCGAGGGGCCGCCTCAACGATGTCGCTGAGTGCGGTCCCTCGACAAGCTCGGGATGACAATCAGCGATCTTGCCTTGCTGGGATCAGCAAGCGCTCGACTTCGTTGAGGATTGCGGTGAGGGCGAAGCCGACCAGCGCGATCATGATCAGGCCGACGTACATCGTGTTGACCGAGAGAATCTGCCACGCGTTCCAAATCATGTAGCCCAGGCCGCTCTGCGCTCCGATCATCTCGGCGATCGCGATCAGGATCAATCCGAGCCCCGCGCCCAGCTTGATCCCGGTCATGATGAACGGCAGCGCGCCGGGCAGCGCGATCGTGGTGAACATGTTCCAGCGGTTCGCGCCGAAGTTGTGGCCGACGTCGAGATAGATCTTGGGAATCTGCAGCACGCCCGAGACCGTGTTGATGACGACCGGATAGAACACGCCGATCGCGACCATCACGATCTTCGATGGTTCGCCGAGCCCGAAAATCAGCAAAATCAATGGCAAAATCGCACTTTTCGGGATCGGATACGTGCCTTGAATCAGCGGCTCGACGAGCGCGCGGATGGGCCGGTAGAGTCCCATCGTAAGACCGATGATCAACGCCGGAATCGCGCCCAGCAAGAAGCCGAAGAACAGCCGCTCGAGGCTGATCGTCGTGTTGGCGAGCAGTTGACCGTTCTTGATCAGCACGCCGAACGTGCCCGCGATGCTCGATGGCGCGGGGAAGAAACGCGTATCGATCACGTGGATATCGGCCAGCAGTTCCCACAACACGAACAGCCCGACCGGCGCGACCAGCCCCATCAGGCGATCGGAGGTGTCGCGCGAGAACCCGCGCTTCGCGGACGAACTGCCGCGAATGACGATCGCGTTCGGTTCGTTCGCCGGTGCCGGATCCCTCGACGTTGCGATCATCGCAGCGCTCCCGCAACTTCGGCCGCCTCACCGGCTTTGGCCGCGAGCACCTCGTCGCGCAGCTGGCCCCAAATGTGATACACCAGCTCGCCGTAGGCCGGCGTCCGCGCGCAATTCCAGCACTTTGCGCGGGCGCGGGAACGGCACGTCGATGATCGCCTTTGCACGGCCGGGCTGCGCGGTCATCACCATGATCTGATCGCCGAGAGTAACCGCCTCATCGACGCTGTGCGTGATGAACAGCACGGTCTTCTTCGTCTCTTCCCAGATGCGCAAGAGTTCTTCTTGCAGCAGCGTTTTGTTCTGTTCGTCGAGCGCCGAGAACGGCTCGTCCATCAGCAGCACTTCTGGGTCGTTAGCGAACGCGCGCGCGATCGAAACGCGCTGCTTCATGCCGCCGGAAAGCTGGTGCGGATAGGCCTTGGCGAACTTCGTCAAGCCGGTGCGGTCGAGGTAGTGGCCGACCACGTCGTCGATCTCGCGCTTCGGCGCGTTGCGCATGCGCAGACCGTAGGCGGCGTTGTCGAACACGGTCATCCACGGAAAGATCGACTCGCCCTGAAAGATCATCGAGTTGGCGGGCCGGTCGACGCGTTCGCGGCCGATCGTGATCGTGCCCGACGTCGGCGTCTCGAGGCCGGCGGCCATACGCAATAACGTCGTCTTACCGCAACCGCTCGGACCCACGATCACGAAGAACGAACCGGCCGGGATATCGAGATTGATCTGCTCGAGCGCAACGAGCGGGCCCGTGCGGATCTCGAACGTCTTGCCGACGTCCTCGAAGCGGATTTTGGGCGGTGCCGCTTGCGCAGCGATCATCGATGTCTCCCGCGATCAGTCCAGAGCGAGGAATGCCTCCGCGGCGCTGACGCGCTTGGCGGTCAAGGCCTGTTCCAGCGAATAGGTCATGAACGCCTCGATCGCCGCGGAATTGGCACGTACGCCGTACGGGTAGGGTTCCCCCAGGCGTTCGCGCGCTTCTTCGAACGAGAGCCCGGCGATCGGCGACTCGATCTCGACCTTGCCCGGATGCTCGTACGCGTACTCTTTGGAGCGGGTGAACAGCTCGTAGAGCGCCGGCGCGAGATCCTTGTGCTCGGCCTTGAGCACGATCGTGTGCAGCAACGGATAGATGCCGGTCCGCGCGCGGTACTCGAGCGCCGTGCCCACCGGATCGTCGAAGAGAAAACCGAGCGAGCCGTCCCGCTCCAGCGGCCGCGGCGCGAACAGCACGTCGACGATGCCGTCGCCGAGCAATTTCGGCAGCGCCGAGAGCGGCTGATCGCCGACGTTGGTCACTTGCGCGCCCGGGGTGAAGCCGGCGTCGAGACGTTCGGGCTGATTGGTGACCCACTCGACCTGCGTGGCCGGCACGCCGTACTCGTGCTCGAGCAAACCGCGATGCCACATGCTCGACGTCATCCAGAACTGCGGCAATCCGATACGTTTCCCGCGCAGATCGGCTGGGCGACGCGATGGTCGAGTCCTTGGCGAACGCGACGCACGGCTGCAGAAAGCGCCGGCCCATGAACACGGGGATGGCGAGCCATTGTTTCCCGTGCGCGAGACCTTGCACGAACGTCGCCATCGACATCTCGGCGATGTCGAGTTTGCCCGCGATCATGGCCCGGCTGTTCTCGTCGACGGTCGCGGTGGAGATGGCCAGATCGAGGCCTTTGACCGGAACGGCGCCGTCGAGGATCGGCCGCGTCAATGCAGAGTCGATCAAACTACAAGATAATGCCATAGGCCAGGAGTTTTCTTGCCGGGCAGTGAGCATCACTGCAAAGCAACGACGATCCCGCTGGAGGACTCATGACCGCGCCCATCGACCTCGAATCACCCGACATCCGCGCGCTGCGCGAACTGATCGCCCTCGGCTGCCGCATTTTGGCGAAGCTCGAGCTCGTCGATTATCTCGGCCACGTGAGCGCGCGCGTGCCCGGCACCGACAACGTGCTGATCCGTGCCCGCGGATCCGAACAGGGCAACCAGCTGCACATGACCTACAAGCAGGTCTCGCTGGTGAACATCGATGCGGTCAAGATCGGCGGCGACTATCCGGTGCCCGACGAAACGAAACTGCACACCGAAATCTATCGTGCGCGGCCCGACGTGCAAGCGGTCGTGCACACGCATCAGCCGCTGGCGACGATCTTCGGGGATCTCGAACGGCCGATCTTGCCGATGCAAGGCGTGATGGCGCAAGTCGTTAAGCAGGGCGCGATTCCGATCTACCGTTCCGCGCGCAAGGTCACGACGACCGAGCAGGGCGCCGAAGTTGCGAAAGTGCTCGGCGAGAAAGAGATCGTTCACTTGCAGAATCACGGCGTCACGATCGCCGGGCAAACCGTGCAAGAAGTCGTGGTCAACGCGATCTGGCTCGAACATCAGGCGAAGCTCACCTGGCAAGCCTCGATGATCGGTACGCCGCGCGGGATGAGCAACGACGATCTGCAGGCGCAGGCCGCCGACGGCTTCGGCATGGAGGGCCGGTGGCGCTATTACGTCAGCTTGCTGGACGAGTGAGAATCCGGCCGGCCGAACCGGCCGACGCGGAGTTGCTCGCGCGTCACCGCGCCGCCGTCTGGCACGAAGTCGGGGAGTGGAGCCTCGAGGACTTGGCCCCGCAGGTCCCCGTCTGGACCGAATTCTTCCGCGCCGGTGTCGCAGCAGGTGAGTACGTCGCATTCATCGCCGAACGCGCGGGCCGCGTCGCCGGCAGCGGCGCGGTGCTCGTGCATGTGAGCATTCCGCGCCCCGGATTGCGTTCGGACCGGGCCGGGCGGGTGCAGTCGGTCTACGTCGAGCCGGCGGAGCGTCATGCCGGCGTGGCCCGCGCGATCATGGAGCGCATCCTGGCCTTTGCGCGCGATGCGAACTTGATCTCGCTCTCGCTTCATCCATCGGATCCGGCGCGGCGGCTCTATGCCGCGCTTGGGTTCGAAGCCGCCGACGAGATGACGCTCAAACTAACGGACTAACACGTTCCCGCGAAAGGCGGTCAGCCGGATTTTGGACCCTGCTTCACGCGCGGCTTTGTTGTAACCAGTTGCTCGAGCGCAGCGATGTTCGCATCCGTGTCGCTCTCGATGTTTGACTCGATCGCTCGATAGCGCCGCACGATATCGGTCCCGGTCTCCGTCAGCCGCGCCCCGCCGCCGCGCGCCCCGCCGGGCCGCGCATCCACCAGCACGTCACGGAACATGTGGTTGAGCTCGTCGACCAGCATCCAGGCCCGGCGGTACGACATCTTCATCGCCCGGCCGGCAGCTGAAATCGACCCCGTCTCGCCGATGAGCTCCAAGAGCCGGATCTTACCCGGCCCGAGCGCGTGATCGCCGGGAAAACCCAGCCGCAATGATATGCGTGCCATTCGCCCGGCTAGATACGCCGGAGGGCTCGGCACGGCCCCGGCGCTATGTCCGTTCGAGCCGTTCGGCTCAGTAGGATATAACGGAGGCCTCCCCGGAATGGCGCGCCATGATACGTTCGCTCTTTTGCCTCGCGCTCGCCGCGATTCTGTCGGGCGCGGCCCTGTCGTCGACTGCGCAAGCGCAGAGCCAACCGAAGATCACTCGTGTTCGCCGCAGCATCGCTGACCGAAGCGTACAACGCCGCGGGCTCCGCCTTCACCAAAAAGACCGGCATCGCGGTAACGTTCAACTTCGGCGGTTCGGACACGCTGGCGACCCAGATCAAACAAGGCGCACCGGCCGACGTGTTCGCGTCCGCGAACCTCGCGCAAATGAAAGTCGTCAGCGACGCGGGCCTCGTCGGCGGCGCGCAAAAGACGTTCGCCAAGAACCGCCTCGTGCTGATCTCGCCGAAGAGCGGTACGATGAAGTTCGCGAGCCCGGCCGATTTGGCGAAACCCGGCACGAAAGTCGTGCTGGCTGCGGCAACGGTTCCGGTCGGCGGCTACGCGCGCGCGACGTTCGGCAAGATGAGCAACACGCGCGGGATATCCGGCCGACTTCCCGGCCGCGGTTGAGAAGAACGTCGTCTCGAACGAACTCGATGTCAAAGCGGTCGTCACGAAGATCGCGCTCGGCGAAGGCGATGCCGGCGTCGTGTACAGCACCGACGTGACGTCGATCCGTCGCGCCGAAGCTCAACGTGCTGCCGTTCCCGTCGTCGTTTGCACCCGACATCGAGTACCCGATCGCGACGCTGAAGAACGCACCGGATGCGAAGGGCGCGCAAGCGTTCGTCGACTACATCCTCTCGCCCGACGGGCAGGCGTTCCTCAAAGCGCAAGGCTTCATCTCACCGCAATGACGCGGAAGGCCGCCCGCTCTACTGTTCGATCGCGTCGGTTTCGATATTGATCGTGACCGGGTAGCCGACGATCAGCGAGCCGTCGAGCAGCGGGCCGAAGGTCATGCCGAAATCGCGGCGGTCGATCGTCGTCGTGCCGGTGTAGCCGATCTGCTTCTTCCCCTTGATCACGGCACTTCCGACCATCGAGGATTTCAGCGTGACCGGCTTCGTAACGCCGTGGATCGTCAAATTGCCGGTCAGCGTAAAAGCCGCCGGCGTTCCTTTGGCTTGCGTTTCGACGAACGTGATCGTCGGATACTTAGCCGCTTCGAAGTAGCTATCGCGCAACGATTTGTCGCGGTTGGCATCGTTCGTCGCGACCGCCGTGACGTCGAACGTCGCGTTGAGGGCCGTCGGCAGATCGTTCGGCCCAATCGTCGCCGTGCCCGATACCAGCGGAATCTGACCGTGAACCTGGCTGACCGCCAAATGCACGGCGACGAATTCTGCCTGCGTATGCGGCTTGTCGAGCACGAAATCAGCTGCCGACACCGGCACGCTTAGCGATAGAAGCAAGGCCGCGACAGTGAGCGTCGAACGAATCATGCATTGAGGTTTCTCGGATTTTTGGGCGGCCCTTCTCTGAGAAAACCCTGAGCGTTTTACTCGTAACGTCTTGACGGATCGTGATGAGACCATGAACAACATCTCTCGCCGCGCCGGCATCAAGGCAACCGTCGGGATGCTCGCGCTAGGTGCGACCGGACCGCGCAGACGCCCGCGCCGACCGTGCGGATCGCAACGATTTCAAGCGATATCTTCGGCGAGCCGTTCTACGGGCAAGAGGCGGGGCTGTTCAGACGAGCCGGCCTGAACGTCGAACTGTCGGTCTTTACGAACTCGGGCGCCGTGGGCACAGCCGTTGCCGCCCACGCAGTCGACGTGGGCATCTACGACGTCGTCGGAACCGGCGCGGCGGTCGAAGAGGGTGTCCCGATCACGATGTTCGCTGCCGGTTCGCTCTTCGCAACCGCAACGCCCACGGCAATGCTCTGCGTGGCGAAGGCGTCGCCGCTGCGCGCGCCGCGCGACTTTGCCGGGAAGACGATTGCCGTCTCGACGCTGCATGGCCTCAGTGACGCAGCGACGCGCGCCTGGCTCACGCGTTCGGGCGTGAGCATCGCCAACATCAAGATCGTCGAGATCCCGTTCGCCCAAATGGCGATCTCGCTCGAACGCGGGACGATCGACGGCGCAGTGATCGCGGAGCCGTTCTTCACCGCGGCAAAACTCGCGGGCGAGCTTGCCGTCGGGAACGTGTTCGATGCGATCGCGCCGGCGTTCTATCAGACCGGCTGGATCGCATCGCCCGATTTTCTCAGCGCGAATCCCGATACCGCCCGGCGGCTCGTCGATGTCGCGTACACCATCGCACGTTGGGCGAACACCCACCACAACGAGTCCGGACCGATCATCGCAAAGTACGCGAAGCTCGACGACGCGACGGCGCGCGCGATGACCCGAACCGCTTACGCCACATCGCTCGACCTGCGCGACATCCAGCCCTTGCTCGACGTCGCCGCAACCTACGGTCTAATCAAGCGGCCGATCAAAGCCGCCGAGATCGTCACCGTGATTCGCTGAATGCGTACTTGCGCATATTCGCTGCGCTGAGGTCATAGCCGACGTGCCGTTCGATCGGCATCTGAACGTAAGGCGTGTTTTTGGCCGGATCGCGGATGACGCCGAGCGGGTCCTCGCCGCGTTCGACGCACGCTACCTGCTCGAGAAGTGTTTTCCGGTAGAGCGCAACGCCACGGTCGTTCTCGCCCAGATGTTCCTGCGAATGATCGGTGATGGGACCCTGCGTGATCCACACCATCATGTCTTGGGCGTTGATGTTCCCGCGCAGAAACTCGCCGTCGGGTGACGCGAACGGATTGTCCCAGACCGGCACGGTGTCCGTCGGCGCTTCGCCGGCAGGCGGGCGCTTCGCGTGGTACCAGTAGACGATCGTATTCTCATTATCGACCGGCACGCGAAACTGGTATTGCACGTAGTCGGCGTTGTATGGAAAGAGCAGCGTGCCCGGAAAGATCAGCGGGTGGCCGACCTGCCACTCATCGGAGTCTTCAGGATCGCCCTCCCAGAGCCGCTTCTTGAGAATCCCGTACTCGAAGAGCTGGTAATCGACTTTCGCATGATGCCGCACCTTGACCGGCGCTTCACCCGCGCGCGCTCGCACCCAATTCGTGTACTTCATGTGCAGCTGTTCGACGTGCAACGGGTCGAGCGTATTCTCCGCGATCTGCAGCCAGTTGCACGGGATCGACGTGAACCCGGTACTGCGGTTCCAGCCGTCGGCAACCAGATGTTCGAAGCGCGGTAAGAGCGGCGCCGGCTGCCGGCCGAGATATGCCCACACGAGCCCGCCCATCTCTTCCACCGGATAGCCGTCAACCTTGACCCGATTCTTGAGCCGGCTCGTCGCGGGTTCAGTCGGCATATCGATGCACGCGCCGGTCGTGTCGTAGAGCCAGCCATGATAAGCGCAGCGGATACCGTCGCCGTCGGTCATCGCGCACGAGAGCGATGCGCCGCGGTGCGGGCAGCGATCGCCGACGAGCCCGATCGTGCCGTTCTCCGTCCGGAACAGTGCCAGGTCTTCGCCCAGCAGCCGGACTTTCTTGACGGGCCACTTCTCGAACTCGATCGTTGCCGCGACCGGATGCCAGAAGCGGCGCTGATACTCGCCCATCGGCGTCCCGCGGTCGACATAGGTCAAGCGCGCTTGGCGCACGGTTCGGCTGTCAACTTTCGTCACGGGGCACCTCCGATAGACAAACCTTCGCTAGCCCGACGGGCGATACCCGGACCAGGCTAGATAGCAAGCACGTCTTTTGCGCGGGCAACGACGCGGGCGAGGGCGCCCGGTTCGAACGGGCTCGTCAGGCCTGCGCCACTGACGAGGTTGCGGAACGCTGCTTCGCCACCGCGCGCGCAGAGCGCGACGTAGCGTTCGAGCGTGCCGGCCGGATCGTCGTAGGATGACGCCCACATCTGCAGCGCGCAGCAAAGCGCGAGCGTGTAGTCGATGTAGTAGAACGGCGAGCGGTAGATGTGCTGCTGCGTTTGCCAAAACGCGCCCGACGCGGGACGTTCGAGATCGCCGTAGGTGCGCCACGGTAAGTAGCGGCGTTCCATCGATTGCCACATCGTGTGGCGTTCGGCCGGCGTCGCATTCGGGTTTTCATACACGAGATGCTGGAAGTGATCCACCGCGACGCCATACGGCAAGAACAGCAGTCCCTCCGAGAGATGTCCCTCGCGATACGTTTGCGCCCCGTCACCGAAGAAGCGCTCCATGAACGGCCAGCTCAGATATTCGAGGCTCATCGAATGGATCTCGGCCGACTCCATCGTCGGGACGAGGTAGTCGACGACGGATTTGTCGCGGCTGCTGTAATTCTGGAACGCGTGGCCCAGCTCGTGCATCAGGACGACGATGTCGCTCTTGGTGCCGTTGAAGTTGCTGAAAACGAACGGGACGCCATTGCCGACGTTCGTGCAGTAGCCGCCGCCGGCTTTGCCCGTGCGCGCGACAAGATCGGTGAGTTCGTTCTCATCCATCATGCGCGCAAAGTCGCCGAGGCGCGGGTCGAGATCGGTGAACGTCTCGATCGTGCGTGCCATGATCCACGGCGCATCGCCGAGCGGACGCGGGGCCGGCGCGGCCGCGAGTAAGTGCTCGTCCCAGAGCGCGAGCTGCGCCACGCCGTGCCGTTTCGCCGCCCGCTGCGCGATCGCGTTCGCCAGCGGCACGACCTCCGCCGCAACGGCATCGCGATAGTGCTCGACGGCTGCCCGGTCGTAGTCGATGCGCTGCATGCGCGCGTAGCCGAGTTCGACAAAGCTGCGGAAGCCGAGTTTGCGCGCAGTGCCGTCGCGCAGGTGCACGAGCTCGTCGAAGATGCGGTCGAGCTCCGGACCGTTTTCACTCATCGCGTTCCAGCGCGCCGCAGCCGCTCCGTGACGGCGCGAACGATCCGGGTCGCTGGCGTAACGCGCCAGCGCTGAGAGGTTGAGCGTCTCGCCGTCGAACTCGACCGAAAGTCCGGAGAGCAGCTGCGTATATTCCGTCCTGAGCTTTGACTCCGCGATGAGATCCGGTTCGACCACCGGGTCGAACGTTGAAAGATCGTTTTCCCATAGACGGAACGCGTGCTCGCCCAGCTCCGGAGCGAGTTGCCTGCGCTCGATGACGAAGCGGCGTTTCATCTCCACCTCGAGTGCGGTCAGCGCCGGCAGCAACTCGTCACGATGTTTGAGCGCCGCGCGCGCCTGCTCGTCGCGCGTGTCCTGCGTGAAGCGTACGTGCGTGAGCGCCGCCCACGCATCGAGTTCGCGGCGCAGATCGTCCCATTCGCGAAACGTCGGGAGCCACGTCGCCGGCGATGCCGATTGCAGTGCCTGCTCGAAGGCGCGGTAGCGGCCGGTGACCGCATCCATGTCGGGAGCGGCGGGGATTCCGGCGTCGATCAAATGAGGCATGCCTACTTCGTTCGGCGTACAGGAACGCGTACCGGCCCGGGCAACCTAGCGGCGTGACCGATTTTCAGACGGCACCGTCACGCACCGGCATGCGCCGGCCGGCTCGCCGGACGCATAACGAGCATCACTTCGATGCGAGCGACGCCGTGCGCGACGTTATCATCGGGATGTCCGACGGACTCACCGTGCCGTTCGCATTAGCGGCCGGGATCAGCGGCGCGATCGCGGCTTCGCACATCGTCGTCACCGCGGGCATTGCGGAGCTCGCGGCGGGCGGCATCTCGATGGGACTCGGGGGCTACCTTGCAGCCCGCTCCGACGTCGACCACTATGAGAGCGAACGGCGCCGCGAATATGCGGAGACCAACGACGTTCCCGAAGAGGAACGGCGCGAGATCGAAGCGATCTTCGCCGGCTACGGCATCGAGGGCGATGCGCTCAGACAACTCGTCGATACGGTGACGGCCGACAAGCGGCATTGGGTTGATTTCATGATGCGCTTTGAATTGGGTTTGGAGAAGCCGGACCCGCGGCGCGCACCGCTGAGCGCGGCGCGCATCGGCGGCTCGTACGTCATCGGCGGATTGCTGCCGCTGCTGCCCTATATGCTCGTTCCGCAATCGCAGATGGCGCTGTGGGGATCGGTCATCGTGACGTTCATCGCGCTGGTCGTCTTCGGCGCGCTGAAAGGCAAGTTCACCGGGGCACCGATCGTGCGCTCCGCAATCGAGACGGCCGCGATCGGCGGCGTTGCCGCCGCCGTCGCATTCGCGCTCGCGCGTCTGGTTTCGGGCAGTCCCAGTTAAAAAACCCACGACGATGCGCAGCCGTCCAGCGCATAAATACCGGCGCACTTCGTATTTGGTCAAGCGGCTGGACACCGCGGTGCGCGAGTTCCTTGAAGAAGCGCTGGTGCTTCGCGGGGTAACTCTCGCCCAATACACTATCCTCAGCATGGTTTCGGACGTCGACGGGATGTCTTCGGCCGACGTTGCGCGGAGATCCAGCGTCACGAAGCAGGCGACGAACGAGATCATCAACGCACTCGAGCGCAAGAAGCTCATTTCCCGCGCGGCGGACGGTGAGAACCGGCGGATCCTGCGCATCAAGCTCACGCGCGCAGGCCGGGCTGTCTTACGCGGGTGCGATCTTGCCGTCGACCGGAGCGAGCGCCGATTCTATGAAAAGATCAGCGCGACGCGCCTCCTGGCACTGCGGCGCACGATCGAAATTTTGATCGAGTGACGGGGGAGTCAAGGACCCTGACACGCAACTAACTTCCAGCCTTTGAGGCCCCCTCGGGAGACACTTTTCGAGCTTTCTATAGGGAGACTCGCTCTGATGACTACAGCGACGCGGGCGGTCGTGACCGCCGTCTTGGTTGCCATCCTCAGCTTCTCGGGATTGGGTACGGCCGGGGCGGTCGACCCGATCCAAATCGGGGCGATCCTGTCCTATTCCGGCCCGTCGGCTCCGCTCGGAGAGCCGCAAGTCAATGCCCTCAAGCTGGCCGAGACGGAAATCAATTCACACGGGGGCGTCAACGGCCGGCCGATTCATTTCGTCATCGTCGATGATGAAGCCAAGGCGGATGTCGCCTCGCAACTTGCGACTCAGCAAATCGCGAGCGGCGTCGCCGCCATCATCTGCGGAACGCGCGTCGACACCACCAACGCGGTCGCTCGCATCACGGCTCAAGCCGGCGTCTTGCAAGTGATCCTCACCCCGACCGTGTCGACGTGGAAAAGCAAGAACGGCGCGGTCGTAAAGACGATCTTCGAGGCACAGGCCAGCGACGAACTCGAAGGCCGCGCTCTGCTCACGTACGGTAAGCGAAAACTGGGCGTGAAGAAAATCGCGTTCATTCACGACGCGAACTTCTTCGGCACGAACGGCGCCGAGATCGTTACCGGCGTGGCCGGAACGCTCGGCATCGGCGTCCTCGGCAACGAGGCCTACGCAAGCGACGCGACCGACTTCACGCCGCAGATCCAGAAACTGATGGCGCTCAATCCCGATGCCATCGTCTTATGGGGCGCAACGACCACGCCGGCCCTCGTGACCAAAGCGATTCGCACGCTGGGCTACACCAAGCCGATCCTCGCATCGGGCGGGGTCGACTCGGAGGCCTTCCTCAAGATTGCCGGTCCGGCATCCGCCGGCGTGTATGCAGCCGGCTCTGTATCGAAGTCGCAACAGAACCCCAACCAAAAAGCCTTTGTCAGCCTCTACGATGCAACCTACAAGGCACCGGCGGTAACGTTTGCGCTTCAGGCCTGGGATGCAACGCAGATCATCGTCGCCGCGTTGAAGGGCACCGGCCTAAAGACCGACGGCAAGAGCCTTTCCGACTGGCTGGAGAAAGGCGTGCCGATTCCGGCGACCCAATCGACGTTCAAGTTTTCGCCGGCGGATCATAACGGCCAATCGCTCGACGCGGTCCACATGATCGTGCCCCAAAACGGCGTTTGGACGGACGCGCCGCCCTAAGACGCAACGATCAGCGCGTCGAGGGCGAGCACCCCGTCCGGGTAGAGCCGGAGCGGATTCAATTCGATCTCGATGATGCCCGGCGTTGCGTCCACGAGCGCTCCCAGCTTCGCGAGCACCCGCGCCGCACTGCGGATATCCAGCGGCGGCGCGCCGCGCATACCGGTCAGCACGGGTGCCGCGCGTAGACGCAACAACGCGCTGACGATCGCGTCTTCGCCGGCGTCGCTCGGAATGACGACGGTGTCTTGGAGCGCCTCGGCCCAAATGCCGCCGAGTCCCGCTACCAGCGTCGTCCCCCATTGCGGATCGCGCCGCGCCCCGGCAATGAGCTCGACTCCGGGGCGTGCCATTTCTTCGACCAACGCGCCCTCGATAACGGCGCCGAGTCTTCCGGCGGCGACGTTCGCGTGCAGTCGGGCCCAGGCAGCGTCGAGTTCCCGGGCGCTTTCAAGCCCGAGCGCAAGGGCGCCGGCGTCCGTCTTGTGCGCGAGCCCGGCCGACTGCAGCTTGAGCGCTACGGGGAATCCGATCTCGGCGGCTGCGCGTTGCGCGCTGCCGAGGTCGACCACAAATGCACTGCGCGGAAATGCGATGCCGGTAGCCGCGAGCAACGCCTTCGCGCGATACTCCGGAACGATTCCCGGCGCGTCGAGTACGAGCCCGGGAGGCAGCGTTCGAACCGCAGGCGGCGGTTGCGCGGAGCGTACTCCGTAACGCGTAACGTGTCCGAGAGCGCGCAAGGCACGCTCGGGTGAACGGAAAAATGCCACGCCGGCGTCGGCCGCTTCGCGCTCGATCTCATCCGGAATGAGAACGTCGTACGCCAACAGCGCGAGAACCGCCGGCCGGCGATCGCGCCCGGCGGCGAGCGCCGGCAAGACCGAACGAATTTTTTGGATGCCCATCTTCGCCTGCCCGAAAATAGGCGAGACAACCGTGCTGCCGGTCGCCGTGTCGTTCGCCAACGCAGCTATGGCCTTTGCGTAGAGCTCCGTATCCACGAGAGCATGGGCCGTCACGTCGAGCGGGTTCTCGACGGCCACGAAGTCCGGCACCACTTCACGAATCGCGGCGACGGCGGCAGCGCTGAACGTCGGTACCGGCAATCCAACGTGTTCGCAAAAGTCGAGCTCGACGCCCTTGAGCGCTCCGGAGTCGGTGATCAGCGCCGGACCGCGCGAAGGGATGCGAGAAAATGTCGCCAGCAAGCTGATCACGTCGATCAGCTCTTCCATCGTATCGACGGCGATCACGCCGGCGTTCTCCGCGAGCATACGGACCAGCGCGTGATCTCCGACGAGCGCACCGGTGTGCGAAAGCGCCGATGCACGCGCGCCTTCGCTCGCACCGGGCTGCAACATAACGATCGGTTTACCCTTAGCGCGCGCCCGTTCGGCACCCGCCAAGAACCGGCGCGGGTTGCGAATCTGCTCGCAAAACAAGGCGATGACGACGTTCCGTTCGTCGTCGACCATGGGGTCGATAAAGTCCTCGATGCCCAGCACGGCCTCGTTGCCGGTCGAGATCTGATAGCTGATGCCGATGCGTTTGGTGGCGAGCGAGTAGCGCGCAACGGTCGGCGTGCCGCCGCTCTGGCTGATAAACGCGACCTTGGGCGGCGGCGGATCGCTTTCCAATTCAAACCGGGAAAACGGGACCGCAAGTCCGTCAAGGTAGTTCACGAAGCCGAGACAGTTCGGTCCGAGGAGCGCAATGCCGGCCGCGCGCGCAGTTGCGGCGATCTCTTCTTGCGCGACGCGGCCCGCCTCGTCGAGTTCGGTGAACCCGGATGCGAATACGACCACCGCGCCGGCTTTGCGCCGTGCACACGCTGCCACGGCATCGGCCACCGCGGCTCGCGGCAGCAAGAGTAAGACCAAGTCGAGGTCCGGCGGCAAGTCATCGATGCTGGGAACACATGGCCGGCCGATGACCTCGGTACGGCCCCGGCTCACCAAGTGCACGACGGCGGGATAGCCCAGCCGCTCGATGTTGCCCAGAATCGTGACGGCCGGCGACGACGGCTGCGGCGAGACGCCCACGATGGCGATCGATTGCGGTCGCAGCAAACGCCAGATGCCGTCATCCGAACTTCTCATCACGCGCGCCTTCCGGCGCTTCGGCGACGAGCCCTTGTTCGATGACAACGGCGCAGGAAACATTCGGCGCCAAACTGGAGATAGCGCCGATGAACCGGGCGAGTCAAGGTCCTTGATACAGCTCCTGGTTGCCGGCCTTACTGTCGGGAGCACCTATGCTCTCGTTGCGCTCGGCATTCACATCATTTTGCGTGCCACCCGGGCAATCAATTTTGCGCAGGGCGATTTTGTCGTTTTGGGCGGCCTCTTTGCCCTCTCGTTCGTCACGCAGCTTCACGTCAACGTTTGGGTAGCGCTCCTGGGATCGACCGTGCTCGGGTTCGTTCTCGGCGCGCTCTACGAGCGCTTCATCCTGCGTGCCGCCGCACGCGTAAGCGAAGGCGCCGTAATGATCGCGTCCATCGGAACGGTCTACGTTTTGTTGTACGGACACGCGTTGATCTGGGGTAACGAGCCGAAGCCCCTACCGACGTTCAGCACCGCGCAGCAAGTGCAGCTCGGCGGAGCGACGATCGCCGTACAAAGCATCTGGGTCATCGCATTGCTGGCAATCATGCTGGTGCTGCTCTACGTCTTCTTCGAACGCACCGTCTATGGGAAGGCGATCCGCGCCGCAGCCAACGACCCCGTGGGCGCGCGGCTCGCCGGAATCAACGTCGACCGGGCCCGCAGCGTGAGCGCCGCGATTTCGATCGCGCTGGCAACCTTCGCGGGCACGATCGTCGGTCCGATCACCCTCGTCGGGGGATCGAACGGCATCACGATAACGGTAAAGGGCTTTGTCGGCGCGATTCTCGGCGGACTGGCATCGCCGATCGGCTGCACGGCGGGTGGGCTACTGGTGGGCTTGTTCGAAACGCTGCTCGGGTCGCGCTTCGCGCACGACCTCGTCGACCCGCTGGTCTACGCGATTCTGCTCGTGGTGCTTCTGCTGCGGCCGCAGGGCCTCTTCGGCGGACGCCGGATCGTCCGCGATTGAAAGCGCGTCTGCGCGTCGACCTGCGGCTCCAGTGCATATTCGCTGCGCTGGTCGTCGTCTTCGGAATCGCCGGCGCTCACGACACGCCCCTCATTCAAGCCGCAACGTACGGAGCGCTTTATGCGGTGGTTGCCATCGGGCTCTCGCTGCTGCTCGGCAACGCGAACTTGATCTCGATCGGGCAGGCGGGCTTCTTCGCGATCGGCGCCTATGCGGTTGCGTATCTGACGGCGTCGGTCACGTGGCCGGCGGGTATCTCGCCGGGCGCGCAATTTCTCTGCGCGAGCGTGCTCGGCACCGTCATTGCGGGCGCACTCGGTCTCGCGCTCGGCATCATCGCGCTGCGCTTCTCAGGGCCCTATTTAGCAATGGCAACGCTGGCGTTCGATGCGATCGTCATCGGGCTCTTACGGTACGTACCGGCGTTCGGCGGCGTGAGCGGTATTACGAACGTCCCCTACCCGGTGTTCGGATCGATTACCTTGAGCGGTCCGAACGCGTACTGGTACGCGTGGTCGCTGGTCGCGATTGCCGCCGTCGCCACCACGGCGATGCTGCGCGGGCGCATCGGGCGCGCGTTGGAAGCGATTCGAAACGACCCGCTCGCTGCGGAAGTCGTCGGCATTCCCGTGCGCCGGTATACCGTCGGCGTCTTCGCATATGCCGGAGCTCTCGCCGGCCTCGCAGGCACGTTCTATGCGTCGTTTCTCGGGCTCGTCGTTCCGGATGCCGTGGGCGTGACCGTGTCCATCGACATTCTCTTGATGGTCATCCTCGGTGGCGCCGGTACCGTGTCGGGCGCAATCCTGGGCGCGACCGTCATCGCGTTCACGAATCTCTATGGGCATTCGTACGAGAATCTTCGCCCGATCACGTACGGCGTCGCCGTTATTTGCGTCGCAATTTTTCTCCCGCACGGTCTCGTCGGGCTGCTTTGGCACCGGCGCGGCGCGAAGCCCGCCGCGGCCGGAGCCGGCGCGCCCGCAGCAACGGAAGTTGCCGCACCGCCGAAAGTGCCGGCTTCGACTCCCTGGCTTGAGGTACGCGGCGTCTCCAAGCGCTTCGGCGGGCTTGGTCGCGGTCGACAACGTTTCGCTCACGCTGCAGAACGGAACGGTAACAGCGCTGATCGGCCCGAACGGCGCGGGAAAGACGACCCTGTTCAACGCGATCGACGGCGTCATCCGCGCCGACACGGGCACGATCCGCATTGCCGGGCACGACGTCACCGCGTGGGAACCGCACCGCATTGCGCGGCTGGGCGTAGCCCGCTCGTTTCAGGGCGCGCGGTTGTTCGGCGACATGACCGTAGGCGAAAACGTTGCAACGAGCGCCTTCGCGACGCGTGACCGGAACGTCGACCCGGGAATGGCGCTGACGCGCTTCGGCATCGCACTGCTCGGCGAGACCGCGGCACGCGATCTTGCTTTTGGCGATCGCCGGCGCGTTGAGTTGGCGCGGGCCGCAGCGGGGCGGCCCGACCTGCTGTTGCTCGATGAGCCGGCCGCCGGGCTGAACGCGCAGGAACGCGAACGCCTGCGTGAGGACATCCGCTCACTGCGACGCGACGGGATCACCGTGCTGCTCATCGAGCACGACATGCAGCTCGTGATGGAGGTCAGCGACCGCGTCATCGTCCTGGAATTCGGCTCGGTGATCGCCGATGGGTCGCCGCGCGAGGTGCAAGCCGATCCGCTGGTCATCGCAGCCTACCTCGGTGCGAGTGCGTGACCGAACGCCTCATCGTCCGCGAGCTCGACGCGGGCTACGGCCGGCTGCAGATTCTGCGCGGGGTTTCACTCGAAGTGGCTGCGGGGGAGTTCGTGGCCGTCCTCGGCGCAAACGGTGCCGGCAAAACGACGTTACTGCGCGCGATCTCGCGCAGCGAAGCTCGCACCCTCAACGGCAGCGTCATTTTCGACGGACGCGAAATCACGGCGCTCTCTACCGAAGCGATCGTCAAACTCGGACTGCTGCACGTGCCGGAAGGACGGCGGCTATTCACCGAACTGACCGTCGACGACAACCTGCGGCTGGGTGGATTCTTACGTACGAAGGCCGAGGTCGATCTCGCGGTGACCGAAGTATACGAACGTTTTCCCGCGCTCACGGCCCGCCGGCGCTCGATCGCATTCGCACTCTCGGGCGGCGAACAGCAGATGCTGGCAATCGGCCGCGCACTCGTCGCCAAGCCGTCGCTGCTCATGCTCGACGAACCGTCGACCGGCCTCGCTCCGCGGGTGGTTGAAAGTATTTTTGCGATCATCGCATCGTTGCGCGCCGAAGGCACCTCGATCTTGCTGGTCGAGCAGAATGCCCATCTCACGCTGCGCTTCGCCGACCGCGCGTACATCCTCGAGCACGGGGAGGTCTCGCTCTCAGGCCGGGCCGCAGAGCTCGCCGCCGACCCGCGCGTGCAAGCAATCTATCTCGGCGGACACGATGCTCCCCATTAAGCCCTTACGATGAGCCCGGGCTATCGATAGCCGCCGGGCTTACCGGCCGCGACGAACGTTTTCTTTTGCGCGTCCCACGTCGTGATGATGTCGGCGTTCTGACCGAGGCCGCGCTGCGGGTTGGCGCGGAAGTCGTACGTGCCGTTGACGCCGCCGAAGTTGCGCATTTGTTCGAGGTAATCGCGGACGTTCACGGCAGTCGGCGTACCGTTGTAGTGTTTGTAGGCCTCGAGATAGACGAGGGCGAGGTCCCACATGCCCGCGTAGCTGCCGTCTGCGGTGAGGCCCGCGGCGGTGAATGCCTTCGCATAGGTTGCTTGCGCGGCAGCGACGGCGCGTGGAACGTCTGCGCCGAGCGCCGTCCCGAGTCCGCCGCTGAAGTAGACGTGCTTGGGCAAGAACGCAGCGTATTGCGTCATTTGCCCGATCGTTTCGTTGCCGGCGCCGGTGACCACCGGAATGTCCAGGCCCGTGTCGTTCATTCCGTGCAGCACCGTGCCGTAGGGCGAACCCACGGCCCACGAGATCAGGGCGTCGGGGTGCAGCGCTTTGAGTTTCGCGAGCTGTGCCGTGACGCTGACGTCGGAGGGCGCATAATACTCGCGCCCGACCATCGTCATGGATTTATTTTCCGGCAACGCGAACGCGACATCGAGCGATTTGTCGATGGCTTGGCCCGTTGCATCGGGGGTTTGGAGAACGGCGATGCGCGTCATGCCGCGCACGCGGAAAAACCGCAAGACGACGGCCATCATGTCGTCACCCGTCGAGCTCGCTGCGAAGACGTAGCTGCCGGGCGTGGGCGCGATGAGCGGCGAACCGCAATAGCTTACCGGCCCGTTGCGTTCCACGAGCGGCGCCATCGCTTGGCACGTCACCGTGAGGATCGGCCCGAGCACGGCCGGGCGTTTGCGTGCGATCAGGTCGTTCGTGAGCTGTACGGCAGTTTGCGGGTTGGAGGCGTCGTCGAGAATGTTGAAGTGCACACGGCGGCCTGCGATGCCGCCGCTCGCATTCGTCGTTTCTTCGAGCACGTTGAGTGACTTCGCGTAGGTCGTACCAAAAAACGCGGCCGGCCCGGTCATCGAAATCATCGCATCGATCTCGATCGGTGGCGCGTCGGCGCCGGGGGACGACAACGGCGCGAGTGCAAGCACGAGAGCGAGCGCGGCGGTGCGCGCGATGTGTTTAGCCGGCATGGGTTGGGACCCGCACCTCTGTTTGATGCTGCAACGGTACCTCACGCCGCTCGCGGGACGATTGCAAGATTGCCATGCACACCTCCGAAGTTGCCATTCCCCAACGCACGTCGAGCATCGTCGGGCGATCGTGCACGACCGCCTCATACAGATCGGTCAACTCGGCAGTCCGGCCTTTGTTCGGCGGCACCGGAATCTCGCGCCGCCCATTTCGATCGTAGACGTAGATCCCGTCGACCGACTGCCGAACCACGCCGTGTTCGCAACTCACCACGGTCAATCCAAAGAACGGATTGCGCGGCGGCGCGTCTGTGCGCCAGCCGCTGCCCTCGCCATATCCGTAGGGGTTACCGCCGCGAACCAGCGCAAACTTCTCATCCGCCGTCACCGGACCGGCCGGCCGATGCCGCGGTAAGGCCGAGCCGGTGTTTTTCGCCACCAGGCCGGCCTCGCCGGTTTCCCACGTCAGCTCGCACACATCCCAATAGCCGTTCCCGTCAAAGACCATCGTCGCGGCGGCGCCGTTCTCGAAGTCGAGCAGCGCGGTGTAGGTGCTTTCACAATCGGGGAAGTTCGGCTCGAATCGCCCGGCAATGGCACGCACGCTGCGCACTTTGCCGCCACCGATGTAGCGCACGATGTCCGTCTGATGCGGCCCCTGCCGGAAGATCACGCCCGTACCGTGCTTGTCCGTATCGACTTCCCACGGCATGACGGCACGAATCATCCAATCGTTATAATTCCACGTTTGAATCGATGTCAGCCGCCCCAGCTCGCCGCTGCGCACGATGGCAGCCATCGCCTGAATCGGTGCATCGTAGACTTTCGAGTGACCTTGAACGTACTTCACGCCGTTGCGCTCGACGGCTTCGACCATGGCCCGGCACTGCTCGAGCGTCACCGCCATCGGTTTCTCGCAGATCATGTGCACGTGGTTTTCGGCCGCCACGATCGCGTGTTCGGCATGCAGGACGTTCGGCGTTGCGATCCAGATGGCATCAACCGTACCGCTGGCGCACATCTCGCCGACGTCGTCGAAAATGCTCACATCGCGCTTGACCGCTGCAGCGAAATACTCCGCATTGTCGCGACGGATATCCGCCACGGCGGTAATGACGATTTTGCCGGCGAGCTCGTTGAGATTGCCGACGATTTGCAGCGCGGCGATGCCGGCCCCGGCGATGCCCAGGCGAATGGAATGCTCCACGATCGAACCTAAAGCGGCTCGCCGCCGAAGCGGCTGACTGCAGCTGCTTCGCCGCGCCCCGTATCCCAGCGCACCACGAGCGCGGAGTTTTCACCGAGCCCGCGTTGCGGAAAGCGGTTGAAATCGTAGGGCCCGTTGACCCCCGCGTAACCGTTCAGGCCCGACAGATACGCATGCAGTTGGGCCGCCGTCGCATCCGGGCCGAGTTTGCGCAACGCATCGACCACGATCATTGCCGGATCCCACGCGCTGATTTCGATCTGATCGGGCTTCGCACCGGATTTCGCGAGCTCGCGCGTGAGCGTTGCCAGCGCATTCTTTGTCGGCCCGTTCGTCACGATCTTACCACCGTAATACGGCACCGCGTTGAAGTACAGGTCCCGCGGTGCGAACTGCCCGTACTGCTTGAAGAAGAGCGGGTTGAGGTTCGCGGCCGACGTTACCGTCGGGAGGTCGATGCCGCTATCGTGCAAGCTGCGGAAGAGCGTTCCCGCCGGCGTTCCGGCCGACCACGCGATCAGCGCGTCGGGACTTGCAGCTTTGATCGCCGCCATTTGCGCCGCGATGCTCAGATCGGCCGGTGCGAAATGCTGCCGCGTGACGACCTGCACCGTCGCGTTCTCCGGGCGCGCAAGCACGGCGTTCAGCGCGCGCTCCGCATCTTGCCCGGTCGCATCGGTGGATGCGACGAACGCGATCTTGCGCAGGCCCCGTTCGCGCAGGTAGCGCACGTTGACGGCCATTCCCGACTCGCCGGAAAGCTGCGTGAGGAACACGTAGCCGCCGGCCTGTGCCTGCGCCGTGGGTGAAAGGCAATAGAGCACCGGACCGTTCTGTACGACCAGCGGCGAAATCGCCGCGCACGCATCCGGTCCCGACGGGCCGAGAATCAACGGCACGTGTTTGGCGATGAGGCCTTGCGCGAGTTGCACGGAGACCTTCGGATTGCTTTGGTCGTCGGCAACCACGAACGACAAGGGCCGGCCGCGAATACCGCCGGTTGCGTTGACGTAGCTTTGCAGCGCCTTGAGCGCCTGCAACTGCTCCTGACCGACGAATGCGGTATATCCGGTGGTACCGACGAGCACGTTGATCTCGACCGGATCCGCGGCGCGCGCAAACGGCGACGCGGCCGTGAGCAGCACCGCGAGGAAAACCGCAACCCAAGCGCGGCGAATTGTCATTTCGTACCTCCCGTCAAACCGAGTGCATTCAGGCCCGCCGGTGCGGTCCAATTCTGTAGTGGGCGGCCATCGGCGAGTGCTTGCAGCTCGCGCCGCCACAACTTCCGGATGAGAATGATGCCGACGTCGGTGCGGCCCAAGTGCTCTTCGCGATCGTCGGAGATCGGTAGCTGTCCGACCTGCACCATATAATCTTCGATCCAGAACATCTGCTGGGTGGTGAACGTGGGGTCGGCGTCTTCGACCGTCGTTTCGTTTCGCAAGATCGCTTCGCTATGCGCGCGCAGCTCCGGAAGGCGCTGATCTTGACGGTCCGGCCGCGTGGCGAGATAGGCCGACGCATCCTCGGGTTCGAGCGGAAAGTACTCGACCGTATAACTCACCGAATGTTCGTCGTCGACCGGCACGCGAAAAAACAGACGCTCGCCGGTAACGAACTTCATCTCGCCGCTCGCGCTCTTGAACTGCGCGCGCGCGCCGACTTGGTTGATGTTCGGCATGTGGAAGTGCGACGGGTAGATCGTCGTGCCGTCGGGGAGTTTTTCAAACGCCCGCGTGCCGTACTCCGTCTCTTCGACCGAGCAGTTGGGCGGCGAAAGTTTGAAGCTGGTGTTGCGGCGCAGCGACTCTTTGTGCGTGTAAGCGATGTGGCCCGGGTCGCCGGCGTTGTCGATCCGGTTGAAGAGATTGCACGGCCAGTACTCGATCAGCGCCGGCACTTCGACCACGCCCGGCGCTTCGAAATCCGGGAAGCGGCGAATCGGCGGCGCCTCGCCTTCACCCAAGTACACGAACACGAGGCCGAGATAATCTTGCGCGGGATACGTGCGCAGGCAGATCTTCGCGGCAAAGCCCGCGTCCTCGCCCGGCTGCTCGACGCACTGTCCGGTCTCGTCATACTTCCAGCCGTGATAGTGGCAGCGCAGCGCGTCGCCTTCGACCCAGCCGGTAGAGAGCAGCGTCGCGCGATGCGGGCAGTGCGATTGCACGACGTGTACGCGTCCGTTCTCACCGCGATAGACGGTGAGGAGTTCGGACATGATCTTCATCGTATACGCTCGGCCCACGTGCACGTCTTGCGAACGGCCCAGCGGCTGCCAAAAACGCCGCAAATACCGGCCGGCCAGCGTACCGGGCTTGGTGGAATAAAGATCCCCGTTCGTGACTTGCGTGCGGCCGTCGACGACGTCCATGCGGTGCCTCCATGCGGAAGGGGTAAAACATTCTTCCGTGCTAAGGCTGAGGCCTATGGCCGGCACGATCTACTGGATCGATCATTACACCATTCCGACAAATGATCTCGCGCGTTCGATCGATTTTCACGAACGAGTGCTCGGAGCCGAAACGATCCCCGACTCCGGCTTGCCGCGCGAACGCGGCGTGTTTCAAGCATTTTCGCATCCGGAGCTGAAGCTGCGCGGCGGACACTGCCATCACGGCTTGTTCGTGATGCGCGAGCCGCTGCCGCCGGCGCAGCCGCCCGGCGAAGGCTATCCGCGGCATGCGCTGTTCATCCGTCCCGAAGACATCGGCTCACATCTGCAGCGTCTCGACGCGAACGGCGTGACCCGCTCGGAACCGGTGCGGACCGGGGCCGACGGCGAGAACGGCACGGCGATTTACTGGCTCGATCCCGACGGCAATCAGTTCGAGTTCTGGGCCCCGCAAAGCATGCCGGACGGAGCGATGGACCATGCATCCAAACACGGCGTCGGACGCATCAGCCACATCACCTACGCGAGCCGCGACCTGCAGCGCACGGCGGACTTCTTCGCCCGTTACTGCGGCCTTGCGCCGCTGCGTTCGGCGGAGATCGCCGCCGATACGCTCGTGCTTCCGCTCGCAACGGCCGGACGGCTGGTCTTCAAATCAGCGGCCGAACCGGGCCTGCGCGCGAGCGGCCGCGGCGTCTTCTCCGATTGCCATACCGCGCTGCTCGTATCGGAAGCGGACTTCTGGCCGAACCACGAGCGCATGTGGGCCGAGCTGCCGGAGTGGCCGTTCGACATGGAAGCGCGCAAGTTTGCCGGCGACGGCACGCAGCTTCGAGCGCGCACGCTCATGCACGGCAGCCCGAACGGCATTCGCTTTCACAAAGCGTTCGGCCGAGGCGATGACTGGGTCGATGAAGATGCCAACCTGTTTCATTTCGTCGGCGGCATTCCGCAGGGCCAATCGATGACGTCCTACGACCGCTTCTTCCTCGACGACTTGATGGACGACTACTTGGCCTCGCACTCCGAATAGGCGGATTCGCGAAACGACGTACCGAGCAGACGGCCGAAACCCTGACGGAATCCGCTGTTGGTCCGGCGCCACTGAATCGCGCCGTGCTGCTCGCGCTGCGGTGAGGTAAACGTACCGCTCCACGTCCACACGCCGCTCTGCGGCCCGGGCGACGTGTTGGACGAAAAGCTGCCGTCGCTGTGGAAATCTTGATAAATCCACTGCGATTCGGGCGCGATGTAGCCAACGAATGCCGTGCCGTGCTCGCCGCGCGTCGACCAGCGCACGACGACCCACGAACTCTTCGGCTCGGCTGCGATCGTCCAGGTGGATACCGGTGCGGAGACGACGCCGGGCAAATGCGGCGTGCAGGCCCACGTGCCGCCGAAAGCGCTCAGAAATGCGTTGACCGCGACCGCTGCCAACACGAGCATCGCCTAGCTCACCCGTTCCGACGGTCCGTCGGCGGGATCGCGTCCGGCCGCGACGTCGTCTGCGTAGTGCCGCATCACGCCGGTCACCACGTCGAAGAGATTCACGTACGGTTTTGCAAACGGCGGAATAAACGCCGAGAACCCGAGCAAGTCGTAGAGAACGAGAATCTGCGCGTCGCAGCCGCCGCCGCTGCCGATGCCGATCGTCGGAATCGAAATGCGCTGCGTAATCTCGCGCGCGATCTCGCGATCGACCATTTCGAGCACGACGGCAAACGCGCCGGCGGCGGCCACCGCATCCGCGTCGGCGAGCAGACGGTCGCGATCCTTGCGCCGCCTGAAGCCGCGGTCGAGCGCTGCCGTTTGCGGCACGACGCCGATGTGCGCGATCACCGGAATCCCGGCGCCGGCGACGGCCGCTAGCCGTTCGGCCCGCTCGACGCCGCCTTCGAGCTTCACCGACTGCGCGCCGCAGCGGATCAGCCGGCCGGCATTGCGGATCGCATCTTCGTTCGACGCTTCGTACGACATGAACGGCATGTCGATACATACGTGCGAGCGCTCCGTACCGCGCACGACGGCGGCGCCGTGGCGCTCCATGTCCTCGATCGTCACCGACACGGTCGACGGAAAACCGAGCACGACGTTGCCGAGCGAATCGCCGACCAGGATCAGATCGATGCCGGCGGCTTCGGCGGCGCGCCCGAACGCCGCATCGTAGGCGGTGATCGTCGCGAACGGCCGACCTTTCCGATCACGGATTTCGGCGGCGCGCGTGCGATGGATCATCGCGACCAGCCTTGGTGCAGCCCTTAGGGGGCACCTGCGCTATAAAAATTCTCTAAGGAAATTGGAGGAGTGCCTAATTAGGACGACCTAAGTTGGATCGCCTAACCAGTCGCTTAGGAAGACCTATGTTTCGCGCTTTCTTCCCGTTCTGCGCAGCCGTCGTCGCCTTCGCCGCCCTCACCGTGAGCCGCGCCGAGGCGATTCCCGTGTTCGCCCATCGCTTCAACCTGACGTGCCAGGCGTGCCACACCGAGGTCCCCCACCTCACCCAGTTCGGGAAGACGTTCATGGCCAACGGTTACCGGATCCCGGGGATCACGCCGAAGCCGGCCTTCCCGGTGGCGATCCGGGTGGAGGTCGACTACGCCGGCGCCGGCGCCGCCGATCCCGACGAGATCAAAGGGCCGCTGCCCAAAACGATCGTCAACGAGGTCGAGTTCCTGATGGGCGGCTCGGTCGGCTCGCGCGCATCGTACTGGCTCGAGCCGTATGCGGTCGACGGCGGCTATCCGGGCGTCGTGCGCGATGCATGGTTCGCCGATCGCCTCACCCCCGACGGCGCGAACTTCCCGCTGCTCCTGCGCGCCGGTCAATTCACGCTGCCGTTGCCGCTCGATCCGGAAACGTTCCGCGAGACGACGCAGCCGTACGGCATCTGGAGCCAAACCGCGGGCGGCAACCCGTTCAACTTCTTCGATACGAAGCAAGGCCTCGAATTGGAAGCCGGCAATCCATCGCGTCAGATCGGTGCGACGCTCTCGGCGCTCAAAGGCGCCGACACGCAATCGGGCTTGCCGTCCAACGGCGTCGACACGATGGTGACGCTCGAGCGCGACCTTGGAAGGTTCAGGCTCACGAGCTATCGCTATGACGGAAGCCGCCCGCTCGAAGGCCCGGCGTTCAACGACTCGGCGTTTCTTCAGCAACATTCCCGATCGCTTTTGGCGTAACGGCTTCGGCCTCGGCTGGGCGCATAGCCGCACCGAGATCGACGGCGTCTATCAGATCGGCAACGACAGTTCGGCCGACGTATACGGCGATGCACTCGTCACGAGCGGCGGCTTCTTCCAAGTGCGGCAGGCGCTGGGCAGTCGCGCGTTCGCGATCGCGCGCTGGGATGCCACCAACGGCGCGACGTTCGCGCGTTCGATCACCGGCGGCGCGGGCTATCGTCTTTCCGCCAACTCGCGCCTGACGCTGTTCGAAACCGCCGAGCGCGATTACAACGGAAACTTGCTCCACATCATCTCATCATCGCTACTGTTCGCGTACTGAGGATTCGATGCGTTACGTTGCTCTCTCCGCTGCAGCGGCAATCATCATCGCCCTCGGGCTCATCGCGTGCGGCGGCGGCGGCGGATCGTCCGCCGTGCCGGCGCCGGTTCCAACCGGCGTCTCCGTGCCCGGCGGCCCGCCCGCATTGAACACGTTGCCCGAAGTCGACAGCGTCAACGGCGTCGCTTCGCTGACGCTGCAAGCGAAGTTCGATGCCAACAGCCGGCCGGAGTTCTACTGGCAAGGGCAAGAGGTCGCACCGACGATTCGCGTGCATCCCGGCGACACGATCCAACTGACGTTCCAGAACCAGCTGCCCGAATTTTGCGACGTCGGCGTCGTCTCGAACGCCAACCTCCACTTCCACGGCCTCTCCTCATCGCCCAACGCGCCGGGCGACGACGTTATCGACACCAATGCCTCGCCGGGCGCCGCAGTGAGCTACACCGTCGTGATCAATCCCGATCAGCCGCCCGGCATGTATTGGTACCACCCGCACGCGCACGGTCTCGCATCGTACGAAGTCGGCAACGGCATGGCCGGCGCGATCATCGTCGAGGGCATCGCCAACGTCGTGCCTCAGACGGCCGGCCTCCGCGAGCGCGTGATCGTTCTCGGCGACGTGCCGAACGATTCGTCGTTCGCAGCCGGCGAGAGCTCGATTCTGCGCCGCTCGGGCAGCGCGTCGGCCGTGCGCCGCCCGAGCGCTTCACGCCGCGGTGCGCAGGATGCCGACTCGCCAAACGGGGGCAACGCGTGTTCGCCCGAAACCGATGCCACCCCGATGATCAACGGCGCAACGCTGGCGTCGATCGGGATCAAACCCGGCGAAACCGAACTCTTCCGCGTCGTCAACGCGTCGGCCCACCGTCACTTCGACCTCGCCGTCGACGGCAAGCAGCTGCAGCTGGTCGCGCAAGACGGCGTGCCGATCAACACCTATCCCGGCGCGCCGGCGACGATCGCGATGAGCGACATCGTGATCCCGCCCGCCGGGCGCGCCGAGTTTCTCGTCACCGGTTCAGCGACGCCGGCCGCCCTGATCTCGAAGTGCGTGCAGACGGGCCCGGCCGGCGACACGAGCCCGGAGATCGCGCTCGGCGTGCTGACCGACGACACGAACTGGCCCAACGCCGCGACCGCCGTGACGCAATCCCATCGCGTGCAGCGGCTCGCCTCGGTGCGCTACTCGCAGTACTATCACTCGTCGATGCCCGCGCCGGCGCAAGAGCGCCTCGTGCAGTTCACCGAGGACGACAACGGGTTCTACATCAACGGGCAGCAATACGCCGCCACGTCGCCGCCGATGTTCACCGCGGCCTCCGGCACAACCGAGGAGTGGACGCTCGAAAACGACACGCAAGAGATTCACGACTTCCACATCCATCAAACGCACTTCATCGTGGAGAGCATCAACGGCGTGACGCAACCCAGCCAGCACTGGGTCGACACGGTGATCATGCCGCCGGTCGGCATCGGCGTGACGGGACAACTCATCCCCTCACAGATGAAGGTGCTGATCGACTTCCGCGATCCCACCATCCGCGGCACGTTCCTGTTCCACTGCCACATCCTCGATCATGAAGACGGCGGCATGATGGCAAAGATCGCGGTGCTATAGTGGATTCACGTTCCGTGAATCCTTCGCGTTTGGGCTACGCCCAAGCCGCCCATCATCAGTGCTGCCCAAGCGGAAAGCAATAATGCATCATCTTCTGCACCTGGCGGGCATCGTGCTGATGACGCTGACCCCGACGACGCTCGTCGTGCATCACGAAGCCTTCGACGGCATGCCCGCGATGACGATGACGTTCAGCGTGCCCGCCGGCACGGCCGTGCATCCCGGCGATCACATCGCAGCCGACGTCAACACGAAAACCGAACCCTGGAGTTTGTCCGCGGTCCACGTTACGAGCGTCGCGACGGTGCAGAAAAACACGCTGCCGAAGTTCGTCAACGCGGGCGACACCGTGCCCGACATTCCGTTCGTCGACGAACGCGGCCGCCCCGAACGCCTGAGCGCCTTACGCGGCCACCCCTACGCGCTGACCTTCATCTATACGCGCTGCAAAGACCCGAAGATGTGCCCGTTCGTCTCAGCCAAACTCGAGCAAGTGCAATCGCGCACGAAGGGCACGCCGGTCGACCTCGTCGAGGTCTCCCTCGATCCGGCCTACGACCGTCCGCCCGTACTCGCACGCTACGGAAAACTCTTCGGCGCCGATCCAGCGCGCTGGCATCTCCTAACGGGCGACCCGCGCACCGTCCTCGATTTCGCCGCCCGCTTCCGCATCCTCGAACGCTCCGCCGGCGCCGACACGATCGTCCACACCGAACGACTCGCCATCGTCAACGCCGCCGGCCGCATCACCCAACTCTTCGACGACGCCAACTGGCAACCCAAAGCAGTAGTAGCCGCACTGACGTCTGTCATCCCGAGCAAAGCACCCGCAGGTGCGTCGTCGAGGGACCGCGATAACGGCGGTCGTTAGCAGGGCAACTCCCCTCAGCGACAACGATTGTGGCGGTCCCTCGACGACGCACCTGCGGTGCTTTGCTCGGGATGACAGGACGGCTAGACTGTTGCTAGTACCGGGATTTTGTAGAGGCGGCGGGCGTTGTTTTCGAGGATGTTTTGGCGCTGTGTGTCGTCGAGCGTGTCCATCGTTTGATGAACGGCACGATGTCGTCGAAGGTGTGGCTCGTGTCGGGATTGACGGACGAACCGACGCCCGGGCATTCCGCGCCGAAGACGAGGTTGTCGGGACCCATCACTTCGACCAGCAGCTTCATCGCCGATTCGGTGTAGAGCACCGTATCGAAGTAGAGCTTCTTCAGGCCGTCGCTGAAGCGCTGACCGGGCGGGTTGCGCATCGAGCCCGACTGGAAGCGGCCGAACTGATACGGGATCGCGCCGCCGCCGTGCGAGACGACGATCTTGAGCGTCGGGAAATCCTTGAACACGTTCGAGTTGACCAGGCCGTAGACCGCGATCGTCTCTTCGTTGATGAAGTGCAGCGTGTACGGCGTGCGCTCGGAGTGCGAGGTGGTGCCGTGGATGTGCGCCGGCACGTCGAGTTCGCACAGCTTCTCGTAGAGCGGGTACCAGTACTTGTCGCCGAGCGGCGGCGCTTCGGTACCGGTGTTCTCGTAGGGATCGGGATTGAGCAGCGTGCCGACGAAACCGAGTTCCTTGATGCAGCGCTCGAGTTCGGGCAGCGACTTCTCGATCGGCTCGCCGGCCGCTTGCGGCATCGAGCAGACGCCGTAGAACTGGCCCGGGAAGAGCTGCGTGTCGCGGTAGATGATGTTGTTGATCTCTTCGGTGAACCACTGCACGAGCTTGAACTTCTCGCTGTGCATCATCTGGAACGGCCGCGGCGAGATCAGCTGGACGTCGATCTGGTTGAGCTTCATCGACTCGAGATGGCCGACCGGCGCCATCTCCTTCTTGTGGTAGGCCTCGATCAGTTCGTCGTCGCTCAGTTTCGGGCCGCGATTGCCGTGCGCGCCGCGGTGCGAAAGCAGGCCGGCTTTATACGCCCAGACTTCCGAGGGAACGCTGACGTGCGCGTGGGCATCGATGATTGGCATGACTACTCCTTATGAACCGATCACGTTGATCAGCACTTGTTTGCGTTCCGTTTGCACGATCTTCAGCGCGCGCCGGATCGTGGGTTCGAGTTCCGCGCGTTCGGTGACGCGGAAGCCGACGCCGTTCGAGGCCTCGGCGTAGTGTTCGAAATCGGGGATCGGGTCGAGCGACGACAGCGGCGCGAGCTTGTGTTTGCCGAGCGCCGACTCCGCTTTGTACATGCCGCGCGCCGAGCTCTGCACGGCTTCCCAGCGCGCGTTGTTGTAGATGATCGTGAGCAGCGGCAGGTCGTGCATCGCGATCGCGTGATGACAGGCCGCCGGGTTAGCGAAGATGTACGCACCGTCGCCCAGCACGGCGATGACGTTGCGGTCGGGCGAGGCGAGCTTCACGCCGATCGCGGCCGGCATGCCCCAGCCGAGGCCGGCCGCCGGCGGGTTGAGAAACCACGTGGCGGGTTCGTTGAACTCCATGTAGTCGGGCATCGCGGAGTACTCGTTCACGACGATGTCGCGCTTGTCGCGCGCGTTATCGAGCGTACGTGAGAGAAAGATCTTGGTGATCGGTCCGCCGCGCTTCGCATCCGCTGCGACGCGTTCTTCGATCGCGGCGATACCGCTCGCGCGTTTCTTTGCGATGCGCTCGCGGCGCGCGGCCGCGCCTTGCTCGGCACCGGCGGTTTCCAGCGCCCGCTCGAGTTCGGGAAGCAGCGCCGCGACCGTGGTCGTGAGCGAAACGTCGGCCGGAAAGCTGCGGATCGGAATGAGCCCGAAGAGCGGATCGGTGCCGGCGTCGGCGATGAACGTTTCCGGACGCGGGTTGCCGCGGCTCGGAATCCACGGCACGTCGGTTTCGAGGAACAGCAGCGCGTCGATCTCATCGAAGAGATCCTCGAGCCCCTGCGAGAGATGCATCGGGCTGCCGGTCGGCACGTTGACGAAGCGCGCTTTGCGATCGACGTGCGCGATGCCGAAGCGTTCGCAGAGCGCGGTGAGCGGCGCAACGGTCGACGCGTCGGCGCCGCTGGCCGAGGTCACGATCACCGGAAATTCGGCCGTCGCCAGCTTGCGCGCGATCGTTGTGACGTGTTCGGGACTTGGGAACGGCGGGGCCGGCACGGCCGGGACTTCGGCGCGTACGTCGGCGCCGTCGAGTTTGCCGGCGAGCACTTCGCGCGGCAGCATCAAATAGATCGGACCGCTGGGCGCCGCTTGCGCGATCCCGTAGGCACGATCGACGACTTGTTCGACGTTGAGGCCGTCGCGCAGTTCGTAATCCCACTTGACGACTTCGCGCATCATGCCGCCCTGATCGAACATCTCTTGCGGCCAATGGATGTCGCCGTTGCGGCTGCCGAACTTGCCCGATTCGAACAGCGGCGTGCGGCCCGACATGAAGATGATCGGGATCTGGTCGCGCGAGGCGTTCATGATCGCGCAGATCGCGTTGGCCGAGCCGACGCTGACGTGACACATCACCGCTTGCGGCGTGCGCGCGATCAGGTAATAGCCGTGGGCCATGCCGACGGCGAGGTTTTCGTGCGTCGCGACGATCGGCGTCGGGAAATCGAGGCCCGATTCATCGAGCCGAGCATACGCTTCGACGACCGAGGCGAAATCGGTGCCGGCGTTCACGAAGAAATACTCGGTGCCGTTGCGTTTGATGTGCGCGAGCAGGGCCTCGGCCGTCGTCTGAACGTTCAGATGCCGTTTGGCGCCGGCCCGCTCCGGCGCGATCATTTGTCCCACCCGTAGAGATCGATCGACGAGTTCCCGGCGACGAGCTGGCGCATCGTTTCGGCTTCCTTTTCTTCGCGTTCGCGCGATTTCTGCAGGACGGTCTCGACCTTGGCGCGCGGGATGGCCACGACGCCGTCCGTGTCGCCGACGATCAGATCGCCCGGTTCGACCGTGACGTCGCCGAGCAGCAGCGGCGCATTGATCCAGCCGCGGGCGGCGAAGTCCTTACCGGTGCCGCGGATGCAGAGCCCGCGCGCGAACACCGGAAAACCGACCTTGCCGAGCAGCGCACCGTCGCGCACGCACGCATCGATCACGAGCCCGCCGAGCTTCGCGGCGTTGCCGGCGGTCGACATGATCTCGCCCCAGTAGCCGTGCTCGTAGACGCCCTCGGTGTACACCACCAGGATGTCGCCGGGTTTGGCGACCGCGATCGCGCGGTGCAGCCAGAGGTTGTCGCCCGGCGGCGAGTGCACGGTGAAGGCCGGCCCCGAGATGATGAACTTCGGATCCATCGGCTTGATCGCCGAGGGCAACGCGCCGATCTTACCGCCCGCTTCGTGCAGCGTCGCGGTGCCGAACGTCTTGGCGCGCTTCACGAGCTCCGCATCCGGGCGTTCGATCTCCAGCGTGACCGTGGGAAGGTTGAAGAACTTGTACGATTTCGCCGTCGTCGTCATGCTTTTTTATCTCGCGTTTGCAGCGTGTGGTAGCCGAATTGTTTGCGCGCTTCGACCAAGCGCATTCCGCCGCGGGCGGCTTCGCGAATGCGATCTTCGACCAGCGTCACTTGCTCGGCCCAGTCGAGCACCTGGTCTTCGAACTCTTTCTGGATCACGCATATGCCGTCGGCATCGCCGCGCACGATGTCGCCCGGCGAGACGCGCACGCCGCCGATGCTGACCGGCACTTGCACTTGATCGAGCTGCACGCGGTCTTTGCCGGTGCGCATCCAGTGGTCTTTGCTGTACACCGGATAGCCGAGCTGGCGGCAGAGCGCGACGTCGCGGCAGAGGCCGTCGATCACCGTGCCCGCAACGCCGCGCCGGTGCGCGACCTCGGTGAGGATGTCGCCCCAGACCGTACCGCTTTCGCGGCCGGCGTTGTCCAGCACGAGCACGGTACCGGGTTCGATGTCGTCGATGTAATCGCCGACCGTGCCGGGCGGATTCCCGCACACTTCGTAGAGCAGCGTGTACGCGCGCCCGGCCATCCGGAACGAGCCGTCGCGCGGCGCGATCTTGTAGCACGCGCCGTTGAGACCGAATTTGTCCAGCGCATCGCTGATGGTCGCGTTATCGAGCTTCGCCGCCCGTTCGACGTTCTTGTCGGTCACGCGTGCACCGCCAGCATGTTCTCGTAGTTCGCACCCATCACGGTGCCGACCGGCTGGCCGGCGAGCAACGCTTTCGCCATCGCGGCTTCGCGCGCGGCGATGTCTTCTGCAGCGGCGAGTACCGCTTCGATGTTGGCCTTGCCGATGAAGATCACGGCGCTGTTGTCGGCCAGCACGTAGTCACCGGGCGAGACCGTGATCTCGTCGATGCGCACGTCGACGTTGGTGGCGGCTTCGGCCACGCGGCCGCGGGCCGTGCGCGCGGTGAGGCCGCGCGAATAGATCGGCAGATCGTACGCGCGCGCTTCGTCGATGTCGCGCACCGGACCGTCGGCGATCACGCCTTCGATGCCGCGCACCTTGGCGGCGCACGAGAGGATACCGCCCCACGAACCCGCCTCGATGCCGCTGCGCTGCTCGACGACGATGATGTCGCCGGGACCGCCGGACTCGATCGCCGTCGTGCCCAAATGGCGCGGCGGGCCGGTAGTCACCGGCGCTTGGTCTTTGGCGACGAGTTTCACGGTGATCGCGCGGCCGGCGATGCGGCGCGACGACGAGCGCTGCGGCAGCACGGTCACCACGCCGGTCAGGTTGAGTTTATCGAGGGCGTCCGAAACGGCGCAGCAATCGAGCCGCGCCAAACGTTGCGTATAGGGGTCAGTCATAGGATGGAATGTAGCGTCGCATCCGGCGGAATTCCCGCAGGCGCGCTGCATGGGTGGCCGTCCGTCGTGCATGGAAACGCCCGGGGATGCCGGTGAAAGCTTCCGGAACGCCGGGCCAGACCGAATCGGTCGGCAAGGCGGTCCGCCTGCTCGCGTTGTTCCGAGGCGCCCAAACTCCCGTCCGCATCGCCGAGGCGAGCGCGGCGACCGGCCTTGCCCGCTCCACGACGCACCGGCTGCTGGCGACGCTCCAGGCCCAGGATTTCGTGCGCCAGGACCGCGCCTCGCGGGCCTACTATGCCGGACCCGCCTTGCTCGAACTCGCCCGCTCGCTCTCGCGCGACATCGAGCTGCGCGAGATCGCCCGCGCCGAGATGGCGGCGATGGTCAAGCGCACCGGCGAAACGGCCAACCTGATCGTTCTGCAAGAAGGCAAGGCGCTGTTCGTCGAGGGGCTCGAGGGGCCGCACGTGCTGCGGGTCGCGGCGCGCGTCGGTTCGGCCGGCGCACCGCACGCGACCGCCGGCGGCAAGGCTATTTTGGCCGAGATGTCCGACGCGCAGATCGCGCGATTGCACCCCGGCGAAAAGCTGCCGCGTTTGACCAGCCACACGATCCCCTCGCAGCGCAAACTGCTGCGCGCGCTGGCCGAAGTGCGCGCGGCCGGCTTTGCGACGAGTTCGGGCGAGAGCAATCTCGGCGTGTACGCCGTCGCCGCGGCCATCAAGGGCGCCAGCGGCACCGTCTACGGCGCGTTGAGCCTCGCCGCGCCGCTCGCGCGCGCCACCCCGCCGGTCACGCTCGCGCTCGCCAGCGAAGTGCGTCGCGCGGCGACGCGCATCGCGGGGTACTTTCCATAGACAACGTGATGACCCACCTTCCGCTGGTCAACCTCCGCCACGTCAACGTTACCCTCGATGGTCATCGCGCACTCGACGACGTGACGTGGAGCCTCAATCCCGGCGAACACTGGGCCTTCGTCGGCGCGAACGGTTCGGGCAAGAGCACGCTCTTGCGCGTCATCCGCGGTCAGCAGTGGATCGATCCCGACGGCGGCCAACGCGCCTACGGTTTTGACGGCGTCGTGCGCGGCGCGATGTCGGCGGGCACGCACATCGGCTTCGTCGCGCCCGAACAGCAGGAACGCTACGCGCGGCTGGAGTTGCCGATCGACGGACGCAGTTTGATCGCCAGCGGCTTCGACGACACGCTCTACATGCACGGCGCGCTCTCGCCCGAACGCAGCGCGGCGGTGGAAGCGATCATCGACCGGCTCGATATCGGCGCGTTCGCGCACCGCCGCGTGCGCTCGCTCTCGTTCGGACAGCTGCGCCGGCTCCTGATTGCGCGCGCGCTCGTGCGCAAGCCCGCGGTGCTGGTGCTCGATGAATTCACCAACGGGCTCGACGGCGCCGCACGCCGCGACATCCTCGCGCTCTTGGAGACGCTCGCGCCCGAGGTGCAATTGATCCTCGCCTCGCATCGCTATGACGACTTCGTTCCGGCGATCACGCACCACGCGACGCTGCGCGGCGGCCGCATCGTCGAGCGCAACGCGGGCCGTCCGCAGCCGCCCGTTCGCGCGCCGCGCGCGTCACGCACCGCCCGCCCGCGCACGCCGGCCTCCGTTCCGATCGTCGAGCTGCGTCATGCCGACGTCTTTCGCGGCGCAACGCACGTGCTGCACAACATCGATTGGTCTATTCGCGCGGGCGAACACACGGCGATCACCGGCGCGAACGGTTCGGGCAAGAGCACGCTCGCGATGGTGATCGCCGGAACGCTCGCGCCCGTGTATGGCGCTGACGTGCTGCGCTCGGGCGTCAGCGGGCCCTTCGACGTCTGGCAGATCAAGGAACGGATCGCGCACGTGTCCGAGGAGTGGCAAGTCGCGTTCGACGTCAACCACACGGCTGAGGAGGTCGTCCTCTCCGGCTTCGCATCGAGCGTCGGCCTGTTCCACGAACCGGACGCCGCGCAGCGCGCACGTGCTGCCGCGCTGATCGACGATTTGGGAATCGCGGCCTTGCGCGGGCGGCCGTTCATGCAACTCTCGTTCGGCGAGCGGCGCAAGGTGCTGATCGCGCGCAGCTTGGTCCGCCCGCCCGCGCTGTTCATCCTCGACGAGGTGTGGAACGGTCTGGACGCGAGCTTCCGCACCCTGCTCGAGGCGCAACTGCAGCAACTCGCCGGCAGCGGAACGACGCTGCTCCTCATCGCCCATCACGAAGACGATCTGCCGTCACTTATCGAGCGGCGCTTCGCCCTCGACGCAGGGCGGCTGCATCGGACGCGCTGAAGGCAGATGAAGATGAAACCCGTCAAGGTCGGTCTGCTCGGCATCGGAACGGTTGGGAGCGGAACCTTTCACGTTCTCGAACGCAACCGCGAGGAGATCACCCGCCGTGCGGGGCGACAGATCGAGATCGCGATGGTTGCCGCGCGCAACGTCGAGCGTGCGCGCGCGATCGTCGGTCCGGGCATCGCGGTCGTCGACGACGTGCGCGCCGTCGTCACCAACCCCGACATCGACATCGTGGTCGAGGTTATCGGCGGAACGACGATCGCGAAAGAAGCGATCTTGGCGGCGATCGTGCGCGGCAAGCACGTCGTCACCGCCAACAAAGCGCTGCTCGCGCTGCACGGAAACGAGATCTTCGCGGCCGCGCGCCAGCAGAACGTGATCGTCGCGTTCGAAGCCGCCGTCGCCGGCTGCATTCCGACGATCAAGGCGTTGCGCGAAGGCCTCGCCGCCAACCGCATCGAGTGGATCGCCGGCATCATCAACGGCACGTGCAACTTCATCCTCTCCGAAATGCGCAACAAGGGTCTCGCGTTCGACGTCGTGCTGGCCGAAGCGCAGCGCCTCGGCTACGCGGAATCCGATCCGACCTTCGACATCGAGGGCATCGACGCCGGACACAAGGTCACGCTGCTCTCGGCGATCGCGTTCGGCATTCCGGTGCAGTTCGAGCGCGCCTACATCGAGGGCATCACCAAACTCGAAGCCAAGGACATCACCTACGCCGAGGAACTCGGCTACCGCATCAAGCTGCTCGGTCTCACGCGGCGCACGCCCGAAGGCGTCGAGCTGCGCGTGCACCCGACGCTGATCCCCGCCGAGCGCATCATCGCGAGCGTCGACGGCGCGATGAACGCGATCTTGATCAAGGGCGATGCCGCGGGCGTGACGATGTACTACGGCGCGGGCGCCGGTTCCGAGCCGACCGCCTCGGCCGTGCTGGCCGACGTTATCGAGGTCACGCGCTTGATGCGCGCCGAGCCCGAAGAACGCGTGCCCTATCTTGGCCTTTCAGCCCGACGCGATCAGCGACGTGGGCGTGCTGCCGATGGCCGACGTCGAAACGTCGTACTACCTGCGCGTGCGCGTCAAAGACGAGGTCGGCGTGCTGGCCGATATCGCGCGCACGCTGGCCGACTCGGGCATCTCGATCGATGCGATGCTGCAAAAGGGCGCGGGCGGCGCGGACAACGAGACCGATATCGTGATCCTCACGCACCGCACGCGCGAGCGCAACTTCGACGCGGCGATCGCCGCGCTGGTGAAATTGCCGGCCGTCAAGCCGCACTACGCGCGCATTCGCCGCGAAGACCTCGTCTAACGTTCGACGAGACACGCGCCGAGATCGAAGCCCGGATCGCGCGCGACGCCGCCGACCCGGAGATCGATCCGCGCGCCTATCCGCGGCTCTATCATCACGGCGCGCGCGCCGGGCGCAGCACCGTGCTCTTCCACGGCCTCACGAACTGCCCGCAGCAGTTCGATGAGTTCGCGCAGCTGCTCCACGCGCGCGGCGAGAACGTCTACGTCCCGCGGCTGCCGTATCACGGGCACAAGAACCGCCTGACGCGCGCCGATCGGCAACATCACCGTTGCCGATATCGAAAACGCGGCGTCCGATGCGGCCCGCTTGGGCGCCGGTCTCGGTGCGAACGTGAACGCACTGGGAATTTCGCTCGGCGCAACGATGGCACTGCAACTCGCGCAAACCGGCTCGGTAAACAACGCGATCGGCGTCGCGCCGTTTCTGATGGTGCCGCTGATCCCGCGCGCTCCGGGCATGCTGCTGATGCACGCGCTCGACAAGCTTCCGAACCGCTTCTTGTGGTGGGACCCGCGCCGCAAGGAACAGATGACGCCCGTCTACGCCTATCCCGGCTTTTGGACGCACTGCCTCGCGCGCTGCGTCTTCGCCGGCGCCGCGCTGTTCGCGGCGGCGCGCCGCGCAGCGCCGGTCGCACCGCACTGCACGGTGATCGTCAACGCGCAGGATCCGGCGGTCAACAACGCCGCGGCCCGCGAACTCGCCGCGCGCTGGCGCGCACACGGCGCAGCCTACGCGCTGACCGAGTGGAGCGATCTCGGCAAGGTACACGACGTGATCGATCCCACGACGTATCCCGCGGCGCCGGCGCACGTCTATCCACGCTTAGCCGCACTCCTGGACAGCTAGCCCTCGCTCAAAATCACTATTTCGGAAATCCTAAAGTTTCATAACCAACGAGCCGATAAGCAGCGCAGGAGGACTCCGTACATGGATGTACCGGCGGCCACCATTGGCCCCACGTTACCCCCCGCGCCCCAGCCCGCGCCCGATCCGGCTCCCGCCGCGCCTGCAGTTGCCGTCGCTGCGCCGCCGAGTCCAACCGTCGGGCCCGTTCCCGTTCATTCGACTGCGGACAGCGCTCCGGCCGCCGGCTCGAATCAGCCGCACGACAGCACGCTTTCGCCTGTCGTCGCCAAACTTTTCAACGCCGCCGAGCAAAACGTCGCCGTTTCATTCCAGGTCACGACGGATCCCGACGAAGTCGTGACCGTCTTTACCGACAAGTCGACCGGCAAAGAAATCGTGCAGTTCCCCAGCCAGGCGCTGATCGCGCTGGCGCAGATGTACGACAAAGACGCCGGGAAGGTACTCGACAAAAGCGTCTGACAAATGAGTCCTCGTGACTCGCCCTCAGACGACGGGCGAGCTCGAATCGCTCCGCTCGCTTGCGTACAACGTGCTGCGGCGCGATCCGGCTGCCCGCGACGCGCATCTGCGCCTCTACGAAGTCGAGCAGATGCTCGGCCAGCCCGCCGCCGGCAATCGCGCACCTGCGCCTCGCGCTGCAAGCCTCGCGCATCGTCACGCTGCCGGCACTGGAAGCACCGGCGAAGCTCACGGTACTCGCGCTCTCGCGCGTCGCGCCAGTGGGAAGCGAACACGCCGCTCGAACTGATCGTCGACACGCGGAACACGACGCTGCACCGCTACTACATCGATGACGGCGACACGCATCTGCCGCCCGGCGATGTTCCCGCGTACGACGTGCTCTTCAACACGATCGGCGAATCCGAAAGCGCCGCATCAGCGCTGAAGCTGGCGGCAGTCTTTGCCGAACGCGCGGCGCAGGCGCCGATCAACCGGCCGGAGATCGTCGCCACGCATCGGCCGCCCGGGCGTCGCGCAACGATTTGCGGGCTCGGCGAACGATCATCGCGCCGGCGGTGGAGCGCGTCGACGCCGCTGCGCTGCGTGCGCGCGCGGTCGACGAACCGCTCGTCGTCCGGCCGGTCGGATCGCAAGCCGGCATCGGCCTCGCGCGCGTCGAGAGCCGCGAAGAACTGCGCGCGTATCTCGACGAGCAGGTGTATCCGGCGTACTTTGTGATGCCGTTCGTCGATTACCGCAACGGCGACGGCTTCTTCCGCAAATACCGCGTGATGTTCGTCGACGGCAAACCGTACGCGTGTCATCTCGCGATCTCGCCGCGCTGGATGATCCACTACTACAACGCCGCGATGGCCGAGCACCAATGGATGCGCGACGAAGAAGCGCGCTTCATCGCCGATCTCGACGCCGTCTTCACCGGCCGCCTCGCGCAGCGCTCGATGAAATCAGCGCCGCCATTCCGCTCGACTACTTCGGCATCGACTGCGCCATCGCGCAACGACGGCCGCCTCCTGCTCTTCGAAGCCGACGCCGCCATGCTCGTCCACGGCACCGACCCCCCCGACCTCTACCCCTACAAACGCGCCGGCTTCGAACGCATCCAATCCGCCCTGATGAACCTCCTTCACCAGCCGAACGCACTTGTGTCATTCACAGAACAGCGGGTTAGTCGCCGGAGATTTTGTTTTTCAGGTTGCCGGCGGCGCGGCCGAGCATGCGGGCGGCGGTTTTGCCGGCGGTGCCGGCGGCGCGTTCGAGGTCGGCGCGTTTTTCGGGATCGTTGAGGTGCTGGTGCACGGTGGCGATGCCGGCGCCGATCTTGGCTTGCGTTTCGGGCTTCTTCAGCTCCGTCATCGCGGCGTTGACCGCGACCGCGCCGACGCTGCGGACGGCGAGCACGATCGCGCGGCCCAGGAAGCTCACGGTAGCGTCAGCGGACGATACCGCAGGCGGTGCGGACGGGCGGCTTCTTCGCCCAGGCGCTGCTTCTTGTTCTCTTCGTACTCATGGTAGTTGCCTTCGAAGAAATACACGCTGGAGTCGCCTTCGAACGCGATGATGTGCGTGGCGATGCGGTCGAGGAACCAGCGATCGTGGCTGATGCACCATCACCGTTCCGGCAAACTCGCCCAACGCATCCTCGAGCGAGCGCAGCGTCTCGACGTCGAGATCGTTCGAGGGCTCGTCGAGCAGCAGCACGTTGGCGCCGACGAGCAGCGTCTTCGCCAGGTGCAGGCGGCCGCGTTCGCCGCCCGAGAGCGTGCCGACGAGCTTCTGCTGATCGGCGCCCTTGAAGTTGAAGCGGCCGAGATAGGCGCGCGCCGGCATCTCGAAGCGGCCGACCTTGAGCAGATCGAGGCCGCCGCTGATGTCGTCGAACACGGTCTTGTCGTTGGCCAGCGATTCGCGGCTCTGATCGACGACCGCGAGCTTCACGGTCGGGCCGATCTTGATCGTGCCGGCGTCGGGCTGCTCGGTGCCGGCGATCATGCGGAAGAGCGTCGACTTGCCGGCGCCGTTGGGGCCGATGATGCCGACGATCGCGCCGGCCGGAATGCGGAAGTTCACGTCGTCCATCAACAGCCGGTCGCCGTAGGCTTTGCGCACGCCGGTGAACTCGATCACCTGATCGCCGAGCCGCTCGGCCACCGGGATGAAGATCTCTTGCGTTTCGTTGCGCTTCTGGTATTCGTAGCTCGAGAGTTCCTCGAAGCGCGCGATGCGGCTCTTGCTCTTCGTACTGACGGCCCTTCGTGCCGGAGCGCACCCACTCGAGTTCTTTCTTGAGCGCTTTCTGGCGCGCGGTTTCGGTCGCTTCTTCTTGCGCGAGGCGCTCCTGTTTCTGGTCGAGCCAGGAGCTGTAGTTGCCCTTCCACGGAATGCCGCGGCCGCGATCGAGTTCGAGAATCCACTCGGCCGCGTTGTCGAGGAAGTAGCGATCGTGCGTGACCGCGACGACGGTGCCGGGGAAGCGCTGCAAGAACTGCTCGAGCCACTCGACGCTCTCGGCATCGAGATGGTTCGTCGGCTCGTCGAGCAGCAGCATGTCGGGCTTCGAGAGCAGCAGACGGCACAGCGCGACGCGGCGTTTCTCACCGCCCGAGAGCGGGCCGATCTTCGCATCCCACGGCGGCAGCGCAGCGCGTCGGCCGCGATCTCCAGCTGCCGGTCGAGGTCGTCGCCGTCCGAGGCGAACACGATCGCTTCGAGCTTCGCCTGCTCGGCGGCCAGCGCGTCGAAGTCGGCGTCGGCCTCGCCGTACGCCGCGTACACTTCGTCGAGCCGCTTGCGCACCGCGAGCAACTCGCGCGTGCGCTTCCTCGACGACTTCGCGCACGGTCTTGTCCGGATCGAGCTTCGGCTCTTGTTCGAGGTAGCCGATCGTCAGAGTTCGGCATCGGGATCGCGTCGCCGTCGATCTCGGTGTCGACGCCGGCCATGATGCGCAGGATCGTCGATCTTGCCCGACCCGTTGAGCCCCAGAATGCCGATCTTCGCGCCGGGGAAAAAGCTCAGGGAGATATCTTTGAGAATCTGCCGCTTCGGGCGGCACGATTTTGCCGACCCGATGCATGGTATAGACGTATTGGGACACCTTCGGAGTCTATCGCGAACCCCCGACGCGCTCCTGGCAAGGGAGCCGTCTTTGAGACGCCAACGGAGCAATTATGGCCGAACAACGCTACGACCGCGCCGCCGACGATGTCGGCAACCTCGTCGAGATCGGGCACGTCAACGTCAACATCACCGATCAGCTCGCGGCGACGGACTTCTACGTCACCGGCCTCGGGCTCACGCGCGATCCATATCTCATGACCGCCACCAACAACATGTGGATCAACGTCGGCCGCCATCAATTCCACTTGCCGACGGCCAAACGCGGACAGCGCCTGCACGGCGTCACCGGCCTCGTCGTGCCCGACCTCGACGAGCTGCGCGCGCGACTCGCCAAAGCGAAGATTCCGCTCACCGAAGTTGCCGGCGGTATCGAGGTCGTCTCGCCGTGGGGCAATCGCATTCGCGCGCACGCGCCCGCGCCGCAGTTCGGTCCGGTGACGTTGGGCCTAGCGTACGTCGAGCACGACGTCGCCGCCGGCGCGGCGGAGCCGATCGCCGCGTTCTACCGCGAGATCATCGGCGCGCCCGCCACGGTGAGCGACCGCGCCGCGCACGTGCGCGCCGGCCGGCAGGAACTGATCTTCCGCGAAACCGATGCGCCGCTGCAACCCTACGACGGCCACCACATCCAAATCTATCTCGCCGATTTTTCCACGCCGCACCGCAAGCTGCTCGAACGCAACCTGATCTCGACGGAAAACAACGCGCACGAGTACCGCTTCCTCGACATCGCCGGCAACGACGGCCGCGTGTACTACCGCCTCGAACACGAAGTGCGCAGCCTGCGCCATCCGCTGTTCGGCCGCACGCTCGTCAATCGCAACCCGGCGATCGATCCGCTCACCTACGTCGAGGGTCGCGAGGCTTTCGCCTGGGCGAGCGCGGGCGCATAGTCTGAGCGTCGAGTACGGCGAGGGTCTGCCCCTCGGCCGGCAACGGATCGTCGTCTTCACCGTCGGGATCACGACGGTGCTGAGCGTGCTCGACGGCACGATCTCGAACGTCGCGTTGCCGACGATCGCGGCAACCTCAAGGTGAGTTCGAGCGCCGTGGTGTGGGTCGTCAACGCGTTTCAGCTCGCGCAAACGATGCTGATCGTGCCGCTCTCGACCTACGGCGACATCGGCGGCTTCGCGCGCATCTATCGCACCGGCATCGTGATCTTCATTGCCGGTTCGATCGCCTGCGCGCTCTCGCAAAGTCTGACCGATGCTCGTTGCGGCGCGCTGCTTTCAAGGCATCGGCGCGGCGGCGATCCTCGCGACCTCGCAGCCGATCACGCGCTTTGCCTTTCCGCGCTCGCATGCTCGGCGTCGCGATCGGCATCCAGAGCTTGATCGTCTCGGTGTCGACCGCTGCCGGCCCGGCGATCGGCGGCCTCATCCTGACGTTCGGCTCGTGGCCGTTGCTCTTTTGGATCAACGTGCCGTTCGCGCTCGTCTCGCTCGCGCTCAGCGGGCGGCTGCCGGACATGCCGCGCGCGACCCATCGCTTCGATTGGTTCAGCGCGGTCTTCAGCGGCGCGGCGCTCGCGCTCTTCATCACCGGACTCGATCAGTTGCGCGCGCCGGCGAACACGATCTTCTTCGGCATCGAAGTGGCCGGTGCGTTCATCCTCGGCACGATCGTCGTGCGCCGGCAGAGCGCGCTCGAAGTGCCGTTCATCGCGATCGATCTGCTTGCAGATCCGCATCATCCGGCTCTCCCTGATGGCGTCGTTCACCGCGTTCATCGCCCTGAACGCATCGCTGATCGCGCTGCCGTTCTACTTTCACTCGCTGGGCTATGCCGCCGCCGAGACCGGCTTCCTGATGACGCCGTTTCCGATCGGCTCGGCACTCGTCGCGATCGTCGCCGGACGGCTCGCCGATCGCTATCATGCGGGCATCCTCGGCTCGATCGGCCTCGGCATTTTCGCGCTGGCGATGGCGCTGCTCGCGCTCATGCCGGATCATCCGGCCACCTGGGACATCGTCTGGCGCACCACGCTCGGCGGCGCGGGCTTCGCGGCTGTTCATCACGCCGAATCTGCGCGCGATGGTCGGCGCGGCGCCGCGCCACCGCAGCGGCGCGATCACCGGATTGACCACCACCGCGCGCATGACCGGCATGACGACCGGCGTCGCGCTCGCCGCGCTGATCTTCAGCGCCGGCGGCAACGTCGGCGAGCGCGGAGGTCCGCGTTGCCCTCTGGGTGTCGGTCGGGCTCGCCCTCGTCGCGGTGGCGATCAGCACGCTGCGCATCGAATCGGTCCGCGAACTGCGCCGCGACCGCGCGGGACCGTGGACCTGAAAGAGAGTAGACCGTCAGCGTGAGTGCTGCAACCGAAACCAAACCGCTCGAGCTCAGCATGGCGCTGATGCACAACGAGCGCACGGCGCCGATGCTCTCCGGCGAGATCCAACCCGACGGCATGCGCCTGCTGCCGAGTACCGTTCACGCCTCGGAACTGTTCTGGCGCCAGCTCAAGTTCTCCGAATTCGACGTTTCGGAGATGTCGGTGTCGTCGCTCTGCATCGCGACCTCGATCGCGCCCACCGAGTGGGTCGCGATCCCGGTCTTCACGGCGCGCCACTTCTTCCATACGTCGGTGCTCGTGCGCAAGAGCGCTGAACATCACGAAGCCGAGCGACCTGCGCGGCAATCGCATCGGCGTGCCCGAGTATCAGCAAACGTGGGCCGTCTGGAGCCGCGGAATCTTCGCCGACGAGTTCGGCGTGCAGCCGAAAGACAACGTCTGGTACATGGAGCGCACGCCGGAGAAGAGCCACGGCGGTTCGACCGGCTTCACCGCACCGCCCGGCGTCGAATTCCACTACATTCCGCCCACGACCAACATGGGCGAGATGATGGTGCAAGCGGCGAGCTCGACGCGACCCTCCTCTACATCACCGGACGAACAACCTCATCGACCGCAGCTCGCGTCGATCTCGAAGGCGCGCAACGACATCCGCACCGCTCTTTCCCGATCCGGTCGCCGAAGCGCAAGCGCTACTACGCGAAGACCGGCATGTTCCCGATCAACCACACGGTCGTCGTGCGCCGCTCGCTCTACGAACGCGAACCGTGGGTCGCGCGCAGCCTCTACGACGCGTTCGTCGAGCGAAGGCGCTCGATCTACGCCGAACGCGACGGCAACGTCGAACCGTTCGTGGCCGACCGGGCTTGCTCGATGCGCGGCCGCGCGCACGGCGCTCGCGAACGACCCGATGCCCTACGGCGTCGATCGCCGCACGCCGCGAACTGGAAACGATCGCGCGCTACGACTACGAACAGGGCCTCGCCAAACGGCTCGTCGGCCTCGACGAACTGTTCGTGCCTGAAGCGCTAACTGGTAGCTGTCCCTCGACGACGCGCCTGCGGCGCTTGCTCGGGATGACTGCGGGCGACTAGCGTCCTTCGCGTATTGGGGGCCGGGTTCGGGCGGCGCGAGTTTTTCGCCCCACGGGTCGATGCCGCGATCGTCGAACGTCTGATCGATTTGCGCCGACCACTCTTGCGGCGGCTGATCGACGACGACGACCGAACCCTTGGCGAGTTTCTCGAGCGCGCGCCAGATGTGACGGACGACGATCGCGCGCGTGAACTCGTTGAGCTGCATCCACGGGTCGCCGGTGAACAGCTCCATGCGCGTCTCTTGATCGCGCTTCCAGATCATGTAGCTGGTGAAGATCTCGCCGTACTGCGCCTGCGGTTCGTCGAGCGCGCCGCGCATGCGGTCCTCGAGCAGCGGCTGACGGCGCGCGTGCCGGTGCGCGTAACGCCGTCTGCGGACGCTTGCGGCTGCGCATGACGCAAGCTCGATCCCGATCATCAGCAGCAACGCGGCGAGCGCGATGGCGGCGATGAGAGGGGTCACTACACTTTTGCCGGCAGCAGCGGATCGCCGATCGGCGACTCCACCATCAGCCGCAATCCTTCGACGACTTCGGGATCGAACGTCGTGCCGGATTGCCGATCGATGTACGCCAGCGCCTGAACTTCGGAGAGCGGCGTCGTGCGGCTCGATCCCGGCGGCCCGGTCGTGACCGCGTCGTTGAACGTTTCGGCGACGAGCACGAGCTGCGCGTAGATCGAAATCGTCGTGCTTTTCGAGGCCGTCGGGATAACCGCGGCCGTCGAAGCGTTCGTGATGCTGGCGCGCGATGATCGCGGCGAGCTCGACGATCCCGGTCGTCTCCTTCGCAAACACTTCACCCGAACGTTCGACGTGCGGCGCCGAGAAGCCGCGCGGCATCGCGCCGGCGCGATTTCGGTGCGGCGCTCGCGCACGGGTCCCGGCAGCGCGAGCATGCCGATGTCGTAGATGCGCGCCGCGATGCCGAAGCGGCGCGCCTCGTCGTGACCGATGGCGCTCGCGCGGTGGGCGATCTTCGCGGCGATGCCGGCCACCTTGACCATCCGGCGCGAGAGGGCGGGATCGACCAGGTTCGCCGTGTGCAGCAGGCCGTAGATCAGCTGGATCTCGCGCTCTTCGACTTGCGCCGACGACCGTCTTCATCTGCTCGACGACGGCGGTCGTGTTGTTGGCATCGTTGCGGCGCATGACTTGCATCGAGAGCGCGTTGCGCGCGATGCACAGATACGAGGCCGGATCGATCGGCTTTTCGATCACGTTGTAGACGCCGTACTCGTAGGCCGCGCGGCGCACGTCTTTGTCGCCGTTGGCGGCCAGCAAGATCACCGGCACGTCGCGGCGGCCCGAGAGCAGATGGACCTGTTTGAGGAAGGCGAGGCCGCCGTCCGGGATCCCGTCGTCGACGACCAGCACGTCGATCTTCTGGTCGATGTAGATTTTCTGGGCCGCGGCGGGATCGGCGAAGAGCCCCAAGCGTACGCCGGGGATCGTCTCGAGAATCCGCTGATGGTGGCCTAAATCCGCCTCGGTCTCTTCGAGAACGAGGATGGTCATTACGTCCATCGGAGTCACCTGGTAAGCAACCATTAACGCCGTCGCATTAGTCGCCTGCTCTGCTGCTCCTCCGGCGCCTCATGCGGCTTGAAGCTGTAACGAATCGGGTCCGGGCGCGTACGAAGCGTCGGCGCGATCGCGCGCCGGTCGACGAACAGGTGCTGCAGGTGCGCGATCGTCTCGGAGACCGCGAACTGCTGGTGCCACTGACCGAGGCTCGTCGAACGCGCGATTGCGGCGCGTCCACGGCAACCGCCGGGCGATGTCGCCGGCGCTGGCCGGCGCCGGCTGCCGAGCGCCGCGAGCACCTGCGCTTCGCGCGCGCGCGTGTGCGCGATCAGTTCGTCGACGCGCCGGTCGAGATCGGCAAACGGCTCGCCGTGCGCCGGCAGCGCGCCGGCCGGACCGCGGCCGCGCACCTTCTCCAGCGAGGCGAGGTAGTCGCCCATCGGATCGCCGTCGCGTCCGCGCCAGAGGCCGACGTGCGGCGTGATCGGGTCGAGCACGTGATCGCCGGTCAACATCCGGCCGCTGCGCGTATCGGCGAAGCACAGATGGCCGGGCGAATGTCCGGGCGTCCAGATCGCCTCGAGCCGCCCGACGCGTTCGCCGTCGGCGACGAGCTGCGTCGGCTCGCATGATCTCCCAGCGGCCGGCGAAGCCCTCGTCGCCGAGTCGCCGGGCACGAAGCCGTTGCGCTCGAGCCACGCGTTGGCTGGCGCGATCGTCCTCGTGGTGCGTCGCCTCGAAATGCTTGCGCGATCTCCCAATCGCGCTCGTGCATGAGCAGTTCGGGCACGCCGGCGCGGCGCAGCGTTGCCGCGAGGCCGTAGTGGTCGAAGTGATGGTGCGTGATCACGATCGCGGCGCACGTCCGCGAGCTCGTAGCCCAATTCGTGCAAGCCCGCGTGCAGCGCGGCGAGGACGTCGTCCGCTTTCCAACCGCAATCGACGAGCGTCAGGCCGCCGTCATCCTCGAGCACGTAGCCGTTGATGTAGCGCAACGGATTGCCGGCCATCGGCAAGCGGATCTGCGCGATGCCGTCGCCGAGATCGCTCGCGCCGGCCACCGTCGCCTCGCTTCCGCTCACATCGATGAGGTCCGCTGCCGCGTCGCTTCGTACCTTTCGACGTGCGTCACTGGGTCAGTGCATGCCTCGCGTGGAACACTGGCGGCAATGGAAGCAACGAAGGTTGCTCGGCCGCGTCATTTGCGCGAAGCCCTGGGCCTCGCGTTCGTTCATCGCGGACGCATCCGCTGGCGCGCCGGCACGAGCGGTTTTCTCGGCCTCGAGTATCCCGGCGAAGGCGACGGCGTGATCGTCGACGTCGCCGACGTGCCCGATTTTCGCGAAATTCAAAGCGACCGGCACGGCCTGCAGATCGGCGCGTTTGCCGATATCGAACGCGTCGCGCAAGAACCGCTGATTCGCAGCGCGCTCGGCGATGCGCCGTTCGGACCCGAAGCCGCGCGCTTCCGGCTCGGCGCACTCGACGCGCAGGTCATCATCGCCGGCATGGGCGCGACGCGCATCGCCGGGCTCGATACGCTCACGACGCGCGAGCTGCCGCGCCAACGAAATTCCGCTCGCGGTCACGCTGAAGGCCGAACTGCCGAAGGTCGCGTTCGCCGACCGGCGCATTCGCCGCCGCGACGGCGCGGCGACGTTCGAACTGCGCGTGTTCGTCGCGCTCGTGCTCTCGCGGCGTGCATCGCATCGGCACGGCGACGGTCGCCTACGCGCTCGACGGCGCACCGCCGGTGCCGCTTTCCGCGCGTCGCCGATCCGCTCGCGGGCGCGATGATCGCCAAAGGCACGTTCGCCGGCGCGGCGCGGCACGCCGCCGACGCCTTTCGCGGCGACGACGAAAAGACGAACGTGCTGCGGCGCACGATCATTCCGCTCGTGCTCTCGGCGCTAAAAGAAGCCTACGACGCTTCACGCGCGGATCGGCCGCAGGCCAGACGCCAGGGATTCGCCGCAGCGAATCCGGTTAGGCGCGAAAACTCGGCGTTGATCGCCGCTGCCGTGCTGCGTGAGCGCGCCGGATTCGAGCTGCGCGCGCAGCTGCGCGACCTGCGCGGCATCGGTGCCCGGCGTCGGCGACGACCTTCGTTTGATCGAATTCTGCGCGGATCTGGTCGGCACTTCGCGCTGAAGTTGTGGTCCGAGTTGTTGAGGACGAGGTTCTGGACCATCGCTAGGAGCCCGCGTCCAGCGCGATGCCGAGGCCGAAGCCGGCGCCGACGCCGCCCGGATTGCCCTTCACGAGCTGGCTCTTGACGTCGCCGCTCTGGTGCCCTTCGCTGCCCGGCGGTGCCTTGGGCGCGGGCTGATTGTTCTCGGCGCTGAACGGCAGCGGCGGCGGGTTCAGGAACGGCGGCGGGGAGCTCAGAGCGCTCACTGGCATGCCCGAATGTTCGACCCGCCGCGCAGGGTTCCGTTTTTTGCCACCGCAACGGGGCTGCCATGGAAGAGTTCGTCGGCCACCTGATCCACTTCGGCATGTGGGTGTTTTTCGTGATCTTCGCGTTCGCGGTGATCGGGGTGATCGCCACGGTGCGCTGGATCATGAACCTGGTCAACCGCACCGAAGCCGCCGTCGGCTCAGGCGTCGCCCGCGCCGAAGACGTCTTCCACAAACACTAGGATGCACGGAACGTGCATCCTAGTGCTCGACGCTAAATACTGTAGCTTAGGAGTGCTTCGGGGGCGGTGGCGGCGCGGATCAGGTATTCGACGACGGACGAGACGCTGGCTTCGATCGTTGAGGCGTTGGTGTCGACGAGCAAGTCGGGGTGCTCGGGCTCTTCGTAGGGCGCCGAGACGCCGGTGAAGTCGGGCAGCTCGCCGGCCCGCGCTTTCGCGTAGTGACCTTTCACGTCGCGCGCTCGCGCACGTGTCGACGCTCGCGCGCACGTAGATCTCGTGAAACGCGCCGGGCGCGGCCGCGCGCGCGGCGGCACGATCGGCCGCGTGCGGCGAGATCGTGCCGGCGATGACGATCGCGCCGGCGTCGGCGAACAGCGCCGCGACCTCGCCGACGCGCCGGATGTTTTCCTGACGCCCTTCGCGCGTGAAACCGAGATCGCGATTGAGCCCGGTCGCGCACGTTGTCGCCGTCGAGCACGTAGACGAAGTAGCCGCGCGCGAACAGCTCGCGTTCGACCGCCATCGCGATCGTCGACTTGCCGCTGCCCGGCAAACCCGTGAGCCAGGCGACGAGACCGCGATAGCCGTTGCGATGCGCGCGCGTTTCGCGCGAGATGAGATGGCCTTGCGGCACGAGGTTATCGGAACGCTGAGAGGTGACCGGCTCGACGGTGGAAAGCTTGCCGCCGCCGACGACTTCGCCGGTGCGCAGCAGCACGCAGCGCGCGCCCGGCTTCCGCCGCAACGGTGCGCGCCGCGCGCAGGCGCAGGGCGAACGCCGAATGCTTGGATGATTCGTCGGGCTGCGACTTTGTCGAGAATGCCGAGATCGATCGTCTCGTCGATGCCGATGATCGTCACCGCAACTTCGGCGCGGCCGATCTTGATCGAGAGCGTCTCGCCGACGCGCGGCGGCGCTTCCGAGAGCCAGAAGAACACGCCGTCGAACGACGTGGTCGCGACGAGCGGCGGACGGTCGGCGTGGGTGACGATGTCGCCGCGATCGATGAACACCGGATCGTCGAAGGTGAGGCCCGCGGCTTGGCCCGCGAGCGCGGGCGAGGGATCCTCGGGCCAGCGCTTGATGGCGCGCACGCGCGTCGTCGCGCCGCTCGGCGCGATGCGCACGCGATCGCCGGGCGCAATCGTTCCGGCCACGACGTTGCCGACCGAGATGCGCTCTTCGTCGCTGAAACGGTAGACGTCGGCGACTTCGAAGCGCAGCGGGCGGTCGGCCAGCGGCGCGACCGGGTGCAGCGACACCAGCACGTCGATCAGCGTCGGACCGGTATACCACGCGGTGCGTTCGGAGCGATTGACGACGTTGTCGCCGTCGCGGGCCGAGAGCGGCACGATCGCGCGCAGCGGTTTGCCGGCGGTCTCGAGCACCGAGCGGATGTCGCGGCTGATCTGCGCGAAACGCTCTTCCGGATCTGTCGACCGCGTCGATCTTGTTGACCGCGACGATGATCTCCGGCACGTCGAGCAAACGCAGCAGGTAGGCGTGGCGATAGGTTTGATCGGCGATCCCTTCGAGCGCGTCGATCACGAGGATGCCGGCGTCGGCGTCGGCCGCGCCGCTCATCATGTTGCGGATGAACTCGCGATGGCCGGGCGTATCGATGATCACGATGCGCCGGCCGCCGTAGTGCATCCAGACGCGCGTCGTTTCGATCGTGATCGCCTGATCGCGCTCTTCTTGCGCCGCATCGACCGCGAACGACCACTCGACCGCGAGGCCGCGGCGTTCGCTCGAAGCGATGATTTCTTCGGCCTTGCCGTCGGCCAAGCTGCCGGTATCGTACATGAGCCGCCCGATGAGGGTGGACTTTCCGTGGTCGACGTGACCGGTGATCGCTACGCGCAGGTCCATTACATGTACCCTCCCGCGCGCAGGCGTTCGAACGAGGCTTCGCTCTCGTTATCCATCGTGCGGCCGGCCCGTTCGGGCACGCGCGTCGCGCGCAGTTCCGCGATGATCTCTTCGATCGTCGATCGGCGTTGCTGTCGATCGGCACGGTGATGTTCTTCTCCCCGAGCGACCGATAGCGTTTGCCGTCGCGCGCGAGATAGAGCGGCACGTACGGAATGTTCTCGCGCAGCGTGTACTCCCAGATGTCGAGTTCGGTCCACGACAGCAGCGGATGCACGCGCAGGTGCGCGCCGTCCGGCACGCTGGTCGTGTAGTAGCCCCAGAACTCCGGCGGCTGCTCTTTCACGTCCCACGTGCCGTCGATGCGGCGCGGGCTGAACACGCGCTCTTTCGCGCGCATCGCCTGCTCGTCGCGCCGGATGCCGACGATCACGGCGTCGAACTTCTGCTCGCGCAGCATCGTGCGCAGGCCTTCGGTCTTGCGCGCGGCCGCGCGCGTGGCCGGCGGCAGCGTCTGGTCGACTTCGCTCTCGGGCGGGCAAATCTTGCGCGAAGTACTCGAGCTGCCATTTGTCGATCAACTCGTCGCGAAATTCGTAGACCTCGGGCAATTCCATGAACGTCTCGAGCAGCACCATCGGAAACGGAACGCGGCCGAGGAACGCCTTGCGCGCCATCCACAGGAGCGCGGTCGAATCTTTGCCGATCGACCACAGCATGCAGGGCTTGCTGCTGGCGCGGTAGGCCTCGCGCAAGATCGTGATGGTTTCGGCTTCCAGCCGGTCGAGGGAATCCACGGTCAGTTTCTCGTTTCTATGTTCGTCCGCTGATGCATGCGGGCGTCGATGGTGGTACGGATGAAGGTGAGGGTGATCGTCACGAGCGCCAGGGCGCCGCGCGAGCGTGAACGCGCCGACGAGGTTGTAGCTGTTGTAGAGGACGTCGATGTGCAGCGGGACGGTGTTGGTCAAGCCGCGGATGTTGCCCGAGATGACCGAGACGGCGCCGAACTCGCCGAGCGCCCGCGCGTTGCAGAGCAGCACGCCGTTGAGGATCGCCCAGCGCGCGCCGCGGGAACGTGACGCGCGCGAACGTCTGCCAGAGCGTTGCGCCGAGGCCGAGCGCCGCCTCCTCGAGTTCGCGGCCGCGTCTCGCTCATCAGCGCGATCGTCTCGCGCGCGACGTAGGGGAACGTGACGAAGATCGTCGCGAGGATGATGCCGGGCGGCGCGAAGGCGATCTTCCATGCCGTGCGCCTCGAACCACGCGCCGATCGGCGAGCGCGTCCCGAAGCACCAGCAGCAGCGCGAGCCCGGCGACGACCGGCGAGATCGTCAGCGGCAAGTCGATGATCGCGAGCAGCAGCGCCTTGCCGGGAAACGTGTACTTCGTGAGCGTCCAGCCCGCGAGCACGCCGAACGCGCCGTTGAACGCGATCGTGAACACCGCGGTGACCGCGGAGAGCGCGATCGCCGACTGCGCGTACGGATCGGCGAACGTCGCGGCCGCCAGCGGCAAACCGGCGCGCAACGCTTCGTAGACGATCGAGCACAGCGGTATGAACACGAAGACGCCGAGCAACAGCGCCACGGCGCCGATTGCCGCGCGCTCCCACAGATGCAAGCGGGCCACGTGCCGGCGCGCGGCGCACCGGCGTCACCAGCGGCTCGAGGTTGATCGCCGTCATGCCGCGCTCCGCACGTCGACGATGCGGCGCTGCAGCGCGTTGATCGCGTAGCAGCATGACGAACGAGACGACCAGCGATACCAGCGCCACCGCCGCCGCGCCGGCGAAATCGTATTGCTCGAGCCGCGTGATCGACGATCAGCGGAACGACCTCGGTCTTGCCCGGCATGTTGCCGGCGATGAAGATGACCGAGCCGTATTCGCCGAGCGTGCGCGCGAGCGACAGCGCGAAGCCGGTGAGGAACGCCGGCGCGACCAGCGGCAGCGTGATGCGGCGCAAGATCGTGAAAGGCCGCGCGCCGAGCGAGGCTGCCGCTTGCGAGTACTCGCGCGGCAGGGTGGCGATCACCGGCTGCACGGTGCGCACGACGAACGGCAGCCCGACGAACGTGAGCGCGAGCAGCACGCCGGCCGGCGTATAAGCGATCTGGATGCCGTGCGCGCCGAGCCACGAGCCGATCCAGCCGTGCTGCCCGTACAACTCGGCCAAGGTGATCCCGGTGACGGCCGGCGGTAACGCGAACGGCACGTCGACGAGCGCGTCGAACGGGCGCATCCAAGGCGACGGATAGCGCACGAGCACGAACGCGATCGCACCGCCGGCCACGACGTCGATCGCCGACGCGAGGATCGCGGCGCCGAAGCTGAGCCGGTACGCGGCGAGCGCGCCCGGCGAAAACGCGGTCGCGATGAAGCCTCGCCGGCGTGATCCCGTGCAGCGAGAGCACGAGCGCGGAAAGCGGAACGACGACGACGATCGCTACGATCGTCATCGTCGTCGCCAAGGCAACACCGCGTCCGGGAATCATGCGACGTCATTTCGGGCGGTGAAGACCTGGTCGAACAGGGCGCCGTCGGCGAAGAACACCTTGTTGGCGTTCGGCCAGCCGCCGAAGTTCGCGATCGTCGTCAGGTCGGTGCGCGGGAACGACGTGCCGCAGTGGCCGAGCACCGAGGTATCGCGCGGACGATAGCCCCACTTGCACTCCAGCCGCTGGGCCTGCGGCGTGTAGAGAAACTCGAGATAGGCTTTGGCGACGCGCCTCGGTATGGTGCTTGGCGACGTTCGCGTCGACCCACGCCACCGGCGGTTCGGCCAGGATGCTCACCGACGGCACGACGATTCGTAATCGTTCGGATGCTCGCGCAGCGCCAGGATCGCTTCGTTTTCCCACGAGACGAGCACGTCGCCGAGGCCGCGCTCGGTGAACGTCAGCGTCGAGGCGCGCGAGGCGGAGTCGAGGACGAGCGCGTTCTTGTAGATCGCGCCGATCAGCGCGCGCGTCTTGGCCTCGTCGTTCTGGTTCTTCTTCATGCCGTACGAATAGGCGGCCAGAACGATCCAGCGCGCCGCGCCGCTCGTCTTCGGGTTGGGCGTGATGACGCCGACGCCGGGCTTCGCGAGATCGTTCCAGTCGTGGATGTGCTTGGGGTTGCCCTTGCGCACGAGGAACACGATCGTCGACGTGTACGGCGTCGAATTTTGCGGCAGCCGCTTGGCCCAATCGGGCGGGAGCAGCTTCGCGTTCTGCGAGATCGCATCGATGTCGCCGGCGAGCGCCAGCGTCACGACGTCGGCTTCGAGGCCGCTGATGACCGCGCGCGCCTGCGCGCCGGAGCTGTTGTGCGACTGCTGGATCGTCACGTCCTCGCCCGTCTTCTTCTTCCAGTACTTCGCGAAGAGCGTGTTGTACTCGGCATATAGCTCGCGCGTCGGATCGTACGACACGTTGAGCAGCGTTGCGGCCGATGCGGCGTGCAGCGTTATGCCGGCCACGAACACGGCGGCGGCGATGGAGCGGAGGAAACGCAACGCTAGGGCCTTTCAGGTGAGGCCGGGGAGAACGACCGCTGATGGACGAGAGCAAAGTGGACGGTATCGCCGTCGCGCACAGCGCTCAAACCGTTGTACGGCGCGCGGATTTCGGCGCTGACCGGATCGCCGCCCGGCAGGACGAGATCGACGCGCCGCCGCGATCCGAGATCGACGATGCGCGACACGCGGGCCGGCTGCGAACCGTCGAACGCATGCGAATCGACGTGCAGTTCGTGCGGCCGCACGTACTGCGGGTTGCCGCCGGAGGCGATGATGTTCGCGGGGCCGAGAAAATGCAAGCGCGAACGGCGACACCGGACGATCGTAGAGGTCGAGCGGGCTGCCGGCTTGTTCGACGCGGCCGGCGTTCATCAGCACGAGCGCATCCGCGATCTCCATCGCTTCGTCGGCGTCGTGCGTCACGAGCAGCGTCGTCACGTGGACGTCGTCGTGCAGTTGGCGCAGCCACGCGCGCAGATCGCGCCGCACGTGCACGTCGAGCGCGGCGAACGGTTCGTCGAGCAAGAGGATGGCGGGTTGCGCCGCCAGCGCGCGCGCGAGCGCGACGCGTTGGCGCTGGCCGCCGGAGAGTTCGTGCGGACGGCGCTTCTCGTAACCCGGCAATTGCACGAGATCGAGCAGTTCGCGCAACGCGGGCGCGCGTCTTGGCGCGGTCGGTCTTGCGCACGTCGAGCGGAAACGCGATGTTCTCCGCCACCGTCAAGTGCGGAAAGAGCGCGTAACCTTGGAACACGAACCCGATGTTGCGTTCGCGCAGCGGCACGTCCGTGACGTCGCGGCCGCCGAGCGTGACGTGACCCGCATCGACGTGTTCGAAGCCCGCCAGCAAACGCAAGAGCGTCGACTTGCCGCAGCCCGACGGTCCGAGAATCGCGGTGAGCGAGCCCGGAGCGACGTCGAACGTGACGCCGTCGACGGCGCGCACGCTACCGAAGTGTTTGCTCACGCCCTCGAGCGCGATGCCCGTGCGGGGCCGCGTACTCAGGCGACATGGATGCCGCACTCCGTTTTGTCGAAGCTCGGCCCAGCGTCCGGCACGCGCGTGTTCGCCCGGCGCGACGCGGCGCGTGCAGTGCATGCAGCCGATGCTCGGATAGCCTTCGAAGTGCAGCGTGTTCACCGGAACGTCGTGCTCTTGCACGTAGGCCCACACGTCGGCTTCGGTCCACTCGGCGAGCGGCGCCACCTTGACGATCTGCGGCGTTCTCATCCCACGCCTGAACGGGAAGCTCGGTGCGCGTATCGCTCTGATCGCGGCGAACGGCCGTCAGCCAGGCGTCGAAGTTGCGCAGATACGCGCGCAGCGGCTCGACCTTGCGCAAATCGCAGCACGCGTCGGGATCGCGCTTCCAGAGCGCATCGCCGTGCGTCGCGTTTTGCTCGTCGACGCTCTGCTCGGGGTGCACGCGCTCGACCGTGATGCCGTAACGCCGTTCGACGCGCTCGATCAGCGCGTAGGTCTCCGGGAACAACAGATCGGTGTCGACCACGAACACGTTGAGCTGCGGTTCGATCCGCAGCGCCAGGTCGAGCAGCACCATCCCCGACGGACCGCCGAAAGAGCACGACAGCGTGGTGCGGCCGGGATAGGCTTCGATGGTGCGGCGGATGATTTCGTTCGCTTGGCCGGCGGCGGCGGCGAGATCGGTGGAAATGGGTCGGACTCCTGGCCCCGTACGTTCGGGTGCCGAGCTGGCTGGAAATGAAAGCGACCCCCGCTCAGGCGAGGGTCGCACGCTGGTCTGCGGGGGTTCACCCCTCAGCCCAGTGCAGCACCCCGCCCGATTGCCGGAAGGCAACAGGTGGGCTCGAAAACGGGACAACAACAAGGACAGCGCATCGCTTGGGAGCATACCACGTTGGAAGTGGACCGGTCAACGTCGCCTTCCCGTCGCCTTCATCGGGCACGGCAGCCCCCAGAACGCCCTCGGCGGCAATCGATTCACCGATGCCTGGCGCGCCTTCGGGGCCCGCGGTCCGGCCGCGGGCCGTACTCCTGATATCGGCGCACTGGTATACCTCCGGCACCCGGGTCACCGCCGGTACCAGGCCGCGGACGAACCACGACTTCATCAGCTTCAAGGGCGCCGTCTCGTCATTTGAGTACCCGGCGCCCGGCGATCCGGCGCTGGCCCGGCGGGTGCGCGACCTGCTCGCCCCCGTGCCCGTCGCGCTCGACGAGCATTGGGGCTACGACCACGGCGCCTGGAACGTGCTCGCCAACTGCTATCCCGCGGCCGACGTGCCGGTGGTGGAGCTGAGCCTCGACCGCACCCAGCCGCCGTCCTTCCATTATGAGCTCGCCGGGCGCTTGGCGCCCTTGCGCGACGAGGGCGTCCTGATCGTGGGCAGCGGCAACGTGATCCACAATCAGGAGATCGGGCGCAATCCGTGGCCGGCCGAACCGGACGGCTGGGAGCAACGCTTCAGCGACGATCTTCTGCGGCGCCTGAACGCCGGCGATCATGCCGCTCTCATCGCCTACGAGAAGCTCGGGCCCGACGCGCAGCTCGCGATCCCGACCCCCGACCACTACCTGCCGTTCCTCTCCGTCCTCGGGCTGCAGCGCAGCGACGAGCAGCCGGCGATTCTCGTCGGCGGCAACGGCACGGGCATCAACGGCCTGGGCATGCTCTCCATCACGCTGGAATGACGCAGCTCGACGCCATCGAGCGCGGCACGGCCGAGTTGGAGCATGCTTTCGATGCCGCGCTCAACGCGGCGCTGCCCAATCCGGTGGCGCTGATCTTCAGCGATCTGCCGCTCGCGTATCAAGGTAAGCGCGATCTCGTCTTCGCCCTGGATCTCTTCAACGAAGGCGAGAACGAGTGCGCGCTGATCTGCGGGTTCGCGCGCGACCGCCTGCGCGACGATGCGAACGCCGACATCGCGCATCTCGAGCGTGAGGGCTGGTATTACTTGCGCACCTCGATCGACCCGACGTGGCAATTCGACGACGCCGCACCCTCGTTGCCGGCGGCGCTCGCCTACCTCACACAGGTGCTCGACGAGCGAACCGGCGCCGTGCGCGCGGCACCGCCGCGATCGAACCCCGACACCACGACGAGCGTGCAACGCTCCGCACTCTTGCGGCAGTTACGCGCGGATACACGGACATGACGACACACCAAGATCAGCTCCACCTTCACCGCGCCCGCTCGCCGCTCTCGTTTTCGGAAAGCCCGCTTGCCCAAGCCGTGAAACAGCCGATGATGCTCGGGCTGTTCTTGCCCACGCAAACCGGCGGCTTCTCGCAATCGACGCTCCCCCGCAGCACGCATTGGGAATTCGATTACAACCGCGATCTGACGCTGACGGCCGAACGCTACGGTTTCGACTTCGTCTTCGGCTTACAGCAATGGCTCGGCAAGGGCGGCTTCGGCGGCGAGATGCAGTATCGCGAGAACTTTCTCGACCCGTTCATCTCGACCGTCGCGATCGGCGCGCTCACGACGCGGATCATCACGATCTCGACCGTGCACATCCTTTACGGACATTGGCATCCGCTGCACCTCGCGCGTTTTGGAGCGACGGCCGATCACATTTCGCACGGGCGCTTCGGCCTCAACATCGTCACCGGCTACGATCAGCGCGAACCATTGATGTTCGGCATGACGCGCATCCAGCACGACGAGCGTTACGAGCGCGCCGACGAGTTCTCATCGATCATGGAAGATCTCTGGGCGGGCGAAGAAAACCTCACTTACAACGGACGCTTCTATCAGCTCGACGGCGCGTACGTGTCGCCGCGTCCGGCGTACGGGCGGCCGATTCTCGTTTCGGCAAGCGCGTCCCCGGCCGGCTTCGCCTACGCCGCCGACCATTCGGATATCGTGTTCACCTCCAGTCCGGCCGGTGCCGACTTCGACGGCGCGATCGACGCGCTGCCCGCGCACACCGCCCAGATTCGCGCGGCCTACGCGAAGACCGGACGCGCGCCGAAGATCATCATCTTCCCGCTCATCGTCTGCAAGAAGACGCGCGCCGAAGCGCTGGCCTATCGCGAGGCGATCGTGAGCCACCCCGACAGCGATTCGATCAGCGCCTATTACGCGCGGCATACGAACGGCGATGCGCACGGCTGGAAGCAGCACGATGCCGTCGGACCGCATTCTCGGCGGCCATTTGCAGATCACCGGCAGCCCGCACGACGTCGCCGATGCGATCGAGCGTTTGAAGCTAGCCGGTTTCGACGGGATCCAGATCGGCTTTTACGATTACGGTCCCGACCTCGACTTCTTCGCGGAACACGTGCAGCCGCTGTTGGCCGAACGCGGCCTGCGCATCTAGCCGCGCAGTGCCGCGCGGTTTGCGGCGAGCACCGTCGCATAGCGCGTCAAGCGCACGCCTTGGTAGTGCGCCGCCGCGAGCACTTCGGCCGGCAGCTCGCCGCCGCGCGGATCGGTGTAGCTCGTGCCGTACGGATTTCCGCCGCCCTTTCCGATGACCGGATCGGTGTAACTCGGCGGTACGATGATCGCGCCCCAGTGATACATCATGTTGTAGATCGTCATCAACGTCGTCTCTTGACCGCCGTGCGCGTACGAGGCGCCGACGAACGCTGTGGCCGCTTTGTCTTGCAGCAGCCCCTTCATCCAGAGGCCGCCGCTGGTGTCGAGAAACTGCTTGAGCTGCGCCGACATCGCGCCGAACCGCGTCGGGGTGCCGAATGCGAAGCCGTCCGCCCATTCCAGATCGTCGAGTGTCGCTTCGGGCACGTGCTGCGTCGCGACGCGATGCTGTTCCCAACCCTTGTTCGATGCGATCGCCTCGTCCGGGGCGAGTTCGCGCACCTTGCGCAACCGCACTTCCGCGCCGGCCGACTGCGCGCCCGCTTCGATGCTTTGCGCCACCTTGTACGCGTTGCCGGTCGAGCTGTAGTAGATCACCGCTATCTTCGTCATGTCCTCATCCTAAGAATTTGCGCAAACCGCGCGGGGTGTCGCTGTCGATTCCCGCACGCCGCGCGAGCGTGAGAGCCAAGACTTGCCCGCCGACAATCCACGAGAGCGGCGCGAAGATCCCGCTCGCCGGCGGACCGAAAGCAGGGACATCCGGTAACGCCTCACCCAGCGCGACCGTGATCGCCTGCGCATCGCGCGCGACCGTGAGCACCGCGCCGACGGCCGAGCGCGACTCGGCATCGACGATGCCGATCATGCCGCGCGTCGCATCGAGAATCGCCGTACTGCCGTGACGAAATTCGCCGGCACCGAAACATTCCGCGTGACGGTACGACGCTTCTTTGATCTTCAGCGCGACTTCGGCCGCAACCGGCACGCCGTAACCCGCGCCGATGACGATAATGCTCTGCGCCGGTTCGAGGCGCTGCGCGATGCCGTCGACTTGCGCGAAACCCTCACCCTCGAGCCAGGCGCCGATGCCGGCCGCGGCGCGCGCGAGTTCGCCCGCTGCCGCCGTATCGCCGCCGGCGCCGTGCGTCGCCGCCCACAGCAGCAGCGCGGCCATTGCGGTGACGCTCTTGCTGGCGGGCACCGCGCGTTCGGGCCCGGCCTGCACGTCAATCGTCAGATCGGCACGCGCCGCCAGCGGCGAGGTTGGATCGTTGGTCAGCGCGATGATGCGCGACGGCGCGAGCGCGTCGAGCGCGTCGAGCACGTCGGCGCTGCGGCCGCTCTGCGAAAGCGCGACGACGCAACGGTCGCGATGCGCCGCCGCTTGAAAGTGCGCCTCGGTTGCGGCCAGCGCGCCGGCACGGCGGCCGATGCGCCGCCAGGCGACCGCCGCGAGTTGGGCCACGAACAGGCTGCTGCCGCTGCCGACGAAGAGCGGATCGCGGTTGCCGATCGCGTTATCGAGCTGAACCGCCGCCTGCGTTGCGGCAAGCCGGGCCAACACGATGGGCTGTTCCCGGATCTCCGCTTCGAACTGCCGGCCTCTTACCATCGCCGTTGCCTTCGCCGCAACTCGACCGAATCTGTCCTACCGGGCGATCGGGCTAGTGAAACAGCATCTCGGAGATGGGGAACGAGCGGTCAAGGAAATGATATTTGGCGGAAACGTCTACCTCTTTTTGCATCATCGATAAGTCGATACGTTCCGCGTATGGAGTCCGCGTCATACGCAGAACGTCCGCCGGCTCGAGCTTCGCGTACCGGGCGAGCAACGCCGCTGACTCGCTATGGTGCTCGTTGGCCCACTTCGCCGTGCGTGCAAAAACTCGAATGAGCTTCGCGGCTTCGGCGGGATGCGCGGCGACCCACCGGGTCGACGTGAAAAAGCCTCCGCTCACAAACGTTCGGGCGATTCCATCGAGCCCGGGCGCCAGAATACGAACCTTTCCCCGGTTGGCGGAGACGAACGGCTCCGACAACTCCGCTGCATCGATTTTATGTTCGATCAGCGCGGGGCCGGCGGCGCTCGAGGGCATCTCGACAAAACGCATGTTCGCGCTGCTCAGTCCGAGACGCTCGAGTTCAATCATCGGGGCGTACTGGATGAGCGTACCAACGCCGTTGACGGCAATCGTTTTATCGGCGAGATCACGGACGGAACGAATCGGAGAATCGAGCGGGACGGCGAGAACCGTCGCCGGATGATCCCCGTCGTACATCGATGCCGGAAAGAGTAACTCGATGGGAAGTCCCTTGAGGTGGGCCTGTGCTTGCGAGAGCAGGTTAGCATAGCCGACGTCGGCAGCACCTGAAACGACGGCCGAAATCATGGCTGCCCCGTTATAGGACGTTCCTACTTCTACATCAAGGCCGGCGTCTTGGTAGAAGCCGAGGTCGAGCGCGTAGAGTGCCTCGGCTCCCGCGTCGGCATTCAGCGCTTGGATGTGGATCGTTTCCGCTCGTGCGAGGCCCGGCGCAAGCAGCATCGCACAGATGAGTGCTGCGATGAAACGCAACGTCAGTCCGGTAAGCGGTAGAGGCGACGCGCGTTGTTTTCGAAGATGTCGCTCTTCTGCTTGGCACTGAGGTTATCCATGCGCTCGATGAACGGCACGTTGTGATCGAACGTAGCTCCCGTATCCGGATTGACCGATGAGCCGACGCCGGGGCATTCCGCACCGAAAACGAGATTGTCCGAGCCCATTACCTCAACGAGCAGCTTCATCGCCGATTCCGTATACAGCACGGTATCGAAGTACAGCTTCTTTAACCCGTCGCTGAAGCGTTGGCCGGGCGGATTCCGCATCGATCCCGATTGGAACCGGCCGAATTGATAGGGGATGGCGCCGCCACCGTGCGACACCACGACTTTGAGCGTCGGAAAGTCTCTGAACACGTTGGAGTTGATGAGTCCGTAGACCGCGATCGTTTCCTCATTGATGAAATGCAGCGTGTAGGGCGTGCGTTCGGAGTGCGATGTCGTGCCGTGAATGTGCGCCGGTACGTCGAGTTCGCACAGCTTCTCATAGAGCGGGTACCAGTACTTATCGCCCAGCGGCGGTGCCTCAGCGCCGGTATTCTCATATGGATCCGGATTCAGCAAGGTACCGACGAAGCCGAGTTCGTTGATACAGCGCTCCAGTTCCGGCAGCGATTTCTCGATCGGTTCGCCCGCCGCTTGCGGCATCGAGCAGACGCCGAAGAATTTCCCCGGGAACAACCGGGTATCGCGGTAGATGATGTTATTGATTTCTTCGGTGAACCACTGGACGAGTTTGAACTTCTCGCTGTTCATCATCTGAAACGGCCGCGGCGAGATCAACTGCATGTTGATGCCGTTGTTCTTCATCGATTCGAGGTGTCCGACGGGCGCCATTTCCTTCTTGTGATAGGCTTCGATCAGCTGATCGTCGGTCAGCACCGGTCCCCGGTTACCATGCGCCCCGCGATGTGAAAGCAGTCCGGCCTTGTACGCCCAAACTTCAGACGGCACGCTCACGTGGGCATGCGCATCGATAACTGCCATGTAGAACTCTCCTTGTGAAACTGACAAAAAGACCGGACGCTAACGGCCTCGCATGGCCGACTCGACAACCTCGCGCTGTTGCGCATCGAGAAACCAGCGATAATGGCCACCTTTGGAAATCGGCGCGAGACCAGTCGCCGCGACGGTCCACTCAGCGCCCGCATCATCGCTTACGAAAATTTCGCCGGTCGCCGTGCCGGCAATGAGCATGAGTTGCGTCCCGGCATGGTGCATGCCCATGGCCTCGAAGTTGCCCACGATTTTTGGGGGCAAGCCGTTGCGGCGCTCTTCCCACGTCGTGCCGCCGTCACGGCTGCGCATCACGGTCGCGTCTGCGGCGCGTTCGACGGCCCACGATCGCGGAGCGTTCTTCGGTCCACCAATATAGAGCACGTTCTCGTCGCGGGGATCGATGAACCCGGCATCCGGATAGCCGATCGTGAAATCGCGCGTCGTCGTGTGTTCCCAACTCGCGCCGGCGTCGAGCGAGCGGTACGTTCCGTCCCCGGTGAGCATGAAGAGCCAATTCGGATCGGAACGCTTGACCAGCACGCGATGGATGTCGTGCCTGAACTTGTCCTCCGAGGTGTCCTCGTAGCTCTCGAGTTCGACCCAGCTTGCACCGTCGTCGACCGACTTGAGCAGGGCGCCTTGCTCGATGCTCGCGTAAAGCGTCGCCGGAGCGCTCGGATCGAACGCGACGTTCTTGACGTGCGCTATGTGCGGCGGTGGAGGAAAATTCCACAGCTCGGTCTTCGGCACGTCGCGCAGTGCGCGCAGCTCCGTCCACGACGCGCCCAGATCGTCGCTTCGATAGAGCTTTGCCGGCTCGACCCCCGCGAACAGGATCGTGGCAGCTCCGCGTTCTTGCATCGCCAAGGTGTAGACGTTCCGATGATCGAGGCCGCTCGAGCAATCCCGCCAGGTCACGCCGTCGTCCAGGCTCACCGCGATGCCGCCCTCGCCGTGCGCGGCCGCGAACAGCCGTCCGCTGCGCGGTTCCCGAAGCAGCGCGCTGACGTGCCGGTCGGTCAACGCTTCGCCCACGACGGACCACGGTTCACCCGCCGCACCGCGCTCCAGGGTCACCATGCCGCGAATCGTCCCGGCGTATATCCGGTCGGCGGGTCGCTCGGCGGACGTCACGGTCACGCCGTTGCAAGAAAGACATGCGTACGTATGAGCCATTAGTTTCTCCAAGCGAGAAAGGCGCGCGAGGTACTGCCGGGAAATTCGGACGGACCATCATGGCCAGCAAAAAGAAAGTCGAATCGAATGCGGATCCCGCACCCGCAGAAATCGACGTCATGTTCCGTCATCCGGGTTTTCTGATCCGCCGCGCTCAGCAGATTTCGATAAGTTCGTTCGTCCAACACTATGGATCGTATGGCGTCACGTCCACGCAAGCGGCGATCCTCAAAGTCGTGAAGCGCTGGCCCGGGATCGACCAGGTCGGCGTCGGGAGAGTGCTGGGGCTCGACCGCACAACCGCCACGACCAGCGTCACCACGCTGGCCGGCGACAAGATGCTCGAACGGCGCAACGACCCCGCCGACCGTCGCCGGAAGGCGCTGTTCATCACCCCGAAAGGCGACCGGCTCGTCGTGAAACTCGGCAACACCGAGAAGTCGGCCCGCTCGATGCTTTCCGTCTTTACCGAACACGACGCGCAGACGTTCATGCGACTGCTCGAACACTTCGTCATCGCCTCGAACGATACGATTCGCATTCCAATGGAAGCGCCCGAGCCGGACACCGTCACGGCTCGATCGAAACCACGCAAACAGCGGGCCTAGCGGCCGATACGTTCGGATTTGGCGCCGCCCAGTCCGAGTGTTTCGCGACCGTAAGCCGTCGCCGCAGCATCCCACGCGAAGCCGATGTGCGCCGCCGAGACGTTATTGTCGCGCCAGATGCGTTCCATCGCGCCGGTTTCGTAAACGCCGCTCCCCCCGCTGGCCTCGAACAGCGCGTTCGTCGCGTGCCGCGCTTCCTGGACCGCGAAGGCATTGTCGCGCCGATAGCGGGTGCGCATGGCGGGGGTGACGTCCTCGAGCGAGCGCAACCCGTTCAGCCGGCGAGCATTGGTCAGCAGCACGAGTTCCGCCGCATCGATGCGGGCACCGGCCTCGGCGATGCGAACGAAACTGGGCGATTGCTCGGCGACGCCTTCGTCGGAAAGTGCGCCGAGCTTCCCGCGTACGATTCCGGTATACACTGCCAGCGCGGCGCGCGCGGTGCCGAGCGCTGTTCCCGGCAGCGAGAGCGGCCAGACGAGTTGGAACGGCAAACGGTAGTAGAGGCCGTGCTCCGCCCCGCCGCTGCCGTCGAGCATCGCGGCGATCGAAACGGTGCGATGTTCCGGAATGAATGCGTCGTGAACGATGACGGATTTGCTGCCGGTGCCGCGCAGCCCGGCAGTATACCAGTCATCCTCGATTTCGATGTCGGCGCGCGGAATCAGGAAGTAGCGTTGACCGTCGCTGCCGTCGGTTTCGGGAACGACGCCCCCGACGAGCACCCACTGCGAATGATCGACGCCGCTGCAGAATTTGCCGCGACCTCCGCGCCACCGGTAGCCGCCGGGAACCCGTTCGGGCGCCGTGCCGCCGAGCCGCACGAGCGCCGCAATCAGCACCGCGTGGTCCGCGAATACTTCTTCCTGCGCGGCGAGCGGAAATTTGCTCGCGAGCCACGTGTGACCGGCCAGCACGCCGTACACCCAACCGGTCGAACCGCAGGCGGCGGCAATTTCGATCGTTGCCTCGAGGGCGGCATCCATGCCGAGCCCCGAGCCGCCGAATTGCTTCGGCGTCGCGACGGCAAACAGACCGCTTTCGTGCAGCTCCTGGATCGAGAGATCGGGGATCCGCCGCAGAGCTTGCGTTTCCGCCGCCCGGGCGGCAATGGCCGGCGCGAGTTCGGCTGCGATACGCCGCGCGGATGCCGCATCCTCGATCTTCCGGGTCACTTCTCGTGCGATCATGACCGTCTCCTCACAGGCTTTGCCTGATATACAGCATACGGTATAAATGCTGGTCAGTCAACAATTTATACAGTATACTGTAGATATTATACGTGCCCAAGCCGGAGGCCCCGATGATCGACGCCCATGCGCACCTGGTAACCCCGGACATTGCGGCCTTCCCGCCGTCCCCGATCGGCGGCGAGACGCTCTCGCCGGCGGCGCTCGTCAATCACATGACGATCGAAGCGCTGCTCGAGCAAATGGATCTCTGCGGCATCGCCAAAACGGTCGCCGTTCAGCGCGCCCACGTGTACGGCGTCAACAACGCCTACGTCTTGCACGCGGCGCTTAGGTTTCCACAGCGCATCGCGGCGGTGGCCTGCATCGAAGCGGGCTTGCCCAGGGCGGCCGAGGTTGCGCGTACGTTGATCGCCGCAGGCGCACGCGGTCTGCGCTTCACGACCGCAACGAAGGATGCGGCGGATACCTCGTGGTTCGCGGGGCCCGAGGCGCACGGTGTTTGGGACGCTTGCCGCGAGGCAGGCGCCTCGCTGTGCTTGCATTTTTTGCGTTGGAATCGCGACCAGGGAGTCACGGCCCTGGTGCCGCTGTTGCAACAGTACCCGAGCGTCCCGCTGGTCCTCGATCACGTCGGGAACCCGACGTCTGAAGGCGACGGCTTCGGACTGGCGGCACTGGCGGCACTCGAGCCCTTCGCGCAGCTCCGCGTCAAAATCTCGACGATCAACTTCGAGTACATTCGCAAAGCCGGCGGCGACATCGCCGCGTTCACCGCAGCGGTCGTCGCGAGATTCGGCGCCGGCCGCGTCATGTGGGGCTCGGACATCGCACAGTCGCGCGGCACTTACTCCGAGTTCGTCGCCGATGCACGAACGTCGGTCGCCGCACTGCCCGAATCAGCGCAGACGGCCGTGCTCGGTGAAACGGCCGCAGGGGTATATTTCGCGTAAGTCACGCCGGCCTGGAATCGGCTCGCCAGATCAGTTCGTTCGCGTCGATGCTTTTGTCGAGAAAATGATGCTTGACCATCGCATCGATTCCGGGTTGGATCATTGCGGCCGTAAGCGTCGTGCCGTATGACGAACGCACCATGTGCTGGGCAACGTCCGGATCCATCTTCGTCATGGCGGCGACCATCGGCGCCGTTTCTGCATGATGCGTATTGGCCCAGACCGCAGCTTTGCAGACCGCTTGATTGAATTTGACGGCTTCACTTCCGTTCTTCGATAGCCAAGCCTCGGTCGCGCAATATCCGAGCGAGAGCGCGGGCCGAGCGAGAGCCTCCCAGTAATGGCCGATGATGCGAAGTTTTGACCGGCTCATCGAAATGTATGGTTCGGCCAGAAAGATGGCATCGACGCGCTGTCCTTCGAGATCGGCAACGGCTTGCGGCAGCGGGGTCTCGATAACTTTCACGCTGCCGGAGTTGCCTCCATGTTGATCGATCCACTGGAGAAAGACGGCGTGCTGCATGTTTCTCAAGCCGAAGATCCCGACCGTCTTTCCATTTAAGTCTGCGGCCGTGTTGATCGGGGAATTCGCCGTGACGAAAATCCCATCGTCTCGCGATGCATCGGTAATGGCGCCCGACGGTGCGACCAGCAGCAACGGGACTCCCCGCAGGCGCGCAGCAGCGACCGTGCCGATGCCCATTGTTCCCAGGCTCAGCGACCCCGAAAGCAATCCGGCGGCAACGATGCCCGGGCCTTGCACCGGGACGAGCTTTGGATCGATGCCTGCCGCCTTGAAGTATCCGCGGTCGCGGGCATAGACGGCCACCGCGTCGGGATCGAACGGGATAAATCCGACGTTGAGACCTGAATCGTCGGCCGCAGCACGCCGCGGCCCGGCGACGGCGGCTGCGGCGAGACCGGCAAGAAACGTTGTGCGCTTAGTGTTCATTCGGATCCTTAACCATCGGAATGGTGGAGATGGGAACGTTTGCGACGACGCCGTCGTGCTTTTCCGTGTGCAGGATGTAGACGTTCTGCACGGCATCGCGGGTTTGCGGATCGATTTCGAACGGACCGCGCGGGCTGTCCAATTTGAGGTGAGCCAGCAACTCGACCGTTCGGTTGAGATCGAGATTTCCGTGTTGCGCTTCGACGACGCGATAGATCGCGGCTACGGTATCGTATGCAGAAACGGCCACGAAGTCCGGATTGCTAACGGCTGCCGCTGCAACTTTCTGATAATCGGCAACGAACTTCTTGTTGGACCGGTTGGGCAGGTTCGCAAAATAGTTCGAAGCACTGATGATCCCGAGCGCGTCGTCTCCGGTTAGCTTGAACTTCGAGTCGTCGGCCAGGTCGCCGGTAGCGAAAAGTTTCGTTTTGGTGGCCGGAATGCCGGATTGGCGGTAGTTGCGCAGGAAAAGCGGAGCGCTTCCGCCGCCGTTAAGAAACACGTAGAGGATGTCGGCGTGAGAGTCACGCGCGCGTTGCAAGTACGCGGAGAAATCCGTCGTGGGCAGCGGCACGCGCGCCTCGCCGAGGATGGTGCCGCCGGCGGCAATGAAGCCCTTTTCGAACGACATGCCGGCGTCGATGCCCGGGCCATAGTCGTGAAAGAGGACATATGCGGTCTTGGCACCCGTCTTCGCGGCGTACGTGGCCAGCGGCGAAGTGATCTGAGCCGTCGTGATGCCGAAGCGGAACGAGTACGGATTCTTTTCGAGAATCCCGGACGTCGCAGCGTTGACGATCAGCAACGGCGTCTTCGCTTTGGTCGAGACGTCGGCAACGGCGATGGCATTCGGCGTAAACACGAGCCCGGCCAAGAGATCGACCTTCTCGTTGACGATGAGATCTTGCGCTTGACGCCGCGCGACTTCCGGTGCGATCCCGGTATCATCGCGTTTGATAAAATCGATTTCCCGACCGCCGGCCATCTTGCCGTGCTCGTTGACGTAGGCGGCAACGCCCGCATCGAACAACAGCGGAGCGTCGCCGCTGCCGCCGGTGTATGAGAACACGATGCCCACCTTCAACGGCGTTTGTTCCGCAAAGGTCAGTGCAGAGCCGGCCGCGCTCAGGAGGGCACAGAAGGCGAATGGAGCGAGGACTCGACGAACGATTGCAACGTGCACGGAAGAACCTGCTTTCAGTTGGTAGCGGGTTACGGGCGCGATGGAAAAACGCGTGCGGCAACGCCGCCGAAGATGAGCTCGCGTTCGGCCTCCGGGCAATGCGCGAACGCATCCAGGCAGAACCGCAGGGCGCCGGCGTAGCCCTCACGCGAGCAAACAACGGGGAAATCGCTGCCCCACATCAGACGCTGTGCTCCGAATGCCGCCCGCGCTTCCTCGAGCACGGCCAGCCCCGTCCGTTCGAACGGGAACGCGGCATTACGGTCGGCTGCGCGCGGCGCGATTTCGCCGAGTCCCGGAACCTTGAGGAAGACATTCGGGAAACGCGCGAGTGCGAAGACGTCGCGCCGGCGCGCGCGCTGTTCGCCCGTCGTGTCGGGTACGTTGCCGGAGCCGAGATGTTCGATGACGATGGTGAGGTCGGGCAACTCGGCGACCAGATGAGCAAAGTCGTCCGATGAGAAATCGGCGCTCGTCCCCGGCGAGCTGACGGCGATTCCCAAGTCGCGCGCGGCGCGCCAGACCGCGAGCGGGTCAGCACCCGCCGACCGCGCCGAAGGACGGAGCCGCACGCCGGAGGCGCCGTCATCGACGAGCCGTTCCAGGTGTGCGATTGCGGCCGCGTCGGCCGGATCGACCAGCACGATCGTTGCGAAACGTGCGGGTTCGCGGCGCCGGCATGACTGAATGTATGCATTGTCGGTCTGTCCGAGCGGTTGAGTGAGCACGGCGCGCGAGACGCCGTTGCGCTGCATCTGATCGTTCAGCGTCTCGAGCGGCTCGTACCAATTCAAGGCCACGTGCGCGTGGCTGTCGACGATCAGCGTGCTAATGCCGGGATCAATGGTTCGACTTCACGCCATGAGGCGTTTGCCGGAACGTCGACCGTTGCGCTGCAGATGTCGCCGTACGGGATGTCGGCGTGCACGCCGGCCGGCGGCTCGCCGGTTTCTTCAAGCGCTTTCGACGTTCGCAGCATCAGGCGCCGCCACGCGATCACCGCGATGTCCGATGTGCCGAGATGCTCCTGCGTCCGATCGCAAATCGCACCCTGGGTTTCGCTCACGGCGTGATCTTGGACCATGATGCCGGTGATGCCGGAGAAGTTGTCGGTCTGCATCACGCTGCGGTCTTGCTGGTAGTTATTGCTGAGATTGCGCAGCTTCTTGTAATCCGCGTCGAGTTGCAGGCCGCCTTCCTGACGGCGGAACGCATCGTCGAAAGGCCCCTCGCGGCTGAACAAGACCTGAAAGTTCCATGTTGAGGTGTCATCGCGTGGGACGTACGCGTTGACGAGCCGGCGCTCTTGACCCGGACCGGAGATAAACGGCGGGATGAACGTGAAGCACGGCAGCACGACGGCCGTTATGCGGGCTTGCGTGGCCTGACCCGCCTCGACGTTGCGGAGCGCACCATAACGCATCCCGTACTGCGTGTACTCGACCTCGAGTTTTGGACTGAGATCTTCCTCAAACGCTTGACTCGGCGGAGCGCCCCAGGCGGAGCGCCGATGCAACACGCCGGCGTGGGCAGAGTCGATCGCTCCCTCAACCGGCTGGGCGTAATTGCATTCTTCGAAAATCTTGTAGGCGTGCTGGTGACTCGCCGGCAAACCGAACCACTCGTATTCGGGAAACTTCGGACGCTTGTCGACTGGGCCAAGATAGGCCCAAACGATCCCGGCGGCTTCACGCGTGGGGTAAGCGTCGGCGCGGATCTTCTGCGCAAAGCGCGAACCCGCGGGCTCCGTCGGAGTATCCACGCACGTTCCGTGGAGATCAAACTTATAGCCGTGATACAGGCAACGTAGACCGCACTCGGCATTGAGTGCCAGCGCGAGCGACGTGCGTCGATGCGGACACGACTCGCCAAGCAGGCCGACGTTGCCCTGCGTGTCCCGGAAAGCCACCAGGTCCTCGCCGAGCAGACGGACGCGAACCGGCGCACCGTCGCGATCGGGGAGTTCCTCGCTCAACAGCGCCGGGAGCCAATAGCGGCGGAAAACCTCGCCCATCGGGGTTCCCGGTCCGATACGCGTCAGGCGCTCATTTTCTTCACGGGTGAGCATCATCGTTCTCCCATCAGATTCCGTCTCGCTATGGACTTACAGTATACTGTACGATATGATCGGCGGGTGTCAAGTAGCACAGCCGAACCGGGAAGGGAGTTGCCTGCGATGACTCCGGACGATATCTGCCCGGTCGAGGACTACTCGCCCGGCACCCTCGCCGTAATGATCGAGGCCCTCGAACGATCGACGACGCGCGAGCATTTCGTATATCGCGAAGCCGAACTCGACGATCTCTGGCGGGTCGTCGATACGGCACTGCGCGCCGCACGGCGCGACACGCGGGAACGCGAACGCGCGCTGCTGCTCGAACGTCTGCAGGCCATCGCCCAGGAGGCGCACGACCTCGTCGGCGCCGCCGAACGCCCGAACGAAGCGGCAGCCCGTTTGCGCGAGGCCCTTTCGCTGGCGGCAAGCGCGTGAGCACCGAGATAACGGCCGCAGTCAAGGTCGGCGTCGAACGAACGGAACTTCAGTCATTCGACGTGCCCGCATTCGGTCCGGATGCCGGGCTGTTACGCGTCGAATCGTGCGGCGTCGGCGGCAGCGATCCGGAGATGTATCGGCGCGGTACGCGGATTCCAGCGATTATGGGACACGAAATCGTCGGCACCGTCGAATCGATCGGACCGGCTGCAGCCGCGCGTTGGGGCGTCACCGGCGGAGATCGTATCGCACTGCACGAGTACCTTCCGTGCTGGCACTGCCGTTGGTGTCTGCAGGGAGACTTTCGCTTGTGCGTGGAGTCGGATTTCTTTACCAAGCACGAGCACGACCCGCTGCGATACGGCACGTCGACCTGCACGATTCCGCCGCACTTGTGGGGCGGTTACGCCCAGATGCTCTATCTCGCCCCGAATGCCGTCGTGCACAAAGTGCCGGTGGGGCTGAGTGCGCAGCTCGCTACGCTCGCGATTCCGTTCGGAAACGGCTTTCAGTGGACCGTCTACGACGGCGGAACGCAGGCCGGCTCTAACGTGCTCGTCATCGGCCCCGGACAACAAGGACTGGGATGTGTCTTTGCCGCGAAGATCGCGGGCGCTGCGAGGGTGATCGTTTCCGGACACACGCGCGACCGCGCCCGATTGGATGTCGCATTACGGATCGGCGCCGACGTCGCGGTCGATTCCGAAACGGAGGACTTGCGCGAGCGCGTCATGCACGCAACCGGCGGCGCCGGGGTCGATGTCGTCGTCGATACGACGGGCGACCGCACCGGCAGCGTTGCGGCCGACGCACTGGCACTGGCCGCTAAAGGCGCCTACCTCAATCTCAACGGCCTGGAACAAGCGGTTCCGCTGGGAGAAATCAAGCGCAAATACCTCACGATCCGCGCCCCGCGCGGACACAGTTACCGCGCGGTTGAGATGGCACTGCACTCGCTTGCGACGACGCATTTCCCGGTCGCAGAGGTTTGCTCGCATTCGTACGGCCTAGAAGACGTCCATACGGCAATACACGCCACAGCCGGGATCGACGTCCCCGACGCGATTCACGTAACGGTCGATCCCGTGAAGCCGTAAAGGACGGCTGGATTGTCCACGAGCATTTTGTGCTGATCAGCGGGATTTGGAACCCATAACGGGATGAGGTCGACTAAGTCACCGTCATTCGGCATCAAACCGTGGTAGTGGATCGGATGCGGCCAGTTACTTCCCCAAATAATGCGATCCGGCCGCGCCGCGACGACTGCGTGAATCATCGGCAGCAAGTCATTGTGCGGGTAGGGTTCCGACGAAAGCCTGTACATGCTGGCGAGCTTTACGTAGCAGCGATCCGTATCGAGTAATCTCATGAGCGCACGAAATGCGTCCGATTGCACTCCTTCGGCGGCGCTGATGCGCGCCATATGATCGAGGACGAAAGGGTTGCGAATTCGTTCGAGCACGGGTACGACATCGATGAGTTCTTCTGCCGCCTTGAAGTGCAAGAGAACGTGCCAGCCGAGTTCGTGCACTTCGCCGGCGAGACGGGCCAACGCCGCGAATGGAATACCGCTGCCCGACATTGTCGAAAGCCGCACGCCGCGAATTCCCGCCGCATTGAGCGACGCGAGCTCATCCCCCGTCAGCCCGGGCGGGATAACGGCTACTCCACGATAGTTCTCGCTGTTCCGCGCGATCGCATCGAGAATCGCTCGGTTGTCCGTTCCGTGGGCACCGCCTTGGACCAGGGCGGCGCGGGTAAACCCGATCGTCGCGAGCATCGCTGCATAATCTTCAGCCGTACATTCCTCAGGAGTGTACGAGCGATCGTCGCTATACGGAAACCGGCGAACGGGTCCGAAAATGTGCGCATGACAATCGGTGGCGCCCGGCGGCGGCCGATAGGTCGGCGTTCTCGTTGCACGATCGGGTCCTGGGCAAGCCGGTATCGTCATGCGAGGCGGCTTCGCCGCAACTCGACCGAACACTCGGACTGTCGCAAGCGGAGCATGAAAGCCATCCGCGTCTCCGCCTTCGGCGGCCCCAACGTCCTCACACTCACCGACATCGAGCAGCCCGTCCCGAAAGCCGGCGAAGCGCTCGTGCGCGTTGCGGCATCCGGCGTGAACTTCATGGACATCGGGCAACGCGCGGGGCGCCGCGCGGGTACGATGCTGCCCTTCACGCCGGGCGGCGAAGCCTCCGGCACCGTCGAGAGCGTCGGCGAAGGGGTGACGAGCGTGAAGCCGGGCGACCGCGTCATGTATGCGATGGGGCCCAACGGCACGTACGCCGAGTTCGTCGCGGTGCCCGCGACGCTGCTCGTGACCGTGCCGCCCGAAATCGATCTCGTGCAAGCTGCCGCAATCCCGCTGCAAGGCTTCACCGCGCACTACTTGCTGCACGATTTTCGTTCGGTCGGACCGGGAACGATCGTGCTCGTGCACGCGGTGGCCGGCGGCGTCGGCTTGCTGTTGACGCAAATCGCAACGCATCTCGGCGCGCACGTGATCGGCACGACGTCATCGGCGGAAAAGGCCGCGAAGGCGAAGGCCATGGGCGCGCGCGACGTGATCCTGTATACCGAGACCAACTTCGCGGCCGCCGTCAAGACGATCACCGGCGGTACGGGCGCGGATCTGATCCTCGACGCGGTCGGGAAGACGACGTTCCCGGGCGACCTCGAAGCCGTCCGCACGCGCGGTCAGATCGTGGTCTACGGCGCGGCGAGCGGACCGGTCGATCCCTTCAGTCCCAACGCCGCGCTCAGCGGCCGCGCGCTGACCGTGAGCGGCGCGAGCCTCGGCAACTTCATCGCCACGCGCGCCGACATCGAGCGGCGCGCGGAATTCCTAATTGCCGGTTTGCGCGAGGGCTGGCTCAAACTCAGCATCGAGGCGGTGCTTCCGCTCGCGAAAGCGGCCGAAGCCCACACGCTGCTCGAATCGCGCAAAACGTCCGGCAAGCTGCTGCTAACGCCGTAACGCGGCGCTACTGCTCGAAGGTGTCGGGAATCTCGTCGAGGCGCGCATCGAGGGCGGTCCGCACTTCGTCGCGGATCGCATCGGTCGGGAAGCGCGCGATGGCCGGTTCGAAGAACGCGAGCGACATCATACGCTCGGCAATCGGGCGCGTGATGCCGCGCGTTTGCACGTAGAACAGTTCTTCTTCATCCAGCGATCCGACGTTCGACGCGTGCGATGCCCAGACGTGATGGGCCGGAACCGCCAGCACCGGCGCGGCGTCGAGATACGCGTCGCGCGAGAGGATCAAGCCGTCGTCGCGCATCGATGCAATGCAGCGCGTCGCATTCGGGGCGAAGCGCAACGCGCCGGAAAAGCGTCCGCGGCTGCGATCGGCCGCGGCGCTGCGCAAGGTCGTGCGTGACTCGGTGCGTGAAGCGTCGTGATCGGCGTTGACGACGGCGTCGACGTGCGTGAAACCGCGGGCGAAGAAAAAGGCGTTCGTTTCGGCCGTCGCGCGCGCACCGGCGAGTTGCGCGCCACAGACGCTGCGCACGAGCGCACCGCCCAGCTCGGCGACGTGCCATGCGACGGTTGCGCCGGCCGCGCAGCGCGCTCGGCGATGCATGAAGATGCGCGCGCCCTCGTCGGTCTGCTGAATGGCAACGTAATCGAGCCGCGCCCCGGGCGCGAGGTCGGCTTCCACGATTCCGGCGATCAGCGCTTCGGTACTGCCGATGTGGCGCTCGACGATCGTCACGCGCGCGCCGGCGCCGACGCGAATGACGGTATGCGGAAATACCGCGCCCGGCGTGCCCGGCCGCGACGTCCATACCAGTTGCAGTGGCGCCTCAACGGTGACGCCGTCGGGAACGTCGACGTACGCGCCGCAATTCTGAAACGCCGTGGAGAGCGCGGTGAAGCGATCGGCAACCGGCGACACGATGCGGAGGTGAACCGCGTCGACCCGCTCGCGTTGCGTGCGCCGCGCATCGGCGAGCGCGAGCAGCGTGACGCGCGGATCGCCCGCCGTCTGATCCGGTTCGAGATACGTGCTGCCGAGATGCACGAGGCCGCCGGCATTCTCGAGGGCGAGCGCCGGCACGTCGCCGGCGTCATCGCCGGCGGCCCCGGTAAAGCGCGGCAGCACCGGCACGCGCGCGCGGCCGCTCGACCATTCGAGTCCCGCAAAGTCCAGCGCGGAGTAATCATGGCGCCACTGTTTGGGCATCGCTCTGCGCCGCGCGTTGAGGAACGCGTGCAGCGCTTTTTCGCGCACGCGTGCATCGACGGCACCGCCGCCGCGCGCACCGAGCTCTTCGAGCTCGCCGATCGCCGCCGCGAGCGCTGCGCCGGTCGGCACAAAATCAAGCGGTTCGGAAATCGTACCGGCCATCACGCCCCCACATACGTTAGATGTGGACGTCGGCCTCCATTTGCGCTTGAGCGCCGGTCGCATCGGCGCCGACGAACCTCACGTGAAACGTGCCGTGATAGATGCGCGCCCACCACGGCACGCGCGCCGAGGCATAGAACACGCCGTCGCCGGTCTTCGGTACCGGCAGTTTGTACTTCATCACCTCCGCTTCGAGCGTCATGATGTCGGGCGTCGTGCGGATCGTGACGGCGAACTCCGCACCGGCGCGCAGATGATCGGGCGCGAAGGTGATGTCGAGGATCGCGGGGTCGGCGGCGGGCGAGTCGGGGCCGCGAATCGGGGGCAATGCCGAGCAGGGCGAGGGCGGCAACAGCGGCCGTCGCGGCGAGTCGCAATCTTGGCGCTCGTGGCCGCATCGTGCGGCCAGTATTCCCAGCTTAATCTGAGCTTAAAACGGCGCGCCTATGCCCGCTGCGTCACACTCGCGATTTGGTTGCGGCGCCGGCGGCGCGGGCGATGCGTCCCGGTCGGCATCGGCCACGGACGCTGCGTATAACCGAAGAATGCCATCACGACCGCGGCCACGCCGCCGGCGATGAACGCTAGCGGCGCGCCGCGTTCGGCCAACCAACCGGCTAGTAGCGAGCCGAGCGGGCCCGAGGCGAGAAAGACGTAGTTGTAGAGGCCGGCGATGCGGCCTTGCAAGTGCATCGGGACCGCGAGCTGCACGATCGAGTTCGAACTCGACGTGTAGATCGAGTAGCAGATACCGGTGACGAACAGCGCGATCGAAACGCCTACCACCGTGCTCTGCGTCGCGACGACGAGTTGCGCGAGCCCGAAGCCGGCAGCCGCCCAGAGCAGCAGCCGGCGCGACACGCGTTTGCGCGAAGCGGCGGAGACGGCGCCGATGAACGCGCCGAGGCCGAACATCGACCAGATGAAACCGTACGTTTGCGCCGTTCCGTGCAGCGTGTTTTTGGCCATGACCGGCAGAATGACTTGGAAGTTGATGCTCACGGTCGAGATGACGAACAGCATCGTCAACACGACGGCGACGGTCTTCGTGCGGCGCGCGTAGATGAGGCCGTCCTTGATCGACTTGATCAGCGGCGTGCGCGTATTGCTGCCGGTCGGGAAGAACTCATCGCGCCGCATGATCATGAGCGCGAAGATGACCGCGACGAAGCTGACCGCGTTGAGCGCGAAGCAGAGGCCCACGCCGACCGAGGAGATCAGCACGCCCGCGATCGCGGGGCCGATGATGCGCGTCGCGTTGTTCAAGCTCGAGTTGAGCGCGATCGCGTTGGGCAGCTCGGAGCGGCCGACGAGTTGGATCATGATCGCTTGGCGGGTCGGGTTGTTGAACGCCATCACCGTGCCGCGCACGAACGCGATCGTATCGATGACCGCGATGCTGTCGACGTGCAAGTAGGCGACGACGGCCAAGGCCGCGGCGCACAGCGCCATCAGCGTCTGCGTGATGATGATCATGCGCTGGCGATCCCAGCGGTCGGCCAGCGCGCCGCCGATCAGGCCCAAGATCGCGTACGGCAGATACAGGAAGAAGCTCAGCACGCCGACCGCTTCGGGCGAATTCGTGATACCGAGGACGAGCCAGGCCTGCGCTGCGTTCTGCAGCCACGTCCCGATCTGCGACACGAGCTGCCCGGAGAAATAGAGCCGGTAGTTGCGGTGGCGTCGTAAGCTGGCGAAGATTTGGGCGTCGAAAATGGAGAGCGCAGGCACTACCAGCCAGTTCCTGACGCCGCGCATTTAGCCCGCTAGCCGCTGTCAATCGTTAGCGAAGGCTGGTGGCGGGGATGACGTCGGCGTAGAGGCCGTCGGGGAGGCGGCCGCCGGCGACGTTGTCGATCTCCGTCACGCCGTAGACGAGCCCGAGAAGGTGCCCGTTCGCGTCGAACACGCCGCTGCCCGAGTCGCCGGGACCGCAGCGCCCGCAGTAGACTTCGTACTCAAGCGCACCGGTTTGCTGGTCGGGTTCGGTCTCGCCCATGCGCCCGTAGGTGACGGTCCAGCGTCCCTGGTTCGGTCCGCGCAAGGCCGACACCGGATGGCCGATGATCGTGACCGTGCTGCCGAGCGGCGGAATCGATCGCGCGCGTACGGCGGGTTGGGCAGCGCTCACGCGCGCGGCATCGAGGTTCAGGAACAGCTGCGCCGCATCGACGTTCTCGCTGTGCGCGAGGACGCGAACGCTCGAGCCGTACATCGTATAGCCGTTGAAAAAGCGGACGACCGAAAACGGGTGATCGGCGCAGTGTCCGGCCGTCCACACCTCGAGCCCCCGCGGACGCCGTGCCGTGATGACGGCAGCGCAGCGTTCGTATCCGGCCGGGGTATTCCACTCCACTTCAACGACGGACGGGCGCAGGTCAACCTGCGCCCGTGCCGCGGTGGCCAGCAGCATCGCGAGCATGCCGGCAGCACCCATTCGTCGTCCGTGTCTTAGAAGTAGATCCACACGCCTCCGTTCCAGCGACGGTGATGATACCAGCCACCGTTCCAGTAGTAGCCCTGGAAACCGCCCGGAGCCCAGCCGAAGTAGCCGTTGACGTAGGCCGGCTGATATCCAGACCGGTACTCCGGTCGCCCGTAGCCGCCGCGGTTATCGCGATGATCGTAATTGCCGCGCTGGTCGGAATTGCCGCGCTGGTAGGTCGCGCCGCGCTGGTCGCGGCCGTGGTCGTAGCCCTGGGCGCTAGCGGCCAACGGAGCGGCTGCGAGCACGAGCCCGGTGGCGCCGATGACGATGTTCTTGATCAATGTGTTCATGGTTGCTCCTCATCCGGCCCGAGTTGGCCGGTCCCGCGTTTCCGCGTCTTTGAAGAACAACGATCACCCGATTTGATCGGTGCCGCTCGGCCCACTCTCTAACGAAGTTGCAATGCGCGGGCCGGCGCTTGCCCGGCGGCTCGCGCGCGCATTATTCGCCGTAGGCAACGACGAGTTGATTCTGTTCGCCCAGTCCGTCGACACTAACGGTCATGCGGTCGCCGGCTTTCAAAAACACTTGCGGCTTGCGGCCCAAACCAACGCCCGACGGCGTTCCGGTCGCGACGATATCGCCGGGATACAAGCTCATGAATTGGCTCAGGTGGCTGACGATCTTCGCGACCCCGAACACCATTTGCGCGGTCGAACTCGACTGCATCACCGCACCGTTGACCGACAATTTCAGGTTGAGCTTTTGCGGATCGGGAACTTCGTCGCGCGTCACGAGCCACGGACCGATCGGTCCGAACGTATCGCAGCTCTTGCCCTTCGTCCACTGTCCGCCGTGGTTCATTTGGAAGTCGCGCTCGGACACATCGTTCGCGACGAAGTATCCGGCAACGTAATCGAGTGCCTCTGCTTCGTCGACGTACGACGCCTTGCGCCCGATCACGAAACCCAGCTCGACTTCCCAATCACCCTGCGTCGCGCCCTTCGGCAAAACGACGTTGTCGTTCGGCCCGATGATCGACGAGGTTGCCTTCATGAAGATGGTCGGCTCTTTGGGCAGGGTCATGCCCGCTTCGGCCGCGTGGTCCGCGTAGTTCAAGCCGATGCACACGTACTTGCCGACGTTGCCGACGCACGGTCCGATGCGCGTGCCGGCAGGGATAACCGGCAGCAATTGCAGGTCGATCTTGCGCAGGGCCGCGAGTCCGGCATCGCCGAGCGCCGCTCCGTGAATGTCGGGAACGTGACCGGCGAGGTCGCGTATCGCACCGCCGGCATCGAGGATCGCTGGCCGCTCTTTGCCCGGGTCGCCGCAGCGTAGAAGTTTCATATGGTCCAGTTCATATACTACCTAGGCTGTCCCGTCAAGGACGAACTTGCGCCGTTTTGGCGAACGAACGCTCATGGCCAAAACTGCGAGCGGTGCAACCGCGACTCGGCACCGGTCCGTCAGTGCGCGCTCCGTCGACACCAAACGCGTGCTGCGGATCAGCAGCGGCGTCGATCCCGAACGCTTCGAAGGCCTCGATCCCGATGCGACGCTCGCGTGGCGCCACTACAATCTCGGCCGTTTGCTGTTGTTCGTTTTCCACGCCTTCGAGGCGCGGATGCTCGACGGGCACCACGCCGCCGGGTTCGAGGACGTGCGGCAAGTGCACCTCAACGTGATGCGCCATATCGACGTGCCGAAAGGCACGCGCATCATCGATCTCGCGGCGCGCGCCGGAGTGACCAAAGGCGCGATGGGCCAACTGGTCGAGGACTGCGTTCGCCTGGGCCTGGTCGAGCTGACGCGCGATCCCGCCGACGGCCGCGCGAAGATCGTCAGCTACTCCAAACGGGGACGCGAATTCATGGCCATCACCCGGCGCGCCGCCAAACGCATCGAAGCCGACTTCGCCGATCTGCTCGGAGCCAAACGCTACGAGAGCATGCGCGCCGATCTCATCGCCCTGCGCGAAAAGATCACCGCGCGCGCGTTGACGCGCTAGTCAGACCAGGCGCGCGCCGGAGTTCTTGCGCGATCAGCTTGTCGAGCACGCGGCGGAAGCGCACGGCACCCGCGTCGACCGCGAGCAGCGCGGGCCGCGGCGCGTCCTCGCCCATCTCGGCGATCACGCGGGCCTGCTCTTTGATCACGGGGCCGTCTTGCTGTTCGAAGGCCGCGCGGCGGAGCTTCGAGATCTCGTCGCGGATCTGCGCGCTCTCGTTCGGATCGCTCTCCCGGACGTTGAAGCGCACCGCCGAGAACATGTAGTGCGTCGTGCGTTCGGTTTCGGGCGTGAGAATGTGCACGCCGTAGTAGCCGGTGCCGGTGCTCTCCGGCGCGCCGGGCTCGCACACGCCTTGCTCGAGCAGCATGTTGCCGGGCGGATTCCACACGATCGCGTTCCACTTATCGACGATCTCGACCGGTCGTCCGTAGGACCGTACGGCGATGCCGGGGATCGGCACGTTCGGTGAACGCCGGCTGACGGTCACGGTGTTGCCGGACTGTGTGACCTCGGTCTTCGTTACCGAAGCCATCTCGACGTTGCCGAGCGTGCCGGGATGCAGATACGACGCGTGGCTCAGATCGAGCAAGTTGTCCGTAATGAGCTTGTAGTCGGCTTCGAGCACGAGCTCGCCGCGCTCGGTAACGTGCAGCGGCGGCGCGTCGTCGAACACGCTGTAGTCGGGAATCAACGCAGGATCGGCCGGTGCATCGCCCATCCAGATCCACAGCAGCGTGTGTTTCTCGACGACCGGAAACGCGCGCACGACCGCCGCCGGCGGAATCTTGCCGTCACCGTGCGGATTGAGCACGCACGTTCCGGCTGCGTCGAATTCGAGACCGTGATAGCCGCACTGCAAGCGGCCGTTTGCGAGCACCTTGCCCAGATGCAAGGGCGCGAAGCGGTGCGGGCAGCGATCGATCATCGCCGCCGCGTTCCCGGCGGCATCGCGAAAGAACACGATATGTTCGTTGAGGATCGTACGCACGATTAGCGCTTCCGGCGCGAGGGCTTCGGCCCACATCCCCGCGTACCACACGTTGCGCAGCCACGGTATGGGTGTCATCGTTTATCCCCCTTGACGGGAAGCGCACGGAAATAGTATGAGTACCATACTATTTCATCACACTGCAGCGCGAGCCCCTGCGAAGCTTGCGATCGCGCGGCCATTCGCGACCTGGTAGAAAACTGGGTGATTTGGCGCGACTCGGGCGACTGGGATCGCTTCCGCACGCTCTGGCACGACGACGGCCGGATGAGCGCGACCTGGACGCAGGCACCGGTCGATGAGTTCATCGCGGCGTCGCGCGCCGCGCAGGCGAAGGGGCTGAACGTCATCCACTTCCTCGGCGGCCAGAGCATCGATCTGGCCGGCGACCGGGCGATCTCGCAGACCAAAATGACGATCGCGCAGCGCGGCCTGCTCGAGGGCGTTCTCTGCGACGTCGTTTGCACCGGCCGCTTCTACGATTTCCTCGAACGGCGCGCCGGACGCTGGGGCCTCGTGTTCCGCCAGCCCATCTACGAAAAGGATCGCGCCGACGCGGTCGATGCGGGCCGGCAGCCGGCCATCGATCGCACGAAGCTGGCCGCGTTTCCCGAGGGCTATCGCCACCTCGCCTATCTCCAGACGCAGGCCGGGATGACCGTGAGCATGGATATGCCCGGCAGACTGGGAGCGGCCGTGGAACGGCTCTACGCACGCGGCAGCGCGTGGCTCGCCGGCAGCGAGATGAGCGAGGGGTTTTCGTAACATGAATCGTCGTCGTGCTTTGGTCCTCGGCACCGGGGTTGCCGGCAGCCTGATCGCCGGCGGTGGCCGCGCAAACGCGCAGACCGCCGCGAAACAGCGGCTGATCCTCAATAGCGTCACGATCGTCGATACGCACGATGGCACGCTGAGCCCGAACATGGCGCTGCTCATCGACGGCGGAAAGATCGTGAAGATCGGACCCGCCGGGAGCATCTCCGCCGCCAACGCGCGTACCGTGAACGCGCGCGGCAAGTTCGTCGTGCCGGGATTCAACGATTACCACGCGCATCCGTTGAGTTCGAGCGATCCCGAAGGCAGCCTCACGCTGATGCTCGCCAACGGCATCACCGGCTTTCGCGAGATGGCATCGCGGCCCGAGACCCTCGTCGCACGCGCAAACGACACGCTGATGCCGTGGACCGACGTGCCGGAGCTGCTGCAACTTGCAAGTACCACGCTTGCCGGACCGAACGCGCGCACGCCCGAAATCGCCGTCACCGAAGTGCAGAAACAGAAAGCGCTCGGGGCCGATTTCATCAAAGTCATCGATACCCGCCCCGACGTGTTCTTCGCCGCGCTCAAAGAAAGCACGCGGCTAAACCTGCGTTTCATGGGCCATCTCTCGCCGAGCGTCAACGTGCGCGACGCGGTGACGGCCGGCATGGCTTCGATCGAGCACATGGGCCCGCGCGACAGCATCTTGCTCGGCTGCTCGTCCGATGAAGCCGCACTGCGCGCGATCATGGCGCAAGCGCCGCCCAAGCCGCCGCCGGCCGCGCCGCCCACCGAAGCCGACATCCAGCGCGGGCTTGCAAATCCGGTCGTCGGAACGGATCCGGCCGATTTCGTTCGCTTCCAGCGCGTGATCGACACGTTCAGCGCGGCGCGGCGCGACGATCTCGCGGCGCACTTCGTGGCCGCCGGAACGTGGCAAGTGCCGACCCTGATTCGCGTTCGCACGATGGAGATCGGCGACGATCCGATGTACCGCAACGATCCGGACCTGCGCTACGTGCCGCACGAGACGGTCGCGATGTGGGAAGACGTCTCGCGCCAGTTCGCGGCCACGATCCCGCCGAGCGCACGGGCGACGCTCCGGAACCTCTACGCGTTGCAGGCGACGCTCGTGAAACCGTTCCACGACGCGGGCGCGCAGATGATGGCCGGGTCGGATTCGGGCGGCGGATTTGTGACGCCGGGCTTCGCGCTGCATCACGAATTCGATCTGCTCGCGCAAGCCGGGCTTTCACCGCTCGCCGTGCTGCAGATGACGACGCTCAACGGTGCGAAATTCCTCGGCCGCGAAGCCACGATGGGCAGCGTCGCCGAGGGCAAGAACGCCAATCTCGTGCTGCTCGATGCGAACCCGATCGCAAACGTTGCGGCACTGCACCGCATTTCCGCCGTCGTGCGCGCCGGCACGTTCTATTCGAGCGACACGCTCGCCGCGATGAAAGAACAAACTGCCACCCGCGTAGCTGCCGGACTCGCTTCGGCACCGTACGCGCTGCCGCTGTGCGCTTGCTGCATGGCGTGAAGGAGCTCCCATGATCCGTCCGCCGGCACTGGTGCGCGCAGCGCTGCTCACCCTCGCCGTTTGCGCGTCGTTCACGTTTGCGGTGCCGCGTAGGGCCACGGCCGATCTGCCGCCGCTGAAGATCGGCTTTCTCGGCACGTTCTCGGGTCCGTACGCCGATGAGGCCGCACCGGCCGAAGCGGCGATCAGCGCGTTCTTCAAGGAACACGGCGACACGATCGGCGGCCGCAAAGTCGAACTCGTGCGCAAGGACGACGGCGGTCTCTCGCCCGAGAATTCGCGCCGCTTGGCGCAAGAACTGATCGTCAACGACAAAGTCGATTTGCTGCTCGGCCTCACGCTCTCGCCGAACGCCGCCGCCGTTGGACCGATCTCGACGCAAGCAAAGAAGCCGACGCTGCTCATCAACGCCGGCGGCTACGGCATCCTCGAGCCGAATCCGTACTTCGCGCGCTTCAGCTTCACGACGGGTCAAGTGACGTATCCGCTGGCCGATTGGGCGTCGAAGCAAAACATCAAGAATGCCTACATCGTCGTCTTGGACTTCGGCCCGGGCCTCGATGCGGCGAAGACCTTCGCGATCGCATTCACCGCCAAAGGCGGGACGATCGACGGCGAGGTGCACGTGCCGCTCGGCGTGACCGACATGTCGGCCTACGTGCAGCGCGTGCGCGACGCCAAGCCGCAAGCAGTGTTCCTCTTCCTCACCGTGACCGGACGGCAATTCCTCAAGTCGTGGCAGAGCGCGGGCGGCGCGAAGAGCGGCATCAAGCTGCTCGCGACCGGCGATCTCACGCTCGAGAAGTTCTTCCCCGACGAAGGCGACAGCGCGCTTGGTGTCTACACGGCGATGAATTATTCGCCGACGCTCGACGTGCCGATGAACAAGAAGCTCACCCACGACATGCACGCGGCCGACGCGGCGGTCGAGTTTCCGGACTTCTACACGGTCGCGATCTACGACACGCTGCAGGCCGCCTATAAGGTCGCGGCCGCGCAACCGGCCGGCATCGATCCGGACAAAACGATGACCTTGCTGCGCGGCATGAAGCTCGACAGCGCGCGCGGCCCGATCCAAATCGATCCGCAAACGCGCGATCTCATTCAGCCGATCTACATCCGGCGCGTCGACAAAGTGAACGGTCAGCTCCAGAACACGACGATCGCCACCTACGCCTCAGTGAAGGATCCGACCGAGAAATGAGCATCGATCTCGTACTGCGGGACGTAACGATCGTCGACACCCGCGACGGCAGCTTTTCACCCGGCATGGCGATCGTGATCGAGAAGGGCTCGATCGCAAAGATCGCACCGGCGGCGACTATCGGCGACGGCGACGGCGTGATCGACGGGCTCGGCAGCATTTGCGGTGCCCGGCTACAACGACGCGCACGCGCATCCGCTCAACGCTCCCGACGCGCAAGACGGGCTGGCCGTGATGCTGGCCAACGGCATCACCGGTTTCCGGCAAATGTCCGGCACGCCCGAACTGCTCGCAGCGCGCCGCGAAGGCCGGCTGATGCCGGCCGCCGACGCGCCCGAGCTGCTCGAGATGTGCGGCGAGATCCTCACCGGCGCCAACGCGCGGAGTGCGGAGATGGCCGTCGCCGAAGTGCGCGCGCAACACGCGCAGGGCGTCGACTTCATCAAGGTGATCGACGTAACGCCCGAGGTCTTCTTCGCCGCGCTCGAAGAAAGCGCGCGGCTGAAGCTGCCGTTACCTCGGCCATCTTCCGCCGACGCGTCGACGTGCCGCAAAGCGGCGCAAGCCGGTCTGCGTTCGATCGAACATCTCGGGCCGAAAGACAGCGTGCTGCTCGGCTGTTCGACCGACGAAGCCGCGCTGCGCAACGGAAGCATTGAACAAGCCGGCGCCCGGACCGCGCATTGCGGGACCGGTTCCGGTCAACGTGATCATGCGCGCGATCGCAAGCCCGCTCTTGGCCACCGATCCGAGCGAATTCACGCGCTATGCCCGCGTGATCGACACCTACAGCGACGAGCGCATGCGCGATTTGGCCGGCCACTTCGTCTCCACGAGCACCTGGCACTGCCCGACGCTCACGCGCGTGCGCACGATGGCGCTCGCCGACGACCAAGCCTATCGCAGCGACGTCAACCTGCGTTACGTTCCCCTGCCGTTGCGGCAGATGTGGGAAGACATCGCGCAACAGTTTTCCGAGCGCTTGCCGGCCGCGGCACGCGAAACGCTGGCGCGCTTGTTCGCCGCGCTCGCGAACCTGGTTCGGCCGTTCAAAGCCGCCGGCGTGAAAATGCTGGCCGGATCCGATTCCGGCGGCGCCGCGGCGTGGTGCATTCCAGGACCCGGCTTACACCAGGAGTTCGATCAACTCGAAGCCGCCGGACTCGCGCCGCTCGAAGTGCTTGCAGATGACGACGTCCAACGTCGCCGCATTCCTCGGCCGCGAATCGACGATGGGCAGCATCGCCCCCGGCAAAGACGCCAACCTCGTCCTGCTCTCCGCCAACCCGATGACCAGCATCCAAAACCTGCACAGAATCTCAGCCGTCGTCCGCGCCGGCAAACACTACTCCGCCGCCGACCTCGAAACCCTAAAAGCCCGCACCGAACACCGCATCGCCTCCGCCCTCCCCTCATCCACAGCCATCGGCCCCCCATGCTGTTGACTACATGTCATCCCGAGCTTGTCGAGGGACAGCCACTCAACGACAACGATAGAGGCGCTCCCTCGACGAGCTCGGGATGACAACGATTAGCTAAAGTCGGCGGCGGTGTAGGTTGACCAGCGGCCGCGGCGGCGGTGATCGGCGCATTGGCCGGCAACTTGGCCACGCCGAAGCCGCGCATTGTCGGCGCGCGTGAAACGCAGTGACGTGAATGTTATGGCGGCGGCGGCGATTGACACAAGAAAGAGGGCGCGCTTCATGCGAACGAGGTTTGGGCGGCGAGGTGGTAGTTGGCGATCTTCGCCGCCGGCAGCACCGAGGACGTGTTCGTGTCGGAGTCGGGCTCGGTCAATTCCTGGATGTTGGAGAATTCCACGTCTTTGAGCGCGTCGACCATCGAGACGAAGTAGCGGAAATTTTTCAGCGTTTTGGTCAGCTTGCCGTTTTCGATCAGATAGACGCCGTCGCGCGTGATGCCGGTGATCGATGCCTGGCGCGGATCGACGACGCGCTCGTACCACGTGCGCGTGATCAGCACGCCGCGCTCGATCGACGCGATGAGCGCTTCGCGCGATCGCGGGCCGGGCTCGACGATGCAGCTGCTGGGAAAGTTCGCGTGACCGGTGTCGGGAACGTGATATTTGTTCGCGCTATAGGTGCTCGTGACGTAGTGTTCGGCGACGCCGCGATCGATCAGCGTGACCTTCTTCGTGGGCGCGCCGTCGTTGACGTTAAACGGCGGATTCGCGAACAACGGATGGCTCCAATCGTCGCGCAGCGTGAAGTGCGGTGAGAACACGCGCTTGCCGATCCGCCCGACCATCCACGAGTCCTTGTCCTCGAGCACGTTGTCGGCACCCATTCCCTCGGTGAGCGCTTTGAGCGCCGCTGCGAAGGCGCTCGGCTCGAGCAGCACGGTGTAGTTGCCCGGCGCGAACGTGGCCGGTTCGAGCGAGAACGTCGCCTTGGCCGCCGCGCGCTCGGCCACGCCGGCGGCATCGAGCGCGCGAAGTCCGGCGAGTAGAACGTGGCGAAGCCGCTCGTCTTGGGCGCGATCGCCTTGAGTTGCAACCCGCTCATCGTGCCGGTGAACGCGGCGCGCACGCCGAGCGAGTTGGCGACGGCGGTCGTGTTCGTCTGCGTCGTCATGAAGCCCGACGACGAGAGCTGCGCGGATTTCATGCGCGCGAACACCGGCAGCAGTTGCTCGACCCGGTCGTCCGGCGTGGCGCCGGCCGTCGCATCGAAGTAGCCGTGGCCCGGGTGCGCGACCGGCGCGGCTTCGGCAGCGAGACGAAACCGCTGTCCGGCGGCACGCGCTGCGCGATGTCGCGCGCTTCTGCGACCACGCGCGCGATCGAGGCCGGGCTCGCGTCGTCGGTCGAGATCGACGCCGACTTCTTTCCGATGTAATACGTGAGCGTGATCTGGGTCTGATACCGCATCGAGGTTCTGCATCGACGTAGTTGTGCGCGAAGCGCGCGTACGACGCATCGCTGATCGTCACCGTCACCTGCGCCTGATCGGCGCCGGCGGCCGCCTTCAGCACCGTCTCGGCGAGCGAGAGCGCGCGATCCTGATCACGCATCGCTCTTCACCCCGACCGTCACGCCGCGAAAGCGCGCGACGCTGCAGGCCTGCGTCGTGCGCCCGATCTGCTCGGGCTCGCCCTTGCCGCAATTCGGCGTGCCCCACACGACGAATTCCTCGGGACCGCCGACGCGATCCAGCGAGCCCCAGAACTGCGGCGTCACGCCGGTGTATGTCGGCTGCTTGAAGATCCGGCCGCGTTTGCCGTTCTTGATCTCGTAGCCGATCTGCGGGCCGAACTGAAAGTTCAACCGGTGATCGTCGATCGACCACGAGCGCATGCCGGCGACGTAGCACGCCGTCCTTCGTTTCGGCGACGATCGATGCCAGCGTGCCTTCGTGCGGGGCGAGCACGATGTTGGTCATGCGCACCATCGGCACGCTCGACCAGTCTTGCGCGCGCGTCGACGCCGTTTGCGGCGAGGCCGGTTTGCGCCGCCGTGTCGCGCGAGGAGAGGAAGGCGCGCAAGATGCCGCGTTCGATCAAGCGGCACGCGCTGCCGGCTTCACGCGCTTCGTCGTCGTAACCGACCGTCGCCATGCCGAGCGGCAGCGCGTTGTCGGCATAGATGTTGAGCAAGTCGACTGCCGTACCGCAGTTTGCCGACTTGATCCGGCGTCGCCCACGAAACGCCCGAAAAATTCGCTTCCCAGCCGAGCGAGCGATCGAGTTCGAGCGCGATGACCGATCGACTCGTGCATCTGCAGATTGAGCACGCTGCCGTCGAGCATCAGATCGCGCACGCCCGACGGCAGCGGCGGCGCATTGGCGAGCATCACCGCTTCGCGACCGTACTCCGGCATGAGCGCGTGCAAGCTCGCGCGCTCGACGACCTCGTAGCCGCCGCCCTGAAAGAGTGCGAAGTCGCCCGGGCCGCCGCGCGTCTGCACGTCCTTATCGCGGCCCAGCGCCGAAACGCCGCAGCCCGCGCCGGCCTGCCGCAAGACTTGCGTGATTGCGCTGCCGGTGGTCGAGTAGAACTCTTTCGCGGTCGTCCAGATCGTCATGAACGCGAATCCGCGCTGATCGACGCTCTTCGCCACGTGCCCGGCATGCTCGGCCGCGAGCAGCATGTTCGGCCCGCGCGCTGAGGCCGACGCTTGCCGGATCCTTCGTCATCGGCGTCTCGTAATGCGCCACGATCTTCTCGTTGCGGCTGCGACCGCCGAAATGCGATCCGGCAACCTTCGTACCGGATTTCGCCAGCGCGGTCGCGCGCGCGGCCGCTAGTCGAAGGCAGCATCGTCGAAACGATCGCTGCCGAAGAATCCCCAGCTGCCGTCGATCGAGCGCGCGCACGCGTAGCCGGCCGACGAGACGTCGGAGGCGTCGCGCACGTCGCCGTTGCGCACCGCGACATCTTCCTGGCGGATCGTCCAGAACTGCACGTCGGCATACTGAGCGCCGGCGCTACTCGCGGTATCGAGGATGCGCGCGGCGCTCGCCGCGTATTGAGCCGTTAGGACAGGACGAGTTCGGGCAGTACCGGGCCGGCGATGCCCAAGATCCGTCCCGCGTTGCCGGCGAAGATCTTCGGCCTGCACTTCTTCCGAGAAACCGCACTCCGCGAAGAAGCGCAGCGCGTCGGCCGGGCTCCAGCACGGGTAGTCGCTGCCGTACATCACGTGATCGGCGCCGAAGAACTCGACCGCGAACTCCATGCCGAGCGAGTGCGGCGAGCACGGTGTCGGTGTACATGCGCTTGATGTAGGTGCTCGGCAGTTCGCGGCAGTTTGGCCTTCTTGCCGTTCTTGTCCATGCGGCCGGCCTGATACGGCAGCGCGCCGCCGGTGTGCGACATCACGAGCTTGAGGTTCGGATGGCGTTCCATCACGCCCGAGAACACGAGGCGCATCGCCGCGACGCTGACTTCGACCACGCGACCGAGGCTCAGGTGCAGCGCACCGCCGTAACCGTCGGAAAGCATGTCGGCGAACACGGCGTCGGTCGGATGTAAGAACAGCGGCAAGCCGAGTTGCTTCGACGCGATCGTAAAACGGTTCGAGCCGCTCGGCATCGATGCGCGGATCGGCTGCCGACACTGCCGGGCAAATTCACGCCCTTCAGACCGAGCCGGCCACACGGCATCTTCGAGCACGTCGAGCGCGATCGCCGGTGTCGACGAGCGGCACCGCGGCGCTGGCCCAGAAGCGGCCCGGATGCGACTTCATCGCGCCGGCCATCTCTTCGTTCCAGTGAATCGCGGCTTCTTTGCCTTCCGTTTTCGGCAGGTACGGAGAAGTGCACCGAGAACGGTCCGATCGAGCCGAACGCTTCGATGTATTGACCGAGCGCTGTCCATGTGCTCGAACTGCTTGTCGAGATCGAACCACGCGGGCCACGGGCCGAGCGATGAATGCTCTTTGCCCGGCGTCGGAAAATAGCGGTAGCCGCCTTTGCCGTCGGCGCTCGGCGCGCGGGTAGCCCTTGCGCTTGCACAACGCGTCCCAAATCGGAACGCGGCCACCAGTGAAAATGTGAGTCGATGATGCGCACGCGGGGCCTCCTTACGATGACAGGAGCGGGCAGAAAGTCGTCGGAATCCATCTTCCCCACGCCGCACTGATAAACCTCATTTACTAATAGTAAATCGAGGTTGTAAGGAGACGAGTTTCAATGACCGATGTCTTCTCGCGCCGCGAAGTCTTGGCCGGAAGCGCAGCGCTGGTGCTGGCGGCCGCTCGCCCGGCATTCGCCCAGGCGTGCGCCCGATAAGTTGAACGTCGGCAAGGCGGTGTTCTCGTCGTTCCCGTTCGCCGCGCTCGAAGTCGGCATGGACGCCGGCATCTGGAAGTCGCTCAACCTCGACATCAACAGCATTGCCTTCAAGGGCGACGCGCAGGTGCAGCAGGGCATCGACCGCCGGATCGATCGACATCGGCCTGGGCTCGGGGCCGTCGATGGCGTACCGCTCGAAGGGCGTTCCCTCGATCGCCGTCGCGGTGATGGCCGGCCGCCCGCTCGATATGGCGCTCGTCGTCGCCAAGGGCAGCCCGATCAAGACGATCGCCGGCCCTCAAAGGCAAGAGCGTCGGCGTCACGACCGCCGGCTCGCTGACCGACTGGCTCGCGCGCCAGATCTCGGCCGGTCAAGGCTGGGGACCCGAAGGCGTCACGATCTTGCCGCTCGGCGCGATGGAAACGCGCATCAGCGCGCTCGGCACGGGCCAGATCGCGGCGTCGGTGCACGACCTCACCGAAGCCTACGAAATCGAGCGCGTCGGTAAGGGCACGATCCTCACGCTGTTCGGCGATATCGTCAAAGACTTCGACACGCACGTGATCTTCGCGCACGACAACGTCGTCGCGCAGCGGCCGCAAGTGCTGCAGCGCTTCCTCAAAGGCTGGTTCACGACCGTCGCCTACATGCGCAAGAACAAAGACGCCACGATCAAGACGGTGGCGCGCGTGATGCAAGTCGACGAGTCCGTCGTCGCCAAATCCTATCGCGGCCGATATGGCCGATGATGTCGAACGACGGCGCGTTCACGCAAGCCGCGCTCGACGTGGTGCGCAAGTCGGTCGCCGATCTCGGCATGTACGATCAGCCGCTCGACCCGAAAAATATGTATACCACCCGCTTCGTGCCCGGTGAAGGTCTGATTTGAAAACGACTACGCTCGGCAAAGAACGCCGCACCAAGCTCGCCGCGGCGATGACCGCCAACAGCATCGAGGTGCTCGTTGCCTACGGCAACGCCTGGCAGGGCGACTACCTGATGTACGTCAGCGATTTCCCGATCCTCGAAGGCCACGGCTCGCGCGTGCTCACGCCAGACGGCACGTGCCGCCTCTATCTCGACAGCGCGAGCGAAATCGATCGCGCGACGGCCGAGACGAGCGGCATCGAAGTGCGCTTCAGCCAGCAGATCGGACGCGACGTCGCCGCCGACCTCAAAGCGCGCGGCAAGGTACGCATGGCCGCAGCACCGCTCGCGTTCGTGCCGTTCGCGCTGATCGAAAACGCGCCCGGCACGATCGAAGACGGCACGCCGATGGTCGACCTGTGCCTGATGCACAAGACGCCGGCCGAAGTCGACCGCGTGCGCAAAGCCGCGCAAACCGCCGACGAAGCGTACGTGATCTTCCGCCAAGCCGCGCAAGAGGGCCGCAAGCAGTTCGAAGTCGTCGCCGAAACCGAATCGTGGCTGCGCGCCGCGGCGTCGCCGACAACTTCATGCTGATCGGCTCCGGCGGAACCGACATCCGCAGCGTCACGCCGCCGTCGAACCGCAAGCTCGCGAAGGGCGACAACGTGATCACCGAACTCACGCCGGCGATCGAAGGCTACTACGCGCAGATCTGCCGCACGCTCGTCGTCGGCAAGGCCACGCGACGCGCAGAAGCGCGCCTACGACATCTACATCGAAGCGCTCGAAGCCGGCATCGCCGCGGTGAAGCCGGGCGCGCGCGCCTCCGACGTGGCGCGCGCCGAGAACGACGTGTTCCGCAAATACGACATGGGCGAATACGTCACGAGCGCCTACACGCGCGTGCGCGGACACGGCCTCGGCCTCTTCGCCGATTCGAAGCCGCACATTCTCGAAGACGTGCAGATCGAACTCAAGCCCGGCATGACGTTCGTCGTGCATCCCAACACCTACAACCCGAACGTCGGCTACATGATGCTCGGCGATTCGGTGGCGGTCACCGAAACCGGCTGCGAAGTCTTCACGACCACGCCGCGCGTGCTCTTCGACGGAGCTGCCTGATGCGCCGCGGATTGATCGAGTGGTCCAAGACCGAACTGCCCGAAAGCGTTTTTGATGCGCGCATCGCCGCGATGCGCACGGCGATGGCCGCCGCCAACATCGACACGCTCGTCGCGTACACGAACTTCACGCGGCCCTCGGCCGTGTCGTGGCTGTGCGCCTTCATCCCGTACTGGTCCGAGTGCGCGCTGGTCGTGCCGAAGGCCGGCCCGCTCTCGATGGTCTCGGCGGTTTCGCCGCGCGGCAAACCGTGGATCGAATCGACGACCTACAGCGAGAACTTGCTCTTCACGCCGAAGATCGGCCCCGAAACCGCGCGCGTGCTCAAAGAATCGCTGCCGGCCGGCGCCACGATCGGCGTCGTCGAGCTCGACGAAGTTCCGGCCGCCGTCGGCCTCGCGCTGAAGACGGTCGGCGCGAAACTCGTCGACGCGACCGACGCGTTCGTCACGGCGCGCGCCGCCGGTGATGCGGCCGAGCGCCGCGCTCGCGAGAATCGCCGCCGGCTTCGCGCACGACGCGCTGGCGGCGTTCGATGCCAACGGCCACCGACGCGACCGCGGCCGTCGCCGCCGTCGATCTCGACAGCGCGCCGGCTCGGCGCCGAAGAATCGTACGTTGCGATCGCCGTCAACGCGCGCAAGATCGCCGCTTGCTGCGGCTCGAGGGCCGGCGCACGCTCGGCGACGTGTTCGCCCTGCGCGCGACGCGTCGCATATAAAGGAACGTGGGTGCGCATGGTCCGCACCGTCGTGCGCAACGACACCACCGGCCTCGTCGCCAAAGCGACGGAGCAGTTCGCCGCCGCCGTCGCCGAGCTGCCGAAGCTCGACAAGCTCGCCGCGATGGATTCGTGGCTGGTCGAAACGCGCGCGCGCGGCGCAGCCGCTCGATGCCGTCGCCGGCTCGGCCGTTCCGCACGCGCACGCCATTCCCGCCCGGCGCGCTCGTCACCGTGCAAGCGGTCGACGGTCGATCGACGGCACCCCGATCCTGCTCGGCGCGCCGGCCATCGCTTCCGGCGCCGGCAAACCCGGTGCGTTCCTCGTCGCCCCGACGTTCTAGGAGATTCTTTGTCACTCGTTCTCGCGCTCGATATCGGCGGCACGTTCACCGACTTGGTTGCATTCGATCTCGCAACCGGTGAAGTCCATCAAGCCAAAAGTTCGACCACGCCCTACGACCTCGCCGTCGGCATTCGCGAGACGCTCGCCAAGAGCGGCTTGCCGATCGCCACGGCCGAGACGTTCATTCACGGCTCGACCGTCGCGATCAACACCGCGATCGAACGCACCGGCGCGCGCACCGCGCTGGTCGTGACCGAAGGCATGCGCGACGTCTACAAGATCGGCCGCGGCAGCCGGCCCGAAGCGTACAACCTCTTCTTCAAACGGCCCGAGCCGTACGTGCCGCGCCACCGCACGCTCGAGATCGTCGAACGCCTCAACGCCGACGGCGAGGTCATCACCGTGCTCGATCGCGCCGAACGCCACCGGCGTCGCAAAGCGGCTCAACACCGACGACATCGAATCGGTCGCGGTCGTGTTCCTGCACTCGTGGGCCAACCCCGATCACGAAGCGGAGGTCGGCGCGATCATCGCGCGCGAAGCGCCGGGGCTCTACCGCTCGCTCTCGCACGAGATCCTGCGCGAATACCGCGAGTACGAGCGCACGTCGACGACCGTGCTCAACGCCTACGTCGGCCCGCGCGTGAAGCGCTACCTCGGCGACCTCGAAAACTTGCTCGGCGAATTCGGCTTCAACGGCCGGCTCTTGATCATGCAGTCCAACGGCGGCACGATGACGCCCGAAACGGCCAAGCGCGTGCCGGTCAACATGATGGAGTCGGGACCGGTCGGCGGCATCATCGCGGCGGCCGAAGTCAGCGGCAACCTCGGCTACAAGAACGTGCTCGCCTTCGACATGGGCGGCACGACCGCCAAAGTCAGCCTCGTGCAGAACAGCGAACCGTCGATCGCGCAAGGCTACTACATCGGCGGCCTCGCGAGCGGTCATCCGGTCATGCTGCCGGTCGTCGACATCATCGAAGTCGGCACCGGCGGCGGCAGCATCGCGTGGATCGACGAGGTCGGCGCGCTCAAAGTCGGCCCGCGCAGCGCGGGCGGCCATCCGGGCCCGGTGTGCTACGGGCAGGGCGGCACCGCGCCGACCGTCACCGATGCCAACGTCATTCTCGGCCGCCTCAGCCCGAGCCGGTTTCTCGGCGGCGAGATGCCGCTCGACGTCGAGGGCGCGCGCGAAGCGATCCGCACGACGATCGCCGATCCGCTCGACCTCTCGATCGAAGCAGCGGCGCTCGGGATCATCAAGATCGCGGTCGCCGAGATGTCGCTGGCGGTGCGCGGCGTGTCGGTCGAACGCGGCTACGATCCGCGCGATTTCGCGATGGTCGGCTTCGGCGGCGCGGGTCCGCTGCACTCGGCGCAAATCGCGCGCGAACTGCACGTGCCGACGCTCGATCATCCCGCGCGTGCCGGGCCACTTCTCCGCGCTCGGCATGCTGATGTCGGATCTGCGCCACGACTACGTGCGCACGTACTACAAGTCGCTGGCCGATACGGACTTCGACGAGATGCGCAAGATCTTCGCCGGCATGATCGACGAAGCGCGCGAGCTGCTGCTCAACGAAGGCACGGCACCCGACGCGATGGCGTTCCAGCGCTTCCTCGACATCCGCTACGTGGGTCAGGAATTCCCGATCCAGACGCCGATCGCCGAAGCCGCGATCGCGAGCGGCGACATGGCCGCCATTCGCGGCGCGTTCGATGAGATCCACGATCGCCGCTTCGGCCACCAAGCGCCGAACGAGGCGGTGGAAATCGTGAACGTGCGCCTGACCGCAACCGGCAAACGCGAACGCTCGCGTTTCCCCGAACTGCCGGCCGCCACGACCGACGCGCTGATCGCGCACCGCAAGGTGATCTTCGACGATTCGCTCGAGGGCATCGACTGCGCGATCTACGATCGCGAGCGGCTCGGACCGGGCGCAAGGGTGAGCGGGCCGGCCGTCATTCAGGAATACGCCTCGACCACCGTGCTCTTCCCGGGCGATGAGATGCGCGTCGCCCCAGCGGCGAAATGATCGTCACGATCGGAGCAGCACAATGACCGTCACCGAAAAAACCCGGCTCGACCCGGTCACCCTCGAGGTCCTGCGCAGCGCGCTGCCGGCGATCGCCGACGAGATGTCGGTCGACCTGCAGCGCACCTCGTACAACATGATGATCTACGAAGTGCGCGACTACTGCTGCGCGATTCTCGACGTCGAGGGCCGCCTGCTCGCGCAGAACATCGGCGGCGTCTCGCACTTCGTCGCCGATCTCGGCGTCGTGATCAAAGATGGCGTGGAGCGCTACGGCGTCGACGGCTTCGCGCCGGGCGACGTGATCATCACCAACCACCAGCGCGTCGCCGGGCAGCACCTCAACAACGTCTGCATCTACACGCCGTTCTTCTTCGAGAACAAGCTGACGGCGTTCGCGATCGTGCGCGCGCACTGGGTCGACGTCGGCGGCAACAGCACCGGCTTCGGCGCCGGCACCTCGATCGTCGATCCGTGGCAAGAAGGCCTGCAGTTCGATCAGATCAAGATCTACGAAGCCGGCAAGCCCGACGAGAAGATGCTGCGGATGATCTCCGACAACATCCGCTTCCCGGAATCGTCGATGGGCGATCTGCGCTCGCAGATGGCCGCGTGCACGCTGGCCGAACGCCGGCTCGAGGAACTCTATAGCCGCTACGGCGCCGAGACGATCGGCATCGCGATCGAACGCATCTTCGACGATGCCGAACGCAAGTGCCGCTTGATCGTCGAGCAGATTCCCGACGGCATCTACCACGCCGAATCGTTCCTCGACGACGACGGCGTGGAGAACGGCAAGCGCGTGCCGATCGTCGTCGACGTGATCGTGAACGGCAGCGATCTCACGATCGACTTCACCAAAGGCTCGATGCAGACGCGCGGCGCGATCAACGGCCGCACGCTCGCCGGCGCGTACATCGCCTACAAAGGCCTCACCGGCGCGCTCGAGCCGGTCAACGAAGGCTCGTTCCGCGCGCTCAAGGTCGAGATTCAAGAAGGCAACCTGATGATGGCGAAGTTCCCGGCGCCGATGTCGTCGTGGAGCCGCATGCTGCCGACCGTCGTCGACACGATCCTCACGGCGCTCGCCGGCGCGATGCCCGATCGCATTCCGGCCGCGACGATGGGCACGCTCGGCGGCGCGCTCGCGTTCTTCGGCCGCGATGCGGCGAAGAACCGCAACTTCGTGCTGCAAACGATCGAAGGCGGCGGCTGGGGCGCGCGGCCGTGGGAAGACGGCGAATCGGCATCGGTCTCGGTGTGCCAAGGCGACGTGCGCAACGCGCCGGTCGAAACGATCGAACTCAAGACGCCGGTGATCGTGCGCAAGCGTTCGCTGCGCGAGGGTTCGGGCGGCGCCGGTGCGTTCCGCGGCGGGCTCGGCATCACGACCACGATCGAGAGTCTCGCCGAAGGCCGCTGGTCGTCGAGCCAGCAAGGCCGCACGCAATTTCCGCCGTGGGGCATCCACGGCGGCGGCTCCGGTCAAGTCGGCGAGGCCTACATCAAAGCGGCCGGCGATGCCGATTTCCATCGCGAAGATCCGTTCCGCAAACTGCTCGCGCCCGGCAGCAGCGTCACGATCATGACCGCCGGCGGCGGCGGCTGGGGCAATGCGCTCGACCGCGATCCCGCGCGCGTGCGCATGGACGTGATCGAGGAGTACATCACCCGCGACGACGCCCTCACCGTCTACGGCGTGGTCTTAGATGCGAAGACGAACATCGTCGACGAAGCTGCGACGACGAAGCTGCGCGCCGAGCGCCGCGCGAAAGGCAACTAACGCCATGGGAAAAGCCAAACTTCGCCATCTCGCGCTCTTCGCGCGCGACCCGGAGAAACTCGCGCAGTTCTATATCGACACGCTCGACATGGCGATCGTGCCGGGCTCGGAAGGCACGACCGCGCGCTACGTGACCGACGGCTATTTCACGCTCGCGATCTTGCCGCACCGTTTGGCGGGCTCGGCAGCGACCGGCCTCAACCACTTCGGCTTCTCCGTCGAGAGCACGGACGACGGTGTCGGCGAAGATGGTCGCCCACGGCGTGGAATCGCCGAAAGAACGCCCGGGTGACCGGCCGTTCGCCGAATACCGCGCGGTCGATCCCGAAGGCAACTGGTTCGATCTCTCCGAGCATGGTTTCGACACCGTCGAAACCGGCGACGAACGCGCTACCGCGATCCGGCGATAAACGTCGCCGCGTCGATGTGTTCGGGAATGAACTTGTATTTCACCGACGCATCGATGTAGGGCTGAACGTCGTGCGGATCGAGCGTCGTCGCGAACGTTTCGCGCGGAATCTTCGCAACGACTTCCGGCAGCGCGCCGGTGAAGCGCGCGACGAGCGCGACCGTTTCGGCATGATGCGTGTTCAGGTAGGCCGCCGATTGCCGCCATCGCTTGCGCGAAATGCGTCACGGCGTCGGGGTTCTTCTGCCGCGAACGTCTTGCGTCGTGAAATACGCGGTCAGCAGAAAGCGCTTCGCGATCGCCTCCGACGACCAGCCGAGCACGCGCGCCTTCTTCGCCGACACCGCTTGCGTGAGATACGGATTCGCCAGCGTGACCGCGTCGACGCGGCCCGATCGAGCGCGATCAACCCGGCTTGCGGCGGCAGCTCGAGAAACTTCATCGTGCTCGAATCGCCGCCGTTCGCATCGACCCACGCCATCGTCGCGAGTTGCAGCGAACCGCGCACGCTCTGCACGGCGACGGTCTTACCGTTGAGTTCGCGCGCGCTGCGCAGCGGCGAATCGGCGCGCACGATCGTTCCGGTCACGGGCGAGGCGACGTTGTAGAGCGCCGACGGCGCGACCAGCACGATCGGAATGCCCTTCGAGACCGCGGTGATCAGCGCGGTGAGGCTCGACTTGCCGATGTCGACCGCGCCGCCGATCACGGCCGCGCGACGGCGGAGCCGCTCGTTCGGAGATCAGCGTCACGTCGAGCCCGACCTTGCGGAACATCCCTTGCTCTTGCGCGAACAAGCACGCCACGGCGTCGGCATCCTGCGCCGACGCGACGGTGAGATGCCGCAGCGCCGGCGTCTGTGCGCCGGCGGCGCGCGGCACGAGCATCGCGCCGGCTCCGGCAACCGCGACGATGCGGAGCATCTCCGCGCGAGCAAGCATGTTAGGCAGCCTCCACTGCGACGGCCGCGGCCGCGTCGTGGATTCCGTTGAAGTAGTTTTCCCACACGATCAAGTTGATGCGGCACGCTTCGACGACCGCGTCGGCCATGTTCAGCTCTTCGGCGTATTTACCGACGGATTGCCAGCCCAGGTTCGAGTGATCGATGTCGGCCTCGCTGTGCACGCTCCAAAACGCAAGCTGTGCATCGTTCAAACCGAAGAGCTTGCGCCACTCGTCGCGCTGCGCGCCCGACCAGCCCACCTCGCGTTCACGCCCGTTGCCGTAACCCGGCACGTTGATGCGTTCGGAGCACGTGTTCGCCACCAAACCCTCGAGCCAGTGACGGTTCTTCGTGAGCGTCTCCCACGCGAGCCAGCAGAGCTGCGTGCTCGGCAACGGCGGCGTCGCGCGAATCTCGTCGCGGTTCATCCCGATCGCGACGCCGAGATCTTCGATGATCTCCCAGTGCGGTTTGCCCTCGCCAAACTCGTTGTCGGCGATGAGTTCCTGGGCCGAAGCGCCGATGATCCGCATCTTGATGTCCCAGTGCGGGCAGTTCGTCGCTACCGCGAGCTTGTGCACGCTGTTGCGCTGCCGCGTGTTGAGACGATGCTGGCGCACGAACATCTGCGCGCGTTCGGGCGTCACCGGGGTGTTGAGGAACCGGCAGCGGCGGGCAAAGTCGTCGACCACCGCGTCGAGGCGTGCGATTACATCCATAGTACGCTCCTTACTTTTGGGCTAGCGGCGTGCCGCCCGCGTCGCTCACGACCGTCGTGTCGCCGCCGCCTGCCGCGTTCGCGTCGTAGCGGACGATGTAGAGCGACTTGTCGTCGAGGCCGTGCTGGTCGCCGAGGCGGAAGTTGTACATCCCGAGCGCGCCGGGAAAGTCGTGCAGCGCCTCGATCCAATCGCGGATCGCTTGCGCCGAGGCGTTCGGCGGCAGCGCGCGCAGCGCCGCGACGACGATCTTCGCCTCATCCCAGCCGAACGCGTGCGCCGCGCCCGGATGCAGTCCGGCCGCTTCGAGCGAGGTGTAGAACTCGTCGATCGTCGCGCGCAGCGGATCCTTCGGACCGCGGTCGCGCTTGGCGTAACTCGGGAACACGATCCACAGCCCCGACTTCGGCACGTATTGTTTGAAGCGCGCGATGAAGTCGGGCGCGATGTTGGTGGCGCCGGTGAAGAGCGGGAGATCGACGCCGGCGTCGGCGAGGCTGCGCAGCACGGTGCCGAACGGCGCGCCGGTCGCCGACACGAAGAGCGCCTGCGCGCCGCTGATACTTGATCGCGCTGACTTGCGCCGCGATGTTGATGTCCTGCACGTTGAAGAGCTGCTGCGTCGTCAAGTTGATCGCGCGGTTGCTCGGGCTCGGCCAGCGCACCGTCGATCGCCTTCGCATTGTCTTGACCCGACGCGTCGTTGGTGCGCAGGATCGCGACCTTGGTCCAGCCGCGGGCGCGCATGTAGTGGAACATCACCGACTCGACGTGCACGACCAGCGGCAACGTCGCGAACACGTAGCTGCCCTTTTCGGGAAAGATCAGCGGGCGTGAGCGCGTAGAGCACCGGCCCGTCTTTAAAGAACGGCATCATCGCGGCGGTTGCCGGCGCGAGCGTCGAACCGAGCATCACGGCCGGCTTTTGCGGCAGGATCGTGTTCGTCAACTGCACCGCGGTTTGCGGACTCGAGGCATCGTCGTAGATCTGGAAGTGCACCTGCATGCCGTGAATGCCGCCGGTGCGGTTGGCGAGCTTTTCGTACGCCTGGATCGCGGCCATCTCGTCGCCGCCGGGCGAGGCCGCCGGGCCCGGTCTGCGAGAGGATGACCGGAATCGTGTACGTTCCGGACTGCGCCCCGCCGGGAACGCTCGAACCCACGAGCATAAGCGCGAGGAGAAAAGCTGCCGCCGATGCCTTCATGCGCTCCCCATTTCGCACCGCCCGGCGCGCTCCTATTCTACCGTCGAGGGAACGTGCCGGTCGCGTCGTATGCGGACGAGCATGTTCCGCATCACCATCGTATGCGCGACGATCTTGCTCGCGTTCGGCGGCGGCACCACGCGGGCCGCCGATTGCCCGCCGTTGCCTCCCCCTACGACGGCCCGATCTTCGACGCGAACGTGCAGTCGTGGAATCCAAACGTCGACCATGTAATCGATGCGATGCAAGCCGCCGGGGTGAAACGCATTGCGCTCTTCGCCAACAGCCGCGAAGGCGGTGGAACGCCGACCGCCAAAGCCGTCGCCGCGCTCGCCCAAGCGCACCCCGACGCGATCGTCCTCGGGGCGCCGAAGATCGGCTTCATCACCGAGGGCGATCTGCCGCGCGGCTACGTCGCAGAGACCGTCGGCGGCGTGAAAAGCGGTACGTATAAATTCATCGGCGAGATCCTCTACACGCACGGCGACAAGCCCGATCACAAACCGACCAAGACCGGCGACATCTTCGTCAACCCGCAGGGCGCCGGAACGAAGGCGCTGCTCACGCAGATCGCAAGCTCCAACGTGCCGCTCATGACGCACTTCGAAGCGTGGGCGTGGGATCGCGATCGCGCGAACTTCGACAAGCTCTACGCCGCGTGGCCGCAGCAGCGCTTCGTCTTGCCGAGCCTGGCGTACGGGTCGCCCGATAAAGCGGAAGCGATTCTCTCCGCGCACCCCAACCTCTGGGGCATCATCTCGCGCCTCGTCGACGGCCGCTACGAGTTCGTCGATCCGGGCAAGGCTGCGAAACTGGGGCCGTCGATGATCGATGGGTGCGGCGTGCTGCGTCCCGACTGGCGCGCCGTGCTGATCGCGCACAGCGACCGGCTCATGTACGGTTCCGACTTCTACACGACCCTCGGCTCGAATTGGTCCGGGTATCCCGTCGTGATACGGAGTTACCGCCGGATTGCGGCGCAATTGCCGCCGGACGCGGCGGCCCGGATTTCCTGGGAAAACGCGGCCGCGCTCTACGGCTCGCCGTAGCAGGGTAAGCGCCGCTTCCGGCGCACTTTTCCGGCGATGGACGCTGACGCCAAAAAAACCGCTCTGCGGATGATTCCCTACGGTCTCTACGTGATGACGACGGACGACGGCAAGGGCAACCTGTCGGCTGCCACCGTCAACTGGGTGACGCAGGCATCGTTCGCGCCGCCGCTGGTCGCGATCGGGGTGAAGGCCGATTCGCACGGCCGCAAGGCGCTCTCCAAAGGCGCGCACTTCGGTTTGTGTATGCTCGGCAAGGATCAGAAAGACGTGGCGTTCGCGTTTTTCAAACCGACCGTCGTCGAGGGCATGAAGCTCAGCGGGCAGCCCTATCACAAGGGCACCACCGGCGTGCCGATTCTCGATTCGGCCATCGCCGCCGTCGAACTGAAAGTCACCTCGATCGTTGAAGACGGCGACCATCACGTCGTCGTCGCCGAAGTGGTCGAAGCGCACGTGATGAAGCCGCCCACAGGACGGCCCGACAACGCGATCCTCGAAATGAAAGACCTCGGCGACACGATCTTCTACGGCGGCTAGCCGGATGATCGACGCAGCGTGCATCCGGCGGGTTCCGCTGTTTCGCGATTTCGCCGACGATGAGGTCGCCGGCATCGCGGCGACGGTGACCGATCGCACCTACACCAAACACGATTTCATCGTGCGCGAAGGCGATCCGGGCAGCACGTTCTTCTTCCTCGTAACGGGCTCGGTGTCGGTGTGCCGCATCATGCCCGACGGCCGCGAGATGATCCTCGCGATCCTCAAAGAGGGCGACTTCTTCGGCGAGATGGCGATGTTCGACTCATCGCTGCGCAGCGCGTCGATCAAGACGCTGACCGATGTCGAGGTCGGCGCGATCCGCTACACCGATTTCCTCGTGCTGCTCGATGACAACCCGCGCATCGGACGCTCGCTCGCGATCGCGCTCTCCGAACGCCTGCGCGCGGCCAACGCGTTGATCGCCGCGACGACCTCACAGGACATCCGCGCGCGCCTGGCCTCGCTGCTGCTGAATCTTAGCTCGCAGTTCGGCGAACCGGTCGATAGCGGCACGCGCATCACGCTGCGCCTGACCAATCAAGAGATGGCGAACATGATCGCGACCACGCGCGAAACCGTCAACCGCACGCTGAATCGCTTCTGGGATGAGAAACTCGTCGACATGCGCACCGCGCACGTCATCATCGCCGATCCCGACCGCCTCCGCGCACTCGTCCCTTAGGGTTTCCAGATCAGGGACGCGGCCGCGGTTTTCTCGAGGCCGATGTATTTGGTTGAGAAGTCGAGGACGGGCTGAAGCCAATCCGGGCTGATCGGCATCTCGCCGTAGAGCGCGCGCGGGCTCGCGCGGATGACTTCGAGCGGAACCGGGCTGTAGTGCGCGAGGATCGCGGCTGACTGGTCGTGATTCTTATTCGCCCAGGCCGCCGTTTGCAGCATCACGGCAACGAAGCGCCGCGCCGCGTCGCGATTGGCGTTGAGCCAGGCGGCTTTGGCGTACCAGCCGGTGACCATGAAGTGTTTGCCGACCGGCGCGAGCGCGTCGCCGATCACGCGTACCTGATCCTTGGCCATCGTCGTGAAGGGTTCGACGAGCAGGGCGGCATCGATGCGGCCCTGCGCGAGCGCGGCCGCGACGCCGCCGAACGGCAATTCCAGCAGCTTCACGCTCCTGGCATCGCCGCCGGTGGAATCGATCCATGCCTCGATCGTCACTTGCGAGAAATCGCCGAGACCGTTCACCGAGACGACTTTGCCGTTCAGATCGGCGCCGCTGCGAACCGTCGAATTTTGTCCGGTGACGACCACGCCTTGCGGCGGCGGGCCCGTGTAGATGTTGCCGAGCGCGATCGCGCGGAGATCGTTACCGTGCTTGTCGGCTTGCGCGATCGGCACGAGGCTGCCGGCGATCACGTCGAGCGAACCGCCGATGACGCCGGCCGTCATTTCGGTGACGTTACGCAGCGTGGTGATCTCGGGGTTGATCCCGGCGGCAGCGAAAAAACCGTTGTCGCGCGCGTAGAAGTGCTGCGCCGTCGCATCGGTTGCTGCGGTACCGATGCGGATCGTCGCCGGCTCCGCCGCCCGTACGCACGCGGGCGCCGCCGCGGCCGCGCTCAGGCCGGCCAATAGTGCAGCACGAGAGTATACAGCCATTGCGTTTCTCCCTTAGTTGACTTTTAGCAAGCGGAGAGGCTAGACTCCTCGTTAGAATTCTATCCTTCTCGTTCTATCCGCCCCGGGAGTATGAGTAGATGGACAAATTGCGCTATTACCTCGGGTATAACCGCGGCCTGCAGATCCTCGAGAGCAACGGTGCCGCGCCGCACGTCGTCGGTTCGGCGTTTGAAAACAGCACGCTCGAAGATCTCAAGCATATCCCGGGCAAACCGGAGATCATTTTCGCGGGCGTCGCGTTCGAGGGCGGTTACCGCTCGCGCGATGCCGGCAAGTCGTGGGAGAAAGTCCTCGCGGGCGACGTTCGCACCTTCACCGTCGACCCGCACGACGAACGCGTCATCTGGGCCGGGATCGGCCCCGTGCGGCTGTTTCGCAGCGACGATGAAGGCACGACCTGGGAGCCGCTCGACGGCATGCTCGACGTGCCGGACGAAGCCAAGAAAAAATGGGACGTACCGTTTCCCTACCGCGGCAAAGAAGAGCCGCATCTGCGCCACATCCACATTCATCCGGACGATCCGCAGCAGATCTTCGTGCTGCTCGAACACGGCGGTTGTCTGTTGAGCCGCGACGGCGGCGCGACCTGGGCCGACCGCAGCGACGGCATCGACTACGTCGACATGCACATGATCGCGAACTATCCGGGCAGCCGCGACCGCTACTACGTTTCCTCGGCGCAAGGCTTCTACCGCACCGACGACATGGGCGCGCACTGGTACCGCGTCGAGCACGGCATGCCGTGGGCCGAAAAGCCCGCCTGGTGCTACTCGCACGAGTGGCAGTTTCTCGACGTGAACGGCCGGCCGCGCATGGTCGTGTGCGGCTCGCGCGGCTCGCCGGGCGTCTGGGCGCTCGACCACACGAACCCCGACGGTCACATCCTCGTGAGCGATAACGGCGGCGACGACTGGCGCGTCGTCACGCACGGCATCGAAAAGTGGGTGCCGTGGGTGCTGGCGCCGCATCCCGGCGATCCGAACACGCTCTACTGCGGGATGGGCAACGGCGCGCGCGGCTACTTCGTCAACACCAAAACCTCCGGCGAGGGAGCACTCTACGTCTCGCGCGATGCCGGCGAAATGTGGGAACCCGTCATCCCCGCGTCGCCGACCGTCCTGACCGCGCTGGTCACGTACGCGTGACCACGTGACCAAATAGCGCACGCAATCGCGCAGGTCGAGCTGATCGAGCTCAACCTGCCGTATCAGTCGAAGGTGCAGTTTCGCTCGTCGCAAGGTGCGAGCAGTGCGTATGCGCTGCTCCGCTTGACGACGCGCGACGGAGCTGTGGGCATCGCCGAAGTCACCGGCATCCCCAACATCCCCGACAGCGATCCGGCGGTACTCGCGGCGCAGTTCGACCGCTTCTTCCGCCCGCTGCTCGAAGGCGCCGACCCGCTCGATCACGACCGGCTGCTCGTCGCGCTCGAACGCGTGCGCGGCGCGGCGATTGCCAAAGCGCTGATCGACACCGCGCTGTGGGATCTCAAGGGCCGGATCGCGGGGCAACCGGTCTGGCAACTGCTCGGCGGAACGCGGCCGCGGCCGGTGCCGGTAACGGCGATCCTGTTCGGCGATACGCCGGCCGCGATGCTCGAGGACGCGCAGCGCGCGGTCGCGCGCGGCATTCGCGCGCTCAAGGTCAAGCTGTGGCGCCATTCGATGGACGACGTCCACCTGGTTCGCGACATGCGCGCTGCGGTAGGCGAAGACGTGCTGATTTACGCCGATGCCAACCACTCGTACTCCGAGAGCGAAGCGCTCGCGCTGCTGCCGCTTCTCGCCGAATACGGCGTTGCCCTGATCGAGGATCCGTGCAACCTGCCGCTCGAACGTATGGCCGCGCTGCGCGCCGCGTTGCCGATCGCACTGCTCGGCGAGATCCCGATCGATTCGCTCGCCGCGGCGGAACGCTACATCGCGGCGCAAGCCGTCGGCGCGCTCAGCCTGCACCCGCGGCGTACGGGTATCACGGAGACGTTGAAGATCGTCGCGCTCTGCGAAGCCGCCGGCCTGCCCGCGATCGTCGGCACCGACCTCGAGTCGAACGTCGGTGCGCTGGCACGCGCGCATCTGCGCGCCGCGATCCCGGCCCTCGATCCCTGGCCGAGCGAGATTCAATTTTTCGAACGCCTTGCGGGCGACGTAATGGCCGAACCGCTCGCCGTGGTCGACGGCGCGATCGCCGTGCCCGACCGGCCCGGCTTCGGCGCGACGGTCGATGCAGAAAAACTGCGGCGCTACCGCGTGAAGGGCTGAACGAAGATGGAAACTCCGCGCGTCGCCGTGGTCACCGGCGGTGCCAACAACATCGGCCTCGAGATCGTGCGCACGCTCGCCGCCGGCGGAATGGCGGTCGTCTCGGTCGACTGGGATGCCGCCGCCAACGCGCGCGCCACGGCGGCGCTTGCCGCGGGTCAGAACGTCCGCTTCCTGACCGGCGATACCGGTTCGCCGGATGGCGCGCAGCTCGGCATCACCACTGCGATCGCGGAGTTCGACCGCTTGGACGTGCTGTGCAACAACGCCGCGCTGCACCCCGCCGAAGGGATCGAAGAACATGCGCTCGAGTCGTGGCGCGAAACGTTCCGCGTCAACGTCGACGGCACGATGCTGTGCACGAAATACGCGCTGCCGCACATGCGCCGGCTCGGCGGCGGCTCGATCGTAAACATGGGATCGATCAGCGGTCTCGTGCCCTACGCTCTCGGCAGCGCCTATGCCGCATCCAAAGCTGCGATCGCCACGTTCACGAAGGTCTCCGCATTGGAAGCCGGACCGTACGGCGTGCGCGTGAACTGCATCTGCGCGGGGTCCGTCCTGCCGGACGATCGCGTCGACGACGATACGCTCCCAGCGCACATCCCGATCGGCCGGTTCGGCCGGCCCGCCGATGTCGCGCAACTCGTTGCCTACCTCGTATCGGATGCCGCGAGCTACGTCACCGGCAGCCTGATCGTCGTCGACGGCGGCGCGACGGCGGGACGGGTGAGCACGCGATGAGAACAGGACGGCGATGATCCGCGACGGCGACGCTTATAAAGAACATATTCGTTCTATGGTGGGCGAGATCTACTGGGAATCGCCGCCGGCGATGTATCAATTTCAACGCGAGTACATGTCGCGCGAAGGCGCCTTGCTCTTCGCGCTCGAGCACTGTCAATTCACCGATAAGTTCCCGCGCTGGTTCGGCAACATCATCGCGAACTGTCCGCACATCGACGCCCGCGCGTACATGATCGAAAACATGTACGTGGAAGAGGTCAAGGACCCGACGATCGACGTCGGCCACAACGAGAGCATGTGGATGTTCGCGAAGGCCTTGGGCGCGAGCGAGCAGCAGATTCGCGAGTACGTGCCGATGATCGTCACCACGATGGCGCTGCAGTACTTCGACAACGTCTCACGCACCAAACCGTGGCTCGAGGCCTTCGCCGCCATCGCGTGCCTGGAAATGCTGACCAACGCGCCGCTCGCGGCACGCTACGGACAGATCCCGGGCAACTCATCGAAGCCATGGGCGAAGCTCGGCCTGCAGCGCGAAGCGATGTCGCACTGGTCGGCGGCCGAACATGCCGACCACGGCGTGGGCGACGATGGCCCCGGGCATGGCGAAGACGCGCTCGCCGTCTTGGCGCAATACGCGGTGACCGAAGCGGATCAAGACCGCTCTGCCGCCGCGTTGCGCGAGTCGATCCTCGTGCACAAATACCAGTACCACCAGATTGGGCTCGCCGCGATCGACCTCTATAAACTGAACGCTTGATGCCGCGGGTCTTTCCGCCGACGACGCGCTCGGTGCTGGTGCTCGAAATGGCCACCGAACTTGCGCTCGCCGCCGCACCCACGCCCGCGCGTCAAGCGAAGGCCGTCGTCGACCTCGGCGGCGGACGCGAGATCGCGCTGTTCGGCTCGAGCACGATCGCCGGCGTACACGCGGTCGCCGCGCGCGAGGTCGCGCTGGCGATCGTGAACCCGTCGGCAACGCTCACGCTCGCATATCGCGGTACCGGGCCGTTTACGGCGCCCGTGCCGGTGCGCACGATCGCCGTCCTGCCCTCGCGCGATCAGTACGTGTTCGCCGTGCATCCGCAAACGGGGCTGCGTTCGTTCGCAGATATCGCCGCGAAACGGCCCGCCTTGCGCATCGGCGTGCGCGGCGACCGCGCCCACTCGCTGCACTTCATGCTCGACGACATCATGCGCGCGAGCGGCTTCACGCGTGACGATATCATCGCGTGGGGCGGCGAGTTTCGCTTTGAAGGCGTGTCACCGGATGCGCGCGCGCCGAAGTTTCGCGCGTTTCTCGACGGATCGCTCGATGCGATCTTCGACGAGGGCGCCGACTCCTGGATCGGCGCCGCGCTCGACGCCGGCATGACGGTGCTGCCGCTCGCCGAACCCGCGGTCACGCAACTCGAAGCGCTCGGCTACCGGCGCGCAGTGATCCCGCAGGCGCGCTATCCGCAACTCCCGGCCGACATCCTCACCATCGATTTTAGCGGCTGGCCGCTGTTCGTGCACGCCGAACTGCCCGACGCCGACGTGACGCAAATCTGCGCGGCCCTCGCCGCGTGCGTCGCGCGCATCCCGTGGCAAGAAGACGCGGCGCTCTCGCTCGCACGCATGTGCCGCAATGCCGGCGACGCACCATACGACGTTCCGCTCCACCCCGCTGCAGAGCGCAGTTGGAAGTCGCTCGGAGTTCTGGACTAGCCCGTATTCACGTGCTCATCGTGCAAGGCCGAGCGAAGCGCGTTTGTGAGTTCCGGACCGGCCGTATGCCCGTGACTCGATACGGCGTGTTCGGCGGCGGCTTTGAGGACCTCGGATTCCGTGCCGGCAATCGTCAGGGAGCAGTTCGTTTCACTTGGAAATTCCCGGCAGTCGATGATCTTTCTATCACCGTTCTGTTGCATCTGTAATCTCCCAAGCGGGATGCGAATAACCCGGCGGTACGCATATTTTACCTACTGGAAGGTAGAAGTCAAGGTGCGTCAAAAAATTTCGCATGCCGCCCGGAACGGTACCTCGAAACTCACCGCGGATAGACTTCTCGACGTCGCCGAGCGACTCGCGCAAACCCGCGGATTCAACGGTTTCAGCTACGCCGACATCGCAATGGAACTGTCTCTTACGAAGGCGAGCCTCCATTACCACTTCCCTTCGAAGGCCGACCTCGGCAGCGCTTTGATCGGGCGCTATCGGACCGCGTTCGAGGGCGCGCTCGACGATATCGCGCGAGGGCCGGGGGACAGCCGCGATAAGCTAAAGCGCTATGTCGATCTCTACGTCAACGTCATGCTGGACGATCGCATGTGTCTCTGCGGCATGCTGGCAGCCGAGTACACCACCCTCCCGCCGTCAATGCAGGCCGAACTGCGCGGCTTTTTCGATTCGAATGAACGCTGGCTTGCCGCCGTGCTGCAAGATGGCCGGCGCGCCGGCGAGTTGGCCTTCGCGGAGCCGGCCAAGGAGCGGGCGCGGCTCCTCGCGAGTGCTCTCGAAGGCGTGATGCTGGTCGCGCGAATCTACAGCGATGTCGCCCGGTTCCGGTCCGCGGCTAAACAACTGCTCGGCGATCTGAGCCTTCAACGGCACGCCCTTAGGCGAGGCGCGTGAATTCGACGTTCAGTACCTCGCTCAAATAGACTTCGAGAAACTGCGGCAAATAGACGTTCTCGGACCGGGTGAAGTGATCGATCAGCCGCTGATCGGGCCCGTCCGTCAGGTGCACCAAGCGCCACTCGTTGATGGGTTGCGTTTCCGTGCCGGTTGCGACGTGCTCGACGTGAAAGAGCGGCTGCTGCGTTCCGGCACGCAGCATCGTGCCGCCCTCACCCGGCAGCTCGCTCGCGCCGATGAACGTCACCTTGCCGTTGGCCGGGTTCACGCGAACTTGTTCGAGCACGAGATCGTAGCCGGGAACGAGCCGCTGGCGCTGATTCGTGCGGCGATAGAACGACTGCACGCCCGCGCCGAGATCCCGCACGTTCCAGGTGCCGGCGCTGCCTTCTTGAACGGCCGCCGGGATGTAGATGTCGGGCCGGAACGCCTTGCGCACTTCCATGTCCCACAGCTGCGTGCGCGTGAACGCAACCGGACGGCTCAGGCGATAGTGTTTTGCGAGCACGGCGTTGACGTCGACCGGCGGCCGCTCGAGGCGCGTGTAGCGCGGGTTGGCCCACGCATCCGCAAACGTCTTCTCGTGGTCGAGCTCGGTGGTCGTACTCATGGGGCGGGCGCTTTCGCAGGTGCCCGATGTAGTCCTCGCGTGACAACCGGAGCCGTTCGGAGTAGGGTGGTGGCCATGAACACCGCCATCTCTCGCGCGACGTGGCTCGGCGGCAGCGCCGCCGCCATCTTGACGTCGACCGCACCGCGCCCAGCGGCAGCAGCGGATCCGATTCCACTGCGCGTCGGCGTTCCGCCGACCGACGCGACCGGCGAGGGCTTCTACGGCGTCGACAAAGGCTTCTACAAAGACGCGGGGCTCGACGTCACGCTCTCGACGATGTTCAACGGCGCCGCGATGAACGCAGCGCTCGCGGCGGGATCGCTCGACATCATCACCGGTACGGTCGTGCCGGTCGCGCAAGCCTACACGCACGGCATCGACTTGCGCGTCGTCGCGCCGGGATTGATCTACGACCGCGGCCAAGGTCAGTCGGTCGTCGTCGTGACCGCGGCGGGATCGGCGGTGAAAACGGCCGCCGATCTCAACGGCAAAACGGTTGCGGTGAACGGCCTCGGCGACCTCACGCATCTCGCCTTACTGCAATGGCTCGGCTCGAACGGCGCGGACGTGAAATCCGTGAAGCTGCTCGAGGTTTCGTTTCCCGCAGTCGGTCCGGCGCTCGATCAAGGGCGCATCGACGCGGCCTTGCTCGTCGAACCCTTCACGACCGCGCTCAAGGGCAAAGTCCGGATCATCGGCGATACGATGCCCGGCATCGGCCCGCGCTTCATCGGCACCGTGTGGGTCGGCAAGCTGTCCTGGCTCGCGCAAAACCGCGACGCCGCGCAACGCTTCGCGGCCGCCACGTTGAAGATCGCGGCGTGGGCCAACGCCAACAACGCGGAGTCCGCAACGATCCTCTCGCACTACACGAACATGAGCGTCGCCACGATCAATTCGCTCACCCGCGCGGTCTACGACACGAACCCCGCCACCGGCGCCCTGCTCCAACCCGTGATCGACGCGCAGATCCGCTATTTCGGCATCCCGAAAATCTCCGGGTCCAGCCTGATCTGGTCTTAGCGACGGCGGTTAGGGCGGACCCTCGACGACGCGCCTGACGGCGCTTTGCTCGGGATGACATGCGGCGCGGAGTTTGGCGGTGACGGAGTTGATAAGGCGGCTCGCGATGCTGAGGCCGGCGGGCGGTAGTTGGGGTAGCGCGTCGACGTCGAAGAAACGGGCCTCTTCGATTTCGATGCCGTCGGGGGTGACTTCGCCGCTTACGTAGTCGGCCGTGAATGCGATCATCAGCGAGTGCGGGAACGGCCACGACTGGCTTCCGAAGTAGCGGATGTTATCGACGCTCACGCCGACTTCTTCGCGCACTTCGCGCACGATCGTTTCCTCGAGCGTTTCGCCCGCCTCCACAAACCCCGCGAGCGCCGAAAACATGCCGGTCGTGTTGCGTTTGTTGCGCGCGAGCAAGACTTCGCGGCCGCGCGTGATCAGCACCATGATCGCCGGTGAGATGCGCGGGTAGGCATGCAGATCGCAGGCCGGACAGATGCGCGCGGGTTCGCCCGCGGCCCGTTCGGTCGGCGTGCCGCAGTTGCCGCAGAAGCGATGTTCGCGATCCCACGTGAGCAGTTGCGCGGCGCGGCTCGCCATCGCGAACGCTTCGGGACCCAGTTCACCGAAAACCGCGCGCAACCCGATGCTGCGTAAGCCGGCCGGCGGCTCGGGATCGCGTAGGGCCAGCGTGTAGCACGTGCTTCGGCCGCGCTCGCCGATGCAGATGGCACCATCGAGCGACGCGCCAAGGGCTGCGAGCGACGGCAATGCATCGTCGGACACGACGAGGTCCTTGCCTGCGAAGGCGAAGATTAATGGATCGCCGCCGCCGGCGCCTGGTTCGATGGAGACGGCGAACTGCTCGCCGGCGGTATCGTTCATGATGGTGTCGTTGCAATCACGGCGTTGAGAGGATCGCTTCGGCGGGGTGGCGAGGTAACGAGTTCGATGCTCGTCCAGCCGGCGGTCTCGAAGTAGTTCGTGACCAGCTCAACGTGTCCGCCATCGTCGAGCACTTGCCAGATCGCGACCGCTTTCGTTGGAAAGCAGCGGTTCGAAAACGTCACGATCGCGCGGCCTCCCGGACGCACGACGCGTTTCAGGTCGCTCAGCACGGCGATCGGATCGACCAGGTACTGGATCGAGACGCAGATCGTCGCCGCATCAAAGCTCGCATCCGCGAACGGCAACGCGGGTGACGCGTTGAGATCGTGCACGACGAACGCGTCGAGCCGCGGATTTCCAGCGAGCTCTTCGGCGTTCATGCCGAGGCCGGTGACGCGCGCATACGCGACGTCATCCGGAAGATGGCTCACCCAGCTGCTCATGAGATCCAGAATCTCACCACCGGCCGGCAAATGCTCGCGGTGCAGCCGCACGACGTCGGCAACCGCAACTTCGTCGATGTGTTCGACGAAGCGCGGCTGTACGTAGAACAACGCGTCCGGCGATTCGTCCGATCGCGCGAACGCTTGCGGCTGGAGCACCTAGTGCAGGAGCTGGCTGATCGAGAACGTGGCTCCGGCGGGATCGGCTAAAACGGCTTCGACGAACATTGGAGTGTCGTACGGCGGAACGACGACGCGACCTCCGAGCGCTTGCGCCCGCGCCGCGGCGGCACGCGCGTCAGATATCCAGAAGTCAACGCCCCAATACGGCCGCAAGCCCGCATCAGCGGCGAGCGGGAACAGCATCGCGACCACGTCGCGGGGAACCGGTTGCTGCGGTTCCCCGCCGACGTATCCCGCCAAACGCCACATCGTGAGCGTCGTCGGCCCCGCATCGAACGCTTCGGGTTCCCAGCCGAAGACGTCGCGATAGAACGCGATCGCACTCGGGACGTCGTTCGTGTGCAGCGCACTCATCGCCCAGGCGTTGGGCTCGTTCACCCGCTGCGCACCTTCGCGCGTGCGCGCTTCCCACACGCAAAACGCGGCACCCGACGGATCGGCCAACACGGCCATGCGTCCTGCGGGCAACGCATCGAACGGCGCAACGAGCACGCTTCCGCCGGCGCGTTCCGCGCGTTGTGCGGCTGCCGCAGCATCATCCACGCGCACGTGCGTATTCCACGCCGGCGCCGGCGCGTTCGGCGGCAGCGCGCCGATCCCGGCGACATCGCGATCGCCGGTCCGTGCGACGTAGTACGCCTCGCTATTCGGCATCGGGCCCGGTCCGGCGATCTCCCAGCCGAAGAGATCGGAGTAGAAGTCGACCGCCGCGCGCGGGTCTGGCTGCAGCGTGTCGACCCAACACGGGACGCCGGGCGGGTAACTGCTGCGCTCGCTCATGCCGGGACGGCCACCGGAACGTGCACCATCCAGGCGATGCCGAAGCGATCCTTGAGCATGCCGAACTTCTTGGCGAAAAACATCGGCTCGAACGGCATCGAGACGGTGCCGCCGTCGGAAAGCGCCGCAAAGATCTTCGCGGCTTGCGCCTCGTCTTCGAGTTGAACGTTGATCGAAAAATTATCGCCGGGTGTTGCCCGCGCGCCCGGGCGGTGCGTCCATAGCGCTGATGACCCCGAACGGCGAATGGAGCGAGCCATGGAGAATCTTGTCGCGCCACTCTGGCGGGAGCGATTGTTTCCGCCGGCGTCCCGGCGAATCGGTTCAATTCGAGTTCGCCGCCGAGGGCGTTGCGGTAAAAGTTCAGCACGTCTTCGGCATTGCCGTCGAAAGCGAGACTCGGAATCAGTTGCGACATGTGTTTACCTTTCAGCGCGCCGCGAGGCGGCGTGGGAGGGGAAGTTGATCTTCGATGTAGCGGCGCAAGTGCGTGAGGCTTTCGGCAGCGATCGCCGGCCCGTTTCGCGCTTTGGCGAGAACGAACGCACCCTGCAGCACGGCTTGCGTGAACAGCGCAAGGCTCTCGGGTGTCCACGCTGCGTCCGGCGCGTACTGCTGCTTGGCGAGTACGATGTCGGCAGCGACGTTTGCAGCGTGGCTGCTGATGTAGGTGTTGCATGCCTCGCGGAGCGCCGGATGCGTTGCGTACGTATCTTGCACCATCGTGCCGAGCAGGCACGTGAAGTCCGGCAACTCGCCACGCAGCAGCGCCGCGCGAAAGTCGATGTAGCCGAGCAGCCGCTCGCGCGGGTCGGCGTGGCGGTGATACGGCGCGGCGGCGAACGCCGCGTCCGTCGTGGTTGCAAAGTAGGCTGCGGCGGCCAGACCGAGGTCTTCCTTGCTGGTGAAGTGATGGAAGAAGCTGCCCTTCGTCACCCCGGCCGCCAGGCAGATGTCATCGACGGTCGCGGCGGCGTAGCCCTTGGTGCGGATTACCCGCAAGGCGGCACCGAGCAGCTTGGTCTTCGAATCGGTCGCCACGCGCCAACCATACCAACTAGTTGGTATGGTGTCAAGGGCCTACTTTTTCTTGGCGTTTTTCCGCAGCTGCTGGATGAAGTCGAGGGTGCTCGGCTTCTTCTCGGCTCTTGCGACGAGGCTCTCGCTGCGCACGAGCGGCGGCGGCAGCCCGAGTTGCGGATGGTTGTCCGCGATCGTCAGCATGTAGGCGTTCTTCGTCTGCACGTTCTCAATCAGCGATTCTTCCGAATCGACCAGGATCGATAGCCGCGCTGCGGGATTGTCGAGCACGCCGAGCCGTTCGGCGAACGTGCGGGTCTTGCGCGCGACGCGCAGCGCTTGCGCGGTTTGGATGCTCGCGGACTGATAGGTCGACCATTCGAGTATCGCGCGCAGATCGGCGATGCACGCAGCGACGTCGGTATCGCCGCCTTGCGCCGCTACGGATTGCAGACGCTGCGCGACGGCATCGATGCAGCCGAGAACGGCCGCGAGATCGTTCGCCCCGCCCGGCCATTGTGCCCAGCGCCGGCCCGAAGCGCTGATACTCTTCCGCAGGCCGTTCGCGAACGCGCCCGCTTTTGCAGCCGCGGCGCTCGAGTCTTGCTCCATCCTTGTCGCCTACCTCAACGGACCGCTTCGCTCGCCGAGCGCATCCGCCCCGCGGGGGCTTCACCACGTGAGGCGAAGCAAGCCGCCGGAGGAGAACAACGATGTATCGGATGCAACGGATCATGCCCTTGATCGGGGCGACGGTGGCCGGCCCCCTGGGCGTCATGCACTTGCCGCGGATGTGGCTGAAAGGCGTGTATTCCGCAGCGGGGATGCTGTGGGACGGCTACTTCGACAACTATTTTGGGTTCAATAAGCAAGTCTGCGACGGCCTCGGACTCGAGCCCGAACCGTGGTTTGCGTTTCTCGCCACGATGCCGACGTATCCGCAAGCGGAAGACTACGTCCGCGCACACGCAACCAAACTCGACGCTGCCTCGATCGCGGCGCTGAACGCCAAGGTCTCGTCCTTCGATCGGGCGCCGGAAGGCGCGGCCGCAACGCGCGCCCGCACCGGCATCACCGATGCGAACGTCACCAATAGCGCCTTGCTGCTCAGCTACGATGACTGGCTGACGGCGCACGAGGAACTGCTCGCGCACGAAGCCGACGGCATCGAACCGCTCGTGCCGATGGTCAGTTCGGGGCAAGTCGGCCTCGCGGGCATTCCGCATCTGCCGCGCATGTGGATGAAGGCGCTGCTTTCAGCCGTGCACGCGCTGCCGGCGGAGTGGAAAACCGGCGTCGTCTGCGGCTTCGACAAACGCTGCGCCGACACGATCGGTCTCGATCTCGTCGCGACGAGCGCGTACATCAACAACGAAAAGCCGACCTACCTGCAGTTCGAAGCCTGGGTGCTCGACCACATCGCCGCGCCCAGCGCCGAACAAAAAGCCGAGTGGGTCGCGCAGTTCAACGGAATGAAGAAAGCCGAAGAGCAAGCCGCCGCGGAAGTCATCGAAAGCGGCGCGACCGATCCGACGCTGCGCGGAACGATCTTGCTCAACGACTTGGTCGACTGGAAACACATGCACGACCACGTGGTCGCGGCGCGGGTTACGCGCGCGTAGACGCGGCTAGGTCGAACGCCTTGGCGGAGAACGGTTTGAGGCGCGTGAGCTCCGGCAAACGCTCCGCCGAGGCCCGCAGGCCATCGTCGCGATAGATCATGCGCGCGAGCGCGAGATCTTGCAGCGCGGTGCCGACCGATTTGAAGATCGCAACGTCGCCGCCGGCGTGAACGGGAACCCCGTTGCGCCGGGCGTGCGCCAGCGCGACGATCCGCTCCGGATCCAGCACGCCGGCCGCGATCGTTTCGGCGATGTCGGCCGACTCGAGCTTCACCATTTGGGGATCGTCCGCCACGACGACCGTCGCGCGCCCGACCGAGGCGTGATCGAGTTCGCGTAAATCGAGCCGCGTCGATCCGATCGAGAGCACGACGCAGCCCGGCGCCAGATCCTTGCCGTCGATGACCGGCGTTTTCGCTTTGGTTGCCAGCACCACGACGGGCCGATCGCGCAGCGCTTCGCCCGAACTCGCGGCGGCGGTGACGGTGATGCCGAGTTCGTGCGACATCGCGTCGGCAAACCGCGCGCGGCGCTCGGCGTGCGGGCTGAAAACCGTGACGTCCTTCAGCGGCCAGATGCCCGCGAGCATGCGCAGATGCCCGACCGCCTCGAAGCCGGTGCCGATGAGCCCGAGCGACGACGGCGGCGTCTTCACCATGACGGTGCCGGCGAGCGCGGTGACCGCGGCCGTGCGCACGCGGGTGAGTTCGTCCGCGTCGAAGAGCGCGAGCAGCTCGCTCGTCTTCACATCGTAGAGCAGCACCAAGTAACGATTGCCGAGGCCTTCGACCAGCGTCATGACTTTCAGGCCCATCACGTCATCGAGGACGGCCGGCATCACGCGGATGAAACCGCTGCCGGTCGGGGTATCGATGCGCGGCGGCAGTTGCGTTTTGCCGTCGGCCTCAGCATCGAACCCGGCCGCCACCGCGCGAATCGCGATCTCCGGCGAGATGCTCTTCTCGAAGAACGCCCCGTCGTAGAACAGCGTCACGCAGAACGTCCGGCGGTGACGAGTTCGGCCGATTCGAGCGGGAAGCGGCCGGCGAAGAACGCGTCGTCCGTTTCCGGCAGCTTGAATCCCGAGCGCTGCAGACCGGTGCGCAGCGCGCCCATCTGATTGGGCAGCAAACGCATCTGCGGCATCCGCAGCAAGCCGCCGCTGTAACCGTGCAGCCAACTCAAGTACTTCCAACCGACGCGGTGGATCAAGTTCGCACCGCCGAACGTGGCGTGGAAAGCGCCCTTCGCTTCGCGCGCCGGCTGATAGCTCCAGTAGAGCTCCATGCCTTCATCCCACTTGCCGTCGGTCAGTAGTTTGAACCAGCGCGGCACGCGATCGCCGAACGAGTCGTAGGCGCTCGTGCCCATCCACTGCATGCCGTACCAATCGATGAGGCCCGGCGCGTACTGCTCGAGCGGCACTTCGACGATCACGTCGTTCTTGCAGCGGCGCAGCAGATCGGCGATGCCGGTCGTCGTCGCGGGCGCGTTCGCTTCGTACTTGACCGCAGCGGCCGTTTCGAACTTCGCCATCGCCGCGATCGCTTCGGGCGGGAACTTGCTCGGATGCAGCGGCCCGAAGCCCCACGTCGGCACGGCGAAGAGGATCAGCGCGAGATCGGTGTTCGCCGAAATATGTTTGGTGAACTCGACGATGTCGGCCGCCGTTTTCGGCCGGAACGACGTCGGATACGAAACGAGCGCCGCTTCGAAGCCCAGCCCTTCGGCCGCCTTGGCCGTCGCGATCATCTGCTCGACCGTATCGTTGCTGAGATGCGTGACGAGGTTGAAGCCCTTGGGCGCCGCGGCGGCCGAGAGCTCCATGAAGTTCACGTACTCATCGAACGTCGTTCCGCATTCGGCCGCGACCAGCGTGCCCCAGAACCCCTGCGACGCGCCGTGCTTGATGTCGTGCTCGATCGCGCGCGGGTTCAGTCCGTCGAAGGTGGACGTGAACGACGGCAGCGTGACGTTGCACGCGCCGTGCCAGTGCGCGCGCGAGCGTTCTTTGACTTCGTGACGTTTGTAGGGTAGGGGCATTAGGGTTTCTCCTCTTCGCTGATTGCGTCGACGACGCGTCCCCGGGTATGTTCGATGTGCGTGCGGATGAGCTGCCGGGCCGCGTCGACGTCGCGCGCGGCGACGGCATCGACGATGTCGCGATGTTCGCGTCCGGCTTCGTTCTCGCGGATCACGGTTTCGCCCGAGAGGCGCAGGTAGCGTTCGACCTGCGAACTCAACTGGTTGACGAGCTCGAGCGCCATCGGCGAGCCGGCCGACTCGAGCAGTTCGTGATGAAACTCGGCATTCGCGACAACCCACTTCTGGTGGTCGGCAATCTGATCCATCCGGTCGCAGGCCTTCTTCAGCTTCGCGATCTGCTCGTCGCTGATGCGGGCGATGACGCGCTCGATCAAATGCGTTTCGAGCAGCGCGCGAATCTCGAACGTCTCCTGGATCCGCTCGGGGCTGACGGCCTGCACGACGGCCCGCCGGTGCGGCGTCGCAGTGATCCAGCCCTCACCTTCGAGCGCGCGCAGCGCTTCACGAACCGGCACGCGCGAGATCCCGAAGTGTTCGGCCAGCGCCACTTGATTGAGTTCCATGCCGTCGCTCAGCGCGCCGGTTTGAATCGCCGCGCGCAGCGAATCGGCAACATACCCGGCCGCCGTTTGACGCTCGAGCAAGCCACGCTCGATCTTGAGCGCGTCGAGCGGATTAGCGGTCTGCATGCAAGTCGTTTCCCCTCTGCAAGAAGTCCCCGACCGCAAGGGCCAGGCCCGGAATCGCGGTCGAACGGACGAGATCGTCGCGGCCGAACGACGCTGCCGGCCAAGGATAGTCCAGCGCATCCGTCAGGCGCAATGCCGTCAGCGTTTCCTTCGTCGCATCGACGAACCACACTTCTGCAACGCGGGCGCGCGCATACGCCAGACGTTTCGGGCCGTAAAACAGCCGGTCGGTGGATTCGGCGCGATACTCGATGACGAGATCGGGACCCGACCACGTCGCGCGGCGAAAGACGGCCAGGTCCGGAATCACCACGGCCTGCGCGGTGAGCAGCAGGTCGGGCTCGCGCATGACACGCGCGTCCGGATCCGCGGCGTGCAAGACAGCCGCAAGCGCCGACTCGGCACGATCGATCATCGCGCGCTGCAGCGGCGTGCGCTCGGACCACGCGAATTGCTGACCGGCGAGCAGCTCGGCTCGCGCGAGCGTTTTCGTCACCGTTCGCCTTCCAGCGAGTTCAGCTCGACGCCCATGAACCGGCGCCAGGCCGTCCACCATTGGCGCAAGCGGTTGTCGTCTCCGCGCGTGCCGGTCGTGGCATCGGCGCCGCGCGCGATCACGCTATAGCGAACGCCTTGCGCCGCCACGCCTTCTTGCTGACCGACGAAGATCGGCCCGTCCTCGAGTTCGACCGGGTTGAGGAACCAGGTCGCATGACCGAGCGCGCGCACTTCGCGAACCGCCTCGGAATCGCCGCGCAGGCCGAGCACGCGGCTCTCCATGCGCACCTTCTTCGGGCCGAGCGCGCGCTGCGAGTCGATCGAGATCACGTTCGAACGCAGGGTGATCGTCGCATCGGGAAACAGCGTGACGATGTAGCCGTCGCCGGTCTCGACGCCGGGCAACGTGTGCTCTTGCAAACGCACCCACAGGTCGGGTTCGATGCCGGTGGGGTCCATGCCGAGCGTTTGCACGGCGTGGCCGCCCTCGAAGAGATAGTACGGGCCCGGCGGGCTCGCTTTGCGGAAGAACGGGTGCACGAACGGCACGTGATAACCGTCGCGCGCGTTCTCGGCAAACACTTTCCAGTTGATCGGCATCTCGTAGCCGTAGTACTTCACGACTTCGAAATCCGCATTGGCGAGCGGCGTCGAGAGCGTCTCGATCACCTTTGGTCCGAGATAGTCGCGCAACGCCGGCGCCTGCTCGTTGAAGCACACGAACACGAGGCCCAGCGCCACTTCGCAGCGCACGCCGACGAGCGGGTTCTCTTCTTTGACGAAGCCGCTGCCGTCGTACGCTTCTTCACCCGGCACGCCGATGAGGTTGCCGCTGAGATCGTAGGACCAGAAGTGATAGGGACACCGGAAGGCGGCGGCATGACCGCAATCCTCGAGCAGCACGCGCGAACCGCGATGGCGGCACGTGTTGTAGAACGCGCGCACCACGTTGTCGCTGCCGCGCACGAGAATCAACGGCTGCTCGAGCAAGCTCAGCGTCACGTAGTCGCCGGCGTTGCGCACTTCGCTTTCGTGGCCCGCAAACAGCCACGTTTGCATGAAGATGCGCTCGGTCTCGCGCTCATAGACGTGCGGATCGGTGTAGACGCGGTTGTCGACCCAGCGTGACGGATCGATCTTCGGTGCCCACGCCGGCACCTGCGTTGCGCGAGTACTCATTGCATGATCAAGCCCCCGTTGACCCCGATGGTTTGTCCGGTAATATACGCGCCCTCATCGCCGATCAGGAACCGGACGATCCCGACGACGTCGGCCGGCGTGCCCACGCGGCCGAGCGGAATGCGCGGGCCGATGAACGCCGCGCGTTCGGGCGTGAGCATCGGCGTGTCGATCGGGCCGGGCGCGACGCTGTTCGCGCGGATGCCGTACTGCGCGTTTTCGAGCGCGACGGATTTGATCAGCGCCTCGACGCCCGCTTTGGCCGCGGCATAGTTCGCGCCGTTACGATAGCCGGTCGTTGCGTAGCCGGAAGAAAAGGCGACGATGCTGCCGCGCGCGGCAGCGATCATCGCCGGCAGCACGGCGCGCGTGGCGACGAACGTGCCGGTCAGCGATGCGTCGATCACGCTGCGCCACGCCGCGAACGGCATCTCGGCGACCGGATGTTCCGCCACGGTGCCGGCCGCGCACACGAGACCGTCGATGCCGCCGTAGCGTTCGGCAACTTCGTTGGCGCGCGCGCCGACCGCAGCTTCATCGGCCACGTCGAGTTGAAACGACGCGGAAGCACCCGACGCAGCCTGGCGATCGAAGGAGACCACCGTGCGGCCGCTCGCCCGCAAGTCGGCGACGATCGCCGTTCCGAGTCCGCCCGCTCCGCCCGTTACGATCACGGCCCCCATACCTAAAAGAGGCCGGCCGGCGGCCGGCGGCGACTCGTACGCTGTTGGGGAGGGGTGCAAATAGCGATACGGTAAGTGTATACACTATGCATCGGTCCCGTCAACAGAGGATGATGCGCAAGCCGGAGACCGCGTGCTGACTTTCACCGACGAACAACAGCGACAGATTCAATTCGAACCCGACGTTTTCATCATCGCGGGGTACACCGGCCGCGATCGCGCGATGGTGCAGAAACACATCGACGAGCTCGCGCACGAGGGCATTCCGGCCCCGCCCGAGGTGCCGATGTGGTACGAGATGCCGGTGGGCATTCTCACCCAAGCGCCGAGCATCAGCGTGCCGACCAAAGAGACGTGCGGCGAAGTCGAGCCGATCTTGATCGGCATCGGCAACGATCTGTATCTCGGCCTCGGCAGCGATCACACCGCGCGCGACGTCGAACGCGAGAGCATCTCGAAGAGCAAGAGCATTTGCCCGAAGCCCGTCGGCAAGAACGTCGCGCGCATCGGCGCGCCCGATGCCGCACTCGATGCGATCGCGCTCGAGAGCACGATCGACGGCGAACCCTATCAGCGCGGCACGTTCGCGCAGATCATGCCGCTCGCGACGCTGCTGGCCGGTTTGCGCGAGCGCAAGGGCAACGCCAACTTCGTGCTGTTCTGCGGCACCGTGCCGCTGCTCACGCACGGCTTTCGCTTCGGCAAGACCTTCGCGGCCCGCATCAGCGGCGGTCCGCTCGCCCATCCCCTCACGCTCGAATACTCGGTGGAGTGACATGGCCAAACCCGAACACGAATTTTTCCCCGTGACGACGATCCCGTGGACGAAGGTCGCGGGCGCCGACGTCGGCATGACCGAACGCATCCTCGCGAAAGATCCCGACGCCAACGTCGCCACCCGCATCCTCACCTTTCCGCCCGGTTGCGACACGACCCCGAACGGCGTGCAAGTGCACGACTTCTGGGAAGAGGTCTACATCCTCGAAGGCGCGTTCGAAGATCTCGAGCTGAAGCAGACGTTCCGCGCGGGCGAATATGCGTGCCGCCCGCCGGGCATGCGTCACGGACCGTGGCGCAGTCCGGAAGGCTGCGTTACGTTCGAAGTGCGCTACTACAGCAAGAAATGAGCGCGCTTCCCAGCTTGAGTTTGGCCCGCCGTGTAAGCGTCGTTACCGGCGCCGCTCGCGGCATCGGCTATGCGTGCGCGACGGCGCTCGCCGCCGCCGGATCCGACATCGCGATCTGCGATCTCGATGAAGCGACGGCGGCCGCCTCGGCCGCGAAACTGACTGCCGAGTATGGAGTCCGCGGACGCGGCTACGCGATCAACGTGACGAAGCCGGATGACGTGCGCGCCGGCGTTGCGCGCATCGCGGACGACTTCGGTGCGATCGATCACGTGGTCAACAACGCGGGCGTGCAGTACGTCGCGCCGATCGCCGAGTTCGGCGACGCCGATTGGGAACGCGTGCGCTCGGTCGATCTCGACTCGGTCTTTCATCTCACGAAGGCTGCCTGGCCGCATCTCGTCGCCTCCGGGCACGGGCGCGTCGTCAACATCTCGAGTATTCATGGTCTGATCGCCTCGCCGTTCAAATCGGCCTACATCGCATCGAAGCACGGCGTCGTCGGCTTCACCAAAGCGACCGCGCTCGAAGGCGCCGAAGCGGGGATTACCGCGAACGCGATTTGTCCGGGCGCCGTCTACACCGATCTAATCGCGGGACAAGCCAAGGATCTGGCGACGTCGTACGGCGGCGGCATCTCCGAGGAAGAGGCGCTCAAGCGCGCGTTTTTGAGCAAGATGCCGACGGGGAAGTTCATCGACCCGCTCGAGGTCGGCGCGCTCTGCGCCTACCTGTGCAGCGATGCCGCGCGCTCGATCACCGGCACCGCGATTCCGATCGACGGCGGCTGGAGCGCCGAGTAGCGCGCGTTACCAGCTCGCCCGGGCGGCCCGCTCTTCGCTCGTGTCGTTCGCCGCGTCGAAGCCGTACGCTAACGGATGCACGGCCCCGCACGCGGGACACGTCCGCTGCGCATCGGCCGCATTGAAGGCGCGCACCGGCTCGAGCAGCTTCTCCCAAAATGATAACGCGCCGAAGCGCTCGACGTTGTAGGTCCACGGCGCGAGTTTCGTACCGCATTCGTTGCAGTACCAGCAGATCCGATCGTAGTGATGCGACGGTCCCGACGAAACGTACAGCGCGATGTACAAGGCTTCCGGCAGCACGGCGCGCAGCACGATCAAGTCGGCGTCGGACTCACGCCAGAACCCGGCCAAGTGCGTCAACCGGTGGGGCGTACCGGCCGGCACCATGCTGAGTTGCCGGTGACGCGCCGGCACCGTCTCGCTGCCCGAGCCGAGCCATTCTTGCAGGGCGATCGGCGGTGCGTCGAGCGCGAAGTGTCCGGCGTAGAGCAGATACCGGTTCGCTTCATGCCAACCATTGGGCGCGTCGAGCGGAAAGTCGAACCCGAGGACCGGCAGTTGCGGCGACGTGCTCACCAGTGGTGACGGGCGGCCGTGAGCTCCGGCGTATCTTTCACCGTATTCCAGGTGTAGGCGAGCGGATTCGCGTGCCCGCATTCGGGACACGTCCGGTCCTTGGCGTTGTGCTGAGCGACGGCTTGCATTTCCGCGCGCCAAAATTCGGTGAGCCCGAGCTCGCCGTGATTGAAACGGTACTCATCGAACAGCGTCAAGCACTCTTCGCAGTACCAGGCGAAGCTCTCGCCTTCTTTGCCGGCCGGCTTCTGCATGACGACGACGAAGTGGCCGCGCTCTTCACCTTCCGGCGCCGGGATCGCGAGATACACTTCGTCGAGATCGTTGATGTGCCAGTAACCGAAACTGTGCGGGACGCGATGCGGCGTGCCGGCGTGCGTCACGTGGAAGTTCATCGGCTTGAAGCTGATCGTCTCGATGCCGGTGGGCGAGAGCTCGAACGTGTGCGGGTGCGGGCCCTTCTTCTCGTCGTACACCGAATCGCGATCGATGATGCGGCGCCGGATGCCGAGAATATTACCCGACGCCGCTTTGAACCCCGAGAACTTGCCGACGACCTTCTCCGCGAAGAAATCCCAGTCGTCGAGCTTGTCCAGCGAGTCCTCGATTTCGATCGTCGTGATCTTGGGCTTAGCGTTCATGCCGGTATCCTATCGTTTTTAACGGCGCAGCGGCAAGCCGCCGGGCCCGCTGACGAGGGAGAAGTTCCGCGTGTTCGGATCCCACGAAACGAACACCAGCGAGTCGGCCCCAAGGCCGTGCTGGTCGCCGATCGAGAAGTCGTAGGAGCCGTTCACGCCGGGGTATTTGCGCAGGCCGAGCAGGTAGTCGCGCAGTTGCTGCGGCGTCGCCGACGGCCCGAGCTTGCGCAGGCCCGAAACGACCAGCGCCGCCGGATCCCAGGCGAAGCCGCTTTGCGGGCTCAGCTCCGCGCCGGCCGCTTTGTATGACGAATACAGGGCGTTGACGGCGTCACGCAGCCCGCGGTCGCCGACTTGATCCGCCATCTCGAAGATTGGTCCGTTGAAGATGAGCTGGGGCGGGAGAAAGCTCTTGTACTGATCGAGCTGGACGCGGTTGATGTTCGCGGACGACGTGAGGACCGGCAAGTGCACGCCGCCGTCGTTGAGGCTGCGCAGCACCGTTCCGAACGGCGTTCCGCCGGCAAAGCACAGCACGATGTCGGCCTTCGCGGCCGAGACTTGCGTGATTTGGGCGGCGATGCTGAGGTCGGCCGGATTGAAGTGCTGGTTCGTGGTCAGCATCAGATCGTGGTTCGCCGGAAGGTCGAGCAACTCGGTCAGCACCTGTTCGGACGCCTTGCCGGTCGCGTCGATCGCCGAAATCAAGGCGAGCCGTTTCAATCCGTGGCTGCGGCAGTACGCGAGGATCGCCGACACGATCGATTTCAACGACGGCGACGTCGCGAACGCGTAGCTCCCCTTGTCCGGCGAGAATCCGGGCGAGATGCAGTAGTCGACCGGCCCGTCCTTCACCATCGGTGCGATCGCCGCGCACGACCCGGTGTTGCCGCCGCCGAAAAACACCACCGGATGCTTCGCGAGCGTATCGGAGGCGAGTTGCACGGCCGTCTGCGGATTGGTCGCGTCGTCGCGCAGGTTGAAATGCACCGGCCGGCCGTTGATGCCGCCGTGCGCGTTGACGTACGTCTCGTAGATCTTCAGCGACGTCGCATAGATTTCGCCCGTAAACGCGTTCGAGCCGGAAAGCTCGAGGATGGCATCGATCGTGTACGGCGCGCCGGTGGCCGTCTGCGCGGTGCCCGGCGCATTGGCCGAAACGGCGAGCACCAGCGTAAGCATCGCGCTGATCGAGAACTTTCACGAAGGGCAGACCTCCAGATGGATCGTCGTTCATAGACGCATGATCTCCGGTTTGCGCGAGCCGAGGCGGCGCGCACCGGTCTCCGTGGCGACGACGGTATCGCCCCAGTAGAGCCGGCGGAAGCCCTTCCCGGGCGAAGATCACCGGCTTGACGATGAAGGTCGCGCCCACCTCGATCGGCCACGTACGCATCATCTCGTCGCGGAATTCGCCGATGCAGATCGGCGAGTCGTCGCCGAGGCCGCGGCAGTGCATGATCAGGCGAACGGTGTAGTCCGCATTTTCGAAGTCTTTCATCGCTTCGACGAAGTCGCCCATGATCGAACCGGGATGCAGCAGTTCGTAACAGCGGGCGACGGCGCGCTGCTGCAGATCGAACATCTCCTGATACTCGCGCGGCGGCTCCCCGATGAAGGCGACCTGCGTGACCTGCCCGTTGTAGCCGGCAACGCGCGCTTCCAACTCGATCGAGATCATGTCGCCCTGCTCGAGCGGGCGTTGCGTCGGCATGTAGTAGTTCGACGGCGACTGCGGCCACGCAGCGGACCAGAGAATCATGCTGGGCAGCTCGGCACCGCGTTCGACCATGCTCGCGAGCAGACGCATGTAGACGACGCACTCCGGCACGCCCGGCTTCGCCTCGGCGCGCAGGACGTCGAGCGCGCCTTCGGTCAGCGCGATTCCCTGCTCCATGATGGCGATTTCTTCGGCGCTCTTGACGAAGCGCGCGCGTTCGAGGACGAAGTTGCCGTTGACGAATTGCGCGCCGGGCAAGGCGGCGCGCAATTTTTCGTACATGCCGTGCGAGAAGACGCCTTCGGGGTAACGCGTATTGCCTTCGAGGCCGACGATGCCGATGCGCCCGCGTTCGAGGCCGAGTTCTTTGATGCGGGCGATGACGTGGTCGGTGTAGCCCCAGCCGCCGCCGCTGCCCGCCGAGCGGATGTCTTTGACCCAGTCCTGACGCGCGTGCCAAATCGCCGGCGCGATGTCGGGGCTCGAGATCGCCGTGACGTCGCCGCTGTGCGGGAAGATCGTCGCGACTTGCGCGTTGTTACCGCCGAGCGTGGTCAGGTATCGTCCGCTGGCTTGAAACGTGTCCCAGTGGCCGGTGTTCGGCGGCACGAAGATGCAATCGATGTTATCGGCCGCCATCAGTTCGCGCACGCGTTTCCAGCGCCGGTCGCGTTCGGCGAGCGAGAAACGCGGAACGTAACCGCCTTGCACCGGGACCATCGTTGACGTCTGCGTCATTTGCCGCCGCCGGGTTTGCTGATCGCGACGAATGCGTTGGTCGCGGGATCGTAGCGCGCTATGATGTTTCCGTCACGTCCGCTGCCGCGCTGTGGATAGGCGCGGAAGTTGTAGATCGCATTTGTACCGGCAAAGCCTTGCAGCTTGTTGATGTAGGCGCGCAGGTCGTCGGCGGTCGCGGTGGCGGGGAGGTGGCGCATCGCATCGACCATGATCAGCGAGAGGTCCCAGGCGCCCATCGCGTTGCCTTCTTGCTTGACATGCGCGGCTTCGAAGGCTTTCGTTTGCGCGGCTTGCGCGGCGGCGATGCCTTTGCTCGCGGCGCTCGCGAGTGAGGCGGGGTAGGACGCGAAGTCGACCTCTTTCGGCAAGAACGACGCCACTTGCGACATGAAGGCCGCCGAACCGTTGGCGCCGTTGGTCACGATCGGGACGTCGAGTCCGCCGTCGTGCGCGCCGCGCAAAACCGTCGCGAACGGCGCGCCGATCATCCAGCTGATCAAGACTTGCGGGTTGGCCGCCTTGATGTCGGCGATTTGGGCCGACGTGCTCGTTGCGCTCGGCGCGAAGTGCTGGTGTGCGACGAGCGTGATCCCTTTATTTTCCGGCAGCGCGAAGGCCTCGACGAAGGCGTTGTCCAGCGCCTGGCCGCTGGCATCGGTCGAGTTGAGCATCGCGAAACGCTCGTGAGCCCGCGTTCGCGGAAGTAGCGCAGCACGACGGCCGCACCGTCGATGTCGGCCGGTCCGCCGGCGTACACGTAGCCGCCGATCGCCGGCTTGATGAACGGGCTGACGCAGTACATCAGCGGGCCGCTCTTTTCCACCAGCGTCGCGACCGCGCCGCACGAGGCGGTCGACATCGGGCCGAGGATCGCCGGCACTTTCTTTGCGATGAGGTCGTTGGCGAGCTGCACCGCGATCTGCGGACTCGATTGATCGTCGAGGATGTTGAACTTCACCGGTCGCCCGTTGATGCCGCCGGCGGCATTTACCATTTGCTCGAGAACCCGCACGCCTTGGCTGACGGGAACGCCTGCCACCGCGGCGGCGCCCGTCGTCGAGAGGATCATGTTGAACTCGACCGGCACCGCGTCGGCCGCGCCGAGCTTCGTGCCGGGCCCGAGCACGCCGAGCGCGAGCGCCGCTGCGGCGAGGATGCGAACGTTCATGACCGGCGATACATCAGGTCGGCGGCGGCAAACGACGGGAACTTCGCGTACTTCGCGGTGACGTCGATCCACGGCTGAACTTGCGCGGCGATGAGACGATCGGTGTAGAGCGTGCGTGGAACCGCGGCCGTCACCGCCGGATCGGTCTTGAGGTGGGCCGCGATGATCGGTACGACCTTATCCGGATTCGCGTTGGCCCAGTGACCCGCCTGACCGACCGCCGTTGCGAACGCCGCCACGGCGTCCGGATGCGCCTTCGCCCATGCGGCGAGCGCAAACCATCCGCTGGCGAGGAAGGTCGTTCCGATTGCATCGTCGCCGCTGGCGATCGTGCGCACGACGCCGCGTTTGCTCGCCACGGTGAGAAAGGGCTCGACCAAATAGCCGGCGTCGACGCGGCCGGCCGCGATCGCGTCGGCGATCTGCGGAAACGGCATCTCGATGAACTTGCACGTCGTCGAGTCGCCGCCGTGCTTGTCGATCCACGCGCGCGGCGAATACTCCGCCTGCGTGTTGAGACCCGAAGCCGCGAACGTCTTGCCGTTGAGGTCCGTGGCCGTCCGGATCGGCGATTGCGGCGCGACCGTTATCCCGCCCGAGACCGTACCGGGCGCAATGATCCCTGACGGCGCGATGAGGACAAACGGCAGCCCGCGCGCGTGCGCCGCCGCCAGCGTCGAAATGCCGCTGAATGCGATATCGTACGTACCGGCGACGACGGCCGACGCAATCGCCGGCGTCGATGGGTTCAGCTCGATCTCGACGTTCACGCCGGCGTTCTGAAAGAACCCGTTTTCCTTCGCATAAAACGCGCCGCAGGCCGACTCGATGGGAATCATGCCGACGCGAATCGCCGGCCCATCGGCCGCAGCCGGCCGCCCCAAATACGCCACGCTGCCGGCCGCAGCGAGCGCTGCCAGCGCGTGACGCCGCGAAACGTGCGTCAAGCCTGTTCGCGCTCGAGCGTCGCGAAAAAGCCGGCGCGAACTTCCGCGACGCGGCGATCGCGTTCTTGAATGCGCGCCGCCGGAATCGCCTCACCGGTCGGCAGATGCGTCGGCGGCGTCCACGTCAGCGTATCGAAGAAATCGAGCGCCTTGTCCAATTCCGCCTTCATCCGGTCGGCCGGGAATCCGATGCTGTAGTTGTGCCCGGAGCACACGTAATCGAAGCGGAAAGCTTGTAGCCGCCGCAGCGCGCGGGCCTGCATCGGCCAGTCATCCCAGCAAAAAATCGGATTCGTCCACAGCTGGCTTTGCGCGAGTTCCCAGCCCAGCGAATCGCCGGGAAACAGTTTCTCATCGATGAGAAACGCCACGCTGCCGATCGTGTGGCCGGGAATCGGAATGACGGTGCAGCCCGGCACGGGTTCCGTGATCTCGTAGCCGGTCAGGATGTCGGTGGCTTCGGGCGCCGCCGCACGATCGTTCTCGTGGATCCACAGGCGCGCGCCGAAGTGTTCGGCGTACTTCGCGGCCGAGCCGACGTCGTCGCGATGCGTCAACAGCACGTGATCGAGCCCGCCCTGCTCTTCGATGAACTTCACCAGCTTCGGCACGAAGCGCGGACCGTCGACCATGAAGTTCAGCCCGCTCTTCGCGCGAATGAAAAACGGATGCGCGCCGGCGCTGCTGTTGTCGTTGTATCCGAGGCGCCAAAGATTCTCGGCCAGCAGTTGCGGAAACACGTCGTTCGGCAGCGGCAGCCCGTGCGGCGCTTTGATCGAACCGGTCGGACACGCCACCAAGGCGCGCCACGCTTCGCTCAGTTCCTCTTCCGTCTCGGGTTGGCGCCGGAAAAACGCCTTGCCGTCCTTGGCGGTCCCGATGACGCTGGGCGCGAGATTCCACGCCGCCCGGCACCGCCGGCACGTCGAGGTGATCGTCCACTCCGACCGGTCGACTGCAGTTTCCGCGAGGCTCTCAGCTACGTTGGCCATCGGTGCCCTCCAAAACGTCGTCGCCAAAGCATTCCGCCAGGCGGATATAAGCCCTACTGCTTCAGCTTCAGCAACTCCACCAGCAACGCGTCGCGTTCGCGCGCCAGATCGGGCACGCTGCGGCCCGCGGTTGCGCCGGCGACGCCGTCGAGGATCTTCTGCTGCCGCTCGGGCGTGAGATCCGGACTGCCCAGCGCGTCGAACCAGGTTTGCATCGGACCGCCGAGATGCGTCATGAAGTGCTCCATCCCGCCTTCGCCGCCGCCGAGATGAAACGTCAGCGATGGCCCCATCAGCGCCCAGCGCAAGCCCGGGCCGTACGATACCGCAGCATCCACGTCGGCGACGCTGGCCACGCCCGTGTCGACGAGATGGATCGCTTCGCGCCACAGCGCAGCCTGCAGCCGGTTCGCAATATGCCCGGTCACTTCGGCGCGAATGTGAATCGGGTACTTGCCGATCGCGCGATAGAACGCCATCGTGCGCGCGATCGCCGCGGGCGACGTCTTCGCACCGCCGACGACCTCCACCAGCGGCATGAGATGCGGCGGGTTGAAGGGATGCCCGATCACGGTGCGCTCCGGATGCGCGCAGCCCGACTGGATGCGGCTGATCAGCAGGCCCGATGAGCTCGAAGCGATGATCGTTTCGAGCGGCAGCGCCGCATCGAGCCGCGCGAACAGCGCGATCTTCACGTCTTCTTTCTCCGGCCCGTTTTCCTGTACGAACTCGGCACCCTCGACGGCTGCCACCGGATCGCTCTCGAAGCGCACGCGATCGGGTGATGCGCCCGGCGCGAGGCCGAGCTGCACGAGACTCGGCCAGACCGTTTCGATCGTGCGCTTGAGCAGGTCCGGCGCCGTTGCGGCGGGATCGCTCACGGTCACATCGAGGCCGTGCGCGAGAAAGTAAGCGGCCCAGCTCGCGCCGATCGTGCCGGCGCCCACCACCGCGACGCGGCGAATCGAAGATTGCGTCATCACCGGGCTATTCCGCCGCCTCGGTCAGGTGTCCGTGCCGGATCGTCGCCACCCGATGTCCGGGACGCACGAGATGCATGATGTCGCCGAGCGGATCGGCATTGAGTAACAGCGCGTCGGCGACCTGACCTGGCGCGATCGTGCCGGCGCTTGCCGACTTGCGAATCTTCTCGGCGTTGTACCGCGTCGCGGCCACGATCGTGTCGCCGGCCGGTAAACCGGCGTCGGTGAGAAGCTGCAGTTCGCGCAGCAGCGCGGCCGGGCGCGACATGAACAGCGCGATATCGCTGCCGGCCACGATCTTCACGCCGGCGTTGCGCATGATCGGCAGTGCCCGGATGGCGTACTGGAAGCGCGTCAACGTTTCGGCTGCCGGATGGTGCGGAAACGGCGCGCCGAAGGCGGGGCGGCTCGCGATCTCGGCAACCTCACTCGCCGCAATGATCGAATCGCGCGCGAGTTCGTTCAGGTAGGTTTTGTCGCCGCTGCGGCCGAGCTGCTCGAATACCGCCAGCGTGGGCGAGAAGTAGGTGCCGGTACTCGCTAACAGATCGGCGACGTCTTCAGCTTCGCTGAGGTCGTCGGGATCCTCGGGGATGAACGCGTGCTCGATGCAATCGGCGCCGGCGTCGACCGCTTCTTCGATGTCGCGCTTGGTCGCGATGTGCACGAGCACGCTCTTGCCGCGCTCGTGCGCCGCCTTCACGATCGCCTGCAGCGCCGCGCGCGGCAGCTTGTCGGGCGCGCCGGGTTCGCCGTCGTAGATGCATTTGACGAAATCGGTCTCGCCTTCGAGTTCGAGCACCATGCGGCGCGCGGTCTCCGCATCGCCGGCCTCGCGCACGAGCGCGTGATTGTGGTGCAGCTCGAGCGGCCAGCCGTTGATGCCGGTGAACGACGGGCCGGCGAAGAACAGGTCCGCCGCGCCGGTCGGCGGCGTCGTGCGATGGCGTTCGCGCAACCGTCCGTCGATGTCGAGCGGGCCGCCCAGTTCCAGCACCGCGGTGATACCGGCCGCAAGATAGCTTGCGAGAATCGTTTCGAGCCGCGCAACCTGATCGGCGTCGCCTTCGCCCGGCCGCGCGCGCAAATGCGTGTGACCCTCCCATAAACCCGGCAGCAAATAACCGCCCTTGCCGTCGTACACCGTTATGCCGGGGCCGGCGGACGTGCCGATCGGGCGGATCGCGGTGAAGCGCCCGCCGGCGATCGCGACTTCCGCGTTGGCGACCGGCGGACCGCCGGAGCCGTCGATCACGGTCACGTTGCGGACGATCAACTCTGCACTCATCGTTCAGCGTCAATATGCCGACGAGGATGCAGCACCTCGCTGACCAACGTGTCCGGCGCTATGGATACGCCGAATTCATCAAAAGAGCTCGCCGGCCGCGTGGTGGTCATCACCGGCGGCGCACGTGGAATCGGACGCGCGTACACGCTCGCGTTCCTGAAAGCGGGCGCGAAGGTCGTGTCGACCGACCGTTCGTGGAACGGCGCCGAGCCGATCGACGCCGCGCTCACCGCGGGCGGCGCGAACCTGATGACCGCCGATATGGACGTCACCGACGACGCCGCGATCGACGGCGTGTTCGCGCGCACGATCGAGCGCTTCGGCACGGTCGATGCGCTGCTCAACAATGCCGCCCTGCGGCAGCGCGAACTCTTTCCGCCCACCGGCCGCACGACCACGCTTGCCACAACCGATGCCGATTGGCAGAAGTCGTTCGCGGTGAACATCTTCGGCGCGCTCAAGGTCACGCGCCGCTTCATCCGGCCGATGATCGAACAAAAGCGCGGCAGCATCATCAACACCGTGAGCAGCGGCATCGTCAACAGCTCCGCCGGCGGCGCGTACACGGCGCTGCGTCCCAACAGTCAGGAGATGCCCTACCAGTCCTCCAAAGCGGCGCTGGCCACGATGAGCTTCTACTTGGCCGATGAGGTGCGCAAAGACAACGTGGCCGTGAACATCATGATCCCCGGCCACACGCGCACCACCGGCTTCGACGAACAGAACGTCGCGCGCATGAAGGCCGGCGCCACCCAAGCCGGACCCCTTCCGCTCGTTCCTGAGCACATGGTGCCGCTCGCGCTGCACCTCGCGGCCCAAGACGCGAAAGCCCTCACCGGCAAGATGTTCGACGTCGTCGTTTGGAACGAGGAACACGGTCTCGGCAACATCGACGCCTGGCGCGACACGTCGTTCTCCTACGAAGCACTGCGCGCGTCGATCAACTAGCTTACGGGATCTGCGTCTCGTAGCGCGGCCAGCCGGCGACGAGCGCGTGCACGGCGCGGCTGCCGACGCGATAGGCGGCCTCGATCGCCGGCATGTACGCGGAGTACGCACCGTACTTTTCGCTGTTGAGGCTGTGCTCGGCCGTCTCGCCCGGCCGCTGCATGTCGTAATCGCTGGCGGTGCGCAGCAGCAGCACGCGGTTCACGTCGACGCGGCCGGCGCGCGCTAGCGCGGTGAGTGAGTGCATCGTACCGGCATCTTCCATGGCGGTCGTGACGTAGGTCGAACGGCCGTGCGTGTAATAGCGCGTCCAATCGTTCGCCCATTGGTCGGAGAGCGCGCCGGACCAGAAGCGGCTCGACGCAACGGTCGCGCCGATGAGCACCGACGGCGGCGCTTGCGCACGCGGATAACCCGTGTAGAGCATGCGCCGCGCCCGCGCTTTGCTGTTGTCGGCCAGCTTCGTATCGCGCGTAACCGCGTACGCCCAATGCAAGAGCGAGGGGTTGAGACGGTACACCATCTCGTCGACCCGCGGCACCGGCTGCTCGTAGGGCAGCGTGCGATCGAGCGGCACATAGCCCGTGCGCCAATCGCGGGGCATCTCCCGCGCATCGATCTCATGCGAGAGATCGCCGTCGACAACCGCGTCGGTCCACACCGCCGATCCGATCGAGCCTTTTTTCGGATCGATGCCGGCGATCCCGGCGATCACCCAATAACTCTTGCGCAGATCGAAGCGCGGATCGAGCCCAAGCGCCATGATGCTCGACGCTGCGCTCGTATTGCCGCGCCCGGTGACGATGCCGATCACCGACGCATCGGTGTTCGTCCGCACGCCGTGAAATGCGCCCGGCACCGGAATCAGCCGCGTGAGATGTTCGCGCTCGACCCACAGTTGAAACTCCCCGGGACGATCGCCGGAGTCTTTCCCGATCTCGAACATCGCGACCACCACGACCTTCGGCGCGATCACCGTCGGAGCGTCGAGGGTATCCGATGCACCCAGCAAGCCAAGAAAAGTGACGGCCGCGAAGAGCCGCGATAGGACACGAAGCATCTCCCGCTCTACGACGCGGCTGCGAGCATCACTGCTCGCCATTTGGCCCGCCGTACACCGCTCAGGTCACCGGAAGGATGAGAACCGACCGATGCTGCGCATCGTGATAGATCGTGTCGCTGCCGATTTTATCGGGGCGGTAGTAGTGCGTCCAGAGCATCTCTGTAAGCGCCGAATCGCCGTTGACGATCTCGAGGCGAATGCGATGACCGGCCGCGAACCGGTAGGCCATCGGCTCGATGCTGATGTCGAAGCGATACACCGTCGCCCGGTTCGAGCGGCTCGGGCGCAGCGTGCGTGTGGTAGGGTTCCATCTCGGTGCTGCGCGCGGGATCGAGTGCGCGGTGCGATGCGCGCAGCCAGCCGCGCGACACGGTCTCGGCGATGGGATTACGGCCTTCCGCGCGTTCGGATTCCGCCTGCGGCACTTGGTCCGAGAGCTTGATGAAGAAATCCGTGTCGGTCGCGGTCGACGATGCAAACAGTTCGAGCTTGATCGGTCCCGCGATTTCGAGATCGGCCTCGAGCGGCGCCGACGTGAAGGTCAGGACGCGGCGCACCGGATCCGGTCCGCCCGGGCCGAAACCGACGACGCCGTTCACCCAGCCCGGATTCGGATAGGCATAACTGGTCGAACCGCCTGAGGCATCGGCTTCAAGCGCGAGCCCGCCGTCGTTGAGCGACGTGACGCTGCCCGATGCCGTCGCGTTCAGATACCAGCGTTGATAGCGCACGCCCGGCGGCGGCCAGTCCGGCGCGGTGCGCGTGATCGACGTGCCGCGCACCGCGTACTCGACGGCGGGCGAATCCGCGTAGCCGTTCGTCGCGCCCTTGAGATAGTGATCGTAAAACGGCAGAAGCGTGCGCTCGTGGAACTCGCGCGAGTTGAACTCCGCGTTCGCGGCCCACGCGTTCGGGACGCCCGACATGCGAAGCTTCTTCGGGCCGCGCGCTTTCCTGTAGCCCTCGATGTTGCCGCGCGTGTGCAGCATGTGTTTCGACCACACGCCGCCGGAGTACAGCGGCACGTCGATCTCGTCCAGCACTTCCCACGCCGTGCGCTCGCGCCAGAACTCGTCGTACGTCGGATGCGCGGCGAGCAGCAGGTTGAGATCGACGTCTTGCTCGCGCGGCGGCCCGCCGTTTGCCGGCGTGCGATTGATGATGCGGTTTTGCTGCCACCAGTAGCCGGGGAAGAAATCGCCCGGAATGCCGCCGTTGTACACGCTCGCGCGATAGGGATCGTTCAACCCGTCGTGCGCGCCGATGCATGCCAGCGCCGGCGGACGCTGCGCGGCCATGAACCACTGCGACATGCAAAAGTACGATTGCCCGAGGCCGCCGACCTTACCCGAACACCACGGCTGCGCGGCGATCCACTGCACGACGTCATAGAGATCGTGCTGCTCGTTCTTGCCGAGGAACTCGAAGCTTCCGCCGGAGCGCCCGCACCCGCGCACGTCCATATTCACGTACGCGTAGCCGTGCTCGACGTAGAGGTCGATCGGCCCGGTCTCGCGCCAGAGAAACTGCGCGCTCGGCGGCAAGACGTTGTTGTCGAACCGATACGGTGAGGCCGCGAGCAGCGCCGGAAACGGGCCGCCCGATGCGGGCAGATAGAGCGCGACCGCGATCGAAACGCCGTCGCGTACCGTTACGGTCTCAACCTTCATCGCCGGGTCTTCTCCGGTCCGGCCGGGGTTTCCCAATCAGGTGTGCAAGGGGGCCACATGAACCACGTCCGTATCGGAATGCTGTTTGCGGCCTTGGCCCTGGTCGCGTCCGCGGCCGGAAGCCGTGCGGCCGAGCCGCCGTATGAAATCGATGCGATCATGTCGCGCTCCGGCGCGTACGCATTTCAAGGCGCCGAGGGCATTCAAGCGCTGAGCGTCATCGAAAACATGACGAACAAAGCGGGCGGCATCAACGGCCGTCCGATCAAGTTCGTGATCTGGGACGACCAGTCGAATCCGGCGACCGCGGTTCAAGCCGCCAACGCGATCATCGCCAAACACGCGGCGGTCGCGATCGGGCTCGCCGCAACGTCGCTCTGCAGCGCGGTCGCACCGCTCATGGCAAACGGTCCCACGCTCTACTGCTTCACGCCCGGCGTGCACCCGAAGCCGGGCAGCTTCCTCTTCTCCAGCGGCATCTCGACTCTCGACACCCTCGCGGCCGCGAAGAAGTACTTCGCCATGCGCGGCTGGACGAAGGTCGCGTTCATCACTTCGACCGATGCCACCGGGCAAGACGCCGATCAGAACATCGACCAGGTGTTCGGCGGCGATACGAGCGGCACGATGACGGTCGCCGCACACGAACACTTCAATCCGAACGATCTCAGCGTAAGCGCGCAGATGGCAAAGATCAAAGCGTCGGGCGCACAAGTTCTCGTCGCGTGGACGACCGGCACGCCGTTCGGTACGGTCTTGCGCAACGCGTCGGAAGCGGGTCTTGGCTTGCCGGTGCTCACCACCGCCGCGAACTTGAGCGACGCCGAGATGCACGCCTATGCGGCCTTCGCACCGAAAGAGCTCTACTTTCCGGGCACGCCCGCCTTTGCACCGGAAGCCGTGCCGCCCGGTCCGACGAAACGCGCGCTTGAAAGCTACTTCGCGGCGCTGAAAGCAGCCGGCGCGAAACCCGAAAACGCGATTTCGCTCGCCTGGGACGGAACGCTGCTGGTCCTCGATGCCTTGCGGAAAATCGGCCTTTCCGCCACCGCGGCACAGATCCGCGAACACATCGCGTCGGTGCAAGGAAACGTCGGCATTTACGGACCGCACGACTTCGTCGCGATTCCGCAACGCGGTCTGGGCATCGGCTCGGTGGTGATGATCCGCTGGGATCCCGCCCGCGGCTGGGTCGCGGCGAGCGGGCTCGGAGCGACGCCGCTCCGCTAAACCGGTTCGGGAACCTGAATCGGCAAGTGCGCCGGTTCGTCGAGGCGCGCCCACGTTTTGGTCGCACGGCCTTCGCGAATCGCTTCGAGTTCGCGCAGAAAAATGCGGCGCAACAACGCGACGCCGGCGTCGGATTGGCCCAAGCGCTCTTGCGAGCGGTCGACGACCCGGCCCTGACCGCGCAGCGCGACGTAATCCTGCGTCGCGATCACTTGCCCCGTGCCGATGCCGTCGGGAATGCGATGCTCGTCGAAGAGTTCGTGATAGTGATCGGCCGGATTGTAGCCGTCTTGCCGATCGGCCAAAAAACGCGCATCGGTCTCGGGATCCGTCGACGCCATCGTCTGCACGGCGAAGCGCATCGTGTGCTCGTCATCGATCGCTACGTGCCAGGTCACGCTGTCGGTCCACGGATCGCCTTTGCGCGGTCCCGGCGAGACGATGTGGTTGTTGTTCGGAAAGGTCCAATCGCTGATGCGGATGTTGTTCGCCGAACGATACGCCGTCTGACGAATGCCCGCACTGGTTTCTTCGTACGACAACTCCGGCACTGCGGTCGTGATCTCATCGCCGAAACGGCTGACTTTGCCCCACACGTGCACGTAGCTCACGTGCGTCGCGTCGAGCGAGTTTTCCGTGCCTTGGAAGAAGTTGTAGTCCCACTCCTGATAGCGCACCGTACGCAGCCGTCCCGGCTCTTCGAGCCCGGGCTTGCGCGGCAGATCGAACTCCGGCGCCGGGCCCGCGCCCAAATAGGCGAACAGCAGACCGCCGTATTCGTGCACCGGGTAGCCGGCGATTTTCACCAGCTCGGGACTAACGTTCTTCTCGGCCGGCATCTCCGTGCATTGACCGGTTCCGTCGTAGCGCCAGCCGTGGTACATGCAGCGCACTTGATCGTCTTGCACCCAGCCGGTGTGGAGCACGGTGCAGCGGTGCGCGCAGCGCGCACCGATCAAGTACGGCGTTCCGCGTCTCACCGCGATAAAAGGTGAGATCTTCGCTCAGCACGCGTAGTGCGCGCGCCTTCCCGGGGGCAACGCTATCGGCCGTCGCGACCGGCTGCCAGAACGAGCGCAACAGGGTGCCCATCGGCGTGCCCGCTGCGGTTTGGGTGAGCTGCGCTAAGAGTTCTTGGCGGGTGAGATGTCCGTTTTCCATGCGTCCTCCGGCGTCGCGAGCCTTCATTTCAGCAAAGGGAACTCCTGGGGCGTAGCCGCAAGGTCGCAAAGAAATTGCCGAGCCGGGAGGATGCGAAATCAAAGTAGCTGACGCGATCGCACGGGTGCTCAAGGACGAAGGCGTCGAGCATCTGATCTGCTATCCGCAGGAACTTGCTCATCGACCGCTGCGTGGAAGCCGGGCTGCGCCCGATCATCTGCCGTCAAGAGCGGGTCGGAGCGGGAATCGCCGACGGAATCAGCCGCTCGACGAACGGCAAACAGATCGGCGTCTTCGCGCCGCAGGGCGGACCCGGGATCGAAAATTCGTTCTCCGGTGTCTCGCAATCGTTTAGCGACGGCATTCCGCTGCTCGTGCTGCCCGGTCCGGCACCGATGGGCCGCAGTCACACGCCGCCGACTTTAGCGCCGTCGACAACTTCGCGCACATCACGAAGTGGGGCTGCGAACTCGACGATCCCGCGCGCGTGTGGGAGCTGATGCGCCGCGCGTTTCACAACCTGCACAGCGGTGCGACGGGCCCCGTGCTCATCGAGGCGATCGGCGACATCACCGAAGCCGAATGCGGCGAGTACGCCTATCGCACGACGCGCTCGCTGCGCTCTGCGCCCGATCCCGAGGCAATTCGCTTGGCAGCCGACGTGCTGCTCGCGGCGAAGCGTCCGGTGATCCAGGCCGGCCAAGGCATTCTCTTTGCCGGCGCAACGGCCGAACTCGTGCGCGTGGCGGAACTGCTGCAAGCGCCGGTACTGACGACGAATCCGGGCAAGAGCAGCTTTCCCGAAGATCATCCGCTCGCGCTCGGCGCGATGGTGAACTCGGCGCCCAAAATGGCCTTCGCTTTTCTGAAGGACGCCGACTGCGTTTTCGGCGCGGGCACGAGCCTCTCGCGCGTCAACTGGGCACCGAAGATCCCGGCCGGAAAAACGATCGTGCACCTGACGAACGATCCGCTCGACATCAACAAGGATTGGTTCACCGACGCCGCGATTCTCGCCGATGCGAAACTCGCGCTGCAAGCCCTCGCCGATGAGATCGTGGCGCGCAAACACGTCGCCGGCCGCGACGCCGCAGCCGAAGTGGGCGCAGTGCGCACCGCTTGGGAAGCGGAATGGGCGCCCGAACTCACGTCGGCCGAAAAGCCGATCAACCAGTACCGCGTGATTCGCGATCTCTACGCGCTGCTCAAAGACCGGCGCACGATCGTGACGCACGAAGCCGGCAGCCCGCGCGAACAGATGATTCCGTTCTGGCAGAGCCGCACGCCGCGCGATTACCTCGGCTGGGGCAAATCGACCTCACTCGGTGCGGGGCTCGGCATGATCATGGGCGCCAAGCTGGCCAATCCGGATGCCGTGTGCGTCAACGTCATGGGCGACGCTTCGATCGGCATGGTGGGAATGGACATCGAAACCGCGGTGCGCAATCGCATCGGGATCATAACGATCGTCTTCAACAACGGCATCATGGCCGGCGAGCGGCTCGGCATGGAACGCGCGATCGAACAGTATCACGCGATCGATCTCGGCGGCGACTACCGGATGGTTGCGGCCGGACTCGGTGCGTGGTCGAAGCGAATCGAGGACGTTGAAGATTTCACCCCGGCAGCGCGCGAAGCGCTCGACGTAACGGCTGCCGGCCGCCCGGCGCTCATCGAGGTGATGGCCAAAGAATGCACGCATTTCTCCCGGTACTGATCCAATGCTGAAACGCCGCCAACTCTTGCGAGCAGCGGCGCTCGCTCCGCTGGCACTGTGGAGCGCGAGCCGCCCGGCAAGCGCCGCGGAGGCGCTGCAAATTGCCGGCGTGCCGAGCGAGGACATGACCGACTGTTATTACGCGGTCAAGACGGGAATGTTCGCGCGCAGCGGGCTCGACGTCTCATTGATCGCCACCAGCAGCGGTGCGGCCGCGACGGCGGCCGTCGTTTCGGGCACGTATCCGATCGGCAAGTCGAGCCTGCTCGCGTTGATGAACGCGCATCTCAAGGGCATTCCGCTCGTCGCGATCGCGCCGGCGATCCTCAACGAACCGCAGAACGCGCGCTCGCTGTTGCAGATCGCACCCGATTCGCCCTACAAGACCGGAGCGGATCTGAACGGCAAGACGATCGGCGTGCCGGCGCTCGGCGACGCAACGAGCGTCGCCATTCGCGCGTGGGTCGACAAGACCGGCGGCGATTGGCGCAGCCTGAAATTCGTCGAGTTCCCGAACGCCGCGCTCGAAGCCGCGATCGTCGCGCACCGCGTCGATGCGGCGATTCTGCAGACGCCCCAGCTCGACATTTCGCTCGAAGCCGGCACGACGAAAACGCTGTCGTACGCCAACGAGGCGATCGCTCCGCGGTTCATCTTGGCGGGCTACGTGGCGCTTGCGGATTGGGCGCAGCACCACGCCGATGAGGTGCGCACGTTCGCATCGACGCTGGCGTCTGCCACCACCTACGTGAACACGCATCGGCCGGAGACCGCACCGGTCGTTGCGGAATTCACCAAAGCGACGCTTGCGAACGTTGCGAAAATGCACCGCACCACCAATCCGACGACGCTGGATCCGGCGCTCATCCAGCCGCTGATCGACGCAGCCGCCAAATACGGCATTCTCGAACGCGCGTTTCCCGCCCGCGAAATCATCTGGAGCGGTGCAAAATGAGCGGTCTGCGGCGAACGTGCACGCTCGCGCTGCTGCTCGCGCTTCTTCCGCTGCACGCAAGCGCGCAGACGCTCCCCGCCATCCGCGTGCTCAACCTCGGCGGCGACGGCGGCTCGCTGGGTGCCTTTGCGGTCGACGGCGGCTTCTTCAAGAAATACGGACTCGATGCTACGGCGGCGGCCACCAGCAGCGGCGGCGCGGTCGTGGCCGCCGTGGTGGGCGGCTCGGCCGAAATCGGCTTCTCGAACCTGATGTCGGTTGCGGCGGCGCTCGGTCGCGGCATACCGATTACGATCATTGCCCCGGCAACCGTGTTCACGAGCAAAGCCCCGGATATCGTGCTCGCCAAAGTGCGGCATTCACCGCTACGCACCGGCGCGGATCTGAACGGGAAGATCGTCGCCGTCACCACGCTCGACGGCGAACAGCAACTCGGTGCGGAAGTGTGGGTCGACAAGAACGGCGGCAACTCCAAGAGCGTTCACTTCGTCGAGCTTCCGGAAAGCTCGATGGCCGCGTCGCTCGTGGCGGGCCGTGTCGACGCCGCGATGATGACCGGCTCATACTTCGGCCAAGCGCGCAACGACGTCGAGCTGCTCGGGAATGCCGATGCTGCGATTTCGCCGCTCTACATTTCAGGTGTGTATTTCGGCGCTTCGTCGTGGGTTGACGCGCACCCCGACCTTGCTCGACGAGCGGCGCAAGCACTGCGTGAAACGGCACACTATGTCAACACGCATCACGCCGAGACGGTACCGGTCCTCGAGCGCATCACCGGCCTCGATGCAGCGTCGGTGGCGGCGATGGTTCGATCGACCTTTGCGGAATCGCTGTCCGCCGCTGAAATCCAGCCCGTACTCGACGCCGGCCTCGCCTACGGCCGTCTGAAAGTCCCGCTCGACACAAAGGCCATCGTCTCTAAGGCGCTCATCTACTGGGGGAAATAGCGCGCACGGCGTTATCGCGATAGACGGCCTGCAGCTCGCGCCGATTGAACACCGCGTCGGCCGTCAGCATGTCTTCCGTCCATTGGAAGCCGCGATACGGGTAATCCGTGCCGTACACGATCTGCGTTGGAGCGATGATCGTGCGCAAAGCGAGCATCGCGCCTTTGCTCGGCACTTGCGCCGTGTCATAATAGCACTTGTTCGCTTCGGCCAGAAAACCGTTGGGCGTGATGTTCTTGAACGTTCCCTCACCGCTGTTGATGAAGCGCTCCGCTAAAAACGGCATCGTGCCGCCGGCATGTGACCAAATCATCTTGACGTTGGGATATTTTTGCGTGCCGCCCTTGAAGATGTACTCGACGATTGCGCGCGTCGTATCGGTGCCGTATTCGATCTGTGCCGTCGTGAGCCACGGCTGCACGCTGCCACAGCACGGGCCGACGGTCGGATGCACGAAGACGACCGCGTGGCGGCGGTTGAGTTCGGCAAACACCGGATCGAAGTCGGCGTTACCGATGTACTTATCGCCGTAGCTGGTGTAGAGCCCGATGCCGTCGGTCTTGAGCGTGTCGTAGGCATAGGCGATTTCGGCGAGCGTATCGGCGATGTTCGGCATCGGAACGAGCGCGAACATTCCGAAACGGCCCGGGTTCTGCACGCGCAGACCGGCCATGTATTCATTGCAGTCACGCGACACGCGGCGCGCGTTGGCCGGATCGTCGAAGCGCTTGCCGGGCACGGTGATCGATGCATATGCGGTCGCAACGCCCGCATGGTCCATCTCATCGATCGTCTTCGGAATGCTCCAGCCCTTGAAGACGCGTGCCTCGTCCGGCGTGCCGCCCTGCGCGAGAAAATTCGTCGGGGCCACGTGGTGATGCACGTCGATCACCTTTTTGGCCGGCATTTGCGCCGCTAGCCCGGCCGGCAGTGCGGCCGCCGCGACGATCGCGCTGCCCCCGGCGGCGGTGAGCTGCAAGAGGCGCCGCCGCGTCAGGGAGCGGGCGTCGTTCGAGTCGTGTTCGCAATGCATCGTGAAGACCGCATTATTGCAGTACGCCAGCACCGACCTCTCGAAGGGCCACCCATGAAGATCGCCTACGTCGATCCGAACAACGCAGTCGGCGAAGACTTCCGGGGCAACCCGAAGGACGGCCAGATCCTGCTGTCCGGTGAGGACGATGCGATCGACAACTACCGGCTGAACTTCAGCCGCCAGGTCGGCCCGTTCTACAGCCCGCGCCACGCGCACAACTTCGATCAGATTCGGATCATCCTCGGCGGCGGCCCGATGAACTACGGTCCCGACCAGTGGATCCAGCCCGGCGAGATCGCCTATTTCCCGGAAGGCACGCCGTACGGTCCGCAAGAGTACGACACCGCGCGTTACGGTATGACGTTTCAATTCGGCGGCGCGAGCGGCTGCGGCTACATCAGCCTGCGCCGCATGTTCGAGGGCATGGAAGAGATGAAGGCCTTCGGTACGTTCGAAAAGGGCGTCTTCACGCGCACCGGCGACGTTCCGCCCGGCATGCGCCGCACACGCGACAGCTACGAAGCGGTGTGGGAACACATCAACGGCCGTCCGATGGAATATCCGAAGCCGCGCTACGACGAACCGATCTTGATGAAGCCGGCGCATTTCGATTGGGTGGCCGATCCGGATCAACCCGACGTCGCGATCAAACGGCTCGGCACGTTTTCCGAACGCCAGCTCGAAATCGCGATGGTGCGCGTCGCCGCCGGCGCGAGCGCGCGCATCACGCCGCGGCGCAGCACGCAAATCGGCGTGATCGTCGCCGGTACCGGGATGGCGGGCGAGCACGAACTCCGCCCGCAAGCCGCATTCTCCGTCGAACGCGATGAAGGTGCGCTATTGACCTCGGTCACAGAACTCGAACTCTTGCTCGTCGGCCTGCCGATTTTTGCGCAAACGCGCAAACGCGGATGGAAAGAGAAATCAGGGTCCATCCGAATTGGAAGCGCCAACTAGAGCCGATCCGTAGAGGGGACCCCACCGTGTCAAATGCCGCCATGAGCAAGCAGCTCTCCGAGAAGCCCGGCTTTCTCGCCGCCCTCGACCAGAGCGGCGGCTCGACACCGGGCGCGCTCCGCGCCTACGGCATCCCGGACACCGCTTACAGCGGCGACGACGAGATGTTCAAGCTGATGCACGAGATGCGCGTGCGCATCATGAGCGCGCCGGCGTTCACGGGCGACAAAGTTATCGGCGCGATCCTCTTCGAGCGCACGATGGATGGGCAAGCCGGCGGCAAACCCGTACCGTCGTATCTGTGGGAAGACCGCGGCGTCGTGCCGTTGCTCAAAGTCGATCAAGGCATGGAGCCGGAAGCCGACGGCGTCACGCTGATGAAGCCGATCAAGGGACTCGATGCATTGCTCGAGCGTGCCGTGAAGCTCGGCGTGTACGGCACGAAGATGCGCTCCACGATCAACCTCGCGAACCCCAAAGGCGTCGCTGCGATCGCCAAACAGCAATACGAGGTCGGCGCGCAGATTTACGCGCATGGCTTGGTGCCGATCCTCGAACCCGAAGTGCTGATCAAGAGCCCCGAGAAAGCGAAAGCCGAACAACTGCTGCTCGAAGAACTGCTCAAGGGCGCAGATGCGCTGCCGGCCGGTCAGCAAGTCATGGTCAAGGTGACGATCCCCGAGGTGCCGGATCTCTACGCGCCGCTGATCGCGCACAAAGGCATTCAGCGCGTCGTTGCGCTCTCGGGCGGCTACCCGCGCCACGAAGCCTGCGCGCGCCTCGCCAAGAACCACAAGATGATTGCGAGCTTTTCGCGCGCGCTGGTCGACGGGCTCAACGTGAACATGAGCGACGCCGAGTTCAACACCGCGCTCGGGGAAGCGATCGACGAGATCTACAAAGCCTCAACCGTCAAGACCTAGGAGACTCGCTTTGGCGCTGAAGGTTACAAGCACGCTTTTCGCCGACGGCGGCACGCTGCCCAATTCGGCCGTCTTCAACGGCTTCGGATTGACCGGCGGAAACGTTTCGCCGGATCTCGCCTGGAGCGCCGGCCCGGCCGGAACGAAGAGCTACGTCGTCACCTGCTACGATCCCGATGCGCCGACGACAGTCGGGTTCTGGCATTGGCTCGTGATGGACATCCCGGGCGATAAAACGGCGCTGCCCGCCGGCGCCGGTTCGCCCGAAAAGGCCGTTCCGGGCACCATTCTCGGTTATACGGATTTCGGCGCGATCGGCTATGGCGGCGCGGCGCCGCCGCCCGGACCCGCGCACCACTACCAGTTCAACGTCTACGCGCTCGACGTCGATACGCTCGGCCTCGGATCGGGAACGACCGGCGCGATGCTGATGTTCTGCATGAACGGACACATCCTCGATCAGGGCCGGATCACCGCCGTGTTCGCGCGATGAAGCGCGGGGAATTGATCGCCGTCACGCTCGGCGTCGCCGTTGCGGGCGTACCACGGACGCTGCTTGCGCAAAGCCCGCAACAGTTTCGGGCCGCGGCGACGCCGATCGAAGGCGACGCATTGATGCCGCTCGCGCAATCGCAAGGCTATTTTGCGAAAGCCGGCATCGCGCTCGACATTCAGACGCTCGGCTCCGGTGACGCCATCGCTGCCGCGATCGTCGGCGGCGACATCGTCATCGGCAGCATGAACACGATGTCGCTGGCGCTCGCACACCAGAACGGCGTCGACCTGAAGATGATCTCCGGCGGCCCGATGTACGTGAGCGGTCACGGCGGCTCGCAACTGATGGTCCGCAAAGATTCGCCGATCAACAGTGGCAGCGCGCTCAACGGCAAGACGGTCGCCGTCAACGTGCTGCGCGGCGCGGCTCAAATCTCATCCGAAGCATGGATCGACAAACACGGCGGCGATTCCAAGAGCATTCAGTGGATCGAAATGCCGTTCTCCTCGATGCAGGCCGCGCTGGAAGCCGGCCGCATCGACTCCGCCGAGATCACGCAGCCCTACGCGACGACCGCCCTAGCGACATGCCGTTCGATCGGCTCGCCGAACGACGGCATCGCGACACGGTTCCTCAACGGCGCCTACGTCGCATCGGGCGCGTGGATCGCCGCACATCCCGACCCCGCGCGCAGAATAAAATCAGCGCTCATTTCGTGCGCACATTGGTACAACACGGATCCGGGCGCATCGGTCCAAGCCGTCGCGACGTTGACGAAGCAAGACCCCGCCGTCGTCGCAAGGTCGGTGCGCACGCTGTTCGGCGAAGAAGTCACCCCGCCGCTCGTCCAGCCCGTCATCGACGCCGGCGCCAAATACGGTCTCCTCAAGCGCAACTTCCCCGCCGCCGAAATCATCGCCCAAATTTAAGCCAAGAATAGGCTAGAATACACCGGGATCTCGCCCTCCGTCATCCCGAGCGAAGCGCCGCAGGGCGCGCAGTCGAGGGACGCGAGATAACCATCACCTTTAGTTAGGGCAATTCCACAAGCTTAACAGTTCGTTCGTCATGCTTGCCGTCGCAATAGCGCTGCAAGGCTTCCTCGAAAATTGTTCCGCTATCTCCGGTGGCAATCGCAAATAGCGTCATCGACGAACAGAATTTTAGGTCGTCGGGCGTGCCGAAGATTTGTGAAAGCGATCCATTCTTGACCTGTAGAACGAGGTTCACGCAAAGCGTCAAGCGCGGTCCGAGGACGGGATGGGCGAGGTAGGCTTTCGCTTCGTCAAGCGACGCGATGCCGTAATATCGTGCCATTTCGGAATGTCCGAGCCCGCGCAACTGCGGGAACACGAACCACATCCAATGAGTGCGCTTGCGGCCGGCCCGGAGTTCGGCTTCCACGCCGGCGAATAACGGATCTTGCGCCTGCACGAAGCGCTCGAGATTCGAATACGTCCGCCTGCGACATGCCGGCCGTTAGCGTTTGCGGGCGAGGTGGAAGCCGTCTCCGATCGTGACGAGGACCGCATCGACGCGCTCATCGTCACGGATCTTCAGATTCAGCGCGCGCAGTGCTGCGGTGTCCTCGTCCTTATAACGCTTGTCGGCGACCGTGCCGCCCCACAGGACGTTGTCGAACGCGACAAGTCCGCCCACGCGCAACAACGTGAGACATTGCTCGTAATACACCGGGTACTTCGATTTGTCGGCGTCGACAAACGCGAAGTCGAAGCTGCCGGGACCGTCGCTTGCGATCAGGGCCTCGAGCGTCTGCGTCGCCGGGGCGATGCGCAGATCGATCTTCGTCTCAATCCCGGCTTCCTTCCAGTAGGCGCGCGCCGCGCGCGTGAACTCTTCGCTCACATCGCACGCGATGAGCTTGCCGTCCGGCGGCAGCGCGCTCGCGATCGCGAGCGACCCGAAGCCGCGAAACACGCCGACCTCGATCGCCCGTTTCGCGCCGATCAGCTTCACCAAAAACGACAAGAACGCGGATTGATCGGGTCCGGTCTGCATGCGCCCGTGCGGCACCGCCATGGTTTCGCGATACATCCGGCGCTGCAGGTCGGATTGACGCGTGATGATGTCGTCGACGTACTTATCGATGTCCGGCATGGCCGAGTTCCTTTACCCGAAGATCGTGAAGCGGCCGCCGTCGGCGCAAAGGATCACGACCAGCATCGACGCGCAGATCAGGTCGTAGTTCCAACCGAACCCGTCTTTACCCCAGAAGCCGGTCTTCCAGACGAAGAGCTTCTTCTGCAGCGCCCCGGCCATGATGAGCAGCAAGCCGATGCATGCAAGTTGCACGAGGAAACCAACGATCACCGCGACCCCGCCGAGCAGTTCGGCGCAGCCGAGAAACAGCGTGACGTTCTTCGGCAGACCGATGTCCTTGCTGCGCGTCTCGGGATCTTTCGCGTGCTTGAGACCGCTCGACGCGAAGACCAGGCCCACCATGATCCGGAGAAAGACGAGGGCGTAGTCGAGGAACCCGTCGAGGTGAAACATGCCGCAAGAATAGCATATTGCGGGCAGGCGGGGCCAGGCGAGGTCCGATATACTCGCCAGCATGACCGCGCGCATCGACGTTCATCATCACTTCTATGCTCCGGACATCAACGCGATGCTCGATGCGCGCGGGGAGTTGCCCGCCGTTTCGAAAGCCTGGTCGGTCGAGAACTCGCTCGCAGACATGGATCGCAGCAACGTCGACAAAGCGGTGCTTTCCGCTACCCCTGACGCGGATCTCACCGCCGCGACCGCACGCGCGACCAACGAGTACGCGGCGACGCTCGTGCGCCGGCATCCCGGGCGCTTCGGCTTCTTCGCAGCGTTGCCGATCCCCGATATCGACGCTTGCCTCGGCGAGATCGCGCATGCGCTCGACGTTTTGGGAGCGCAAGGCATCGGGCTGTTCACGAGCTACGGCACGGCCTATCTCGGCGATCCCGTACTCGATCCGATTTACGCGGAACTCGATCGCCGCCGAGCCATCGTCTACACGCATCCGACGCTGAACGCGTGTTGCGCCGATATCGTGCCGGGCATTCCCCCGACGGCGATCGAGTTCGGAACGGATACGACGCGCGCCATCGCAAGTCTCGTCTTCAGCGGCACGACGGTAAAGTATCCGCACATCCGCTTCATCTTCTCGCACGGCGGCGGAACGCTGCCGTTCTTGATCGGGCGGTTCGTGAACCTCGCAAAGCAGCCGCGCATGGCCGCACGGCTTCCCAACGGCCTCATGACCGAGCTACAGCGGTTCTACTACGAAACGGCGCAGGTCGCGAATCGCGGCGCCATGGCGTCATTGCGCGAGCTGGTGCCGGCATCGCAAGTACTCTTCGGCACGGACTTTCCGTATCGCGGCGCCGAAGAGCAGCTTGCCGGCCTACGGCAGAGCGGCTTCAGCAGCGATGAATTGCAGGCGATCGAAGGCCCCAACCTCATGCGGCTCTTGGAGCCTTAAACGCGTTTGCGCTGCGTGGTGGCCACGTCGTAGAGCTGCGAGAGCGTCTCGACGATCTCTTTGAAATGGCTGCGGGGATCGGAGGCAACGGCGCTCATGTCGCCGACGACGATCGGCAAGCAGGCTTCTTCGATGCGCTCGATCATCTTCGAGGCTTGGCCGGCAAGCTCGACGTTGGCCAGATTCTCAGCCAGGAGTTTGGTCACGCGCGCGACTTCGGCTTGCGCGGCTTGCAGGCGAACCTGACGCTTATCGTACGCCGCCCGTAACTCCGGAATGCCCTTTTCACGAAAGTGCAGCGACTCGATGCGATATTGTTCGGCGAGCTTCGCCTTTCGGCGGGAAAAAAAAGCGTTCGCCTGATCCTGCGTTCGCAGCTTGGACTTCTCACGCTCTTCTTCCGGCGTTAGCGGCGCCTGCGAAATGCGCGCGCGCATCTCTTCGTCCAGCTTCATGATCTGGTCTTTGAACGGCGGCTCGTCTTCGACCGGCGGCAACGCCATGCGCTCGAGGTTGAGCTTCTTGGTCACTTCGTTTTCGGCCGACCGCGCTTGGCCGAGCGCGTTGCGCAGCGTATCCGCCCAAGCGTTGTCGCCGATCCGTTTGTTGGCGACATCCGCGGTGAAGTCGATCGCGAGCCCGCAACCGACGGTCGCCAGCGCCTTGATGATCCATTTCTCTTTTTCGCCCATGAAGATTGCGGTCAAACGCACCTTCGAACCAACGCCGGGCAGCGCTTCAGCGAATTCTTCGGCCACGGTGAGCATGCGCTCTCCGGTATCGACAGCGATGACGTGCCGGCCGGACGACAGCCGGTATGCGAGGGTCAGGGTGCCTTCGTAGCGCGTATCCGAACCGTGAACCGGCACGAGCACATCCTGATACCCGCGGGCCCAAGCGGCCTTCCAGAGCACGTCCTTCGTCTTGGCGGGATCCTCACGATGCCTGGCGATGTCGTCCAGGATCAGTTGAACCCCTCGATCCAGGAACTTCACCTCATGCATTGCAGGCGTTTTCGCCGTGTGCTGCCTGCGCTCTTCGCCCGGACCGGCGGGCTCTGTTAATTCACTGCGAAGCCCGGGCAGGCGCTCCGAGGACCTGCGGAGCGATGACGTCCTTGGCCGGGAACGAGGCTTTCAACAGGCCGTATTTTGCCGACACGTCGATCAGGGGCTGAAGCAGGGCCGGGTCGATCCGTTCCGGATAAAACGCGCGCTTTTGGTTCGGGTTCATCGGTTGCTTCGAATAGGCTTCGAGGATCTTGGCTGAGGCGTCGTGGTTCTTGTTGGCCCAAGCGCCGGCTTCGGCCATTGCGTCGGCAAAACGGCGCACGACGGCGGCGTGCGTGACGGCATAGTCTTGCATGCAAAACCAGCCGCCGCCGACCCACTCATCACCGATCGCGTCGTTGACGGTGGCAACGATACGGCCGCCGTTGGCGAGAATCAGCGATTGCGCCGGCTCCTCCGCCACGACCGCATCGACGCGGCCGGCGGCCAGCGCACCGCCCATATCCGAGTACGGTATCTCGATGAACTTTACGGCGTCGGCGGGAACGCCGTTCTTGTCGAGCCACGCCCACACGGCCATTTGGCTCACGCCCTTCAGGCTCGTTACCGCAACGGTCTTCCCGGCCATGTCTTTAGCCGTGCGGAGCGGCGCTGCCGCAAGCGCGATGAGCGAGCCGGTTGCCTGTTTGGATGAGTACGCGGCGCCCGGTGCGACCATCACGAACGGGATGCCGCGCTCGCGCGCGTTGGCGATCGTGATGACGGCGGCCGTGCCGAACTCGAGCGAGCCGCCGATCACGGCCGCCGCGGTTGCCGGGCCGTTCGTCATCACCACCAGCTCGACGTCGAGATTGTGCTTGCGAAAGAAGCCCTGCGCGAGCGCGTACAGCGCGGCGCCGTCGAGGTCGATCGGCACGGAGGCAACGCGGATTTTCGCCGGTGTTTGTGCGCCGAGACGCACGCACCGCGGCACACTCGGCGCCGGCTGCGGCGGCAGCTAGGATGAGCGCGCGTCGAGAGAGCTTCAGCACGCCCCGGTCTTGCTGCTGCTAGGAGTAATTCCTGCGCTGGGCGGACTACCGTTCATGATGCATCCTATCTCGCGCAAATCCAGCCTGCTCGCCCTTGGAGCCGCCCTCGGCGGCGCGCTGATCGAGCCCGCACGCGCAGATACGATTCCGCTGCGCGTCGGCATCATCCCGATCGCGACGAACGCGCCGTTTTACGCCGCCGATAAGTTCGGCTATTTCGCCGCCGAGAATCTCGCGGTCACCGGGCAAGTCATCCGCGGCGGCGCGGCTGCGATTCCGGCGATGCTCAGCGGCTCGACCGATATCGTTTTCACGAACTCGACGAGCGTGGTCGAAGCGATCTCGCGCGGCATCGACCTGCGCCTGATCCTCGAAGGCACGATCGCCTCGAACAAGCCGCCGGATTCCGGCGCCATCCTCAAGCGCAAAGGCGATCCGTTACGCACCGGCAAGGACCTCGAAGGCAAAATCGTCGCCGTGAACACGCTGCGCGACGTGATCTGGATGGTCGTGACGGCGTGGATCAGCGCGACCGGCGGCGATCCCTCGAAAGTGCAGATCATCGAGTTGGCGCTGCCCACGATGCCCGATGCGATCAAGAGCAAACGCGTCGATGCCGCGCTGATCATCGACCCGGCGTTGACGGTCGCGCTGGACGATCCGGCGCTCGAATTGCTCGCGTGGCCGATGAGCACGGCCTACGCCGGCGGCCCGATGGCGTTCTTCGCCGTGACCGGGACGATGGCGCAGACACGGCCGGGCGACATCCGCGCGTTCGTGCGGGCCTACAAACGCGGCGCAGCCTGGGTCACGGCGAATCAGGGCAAACAGCCGTACTTCGATCTCGTGGCGGAGTTCTCGGGATTGCATCCCGATCTCGTGCGGCGCATGAAGCCCGTTGCGGTGCAAGCGGACATCGTGCCGGCCTCGCTGCCGCGCCTGACGTCGATGATGCGGCAAACGGGCCTGCTCAACGCGGACGTGGATCTCCGCACGAAGGTCTTCACCTAGGGCTGGGGCGGCTCAGGGGCGTCATCGCTCACGAACAGTTCGGAAACCGAGCGGTTATCCGTGATACGCTTGATCGCATCGGCAAGGATCTGCGCGATCGAGAGCTGTTCGATACGCGTTCCGGGCCCGTCCGGATAGGCTGAGACCGGGATCGTATTGGTGACGAACACCTTCCGGATACCCGACGCCTCGAATTGTTTGACCGCATCGCCGGCAAAGATGCCGTGCGTGACAACGCAGTAGACGTCGCTGGCGCCGCTCTTGAGCAGCGCTTCGGCGGCCTTGACCAGCGTGCCGCCGGTCGAGATCATATCGTCCACGACGACCGCGATCTTGCCTTTGACTTCGCCGACGATGTGCGTCACTTCGGAAACGTCGGGCTCGGGGCGGCGCTTGATGATCACGGCCAGCGTCGACTTCAGCCGCTTGGCGAAGAACTCGGCGCGCGGCACGCCGCTGGCGTCCGGCGATACGACGACGATCTTGTCGCCGAAGAGCTTCTCGTTGCGTAAATGGTTGGACATGTGCGGCGCGGCCATCAAGTTGTCGACCGGCACGTCAAAGAAACCCTGAATCTGCGCGGAGTGCAAATCCAGCGTGACGATGCGCTCGGCGCCGGCCGCCTGCAGCATGTTCGCCACCAGCTTGGCGGAGATCGGCTCGCGGCCTTTGGTCTTCTGGTCTTGCGTCGCGTAGCCGTAGTACGGGATCACCGCGGTAATGCGATTGGCCGACGCGCGGCGCAGCGCATCGATCATGATCAGTAACTCCATCGTCGCGTCGTTGACCGACCCGCCCCACGGCGTACGACAGAGCGACTGCAGGACGAAGACTTCCGCGCCCCGGACGTTCTCGCGGATTTCGACCCGGCATTCGTCGTTCTTGAAGCGATCGACGAGCGCGTTGCCGACCCGGGTCTGCATCTTCTTCGCGATCTCGTCGGCCAATCCGCGATTGGAGCTTCCGCCGAACAGAAGTGGCGGCATCAGCCAAGCGGGCCGAGAAGCGTTTCGCCGCCGTAGACGTCGGGCTCGCCGGCCAAGGCGTCGGGCCACGCATCCGGTTGCGGGTTCGGGCGCATCGACGCCGGGCGCGTGCGCCCGTCCCAACCCACCTGTTCCATCGAGAAGTAGACCTGCACGGCTTGACCGTCCGGATCGAGGACGTGAAAGGCGTAGTCGATGCCCGGATGCAGTTCGGCCGGCACATTGACGAACGCCGCGCCGCGTTCGGCCAGGAACGCGCGCGCATCCCGCAACTGACGGTACGAGCCGACTTGCACGCCGACCGCAAGCGTCGTCGAATTCGGCCGCACGCCGAGCGTTTCGCGTAATTCGATCGGATACAGCGCGATCGAGTGATGCTCGGTATTTGCGCGCAAGAACGCGCAACGGTGTCCGTTCCACACGATCTCTTCGGAGAGCCGCAGGCCCAGATCGTCCGTGTAGAACCGGATGCCGGCGGCAACATCGGCCGAGAAGAGACTGATCGGCCCGCCGTTGATGATCTTGAACGGCCGCGGCAGCATGATGCCGTCGACGTCGAACGCCGCGCCGGGCAACGCGTCGCGCCGTGCGGAGCCGGACAGCAGATCGTCGCCGCGCTCCCCGGCGACGCGAACTTCATCTTCTTCCGACATTTGCGGAAGATCCGGACGTTGTTCGAAGCCGCGATCCCACATCGTTTGCGGTTTGCTGCGGGCGTCCCAGCCGATCTGGTCCATGCCGTAGTAGAGTTCGTTCGTGTGACGGTCGGGGTCGGGAAAGTACGTGTGCCAGTTCGCGCCGGGCATATCGCGGCCGCTGCGGATGATCCGTGTGCCCTTTCCGGCGAGCCACGCGCTGCCGTTCACCACTTCGGCGAGGCTGCCGACCTGCCACGAAATCTGATTCACGACGACGCCGGGCGGAAACACGCGTCCGGGCGACATCGCCTCACGCACGCGTTTGTTGAAGATCACGAAGCTGTGGTGGTCGGTACCGTGGCGCATGAAATAGCCGTTCGAATCGCCGAGTCCCGCGATCGCTTCGGGATGCTGGGCATGCGCGCCGAAGTCGAGCGCATCGGAGATGCGATAGCCCAGCTCTTCGGTGTAAAAGCGCATGCACTCGTCCATCCGGGTCGCGTTCAACCCGAAGTGACCCAAGCGGCGAATTTTGAACGGGCGCTCGAGCAGAACGCCGCCGACGTCGAACGTGCTCATCTCGTCATTGCATGAGGTCCGGCGGCATTGTTTCGCCGAACAGATGCGCGCCCCAATGCCGGCCGTGCATTTCGTGCTGATTCGTGATGTGCTGGCGCGCCGACGTGAGATCGGCGAACGTCCGCCCGAAGCGATGTTGCGTCGCGATGCCGGAGGCGCCGGCGGCTTGCAGAATCCGCGCGCCGAGTGCGCGGCAGCGCTCGGACGCGTTCGCCATTTGAAACTTGTACTTCATGCGTTCGTGAGCCGGCGGGACCATGCCGCGCTCCGCATACGCAGTAAGGTCGGCGACGTTGCGATGGACGATCGTGGTGAGCTCGTCGATCGCATTTTCCGCTTCGCCCGCGACGAGCTGCGCATCGGGATCCATGACGGTCGCGCGGCCGCCGGAGCGCACCCGCGCTTGCGCGTAGGCGAGAAATTCGGTCCAGCATCCCGCGCAAGCCGCCGATCGGGCCGTAGGCGACGCCGCCGCCGAAGACCTGACCGAACGGCAGCCGGTAGAGCGGCGCGGTGTTGACGGCTTGACCCGGCCGGCGCAGGCGATGTTCTCTTCCATGCGGCGCATGCGATAGTGCGGAACGAACGCGTCGGTCGACGACGATGTCGTTGCTGCCGGTGCCCTTGAGGCCGAACGTATACCACATGTCCTCGATCCGATAGTCGGCTTTCGGCACGAGCAGCATCGTCCAACCGGCGCGCGGCGCGTTTGCCGGCGCGTCCTCGGGCCGCACGACGTGCCGAGGAAAGCCCAATCGCCGTGCGCGCGAGCCGCTCGCAAAGCGCCAGCGGCCGCTGATCCGCACGCCGCCGTCGACGGGCGTCAGCCTCGCCCGCCGGCGCCAGCGAGAGCGCCGACCAGCGTCGATGAATCGTCCGACCACACGTCGGCCGCGGCGCGATCGTCGAGCAATGCCACGACCCACGGCGCGACGCCGAGCACGCCGTACACCCAAGCCGTCGACATGTCGCCTTCGGCGAGCGTGATCAGCGCATCGTAAAACGTCTGCAAGTCGAGTTCGTGACCGCCCCAGCGCTTGGGCTGCAGCGCGCGGAAGAGCCCCGCGTCCTTCATCTCGGCGATCGTGTCATCCGGGATGCGGCGCTCGCCGTCGCCGGCTGGGCCGCGCTCGATCAGCCGCGGCACGAGAAGCCGGGCGCTTTCCAGAAGCGTCATGGGGACGTTTCGTCCGCACGTACTCCGGCGCATCCTCCAGCTGTTCGAACCCGCTGCCGCGATCGACGCTCGCGCAGGCGAGAAAGTTCGGCTCCACCGCGATGAACTTCGCCGTCGTCTCAGGGTCGGTGTTGAAGTGCTGAACGATGATGCCCGGCTTACGCAACGGCAAGTTGAGCACGTCGCCGGCCTTCCACGGATGCTTCACGCCGTCGAGCAGCGTGTAGCCGCTGCCCTCCACGATGAACATCACCTGTTCGCCCTGGAACTTCAGGCGGCCCGAGCGGCTGCCGGGCGGGATCTCCTGAGAGAAGAACAGATGTGTCGTGAGCAGCGTGTCTTTGATGTCCGGATGCAGATACCAGCGCATCAAGCCTTGACGGTTGACTTCGAGCGGGAGCTCCGATTCTTCGATCACCTGGATGCCGCTCTTGCGGTTCTCGCGCTGTTCGTCGCGCAGGGCCAGGATGTTGTCCCAGAAGTTCGACTGCGCCAGGCGTTCCTTGCGATCGCTCACCGGCCGGCCTCCTGCGCGGCGTAGTCCGCGGAGACTTCCATTTGCGTCAGTTCTGAAGCCACGTAGTCGCGGATCGGGAAGTGCACGAACGCCATCCACGTCGACGGCTTGGCCGGATCGTCGTTGAAGTGCTGGTGCTCGACCCCGTTCGGGCCGCAACGGCAACAGCACGAGGTCGCCCTTCTTCCACTTGATCGCGCTCGCCGTCGACGACCGAGTGGCCCTTGCCCGTCAACGACGTAAATGATGATCCCGCCTTGATGGCGGTGCTTGCCCGACTTCGTGCGGATCTCGTGCGTGAACACCGACCAGTCCTGCAGCGGCGTATCGTGCACGACGAACGGGCTCAGGTAAAAGCGCAGCAGACCCTGGCGCGTCATCTGCTGCGGACAATCTTCTTCGCGAATCACGACCCGCCCGAGGTTCTGGCGCTCGGCGAACTCTTTGTCGTGCGCGATCGCCAGCTCGTAGGAACTGAGCGGCGGACGTTCGCGTTCGCGTTCGCGGGTTCGTTCGGATTCGTGCACTCTCTCGTACTCCAGACAAACGGTAACGTGTCGATTATCGTCGAAAGCGCGGTCATGGACAACGCCGAACCGTCACCGGTCATCGACTTCCATGCGCACTACATGGTCGAGGACGTTCTCGACCAGTGCCATCAACACTCGCCGGCGACCGGCTTCGGCGCGCATCCGGCTTCGCCTGGGATCGTGCGCAACTTCGAGAACATGCAAGACCCGCGATCGGATCATCGAAGACATGGACCGCATGGGCATCACGAAGATGGTCCTCTCGTCCACGACCGTTCTGTCGCCGACGTCGTGGGCGGAACCCGCCGTCGAGAACGGCTTCACCCGCCGCCTGAACGACGTCGCTGCCGACTGGGCGACACGCTATCCGAACCGCATCATCGGCAGCTTCGTGCTGCCGCTGCAAGATCTCGACCTTGGCGCTCAAAGAATTCACGCGCGCCGTCGACGATCTCGGACTGCGCGTGGTGAACCTGTCCTCGAACGTGCGCGGCAGTCTATCTTGGGCGATCCGGCATTCGGCCCGTTCTGGGAAGCCGTGCAAGATCGCGACGTCGCCGTGTTCATGCATCCGGAAGGCCCGAAATGCGACTGGTTCCAGCGCTACGGGTTCTGGAACTCGCTCGGCGTCTCGTTCGAAGAGGCGAAGTTCCTCGCATCGATGATCTTCGACGGGATGCTCGATCGTTTTCCGCGCTTGAAAATCGTCGTGACGCACGCCGGCGGGTATTTCCCGCACTACATGGGCCGGCTCGACAAGAATGCGAAGAACATGCCCGGCAACATGAAGAACATGTCACGCCTGCCGAGCGAATATCTCAAGAGCTTCTTCTACGACACGTGCGTGTATGATCCGGGCGTCCTCACGTCAGTACTGAAGATCCTCGGGCCGGAACGCCTTACGCTCGGCTCGGACTACGCGGTCGGAGAAACCGATCCGGTCGGCTTCATCAACCGCTGTTCCGACCTCAACGAAGCGGAAAAACGCATGATCCTCGGCGAGACCGCGCAAAAAATTCTCGATTAGATCAGTTCGCGTTCGATGGGTTCGCGGTCGTTGGTTTCGGGGGCGATGGCGCGTTCGAAGCCGCTCTTGATCGCTTCGCGTAGTGCTTCGAACTCGGGGCGCTCCGCGGTCGTGCTTTGGCTGAGCATTTCGATCGCCGTCAGCAGACGCCGCGCCAATGGTCGCGCTAGCTGCACGGTGATCGTATCGAGGTCGTTCGTCGCAGGTTGCATGGTCGCTACCTCATACCGCAGCGGCCGGGGCCGCCAAACGCGCCTGCTAGCTTGCGAAACCGTCGTAGATCAGCGACGCGCCGGGAACGGTCGTTTTGGTGACGCCGGCCCGCTGGCTCACCATCAAGATCGGGTCGAGGAGATTCGCCCGGAGGTTGGTACCGAAGTAGGCCCGGTTCATCGTTGCCGCGACCTCGGGCGATATCTTCGTCATCGCGACGAGGGTCGGCGCGGATTGCGCGTGATGCGCATTCGCCCAGACCGCACTTTGGCCGATAGCGGCGGCGAAGCGGTGCGCGAGCGCGGTGTTTTGAGCGATCCACGGCTTCGTCGAGAACCAGACGCTGATGAAGAACGACGGCGCGATCGCCTCGAGCGTGTTGGCGAGCAGTCGCGTTGAGTTGCGGGCTGCCGTCAATGCCGGTTCCGCGATCACGGCCGCATCGACGCGGCCGGCCTGGAGAGCCGCGGCCATTGCCGGAAACGGGACTTCGAGGTATTTCAGACTCGACGCATCGCCGCCGTTCTTCTGCACCCACGTGTCGACGGAGATCTGCGGCAACCCGCGCAGGTTATCGATTCCAACGTTTTTTCCGTTGAGGTCGCGCGCGGTCTTCAGCGTCGACGACGTTGCGACGCGCAGCTCGGCCGGCGGCGCCTTCGCGTTGAACAGCGCCCCCGGCGCGATCAAATAAAACGGCACGCCGTTCTCGCGCGCGGCAGCGATCTGGCCGACCGATCCGCAACCGATATCGAGCGCACCGCTCGCGACCGCAGCGCCGACGGTTCCGGCATTCGCCAATACCGTAACCTCGAGCGCAAGGCCGTTCTGCTGAAAGATCCCGGCTTGGACGCCGAAGTTCGCCTGCGCGTAGGTGTCGGTGGGCACGACGCCGACACGCAGCGGCGCGCTCTGGGCACGAGCCGGCAACGCGGCAGCCGCCAGTGGGAAGAGCGCCGCAGCAGCGATGAGATCGCGACGTGTGGTCACGCTTTAGCTCGCGAATCCGGGATAGATCAGCGTGCGCCCCGGAACCACGGCGGAAATCATGTTGTTCTTGGCGGCCACCTGGATCAGCGGGTCGACCAGCGCCGCGTCGAGCTTCGTGCCAAAACGCGCACGCTGCATGCCGAGAATGATCTCGTGCGGCATTTTCGTTGCCCGCTCGAGCGTCGCCGCCGTTTCGGCGTGGTGCGCGTTCGCCCAAATCGATGTTTGCACGACGGCACGAGCCAGCCGGTGCGCGAGCGCGAGATTTGCTGCCATCCACGACTCGGTCGTGAACCAGACGGAGATGAACCACTGCGGCGCGATCGCGGCGTTCGTGTCGGCGACGACGCGGGCCGTTGCGCGGGCCGCGCTCTTGGCCGGTTCGGAGATCAGCGCGGCATCGAGGCGCCCGGCGTCGAGCGCGCTCGGCATCGAGGAGAACGGCATCTCGACGAATTTGACGGTACTCGGATCGACGTTGTTCTTCTTCAGCCACTCGAGCGTCGCGAATTGCGTGAAGCTCGTGAGGTTATCGACGCCGACCGTCTTGCCGATCAGGTCGCGCGCGGTCTGAATCGGCGACGTCTTCAGCACCATCAACAGCGACGATGGCGCGTCGGCCGTGTAGACCGCGCCGGGCGCGAAGAACGTGAACGGCAGGCCCTTCTCTTTCGCGCCCGCGATCTGACTCGGGCTGCCGAGGCCGATGTCGAGCGAACCGCCCGTGATCGCTGCCGCGATAGCACCGGAGTTGGCGAGATCGACGACTTGCAGATCGATCCCGGCGTCGCGGAAGATTCCGGCCGCATAGCCATAGTACGGCTGCCCGTAGCCGTCGACGGGCACCGAACCGCAGCGAACCGTCGTCAGGGTCTGGGCACGGGAACGCGCGGGTGCCAGTAGAGCAGTACTAGCGGCCGCACCGCCGAGAAATGTACGCCGAGAGGTCATTGCTCCGTAGTGCCCGATGGAATAACCTATTCCTTGCTATTCATCGAGGAGATCCACCATGCTGTCACAGGCCGAGAACGAACTGCTCACCCGGGTCGAGGGCAACGCTCCAATGGGGCAGATGTTCCGCCGTTATTGGCTACCGATGGTGCTGAGCGAAGAGCTCGAACCCGACGGCGCGCCGGCCGCGGTGCGCGTAACCGGGCTCGAGCTTGTGGCCTTCCGCGACACCAACGGACGCGTGGGCGTGCTGAACGCAGGCTGTCCGCATCGCCTCTCGTCGTTCGTGCTCGGACGGAACGAAGAGTGCGGCATCCGGTGCGTCTATCACGGCTGGAAGTTCGACGTGGACGGCAACTGCATGGACATGCCGACGGAGCCCGACGACCGCGGCTACAAAGATCGCCTCAAAGCGGTCGCCTATCCAACGCGTGAAGTCGCCGGCATGGTGTGGGCCTATCTCGGGCCGCGCGAGCTCGAGCCGCCGTTCCCGGCTTTTCCGTGGACCGCTTATCCGGCCAACCAAGTCGGCGTAGCGAAATCCGGCTACCGCTCCAATTACTTGCAAGCCGTCGAAGGCGCGATCGACTCGGCGCATTCGTGGTATCTGCACAGCGGCAGCTCGCGCGATTGGGACAAGCGCTTCGAAGTGTCCAGCGATGCCTCGCCGCGACTCGAAGCCGAAGACACGCCGTACGGTTTCCGTTATGCCGCGATCCGCGTGCCGAACGTCGATCCCGAAACGACCAAGTACGCGCGCGTGACGATCTTCAACGTGCCGTCGAGTTCGTCGATCCCGCCACCGCTCGACCCGAATCTTCCCGCGCACACCTCGATCTTCGTGCCGATGGACGACGAGAACACAATGCTCTTCGACATCTATCACAGTCAGAACGGTACGCCGGTCGATCCGGTCGCGCTGCGCAAGCGGCTCAAAGTGGAACCGGGCGTCGACCTCGATGAGGATTGGTTCTTCCGCGGCGGCCGCAAGCAGCGTTGGAACCAAGATCGCGCGGCAATGAAGAACGGCAGCTACACCGGAATCGCCGGCTTCCAAAATCAGGACACGGCAGCGGTGGAGTCGATGGGAGCGGTTTCCGACCGCACGCAAGAGCATCTCGGACAGTCCGACATCGCGATCATCCGGATGCGGCGCCGCATGTCGGAAGCGGTGAAGACGTTCCAGGCCGGCGGCACGCCGCCCGGGCTCGAGAGCTCGACCGACTACACGTCGATCCGCAGCGCGCAAGGCGTGATCCCCAAAGACGTTCCGTGGCAGCAGATGCTCGAGCGCGTTAACGCATGAAGCTGCTGAGCCGCCGCCGGCTGATCGAACTTGCCGGTGTCGCGGGCGCCGGTGCGCTCGTGGGCGGTGCAGCATCGGCCCAAACGCAATCGGCGGCAAAGCTGCCCGCGGTCGGACCGCTTCCGCCGCGCACCGATTTCGTCATTCGCGGAGCGTACGTGCTCTCGATGGATCCGGCGATCGGCGACGTGCCCGCCGGCGACGTCCACGTCCGCAACGGCCAGATCGTCGCGGTCGGCCGCGGGCTTTCCGCACCCGGCGCAACCGTGATCGACGGGCACGGGATGATCGTCATGCCGGGGCTGGTCGAGACGCACTTCCACATGTGGAATTCACTCGCGCGCAGCCTGTCCGGAAACTCCGCCCCGGTCGGCTACTTCCCGATGATCGTGAAGTGGGGCAAGGTCATGACGCCGGGCGACATGTATCAAGGCGCGCGGCTTTCGGCGGTCGAGGCGCTCTACTCGGGGATCACGCACGTCCACGACTGGTGCCACAACGTGAAAGTACCGGCCGATGCGCGCGCCGACATTCGCGCGCTGCGCGAGGTCGGGATTCGCGGACGCTTCTCGTACGGCTACTACCAAGGGCAGCCGCCGACCGAATCGATGAACCTCACCGATCTCGCTGCACTGAACAGCGATTGGAAAACCTACTCCGCCGAAGGATTGCTTTCGCTCGGCGTTGCCTGGCGCGGGATCGCGGCGTCGAACAACACGATGGACACGTCGATCACGACGAACGAGTTCCAAACCGCGCGCCGGCTGGGCCTTCCGCTGACCATTCATTCCACGCCGCGCAATAAGGATCAGATCTCGAAACTCGCGGCCGGCAACATGCTCGGGAAAGACGTGCAGGTCGTGCACGCGACCGATGCGCCCGCAAGCGACATCGCGCTGTTGGCAGCGAGCGGCTCGCCGGTGAGCGTCTCGCCGTTCACCGAGCTGCGCGTCGGCTTCGGCGTCTCGAACGTCGGGGCGTTCATCGCCGGCGGCCTCACGGTCGGATTCTCGGTCGATACGACGGCGCTCTCAGGGAACGCCGACATGTTCGGGATCATGAAGGTCGTCGAGAATCTCGAGGACGGGCGCACGCAGAACGAGTTCCAGATCACGCCGCGCAAGATCATCGAGATCGCCACGATCGAAGGCGCGCGCTCGATGCAGATGGACGATAAGATCGGTTCGCTCAAGCCCGGCAAGCGGGCCGACCTCATCATGATCGATACGCGCGCGATCAACGATGCGCCGACGCTCGACGTCGAACACACGATCGTGGAAGCGGTCGAACCGGCCAACGTCGACACCGTGATCGTCGACGGACGCATCCTCAAACGTCACGGAAAGCTGACGGCCATCAACGCAACCCAGGTCGCCGCCGAAGCGACGGCGGCCGCCCTCGCTATCCAGAAGCGCGCGTAAGGTCCTCGCTCAAAGCGCCTCACCGGCGGCGCCGCTCATCGCTTGCCACCAATCGCGCTGCGCATCCCAGCGCACCACGAACACCGACTGTTCGGTGAGCCCGCGTTGCGGGACGGCCGTGAAATCGTAGCGCCCCATCACGCCCGGAAAGCCTTTCAGGCCGGTAAGGTAGGTGCGCAATTGCGATGCCGTCATGCCGGTGCCGTACTTCTTCAGCGCCGAGACGACCAGCATCGCTGCGTCCCACGTGTTCGCCGGAACCGCATCGGGTTTGACGTTTGCGGCCGTCAGCGTCTTGGTGAAGAGCAGCGCGGCGTCGCGCACGCCGCGGTCGCGCACCGCCTCGGGCACGATCTCCGGCTGATCGGGAAAGAGCAAGTTGCTCGGCACGAACGCCGCATACTGCTTCATCTGCGCGTACGTCGAGTTACCGTTCGAGGTGAAGATCGGCATATCGAGTCCCGAGTCACCAAACGCTCGCAGCGCGGTCGCCAGCGGCGTTCCGACGGTGAGGATCAAGAGCGCTTGCGGATTGGCGGCCTTGATGCGCGCCATCTGGGCGCTGACGCTGACATCGGGCGGCGCGTAGTGCTCGCGCGCGACGATCGTCATATCGTGATACTCGGGACGCGCGAGCGTGTCGTCGACACCGTGTTCTTGGTCCTGCCCGCTGGCATCGGTCGAGGCGAGGATCGCCAGCCGGCGCAAACCCTTGCGGTGGAAGTAGCGGATCCCGACCGCCATCGTCACGTCGGAGGCAACGTTGGCCGAAAACACATAGCTGCCCGGCGCCGGATGCACGCCGGGCGTGAGGCAGTACAGCACCGGGCCGTCCTTTACGAGCGGAATGATCGCGCCGCAGTCTTGCACCGACGAGGCGAAGAACACCGGCACGCCCTTCGCCATCAGCGCGTTGGCGATTTGCACGCTGTTCTGCGGGCTCGAGGCGTCGTCGGTCACGATGAACTTGATCGGCCGTCCGTTCACGCCGCCGCTCGCGTTCACGACTTGTTCGACGCCCGCGAGTCCGGCTTGCGATCCCTTACCGACGAACGCATACGTGCCGGTCAGCGGCAAAATCACGTTGATCTCGTAGGGATCCACGGCGCTCGCGGCGCGCGGCAGCAGCGTCGCGAGCGCGAACAGCGCGCACACGGCGATGCGCAAACGAGCTGAGATCATCACGTTGTCTCCTCTGATTGAAGGTTCACCAGCCGGCGAGCCGGGCGGGGTTTCGTACGAGCACGGTTTCCCGCGCCGCTTCGTCGGGCAGATAACGGTACAGCAAGCGAATGAGGTCCGCATCGTCCGGCACCGGCCGGCGCGGATTGCCGGAGTACGAGTAGAGCACGTGCGGAAAGTCGCTGCCCCACACGACGCGATCGGGCGCCGCCGCAACGTACGCCTGCCCGAACGGCACGGCGGCCTGCCACGGTGGCGCCGTCGGCCCGTCGGGCCCGGTGTCGCCGTTCGAGAGCTGAAGCCAGACGTGATCGTGCTCGAGCAGTTGCAACAGCAACTTGTGCCCGGGTTGATCGAGTCCGAGCGAAAAGTCGATCTTGCACATATGATCGAGCAGAATCGGCAGCGGCGCGCGGATGACTTCCGGCGCAACTTCGGCCAGTTCGTTGCCGGTCGCGAAGACTTTCGCAAACCATCCGAGGGCAGCGATCCGCTCGAGCGTGCGGCGGAAGCTTGCGAAATCCGGCACGAGGCCGATCTTCGGCATGAAGTGGAAGCGCGCACCGCGCACTCCCGCAGCGTGCAGCCGCTCGAGTTCGGCGTCGCTCGTCGTTTCGTCGACCAGCGCAATACCGCGGTAGTTCGCATTTCCGATCGCGGCGAGGCTGTCGACGAGTAAGCTGTTGTCGGTCGTATAGATCGTCGGATGGACGAGCAATCCGCGCTCGATGCCGGTGCGCGCGTGCATGGCGAGCGCCTCGCTCAAGCCCGAGGTGGGCAGCGCGTAGAGCGGACTTGCGTGTCGCACCGGGTACGCATCCGGCGTTCCGAAAACGTGGAAGTGGCAATCGCAACTTCCCGGCGGCGCGACCCGCGCTTCCGTTACGGCTGCCAATCGCCGTAGGGGCGCTTCTGCATGTCATCGTAGCCGGGCGTGCCCGCCGCGCGAGCAACCGCTTGCGAGAGCAACCGGTCGATGTCGCGCCCGGCGGAAGTGTCCGGTAAGAGGACGTAGTTGTGCGTCTCTTTGTAGAGCTCGCGGCGGATGTTCGTGAATCCGAGCGCGCGCAGCGCCGGATCGGTCGCGCCCTCGGCGTTGATGTACCCGTCGATCGTGCCGTCGTGCACCTTGGTGAGGCTCGCTTCGGGGCCGGCACTCTGCTGCAGCGACAACCCTAGCACGCTCTCGTTGCGGCGATGGCCCTCGATGGTATAGCGCCCGATTTGCCCGAGATCGAGCGGCCGCGCCGTGTTGGTGTAGAGCACGTAGTACGCTTTGGTGACCGGCGCCGCGGACAGGAGGTATGGCATGCCGTCGAGCGGCGACTTCGGATACGGCACGATCATGTCGGCGGCGCCTGAGGCGAGTTGCGGCAGCGCGGCCGCTTCCGCAATCGCCTCAAACGTGAAGACCGTCCCCGGCACCTGCGCTCCGATCGCGTTCATCAAATTCACGAACCGCTCAAATGCCGGTTCGCTCGTCGAGATCACGAGGACACGCACGAACGATCCAAGACGGGGAGGCCCATCAGGCGGGCCGGATTATCGCGCGAAACGAGCCACAGCTCATCGGGCGTCAATCCGAAGGCCTCCATGTACGCGCAGATCTGACGCATCGCCTCGACGGTGTTGGGAAAGAGCGGCTCGCCGACGTCGCTCGAGAGCGTGCAGTGCTCCGCGCCGACGGCTTTGATCGCGGCGCACATCTGCGCCGGATCGATGCCGAGCAGCGGCGAGAGCTCGTCGTACGTGAAGTTCAACGTTACGCCGCAGGCGGCGACTTGGCGCATCTCGTCGATCGAGAGATCGATGAACGGGCTGTACGGGTGGTCGATCACCGCGCGCGTGAAGCCGATGCGTCCCACCTCCTCGGCCAAGGCGAACAGCTCGGCGTGCGTCGCGTGACCGAAGGACAGCGGCGCGTCGCGGTCCGCGCACACGCGCACGATCTCGCGGACTTCGTCGAGCAGCTTGCCGTTTTCGTCGAGCAGAAAGTGTCCGCGCTCCCGCGACTCTTCCCACGTTAGCGGCGCCGTGTGGAGATCGGGATCGGCACCCGCGTCCCACCACATGGGCTTACCGCCGACGGTATTGAGCGTGTTGGCATGGTTGAACACGGGCAGCCAAATCGCGGTAATGCCGCTATCGAGCGCGCGGCGCGTTTCGGCGACCGTCACTTCGGCGCCGCGCGCGCCGAGGATATGACCCGACCAGCAGACGATCGGCGTAACGCCCTCCGTCTCGGCCCAGCGGTTGAGGCGTTCCTGTAGGTCGCGCACCGCGCCCACCGCATCCGGCTTGCCGACGATCGTCTTGAACAGGATGCCGCGCATCCCCGACCGCGAAGCAAACGTCGCGGTGGCGAACGCATCCTGCTGTCCCGGATGGGCGTGCGCGTGAATGTCGACGACGCCTGCAAGCCGCGAGACATCCGGCGGATATAGGGGTCCCGGGTGATAGCCGCGCCGCACCGGATAGGACGTAACGCAGCGTTCCCGCGCCGGTGTGCTCGCCGCATCGGCGGCGGAGTTGCTGACGCGCGCCATTCTAGCGCAGCGCCGCGCCGCCGGGACGGCTCACGCCGACGAACTGTTCCTTCGCCGGGTCCCAGTACTGAATGATCACCGCATCGACGCCGACGCCGCGCTGCGGAATGTTCTTGAAGTCGAACGTGCCGTAAATGCCGGTCCAGCCGTGCACGTTATTGACGTAGTCCCGCAGTTGCGTGGCCGTAACATCGAAGCCGTACTTCTTGATCCCGTCGAGCAAAATCTGGACCGGATCCCAGACCTGGTTCTCACCGTTCTGCGGCGTCAGTCCGGCGGCTTTGAACGCGCCAAGGAAACGCCCTACGGCGTCCTTCAGCGCGCCCTTGGGCAGCTGGTCGGGCGAAAACGACGGCAAGCCCGGGAAGAGCAACTGCTTGGGCATGATGCCGCTGTACTGGTGCAGCTGATCGTAGGACATGTTGCCGTTGGTCGACATGATCGGAACGTTGAGCCCAGCGTCACGCGCACCGCGCAAGACCGTTGCGAACGGCGTTCCGGTGCTCCACGCGATCAGCACGTCGGCACCGGACGAAGCGATGTGCGCCATTTGTCCTGCGATGCTCACATCGGCACCGTTGTAGTGTTCGCGGTCGACGATCGTGAGCGACTTGTTCTCCGGCAACGCGAATTCGAGATCGATCGATTTATCGGCGTCTTGCCCGGTCGCATCCGTGGTGGAGATCACCGCGATCTTCTTGTAGCCCTTATCGCGAAAGTAACGCGTGATCGCGGCGACGAGATCGTTGGTGCCGACGCCGGCGGAATAGACGTAGCCGCCGGCCGGCGGACGAATGCTCGGCGAGAAGCAGTATTCGACCGGACCGTCCTTGATCAAGGGCATCATCGCGCTGCAGGTTGCGCCCAGGGTCGAGCCCAGGACCAGCGGTACTTTCTTGGCGAGGACGCCGTTGAGGAGCTGTACCGCCAACGCCGGAGTCGATTCATCATCGGCGACGACGAACTTGATCGGCCGGCCGCGAATGCCGCCGCTCTTATTGACGGTCGCTTCGATCACGTTGAGCGCGTTCGTGTCGGCCTTGCCGAGAAACGCCGCGGCGCCGGTCATCGGCAGGATCACGTTGATTTCGTACGGATCCGCAGCCACGGCAAACGACGGGATAACCGCCAACGCGGCGATACAGAGATTGGCGATCAGCCTTTTCATGCAAACGTCCCCTTTGAATTGACGGCGGAATCAAGGTATCCGGGCCGCAGGTCCTGATACTCCCACAGACCGGTGGTGGTCCACGCCGTTAGCGGCTGCTTCTCGGCCAACGCGCGCATCTCGCGCCGCCAGATCTTGCGAAACAGAATGATCAGCGCGTCGTTGCGGCCGAGATGCTCCGGCGCACGATCGATCAAGCGGCCTTGACCCACTTGCGTCACGTAGTCCTCGATCATGAACTGCTTCTCGCGCGCCAAGGTCGCCGGAACGTCGCGGATCGAGCGTTTGCCGGCGAGGATCTCGCGCGCGATGTCGAGCGTCGCGTCCATGTCGCCGTCGTTGAGGCGCGGGCGGCGCCACTGCCGGAAGGCTTCGGCTTCGTCGCCGGTGAGACCGGGAGCGAAGGTGACGTCGAACGCGATGCTGTTGTCATCGTCGATCGGTACGACGAAGATCAAGCGCTGGAGAAAGAGTCCCTTCCAGCGATCGTTTCCGCGCAGCGGCACGCGCAAGATGTTGATGTTCGGCATGACGTGCGGGTTGCCGATGCCGTTCGGATCGGCGATCCCGAACGCCGTCTCCTCGTACGTTTGCGCGTAGGTGTTGTGCTCGACGCGCTGACCGACGCGTTTGAGCGATTCGCGGTGCGTCCACGACACGTGCGCCATATCGTTGTCGAGCCGATTGAGAAAATTGCACGGCCAGATTTCAGCCGGATCGGTTTCCAGCACGCCGGGACCCTCGAGGTCTGGAAACCGGCGCATCGGCGGCGCCGGATCTTCCTCGCCCAGGTAGGCGAAGACGAGCCCGAGATATTCTTGCACCGGATAGGTGCGAATGCGCACTTTACCGGCGAACGCGGGATCTTCGCCCGGCTGCTCGACGCACTGCCCGCTCGCGTCGTAACGCCAGCCGTGATAGAGACACCGGATGCAGTCGCCCTCGACGAAGCCGGTCGACAATTGGGTGCCGCGATGCGCGCAGGCGTAGTCGACCAGATGGACGGTACCAACGTCGCCGCGATAGAGCGTGAACTTTTCGCCCAGAATCCGGATCGGGATCGCGTTGCCGGGGGCGACGTCGGCGCCGCGCGCGACCGGCTGCCAATAAGCGCGCATGTAGCGGCCGCCCGGCGTTCCCGGCCCGATCATGAACTCTTCGAACACTACGAATATCTCCCGGCGCGGTGCCGATCGCTGACGAACTTCGCGCGCGGCCGCAAGGGCGTCTCGCTCGTGTACTGTTCGAGAATGTGCGCGACCCAGCCGGCGGTTCGCGCTAACAGAAACACCCCCGGCACCGCACCGCGCGGCAAGTTCAGTGCGCGGGCGAACACTTCGAGCCCGAGCATCGCCTTCGCATGCAATCCGACGCGTTCGGCCTCGCCGGCGAGAAAGGCCGTCACGCTCTCCGTGATGCGCGCATCGCCGGCGCGCCGCGCGAGCGCGAGCAACGGCCCCGTGCGCGGATCGTGCGAGGCGTAGAGATTCGGCTGAAATCCGGGCGGCAAGTCGCCGCTATCGCGAAACGGCTCGAGCCGCGCCTTCAGCTCGGCTTCGGAGGTCACGCCGTCCAGGAGCCGCTCGACGCGCCGGTGTTCGACGACCCAGCCGGAGCTGGATTCGATCGCGGCCACGATGCAGGCGTTGACGTCCGCCGCCGACGACGCCGCGACGCGCGCGACGAACGTCGCCGACGCAAGTTCGTAGTCGGCGAGCAGCACGAGAACGCCGTTGAGCGCGCGCACCTGCGCTTCGTCGCAATCCAAACCGCACGAGCGCAGCACCGCTTGCGCAATTGATTCACCGGGCTCGGGACTGCGGTACTGCTTGCGCGGGCTCAAATAGCCGAAAAATCCGGTGAGACCGTAGATCATACGCAGCGCCGCGAGCTGATGGCCGGTATCGGCCTCATCCATGCCGCAGGCGAAGACGTACGTCGCAAAGAGCCGCAAGATCGAGTTGTCGCCGTACCGCGCGTAGATGTCGCGGCACAAGACATCGACGGTCGCCGGCACCGCGAGCGGCTGCGGCGCCGGCGCGACCGTCACGTCGAGCGAGCCGGTCCAGAGCAGACGCGCGACGTTTTCGAAGGGCACGTTCGCGGCCAGATCGGTCGCGAGATAGCCGCGGTACTTCGGTCCGGCCGCCGTCAGCTCGGTGATCTCCGACGTGATGACCGGCTGCCCGTAGTGCATGGCATCGGCAGCCACGGCGCCGTGACCCGAACGCGCCTCGGCGCGCAGACGCAGCTTCTCGATGTCGGCCCGCAGATAGAGCCGTTCTTTGCTGCCGTCGTTCACCGGCGCGCTGTGGATCAGCCCGCGGCTCACGTACGCGTAGAGGGTCTGCAGTTTGACGTCGAGCAGCGCGATCGCCTCGCGACTCGTTACGTAGTCCACGTGTCAGTGCGCGGCGGCGGCGTAGAACTTCTTGTAGTGGCCAACTTTCGAGACGGGCGAAAGATCGTTTGCGATGCGCGCCCACGGCGCATCCCGATCGGCCCGCTCGTACACTTCGCCGACCGCCGTGCCCGCGTAGAGCGCCATACGGTTGCCGAAGCGATGCAGGCTCATCGCTTCGAAGTTGCCGCGGATCGGTTCGGTGAAGCCGTCGTGCAGCTCGGTCCACGTGGCGCCGCCATCGGCGCTGCGCAAGACGGCTGCGCGCGCCGAGGTATCGGCGCCGGCCGTCCACGCGTCGGGCGAGAGACCGCTGCCGGCCATGTAGATCGTGCGTTCGTCTTCGGGATCGAGAAAGAACGCGTCCGGATAACCGACGCGATCGTGGCGCGTCGTCAGATGCGTCCACATCGCGCCCGCATCGGTGCTGCGATAGAGCCCCTCGCCGCTGGTGAGATACAGGCGCGCCGGATCCGACGGGCTGATCGTGATGCGGTGCATGTCGTGATACCAGCGGTCTTCGGCCGAAACGTACGACGTGATTTCGCGCCAGGTCGCGCCCGCGTCGGTCGATTTGAGCAACGCGCCCTGCTCGACACACACGTAGATGACCGCGGGCTGCGCCGGATGAATCGCGACGTTCTTGACGTGCGCGACGAACGGCGGTGCAGGGAAATTCCACTCGCCGGTACCGGGAACGTTGCGCACGCCCGGCACTTCGGTCCACGTTCGACCGAGGTCGGTGCTGCGGTAAAGCCCGACCGGCTGCGTGCCGGCCCACAGCTCGATCCCGTTTCCGTGCGCGAACGCCGCTAGCGTGAAGACGTGTTCGTGGTCGGGGCTGATGCCGTTCATCGCGCGGTCCCACGTTTTGCCCTCGTCATGGCTGACGAATAAGCCGCCGCTGTGCGCGCCGGCAAAGAGCGCGCCTTCTTCCGCCACGTCGACGAGCGATCCGATGTGATGCTCTTCGAGCGTGTGCCCGGTAAGCGCCCAGGCCGCACCCACTCCGGCGCGCTCGTAGGTGAAGACGCCCGCGGTCGTCGCGATGTAGATCCGGCGAGCAGCTGTCCTCACCCGCCGAAACCGCGCGGCCGCCCGGCGAAATGCACACGCTCACGATGCGACGCCGTTCCCCGAGAAGATCGCGATGAGTTCGTCGGCGATCGGCGCGTAGCGAATCTGATGGCGGCGCAACAGATCCTCGAAACCCTCCGCCCGGTGCGCCTTCTTGCGTTCGAGCGGGATGTCGATGACGTGGTTTTGCGCCGGATCGCGCAGGACGCTCTTCGGATCGCGCGCCGTCTTCCATGCGCCGCAATTCGCGCAACAGCATCCGGCGGTAGAGCGTGATCCCGCGGTCGGTGGAGTTGAGCGATTCGCGCGTGCGATCGGCGATCGGACCCTGCGTCTCCCACGCCATGATGTCTTGGGCGTGAATCGAATCGAGGATGTACTCGCCGTCCGCGTCGTTGATCGGCACGTCGTAGACGTGGACGCGATCGAAGAAGTGCTCGGGAACGCTTGACGTTCTTCGGCACGACGAACGCGCTGTACCAGTAGTGCTGCGTATGCGTGTCGTCGATCGGTACGCGGAATCTGGAAGCGGTATTCGTGCCAATCATCGCCGGCGTTGCCGATCGCGAGCGTGTTCGGGAACAGCAGCGGATGACCGATCTTCCAGTCATCGTCTTCTTCGGTATGTCCCTCGAGCACGCGGCGTTTGATGATGCCGTGCTGGAACTCGTCGAACCCGATCTTGACGTGATGCTTGGAGATCGAGACCTTGACGCCGTCGCTCTCCTTGATGAACTCGTAGAACTTGCCGTGCAGCCATTCGGTGTGCACCGCGTCGACCGAGTTCTCCATGATCTGCAGCCAGTTGCAGTTGACCACGGCGCTGGCCGAGGCTGCGGATCGTGCCCTCGGCGACGAGCCCGTCGAGCCGCGGGATCAGCGGCGCCGGCAGCGGGCCGAGGTAGCCCCACAAGCAGCCCGCCGAGTTCCGCGACCGGATACGCGGCGGTTTTGACTTTGTTCTTGTAGGTGCTCTCGTCGGGCTCGTTCGGCTGCTCGAGGCAACGGCCGGCCGCCGTCGAACATCCAGCCGTGATAGGGGCAGCGGATGCCTTCGGCCGTCGGCATCGCCGTACGCCAGCGACGCGTTGCGATGCGGACACTGCTCGGCGATCAGCCCGAACGCGCCGGTGCGATCCTTGTAGAGCACGAGGTTCTCACCGAAGATGCGCACGCGCTTCGTCCAGCGATCGTTCATCTCCGAGGCGGCGCCCAGCGGCTGCCAATAGCGGCGCAGAAGCGACCCCATCCGCGTTCCCGGCTCGATCTCGGTGAGCAGCTTGTTCTCGGCAGACGTCAGCATTTCGATCTCCCCCGGCTCTACTTAGACGTTCGCCCTCCGAACGCATGGATTGAAGCCACAATCAACCTTGGCGACCGCGCTTAGGGCCGCCAGATGAGCTGGGCGGCATCGATCGGTTTGGGCAGGAAGCCGTACTTCACCATATATTCGACCGCGGGCTCGATCATCGAGGGTTCGAGCGATGTCGCGTACGTTGCGCGCCCCATCGTGTCGGCGACGGCAGGCGCAAGATCGGTGAATTTCGTGAGCAGCAGCGCCGAGGCTTTGCGGTTTGCGTTGGCCCAGACCGCAGCTTGTTTGATCCCCGCTGCAAATTTCAGCGCGGTGTCTTTGTTCGCGGTGAGCCACGCCTCGGTTGCGAAGAAGCCGAACAGCAGCATTTGCGTCGTCAGCGCTTCATAGCAGTTCCCGATCACGCGATTTCCGGCACGTCCTTGACTCGTGAACGGCTCCGACGGAATCGCGACGTCGACGCGGCCGCTATCGAGCGCGCCGACCATTTCGGGAAACGGAATTTCGATCATCTTGACGGTTTTCGAATCGCCGCCGTGTTTGTCGACCCACGCCAGGAACAGCGCATGCTGCACGGTTTTCATCGCGACGATCGCAACGGTCTTGCCGTTCACGTCGGCCGCCGTCTTGATCGGCGAATCATCTTTGACCATGATCACGTCGGTCGACGTGTTCGGTCCGACTTGCGATGACGGGGCGAAGATGCGCAGCGGAAGTCCGCGCTCGACCGCGCCGGCCAGCGAGCCCGTGTTTGCCGCGCCCACGTCGAGCGAACCGCCGACGACCGCCGGCGCGATGACCGGGCCGCTTTGAAAGATCTGAATTTGGACGTCGAGGCCGGCCGCTTTGAAGTAGCCGCGGTCGCGGGCAAACTCTACGACGGCGGCGACGTCGGCCGGAATCGTTCCGGCGCGGATGACGATCGGCGCACCCGGGGCTGCTTGCGCGATCGTGGGAAATGCTGCGAGTGCGCCGGCGCCGGCCAGAAATGTGCCGCGTGAGGATGAATTCATCCCGATTGCTTACACGTTGTTGATTCCGTTTGCCTGCGCGCGAGCGCGGGCCAGCGCAGCCGTAATGTCGCTTACAAGATTCTCGGGCCCAAGGCGCTCCAAAAACTTTGATGCGCGCAGAAAGCGCGCCGGCTGATCGCGGGCGCCGCACAGTAACACCGAGCGACCGCTGCGGCGCAGACGATCGGAGAACGCTTCCAGCGCATGGAGCCCGGTTGCATCGATGGCCGGCATGTTTCGCAAGCGAATGATCACCGTGTGGCCAAGCGCGTCGAGATCATCAGCGGTCGCATCCAGCTTTTCGGTCGTGCCGAATAAAAATGGGCCGTGTATGCGCACGATGCTCACGTCGGCTGGAATGTCTTGATCTTGAAGCACGTGCGCCCGGTTCTCTTCCACGTAGTCCGGCGTGACGGTCGCAACCGTGGTCGTCTCCGCGACGCGATAGATGTACAGCAATGCGGCCAGAGCGATGCCGACGCCGACGGCGGTTGTAAGATCGGCGAATGCGGTGAGGCCGAACGTCGTGAGCCAAACGGCAAGATCGGCCTTGGAGACGCGCACGATCCCGGCAATCTCGTGCCACGCACCCATGTGATACGCAACGACCATCAGTACCGCCGCCAGCGCCGCCAGCGGAATGAAACGGGCCAGCGGCGCAGCGACCAAGAGCACGAGCAAGAGCGCGAGCGCATGGATCATTCCGGCGATCGGCGTCGTCGCACCGGAACGGATGTTGGTTGCCGTACGAGCGATGGCGCCGGTAGCGGGGATGCCGCCAAAGAACGGCGAGACGATGTTCGCGATGCCTTGAGCGACGAGTTCGACGTTGGATTTGTGGCGATCTCCGCTCATTCCGTCGGCCACGACGGCGGAGAGCAGGCTCTCAACAGCCGCGAGAAATGCGACGGTCAACGCGCTCGGCAGCAACGTGATGATGGAATCGAGCCTCAACGGAGGGAGCGCGAAGGGCGGCAAGCCTTGCGGAATTCCGCCGAAAGTACTGCCGATCGTGGCGACCGGCAGATGGAAGGTTGCGACGGCGATCGTCGCCACGGCGAGCGCAACGATCGAGCCCGGAATCCGCCGCGTCAGCCGAGCCCAAAAGAGGATGATGAACAGCGTAGCGGCCGCAATTGCGAGGGCGGTCCACGATACGGTGCCTGCCGCTTTCGCGAGGACGCCCAGCCGTCCGACGAAGTCGCCGGGTACCTTCGGCGTCGTAAGGCCGAAGAAGTCTTTGATTTGGGTCGAGGCGATGAGGACGGCAATCCCATTCGTAAAACCGATGATCACCGGCCGTGGAATGAACTTGACCGCGGATCCCAAGCCGGTGATACCGAGCACGACGAGGATGATGCCGGCCATGATGCCGACGAGGGCCAGTCCGCCGGTGCCGAAGCGGACGACGATCGCTGCGATGATGACCACGAACGCCCCGGTGGGGCCGCCGATTTGAACGCGCGATCCGCCGAGAGCAGAAATGAGGAAGCCGGCAACCACCGCGGTGTAGATTCCGGCCTGTGGCGGCACACCTGAAGCGATCGCGAAGGCCATCGCCAGCGGTATCGCCACGAGCGCCACGGTCACGCCGGCGACGGCGTCGTGCGCGAAGGCGCTGGGAGTGTATCCCCGCAGACATTCGATCGACCGCGGCAACCAGGTTTGTTTCACGAGCGGTAAGCGTAGCGCCGAGTCAAGAAGTAATCTTGAAGATCTCGTGAACGGCCCGGCGAATAGAGCCTGCTCCCGGCTCTGGAGGACGCAAATGACCTCGTTTTTGCGGAATTGCTGGTACGTCGCCGCGTTTGCGAACGAACTCGACGCAGATTTTCTCGCGCGGCGCTTGCTCGACCAGCCGGTCGTGTTGCTGCGCACCTCCGACGGCGCGGTCGCCGCGTTGGACGATCGTTGTCCGCATCGGCTCGTGCCGCTCTCGATCGGGAAGCGCAACGGCGACGCAATCCAGTGCGGCTATCATGGAACCGTCGTCGCGGCCGACGGGCGCTGTTTACGGATTCCGGGCCAAGCGCACATCCCGAAGAACTCCGCCACGCGCACGTTTCCGGTGGTGGAGCGCTTCGGCCTGATCTGGATTTGGATGGGCGATCCGGCGCTCGCCGATGCGTCGCTCGTGCCGAATGTGTTTTGGCTCGACGACGCGCACTGGACGGCGGCCAAGGGCTACATCCACATGGGCGCCGACTACCGGCTTGTCACCGACAACTTACTCGATCTCTCGCACGAAACGTACATTCATCAAACCTCGCTCGGGAATCGCGAAGAAGAAAGCATTGCCGATTTTCCGGCGGTTGTCACGATCGAGGATGGACGGGCGGTGCACGCGCGCCGCGATATGGCCGGCATCGAAGCACCGCCGGCGTGGGTTGCCGCACGCGCAACGTCCGGCAAGATCGACCGCCTGCAAATCGCGAGCTATCAGCCGCCGGGCGTCAACATGACGGAAGCCGGCCATCGTCCGCACGGAACGGACGGCGACTACCACACGTTCGGACGCGTGCTGCATCTGCTCACGCCGGAAACGGCGACGTCCACGCACTACTTCTTCGCGTTGGCCCGCAACTACGAAATCGACGATGCCGGGCTCACGCAAGCGATCGTCGACAGCACCATATCGACGTTCAGTGAAGACCGCTTCGTCCTCGAACTGCAGCAGCAAGCACTGATCGAACGCGGCGACGATCGCGTGCCGAGCATGGCGATCGCGCTCGACGGCGCTGCGATTCAGGGCCGAAGGCTACTCGAAGCCGCCCTGAAACGCGAACGCGAGGACCCGAAGGCGGTCCTCATTCCGCAACCGATCGTGCCGAAGCTCGACATGCGTGATGCCGAGCCGGCACTTCGGTAATCGCGGAGTCTACTTCAGCGTCGGCTGGAGCGTGCCCTGAACGAAGATCGGCGCGAGGCTCGGGATCGGCGTCTGCCACTGCACGAAGCAGAGATAGTTCGAGACATTTTTTCCGGCACCGGCACCGGCATTGACAGCGCCGGCCGTTCAAGCCGTCGTCGTAGGTGATGATGACGGTGGCTTGCGGGCTGGCGACGGGCCTGCCGTCCGGACCTTGCACGGTTTTCGAACCTGACGTGGCGGTGCTGCCCTGACCAACGACGTTCCCCTGCACGCTGCTCGCGCCGGTGGAGTAACCGAGACCGCTTCCGATCGCGCAATTCACGTCGAACGGTTTGAGCCCGCTGCCGTTGGCGTTCATTGCGGGACTTCCCGGCGCCGTCGTGATCTTTAGCGGAACCGTGAGCGTGAGTTCCTGCGTGTTGGCGGAGGCCACCGTGGCCGCACCGATGAGAAAGGCTACGGCGATGGCTGCGATTCGAAGAACGAGGGTCATACGATGGTCTCCATTATTGCGGTAGGTCATTTGAGGGTGATAACCAGGGGTTGTGTCGTTGCCGTTCGCTTCGTGGTACCCGCTTGCGGTGCGGACTTCGAACCGAGATCGAACGAGAGGACCGCGGTCGTGAACGCTTGCCGCTTCACGCCGGCGACGTTGGCCGCGGGTGCGCCGGCAACGAAGTTCATCGTAAGGGCGGCGGTCGTGAACGCTTGCCGCTTCACGCCGGCGACGTTCGCTGCGGGTGCGCCGGCAACGAAGTTCATCGTAAGGGCGGCGGTCGTGAATGCTAGCCGCTTCACGCCGGCGACGTTCGCTGCGGGTGCGCCGGCAACGAAGTCCATCGTAAGGGCGGCGGTCGTGAACGCTAGCCGCTTCACGCCCGCGTTCGCAGCCGGCGTCGTGCCGCTGCCGAGATTGATAACCAGAGGACTGGTCGTGGCCGTTCGATTGACGGTCGCCTTGGTCTGCGCTTGAGCGTTGCCCGCGACGAGCACGGACAACACCGCAAACGCAGCCGTTTGAAAAACGAACTTGCGGAAAAGCACGCAACCCCTGTTCAGGGTCTTCCTGGGAATTTCCCGTGACGGGCGGTGTATCGCCCGTCACTTTGCATTACCGAGCGGCGGGTTCTTTCGTGTAGTCGAAGGTGCGGTCTTCGAACTCGCGCGCGATCTTGAACGCAGCGAGCGCATGATCTTCGCGCGGGATCTCGATCCACGGTTCGTTTTTGGCCGCATCGCGAATCGTGCCCATCGGATCTTCGCCCTTCTCTACTTTCGCCGCGTTTTCGAGCAGCAGCTTGTGATAGAGGATGACGCCGGTGTCGATCGCGGTCAGATGTTCCATCGGACGATCGGAGATCGGGCCTTGCGAGACCCACGCGATGAAATCTTGGTTGGGAATCTTATCGCCCGGCACGACGGCATCGTTGTCGAAGAGGCGCTCGTACGTCATCGTGAACGGCTTGGGCGCTTCGCCCGGCGCGCGCTTCTTCGTACGGTAGAACGTCTGGACCGTATGCGTATCGTCGACCGGCAGACGGAATTGGAACGACGCCTGACCTTTGCCGCCCTGCGCGAGCGTGAGCGGGAAGATCAACGGATGGCCGGTGGTCCAGTCATCGGACGTTTCCGGTTCGCCTTCGAGCAGACGGCGCTTCATGATGCCGTACTCGTAGACGTCGAACGCGATTTTGATGTGCTTGGCCGGGAACATCGCGGGCGGCTTGCCCTGTTTCGCGAGTTCGTAGTTGCCGAAGATGCCGTGCAAGAATTCGAAGTGCACCGGATCGACGGAGTTGTCCATGCACTGCAGCCAGTTGCACGGAATCGGAAAGACATTGGCTTCGCGGTCGAGATCGGGTTCGACCAGCAGATCCCAGCGCGGCAAGAGCGGCGCCGGAAGCGGCCCGAGGTAGGCAAAGATCATGCCGCCCAATTCTTGCACGGGATAACCCGCGAGTCTTGATGCGGTCTTTGTAGCGCGCTTCCGGGTTGACGCGATCTTCGAACGGCTGCTCGATGCACTGACCGGTGGCATCGTAGAGCCAGCCGTGATACGGGCAACGCAGCCCGCAGTCTTCCGGAATTCCGCGCATGAGCGCGACGCCGCGGTGCAAGCAACGCTGGCCGACGAGGCCGTAGCTGCCGCTCTTATCGCGATAGAGCGTCAAATCTTCGCCGAGAACGCGCACGGCTTTCACCGGGTTCTCGTCCAGTTCGAGCGTGACGCCCACGGGGTGCCAGTAGCGTCGCAGCAGGTTCCCCATGAAGGTTCCGGGGCCGATCTGCGTCAGCCGTTCATTTTGCTCTTGCGTCGTGGCCATATGGAAGTATTCTCGACGTCCGGGAGGGTCCCTCGACGGGCGGGCGCCGAACCGCCGACCGGCCCCTTAGTGGACCTGCGCCGGCTCCTCGGCCTCATCGAGGGCGCCGTACCAGCCCTTCTCGGAGACGTCGAACAGGATGCCCTCGGGGTCGCGCCACTTGCGCTCGTAGTTCATGCCGTTGGGATCGCCGAGGTCGTAGGCGTAGGTCGCACCGGCTTCGGTGAGGGCAGCTTCGGTCGACGCAAAATCTGCGATGCGAAAGCCGAAGTGGCTGATGCCGTGCGCGTTCGGTTCCTTGGCGCCCGGTGACGGCTTGTTCGCGCTGCTCAAAAGCGCCAAGTTCACGAGCCCGTCGGTAAGGTAGATCGCGCGCCCCTTCGCTTCGTAGGCCCGCGTCATCTCGAAGATCTTCTCATAGAAGCACGCCGATTGTTCGAGATCGTCCACGACGATCGCCAGATGCCGCAATTTTGCCATGACTCGACTCCTTTAATGAACCGTTCTTAGCGGAGGACGTACCAGCCGAGGCCGGTGTCGGGGCTGTAGTTGCTGTTCCAATTGAGGCCTTTACGCAGGCCGATGATCCCGGGCTCCTGGTAGAGGAAGACTTGCACCGCATCATCGTGGGCGATCTGCTGCGCCTTGCTGAACACGGCGGTGAGCTTCGGCACGTCGATTTCGGCGTTAACGGTGTCGATCAATGCATCGAGCTGCTTGTTGCAGTACGCGCTATAGGACGCGCCGCACCGGATGTGCCGGTCGAACGCGCTGAACGGATCGCTCACGGGCAAGTCGTTCTTGGAGAAGTCCGCTAAGCCCGGATAGGTCTTCTCGTGCACGGATTCCAACCATTCACTATAGTCGGTGGCTTTGAGCGCCACGGTGATGCCGACTCGCTTCCAGTACGAGGCCAGCGTCGGCAAGAGTTCTTCATCGCCGGTGTATCGGCCCGGCGGATAGATCAACTCGGTCGAAAAACCGTTGGGGTATCCGGCCTCAGCCAAGAGCGCCTTCGCCCGCTTCGGGTCGTACGGATAGTTGAGCTTGCCGGCCCCGCCGATTTGCTGCGGCGCGAGCGGTCCCTCGAGTTGCGGCACGCTGCGGCCGAAGACCGCGGACAAGATCGCGTTGCGGTCGAGCGCGACGTTCAATGCCATGCGCACGCGCTTGTCGGCCAGCGGCCCGCCTTTGAGCGTGTTGATCACGATGAAACGCTGCACCGGCCCAGTGAGGTAGTCGACGTGCGCGCCGCTCTTGCGCACGGAGTCCACCAGGCTCGAGGGGACATCCGTGATGAGGTCGGCGCCGCCGCTCGTGAGCAGCGAAACGCGGCTGTTCGGGTCCGGCACCGAGCGCCAGAGCACTTTCGAAATCGCGGGCTTTCCGGCCCAGTACTGATCGAAGGCCGCGAACGTGATCGAGTCGCCGATCTTCCGGTCGACGAACATGAACGGCCCCGTGCCGACCGGATGCGCCGCGAAGCCGTCATCGCCGACCTGCTCGACATACGCTTTCGGCAAAATCTGACCGCCCGCTGCGAGCCCGTCCAGCGTTCCGATCCACGGTTCCGAGAGGTGCAAACGCACGCTCAACGGCGAGAGTACCTCGACGCTGACGAGATTGCGCATGTACGTCGCGAACGGATCTTTGGTCTTCGGGTTGATTGCACGTTCAAGTGAAAACTTGACGTCGTCGGCCGTCAGCGTCTTGCCGTTATGGAACAACACGTGCGGGCGGAGTTGGAAATCGATCGATTTGCCGTCGGCGGCGACGGTCCACGAGGTTGCCAGATCGGGCACCAAGCGCGGGCCGCGGCCGGCTTGCGAATTGAGTTGGATGAGCGTATCGAACAGATTCGCGTTGAGACGCGTGCTCACCGAACCCGCGAGCTTGTGGGGATCCATGCTGTCGGGCACCGCCGGCGTCGCGTAGACAATTGCCGGCCGCGAATCCGGCGCATTTGCCGCCGATGCGGCGAGACCGCCGAGCGTGCAAAGAACGATGGCGAGGGCCGCGGTGATACGATGGAACAAAGTCGAATCTCCTTTTCGATCGCGGTCGACTGAACGGATGCTATTGTGCGGCGCCCGGCGACTCGACCTGCACGCGATGCGCGCTCCAGGAAGTGCAGAATGGCGCGCCATAGTACCCGGACGTGCGGTTCAGCCTTTGACATCGTATCTTGCCAAGCGCGTGATGCTCGCGTTGCTCACCATTTTCGTTTTGCTCACGTTCACGTTCGTCGTGTCGCGCAGCACAGGCGATCCGACCGCGTCGCTCCTTCCGCCGATCGCGACCGACGACGACCGCACGGCGTTGCGTCAGCTCTTGCACCTCGACCGCCCGCTCTGGCAGCAATACGTCGAATACATCGGCGACGTTGCCCACGGCAACCTCGGCATGTCGTACAAGTGGCACGAACCGGTCGCAAACCTGATCTTGGATCGCATGCCGGTGACGCTGACGTTGGCGTTGCTGGCCGGTGCGATCACGCTCGGACTCGGATTGCCGCTCGGCATTTCTTCGGCCCGTCACCGCGGCACCGCGATCGATCGTGCCATTCTCTTCTTCGCGCTGCTCGGGCAATCGGTGCCGATCTTCGTGACCGCGCTCGCCGGCATCTTGCTGTTTTCCGTGCGCCTGCGCTGGTTGCCGGCCGCCGGCATCGACTTGCCGCAAGGCTACGTCTTACCGGCGGTGACGCTGGGCTGGTTCGGCCTGGCGTCGATGATTCGCGTCACGCGCGTCAGCATGATCAAGGCGCTGGGTTCGGATTACGTCACGACCGCGCGCGCGAAAGGGCTGCGCGCGGATCAGATCGTCTACGAGCACGCGCTGCGCAACGCGCTCGTCCCGGTGGTGACGATCTTCAGCTTGATCCTTGCGACGTTGCTCACCGGTACCGTGGTGACCGAAACGATGTTTGCGCTGCCGGGACTCGGACGCACGGCGGTCGAGGCGATCACCGGCCGGGATTTCCCCGTCGTCGAGGGCATCGTGCTGGTGACGACCTGCGCGTTCGTGTCGATCAACTTGATCGTCGACGTCATCTACGGCTTCATCGATCCGCGCACGAGAATTGCATCGGCATGAACGTCGCGTTATCGCGTGCTCTGCCGATTGCGTTCGTCCTGCTCGTCGTCGTCGGTCTGGCCGGCAAATTCATCGCACCGCAGGACCCGAGCGAAGTCGATTTGACATTGCGCTTCATTCCGCCGTTCCACGATCTCCATCATCTGCTGGGAACCGATCAACTCGGCCGCGATATTCTCAGCCGTACGCTCACCGGCGCAAGCCTGTCGCTCGCGATCACCACGCTCGTCATCGCAACCGCGGGCGTCATCGGAACCGGCATCGGAATGGCGGCCGGATTTCTCGGCGGCCGCTGGGATGAGGTGCTGATGCGCATCACCGATGCGATGCTCTCGCTGCCGGCCGTGATGATCGCGCTGTTTCTCGTGGCCGTGATCGGGCCCGGCTTTTGGAGCGTCGTCGTGTCGCTGATGCTGGTGACGTGGGCGCGGTACGCACGCTTCGTGCGCGGCGAAGTGCTGTCGTTGCGTTCGATGGAATTCGTCGATGCCGCAATTGTGTGCGGCACGCGGACGGCGACGATCCTGGTGCGCCATTTTCTGCCCAACGTGATCAACGCCGTGGTCGTGTTGCTCACGCTCGATATCGGGCGGGTCATCTTGCTCGAAAGTTCGCTCGCGTTTCTCGGACTCGGACTCTCCCCGAAGGGGGCGCCTGGGGCTCGACGATTGCGGAAGGGAAACTCTACCTTGAAACGGCGCCTTGGGTCCCGCTCACACCGGCCCTTGCAATGATGCTGACCATCATGCTCGCGAATGCGTTCGGCAACTGGCTCTCCGACGCGCTCGATCCGAAGCTGCGGGCGGCGGCATGATCGAACGCCTCTTCGGCGCGACGTCGATCGCCTTCGTCGGCGCAAGTCCACGCTCGGCGCTGCTAAGCGGCATGGCGACGCGCCTCAAGGTCGACGGTTTCCCGGGACCGATCTGGATGATCAACCCGAACCGCAGTGAAGTCTTCGGCTATCCCGCGTACCCGTCGCTCGCGGCGCTGCCTGCCGTTCCCGATCTGATCGTCGTTGCCGTGCGCGCGACGATGGTCGCGCAGGTGCTCGTGGAGGCGGCGGGCGCGGGCGTCCGCGCCGCGGTCGTCGTCAGCACCGGCTTTGCGGACGCCGGCGCGGCGGGAATCGCCTTGCTCGCCGATGTGCAGCGCACCGCACGCGAACACGGCATCGCGCTCAACGGGCCGGGCGCCTTCGGGTTTGCCGTGCCGCACCTGCACCTTACGCCGTTTTGCGGCGGCAACGATCTGCCGATTCCGGCCGGCAACATCGCCGTCGTCGCGCAGAGCGGCGGCTTCGCAAACATCTTGGCTCTCGCCGCACTCGAGCGCGGCTTCGGCTTCAGCTATCTCATCGCCACCGGCAGCGAGGGCATCCTCAACGCGTCCGACTTCCTGCGCTACGTGGTCGAAGACGAACGCACGAGCGTCGTCATCGCCGTGCTCGAAGAGATTCGCGACGTCCCGCTGCTGCGTGAAACGCTCATCCGCGCGGCCGAATTGCGCAAGCCGGTGCTGGTGCTGCCGCTCGGCCGCAGCGAAGCCGGCCAGCGCGCCACCTCGGCCCACAGCGGGGCGTTGGCCACCCGCACAGATATCCAGGATGCGTTTCTGCGCGAACTCGGTGCCGTAGTCGTGACGACCGTCGACGATTGCATCGAAACGGCGCTGCTGGCGGCGGCGCTGCGCGAGCCGCTGCCGGATCCGGTGCGTCCGCTCATCGTCACGATCTCGGGCGGCGATTGTTCGCTCGTGCTGGATCTAGCCAGCGACGTGGGCATCGAAACGCCGTCGCTGCCGGCGAGCATGCAAGAACAGCTGCACGCGGTGCTGCCCGATTCGACCATGCTCTTCAACCCGCTCGATCTCGGCACGCGGCCGTTGACGGAACCGGAAATCGCGGGCACGGTGCTCGAAACCGCCGCCGGCGATCCCGGCGTGAACCTCATCATGACGCGGCTGTTCGGCCGCCCGTCGGATTTTCGCGCCGTTGCCGAAGCCGCGAACCGGAGCGGCAAACCGCACGTCGCCTTTACGCGCGCCGCGCTCGCGATCGATCCGGAGATGATCGACGTTGCACGCGCGACCGGCACGCCGATTCTGCAAGGCGTCGATCGCGCGCTCGGCGCGGTCGAACGTTTGATGCTCGCATCGGCGGCGCGCGAAACCGGTCTCCGCCGTAAGCCCGCCCGGGGCGATAGTGCCTTCGCGGATCCACGCGCGCGCTTCGGTGACCGGCTCTCCGAAGCCGATAGCCTGCTACTCCTTAAGGAAGCCGGCGTGCCGGTTGTCGATCTGCGGCGCGCAGCGACGAACGAGGAAGCGCTCGCAGCAGCGCATGAACTCGGCTATCCGCTGGCCGTCAAAGTCGACTCGGCCGACATCGAGCACAAGAGCGATATCGGCGGGGTCAAGCTCAATATCGCCGGCGATGACGAGTTGCTCGCCGCGATGGCGGCGATCGGCGAGAGCGTGCGGCGAGCGCGGCCCGACGCGCGCGTGCGCGGCGTGCTGCTTCAAAAGATGATGCGGGCGCCGGTAGAGCTGATCCTCGGCTGCGTTCCCGACGATCGCTTCGGCACCGCGGTGTTCGCCGGCTTCGGCGGTTTGCTCGCCGAGTCGCTCGGCAAGCCGCAGTTTTGCATGGCGCCCGTCGACGAAGCCGGTGCTCGCGCGGCGCTCGAACGATTGCTCTCACCCAAGCGCAACGGTGCGCCGCCGTCGCTGCGCAAGCTCGACGTCGCAGCCGCCGCGCACGCGCTGGCGCGTTTCTCGGAATTCGCCGCGCAAGCTGCGCCGTATCTCGAAGCGATCGAAGTGAACCCGCTCGGCGTCTTCACCGACGGCGGCGGCGCGGTCGCACTCGACGCATTGCTCTTGCTCCGGCCGGCCGCCGAATGAGTAACGAAGCGACGCTGGAGCCGCTGACGATCGTTTTCGACGCAGCGCTCATCCGCACGTACGGCGGCTGCGGCGACAACGTTCACGCCGACGAGGCGGTCGCGCGCGAATGGGGCTTCCCGGGAATCATCTCCTGGGGCACGCTCACCGCGCATCCGTTCGCGTACCTGATGGAGCGGTCATTCGGCCCGCAGTGGCTCACCGGCGGTTCGCTCGACGTGCGACTGCGGCGCGCCGTCTGCGCCGGCGACTCAATCGAATTCAGCGGTCACGAAAGCCCGGCGGAGGATGACGAACCGCGGGTCTTCGAGCTTCAAGCGTCTTCACAGAACGGTGTTGTTGCAACGGCCCGAGCAACAGTTCGCCGCGATCGGGCCACCTCGCAAACCGCATAGGGAGCACACGACGACCATGGCGTATCCGACCCACGAATTTCTCCAAACGCACCAAGAAGACAAGACGTTCTACATCACGTTGAACCGTCCGGATAAGATGAACGCCATGCGCGACGACATGCTCGTGGTCTTCTGCCAGATCGTCGATGAGATCGAACACGACGATTCGATCAGCGTCGTCGTCGTGCGCGGCAACGGAAAGTGTTTTTCGAGCGGCTACGACATCGGCCCCGAGGTCGAGGGCGCGCGTCCGAAATATGCGGAAGGCAGCCGCCGCTTCTTCAGCCGCCGCTACGCCTTTCTCGACCGGGTGTGGAACTGCCCGAAGCCCTTCATCGCGTCGGTGCACGGCTATTGCTTGGCCTCGGGCAGCGATCTCGCCAACGTCTGCGACATCACGATGGCGGCCGACGACGCCCAGTTCGGCTACCCCGCCGTGCGCTGGGGCGGTCACACGCACCGCTTGACCTATCCCTGGCACATGCCGATCAAGAAAGCGAAGGAACTCATGTTCACCGGCGATCGCATTTCGGCGGTGGAAGCCGAACGGATCGGCATGGTGAACCACGTGGTTCCGCGCGCCGATCTCGAAAAAGAAACGAAGGCGCTGGCCGAGCGCATCGCGATGATCCCGCTCTCGGGGCTGATCGTCAACAAGATCAGCATGAACTTCAGCTACCAAGTGCGCGGCTATCGTGAGGCGATGCAGTACTCGTTCCAGATCGCCGAAACGAACCTCTGGCGCGAAAACCCGTTCTTCGATAAGGTGCACACGCAAGGTCTTGGTGCCGCCCTCGAATATCGGGACAAGAAGTTCGAAGACACCACCGACAAACCGTGACGGCCGAACCGGTTCTCCGCGTCGAAGACTTGCACGTCGACTTTCGCACCCGGCGTGGTTTGGTGCGCGCCGTGCAAGGCGTCTCGTTCGCGATCGAGCCGGGCAAGACGCTCTGCATCGTCGGCGAGAGCGGTTCGGGCAAGTCGACGATGGCACTGGGGCTCGTCGGTTTACTGCCCGGCAACGCGCAAATCGCGGGCCGCGTGCAGCTCGAAGGCGACGACATCCTCGGCCAACCGGAGCTGCTGCTCGAGGACGTGCGCGGGCGCCGCGTCGGGGTGGTCTTTCAGGACGCGGCGCGCGCCCTCAATCCCGTGCTCACGATCGGCCGGCAGATCGCCGAGGTGCTGCAGCGCCACCGCAACATGCCGGCCGAGGCGGCGCTCGCGCGTGCCGTCGAGCTGCTGACCGAAGTCGGGGTGAACGATCCGGCGGCGCGCATCAAGCAGTATCCGCACCAGCTTTCCGGCGGGCTCAAGCAGCGCGTGATGATTGCGATCGCGATCGCCTGTGAGCCGGCGCTCGTCATTGCCGACGAACCGACGACGGCGCTCGACGTCAGCGTGCAAGGACAAGTGCTCCGGCTGCTGCGGCGACTGTGTACGGAGCGCCGGCTTGCGCTCTTGCTCGTGACGCACGACTTCGGCGTGGTAGCCGCCGTTGCCGACGACGTGGCGGTCATGTATGCCGGGCGCGTCGTCGAGTACGCGGACGCCGTGCGGATGTTCGAAGCCCCGGAGCACCCCTACACGCGCGCGCTGCTAGCCGCGACACCGCGCATCGCGTTGAACGCGGCCGGCGAGCGGGCCAGGATCGAACCGATTGCGGGCGCGCCGCCCGATCCGCTGCTCCAGCCCGCCGGCTGCAGCTTCGCGCCGCGCTGCGTGAGCCGGTTCGAGCGCTGCGTCGAGCGGCCGCCGTTGCGCGACGGGCCGGCCGGCGATCGCGCGGCGTGCTGGCTCGTTGGTGCGTACGATGGTTGAAGCCCGCGAGTTGCGCGTCCACATTCCGCTCTCGGGAAATACTGTCGTTCGCGCGGTCGACGGCGTGACGCTGCGCATCGGCCACCGGCAGATCGTCGGGCTCGTGGGCGAGAGCGGCAGCGGAAAATCGACGACCGGCCGCGCGCTGTTGCGTTTGGTGCGCCCGACGTCGGGCACCATTTTGTTCGAGGCGGCCGACATCACGTTCGCCTCGCGCGGCAAGCTGCGCACGATCCGGCCGCGCATGCAGATGATCTTTCAGCATCCGGGTCCGGCGCTCAATCCGCGCGTGCGCGTCGGCCACTCGATCGCCGAGCCGCTCGATGCCGCGGGCGTTCCGCGCGCCGACGCGCACGCGCGCGCCGCCGAGATGCTCGAACGCGTCGGCTTACCGGCCGCGACCGCGCAGCGGTACCCGCACGAGCTCAGCGGCGGCCAGCTGCAGCGCGTCGCGATCGCGCGCGCGCTGGTCGGCCGTCCGCAGTTCGTCGTTGCCGACGAGCCGCTCTCGTCGCTCGATCTGTCGATGCAAGCGCAGATCGTCGCGCTGCTCGAAGACATCCAAAGCGAAATGGGGCTCAGCCTGCTGTTCATCACGCACGATCTGGCGATCGCCGAATATCTTTCCGACCATATCGTCGTGATGTATCTCGGCAAGGTGATGGAAAGCGCGCCGGGCCGCGGCTTTGCGGCGAACGCGCGCCATCCGTACACGAAGGCGCTGCTCGATTCCGTGCCGCGCCTCGATCCGGTCCTCGAACGTGCGCGGCCGGCGCCGCTGCTGCCCGGCGACGCGCCGAGCGCAATCAATCCGCCGTCGGGCTGCCGCTTCCATACGCGCTGTCCGCTGGCCGAAGAACGTTGCCGCGTGCAAGAACCACCGCTCCGGAGCATCGCCGATAACCATGAAGCCGCCTGCTGGCTCATCTGACGCTCCCTTCGCGGCGATCGATGCGCATCGCGATGAAGAGCGCACGCTCGTCGTCATCGGGCGGCCCGTTCCGCTACTGAAGGGCGTGCTGCGTCCGCCCGTCACTTGGGACGCGGTCGCGCCCGGGCTCACGTTTCCGGTGCTCGAGTACGTCGTCACGCCGGCCGCGGTCGCTTGGTATTCGCGCTCGATCGTCGCTCCGCTCGCCGGCACCGCACCGGCGAGCGGGGACGAAGTTCCGCCGCTATTCTTCGCCGACGAACCGATGCAGTGCATCAACACGCTGTTCGCGCGCTCGGGACGCCTGCACGCCAATAACTTCATCGAGTCGCTGCTGCCGGTCCCGGTGGGCGCGACGGTTCGCTCGGCCGCGCGCGTCACGGAACGGTACGAAAGGTCGAACCGGCAATACTATGAAGTGGAGTGCGTGATCTCGATCCACGATTCGGACGGTGACCGTCCCGCGGTCCGCGTGCGCGCGACGCTCGTCATATGAGCGCGGAGATCACGACCGCCGACGGCATCGTCGCCGCGCTCTACGACCACGGCATTCGCACGGTGTTCGGTCTGCCGGGCGTGCAGCTCGATGAATTCACCGATGCGGTTGCGCGTCACGGGCGCATGCGCTTCCTGCACACCCGGCACGAACAGGGCGCCGCCTACATGGCGTTGGGCGCCGCACTCGCGTCGGGCGAACCATCTGCGTACGCGGTCGTTCCCGGTCCCGGCATTCTCAACTCGACCGGCGCCCTGTGCACGGCGTATGCGTGCGGCGCACCGGTGCTGGCCTTCACCGGCCAGATCCCGCAAGCGCTGATCGGCCGCGGCCTCGGCATTCTGCACGAGCTGCCGGATCAGTTGGCGGTGCTGCAGTTGCTCACCAAGTGGGCCGGCCGGATTCGCGCACCGTTTGAAGCCTACGCGAAAGTGAACGAAGCCTTCGCTCAGATGACGTCGGGGCGCCGGCGCCCGGTCGCGCTCGAGTGCGCGATCGACGTGCTCCCGCAGCGCGGAGCGATTCCGATGCAAGCAGCCGTTGCGCCGCCGCCGATTCCGATCGATGACGACGCGATCGAACGCGCCGCAAAGCTTCTCGGCGCGGCGAAGCGGCCGCTGATCGTCGTCGGCGGCGGCGCGCTCGATGCGGGCACCGAGGTGCTCGCGATCGCGGAGATGCTGCAAGCGCCGGTGATCAGCCACCGCATGGGTCGCGGTGTGGTCAGCGAGCGCAATCCGCTCAGCGCGTCGATCGACGTCGGGTACGAGCTCTGGGAAGACGTGGATGCCGTTCTGGCGGTCGGCACGCGCTTGCAGATCCAGTTGAATGATTGGCGTACGGATGCGGGCATCACGATTGTCCGCATCGACATCGATCCCGAGGAGATCGGACGCTTTTCCGCACCGGCCGTCGGCATTTTGGGGGACGCCGCCGCTGCGCTGACGCGGCTCGCCGAGCGCCTCGGAGCGTACAACAGCGTGCGCTCCTCGCGCATCGAGGAGATGAACGGCCGCCGCGCACGTTCGCTGCAAAAACTGCGCGCCGCCCTGCTGCCGCAGTTCGAATACCTCGATGCCATTCGCGCCGAGCTTCCGGACGATGGGATCTTCGTCGATGACGTCACGCAGCTCGGACACGTCGCGCGACTGCACTTTCCGGCATACCAGCCGCGCACGTATCTCTCGCCGGCCTATCAGGGAACGCTCGGCTGGGGGCCGGCTACCGCGCTCGGCGCAAAGGCCGCGTTTCCGGACCGCGCCGTCGTCTCGATTTCGGGCGACGGCGGCTTTCTCTTCACCGTTCAAGAACTCGCCACAGCCGTGCAGCACGACATACGCGTGGTGTTCGTCGTGTTCAACGACAACGCGTACGGAAACGTGCGCCGCACGCAAACCGACAAGTACGGCGATCGCTTCATTGCGACCGATCTCGTGAACCCGGACTTCGTCAAACTCGCCGAGAGCTTCGGCATGGAAGGCCGGCGCGCGCATTCGCCCGCCGAACTGCGCGCGCAATTGCGCGAAGGCTTCCGCGCCGCCGGTCCGGTGCTGATCGAGGTTCCCGTCGGCATATTGCCCGATCCGCTGCCGTACTTGCGGCCGCCGCCGGTGACGCGCCGCTGACAGGGGCCGCCTCGTGCGCGGCGATAAGGCACTAGCCGGAGGTGTTGATGCGTCGACTTGCTTGGATCACGATCGCTCTAGGATTGCTTTGCTGGACGCCGGTGCCGGTCACCGCGCAGACGAAGCCGCCGCCGTTTCAGATCCTGATCGGCAGCGTGGGTCCCGGCGTCCCGGAGTGGCCGATGTACATCGCCGAGGAGCTCGGGATGTTCGAGCGCGCCGGTCTGTCGATCAGCGAACTCACGGCCGGCAACACGCAGAACTGCATCATCGGAACTCGTGACGGGCGACGCGCCGATCGCCATCCTCGCATCCGACGTCGTCATCACCGCCGCCGCGCAGAAATTGCCGATCACCTACGTCGCGCCGGTGATCACCATACCGACGTACTCGCTCGTCGTCGCGCCCGCGATCAAGAGCTGGAACGATCTGCGCGGCAAAGTCGTGCTCGTCACGAACAAGGAAGACATCACGGCCATCACCCTGCGCAAGATGGCGGCGACGCAGAAGCTCGACTGGCTCAAGGATTTCGACATTCTCAACAGCGGCACGTCGCAACTGCGCACGGTCGCGCTGGTGAGCGGGAACGCGCAAGGCGCCATGCTCACGCAGCCGTTCGACATCTACGCGACGCGGCAAGGCATGCACGTCTTGGCGCGCGGTTCGGACGTGCTCCACGATTGGATCTCCAACGGCATCGCCGTGAACCCAACCTGGGCCGCAGCCCATCGCCCGCAGCTGATCGCCTTTCTGCGCGTCTTCCGCGACGCGATCACGTACGGCTACGCGCACCCGGCCGAAGCTCAGGCCATCATGGCGAAGAAACTGAAGATCGAACCGGCCGACGCGCAGATCGCCTACAACGCCACGTTCGGCAACAACGGCATCAGCCGCGACTTGGTGCTCAACCAGAAGTCGCTGCAGAACGTCGCCGACGGCGTCGTCGAGATCGGCACGCTGCCGTCCGCTCCGGCGCTATCGTCAGTGATGGACCTTTCGTTCGTCCGCGATATGCGCAGTGCGAAATGATGCCCGCGGACCCTCGGCGCGCTGATACTGCTTCGGCCAAGGTGCCTTAGCACCGAGCAGGCGCGCCGCGAACAGCGGCCAGTACGGATCGCGCAGCAGTTCGCGCGCCATGATCACGAGATCGGCTTTTTCGTCCGCCACGATCGCCTCGGCATCGACGGGCTCCGTGATCATGCCGACGGCGCCGGTCGCGATGCCGGCTTCGCGCCGGATGCGTTCCGCAAACGGCAGCTGATAGAGCGGACCGACCGGAATCGTGCCCGGCGGCAGCGGGACGGCACCGCCCGAACTCGCATCGATCAGATCGACGCCCTCACCGCGCAGAATGCGTGAGAGCTCGATCGTTTGCTCGATGTCCCAGCCGCCGGCAGCGTAATCGGTCGACGAGAAACGCACGAAGAGCGGGAGCCGCTCGGGCCACACCGCGCGAATCGCGCGCACGGTCTCGATCGCGAGGCGCGCGCGATTTTCGAACGATCCGCCCCAGCGATCGGTTCGCGTGTTGACGAGCGGCGAGAGAAACTGGTGGATCAGATAGCCGTGCGCCGCGTGCACTTCGATCACTTCGCCGCCCGCAGCGAGCGTACGGCGCGCGGCGTCCGCGAAAGCGCGAATGATTGCGAGGATCTCACCTTCTTCCAGCGCCCTCGGGCGCGGATAGGCGTCGTTGAACGGCGCGGTCGTCGGTGCGACCGGAATCCAGCCGCCGTCCGCGGGCGAGACGGCACCGTCACCCTCCCACGTAACCTTGGTTGAGGCCTTGCGCCCGGCATGCGCGAGCTGCGTTCCCCAAACCGCGCCTTGACTGTTGCAGAACGCGGCGATGCGTGCGAGCTGCTCGATATGCTCGTCTTTCCAAATGCCGAGATCGCTCGGCGAAATGCGGCCCTCCGCGGTGACCGCAATCGCCTCGGTGAGCACGAGCGCCGCGCCGCCGACGGCGCGACTACCGAAGTGCACGACGTGCCAATCGTTTGCGAACCCGTCGACCGATGAATATTCGCACATCGGCGAGACGACGATTCGATTGCGCAGCGTCACATCGCGCATTTGGTAAGGAGAGAAAAGACGGGACATCGGTCACTGAGACCGCGCGATCGCTAGCGCGGTTTCAAGAATCGCGATCGGCGTCGTCGAGGATGCGGCGAAGAGCTTTGCCCAGGTCCGCGACGTGGTCGGTGAGCATCGTCGTGTGATCGCCGCGCACGTCATGCCGCCGCACGCGCGCGACGTGACGCCAGCCCATCGATGGATCGCCGGTGATCGGAGGCGGATCGTCATCGGCCCAAATCAAGTCAACCCTGCGGTCGTAGCGCTGCGGGAAATAGCGCATCAGCCGATCCCGGTAAATGATGAAGTCGAGCGTCGGCCGATACGGCGGCAGGCCGCGCGCGCGGTGCTGGAACCACTCCCTGAGCTTCCGCACCTCGCTCGGCACCGAGCGCGTTCGGAGACCGTTGACGATGCTCCGCGCGCACGCATAGACGAAAGTCGCGCCTTTCTTCGAGATCAGCGGAGCCAGCCGCGAGGTAAGCGACCACAACGGCTCGAGACGTGCATTGGGAGCGGCGCTGCCGACCAGCGCGATGACGTCCACCTTCGCGCCGCGCGCTTCTAAGCGTCGCGCGACCTCGAGCGCAACGATGCCGCCGCTGCAGAAACCGCCCAAGCGATACGCGGGCGCAGGCCCTTCCGCTGCGATCATCGCCGCATCGGCATCCGCCATCAGTTCGATGCTCGCGAGAATATCGTCGCCCAGCGTCCCGTTCGGACGAACGAGATAGATGGGCTGCTCTTCATCCAAAACCGCCGGCAAAATGCGCGTGTACAAGCCGCCGCCGTTCGTATCGCCGTCGTAGAAATACAACGGCGGACGCGAGCCGGTGCTGCGCAGCGGAACGATGCGCCGCTGCGGGCGGTCACTGTTGACCCGATCGAGCACCGCTTGCGCGAGCATGGTAATCGTCGGCGCGGTGAGCAGCGTATCCATGGACATCGTCACGCCCAGGTCGGCCTCGATGCGCATCATGACGCGGACCGCGCGCAACGAATCGCCGCCCGCGGCGAAGAAATTCTCGTCGAGCGCGACGGGCGCGTACTCGAGAACGTCTTGCCAAATGCGCGCGAGCGCGTGCAGCAACGACGTGTCTTTGACGCGCTCTACATCGAGACGGGCGCGGTCCGGATCACGCGCGAACGTTGCCGTCAATTCGTACCGGCGAACCTTCCCGCTTCCGTCACGCTCGATCGCGGGCACGAGGTGAATCACGTTCGGCACGGCTACGCGCGGCACGCGCGCGGCCGCATGCGCGATCAACTCCGCTTCCGTAACCGTCGCGCCGCGGCGCAGGACGACGGCGGCGGCAACGTGCTGGCCGAGCGTCGGATGCGGCAGCGGAAAAGCAGCGGCATCCACCACGAGCGGATGCGTGCGGAGTGCGGCTTCTACGGTTACGGGCACGACCTTCACCGCTCCGACGTTGATCAGCTCGTTGATGCGGCCGGTGATGTAGAGGTAGCCGTCGACATCCAAATAGCCGGCATCACCGGTGCGATACCAGCCCGACACCGGATCGATGATTGGTTCGCGTGCGCCATTTGCATACGCGGGCGCAACGTTCGCACCCCGCACATTGACCTCACCGTCGATGATGGCGATTTCGCACCCCAGCGCGCGCCCAACCGAACCAGGCCGGTTTGACGTCAGCACGTTGGCGGCTACCGAGGGCGCTTCGGTGGAGCCGTAGCCCTCTAAAACCGGAACGCCGAGGAACGCTTCGAGCTCATTGCGTAGCTGCGCATCGAGCGGAGCTCCCAGGGATTTGGCGGCACGCAGGCCGTGCTCGAGCGGCTGTCCCGCACGACGCAAATATGCGAGGATATCGCGATGCACCGGCGGTGCCGCCGTGTACCAGGCGGGTCTGAGCGTGCGCAGGGCGTCCACCAGCGCAGCGGCGCCGCCGTTCCCTGCAATGACGGAGCCGCCGGCAACGAACGACGGCGCGAGGACTCCGGTGGTGGCGTACGCGTGGTGAAGCGGCATCGTGTGCAGCCACCGGTCGGAGGGCTGCAGACCCATGGCCTCGACAATCGCGCTTGCGACGTGCATGATCCGCGCCTCGGTATGCGGTACCAGCTTCGAAGTCGCAGTCGTGCCCGAGGTCCGCACGAGGAACACGACGTCTTGATCGTAGCTGCCGGCCTGACCGCTGCCGCGGTTTTTCACCTCAACGTGGAACGTGCCGGCCGGCGCGCCGCGATCGGCTACCATTCGCAAGACGCGCACGCCGTGCCGATCGAAGAGTTCCGCATGAAGCGCGATCATCGCATCGTCGGCGAGCACGAACGACGGCGTGACGTCGGCCAGAAACGCGTCGATCTCGGCACCCGGCGCAGCGGGATCGAACGGTGCGCAAATGCCGGCCGCCATCGCCGCGACGATGCCGGTGCACATGGCAGTCCCGCTCGCGGCGCCCACGGCGATGACTGGTCTGCCGGGTGACACGAGGCCCGAAAGGGCCGCAGTAACGCGATCGAGATGTGCGCTCAACTGTTCGTACGTACAAACGGCGCCTTCCATATCGAGCAGCGCCGGACGATCTGGATGCAACCCCGCGTGGGCACGCACGATAGCATGAAGCGACCCGTGCACGATCATGCCATGTATTTGTACACCGGGTCTCGATTGCCCGCGCAGACCAGGTTTTTTCCGGCTCAGAGATGAAGCGCGCGCGTCCGATGGTGGAGACGAATTACCCCGAGCGCCGGCGGACCGAGCGCCGGCGGCAACCCGCACGTTGCAGTCATCACATGTTCCACGCGAACGGCCAGGAGAAGTGCTACGCGCACGCCCGGTGGCGATGCAGCGGCTGCGGGCGTTTCGGCTGCCCGCGTCACCGGATTCGCCTGGAGGACCCCGAGGTGTGCAGCTTCTGCACCGGCAAGATCGTCAATTTCGTCGATCGCGGATCGGGCCGCCGCAAAGAGTAGCGGCCGAGTTTAGCCCGTCGCTGCCTCGCGGGCAATCAACTCTTCGGCGCGCATCGGCTTTGTAATCGCGCCGTATTTCAGACCGGCATCGATCACGGGCTGGATCATCGCCGGCGTGAGCTGCTCGGCGAAGATCGCGCGATGCATCTTCTGCACGACGGGCGTGTCGATCTTGAGCAGCTTCGCGACCATGTCGGCCGTCTTCTCGTGATTGCGATTCGACCAAATTGCGGCGGTGTGGAGCGCGGCGGAGAAGCGGTGCACGTCGTCGGAATGCGCCGCGATGTAGGTTTCCGTTGCGACCAAACAGTCGGTGAGCCAGTAGGGTGCGATTGCGCCGTACGCATCACCCAGGAGCCGGGCACCGTTGCTGAGCGCGTCGGTCAACGACGGCTCGTTCAGAATCCCCGCGTCGATCCGCTTCGACGACAGCGCCGGCCCCATCGCGGAAAACGTCATCTCGATATACTTCACCGTCGATGAATCGCCGCCGTTCTTGTCGATCCACGCCTCGACGGCCACGTGCGGCGAGCCGCCCAGTGCGTTGACCGCGACCGTCTTCCCATTGAGATCGCGGCCGCTGCGAGCGGACGAGTCCGCCGGACACAGGAGCAGCGTCGACGCTTGGCCGCGACGGTAGATCGCCTGCGGCGCGATGATCTTGATCGGGATGCCCTTCTGGCGCGCTTGCACGACCGAGAGCATGTTGCTACCGGTAACGTCGATCTCGCCGCCGAGCAGTGCGGCGATTGAGGCCGAGCCGTTCGAGAGGTACTGGATGTCCACGGCCACGCCGGCCTGCTTGAGATAGCCTTGCGCATCGGCTTCGAACACGAGCGCACCCGAGTCGCTGGGACTCGTGGCGAATCTCATCGCGGTGGCCGCGCTCGCGCGCAGCGGAAACGATGCGCTCAACGCGGCGCCGGTAACCAGTGCAGTACGGCGATTCATCGCGTTCCCTTCGCTCCGGGATGCGCAAAGCCCACTAGCGGATATAGCCGTCCGTATCAGTCGAACTCGAATAAACGTGCCGGATTGTCGACGAGGATCTTCTTGCGCACCGCCTCGTCCGGCGCGAAGTCCGACAGCATGCTCAGCAAATCGCCGTCGTTCGGAACGCGATTGGCCTCGTAGAGATAGGAGTGCGGCCAGTCGGATCCCCACATGACCCGATCCGGCGCCCGGGCGATTATCGCTTGCGCGAGCCCGACGATATTCTCGTAGCGTTCGCCGGCGTCGAGTTCGCGATCCGCGCACATCAGCTTCACGTAGATGTTGGGGCGGGCGAGCAGATCGAAGAGCGCCCGCACGGCAGGCTGATCGAGGCCGCGCCCCGCCGTGATCCCGGCGAAGCTGTCGAGCACGACCGGCACCGGCAAGTCGCCGATCAACTCGGCGTGCCGCTCGATCGCGTCCCCATCGATGAGAAATTGCATGACCCACCCGCAGGGTTCGATGCGCGCGAGGGTCGTCTGCAAGAGCTGCACGTCGAACTTCTGCCCGAGATGTTCGGCAAACGTGAAGCGCACGCCACGCACGCCGCGCTTGTGCAGTGCGGCGATGTCTTGCGCCGTGAGCGCCGCGTTCGCGCGGATCACGCCGCGCACGCGGCCTTCGGAACGTTCGACCGCGTCGAGCGTCACGTCGTTGTTGTAGCCGTGAATGCCCGGCGTGACGGTGACGCCGCGCGCGATCCCGATCGAGGCCGAGATGCGCTGCCAGTGTTCGAACGGCGCCGCGGGCGGCGTGAACAGGCGCGTGTCGGCATACGGAAAACGGTTCGGCGGGCCGTAGAGATGGAAGTGCGTATCCCAGCTTCCGCTCGGGACGGTGAAATTGGGGGCGTTCGGGTTGGGGTCGGGCGGAAACGGGACGTCGTCGCGGCGGCTAATGTGGGACAACGCCCGCGCCCTTCTGGGCTTGCATGATGAGGCTCGTATCGACGAGCGTATCGATGCTCTGCTCGGTCGGCACCAAGCCCATCGTATGCCAGAAACGCTGGATTTGTTCGAGATCGGCCGTGTTTATACGCCCGAACGCGCCGGTATACGGCGGCGTCGGAATCGCCGCCACGACGTCCGGCGTCAGACCCGACCACTTGGAAAAGATGCGCACGAGTTCGGGCGTCCACTTGCCGTTGCTGCTCAGCACGTACTTGCACGCATTGATGTAGCCGATCAGAAAGCGCCGGATCACGTCGGGCCGCGCTTTGAGCGTCGCCGCCGAGACGCCCAAGAAGCTCTCCGTGTACTGCGGATCGAGGTCGGCAATCGAGATCCAACGGTGTCCGAGATGCAGCTGCTCGAGTTGGGTGACGGTCGGCTCGAATGCCGCCTGCACGTCGTTGACGTTGCGCAGCGACATCACCCAATCAGCTGCGGTCGAGAAGCGCGACGTGAACGTCATGTCGGAAGGCTGCAGCGCGGCGTTCGTCATCACGTGCCGCGCCAGATACCAGCCTTCGCTGCCGGCCGACATGCCGTCGATGTGCTTACCGCGCAGATCGCGCGGGTTGCGAATGGTGCGGTTATCCCAATCGGCTTGCTTCACGACGAGCCACATCGTCGGATTCCAGCCCTTGTGACTGGCGATCGTCGATGCGACGAGCTTCGCATCGAAGCCCTCGGAGAACTGATTGAAAAACGCCGGGCTCGGCGAGATCGCGGCGACATCGACATCGCCGCGCGCTAGCGAGGGGATGATCGATTGGCTCGAGCCGCTGTGAATCACCGGTACGACGGTGATGCCCTGCTGCGCAAATACGCCGCGCTCGATGCCGACCTCGAGCGGCAAAAGGAAGATGAGTCCGGGACTGATGAGGACCTTCAGCGTCGTCGACGGCGCCGGCGTTCCGGTCTGCGCGGCGCTCGACATCGGCAAGAGCAGCAACGCGAGGAGAAACGCGATGGCCTTCATGGCCGGGGAGTACGCGCCGCGAGAAACGGGGTCCTATACCCCCGCCCGCTCCCAACGCGGCGACAGCGCGACGTAGGTGATGATGAGGGCGCCGTAGATCAGCGAGCCGGCAGCGATGGCGGCGAAGAGCGTGGTGATGCCGGCGGTGTAGTGCATGACCGCAAGCCAGCCCAATCCGGCGCTCACCAAAAGCCGAATGGTTCCCGCCAGGAACGGCCACACGACGCGGCCCGCGCCTTGACACGCGAAGTACAGGATGAAGCCGGCACCGTAGAGTGCGTAGAACGGCGCCACGATCCGCAAGTACAGCGTGCCCGTGGCGACGACCGCGGCGTCGTGCGTGAAGAGGCCGAGCCACGCATGCGGAAAGAACGCGACGGTGGCGCCGATCGCCCCGGTCAAGAGAAAACCGCCGGCCGCGCCGACCCACGCGATACGGCGCGCGCGCTCGGCTTTTCCGGCGCCGACGTTCGTGCCGACCATCGTCAGCACGGCCGCGCCGATCCCGAACATCAGCGGGATGAGGAGATAGTCCAAGCGCGACGCGATCCCGTAGCCGGCCAGCGCCGCCGTCCCGAACGAACCGGCCGCACCCGTCAACAGCACGACGGTGATGTTCGTCTGCAGCGTTCCGACAGCGGCCAGCAAACCGACGCCCAGAATCAAGCCGAAGAGCCGCCACTGCAGCGGCGCGATGCGCAAGATCAGCGTCGCGCGGCCGGAGGCGAGGTAAGCCACCAAGACGATGCTCGCCACGACGTAGTAGGTGCAGACCGCGATGCCCGCGCCCGCCACGCCCATGCGCGGCAGCGGCCCAAAACCGAAGATGAACGCGGGCGACAACGGAATGAGGATCATCGCGCCCGCGAGCGTGACGAGTGCCGGCACCTTCACGTCACCCGCACCGCGCAATGCGGAGGCGATGAGGTTGACGAGCCAAATTGGAACCGCACCGACGAACAGAAAGCCCGAGTAGGTGAGCGCCGCCGTGAGAATGGGGCCGTGACCGCCGAGGCTGCGGTAGAGATCGGGCCCGAGCACGAGCGCTCCGGCCGTGAACAGTAACCCCAAGACCACGGCCAGAACGATCGCGTGCAGCAGCAGCGCGTCGGCGGCCTTCTGCCGCCCGGCGCCGATTTCACGCGCGACCGCGGACGACACGCCGCCGCCGATGCCGCCGTTGGACATCATCGTCATCAGCATGACGACCGGGAACACGAGCGAGACGCCCGCGATCGCCGTCGTGCCGAGAAAGCTGACGTAAAACGTCTCGGCGACGGAGACGAGCGTTTGGATGACGAGCACGGAAACCGTCGGCAACGCGAGCCGGAACATCGTCGCAACGATCGGGCCGTGCTCCATCGCATGGCGCATGCGCGCCTTGGCGTCGTCGGCGTGGGCGAGTTGCTTGACGTTAGGGGCTTCGGGCGGGGTATCTGGCGCAGTCGCCTGCATGACACGTCTTTCGGCGGTTGATTTAGCTGTATATGCATGCTATCATGGGTGTCAACCATGCCGAAAACCGCTGCCGCTGCTGAAAAACCTTCGACCCGGGAACTCCGCAATTGCACGTGTTCCCGCATCCGGCGAGCCGGCAGGCACGTCACGCAGCTCTACGACCAGGCGCTCGAACCGGCGGGCCTTACGATCGGCCAGTTCGGCCTGCTCGCCTATCTGGCGACGGCCGGCCCGGACGAAAGCGGCGGGATCGCGATCGGCACGCTCGCCCACGCGCGCGGCATGGACCCGACGACCCTGACGCGCAACCTCAAACCGCTCGTCGCCGAAGGCTGGGTCAAAGACGCCGGCGATCCGCGCGACCGGCGCGTGCGGGCCGTGGCGATCACCGCGAGCGGTCGCAAGAAATATCTCGCCGCCGCCCCGCTTTGGCAAAGCGCGGAGACGCAGATGGCGACGCTGCTCGGCCAAGAAACGCTCGCCGCGCTCAACGCACTCCTCGAAGTGTCGATCAGCAAGATTGCGGCCTAGATCTCAGTGGCGCAGGGCGAGAACGCCGATGACGGCCTCGATCGCGATGAGCACGATGATGACGATCTCCAAAAACTCGCTGCGCGCATACTGCGCCTGATCCTGATAGACGCGGTAGATCTCAGACACGCTGCGTAGCTTGGCATCTATTTGACCTTGCCAGTCGGCGAGGCCAAGACGTCCCGCTGCCGCGCGATAGAGCCGGGCGTAGTACGCATCGCCGATCACTTTGAGGGCGTTGGTCGTGCGATCGGTGAGTTCGAGGATATCCACGAGCAGAAAACGCACACGGTCGGCCCGCTCGGCCGGCTCTCTGCCGCGTAGATGCCGCCGCTCACGGCGACCGGGCTGCAGCGCGTAGATCGCGTCGAGCTCGTCGTCCAGCCGCGCATCGTACGTCCGAAACTCCACCAGCTGCGCGTTCGCGTACTCGAGGATGTCGATGATGGCTTCGGCGCCATCCGGGCCGATCGTAGACGAACGCGGCGTCCCATTGGACGACGACGAGGTCGTCGGGAAAATACGAGAGCGCGACGCGCAGTGCTTCGTCCTGCTGGCGCGACTCGAGGGGCTCGACTTCAAACAGCAACAGCTTCGCGAGATCGCCCGCGAAGGTGCTGGAGAGCTGGCCCGCGTCGATCTGCGGTTCGAAGCGCGCGACATCGAAGACGAAGTAATCTTCGACGAGCACGGTGTGCGGTTCGACCAAGGCCGGACGAATTTCCGTCAGCACGTCTTCGAGCGTCGCCCGCGCAAGGGTCTTCGAAACGTTCGTCGCGCCGGAGTTTTCGCCCGAGCTCCGCAAATCCGGCCCACTCGCCGTCGTACCGTACGCTGATGCGGATCGAAACCACGCCGAAGTCGAAGATCTTCGCCCGCACGCTGGCGCCGTATTCTTCCAAGTCGGGCAGACGCACGATCAGCGGGGCGACGGGATATTGTATAAATTCGGAGCTGGCCTCACGCCGCAGTTGCAGCGGCGCGCGCGTCACGCCGGCTCCGCGAACGGTTTGCAGCAAAGCCAAGATCGATGGTATCCGCGACATCGTAGACGAAGAACGCGCGAAACGCGGCTTGGCCGATTGCCGGTAGTGTGGCGTCCATGATTGCTCACGCACGGGCTTGAGGAAGCAAGCGCGGGTTCCTGCCCCGCGAGCGTGCGCTAGTCGCGGCGGGGACGGCGCACGAGCGAGATCGCCCCGATCAAGATGCCGAACAGCGTCGCGGCGCCGACGATGCCGCCTTGGCCCGCGTCGAGGTGAAACTGGCGCGAGATCAGCGGCAGCGCAATGCCCGTCATAAAGACGACGAGCCCCTCGAAGAATTTTCCGGCGGCGGCGAGCGACCAGATCAGCCACTGCATCCCGGTCATCGGCGTCGACCCGATCGGCGTGCCGTCCGGCCACGCCGGCCGCATATCGATGTAATCTTGAACCGTGCGCGCTCGCGGCGTGTCGGTCGCCTGCCCATTCGTCATTAGCAGTATGGTGCCATACGCCGCCGGTCGGCGTCGTTTAACAGCACATTAATAGATACCGGCGCTCTCTGGTTCCCGGGCATTTCGGCGGGGTAACGTGACCGCAGATCGCGAGGAAAAGTATGAGCAAGAACGTCGCCGACGCGATGTGGGAACTTTTATCCGCTGCGGGTGTGCGTCGCTGCTATGGCATCGTCGGCGACGCGCTCAATCCGACGATCGATGCGCTGCGGCGCAACGGCAAGGTGGAGTTCATCCACGTGCGCCACGAAGAGTACGGCGGTTTCGCGGCGGTGGCCGATGCGTATTTGACGGACCAGCCGGTTGCCATCTGCGGCACGGCCGGTCCCGGCGTGACGCACTTGATCAACGCCATGATCGATGCACGCAAGGAAGGCGCGCCGCTGATTGTCGTCGCGGGCGACGTCGAGTCATCGATCATCGACACCGAAGCGCTCGAAGAACTGAATCCCTATCAGTTCTTTCAGACGGCATCGCTCTACACGGGCCGGATCATCAACCCGCACCAAGTGCGCGCGGTGGTGCAAACGGCGCTCCGCACGGCGATCGCCGACCGTGGGCCGGCGGTGATCTCGTTACCCGGTGACATCGCGGTGCAGGCCGCCCCGGGGACGCTCGATCCGATCGTCCGCGCCAACGCACCGGTCGTGCGGCCGGCGGATGCCGATTTGCGTCGCTTGGCGGAAATGATCGACGGCGCGACGCGCGTGACGATCTTCGGCGGCGACGGCTGCCGTGACGCCCACGACGAGGTGGCGTCGCTCGCGCGCAAACTCAAGGCTCCGGTCGGATACACGTTTCGCGGCAAGCAGTATCTCGAGTACGACAATCCGCAAGCGGTCGGTATGAGCGGACTCATCGGCTTCGGCGGAGCGAGCCACGCGATGCATGAGGCCGAGCTGTTGCTGCTGCTCGGAACGGATTTCCCGTTCTCGGAGTTTTTGCCGGACCAGCGCGTCACGAAAGTCCAGATCGACCGCAATCCCAAACACCTCGGCCGGCGCACACCGATCGATCTCGGATTACTCGGCAATGTGAAAGATACGATCGCGGCGCTGCTGCCGCTGGTCGCCGAGAAAGAGACGACCACCCACCTCGACCGCGCGCTCGCGCTCAGCGGCGAGTGGAACGACTCGCTTGCCGAATACGTGAAACGCGGTCCGTCGCTCAAGCCGATTCGTCCGGAGTATTTGGTTGCGACGCTGGACCGTCTCGCCGATGACGATGCCTTCTTCGGCGTCGACACGGGCACGCCGTGCATCTGGGCGGCGCGTTATCTCCGCGCGAGTGCGAAGCGCAGCATCTTCGGTTCGTTCACGTGGGCGTCGATGGCGAGCGGCGCACCGAACGCGATGGGCGCGCAACTAGCAACACCCGGACGCCAAACGATCGCGCTCAGCGGCGACGGCGGCTTCACGATGCTCGGTATGGGCGACATGCTGACGCTGGTCGAGCGCAAACTTCCGGTCGTCGTCATCGTGTTCAATAATGGGTCACTGGACTTCGTGCGCATCGAACAACAGGAAGCCGGCGTCGTGCCGTTCGGGACGGACTTTCACAATCCGAACTTCGCGCTGGTGGCGCAGGCGATGGGCGCAAAGGGCATTCGGCTCGAAGACCCGGCCGACGTTGAAGACGCCCTGCGCGAAGCGCTCGCGCACAAGAATGGGCCGGTGGTCGTCGATGCGGTCGTCGATCCTTATGCGCTCTCGATTCCGGCGCAGATCCCGAAGCACACCGCCGCCGGATTCACACTCAGCGCGTGGAAACAGATCGTCTCAGGGAACGCAGGACTCGTCGCCGAGGAAGTGCGGCACAACCTGGGCCTCGTGAAAGCCCCGAGCCTTCGCCCGTGAGGGATACTTCCCCCAAACCAGCCCCGGCAATATTCCGAAAGATCGTCCGGTTATGGCTCAATTTGCCGGTGCTATTGTGTGTCCATGAGCGCAGTAATCATCATGCGCAACAGCGCATCGAGCCACTTCCGTTCCCCGCATCAGCCCCCGATCAGCTGGCTCGGTGAACTCGTGAAATGCAGTTGCGGACATGGGATCGGCAAGCATTCCGGCCATAGCTGCGCGGGGGATCTCCGGGGCGGTTGTAATTGCCGCCTCAACCCCACGGCCGTTTTGGATGCGGCCACGACCGCGCAGCGGGAGTAGGCGCCGTTGCGCTTGTCCTTACTCTAAGCGGGCCAGACGTTTCTCAGGTTGAATTCTTTTCTCATGGCATTTAGCGAAGGTTCCCACGGCGGCGAACGGCCGAAGCTCGGAGATCCCGCTCCCGATGAGGAAACGGGTCAATTTGGCGACGCTGACGATCCGGGCCTCGAGTCAGACGAAGATCTGGACGGCGAACAAGACGCTGACGGTGGGCAGCCGCTTCATCGCTGATTGACGACGCTGTCCTTACGGGTTCAGCTTTGTGCGCCAGTCGCGCGGCACGCGTCCGCGCGGGCCGGGCACCGGCTGGCTCAACGGATGCGCCAGCGGCGGCACAAGTTCGGGACCGTCGATGAACTCCTGCGTCCGGTAATCGTAGAACCAGTCTTCTCCCGGTTCGAAGCTTCGGATGACCGGGTGGCCCGTCTTATGATAGTGCGCGGTCGCGTGCCTTTGGGGCGAATTGTCGCAGCACCCGATGTGCCCGCACTGCGCGCATCGCCGAAGATGCAGCCACCAGCCGCTGTCTTGCAGGCATTCGACGCAACCGGTTCCGCTCGGAGGGACGGTCGGATCAATACCGGATGAGGTAGCTCTCTTCGAGGCCATAGCTGTCTCCTGAAGACTCGTTCGCTCTTATATAACATGCTCTCGGAAGCAGACAGCGAAACTGAGCCGCAAGATGACGCTCAATCGAACGGAATTTCTCGGCGTCGGCAGCGCCGCGCCCGCCATCCTCTTGGGGCGGCCGGTGAAACCGATCGTCCTTACGACATCGAACGGCAACCAGTTCAAGAACGGGGGCTCGCAGACGTGCATTGAGCGAGCCTTCGACGGGATCACGCACGGCGAGGACGTGCTCGATGCGCTGATCGCCGGCGTGAACATCAACGAACTCGATCCGCTCGACGATAGTGTCGGCTACGGTGGACTACCGAACGCCGAAGGTGTGGTCCAACTCGACTCGTGCTGCATGCACGGCCCCAAGCGCTGGGCCGGCGGCGTCGGAGCATTGGAAGGTGTGAAGACCGCGTCGCTCATCTCGAAAGCCGTGATGGAGCGAACCGACAACCATTTGCTCACCGGCACGGGCGCGCGGGAGTTTGCGCGCACCATGGGCTTCCCGATCGAAGCCGACCTGAACACGGCGCATTCGCGCGCGCTGTGGCTCGAATGGAAGCGCCGCACCGACCCCGACCATTACCTCGATCCGACAAAACGCGATCGCATCAGTTCCGCCGCCGAGTCAATGATCCACGACGGCTTAGTCGACATCCAGCACTATTGGGGAACGATCGTCGCCGCGGGGATCAACTCCGCCGGCGACATCTGCGCGGTGAACTCATCGAGCGGTCTCGCCTGGAAGATTCCCGGCCGCACCGGCGACGCTGCGATCTTGGGCGCCGGACTCTACGTCGACAACGAGATCGGCGCCGTCGGCTCAACCGGCCGCGGCGAATCGAACCTCTACACGAGCTCGTCGATGTACATTATCGAACGAATGCGCGCGGGTCGCTCACCGAAGGATGCAGCGGTTGACGCGTTGCGCAGGGTCCGGGAGATGACCACCGACAAGCGCCTTATCAACTCGCGCGGCACGCCGCGCTTCGGCCTTACGTATTACGTTCTGAGCAAATCGGGCGCAGGCAACGGGCGCCTCGTTCTACTCCGGCGGCAAAGTTCGTCGTACGCGACGAGGACGGAACGCGAACCGATTACCGTCGATAATATTTTCCCTGGTCAACCGTTCGACTAAAAGTCCGGATCGAGCACGCACTACCCTGAAGCGTCCGTGCACGGGAGGTCTAGGTACGCTCGTGAATTATCTGTGACCGCCGACGCTGTACCTGTAGGCTACGGAAATCTAGAATGGTGCCATGCCCTTGGCTTTTGCTGTCGAGTCGCTGGACGATGTCGTGCGTGTCACCTTTCGTGAGGACTTGGATCTGAGTCGCGCCCACGAGATGGGAAAGGCGCTTCAGTACGCGACGGAGGCCGATGAGCGACCGGTTCTTATCGCACTCGATGCCTCAGTGCGCTACATTGATAGTTTCACACTTTCGGAGTTGCTGCTGTTCCGGCGACGATTGGGGCCTCGCCGCGTCGCCCTCTGCGTCGCTGATACGAATATCTACCGACTGTTGACGATCACCGATCTCGTCGAGCGCTTAAACGCGACGATGAGCGAAGAGCATGCGCTCACCACGCTTCGCGCCTAGCTGATCGCGTAAAGCACGAGTCGCTGGACGCGTCCACCAGTACCTTGCACATAGGCGACCCCGCCAGGGAAACGCACTTCAAAGGCGTGCGAATACGTACGTGCATCTGGACCGTCGGCCACAGCAACGAAGCGGTCATCTAACGCTAGCATGTCGCCGCCGATCATGATCTGACCCGGTACGAACCGGAACTCGCCGAAGTTTCGCACGCGTAGTTCGGGAACGCGATTGGCAGGAGCAACATAGTAGTCTACACCCACAAGCACATCATCGTTATATAGCGCACTCAGGAGACACCGCGTGCTTCCCTCGTGCATCGCATATGTCTCCCAGCCTTTTGTTGGAAAAGCGTACCCCGGGCCAAGTTCGGCGATGACCGCGGCCCGTGGCGTCTTTCCGATCACGAACATCAGGTGTTCGTTGAACAGGATGATCGGTACATCGATCGGCGGTGGCAGTACGTGCGCCGATTTCAGTTGCTTCTCGGCGATCTGAGCCAAAATCTCGACGGCACGCACCATCGCAAAATCCGGTGGCGGCTTCCCCTGGTCCATGCGAAGAGCATACCACGCTGGACGGCGACGCCATCGAAGAGCCGCGCCATCACACCTTTCGGTTTGACGGAGGCCCCCAAGCATCTCGGCGGCAATCGCTAGCTACCCGATTGGAGGGTTGCCATGCGCTTATTTCGAGTGCTGAGTCTTTGCGTTTTGTCGTTTTCGATAACGGCATCGCCATCGTTTGCCGCAAGCTATGCGTGGCCAATGACGATTTCACAGACCGTAAATATCACCAACCTGTCGCTCCCGACATCGAGCGTCCTCATGCTTTGGTGTTATATCGGCGCGAAGGGCGCGCTGGCGCCGTTTTCGGTCGGCGCCGTATCCCTTCCGTCGAGCGTCGCAACGGGGGGCGGTGTTTCGTTTTCAGGTACGGCTACCGTTACCGTGAACCCGATTGCCGGCGTGTCGAATCCGCCGGTCTCCGGGAACGTCGCTTCATGCGGCCTCAAAGAGCGGGCCGGAACCGTGCTGACGGATATAGGCAATGGATCGACCCTCACGCTACCCTAAAGCGCGCGCGCTGTTCATTGCAAGCATCGTCATCGTTGGCACGGTTGGTGCCGCGTCGCGTGATGCCGTGGGCCCCGTCGGCTCGCTCACGATGCCGGCGATTACCCTTAGCGGCAGCGCGCCCGCGGGTCCGCTGATCATGCCGGCGATCACTCTCGCCGGTAGTACGTCAACGGGCACGCTGACGATGCCGACGATCACGATTGCCGGCAGCGCGCCGGCGGGTCCGTTAACGATGCCCGTGATTACGCTGACGGGTACTGCGCCGAAGGTGCTTCGCTAGGGTTTTTCGGGACCTCGTCGGCCGGCGTCGAGGAGACGCGCGGCATTATCATGTTCGATCGCCCGTAGCGTCGCCGGCTCTAGGCCGAGGCCGGCAAACCCACCGGCCGTCGCGCCGATGGGGAGATAGGGATAATCACTTCCGAAGAGCAGTTGCGAGACCGGGATGAGTTTTGTAAGCGCGCTGAAGGCCGGCTCATTGGTCGTATTCGCGAGGTCGTAGGAGAAGCGCTCGAGTTCGGCGCGTAGGCCGTGCGGGAAGAGCTCGGGCCGGCGATCGGCAAATGTTCCGATGCGGTGCGCGAGGACCGTCATCGTACCGCCGCCGTGGCAGAAAATGAAGCGGATCTCCGGGCAGCGTGCGACGGTCCCGCTGAAGAGCAAACTCGTAATCGCGCGCGTCGTGTCGAACAAAAACTCCGTCATCGGCGCCGGCACGCCGGGAATCAGATTGCGGCAGCACTCCGGCGCGGTCGGGTGCACGAAGACGACCGCCCTGCGACGGTTAAGCTCGTCGAACACCGGCGCGAAGGCCGGATCGCCGGGCCAACGGTCGCCGTAGCTGGTGAGAAGCCCGACGCCGTCGGCGCCCAAGACGTCGAACGCGTAGGCAATCTCGCGCAGGCTCCCCTCGACGTCGGGAAGCGGGATCGCGGCGAAGCTTCCGAAGCGGCCGGGGTGGTCGCGCGCCATTTCCGCGGCGTACTCATTGCATTCTCGCGCCATCGTGCGCGCGGCTTCCGGTTCGCCGAACCAGATCCCAGGCGTCGAGATGGAGACGACCGCCCGTGCGATGTCGTGGTGGTCGAGCTCCTCGATTGCCCGCGCCGGCGTCCACTCGGTGAGAAGCGCCGGATTCAGGGCCATCGCCGCAAGAATGCGCTCGCGTTCGCGCCGCAGGTAGGGCGGCGGGACGAAGTGGTGGTGGACGTCAATACGCGACATGATGAAAATCATACCACAGCGCAGTAAGATGCCGCCCCTCACGGAGAACGGCTCGACATGAAGCGCAGCCTATTCGTCTCAACGTTGACCGCCGCCACGATCGCGCCCAACGCCGTGCGCGCACAGACGGCTATCCCTTTGAAGATCGGCATCATTCCCGCCGAAATTTGCGGTCAAATCATCTACGGTGTCGAGACCGGCTCCTTTGCGAGTGCCGGGCTCGACGTTCAAACAGAGACATTTCCGAGCGGTGGTGCGATCGCATCAGCGTTGGCGGGCGGTGCACTTGACATCGGGATGGTCGACCTTACTTCGATGATCAACGCGCACGTGCATGGCATTCCATTCGTCGGCCTGGCCCCCGCACTCGTCAATTCGAACGAATCTCCCACATTCGGCATCGTCGTTCGTGGCGATTCCACCATCCGCGTGGCGAGAGACTTCAACAATAAATCGATCGGCGTGAACGGGCTCAACAATATCGCGCAAGTGTCGGCGATGGCTTGGATCGACAACAACGGCGGCGACTCGAAGTCGGTGAAGTTCGTCGAACTGCCGTTGCCGGCGAAAGCTGCCGCCGTTAAGGCGGGCACGATCGACGCTTCGCTCGATACGGAGCCTTTCCTAACGTACGGACTCGATCAGGGCTTTCGCGTGTTCCTCATGCAAGTGAAGCCGATTGCATCACCGTATTTACTCGATTTATTCGCTGCGACTCAAGAGTGGGTGCAGCGAAACCGGACCGCCGCCACGAAGTTTATCGCTGCGGTGCGAGCGACGTCCCTTTGGGCGAATGCCAATCACGCGCTAACTGCACCGATGCTCGCCAAGGCTACGCATATTCCATTGGACGTCGTGCAACGAATGCGGCGCGGGGCATTTGCGGTCGACAGCGATCCCAGGCTCATTCAACCGGTGATCGACACCGTGGCCCGGTATGGCATCATCGAAAAGAGCTTCCCTGCGTCCGAGCTGATCTACAAGCCCTAAGCTCTAAATGAGAATTATTTCCGGAGGGCAAACGGGTGCCGACCGGGCGGCCCTCGACGTTGCCATTGCGGCCGGGATCCCGCATGGCGGCTGGGTCCCGAAGCATCGAACCGCAGAAGATGGCACACTTCCGGAGCGCTACGGCCTACGCGAAACGGAGAGCGAGAACGTTGAGGAACGCACGCTGCTAAACGTTCGAGATGCCGATGCGACGCTCATCATCGCACGCGCGCCCCTCGGTGGCGGCACCGCGCTTACCAAAGAGTATGCGGACAAATTCGGGAAGCCGAGCCTTGTTCTAGACCCATCCGAGCTTTCGCCGGATAATGCAGCTCGCGAACTTACGGATTGGATCGCGGTAACCGCGATTAACACCCTGAACATCGCCGGTCCACGCGCGAGCGAAGATCCCACGATCTACGACGCCACCCGTGCGATACTGCAAGCATGCTCGTACTTCGCTCACGGCGAACACTAGACGCGCATGCAGTTCTCCGCCATGACCATGAATATGTTCTTCCCGGACTACGACGATCCGGAAGAGGATCACCGCGTCATCGAGATGACGGTCGAGCAGTCCATTTGGCTCGCCGAACTCGGCTACAACGTGTGGTTCACGGATCACCATTTCCGTGGGCCGTGGCACAGCAACACGTTACAGTTTGCCGCCTACGTCGCACCGCAGCTCCCGCGCGATCGTTACATCGGCTTCGGCGTGTTGTCAATCCCGTTTTACCATCCGCTGCGGCTGGTCGAGAGCATGAATCTCCTCGATCACCTCACGCAGGGTCGCGTGCTATTCGGTGTCGGCAGCGGGTGGCCGGGCGTCGAGCCGACCAGCTTGGGCGTCGATGCGGCGTATCACGGTTCCGGTCGCGCAGCCGAAGAAACGCTCGACGTCATGCAGCGGCTTTGGGAGTATCGCGACGGCGATCCGGAGTACGCATTTTCGGTTGGCTCCAACAGCGGCCGGATCTCGCGGCGCGTCATGCCCGCACCGTTCACCAAGCCGCATCCGGTCATCATTCGCACCGCAAGCCGCGAGGCAGGACTCATTCGCGCTGCGCAAATGGGTTGGCCGGCGTTCTTCGGGATCTTCGGCAGCGACGCACGCGAACAGATGCGGATATACCGCCAAGCCCTCGACGAAGCGAAACATCCGCCTGACGTCGTAGAGAAATGCCTGCGCTGGTGCTCGTTCGACTGGTTGAGCACCGTCGTTGCACGGACCGACGCGGAAGCTAAGGAGCGCGAAGCCATCGCCAAAGCGGAGCAGTTGGCGATCCGGCGGCGCTACATCGAACGCTACGGGCTACTTGAGGGTCCGGTGGCAAAGGCGACTCCTGGTAAATCGTCGGCCGGTGCGTATGCTGCAGGCGGCGACATGACCGACACGGTTGCCGGTAGTCCCGAGACGGTGGCCGCAAAGGTGCAACAGCTCGCGGAGATCGGGATCAACCATCTCCACGTGCGCTTCCTCGGCGAATGGAAGGGCGAAACCCGACAGATCGCCGCTGACTCGGCCGAACTGTTTGCAAAAGAAGTGATGCCGCGTTTCTCTGACCTGAAGCTCACTTTGAGCTAGGCTCGGACAGGGCCGCTTAGCGCGGTTTGAGGGCGTAGGGGCTGATCAGTTCTTGGGCGGGGAAGCCTTTGTCGATGATCTTGTACTTCGCGGCCCCGTCGATTGCCGGCTGGATGTCGCGCGGGTCGAGGTACTCGCCGCAGGTGTCGCGCTTCATCGCTAGCACTTGCGCCGTTTCGATTCCGGTGAACGCGGCGAGGAGCGGTGCCGTCTCGGCATGATGGGTGTTTGAGTAGAGGGTCGCCGTGTGCATCACCGTGGCGAACCGGTCGATCGCATCGCGATTCTTGGTGACGAAATCGCTCGTCGAACACCAAGCCGCAATCATCCAGCGCTTTCCGACTGCGTCGAACGGCTGGCCGATCGAACGGAAATGTCCGGTCGCGAGCGCTTGGTCCAGGGTCGGGTTGACGATGCTACCCGCGTCGATGCGCTTTTGCTCGAGCGCTGCCGGAACGGCGCTCATCGGCAGCTCGACGAACTTGATCGTCTCCGAGTCAACGCCGTTCTGGTCGGCCCACGCGCGGGTCGCGATCCAGCTGACATCGCGAATTGACGAGCACGAGACGATCTTGCCCGCCAGGTCGCGAGCGCTTTTGATCGGCGAGTCTTTCGGCACTAGAAGCAATTGCGCCGGATCCGAGGAGAGATACATCAACGACGGCGCGATCATGATGAACGGCAAACCGCGGACGTGCCCGGTAATCGTGGCCATCATGCTGATGAGGCCGACGTCGTAGGACCCGCTGACGACGGCCGCCGCAATCGCCGCACCCGACGTCGCCTGCACGATCGAAACGTCCAAACCGGCTCGCTTGAAGAGACCGCTCTGCTGCGCGTAGAGAAACGGCGACACGTCGTCGTTCGGTACCGCGGTCACGCGCAGCGGAGTCAGACGTCTGCGTGAATCCGCGGCGCGGGGCCAGCGCAACGGCGGCAGCTCCCGCCGCCGCAGCGAGCAGACGCCCTCGACGGATCAAGGGCCGAAGAACTGACCGGGAATTGTAACCGTCTTCCCGTGCTTGTTCTCAAGCGAGTGCCCTGGGATTGGATGCCCGTCGGGTCCGATGCGGCCGTCCTCCGGCCACTCTTCGGCGGCACCGGCGCGCAGCATGACGAGATTTTCCGGCGCACTGCTTTGGAACCAGTACGGCGTGCCGCGCGGCAGCATCACGCCCTCGTATTTCGTGAGCACCTTGATCGTGTCTTCGGTGCCGATGTGGAACGTGGCCTCACCCTGCAAGATGACGAACGAGTGGTCTTCCTTCGGATGCAGATGGAGGACGTTCTCGCCGCCGGATGCGTAGACTTTGAGCCGCAACCGTAGCAGATCGGTTCGCGCAACGGTCGTGTCGGAACGCCCTTCCGCCAGCAGCGGCGCCTCGAGTGAAAAGAACTGCGCTTCGGGTTTTACTTGCGTCTCGGTGGTCATATTAATTCTCCTCGAGCCGGAAGGCCAAGCCATAAAGACGGATGGCGTTGCCGCGAATGAGTTTGGTTTGAACGTCCTTCGGCAACTCGCCGATGTGATGGTAGACGTTTTCGCGTGAATAGGGGAACGTCATATTGAAGTGCGGGTAGTCGTTGGACCACATCAGATTGTCTTGCCCCCACCACGAGAACTGCCGCGTGCCGGAGCGGTCTTCAAGCCACGTGCAGTAGACGTGTTCGTTGAAGATTTCGCTAGGCAAGCGCTCGATGCCGAGAGACTCTTTCTGGCGGAAGCGCTCGTAATAGTAATCCCATTGCTGTAGCACGAATGGCAGCCAGCCGCACTCGCTTTCCGCCAAGACGATACGCAGTTTCGGATAGCGTTCAAAAACGCCCGAGAAAATCACGTCGAAGAGCGCGTTGATGGTGTCGTTTTGCTTCTTGTTGACGGACCCGCGGATTTTCTCGTAGCCGACCACCTTCTTCTGCGTCAGCGCGTAGGAGTGACCGGTGAGGATGTGCATGTGGATCGGCACCCCGGCTTCGGCCGCCGCCGCCCACAATGGGTCGTAGTGGCTCGATGTAAACGGCAACTTCGGATCCGGCACTTGCCACACCATCGCGCCGATCAACCCCAGTTCGATGCCCCGGTACATCTCCTTGACGGCGGCATCGATATCGTAAACGGAGAGCGCGGTTACGCCGAACAGATTGTGCGGAGCGGTGGCGCAAAAGCCGGCCAGCCAATCGTTGTAGGCAACAAAAGCCGCGTGCTGTGCCGGGTCCATCGGGCAGCCCGAAAATGGTCATCCCGTCGTTCGGAAACAGCACCTCGGCGATCACGCCGTCCCGCTTCTGATCGAGGAGCCGGGCGTGCGGATCGCTCGCACCTGCGGGCAGGATATGCGCACGAAACCCGACGCCGTCAAGCCACTCGTGAACAGTGTCCCGGTACCGGGCGGCGACTTGCTCCCAGAGCGAGTGCGGCTCCATAACATGCGAGTCGGTCGAGATCAAGCCCGGCAGGGCATCCAATGCGGCACGGGTCGCCGCATCGGGATCTTTGAGGGCGGCGAGGGTCCGGGCTTCGGGAACCTGGACCTCGGGATGCATCATGTTCATGGACTGCCTCCGCTGAGATACGCTTCGCGCCGAACCGGCCGGCACCCCACCTTAGGAACTCAATGCGGGGATCACGCTTCGGATGCATAATCTGCGCGGCATGGAACCGCTTGATCTCTCCAAACAACCGCCGCGCGCGCCCCGCGCCGAACTTGACGGCATTATTTTTTTGCCGCGCTCAATCGACAAAGCCCGGGCGTATCTCGAGGGCGGGAACCGCAACGGTTACAACGTCCCGGGCGTCACGGGCGGGATGCTGGAGCGCTTCGGTATCAAGGATGATGACTTCATTGCCGCCGTCGGTGCGGCATCGAGCGAGGCCGACGTGGTCGCATTCGTGCGGCAGCACGCCAACCAAACGACGATCGACGAGTGGAACGCCTGGGTCAAAGACCGCGAGCCGCGGGGCGATCGCAATCTTCCGCAAGTGCACGAAATCTATCCGTGGCTGAAAGATCACCCGAACCTTAGACTCGTTTTGGATATCCTAGCCGAAGACGACCGACGCATATACGCGCGTTAGAGCCGCGCATTGTGGCGGTCCCTCGACAAGCTCGGGATGACGGAAAGCAACGTGCAAATTAACCTCGCGTATGTGGCGTATGCGGTCAGCGACATGCGTCGGGCGCGGGCCTTTTATACCGACGTTCTTGGTCTAACACCGGGCGAATCATTTGGTGAGAGCTTCGTTGAGTTCGACCTTGGCAACGCGACGTTCGCGATCGATGCGGATCCGCCGGGCACCGTGCCCGGCACGTGCTCGGGGGTCTCGTTCGAATTCGAGGACATCGCTGCCGCGCGCGCCCGGCTCGCCGAACGCGGTGTCGAAATTACCGATGTGATGGAGTCGCCGGTTTGCTGGTTTGCGTTTGCCACGGATCCGGACGGGAACAGCTTCCAGATTCATCAGCGCAAAGTCGGGGACTAACGCTGACAAAGAGAAACTCGTTTACAGTGGGGTACCGGTGGGACCGCTGATCGGCTTCCACGAGCCGCTGGGCTGATCCCAACGGACCATGATGGCACTCGACGCGTCGAGGCCGCGCTGATTGCCGATCCGAAAATCAAACGTGCCTGTCGGCCCGTAATAATCGTGCAGGCCGTCCATATACGCGCGAACTTGATCCGGCGATGCATCCGTGCCAAGCGTGCGGACCGCGCCGATCAGGATCAATGCGCTATCCCAGGTTTCGGCCGCCGACGAGTCCCCTAGCGAGCCGCCCGTTGCGGTCATCGCTTTCACGTATGCGTCGATCGCGCTCTTGAGGGGGCCGTTCTTCATTGTTGGCGCTGCCGGGAACATCAAGGAGTACATCATGAGCGTCCGCGGCATCGTCGATTTGTATTGTTGCATCTGCCGCGCATTCTCGTTGGCTTGGCTCGCAACGAACGGCACCGTCATACCCAAGTCGGTATAGGCACGCAGCAGGGTGCCGGTCGGGGTGCCGGTCGCCCATCCGAGGACGACATCCGGCTTTGCATCTTTGATTTTAGCCATCTGCGCGGCCGCGCTGATGTCCGTCGCGGCGAAATGCTCCCAATCGACGACGTGCAGGTCGGCATTGATCGGTTCACTCAACAGCGACTTCAGCGCGGCATCCGCCTCTTGACCCGCGATATCGGTAAGGGTAATGATCCCGACGCGCTTCAAACCACGCATGCGCAGGTAGCGTACGACGACGCCCATACCCGCGCGTGACTCGATGCCCGCGCCGTACAAATAGCCGCCGTGCTCCGGAAAGAAGCCCGGCGAGAGGCAATACATGACTGGCCCGCTGCTATAGAGCTTCGCCACCGCGTTACACTCCGGGGCCGGGCCTCCGTCGATGATAAATTGCGGATGTTTCGCGAGCAGCTCGCTCGTCAGTTGCACGTCGACCTGCGGCTTCGACTGCGAATCCGACACTACGAAATGCACTGGCCGGCCCTTGATACCGCCCGTGCTGTTGACGTACGTTTCGACGGCATGCAAGGCGCCCGCTTGTCCCTCGCCGATGAATGCGCCGCTGCCGGTGACCGGCATGACGACATTGATCTCGTAGGGCCGCGGTCCGGTGTCCTGCGCCCGCGCCGCAGACGCGGCAAACATCAAAACGGCAAGTATGAAGGCCGGGACGCGTAACCGCATACGACTCTCCGCAAATAGAGCTGAAGTGCAAGATCGATTCTGCGAGGCCGTTCGTCGCCCCACGAGGCGCTCCCGGTCTAGCCTAAACCATTGGCCGTTTCGAAGGGAACAAAAAAAGCCGGCCGTTTCGGGCTGGCTTTCTTTTTGTTGGAAATTTGGTGGAGCTGCCGGGGAGCCGCCCCCCGGGTCCGAAAAGCCGGACTGCCGCTTTCTCCAGGCTCAGCTTCGAATTTGTCTTAAGCGCACGAGCTTCTCGAAACCGGAATTTCGTGCGCAGCAGATGCAGTTGTTTTCGGGCGCTTCTCGCATCAGCCTCAGCGTCCTAGCCGTACTTTATGACCGTGGGAAAGATGGCAACGGCAACCTCTCTCCGACGGTGGTTACTTAGTGATTAAACTAAGCAGCCAGTGCGTATTCGTTGTTCGCGTGTAAAACGCTTGCGATCGTTTTAGGAGGGCTCGCAACTCCGCCTGCTTACGACAACCGCGGATCTTCCCGTCGAGCCTACTCAGCCCCATGAGTGTTTCCGTTGTTGTACCCGCCTCTGTCACCAGCGAGCACGCTATTATACCACATCCGGGTTTCGCCCGTCGAGGGCGCGAAGGGCGCTCGGATGCGGCAACCGGAGGAACCGCCCTCGCTCGCCCCGCTGCGGCGCGGGATTGTCGTGGCGATCGTCCTCGCGGCGGGCGTCACGATCGCGGCCGCCGTCAAGGATCACGCGATCGTGAGCCGCTGGACGAATGCCATCGGGGTGCTGCTGGGCGGCTTGGCCGGCAGCTTTATCGGCGAACATTTGGAACGGTTCGGCGAGCGGATGGCGGCGACGCAGATCGCGTGGCTGCAAATGGCGCTGATCGCGTTGCTGTTCGTCGCGGTGGTGAGCTGGCAATCGCTCCCCGCGTACTGTCAATTGCCGGTCAGCTTTGCCGTCGGCATCGTTGTCGTCGCCGCGACCGTTTACATTCAGCGCTTGCGCTTGCGCCTGCCGTAGCGACCTACGTTGAAGAACCGTTGCCGGCGCCAACCGGCAAGCCCACGCTGACGCGATTCGCCTCGCCGATACGCTGCACGGAAAGCTTTGTCGAGTAGTTCGACATCAGCCAAAAACCGCGGCCGCTCTCGGCCATGTCGTCCGTTGGAGCTTTGCTGAGCAGCTGAAACGGCGGTCCTTGATCGTCGACGTGCAGCACCGGCTCATCGCCTTGCCACTCCAACGTCACGGTTGCGAGGCCGGGCGTATGTCGCGCCACGTTTGCGATCAGCTCGCCATAGATCAGTTCGACGGCACCCATCTCGGGCGTCTTGTCGGCGAGACCCGCCAAGTGCCAGAGAACCGCGCGTTTAACGCGCTGCGCGGAGAACGAATCGCGAGCGTCGAGCTGCCAGACGTGCCGCGTTTCGTTGGCCGTCGCGCTGAGGCTGCTGATGCCGAGAAAGAGGACGGCCGAATCGTCCCGCGACGCCGCGCGCGCGAAAATGCGCCGCTGAATGTTGTCGGCGATATTTTCCGATGACTCACCGTACTCGGCCAACACGGCTTCCGCGAGCGCGGTTATTCCGCTGAAGTAGTCGCGCTCGACCTCGACCAGGCCATCGGTGTAGAGCACGAGCCCGCAGCCCACGTCGAGCTCGGCGCTGAGGTCATGAAATGCCGTCTGCGCGTCGACACCGAGAATCAGGCCCTCGCATTCGAGGAAGGTGATGCTGCGATCGGGACGCACGAGGATCGGCGCGGGATGGCCGGCCGCCGACCAGCGCAAGAGCCCGGTCGTGCAGTCGAGCGTGGCGAAAATCGCGGTCGCCAGGGCGCCCGGTTCGTCGGCGCACAGCGAGCGGTTGACTTGACGCAACACGCGTGAGGGCTGCTGTTCCATCCGAGCCGCCACGCGCATGGTTTGCCGCAACATCGCCATCGTCGAGGCCGCGCTCAGGCCGTGGCCGGCGACGTCACCGATGCTGATGCCGAGCAAGTTCGCCTCAATGGGAAAGACGTCGAACCAATCGCCGCCGACTTTCCCGTGCGTCGCGGCCGGCACGTAGGCCGAGTCAAGCCGGATGCCGGGAACTTGCGGCAGCCGCTGCGGCAGCAACGCGTGCTGCAGCACGGTCGTTTCTTCCAGCTCGCGCGACATCACATGGTACACGCGGTCGACTTCGGCGATTTCGTCATCGCCTTCAATGGGCAGCGTCGCCTTGTGGCGCGCGAGCAACATTGCATTGGCCACTAGCCGCCGCAACCGGCGGCCCATGCGCAGACCAAATCTGACCGACAGCGCCAGCGTCACGACGATGCCGAGGACCGTGAGCAGCACGAGCGCCGTGCTGAGCAGTTGGAGTTTCGCGCGCGTGGCGGTGTTCAGCATGAGCGAATCACTGCGCTCGCCGCTGTCGAAGGCCGACTTCGCCGCTAGGTACTCGGGGCCTAAACGTTGCACGGGGGGGCGGGCCGAGATGGCATTAGCCTCCTTGCTTTTGCCCTCTCGCATCAACGTGAAGATCTGGTCGAGCAGCGCAACGACTTGCGCGGCGTCGTTGGTATATCGCGCAGCACGCGCTTGCGCGACGGAGTTTGGCGACACCGCCGCGCGAACGGCGGCAATTTCGGCGGGGATCGCTGCGGTCGACACTCGATATCGTTGCAGCGCGCCGGTGTGATCCTTCGCGTAGTTCTTGATCTCGGCGAAGACATCGTTGATCGTCTCGTAGAGGCGATCGGCACGCGACAGCGTGTCGGTGACGTGCTGTGAGAGCGCCGCTGACTGTATGGACAAACTACGCAATTGGAAAGCGATCGCCAACAACGCGATGAGAAACACCAGAGGGACGCATGAGATCAAAACGATCTGCGCACGGACACCCAGTCGCACTGCAACGTATGATACTGAGCCCCGACAGGCTTCCCTGGATGCTGCTTATCGCGACTGTTTAGTACGATACCGTACGAAATACCTCAGGCGGGGGCGGCGGCGTAGGGCGCGGGCTCGACCTCGAGGTCGTCGGCCGTCGTGTCTTGGCCGATCGAGGTGTCGAGCGCCACGCGAATCCCGTCGGCGATCACGCTGAACGCGAGGACCGTGATGACGATTGCGAGTCCGGGGACGAGCACCATCCACGGCGCAGCTTCGGCTTGCGGCGTGAGCGCGTCTTGGAGCATGTTCCCCCACGACGGTGACGGCGGCTGCACGCCCAGGCCGAAGAACGAGAGCGACGACTCCGCGAGGATGTTGTCGCCGATGGCAAACGCGGCCGCAACGACGACCGGCGCGAGCGCGTTCGGGATCAGGTGGCGCAGGACGAGCCGCGCGGGCGATGCTCCGAGCGCGCGCGCAGCCTCGACGAAGTCGCGTTCGCGCAGCGAGAGCACTTCCGCGCGCACGAGGCGCGCGAGCCCGGGCCATGAGGTTAGACCGATTATCAGGATGATGATCGTCAGGGAGAACTTGTTCGTCAGCGCCGAGATGATCAACAGCAGAAAGAACGTCGGGAACGAGAGCATCGCATCGACGAAGCGCATCATGAGGTTGTCGACGACGCCGCCGCTCGCGCCGGCAATGGCGCCGTAGAGGATCCCGATCGAGAACGAAACGACCATGGCGGCGCCGCCGACGAGCAGTGAGACCCGTGCGCCGAAGAGCGCGCGCACGAAGATGTCGCGGCCGATCAGGTCGGTGCCGAACCAATGCGCGGCCGACGGCGGCTGCGGGAAGCCGACCAGGCTGTGGATGACCACGTTCGGATCGGTCGTATCGAGGATCGGACCGAAGATGGCTACGAGGATCAGCAACAGCACGAAGGACGAACCGATGACGGCCGGACGCTCGCGCAGAAAGCGGCGGAACGTGCGCATCTAGGCGTACCGGATCCGCGGGTCGACCAGCGCGTAGCACACGTCGGCGAGCAGGTTGCCGGCCACGATCAGTACCGCGGTCAGCATCGTGATCGCCATCAGCGTCGGGTAGTCGCGCGAAAAGATCGACGAGAACGTCAGATAGCCGATGCCGGGAATCGAGAAGACGTACTCGACGAAGTAGGCGCCGCCGACGAGTGCGCGGCAGGCTCAAACCGAGCAGCGTGACGATCGGCAGCAGCGCGTTGCGGAAGGCATGGTTCACGAGTACGTCGCGCTCGGAGAGCCCCTTGCTGCGCGCGGTACGGATGTAGCCGGAACTCATCGCCTCGATAATCGAACTTCGCTGGTAGCGCATCCAGCTCACGAAGCTCGCGAGCGCGATCGCAACAACCGGTAACGCTAAGTGCCACAATCGGTCGAGCACGTCGTTCTCGCGGCCGAGCGATGAAACGCCCGAGCCCGGGAACCAGCGGAAGTGGACGGCGAACAGCTCGATCAGGATGATGGCAAGCCAAAACACCGGCATGCCGTAAAAGATGAAGCCGATCGTCGACGACGCGTTGTCGAAGAGCGAGTCGCGGTGCGCGCCGGCGTAAATGCCGATCGGGATCGCGATGATGAGTGTGAGAATGAGCGCGAGCCCGACCATCTCGATGGTGACCGGAAGCTTCTCGAAGACCTTTTCGATGACCGGACGGCTGTCGACGTAAGACGTGCCGAGCGAACCGTGCAGCAGCAATTGCTTGAGCCAGAAGAAATATTGGATGAACCACGGCTTGTCCAAACCATAGGCTTCGTTGATGCGCGCAATCGTCTCCGGCGAGAGGCCTTGACCTCGGGGACCGAGGACTGCTGCCGGACCACCCGGCGCCAGCGCCATCATCGCATACGTGACGATGCTGATGAAGAACAAGAGCGGAATCGCGCCGAGCACGCGCCGGATGATGAAATTGATCACTGGACGATCTTCCACTGCTCGACGTCGTACCAGCCGAGCGGTGACTGCAGCGTGGTCTTCGGATCGAGGTAGAGGCGCGGCGAATACCCGCTCGCTGCGAAGCGGCCGACCTGGGGCAGAATCGGAAGCGTCTTCGCTAACTCCACCTGCATGTCGTCGTAGTAGGCCCGGCGTTTTTTGTCGTCGATGGTCACCAAACCAAGTCGCAGGTCACGGTCGACGCGGGCGTCTTTATAGTGAGTCGTATTTGCGCCGTTGGGCGGCATTTGATCCGATGACAGGATCGCCGTGAGATCCGGGTCCACGACGCCGCCGCGCGCGTCTGCTATGATGTCGTATTTTCCGGTGAACGTGCGTGCGCTGAGTGACGCGAAATCGGTCAAGCGCAGATTGACTTCGATCCCGACGTCCTTCATGTCGGCGATGAAGGTCAACATCTCGTCGGTCAGGAGCGCGGAGCCCTGATTGAGCAGCAGCTCGAACGAGAGTCGCGTGGTCCCTTTACTCCGAACGCCGTCGGTGCCAACCTTCCAACCGGCCGCGTCCAGCAGCGCGCGCGCCTTAGCAGGATCGTAGGGATACTTCTGGACGTTCGGATTGTACCAGTGCTTCAACGATGCCACGATGAGGTTGTCCGGAACGGGAACCTTGTCGTCGTAGAGTCCGTGCGCGATCGCAACGCGATCGTATCCATACATCATGGCTTGGCGCACGACGACGTCGTCAAGCCCCGGGTGCGCCAGGTTGAGTTCGATCACATCGACGTATAGCGGGGCAAACGTCATCAGTTTGACCTGCGGGGCGATGCGCTGCAGTTGCTCGTATTGCGTGTGCGCGAGATCGTCGATCAGATCGGCCGAACCATTGGCGAGTGCTTCCATCTCTGATTGATCGTTGAAGATGATCCGGTAATCAATGCGCTCGATCTTCGGCGGCCGGTACGAATAGGGATTACGCTCGAAGACGACTTCGCTGTCGTGCTGCCAACTCTTCAACACATACGGCCCGGTACCGATCGGATGTTCGCCGAACGATGAGAAGCGCTGCCGGTCCGGCGGGATCTTGCCCAGCACGTGTTCGGGCAACAGGTTCTCACCGAGCGGGCCAAGCGTGAAGATCGCGTTCGGCACCTTCAAAGCAAAATGCACGCGATACGGACCGTCGGCCGTGACGCCCGTGATGTTCTTGACCGTGCCGAAATCGAGAAAGCCGGTCTTCGGATTGAGGAACAGACGATAACTAAAGACGACGTCCTTCGACGTGAATGGAACGCCGTCCGACCACTTGATGTCGCGGCGCAGGTCGACGGTCCAGTGTAATCCATCGGCGCTATGCGACCACGACGTGGCCAAACGCGGATGCGGCAAATAATCGGCGCCGACGTACGACAGCCCGTCAAACAGCAGCTGCCCGTAGATCGAGCCGTCCTGAACGGTGGTCGCGAACATCGGGTTCATCGTCGCGCCGTCGGCGCGCGTCAGCACGACCAGCGTGTTGGGGTCGCGATGCGTCGCGGCGCTGGCCGCGCAGCCGCCCAGGGCGAGCACGGCCACGAGCGCCAGCGCCCTAAGCCGTTCCAAAGAATACGCGAAGCCCGTCCCCATCGTTAGAGGAACGATTCCCGTCCGGGCTTTGGTTTCCGTCCTAGCCCGGAATATCGACGATCACGTTCCCGAAGCTGCCGGCCTCCACGTCTTCGTGGGCGGCGACAATTTGGGCAAGGGGGTAGTGCTTGCCGATCGCGTGTTTCAGCTTTCCGGCGCTCAGCAGGGCGTTGAGGGCCGCGACGTGGTGCGTGCGCTCGGCGTCCGTCAGCGTGTAGACCAGGATAAACTGCAGCGTGGTGCTGGTAGGAATGAACGACGGGATCTGGATCGGGCCGGCTCCGGAACCGTAAACGACGGCTTTGCCGTGATCGACGAGGATGTCCGGGTAGGTCATCGCGTTGGATTTCAGGTCGACTTCGATAATGCGGTCGACGCCTTTGCTGCCCGTGATGTCCGCGATGCGTTCTTTCAGGTTTTCGGTGCGGTAGTTGACGACGTGATCGGCGCCGGCGCTGCGGGCGCGTTCGGCCTTCTCCTCCGAGCTGACGGTGGTGATCACGGTCGCGCCGTCGAGCTTCGCGAACTGGATCGCGTAGAACGCGACCGCACCGGCGCCGCCTTGGACCAGCAGCGTCTTGCCGCGCACGGAACCGTCGAGCATGATCGCGTGATAGGCCGTAAGCGCGGGAACACCGAGGCACGCGCCGACCGCGAAGTCGGTGTTGTCCGGCAGTTGCGGTGCGAACGCGCTCGGGACGACGCAGTATTCCGCAGCCGTGCCGAATGCCCGTCGGTATTGCGCGTTGATCGTCCAGACGCGTTCGCCGATGCGGCTTTGCGGGACGCCCGCGCCGACGGCGTCGATCGTGCCGGCGCCGTCGCTGTGCGGAATCACCACGGGGAACTCGGCCGGTTTGCCCGGCGGCGGCGCGCCGCGGCGTTTCACGTCGGATGGGTTGACGCCCGATGTGGCGAGCTTGACGCGCACTTCGCCGGCGCCTGGTTCGGGCGTGGGCATTTCGCCGACGTGCAGTACTTCGCGGGCGGGGCCGGTCTTGGTGAAGCTGGCGGCGATCATGGGTGGCGGTCCTTCGACAAGCTCAGGATGACTTCGTCGGTGCGGTCGATTTTTAGCGGGGTGATACTGGCGTAGCCGGCGTCGACGGCGACGGTGTCGGTGTCATCGCCGCCGCCGAGGTGCGACATGTCCCACACCCAATAGTACGACGCTTCGGGATTTTGTGCGTCGCCTTCAACGCGCGCTAGACGTTCGGCGTATTGTTTGCGGCCCAGCCGCGTGTAGCGCGTGCCGCGCAATTCGGCGATGTTCGGCACGTTGACGTTCCAGTACGTTCCCGGCGGCAATGGATCGCGCAAGACGTCGGCGGCGAGATCGCGCGCGACGTTGGCCGCGGCCTGCCAATAGTGGACCGGATCGTGTTTCGGCCACGATGAGACGAGCGATACGGCGATCGCCGGGATGCCGACGATCGTCGCCTCGACCGCAGCAGCTACGGTACCGGAGTAGTTCACGTCATCGGCGAGGTTCGCGCCGCGGTTGATGCCGCTCACGACGATGTTCGGACGCGCGCCGCAGAGTTCGTTCACGCCGAGCAGCACGCAGTCGGCGGGCGTGCCGGAACACGCATAGCGGCGCAGCCCATCGTCGCCGTGCACCGCCTGCGCGCGCACCGCGCTGTGAACCGAGATCGAGTGGCTCGTTCCGCTGCGATCGCCGTCGGGTGCAACGACGGTGACATCACCGAGCGCTTGCAGCGCGCGCGCGAGCACCGTGATGCCTTCGGAGTCGATACCGTCGTCGTTGACAACCAGGATGCGGGGCATGCGGTCAGGTGCCGGATTCGACCCCGCGCAGCAGCCATGAAAGCAGGAACGACACGATGCCGAGCACGATCGCGGCCACGAACGCCGTCCCGAAGCCATGGACGATCAGACCCAAACCCCAGTGGCCGACCCACCAGAACAGCAGGCCGTTGATCACGAACGTGAAGAGGCCGAGGGTGACGATCTGGATCGGCAACGTGAGAAGGATCAGGATCGGGCGCAAGATCGCGTTGACGATGCCGAGGACGAACGCGGCGATGATCGCTCCGGTAAACGACGTCACGATCACGCCGTGTCCTTGGAACAAATATGCCACGATGATCAAGGCGATGGCGTTAACGATCAAGCGGATGATGAAATGGATCATGGGCTCACTTTCCGTGCGGAGCGTGCGGTGCCGGCAGCCTCGCTAAGGGTGCCATAACCGTCGCGCCTGAGCAATACCGCGTTCATCGGGGGAGCGCCGCTACCGGCCAGAGCGGCGTGGTGCGCAGACCGTCATCGGCGATCCAGATACTCTTGCGCAAGGCCGGGACCGATTTCATCGCCCAGAGCGCGGCGGGGCGCGCGAAGCGCAGCCGGCGCGGCCACGAACGCGTGACGTAGTCGTAGCGCACGGCCCAGCGCTGCGTGCCATCGCTGATGCGGCGCACCGACCGTTCCCAGCGCGGCAGCGCCTCCTCGACCGACGGCGCATCGCGCAATACGGCGACGAGAGCACGCGCGTTCATGACGGTCAGGCCCGCGCCTTGGCCGAGGGTGGGCGGTAGGGCGTGTGCGGCATCGCCGACCAGCGCGACGCGACCGGCATACCATGTACGGCAGCGCACGACCGTGTAGTTCGAGGTGATCGACGGTGCATCTCGCATGAGCTCGAACAATCGGCCCAGCCGCGGAAACGCAGCGGTCCAGAACGCGACGTCGGTGGGTTTCGCCGCGGCCGCGGCGTCGGTTTCGGGATAGACTTGGAACGCGTATGACAACTCGTCACCGCAAGGCGCGGTGGAGACGCGATAGCAGCCGGACCAATTCTCGGTCATGGCGTCGTCGGGTGTGATCTCGCGCGTCGGCAGCTGGTATCGGTTGATACGCGTCGGCAGCGTCACGACGGTACCGGGGATCTTGAGCGACGCGCGCACGCGTGAGTGGAGGCCGTCGGTTGCAACCACGAGGTCGGCTTTGATGCGCAGCCCGTCCTCCGTGGTGATTTCGCCGCTCGGGTCGGCCGCGACGATGCGCGAACCGAGCACCACTTGCACGCCCGCAGCGGTGGCGCGGTCGTAGAGCGACTGCATGAGAATTTGGCGCGTCGTCGCGTAGAGGCGAGCGGTGCCGTCGAGCCGGCGCTCCTGCATGAGGTTCCCGTCACGGTCGACAAGACGCATACTTCCGAGACGAAACGCGATTTTCGCAAGGTCGTCGAACATGCCGGCTTCCTCAAGCACCTCGACGAGGTTGTTCTTGAGGAAGATGCCGGTGCCGGCTTCACGGATCGCCTCGGCCTGTTCGTGCACGCGAACCGTCCAGCCGCTCTTCGCGAGCATCATGCCCAGACTCAGGCCGCCGACGCCGCCGCCGGCGATTTCCGCGTGACCTCTCACGCGGCAGCCGGATCGGCGAGCGGTTCGCGCCAAGCATCGTAGCCGTAGACCCAATCGACGCCCGCGCCGCGATGTTGCAGGAACGTGTTGCCGCGCGAGAGTGCTTGCACGTCGGCCGTGCGTTCGCGGCGGGTCTGCGCAAATCGAGCGAACGCGGCCGCCAGGTTGCCGTCGGCTGGTTCGATGCAGCGCACGAGCACGGCCGCGTCTTCGAGCGCCATCGCGGCGCCTTGGCCCATGTGCGGCATCGTCGGATGGGCGGCATCACCGAGGAGCACGATGCGTCCCGCGCTCCAGTGCGGGAGCGGATCGCGATCGACGAGTGCCCACTTGTGCACGCGCGTGATGCGGTCGAGGATCGCGCGCACGTCAGGATGGAACGATGCGAAGGCATTGCGAAATGCATCGACCTGGCCTTCCGCGGACCACGATTCCAGGGTAAAGCCGGGCTCATCGAAGGTGCCCATCACGTAGAGCTCGTCGCGGGCGGCCGTGATGTAATACATGATCACGTGACGATCGGCGGACCACCACTTCGTGTTCTCATCCGGGGTGATTCCGGCGAGCGCGCTTGCCGGAATCGTGGTGCGGTAGCCGACGCGGCCGGTGTAGCGCAACGGTGCGGCGCCGAAAAGGTGATTGCGTACCGTGGAATGGACGCCGTCGGCCGCGATGAGCGCATCAGCTTCGGCGCTCGTGCCGTCGGCGAAAGCGAGTTTGACGGATGACGCCGTTTGCGTGACCCCGGTTACGCGCTTGGAGCAGGCTATGGCATCGGCCGGCAGCGCGGCGACCAGGGCGTCGTGCAAGTCAGCGCGGTGCAGCAGCAGATACGGCTCACCATACCGTTGCCGCACCGTTTCGCCAAGGCGCAGCTCGTTCGTGATCTCGGCGCTTGCGCCATCGCGCGAGAGCATCGCCGCCGGTTGAAAGGCGCGCGGCTCGACGCGGCCGGCGATGCCGAGGTTGCGCAACACGCGGACGGCATTGGGGCTCTGCTGGATCCCGGCGCCGACGCGGGCAAGCTGCGAGGCTTGTTCGTACACGCGGGCGTCAATCCCGATCGCGCGTAGCGCAATCGCGGTAGCGAGACCGCCGATGCCTGCGCCGGCGATGGCGACGCGGACCATCAGGGACTCACTTTCCGTACGGAGCGTGCCGTCCCGACGGCCTCGCTCAGGCTGCCGTATCCGTCGCGCATGAGCAAGACCGCGAGTTCCCGTTTGATCCGCGTGACGAGGGCCGTACCGCTGTAAATAAGGCCCGTATACAGTTGTACTGCGGTAGCGCCGGCTTGAATCTTCGCATATGCTTGCGGTCCGCTCGCGATGCCGCCGAGCCCGATCAGCGGCACCGAGCCGCCGGTGATCGACGCGACCTGCGCGAGCATCGCGGTCGAGCGCGCGAAGAGCGGGCTGCCCGAGAGCCCGCCCTTCATCGACGCGTCACCGCGCAGCGTCGCCGGACGTTCGACCGTCGTGTTGGAGACGATGATGCCGTCGATCTTCGCTTCCAGCAGCACCGTCATGAGTTGCTCGAGCAGCGCATCGTCGACGTCGGGTGAGACCTTCGCGACGAGCTTCGGCGGCAGCGGCCCGCGTTCGAGGGCGTTAAGCCGTGCCATCAAATCGCGCAAGCGCGCCGGGTCGAGGAAGACCTTGCCGTTGATGCTGTTGGGACACGAGATGTCGAGCGTGAGGTAGTCGGCATACGATGCGAAGCGCCGCACGAGACCGACGAAGTCTTCGGCCGGATCGGTGCTGTCGCCGTTGCTCGCGAGGTTGATGCCGAGCATGCCGGCGGGGCGTTCGCCGCCCAGCCGGCGCACGACCGCCTCGGCGCCGTCGTTCGGAAAACCCATGTTGTTGACGACGGCATTATCTTGCGGGATGCGGAACACACGCGGCCGCGGATTGCCGCGTTGCGGACGCGGCGTGACGCCGCCGACCTCGACGAAGCTGAACCCCTGCGCGTACATGCGCCGGAAGACGCGCGCGTTCTTATCGAAGCCGGCGGCGAGGCCGACCGGGCTGTCGAGGCGACGGCCGAACAAATCGATCGCGATGCTGGGCTCGTCGACGACGGGCTGCGCCGGCACGAGATTCGCTTCGAGCGCGCGCAGCGTGAGCTCGTGCGCGCGCTCCGGATCCATCAGGTGCAGCAGTGGCTTCGCGAACTGGAACGGATCAGCCACTGAGCGCTGCTTTCACGTGCGATGCAAGTGCGGGGTTCATGCCCTTGACGGCAGCGATCTCATCGACGCTGGCGCGCTTGATCGCGTTGACCGAGCCGAACACCGTGAGCAGACGCTTGCGGCGCACCGGCCCGACCCCTGCGAGCGTGTCGAGCGCCGACTTCGTCATCGCTTTGTCGCGCCGATTGCGGTGATAGGTGATCGCGAAGCGATGCGCTTCGTCGCGAATGCGCATGACGAGGTGCAGGCCCGCCGAGTTCGGCGGCAGCGCGATCGGATCGGGGTTGCCCGGCACGTACAGCCACTCATTTTCTTTCGCGAGGCCGGCGACCGGGATGCCGATCATGTCCATCTCCCGGATCACATCGACCACCGCATTGAGTTGCCCTTTGCCGCCGTCGATCAGCAGCAAGTCGGGCTTCTCGTGAAATCGGTCGCGTTTACGCGCTTGCGCTTCCATCGCGGCGCCGGCGACGTCGCCTTCGGCCACCGGCGGACGGTCGGCGTCGGCACGCAGATACCGCAGCCTCCGGCGCAGCGTCTCTTGCATCATCGCGAAGTCGTTCGGGCCCTTGTCGTACTGGATCTTGAAATGACGGTAGTCGCTCTTCTTCGCGCGGCCCTCGACGAAGACGACCATCGAGCTGACCGCGTTCGTGCCTTGAATATTCGAGATGTCGTAACACTCGACGCGGTGCGGCGGCCCTGGTAGATCGAGCGCGGCGGCCAGTTCGTTCAGTGCCGATGCCGACGCGCTCTCCTGCGCCTCTTGGTGCGCGAGGAACGACTTGAGATTCTGCTCGGCATTCTTCTGCACCATACGCAGGTACTCGGCGCGCTCGCCGCGCTCAGGCTTGAGGATGCGCACGCGCTGGCCCTTGGCTTCGGTGAGCCAGAGCTCGATCACCGAACCGTCGTCGGGCGCCGATTGGACGAGGATCTCTTTGGGGATCGCCGCGGCGCCGCTGTTGCGGCGGCGCGAGCGTTCCTTTTCGGCGACCGGCGATTGCTGATCGCGCGCCGCGCGCAGCGCGAGCGGGCTGCCAGCGATATCGCTCGCCATCGTGGCGTCGAGCCCGAGTTGACCGCTGCGCGCGGTATAGAACTGCTTGAGAAATTCCGAGAACAGTTCGGGTTCGGTAGCATCGACCGTACCGTCGAGGATGAAGTGCTCCTGACCCAACAGCTTGCCGTTGCGCACCATGAAGACTTGCATGCAGGCTTGACCGCGATCGCGCGCGACCGCGATGAGGTCCATGTCGACGCGCGAACGCCACACGACTTTCTGCGCTTCGATCGTCCGGCGTACGGCGATGATGCGATCGCGCAGCCGCGCCGCGGCCTCGAAGTTGAAATGTTCGGCCGAGTCCACCATCTCTTGCTGCAGACGCTGGATCAGCGCGTCGTGGTGGCCTTCGAGAAACAGCACCACTTCGTCGACGAGCTTGTCGTAGTCATCTTCCGACTGGTAGCCGACGCAGGGCGCGAGGCAGCGCTTGATGTGGTACTGCAGGCACGGCCGTTTACGTTTGCCGTCGATCGGCTCGCGGCAGGTGCGCAGCGGGAACACGATCCGCACGAGATCGATCAGCTCGCGCAGGCCCGACGCGTTCGTGTAGGGGCCGAAGTAGCGCGCGCCGTCGTCGCGCACGACCCGCGTGAAAACGACGCGCGGAAAGTGCTCGTTCGTCACCTTCAAGTATGGAAAGCGCTTGTCGTCGCGCAGCCGCACGTTGAACGGCGGCTGGTGGCGTTTGATCAGGTTCGCTTCGAGGATCAGCGACTCGATCTCGTTCGAAACGACGATCGTACGCACGTCGACGACGCGCTCGACCATCTTCACCGTGCGATAGGCGTGCGCCGCGCTATCCTGAAAGTACGAGCGGACGCGGTTGCGCAGCGACACGGCCTTGCCGATGTACAAAATCTGCCCGTCGTTCCCGATCATCATATAGACACCGGGTGCGTCGGGTAGTTGCGCAAGCGTCCGCTCGAGCGTCGACTCCATCAAGTGGAGATTCGTCTAGCCTGCGACCGCGCCTTGGTGCGTCAGAACGATCTCGCTTCGTTCGCTGCTGGAATCGAGCAGCGCGGTGCAGACCTCCAGGGTCGCGAGCCCCCAGCGGCCGTCGTGGACGATCGGCTTGCCGTCGAATAGACACGCGGCCATTTCATCCATCTCGAGGACGCCCATCAGTCCTTCGCCCGCCGCAACGACCTCGCGCCGGCCGTCGCTGTCGTATACGTAGACGCCGTCGGGCGACTGGCGCACGTCGCCGCGCTCGCAACTAGCGACGGTGATCCCAAACCAGCTGAGGCCGCGCGCCGGCAGCTCGCGAACGCCGAAGCGGATTTTTGCCTTCTCTTGTTCGCCGGATGCGCCGGCGCCGAGCGAACGCCGCACCTCCACGCGTTCCGCATCGGAATACATGCGCGTGCCGCGGCCCCACGTCAGCTCGGAGGTGTCGAAATAACCGTAGCCGTTGTAGCTCACCGTCGCCGGCGTTCCGTCTTGGAACTCGAGATAGGCCGAGAAATTTCCGGCACACGGCCGGTCCGGCATCCAGCGTCCGACGCTGCCGCGCACGCTGCGCACGAGGCCGCCGGCGATCAGCCGCACCGTGTCGATCAAATGCGGACCATGGCGATAGACCACGCCGCCCCCGCGCGCTTCGTCGAGTTCTTCGGGCAGCCGCGGTTTGAGCAGCCAATCAGTATAGAGCCACGTGTTCACCGCGATCAGACGGCCGATGTCGCCCGAGGCCACGATCTCTCGCATCGCGTGAATGCTCGGATGCATGCTGAACGTTTGACCGCACAGCAACTGCACGCCGTTCGTATCCGCTGCCTCGCACATCGCAACGCATTCGGCAACGGAGAGCGCCATCGGCTTCGTGCAGATGACGTGTTTGCCGCTCTCGGCCGCAAGGATGCAGTGGCGCGCGTGAAATGCGTTCGGCGTCGCGACCCAGATGACGTCGATCGCCGGATCGGCACAGAGCGCCTCGATGCTTTCGTAGGTACGGCCGCCGTAGCGCTCGCGAAACGAGGCGAGCGCGCTCGTACGCGTATCCGCCGCGGCAACGATCTCGGTCTGCGGGTGCCGTTCGACGCCGGGCAAAAACAGCGTGCTCGCGACGCCGAGGCCGGCGACGCCGAGGCGCAGTTTAGCCAGCGGCTCCGGCCTCCGCACCCTGCCACAGCGCCGGCTCCATGTCGTCGCGAATCTTGAACGCCTTGTCGTGCTCCCGGCTGCGTTTGATCTCGATCATCGGCTCGTTCTTGGCCGGGTCACGAATCGTGCCCATCGGATCTTCGCCGCGCGCCACGCGATCGATGTTTTCGTTGAGCATCTTATGGTAGAGGATGATGCCCTTATCGCCCGGCGAGAGGTGCTCTTGGGTGCGATCGGAGATGGCGCCCTGGGCGACCCACGCGACCATATCTTGCTTGATCGTCCGATCGATCGAATTGATCAGCTCGCCATTGTCGTCGAAGAGGACGTCGACGTTGACGGTCATCGGTTTCGGGCTCTCACCCGCCTTGCGCCGACGCGTCGAATACAAGAACTGCGTGGTATGCGTGTCGTCGATCGGCACGCGCCAATGCAATCCGCCCCGTTCGCCGTCGCCGATCGAAAGCAGCACCGGGAAGATTACGGGATGCCCGATCGTCCAATCGGTGGAGTCCAGCGCCTGACCTTCCAAGAGCCGGCGCTTGTAGACGCCGTACTCGAACACGTCGAAGGCGATATCGAGGTGCTTGGCGGGCACCATTGCCGGCGGTAGCCCCAAACGCTTGAAGTGATAATTGCCGAAGCCGGCGTGCAGAAACTCGAAGTGCAGCGGGTCGAACGAGTTATCCATGCACTGCAAGAAGTTACACGGAATCGGCTGGATGTCGAGCCCGCGGTCCACGTCATCGAGCACGAGCAGATCCCAGCGCGGAAGCAACGGCGCCGGTTGCGGCCCGAGGTAGGCGAAGATCAGGCCGCCGAGTTCTTGGACCGGATAGGCTTTGATCTTGATCTTGTCGCGGAAACGCGCTTCGGGTTGAATGCGGTCTTCCCAGGGTTGTTCGAGACAATTACCCTGCGCGTCGAACAACCAGGCGTGATAACCGCAACGCAGCCCGCGTTCGTCCGGAACGCCGTACGACATCGCCATACAACGGTGCGGACAACGGTCGCCGACGAGACCGAACTCGCCCGACTCGGAGCGGAACAGCGTGAGATCCTCGCCGAGCAAACGCACTTTGCGCACCGGGTTCTCATCGAGTTCTACCGTCGTACCGATCGGGTGCCAGTAACGCCGCAGCAGTTCGCCCATCGGCGTGCCGGGTCCGACCCGGGTGAGACGATCGTTCTGTGCGGCGGTCTTAGCCAATCGATTTCTCCTCGGAAACCGTGCGCAGCAAACCGGCGCTCTCGAGCACCGGTTCGTCGCTCACGCAAAACAGCACGGCGTCGCCGTCGGACTCGTGATACTGCGACTTCCCCGCCGGCGCGGCGACGACATCACCGCGCTCCCATTCGAACGTCCGGCCGTCGATCACCGAACGCCCGCGGCCCTCGACCGCAGTGTAGAGATAGTTCGCCGTCGTGGAGAACGCGACCGTGCGCGTTCCGTCATCGAGCGCGTGCATGCTCAAACGCATCGTGTCGAGCGGCGTGCGATCGAGGAGAACGCGACGTCCGTAACGCCCCGACGGCTCGAGCGGCGCGGCGGCGAGCGCGGCTTTCGTTTCGCTCCACGGGTAGACGTACGGTGATGTTCCAGCGGTCTCGGTGACGGCTTCGTATCCGCCCGGAAACGGCTCGAACACGTACTGATCGATAGAACGGCAGAACGGTGAATCGAGATAGTCGAGCCAGTACGCCGGCTGATCACCATCGTTGCGGTGTCCGTGCCAGCACCAGCTCGGCGTCAGTATGACGTCGTTCGGGCGCATGTCGAGCCGCACGCCGTCGACGATCGTGTAGATGTCCGTACCGACATCGAGTGCGAGCCGCAACGCGCCCGCTGTATGACGGTGCGAACGGGCACGCTCGCCCGGAAGAACGAGTTGGTAGGCACAGACCAGCGTCGCGAGCGTGCTGTTGGGGCCGCCGGGATTCATCATCAAGATGTTGCGGCGCTCGGAGAGTTCCGGGCTGATGAGACGCCCGGCGGCTTCGAGCGCGCCGTGACCGTCGCGATAGCGCCATCCGCCGGCCTTGAACGCACCCGACGTGAGCGCGCCCGGCGTGCGCCGCCAGCCCGCATCCATCGAAAGCGGCTCGACCGCGGCGTAGAGTTCGTCCAGCGTTTCGACCATCGCGGTACCAGCGGGTGAACTAAGCATCGGGTCTTAAAAGGTTCGTCCATGCGAGGTAAGTGCCTGTTCGTTGCCTTTGCGACCGCGGTTGTTTTCGCGTTCGCCGTTCGAGCCGTCTGGGCCGCGCCCGACGCGCCGTTCACGATTCCGGCCATTCTTTCGCTCACCGGATCGGCCACCGCGACGGGATCGGAGGAGGCTACGGCGTTGCGCTTGCTGGCCGATTCGGTGAACAGCAGCGGCGGGATCCGCGGACGCCAGATCGCCTTCGATATCCACGACGATCAATCGAACGCCCAGGTCGCGGTTCAGCTGATGAGCGCGGCCATAGCGAAGAATCCGCCGATCGTGCTCGGTCCGACGCTCACCGGCGGCTGCAACGCGGTGCTCGCACTCGTGCAAGCGCACGGACCGCTGACCTACTGCTTGTCCTCGGGCGTGTATCCGCCCAAGGGTTCGTTCATGTTCACCCAAGGCGTGCCCACCAAAGAAGCGGTGCGCCTACAGGTCAAGTACTACCGCGACCGCGGCTGGACGCGGCTCGCCGTCATCTTCACGACCGACGCGAGCGGGCAAGATTTCGAGCACAACCTCGACGCGGCGCTCGCATTGCCGGAAAATCGCAATGTCTCGATCGTCGCGCGCGAACGCTTCGGCGTTGCCGACGTCAGCGTGAGCGCGCAAGTTGCGGTGATCAAGGCGGCCGATCCGCAAGCCGTTATTGCGTGGGCCGTCGGCACGCCGTTCGGAACCGTGCTGCACGCGATGGTCGATACCGGTCTCGACATCCCGACCGGCAGCAGCGGCGCGAACCTCAACTACGACACGATGAAACGGTTCAGCACGATGCTGCCGACGAATCTGTATTTCATCAACGTGCCGGGCATCGCGCCGGACGCGTTTCCGCCGGGACCGTTGAAGACGGCCGCTTCAACGTACTTCAATACCCTCAAAGCCGCCGGCCTCGCCGCCGACGCGGGTTATCTGCTCGCGTGGGATCCCGCCTACGTCGTCATCGGCATGCTCAAAAGCGTCGGCTTGGATGCGACGCCCGACGCCTACCGGCAATATCTCGAGAACCTGCATGGCTTCTATGGTGCCTCGGGCCTCTACGATTTCCGCGACGGCAGCCAGCGCGGGCTCGACGGACGCAGCGACATCGTCTTGCGCTACGACAAGACCAAGGCGCAGTTCGTCGCCGTGGGCCGCATCTAGCCGTTCTGACCTAGCCGTCGCCGGACGAAATTTCACCGGTAATCGAGAGCGGAATCTCGGCGCTCGTCGTCAGCAGACCCGATGCGGCATAGCCCAACAGCTTCGCGCGCGTGTCGGTGATGTCGAGGTTGCGCATCGCGAGCTGGCCGATCCGGTCGCGCGGCGAGAACGCCGTTTCGCCCTTCTCCATCGTCAGCCGTTCGGGCATGAACGTCAGATTCGGCGAGACGGTATTGAGGATCGAATAATCGTTGCCGCGCCGCAGTTCGAGCGTCACTTCGCCGCTGACCGCCGAGGCGACCCAGCGCTGCGCGCTCTCACGCAGCATGATCGCCTGCGGATCGAACCAGCGCCCCTGATAGAGCAGGCGCCCGAGTTTGCGGCCGTTTTCACGGTACGACTCGATCGTATCTTCGTTGTGGATGCCCGTGATCAGCCGTTCGTAGGCGATGAAGAGCAGCGCGAGCCCGGGGGCTTCGTAGACGCCGCGGCTCTTCGCTTCGATGATCCGGTTCTCGATCTGATCGCTCATCCCCAGGCCGTGGCGCCCGCCGATGCGGTTGGCCTCGAGCATCAGCTCGACCACATCCGTGAATTCAACGCCGTTCAGCGCGACCGGCCAGCCCTCGTGGAACGTGACCCTCACTTCTTCGCGCTTGATCGCGACGTCGTCGCGCCAGAAGGCCGTGCCCATGATCGGCTCGACGATCTTCATGCTGGTGTGCAGCTGCTCGAGATCTTTGGCTTCGTGCGTCGCGCCGAGCATGTTCGAATCGGTCGAGTACGCTTTCTCCGCCGACATCTTATAATCGAAGCCGGACCTGCGCATGAACTCCGACATCTCGGCGCGCCCGCCGAGTTCGTCGATGAACGTCGCGTCGAGCCACGGTTTGTAGACCTTCAAATCCGGATTGACCAGCAGCCCGTAGCGGTAGAAACGCTCGATATCGTTGCCCTTGAACGTGCTGCCGTCGCCCCAAATGCCGACGCCGTCTTCCTTCATCGCGTGCACCAGCATCGTACCGGTAACGGCGCGCCCGATCGGCGTCGTGTTGAAGTACGTCACGCCGGCGGTCGTGATGTGGAACGCGCCGCTTTGCAGCGCGGCCAGCCCTTCGCGCACGAGTTGCGCGCGGCAGTCGATCAGGCGCGCTTTTTCGGCACCGTAGGACATTGCCGCGCGCGGAATCTGCTCGTAGTCCGTCTCGTCGGGCTGGCCGAGATTGGCGGTGTAGGCGTAAGGGAGCGCACCCTTTTGCTTCATCCAGTGAAGCGCGGCGCTCGTGTCGAGGCCGCCGGAAAACGCAATTCCAACTTTCTGGCCGACCGGAAGATGTTCGAGGATAGTAGACATCAGCGTTCTAGTTGTTCGTGCGCCCAGGCAGCCCATTCGGCAAGTGCCGTCTCGGCGCGGATTCCGGCCTCGAGCGCAATCCGGTCCCATCGGGTGGCATCGTTGTCGAGCGGACACTCGGCCGCGAAGGCAAGATAACGCGCGAGCTTGGCCCGGTGACGCTGTTCTTCCTCAGCCATGTAGGCGGCAGCGCGTTCTTTCGGGATCAGGCCGAGAAAGAACACCCGCGCCAAGCGCTCCGAGCGCGGCGAATCGCCCGGCTGGGTATCGGCTAGCCACGCCGTCACGGTCGACCGGCCGGCTTCAGTGATCGCGTAGCGTTGGCTGCCGCGCGGACCGGTGTCGGTCTTGCGGATGAGGCCGCCGGCCTCGAGCTTTGCCAGCTCCGGATAGATCTGGCTGTGGCTGGCCGCCCAGACGTTGGCGAGGCTGGTATCGAACTCGCTGGTCAGTTCCCAGCCCGTCTTCTCGCCGCTTGCCAACAGCCCGAGCAGTAAATGCCCCAGGACGCCGATCTTCATGCTGTAAGGCTTGACATGTAAATATTTACATGTAATATCTGACACATCAGTCGAGTATAGCACGAATGCGCCTGTTGGAAAGGGCTCCCATGACCGTCGCGACCGCTACCGCCACCTATCGCACCCCGGTGTCCGAGGAGATCGAGGCTTTCGATCTGCCGGTCGAGGGGGCGCTGCCGCCCGAGCTGAGCGGCGACTACATCCGTAATGGGCCGAACCCGCGGCCCGGCGAGAAGCCGCAACATCTGTTCTTCGGCGACGGCATGCTGCACGGGATCCGAATCGCAGGCGGCAAGGCCGTGGCCTACCGCAACCGCTGGGTGCGGACGCGCGCGTTCGTCGAGCACGCGCCGCTCGTGCGCCGCGGCAAGGTCGATCTGACCGTCGGCGTCGCCAATACGAACATCGTCGCGCACGGCAACAAGCTCCTCGCGTTGGTCGAATCGTCGTTTCCGACGACCGTGCACCGCGATCTCACGACCGGCGGCCCCTACGATTTCGGCGGCGCGTTGAAGACGCCGTTCACTGCGCACCCGAAAGTTTGCCCGCAAACGGGCGAAATGCACGCGTTCGGCATCGCGTTCATGCCCGGCGCGCTCACCTACCATCGCATCGATGCGGCCGGCGCGCTCGTCGAGAGCCGCGCGATTCCGGTGAAGGGCGCGACGATGATGCACGACTTCGCGCTGACGCGCTCGCACGCGGTCTTCATGGATCTGCCGATCGTATTCGACACCCTGCGCGCGTTGCTCGGCAAAACGCCGTACGTCTGGAAACCGAAATACGGCGCGCGGCTCGGCATCGTCAAGCGCAACGACCCGTCCGTGCCCGTGAAGTGGATCGAGATCGATCCGTGCTATGTGTTTCACGTCGCCAACGCCTACGACGACGGCGATACGATCGTGATGGACGTCGTGCACTATAAGGAACTGTGGGCGAAGGACAACGGCAGCTTCGATCCGACCACCTTGCGCCGCTGGACGATCGACACCGTCGCCGGCACGGTGCGCGACACGCTGCTCGACGCGCGCTCGACCGAGTTCCCGCGCATCGACGAACGGCTTACCGGCAGCCTGCATCGCTACATCTATGCGGTGGGCGTCGGCGCGACCGGCGAGGGGCGCTCCGCCATCTACAAATTCGACACGATCGACGGCACCTCGACGCTGCACGACTTCGGCACCGGCAATACGCCCGGCGAGGCGGTGTTCGTCCCGGGCGGCGGCGCCGAGGACGCCGGCTACCTGATGTGCTACGTTTACGATGCGGCGCGCGGGGCCAGCGATTTCGTCGTCCTCGATGCGGCCGACCTCACTGCCGGGGCCATCGCGCGCGTGCCGTTACCGGTTCGCGTTCCGCTCGGCTTTCACGGAAATTGGATTGCGGACGATGCACACGTCTCCTAAGTTCGGCGGCCTCTACCGCACGCTCGGCCTATCGGTGGTTATGCCGCTGATCGCGATCCAGGTGCTGCTGCGTCTCGGCGTGACGCCGCTGATCACGCTCGCGGTCGCGGCCCTGTTTCCGCTGGCCGAGACGATCTACGAAGCGGTGACCGTCAAACGCATCGGGCTGATCGCGATCGTTTCGCTGGTCGGCCTCGTGGTGGGCTTCGGGCTGTCGTTCGCCACCGGCAACGCGATCTTCGCGCTGCTCAAGGATTCGCTGCTCACCGGCGTCTTCGGCCTGCTCTTTCTCGGCTCGCTGCTTACGTCGCGGCCCTTGATCTACCGGTTGAACCTCGACCTGGCGGGCAACGACCCGGCCGCCCGCGCTGCCGCGGAAGCCCTGTGGCAGCAACCGGCAGCGCAGCGCGCGTTCCGCCTCATCACGATCGTCTGGGGCCTGGGGCTGCTGCTGGACGCCGGCGCGCGCGTCGTCGCGGCACTGACGCTGCCGATCACCCGGGCGACCTCGATTTCGCCCATGATCTCGGTCGTCTGCATCGGGGGCATTCTCGTGTGGACGGTGCGCTACGCGCGAGCGCGGCGCGCCGCCGCCGCCGGGGCCGCCATTCCGGGATAGAACGGCGCTGCGGGGGTATGAGAGCCCCTGGTGGAGTTTCCGCAACCGTCCCTCTGGTACAAAGATGCCGTCATCTATCAATTGCACGTCAAGGCGTACGCCGACGGCGACGGCGACGGCATCGGCGATTTCGCCGGACTGATCGACAAGCTCCCGTACATCAAGTCGCTCGGGGCCACGGCGATCTGGCTCTTGCCCTTCTACCCCTCGCCGCTGCGCGACGACGGCTACGACATCTCCGAGTACAAGGGCGTCAACCCGTCGTACGGCACGATGCGCGACGTGCGGACGTTCATCAAAGCGGCCCACAAGCTCGGGTTGAAAATCATCACGGAGCTGGTCGTCAACCATACCTCCGATCAGCATCCGTGGTTCCAGCGCGCCCGTTCGGCGCCGCGCGATTCCGCCTACCGGAAATTCTACGTTTGGAATGACTCGCCGGAAACGTATTCCGGCACGCGGATCATCTTCACCGATACGGAGACGTCCAACTGGCAGTGGGATCAAGTCGCCGGCCAATACTATTGGCACCGCTTCTTCAGCCACCAGCCCGATCTGAACTTCGATCATCCGCCGGTGTTCGATGCGATCGCCGACGTGATGCGGTTCTGGTTTGCGATGGGCGTCGACGGCATGCGTCTCGACGCGGTGCCGTACTTGTGCGAACGCGAAGGCACGACGAGCGAAAACCTGCCCGAGACGCACGCGGTGCTCAAGCGCCTGCGCGCGATCGTCGACGCCGAGTTTCCCGAACGGCTGCTGCTGGCCGAAGCGAACCAGTGGCCCGAGGACGTGAGCGCGTATTTCGGCGACGGCGATGAGTGCCAGATGGCGTTTCACTTCCCGCTGATGCCGCGCATGTTCATGTCGATTGCGGAAGAGGACCGCTACCCGCTCTACGACATCATGCGCCAAACGCCGCAGATTCCGGCCAACTGCCAGTGGGCGATCTTCTTGCGCAACCACGACGAGTTGACGCTCGAGATGGTGACCGATCGAGAACGCGCGTTCATGTACAGCGTGTACGCGCAGGAGACGCGCGCGCGCGTGAACGTCGGCATCCGGCGGCGGCTCGCACCGTTGATGGAGAACGACCGCAGCAAGATCGAGCTGATGACGAGCCTGCTGCTCTCGATGCCCGGCACGCCGATCGTGTACTACGGCGATGAGATCGGCATGGGCGACAACATCTATCTCGGCGACCGCGACGGCGTGCGCACGCCGATGCAGTGGTCGGCCGATCGCAACGGCGGCTTTTCGCGCGCCGACACGCAGCGGCTGTTCTTGCCGCCGATCATGGACCCGGTGTACGGCTACGCGTCGGTGAACGCGGAGGCGCAGGAGCGCAGCAGCTCGTCGCTCTTGCAGTGGATGCGGCGCATCATCGGGGTGCGGCAGGCGCATCGCGTGTTCGGCCGCGGCGGGATCACGTTCTTGCACCCGGACAACCGGCACATCGCCGCGTACGTGCGCGAGTTCGAGGGCGAAGTCGTGCTGTGCGTCGCGAACCTCGCCCGCACCTCGCAAGCGGTGTCGCTCGATCTCTCGCGCTACAACGGCCGCACGCCGGTGGAGATGATCGGCTGGAGCGCGTTTCCGCCGATCGTCGATGACCGCTACGTGATCACGCTGCACGGATACGGGTTCTTCTGGTTCGTGCTGGCCGCCGCCAACGACGCACCGGTGGCGATCGAACCGGCGACTCCGCAGCCGCCGGAATTCATCACGATCGTGTTGCCGCGCGGCCGCGCGAGCCTGCTCTCCGGCGCCGCGCGTACCACGCTCGAACGCGACGTGCTGCCGACCGTGGTGAGTGTGCGGCAACTGCTCGCGCCGGGCACGCAACCCGACGCGATCACGGTAACGGACATCGTGCCGCTGGGCGCGAGCGACGACGCGCCGGCGCTTGCGATCCTCGGCGTTTCGGCTGCCGACGAGGCGCTGATTCTGCCGATCGAGGTCGCGCACGCCGTCGACCGCGAGTGGCCGTTGCCGACGCTGCGCGCGGCGTTCGCGAAAATACGCACCGGGCCGCGCGAGGGGCTGCTGCTCGACGCGGCGATCGACGATCGCCTCTGGTGCGGCCTGTTCGATGCGATGCGCACGGGCGCGACGCTGGCGGGCAGCACCGGTGCGCTGCACTGCGAGTCGACGTGGAGTCTCGAGTCGCTCGCGATCACGGATGAGAACAACTTGCGGCGGCCGCAATCCGGCGACCGTCGCCTCTCGGCCGTCATCGGCGAAACCGTGCTGATCACGCTCTACCGGCGCAGCGTGCGCGGCGTGAACCCGGCGATCGAATTGGCGCGCTTCTTCCACGAGGCGAACTTCACGCATACGGCGCCGCTGCTGGGCACCTTCACCTACCGTGACGGCGACGGCAGCGAAGTCGGGGTCGGGCTCGCGCGGCGCTATATCTTGGCCCAAGGCAGCGGCTGGGACGTGCTCCACACGCTCTTCATGCGCTCTCTCGAGGCCAACGCCGACGACGGCGCGCCGATCGAACGCATCGTTGCGCTGGCCGGCCGGCGGCTGGCCACCATGCACGGCGTGCTGGCGCGTTCGGACGCACCCGATTTCGTACCGCGGCGTGTTTTCCGCCGCCGACGCCGCGACGCTGCAAGCCGAGCTGCGCGAGCTGGCGGCGCGCGCCTTCACCCAGATCGCGCGCGATCGCAGTCCCGAAGCGGAAGCGGCCCTCGCCTTGCGCGAGCAGATCGAGCGCATCATCGCCGGCGCGCCGCTCGAAGGCGCGCTTGCGATGCGCGTGCACGGCGACTTCCATCTCGAACGCGTGCTGGTCACCGAAAGCGACGTGCTGATCATCGATCCGGGCGTCGGCGAAGCATCGCGTCCCGAAGTGCAGCGCCGCCGGCGGACGTCGCCGCTCGCCGATGTCGCGACGATGATCCGTTCGCTCGACGAAGTGACGGCGGCGGCCGCGTTCGACGTTTCCACCGATCCCACCGTCTCAACCGAAGAGGTCGTGCCGAAACTACGGGCGCTGGTGCGCGCGGCCGCGACGACCTTCGCACGCAGCTATCTCGCGCATGCGCGCGAGCTGGGCGCGCTCGGCACGCTGGAGGAAGGCGGCGATCTGCGCGCGCTGATCGATGTGTTCCTGGTACGCGCCACGCTCGAGGCGATCGTGTATCAAGCGCACGCGCGGCCCGAACGCATGCGCGACCTCTACGCAGAATTCACTCGTATCTTCGAACGCTCCGAGGTTGCCTCTCCATCATGAACGACTCACCGACGGGCAATGAGCGTGCCGCCGGTCCCGAACTCCACCTATCGCTTGCAGTTCGGTCCGCAGTTCCGGTTCACCGACGCCGAGGGGATCGTATCGTATCTCGATGCGCTCGGCGTGGGCTACCTGTACGCGTCGCCGTATTTCCGCGCGCGCCCGGGCAGCGAGCATGGCTACGACGTCGTCGACCACACGCGGCTGAATCCGGAGATCGGCGACGACCGCGAACATCGCGCCATGATCGCCGCGCTGCACGCGCGTGGCATGGGGCATCTGGTCGACTTCGTGCCCAACCACATGGGGATCGGCAGCGACAACCCTTGGTGGTACGACATCCTCACCTGGGGATCGCTCTCGCCCTATAGCCACTTCTTCGACATCGAGTGGCACAAAAATTCGGCCGGCGGCGGTAAGCTGGTATTGCCGGTGCTCGGCGATCACTACGGCAGCGTCGTCGAGCGCGGCGAGCTGCGCGTCACGTTCGAAGCCGATGCCGACGCGCTGCGGCTCAACTACTTCGAACATCATTTTCCGCTGACTCCGCCGTCGTATGGCGCGGTGCTCGCGTTTGCCGCGCAGGACGCGCCGCCCGAAACCGCCGCGCAACTGCGCGAATTGGCGACCGCGTTTAGCGCGCTGCGCGGGCGGCCGCGAGAAGCGGCGAAGCGAGTGGCGCTGCGCGACCGCGCAGGTGCGTTACAGCGCGACCTCGCCGGCCGGGTGGCCACGGACCCCTCGTTCGCGCGCGCGCTCGCCGACGGCTGCGCGGCGTTCGTCAGCGATCCGAACCGGCTCGATGCGCTGGTTGCCGCGCAGCATTACCGGCCCGCGTTCTGGCGCGTGTCGTCGGATGAGATCAACTACCGGCGTTTCTTCGACATCAACGATTTGGCCGGCTTGCGCGTGGAGGATGCGGAAGTGCTCGCGCGCACGCACGAGCTCGTGTTCGCCATGATCGCCGACGGCCGCATCCAAGGGCTGCGCATCGACCACATCGACGGCCTCTACAATCCCGGCGGCTATGCGAACCTGCTCGTCGACCGTTCGGCCGCGCTCGGGCAAACGCTCTATCTCGTGGTCGAGAAGATCTTGCTCGGCAACGAACGCTTGCGCGCCGATTGGCACATCGCCGGCACGACCGGCTATGATTACATGAACCTCGTCGCCGGACTGTTCGTCGATTCGGAGGCCGAGCGCGGCTTCGACCGCATCTACCGCCGCGTGCTCGGCCGCGCGACCACCTTCGCCGACGAAGCGTACGAAGCCAAACGCCGCGTCATGCGCGATCGACCTCGCGAGCGAGCTCGGCGTGCTGATCGATGGGCTGACGCGCATCGCGCGTTCAGACCGCCGCTCGCGCGATTTCACGAGCCTCGGGCTGCGCCGCGCGCTGATCGAGGTCGTCGCGATGTTCCCCGTCTACCGCACGTACGTGGCCGACAACGTCGTCAGAAACGAAGACGTGCAGGTCATCGATGCAGCCGTTGCGGCCGCGCGCATGCGCAGCGAATTCCCCGACGACGCCGTGTTCGATTTCATCCGCGATGCGCTGAGCGCGCAACTCGTCGATCAGACCGGCACGAGCTACGACCGCAGGGAAGTGCTGCGCTTCGCGATGCGCTTCCAGCAATATACGGGACCGGTCACCGCGAAATCGCTCGAAGATACGGCGTTCTACCGTTACGTTCGGCTGGCGGCGCTCAACGAAGTCGGCGGCGAGCCGGCGCGCTTCGGGCGCTCGCCGGCCTCGTTTCACGCAGCGAATGCCGAACGCTCGCAGACGCATCCGCACGCGATGCTCGCGACCGCCACCCACGATCACAAGCGAGGTGAGGACACGCGCCTGCGCATCGCCGCGTTGACGGAGTTCGCGCCGGAGTGGAGCCGCGCCGTCGGCCGCTGGGCACGCATGAACGCCATCCTGCACGCGGACGGCGCACCAAGCCCGGTCGATGAATACCTGTTCTACCAAACCGTCGTCGGCACGCTGCCGGCCCAGTGGCTGCGCGACGGCATCGACGATCGCCGATGCGTTGTCGGCCTATGCCGACCGGCTCGTCACGTACGCGCTCAAAGCGGCGCGCGAGGCGAAGCTGCATACGAGTTGGACCGACCGCCGCGCGAGTTACGAGGACGCGCTGGAAGCGTTCGTGCGCGCCGCGCTGACGCTCGATACGCCGTTCTTCCGCGACGCCTGCGCATTCACCGCGCAACTCGCGCCGGTGGCGGCCGTGCACGGCTTGGCCCAAGTCGCGCTGAAGCTCGGTTCGCCGGGCGTGCCCGACATCTATCAGGGCTGCGAGCTGTGGGATCTCTCGCTGGTCGATCCCGACAACCGCCGCGCCGTCGACTACGACGCCCGGCGGAGGAGCTTGGAAGAATTCGTGCGCCGCGACCTCGAGCCGGAAGCGGTACTCGGCGAACTGCTCGAGGCGTGGCCCGACGGCCGCATCAAGCTCTACGTGACGTGGCGCTTGCTGCAATTGCGGCGTTCGCATCCGGCGACGTTCCTCGACGGACCGTATCGCGAAGTCGGCGTGTCGGGCGCCGGCGCGGCGTCGGTCGTGGCATTCGCTCGCGACGACATCGTGTTCGCGGTTCCGCGGCTGGTTCGCGCGCGCACGCATGGTGCGTTAGGCGTCGCGTTCGACGACGAACGGTTGCAACTCGGCCGGCCGGGCGCGACCTATCGAAGCGTGCTCGACGGACGTACGATCGTGGCCGACGCCGCGGGCGAGGTTATGGTGCGGGAGGCGTTTGCTGTTGCGCCACTGGCGGTACTGGTGCCCGGTTAGCGCGCATGCGCATGCGCCACACGAGCGCCGCGGCGCCGAGCACGACGACGACGCCGGCGACGATTGCCACCGCGAAGTCGTGAATGTACGCGGTGATCGCGTCGACGTTGTGCCCGGCTTCGTCGCCCAGAAATGCGAGGCCGAAACAGAAGATCGCCGAGCCGAGCGCGGTGTAGCCGAGGAAATAGCGCTTCTGCATGCGTGAGATGCCCGGCGGCAAGGCCGCCACGCCGCGCACGAACGGGAGGAAGCGGCACCAGAACACCATCGCGCGGCCGTGCTTTTCGTAGAACGCGTGAACGCGTTCGAGTTCGTGTTCGCGAAAGTGAATGTACTTGCCGTAGCGGTGCACGAACGGCATGCCGCCGTACCAGCCGATGTAGTAGAGCAGGAGACCGCCGCAGATCTCGGCCAGCGTGCCGACCACGGCGACGATGATCCAGCCCGGCACCGGCCCGATGCCCGACAGATGCCCGGTCGCCGCAAGGGCGCCCGCGCTCGGCATGACGATTTCGACGCCGGTCGGCATGCCGACGTTGCCGAGGAATACCACCACGAACAGGCCCGCGTATCCGAAATGGATGACGAGTTGGTGGAAGTAAGCGCTGATATGTTCCATCGGCTCCGTTTACCGGTCCGCTGCCGGCGAGTTGCGCGACTGCAGGATGGCCGCAGCCGTGCCGCCGCCTTCGTTGCGAATCGCCTCGAACAGATCGATCGGCTCGATCTCCCGGTCGCCGGCCTGCTCGCCGGCCAGCGCGATGATCTTCCGGACGCGCGGGGTCAGCAAGATACCCTCCCACATACGCCCTTCTCCCGTACCAAGCGCCCGCTTAACCTCAGCATGGATACCGGCGAGCGATGCGTTGGCCGCCCGGAGCGCTTCTTCGATCGCCGGATCGTGCTCGTCGAGGAGCGCGAAGAGCATGTGTTCCACGCCCACGTAATAATGATCGTGGTTGCGGCACTCTTGTTCGGCTGCCCGTAAGACGCGTCGCGCCGCCGGGCTAAATTGGGAAAACAATCGGCGAACGCTTGCAAAGGGAGAGTGGTCGGGATGGCAGGATTTGAACCTGTGGCCTCTGCGTCCCGAACGCAGCGCTCTACCAAGCTGAGCTACATCCCGTCGATGTGTTGGGTCGGGGCAAAGGCTTGTGGATTCCCAACTCGGCCCTTCGCTCCTGCCGCGGGAACTGTGGGCGCGCCGTCTAATCCCCCGGACGGTTCATTATGCGATACTTAATCGTGGGATGCGGGCGTGTCGGCTCCACCCTCGCCAAGCTGCTGGTCACCGAGCACGACGTCGTCGTCGTGGATGAGAATCCGGCGGCATTTAAACGTTTGGGCGCGCGCTTCGGCGGCGGCGTCGAGGTTGGGACCGGAATCGACTACGACGTGCTCAAGCGCGCCGGCGCCGAACGGGCCGACGGCTTCGTGGCCGTGACCGACGGCGACAACCGCAACGTCATGGCCGCGCTGATCGCGCAGCGGATGTTCCGCATACCGAAGATCGTCGCGCGCATCTACGATCCGCCGCGCGGCCAGCTCTACCGCGATCTCGGCATCGAGACGTTCTCGCCGACCACCCTCGGCGCGCAGATCATCCGCGACCTGCTGCTCGACTCGCCGTACACCTCGATGCCGTCGTTCGACTTCGGTAACCTGACCTCGCTCGTCGCCACGGTCAGCCCGGCCCAAAACGGCAAACGCGTGGCCGACGTCGAGCAAGACGGCAAGATTCGCATCGCGGCGATCCGCCAGCTCGGCAGCGTCCGCGTCGCCGCGCCCAGCGATATTCTCAAAGAAGGCGACGAGATCAGTGCGATCGTCGCACCCGACGCCCTCGCGGCATTTGCCGCGACGTTCAGCAAAGCGAGACCCGCAGCGCGCTTGTCCGCGTAGACTATGTTCATCTTAATCGTCGGTGGCGGCAAAGTCGGTACGTATCTCGCGCGCGGCTTGCTCAAACAACAGCATGAAGTCGTGGTCATCGAAAAAGACGCGCGTAAGGCGCAGATGATGACCAACTTGCTCGAATCGGACATCGCCGTGGTCGGCGACGGCTGCGATCCGAATGTCTTATTGCAGGCCGGCGTTGCGCGCGCCGATGTGGTCGTGGCCGATACGGGCGACGATGAAGATAACCTCGTGGTCGTGCTGATCTCGAAGAAGCATTCGAAAGCGCGCTGCATCGCGCGCGTGAACAACCCGAAAAACAAGCTGATCTTCGAATCGCTCGACAGCGAACAGCCGGTGACGGTAATCTCTTCGACCGAGATCATCCTCGACATCATCGACGACCGCGTCAACGCGACCACGCTCGAAACGCTCGCGCGTCTGGGCAAGGGCGACCTGGAGCTGGTGCAGCTTTCGATCTCGGCCGATTCCCCGGCCAGCGGACACCGCATCGCCGATCTCTCGCTGCCGACCGGCAGCGTGATCGTGGCCGTCGACCGCGGCGCGGGCGAGGTCGTGATCCCCAACGGCGAGACCGTCTTCACCCCGGGCGACGCCGTGATCGCGATGATCAAGCACACCGCCCGCGCCGACGTCTGCTCCGCCCTGGTCGGAAAGGCTCCCTAGCGGATTCGCCTTCGGCGAATCCGTCGCGTTTGGGCTGCGGCCAAGCCGCCCTCAGTCTTAAGCTTGTTGCCTCTTGCCGTTGGGCTCATGCGCGTGAATGGAGCGCACACAGTTCTCCGTCCACGAGCGAGGTCGAGCGGCAATGTCATGGATCAACGGTAACGGGTTCATTCCCAACGACGGGTTGAACGGCAGCGCGGCGCCGTGGGCGGCGCTCAACGCCGGCGTCCCGGGTCCGTTTCCGGCGGGCAGTCCGGGCTATTCCGGCTACGGCACGTCGAGTACCGACGGATTCCGGCCGGCGTGGTTCGGTGGCGCGAACGATACGTTGCCCGGCGGTTCGCCGAACCCGCTCGCAAGCAGCGGAATCGGCGGCATCCTGGCGCAGCTCGCAAGCCAAGTGCAGCAGTCGATCGCGCAGCTCAGCAACTTGCTGACCGGAACGTCGAGCGCCGCGGCTGCGAGCGCCACGAGCGCGAACAACACGGCAAACGCGACCGGCAATTCAGCAGCGTTCCAGAACGTGTCGCTGGCATCGACGGGCGATCCGCATCTGAGCGTCAGCGGCACCGAGCAAAATGCCGACGGCAGCACGTCGAGCGTGAACTCGAAGTTCGACAGCATGACGGGCCATCAGGATCTCTTCTCCACGCGCGATTTCGGCGACGGCTTCCACGTTTCAACCGCCGTCACCACGCCCTCAGCCAACGGCATCACGCAGAACGCGAGCGCGACGGCAACGATGGACGGCGGCCGCGAGAGCGTCTCAATGACGAACACCGGCGCGATCTCGGTGACCGATCACGGTCAGTCCGTCGCACTCACCCCCGGTCAGTCGATCCGGCTCTCCGGCGGCCAGCAAGTCTCCGAAGGCACGAACGGCTCAGTGAGCATCACCGAATCGCGCTTCGGCGAAAACCTCACCACCACGTTCACCAACAATAACGGCGGCGGCGTCGACGTCACCGCCGCCGGCCAAAACGTCACCCTCGCCGGCGACCTCATCACCGGCGGCACCACCCCCGTCGCCCAAACACCCGCCCCCCAACGAACCCCCTACGCCTACATCTAACGCCTAACGCCGCTGTCTAATGCCACTGTCCTCCCGAGCGGAGTGCCGAAGGGCACGGAGACGAGGGATGACACAGGAAGAAGTGCTTCGCCGGCGCGGGTTACATTTTTGAGACCATCCATTCGTTGCCGAAGCGGTCGATGAGCATGCCGAATTTGCCGCCCCAGGGCGCGTCGCCGAACGGCATCTTCGGGTCGCCGCCGTCGGCGAGTGCTTTGTACAGGCGTTCGCCCTCGGCATCTTCGGTGACGTTGATGCACAGCGAGATATTGCCGGCATCCGGATCGATGGCTTTTTGGCCCATGCCGTCGGCGGCCATGAACGTGATCCCCGGCGCCGTGAACGTTGCGTGCATCACCGAACCATGCGCTTCGGGCGGCATATGATCTTTCATCGGCGATTCGCCGACCGTCATCACGTCGTAGCTTCCGCCGAGCGCGGTCTTGTAGAAGGCAAGCGCTTCAGCACAGCGCCCGTAGAAGAACACGTACGGGACCAAGTTTGTACTCATGCCGACGCGTTAATGCGTGTGGGTGAAGTTTCCTAGGCTGATACCGAGGGCCCGGATGCGGGCTAGCGCTTCGCGCATGCCGAGGGGGTCGGTGGGCCGGCCGACGCGCGCGAAGTAGACGTCGGGGTCGATGTTGAGCGTGCGCGTTTGGACGAGCGACACCGGGTGTGCGTGCAGAAACGCCTCCATCGCCTCGATCTCCGCGCGCTCGTCGGTCACGCCCGGATGCGTGAGCAGGTTCAGCGACACGCGCAGGCCGGCGTCGACCGCGAGCGCCACGCTCTCGAGCACGTTGTCCAACCTATAGCCGGTCGGCCGGTAGTACGCCGCGTAGACCTCGGGGCGGAACGAGTTCAAGCTCACGCGCACCGCTTGAAGCCCGGCGTCGATCACACGCTGCAGCGACTTCGTCAACGAGCCGTTGGTGTTGAGGTTGAGCGTGCCGTTCGTGCGCTCCGCGCGGATGCGCTCGATCGCGGCGGCAATCGCGGTCGAGCGCAGCAGCGGTTCGCCCTCGCAGCCCTGGCCGAACGAGACGATGCCGTCCTCGACCCGCTCGAGATGATGCATGCCGATGCGCACCAGATCGTCAACGTCCGGTTCGAAGGCGATACGCGTCTGCGGCGCGGGGATCGCGCTGTCGGCGTCGAGTTCCGATATGCAGCCCACGCAGGCCGCATTGCACTTCGGCGCGACCGGAATCGCGGCTTCGCCGCGCTCGAGAAACACGTTTTGCGCGGTGAAGCAGCCGTACTCGCGCGCGCAGATGCTCAGTTGCGCGAGCGTGCGATTGCGCGGATCGATCGCGATGCGCTGCCGGACGATCGCCTCGAGCTCGCCTTCGGCGAAACGGCGTGGCTGCCAATCCTCCCCTTCATCGGTTCGCATCGCGGCCACCGCCAGCTCATCGTTGACGACGCACGCGAACGTGTAGCCGAACAGCGGCAACTGCGGCGCATCGGGTTTGCGCACGAACGCCGGCAAGAGCGTGCGCGTGTAACCGGCCGGCAGCAGCACGCCGAGCGCCGTGCGGCGCGGCACGCTCTTGCCGCCGCCGAGCAGCGGCGAGCGCCCGGGCAACATCGAGACGATCGCGCCGTCGGGCAGCGGGATCAGTTCGGCCGGCTGCACGTCGCGCACGATGCCGCCGTCGGCGAGCGGGCTCTTCGTGGCGTCGAAAAAGACGCGTCCGCGCGCGTCGCTATAGGCCAACCCGGCGCGCATCAGCCGAAGGTGGACGAAAACTCGACGACGGCGTCGCCGATCAGAGTCGCGCGCTCGCCCGGCGTCCACTCGACGCGCAACACGCCGCCCGGTACGTCGAGCGTGACCGGCGATGAAAAGCCGTAGCCCGTCATCGCCACCGCGGCGCACGCGACGGCACCGGTGCCGCACGCGGCAGTTGCCCCAGCGCCGCGCTCCCAGTGCAGCACGCGCAGCCGGTCGCCGGCGATCTGCACGAAGTGCACGTTGACGCCGTCGGGGAAAAGCTCGGTGTCTTCGCTGATGAGCGGGCCGAGCACCGGCAGATCGATCTGCGCGAGATCGTCGACGACAAAGACGGCGTGCGGATTGCCGACATCGACCGGCACGCCGGTGAAGCCGGCAACCTCGATGGTGGAGCCGATCAACGGCACGGCCATCACTTCCGAGACGGTGTAGGGCTCGCGTGAAAGCACGCGCGTCGCAATCGGGCCCGACAGCGTTTCGACGATCGCTTCGGCGCGGCCGTCGTGCTCGTCGAGGTAGCGCGCCAAGCAGCGGATGCCGTTGCCGCACATCTCCGCTTCACTGCCGTCGGCGTTGATGACGCGCATGCGCACGTCGGCGCTCGCGGAGTCGAGCACCAGCAGCATGCCGTCGGCGCCCGGACCGAGCTGCGGATCGCACATCAGCACGCCGAGCGCAACCGGATCGTCGACCGGGGTTTTCCGGCCGTCGACGACGACGAACTCGTTGTGCGTTCCGTTCATCTTCACGAACGGAACCGTGGCGGTCATGACTGTGCGACGGCCTCCTCGGGAACGAGCGGCGCGACCAGCGGGCCTTGCGGCGAGATCGTCGAGACGGCGTGTTTATATATCAGATGCGACTTGTGCTCGAACTCCAGCACGATCGTGAACGGATCGAAGCCCTTCACGACGCCGCGCAGCTGAAAGCCGTTGACGAGATAGACGACGACCGGCACGCCTTGGCGTTTCACTTCGGCGAGGTAGACGTCTTGGATCGGCGGTTGCCGCATGTTCATCTCCGGCTGTTACGCCCAGCCCAAGCGTTCTCTTGCCGCGGCCTCACACTGCGCCGCCGAGACACGCACGATGCCGGGCTCCGAACGAAACCACGTCGCCTGGCGTTTAGCGTAACGCCGCGTGAAGCGGATCAGTTGCGTCCGCAGTTCCGCCGCCGTCGAGAAACCGGCCAGGAAACCAAGCGCTTCACGGTAGCCGACCGCATCCGCCGCGACGGCGTCACCGCCCACGCGTTCGGCTTCTTCGAGGAAGCCCGCGGCGAGCATCCCGTCGACGCGGCGCTCGATGCGCTCCAGCAGCACACTGGGTTCGACGTCCAGCACGATCTTGGCAAACGGGATCGCCGCCGGCGCGCAGTGTTGGGAGCGGTGTTCGCTGCCCCTCGACAAGCTCGGGGTGACATAAATTCGCCGTCCCTCGACTAGTGAGGGCTATTTCGAGGGCGCGCGTGATGCGGTAGGGATCGTTGGGGGCGATGGCTGCGGCGCGCTCGGGCGCGAGAACGGCCAGCCATTCGGCGAGAAACTCGGGCGGGTGGATGCGCGCTTCCGCGGCGAGCCGCGTGCGTACGGCCGGATCGTGGGCCGCATCGAGCGCGACGTCGCCGGCAAGCGCGCGCAGATAAAATCCGGTGCCGCCCGCGACGATGACGCGCCGCCCGCGCGCGCGGATCGCGTCGATCGCCGCGCGTGCGTCGACGACGTAGCGCGCCGCCGAATAGCGTTCGTGCGGATCGAGGAACGCGACTAGATGGTGCGGCACGCGCGCGCGCTGTTCGTCCGTCGGCGCGGCCGTACCGATCGGCATGCCGCGATAGATCTGCCGCGAATCGGCGCCGACGATCTCCGCATCGAAGCGTTCGGCGAGGGCGATCGCGAGTTCGGTCTTGCCGCTCGCCGTCGGACCGGCCAGCATCAAGACGCCCTCGTCGCGCGCCGCCATCAGATGCGCTTGAAGAGTCGCGCGATCGCTTCCGGTTCGAGGCGCACGATCGTCGGCCGCCCGTGCGGACAGTGCATCGGATTCGCGCAGCGCTGCAGCCGTTCGAGCAGCGTCACCATCTCCGCATGTCCGAGCGGATCGCCGGCCCGCGCCACCGAGTGGCACGCGAGCGATGCCCACACCGCATGCCGCGCATCGAGCGCCGGACCGTCGTCGTCGAGGCACTCGAGAAAGTCCGCAACGTCGAACGCACGCGTGCGTCCGGCGTGCGTCGTATGCGCCGGCGTCGCGACGATCCGGTACGCGCGTTCGCCGAACGGCTCGACCACGAGACCGCTCGCGACCAGCGCCTCGCGGCTCGATTCCAGCGCGCGCTGCTGATCGGGCCGCACTTCAAACGTATACGGAACGAGCAGCGGTTCGCCGGGTGCGGCGTGTTCGACGTTGGTCATCAGCTCTTCGTAGACGACGCGTTCGTGCGCTGCGTGCTGGTCGATCAGCACGACCGCTTCGCCGTCGGTCGCGAGGATGAACGTCCGATCCACTTGCGCCAGCACGCGCAGGCCCGGCGCCGATTCGGTTGCGGTCACGAGCGAACCGCTCCACTCGGGCACGGCCGTCAGCACCGGCGCACTAGAGGCCGGCACGTTCTCGGGGCGGCGCATACGAAATCGCGCGTTCGAGGCGGGCGGCGGCCGCGGTGCGCAGCGCCGTGCCCATCGCTTCGCGCACGACCGCGTTGACGCGTTCGCCGAAACGCAAGCGCACGTCGCTCTTCGTCGGATGCACGTTCGGGTCGACCTCATCGGGCGCCACGTCGACGAACAGCACGCCGTACGGATAGCGGCCGGTCATCGCGAACGTGCGATACGCGCCGCTCCACGCGCCGGAAAGCAACGTCGAGCGCAGCAAACGTCCGTTGACGAACAGGATTTGCGCGCGCCGGTCGGGCCGGTCGTCGCCCGGCGCGCTGATCCAGCCGTCGACCGAAATCCGGTCGCTCCCGCCGCGCACGCGCAGCATCCCGGCCGACGCCGTGCCGAACGTATGGCGCAAGCGCGGCGCCGGATCGCCGTCGGGCGCAAACGCGAAGATGCGGCGGCCGTCGTGTTCGAGCGTGAAGCCCACGTCGGGATAGGCCAGGGCCATCGTCGCGAGCCACTGCGCGATGCGGGTGAATTCCGCGCCCGGCGTACGCAAATATTCGCGCCGGGCCGGCACGTTGGCAAAGAGGTCGCGCACGACCACGCGCGTCCCGGGCGGCCCCGCCAGCGGATACGGCGCACCGATGTCCTCGCCGAACGCATCGACCGCGGTCGCGATCTCGGCACCGGCCGTACGCGAGCCGATGGTCGTTCGCGCGACCGCCGCGATCGAGGCCAGGCCCTCGCCCCGAAACCCCAGCGTCGCGACCGTGGTGAGGCCGCCCGCGTCGGGAAGCTTGCTGGTGGCATGCCGCAACAGCGCCGTAGCGACTTCTTCCGCCGGAATGCCGGCGCCGTCATCGGCCACTTCGATCTCTTCGAGGCCGCCGCCGCGAACGCGCACCGCGATCCGGCGAGCGCCCGCGTCGAGCGCGTTTTCCACCAGCTCTTTGACCACGGAAGCGGGCCGTTCGATCACTTCGCCCGCCGCGATCTGCCCGATCGTCGCCGGGTCGAGGAGCCGAATCGCCATTGTAGCAGGCGTTTCGCCGCGCCCGCGCGGTTCCATGGCAGTAAGGCTAGCGCTGCGTGCGGAACCAAGATCGACTCCTCCCTATCTTCCTAGAGGACGATCCGAGAGCTTGACGACATCGGCCGAGGGTACCGGACCGGTTATCCCGGACTTCGAAAAAGACGCCCAGTCGATCGCTGCGTATGAAGATGCGCGGGTCAAGTACGAACGTCGCGAAGCCGGGGATGCCGAGTCCCGCACGCGCAACAGCTTTAACAAAAAGCGCGACGCCATCCGGGCCGAGATCGCGGTAGCCGCGTCAATTCTCGACGAGCGTAAGCTCAAGGCCGAGAAGGCCTTCAAGGCCTACGCCAACCGCTATCCGCATCGCGTCGACCGCAACAAGCCGATGAAGCCCTCCTTCTGGGAGTCGCTGATGAGCTTCGGCATGGCCGGGCGCATGTTCAACCGCGCCATAACGACCGCCGCCGAGGCCATCGCCGCGCAGTCGCTGCGCCGCCGCAAGGAGCACGACGAAGAAGAGCTCGAGCAACAGCTCAAGCGCGCGCTCTACCTTCAAGAAGACGCGATCAAGAAAAAGCTCGAGGGCCCCGAAGGCATCGCGGCGTTTCACGCGCGCCCGGGCGTCGCGGTGCTGCACAAACGCGTCGAGGAGATCAAACTCGAACGCGCGCGTTACGCGCAGCGCTTGGAAAAGGGCGAAGTCCCGCCGACCGAGCAGCGCGACCGTGAGTTCGCCGAACGCAAGATCTCGCAGCTCGAGGCGCCCTTCGCCGGTGTGACGATCGTCCGCGTTGCGCGTTACGGCAACCTGTCGTACTTCATTCTGCGCGATCTGGAGCGCAAGCTTTACCACCTCGCCTACGACCCGCGGCTCGAACCGCTGATCGAAAACGTCATCGACGTCTATCGCCTGGCCGATTCGTTCGAGACCAAGCTCACGCGCGGCCAAGACGGCCGCCCGATGTCGGTTGCCGATCATTACGCGACCAACTACAAAGATGAGGAAGTCGCGCGCTCGGAATACCGCCGCGCGCGCACGGCCCTGCGCGCGCCGCGCACCGAGCTGCAGCCCATGGTGTTCGTCGAGCCGGCCGAGCAGCAACTGGTCGACCTGCTCGCGCAATTCGCGCGCACGATCGGCCCGGGCGCAATGGCCGCGGTGTTGACGAACATCCCGCCCGAACTCGACGCCGTCGGCAAACCGGCGGAAACCCCGCCGCCGGCCGGAACCTAACTCTTGTCGCTGGTGTTCGCGGCGGGCGGCGAACCCATCGCCATCTGACGCGTCGTCGGCAGCGTGCTCGGGTGATTCTGGTGCAGAAAACCGACCAGCCGTTCGCGCACGTTGCAGCGCAAGTCGAACAGATCGGCTGAATTGCGCGCGCTGACGAGCACCCGCAACTCCACCGTCGCCTCTTTGGCATCGGTGACTTGGATGAGGCCGACGGCGCCGTCCCACTTCGGCTCGGTTTCCAAGACCTTCGGTAAGAAGTCGCGCAGCGGCTGGAGCTGCACGCTGTAGTCGACGTAGAGAAACACGGTGCCGAGCAGCGCCGAGCCGGTGCGGGTCCAGTTCTGGAACGGCTTCTCGATGAAGTAGGTCAGCGGCAGAACCATCCGGCGCTGATCCCAAATGCGCACGACCACGAACGTCGAAGCGATCTGTTCGATGTGGCCGTATTCGCCCTCGACGACCACCACGTCATCGATGCGGATCGGCTGCGCCAGTGCGAGTTGCACGCCGGCGATCAGGTTTTCGAAGAGCGGCCGGGCCGCGATGCCGAGGACGATACCGGCGACGCCGGCCGAGGCGAGCAGCGTGGTGCCGAGCACCCGCACCGCGGGGAACTCCATCGCGGCGAGTGCGACCGCGATCAGCACGACGACGGTCACGGCCGTGCGGCCAAGGATGTCGATGCGCGTTTCAACCTGGCGCGCGCGCAGGTTGTCCTCGACGTCCATTTTGTACTTGTGCTTCACCAAGTCGGCATAGAGGCCGATCGAGGCGATGATGGCCCACGCCACCGCGATCACGGTGCCGATCGCCGTCAGCTTGAGCAGCACGACGTCGACGTCGGACGGGAAGGTGAGGGCGGGAATCGCGATCAGTGCAGCGAGCAGCGGAAAGGCGAAGCCGGACGGGGGCTCAGCGCGCCGCAGCAGCGCCGCCACGATGCCGTCGTTATTCTTGCTGAACGTGCGTTCGAGAAACGCGAACAGCGCGCGCTGGATCAGGTAGGCAACCGCAACCGTTCCGATGAGGATCGCCACCGCGATGATCCCATCGTGATAGGCCGGGTCGTAAAAGCGAGCGAGGGCGTCGTTCATCCTTCCCCCGCTACCCGGTTTCGCCCGAGATCGAACAGCAGCGGCTGCTCGATGATTTCTGGTTTCGCTAGTTTCCCGCGCAGGGGAATCTGATTTTCCAGACTTGGCCGGCCGCTCAACGCGTCGCTGATTTCTTTGGCGCGCGCGATGACCGTGGGCGGCAAGCCCGCCATCCGCGCGACCTCGATACCGAACGAGCGCGAGCTCGATCCCGGCAACACGCGATGCGAGAAGACCGGCGCACCGCCGCGGGCCGTGTTCTCGACGGCAGTGATGTGAAAATTTGCGACCAGACGCCAGCGATCGGCCAGCGCGATCAATTCGTGGAAGTGCGTTGCGAACAGCGTCAGCGGCCCGCGCGATTCGCGCTCGAGCAAGAACTCGCAGATCGCTTGCGCGATCGCGAGGCCGTCGATCGTCCCGGTGCCGCGCCCGACTTCATCGACCAGCAGCAAGCTGCGATTGGTCGCCCGCCGCAGGATCGCCGCGGTCTCGGCCATCTCCACAAAGAACGTCGACTGTCCCGACGCCAGATCGTCGCCCGCGCCGATGCGCGTGAAGATGCGGTCGACGATGCCGAGCTGCGCGCTGCGCGCCGGCACGAACGAACCGATCTGCGCGAGGATGACGAGCAGCGCGGCTTGCCGCAAGTACGTCGACTTGCCGCCCATGTTGGGGCCGGTCAGCACGATGAAGCGCGTATCGTCCTCATGCATGCGCAGGTCGTTGGGAACGAACGACGATCCGAGCAACGCCTCGACCACCGGATGCCGGCCGTCGATGATGTCGATCGTCGAGCCCTCGACGAACACCGGCCGCACGTACGAACGTTCCGACGCGACCTGCGCGAGCGAAACGAACGCGTCGATGTGCGCGAGCGCATCGGCCGCGCCGAGCAACTCGTCGACGCGCTCGGCCAGCCGCTCGAGCAGCGCCGCGTAGAGGTCGCCTTCCAGCCGGAGTTGCCGCGCTTGCGCGCCGGCGATCGCCGCATCGAGTTCGCGCAGTTCGGGCGTGACGTAGCGTTCGGCGTTCGCCAGCGTTTGGCGGCGCACGTAATCGGCCGGCACGTTGGCCGTCTGGGCCTTGCCGATCTCGATCGCGTAGCCGAACGCCGACGCGTACTTGATCTTCAGCCCCTTGATGCCGCTGCGTTCGCGCTCGCGCTCTTCGAGCGCGTTCAAGTTCGCGCGCACGTCGCCGCGCAACGCCACGCATTCGGTCAGATCGGACGAGGCGCCGGGGCGGATCACGCCGCCGTCGGCGAGCGTGGCGGGCGGTTCGTCGACCAGCGTGGCCGCAAGATCCGCGCGCATGTCGTCGAAGCCGCTCAGGCCGCCGCGCAGTTCGGCCAGCAGTGGGGGCAAGCGCCGGATCCGCCAGCGCGTCGATCAGCGGATCGAGCAGCGCCAACGTGCGGCGCAACGAGCCGAGATCGCGCGGCAGCGCGCGCCGGAAACGTATCTTCTGCGCGATGCGTTCGAGGTCGAAACAGGCGTGCAGCACGTCGCGCGATCGCGGCGCGGCGGCCGCCGTCGTTCACGAACGCTGCGACGCAGTCGGCGCGCGCGGCAATCGCCGCCGCTCCGATCAGCGGCGCCGAGAGCCAACGCGCGAGCAGCCGCGAGCCCATCGCGGTGCGCGTGCGATCGATCGTCGCGAGCAGCGTCGCCTTCGCGTTGCTGCCGAGCGCGCGGTGCAGCTCGAGATGCTTGCGCGTGTTGGCATCGAGCGCGAGAAACGCGTTCTGCGAATAGTACTGCGGCGGCCGGAAGGCCTCGCCCGTGCTCTGCGGCACGCCCACCCGGCGCACGAACGCGCCGAGCGCGTCGAGCGTGCGCCGCATCGCCAGCGACTCGTCGTGCGAGAAGCCGTCGATCAGCGCGGCCGAGCCCGGGACCGACGCCAGCGGCGGCGTGACGACGCGCGTTTGCGCGCTCTCGAGCGCGCGTTCGAGCGCCGCGCGCGCATCGGCCGGAACGTCGGCGACGAGTTCGGCCGGATCGAGCCGCGCGATCTCCGCGAGCGCATCGTCGAACGCGGCCTCGCCGGAAAACGCCGTCGCCATCACGTGTCCGGTCGAAACGTCGGCATGCGCGAGCGCGACCACGTCGCCGATCGCCGCGACCGCGGCCAGATAGGTATGCGTGCCCGGGTCGAGCATCGTCTCTTCGATGACGGTGCCCGGCGTCACCACGCGCACGACGTCGCGGCGCACGAGCTTGTTCGGAATCGGCGCTTCGAGCTGCTCGGCCAGCGCAACGACGCGCCGCTGCAGCACGAGTTTCGCCAGATAGCCGTCGAGCGCGTGATGCGGCACGCCGGCCATCGCGATCTTCTTGCCGCCGCCGGCATCCTTCGACGTCAGCGCGATCTGCAGCGCCCGCGCGATCGTCTCGGCATCGTCGCCGTAGGCTTCATAGAAGTCGCCGACGCGCGAGAGCAAGATCGCATCCGGATGCTTGGCTTTCATCCCGAAGTACTGCTCGAGCATCGGCGACCATTGGATCACGTCGGTCAAGGGCGAACTACCGCAGCCCGACGAGATCGATGACCGGCGCCGCAACCGGCTGCGCGGGCGCATCCCAACGGCGCGCGCGGCCGACCGCAATTCCCGACACGCCCCACACGGCCGCGCGGTCGACGGCAACGTCGATCCACGGCTGGTCGAGGTTCGGAGCCGACTCGATCATCGGGAAGTGCACGGTCACGTTGTCGGTCGTCTTGGCCGCCAGGCGCGTCGGGTCTTTGCGCGAGACGCCGTGGATCAGCGCGCGCACCGTCGTGCCGATCTTGCGGTCGTGGTAGCCGCGCACGTGCGCGTCCGTGACGGCGACGAGCCGCGCGAAGCGTTCGCGCGCGACTTCCGGCGCCACCGGCTCCCAGTGCGCCGCCGGCGTGCCGCGGCGCGGCGAGTAGACGAACATGTAGGCTTGCGCGAACATGCCGGTCGCGCACAGATCGAGCGTCGCTTGAAAATCCGCTTCAGTTTCGCCCGGGAAGCCGACGATGATATCGGTCGTGATCGCCCAGTTCGGATTGTAGCTGAGGAACATCGACGATGCGGTCGCGGAATTCTTCGATCGTATACTTGCGGTTCATCCGGCGCAGCATCGGGTTCGAGCCCGACTGCACGGCGAGATGGAAGCGCGGGTTCATCTTCGGCAGCGTCGCGGCCACGCGCGCGAGCTTCTCGTTGAGATCCTTCGGATGCGAGGACACGAACGCGATGCGCTCGACGCCCTCGATCGCCGACACTTCTTCGAGCAGATCGGCGAAGTCGGCGCCGGTCGCCGGCTCCTTGTACGCGTTGACGGTCTGGCCGACGAGCATGATCTCGCGCGCGCCGGCCGCGACCTTGCGGTGCACCTCATCGAGGATCTCGCCCAGCGGCCGGTGATCGAAGCGGCCGCGCACGTGCGGCACGATGCAGAACGTGCAGAAGTACGAACAGCCGCGCTGCACGTTGACGAACGCGCGCAGCGCGTCGTAGGGTCCCGTGACGCCGTCGCTGGTGCCGCCGATGACGGTGTCGAGTTCGCGCTCGGTCGTCTCGCCGTCGTCGGCGAACTCCGGCCGCCAGGCCTCGAGCTGATCGCCGAGCGCGCGCAGATCACGCGTGCCGAAGATGCCGTCGACGTGCGGCACGAGCTCGCCCATCCGGTCGCGATCTTGTTCCGCGAGACAGCCGGCCACGACGACGCGCACCGACGGATCGGCGTCCTTGATCGCCTTCCAGTGATGGATGCGGCCGTAGGCGCGCTTCTCGGCGTTGTCGCGCACCGTGCACGTGTTGAGCACCAGCACCGATGCATCTTCGGCCCGCTCGGCCAGCGTATAGCCGGCAGCGCCCGCGCGGCGCACGATGTACTGCGAGTCGGCCTCGTTCATCTGACAGCCGTGCGTCTCGATGTAGATCGTTGCCATTATTTCTTGTCGCGGAGCGTAAGCATCGTGAGGAGTTCCAAAGGCAGGTATACGCGGTTGCGGATCAGCGTCGGCGGCGCGTCGAACGCCGTGGCGTGTCCATCGATCGTGTAGGTGGTGGTGCCGAGGTGCGCAACGACGTCGTGTCCGCCGTAGTGCACGCCCAGACGCGTGCCGTCGAGGTGAAAAGCGCTCGCCGGAAGATAATCGTCGGCCGGCGCGATCACGATCGCACGGGGCGCGGCGTCCGTACCCAGCACGACGTCGGTTCGCGTCTGCGGATACACGGTTACGGTTCGCGTCTGCTTGCCCTGCGCCGCGGCGATCGTAACGTCGTGTGTGCCGGCGCTCACCGGGATCGCCCCGTCCTTGGCGGCGGGCGCCGGCTGGCCGTCGATCGTCACGCTGCCCAGTTTATCGGCCGAGTGAATGGCGATCGACCCGCTGCCCTCGCTCGTACTCGTTCCGTCGCGAACCAAGACGACCGAGGTCGTCTGCGTCTGCGCCGGCGCGATCGCGACCGCCAGCTCTTCGGGGGTCCAGCCGGTGCGCGTGAGCGTCAAATGGTGCGCTCCGACGGCCAACGCGTCCACCACGACCGGCGAGCGGCCCACATACGTGCCGTCCAGCCAGACGTCGGCGCCGCTTGGTAGGGTTGTGACGAAAATTGCTCCGGTCGGCGCGGCACCCAAGAGAGCGACCGCGGCGAACGCCGAAACGGCAAGATTCGCCGCCAGCGCGCGAAACGACCAACTGCCCATGACCGAACTCCCATTCGACGGCGCCGAGATCGCGCATGCCGACATACCCCATCTGCGCGTCCGTCCCGCCACCGTCGCAATCGTCGGTCGCCCCAACGTGGGCAAGAGCGCGCTCTTCAACCGCCTGATCGGGCAACGGCTCGCCATCGTCGAGGATACGCCCGGCGTCACGCGCGACCGGCTCTACGCGCTGGCCGATTGGCGCGGCCGCACCTTCACCTGCGTCGACACGGGCGGCATCGAGTTCGACGTGGATCCCAACGACGCGATCGCGTTCGGCACGCGCGAGCAGGCCGAAAACGCGGCCCGCGATGCCGACGTGATCGTCTTCGTCGTCGATGCGATGGAGGGCCTCAACCCGGTCGACATCGACGTCGCGGGAATTCTGCGCCGCACGCACCATCCGGTGCTGCTCGTCGCCAACAAAACCGAATCGCCGAACGCGCTGGCGAGCGTGCACGGCGAATTTTCGCGGCTCGGTTTCGGCGAGCCGTTTCCGGTGTCGGCAATTCACGGCGAAGGCACCGGCGACTTGCTCGACGCGATCGTCGAACGTTTGCCGCCCGAGAGCGACGCCGAAGAGCCGGGGTCGGAACTGGCGCTCGCGCTGATCGGCCAGCCGAACGTCGGCAAGTCATCGCTGCTCAACGCGATCCTCGGCGAAGAGCGCACGATCGTCTCCGACATCCCGGGCACGACGCGCGACTCGATCGACACGCTCTTGCCGTACGGCAATCGCACGCTGCGCTTGATCGATACCGCCGGCGTGGCCAAACGCGCGAACAAACACGGCGCGATCGAGTACTACAGTTCGCTGCGTTCGCTGCGCGCGATCTCACGCTGCGACATCGTGATCTTGCTCGTCGATGCGATGAAGGGCCCGCAGAACGCCGACCGGCGTCTGGCCGGCATCGCGCTCGAAGAGAAGAAAGGCCTCGTCATCGTCGGCAACAAGTACGATCTCGTGCGCGAGCTCGGCGAATTCAGCCAAAACGAGCTGGTCGAAGGCATTCACGAGCAACTGCCGTTCGCATCGTTCGCGCCGGTCACGTTTCTCTCGGCGCTGACCAAACGCCGGCTCGGCAGTTTGATGCCGGTCGTGAACCAAGTGGCGGAGAATCTCGACCGCCGCATTCCGACGTCGAAACTCAACGCGGTCGTGCAAGATGCGGTCATCGCGCATCCGCCGCCGATCTCGGGCGACAAGTTCCTCAAAATCTACTACTGCGCGCAGGTCTCGACGCATCCGCCGCTGTTCATCTTCTCGTGTAACGATCCGAAGCTGATCCAGCCGTCGTACAAACGTTTCATCGAGAACGTGATCCGCTCGAACTTCGATTTCCAAGGCGTGCCGCTGACGCTCGACTTCCGCGAACGTCCGCGCGACGAAGCGCGCAGGTGACGATCGCCCTCGATGCGGCGCTCGTCGTCGCATCGTTCTTCGTCGGCGCGATCCCGTTCGGGCTCGTCGTCTCGCGGCTGTTCTTCCGGCGCGACCTCCGCGCCGAGGGCAGCGGCAACATCGGCGCCGCGAACGCGTTGCGCACGCTCGGCAAAGGCGGTGCGATCGCGGTGCTGGTGCTCGACGCACTCAAGGGCGCGCTGCCGGTGATCGCGGGCCGCGTGCTCGGCGGCGAGACGCTCGCGCTGACGGCGGCGTTCGCAGCGATCCTCGGCCACTGTTTCTCGCCCTTCCTCAACTTCCGCGGCGGCAAAGGCGTGGCCACGAACCTCGGCGCGGTGCTCGCGCTCGCGTGGCCGGCGGGCGGCATCTTCGCCGTCATTTGGCTCGCCGGTCGTTCTGGCCACCGGCTTCTCGTCGGCCGGCTCGCTCCTGGCCAGCGTCGCGATGGCGCCCGCCCTGTGGTAGTTGGCTGGTCCGGCGGCCGGGATCTACGGCCTGGCCTCTGCGCTGCTGATCGTGTTCATGCACCGCGCCAACATCGCCCGGCTGCGCGCCGGCACCGAAAGCGTCCTGCCCCTCTTCCGCCCGAAGAAGTCCGCCTACGGCGTCAAGGGCAGGCCACCCGGGTGAGCTAACTCGGCCCGGACATGATTTCCTCGAACGATTTTCGGAACGGCGTCACCATCGTGATCGACGGCCACTTGTGGACCGTGATCGAGTTCCTCCACGTCAAGCCCGGCAAGGGCTCGGCGTTCGTGCGGACCCGCCTCAAGAACGTGAAGACCGGCGCCACGGTCGAGCGCACGTTCCGCGCCGGCGAAAAGCTCGAGCGCGCGACCGTCGACAACCGCGACATGCAGATGCTCTATAACGATGCCGACGGCTACCATTTCATGGATACCGAGAGCTACGAGAACTTCACCCTCGACCGCGAGCTGATCGGCGACCCGGCCGACTTCCTCAAAGACGGCATGCGGATCGCCGTCCAGTTCCACGACGGCATGCCGATCGGCGCCGATCTCGCCGGCCCACGTCGAGCTCAAGGTCGAAGAGACCGACCCCGGCTTCAAGGGTGATACCGCGACCGGGACGACGAAACCGGCGAAGCTGGAAACCGGGGCCACCGTACAGGTGCCGCTCTTCGTCAATCCCGGCGACATGATCCGGATCGACACGCGCGACCGCCGGTATATCGGCCGCGTGCAGAACTAGCGCCGCGCGCGGGGGGTAGAGATGAAGTTCCCGGTCATCAAGGTTCGCCGCCTCAAGATCTTCGGCACGGCGATGCTGCTCTCGGCGGTCGCCGCCGCGCATCGGCGATCGCGCTCTACTTCGCCCCGCCGACGTTCGCATCGGTCAGCACCGTCGGCGACTTCGTCGCCGTCAACGACGCGCTCTTCGCGCGTTCGCGGTCAAGGCTGGCTCGTCAAACTGCTGCACTTGCCCGACAACGATCCGCCCAACGACAACATCCGTCTCGTCGCGATCGATGAGGCCTCGCTTCAAGATCCGCCCAAGGGTCTCGGCTACCCGGTTCAGCGCACGGCGATCGGCGATCTGCTGCGCAAACTCGCCAAGGGCGGCGCGAAGATCGTCGCATTCGATATCGAGTTCTTCGAGCACTCGCACGATCCGAAGCGTCGATGCGTCGTTCAAAGACGGTTTGCGCAAACAGGCCACGGTGCTCGGCATGACGGTCGACGTCACGCAAGGCGGCATCATGTCGTTCGAACAGCCGCCGCCGGACATCGTGAAGCTCGTGCACGTCGGTTCGACGACCGTCGACAATCCCGGCGGCTGGCTCGTCGGTCAACCGTACGTGATCACGTCGACGGATCAGCAGACCGGGCAAAGTGACGGTCTATCCGACGCTCGCGCTCGAGACCGCATCGCTACTGGATGGGCGTGACCTACGCGACCGATCGACGATTGGCACGGCCGTCTCGGCAACTACAGTCGTTCCGCTCGACGGCAACGGCAAACTGCTGATGCTGCCGTTCAACGTTTCCGAACACGTCGATCAGGCCGAGACGAACGGCCTCGCCAGCCGCGCGGGCACCGCCGACCTCTCGATGCCGGCGATCCAAGAAGTGTCGATGATCGACGCGCTCAAGTTCGATCCGGACACGATGAAGGCGTTCGCGCAGAACGAAGTGATCGTCGTCGGTTACACCGCGCAGGCCGCGGGCGACTTCATCCTCACCCCCAACGGCCGTTATCCCGGGGTATTTTCGAACGTCCGCCTGATGGACCAGTTGATGAGCCACCGGTTCATCCACCGCGTGCAGCCGTGGATCGACGTCGTGCTGATCATCGTGCTGGCGCTCGCGATCGGCTTCATCGTCACGCAGCTGAAAGCGACGCTCGGCGTCGCGCTCGCCGTCGGCGTGGCGTTCGTCTACACCGTCGTTTGCCGTCGGCTTCTACGCCTACACGCTGCACTGGATCGACCTCGTCCACGTCGACGGCGCGATCATTCTTTCGGCACTCTTCGTCGCACTCTACCGGACGATCACGGAAGGCGCCGACAAGCGCGTCATCACCGAGATGTTCGGCAAGCACGTCAGCCCGGCGCTCGTCACGCGCATGCTCTCGCACGACGATCCGCTCAAGGCGCTCGACCTCTCGGGCAAGCGCGCGAAGGTGACGATCTTCTACTCCGATATTCGCGGGTTCACCGCGATGTCGGAAAACATGACGCCGGAACAGATCTACGGCCAGCTCAACGAGTACTTCGAAGAGATGTGCCGCATCGTGTTCGAGCACGGCGGCTACGTCGACAAATTCATCGGCGACTGTTTGATGGCCGTGTTCTCCGCGCCCGATCCGCGGCCGGGCAACATCGACGCGGTCGAAGCGGTCGAAGCGGCGTTCCGCCAGCAAGAACGCATCATCGAGATGATGACCGAATGGAAAGCCCAAGGGCCGCCAGCTCTTCACCGTCGGCATGGGCCTCAACACCGGTGAAGTCGTCATGGGCAACCTCGGTTCGAGCGACCGCTTGAACTACACCGTCATCGGCGACAACGTCAACACCGCCGCGCGTCTCTACAACGTCGCCAAAGGCGGCCAGACGATCATCAGCGAGGCGACGTACAACGAAGTGAAAGACCACTTCATCGTCAACGAACTCACGCCGGTGTTCGTCAAAGGCAAAGTGCTGCCGCTGCGCAACTTCGAACTCGTCGCGCGCCTAAAACCCGGCGAACCCAACACCTCCACCCTGCTCGACCCGGAAAACCTGCCGGAAGCCTACACCGCCGACGCGCACTGATATAGCAAAGGGCTTTGCCCTCACTGTCATCCCGAGCAAAGCACCGAAGGTGCGTCGTCGAGGGACAGCGAGCATCATGCCCATTCACCAGAGCAACTCCGCAATGTTGAACATCATCGCGCTCCCTCGACGACGCGCCCTACGGGCGCTTTGCTCGGGATGACAATTAACGCGCGATCAGCAGTCGTATCCCAACAAACGCCAAGGCTGTGGCGAGGATGCGCAGGATGACGGCGCCTCGGACGTAGACGGAGAGGCGCGCGCCGATCGGGGCGCCGGCGATTGCGCCGCCGGATGCGGCGAGGACGAGCGGCCAGGTGGTGCGGTAGTCGCCGTGGATGATGTGCACGATCGTCGCGAGGCCGGCGGTTACGGCGAGGACGGCGTGCGATGTTGCCGTGGCGACGTGGGCTGGGAAGCCCAGCACCGTTGCGAGCAGCGGCACGTGGATGATGCCGCCGCCGATGCCGAGCACGCTCGAAGCGAAGCCGACCAGCACGCTGCCCGCAAAGCCGATGCGCGGATCGAACGACCAGTCGTAGCGGTGTCCGCTGCGATCGATCAGCACGCGCGCGAAGTAGCCGGTTTGTGCACCGGCTTCGCTGCTGCCGGGCTTCCAGAAACAGCCAGATGCCGATCAGGATCAGCACCACGCCGAAGATCGGATCGAACAGCGAGCGCGGAATGTATGCGGTGACGAGCGCGCCGAGGATCGATCCCGGCACGGCCGCGAGCGTGTAGAGCGGAAACGTGAACGGATCGACGCGGCCCTGCCACCAATAACTCAACGCGCCCATCGTCGCATTCGCCGTCACGACCGCGAGCGAAAACGCGGTGACTTCATCGGTGCTCCACGACGGCTCGAGCAGCACGAGCAACGGCACGATCAGAAAGCCGCCGCCGGCGCCGATCAGCGTGCCGAGAATCCCGATGGCCAAGCCGGCGACGGCGGCAATCGCTTCGGTCACGACGGCATGGTCCATTGCCATGTCCATCGTGACCCGCGGTGCGTGTTCCTGGGTTAGGTGACGGCCACGCGCGTCGGCATCGTCTCCGGTACGATGCCGCCCGCTTTGCGAATCTCGCGCAGCCGCACCGGGTAGAGGACCGCAATCGCCATTACCGCCGCGATAATGTTGAAGAAAGCGGCGACGCTGAGCGCGGCCGTCCAGCTACCCGTGGCAACGCTGAGCACGCTCGCCAGCGGAACGACCAGCGACGCCGTGCCCTTCGCGGTGTAGAGCATGCCGTAGTTCGTCGTCGCATACTTCTGTCCGAAGTGGTCGCGCGCGGTCGATGGGAAGATGCTGTAGATCTCACCCCACGCGAAGAACACGAGGCCCGAAAGCAGCACGAACGAGACAGGCGAGTGGCCGAACACCATCAGCGCGAAGATGCCGAGCCCCTCGATCATGAAGGCACAGAACATCGTCATCTCGCGCCCGATGCGATCCGAGACCCAGCCGAGCACCGGTCGCGTGATGCCGTTCATCACGTTGTTGAGCGAGAGCGCGAACGTCAGCGTCGCGAGCGTGATGCCGATCAGCGTCACCGGCTCGTTCGAGATGCCGAACGATTTCGCGATCGGCCCGAGTTGCGCGACGGCCATCAGTCCGCCCGCGCCGACGAGCACGAACATCACGTACATGATCCAGAACACCGGCGAGCGCAGCGTTTCGGACGGCCGGTAATCGCGCACGCCCTGCAGCGTCGTCGGCGCCTTCTGCTCGGCCGGACCGCCTAGCGGCGGCGTGACGAGCAGCATCGCCGCGCCGAGCACGATCAAGCCTTGCACGATTCCGAACACGAGGAACGTTTGCTGATAGCCGCTCGACTTGATCATCATCGTGAGCGGAATGACCGTGGCTGCAGCACCCGCGCCGAAACCGGCCGACGTGAGCCCGGCCGCGAGACCGCGCCGGTTGCCGAACCACTTGAGGGCGTTGCCGATGCACGTGCCGTACACGATCCCGGCGCCGATGCCGGCGAGAATTCCGCCGAAGTAGAGCATCGGCAGCGTGGTCGCGAGCGAGTCGACGATCCACGCGACGCCGGCCAGCACGCCGCCGATTGCGACCATGATGCGCGGGCCGTAGCGATCGACGAAGGCCGCTTCGAACGGGACGAGCCACGTCTCGACCAGCACGAAGATCGTGAATGAGACCTGGATCGCCGCGAGGCTCCAGCCTTGTTTGTCTTGGATCGGCGTCACGAACACCGTCCAGCCGTACTGCAGATTCGCGATCATCGCCATGCAGACGATGCCGACCACGAGTTGGACCCACGGGTTACGGATCATAGAAAGACCCTCCACCGGCAGCGCTCCTAAGGAGCCGCTCGCTTGGTTCTCGTTTCCGCTGCGGAGTCCATTCTGCGGAAAAATTGTCGGCCGGATGGGGGATGGGGAAGGCCAAGCAGGCGTCGAACCGCCCGCGCATGGCTATGACCGCACCGCCCCCGGTACGTATTCCGCCCACCCAGCTGCTGATCGGCGGCCAGTGGGTCGAGGCCGCGTCCGGCCAGACATTCGAGACCCGTAACCCGGCCACCGAAGAGGTCATCGCCAACGTCGCCAAGGCCGATAAAGCCGACGCCGACCGGGCCGTCGTCGCGGCCCGCAAGGCGCTCGCCGAGGGACCCTGGGGGACGATGCGCGCGTCGGAACGCTCGCGGCTCATGTTCGCCTTCGCCGCGCTGGTGCGCAAGAACGAAGACGCGATCAGCGCGCTCGAGTCACTCGACGGCGGCAAACCGATCAGCTCGGTGCGCCGCCAAGACTATCCGGCGATGGTCGACTGCCTCGAGTACTATGCCGGCTGGCCCGACAAGATCATGGGCGACGTCGTTCCGGTGCGGCCCGACGCGCTGACGTACATCGAACGCGTCCCCGTCGGCGTCGTCGCGGCGATCGTGCCGTGGAATTTTCCGCTGATGAATTCGATGTGGAAGATCGCGCCGGCGCTCGCGTGCGGCTGCACGGTCGTGCTGAAGCCGGCGTCCGAAACGCCGCTCACCGCACTGCTGCTGGGCGAGCTCGCGCTCGAAGCGGGCATTCCGCCGGGCGTGCTCAACATTCTGCCCGGTCCGGGCACCGGCGCCGGCATGTCGCTCGTGACGAATCCCGACGTCGACAAGATCTCGTTCACCGGCTCGCCCGGCGTCGGCAAGACGATCATGCAAGGCGCCGCGCCGTACATCACGCGGCTCACGCTCGAGCTCGGCGGCAAATCGCCGAACATCATTTTCGACGACGCCGATATCGACTCGGCGGTGAAGGGTGCCGCGGCCGGCATCTTCTTCAACAGCGGTCAGGTCTGTTCGGCCGGTTCGCGCGTGCTCGTTCAGGAATCGGTCTACGACAAGTTCTGCGAAGCGATGGTCGCGCGTTCGAAGACCTTGAAAGTCGGCGATCCGCTCGATGAGAAAACCTACATGGGACCGATCATCTCGCAGAAACAGCTCAGCTCGATCATGGGCTACATCGATTCGGGCAAGAGCGAGGGCGCAACGCTGCTCTCGGGCGGCGATCGCGTCGGCACCAAGGGCTACTTCATGGAACCGACGGTGTTCACCAACGTCGACAACTCGATGAAGATCGCGCGCGAAGAGATCTTCGGGCCCGTCGCCGCCGTCATCAAGTTCAAAGACGAAGACGATGCGGTGCGCATCTCCAACGACTCGCCGTTCTCACTCGCCGCGGGCGTGTGGACGAAAGACGTCGGCCTCGCGCACGCGATGGCGCGCAAGCTGCGCGCGGGCACGGTGTGGATCAACACCTACGGCCAGAGCGACACCCGTCTGCCGTGGGGCGGGCTCGGGGGCGACTCCGGCATGGGCCGCGATCTCGGACCGGCCGCGATCGATAACTACACCGACAAGAAGACGATCTGGGTCAACCTGCGGCGCTAGTCATGGAACCGTTGCCTCGCGGCGCTAACTTCAAGCGCGCCAAAATTCTCTGGGAACTCGGCTTACACGTTGCGTCGCGACCCGATATTCCGTACGGCGGAAACCGCGACATGTGCATAACGGTCGGCAGCGGTTCGGGCGAACACTTCACGCCGTCGTTGCGCCTCGCGACCGGCTCGGCGATTCTCGCGCACGCGGTCGTCCGAGGCGAGGTCGAGATGGCGTTCGTGAATCCGTCGGCGATGCTCACGCAAGCATATCGCGGCACGGGCCTCTTCCACGAACCGTTGCCGGTGCGGATCATCGGATCGTATCCGAGCTTGGATCGTTTCGTCATCACGGTGCGCGCGACGCTCGGCTTCCGCACGCTCGCCGACATCAAGGTTGCGAAACATCCGCTGCGCATCTCGATTCGCGAAGATCCCACCCACTCGACGCTCGTGCTGATCGAGCAGTTGCTGGCATGCTACGGCATGACGCTGGCCGACATCCAAGCGTGGGGCGGATCGATCCAGCGCGTCGGCGGCCCCGGCGACAAACGGCGCCTCGAAGAACTGCGCGCCGGCACCATCGACCTCGTGCTCGACGAAGGTATCCGCACGTGGCTGCCCACCTCGCTCGAAGCCGGGCTCGTTCCGATCGAAATCGAACCCGACGTCTTCGCGAAGCTCGGCGCGCTCGGTTGGCGCAAGGCCGATTTGCCGCAGCAACGCTTTCCGAAATTGCAACGCGACTACGACTGCATCGACTTCAGCGGCTGGCCGCTCTATGCGAGCGCGGCGCTACCGGATCAGGTGGCCTACGACGTGTGCGAGGCGTTCGCTGCGCGCGGCGATGAGATGCCGTGGGAGGACGGAACGGCCGGCCTCAGCCAGGTCTTCGTCGAGACCGATCCGACGCCGATGGACGTGCCGTTACATCCCGGCGTCGAACGGTGGCTGCTAGATCACCCCGGCGGTGCGTAGCTCCTCGACCTTTGTCGCGTCGTAGTTCATCACTTCCGCGAGGACTTCGGCGCAGTGTTCGCCCAGCAGCGGGGCGCTCTTATAATCGACCGGTGAGTCGGAGAGGTTCAGCGGGCTGCCGATCGTGTAGTACGTGCCGCGCTTGGGGTGTTCGACCTTCGCGACCATGTTGCGCGCGCGCAGCGATTCATCCGCCAGCAATTCGGCCATGTCGAGCACCGGACCGCACGGAACGTCGATCGCGTTACAGCGGTCGAGGACCTCATATTTGGTTTGTGTTCTCGTCCACTCTTCAATGATCCCGAACACCTCCGTGATGATCGGCAGGCGCGCTTGCGCCGTGGCGAACGACGGATCGGTCACGAGTTCCGGGCGCCCCATTGCCTCGCACAGCGGCTTCCAGATCTGGGGCTGCAAGATCAAGTACACGTAGTCGTTCGGGCCGCCCGGCGCGCACTTGAGCGCGGCGCCGGGATGTCCGCCGCCGGATGCGTTTCCGGAACGCGGCACGACGCCGTTGAACGTCTTGTTGGGATATTCCGCAAGCGGGCCGTGGGCCAGTCGCTGCTGATCGCGCATCTTCACGCGGCACAGGTTGAGCACCGAGTCTTGCATCGTACACACGATGCGCTGGCCCTTACCGGTCTGCTGATCGCGCTGGTAGAGCGCGGCCAGCACGGCGGCACAGGTGTGGATGCCCGTGCCCGAATCGCCGGTCTGCACGCCGGTCACGGTCGGCGGTCCGTCTTCCCAGCCGTTCGTGCTCATCGAACCGCCCATCGCTTGCGCGATCGGTTCGTAGGCTTTCGCGTCTTCGAATTTTCCCGGACCGAAGCCCTTGATCGACGCGTAGATCATGCGCGGGTTCAGTTCCTGGATCTTCTCCCACGTGAAGCCTTGGCGGTCGAGCACGCCCGGACCGAAGTTCTCCACCAGCACGTCGCAATGCTTGATCAGCGCTTCGAAGATGATCTTGCCCTGCGGCGTCTTCGTGTTGAGCGTCAGGCTGCGCTTGTTGCCGTTGAGCATCGTGAAGTACAAGCTGTCGACGCCGGGGATGTCTTGCAGCTGTTCGCGCGTGATGTCACCGCGGCCGGGCAGTTCGACCTTGATCACGTCGGCGCCGAGCCATGCGAGCAGTTGCGTGCTCGAGGGGCCGGACTGCACGTGGGTCATGTCAAGGATGCGGATGCCGTCGAGGGCCTTACCCGCTGTAGTCGTCGTCATGTTGTCAGGGTTCTTTCTACTTGTACATCGTTTGGTTTTCGGTTCCGGGCGCGTACGCGTTGGGATCGAGCCAGACGTTCACGATCGCGCAGGTGCCCGCAGCGCGTGCGCGGCGCAAGGCCGGACCGATCTCCTTGGGATCGCGGACCGCTTCGCCGTATATGTCGAGCATGTCGGCGAACTTCTCGAAGTTGATGTCGCCGAGGTAGTTGCCGACGTTGCCGCGTTCGGGGCCGTACTTCTGAATCTGTCCGTAGCGGATCTGATTCATGTACGAGTTGTTGCCGATGATCGCGATGTAGGGCAGCTTGAACCGGATCGCGGTCTGCATGTCGAAACCGGTCATCGCGAACGAACCGTCGCCGAAGAGCGCGACGACTTCCTTATTCGGATTGGCGAGTTTAGCCGCCATCGCGAAGCCCGTGCCGACGCCGAGCGTGCCGAGCGGTCCCGGATCCATCCACAGACCCGGACCTTTCGGGCGCACGACGTTGCCCGCGAACGTCACGACGTCGCCGCCGTCGCCGACGAAGATCGAATCGTTGGTGAGAAACTGATCGATCTCGTAGGCCAAGCGGTACGGGTGAATCGGGTTCGCGTCGTTGAGCAGCTTCGGCATGCGCGCGGCGTACGCGGCATCTTCTTTGGCCCGCAGCGAGGCGACCCACTCTTTGCGCGCGGCCGCGCCGTTGTCTTTGCTGCCGGTCGTGGCTTGCAGCACGGCGGCGAGAATCGCACCGACATCGCCGACCATGCCCGAGCGAGATGTCGCGGTTCTTGCCGACCGTCGCGTACGACATGTCGATCTGCACGACCGTCTTCGAGCGCACGCTCTTGCCGTAACCGAGGCGGAAGTCGAACGGCGTGCCGACGATGATCGTCAGGTCGGCTTCACCAAACGCATCGCGGCGAGTGAGTTGGAAGTTCAGCGGATGATCGGGCCCGAGCGTGCCGCGGCCGGCGCCGTTCATGTAGGTCGGGATGTTGAGCTTCTCGACGAAGTCGCGCGCGATCTCGCTGCCGCGGCACGTCCACACTTGCTGTCCGAGCAAGATCGCCGGCTTCTTCGCGTTGACGATCATATCGGCCAGTTCTTCGATCGCGGCCGGATCGCCGATGCTCTTGGTCGAGGCACGATACGTCCCGGGCTTCGGAATCACGGCTTTCGCGAGATCGACTTTGAAATCGAGGATGTCGCGCGGAATCTCGAGGTACGAGGGACCGAACGAACCGTTGAACGCCTCGCGCGCCGCCATCGCGACGAAGTCGGCCACGCGCTCGGTGCTCGGCACCGACGTCGCGAACTTCGTGATCGGCCGCATCATGTCGACGTGCGCGAGATCTTGCAGGCCGCCCATCCGGTGCTGGCTCAGCGCGGCTTGGCCGCCGATCAACAGCATCGGGCTCTCGGCACGGAACGCGTTCGCGATACCGGTCATGGTATTCGTCGTGCCCGGTCCCGCTGTCACGACCGCGCAGCCCATGCCGCCGGTCATGCGCGCGTAGCCGTCGGCGGCGTGCGCGGCCACTTGCTCGTGGCGAACGTCGATGATCTTGATGCCCTCATCGATGCAACCGTCGTAGATGTCGATGATGTGTCCACCGCACAGGGTGAAAATCGTATCGACGCCTTCGTTCTTCAGCGCCTTCGCGACGAGATGGCCACCCGAAATTTTCTCGGGCACGGGTGCCGGAGCGGCTGGAAGATCCGTGGACGGGAGCGTTTGAGCCATAGCGACCTTTCTCTAAGGAGAGGTCGGCCGGTTTCTATGCCCTGATTGAGGGCTCCTAGACCTGCGCTACTTGTCATCCCGAGCTTGTCGAGGGACAGTCTCAATCGCGCACATTGGTGGCGGTCCCTCGACAAGCTCGGGATGACAATGGGACATGCTATCGCTTAAAGAGCAGGTCTGCTACAAGCGAGATCCGTTGGTCTCCGCCGAAGTAATGTCGGGACTCAATCTCCTCTGCCGTTCATTATCGTGCACCACCGTAACAACATCGACGTTGCGCATCGCCGTGAGTAGAGCACACAATACCGTCATGAACAGCCCCAGCACCACCACGAGGAGCCACATCACCGTGAAACGCTAGGCATGTCATAAGCCTATCGCGTGCAGTCGGCGCGGGTAAGCCGCCGTTCGGCGGTCGTCCGAACGGTTGAAAAGCAGCGCAGCCATTCGGCTCATCCGTTCGGAGGATTACGTCCGGCCCCAGCCGGGTCTATGCTAGACCCGTGATTTTACTCGAAATTGGGTTGATCGTGGCGATCGTCGTGTTCTTCGTCGTCATCGACCTCTACGTACGCGGTGCCGAAAAGATATGACGCCCGAACTCTGGATGGGGCTGTTGCTCTCGGTCGCCGCACTCGTCTATTTGCTTGTCGCGATGCTGCGGCCGGAGCGCTTCTAAATGACGACTCGCCGGCTGGCTTCAAGACCTGCTCTATTTTCTGCTCGTGCTCGTGTGCGTGAAACCGCTCGGCGGTTTCATGGCGCGCGTGTTCATGGGCGAACGCACGTTCCTCTCGCCGGTGATGGCTCCGATCGAATCGGCGATCTACAAAGTCTGCCGGATCGATCCCGAAAGCGAGATGGGCTGGAAATCCTACCTATTCGCGGTGATGGGCTTCAGCCTCGTCGGTTTCGCGTATCTGTACACGTTGCTGCGCACGCAGGCGTGGCTGCCGTTCAACCCGCAAGGCTTCGGCAACGTCGCGCCCGACCTCGCCTGGAATACGGCCATCAGCTTCCTGACGAACACCAACTGGCAGTTCTACTCGGGTGAGTCGACGCTGAGCTACTTCTCGCAGATGGCCGGACTAGCGTGGCACATGTTCGTCTCGGCCGCCGCCGGCATCGCGATCGCGGTCGCGGTGGTTCGCGGCTTCGTACGCACCGACGGAAAGTCGCTCGGCAATTTCTGGGTCGACCTCACGCGCTCGATGCTCTACGTCCTGGTGCCGATCTCGATCGTGGCCGGCCTCGTGCTGATCTTCCAGGGCGTGCCGCAAAACTTCGCGGCATACGCCCCGGTGAAAAGTCTCGAGGGCTTCTCGCAGACGATCACCGGCGGCCCGATGGCCTCGATGGAAGCCATCAAAGAACTCGGCACGAACGGCGGCGGCTTCGTCGGCGCCAACTCGATCTCACCGAACGAAAACCCCAACCCGTTCACCAACTTGCTCGAGATGTTGCTGTTCCTGCTGATCCCGGCCGCGCTCACGTATACGTACGGACGCTTCGCGAAAGATCAACGGCAAGGCTGGGCGCTGTTCATCGCGATGTCGATCGTTTGGGCCGGCGGCGTGGTGATCGCATCCGGCGCGGAAGCCGCCGGCAACCCGCTCGTCCATGCGATGGGCGTCAGCGGCGGCAACATGGAAGGCAAAGACGTCCGCTTCGGCGTCGGCGCGTCCGCGCTGTTCGCGGTCACCACCACCGCCACGAGCTGCGGCTGCGTCAACGCACAACACGATTCGTTCATGCCGCTCGGCGGCTTGATTCCGATGCTGAACATCCAGCTCGGCGAGAACATCTTCGGCGGCGTCGGCGCGGGCCTGTACGGCATGCTCGAATTCGTCGTGCTCACGGTGTTCATCGCCGGCCTCATGGTCGGCCGAACGCCCGAGTATCTCGGCAAGAAGATCGAACGGCGCGAAGTACAGTTCGCGATGCTCGCCCTGCTCGTCGTGCCGGTGTTCACGCTCGTCCCGACCGGCATCGCATCGGTCGCCAAAGACGGCCTTGCCACGCTCAACAACAACGGCGCGCACGGCTTCTCCGAAATCCTCTACGCGTTCTCGTCGGCGACCGGCAACAACGGCTCGGCGTTCGGCGGCCTCGGCGGCAACACGTTCTACGACTTCTGGACCGGCCTCTCGATGTTCTTCGGCCGCTTCGCCGAGATCGTCGCGATCGTTGCGCTCGCCGGATCGCTGGCCGGCAAGAAAGCCATCGCCACGACGGCCGGCACGTTCACGACGACCTCACCGGTCTTCGTCGTGCTGCTGATCGGCGTGCATCCTCATCGTCGGCGCGCTGACGTTCTTCCCGGCCGACGCGCTGGGACCGATCGTCGAACACCTGCAGCTCTATCAAGGGAAGACGTTCTAATGATGACCGTCTTTAGCGACCCCACGGGGATTCGCGCCCTCAGCAAAATCGTGAGGGAGCTACTGTCTGGGGGCCCCACACAACGTGTGGGGGGCGCGCAGGCTGTGCCGGAGCGCCTTTAAATGGTATCGCGTTCACGCTCGCTGTTCGACGGCGAGATTCTGGGGCCGGCGATCGTCGCTTCGTTCCAAAAGCTCGACCCGCGCGTGCAGCTCAAGAACCCCGTCATGTTCATCTGCGAAGTCGGCGCGCTCGTCACGCTGATCTACGCGATCCACGACGCCATCGCCGGCAACGGCAAACTCGGCTTCGACATCGCGATCTCGCATCTGGCTCTGGTTCACGGTCGTCTTCGCCAACTTCGCCGAAGCCGTGGCCGAAGGCCGCGGCAAAGCGCAAGCCGAGTTCCTGCGCCGCACGAAAACGGAGACGATCGCCCAGCGCATCGTCAACGGAAACGGCACGAAGCCGGTCAGCGCGACCGAGTTGCGCAAAGGCGATCGCGTCCGCGTCGTCGCGGGCGAACTGATCCCGGCCGACGGCGAGATCGTCGAAGGCGCCGCGACGGTCGACGAATCCGCGATCACCGGCGAATCGGCGCCCGTCATTCGCGAAGCCGGCGGCGACCGCAGTTCGGTCACCGGCGGCACGCGCGTGCTCTCCGATCGATCGTCGTTCGTCGTCGGCGCGAATCCCGGCGAGTCGTTCCTCGATCGCATGATCTCGCTCGTCGAAGGCGCGCAGCGTCAGAAGACGCCCGAACGAGATCGCGCTCTCGATCCTGCTCGCCGGTTTGACGATCGTGTTCCTCATCGCCGTCGCGACGCTGGCGCCGTTCACGATCTATGCCGGCGCCAAGCCGAGCATCGTCGTGCTGATCGCGCTGCTCGTCTGTCTCATCCCGACCACCATCGGCGGCCTGCTCTCGGCCATCGGCATCGCCGGCATGGACCGCGTGCTGCAACGCAACGTGCTCGCGATGAGCGGCCGCGCGGTCGAAGCCGCCGGCGACGTCGATACGCTGCTGCTCGACAAGACCGGCACGATCACGCTCGGCAACCGTCAAGCCAGCGAAATCGTCATCGCCGACGGCGTCGACGCAACCGCGCGCATACAAGGCCGCGTACTACTCCTCGCTCGCCGACGAAACGCCGGAAGGCCGTTCGATCGTCGTGTTCGCCGCGCCGAAAGCCGGCCTCGACGCCGACACGCAGCTCTACGGCGATGCGCGACCGGAACTGCCCGCCGGCGCGACGTTCGTGCCGTTCAGCGCGTACACGCGCATGAGCGGCCTCGACTTCGCCGACGGCCGCAAGATCCGCAAGGGCGCGCCGGACGCGGTGCGCGCGTGGGTGCGCGAGCAAGGCGCCAGCGCCATCGCACCGCAGCTCGACGCGCAGATCGAACGCATCGCGCGCGCCGGCGGCACGCCGCTGCTGCTCGCCGACGAACGCGGTCTGCTCGCGCGTGATCGCGCTCAAAGACATCCTCAAACCGAACATGCAGCGTGCGCTTCGATCGCCTGCGCGCGATGGGCATTCGCACGATCATGATCACCGGCGACAATCCGCTGACCGCGAGCGCGATCGCCGGCGAAGCCGGCGTCGACGATTTCCTCGCCGAGGCCACGCCCGAAACGAAGATGGCGCTGATCAAGCGCGAGCAAGCCTCCGGGCCGGCTCGTCGCGATGACCGGCGACGGCACGAACGACGCGCCGGCGCTCGCGCAAGCCGACGTCGGCGTGGCGATGAACAGCGGCACGCAGGCGGCCAAAGAAGCCGGCAACATGGTCGACCTCGATTCCGATCCGACGAAGCTGATCGAAGTCGTCGAAGTCGGCAAGCAACTGCTGATGACGCGCGGCGCGCTGACGACGTTCTCGATCGCGAACGACGTCGCCAAGTACTTCGCGATCCTCCCCGCGATGTTCGTGGCGACGTATCCCGAGATGAACGCGTTGAACATCATGCATCTCGCAACGCCGCAGAGCGCGATCCTCTCGGCGGTGATCTTCAACGCGCTCATCATCATCGCGCTGATTCCGCTCGCGCTGCGCGGCGTCGCCTACCAGCCCGCGCGGCGCGAACGCCGTGCTGCGCGAGAACGTGCTGATCTACGGCCTCGGCGGCATCATCGTGCCGTTCATCGGGATCAAAGCGATCGACCTCATCCTCCAAGCCCTTCACCTCACCGGAGCCGCCTAATGCAACCCGCAACCGCCCCCAGCAGCGAGAACACGCTCTCGCACCTCGTCACCTCGATCCTCTACACGATCGTCACGGTCGTCGCGCTCGGGCTCGATCTATCCGCTCGCGATGACCGGACTCGGCATGTTGCATCTTCCCGCACCAGGCGAACGGCTCGCTCGTCGAGAGCAACGGCAAAGTCGTCGGCTCGGCGATCATCGGCCAACTCTGGACCAAACCGCAGTACTTTCAAGGCCGGCCGTCGGCGGCCGGCAAGGGCTACGATCCGACGTCGACCGGCGGCACGAACCTCGGCCCGACGTCGAAGAAACTCATGGACGCGACGCAAAGCCACGATCGCGGCGCTCAAAAAAGCGAACCCGCAAGCGGTTCGGCGAGCCGCCGATCGATCTCGTTACGTCGCAGCGGCAGCGGCATCGATCCGGACATCTCGCCCGAAGCGGCGCTCTGGCAGATCCCGCGCGTCGCGGCGGCACGGCACATGACGCCCGGCGCCGTCAAAGCGATCGTCGACGCGCACGTCAGCGGACGCACGCTCGGCATCCTCGGCGAACCCCGCGTGAACGTCCTCAGCCTCAATCGCGCGCTCGACGCTGCGAAGTGAAATGCCTAATGCGGGGCGAGGGCGATCAGTTCGCGCGCGCCCGCTCGCAGCAGCAGGTTCGCAAACGACGGCGGCGTGAACAGCCGCCGCTTGCCGCGCGGCGACTCGACGACGATCGTGTCGAGTTCTTTCGCGGCGGCGACCAGCGCCGCCGCCGGATCCGCGGCCTCCAGCGGCAGCCACAGCGCGCGCGCCACGCGCGTCGCCTTCTGCAAGGCCTCGAGCGCCCCGGCATCGGGCGTCGCCGCGCGGCGTGCTGACGTGCACGACGGCCAACTCGATCGAGAGCCGCGTCGCCAGGCGCGCCATCCGTTCGATCAGCGCGACGTCGCGTTCGCGCGCGCGCACGCCGAGCACGATGCGCGCGAACGGCGGCGCATGCCGGCGCTGACGGCGCGCGCGCATCAGCTCGCGCACGGTCAGTTCGCGCAGCGCGGCGAGATTTTCGGCGCGGAAGAAATTCGCCAGCGCCGAGTCGATCCGTTCCTGCGGATAGATCTTGCCCTCGCGCAACCGTTCGCGCAGCACTTCGGGCGTCACGTCGACGAAGATCACGTCGTCGGCCAGTTCGAGGATCGTATCGGGCAGCGTTTCGCGCACGTGCGTTCCCGTCAAGCGCTCGACCGCATCGCCGAGACCTTCGAGATGCTGGATGTTGAGCGTCGTGATCACCGAGATGCCTTGGCGCAGAATCGCGATGACGTCGTCGAAGCGCTTCGGAAAGGGACTGCCGGGTTCGTTCGTGTGCGCGAGTTCGTCGATCAGCACGACTTGCGGCCGGCGTTTGACGATCGCTTCGCGATCCAGCTCGCCGTTGGGCAAGCGCGGCAAGCACGTCGAGCCCGGCCAGCTTCGCCTCGGTATCCGCGCGCCCGTGCGTCTCGACGAGGCCGACCACGACGTCGACGCCCTCGCTGAGGAGATCGTGCGCGCGATCGAGCATCGCGTACGTTTTGCCGCTGCCGGCGACCGAGCCGAGATAGATCGTGAGCTTGCCGTAGCCGATGCGCATCCGGTCGCCGACGGTTTGACCGTACGGATGCCGCGCACCGTCGGCCACGCTCGGCGCCGACGGCCGGGCCGGATCGATGACATAGAGATCGCGGTCGATCGGCCGCGCGAGCATTTTGCGCGCGAGCTCGCCGTTCGGCACCGCGACGAAGGCGGCGCGCGCGTTATCGAGGCGGCCTTCCGACAGGCGTTCCGGCGGCGCGATCGCCACGGCTTCGGCGGCGCTCAACGCAAGTTGAGCGAGGCCGGGGTGCGCATCGCGTTCGTCGCGATCGACGACCGTGACTTCAACCGCGAGGTCGAGCGCTTCGGCGAGCGCGCCGACCCGGCGCAGATAGGTGCCCGGATCGTCGTCGCCGCAAATGACGACGAGCGCCGTCGACGTCTTGGCCGGGCTCACGACCGGAATCGTCAGCGCGTCGACCGTTTGCAGCAGCAGCTCGCGCATCATCTGCAGATTGCTCGGCCGGAAAACGCCCATCGCCGCGCGTTCGACGTCGTCGTCGTGAACGATCCGCCCGCTGCGCAAGCGCGACTCGAGCACGGCCGGCGAAACGTCGAGCGCGATCACGCCGTCGGCGCTCTTGAGCAGCGAGATCGGCACGATCTCGCGGATCGGATGCCCGATGATCCGCTCGGCCGTCAGCGCGACCGTTTCGAGATGCTGGATGTTGAACGCGCCGAGCACCGATTTGCCGGCGGCGCGCAGCGCGAGCGCATCCTGCCAGCGTTTCGCGTGCGTCGCGCCCGGCGGGTTGGAATGCGCGAGTTCGTCGAGCACGATCGTCTCGTAGTCGCTCGCGATCGCGGCGTCGAGGTCGAAGTCTTCAAACGTGGTACCGCCCACGTCGTAGCGCTTGAGCGGAATGCGCGGCAGATCGCGGGCGAGTTCGTCGAGCCCGGGACGGCCCTTCGTTTCGATCCAGCCGATCGCGACGCGCCGTCCGGCGCGGCGCTGGAAGTTGGCGTCGGTGAGCAGGCGGTACGTCTTGCCGGCGCCCGGCGCGCCGGCCAGATAGATCGTCAGCCGCGGCTGAAAGCCGAGTTCGGCGAGCAAGCGCTTGCGCGTTCGGCCGCGCGGAACGATCCATACCGCGGCTTCTTCGGCGGAGGGTCCCGGTGAGCATTGAGGAAGCGCACGCCGTGCCGTACCGCTTCGTGCCGGTCGTGTGCGTTCTCGCGCTTCTCGGCGCGTTCGTCGTCGATCTTGCTGACGCCGCAGCTCTTCGTCGCCGCGATCTTGCTCGACGTTCCGATCGTTTTGAGCAGCCTCGGCGGCAGCGCGCGTTTCCGCCTCGATGCTCGTGATCGCGGCACTCGCTTGCGACGTCGCTCGCCGGCTACGTCAACGGCGTGCACGCCGGCTATCACTGGGATGCGATCGGCATCGGCGACCGCATGCTCGCCGCGCTCTCGATCGTGTTCGTCGGCTACTTGAGTTCGGCGGTCATCGATAACGCACAGCGCGCCGGCGAGGCGGCCGCGCAAGAACTGCGCGCGCGGCGCGAAGCGCAGATCTCAACGGCGATCGAACGCGTGCGCGCGTCGCTCTCGACCGAACTCGTGCTGCGCGCGATCGCGCACGAAGCGCTCGAGCTGCTCGACGCGAGCGAAGTGCGGTTCTCGCTCGCCGGGACGCCGGCGACGACGCTCGTCGCGCAACGCGGACAGGCACAAGTCGACGTCGATGAAGAGCGCCTCCCGCCGGCGGCGATCTCGCTCGTGCAGCGCGCGGCCGACGACGGCGACGTAATCGCTGTCGAGCGCACGGATGCGCTCGGGCGCCTGATCCTCGACACCTTCGGCGGCTGCGGCGATGCTCGCGATTCCGATCGCCGACGGCGAACGCCGCTTCGGCGTGCTGCTCGTGATCGGCGACCACGAGGACGGCTCGAGCGAGCTGCGCAGCGTCGCGCGCGCGTACGCGCAGCAAGCCGGCCGAGTGCGCTCGCGCAAGCGCGGCTCTTCGAACAGCTCGCCGAACGCAACGCCGCGCTCGAAGAACGCAGCGGCATCATTCGCGATCTGGTCTACGCGCTCTCGCACGATCTGCGCACGCCGCTCGCCGCGCTCGGCATGACGCTGCGGCAAGCCCAAGCCGGCGCGTACGGCGAGCTGCCCGAACGCTACCGCGAGATCGTCGAGCGCAGCGTCATCGCCACCGACGACGTGCAGCGCCTAGCCGAAACGCTGTTGCTCGTCGCGCGCTTCGAGAGCGGCGACCGCCGGCCCGAGCGCGACACGCATCGACCTCGGCGAGATCGCGCGGCAGATCGCGGGCGAACTGGAAGCGCTCGCCGCCACCCGCCGCGTTGACGCTCGCCGATCGCGGTCGCACCGGGCACGGCGCGTACGCACGATCGGCGATCGCGGCGACGTGCGGCGCGCGATCACGAACCTCGTGGCCAACGCGCTCGAACACACGCCGGCCGGCGGCCACGTGACGATCGCGCGTCGAGCGTTCGGGCAACGCCGGCGCTCGTGCGCATCACCGACGACGGCTTCGGCGTTTCCGAAAAAGCGCGCGCGCACCTGTTCACGCGCTTCGCGCGCGGCGACGACCGGCGCGGCGGCGGGTCCGGGCCTCGGCCTCTACATCGTGCGCCGCGTCGCCGAAGAATCGGGCGGGAGCGTCGGCTACGAGCCGAACGTGCCGCAGGGCAGCATCTTCACGCTGCGCCTTCCCGGCGGCGAGCATCTGCATGAGCGAACCGATCACCGTCGTCCTCGTCGAAGATCACGCGCTCACGCGCGCCGGACTGCGCACGGCGCTCGAAGCGACGCGGCGACGTGCGCGTGGTCGCCGAAGCCGGCGACGGCATCAGCGCCGAAGCCGTGATCGCTGCGCGAGCGTCCGGCCGTCGCGATCGTCGACATCGGCTTGCCCGGCCGCGACGGCGTCGCGCTGACGCGCGCGATCAAGACCGCCGCGCCCGAAACGCGCGTCGTGATTCTCACGATGCACGAACTCGACGACGAAGTGCTCGCGGCGCTCTCGGCCGGCGCCGACGCGTATTGCGTGAAGTCGTCCGACGCCGTCGACCGTGATCGATGCCGTGCGCATCGTCGCCGGCGGCGGCGCCTACTTCGATCCGCGCATCGCGCACGTCGTGCTGCGCCGGCTCGGCGCGCCCTCGCCCGCAGCCGAGCGCCGATTCGCCGCTCACGCCGCGCGAACTCGACGTGCTGCGCCTGATCGCCGACGGCGTCGGCAACGCCGAGATCGGCGAACGGCTGCACATCGGCCTCGGCACCGTCAAAGGCCACATCCGCGACATCCTCGAGAAGCTCTCGGCGGCCGACCGCACGCAAGCCGCCGTCAACGCGATGCGCCGCGGCTATTTGTAGAAGCGGTCGGTTGCGCGGCGCGCGCGGGTTCGACTTCGCGCATCTCGACGATCTCGAAGACCTTGAGTTCGCGTGCGGTCGCGCGCGCACATCAAATTGGCCGGCGGTTTGCGGCGGCGCAGCAATTCCATGCCGCACTTCTCGCAGCGCAGCACGTAGCGCTTCGACCGACGGATTGAGCGGCGCGGCGGTGCCGAGATCGTGATAGATCGACGTCAGGCCGAGTTCGCGCATCTTGCGTTTGAACGCCGGCGTATGGCCGGGATTCTCGCCGCGCGCGTGCAGCCAGGCGTGGATCATCTCGTGCAGCAACGTTTCGCGCAACTCCTCGGGCTTGCCGCGCAGGTGCTTGGGCGAGAGCTCGATCAGCGGCGGCTTGTAGCGTGATGCGGCCGGCGACGTTCGAGAAGCGCGCGTTGTAGGCGATCCGGAAGGCCGGAATCTCGCCGTTGAAGTAGACGAAATTGATACTGGGCAAACATCATCTGCAGGTCGGCGACGTCGGGCAGTTCGGCGCTCACGGGATGAGGATTCGCGCCGCAAATGCAACTCTCCGGCGAGATGGGTCTTCCGCTGCGCATCGCGCTTCCGATTTTCGCCGTCTTCGCCGTCGATCTTCATCGCCATCATGGGCTATCTCGTGAAGGCCGGCCTGGGCGACGGCGGCACGGCGCTCGGCTACGGCGCGCCCGGCCGAACAAGGCGACGCGCGCATGCGGGCAACGCCGGCCCCGGCCGCGCTCGTGACCGATCCGCCGGGCACGTTCACGGTCCCGCAAACCGGCACCGGACCGATCGCGCAGACGTCCGCCTTGCCCGGCAACACGGTCGGCGGCGGCGGTCCGCCGGCGCCGGTGATGCAAGAACTGCAAGACGATGCGCGCGCGCCTCAAGACGAATCCCGAACGACCTCGCCGCACTCGTCGCGCTCGCGAGCATGTACTTCGATGCGGGCAAGTTCGATCAGGCGACCGGCTACGATAAGCGCGCGCTCGCGCTCGATCCCGGCAACCCCGACGTGCGCACCGACTACGCGACCGCGCTGCACCAAACCGGCCACGATCTCGACGCGCTCGCGCAACTCGACACCGTGCTCGCGAAGCGGCCGAAGTTCGTGCAGGCGCTCTACAATCGCGGCGTCGTCCTCGCCGCGATCGGCCGCCGCACCGATGCGGTCGCGGCATTCAAGCAGTTTCATCGCGGCCGCGCCGAACGATCCGCGCGTGCCCGACGCGCGCAGCGACGATCGCGGATTGAGCAAATGATCATCGGCTTTCAGGGCGAGGCCGGCGCGTTCAGCGACGCCGCCGCGCGCCGCTTGCGTCCCGGTGCGCGAAACGCGCGGCTACTTCTCGTTCGATCTGCTGGTGGCGGCGGTCGACGGCGGCGAGATCGACGCCGCACTGCTGCCGGTCGAGAACTCGATCGCGGGCTCGATCGCGCGTTCGTACGATCTGCTCTGGGACTATCGGCAGCTTGCACGCGGTCGCGGAGACGGCGTTTCCGGTCGAGATGAACCTGATCGGCACGCTCGACGCCGACGAAGCGAACGATCCGCGAGATCCGCTCGCATCCGGTCGCGCTCGAACAGATCCATCGCTTCGCCGGCACGCATCCGGAGTGGAAGCGCGTCGCCGTCGCCGATACGGCCGGCGCCGTCGCGGAGATCGTCGCGCTCGGCGATCCCGCGATCGCCGCCGTCGGCCCGGCGCTCGCCGCCGAACTCTACGGCGCGAAGGTGCTGCGCGCGGCGATCCAAGACGACCCGCGCAACTTCACGCGCTTCTATCTGCTCGACGCGCGCGCCGCAGCCGGACGGCACGCTCGGCTGCGTCGCGATCGAAGTCGAGAATCGGCCCGGCACGTTGCGCGATGCGCTCTCGGCGTTCGCCGATCGCGGACTCGACTTGCGTTCGCTCGTCGCGCGGCCGAATCACGTCGATCCGTTCCACTACCGCTTCTTCTTCGAAATCGGCGACGTCGATCGCGCGCGGCTCGACGCCGCGCTCGCCGCGATCGACGGCGACCGCGCGCATCATCGGCATCTTCTCGCGCGAACCCTAAGACGCGCTAATCATTAAGCGCGCAAAATATTTTTCGCGCCTGAACGGATCCGTGAACGCGTGCGCATAAGCAGCCGCTTAAGCGCGCCTCAGCACGACGTTAATCTTCGCGGCGCTACGCTGCGCAGCCGGTAGCACGCCGCATTCGGCGGCGTGCCGTAAGAGAAAGGACTACTCCGATGTTGTTCCGGCGTCTGGGAGCGCTTTTTGCCGCGCTCGCCATCGCAGGGTTTCCGCTCGTCGCACAATCGGCCGACGCATCCGCCCCCGACCCCGGGGATGACGGGCGACGTGATCGATGCGCAAGCGCAGATCGATGCGCTCAAAGATCTTCCGAACGATGGCTGGGCCTATCAATCCATCATCGATCTCGTCAACGACGGGATCATCGTCGGCTATCCCGACGGCACGTTCAAAGGCAACCGCCCGATGACGCGTTACGAAGCGGCCGTCATGGTCGAACGCGCGGTGCAGTATCTCACGAAGAAACTCGCGAACCCGCAAACCGCGTCCGACGTCTCGCAAAAAGACATCGACGCGCTGCGCGCGCTGCTCGACGAGTTCCGCGGCGACATCGACGCGCTGAACCTCCGCGTCAGCGATATCGACAGCGCGTCTGAAGACGGTCGAAGCGAAACAGACCAGCCGACGAAGCGACGATGGCGCGCGCGCAAGATCGGTCTCGTCGATCAAATCCGCGCGGGCAACTTCAACGACCAAGTCGCGGCGTACAACGGCGACGGCCGCGCGCTGCCGGCCAACGTCGGCCTGCGCCGGTCGGCGGACAAACGCGCGTCGGCGCCGGCGGCAACGCCAGCGCAGACCGCTGGCTCACCGGCCAAAACAGCGACGGGCTACGGCTACCAGCTGTTGCGCTTGCTGCTCGACGGCAACCTCGATAAGAAAACCTCGTATCACATCCGCGTCGAAAACGTCTACAACTGGGATGCCTCGGACGCGTTCCAAGCCGGCGCGCTCAACGGCAACGTCGACGCCCGGCGGCGTTGCGCTCAGCTCGCCGAACTTCGCCGGCGGCACCTACCCGCGCAACACCGGCGTGCGCTTCAACTACGGCTACGTGCAGTATCAAGATCCGACTCCGGCTTCCTCGCCGAAGCCGGCCGCATCAACGAAACCGACGGCTACGCTCGGCCTCGGGTGGGCCGATCAGTTCAACGGCGCGGAAATCGGCTACGTGAAGGGACCGCTCAACATTCGCGGCGGTTACTTCTTCGATTTCCCGGCGGAGAACCAATCCGTGCTGTCCGTTAGCGGTAACACCACGACCACCCCCGCCGCCGGCTTCGTTGCCAACACGTGTACGCCCGTCAACACGGCACCGGTCGTCGGTGGGACGCCGGCGCCGCCGAAGGGGGCGCTGCCGTGCGGCGTTACCACGCAAACCTTCCTCGGCACGATCGCAGTACAACGTCAACAAGCAGCTCACGGCCGGCGTCGCGTTCGTCGACGACAATCAACGCCGTGATCAGCTTCGTGGAACCCGTCGGTGTGCTACACCGGCGCGGCGCCGTGCACCCCGGCGGCCATCGCCGCAGCCTGCGCGCCGGGCGTTCCGTGCAGCCCCTTCGGTCTCTACCAGAACGTCGTCACCAACATCCCGGTCGGTTCGGTGTTCGCACGCTACGCCGATCCCAACATGTTCGGCAAGAACCTCGGTCTCTCGCTCGAAGCCGAAGGCTCGACGCGCTTCGGCAACGATCCGTTCACGCACACGGCGTGGAAGCAGGCCCAAGCGCTGTGGGCGCAAGGCAAGTTCGGCGCCTACAACGCCCATCGCGGGCGGCGCGTACCTCGAAGGCGGCTTCATTCAAGCCGGCTTCAACTCGACCGGCATGCATACCGCAATCGTCAACGGCACGAACTACGAGAACCAGTTCCTCGGCAATCCCAACGGTTATCGCATCGGCTACGTCGGCGCGCAATACTGGTTCAGCCAGTTCGGACGCATCGGCCTGATCTACAACGCCTACGACCTGATCCCCGGAACGACGTTACCGGTGGGAACGGCAACCTGCCCCGGATGTTACCTCACGCACGACATCGGTCAAGGCATCTTCCTTCAAACCTCGCTGTCGTTCTAGCGACTCTCCCGGCAAATGTGATTCTGTCGATAACTACGCGTGAGCGGTGTTATCTGAATACTAAGGCCGGAACATTTTGTCCACGGTCAGCAGCTCTTCGAGTCTCGCTACAAAACTCGCAGTCGTGCTGACCGGCGCGTCACCGGCAACACGACGCGTACTTTTGTTCCATCGCCACGAATGTCGCGTACTTGGATGCTTTTCGCCAGCGACTTGACGAGGTAGAGGCCGCGCCCTCCCTCCTGGAACATATCGCTTGGAAGCGAGAAATTCGGCGTGAACGGCTCTTGCTCGTCGTGCACGGTCAGAACCGCGTATTTCGAGTCCCATTGAAGGCCGACTTCTACCGGGCCGGGCGCATGCCGAACTACGTTACTGAGGAGTTCGCCGAAGATCGTCTCCGCCGCGTCAAAATCACTTCCCCGATCGCCCAGGGAATGTAATACGGACATGAACTGCGTTCGCGACGCCCGCGCTTGGGTCGGTGAGCCGGAATCAAATTTCCATTCCATCGGAGTCGTACTATTACCCGACATCGCTCGACAATATTCGTCGCGCTGTCGCTGAAACCGCAACGAAGCAAGCCCCTTGACGTCTTCTGGGCAGTCTGGCGCGTTTCGGGGACGGGGCCGATGTCAACAAATGCAGTGCCCACTTCGAAAGGAAAATCATGAATCGTGCATTGATCGCCGCACTGATTAGTGCAGCAGTGGCGACTCCCATCGGCGCATTAGCCCAGTCACCGCCGCCGACGACGACCGTCCCGCCTGCAAGCGGCGGTGCGAACCCGTCAACACCGACGACCACCAACGGAAACGCTCCGTCACAATCGCCGAATGGCACGAACAACGGCTCGAACATGGCACACAACTGCCAGCAACTCATCCGGGTCGGGAGCCAACGGTAGCGGTTCATCGACCGGAAGCGGTACGTCGGGCGACGCTTCGCCTTCCTCGGGAACGAGCGGCGGCTCGTCGAGCGGCGGCTCGTCATCCGGTGGTTCGAGCGGCGGTTCGAGCGGCGGTTCCTAGCCCTCGAAGCCCGCGTCTCGCGCAGCGCGCTCGCGGGCGCGCTGCGTGTAGACGCGCAGCTCCGCAATATCGCGCCGGAACAACAGACCGAGCGTCCAGTCAAGCGCGACGCGCACCTTGCGATCGAGTCCGGGCAATCGCAACAAGTAGTACGTGCGCCACAGGAACCACGCCGGGAAGCCCGTGATCACGAGTCCGCCCGCCAGGCTCGCGACGCCGCGGCGCGCACCGAGCGACGCCATCGTGCCGAGCGCGGTAAAGTCGAACGGCTTCGTCGGGCGCGCCGCGCAAAGACTGCGGCGATGTTTTTCGCGAGCGCCGGCCCTTCGCGAATCGCGTGCTGCGCCGTCATCGGATAATATTCGCCCGCGTTCTTCATCGGAATCCAGGCGCAGTCGCCGAGCGCCCACACCCCGGGCCGATCGGGCACCGAAAAATCGCGGTTCACCAAGATTCCGCCGTTGCGCGCGTGACCGCAGCGGCAGATCGCGCACGACCGGCGCGGGACGCACGCCGGCGCTCCACAGCACGGTCGCCGTCGGAATCTCCGTACCGCTTGCCAAGTGGATGCCGCGCTCATCGAGTGAGGTCACGCCGTCACCCAAGTGCACCTCAACGCCGCGCGCGGTGAGGTTCTTCATCGTATAGCGGCCCATCGCCGGCGGCAAACCGGCCAGCAGCGCGGGCCCCGCCTCGATCAGCACGATGCGCACCTCGCGCGGCGCGATCGACCGGTAGTACGGCGTGATGGAGTGGAAGAGATCGATCCATTCGCCCGTGCCTTCGGCGCCGGTGTAGCCGCCCCCGACGATCACGAACGTCAGCAGACGCGCGCGTTCGGCCGGATCGCTCGTGACGTCGGCCAATTCGAGACTCGCGATCGCGCGATTGCGCAGGCGCTCCGCATCTTCGAGCGTCTTGAGCGGCAGCGCATGTTCCGCCACGCCCGGAATGCCGAACGTCGAGGTCACGCTGCCCAGCGCGAACACGAGATGATCGTAGGCCAACGTTTGTTTGGCGCCGTCGATGTTGTGCTGCACCTCGACCGTACGCGCGTCCAGATCGATCGCGACGACGTCGCCGAGGACGAACTGCGCGCGGCGCAACTCGGCGCGCACCGGCGTGACGACGTGGCGCGTCTCGAGTCCGCCCGCGCTCACTTCCGGCAGCATCGGCGTGAACAGCGAGAAGTTGTCGCGCCCGACGATCGTGATTTCCGCTTCGTCTGCGCGCAAACGGTGCTCGAGCGCGCGAGCGGTGGCGACGCCCGCGAAACCGGCGCCGAGGATCAGGATCCGCATCGGCCGGTCCACGTGCACGTCCACGGATGCCAGGTCATGATCGCGATCAGCGCGACACCGGCGGCGAGCGCCAGCCACAGCAGCGCGGCGGCAACTTTCGGCGGCACGCTAGCGTACGGCGGCGATGCGCGCGCGCAACTGATCGCCGGTTGCCGTCGCTTCGAACTCGGCAAGCGGCTCGGGGCGCGGCTGCGAGGCGCGCAATGTCCCAGCGCAAGTCGTCGTCATCTGCACCGAAATACCCATCTTCGAGCGCCGCTTCGGCGTGGGTGCGAATCGCGGCGAGCGGAATGTTGTATGCATCGGCGAGCGTGCGGGCGACGACGCACAACGCGTCGATTTGCACGGCGGCGAGCGGGTAGCGGCCGAAGTCTGACGGCCGCGCATCGGCCATGCCGCACACGGCGAGGCCGATCGACCATGAGTTTCGCCCGAGCGTGTGCGCGGCGTAGGGGCTCGCCGGGTCGCGGCGCAGGTCGCGCATGTTCGCGCGCAGATCGTGCGTCTGGACGACGACGACGTCGGAAACTCCGCGCAGGCAGAAGTGGTAGACGGGGAAAACCGCCTCGTAGTCATGGGCGGTCCAATGGAGGGAGATCGAGCGCAACTCTCCCGCCGGACAGACCGGGCGCCAATCGCGGAGCCGCACGGGCTCAGGGAGAACCACCGGTTGATGCACGAGCAACGCCCTTCCGACGTCGAGGGCGAATATCTTCCACCCACGACACCCCAACCGAAGCCCAAGGCGGCCTGGCGCACCGGCGCCGGCGTCGCCGGTGCGATCGCGGTCTTCCTGGCCAAGTTCAAAGGCGCGCTGCTCTTGCTCGGCAACTTCAAGCTGCTTTTGCTGCTGCCGAAGTTCTTCGCGCTCTTCCTCTCGATCTGGTTCTACGCGCTCTTCTTCGGCTGGAAGTTCGGCGTCGCGTTCGTGCTGCTGATCCTCGTGCACGAACTCGGGCACTTCTTCACCTTCCGCAACTTCGGCATCAAAGCCGATCTGCCGTTCTTCATTCCCGGCCTCGGCGCGTTCGTCGCCGCGCGCGGCCCGGCGCCGAGCCTGACGATCGAAGCGATCGCCGCACTGGCCGGCCCGGTCTACGGATTACTGGCCTCCGGCTTGTGCTACGCGCTCGCGACCAACTTGCACTCGCCGTTCTGGTTTGCGGTGGCCTACACGGGCTTCTTCCTCAACGCGCTCAACCTGCTGCCGGTCCCGCCGCTCGACGGCGGCGGCATCGCGGCGGCGATCGATCCGCGGCTGTGGATTCTCGGCGCGTTCGCGTTTCTCGCGTTCATCGTGATCTTCCACATCTGGGCCGGCTTGCTGTTCGTCGCGATCGTTGCGTTTGCGGCCGTGCCGCGCATTCGCGCGCTGCTGTCCGGCTACGTCGATCCGCGCTTTTTCGCCGTCCCGACCGCCTCGCGCTGGGCGATTGCCGCCGCGTATTTCATCACTGCCGCAGTCGCCGTCGCGGGCGCGGTTTTGACGTACTTCGATCCGCGCGTGATGCGCGCATGAGCAGCGAAGGTTCGGGCGGGAAGCCGCCGCCGGATTTCGCGATGGTGCGGGCGGTCGAAATTCTCGCGCAAATTGCCGAAAAACGGCTCAAACAGCCGAACGTCCCGCCGCCGCCGATCGACGTGCCGGTGATCCTGTTCAACGAGAACATTCGCTTTCAGACCGGCGTGACCAAACGCAAGGACGTCATCCGCGAACTCGGTACCGGCTTCGCGTATCCGGCCAAAGGTTGGGATACCTACGGCCTGCGCGAAAACAACGAGCGCCGTTTGCTGAGTGCGTTCTACAAGGACGATCTGCTGGTCGGCGTCGAGTACTACGTGCCGCAAACCGACGCGGCGCCGAAACTCGCGCCGCGCGATCTGGGAGAATTTCGACTCGTGCCGGGCGAGGTGCGGATCGGCATGGGCATCATCAGCTTGGACGAGCGCTTCGTCGAAGCGGTCGGCGGTCCGGGAACCGCCGTGTACAAACACGCCTTCGAAATCCGCTACCCCAACGGTGTCGCCTACGCGATGGGCAACGACGGAACGGTCAGCCGGCTGGTGCTCTACGCCGAGACGCCGTAGCGCGTTCGCGCTTCTCGCGCTCGTGCTCGCGGCGCTGGCCGCAACGGTCTTCCGCCCCGCGCCTACCTCGGGTCCGTTTGCGCGCGACTTCGAGGCCTACTACGCCGCGGGCGCAACGTGGAATGCCGGCGGCGATCCATGGTCGCGCGACGTGTGGCAAACGGAGCGTACGATCCCGGGCGTCGATGCAACGCGCGATGAGCTGTTGCCGTTCGTCGGACCGGCGGCGTCGCTGCCGTTGTGGTCGCTGTTGGCCCGCCTGCCGTTCGACGCAGCGCGCATGGTCTGGATGGGCGTGCTCGCGCTCGCGCTGCTCGTGCTCGGCGTCGCCGCGGCAGCGCTCGCGCACGTGCGCCTCACCGCATCGCGCGCGGTGAGTGCCGTGATCTTCGCCGCCGTCGCGGGACCTGCGATCAGCGATCTCGCCCTCGGACAAGTCGCGCTCGTCTCCGCTGCCGGCGTGGCGTGTACGCTGCTCGTCGCTCGAGCGCCGCTCCGCTTGGGCGATCGTCACGGCATTCTGCGCGGCGATTCAGCCGAATCTCGCGCTGCCGCTCGCGGTCCGCCTGACGAACCGGCGCAGTGCGCTGCTGCTCGGGGCCGCAGCCGCCGTCTTCTTTGCGGTTACGTTCGTTGCCGGGGGCGGCGGCGCCGCGCTGCTGACGTATGTGCAGCGCTTAGGCGAACACACCGCGAGCGAACGCTTCGTCCTCATCCAGTACAGCGTGCCCGCGATCGCCGTCTCGTTCGGCGCCGGCCGGCGACTGGCCGAGCTGGCGGGCAATACCCTCGCCTTCGCTGCCGTCGCGTGCGTCGCGGCGATCGCGATTCGGCTGCGCGCGCAGCCGCGCTTGGCCGCGGCGTTCGCGATCGCGCTCTTGCCGTGGGCCGTGCCGTTCTTTCACGAACACGACTTCGTCATCGAGCTGATTCCCGCGATCGTACTGGCCGCATCCGCGAACGCGCGCGTGCGCGCGCTGGCCGGCATCGCGGCCGCGTGCGCGCTCGTCGACTGGCTCGGCATCGCGCAGCGGCCGTCGTTCGCAGCCCAAACCGTCGCGCTGGCGTTCGCCGTCGCGTGCGCGTTCGCCGCGCTGCCGAACCGCTCGCTGCGCGCGAGCACGCCGCTGCCGCCGCTGATCGCATGCGCGCTCCTCGCCGCGATCGCCGTGCCGCTCGCGCTAGCCTTCCGGGCGCCGGCGTGGCCCGACGCGCTCGGCGCCTTCCACGCCGCGGCAAATCTCGATGCCAGCGCGGTGTGGGCGGCCGAACAGCAACGCGCGGGCCTCAACGGCGTCGCCGTCGCGTGGGGCGTATTGCGCGCGATCCCGCTGCTCGGCTGCGCGTTACTCGCCGCCGGCGCTTACTTCGCCGCCGATCCGGTCGCGATCACGATGCGCCCCGCGCGCACGGCGAGCGGCACGGCGGTCAGCGAATCGCCCTGACACGGTCCGGCGATGCAGTAGCCGTCTTCGAAACGATACGTCGCATAATGATACTGGCAGAGAATCGTGCCCGCATTGGTTTCGCATGCGTGATCGTCGAGCAGGTTCAGTCCCACTTGTAAGTGCTTGCACTCGTTGACGTAGCCGAACACCGCCTCGCCCGTGCGCACGACGATCAGTTCGAACCCGTCGGCAAACGTGACGACGCGCGACGCGCCGTCGGCCACTTCGGCGAGCGCGCAGACGACGCTGCCGCCCGGCGGTGCTGCGCCTTTCACAACGCGTACTGCCAGGTGTTCCAGAACGGCGTCGTGAGCACGGGCGTCGCGGTCATGTTTTTCAGATCGCTGTTGTAGACTTGCGGTTCGTGGCGGAACCAGAGGACGATCGTCGGCACCTCGCGGGTGATTCGCTGCTGCACGACGTGATAGTCGGCGATCCGCCGCCGCATGTCAACGGTCTGCAGCGCATCGCTCATCGCGGCCGTCGCCGCTCGATCGTTCCAGAATAAATTATTCGATCCGCGCGGCGGAAACTCGTCGCCCGAATAAATCTGGTTGTCGTCGGGATCGGCCGTGCCCGCCCACGTAAACACCGCGGTATCGTAGTGACCGCCTTGCAGCACGCCCGCGGAGGTGTTGTCGAAAAACGCACTCGTCGGGGCGTTCTTGATGGTCAGCTCGGCGCCCACGGCCCGCCAATACGCCTGTACGAGCGTTTCGATCTGCCCGTTCTCGGCCACCTCGGACGCCGTCGTCATCGTGAACGCCAGCGGCACGCCGTTGCGGTAACGGATGCCGTCGCGTCCATTATGCCAGCCGGCCGCATCGAGCTCGGCTCGCGCACGGGCGGGATCGTAGGGATGCTTGGGCACGGTCGGATCGTACGCGCTGCCGATGACCGGCGACTGATCCGCTTCGGCGAGATCGCCGAGCCCGTGCTGCGCTTTCTCCAAGATCGCCGGCCGGTCGAGCGCGTATTCGAGCGCTTCGCGCACGCGCCGGTCGGCAAAGAGCGGCCGGCGCAAATTGAAGTCGATGTGGGTGTAGGAAAAGATCGGCGGCGCGATCGCGATCGTACCGGGAATCTTGCGCAGCCGGTTCCAGGTGTTCCCCTGGCCGTGAAAGAGCAGATCGATCTCGTGCGTTTCCATTTCGGTGGCGAGCGTGTTATCGTCGGGAACGATCTTGTAGACCACTTCGCGGATCGGCGGCTTGCCCAGGTAAAAGCCGTCGAAGCGCTCCATGCGAATCTCCGAACCGCGAATCCACTTGACGAACCGGTACGGACCGCTGCCGATCGGCGCCGACTGGTAGGGCGCGTTGTTGAACGAACCGTTGTCGTCGTTGTAGCGCGCGAGCAAATGCGCGGGCAAGATCGGCGCCGCCGTTCACGCCCCACAGCTGCTGGAGAAACGGCGCATAGAGCCGCCGCATGTGCACGACCGCGACCAATGGGTTGCGGCAATCGATGCTGCGGATGTCCTTAAACCCGTCGCTCGTGATCACGTTGTTGTGCGGATTGATCATGACGCGCCAGGTAAACGCGAGATCCGCGCACGTCACCGGCACGCCGTCATGCCACAGCATGTGCGGCCGCAGCTTGTAGCGCAAGGTCAATCCGTCGCGCGAGACGTCGCCGTTCGCAATCGTCGGAACTTCCGTCACCGCATCCGGCACCGGCCGCGCGTGCTCGTCGTACCGCACCGTGTACGAGAACATGAACATCGAGAGCTCGCCGGTCGGATCGCCCGATGCGAGGGCGGGATTGAGATTTCGCGGATCCGCCTGCGTTGCGATCGTCAACACATCCGGATGCGTCCAGGGATTGCGCCCGTCGGGCGTTTTCCCGTTCACCCCCACGCGCGTGCACCCGCCGAGCACGAGCGCGGCGAGTGCGAACGTGAGGAGTCTTAGTTGCCGGGGATCACGCCGGAGCGTTGGCACCCTCGGCGAACAGAAACGCCGCTTCGGCTTGGCGCAGGGTATACACCGCGTTGACTTGGTCGACGAGCGCTTGCGTCAGCCCGACTTCGGCGTTGAGCAGCAACGGCAGCGTGGTGACGCCGGCCGCGTACTGCGCCTGCGTCGCCTGCAGCACTTCGCGCGCGTTCTCGAGTTCGGCTTGCGTCTGCTGGAAGGTCGCATTGGCCGATACCAGGTTCACCAGCGTCTGTTTGACGTTGAGCTGGATGTTCTCGCGCGCCGACTCAACCGTGGCGTTCGCCGCCGCGAGCTGTCCGCGCGCCTGCTCGACCTGCGCGTGCGTGATGCCTTGATCGAAGATCGGGATCGTCAGCGTGAGGCCGAGCGAACCGGAATTGCGGAACGTGCCGCCGTTGACGTCGGTCGACGAGGTGCCGTAACTACCGCTGCCGTTGAGATTCGGAAAGAGTCCGAGGCCGGCCGCTCTGAGCGAGGCCTGCGCACTCGAGACCGCGAGTTGCGTTGCGGTGAAGTCCGGGCGCAGCATGTAGGCGCGCGTGATCGCGACCTGATACGTCGGCACGGCGACTTGCGGCGCGCCGCTGGCGCCCGCCAGCACGTTGCCGTCGTCTTGCGGCAGCACGTAGGTGTTCGCATCGAGACCCATCGCGTTCACGAACGCTGCCTGCGCGGAGAGTTCCGTGCCCTGATCCTTGACCAGCGTGACGCGCGCTTGCGCGACCGGCAGCTCGGCCGTTAGGAGATCCGAACGTGCCGTCGTACCGGCCTGAATTTGCGCCGAGACGAGATCGGCATTGACCTGGTTGAGCTTGACGGTCTCGTTTGCAATCTGCGTCGCGCGCTGCGCGGAGAGCGCCGCGTAATATGTGTTGGCGATGTTGTACGCCACGGTTTGCAGCTGCCGCTTATAGGTTGCGATTGCGCCGTTCTCGGTCGCCTTCGCGGCTCGAAGCTGCGCGGCCACTTTACCGCCGTCGTAAATCAGTTGCCTGAGCGCGAGCGAAAGGCTATTTGCCGCGACCTCCGCGCCGCTGGAGCGGCCGGTCGGACCGGTTGCGGCGTTCTGCGAGAAGTCGTGCGCGGTCGACGCGGTGCCGGAGATGTTCGGCAGAATCGCGGTCTTCGAGAGATCGACGGGCGCCTGATCGATCGCGATCGTGGCGCGCGCCGACGCGAGCAGCGGCGAACGCGCGAAGCCGATCGCAACGGCCTGATCGAGCGAGACGACCTGCGGAATGCCGGCGGCGGGAACGCCGCGATTCACGCCGGGCACCGGCGTGCCGTAGGCGGGATAGGGCAGGGTCACCGGCTGGCTCGCCGGCGGCAGGCTCGAAATCGGCGACGGCAAGGCGGCCGGACCGGACGGCCCCGCGGGAAGCGGGGAACCGTACGGGGCGGGTGTCGGCGTGGGCGTGGCCATCTTGGCCTGCGCCCCGGCCGGCATTGCTCCCCACGGAGAAGCGGTCAGCGCGAACAACGCCAGGCCCGCCAGCGTGCGTGATGCCATCGATTCGTTCAGCTCCTATGAAGTCGGTCGAGTCATTATGGTGAATCGGCCTACGGGCCCTGAGTGCCTTTCGGGGCCCCGCTGGGCGAGTACGCGACCATGCTCTTGTCTTGAAGCGAGTCCGGCCGCGTCGTGATGATCGTCGTTCCCGCCGTAATCTGCGGGCTCGTGACTTGTGCCTGCGTGTCGGTCTGCAGTCCAACGGTGACCGGCACGAGCTTGGCCTGCGCAAACGTCGGCGCCCCGGCGGGGGCAGCGGGCTTTGCGCCGGCGGGCGGACCGCCCGGCGGAACAGGCATCGGCGCAACCGTGTACACGGCCGCACCACTCGGACCCTGCACGACGGCAGTGAGCGGCACGACGATCGCGTCGTGCGCATACCGGGTGCGCACCGAGACCGATACCAGCATGCCGCCGCGCAGAACGTCGTCCGGATTGGGCATCACGATGCGCGCGCGGTACGACAGCGTGCCCGTCGTCGGCGTCGCGTTGACGTCGTAGACCGCGCCGGCGAACGTGCGCCCCGGCACGCTCGATGACGTGAACGTGATCGGCGTGCCCTTGTGCACGAAGGCGAGATCGCTGTCGGGCACGTTAAGGTTGACGTACACGTGCGCGACTTGCGAGATCTGCATGATCGGCTGATTCGGACTGGCGAAGCCGCCCGGATCGAGCAGCCGCTGCGTGATCACGCCGTCGAACGGCGCGTATAAGGATGTCTGCGCGATCTGCGTCTGCAGCAGCCGCACTTGCGCCTGCGCCGACTTCAACGTCGCGCGCGCGCCGAGAATCACTTGATTTTGAATCGGCACCGCGTTCGTGCCCGTTGCGTTTGCGTTCGCGAGCGCGACCGTGGCTTGCTGCACGGCCGCTTGCGAACTGTCGACGGTCTGCTTGCGCCTGCACGTAGGCAGCGCGCGACGCAGTCAGCGTGGTCTGCGCGACGTAGCCTTGTTTGTAGAGCGTCTCGTTGCCGTCGTTGACGAGCTTCGCGTTGACCAGCGCTGCTTTCGCGGTGGCAAGGTTGTTCTTCGCGGTCGCGAGTTGCTGCGTTGCCGTCGCGACGGTCGATTGCGCTTGCGAGGGCGTGATGTTGCCCTGCAGCGTCTGGCCGCTGAGCTGCGCCTGCGCTTGCGACGCGAGCGCTTCTTGCTGCGCGAGTTGCGCGCGCAGCGTCGAGTCGTCGAGCTTCGCGAGCAGCTCGCCCGCGGTCACGCGCTGGCCCTCGTTCGCATAGACCGCCGTGACCGTGCCCGACTGCGGCGTCGAGAGCGTCGACTGCTGCAGCGGCGTGATCTGGCCGTCGAGCGAGAGATAGGTCGCGATGTCCTGACGCTGCGCCTTGGTGACGTCGACCGCGAGCGGCGTCTGCGGCGGGGCGCTCGCCCCATGGCCGCATGCCGTAAAGGCCACGGCGCTGAGCACCGCGGCCACGAGCGCGCGCTGACTGCGTAGCATGATACTCCTTTTACCTCAATCACCTGGGATTGCACCGGCACGTAGCGACGCACCGCTAACTCACCTACCGGAGGGATGCGCAAAATGATTCATCAGGTTGCAACGCGTAGACGGGGGAGAGGATGCGCGACAAGATCGACGTGGGTCGAACCTACCAGAGTCAGACGCGGGTCGAGGAATGGATGACGGCCGAAAAGGCCGGAAACCGCGGGGTCGACGTCCTCTCGACGCCACAGCTGCTCCAGCTGGTCGAGGATGCCTCGATGCAGTGCCTGGCCCCGCTGATGGACGCGAACGAGATCAGCCTGGGGACCCACGTGGACATCGCCCACCTCTCGGCGACCCCGGTGGGCCTGATCGTGCGCACCGAGGTCGAGATCATCAAGGTCGACGGCAAGCGGGTCGAATTCGCGTTCTCGACCTTCGACGAGCGCGAAAAGGTCGCCGACGGCACCCACGAGCGCTACGTGACCACCCGCGAAAAATTCAAAGAGCGCCTCGAGGAAAAGCTCGGCTAGCTCCCGGAGCCGGCGACCGCCGGCCCCTCTTGTGAGGGTTTAATTCCGTTATGGAACCTTTACCGGGCTTGGTGGCGTTGTACTCCGTAGGAGCATGGCCAGGGCTGAGCCCTGGTCGATTGATCTGCCCTTTTCTTGGGTACCGGCTGCACGGCAGGGAGGCGTTAACACCGTCGATCCTCGTGACTGACCGCCTGTCCGGGACGGGCAAGTCCTATATTCATTTCCCCACGTCACTATCTAGGAGAGAAATTTGAAACGACTGAGCACCGGGGTGCTTGCGGCGATCGTCGCCGTCGGCTTCGGGCTATCGTCGGTCTCCGCCGCACAAACGACGGCTGCGAATGGAAACATTGGAACGTTCGCAACCCCGACGACTGTGGCGCAGGCCATGATCGATGCCGCCCGCTGACTTCGGTACGCCGCCGTCCGGCGAAGTGCCGATCCTCTTCAACGATCACCACGTTTATTCGAAACCCGATCGTCTGAAGCAAAACCGCGTTCTCGCTGCGCTCGTGCGCGGCAACGAAATCCTCGTTCCCGCTGCGCTCGATGTTCGAACAGATGGGTGCGACGGTTTCGTACGATCCCGCTTCGAAGACGGCCGACGTCTCGAAGCCCGGCTCCGACGTCAAAGTGACGGTCGGCAAACCGGAAGTCGTGATCAACGGCGAATCGCGTCCGCTCGACGTTCCGCCCGAAATCTACAAGGGCGCGATCGTCGTTCCGGTCCGCGTCATTTCGGAAGGCATGGGCGCCTACGTTCAGTGGGTTCCCGAGAAGAAGGTCGTCGTCGTCCGCTACGTAGCGGCTCCGATCCCGACCCCGCCGCCCACGGCTCCGCCGACGGCACCGCCGACCCCGAAACCGACCCCGAAACCCCGCCTCCGCCGCCGCCGCCGCCGCCGCCGACCCCGTCGCCGACGCCGACGGCCGAACCGGTCAACTACGAGCACTTCGTGGTCGGCGACTACGTCTTCCAACCCGAAGGTGTACAACGAGTTCTCGAGCGGCATCACCGGCAACGACATCTCGTTCGCCGCGCGCGGCGCGATCGAGTTCCCGGCGTTCGGCCTTCCCTGGATGGTCGAAGGCGACTACCGCAGCTACCAGTACCAGCACAACGGATGCCCGGTCGCCGCGTACAACGCGGGAACGTGCGCCGACCCGGCTGGTCAGGGCTTCGTCACCCAGATCGGTAGCGCGGGAGCTACCTACGTCCCGGGCTTCCGGGCCACGGACACCGACATCGACGGACGCTTCGGCCTCAAGGTCGTCGATCCGCGCATCTATGTCGGCGTCGGCTACCTCTCACGTTCGGAAAACTACGGCTACCCGCGTCAGGGCGGCGTCGGCTTCGGCATTGAAAAACTGCCGGATCTCGATCAACCGTTCTCGGTCTACGGCAGCGTCTGGTACTATCCCAACGTCTCGGCATCGTTGCCAACGTCTGTCTCGCCGGACTTCGCCGGACACAGTTCGCCTATCGCGACCTGAAGTATCCAGGTCGGCGCGACCTACACGATCGGCTCGTTCACCGGATTCGGCATCTTCCTCGATGGCGGATACCTGGGCGACTCGCTGCGCGCAGGTCAACCTGGCACCGTCGGACGCGACCCATAGCGGTCCGTACCTCGGTCTCGGTACTCAAGTTCTAATCGACTAGAGTCGCGCGAACTGCGCAAACGAAAAGGCCTCCGCGAAAACGGGGGCCTTTTTTTATTTCGCTTTGCGCGAGCTATTTTGCCGGGATCGGCAGCGTGCCGTCGGGATTGGCTACCACCGTTGTCGCGCTCTGCACCGGCGCGGGTTTGACGCCGACGAGATTTTGCGGCGAGTTCTTTCTTGCCGATCTTTGCCGGCGGGCTGGCCGGATAATCGTGCACGAGCCACGCCATCGTGATCTTCGCGTGCGCGCGCGCATCGTCGCTATCGACTTTCGCGTACAAGCGTTCGAGCGAAAGGATCGTCGCCGGGATCCAAGTATCTTGCGGATACTTCTTTTCCCAGTCGTGGATCGCGTCTTCGGTCAACCCGACCGAACCCATCACGACGTTCGCGTGCGCGCGATGATCGGCATCGGCCTTGAGGCCCATGTCCTTGATCGTGTTGCGGATGCCGAGAATGCTCAGCTTGAGCCGGCCGAAATATTCGTCGGCCGGGCGCAACGCGATACTTCAAGAACACGACGTGCGGGATGACCGGCTTAGCGTGAGGATTCGGCGAGGGCGTGCCGGCAGCACTCGCGGCAGAAGCCGAAAGCGCAACCAGCGAGACGGTAGCCAGAAAACGCTTCACAGAACGATCCTACTGGACGGACGCGAGCAAGCGGTATGCGCTTTCCATGAGAATTATCGGCAACCGTGCGCTGCTCCCGCACTTGCCTGCCCTGGCGGGGAGCCGCGGGCGGGCGCCGTACCTGGCCGGGATGGATTTTTCGGCCCACGCCGAGCGCGCGCTCGACACCGCCCTGGCGCGCGGCGCGGCCTATGCCGACGTCCGCTTCGAGCGCACGCGCAGCGAGCGCATCGAGGTCCGCAACGGCGACGTCGCCGGACTTCAGCGACAACCGCAGCGACGGCTTCGGGCTCCGCGCGCTCGTCGACGGGGCCTGGGGCTTCGCCGCCAGCGCGCGGTTCGACGACGCTTCGCTCGACGCGGCCGCCGCGCGCGCGGTCGCGATGGCCCGCGCCGGTGCGGCGGCGAGCCGCCGGCGCATCGGGACGATGCCGGTCGACGCCTACGTCGACCGCTACGTCGACGCCGCGTCGAGCGCGATCCGGCGACGGTGCCGCTGGGCGAACGCGTCGCGCTGCTGCTCGAAGCGGAACGCGCGCTGCACAGCGCGCCGACGATCGCCGTCGGGCGCGCGTGGATCGATCTGTGGCGCACCGATAAGGAGTTCTACTCCTCGATCGGTTCGCGCATCGCGCAGACGATCTACCAGAGCGGCGGCGCGATCTCGGCGATGGCGGTCGGCGACGGCGACGCGCAAGTGCGCAATGTGGCCGGGCGATCGCGGGATGTACTTCGGCGGCGGCTGGGAAGTGCATCGAACTCGCCGCAGCTGCGCGAGAACGCCGCGCGCATCGGCGAAGAAGCGCATCAACTGCTCGCCGCGCCGCAATGTCCGAGCGGCACGATGGACATCATCCTCGGCGGCTCGCAAGTGTCGCTGCAGATTCACGAGTCGTGCGGTCATGCGGCCGAGCTCGATCGCATCATGGGCTGGGAGGCGAACTTCAGCGGCACGAGCTTTCTCGATCCGGCCGAACGCGGCAAGCTGCACTACGGATCGCCGATCGTCACGATCGAAATCGACAACACGATGCCGCGCGGTTTCGCGACCGTCGGCTACGACGACGAGGGCACGAAGAGCGTGCGCTCCGACGTCATTCGCGACGGCATGCTCGTCGGCTTCGAGAGCTCGCGCGACACCGCGCGATCAGATCGGCGCGACGTCGACGTCGTGCGTGCGCGCCGAGAGCTGGGAACACGTCCCGATGATCCGCATGTGCAACCTGAACTTGCTGCCCGGCACCGTGCCGTTCGAGAATCTCTTCGACGACGTGCGCGACGGCGTGTACATGGAAGCGAACCGCTCGTGGTCGATCGACGACCGCCGGCTGAACTTCCAGTTCGGCACGCAGATCGGCTGGGAAATCAAGAACGGCAAACGCGGCCGCATGCTCAAGAATCCGACCTACGGCGGCGTGACGCCGGTGTTCTGGAATTCGTGCGACGCGATCGCCGATGCGCGCGTCGTGGTTCGAGTGGGGCACGCCGAATTGCGGCAAGGGCGAACCGATGCAGACCGGCCGCACGACGCAAGCCGCGGCGCCGGCGCGCTTCCGCAACGTCGCGGTCGGAGTCGGCTATGGACGCTGACGCACGCCGCGCGCTCGCGGCGCGCGTGCTCGCGCGTTCGCGCGCCGATGCGACCGAAGCGATCGTCACCAGCGACCACCGCGCGCTGACGCGCTTCACGCACGAGTTCATCCATCAGAACGTCGACATCGAGAACGTCTCGATTCGCGTGCGCGCGATCGTCGACGGACGCACCGGCGTCGCCATCGACCAACGCCGGCGATGACGCGGCGATCGATGCGCGTCGTGCAGCGGGCGATCGATATCGCCGGCTTCGCGCCGCGTCCGGCTCGAAGCGCCGCTGCTGGCCGGCGCGCGCCGAAGCGACCGCGCCGCCGCGGCAGCCTACGTCGCGGCGACCGCGCAATGCGACGCGCCGAGCGAGCGCGCGAACGTCGCCGCCGCGATCTTCGACCAAGCAGCGAACAACGGCTGCTGGTGCTCGGGCTACGTTACGACGTCGACCGGCGGCGTCACGATCGCGAACGAGCGCGGGCGCCGATGCATCGTTCGACGGCACCGAATGCGGCGCCAACGTGAAGATGACCGCCGGCGACTCGACCGGCTTCGCCGAGCGCTACGCGCCCGATGCGCGCGTGCTCGACGGCACCGCGCTCGGCGCGCGCGCCGCGGCAAAGGCGCGCGCCAGCGCGGATCCGGTCGCGGTCGACCCCGGTGAGTGGACGGTGATCCTCGAGCCGCCCGCGTTCGGCGAACTGGTAATGTTTCTCGCCTGCGCACTTCTCCGCGCAATCGTACGACGAAGGCTCGTCGTTTCTCAGCGGCCGCCTCGGCGAGCGCGTCATGGGCACCGGCGTGACGATCCGCGACGATTACGCGCACCCGCTGCATCCCGATGCACCGTTCGACTGGGAAGGCGCGCCGAAAGCAGCGCGTCGCGCTGATCGAAAACGGCGTCGCGCGCACGGTCGTGACCGATAGCGCGTGGGCGCGCAAACTCGGCCGGCCGAACACCGGCCACGGATTGCCGGCACCGAACGCGCACGGACCGTATCCGCTCGACCTCGTCGTCGATCCCGGCACGGCATCGCTCGACGAGCTGATCGCCGGCACGAAACGCGGCCTGCTCGTCACGCGCCTGTGGTACACGCGCATCGTCGATCAGCGCAAAACGATCCTCACCGGCATGACGCGCGACGGCACGTTCCTGATCGAAGACGGCAAACTCACCCGCGGCGTGCGCAACCTGCGCTTCAACCAATCCCTCGTCGACGCGCTCGACTCGTGCGCGTTCTCGAACGACCAGCACCGCACCGGCGGCTACTCCTACGCCCTCGTCACCCCCGCCGTAAAATTCGACCGCTTCACCTTCGCCAGCACCACCGACTACTAAACGTAATTGTCATCCCGAGCTTGTCGAGGGACCGCCTCTGTCGTCCTCGTTGAGCGACTATCCCTCGACAAGCTCGGGATGACACCGGCCGGAAGCAGCGCCCAAAAGCCGGCGATTAGGAACAGGGCTAGGCCTGCGATGACGACCCAGAGTTGGGGGGCTGAGGCGAGTTGGAGGACGGGGTAGGTGCCGAGGGTGATCGTGATGTGGAGGCCGCCGATCACCGTTTCGCGACCCGATAGGGCGAGGGTGATACCGTGTTGGGCGCCCGCGTCGTCGCTGACGGAGAGGATCGCGCCGGGTTCGTTCGGCGGCGACGCGGACGGATCGTGCGGGAACGCGGCGAGGTCGGCCGGGGTGAAGTAGAGCACGTGCACGACGCGCTGCAGCGCCGGCACGGCGAAGGTGTCGAGCGGAAACGTCTGTGAGTGGATCTGTTGCGACTGGCGAAACAGAATCACCGGCGAGAGGAACGACGGGTTGTTGGGCTGCGTGATCGTCAGGCGATTGCCGCGATCGTCGCGCACGACGACGTACGCCGCCGGCCGCAGTTGCGTGAATGCGATCCATAGGCCGATCGGCACGGGCTTCGCACCGACGTCGATCGGGCTCGCATTCAGACGGCGCAGCGTCACCGTCGCGTCGCCGCGCGGCAGCGTTTGCGGATCGGCCGGCGCGAAGAACGCCGCGACGCCGAGATCCGGCACCGGCGTGACCGTCCCGGGCGAGCCGAACACCGTGACATTGTCGGGACCGAGCAATCCCGAGAGCAGACCCGCAACGGCGACCGCGGTCGCACCGGCCAGCGCGAGCGCGATGCGTTTGCCGTTCGGGCCGTCGCCGCCGCGCCACGCGCGCAGCACGTGCATGACCATGACGACGATCGCGATCGCGAGGATCGTCGTGTACTGCCAGCCGTGGTACCAGTCGCGCGCAGGATAGACGTCTTGCGCGACCGTCAAGACGATCGCCAACAGCGCAAACGCGATCGCGGTCGCGCGCGCGTTCACTTCGCGGCCAACAACGGTCCGACGAGCGCGTGGAATTGCTGCAGCGTTTGCGCGCCGTCGATGCCTCGCACGACGTGACCGTCACGTCCGACGATCACCGTCGTCGGCAAGCCGACCGACACGTAGCTCGACGCGTACTGCTGATCCGCGTCGACGAGAATCGGAAACGTCACGCCGTGCGCCTTCGCGAACGCGCCGGCGGTGGCAGCCGATTCGCCTTGATCGATCCCGAGCACGACCAGACCGTGGCCACGTTCGCTGCGGTAGAGCGATTCGAGCGCCGGCATCTCTTCTTTGCACGGCGGGCACCACGTGGCCCAGAAATTCATCACCACGATCGAACCGCGGTGCGCGGCCAGCGAATCCGAACCGCCGCCGACGCGCGGAATTGCGTAGCTCACGGCCGGCGCGCCGGCCAGCATCGCCGGACCGCCGCCGCCGTCCACGCTGTGGGCCGGTCCGCCGCCGGAATAGCATCCCGACACAAGCATTCCGGCGAGCACGGCCGCAGCAATGGACAATATTCGGAGCACCCGGCGAACTTCGGAAAGATTGCTCCCCTATCCGCCCGAACGCGCACGGCGATGCCGGCGACGATCTTGGATGGACGCTCCCACGCAGCGGAGCTGCGACTTGCTGTTGCCTCACGCAGCGCGGCCTTGCGCGCACGCGGTGTCGAACCGCACCTCGTCGTCGCGATTGCGGGCGAAGACGCAGCGAGCATGGCCTACGTGCAGAGCCTCGTGCGCGAAGGTGCGCGGACCGGCATCGCGGTGACGGTCGACGCCATTCCCGCCGACAGCGCGGCGCGCGAGGTGCGTGCGCTGCTCGAGCGCCTCGGTACCGATCCCGCCGTGCACGGCATCATCCTGCAACAGCCGTTGCCGCAAGCATCTGGACATTCGCGCGATCGCAGACGCGATGCCGCCGCACAAGGACGTCGACGGCGCGAACCCCATCAATCAGGGGCGCTTAGCCTTCGGCAGCGGCACGGAGTTCGTGCCGGCGACACCGGCCGCGGTGATGTCGCTGCTCGAACACAGTTCGCGCTGGCCGCTGACCGGCGCGCGCGCGTGCATGGTCGGGCGCTCGTCCGTGATCGGGTTACCGGTGGCGCTGCTGATGATGCGCGCGAACGCGACCGTGACGATCACGCACGGCAAAACCGCCGACCTGCAGCATCATACGCGCGATGCGGACGTGCTCGTCGTCGCAACGGGCATTCCGAACATGATCAAAGCCGATATGGTGATGCCGGGCGCGACGGTGATCGACGTCGGCACGACGTTCGTCGACGGAAAACTGACCGGCGACGTCGCGTTCGCGGAAGTGGCCGAAATCGCCGGCGAAATTACGCCGGTTCCGGGCGGGGTCGGTCCCGTCACCAACGTTGCGCTGATGCGCAACGTCGTGACGGCGGCCGAACGCCTCTCCTGATCTAGAAGTGGTGTGAGTACCCGGTGGCCATGAAGAACAGCATCGGGATCGAGAGCATCGTGTTCGTGCGCGATGCGAGGAACGCAACGCGGCGCGCCACGTTCTTCTCTTCGTCGGTAGCCGGCGTGAGGCCGATGACCTTCTTCTGATTCATCCAGATGAACGTCCACACGTTGATCAGCATGATCGTACCGAGCCACGCGCCGATGCCGATTCCCGTGAACGGCGCCTGGAAGGTGAACGCCTTCACGAACCCGGTTCCGTCACCTAGCGTTCCGAGCAAGATCGCGCCCATGATCCACGTAAGGACGGCCGCCCAGCGGAAGTAGAACAGCGCCCGCGGCAAAACGTATTTCACGATCGGTGCGGCGGTACCGGGAGCGGCGGCATTCGCTTCCGCGACCGCTTGCGCTTGGACGAAGTTGAAGTAGTACAGCAGCCCGATCCACATTACGCCGAAAAAGAAATGCATCCAGCGGGCAAGCCCGCCGACAACGGTCATAGTGGTCATGGCTTAGGCCCCCGTCATTTTCACGATGACGTATAAGACGATCGTGATGATCAGGCCACACGTGATGGTCCCGGTCAACGAATCCAGTGGGTTTTTCACTCATTTCCTCCCGCTCGCTGCACACTGCAAGCGAGCTCTTGGAAAAAAGTTTCGCGCCCTTCCGGGAATTCCCCCGGTGGGCAACCCGACCGTGCGCTTCCAGCCCTAATTGTTGCTGAAGTGCTTGCCGAAGAACTTCTCTTGGTGGGTCCGGAAGCCGCCGCCCGGCGCGGCGCTGCTCTCGGGCGCTTCGCGCTCCTTCTTCCGCTCGAGTAACGAGCGCAGCTGCGGCAGCAGCCGGCGCAGGAAACCGAGTTCCGCGTCGAGCCGCTCTTCGGCGCTGCCCAGTTCGAGCAGCTGCTGTTTGAGCGCGTCCGCGACTTGCAGCGCCTCGCCGATCGCGTACGACGCGCGGACCGGGTCGGCGGGGATCGCAACGTCGGCCGGATTGCCCGAGAACTCGACGATCAGGCTCTGATATTCGCGAAATTCTTCGGTGATCTCCGTGGTGAGGCGCTCGATCGCACCGGGATCGCCCGGCGCCTCGTCGAGAAACTCGACCTCGCACAACAGATACGGCTCGCGGCTCACGATCTCGTTGATGCGGAACCGCCGGCCACCGGTGCTGCTCAAATAGTACCGCCCCGACGGCAGCGGCGTCACGTCGGCGATCTCGGCCGTCGTTCCGACCACGTGCGGCTGCACGTCCGGATCGCCTGCCTCATCGCCTTCGCGAATCAACACGACGCCGAACGCTTCTTTCGTGTCGAGACACTCCGCGACCAGTTGCCGGTAGCGCGGTTCGAAGATATGCAAATTCAACGCCGCTCCCGGAAAGAGCACGGTATTGAGCGGAAACATTCGCAGACGCGTCGAGCCCGTAGCAGCCTCCTGGATGCGGTGCGCGGTTTGCCTGCATTCGACGAGAGGGGCACCTCCCCCGTGGCCTGGCAGGTTCCCGGTTTGTGCGCACGGCAAACATGGGCGTGCGCGATCTCGCTTATCTGACACGGCTGCATCGCGAACCGCCGCCACTGCTCCTCGAATGCGAACAGCAAGGGACCTACGACGGGATCCCGATCGTCGATCGGCCGGTCGGACAGATGCTCTCAGTGCTGGTCCACTGCATGCAGGCCAACCGGATCCTCGAGCTCGGCACGGCGTACGGCTACTCGACCCTCTGGATGGCGCTGGCCCTGCCGCCGGCCGGCCATATCTGGACCATCGACCCGGATACCGAACGGACGCAAATCGCTGCCGGCTACCTCGAGCGCGCCGGCAAGCTCGACGCGGTCGAGATCATCAACCAGCCCGCACTCGAAGTATTGCCTTCGTTCTACCAGCGTAACCTCGACATCGTGTTCATCGACGCGATCAAGACCGAATACGAAGACTATCTTGAACTGTGCGTTCCGATGCTCAAGCGCTCGGGCCTGATCGTGGTCGACAACCTGCTCTGGGGCGGGCACGCCGCGGAGGAACCTTCCGCCGGGGATTCAGCCGACTTGAAGGCGTTACGCGCCTTCAGCAAGACATTTATCAACCACCCGCAACTTGACGCGACGATCGTTCCGATCGGAGATGGATTGGGAATCGGTGCCCGTATCGATTGAGGCCTTCAAGGCCGCTAACCGCCGGTTCGCAACCGGCGTCACCATTGTTACCACCCGCAACGGCGATGCCATTCACGGCTTCACCGTCAACGCGTTCGCGAGCGTCACGGCCGAACCGCCGACGGTGCTGATCTGCGTGAACCGCACCGCGCGCGCGCATCCGATCATCACCGACTCGGGCGGCTTCTGCGTGAACATCTTGGCCCTCGACCAAAAGGCGCTGGCCGAAAAATTCCAGGGCGGCGAACCGCACGAGCGCTTCAAGGACGTCGTGCACCGCTCGGGTCCCGAGCGGATCGCCGATCCTCGACGGCGTGCTCGCCTACTTCGACTGCAAGGTCGATGAAGAGCTGAATTCCGGCACGCACACGATCTTCATCGGCAACGTGCTCGAAGCCGGCGAACGCGAAGGCGCGCCGCTCGGCTACTTCGACCGCGCCTATCGGGATTTCAAGATCGACTTGTGATCGTCGAGACCTTCCCGGTCGGCATGCTGGCGTGCAATTGCACGATTCTAGGCGACCCGGAAAGCGGCGAAGCGATCGTCATCGACGGCGGTGACGACGTCGACGCGATCGCCGCGCGGCTCGCGCGGCACGGTCTGCGCCCGCGCTATCTGCTGCACACGCACGCGCACTTCGACCATATCGGCGCGCTCGGCCCGCTGCGCGAACGCGTCGGCGGCGCGGGCCTCTTGCACCACGCCGACCGGCCGCTCTACGCCTCGCTCGCGCAGCAATTTCGCATGATCGGTCTGCCCGGTTCGATCGAGCCGGTGGCGCTCGACGGCGACATCACCGACGGCGACGAACTGCGCGCGGGCGCGGTGACGTTGCGCGCGATTCACACGCCGGGACACACGCCCGGCAGCACGTCGTTCGCCCTCGATCACGGCGGCGCGACGACGCTCTTCACCGGCGACACGCTCTTTCGCGGCGGCGTCGGCCGCTGGGATCTCGGCGGAACGTCGCTCGAAGACATCGTCGACTCAATCCGCACCAAACTCTTCGTCTACCCCGACGCAGCGCACGTCGTGTGCGGCCACGGCCCACCCACCTCAATCGGCACCGAACGCACGACCAACCCGTTCTTGGTCTGACCCTTGTCATTCCGAGCGAGTGCCGAAGGCGCGTCGACGAGGAATGGGAGAAAATCTCGGCGACTAGCGTGCGACCGCGAAGGCGGGAGCAGCGGTTACTTTAGAATTTTCCTTAGTGACAGGGCGACAATTACGTCCAGATGCGGCGGCTGGCTTGGGCGGCTTCGGCGGTTAAGAGGGCGGCGCCGGGTTTGAGCTCGGCGTCGTCGGGGTCGAGGCCCATCGCTTCGAGGTAGGCGCGACGTACGGCTAGCGGCTGGCCGATTTGGAAGCGGTAGTCGCGACGCGGATCGATCGCGGGATCGGCGAGCATCTCCGCTAGCGGCAAACCGTCGGTGTAGAGTTCGCGCTCGATGATCGGCATCATGATGCACTCATTCGCGGCCGGATCGCGCACGATGCCTTTGGGGTCCTCGCCGCGTTCGATGCGTTCCATGTCGTCGACGAAGCGTTTGCGCATCGCGATGATGCCGCGATCGCTCGTTCCGAGATGTTCTTGCGTGCGATCGGCGATCGTGCCCTGACCGACCCATGCGATGAAGTCTTGATTCATGATGTGGCTCGTGACCCAGCGGCCGCTGCGCGGATCGAGGATCGGCCCTTCCCACGACGGAATCGTCGTCTGCACGTAAGGCTCGCGTTCTTTCGGCACGCGCGTGAAGTGCCAGGTCACGCTCAGCGTGTTTTCATCATCGATCGGCACGCGGTATTCGGTGTGACTTAGCGGACCGAGGCCGTTGGGCCACAGACAGATGCGCCCCGTTTGCCAACGTTCGTGCGACTCGTCCATGCCCTCGACCAATCGCTTGTACACGAAGCCGTGATCGAACTCATCGAACCCGACGCGCACGTGTTTTTTGCCGTATGGTCCGAGCTCGCCGCCCAAACGCACGGTCCAATTACGGTGCATCCACTCGAAGTGGACGGGGTCGATCGAGTTTTCCTGACACTGCAGCCAGTTGCACGGGATCGTGGCGAACACGATCTGCACGAAGCCGTTCTTCCACATGAACGGCTCGTAATTGGGAACCAGCGGCGCGGGCTGCGGGCCGAGGTACGCCCACACCATGCCGCCCTTCGTTTCGACCGGATACGCCGCGATGCGCACCTTGTCGCGGAAATGCGCGTCCGGATTCGCGATGTCTTCGAACGGCTGCTCGATGCAGCGGCCCGTTTCATCGAAGTTCCAGCCGTGGTAGTTGCACCGGATGCCGCAGTTCTCGACGAAACCGTACGACAGATCGGCGCGGCGGTGCGGACAGTGCCGGTCGACGAGGCCGTACGTGCCGGCCATATCGCGGTAGAGCACGAGGTCTTCGCCCATCAATCGGACCGCTTTGATCGGGTTGCGGTCGAACTCGTCCTCGGCAGCGATCGGCATCCAGTAACGGCGCAGCAGCTCGCCCATCGGGGTGCCGCGGCCGACTTGGGTCAAGCGGCGATTTTGCTCCTCGGTTAGCACGCGGATCGTTTCTACAAGGAAGGCCCGAGGTGCTGCAGATATCCTCCAGCATGAAGCGATCGCACATGCTGGCCTTAACGGCCGCTGCGGTAAGCGCACCAAGCGTGGTATCCGCCCAAAGCGATGCCCCGGTGATCCGTTGCGCGGCCGTCGGCGTCGAGGAAGGCATGCTGCCGACATATGCGGCGCAGAAAGGCTTCTTCAAGGCCGCCGGACTCAACGTCGAATTTCAATCGTTCTCGGGCGGCGGCGCCGTAACGCAAGCAGTGCTCGGCGGCGCGATCGATGTCGGCGCTACGAACAGCGGCTCGCTCGCTTCCGCGCACGCGCACGGCGTCGATGTCTACCTCCTCGCCTGCGGCGCGCTCTATACGCCGGGCGAACCAATCGCGCACCTTGCCGTGAACAAAACGCTCGGCATCAAGAACGCCAAAGACCTCGCCGGAAAGACGCTCGCCGTGACCACGCTGCACGACATGGTGCAAGCGTCGGTGCTCGCATGGATCGATCGCAACGGCGGCGATTCGAAGGCCGTGAACTTCACCGAACTGACCGCCGCGCAAATGCCGGCCGCGATTCTCGCGCGGCGCATCGACGGCGCCGCGATCGTCGAACCGATCTTCGCCGGCGCGCGCAACGACGTGCAGGACCTCGGGCAGCCGTACAGCGCGGTTGCCGGCGGTAAACCGTTCCAGACGCTGGGCGTTATCTGCAACAAGAACTTCGGCGATAAGAACCCGGCGCTGGTAAAACGCTTCGCGGCCGTCATCCACGACACGGCGAAGTGGGCGAACAATCCCAAGAACCACGCCGAAGTCGCCGACATCCTCGCCGCCGTCACGAAAATGGAACCGGCCGTCGTCGCAAGCATTCCGCGCATCGTGTTTGCCGAATCGAACAGCGCGGCATACGTTCAACCCGTCATCGATCTGATGGTTCGCTACCAGATCTTGCCGCAACGCTTTATCGCCACCGAACTCTTCGCCCCAGGAGCACTCTAAAAATATGAAACGTTCCGCCATGATCGCCGTCTCCGGCGCCGCGCTCGCCGCCTCGACCTTGCCCGCTCGCGCGCAGAGCGCCACGACCGTTCGCATGGGCGTCGTCGGCGTCGAGGAAGCCGCACTGCCGTACTACGCGCAAGAGAAAGGCATCTTCAAGGCGGCCGGCCTCGACGTGCAGTTGACCGTGCTGCCCAACGGCGGCTCGGTCACGCAAGGCATCCTCGGCAACGCGCTCGATGTGGGCGTCACGAACAGCGGCTCGATGTCGGCGGCCTACATCCAGGGCCTGCCGCTGCAGATGCTGGCCTGCGGCGCGACCTATGCGCCACGCTCTCCGATCTCGCACCTCGCCGTCGGCAAAGAGAGCGGTCTGACGACGGCCAAGGATCTCAACGGCAAGACATTCGCGGTCTCGACGCTGCACGACATGATCCAGGGCACGGTGCTGGCGTGGATCGATCAGAACGGCGGCGATTGGAAGACGATCAAGTTCATCGAGATGCCGCCGCCGCAGATGGCCGGCGCGATCGTGGCCAAACGCATCGACGGCGGCGCGATCGTCGAACCGTTCTTCACCGCATCGAAGAACGACCTGAGCAATCTCGGCTACAACTACTCGGCGGTCAACGGCAACAAGCCGTTCCAGACGCTCGGCATCGCCGCATCCAAAGAGTGGCTCGCGAAGAACGCGGCGACCGGCAAAAAACTCGCGGCCGCGATCCACGAAGCCGCGAAGTGGGCCAACAACCCGAAGAACTTCGGCGAGGCGGCGACGATGCTGGCAACGTTCACGAAAGTCGACCCGGCGATCATTGCCGGCTATCCGCGCCTTGCGTTCGCCGAGTCGAACAGCCCCGGTCTGATCCAGCCGGTCGTCGACATGCTCGCGAAATACACGTTCCTCGCACACGGTTTCTCGGCCGCCGATCTCTTCGGACCCGGCTTGGTCTAGAGACATGTCATCCCGAGCTTGTCGAGGGACCGCCCTTTAACGTGCTCGGGCTTCTTCTCGCGGCGGCCGTTGCGGCTTCGCCGTTGGAACTCTACGATCGCGCGTACGCGGCGGCGCAGGCCGAACGCGTGCCGCCGTACGTCGAATACGACATGCATTTGGTGTTCGTGCACCGCGGGGTAACGGAACGGGAGAACGACCACATCGTGCTGCGCACGAGCGACGGAGCGGCCTTGGTGCGTTCGCTCGACGATGCCGGCACGAAGACGCCGCCGCACGTTGCGAATCGGCCGCCGTACGGTGTTGCGCCGATTGCGCTCGTCGGGCTCTACCACTACCGCACGACCGCCGCGCCCTCGATGCTCGATGCACCCGAGCCTACCGACACTGGCGGTCCGGCCGAGATCGGACGCGTGACGTCGGTCGCACATCCGTACGATGTGACCGTTGCCGGCGATGCCGTATTTGGCGGCCGTGCGGATCATCTGATCCTTGTGCCGCGGTTCGATCCGGAGCACCATACGCTGCGCGAACTATATCTGGATCGCGAGACGTCATTGCCGCTGCGCACGGTCCTGCAGGCGCGCCTCGCCGTCTCGGGATTGGTGACGCGGCCCCTGTTTACGATCGATTATTCCGTCGTGGATGGAATCGACGTGATCTCGCACGCGTGGACATCGTTTACGTTTCGCGTTGCGTTTATCACCTACTCCGGATCGTTCGAATATCGAACCAGCAACGTTACCTTCCCGGCGAGCGCGCCGGCCGGTCTAGCGAGCGAGTGATAAATGGACAACAGCATAATCGATAAGGCTGCCGTAGCCGACACGGTCTATCGCGAGCGACACTTACGAGACCGCGGTGAGTGGGAAGAAATGAAGCAGCCTCTATCATGACCAATCCTCGGTGCGTGTCGCATGGTTCGAGGGCTCGGGGCACGATTTCGTCGAGGCTTCAAAAGGCATCCACCGTGATGGGCTCTCGCAGCACCGCTTGTCGCCGGCGATCGTTGGCGTCAACGGATCTCGCGCGCTGGCGGAAACCAGTTGTTTGATCGAAACGCGCGTAATGTGGGGCGAGATTGAAGTCGATACGGCAGCGAGTTGCCGTCTTCTCAGCCGCCTTCGCAAAGATGACGGCATTTGGCGGTTAGCCAGTCTCGATTGCATTTACGAGAAAGATACGGTCAAGGCGGTCGACCCTTCGAAAACTATCCCCATCGACAGTAATCTCCTTGCGACGTTTCGTCCATCCTATCGGTTCATCTGCTACAACCTCCACACCGTCGGGCGAAAGATCAATAACGACTTACCAGGCGACGATCGTAAGGACCTCACGGCCAAGCTTTATTCGGAAGCGAGAGAATGGCTTGACAGCGCCACGCCGCCGTAATCGCAGCGGACGCTGGACTAATTTAGTGTGCGAACGACGGTCGCCGAAGGCGTCTCACCGAACCGGTCGATTTCGGCCGTGTCGAGACCTATGCGCTCGGCGAATGCCACGTTCTCCGTGCACGACACCGGTATTGCGCTCGCGCGACGCACCGTCGTTTTGGATAACTCGACGGTCAAGTCGCTGTTGGTCACGCCGCTTTAAGAGCGAGATAATCAAATTTCAAGGGAGTGCCATGTAGAACACCGCACCACGCGGTTGGTTCGGCGTCGCCCACAGTCGCCCGCCGTGCGCTTCAACGATTGATCGACAGATCGATAAACCCATGCCTAAACCGTTGGGCTTGGTGGTGTAGAAAGCTTCAAAGATGCGCTCGACCGCGTCTTCGGGGAGCCCCGGGCCGGTGTCGCTTACAGCGACGAGTACGCTGCCGGCATCGTGCGCACCAGTGCTAATCGACAGCTCGCGCGATCCATTCTCTACCTGGGTCATCGCTTCGATCGCATTCATGACTAAGTTCAGGATCACTTGTTGCAATTGGACCCTGTCAGCCGAAATGTGCGGCAGCGATTCCGCCAATTGAATCTTCGCCGAGACGCCGTTGTTAGACATCGGGATACGGCTCAAATCGATAATCTCGAGGATGGCTTCATTGATTTCCAGTCGTCCCTTTGCCGTCGGAACCTTTCTCGAGAAGTCACGGATCCTGTTGACGATTTCAGAAGTACGTTTTCCGTCACTGATAATGCGGTCGATCGACGTCTTGACGACCTCCAAATTTGGCGGCTGCCCGTCGAGCGAGTTCAAAGCCGTTTGGGCATTGATAAGTAGCCCCGTGACGGGTTGAGTGACTTCGTGAGCAATGGAGGCCGTTAGTTGACCCATAACCGCAACACGGTTTGCGTGCGCAAGCTCTTGCTCGGCGCGCCTGCGATCGGTAAGGTCGACGACGAAGGCGACAACATCGTATCGTTGTTCTCCGAACGTTGCAGCTCCGAACAGGACGGGCACGCGAGTCCCATCTTTCCGAAAGTACTCTGTCTCATACGGCTGCACGGTTCCGACCGACGCCAATTCAGCCAGGGCCGGCGCGTCCCGATCGTGCCAGTCCGGCGGCGTGAGCTCTGCCCGGACCAGTCGGCCCGCCTCGACGTCGGCCTGCTCGTATCCGACGATTTCAAGAAACGCCTGGTTCGCCTCGTGAATTTGACCGTCGAGATTGCCGACAAAAATTCCGATTATATTCGAGTCGATGAGCCGCGCCAGCATATTTTCGCGGCCCAACCGCGCGTAAAGTCTGGTTGTTTCTGCGAGCAGCGCCGCCAAAACGGCTGTCGAAGTAACGAGTGAAAATACGCGCCCGGCATAGAAACCAAGACTAAAGATCGGGCCGCCAAACAGCGCAGTTATCGCCAATTCGACGATCGATGCCAGCATAATAACCATGAGCCATTGGTCGAGAGCCGAACGCCGGAAAACGCACACGACGCCAAGCGCAACAGCGCATAAACCGATTGTCAGATCGACGAGTAATGGTATGACCGGGCTCGACGCGCTCGGGCCAACCAAAGCGGACGGCAACAGTTCGTCACCCCGTGCGATCCAGACGATGATGCTCACGAGAGCTACCACGCCCGCCACGCTGCAAAGTGCCACGGCTGCTATGGGCAAAGTCGTGCGTGTCTTCAAACGATCTTTATCCCTGAGGCACGCGTAAACGATCACGGCCACCGGAAGTGCAAGATGCCAGAATAAATAAAGGCGAACGGTCGTCTGGCTTCCGCCGCCGAGCCGTCCCGTCGCAGAGATAACACCTGGAAAGCTCAGCCCATGTCCGACGACGATGAGCGCCGAAAACAGATACCCGCATGCCAGCGCCAGGAGCGCCATCGACCGGGTCGTTAAGACGTGCGTGAAGAGAAGGCTTGCGGTAATGATATCAGTGACAAAGATTATCGCGTCTAACGCCGGAATGAAGCCGTTAAAACGCGGCATCGGTTGGGCCGCAAAGGGCGCCAAAACAGCCATTCCGAGCAACAAAACGGCCGCCCAGGCCAGCGCTGACCACGTCTGCTGCTTCGATGGCGGCAGGTAGGCCAATGAAAGTTCACCTGGTCCGGCGTTAGCTTGCACGCTCGATGACTTTTCGAACGGTTTTGAGCAAGAAGCCGGCGTCGAACGGCTTATCGAGGAACGCGATCGCGCCGGCGGCCATGGCCTGCGAGCGAGCTTCGGGGACACCGTGCGCCGTCATGATGACGATCGGAATAGAATAGCCGTCGCGCAGCAGCTTTGCCTGAAGTTCGAGCCCCGTCATGCCCGGCATTTTCACATCGGTGATGAGGCAGCCGACTTCGGCTAGGCGGCCGGAGCCAAGGAACGACTCCGCCGACGTGAACCCGACGGCGTCCAAGCCCACCGATTGCAGTGCCGGAACGAGCGCTGATCGGATCGAGTCGTCATCATCTATCACGGCAACCAATCGTGCCGCGCCGGCTTTCGCCGTCACGCTGCCGCCGTACTAGACGAGCGTGTCAAGTAGGGTTGCGGGCGGGATACAAGCGAACAAGCCACAGGTCAACCATAACGCGGCTTCTCGCGAACCGTCTATCGTACTTTAGTACTGCTTTCAAGCGCCGACCAGAGCCAATTACGAATGCCTCTCAATGATACGGTCACGGCGACGGTCTTTGTCGTCGATGACGATGTCTCAGTACGAGAATCGCTGGAATCGCTCATCCGCTACGAAGGCTGGCAGCCTGAGATGTTTGCCTCGGCCCGCGCTTTCCTCGAGCGGTCACCGGTGGGCTCGGCTCGATGCCTCGTTCTCGATGTCACGCTTCCCGACCTCAACGGGCTCGAATTGCAGCGCAGCATCGCCGCCGACCAGCCGTTCATGCCGATTATTTTCATCACCGGACATGGCGACGTGCCCATGACCGTCGAGGCCATGAAGGCCGGCGCATTCGACTTCTTGACCAAGCCGTTCGACGAAGGCGTCCTGTTGGCGACCATAGGGCGGGCGATTGACGCCAGTCGCACAGCGTTACGGGAGGACGAAGGCCTGCAGTTGCTACGTAATCGCTACGCTTCGCTGACGAAACGCGAGCAGCATGTGATGGAGCTGATCGTTGCGGGACGCTTGAACAAACAAGCCGCGAGCGAATTGGGCATTAGCGAGATCACCGTCAAGGCGCACCGTGGAAGCGTGATGCGAAAGATGCAGGCCCCGTCGCTGGCGGATCTCGTGAAGATGGATGCCAAGCTGCGCCCGCCATCGTCGCCCGCTCCGTGATACCTTAGTGTTGGTTATCAACTAACGATACTATCGAACAATAGCCTTACGTGCGCGCCTATGATGTGATGATGACATCAAGCCGTGACGAGGAGCTCGATTATCGATGCCGACCGCGTATGTTGACTACCTGCAAATTCAGGAAGACGTTCTCCGCCGGCGACAGTTGCGCGAATTTCTCATGGAATGCCGTTCCCACGTCGACCCGGTTCAACTCGGCTTACCGCGAACGACGCGCCGGAGAGTTGCGGGGCTACGCCGCGGTGAAGTTGCCGAACTTGTGGGAGTGACCGTCGACTGGTATCGGTCCTTCGAAAGCGGCCGTGCCGTGCGAGTATCGCCGCAGTTTATCGACCGGCTCTCGAAAGCCTTACGCTTAAATGCAGCCAAGCAATTTGCGCTTTTTCGTTTGGCATTGCCGGAAATCTATCACCTCGAGATGGGCGAGACCGCGATCTTCGCCTGAACCGGCAGTGTTAGATAAAAGACGGCGCCCGGAGGGCTCATCGGGCTTCGCCCACAGTCGGCCGCCGTGCGCTTCGACGATCGAGCGGCAGATGGATAATCCCATGCCCAGACCACTCGACTTCGTCGTATAGAAGGGCTCAAAGATACGCGCCAGCGTCGCTGGAGGCAGTCCCGGACCGGTATCGCTTACCGCGACAAGCACGCTCTCGAGCTCGCCGCGACAGGTGCTGATCAGTAGCTCATGCGATCCGTCCCTGACCTCGCCCATCGCTTCGATTGCATTCATGATCAAATTCAGGATCACTTGTTGCAATTGGACTCTGTCACCAAAAATGAGCGGTAGTCCCTCGGCTAATTGCAGCTTCGTCAGAACGCCGTTATTTGACATCAGGCCGCGCGTTATTCCGATGATCTCCAAAATCGCTTCGTTAACGTCGAGCTCCCGTTTCCGCGGCGTTGCCTTTTTGGAGAATTCACGAATCCGGCTCACAATGTCTGCGGTCAGCTGGCCATCTCTGATGATTCTATCAATACACATACTGGCGAGCTCCACATTCGGCGGCTGACTCGCCAGGGACCGGGCAGCCATCTGAGCATTGATAAGCAGCCCGGTGACAGGTTGACTGACTTCGTGCGCTATAGAGGCCGAGAGCTGACCCATCGTCGCGACGCGGTTCGCATGTGCCAGCTCTGCCTCGGCTCCCTTTCGCTCGGTCAGGTCGACGATGAATGCCACGATGCCGCGCCGGGGCTCGCCGAACGTGGCGCCTCCAACCAGCACCGGGACGCGCGTGCCGTCTTTCCGGAAGTACTCCTTCTCGTATGGTTGACAGGTGCCGATTGTTTCCATTTCAGCCAGAGCCTCGGCGTCCCGGTCATGCCACTCAGCCGGCGTTAGTACTGTCCGATGCAATCGCCCCGCGTCAACGTCCGATTGATCGTAGCCGACGATCTGGAGAAACGCCTGATTAGCCTCGTGAACGGCCCCTTCGACATTGCCGATCAAAATTCCAATGACGTTGGAATCGATAAGGCGTCTAACTTTCGCTTCGCGTTCTTGGAGATCGGTATACAGACGCGTGTTGTCCAGCGAGATCGCTGCTTGTGCGGCCAACAATTCCAAGACCGCGATTCGGGCAGCCGTAAAGGCGTAAGCGGTTACGGTATTTTCGAGGAGCAGGACGCCCGTCAATTCCCGTTGTTTAACAAGCGGAAGGCAGAGGAGCGACTTAGGCAAGTCTGCTTCGGAACGTCGCATTCAGAACCAGGCGCTCCTTCGAGCGGATGACATTGCGCGCCATGGATTCCGCAAACGCGTTGCTCGCGATCGGCTCGTGCCGCGACACAACCTCGACCTGATTACCGATAGCGCGTGCTTCGGCTTGTATTACGTACTCGCCGGCTGAGGGCAGTATCAACATCCCACGGTTTGCACCCGTGTTCTCAAGCGCGATCGTCATGAGATGCTCAATCAACTTCGGTAACTCGATCTCACTGGAGAGGAGCTGCGAGGCACTAACCACGCTTGCAAGCATATTCGCGTGCGCAAGACGACCATATAATCTGCTTGTTTCTGCGAGTAGCGCCGCCAAAACGGCTGTTGAGGTGACGAGCGAAAATAGACGGCCGGTATAAAAGCCGAGTGTGGCGTGCGACGTCAGCCCTCCGAAGAGCGATGTTATCGCCAATTCGATCATCGACGCAAGCATGATGACCATCAGCCATTGATCCAGGACCGAACGCTGAAAGCGCCACACCACGGTAAGCGCAGCGGCGCATAGCAGAATAGTGAGAGCGGTGAGCCATCGCGACACGAGCGCATCGGTTGACGTTAGCGCCGACGGGAGAAACGAGGCACCAGAGGTGGCCAGCCAAACGACGCAGGTTACCAAAACAAATACAGCCGCGACGCTAGAAATAATGACGGGCGCTGCCGGCGCCCGGGTGCCTCCTTTTGTGCGATCTCTATCTCGAAACCATACGTAGGCAAACAGCGCAGCGGGAAGACCAAGATGCCACAACAGGTAAATCCTGAAATTGGCGTGGTTGCTTTCGTGGAGATATCCCGCGGGAACCGGCCCGGGGAAGGTCAACCCATGAGCGACCACAAGCGCCGCTGAAAAGAGATACCCGCAGGCGAGTGCCAAAAGCGCTCTCGAACGCGTGATCGAGAAGTGCGCCATGAGAAGACTGGCCGTGATCAGGTCCGTGATGAAAATGACAGCGTCCAACGCTGGAATGAAGTTGTAAGCCAGCGGCAGCGGTGCGGTCACGAACGGAATCAAAACCGCGAAGCCGGCGAGCAGAACGAACGCCCCAGCCAGCGCTAATCGCGTCTGACGCGGCGTCGGCGGCAGATAAGCCAGCGAAATTTGTCGTTCGTCGAAGCTATCTTGAGAGCTCATACCTGCCCAATGAGCGGGAACGTTCCAGTTACCGGCTGACGGACGTGCACCCTGCCGCGGGACCCTAGCGCGGCACCGTCGTTTAGCGGACAGCGATGAGGTAGTTCCGGCCTTCCCAACGGTTGGCGTCGATCCAGAAGAACGTGAACTCGACGATCATTCCGGACGTCGTCGCGAGCTCGGCCAAATCGACGTAGTCGATGCCGAGCCCGTTCTTTTGCGACGCCGAATCATGGGCGGAGGCCCAGTCGTCCGACGTCCAGCGCAGCCGAAAACGCCCCTCGCAAATGACGCGGAGCATTTCGCCCGGACGCATGAAGCGCACGCGGCGATTGAACTTCCAGACTTCCATCTTCTTTTTCTGGCAGGCACCGAACAGATAGCGCTGGGCAACCTCCGGAATCTGGTCGAACACCTTTCCATCTGCGGCCGAGCGCAGCAATTTCACGTACTCGGCGTGCGCCCACATAAGGGGCATCGCAGAGCCGGTCGGTTCGCCGAGCCGCATGTACTTGCGCGGTATGTCGGCTTCGTCCCAAACCTGCTCGCAGAGGAGGCACGTCGTCGACGCGAGCCCTTCCATCGCCCGGAGGTAGGCCTCGGGGCTGCGGCCCGCCGCCACTTCGTAGTGGCCGCGCTCGCCGGTGAGCAACGGCCACGCGCGGCCGACGCCATACGAGGTGAACGGCCCGCCGTCGCGTTGCTGGCCGTAGCCGTCGTGACTGTATCGATGCCATGACGGCTCCGGCAGGCGTTTCGACCTTCAGCACCGCGTCGATGATCTTCAACGTGTTGAGAACAACGGGATCGTCCGGCTGCGCGGATGCCGTGGCGAACAAGCTCGAGAAAACCGCCATCGACGACCTCGCGCGCCTGGAAACGAATCCGCCTCATCCGGAGCGCGATTGGCGATGCGCAAAGTCCGCGATTTCCTTGTCCTCGGCCGGATTCTCCTGACCGACGAGTTCGGGCAGGATGCGCATGTAGTATGGCCCCTTGCCAAGCGTGCCGGTGCTCGTGACGGTCCATTCCTCGATGTGGCCTTCCAAGTAATCGGCTTGATCCTGGATGAACTCGGCCGTGGCGGCATCGCCGCGCGCTCGGCAGATGAACGCCGCGCAGGTCAGCGCGACGATGTTCGCCGCCAGCGTGGACGGTGAATAGCCCGATGCTTCTTCCCAGCGCTCCTGTTGCGTGACCGGGCCGTTGCGGATGAGAAACCCCGCGCTCCGGCGGACCATGTCGTAGCGGATCGAAACCGGCGAGCCCGCCCATGTGGTAAAGTCGCCAGGCCAGCATAACCGGGAATGCGACCTCATCGAGTTGCGTCCCGTTCCAGTACGCGTCACCGTCCACCCAGAAATTTTGCGCATATCCGCCGTCGTCGTGCTGCGAGACGGCGAGAAAGATGAGCGCACGCAGTGCTGTGCGCACATCGCCGGCAGCGAGGAGCGCCAAGACGCTGCTGACCAAGTCGCGCGTCCACACGAGGTGGTAGCCGCCCGTGTCGTCATCGCTCTTGATTTCGCCCCACGGAACGGTGAGCGATGCGATCAGCGCCCCCGGATACGTCTTGTCCTCATGGGCCAACAGCATACTGTAGCTGCCGCGGTAGAGGTTGCCCTCGTCATGCGAATGCGACGCTAGGTCCGCCATGCGGGCACATGCCTGTTGCCACTGCGCCTTGAACGTCGCGAGCTGGTCGTCGAACGGCAAAGACAACGACTGCACCAGCGTCGCGATGGCATTATGCTCGGTGTCGCCAAAAGCGATTCCAAGCGTGAACTCTTTCGTTGTGCTGAGGTCGAGTTCTCCGGTCAACGCCACGTTGCCGTCGGTTGCGGTGTCGAACTCCCAATCCATATCGAAATTGTCGTAAAGGTCGGTCCAGCCATCGCTCGCACCGACGAAACCGCATGATGTTCGAGCAAACGGAACGGTGGCTGCCATAGCCATCCAGGTCCGCCCCTTTCTCGCCATCAGCACACGTCTACCGTTGACGACCTTCGCGTACGCGGTATTGCCGTAACCGCCGACTTCCAAATGCGGCGCGCATAGCGCATACACGTGCAGCGTATCCAGCAACGCTGGATCAGGCGCCGTGATACGCGTGCGCTGCAATAGACACGCAAGGTGCGGATCCGCGATGATGTCCTTGACGATCGCATAGCGGCCGGCAGGATCGGTATTCGTGCAGCGATATCCCAAGGTCTCCTCAGAGATCCGCTCGATCTCGAAGGTAAGGTGCCGCTTCTCTTCGTGGAAAAAGCTCTTGCCGTCGCTGAGCAAGTACTGCACATCGCGCAGCTGCGGCCGGTCGATGGTCGGGAAAGATACCTCGGTGACGATGCCTTTCCATGTCGTAAACCACAGCCGGCTTGACGTTGAATACGCCGTCCCGACGCCCGATTTGTTACTGTGCGTCCAGCCCGGTCGCATACCCGGGCGTCCGAACGCCTCACCTCCCACGGGCTACGTCGATGCCGACGGACATTCCGCGCCGGAGTTGATCCAGTGCTGAACGAGCTTACCGAACGTCGCTTGCGTCATCGGCGCCGGCTTGCGGCCGAGTCCGGGATGCCACGCCCAACCGACCAGCGGATCGTACGCAACGTGATCGTGGATTTTCTGCAGCGACCGGCCGCCGTTGCGCCGTGCGTCTTTGACCTGCTCGCAAATCTCGTGGAGCGTCCGGTGCTGCCATGCGAACGCCGCCGGTGCCAAAGACCATGCCGGATTACCGGGGACGATTTTGATGTTCGGCATCATGATGGGTTCGTTTGACGGACTGTGACAAGCACTGCAGTGCAGGCCCGGGATACCGTGACCGGACGCGTCCGAAACCATCGGCGGCGTATGCAGGTGCATGTCGTCGCCTTGGGTCGGACTACGACCGGCAGGATGGCAATTGAGACAGCGTGGGCTTTCAATGACTTCCGCCATCTGGAGAAAGAGCTTGGCCGATGCGTCCTTCTGAGCTTGTATCGCCACCGCGCTCGTCGGTGCGGCCGCCGGCTTTGGGCTGGCAAAACCTGAGCTGAGGATCGATCCGACCAGCAGCGCAGTGGTCAACCCGACCGCAAGAGCGTTTGTCGCCCGAAACTTCAACATTGTCAGCCGTCCAGCTCGCGGGCCGCGAGATGAATCGCGCTGCGAATCCGATCGTAAGTACCGCAGCGGCAGATATTGGTCATGGCTTGATCGATCTGGACATCGCTCGGGTGTTTCGCTTCGCGCAGCAACGCTACGGCGGCCATGATTTGCCCTGACTGACAATATCCGCACTGCGGCACTTGCTCGGCGACCCATGCCCGTTGGACCGGATGCGAGTTGTCGCTGGAGAGTGACTCGATCGTTTGCACGCGTTTCCCGACGGCCGCGGACACCGGGAAAACGCACGAGCGCGTTGCTTGGCCGTCGAGATGGACGGTGCAGGCACCGCATTGGGCCACCCCGCATCCGAACTTCGTGCCCGTCAATCCGAGCTCGTCGCGAATGACCCAGAGCAGCGGCATTTCGGGCGGAACGTCCACCTCATGCTCGCGTACCGTTTACGTTTATCGAAAGCATGTCGTTCTATCCTAACGCGTCGTTGAAGGGCAGCGTGCGAATCCGCTTGCCGGTGAGGTTGAAGATCGCGTTCCCGACGGCCGGCGCGATCGGCGGCGCGCACAGCTCACCGATGCCGCTCGGCGCGGCATTGCTCGGCACGACGTGGACCTCGATGCTGGGCGCATCCGCGATGCGCAGCACCGTGTAGTCGTAAAAATTGTTCTGCTCGACGCGCCCGTTCGCGATGGTGATCTTTCCGGTCAGCGCCGCCGAGAGAGCCGAAGTTCGTGGCGCCTTGCGCCTGCTGCACGATGATGTCCGGGTTGACGGCGGTCCCGCAATCGACGGCGATGACGACGCGATGCACCTTCGGCAGTTTGCCCTTGAGCGAAACCTCCGCGACCACAGCGGCGAGACTGCCGGCCCAGAAAATCATGGCGACGCCTTGCCCCACGCCTGCCCGTCGCCGGCCCCAGCCTGCACGGGCGGCGGCGAGACGGAGAACGGCGGCCGCACGCGAGTTCTTCTTCAACATCGCCAGGCGAAACGCAACGGGATCTTCGTTCGGCAGCATGGGCCAGTTCGTCGATGAAGCTTTCCGTCACGAACGTGTTCCAATTCGCCTGTGGCGCGCGCCACGACCCGACCGGGATTCCGTGCTGATGATCGATGTACGAAGCGCGCAGGTTCGGGATCGCGTAGGGTGTGTCCGCGACACCCTCGAGCGCCGAGCGGATCGAGGCCACCCTTGAACCACGCCGGCTTCCAGCGTTGTAGCCAGGAGCGCTGGACGACCAGATGTTCCAGCGCCAGGAGCTCCCGGTTAGCAACGACCCCGCGCACGACGTTGAGGCTCATCGGACGGTAAAAGTCGTGCTGGATGTCGTCCTCGCGGCTCCACGTGACCTTCACCGGAGCGCGAACGGCCCGCGCAACCTCAGCGGCTTCCTGAACGTAGTCGGCCTCGAGCCGGCGGCCAAAACCGCCGCCCAAGAGCGTGGTGTGAATCGTACACTGTTCGAGCGGCAGTCCGCTGCCTTTGGATGCCGCGAGTTGCGCCCGCTGCGGCACTTGGTTCGGCGACCACACTTCGCACGTTCCGTCGTGAACGTACGCGGTCGTGTTCATCGGCTCCATGGTGGCGTGCGCAAGGAATGGCCCGCGATACGTCGCTTCGAGCACGGTTCCGCGCGCCGCCGCCGGATTGCCGCGTGCAAGGCCGACGTGCTCGCCTTTGCGCGTGCGCGCGAGCTCTGCCGCCTCGGCGAATAACTCTCCGCTCGACGCTTTAGCGTTCGGACCTTCGTCCCAAACAATCGCCAATACGTTTCGCCCCTGAAATGCCGCCCACGTGTTCTTCGCGATGACGGCAACCCGGTTCGAGATCCGAATCACGTCGAGCACGCCGGTAACCGCACGCGCCTTGCGATCGTCGATATGCTTGAGGCGTCCGCCGAACACCGGCGAGCGCGCGATCGCGGCATACACCATCCCGGGCAGCCGCACGTCGATCCCGTATTGCGCTGAGCCGTTGACCTTCGACGGAGTGTCGGGTCGAGGCCGCGGCCGGCCGATCAGCGTGAACCGGTTTGCCGGCTTCAGCGAAACGTTCGCCGGAACCGGAAGCGCGGCCGCAGCAAGCGCGAGGCTACCGTAAGTCGCGGAACGGTTGGAGTCGGCATGATACACGACGCTCTCGCGAGTCGTACAGCTCGCGGGCTCGACGCCCCACTGTTTGGCTGCGGCCGCAACGAGCATCGCGCGTGCTGTGGCGCCGGCGTGGCGCAACGGCAGCCACGTGCTGTTGATCGACGTGCTCCCGCCCGTCGCTTGCTCTCCGAGTTCGGGATCGACGTAAACAGCGTTGGGCGGCGCGAACCGCGTGCGGATGTACTGCGAATCGGCGTCGAGCTCATCAGCCAAAACTGTCGGTAGGCCGTGGATCACGCCTTGGCCCATTTCCGACTTGCTGAGGAGAATCGTGACCGTCTCGTCAGGAGCGATGCGCACCCAAGCATTCGGTGCAAACACGCCGTTTTGCGCACCGGCCGGAAAGCGAAAGCCCAGGTTCAATCCCGCCCCAAACGCCACGCCGGAGCAGATGAATTGCGAGCGGCTCGTCTTCATACCGCGAGCGTAGCGGCTCGCATCACTTCGAGGGAGGAACTAGCAGTGACTCGCTGCTGCCTCAATCGTCCCGACGGTACCTAAAGCGTAGCAAGGGGGTAGCTCGCGCTCACTGCTTCTTGCGCCGACTGCGTGTTACGGTTCTCTCGTACCTCATCGCCAGGAGTCGATCAGAGAGGATCTTGATTCCGATGTCAGCCTCAGATGTGGACTACCTTCAAATCCAAGAAGACGGCCATCGGCGGCGAAAGTTGCGCGAGTTTCTCATGAGTCGCCGTTCCAACGTTGACCCGATCGAGCTCGGTTTGCCGCGAACCACGCGCCGGAGAGTGGCCGGTCTACGTCGAGGTGAAGTTGCCGAACTTGTCGGCGTGACCGTCGACTGGTATCGGTCATTCGAAAGCGGGCGTCCGGTGAGGGTTTCGCCGCAGTTCGTCGCCCGTCTCTCGAACGCTTTACGCCTGAGCGCAGCCGAAAAATTCTTGCTCTTCCGATTGGCGCTGCCGGAAATCTATCACCTTGAGATTAGCGCGAAATCGATCGTCGCCTAAACCCGATCGTCGTTGGCACGAATCATCTCATTTGATATGGCGTCGAACGCGGCGCCCCATGCTCTGCGCAATTCCGCGTGAAAGGCTGGCCCAAAGTGATCACTCAGTGCCGAGAGCAACGCTTCGCGTGCCGTCGCGTAGTGCGTGGGCTCTATGCCGTATCCAGCATGACCGCGTCCGAGCTTTTGAACGAGGGGCGCAATCGCATCGAGATCTTCTAGGCCCATTACGGCGACAGCGAGCTTCTCGATGAACTTTTCACGTTGGATTCTCATCTCCGCCTTGAAAAGTGGGGCCAAATCCGGGTTCAGTTCAAAGAGCCGCACATAAAACGCGGCTGCGATATCGTCTGCGGCGGGCTCGAGTTGTGCAAAACTTGCCTGGACCAGCAAACAGTCGTCGTGCGTTATCAAACCCTGCACGTCGTCCTACCGGGCGCGCAGCCGCGCCGCGACTTGCCGGCAGATCGCTGATGCGAGTGCGCGCCCGCCGGCAGCTCGCGCCTGGCGCAATGACTCATCGGAGACGAGACGCTGACAGATGCTCTGAGCGAGTGCGCGGCCGGCGATCGCTCGCGCTTCCCGCACCAAGCTCTCGGCGGAGGCCAACATATTCTCGAAGTGGGATGCAGCTGCTGCGACTTCAGGTAACGCAAGCCGCAATAGGTGGACGCGCTCGCTCTCCTCGAGACGTAGAGCCTCGGCGACTCGCCCTACGAACGCCGGCGAGAAGTTGCGGTCGCTGCTGCCCTTTTCAAAAGCGGTGTACCAGTTCGGTGTAACTCCGACCAGCTCGGCAACCTCCTCGCGTCGCAGCCCTGGAACGCGTCTATTTCCAGTAGCCGGAAGACCGACGTCCTGCGGCCGAAGACGCGCCCGCGCGGCCGTTAAGAAACTCCGCAGTTCCACGCGTCGCACGTAAGGCATATGGACGCATAGTATACCTCTGCGGGGCGTTGCTTCCAAGAACAGGTTGCTAACCGGACGCTTGACTTGGCCTCACTCCGAGGGTAACTCACGGTGCCCCCCATCAGCATTTTCTGTTTTGCACTCGGCCCTTCGTGTACTTTTGCCGTGACAGCATCACTTGGAACTGGAGATGACCGTGCTACAAGCAGATACGCGATCGAGCCGGCATTCTGAATTGAGGGATGACATCGACCGGCGTCGCGAACTTCGCACCTTTCTTATGCAATGCCGAGATCGGCTCGAACCAATGGAATTCGGGTTACCCCTCGGGTCACGGCGCCGTGTTCGTGGCTTACGACGCGGCGAAGTGGCCGAGCTCGCCGGGGTCAGCGATTACTGGTATCGCGCCTTCGAGAGTGGGCGGGCGGCCCGCGTGTCGCCGCAATTTATCGCTCGCTTGGCCGAAGTGCTTCGCCTCACGCTGGCACAGCGAATCTTCCTCATCCGGTTGTCGCTGCCCGAGATGTACCTCCTCCTGAGCGACTTCGACGCTCGGGCGATGCCGGAGCGGTAGTGCTTTAAACAACGAACTCACAGTTACTCGGTCGCTTTCGACGCCCGATGTATCGTCGAAACATGAATACCAATTTGTGCAAACATCAGCCCGGCGAGTCCCGTTTCAAGGCGATCTTGCCAAGCGACATCGTATGGCAAACGTTCGATGCTTATCCGCCCGGAGTTCTGCTCGCGACGCTCGTGGGGCAACCGTCCGACCCGGGACCATATGCGATCCGCGTCAAGGTGCCGTCCGGCGGTAAACTCATGCCGCACCACCATCCTGAAGACCGAATCTACACGGTGATATCGGGCACGTTCTACATTGGTCTCGGCGAAACGTTCGACGGCGACGGGCTTACGGCATATCCCGTCGGCAGCGTTGTCGTTCTGCCCGGAAGTACGCCGCATTTTCACTGGGCGAAATCCGGCGAATACATCACGCAAGTGACGGCGATTGGTCCGCTCGGGCTCGAGTATGTCGACGCGAAGGACGACCCGCGGTGTTAGCGCGCGCCGGCACTTGCGGCGTCGTAACGATAGCGAGCGTCGCGTCGTCGTGATATACGTGGCCGGTGAAATGACCGATTTCTTTCCACAGCGCACGAATGCTCAATTCTCCGGCCTGTTGGATCCGTCGCATCGACCGCACGAGGCCCGATGAGCCGAGATGTCCGTCAGGCGTTGCGGCAGGCGCTTCGGTGACGCCGTCCGTGAACGTGACCAGCGTGTCGCCGGGCAGGAAGCGCATCGATCGTTCTTCATAGGCCGGATGCCGTTCGATTCCGAGCAATGGTCCCGTCGCCCCGAGGTGCACGTGCGGCGTCGGATCCCCGAACACGAGCCCCCCTTCAACCCCCGCGGCGGCATATGTCAGCACGCCCCACTCGAGATCGATCGTGGCGACGAGCACCGCAGCGAACGTCGGCGACGGTGGGATAAGCCCCGCCTGTTCCATCAGGGTGTCGGACATCGCGCCGAGAATTCGGCTCGGACTTGCCATACTTAACGAAGTCCGGAAGCTCCGCCGTAGGATTCGCGCAATCCGCCGTCCTTGCAGTTGCTTTGCCGAAGCGTCTCCGATCGTCAGTGTGAGACGGCCGGCGCCGAAATCATAGGCGATGAAGTCGCCACCGCGCTTGCGGTAATCAGTGGAGCGTCGGCCCGCATAAGCGAGACGGACAAACTCAAGCGCCGCTGAAGGCGCATTTGGAAGGTGCTCGATTTCTTCACGAGTGTGGCAAAGCGTTTCCATACCTGAACGGTAGCAGCCTGACAACAACCGATACGAGTAAGAACCACTTCCCTTTTCGACGCTGAGGGATACTGTGACTTACTCTGAAGTCCCGGCACAGCGCCGTATCATTGTGCCATGAGCACTATTGATAAGTCCGACGCACACACCTATCCGCGTGGTCTCTTTTTGGGAACGGCTGCTACGACGTTGGCCGCTTCCCAACTCGCGACGATCGGTTCTGCGGAGGCGCAATCCGTGGCGACGCAGACCTCTTTTGGTCCGCTAAAGCAGATCAATGCCGGCACTCTCAGTATCGGATACGCCGAGGCCGGACCCTCCGACGGGCCGCCAGTCATTCTCTTGCACGGCTGGCCATACGACATCCACAGCTTCACCGACGTGGCTCCGATATTGGCGGCAGCCCGCTATCGCGTCATCGTTCCATTCATACGTGGGTACGGCTCTACGCGCTTTCTTTCAAGCTCGAGCGCTCGCAACGGGCAGCAGGCCGCCGTTGCCGTCGACGTCATTGCGCTGATGGATGCGCTCAAAATACAGAAGGCCGTGGTCGGCGGCTTTGATTGGGGCGCCCGCAGCGCCGGCATCGTGGCGGCGCTGTGGCCGGAGCGCTGTAAGGCACTGGTCGCGGTGAGCGGGTATCTTATCGGGAATCAGGAGGCCGGTAAGGTACCGCTGCCACCCAAGGCTGAGTTTCAGTGGTGGTACCAGTTCTACTTTGCCACCCCGCGCGGCCGCGTCGGATATGCGGAAAACCGGCATGATTTCGCGCAGCTCATTTGGCGTCTGGCTTCACCGAAGTGGCAGTTCGATGCGGCGACGTTCGAGCGCAGCGCAGCGTCATTCAACAATCCCGATCATGTCGACATCGTTATCCATAACTACCGGTGGCGCATGGGTCTGGCCGAGGGCGAACCCAAATATGACGAGCTGGAAAAGCGGCTCGCCGCCGGTCCCGCCATCGCCGTTCCCACCATCACCCTCGAGGGTGATGCCAACGGTGCTCCGCATTCGGACCCGAGTGCCTATGCCGGCAAATTCTCCGGCAAGTATGAGAACCGGATCATCAAGGGCGGTATCGGGCACAATCTTCCGCAAGAGGCTCCCCGGGCATTTGCCCAGGCAATACTCGACGTCGATCGTTTTTCCTGAACGCCCGGTAACAAAAAAAAGCAGCGGTCACTTTAGTGCCGCTGCTTGGTTTGTTGCGCTGACTCGAGTCGTTAGTTGTTGGGGTTGCCGTTGTAGCCCGGGTAATGACTTTCGATCTGCAGCTCGTACTGAAGCACGGACATCGCCTGCTGCAATTTTGCCTGTTGATCCGGGGTCAGGCCCGTCATTGCATCCGTCATCGCCTTGTGAATGCGATCCATGTTGACGGGTTTGCACAGAAATTGGCCATTTTGAATGGTGGCGTTCGCGGTTTCGCCGGTTGCGACCGGCCGGCAAATGATCGACCCCGCGGTCGAGGTGGTTTGCGCCGTCGCGATCGACGGCAAGCCGATCGCCGCTGCGATGGCCGTAAGAAGAATCAGCTTGTGCATTCGATGCGCTCCTCTGAAAAGGTCAACAGAGATACTAGTCTCGTGAATGGATCGTAGTCATCGATAAAGGCGCCAGGGAGTAACCGCTACTTCCTCCGCAGGCCTGTTTTCATCGAGGAGGTTCTCTCAGTTACTCCCTAGGTCGCTCGAAGTTCGGCACGATGTCAATGACGATGAAGAACTCCTACTCGGCCCCAACGAGGCGAGAGATGCTCCTTGCGGGTGCGTCAGGTTTGCTCGTGAGCGCCGTTCCATCTTTAGCTCAAGCTGCACGCGAGGATACAATCATGACCCAAGCCGAGATCGCGCAAAACACCGCCTCCGGCTCCGCGGCAACCGCAGTCCAGCCGTTCCGGATCAATTTTCCGGATGAGGCTCTTAGCGACTTGCGTGCACGCGTAAACGCGACGCGGTGGCCCGATCGGGAGACCGTTACGGATCAAACGCAAGGCGTACAGCTGGCAACCGCGCAAGCGGTCGTGCAATCTTGGAAGACCTACAATTGGCGTAGCGTCGAAGCACGGCTGAACGCACTACCTCAATTCAAGACCGAGATCGACGGCTTGAACATCCATTTCATCCACGTTCGTTCGAAGCATGAGAACGCGTTGCCGATCATCGTTACGCACGGATGGCCGGGCTCGATCATCGAGCAACTGAAGATCATCGATCCGCTGACGAACCCGACCGCGCACGGCGGGACGGCAGCCGACGCGTTCGATATCGTTATTCCGTCCTTGCCGGGTTACGGCTTCTCGGCGAAGCCCACGAAAGGCGGTTGGGATCCGCCGCGCATCGCGCGCGCATGGGTCGAGCTGATGAAGCGCCTGGGGTACACGCACTATGTGGCGCAAGGCGGCGACTGGGGCAACGCGGTCACGGAGGACATAGCACTACTGACACCGCCGGGGTTGCTCGGCATTCACACGAACATGCCGGCTGCTCTCCAGCCCGACATCTCGAAGGGGGTTCAGGCGGGCACCCCGCCTCCGGCCGGTCTCTCGGCCGACGAGCTCCATGCGTATCGCCAACTCGTGGACTTTTTTGCCAACCACACGGCCTACGCAGTCGAAATGACGAAGCGTCCGCAAACGCTGTACGGGATTGCGGATTCGCCGGCCGGTCTGGCGGCGTGGATGCTCGATCACGATAAGGACAGCTACGAGTTAATCGCGGGCGCCTTTGCCGGACGTCCGAGCGGCCTCTCGCGCGAAGACATCCTCGAAAACTGCTCGCTCTATTGGCTGACGAACACCGGCGTCTCTTCGGGCCGTCTTTACTGGGAAAACAAGGGCGCGTTTTTCGATGCCAGAGGCATCACGATCCCGGTTGCCGTGAGCGCGTTCCCGCATGAGCTCTACCAGTGCCCGCGGAGCTGGGCCGAGGGCGCATACGGCAAGCTCATCTTCTACAAGAAGCACGACGTCGGCGGGCATTTTGCGGCCTGGGAGCAGCCGCAGCTCCTTGCAGACGATCTGCGCGCCGCTTTCAAGCCGCTGCGCTGAACGTTCCGTGAAAGCATCGGTGGTGACCGCGTACGGCGGTCCGGAAGTCATGAAATATCAGGACATGCCGGATCCCGTGCCGGGCGCGGGCGACGTACTGATCCGGGTGGCCGGCATCGGCATCAATCCGGAAGACATCCAAGAGCGCAACGATCAAATCGAGGGATGGCAGTTGCAATTTCCGGCGATCATCGGCCTCGACGTGTCGGGAACGGTGATCGCGACCGGCGACGGCGTCACCGACCTCATGGCCGGCGATCGCGTCTGCGGGTGGTCGTATCACACGTACGCCGAGCTCGTCGCCGACAAAGCGGATTTTTTCGCCAGGGTTCCGGAGACGATGGACCTGGTCGACGCGGCCGCACTTCCGATCGTGGGCCTCACGGGCAGCCAATTGATCTCCGTCGCCGGCGGGTTGCAACCCGGCCAGACGGTGCTGGTCTCCGGTGCAGCGGGCGCCGTCGGCCGATCTGCGGTCTACATGGCGAAGTCGTTAGGCGCGCACGTGATCGCCGGCGTCCGGCGTTCTCAACTCGACCAGGCCGCAAGCATTGGCGCGGACGAAACGATCGCACTTGACGACCCGGCCGCCTTCGCCGCCATTCCGCAAGTCGATGTCGTCGCCAACACGCTGCGCGGTAAAGCGGCGACGGATCTGCTCGCGAAAGTCAAGGACGGCGGAACGTTTGCATCGGTGACGGGAGAGCCCGACGGCAGCGAAGACTATCCGAACGTCCGCGTCGTCTCGTTTCGCTCAAAGCAAGACCGAGCGGGCATCGCCTTCATCGCCGATGCCGTCAACGCCGGCAAGTTGACCATCCCGATCGGCCGCCGCGAGGAGCTCGAGAACGCGGGCGCCGCGCAGGCCGCGTTCACCAAGGGCGGCATCGGAAAGGTGCTGCTCGTCCCGTGAATTTCGCTACAATTGCTCTCTATCTGAATTGGAGTCGTCAATGAACAACGTACAAGTCGAACATAAAACCTATGAGATGCCGCCGCGCGAGGGCATCACCATCGCGCACTTTTTAACCGTTGCCGACATCGAGCGGTCGTTGCGATTCTACGAAAAAATCTTCGGCGGTCGCATTCTGAGCTACGGGCGACCCCGGATACATCCAGATCGCGAACACGTGGCTCATCGTCAACGTCGGCGGCGGCCCGACCCCCGATAAGCCGACGGTAACGCTCAGCGTCCCGCCCGATCCCGATAAGGTCAGCAGCTTTATGAATATCCGCGTCGCGGATATTCAGGCGTGTTATGAACTCTGGAAGAGCCGCGGAGCCGAGTTCATCACCGAGCCAAAGCCGAAGGTACGGCGAGACGCGTTGCTACATCCGCGATCCTGACGGCTACATCATCGAGGTTGGGCAAAGCAATCCGGGCTTCACGTACGGTTAGTGAACTATCGAAGATGCCGCCGCGCGACGGATTTACCGTCGCGCATTTTCTCACGGTCGCCGGACGTCGACCGGTCGGTTCGATTCTACGAAACCGTCTTCGGAGGTCGCATTGTAACCAGAGGCGACGACAGCGGCTTGCCCGGCGTTCGTTCAAATCGCGAACACGTGGCTCATTCTCTACTTCGGCGGTGGCCCGACCCCCGACAAACCGACCGTGACCCTCAGCGTTCCGGCCGACCTGGATACGGTCAGCAGCTTTATGAATATCCGCGTTGCTGATATTCAGGCGTGTTATGAGCTCTGGCGAAGACCGCGGAGCCGAGTTCATCACGGAGCCGATGGACAAGGCCGGCGAGACTTGCTGCTACCTCCGCGATCCTGACGGCTACCTTATCGAAGTCGGACAAAGCAAATCGTGCGTCACGTATAGTTAAAGGGAATTGTGTCATGTTGATAATTTCAGCGCCGCCGGTGGCAACGGAGATTCGCGGAGGGCCAACGCAGTTTCTCAGCTTAACCGCGGCCGGCGTCAACACTGACCTCGCGCCCGTTATCCTCGACGCCGCGACACGTGCCGGCGGGCCCTAACCGCGTCGTCCGCCTCGATCGGGCCGAGCTGCCGGTTGATACCGCGCAGCTCGCGCGTTTTCTCATCGGTAAAATGCTCGTGCACAACCTGCCCGAGGGTTTGTTAGCCGGCCGGATCGCCCCGGGACGGCTATGCGCAGCCTTGGACATCGATCGCCGGCTGGATGGGATCGACCTCTGCCGGGCTGGCCCGCTCTGGCTCGGATCCGACGGTCAGGCGGCGGGCGACATCGGGCAGAGCAGGCGGATCGGCATCACTCGCGCAGCGGATCGCCGGTTGCGTTTCTACGTGCGGGGCAATCGGTTCGTCAGCGGTCCGCGGTTGCTTAACAAAGCTTTCAGCGCATCGACGTAGATCTCTGAGAACGTCGGGAACGGCTGAATGACGTCGCGCAAGATGTCGAGCGGCACGCGGGCGCGGATCGCTAGCGTGGCCTGCTGCAGCCACTCGCCCGCATCGGGCCCGAGCGCATAGGCGCCGGTCAGCCGTTCGCCGTCGGACAGACAGCGTCAGAAAGCCGTTCGATCCGGCGTACGCACGCGTGTAGGTGCCCATCTTCGCCACATCTTTGAGCGCGGCAGTGCCGCTGAAGCGAGCCTCGGTGGCACCGACTGAGGCCGCCTGCGGATCGGTGTACACCGCATCCGGCATGGCCTCGTAGTTCGCCTCGCGCGGCTTGCCGAGGATGTTGTCGGCGACCACTTCGCCCTGATACTTGCCGATGTGGGTCAGCATCCGTACCCCGGTAACGTCGCCGACGGCCCACAAGCGATCTCCGGCCTGCAGATGCGCGTTCACATGAACGCCATGCTGGTCGTACGTCGCTCCGGCCGTTTCCAATCCCAGTCCCGCGACGCGCGGGCGCCGGCCGGTGGCGACAAGGAGCCGGTCACCGCGCAGCTCGCGGCCGTCGTCGAGCACCAAGACGAAATCGTCGCCATCGCGCCGCGCGGCCGTCGCGTGCATCCCGAGGTAGAGCTCGATGCCGTCGCGCCGCAGCACCTCACCGAGCGCCACGCCGAGCGGCTCGGGCTCGCGTGCCAGCACGTGCGTCGCACCCTTCGACGAGCGCGACATGTCCGCCGAGGCGGCACACCGCCTGAGCCATTTCGGCACCGACCGGTCCGCCACCGAGAATCAGCAGGCGCTGCGGAACGGCCTTCATGCTGGTCACCTCCCGGCTGCCCCACACGCCTTGCGAGTTCGCTCAAACCCGGAACGGGCGGCATAACGGGATCGGAGCCCGTCGCGATCACGACGTGGCGCGCGGCGTGGCGCACGCCGCCGACGTCGACTACGCCGGGCCCGGCGAGCTTGCCGGTGCCGCGAATCAGGTCGATGCCCTTGCCGGCGAGCCAGGCCTGTTGCCCGGCATCGGAATAGTTAGAGACCATGAAGTCGCGCCACGATAGAGCGGCGGCGACGTCGACCTGCGCGGTGGCTGCGGCTTCGCGCGCCTGATGCACCGCCTCGCCGGGACGCAGCAGCGTCTTCGACGGGATGCACGCCCAATACGAACATTCGCCGCCGACGAGATCGCGCTCGACGAGCGCGACGCGTAAGCCGCCGTCGGCCAGCGCTCCCGCGCAATGCTCGCCGGGCGAACCGCCACCGATGACGATAACGTCGTAATCGCTCACGGAAAGGAGCTTAGCTCAAACGGCGAGCCGGAGAGAGGCACTCCAAATTACTCGTTAGCTTGCGCGAACAAGCAATAGAATAACGGCGGGAGAGAATGCACGTGATAGAGATCGATCCGACAACCGGAAAACGTTGCCAAATGCTTAGCCGTCACCTCATCGTGCGCAACAGCGCAACGAGGAGCTCGCGTGAGCCTTTGCATCCCCCGGTAAGCTGGTTTGGCGAGATGGTTCGGTGCTGCTGCGGACATGGGATTGGGAAGCACTCAACTTCAGGATTCCGATGTGAGGGTGATATCAGGGGTCGCTGTCTTTGCCGCTTCAGCCCGACTTCTGTATTGCACGCTGCCGTAATCGCAGAACGCGAACCATTACCCTAACCGCGACGCGGCGGTCTCGACACTTCGCAATTTAACGGCGATATGCTCGCCGGCACGGATCGGAACGTATTTTGCCGGATGCTCGGCATCGACGCAGGTTGAGATGCACTCAATGAGCGCATCTTCGTTGACTTCGTAGAAGAAAACGATCGAGAGCCGTCGCGAGGAGTCATGGGCTTCCGGCGGGGGATTGACGACGCGATGGAGCGTCGAGCGCCAGCGATCGTTCGTCCACAGCGCCATCAAGTCGCCGATGTTGATAATGAACGTGCCGGGTAACGGCTTCACCGGATGCCAAAGGCCGTCGAGTCCCATGATCTCGAGTCCACCGGGTTTATCTTCGGTCATCAGCATCGTCAGATTTCCGAAGTCGGTGTGCGCGCCGCTTCGCAACTGGCCGGGGACGGGCACCGCGTCCAACGCCGGGTAATGCTGCGCAGCCAAGACGGAAGCCGGCCGATCCATCTTGTCATCGAACCATCCGTCCGGTAGACCCAGCGCTCGCGCCGCGACGTGCATCAGATCGACACCCAGCCCATTGAGCGCTGCGAAGTACGCCGACCAAATCTCACCCATATCGCTGGGCATCTCCGGCCAGACGTTCGGTGCGCTCGCGTCCCCCATTCGAAACGACTCACGCAGGTCGCCCGGTGCGGTCACGTCGCCGCGGGTGCGCGCGTGCGATTTTTCCTTGAGAGCGTAATATCCGCGACCGCCTTGGCGGCCGGTTGTATTGACTGCCAGCTTCGCCTCCGGCGAAAGGCCGAAGTACGCCTTGGTAACGCGATTGATCTCCGACATCAGCTGGGCCGGAACGCCATGGCCGGCGACCACGGCAAAGCCCCACTCGCGGCAGGCGTGATCGAACTCGCGCGCGATCTGGTCCCGGTCGTTCTCATCGCCGCTTTGCCACCGCGAAAGATCGACGATCGGAATGCTCTGGCTCATGTTAGGTTCCCCCCTCAATTCGATACGGCGGATTCATGCCAGTGCGAAAGCAAACGGTCCCCGACGATCGTCACGACCGAAAAGAACGCGAAGCCGAGCAACGTTGCACAGATGATTTCGGCAAACAGTAACGCGGTGTACATCCGCCCCTGAGCAAAGATGATCTGCACGCCCAGACCGCCGCGCGAGTTCCCGGAGCCGATGATGAACTCACCGATGATCGCGCCGATGACCGAGAGGCCGGCAGAAATGCGTAATCCCGCAAGCACATGGGGAAAGGCACTCGGGAACCGGAGCTGGGTAAACGTGACGATCGGTCCGCTGTGGTGCATGGCAAACAAGTCGACCAGATTGCGCGACGTAGAGCGCAGACCGAGCAGGGTGTTATTGATGATCGGAAACAGCGCCATGATTAGGCTGATGATGATAACCGAAAGGTCGTTATAGCCGAACCACACGACGATGAGCGGGGCGACGGCGACGATCGGAACCGTTTGCAGCAAGACCGCATACGGGTAGAGGCCGCGTTCCAGCGGCCGCCAGGTGCTCAGGAGCGCCGCGATCGACACGCCGAGAACGATGGCGGCGAGGTAGCCGGCGAGCGCCTCACGCAGCGTAATAAGCGTCGCTGCAAAGATGGCAGCTCCGTTAGCTACGAAGGCATCGGCAACGTCCAGCGGGCCGGGCACCAAGTAGGCGCGTCCGGCGTAGACCGTGGCCGTGAGAATAAACCACAGTGCGACCATCACGATAGCGACGATGGCGGGCGCCGAATAGCGAGCGGCCCCGCGGATCGCGTTAACGGCCATCGTCGCGACCTTCTCGCAGGGCCGCCGACACTGTCCCGGTCAGATGCGCAAACTCCCCCGTCGAGCGGAGCTCAGGAGAGCGAGGGAAAGCGAACGGCACGTCGATCACGCGCAAGATGCGTCCCGGCCGCTTCGACATCACGACAACGCGGTTTGAAAGGAAGACCGCTTCGTGCACGTTGTGCGTGACGAGCAGAGCCGTAAATCCTTGCGCCTGCCAAAGTTGGGACAACTCTTCCTGAAGCACGTCGCGCGTCAGCTCGTCGACAGCCGCGAGCGGCTCATCGAGCAAAAGCAAACTGGGTTGGAGAGCGATACTGCGCGCCAGCGACAAACGCATCCGCATCCCACCCGAAAGATTGTGCGGATACGACCGCTCGAACCCCTCGAGTCCGACGAGCTTGAGTGTGCGTGCAGCCTTCTCGGTCCGTTCGCCGGGCGGAACGCCTTCGAGTTCCATCAGAAGTTCGGCGTTCTTCTGCACGTTGCGCCACGGCAACAGCGCGGCTTCCTGAAAGACGAACGCCGCCGTCCCATCGCTCGACCGTTCGCATGCGCCCTCCGACGCCGGCAAGAGGCCGGCAATGATTCGCAGGAGGGTCGATTTACCGCAGCCCGACGGCCCGACGATCGAAACGAATTCGCCACGCCGGATCTCGGCGTCGACCGGCTCGAGCGCGCGCAAACCCGAATCGTACGTCTTCGAGACGCCACTGAGCGAGACGGACGCACCGGTGGTCATGAGCTACTTGCAGCCCGGCTCCATCGAGAGCGTGTAGGCTTGCTTGGAATCGAAGTTGCCCGGAACCATGTTCACCAATTGCAATTGTTTCGTCAGCTCGCTCCAGCGGGCGTCGGTCATACATCCGATCTTCGCATGGTCGTGCGGGACTAACGTTCCTTCGAGTTCCGCGACAGCGCGATCGTTCACGGCGGCACTGATCTGACCGTTCATGCCGAGTGCCAACGCTTTGAATTTCGATGGATCCGCAAGGAAGTTTTCCCAGCCTTTTTTGGCCGCAGCGACCATGTTTCGGACGAGGTCGGGATGATCTTTGATCATCTCATCGGTCGTGAAGAGCGTTGCGTACGGTCGATAGCCGAGGTCCGAGACCCGGAATTGGGCGTTCGGCACATGCAACTCGTCAAATCGGGCCGGTAAGAAGATCGTATAGCCTTGTTGCACCATGTCGGGGTTAAGCTTGAAGAGCGTCAGGTCGCCGGTGACCGGAATCTCATGCACGTTCCCGAGGTGATAGTGCTGCTTCAGCCACTCCCAGTAACCGAAGCCGATGTTGACCGCAAAGGTCTTATCCTTCAGATCGCTCAGCGTCCGTACTTTAAGATCGGGATGGTAGACCAGGTCGTATGGAACGAAATTCATGAATGCGAACACGGCGCGCACCGGAACGCCGTGAACGCGCGCCAAGATGATGTCGTCGGCATTGCCGATCCCAAACTCCGCCTGACCCGAAGCGACTTGGGGAATCGTTTGGATCTTGGGGCCGCCCTGCAACACCGCAACCTTCACGCCGTACGGTTTGCCGAGGTCGTCGATCTGTTCTTGCCAGAACCCGGCCTGATCGGCTTGAATGAACCAGTCCATCAAGATTCGCACGGTCGGCACGTCGGCACGCGCGGGAACCGCAACCGACGCTAGAGCAAGCACGAAGCAAAATGCAAGAATCGGAAGTCGCCGGAGCAAGTGTTTCATGGGTCCTTTCAAAAGCGACCTAGAGCCAGGGAAGCTGCTGGTGCGAATAGCGGAACGTTTTGAACACGCTGTTGGAGGCACCGGCAGAGTAGTCGCGCGCAGCGCCGGACGGATACTCACCAAACTGCGGAATGATATATTCCCAAACGGTTTCTCCGCCGGGCGTTACTTCAAAAAGACGGCCGAACGCGGATTCGGTTATGAATGTGTTGCCGTTGCCGAGCCGCTGCGCACTACCCATGTATGGCGAAAAGAAATAGGGTCGCATCGGATCCGTATACTCCCATGCGACGGTTTGCGCGTGCGGCTCGAACTCGACCGCACGCGAATGGGGCGACGTCACGCCGGGGCGCACGTTGCCGTTATCGAAGATCAACACGTTCCCGTTCTCAAGCTCGACCGGCGCATGTTGCTGCGCCAGCAGCGGATGTTTGATCGACCAGAGCACGCTGCCGGATTGTGGATCGACCGCGATGACGCCCGATGTCGTCCGAAGGCTTAGCAGCACGTGCCCTGCGCGCGTCAGATGCACGCCATTGATCATCGGCCAGTGGTAACGATCGAAGATTGGATGGATCGGATAGTCGGCCGGGTCAAGATGCTCCCAGGCCTTCCACTCCCACGTAACGCTGCCGGCACGATTCACGCGCCGGACGACGTCCCCGTATTGAACGCCGTCGGGAAGATCGTGCGCGTGACTCCCGCCGGCGATCTTTCGCGCGTAGTCCGGCGGCATCACCTGCGCGGTCGTGTAGAGCAGATCTCCGTCGGGCAGCCATTCCGCGTCGTGGTGATGACGCTTGTCCTCGAACCGCCAAACGATCTCACCGGCCGGCGTCACTTCGTAGAAGTCGCCACCGTGCCACATCTCCCAGGCCGGATAAAGGTTCGGTGTATCAGGGTGGTTGCCGTTATAACCGAGATTGCCGTTCGGCAGAATCACGGCATGCCGGCCCGGACGAACGGGAAGCTTCCAATGATGGGCCACGGTTCCGTCGATCGCCACAAGATACACGTTGCCGTCGTCGGTCTGCGGAGCGATGAGCGTGAAGCCGCCCGCGCTGCGCGCCGGATCGTGGGCGATCAGACCGGTCGTGCGCCGCCGGTCGGTCACTTGATCGACCCGAAAGGCCGTGGAGCCGCTCATAGTAAAACGTTTTACCTCATGCTAGAGTGGGACACTATCGCAATTCGGCTAAGCGAGCCTGGGGAGTAAAGGACAAGTGGCTAATCGTCCCGTTCGCGGCCGCCCGACCATCGTGGACGTCGCAAGAAAGGCGGGCGTCTCTCCCGCCACCGTCTCGAACGCCTTCAACGATCGCCGGTCTGTGGGCCCGACGACGAAGCGCCGCATTAGCGAAGTTGCCGCTCAACTCGGCTACACGCCGAACGTGCACGCCCGTCGGATGCGGACCACCGGCATCGGGACCATCGCCATCTTCTCATCGATGCCGTTTGCCATTTCGAGCGATGTCTCGCGCTTGGGCTTCTTGATGGAAATTGCCGCGACGGCGGCCGTCACGGCGTTGGAACACGGCTTCGCACTCTTGCTTGTCCCCTCGATCTCGAACGAGCCGCTGCGACTCGACAAACTCGCGATCGACGCGGCCGTCGTGCTCGAACCAAGCGCACACGACCCGTACATCACGCAATTACGCGCTCGCGCCGTCCCCATGGTGACGATCGGGAAAGCACCCGCTATGGCGGACATCGCATCGATCGATATCCGTTCGCGGGAAACGGCGCGCATGCTCTTAGAACATCTGCGTGAGCGTGGTGCCAAGCACATCGCCCTTATGACCGGCGAGACGCGGCGAAACTCGTACCTCGAGACCGAGTCAGCCTATTCGAAGTTCGCGCGCACCTACGACATCGAACCGGTCGCCGTACGGATCGATGAGCGCGGCGGCGAAGACGCCGCCTACGCTGCGACGCGAGGAATGCTGCGCGCGCATCCGGGCGTGGACGGCATCTTAGCTCTCGTCGACACCTTCGCGACCGGAGCGGTGCGCGCGTTGGCCGAGCTTGCGAAACCGGTTCCCCAAGCGGTCCTCGTTGCGACGCGATATGACGGCATCCGGGCTCGAGAAAGCCGGCCAAATCTCACCGCGGTCAATCTGCATCTCGCGGACGTCGCCAAGCTCGCGATCGAATTACTCCTCGATCAAATCGAATCCGGACCGCACGCGCAAAAGGTTACGGCCCCGCTTCCGACGCTTGTTGCCAGAGAATCGTCTGCTCGGACATAGCGGTCCTTCGGCGATTGGGGCCTCGGCTAGCCTCCGGCCATCGCGCCGACGACCAGTAGCGGCTCGGCGCCCGTCGTGACGGCTTCCGGTAGCGGTGCGTCGGGCAACTCGTGCGAGAGGTCGCGCTCGCAGGCGAAAAAGCGAACGAACGGCCGGCGCCGATGCGTTGCCTGGTCGCGAATCGTTCCGCGCAACACCGGATACACGGCTTCCAGCACGTCGAGCACGGAACGCTGGGTGGCAGCACCGTCGACTTCGAGCTGCACCTCGCCGCTGACGCGCGCCAGCACCTTCAAGTGCGCCGGGAGCACGACGCGGATCACGGCAGCGTTTGAACTTCGACCGACAGCACAGCCGGCAGGTCGCGAACGATCGGCGACCAGTGATCGCCCGCATCGCTCGACGCGTAGACCTGCCCACCGGTCGTCCCGAAGTACACGCCGCATGGGTCGCACGAGTCGACGGCCATCGCATCGCGCAAAACGTTGACGTAGCAATCGCGTTGCGGCAAGCCGTTCGTGAGCGCTTCCCATTCATCACCGCCGCTTCGGCTACGATACACGCGCAGCTGACCGTCGAGCGGGAAGTGCTCCGAGTCGCTCTTGATCGGGACGACGTAGATCGTCTCCGGCTCGTGCGCGTGCACGTCGATCGCGAAGCCGAAGTCGGTCGGCAAGTTGCCGCTGACCTCGCGCCAATTCTCACCGGCATCGTCGGTGCGCATGACGTCCCAGTGCTTTTGCATGAACAACACCGACGGTTTGCTGGGGTGCATCGCCAGGCGGTGCACGCAGTGGCCGACCTCCGCTTGCGGATCGGGGATCTGTTCCGAAATCAGGCCGCGATTGATCGGCCGCCATGTCGTACCGCCGTCGTCGGTGCGGAACGCCCCAGCGGCCGATATGGCGACGAAGATGCGCTGCGGATCGTGCGGATCCAAGATGATGGTGTGCAGGCACATTCCGCCGGCGCCGGGCTGCCACGCCGGGCCCGTGCCGTGGCCGCGCAAACCGGAGAGTTCGTGCCAGCTCCCGCCGCCGTCGGTCGAGCGAAAGAGTGCGGCATCTTCGACGCCGGCGTAGACGGTATCCGGATCGGTGAGCGACGGTTCGAGATGCCACACGCGCGCAAACTCCCACGGGTGCGGCGTGCCGTCGTACCACTGGTGCGTTCCGGCGACACCATCGTACGCAAACGTATTTCCGACCGGCGCCCAGGTCGTGCCGCCGTCGTCGGAACGCTGCATCACCTGCCCGAACCAGCTACTGGACTGCGAGGCGTAAAGCCGGTTCGGATCGGCCGGGGAGCCCGTAACGTGATAGATCTCCCAGCCGGCGAAGTACGGACCGCCGACGTCCCAGCGTTCGCGCTTTTCGTCCGATGTGAGAACGAACGCTCCCTTTCGCGTTCCGACCAAGACGCGTACACCGCTCATAGGAGCGTGTTTTTCGAGCGAAATCGCGCGCACCCCGCCCGGCAAGCGCCCTGGGAAGGTATTGACACGCTGTATCCGTCGCGGTAAATTAGTCATCTGACTAAGACACTTGCCTGATTGAGGAGAGCGCGGCTATGGATACCGAGACAGACCGGCCACCAGCCAAGTCACCCGATCCTGATAAGCTCAATGCGTTCGTCGGCAAAATGCTCGGCGACCTCGGCGCGGCCATGAGTGCCGTCCTGACGATCATCGGCGATAAAGTCGGGCTCTACCGCGAGCTAGCCAAAGGCGAGGCGCTGACCTCGAACGAACTCGCGGCGCGCACCGGCACGAACGAGCGTTACGTGCGTGAATGGCTCTCGAACCAGGCCGCGAGCGGCTACGTTGAGTACGATGCGGCGACGCAGCGCTTCGCGTTGCCGCCCGAACAGGCGTTCATGCTGGCTGACGACACGAGTCCCTTGTTCATGCACGGCGCATTCCAAATCGTCGAAGCCATGATGGCGGCCGAGCCGCAGATCACCGAGCGCTTCCGCACCGGCAAAGGATTCGGCTGGCACGAGCACAGTCCGGTGCTCTTCGAAGGCACGGAGCGCTTCTTTCGACCCGGCTACAACGCGCATCTCGTCGCCGAGTGGATCCCCGCACTCGCCGGCGTCGAAGGCAAGCTGCGTAAGGGCGCCAAGGTCGCTGACATCGGCTGCGGGCTCGGCGCCTCGACGATCATTATGGCCCAAGCCTATCCCAACTCGATCTTTCAGGGCTTCGACTATCACAGCGGGTCGATCGAATTGGCGCGGGAGCGGGCGAACGCAGCCGGCGTTTCAGACCGGGTCAAATTTGATGTCGCAAGCGCCAAAGATTTTCCCGGCAAGGACTACGACCTGATTACGTACTTCGACTGCTTGCACGACATGGGCGATCCCGTGGGCGCGGCCAAGCACGTGCGTGAAGCGCTGGCGTCCGACGGTACCTGGATGCTGGTCGAACCGTTCGCCGGCGATCGGCTCGAGGATAACCTCAACCCGGTCGGGCGCATCTTCTACGCTGCGTCGACTCTCCTGTGCACGCCCGCCTCGCTCTCGCAAGAAGTAGGCTTGGCGCTTGGCGCACAGGCCGGAGAAGCGCGCATGCGTCAGGTCGTCGACGACGCCGGTCTGAAGCATTTCCGCCGGGCCACCCAGACACCGTTCAATATCGTCTACGAGATCAAACACTGAGCCGAGACGCAGCCGGCATTTCGGTCTCCCGCCGCGAAACGGAGCAGGCGTTCCTCGACGCCGCGGAACGCCTGCTCGTACGTGAAGGCTACGCGATGATCACGACGCGAAAACTCGCGCTTGAAGCCGGAGCCAACCACGGCTTGGTGCATTATTATTTCGGCTCGATGGAAGAGCTGTTGATACGGGTGTTCGAGCGCTTCACCGATCGCATCCTCGTTCGACAACGCGCGATGTACGCCGCTCCCGGCGTGCCATTCATCGAAAAGTGGCGTAAAGCAATGAACTTCATCGACGAAGATCTTGCCTCAGGCTATCCCAAGATCTGGTTCGAGCTCGAGGCTATGGCCTGGAACCGGCCTGAATTCCACGAACGGCTGCAGCAGGTCCATGAGCAGTGGGACGCAGTACTCGGCGAGGCAATTGCGAACGCGCTCAAAGCCTACGGCGTCGACCGGCGGAAGTTCCCGGCCGATGCGGTGACGACGCTCGTGCGTACGTTCAACCTCGGTCTGCTGCTCGAACGGTTGATCGATTACGATGCGGGCCACGACTCGATGCTGAAAATGATCGACAACTTGTTGCAGCGCTGGGAAAAGCAGCGCGCCGAGTGAGGGCGCTCGAGCCGGTCGAGTCGGGCTACGCTCTGCGGAACGGAGTTCGAATCGCTTATGACGTGTACGGTAGCGGCGAGCGAACGATCTTGTTCTTGCCGGCCTGGTCGATCGTCCACTCGCGCATTTGGAAAGCGCAGATTCCTTACTTCGCGCGCCACGCGCGGGTCGTTACCTTCGACGGACGTGGCAACGGGCGTTCCGACAAAACGCCCGAACTCGATTATTCCGATGAAGACTTCGCGGCTGACGCTCTCGCGGTGCTGGACGCGACGAACACCGCGCGCGCGGCGCTGGTCGCACTGTCGGCCGGCGCGCGGTGGGCGCTGATGGTGGCGGGCCGCCATCCCGAGCGCGTCGAGCAGCTTATCTGCATTGCGCCGGCCGTGCCGCTCGCCGCCGGCGACCCGGACCGCGCCGCCGCGGTCGCTTCGTTTGACGAAGAATACCAACGCCACGACGGCTGGACGAAATTCAATCGAAACTACTGGAGTACCAACTACCTCGACTTCGTCGAATTCTTCTTCAGCAAAGCGTTGCCGGAGCCGCATTCGACCAAACCGTTCGAAGACGCCGTCGGGTGGGCGCTGGATACGACACCTGAGACGCTCGCAGCGACCGTCCTCGCGCCGCAGCTCAGCGATGCGGAAGCGCACGAGCTCGCCGCGAAGGTGCAGTGTCCGGTGCTCGTGCTGCACGGCAACGCCGACCGCATCGTGCCCAAGGAACGCGGACTGGCGCTCGCTGAGGCGACCAACGGCCGCTTCGTCCTGCTCGAAGGCAGCGGTCATCTCCCACAGGCGCGTACCCCGCTGAGGGTCAATGCAGAGATTCGCGACGCGCTGCTGCCTCGCCCCGCGTCCAAACCGCGACGCAGCCGGCGCAAACGCGCGCTGTTCATTTCATCGCCGATCGGCCTCGGCCACGCTCAGCGCGACGCAGCAATAGCGGCCGAACTGCGCCGGCTGCGTCCGGACCTCGATATCGAATGGCTCGCGCAACACCCGGTCACCGAAATGTTGCGCCGGCGGGGCGAGACGATCCATTCGGCGAGCGCCGCCCTCGTCAATGAATCCGCGCACTGCGAAAGCGAGTGCGGCGACCACGATCTCCATGCGTTCCAGTCGATCCGCCGGATGGATGAGATCCTCGTCAGCAACTTCATGGTGTTCTACGATCTGCTGCGGGAAGAGCAATTCGATCTCGTCGTCGGCGACGAGGCCTGGGACGTCGATTACTACCTGCATGAGAATCCTAACGAGAAGCGGACCGCGTTCGTGTGGATGACCGATTTCGTCGGCTGGCTTCCGATGCCTGACGGCGGCGATTACGAACGGCGCATCACCGCCGACTACAACGCCGAGATGATCGAGCACGATCGAGCGCCATCCGAACCTGCGCGATCGTTCCATCTTCGTCGGCGAACCCGATGACATCGTGCCGGCCAGTTTCGGCCCCGGCCTGCCGCAAATTCGTTCATGGACCGAGTCCCACTACGATTTCCCCGGCTACGTCAGCGGATTTGTGCCGCCCACGCCTGCCGAGCGCGAAGAATGGCGCGAACGCTTCGGCTATCGCGCGGATGAGGCCGTCTGTATTGTGACGGTCGGCGGTTCCGGTGTCGGCGTCGCGCTCCTCCGCCGGATCATCGCGGCGTACCCCAAGGCGAAACGTCGCGTGCCGCAACTGCGGATGATCGTCGTCGCCGGACCACGAATCGACCCGGCGTGTTTACCGGTGCATACCGGTCTCGAACTGCACGCCTACGTACCAGATCTGTACCGTCACCTCGCGGTCTGCGATCTCGCGCTCGTGCAGGGCGGTCTCACGACCACCATGGAGCTGACGGCTGCGGGCCGTCCCTTCATCTACTTCCCTCTCAGACACCACTTCGAGCAAAACTACCACGTCCGCCATCGTTTGGAGCGTTACGGCGCCGGCCGTTGTATGGACTATGGCCAGGCGGATACCGATGACATCGCTGACGCGATTGCGGCGGAGCTGTGCCGCTCCCCCGTGTATCGACCAGTCGGCAACGGCGCCGGCAAAGCCGCCGAGCTCATTGCAGAAGTGATCTGACATCTCGCCTTCGCCAATGGTAGTAGCAATCGTAGGAGCGCACCTTACTTGATCGGGAACGAACGCCGCGCTACACCGGGTGTATGGCAACACGCAAGCACGTTCTCGGTCGCGCAGCGGCCGCCGCACTAAGTACCGCAATCGTCCCGGTCACGGCCCTCGCACAGACTCCGTCGTTCGCGCACTCGCCGCCCCCCAACAGTAGCGACGTCATCAACGGAACCATCGCCTCGATCAACGGCAAATACACGATCACCGTCCATGACGACCGCGGCTTCATCGACGACGTGCATCTCCACCAAGGCACGATCATCAATCCGACCGGGTTGACGCTTGCGCCTGGAATGCGCGTAACGATCTTCGGCTACAATGCGGGCTCGTGGTTCGAAGCTAACGAGATCGATACGCCCGTACCATTACGTTCAGAGACCGGTACCGGTGTATATCGGCCCAGGTTGGTGGTATCCGGGCTTCCCGTATGGCTACGGGCCGTCGTATGCCTTAGTGGTGCGCGGCGGAGGCGTCGTGCGCCGGCCGTTCCACCCGGTGCGCGTTGCCCCGCCTCCCATCCCGGCGGTCGTCGCTCGCCCCTATCACGGCCGCTAGCACTTCGTCGTTGCGAAAGGGCCGCCTGAGCTTACCGCCTCCGGCGTTGATGAACCTCGCTCGCTTCGAGGCGTTCAGCGACAGCATTTTTGCGATCGCCGCGACGCTCCTCGTCGTCAACCTGCGGGTTCCGGACCTCGTGGGCATGACGACGCGGCAATCGACCTTGCAACTCGCTTGGCTTTGGCCGCAGCTGCTCGGCTACGCGACGAGCTTCGCCATCATCGGCGTGCTCTGGCTCAACCATCATGCGCTCTTTCACTTTCTGAAAAAGGTCGACCGCGTTTCGCTCATCATCAATCTCGGTTTGCTAATGTGCGTCGCCTTCATTCCGTATCCAACCGCGCTCATGGCACAATATGGCCGAAACCGCGCGGCCGTGATACTTTTCGGAAGTACGATGGCCACCGCGGGGTTCGTCTTCAGCGCGCTATGGTTCTATGCCGTCAAACAATACATCCGTTCCGAACCGCACATCGATCGGCGATTCATCCGCGATGCGAGCCTCTGGACCCTCGGCTACCCGGTGTCGTATGTCGTGGCGACCGTTCTCGTTGCCGTCGATCCGCGCCTGAGCATTGCCCTCTACGCAATCATTCCGGTCGTCTACCTCCTCCCCGGTGTCATTGACCGCCAACTGCATTTGGAAATGACGAGCCGTCCTTACCATGGAGACGCCGATGCGGACCCACGCTAGGACTCGTGTACCTATGAATGTCCCTCGGTTGACACTCCGCGAGCAACGTCGGACCATGGCGAGACCCGATCGCCCACGTCACGCTTCGCTTTAACGAGGATCGTTCAATGGCTTCAATTACCAAGCACAACGGCAACGCACCGGTGGCAACGGCGCGACGCGCACGTTACGCGCCGGCCGCACTCGACTTCTTCCCAGATTTGATCGGCGTCGGTCGCCTGCTCGACGCGATGACGACGTCGGCACCCGGCTCCGATGTTATCGCATCGGCCTTTCCGGCCGTCGACATCTCGGAGCAAGACGGAAACTACGTCATCGAGGCGGCGGTGCCGGGATTCCGCAAGGAAGACATTTCGATCGAGGTCACGGCCAACCAGGTGACGATTTCAGGCCAACACGACGAGCAAGAGGAAGATCGCAAACAGCGCTACGCGGAGATTCGCCGCGCCGCGTTCACGCGCACGCTCGTGCTTCCACGCGACGTCAATCCCGAGAGCGCGAAAGCGACCATGGAGAACGGCGTACTGAAGATCGTGCTCCAGCCGACGAGTCCGATCGGCACGAAAAAGGTCGAGATCGAAACGCACTGATGTCGTAAAGGAGCGCGACATGGCAGCGAAAATCGTCGGGATCGACCTCGGCACGACAAACTCCGTCATCGCGGTGATGGAAGGGTCGCAGCCCACCATTATCCCCAACGCCGAAGGCGGCCGGACGACGCCTTCCGTGGTAGCGTTCACGAAGACCGGTGAGCGCCTCGTCGGACAGCTGGCGAAGCGCCAAGCGGTCACCAACCCCGACCGCACGATCACCTCGATCAAGCGTTACATGGGAACCGACCACACCGTGAAGATCGACGGCAAGGAATACACGCCGCAAGAGATCTCGGCGATGATCCTGCAAAAACTGGTCAACGACGCATCGACCTATCTCGGCGAGCGCGTGACCAAAGCGGTCATCACGGTCCCGGCGTATTTCAACGATGCGCAACGCCAGGCGACGAAGGATGCCGGCCGCATCGCAGGGCTCGAGGTTCCGCGCATCGTGAACGAACCGACCGCGGCCGCATTAGCCTACGGGCTCGAAAGCAAGGGTCACGAAACGATCCTGGTGTGGGATCTCGGCGGCGGAACGTTCGACATTTCGGTCCTCGAGGTGAGCGAAGGCCTCTTCGAGGTGAGGGCCACCAAGGGCGACACCCACCTCGGCGGTGACGACTACGACAAGCGTATCGTCGACTGGCTGGTGACGGAGTTCCGCAAGACGCAAGGGATCGATCTGACTCCCGACCGGCAAGCAATGCAACGGCTCACCGAGGCCGCCGAGAAGGCGAAGATCGAGCTCTCGAGCCGCGTGGAAACTACGATCAACTTGCCGTTCATCACGGCCGATCAACAGGGGCCCAAGCATCTCGACATCACGTTGACACGCGCGAAATTCGAAGAACTCACCAGCGACCTCACCGATCGCTGCGTGAAACCGTTTCTCGACGCGGTCGAAGACGCGAAGATCACAGTCGAGGACGTTGACGAGGTTATCCTGGTCGGCGGCGCGACGCGGATGCCGGCGATTTTGGAATTGGTCAAGAAGCTGAGTAAGAAAGAGCCGCACCAGGGAGTGAACGCGGACGAGGTTGTCGCGATCGGCGCTGCGATCCAGGCCGGCGTGCTTGCGGGCGACGTGAAAAACGTCGTGCTGCTCGACGTCACGCCGCTCTCGCTCGGGCTCGAAACGCTCGGTGGCGTCACCACGAAGCTGATCGAGCGGAACACCACGATTCCGACCCGCAAATCGGAGATTTTTTCAACCGCCGACGACAACCAGAGCGCCGTTGATATTCATGTCGTGCAGGGCGAGCGGGAAATGGCCGCCGACAATCGGACGCTGGCGCGCTTCCGGCTCGAAGGGATCCCACCGGCGCCGCGCGGCACGCCGCAGATCGAAGTGACGTTCGAGATCGATGCGAACGGCATCGTGAGCGCAACGGCCAAAGATCTCGGTACGGGCAAGGAGCAGCGGATCACCGTTACGGCGTCGACCAACCTGAGCAAAGAGGAAGTCGAGCGCATGGTTGCCGAGGCCGCCGCGAACGCGGCCGCGGATCGTCGCAAAAAGGAAGAGGCGGAGATCCGCAACCATGCGGACAGCCTCATCTACACGACGGAGAAAATGGAGAAGACGCTTCAAAACAATAGCAACATCGATCCCGCGGCCCGCGCCGAACTCGAGCAGGCCCTGAGCGAACTCAAGCGCGTTGCGGAAAACGGAACGCCGGCCGAGGTGCAAGCCGCGACTGAACGCCTGGAGCGCGCCTCAGCGCGGCTGCAAGAGGCGTCGTATCAGGCGGCGGGCGTCGGCGCCCGCCAAGATAACTCCGGCAATGGAAACCCTAGCGGGTCGGATGTCATCGATGCCGAGTTCAAAGAGTCGCCATAAGCGGCGGAAGCGTTTTCTGGTGCGTCGAGAGGCACCATAAAGAGCACGAACTCACTCGAAGCGACCGAATCGCACAGCAGAACCGCCACATAGGCGGCATGCCCTCGTCCCGTACGGTCAAACTCGACGTCGATCAGCGGCGATGAGTCGACGATGTGTCCGTCCCACAAGATTGCAAAATCGTGGCTTTCCGCGTGCAGCCGTTCGATGATCTCACTAAAGCGGCCGTCATCGCTTTCCCGGGCACGATTTCGCCGCAGGAGCGCGACCAGCGCGACGGAGATGTCGTCGCCATTGCATGGCTTGACGCGTGCGTTCTTTTCGCAGAAGAACCACCACGCGAGGTTCGTGCCGGGCTCGAACTCGAAGAGCTGCTGCGCCTGGGCGTTAACCGCGATCACGTCGAGCCACGGCGTCAGAGCGACTGCCGGACCGCAGTCGAACCGGCTGACGACGTGTATGATTCCCTCGCTCCAGGGCGGTGTCGGGAGTGACTTGCCGCGCAGTTCTGCTTTGCCGGCAAGCATATGCACGTGACGCGTTTCCACGTCGCTGAGCTGTAGCGCCCCGGCGATGGCATTTAGCACCTCGGGAGAGATGTCGAACGGCCGTCCCTGCTCGATCCAGGCGTAATACGCCGTTGAGATCCCGGCGATCGAGCTGACGTCTTCGCGACGCAGACCCGGCGTTCGCCGGCGCGAGCGCAGCGCCGGCAGCCCGCATGATTCTGCGCTGAGCCGCATCCTGCGGCTCTTCAGGAATTTTCCAAGTTCTTCGTGGCGGGCTGGACGTGCATCGAGGACCATCGTCGACTCCCTTCGCAGTGAGTGGGGCCCGAAGGATATCACCCGATACTAATTTTCGCACCTTACCGCGAGTGGGGTGACCACTCGGTTAGCCATGCCGCGGGGCCAGGTGTTCGGTAGCGTACAGTGCAGCCGAGCCGCCCCTTTGTTGGGCGCGCATGCTACGATAAGTAATACCCTTTCTTCCGACTGCGAATCGCGTTCAAATGCTCGAGCGACAAAAACAATTGCGGGAGCTACTTCGAAAATGGCGCGGCCGGCTACGCCCTACCGACGTTAGCTTGCCCTCGCACGGATTTCGCCGGGTTCCAGGACTCCGTGCGATGGAAGTCGCCGAACTGGCCCAGGTTTCGGCCGGCTGGTACGAACAGTTCGAGAGCGGCACTTCGCGGCGCAGTTTCTCGCATGCCTTCGTGCAACGGGTCGCGTCGGCTTTGCGGCTCACCGATCAGGAGCGCGCGACGCTTTTCCGGCTCGCATTTGCGGACGTTGCCCGTGCGGCTCCGATGCTCGAAGCGAACGTTCGCGACGGCGCCGCACACTACGTGGCCCAGGTGCGCGACTTCGTGCTGCGGATGGCCGCGGCCACGTCATTCGAAGAGGTCGCCCGAACCGCCGTCGAGGCCGCCCAGACGATCCTCGGGCCCACCTGTGCCACCGTAGCGAGCATCGAGAACGGACACGCGCCGCCCCACACGTTTGCTGCCGGACCGCGAGCGGGCTTCGTCGGGCCGGCGTTGGCGCAGTGCATGCTCGAAATGAATGACGCCGTGCGCAGCGGTTGCGTCGTCCTGTGCGACGACTCACCGCATCCGGATGCGATAACCGACGCGGCAGCGCATCCGGTGCGCATACGGGCATCGGACGGAACCGAAACGCACGGGGTCCACGACGTGTCGATGGCGGCCTACCGGAGCTACAACCAGCACCTCGTCCAGCGCAGCGAACTGATCGCCGGACTGTTCGAGAACGGCACGTGCCGCGGGGTCATCAGCTGCTCGTGGACGGAACCGCGGACTCACACGGCGATTGAGATCGCGATGATCGAGATGTTGGTCACGATCGTCGCTCTCGTCTCAGCTTCGCCGCTGACCGGCTAGTGAGCGTATATGAAAGGCGGCATCTGGCGTCAGCGCTTCCTTGGTGGCGCCGGCCAGCAAGAAATGTCCGTCCTCAATCTTTAGTTGACGCGTCGGTATGGCGACGAGGCGCTCGGCAATGCCGAGAAAGCCGCCGACACCGATGATTGCGAAGGCCGCTTCGTCTTTCTGCGTGATGATGATGTCTTGGATCGTTCCGAGATCTTCCTTGCGATCGTTTTGAACGTGTTTTCCGAGAATGTCTTTCTTGGCACTCCAGCCGGCAACGACCGCCCGCATCTCGATAACCGTAACACCCAGAGGAATCACACCGGCGGCCGGCGTTGCAGTTGCTTGCGCCAGTTGCTGACCTTGCGCAGCCGGCGGGGCCACGATTGTCATACCAATGAGGAGCAGTGGCGTCAGGGAGGCGATGAGAGATTTTTTTATCATGGCTTGAGTGTCCGGCACCCCTGGTCCGTCGTCAATCGCTTTGAGGACCTAGGAGCGCCGCTTGAATAACTTGCATGCCTACGACTGCCACTTGATTGACGTTCACATTTCGAAGCGGCAGACTCGACGCCTATCGTTTAGTTTGTCTTTCAGAAGTGAGGCCCGAAATGAAGTCCGACGCGCAACTGCATGCCGATGTGGCAGAAGAGATCAGTACGGATCCAAGTCTCGATGCGAGGCACATCGCCGTTGCCGTCCACGATGGAGCGGTGACGCTGACCGGTACCGTCCCCAGCTACTGGCAAAAGATCGAAGCGGAAAATACAGTCAAACGCGTTACCGGCGTCAGGGCGATCGCCAATGACCTGAAGGTCGAAGTGCCGGAACTTCACCGGCGTGACGACACCGATATCGCCGAGGCCGCGTCAAAGGCCCTCGCTTGGCACAGCGATTTGCCCGAGGGCATCAAGGTCACCGTGAGCAACGGCTGGCTTACCCTCTCGGGTACGGTCGATTGGCAGTTTCAGAAAGACGAAGCCGAGCGGGCCGTCAAATATCTCAACGGCGTCATCGGCGTTACGAACAACATCACGGTCAAGGCGGCCCCGAAAGTGGCTGATGTTCGCGATCGGATTCTCCGCGAGCTGAAGCGGACCGTCGAGCAAGAGACAAGCCAAATCGACATCGAGACGCACAATGGCAGCGTCGTCTTGCGCGGCCGCGTTCACTCCTGGGCCGAGCTTGACGCAGCGCGTAGGGCCGCCTGGTCCGTGCCCGGCGTATCGGCCGTCGAAGATCATTTAGTGGTAGCCTAACCAGGCTTCCAAAGCATATCGCCGACGCCGGCGGCGTTTGCCCAGTACTCCCATGCACGCCAGACGTCACTGCGATAGGGATCGTTGCTGCCGCCGTGCTTCGCGATCTCGCCGTCGGTCAGCGTCCGCATATCTCCGCCTAGCGCCGTCGCCTTCAGGATGACCCGAGCGTTCTTCGGGACCGTGAGTGCGATGCGCGTGCAGTCGCTGACCGTGCGTGCACAGGCAGCGAAGCCGTGAGCGCTCATCAGCACAACGCTTGCCGAGCCAAGCTTCTGCGCGAGACTCTTCCCCTGCTCGGCATTCGCGACCAGGAGATTGGTGTCGCCGAAGTGGTCGTGGATATCCCAGATCGGCGTCACGCGGCCCAGAATGGCTGCGGAGTGGATGACGGGCTCGAACCGGACGCCGGCGTTTTTCACGATGCCGAATGGTAAGACGTCTTCCGCATGCGCGTGCACGACCGACATGATCTCCGGTCGCGCGGCGTAGATTTCGCCGTGAATGAACCGTTCGAGATACGGTGACCGGTCGTCACCGTTGAGAACGTGCGATTCGAGATCGAACTCCATGAGGTCGTCGCGGGTAACGAGGTTCGGCGAAAGCGAGCGCGAGAGAAAGTACCGCTGCGGATTCTCCGGATGCCGAATGCTGATGTGCCCGTACGCGTCGACGACCCCTTCCGAATGGAGAATACGGTTGGCGATGACGAGATCGTCGAGGGCGTGGCCGAGGGCTTCCATCATCATGGCTTGACGGCTGCCGGACTGATGATCTCCGCCGCTGGGAAGCTTTTGTCGATCAGCCCGTAACGCGCGCAGACGTCGATGAGCGGTTGGAGGAGCTTCGCGTTCAGCGCCGGCGGATAGAAGTTCCGCCTTGTCTTCAGAATCTGATCCAATGTCATGCCGCTGAATGATGCCTGAATTTCAGCCGTCTCGCGAGGGTGCGCATTCGTGTACGCTTCCGCCTCGCGCATGGCGCGAGCGAAGCGCGTGTAGGTGTCCGGGTTCGCCGCAGCCGTCGACGCGGCCACGGTATATCCGCTGACCAACGCGCTGCCGCCGATGACTTTCAACGTGTCGCCGATCTCGCGGACCAAACCGGTCGCGGCCGCTTGGCTCGATGCCGGTTCGGTCAAGACGACGACGTCGGCCCGGTGCGCCTCGAGAAACGGGACTGCGGCCGACGACGGCACTTCGACCTCGTGCATCGTTTTTGAGTCACCGCCGTCTTCATCCACCCAGGCTAGCGTCATGGCCGAGTCGAGATCGTGCAGCGCCGGAGATGCGAGCGTTTTACCGTTGAGATCGACCGCCTTGTGAATCGGTGAATCTTTGAGAACGAACGCGTGGACGAGTCCGGTCTGCGCATTCGCTATGCCGCCCGGAACGATGTACTGGAGGGGCACACCGTGCGCGTGCGCTTGAATTACGCTGACCACGTTGCCGTACGCAACATCAGCCGCGCCGCCGATCAATGCCGCTGAAGCGGCAGCTCCACTCGACGCAATCGTCAGTTGGGCGTCGATTCCGTATTTCTTAAAGATACCGAGCTTCTCGGCTGCCCACGCTGGTGTAAAGCCATCGACGGCCGGGCCGATTACGCGAACCACCGTCAGCCCTTGGCCGGCTACCGGTCCGCGTCGCGCCCACGGCACACGCCGTAAGCAGTAAGGCGACGATGAAACTTTTAATTTTCACAGTGTCACCACAATTCGCGCACAGATGTCCATGGCGCCATCCTAGGATCCGGCGCACCCCGGCGCAAGGCGACTCTCCCGCTATGCGAGCCGCCTCGGTTGCTCTGGACCGGCCGGGACCCTACAATCGCATTGCCATGACGACTTCAAACGAAAGCCAAGTCAATGACGCGAATGACGTTGCCGAGCTTGCGCAGACCGGCCCCGACACGATCGCCGGGCGGTACTTTCGGCGCTTCTGGTTGCCGGTCGCGGAAGTCCGCGATGTCGCACCGGGGCGCGCAAAGGCCATCCAGGTCTTGGGGCAAGAGTTCACGCTCTACCGCGGCGTCACCGGCGATCCGCATCTCGTCGATTATTTTTGTGCCCATCGCAGTTCGCCGCTGTTCACGGGGCACGTCGAGGGCGATTGCATTCGCTGCTTCTATCATGGGTGGATGTACGATGCGGCCGGCCAGTGCGTCGAACAACCGGCGGAAGATGCAGCCTTTGCCGCCAAGGTCCGCGTCGCGGGATATCCCGTACGCGTGCATCAAGGCTTGGTGTTCGCGTACCTTGGCGCAGGCGAGCCGCCGGCTTTTCAGATGCTCGCGCGATTCTCGGCTCCGGGGTTCAATGGTACCGCGAGCTATGTTCGCAAGACGAATTACCTGAATTCGCTCGAAAACAGCGTTGACTACACGCACCCGTTCTTCGTGCACAGAAATTCGGAGTTCACGGGCGTCGGTGTGAACCGCGAGATTCCGCGGGTCGCGGCGGCCGAGACCGAGTACGGCATTGCCGGCAAAAAGCTCTACAGCGACGGCAAAGCGCAGATCAATCACATTCTCTTCCCGCTGAGTGCTCTGATCGTCAACGTCGAAGGAACGACCACGTTCGACCATCTCGCTTGGCGCATTCCGATCGACGACTATTCACACCGGACGTTCATGCTCAACCATGCGGACCTCGCGGACGCAGAGCTCGAGCGCTTTGAGGCGGCGCACGCGAAACGCAATGAAGCGTTGAAGACGCTGCAACCGCAGGCGGACGTCGTTGCCGCGATTTTCCGGGGCGAGGTTTACGTCGACGACGTTGACATCACGCGGCCCGACATCATCTCGATTCAGGACGACGTCGCAATGGAGCTGCAGCCGCCGATCGGTCAGCGCCGTCCCGATCGGCTCGGCCGGGGCGACCTCGCCATCATTCTATTGCGGCGCGTCCTTCGGCGCGAGGTACGTGCGTTCGAAGCCGGTGCGCCACTCAAAGAGTGGAGTTGGCCGGCCGATCTGGCCGCGCGGCTGAACGTGCCGCAGGCAGAGTACGCGTGAACGCGCTCACGCGCTGATCGCCGAGAGATCGCGGGCACTACGCATCACGAGGACCGCATCGTGCGCGACGACCTTATCGGTCAGATGATCGCTCAAGTCAACGATCGTGAGGGCCGCAACGGCCACGCTGGTCTTGTCCAAAATCGGAGCCGAAATGCCTCCGACGCCTTGTTGGTACTCGCTCTTCGAAACCGCATACCCACGTTCCCGAACGGTACGCAGGACGCGCCGGAGTTGCGCGGCATCGGTGATGGTCGTCGGGGTAAAGGAACGAAGCCCGGCCGAAACCGCGCGTTCAACCAATTCTTCTTTAGCGAACGCGAGGATGGCCTTGCCCGTGCTCGTTGCGTGGGCCGGTGGTCTTGTCCGCAACTCACCCGGCACGCGGGCCATGTCGCTCGATGTCAGACGATGGACCTGCACGACGTCCAACCCATCGAGAATCGCAAAGTGGACGCTCTTCCCCGTCGCTGCATGCAGTTCGATCAGCGCCTCTGAGGCCGCGTCGAAGAGTTGGTGGCTGCGTACGGCCAACAAACCCATGTCGTAGAGCCGCGTCCCCAGCCGGTAGTGGCCGCTGGGAGCGAGAGTCAGGATCCCTTGGGAACACAGCGTCGTTACCAAACGAGAGACGGCGCTTTTCGAAATCTTGAGACGCCGCGAAAGCTCCATGACCCCGAGAATCGGCTCGCGCTCGGAGAACGCGTCGAGGATACGAAGCGCATTGCGAACGGTGGAGAGGTCGGGGGTGGCTACGGCACTGCGCCCCGGTGACGGTTGACGCGCACGACGCTGTAGGCTTCGATGAGAGCCTCGGTCGCAAGAGCGCGAGCGTGCGCGAGAGCTTCTGTAGCGACGCTCGTTGCCGAGCGCCGGTAGGCAGCAATGTTGGCCCACACTTCATAGGCGGCAGCAAATTCGGGCTTCTGACCCTGGAGAACGGACATCGCCTCGAAGCCGTCCGCCGGCTTCACGATGTCCGCATATTTTCGCAGCGCATCTATCAGCTCAGACTGTTTGCCGGGTTCGACCACGTACACGCTGATGACCGAGACGGTGTCTTTGCCGGCAACGACCGCAAACTCGAGGCTGCCGGCGGCCGTCACGATATCAACCGCGTCGTAGTACCGCATCTCGTGGCTCGTCGAGAGCTCGTGCGTCCGGTCGACGAGCGGCCGTGCGACGGCGGCGAGCTCGCGACCGCCCGTCGGGTCGGCGTACTGGACGTAGTTCACCACGATCGGTGCCTCGATCGCCGGGTGGAACGAAGAATACATGTTCTTCGGCAGCGCGCGGCTATCGGCCAGATCCGCAATTGCACCCAACGTCTCGAGCATCTCGCCGTGCCGCTCGCGCGGCGTGGCGAACACGTTGATGCCGATCGACTTCGCACCCCTCCGCTGGGGAAATACCGCGTCCTCGGTCAAAGCCGTCCTCCGTTCAAGCCGCAACTCTCAGCGGCCGTGTCTTCTCGCCTGCCTGAGCTTCTACATGGTGTCGTACGATAGCATGCGTGGATCGTTGCGCAGCACGGCGTCGACGTAGAGCGCAACGCCGAGGTCGCCGGTCCAAAGCGACGCACTGGGCATTCCGAACGTTTCACGCCAGGCGCAGCATTGTTCCATGGCATGCATGGCAAAACGCTGCGCTCGGTCGAGCCAGAGCTCATCGCCGGTGCGGCGTGCGAGCTCCAAGAAGGCGAAGCCGTTGCCGGCCGTGCCGTGACACAGCGTTGGACCCTTCGCGAGCGGGCCGGCCCGCCAAGCGGCGTTGCCGCCGCGGCGGAGCAGGTCTTCGAGTGCATCGTCCGTTTGCTGTAGCCGCGCGAGGCTCGTGATAATGCCCGGCGCGCCGTGGCACCATTGCATGCGACTGCCCGTGTTCGGTTGGCCGAGGCTCCACCAGTTGACCGCGTCCCCATCGACGATGGCGTAGCGTTCCAGCATCGTGCGTAAGCGCGCGGGAAGCGCGGACTGCTGGAGGTCACTCAACAAATCGGGTGCGCGGAGAAAGACCGCAATATTGGAGATAGCACCGTGGCCTGCTCCGATGAATCGAGCTTTTTTTTCGTACATGTGCTGAAGCCACAAAAGGCTCGACTCCTCGCCTTCGGTCTCCCACGTCTGCCAGAGTTCGTCCTGAACGGACCGGATGAGCGCGTCGAAACGACGGTCGCCGTCGCGCTCTCGCAGCAGCAGCGCAGGGGCCACGCTTCCCGGCGAGCCCCAGAGGAACTCGCGGGTCGGGTTACCGGCGTTCGCCGCAGCGGCAGCCATGCAGCGATTGAGGGCCTCGACATCGTTCGTGAGCAGATGGCGGACGAATGCGACTCCGGCCTGCCCCATGAAGTATGACGGCTCCCGGTCGTCGTCCGGAAACGACGCGAACCGCTCCTCGCAGCGCACGATCTCGCGCGCCGCGTCGACCTGCATTCCGATGCCGTAGCGTTCCGATAACCGCGCAAGCGCCCAGAGCGAACCCGCGGTGCCGCAGTAAACGCCGGAGTCGGCGCTCCCTTTCGGTTCGCCATAGTCATCCTCGGGATGCAACGGCCAGCCTGAGTCGTGGTCATAGTGCGCCTCGACGATGCGCACGGTCTCGACGATAAACGCCTGCGCCGCCTGCTGCTCGAACAGAGCACCGGTCAGGGGCTCGTGTTCCGTCGGATCGTACAACATGCTGATGTGCTAAATATCCAGTTGTAGCGGGTCGCCCCAGGAGCTGAAGAGGCTGGGGTGATAGCCGCGTAGCCGGTTGTCGAATGCTGAGACGAAGAGGCGCTGGTAGAAAACGATTCCGGGGACGGCGTCGTCGATTGCGCGTTGGAGCGACGCGGCGATGCGTTTGCGTTCGCGGGGGTCGAAGCTCTGCTCGTATCGGGCGTTGAGCGCGTCGACGCGCGGATCGCAAAAGCGGTCGACGTTGAAGCCGTTGGGCGGGAACGCAGCGCAGGTGTAAAAGTTCGTGACGTTCGCGTAGAGCCCGCCGCCGTTCGAAAACAACGCGCCGTCGAACCGGCCCGTCTGCAGGACACCACCGGCCGCCGACGGCGCAAAGAACGATGAGTCGGACCACACGTGAATCGTGAGCGTGACGCCGATCTGGGCCCAGTCATCGTGCACGAGCCCGGCCGCGTTTTCGCTCGGCGCGTAGCCACCCGGAATTGCCAGGTCGACCGAAAGCGGAACGCCGTTCTTGCGGCGGGTGCCGTCGGCGCCGCGTTTCCAGCCGGCGGCATCGAGCAGTGCCTGCGCGCGTTTGGGATCGTAAGGAAGCAGGGGAAGCGGCAGATAATCGGGCGTGGCCGAGCCAATCACCGAACGCTGCGCCAAGCCGTTGCCGAGCGCGATCTTCGCAACGATCGATTTCTGATCGGTCGCAAAGCGCAGCGCTTGCCGCACGCGCACGTCGCTCACCGCCGGGTGAGTGACGTTGAAGTAGAGGCCGCTGATGATACCGCCGGGCGTGCGTCGTTACGCCTTTCCCCGGCAGCGTGCGCACGCGCTGCGCGAGCGCGCCGTTGATCAGCGCCCAGAGGTCGAGTTCGCCGGTTTGCAACTGCGTGAAATCGGTATTCTCATCCGTGATCATTTTGTAGATGATGCGCTGGAGTTTCGCATGTCCCGCGCCAGTAGTAAGGGTTGGCCTCAAGCTCGATGTCGTCGCCACGATTGAAGGCCGTGTAGCGAAACGGGCCGATGCCGACCGGCAAGCCGTTGTACGGAGCTTGATTGATCGCCGTGCCGGGACCGAGCACGTGTTCGGGCAGCACCACCGTTTGGCTCGCGGTCGAGAAATAGTCGCCCAGAAAATAGTGCGTACGGCTTTTTAAAATGGAAGACAACCGTATAGCGATCCGGTGCACTCACGGCCGCAAGGCGCGTCCACGGCGTGCGGTTGGCGATGTTGTTGTCGGGGTTCGTGGCAACGCGAAAGGTGTAGACGACGTCGGCCGAGCTGAACGGCGCGCCGTCGCTCCATTTCACCCCGCGGCGCAAGTGCCAGGTGATCGTGCGGCCATCGGCGCTGATGCCGCCGTTCGCTTTGGTCGGGATCGCCGTCGCGAGCTCCGGGATCGCCGCGCCGGACGAACGTGAAGCGCACGAATTGCGCGCCCGTCAACTCCGTGAGCGGGGCGATCGGCGCGCCCGTTGCGAGAAACGGGTTGAGCGTGGTGAGATCGTCTTCGTCGTAGTTGAAGCGCAAAACGTGCGGCGTATACGCGCTCGCCGGCAAGGCTCCGCCGGCGATGATGAGCAACGCGGCGAACGCCGCGACTAGACGAACGATCATGCCGGCTCCTGATGCAGCGCGAGGTAGACGTGTTCCGCCAGCATCGGCAGCGCGTTCAACCGCACGCGCAACGGCCGCAGTAGACGGCGTTGGCGATCGCGGGCGCGACGCCGGCATTGCTGAGTTCGCCGACCATCTTCGCACCGAACGGCCCGCTGCCGGGCCGCGCCGGGATGTAGACCGTCCGCAGCGGCGGGATGTCGCGGATCGTCGGGATCTTGTAGTCGCCAAGGCTCAGCAGAACCGGCTTACCGCTCTCATCGAGCGGGCGCTCTTCCATCAGCGCGACGCCGAGACCACAGACGAATCCGCCGTCGATTTGGCCGCGATGGGCAATGGGGTTGAGAATCGTGCCGACATCTGCCACCAAGAGTGCGTCCGCTACCGAGACTTTCCCCGTGACGGAATCCACCGCGACTTCGATCGCGTACGCGCCGAAGGTATAGTCGGGTACCCGCTGCGAGCCGGCCGGATCGCTCTCGTAGGTGGCCGTCACTTCGAACGGCGCCGCTTCACCCGCGGCGATACGTTCCCGCAGTTGCAGCGCCGCCGCTCTGCGTGGCGCGGCCGACGATGTGCGAGATGCGGCTGGCACCGGCGCCCGGATCGTAGAGCGTCTCGGCCGTATTGGCCTGCCGAACGGTGACCCGTTCGCGCGGCACGCCGAGGCTTGCCGCCGCAACGCGCTGCACGAGCGTGAACGTGCCGGCGCCCTGATCGGCCACGCCGAGGAGCACCGCAATCGTGCCGTCTTCTTCCAACCGCATGCGCACGGACGTGGTGCCGCCGCCGGTGTGCGAGCAGACGATCGATACGCCGCGCCCGCGGCCTGCGCCAGGCGACGGCAAGCGCGCAAGCTCGCTCCGCAGCGCCTCGAGCACCTCGCGTCCGGCCGGATGCTCGACGATGTCGCCGTTGACCGACGTGTCGCCGTGCCGCATCATATTGCGCAGCCGCAATTCGAGCGGATCGATGTCGAGTTCGGCAGCGATCTCATCGACATGTCGCTCCCACGCAAAGAACGTTTGCGTTTCGCCCGGACCGCGCACGTGCGCGGCCGGCAGCGTGTTCGTGTACACGGCCGACATTTCGAGACGCACGTTCTCGATTTGGTAGGGAATCGTACCGTAACCGAACCCCGGCAACAGATGCGGCACCGGTTTCCCGCCGGCGTACGCCCCGCCGTCATAGAGAATGACCGAATGGTGCGCGAGGAACGTGCCCGCGGCGTCGACGGCCGTGCGCAGCGTCATCGTCGCTTGGTGGCGCGTGGTGCCCGAACGCAGTTCGTCGGCGTAGCGCTGCACGTGACGCACCGGACGCCCGGACGCTTTGGCCAGAAAGTAGCACGCGTACTCATCGAGCGTGAGGCCCTTGCCGCCAAAGTCGCCGCCGATCGACGTGCACTCGACCGTGATTTGCTCGAGCGGCAGGCCCAGCGTGCGCGCCATCTGCTTGCGCAGGTCGAAGGGCGACTTATTCGGCGAATGCACGTGCACGACGCCGGCGCGATCGATCCACACCAGCGTTGCGCGCGGTTCGATATAGCCGGCGTGCGTGCGCGGCGTCTCGAAGCGGTGTTCGAATACGCGGTGCGCGCGCGTAAAGATGGGTTCGAGATCCGCCTCGCCCTTCACGCGCAGCAGCGTGCCCTGAATGTTCGGGTGCGCGCGCGCCGGGCGCGGCCGCGTGGCAAACACGGGATACGAATAGCCATCCCAAGCCGGATGGAGCACGGGCGCATCGGGCGCCAACGCCGCGGCGGTATCGAGTACCGCCGGCAACACGTCGTAGTGCACGACGATCTCACGCGCCGCCGCTTCGGCCGCCTCGCGCGTTTCGGCTGCAACCGCGGCCACCCGGTCGCCGATGAAACGCACCGTGTCAACGGCGAGCACCGGCCAGTCGAGGATCTGGCGGCCCAAACACGTGAGGCCGATGTCGGCGCCGGTGAGCACCGCGCGCACGCCCGGCACGCGCCGCGCCGCTTCGACATCGATCGAACGGATGCGCGCGTGCGCGTGCGGGCTCTCGGCATACGCAGCCCAGAGCGTGTTCTCGCGCGCGATGTCGGCGGTATACTTCGCTCGGCCGGAAACTTTCACGCGCCCTTCGATGCGACGTTCGTCGTCGGCGAGCGCATCGGCGTGCGACGGCGCCGCGGGGTCGACAAGTGATTGCGCCACGGGCGTGTAAGAACGCATCACATGGGAGCTTCCGCCACGGCAATTCACGCGGGACTCGTTGCCGCGGGCATCGAGTTCTGCGTGTATCTTCCCGACAGCGGAACCGGCGCGCTGACCGCGCTGATCGCAGCGGACGCGCGCTTCACCACGATCGTATGCGCCCGCGAAGACGAAGGCATCGCAATCGCGGCCGGCCTGTTCGTGGCCGGCAAACGCGCCGTCGTCATTATGGAAAGCTCGGGCCTCGGCTACGCGGGCTTGATCCTCGCGCGGTGCCGCCTGCAGCGTACGCCGGTGTTCGTGCTGGTGAGCCACGGCGGCGTGATCGGCGAGCCGTTCGATTACCACCAGACGCCGGTGGCCGCAGCGCGCGCCATCGTCGACGGGCTGCTCCTCGACAACATCGTGCTGCGGCCGGGCGAAGCCTACGCCGAGACGATTCGGCTCGCGTTTCAAACCGTCGAGAACCATCGAACGAGCATGGTCGTCTTCATGCCGCTCTACCTCGACGCCGTGGATGAGAACGTCCGTGCAGCGCGCTGAAATCATCGACGCCGTTGCGGCCGACCGCGGCGATGCCGCGATCGTCGTTTCGCCCGGCGCGTCCTCCGGGCTGATGTACTATGCGAGCGATCCGCCGCACCCGGCCACGATCTACAACATGGAACTCGGCTATGCCGCGGCCGTCGCGTACGGCATCGCGCTTGGACGGCCCGGCGAACGCGTCATCGCGATCGAAGGCGACGGATCGATGTTCGCCGGCGTACAAGTGCTCGGAACGCTGGCGCGTCAACCCGCGACCAATCTGACCATCGTCGTATTGGCCAACGGCATTTGGGGCACAGGCGAAGCCGATATCGCAACGACGCCCGGCAGCGCCGAGCAGCTTGCGGCACTCGCCCGCGCATGCGGATTGCCGGCCGACCGCGTGCACACCGTCGAGGACGTGACGACGATGCGCGCGCTGCTCGCGCAAACGAAGACCGTGCCCGGACCGTGGTTCCTGTGCGCCGTGACCGAACGTTCGAGCGGCGATCGCTCCGGTACGCGCGCGCGCGGACGCGTGCTGCTCGATACGGTGGAAGCCGTCGATCTGACCCGCCGTTACCTGCGCGACCGGCGCTAGCATCTTCAGTTCGTCAACGGAGCGCGAACGCGCCGATCGCTCCCGCGACGAGGACCATCAACGCCTGATTGAGGCTCGTGCGCAGCATCAGCACCGTGGCGATGAGCGCAAACGCGATCGTCACCCAGCCGTCGAGCGCACCGCGCGCCAGCGTCACGACGCCGGCCCAGATCAGCCCGAGCACGACCGGCTTGATCGCCGCCGCGAACCGCTCGCGCCACGGATTACCGCGCAGCTTTTCCCACACGTGACCAACGGCGTAACACAGCACGCCGGCCGGAACGAACACCGCGATCGTGGCGACGATCGCTCCGACGAAGCCGGCGACCGCATAGCCGACCAGCGCCGCCATCGTGGTCGTCGGCCCCGGCGCAAGTTTGGCCAACCCGAAAAAGCGGGTGAAGTCGGCCGACGTAATCCAGTGATAGGAGTCGACGACATCCGCATGCATCTGCGGAATGATCGCGTTGCCGCCGCCGAAGCCGAGCAGCGAGAGAATGGTGAAAACGATCGCGAGCCGGCCGAGGATCATCCTTCGGCCTTCTTCGCCTTGGGCTTAATAAAGAATAGCGCGATCGGCGTGAAGATCACGAGCGTCAGGAACAGCGAGATGTGCAGGAACAGCACCGACGCCGCCACGCCGGCCATGATCAGCACGTCGGCGATTTTGAGGCGCTTGACCGTGAGCTCGACGGCGTTCGCCAGCGTCAATCCGACCGCGACCGCCGCGCACGCGCGCAACGCACCGGTGGTCCACGAACTGTGCGAGTCGAGCGCCAGCACGCCGATCAGCATGAGGATCGCGAAGCCCGGCAGCACGGCGGCGAGCAACGCCACCGTCGCGCCGGGAATGCCGCGCACTTGCGCGCCGACGAGCACCGCGACGCTGGTCGGATTTGATCCCGGCAGCAGTTGCGCCACCGACAACATCTCGAGATACTGATCGTCGTCGAGCCACCCGGCCCGCTTCACCACCTCGCGGCGAATGGCCGGCATCTGACCGCCCCCGAACGCCGTTGCCGAAACCCGTCCGAAGGCGATCGCGATGCTCGCGAGCGAAACGCGCGAGCGCTCTTCCGGGGTCAGGCCGGCACCGCGGCCGACGCCGGGCGCAACGCATTGAGATGGGCGACGACCTCGTCGATGCCGAGCACGTCCGCATACTTCTCGTGCATGTCGAACAGGTTGATCGCGTGCGTCGCCTGATGCCGGTCGAAGACAGCCTCTTCGACGACCGTCATCTTGAAACGATTGCTGCGGCCGTCGACGACCGTCGCGCGCACGCAACCGCTGGTCGATTCACCGCAGATGATCAGCGAGTCCACGTCGAGCGCGTTGAGCTGCGCCATCAGCAAGCGTGCCGAAGAACGCGCTGGGCGCGGCTTTGTAGATGACCGTTTCACCGGGCAGCGGCGCCGCTTCGTCGATGATGTCCCACTTGTCGCCGTCGGGTTTCGCCGGACCGCGACTCGCACTCGGCTTTTCAGACCACGCCGCGATGCCCGACGTGTACGGCGACATCTTGGTCGCGTGCACGACCGGAATTCGCGCGGCACGCGCGGCGCCGAGCAACCGCTGCACGTGCGGGATCGCATCCCAGGCCGGCTCGCCGCACGAGCCGGGCCACGTCTTCATCGCCTCGAGCAAGGGTTGCCGGCGATCGCCGAACACCCAGCGGTAGAGATCGACGCACAGCAGCGCCGGCCGCTCGCCGTAACCCCACACTTGATGCGGGCGGTCGCCGAGCGACGCTTTGTCCTGGGCGGTGATGAACGAATCCCAAACGCGGGGCATGACGCTCTCCTTATTTCGGCGGAATGATCTCTTGGGCGGGAAACGATTTCGGAATCAGATTGAACTTCGCCGCGATGTCGATCACGGGCTGGATCTCTTGCGCGCGCACGTCCGTCCCGTTCACCATCCGCGCAACGAGCGCGGCCCGCTGCGGCTCGAGCCCGGTGAACGACACCAGCAGATCGACGGTGTCGGCGGGATGCGTGTTCGTGTACGCCGATGCTTGCGCGACCACGCGCTGAAACTTGGCGATCACATCTCGGTGGCTCGCAATGTAGTCGGCATTCGCATACCAGACCGATTCGAGAAAGCGGGGCGAAACCGCGCTGTACACAAGGCCAAGCACGCTGGCTTGTTTCTGATTGATCGCGTCGTTGATGAACGGCTTGAGCAGGATGACCGCCTGAACGCGGCCCGCTTGGAGCTGCGGCAAGCAGCGAGGGGTAGGGCACCTCGACGAACTGGGTGCTCTTCGCGTCGCCGCCGTTCTGATCGAGCCAGGTTTCCGTCGCCGACGGCGCTGAGGTCGTTGAGCGCGGTCACGCCGACGACTTTGCCGATCAGGTCGTGCGCGCTGTGAATCGGCGAGCCCGCGGCGACGACCAGCGCGGCGTCGGGCGTTTTCGGATCGTAGATCGCCGCCGGCGCGACGATGACCAGCGGCACGTTGTGCGCGTGCGCGGTGATCACCGACATGATGTTGCCCTTGCCGATCTCGACCGCGCCGCCCATGACCGCGGCCGATGCGGCGGCGCCGCTGTTGGCGCGATCGACTTGCACGTCGAGTCCGGCTTGACGAAAGAGCCCCGCGCGCTGCGCGTAGAGCACCGGCATCACGTCATCGACCGGCGAGGCCAGCACGCGCACCGTAGTCAGCGCAGGCGTGGTCTGCGCCGAAGCGGCGCCGATGCCCGCAGCGAGTAAGACGATCGAAGCGATTGCAGCACATGCGCGACGAAGCTGTGTGGCGCTCCCTCGACAAGCTCGGGATGACATGAGCGTCATGAAAACGCGACGAGACCGGTGCCGGTGAGCCATTCGCTCACGGGCTCGTAGGCCAGCACGCGCGCCGTGCGATCGTTGGTCAGCCCCGCGAGGGTAATCCAATTCCGTATCTCCGTGGCGCCGTTGCCGGCATCGGTGTATAAACGTTCGTCGCCCCACTCGCGGAGAAACGCCATCGTCTTGCCGGCGCAGATCGCGGCCATGAAGTCGCGATCGAAGGCCTCGTTGATCGGCCCGGTCGGATCGATCGTCATGCCGGGCGAACGCGCCCCAAGACGCGTGCCGGCCGGCCGGCGCCGGAACTGCTGCTGCTCGGCGTTGCCGACCCAATGCGAGAGGCCGCCCGTGCCGACGACCACGACGCGTCCGCTCGGACCGGCCTCGATCGCCGCGCGCAGCTTCATGCCGACTTCGTAACTGCGCTTGAGCGGCGGCAGCGGCGGCATGTTGCAGTTCTGCGCGATCGGCACGATGCTCGGAAAATCATCGCCGAACGCGAGCATCAAGGGCGTCACGAACGAGTGGTCGATGCGCGACTGCTCCGAGTAACTCAGGTCGACGCCTTCCTCGATCATCCCATTGAGAATCGCCTGCGCGAACGCTTGATGGATCGGCACCGTGCATTTCGGCAAGTCGGCATCGCCGATGCCTTCGGCCGTTTCGCTGACGCCGATCGCGAACTGCGCGACGTGCGTGTACGGATAGATCTTGCCGTGATCGGTGCCGATCAGCACGACCGCGTCGGGCTTCGCAGCGCGAATTTCGCGCCCCATCTCTGCGAACGCCGCGTAGATCGCGTCGCGCTGAGCCGCCGGCGCCTCGTTGCTGCGCGAGATCAGCAGGCCTGCGTGCGAGCAGGCGTACGCTCCAACGATGTCCATTCGATCCCCCTTACGTCGTCGTGCTGAAGAAGCCGAGTACGAGCTGACTGAATTCCGCCGCGTGCTCGACCTGTGCCCAGTGTCCGCAGTTATTGAAGATGTGCATCTGCGCGTTCGGGATGAGGCGCGTCATGATCAGGCCGATGTCGAGCGCGCCGGCGCGGTCGTCCATGCCCCACACGACGAGCGTCGGCGATTTGACCAGCGGAAGTTCGGCCGTGAGGTCTTGCTTCTTCGGCGCCGGCAACGAGTGCACGCGCACGGCTTCCGGATCGATGCTCGCTTCGTAACGCGCCTGCACGACCTCATCGGTGATCCGGCTGCCGTCGAACACGAGCGTCTTCAGCACCGTGCGCATCTTCTCGAGCGACGGACCCTCGCCCTTATAATAACCGCCGATCAGTTTGACGCCCTCAACCGGCTGCGGGCTGAACAGGCTGAAACCGACGGGCGCGCTGCCGATCATCACGAGATGACCGACGCGGTCGGGATAGTCGATCGCCGTCTTGAGCGCCGCTTGTCCACCGAACGAGTTGCCGACGAAGTGGGCTTTCTCCAAGTTGATCGCGTCCATGAAGTCGCGGATGATGCGCGCGAGATTCGTCAGCTTCGGGAACTCGATCGGGATCTTGGCCGACTTGCCGTACTGCGGCATATCGACCAGCAGCACCCGATGATTTTGCGAAAACGCCTCGACGTTGTGCTGGAAATTGCTCCAGCTGCTCGCACCGGGGCCGGCACCGTTCAGGCAAATGATCGCGGGGCCCGTACCGATCTCGTTGTAATGGATCTTCACGTCGCCTGCCATGGCGTACTTGCTGGTCGAGGCTTCCGTGATCACGGTCATGATGGACTGTATTCCTTTCGAGGCGCGAGACCGACGTCGTCGCGACTGCGCATGCAGGTGTCGATGGCGATGGCGATGAGCGCTTTGGTGAGGGTCAGCATCGCGGCGGCGCTGACGACGCCCATGGAAAAGCGGCCGGCGAACGGCGCCGCAGCACCGAGCACGGGCATCCCCACGCGCGCGGTCGGGATGCCGTGGCCGCGCAGAATGTTGGCGTCGGTCGCGCCGCTCGTGCCGGTGCGCAGCACGTGCTCGCGCCCGTATGCCGCTTCCCACGCGCGCACGCTCGAGCGAATGATCCAATTTTCCGGCGGCGTCGACGTTCCGGGAATCGCCGCGGTCATTTCGCAGTCGAGCGTGATGCCGGGCTCGGCCGCACGAATCGCATCGAGCGCATCGCCGAACTGCCGCGCCGCATCGGCCGTCGTCGTGCGCGGGCTGATGCGCAAGTCGACGTAGATATCGCAGCGATCGGGCAAGAACGCCGGCTTTTCGGGCCAGCCGCCGGCGATGGCGCTCACCGTTCCGAGCGGCGCAACGAGCCCCGACGTGTTGCGCACCGTGTATTCCGGAAACCAGGCGTTCAAGCGCGTCACGACGGTCGCCGCGTCGACCACCGCATTTCGGTGCGGCTCGCGGTGCGGAATGCCGGCGTAGCTGAAGCTGCCGTGCACGCTGATCTTGAACCAGCACAACCCGACTTCTTCATACGCGACGGCGCCGCCGGGTTTCGCGATCACGGCAAAGTCCGGTTTCACGCCGTGCTCGAGCATGTAGGCGGCACCGGCGCCGTGGCCCGCGTCGGGATTTTGCGCGGTTGCATTTTGCGGCATGCCGCCGCCGCCGAGTCCGACGATCACGTCGCCGCGCATCGGCACCTTCGCGCGCGCCAGCGCGGCGGCAGCCAGCGCTACGCACACTGCGTGACCTTTCGGGTTCTCTGCGCCAAGACCGATGATGTAGTCACCGTCGACGAACGCTTCCGGATGTAAATCGGGGCGGCCGTCGAGGCGCAGCCAGGGACCGTCCTTTGCGGTGCGTCCGGCGATGTGCATGTCGATCGGCGCGTAGAGCAAGAGTTCGGCACCCGTGCCGTTGCCGCGGTGCCGCGCGACCGCGTTGCCGCGCGCCGGCCCGAACTTTTGAAACGACGACTCGAGCCCTTCGGCGGCCAGGAAATCGACGAAGTAGCTGGCGAGCAGCGCCTCCTCGCCGACCGAGCTCGAGATGCCGACGACATCGGCCGTGCGATCGCGCAGTTCTTCTATATGGAGGTGCTCGCACGCGCGCGCGAAGCTCCGCTCCTGTTCATCGCTGAAGTCGATCACGTTTCTTGCAACGCGTTCTCGCACAGCGCGCGCCAAGCGATGAGGGAATGATCCGGACCGAAGAGTTGTTCGGGCGGCGTTTGCATCAGCTCGACCATACTGGCGTCCTGATCGTTGAACTGCACGTGGAACACCCAGCGCAGCAACGTAGCCAATAACGCAACCGGAAGAGCAGCGCGCCGACGCCGGCGGTGTGCTTGACGACGAACTGCACGTAGCGATGCTCACCGTCTTCGGTCGGCAAGTACCACTCGAAGTGGATCCATTTGCCGTAATGCACGCGCAGCACGCCGGGCAGCGCGATCGACACGCGCACGATCGAGCGCGCGATCTTCCAGAACCGCCGTCTTGGGCCACGAACCGAGCGCCGGATAGTCGGAAAACGGCACGGCTTGCGTCGTCTTGCGCGTGATCCAATGCCAGTCGTCGGGAGCGATCTCCGTGCGCACGTAGCCCGGCGGATGGCTGAAGAACATCATCAGCGAGTCGCGGTGCAGATACTTGCCGTGGCTCTCATCGAATCCGTTTTCGGCCGCGTAACGCCAGTCACCCGGACGCGTCGTGATGCGCGCTTCGATGACGGCATCGGATGCCAGTAGTTCGGGCGGGATGTGCGCTTCGACGGGCGGCGGCGTGCCGGTGCCGTGAAAGAGCCAGATGATGCCGGCACGTTCCGCCACCGGATACGTCGGCACGCGCGCCTTGCCGACGATCGCCGAATCCGGGCCGTCGGTGAGCGCGGCGACGAGCGCGCCGCTCTTCAAGTCGAACGTCCAGCCGTGATAGCGGCAGCTGAACGTGCCGCAAAACTCCTGACGGCCGAGCGAGATCGGCACGCCGCGATGCGGACAGCGATCGCCGAGCGCGTACACGGTGCCGTTCTCGCGGAAGAACATGATCGGATCGCCGAAGAGCTTCAAGCCTTTGGGCCGCTTCTCGCGCAGATCCCGGCTCATCATCACCGGGTACCAATAGTTCGCGATCCCGCGAACGGCATGGTCGTAGAGCGGGAAACGCGTTGCGCCCGCCCGGGCACCGGTAACCTGGCGCTCGAACTCCACTGCCACCGAGTATGCCTTACCGGCGGCCGATTCGTCCAATACTATTTTCTCACGTTTTTCATAGCCTGAGGCTATCAGTCGCGCGTGCGGATTCGAGCATGCGCGTCACCAGGGGCACCTGGGCGCCGGCCCGCCAGTAGGCGGCGATGCCGAACGTCCATTCGCTCGAGGCCGCGATCGGTCGCATCACCGCACCGGTTGCCTGCAGCGTTCCGGTGTGCGGAAGAATGGAGACGCCGAGGCCGCAGGCGACGAGCCCGACGACCGAGTTGACGTCGTCCACCTCGATGACGGACTTCGGCACGAAGCCCTGGGCGTGACAAAACGCGATCATCTCGTCGTACGATTCACCGATCAGCGTGCGCGGATAGGTGATCAGCGCTTCGCCGCTCAGGCGCTCGAGCCGCACGGCGCGGCGCCGCGTTTCGCGATGATCGAGCGGCAGCACGGCATAGTACGGAAATTCCCACAGCCGCAACGACGTGATGCCGTCGGCTTCCATGCCGGCGCGGCCGAAGCCGATGTGAATGCGGCGCAGTTTGAGCTCTTCGAGCACGTCGCTGCTGTGCATGATCCGCACGGTGAGCGCGATCTCCGGATTCGCGGCGCGGAACGCGCGCACCACGCGCGGCAAATTGCTGTTCATCGGCGGACCCGATGTGCCGATCTCCAGCACGCCGCGGCGACCGGATTCCGCTTCGCGGACGTGATCGGCGGCGGTGTCGACTTGCTCGAGAATGCCGCGAACTTCGCCGAGAAACACGTTGCCAGCATCGCTTAGCCGCACGCTGCGTTTGGTACGCTCGAAGAGGCGAGCGCCGAGTTCTTCTTCGAGCGCTGCGATCTGCTGGCTCAGCGTCGGCTGAGCGATCGCCAGCACTTCGGCTGCGCGCCGGAAATGCAGTTCATCCGCCAGCGTCGCGAAGTAGCGTAGTTGGCGCAACTCCACGACGCGCTGCCGTTAGCGCAGCGAGATGGTCAGTTTGCCGCCGTCGTTGCCGATGATGCGCGGGCCGGCAGTTTCGTTTTCGTCTTGCGACGTTTTGCCGTTGCCGTTTTGCGTGGCGAGCGAGGCTACGGCGGCCGAGGCGCGCGCTTGATCGAGCATCGCATCGGTGATCACGCCGGCGGCGCGCTTCTTACGGTAGTCTTCGATCGCCGTCTGCAGCGCGATGCGCGAACGTTCGGGGTAATCTTTCTTCTTCTCGGGATATCCGCCGAGCGCGGCCTCGATGTCGGCGTCGGTGATCGCCAACGCTTCATCGATCGTCTTGCCGCGCGCGAGTTCGACCAAGCAGCGAACACGTCGCCGTGCCGAAACCGCAGCCGGTCGTGAAGTACGAGATGTCCTCGATCACGTCGCCCGGGCCGACCTTCAGGTAATACGTGTACATGTCGCCGCACGAGTCGCTGAAATACTCGCCGGAAGCCATCGCGTCTTCCATCGTGCGGAAACCCGTCCGATGTTCGACCAATTGCTGAAACTTCTGAAAATCCACGATATCCTAACGTTGGCTCTGAGCGGGGGCCGCTGCGACTTCGAACCGGCATTCCGCGCCGCCGGTTGCGAGCGACTCGGTTTGCTTGACCTCGGGCGAGATGACCTCGTCGAGCATCGTGTGGATCACCGTGCAGCACTCGGGGTGCTCGGAGACGACGTTGGCATAGGGGCAGTTGTGCTCGCGCAGCACGATCGTGCCGTCGTGTTCCTCGACCTCGACCGCCACGCCCGAGCCGCGAATATCCTCGGCGATCGCCTCGAAGCGTTCGAGCGTCGACTTGCCTTCAAGGGCCGGGGCCATCTTGTCGACCGCCCGCTTGGCGATGCCGTCGAAGATCCGGGCCACGCCGGCGTCGCCGCCGGACAGGCGCACTTCGCGCAGCACGGCGCCCAGCATCCGGTCGTAGGCCTGCGGAAAGTACCGGTCGGCTTGCGGGGTGAGCGAGTACTCGTGCGTCGGCTTGGTCTTGCCGCGCCGGACGCTCTTCCCGGCGACCAGCCCGTCGCGCTCGAGGATGACCAGCTGCTGGCGGATCGCGTTCGGCGAGAGCGCGAACTCGGCCGCCAGATCGAACGCCGAGGCCGCGCCACGGCTCCGCAGCGCGCCGACGATCTTCCCCCGGGTAGAGTCGAAAAACCGGTCGTGCATCGACCTAAAGGTAGCATAGGACGCGAAGATAGTCCAGAGTTTCCTTGACTTTCTTCCGCCCAAACCGTACTATCGGGGGCGTGAGTAAACGCGGACTTGTTATTTCCGGCCTGCGCGCCAGCGTCGATAGCAAAGAAATTCTCAAGGGGATCGACCTCACGGTCGAGCCCGGCAAAGTCCACGCCCTGATGGGCCCCAACGGCAGCGGCAAGTCCACCCTTGCTTTCGCGATGAGCGGCCACCCGAATTACGAGGTCCAGAGCGGCAGCGTCACGCTCGACGGCACGAGCTTGCTCGAGCTCTCGCCCGACAAGCGCGCGAAGGCCGGCCTGTTCCTCTCCTTTCAGTATCCGGCCGCGATCCCGGGCGTGTCGGTCGCGAACTTCATCCGCACCGCGCGCATGGCCGTCAAGCCCGACGATCTGCCGCCGGCCAAGTTCCGCGCGATGATCTACGAAAAGCTCGACGTCCTCGACATGGACCCGGCCTTTCTCTCGCGCTACGTCAACGACGGTTTCTCGGGCGGCGAAAAAAAGCGCCTCGAGATGCTGCAGCTCGCGATCCTCGCACCGAAGTACGCGGTGCTCGACGAGACCGACTCCGGCCTCGACGTCGACGCGCTGCAATCGGTCGGCAAATCGATCGAAGCGATGCGCGCGACCGACGACGGCAAGGACACCGGCTTCCTGATCATCACGCACTACCCGCGCATCCTGCGCCACGTGCCGGCCGACGTCGTTCACATCATGATGGACGGCCGCATCGTGAAGACCGGCGGCCCGGACCTGGCCGAACGCGTCGAACGCGAAGGCTACGACAGCATTCGCGAAGAGGTCGCCGGTGGCGTCGCTTAGCGCCATCGCGCCCGCGATTTCCGTCACCCGCGACGCGCGCGGAACGCACGTCGAGATTCCGGCCGGCGTCAACAGCGACGAGCCGGTCGTCGTCGAGTACGACGTGGCCGATGCCGCCTTGGTCGCCCACACGTTCGTGAACGCCGGCGAAGGCGCGCGCGCGACGATCGTCGAGCGGCTGACCGGCAACGCCGAACGCGAGATCACCGTTTCGGCGACGATCACCGCCGCGGCCCGCGCCGACATCACCTACACCGTGCTGCAGAACGTCGGTTCGGGCGTGCACGTCGAGGCCAAGCGCCTCTCGCATGCCGGCGCCGAAGCGCGCATCGGCTGGAACGTCGCGCTGCTCGGCGGCAGCTCGGTCACGGACTCCGTGATCAGCGATCACACCGGCGAAGGCGCCAACACGGAGATCGCCGCGCTGTTCTTCCCGGTCGCGCGCGAAGTCGTGCAGCTCACGACCGAAGTGCAGCACAACGTGCCGCACACGAGCTCGCAGACCGTCGTGCGCAGCATCGCCGCCGGCCGCGGGCGCGGACGCTACTTCGGCAACATCCGCATCGCTCCGCACGCGCACGGTTCGGAAGCCTCGCTGCGCGACGACACGCTGCTTGATCGGCAAGGACGCCAAGATCGACGCGATCCCGGCGCTCGAGATCGCGGCCAACGACGTCAAAGCGTTTCACGGCGCGACCGTCGGCGCGATCGACGAAGAGCACATCTTCTACATCATGAGCCGCGGCATCGAACGCGACGCCGCCGAAAAACTGATCGCGCTCGGCTTCTTCGAACCGGCCGTCGCGCGCTTCCCCGGCGAGACGCTGCGCGCCGAACTCCGCACGCTGCTCGAAGAAAAGCTGGCGGGAGCCCGGCGATGATCGCCTCGGTCGACGCGAAAGCCGCCGCGATCGCCGCCGACTTTCCGATCCTCGCGAAGCCGACCTCGCGCGGCAAACGCCTCGTGTACCTCGACTCGGCCGCCATCTCGCAGAAGCCGCAAGCCGTCATCGACGCGCTGGTCGACTACTACTCGATCGTACAACGCGAACATCCATCGCGGCGTCTACGAGATCGCCGCGCGCGCGACCGACGCGTTCGAAGAAGCGCGCGGCGAAGGTCGCGCGCTTCGTCAACGCCGCGCACTCAGCCGAAATCATCTGGACGCGCAACACGACCGAAGCGATCAACCTGGTCAGCTTCTCGTGGGGCCTGCAGAATCTCAAGCCGGGCGACGCGATCCTCACGACGCAGGTCGAGCACCACTCGAACATCGTGCCCTGGCAGCTGCTCGCCGCGAAGACCGGCGCCGAACTGCGCTACATCAAGGCCGCACGACGACGGCACGCTGCTGCTCGACGACCTCGACGAGCTGCTGCGCGGCACGAAGCTCGTCGCGCTCTCGCACGTGAGCAACGTGCTCGGCTCGATCGCACCGCTCGACGTCGATCATCCCGCGCGCGCACGCCGCCGGCGCGCTCGTGCTCGTCGACGGCGCGCAGTCGGTGCCGCACATGCCGGTCGACGTGCAAGCGCTCGACGTCGACTTCATCGCCGTCAGCGGCCACAAGATGTGCGCGCCGACCGGCATCGGCTTTCTCTACGGCAAGCGCGCGCTGCTCGAAGCGATGCCGCCGTTCCTCACCGGCGGCGACATGATCCGCACGGTCGCCTACGACACGACGACGTTCGCCGAGCTGCCGTGGAAGTTCGAAGCCGGCACGAGCAACATCGCCGATGCGATCGCCTTCGGCGCCGCCTGCGACTACCTCACCAACGTCGGCATGGCGTGGATTCGCGAGCACGAGATCGCGCATCACGCGCTACGCGCTCGAACGCCTGGCGCCGTTCGCGGCGCGCGGCCTCGCAGTCTACGGTCCGGCGCGCGCGGAAGATCGCGGCGGCGTGATCTCGTTCAACTTCGCCGACATCCACGCGCACGATCTGGCCTCGATCCTCGATCTCGAAGGCGTCTGCATCCGCGCCGGCCACCACTGCGCGATGCCGCTGATGGACAAGATGAACTGGCCGGCCACCGCGCGCGCCTCGTTCTACCTCTACACGACCGAAGCCGACATCGACGTGCTCGTTGCAGCCTTAGAGAAGGCAGCTGAGGTCTTTAAGATAGCATGAGCATCACTGGCATCGCGAGCGCAGTCGAGTCGGACCGACACAATCGTCGTCGCCGAGCTCGGACCGAGAGCATCGCTGTCCGTCGGCGAGCGCGCGGACTGAGCGTAGCGCCTTAACATGGACGACTTCTACAAAGAATACATTCTCGACCACTACCGCAACCCGCGCAACTTCGGGCATCTCGATCATCCGACGGCCAGGGCCGAGGATCTCAATCCGCTGTGCGGCGACAAGATCCACGATGGAGCTGTCGGTCGGCGCGGACGGCAAGATCGACGACGTGCGGTTTTCGACGGCAAGGGCTGCGCGATCTCGCAAGCGTCGGCCTCGATGCTGACCGAATCGCTCAAGGGCAAGACGCTCGAAGAAGTCGCTCAGCTCTCGCACGACGTCGTGCTCGAGAACGTCGGCATCGGCATCAGCCCGACGCGCATGAAGTGCGCGATGCTGGGCCTGAAAGTCGCCAAGAGCGCCGCGCTCGGCGAAATCGCGACCTGGCCCGACGAAGCGGCGACCTGAGCGCAGACGTCCTGCGCGTCGCGGCGGCGATCGTCGTCGACGCCGCGCGCCTTCTCACTCTGGAACCTCGCCTCGCGCTCGCCCGTCGCGTCTCGCGCGCGACGTGGCCGCCGGCATGACCCAGCCGGCCGGTGCGCGTTACGCGGCGTCGCCGCGCTTTATCGCGCGGCCTCGTTCTGCTCGCCGCCGGCGCCGTGCTGTTGCTCGCCGCTGGCGCATCCGCACCCGCACGTTCACGATCCTCGAAACCTGGACCGTCGTCACCGGCCTGCTCGTCGAGCAGCTCCTCGGCTGCGGACCGATTCGCTGGGGCTGCTCGCAGCCGGGAGACGTTAGCTCAGGCGCGTTCGCCTCGACGCAGACGTTCTGCGTGTCGTACGCGCGCAGGACGATGTTCTTCGGTCCCTGCGGCGTCGTGACCGTCACGTAGATCAGCCGCGACTCGCTGGCCCGAGAGCTGGTTGTCGATCACGACGTCGGTGACGTCGATGTAGTTGCCCGACACGCCGAGCGCTTGCGCGGTCGATCGGCATGTAGAGCGGCTGCGATTTCCAGTGCGCCGATGACGCCGCTGTTCTGCTTCACGTCCGTTCGCGAGCACGGCGTCGCCGGGGTAGGCCACGCTGGTCTCGATCCGGTCGGAGACGCTGCCGAGGACGCTCGCGATCGCCGTGCCGCGCGGCTCCTTCTCGCTGCAGAACGACTCGATCTCGTCGGGGATCAGGAGCGGCGGCGGCTTGTGACCAGCAGCCGGCGAGCAAGCAGCCGCGGCGACGGCCCGAGGTACGCTTCATTACCGGCTGCCTACCGCGCACCCGGCCGCACCTGCCTCCACGGCACGGAGAATACTTGCGCGACCTGCCGACTAAATGTCGCAGGGTTGTTCTTTTCTCAGGGGAATCGCTGACATTCACTATCGTGCTCGCTTTCCTAAAGGAGCGTGCCAATGACGCATGTACCGACAACTACCCGCGGCCGGTTCATCGGCGGCGCCGCCGCTGCGTCGGCGGTCGCCTTCGGCTTCCCCGCAATCATCTCCGCACAGAGCAAAGAGATCGTCATCGGGCTCAACGTCCCGCAGTCGGGACCGTATGCCGATCAAGGCAAGGATCAGCTGCGCGCCTACAACCTCGCGATCGACGAGATCAACAAATCCGGCGGCATCATGGGGATGCAAGTCAAAGCCGTCGGTCGGCGACGACCAGACGACGGCCGGCGTCGCGCGCGACAACGCGCAGCGCATGATCGAACGCGACGGCGCGGTGATGATCACCGGCGGCTCGTCGACCGGAACGGCGGTCGCCGTGTCGGCGCTCTGCCAGCAAAAGAGCTCGCTGTTCATGGCGACGCTCACGCACGGCGACGAGACGACGAACCAAAACTGCCACAAGCACACGTTCCGCCGCTACAACGATGCGTACATGAGCGCGCAGTCGCTGGCGCGCACGCTGATCTCGAAGTACGGCACCGGCACGTGGTTCCACATCACGGCCGACTACTCGTGGGGCTGGTCGGTGCACGACAACATCGCCGCCGTCGTGAATCCGAAGGGCGCGAAAGAGATCGCGAACGTGCAAGCTCAAGCTCGGCACGACCGACTTCTCGTCGGCGCTCTCGCAAGCGCAAGCCGCGAAGCCCGACGTGCTCGTGCTCACCGAGTTCGGCGCCGACATGGTGAACTGCCTCAACCAAGCCGCAACGTTCGGCCTGACGAAGAACTGCAAGATCCTCGTGCCGCTGGTCGATGAATACATGGCGAAAGGCACCAAGGACAACTTCGCCAACGTCGTCTCGACGGCGCCGTTCTACTGGCAGTACCACCAGCAGCACTACACCGTGCGCGAAGAAATTCGTCGACGCGTTCTACGATCGCTACAAGACCTATCCGTCGAACGGCGCGGAGTGCGCCTACGTCAACATCATGGTCTACAAAGCGGCCGTCGAACAAGCGCACTCGACCGATCCGGCCAAGCTGATCCCGGTCCTGGAAAACATGCAGTGGAACTTCACCAAGGGACCGGAGCACTTCCGCAAAGAGGATCACCAGGGCGTCAACTCGTGCCTCGTGGTCGAAGGCATCCGGAGGCCGACCGCAGCGCACGACGGCTTCGCGTTCGCCAAGGTGCTCGAAGAGCACAACGGCCCGGCGTCATGGCGCCGCTCGACGGCCTCGCATGCAAGATGGAAACCGCCTAGCTCCTCTCGCTCACGTAACGGTCACGGGCCGGCGCACTCAGCGGCGCCGGCCCGTTTCCGTTCCTTCCCCTACCACACGGGGTCACGTGGTCGCTCTTACGCAAGCCCTGCTCAACGGGCTCGTCCTCGGTCTGATCTACGTCGCGATCGCCGTCGGGCTGACGATCGTTTTCGGTACGCTGCGGCTGGTCAATTTCGCGCACGGCGCGTTCTACGCGATCGGCGCGTACGTCGGGCTCGTCGTCGCGCAGCAATTGGGGCCTCGGCGCCGGCGTTCGTCGCCGCGCCGATCGCGGTCGCGCTCTTCGCCGTCGTGCTCGACCGCTTGCTGCTGCGCCCGTTCTACGACAAAGACGCGACCTCGCAGATCCTCGTGACGTTCGGCATCGCGCTGATCGTCGAGGAAACGCTGCGGCTGATCTTCGGCGCGACGACGCAGCAGTATCCGCCGCTGCCGCGCGCTCGCCACGTCGTTCTCGCTCGGACCGATCGTCTATCCCGCGTACCGCCTGCTGTTCGCCGCTCGGCGTGATCGTGATGCTCGTGCTCGTCTGGCTCTTCATGAGAAGACCGACTACGGCCTGATCGTGCGCGCCGGCGTGCGCGACCGCACGATGGTGCAGCTGCTCGGCGGCAACATCCGGCCAGCCTCGACGATCGTGTTCGCGCTCGGCGCGGCGATCGCGGGACTCGTCGGCGCCGCGGCATCGCCGATCTACAGCATCGCGCCCGGGCACCGGCTTCGCGTTTCTCGTGCCGTCGTTCGTCGTGGTCGTGGTCGGCGGGCTCGGCAGCTTCTGGGGCGCCGTGCTCGGCGGGCTGCTGATCGGCGAACTGCAGAGCGTCACCACGCTCGCGTTCCCGCCGGCCGCCAACGTGATCATCTACGTCTGCATGGCGCTCGTGCTGCTGCTGCGGCCGCAAGGGCTGCTCGGCGAGAGCGAAGTGATCCGGCAATGACCGCGCCTCCGACGCAGCTCGGGCATGCCGCTTCGCGCTCTTCACCGCGATCGGCCTCGTGCTCTTCCCGTTCGCCTTTCACGCGATCGACGGCTACGCGGGCCTCGCGACGCAGATCCTGATCGTGAGCATCGCCTCGATCGGCTTCAACCTGCTGCTCGGCTACACCGGATTGCTCTCGTACGGCCACGCGATGTTCTACGGCGGCGGCGGCTACGTCGCGGCGCTGCTGCTGATCCGCGTCGATGCCGCAGCATCCCGAACCTGTGGCTCGCCGTGCTCGGCGCGACGCTGGCGGCAACCGTGCTCGCGCTGCTCGTCGGCGCGCTGGCCGTGCGGCTGTACGGCATCTACTTCGCGCTGCTTGACGCTCGCGTTCGCGCAGATGATCTTCTTCGTCGTCGAACAGTCGCAAGATTGGACCAACGGCGACGACGGCTTGCAGATCGTTTCCGACCGCGCTGCTGCCGATCGGCCCGTGGACACGATCGATCTCGGCGCGGCGCTGCCGGCGCTCGCCGCTCGGACCGTTCGGAAATCTCAGCGACATCAAGCTGTGGTACGTGTTCGCCGCGCTCGTGCTGCTTCGTGCGTGCTGGTCGGCGTGCGCGCGCTCACGCGCTCGCAATTCGGCGAAGTGCTGACCGCGATTCGTGAAAACGAAGAACGCAGCTCGCTCATCGGCTTCAACGCCGCCGGCGTACCGCCTGGCCGCGTTCGCGATCTCCGGCGCGCTGACGGGCCTCTCGCGGCGCGCTGCGCGCGCTCTACGACGGCAGCGTCCCGTCGATTCGCTGGGCATCGACCGCAGCGGCTCGTTCGTGATCTACACGATCGTCGGCGGCGTGCAGACGCTGCTCGGGCCGGTCGTCGGCACCGGCGCTCATCATGTATCTCGAGAGCGTCCTCTCCGCGCACATCGAGCTACTGGCGCTGATCGAAGGCGTCATCTTCGTCGCGGTGATCGTGTTCTTGCCGGCCGGCATCGTCGGCACGATCGGCAAAACGCCGAAGCGCGACGCGCGCTGCTGGCTGCGATCGGTGCGCTACGGAGACCGCGAAATGAGCGCGCTTCTGGAAACCAAGGGCCTCGGCAAATCGTTCGGCCACTTTGCGGCCAACGCCGACATCGATTTCAGCGTCGAAGCCGGGCGAACTGCGCGCGGTGATCGGCCCGAACGGCGCGGGGAAGACGACGTTCTTCAACCTGCTCTCCGGCACGACCGACGTCGACGAGCGGCACGATCGCGTTCAAGGGCAACGACATCACGCGGCTGAGCGGCACGCAGCGCGTGCATCTCGGCATCGCCAAAGCGTTTCAAACCGCGAACATCTATCCCGAACAAACGGTGCTGCAGAACTGCCGCCTCGCGGCGCTCGCGCACACGCAAGGCGCGTTCGCGCTCGAACTCGTCCGCCGCTCGACGCGTCTGCCGGACGTCGACGCGCATGGCCGAACGCGCGATCGAACAACTCGAACTCGGCAGCGTCGCCGGCGTGCGCTCGGGCGATCTCGCGCACGGCGACAAGAAGCGGCTCGACATCGCGATCGCGCTCGCAACCGCAGCCCGAGATCTTGCTGCTCGACGAACCGGTCGCCGGCATGTCGCGCGACGAAGCGCGCAAGACCGAAGCGCTGGTGCGCAAGCTCGCAAGCACGCATGACCGTGCTGATCATCGAACACGACATGGACATGATCATGGGCATCTCCGACTCGATCACCGTGCTCGAAGGCGGGCGCGTGCTCGCCAACGGAACGCCGGCCGAAATCCGCGCCAACCAGCGCGTGCAAGACGCCTATCTCGGCGGCCACAGCGAAGCGGAGATCGAGGCATGAGCGCGATCGCGACCGCAGCCGCTGCTCGCGCTCGACGGCGCTCGAGAGCTACTACGGCGAGAGCCACATCCTCAAGTCGGTGTCGCTGCACGTCGGCGCGGGCGAAACCGTCGCGCTGCTCGGGCCGCAACGGCGCCGGCAAGACGACGACGCTCAAGTCGATCGTCGGCTGGGTGCAGCCGCGCAGCGGCAGCGTGAAGCTCGACCGGCGAGGAGCTCGCCGGCCGCGACATGATGTCGATCGCGCGCAAGGGCATCGCGCTCGTTCCCGAAGAGCGCCGCATCTTCACCAACCTCACCGTCGCCGAGAACTTGCGCATCGCGCAGATCACCGCGCGCAAACCGGGCTGGTCGCTCGAGCGCGTCTACGAACGCTTCCCGCGCTTACGCGAGCGCCTCGCGAACAAGGGCGACGAAATCTCCGGCGGCGAGAAACAGATGCTCGCAATCGCGCGCGCGCTCGTGCAAGACACGCGCGTGCTGCTGCTCGACGAACCGACCGAAGGCCTCGCGCCGCTGATCGTGCGCGAAGTCGAAGCCGTGATTCGCGAGATCAAGGACGCCGGCATGACGATCCTGCTCGTCGAGCAGAACCTCTACTCCGCGCTCGCGTCGCCGACCGCTGCTACATCCTCGATCAAGGCGAAATCGTCTACGAAGGCGCCCCCGACGACCTACGCACCAACGAAGACATCCTGAAGCGCTACCTGCACGTGTAGTTTTCGCATCGTGTCACCCGTGAGCTAGTCGGGTTTGGCGAAGGCGACGGTTTGGTGGACTTCGCGGTCGTTCGTCCAGAAGCGTTCGCCGTCGAAGGCGAGGCCGCGCGCGTTGAACGGAATCGTGGCGAGATCGGTCGACGCCGGCTTGACGCCGCGCGCATCGACGCGCGTGAGGAAGTACGTGTCCGCTCGTTTCGTCGTCGGTCGTGATGCAGTAGAAACAGCCGTTGACGATCGTGTGGCCGCAGATCTCGATGCGGAACGTCGACGACCGTGCCGGCCTTGCCGGTGTCGTCGATCGCGATGATGCGCTTGTTGTACCACTGGCTGACGTAGAGCCGATCGCCGTCGTAGGAGAGATGCGAGCCGGTATCGCCGGGACACGGCATGCGCGCTGCTGCTCTTCACGCCGTGACCCGGGACGACGCGGAAAATCGTGCGATGATCTTCGTCGGTTTGGCCGAGCAGCACGCGCAGCTCGTCGCCGGCAACCGTCATGCCCCAGGGTTTGCCGGGCACGCGCATTTCGTCGGTGACGGTCCACGTGTTCGGTCGCGACGGCGTACAGGCGTTCGGTTTCGATCGAGCCGAGCCACAAGCTCGTGCCGTCGAACGCAATCGCTTGCGGCCGCAGCGTCGGCGCGTCGATGCGGCAGCAGTTCCACGATTTCTTTCATGCCGTCTGTGTCATTGGCGGGGGGACCCTTCATGCGCACCTTAGATCTTGATGTAGTCGTGTTGCGTGATGACGCTTCCGTTCGGTCCGTACGTGACGTGGAACGTTGCAACGTAGGAGCCATGCGCTGTCGTGATCTCCGCGTCGACCGTCGCGCCCGCGCGCATCGCTGCGGCTCACGCGCATCGACGTGATGCGCGCATCCTTGTCGAGAAACGCTTCTTCCTTGAGGTCGAGGTTCCGGTCGCTGCTGGTGCCGCCGAGCGCCGCGTATGCGCCGGTCTCGTCGCCGGCGATCAAGTCTGTCGATGTATCTGCGCGTGACCGATCGCCGCGTCGGCCGTGCTCGGACCGGGCTCGGCGGGCGGCGGCCGAGGCGAACGGCGTTGCGCGGTACCGTCGGCCGGGCATGGACGGCGCCGGGCTCGGCGTGACGCACGACGACGCCGGCTTCGAGCGTCGCGTGGCGCGAGCGGGACGCGGGCGTCGCCGGTGCGGCTGCGAGCGGCGACGGCGTTGCGGCGGCGCGCTCGCGACGCTGGGCGCGGCGCGCCGGTGCGCGCGGCACCGTCGCCGCGGGCGACGGCGATGCCGACGGCGCGCGCTCGGCGACGGGCGACGGCTTCGGCGACGGCTTAGGTGACGGCGTCGCGCCGAGGGCGCATCGGCGACGGCGTCGGATCGGGCGGTGCGGTGGGCGCGAGCGTCGGCGACCGGCGCTGCGGCGAGTGGCTGCGGCACCGGCGTCACCATGCGGCGCCGAGGTCGCGCCGAGTTCGCGGCAGCGTGCCGCGGTTCTGAAACGCCGAGACGAGCGCGCCGATCCCGAGTCCGGCGACGATCACGCCGATGACCAGCGCAACCGTCGGCAGCGGCCCGCCGCCGGTTCCGCCTGCGCTCGACCGGGACGGCGGCGGTGCGTTGACGGCGGCGGCGCGGTTCGGGATCGGACATCGCATCGCGCTTTCCGCGCATCCGGCAAGAGGCCTTGCCGCCGCGCGCGAATGCGCCGGTCATGATTCGGGTCCGCGTCCCGATCGACGTCAATGCCGTCTTGTGCGCCGATTCGATTGCTTTTGCTCTCGCCACGCCGCTTCGCGTGGGCGAGTTGCTCACGCACGCGGTGCTCGATGCGCTCGGACCGCGCGCGCCGCAAGACAAGCGCGAACGCATGATCGCGAGCACGCACGCCGGCCTCAACGACGGCGCGTTCATCGTCGAGATCGACGGCCGGATCTACGAACACTGCGACGACGTCGCCGTCGTCGCGGGCATCGCCAACCTCCGCTTCTACCGACGCGAACGCCGCGACACCGCGGCATGATGTGATCGGCGACGACAAGGGACTGCCGGCGTCGATGCGCCGGTCTCTTCGCCACGGCCTTGCGCGCTCTACGCGCGCCGCTTCCCGTTCTACGTCATCGCTCGCACTGCTCGGCATCGGCGTGCAGTACATCGTCGATACGCATGGTCGCTGCTCGATTCCGGGCTCATGCATCGGGCTCGACATCATCGTCGGCTCGTTTCTTGCGGCCGCGTCTCGATCGGCGTCGCCTTCGATCTCGCCGGACAAAGAAGCCGACTGGAGCCGGCATCTTCACGGCCGCCTCGCTGCGCTGGGGCGTCGTCGCGCTCATTTCGCTGCGTCGGCGTTCTTCAGTCAATGCGCTCTTCGCGCCGTACGTCGTGCTGCTCGCCGGCCGAAACCGGTTACGGCTTGCTTGCTGCTGCCGTTCATCGTGCTCTGGGCGCGGTCACGCTGGCGACGGTCGTCGCCGCGATCGAACCGGCACCGAGCCGGCTGCGCTTGCCGCTGATCGCGCTCGGCAAAGCGCTCGCGGTTTCGGCGCAGTTCGTGAACCTCGGCCGGCTGATGCGTGCTCTCGGTGCTGCTGACGTTCCCGCTGTTTGCCGAACTGCTGCTCGTCGTCGTACTTGCGCGCGCACAACGTGGCCGAACGTCGACTTCTGGTCCGACATCCCGATCGACATGCTTACGCTCGGACCGCTGCAAGCGATCGCGACCGTCTTCTACGTCGACTTCCTGCGCCGCGCCGGCCGCGGCAAGATACATTAAACAGGCGGCTTGGGCGCAGCCCAAACGCGAAGGATTCACGGAACGTGAATCCACCTAGGAGCGGTGTAGGGTTCGGCGCGGCGGTTTTGCACGAGTTCGGCGTAGAGCGCGTTCGGCCAGGCGAAATCGTGCGCGCGTGATACGACTCGGGCCAGTTCGCATCGAACGATTCGTGCAGGCGATGATCGCCGACGTCGGCCTCGGCGATATAGCCGAAGACTCGGTTGATTTCGGCCGGATCGTCGGACGTCAGCGCTTGCACGCAGAGCGCGAGCGGCCAAACGTAGCCGTGCGGCGTGTGCGGGCTGCCTTCGCCCGCCGCGTAGCTGCCGCGAAAGAAATACGGGTTGCGATCGGAGAGCACGAAGCGGCGCGTCGCGAGATAGAGCGAGTTGTCTTTGGGCAGATAGCCGAAGTACGGAATCGAGAGCAGCGAGGGGACGTTGGCGTCGTCCATCACGTTGAAGTGGCCGAGGCCGTCGACTTCGTAGGCGTAGATCCGGCCGAACGGCGCCAGATTGAGCGTGCCGTTCTGCTCGATGCCGCGCTGGATCTCGGTCGAGAGCCCCCATGCGTCGGCGGCGGTGTGCCCGTCGTGCCAGACGTTCTTCGCGATCGAACTGAGATCGCGCAGCACGACGACCGCGAGCATGTTGACCGGGATATTGTAGTGATAGCGCACCGGATCGTCCGAGGGCCGGAACGCGGTCCACACCATGCCGGTGTAGCGCACCGCGCTGCCGCGGCCGCCGCGGGCGAGTTGCGGGTTCGTGTAGTGCGAGCGCGTGTCGTGATGTTGCTCGTCGTGCAGCACGTGCAGCACGCGTTCGAACGCTTTGCGCACCGTGGGCGTGAACACCGATGCGTCGTGCGTCTGCCGGTAGTAGTCCGACGCAAACCAAATCGGATAGAGCAGCGAGTCGACCTCGAACTTCTCCTCGACGACCTTGTAGTCGGCCGAGAACGCGTTCGCGTAGGGGTCGATCAGGATATAGCGGGCTTGGCGCTCGACCACGCCGCGCAACGATTTCGCGATGTCGGCGTCATGGCGCGATAGGCCGATGTAGGGGCGCACGATCGCGCTCGCGTCGCGCAGCCACTCGGCCCGGATATCGCCGGTCGAAACGTAGGTCGTGCCGTCGCGCTGCGTTTGGACGTGCCGCCCGATCGTCTCGTCGTACGCGGTGGCATAGAGCGTGTCGAGTTTCGAGGAGAGCAAGGGTGGGAACGCTGTCTCGGTCGCGTCGCGGGGCCGCCGGTACTCCATGCCAGCAGAGCCAGCGCGAATGCACCGCACACGAGTCGCTTTAACACACCGGCATATCCGTCCGCACGTTTTCGTTATACCATTCCCTTTGGGCGATCACTGCGCGTCCCATCACATCATAAGGATCGGAATGTCTGCCCGTCTTTTAACGGTATCGGTCATTGCTGCGTTGCTACTGTGCGCTGCAGCACCCGTTTTGGCCGACGCGCCGGTGCAGTGGTACGCGATCGACGGGGAAGACAGCTTTCAAGTCGCCGGCCACACCGATCGGACGCAGATCGTCTATGCCGGCACCCAGCGGCTGGCGATCGAACGTCAAGGAACGGTGACGCGGTTCACCGCGACCGTGAACTACGACCGCCGTGAAAGCGGCGCAGCCACCAAAGCGACCGGCGCTTTTTCGACGAAGATCATGGCCAACGGCGAACAGCGCGATGAGTCCGACGGCGATCCCGACTACCTGACGATCCTCAACCAGCCGTTTTCGATCGAACTCGACGCGCCGACGCTGCGCGATCTGCGCAGCCTGACGCGCGCGGTGCCGTTCGACTTTCCCTCGCCGATGACGGGCGCTCTCTTGCACGGTTCCCTGCGGCGTCTGCCCGACGGCTCGCTCAACGGCCGGCGCGTGCTCGGCATCGCGTTTACGGCCCATGGACCGCTCAACGGCGCGCTGCCCGACCGCCCCGACGACCGCGCTCAGCGGCACGATCACGATGAACGGCACCGCCTACTACGCCTATGCCGACGCGCTGCTGCTCGCGCTCGACGCGACGCTGCAGATCGAGGGCAGGGTTGCCAACAGCGGCCAAAACGACCCGGTCACGATCGTCTACAAAAGGACGATTCGCCCGCAAACGGCGTCCCTTAACCCGGGAAGATCAAGCGTTCTTTCCGAAATTGCGAAACCGCCGCTTGTGCGAGCGCGGTTAGGGCTCGTGATGAGTGCGTTCGCACCGATCCTTGGGGATTACCGTTTGTCCGCTCCGGCGATGATGCCGCAACCGGCCCGCCAAACCAAGGGTGTGCCTGGTCCCGAGAACTTCGAAGCGATCGTTGATGACTACCAGCGGCGCCTCTATGGCTTTGCCCTGCGCATGACCGGCAACCGCGAAGACGCCGAAGAGATCGTCCAGGACTCGTTCGTGCGCGCCTACCGCGCGCTGGCGAAGATGGACCCCCAGCAGCGCGCCGAGCTGCGCCTTCAGCCGTGGCTCTACACGATCACGCTGAACGTCACGCGCAACCGCCTGCGCTCGAAGCGTCCGACCAACGTCGCGCTCGACTCGCTGGCCGATCCCGACGCGCTGCTCAACGAAACCCAAGAGGGCCCCGATCAGCCCGAAGCGATCGTCGACCGCGCGGCCGACATGGTGCTGGTCGAACAAGCTCTGCTCCAATTGCCGATGCACTTGCGTGCTGCGGCCACGCTGCGTTTCGTCGAGGGACGCAGCCACCCGGAAATCGCGGAGATTCTCAATCAGCCGATCGGGACCGTAAAATCGCACGTCCATCGCGCCGTGCGCATCCTCCGCCGGATTCTGGGTCCCCAAGTCGGCCGGATCGTGGCGTCCGAGAATTCCGCGATCGAGGAGGACGACTAGATGCGCTGCTGTGACGTTGAAAAGCTTTGGGATGACATGCGCGATGCGCTGGAACCCCAACGCAAGCAGATCATCAAGCACCTGCGCGAGTGCCCGCCGTGCCAGGAACTCTACGAGCAGTACGAAGGCATCGCATATTGCCTGACGTGCTTGCCGCCGCCGGAACCGCCCGCGACCCTCGTACCGAAAATCATCGATCACATCCGCACCGCCGTGAGCGCGACCGTGCCCGACAGCGTCGCGAAGATGCACTCGCCGCTCGGCCAGTTGTTCGTCGCCTTCCGCGAAAGCGGCATCACCTACGTCGCGCTCGATCGCGGTGAAGGCGATGAAGCCGCGTTCCAACGCATCAAAGCGCGCCTCGGCCGCAGCGTCGTTCCGTCGACCGCACCGGCTTGGGTGAGCGATACGCTCAGCGCGTTCTTCCGCACCCACGTCAGCGACCTCGCGCGCGTCGACATCAGCGAGCTGACGCCGTTCGAACAAGCGACGCTGCGCGCGACGGCAAAAATTCCGGCCGGTGAAGTGCGCAGCTACGGCTGGGTCGCGGCGGCCATCGGCCAACCCAACGCCGCGCGCGCCGTCGGCGGCGTCATGGCGCGCAATCCCGTGCCGCTACTCTATCCGTGCCACCGCGTCGTCGACTGCGAAGGCCGCCTGCACAACTACGAATACGGCATCGAAGTCAAGGCGCGCATCCTCGAACTCGAAGGCTGCCACAGCTACAAACGTTAGGTGGATTGCGCTGCGCGCAATCCGTCGCGTTCGGGCTACGCCCGAGCCGCCCCAAAAGCAACGTTGGCGTGGAGCTGGTGCCAATCGACTTGGTCGTTGAGCTCGATCGACGGCCGGTAATCGGCGTTCGTGAGGCCGAGTAGCGCGCGTTCGCGCGCGGCGACTTCTTCCGGTTTCTGACGTCCCTTCAGCGTGGCGTTGGTCGCGGCGATTTCGGCCGGACCGAGATTCGGGACATTCGCTTTGACCCACGTTTCGAACGCCATATACGACGGGCGCTGCGTCTTGATGTGCGCGATCGCGGTCGCGGTGTCGAGCCCGATCGCCGCGCAAAACCACATGTCGAGCGGGCTGTCGGGTCCGGATTTCCAATCGTCCCACAGCGCGCCGGCGGCATGCAGTGTCGCCTTCATCCAAAAGCGCGGCAGATGCATCAGCCCGAGCGGTCCCGCGCTCTGCGTGCTGACCGCGGGAACGATCGGCTCCGGTGTCCCGCTCCCGCTCGCCGCAAGCGCCGCGTGCAGCGTCGCCCAATCATCAAGTTCGTTGAGCAGCGCGGCACCGCCGATCGACGCATCGGTCACGCCGGTGCGCGCGCGCACTTCAGCGGCATTCGCTGCCGGTTTCTGGTGCGCTTCGACGCGGGTGTTGACGAGCGCGATCGATTCGATATCGAGTTTCGTCGCATGCACGCGCACCCAATCTTCAAACGCGGCATAGGTTGGACCGCCGGCGAGATACGCGTAGGTCGCTTCGGGATCGAGGCCGAGCCGTCGACCACGCTCGCGTTCGTGCCGACGTGCGTCGTCGTGTAGCCCTCGGGCAGTGCACCGGCGGCGCCGAGCACGCATTTGAGCCATAATCGCGGCAGGTGCGCGACGCCGAGCGGGCCGCGCACGCGCAAACCCGTCAAAGGAACGATTTTTTCCATGCCGCTTCCTCGAACGTACCTCGGCCGCTCACCTGCAGGCGTCCGGGCGGAGATAAACCCGGGCGCGGCGTAGGCGATGCCATGATACGTCTGCCGATTGCGACCGGGCTGCTGCTGCTCTTCACGTGCGCGCCCGCCTTCGCCGCCGATTTCACGTTAGAAAAGGCCCATACGCAAGCCGAATTCGTGGTTACGCACTTGGCCTTGAGCAAGGTGCACGGTCAGATTCCGCTGGCGACCGGGACGGCAACCATCGCCGAGGGCGGCCTACCCAGCGCGATCAACGCCACGTTCGACCTCACCGCGTTCGGAACGGACAACGGCAACCGTGATGCCGATCTGCGCGACCACTACTTTGAAGTCGCCAAATACCCGACGATCACGTTCGTCGAGAAGTCGGTGAAAGGTACGCCAAAAGCGTTCACGCTGACCGGCGACCTGACGATCCACGGCGTGACCAAATCCGTCACCATCGCGACGACGCTCGACGCCACCGCTGTGGTGAAGGGCAAGAAGCACTACGCCTACAGCGGCACGACCAAGATCGACCGGCGCGACTTCGGCATGACGTTCGGGCCGATCCTTGACGGCAACCTCATCGCCGGCGATGAAGTCACGATCAACTTCGAAACCGACGCGCAAGAGAATTGAACGCGGAAGGACGTCGAGAACTGTTCGCAAATACCGCCATTCATATTACGTCCGCGGCCCCTTCAGACAACACATTTAGCGAAGGATAACAGGCGGACAAGAGGAGGTGGTTATCGTTACTAGTGACTGTTCCCAACCTGGTTCTACGATGACTGGAGGTGCTCGGACCTAGTCCGGGCTTCTCCCAAGCGCAAACCCTTGTCCGCCGGCTGATCGTCAGCCGGCTTTTTTTTTGCACCGGCCCGCACCCCGGGAGGGCGCCCCCGCAAATTCTCAGAAAGAACGGCGGTTTCGTGCACACCGAGCGCGATCCGCGCGTCAACGCCATCCCCGACATTCACGGCCACGCCAAGGGCGAACACAAGCCGTATGCCGAGGAGCGTCCCCTGCCCCTGACGGCGCGTATGCTGTTCCTGTGGTTTTACCACGCGTGCCGCCGCGGTTATCCGCGCTTCATGATGGTCACCGACCACATGAACTCGCTGACGTTTGAAGATCCGGCCTCGGTCAATCTCGTCCGCCGCGCGCTCAAACTCGCCCAAGCCGGCGACCTCTACGGTGCCGCCGAGACCGCCAACGTCGACGTCGGACACGCCCAGGTCGTCTCCGAGGGCCTGCGCCGCGGCATGCGCTACTCGATCGGCGCCGAGGTCGACAACGATCCGCGCGCCCGGCCCGACGCCCAGAACATCGTCGAGGCGATGCGTCCCGACGGCCTGATCCGCTCGGTCCACTTCATTCCGATCGAACATCCGGTGCACGGGCCCAACTGGAATTGGCCGTTCGACAACCCCGAATTCGCGTCGCTCTACGATCACGTCGGCACCGAAAAGACGTGGGAACTCTACATGGGCGTGCTGCTCGACGCGCTCGAGCGGCTGCCGGGCAACATCGTCGGCCACTTCTACGTGCCGGCGATCTTCGGTCATTGGCCCGATCAGGCGACCCTCGAAGGCTACGAAGACAAGATGCTCGACCTCGCGGAGCGCCAGGGCATGGCGGTCGAATTCAACACCCGCTTCCTCTATCGCGACCACACCGGAAGAGGAAAAGGCAGCGCTATCTCGACGCCAACCGCCGTCTGCTGCGCAAGGCCAAGGAACGCGGCGTCGGCATCGCGATCGGTTCGGACGCGCACAGCCCGCGCGATCAGGGCAACTCCTTCGAGACCGTGCTCGGCGTGCTCGACGAACTCGAGATCAACGAGCTCGTCTTCCCGATCGGCGGCCGTCTGGCGCGCGTCGCCCTGCGCTACGTGAAGCCGCCCGAGCCCGAACCGCCGCCGCCGCCCCCGCCGCCGCCGCCCGCACCGGAACCCGTTCACGTTGCCGCGGAACCCGTGGCCGCCGGCGCCGCCAAGGCCGTGCGCAAAGCGCGGCCCGGCGCATCGTCGGCCCGGCCCAAGGAGAGCGCGCCGGAGCGGCGCCCGAAACGCCGTTCGTGCCGCCGGCCGCGGCGCCCGAGCCGCCGCTCAAAGCGCGCGCGCCCAAACCGCCTGCCGCCGCGCCCGAACCGGAACCCGCGCCCGCGCCCAAGCCCCGCCAGAACCGCGCTTGTCAAAACAACGCCGGTGAAGCCGCCGCAAGGCGGGCCGGTAAAGGCTGCCCCGGAAAAAGCCGCTCCGGCCAAGGCCGTGAAGGCCGCGCCCGCCGCCGCCGAAGCCTGCTGCGAAACCGGTGAAGGCCGCGCCCCCGGCCAAAAAAGCCGCCGCTGCCAAGGCGCCGGCCAAAAAAGCCGCGCCGGCGAAAAAAGCGCCGGCGAAAAAAGCCGCCGTCAAAAAAGCACCGGCGAAAAAAGCCGCGCCGGTCAAGAAGGCCGCGCCGAAAAAAGCCGCACCGGTGAAAAAGGCGCCGGCGAAAAAAGCCGCGCCGGCCAAAAAGGCGCCGGCGAAAAAAGCCGCGCCCGTCGAAGAAGGCAGCGGCGAAGAAGGCGCCCGCGGCAAAGCCTGCGGCGAAAAAATCCTCGGCCAAAAAGCCGGCGGCGAAGCGGCGCTGACACTCCTGCGCGCTTGCGCGCTGCTCTTCGCGCTCGCATTCGCCGCGTGCACGCGCGTCGGCGATACCAGCGCGTCAGAACGCCGCCGGCACGCTGCGCATCGCGACGCAACGCTCGCCCAACACGCTCAATCCGATCCTCGCCGCGAACACGACCGAAGCGCTGATCAACCGGCTCTCGTTCGATACGCTGCTCTCGGTCGATCCGACGGGCAAACATCTGCTGCCGATGCTCGCCGCGGTGGTTCCGACGCTCGCCAACGGCGGCATCAGCGCCAACGGCGTGACGATCACCTATCATTTGCGGCGCGGCGTGCGTTGGCAAGACGGCGCGCCGTTCACGAGCCGCGACGTCAAGTTCACGTGGCAAGCGATCATGAACAACGCCAACAACGTGAGCAGCCGCAACGGCTACGAGCGCGTAGCGTCGGTCGATACGCCGAACGCCGTTGACCGTCGTCTTTCACCTCAAAGCGAAGTTCGCGCCGTTCGTCAACACGGTCTTCGCCGAGAGCGACAGACCGTATTGCATCTTGCCGGCGCATCTGCTCGCCGGATATCCGAATCTCAACCACGTGCCGTTCAACCAGATGCCGATCGGCACCGGGACCGTTCCGCGTCGTGAAATGGGTCCACGGCGACCACGTCGAGCTGGTCGCGAACGACGACTACTTCCGCGGCAAACCGCAAACTGCGCCGGATCATCGTGCGAGACGTGCCCGACGAGAACACGTCGATCAACCTGCTGCGCAGCACGCAAGTCGACTGGATCTTCGAAGCGTCGCCGGAGACGATCAACGAGCTGCGCCCGCTCGATGCGGCCGGCACGATCAAGCTCGACTTCGTCGATGCGCCCTCGACGTATCGCCTCTACATGAACACCTCGCGGCCCGCGCTGCGCGACGTGCGCGTGCGTCAGGCGATCGCCTACGCGATCGACAAGAAGCTGCTCGTCGACCGGCTCACCGGCGGCACCGCCGTCGTCGGCACCTGCCGATCAGCCGCCGTTCTCACCCTACTACGAGCCCAACGTCACGATCTACACGCCCGATCCGGCGAAGGCGCGCGCGCTCCTGCGCGCGGCCGGCTACACGTTTCGGCCCCGACGGCATGGCGCAGAAAAACGGCCGCCCGCTCTCGCTCCAGATCTCCTACAACGTCGAAAACGCGACCCGCCGGTCGATCGCGATCCAAGTCCAGGCCGAGCTCAAGGCGATCGGGATCGACGCCCCCCTCAAAGAGCTATCCGGCCAACCTGATGTTCGCGACGTTCGGACAAGGCGGGATTTTGACCAACGCGAAATACGATCTGAACGTCATCGGGCTGGACGGCAGGCTTCGATCCGGACGACAACTCGCTTTACGGCTGCGACCAGTTTCCGCCGGCCGGTACGAACTACACGCGATATTGTTCGCCGGAAATGCAACGGCTGCAACGCTTGGCGCTGAGTTCGTACGACGAGGAAACCCGCAAAAAAGCCTACTCGGAGATTCAGAAACTGCTCGCTCGCGACGTCCCCGACATCGAACTGTTCTACTTTCGGTTTCTGCAGCCGATCAATCCCGCGTTCAAGAACTTCGCTCCGAATCCGATGAACGAAGCCTGGAACGCCTTTCTCTGGGAGTTGTAGGCCGATGCCCGACGAGAACTCGCCGATCGCGCGCATCCCCGAACTGCGCTGGCTTCACAAAATCATCGTCGAACGCGCGATCACGCGCGGAGAGTATCTGCTCTCCGGCGGCGTGCGCAGCGATTATTACATCGACAAGTTCCGGCTCTTCTCCGATCCGCAGGTGCTGCGCCGCATCGCGCGGCTGTTCGCGCCGATCGTCTCCGAGACGAACCCCGACTTGATCGGCGGCACCGAACTCGGCGGCGTGATCATCGCGACCGCCGTCTCGCAGATGACCGGCATTCCGATGATCGTCGTGCGCAAAAAGCCCAAGCAATACGGCGCGTTCGCCGACGAATACGTCGAGGGCCCGTTCGAAGGCGGCCAACGCGTGCTGCTGCTCGAGGACGTCGTTACCAGCGGCCGCGAAGTCCTCGCCGCACGCGCGCGCCTCGAGGAACTCAATCTCAAAGTCGACGTCTACGCGATCGTCTCGCGCGGCCTCGCCCCGATCAGCTCGCTAATCCAGTTCTCGCTCCCCCGCGGAGAAGCCAAAACCGACAATTAGCCGAGCGTGATGACGGTGTGGTCGTCGGCGATTGCGATGTCGCCCTTGTAGATCGACTTGCGCGCCGTCTTCGAGATCGGCGTGGGTGGCGTCTTGCGAGTAGTGCGTGAGGACGAGGCGTTTTACGCCGGCGTCGGCGGCCATTTGGGCGGCTTCTTTCGATGAGGAATGGCCGCGCACGCCGCCGTGTTCTTCTTCGTTCGCGAGCAGCGTCGCCTCGCACAAGAACAGGTCGGTGCCGCGCGCGAGCTCGACGACGCGTTGATCGGGCGCCGTATCGGCCGAATAGGTGATGCTCGTGCCGTTGCGTTCGTAGCGGATCGCAAACGACGTGATGAAGTGCGTCGTCGGCGCGAAGCGCAGCCGGCCTGCGCCGATCGGCAGCGGCTTCTCCGGATCGAACTCTTTGATCTCGAAGGCCTCGTCGAGGAAATCGCCGTTGCCCTCGCCGTGAAACACGGCCGGTCATCGCGCGCAGCATCGCGATGCCGCCGGGCGGCATCCAGAGCGGGAGCGGCTTCGTGCGGCGCTTCGAGCCGTAGCGAATGGCGTAGCGCAGCGGAATCAGATCGAGGAAGTGATCGGCGTGCATGTGGCTGATCACGACCGCATCGAGCTTGTCGTAGTCGACGTAGCGGCGCATGTTGGCGAAGGCGCCCGTTCCGAAATCGAGCGAAAACGCGAAATCGCCGTCCTCGATGAGGTAGGCGGAACAGGCGCGATCGATGCGCGGCACCGAGCAACTCGACCCGGCAACCGTTACTCGCAAAGGCGCTACAGAGATTAGAGTACCTCGGCGGCGTGGCCCTCAACCTTGACCTTCGGCCACACCTTCGTCACGGCGCCGTCCTGGATCAGGAACGTCGAGCGCTGGATCCCGAGTGATTTCTTACCGTACATGTTCTTCTCGACGATTACCCCGAACGCGTCGCAGATCGCCGAATCGACGTCGGCCAGCAGTGGGAACGGCACGTCGTACTTGGCCTTGAAATTGGCTTGCGCAGCGACCGTATCCCGGCTCACCCCGACGACGGTCACCCCCTTCTTGGCAAAGGAACGGTTGAGTTCGGTGAACTGGATGGTTTCGTTCGTGCAGCCCGGCGTGTTGGCCCGAGGATAGAAATAGACGACCAGCGCCTTCTTTGCAAGGTCGCGGAGGCGAACTTTCGATCCGGTATCATCTTCAGCGGCGACATTCGGTACCCGCGCTCCGGGTTGCAGCATGACTCGGTCTCCCACGTGAACGGTCGGTTGTTCGCTTAGGGTGCCGTGCGGGTCTCCCGCCGCGGCGCCCCCGCACGAAATTGTGACAAAGGAACGATGAACAGCAGCCGGTCGAACGGCTCCATTTCATCGAAGCTGTCGATGTGGAGGAACTGGTTATTCCGCCACACGGCAAGAGCAACACAATGCTCCGCCGGAGGAGGCATCGGCACCTCTCCTTGGAGCCGTTCGCCGACGTTGTAGTCCTCGTCGCCGAACTCGATCCGCGCCCGGGTTCCCGGGAAGCGGGATAGGCCGGCGAACGCCGGCGCGGCGAGCGAGGAGGTCGAGAACGTCTGGATCGCCTCGAACTGGCGTCCGACCGAGCCCGCGAACGCGTCGTCCTGAACGCGCATCACGACCTGCAGATGCGGGTTCCGGCCGCGGGCGCCGAGCGCGACCTCGAGGTTCGCCGTATCGCTCGACGTGAGCGCGATCAGCGAACGGGCCATGGGCAAGTTGCAGAGTTCGAGCGTGCCGTCGCGCGTCGCATCGCCCGTCAGCAGCTCGACCGCCCGGATCCGCGATTGCTCGACCATCTCGGCGTCCGGGACGGGGTCGATCACGACGACCGGCTGGCCCAGCATCCGCAAGAACTCGATGACGCGCGTACCGACGTTGCCGGCGCCGCAGACGACGACGTGGCTGTGGGTCTTGATCTGGCGCAGGCCCTGCAGCGCCGTGAACTGCGCGCGGGTCAGCGCCGTGGTCACGAAAGCGATCGAGATCCCGGAGAAGGCCACGCCGAGAATCTCGAGCAGCATCGTCGCGAGCTGGCCGAGGTGCGTCGTCGGCGTGATGTCGCCGTAGCCGGTCGTCGTCATGGTCGTGGTCACGAAATAGGCCGCCGTGATGCGGTCCTTCTTGAACACGATCCCGAAGAAAATCGTCGAGACGATGAAGACCAGCGTTGCCGCGGCCAGCATGCCGCGGATGACCGGATCGAGGTGCCGGAAAGCCTGAACCCAGCTGCGGAAGCGGTTGCCGAGATTCGGGTGCTCGATGATCTCCGAGGTGACCGGGTTGACGACCGTGGCGATCAGGTACTTGAGCAGGCCGAAGACCACCACGATGTCGCCGGGCTCGAAGCGCCGCTTCGGGTCGAAGTCCGTCTTGCCGTCGACGGCGATGACGCGCATCTTCAGGTGGGCCTGCGCCTCCGCGCGCGTCATCCCGGTGATGCCGAACAGCCCGGCCGGCCGCTGCGAAAAGCCGCACAGCACGCCGTCGAGATCGGGAAATTGCAGCGAGTAGAACGACGATTGATCGAGCGCGGCGCCGACGATCGTGGCGGCGGCGTGCGAGGCCAGCGACAACACCGAGCAGTTGGGCAGGTTCTGTTCGATCTTGCGCGCGAGCGTGCGGTTGAACTGCCGCAGCACGACGCGGATCTTCGGATTGATGTCGCGCGCCTTCAGCGCAACCTGGAGGTTGACGCGATCGTCCTCGGCCAGCGCCATCAGCGAGGTGGCATCGGGCACCCCGACCGAGCGCAGCGCCTCGTAGTCGTTGGGGGCAAACGGCAGGTACTCGCACTTGATCCGTTCGAGTTGTTTCGCGAGTTCGTGATCGTGCGGCCAGACCAAGGCGACGCGATGACCCTGGGTCGAGCACAGTTCCTCGCACACGCGAACGGCAAGAGCATCACCACCCACGACTAGAATCAGAGGGACGTCTGCCATATGTCCGCCCCTTCCACGCAAGGGCCCCATCCGCTTGCGGAGCGTCTGATCGAGCGCTACCATGCCTCGGGCTTGAGCGGTCCGGTGCTCGAAGTCGCGGCCGGCATCGGCCGCAGCACGCGGGCGTTCGAGGCCGCGGGCATTCCGATCGTGGCCACCGGCGACGACGACCCCTACACCCAATTGCCGGGCGAACGCGACTCCTACGCCGCCGGCTTTTCCTCACACGGCTACCTGCACGGCGCGACGGCGAAGGTTCGCGCCGGGCTCGCCGAGCTGCGCCGCGTACTGCGCCCGGGCGCGCCGATCTACATCACCCTCGGCTCGATTCACGACGACCGGTTCGGTTTCGGCGAAGCGCTCGACGAGTGGACGTTCGCGCCGGGCGACGGGCCCGAGATGGGAATCCCGCATGCCTACTTCGATCGCGACACGATCGTCGAGCTGCTGCGCGGCTTCACGATCGAATCACTCGAAGAAGTCGACGCCAGCGACATCGTGGGTTCTTGGGCACATCCCGGCGGCTTGGCGCCGGAGGCGCCAAACGCGACGGATTCGCCTCAGCGAATCCACCATTGGTTCGTTATTGCGACGAAGAGCGACTAGTACTGCGGGACGGAGGGGTCGATCTCGTTGCTCCAGGCGCGGATGCCGCCGGCGACGTTGACGGCGTTGGGATAGCCGTTCTCGTTGAGAAACTTCGTGACTTTGCCGCTGCGCGTGCCGCCGTGGCAGAGCACGGCGATCGGCTTGTCCTTGGGCAGCTCGGCGATACGCACCGGAACGTCGCCCATCGGGATCGCGGTCGCCCAACCGATCGAGGCGGTCGCGAGTTCGTCGGGTTCGCGCACGTCGAGCAACATGAAGTCCTCGCCGGCTTTGTGTTTCTTGGCCAGTTCGGCAACGCTGATTTCGTTCACGAGTGTCCTAACCGCGATTATGCGGGGCGAGTGGCGATGAGGTCGGTGACCGGGCTCGACGCGCTGGCGTAGAGCCGCTTCGGCATGCGGCCGGCGAGAAACGCGTTGCGCCCGGCGTTGACGGCGTCGCGCATCGCGAGCGCCATGCGTTCCGGATCGCGCGGCCGCGGCGATGCCGGTATTCATCAGCAAGCCGTCGACGCCGAGTTCCATCGCGATCGCCGCGTCGCTCGCGGTGCCGACGCCGGCATCGACGATGACCGGAACTTTCGCGCGTTCTTTGATGATCGCGATCGAATACGGATTGCACAGCCCGAGGCCGCTGCCGATCGGCGCCGCCAGCGGCATCACCGCCGCGCAGCCGACCTCTTCGAGCCGCTTGCACGCGACCGGATCGTCGACGATGTACGGCAGCACGGTGAAGCCCGAGCGCACGAGTTCTTCGCACGCGGCGATCGTTTCGGTCGTGTCGGGATACAGCGTGTCCGGATCGCCGATCACTTCGACCTTGATCAGATCGGTGCCGAGCGCTTCGCGCGCGAGCTTCGCCGTCAGCACCGCGTCCTTCGCGGTGAAGCAGCCGGCGGTATTCGGCAACAGCGTGTACTTCGTGCGATCGAGATGATCGATCAGCGTCTTGCCGGTCGGATCGTCGAGGTGGATGCGGCGGATCGCGACCGTGACCACTTCGGCGCCGCTGGCCGCATGCGCGGCCTGCATGACCGGAATCGACGGATACTTGCCGGTGCCGACGAACAGCCGCGAGCGAAACGTGTACTTGCCGATTTGGAGCGGAGCGTCTTCAACCATCATTATCCTCCGGCGACGGCCACGATGATCTCGAGGCGGTCGCCGTCATTCAGGGTGCGGGTAGCATGTTCGGCGCGCGGCACGACGTCGTCGTTGAGCGCGACCGCGACGCCGTCGCGGCGCAAGGCAAGCGTCGTGAGCAGCGCGCTGACGGTGACGCCCGCCTCGACGTCCTGTTCCGTGCCGTTAACCGTGAGCCGCATCGTCCGATTTGTTCGGTTTAAAGGCGCTCCGCCCCCGGCTGCGCGCCCCCCACGCCAAAGGCGCAGGGCCCCCGATTCGAGCTCGCTGCAACCTGATCGCGGTTGCACCATGCGACTGCGCTCGCTCCATCACCAATCAGGCGGCTTCCGGTGCGCGTTGCGGATCGAACGCGGCCAGATCGACGGGCGGGCGTTCGCCCGCGATGAGCGCGGCGATCGCTTGCGCGGTGACCGGCGTCAGCAGGATGCCGTTGCGGTAGTGGCCGGCCGCGACGACGTAGCCGTCGATGGCGTGCGGCCCAGGTACGGCCGGCCGTCGTGCGAGGCCGGCCGCAGGCCGGCCCACGTCTCGACCAGCGCGAAGGTGCCGAGCACGGGCGCAATGCGCAGCGCAACGGCGAGCAGCGAGGCCACGCCGTGCGCGGTCACGCGCACGTCGAACTCGCGCTCGACGCTGGTCGCGCCGATCAGCAACCGTCCGTCGTCGCGCGGCACGAGATAGACGTGGTTCGACCACACGAGCCCGCGCGTGAAGCCCTTGGGCACGGCCAGCGCGAGCATTTCGCCCGCCACCGGCCGCACCGCGATGCGCGCGGCCTCGGGAACGCCGGCCAATCCGCCCGCCCACGCGCCGGCGGCGTTGACGACCGTCGCGGCCGCGCGGAAACCGTGCTCGGTGCGAATGCCGCGCACGCGGCGCGCATCGGCTTCGAGCGCGACGCCCGTCGTGCGCTCGAACCGCACGCCCGCATCGTTGCACGCGGCGACGAGCGCGCGGCCGAGACGCCGGTTGTCGACGTGCGCTTCGTTTGCGACATACACGGCGCCGCGCACGTTGCCGCCCAGCATCGGCTCGCGCGCCAGCGTCGCGTCGCGATCGAGCACGCTCGCATCGGCGCCGTTGCGCGCGAACGCCTCGCACTGCGCGGTCGAGACCGCGCGCCGCGTCATCATCGAAGGCGACGTGCAGCGTGCCCTCGTGGCGCAACTGCGCGATCGACGCCGGTCCGTTCGCGCAGTTCGTCGACGAACGCCGGATACGCGCGCAGCGACGCGCGCACAGCGCGAGCAGCGCCGGATCGACGACCTCTTCCGAATACGGCGCGAGCATCCCGGCGCCGGCCCACGACGCCGCGCGCGCCGGCTCCGCGCGATCGTAGACGGTGACTTGCGCGCCGCGCTTCGCCAGTTCGTACGCGATGCCGCAACCGATCAGCCCGGCGCCGACAACGACGACGTCGTCACGCGCTACATGCCCGTGTAGACGGGGCCTTCGCCGCCCTGCGGCGGCACCCACGTGATGATCTGATAGGGATCCATGATGTCGCACGTCTTGCAGTGCACGCAGTTGGCGAAGTTGATCTGCAGCCGGCCTTCGACGCCCGCCGGCGTTTTCTCGAACAGCGGCTCGTACACGGCGGCGGGACAAAAATACTGACACGGATTGCCGAATTCCGCCGTGCAGCGGTCGGCGCAGATCGTGGTGTCGGCAACGTGCAGATGCGCGGGCTGATTTTCATCGTGCATCGTGCCGCTGTTGAACACGTCGGTCACTTTGTCGAACGTCAGCACGTTGTCCGGCGCGACGCGTTTTTCTCGCGCTGCCGGCGTGAACGTCTCGAGCTTGCGCATGCGCGCGTAGCCTTCGTGTCCGGTGAGCTTGTCGTGCAAGCCGAAGCCGCGGCCGCCGGTGAGCGTGCCGAGCGCGGCGTTGAGCATGCCGCCGAACAGGCCGCTCTTGAATCCGGCGTGAAAGTTGCGCGCCGCGTGCAGTTCGGTGAACGCCCACGATGCGCGGAACTTCTGCTCGTAGGCGGCCAGCGCATCGGCATCGCTGCGATCGGCGGCGAGCGCGTCGAAGATCGCTTCGGCCGCGAGCATGCCCGACTTGATCGCGAGATGGATGCCTTTGAGGCGCAAGCCGTTGAGAAAGCCGGCGCTGTCGCCGATCAAGCACAAACCGTCGGCGTAGAAGCGCGGCATCGCGTGCAAGCCGCCTTCGGGAATCGCTTTCGCGCCGTACCGGATCATCGTTGCCGCCCTCGAGCAGCGGACGGATCGCCGGCAGCAGCTTCATCTGCTGGAACAAGTTGTGCGGATCGGTCGTCGGATCGGCGTAATCGAGACCGGTGACGAGGCCGATGTCGATGACGTCGCCGTTCATGCCGTAGATCCAGCCGCCGCCGAACGTGTCGCCGGGCAGCGGCGCGCCGAGCGTGTGAATCACGTGGCCCGGCGCGAGCCGGCCGGCCGGAACCTGCCACAACTCCTTGATGCCGACCGCGTACACTTGCGGATCGCGATCGCGATCGAGCCCGAGTTTCGCGATCGCCGTCTTGGCCAGCGTGCCGCGCGGGCCCTCACCGAGCACGACGACTTTCGCGAGCAAATCGGGACCGGGTTCGTAGTTCGGTTTGTGGCTGCCGTCGGCCGCGACGCCCTTGTCGCCGACGCGCACGCCGATCACGCGCTCGCCGTCCCACAACAGTTCTTGGCCGGGAAACGCCGGGAACACGTCGGCGCCCGCCGCTTCGGCTTTCTCGCCGAGCCACTTCGTGAGGCGGTTGAGCGAGGCGACGTATTTGCCGTGGTTGTTGAGCACCGGCGGCGTGAACGGCGCTTTGATCTTGCCGCTCGCGGTGAGGAACCACATCTCATCGCCGCTCACCGGCGCGTCGAGTCCGGCCGTGATGTCTTCGCCCGGAAAGAGTTCGAGCAGCGACTTCGGATCGACGACGGCGCCGGAGAAACCGTGATTCCCGATCTCGCCGCCCTTCTCGATCACCATGACCGAGAGTTCGCGGCCGGCCGCCTTCGCGAGTTGGCCGAGGCGGATCGCGCCGGCCAGACTCGCCGGGCCGCCGCCGACGAAGAGGACGTCGACCTCGAGGGAATCGCGCTCAGGCATGATTCTCGCTCCCTTCGCCGCCGAGCCGCCGCAGCGCCTCGACGACCGCCACGCGGTGCATGGCGACGCGCTCGGCCGGCTCGCGGCCGGCGGGCGTCTCGAAGGTCAGCGCGCACGGCGCGGCCCGGCGCACCAGCACGAGCCCGAGCGGCAAGGCACCCTTGAAGAACGGCGCCTCGCGCACCGCATCGACGACCACCGCGCCGCGCCCGCGCGCGTGGGCGACTTCCGAACCCGGCGGCCCGAGCTCAAATTCCGGCGTAAGATCCTGGAGCGGGAACCCCGCCTCGGCGAGCGCCGCGGTAACGGGCCGCGCGTACCTGCTGACACGTTCCGGCGGCGCCGTTTCGTAGAGGTAGAAGCCGTCCGCCTCGTGGTCTTCGTGCAGATCGATCGAGAGCGCGAAGACGCGGTCGCGATTGGCGGTCAGAATCGCCTTCGCTTCGGGCGAGGTGCCGCCGCGCCCGAACGTACGGTTGACGTCCCGGCCTTCGGCATTGGCGCGCGTGCGCAGATCGAAGCCGGTCGGGTTGAAGCACGGCCACAAGCGATATCCGTACCGCGGGTCGAGCAATCCGTCGGCCACGAGCGAGAGCAGCGCCCACACGCCGGCCGGCTCGTCGCCGTGAACGCCGGCCGAAATGCTGACCACGGGCAACCGGGGGTCGCCCGAGTTCGGCCAGCAACAGCGTCCGCGGCGCGCCGACGCAGGCCATTTCCCGCAGCCGGAGCCCCGTGCGGGGCCGGAGGTCACGCCACGCGGCGGTCAGGTCTGCGTACTGTCTCAGGAATATGTCGTCAATCACGAATGGATCATGGTGCCGCTTGCCAAAACCACTAGCCATGCTGGTTCGACGGCTAGGCGCGGGAGCTTTGTGCTTCCTCGCTAGTGTTTCTCTCGTTTGCGACCGGGTCTCTTCCGACACCGGCGATAAGCAATTGGCGCGCGTCAAAGGCGTGGTCGGCTATCAAGACTCACGCACCAGCCGACTTCAAGCCGATCTTCGGCCGCCTCGATCTCCCCGACGACGCGTTCGCCGTCACGAAGCCCAACGGTGCGGCCGTGCTGCGGCTGAAAGACTCATCGGAAATCGACATCGGCGAAAACACCAAAGTGCAAGTCGGTGCGTTCAACCCGGCCGAGTCCGGCAACCAGAATACGATCGTGCTCAACGGCGGCGCGCTGCACTTCAACATTCGCCATCCGCAAGGCGGTCAATCGAACTACAAGTTCGTCACCGCCACCTCGCAGATCGCCGTGCGCGGTACCGAAGGCTTCCTCATCGCCGGTGCCAACGGCACGCAGGTCGTGTGCGTTTCGTGCGCCGCGGGCGACGTTTCGGTGCAAGTCGGCCAGCAAACCGTTTCGATCGTCACCAATCAAACGCTCACCGTGCTCGGGCACAATCCGCTGAGCGCGACGACGTCGATCACCGCCAACCCGACGGTCAACAATCCGGCCGTCAATCAATTCAACGGCAACCAGAATCCGTTCAACCCGAATCCGAGCACCGGTGCTGACCCGACCGGATCGTTCTCCGGCGCCGGTACGGGCGCGGCGGGCGCGGGTGCCGGCGGCGTCATCACGACGGTCGGCGCGGCGGCTGCGGCCGGCGGCGTGGTGGCAGCAACCACCAAGAGCGGCGACAACACGGCGCCCGCCGAGCCCGGCACGCTGGTATTGCAGTTGAACTTCCCCGGCGCGACGGCGTTTCCGCGTCCGTTCAGCTGGCCGTTCAACCAGATCAACGCGACCGGCGATGCGACGTTCACCTGCACGCCGGCCAGCATCATCACCTGCGCGGCGGCCGGTCAAACGATAAACAACGGCTTGCTCAGCGGTTCGCTGACCGGCACGCTGAGCGGCCCGGGATCCTTCCAAGTCGGCGGCAGCGCGAGCGGCTACACCTTACCGTTGACGACGTTCAACGTCTACGGCGTGGTCAGCACGACGGCGTCGACGCCGGTCAACTTCACTTCGGTCCCGTCGTCGCAGCAAGTGACGGTAACGCAAGCCGCGGGCACCGGCAACACTGCAGCGCTCACCGCAAGCATCATCTGCCCCGGCGGCGCGACCGCGGCCAACGTCACGCTCAGCAACGCGAGCGGTCCGAGCCCGCTGACGTTCACCGTCAACGCGGTCTCCGCACCGACGTCAAATCCGCCGCCCGCGGTAGCGTGCACGATCACCGTCGTCGGTCAAGGCGACGGATCGGGTGCGAGCCTATCGATTCCCGTGAACGTTACGTCAACGGGTATCGGGGTATCGGCGCACCGTCGCAAGCCGAACTGATCGCGGCATCGAGTAATTCGATCGGGTGCGCGGCCGCTAACGCCACGCCCCGTTCGCGTGCGATCGACTGCATCTGAATCGTGCAGCCGGGGTTCGCGCTTGCGACCACGTCGGGCGCGACGCTCGTGACGTTGTCGACTTTGCGCTCGCCGATCTCGTGCGCTGAAGCGGGCTGAAAGAGGTTGTAGGTTCCGGCGCTGCCGCAGCACATCTCGCCCTGCGGGATCTCGAGCAGTTCGAGCCCCGGGATCGAGCGCAGCAGCGTACGCGGCGCTTCGCGAACGCGCTGCGCGTGCGCGAGATGACACGCATCGTGATACGCGACGCGTTGCACGAGCGGGCCACGCGGCGCCTGCGGTTCGAGCGTCACGAGAAACTCGTTCACGTCGCGCACCTTGGCTGAAAACGCGCGCGCGCGTTCCGCATAGGCCGGATCGTCCGCCAGCAGTTCGCCGTACTCTTTGAGCGCCGAGCCGCAGCCGGCCGCGTTGATGACGATCGTCTCGGCGGCGTCGCCCTCGAAGCGATCGATCAGCGCGCGCGCGAAGCGCTTGGCCTCCTCGAGCCGCCCGGCGTGCAGCGAGAGCGCACCGCAGCAGCCTTGACCGGCCGGCACGCTGACGTCGCAGCCCTCGGCGCTGAGCACGCGCACGGTCGCGGCGTTGACGTTCGGGAAAAACGCGCGCTGAACGCAGCCCGCCACGAGCCCGACGCGTGCGCGCGCGCGGCCGTCCTTGGCCGCGGTGAACGGCGCGACGTCGCGGCGCAGGTCCGCGAATGAAAGCGGCGGCAGCAGCGCATCGAGCTGCGCCAGACGCGGCGGAAGACCGCGCAGCACGCCGGAACGCCGCACCAGCGCTTGCAGCCCGCTCTTCGCGTATGCCACCAGCGGCAGCGCGAGCAAACGCAGCCGCGCGGGATAGGGCATCAAGCCGAAGATCAGCGTGCGGAACGCGCGATCGAGCGGGCCGCGCTGCGCGACGTCTTCGACTTTCGCCCGCGTCGATTCGATCAGCACGTCGTACTGCACGCCCGACGGACACGCCGTTACGCACGCCATGCAGCCCAGACACGCATCGAAGTGCCCGATCGTCGCGGCATCGAGCGGGATGACGCCGTCGTGCACGCCCTTCATCAGATCGATGCGCCCGCGCGGCGAATCCATCTCGTTGCCCCACGACGCGTACGTCGGACACGCCGGCAAACAAAATCCGCAGTGCACGCAATCGCTGATCAAGTCGCGATACGTACGCGATTCACCGGTCTCGGCCGTCATCAGAGCCCGCCCACGAAGCGGCCCGGGTTGCACAAGCCTTTCGGATCGAAGTTGTCCTTGAGCGCGCGCATCAGCGGGAACGACGGCGGCGGGTCGCCCCAGGCGTCGACGCGCCCGCGCGCACGCGGCGGCATGGCGCGGAACACGATCGACTGCCCGCGCGAGGCGACCAGTTCGTCCATCGGCGCGTCACCGTCGGCGCTCGCGAACGTCACGCCGAGCGTAGGATAACCGACTTCGAGCGCGAGCGCGACCGGGGACGCCGCGGCCCTGCGCGCTCCTGATGCGTTGGTGCGCGCCGTCCAGCGCCACTCGCCGCTGCAACGTACGGCCGCCTCGAATGCAGCGCAACGTTCGAGCGCCGCGCCGTCGAGCGGCTCGCACGCCGTTGCATGACGCGCGGCTAGCCTGCCGGCATGGGCGATTTGTCCCTCAACGCTCGCTGACGAACCGGCGAACGTGAGCACGATCCCGCCGAGTGCCGCGTAGTGCACGACCGTAATCGGCTCGAGTGCGCTATCGTCCATCAGCGCCGCAAAAAGCGGGCTATCGGGCGCCGCGTGCACGAGCAGCGATTGCGTATGCGGCGGCTTGGGAAAGACACGGAACGTCGCGCTCACGATGCCGGCGAGCGTGCCGAGCGATCCGACCATCAGCTTGGTGAGATCGAAGCCGGCGACGTTCTTCACGACTTTGCCGCCGGCGTGCGCGGTGACGCCGTCGGGGCGCACGATCTCGATGCCGACGATAAGGTCCTTGATCGAACCGTAGCGGTGACGGCGCGCACCGAACGCGTTGGCGGCGATCGCGCCGCCGACGGTCGCGTTCCGCCGGTCCGCAACGTCGAGCGGCAGCAGCTGATCGTGTTGCGCGAGCAGCGCATCGAGCGCCGCGATGCGCATCCCCGCTTCAACCGTAATCGTCTGGTCTTCGGGCGAGTACTCGATCACGCGATCGAGCGCGGTGGTGCGCACGACCGTATCGAGCGCGCGCGGTGCGTTGCCGAGATCGAGTTCGGTGCCGCCGCCGACGAACGCGAAGGCTTTCCCGGCGGCATAGAGATCGCGCACCATCGACGCGAGCTGTGCGCGATCGGCCGGCACGAGTTCCGCCCGCGGCGTCACGCCGGCAATGCTCAGCAGCGCGCTCATCCGCGACCCGCTTCGCCGCTGCGTTCGATCGCATGCGGCACGTAGACGCCGGGCCGGTCGCCGCACAGGTGCGGCGTCGGAAAGACCTTGTCGGGATTGAAGATGCCGGCCGGATCGAACGCCGAGCGCACGAGCTTCATCGTGTCGAGGTCGTCGGGACTGAACTGCTCGCCGAGATAACACGCTTTGTCGCGCCCCACGCCGTGTTCGCCGGTCACCGAACCGCCGTAGCGCAAACACACGCGCAAGATCTCGCCGCCCACCCGTTCGGCCGCCTCTTCTTGTCCCGGCACGCGTTCATCGTAGAGCACGAGCGGGTGCAAGTTGCCGTCGCCGGCATGAAAGACGTTGGCCACGCGCAACCCTGCGTCGCGCCCCAGTTGCGCGATCTCGCGCAGCACCGCGGCGATGTCCTTGCGCGGGATGACGCCGTCCTGCACGTAGTAGTTCGGCGATATGCGCCCCATCGCGGCGAATGCGGCCTTGCGGCCCTTCCACATCAGCATGCGTTCGGCGTCGTCGCGCGGTGCGCGGATCTCGAGCGCGCCGGCCGCCTGCATTAACGCGATCGCCGCATCCGCCGTATGCTCGACTTCCACGCTCACGCCGTCGACGTCCATCAGCAGTGCCGCGCCGGCGTCGAGCGGCCAATCGACGCCGGTCGCCGCGACGATCGCCTCGATCGCGAGCTGATCGCACATCTCGATCGCCGCGGGCAAGATGCCGCTCGAGATGATCGCCGAGACCGCAGCGCCCGCTTCATCAGTCGACGGAAAGGTGCCGAAGATCGTGCGCGTCGCCTGCGGCTTGCGTAAGATGCGCACGACGACCTCGGTCACGATGCCGAGCAGACCTTCGCTGCCGACGAACACGCCCATCAGATCGTAGCCGAGCGCATCCGCCTCGCCGTGCTGCGCGCCGATGTCGACGATGCTCCCGTCGGAGAGGACGATGCGCGCGCCGGCCGCGTGATTGACGGTAAACCCGTATTTCAGACAGTGCGCGCCGCCGGAATTCTCGGCGACGTTGCCGCCGATCGTGCACACGCTCTGCGACGAGGGATCGGGTGCATAGTAATACCCGAGCGGCGCAAGATGTTTGGAAATGTCGAGGTTGATCACGCCGGGCTGCACGCGCATGCGTGCATTGACGATGTCGACGTCGAGGATGCGGTTCATGCGCGCGGTGCCGATCACGATCCCGCCCTCGACCGGCAGCGCACCGCCGGAGAGCCCGGTACCGGCACCGCGCGGCACGATCGGCAGGCCGTGCTCGCGCGCGAGCCGTACGCAGGCCGCGACTTCTTCGGTCGTGGCCGGCAACACGACGATGCGCGGCCGGATGCGATAGCCGAGCAATCCGTCGCACTCGTAGGTGCGCAGTTCGCTCGGCGTGCTGATCACGTTGCGCGCGCCCGCAATCGCGGCAAAGCGGTCGTGAAGCGGATCGGCGGCTACGGTCGGCATCGTATCCCGAATTCGTTCGCCCTGGGCTTGATCGTGCCTCGGAGCGGGAACCAAGGTTCGGTGAGGTCCGGCAGCGTGAAATCGCAGATCCCGTTCAGGCTGGACCGGCTGCCCTGGAGCGCATGGCACTGGACCGTCGTGCTCGGCCTGGGCATCACGTGGGTGCTCGACGGACTCGAAGTCACGATCGTCGGCAACATCGCGCCCACGCTCAAGAGTGCGGCCGGCCTCGAGCTCTCCGACGTGCAGTTCACGAACGCGGCTTCGGGGTATCTCATCGGGGCCGCGGCCGGCGCGCTCTTCTTCGGCTACCTGACCGATAAACTCGGACGCAAGAAGCTCTTCCTCGTCACGCTCGGCTGGTACGTTGCCCTAACGGCCGCAACCGCGTTCTCCTGGAACGCGGAGAGCTTCCTCATCTTCCGCATCCTCACGGGCTTCGGGCTGGGCGGTGAATACGCGGCGATCAACTCGGCGATCGACGAATTGATTCCGGCGCGCCGGCGCGGCGTGGTCGATCTCGCGATCAACGGCACGTGGTGGCTCGGCACGATCCTCGCGAGCCTCGGCTCGATCGTGCTGCTCAACCCACGCATCGTCAATCCGGCATACGGCTGGCGCTTCGCGTTCGGCCTCGGCATCGTGCTGGCCGTCGCGATGCTGTTCGTGCGCCGCAACGTGCCCGAAAGCCCGCGCTGGCTGCTCACGCACGGACGCGCCGCCGAAGCCGAGACGATCGTGGCCGAGATCGAAGCGCACGTGACTCGCTCCGGCCGCATTGCGCTGGCGCCGGTCGAAGCGAGCGCGTTCATCTGCATCGATCCACAGCATCGCGCGACGCTCGGCTCCGTCGCGCGCACGATGCTCGTTCGCTATCCGCAGCGCACGTTCGTCGCACTGATGCTGATGTGCACGCAGGCGTTCATCTACAACGCGTTCACGTTCACCCAAGGGCTGATCTTGGGGACGTACTTTCACGTTCCCGATTGGGCGATTCCGTACTACTACTTGCCCTTTGCGATCGGCAACCTCGCGGGACCGTTGCTGCTCGGTCATTTCTTCGATGCGATCGGCCGCAAGACGATGATCGCAGCCACGTACATTCTCTCGGGCGCGCTGCTCTACGGCACGGGCCTGCTCTTCGCGCACGGCCAGCTCACCGCAACGACCGTTACGCTGTGCTGGATGGCGGTGTTCTTCTTCGCGTCGGCCGGCGCGAGCGCAGCCTATCTCACGGCTAGCGAAATTTTTCCGCTGGAAACGCGCGCCTTCGCCATCGCCATCGTCTATGCGGTCGGCACGCTGGTGGGCGGTGCCTACGCGCCCACGTTCTTCGGCGCGCTCATCGCGACGAAGTCCGTACCGAGCATCGTTTACGGCTACTCGGTCGCCGCCGCGATCATGCTCGCCGGCGGACTCGCGGAAGCGTTCTTCGGCGTCGCAGCCGAACGGCGGTCACTCGAAGAGATCGCGCTGCCGCTCTCTGCCGTCAGTTAACCCGAAACCGCGCAGCCGGCGGCAGCAGAGTGCGTTGCCGGACCGAAAACGCGCGTGCGCGTGTAGTCTTGGCGGTTGAGGTTCGGCCGGCCGCGTCGTCGGATCGACCACCCAGCGCATGGCGAAATCGTACGCGCCGGCAACCGGTTTGCCGGCAACGATGGCCGGCCAGTAGCGGCTTGCGAGCGCGCTGCGCCGCGCGGCGTCATCGAATTCCGGCGGCCCCGCGGACTTGCTCGTCGATGCCTGGATCGGCAGACCGTCGGGGCCGACCGTCACGTGCGCGATCGTCGTATATTCGCCGGCCTTCGGCGGAGACGCCATCTCGATCAAGGGCGGCGCGTTGACCAAGACCCGGTTGAGCAAGCGCACATCGTCGTTGCACGCGGGCGAGTTGCTCAGGGCCGGAAAGTACACGCGAAACACCTGCGCTTCACGAATCGCGACGCGTTGCTGTTTCACGAGCTGCACGGCCTCTGCGTCGTGGGCCGGATTGCCGGACGGCACGCACACCGACGCATCCCCGATGTTGAAGAGATTCCCCGGCGCGCTCGTGCCCGGCTGCGCGGTGACGAAAACGTTTCCCGGAGCCGGTGCGACCTGGGCGCAGGCGATGGGTGTTCCCGCCAGTACCGGCGGCAATTCACCGGCCGCGGCGGCCGGGCCGGACGCGATGACCGCGTTGGCCGCCGGTGGCCGAGTGATAAATGCATACGCGACGTTCGGCGATCCCGGCTCGACATGATCGGCGATGTGCACGTCGTCTGCCGACCACGTCGAGCCATCGGCGAAATCCACTCGCTCGATGTAGGCAACGACGGCGGAATAGCCGGTGTGCGGTGGATGCAACTCGACGCAGTCCTCGCGATTGACGCGGTTATTCTCCGGGTTCGCGAAGCGTTCGCGCACGCCGACTGAGAACGTTCCGTTGCGCGTCAGCAGCGTGCCGTCCGTGCGATCTCCGCCGGCATTGAAGTAGACGAACTGCACGCGCACCGATTTGGCGACGCGCGCATCGCGATTCGTAAACGAAACGCAGGCCGCCTTCACGTCGCCGATATCGCGGAACGAATCCACCGGGTGACCGGCGCCGCCGACTGCGTTGAGCACCACCGGACCCCGTGACGGAACCCCGACGAACCGGATGGCTTCCGCATCATCTTGCGGCTTCGGTGCCGGCAGCGCCCGCACCGTCGAGGCCGCCAGTAGCGCGATCACCAGAACGAAGCGTGAGAAAGGACGCACCGGATGGCCCTGCTCTAAGCGGCTACTGGTCGGCGTGCCAGTGCAGAAGCGACTCGTGTTCGGATTTCGGGAACGCGGTCTTGGCTTTGATCGCTTCGACGTAACGGCGTTTGCCGGCCCGGTTGCCCTTGCCGATCAGCAGGCCGCCGACGAGCTGCTCTTCGCGGAACCACAGCGCGCGGTACCACTTCTTCTCCGGTTCGATGCTGCGCACCATCGTGAGATCGTTGCGGTACTCGGGCGAGAGGCCGAACTGCGTGATCGTCTGTTCGCTGAAGATCTTCGATGAGTATTCGGGCACGTCGTGGTAGCGCACGTCGCCGCCGGCCATGTTCGCCGCCGCGACCTTGCCGTGCGCGCCGGCGTTGTTCCAGGTGCCCATGCGGTAGTGCATGTCGGCCGTCGGATCGTAGAACTCGGCGGCGTCGCCGGCACCGAAGATGCCCTTCACGGCGGTCTCGAGCCGGTCGTCGCACTTGATGCCGGTGCCCACTTCGATCGGCGTGCCGTGCACGAGTTCGGTGTTGATCGTCAAGCCCAGGCCGATGCCGACGCAGTCGGTCGCGATCTCGGTGCCCTGCGTCGTGATCACTTTCGTGACGACGCCGTTGGAGCGCACGAACTCCTTGACTTCGTCGTTGTAGTGGATCGTGCAGCCGTCTTCGCGCGCCGCCTCATCGAGCAGCTCGCCCGAGATCTCGTCGAGCATGCGGCGCAAGAAGCGCGGTCCGCGGATCAGCCAATGCGTCTGCACGCCGCGCGCGACGAACGCCTCGGCAAGTTCGTAGGCGATGAACGAACCGCCGACCGAGACGGCCGTCTTCGCGGTCTCGAGCGATTCCGAGATCGCCTTCGTGTCGTCCATGTACTGGAAGTTGAAGATGTTCTTGGCGCCCGCCGCACCGGGAAACTCCGAGGGGTTCGGGCGGCCGCCGGTTGCGACGAGCAACGCGTCGTAGGGGTATTCCTTGCCGCCCGCGACGACGGTCTTGCCTTCGTAATTGATCGCATCGACGCGCGTGCTCAAGCGCAGATCGATCGTGTGCTTCTCGTGCCACGCGACGTCGCGGATGATGACCTTCGCTTCGGCGATCTGCTTGCGCAGCATCGGCGGCAGCGCGATGCGATTGTAGAGCGGATACGGCTCGTCGGCAAACATGATAATCGACGCCGAAGCGTCGATCTTGCGCAACTGTTCCGCGCAAGTCGTCCCTGCGAACCCATTCCCGATGATGACGTACCGGCGTTCTGCCATGGATTTGTTCGTTTCTCCCTAAATACTACGTATGGACCAGAAGCTGGTTCGCGCGCTTAGTTCATTTATCACGCGAAGTAGCGACTACTCGCTGGCGCGGCTCGAATTCGCCTCGCAGAACCCGCAGCTTCCGTCACCGCCGGTCCTGGACCGCCTGCCCGATGCCTCGGAGCGGACGCTACGCGAACGCTGGGAGCAGCTTGAACGGCAGCTCGAAGCTATCATGACATTCATCCGCGGCCTCGACGATGCCGAAGGTCGGAAGGTCAACGACGATGCAACTTTCCGCTGGCTGGCCCGTACCGCCAGAGAGCTGGACCAGTACGGACGTGCTCTTCGCTGGGTACTGACGGTAACGGAACGCGATTCCCCCTAATCGTCCAAGGAGTAACCGTGAACAACGATTTCGTGAACAAAGCCCTCGAGAGCGCCCGCGCCCTGCAGCAATCCGTCGCCGACGCCGCCACCAAGGGGGCGGAGCAAGCGAAGCCGCTCGTTGCCGACGCGATGACGAAGGCGCAAGATCTCCAGAAGACGCTCATCGAGCAGGCACCGCAGTACGGCGAGGCCGCGCAGGCGCACCTCGAAACCGCCAAGGGACATCTGACGACGTTCATCAGCACGGCCCAAGACGTGCTTACGAAGGGCGCCGCCGGCGCTCAGGCCGGCTTGGCCCCGCTCGCCGAGAACGCCCGGCAAGCAGTGCATCAAGCCGCGAAGGCCGTTACCGAGGCGACGGCACCGAAGCCACCGGCTCCGCCGGCAGCGTAGGAGCCGCCACCGGGAGGCCCGGCGCGAGGTGCACGAAGCGTGCGGCCGCGGCGGGCCAGTCGGTGAGCAGCGCTTCGGCGCGCGGTGACCCGGTCGCCGCGAGATGCTCTTCGAGCAGCGCGTAGAGCCGGGCCGTCGCTTCGCCGTCGAGCGCACGCGGGCGCAGTTCGGTCGGTCCGAGGTGTGCGGTCAGCTCGGCTTCGCTCGCGAGGAAGAACGCCTCGCCGCCGCTCATGCCCGAGGCGGCGTTGCGGCCGACCGGTCCGAGGATCGCGACCGCACCGTCGGTCATGTACTCGCAAGCGTGCGCGCCGGCGCCTTCGATGACGAGCCGCGCACCGCTGTTGCGCACCGCGAAGCGCTCGCCGGCCGTGCCGGTGATGAACGCCCGGCCGCCGCGCGCACCGTAGAAGCACGCGTTGCCGATCGACGGTTCGTCGGCCGCACCCGGCGTGCGCACGATCAGCGTGCCGCCTTCCATGCTCTTGCCGACGTAGTCGTTGGCTTCACCGTCGAGTTCGAGCCGTAAGCCCTCGGTGATGAACGCACCGAAGCTCTGGCCCGCGCTGCCGGTGTAGCGGCGCGTTTGCGGTTCGGGCTCTTCACCGTTGTTGCGCCCGACGACGATCGCGTTCGCGAGGCGCGCGCCGACCGCGCGATCGGCGGGACGCAGGCGCACGATTTCGTCCGGTCCGCACATGTCGTCGACGTGCGGCTCTTCGGCGTTGCGAACGTCGCTGAACGGCGAACGTTCGGGCAGCCGCAGCACTTCGCTGAGATCGATCTCGCTGTAGTAGTCGGCCAGATCCGTGCGCGCGCGCAGCAGGTCGGAGCGGCCGCGAATCTCGTCGAGCGAGCTCGCGCCGAGCGCGGCGAGGCGGCGGCGCACGTCGCTTGCGATGAAGCGGAAGAACGTCTCCGCTTCTTCGGCCGTGCCCTTGTACTTCGCGCGCAGCGCCATGTCTTGGGTCGCGATGCCGACCGGACACGTGTTCAGGTGACACTGGCGCGCGTAGATGCAGCCCAGCGCGACGAGCAAGGTCGTGCCGAAGCCGCACATGTCGGCGCCGAACATCGTCGCGAGCACGACGTCGCGGCCGGTCTTGAAGCCGCCGTCGACGCGCAGCTTCACGCGCGAGCGCAAGCCGTTGGCCATCAGCGTGTGATGGACTTCGACGAGACCCAGTTCCCACGGCAAGCCGGCCGACTTGATCGAGCCCAGCGGCGATGCGCCGGTGCCGCCGTCGTGGCCGCTGATGTGGATGACGTCGGCATTCGCTTTCGCCACGCCGCTCGCAACGTAGCCGATGCCGGCTTGGCTGACGAGCTTGACCGCGATGCGCGCTTGCGGCGCCGCCCGGCGCAGATCGTAGATCAACTCGGCCAGATCTTCGATCGAGTAGATGTCGTGATGCGGCGGCGGTGAGATCAGGCCCTGACCCGTGACGGCGCCGCGCAGCAGCGCGATCTCCGCCGAGACCTTGAAGCCCGGAATCTGGCCGCCTTCGCCGGGCTTCGAGCCCTGCGCCATCTTGATTTCGATTTCATCGGCGCTGGCGAGGTAGGTCGCGCCGACGCCGAAGCGCGCCGATGCGACTTGCTTGATCGCGCTGCGGCCGGAGTCCGGCGTGCGCGCATAGCGCTCGCGTTCCTCGCCGCCTTCACCCGAGTTGCTGCGCGCGCCGAAACGGTTTGCGGCGATCGCGATCGTCTTGTGCACTTCGGGCGCGAGCGCACCGAGCGACATCGCGGCGGTGGCGAAGCGCGGATAGATGGCTTCCGGCGCTTCGACTTCTTCGATCGGAATCGGACGGTCGAGCGGCACCGGGTTGACGAGATCGCGCAGGTTGATCGGCTCGCGCGACTCCAAGCGATCGGAGAGCGCGAGGAACGCTTCCTCGTCGCCCTTCATCGCGGCCGCGCGCAGCGTCTTGAGCAGTCCCGGATCCATCGCGTGCTTGATGCCGTCGCGGCGGTAGCGGAAGAGCCCGCGGTCGGCCGGCGACTCGCCGGCTTCGGCGGCTTGGCTCCACGCGCGCAGATCTTCTTCGATGTGCGAAAAGCCCACGGCGGGCACGTGCGCGTGCATGCCGGGGAAACACGTGTCGACGATGTCGCGCGCCAGGCCCAGCGATTCGAACGTCTGCGCGCCGATGTAGGAGCGCAGCGTGCAGATGCCGAGCTTCGCCATGATCTTGATCAAGCCGGAACGGACCGTGTAGAGGAACGCGTTGCGCGTGCCGTTGCGTTCGGCGTGGCGCAGGGCGAGCCACGGCGTGATGACGTTGGCGCCGACGCCGATGACGGTGGCGATCGAGTGCGCGTCGCGGGCGAAACCGTCGGCGACCGCGATCGATGCCTGCATGCGCAGACCGACCGTCGTGAGCCGCTGATGGATCGCGCCGGCGGCGAGGATCGCCGGGATCGGCAGCGTGACGCCGCGATCGTCGAGCACGAGATAGGTCTTGCCGTCGCGCACGACGCTCTCGGCTTCGTCGCACAACTGCGCGATGCGCGTGGCGAGCTTTTCTTCGCCGAGTTCGAGCGAGATGCGGTGCTGCACCAGACGCGCATCGAAGCGCAGATCGTCGAACGCCGTTTCGTCGAGCACGGCGGTTTCGAGCATCACGATCGAGCCGAACGACGGCACGTCGCCGTTGGTGTCGCCCGAACCGACCCACGCGCGCATGTCGAACACGAAGCCTTCGCGCACCGAATCGATCGGCGGGTTCGTGACCTGCGCGAATTTCTGGCGCAGATACGTGGCGACCGGCATGCGGCGCTCGAGATACGGCTGCGCGGCATCGTCGCCCATCGAGAGCACCGGCTCGCCGGCGCCCGAGGCGATGACGTTGACGACGTCCTTGAGTTCGTCTTTGCTGTAGCCGAAGCGCACGAGATCGCGATCGACCGACGGATCGTTCGCGGTGCCGGTCAGCACGGGTTCGGGCAGCGGGAATTCCCACGACTTCACGATCGAGCGGAAGTCGGCGCGCTCGCGGCGCTCGGCGCGGTACTGTTCGGGCGTGACGACTTGATGCGAGGCGAAACGCACGACGAGCCGGTCGCCCGGACCGAGGCGTCCGCGCTGCACGATCGGATCGTCGCCGAAGTCGACGACGCCGGTTTCCGACGCCGCCAGAACTTTGCCCGACTCCGTGCGGCACCAGCGCATCGGCCGGAAGCCGCTGCGGTCGAGGGCCGCGCCGACCGTGTCGCCGTCGGCAAAAACGATGGCCGCGGGTCCGTCCCACGGTTCGACGCTCGGGATGTGCGCGTCGTAGAACGCGCGCAGCCGGTCGTCCGACGGTTCGACCGACGGCGAGAGCATCATGTCGACGGCTTCGTCGATGCGGTAACCCGCGCCGAGCATCGCGTCGATCGCGGTGTTGAAGTTCAGCGAATCGCTGGCCCACGGACGCACCGGCACGCCGCGCGCTTGCATCCATGCGCGGTTACCGGTGATCGTGTTGATCTCGCCGTTGTGCGCGATGTAGTTGAACGGCTGCACCAGACGCCATTGCGGCGAGGTGTTGGTGCTGAAGCGCTGATGGAACACGCCGAAACGCGAAACGAAATTCGGATTGCGCAGATCGGCGAAGTACTCGCCGAGTTCGGCCGACGAAAGCAGCGCCTTGTAGACGACCTTCGTCGCCGACGCGCTGATCAGCACGGCGCCGGCGATGTCGCGCACGGTCTTCCAGACGAGCTGGCGCACGACGCGCATGCGCTCGCGCACGTTGCCCGGGCCCATGTCGACCAGCAGTTGTTCGTACGGCGGCGCGGTGCGGCGCGCGTATTCGCCGAGCACGTCGGCGTTGACCAGCGGAACGCGCCAGCGCAGCGGCGCGACGTCGGCGAGGCGCACGGCGGCTTCGATCTTGGCGCGGGCGTTGGCAGCCTCGTCGAAATCGCGCGGCAAGAAGACGCAGACCGCGCCGATGTGGCGCTCCGGAATACGCACGTGTTCGTGCGTCAGCTCGCGCAAATAGAGCGCTCGCGGCGTCTCCGTAAGCAAGCCGGCCCCGTCACCGGTGCGGCCGTCGGCCGCGCGCGCGCCGCGATGCGCCATCGCCGCCGCTGCTTCGAGCGACATGCTGATGACGTCGTGGGATGCCTTATGGGACAGGTCGGCAAGGAAGCCGACGCCGCAAGCGTCGTGCTCCGGCTCCCGCTCGTGGTTCGACATTGAACCTTTACTTTAGGCCATTAGGCCTCGTTCCGTCACTAGGCAAAGGTCGAAATGAAGACGTCTTTCTTAGGATGCGCGCCGTTTAGGAACTCATTCCCAAGGCAACCATCATCCGGTAGCCGACATCAAGCGAGCGCTCGTCGATGTCGAACCGGGCATTGTGGTGCGGGTACGCGCTAGCGTCGCCGCCCCGCGAGCCGACGATAAAGTAGGCGCCCGGACGCAGCTCCTGCATGAACGACATGTCCTCGGCCCACATGACGATGTCGTGCTCGACCACGTTTTCCGCCCCCAGCAGCTCCCGGCCGACGGCTCGCACCACGTCGTTCGGCTCGACGGCGTTGACCGTCGGCGGATAGGACCAGCGGTAGTCGACCTCGATCTCGACCCGCAGCGCCTCGGCCAGGCCGCCCGCGATCCGGCGCAGGCGCTCGGGCATACTCGCCCGCACCCCGGCGTCGAAGGCCCGGACGGTCCCCTTGAGCAGCGCCTCGTCGGGGATGACGTTGAAGGTCGTGCCGCTGGTGAATTGGCCGACCGTGAACACGGCCGGATCTTTGGGGGCGATCTCGCGGCTGACGATCGTCTGCAGCATCGTGACGATGTGCGCGCCGGCCACGATCGGGTCGATCGAATTCTGCGGCATCGCGCCGTGGCCGCCGCGCCCGCGGATCGTCAGGATGAACTCGTCGGCCGAGGCGAAGAACGCGCCGTCGCGGACGCCGATCCGGCCGACGTCGAGCCCGCTATAGAGGTGGAGCGCGAAGGTCCGGTCGACGTGCGGGTTCTCGAGCGCACCGTCTTCGATCATCAGCCGGTTGCCCGCCGCGCCCTCTTCGCCCGGCTGAAAGCAAAACACCAGCGTACCGGCGATCTCATTGCGGCGCTCGGCCAGGGTCTTGGCGGCAGCAAGCAAAATCGCGACGTGCCCGTCGTGGCCGCAAGCGTGCATCACGCCCTCGCGGGCCGAGACGTAGTCGACGGCGTTGAGCTCGCGGATCGGCAGCGCGTCCATGTCGGCGCGCAGCAGCGTCACGGGTCCGGGCCGGCCGCCCACCAGCGTCCCGAGCACACCGGTCTGGCCGATCTTGGTGCGTACCTCGTCGAGGCCGTACGTGCCGAGCGTGTCGGCCACGAAGCGCGCCGTGTCGAACTCGACCAGCGAGAGTTCCGGGCTCGCGTGCAAACGGCGCCGCGCGCGGACCATCTCATCGTGCGGGATTGTTTCCGGTGCCGGCATGGGTACCCACAGTTCAAGGGCCCGCGGGCTGCCCCTCGCGGGCAGAGTATCGGCGGCTCTTTCGGCAAATAGGTGCCCAATGGCAAAAACGGTCACGGCCCGAGCGCTCGATCGGGGCGGGCTCAGCGACGAGCAGCTCGTCGCGATGCTCTGGAACATGCTGCTGCAGCGTCAGCTCGACAACCGCGGCTTCCAGTTGAACCGTCAAGGCAAGATCCCGTTCGCCCTCGGCAGCGAAGGCCACGAAGCGCTCCAGGCCGGCGCCGCGATGGCGTTCGTGCGCGGCAACGACATCCTCGCGCCCTACTATCGCGATTTGGGCCTGGTGCTCGGCGTCGGCATCACGCCGCTCGATCTGCTCAACAACATGTTCGCGCGCGAAGCCGACGTCTCGGGCGGCCGTCAATTTCCCAACCACTACACCGCGCGCGATCGCGGCGTGCTCTCGATCTCATCGATCATCGCCGCGCACTGCCCGCACGCCGCCGGCGCCGCGTACGCGCTGAACTATCATGGCGAGAGCGGACGCGCGGTGCTGTGTTCGACCGGCGAGGGCGCGACGAGCGAAGGCGAGTGGCACGAGGCGATCAACTTTTCGGCCGTTCACAAATTGCCGATCGTGTTTCTCGTGCAGAACAACGGCTGGGCGATCTCGACGCCGCAATCGAAGCAAATGGCGATCGTCGACGTCGCCGACAAAGCGGCCGGCTACGGGCTGCCCGGACTGATTTGCGACGGCACCGATCCGATCGCGACCTATCGCGCGATGAAGGTCGCGATGGACCGCGCGCGCAGCGGCGGCGGCCCGACGCTGGTTGAGGCCAAGTGCTACCGGCTTCTCGCCCACTCGACCGACGATGACGACCGCGTGTATCGCGATCGCGAAGAACTCGCGCACCAGCGCGACGATGACCCGGTGCCGAAGTACCAGCGCGTTCTGCTCGAAGCCGGCCTCATCACCGACGAATCGCTCGCGAAGATGAAAGCCGACATCCTGCGGCTCGCGAACGATGCGACCGACGATGCCGAAGCGCTGCCCTATCCGTCGGTCGACGACATGACCACGCACTTGTATGCCGGCGCCGCCTACGAGCCGTGGCTCGAGTGAGCGACACGGAAACGGCGGCGGAGCGGGCGCAGCAAGACCGTGAGCCGGTACCCGGGTTCAATGCGAGCTCGGATCGGGAGAATCACGAAGCGCAGGGCGCGCAGCCCGGGGCGGAGCGCATTTCCAACGTCGAGGCTGTGCGCATGACACTGCACGACGCGATGGTCGCGGACGAACGCGTTCTGGTGATGGGCGAAGACGTCGGCGTGCGCGGTAACGTCTTCTTGATCACGACAGGGTTTCTCGAAGAGTTCGGGCCCAAGCGCGTGATCGACATGCCGCTCGCCGAGGCCTCGATCGTGGGCATCGCGGTCGGCATGGCGATGCAAGGATTGCGGCCGATCGCAGAGATTCAGTTCGCCGACTTCATCTATCCGGCGTTCAACCAGATCGTCGGCGAGGCGGCCAAGACGCGCTACCGCTCCAACGGCGATTACAGTTGCCCGCTGGTCATTCGCACGCCCTATGGCGGCGGCGTGCACGGCGCGCTCTCGCACTCCGTCTCGATCGAAGCGCTGTTCTACCACGTGCCCGGGCTCAAGATCGTGGCGCCGTCGACGCCGCGCGACATCAAGGGCTTGTTGACGGCCGCGATCGAGGATCCGGATCCGGTGCTCTTCCTCGAACACAAGAAGACATACCGTTCGGTGAAAGGCGAAGTGCCCGAAGGCCACTTCACGATCCCGATCGGCAAAGCCGACGTGAAGAAAACCGGCACGCAAGCGACGGTCGTTTCGTACGGCTACAACTTGCACCAAGCGCTCGAGGCCGCGGCGCAGCTCGAGAGCGAAGGGCTGTCGATCGAAGTGATCGACCTGCGCTCGATCCGTCCGATGGACAAGACCACGATCCTGACCAGCGTGCGCAAGACGCGCAAGCTCTTGATCATTCACGAAGACAACAAGTTCGGCGGCATCGGCGCCGAGATCAGCGCGATGGTGTCGGAAGAGGCGCTGTTCGACCTCGACGCGCCGATCCGCCGCTTGTGCGGTCCGGACGTTCCGGCAATGGGCTACGCCAAGCCGCTCGAAGACGCGTTCATGATCTCGACCGAACGCATGCGCGATGCGATGCGCGCGCTGGTGGAATTTTGAGCACTACGATCCGCATGCCGCAACTCGGTGAAACGGTCACCGAAGGCACGGTCGCGCGCTGGCTCAAGAAGCCCGGCGAGAACGTCGAGAAATACGAAGCGTTCGTCGAGGTGTCGACCGACAAAGTCAACGCCGACGTGCCCTCGCCGGTCGCCGGTACGATTCGCGAACTGATCGTCGCCGAAGGCGAAACCGTCCCCACCGGCGCCCCGATCGCCATCATCGACGAAGTCGGCGCTCGCGCACCGCAACCGCCCGCAGCAGCGCCCGTACCGCAAGCGCAGCGCGACGTCGTCACCCCGAGCTCGTCGAGGGGCAGCCACCCAACGACCCTTCCGCCCGCACCGCCGGCCAACGGTTACACCAACGGCGCGAGCGCGAACGGCCTGCGCGTGTCACCGGCCGTGCGCCGCCTCGCGCGCGAACACGCCGTCGACATCGCATCGGTAAGCGGCAGCGGTGCAAACGGCCGCGTCACCGCCGCCGACATCGTCGCCGCCGCCACCACCGTCACCCCGCCCCCAGCTGTCATCCCGAGCGAAGCGCCGGCACGGCGCGTAGTCGAGGGACCGCCGCCAACCGTTGCACGAGCGAACGCACCGCCAAGCGCCGATTACGAGCTCGTCCCGCTCTCGCCCGCGCGCCGGCTCATCGCGCGGCGCATGGTCGAGTCGGTGCAAACCGCGCCGCACGCATGGACGATGGTCGAAGTCGACGTCTCCGAACTGTGGGGCTGGCGCGGCGCCGTCAAAGATGCGTTCGAGCGCGAGCACGGCGTGAAGCTCACCCTGCTGCCGTTCTTCATGTTCGCCGTCACCGAGGCGCTGCGTACGTTCCCGATGATGAACGCATCGTTCTACGATAACGGAATCGCAGTACACAAACACGTCAACCTCGGCATCGCGACGGCGGCCGAGGGGAACCTCGTCGTCCCGGTCGTGCGCAATGCGGAAGAACGCTCGATTCGCGGCATCGCGCTCGCGGCCGGCGCGCTGATCGATAAAGCCCGGCGCGGCAAACTCGACGTCGACGATCTCAGCGGCGGAACGTTCACCGTCAACAACAACGGGGCGTCGGGCTCGATCCTCTCCGCGCCGATCCTCGTGCCGGGCCAAGCGGGCATGGTGACGATGGAATCGGTCGTCAAGCGGCCGGTCGTCCGCAACGATGCAATCGCGATCCGCTCGATGATGAACGTGTGCCTCTCACTCGACCACCGCGTGGTGGACGGCGCCGTGGCGATCGGCTTCCTGACCGACGTGAAGAAGCGCCTCGAAGCGATGGGGCCGTCGGGCGCGCTCTGACGAACCGCGCGGACACTTTTTTCGTTTGTCCTAGCGTGATGCGCACCCTCATCTGCGTGCTCGCGTTCGCCGCACTGACGGCCGGCAGCGCGTCTGCAGCGGTCGACGAGCCCCCGGGCGGACTGATCGCCACCAGCACGTCGCTGGCGCAAGTTCGCGCGCTCTACGCCAAAAATCACGATCACGAGCGCACGCGCGCCGCAACGATCATCGAAGAATGGCGTTTGACGCAAGACCGGATGACCGGCACGTATCACGTGTTCCGGCTCGGCCGTGACGAGCGCGACATCACGCTGCTGGGGCCGTTCTTCTACGAGTCCGGCATCCACGGCGGCACCTACTGGCAGCAAACGCGCAACGGGATCACCTACTCGTACGCCGGCGTGCACGAAAACCGCGATGCCCGCAGCGATACGGCCTGGCTTGCCGACAACGATCCGCGCGACGTGCGGTTGATCGGCGAGTCGGTGCCCCTCAATGCCTTCGTCGTCGAACTCAATCCGCCGGGCGGCCGTCACGAGTGGCGTTTTCTGGACAAGCGCACGGCCAACGTCGTGCGGCGCGAATACGTCGAGCGCGGCCGCCGCTTCACGGTGACGTTCGACGGCTATCGCACCTTCGACGGCATCGCCGAACCCTCGCACGTGCGCAGCATCGATTCGTACGGCAACGAGCGCGATCTCTCGCTGCTCTCGCGCACGCTCGACCTCACGCCGGATCCGCGCGACGTGGACATCCCGCCGAACCGCCGTACCCTGGTTGAATTTCCGGCCGGCATCACGACGATGCATCTGCCGATCCGCGTCGTCAACGGGCTGTGCGTCGTCAAAGTGCACATCGGACTGAAAGACTACGACTTCTTGCTCGATTCGGGCGCCGCCGGGATCGTGATCGATCCGTCGATCGTCGACGACGCGCACCTCGAGACGTACGGTTCGCGCATCGGCGCGACGATCGGCACGTTCACCGAAACCACCGGCATCGTGCCGCAGCTCGGCGATCGGTGCGCTACGGATGCGCTCCGTCGTCGCGCGCGTCGTGTCGGTGCCGTTCCATCTCGACGATCACACCCACATCGTCGGCTTGCTGGGCTTCGATTTCTTCATGGACACGATCGTCCACGTCGATCTTGATCACGGCGTCGCCAACGCCATCGCGCCCGGCACGTTCAAGCCGCCGGCCGATGCAGCGACGATCCCGATCGCGCTCGACGACCGCACGCCCGTCGTGCGCGCACGCGCCGATTCGGTGACCGGGCGCGTCGTGCTCGATACCGGCGCGAACCGCTCGGTGTTCACCCCGCTCTTCGCCTCGCGCGCCGACGCGCCGATCGACCCGTCGGCGCAGGTCGCGCAATTCCGCGGTCTGGGCGGCACCGGCACCGCCGAAACGGTGCACTTGAAAACGTTCGACATCGCCGCGTTGCCGCTGCTGGATCCGGTCGTCGACGTCAGCAACGCCAACCTCGGCTCGGAAGACATCGACGGCACCGCCGGTACCGACCTCCTCCACGCCTACGATCTCTTCTTCGACTACCGTTCCGGCGCGCTCTACGTCAAGCGCTCGCGCAAAACGAGTTAGTGGATTCACGTTCCGTGAATCCATCGCGTTCGGCCTCCGGCCGAGCCGCACGCTAAATAAGGTTGAGGAGCGACGCGAGGTTTGCGCCGGCGTCGAGTTCGGGCACGAGCGCACCGCTCGGTGAAGTGAGCAGTGACGTGACACCCGGTCCGTGACCGGCGATGTCGGACGAACCGTGCGCGACGACGCCGATGCTGACGGCGCCGGTGCGATAGATGCGACCGTAACTATGATCGGCGTCGACGATCGCCACGATGTCACCGTAACGCAGTTCGTCGAGCCCGTATTCCTTGACCATCACGGGATCGAAGCACTGGATGTCGTAGTCGCCGCGCGCAACGGTGGCGCGCCCGAGTCCGGAGCCCATGATCGCGGCCGGCACGAACCGTGCGACCGGCACTTCGAATTTGCCGCCACCGCGTTTCACGACGAGCTTCTCGAGCAAGTCGGGGTCGCAGTTGAAGACGCGCACGTCGCCCGCGTCTTCGAGTTCGAGCCCGAGGCCGACCGAGCGGACGGCGATCTTGTCGCCGAGCGCCATGCGCTCCATGATTTCGGGCGTGAAATCGATCATCACGTGTTCGATCCCGCCGTGCTTCCCGGTCACGGTCCCGCGTTCGCCCTTGGCCTCACCGCTGAGGATCGTCGCCCGGTTGCCCACGCTCGCGTAAACGCAGTAGCCGATGTTGACCTTGTCGTCGGGATGGCGCGTGCTGACCCCCGGCTCGATATGGTCGCCCACGAACGCGAACGCGCCGTCGCCGACACGCACGTTGAGCGAGATGCCGCCCACGCTCGGCAGAACGCGCGCCACGCCGTCGTGACCGACGTCGTAGATGGCCCCGGGGACGCTCGGTGCGGCGACCTCGCCGTGGACCGGCATTTCGACTAAGCGCTTGCGATTCGTGGCTACCATCGGAGGCCGCGTTCGCCGGGACACGGAAAAACGCATGTCGTGCTGATCCGCAAACAATTCGCGTTCGAGGCCGCGCACGTGCTGCCGTTCCACGCCGGAAAATGCTCCCGGCTGCACGGCCATTCGTACCGTCTCGACGTGAGCGTCGCGGGCCCGCTGCAGGCCGGCGGGCCGGCCACCGGTATGGTGGTCGATTTCGACGACCTCGCGCGCACGGTGCGGTCGGCGGTCATCGATAAACTCGACCACACGCACCTCAACGATACGATCGAGAACCCGACCAGCGAAAACATCGTCGTCTGGATCTGGCGCCGGCTCGCCCCCGAACTCCCGGGCCTGACCGAATTGACGCTGTGGGAAACCGCCAATGCCTGCGCCGTGCTGCGCGCGGACGATCCGCTGCTCGCGTGACGCTGCAACTCGCCGAAATTTTCTATTCCGTGCAAGGTGAAGGCACGTGGACCGGCACGCCGGCCGTGTTCGTGCGGTTAGCCGGCTGCAATCTCGCCTGCGATTTTTGCGACACGGACTACGCGCTGAAGTTCGTCGCGAGCATCGACGACGTCGTCGCGCGCGTGCGCGCGGAGGGCGGCGACTGTCCGATGGTGATCATCACCGGCGGCGAACCGCTCGCGCAAACGGCGACGGTTGCGTTGATCGACGCGCTGCGCGCCGACGGCCGGCGCGTGCACATCGAATCGAACGGCACGATCGACGTAACGTTGCCCGACGGCGTGTGGCTGACGGTGTCGCCGAAAGAGCGGCTGCATCCCGCGATGGCCGCGCGCGCGAACGAAGCGAAGCTGATCGTCGACGGCAGCGTGCCGCACGCGTGGGCCGCGGCCTTTCCGCCGGCGACGCCGCTGTTTCTTCAACCCGAAGGCAACAAGCCCGCCAACGTCGCGCTCGCGATCGAGGCCGCTAAACACCAACCCGCCCGGTACCGTCTCTCACTGCAAACGCACAAGTTCATCGGGGTCCGCTAATGCATCGCCGCACGTTCATCGCAAGTTCCGCCGCCGCACTCGCAACGCCGACGCTTGCGCGCGCGGCCGAGCCGCACGTGTTGCCGGGCGACGACGTGTTCGTCGCCGAAACGTGGCGCGAGCTGAACGGCCGTCACGATCGGCATCGTGACGAACGCGAGCGGCGTGCTCTCCAACGGCACGACGGTCGTCGACGCCGTGCGCGCGAATCCGCAAATTCGCGTGAAAGCGCTGTTCGCGCCGGAGCACGGCTTGCGCGGCGACCGCGACGCCGGCACGTACGTGCCCTCGTACACCGATCCGCGCAGCGGATTGCCGGTCTACAGCCTTTACGGCGAGACGCGCCACCCGAGCGCGCACATGCTCGAGGGCATCGACGTGCTGGTATTCGACATCCAAGACGTCGGCGCGCGCCCGTATACGTACATGTCGACGCTCGCCTACGTGATGGAATCGGCGAAACAATACGGCAAGGAGATCTGGGTGCTCGACCGTCCGAACCCGATCGGCGGTCTGCGCGTCGAAGGCCCGGTACTCGACCCCGCGTACAAATCGTTCATCGGACTCTATCCGATTCCCGAACGCCACGGCTGCACGATCGGTGAGTTGGCGCAGTTGTTCAACGGCCACTTCGGGATCGGCGCGAAGCTGCGCGTGATTCCGATCCGCGGCTGGTCGCGCGACATGCTGTGGACCGACACGCACCTGCGCTGGACGCCGACGTCGCCCAACGTGCCGTACGCGTTCACGCCGATCGTCTATTTGGCCACCGGGCTGATCGACGAGGGCGGCGTGAACAACGGCGTCGGCACCGATCGCCCGTTCGAATATGCCGGCGGTTACGGATTCAACGCGGCGGCTTTCGCGCGCACGCTGACCGCGCGCCAGATTCCGGGCGCACGCTTCGAGCCGCTCGACTGGGTGCCGCAGCGCGGTTTCTGGGCGGGCAAAACGCTCGCCGGCGTGCAGATCCATGTCGACGATCCGCACGTTTTCCCCAACGTTCGCACCGCGGTGGAACTGCTGGCGGCCGCGCGCGCGCAAGGCAAACTGCACATCGGCAAACCGGCCAACTTCGATCGCGACTGGGGCACCGACACCGTGCGCCTCGCGCTGCTCAGCGGCGCCTCACCCGACGACATCGTCGCGTCATGGGAATCCGGCCTGAGCAACTACCGCGCGATCCGCGCCCGCTACCTTTTGTACTAGGCGGCTTGGGCGAAGCCCAAACGCGACGGATTCACGGAACGTGAATCCACTAGGTGACGCCTTCGCAGGACTGGACGCCCCACTGGCCTTGCTGGAAGTATTCGACGAACGAGAACGTCGCGAAATCGCTCTTGAGGCGCAGCGGTCCCTCGACCTTTTCCGCGAGCACGCCCTTGTCGATCGGCCACAGCGCGTTGAGGTCTTTGCACGACGTGACGACCGCGACGAAGTAGCGCGTTCCATCGTCGGAATCGTGGTACTCGGCGTTGGTCACGAGCATCTTGTGCGCCATCGTGTTCACCGTCATCAGCCGCTTGGCAAACGGATCGATCACTGCCGGGTCGTTGTCGGCGGCGGCGAGCGTTTTCGGCGCATCCGACGGTAGCGGCGCGGGCGTTCCGGTCGCTTTCGCCTTGGGGGCGCCGGCGGTCGTACTTGCCGTCTTCGGAGCCGGCCGGAAGATCATGCCCCGCCAGTAGAGCACGCCGACAACCACAACGGCTAATACGACGACGGCTAAAACGGCGCGGATGATACGGCTCATGGCTAGACGGTCGTTCTAGTCTTCGTTGTCGCGTTCCGCTCGCTCGCGCAGTTGCTTGAGCTGGTAGAGATGGATGAAGCGCTGGATTTCGTCTGCGGTCCGCTCCGGCAGGTTCAGGAACCGCACGCCGTGCGCGAAGCGCTGGGTGCGCAAATTGTAGAACGCGATCACGATCTTGCCGGCCAGGTCGAACTCTTCGAACGGCGTCGGCGGCGTCTTCACGCGGCGCTTGCGTTCGCCGAAGGCGGTGCGTTCCGTAACTTCTTTTTCGATAAAGACGTCTGCGACTTCGGCCGTCGGCAGCGTGAACCGGAAATCGATCACCGTGTCTTTGGTGAAGTCTTCATCGCCGAGCAATCGCAGACCGCCGACGCTGAGATCGTTAGCACTTGCGGTGCGCGTGCCTTCGCGACCGTCGACGATGTAGACGATCGGAAATTCGATCGAGGCACGATAGCTCGCGCGCTTTTGATCGGCCTTTGACGACGACGGAGCGGCATCGCCTCCGGCGCCGGGTCTACGAATGTTGAACACGGACGAGCGTCGCACTTCCAGGAAGAAGTCGCGCGCCCTTCGTAGCCCGCCCCTATGGTGACGTCGCTCGCTTCACGCCTCCTGGAAGCGCTCGGGCCCGACACCGTGCGGAGCTCCCAGGAAGACCTTGCCGTCTACGCGTTCGACGCCTACAGCGAAGGGCAGCTCCCGAGCGTCGCCGTGATCCCGCGCGACGTACGCGAGGCGGCGCTCGCGGTACGCATCGCCTTCGAGTGCGGCGTACCGGTCGTGCCGCGCGGCGCGGGTTCGGGATTGTGCGGCGGCGCGATCCCGGCGCAAGGCGGGCTCGTCATGTCGATGGTACGGATGAACCGCATCCTTGAACTCGACGTCCGGAACCGGCGCGCGCGCGTGCAGCCGGGCCTGATCAACCTCGACCTTTCGCGCGCCATCGCCACCCACGGCATCTTCTATGCACCCGATCCGTCGAGCCAGAAAGTCTCGACGATCGGCGGCAACGTCGGCACGAACGCCGGCGGTCCGCACTGCCTCTCCTACGGCACCACGACCAACCACGTGCTGGGCGTCGAGTACGTCGACGGCCAGGGTGTGATCCACCACACATCGCTAGACGACTCGGGCTACGACCTAACCGGGCTACTCGTCGGCTCGGAGGGGACGCTGGGACTCGTGACCGCGGTCGACGTGCGGCTGATGGCGCTGCCCGAATCCGTGCGCGTCGGCCTCGCCGCCTTTCCCGACGTCGAGTCGGCATCCGAGGCGGTCTCGGCGATCATCGCGGCCGGCATCGTGCCGACCGCGCTCGAGATCATGGACAAGCTGATCACCTCGGCCGTCGAAGCGCACTACCACGCCGGCTTTCCGCTCGACGCGGGCGCAGTGCTGCTCGTCGAGATCGCCGGACCGCGCGACGATATGGCGGCCGGCGAAGCGGCGATCGCGCGCATCGCGCAACAGCACGGCGCGCTGTCGTGGCGTTCGTCGGCCGACCCCGCCGAACGCGAAGCGTTGTGGGCGTCGCGCAAGGGCGCGGCCGGCGCGCTCGGCCGCATCGCGCCCAACTACTACATCCAAGACGCGTGCGTGCCGCGCACCAAACTGCCGGCCGTGATGCACGAGATCGAGCGCATCTCGCACGCGTACGACTTGCAAGTCGGGAACGTCTTTCATGCCGGCGACGGCAACTTGCACCCGCTGCTCTGCTTCGACCGCCGCGACGAACGCGCGGTGCGCGCGGTCGTGGAAGCGGGCACCGAGATCCTCGCAACCTGCATCGAGATGGGCGGAACGATCAGCGGCGAGCACGGCATCGGTCACGAAAAACGCGACTCGCTCTCGCTCGTGTTCAATACTGACGACCTCGCGGCGATGGGCCGCGTGCGCAACGTCTTCGATCCGCAAGCGCTGTTCAACCCGGACAAGATCTTTCCGACGGGTGCGGTGTGCGGCGAAGTGCGCGCCGCCGCCCTCGCATGACGGTGCACGTCGCGCCCCGCATCATCACGCCGGCGAACGCGGCCGACACCGCGGCTGCGCTCGCGGCCTGTGCGCGCGATCGCGCGGCCGTCGTTACCGTCGGCGGTGCGACGCTGCAGACGCTCGGCAATGCGCCGCGCACCTGCGACGTCGCGTTGCACACGAGCGCGCTGCGCGGCATTCGCGACTACGATCCGCGTGATATGACCGCCGGAATCGAAGCCGGCACAACGCTGGCGGAGATCGCGCGCGTGCTGGCCGAGCACGGCCAGTGGATCCCGTTCGATGCGCCCTTGCCCGCGCGCGCAACGGCGGGCGGAACCTTAGCTGCCGGTTGGGCCGGACCGCGCCGGGCCGCGTACGGCCGCGCGCGCGATCTCGTCATCGGTTCGACGATCGCGCTCACCGACGGCACGCTCGCGCGGGCCGGCGGCATGGTGGTCAAGAACGTCACCGGCTACGACATGAGCAAGCTCTACATCGGCTCGCTCGGCACGTTGGGCGTGATCGTGCGTGCCAACTTCAAAACGCTGCCGCGACCGCCGGTGCGCCGCCTCGCCATCGCCGCGCTGGCGCCCGACTTGCGCGAACGCTCGCTCGCCGCAATCGGCGGCCTCGCGATCGAACCCACCGCCGCGCTCGTCATCGACGGCTACCCGCGCATCGCACGCTATCCCGGCGCGGGATTACGATTGGTGCTGCTGTTCGAAGGGACGGAAGCGGTCGTCGAGCGCGGCACGCGCGACGCGCGCTCGGCGCTCGGCCGCGTGGGCGTCGCCGAAACGCTGCTCCACGACGGCGCCGAGGCCGAAGCGCTCTTCGGCGAGATCATCGACGCCTACATCGACGCGCCCGGCGAACGGATGCTCACCTATCGCACGACCGGGTTGCCGTCGACGGCGTGGGCCCGCACGCGCACGAGCGAAAGCCTCGCGCGCCAAAACGGCCTGCACGCCGAGAGCATCGCCGACTTGCGCACGGGCGATGCGATCCTGCGTTTCTCGGCGCGCACGATCGCCGTGTTCGCCGCGAACCTCGCCGCGCTCGATGCGGGCGTGCGCGCCGCATTCGAACGCGCCACGGTGCTCGCCGGCGGCGAACGCTTGCGCGGCGCGATCGACGCCTGGGGCTCCGAGCCGCAGCACGATCGCTACCATGCGCGCGATCAAAGCGCACTTCGATCCGGCCGGGATCATGTCACCGGGACGGTATGTCGGCGCGATATAACGCGTTGCTGCACGACGTGCGCATCGTCGTGACGACGGTGCTGCACTCGCCCGATCGCTTCGCGCGCTTGATTCGCCTCGGGCCGCGCGGCCTCGCATCGATGGCGCGTTTTCTGATCCGCGTCGTGCCGCGCGCATCGCGCGCGCTCGAAGCGATCCGCGAGCGCGCGGCGGCGATTCCCGCGCCGGAATTGCGCGAACAGGCACTGGCCTCGATCGACGGCAAGGCCTTTCACGTGCAGGGCGGCTGCATTCTCGCCACGTTTCTGCCGGCCGCCGACGCGACGCGCTACGTGCGCATCGTCGCCTCGCTCGAAACGATCTACGACTACCTCGATAACCTCTGCGACCGTCTGCCCGGCGTTTCGCAAACCGCGTTCGCTACGCTGCACGGCGCATTGCTCGATGCACTCGACGATCGCCGCACGCCCGGCGCGTATTATCGCGACGGTCCGGCCGGCGACGACGGCGGCTATTTGGCCTCGCTCGTCGACGACGTGCGCCGGGAGCTCGCGCTCGTGCCGCACTACGCGGCGGTGCGCGAAGCGCTGGCGCAAATCGCCGGCTACTACGCGCAGCTGCAAACGCTCAAGCACGGCGACGCCGCCGTGCGCGAAGACGTCTGCAGCGCCTGGTATGCCGAGCACGCCGAAGCCTTCCCCGGGCTCTACTGGTGGGAATTCGCCGCCGCTTGCGGTTCGTCGCTGCCGGTGTTCGCGCTGATCTATCTCGCGCTGCAGCCGCGCATCGACGCGCGCGCGATCGACTCGACGGTCGCCGCGTATTTCCCCAACGTGTCGGCCGTGCACATCTTGCTCGATTACTTCATCGATCAAGCCGAAGATCGCGAACATCGCGAATTGAACTTCGTCGCGTGCTATCCGTCGAGCGCCGTCGCGGTCGAACGCGTCGGACGGCTGGTCCGCACCACCAGCGAGCGATTGCGGGCGCTCGCCCACGGCGAGTGGCACGAATTCGTGCTGCGGGCGATGTGCCTGTTCTACCTCACCCATCCGAAGGTCTACGAGCAGCGGCTCGATCGAGAGAGCGCCGCCGTCCTCGCCGCCCTGTGAGGGCGAGAGGACGACCGGGCCGCGCCGTTCAACGGCGCACAGCATGAAAGCTGCCCGTGTTCTGGGTGTCGCTTGCGCGTGCGTATTGCTCGCAGCAGCACCGCCGCACACGCAGATCTACGGTTATACGGTCGCGAACAGCGACGCCGAGTTCGCGCTGGAAGACCGCTTTCTCGATATCCCGAGTTCGGCCGGCGCGCTGGAAGCCGCCGCGGCGCTCGCCGCTCAGCCGCACTATGCCGGCTCCGCCGGCGATTACAAGCTCGCCCTCTACGTCCGCGACAAGTTCAAAGAAGCCGGCTTCGACACGACGATGGAGACCCTGACGGCGCGCATCGACGTGCCGAAGAAACTCATCCTCGAAATCGGCGGCAGCGGCAGCCGCGCCGGTGGCCCCGGACCCGAATTTCCCGCCTACTACTCGATCGCCAGGCGCCGCATCATCCGCGAAAAGCAGCCGCCGCCGCCGCCAAGGCAGGCGCCGCACAACCGCCGGCACCGGGCGTGTCGCCGACGCCGCGGCCGCCCTTTGTGGCCGCCATCGGCCTCGACCTGCGGGAGCTGCCCGATCCGAACGATCCCGACACGGGGAACGCCGCCGTCGGCCTGCCGTTCATCGCCGGGAGCGCCGACGGAGACGTGCGGGCCCCGCTCGTGTACGTGGCCCACGGCATGCCGGCCGACTACGCCCTTCTCGCCGCGCACAACGTCGATGCCGAAAGGCGCGATCGTCCTGATCCGGCTCGGCTCGGAGAGCCGCGGCGGGCTCGTGCGCCGGGCCCAAGCTCACGGCGCGGCCGGGGCGATCCTCTACGACGACCCGCTCGAAGACGGTGCCTCGCGCGGCATGACGAGCCCCAACGGTCCCTGGCGGCCGGTGAATTCGGTGCAGCGCGGCAGCGTCGGCGAAGGCGTCACGATCCCGGTCATCCCGGTCTCGGCCGCCAACGCGCGCATCTTGCTCGGCTCGCTGAAGGGCCCCGCCGGAGCCCGCCCCTGGGCCGGCGGCATGGCCGTCACGTATCCATTCGCCCGCGGCCCGGCGATCATCCATATGGTCGTCGAAATGGTCCGCAAGACGACGACGCTCTGGAATACGGTCGGCATTCTGCACGGCAGCATCCCGGGCCAAGAACTCGTGCTCGGCGCGCAGCGCGACGCGTGGGTCTACGGCATCGGCGCGGGCGGCGGCGGCACCGTGACGCTGCTCGAGACCGCGCGCGGTCTCGGCTACCTCGCGCATACCGGCTGGCTGCCCGGCCGCACGATCGTGCTCGCCGCATGGGACGGCGAAGAGCTCGGCTCGTATGGTTCGCTCGCGTATCTGAAGCGCCACGGCGACGAGATCCGCGACACCTCGATCGCCTACCTGAATACCGAGCCCAGCATCACCGGCGGAACGTTCGGCGCCGACGCGGTAGCCGCGATCGCGCCGACGATCGCCGACGCCTCGCACGTGGTGGACGATCCGGCGCGGCCCGGCGGCACGATCTACGATCGCTATGCGTTCCGCACGCGCGGCGCGCTGCCGGCGATCGACCGCGGCAACGGCGGCATCGATCGCGCACCGTTCCTGTTCGGCGCCGGCACGCCGAGCGCGAACGCAACGTTCAGCGGTCCGTTCGGGCCGTATCATTCGAGCTACGACACGCTGCAATACGCGCGCACGATCAGCGATCCGCAATTCGAGCTGCATCGCGCGGCCGCGCAGCTCTACGGCATCGCCGTGTTGCGGCTCGCCGACGCCGACGTCGTGCCGTATCACTTCAACGCCTACGTCGGCCCGATGGACGCCGCGCTGCGCCGCCTTGCCTTATCTGCGCGCGCGCGTCACGTGAGCCTCGACGTGCACGGCTTCGAAACATCGATCCGGCGCTTCGCCGCTAGCGCGAACCGCCACGATGCCGCGACGAAACGGGTGGCCACGGGCAATGCATCCGACCGCGAATTACAAGCCGCCCGGTCGCTCGACCTCATCGGCTACGGCGTCGACGGCGATACCGGAATCACGTTTCCGGACGTCGCGCGCGCGATCAGCGAAGGCGATCAAAACGCCGTCGATCTGGCCGTCGGCCGCGCTCGCTCCACCGTCGACGCCGCCGGCGCGCTGATCGCGCAATAGCACCATGAAGGTTACCATCCTGGGAGCATCCGGCTTCGTCGGGCGCGCGCTCGGCGCGGCACTGCAGGCGCGCGGTGACGACGTGCGCGCGGTTTCGTTGCGCGATCCCGCCCGCGCCGCCGAAGCGGCGAGCGGCAGCGACGTCGTCGTGAATCTCGCCGGCGCGCCGGTCATCGGACGCTGGACGGATGACTACAAGCGCGAGATCGCGCGTTCGCGCGTCGACCTGCCGCACGCATTCCTCGCGGCGCTTGAACGCGTCGATGCGCGGCCGAGCGCCTATGTCAGCGCATCGGCCATCGGCTACTACGGCATGAGCCGAACCGCAACGTTCACCGAGACGAGCCCGCCGGGCGACGACTTTCTCGCGCGCGTGTGCGTTGCGTGGGAAGACGAAGCGACGCGCGCCGGTGCGCTCGGCATGCGCGTCGCGATCGTGCGCACCGGGCTCGTCCTCGGCCGCGACGGCGGCGCGTTGGGCCCGCTCTTACCGCTTTTCCGCGCCGGCCTCGGCGGACCGGTCGCGAGCGGCGAGCAATGGACGTCGTGGGTACATCTCGACGATCACGTCGGGATCTATCTTGCTGGCGATCGACAGCTACGCCGGAACGCTCAACTCCACCGCACCGAATCCGGTGAAGAACCGCGACTTCACGCGAGCGCTTGCCGCCGCCGTCCACCGGCCGGCCATCCTTCCGGCACCCGAGTTCGGGATCAAGCTCCTCTTCGGCGAAGGCGCCTCGATCGTCACCGAGGGTCAGCGCGTCGTGCCCGCAGCGGCACTCGCCGCCGGCTACGTCTTCCGCCATCCGGAAATCACCGAGGCCTGCGCGAGCCTGGTTTAGAACGCCCGGGCATGGCAACGACATTGACTAAAAACGCCTTCCGCGCCGATCACCTCGGCAGCTTCTTGCGCCCGCCGGAATTGCTCCGGATGCGCGAAGAAAAGCCGGGCTCGCCCGAACTGCGCGCGCTCGAGGATCGCGAGATCTTGCGCATCATCGCGAAGCAGAAAGAACTCGGTTTCGAGATCTTCACCGATGGCGAACTGCGCCGCGAAGGCTTCATGTCGGATCTCGTCGAGGCCGTCGACGGGTTCTCGAGCAGCGATGCCGATGCGCGCATGTGGACGAACGCGGCAACGAAAAATACCGGCAAGACGCAGCCGCTGCTCGACGTCGTGACGGCGAAGATCACGCAGAAGCGGCGCTTGACCGAATACGAGTCGACGTTTCTGTTGAAGAATGCGCCCGGTGCAGTGAAGATGACGCTGCCCAGCGCCAACCAGTTCCCGGCGATCGCGTATCGCAAAGGCGCAAGCGAAAAAGCCTACCCCACGTACAAGCCGTTCTTGGCCGACGTCGCCGCGATCATCGCCGGCGAAATGGAAGCGCTGGCCAACGAAGGCGTCGCGTACATTCAGATCGATGCGCCGCGCTACAGCTACTATCTCGATGAGAAGTGGCGCACGTTCTTGCGCACCGAGTACAGCGACGACCTCGACGGATTGCTCGACGAGGCGATCGCCTCCGACAACCTCGGTTTCCGCAAAGCCCGCAAGCCGGGCGTGATCTTGGCGATCCACCTTTGCCGCGGAAACAACAAGAGCAACTGGTACGCGCAAGGCGGCTACGACAACATCGCCGAGAAAGTGTTCACGCAGCTCGACGTCGACCGCTTTCTGCTCGAATACGACGACGAACGCTCGGGCTCGTTCGAGCCGCTGCGCTTCGTGCCCAAGGGCAAGATCGTGGTGCTCGGATTGGTCACGACGAAACTCGGCACGCTCGAAAATGCGGACTCGCTCGCGAAGCGGATCGATGCGGCGACCAAGTATCTGCCGCTCGATCAGCTCGCGCTGAGCCCGCAGTGCGGCTTCGCCTCGATGTCGTCGGGCAACGTCATCGCCGAAAACGAGCAGTGGGCCAAGATGAAGCTCGTCCACGACGTCGCCAAAAAAGTCTGGGGTTAACCGTTCAGTGACTGCAACCGACACGATCGCGCAAGCGAAATGGGACGTCATGTCCGCCAACCACATCCTCGCGCGCGAAGGCGTGCTCGACGGCTACGGCCACGTCAGCATGCGGCACCCGGACAACCCGGCGCACTTCTTGCTCTCGCGCTCGCGCAGCCCTGAACTCGTGAGCGTCGAAGACATCATGGAGTTCACGCTCGACGGCGCTACCGTCGGCAACGACGACCGTCCGCCATATCTCGAGCGTTTCATCCACGGCGCGATCTATCAAGCCCGGCCCGACGTCATCTCGGTCGTGCACTCGCATCAAGAAGACGTCATTCCATACTCGATCAGTTCGGTCGCGCTGGAGCCGGTGTGGCACCAGGCCGCGTGCATCGGAAACCACGTACCCGTCTGGGATATTCGCGATAAGTTCGGCGATACGAACATGCTCGTGACCAATAACGCGCAAGGCCTCGATCTCGCCGACGCACTCGGCCGCGACAAGGTCGCCCTGATGCGCGGGCATGGGTTCGCCGTCGCCGGCAACCACTTGCAAGATGCGGTCAGCACCGCGATCTATCTGCCGAAGAACGCGCGCATCCTCACCACGGCAAAACTGCTCGGCGGCAGCGTCAAGATATCCTCACCGGGTGAAGTAGAACTAGCCGGCCCCGTCCACCCCGAACTCCCCGCCTTCCAACGCGGCTGGGAATACTGGCTCACCCGCGCCGGCCTGAAAAAGCCCTAGCCCTTTCGGCAGCGTGCGGCGTCAACCTCAGCCTGTCAAATCGTACTAATGACAATCGTAATAGAAACGACAGTATAAATTACGGCGTAAGTGTTAGGGTAGCGACCGCCGCGCGCGTGACGGCGGCGTCGGTGTAGGGTAGCGGGGTGAGGTCGTGGCGTAGCCAGGCGGGGGCCGCGTCGGTGTAGTGGGGGGAGCCGGGTTCGCCGGATTCACCCAGCGGGAGATCGATGCCGCCGGCGTCCCAGTTGCCGACGTCCCACACGGCGCGGAAGCTTTGGCCGAGCGCGATGGCTTGCACGGCGGGCGCGTAGCTGCCGCCGCTGCCCGGGAATGACGGCGCATCCCAGAAGTGCCAGTTGAACACGGCAAACGGGTGCTGCGCGACGACCGCGTAGGCCGTGACCGTACGGCGTTGCGACGGCGTCACGGCCGCCGAAGAGCGGGACCGTCTCGCGCACCGCGTTCACGAGAAACGCCGATGGATCGTTGTGCGGAAACCAGCCGCGCGGGTGTTCGCGCAGCGCACGCATCAACGTGACGAACGCCGGGCCATCGCGCAGGTAGTTGTTGGCGGTCGCAGCGCTCATGTGCGCGGCAATGAGGTCCCGCGTTGCAACGAAGCGCACGCGCTGAATGACGGTCGCGCCTTTCGAACCCGGCGCGACGTTTCCGTTCTCCGAGGTGACGAACACGTTGAGCGCGGCGTAGGACGGTGCGATGTCGGGGTCGCGATCCGCGCCGCTCTTCTTCAGCGCCGTCACGCACATGCGCGCGAGTTCGGCCTCGGCCAGCGACGTCGTGTCGGCCTGAATGCCGCGCGACGCTTCGACGTCGATCTTCGGCAGCGCGTGGAGGCGGCGGCCGATCTCGGCCGCGCGATACGGTGCACTGAAGTACGCGCCCGAGACGATAGGGGTAGCCGGCTCCGTAGGCGACGTTGTTGGAATTCACCGCCAACGCATCGCGCGCGGGTGCGACGTGCGGCAACTGCGCGAACGGCACGAACGCGAGCGGCGCCGCCGGCGCGCGGGCACCGTTAACCACTGCGAGTCCCCACGCGGGATCATTCGGAATCGCTCCGGCGACGCTGAAAGCGGCCCGCCCGTCGGTTTGCGCGAGCGTGAAATTCTGCGTCGGCCCCGGATACTGCGCCAAAGCGCGCATGCCGTCTTCGATCGTGCCGGAGCGGTCGAGCGCCAAAAACGCGGCCACCGGCGAATGCGTGTCGGAGATCTCGTCCCACTGCACGGCGTGCCGCACGAAGCCGCTGTCTTCGAGCACGAAGCCGTGACGCGTGCGTGAGGTAGTCGTGTTTGCGCGCGCTGCCGAAACGATCGTTGAACGATTCGTGACGCATCACCGCATCGGACCACTGCGTACCGGTGCGATATTTCAGGCCCTCGTTATGCGCGAACGTCTCGGCGAACACGCGCGAGCTCACGACGCCGGCATTGGCAGCGCCCCACGCCAAGCTGCTCGTTGTGTCCGAGGATCACGCCCGGAACGCCGGCGATCGCCGCGCCGGCGACGTGTTCGCCGGGAGCGTTGATGTCGACGAGATGCCAGATGCCCGGGATGCGGCGCACCAAATGCGGATCGTTGGCCAGCAGCGCGCGGCCCGTTGCCGTATGCGCGGCGCCGGCCACCCACTCGTTGCTGCCCAGCACGTCGTGCACGTTCTCGCCGTTCCACGCGACGGCTCGACGGCTTGTTCGCGCCGTCGAGTTCGGGCAGCGGCGGCAACGTCACCGGCGCGTCCGCCGGCGGTCGGGACATCGTAGGCCGGATCGGTCAGCGAGAAAAATGCCGCCACCGCGCGCGGGCCGACTTCGCGTTCGACCGCGTCGCGCGCCATGACGTTGTACCACGAATCGGTGAGGTCGAGGACGATCGCAAAACCCACGGCGAGCGAATCCTGCGGCTTCCACGGCGTAAAGTGAAAGAGCAGCATCGCGGTATTCGGGCGGCAGCGATTCGTGCGCCGCTGCGGCGTTCACGCCGTCGGCATACGCTTGCAGCGTGTCGCGGTCGACGGCCGAGAGATGCGCGTACTCGTTGTCGACGATGCTCTTGAGATCGATGATGCGCGCGTCTTGATCGGCTTGCATCGTCACCGAGCCCAGCATTTCGGAGAGCGTGCCGAGCACGAAGCGCCGCGTGATGTCGATCTGGAAAAGCCGGTCGGCGCCGGTAACGTAGCCTTGCGCGAAGGCAGCGTCGTGCACCGATGCGGCGCGAATGTGCGGAACGCCGCGCGCATCGCGAATCACGCGTTACCGGCGCACGCAGTCCGAGGCCGGCGATGGTGCCGGTCGTCCGCGCGTTGCCGTTCGCGATGCCGACCCAGACGTAGCCGATGTACACGAGAATAGCCAAAACGAGCGGCACGAACATGCCGAGGGCCGTGTAGGCCATCCGGCGACCGATGCCCGACCGCTTAGACCAGCGCCGTCGTGTGTTTGGCTTCGTGTAGCCTCCAGGTATTTTTCGACTTCGAGCGCTGCTTTGCAGCCCGAGCCGGCAGCGGTAATCGCCTGTTTATAGCGGATGTCGAACACGTCGCCCGCAACGAACACGCCGGGAATGTTGGTCGTCACGCCGTCGGCGGAGACGATGTAGCCCATCGGATCCAGATCGATCTGGCCCTTGAACAGCCGCGGTGTTCGGATCGTGACCGATCGCGATGAACAGCGCGTCGGCATCGATCGTGCTCGTCTCGCCGGTCTCGATGATTGCGCAGGCCGAGCCCTCGGTCTTCTCTTCGCCCAGCACTTCGGTGACTTCGCTGTTCCAGATGACCTCGATCTTCTCGTGCGCGAGCACGCGATCGGCCATGATCTTGCTGGCGCGGAACGACGACGCGGCGATGGATCACGGTGACCTTCGAACCGAAGCGCGTGAGGAAGAGCGCTTCTTCCATCGCCGAATCGCCGCCGCCGACGACGACGATGTGCTTATCGCGGAAGAACGCGCCGTCGCAGGTCGCGCACGTCGACACGCCGCGGCCGCGCAAACGCGCTTCGTGCGGCACGTCGAGCCAGCGCGCGCTCGCGCCGGTGGCGACGATCACGGTGTCGGCCGTGTACTCATCGTCTTCGGTCCACAGCACGAACGGCGTCTGCTTGAAATCGACCTTCGTCACGTCGATGAAGTGCAGCACCGAGCCGAAACGCTCGGCCTGTATGCGGAAGTTCTCCATCAGCTCGGGTCCCATGATGCCTTCGGGAAGCCGGGGAAGTTCTCGACCTCGGTGGTGAGCATCAGCTGGCCGCCGTAGAGGCGGCCGGCGAAGACGACCGGGGCGAGGTTGGCGCGGGCGGCGTAGACGGCGGCGGTGAGGCCGGCCGGGCCGGAGCCGATGATGGCGACGGAACTGTGGGTGCGGGACATGTCGCTCCCTTCAACCCCTAGGCGGTTGCGTCCGGTTCACCGGACGAACCGAGAGCGGGCTGGCCATGCTGGAAGACGATTTCTGCGACATCCTGCGCAAGGCGTCGCGCGGAACGGGCCTCGACGCCGCCGCCCTGGCCGCGCGCAGCGGCCTCCCGGCCGACCACATCGCCGAGTGGCAGAAAGGCCACGGCGCCCCCGACGATGCCGAGGCGCGGGCGCTCGCGAAGCTGCTCGGCCTCGACCCAGGCAAGCTCGCCGACGCCGCCGCCAAGCGCTGGGACCCGCACGTCGCGCTGCCCGAGCGACGTCCGCCACCATCCGCACGACCCGCACCCCTCGAACGGCTACCTGTTCTTCCTCGACGACGGCACGACGGCCGCGCTGATCGACCCGGCCGGCCTGCCCGTCGACGATCCTGAACGCGATCGCCGACGGGCCGTTCGCGCTGCGCTACATCCTCATCACGCACAAACATGCCGACCACTGCGATGCGACCGCCGACATCTCGAGCGCATTTCCCGACGCCGAGATCGTGATGCACCGCTCCGACGTCGCGGCGATCGGCGAACTCGGCAAACGCGCGAAGCCGATCGTCGACGGCGATGAATTGCCGTTCGGCGAGAGCGCCGCGATCCGCATGCTGCACACGCCCGGACACACCGACGGCAGTTCGTGCTTCCTCTTCAAGTCGACGATCTTCACCGGCGACACGCTCTTCGCCGGCAGCGTCGGCGGCGTGTTCGGCACCGCAACCGGCTACAAAGACATCCTCGACAGCATCCGCTTCAAACTCTTCGCCCTCGACGACGCCACCGTCGTCGCCCCCGGCCACGGCCCCCCGTCAACAATCGGCGAAGAAAAAGCCCACAACCCGTTCTTTTAGGGCGCAGTGTCGGTGATTGTCACCCGAGCAAAGCGCCGCAGACGCGTCTTCGAGGACAGCCACCTCGACGACGCACTTCGGTGCTCTTGACTACGGCCTTCGGTGCTTTGCTCAGTGCATGACACGCTGCCGCTTAATTACGCAGCTTGAAGCCGATTGAGAAGAGATACAGGGCCAAGCCGAAGGCGCATACCGTTAGGCCGATGATGATGCCGAGGGAGAGTTCGAGCGGGACGTCGCCGCGGCCGGTGTAGGAATAGCGGAACGCGTTGATCATGTAGAACATCGGGTTGAACATCGAGATCATGCGCGCAACCGGCGGCAAGAACTGCGCCGGCGTAAACACGCCGCCGACGAAGACCAGCGGCGTAATGAAAAATGTCGTGAGCAGCGCGATGTGGTCGAATTTCTCGGCGAACAGGCCGCAGATGATCCCGACCGATGCGAACAAGACCGCCACCAGCACGATCGTTGCGAAGTAGAGCACCCAGTTGAGGGGCAGGGTACGCACGACCACCGCACCCAGCGCCGTGATGAGGAGCGCGATGAACAGCGCGCGCGCGACGCCGGCAACGACGTAGCCCATCACCATCTCGAAGGCCGATAGCGGGGCGATCAGCAGTTCCTGGATCGAGTTCATCCAGCGGCCTTGGAAGACCGTGCTCGAGCCCTCGCCGTAGGTCTGCTCGATCACTTGCAGCATGATCAGCCCCGGAACGAGGAACTGCGAGTAGCTGACGCCCTGCACGCTCGAGATGCGGCTGCCCAATGCTTGGCCGAACACGAACACGTACAGCAGCGTCATGATGACGGGCGGCCAGATCACTTGATTGATGATCGCGAACGTGCGAACCATTTCGCGGTTGACGATCGTGATGAACCCGATGCCGTTAGGCCGGCGATCCGGCTCGGCAGAGAACGTCGTGGCAGTCATCGGCGGGTGAGCTCCAAAAAGACGTCTTGCAGCGACCGCGTACCGACGAGCTTGCGGGTCGTTTCCAGCGCGACCAGCTGCCCGGCTTCGATGATGCCGATGCGCGCGCACAGTTCTTCTGCTTCTTCGAGATAGTGCGTCGTCAGGATGATCGTCGTTCCGTCGGCGTTGAGTTGACGCAAGAACGCCCACAACTCGAGCCGCAATTCGACGTCGACGCCGGCGGTCGGCTCGTCGAGAATGAGCAAGCGCGGCTGATGCATCATCGCGCGTGCGATCGTCAGCCGGCGCTTCATCCCGCCGGAGAGCCGCGTGTAGACTTGCTTGGCCTTCGAGGTAAGGTCGAAGCGTTCGAGCAGATCGTCGGCGCGGGCGGCGACCGCCTTGCCGCGCATGCCGTAGTAGCCCGCTTGGTAGATCAGGATGTCGCGGATGTTGAGATAGCGGTCGAAATTGTACTCTTGCGGCGACAGACCGACCATGCGGCGCGCCGCACGCCAGTCTTTGGTGACGTCGAGTCCGAACAATTCGATCGATCCCGCAGTAAGCGTAGAAAGACCGACGATCGAGTTGATGGTCGTCGTCTTGCCCGCGCCGTTCGGACCGAGCAGCCCGAAAAACTCGCCGGCCGGCACGTCGAACGAAATACCGTTGACGGCCGTGAAATCGCCGTAGCGCTTCACCAATCCGTCGATTTTCAGCGCCAGCACTAGATCTGGTGCTCCGCCAGCTGCTTGTAGCGATGCCGGCGCAACACGTCGACGCGCTCGGCAACGTTGGGCATCCCGCTCTTGCGAATTTGTCGTTCTACCTTGTCGACGTCGAACGCGACCCGGCGCGAACGGACGGACCAGCCGCCGCTCTGCTGGCTGAGGATGGCGTAGTGCGCGCGCGGATCGCCGTCTTTGGGCAAGCCGGCCGATGCGACGTTGACGAACATCCGGTCGCGCCACGTGCGCACGTACGGCAGGTGCAGGTGACCGAACGCGATCGTATGCTGGGAAACGTTCGCCGTAATCGCTTCGAGCTGATCGTCGCTCGCATCGGGCCAGACGTGTTCGTCATCGCGCGCGGGCGTCGCATGCGTGATCAAGAGACCGTCCGCGCCGCCACCGATCGCCACCGTCAGCGGCGCCGCGCCCAGCCACGCCACCCAATCTTGACCGAGCGCACCGCGCTGCCAAATGATCGACTGACGCGTCTCGTCATCGTAGATCGCCGGATCTTCGAGCGCGATCATGCGATCGGTGTTGCCGCGCACGACATGCGCGCCGGCGTCCTTCAAACGGCGCAGCACCTTGCGCGGCCGCGGCCCGTCCATACAGAGATCACCCGCGGCAATGATACGGTCGGCGCCGCCGGCAGCGGCAAGATCCGCGAGACACGCATCGAGCGCGACCGCGTTCCCATGCAGATCGGAGAGAACCGCGACCCGCACTAGCCCCGCTTCGTGGCGAGCACGAGCTGGAACGGACCCGCTCCGGCTTTCCCGAACTCCCACAGGTCGATCGCTTCGACGTCGATCTTCGCCGCCCGCAACAGACCGATGCTGTAGCGGAAACGCAGGTTGACGATCACGCGGCGATCGCCGAAAGCGAGCACGCCGGCGGCAAATTCTTCGCCCCGCGGCACCTCGATCACGCGCAGGTCGCGAACCGGAACCAAATCGACCAGCTCGGGCGCCGCGATCACGGCGTCGGTCGCGACGATGTTGAACACGTTGCGCAGCCGCGGCACGTCGGGCGCGATCGCCAGTTCGACGACGCTGAGGTTGGCGGCCGCGGCGTAAGCGGCGAGCTGTTCGCGGCCGAGCGCGTTCGAGCGCGAACGCAGCCCGGCTCCCGGACGGGGCACGCCGATGAAGACGCGGTCGCCGGCAATCGCGACGTCGGTCGCATCGAGCAGGCCCGGCGCTTCGATGCGCCCGGCGATCGGTATCCCGCGAGCGGCGAGCGCGCGTTCGATGGCGGGCAGTTCGCCGCGGCGCTCGACCGACGATGGGCGCGCCAGGATTGCCCCTTGAGGCAAGACGATCGCGCAATCGGCGACGAGCGACTCGGTCGGCGTCTCGGTCGACGGCTCGAGGATCGTCAGCTCGACGCCGTGATCGCGCAGCGTGCGCAGCAAGATCCCGTGCTGCTCGAAGGCGCGGGTCGCGATCGGCGACGGTTCGCCCTTGATCGGCGGCAACTGGTCGATGCTGGCCGAGGGGGCACACACAACGGCGCCGGCTAGAGCGCCGGCGTCAGAACGAACGTACGGTGGCTCGGATGATTTCGTCATCACGGAATGCACGGCTCTCCCACGACCGGACCTTTCGGCTACGGCGTGGTCGCCGCCTCGTACGGGCGTACGTCCGGCCGGGTCCCGAAGAAGTCGCCCATGTCGTTGGCGAGCAGATCGCCGAGCGAGAGCGGGGGCAGCTTGAACACCCGGTCGACCGTCTTCAGCACGCTCGCCGTCGAGAGATGCCGCATGCCGAGATAGCCGTGTTTGACGAATGGCGAAATCGCGAGCGCATACGTGCGCGACGCGTCGATGTGATCGCGCCCCGTGCTCGCGCCCGCCGGCAGCACGAACACGACGGTTGTGCGCCACGACGGCAAGTGCGAGAGAAAGCCGATGATCGTGCCGAGCGCGCGATCGTCGTCGACAACGGACGCTTCGGCAGCCGGCGTGCCCGCCGGGCTGTCTCCGCCGCCGGGTAATGCAACGTAGGCGAAGCGCGGCTGCCGGTGCGCGGCGGAAAGCGCGCCGAAATCGCGCACGAATTCGGCCGCCCGCAGCGCATCGGGCACCTTCGCCGCGAACGTCGGATAATTCAGGTCGACATGATCGGCGAGAATGGCCGGCGCGGGAACGTTCTGCGTGTAGCCGGCCGGCGTCGAGCCGGAAACGTCGAGAAAACCGCCGTAATCGCGGAAGCTGAGATTGTGCCGCGCCAGTTCGTTGAACACCGTTCCCAAGCGCAGCATATCCTCGGGGTCTTCGTTGACGAAACCGAGCGGACGTCGCGCAGCCTGCACCGGACTCGTCCGGGCGGTGAATGCGCTCGCAATGCCGCCCGCAACGGCTTCCTGCGCATCGCCGCCGGGTTCGGCGAAGAAGTTGCCCGCGAGACCGAAGCGCCGCGCGAGCGCGTGCAAGTTCGGCGTGTCGGCAGCACTGTAGAGCGAAAAGCTTGGTGCGCCCGGGCCGACGCCGAGATCGCCCAGTACTTCATCGTAATTCTTGTCGCCTTCGACCACCAGCACGACGTTGTGGATGACGGGCGGCAGCGGCGCCGGCATCGCCACGACGTTCCGCGCCGCGGCCAGCGCCGCACGCGTCGTATCCGCCAGCTTCACTTCCGCCAAGTCGATGCGCTCGAGCGTCGACCAGATCGCGCGTGCATCCGCGCCCGTATCCGGATTACCGGCGAAGTTCGCGTCGTAACCGAAGCCGTTTTGATTCGCGACGTAGAGCGTGCGATCGTCGGCGCTCAGCGCGAGCGCACTCGGCGCCCAGCCGGTGGGAATCAAACCGAGGCGGTGCAAGTGCAGCGGATCGCGCGCATCGATCACCGCGATCGCATCCAGTCCGGTCAACGCGACGTACAAACGCGAGGCATCGCGGCTGAGCGCGAGCGCCGTCGGCTGCGTGCCGTACGGACCGCGATCGAACAAGCGCAGTTCCGTGCCGCCTGCCACGTGCGGCGTCGCTCCGAGCGCGACGGTGGCGATGCGGTCGACGTTCGTCATCGCGACGAACGCGTAGTTCGCATCGGCGGTCGTGACGATCGCGGTCGGATGCGCTCCGCCGACCAGCCGCAACCCATCGAGCGGCGTATCCATCGGCAAGGCACCGGCCGGCCCGGCGATGCCGCCGCCCGCATCGAGCGCGATTGCCGAGAGCGACGATGCATCCGACGCATCCGCCGGCGGAACGTCGAAGGCCGGACTCGTTGCGGGCTGCGCTAAGCGGCCGTAACGCATCAGCCCTTCGTTCGTCACGAGCAACCGCGCAGCGGCAACGGCAACGCCGCTCGGCGAAAATCCGACGCGCTGCGGCGCCGCTAACAAGCGCCGCGACGCAACGTCGATCGCCGCGACCGACTGCCCGGCGGCCGAAACCACGTAGATGCGCCGGCCGTCGGCCGATGCCAGCAGCGCGGAGGGAAAACTGATGCCGCGATCCGCAAACGACGCATCGGCGGGTCCGGCAACGGCAATCGTATGATGCGCGTCCGGCACGAGCCGTCCGGCCGCATCGAGATCGAAGACGTAGACGGCATTCGACGCGCCGCCGGCGGCAAACACCAATGTCTGTCCGGGATTGCTCGCGTCGCGCACCGCGGCGAGACCGCTGTAGAACGTCTCCTCCGGCGCGCGGTAATGCATCACCGCAACCATGCGCGTCGTGTCGATCACGGTCAGCGAATAGCCACCGCTCGCATCGGGATCGAGCGCGCTGCGCACGCCGCCCTGACTTTCGTCGTCGTTGCTCGTGATCGCGTATCGTCCGTCGGGCGAGAGCACGACGCCGAGGCTGTTCATGCCGGTAACGATGCTGGTCCCGGCCGGCGTCACCAGACGTCCCGAGGGCAGAACCGCGCTATACGGCAACCCGTGATAGCGTCCGGCCGGTAAGGTGCCCGCCGGCGGCGCGTAACTTACCGTCGCCGAACGAACGCCGAGCGGCAGCAATGCGAGCGAGAGCGCCAGACCCGCGATACGCAGAACGAAAGACTTCACGTGCCTTCGGATTCGCGCGCCGGTGAGTGGTCCCGCTTGCTCCTATCGTTCGTCGAGTCGATAACCGATGCCGCGCACGCTGGAAATCTGCAGCTGTGCTTCGACTTCGTTCAACTTCTTACGCAAGGCCGCAACGTGCACGTCGACGACCCGCGTTGGAACGCCCGAGACGTCGTTCCATACGCGTTCGAGAATCTGCGCACGCGTTAACAGCTTGCCGGTGTTCTCCGCAAGATACCACAGCAGACGAAACTCGAGCGCTGTGAGGCTGACGTTCTTGCCGGCGTTCTCGAGCGTGTGAAAGTCGCGCACGAGTTCGGTCGTGCCTGCTTGCAAACGCCCGTCGCCGTCGCTGCGGCGCGAACGTTCGCGGCGGCGCAGAAACGATTGCACGCGCGCCACGAGTTCGTTGCCCGAGAAGGGCTTGCGCACATAGTCGTCCGCTCCGAGACCGAGGCCTTTGAGCACGTCATTTTCGGTTGAGTGCGCGCTCACCATCAAGATGAATGCATCGCTCGAGTTCGCGAGCGACGTGCACACGTCGAGGCCGCTGATATCCGGCAACTCGACGTCGAGCAAGATCACGGCCGGCTTGAATGCGGGCTCCGCTTCGAGCCCGGCGGCGCCGGTCGTTGCGACCTTCACCTCATAGCCGGCCCGCTCCAGAATCGTGCGTTCGAAAAATGCGATCTCCGGATCGTCCTCAATGATGAGAACTTTTTCGCTCATCAGCGAACCATCGACGTTGCGGCGTTGTCGTCATCGGCGGCCAGCAGCGTGCGCCGCGCCAGCCCTTCCTCGATGGCGGCCTTCTCAACCGCTTCGGCGACGCCGTCGGCGACGCGCGGATCGAACACGCTCGGGATCACGTACTCGGCATTGCGCTCCGCACCGACGATGTCGGCGATGGCCCGCGCGGCCGCGAGCTTCATCCCGTCGCTGATCTTGCGCGCGCGCACGTCGAGCGCGCCGCGGAAGATGCCGGGGAACGCCAGCACGTTGTTCACCTGGTTGGGGAAATCGCTGCGGCCGGTGCCCATCACGGCGACGTACGGCGCGGCGGCCTCGGGCATGATCTCGGGGCTCGGGTTGGCCATCGCGAACACGATCGGATCGCGCGCCATGTTCTTGATATCTTCGCTGTTGAGGATGTTGGGAGCGCTCAGGCCGATGAACGCATCGGCGCCCTTGAGCACGTCGCGCAGCAAACCGCGCTTACGGTGGTTGTTGGTATTTTTCGCGAGCCAGCGTCCAGTGCGGCGCGCCGTATTGCTGGTCGCCGGAGATCGCGCCGTCGCGATCGACCGCGATCACGTCGCCCACGCCCGCCAGCAGCAGCAGCTTGATCGTTGCGGTACCGGCGGCACCGCTGCCGTTGAGCACGATCGTCATCTCTTCGAGACGTTTGCCGACGACCGCAGCGGCGTTGATGATCGCGGCCAGGATCACGACCGCCGTGCCGTGCTGATCGTCGTGCATCACCGGAATATCCAGCGCTTCGATCAACCGTTCTTCGACTTCGAAGCAGCGCGGTGAGGAAATATCCTCGAGGCTGTAGCCGCCGAACACGGGTGCAATGCGAATGCACGTCTCAACGATTTCGTCGACGTCCTTCGTGTCGAGCGTAATCGGAAACGCGTCGACGCCGCCGAACTGTTTGAAGAGCATGCACTTGCCCTCCATCACCGGCAACGCCCCGAGCGGTCCGATGTCGCCGAGACCGAGGACCGCCGTGCCGTCGGAGATTACCGCGACCGTGTTGCGCTTGATCGTGAGCTGAAAAGCTTTGGCGGGATCTTCGGCCACCGCCATCGACACGCGGGCGACGCCCGGCGTATAGACGATCGCGAGATCGGCGCGCGTGCGAACCGGAATGTTCGGTTCCATGTGAATCTTGCCGCCGAGGTGGGCCAGGAAGATCGAATCGGAGACGCTGATCAGGCGCGCGCCCTCTTGCGCTTTGATCGCGGCTTGCACCGCGAGGCCCACCTCGTCGCTCGCGATGGAAATCGTTACGTCGCGCACGGTGGTCGTGCGTCCGACCGTGTGCGTGTCGACGGCGTTCACGACGCCGCCCGCTTCGCCGATGGCCGCGGCCAAGTTCGCGAACGCGTTGGGAGAATTCCGGGTTTCGACGCGGATGATCAGCGAGGTCCCGACTGCCGGTGCTTCCATGAGGCCCGTTTTCCGATCCCTACGGGGCCGCCCTCTTTGGATTCGGCCGATTACGAACCCGCCAGGATGTCCAATGTGGCGTCCATGCCGTCGTAGACCCCGTCGTCGTCGGCTCGCGGGTCGTTGACCAGGATGGCAAAAGCCACGCGACCGTGGTGGCGCGTGTCGACGTACCCGGCGAGCGCGTCGACATCGTTAATGTGCCCGCTCTTGGCCCGCGCGCGGCCGAGCGCGGTCGTTACGTCGTGCCGCCGGACCGTCCCCTCGATTCCCACCCGGGGGAGATCGGTGAAGAGGACTTCGCCCGGCGCGACGAGCGTGGCACGCGCGAGCAGCGTCGCCAGATCGAGCGGCGCGACGCGGTCGGTCGGCGCGAGGCCGCTCCCGTCCACCACGCGCAGGCCCTCGGTCGGGGCACCCAGTTGCTGGAAGACCGCACGTTCGACGATGGCCCCGGAGTGCTCGGTGCCGACCGCGCCGCCGTGCGCGCCGACGGCCCGCAGCAGCTGCTCGGCGTAGTGGTTGTCCGATTCGAACAGCATGTGGTTGAGCAGCGTCTTCAGCGGCGCCGACTCGTGCTTCCACAAGACCGTTGCGACGGACGGCGCGACGCCGGTGTGCGAGCCGCCCTCGACCGTGATGTTGCGCGCGCGCAGCATCGAGCGCGCGACCCCGGCGACGTAGTGCGGCTGATCGATCACCGGGCGATAGTACGACTGCTCGGCGTTCACGGCGATACTGCCGTCAAAGGTGAAGGCGTTGCGGTCGGGCGCGCGATCGATCGAGAGCGAACTCGAATAGCCCGTCAGCACGCCGCCGCGGACTTGCACAGCGTCGCTCGGCGGCCGGACTTCGATGCGCGCGGGTGCGCCCGAAGTCGTCGGCACGAGATGAAACTCGACCGTTCCCTCATCGAGCGAGAGCGCGCTCGTACCGGCCGCGTAGTCATACTGCAGGTCGTCGGGATCCCACGCCGGGTTGATCTCGCGACCGCCGAAGAGCGATGCGTCGGCAACGATGCCGCCGGTGATGTCGGTGAGACCGGCACGGGCGAGCACCCCGACGCCGCCGCGCAGCGTATCCGACGTCAGCGACGGATCGCCGCTGCCCACGAGATAAAGGTCGCCGTCGAGCGTGCCGTTGTGCGGTTCGTCGAGCGCCTCGAGTTTCGTTTCGAAACGGTAGTCGGGCCCGAGCGTGACCAGCGCGGTGACGGCAACGAGCAATTTGAACGTCGATGCCGGTATCGCGGCCGTGCGTTCGCGCCGGAGAAACAGCGGGCGGCCTTGCGCATCGAGAATTGCGATGCCGCTCGTCGCCAATGCCGAGAGCCCGAGCGGACCGGCCAGCCGAGACCGCAGGCGCGCCAATGCGTCCGCACTCCACGCCGGGGCTTTCGGTGCGGCGACAAACTGCACCGGACGCGGCACGGCCGCCGATGATTGCCGCGCACAGCCGGTGGCGAGCGCGAGCACGAGCGCGATGAGAACGCGCGCAATCCGCATGCTACTTCGTCTGCGTCGCGGGCTGGTCGCGATCGCGCAACCGGTTGAGATCGTCGCGCAAACGGTCGACCTCTTCGCGCAAACGGACGAGCTCGGGCGGCGTTTTGGCGGCGCTGCGAATGCGCATCGCCGCTTCGGCCGCATCGCGCCGCAAGCGCCCGTCGCTTTCCGCCGTTGCGAGACGATCGAGCGCGGGCAGCAGACGCGCATCGGCCAGCGTCTCGGTCGCCGCATAGGTGGAAAGCCGCACGAGATATGACGGATCGTCAAGCGCGCGCTCGAGCGCGTCGGCCGCCGCGGTGCGAACCGAATCCACCAGGGTTCCCAAACGCGCGAGCGCGCCGACCGCAGCGCGGCGCAGCGGCTCGGGACGATCGGTGCGCGTTGCGGCCGTCAGCGGTTCGAGCGCGCGCGCATCGGCGAGCTCGGCCAGCCCGCGCACGGCGCCGGCCGCGATCGTTTCGTTCCACGACCGCTCGCCAAAGGCCGCGACGAGCGCATCGAACGCGCGCGGATCGCGCGTCTTCCCGAGCGCGGTCAGCGCGGAGGCAACGACGAAGTACGACGCATCCGAACGCACGTTCAACAGCGCGGTCGCAACCTCGGCTTCGCGATAGGTTCCAAGCGCATCGGCAACCGCGCGCCGGACCTTCGGATGCGGATGCCCGAGCCCCGCGAGCAGCGCGTCGCGCGCATACTCGGAACGCACGCGGCCGAGCACCGCGGCGATTTCGACCGCAACGCCCCAGAACTGTTCGTCGCGCAGCGCCGCGGCGAGCGCAGTCTGTGCGCTGCGCGCGTCGTCTTTCGCGAGCGCGCGGGCAGCGCGGATTCGCGCGACCGGACTCGGATCGCCGCGCAGCACGGCCGCGTTCCACTCGGTTCCGAGCGCATAGGTCATCGTGCACAACAGATAGGCGCCCGGATCGATGCGGATCAGCGCCGGCTTGGCAGCGAGGGGAATCACGAACGACTCGAGTGCGCGTTCGACGTGCACGCGCACGCGCTGCTCGCCAGTCGCCGGGCCGTCGCCGGCATCGCGCGCGATGACGTCCGGCCGCGCCGCGAGCAGGCCGATGTCTAGATCGAACACGTACGGCGGATGATGTTCGCCGATTGTCTGCTTCTGTTCGATCTCGAGCGTCAGCGCCGAACGCTCGCTATCCCACGACGCGCGAATCTCCAGCTCCGGATGACCGGCCCGATCGATCCATTGGGCGAAGAACTCACGGACGTTGCGGCCGGTGCTGTGCTCGATCGCGCGCACGAGATCGATCGTCTCGACGCTGCGCGTCGCATTCTCCTCGATGTACGTGCGCAGGGCGCGCTTCATGCGGTCCCAGCCGAGCTCGCCGCGCAGCATGTGCAGCACGGCTGCGCCCTTTTCGTAGAGGTGCCGATCGAACAGTTCGATCGGATCGCGGTAAACGTTGCAGACGATCGGGCGGCTATAGCGTTCGCCGTCTTCATCCAGATAGCGGCCGACGATCTCGAACACATCGCGCTGGTATTCATCCCAGCCGCGGCTCGCTTCCATCCAGACCGTTTCGAAATACGTCGCGAAGCCTTCGTTGAGCCACGCCTGCGACCAGTCGCGACAGGTCACGAGATCGCCGAACCACTGGTGCGCGAGTTCGTGCGCCACCAGCGGCTCGCTCGAGAAATCCAAGTGCGCGCGTTCGTCGTGCAGCGTGCGATCGGTCTGCGTCGTGGCGCTGGTATTCTCCATGCCGCCGAAGATGAAATCGGCCACGGCGATCTGCGAGTAGCGCGCGTACGGATACGGAACGCCGAGCGTCGATCCGAACGTCTCGATCATGTCGGGCGTGCGGCCGAACGATCGTTCGCCGTCCGCTTCGCGGCCCGGTTCCACGTAGTACGCGATCGGCACCGGCGTGCGCGCCTGTTCGATCTCGCTGAACTTGCCCGCCACCATCGTGAGCAAATACGACGCGTGCGGGATCGCCTGCTCGTAACGAAACGTCGCGCCGTCCGCCGTCTCCGTGCGCGAAACCAGCGCGCCGTTGCCGAGCGCGAAGAGGCCCGGCTCGACGACGATCGTTGTGCTGGTCGTCGCCTTTTCCGAGGGATGATCGAAGCACGGCACCCACGCGCGCGCATCGGTATCCTGGCTCTGCGTCCACGCCTGACGCGGCCGGTCGATAAAGTATAAGCCGCGGCGCGGCTCGATCGCGCGATAAGCGACCGCGAACGAGAAGGCTTCGTCCGCGGCGAGCGCCGAGGGCAGTTCGATCGTGAGATCTTTCGACGTTGCGGTGAATGCGAGCGGCGTGCCGTTCACATCGCGCACCGCGTCGATCGTCAGATCGACCGCATCGAGGCGGAGCTTTCGCACGCCCGTTTCGATCGCGCGCACGCGCGTCGTAACCTCGCCGTACAGGGTCTTCGCGGCCAAGTCCGGGCGCAGGCGCAGATCCAGATGTTCCACGCGCACGCTGCGGTCGGGGCCGTAATGCGGCCGCGCACCCGGCAACGCAAAGGGCAAGCGCTCGGTCAAATCACTAGCCTACGATTGGCCGGCGGGCGGTGAGTAACGCGGGTCCCACTGCAAGATACGCAGCGCGTGCGGGCGCGGTCCTTCGCACCACGTCGTGAAGTAAAGCCGCGCGGGCACCGTGTGGCCCGACGAATCGTGAAACTCATAGCCGAGGGTTGGCCCCGCCGTGATGCGCGTACATGCCCGTCCGAGTTGTTTCACGAACTCCGGCCGCCCTCTGTCTTCGGGGTGACCGGCTCGCGGATACAACGCTTCCTTGTCGACGAACAGGATGCGGTGCGGCTGCGCGTCGGCGTCGTACCACCGCAGCGCTTCCTGGCCTTCGGCATTGTAGCCGATCAGCACCGGCGGAACGCCGCCGTAGAAATCCAGCGCCGATGAAAGTCCGTAACCGTCGGTGACGACGGTCGCGTCATTCGCTTCCATGATGTTGCGCACGTCGATGGCGAGCGACGGCACCGTGAAGATTTCGAAGCCGCCGGTATTGCGCAACGTCGAACCCGTGCGCAGGAACTGGCTGTAGACGAAACCCGGCTCGATCGCGGCTACGAAGATCAGCGGGAAGAGAATCAGCGCCGGCACGGCCGCGATGCTGGCCCAGATCACGCGCGCACGCGCGCCCAGCCGCACGAACACGATCCCAAGCGCCACGCAGAGCGAGAGATACGCGCCGAACACCCAATGAATCTCGACCGGTTCGTGAAAGTCGACCAGCGTGAGCAACACGAACAGCGGCACCGCCGTCCAATTGAGGAACACATTGCGCACGTAGAAGATGCTCAGCAGCGCGCCGAACCACAAGCCCGGCGAGTACGCGGCGGTCTGCACGGCGAAGAGCGCGAGCGGGCGGTCCCACTTCCAATCCTGCGCGTGCCGGCTCACCAGTGCAAAGGCGATCGTCGCCCAGCCGTGAGTGGAGTTCCACACGAGGAACGGCACGCACATCACGCCCGCCACGAGCAGCGAGAGCCAGAGACCTTCGCGCCAGTAGTGGCGCCGGCGCGGCATCAGCGCGTACATGACGATGCCGAAGACCATCGCCATCGCGAGCGCGCGCGTCAGCAGCACGGCGCCAAGCGCAATCCCGAGCCAGATATAATCGCGCCGCAGGTGCGAGCCGAACGCGCGCACGGCGCAATACAAGGTCGCGGCCCACGCCGCCAGATACGGGCCGTCGGGTGACGCCGACCCGAAGGCCACTGAGGTCAACGGCGTGAGCGTGATTGCGAGCGCGGTGACGACGCCCGCGCGCGGGTTGCCGCCCGCTAGCCGCGTGGCGGTCTTGGCGGCGAAGATCGTCGCGATCACGCCGCAAACGATGAAGCCGATCCGCACGGCGAACGGGTTCGTCCCGAGCCAGCTGAAGGCGAAGATCGTATACGCTACGCCCGGCGGATGATCGCTGTAGCCGAGCGCGAGATGGCGCGACCACTCCCAGTAATAGGCTTCGTCGCCCGTGATCGGCACGCTGAAGGCGGCCGCGGCGCGCATTCCGGTGACGATCGCGACGATCGACCACGCGATGATGCCGAGGCGATCCCAGGTGCGCACGTGTGCCCGCGGCGCGGATTCGACCGCGCTACTCATGCGGATCCGCGAGGCCGCCGTTCACGCCCAGCACCATGCCGTTGAGAAACCCGGCTTCGTCGCCGACGGCAAAACAGACCGCATCCGCGACGTCTTCCCAGCTGCCGGCGTGACCGGTCGGATTGCCGGCCACGATCCCGCGCGATTCCGCGCGCGTGGCCGTCTTGTTGCGAATGTCGCCGGGCTCGATCACGTTGACGGTGATGCCGTTCTTCGCTTCTTCGAGCGCCAGCGTGCGGGCGAACGCAACGACGGCCGCCTTGGCCGCACCGTAGAGCGCCATCAGCTTCGCCGGTTGCGTCACGTGCGACCCGTTCATGCCGAAGAACACGAGACGGCCGAACGTACGCGCGCGCATGCCGGGCAACGCCGCCGCCGCGATCGACACGGCCGAACCGAAGTTGCCGTCGATCATTGCGCGGTAGTCAGCGGCGGCGGACGACGCCGCGAACGAGCGCACGACGATCGGTCCGACGCAGTGCACGACGATATCGAGCGGACCGCGTTGCGCTTCCACCGCGGCGACCAATTCCACGCCGGCCTCGAAGCTGCCGAGGTCGTTTGCGATGGCCAGTACATCGCGATCGTATTCGGCAATCGCTCTGGAAGTCTCATCCGGCGGCGTACCGTCCGGACGAAAAGTAAATGCAATGCGATACCCCGCCGCTGCCAGCGCGCGAGCGACACCGGCGCCGAGACCGGACGCCGCACCGGTTACCAGTGCTACGCGAGAGGACAAGCGCCGCACACCTTTGTAAATGCGACGGAATGGCGGCTCCTATGAACGCGAGCTCGCGCATGCGACCGGTCATGTTTTTGGCCGAGGACGCTTTCCAATTGCGCGGTTCGTACTGGGAGGCGCGCAACGATGAAGCCGTCTCCTTGCTGCTGGTGCACGATCGCAGCGCCGATCGCAGCGTGTGGGATCAGTACGTTCGCTTCTATCTTTCGCGCGGGTGGAATGTGCTGTCGTTCGATCTGCGGGGCCACGGCGAATCCGTAAGGCAAGAAGCGCGCACCACCCTGCAACCGGCCGGCACTCCGGAGACTCCCTGGGAAGCCGGTTGGCCGCTCGACCTCAAGGCCGCGCTCGCATTTGCCGCGCGTCAGCCCAAAGCCGACCCCGCAAAACGCGCGATCGTCGGGCTCGGCCTCGGCGGCGATCTCGCCTATGCGGCGGCCGCCCGTGGTTGGGGTGCGGCGAGCGTGGTGTGCGTGAGCCCGGATGAAATCCGGGCGCGCAGCTTTGCCGGGCCGGGCGCGTTCGCACCGCGCGGGATCTACCTGGTCTATGGAGCGTTGGATCCAAACGGAAACGCCGCCGCGATGAGCCTCGCGTCGACGGCCGTCTTCCCCGCCGAGTGCGAGGCCTATCCCGGGACGGCCCTGACCGGCCTTCAACTATGGGATGAACGCCAGCCGGAGATTATCGCCCGCTCGATCGCCTGGATCGAGCGGACGATTTGATTGAGCCCTAGCGGTCGCCGACCGTACGGCCGGACGTAAAGCTCCAGTTCGCGTCGAACGGCGTGCCGTTGGTGTCGGTTCCGTTGACGTGGACTTCATGCCGGCCGCTCTGCAGATCGGACGGCGGCGAGTAGACGATGCCCCGCGGCGAACGCGTTGACTGACCGGTCACGTTCACGCCGTCGAGCGTGATGCGCAGCGAGTCCGGGTTCACGCGGCCGTCGGCGAAGTCGGCTTCGATCGTCGGACGGCGCGCGGGGACGACTTCATTGCGACCCGGACGCACGGCGCTCAGGATGAGCGAGGTGTGATCGGGCGGCGGGGGCTGCAATGCTTGCGGCTGCTCCGAACGCGGTGGCGGACCGCCCATCGGCTGGCCTCCCATCGGCCGGTCTCCCATCGGCCGGTCTCCCATCGGCCGGCCGCTTTCGCCGAGCGCTACGACGCGATTGTTCGCGTCGTAGTTCACGCTCGCGCCGAGCGCTTGCGAGACGAAGCGCAACGGAACGTAGGTGCTGGCACCGATGATGAACGGTGCGACGTCGAGCGTTTGCGGTTGACCGTCCACCGTTGCTGCCGTCGAGCCGACGTGGAGGCTGACCGAACGTTCGTGGCCCTTCTGCGCGTTGATCGTGCCGTTATCGTACACGACCGATGCGCCGAGTTGCTCGAACACGCCGCGCAGCGGTACGAAGACGCGGCCGGAACGTTCTTGCGGTGGGGGATTGAGATTGAGCGGTGCGCCGTTGAGCGTCACCGAGACGTCGCTTTGCGCAAGTGCGATGCTGCTGCACAGCGCGAACGCCGCAATGGCCCCGCCCAGCGCGCGGGCGTATGATGTAAGGTATGGCAAGATGAGTCCTCCGTAGATTCGCTGCTACTCGATCGTCAAGTTACGGACGATGCGAGGAGCAGCCGATTTGGTTTGCGCGTCGGTTGAATCGACGACGAGCGTGATGGGCTGACCGGGATGCGCTTGGATCGTGATCGGGGCGGCAAAGTTGCCGTTACCGTCGGCGATCACTTCACTGCGCACGTTGTCGCTGGCGGTGCCGGTACCGAGGAGTTGTCCGAGGACGTTGGCAGGCGACGGACGATTGACCGTCGCGACTTGCACGACGACGCGCGCGCCCGGCAGCGTGTGGCCCGAGACCGTGAACTGGCCCTTCACATTCGCGTCGGCACCCGGATGCACGTCGGTGATCGAGTTCACCACGGTGCTGGTGCCCGAGTTGAACGTCCAGCGGCCCTCGAAGGGCGCGCCCGCCATGTCGGTACCGGAAACGCGGACCTGATGCGGACCCGATTGCAGATCGGATGGCGGCGAGAAGACGACGCCGCGCGGCGAACGTGACGACTGGTCGGTGACGTTCAGCCCGTCGATATCGATGCGAATCGAATTCGGGTTGGCGCGCGGCTCGTTGAAGTTGGCCTCGATCGTGGGACGGCGTGCCGGAACGGATTCACCGCGGCCCGGGAACACGGCGGCCAGGGCCACGGTGCTGCGCTGGGGCGGCGGCGGAGGCTGCATCGCCTGCGGCGGCGGCTGCATCGCTTGCGGCGGCGGTGCGCCCTGCGGCGGACCTTGTTGCGGGCCGCCGTTCGCCAGTGCCACGATCCGATTGCTCGCGTCGTAGTTTACGCTCGCGCCCAGCGCTTGCGAAACGAAGCGCAGCGGGACGTAGGTGCTCGCGCCGATGATGAACGGTGCGACGTCCATCGTTTGCGGTTGTCCGTTGACCATCGCCTGCGTCGAACCGATGTGCAAGCTGACCGAGCGGTTACCGCGCCCTTGCGCGTTGATCGTGCCGTCTTGATAGACGACGGAAGCGCCGAGCTGCTCGAACACGCCGCGTAACGGAACGAAGACGCGCCCGGCCCGTTCTTGCGGTGCGGGGCTAAGGTTGAGTGGTGAGCCGTTGAGCGTTACCGAGACGTCGCTCTGCGCGAGCGCGATGCTCGTGCACAGGGCGATCGCTCCGGCGGCCGCGGCCACCGCTCGCGCGGACTTGGTAAGGTAGAACACAGGGCGACCTCCGGATGATAAGTACGGAGGGCTCTGTACCCGAATTCCCCAGACTTAGACGACCTTTGTCGCTAGACAAGCGCGGAATGTGATGAAAGTTCCGTTAATCACCACTCGAGTGCGGAACGAGCAAGCGCTCTTCGCCTGAGCGATGCTCGGCAGCAAGCGCGCGTTTGTCTGCGCGCTTCTCGATGCCGCCGGCGACCCACGCGTACACGACGGGCACGAGGAACAGCGTGAGGATGAGCGAGCTCAGCAAGCCGCCGATCAGTACCGTGCCCATCGATTGGCGGAACTCGGCGCCTTCGGCCAGACCGAGCGAGAGCGGCAACATACCGAACACCATCGACGCGGTCGTCATCACGATCGGTCGCAAGCGAATGCCTGCCGCCGTGCGCATCGCCTCGAGCACGCGCAGCCCGCGGTGGCGCTGGGTGTTGGCGTAGTCGACGAGCAGGATGCCGTTCTTGGCGACGAGGCCGAAGAGCATGATGATCCCGATCATCGAGAACAAGTTCAGCGTTTGATGGGTCAGCGCGAGGCCGTAAAGCGCGCCGACGAGCGCGAGCGGCACCGAGAACATGATCACGAACGGCGTCAGGAACGAGCTGTAGAGAATCACCATCAGCACGTAGACGAGCGCGAACGACGTCAGCATCGCGAGGCCCATGCTGCTGAACGTCTCGGCGAAGAATTGGCTGTCGCCGTCGGCGCGCAGCGCGACGCCTTCGGGAAAGAATGCGGGATCTTTGACGGCCGCGTCGATCTTTTGCGTCACCGCTCCGAGCGTCGTCGCACCGGCATCGAAGCCGCCGCTGACGCGCACGATGCGCTGCTTGTCGAGGCGTTCGATCTTCGTGGGCGCCGGCGCGAAGCTGAACGAGGCGAGATCGCTTAAGCGGTAGAGACTGACGCCGTCGTTGGCCCGAACCTGGATCCGCTGCACGTCGGCGAGCCGGTTGCGGTACGCGGCCGGCAATTGAACGCGCACGTCGACCAGGCCCGTTTCGGTGCGAACGCGCGTCGCCACGGCGCCGCCGATCGCGATGCGGGCCGCAGTCGCCGCCGTGCCCGGATTCACTCCGAGCAGCGCGCACTTCGCGCGGTCGATGTTGATGTCGAGGCGATTGGTCTCGCTCTCGGTGCCGGTGTGCACGTCGACGGTGCCGGGGATCGAGCGAATCAGAGCCGCGAGTTTATCGGCGCCGGCCTGAAGCTGGTCCTCGGGACCGGAGAGCGTGTAAAAGATCGGCTCGGAATTACCCTCGCCTGCAACGGTGAGGACGCCGCCGGGAACCAGCGAGCCGAGCGTGCGGATCTTCTTGATCACATCGTTCGTCGCGTTGCGGTGATTCTTGTCGAGTTCGACCGTCATCTTCGCCACGTATCCGCCGGTCGTCTCACCGTAGCCGGCCGGCTTCACGCCGACGGTGCTCAGCGTGGCGTGGACGTACTGCAGTTGCATGATGCCGTTCGCCAGACGATCGACCGCGGCCGACGTTTGGGTGATCGGCGTCCCGGCCCGATAGGTCAAGGTCGTCTCGATCGATCCCGTTTGCGAATTCGGTATGAATTCGGAAGACACGAGCCCGAGAGCCGGCAGCGCGAGCGCGCTGACGAGCAGCGCGACGCAGACGCCGACGGTCTGCCAGCGATGCAGCAGCGCATATGGCAGCGCGCGGTCGCGATACCAGGCGTTAAAGCGATCGAACGCGTTCTGAAACCACTCTAACGACTTCGGCGGAGCGGCGCTGCGTCTTACGACTGACCAGCGCGCGGCCAGCATCGGCGTGAGCGTGAATGAAACGAGCAGCGACACGAGGGTCGCAACTACGACGACGACGCCGAACTCAACCATATACTTGCCGACGATACCCGAGAGAAAGGCGATCGGCAGAAAGACGACGACGTCGACGAGCGTGATGGCCACCGCCGCACCGCCGATTTCGCCCCGGCCGGTAATCGCCGCGTCGAACGGCGTTTGCCCGAGGTCTCGATGCCGGGTGATGTTCTCCAGCACCACGATGGAGTCGTCGACCAAGATGCCGATGATCAGCGACACGCCCATCAGCGAGACGATGTCGAGGGTGAAGTGCATCTGCTTCATCACGATGAACGTGGTGAGCAGCGAAACCGGGATCGCGATCATGACGACCAGCGCGTTGCGCCAGGCGTGCAGGAAGAGCATTAGCACGACGGCGGTCAGGACGATACCCTCGACCAAACTCTGAAGCACGCCGTCGAGCGACTTCTGCGTGTAGTCCGCCGGCGCACCGACTTCTTCGAAGTGGACCGTCGGGTAGCGCGCTTCGATCGTCTTGAGCTGATCGCGCAGCACCTTGGTCGAGTTGATCTCATCGGCGGTGATGATGCGGTTGACGTTGAGGACGATCGTCGGCGCACCGTCGAACTTCGAGATGATGCGCTGCTCGACGTAGCCGTCGTCCGTCGTCGCGACGTCGCCCACGCGCAGCCCGTTCGCCGGTGACGGCGAGAAACCGGAAGCGAGGAGTGCGGCCGGGATATTGAGCGGGATCGCAAGCATGTCGCTCGCGCGCACGACGTCGGAATGAATCGAGACGTCGGTCTCCGCGTTGGAATTCTCGAGCCGTCCGCCCGGCACGTTTGCGTTATTCGCGTTGATCGCCTGATAGATATCGGCGATCGTGGCGCCGGTGCCCATCAACCGCAGCGGATCGGGCAGCACGTGAAACTCACGTTTGCTCTCGCCGCTGACGTCGACGCTTTGGACGTTGGGTACGTGCCGGATGTCCGACACGATGCGGTTGGCAACGAGATCGGAGAGCGCCGTCGCCGACATCGAACGCGAACTGAGCGCCAATGTGAGAATCGGCGATTGCGACGAACCCTGGCTCTTGTCGACCAGCGGCGGATCGAGATCGGTCGGCATGTACACACGCGCGGTATCGACGCGGCGCTGCACGTCAATCGCGGCGTAGTCGAGGTTCGTGTCAAGCTTGAACTGCACGATGACGGAGGCCAGGCCTTCTTCCGCCGTCGCCGACATCTGGTCGAGATTGTCGATGCCGTCGATCTGATCTTCGATCGGCTTGATGACCAGCCGTTCCATCTCGGCCGGCGAGGCGCCCGGATACGTCGCCGACACCACCACGATCGGGAACGTCACGTTGGGGTTGAGGCTGCGCCCGATCTGGAAAAAAGAAAAGATGCCGTAAATCGCCAGCGCGATGAACAGCATTGCCACGATGATCGGCCGCTGGATAGAAAACCGGGTCAACCACATAACGGAATGAGGACTCCCTAAGCGAGGTCATTCGATATACGGCGGCCCCGTCACGCTTGTTTCGGGCAAAAGAAACGGCCCGCCGGTGAAGGCGGGCCGAAGCGGTCAACAGGTCCCCTGGATCACGCACGATTTGAGGTAATGGAGGTGGGCGGCGAAGTTCACTCCCGGCGGGGTCCAGTTGCCGTTCGCGTCCATGTCCCCGGCAAACCATCGCTGATAGCCGGCCGGGGTTCCGGGAATCGTGAGGCCGACCCAGCCCTGCGCGGCCAGTTTACTCCAATAGTCGCAGACCTGGCCGCTGGCGCAAAAGGCGTAGAACGGCTCCGAGCCCTCGGTCGCAAGACCCATGCCGCCGGCGATCGTGCCGCCGCCGTAATCATCCATGACGGCGCCGCCGTGAACGTTCAGGGCGCAGAGGATGGCCTGCGCGTAGAGTTTGAGGCCCGATGCACGCGTCGTCGAACACGGGACGTCGTACCAGAGCCAGTACCCGAGCATCGGCCCGACGCCGTCGGTGCAGTTGTTGGTGTTTTGATTGCGCGCCGGATACACGCCGCCCGGATTCGTGCAATTGGTGACGACGATCAGCGCATGGTTGATCGTCCCCGTCAGCAGATCGTTGATCGTGACGAGACCGGCTTCGGCGCATTGATCGCCGGCGGTGACGCCGTAGGTTACATCCGGCGTCGTCAATCCGGTGCCCGTGAGGTAGTTGCCGCACGAGTTTCCGGTGCCGCTTCCAGGGAGCACCGAGCCGTTTGTCCAGTTTCCGCCGCCGGGCGGGTTGAAGACCGTTGAACCGCCGTTATAGAAGTCGCGCTCGGTGCCGTCGGGTCCGATGACGTCGAGGCGGTTGTCGTTGCCGGGTTCTTGCGATCCGCGCGCCAACGCGGGGATGTTGATCGCGGCGGGCAGCGCGCCCGGACCGCTGAAACAGCCGGTGTAGAACGTCGAACACGGAATCGTAACGAGCGGATCGCTCGTCTTCGCGTAATAGATCGCGCGTCCGCCGTCGTACATCCCGGGCTCGTTATCGCGCAACGGTTCGCCCATGTTGCCGGGATTGCCGCCGAATTGCTCCGCGATGATTTGAGCGGAATCCGCGGTGTAGGAATTCGAAGTGATCGGCGGGAGCGGTTTGTTCCAAACCGACGTTGGAGCGTAGGGCGCGAATCCCGCCGGCAGCGGTTGTCCGTTCACGAGCGTCGACGGCAAGACCGGTGCGACGGTCGGCGTAACGGTCGGCCGCGGCGTGGGAGTCGCCGTCGGTCCTGCGGTCGGAGCCGGCGCCGGCGGCGACTTTGAGAAGTCGACTTCCGTCGCGGTGACGTTCGGTCCGGAAACCGTACCCCACACGCGAAAATACATTCCCGCTGCCTGCGTTCCCACGATCTTCGCGCTCGTCGTGGTCACGGGAATACACCCGTAGCCTGCAATGTACGCCGTCCCGCTCGGCGGGCACGCGTTAAATCCGTACGACGCGAGTTCGGTAACGTACCCCGAAAATAACGGCGCGGGTGCGGACGTGGGCGCCGCCGTTGCGCGGGCCGCCGCGAGCGCGCCGGGCGGCGCCGCGCCCCCGGACGGCGTGAGCGATTGTGATCCTGATCCTCCGCAGGCACTAAGCGTGATTGCGAGCAGCAGAGGCAATGCGAAACTAAGACTCGTTCGAATCAATGTGAGCTCCGTCGGGCCATGCGAAATTAAGGGCTTAGAAAGCGCCGTGCAACCGGCGTTTCAAAAACCGCGGGGCGACTATTAAGTGAAGGCTGTTCTCAGCGTGAACAGCCGCGGAGTCTAACCAAAACACGCATCGCGTTTAACGACGGCGAGAGGTAAAACCGAACGGTTAATTCAGTTCCGGGCTATTATTGCCCATACCATTTTGCTCGTCTGTCTGATTCAGACGGAAAGTCGGCGCGTCGCTTGCTGCAGTTTGAGGAATTGCGTGCGTATGAGCGAGTAACACTCACAAGCTGCGCTCTCGAGCCCGCTGCGGTCGGTGATCCGTACGATACCACGCGCGTATCGTATGCAGCCGGCGGCCTGCAAAGCGGCGGCAGCATCGCTCACGCCCGAGCGTCGCGTGCCGAGCATCGAGGCTAGAAACTCGTGCGTCACCGGAAACTCATTCGCGTTGACGCGATCGCACGTCAACAACAGCCAGCGCGCGCAACGCTGGTAGACGTTGTGGAGCCGATTGCATGCGGCAAGTTGTCCGAGTACGTTGAGGCGCGTTTGCACGTATCGTTCGAGTACGTAGGTCAACGCCGGATCGGCGGCAACCAGGGCATGAAAATCGGACACGGGTACGCGAATCGCGGTGCCGCGAACTTCGCAAAAACAGAGGTTCCCCGCCTTCGTTCCGCCCATCAGCAGCTGCAACGGCGACATGCCTTCGCGCCCGATCGTCGCGATTTCGAGTTCGAGCCCATCGCCCATCTGCACCACGACCGTTAGAACGCCGTCGATCGGGAAATATACGTGCCGGATCGGCTCGTCGGGCTCGTGGACGACTTCACGGAACGCAAGTGAAACCAGCGCGCTCTTATGAAGCGCGCGATTACGGACATCTTCATTTACAGCGTTCAGAATGAAATTCTGCCGCAAAACCATAGGACTGATTTGCGTACTATACAGGTGGCCTAACGGGTAAGCAACAGACCGCCTATCGGTTGGTCCATTTGGCCTATATGGCTCAGCGGGCCGCCGCAAGAAAAAAAGACCAACGGAAGCGTGGTCTTTTTTCATCTGGTGCGCGAGACTGGACTCGAACCAGCACGAGATTGCTCCCGCTAGCCCCTCAAGCTAGTGCGTCTACCAATTCCGCCACTCGCGCACGGGGACCGCGCGTAAGCATACACTGCCACGCGCACCCCCGCAAGGCCCGAGCCGCCTAGGAAGCGGCTTGGGCTTCGCCTGAGAGGACCTCTTCGATCTTGGTCTCGAGCCGCTCGAAGCCGCGGTCGCCCGCCTGGCGGTGAACCAGTTCGTGATTGGCATCGAAGAGGTAGTACGCGGGGACGAACTCGTTTTCGAACGCCTTCACGACCGCGTGCGTGTTGTCGATGCCCAGCGGCTGGGTGATCCCCATCTCGCCACGGGCGTCCTCGGTCACCTTGGCGACGTCCAACTCCTCGGGTCCGCGCGGCTGGTGGATCGCGATGACCTTGAGCCCGCGGGGCTCGTATTTATCGCGCCAGCCCGCGACCACATCGGCCACGTTGTGGCAGATGTAGCAGCTCACCGACCAAAAGTGGACGAGCACCGGGTGGCCGGCAAGCGCCTCATCCGAGGGCTTGCCGCCGTTTTCCCAGTCGGCGATGCCGTCCAGCGACGGCATCGGCGTTTTCAAACGTAATGGCATGAACGAACCTAAGCGATCGTGAGGAGCGCCTTGCCGGGTTCCCACTCGGCCGGGCAGAGGCCGCCGGTTTGGAGAGCCTGGAGCACGCGGATCGTTTCGTCGACGCTGCGGCCGACGTTATCCGCGGTCACGACGGCGTACTTGAGCACGCCTTCGGGGTCGATGATGAAGAGGCCGCGACCGGCAACGCCGGACGATTCGTCGAGAACGCCGTACGCGCGGGCGACTTCCTTGGTGAAGTCCGATGCGAGCGGGTACTTCACGCCTTCGATACCGTTCTTGGCAACCGGGGTGCTCAGCCAAGCAAAGTGGCTGAAGACCGAGTCAACCGAGCAACCGAGGACTTCGGTGTCGAGGGCCTTGAGCTCATCGAGGCGATCTGAGAGGGCGCGGATCTCCGTCGGGCAGACGAACGTGAAATCCAGCGGATAAAAGAAGAAAATCAGCCATTTGCCCTTGTAATCCGACAGGCTGACTTCGGCGCCAAGGTTCTTGGCGCTCGTCGCGCCCTTGGTGCTCTTGAGTTTGAACGCGGGTGCGGGCTGTCCGACCTTCGCTAGCACAGTACTTGTCCTCCAGTAACTTTTCGTGTAGACTGAAAGTGAAATTCACTTCCACGTCGCCATATGAGGTTACTCCGTTCGGATGAACCCGTCAACCCCCAAACTCCCGGCCAACTATCGCGTGATCCTCGACGTCGTCAACGAGTTCGGGTCGGGTCGTCACGCGACGGCGCAGGACGTTTTCATGCGGGCCCGCGAGCGGCAGCCGCGCATCGGGTTTACGACGGTTCATCGCGGTCTGGCCCGGCTCCAGGAACTCGGGCATGTCCTCAAACTCGACATCCCGGGTGAAGGTTCGGCGATGTACGAGCCGGCCACCAGCGACCACGCCCACTTCCGCTGCACCGCCTGCGGCGCCGTCGAAGACGTCGACTACGCGCTCGACGAGCGCGACGCGCGCGCAACTCGAGTCCCGCCACGGCCTTGCCATCAGCCACGAGTCGATCACGTTCAGCGGCCTCTGCCGTTCTTGCGCCGCCCCCCACCAATAGCCGCGCAGCAAAACCCCTCCGTCAGTTGCCCCTTGTCCAGTTGTCTTTTGTCACCCCAACCGGGCGCTTCGCTCGAGATGACATGTGGGGGCAGCGGACTAACGGCGCTTGTCGTTTTTGCGACCGGCGAGCAGGCCCGCCCCGAGGCTGATCGCGATCGCGACGCCGGCGAAAATCATCGCGAGCGTCTTCTGTCCCATGACGATGTCGACGCCGGCGAGGACGAGACATATGATGGCGATACGTTGCGCGGTCGCTTTAGGCATGTGCACTTCGGGCGAGGAGTTTCGCGCGGCGGGCTTCGGGGTCGGGCAGCGTGCAGGCGATGACGAGCGTGAGCGCAGTGAGGCCGGCGATCGTCAGCAGCGAGGCGTGTAAACCCCACACGTCGGCGATGCGGCCGAGCACCGGCGTGAACATGCCGCCGATCGAGACGCCGAGTCCGAGCGTCACGCCCGATGCGACGCCCAAGCGGTTGGGCAGATATTCTTGACCCAGCACGATCGATGCGGCTTGCGAGCCGAGCGCCATGAAGCCGAGCGGAACGGCAACCACGAAGCCGGCGACGATCGAGAAGAACGTCGGCGCATTGGTGATCTCGGCAAACAGAATGATGAAGACCAGCGCGGCGGCGATCGCCACGATGATGACTGCGCGGCGGCCGAACGTGTCGGCCATCGATCCGCCGATGATCGTGCCGGCGATGCCGGCCAGCAAGAACGTGGTGAGGATCAGATTTGCGATCCACGGCGATGCGTGGACGACGCCGGTAAAATACAACGGAATGAACGAAACCATGCCGATATAGACAGTCGAACGGACGGTGATGAATGCGGTTAAGCGTCCGAACGCCGACCAGTCATCGGGTAGCGGCACGTGGCCGCGCGCGCTGGCGGCCCTTCGGCAAGAACGTGCGGAACCGCGCCGTCTCACGCAGCATCAGCGTGGCCATGATGGCGACCGGAATCGCCGCGAGGAACGTGCCGGTGATGCCGTACGTTGCGAGCGCAAACGTTGCAAACACAGGCCCCGTCGCGAAGCCGAGATTGCCTCCGACCGCAAACCAGCGCATCCCCGAGGCCTTGCGCGAACCCGATGCGAGGTTGGCGAAGCGCGCGGCTTCGGGATGCCACATCGCAACGCCGAGCCCGCTGATCAGCGCGCACACGAAGATCAGCGCGTAGCTCGGCATGAAGCCGATGCCGGCGATGCCGAAACCGGCCAGCAGCAAGCCGATCCCCGCGATCCACGGCATCGGATACTTGTCGGCGATGAAACCGATCGCGGGCTGCACGACTGACGAGCTGATCGCCTGCGCGAGCACGAGCGTTGCGGCCGCCTGATACGAGAGGTGGCGCTGCACGACGAGCAGCGGCAACAGGGCCGGTAGAAAGCTCTGGTTGACGTCGTCGGCCAGATGACCGACCGCCAGCAGCAGCAGCGCGCGGCGGTCGCCCGCGACGACCGCCGGCGGCTCAGCGCTGATTGGGGTCGAGAGCGTCACGAAGACCGTCGCCGAGATAGTTGATCGACAAGGAGACGATCAGGATGCAGAGACCGGGATAGATCGCGACCCACGGCGCGATCGTGATGTTCGACTGCGCGTTCGCGAGCATGTTGCCCCACGACGCTTGCGGCGGTTGAATGCCGAAGCCGAGAAACGATAGCGCAGACTCGAGCAGGATCACGTTCGCCACGTTCAGCGTCGCCTGCACGATGATCGGTGCGACCGCGTTTGGAAGCAGATGCCGGAAGATGATGCGCACGTCGCCGCTGCCGATCGCGCGCGCGGCTTCGGTGAATTCCCGTTCGCGCAAACTGAGAAACGAAGCGCGCACGAGCCGCGCGATCGCCGGCCACGTCAACACGCCGATCAGCACGATGATCACGATGAAACTCAACGACGCCTTGTTCGACGTCGCCGAGACGATCGCGGTCAGCACGAGCAGCAGCGGCAAGAGCGGGATCGAAAGCACGACGTCGGTGAAGCGCATGATCCAGAAGTCGACCCAGCCGCCGTAGTAGCCGGCGATCGCGCCGAGCACGGAGCCGACCACGACTTGCATCACGACGGTGGCGATCGCGACCGTCAACGAAATCTGCGAGCCGGCGATGAGCCGCGCGAGGAGATCGCGTCCGTTCTCGTCGGTGCCGAGAACGTGTCCCGCAACGCCCGGCGCCAGCGGATAGCCGGTCCAGTTCACCTGATCGATCGCGTTCGGATCGACCGGATATATGAGGTGGCCGAGCGCGGCGAACGTTCCGACGATCGCGAGCACGATCGCGCCGATGAGCGCCACGCGATGTCGCCGGAAACGCTTCCACACCGTGTTGCGCGAGAGCTCGAACACCGCGTCGGCCGGCACGTCGGGCGGCGGCTCGACGATCGGAAGATTCAGCGCCACTAGCTGTACTTCACGCGCGGATCGAGCCACGCGTAGCACACGTCGGCGAGCAAGTTCGCGAGCACGACGAACACGGCCGTGAGGCACATGAACGCCATCAGAACGGCGAAGTCGAACTGCCCGAGCGCGTTGATGAACAGATTTCCCATGCCGGGAATGGCGAAGATTTTCTCCGTGATCGACCGCCCCGCCGACGAGATCGGGCACCGTGAGGGCCGCAATCGTGACGATCGGAATGAGGGCGTTGCGGAACGCGTGCCGCATGATGACGGCGAAGCGCGTCAGGCCTTTCGCCGATGCCGTGCGCACGTAATCCGAGTGAATGACCTCGAGCATCGACGAGCGCATGAAGCGGCTGAAGAGCGCGAGATAAGCCAGCGACAGCACGATGACGGGCAAAATCAGGTGCTGGATGCGGTCGCCGAGATCGAAGGTATCACTCGAACTGATGCCCGCCGACGGCAGCGCCACGTGCCACCCGAAACCGGTGAACCCTTGGACGGAAAACACCAGCTGCAGGATGAGCGCAAACCAGAACACCGGCATCGCTTGGCCGAAGAACGCGAGCGTCGTGATGAGAAAATCGACCCACGTGTACTGCTTCACGGCCGAAATGATGCCGAAGATGACTCCCAAGATCAACGCAACGCCGATCGCGCTGCCCATCAGCTGCAGCGAGATCGGAATGCGCTCGGTGACGGCCGTGATGGTCGGTTCCGAGTTGGACATCGAGTAGCCGAAGTCGCCGTGCAGCACTTGCCCGAGCCAGTGCAAGTACTGGATCGGCACCGGCTGGTCCAAGCCCAAGTTGTGCTTGAGCCGGATGATATCGGCTTCGGTGATGTGCGGATTCTGCAGATATGGCGTGAGCGGACCGCCCGGGGCCTCACTTATGATGCCGAACAGGATCATCGAGATCAGCAACAGCAGCGGAATGCTCTGCAAAATGCGCCGGACCACGAACGTGAGCACGCGAGGCGCTTCTACAGTTTGGCGGAGAACAACTTCAGCGCCGCAAACGCGACGCCGGTCGCGATGAGGATGGCGCCGCCCCACGTCGCGGCGGCTGCTTCCGCGCGCGCGCCGAGCGCCCGGCCGAGCGTGAGGCCCAGGGTCGTCGAGGTCACCGCCACGACGGCGATGCAAACGAGCGAAACGGCCAGCGGCACCCCGATGAAAAGGATCGAGAAGCCGATGCCGAGCGAGTCGAGGCTGATCGAGAGCGCCCCCAAGAGCAAGCCCCAGCCGCGTGAGAGATCGAAGCCGCCCGCCTCGCTCTCGCGCAGCGATTCGATCACCATGTAGATGCCGACGCCGATCAGGGCGGCAAAGCCGATGTAGCCCGCGATGTCGCCGAGCAGCGCGCCCGCGACGTGCCCGATGCCGGCGCCGATGACGGTCATCGAAACTTCGGCCGTCGCAAACGCCGCGCCGATGCGGAACTTCACGCCGCGCGGCAAACCGCGCATGCCGACGCCGATCGACACCGCGAAAACGTCGAGCCCGAGCGACATCGCCACCAGCACGACTTTAAAGAACGCGGCGGCGATCATGCGATGCCGCGCCGTCTAGCGATCAGTGCGAGTCGGATCCGCTGTTCTTTGCATCGGTGAGCGGCGCAGCCGACGTCACCTTGATCGTGTCGGGCCGGCCGGGAGTACCGACGACGCGTGTCGGCGTTTGCGCTTGCGGCGCGGAGGGCGGCGCACCGCCCGGGGCTTTGCCGGCCGCGATCTTCGCTTCTTCCGCATCCGTCAACGGCCGGTACTTCGATGCGAGCGCGGTCACGGTCGAACGCAACTGCGTGAGCGTGAACGGCTTGTTGAGAAAATGATCGGCGCCGGCACTTTTCGCGCGCGCGTCCATGGCGTAGTTGCTGTGGCCGCTGATCATCAAGATCGGCAAACGCGCGGTCTGCGGGTTCGCGCGAACCATCGTGATCAACTCGATGCCCGAGATGCCCGGCAACATAAAGTCGCTGATCAGAATATCGTAGGCTTTGTCGCGCTGCAAATGCACGAGCGCGCTTTCGGCGTCGGGGCAAACCGAGACTTCGAACGACGCGTTGCGTAAGATCGTTTTGATGAGCGTGCAAATCTCAGGGTCGTCGTCCGCGACCAGCACCCGCCAGGCCATACGCCCTCCCACGTTCGAGTGCGGGCGATGGGGGCCTACAAGGAGACGGGAGGAGTTGTAAAGGCTGCGTTACTTTCCGGCATGGGCAGCGTCGGGGTCCCCTCACGCCCACCAGCAAGTAGCGTGAGTGCCAGCCCGCAGAGCATCGCCCAGACGATTGCACCGAGCGTGAGGGTCCAACTCCACCATACGCCGCCGGTCAGCGCGGTGAAGAGAAAGTACGTTCCATAGTAGACGCCGGGCACAACTGCTCCGAACAAGCCGAACGCGATGGGCCGCGACCGCGAGGGATGCAGCCGCGCGACAATGAGATCGCCGGCAGCCCCGGCCGCGAGGCTCATCACGAGGTACGTCGCGAGGATCATTGTGTCGTTGGTCAGCGCGGCGGCGATCATTCCGTTGGCCAGCACGAACAAGATCGTCAGCGCACCTGGACGCAAGCGGAAGCGCGCAACAGCCCAAACGCACACGCCCATCAAGATCAGCGATTGCAAAATGACGATCGCGATTCCGGAGCCGGTTTTGAACAAGACGAAAGTCGTGTTGGTGAAATAATCCGGACTATAGGCGACGCCGTCGGGCGGCGCGTAGAGTTGCGCCGCTCCCGGATCGAATGCGTAAGCCGTGCCCAGATGGATGAATTCGAGCCACGTCGCAAGCGCAAACAGCAGCGGCAACTGCGACCGCAACGTGACCAGCATCGTTCGCTGTGCCAACGCGGAACGGATCGGAGCTCCGACCACGAGCAGCACGCCGAGACCGATGATCAGATGAGTCGGACTCGTCACCGCCTCGACGCGATCCTCGACTCCGAAGAACGTGTGCCAAATCAGATCGCCGACGCCGCCCAGGAAAAAAATCGGAATGCCCCACAGGGCCGTTTGGTACGCGGCAGGCAACGCGTTCATTCCGGTGAATCCGAGGGCTAAATTCCGCCGCGCGAAGACCAGCACAATGATCGAGCCCGCGACCATCGCACTATAAAACGTTGCATGGTAGGGGGTGAAGAACGTTTCGACGGGGACGTGGAGATGGGCCCAACTGTCCAGCAAAAATCCCGCTGCGAGCCACAAGCCCACGACACCGACAAGTAAGTCGACCGTCGCATTGGGCGGCGCCGGTCCGACCCGAATCTGGGAAACCGTCCTCGGTGCTTCCGGGCGGCTGATGACCGCGCTCATTGCAAGTGTCGTCCTCGCCGGATGCGTTCAAGCCCTGCCGCCGAAGCCGAACTCGCTCTTCGTCGCGGCCGGCACGCCCAAGAATTGGCCCGCTCCACATTCCGCGAGCGTGGCCGCGCGGCCCGCGATCCAGGCACTGCGTTTTTCGAGTCTCGACGTACGAGCCGGTACGGACTGGGACGGCGACATCGTCACCAGCACCAATACCGCGAGCCTCGAAATCGGCACCAACCTCTTCGATTTTTCGGCCCCGCGCTCGCAGCCGGGCCGATTTCACTTTCATTTCCACGTCATCGACGTGCCCGCGCTCATGGTGCGGCCCTACACGCTGCACGTGATTGCGCGCAATACCGCCGGCGATCAAAACGAAGTGGACGTGCCGTTCCGGATCAGCGGCCGCAATGCGGGCTCGGCCTTCAACGCCGACGCCCGCAGCACCGATGCTCTCGCCGCACCGCCGCTGGTCGACATGAACGGCGCCGGCGTGGATCTGCAGCACGGCGTGACGGTGCTATCGTTCATCTACACCCGCTGTCCGGATCCGTCGATGTGCCCGCTCGTGACCGCGAAGTTCGGGCGCATGGCGACCCTGCTGCGCGACACCCCGGTCCGGCTGCTCGAGATCACGCTCGACCCGGCCTACGATACGCCGGCCGTCCTGCGCGCCTACGGCCGGGCGGCGGGCGCCGACGGTGACCGCTGGACCCTGGCGACCGGTGCGCCGGCCTCGATCGCCGCCTTTGCCGAGCGGTCGGGCCTCTACGTGGACCGGCCGCGGCCCGGACTCATCCTTCATACCGAGGCGGTCCTGATCGCCCGCGACGGCTTCCTTGAGAATACGTTCGCCGGCAACGACTGGACCGCAGCCGAAGTCGCGGCCGAGGCACGCTCGATCGCCACGCTGCCGGCCAACCCCCTGGCACGCTTTGCCCTGCGCCTTTTCGGCGGCGTCGTGCGGACCTGCGGCGCGGCGCTCGCCAGCGGCTTCTCCCCGATTATGCTTCTGACGCTCGTCGGGGCGATGCTGGCCGCCGGAGCCCTCGTGTTCGCCGGCCGCCGGCGGATTTGGACGCTGCTCGCCCGTCATTGAGTTCGGCCTGCGACTATCTGCCGTAAGGCGGATAGAAAAGCAGTAGTTCAAGAGCCAATAATTGGGTACAGTCGTACGGCTATCCAACCGAAGGGTAGCCGAGCGGCCCACCCCTCGAAGCCCCCCCGCCAGCCAAGTCAAGCGGAAGCTTTGCAAACTTGAGGGTCCTGGGCACAACTTTCGAGTGACCGCTTACGTTACTTCCGATAGGTCCAAATCTAGAAACGAACGAGGTTCCCGTCATGTCCACCCCCACTCCAGAGCGCAAACCCGGCATGAGCGTCCGCGAAGCCGGTCAAAAAGGCGGCGAGACCGTCAAGAAAAAGTATGGCCCCGAATTTTACGAGATGATCGGCCGCAAGGGTGGTCAGGCTACGAAAAAGGCCCACGGCCACGCTTTCTACGAGGCCATCGGTAAAAAAGGCGGCAAAAAAGGCGGCGAGGCCACTCGCGACCGCTACGGCCCGGCTTTTTACGAAGAGATCGGCCAAAAAGGCGGCCAGAAGGTCAAAGCCCTGATCGAGCAAGGTAAGAAGGCTGCCGCCGACGCGGCTGCCGCCGAGAAAAAGGCCTCCTAAACCAAACCTACGCGCGCCGCTTCCTCAGCGGCGCGCAGGTATGGGTTTGCCCCGGTGAGATCGCTCATCGTTCCGAGATCGATACGATTCACTTCGTCGTCCGGAACTTGCGTGCGCGGGGGATACGGTACCGGCGGCGGCGGCTTCGTAGCGTCGATAATGATCGCGCTCGAGGCCCGCGCCGTCTTGGTTCCGTCAGCAAAGTACTCCCAGTTGGTCGGCAATAATCCGCCGGGCCCGCTCCAACCCTGCACGATCGTGAGATCGCGCGTGGCGTCGAAACGCGTCCCCACGGCCCATAGCACGTCACCGTCGTCGTAGACGTTGATGTCGTCGTCGACGACGATCACCGCGCGCAAATTCTCCGGCTCGGTGTTCAGCGCCGCAAACGCCGCACGCTTCGCATCGACGTTATGCCGGCGTTTGATCGATACGTAGCAGTGCATCCGGCTATGCGGAGGCACGTTGACCGCGACGACGTCGGGCACGACGTCCTTCACGCTGCGATAGATGCTGCCGGCACGCGGGATGCCGCCCATGAGCAAATGCTCGCGGCCCGCACCGATGATGTCTTGAAAGATCGCATCGCGCCGGTGCGTGATCGCGGTGACGGTCATGATCGGCACGTCTTCTTCGTTCAGATAGTGGCCCGGCCACTCGCCGAACGGCCCTTCGCGCCGGAGCTGCCCGGGCGCGATGTAGCCTTCGATGATGAACTCCGCTTGCGCGGGCACCATCAGATCGGATGTTTCCGCTTCGACCAATTCGACCGGCTCGCCGAGCAGCGCACCGGCCGCATCGTATTCGCCGCCGATACCCGGCAAACGCGCGGCCGCACCCATGAGAAACGCCGGATGGTGGCCGATCGCGATCGCGAACGGCGTGCGCTCACCGCGCCGCTCGTAGCGCCCGACGATGTCGCTGCCGTGATGGCTGCCGAAGAACCATACGCCCATCTCGGTCTTGTTGAACACGTGATGGCGGTAGATGCCGACGTTCTGCGCGCCCGTTTCGGGATCGCGCATGACGGTCGCGGCGGCGGTGAGGTACGGCCCGCCGTCGAGCGCGTTGTGCACCGGGATCGGCAAGGTCGCAAGATCGATGTCGGCGCGCATCACGACGTCTTTCACCGGCGCTGCGTCGCGCGCGACGACCACCGGCGCGATCGGTTTCTTCACGCGCGTGCCGTAGACTTGCGGCAGCTCTTCGATCCCGCAGTTCATCGCCATCGCCATGCGGTCGTAGCTCGACATCAGGTTGGTCACGACCGGAAACCGCGAGCCGATCACGTTGTTGAAGAGCAGACCTTTGTATTCGCCGGTTTGCGCGAGCTTCGCCGCATACGCGGTGATACCGAAGCGCCGCTCGACCGGCACGTCGATCACTTTGATCGAACCGGGAAACCGCTCGACGGCATCGCGCATGAACGTGCGCAGGTTTTTCGGCATTACTCGCTCGTCTCCATCAGTACAGTTCGGTCACGAGGTCGCGGATCAAGCGCGGTTTGGGCAGCGGTCCGATTCGCGCGGTCGCATCGGGCACTGCGCGCTGAGCGCACAAAAAGCCTGGCTTGCCGTCGATGAGCGCGGAACATTCCTTACAGGCATTGGCCTTACACGAGAAACGCACCGCCAGCGACGGATCGCGATGGCGGCGGATCCAGATGATCGCGTCGAGCAGCGTGAGCCCGTCTTCGTACGGCACGACGAACTCTTCGACGCACGGCTCGCCGCCCGGAACGGCGCGCGCGATCGCCAGCGTCGTCGTTGCGCCGCTCATGCCGAAGCCGCCGCGGTTTCGCGGGAGGTCATCGTCCAGCGCTCGCCGCTGCGCGCCAGAATGTGCGCGACCGTGGCGGCATCTTGTTCGGGGAAGTCGAGCCGCACGTGCGCACCGCGCGATTCGCGCCGCGCGAGCGCCGGCAACACGATCGACTCCGCCACCGCCAGCATGATCCGCAATTCCACGCGTTCTTGCAGATTCAAGGCGAACGCCTCGACCGGCGCCAAAGCGAGGCCGGCGCTTTCCGCCTCGAGCGTGCGGATGTCGGCGAGCGCGCGCTCCAGTTGCGGACCGGTCCGCAGCGGTCCCGCGTTGTCCCACATCGTCTGCTGCAAGCGCGCCTTCAACGCATCGACCGGCGCATCGTCGCGCGTGACCGCGCGCGGATGCCAGAGCGCCTGTAGCTGCGCCCACTCTTCTGCCAGCGCCGCTTCGATCGAGGTGCGCGCGATCGCGTTGCGCGCCGCCGCCGTTTCGCCCGCGATGCGGCCCGTGACGAGCGCCTCGGTGATCGCGTTGCCCGAGAGGCGATTGGCGCCGTGCATGCCGGCGATCGCTTCACCGCAGGCGAGCAGTCCTTCGACGCCGGTCTGCATCGACGCGTCGACCGCGATGCCCCCGAGCATGAAGTGCGCCATCGGCGACACCTCGACCATGTCGCGCGTGAGATCGATGCCCTGTCGCGCGAGGATGTCGATGACGGGGCCGAAACCGGCCTTGAGCGCGTCCGCGCCGATCATCCGGAAATCGAGATACGCGCCGCCGTGCGGCGAGCCGCGGCCCGCTTCGACTTCTCGGAAGATCTTGTACGTGGCGGTGTCGCGCGGCGTCGTGTACGCACCCGACGCATCGCCGCTCTCGCCCAAAAATTCTTCGCCGTTACCGTTGAGCAAACGGCCGCCGAGCTTGTAGCGAAACGGATCCCACATGATCGGATCGAGTTGCACCAGCGGCGGATAGAGGTGCGCGATCGGAAAGAACTGCACCATCTCCATGTCGCGCAGCGTCGCGCCCGCTTCGGCGGCGAGCAGAAAACCGTCGCCGGTCATGTTCGCCGATGCGCTGTTGCGCGCGTAGAGAAACGTCAGCCCGCCGGTCGCGACGATCGTGGTCTTCGCCGCGATGCCCACCGGTTCGAGTTGCTCGATCGCAAAGCCGAGCGCGCCGGTAACGCGATCGCCGTCCTTCGCAAGCTTCGTCAGCATCACGTTGGAGAGGCGCACGACGTTGCCGTCGCGGCGCACGACGCTGCGCAGCGCTTGCGAAACCGCATCGCCGGTGCGCAGCACGTCGACGTACACGCAGCGTTTACGCGAATGTCCGGGTGCGAACACTTGGCTGTAACTGCCGTCGGCCGTGCGCGCCCAATTCGCGCCGTAGCCTTCGACTTCACGAATCACATCCGGCGCCCGCGTGCAGATCACGTCGATGATCGCGTGGTCGCCGAGGTCACGGCTGCCCTCCCACGTGTCGAGCGCGTGCAGCTCGACCGAATCGGGCTCGGCAGCTCCGAGGGCCACGGCCGTGGTCATCTGGGCCATGATCGTGGCGCCGCCCCGGCCGACGATGCTCTTGTCCACGACCACGACCGACGCGCCGGCCGCGGCGGCAGCCCGCGCAGCCATGAGACCGGCGGCCCCGGCGCCGATGACGAGCACATCCGCCTCGAGCAGCATCGGCCCACATAATTGCCGGCGCGAGGGAATGGTTGAGGAGGCCAGACAAAAGCAGTCCACACCATGCCACTCGAGCGCCATTCCGCCCCGACCCCGCATGCCCAAGTCGCCGACGTCGCGGCCGCGCTTGCAGACTGGACGCGTGGCTCGGGTCCAATGCTGGCCCGGCTCGCGAGCGCTCTCGAGTCCGCCGTCCTGCGTGGCACGATCGCGGCCGGCACCCGCCTGCCCTCGGAACGCGACCTGGCCCAGCGGCTGGGGATCAGCCGCAGCACGGTGGTCGCCGCCTACGACCGTCTGAAGGCCGAAGGCCGGGCGCACACGCAGCGCGGCAGCGGCACCTATGCCGGACCGCCCGGGCCGCTGACGCGCGGCGGGCGCTTCTCGCCGGGCCACCTCGTCTCGATCGTCGACAACCGCGACGGTCCACGATCGATGGTGGAGTTCACGATCGCGGCGCTGCCCGGCTCGCGCGAACTCGGGCCGGCCGGCGAGCGGCTCGCCAAGCAGCTCCAGAAGCTCTCGCGCGAAACGCCCGGCTATCTGCCGCTTGGACTGCCCGCCCTGCGGCGCGAGATTGCGCGCGGCTACACGGCCCGCGGACTACCGACCGATCCCGAGCAGATCATCGTGACCAGCGGCGCGCAGCAAGCGATCGCGCTCGTCGCGCAGCTCTTCCGCGGCGACCGCGTCGCGATGGAAGACCCGACGAACCCGGCCTCGCTCGATGCGTTTCGCGCCGCCGGCGCCGACATCGTGGCGATCGCGGTCGACGGCGACGGCGCTAACGTCGAGGAACTCGACCGCCTGCCCGCCGCGCGCATGCCGGCTGCCGTATACGTTGCGACGACGTACAACAACCCGACCGGCACGGTGCTCTCGCCCGAGCGGCGCGTCGCGCTCGCGGCGATGGCCGAACGCGAAGGCTGGACGATCGTCGAGGACGAGACGCTCTGCGATATCTCGATCTACGACGTCGCGCCGCCGCCGCCGATCGCAGCGCTCGCGAGCGGCGCAACGGTGCTCTCGATCGGCTCCGCGTGCAAGCTCTTCTGGGGCGGGCTGCGCATCGGCTGGGTGCGCGGCGAAGCGCACATGATCAGCCGCATCGCACCGCTCAAGATCGTCGCGGATCTGGGCACGTCGCTGGTCGGACAAGCGTTGTGCGCGGAACTCTTGCCGCTGCGCGATCGCGTGCGTGACGAACGCCGCGCGCAACTGGCCGAACGCTATCGCACGCTGACCGGCGCGCTCGAAGCCGAACTGCCGTCGTGGAACCGCAACGAACCGTGCGGCGGCTCGTCGCTCTGGATCGAGTTACCGCACGGCGATTCGGCCAGCTTCGCGCTGGAGGCCGCGCGCTTCGGCGTGACGATCGCGCCGGGCCCGGTATTCTCATCGGCGGAGCGCCATGCGCGCCGCTTGCGGTTGCCGTTCGTGCTCGATCCCGAGGTGCTGGTCGCCGGGGTCGAACGTCTCGCCGCAGCTTGGGCTGCCTACGCACCGCGCGCGGCAACGCTGCCGCTCGACGCAGTCGTCTAAAGCCTGAGCATTCGCTAAGAGTTTCTTGCGGGCGTTACGCGCGTAGCGCGCGAAGGCCGCCGCAGACGTCACTTGCTGGAGGCAGTCATGAATCGACAAACCGTTCTTTCGTTCATCGCTTTGTGTACGCTTGCGCCGTCACGTACGTTCGCACAAACGATGCCGATGCCGATGGCGGCGCCCACACCCACGAAGATGCCGCCGATGCCGACGGCCGCAGAACAGCCGTTCATCGCGAAGATCCAAACCGATATTCCGAAACTCTACCCGACGGTCGCATCGGCGCAGAAAGCCGGCTACTTCCAGTACACGGGCGAAGACAATACCGGCGCGATCAGCTACGTGAACTTGAAAGTCTGGAACTCGATCGACCTCGACGTTCCGAATCAACTCTGGTACGACGCCCAGGGGCGTTTACTCGGCGTCGACTATACGATTCTTCAAGACAAATCGCCGAACGCGCCGACGTCGCTGTTCGGCTACGCGATCGATCCGTCGCGCTGGGTCCATCGCGCCGCCCACATGCACTGGGGCTTCACCGCCGCCGACGGTTCGCTGCATCTCGGTGCGATGCCGGTGCAAAAATTCACCGACGCGGGCGGCACGCTGAGCGAAAACGTCCCCGACATTCCGGCCAACAAACTCGCGCTGGTAAAAACCGGCCTGCCCGGCTTGACCGATCCGTCACAGGTGAAGTTCGTCTTCTTGCACCCTGCGATGTGGGACTTTATCCCGTGGGTCCTGCCGAACCCCAACGGCGCATGGGCCGACGCAAACCCCAACGTCGTCCCGACGCCGAAGAAACCGGCACCCGGCTCGATGTAGCCGCCCCTGCCCCGTCGAACCCCCTCGGGTGTGGGGGCAATTCGGGTGGCCGACCGCAAATTGCGCGAGACCCAAGCGACCTTCGACACGATCGTCAATCAGTCGTTCACGGGCGTATACATGGTCGCGCTCGATACCACGTTTGCGTATGTAAACGCCCGGTTCGCGGAACTTTTCGGCTACACCCAAGCCGAGATGATCGGCCGCAGCTTCCTCGACTTCGTCGTGGAATCCGACCGCCCGCGGCGGCGCGAGAAGTTCGAGGACATGGCCCGCGGGGAAGTGCGCGCGACGAACGTCATCGGCGCTTTCGCGCGCAAAGACGGCAGCGAGCTGGAGTTGCTCTCACAAAGTACGCTCGGAACATTCGAAGGCCGGCCCGCGATCGTCGGGCTGGCCTTCGACATTACGCAGCAACTGGGCAACGAGCGCGCGCTGCAGCGTCTGAACCGCGCATTCCGGACGCTCACAGCGGCCGATACCGCGCTGATGCGGGCTAAGGACGAACCGGAACTCCTGACCGAGATGTGCACGATCGCCGTCGACGTCGGCGGCTACGCGATGGCGTGGATCGGGCTCGCGCAGCACGATGAGGAGAAGCTCGTACGACGTCGCGGCCCATGCCGGCACCGTCGCCGGCTATCTCCATGACGTCACGGTGAAATGGGACGACTCGGAACTTGGACGCGGACCCACCGGAACCGCCATCCGCACCGGTGCGCCCGTGATCGACCACGATTACGAAGCAAACGCCGCCGTGAATCCTTGGCGCGCCGCAACGGCGTCACTCGGGTTCAAGTCGAGCCTTTCCATACCGCTCACCGGCGACGACGACCGCGCCTTCGGCGCGCTCTCGCTTTACGCGAAAGAAGCGAACGCCTTCGATGCCGACGAGGTCGAACTGCTGTTGCGCCTCGGCAGCGAAATTTCGTTCGGCATTGCGGCGTTGCGTAACCGCCTCGCCTTGCGCGACGCCGAAGAGCGTTCGCGGCGGCAGGCGGAACGGCTCGAAGCGTTTTGGCGCATCGTCAACAATCCCAGTCTCTCGGATAACGATCTTCGGCACGCGATGCTCGAACAAGCGGCGGCCGCGATCCGGCCGGGCCAGCCGTACGTCGGCGGCTTAGGCCGCATCGACAAAGAGGACATCATCTATGAAGCCGTCGCCGCAACGCCGGAGTACATCACGCTGCGCGGCGGTGCAAGCGGATTCGAGGAGCGGCGGCGCGTTCCGCTCGCCGGTTCCGCAGCGGCGGAACTGCTCGAATCCGGCAGCGGTACGCGCGCATGGGACGATCTGCAAGCGGCATTTCCCGGCTCCGCCTTTCAAAGCACGGGGACGCGGTCGGGAATCTTCACGGAGTTTCGCGCCGGGGGTTCGACCTACGTGCTGTGGTTCGTCGCGCCGGTGCAAACCGGTCCGTGGTCGGAACAAGATCGCGTTTACGTCGAAGTTTTGGCATCGTTCTTTCAGAATCACATCCAGGAGCGGTGGCAATCCGACCGTCTCATCTATCATCAAACCCACGACGTACTCACCGGCCTGCTCAACCGTTCGCAGTTTCGCTCGCAAGCGCGCATGGCAGCGCTCCAGACCGAAGGTTACGCCGTGATCGCGCTCGACATCGACGGGTTCGGCGAAGTGAACGAACGCTACGGTAACATGATCGGCGACGCACTGCTGGTCGAAGTCGCCGCCGGCTTCGTCGAACGCTGTGCACCGGGCGAAATCACCGGGCGCTTGGGTGGCAACCTCTTCGCGGTGTTCATCCCGAACCCGCCGTCGCGGGAGGCAGTAAAAGCACGCGCTCAACGTTTCATGAACCGGTTCGCACAACCGTTCTCCACCGGCGATCGGGAAGGTAAGGACTTCATTAGCGTCAGCGCAACGGTAGGCGTCGCCATGGTTCCCGAACACGGCATGGGCGTGGACGAAATCATCTCACACGCCAGCGTCGCCGTGTCCGCCGTAAAAACCCACGGCCGCGGCACCGTCCGCTTCTACGAACCGGGCATGGAATAAACAAACGAGCCGCAATTTCTGCGGCTCGCTTTATTCGTTGGACCAGTAGTCTTTTAGGGCTTTACCGCGGCTTGGATGTCGCAGTTTGCGCAGTGCCTTGGCCTCGATTTGGCGGATGCGTTCGCGCGTGACGCCGAATTCTTGGCCGACTTCCTCGAGCGTGCGCTGGTGGCCGTCTTCGAGGCCAAAGCGCAAGACCAAGACCTTGCGTTCGCGCTCGGTGAGGTTTTTGAGCACGTCCTGCATCTTCTCTTTGAGCAGCATGACGCTCGCGGCCTCGGCCGGGGCGATCGCTTCCTGATCTTCGATGAAGTCGCCGAGATGCGAATCTTCTTCTTCGCCGATCGGCGTTTCGAGCGAGATCGGTTCTTGCGAAATCTTGATGACTTCGCGCACCTTCTCCGGGGTGAGCCCCATCTCGCCCGCGATCTCTTCGACCGTCGGGTCGCGGCCCAATTCTTGCAGCAGTTGGCGCGAGATCTTGATCAGCCGGTTGATCGTTTCGACCATGTGCACCGGGATGCGGATCGTGCGTGCCTGATCGGCCAGCGCGCGGGTGATCGCTTGGCGAATCCACCACGTCGCGTAGGTCGAGAACTTGTAACCCTTGCGGTAGTCGAATTTTTCGACGGCGCGGATCAGGCCCAGGTTACCTTCCTGAATGAGGTCGAGGAAAAGCATGCCGCGGCCGACGTACTTCTTCGCAATCGATACGACGAGCCGTAAATTGGCTTCGGTCAGGCGGCGCTTCGCATCTTCGCCTGCAAAGACGATCGCGTTGTTGGCCGTGCCGTTCTTGGGAGCTTCGTTCTCGCCGGCCTCAATCGCCATCGCCAGGCGCTTCTCGTCGTCCATCGACAAGAGCGGCACGCGGCCGATCTCCTTGAGATACATCCGAACCGGATCGTCGAGCGCGAGCCCGGCCGGCATCGGGACCTCCTCGGCCTCCGCTTCCGGCTTCTCTTCCTTGGCCAGTTCCTCGACGACCTCGATACCGAGCGTCGAAATCTCTTCGAACAGTTCGTCGACGCGTTCGGGCGTGACGTCTTCGACGTTGTCGAAAACCGCGTTCACTTCCTCATAGGTCAGCGAACCGCGCTTCTTCCCGCGGTCGAGCAGTTTCTTGATCTGTTCCTCTAGCGGAACTTGCGGCGCGTCAACCGTAGCGGTTGCGGCTTTTTTGCGTGCCATACTTTTCTCTCACCCCCTTTCCTGATACAATGCTGGACCTCGCCGTTTCGGTGACCCGGTGGCGGGGTCATCCTTTGGTTCGGGCCGTGTGGAGCGCGCTGTGCTCTTCCCGCAGTTCCTGAGGCACCGGCTGGCCGGATTCAAACAGGGCGGTCATCTGCGCGTCGAGCTCGCGGAAACGCCGGTGCCGATCGTCCGCAGCGAAACGCTCGATCGTCCGATCGAGATACGCGCGGCGCGCCTCGGGATCGGCAAAACGGATGATTCGCGAGCGCTCGGCACCCGCAATTGATGCGAGAGCCGCAGACACGTCACCATCGTCGCTAAACAGCGCGAACACATCGCCTGGTTGCAGCAGCGCGTCCGCTTGCTCGCGCATGCGAGCATAAATCCGCCTTAAGGACGGTTCGCCGAAGCGCTCGGGCGCGATGCGATCGGCGTATTCGGCCACCAAGCCCGGCTCTGAGACAAAGATCGCCAGGCACGACGTCTCCCACGAGGGCGCCGCGACCGAACCGGGCCGGATCTTGTCGGAGCGCCGGACGTCGATCATCTGCCCTTCGCCGTATTCCAGCCGGGCGCCGTCGGTGATCTGGAGGCGCGCCTTGCGCAGATCTTCGACGTCGACCCCCAGTTGCGGTGCGGCGTAGGTGCGCCAGTGGTCCCACTCGGCGCGCGGAAGCGTCCGTACGAGGATCTCCGCTTCGCGCGCGATTTGGGCGCGGCTCTTGAAGCCGGCGCGAATCTCGCCGATCCGGCGGTCGATCTTAAACTGGATCCACGGAATCGCGTCGTTCAAGCGCGCGCGGAAGCCCTCGGCGCCGTGCGCCCGCACGTAGCTATCGGGATCCTCGCCCGCCGGCAACTGCACGATGCGCGCAGCCAGCCCCTCGTTGACGAGGGTGTCGATCGATTTGGCGGCGGCGGCTTGGCCGGCGGCGTCGCCGTCGAAGCAGATGAACACGTTTTCCGTGGCCTTGCGCAACTCGCGCGCTTGCTCGGGGCCGAACGCCGTTCCGAGCGAGGCGACGGCGTTCGTGATCCCGGCCTGGTGGAGCGCAATGCAGTCGAGGTAGCCCTCGACGATCACGATGTTGCCCTCGCGTTGCGCCGAGCGCCGCGCGATGCCGAGCGCGAACAGGAACCGCCCCTTCGTGTACACCGGAGTCGTCGTCGTATTGAGATACTTCGGTTCGCCTTGGCCGATCAAGCGGCCGCCGAACGCGATCGTTTCGCCGGTTACGGCATGCGTCGGAATCATCAGCCGGTCGCGGTAGAAATCGTAGTAGCCGCGCTGACCTTGCTTCACCAAACCGGCGACGGCCGCCAGCGCACCGTCGACGCCTTCGCGCTGCAATTCCGAAACGAGCCCGTCCCAGCGCTCGGGTGCGAAGCCGAGTTTGAACTGCGCGATCGATTCGGCGCTGATGCCGCGTTCGGCGCAGTAACGGCGGCCTTTTTCGCCTTCCGCTTCCGAGGTAAGCATGCGGTGAAAGAACCGCACGGCGACGTCGTTGGCGTGATAGATCGCTTCTTTTTCGCTGCGCACGCGTGCGGACGCGGGGTCTTCATTTTCGAGCTGGATCCCGGCGCGTTTCGCGAGCACGCGCATCGCATCCACGAAGTTGAGGTTGTCGTGCAGTTGCACGAAACGGATGACGTCGCCGGCCGCATCGCAGCCGAAACACTTGAAGAAGCCGCGATCCGGATGGACGTGAAACGACGGCGTTTTCTCGCCGTGAAACGGGCACAACCCCACCAGGTCGTTGCCGCGTTTTCGCAAGGATACGACCGCGCCGATCACCTCACCGATGTCGGTGCGAGCGAGGATATCCCGCTTTACGCCGTCGTCGATCCGCACCGTACACCAGTTCGACACGCCGCATGGGACCCTCCCTTAGCGACGAAGTGCAACCTGTGGCCAAGGGCAAGCGGATCTTCGATCCGATCCACCGGTTCATCGAACTCGACGCCGGCGAAGTCGCGCTGCTGGAGGCGCCGGCGGTGCAGCGCTTGCGGCGGCTCCGGCAACTCGGACTCGCTTACCTGGCATTTCCCTCAGCCGAACACTCGCGCTTCACGCACGCGCTGGGCGCGCTCGCAATCGGGACGCGCGCGCTCGAAGCGATCAAAGATTATTCTCCCGGCACCTTCACCTCCGAGCGCGATTACGCCGATCAGCGGCGCTTGCTGCGTGCCAGCCTGCTGCTGCACGACGTCGGCCACGGCCCGTTCAGCCACGCCTGCGAATCCGTCCTCGGCATCCGTCACGAAGCGCGCACCGAACGCATCCTCGCCCGCGAGGAAATCGCCGGCGCGCTGGCGGCGATCGACGTTGATGCAAACGAAGTGCTGGCGCTGATCACCGGCACGTCGACGCGTTATCCGGTGTTGCGCGAACTCGTCTCGGGACCGAATCTCGATGCCGACCGCATGGACTATCTGTTGCGCGATGCCTACTTCACCGGCGTCGTGAACGGACGCTACGATGCGGAGCAACTGATCGCATCGCTGCGCGTGTTCGATCACGACGGACGCCAAGAGCTCGGCGTCGACGGACGCGGCGTCGTGGCGCTGGAGAGCTTCGTACTGGCGCGCTACTGGATGTTCGCCACGATCTACTTCCACCACACGACGCGCGCGTTCGAGCGCGTCCTGCGCGCGGGCCTCGAAGAACTGTGGCCCGATCCGACGGCCCTCGAACCGATCGACGAGTTTCTCGCCTGGGACGACTTTCGCGTCGTCGACGCGATGCGCACGTCGAATTCCGAAGCGGCCCACGGATTGCGCGAGCGCGTGACCGTCTACGGCCTCGCCGCCGAGTTCAACGCCGAACGCGATCTCGTCACCTACGAAGCGTGCGAGCGCGAATTGCGTTCGGCCTACGGCGATGCGGTGTGGAGCGATTCCCAAGAGCAACTGCTGCACCGCTTGCCGCTCGGCGGCGATGAGGACAAACCCACCGTGCGGGTGCACGTCACCGGCCGCATCGTCGACGCCCGGCAAGCCTCGGATCTGATCGGAAAGCTCAGCGGTAAGGCCTACTGGCGCAAGCTTTTCGTGCGCAAGGACCGCGTGCCGCTCGACGAGGCGCGCAAGCTGTGCGCGGCGATCATCGCCAGCGGCGGCATGCCGTCGCTCTTCGATCTCGGCCGCTCCGATTAACGGAACCTAAAAGTTGGCTGAGTTCGGCACGCCTGCCAGCTAAACGGCGTTTCCTAGATACCATGTTCCGCTCGATCGCCGTGCTCGTTCTGGCTGCGCTCGCCCTCGCCGGCTGCAGCAGGGTTGAGGCCGCCCCCGTTCCGAGCGCCGGCATGGCCACCCCGAACTTACCGTGCTCGCTGCCCTACGGCACGGACGTGGCGCTACTCTCGCCGGTGCCCGGCAGCACGGGCGTGGCAGCCGGCGCCGCGCCCATCGTGCTGGTCGCCTCGCGCGACTTGCCCAAGACCGTGACGGCCGTGGCCGTCAGCGCCAAGGGAACAGCCACCCTCGGCAGCCCGCTGGAACGCACCGCGAAGCCCATCCACGCCGCGCGCAGCACCTGGGCGAATCCCGTGTACTACCGCGCTCCGGCGTTGAATCTCCGCGCCAAGCGGCACTACACGATCGCCCTGGACGACCTCGCCCAGAACGGCTGCGCGCCCGTACGCAAAAATCGCCGGGAACGCCCGCTTCTCGACGTAGTGGATTCACGTTCCGCGAATCCACTAAGGGAGCGCGGTGACCTTCGTTTGGAGCCACTCCGGGCGCAGGAGGGCGATCTCGTCCAGCACGATGGCGGACGGCGTCTTTTGACAGCGGCAAGATTGCGGGCCGCCCGAGCAGCCCGCGTCCGTGTGCTGGCCGACCGGATGGCCGCAGTCGCAGCGGATCAAATTCCCCGATTCGTATGGGAACATTAAGCAAGAATCTGCGATCAGGGGCTCGGTTCCTTTTCCGGCCCCCGGAATCGTCTCAGAGCGAGAAGCGCACGCCGCCGAAAAACGTCGACGGCCGCTGAGGTCCGAAATACAGGCGCGCCTCCAACGCGGTGTGCGGGGCGATCCGGTGCGCCAGGATGCCGTCGTAGATCACGCCGGTCTGATGCAGCGCGCCGAGGGTGCCGACGCCGGCGCCGGCGCCGATGGCCGTTCCGGCGACCGTGAACCGGGCATCGAAGGTCGTGGCGAAGCCGCCGTTCGCGGGGGCGATCGCGGTCAGTTCCGCGGCCAGCGGCACCAGCGGCGCATTGAAGACGCCGAGTGAGAGCGCGCCCGCGAAATTCGCGGAACTGCCCGTGACGGCCGCGCCGGCGTCGATCGATACGTCGGCGCGGGCCGCGCGTGGTGCCGTTGCGAGCGCGGCACCGAGGATGAGGGCACACGCTAGGGTGCGCCGGATTGAAACTTGGATCGTCATACCACGACGAAATAGCACGCCCGGCTGGGCGAACGCTGCTAAACCGGCTGAGAATTCACCCCGCGTTAACGACCCGCGGGATCGGCGGCTGCGAACGCGCCGCGGCGACGTCGACCGAGATCAGCACTTCGCGGCCGAGGCCCTTGAGCGGGACGCCGACGGATTCCCATGAGAGCGGCATCTCCGCGGCCCAGCGGATCTCGAGGTGCGTCATCCGGTACATGCCGGGCGGAGCTTCTTCCGGAATTTTGCCGATCACGCGTACGCGGCTGCGGTCGCCGTCGGCGTTTTCGGCCGGGCCGACTTGGTGCGTCCAAAACGTCAGCGCCGGTCCGCCCGGGGCCGAGCGGACCCGCGAATTCCGCTGCCGGTTCGGCGCCTTCGGGCAACGGCCCCTCGAAGGCGATCTCGACAAAAAAACGTTCGTTCGCGTGAAAGTGGCGCGGCGACTGATCCATCGGCGTCCAGTGTTTGCCACAACATGCCCCGATCCCGGGACAGGCTCGCTATTGTGGCGGGCGAAGGTGGTCCGTCGTGATTAGCGTCCCCGCCGTCCGCCGCGCCGTCGACTCCGATGCGCCCAAAATCGCCGACTTGCTCGGTGAACTCGGCTACTCCACGCACCCGAGCTTCATCCTCAGCCGCTTGCAGCTGGTGGGCGATCGCGCCGACGATGCGGTATTCGTGGCGGAGTCGGCCGAGAGCGTGATCGGCGTGGTCAGCGTTCACGTCTTCCCGCTCTTTCACGCCGACGCGATGATCGGCCGGATCACCTCGCTCGTGGTCGGCGCGCACCATCGGCGCAAAGGCGTCGGCAAATTGCTGCTCTCGACCGCCGAGTCGTTCGCCGCGCAGCGCCGCGCGAGCCAAATCGAAGTGACCAGCGGCGGCACGCACGAGCCCGCGCCGCAATTCTACGAGAGCAACGGCTACGAGCACCGCGACCAGCACATGGTGAAGTCTCCGCCGTACGTTTAGGGCCTAGCCTGCGCGGGAAAGGCCCACTCGGCGGTCCGGCGGACCGCTCGCTTTTCCGTTGCTCGGGGGATTGCCGTCTTGCATGACCGCTGATTCCGGCGAGGGCACGAACGCGTCGTCCGGCGATCGCTTACGGGTCATCGAGGACGAACTTCGCACGCCCTGGACGCTCCTGACCGCTGCCCTCGAGGATCTCGCCGGCACGATTGCCGACGTTGACGGGCGCGCGGCGATCGAATTGGCACGCCGCAGCGCCGCGCGCGTGGAGCAAGTTGCGCAAGCCTTTCTCGCCGGCAGCGCGCTGCCCGCGGCGGCGGCCGCGGCATCCGAACAACCCGCCCCCGAGGCCGCGGTCGGCCGGCTGCGCGTGCTGATCGCCGACGACAACGCCGATCTGCGTGCGTATCTCGCCACGATGCTGGCCGGCAAGTACGCCGTCGACACCGTGAGCGACGGGGCGGCCCTCGTGGCCGCCGCCCGCGCGCAGCAGCCCGACGTGATCGTGAGCGATGCGCGCATGCCGTTCATCGACGGCTTCGAGGCGGCACGTATCCTGCGCGAAGACCCGCTCACGGCCGGCATTCCGATCGTGCTGCTCTCGGGCAGCGGCGCCGCCGAATCCGCGGATGCCGCAATCGGCGCCGGCGTGGACGACTACCTCGTCAAGCCGTTCACGGTCGCCGAACTGATCGCGCGCGTCGACGCGCTGGCGCGCCGGCGTTCCGCGTTTCGCGAGAAGTCCGACGCCGGCGCGAACGCCGACATCCGCGCGTGGCGTCTGCTCGCGGCGGCATCCGAACGATTCTCAGGCATCGCGCGCTCGAGCCGCACGCTGGACGCGCTCGGCGACCTCATCGTCCCCGCGCTGGGTGACTGGTACCTTGCGTATTTGCGCGCGGACGATGCGATCCAACTCAAGAGCGTCGTGCACCGCCAACCCGCGAAGCGCGACTTCGCGTGGATGCTCGAGCGCGAATTTCCGCACGTCAGCGGCGACGGCTCTCCGATCGATCGCGCGATCGCAACCGGACGCACGATCTATGAACCGGCGGTGACGCCGGAGTTTGTGGCCTCGTTTGCGCGTGGACCGCGCCACGGCATGATTCTCGCCGCGCTGCAAATCCAGTCCCTGGCGGTGATTCCATTTGTCGTTGCCGGCGACGTGCGTGGCGCCATCGTCGTGCGTGGCGCGGAAACGCGCCCGCAGTTGGGGCGCGATGACGTTACGTTGCTCGAACGCATCGTCGGCCGCGCGGCGACGGCGTATCATGCCGCAGTGCTGGCCGAACGCGAACCCAACGTGACGAGCAGCCTGCAACGCGCGCTTTTGCCGGGCACGCTGCCGGCCGTCGAAGGGCTGACGGTATCGGTGGCATACGCGCCGGCCGCGCGCGAAGATCGAGCCGGCGGCGACTGGTACGACGCAATGTCACTTCCCGACGGGCGCATGTTGCTCTCGATCGGCGACGTTGACGGCAGCGGGCTCGAAGCGGCGGTCGCGATGTCGCAGCTGCGCCACGCGATCCGCACGGCCGCGAATGAAGATCCCGCATCCCGCCACGATTCTGGCCGCCGCGAACGATTTGCTGCGCGAAGCCGGCACGCGTCACGCGTCGGCGCTGGTAGCGATTCTCGAACCGCTCTCACTCGATCTCAGCCTGGCATCCGCCGGTCACGCCGCACCGGTCATCGCCGGCCCGGACGGCGAAATCTCGCATCCGCAGGTGGACGGACCCATGCTCGGCGTTACCCCGGGCGCGCAGTACGAAGAGCTCGAATTCCGGCTCGAGCCCGGTTCATCGATGGTCTTCTACACGGACGGCGTGGAAATGCACGGCGCCGCCGATGCAGCAACGCGCGTGGAAGCCGCTCTCCGCGCGTGCGCGAACGCCGGCGACGATCTGGCGGGCGCGATGTACCGCACGCTGCTCGGCGATGCGCCGCCGCGCGACGACGTCGCGCTGCTCGCGATTACGGCCTCGGCAACGCTCGACCGGCTCGACCTCACGCTGCCCGCGCAGCCCGAAAACGCCGTGCGCGCGCGAACCGCGATCGCGCGTTTTCTCAACGGCGCCGGCATGGCCGAGCGCATCGGCGATCTGCTGGTTGCCGCCGGCGAAGCGATCGGCAACGCGATCGAACACGCGTATCGCGGCGGCTCCGGCGCGCTGCGCGTGCGCGGCCGCGCGACGACCGACGCGGTAACGGTGGAGATCCGCGACTTCGGCACCTGGTACGGCGACACGGCGGTGGAAGGGCGCGGCTTCGGGCTGCCGCTGATGCGCGCGTTTGCCGATGTGGTCGAAGTCGAACGCACGCCGTTCGGAACGCGCGTCGAACTGCAGGCCAATCGCCGCTAGCGCAAGCGATCGCAACGCGCATCGAAGAATGCGCGGAGCGCGGCACCCGTTTCAGCCGGCAACTCTTCCATCATGAAGTGCCCGCACGGCAGCCCTTGGGCCGTGAGGTCGGGCGCCCAGCGCTTCCAAACCTCCGCGAAGTGCGCGGAGCGCTTGCCGTCGTGGCCTGCGCCCCAGAGCGCCAGCATCGGCATCGCGATCTTCTTGCCGGCATCGCGGTCGGCGCGATCGGCGTCGAGGTCGCACGTGTAACCCGCGCGATAATCCTCGCACGCCGCGTGCACCGCGCCGTCGCGCGCGAAGGCCGCACAGTACGCATCGAGCGCGGCCTCGTCGGTCGCGCTGCGGTCTTCGAGCCAGGCGCCGATCTGCTGACGGCAATACCACTGCGGGTCGTATCCGATCAGTCGCTCCGGCAACGGCTCCGGCTGCGCGAGGAACTGCCAGTGATACGCGCCGTAGGCGCGCCGGAAATCCATCGCTTCCCAATTCTCGAGCGTCGGGATGATGTCCAGCGTCGCGAGCGCGGCGACGCGTTCGGGCGCATCCAGCGCGAGACGGTACGCGACGCGCGCGCCGCGATCGTGGCCGGCGAGGAAAAACCGTTCGTGGCCGAGCGCCGACATGAGCGCGATGATGTCGCGCGCCATCGTGCGTTTGCTGTAGGCGAGGTGCGCGTCATCGGACGCGACGATCTCGCTCGCACCGTAACCGCGCAGATCCGGCAGCACGACGGTGTACCGTTCGGCCAGCGCTCCGGCAACTTTTCTCCACGTGATGTGCGATTGCGGGTAGCCGTGCAAGCAGACCAGCGGCGGACCCGAACCGCCGACGCGTACGTAGAGCTCCGCGTCACCGGTTGCGATGCGCCGTTCTGTGAATCCATCGAACATAAGAGCTGGACCCCTCGCTAAATCTGCGTGCTGTATACATTAGCGCCAGACCTGAGGACGGCCGAAGGGGTCGTCGTGGCTGTGCTGCCCATCACTATCGCATCGGTCGTGGCGTTCCAGCTCTTGGTGTGGCCACAATCCCTTGTGCTCGCCCGCTGCCCGGCCCGGATTGAGGCAAGCTCGCTCGGCTGAGCGCAAAGGTTAGCGGGCTCAGTTTTGCCGGTCGCCGTCCGAACAGGCAAGAATGACGGTGCTCTCCGCGGCCCTACGGCGAGCCGGTGTTCTCGTCTCCGCTTTCGTCGTCTTCGCGCTGCCTCTGCCGGCGGCGGCAAGCTCGGACGCCGTCACGCATTACGCTGCCGTCTTGCATTCGTTCAACCCCGCGCTCTCGGCCGCGCAGTCGCAAGATATGGCCGCGCACGTGTTGATGATGTCGTCGTACTATCGTCTCGATCCGCGGCTGTTGGTCGCGATCGTCGGCGTCGAATCGGGCTGGCAAACGCAGGCGCTTTCGCATGCGGGCGCGCGCGGACTCGGCCAACTCATGCCCGATACGGCCGGCGCGCTCGGCGTGCTGCCGTTCGACGCTTACGAAAACCTCGACGGCACCGCCCGTTATCTGCGGCGGATGATCGCGCAGCACGCCGCCGACGGCACCGAACGCCGCTACACGCTGGCGCTCGCGAGTTATAACGCCGGTCCCGGCGCGGTAGCGCGATACGGCGGGGTCCCGCCGATTGCGGAAACGCAAGCATACGTCGCGCACGTGATGGCGCTGTGGCACCGTTTGGAAACGCTTTTGCCCGAAGGCAGCGATACGCTCGCGCTGATCGCGCGCACGACGGCGCGCGCTGCAACGCGGGCCGTGAGCGTCGCGGCGCGTTTGCGTCCATCGGCCGGAAGCGTCGTGACGCGTTTGCGTCCGCCGGCCGGAAGCGTCGCGCAGTTCACGGCGCTAGAGGCCGCATCGATGCAAATCTACGTCGCCGAGACGGCGCTGACGCCGGCGGCTCCGCCACGAAAGACGCTCAAACGCTGGTTCGCGCGCGCCTTCGGGATCGCAAAGAAATAGCGCTTACGCGGGGATCGGGGGCTGGGTGCCTTCGATCTGTACGCGATAGCCGTTGCGCGTTTGCGGGAAGTAATCCCACACCGCGAGATGCTGCGTGCAGCGATTGTCCCAGAACGCCACCGTGTGCTTCGCCCAGACGAAGCGCACGTGGAAGTGCGGTTTCTCCAGATGCGCGTAGAGGTAGTTGAGCAGCGCGGCGCTCTCTTCGGGTGAGACGTCGTTGATGTGCGACGTGAAGCCGCGGTTGACGTAGAGCAGCTTGCGGCCGGTGTCGGGATGCTTTGCGACCACCGGATGTACCGAGATCGGGTACGTGCCGGACGGATTGAAGCGGCCGAATGCGATGCGGCCGTCGTGCGTCGCGGTCATCCCTTCGAGATGCGTCTTCATCCGCGGTGAGAGCGCATCGTAGGCCGCGTACATGCTGGCCCAGCACGTGTCGCCGCCGAGCGGCGGAAGCTCCCAGATGTGCAGGATGCTGCCCATCGGCGGAATCGGATCGCACGAGAGATCGGTGTGCCAGTCTTCGCCCGCGATGTGCTTGGAATCGGCGTCCGCGTGGATCGGCCGGACCTCGGGATACTTGTCGTCGAGCCCCTTCATCCCCGAGTGGATGTGCAGGTCGCCGAAGCGGCGGCCGAACTTCACCTGGGTCTCGAGATCCATCGGCTGATCGCGGAAAAAGATCACGCCGTTCTCGATCAAGGCGTCCTTGATTTCGGCGATCTGCTCGTCGCTGACCGGCTTGGTGAGATCGACGCCGCTGATTTCGCCGCCGATGTGCGGCGAGAGGCGTTTGACCGAAATGCTTCTTCGCGTCGCTAGCATGCTATAGTGTATACATTACGGTTACCGAATCACCTCCGAACATGACGGCGCGCTTCGTCGCCGAGATCCGGTCGATCGCGGCCGGCGAGATTCCCGATGACGTGCGCGTGACCGCGCAATGCTGCATCCTCGACTGGCTCGGCACGGCGCTGGCCGGCATGCACGAACCGATCGCGGCGATGCTGCTGGCAGAGATTCTGACCGCGCCCAGCGCGCCGTCCGGCCTGATCGGACGTCCCGAGCGCACCGCGCCGCACAGCGCGGCGTTGCTCAACGGCGCGGCCGGCGATGCGCTCGACTATTCCGACTGCAATCGCACGCTCAACGGCCATGCGACGGCGACGGTCTTTCCGTGCGTTTTGGCACTGGCCGAAGCCGGCGGCGCGCCGGGCGAGGCTGCGCTGCGGGCCTTCATCGCCGGCGTTGAGGCGGCGTGCCGCGTGGGACTCTTGCTCGGGCCTCGGCATCTCGAAACGGCGTTCCATCCGACCGCGATTGCGGGACCAATCGGGGCCGCCGCCGGCGGAGCGCTGCTGCTGGGTCTCGACGATGCGGCGTTCGCGACGGCGCTCGCGCTCGCCGCAACGCAAGCCGCGGGTTTGGCCGATGCGGTCGGCACGATGACGAAGCCGCTGCACGCCGGCACCGCAGCGGCCGCCGGCACGTTGGCGGCGCGGCTGGCGGCACGCGGCTTTACCGCAGCGCGGTCGCCGCTCGAACCCGGCGCCGGGTTTCTTGCCGCCCACACGCCGCACGTCGAGGCCGGTGCGCTCGCCGCTGGTCACGGCCGCTTCTTGCTGCTTGAAACGCTGATGAAAGAACATGCGGCCTGCGCGCTGGCCCACGGCAGTATCGAGAACATGCACGCGCTGCAGCGCAGCACGCCGTTTGCCGCGAGCGATGTCGACGGCGATTCGCTTGCAGATCGCGCCCAGCTCCGCGCGCGTCTGCGATATCCTTGCGCCGCAGACCGCGCTGGAAATGAAGTTCAGCGTGCGCACCGTCGCGGCGATGGCGCTCTTGGGGTACGATACGGCAGTGCTCGAGAATTACAGCGCCGCCGTTGCGAATGCGGATGATATCGCCGCGCTGCGTGCGCGCATCACGGTGGAACCAATCCCGGATCTCGACGTCGCCGAATCGCGTGCGACGATCGCATTGCGTGATGGCCGCCTGCTCGAACACCTCTCCGACGAACGTCTCGCGGATCGCGATCCCGGCCGGCGACGCAGGCGGACGCGCGCAAAGTTCGTCGGCCTTGACCGCGCCGTTTCTGAGCGCGCAAGCTGCAGCGGATCTCGAAGCGCGCGTCTTCGCACTGAGCACCGCGGAACGCGTCGATGTACGACCCTAAGACCGCACGGTTTCATACGTTTTCCGACAACAACGAAACGCCGCGCGTCATTCTCGAGCGCTGCCTCGAAGCGCTGGACCGTTCGGAGCCCGACGTGCACGCGTTCGTGTGCCTCGATATCGACGGCGCTCGCCGCGCGGCCGATGCGGCGACATCGCGACGGCGCGCGGGAACGCCGCTCTCCCCGATCGACGGCTTGCCGGTGGCGATCAAAGACTGTTTCGACGTGCGTGGTTTTCCGACGCGGGTGAACTGCGCGTATTTCGACGATGCACCCGATGCAGCGGTCGACGCGGCGCACGTCGACGCGCTACGCCGCGGCGGTGCGGTCATCTTGGGCAAGACCGTCACGACCGAATTGACGATGGCCGCACCCGGACCGACGTGGAATCCGTGGGACCTCACGCGTACGCCGGGTGGTTCGTCGTCCGGTTCCGCGGCCGCGGTTGCGGCGCGGATGGTGCCGATCGCGACCGGCAGTCAGGTGCGCGGATCGGTGATCCGGCCGGCGTCGATCTGCGGCGTGATCGGATTCAAGCCGACGTTCGGCGCACTCAACCGGTTCGGCGGCATCGATCCATCGCCGAGCATCAACCACCTCGGCCTGCTCGGCGGCTCCCTTGCCGATGTATGGACGGTCGCGTGTCATATCGCAACGGTCGCCGGCGGCGATCCCGGCTATGTGCCGCACTTCGGGCCCGATGCGAACTTGCCGGCGGCGCGCAAACCGCAGCGGCTCGTGCGCCAGTACACTGCCGGCTGGCAGCACACGGACGACGCGTCGAAAGCGGTGTTCGAAGAGTACCTGCGCGAGCTTGCCGCAGCGGGCATCGAGATTCATCGAGCCGCCGTCTGTCGCCGGACATTAGCCGCCTACGAAGCCGCGACCGCGAGCTTACCCGAGTGGTTCTTCGATCTGATGTTGTGGGAAATTCGCTGGCCGATGTTGGCCTGGCGCGAACGGCGGCCCGATGCGTTCAGCCCGACGATGATCGGGTACATCGACCGCGCGTCGCAGTTGCACGTTTCCGACTACGAGCGCGCTTGCATCGCGCGCGAGGAACTGCGCACGATGCACCGGGCGCTCGAAGATAAGATCGACGGATTCATCACGCTCGCGCACATTGGCCCGGGCCAAGTCGGACAGCCGCCGACCGGAACCCCGTGGTACAACGACGCGTCCTCAGCGATCGGAGCGCCCGCGTTCAACCTGCCATTGCTGGCTGTCGACGGACTGCCGCTCGGCGTGCAACTCGTGGGTTTCGAACACCAAGACGCGGAAACGCTGGCCGTCGCGCGCTGGCTACTCAGCAATAACGATTGAGGCGGTCCCTCGACAAGCTCGGGATGACATGGTTATGGGCGCGTGCCCGAAGACTTGTACCAATCGAGGATTTCGCTGCCGGTCGTGATCCAGACGTCTTGGCGCTTGCGGATGTGCGCGAGCGCGCGTTCGAGATGGCGCGCGCGAAACGGATGGCCGACGAGAAACGGGTGCAGCGCGATCGAGAGGAAGCGCGGGATCGTTGCGCCTTCCTCGTACATCTGATCGAACTGGTCGACGATCATGTTCTCGAAATCTTGTCCGCTGCCGCCGTTGAACAGAAACACCGGGATGTCGCCGACTTCGAGCGTGTAGGGCAGCGCCACGATCGAGCCCTTGCGCGTCTTCATCGTGTAGGGCTGCTCGTCGTTGCACCAATCGGCGACGTACTCGATGCCGGCCTCCGCCAGCAGATCGAGCGTGACGTCGGTTTCCGTGAGCGCCGGGCTCAGCCAGCCGCGCGCGCGTTTGCCGAGGCACTTCGCCAGCACGTCGAGCGTGCCGGCAATGATCGGGCGTTCGACCTCTTCGGGCATGCCGGTGAACAGCATGGAGTTGTTGGGCCCGTGCGCCATCCAGTCCCAGCCGAGGCTATTGCCCGCTTCGATGATCTCGGGATAGTGCTCGCACACTTCGGCGTTGACGGCGGTCGTCGCGACGAAGCCTTGGCGCTGGAGAATATCCATGATGCGCCAGATGCCGACGCGCACGCCGTAGTCGCGCCAGGCGTAGTTCAGCACGTCGGGCTTGAGCGACGCCGTCATCTGCGTGAGCGACATCGCCGGTTTGTCGTAATGGTAGTGCTCGACGTTCGGCGTGATCCACACGGCCACGCGCGCGCCGTTGGGCAGTTCGACCTTCGGGCGGCGGCTGATCGGCGAATAGGCAAACCGGTTGTGTTCCATCATCACGTTCACTCACTTCACAATGCGGGGCCAGAGTTGTTCGTTGGTCGCTTCGTCGGTCACGGTGATCGCGCGGTAGGGACACGACTTCGCGGCCTTGAGCACCGTCGCGTCGTCCGCGCCGTGCGGATCGAGCACTTCGGCCTTCGAGGCGGCGTTCAGGCCGAACACCGCCGGCGCGACGACCGTGCAGCGCTGGTGGGTTTGACACTTCGAGGTGTCGATCGCGATGCGCATTCAGATGAGGAACTGCAAGAGCGGGATCTCCTGGTCGTTGTCGATCAGCAGCACTTTCTTGCGGACGATCTTGAACGCGCCGGCATCTTCGCGCAACGTGTGGATCGAACGCCCGACCCAGAGCTGTTTCGTCGCGTTGCGCGCGATGCCGAGGATGAAGTTCGACTCGACGGTGATCTCGGCGCCCAGATCCGGTCCGATTTCGAGATTCGAGATGACGCGGCGCATGCGCGGCCGCGGCTGCTGCGAGAGCACCGAGCCGCTCAGAAGCCGTTCGACCCGTTGCGTGAGCCGGTCGCGGTCGTCGTAGATGATCGAGACCTGGCGCGCCGGATCGATGTCGTCATCGTTGCACGGCACCCAGTACTGCGCATCGTCCGTCCAGAGATCCAGCCATTCCCGGTAGCGGCCCTCGTCCATCAGCCGAGCTTCGTGCGTGAGGAACGCTTGGATTTGCGTCTCACGCACCTGCGTTCATCACGCCCGAGTAGTGCTTCCAGAACCCCCGGATGTGGTTCTCATCCATCGTGTAACCGGTCGAGCCGCCGTCGGGATAGATCGTGTCGCGATGCTCGCCGCGGCCGATGAAGAGCCACTCGTTGCCGCCCGCGTTGACCGCCGACTGAATGCGTTCCATGATCTCGATGTCGTCGGGCGAGATGAACCCGGCCGCACCGAACATGAACTCGTGCATCCGCAGGCGTTCTTCGTTGATTTCGTCGGGAGCGCCGTCGAGCATCATCGGCTGGTAGTAGACGTAGGTTTCGTCGACGCTGACCGGCTGCACGACGCGGATGTGCGTCATGAGATACATCAGGTTCGGGAAAATGTAGATCAGCGGCGCCATCGTGCCCAACAGCCGGCCGGCTTTCTCTTCCCCGTATGCCTTCTTCATGGCATCGGCGTACGCGATGCGGGCCGCACTCGGCGGACGTTTCGGCGGTGCGATCGTGGCGCCGCGATAGTCTTCCACCATATGGCCACCCGGGAGCGAGCGGATCACGTCGGGGATTTCGTTCTCGTAGAGCGAGGCGACGTCGAAGCCCGTTTTCTTCGCGTGCAGATCGAAGGCGACTTTGTGGATGAAGGGGCCGTGATAATCGCCCTCCATCGAGTTCTCCGGCATGAACTTCCAATTGCCGCCGTAGCGCACTTTCTGGTTACCGGCGCGCAGGCTCACCGTGCCGGCGGGCGAGAGGTCCATGAAGAGATCGATGAACTCTTTGGCGCCGCCGAGATGTTCGTCGAGCGTGATGCCCTCGGGACTGACGCTGGCGAAGATCAGCCCGCGGTACGCATCCACCCGCGGCAGCGGGATCAGCGCGAAGTCTTCGCGCTGCAGATTCGAATCGTAGCCTTCTTCGAAGGTGGGCTGGAGCAGCTCGCCGGTATTGGCATAGCTCCAGCCATGATACGGACACGTGAACGCGGCGGTGTTGCCGCGCTCGGCGTGACAGACCATGTTGCCGCGATGACGGCAGCGGTTGAAGAACGCGTTGACCTTGCCGTCCGAACCGCGCACGACGATGACCGGCTGGCGGCCGATCGCGCGCCGCACGAAATCGCCGGGCTTCGGAATCTCGCTCTCGTGGCCGACGTAGACCCAGACCTTGTACCAGATCTCGTTGAGTTCGCGCTCGAAAACCTCCGGGTCGCGATACAAACTCCCGTGAATGCGGGCGCCCTGGATCAGGTTCCCGACGTCGATCACGTGTTGGCGATGATGTCGGAAACGGGAAACGACTTCGAGATGTAGCCGTACTTGGCGGCGGTGTCGATCAGCGGCTGCATCGTCGGTTTATGGAACACGGCTTCGTATTGCCCGCGCATCTTCATGCTGTTGATGACGTTGACCGGAACCTTGCTGTACTTCGAGATGATCGCGGCGGTCGCGGCAGGATTCTCGTTTGCCCACTCGTTGGCTTCGCGGATCGCGAGGCTGAACGCGTTGACGATCGACGGATGCATTTTGATCCAGTCTTTGCTCGCAAACCAGCCGCCTTGGATATAGCTGGTCGCGAGCGGATTCTTGTCCATCAGCAAAACGTGCAAACCGGCCGCCCCGCCGAGATCGACGAACGGCTCGGGCGCGCAGTAGCCGTCGATCGTGCCCTTTTGCGTCGCCGCGACCAGCGCGCCGAAGGGCATTTCGACCCACTTCACGGTCTTCGAATCACCGCCGTTGTTATCGATCCACGCGTTCGTGATCAGCGATCCGAAGCCGCGCGCGACGTTGCACGCCATCGTCTTGCCGTTGAAATCTTTGCCGCTCTGGATCGCGGCGGAACCGACGACCACCGCCAACGTCGGGTACTTGTTCGTGTGCAGTTCGCCGGGAGCGACGAACTGAAACGGGATGCCCTTGTCGTGGGCGATCGCCACCGTCACGACGTCGGCTTCACCGAGATCGAGATCGCCGCCGAGCAGCGCCGCGCCGACCGCAGCTCCGCCGGTCGCCATGTTAATAACTGCCGTCAAACCGTGCTTCGCAAGAAAACCTTGATCTTGCGCATAGAAGATGCCGCCGGTCGATTCGGACGCAAACGTTCCGACTCGGATCGGAATGAGATTTTGTGCAGCAACGGGGGACGCTGCGAGGGCCGCGCCGGTGCCGGCGAGCAGTTGCAGAGCGCGTCGGCGTATCACGGGCGATTCTCCTCGGAGTGTAGGGTTGACCCTCACTCAGCTCGTGGTTATACTGAATACACTTTTGGCTAGACGGTGTGCGTTGCCCTGCACCGCGGAGGTTTTCCGTCGATGAGATTCGCGCATTTCGCGCACGTCTGGGGCAAGCGCGGCATGTCGCCGCACGAGCGCTACGAACAGTTGTGGCGCGAGTTGGTGCTGGCCGATGAACTCGGATTCGACTACGGATTTTCGGTCGAACATCACTTCACGCCCAAAGAAAGTTGGATGTCCTCACCCAACCTCTACGCCGTCGCGGCGGCCGCGCGAACGAAGCGTTTGCGCGTGGGCGCAATGGGACACGTCGTTGCCTTGCATCATCCGGTGCGGTTGCTCGAGGAGATTGCGTTAACCGATCAGTTGACCGGCGGACGCACCGAAGTCGGCTTGGTGCCCGGCATTCTGCCGGCCTACTTCGAACCGTATAAGGCGAGTTTCCCCGACCGGCGCGAGGTGACGCTCGAGTTCGCGCGCTTCATGAAAGCCGCATATGCCGGCGACGGGCACGTCACGTGGGACGGGAAGCGCATTCCTTACACCGACTTCGATCTCAGCGTGATGCCAATTCAGCGTCCGCATCCCCCGATGTGGATGGAAACGCGCGATATTCCGACGCTCGAGTTCTGCGCGCGCGAAGGCTTGCACACCGGCTACTTCTTGATGTTCCCGCGCGCAAAAGCGAAGGAGCGCTACGCGCCCTACATTGCCGGCTGGAAGGCCGCGGGCTGGCCCGGCACGCCGAACATCGCTTTCAGCACGGTCGTCTACGTCGATGAGACGTATCAGCGCGCGCTCGACGTCGCGCTCGTAGATGCGGCGAACGCCTACAAAGGCTTCTTCTCCTACTCCGACGACAAGGATGAGATCCGCCGCAAGCAAGTCGAGACGGCCGAGTACTTTCTGGCGCGCGGCGAACCCGACTCGGCTGAAATCACCATGAACATCCTCGATCCGGAATATCTCTTGAAGCACGAATTAATTCTGCTCGGCACCCCCGATACGGTGGCCGCACAACTGCGTAAGTGGGCGGTCGAAGGTTCCTTCAATACGTTCTTCGGCGAGTTCAACTTCGGCGAGATGGCCGAGGACGATCTGATGCGATCGATTCGCCTCTTCGGCACCGAGGTGATTCCCCAGTTGCGCGACTTCGAGCCGATCTAACCGATGGCTGCGAAAACGCTGGCGGCGCTCTTGCTCGCGCCGCGCACGATCGAACTGCGCGAGTTCGCATTGCCGGAGATCGACGAGAACTCGGGCCTCGCGAAAATCGAGATCACCGGCGTCTGCGGCGCCGACTGGCCGATCTACACCGGCGACCTCGCGAAGTTTGCCCCGCCGCCGCTCATTCCGGGTCACGAGATCGTCGCGCGCATCGAGCGCATCGGGAAACGCGCGGCCGCGCGCTGGGGCGTCAACGAAGGCGACCGCATCGTGATGGAAGAGTACGCACCGTGCGGGCACTGCGCGTACTGTCTCTCGGGGCGCTACTACATCTGCAGCGGCATGAAGATGGAAAAGATGTACGGCTTCACGAGTCTCGACACGGCGCCGGGCCTGTGGGGCGGCTACAGCGAGTACGTCTACCTCGACCCGCAAGCGATCATCCACAAACTCGCCGAGGACGTGCCGACGAACATCGCGCCGTTCTTCGTGCCGTTGGCCAATGGTATTCGCTGGACGCACCTCGAGGGCGGCGTCGGCATCGGCAGCACGGTCGTCATTCAAGGTCCGGGCGGCCAGGGCTTGGCCTGCACCATCGCGGCGAAAGAAGCCGGCGCCGCAAACATCATCGTGACCGGCCGCGCCCGCGATGCCGAACGGCTCGCGCTGGCACGCGAATTCGGCGCCCACCACACGATCGACGTCGATGCAGTCGAGGACGTCGTCGGCCACGTGAGCGAGTTGACGGACGGACGGATGGCCGACACCGTGATCAACGTGACGGCATACTTCCCGGGCGCGCTGCAGCAAGCCGCGCACCTGGCTACGATGGGCGGCACGATCGTCGTTGCCGGCGAAGCGCACGGGCTCGCCGCAAATTTCGAACCCGACTTGCTCTTTCTCAAAGAGCTGACCGTGCGCGGCGTGCGCGGCCGAACGTCGCGCGAGATCAAGAAAGGCATCGCGCTGCTCGAATCCGGGCGCTACCCGCTGCACAAGCTCGCCACGCACACGTTCACCCTCGATGCAACCGAAGAAGCGATCCAAACCGTCGGCGGCCAGGGCGATCCCGGCGCGATTCACGTGTCGGTGCTACCCAGGATTCACGTTCCGTGAATCCGTTGCGTTTGGGCTGCGCCCAAGCCGCCCTGTGAATCCGGCGGCCGCGCTGGCGTACGCCGAACGGCACACCCTGCACGCGCTGCTGATCGACGTCGACGGCGCCGTCGCCTTCGAGCAGTACGCAAACGGCTACGATGCCGCAAAGCCGCACGCGCTCTATAGCGGCACGAAGAGCTTCTGGGGCGTCACCGCGGCCGCCGCGCACGACGACGGGCTGCTCGATCTCGATGAGACGGTCGCGCACACGATCCCCGAATGGGCCGCCGATCCGCGCCGCGCGCGCGTGACGCTGCGCGAATTGCTGGCGCTCACCAGCGGCATCGGCTTCGGCGGCTTGGGCGCGGCAGTACCGGTATACGAACGCGCGCTCGAGACGCCGATCAAAGACGAGCCGGGAGAAAAATTCACCTACGGCGGCATTCCGCTGCAAGTCTTCGGCGCGGTGCTCGCGCGGAAGCTCGCCGCGCGCAACCTCACGCCGCACGAGTATCTGCGCACACGTCTGCTCGACCCGATCGGCGTGCGCATCGGTTCGTGGCGCGCGCTGAAAGACGGCACCCAGCCGCTGCCGACCGGCGCGTTTCTCGCCGCGCGCGAATGGGCGAAATACGGCCGCTTCATCCTCGAACGGCGCGCACCACAACGGCCAGGCGCTCGTGAGCGAAGCGTCGCTCGCGCCCTGCTTCACGGGCTCGACCGCCAATCCGCGCTACGGACTCGGCTGGTGGCTAGCCCCGCTCCCGACGCCGCCCGGCATCGTACACGCCAGCGGCTCCGGCGGCCAAGCCATGTACATCATCCCCAGCGAACGCGCCGTCATCGTAAAATACGGCCAATCCAACTCCTGGAACCACGCCACATTCCTCAAACGCTTGCTCGGTTAGAATTCTGGGCATTTATGCCATTATTAACTGAGCGCAGGCTCGCCGCCTGGTTCGCTGATGCCCGCCCACGCATTTTTCGCGCCATCCCGATGCGACTCGAAGACCGCGCTCAAAAGCGGGATGGGCCGCGATCGGCGCCTATCGTCTTGCGAGTTGTTGCGGCTCGATCGTGCCGGCGAAGTCTTTGATTCCCCGCCGCGTAGGTAAACGCGAATCTAGGCTTCTCGATCGAGGTCTACTCGGACTGGAGCGATCGCTCAGCCGCCAAGCCGGCTTGGGCTTCTTCGGGTTCGGTCCGCGCACGCGCGAAATGCATTCGATTCAGTTTCGATGACGCCTCAATGCAGTGCTCTCAAAACAGCGGCTCGATCCGGATCTTGGACTCTTTGAGGGGCCGCAATTTCCCGGAGATGGGCGAACGATGTTTGGCGTCTTCAAAGACTCGAGTCCGGATCGCTGGGGAGAAACGCTCATCAGACGCCGCTTCGAACGCGATAAGCGCGCACGGCATCGTGCCCCAAAATGCGCGCCTCGGGATGTCGGATTATTTACTCGGCGTCCATGATGCGTTTCGATCCGGCGCCCTTCGATATAAGCTCACGCCTGACGGTCCCTTCCTCGACAACCGCGCTGGGAGCGCCGCACCGCCATTCGTTCGATTGAGAGAACTTGAGGCGGCAAGCCGAGCACTTGAGGAAGCACCCGCTGCAGACGACCCCACGACAGACGCATGGTTGGATGTACTGCTGGCTCCAGGCGCGTCACTCGGCGGAGCTCGACCAAAGGCCAGCGTTGTTGACACCGAGGGCTATCTCTGGATTGCGAAGTTTCCCAGCGTCAAAGACCGCTATGACGTTGGAGCTTGGGAACTCGTCGTTCAGAAGCTTGCTCAAGGCTCCGGTATACACGTACCAGAAAGTGGCGCCCGCGAATTTACAGACTCCGGGCACACATTTTTAGTGCGCCGCTTCGATCGTCGCGAGTTAGGAACGCGTATCCATTTCGCATCGGCCATGACGCTCACGGGCCACGTCGATGGGGCCGGCGCGAGCACCGGGGTAAGCTATCTGGAGATCGCGGAGGTGATCATGTCGCAAGGTGCTGCTCCGCGCGAGGACCTCTTAGAACTCTGGACGCGCATTGTTTTCAACATCATGGTCTCAAACACGGATGACCACCTTAGGAATCACGGCTTTCTGCTCACGCCGGGCGGCGGATGGCGCCTCTCCGAAGCATACGACATGAACCCTGTTCCAGATTCGTCGGGCCTATCTTTGAACGTTGACGAAAGCGACAACGCGCTCGATCTCGATCTTGCCCGATCGGTGGCTCAGTACTTTCGAGTGAAGGATGCTGAAGCCAACTCGATCATTGATCGTATCGCGGATGCGGTCGGACATTGGAGCGAAGTCGCAAGCACATTAGGCATCAGCCGCTCCGAACAGGGCGATATGGCAAACGCCTTTCGTCTCGCCCGAGTTGGATAAATAGGCCCGCTAAGGATTGTCCCAGTAGGCGAAGCTTACGCCGATTGGGGAGGCGTAGACGGGGATGTAGTCGACGACCGTGCCGGGTTGGCCGTCGGCGACGGCCGCGGCGACGATCCAGTTGCGCGTTTCACCCGTGCCGCCGCCGACGCCGAGCAAAATGCCGGTGCCGCCGCTGGCGAGCTTCACGCTATCTTTCTTGGCGGGATCGTACGGCAGTTGCACGGTGTCGAAATACTCGGCCGTTTTGCGCGCGTCGCCCGACTTGATGCCGGCGAGGATTTGCTGATCGAACGATTCATCGATCCACGAGTTCGGATAGTTGGGCAGATGCCATAGGCCGCCCGACCCGATCACCGCGACGTTGAGATCGAGCGGAATGCGTTCGATCGCCGCGCGCACCGCGCGTCCGAGCTGGTAGCAGCGTTTGCCGGTCGGTTGCGGACCGAAATAGCAGTTCACCGAAAACGGCACCATCGGCAATTTGTACTCGGGATCGAGGTAGTACAGCGGCCGCATGAACGCATGGCCCATGCCTTCTTCGGTGTCGGAGAGCTCGTTGCTGAACGCGAGATCGAAACCGTCGATCATCAGCTCGCGGATCAGCGCGTGCGAGAACTCCGGATTGCTCTGCACTTTCACCCAGGTTTCGGGCGTCTTCGCGCGCTCTTTGCGCCCCGGCATGACCGGCAAACCGATCATCCGCGAGATCTTGTAGCCCTCGAACGAATCGCCGGTGTAGAGCGAGAGCGCGGGAAAATTCTTGAAGTTGAACTGTTCGAGCTGATCGTCGCCGAAGATCAGCAGCACGTCGGGCTTCGCGGCTTCGAGACGCTCGCGCAGCACGCCGAACGCGGCCTTGATGCGCGCCTCTTTGCGCGCGTTCTCCTCGACCGAGTCGACCGGTCGTGTCGACCGACCAGCCGCCGCGCTTGAGGCGCGTCGGCGCGGCCGGGCTCCCATTCCTCGGACGGCGTGAACAAAAACGGTGAATGCGAAGTCGCGAGAACGGCGCAAACGCGAGCCATAGGGTTCACTTAGCGCCGGGAGCGGCGGAACTCCTGGCGCGTCAGCGCCGCCGGCGCGCCGGGTCGCGAAACGCGCAGGTCGCCAGGTGATCGTTGACGATGCCGACGGCCTGCATGAACGCGTAGACGATCGTCGGGCCGACGAAGCGCAGACCGCGCTTGCGCAGATCCTTACTCAAGGCTTCGGCCAGCGGGGTGATCGCCGGAACCTGCGCCATCGTCTTCGGCCGATCGACGATCGGCTTACCGCCGGTGAAGCCCCAGAGGTAGGCATCAAACGAGCCGAACTCCTTGACGATCGCGAGGATCGCGCGCGCGTTCGAGACGACCGATTCGATTTTGCCGCGATGACGGATCACGCCGGGATCGAGCACGATCTTCTCGATGCGCGCGGGCGTGAACCGCGCGACCTTCGCCAGATCGAAATTCGCGAAGACCGCACGATACCGCTCGCGCTTGCGCAACACGGTTTCCCAGCTCAAGCCCGCCTGCGCGCCCTCGAGCGTGATGAATTCGAAGAGCACGGCGTCGTCGTGAACGGGAACGCCCCACTCGCGATCGTGATAGGTCTGCAGTAGCGGCGACGAGATCGCCCACGCGCAGCGAACGAGCTCTTTCAGATTAGCCCTTGTCCAACGCGCGGAACTCTTCGTCGCTCAGATGGATCGCGGCGGCCGCGATGTTCTCATCGAGGTGCGCGATCGAGCCGGTGCCCGGAATCGGCAGCATCACGGGAGAGCGCTTGAGCAGCCACGCGAGCGCGATCTGCAAGCCCGTCGCGTGATGCCCCTTGGCCAGCCGCGCGATCGTCTTCTCGCGCATCGGCGACGCGCCGCCGACCGGCGCCCACGGCAGAAACGCGAGCCCGTCTTTCGTACAGACGTCGAGCACGTTTTCCGACGAGCGGTCCTCGAAGTTGTAGCGGTTCTGCACCGACACGACCTGCACGATCGCGCGCGCCTGCGCCAACTGCGCGACGGTCACGTTAGATACGCCGATGTGGCGGATCTTGCCGGCCTGTTGCAGTTCGGCCAGCGCTCCGATCGATTCGGCATACTTCACCTTCGGATCGGGCCGGTGGAACTGATAGACATCGATGCAGTCGACGCGCAGTTTTTTCAGGCTGCCTTCGAGCGCGGCGCGCAAATGCTCCGGCCGGCCGTCCGCGGCCCACTCGTCCGGACCGCTGCGCGTCAGCCCGCCCTTGGTCGCAATAACGAGGCCGGCCGGATACGGCGCCAGCGCTTCGGCGATCAACTCTTCGCTGACGTCGGGACCGTACGAATCGGCGGTGTCGATGAAATTCACGCCGCTCGCAACCGCGTGGCGCAACACGTTCTTCGCCGCTTCGCGATCTGCGGGCCAGCCCCAGATGCCCTTGCCGACGATGCGCATCGCACCGAAGCCCATCCGGTTGACGGTGAGGTCGCCGCCGATCGTGAGGGTGCCCGCTGCCGCTGCCGGGGTCGAGGAAGATGCGGTCATGAAGCTGTCGTTCTCCAGGCTGCGTACTCGCGATCGAGTATGCCGTAGTGCATGAGGTCTTCGAACGTGCCGTCGGGAGCGCGGAAGCCGTCGCGATGCGTGCCTTCCCACTGCAGTCCGTGCCGTTCGTATAACGCCCGCGCGCGCGCATTGGCTGCGGTGACGTATAAGAACGCTTTGTGCACGCTCTGTTCCTCGAATGCCCAAGCCAAGGCGCGCCGCAGCGCCCACGAACCGGCACCGGCCCCCGGCCGTGCGACCGCCAGCGTGTGGATTTCCACGAGCCAGGGTTCCTCGAGTTTGGCGCGCCAGATCGCGATGCGTTCGCCCGCCGCGTCGAGCACGACTCGCTCGGCTAAGCCGTCGCGTCCAACTTGGGCGCGCACGGCGTCCTCGGTGGGCTGTTGCATAAACGGACGCGCGTGCGGTGCCGCGTAGAGCGCGACGATCCACGCGGCGTCATTCACCGTGGTGGGACGTTCGGTGAAGCCGTTCATCCAGGGGGCCTCTGCGGACCCGTACAAGACGCGGGCGAGGAGTCTTCATGCATCATCGTTCTCTTCGCACATCGCGCGCGCGAACGCTTGTCACGCGCCGCGGCGCGCTTGCGGCGCTGGTCACTGCGGTGCCGTTCGGAATGCCGGCCATCATACGGACGCAATCGCGCACGATCCGGCTCGTGCAAGCGACGGAGATTATTTGGCACTCGATATCCTAGATGACAACTGAAGCCACAACGGTACCCCGGACGCATCCGCGCGCGTCATTGCTGGAGATTGCCATCGTCTTCGGCCGCATTTCGGCGACCGCGTTCGGCGGGGCCGCCATCGCCATGCTGCGCCGGGAGTGCGCGCAGCGCGGCTGGTTCGATGAGCGTGAGTTTCTCGATATTTATGCGTTGGCGCAAGTATGCCCGGGCGGCTTGCCGGTGTCGATCGCGTGCATCGCAGGCAAACGGCTCGCCGGAACGCCGGGCTTCATCGTCGCGCTGATTGCTGAAACGGTGCCCGGATTCTTCGTCCTGATGGCGCTCGCGGTACTATCGCTCGATCCGCATATGGCGCTCCTGCGCGCGGCGCTACGTGGCGCAGCGGCGGCCGCGCTCGGTACGCTGTTCGCCAACGCGCTCCAGCTCAATTGGCCGTTTCGCAACAAGATCTCGGATCTCGCCGTTATCGTTGCCGTGGCGATCTGCGTGATCCGCTTCCACTTCAGCCTCGCACTGGTGTTCTTGGCCTTTCTCCCGATCTCGATCGCCAGCGTCGTGCTGCGTAAGGAGGTCTGAGGTGGCGCGCATGGCGTGGGTGATCGCGATCCTATCGATGCTCGGGTTCGGCGGCGGGAACGCCGTTTTTCCGCAGCTTTACACCGAGTCGGTCGACGTCTACCACTGGGTGACGGCCGCCGAGTTCTCCCGCTACTTCGCGCTTGCTCGGCTCGCACCGGGCCCCGGCACCACCATCACCGCGCTGATCGGCTACGCAGTCGGCGGTTTTCCGGGCGCCGCAATCGGCGCGTTCGCGATGTTTCTCCCGGCCGCGGTGATCGTGTACATCATCGTGATGCTCTACGATCGCGTGCACGACCATCCGTGGCGCAAAATCTTCGCCCGCGCGATGATCCCCGTCGTCCTGGGGCTGACATGGGTCGGCGTAACGCTGCTCAGCCGCGGCGCGCTGGAAACTCCACTCAGTTACGTGCTCGCCGCGGGCGCCGCCGCAGCGATGCTCTGGACGCGCGTCAACACCTCACTCGTCATCCTCGCCGCCGCCATCATCGGAATGATCGCACTGCGGTAGCCCTGTCACCCCGAGCTTGTCGAGAGGCAGCCACAATCACGATCTTTGGGCTTCAATCCGCATATGTTACTGTCCCCAGCGAGCCAGTTTCTTCGCCGTTGCGACGTCGATGCCGTAACTCTGAATGTCTGCGATCTGCTCGTCGGTAAACACGTCGCGGGGGATGAATCCCTGCCGGATGGGGCCCGTACGCCCGCGCGGAGAAGGCGCCCGGATGAACGCACGCGTGTGGTTGCCGGTACTGATCCTCGCCGGCATCTCGCTCGCCCCCGCTTCCGGTAAAGACGCGCCGCGCCTGACCATCAAATCGGGCACGCCGCAGACCGGGCGCGCCTGGGTCGCCGCCCGCGCAGACCGTTACGAGGTGGACTTCAACGCCGCGCTGGTCGTGAACGTCTCGCCGGCCAAGGTCAAGGTGCGCTTCCGCTGCATCACGCGGGGCTGCGAATTTCCGCCATCCGATCAGCCGGATACAGTAGCGCGCGTCGACGGCAGCGCCTATGACGTTCAGAGCGTCAAGGGAACGGCGTCGATCAAACTCACGATCTGGACGGTCACGCCGGAAAATGTCGTCGTCGTCGCCCAACCGGCGGGCGCGAAAGGGCCGCAGGTCCGCTTCCTACTCAACGAGCAGTAGCGTCGATGGAAAAACGTACCCTCGCGGGCGCCATTCTGGCCGCCCTGCTTCTCATTCCGGCTGCCGGCAATGCTCAGGTCACCGCACCCCCGGCCTCGCCCGGACCGTGCCCCGCACCGGCGTGCACCGCGCCGATCGAATCCTCGCAGCTGCAAAACCTCGGCCAGCTCGAAGACGAAATCAAGGCGTACTACCTCAATGGAAGCTACGACACCGAAGTCGGCCGCATCGAGAGTGATGCCACGCGTTACGTCGACAAACGCGTGTCCGCCGGCGTCAAGAAACCCGCCCTCGTCCTCGACATCGACGACACCGCGCTTTCCACGGTCGGCTATGAGCTCAAGTACGAATTCGGCTACGATCCGAAAACGTGGGCCGCTTATGCCGTCTCGCCCGGCTTTCCCGCGATCGCAGCCACGCTCGCGCTAGCGAAGCACGCGCAGGCCGAGGGCGTCACGGTGTTCTTCATCACCGGCCGCCGCGTGCCGCAGACCGCGCTAACGGCCAAGAACCTCGCGGACGCCGGATACACCTACGCGCACTTGTATCTGCGCCCGGTGAGCGATAAGAAACATTCGGTCGTGCCGTTCAAGAGCGGAGCGCGCGCGCAGATCGAGCATGCCGGCTACACGGTGCTCGAAACGATCGGCGATCAATGGAGCGACCTCGAAGGCGGCCACGCCGAACGCGCCTACAAGTTACCGAACCCGATGTACTTCATTCCCTAGAACAGCTTCGCCACTTTCGATTCGACCGCGACGTCGATCAGGATCGGACCGGGACGATGGTGCGCTTCAGTTAGAGCGGGGACGAGATCGGCGGCGTGTTCGACGCGGCGTCCCTCGCAGCCGAAGCCTTTCGCGAGCGCGACGAAGTCGACGTGGCCGATGTCGAAGCTCGGCGAACGCGTTCGACTTGAACAGCGCGCTGAAGTCTTTCATCGCGCCGTAGCCGCCGTTGTTGACGATGACGAACGTGATCGGCAAGTTGTGTTCGACCGCCGTCCATATGCCCTCGATACCGTAATGTGCCGAACCGTCGCCGATGATCGCGACGACGCGTTTGCCGGGCGCGGCCAGCGCGACGCCGATCGCGGCCGGTAAACCGTAGCCGAGGCTGCCGCTGGCTGCGGTGAAGTGGCCGCCGGGACGCATCGGCAAGTAGTCGTGCAGCACGGGATGCGTCGACGGCGCTTCTTCGGCGATGATCGCACCGTCGGGCATCGTCGTGCCGAGCGACTGCAAGATGAACGCGATCGTGATCGGATCCTGGGCCGGCAGCTTCTCTCGCGCGTGCGCCGCTGCAACCGGCGCTGCAGCTCGCGTCTTCAAGCGCGGCAGCAGCGCTTCGAGCCCGGAGCGCAAACTCGTGATGATCGCCGTGCCCGTGACGGCCCACGACGCGGCGTTGGAATCGTCGGTGAGTTGAAACAGCGTCGTCTCCGGCTCGATGAACGGCCCTTCGGCGTGGATGTGGTAGTTGAACACCGGCGCACCGAGCACGACGACCAGATCGTGCGCGCGCAATCGTTCCAACGACGCCCGTGCGAATGCGCGGCAGAGCGCAGACGAACTGCGGATGCGTTTCGGGAAAACTCGCACGGCCCGCCAGCGCACTCGAATACACGTGCGCGCCGGTGCGCTCGGCCAATTGCACGGCAAGGGCCGCCGCGCCGTCGCGATCGACGCCCGAACCGACGACGATCGCGGGCGCGCTGCTCGCAGCGAACGCCGCGGCGAGCGCGTCGAGCGCAGCCGGATCGGCGACGAAGTCGGCGTAGATCTTGCGCACGGCCAGCAGCGGCACTTGCGCGTCCCAATCGTCTTCCGGCACCGAGACGAACGTCGGGCCGAACGGCCGCTGCATCGCCATGTAGTAGGCGCGCGCGATCGCGGCCGGAACGTCTTCCGCGCGCGCCGGCTCGACGCTCCACTTCACGTACGGTTTCGGAAACGACGCCGCGTCCTGCGCGAACAAAAACGGGTCCATCCCGAGCATCGCGCGCGTCTGTTGACCGGCCATGATCACCAGCGGCGCGTTGTTGCGATACGCGGTGTAGATCGTGCCCATCGCGTTGCCGAGGCCGCCGGCCGAATGCAAGCTGACGAACGCGGCGTTGCCCGTGACTTGCGCGAACGCGTCGGCCATCGCGACCGAAGCGCCCTCGTGCAGGCCCATCACGTAGGTGAAGTCTTCGGGCCAGTCTTTGAGAAACCGCAGCTCGGTCGAGCCGGGGTTGCCGAACATCGTCGTCATCCCGAGATCGCGCAAGAGGTTCATCGTCACCTCGCGGACCGAGGCCGTTTGCGGCAGCGCTTCCACCATCATCGTCATTCCGGCCCCTTCGCCGCCCGGGCCCGAATGGGCTTGCCGCGGCGCCGGAGAAGGCGCGTAGCCCCATCCCGATGCTCCGGAGGCAGCCCGATGATCGAGGAACGCGTACAACCCCTGCTCGACCCCGCCGCGTGGCAGGGCAAGATCTTCAGCAACGGCTGGCGCGACGCCGCCGGCGGCACCACCGACGTCACCGACAAATCGACCGGCGCCTCGATCGGCCGCACGGGCGTCGCCAACAAAGCCGACATCGCCGAGGCCGCCAAGCGCGCCAAAGCGGCGCAGCCGGCCTGGGCCGCACTGCCCGCGCCAAGCGCGCGGAGATCCTGCGCAAGGCCGCCGATCTGCTCGAAGCCGCGCACGACGAGGTCGCCGAACTTCGACGTGCGCGAAACCGGCGGCATTCGCCCCAAGGGCGACTTCGAAGTCAGCGTCGCGGTCGGTGAACTGCGCGAAGCGGCCGGTTTGGCCGAGCACGTCGGCGAGCGCCGCGTGATCGAGAAAACCGACGAAGTCGAGAGCATCGCCGTGCGCGTGCCGATCGGCGTCGTCGGCGTGATCTCGCCCTGGAATGCGCCGCTGATCCTCTCGATGCGTTCGGTCGCGCCGGCGCTCGCCGTCGGCTGCACGGTCGTGCTCAAGCCCGACGTGCAAACGCCGGTCTCCGGCGGCTTCGTCATCGCCGCCGCGCTGAAGGCGGCCGGACTGCCCGACGGCGTGTTGCACGTGCTGCCGGGCGATGCCGAACCCGGCGCCGCGCTGTGCACCGATCCGAACATCAACATGATCTGCTTCACCGGCTCGACGCAAGTCGGCCGGCTCGTCGGCGAAGCGGCCGGACGCACGCTCAAACGCGTCGCGCTCGAACTCGGCGGCAACTCGCCGTTCATCGTGCTCGACGACGCCGATCTCGAACTCGCGACGTCGGCCGGCGCGTTCGGCTCGTTCTTCTTCCAAGGTCAGATCTGCATGGCGTCGAGCCGTCATCTCGTGCACGAGAAAATTGCCGCAGCGTACATCGGCGAAGCTCACCGAACGCACGGCCAAACTCGGCATCGGCAATCCGGCGACCGAACACGTGCATCTCGGGCCGCTCATCAACGATCAGCAACTCGAACGCGTCACCGGCATCGTCGATCGCACGCTGGCCGCCGGCGCCAAAGCGTCGACCGGCGGCAACGCACGAAGGCCGCTTCTACCGCCCGACCGTGCTCACCGGCGTCACGCCGGAGATGGCGGCGTTCACCGAAGAGATCTTCGGGCCGGTCGCGCCGATCACGACCTTCAAGAACGACGAAGAAGCGATCGAGCTGGCGAACCGCACCGAATACGGTCTCTCGGCGGCGATCTATTCCAACGACGTCGAGCGCGCGATGAAGATGGCCGAGCGGTTGAATACCGGGCTCGTGCACATCAACGATCAGACGATCAACGACGATCCGCGCATTCCGTTCGGCGGCATCGGCGCTTCGGGCAACGGCGGCCGCTTCGGCTCGGTCTCGAACCTCGAGGAGTTCACGACCTGGCGCTGGATGACGATCCGCGCGCACGGCCACCCCTACCCGTTTTAGTGCCGACACCCGCTCCGGTGCACCCGCGCAAAGCAGATGCACCGGAGGCGTCGGCAGCGGAAAAGCTACATGGGCGGGACGAGCCCGTCTTTGCCGACGTTGACGCTGGCCGCGCTGAACGAGCCGTCGGCGGCTTGGGTCGCGCGGACGTTGACGTGCGCGCCCTTCACGATCGCCGCGGCAGTCGGCGGGTTCGTAGGTGACGATCGGCGTGTCGGGCGTGACCGTGACGGTCTTCTCGCCGCCGTCATACTTGACCGTCAGCGTCTGTCGCGGTGACCGTGTCGACCTTGGTGTCGCCGATCGTGTCGACGCTGCCGTTGGTCATCGTGCTCGTGGGTGTCGAGATCGTACGGCGCGCTGCCCGCGCCGGCCGTGGTGCCGGGCGGAAAGACGTGAACCTCGATCGCGCGCAGCGAGCCGTCGACTTGCGGCACCGCCGCCGCGCCGACGAAGCTGCCGGGCGCGATCGCCGCCAGAGCTCGACTTGACGATGTACTGGACCCTGAAGTTCGGCGCGAGGGTGATTTTCGTTGTGGCCGTACCTATCGGTGCTGCCACCGTGAGGACGTTGCCGTCGAGTGACGACACCACGCCGCGCACGTTCACGACCGGTGCGGCGCCCTGCGCGAATGCGCCGGCCGTCAGACCCAAAACGAGCAAACCGGCAGTAATTAGTCGCTTCATTCTCCCTCACTCTCACACGCTAACCTGAAAGCCCTCTGAAAAGGACTCGACTATGAGCGCCGTCATTCGCGCCGACCAGATCGGCAGCTTCCTTCGCCCCGCCGACATCCTCGAAGCCCGCCACCAGGGCGACGACGGAAGCGAGCATCTGCACGCCTTGGAGGACGCCGCCGTCCTGCGCGTTCTCGACAAGCAGCGTGAACTCGGGCTGGACGTGCTCAGCGACGGCGAGTTTCGGCGCAACGGCTTCATGGGCGATCTGACCGCCGCCGTCGACGGCTTCGATTACGGCGAGGGCATCCCGCGCACGTGGAAATCGCAGGGACAGCGTGCCCGCGGCCCAACCGCTGCGCGGGATCGTGACGAGCAAACTCAAGCAGAAGCGCGGCCTCACCGAGCACGAGGTGCCGTTCCTCAAAGCCAACGCGCACGGCACCTACAAGATGACGCTGCCGAGCGCGACGCAATTTCCGGCGATCGCCTGGAAAAAGGGCGCCAGCACGGACGCCTATCCGGAGCCGTCGGACTTGCTGCACGACATCACCGAGATCATCAAGGGCGAGATGGCGGCGCTCGCTGCCGAGGGCGTGCCCTACATCCAGATCGATGCGCCGCGCTACAGCTACTACCTCGATCCGAAGTGGCGCGAGTGGCTGCGCGCCGAAATGGGCGGGGATCCCGACAAACTGCTCGACGAAGCGATCGCGGCCGACAACGCCTGCTTCAAAGCGGCGCGCAAGCCCGGCATCGAGCTGGCGATTCATCTGTGCCGCGGCAACAACCGCAGCAAGTGGTACGCCGAGGGCGGCTACGACGCGATCGCGGAGAAAATGTTCAACACGCTCGACGTCGACCGCTTTCTGCTCGAGTACGAAGACGAACGTTCGGGCTCGTTCGAACCGTTGCGCTTCGTTCCCAAGGGCAAGACGGTCGTGCTCGGGTTGATCTCGAGCAAGCTGCCGCGCATGGAAGACAAAGCGGAGCTCATCAAGCGGATCGAGGAAGCCTCGAAGTTCGTGCCGCTCGAAAATCTCGCGCTCTCACCGCAGTGCGGCTTCGCCTCGGTGATGGAAGGCAACGAGATGACCGAAGACGAGCAGTGGGCGAAGCTCGGCCTCGTGGTCGATACGGCGCGGACCGTTTGGCACTGACAGCCGAACCTCGACCGCTTCGACTGCCCGGACGCGATCGCGGGACACGGCCGGCCCGATCCGGCCGCGATCTTCGCCGCGCCCGGGCGTCTTCGGCGAACCGCGCGACGACGTCGACGTTTACGGCGCCGGCACGCGGCTCAACGCGTTCGAAGCACGCATCGCGCGCTGCTCGGCAAGGACGCCGCGGTGTTCATGCCCAGCGGCACGATGGCGCAGCAGATCGCGCTGCGCATCGTCGCCGATCGCGACGGCTTGCGCACGTTCGCCGCACATCCGACCAACCACCTCACGCTGCACGAACGCGACGGCATCACGCGCCTGCACGGCCTGCATCTGGTGCCGCTCGCATCGGCGGTAACGCCGATCGCGCTCGCCGACGTGCAGCAGCTCGCCGAGCCGGTGGCGACGCTGCTGCTCGAGCTGCCGCAGCGCGAACTCGGCGGATTGCTGCCGGCCTGGGACGAGCTCGTCGCGATCACGGATCTCGCGCGCGAACGCGGCTGGCACGTGCACCTCGACGGCGCGCGCCTGTGGGAATCGGCGCCGTACTACGGCCGCACCTACGCGCAGATCGCCGCGCTGTTCGATTCGGTCTACGTCTCGTTCTACAAAGGCATCGGCGCGATCGCCGGCGCGATGCTCTGCGGCTCGCGGCCGCTGATCGACGAAGCGCGCATCTGGCAGCGCCGGCACGGCGGCAACCTGGTGGCGCTCTATCCGTACGCGAACGTCGCCGAGGCGTCGTTCGACCTGCGCGTCATCGAACGCATGAAGGCGTATCGCGATGCCGCGCTCGTGGCTGGCGAAGCTCGTCGCGGCGCAGCCGGGGACGCTGCGCGTGCAGCCGGTGCCGCCGCCGACCAACATGTTCCACTGCTACTTGCGCGTGCCGCCCGAACGTCTGGCCAAACGCGTCGCCGCGATCGCGCGCAAGCACGGCGTGTGGACGATCCTGCGCACCGCGCCGACCGCGATCGACGGCATCACCAAGTGGGAGATCAGCGCCGGCGACGCCACGCTCGCGCTCGGGCCCGAACGCGCGCGCGCCGTCCTGGAGGCGCTCCTCGGCTGCTAACGGCCCCTCGATCGTGCGGACGAAGTTTTCGGGATGGATGTTGGCGGCAAAGGCTTCTTGGATCGCGTGCGCGTCGGTCGCCAGCAGATGCTGCGCGTCGATGTGCGACTGATCCAGCGGCAAACCGTTCACCGCGTCGTCGAGCAGCTCTCGCCGATCCCGGACGCCGACGCATCGCCGAGCACGACGCGGCGCACCATCGACGCCTTCATCAAGCCGAGTTCGAAATCGCCGATCGGCTCTTTGCGCAGCTGCGCGAGCTCGTCGTCGATCATCGACTCGATGCGCGGCTCGTTGCCTTGCGCGCACGCGAACTCGATCGAGAAGCGCGAGCGCGCGCCGCTCGAGACGTACTGCGAATCGATGCTGTACACGAGCCCCGCGTTCTGACGGATGTCGCGGAAGAGCCGGCTCTGCTCGGGACCGAGCGATCCGCCGCCGAGCACGGTGTTGCCGAGCACGCAGCGGGTAGTACTGCGGCGACGAGCGCGGCAGCGGAACGAGCTGTTCGAGCGTCACGTAATCCTGGCGAATGTTCGGCAGCGGAATCTTCACCTCGCCCGGCGGGTTGAGCGGAACCGGCGGCAGATCGACCACCGGCGTCGGGCCGCTTGCGTGCCAGCCGCCGAACGCGCGCTCGATCGATGCCCGCGCCTGCGCGGGGGTGACGTTGCCGACCACGACGATCGTGGCCAGATCGGGCCGCATCGTCTTCGCGTAGTACGCCTTGGCCTGGTCGAGCGAGAGCCCTTGCACGCCGGCCACCGTCGGCTGGCGCAACTCGGGATCGTTGAACGGCAGCAGCTTCATCGCGGCTTGCTGCACGGCAACGCTGTGCGTGCTGTTGAGTTCGGTTTGCAACTGATCGACCGCGCGGCGTTTGACGATGTCGAACGTCGCTTGATCCAGGCGCGGCTGCAGTTCGTTCTGCGCCAGCAGCGATACGGCGCGGTCGAAGCTGCGCGTCGTCGTCTGCATGCCGAACGAACTGCCGCCGCTCGAGCGCGGTATCGATTGCATCGAGCGAGCGCTGAAACGATTCGCGATCCTGCGTGAGCGTGCCGTACGGGATAGACGCCTTCGAGGATGCGCGAGACGCCTTCTTGACCGAGCGGTTCTTCGAGCTGCGGTGCGGTCTTGACGATGCCGTAGACGAACACCGTATCGGAGATCGTCTCCGGCTGCACGATCAGCGTGATGCCGTTGGCGAGTTTTGCTTGCACCGGCGCGAGCCCGGTATTGGGGACGGCCACGTCGTGCACCAGCGCGTTGCCCCAGTCGGGCAGATGCGTGACCGTCGGTTCTTTGCCGAGCGGGTTCTCGCGGCTCAGGCCGGCCGGCGCGGGAGCGGCGCGATTGCGATGCGCCGCCGACGGCGTCAGCGCGCCGATGACGGCGTGGTTGACGTCGAGATAGCGCTTCGCAACGCGATTGACGTCGGCCAGCGTGACGCGGCCGATCAGTTCTTGCTCGTAGGCGATCGACGGTTCGCGATCGACCGCGATCGTGTCGGCCCAATCCGATGCCAGCGATGAGATCGAGTTGCGGCTCAGCTCTTGATCGGCGATCAGGCGGCGTTTCGTCGATTCGAACAACTCGGCCGGCACGCCGTGATCGCGATAGTTCGTCATGATCGACTTCGAGCTTCTTGACCATCGCGTCGGGATCGCTGCCCGGCGCGAGCGCGGCGACGGCGAAGCCGAGTTGCGCTTCTTTGACGTAGGGCATCGACCGTCCACTCGCCGTCGAGCGCGAGGCCGTCGTCGCCGAGTTCGTGCAGCGCGCCGCGATTCGCGCCGAGCACGCCTTGCAACACGAACGAGGCGAGAAAGTCCGGATCCTGGAGACCCGGCATGCGAAACCCGATCGCGGCCAGCGGATAGGCCAGCGTCGTCGCGCGACGGATCACCGTGCGCTTGAGCGGCTGGAACTGCGCGCTCTGATGCGCGGGAATCTTCTTTTCGGGAATCGCTTCGAAATGCGCGCGCACCGACGCCAGCGTCGCGGCCGGATCGACGTCGCCGGCGATGACCAGCACGGCATTGTTGGGCGCATACCAGCGGTCCCAAAATGCTTTCAGGCGCGGCCCGGTGAGCGCATCGAACGCCGCCTTCGTACCGACGCCCGGATGCTCGTAGACCGTGCCCTTGTATGCGATGCGCCGACGCGTCGCTGAAGAAGTCGCTGCCGGGCTGCGCTTCGTCGCGCGCCACTTCCTGTTCGATCGCGCCGCGTTCGTTCTGCCATTGCGACTGCAGGTCGAGCACGCCGTGCATGCGATCGGACTCGATGCGCAGCACGGCATCGAGGTCGGCCGCCGGCACGGTGAACTGATACTGCGTCGTCATCTCGCTCGTCTCGGCGTTGAACTGCCGCCGAGCGCGGTTGCGATCGTGCCCAATTCGGCCGTGCTGAGATTCTTCGTCCCGCGGAACATCATGTGTTCCTGCGCGTGCGCCATGCCCGGCATATCCGGCGGATCGTCGCGCGAACCGACGAGATAACTCAGATCGGTCGAGACGACCGGCGCAAGCGTGTTGCGTACGATCACGACCTGGAGCCCGTTGCGCAGGGTCGCCTTCAGCACGTCGGTCGCGCTCGACCCGGCGGACGGCGCAGCCGAGGCCGTCGCCGCGAGTACCACGCTCAAAACCCCGCCCGCGGCCCACTGTCGTAACTGCATACTCCCTCTACGTTAGCCGCGCGGCAAACGTCCCGCCTCCCGGCGGGAGCGAGCGAATCCGAGTGAAAGATTGTCCGGGATGGAACGTACCCAGATTCTCGTCGTCGGCGGCGGCATCGGAGGCCTTGCCCTTGCGCTCGGCCTGGCACGGCGCGGGCGCAAGGTGCACGTGATCGAACGCGCCCCCGAATTCGTCGAGATCGGTGCCGGCATCCAACTCGCGCCGAATGCATCCTGGGCGCTCGATCAGTTGGGCGTGCTCGGGGAAATTCACAGCTACGCCGTGTTCCCGCAGCGTCTCGTCTGGATGGACTCGACCTCCGGCGAGCAGCTCACGTCGATGGATCTCGGCGAACCGTTTCTCGCGCGTTACGGCTATCCGTACTTCGTGATGCACCGCAGCGATTTGCTCGACGTGCTGTTGAAGGCGTGCCAAGCCGAACCCAACGTGACGCTGGAAGCGAACCGTGAGGCAACGACGGTCGAGGACCGTGCTTCAACGACGGTCGTCACGTCTACGAACGGATCGAGCTACGAAGCAGACATCGTGATCGGCGCCGACGGCCTGCGCTCCGGCGTGCGCAAAGCGATCTTCAACGACGGCGATCCGATTTGTTCTGCCTACGTCGCTTATCGCGGCACGATTCCGATCGGCGAGGTTTCGGCGTCGGCGGGTTTCGACAACGTGATCGTCTGGACCGGACCCGACCGGCATCTCGTGCAGTACCCGGTGCGCCGCGGCGAACTCTACAACCAGGTTGCGGTGTTCAAGAGCCGCCGTTACCTCGCGGGCGGCGCGGGCGACGATTGGGGTCTGCCCGACGAACTCGACGAGATGTTTGCGAGCGGTACGGACCTCGTGCGTTCGGGCATCGCGCAGATGGGCCGTCAGCGCCGCTGGCCGATGTTCGACCGTTTGCCGGTGACGAATTGGACGCGCAATCGCGTGACGCTGCTCGGCGATGCGGCGCATCCGATGCTGCAGTACCTCGCGCAAGGCGCGGCCCAGGCGCTCGAAGATACGGCGGTGCTCGGCGCGATGCTCGCGGATCTGCCGGCCGGCGCCGATCCCGCCGCGGTCTTTCGCGCTTACGAAGCCGAACGCGCGCCGCGCACCGCACGCGTGCAAACGCAAGCGCGGTTATGGGGTGACTACTGGCACTTGCATCCCGGCCCGCTCAAAGCAAGCCGGGATGCGATGCTGCAAGCGCGCAGCGCCACGGACTACAGCGAGTCCGATTGGTACTACGGCTACCGCGGACTAACTGCGGCTACGCGTTAGGACCAGTGGCCGGCGACCCAGAAGCGGCCTTGCGGACCCATGCGCCAGTGACCGGGAACCCAGTGACGGCCCGGCGCTCCGGCGATGTAACGGCCGGGCGCCCAAACCCACCGGCCGCCCGCGCGGTACCAGTGACCGCCTTCCCAGGCGTAGCCGGGACGCATCGGATGATGTTCGAAGCGCGGTGGCGGCGGCGGCGGTCCGTTGTACCACTGCGCCGACGCGATGCCCGCGCCGAGAGAGAACGTGAGTCCGGCCAGCACTACGCCGGCGCCGAACCGTTGAAGGTGTTTGCCGAAAAATTTCATGTCTGCTCCGTATCCTTTCTGGACAGACATAAAACGCGCGCGCACGCGCCGGCGAGTCACCCCGCCGGAATTCTCATCTTCGCTTTAATTTTCTCGGCTTCCGATTCGATGACCGTGCCTTTGAAATAATCCGGATTCATGCGCAGGTGCAGCGACGCGGGGTTCGTCCACGTCAACGCTTTGAAATCGTCTTGCGTGATCAGCCCCGCTCCGATCAAACCGTAGGCTTCGGAGAGAATGCTCGTCGCGTCCATCACGTCCCAATGGCCGATATCCGAACCGAACACGGCCTTGAGCGGCTGACCGACCGGACTGAGCTTGCGGTTGAAACCGACGCGACATCATGCGATCGTCGGCTTCGCACCCGAAGTAGAAGTTCTCGCAGAAAAGCCGGCGCAGATCGTGGATCTCCGTCATGCCGCAGGCCGCGAACTCATCGAAAAGCTCGGGACGCTTGGGTTCGGAACTGCGCGAGTGCGGCCGCTCGCCGAATGCGCGCGGCCGTGATGCGCTCGTCACCGTACTCGGCCGCCAAATCCGCCAGCAAGTCGATGTCGAGTTTGCGCCGGATCGAGGTTCTCGAGCATATCCGTGACGTTGCGCTTTTCGAAATGTTCGACGATGTCGTTGAGCAGCGTCACGGCCCACGCGACGCCGCCTTCGAGCAAACCGAAGTTCAGCGTCGGAAAGCGGTTCGTCACGCCGCCCAGAAACAGCGCGCGGCAAAAGTGCTCCGCACCGCCGGCGAACATGCCGAGATGGTTGAAGACGTAGTTCGACGACGAGCGCCGGTGCTGCGCGCCGATGTGCGAGGTGTGACACAACGGCGCAACGCCGAGTTCGACGCAGCGCTGCCAAAACGGATCGTAGTCGTGCGGCGGATCGATCGCGATCGATTGCCAGCGCTCGGCGAACTGCCCGTACTGCGGCGCATCGCGAAACACTTCCGGATACGGCTTGCGAATTTCGGTGCCGACCATCACGGCCTTGTGACCGAGCTCGAGCACCGCGTAGTCGAGTTCGCGAATCGCTTCTTCGGGCGTATACGTCGGAATGACCGCGGCCGGACGGATGCGGTCTTTCACGTCGCGGAACATGTCGGCGTACATCGTGTTGAGCGCGCGGCAACCGGCGGCGCGGAGTTCGTCGTCGCGCACGTAGAGCGTCGCGAGGCCGGCCGTCGTGAGCATGTGCGCGAAATCGATGCCGCACGCTTCCATCCGCGCGGCGAAGTACTTCGGGAAGAGCGACATCGCGCGGTCGGCGGTGTGCGCCGCCGACGGATAGCCCCACCAGATCATCTTGGTCGGGCCGTACGGCGCCGGCCGCTTCAACCAGCGGGCTTGGATCTCCGGGCCGGCGACTTCGCGGACGTACTCGTCGAGCAGCCACTCGCACTCGATCGTGTGGCCGTCGGCGTCGATGACGGGGTGGTCGAGCTTCGCTCGAACCTCACTGCCGGGAAGATCCGCGTGGCCCGACATCGCTGCGGTTAGCCGGGCTGCTTCACGCGCGCTTGCGCGGCCGCGAGGCGCGCGATCGGCACGCGGTAGGGCGAACACGAGACGTAATCGAGCCCGAGTTCATCGCAGAACATCACCGAGGTGGGATCGCCGCCGTGCTCGCCGCAGATGCCGATCTTGAGATCCGAACGCGTGCTGCGGCCCTTGGCGATGCCCATGCGCATCAATTCGCCGACCCCGATGCGATCGAGCACTTGGAACGGGCTCTCGGTGAGGATCTTCTTCGAGATGTAGGTCGGGATGAACGTGGTGTCGGCGTCGTCGCGGCTGTAGCCGAACGTCGTCTGCGTGAGATCGTTCGTACCGAACGAGAAGAACTGCGCGGTCTCGGCCAGCTTGTCGGCGACGACGCACGCGCGCGGCAACTCGATCATCGTGCCGATGCGATAAGGAACCGGCACGCCTTTTTCCGCGATCACGGCGTCGGCGACGGCCTTGGCCGCATCGAACGTGAGGCGCATTTCGGAACCGGTGCCGACGCCCGGAATCATCACGTCGGGTTTCGCGTCGACGCCGCGCCTTCCGCAGTTCGCACGCCGCTTCGAAGAGCGCGCGCACTTGCATCGCGTAGATCTCGGGGCTGACGATGCCGAGCCGGCACATGCGCAGCCCGAGCATCGGGTTGACTTCGTGCAGCTGGCGCACGCGCGCCAGCATCTTCATCTTTTCGGCGTACTCCGGCGACGCTTCACCCTTGGTGCAACGCAGTTCGGTCGTCTCGGCCACGAGGTCTTCGAGCGAGGGCAAGAATTCGTGCAGCGGCGGATCGAGCAGACGCACCGTCACCGGATAGCCCGCCATCGCCTCGAGGATGCCGAGGAAATCTTCGCGCTGGAAAACGAGCAGCTTCGCGAGCGCAGCATCCTTCGCGTCTTGCGTTTCGGCGAGGATCATCTCTTGGACGATCGGCAGCCGGTTCTGCTGCATGAACATGTGCTCGGTGCGGCACAGACCGATGCCGGTGGCGCCGAGATCGCGCGCCTTCTGCGCGTCGTCCGGATTGTCGGCGTTGCCCCACACCATCAGGCGCTTGATGTCGTCGGCCCAGCCGAGGAATTCGGCCAGCCACGCGGGCGGTTCCGACGGCGGCGGGATCAGGTCGAGCTTTCCGAACACGACGTTGCCGGTCGTGCCGTCGATCGTCAGCCAGTCGCCCTCTTTGAGCACGGTCGTCGCCGATCGTTGCGGTCTTGTTGCGCGGATCGATCGCCATCTCTTCGAAGCCGCACACGCAGGGCAGTCCCATGCCGCGCGCCACGACGGCGGCGTGCGAGGTCGCGCCGCCCTTGCACGTCAGCACGCCCTTGGAGGCGATCATGCCGTGCACGTCGTCGGGTGCGGTTTCGTTGCGCACGAGAATCACGGCTTCGCCGCGTTTACCCCACTCGGCCGCGGTATCGGCATCGAAGACGATGCGCCCGGCAGCCGCGCCGGGCGACGCGTTGAGACCGGAGCCGGCCTTCTCGTATTTCTTGTCGGGATCGATGCGCGCGAAGAACAGCGCTTCGAGCTGGCGCGGCTCGACGCGGCAGATCGCTTCTTCTTTCGAGATCAAGCCGTCGTGCACGAAATCGAGCGCGATCTTGACCGCCGCTTCCGCGCTGCGTTTGCCGCTGCGCGTCTGCAGCATGTAGAGCTTGCCGCGTTCGACCGTGAACTCGAGGTCCTGCATGTCGCGGTAGTGCGTTTCGAGTTGCTTTGCGATCGCGATGAACTGCGCGTAGACTTCGGGCTGCGAATTCTGCAGATCGGCGATCTTCTCGGGCGTGCGAATGCCCGCCACGACGTCTTCACCTTGCGCGTTGCGCAGGTACTCGCCGAAGAGCTCGCGCGCGCCGGTGTTGGGATCGCGCGTGAATGCAACGCCCGTGCCCGAATCGTCGCCCATGTTACCGAACACCATCGAGACCACGCTGACCGCGGTGCCCCAATCGTCGGACATCTTGTTGTAGGCGCGGTAGTCGATCGCGCGCTTGGAATTCCACGAATCGAACACCGCGCCGATCGCGAGATCGAGCTGTTCGAACACGTCTTGCGGGAAGTCGCGTTTGGCCTCGCGCTTCACGACGTCGAGATACTGCGGGATCAGCGCCTTCCAATCGGCCGCGCTCAGTTGCGGATCGGTCTTGAAGCCGAGCTTCGCTTTGGCTGCATCGAGCAGATGATCGAAATGTTCTTTGTTGATCCCGAGCACGACGCTCGAGAACATCGTGATGAACCGCCGGTAGGCGTCGTAGGCGAAGCGCTCGTTGCCGGTGAGCTTAGCCAAGCCCTCGACGGTCGCCGCGTTCAGCCCGAGGTTGAGGATCGTGTCCATCATGCCCGGCATCGAGACGCGCGCGCCGCTGCGCACCGAGACCAAGAGCGGGTTCTCGGCCACGCCGAAGCCCTTGCCCGTCCGGCGTTCGAGCTCGCGCATCGCGTCGCGGACGCCCGCTTGCAAGCCGTCGGGGAAGCGGCGGCCGGCCCGGTAGAAATCGAGACAGTCCTCGGTCGTGATGATGAAGCCGGGCGGGACGGGCAGTCCCGCGCGCGTCATCTCAGCGAGGCCCGCACCTTTTCCGCCGAGCAGATCCTTCTGATCGCCGGTGCCCTCTTCAAAAAAGTAGATCGCCTTCGTCTTCGTCGGTGAGGACGGGGCGGCGCCGTTGGCTGGCGGGGCGAGGACGTCGGACAAGCGAGTGGTCTCCATGCGGTCGTGGGCAGCAGGTGGGTGGGCTGAACCCCCGTGTTATACCGCTAACTGCGTGCCGTTGAAAACTATTTCCGTCGGAGCGCGCTATAGAGGCATCTCGTCACCGCCGGCAGGTTCCTGCCGAAACGGGTGGGGGGTACAGGCTACCAGCAGTCTGGGGTGGCGCGCTACGGCCGATGTCTTAAGAGCGCACCAGCTCCGTACCCGAACCGGCCAAGGCTCCCGCGATTCCGTCGCGCACCGCAGCGCCGATCACCGCTCGCTGCGCCCCCCCGGCCACCGCCTCGATTGCCGCCCGCATCTTCGGGCGCATGCCGTCGGAAAACGTGCCGTCGACGAGGAAATCCTGCGCTTCGGCGATCGTCAGACGCGGAATGACGGACGCCGGATCGTCGCGATCGCGGCGCACGCCGGCCACGTTCGTCAGCACCACGTAGGCGTCGGCTTGCAGCGCGGCGGCGATCGCGCCGGCCACCGTGTCCGCGTTAAGATTCAGCGCGACGCCCTCGCGGCGTTCGATTCCGATCGGCGCGATCACCGGCAGCAGCCCCAACCCGAGCAGACCGCGCAGCAGCCCCACGTCGACGTTGACCGGCTCGCCGACGTAGCCGAGATCGTGCCCGGCAATCAGCATCCGCCGCACTTCCAGCAACGCGCCGTCTTGACCCGAGAGCCCGAACGCGCGTGCGCCGCGACCGAGCAGACCGCGCACCAGATCTTTGTTCACGCTCCCGCACAGCACGGCTTCGACGACGTCGCGCGCCGCGGCCGACGTCACCCGCAAGCCCTCGACGCGCTCTTCGGGAATGCCCTGCGCGCGCAGCGCGGCGTCGATCTGCGGACCGCCGCCGTGCACGAGCACGACCGATTCCCCGATCGCGCGAGCGCCGCGATTTCATCGAGTACCGGGTCTTCGGCCCCGGCCGTCATCGCATTCCCGCCGTACTTCAGGACGATCAGCATGCTTGCAACGTACGCCGTTGCACGCAGGTCCTCCGCCGAACCTGGGGTACGACTCGGCGGTGAAACGCGCTGCCGGCGCGCTCGAACTGATGGACCGTCCGGTCGACGCGCCGGACGAACTCGAGCAGAACCTCGCCGACATCGAATTTGCGAACCGCTGGCTCGGCGGCATCGCGCCGATTCGGCGCGAGGTGCGGCGCACCGGCGCGCGCACGATCCTCGACGTCGGCAGCGGCAGCGGCGACGTGCCGCATGCGCTCGTGCGCGACGGCCGGCGGCGCGGCATCGACGTGCGCGCTACGTGTCTCGATCGCAGCGAAGCGATGCTCGCGATCGCGCGGCGGCGCACCGGCAACGACGAGCGCCTGACGTTCGTGTGCGGCGAAGGCGAACGGCTGCCGTTCGGCGACGCCGCCTTCGACGTCGTCACGTGCACGCTCGCGCTGCACCATTTCGAACCGCCGGCGGCGCGCGAACTGCTGCGCGAGATGCGCCGCGTCGCGCGGCTCACGCCGATCGTCGGCGATCTCTCGCGCTCGCGTCTCGCGTTTGCCGCGACGTGGCTCTACGCGCGCGCCACGACGCGCAACCGCCTCACGCGGCACGATGCGCCGCTCTCGGTGCGCCGCGCGTACGAGCCCGCCGAAGCACTCGCGCTGGCGCGCGAAGCGGGCTGGCGGGCACCGCGCGTGCGGCGCGAACCGTTCTTCCGCATGACGCTGCTCGATGGCACTGTTGACGCGGTCGTCGTCGGCGGCGGGCCGGCCGGTTCGTCGTGCGCGCTGCTTGCTCGCGCGCGCCGGGCTCGCCGTAACGCTCGTCGAGCGCGCGACGTTTCCGCGCCGCAAGGTCTGCGGCGAATATCTCAATTCGGGCGCCGTCGCCGCACTCGATCGCATCGGCGTGCTGAAGGACGTGCGCGCGCAAGCGTACGCGCTGCGCGGCGTGCGGCTCGTTCCGCCGCGTGCGCCGGCAGTCGAACTGCCGTTTACCGACGGCGCGCTCTCGTGCGAACGCGAAACGCTCGATGCGATCCTCTTACGCGCGGCCGTGTATGCCGGCGTCACCGTCGTGCACGGCCGCGTCGAGGACCTGCTGCGCGATCGCGGACGCATCGACGGCGTGTGGGTGCGCAACGACGACGGTAGCGCGTACGAAGTGCGCGCGCGCTGGACCGTCGGCGCCGACGGCTGCGGATCGGTCGTCGCGCGGCAGGCCGGCCTGATGCAGCACAGCTGGCGTTCGCCGCGATTTGCCGTCGGCGGACATTACACCGGCTTCGGCGATCTCGGCGGCTTCATCGAGATGTACGTCGGCGCGGGCGCTTATTTCGCCCTCAACCCTCTGAGCCAGAATACGACCAACGTGATGGTCGTCGTACCGAAAACCGCGCTCGCAACGTGGTCGGGATTCGTCGACGAAGGCGTGGCCGGCAAAGCGGCCGAGCTCGGGCGCGGACACCGTTCGTTTGCGAACGCGCACCGCATCGGCGCGCGCGCGGCGATCGGGCCGCTGGCGCATAGCGTGCGCGCGCCGATCGCGAACGGCGCCGTGCTGATCGGCGATGCCGCCGGCTTCCTCAATCCGTTCACCGGCCAAGGCGTCTTTCTCGCGCTCACGTCGGCCGAGGCCGCCGCCCGCGCGATCGTTTCCGCCGCCGGCAATCGCGCGCGCGAAACGAGCGCCTTCGCAAACTATGCCGACGAACGGCTTGCCGACTTCGCCGGCGCGCAAGCGTTTGAGCGCGGCGGTCGGCTGGCTCATCGACGTACCGCTGCTGGCGCGCCGCGCCGCGAAGAAGCTCGCGCGTCACCCGCGACTTGCGGCGACGATGATCGACGCGCTGGCCGGCATGCGGCCGCCGCAAAGCGCGCTCACGCCGGCAGTCCTCGGAAAGCTCGTCCTCTGATCACCACCGAAAACCGCATCGACATCGCGGCGCCGGCAGCCGCGATCTATCGGCTCGCCTCCGCCACCGAACGCTGGCCCGAACTCTTGCCGCATTATCGCTACGTGCGCGTGCTCGCGCAGACGGACCGACGCGGACGGTCGAGATGGCGGCGCGGCACGGGTTCGTTCCGTTGCGCTGGACGGCCGAACAGACCAACGATCCGCTACGGCCGCATATCGCGTTCCATCACATCAACGGACCGACGCGCGGCATGGACGTCGAGTGGATCTTCACGCCGCTCGCGGCGGGCAGCACGCGCGTGCAGATCGTGCATCGGCTCGCCTTCCAATTTCCGGTCGCGGCCGATTTCTTCGGTAAGTACGTCGTCAGCGATATCTTCATCCACGGCGTGGCGAACAAAACGCTCGCGCGCATGAAGCACCTCGCCGAAGCGGGCGCGGCATGAAGCATCGCGTTGCGGTGACGGGACTCGGCGTCGTGACGCCGCTCGGCATCGGAATCGAGGCGTTCTGGACCAACGTGCTCGCCGAACACGTTGCGGTGCGCACGATCACGCGCTTCCCGACCGCCGGGTACGGCTCGACGATCGCGGCCGAGATCGACGACTTCGATGCGGCCGCGTTCGTCGGCGGCAAACGCCTGCGCTGGACCGACCGCTTCTCGCAGTTCGCGCTGGCCGCAACGCGCCTCGCGATCGACGATGCCGCGCTTTCGCGTGACGGGCGACGGCACGGACACCGGCGTGTACATCGGCTCGGCGCTCGGCGGCCTCGCCTATGCCGACGAACAGCACGACGTCTTTCGCGCGTCGGGTCTGGACGCGGTGCGTCCGCTGCTCGCGATCTCGGTCTTCGGCGGCGCGGCGACGTGCAACGTCGCGATGGAATTCGGCGTGCGCGGACCCAACGTCGCCAACGGCAACTCGTGCGCTTCGGGCGCCGTCGCGATCGGCGAGGCGTTTCGCGCGATCGCGCGCGGCGACATTCGCTCCGCGCTCGCGGGCGGCTGCGAAGCGCCGCTCGCGCCGCTCGTGTTCGGCGCGTTCACGGTCATCCGCGCGATGTCGACGCACAACGGCGATCCGGCGGGCGCGTGCCGGCCGTTCGATCGCGGTCGCGACGGCTTCGTGATGGCCGAAGGCGCCGCGATGCTGATGCTCGAGCGTTACGACGACGCGCTGGCGCGCGGCGCGCGCATCTACGGCGAGATCGCGGGCTACGGGCTGACCAACGACGCGTATCACATGTCGGCGCCGCAACCCGAGGGCACGTTCAACGCGCTTGCGATGCAGCGCGCGCTGAGCGAGGCGAACGTCGCGCCGGGCGAGGTCGACCTGATCAACGCGCACGGTTCGGGCACGCCGCTCGGCGATGCCGGCGAAGCGGCCGCGCTGCAGCTCGTGTTCGGCGATCGCACGCCGCAGGTACCGCTCACCGCAACGAAGGGCCAGCACGGCCACGCGCTCGGCGCGACGGGCGCGTGGGAGGCGGCGCTTTCGCTGCTGGCGATCCAGCGCGGCATCGCTCCGCGCGTCGTCAACTGCGACGAGCGCGATCCGGCCTGCGAGGTCGGCGTGCTCATGGAACCGCTGCTCGCAGCGCCGCGCGTGGTGCTCAGCGCCTCGGCCGGCTTCGGCGGCATCAACGCGGCCCTAGTATTCACCGCGCCCAACGACTGAGGCGTTCCGCTAGCGGATTGTCCATAGGGCGGCGCAACGTTGCGACCATACCATCGCTTATGCCTACGAATGACTTGGTCTTTTCGCGCCGTGCGGCGATTGCCGGAACGGCGAGTGCGGTGGCGGCCGCCGTAACCCGGATTCCTCCGGCGCGCGCGGCCACGAAAATCCGGTTCCTGACGAACTGGTTTGCCGAAGCCGAGCACGGCGGTTTCTACCAGGCCAAGGCGTCCGGGCTCTACCAGAAGGCCGGCCTCGACGTCGACATCCAGATGGGCGGGCCGCAAGTCAACGGCGTGCAGCTCCTGGCGCGGCGGCGATGCCGACATCATCGTCAGCTACGACATCGAAGTGCTCGACAGCGTCGAGAAGGGCGTGCCGGCCGTCGCGATCGGCGCCGTGAATCAATTCGATCTGCAAGGCATCATGGCGCATACCGACGTGCCGTCGCTGGCCGCGCTCAAAGGCCGCAAGATTCTCGTCGCGAGCACGGCGTTTTCAACATTCTGGCCCTGGCTGAAGCTGAAGTACGGTTTCACCGACGACCAAGCCGGCACGTACACGTTCAACCTGCAACCGTTTTACGTCGATCCGACGCTGGCGCAGCAAGGTTACATCACGGCCGAGCCGTTCGAAGCGCAGAAGAACGGGGTGAAAACGAAGTTCTTCCTCTTCGCCGATCAAGGTTACCCGCCGTACAGCACGACCCTCGTGACGACCCGCGCATACATGGAGAAAAATCCCGAAGCCGTCGCGGCGTTCGTGAAAGCGACGATGCAGGGCTGGAAAGAGTATCTCGCGCATCCGGCCGCGGGCAACGCGTTGATCAAGGAAGCGAACCCCAAACAAGGCGACGATCAGATCGCGTTCAGCATCGGGCGCTTCAAAGCGATCAAGTGCGTCACCGGTGGCGATGCCGCAACGCAGGGCATCGGGATCATGACCGACGGCCGCTGGAAAAAAACGCGCGATTTCATGGTCGGCGCGAACATGCTCAAAGCCGCGACGCCTTGGCAGACGGCCTACACGACAAAATTCGTCAAAGGCCTGAACATCATCGCGTGATCGTCGAAGCGGGCGCCGCGGTGGTGGAACTCCGCGGCGCCGACAAAGTGTTCTCCAACGGCATGCGCGGCCTCGCGCCGATCGATCTGCGCGTCCAGCCGGGCGAGTTCGTCACGTTGATCGGTCCGTCGGGCTGCGGCAAGAGCACGCTGCTCAAGTTGATTGCGAATCTGATTGCGCCGACCAGCGGCGATCTCGCCGTCCAGGCCGGACGCCAAATGGCGTTCGTGTTCCAAGAGCCCACGCTGATGCCATGGTCGCGCGTCGACACTAACGTCCGCTTGCCGCTCGACCTGGCCCGCGTTTCCAAAGCGGCGGCGGCCGCGCGCGTGGATGCGGCCCTCGCCAACGTCGACCTCACCGGGTTCCGCCGGCACTATCCGCGCCAGCTCTCGGGCGGGATGCGGATGCGCGTCTCGATCGCGCGCGCGCTCGTGACCGATCCCGATCTGCTGCTGATGGACGAGCCGTTCGGTGCGCTCGATGAGTTCACACGTAACCGTCTCGACGACGATTTGCTGCGGCTGTCGTTCGAGCGCAAGCTGACGACGATCTTCGTGACGCACTCGCTTTACGAAGCGGTCTTTCTGTCGACGCGCGTGGTCGTGATGGCCGCGAACCCCGGGCGCGTGTTTGCCGAGTTCCGGGTCGACGAACCCGAGCCGCGCGGCGACGACTTCCGCACCAGCGCGCGCTTCGCCGAACTCTCACGCGATCTCTCGAAGATCTTGCACGAAGCGTCGGTCGCGGGAGCCGAAGCGTGAACGAACCGCACACCGCCTTTCGCACCGGCGCACCAATCGTGGTCGGTTTGCTGATCCTGGCGGTCTGGGAGGGCGCATGCCGCTTCTGGCACGTGCCGGCCTACCTCTTTCCGATGCCGAGCGCGATCGCCGGCGCGCTCGTGCGCGAGTGGCCGGTGCTCCTGCGCGCGCTCGGTACGACGCTGCTCATCACGCTGCAAGCGTTCGCGATCGCGGTCGTGCTCGGCACGCTGATCGCGTTCGTGTTCGTGCAGAGCAAGATCATCGAGGCGAGTTTCTTCCCATATGCCGTGCTGCTGCAGGTAACGCCGGTCGTTGCGATCGCGCCGCTGATCATCATCCTCGTGAAAAACACGTCGCTGTCGCTGACGATCTGCGCGGCGGTCGTCGCGATCTTCCCCGTGATCTCGAACACGACGATCGGACTGCACAGCGTCGATCCTGGTTTGCTCAGCTACTTTCGCATGAACAAGGCGACGCGGCTCGAGACGCTCGTGCGCTTGCGCATCCCCTCCGCACTGCCGTTTTTCTTGGCCGGCTTGCGCATCGCGAGCGGCCTCGCGCTGATCGGGGCGGTGGTGGCCGAATTCGTCGCCGGAACCGGCGGCCGCAGCGCGGGCCTGGCCTACCAGATTCTGCAGGCCGGCTTCGAACTCGATATTCCCCTCATGTTCGCCGCGCTGTTTTTGATCGCGCTCAGCGGCGTTGCGCTCTACCTCGTGATGGTCGCCCTCAACAACGCGCTCTTAGGCCATTGGCATGAAAGCAGTTTGCGCGAAGAACTCTAATGGGTAGAGAGGAAGTAGGGCGCCGGGCAGAATGGAGACTCGGCACCCCTTTTTCCGGCGGCTGATGCTATGAAGCTCGTGCTCCTCGAAGCCCTGATCGTCATCACGGCGATTCGCGCCGTCCTCTCGCTGCTGGGACATGCCCCGCCATGGCCCACGCCGATGTGGGAACTCTTCGGGGGCTTCGCACTCGTCGCCGCAGCATCGATCTGCGTGCAAGCCGCGCGCGAGCGTTTACCGCAAAGCGGACCGTTGGTGCCGCCGCACATTCCGCTCGAACGCATCGGTCCGTTCCATGCCGATGCGATGCTCGTGCGCTTCGGCGCCCGCAACGGCCACAACGTCGACAACATCAACCTGAATTAGAAGCCTGAACTAAACCGCCGGCATCACGCCGCCGTCGATCAGGACCTCGCTGCCGGTCATCGAGGCCATGCGGTCGGACACGATCAGCACCGCCATCGACGCGATCTCGTCGGGCTGCGTCATGCGCTTGAGCGGGATCGAGGCAAGCCTGGCCGCACGGGCTTCTTCGAGTGTCTGTCCCGGCGCGACGCGCGACTTGAGCTGCCGTTCGCTGCGCTCGGTCTCGGTCGAACCGGGCGAAATCGCGTTGATGCGCACGTTGTACTGCGCGAGTTCTTTCGAAAGCCCGCGGGTGAAGTTCAACAGCGCGGCGTTGCTGGTGCTGCCGGTGAGAAAAGACGCGCTGGGGTAGCGGCCGGCTCCGCCGACGATGTTCACGATGCGGCCGTCACGGCGCGCGATCATCCCGGGCACGACCGCGCGGGTCATGCGGATGTAGCCGAGCAGCTTGAGGTTCCAGGCATCCAGATACGCCTGGTCGCCGACGTCGAGAAAGTCGCCGCCCATGGCCGAGCCGGCGCAGTTGATCAAGATGTCGATCCGGCCGAGCGCCGCCTCCGCCTCGCGCGCCGTGCGCACGACATCCTCAGCCTTGGATAGGTCGGCAGCCACGGTATGCGCCCGCAACGCCGGTGCGGCCGCAGCGAGCCGGGCCGCGTCGCGGCCAACGATGGCGACGGCCACTCCCTCGCCGGCAAGCATGGTCGCGCAGGCGAGCCCGATGCCGGCGCTGCCGCCCGTGATGAGCGCGGTTTTCCCGGTAAGTCCCAAATCCATGAAGTCGCGCTTCCGCGGCCGCGCATGAACCCTTGTTTGACGTGGACCGGTCCAGCATGGTAGGGTTACGGCTTGTGGCCGAATTAGGAGAAGTTGTGAATACGTGGACGGCGGCGAGCCCGCATGAGTAAGTTGAGTGTCGAGGAGCTGAAGCGCAAGAGCCAAGGCCTGCGCGGCTCGATTCCCGAGGAGCTCGCCGCCCCCGTCGATCACTTCAGCGAAGACGCGATCCAACTGCTGAAGTTCCACGGCGTCTATCAGCAGGACGACCGCGATGCGCGCAAGTCCGCGCGCGAAACCGGCGCCGGTCGCGACTACAGCTGCATGATTCGCACCAAGAGCCCGGGTGGTTTTCTGCCGGCCGACTTCTATCTCGGCGTCGACAAACTGACGGACCTCTACGGTAACGGCACGGTCCGCATCACGACCCGCGGCGCGCTGCAACTGCACGGCGTGCTCAAGAGCAACCTACACGAAGTCATCCATCAGATCAACGAACATCTCGGCTCGACGCTGGCCGCGTGCGGCGACGTCAACCGCAACGTCATGGCGACGCCCTTCCCGCTGCAGCGGCCGGACTACAATGCGGCGCGCGCGGCAGCGTTCGCGATCGCCGACGCGCTCACGCCGCGCACGAAAGCGTACGCCGAACTCTGGACCGACGGCGAACTCGCATACACGACGCAAACGGAAGAACCCGTCGAAGAGCCGATCTACGGTCCGACGTATCTGCCGCGCAAGTTCAAGATCGCGGTCACCGTGCCGGGCGACAACTCGGTCGATCTCTACACGAACGATGCGGGCGTCGTCGTGCTCACGGCGGCCGACGGCACGATCGAAGGCTACAACATCACGGCCGGCGGCGGCCTCGGTATGACGCACGGCAAGCACGCGACCTTCCCGCGCTTGGCCGATGAGTTCGCGTTCGTTACGCCCGAGCAGTTGATCCCGGTCATGCAAGCGATCGTCATCGTGCAGCGCGACCACGGCGATCGCACGAACCGCAAACACGCGCGCCTCAAGTACACGATCCAAGATCGCGGAATCGCTTGGTTCCGCGAAGCGGTCGAACAGCAGGCCGGCTTCAGGCTCGGCGCGTGGCGCCCGCTGCCCGCGTGGACGGTGCCCGAGTATCAGGGCTGGGTCGCGCAAGGCGACGGCAAGTATTTCTACGCGCTCGACATCCTGAGCGGCCGCATTGCGGATCGCGGCACGGTCCGTTTGAAGACCGCGCTGCGCGACATCGTAGCGCAAACCGGCCGCAACCTCGTTGCCACGCCGGGCCAGTCGCTCTTGATCGTCGACGTCGATGCGGATCAACGGGCGACGATCGATGCGATCCTGAAGGCCAACGGCGTGCTCAACAACGCCGATGAGTTCGAACGCCGCGCGCTGGCGTGCCCGGCCTTGCCGACGTGCGGTCTCGCGCTGGCGGAATCCGAGCGTTTCTTGCCCACGCTGCTCGAAGGCATCCGCCAAGCGTGGCAGGCTGCCGGCTTGCGGGAGGGCGTGCCCACGATTCGCATGACCGGCTGCCCGAACAGCTGCGCGCGGCCCGCGACGGGCGAAATCGGGATCGTCGGGATGAGCCTCAATACCTACATCATCTCGGTCGGCGGCAATTTCGGCGCGACGCGCCTCAATACGGCCTATCGCGAAAAGGTCAAAGGCGAGGAGATCGCCGGCGTGCTTTCGGAACTCTTCCGGGCATATGCCACCGATCGACGACCCGGCGAAGCCTTCGGCGACTTCTGCCACCGCGCCCAACCCGCACTCGTCTAGCGTCTTCGCGACCTTCGCCGAACGCCTCGCCGCGATCGATGCTGCCGACGTAGCATCCGACATCGCGGCGCGCCGGCTCGGCGACACGATCGCCGCGTTTCTCGCCGGCGGCGAAACCGATGAGGGCCGTACCGCCGCGCGCGTGGCCGGAGTAACGCGCGTGACGCCGCGGCAAACCAACGCGTTTGCCGTGACGATCCGGCATACCGAGATCGACGACATCCACCTCGCCACGTGCGTCACGGCCAGCGCCGTCGTGATTCCGGCCGCGCTCGCCGTCGCGGCGCGCAGGCCGGTCGACGGCGCAACGTTACGGCGCGGGCTTGCGGCCGGTTACGCCGCCGCGATTCGCTTCGGCACCGCGGTCGGCGGCGCGAGTGTGTTGCGCAGCGGAACGTGGCCCACGATCGCCGTCGCTCCCGTCACCGCCGCGGCCGTAGCCGGCGTGATGCTCGGCCTCGATGCGCCCGCGCTTACGCAAGCCTTGCGCATCGCTTCGCTGCGCAGCATCTCACGCGTCGGCCGCAGCGGTACGCGCACCGCGCGCTGGTATCTCTTCGGCGCGTCGGTAGAGACCGGCGTCGATGCGGCCAATGCCGCCGCGGCCGGCTTGCTGCTCGATGATTCGGTCGCGCTACCGAACGTGATGGACCACGAACTCGCGGCGCGCGCGATCGGTGACGGCGAGATTGCCGCGCTCGCGCAGAAACCGTTCTGCACCTCGCGTCAGGCGCTCTCGGGAGCCGCCGCCTACATCGCGCTCAGCGAACGCGAGCGCATCGATCCGGCGGACGTCGCACACGTGCGAGTCGAGGTTCCGCGCGACTACGCATGGATGATCGAGAACCCCTCGCGTCCGGGCGAGCGCCTCTCGACCGCGACGAGCCAAGCCTTCCAAGTCGCCGCCGCCGCGCTCGACCGCAACGTGCTCTACGACGTCGTGCGCGCCGGCCCGTTCAGCGACGCCATCCTCGCCTTCGAAAAACGCGTCGAAACCGTCGCCACCGACGCCTTCGACAACGCTCTACCCGCGCCTCTGGCCCGCGCGCATCACCGTCCGCCTCAACACCGGCACCGAACACACCCTAACCCTAGAACACCCCCCGGGCGATCCGGAAACCCCGCTCATCGTTCGAACAACTGCAAGCCAAATCGCCAGCCTACACCGCAGAGATGCACGAACTCTGCACCCGCGCCGTAACCGAAGGCCCAGACCCCCTATTGGCAGCGCTCGACTAACATGTCATCCCGAGCTTGTCGAGGGACAGCCGCAATTGTTGAACGTTAGTGGCGGTCCCTCGACAAGCTCGGGATGACACTAACTGCGCTGACACTAGCTACGCGCCACGACTGCCGCTGACGTCGGCTCTTGCAGTTGATGGCCGCTGGCTTCGGCGCCGGCGTCGGGGGCTAGGCGCGTGAACGAGAACGCGGAGAAGAGCGCGAGCGCGGCGGTGGCGAGGAATGCGAGGTGGAAGTCGGCGACGGTGAAGCCGCCGCTGCGGCCGTTCCAGAGCGCCGCGAGGTGCAAGACCAGCGCGCCGTAGGCGACGCCGACGCCGAATGCCAGCTGCTGCAGCGTGCTGGCGAGCGAACTCGCCGCGCTCATGCGCGTTTGCGGAACGTCACCGTACGTCAACGCGTTGAACGAGCCGAACTGCACCGAGCGCGAACAGCCGATGATGAACAGGACGGCAGCGAGAACGATGACCGGGGTCGAGGCGTTGAAGAGCGCGCACGCGGCAACCGCCAGCGCGCAGAAAATTCCGTTGATCGTGAGCGTTTGACGGAAGCCGAAACGCTGCAGGATCCGTTTCGAAACGAACTTCGTCACGAAGTCGCCGACCGCGCAGGCGATCGTCAGCGAGCCCGACGCAAACGCGCTCATGCCGAAGCCGACTTGGAAGAGCAGCGGCCACAAGAACGGCGTCGTGCCGATTACGATGCGGAACGACGTGCCGGCCAGCAGCGTCGAGATCTTGAACGTGTGAATCTTGAAGAGCGAGAGATCGAGCAGCGGATGCTCCGTGCGCGTCAAGTGCACGTAGGCAAAGCCGCAGATCACGATGCCGATGCCGATCAGGGCTGCGGTGAACGTCGAAGAGATGCTCGGGCGCCCGAGTTGATCGAGTCCGAACAGCAGCGATGCGAGGCCCGCGCCGCTGAGGACGAAGCCCGGCCAGTCGAACGAGCGGCGCTCTTCGACCTTGTGATTGACCATGAACGCCAGCACCAGCGCGAGGCCGAGCGCGCCGATCGGCACGTTCAAGAAAAAGATCCAGCGCCAGGATGAATACGTTGTGATGAACCCGCCGATCGGCGGGCCGAGCATCGGCGCAATCAGCCCGGGGGTCGAAATGAATTGCATCATGTTGACCAGGTCGCGCTTGTCGCTGCTGCGCAGGACCACGAGGCGACCCACCGGCACCATCATGGCGCCGCCCACGCCCTGCACGATGCGCGCGACGGTAAACTCGAAGAGCGTGTTCGAAATGCCGCAGAAGACCGAAGCCACGGTGAAGATGGCAATCGCGCTCAAAAAGATCGTCTTCGACCCGAAGCGGTCGGCCATCCAGCCGCTTGCGGGGATGAAGATCGCGAGCGTGAGCAGATAGGCCGACATGCCGATGCTGAGGTTGACGGCGTTTTCATGGAACGACTGCGCCATCTGCGGCAGCGCCGTCGCGATCACGCTGCCGTCGAGCATTTCCATGAAGAACGCGCACGCGACCGTCAGCGCGATCAGCCGCTGACGGAACTCCGGTGCGAAGATACCTTTGAGGGACACGCGCCTAAACCGCGGCCCCCGCTACCAACGGCACCGACGTGATCTTATGCGCCTGCAGCGCGGGCAGCACGTCCTTGGCGAAACGCCGGATCTGTTCGACGAACATCTCGTGCGGCATCGCGCCGCGATTGAAGCTCATCAGCACGGTCTCGGCGCCGGCGTGCTCCGCCTCCTCGATGATGCGGTCGCGCACTTCTTCCGCCGTGCCCCACGGCAGGTTCTCGGCTTTGCGCTCGACATCGGCCATCGTCATATCGCGATAGTCGGAACGCGAGCGCGCCGCGGCCCCGAGATTTTCCGGCCGCATGAAGCTCGCCGATTGTTCGGTGAGATAGCCGGTCTTCGTGTTGAGGTCGAGTTCCGTCGTGTTGCCGTGGCTGAACAGCACGCGGTTGAAGTAGAGATGATGCGGTCCGTACTCGCGCACGGCCTGGGCCTTGCTCTCGGCGACGTACGCTTCAATTCCGATCGTCAGGTGGCCGGGCGTGATCTTGTGACCGGCGGCGGCTAGGCACTGTGCGTAGTAGCGCGTGATGTCTTCGCGCATGCCGCGCGAACCGAGACCGGGCGTGATCGGGATGTTATGGCGCCCGGCCCACTCGATCGACTCCTTGCTGCTCGAAATCGGCGTCCACACCGGCGGCATCGGCTGCTGCACCGGCCGCGGCCAGATTCCAACGTCGCGATACGACCAGAACTGGCCCTCGTAGGAGAACACGTCTTCGGTCCACGCGCGCGTGATGATGTCGTAAGCTTCTTCAAACCGCGCGCGCGATTCGGCGTGCTTGACGTTGTGCACGTTGTACTCGCGCGGGATGCCGCGCGCGAAACCCGAGATCAGACGGCCGTTCGAGAGGCAATCGAGCATCGCCAGCTCTTCGGCCAAACGCAGCGGCTCGTGCAGCGGCAGCAGATTGCCGTAGATCAGCAGCTTGATGTTCTTCGTCCGTTGCGCCGCCGATGCAGCCATCAAGTTCGGCGAGTTCATCAGCCCGTACGGCGAGGTGTGATGTTCGTTGAACCCGACGCCGTCGTAGCCCAACTCGTCCAGCAGCGCCCACGCGTCGAGGTGTTCCGCATACGTGCGCACCGCAACGTCGGGCTTGAAATACTTTTGCGAAAGCGGATACGGAAGTTCTTTACCGACCTGCAGGTGCGCGAGATTTTCGCCGTAGGGCAAGAGATCGAAGACGAAGACCTTCATCCCCGGTAGTGTATGACCGCCGGGGCGGGACGTCCTGGCATGCTCGTAGCATGAGCGTTCCAATGGCCACCACAGCGGCGACCCGGAATCACGCCGGGCGCACGATCGCGACCATCGCGGTCGTCTCCGGAACCTTCATGTCGGTACTCGGCAGCACGATTCTCAACGTGCCGATCGCCAACATCGCCCGCGACCTGCAGGTTTCGATCGCGGACGCCTCACTGCTCATCACCTCGCAGGCGATCACGTTCGCGACGCTGCTGCCGCTGGGCGATTGGATCGGCAACCGTTTCGGCCGGCGTAAGGTGTATTGCATCGTCATCGCCGTCTACGGAATCTGCGGCGTCGCCGGCGCGCTCGCGCCGAACCTCGCCGTGCTCGTCGCCGTGCGCATCGTGCAAGGCGCGGCGGCCGCCGGCATCGTGCCGCTTGTCCTGACGCTGTTGGCCGAACTCTACGATCCCGGTGACCGCCCGCTCGCGCTCAGCGCGTGGGCGATGGCGAACAGCGCGGGACAAGCGCTCGGGCCGCCGCTGGGCGGCATCTTCACGAGCCTCTTCGGCTGGCGCTCGATCTTTCTGCCGGCCGCGTTCATCGCGGTCTTCGCATGCATCGGCGCGTGGCGCTACCTGCCGAGCGATGAACCGCGCCGGATGCCGCTGGAGTGGCGCGGTGCGGTCTCGCTCACCCTCGCCGCGCTGCTGCTGCTCAGCGCGTTCACCGCGATTCCACAACTCGGCCTGCATTCTCCGTGGCTCGCAGCGATCGCGTTCGGCGGCTGCGCCAGTTTGCTGGCCTTCGTATGGGTGATTCGCACGGCGCGCGAGCCGTTCGTCTCGCCGCAGCGCATTCCGCGAACCATCGTACGTCACGAGTTGCGTCGGCATCTTCGGCTCGACGCTCGCGTTTGCGGCAGCGCTGCTCGGGATCCCGCTCTACCTGCAGCAAGTGCTGGCGATGCCCGTTGCCGCGGCGGGCTTCATCACGTTGACGATGCCGCTCGCGATGGCGCTGATCGCACCGTTCTCGAGCGTTCTCGTGCGGCGCTACGGCAGCGGGGTCACAATTCAGCTCGGGCTAATGGCCGTTGCCGCCGGTACCGCATTGCTCGCCGTGACGGCATACTTGCAGCTCGGTCTCTGGATGTTCTTCCCGGCGATGCTGCTGCTCGGCGCCGCGCTCGCCGCGGAATATACGGCCGGCGCTTCGGGCGCAACGCAAACGGCGGCCGGCCGTTACGGTGCGGGGATCGGCTTTTTCAGTTTGCTGCGCATCGCGGGCGCCGCCGCGGGCCCCGCGCTCGTGGCGATCGTGTTGCAGCACGACCCCGCAGGCTACGCTCAGATCTTCGCGATCTCGGGCGCGCTCGTGCTGGCCGGCCTCGCGTTCACGCTCGCCGTCGAGCGGCGTCAGGTCATCGCGAAGCCGACGTAATTCTCGGCCAAGCTCTGCGCCCCGGCGCGCGAACTCGTGATGTATTCGAGCTCGGAGTACTGCAGTTTGCGATCGAACGCGGTCTGGTCGTCGAAGCGGTGCAGCATCGAGGTCATCCACCACGAAAAACGCTCGGCTCGCCACACGCGATTGAGCACGTGCGCGGAATAGCCGTCGAGCGTGCTCATCGATCCGTCGCGGTAGTAGCGCTCGATTCCGGCTGAGAGCGCCACGACGTCGGCCAGCGCGAGGTTCATGCCCTTCGCCCCGGTCGGCGGCACGATGTGCGCGGCGTCGCCGGCCAGGAACAAGCGTCCGTACTGCATCGGCTCGGTGACGAAGCTGCGCATCGCGGTGACGCCTTTTTGCGTGATCACGCCTTCGATGAGTTCCGGCGGGTCTTCGCCCTGCAGACGCGCCTGCAGTTCGTGCCAGATGCGCGCGTCGGGCCATTCGTTGATGTCTTCATCCGGCGTGCACTGCAAGTAGTACCGCTGCACGGTGGGCGAGCGCTGACTGAACAGCGCGAAGCCGCGGTCGGTGTTGGAGTAGATCAGCTCTTCGCACACGGGCGGCGCATCGGCCAGAATGCCGAGCCACGCGAACGGATAGATGCGGTCGAAGAACGCCAGCTCCCCGTCGGGAACGCTCGGACGGCAGATGCCGTGGAAACCGTCGCAGCCGGCAATGAAATCGCAGGTGAGACGTTGCGCGTTGCCGCCGGCGTCGTGAAAGCGAATCGAGGGCTGCGCGGTATCGAAGCGTTCGATCGAAACGTCGCTCGATTCAAACAGAATCTGGCCGCCGGCTTCGAGCCGCGCGGCGATCACGTCCTTCACGATTTCGTGCTGGCCGTAGACCATGATCTGCTTGCCGGTCAGTTCGGCAAAGTTGAGATGGTGGCTGCGTCCGCCGAAGCGCAAGTAGATACCGTTGTGGACCAAACCCTCGCGCGTCATCCGTACGCCGAGGCCGGTCGCGTTGAGCAGATCGACGCTGCCGTGTTCCAGCACGCCGGCCCGAATGCGGCCTTCGCAATACTCGCGCGAACGCGCCTCCACGATGACCGACTCGATGCCGGCACGATGGAGCAAGTGCGAGAGCACGAGGCCGGCCGGCCCCGCTCCCACGATTCCGACTTGAGCGTGCATCCCGGGTGATACGCGACCGGTCGCCCTGGCTCATTGAGGAGCAAGCAGCAGCGCGCGAACCGCGTCGACGATGCGCGCGACCGGTGCGCGGCGATAGTCCCAGATCGTGTCGGGTCCGGGCGGCAGCACGATCATCGTTGCGTTCGCCTCAAAGACGACCACCCGTCCGGCGCGGTCGATTCCGAAATCGATGCCGGCGTACTCGAGCCCGAGCGCCTCGCGAATCCGGCCCAGCTGCGCCCACGCTTGCGACCCCGACCGCGCTCACCGGATCGGCCAGAAAACGCTCGTCCTCGGCCCGGTTCGCGGCGTCCGATGCCATGTCGGCGCTAAAATAGTGTACCTTCCATTCGCGCGACACCGCGACGTGCATCGGGTAGAGCGCGCCGCCGACCATCATCACGCGATACTTGCGCACCCGTCCGTCATCGCCGCGCAGGTCGATGTATTCGATCACGAGCGCGTCGGCGCCGGGAAACCCGGCGATCGCGGCGCCAAGTTCGCCGGCGCTCGCGACGCTGCACGAAATGCTGTCCGGTGTGAAATCCCGGTGCGCGCACGAGCAGCGGGAACGCGAAGCCGTGCTGCGCGACGGTGTCGGCCGGCGAACTGCGCAGCGCTGCCAGCGGCACCGTCGCGATGCGGGGCACGACGACGCCGTCGATCGCGGCCAACCGTGCGGCACCAGCGGCGCGCGCGGTGGCCAGAACGCGCGCGGGCGCATTGATCAGCGGTCGCGCGTTCTGCGCCAAAAGCCGCTGCGACCGCCGTCAGTGCGGCGCCGGCGCGATCCGCATCGCTGATCGCGTTGAACACGACGTCAACGGACGGTAGCGCGGGAGTTCCGTCGTAGACGTCGGCGACCAAGGTCGTGACGCGGAAGATGCGATCGTCGAGGAACGTGTCGGTGTAGAGCGTCCCGCCGCCGGCGCAGACGCACAGCAACACGTCGACCGGACGGCCCGCGCCGCGATACGGTGCAGTGGTCAGCGCACGGCCGGTGAAACCCAGCCGCCGGTGCACCAGCGCTTCGTCGTCGCGTCCGAGCCGGGTGAGCGCATAACTGAGGCCTTGATGCGCGGCCGCGTTGTGCGGCTCGATCGCAAGCGCGGCTTCATAGTGCGCCCGCGCGCCGTCGTATGCCGTATCGGCGAAGAGCACGTTGGCGAGATTGGCGTGCGCCAGCGCCGATTGCGGATCGATCGCGAGCGCGCGCTCGTAGACCGTTCGCGCGGCGGCACGGTAACCGCCCCGCATGAGAAACGTGCCGAAGTCGTTCAACGCGCGCAGATCGTCCGGCGCGCGGGCGAGCAGTTGCAGATAGGCTTCGCGCGCTTCATCCGTGCGGTCGAGATCGGCCAGCCGCCGGGCCCGGTCGAGGTCCTCCTGCATCGGCGCCTACCTTCGCCGGTCATGCATTGAGAACCGCGGCGCAACCCGCGCTTCGATGACCGCCTTTTGGGCGGCATGCACGTTCCCGAAGATATCGCTCGCACCGCCTCCGTTCATTGGGAAGGCGACGTGGCCAAAGGTCGCGGCACGATCAAGACCGGCAGCGGAAAGATCGAAGCCGATTACTCTTTCGGCACCCGCTTCGCCGGCGAGCCCGGCACCAATCCTGAAGAATTGCTGGGCGCCTCGCTGGCCGCGTGTTTCACCATGGCCCTCGACGCCACGCTCACGCGCGCCGGGCACTCGCCGGCCTCGATCGACACGACCGCGAAGGTGCACTTGCACCGTCAAGACGGCGGTTTCGCAATCCCCTCGATCGAGTTGACGACGGTCGTCGTGGTAGCCGGAATTCTCGACGATGAGTTTGCGCAGCTCGCTCAAACGGCGAAGGAATCTTGCCCGATCGGCAAAGCGCTGCACACGGTTCCGACCACGCTGAACGCCAGCCGCAAGAGTTAGGCCGCGCCCGTCAGGACGATGACGATGCCCGCGCACGTCGTCAGCCCGTAGAGCGCTACTCCAAGAAACGGAAACGTCGCGAACGACAAGTGCGCGACGTATTGCGGTGCGGCGAAGGCCGCTGCCACGACCGCAACCGGAATCACCGCCACGAACGCCGGCGGCGGTGCACCGAACGTCGTGCTGCCGACGAAGAGCAGCAGCAGTACCGCACCCGACGCGAAGGTACGCGCGGCTACGGCGGCACTCGCGATACCCCAGCGCACGACGAGATTCCGTTTGCCGCTGGCGGCATCCGCAGACACGTCGGGCATCTCCACCGCGAGCATCATCGCAAACATCGCGCACGCGCCGGGAACCGCCGCAACGAACGCATGCCCGGCCAGCGTGTGCGCGAACGACGCGTAGCCGGCGAGCGGAACGAGCAGCGCGACGACCGTCACGGTGTCGAGTTCGCCGAGACCGCGCGCGAGCAAACGGAACGGCGGTGCGCTGTAGGCCCACGCCAGCGCTCCGATCGCGAGCCCCACGCCGGCGAGCGCGTACGCACCGCTCGCGGCAGCGACGAGCGTTGCGGCACAGCCGGCCGCAGCGCACGCGCGCGCGGCGGCGAGCGCAACCCATGCGGGCAACGCACCTTCGGGCAGCACGCCGCTGCCGCCCGACCACGGCGTCCGCGCGCCCGCCACGTCGGTTTCGCGATCGAAATAGTCGTTGCCGAAATGCACCATCAGGTGAAACGACGTGACGATGAGCTGACCCAACAGATAGGCGCGCCAGTCGAGCGCATAGCCGTCGAAGCGCGCGACCGCCGCACCGAGACCGAACCCAGCGAAGCCGCCGATCAAAAAGACCGGCCGCGCGAGACGAAGGAACGCCCCCGCGCGCCGCACGCTAGACCGGCGCGACGGCCTTGAGCGCTTCGTGCAATTCGAACCAATCGTCAAGGTCGTTGATCGGAATGCTCAAGACGTACGAATCCGGCAAACCCAAACGCGCGCGCATGCCCGGCGCATAGGCTTCCGGCAGTTTCGTCGCGAGCACGTGCTTGTTGAGTGCGGCGATCGTTTCGGCATTCAGCGTTTTCGCGTTTTCGCGCAGCCACGCTTCGGTGGCGAGATAGCTTGGTGCTTCGGCATCGATATACGCGGCGAACGCATCGTAGTCGAAGCCGAGGATCTCGGCAACTTTTGCATCGAAGCCTTTGGCGCCGATGCGATAGCCCTCGGGCAACCGGCCCACGGCGTACACGCGACGTTTGATCCACATGCGCGGCACGTGCAGTGCGCCGAGCGGACCGGACAGCGCACTGCTGATCGCCGGCACGAGCGGCGTCTTCGGAGCATCCGGCGCGCGCAGCTGTTCGTGCACGGAATCCCAGTCGTCGAGTTCGTTCAGCGCCATCGCCTTGGTGTACGTGCCGCGGGTGAGGCCGAACCGTGCGGCCCATTCCGACTGACGCGGCTCGGGCATATCGAACGTGAGCCAGTGGTCGGTGAACGCGCGAATCTTCTCGGGCGACGTATCGGCGGCGTTCTCGCGCACCCAGGCTTCGCACTGAAAGTAGTCGGGCGCGGTCGCGATGAAGGCGGTGAACGCGTCCAGGTCGATCCCGAACGTCGTCAGCAAATCCTCATCGGTGCCGCCGGCGCCGTGACGATAGCCGTCAGCGAGCAGCCCCACGGCATGGGCGCGCATTTTCACCCAGAATCGCGGCAAGTGAGCCATGCCCAGCGGTCCGACGCGCCGGGTAGCTGATCAGCGGAACGAACTTTTCCATCGCCGGGGCCTTCGCCGTCCCGCCGGGGTCTCCCGATGCCGGGCTTGACCCATAATATGCAGACGATGTATAATTATGCAATGTTAGCGATGCCTGCAGCCGGGCGCCTGCGTGGGCGCAACGTGCTGACGATGCTGGACCTCTCCCCCGACGAGCTGGCGAGCCTGCTCGGTACGGCCCGTGCCCTCAAAGAAGCCGGCCGCGAGCAGCAGCACTTCCTTCAGAACAAGAGCCTGGCCATGCTCTTCGAGAAGCCGAGCCTGCGGACGCGGGTCTCGTTCGAGATCGGGATGACGCAGCTGGGCGGGCACGCCGTCGTGGCGCACGGCCACGACTTCTTGCTCGGCAAGCGTGAGACGCCCGAGGACGTCGCCCGCGTGCTCTCGCGTTACGCCGACGCGATCGTCGTGCGCACCCACGAGCACGAACCGCTGCAGCGCTTTGCCGCCGCGTCGACCGTGCCCGTGATCAACGGGCTCTCGCAAGCCGCGCACCCGTGTCAGGCGCTGGCCGACATGCTCACGATCAAGGAACGCTTCGGCACGCTGCACGGGCTGCGGCTCGCCTACGTGGGCGACGGCAAGAACAACATGGCGTTTTCGCTGGCCGAAGCCGCCGCGATGAGCGGGATGTCGGTCACGTTCGCGTCGCCGATCACGCACCGGCCGCCGGACGCGCTGCTGGCGCGCGTGGTCGAACTCGGCAAGCATTACAACGTCACCGCACGTGCGTTCACGAGCCCGCTGCGGGCCGTGCGCGACGTCGACGTCGTCTACACCGACGTGTGGACGTCGATGGGCGAGGAAGCCTTCAGCGAACGCAACTCCGCCGCGCTGCGGCCCTATCAAGTCAACGAAGAACTGATGGCGGCGGCGGCCCCGCACGCGCTCTTCATGCACTGCCTCCCGGCGCATCGCGGTGAAGAAGTCACCGCCGGCGTGATCGATGGCCCGCAAAGCGTCGTGTTCGATCAGGCCGAAAACCGGATGCACGCGCAGAAAGCGCTGCTGCTCGCACTGATGACCGACTTGCGCGGACTGGGAGAAGATCTGTGAACGTCGTCGACGCGAATCTGCTGCAACCGAAAACGAAGCGCCAGCGCGCGATTCTCGCGCTGATCGCCGCGCGGCCGGTGCGCTCGCAAGAAGAGCTCGGAACCTTGCTCGAAGCGCAAGGCTACGAAGTCACGCAAGCCACGATTTCGCGCGACATCAAGGAACTCGGCCTGATGAAGGTGCCGCTCAAGGGCGGCGGCGGCAACCAGTTCAAGTACATCGAACCGAACGTCGGGCCGATGTTCTCCTCACGCCTGCACCGCATCATCGCCGAGTTGGTCGGCAGCGTACGCGGCAGCGTGAATCAGATCGTCTTGCGCACGCCGCCGGGCAGCGCGATGATGGTTTCCGCGGCGATCGACGGGGCTGACTGGCCCGAGATTCTCGGCACGCTCGGCGGCGACGATACGGTTCTCGTGATCATCGACGACCCCGAGAAGCTGACGATGGTCATGCAGCGCTTCGAAGACATGCGCGCCGGCACGTAATGGCAACGACCGGTGAAGCTGCGGCGCTGCAGTGGGGCGGACGGTTTGCCGTTGCCCCCGACGCCGCGTTGATCGCCTTCGGCTCCTCGCTCGAAGACGACTTGGTCCTGGCGCCGTTCGACGTGCGCTGTTCGCGCGCGCACGTCACCGCGCTCGAGGGCGGCGGCTTGCTCACCGGCGTTGCGGCGGGCGAGTTGCACGCGGCCCTCGACGTCATCGCCGACGAAATCGCCGACGGGACGCTGATCGCGTTCGCGCGCGCCGGCACGTTCGAAGATATTCACGGCGCGATCGACGCGCGGGTGCGGGAACTCGCGCCCGAAGCCGGCGCGTCCTTACATGCCGGACGCAGCCGTAACGATCAAGTTGCAACGACGTTGCTGCTCTACGCGCGCGATCGCGCCGTCAAGGGCGCGCAGCTGGCATTGGCCATCGCCGCCGCGCTCGAGGAACGCGCGCTCGGCGCGCTCGAGGACGGCACGCTGCTCGCCGCCACCACGCACTGGCAGCCCGCGCAACCCGTCTCGCTCGCGTTCTGGCTCGACGCCGCCGCGCAAGGTTTCGTGCGCGCCGCGAGCCGCTTTGCGCGCGTTGCGAGCGACGCCGCGCGCTTCTGCCCGCTCGGCTCGTCGGCACTCGCCGGCTCGTCGTTGCCGCTCGACCGCGTTGCGGCCGCGCGCGAACTCGGTTTCGGCGAACCCTCGCGCAATGCGCTCGATACGGTCGGCGACCGCGACGTTGCGCTCGACCTGCTCCACGCCGCCGCGCGCGCGGTGGTCGCAGCGTCGCGGCCGAGCGAAGAATTCGTGCTGTGGACGACGCCGGCGTTCGGTTACGCCCGGCTCGGCGACGCCGCTGCAACCGGTTCGAGCCTGATGCCGCAGAAGAAAAATCCCGATCCGTTCGAACTCGTGCGGGCCGCCGCCGCGCGCACGCTCGGCACGTATGCGGGCGCGCTCGCAAGCACGAGCGGTATCGGTCTCTCCTATCATCGCGATCTGCAAGAAACCAAAGCCCAGATCGTGCACGGCACCGAACACGCACTGGCCGCGCTCGACGCGTTCGCGCGCGCCTTCACGCATCTCCACTTCAACGCCGACGCCATGGAAGCGCGCGCCGCCGAGGGCTACACGGTGGCAACCGATCTGGCCGATGCGATGATCGCACGCGGCGCGACGGCGCGCGAAGCGCATGCGGCCGTCGGCGAGCGCGTGCTGCTCGCCGAACGGCAGGGCCGCGCGCTCGACGACGGCGACATCGAGGCGATCGGCGTGGCCGAGGCGCCGCTCGATGGTGCGGCGTCGATCCGGGCCAAGCGCACGAGCGGCTCGCCCAATCCCGATATGGTCGCGATCTCGATCGCCTCGACGCAGCGCGAGATCGATACGATCGCGAAGGGGCTGGCATGACGACCGTCCACATCGTCGGCGCGAGCGGCTATGCCGCCGCCGAGCTGATCCGCCTGCTCGCCGTGCATCCCGACGTCACGATCGCGACCGTCGAGAGCAGCAGCTCTGCCGGCGCGCGCATGTGCGATCTGTTCCCGTCGCTGCCGGCGAACGAACTCGTCTGCTCGCCGACCGGTGCCGTGCGCGAGCGCGTGCGGCCGGGCGACATCGTTTTTCTGGCCGGCAATCACGACGTTGCCCACGAGCACGCGCCCGCGCTGCTCGCGGCCGGTGCGCGCGTGATCGACCTTTCCGACGCCTACCGGCTGGCGGACAAAGCCGAAGGCGCGGTTTACGGCTTGCCCGAGCGCTATCGCGACGCGATCGCGAAGAGCTCGTTCATCGCGAATCCCGGCTGTTACGTCACCGCCTCGCTGCTGGCGCTGATTCCGCTCGGGTCGCTGGGCGATCGCATCGCAACCATCATCATCGATGCGAAGAGCGGCGTCACCGGTGCCGGCCGCAATCCCAAAGTGCAAACGCTTTTTGCCGAAGTCGCCGAAGACGTGTACCCCTACGGACTCGAAGGCCATCGGCACCAGCCCGAGATCGCGCAGGAAGCGCGCGCCGCGGGCATCGATGCGCCGATCGTCTTCTCGCCGCACGTGGTACCGCTGCGCCGCGGGATCTTGGCCGACGTGTACTTGGTGCCGCGCGCCCCGATCGCACGCGACGAGGTCCAAGCGCTCTACCTGCGTTTCTACGCGAACAACCCGTTCGTCACGGTGTTCACCGACAAGCGCGTGCCGCATCTGCCGGCCGTCGAGAAAACCAATAACGCACAGCTCAAGGTCACGCAGCGTGACGGGGTGATTCACATCCTCTCCGCGCTCGATAACCTGGGCAAAGGCGCGGCCGGACAAGCCGTGCAGAACATGAACATCATGCTGGGACTCCCGGAGGAACGTGGACTCGATGCTCGCACCGCTGTCGGCTGAATCGATTCGGCTCATCGAGGTCCGGGGCGGCCTCGGTGCCGTGCCGGGCGTCCGTCTGGCCGGCGTTCACGCCGGAATCAAGAAGCGCAAGACCGATCTCGCATTGATTGCGCTCGAGGGTCCGCACGTGTGCGCCGAGGTCGTCACGACCAACGAGATCAAAGCGGCCCCGCTTGTTGCATCGACGGGCCACCTCGAATTCGACGGCGAGCAGATGTGCGCGATCGTCGTCAACGCCGGCTGTGCGAATGCGTGCACCGGCGAGCGCGGGCTGCGCGATGCGCGCGCGACCGCGCGTCAGGCCGCAACGCTGCTCGGCCTGCGCCCCACCCAAATCGTGGTTGCATCGACCGGCGTGATCGGCGTCTATCTACCGATGGACCGGCTCTCCAAGGGCCTCGAACGCGCGGTGAAAGCGCTCTCGCACGGGCCCGAGGCGTGCTTCGAAGCGGCCGAAGCGATCATGACGACCGATCACGTGCCGAAGATGGCCGCGTATGCGTGGCACGAGGGCGAACACCGCTACGTCGTCGGCGGCATCGCCAAGGGCTCGGGCATGATCAGCCCCTCGATGGCGACGATGCTCTCGTTCGTCGTCACCGACGCGCCGATGTCGCGCGCCGGCCTGCAAGACGCGCTGCGCGAAGCGGTCGACGGCAGCTTCAACATGATCTCGGTCGACGGCGACATGTCGACCAACGACTCGTGCTATGCGTTCGCGCGTCCCGGCACCGAGGGCGCAACGCCGGGCTTCCGCGCCGCACTCTCCGCGCTGTGCCGCGACCTCGCCGTGGCGATGGTGCGCGACGGCGAAGGCGCGACCAAGACCCTCGTGTTCAACGTGACCGGCGCCAAGGACGAAGTGCAGGCCCGGACGATCGCGCGCATGGTGATCAATAGCTCGCTCGTGAAGACCGCACTCTACGGCGAGGATCCGAACTGGGGCCGCATCATCGCTTCCGCGGGTGCGGCCCGCGCGGGACTCGATCCTGAGAAGTGGTCGCTCAAACTCGGCGGGCAGTCGTGGGTCGAAGTCGGCGCGATCGAAGCGTTGAGCGAAGCCGAAGCGCACTTGCTGCTCGAGGAGCAGACGATCGAGATCACGCTCGACCTCGGCATGGGCGAGGCTTGCGCCACCGGCTGGGGCTGCGACTTCTCGACCGATTACGTCCGGATCAACGCACATTACCGAACGTAGTTCGCAATGCATGTCATCCCGTGGCGGTGCTCGCTACGCTGCGCTCCGATCAAAGGAAAGATTTGACATGAGTACGATTCCGGCTGTCCAGCGCGGCGCACGCATCATGACGCGGCATCCGCATTTGATGGCGAACTACGCGCGCCAAGAGATCAACATCGTGCGCGGCGAGGGCGTGTATCTCTTCGATGAATCGGGGAACCGCTACATCGACATGGTGGCCGGCCTTGCGGTGGTCGCGCTCGGTCACGCGCATCCGCGCATCACCCGTGCCGTCGCCGATCAGGCGGCGACGCTCGTGCACTGCAGCAATCTCTATCACCACGAACCGGCCGGCATCCTGGCCGACCGTTTGGCCGAACTCTCGGGTTTTGATACGGTCTTCTTCTGCAATTCCGGCACCGAAGCAAACGAAGCCGCGATCAAGCTCGCGCGCAAATTCGCTTGGCGCAAGGGCGAAAAAGAGCGCACCACGATTCTCGCCTGCAACGATTCGTTCCACGGCCGCACGATGGGCGCACTCGCCGCCACCGACGCGCCGGCCTACAAAGAAGGCTTCGCGCCGTTGCCGGAAGGCTTCGCATTCACGCCGTTCAACGACATCGACGCGCTTTCGTCGGCGATCGACGACCGTACCGCCGCGTTCATCGTCGAGCCGGTGCAGGGTGAAAGCGGCGTGCTGCCCGCGACGCCGGAATTTCTGGCCGCCGCCCGCGACTTCTGCACGCAACGCGGCGCGCTGTTGATCTTCGATGAAGTGCAAGTCGGCATGGGCCGCCTCGGGCGCCTGTTCGCCTCGCAACTCTACGAAGTGCAGCCGGACGCGTTCACGCTCGCGAAGTCGCTCGCCAACGGTCTGCCGATCGGCGCGCTGCTCGTGCGCGGCGACGCCGCCACGAGCCTCAAGCCCGGCGACCACGGCACGACCTTCGGCGGCTCGCCGGTTCCGGCCGCGGCAGCACTCGAGCATTTGGCCATCCGCGACGTGCTCGATCTCGACGCGCACGTCGAAACCGTCGGCACCCTCTTGCGGAACGAGTTGCGCTCGATCGCCGCATCAGTGGCCCGACGTCTTCGAGCCGCCGCGCGGTCACGGCTTGATGCTGGGCCTGCCCGTGCGCGAGCCGCGCAAGGCCGCGGAGTTCGTGCCGCACGGCCTCGACTTCGGCCTGATCATCAACGCCGCCGGCCGCAACACCCTGCGCTTCATCCCCCCGCTGATCATCACGCAAGAAGAAATCCGCGACGCCGTCCAACGCCTCCGCTCAACGATCGCCGCAACTCTAGCCTAGCTGTCATCCCGAGCTCGTCGAGGGACAGCCACTCGATCGTGGCTAGAAGCGCTTACCGGGGGTGCAGGTGGCGAGGACGTTGTGTTCGGGGAGGGTTGAGAGGGTCACGTTGGGGCCCTTCGACCACCACTCGAGGCCATTGCCGGCGTAGCGTGAACCGTCGGCCGACGGAACGCGCGGCAGATGATAGTCTTTTGCGCCCCACACGAACGACACGCGGTTTTTCACGTTGTCGTAAATCGCTTTCTGGTGCAGCCCGCTGCACATGTAGAACGCGGTGACTTTTTTGGGCATCTTCATTGCCATCGGCTGGGCCGACGCAACGGTCACGCCGGAAATGAGTCCGAGAACGGCGAGAAAGCCGCAAAGCCGCATGATCATACCGGCAATTGTGCTCTCCGGCGTCCGAAACCTTCTGGCCCTATGGGAGCCCGAGGCGGTCGGCGAGATAGCCGGCCAGCTTGTCTTCGGCCAGCCGGTCTTGGCGCATGGTGTCGCGGTCGCGCACGGTGACCGACCCGTCGGCGAGCGTGTCGTAGTCGACCATGATGCACGCCGGCGTACCGATCTCGTCCTGACGGCGATAGAGCTGGCCGACATTTCCTTCGTCGTACTGCGTGCGGAAGAACGGCCGCAACCCGCGCTCGATGCGCTGCGCGCGCTCGACCAGTTCGGGCTTGTTGCGCGCGAGCGGAAAGACGCCGACCTGAACCGGCGCGATCTTCGGATGGAACCGCAGCACGACGCGCTTCGTCTCTTTGCCGCTCTCGGGATCGACCGTCGTCTCGTTCTCGTAGGCGTCGATCAGCATCGTGAGCGTCGTGCGGTCCATGCCGGCCGAGCTCTCGATGAGGATCGGCGTGTACTTGCGCTTTCGAGGCTTCATCGAAGTAGCGTCAGGTCCTTGCCCGAGAGCTTCATGTGCGCGTCGAGGTCGTAGGTGCCGCGGTGCGCGATCGATTCGAGCTCGCCCCAGCCCCACGGGAAGAGGTACTCGACGTCGGTGCCGGCCTTCGCGTAGTGCGGGCGCTCTTGCGGCGTCAGCTCGTAGAAGCGCAGCCGGTCGGCGCGCACGCCGTAGTCGCTGTACCACTTCTTGCGCGCCTCGACCCACATCTCGTAGACCGCGACGTCGTTGCCGTCGTCGGGCACGAAATACTCCAGCTCCGCCTGCTCGAACTCGCGCACGCGAAACGTGAAGTTGCCCGGCGTGATCTCGTTGCGGAACGACTTGCCGATCTGCGCGATACCGAACGGCGGCCGCTTGCGCGCGCTCTGATAGATGTTCTTGAAGTTGACGAAGATGCCCTGAGCCGTTTCCGGCCGCAGGTACGCTTGCGACGCCGAATCTTCCATCGGACCGATCGCGGTCTTCATCATCAGGTTGAAGTTGCGCGGCTCGGTGAGCGTGCCGCTCATGCCGCAGTCGGGGCACTTGTCGAGCGAGGCGATGTGATCGGCGCGAAAGCGGTGCTTGCAGTTCTTGCAATCGACCAGCTTGTCGTGAAAGGCCGCGACGTGGCCCGAGGCAACCCACGTTTGCGGATGCATGATGATCGATGAATCGAACGCCACGACGTCGTCGCGCAGTTCGACCGTCTCACGCCACCACGCGTCCTTGACGTTGCGCTTGAGGATCGCGCCGAGCGGACCGTAATCGAAGAAGCCGCCGATGCCGCCGTAGATCTCGCTCGATTGGAAGATGAAACCGCGGCGCTTGGCGAGCGCGGTGACTTCTTCCATCGTGACGCGGGGCGTGGTTTCGGTGGTATCTCCGGAGGTCATCCGGCGTCGTTCTTCGCCGGATAAACGCGGCCCCGCCACGCGAATCCGGCGCCGGTGAGCGCCCGGCGCGTCGAATTGAGCGCGATCGCACCGAACATCGCCGATGCCGAACGGCGCGAACACCGCAAGGCGCCGCGGCATGCGAGACATAGGTCGCACCCCGAGCCGCGACCGCCATCACGAGCGGCCGTCGCCGCGACCGCCTCGGCGGCCCGTGCCCGATCGCCGCGCCGCAGCGACGCCCACGCAAGCAGCGGCGGCGCGACCGAGAGCGCGGCGCAAAACGCGACGCCGCCCGCAATCGCCCGCAGATCGCCGCGTGCGCCGAGGTACATGTTCTTCGTGAAGCCGTCCCAGATTTCGCGGAACGAATGATACATGCGCACGTGCACGAGCTGCGTCGCCTCCGCGACGATCAGCCGAAAGCGGCCGTCGCGCTTGAGCCGGCGCGCGAACTCGATGTCCTCGACGATCTCGCCGCGCAGCGCCGCATGACCGCCGAGCGCATCGTACGCCGCGCGCGAGACGAGCAAATACTGACCGTTGGCGAGCGCGCGATCGGGACGCTGCGGATCGTTGATCTCGTTGATGAGTCCGCTCGCGAAGACGATCATCTGCAAGATCGCCGGCAGTATCGCGCGCTCCGCGAGCGTGCCCAGCTCTTGCCCCGTCATGATCGAGAGCGCGTCGGCTTCCTGCGCGCGCGCGAACGCCAGCGTCGATGCCGAGGCGTGCGGTTCGTGCCGGCTGTCGGCGTCGGTGAAGAGCAGCCACTCGCCGCGCGCGCGCTAGCGCGCCCTGCGCGCACGCCCACGGTTTGCCGACCCAGCCCTCCGGCAGCGGCTTCACCGCGCACGACCTGCAGCGCCGGAAATTCGCGTTGCAAGCGCGCGAGGATCGCAGCGGTGTCGATCGGTCGAGCCGTCGTCGACGACGATCACTTCCGCATCGACGCCGTGCTGCGCGAGCAGCGATCGCACGCACGCCTCGATGCTTCGCTCTTCGTCGCGCGCCGGCACGACGATCGACAGCGACGGCAGCGGCGTATCATTCGCAGCCGCCGGCACACGTTTCCAGCCCGCCAGCACGCGCATCGAACGCCAGGCGTAAAAGAGCGCGGTCAGCGCGACCGCATGCGTGACGACCGAACGGACCTTCGCCGTCAATCGTCATCTCCGTCGGGATCGCCGGCGATCACGATGCCGAGTTCGCTCGCGAACAGCTCGGCATGCCCGAGGATGTCGTTCCACTCCATCGACATGCCGCGCAGCTGGCCGAGCCCGCGCATTCCGTTCAGCGTGCAGTGCCGCATGTCCGACGCCGTGAGGCGGACGCGATCGAACGTCGCGCGCGCCAGATCGCACTCGATGAAGTGCACGCGATCCGAAGGCCGTCGTCCGAGAAATCGGCGTCGCGCATCTGACAGTTCCGGAACGTGACGTGCTTGAGGCTGACCCGGTCGAACAAGGCGAAATCGATCAGGCAATTCACGAACTCGACGTCGCCGAGCGAACTGCCCGTCAGGTGGATTCCGGTGAGCTTGCACGTATTGAACGCCACGCGGCGGAACGAACCGTCGGTCGCTCTGACGTTCGAGAGATTGCAGTCGAGCAGCTCGACGTCGGTGAGGTTCGAGGCGCGGCAGCCGGCTCTCGGCGAAGTTGACGCGCGTGAGCCGCGTTTGCGCGATCGCGAGGTTGCGAACGTCCGTCCCGGTCAATTGCGCCCCTGTCGGACCTCATCGCCGAAAGCGACGTTTCGTCGATCAGGTCGTCGGCCGTCAGTTCGACCGCCGCGACGTCGTCGCGAATCTTCAGACGCGCCAAACCTTAACCCGCGTGAGCGCGGGGTTGCGTTTCGGCGCGGAGCTGGCCGCAGGCGGCGGCGATGTCGCGGCCCATCGGGATGCGCACGGTGCACGCGATGCCCTTCGCTTCGAGGATCGCGCTGAAGGCGCGGATGCGCTGGTCGCCGGTCGCGCCGAGCTTCGCATCGGGCGTGCTGTTGTACGGAATGATGTTGACGTGATAGAGCGAGCCGCGCATCAAGCGCGCGAGCGCTTCGGCATCTTCGGGACGGTCGTTCACGCCGTCGAGCATCACGTACTCGAAGAACACCTTGCGATTCGTTTTCTCGATGTAGCGGCCGACGGCGTCCATCAACTCGCGCGACCGGCCACTTGTGGTTGACCGGCATGATCGACGAGCGCACGTCGTCGGTCGGCGCGTGCAGCGAGATCGCGAGATTGACTTGGATGCCTTCCTCGGCGAATTGATCGATCTGCGGAACGACGCCGACGGTCGAGATCGTGATGTGCCGGTGGCCGAGGCCGAAGCCGTGCGCATCGTTGAGCAGCCGCACCGCGTCCATCACCGAGTCGTAGTTATGGAACGGCTCGCCCATGCCCATGAACACGATGTTGGTGATCTTGCGGCCCTGCGCGGCGAGATGGCGCGCGAAGTAGCGCGCTTGATCGAAGATCTCGGTCGGCGTCAGATGCCGCGTGAAGCCGGCTTGCCCGGTCGAACAGAACGCGCACGCGTACGCGCAGCCCGACTGGCTCGAAATGCAGACGGTGTTGCGGTCGCCGTAATGCTGCATCAGCACCGCCTCGACTTCGTTGCCGTCGTGCAGCCGGAAGAGCCCCTTGATCGTCTGCTTGTCGTTCGAGTTCTGGATCACGACCGGCTCGACCGCATCGAACGAGAACTTCTCGGCCGCCAGCGCCGCGCGCAGTTCCTTCGGCAGCACGCGTGACCTCACCGACCTCGGCGAGCAGCTCTTTCGTCGCGGCGCGGTAGAGCTGCTGCAGCCGGTAGTTCTTCAGCCCGTGGGCCTGCGCGAACGCCGCGCCGTCGGCATAGCCGGCGCGGCGCGCCTTGTCGTCGATCCAAATCTCCTGAGCAGTCCGGGCGGCCATAACGCCCTATTCTACCATGCCCGGTCACTCCGGGCACCCCCAATGATCCAGCCGGCCGATGGGTAAGGGAGCGCCATGAGTATGAGCGATGCCGACGTCCTCGACGACGAGGCGAACTACGTAATGACCGAATGGGTAGAGGGCGAGCGGCCCGACAATGTCGCGGCCGTGGCCGAATACCCGTGCGGCTGCAAGGCCACCCGCATTCACACCGCTGCCGGCTGGCAGTGGGACCGCGCCGGCGACTGCCCCGACGAAACACACAAAGCCCGCGCCGAGAAGTAGCCCCCCGCCTGTCATCCCGAGCAAAGCGCTCGCAGAGCGCGTCGTCGAGGGACAGCCACAAGGAACGAGCGCGAGACGATCGACCTGTTCACGAGCGCAGCCGAGTGAACACCACAATACAGCGACTGCTGGAGATCACTCGGCTACGCTCGTGATCGACGGTGGTGAACCGCGAAGACGTCCGCCGTCCCTCGACGACGCGCCCTTCGGGCGCTTTGCTCGGGATGACATCGGGGGGACGTCGCTCGGGGATAACCGGCCCTCTCCGTCTAGTCGAAGAGCGACTGCTGCTCCAAGGCGGGCGGCGGCGGGGGCGCGGCGTCGATCTTCTCGCGGACGGCTTTCAGATCGGCGAACACGAGGCGCTTCACTTCGGTCATCGCGCCGCCGGTTTGACGCAGGATGTAGGCCGGATGAAACGTCGCGGTCACCGGAATGCCGAACGGGCCTTCGAACCACTGGCCGCGCTGCTTCGTGATCGAGAAACGCTCGCCCATGAACGACTTTGCCGCCGGCGCGCCGAGCGCGAGGATCACGCGCGGCCGGATCACGTCGATCTGCGCGTCGAGATAGTGGCGGCAGTTCTTCATCTCATCGGGCGTCGGCGCGCGGTTGGCCAGACGGTGGCCGGCGTCGAGCGTCGGGCGGCACTTCACGGTGTTCGCGATGTAGACGTCTTCGCGCGCGAGGCCGATCGCCGCCAGCATCTTTTCGAGCAACTCGCCCGCGCGGCCGACGAACGGGCGGCCGAGCCGGTCTTCCGTTTCGCCCGGGCCTTCGCCCACGCACATCAGCGGCGCACACGGGTCGCCTTCGCCGAACACGCTGTTCGTGCGCGTCGAACCGATCGTGCATAGCCGGCACGCTTCGACGACGCGCGCAGCCGCATCGAGCGTCTTTTCGCGCGTCGCACGTTCCGCCAGCGTCATTTCGGCACCGGCTCCAGCAGCACGGCTTCGCCGAAGGCGAGCACCTTGGTCGAGCCGTCTGCCGCTTCCGACACTTGAAACTGCAAACCGATGATGCCGTTCGCACCGCGTCGCTTCGGCCTTGCGCACCAGCTCCGCGAGACAATCGGTGCGCGAGCGTTCGGCATCGGTGAGGTACTCGATCGGCGCGAGCCCGATGAACGCGCCGATGCTGCGAAACGTCGCGCGCAACATGTTGCGCGGCCGCGTCGCCTGTCCGTACGCGTAGCCGAACGACTTCACCACGCGAAAACCGTCGACGCGCTCGAACGTGACGACCGACTCCGGCGCGATCATTTGCCGCGAACGATCCGCCGCACGGCGAACAGCGCGCAGCCGGCGGCGGCGACGATAGAGCGCGAAGCGGCCGACCAGCGCCGCCACGAGCGCGACGTACCACGCATAGCCGTGATGCTTGATCCAGTACTTGCCGGCGCGATCTTTGCTTGCGCGTTTCGACTTGCCGGTACTGGCCTTTCGCGCTGCCCATGCCCTCGTGGACGGCTTCGCTCGCGGGCACGAACCACGTCTCCCAGCCCGCATCGCCGCGCGCTTCGCGAGATCGACTTCTTCGTGATAGAGAAAGAAGCGCTCGTCGAACGTGCCGATCTCGTCGAGCATCGCGCGCCGCAGATCGCGACCGCCGCGCCGATCGCGAGATCGACCTTGCGCGGCTTGTCGTAGGGGAAATCGCGCAGCCCGGCGCCGTTGGCAAAGCGCCGAAACGGCGGCAGCTCGCCCCACGCGCTCGAGCGCAAGAACGCGCCCGTCCACGTATCGAATTCGCCGCACGACGGCTGGATCGATGCCGTCGTAGATTGTAGATGCCGCGAGCCGGCGATGCCGCACGCGCGGGTGCGCGTCGAGAAACGCGACGATGCTCGCGAGCGCGCCGTCCTTCAGCTCCGCGTCGGGATTGAGCAAAAACACGTACGGCGCCGACGTTTGCGCGAACGCGCGATTGCACGCCGCCGCCGAAGCCGAGGTTCGCGCCGTTCTCGATGAGCGTGACGCGCCCGCCGTAGCGCTCGCGGATGAACTCCGGCGTGCCGTCGGTCGAGCCGTTGTCGGAGACGACGACGTTGGCAAAGCCCGGATCGGCCTGCACTTCGCTCAGCGCGAACACCGAGTCGAGCGCCGTCGTGACGTTCGCCTTGTCGTTCCAGCTGACCATGATGACGTCGACGCGCGGCGGCACGGCTACGCGACGCTCGGCGCGAGGCGCCCGCGCGCCTGCAGATACGGCCAGATGAACGGCTCGATGTCGCCCTCGAGCACGCCCTCGGTGTTGCCGGTCTCGACGCCGGTGCGATGATCCTTCACGAGTTGGAACGGATTGAGCGTGTAGGAGCGGATCTGCGAGCCCCACTCGTTCGCGCGCCGTTCGCCGCGCAGCTCTTCGAGCTTCGCTTCGCGCTCTTCGCGTTCGCGCTGCACGAGTTTCGCGCGCAAGATGTTCATCGCGACGTCGCGGTTCTGCATCTGCGAGCGCTCTTGCTGCGAAGCGACGATCGTGTTGGTCGGGACGTGGATGATGCGGACGGCCGACTCGGTCTTGTTGACGTACTGACCGCCCGCGCCGCTGGCCTTGAACGTCTCGACGCGCAGATCTTCGGGGCGAATCTCGATGTCCTCGACGTCGCCTTCCTCGATCTCCGGCACGACGTCGACTTCGGCGAACGAGGTTTGGCGGCGATGCTGCTGATCGAACGGCGAGATGCGCACGAGGCGGTGCACGCCGCGTTCGCTCTCGAGCATTCCGTACGCGTTCTTGCCGCGCACGAAAAACGTCGCGAGGCGCAGCCCGGCTTCATCGGCCTCCGCTTCCTCGACGACGGTGCCCTCGAAGCCGCGATTCTTCGCCCACTTCAGGTACATGCGCTCGAGCATCTGCGTCCAATCGGCCGCATCGGTACCGCCGGCGCCGGCGCGAATCGTGACGATCGCGCCGTGCGAATCGTACGGGCGATCGAAGTTCGCCGCCATCTCGAGCGCGTCGAGATCGCCCTGCGCGCGCGCGAGTCGCGGCATCGACGTCGGCTTCGGCCCCGGGCTCGTCGCCGAGCACGTCGAGCGTTTCCGCCGCTTCGTCGAGCAGCCGTCTCGACGGCGGCGATCGCATCGACGTCGCTACGCACGTCGGCGAGGCGCTTCATCGTCGCTTGCGCCGCTTGCGCATCGTCCCAGAAGCCGTCGCTCCGCGACCGCTCTTCGAGTTCGGCTAACGTCCGGCGTTTGGCCGCGTCGTCAAAGACGCACCTTGAGCGCGGTCAGGCGTTCCTGGGACTTCTCGATCGCAACTCGTTGGGCGTCAGACATAGCACTCGGCGTTTCGGCTTCGCAGCCGCCGGGCCCCTCAGAGCGGGGTGGCGTGCTCCGGCCGCATCTCCACCCGCACCGCGTCGCCCACCGCCAAACCGACGGGCGAGAGCATCCGGGAGCGCAGGCGGCGGTCGCCGATCGTGACCTCGCACTCGGTCATCTCGCCGAGAAACGTCACCGACTCGACGCGGCCGCCGGGTTCGCCGTTGCCGTCGTGCGGATGCAGCCGCACGTGCTCCGGCCGGATGCTGATGAAGCCCGCGGCCGCGGTGATGACGACCCCGAAGCGCGCCGCGACGTGCACCTCGAGCACGTTGCTGCTGCCGATGAATTCCGCCACGAACGCGCTCGCCGGCGCGCCGTACATTTCCGCCGGCGAACCGGCTTGCACGATGCGGCCGTCGTGCATCACGGCCAGCCGGTCGCTCATGCTCAACGCTTCCGTCTGGTCGTGCGTTACGTAGATCATCGTGATGCCGAGCCGGCGCTGCAAGCGCGCGCAACTCGAGCCGCATCTGTTCGCGCAGCCGCGCATCGAGGTTCGAGAGCGGCTCGTCGAGCAGCAGCAAGGGCGGACGCCGCACGAGCGCACGCGCCAGCGCGAGCCGTTGCTGCTGCCCGCCGGAAAGCTGCGTTGCGAGGCGTGACGCTTGCGCGTCGAGGTGCACGAGCGCGAGCGCTTCTTCCACCCGCGCGGTCGTCTCGGCCGAGCGCGCGCCGAGACCCGCGACCTTCAACGGGAACGCGACGTTCTGAAACACCGTCATGTGCGGCCAGATCGCATAGCTTTGGAACACCATGCCGATATCGCGTTCGTTCGGTGCAACGAAGGCGGGCGGATCGGACGACGACACGACGCGGCCGCCGATCGCGATCGTGCCGCCGTCGGGGCGCTCCAAGCCGGCGAGACAACGCAGCGTCGTCGTCTTGCCGCAGCCGCTCGGGCCGAGCAGCGTGAAGAACTCGCCGGCTTGCACGCGAAACGACACGCCGTTGACCGCGGCAACGCTCGCCTTTCCGTCGCGCGTAGCGCTTCTCGAGATCCGCTGACCTCGACCGGCGCGCGCTGTGGTCGCGACCGCGCTCACCCGTTCGTGGCGACGAGGTCGGGCGGCACCGTCCACGTTTTCAGCGGCGTCCCCGCTTCGAGCGCGCGCATCTCGCGCGCCCAAATCGTGCGCAGCACGATGATCTGCACGTCGGACTTGCCGAGCCGGTCGTTGACGCGTTCGCCGATCGGCGGCTGCGCAGCAAGCGCCACCGCGTCCTGAATGTTGACGATGTCGGGCCGCTGCAGATCGTGCAGGTACAGTTCACCGCGCACGACGGCATCGACGATCTCTTGCTGCGAGGGCAGGCCCTCCATCGCGGCGGCACGCGCCTGATGCTTCGCGCGCAGCTCTTCAGCCTTCGCGCCCTCGACCTGGGCCAAGCTCACGGTGAGGCTGAGGTGGCTCTCATCGTCGACCGGCAAGCGGTAGGAAAGGTGCGGCATCCAGCCGGCGCCGTCTTCGTACACCGTCACCAGCGACGCGGTCGGCATCAGCGAATGCTGCAGGCGAATCTTGCCGTCGCTGAACGTGCACTTGCGCAGGATGCCGTACTCGGTTTCGTGCGCTTCGATGCGCGGGATCTCGCGCGTCGCGCCGGCCGCGCGGAACTCGCTGTTGCTGTGCACGAACTTCGACGTGCACCTGATCGTTTGCGTTCTCGAGCCCGTTCCAATAGTTCGACGTGCGCACCCACGACTTGACGACGAGCTCGCCCGGCTGCTCCATCATCGGAAAGCGCCAGAACTCCGGCGGCTCGCCCTCGCCGAGATACGCGTACACGAGGCCCAAGTACGTCTTGGTCGGGTAGCCTTCGATCGCGATCTTCGCGGCGAAGGTATCCACTTCGGCCGGCTGCTCGATGCACGCGCCGGTCTCGTCGTACTTCCAGCCGTGATAGAAGCAGCGGATGCAGTCGCCTTCGACCCAGCCGGTCGACATCTGCGTGCTGCGGTGCGCGCAGTAATAGCCGACCAGATGCGGCGTTCCGGTCTCGCCGCGATAGTAGGTGAACTTTTCGTTGAGGAGCTGGATCGGCTTCGCGCGGCCGGGCGGGACGTCGTCCAAGCGGGCGACGGGAATCCAGAACCGCCGGAAGTACCGGCCCGCCAGCGTGCCGGGGCCGGTATGCGCGAAGTCGAGGTCATCCCGCAGGACCGGTGCGCTCGTCGTCATTTCGATTGGTTCACGATCGTGTTGATCGTCTTCTCGTAGTCGTTGAGTTCGGGGTGCTGTACGTCGAGCCCGTAGATGTCGATGAACTTGACGCCCTTCTTCTTCGCCGCGGCGATGATCGGCGCCATGCGCGAGCCCGCCAGCTTGTAGTTGTCGCAGCCGAAATCATCCCACAGCATCTTCTGGCCCTCCGGGCTGAGCAGATAGGTGATGAACAGCCGCGCCGCGTTCGGATGCGCGGCGGTGAGCGGAATGCCCGGCGAGAACGCGTAGATCGCGGTCCCTTCCTTCGGGTAGAACGCGGCGATCGCTTCGCCCTTACGCTGACGCAAGCGCACTTCCTGATCGCCGCAATCGAGACCGAAGAACGCGAACTCGCCGCTGACGACGCGATCCGAATCGCCGCACGTCATCAAGCCGCCGATGCTCGGCGAGAGCGCCGTGTAGAACTTCACCATGCCGTCCTTGCCCATCACTTCGGTCAGGCCGAGGTACCAGCCGATGACGCCCTGGTAGGGCATCGTTGCGATCTTGCCTTTCCACTCCGGCGCCGAGCAGACCGGCGAGCGAGTTCGGAACCTTGTTCGGCGGCACGTCCTTCGTGCTGTATTCCTCGGCCAGGATCGTGCTCACCACGATCACCGCACGCTTATCGTAGAACATCACGTCGGCCGGCAAGCCGGGGACGTACTTGCGATAGTCGACCGGGATCGACCGACCTTCGCCAAGTTCTGATCGCGAATGTGAAAGAGCACGTCGGTGCTGGCCGTTTGTCCCGCGCGAATCTCGCCCACCACCTGGTTCTGAAACGCCGCGCCGACGGCGACCGGCGTGTACTTGATCTGCAAGTTCAGGTGGTACTTCTTGTTGATCTCGTCCTGCGCGCGCTTGACGCCGGCAGCGCCGCCGTAGACGTCGCCCCACGCAACGTCGAGCGTGCCTTCTTTGGCCGCGGCTTGCACGAGCGCGGCGAGGTTCGCCGGTTCCGGCGAATGGGCGGCGTCTTGCGCGAAGACCGGCGGCGCGAACGCGGCCAGCACCAGCGCCAAGACGAATGCGGAACACCAACGAGACATGCGGCTACCTCTCACGGACGGACGATCCGAACATCGCATCGGAGCGAGGCCCGAACTGCAGGAATAGAAACAGCAACGGGATGAGTGCGAGAACGACGATCACGGCCACCGCGGCGCCGGCGTGGATCGACCCGTTGTTCCACTCGAACCAGGCCACCATCGGCAGCGTGATGTTTTTCGGCGTCGAGACGAACGCGGCCAGCGTCAGCTCGCGCACGCACAGCAGCACGACGTAGATCCAGGCGCCGAACGCCGCCGGGCGCACCAGCGGCAAGACGATATCGCGGAACACCGCGCCGGCGCGCGCGCCCGACATCGCGCCCGCTTCGAGCAAGTCGCCGTGAATCTGGATCAAGCTGCTGTTGACGATGCGCGTGCCGAAGCTGATCCAGCCGATCGTATAGACGAGCCCGATCAGCGTGACGGTGCCGTAGATCGGCACGATCTTCTGCAGCACGAACAGCGCGGCCAGCGTCGCACCGATACCGAATAGGATGCTTGGGACGGCGTGCGGCATGAAGGCGATCCCATCGAGCACGAAACGGCCGGGCATCGTCGTCCGGATGACGATCCACGAGATCGCGAAGCTGAGCGCAACGACCGCCAGCGGCACGACCAGCACGAGTTCGGCCGTATGCAGTGCCCCCGTGCCCACCAAGCTCCACGGAATCTGCGCGAAGTTCAATAGCGACATGTGCGAGAACACGCTCGCGTCGAGCGGTTCGGCGAACGGCAAAAGCGCGTAGATCAGCGTGAACCCAAACGGAATGATCAGCGCGCCGAGCGCGTAGATCGCCACCAGCGCCCACGCCGCGGGCGTCCAGCGTCCGAGCTCGGTGAGCCGCGGCCGGTACGCTTTACCCGTGATCACCGCGAACGAGCGCGCGCGGCGCAGCACGTAGACGTACGCGAACGTCATCGCGAGCGCGATGACGATCATGAAGGCGCCGCCGGCCGCGATCGCGCCGTAGTCGGGAAATCCGTCGGCCGGATAGGCGTGCACGTACATGAACGTGCTGAACGTATAGATGCGGCTGCCCAAACCGATGACGGCCGGAATATCGAACGCGCCGACGGCGACGATCGCAACGTACATCGCGGCCGCGACGAGCGCGGGCAGGATCAACGGCAGCGTCACGTTCCACAAGAGCGAGCGCGACGAAGCGCCGCTCATACGCGCGGCTTCTTCGAGCGCCGGATCCATCGTGCGCAGACTCGGCGCGACGAGCACGAAGGTGAGCGACGTCAGCAGCAAGCCTTCCACCAGCCCCATGCCGGCCACGTTGTTGATCGGCAGCGGCGGAAATGAGATGTGGAAGACGTTCTCGAGCGCCGTGTTGAGCACGCCGATGCGCGGGTGCGCCAACAGCAGCCAGCCCATGCCGACGAGAAAGCCCGGCAGCACGAGGCTCGCGAGCATCACCGTCCAGATGATCGAGCGGCCCGGTAAATCCGAGCGCTCGGCGAGCCACGCGAGCGGAACGCCGAGCAAGAATGAGACCGCGAGCGCAATGGCCGCGAAGACGAGCGTATTGCTCGTCATGCGCGGCACATTCGGATCGCTCAACAGCGCAGCGAAATTACCGAAACCGGCAAACCCGGCGATCATGCCGTCTTCGATCTTGCTGAAACTCAGCACGATCACGAAGCCCAACAGCGCGAGGATCGTGGCCGCGGTAACGAGCGCCGGAATCACCACGAGCGGTCGCGCCATGCTTGCGCTTTAGGCGCGACCGGGCGGTGTTTTCCTTCTGCTAGCTACTCGCTCTCGGCAAGAATCTTGTAGATCTCGCGGCGTGCGCCGTCGAGGATGTCGCGCACCTTTTCTTGCGAGGCCGTATCGCTCGCGCGCGCTGCCTGCATGACCGCCGCGCCCAACTTCATCGCCGAGCCGCGGAGATCGACGCCGTCGTCGGTTCTCGGGCGTGGCGCCGCCGGGTTTCTGCGTGAGCAGTTCGCGGCCGGCATCGGTGATCGTGAAGACGCGCTTGCCGTCGGCAGCATTGCCGGTGATGTAGCCGCCTTCTTCGAGCATCGTCAGCGTCGGATAGACCGACCCTGCACTCGGACGATAGCGCCCGTTGCTCTTGTTCTCGAGTTCCGTGATGATGTCGTAGCCGTGCCGGGGACCATCTGCAAGCACCTCGAGGATGAGGAACTTGATGTCACCGCGGCGCGCGCGTCCACCACCGCGCCAGGCGTGGATGAAGACATCGCCGCCGCGGCCGCCCGGACCCGGGCCGAATTTTTGGTAGCCCATACGTGGGCCCCGTTCGTGAGAGAACCATGCTTTCCGCATGCACTCCCCTTTCTTGATACGATCGCGACCATTCGCGATCTGTTGATATCCTATCGCGATATATCGTTAATGTCAACCGTCATGCCGGGACGGCGGTCCCGTGGTAGCAGCCGAGCGTGTACGGGAAGTCGTAGGTCGAGACGTAGTGGTACATCGAGACCGCTGCGCCGTGCCAGGTGACCACGCTCGTCGTCCCGTGACACTGATCGAGATCCGCCGTCGTCAGGATCTTGCCGTTGTACCACGGTCCGTAGATTCCATAGCCGTCGAGCGCGTAGCCGAGCAGCGACGAGTTCTGGCCGGCGGAACCGCTGTCCGGCACGCACGTGAACAGCCAGCCGTGATAGTGATAGGTGCTCGACTGATCGGGATGTCCGTGGCAGCTGTCCTGTCCCTCGCGCGCGACCGCGTCGTGGCCCACCGCATCGAGCGCGTCGAAGATCGAAACGCCGTTGAGCGCAACGCCGATTCGCCCGCCGCTGAGGCATCCCGGCGATGCTGCGGCGACGGGGTTGTACGGCAGCGCGTAGTTGAGCGATTGCGCCGCGATGCGGTTCGGATTGGCGTCGTACTGATACACCGCATCGGTCGATGCGATCGGAAACGTTCCGGTCGTGATGCCCGCGAGCGGCAAACCGTTCCCGGTGATATCGAGCGCCGTGCCGCTGACGGTGGCGTTGAACGAACCGGACCAGCTCACGCTGCCCGACACGATGTCTTTGGTTAGCGCGTCCCACGTGCCGGCGGCGGTGTTGATCCAGGGACCGGTGCCCGACGGCGCCTGGCCGTTCGGCACGCTGCACACGAACACGTTGCCGATACTCGCCGCCGTGGTGCTGTATTTCGAATCGCCGAGCGGCAACGCCGCGCAATTCAACGTGCCCGACGATGTAGCCGCCGCCGGGCACGTGTAGGAACTGGAGAAAGTCGTCGTTGTGCAGCCGTGCCGTGGCGGTTGCCGCCGGCACAGCACTGCCGGAAGCACCGGAACCGCCGCAGCCCGCAAACCCGAGCGTGAGCGTCAGGACGGCGGCTAAGCTGTTTGTTCATCGGCCGGAGCGTACGGCCGCTTACTTAGCCGAATCTGGGAAGCGGAGGCGCTAGGCGGCGCGCTTCTCGTCGAGATCGAGCAGCTTGAACCAGGTCGTTACATCCGGGCGATTGGGCGCGACTTGCGCTTTCAACTTGTCGAAATATTGCTGCGAGTGGCCGTCCGGAGCCCACGCGCGACGCGAATCGTTGAACGCGGCAATCTCGGCCGCGCTGTGCTTGTCGACGAGCGGTTTCGCCCACGCGCCGACCGCGTTGGTGTCGAACTTCAGCTCTTGGAGCTTCGCCTTGAACGTCGGATAGTCGACGCCGAGAAACTCGAGCACCGGTTTATCGTGCGGACAGTCGACGTCGTATTCACCGAGGGTACCTTCGCTATCGGCTTGCGTCTTGTCGATCATGCGCGGCAACGAGACGATGCCCGCGAGCATGTCATTGGGGCTACGCGGAACTTCTTTGGTAAGATCCATGCGGGGCTTCTTCCCGCGCTTGCCCAGCCCGAAACGCCTAGACGGCGCGCGGCGCCATGGTAACATACGCCCCGCGGCAAAGCTGAAGCTCGGATGATGGACGACCTGGAGAACACGCTCGAGTCGGACGGGCTGCCGATCGGGCAGCGGCGGCGCGCATATCTCGCGCTGGCTGCCGCAACGACGATGTCGGTCCTCGACGGCACCATCGCCAATGTTGCGCTCCCGACGATCGGGCGCGAAATGCACGTCTCGCCCGCGCTGTCGATCTGGGTGGTCAACGGCTTCCAAGTGGCGGTCACCGCCGCACTGTTCACCTGGTCGTCCTTCGGTCAGTCGCACGGCCTGGCGCGCACCTGGCGCTACGGCATCGCGATCTTCACGCTGGGCTCGCTGCTGTGCGCGCTCTCGCAAAATCTGACGCTGCTCGTTGCCTCCCGCATGCTGCAGGGCGTCGGTGCCGCCGCGATCCTCTCGCTGACGTCGGCGATATTGCGCACCGTGTTTCCGCGCGACCAGCTCGGGCGCGCGCTCGGCATCAACGCGATGGTCATCGGCACGGCGGTTGCATCGGGCCCGACGATCGGCGGCCTGATCCTGGCAATCGCGCCGTGGCCGTGGCTCTTCTTGATCAACGTGCCGCTCGGAATCGCGATCTGGTTTGCAACGCGCACCGCGATTCCGCTCGTGCCCGGACACGGCGAACCCGTGCACGTCCCGAGCATCATCGCGAGCGCGCTCGGCTTTGCGCTGATCGTGCGCGGCATCGATGGTTTTGGGCATGGCGATCCGCGCCCGCTGATCGCGCTCGAACTGATCGCCGGCGGCAGCGCATTCGGCTGGTTTCTCTTGCGCCAGCGCGGACTCGAACGGCCGATGTTTGCCGTCGATCTCTTCGAACGCCCGCTCTTCGCGCTCGCATCGCTGGCCGGCATCTTCGGTTACACGGCATCGGCGCTGGCCGTCGTCTCGCTGCCGTTTCTCTTTCAAGTCGTGATGAGCGTGACGCCGTTGCAATCCGGTTTGCTGATGACGTCGTGGCCGCTGACGATGGGGCTGACCGCGAACTTCGCCGGACGGCTTTCCGACCGTTACCCGGCCGCGATTCTCTCCACCCTCGGGCTCGGCATGCTCGGCACGGGGCTCGTGCTCTACGCCCTGCTGCCGGCGCACGCCACGGTGTGGGAGATCGTGCTGCACGGCGCGCTCTGCGGCTTCGGTTTCGGATTGTTTCAAGCGCCGAACAGCCGCGAACTGATGGCCAACGTACCGCGCGATAAGACGGCCTCCGCATCGGCGATCATGGCCGCGACGCGCGTCGGCGGACAAACCACCGGCGTCGCGGGCGCAGCGATCATCTTCGCCGCGTTCTCGATCAGCCTCAACGTACAAGCCGTTGGAGCGCTCACGCACGCGCATAACGCGATCTCGGCCGCGCTGTTCGTCGCCTCGAGCATCGCCTTCGCGGGCGCGATCGCAAGCAGCGTGCGTTTCGGTTTTCCGCGCGCGAAATTCACGGTAACCGCCGGCTAGCGCGTTGCCGGGGGGCTCACGGAACGCAGCGAGAAGCACGCTCGATGCGGAAATCCAGATCCCATACCGTTGCATTCTGCGCGCTGCTGACAATTCTGGGAATTGCGCTGGCAGCTTGCGCAGGAAACGGGGCGACGGCCCCGGCCCCGACGCCGACGGCGACCGTCACGACGCTGCCGCCGGCATCGTTCACCACCGCCACCTGCAACACGTCCGGCCCAACGTCGGCGAACATCACGCCCGGCAACATCGTCGGCGTGACCACGATTACGACGCCGCTCGTGGGCGGCTGCTCCTATGCGAATAACTTCGCGACCGTCGTGAGCGGTGCGACCGCCGGCACGTACGCGGGCACGATTTCACTCACCCCGCCCGCGGGGCTTCCGGCGCTCGCATTCGCGCCGCCGGGTTTCGCTACGTCCAACTTCGTGCCGCTCTTCTACGTCACGCTCCAGCTGTTGGGCTACCAGGGAAGCATCAGCGGCGACAACCCGAGCATCAACATGACCGTGAATTCGATCGCGACGTCGAGCAACAGCTCGAACTTCTTCATCGGCAGCTGGTCGACGAACACGGCCGGTACGAATCCGCCGTCGGTGTCGGCCACGACGTTCATCGGGTGGTCGAACAACAACAGCGTAACGAATCCGCTCGACGAAGCGCTGACGGTGACCCCGCCGAACACGCTCTCGCTCCCGACGTATCTCTGCACGCCGGCCGGCTCGTGCACCGGAACCACGGTCTCGGCGCCGACGAGTTATACCCTCGTGCAGGTCGTCGGCTACTTCACCTAACGGTTAGCTTACGCTGCCGCGCCGTGGCAGCGTTTGTATTTTTTGCCTGAGCCGCACGGACACATATCGTTGCGGCCGACTTTATCCGGCTGCGAGCCGTTCGATTTTGCCGCGGGAGCCGGCGCATCGTCGCGGTTGGTGCGGACGTTTTCGGCCGGCCCGCGCGGGGCGGGGCCGAGCAGACGTTCCGCCGCGACCGGGTCCATGTGCGGCGCGGCTTGCGGAATCAGTTGGCCCGTCGGCAGCGGCTCGAACGCCGGTGCGGCGCCGTTGCCGTTGGCGCCCACGGCCACGGGTTGCGGGCGCAGCTTCGGGCTCGATCTCGATGCGCACCGAGAACACGGCCTTGATCGCCTCGTCGGCGATGTTGCTCTTGAGATCTTCGAAGATCTCGTAGGCTTCTTTTTCGTACTCGACGCGCGGGTCTTTTTGACCGTAGCCGCGCAAGCCGATGCCGGCCTTGAGCGCGTCCATGATGTAGAGATGATCGACCCACAGCCGGTCGATGATCGGCAGCATGATGTACTGCGACTCGACCATGCGCATGATGTCGGGCGTGACTTCGGCTTCCTTCGCCTCGTAGAAGCTGACGGCGATCTCGCTCAAGCGCTCCTTCATCGCGTCGCGGTCCATCGATTCGAGTTCCGCGACGGTGATGCGGTCTTTGATCGGGAACGATCAGCTGCAGCTCGTCGAGAATCGCCTCGAGATCCCACTCGCTCGGGTGTTCTTCCGGCGGCGCGCCGCTGTTGACGGCGTCGCTGACTTTGGTTTGCAGCGTTTCGATGAAGAAGTCGCGCAACGGCTGGCCTTCGAGCACGCGGCGGCGCTCGGCGTAGATCACCTCGCGCTGCTTGTTCATGACGTCGTCGTACTCGAGCACCTGTTTGCGGATCTCGTAATTGTGGTTCTCGACCTTCGACTGCGCGTTCTCGATCGATTTCGACAGGATGCCGGCTTCGATCGGCGTTTCGTCGGTGAACTTGACGAAGTCCATCATCTTCTGAATGCGCTCGGCGCCGAAAAGGCGCATCAGCTCATCGTCGAGCGCGATGTAGAAGCGCGTCGAGCCCGGATCGCCCTGACGGCCGGCACGGCCGCGCAGCTGGTTGTCGATGCGTCGCGACTCGTGGCGCTCGGTGCCGATGATGTGCAGGCCGCCGATCGCGGCCACGCCTTCGCCGAGCTTGATGTCGACGCCGCGGCCGGCCATGTTGGTCGCGATCGTCACCGCGCCCCAGAAGCCGGCGTCCTTGATGATCTGCGCTTCTTGCTCGTGATACTTCGCGTTGAGCACGTTGCACTCGACGCCGCGCCGGCGCAAGAGCATCGCGAGGCGTTCGGATTTCTCGATCGAGCGCGTGCCGACCAGCACCGGGCGGCCCTTTTCGTGCTCGGCGATGATCTCGTCGACGACCGCTTCGAACTTCGCGTTCTCGGTGCGATAGACGATGTCGGCCTGGTCTTTGCGCGCGACGGCTTGGTTCGTCGGCATGACGACGACGTTGAGGCCGTAGATGTCGCGGAACTCGCGCTCTTCCGTCTTCGCGGTACCGGTCATGCCGGCGAGCTTCCGTAGAGGCGGAAGTAGTTCTGGAACGTGATCGTGGCGAGCGTCTGATCCTCGCTGCGAACCGACAGGCCTTCCTTCGCCTCGATCGCCTGATGGATGCCTTCGGAATAGCGGCGTCCGTACATCAGGCGGCCGGTGAATTCATCGACGATGACGACTTCGCCGTCCTTGACGATGTACTGCTGGTCCTTGTGGAAGAGATGCCATGCCTTGAGCGCGGCGTTGAGCTGATGCGTCAGTTCGAGGTTGCGCTGATCGTAGAGGTTCGTGACGCCGAGGATCTTCTCGACCTTCGCGACGCCTTTTTCCGTGATCGGAACGGCGTGCGATTTCTCATCGACGGTGAAGTCTTCGTCCTTCACGAGCCGCGGGAGAATCTTGGCGAACGAGCCGTACAGCTCGGTCGCGTCGTGACCTTGACCGCTGATGATCAGCGGCGTGCGCGCCTCGTCGATGAGGATCGAGTCGACTTCGTCGACGATCGCGAAGTGCAGTTTGCGCTGCACCATCTGGTCGAGACTCCACGCCATGTTGTCGCGCAGGTAGTCGAAGCCGACTTCGTTGTTCGTGACGTAGGTGATGTCGCAGTTGTACGCTTCGCGGCGCGCGGCGGAGTCGAGATCGTGCTGGATGATGCCGACGGTCAGGCCGAGCGCGTTGTAGAGCGGGCCCATCCATTCGGCGTCGCGCTTGGCGAGGTAGTCGTTGACCGTGACGACGTGCACGCCCTCGCCGGTGAGCGCGTTGAGGTAGACCGGCAGCGTGGCGACGAGCGTCTTGCCCTCACCGGTGCGCATCTCGGCGACGTTGCCTTCGTGCAGCGCGTGGCCGCCCATGAGCTGCACGTCGAAGTGGCGCATCCCCAGGACCCGTTTGCCGGCCTCGCGCACGACCGCGAACGCCTCGACGAGCAGCTCGTCGACGGTCGCGCCGCCGGCCAGCCGTTCGCGGAACTCGACCGTTTTGGCGGCCAGCTGCTTCGTCGGAGAGGGCGGCGGTTGCGGGTTCGAGCGCGTTGACGCGATCGGCGGTCTTCCGCAGCCGGATTACTTCACGCTCGTTGCCGTCGAAGAGCGTCTTGAGGAAAGCCATACAGGTATATAACCGTTCGGCGCGCGGCCCGGTTCCTCTTGGAGGGTTAGTCGTTCGTGAGCGGGAGCGGCGTGCGGGCGGCGTGGTTGAGCGGTCCGGGACCAAGCCGCCGCACGATTTCGCCCACCGTGATGAAGGTATACCCGGCGCTGCGGAAGCGTTGGATTATGCCGGGCAGCAACGCGACCGTCTCCGGCCGCCCGTTGTGCAGCAACAGGATCTCCGGGCTCGTCGCGTAGCGCGCGATGTGGTCCGCGATGACCGTGCGCGTGACGTTCCGCCAGTCGCCCGGATCGTCGGTCCAGAGGATCGTGTCGTAGCCGGCGCTCTGGGCGGCGGCCAGCGTGGCCTCGCGGAAGCGCCCATGCGGCGGCCGGAACTCGTGCCGGATCTCAGGGCCCGGGGTCAGCCCGGATAGCGTCGCCGCGCCCTCCGTGAGCTCGCGGGTCACGGCCGGCGCCATCGAGCGTGGTCAAATCGGGGTGGGTCTCGGTGTGGTTGGCGATCTCGTTGCCGCCCGCAGCGATCGCCCGGACCAGCCCCGGATATTGCTCGGCGTCGCGGCCGATCAGGAAAAACGTGGCCGGCACGCGCGCGTCGTGGAGCACCGAGAGCAGCATCGGGGTGTCGACCGGATAGGGACCGTCATCGAACGTCAGCGCGATCAGCTTCGGACCGGCGACGCGCCCATCGGCCGCGCTGCCGAGCACGGCATGCCGGAGGCGAGCGCCGAGCGAGGCTTCGAGCAACGGCCCTAGCGGCGCGTCGTGCATCACGACCGCGGGCAGCGGCGGCAGCGACCGCCGGTAGATGCGGTACCCGCCGTAGGTGAGACCGATCGCGACGGCCACGATGACGGCGACCGCCGCGAGGCGCTTCACTTCGGCGCGACGGGCTCCGCCGGCACGTTGAGATAATCGCGCCCGACGACGACCGTGACGTCGGCCAGCGCCGTCGTCTTGCTCGACGCCGCCGCCGTTGCCGCAACGGTCGGATCGGGCACCGGCGTCACCGTTGCCGCGGCCAGGTGGATGTCGTTGCGCACGCGCTCGCCGGCCAGCGGCGTCTTCGCCGTCGCGCGGATCTGCGTCGTGTCGTAATCGAAGTTATCGGCGTTGCCGATGCTGTTGATCACGTAGCCGTCTTTGCGCAAGACGGCGGCCAGCTTCGCGCCGAGGCCGGGCACGCCGCTGCCGTTGCGCACGTCGATGCGCAGCTCGGAGGGCTTCACCGCGGCCAGCGCGTCGACCGACGGCGGCGGCGTGGACGCGACGTAGGGACCGACGAAGTCGGAGACGATCTTCGACAAGCCGGCAGTGTCGGCGACGAGCACGTCGCCGCAGCAATTGAGCTCCTTGTCGCCGATAAACGGGACTTGCGTCTGATGCACGTCGGTGAGGTTCATGTCGCGGAACGCCCACGCGACGCTCTTCATCTCGTCGGGCGTCAGGTTCGTGTCGACGTCGCGGTGCAGCACGTCGATCAGTTGCGCGATGTGCGTGAGGTCGTTGAACTTGTCGCTCTTGAGCTTCTCCATCGTGATTTTTTCGACGGCCTGCTGACGCTTGATGCGGCACGGGTCGCTGCACGCGTCGTGACGGAAGCGCATGTAGGACACGGCCATGTCGCCGTCCATGTGCGTGAGGCCCGGCTTGAAATGGATGTGGAGATGGCCCCACGTGTCGTCGTAGTTCAACGTCTCGGTGACCGGCACGTCGACCCCGCCGATCGCGTTGATCAAGTCTTTGGCGGTGTTGATGCGGAACGTCAGGTACCGGTCGAAGTAGCTGCCGTTATTGGTTTTCGGCAACCCGAGAAAGGCGCCGACGACCGCGTCGGTATTCTTCTCGCCGCCGAAGTGATAGGCATCGTTGATCTTGTCTTCGTGACCGGCAACGATCGCGTCCATGTCGCGCGGCACCGCGATGCTCTTGACGACCTTGGTCGGAAAGTCGATCGCATAGGCCTCGATCTTGTCGGTGCGCGAGTCTTTCGACGTCGGCTCATCGAGGTTGTTGTAGTCGTAGTCGAGCCCGGTGAGGAGAATGAAGATGCGCTCCTTGCCGAACATCGATTCGGGCGAAGGCACGAAGTAGTTCACGATGCCGACGACCGGGTTATAGGTGTGCGAACGCACCATCGTATACGCGACGGCGGAGGTGAACAATCCGAAAACGATCAGCAGGGCGCCCAGGATATACGCCAGCCGGTCGTGCCGCGCGTAGTCCGTCTCGGCACGAACGGGCTCGGTGCGGCGGCGCCGGACCTCGCGATCGCCCGGCGGTCCCGCCTCGATCCGCTTGCTCAAACGCCGACCGCCAGGTGCCGATCCGCAATCGCCGCGCCGTAGAAATCAAACGCACCGTGACCGTCGAGACGGACGTCCGCGAACGAACCGATCGGTAGGTCTTCGCGCAGGTAGATGCCGCCGTCGACGCCCGGCGCTTCGCCTTCGGAGCGGCCGACGGTGACGTCGACGCCGCCGAGCGCAACGGCCAGCGGATCGGTGCGCCGCAAGCGGCGCCGTTCTTCGACCAGCACGCGCACGGTCGATCCGATGCGCGTCGCGCGCGCGCGCTCCGAGGCCAGACGCTGTGCTTCGCGCAGGCGCACGAGCCGTTGGCGTTTGGCCGCCGCCGGCACTTGATCGCCGAGCAGCGCGCCGGGGGTTCCGTCTTCGCGCGAGTACGTGAAGAAGCCGACGCGATCGAGCTGCGCCTTAGCGATGAACTCTTCGAGATAGGCGACGTGCTCTTCGGTCTCGCCGGGGAACCCGACGATGAACGTCGAGCGCATCGTCACGCCCGGAATGCGGCGCCGGAACTCATCGATGATCTCGAGATAGCGTTCGCCGTTGGAGGGCCGGCGCATCGCGCGCAGCACGTCGGGGTGCGCGTGCTGCAGCGGCATGTCCATGTACGTGCAGACTTTCGTCGAGCGCGCCCATCGCGTCGATCAGCTCGCTGTCGACCGTGGCCGGATAGAGATAGAGCAAGCGGATCCACTCGAGCTCGTCGATCGCGTTGAGCTGTTCGAGCAGCCGCGCGAGACCGCCGCGGCGCGCGCCGCGATCGCGGCCGTACATCGAGGTGTCTTGCGCGATCAGGATCAGTTCTTTCGTGCCGCCGGCCGCCAGCGCGCGCGCTTCCATCAGAATCGACTCTTCCGAACGCGAACGGAACGCGCCGCGCAGCTGCGGGATGATGCAGAACGTGCACGGATGATCGCAGCCTTCGGCGATCTTCAGGTACGCGGTGGCCGACGGCGTCGTGATCAGGCGCGGCAAGAAATCGTGTTCGGGTTCGGCTTCGAAATCGAGCCGCACGGGCCGTTTGCCGGCCTGCGCGTCTTCGAGCAGCTCGACGATGCCGGCGTACGCGCCGGTGCCGACGACGCCGTCGATCTCGGGAATCAGCGACTGCAGTTCGGCGCCGAAGCGCTGCGAGAGGCAGCCGGCGACGATCAGCTGCTGACCCGGACGTTTGCGCTGCGCGTGCTCGAGGATGACGTCGGTCGATTCGGCCTTCGCCGGATCGATGAAGGCGCACGTGTTGACCACGATCGCGTCGGCGTCGGCGGCGTCGGGAACGAGCTCCCAGCCGGCGGCACCGAGCTTGCCGATCATCACCTCGGAGTCGACGAGGTTCTTCGCGCAGCCGAGCGACACGAATGAGACTCGCTGCGACCGGAGCCCGTCGATGGGGCGGTTGGCACGTTGATGGTCACCCTCGTTTAGTGCTACCGCGGTCAGCGGTAGTTCGTGAATTGCAGCGGCAACTCGTAGGTCAAGCCGGTCAGACAGCGACTGTACTTTTTGCAGATCGTCCTTGGATTTTCCTGAGACGCGGATCTGCTCGTCCTGGTACTGCGCGTTGACCTTGAGCTTCGACGCCTTGATCGCCTCGATCAGCGGCTTGCTCTTGTCCTTCGGAATACCCGCTCGCAAGACGATCTTCTGCCGAAGCGTGCTACCGCTTGCCGGCTCCGCTTCCTTCATATCGAAGGCTTTGAGATCGATGCCGCGCTTGACGGCTTTGCTCTGAATGATGTCGACGACGTTCTTGAGCTTCATCTCGTCGTCGGCGAGGACGGTGATCTCTTTGTCGGTGTTCTCGATGGACGCGATGGAATGCTTGAAATCGAAGCGGCCGGCAATTTCTTTCCGCGCTTGATTGAGCGCGTTGTCTAATTCTTGCGGGTCGATTTTCGAAACGACATCGAACGAGAAGTCGGCCATAGGTGATTACTCTCCGGAGAGGACGAAGCGCCGCTCGACGACGTCGCCGGACGCGCCGAGCGGGCCGAGCGCGCTGCCCGTTGACCGCGATCTGAACGCCGCCGGCATTGCCGACGCGCACGTCGGCGACTCTTCCCGTAAACGACTTGGCCGCGCCGGTCGGGAGCGTGCCTTCGAGGACTACGGTACCATCGACGGTCACCCGCAGCCACGACGTCTCCGTCACACGCAGGCTCAGACCGCGCTTGACGGCCTTGGCGCGCCGTCGCGGGAGGCTGCGGCGGGACCGCGGCGACGGCGATCGCCGGCACCGCGGCGGCGGCCGGCGCATCCGGCCGCCGGCCGGGGGCGCGGCGTGCCGCGTCGCCGGGCCGGCCGGGACGCCGAGGCGTCGGCGACCGGCGCCGCGGCCGGCGCTCCGGCCCGGTACTGGTAGAACTCGTAGCCCACGAACAGCACGACCAGCACGGCGACGACGATCGACAGCACGGCGGCGAGCGAGGGGCTGCTGCGCTCGCCGGCGGCGCGCTTTTCGGCCGCGTCGCCGGCGCGGCCGGGCGCGGGGCCGGCGCGGCGGGCGTGCCGGCCGGGACCGCGGCGGCGAAGCGGGCGACGGCCGCCTCGGGGTCGAGCCCGAGAAATCGAGCGTACGTTCGCATGAAGCCGCGGACGTAGACCGGCGCACCGATGACGTGCCAATCCTCGTCTTCGATCGCGGCCAGATACACGCTGCGGATGTGCAGCCGTTCGGCAACGTCCGAGAGCGAAAGGCCGCGCGCTTCACGCGCGCTGCGGAACTCCTCGCCGAGCGCTGACACAATAAACCGGTTTGCGGGCGCATCCCGTTCTCCTGTGGCCGAGTCATACGAATGCAATGTCACGCAGGGAACGCGTCGTCGCAGCAATGAGCGGCGGCGTCGATTCGGCGGTCGCGGCGGGCCTCTTGGTGGAGGCCGGTTACGACGTCGTCGGGATCACGATGAAGATGTATGCGCCGACGAAACCGGCGCATGCGAAGTCGTGCTGCGGCGCCGACGACTTCGACGACGCGCGGCGCAGCGCGCAGACGCTCGGCATCCCGCACTACGTGCTCGACTTCGAAGAGACGTTCCGGCGCAACGTGATCGAGCGTTTCGCGCACCGACTACGCCACCGGCCGCACGCCCAACCCGTGCGTTGCCTGCAACAACTTCGTGAAGCTCGGCACGCTGCGCACCTATGCGCGCCGCATCGGCGCGCCGCTACATCGCCACCGGCCACTACGCGCGCCTCGAACAGCGCGCCGACGGACCGCACCTCTTCCGCGGCACGCCGCGCCAAGGACCAGGCCTACGCCCTGGCCCAGCTCGACCGCGAGCAGCTCGCCGGGCTTGCTGCTGCCGCTCGGCGAGCTCGACAAGACCGCGACGCGCGCGCACGCCGAACGGCTCGGCCTGCTCGGTCGCCGACAAGACCGAGTCGCAGGACATCTGCTTCGTCGAAGGCGGCGACTATCGCGACATCCTCGCGCGCGTCGCGCCGGCGACGATGGCGCCCGGCGAGATCCGCACGTCGCGCGGGCGAGCTCGTCGGCGCGCACGCCGGCATCGCGAACTACACCGTCGGCCAGCGCCGCGGCCTGCCCGCCAACATCGGCGAGGGACCGCGCTACGTGACGCGCATCGATCCGGCGACGAACACGATCGTCGTCGGCCGCGAAGACGAACTCGGCGCCTACGAACTCGTCGCCGACGAGGTCAACCTGATCCGGCCCGAACGCTTCGCGAACGGCGCGGCGCGCGTGCTCGCGATGACGCGCTACCGCCAGACGCCGGCGCTCGCGCACGCTGACGCTCGACGGCGACACGCTGACCGTGCGCTTCGATGCGCTGCATCAAGCGATCGCGCCGGGCCAGCTGGTCGCGCTCTTCGATACCGGCCGGCGACGAAGTGCTCGGCGCCGCGACGATTCGCGAGGTGCGTTGATGGCCGACGCTCCCGAGCCGACCGCCGACGAGATCGTCGCGATCCTCTTTCGCGCCGCGATGAGCGGCGACCGCGACGCGTACGCGGCCGAGCACGATCTCGATCCCAAACTGCTCGAGATGTGGACCTTCACGCATAGCCGCGAATACATCGCGCACTTGGAGAAGTTGCTGCGCATGATGAGGAACGCGCCGTCACCGCAGTGATCGATCGCGCTCCTTCGCCGGCGACACGTGGCGGCGATTCCGCCGTTCGCCGGGCTCGCTCGTCGGCGCGCTGATCGTGGCGCTGATCCTGGCCGTCGCGATCTTCGCGCCGGTCGTCGCGCCGCACGATCCGCTCGGGCAAGCGCTCACGCAGCAATCGCGGCCGCCGTCGTTCGCGCATCTGGCTCGGCACCGATAAGCTCGGCCGCGACGTCTTCTCGCGCATCGTCTACGGCGCGCGCACGTCGATCGCGATCGGCTTCGTCGCGGTCGGCCTCGCGATCTCGCTCGGCACGCTGATCGGCCTGATCGCCGGCTATGCCGGCGGACGCGTCGAGAACGCGCTGATGGGCGCGATGGACATCATCCTCGCGTTTCCCTCGATCATCTTGGCGATCGCGATCACGACGATTCTCGGGCCGAGCATCACCAACCTGATGATCGCCGTCGGCATCGTGTACATTCCGCAGTACGCGCGCCTCGCGCGAGCGTCGGTGCTGGGCGTCAAAGAAACGGAATACGTCGAGGCGGCGCGCGCGATCGGCGCCGGCGTGCCGCGCATTCTCGCGCGCCACGTGTTGCCCAACATCCTCGCGCCGCTGCTGATCCAAGCGACGCTCGGCATCGCAACGGCCGAGCTGGAAGCGGCCGGCCTGTCGTATCTGGGCTTGGGCGCGCGCCCGCCGGCGCCCGAGTGGGGCGCGATGCTCAACGATGCGCGCGACTATTGGGTCTCCGCGCCGTGGGCGCTGATCTTCCCGGGCCTCGCGATCACGGCGCTCGTGCTCGGCTTCAACTTGCTCGGCGACGGACTGCGCGAAGCGCTCGATCCGAACGCGCGCTGACCGATGTCCGTAGCGATCGCGCTGGTCGCCGCAATCGTTTATGGATCGTCGGATTTTCTCGGCGGTCTCGCGAGCCGCCGCACGTCGACGGTCAGCGTCGTCATCTGGTCGCAAGCCGTCGGTATGGTGTTGCTGGCCGGCATCTTGCCGCTCTTCGGCGGGCATGCGCTGCCCGCGGACGTTGCGTGGGGCGCCCTGTGCGGCGTCGCCGGCGCAATTGCGATCGCGGCATTGTATCGCGGGCTCGCGATCGGCACGATGGGCGTCGTCTCGCCGATCAGCGCCGTGCTCGGCGCATCGATCCCGCTGCTCTACGGATTGATCTTCCGCGGCGAGCATCCGAGTATCATCGCGTACGCCGGCATCGCGGCGGCGATCGCCGCGGTCGTCTTCGTCAGCGCCGCGCCGGGCGAGCGCGCGCAACGCACCACGCATTTTCCGCCGGGCTTGCTCGAAGCGATCGTCGCCGGCATCGGCTTCGGCGCCTACTTCATCGCGCTCGCGCAAACGCGCAGCGACGCCGGCATGGTGCCGTTGCTCGCCGCGCGCGCCACCTCGGTGGTGCTGCTGATTGCCGGCGGCCTCGCGTTCGGCGGCGGCAAGAACCTGCGTCTTGCACGGCCCGCACTCGTGCTCACGGCGTTCTGCGGCGTCCTCGACGTGACGGCGAACGTGCTCTACGTCGTCGCCGCGCATCACGGCTTGCTCTCGCTCGTCGCGGTGCTGACGTCGCTATATCCCGCCGCAACGGTCGCACTCGCGGCGATCGTTTTGCGCGAGCGCCTGGGCCGGCTGCAGTGGATCGGCGTCGCGCTCGCGCTCGGCGGCGCGGTTGCGATCAGCGCCGCACCATAAAAGAAAAGGCGCCGGCCGAAGCCGACGCCCTCTCGTTTCCGCTAACGCGGGAGTGTTAGCGGCGAATCACGCTGCGGCCGACGCGTTTCGCGCTGGCCGGCAGCACGGCGCCACCGGGGCCGTTGAGGAGACCGCCGCCAACCGGCTGGTTGAAGAGGCCTTGGCTCGAGACCGTGACGTCCGCTTGATGCGAAGCGCCCGCGCCCGTCAATGAAGGCGCCGGTACGCCGAGACCGCCGACACCGCTGATGCCGGTGTAGGACGCCTCGTACGCGCCGTAGTCAAACCCGATCGCTTGCACCGTGAAGACGTCGCCGTCGCTGGCGCCGCCGTTCGCGGTGGTATTCTGCGCGGCGGTGCAGACCGAACCGGCCGGGAACGTCGCCGTACCCGACGCACGGATCACCACCGTGTAGTAGATCGGCGTACCGCCGTTGCTCGTCGCAGAACCCGATCCCGCACCGACGCAGCTCGAAAGCTGATTGCCGGACCGTCGACGGCCGTGGGACCGTAGTCGGTGAGCTGGATGTAGGCTTCGGTGACGCCTGCCGGCAGCGCGACCGCAGCGGTTACCCCGCCCGCAGCCGTGACGACCGGCACCGGTGAAACGAAGGGCGGCAGCACCGCAACGGAGCTGATCGCCGCCGTCGCAGTTTGCGTTACCGCCCCGCTGTTCGCCGGAACGAGTACGGAGAGTGAGTAGGTTCCGACAGCCGGCGCGACCTCGAAGACATCGAGGCCTTCCGAGATCGCCGTTGAATCCGCCCAATACCGCTGCCTGGTTGTTCGCGACGTTGAACGCCGGCGGGCCGCCGCCGGGGATGAACGCGTTGGGATCCGTGCCGCCGGCCGCGACGATCGCGTCGTAAAGCGGAACGGCGTATGGGAAGACGTTCGCGGGTGCGCCGGTTACGCCGGCGCTGCCGATCGGCGCCGCGTAGTTGAACGGCTCGAGACCGAGGCCGAACGCGCCGCCGTCATTCCCGAAGGTCGTGACGTTATTGGCCGTCGGGGATTGCGATGTGGCCGTCATTGAGGTCGTGCCGATTTCGGCCGGTGCCGGACCGCCGGCAATCGTGGCGTTGAAGGCATCAGGCGTCCCGGCCACACCACCGAGGGCGTGCGGCAGGGTGAGCGTCGGCGTGCTGACGAGGACGGCGCTGGCGCCCGGATTGAGCGCCCCCGCCGGTTGCCGGTACGTGACCGCGACGTTCGTGCCGACGACGGCGGCAGCCGGCGTATCTCCGAAGAGATTCGCCGTACCGACGTTCATCTGCAGAACGTTCGAGGTCAGGGTCGCGACGTGTGCCGGGGCGACGGGGCTCGAGCCCGACGAACTACACGCGGCGAGACCAAGTGCTACTGCACAGGTTAGGGTTAGTGTTGCTATCTTTTGCATGTGCATAATCACCTAGAGCTGCCGCCGGTAGAAGAGGTTGAACGACGTTGGCGCGAGCGGCGCGAGTTGCCAGCCACCAACGTTGCCGTTGGTGAGGATGTAGGCACCGTTCGAGAACGCGTAGGAGTTCGAGGGAATCGCCGCGCAACCGCGTGCGGTTCCGTAGATCGCCGTACACGTGTTCTGGCCCGTTTGCGGACCGGACACGCCGTTCGCGACCGGCTGGTAGAACGGGTTGACCGCAGGGGTCGTGCCGTTGTAACCGTTCGTGAAGAGGTTGACGGCTTGGATACCGATGGTGTCGCGGCCGTGCTTGTACTGAAGCGTCAGATTGAACTCTGCGTTCGGGGTCCACGTCACGCCGCCGCTATGCGAGGACGTCGGCGTGCCGCGCGTCGCCGCGATGTTCGGATTGAGTTGCGAACCGGAGTACGCGGGATCGTAGTAGTTGGTGCTCAGTTGCGATCCGCCGGCGTTTTGATAGCCGAGCAGAATCGGGGTGCCGGCACCGAAGTTGACCTGCGGAATGTTCGCAAACGATCCGTCGGGCAACGTCGATGCGATCGTATCGCCGACGTTGTAGGGGAAGCCCGAATCCAGTTGGACGATCGGCACGAGGCTGAAGCCGCCGCCGAAGTTGATCGAGCCGCCGATGCGAACGGATACCGGCGAGATGTAACCCGCGCGATACACGTTGCGCGAGCGCGATGTCGGCCGGCGAGAGCTGCGGAACGCCGTTGAACTCACCGTTGGAGAGCGGCGGCGCCGATTGCAGCACGTTCTGGTAGGTCGCGGAAAGGAAGCCGGACACACCGACCGGGCGATCCGCCGTCGTGACGTTGAACTCAACGCCGGTCGTGCGGTTGAAGCCCTTCGATCGATTCCGAGAAGATCTGCGATCCGCCGGGAAGCGTTGCCAGCAAGCTCGCCGTCGGAAGGCCCGTGCCGAGCTTGTAGAACGGCGTGAGCTTGAGGGCCACGCCGCCGGCGAATTGGTGCGAGAAGCTCGCGTCGTAGTTGTTGTAGATCGAGGGCTGGGCGCCGCCGGCGTCCGGCGCGTCGAAGTTACGATCGAGCGACCAGTAGTACTGTTGCAAGTAGTTTTGGCACGGGAACGTTCCCGCGACGCCGTTGAGCGAGGTACCGCACTGGTTTGCCACCGGTGCGCCCGCCACGATGGGCGTCACGCCGACGAGATCCGGCGGAAGCGCGGCCAATGCGGCCAGGTTCCCGTAGATGCCGAGCGGAGTACCGGCGTTCTGCGAGTTCTGGAACACGACCGACCGGCCGAATGACGCACGCAGCGAGTCGTTGCGATCGAACTGATAGTTGAGTGCGATGCGCGGCGTCAGCTCCTTCGGATTGGTGACGTTCGCGCCCCAGATCTGCGGTCGGAACGTCGAACGGGTTGATGACGTCGTTCGGATTGTAGGGGTTGTTCCAGTGCTGGTTCTGGCCTTCGTACCGGACACCGAAGTCGGCGTGCAGTTTGTCGCTGACCGCATACTGGAAGCGTAGACCGAAGCCGTAGTTCTGGAAGAACGAGTTGTTCTCGTTGATGTACAGAATCGGCGCCGGAACCACGCCCGCACCGTAGGCGCAGCTTACGTAGCCCGCACCGGCCGGGATGCCCGCGCAGGGAGCACTGGGCGGCGTGAAGTCGCCACCGAGCGGCCCGAAGAGCGCGTACACCGGCGTGAACTCTTCGTTCCAGACCGGGTGCTGGACGTTGTACTGACCCTGCAGCGTCACGGTCAGCTTGTCGCCAAACTGGTGCGTGATTTCACCGCTGAAGCCGGTGGTGCTGCCGCCGTTGGCCTGCCAGAGCGACGTGCCTTGCTGGAACGGTCCGAGCTCGTACTCTTGCATGTCGGTCTCGAGACGTTCCCAGTTGTAGTAGCGCAGGGCAAGGTACGTGGTCGAATTGAGGCTGTTGTCATATTCGAACTTCAGGAACCGCGTCTGAATGTCGGACTGAAGCTCGGGGGTCGTATACGGAATGTTCGATGACGGCGTATACGGCAACGGTTGGGTGTACTGGTTCAGACTCAGCGGCACGCCGAAATTTGCTACTTGGTAGGGATCGTAGTAGTAGCTCGGGAGCCCGCCGGCCGGGAAGCCGCCGTAGTTGCCCCAGTTCAGTTCGGAGAGATTGTCGTAGAGCACTTGAATCGACTGGTTCTTGTTGGGGCCGAACTTGAACACGAAGTTGTTGACCAACTGCGTTTGGTTGCGCATTCGCAGTCGCCGAAGTAGTTGCCGTACGACGAAGCGTCCTGATTGTGGAAACCGTAGTACGGAACGAACCGGTTGTTCTCCATCGAGAAGTAATCCGAGATGGAGTTGTCCGGCGTCGCGAACCCGTATTCGATACCACCGAAGTTGCTGAAGTTCGGCCCGGAGATCTGCGCCGTGAGGCTTCCGCTTGCGGGATAGGTACCGCGTTTGGGGATCGCGTTGATCACGCCGGAACCGAGACCGCCTTGGCTCGCGTCGCCGCCGCCTTCCACGACCTGCACGGAGTTGAGGCCGTTGAAAAGACCGGCCGATCCGTTTTGACCGAGGAACGGTTCGTCGAAGGTGACGCCGTCAAGTTGGAAGCTGACTTCGCGCTGCGAACCGCCGCGGATCGTCGGGTTACCGTTTTCGGTAAGCGAGACGCCCGGAGCGGAGAGCACGACGTCATTGAGGCTCGTGTTCGCGGGACTACCGGTGGTTTGCGCCACGCGCGCACCGGTGATCGTGTACGAATCGACCGTTTGGCTCGGCTGAAACGCGCCCGATGCCGAGCGTGCGCCGACGCGGCCGATGACGGCCTGTGCCTTCGAAAGCTTCAGCGGAAGGGTGAGCGTTTGGTCGCCGGTGACGGTCGCGCCGCGCAACACGTACGTGTCGTAGCCCGGCGCGGAAACCGAAATCGTGTAGGTGTCGACGTTGACACCGACGATGGTGAACGAACCGTTCGCGCCCGTGGTGGCCGAATACGATCCGGTTGGCGATGCCGCGCTGATCGCGGCGCCGCTGACTGGATTGCCGTTCGTGTCGGTGACGGTACCTTGAATGATACCGACCTGGCCGCCGGCGGCGAACGCCGGCGAGACGAGCGAGCAAACCATGCCAGCAAAAATAACGCACGCGAGAAGCGCGCGAAGACCCGAGTGGATTCGCCGTAAAGCGACCGCTCCGACCATAGATGGCACCTCGTTAGAGATTGGTAAAGCAAGCACTGGATCAAGCCCAAGAACTTGCCGTCCTAGGGGATGCCTCTCTTTGCTAAGCTTACATAACGCAAAGCGAGGGTAGATGGGGGCGGCATTATCCCCAGGCAGGCTTAAGGCCTCCCTAAGATCCGTCTAAGGGAGCGGCGGAAACTTTCTTCCTTAGAGAGTTGCCCAGACGTCCAATTTAGCTTTAATCTTGGCGATCACGGCGTCGGTGAATTCGGTCGTCGAGGCATGCCCGCCGAGGTCGCTCGTCGACGTGCCCTCGCGCACCGTTTCGAGCACGCCCTCGTAGATCGCTCGCGAGGCGTTGGCGGCCCGGCGGTCGTCGATGTGGGAGAGCAGCGCGCCGCAGGCCAGGATCATGGCCATCGGGTTGGCGACGTTCTTGCCGAACAGGCGCGGCGCCGTCCCGTGCGGCGCCTCCGCCATGACGACGTCGGGCTTGAGGTCGGCGTCGAACGACATCAGCACCGACTCGGCGCCGGCGATCGAGCCGAAGAGCTGCATGACGAGATCCGAGAGGCAGTCGCCGTCGCGGTTGAGCGAGGGGATCACCAGCGGGTCGCCCGAGGTCGAGATCAGCAGCGCGTAGGTCGCGTCGATCAGCTGCGGCTCGTACGGCACGTCGGGGTAGCGCGCGGCCGCGGCGTCCATCTCTTCCTTGAGCATGCCCTCGTAGACCGGGCTGACGGTGTACTTCGGGCCGCCGAAGACTTTCGAGCTCGTCTTGCGCGCGTGGAAGAACGCGTACTCGGCGACCACCCGGCAGACGCCGCGCTCGATCCGCTCGGTGCGGAACGCGACCTCGTCGTCGCCCGCTGCCCTCGCGCCACTCCTTGGCGCCGTAAGCGTCGCCGACGGCCATGCGCACGACCGAGATCGGCGCGTGGATGCCGGCGACCGGCCGGACGCCCGGAATGCGGCGGCCGGTGCGGACGATCACCTTGCCGTCGATCGCTTGGCGCACGATCGCGTTGGGCGAACCGACGTCGCCCTTGCCCTCCGGCGTGATCGTCGCGGCTTTGAGGCCGAGCTTCGCACGCTTCATCGCGTCGGCGGCTTCGTGCACGATCGCGTTCTTCGTCGCGCGCCGCTTCTCGAGCGAGAGATCGAAGTGTTCGAGGATCGATCGGCAGCCCGATCACGTCGGGCGCGATCACGCGCAGCGCTTCGATGAGGAGTTCTTGTCCGGTTTGGTCGCCGCCGAGAACGACGATAGTTGGGCGTTGCCACGGCGATCACGGTTCCGCGGTCCCGGCGGGGACTCCGCTGCGCGGTCGCCAACGTGTCATTACAATGGCTCGCGTTCGCCGGAAGCCGAGCGTGACGACGCGTTGGAACTACGAGATCGCCGGGATCATTGCGCTCGGCATTGCGCTTCTGCTCGCCGTCTCGCTCATCGTCCCACCCGCGCACACCGGTTTGTTCGGTCTCTACACGGCTGCCGCGCTGCACGCGCTCTTCGGATGCGCCGCCGGCTGGTTTCCGCTTGCTGGTCGCGCTGCTTGCGACGATCGTGTTTCTCGAGATCAACGTGCCGCGCATGATCGCGACGCTCGGCGGCGCGGCGTGCGCGTACTTCCTGATCGTCGACGCGGCGTTCGGCACCAACGGCGGCTTGCTCGGCCGCTCGCTCGACGCCGGCCTGCGCGCGCTCGCTCGGCGACGTCGGCGCGGTGATCGTGCTGATCGTCGCCGCGCTCGGCGATCACCGTGTGGATCACCAACGTCTCGGTGAAGAAAGTCATCGGCTGGACGATCGCGCGCCTCGCCGCGCTGCGTCCGCCGCCGTCGGAACGCGCGCCGCGCGCGGTCGCCGCAGAACCCGCACGCGCGCCCGGTCCGCGTTCGCTGCGCGAAGCGTTCCATCTCCCCGCGCTCCTGCCGCGCATGGCCGCCGCGACGGCGCGGCAACGGCTATGGCCGTGGCGCCGTGCGGCCGCTGCCCGCGCGCGTCATCTACGACGTCGCCGAAGCGACCGAAACGATCGACGCGGACGAAGACGAAGACGAAGACGAGATCGAGGACGCCGAAGAGTTGGAACTCGATCGACGAGGACGACGACGACGAGGACGACGACGAGGATGACGACGATGAGGATGAGGACGAAGACGACGAGTCGAGGACGACGACGAAGAGGAAGACGACGCGGACGAAGACGGCGAGGACGACGACCTCGATGCAGCCGCGCCGTAGCCGTTCCGGTTCCCGTTACCGCCGTCGCCGAACCGGCGCATCGGCGGCACCTACGAGCCGGCGCACGCGCACGTACCGGCTGCCCGATCTCGCGCTGTTCGATCCGCCGCAGGCGCAAAAGCTCGACGATTCGAGCCGCTCGGCGGTGCTCGAAGACACGCTCGCGTCGTTCGGCGTCGGCGCGAAGGTCACGCACATCGAGCGCGGCCCGTCGATCACGCGCTACGAGCTCAAGCCCGAACGCGGCGTGAAGATCGCGCGCATCAGCGCGCTCGCCGACGACCTCGCGCTGGCGCTCGCCGCCACGTCGGTGCGCATCGAAGCGCCGATCCCCGGCAAGTCGGCGGTCGGCATCGAGATTCCCAACGCCACCGTGTCGGTCGTCGCGATGCGCGAGATCATGGAAGCGATGCCGGCGCGCGGCACGATCCCGCCGCTCAACATGGCGCTCGGCAAAGACATCACCGGCCGGCCGATCTACGGCGACCTCGGCAAGATGCCGCATCTGCTCGTCGCCGGCGCGACCGGCAGCGGCAAGTCGGTCTGCCTCAACTGCATCATCGCCTCGCTGCTCGGTCAGCGCGACGCCCGATCAAGTGCAGATGGTGATGATCGATCCCAAGCGCGTCGAGCTGAGCGTCTACAACGGCATCCCGCATCTCAAGAACCCGGTCATCACCGATCCGCGCATGGCCGCCGGCGCGCTCTTCGAGATGACCAAAGAGATGGATCAGCGCTACGAACGCTTCGCCAAGGCCGGCGTGCGCAAGATCGAAGAGTGGAACGCGAAGTATCCCGACGATCAGCTGCCCTACATCGTGATCATCATCGACGAGCTCGCCGACCTGATGCTCGTCGCGCCGGGCAAAGTCGAAACGCTGATCTGCCGCCTCGCGCAACTCGCGCGCGCGACCGGCATCCACCTGATCGTCGCGACGCAGCGGCCGTCGGTCGACGTGATCACCGGCATCATCAAAGCGAACATCCCCTCGCGCATCGCGTTCGCGGTGTCGTCGCAAGTCGATTCGCGCACGATCCTCGACATGGGCGGCGCGGAACGTCTGCTCGGCCGCGGCGACATGCTCTATCTCCCGATCGACGCGCCGAAGCCCGTGCGTTCGCAAGGCGCGCTGATCACCGGCGCCGAGGTCAATCGGCTCGTCGAGTTCTGGTCCGCGCAAGCGCGGCCCGACAACCTCGTCGAGATGGACGTCGACACCGATCGACGACGACGACGGCAAGGACCGCAAGAACATCGATCCGCTGTGCTACGACGCCGCGCAGTTCATCATCGACACGAAGTACGCGTCGACGGCGCAGCTGCAGTCGCAGTTTGCGATCGGCCATCCGCGCGCGGTGCGCTTGATGAAGCAGCTCGAAGATTTCAAGGTCGTCGGGCCGCACGAAGGCACGAAGCCGCGCCGCATCCTGATCGGCCTCGCCGAACTCGAACAGATCGCCGGCCGCCTCGGCAAGAACGACCAGCAGCAAGACCTCTTCGCGTGACGCGCGCGGCTGCGCGCCGCGATCGTTGCGCTCGTCGCCGCGCTCGGCTGCGGCTGCTCGGCAGCACCGTCTCGGAAGCGCCGCCCGAGCGGCATCGATCTCGCCGGCCGCGCGCTCGCCGGGCACTGCGACGCACGTCGCGCTCGTCTTCACCGCATCGTGCTGGTGGTACGTGCTCGTCGCGCTCGGCATCGCGCGCGATCGCGCTCGCCGATCGCTGCGCCCGGCGTGGCGCGCGCGCGTGATCTTCTCCATCGTCACGACGCTCGTCGCGTGGCAAGCCAGCGACGCGCTCAAGAACGTCTTCATGCGCACGCGCCCGGACTACTGGACGCTGCATTCACGAAACGTCGTGGTCGTATCCGAGCGGCCACGCGATGTTCGCGGTCGTCGTCTACGGCTTGTGGAGCTACTACGTCGCGACGAGCGACACTGCCGCTGCCGCTACGCGCGCGCGCTATCGCGCGCTGGTCGCGCTGTGGGCGCTGCGGCGTCATCTGGTCGCGCCTCGCGCTCGGCGCGCACTTCGTCACCGACCTGATCGGCGGCGTGCTGTTCGGCATCACGATGCTCGGCATCGCCGCCGCAATCGCCGGCGGCATTCCACAACTCAGGAAAACCGCGAGCTCATTCAGGAGAACCGTACGATGACCGGGAGGATCGCAAGATGATTTCCGTTGCTCGTGCCCGCGCCGCGATTGACGCGGTGGTTGCCGCAGCAGAAGCCGCCGGCTTCACCGTCGCGATCGCGGTGGTCGACGATCACGGCGATCTGATCGCGGCGCAGCGCATGGACGGCTGCCGGCCGCGCTCGATGCGCATGACCCAGCGCAAAGCCTACACCGCCGCAATCATGGACCGCAACACCAGCGCCTTCCACGAAGAACTCGACACGATGCACCGCCAAATCGCCTACTACGGCGACCCGATGCTCTGCGCACTCCCCGGCGGCGTCCCCGTACGCGACGCTGCAGGCCGCACAATGGCCGCCATCGGCGTAACCGGCAACGCCAAAAACCGCGACGAAGAACTAGCCGCCACCGGCATCCCCGCCTTAGTCGCGGAGTGATTGTCACCCCGAGCAAAGCGCACGAAGTGCGCGTCGTCGAGGGGCAGAGATCGTGGCGGTCCCTCGACGTCGCGCCTACGGCGCTTTGCTCGGGATGACACTGCGCGGGGCGTCGAGTTGCACGACGTAATAGGTGTCTTCGGGGACGCCTGCGTGCGCTAGCGTGATGTCCGGCAGAGGCGTTATTCGTGCGAAGTCCGCGCGCACTTGTTGGTCGAGTTCGGGATCGGCGCTCAGCGGCGCAGCGTAGGTTACCATAAGGGCGTGTTGCAGGGGTGGCGCGCCGGCGTGCCAGCGCATCCATTGGGCTCGCTGCGGCAAGGCGCGGACGATGCGCGAGTCGAGGCCGTACCAGAGCAGTTCGGCGGCGGTTTCGTAGCGATCGGTGAGGATGACGGCGTCGTGGTCGGCTGCGGCGAGCGCGCGCAAGCGATCGGCGAGCGGGGCGAAGACGTAGACGCCCGATGCGAGCGGCTGCGCGCAACGCCGGCACCGCGGCAAACGCTGCGGCTTGCGCTGCTTCCGGCAACGTGCAGAAACAGCGCGGCCGCGTGGCGTAGGCCGTGCCGATCGCCGAGAACGCCGAGATCGATGCGCCGCCAGACCGGCGGCTGCGCGTCGAGCACGATGCCGGCGCCGAGCGCGACCGATGCGGCGGGGCCGATGATCCAATACGATTCGGTCGTCGTGACGAACGAGAGCACGAGCAGCGCGGCGGGCAGCGGCAGCGCGGTCCATGCGACGAGCGTGACGCGCGGTGCGCGTGCGCAATGCGACGAACCACGTCACGCCTGCGAGCAGCGCCGCGTAGACGACGAAGCGCACGGTCGAGATGTCGCCGAGATGCGCGAAGGCGAGCGAACGTGCTGGCGCGTCTGAAACGAGAAGCGCGAAATTTTCCCAATCGTGCGCGGCGTTCCACGCGATGAACGGCGCGTAGACCGCCGACGACGATCGCCGCGCTCACGTCGAGCAGCGGCCACACGCGCGCGCGCCGCGCCGGCTCGAGCGACCACGCGAGCACGCCGGCGACGAGCGCCCAGCCGAACGTGCGCGAGAGCACGACGGCCGCGAGCGCGAGCGCCGAGTCCGAGCGCGCGTTGCGCAACGACGGCCGGCGGTCGAGCGCGCCGCGCCCCACAGCGCGAGCGCCCACGCCGCCATGTACGCGCCGTCGGGCAGCGCTTCGCCGAGCGCGAGCTTCGTTTGCGGAATCAGCGCGAAGAGCAGCAGCGCGATCGCGCCGGCGCGCGCGCTGTTCGATGAACAGCCATCGCCGCGCGGCCGACGGCGATCGCCGCGACCGCTTCGCACAGCACGAACGGCAAGCGCACGAACCCCGCGCCGCTGCCGAGCGAACGTGCCGAGACCGATCAGCCACGCGACCATCGGCGGATGATCGGTGTAGCCGTACGCCGGATGCAGACTCCACGTCCAGTAGTACGCTTCGTCCGCGGTCAGCGGAACGTTGAACGCGGCGTACGCGCGCAACACGCGTCAGCACGCCGATACGACGACGATCGCCGGTCGGCGCGCGATCACGCGCGCAGTTTGGTAACCAGCGGCGGACGGCGGCGATGGAACGTCGGTCAGCGTTTGATAGCGTTTGCCGATCGCGGTCAAGCGCGTTTCGTTGAACGCCGTGCCCTGCAGCGTGATGCTCGTCGGCAAGCCGTGATCGCCGAAGCCGTTCGGCATCGCGAGCGCCGGCAGGCCGGCGAGATTTCCGCGGCGCGATCAGTTCGGGCGCGCCGCTGAATTCCGTGTACGTTTTGTCGAACGGCGTGCCGATCGGATACGTCACCGTCGGCGATCGTCGGTGCCGGCGACCGCATCGTAGGCGCCGAACGCCTCGTGCACCGCGCGCACCATCAGCGTGCGCTGCCGTTGCGCATCGATGTAGTCGACCGCCGGCGTCGCGTAGGCGACGTAGCCGCCGTAGCGATCGTCCTTCTGCCGCAAGTTCGCGCGACTTGCCGGATTCGATCAGATCGCGAAATGCGGCCGCGCCTTCGGCGTTGACGATCGTGCCGACCGCGGCGCCGTACGGCAGATCGGGCAACGCGACGTTCGGGCACGAGATCGCAAAACGTCGCGAGCAGCGCGAGCGATGCGTGGAAGTTGCGCGCGACGGCCGGCATGCAGCCTTTCGTCGCGTTCTTGAGCACGGCGATGCTCGGCCGGCGGCGCGGCGCGGGAAACGGCCGGTCGACGGCGGTCGGATCGTCCGGATCGGCGCCGGCGATCGCGCGCAAGACGATCTCGCCGTCGCGCGCGCTGCGCGCGAGCGGCCCGATTTATCGAGCGACCAGCACAGCGCCATCGCGCCGTGCCGGCTGACGCGGCCGAACGTCGGCCGCAATCCCGTGACGCCGCACGCCATCGACGGAAACACGATCGAGCCCGCGGTTTCCGAACCGATCGCGAAACCGACGAGACCGGCCGCGACCGCGATGCCCGAACCGCTCGACGAACCGCCGCTCCAAAAGGCCGCGATTCCACGGCGTGCGCGCCGGGACCGGTGAACGACGCATCGGCATCGTTGTAGCCGAAGCCGCCGGCGAGTTCGATCATCGCAAGCTTCGCGAGCAGCACCGCGCCCGCATCGGTCAGAGCTTCGCCACGACGGTCGCATCGTAATCGAAGCGCTGCCGGCGATACGGCTGCGCGCCCCACGTCGTCGGCGCATCGGGCGTCGCGAGCAGATCTTTCACGCCGTACGGAATGCCGTGCAGCGGGCCGCGCACGCGGCCGCGCGCGCGTTCGCGATCGGCGCGCCGCGCTTCGCGCAGCGCGCGTTCGTGCAACACCGTGACGACCGCGTTGTAGACGGGGCCGTATTTTTCGAGGCGGTCGAGGTAGAGCTGCGTCAGTTCGACCGACGAGATCGTTTTCGCCGTGAGCAGCGCTTGCAGCTCGACGACGTCGGAAAACGCGATGTCGTCGGCGTTCACGCCTCACCGCCGGCGACGGCGAAACGCACGACCGGCGCATCGCCGTTCTTCAGCCGCTTCTTCTTCGGATTCAGCGCCTTCGCCGCATCGTCGTTCGCATCGATCGCCTTCGCGATCGTCTGCGACGCTCGTCGTCGGTGAGCGCCGGATCGAAGCTCGCCGCATCGTCGCCGCGAACGCCGCCGCGGCCGAAGCTCGGCGAGCTTCGCGCTCGCCGCTGGCGCGGGCGACGGCGACGATTGCGCACAGCGGGGTCGGCCGCGGCTGACGATGCGCGACGCCGCTCGAGCGACGGCGCAAGAACGAACGCCGATTCTTCACCCGCCAGGTCACCGCCGCGATGATGACGGCCGCTCGATGGCATGCCTGCCGACTTCGCTCGGAGTGACAGTGCCCTGAACGTCGTCAGACTTCCATTACCACCGGGATGACGATCGGGCGGCGCTTCGAGCGCTCGAAGACGGCTTTGGAGAGGCCGGCGCGGATGTGTTCTTTCACGTTGCCGACGTCGCGCAAGCCCTCGGCCGAACAGCCGGCGAGGATCTCGTTGAGCTTGGCCTTGAGTTCGTCGAGCACGCCGCCCGATTCGGGCAAGTAGAACACGCCGCGCGAGATCAGATCGGGACCCGCGACGATGCGCGCTTCTTCCGAATCGACCGTGACGACGACCATCATGATGCCGTCGGCCGAGAGATGCTTGCGGTCGCGCAGCACCGCTTCGCCGACGTCGCCGACGCCCGAGCCGTCGACCATGACGTTGCCGCCGTAGGTGCGGCCGATTTTCGCGCAGCCGTCGGCGGTGAACTCGAGCACGTCGCCGTCTTCGATGATGTGCACGTTCTCGTGCAGCACGCCGGTCTTCTCGGCCAGGCCCGCCGTGCGTGACGAGCATCCGGTACTCGCCGTGCACCGGGATGAAGTGCTTCGGCCGCACGAGGTTGAGCATCAGGAACAGCTCTTCTTGCGAGGCGTGTCCGGAGACGTGCGCGTTGCCGCTCGAGCCGTGGATCACGTTCGCGCCGAGACGGTAGAGGTTGTTGATCGTCTTGCCGACGCTCTTCTCGTTGCCGGGAATCGGCGTCGCGCTGATCACGACGGTATCGCCCGGAATGATCTCGAGCAGCTTGTGATCGCGCACCGAGAGACGCGTGAGCGCCGACATCGGCTCGCCCTGCGAACCGGTCGTCATCACGACGACCTGTTCGGGCGGATACGAATCGACGTCGCTGAGCTTGATCACCAAGCCGTCGGGAATGTCGAGGTACTTCAGTTCGCTCGCGTACTGCACGACGTTCGTCAGCGAACGGCCGAGAAACGCGACCCGCCGGTTGAAGCGCTTCGCACTGATCGACGACTTGCTGGATGCGCGGCACGTTCGAGGCGAACGACGTGACGATGATGCGGCCCTTCGCGCGCGCGAAGATGTTCGAGAACGCTTCGCCGACGATGCGTTCCGAGAGCGTGTGGCCCGGGCCGTTCGGCGTTGGTCGAATCGGCGAGCATGCACAGCACGCCGGCATCGCCGACGCGCGCGATCGCCGCGAAGTCGGCCGGATCGCCGTCGATCGGCGTCTGATCGAACTTGAAATCGCCGGTGTGAAAGAACGCGCCGAGCGGCGTGCGGATCGCGATCGCGCACGCGCCGGCCAGCGAGTGATTGATGTGGATGAACTCGGCCGTGAACGCGCCGTAGGTGACTGTATCGCCGGGCTCGACCTTGACGAGGTCGAGATCGCTCGGCTTGTGCTCTTTGAGCTTCGCCTTGATCAGCGCGAGCGTCAGCGGCGTGCCGACGATCGGACACTTCGGAAACTCGCGCAAGAAGTACGGAATGCCGCCGATGTGATCTTCGTGGCCGTGCGTGACGAGCAGCGCGCGCAGCTTGTCGCGCCGGTCGCGCAAATAGCTGAAATCGTTGATGACGATGTCGACGCCGTACATCTCTTCATCGGGGAACATCAGCCCGCAATCGACGGCGACGATGTCGTCCTTCGTTTCGAACAGCGTCATGTTGCGGCCGATTTCGCCGCAGCCGCCGAGCGGGATGACGCGCACGTACGGTTCGTCCGGCGGCGGCGGGACGACCAGCGTGTCGGCGTAGGGTTGACCGTTCAAATTCGGGCGGGGTCCTTGCTGAAAGGTGGGGCGGGCGTGAAGCCCCGGTATGACGTTTCGATCGCGCGGCGCCGCCGTGGTGCCTGGCGCTCGCCCTGCTTCCGGGGCCGGCGTCGGGCCGCACCAAGCGCGGCACCCCGCGCAACCACCGTACCGCAGGGCAATCGTTGCGCCGCCGGCTCTGGCCGCCGGAACGGCGCGCGACCTCTACTCGCCGCACGCGCGCCGGCTCGTGCGGACCTATCTTGCGGCTGCAGCTGCTGGAACTGCGCGAAGCCGACCTCGACCGGGTGCGAGCCGTCATCGAGGGTAAACTCGGGGTGGACAGCCTCTTCTCGCCCCCTCCGGCGCAAGCGGGCAATCCGGGCGGCCGGTCGATAAAACTTCCTCCGGACGGAACGACACAACGGGCGCTTCATCGTTAGTAGTAGCGCAACAGAACCCAACCCAGACGCCCTGGCGTATCGAAACAGGAGACAGGCCCCATGAAGAGATTCTTCGGGACGGCGGTAGTCGGACTCATCGGAGCGATCCTCGGAAGCTTCTCGATGATGCTCTTCGCGAGCACCCACTTCACCAACGTCGCCGGCCCCGGCAACACCCCGCCGGTCGTCAGCGCCGCGCCGCTGCCGGTCAGCGGCGGCAGCGATCAGGAACGCATCGTCAACGCGGTCAAACGCGTCGAACCGTCGGTCGTCTCGCTGCTCGTCACCGTCAACGGCACGCGCGTCGTGCCCGCCGACCCGTTCCAGCAATTCTTCGGCGGCGGCGGCGGGCCCAAGGCGGCACGCAGCAGCGCTTCCAAGAGCGCGCCTCGGGCTCGGGCTTCGTCTATCGCAGCGACGGCCTGATCCTCACGAACAACCACGTCGTGCCGAAGGGCGTCTCGAAGATCACGGTCGTGTTCGCGAACGGCGATCACGTGCCGGGACACGTCTACTCGCAGAACCCGGGCGTCGACCTGGCGCTCGTGAAAGTCGACAACTACGCGAAGCTTCCGCCGCCGGTCGAGTTCGGCGATAGCTCGAAGCTCAACGCCGGTCAGTGGGCGATCGCCGTCGGCGAACCGTTCGAACTGAAGCAGTCGGTCTCGGTCGGCGTCGTCTCCGGCTTCAACCGCGACGAACCGATCCAGGACGAGCAGGGCAACGCGCACCTCTTCCGCGGCATGCTCCAGACCTCGGCGCCGATCAACCCCGGTAACTCGGGCGGCCCGCTGGTCGACGATCAAGGCCGGCTCATCGGCGTGAACCAGTCGACGGCCAATCCCGCAAGCCGGCGCGCAGGGCATCGGCTTCGCGATCCCGTCGAACCTCGTGCGCACGACCGCCGCCGACTCTAGTGCCAACCAAGGCAAGACGATCAACGCCAACGGCACGGGCACCGGCGTCGGCTACCTCGGCGTCGCGCTCCAAGCCCTCGACAACAACGTCCGCGCGCAGATCAACTACCCGGCAACGGCCGGCAACGGCGTCGTCGTGGCCCAGATCCCGCCCAACGGCCCGGCGGCCAAGTCCGACCTCTCGCCCGGCGACGTGATCCAGAAGATCAACGACAAGGACGTGACCAAGCCGGACGACATCATCAGCGTGGTCAAGGGCATGAAGCCCGGCCAGTCGGTCAAGCTCCAAGTCTGGAGCGCGGGCACCAAGAAGCTCGTGATCCTGACCCTCGGCGAGCAACCGGCCGACGTCTACCTCAACAGCAGCAACAGCAAGACAACCAGTAACCGAAGAAACGTCCGTCTTCTGGAGGGCTCGCCCGGGGGATACCATCCCGGGCGAGCCCTTTTTTCATCCGCCCGGACGCCCTAACGGCGCAAACCGTTGTGCCAGAAAAGCTGTCACAGTGAGTGGAACAAAACCGCCCCGGTGGCGTATCATAGCCGGTACGCCGCGTCAGGCGGCAGCGTTACTTCACAGTCCTTGAGCCACGGTAAGCGGCAAGGCCCGAGCGAGAGCAATCTCGCGACGGATGGTCCACGCGGCTCGGAAAGCGAGAACAATTCAACATGGCTAAAGTGGTCGGCATCGACCTCGGCACGACCAACTCCGTCGTCGCCGTGATGGAGGGGCAGAGCCCCACCGTCATCGCCAACGCCGAAGGCAATCGCACGACGCCTTCGGTCGTGGCCTTCACGAAGACCGGCGAACGGCTCGTCGGACAACTGGCAAAGCGCCAGGCCGTCACCAACCCGGACCGCACGATCTCCTCGATCAAGCGGCACATGGGCACGGACTTCACCGTCAAGATCGACGGCAAGGATTACACGCCGCAAGAGATCAGCGCGATGATTCTCCAGAAACTGGTGAACGACGCATCGTCGTATCTCGGCGAACGCGTGACCAAAGCGGTCATCACGGTGCCGGCGTACTTCAACGACGCGCAGCGGCAAGCAACGAAGGACGCGGGCAAGATCGCCGGTCTCGAAGTGCTGCGCATCATCAACGAGCCGACGGCGGCGGCGCTCGCGTACGGTCTCGACAAAAAAGGCAACGAGACGATCCTCGTGTTCGACCTCGGCGGCGGTACGTTCGACGTGTCGGTGCTCGAAGTCGGCGACGGCGTCTTCGAAGTGAAGTCGACCAACGGCGACACGCACCTCGGCGGCGACGACTACGACGTCGCGCATCGTCGACTTCTTGGTCGTCGGAATTCCGCAAGGAACAAGGCATCGACCTCAGCGGCGACCGCCAAGCGATGCAGCGTCTCACCGAAGCGGCGGAAAAGGCGAAGATCGAGCTCTCGGGCACGGTCCAGACCAACATCAACCTGCCGTTCATCACGGCCGATCAGAACGGTCCCAAGCACCTCGACGTCACGCTGACGCGTGCGAAGTTCGAAGAGCTGACGAACGATCTCACGCAGCGCTGCGTGCAGCCGTTCAAGAACGCGCTCGCCGATGCGAAGCTCGACGTTTCGCAGATCGACGAGATCGTCATGGTCGGCGGTTCGACCCGCATGCCCGTGATCCAAGAACTCGTCCGCAAGCTGACGGGCAAAGAGCTCAACCAGTCGGTCAACCCCGACGAAGTCGTCGCCATCGGTGCGGCGATTCAAGCCGGCGTGCTCGCCGGTGAAGTGCACGACGTCGTGCTGCTCGACGTGACCCCGCTCTCGCTGGGCCTCGAAACGCTCGGCGGCGTGGCGACGAAACTGATCGAGCGCAACACGACGATCCCGACGCGCAAGACGCAAGTCTTCACGACGGCCGAAGACGGCCAAACGTCGGTCGACATCAACGTTCTCCAAGGCGAACGCGAGATGGCGGCCGACAACAAGTCGCTCGGACGGTTCCGTCTCGAAGGTCTGCCGGCGGCGCCGCGCGGCGTTCCGCAGGTCGAAGTCACGTTCAACATCGACGCCAACGGCATCGTGAACGTCTCGGCGAAGGATCTCGGCACGGGCAAGGAACAGCAGATCACGATCACCGCATCGACCAATCTCTCCAAAGACGAAGTCGATCGCATGGTCCGGGACGCCGAAGCGATGGCCGCGGACGACAAGGCCAAACGCGAAGAGGCGGAGATCCGCAACAACGCGACCTCGCTGATCTACTCGACCGAGAAATCGCTCAAGGAAGTCGGCGACAAGGCCGAGGCCCAAACGCGTGCCGACGTCGAAGCCGCGCTGACCGAGCTCAAAGCCAAGAGCGACAACGGCACGGCCGCCGAGATCAAGGCGGCGACCGAAGCGCTGCAAGCCGCCTCGTACAAACTGGCCGAAGCGCTCTACAAGACCACGGGCGGACCTGAGGGCGCGGCCGAGCAAAACGGCGCTTCGGCCAACGGCGCCGCGCACGACGGCGCGGCGCACGACGGCGCAGCCCACGCACAGCGACGACGTCATCGACGCCGAGTTCAAAGAAGCCAAGTAAGGCTTCGCCATGAACGACGATATCAGAGATGCGCGTTCCCACCGACGAGCCGTTCATTCACGAACGGCTCGTCGCTGGACGACGGCGCCGACGAACTGGCCGCGGCCAAAGCCAAAGCCGAGGAGAACTACAACAAGTTTCTCCTCGCCATGGCCGATTTCGAAAACTACAAGAAGCGCGTCGAGCGTCAGCTCGGCGAGATCTCCTTGGCCGGCAAGAAGTCGGTGCTCAAGAAGATCTTGCCGGTGCTCGACAATCTCGAACGCGCGTTGACCTACGACTCCGGCAGCGACGGATTGCGCGGCGGCCTCGCCGCGACGTTGCGCGGATTCGAGTCGGTGCTCGAAAGCGAAGGCGTGAAAGCCGTGCCGCTCAAGGGCGCGCGGTTCGATCCGAAATTCGCCGAGGCGATCGGCACGCGCCCGGATTCGAGCGTGCCGGAAGAAACCGTCCTCGAGGAAGCCGCGCGTGCGTACGTGCATGGGCGACGACGTGCTGCGCGTGGGACAAGTCATCGTCGCAAAGTCCGAGTAACCGCGTATGGCCGTGAACTACAAAGACTACTACGCGATCCTCGGCGTGCCGAAAACCGCGGCGGCCAAAGACATCAAGTCGGCCTACCGCAAACTCGCGCGCAAGTGGCATCCGGACGCGAATCCCGATAACGCCAAAAGCGGCCGAGGAAAAATTCAAGGATATCCAAGAGGCCTACGAGGTGCTCGGGGATCCCGAAAAGCGCAGCAAGTACGACGTTCTCGGCAGCGATTGGCAACGCGCCGCGCAAGAAAGCGCGCGGCAACGTTCCGCCGGCCCGCAAGCCGGCGGCACCGGCGCGCGGCCGGTTTCAGCGGCGCGAACTTCGGCGAGGGCAGCGGCTTCTCGGATTTCTTCGACGTGTTCTTTCAGAACATCGGAAAGCGTCCGGCTGCGGCCCGAGCCGCGGACGCGCACGCGGCCGCAACAAGGCGAAGATCTCGAAACGACGCTCGATCTCACGCTCGCCGAAGCGTACTCCGGCGGCAAGAAAAACGTGGCGCTGCAAATCGAAGAGCCGTGCCCGAAGTGCGGCGGCAGCGGGACGCAAAACGCCCGCGTGTGCCCCGAATGCGGCGGCCGCGGCAAGAGTCCTGCAGACGAAACGCTTCGACGTCACGATTCCGAAGGGCGTGCGCGAAGGCCAGCGCATCCGGCTCGCCGGTCAAGGCGCGGCGGGCATCAACAACGGCCCGCGCGGCGACCTCTACCTCATCGCGCACTTCCCCGACGACAAAAAGTGGGAACGGCGCGGCGACGACCTCTACATCGATTTGCCCGTGAGCATCTACGATCTCGTCCTCGGCGGCGACGTCGCGGTGCCGACGATGAACGGCGAAGTCAGCATGACCGTGCCGGCCGGCACGCCGAGCAACAAGTTCATGCGGCTTGGGCGGCAAAGGCATGCCCAAGCTCAAGAGCGAGGCTCACGGCGACGAGTACGTGCGCCTGATCGGCACGCTGCCGACCGACCTCAGCGACAAAGAAAAGAAACTCTTCCGCGAACTCGCCGCAATGCGAAACGGCAAAAAGTAGCCTCTATGTCACCCCGAGCTTGTCGAGGGGTCGCCACAATCGGCGTTAGAACCACTTCTTGTAGCGGAAGTACCAGAACAGGATGATCACGGTGAGCACTTGCGAGCCGACGCCGAGATACCAGAAGATCTGCGGGCTGACGACGTTGTTGACCATCCAGCCGAAGTTCTGACCGAAGAATCCCGTGATGTAGGTCAGCGGCAAGAAGATCGTCGCGATGATCGTCAGCTGCTTGGAGACTTCGTTCTGCCGGTGCGACTGCGAGGCCAGATGGATGTCGAGCGTGCTGTTGACCAGGTCGCGCGTGATGTCGATCTGCTCGAGCGCGCGCAGCACGTGGTCGTGCACGTCGCGGAAATAGAGCCCGAGGCCGGGCTTCAGCGGCGCGATCTCGTTGTGCGTGAGCCGCAGCAGGATCTCGCGCATCGGCGCCACGATCGAGCGAAACAGCACGAGCGCGCGCTTGAACAGGAAGATCTCGTGTTCGGTGCGCTCGCTGAACTTCTCGTTATCGAACAGGCGGTCCTCGAGCCGCACCAGCCGGTCATCGAAGCTCTCGGTGATCGGAAAGTACCCGTCGACGATCGTGTCGAGGATGACGTAGAGCAGGCCGGTCGCGTCGTGCGGGATCGACACCGTGGTGCGGAAGCGGCGCTCGACCTCATCGAGCGGGTAGACCGGCGCGGCGCGCAGCGTGACGACGTACTGATCCCCGGCGAGCACGGCGACCTCGTGGGTGACCAGCTCGCCGTCGGCGTCGAGGCCGCGGCGTGCGCGATGACCAGCACGTAGTGCTCGAAGAACTCGATCTTCGGCCGCTCGTGCCAGAGGCTGGCATCTTCGATCGCGATCGGATGGATGTCGAACTCGCGCTGGAGCAGCTCGAGGTCGTGGGGCGTGGGCTCCGCGATGTCGAGCCAGACGAAGCCGCTGCGATGCGCGATCACGTCGCTGATCGCATCGAGGTCGTCGAGCGTCCGCGGCGCTTCGCCCGTGTTGTAGACGATGCAGCGGATCGCGTGTTCGCCGCGCGGAGTCGGGCGTCTCGGCGAGCGGCGTCATTCCGCGCCCATTTCCGCCGGTGCACCCGCCTTGCCCCTTCACCGGAGCGTGAACCGTTCGGAAGCTTCGGGGTTGTAACGGACGATGCTAGGCGGTGGTCCTCCGAGCCACTTGATGTGGTCGTCGATGTTCAGTCCCGACAAGCCGAAGATCGAACGCAAGGTCGATTGGAAGCGGCTCGGGCTCGTTCTTCTTGCCCTATTGGAAGCAAGAAGTCCTGGCCCTGGTCTGCATCGTGGTCGGCTCGGTGATCGGCCTCTTGCCGCCGCTGTTCGCGAAGTGGATCATCGACGACGCGATCCCGCAGCACTCGATGAGCCTGGTCGGCCTTCAACGTCGGCGGCATGGTCGTCAGCGCGATTACGAGCGGCGTCATCGGCGTGTATCAAGGGTATCTCAACTCGCTCGTGGGCGAGGGCATCATGCGCGACATCCGCACGACGCTCGTCGCGCATCTGCACCACATGCCGCTCTCGTTCTTCACCGGCACGAAGACCGGCGAGATCATGAACCGCGTCTCCTCCGACGTCGACAACATCGACAACGTGGTGACCGGCACGCTGGTCTCGATCGTCACCAACATCGCGACGATGGTCACGACCGTCGTCACGATCTTCATTTTGGACTGGCGCCTGGCGCTGGTGTCGCTGGCGATCATTCCGCTGATGATCATTCCGCTCTCGCCGGTCGGCCGGCGGATGTACGACATCCGCAAGCTGACGCGCGCAAACGCGACGAGATCGAATCGATCACGCAAGAGACGCTCTCGATCTCGGGCATCACGCTGATCAAGTCGTTCGTGCGCGAGCCGTTCGAGCGCGCGCGCTTCTACAAAACCGGCACCGACTTGATGGATCTCGAGATCCGCCTCGCGATGGTCGGCCGCTGGTTCATGGCCTCGATCAACGCGATGGTCATCATCGGGCCCGGCCTTGGTGTGGCTGGCCGGCGCGTGGCTCGCGATCAACGGCGGCGTGACGGTCGGAACGATCGTGGCGTTCGTCGGCTATCTCGGTCGCCTCTATACGCCCGCCTCGGCGCTGGCCGGCGTCCAAGTGCAGATCGTCTCGGCGCTGGCCGTGTTCGAGCGCATCTTCGCCTATCTTGGACATGAAGCCCGAAGGCGAAGAGAAGCCCGACGCGATCGTCCTCAAAAACGTCAACGGCGACGTCCGCTTCGACGACGTCTACTTCAACTACAGCGAAGACCGCACGGCGCTCGACGGCGTGAGCTTCCACATCGAACCCGGTCAGATGGCGGCCTTCGTCGGCCCGTCCGGGGCCGGCAAGACGACGATCACCCAGCTCGTGCCGCGCTTCTACGACCCGCAGCGCGGCAGCGTGCGGATCGACGGCATCGACGTGCGCGATGTGACGCTCGCGTCGCTGCGCGAAAACATCGGCATCGTCACGCAAGAGACGTACCTCTTCCACGACACGATCGCGGCCAATCTGCGCTATGCGCGCCAGGACGCGACCGACGAGCAGATGATCGCAGCGGCGAAAGCGGCCAACATCCACGATTTCATCATGCGCCAGCCGCTCGGCTACGAAACGGTCGTCGGCGAACGCGGGCACAAGCTCTCCGGCGGCGAGCGCCAGCGGCTGGCGATCGCGCGCGTGCTGCTCAAAAACCCGTGCATCCTGATCCTCGATGAAGCGACGAGCGCGCTCGATTCCAACAACGAAGCGCTGATCCAAGCCGCGCTCGTGCCGCTGATGCAGGGCCGCACGAGCCTCGTCATCGCGCATCGTCTCTCGACGATCCTCAATGCCGACGTGATCTTCGTCGTCGAGCACGGCCGCATCGTCGAATCGGGCACCCATCACGACCTGCTCGCGCGCGACGGCGCCTACGCCCAACTCTACCTGACGCAATTTCGCGAGCGCGAGGAAGAAGCCACCCCCGCATGATGGGTGGTGCGAGCCTGAGCGTTTCGGGCCTCACCAAGCGCTTCGGCGCAAAGACCGCGATCGAGGATATCTCGTTTTCGGTGGCCGGCGGCGAGATCGTCGCGCTGCTCGGACCGAACGGCGCCGGGAAATCGACGACGTTCGCGTGCCTGGCCGGCCTCGCGCGCCCGAACGCCGGCACGATTCGCTTCGACGGACGATTGCTCGAAAGCGATCGCGGCCGCACGGTGGCCGTCATCCCCGAAACGCCCGACGTCTATCCGCTGCTCACGGTCTGGGAGCATCTCGTGTTCGTCGCGCGGCTGTGCCGGCTCGATGCGAGCTGGGAAGCGCGCGGTGAGGCACTGCTGGCGCGCTTCGGCATGCCCGGCGAACGCGACACCGTCGGCAACGCGCTCTCCAAGGGCATGCGTCAGAAAACGCTGATCGCCGCGACCGTGCTGGCCGGAACTCCGGTGCTGCTGCTCGACGAACCGATGATCGGACTCGATCCGCGCGGCCAGCGCGAGTTGCGCGAAATGCTCACCGAACTGCGCACCGCCGGTACCGCGCTGATGATCAGCACGCACCAGCTCGAGTCGGCCGAAGCGCTGAGCGACCGGATCATCGTGCTCAACCACGGCCGCATCGTGGCCAGCGGAACGATCGCGGAACTGCGGGCCGAGCATGCCGGTTCGCTGGAAGACATCTTTCTGGACCTCACCGGCTCATGACGACGCTGCGCGCGCTGTTCTACGCGGACGTGCGATCGTTCGTGAACCAGCTGCGCGAGATCCGGCAGTCGCCGGCGCGCGCGCTCATCTGGCTGCTGTTCGCGGCGCTGGTCGCCGCGCTGATCGGATTGCGCATCTTCAACGCCGCGCACGCCAACGGCATCAACAACCACGGACGTTCGATCGGCAATCGCTCCGTCCTCGATACGATCGTCAGCATCATCATCGTGGCCTTCGGTGTGGTCCTCGCATTCGGGGACCGCTACGCCGGCCTCTTCGCCCATCCGGCCGAGGCTCGCTTCATCATCGACTCCCCGGCCGAGCCGTTCGTCGCGACGCTCTACGTGCAGACGCGCCAGATCGTACGCGGCGGCGCGCGCCAGGCGATCGGGCTCCTCTACATCGCCGTGGTCTATCTGCCGTCCGCGCTGCCGGCAGCCGCCCTCGTGCGCGACCTCGTGCTGCTCTGTCGTCGCGCTCGCGTTCATCGCGGCGGTGCCGCTGGCACGCCAGCTTCTTCCGCACCGCGCGATCCCGCTTGCGATCGCTGCGGGCGCAGCGTGCATCGCTGCCGGCGTGCTGGTCATCGTCCGCGACGCCGCCGATACGTTCTTCGCCGCCGTACCGGGAGCGGTCGCGTTCGCGCGCGTGCTGCCGGCTTGGCAGCCAGGCACGATTCTGGCCGCCGGAGGGCGTGAAGGCGGCGCCGCGATCGCGGTGCTGCTCGTTGCCACCGCGATGCTGTTCACCTACGTCGCCCGCGCGGCGCGCGACGCGTATCCCGAGCTCTACGAGCTGTCGATGAAGCGCTTCGCGCGCACCGAGCGGTTGCGTTCGCGGCCGTTCGGCTGGGCCATGCGCACACCGCAGGCGCCGCCCACCGTCCGGGTGGAGTCGACCGTGCGCGGAGCGCCGGGCGGCGTCGCGATCTTCATCTGGCGCGCCTGGACCGAATACCGCCGCACCAACAGCGTGCGTTCGACGAGCATCGAAACCGCGCTCGCGCTCTTCGGCGGTTACGCCATCGCGTTGCTCGTGCGCGCGAACAGTCCGGAAACGCTGATCGCCTTTGCGTCGCCGCTGGTGAACATCGTATTCATCCTGGCCGTAATGCGCGCGGCGTCGCTGGCGACCGAGTTGCGCCGGCCGCTGTTTTGGCTTTCGGATGCGACGCTGTTCGAACGCTTGTGCGCGCTCGGCTTCGCGCAAGGCTGGCGGCTGATCGGCTGGTGCGTGCTCGCGGGAATCGGACTTGCGGCCGGACGTGGCGGCGTGCCGCTCGTCGTCGCCGCGCTCGTGATCGGACCGTGCACGATCTTGCTGGCCGGCGCGATCGGTTACGCATCCTACGCGTTGCTGCCGAACGACATCGATCAGCGCGGCCCGTTGCTGTTCGTGCGCCTGCTGCTCGGGTACGTGCTGATCCTCCCGCCGCTGGCGGCGGGCCTGGTGTTCGGGATTTTCGAACACACCGTCACGGTCGCGCTGCTCGTGGCCGGCGCGGCGACGTTGCTCGAAGCCGCCGTCTTAGCCGGATTTGCCGCGTGGCGGCTCGACCGGATGTCGATCGCGTTGCGTTGAAGGTCGCGTGATATGGACAAGGTCATTGCAACGTGCGCCGAAGCGGTGCGGGACATCCCCAGCGGCGCGTCGCTCGCCGTGGGCGGATTCGGCCTGAACGGCATCCCGTTCAACCTGATCGAGGCCCTCTACGCAACCGGTGCGACCGATTTCGTCACGGTGTCGAACAACTGCGGCGTCGACGGCAAGGGCCTCGGGGTACTGCTCGGCGCGAAGCGCATTCGCCGCACGATCAGTTCGTATGTCGGCGAGAACAAAGAGTTCGAACGCCAGTACCTGGGCGGAGAAATCGAAGTCGAGCTGGTGCCGCAAGGCACGCTCGCCGAACGCATGCGCGCCGGCGGATCGGGCATTCCGGCGTTCTACACGCCGGCCGGCGTCGGCACGCTGGTCGCCGACGGCGGCTTGCCGTGGCGCTACGGTTCCGGCGGCAGCGTCGCGGTGGCATCGCCGAAAAAAGAAACGCGCGTCTTCGACGGCCGCGAGTACGTGCTCGAGGAGGGCATCGTCTGCGACTTCGCGCTCGTGCGGGCCAGCATCGGCGACCGTCACGGCAACCTCGTGTTTCACAAAGCGACGCGCAACTTCAACCCGCTGTGCGCGATGGCCGGGAAGATCGCGATCGCGGAAGTCGAGCAGCTCGTCGAGCCGGGCGAGATCGATCCCGAAGCGGTGCATCTGCCCGGCATTTACGTCCAGCGCGTCGTCGAAGTCGGCAGCGCCGGCAAGAGCATCGAGCGCGTCACGACGCGCCCGCGTCCCGGCCAGAGCCAAGGAGCATAGCGTGGCGCTCACGCGAAACCAACTCGCCGCGCGCGTGGCGCGCGAACTGCGCGACGGCGCCTACGTCAACCTCGGCATCGGTTTGCCGACGCTGATTCCGAACTACATTCCGGCCGGCGTTACCGTGGTGCTGCAGAGCGAAAACGGGATCCTCGGCTTCGGCCCCTACCCGTACGCGGGCGAGGAAGATCCCGACTTGATCAACGCCGGCAAGGAAACCGTGACCGTGCTGCCCGGCGCGTCGTTCTTCGATTCGGCCACGTCGTTCGGCATGATCCGCGGCGGCAAAGTCGACATCGCCGTGCTGGGTGCGATGCAGGTTGCGAGCAACGGCGACCTGGCGAACTGGGTCATCCCGGGCAAAGTCGTCAAGGGCATGGGCGGCGCGATGGATCTCGTGCACGGTGCGAAGCGCGTGATCGTGATGATGGAGCACACCGCGAAAGGCGGCGCGCACAAGATCCTCGAGCGCTGCGATCTGCCGCTTACGGGCAAGGGCGTCGTGCAGCAGATCGCGACCGACCTCGCGCTGATCGACGTCACGCCGGAGGGCCTCGTGCTGCGCGAAGTTGCGCCGGGCGTCAGCGTCGACGACGTGCGCGCGGCCACCGGCGCGAAGCTGACCGTACCGGGCACCCCGATCGTGATGAGCGTTCCGGACGGCATCGTAGTCGCGACGACGAGGCGATGATCCTCGAGGCCGTGCGCGAGCTCGTGCGCGACAAGGTCGCGCCGCGCGCGGCCGAGATCGACGCGACCGGCGAGTTCCCGTGGGACATCCAGAAGCTGTTCGCGCAGAACGATCTGCTTCGGCATTCCGTTTCCGGCCGAATACGGCGGCCTCGGCGGCACGTTCGCGACCTACGTCAAGGTCGTCGAAGAAGTGGCGAAGGCGTGCGCGTCGAGCGCGCTGATCATCGCCGTGCAAGAACTGGGCGCGCTGCCGATCCTCATCGGCGGCAGCGAGGAACAGAAAGCGGCGCTTCGTGCCCAAACTCGCGAGCGGCGAATGGGTGGCGGCGTACGCGCTCACCGAAGCGGGCTCAGGTTCCGATGCCGCCGGCTCGATGCGCATGCGCGCGCGCCGCGACGGCGACGACTACGTGCTCGACGGCACGAAGATCTGGATCACGCAAGGCAGCATCGCCGACATCATCACCGTCTTCGCCGTCACCGATCCCGAGAAAGGCGCGAACGGCATCAGCGCGTTCGTCGTCGAGAAGGGCACGCCGGGATTCGCGGTCGGCAAGCTCGAGAAAAAGATGGGCATCCGCGGTTCGCCGACGGTCGAACTCGTCTTCACCGAGTGCCGCGTGCCGGCCGCGAACATGCTCGGCCCCGAAGGCGACGGCTTCAAGATCGCCATGAAGGTGCTCGACAAATCGCGCCCCGGCATCGCGGCGCAAGCGCTCGGCATCGCCACCGGCGCGCTCGAGTACGCGACCGAGTACCTCAAGGGACGCGTCGCGTTCGGCAAGCCGCTCTCGCAGCAACAGGGCCTGCAGTTCATGCTGGCCGACATGAAGACCGAAGTCGAGGCGGCGCGGCTGTTGCTCTACGAAGCCGCGCGCAAGTGCGACGCCGGCGCGACCGACCTCACGACGTGGGCGGCGATGGCGAAGCTCAAATGCGGCGACGTCGCGATGAGCGTGACGACCGACGCCGTGCAGTTACTCGGCGGGTTTGGCTATTCAACCGAATACCCGGTCGAGCGGATGATGCGCGACGCGAAGATCACGCAGATCTACGAAGGCACGCAGCAGATCCAGCGCATCGTGATCGCCCGCTCGATGGTCGGCCGCGGCAAATAAAAAAAAGAGCACGCGGCTATCGCCACGTGCCCGGTTCTCGAATAAGAGCTAAAAAACGGATCGGTATTTACTTCTTTTTCGGGGTCTTCTTCATCGTCTTTTTCTTCATTGCTTTTTTCTTAGCGGCCATGAAACCTCACCCCCTTCCGGTAAATAATATCGCGAAGTCCTCCGCTCAAAGAACGAAAGTTCCCTCGACGTCGCTTCTCTGCCGCGCAACCCGGACCTTTTCCGTAGAAAAGGAACCGGGCACAAACGGTGAGCCGGTGTGCCGGGAGGCTTCGCCGCCTCAGGGAATCGCTCCCTGATGCCAATCATCGAAACGCGGGCTTTGCGGAAAACGTTCCGCTCGGTTGTCCGCGGCGAGGGTCTGGGCGGAGCCATCGGGGCGCTTTTCTCGCGGGAATACGAGGAAAAGGTCGCCGTCGAGGACGTGAGCATGTCCGTCGAACAAGGCGAGGTGGTCGGCTACATCGGTCCCAACGGCGCCGGCAAGTCGACCACGATCAAGATGCTGACCGGCATCCTCGTCCCCACCTCGGGCTCGATCGAGGTGGCCGGCATCGTCCCCTACGAGAAGCGCCGCCAGAACGCCCGCAACATCGGGGTCGTGTTCGGCCAGCGCAGCCAGCTGTATTGGGATCTGCCGCTGCGCGAGTCGTTCGAACTGCTGCGCGCGATCTACCGCGTGCCGCGCGACCGCTACCGCGAGAATCTCGCGCACTTCGTCGAGATCCTCGATCTCGACCGGTTCATGGCAACGCCGGTGCGCCAGCTCTCGCTCGGCGAGCGCATGCGCGGCGACTTCGCGGCGGCGCTGCTGCACGATCCGAAGATCGTCTACCTCGACGAGCCGACGATCGGGCTCGACGTGGTGGCCAAAGAAGCGATCCGCGCGTTCATCGCCGACATCAACAAACGGCTCGGCACCACGGTGATCCTCACGACCCACGATCTCGCCGACGTCGAGCGCCTCTGCCGGCGCATCGTCCTGATCGATGAGGGCACGGTGATCTACGACGGCAAGCTCGAACGCCTGCGCGATGAGTACGGCACCCACCGCACGCTCGTCGTCCACCTCAAAGACCCGCAACCCGACTTCACGCTGCCCGGCGTCGAAATCGAACACCGCGAGGCGCCGATCGTCTGGCTTCGTTTCGATCGCCGCACGACCACGGCCGAAGCGCTGATCCGCCGCGTGACCGAACGCTACGCGATCACCGACGTCGCCATCGTCGAGCCGGAGATCGAAGACATCGTGCGCCGGCTCTATCTCGAGGGCTACGCCAAGCCGCCCGCGCACGTACCGGAAGCCTGATGCTGCTCGCGCTCGAACCGTACTTCCAGTTCATGCTGAAAGCGATCGCGCGCGAAGCGACCTATCGCTTCGAAGTTTTCACCAGCATCGGCTCGCTCGCCGTGCGCGTGTACCTGCTGCGCGTCGTGTGGGTGGCGCTCTACGCGCGCAATGCGGCGCCGCACGGCGTTCCGCTGCACGCGATCATCACGTATTCGGCCGTCGCGCTGCTGATGGGCATGATCCTCGATATCGATCAGACGAGTCTCTTGCACGACAAGCTGCACGACGGCAGCATCGTGGTCGACTTCATGAAACCGATCAGCGTTCCGCTCTACCTCTTCGCCGACGGCACGGGGGAAGTGCTCTTCCACGCCGCGCTGATCGTGCCGTCGCTCGCGCTGGCGCTTTTGATCGTCCACATCGACGTGCCGAGCGCCGCGGTCTTCGGCGCCTTCCTCGTCAGCTTTTTGCTCGCCTACTTCGTCGGCTTCTTCCTGAACTTCATCCTGAATTGCATCGCGTTCTGGACGCTCGAGATCAGCGCCGTGCAGCTGATGCTCACCTGGGTCACCGATCTGCTCGGCGGCGGCATCGTGCCGCTGCTGTTCTTTCCGGCCGGCATCCAGCAGGCGATCGTGGCGCTGCCGTTCGCGTCGATGTTCTCGACGCCGCTGCTGATCTACATCGGCCAGATCAAGCCCGAACAGTACCTCCAATTCATGGGCCTGCAGGTGCTCTGGATCGCCGTGCTCGCGTTGATCGCGACCGTGATCTGGCGCGCCGGCGCCCGGCGCGTCGTCGTGCAGGGCGGCTAGTGGGCTCACGTACCGTGAGCCCGTCGCGTTTGGCCTTCGGCCAAGCCGCCCGTCGTCGGCCAGAGGCCTCCTAGGTGCGCGAAGTCTATCGCCAGTACTGGCGCATCAACTTGCTCACGACGCTCGAATACCGCACGAACTTTCTGCTGTGGTTCGGCTTCACGATCGTCTACCACGGCACCGCGATCGCCGCGCTGTGGGTGATGCTGACGACGTTCCCGTCGATGAACGGCTGGGACTTCCGCAACATGGCGTTTCTCTACGGGCTGTGGATGACGGCCCACGCGCTCAACGCCACGTTCTTTTCGACCGTCGGCGAAATCCCGCAGTGGATTCGCGACGGCGAGTTCGACCGGCTGCTCGTGCGCCCGCTCGACGAACTCTTTCAGGTGATCTCCACCCCCGGCGCGATCTTTCCCGACGAGCTGCTCCTCGCGCTCGCGTTCCTCGTCGTGGCGATCGCGGCCAATCACTTGGCCGTGACGGCCGGTTTCGTGGCGCTGATCGTGCTCGTCGTGACCGGCGGCGCGCTGATCGACCTGAGCATCGCGCTGCTGATCTCGACCGTCGCGTTCTGGTTCGTGCAGGTCGACGCGCTGCGCTGGATCGTTTTGCAGCTCGAGCAAGAGTTCACGCGCTATCCCGCTGAGCATCTACGGCAAGGGCGTGCGGCTGCTGCTGGCGTTCGTGATCCCGTTCGGATTCATGAACTACTTTCCGGCGTCGTACTTCTTGCACAAGACCGACAACGGCTTGGGCCTGCCGCTCGCGGTCGGCATGCTCACGCCGCTGATCGGCCTCGTCTTCCTGATCGTGGCCTACCTGTTCTGGCGTTTCGGGCTGCAGCGCTACCAGGGCGTCGGTCACTGACGGTGTAGCGCCGCTTCCTCGGTGAACGCGTCGCGGTACATCGCCAGTTCGATCGCGTTGAGCGCGATCGAGGCGTTGGACATCAGCCGAATCAGCGTGATGCGCTCCTCCGGATCGATGTCGAGCCCGGACACGCTGTGGCCGTAGAGCACGAGCGCCGACACGTTGCGGTCGAAGTAGAGCGGCGCGGCGTAGGTCAGCCGGTCGTTCGGAAAGAGCGCCTTCACCATCGTCGAGCGCACGGCGTCTTCGGGCAGCACGCCGCGCGACTTGTAGATGTCGCGCGTGAGCGGATGGTCGGGGCTCAGCTCGTTCACGCATTCGGGCGGCCAATTCCACTCGTGAGCGAGCGTATAGCCCCCGTCGGCCAGCCGCATCATGATGCCGCTGAACGAGAGGTCGAGGATGCTCGGGACTTCGTGCAACAGCACGCTGTAGACCGCCGCGGCGTCATCGGCATCGAGCAGCTTGGCCGCGACGCGCTCGAGCGACTTGCGCTGCGCGTGCCGCTCGCGGAAGATGAACCGGTCGACGAAGCCCTCGAGGAAATCGCGAACGCGGCCGAAGGTCGAACCGACCACGAGCGACACGGCGATCGTGAAGCCGTACGCGAGGTTGGTGTTGTTGTAAAAGAGATACGTCAGCAGTTCTTCCGCGCCGCCGACGATGAACAGCACCGCCGCCGTGATCGCGGTGTAGACGAGCGCGCGGCTGACCATGAAATCGACGTCGAAGAAATGGTGTTTGACGACGGCGATCCAGACCACCACGACCGGGATGATCGAGAGCGAGAGCAGCGTGCCGTTTTCCCAGAAGTTCAAGTACGCCGGGAAGAACTGCTCGGAGAGAATCCGGCCCGCGCCCGCCACGGCAAACGCAGCGATGATCCAGGCGGCGCGCTGCCGTTCCGCGCCGCGCGCGCGGATGAACGCGGCGGCAAAGGCGAGCGCCGTGAACACGTTCGTGATCGTCTCGGCTCGCGCGTAAATGACACGATACGTCTCGGCCGGCAGCGCGCCGTACGTGATGCGCCACGAGTCGTAGGCGTGTAACGTGCCGAACGCGAGCGCGAGGACGCCGAGGACCGCGGCGATCGCGAAGCGCGCGCGATGACTGCGCACGGCGAGGCACAGTGCGAAGAGCAGCAGCGCGAACGGGGCTTGCCCCGAGATCGTGTCGCCGATCCAAGCGGGGATCTCACGCCAGGGCGGATCGAACAGCGTATCGGTAAACGACGTCGGCTCCGCGCCGCCCAAGCAGAACACGAAGAACGCGAACGTTGCCAGCCGCGGATTGACGATCAGCAGCAGCGCAGCGGAGCACACGGCCGTCACGTAGAGCAGGATGCGCAAGCCGACGACCGCGCGGCCCGCCATCGTCTCCGTGATCGCCTTGAGATGAACGACGCGCTCGACGCCGTTGCGTTCGATCGGCAGCCAGCGGTCGAAGTTGTACTGCGTGAAGCCGATCCGCGCGATGCCCGGCTTGCGATCGAAGGGGTGGATGCGATCGATGCGCACCTTATCGCCCACCAGCAGCGGGTCGGTGCCTTTCTGCCGCGTATGCGCCGCCTTGATGACGACGCCGTTATCGTCGGTCGCGTAGTTGAAGGCGCCCAGCGGCACGATGAAGCGGTAGACGTCCGGCACCACGCGGAGCAGCATGAACGCGACGACGATGCCGACGGCCGTAAGGCGTAGGGTCTGCCAGCGGTTCAGTTGGACCTTCGGAAGCGATGCCGATTGCGAATCCACTACGTCACGCCTGTACCCACGCTAGCGATTTCGGCGAGCCGGAGGGGATCGTCGTTCCATGCGACGGCTCCGCGCCGTGCCTGCGGGTTCGTCAGCCAGCGCCGCAAGCCGCCTGCGGTTTCGATTGTCTGACGAATCAGGGTTCCGGTGCCGTCGGGCTCGAGCGTCCAAGTAATGTGCATCGATGCCGCCGGTCCGAAAGTCAGCGCGATCGCCAGCCGTTGCGGCGCCTCGGCCGCTACGATGCGATACGCTGTCTGGCGGGCGCGCTTGCGCTTGACCGTGACGACCGTTCCGGGCGCGAGCGGCCCCTCGATGAGCATCCACTCCGTCGCCGGGCTCCAGTGCCGGCAGCGGAGGCCGTCGACCAAAACCGCCCACACGCGCTCGGGCCCGGCCGCCGAACGCGCAACCGACGTCGCAATCAACTCCATTATGACCGGCAATGGCCGAGCACGACGAACCCCTCCAAAACCCGATCGTGGCGATGGCGACACGCATCCGCGCGCGCCGCGATTTGGGCGCGGCGATCGACTCCGCCACCGCCGACGGCGCGCAGCCGGCCGGCGACGATGACGAGTCGCGCTTTGCCGCGCTGGCCGACGTACTGGCCGTCGGCGCTAAGCGCTTGAACTCGATCCTCGGCAAAAACGGCGTCACGTTCGTGCGGCTGGAAAAACCGCTGCGGCTGCGCTTGCGCTTCGGCACGAAGCGGATCAGCCTCGACCTCGACCGCGAACGGCAACTGGTGATCGTCGCGGGGCTCGATCTCGACGGCGAATATCAATTCGATACCTCGGCGAGCGTGCCGGCGCTGATCAACCTCTCGAAGCTCTCCACCGAAGAAGGGTACGGCGACGCGCTCACCGGCTCCGCGCTGCTGAAGGCGATTTCCGCCGACGCGGAGCTGCCGCGGCCGGCGCACTTGGACGCGCCCGGCCCGATGCGCTTTTAAGCTTCGCCGCGAACGCCCGCGCAACGAGCGGGCGCGACGGGCACATCGTCACCGGACACTGCGCGCATAACGGCGTCGGCGCTTTGCAGATGGCGCGGCCGTGCAAGATCAGCCAGTGATGCGCGTGGCGCCACTTCTCCGGCGGCACGAGTTTGGTGACGTCGGTTTCGACCGCGCGCGGCGTGGTGCCGAGCGTGAGCCCGAGCCGGTGCGAAACGCGAAACACGTGCGTGTCGACGGCGAAGGCCGCGGCTTCGAACACGACCGACATCACGACGTTCGCGGTCTTGCGGCCGACGCCGGGCAGCGCTTCGAGTTCGGCGCGGTCGCGCGGCACCTCACCGCCGTGCTGTTCGACCAGACCGCGCGCGGCAGCGATGATGTTCTTCGCTTTGGTCCGGAAGAAGCCGCACGATTTGATGATCCCTTCGACGTCTTCTTGCTTCGCCGCAGCTAAGGCCGCCGCATCGGGATAGCGCGCGAACAAAAACGGCGTCGTCAGGTTGACGCGCTTGTCGGTGCATTGGGCGGAGAGTATTACCGCGATCAGCAGCTCGAACGGGTTGCCGAATTCGAGCTCGGTCTCCGCGTGCGGATAGGTGGCCTCGAGGATCGCCAGTTCGGCCTCGGCAACCGCGCGGGTCACCTTACGTTTGGGAAACGGAATCGTCACCCGACCCCCGTTCGCCCTCACCCCTCCTGTCATCCCGAGCAAAGCGCCCAAGGGGCGCGTCGTCGAGGGACCGCCACCAAATATGGCATTGGAGCAGTCAGAGCGTCCATGGCACCGTTTATGAAGCAGAAAGACCCGACGCTTCCGCCCGGTCAGGTCTTGACGCAGAAGTTTCCGGTGCTTCACGTCGGCAGCGTACCGGAGATCGATCCGAAGACGTACCGGCTCAGCTTCACCGGTCTCGTTGAGAACCGGTTCGAGCTCTCCTACGATGAATTGCGCGCGCTGCCGTCGACCGAATACCGCGGCGACATCCACTGCGTCACGCGCTGGTCGAAAAAAGCGACGTACTGGCGCGGCACGCTCTTCCGCACGCTCGTCGAACGCGCCAACCCCGCGCCGGAAGTCACGCACGTCATTCAAGTTGCCGACAACGACTACACGACCAATTTGCCGCTCTCGGCAATGCTAGGCGACGACGTGCTCGTAGCATGGGAATACGATGGGCAGCCGATCGAGCCCGTGCACGGTGGACCTGTGCGCATGCTCGTGCCGAAGCTCTATTTCTGGAAGAGCGCGAAATGGCTGCACCGCATCGTGTTCACCGACCACGACGAACCCGGCTTCTGGGAAACGCGCGGCTATAACAACAACGCCGACCCCTGGAAAGAAGAACGCTACGCCGACCTCCCCCGCTGGATGGACCGCATCAACGGCCTAGGCAAGATCCGGCCAAAAATAGGCGTAACCCTCGCTTTCTTGTGAAGCTGGCAAGCCTATAAGCTGTTGCCAGAAGTCCAAGAGATGCAGGATGGATCTCGGACACCTAGCCAAGCGATTTCCGGAGACTGGGGGAAAGGGGCACCTCCTGATTTCTGAAGTCACGCATATGACAGAGTGGGTTGTATGCGTCGCTGCAGTTAACATCAAGGATGGCGCCATTATCCGACCGCTAAAAGCCAACGGTGTTATTGGCCAAAATCGGCAGTTTCGCAAGGGCTCACGCCAGGACAGTGCTCTCATACGATTTCGTCGATACATTGGACTCTTCGGACTTTCCCCACCAAACGGAGAACAAGCGACTCACGGGACCGCTGGGATTCGAAGATCAACTCTCTATGAAGGATCTTTACGACACTCTGCTTCCATTGGTCGACGAGACCGTTTCGAGTGTTTTCAATGATCATCTTCGAGACGACAAATACGTACCAGAAAGTACAAAGTGTCGCTCACTCGGTAGCGTGGCGGTGCCCGCTTGGTCGATCACGTTAGAGGTTCGTGACCGTGATCGTCCTCGATGCCGGTTCAATGATAAAGGCCTCGTCTACGATGTACCGGTCACCGATTTAGCCATTTGGGATGCAAAACAAAATGGGTCTTTCACCGAGGTTCAGCAGCGAATTGCGAGCTACGGTAAGAAGCCATGCGTTCTCAGAATCGGCCTCGCGAGAGCTTTTTCCGGCCGAGCGGTTGTATTCAATCCGCCTCGCTGTTATCTACAACTAAACGGCATAGTTTTTTTCCAGATTAAAAAAAGCACTTCATGGACCACGAAATATTCACAATTGGCTACGGTAACCGAACGATGACCGACTTCGTCGGCCTCCTAATCCGTTACGGGATAGAAGTTGTATGTGACGTCCGGTCATCCCCATATTCCAAGCACTATCCTGATTTCAGCCGTCAACCACTCCAAGAAACACTGAAAGCGTCAAATGTAAAGTACCTGTTCCTCGGCATGGAACTAGGCGCTAGGCCAAAGGATCAGAACCTTTACTGCAACGGGAAAGCTTCTTACGAAGCAATGGCGCAATCGCCTCAATTCAAGAGCGCATTACAGCGGGTTAAGGCGGGCTCTGAGACTCATCGCATTGCACTTCTCTGCGCTGAAAAAGAGCCACTTGACTGCCACAGGGCAATTTTGATCGCTCCAAGACTATCGTCCGATGGGGTACTGGTTCGACATATCAATTCTCAAGGTGAGATAGAGAGCCAGGCGTCGTTGGAAAAGCGTTTATTGAAACGCTATGGCCTCGAGCAGGTGTCGCTTTTTAATGATCGCAGCGCGAGCCAGATTCTAAATGATGCCTATAAGCGGCGGGGAGAAGATCTTGCGTACGATGTCGATGCGGCCTATCGCGCGCGGATAACTGAATGAATTTATTCACAATTGGGTTTACGAAAACCACGGCGGAGGATTTCTTTTCGCGCTTACGTCTCGCTGGCGTTCGCTCAGTTATCGATACGCGCATCAACCGTGATGGGCAACTATCTGGCTTTGCAAAGGCGACTGATTTAGAGTACTTTCTCAGAACTCTAAATTCAGCAACCTATTCATGGGAACCATCACTCGCCCCAACACCTCAATTGCTCCAACAGTATCGCAATAAAATAATAACGTGGCCTGAGTATGAGCAGGCATATCTTCGACTGCTTAAGGATCGTAAAGTGGAACGAAACATTTCTCCGAGCGCGCTTGACCAAGCTTGTCTACTTTGCTCTGAGGCCACACCGAATCGTTGTCACCGTCGCCTAGCGTCTGATTATTTGCAGACTGCCTTCTCTTCGTCGCACACTATAAACATACGGCACCTTTAACAAGTTCGGACCAAATATAAATGGTCACGATAGAGAAAGAGCGGTCCCTTCTCGACGGATTACACCCTCCCGCTCCAATATTTCAGCGATCGACGGTATTTCAACGAGTCGATTCGTGGGACGGTAGCGGCCAGCGCGGCGATGAGCTCATCCAGTCCTAGCGTTTCGCCGCGCGGGACGTCGCGTAGGCGGTCGATGATGCGGCCGCGCAGGAAGCGCGTGGTGCGTTCGAACGGGATCGACTCTTGCGGCGAGCGGCGGCTGTTCGCGCGCGCCAGCACGGCGAGTGCCGCCGCATCGACGGGCGCCGCGGCGCAGCCGGCGCGCAGCGGGCAGAGCAGGCACTTCGGCGCGCGCGCGGTGCAGATCGTGGCGCCGACGTCCATCATCGCGGAGTTCCAATCGTGCGCGGTGCCGGGTTCGAGCGCGGCGCGGGCGCGCGCGTCGAGTTCGGCGTCGGAGGCGAGCGACGCGGATACTCGAGGCCGAAGCCGGTGCGGTGCGCGATGCGGCGGATGTTCGTATCGAGCGCGACGTCGTCGAGTTCGAACGCGAACGCGCGCACGGCCGACGCCGTGTACGGTCCGATGCCGGGCAGCGCGAGCAGCGCGTCGCGATCGCTCGGCAACACGCCGCCGTGCCGTTCGACGACGGCGCGCGCCAGCGCATGCAACCGCATCGCGCGCGAATTATAGCCGAGACCGCGCCACATCCGCACGGCGTCGCCGGCCTCGGCCGCGGCGAGCGCTGCGAAATCCGGAAACGCCGCGATGAACGCTTCGTAGAGCGGGATCACGCGATCGACTTGCGTTTGCTGCAGCATGAATTCGCTCACCACGATGCGATACGGATCGCGCGTCTGCCGCCACGGCAGATGCGCGCGGCCGTGCACGCGATACCAGTCGAGCAGCGAACCGGGCGTCATGCCGAAACGACCCGGCCGATCCGCGCGATGCCTTCTTCGATCGCCTCGCGCGGCACCGGCGTCAGCGCGAGGCGGATGTGGTGGTCGCCGCCGCCCTGCGCGAAAAACGCTTCGCCGAACAGAAACGATACGCCGAGCCGTTCCGCGCTCGCCAGCAGCGCGCGGGCGCGAAATTCGCGCGGTGCGCCGGCCCACACGTAATAGCCGTCGGCGTTCGGATCGACGCGCAGCGTCGGCGGCCAGTACTTCGCGATCGCCGCGTTGGCGATCGCGCGGCGCGTCGCCAGCTCGATGCGCAGCGCGCGCATGTGCGCGTCGTACGCGGTGCGCATGAAATCGTCGACGCCGGCTTGGATGTACATGCTCGTCGCCATGTCGTACGACTGTTTGCGCAACAGCAGCCGATCGTAGATCGTGCGCGGCGCGACCATCCAGCCCAGGCGCAGCGACGGCGCGATCGTTTTGCTGAAACTCGAGAGATAGATGACGTCGTCGCTGCCGCGCGCGATCAGCGGCGCGAGCGACGACTGCGCGAGCTCGCCGTACGGATCGTCTTCCACGATCGGCACGCCCCAGCGCCGCGCCAGCATGACGAGCCGCTCGCGGCGCTCTTCGCTGAGCGTCACGCCGGTGGGGTTGTGCAGCGAGGGCATCGTGTAGATGAAGCGCGGGCGCCGCGTGCGCAGGATCGCCTCGATGTGATCGACGCGCACGCCCTGCTCGTCGACCGGCACGGGGATCGCGCGCAAGCCGTGGATCTGGAAGATCTGCAGCGCGCCCGGATAGGTCGGCGCTTCGACGATGATCTCGTCGCCCGGTTCGGCGAGCGATTGCGCGACCAGGCTGATCCCCTGCGTCGAGCCGGTCAGCATCATCACGTCGCGCGCGTCGATTGCGGCGCCGCGCCCGCGCATCCGGTCGGCGACCGCTTCGCGCAGCGGCGCGTACCCTTCGCTATCGCCGTAGGTGAGAACGTAATTGACGTTGCCGCCGACGCGGGCGAACGACGCCGACAGCTCGGCCAACGGCGACGGCTCCGCCGGCGGCACGCCCTGCACGAACGCGATCTGCTCGCCGTGCTCCGAGGCCGCGAGCTCGCCCAGCACCGCGGGGTACTGCCCGACCCGCCACGACGGCAGCGTGACCCACCACGGCACGCCCGGCGGCGCTTCGCTCGGGCACCCCATCGCGCAAGGGCGCGACGCGCGAGCCCGAGCCGACGCGCTGCTCGATCAGGCCGTCGGCCACCAGCTCCCGGTAGCCGTGGACGATCGTGCTGCGGTTGACCCCGAGCCGGTCGGCCAGTGCCCGTTCGGGCGGAAGCCGCGTGCCCTCGGGCAGGGCGCCGGTGAGGATTTGCTCGCGCAGCCGCTCGTAGAGCTGACGATAGATCGGCACGACGCTCTCGCGGTCGATGACGAGGGCCTCGGGAGCCCAGCCATTCGCCGTCACGAGCGATCCAATTCTGGCCTCTAACGAGCCAATCCCCCGTCTGGGACGGTCCGCCTGCGCGAATTGGATGGCCTAGCAGCCAGCTTGGACGGTACACGTCCTTTCCGGGGCTGCTACGCTCTTGCAGAAATGCTTCGCACGTCAGCGAAGAGGCCGTCGAGGACAGATTTATGCTAGATGTGACGACCCCCACCATCGCCGTGAACGGAAAGTCCGCGGCCGAGCCCGACCCCCGCGAAACGGACGAGTGGATCGAGGCCCTCGACGGCGTCATTTCTGCTGAAGGCCCGCAGCGCGCACGCGAGATCATCGAAGCGCTGACGGTGCGCGCACGCACGCGCGGCGCCGACATCCCGATCACGCTGACGACGCCGTACGTCAACACGATTCCGGTTCACGCGCAGCCGACGTTTCCGGGCGATCACGACATCGAAGAAAAGCTGCGTCACTACTCGCGCTGGAACGCGATGGCGATGGTCGTGCGCGCGAACAAACATTACGACGGCCTCGGCGGTCACGTCGCGACGTTCCAATCGTCGGCGACGCTGATGGACGTCGGCTTCAATCACTTCTGGCATCCGCCGTCGGCGAATCACGGCGGCGACCTCGTGTACTTCCAAGGCCATGCATCGCCCGGCGTGTACGCGCGCGCGTTCGTCGACGGCCGCATCTCCGAAGAGAAACTCGATTCGTTCCGCCGCGAAGTCGACGGCAACGGTCTGAGCTCGTATCCGCATCCGTGGCTGCTGCCGGATTTCTGGAAATTCCCGACCGTTTCGATGGGCCTCGGGCCGCTGCAAGCCGTGTATCAAGCGCGCTTCATGAAGTATCTGCACGATCGCGGCATCGAAGACACGAGCGGACGCAAAGTCTGGTGCTTCATCGGCGACGGTGAAGTCGACGAACCCGAAACGCTCGCCGGTCTCGGCATCGCGTCGCGCGAGAACCTCGACAACTTGATCTTCGTCATCAACTGCAACTTGCAGCGGCTCGACGGTCCGGTGCGCGGCAACGGCAAGATCATCCAAGAACTCGAGGCGCATTTCCGCGGCGCGGGCTGGAACGTCATCAAAGTGATCTGGGGCCGCCGCTGGGATCCGCTCTTGGCGAACGATACCACCGGCGCGCTCGTGCGCTTGATGGGCGAAACGCTCGACGGCGATTATCAAACGTACAAGTCGCGCGACGGCGCCTACGTGCGCGAGAACTTCTTCGGCAAGTATCCGGAAACGAGCGCGCTCGTTGCCGATTGGTCCGACGACGACGTCTGGAAGCTCAATCGCGGCGGCCACGATCCCTACAAAGTCTACGCGGCCTACAAAGCCGCGGTCGAACATACCGGCGGCCCGACGGTCATCCTCGCGAAAACCGTCAAAGGCTACGGCCTCGGCACGGCCGGCGAAGGCATGAACATCGCGCACAACACGAAGAAGCTGGCCGAAGATCAGCTGCGCATGTTCCGCGATCGCTTCTCGATTCCGATCTCCGACAAAGAGATCGAAGACATTCCCGTATATCCGGCCGGACGAAAACAGCCCCGAGATGAAGTATCTGCGCGAGCGTGAAGCCGCGCTCGGCGGACAGTTTCCGGTGCGCCGCCGCAACGTCGAAGCGCCGCTGCCGGTGCCGAAGCTCGATGCGTTCAAGGCGCTGCTCGAAGACAGCGGCGAGCGCGAGTTCTCGACCACGATGGCGTACTCGCGCGCGCTCAGCGCGCTGATTCGCGACAAGGTCGTCGGCCCGCGCTTCGTGCCGATCGTCTCCGATGAAACGCGCACGTTCGGCATGGAAGGCATGTTCCGCCAAGTCGGCATGTATCAGCCGCTCGGACAGCTCTACCGTCCGCAAGACGCCGATCAGCTGATGTGGTACCGCGAAGACAAGACCGGTCAGATTCTGCAAGAGGGCATCAACGAAGCGGGCGCGGTTTCGTCGTGGATGGCCGCCGCAACGTCGTACTCGACGCACGGCAAGCAGATGATCCCGTTCTTCATCTTCTACTCGATGTTCGGGTTCCAGCGCATCGGCGATTTCATCTGGGCCGCCGGCGACATGCGTTCGCGCGGCTTCCTGATGGGCGGCACCGCCGGCCGCACGACGCTCAACGGTGAGGGTCTGCAGCACGAAGACGGTCAGAGCCACATCATGGCGTCGTTCATTCCGAACTGCGTCGTCCTACGATCCGACCTACGCCTACGAACTTGCGGTGATCATGCAAGACGGCCTGCGCCGCATGATCGGCGAGCAAGAAGACGTGTTCTACTACCTCACCGTGATGAACGAGAACTACCACCATCCGGCGATGCCGGCCGGCGTGGAAGAAGGCATCATCAAGGGCCTCTACCTGCTCGCCAAGGGCGAGGGCAAGAAAGGCGCGCCGCGCGTGCGCCTGCTCGGCTCGGGCACGATCTTGCGCGAAGTCGAGGCCGCCGTGGAGCTGCTCAAGGACTACGGCGTCGTCGCCGACGTGTACAGCGCGACGAGCATGAACGAACTGCGCCGCGACGGCCTCGACGCCGAACGCTGGAACCTCCTGCATCCCGACCGAGAAGCCGCGCACATCGTGGGTTGCCGACATGCTCAACGGCACGAACGATCCGGTCATCTGCTCGACCGACTACATGAAGACGTACAGCGATCAGATCCGGCAGTTCGTCAAAGGACCGTTCGTCGCGCTCGGCACCGACGGCTACGGCCGCAGCGATACGCGCGAGCAGTTGCGCTCGTTCTTCGAAGTCGATCGCCGCTGGGTGACGCTCGCGGCGCTCAAAGCGCTCGCAGATGCCGGCACGATCGAAAAGGACGTGCTCGCCAAAGCGATCGCGGCCTTCGGTCTCGACATCGAGAAGCCCAATCCGATGACGGTGTAAAGCATGGCTCTTGCCGAGGTCAAGGTTCCCGACATCGGCGGCTTCACCGATGTGCCCGTGATCGAGGTGCTCGTCGCGCCCGGCGACACGATCGCGAAAGATGCGCCGCTCGTGACGCTCGAGTCCGACAAAGCGACGATGGAAGTTCCGTCGACGGTGGCCGGCGTCGTCAAAGACATCAAGGTCAAAGTCGGCGATAAAGTCAGCGAAGGCAGCGTGCTGATCAGCGTTGAGACCGCCGACGCTGCCGGCGCTCCGGCACCCGCGGCAGCTCCCGCGCCGGCGGCAGCCGCACCGCAAGCCGCCGCACCCGCTTCCGCGCCGGCGCCCGCAGCCGCACCGGCACCAGCAGCAGCACCCGCCGCGGCTCCCGCGGCAAACGGTGCTGCGGCAAGCGGCCCCGCGACCGTGACGGAACTGACCGTGCCCGATATCGGCGGCTTCACCGGCGTACCGGTGATCACGGTGTTCATCAACACCGGCGACACGATCGACAAAGACGCGCCGCTCGTCGAACTCGAGACCGAAAAAGCCACGATGGAAGTTCCGGCCACGAGCGCGGGAAAAATTCGCGACGTAAAAGTGAGAGTCGGCGACAAAGTCTCGCAAGGCGACGTGCTCGCCATCGTCGAGACGGCGGCGTCCGCTGCCGCACCCGCGGCACCTGCAGCTCCCGCACCGGCACCGGCACCCGCCGCAGCGCCCGCGGCTGCCGCACCGCGCACCCGCAGCACCGCCGCAACGCCCGCGGCAACCAACGGGCACGCCGGCAACGGACTGATCGTTCACGCGAGCCCGGCGATCCGGCGCTTCGCGCGCGAACTCGGCGTCACGCTCGCCGCCGTGCGCGGCAGCGGACCCAACGGCCGCATCACGCGCGACGACGTGCAAGGCTTCGTCAAACAAACGCTGGCGAATCCGCCGGCCGCCCCGTCCAACGGCGTCGCCGGCGGAACGGGTCTGCAACTGCTGCCGTGGCCGAAAGTCGATTTCGCAAAGTTCGGGCCGGTCGAACGCGTCGCCGCTCACGCGCATCCAGAAGCTCTCGGGGCCGAACCTCGCGCGCAACTGGGCGATGATCCCGCACGTCACGCAGTGCGAAGACGCCGACGTGACCGATCTCGAAGCGTTCCGCGTCGCGATCAACAACGAGCAAAAAGACGTCAAGCTCACGATGCTCGCGCTGATCATCAAAGCGTCGGTCGCCGCGCTCAAAAAGTTCCCCGCCGTCAACAGCTCGCTCGACGGCGAGGAGCTGGTGCTCAAGCAGTACTACAACATCGGCTTCGCCGCCGACACCCCGAACGGTCTCGTCGTTCCGGTCGTCAAGGACGCCGACAAGAAGGGCGTGTTCGATATCGCGCGCGACATGACCGATCTCTCGAAGAAGGCGCGCGACGGCAAGCTCGGCATGGGCGACATGACCGGCGCCACGTTCACGATCTCGAGTCTCGGCGGCATCGGCGGCACGTATTTCACGCCGATCATCAACGCGCCCGAAGTCGCAATCCTCGGGGCGTCGCGCACGTCGATGAAGCCGATCTGGGACGGCAAGGCCTTCAAGCCGCGCGCTGATCTTGCCGCTCTCGTTCTCGTACGATCACCGGGTGATCGACGGCGCGCAAGCGGCCCGCTTCGTCACCTTCCTCTCGGGCGTGCTCGCCGACATGCGCCGCTCACTTCTGTGAATTCGCCTCAAGCGAATTCATCGCGTTTGGGCCCTCGCGATGATCGCAGCGGAGTATTTCCCCGGGCCCAATCCGCATACGAAACCAACGTTCGTTTTCACTAGGTTCTAGGAGAGTTATGGCATCAATCAACGTCGACGCACTCGTGATCGGCGCAGGCCCGGGCGGCTACCACGCAGCGATCCGCCTCGGTCAGCTGGGCAAGAACGTCGTGTGCTTCGACCGCGACGAAGTCGGGGGCGTTTGCCTCAACTGGGGCTGCATCCCGACGAAGGCGCTGCTGCACGTCGGCGAGATCACGCGTCAGATCGATCACGCCGCCGAAATCGGCATCAAGGTGCCGAAGGCCGAAGTCGACCGCGAAGGCGTCGTCGGCTTCAAAGACAAGGTCGTCAAGGGCAACGTCGGCGGCGTCAATTCGCTGTTCAAGGCGAACAACGTGACGTTCGCGTACGGCGAGGCGTCGTTCACCGGCAAGAACACGGTTTCGCTCAAGAAGAAAGACGGCACGACCGACGAGTACACCGCGCAAGCGATCGTGATCGCCACCGGCGGCGCACCGATCGACGTCAAGGCGTGGCCGCACGACGGCGACACGATCATCAACTCCGATGACGCCGTGCAGCTCAAACGCATTCCGAAGAACTTGCTGATCGTCGGCGGCGGCGTGATCGGTCTCGAATTCGCGACCGTGTACACGCGCTTCGGCGCGAAGGTGCTCGTCGTCGAAGCGCTGGCCGAACATCCTGACCGGCACCGATCTCGAGATCTCGAAGACGCTCGGCCGCATCCTCAAGAAGCAAGGCATCGAGATCGCGCTCTCGACCAAGGTCGAGACGATCGAGAAAACCGGCGACCAGAAAGTCAAAGCCACGTTCAACGGCGAGTACACGAGCGGCAAGCCCGAAACGCGCGAGTTCGACATGGTGCTCGTCGCCGTCGGCCGCCGTCCGGTAACCGACGGGCTCAACCTCGAAGCCGCCGGTCTCAAGATCAACGAGAAAGGCTTCATCGACGTCGATGCGCAGCGCAAGACGGCCGTCGACGGCATCTACGCGATCGGCGACATCACCGGCGGCCCGCTGCTCGCGCACAAGGCGATGAAAGAGGGCGTCGTGGCGGCGGAAGTGATCGCCGGCGACAAGGCCTCGGCGTTCGATCCGGTCGCGATCCCGAACTGCGTCTACACCGATCCCGAAGTCGCCACCGTCGGCCTCTCCGAAGAGGAAGCCAAAGCCGCCGGCTACACGATCAAGATCGGCAAGTTCCCGCTCATGGCGTCGGGCCGCGCGCGCACGATGAACGAAACCGACGGTTTGATCAAGCTGATCGGCGATGCGAAAACCGATCTCTTGCTCGGCATGCACATCGTCGCGCCGCAAGCCGAATCGCTGATCGGCGAAGGCCTCATCGCGCTCGAGATGGGCGCGACGGTCGAAGACATCGGCCTCTCGATCCATCCGCATCCGACGCTCACCGAATCGATCATGGACGCGGCCGAAGCGATGCACGGCAAAGCGATCCACATCCCCAACCCCAAGCCCGCCAAGCAACCCGCGGCGGTCTAAGCGCAAACGGCGATGGCCCGGCTGCTCGATCTCGGTCGGCGCCCGTACCGCGAGGTATGGGCGCTGCAGCGTTCGCTGCACGCAGCCGTCGCCGAAGGGCGCGAACCCGATACGTGGCTCGTCGTCGAACACGATCCGGTCATCACGCTCGGACGCAAGGCGAAAGACGAGAACGTGCTCATTGCGCGGCCGCTATTGGCGGCGCGCGGCGTCGATGTCGTTGAGGTCGAACGCGGCGGCGACGTGACCTATCACGGGCCGGGCCAGCTCGTCGTGTATCCGATTCGCAAGCTGCCGCGCTTTCGCGAAGTCGTGCCGTTCGTCTCGGCGCTCGAACGCGCGGTGATCGCGGCGCTCGCAACGTTCGGGATCAGCGCGGCCGGGCGCAAGGAACATCGCGGCGTGTACGTCGGCGACAACGCGATCTGCGCCGTGGGGCTCGCGGTACAAAAGATGACCTCGCTGCATGGGCTCGCGCTCAACGCGAACACCGTGCTCGACTACGACCGCCTGATCACGCCGTGCGGAACGCCCGAGTTCGGCATCACCTCGATCTCGAACGAACTCGGACGCGACGTCAGCTGGGCCGAAGCGCGCGATGCGCTGCTGCCGGCGCTCGAAGCCGAATTCGACCTGCGCTTCGAGCGCGCTTCCGCAACCGCGCCGCTGCTCGCGGCGTCGAGATAAAAGAGTCATGGAAACGATCGACCTGATCAACCCGCAACCAGCGCGCAAGCCCCCGTGGCTGAAGGTGCAGCTGCCGCGCGGCGAAGCGTACGAGCACGTCAAGGCCAACGTGAAGCGGCTCGATCTGCACACGGTGTGCCAAGAGGCGATGTGCCCGAACCTCGGCGAGTGCTGGGGCGCCGGCACCGCCACGATCATGATTCTCGGCGACACGTGCACGCGCGGCTGCCACTTCTGCAACGTGAAGACCGGCTCGCCCAAGGGCGAGGTCGATTGGCTCGAACCCAAACGCGTCGCCGAAGCGGTCGCCGAACTCGGCTGGAACTACCTCGTCCTGACTGCGGTCGACCGCGACGATCTCGCCGACGGCGGCGCCACGATCTTCGCCAGCACCGTGCGGCAGATCCACAAGAAATCGCCGGGCTCGAAAGTCGAATGTCTCACCGGTGATTTCGCCGGCGATCTGGCCGCACTCGACATCGTGCTCGATGCGCAGCCCGAAGTGCTCGCGCACAACCTCGAAACCGTGTCCCGCCTGCAGGCGAGCGTGCGCGATCGGCGCGCGACGTACGAGCAGTCGCTCGCGATCCTCGAGCATGCGAAGAAGAGCGGCAAAGTCCGCTACACGAAGACATCGCTGATGCTGGGCTTGGGCGAAACGGAAGCCGAGATCGAGCAGGCGATGGACGACGCGCGCGCGATCGGCGTCGACATTTTCACGATGGGTCAGTACTTGCAGCCGACCAAACGGCATCTCAAGGTCGTCGAGTTCGTCACGCCCGAGAAGTTCGCGCGGCTGCGCGATCTCGGCGTCTCCAAGGGCTTCCGTCAGGTCGTATCGAGCCCGCTGTCGCGCAGCTCCTACCACGCGGAACAAGCCTTCGCTTAAAGCCCCATCCGGGCGCCTGCTGGCGCTCACGGCAACCGCGCTCGGGACGTTCATCACGTCGATCTCGAGTTCGATCACCAACACGGCGCTGCCGACGATCGTCACGAGCTTCCACATCACGTCGGCCCAGTCGATCTGGGTCGTCAACGGCGTGCAGCTCGCGACGACGATGACGCTGCTCTTCTTCGGCGCGGCCAGCGACGCGCGCGGCTCGAAGCGGCTCTACCTGGGCGGGATGTTCGTGTTCGCGCTCGCAACGCTCGGCTGCGCGCTGGCGCCGAATTTCACCGTGCTGGTGCTGATGCGCGTGCTGCAAGGTCTCGGCGGCTCCGCCGTGATCGTCACCGTCAACACGCTCAACCGCGCGCTGTTTCCGCCGGCGCAACTCGGCCGCGCGCTCGCCGTGAACACCACGTTCGTCGCCGTCGGCACGGTCAGCGGTCCGACGCTCGGCGGCCTGATCCTGGCCTTCGCATCGTGGCACTGGATCTTTGCGTTCATCATTCCGTTTGCGCTCGCAGCGCTCGTGCTCGGCTGGCGCTTTCTTCCGCACATTCCGCAATCGGGCGCCAAACTCGACTACCCGTCGGCCGGGCTCGCCGCGCTTGCGTTCGGCTCGCTGTTCTATGCGCTCGATGCCTTCGCGCGACCGCACCCCGGACTCGGCGATGCAGCCGCCGGCGCGATCGGGATCATCGCAATGGGCCTATTCGTCCATCGCCAGCTGCGCCTCACGCACCCGCTGCTTGCGGTCGAACTTTTTCGCGTGCCGATCTTCAGCGTCTCGATCGTCGCATCGTCGGCCACGTACGCGGCCCAAAGCATCGCCTACGTTTCGCTGCCGTTCTACTTTCAAAACGTGCTCGGTAAAACGCCGTGGGAGTCGGGGTTACTGCTCTCGGCGTGGCCGTTCGCCTCGCTGATCGTGGCGCTGCAGATGGGCCGTCTCTCCGACCGCCATCCGGCCTCGATTCTTTGCACGCTCGGGATCCTGGTCATGGGCGCCGGACTGGCGGGCTTTGCGCTGCTGCCCGCGGCGCCAGCGGTCTGGACGATCGTCACGTTCGCGGGCATCGCCGGGGCCGGCTTCGCGACGTTCCAAACGCCGAACAACCGCGCGATCCTCATCTCCGCACCGCACGAGAAGACGGGCCGCGCAGCCGCCGTCATGACGACCGCACGCGTGACGGGTCAAACGCTCGGCGCGGTGTTCGTGGCCATCGTATTCGAAATGGGCGGCACGCCGACGACGGCGCTGGTCGTCGCCTGCACGTGCATCGTGATCGCGGCCGTTCTCAGCAGCATCCGCCTGCGCGCGCAAGTTGCGTTTGCCCCCTAGGTGGGAATACCGGGCAAATGACGATATCGGAAAGCGAGCTCCTGTCCCACGATCCGCACACGACGATCATCAATGCCGGCAAGCAACCGGGCCGGCGTGAGATCCGCGGCGCGATCCGTTATAGCCCGAGCGAATTGCTCGAAGCCGAGCACCTCGCGCTGCCGATCGATCGCGAGAACCCCGTGATCCTCTACGCCGAACACGGGCACGATGAAACGCTCGAACGCATCGCCGACCGGATGCGCGCCGACGGCTTCACCGACGTGCGCGTTTACGACGGGACGTTAGCGGCATACGAAGAGGCCGGCGGTGAAACGCAGGAACCCTCGATGCAGCAGATCATCCCGCCGACACATCAGGCGTAGACGCCCCGCATTTTCATCGAGCGCACGACGCGCTCGATCGCGACCACGTAGGCGGCCGTGCGATACGGGATCTTGCGCGAGATCGCGACTTCGCGCACGCGGCGGAAGTTCGTGAGCAGCAATTCTTCGAGCCGCTCGTTGACTTCCGATTCGCGCCAGAAGTAGCCCTGACGGTCCTGCACCCATTCGAAATACGAAACGATCACGCCGCCGGCGTTGCCGAGGATGTCGGGAACGATCACCGTGCCCTTACGCTGTAAGATGTGATCGGCTTCGGGCGTGGTCGGTCCGTTGGCGCCTTCGACGATCAGTTTCGCGCGGATGCGCTCGGCATTTTCCGCGGTCAGTACTTTCTCGAGCGCGGCCGGCACGAGCACGTCGCACTCGACTTCGAGCAGATCCTCATTCGAAACGTGCTCGCCCCCGCGATAGCCCTCGAGCGAGTGATGCTCCTGCGCGTACGCGATCGCGCCCGGAATGTCGATGCCGTTACGGTTGACGTAGCCGCCGCTGATATCGGAGATGCCGATCACCTTGCAGCCGCGCGCCGCGAACATCTTGGCCGCAACCGAACCGACGTTGCCGAAGCCTTGCACGACGACGCGCGCCTCGGCGGGCGCGATGCCGAGGTGATTCAGTTCTTCGAACGCGACGAGCGACACGCCGCGGCCGGTCGCTTCCACCCGCCCCGCCGAACCGCCGATCTCCACCGGCTTACCGGTGACGACTCCCGGCACGCTCGTGCGCATGTGCATCGAGTAGGTGTCCATGAACCAGGCCATGATCTGGGGCGTGGTGCCGACATCGGGCGCGGGCACGTCCTTGTCGGGGCCGACGACCTCGACCAGTTCGGCCGCGTACCGGCGCGTGATGCGCTCGAGTTCGCCGGGCGAGAGCTCGCCCGGATCGCAGGTGACGCCGCCCTTTCCGCCGCCGAACGGCAGATCGACCACGGCGCACTTCCAGGTCATCCAAAACGCCAGGGCCGTGACCTCATCGAGAGTCACCCCCGGATGGTAGCGGATGCCGCCCTTGGCCGGCCCGCGGGCGAAGTTGTACTGGACCCGATAGCCGGTGTAGACCTCGAGACTGCCGTTGTCGCGCTGAAACGGGATCGAGAAGATGATCTGGCGCGAGGGGTGGGTCAGGAGCGCCCGGATCCCGGGCTCGAGGTTCAGAAGCGAGGCCGCCTCCTCGAAATACGCCATCGCGTCCCCGAAAACCGAGACGTCCCGAACTGTCGTGGTCGTCATAACCCCTCCGTGCCGCGCGACCCTAATTGGCCATTTGGCGAACCGATCTACTCAATAAGACGCAATATTCCGGTCAAACGTTACACGTTGAAGCGGAATTCGACCACGTCGCCTTCCCGCATCACGTACTCCTTGCCCTCGCTGCGGATCTTGCCCAGCGCCCGTAGAGCCTCAGGTGTGCGGTACTGCACGTAGTCGGCGTAGTCAATGATCTCGGCCCGGATGAAGCCGCGCTCGATGTCGCTGTGGATCTTCCCGGCGGCCGCCGGCGCCTTGGTGCCCTTTTCGATCGTCCAAGCGCGGCTCTCTTGCTCGCCGGTGGTGAGGAACGTCATCAGGCCGAGCAGGTCGTAGACCTCAACGATCAGCCGGTCGAGCCCACCCGACGCGATCCCGTAGTCCTCGCGGAACGCCTGCGCCTCCTCATCGGTCAGGCCGGCGAACTCCGACTCGATCTTGCCCGAGAATGCGATCGTGCGGCTGTTCTCGGCCTTGGCGTGCGCGACGACGGCTTGCACCATTGGCCCCGGCGCCGTAATCTGCGCTTCGTCGATGTTCGCCACGTAGAGCATCGGCTTGTTGCTCAGCAAAAAGAGCTCGCGCGCCAGCGCCGCCTCGGCCGAATCCGGCGGGAACGAGCGCGCGGGACGGTTGTTTTCGAGTGCCTGCACGAGATTGTCGAGGGCGGTGAGCTGCGGCGCTTGCTTAGGATTGGCGCGCACCTCGCGGGCCAGCCGGTCGCGCCGTTTGCCGAGCGTCGCAAGGTCGGCGAGCGCCATTTCGATGGCCACGATTTCGATGTCGCGAAGCGGGTCGGGCGCGCCTTCGACGTGGGTAATATTGGGGTCGTCGAAACAGCGCACCACCATCGCGATCGCGTCGGTCTCGCGAATGTGGGAAAGGAACGCATTGCCGAGTCCCTCACCGCTGGCCGCCCCGCGCACGAGGCCCGCGATATCGACGAATCGGACAGTCGCATGCACGATCTTTTTCGAGGAGCTTATCTCAGCCAGCGTTTCGAGCCGCGGGTCCGGAACCGGCACCTCGCCCACGTTCGGCTCGATCGTCGCGAACGGATAGTTTGCCGCGAGCGCTTGCGCCGAGCGGGTCAGCGCGTTAAAGATCGTCGATTTACCGACATTGGGGAGGCCGACGATGCCGCACGCCAGAGCCATCTATGAAACCTGCGACATTTGGCGAGTAGCACAAAAGAAAAGCATCGGTGTGGGGTTCACCCTTACCGAAGGATTCGTCCTTGGCCCGTCGGACTTACCATAATGCGGCAGATGAAGGTCGACAAGCTGGGAATCGATTTGCTGACGCACGATCCGGTCGTCATCCTGAAGGACCTCGAAGGCAAGCGCTACCTGCCGATCCTGATCGGCCCGTTCGAGGCGACCGCGATTGCGCTGGCGCTTGAGGGAACCGCGGTACCGCGGCCGCTCTCGCACGACCTCATGCGCGCGTTGCTCGAATCGCAGCACTCGAAGCTCGAGCAGATCGTCATCCACGACATCAAGGACTCGACGTTCTTCGCCAAGCTCATCGTGCGCACGAACGGCGAAGTCCAGGAAATCGACGCGCGCCCCTCCGACGGCATCGCGCTCGCGCTGCGCATGCAAGCGCCGATCTTCGTCACCGACAAGATCGCACTCGAAGAATCGGTCCCCGACAAAAAAGCCGAAGTCGCCGACACGCACAAATTCAAGAAGTTCATCGACGAACTGAAGCCCTCAGACTTTATCGAGTAATTGTCGCCCCGAGCGGAGTCGAGCGCAGCAGCCACTCAGCGAGCCGATTAGCAGCTGGGTCCTTCGACGAGCGCGGCCCGTTGGGCGCTTCGCTCGGGATGACAGGCGGTGCGGGGGCGCGCAGGCCAGGCCGGTGCGCCTTTGCAAACTAGTTGGAGAGCATGTCTATTGGCGACTGATTCGGCCGAGATCGGCGTGTTTGGCGGGTCCGGCTTTTATAGCTTGATGGAGAATCCGCGCGAAATTTGGGTGGAGACGCCGTACGGCGCGCCGTCGGACAAGATTGCGCTGGGCGAGATTGCGGGGCGTAAGGTTGCGTTTCTGCCGCGGCACGGTAAGGATCATCGCTTTCCGCCGCAAGCGATCAACTATCGCGCCAATGCCTGGGCGTTCAAAGAACTCGGCATCACGCGCATCATCGGGCCGACGGCCTGCGGCTCGCTGCAAGCGCACGTGAAGCCGGGCTCGATGGTCGTCGCCGATCAGATCGTCGATCGCACGAGCGGCCGCAAGGACACGTTCTACGACGGCCCGATCACGACGCACGTCAGCTTCGCCGATCCGTACTGCGCGCAGATGCGCCCGGTCGCGGTCAAGGCGCTGCGCGATCTCAACATCGAAACGCACGAAACCGGCACGATCGTCGTGATCCAGGGCCCGCGTTTCTCGACGCGCGCGGAATCGAAGTGGTTTTCCGGCCTGGGCTGGGAAGTGATCAACATGACCAACTACCCGGAGTCCTATCTCGCGCGTGAACTCGAGATGTGCTACGTCAACATCTCGCTGATCACCGACTACGACGTCGGTCTCGAAGGTCAGGGCGACATCAAGCCGGTTTCGCACGACGAAGTGATGCAGGTCTTCGCGACCAACAACGAGCGGGTGAAGCAAGGCATCTTCAAGATCATCGAAACGCTGCCCAAGGAACGCACCTGCACGTGCGGTTCCGCACTCGCGGGCGCGCGCGGCTGAACGCGTGAACCGGCCCTCGCGCGAGCGCATCGACTTCTCCGTCTACCTTCGCGCCTTCGGCGTGTTCGCGCGCAACCCGACGGTGATCGTGTTGCCGCTGCTCGCCGGCGTCATCGGCGTTCTGGTCAGCCAGCTTTCCGACGTCACCGGCGGCGGAATCATCGCGAGCCTCACGACGTTTTTGCTGCTGTTGATTCAGCTCTTCGCGCTCGGCGTCGCGATCATCATCGGCGACATGGGCTGGCGCCGCGGCGCCGCGTCGTTCGACGATGCCTGGCAGGACGCGCGCAACAAAGGCCGCGACATCCTCTTCGCGGCGTTCGGCTTCACCTTCGTGCTGAGCATCGCGCAATACGCGGGCACGATCTTGCCGGGCGTCGTCGGCATCATCCTGCTGGCGATCGCCGTCTACGCGTTGATCTTCACGATCGCCGCCGCGGCGATCGGCGGCATTCCGGGCAGCGCCGCGATCAGCGTGTCGATCGAACGCGTGAAGAGCGCACCGCTGGGCGCGGCCCTGCTCACCGCGGTCGCGCTCGTGCTGATGTTCTACGCCGGCCAATTACATCGACGGCTGGATCTTCGGCGCGCTCGGCGTCACCTCGCAAATGGTCGGCCTCTTACTCGACGCCGTCGTGCAAGCGATCCTCACCGGTTACGTCGCGATCGTGATGGCGAAAGTCTATACAGACGTTTCGTTCACCCCGCCGCGCTGGTAGGTGCGTTCCTCGCCTCCACTTCGTTACGCTCCGGTACGCACGACCTCTGCGATGATCATTTTAGCGAGATCGGCGACGAGCGCGGGGGAGACGTTGGTGCGGGCGACGCGTTCGGCATCGCCGAGCGCGCCGAGCGCGCGCGCGATCGCGGCCGGATCGCGGCGCGGCAACCGGCTGATCCGTTCGGCTTGATCGCGCGCTAAGAGCGGCACGTCCGCGCCGCCGACGCTCAGCGCGAGCCAGTCGCGCGTGAGCGTCTTGACGACTTCGAGGCCTTCCTCGAGCGTCGGCCGCGTCGCCCAGCCGGTTGCATCCGGCGTGCCGCCTTCGAGCGTCTCGAAGAACCACGTGACGGCCGCATCGCGCATCGTGCCCTCGCCGTCGAGCAGCGCGCGCGCGCGCGTCATGCTGCCGCCCGCAATGCTCGCCGCGTGTGCGGCGACGTCCGGCTCGACGCCCTCGCGTTCGAGAATCACGGCAACCTCGCGCGCGGTGAGCGGCGCGAACGTCACTTCGAGCAAACGCGAGCGCACCGTCGGCAACAGGCGCTCGAGCGCGGTCGTCGTCAAGACCAGCACCACGCCGGGCGGCGGTTCTTCGAAAAATTTCAGCAGCGCGTTGGCGGCTTCGCGGGTGAAGTCGACGTCGCCAAGCACGAACACGCGCCAGCCGCCGGCGTAGGAATGCATCGAGAGCTGCCGCACCAAATCGCGCGCGGTCGCGTCTTCCGCATTGTGAAATCCGCTGCTTTCACGCTCCCCGATCTTCACCTGACCTTCGGAGAAGTACAAGTCGGGATGCACGCCGCTCATGACGCGCGTGCAGCCGCTGCAAATCCCGCAGTAGCCGAGCAGCGTCGTCTTCGGCGTCACGCACAAGAGCGACTGGGCGAGGCGCAACGCGAACGTCTTCTTGCCGACGCCGGCCGGGCCGGCGAACAGATAGCCGTGCGAGAGCGTCTCGGCCGTCAGCCCTTCGAAGAATTGCTTGGGACCGGCCGCACCGACGACGTCGAACTGACCGTCGATCACCGGATCGCCGGCCGGCGCGCGCCGATGGCAGCGTGCGCCGCGGCCAGCACCCCCGCCGGCGGCAGCGTACCGTCGATGCACCATGAAGCGGTGGGTGAAGCGCTTCACGAGTTCCATGTAGCCGGCGCGGACGCGGGTGTGAAACGCGAGGTCTTCGAGTTCCATCCGGTCGGCCTCACCGCGCGCCCGCACGCGGGCGAGCGAGAGCTCGGGCGGGATGTCGATCAACAGCGTCAGATCGGGCGTCACGCGGCTCGTGGCGAGCAGGGAGAGCTCGAGCAGCATCTCGATGTCCAAGCCGCGCCCGAAGCCCTGGTAGGCGATCGTGGCGTCGAAATAGCGGTCGCAGAGGATCGTGGCCCCGGCCCGTAAGGCGGGCGTAATCACCGCGGCGACGTGCTGGGCCCGATCGGCGCTCATCAGCAGCGCCTCGGCCAATGGGTCGATCGCGCTCGCGGGATCGCGCCAGATTTGGCGAATACGGTCACCCAACGGTGTACCGCCGGGCTCCCGGGTAACGAGGACGTTATCGCCGCTAGCCCGTAGGTCGTCGTTCAACGCGGAGATGAGCGTCGACTTTCCAGCGGCTTCAATGCCCTCGAACGTGATAAACACCACCGTAGAGTTCGCCATCGGGATGCCCGGCTCCGGGAGAGCGTATTGTTCAACGAGCTGACCAAGTTATTCAGTGGAAAGCAAAAAGAACGTCGCCACTCGCCTCGCAAGAAGGCGCGTTTCAACATATCCTGGGTCAAGAACGGCAACGAGCTGATTCCGGGCGTGGGTATGGAGATTTCGCTCAACGGCTGCCTCCTCGCGACCAAGACGCCGCCCGGCGTGCCCGACTTCGACATCATCATGGAAATCGGCAGCCGCAAGATCCGCACGCGCCTGCACACCGCCCGCAGCGGGACGATTTTGCGCGAAAACATGCAGTGGACGCTGCTCGGCTGCACTTTCAGCGGCATTGCGGCCGACGACTACGACGCGCTGGTTCGCTTCTGCAAAGACATGCACGAAGTGGGCAACAAGGCCGCGGCCGAGCTTGCCGCGATGGACAAGAACGACGACGCCTATCGCATGCTGCCGATGAAGGTGCAGCAGCGCGTCCTCGACGCGCTGATTCGCCTCGGCCGGCTCGACATGCCGCAGCCCAACCAGCAGCCGCTGCTGCGCATGTCTTCGCTCGGTGACCAGGGCGGGAAGCACCGCCTGGCCGTGCATAGCCGGATCTCGGGCGGCCATGGCAGCGACCCGCAGCAGTTCGACTCGGTCATCGTGATCGACGAGTCCGGGGCGGTCAAAGTCGAGTCCTAACCGGCCCGCCGTCATCTCACACTTGGCGTGAGGGACGAGTAAGCAGCCGCCCGGCGTCGAAAAACAGCCTCTCACCCGCTGGGAGTCTCCGATGCCGCGTCGCTTTGCCGGTTCGCCCGATCTACGGATCGGTTTCGCAGTTCTGCTCGCCTGCTGCCTGATCGCCGGCATCTTGCCGCGCGCGACGCAGGCGGCCGACGCGACCAAACAGCTGCAACGCCTGCGCGGCGACATCGGGTACGCGACCCAAAAGAATGCCGGCGATTACAAGCAGGTCTTCGGCAAGTTCGATTTGCCGGATCAAGATTACGCGGTTACGCGCGCCAAGTCGGCCGCGCAAATCGCGATGCCCGATTCCTCGCTGATCGAACTCGGAGAAAACACCTCGGTGCTCGTTAGCGCCTTCGACAACACGACCGCGTCGCCGGGCGCGACGATCACGGTGAACGACGGGTCGCGGTTACGTTTCGACATCAAACGTCCTGAAGGCGGCGCGGCCAACTACCACTTCGTTACGCCGACCTCGCAGGTCGCCGTGCGCGGAACCGTCGGCCTGCTCGCGTTCGTCAACGGCGTCACGACCGTCGGCTGCGTCGTGTGCGCGGCCGACAGCGTCGTCGTGCAGGTCGGCACGCAAACGTTTGCGCTGGCGGCCGGACAGTTTCTTACGGTTTCCGCGCTCGGCGCCGTAACGACCGGCGCGCTCGGCGCCGTGACCGGTGCGTTCGCGGGCGCCGGCGTTGCGGTGACGCCGTCGGTCGGCGCGGCAGCCGGTGGCGCCGCTGCCGGCGCGGCCGCGGGTGCCGTGGTGCCGGTGGCTGCGGGCGCGGCCGCCGCAGCCGCGGTCGGGATCGCCGTAACGAACCACAGCTCGCCGACGCCGCAGCCGACCAGCACCCCGACTGCTACTCCCACGCCGAACGGCCTGCCGACGGGCACTGTAAACCTCACCGGCTCAACGCGCGGTCCGGCACCCGCCGCCACGGCCCGCGCGCCCGTCGCCGCACCGATGCCGGTGCCGAACTCGCCGGGAGCATCGGGCCCATCCAACGTGCCCGGGAGGTTCGTACGTTGAACAAGTCAGCAGCGCTCGCGCTGGCCCTGGTCTTCCTCGCCGGTTGCGGCGGTGGCGGCGGCGGAGCGAGCTCCGTTCCCGCCGGCTCGCAAACGAAATCGCAGTCCAAAGTCACGGGCAGCGTCGTGATCTCGATTCCGGTCGCATCGACGACGCAGTCGCTTTCCCGCACCGTGCGTTATCCGCAATTCGTTTCGCCGGGGGCATCGTCGGTCGAACTCAGCATCAACGGCGGAGTCGACACGAACTTCGACGTCAGCACGTCCTCGAGTCTCTGCAAGACGAGCTCCGGTTTGCGCAACTGCACGCTCTCGTTTGCCGCGCCCGCGGGCAGCGATACGTTTGCCTTTCTGATTTTCTCCGGCCCCAACGGCACGGGCTCGCAACTCGCCTCCGCGACGTCGGCGCAGACGATCGCTGCGGGCGCACCGTTCAACTTCACGGTCGCGCTGAACGCGTCAATCGGCACGTTGCTCATCAACCTCGTTGCGGCCGGCGGCAACATGAACTGTCCGGGCACGCCGCTCTTTGGAAACCAGAACGTCATCGACGAAGGCTGCTCCGGCGCCGGCTCGGTCACGATCGCCGTCGAGGACCCGTCGGGTGCGCCGATCACCGGCAGCGCTCCGTACGCCGTACCGATAAATTTCACCACGAACGATCCGTCAATTACCGCATCACCGGTGCAGATCACGGCGCCCGGACAAACCGAGACGGTCAGCTACAACGGGGCCCCGTTCGCCGCATCCATCACGAATCAGGCGATCATCACCGCCACGGCCGGCGGCCAAAGCTCACAAGTGAACTTCCCGATCCGGCGCTCGTATCTTTACGTCGCCAACAGCAACGACGTGATCGGAAGCGGATCGTTGCCCACCGGCGGCGGAAACGTGAGCGTTTATCCCTACGGCTCCAGCGGCGCCGGCGCACCGTTGCGCACCTATATCGGCGGTGCGTCCTTGCTCGAAACCCCCGTGAAGCCGCTCGTCGATGCCCTCGGCAACCTCTACGTGCTCGACAACGGCATTCCGGGCGGGCCATCGAGTTTCGATCCGACGATCTTGGTGTACGGGCCGACGAGCGCAACCGGCTCGATCAGCCCGCCGCCGTTACGCCAGATCACGCACCTCGGAACATCGATCGGAGCCGTCTACGGCTGCACCGATATGGTATTCGACCCCACCGGAAACTATCTGTTCGTCGCCTGCGCGACGCAAATCAACGTGTTTCCGATTTCGGCGAACGGCCTAGCATCGGGCCAATTTTCGACCGAGTTCCAAGACGACGACCTCTCGACCCAAACCGCGCTCGCGTTCGATGCGAGCGGCAACTTGTACATCGGAGACGACAGCCTCAACACCATCGACATCGTTACGGCGCCGCTGGCGACGACGGGTGGTTTTCACTACGTCGGCGGCAGTCATTCGATAACGGCGACCAGCGGCGCGTGGCCGACGACGTTGAACGCGATCAGCATGTTCGTCGATGATACCGGCGCACTGTACGCACCGTTCTTCTATCTCAGCTCCGGACCCGGCGGCCCAGACGCCGTGGCGGAGCTCGCGATCTGGCCGGGGTCGTCGCTGCCGTGCACCAACTGCGCGCCGGGCGCAACGCTGACGGGCACGCCGTTCACCAACCACGCCGTTGCCGAGATCACGCTCGACCCCGAAGGCGAGGCCTACGTCGTCAACAACTACACGAACCTCATCAGCATCTTCAGCCGAGCAACTGTCAGCGGTTCGTCAGCGAGCAACGTCGCTCCGGTCCGAACGATCACGAACACCGCGCAGGGTGCCGTCGGCCCGTTAGGGATGACCGTCGGGCCTTAGAATGTCAGTTTAGCCTTCGGATTTGTAGATGCGCACGCGCCGGTTTGGTTCGAGGCCGGTGCTGCGCGATTGCAGGCGATGACGTTCGGCGAGCTGGTGCTGCTGACGGCGTACGTACGACGTCTGCGGCGATAGTTCGACGGCGCGGCTATCGAGCAGCACTTGGAAGATGGCTTCCTCGGCCTCGCGCATCGCGATCTCTTCGACATCGAGCGCGGGCAGGTTGAAGACGTCTTTCAGGGCCGACTGAATCTGCGTCGTGGTGTTCGTCTTGATCGAGTAGATCGGCACGTTCTCGGCGGCGATCGCTTTGAGCCGTTCGGACTCTTTGCGCTCGAGCGTCTTGAGCGTGACGACCACGTCGGCATCGTCCCACTTGCGGGCGATCGATGCGTTGACGCGCAGGTTCTGGATCGCGCGCTCGATCTTGTTGCGCGAAACGCCGTACGGGAAGATCATCAGCGGCTTGTCGGTATCGGCAACGGCCTCGCCGTTGACGCCGAAGAGCATCTCGTCTTCGCGTTGCTGCGTGCGCGGCTGCGTTTGCAGATCGACGACGGCGATGGCCGCCGGATCGGCTTCCTGCACGATGTCGATTCCGCCGCTCGCCGTGCGCTGACGCACTTCGGGCTGCGGCGTGTAACCGCGCAACAGCGCGTCGACGACTTCGCCGACGTTCTGGTGGATGGCGAGGCGATCGCGATCTTGGATCTCGATCAACACGTCGAAGGTCGGCGGCGCCTTGCGTTCGAGGACGGTCTTGCGCGTGCCGCGGCGGCGCGCTTCTTCATCGGAGAGCGTGACCGCGCTGATGCCGCCCATGAGATCGGCCAGCGTCGGGTTCATCAACAGGTTCTCGAGCGTTTGCCCGTGCGCCGTGCCGATCAGTTGCACGCCGCGCTCGGCGATCGTACGCGCCGCCATCGCTTCGGCTTCGGTACCGATCTCGTCGATGACGATCACTTGCGGCATGTGGTTCTCCACCGCTTCGATCATCACGTTGTGCTGTTGTGAAGGGATCGTTACCGGCATGCGCCGCGCGTGTCCGATACCCGGATGCGGAACGTCGCCGTCGCCGGCGATTTCGTTCGACGTATCGACGATCACGACGCGTTTGCGATCTTCGCTCAACACGCGCGCGCATTCGCGCAGCATCGTCGTCTTACCGACGCCCGGACGTCCGAGCAAACAGATCGATTTTCCGCTGCGTATCACATCGAGGATGATGTCGATGGTGCCGTACACGGCGCGTCCGACGCGGCACGTGAGGCCGACGATCTTTCCCGAACGATTGCGAATCGCGCTGATGCGATGCAACGTTTGTTCGATGCCCGCACGATTGTCGCCGCCGAACGGCGAGAGATGCGAGACCACTGCCGCCATGTCTTCGTGCGTCACCGGGTTGTCGGTGAGGAAGACAAAATCGTCTTCGAAGCGCGCTTCCGGCCTGCGACCTAAGTCGAGTACGACTTCGATCACGCGGTCGACGTTGGGGAGGCGTATCAGCGCTTGGCGGATGGGGAGGGGGAAGATATCGAGGAGCTGTGTGAGCTCCCAATTGGGCTCGAAGGACTCGGCGTTAACAGCCAACTTCCATCCTCAATTGTCTACAGAGTTCGCAAGCCGCGCATAGGCATGCGACGTGACTGCCTTCCGTGGCTCCATGTCACGCACCTTTAAGCCTGGAGCAGCGACGTATCCGCATAGCGCTCGCCGACCACCGGCACGCTCGCAACGATGTTGTCGATCTCGGCAACCTCGGCCGGCGAGAGTACGATGTCGGCCGCAGCCAGATTATCGAGCATGTGCTTCACGTGTTTGGTGCCCGGAATCGGCACCGTTCCCGGCCGTTTCGTCATGACGAAGGCCAGCGCGAGCTGCGCGGGCGAGCAGCCGCGCCGTTCGGCGATTGCCTTGAAGCCGTCGATGATCGGACGATTCTCTTCGAATGCTTTGTAGCGCGGATAACCCTTACGATTGTCGTTATCGGCAATCTCTTCATACGAATTGATCGTGCCGGTGAAGAAGCCGCGGCCGAGCGGGCTGTATGCGACCAAACCGACACCGAGTTCGTCCAGCGTGCCGAACAATTTTTCCGGCTCGCGCGACCACGGTGAATATTCGTTTTGTACGGCCGTGATCGGATGGATCTTGTGCGCGCGGCGCAGCGTCGCTTCGGCGACTTCGGAGAGCCCGAGGTAGCGCACCTTGCCGGCCTTCACGAGTTCCGCCATCGCGCCGACCGTCTCTTCGATCGGCACTTTCGGATCGACCCGGTGGAGGTAGTATAGGTCGATTGTCTCGATGCCCAGGCGTCCGAGCGATGCATCGCACGCTTCGTGGACGTGCTCGGGTGAGCCGTCGACGCCCATGGCGCCGCTCGCACCGCCGCCGGGGCCCTTGCCGCCGCCGCCGGGCCGGGTGAACCCGAATTTGGTCGCGATCTGCACGCGGTCGCGCACCTTGGCCAGCGCTTTGCCGACGAACACCTCGTTCTGCGATCCGCCATAGACGTCGGCGGTGTCGAACAGCGTGATCCCGCCGTCGAGCGCCGCGTCGATGACGCGTTGCGATTCGTCGGCATCCGAGGGGCCGTAGTGGCCCGCGATCATCATGCAGCCCAGCCCCATCGCCGAGACCTTCAACCCTTGCTTGCCGAGCGCTACCGTTTTCATGCGCACCGATTTCCGCCGCCGGGCCGGACCTCCCTCGGCAGAGAAGCCCGCCCGGGTGAGCAACGTTATCGTCACCTGCGCCGTGACGGGTTCGATCCACACGCCGTCGATGTCGCCCTACTTGCCGATCACGCCGGCGCAAATTGCCGAAGCCGCCGTCGGTGCGGCCGAGGCCGGCGCGTCGATCGTTCATCTGCACGCCCGTTCGCCGGCCGACGGCCGGCCCTCGCAAGACCCCGCACTCTTCGCGCAGTTCTTGCCGGAGATCGCGGCGCGTTCCAACGTCGTCATCAACATCACCACCGGCGGCGCGATGACGATGACGGTCGAGGAACGCTTGCAGCCGGCGCTGCTGTTCAAGCCCGAGATCGCGTCGCTCAACATGGGCTCGATGAACTTCGGCCTCTACGAAATGCTCGATCGCTACAAAACGTTTGCGCACGAATGGGAGCGGCCGTATCTCGCCGGCAGCGAGGACGCGGTTTTCCGCAACACGTTTCGCGACATCCGCTACATTCTCGAATCGTGCGGCGCCAACGGCACGCGCTTCGAGATGGAGTGCTACGACATCGGGCACCTCTACACGGCCGCGCATTTTCTCGAACGCGGGCTCATCAAACCGCCGTTGTTCATCCAGTCGGTGTTCGGCATCCGCGGCGGCATCGGTGCGCATCCCGAAGACGTCGCGCACATGCGGCGCACGGCCGACCGGCTGTTCGGCGGCGATTACGTGTGGTCGGTGTTAGGCGCGGGCCGCCATCAGATTCCCGTCGCCACGCGCGCCGCGGCGATGGGCGGCAACGTGCGCGTCGGACTCGAGGATTCGCTGTGGGACGGCAAGGGCACGTTGGCCGAAACGAACGCGGCGCAGGTGCGGCGCATCCGCGGCATCCTCGAGCTGCTCTCGCTCGAGGTCGCGACGCCGGACCAGACGCGCGAACTGCTCGCGCTCAAAGGGCGCTAAGCCGGACCGAGGCGGTCGTCCAAAAAGCGCAGCAGCCGCGCCGCGAAATGGCCGGCATGGCTGCCGGGCTCGTCGAGCGGGTCGCCGATCCAAAAGTGACCGGCGTGTTGCACGACCGTGCGCGCGTAGTACCCGGCCTGTTTGAGAGCCAGCAAAAACGCTTCGGACTGCGTGGGATCGACGATGTCGTCGTGTGTGCCCCACGCGAGCAAGAAGGCCGGACCGTTGTTCGCCGTAATGGCGTGGCTGATCGGTGAGGCGTCGAAGTAGAGTTGGCGGTTTTCGGCCGGCGAGACGCCGAGAAACGCGCTGCTGATGTTGTCGTACGGGCGCGAAACCAGGTCGTGCTGCCACTGCGCGACGAGATCGTACACGCCGAACACGCCGACGACGGCCTTGGGCTGCGGCCGTTCGGTGAGGCCGGCCAGCGCCGCGAGATGGCCGCCGGCGGAATCGCCGAGCAGTACCATGCGGGCCGGGTCGACGTTGAGTTCGCCCGCGTGTTCGCGCACGTAACGCATCGCGCTGCGCACGTCGTCGAGCGCCGCCGGATAGCGGTTCTGCTCGCGGCGCACGAGGCGATAATCGATCGCCAGCAGCGCGTATCCGCGGCCCGCGAGCAACGGGCCCAGATACTGGTAGGCCTTGCGGACGCCCCCTTTCCAGCCGCCGCCGTGAATCGCGATCACGACCGGCGCCGGCGCAGCCTGCTCCGGCAGATAGACGTCGGCGTGCAGTGCCTCGGCGCCGTGCCGCTCGAAGATCAAGGTCTGTGTAGCCATCCCGATTGCTTGAACGGCTGCACGGCGTTTTCCGTTTGGTACCCGGGGTTTGGGTGAAAGAACGGGGAGTGACTACTCCCAAGCCCGCGCCGCCGTGCACGATCTGCATTTTCGGCGCGGTCGGCGATCTGACCAAACGCCTGTTGATGCCGGCGATCTACAACCTCGCCGGCGGCAAGATGCTCGACGACGGCACGAAGATCATCGGGCTCGACCACAACGATCGCACCGTCGCGAGCTGGAACAGCGAACTCAACGATGCGCTGCAAAGCTTCACCAAGGCCGCGGGCGCCGAGTTTCACCCCGACCATATCGATGAGGCCACCTGGGGCTGGGTAACGCAACGGCTCGAATACACCGTGTTCGATTTCGAGCAGAGCGATGGCTACGACAAGCTCAAGGATCGCATCAGCGGCAACGCGATCTTCTATCTCGCCGTTTCACCGCGCTTCTTCGCCACGATCGCAGAGGGCCTCGGCCGCGCCGGGTTGCTCAAAGAAACGGACGGCGCGTTCCGGCGGCTGGCGGTCGAAAAACCGTTCGGCTCCGATTTGCCGTCGGCGCGCGCGCTCAACGGCCGCTTGTTGAAGGTTGCGTCGGAACCGCAGATCTACCGCGTCGATCATTTCCTCGGCAAAGAACCCGTGCAAGGCATCATGCCGCTGCGCTTCAAGAACGGCATCTTCGAGCCGATGTGGTCGCGCGAGCACATCGATTCGGTCCAGATCACGGCCGCCGAAACGCTCGGTGTCGAAGACCGCGGCAAGTTCTACGAAGCGACCGGCGCGCTGCGCGACATGGTCCCGAATCATCTTTTCAGCTTGCTCACGATGACCGCGATGGAAGCGCCGCTCTCGTTCGACGCGGAAGACGTGCGCGATGCAAAGGTCGAGCTCCTGAGAGCGATCCGCCCGATCCAGCCGGAGGACGCCGCGCGCGGTCAGTACGCCGCCGGCACGATTGACGGCAAAGCGGTGCGCGCGTATCGCGATGAGGAAAACGTCGCGCGCGATTCGCACACCGAAACGTTCGCTGCGCTGGCCGTGCAAATCGATAATCATCGCTGGAGCGGCGTGCCGTTCTACGTACGCACGGGCAAACGGCTCGCGCGTCATGTCACCACGATCGCGATCCTGTTCAAAGCCGGCAACGTGTTCACGCTGGGCATCGCGCCCGATCAGGGTTTCAGCATGACGTTCCAAGCGAAGAAGCCCGGCCCGGTGCTGGAGACCGGTGAAGCGCTTGCGGCCTTCAACTACAAAGACTTCTTCGAAGAACCGCCGGCCGTCGGTTACGAAACGCTGCTGTATCACTTGATGAACGGCAACCAGCTGCTGTTCCAGCGCGAAGATATGGTCGACGCGAGTTGGGCCGCCGTTGCGCCGGTCCTCGAGGCGTGGGGCAATTCGCACGATCCGCTGCCGCAGTATGCGCCGGGTAGCGCGGGCCCGGATACGGCGACCGCGTTGCTCGCGAGCACCGGGCGGCAGTGGTTACCGCTGGGTGGCGGTCCCTCGTCTACGCGCTCTACAGCGCTCCGCTCGGGATGACACGGTGGCCGGGCTATCTCGACGACGACGCGGATTTGCTTGAGGTCGCCGTCGTAGGGGCCTTGCATCCGTACGCCGGCCTTCTTCTCGAGTTCCAAATACGAGATGATCTCGCGCGTGATCTCTTCGCCCGGTGAGATGACCGGAATCCCGGGCGGATACGGCGTGATCACCTCGGCGCAGATCCGGCCCGCACTCTTCTTGAACGGCACGAATTCGGTGCGCGCCAGAAACGCTTCGCGCGGTAAAATGCGCAAGGGGGGAATGCGCGGCAGTTTGTAGGTGCCGCGCTTGATGCGCGCGTCGAGAACGCCCGAGGGCGAGAAGATGTCGAGCGGGCGATCTTCGCGCGAGAGCTCGCGCACGCCGTATACCAGCTCGTCGGCGGCATCGGGCGTGGTGCCGATCGTGAACAGCGCGAGCGTGTTGAACAGGTCGGCAAGTTCGCACTGCACGTTGTAGCGCCGGCGCAAAATTTCTTCGGCTTCGTAGCCGGTGTAGCCGAGCCGTTTGACGGTGATCGTCACCTTCGTCGGATCGAGGTCGAACACGCCCGGCCGGCCTTCGAGTTCCTCACCGAAGCAATACACGTTGGGGATGTCGTTCAGCCGGCGGCGCGCGTCGTTCGCGATCTCGATCGTGCGCGAGAGCAAGGCCGGACCGTCCAGCGCCATCTGCCGCCGCGCGACGTCGAGCGAGGCGACCAGCACGAGGTTCGGCGAGGTGGAGAGGAAGAGTTTGTACACCGCTTTTAGCCGGTCGAGCTTGATGCGCGTGCCCTGCACGTGCAGCATCGCCGTCTGCGAAAGCGAGCCGAGCATCTTGTGCGTCGAGTTGATGCACATATCGGCGCCCGCTTCCATCGCGGACACCGGCAGCGCCGGATGAAAGTGGAAGTGCGGTCCCCACGCCTCGTCGACGAGCAGCGGAACGTCGTACTCGTGCGCGACCGCGGCGATGCCGGCGAGGTCGGCCGCGACGCCGTAGTAGGTCGGGCTGACGACGTACACGGCCTTGATGTCCGGGTGAGCCTGCAGCGTTTCGCGCACCGTCTGCGGCGTGACGGTGTGGTCCATGTGCAGCTCTTCATCGACTTCCGGCTTCATCCACACGGGATAGCCGCCGCTCATGATCAAGCCGCCCATCGCGCTCTTGTGCGAGTTGCGCGGGATCGCGATCTTCTCGCCCGGGTTGAGCGCGGACATCATCATGCACTGGTTGCCGCTGGTCGAGCCGTTGATCAAGAAGAACGTGTGCTCGGCGCCGAACGCGTCGGCCGCCAGCTCTTGGGCCTCGACGAGCGGACCCTCGGGCTGCAAGAGATCGTCGAGGCCGCGGATCTGCGTGAGGTCGATCGCGAGCACGTTGTCGCCGACGAAGTCCCGGAAGGCGCGCTCCATCCCGATGCCCTGCTTGTGGCCCGGGGTGTGGAACGGAATGACGCCCGCATCCACGTAGTCCAACAGCACTTGGAAGTACGGTGCGCGCGTATGATCGAGTCCGGAGCGAGTTGCCGCCTCGGCGGCCCGCGTGATCACAACGCGGGCGATTATAGCATAAAGACTAGCTGGCGCGGGGGAAGTTGATGCGAACGTGGAGGCCTTCGCGGCTGCGCGTGTTGACCTCGCGCAGGTGGGCGTCCCGGTCGTAGATCACCCGCACGTTGTGCTTGGCGTCGAACACGCGCTTGTCGCCGTTTTCCTGGTCGGTCCGCAGCGGCAACGGAACGTCGCCGTATTCCTCGACGTACCGGTCGAGCGCGTCGTGCGAGATCTCGACGGTCACGAAACCGTTCGAGTAGGCCAAGGCCAGCTCGGGATTCTTCGACTCTTCGAACGACGTGAGACTCGCAGCACGCTTCCGTAGCCCGAGTTTGCGGGCCGGAAGCGACGGTCGGTCTACGCGACGGATCACGCGGGGATCTCCCTAGAGATTCTTGGGGGCTGCGTTGAGTTCGGAGTAGAGCCTCTCGTACGAGATGCGATCCATAGCCGCCTCCCCCTCGGCTTGGGCCGAGTCGGCCGAGCGGAGCGCGTCGGCGACCTCGTTGGGGGTCGCGGCGCGGCGGAAAAGCACTCGCCCGGCCGCGTCCGTCACCGTAATATAAGCGATTCCGCCCGAAGTCGCGGCGGCCGTTCCCGGCGCGACCGGCGGGGGCACCTCGGACTCGGTGTGAGCGCCCGCACTGCTGCGAGCGGCGGGACGAGCGGGAGCGACGGGAGCAACCGGGGTGTCTTCCAGGGTCTCGAACGCGAGCGGCTCCTCGCCGAAATCGAGGTCGCCGAAGGCCGCCGGCTCTTCGATTAGCGTCCCTCCGGGAGGGCCGTCACGAACTCTCCACGTGCTCGTCGATCGAGACGTTGTAGAGGAACAAGAACTTGTGCCACTCCCCCGGCAGGGTGTTGCGCTTCACGCGTATCCACGGTATATACTTCGGCGCTTTTGGCTTGCGCTTGAGGACCATGTTGGCGTGCTCGGGCGTACGGTTGTTCTTGCGGTTGTTGCAGCGCATGCACGCGCAGACCAGATTTTCCCAGGTCGACGGGCCGCCCTTACTGCGCGGGTGCACGTGGTCGACCGTCATCATCCGCTCGCCCTTGAGGCCGCAGTACTGGCACTCGTAGTTGTCGCGCAGCAAGATGTTCTTCTTGGTCAGCGCGACCTTCTGCATCGGGCGGCGGATGTAGTAGAGCATGCGGATGATCGAGGGCATCCGCATCTCGAACGTCGGCGAGGCCAAGCGGTGGTCGCGGCCGTGGACGACCTCGGCCTTGCCGGAGAAGATCAGCTTCACCGCACGCTGGAACGTGGTGATGTTCAGGGCTTCGTAGGTGAAGTTCAGGACCAGGACGTCGTTCACGATTTCCCTCGGATGAGGCCGGGAGAGACGAAGAAGCGAGGCATGGCTAGCCTCGCTTCTTGACAATGGAAAGACGAATTTGCGTGAGCAACCCGGCCAGGCCGGCTCGCTCCTCGGCCCTCAACCTGGGCGCTATTCGCTCGAACGCGAGGCCCGCGACATCGCAGGCCAGGGCTGCCGCGTCGATATCGGACGGGCCGTCCTTCGGATCGAGGTAAGCGTTCGCAGCGAGCGCCAACGTCGCGATCATCTCGCCCACAAGGGCGTCGATGCTCGGCGTGGCGAGCGCGTCGGGCGCGGTCGACATGAAGGCCGGTTCGGCACTTCCAGGCCGAAATACTTCGGCCCCGAAAGAAGCGGCGCCGTGGGGAACAATCGCCGTCGAGAGCTGGTCCTTGCCGCCGTTTACGCCGCGGTCGTCATCATTCTACTGGTGGGCGGCGGATTCTACGTGCGCACCGTGATCAGCCAGTCGTTCAAGACGGCAGCCGATCTCGCGACGACGCGCGGCCTGGCCTACAGCAGCCTAAGGTATATGCTCGATGAAGAAACGGGGGTGCGCGGCTACGCTGCCACCCGCAACCGGGTGTTCTTGCAGCCGTACTACGAAGCGCTGAAACCGTTCCCGGCCACCGTGGCCCAATTACGTGCCGACGCCTACGATTTCTACGACCTGAAAGTCACCGCCGCCGTTGACGACATCGTTGCCGTCAATGCGGCCTATTTGCGTACGGTCGCTGCGCCCCTGATGGCCGACCGGGGTAATACCAACGCGATCGAGCAGCACGGCAAGCAGCTGGTGGACCGGTTTCGCGCCGATGTCGCGACGATCGACGGCGTGCTGATGCAGCGTGAAGCGAACGTCACCGCAGAAGCCGGGCAAGCGATCGATCATATCAGCTTGCTGACCGGCGCCGCGGTCGCACTCGTGCTGCTCATCTCCCTGCTGTATGCCGTCCAGCAAGCCGCACTGGCCGAACGCGTCGAACGCGAGCGCGCCGCGGCCGAAGCGCGCGAGCACGAAGCGGATGTGCTGCGCGCGGCCTACATCACAGAGAAGCGCATCGCCGATACGCTGCAGGAAGCGTTCGTGCAACGCCCGCTGCCGACGCATCCGACGTTCCGCTTCAGCGCAACCTACGTTCCGGCGAGCGAAGAGACGTCGCGTCGGCGGCGACTGGTACGATGCGCTCGAATTACCCGGGAACCGCGTGCTCTTCGCGATCGGCGATGTCACCGGTCACGGCATCGATGCCGCAGTGACGATGAACCGCGTCCGTCAAGCGCTGATCTCATCGGCGCTGCTCGATCCGACGCCGGCGCCGCTCTTGGCGCGCGTCGCCCGCGAACTCTACGCCGGCAAGGCGCCGCTCGTCACCGCCGTCGCCGGTTACGCCGATGCCAACACCTACGAGTTCGTTTACGCGTCGGCCGGTCATCCGCCGCCGGTCCTGATCGAGCCGGGCCGGCCCGCCGCGCATGCTGGAGTTCGGCTCGTTGCCGCTCGGCGCGATGCACGACAACGACTACGTCACGCACCGGATCCAGAGCGTTCCCGGCGCCATGCTCGTTCTCTACACCGACGGCGCGATCGAGCATTCGCGCGACGTGATCGAAGGCGAAGCGATCCTGCTCGCCGCGGCGGCCGACGCTGCGCGCTCCGCCCCGCCCGATCCCGCAACGTTCATCCACGACACCGTCTTCGACGGCCGCGCGGTCGGCGACGACGTCGCCATTCTCACGATCGGCTTCGCCGCGGACCCGGCACTCGGCGTTCGCGTCTCCGCCGACAACGCGCAGACCGCATTCTCCGGACGGCTCGGCGGCGCGGCAGGGCGAACCGCAAGAACGGCTCGCGAGGAAGGTGGCCTGATGAGCAAATCGATTGCCGTCATCCGCTTGAGCGGCGAACTCGAGATCGGCCGCCGCGCCGAGATCGCACAAGCGCTCGTCGTCAGCGGCAACGAAGCCGCCGTGCTGCTCGATTTCTCCGAGGTCACCTATGCCGATTCGACTTCGCTCGCCGAGATGCTGCGCTTTCGCGAAGACGGCCGCCGAACGCAACGTGCCGGTCGCGATCGTGATCGGCAGCAAACAGTTCGCGCGCCTGATCCAATACGCAGGGCTCGGCCACGCGTTTCGCATTTTCGAAAACCGCGCCGAAGCGCTGACCGATCTTTCCGGGGCCGTACGCGAATGATGGGCGGGTATTCGGAGCTGCGGATCAATCGCATCGCGCGCCCCGAAGCCGCGCGGCCGATTCGCCATGCCGTGGAGGCTTTTCTGGCCGCATCGGGCCGCGTCGCCGATTCGCAGCGCGACGACATTCTCACGGCCGTCGGCGAAGCGCTCGCCAACGTCGTCGAACACGCCTACGAAGGCCGTGACGAAAACGAGATCGAGCTGCTGGCGCGGCTCGAGAGACGACGATACCCTCGCCGTCGACGTGTTCGATCGCGGCACGTTCATCGAGCGCGCGCCGCGCCCCAACCGCGGCTTCGGCATGAAGATCGTCAAAGCGATCGCGCAAGACGTCACCGTCGACGTCGGCGACGGCACGCACGTGCGGATGATCTTTACGCTTTCAGCAGCGCAATAAAATACTCGTGCAGCCGGTCGTCGCCCGTCAGTTCGGGATGAAACGACGTACCGATCACGTTGCCCTGACGCACGAACACGCCGTGCCCATCTTGCGATGCGAGCACGTCGACGCCGGCGCCGGCGCGCTCGACCCACGGCGCGCGAATGAAGATCGCCGGAAACGGCTCGCGGGCCGAGCACGGGCACGTCCAGATCGACTTCGGCTGAGGCGATCTGGCGGCCGAACGCGTTGCGGCGCACCGTGATGTCGAGCAAGCCCAACGTGTCCTGCTCCAAATCGGCAACGTCGCTCGCGGCAACGATCATGCCCATGCACGTGCCCCAAAACGGCATGCCGTCGCGCACGCGCGCCTTGATCGGCTCGACCAGACCGAACCGCTCGAGCAAGCGGATCACGGTCGTCGATTCGCCGCCCGGCACGATGAGCGCATCGACGCTCGCCAAATCGCGCTCGTTCTTCACCTCGACCGCTTCAACGCCCGAACGCCGCAAGGCGTGCAGATGTTCCACCACATCGCCCTGCAGTGCGAGAACCCCAAACCGTTTCAAATCATCATACTTGGTGGCGGCTTGGGCCAAGGGCCCAAACGCAACGGATTCGCCTCAGCGAATCCTAGTTACCGCGCGAAGCGAAGAGTTCGTTTTCGGCGAGACCGCGCAGGTCGATGCCTGGCATCGCGGCCGCGCCCGCGAGTTCGCGGTGGGCGGCGACGATCACGGCCGGATCGTTGTAGTGCGTGGTCGCATCGACGATCGCTTTGGCGAATTTCGCCGGCTGTTTCGATTTGAAGATGCCGCTGCCGACGAAAATGCCCTCGGCGCCGAGCTGCATCATCAGCGCGGCATCGGCCGGCGTCGAGACGCCGCCGGCGCAGAACAGCACGACCGGCAGCTTCTTCTCACGCGCGACGTACTGCACGAGATCGAGCGGCGCGCCGAGATCGCGCGCGCGCGCGACGAGTTCTTCTTCCGGAATCGCCGAGAGGATGTTGATCTCATCGGTGATCGCGCGGATGTGGCGCACGGCCTCGACGATGTTGCCGCTGCCCGCTTCGCCCTTGCTGCGAATCATCGCGGCGCCTTCGGCAATCCGCCGCAGCGCTTCGCCCAGATCGCGCGCCCCGCACACGAACGGCACGTCGTACTTGTGTTTGTTCACGTGATACTTGTCGTCGGCCGGCGTGAGCACTTCGGACTCGTCGATGAAGTCGACGCCGAGCGCCTGCAGCGTTTGGGCTTCCGCCAGATGGCCGATGCGGACTTTCGCCATGACCGGAATCGTGACGGCGTCCATGATGCGCGCGATCAGCTCGAGATCGCTCATGCGCGCCACACCGCCGTCGCGGCGGATGTCGGCCGGGATGCGTTCGAGCGCCATGACGGCAACCGCGCCGGCCTCCTGGGCCACGACGGCTTGCTCCGGCGTGACGACGTCCATGATGACGCCGCCCTTGAGCATCTGGGCTAAACCACGCTTGACGGTATCGGTTCCGGTGTGCTTTTGCGAATCCATACCGTCTATTGTCCCAGGATTTGCGATTTCGTGCAATGTCAGGGGCTGAGGGTCGCAATCGGGGCCGGCGAGGGTGTCCCCTGGAACAGCGGCGGCGCCGTGTAGAGCTCGGCCGGGTTGATGGTCGGAGACGGCTTGGGCGAGGGTGTGGGACGCGGCGAAGGCGTCGGCCGCGGGGTCACGCGCGGGTCCGGAAAGGCCGGGTCGGTGGCCACCGAGACCACTTGCAAGCGCTTCCAATTGCGCGAGATCTCCTCGGCCGGGCCCGTCTCGGCCGCGACCGGCGTGATCGTGGGCTCCGGAATCTCGACCCGGTGCCCGGTGGCGCCGAAGATCGTGTGCTCGCCGATTTGCTGACCGACCGCCACGGCGGCCAGCAGGACGATGCCCATTCCGACCAGCGCCATGGCCGTGCGGGGGCGCCGGCTACGCAAGGGCCACCGGCATCGCGTCGACGAGCCGCGGGTGGCCGCTCAGCACCAGTTCCAGCATGGCGCCCGCTTCGATGCTCTTGCGGATCATCCGGCCCCGGAACTCGATCGCGACGTGGCGGGCCTGGTCGGCGGGGTTGCAGACGAACAGCCGCAGGGCATCGGCGTCGTCCTCGAAGACGATCGCAGCGACGTCGACCGGCGAGACGGTCGCCTCGTCGCTGACGTCGCGGCCGGCGTAGAACACCGTGTACGGCTCGTCGGCCGAGGCCGCCTGAACGTCGCCGATGATGCGCTTGCCGACGTGGTCCATCACGTAGGTGTGGCGCTTGCCGCCCCAATGCACGCGTGCGGCCGCCGTCCACCGCCACTCCGGCGGCACCCGGGGCACGAAGTGCAGGCGCCCGCTCGTGCGGTAGCCGTCGATCCCGCAGACGGTCTCCGCCACGGCCCACAGATACTTTGCGCCCGTCCAGGGCGAGAGGTACATGCCGCGATTGGTCAGCGAGCCGCCGTCGAACCATTCCCCGAATTGGCCGGGGACCGTATTACGCGCCGTTCCCGCTTCCATCGAAGCGTAGATCATCTCGAGAAAATTCACCGCCTGGCGGTGCGACCCGTTGCGCGCCAGCGCTACCGCGAACCACAGCGTGAGATCCGGCCACACGCCGCCGAGCAGCCCGAAGCCGTGCGAGGGAAAGTACCAGCTATCGGCCGTCGAGATCGTGCGCAAACCGACCGGCGTGACGAAATCGGGCTCGAGCAATCGCTTGAGGATCACCTTGCGCGCCGGCTCGTCGGCCACGTCGAAAAGCACCGGGAAGATCTCGTCGGCCGTAAAGTTGTCCTGATAGTTGCCGTCTTGATCGTAGTTGAGAACGAATGCCGACGTGTCGGCGTTGTAGAGTTTCGCCAGGATCGCGGCGCGCAATGCGTTCGCTTCGCCGGCCCAGCGGCTCCAGTCGTCGTTCGCTTCGCAGATCGCCGCAAGCTTCGCCGCCGCCTCGACCGCGTAGTACGCTTCGGCGTTGATCTCGGTGACCGCGCCGTCGAGCGTGTAGTACGGGATGATGTTGCGCCACGACGTGATGCCGAACATGTCGACGCCGGCGGCCTTGCAGTAGATCAAACCGTTGGGGTCGCGTTGCGAGAGCATGTAGTCGGTGATCTTGCGCACGAGCGGGTAGACGCCGTGCAGCCACGCATCGTCGAGCGTCGCGTTGTAGTGATGCAGGATCGCGATGATGTGCAGCGGCGTGTCGTCGTTGATGTTGAGCTCGTAGGACGTCTTGAAGCCGTTGACGCCGCGCACGTATTCGACCACCTGTCCGCTCGGTTCGAGAAAGCGGTTGAAGAGCTCGATCGCGTTGCGGCTGAACTCAGGCAAGAGGTAGTCGTAGCCGTGCACGAACCACGACGTGTCGCGCGAGACCAGGATGTCCGACGGCGGGGAATTCGTCGAGCCCCAACCCTGCGGATATTCCTTGATCACGCGCAGCATGTTGACTTTCGCCCACACGACGCCGCGGTTCACCAGCGGCGAGGGGGTCATCAAGCGCGCGTCGGCGAGGTGACGCGCGTAGTAGCGCTGCGTTTCGTGCAGCGCGGTGTCATCGCCCAGCAGCTGCTCGAGCACCGGCTTCGACGCCGCATCGCCGTCCTTATGGAACACGACCGCGACCCGCAGGCTTTCGCGCGCGCCGGCTTCGACGTCGATCACGTACTGGAGCGCCCCGAAGATGCGGCGGTTCACGAACTCGGCGAGTTTCGGCGTCACTTCATCGAGGTGCACGGCCGGTGCGAGATCGCCGTCGCGCATCGCTCCGAGCAGCGACTGCTCGCGCAGCGCCACAACGACGGCCGCCGGCTTGCGCGAGCCGCCCCACCAGCGCGCATAGCCCGAATCTTCACCGAAGCTGCGGATGAAGTCGCCCTCGCGACTCGCGCGCACTTCCTTTTCCGGCTCACCGTAGAAGCGCTGGCCGACCAGCAGCGCCCACGGGAACACCTTGACCGTGGCCGCTTCGGCGCCGGGGTTGTGGATCGTGATGTCGACGACGAAGCTGACGACGCGATCGTGCTTGGGCCCATGCGGAACGTAGAACGCCTCCGTCACGCGCAGCCCGGCTGCGACCTCGAACTCCGCGATCTGCGCGTACGGTAAGAACGTGAGCTCGCGCGTGATCTGCTGCGGAAAGAGCGTGGGATGGTCGCCGACGCGATAGGCGACCTGGTGCGCGCCGAAGATGATCTGGTCGGTGTCCGCATCCCACAAACCGCGAATGCCGCCCTTGGGCGTCGAGGTCGCGAAGGTCTTGAAGTTCCCGAGCGTGAGGCCGAACGGCGTTTCCGATTCGGACAGCACGTACGCGCAGAACTCCCCACGCTGCGCATCATACCTTGCGTCCACGCCGTTCGCTACGCCCACATCTCCGACGCGGCCTCCCATCAGGGACACCGGGGCGCGTAGCGAAAGCTCCGCTAGTGATCGTCCGGGCGCCCGCCAAAGTCAATCTCACGCTGGAAATCCTCAACCGTCAAGACGACGGCTATCATCGTCTGCGCAGCATCATGCTGCCGGTCGCGCTCGAAGATGAGATCGCGATCGAACCGGCCGAGCGCTTCGCGTTTTCGTGCGAACCCGAGCTCGCCGGCGATAACGGCGACAATCTCGTCGTGCGCGCGTTTGCCGCCGCCGGCATCGCGCACGCGCCGCTGGCGGTCGCGTTGCGCAAACGCATTCCGGTCGGCGCCGGTCTCGGCGGCGGCTCCTCCGACGCCGCCGCGATCCTGCGCGCGGCGATCGACGGCACGCTGGGCGCGGTTGCGCCGCAGGACTGGATAGCCGCTGCGCGCGCGCTCGGCTCCGACATTCCGTTCTTTCTCACCGGCACCGGCGCGCTGGTCGAAGGCACCGGCGAACGCGTGACGGCCGTCGGCGCGCTGCCGCCGTGGTGGGTCGTCATCGTCGCGCCCGACGTGCACGTCGATACCGGCGATGCCTATCGGCGTTTGGCGGCCGAACGCGCCGCCGTTCCCGCGCAGACGCGTGCGCGCGCGGAATCGGCCAGCATCCGGGCGCTCGAAGCGGTGCAGCGCGCGGACTACGCCGCAGCCATCAGCGCCGCAACAAATGATTTCGAACCGCTGATCGCGGGCGCATATCCGCCGGTGGCGGCCGCATTGCGTGCATTGCGCGACGCCGGCGCCGCGCATGCCATGCTCTCGGGTTCGGGCGGCGCGACCTTCGCGCTGTTGCCCGGCGAAGCCGCCGCACGCGCTCTCGCCGGCGCAATCGCATTGCCCGCCGGCGCAAGGTTGTATGTCGTGCCGCTGGCGACCGCGAACGAGTGGCGCCGGCCGGGCGCGGCGTGAACGCGGTCGTTCTCGCCGGCGGACCGCCCGATGCCGTTTCGGCGACGGCGACCGCCGTACCCAACAAAGCCTTTGTCGAGATCGGCGGCGTTGCGCTCGTGCAGCGCGTGATCGCCGTGCTGCGCAGCACGCCCGAGATCGCGCGCATCATCGTGGTCGCCCCGCAAGCGACGCACGCATCGCAGGTGTTGGCGGCTGCGGACGAACGGCGCCCCGACGGCGCGCGCATGGTGGACAGCTTGACCGCAGGGCTCGCGGGATTGCCGCCGGGCGACCTCGTGTTGATCGCAGCGTCGGATCTCCCCGTGCTTTCGGTCGCCGCGGTCAGCGAATTTCTTGCCGCGGCGCAAGCGCGCGACTTGGACCTCGCCTACTCGATCGTCAGCCAGCGCGATCATCTCGATGCGTATCCGAGCGTGCCGCACACGTGGGCGAGGATGGCCGAAGGACGGTTCTGCGGCGGCGGGCTGGTGGCGCTCAAACCGCGCGTCTTGCCGGCCCTGCGCGGCATTCTCGACGATCTCGGCGCCGCCCGCAAATCGCCGCTGCGGCTGGCATCGCTGCTGGGGTGGGACATCATGCCGCGCTTCGCGCTGGGGTCGCTGACCATCGCGGCCGCCGAACGCCGCGCGAGCGCCATCTTAAATGCGCCGGCCGGTGCGATCGCCAGCCCCTATCCGGAACTGGCCGTCAACGTCGACCGCGCTTCGGATGTGGCCCTGGCAAACGGCTTGATCGAGGCGGCGCCGAAGACACGGGAATGATCCTCGTCGACGAGCGGCGGCTCGCGTACGGCATCGATCCGGTGCTCGTTCGTTTTGGCGGCGGCGATCCGGATGCCGTTCTCCCTCCGGCGGCGCTCTTGACGCGCGGCACCGCGATGCGCGTGCTGCACGACGGCGAACGGCGCGCGCTCATACGCCGCATCGCCGCGACGCGCGCCGAACTCGCCATTCCGGCCCACGTGCGGCGCAGTCCCTCGTTTGCCGCGCGCGTCATCGCCGCGATCGATCGCGACGAGGACGGCGCCTTCGCGGACTTGATCGGCGCGTATCGCACGCTGCTCGCATCCATCAACGCGGTCGATGCCGGCACGGCACTGCGCCGCGTGCTCGGCGGCGAGAGCTTCGCCTTGGATGACGACGCGGAAGACACCCTCGCGATCGACGCGCTGCTGCTGGCCGACGACGGTGCGTTCGGCTGGCGCCGGCTTGCGGCGCTCGGCGGGTTCCAGCTCGCGCCGCTCGATTTGGGACCGGTCGTTCCGCCGGCACTCGATCTCGTCGGCGCCGCCGGGCTGTTCGCATTTCTCCGTTTCTCGGCGTCGGAGAGCGATGCCGACGCGCGCGCCGCGCTGCGTTCCAAACTCGCGCCGATCGAACCGGACGACGCGCGCACGCTGCTTGCCGTCGCGGGCGAGGGCGCGAACGTCCTCGACGTCACCGACGCCGGCGCGGAAGGCGGCGGCCGCGAGTTCGCGCATGCGTTGCGCACGGTCGCGCGCGCGTACCGCGTGCCCGACGCGGGCGCGAGCGACGTGCTGACCGCAGCGAACGCCGTGCTGGGCCTCGACCCGCTCACCTTCGCCGCGCTCGAGCGGATCGCGCACGACTTCGACGCAGCCCGCATCCTCGCGCCGGCGTGGGAAGCCGCCGATGCGATCGATGAGTTCGAAGCCGAACTGGCCGGCTGCACGCAGCGCGCGGCCGATTTTCCGGCCTTTCCCGCACCCGCGGTGCCGCGCGAACCGCAGGCGCCGGTCACGTCGCGCCGCGCCGTCTTCTCCGCATCCTCGCTCAACGCGTTCGCCGAGTGCGAGCGCAAGTGGTTCTACCGCTACGTCTGCGGAGCGGTCGAAGATCGCGGATCGTCGGCATCGTTCTACGGCATCGCGTTCCACGCGGCGCTCGAAGAGTTCCACGGCGTGCACGCGCGCTTCGATCACGTCGACGCGGCGGCGCTCGGTTCGTTCCTCGACTACTGCATGGCGTCGGCGTTCGACCGCCACCGCACGCGCTTCGACGCGCCGGTCGAGTTCGAATTGCAGAAGCGCCGCGCGCGCCGCACGGCCAAACGCTATTTGACCTGGCTGATCGAACGCGCGCGCAAAGCGCCGTTCGAGGTGGTGGGCTGCGAAACGGCGACCGACGTCAAGCTCGGCGATTACCAGTTCATCGGCTACATCGACCGCCTCGACCGCGACGATGCAACCGGAAACGTGACCGTCGTCGACTACAAGACCGGCGCGATCGCGAAGAGCGCCGGCGACTACCTCGCCGACGTGCTGGCGTTCACCGAATTCCAGCTGCCGTTCTACTATTGGGCGCGCACCGCGGCCGGCGATACGGTGACGCGCCTCTCGCTGGTCCCGCTCAAGGATGCGCTGCTCGACGTCGAACCGATCGAACTCACGGTCGTCGCTCAGCGCCCGCCTCAGAACGGCCGCGCCCGCAACGCCACCACCGCGTCGATCGGCGTTCCCGATCTCGAGCGCGCGCGCGAGCGCATGATCGAGATCGCGAAAACCCTGGCGGTGCCGACGATCTCGCACTACGCGGTGACCGGCGATCCCGATGCATGCCGGTATTGCTCGTACAAGAATTCGTGCCGCGAGCGGCCGGCCGTGGCCGAAGAGCGGTTCGGCCGATGATACGCACGCTCGAGGGCATCGATCCGCGCGTCGCTGAAGCGCCGGCCGACGCCGAACTCATCCTCGTCACCGGGCCCGTCGCGAGCGGCAAGAGCGACGCGCTGGCGCAACGCTACGTCGCGCTGCTGGCCGGCGGCAACATCGCACCCGAGGCGACGGTCGTCGCGAGCTCGCATCCGGCCGGCGCGCGCGACCTCGCCGCGCGCATCGCCGGCCGGCTCGACGGGGCGACTCGCGCGGCGTTCGAAGCCGCGCCGTTCACCGGGATCACACTCGACGCGCTGGCGTTTGCCATCGTGACCGACGGCGCGCTCGCGGGCGGTCTGGCCCCCGACATCGAGTTGCTCGAACCCGACGAGGTCGAGGAGATCTTCGAGCGCGCCGCCGCGCCGCTGTTCTCCGCCGACTGGGCCGAATATCTGGGCGCCGATATCGACCCCGAGATCAGCGGCCTGCGCGCACCGGACCGGTTCGCCGCCGCCGTGCTGCGCCTGATCGTGAAGCTGCGCGACGCCGGCATCTCGCCCGAGACGATGCTCGCGCAGTCGCTGCGCGGTGCGGCCAACTTCTACGGCAAGCCGCCGAACTTCGCCGACCCGAGCCTGCTCTCGGCCACGAAGGACGACTACCGCAGTTCGCTACTCATCGCGCCGGCAGAATTGGAACGTCAACGCCGGCGCGAAATCGACCTGGCCAAGATCGTGGCGAAACTCTATCGCTCCTACGTCGACGAACTCGTGCGTCACGGCTGCCTCACCGGCATCGACGCGCTGGCCGAAGCCGCGCGCCTGCTCGAGGAACAGCCGCCGCTGGCGACGTCGTATCGTGAACGCCTGACGCTCGCGCTCGTCGACGACGCCCACGACCTGCGCAACGGCGAGCTACGTTTGCTGCAGGCGCTCTTCGGACCGAAGCTGCGCGGCGTCACCTTTGCCGGAACGTTGCAGTCGGCGATTCACACGTTCGCCGGCGCGCGGCCCGACGCCACGTTCAAACTCGCCGCGACGACGATCGAATTGCCGCCGGGACCGGCCGTGCCGCCGGCGATCGCAGCGTGTGCGCGGGCGATCGCGACGGGCGCGGTCGCGCCGCAACCGGGCAGCGCCGATGCCGTGCGCGTGCATCGCGCCGCCAACCGCGAAGCGGAGATCGCGTTCGTCGCCGCGAGCGTCGCGGAGCTGATCGCGACCGGAACGCCGCCCGCGCGCATCGCGGTCGTTCACCGCACGGCCCGCTGTCTGGGCGCCTACGAAGACGCGCTCGTCGATGCGGACATTCCGGTCGCGCTGCACGGCGATATCGACCTGCTCGCGCGTCACGACGCCGCCGATGCGCTCGCCGCGCTCTGGGCCGCGGTCGATCCGTATCAGCATGCGTGGCTCTTGCGCGCGCTCGACTTGCCGATGCTCGCGCTCGGCGATGCCACGCTCGGCGTGCTGTGCGGCGAGCCGGCCAATCCGCAAGCGCTGCTCTTCCCGCTGCCGGTTGCCGAACCCGAAGGCGACCGGCGCTGGGACCGGCGCCGCGACGTGCGTTTGGCGATGAACGTGCTGCGCGGCGAACGCGACAACGATCTCTCGCCCCTCGCGCGCGAGCGCATCACCGCGTTTCGCGAACGGCGCAATGCGTGGGCGCTGCACGCCCGCGACGCCGGCCCCGCTGCGGCGCGCGCGATCGTCGAAGACGCCGGCATCTTCGCGCCCCGCCCGGGCGAAACGCCGGCGCGTGCGGCGCGGCGCGCGTTCATCGTCGAAGCCGTGCTGGCGCTAATCGCCCGCTACGAACGCCGTCACCCGGGCGGTTCGCTCGAAGCCGCGCTGCAAATGCTCGCCCGGATCGCGGCGAACGAACGCGGCCCGCTCGTGCACGACCTCGCATCGGACGGCGTGTTCGCCGGCTCGATCGACCGCATCGGACCGCGCCGCTTCGATCACGTCTTCGCGGTCGATGCGCGCGCCGGATCGTTTCCGCCGTACTACGTACCCGACGCGTTTTTGTTCAGCCCGTCCTACGGAATGGTGCCGAAGGACGCGGCCGGCGACGCACCGGCCGGCCGCACGGCGAAATTCACCTGGTACTCGCACCAAACGAAACTCAACCTCGCTTACGGGCGCGAACATCGCCGCTTGCTGGCGCTCGCTATGTTACGCGCCGACGTCAGCGTCACCGTAAGCGCAAGCGGCCGCCCCACGCAAGGCATCTCCGCCCCCGAACTCGCCGCCGAACTGCAAGCAATCGTCAGCCGCTAGCGTCACCCCGAGCTTGTCGAGGGACCGCCGCTCACCGAACTTTCATAGCAGTGTGCGCGCGGCAGCGGGCCGTTCGCGCTATGCTAGGCGTTGGCAAACCACCGTGAACGAAAAGCTCGATACCTCAACCGATCCGCAAGTTGGCTTCCGCCCCGCCGGGCAGCTCGACGTTGCATCGGCACTCGCACCCTACCGCGGACCGTTCAACCAACGGCACGCCGCTCACCTATTGCGCCGCGCCGGCTTCGGCGGAACGACGGCCGATATCGCCGCGTGCGCGCAGCTCGATGCGCAGCGCGCCGTCGATGCGCTGTTTCATCCGCCCGCCGACATCGCGTTTCCCGACTATCCGCCCGAACTCGCGACGCTGCCGAGCAACATGTACGGCCAGCGCGCCAAAGCCGTGCAATTGTGGTGGCTCGACCGGATGCTGCGCTCGCGGCATCAGCTCGTCGAGAAGATGACGCTGTTCTGGCACAATCACTTCGCCACCGCGTTCAGCAAGTCGCCGCCCGAGATGATGGCGCAGCAGAACGCGCTCTTCCGCGCGCAGGGCACGGGCAATTTCCGCACGCTGCTCTCCTCGGTGACGAGGGACCCGGCGATGCTGGTGTGGCTCGATAACCGCTTCAACACGAAGGCGCATCCGAACGAGAACTACGCGCGCGAGGTGATGGAGCTGTTCACGCTCGGCCTCGGCAACTATACCGAAGACGACGTCAAAGAAGGCGCGCGCGCGTTCACCGGCTGGACGCTCAAAAATGGCCAGGCCTTCTTCAACGTCGCGCAGCACGATCCGGGACTCAAAACGTTTCTCGGCCACACCGGTTCGTTCGATGCCGACGATGCGATCAGCATCATCGTCTCGCAGCCGATCCACCAGCGCTTCATCGCGCGCAAGCTGCTCGAGGCGTTCGTCTATTCCGACCCCGAGCCGGAATTGATCGAAGCCGTCGCGCGCGTGTACGCGCTCTCGGGCTACGACATCTCGCAGACGCTCGGCGCGATGCTCCGCTCCAACGTGTTCTACTCGCAGCGCGCCTACCGTGCGGAGCCGAAGAGCCCGATCGAGTTCGCGATCGGAACGCTGCGCTACATCGGCGCCTCGGAAATCCCGGCCAATCTGCCGGGCACCTTGGCGCGCATGGGCCAGGAACCGCTCAACCCGCCGAGCGTCAAAGGCTGGGACGGCGGACCGTCGTGGATCAACACGTCGACGATGCTGGCGCGCTTCAACTTCGTCAACTCGCTCATCGCTACGACCGCGCCGGCCAAACCGCCGGCCGTCGCGACCAACGCGCCCAACGTGCAGCCCGACGCTCTCGTGAAAGCGGCCGGCGGCTTCAACGCGCCCCGCATCGTCGACGGACTAACCGCCTCGGCATTGCAAGACGACGTGACCGCCGACGTGCGCGGGACGCTCGTCGGCTACCTCGCCGGCACCGGCGCGCAAGCGCAGGGCAGCATCACCGATCCGCTGCCGTTCGGGCCCGAAAACTACCAAGAGAAGATCCGCGGCGTCGTCGCCCTGACCCTCAACCTTCCCGTCAACCAGCTGAACTGATCGCGAGCACCATGAAGCGCACGTCATTCCTCACCCGCTCCCTCGGCGCCGCCGCACTCGGCGGCGGCATGCCGCTCGCATTCATGCGCGCGGCGTCGGCGCAATCTGCGCCCGTTACCGGCAGCGCTGCCGATCCCGGCAACGTGCTCGTGATCGTGCAGATGAGCGGCGGCAACGACGGCCTCAACACCGTCATTCCGTATACCGACGATGCGTACCACCGCTTGCGCCCGACAATCGGCGTCGATCCGAAAACGGTCTTACGCATCAACGACCGCATCGCGTGGAACCCGGCGCTGGCCGGCTTCGACGAACTCTTCAAAGAAGGGCATCTCGCGCTCTTGCAAGCCGTGAGCTATCCCGATGCCAATCTCTCGCACTTCGAAGCGACGCAGATCTGGGAAACCGCGTCGCCGGTGCGTCCGCAGCAGTACGGCTGGCTCGGACGCTACCTCGATCGCCGCTATCCGCAAGGCACGAAACAGCCGTCGCCGTTCGAAACCGTCGCGCTCGGTGACACGCTGCCGGCGGCGCTCGTGTCGGCGCACGTCGACGTTCCGGCGATCGGCGCGCTCGGCGCGTTCGCCTACAACACCGGCAAGGATACCGCGTCGAAACAGAGCGCGGGCACGCTCTACGACGGCACCAAGGGCGGGCACGTCACCGTATCTCGCGATGATCGCCGACACCGCGCGTCAGGCGTATCACGGCGGCGACGTCCTGCGCTCGAAGATCGCGGGCTATACGGCCGCGGTGACGTATCCCACCGACGGCTTCTCGCAGCAGCTCAAGCTCGCCGCGCAGCTGATCGGCACGAATACCGGCACCAAGATCGTGTTCGTCTCGATCGGTTCGTTCGATACGCACGCCGGGCAGCGCGCGCAGCAAGACCGTCTGCTGGGCTACCTCGGGAACGGACTGCTCGCGTTCTACAACGACCTCAAAGCGCACGGCAACGACAAGCGCGTGCTGACGATGACGTTCTCGGAATTCGGCCGCCGCGTCGAACAGAACTCGAGCAACGGCACCGACCACGGCACCGCGATGCCGGTCTTCATCACCGGCGGCAACGTGCGCGGCGGCGTGTACGGCGATCATCCCTCGCTGACCGATCTCGACCGCAACGGCAACCTGAAATTCGGCACCGACTTCCGCGCGGTCTACGCGACGGTGATCCAGCGCTGGCTCGGCACCGATTCCACCCCGATCCTCGACGGACAGTTCGCGCCGCTCGCATTCATTTAACGGCGGCTTGGGCGCAGCCCAAACGCGAAGGATTCACGGAACGTGAATCCACAATGGGCGGGGGTGCTGCGAATTGTCCAGCTCTCGACCGAGGAGTACGTGCGTGACGTGCTCCCGCATTCGGCGGAGATTTGGTCGGGCGGTCTGAGTTTTGCCGACTATGCCGCCGAATTCGGCGCGGTCAGCGCATCGGGCTTCGGACGGCGGCGCTTTCGTACGTTGGGGCTCTCGCTCGACGGCGAACTCGTCTCGTCGTGCAAGCGTTATCAGCGCGAACTGCGCTGCGGCGAGCGCACCTTTCGCGCAGCCGGCATCGGCGCCGTGTTCACGCCGCAAAACGCGCGCGGGCGCGGCTACGCAACGGCGTTGCTCGGCGCATTCCTCGACAGCGAACGCGCGGCCGGCACCGATTTCGTCTACCTCTTCTCCGACATTCATCCGGCGTTCTACGAGCGTTTGGGATTCGTGCGTTTGCCGTCGCGCGCGATCATGCTCCGCGCCGACACCCTGCCGCACGCCCGCATCTCCGCGCGCACGCTCGTCGACGCCGACTGGCCCGCAATCGAACGGTGCTTCACCGCCCTCGACGCGACGCGCACGTTCACGTTGACGCGCCCGCCGCTGATCTGGGAATATCTGCGCCTGCGCGCGCGGGCGCGTGATGCGAGCGGCGTGCTCGTGCGGCTCGGCATCATGCGCGGACGGCGGCTGGTGGCCTACGTGCTCGGCCGCCGCTTCGCCGACGTCGACTCGTTTGCGCTCGATGAGTTCGCCTACGTCGATGATGAAGCAGCGGCGCTCGTCCCGGCGCTGATTCGCAACGGGGCGGGCGACCTGCGCAAGGTGACGGGCTGGCTGCCGCCCGCGCCGGCGCGCGCGGCGTGATTCCGCGGGGCGCCGTCCGCCCGCGCCGCACCGGCGTCACGATGGTGCTGCCGCTCTCGCCGGCAGCAGCGCGCGGCCTGGCAGCGCTCGGCCGGCGAAGTAACCTCCGCGGCGGCCGATCCGTGCTGGAACGCCGACCACGTTTGAGGGGTTATAGCGAGTCCAAGTGAACGAGCTGTCCCCCCTTGTCGCCGGCTGGTTTTCCGCGCGCTACGGCGAGCCCACCGAACCCCAAGTCCACGGCTGGCCGCTGATTCGCGCCGGCCGCGACGTGCTGATCGCGGCGCCCACCGGTTCGGGCAAAACGCTGGCCGCGTTCACGACCGCGCTCGACGGGCTTGATCCGCCGCGCCGCCGAGGGACCGCTGCCCGACGAGATCCTGGTCGTCTACGTCTCGCCGCTCAAAGCGCTGACCAACGACGTGCGCAAGAACCTCGAGACGCCGCTCGGCGAACTGCTCGAACGCGCCGCCGAAGTCGAACATCTCGCTCGCCGAGATCCGCACCGCGACGCGCACCGGCGACACGCACGCAGTCGGAACGCGCGCGCATGCTGCGCAAGCCGCCGCACGTGCTGGTCACGACGCCCGAATCGCTCTACATCTTGCTCACCGCCGCCAAATCGCGCGCGCTGTTCACCCACGTCGAAGCGATCATCGTCGATGAAATCCACGCGCTGGCGCGCGACAAGCGCGGCTCGCATCTCGCGCTGACGCTCGCGCGGCTCGACGATCTGGTCATGCGCAACGGCGGCGCGAAACCGCAGCGCATCGGCCTCTCGGCGACCGTGCGGCCGATCCAGGAAGTCGCGCACTTCCTCAGCCGCACCGCGCACATCGTCGACGTCGGACACCGGCGCGAGATGACGCTCGCGGTCGAGGTGCCGAGCGACGAGCTGGGTTCGGTCGCGAGCGGCGAGATGTGGGGCGAGATCTACGACCGCGTGGCGGCGCTCGTGCTCGCGCACAAGACCACGCTCGTGTTCGTGGGCACGCGCCGGATGAGCGAGAAGGTCGCCTTCGCGCTCTCGACGCGCTTGGGCGAGGGCATCGTGCTGCCGCACCACGGCAGCCTCTCGCAAAGACATCCGCTTCGATACCGAAAACCGGCTCAAGAACGGCGATCTGCGCGCGGTCGTCGCGACGGCGTCGCTGGAACTGGGAATCGACATCGGTTCGGTCGATCTCGTCGTGCAGCTCGGCTCACCGCGTTCGATCGCGGTCACGCTGCAGCGCGTCGGCCGTTCGGGCCACTGGGTCGGCGCGAAGCCCGAAGGCCGGCTGTTCGCCACCACGCGCGACGAGCTGATCGAATGCGCCGCGCTGGTCAACGCAATTCGCAGCGGCACGATGGACGCGCTGTGCATCCCGGACGCGCCGCTCGACATCCTCGCGCAACAGCTCGTGGCGACGTGCGCGGGCGATGACTGGGACGTCGACGAGCTCTATGCGGCGGTGCGCACGACCTATCCCTATCGCGATCTCGAGCGCAAAGATTTCGACGACGTCGTGGCGATGCTGGCCGACGGCATCGCCACCTCGCGCGGCCGCAGCGGCGCGTATCTCCATCACGACCGCGTGAACGGGCGTCTGCGCGGGCGCAAAGGCGCGCGCATGGCCGCCATCACCTCCGGCGGCGCGATCCCCGAGACCGCAAACTACAACGTCGTCGCCGAACCCGAGGGCATCGTGATCGGCACGCTCGATGAAGACTTCGCCGTCGAGAGCATGGCCGGCGACATCTTCTTGCTCGGCACCACCTCGTGGATGATCCGCCGCGTCGAGACCGGCGTCGTGCGCGTGGAGGACGCGCACGGTGCGCCGCCGTCGATCCCGTTCTGGAACGGCGAAGGCCTCGGCCGCACGATCGAGCTCTCGCGCGAAGTCGCCGCCGTGCGCACCGCCATCGACGAGCGCGGACGACGACGATGCGAAGGCGTGGCTGCAGTCGCAGTGCGCCCTCGACGCCGCCGGCGCCGAACAAGCCGTGGCCTACATCCGCGCGGGCAAGGCGATCCTCGGCGCCGTGCCGACCGACACCACGCTGATCGCCGAACGCTTCTTCGATGAAGCCGGCGGCATGCAGCTGATCCTGCACACGCCCTTCGGCGCGCGCATCAACCGCGCGTGGGGCCTGGCGCTGCGCAAGAAGTTCTGCCGCTCGTTCAACGTCGAACTGCAGGCCGCCGCCAACGACAACGGCATCGTGATCTCGCTGACCGAGCAGCACGCCTTTCCGCTCGAAGCGGTGTTCGAGTACGTGAAGTCGGCGAGCGCCGTCGACACGCTGACGCAAGCGCTTGCTGGCCGCGCCGATGTTCGGTGCGCGCTGGCGCTGGAACGCACTGCGCGCGCTCGCGATCCTGCGCTTCACCGGCGGACGCAAGGTGCCGCCGAACTTCCTGCGCATGCGCGCCGAAGATCTGCTCGCGGCGTGCTTTCCGGATGCGGCCGCGTGCGGTGAAAACCTGACCGGTCCGATCCGCGTGCCCGATCACGTGCTGGTCAACGAGACGATCGACAACTGCCTGCGCGAGGCGATGGATATCGACGGTCTTCTCACGGTGCTGCGCGACATCGAGAACGGCGCGATCCGCACGCTCGCGGTCGACACGCCCGAGCCCTCGGCCTTCTGCCACGAGATCCTCAACGCCAACCCGTACGCCTATCTCGACGACGCACCGCTCGAAGAGCGGCGCACGCGCGCGGTCACGTTGCGCAACACGACGCGCAACACGGCCGACGCATCGAGCCTGCTGGATCCGGCGGCGATCGCCGAGGTCGCGGAATCGTCGTGGCCGCTGGTGCGCGACGCCGACGAACTGCACGACGCGCTGCTGACGCTGGTCGCGGTGCCGCCCATCGAGGCGTGGCAGCCATGGTTCGACGAACTCGTCGCCGCGCATCGCGCAACCGCACTGACCATCGGCGATGCTACGCTGTGGACGTGCGCCGAACGGCGCGAGCTGACGCGGATGATTTACCCCGAAGCGATTGCCGAAACCGGAAACTCCCGCGCTCGCAACGACGATCCCGCTGCCCGGGCAACCGGATGAAGCCGTTGCGGAGATGCTGCGCGGCTGGCTCGAATCGAGCGGTCCGGTGACGGTCGCCGGACTCGCCGCGCGTCTTTCGCTGGACGCGCGAATGGTCGAGATGGCGCTGATCCGCATCGAGACGGAAGGCGCGGTCTTGCGCGGACGCTTCCGCGATAACGTCGAGGAATGGTGCAATCGCCGCGTGCTCGCGCGCATTCACCGCATGACGCTCGGCGCGCTGCGCCGCGAGATCGAGCCCGTCGCGACGGCCGACTACGTGCGCTTCCTCTTCCGCTGGCAGCACGTCGCGCCGCACGTCGCGTCTGCACGGCGTCGACGGCACGCTGGCCGTCATCCGCCAGCTCGAAGGCTACGAAATCCCGGCCGCGGCGTGGGAGACGACCGTGCTTCCGGCGCGCGTCGCCGACTACAAGCGCGACTATCTCGACCAGCTCTGCTATTCCGGCGACGTGATGTGGGGCCGTCTCTCGGCGCATCCGGCGTTCACGCCCTCGGCCGACGGCCGCCAGCGCCGCATTCGCCCGACGAAGCTCGCGCCGATCGCGCTGTTCGCGCGCGAACACGCCGGCGAACTGATCTTGCGCAAGGGCGATGAGTCGCCCGCGCTCTCGCATGCCGCGCGCGAAGTGCTGGCCGAGATCGCGCAACGCGGCGCGCCGTTCTTTGCCGACATCGTGCGCGGCACCAAACGTCTGCCGGCCGAAGTGGAAGAAGCGCTCTGGCAACTCGTCGCGGCCGGACTCGTCACCGCCGACGGCTTCGATGCGCTGCGGGCGCTGGCCGATCGCAAACGGCGCCTGGGCGAGAGCGGCATGCGCGCGCGCCCGCGCTCGTCCGGCGGCCGCTGGTCCCTGCTCGAATCGGAACTGGATCACCTCGACGCCGACGCGTTTGCGCGCCGGCTGCTCGCGCGCTGGGGCGTGGTGTTCCGCGACATCGTCAAGCGCGAAACGCTGGCGCCGCCGTGGCGCGAGATCCTCGCCGCGCTGCGCAAGATGGAAGCGCGCGGCGAAATCCGCGGCGGCCGCTTCGTCGCCGGCTACGTCGGCGAACAGTACGCGCTGCCCGACGCGATCGAAGCGCTCCGCGCCGCCCGCCGCAGCGGCAACACCGGCGACGCCGATGCGCCGGAAGTAGCCGCCTACGATCCCCTGGCGGTAACCAACGGCCTCATGCCCGGCGCCCCGCCGCGCCCCCTGCGCGCCGTGAGCTAACCGCCTTCGTCATCCCGAGCAAAGCACCGTAGGTGTGTCGTCGAGGGACCGCCACTCAGACCCGCACTTCCGAATCGAGTTCGCGCATTTGGTGGGCGTTGTAGCGATCGCCCACCGCCGCGCCCTTCGGCACCGCCGCCTCGATCGCGGCGAGATCCGCAGCGGTCAGCGAAACGTCCACCGCGCCGAGCGCATCGGCTAACTGCCCCGGCCGGCGCGCCCCGACGAGCGGCACGATCTCCGCGCGTTGGAACACCCAGGCGATGGCAATTTGACCCGTCGTCACGCCTTTTGCAGCGGCGATCACTGCGAGCGCGTCCGCCAACGCGAGGTTCTTCTCGAGGTTCTCACCGTGATAGCGCGGCAATTGCGGGCGCGTCGAGGTTCGGGTCTGCATCATTGCTCCCCCGAACAGACCGCGCGCCAACACACCGTACGCCGTGATGCTGATCCCCAACTCGCGGCACGCCGGCAAGATCGTGTCTTCGATGCCGCGGGTGAACAACGAATATTCGAGCTGTACGTCGACGATCGGATGAACGGCGTTCGCGCGCCGAATCGTCGCCGCCGAAACTTCGGAAAGCCCGATGTAGCGCACGTAACCCGCTGCAACCAGCTCGGCGATCGCACCGACGGTTTCTTCGATCGGCACATCCGGATCGAGACGAGCCGGGCGGTACACATCGACGTAGTCAACGCCTAGCCGAACGAGCGAATACGCGAGGAAGTTTCTCAGCGCCGCAGGCCGGCCGTCGAAACCGGCGCCCCACTGTCCGCCCGGTGAGCGCATCGCACCGAACTTCACGCTCAGCAGGACGTCATCGCGCTTGCGGCCGCGCAGCGCCTCGGCGATGAGCAATTCGTTGTGCCCGTTGCCGTAGAAGTCGCCCGTATCCAACAGGTTGATGCCGACGTCGAGCGCGGCATGAATCGTAGCGATGCTCTCGCCGCGGTCGGCCGGGCCGCCCGCACCCGACATCGCCATGCATCCGAGCGCAATGGCCGACACTTCAGGACCGGCCGCGCCGAGCTTACGCATCTGCATCTCCGGCGCTTTCCGATGAGCACCGGAAGACTCCTAGAGCGAGTATTCTAGAACAGCCGCAGTTCGCGTTCTTCGCCGATCGAGAGCGAGGCGACGCGCGTGCCCGAGCAGACGGATCGGCACGCCTTTGCAGGCCGGAGCGATGCCAGCACCATTCGGCGGCGGCGCGGATCGTGTCGGCGTCGTTGGTCGGCACGGTGAGCGTCGTCTGCTTGCCGGTGACGGTGAAGTCGCTGCGCTTGATCTTGATGCCGACCGTCTGCGCGCGCATGTCGCGCTTCTTCAGACCCTCGCTCAGTTCGTCGGACTGCTCGCGCAGGAGCGCGAGGATGCGCGCTTCGTCGCGCACGTCGTACTCGAACGTCTCCTCGCTCGAGATCGACTTGCGTTCGCGCGACCGGATCGACGTCGCGGTCGTCGATGCCGCGCGCGAGATCGCGATAGAACGTGCCGCCGCGCCCGAAGATCGCGGTAGCAGCGCCGCATCGTCGAGCGCCGCGACGTCGCCGATCGTGCGCACGCCGGCCGCTTCGACGCGCGGCAGCGTCTTCGGGCCGATGCCCCACAGCTGCCCGACGCGCAGCGGCGCGAGAAACTCGCGCTCGGTGCCCGGCGGCACGACCGTGAGCCCGTCGGGCTTGTTCGCATCCGAGGCGATCTTCGCGACCATCTTCACCGTCGCGACGCCGGCGCTGCACGTGAGCCCGACTTCGTCGCGCACGCGCTCGCGCACGCGCTCGGCAAACGCGACGGCCGCTTCGAGCGACGCATCCGCGCAGCGCGACGAACGCTTCGTCGAGCGAGAGCCCCTCGACCGCGGTCGAGCCGTCCTCGAAGATCGCGAACACGCGGTCGGACGCTTCGCGATAGCGCGGGAACTCGGGCCGCACGACCGTGAGCTGCGGACACAGCTCGAGCGCGCGATAGAGCGGCATCGCGGAACGCACGCCGAACGGCCGCGCTTCGTACGACGCGGTGAGCACGACGGCGCGGCGGACTCGACCCCGAGATCGCGAGCGGAATGCCGCGCAGACTCGGATCGTCGCGCTGCGCGACCGACGCGTAGAACGCATCGAGGTCGAAGTGCAAGATCACCGCATCGAGCCTCCTGGCGCACCATGGCTGCCCCTCGACAAGCTCAGGTGACACGGTCAGGCGAAGAGCGAGCGGATGCGTTCCATGTTGCGGACGTCGTCGGGTTCTTCGCCCGGGGTCTCGAGGATCGCCGTCTTGCCCTTGCACGCCGGCGTGCGCGGCGATCGCGCGGAAGCCGGCCAGGCCGATGAGCCCCTCGCCGATGTGCCAGTGCCGGTCCTTGTGGCCGCCCAGCGGAATCTCGGTGTCGTTGAAGTGGAACATCACGACGCGGTCGAGGCCGATCTCGCGCTCGACCAGGTCGAAGAACCGGTCGACGCCGGCGGGCGAATCGATGTCGTAGCCGGCCGCCCACGAGTGCGCGGTGTCGAGGCACACCGCGAGCTGCGGATGGCCGATCGTGCGGATCAGCGCGCCGAGTTCTTCGATCGTGCCGCCGCAGAGCTGGCCCGCGCCGGCCGAGTTCTCCATCACGAGATACACGCCGGGCGCGATATCGGCGAGCGCCGTTTCGAGCGCCGCGACGACTTGCGCGAAGCCTTCGTTGCGGTCGCGTTTGCCGTACGAGCCCAAGTGCGTGTTGACGAACGGCACCGACGCCCGCGGCCGCAACGCGCAGATCGTTGGTCAGCAAGCGCAACGAGCCGGTCGCGATCTTCGGATCTTCGCTCGCGAGGTTGATCAGGTACGAGGTGTGGATCGCCGAGGTCGCGATGCCCGCCGCCTTGCGCGCCGTCGGCGAAGCGCTCGAGCGCCGGCGCGTCGATCGCGCCGACGCGATACGTCTTGGGATTGCCGCTGAAGAACTGCAGCGACGTGCAGCCCGAGCCGCTGCGCGTAGGCGATCGTCTCGTCGTAACCGGCGCCGACGCGTACGTGAAGTCCGAAATTCACCGGCGTCCGTAGTTGAAGCGGCTCGCGCGCATGCCGCGCGGCATGAACGTCATCGCCCGGCCGCTGGCGGCGCGCGAGGGATTGCTTCTCGAACGTCGTGCCGGTGACGCAGCACCGCATCCGAGGGACGTTCGCGCCGGCCGACGCGGCCGATCAGCTGCTCGGTTTCCGATTCGCCGAACGCATCGGAGTCGGTGATGACGATCAGGTCGGCGGCCGGAATATCGATGCCGCTGCCGATCAGGTTGGTCGCGGCGAGAATCGACGGCGCGCGGCCGCGGAACGCGTTCATCATCTCGACGCGCGTGCCGATGTCGCTGACCTTGACGCCGCTGCGGCGGTTGCGCTTGGACTGTTCGCTCGTATCGGCCATGTCGCCGCGCAGCTGCTGCACGTCGAGGTCGTAGGTTTCTTCGAGCCGCTGCGCGAGGCGCGGCACGTCGCCGCGCGTGCGGCCGATGACGAAGATGCGCGAGCCGCGGCCGAGATGATCGCGGATGAGTTCGTCCGCGCGCGAGAGCTGCTCGGGCGGCGGTTCGCCCCACACGCCTTCGATCTTGTGCACCTTCGTCGGCAGCACGTTGAACGGCATCTTGCGCATGCGCACGACGCTGTTCGAACGCGCCGACGCGCATCAGGAAGCTGCGCAGTTCGTTCGGCGTCGCCGTCGCGAAGAGCATCGGCGCATCGATGTCTTCGAGCAAGCGCAGATGTTCGCGTTCGTCGAACGCGTTGACGTCGTCGATGAAGACGAGGTCGCTGGCATCGATCATGTCCCAGTAGCGGTCGATCGTCAGCAGCATCGCCGAACCGACGACGACGCGCACGCTGCCGTCCTTCAGGCCTTCTTCCGCTTCGCGGCGATCGGCCGGCGCGGCGCCGCCGTGGATCTGCCCGACGCCGATGCCCGTGCCGGCGAGACGTTCGGTGAAGTACGTGACGTGCTGGCGGATCAGGTCGCGCGTCGGCGCGAGGATGACGACGTAGTTGTCGCCGGCGAGAATCGTGTCGACCGCGACGCGCAGCATGACTTCGGTCTTGCCCGAGCCGGTCGGCGCCTGCAGCAAGAACTCGTGCTTGCCTTCGTCGAGCGCGGTGTTGATTTCGGTGATGGCCGCACGCTGATCGTCGGTCAGCGCGAAGCGTTCACCGGGCTGGATCAGTTCGTGGGCGGCGGCGACGGCCTGACAGTTGGCGTTGATCTGCGCCCAAACGTCGGCGTCGGCCGGAAGGGCTATGCGAGCGATAGTGCTCCTGCTTCCTGGTCCGGTGGCGTTTCCGGTGGCATTTCCGGTGTCGTTTCGGTTTCTGCTGATGGTGTTTCTGATAGGGGCTCCGGTGAGGGTCATCGGCAGTTCGACATCGCGCGGTTGCAGCGCGTCGAGGTCGACCGCCGGCAGATCGTCGAGCGAATTGAGCCCGAACGCTTCGAGAAAATCGGGGGTCGTTTTGTAGAGCAGCGGCCGTCCGGGCGATTCACGCCGGCCCGACTCGACGATGAAGCGCCGGTCGAGCAGCGTCGCGATCACGGAGTCGGCGCTGACGCCGCGGATCTCTTCGATCTGGGCTTTGGTCACCGGTTCGTTGTAAGCGACGATCGCCAGCGACTCGAGCGCGGCGGGCGAGAGGTTCGTCTTCGGCGGCAGCAAGTACGCTTCGACCGCGGCGCGCGCCGCGGGCGCGCTCGCGAACCGGTAGCCGCCGGCGACTTCGCGCAGCACGACGCCGCGCTCGGCAAACTCTTCGTCGATGTGCTGCAGCGCGACGGTGACGTCGGCTTCTTCCGCGCCGGTCAGTTTGGCCAGCGCCTTGATCGAGATCGGTTCGCTCGCCACGAACAGCACGGCCTCGATGTTGCGCTGCAAGCTGCCGGTTTCGATCAGCTCTTCTTGGACGGGATCAGCCACGCGCGACCTCCGCCGCCGGCGCGGGCAGCAAGTCGATGTCGCTGAGCGCGTCGTTTTGCACGACCACGAGTCGTCCGCGGCGGACGAGTTCCAGAACGGCTAAGAACGTGACGATGATGGTAAAGCGATCCCCATTGGCGCAGAGTGCGAAGAAGCTGGCGCGGCCTTCACGGCGCATCGTCTTGATGACCAGGTCCATCTGCTCGTTGAGCGAGACCCGTTCGCGGACGATCGTGCGAACCTCAGGCTTCGCCGAACGGAGCGCTGCTTCCAGTGCGCGCGCCAACTTGGCGGCGTCGATCTTATATCGCTGGGTGAGTTCGGCGGACGTGTCGCCGCCCTCGGGCCGCACGTAGAAGGCGGCCGCTTCTTGCGCGCGCGCCCACAGATCTTGGCTCGCGTCGCGATAGCGCGAGTAGGCGAGGAGCCGCTCACGGAGGCGGGCTTCGACCGACTCGGCCGATTCCTCGCTCGTTTCGAACTCTTGGGGAATCGGCGGCAGCATGGCCTTCGACTTGAGGAAGACCAGCGTCGACGCGATGACCAGGTAGTCGGCAGCGACCTCGACGTCGAGCACTTCCATCGCCGAAATGTAGGCGAAATACTGATCGGCTACGAGCGCCAGCGGCACGGTCGCGATGTCCAGCTGCTGCTCTTTGACCAAGTTCAGCAGCAGGTCCAGCGGACCGTCGAAAACGTCGAGCGAGACGCGGCAGGCGCGCTCGTCAACCTCAGGGGCGGTCAAGATGCGCTAGAGTCCCTCATCGCCTCGAGTTCGAGCTCAGGCTGGGCCTCGGGTTCGAAAACCGAGTCGCCCTCACGCTCCAGATACTCCAGGCCGAGGTCGACCAGGCGCTTCTCGTTGACGTACTTGAGGACTTTTTTCGCCGCCTTGATCTCGAAGAACCGGGCCTCGTCAACCTCGTGGTCGTGGTTGGCCGTATCGCCCGAGAGGTAGCGCATCAGGTAGAAATGGACCGACTTCTTGTGTTTGGTCCGGTTCAGGTAGAACCAGTACGAGATGTCCGAGAGCTTGATCAGGATCTCAGCCCAACAGCCGGTCTCCTCGCGGACCTCGCGCAGGGCCGCCTGCTCGTGGGTCTCGCGGGCCTCGACATGGCCCTTGGGGAGCGACCAGACGCGCGGCATCCCGCGCCCAATCAGGAGCGCTTCGAGGGTCGCACCATTCCGCCGCAAGACGAGCCCGCCCGCAGAAACTTCGTACTTGATCCGCATCGTCGAAAATCCGCTCCGTTCCGGAGGGGTCTTCTCCAAGTATACGCCCCTCTCCCAAGAAGGACTTTATCGATCTCGGAAAGTCGGCAGGACTACCCTTTTTTATGCCACCGGAGGTCCGGCTGACGGGCCGCGCGCGTCTCATCGACGCGGCTTACCGGCATCGTAACCGGCGCATCGAGCACTGCTTGCGGTGTTTCGCGCGCGGCGATCAGAATTTCGCGCAACGCAGCGATGAAGCCGTCGAGCGTTTCCTTCGATTCCGTTTCCGTCGGCTCGATCATGATGCACTCCGGCACGAGCAGCGGGAAGTACACCGTCGGCGCGTGATAGCCGCGATCGAGTAACGCCTTGCCGATGTCGAGCGCGCGCACGCCGGTCTCGCGCTTGATCGACTGAGCGGAGGCAACGAACTCGTGGCGGTTGATCTCGTCGTACGGGATGTCGATCACGTCGCGAATCGACGCCCGGATGTAGTTGGCATTCAACACCGCGAGTTGCGAGACGCGCGCGAGTCCGGCTGCGCCGTTCGCGTAACAGTAGGCGAGCGCGCGGACCATGTGCGCGAAGTTCGACCAGAACGAACGCATCGTGCCGATCGCATCCGGCCGGTCGAAGTCCAGCGCGAACGTCAGCTCGTCCGACCGCCACCGCCCGTGCGTTTCATCGCTGCCGTCCGCCCGTACGATCGGCACCGGGAGAAACGGAACGAGGTGCGCCGCGACCCCGATCGGCCCCGCGCCCGCACCGCCGCCGCCGTGCGGAATCGAAAACGTCTTGTGCAGGTTCAGGTGCATCAAGTCGAAGCCCATGTCACCGGGCCGGCTGTTGCCCATCAGCGCGTTCGCGTTCGCGCCGTCGTAATACATCAGCCCGCCGGCCGCGTGCACGGCTGCCGCGATCTCGTGGATGTGGTCTTCGAAGAGACCGAGCGTGTTCGGATTCGTCATCATGCAGACGGCCGTATCGGGTCCGGCGGCCGCGCGGATCGCGTCGACCGAGACGCGCCCGCGTTCGTCGGACTTGAGCGAGACGACGTTATATCCGACCATCGCGGCCGACGCCGGGTTCGTGCCGTGCGCCGTATCCGGAACGATCACGGTCGTGCGCCGCGCGTCGCCCTTCTTCTTATAGTAGGCTTTCGCGATCAGCAGCGCGGTGAGTTCGGCGTGTGCGCCGGCGGCCGGGTTGAGTGAGAACGCTGCCATGCCGAATAGCGCGGCCAAGCTGCGCTCGAGTTCCCACATGATCGCGAGCGCGCCCTGCGCGAGCTCGTCGGGGGCGAACGGGTGCAGATCGCGCAGCGCCGGGAGATTCGCCAGCGCGTCGTTGATGCGCGGATTGTATTTCATCGTGCACGAGCCGAGCGGATAGAAGACCGTATCGATCCCGAACGTTTTTTGCGAGAGGCGCGTGAAGTGCCGCACGACGTCGAGTTCGGTGTTGTCGGGCAGCGGCAGATCGTCGCGCAGCAGCGCTGCCGGCAGCAAATCCGCGATCGGCGGCGCGGGCGGCACGTACCGGTTCGCGCGGCCGTCCTGGCCGCCGTCGAAGATGAGCGGCGTGTCAAATGCCGGCGAGGGCATGTCCCACCACTTCCCGCAGCGCCGTCGCGAGGTGCGCAATTTGCGCCGGCGTCGTCAGCTCGGTTGCGTTCATCAGAATGCAATCGGCCAGCTCCGGATAGAATCGCCCGAGATCGAGGCCACCGACGATGCGGTGCTCGCGCAACGACTCCAGCACACCGCTCGCCGCCCCCGGCACGCGCAGCACGAACTCATTGAACCCGGGCGCGTTGAAGGCGACGTCGCAGCCCGGAACGGCCGCGACCGCCGCGCGCAATTCCGCCGTACGCGCGACGTTGTGCGACGCGACATCGCGCAAGCCGCTCTTGCCGAGCGCCGCCAGATAGATCGTGGCGATCAGCGCGCAGTGCGCCTGGTTGGTACAAATATTCGAGGTCGCTTTTTCGCGCCGGATGTGCTGTTCGCGCGCCTGCAACGTCAACACGTATGCCGTGCGCCCATCCTTGTCGACCGTGCGCCCCACGAGGCGGCCCGGAATACGCCGCATCTGTTCGCTCGTCGCAGCGATGAAACCGACGTGCGGGCCGCCGTACGCAACGGCGTTGCCGAACGACTGCGCCTCGCCCACCGCGATGTCGGCGCCCCACGATGCCGGCGTCGCCAGCACCGTGAGCGCGAGCGCCTCCGCCGTTACGCCGATCAGCAACGTCTTCGTCGCCTTGACGCGCAGCGACGGCAGCCGCCGGCGGCGCGTCGATCGCGCCGAAGAAATTCGGCGACTGCACGACGACCGCAGCGTAGCGCTGATCGCTCAGCAGTTGCTGCAGCCGCGCGAAATCGGTCGTCCCCGCTGCATCGTAGGGCAACTCGTCGATCGTGATCTCCAACCCACGCGCGTAGGTACGCAGCACCGCGCGATAGTTCGGGTGCACGGCGTTCGAGACCAGCACCGCCCGGCGGCCGGTGGCATTGATCGCCATCACGACGCCTTCGGCCAGCGCCGTCGCGCCGTCGTACACCGATGCGTTCGCCACATCGAGGCCGGTGAGCAGCGCGACGTACGTCTGCCACTCATAGATCGCTTGCAGATAGCCCTGCGAGGATTCGGCTTGGTAGGGCGTATACGAGGTGAGAAATTCGCCGCGCATCGCGAGCGCGGCGATCACCGGCGGAACGTAGTGCCGGTAGGCACCGGCGCCTAAAAACGAGAGGTAGTTTCCCGCGCTCGTTCGCTCGGCGAAACCCGCGAACCGCTCGGCAAGCTCGATTTCGGAGAGGGCCGGCACGAGATCGATCGGAGCTTTGACGGCGACGGCGTCCGGCACGCGGACGAGTTCGTCGAGCGAACCAACGCCCACGACGCGCAGCATCGCATCGATGTCGCGCGAAGTATGCGGGGTATACATTAAAAAGCTCCTTACTGCATCTTTGATCGCGGGAGACGGCAAACCCTAGGCCGCGGCAACCACGGCTTCTGCGCGCAAGGCCGAAACGATCGCCCGCACCGCCGGCGATCTATTGAGCGTGTAGAAGTGCAGCCCCGGCGCGCCGCGGGCCAGCAAATCGGCGCATTGCAGTGCCGCGTACGCGACCCCCAGGTCGACGACGGCGTCGGCGTCCGACGCGCAGCGATCGAGTTCGGCGCGCAGGCGCGGCGGAATCGTCGCGCCGCAAAGCGTCGTAAACCGCCGTAACTGATCGTAATTTGTGATCGGCATGATGCCGGGAATGATCGGCACGCTGATCCCGGCTGCACGTGCCTGCTTGACGAAGCGGAAATACCGCTCATTTTCGAAGAAGAGTTGCGTGATCAGGAACGACGCTCCGGCCGCGACCTTGGTGCGAAGATGCTCGAGATCCGTTTGCGGGTCGACCGCTTCGGGGTGCGTTTCGGGATAGCACGCGCCGCCGATGCAGAAGTTGTAATCGTTCGCCAGCAGAGCCGTGAGCTCCGATGCGTGCGCGAGACCGCCGGGCTGCGCAACGGCACGCGGTGCTTCGCGTGGCGGATCCCCGCGCAACGCCAGAACGTTCGTCACGCCGGCCGCTGCCAGCCGATCGGCATACGCGCGCAGTTCTCCGGCACCACTGCCGAGGCAGGTGAGATGCGCCATGACCTCAAGTCCGAGTTCACCGCGGATCCGTTCGATGAGATCGAGCGACCGATCCCGTGACGACCCGCCCGCGCCGTAGGTAATCGAGACGAAGCCGGGGTGAAGCGGACGCATCGCGTCGATCGTCGCCAGCAATTCATCCGCTGCGGCGTCGCTCTTCGGCGGAAAGAACTCGAACGAGATCAGCGGCGTCTCGGCCCGGAGCGCTTCGGCGATGCGCATGCTAGGCCGGTACCAATTCGCGGCTGGCGGCAGCATTGAAGTACGAAGCCTCGGGATGATGGACGATGATCGCAGCAGTCGACTGTTCGGGAACGATCTGGAAGGCGCTGGTCAATTCCGTCCCGATCGCTCGCTCGGCGTCGAGCAAACGCCAGACGGCCTCATGCTGCGAGAGGTCAGGACACGCCCCGTAACCCCACGAGTAGCGTTTCCCCTGGTCCGCGGCGAGTCCGAGCTCGCTGCGAATGCGGCGATGGGTGTGTTCGGCCAGCGCCTCAGCGGCCTGCACGGAGAAACCGTGCAGAAAGTACGACTCGCTATAATCGCCGCTCTGCTGCATCGCATCGATGCGCTCCGAAATGGCCGATCCGACCGTTACAACTTGGAGTGCGATGACGTCGAGCTGATGATCCGGACCCGCGGGGCGCAAGTAGTCCGCCAAACACAGGTGCTGACCGCCGGCTTGGCGCGTGAAGCGCAACCGCGCGATTTCCACGCGCATGTCCGCCGGATCGTAGATCACCACATCTTCGCCGTCGCCGCTGGCCGGGAAGTACCCATACACCACTCGCGGGCCTAAGAGCGCGGAGCGCTCAGCCAGCGTGCGAAAGCGCTGCAGCCGCGGGTCGAATTCGTCCCGTACCAGGGCCTCCCATTGAGCGCCTTTCACGTTCGATCCGCCCCACGACAATCGGTAGAGGCTCTTGAGATCGAAATGCGGCCAAAGTTCGCTCACGTCGAGTCCGGTGATCGTGCGCGCTCCGAAAAACGGAGCGTCGGGAACATCCGCCGGCGTCAGCCATTCGCGTGCGGTGCGGCCGGATATCGCGACCGGCTCCGCGGCCGGGCGGGCCCGCGACGCGAGCGCTTCGCCGCGCATCTGATCGACCAAGAGCTCGCGCTTCGCCGGGACCACGAGTTGCTCCATGATGTCGAGACCTTCGAACGCGTCTTTCGCGTAGAAGAGCCCGGGACCGAAGACGCGGTCGCCATCGATGAGCGCCGTGCGCCTTCCAAAATCACGGTTGATCGCCGCGCCTCCGATCAGGACCGGAAACGTGAGGCCGCGGGCGTCCTGTTCTTGAACGCAGATCGGCATCTGCTTTGAGGTCGACACGAGCAGCGCGGAAAGGCCGATGGCGTCGGCGTTGACTTCGATGGCCTTTTCCAGAATGACGTTCATCGGCACTTGTTTGCCGAGATCGAAGACCGTATAGCCGTTGTTGGCAAGGATCGTGTGCACGAGGTTCTTCCCGATGTCGTGCACGTCGCCGAAAACGGTCGCAAGCACGATCTTGCCTTTACTCGCACCATCCTTCTTCTCGAGAAACTGCTCGAGATGCGCAACGGCCTTTTTCATGACCTCAGCCGACTGAAGCACGAACGGCAGGATCAGTTCGCCCGAACCGAATTTGTCGCCGACTTCTTTCATCGCCGGCAGTAAAACGTTGTTGATGACGTCGACCGCATCGCGCGTGCGCAACGCCTCATCGAGCTTGTCCTCGATACCGTCCTTGCGGCGTCTGAGGATCGCTTGATGAATGCGAACCTCGATCGGGAGATCGGCGTCATCGTCTGTCGATTCAGCCGCTGCGGCGGGCCCTTTGACCTCGAAGTGCTCGATCACGCGCTGCAACGCATCGGGGCGCCGGTTGAACACGAGATCGTCGCACAGGCCCCGCTCGAGCGCGTCGATTTCGGCATATGGCGTGATCTCTTGCGGATGCACGAGCGCGATGTCGAGACCGGCATCCACGCAATGATGCAGCATCACGGAGTTCAGCGCGGCGCGGGCGGCGGGCTTGAGCCCGAAACTGACGTTGCTGACGCCGAGCGAGGTGAGGACACCGGGAAGCTCGCGCTTGATGCGCTTGATGCCTTCGATCGTCGCGACGGCCGAATCGAGAAACTCCGCATCCCCGGTCGCCAGGGTGAATGTCAGCGCGTCGAAGATCAGCGCGCCCGGCGGCAAATCGAACTCGGAGGTAACGATCGCGTAGATGCGCTTCGCGATTTCAACCTTGCGTTCGGCCGTTTTCGCCATCCCGGTTTCGTCGATCGTCAAGGCGACGACGGCGGCGCCCGCCTCGCGCACCAGCGGCATGACGTCGTCGATCCGCTTGCGGCCGTTTTCAAGATTGATCGAGTTGACGATCGCCCGGCCGGGGTAGGCGCGAAGCGCTGCCGCGATCACGGCAGGCTCGGTCGAGTCGATCATCACGGGGACCTCGACCGATTGCGCGAGCTTCTTGACGATGGTCTCCATCTGCCCGGCCTCGTCGACCCGCTCGGTCATGGCCGTGCAGATATCGAGCACGTGCGCGCCCATCTCGACCTGCTCGCGCGCGACGAGCACGATGTCATCGTAAGCGTCGGCAAGCAACAGCCGTTTCATCCGCCGCGACCCCTGCGCATTGATCCGTTCGCCGACGAGAAGCGGTTTGGGCTCTTGCTCGAGGAACGTTGCGGTCATTGCGCTGGCGACGAGCTGCTGCGGCTTCGCGGCAGGTGTGCGCCCGTGAAGCCCGTCGACCGCCGCCGCAAACGCGGCGATGTGCGCCTCGGTCGTGCCGCAGCAGCCGCCGATGGCGTTCACGCCGAAATCCGTGACGAACGCGCGCAGCTCGGTCGCCATCTCGTCGGGCGTTTCGGGATAGATCGTCTCGCCCTTAGGTCCCATGATCGGCAGCCCGGCATTCGGGATCACGGCGACGTAGCAGCGCGAGTTTTCGCACAAAAACCGGACGGCGTCGCGCATGTGCGACGGCCCGGTGGAGCAATTCAGTCCGATCACGTCGATCGGCAACGCATCGAGCGTCGCACATACCGCGCGAATGTCGGTACCGAGCAGCATTCGTCCGGTCACGTCCAGCGTCGCCTGCGCCTGGATCGGAACGCGCCGCAAGCCGCTTTCGAACTGGCGCACGATCCCGGCCACGGCGGCTTTCATCTCGAGTAGATCCTGACTCGTCTCGAGCAGCAGTAAGTCGACGCCGCCGTCAACGAGATGACGAGCCTGCTCCCCATAGAGCGTCGCGAGTTCTTCGAAGGTGATCTTCGAGAGCGCCGGATCCGACGACGAGATGAGCATCCCCGTCGGACCCATCGCGCCCGCGACGAAGCGCGGCCGGGTCCAATGCCCGCGGTCGACGCACTTGCGCGCGATCGCAACCGCAGTCCGGTTGATCTCGCCGACGCGGTCGCCCAGTTGATACTCGTCGAGCTTGAGCCGCGATGCGGTGAAGGTATCCGTTTCGAGGACGTCCGCCCCCGCTTCGAGGTACGATTGATGGACGTGCTCGACGATATCGGGCCGGCTGAGGACGATCGCCTCATTGCAGCCGTGAAGCGCCGGCCCGCCGTAATCCTCGGGGAGAAGCTCGCGCGCCATGATCTGGGTGCCCATAGCACCATCGAAGACGAGGATCCGTTGCGCGAGTTCGGCGAGGTAGGGGTGCATGGTTCAAGCATCGGGGCATGCCTAGGGCAGGAACCGGAAAAGCTGTCCAAATCGGCCGAATTTATATAATATGGACAGGTGAACGGCGAAGCGAAGCTGCGATCGCTCGAAGCAGCGATTGCGGGGCAGGCGGGAAGCGTGCGTCCCGCTGATGTTGCAGAACAGATCAAGTTCACCCAGCGTCTCGAGGAGGTGTGGGGCTCGTGTATCCTGGCCGGCTCCGCCATGACGCTCGGTCAAATCCGCGCGCTCTTGCAGCGCGGGGTCGTGGCCGGCGACCGCGCCTTCCGCGATTATTTGCTGGCGTGGGGGTACGGACGAGCCTCGGCCTGGGTGCAAAGCCAACGCCCGCGGGCCTCGGGCGCGCTCATCACGGTCGCCGAGATCCGGCAATTGCACGCTCGCGTCACCGGCGGCACCACGCTCGTCGACAGTTCAGCAATGCCCGGCGCGTGGCGCACCCATAACGCCCGCCCGGTGCGCAGCGGCGTCATCCCGACCCCGCCGTCGCTGATCGTTTCGGAGGTCGCCGCGCTGGTCGATCACTTGGGGCACGGACCGGCTGAGTCAGCGCCGCAATTTCTCTGGCTCGCGATGTTCCAAGAGCGCCTGGAACGCATTCGTCCGTTCTCGTCGGGCAACGGACGCGTCGCGCGCCTGGCCCTCAACCTTCTGCTCACGCGGCTGGGCTTGCCGTTCGCAACGATCCCGCCGCGGTCGATCCGGCAGTATCGCATCGCCCTTACGGAGGCGGATGCCGGTAACTACTATCCGCTCGCGTTCTACGTGGCCCGCAGCGTGCAGCGGAACCTCGAGCGCATGGCGGCTCCGCCCGACCTGCTGCCGCTCTCGGCACTCGTGGGACCGCTCTCACTCGAAGCGCTGCACAAAGCGACGCAACGCGGAAGGCTGAGGCACGTGAATCTCGGGTCCCGGCTTTACAGCACCACGGCCTGGCGCGATTCCTATCTGCGCGAAGCGCAGGCGGAAGCCGAGGTCTAAGGGCTTAGGCCTCGGCGATCAACTTGTCGTAGTCGTCACCCGACATCAGGTTTTGCTTTTCCGAATCGTCGCTGAGCTTGAGTTTGTAGAACCAGCCGCCGTCGTAGGGTTCGCGGTTGACCAGCGACGCATCGGCTTCGACCGCGGGGTTGATCTCGAGCACTTCACCGCCGAGCGGCGTGAAGATATCCGAGACGGCCTTCACCGACTCGACGACGCCGATGCCGGCAAATTGCTTCAGCGTCGCGCCGACGCGCGGCAGCTCCACGTAGACGATATCGCCGAGCGAATGTTGTGCGTAGTCGGAAATGCCGATCGTTGCGATATCGCCGTCGAGCTTCACCCATTCGTGGTCTTTGCTGAAGAGCAGTCCCGCCGGTTGTGCCACCATTAGCCTCGCTTGTAGAACGGTAATGCGACCGTCGTCGCCGGATGTTCGGTGCCGCGCACTTCGACTCCCAGCCGGGTTCCCGCGGTTGCACTCACCGCGTCGATTAACGCCGTGCCGATGCTCTTGTTCCCGACGGACGGTGCGATCGAACCGCTGCGAATTTCGCCCACGGCAGCGCCGTCGCGCAGCACGCGATAGCCGGCGCGCACCGGAACGCGCCCGTCCAGCACGACGCCGGCGATGCGTGGATACGCGTCCGCCGCCGCCTGCGCTTCCAGCGCCGCTTTGCCGGTGAAAGATGGTTTCGCAAATTTCACCGCCCAGACGAGACCGGCTTGCAGCGGCGTGATCTCTTCGGTCAGCTCGTGGCCGTAGAGCGGCATCCCGGCTTCCAGGCGCAAAACGTCGCGCGCCCCGAGCCCGCACGGTGTCAGCACGGCGCGATGTTCGGTCAGCAACGCATCCCACAAACTCACGGCCGCATCTGCCGCCAAGAAGACCTCGAAACCATCCTCACCCGTATAGCCCGTACGCGCCACGATCGCCGGCACGCCGCCGGCCACCGTTTCGATGCAGGTGTAGTACTTGAGCGCCGCAATGTCGCCCGCGACCAGCGGCGCGAGCACCTCGACGCTGCGGGGGCCCTGCACCGCGAGCAGCGCGGTTTCGCCGCGCAGATCGGCGAGCTGCACGTCGCCGCGGCGCTGCGCTTCCAAGTACGCCCACATCTTGTGCGCGTTGCCGGCGTTGACGATCAGGAGCCAGCGATCGGGCAAGCGGTAGAAAATCACGTCGTCGAGCGCGCCGCCGGCGGCGTTGGTGAAGATGTTGTAGCGCGCCTGAAACGGTTTCATCGTGCCGACGTGATTGACGGTGAGCTCGTCGGCCCACGCGGCGACGTCGCCGCCGCGCAGTTCGAATTGCGCCATGTGCGAGAGATCGAACAGCCCCGCGCGCTTGCGCACGGCTTCGTGTTCGGCCAAGATCCCCGCATACTGCACCGGCATTTCGAAGCCGCCGAACGGCACGATGCGCGCGCCGAGCGCGCGGTGCACTTCGAACAGCGCCGTCCGCCGCAGCGGCTCTTCATCCATCATGCGGGCACTACGAAAAAACGTCGCCCGGCTTCGCGAGCTCGCGGCGCAAGTACAGCGGCAGGCTGAACAGGCGCCGGTGCGTTTGGGCGTCGTAAAAGAAATTCTCGCCGCGCAGTTGGCCCGTGTAGGCATCGATCGTCGCCGGCTCGAGCGCCGCTACGTCGTGCGCGTCGCTGCACGCAATGAAGGCCCAGTCGTTGTCGAAGGCCGGCACGTGGGTGAAGAAACTCGTCACGTGTTTGAAATGCGCGCGTAGCGAGCGCGCCATCTTGGCGTGCAGCGCCATGTTGTGAAAGCCGGCCGTACTCGCTTGCAGCACGTACACGCCGCCCGGCGCGAGGCGTGCCTTGATGTCGCGAAACACCTCGCCGTTGAAGAGCGGAAACGACGGCGAATCGGGCAGCGGCTCGGTGAGATCGGAGATGATCGCATCGAAGGTGCCGGGCTGTTTGATGAACGCCAGCGCGTCGCCGATGATCACGTTTGCGCGCGGATCCTCAAACGCGCCCGCCGACCATTCGGGCAAATATTTCTTGGACAACTCGACGACCTCGCCGTCGATGTCGACCATCGTGCAGCGCACGACATCCGAATTGCGCAGCACCTCGCGCAACGTCGCGCCCTCGCCGCCACCGAGAATCAACACTTCGCGCCGGCCCGCGCTTGCCGCGAGCGCCGGATGCACCAGCGACTCGTGGTAGATTTTCTCATCGGCTTGCGAGCTCTGCGTGTCGCCGTCGAGCACGAGCATTTTGCCGAAGGTCGCCGTGCGCAGTACCGCCACCGACTGGAACGGCGTACGCCCCGAATAGTACAACTCGTCGATCGCATGATGGTGCTGTTCGGTATCAGCGAACTGCTCCACGTACCATTGATAATATTCGGTTTTCGGCATGACCCCGCGGTATTAGAGAAAGACGCCGCCGGACCATTGAGCCGGAAACGAACGAGGCCGCCGGCATGCCGGCGACCTCGCTAACCTTAAGGCCGCGAGCGGCTTCCTTAGGTGTTCGTGACCTCGATGATCGCGTTGTCCATCGGGAAGAACGGCGCGATGCTTTGCTCGACGCCCGACGGCGGCGACGTGCAGGCCGCGATATCGGGCCCAAGCGGGGACGGAATCGTGATGACGCCGTTCACCGGTGTGACCGTAAGCGCGGTCGTGCCCGACGTGGTAACGCACAGTGCGCTTGAGGGATTGGAGCCCTGCCACTCCCAGTATCTGACGACCGCACTCGATGCGCCGACAAGCGTGGGAATCGTCAGCGTCATCGACTGCGGCGCACCGAAGGTGACGCTGCTGCTGGTAGACGTGTTCTGCACGTTGACGACGGCGTACAGAATGGTGGGCATCGGGTTCGTGTTCGGTAGTCCGAGGGCGAAGATATAGTTTGAATACGTCAGGGCCACCGGCAGCGTCGCCGCACCGGTCATGGCACCATAGGTTAGGTTACCGCTAAAGCCAAGGAACGCCGGCAACGTCAGCGATCCGCCGGAGGCAACCATCGCTCCGCTCGCCGTCGCCTCTGTGGACGGATAAGGGGTCGGGCTGGCATTCCCGCTCGCAGTCGCCGTGGCGGTGGCCGTGGGCGTCGGCGTCGGCGAAGCCGACGAGCCCGTCACATAATAGAACTGCAGCAAGTAGGTGTGACCGGTCGCCAACGTCGGCGGTCCGCCGCTGCCGCTATTCATGCAAACGCCGCCCGAGTTGCTGTTGCTGATGGTTGCGGTCGAACCGCTGACGGTACCCGGACCGGTGCAGCCCAACTTCGTGCCCGGCGACGACGTGATGTCATCGAATTCGACATAGTACGAGGCCGTCGACGGATCAGACGATAGCAGCGAGACCGTCTGCGAGGAGAAAAATTGCGTCGACAGGTTTGCGGAAACGGTAAACGTCACGAAAAAGAACGGTACCGCACCGTTGATGGACTCAGCTGCCCGCTTGACCGACGACGGGGCCGGGGCGTTCGAGGGGCCGGTGGCCGATGAACTCGCGGTGATCGTCACGCCGGCTGGAGCGCCGCTTGCGAGCGTGATCGTCGCAAATTGGCCGGTGGCGGCGGTCGGGAGGCTCAAGGTGCCTCCGGTCGTCGGGACCGCTTGGGTCGAGGCTGGTGCGTTGGTCGCTTGGCCGACCGGTGTGGTCGCAATCGAACCCCCGCTGCAGCTTGCAACGATTAACCCACCCGAAACAACAAGTGCCGCACCTGCATAACGCAGCGCGCGCATCGTACTAGACATCGATTTCACCTCAATCAAAGCTGGAATGCTCGCCAAGCGTAGCGCCCGCGCGCGCTACTCAGTTAGCCTCGCCGTACCGGATCGTTGCCCAGGCGTCTCAGCGGTCGCGGACGGCGAGGCGCCTGCGCCCAATCGATGTAGACCGGCTCCGTGCCGAGCTGTTGTCCACCCCCGGCTTGCGAGACGCGAACGATCTGTTCCAGATTCCTCGTCTGGCCGGGCGTGCACCCGAATGCCGCGCGGAACACGCGTCCGAAATGGGCTTCGCTTGCGAACTTGAGATCGAACGCAATTTTCGCGATCGATTCGAACGGCTTGCTGCAATCAGCCAGCGCTACGAAGGCGGCCACGAGCCGCCGGTCGCGGATGTAGCGCCGAACGCCGCCGAGCGGAGCGAACGCGCGATAGAGTGCCGCGCGCGAAAGGCCGAACGCCGAGCACAGCGATTCGATCGACAGGTCGTCGGAACGCAGCCGCTCCTCGATGTGTTCCTTGATGGCCGCGAGCAGCGCACCGCCCGGAACGTTTACGCGGCCTTCACTGCGGTCGACCAGCGCGCGCAAACAAGTCGCGGACAATGCGACCGTCGCTGATGCGACGCCGGCGGCTTCCGATGCGTCCATCTCCGCCGCCCGGGCGATGAGGGATCGCAGGTAGTCGCCGAGCAGCGCGCCGACACCGGACGACGTCGGAAAGACGAGTCCATGCAGCGCCGCGCGATTCGGTATCACCGGTTCGAGTATCGGACCCGGAATGCACAAGACAATGACGGTGGAACCGGTAGACTCATACGCAATCGGCCGCGCCATATCGATGATGTCGATCTCTCCGGGTTGCACGGCGACCGGCTTGCCGCCGGCCGTCCCGTTGTGTTCGCCTTCGAGATTCAGGCGAATGAGAATCGCATCGAGGCCCTCCGTCACCTTGCGGTCGTCGCGTTCGAAGCGGCTCGCGGCGTACGACGTCTGACCGAAGAGGAGGCTCCCGATCTGGTAGGTGGTCGCTTCGGCAGCGAACGCACCCGGCGGCACTCCCCCGATGGGCAGTACATCGAACAGCAGCCGGTGGTTTTCGCGCCATTCCGCAAACTGTTTGGGCGCCGGAACGCGTGCGGTGGTGAAGTAGCTAGCCGGAAGCCGTTCAATCATTCAGCGCTGGCATAGTCGGACGCCGCCTTCGCCAAGCCCTTGCTTGTCAGGTCACAGAAAAAGAAAAGCCCCCGGACGCTTGGTCCGGGGGCTTTCGAGTTTTTCCGGTGGGGAGGCTAGGCCGTTCGCTCGAGCGAGCGTTCCTCGGCATCGGTGGTGACGACGTGGGTGAACTGGCCGCGGGACGCTTCGATCCCGCGCTTCACTTCGGTCGTGCGCATGTTCGTTGCGCCGAGAATCTTGGCTGCATATTCGCAGGCCGCCCAGGGATCCGTATGGTCGCCGCACGTGTAAAAATCCATCGCGGCATAACCGGTCTCAGGCCAGGTGTGAATCGACAGGTGCGATTCTTGGATGACGACGACGCCGGAAACGCCTTGCGGCTGGAACCGGTGAAACGCCTTGGTGATCGGAGTGGCGTTGGCTTCCAGAGCCGCCTGCTCCATCATTTCAGCGACCGCGTCGACGTCGGTGAGCATTGCGGCATTACAGCCGGACAGCTCGCAAACGATGTGCGTACCGAGTGCTTTCAATTCTTGGTTTGCTCCTTAGAACAGATCTATCGGTTGGGAAATCCCACCTCCAGGCGCGTCGTCAAGCGCGTGCGGTACACCGTCTCGCTTGCGACCTTTCAGCGAACTCTTGTCGGCATTGCCCCTTTTTGGCAAGCGAACGTTCCACTGCGCAGGCGCGTTGGGCGCGCCGTCCCCCACGTATTTTTCCGACTGAAAAACCCCGGCTACGAACCGAGGTCCGGTAAGTCCGACGCACATCATACCCCCCCACCCCCCCCATGTAAAGGGCCCGGCGCACGCCCAAAGCAAGCGAGGCAAAGAAGTATCAGACTCCCGGAGCCCCGTCGAGGAACCGAGCCCAGCCTTCAATGTCGCGGTCTCTGGGGCGGCCACGCGTGTGGCGCGGGCTCGGGGCGCAACAATACTTCGACCAGATAATTAAGATAGGCCTGGACTATCTTGACGAACGTCTTCCGGAGGGGTACCCTTAACCTGATATGGCCGTTGAACTGAAGACCCAGCCCGGAGACCTCATCGAGGAGTACCGGCACGGGTTTCATGACTCGGAAGACAAGTACGTCTTCAAGTCAGCCAAGGGGCTGACGCGGGAGATCGTCGAGCGCATTTCCGAGATGAAGGACGAGCCCGCGTGGATGCGCGAGTTCCGTCTGAACGCGCTCCAGATGTTCCGCGACAAGCCGATGCCGACGTGGGGCGATACCGAAGCCCTCAACGACATCGACTTCGACAACATCCACTACTTCGTGCGGTCGTCCGACCGGACCGAGCAGTCGTGGGACGACGTCCCCGACGACATCAAGAAGACGTTCGACCGCCTCGGCATCCCCGAAGCCGAGCGCAAGTTCTTGTCGGGCGTCTCGGCCCAGTATGAATCGGAAGTCGTCTACCACTCCGTCATCGAGGAACTCGAAAAAGACGGCGTGCTGTTCTGCGACATGGATACCGCGCTCAAGCAGTATCCCGAGATCGTCCAGAAGTATCTCGCGACCGTCATCCCGGTCCAAGACAACAAGTTCGCCGCGCTCAACAGCGCCGTGTGGTCGGGCGGATCGTTCGTCTACGTGCCGCCGGGCGTCGAAGTGAAGATGCCGCTCCAGGCCTACTTCCGCATCAACACGGAAAACATGGGCCAGTTCGAGCGCACGCTGATCATCGCCGACAAGGGCTCGAAGGTTCACTACATCGAGGGCTGCACGGCGCCGAAGTTCTCCACCTCGTCGCTGCACTCGGCCGTCGTCGAACTGATCGCGATGGAAGGCGCCTCGATCCGGTACACCACGATTCAGAACTGGTACCGGAACATCTATAACCTCGTCACGAAGCGCGCCGTCGCGTACAAGAACGCGACCGTCGAATGGGTCGACGGCAACATCGGCTCGCGCCTCACGATGAAGTACCCGGCGATCTACCTGATGGGCGAAGGCGCGCGCGGCGAGATCCTCTCGGCGGCGTTTTCGGGCGAAGGCCAGCATCAGGATGCCGGCGCGAAGGTCATTCACGGCGCGCCGAACACGACGTCGGTCGTCACGAACAAGTCGGTCTCCGCGCACGGCGGCAAGACGACGTATCGCGGCCTGGTCGAGATTCACAAGGGTGCCGTCGGCGCGAAGACGCGCGTCAAGTGCGACGCGCTGATCATGGACGACCGTTCGTCATCGGATACCAAGCCGACGATGAAGATCGACGAGCAGCACTCGACCGTCGAACACGAAGCCTCGGTTTCGAAGATCGGCGAAGAGCAGCTGTTCTACGCGATGAGCCGCGGCTTGAGCGAAGCCGATGCGACCGCGATGATCGTCAACGGGTTCTTCGACTTCTTCGTCAAGGAACTGCCGATGGAATACGCGGTCGAACTCAACCGTTTGATCAAGATGGAAATGGAAGGCTCGGTCGGCTAGTGCGCCCGCTCCGGGCCGTTCTCGCTGCGTGCGCGCTTTTTGCCGCGCCCGCCGCGCTATCGGCTCAGCCGGTCAACCAGCAGCCGCTACCGCCCAACTCGCGTACGATCCCACCGGTCCGGCGGCCGCACCCGATGCCGACGGCGTCATCACCAATACGGCAATCATCGCGGAACGTCGTATCCGGTCGTCATCGACGGCAGCATCGTTAACCGTTACCTCGCCGCGCCGACGCCGGCACCGAAACGCACGCCCGCCGCGCATCACGCCAACAACGGTCAGGACGTCTTCGAAACCCACTCGAGCGACGACGCGAAGTGAGCGGACCGGTCGCACACAAGAGTGCGATCGCCCCCGGCTCGATGCAACGGGTGGTGGTCGACGGGGTCCCGGTGCTCCTGTGCAACGTCGAGGGCGAACTCTACGCCGTTGAAGACGTCTGCACGCACGACGGCGGCGCGCTCGACGGCGGCGAACTCGACGGTTGCCGCATCATGTGCCCCCGTCATGGCGCGTTCTTCGACGTCACGACCGGCAAGGCGCTGACGCTGCCGGCCGTGTCGCCGCTACCGGTCTACCCGGTCACCGTGAACGGCGACGACGTCTCGATCGACGTTACTTAACGCCCAGCAGTTCGACGTCGAAGATCAGCGTCGCGTTCGGCGGGATGACGCCGCCCGCGCCCTGCGAGCCGTAACCGAGCTGCGGCGGAACCGTCAGCTTGCGCTTGCCGCCGACGCGCATCGTCGCGACGCCCTCATCCCAGCCCTTGATCACCTCGCCCTCGCCGATCACGAACGTGAACGGTTCGTGGCGGTCCCGCGAGCTGTCGAATTTCGTGCCGTTCGTCAGCGTACCGACGTAGTGCACGGTGACGTGTTGCCCGGTTTTGGGCTCGGCGCCCGTGCCGATCACCTCGTCAACGTACTCGAGCCCGCTCGGCATCTCCATCTTCTGTCCTACTTTCCCAGGTTGCGCGGCCGGCGCCGGCGTGGCAGCAAACGCGGCGCCGGTCCCGATCACTAGAGCAAGCGTCACGGCAGCGAGCAGCATCTTCATATAATTGGTCTGCTTCGGCAGCGCGAAAACGAACCTTGCCCGGCCGGATGGCGTCGCACGTCGAAAACGATTGACCGTTTGTCGAATGTCGCACGCGTACGACTAAGGTACCATTGGGGCATGTCGAAGCGGTTTCTCGTGTGCCCGCCTACGCATTACGCGGTCACCTACGACATCAATCCCTGGATGACGCGGAACGTGGGCTATTCCGCCCCCAACGCGCAGCGTCAATGGGATCGCTTCATCGAAACGCTCGGCTGCGCGGGCGCGGTCGAGTTCGTGCGCCTCGAAGCGAACGAGCACGTTCCCGATCTCGTCTTCACCGCCAACGCGGGCTTGATCTGCGGCAACCTCGCCATCGTATCGAGCTTCCGCCATCCCGAGCGGCGCCGCGAACAGGGCATCTTCCGCGCTGCGCTCACGCGCGCCGGACTTGCGACGACCTTTCTGCAGCAAACGTATTTCGAAGGTGCGGGCGACGCGATGTTCGACCGCGTCCGGCCGCTGTGCTATGTCGGTTACGGCTGGCGCAGCGAACGCAACGCGACCTTGCAACTGCAAGAGATCGTCGGCTGCCGCGTGCTGCCGTTGCTGCTGGTCGACGAGCGCTTCTTCCACCTCGACAAGGCGCTGTGCCCGCTTTCGAGCGGCCACGTGATGGCCTACATGGACGCGTTCTCGCCGCACGCGCAAGCGCTCTTGCGCCGCGCGATCGAGCCCGAATATCTGATCGAACTCGATCTCGAAGACGCGCTGGCCATGGCGCCCAACGCGGTCGAGGTCGACGATGCGGTCGTGATGCACTCGGCGACCCGCCGGCTCCAGGAACGCCTGCACGACGCCGGCTACCGCGTCTTCTGCACCGAACTCGACGAGTTCATCCGGTCGGGCGGTTCGGCCAAGTGCCTGACCCTGCAGCTCGACGACGGCCCCATCGCAAACCTCGCCGCCGTCTCCGCCTAACCGGGTTCGCTGCGCGAAGATGTCGATTTTCTGATTCGCGTTCGTCTCTGGTGTGACCGGGGGCGCTGACGTCGCCGGCACCTGGGACACGAGGGGAATCGCAATGGACTACATGGTGCTGCTCTATCAGGATCCGGCGACGTTCAACATGACCGACGCCGAACGCAATGCGGAATACGCCGAGTACGGCACGTTCACGGAAAAAATTCGCGGCGACGGTACGTTCGTCGACGGATCGCCGGTCGATCCGGCCGGCTCGCGCCTGGTGCGCGTCGTCGGCGGCAAGACCGAGGTCATGAACGGTCAGCTTCCGACGCGCAAAGAAGCGCTGGTGGGCTACTACAAACTCAAGGGCAAGAACGCCGACGACGTCGCCAAGCTCGTCGCCACGATCCCGGCGGCGCGCAAAGGCTTCATCGAAATTCTGCCCGAGATGGAAATGTAGAGCGTTCGGGTCCTCACGGTTATCCTACGCGGAGTGTTGTGCAGGACCCGAGCCGCCCGCCCCTAGCGGGGCGGCTTTACTGCCGAAGGGCTAATGACTTCCGATGCGGGGAAGTCTTTGTCGATCAGCTGGTAGCGCGCGCACAGGTCGATCATCGGCTGCAGATAGCGCGGCTCGAGATACTCGGCGTCATTGAAGCGCACGCTCTTCGCAACGACGTCGGGAGCGACGCCGCTGTACGCGGCAACGATGTCGACGGTATCGGCGGGATGCGCGTTGGTGTACACCGACGACTCGTGCATCGCTTTTGCGAAGCGATCCATCGCGTCGCGGTTCGCGGCCACGTACGGCTCCATCGCTGCAAAGCCCGCCGTCATGCCGGTTCCGACCGCATCGTAGGGCGCGGCCAAAATGCGGATCTTGCCCGTGGCAACGGCTAAACTCACCGCCGGCTCGTTGAGGGTCACCGCATCGGCGCGGTGCTCTTCGAGAAACGCGGCGCCCGCGGAGGCCGGCACTTCGACCACCTTGAGCGTTTTCGAATCGCCGCCGGTCTTGTCGATCCAGGCCAGGCTCGCGGCCGCGTTGATGTCGCGCAGCGATGCCGAGCCGAGCGTCTTGCCGAGGAGATCCTTGCCGCTCTTGATCGGCGAGTCGGACAGGACGAGGATGTCGGTTTGCGACTTGCCGGCGACCTGCAGATTCCCGGGCGCGACGAACGTCATCGGCACGTTGTGCGTGTGCGCTTGCACGAGCGTGAGGATGTTCGTGTAGGCGATGTCGGCCGCGCCGCCGCTCAGCGCCGCCGCAGCGGCCGCGCCGCTGGCCACGATCGAGGTCTGCACGTCGAGGCCGTACTTCTTGAAGATGCCGGACTTCTGCGCGTAGTACACGGCCTTATAGCCGTCGTTCGGCGGTCCGACGGCGCGTATCACGGTCAGCGCCGATTGACCCTGCGCGACGTGAACGGCGAGCACCACTGCGGCTGCCGCAACTGCAAACGTGAACCCCAGACGTTTCATACGTTCAGCCTCCCCAGACGCGGCGTGCGGTTTCGACGAGCAGATCGACTTTGCGCCATTGCTCGTCTTCGGTCAACTGGTTGCCGGCGAGCCCCGACGCGAAGCCGCATTGCGGGCTCAGCGCGAGTTGTTCGAGCGGCAGATATTTGGCGGCCTCATCGATGCGCCGCATCAGCTCATCCGGCGATTCGAGCGCGCCGCGCTTGGTCGTGATCAAGCCCAGCACGACGACTTTCCCCTTAGGCACGAAACGCAACGGTTCGAATCCGCCCGAACGCTCGTCGTCGTACTCGAGCAAAAAGCGCTGGTGTTCCAGGCTTCCGAACAACTTCTCCGCGATCGCTTCGTAACTGCCCTTGCGATGCCACTGGCTGCGGCTGTTGCCGCGGCAGAGATGGATGCCGAACGTCATGCCGGGGAAATCGCGCACGACGCCGTTGTCGGCGCGGATCGAGCGCTCGAGATTCTGCGCCGGATCTTCGCCGCGGCCGCGCATCGCGGCGAGCGTATCTTCATCGACGTACGCGGTGTAGCCGGGGGCGTCCATGTGCACGTAGCGGCAGCCCGCGGCTGCGAGACCGCCGATGATCTCACGTTCGACGCGTACGACCTCGCCGAGAAATTCATCGAGGCCGCCGGGATAGACGTCGAGCGATTGTTCGTAGGCGTAGCGCTGGCCGATGCGATCGGGCCCGATGAGGGTGACGGTGGCCGGCCGCGTCGCGTGGCGCGCGGCGAAGCGGTATTCCTCGAGCGGTGCGTTGCGCACGAGTTCGAGCCGTTGCGTCACCGGGCACCGGACCTCGTTGCCGTGCTCTTTCTCGAGCACTTTGACCGCGCCCGACTTCTCGGGCGATTTGGTGACCATCGCGCGCGTGAGCTCGGCCCGCCACGGCTCGGTGCCCGCCACGTCGGCGAAGCTTTCCATGAAGTGCCGGCGCCGGAACTCACCGTCCGAGACGATCGGCAGGCCGTGCGCTTCTTCTTGCGCGATCAGCGCCGCGATCGCGGCGTCCTCGATGGCGTGCAGTTCGGCCGCGTTGTCCGCGCCCTCGGCGAAGGCCGCCGCGGCGCGCTTGAGGCCGGGCGGACGGAGAAAACTCCCGACGATGTCGACCCGGAGGTCATCGAGGCTGGGCTGGGCTGCGGTGCTCATGTTCGGGCCTTGCGGCGGGCTCCGCAGGGCTCCTCCGCGGTCGCTCGCCGGCCAGTTGTCACCCCGAGCTTGTCGAGGGGCCGCCACCAAGGTTAGCGATCGAGGCGGCCCCTCGACAAGCTCGGGGTGACAGAGGGCGTTACATTGACTTCGGTCACCCCGTTCTGATAAAATACCGCGGTTATGTACGCGATCATTGAGACCGGCGGCAAGCAGCTGCGCGTAGCCGAAGGCGACGTCATCCGCACCGACCTCATCGACCAGGAAGTCGGCTCCACGGTTACCTTCGATCGCGTGGTTCTGAGCTCGAACGGAAGCGCCGTCAACATCGGCACGCCGATCGTCAGCGGTGCCGTCGTCTCGGGCACGGTCCTGCGCCAGGCCAAAGACAAGAAGATCCTCGTCTTCAAGTACAAGCCGAAGAAGCGCGTCCGCAAGCTCGTCGGTCACCGCCAGCGCTTCGCGGAAATCCGGATCGAAAAAATCACGCTGCCGGTATAGTGGATTCACGTTCCGTGAATCCGTCGCGTTTGGGCTGCGCCCAAGCCGCCTGAGCCAATGGTAACCGTGACGTTCTACAGGGACAGCCGCAACCGGCTGTCCTCTGTTTTTGCCGAGGGTCACGCCGGCTGGGCCGACGCCGGCGAAGACGTTGTCTGCGCGGCGGCCTCGGCAATTCTTCAGGCCGCGTGGGTGGGGCTCACCGACCACGCGCACGTTGAGGTCGAAGGCGAACGTGCGGGCGGCCGGCTCGCGATGCGCTGGCCCGAAGCCGAGCGCGACCGCGTCGACGTGCAAGCGATCGTCGCAACGGCCGAGCTCGCAATCGCCCAGATCGGGCGGCAATTTCCACAACACGTGCGCGCGCGAACCGGCCAAGAAGCGTAACGAGCGCGAAGTTTTTGGGTAGAGTTGCGTCGAACGGAGCCCAAACAATGACCGACTCGACCAAACCCCCGACGAACGATCCGGGCCACAACGCACCCGATCCCGGTGATGCGGGGCGCACCGTTATGGTCGGCGTTCTCGGCGGCATCCTTTCGGCGGCCGGGTACCTCGTGTATCAGCGCCTCCCGGAAGAGCAAAAGGACCGCCTGCATCGCCAGGTGCGCGGTCTATTGGAATCGCGGATCAACGAGATCCGCCAAAACTTCAACCTGTAAAACGTGGATTCACGGAACGTGAATCCACTATGGGGGAAGGTCGTGGTCGCCGGCCGTGCTGTTTGCAGCGCGGGGCGGCATGACGTCGTGATACGGCGACGCCGGGAGCACGGGCGGCTCGGCGACGGGCTCGGCCGCTGCGTACGGATGGACGTATGGTTCGTCGTATGAGGGCAGCGTCGCGTTCGTCGCAAGCGGGTCCTCGATCAGGTGCGCGCGCGAGATATCCGGGCCGTAATTGGTGCCGTCGGCGGCCCGTTCCATCTCGCGGATGAACGACTGCGACGTGTTCTGAACGTCGCGGACCAAGAGCCCGACCTTCCGCGCGACCTTGGGGAGTTGTTCGGGTCCGAAGAACATGAGGGCGGCGGCGCCGAGCAGCGCCATATCGGGAATGGAGAGCATCCGGTAGGGTTTCTTCCCGGCGCCGGGTAACGGCACATGCCCCGCTGTTGGCGGCGGGCAAAATTTTTGAGAGCCGGCGGCGCCCCTTTCTTGAAGATCATTTACACCCGCGGCAACCGCACGGAAACCCTTGCGTCGATTGCCACGCTCCGCAAGATTCTCAACCGCTTCGTTGCCCATCGCGTCTTCTACGAGGTGAGCTCACGAAACAAGCGCGGTCATGAATTCTTTTCCGCCAAAAACGCGTTCGTCGTCGGCTCGATCGAGATCGCGAACCGCGACTACCTCACGATAACGATCTTCGACGCCAACAATAGCGCGCACTCGATCGAGATCCTCAACCCGGCCGCGATGCGCATCTACGACGACACCCTGGGCAAGGGGTTCGCGGTGTCGTTCCTCAGCGAGAGCGCGGGCGTCGAGTCGCGCTGCTACCTGCGCGACGAAGGCGAAGACGGCGACGCCGCCCAGGCCCGCTGCGAACTAGAAAAAATCACCCTCCCCCAGCTCTTCGAATACCTAGAAGAAATCCGCACCATAGACGCCATATCAGGCAAAACCGTCAAAGGGCCCTAGGCCCATCGGGGCGGCTCGGGTCCCGGAAAACACTCCGCGGCGAAACCCGTCAGGACCCGAACGCGATGAATTCGCTTGAAGCGAATTCACTTTAGGGCGTAGACGATTTCTTTGAAGGTTTCGGGTTCTTTGCCCAGCAGTGCGCGGACGTTGTGATCGTCTTGTGCGACCACGGTGATGCCGAGCGCGAGGTGACGCGGTAAGAACCGTCCGCCGTTCGCGCGTTTGGCCGACTCGTTGAACAGCTTGAACGAATCGCGGTTGAGCCAGCGCTGATACTGGCCGTCGCTCGAATGGAAGACGAGCGAATCGTAGCGCAGGAACGGCGGCTTTTCGCCGCGCGGCATGACGCCTTCACCGACCTCGTGCACGCCGCCGGGCGACGGCTGGCGTGCCGCGGCTACGATGCGGCCGCGTTCCAGCACTTCGTTGAGCGCATCGCCGATCTTCGGATCGTCGAGCAGCGCCAGCAGCACGTGCGGCGGGGCGACGAACGTGGCGCCGTACTCGACGGCGTAGGTCACCGCCGCCCGGCATACCGCGAGCAGCTCGTCCGATAGGAGAACCTGATCCTGATCCATCAGGGTCGGTCATTCTTGCGGCGCCGCTCCAACCCCGTCGCCCGGCGCAATTCGCGCACCGCATCACTCCGCCGGCCCGCCCGCCGGTAGGCGACGCCCAGATTGTGGTGGGCCTCGGGGTAGTCGGGGTCGAGCGCGATCGCGGCCTCGAAGCGCGCGATGGCCCCGGGAACGTCGCCGGCTTCGAGCAGCAGGTTGCCGGCGTTGACCATCGCCGGAACGCAGGCGGCGTAGGTGCGCAGCGCCTCGTCCACCGCCGCCTGCGCGGCGGCGCGATCGCCGCGGGCGAGCGCCACCAACGCGCGTTTGTTGTGCGCCAAGGCCCGGCCGCGATCGTCGGCCGCCGTTGCGAGCGCCTCGGCAAAGCAGCCGTCGGCCTCGTCGAGGTTGCCGCGCCGCAAGGCGCGAGCGCCGCGCTCGAGCGGGCCCGCCGGCGCCACCGGGGCCATTCCAAAGAGCCGCGCGAAGAAACCCACTGCGCCCATGTTGCACGTCGACGTCATCTCGCTCTTCCCGGAGATGTTCGCCCCGGTCATCGGCCTCTCGATCGTGGGCCGCGCCATCGAACGCGGGCTGATCGGCGTGCGCGTCCACGATTTGCTCGACGGCCTCGAGCCCGGCGCTCGCGCCGACGAGCGGCCCTACGGCGGCGGCCCCGGCATGGTGCTGCGGATCGAGCCGTTGGCTCGCACGCTTGACGGCATCCTCGCCGGTGCGCCCGCGGGTGAGCGGCGACGCATCGTACTGACGGCCGCTTCCGGCCGCGCTTTCGGACAGCCGGATGCCGAGGCGTTTGCCGGCCTCGATCGCCTGATCCTGATCTGCGGCCACTACGAGGGCGTCGACGAACGGCTCGCCGCGCTGTATCCGGTCGAAGAGTTCTCGCTCGGACCCTACGTGCTGACCGGCGGCGAAATCGCGGCGATGGCGTTTCTCGACGCGACGGTTCGTCTGATCGACGGCGTGATCGCGGCCGAATCGCGCGACGCCGAATCGTTCGCCGGCGGCGCCGACACGATCGACCATCCGGCGTTCACCCGGCCGCCGGTGTTTCGCGGCGTCGCCGTTCCCGACGTGCTGCTCTCCGGCGATCACGCGAAGATCGCCGAGTGGCGACGGCAGCGTTCGCGCGATCGCGCGGCCGCGCGGCGCGGCTGACATGCGCGCGTTCGCCGCGTGCATCGCGTTCGCGCTCATCGCACCGGCCGTGTGCGCGCCGTTGCGCGCGGCCGCCGACAAACAACTCGCGCGGGTCGACGGCACCGTGCAGTATCAGAGCGGCTCCGACCCGGCTTACCACGCGGTGCTCGGCAAGATCGACCTCGGCGATGAAGCGCTGGCGGTTACGCTCGCGCAATCGCGCGCGCAAGTGGTTCTGCCCGACTCGAGCACGATCGACGTCGGCGCGAAAACGCGCGTGCGCCTCGGCGCATTCAATGCGGCCGACACGAGCAATCCGAACGTCGTGGTTCTCGAGTTGGGCGTCCTCCACTTCAACATCCGTCATCCGGCCGGCGGACGCGCGAACTATCGCTTTCTCACGCCGACCTCACAGATCGGCGTGCGCGGCACCGAGGGCTACATCGTCACCGGACCCAGCGGAACGGATTTCTATTGCGTCGACTGCGGAGCCGGCGACGTTACCGTCACGGTCGGAACGCACAGCTACGCGCTCGCAACCGGACAGCAGGCAATCATCATCGGTACGACACCGGCGAACGCAGGCGTCGACGTCGTTACGCGGCCGTGCGCGAATCCGGCCGCCATCGCCTTGAGCGACGGCAAACTCGGCGCGGCGATTCCGGCGGATCAGCGCTTTGACACGACCGGTGCGCCGGACGGCGATCCGCTTCAGCCCGTAACGATCCCGCCGGCGCGCTAACGCTGTGCGAAGTCGGCGGCGAGCCGCTCGCCGGCCAGCCGGTGCAGTTCGAAATCCTCGGCGAACGCATCCAGCAAGCGTTTTCCCACCGGATCCCCGGCGTGGATCCAGGATGCATCGACCGGCGGCGCTTGCGTTACGTGCGTGGGGTTGAGCCCATCGATGCGAATCAGCGGAACGTCCCATGCGGGCGCTTTCGCCTGCAAGATTTGGGTGAAGTCATCCAGCCGCTCGACCGTTCCGACCGCATCGAAATTTTGCAAGATCGTCTTCGCGAATTCGAAACGCTCGCGGAGATACCGCGTGAAGAGCTCGCCCTCGGCCTGCCAATCGATGCCGGTGTCATCGCGGCGATTCAACCGGAACCACTCATGCTCGGCGAGGAAATTCGTCTGCCCGTTGAGTTGCTCGAGCATCGTCAGCTCCGGCTGGTCGAGAATCCATTCGGCATATTCACGCAGCGAACGTTGCGGCCGCGATTCGTTCGCCTCGAGTTTGTGAAAAAAACGGACGTGCGAAATCCACCACGCGATCGGGTCGCGCAAGATCGTGATGTAACGCATCCGGCGTCCGTGCACCGTCGGCGGATACGTGCGCAAATGATGTGAGGCCACCGAGCGCAATTTCGGATCGGCCAGGTCGACCGGGTTGACGTCGGTCCAGCGCAGGGCGTTGACCGGCGAGTTCACGGCTTTCACGTACAGGTTGCCGTAATGGTGCGAGAGCGCAAGCCACGTGTTCAGCGCGGTTCCGGCGGACTTCGGAATGTGGACGAAAACGAGCAGATCGTCAGACGCCATCGGTCTTCAATGCGGCGTCGAGCAATTTGCTTCCGTAGTCGTACACTTCCCAATCGGCGGCGACGGCATCGAGTAGACGGCGGCCGACCTCATCGGTTTGAATCCAGGAAACGTCGTCCATCGGTACCGGCGTCGTATTGTTGCGGCCGAGTTCTTCGACCGGCGGCAAATGAATGCCGAACGCGGCGCTCCGGGCACGAATCAGGGCGAGCGACTCGGGCATACGCTCGACCGTGCCCGTGACGAGAAATGAATCGAGGGCGCGCTTCGCAAGCGCCACTCGGTCGCGTTCGTACGCCGCTTGATCGGCCGCACCCCACGAGCCGTACTCTTCGGGACGGCAGCGTCCGCCCGTTGCATCGCACCACGGATAAAGCGCCAGGTGGTTGGCCTGATTGTTCTCGCGGAACGGCGCTCCGATCGGCCGCGACAAAATCCATTCCGTGATCTCGCGCGTGCCGCTGCCGACGCTATCGGGCACCCCGAACTGCGGCCGGTCCGACTGCATGTAGCGCGCCGCGGAGAGAAAATTGGCCAGCGGATGCCGCAAAATCGTAAAATAACGAATGCGCCGGCCGCGGATTTCGGCCGGAAAACGGCGCACATTGTGCGAGCTCGCCGTGCGAATGAGCGGGTCGTTGACGCACGCCTCCCACAGCGTGTCGTCGTCGAAGGCTATGTGCGTGCCGTACAGCGACGCGAACCCCGCCGCGCCGCCGCCGGCGCTTGCGTTCATCATCCAGAAGGCGACCGCAGTACCGGCGCACTTCGGAATATGGATTTGCATGAGGACGTCGTCCCCGGGCGGGCTCACCGGAAGCTCGGGTTCGCTGCCTCCTGCAGTTTTACTCCGTACTCATACACCTCGAGATCGGCGGCGAACGACTCCATCACGCGAACGCCGAGGTCCTCGTGAAGCCAGGAAACATCATCCAACGGCACCGTCGTGACGTTGTTGCGCTCGACGTCTTCGACCGGCGGCAGCTCGATGCCAAACGCCGCGCTCCGGCTGCGGAGGCGATCGAGTGACTGCGGCAATCGCTCGACGCAACCGACGACGAGGAACGCATCGAGCGCGCGCTTTGCCAACGCAACCCGGTCGCGCTGATACGCCGCTTGATCGGCGGGGTGCCAGAAGCCGTACTCCTCGCCCCGCAAGCGCCCGTTTGTTTCGGCACACCACGGAAAGAGGGCCAGGTGGTTGGTTTGGTTATTCTCGCGAAACGGCTCGCCCAACGGGCGCGAGAGGATCCACTCCGTCACCGCCCGGGTGGAGTTACTTACCGATTCGGGGACACCGAACTTCAACCGGTCCTGCTGCATGTAGCGGGCGGCCGAGAGAAAGTTGGCCAGCGGGTGGCGCAAAATCGTGAAATAGTGGAGGCGCCGGCCGCGAATGGCCGGCGGGAAGCGGCGGATGTCGTGGGAACTTACCGCTCGTGTTCGCGGGTCACTCAAGCAAGCTCGCCAAAGCCTCTCCTCGTTAAAGATGCCTTCGTCGCCGTAAAGCGACCCGAACGCGGCGAACCCGCCGCCGACCGCGCGCCTCATCCAGAGGGCTACGGAGGTGCCGGCACACTTTGGAATGTGGATCTGGATTAAGACGTCGTCCCCCACGGCGCTCATACGGCCCATTATAATGCCTAACGCCTGGTAAGTCGCTGGTTTGCTTACCGAGCTGACCGAGCGTACGGAACCGCACCGCGCTTGAACGACTACCGCTTTCGTGATACACTCGGCGGGTTGTCGCGGCCCCTATGTGGCCGCTCCCGCGCGTGAGTAGAGAGCAGTCATGAACGTCATCGACCTGATCCAAAAGGAACAGGAAAAGCCGAGCGTCCCCGATTTCCGGCCGGGCGATACGGTGAAAGTTTACTCGAAGGTCGTCGAAGGCGGCAAAGAACGCATTCAGATGTTCGAGGGCACCGTGACCGTTCGCAAGGGCGGCGGTTCGGCCGAATCGATTACCGTGCGCCGCGTCGCGCACGGCGTCGGCGTCGAGAAATCGTTCTTGCTGCACAGCCCCCGCGTCGATCGCGTCGAAATCTCGAAGCGCGGCATCGTGCGCCGCAGCCGCCTCTACTACTTGAGCGATAAGATCGGTAAGGCCGCTCGCATCAAGGAAAAGAAGGTCGCGAAGTAGCCGAGCGGTGACCCCTCTCGAACTTCTCGCTCTGATCTGTATCTTCGCCATCGTCCGGGTGGCGATCAGCATCAAACCGGCGCCCGTCGCTGCCGGCACCGACGCGGGCCCGTCGGCTCGCACGGTCATCCGCGAATACCTCGATGCGTTCATCGTCGCGGGCCTCGTTGCGCTGTTCCTGATCACGTTCGTCGTCCGGACGTTCTTCATTCCGTCCGGCTCGATGATCCCGACCTTGCAGATCCACGACGTGCTGCTGGTCAACGAGTTCGAATACCGCTTCAGCAAGCCGTCGCATGAAGACATCGTCGTCTTCCCGCCGCCGATCGAATCGCCCAACGATTTCATCAAGCGGCTCATCGGCGCGCCCGGCGATACGCTGCGTATCCACAACGGGATCGTCTATCGCAACGGCGAGGCGCTGGTCGAACCCTACGAAGCGCAGAAGCCGAACTACGAATTGCAGATCCGCAACTACAACATTTACGTTGACGGCACGCCGCTCGATCCGACGATGGCGAACATCCCGCCGAAAGACAAGTGGACGGCGCCGGACCGCATTCCCGACGGCTGCTATTTCATGATGGGCGACAACCGGAACAATTCCGAGGACTCGCACATCTGGGGCTTCGCGCAAGCCGACGGTACGTTTCTCGCCGGTCCGCTCAAGGGCCAAAAGGCCTCGTTCACCGGCCACGCGTTTCTGATCTTCTGGCCGCTCGACCGCCTTCGCATTCTCCGCTGAAAACCCTGAGCTTGTCGAAGGGCCCCGCGTTAGTGGATTTGCGCGGCTCAAGCGCGAAGAGCGCAACGTGCTCTCGCACCCGCGTCATGTCTTCCGGGTCAGCGTGCAGGTCGTCGTGTTGCTCGCGATCGGGATGGCGTTCTTCCTGCGGATTCCGCAAGTGACGGGACCCTCGATGCTGCCGCACGTGCAGCCGGGCGAACTCGTCTTGATCAACACGCTCGCATATCGCATGGGCCCGATTAAACGCGGCGATATCGTCGCGCTCCATCACGACGAAGCGACCGCGCAGACGTTTCTCAAACGCGTCGTCGCGCTGCCCGGCGACCGCGTGCGGATCGACGGCGGCACGCTCTACGTCAACGGCGACCGCGGTCGCCGAACCGTACGTCTCGTTTCGCGACCGGCAAAACGTCGCCGATATCACCGTCCCGCCCCACGGGATCTACGTGCTCGGCGACAACCGCGCCGAGAGCGAAGACTCGCGCACCTGGGGCCCGGTCGACGAAAACGCGGTCATCGGCAAGGCCCTCATCGGGTTGTGGCCGCCCGAGCGTCTGCACTCATGACGGAGCCGACGGAGCAGCAGATCCAATGGTTTCCCGGCCACATGGTGCGGGCGATGCGTTTGCTCGAAGAACGGCTCGCGCTGGTCGATGTGGTGATCGAGGTGCTGGACGCGCGCTTACCGCTGATGAGCTCCAATCCCGAACTCGACCGGATCGTCGGCACTAGGCCGCGCCTGACGATTCTGGGCCGCGATGACCTCGCCGATCCGTTCGCAACGCGCAGATGGCTGGCGTGGTATGCCGCGCACAACCGCCCCGCCATCGCCGTCGACGGCCGCATTCAGCCGAGCGTCAATCGCGCCCGCGCGGAACTCGATCGCTTCGTCGCCGGCCGCGGACCCTCGCGCGCGATCGTGATCGGAATTCCGAATACGGGAAAATCGTCGCTGATCAACGGCTTGGCAAAACGAACTGCGGCCAAAACGGAGAACAAAGCCGGCGTGACCCGCCAGTTGCGCTGGATTCGCGCCAATGCTCAGCTCGAAGTGATGGATACGCCCGGCATCCTCGTCCCGAAGATTCCGACCGCCGACGCGCAGTGGATGCTGGCCCTGACCGGCGCGTTGCCGCGCGAACGCTACGATCCCGAAGACGTGATCGCGCGCTTTCATGCGTGGGCTGCGGTCCACGTCCCGAAGCTGGACGTGCCGGACCTCGAGCGCTTCGCCCGCGCCCGGGGATTCATCCGCCGCGGCGACGAGATCGACGCGCACAACGCCGCCGGCGCCTATATGCGCGCGTTCGGCGAAGGCAAGCTCGGCCGTATCACGTTCGAAGATCCCCCGGAGGCCGCGGCGTGACCGATCCGGCCAAGAAGCGCCGCAACGCCCGCGAGCGCGAGCAGCGCCGCCTGGTGCGCCTGCATCGCTATGAAGATGCCGCCCGGGCGAACGGACACCGCTTCATCGGCGGTACCGACGAAGTCGGACGGGGGCCGCTGGCGGGGCCGGTTGTAGCGGCGGTCGTCGTGCTCGACGGCCCGCTCTATCTCAAAGGCCTCAACGACTCGAAGCAAGTCCGGCCCGAACTCCGGTCGGAGCTGGCCGAGACGATCAAAGCGCACTGCGTCGCTTGGGCGGTCGGCGAGGCGAGCGTGGCCGAAATCGACCGGCTGAACATCTATTGGGCCTCGGTCCTCGCCATGGAGCGCGCGATCGCGGCCGCCGGCTGTACGATCGACTACCTACTCACCGACGCCGTCCGGATCAAGTCGTTCGCGGGACCGCAGGAGCCGGTCATCAAGGGCGACGCCAAGTGCGCCAGCGTGGCCGCGGCCTCGATCGTGGCCAAAGTCCACCGCGACGGTCTCTTGGTGGAACTCGACGGACTCTACCCGCAGTACGGTTTCGCCGAACACAAGGGATACGCGACCCAACGGCACATCGAAGCCCTCACGGCCCACGGACCTTGCGCCGCCCACCGGCGGGGATTTTGGCGAGTCCGTGAAGCCATTCAACTCTTGCCGGGCTTGTCGTGATGAACCGACGAACACGGTTCGGTCGTGAAGGTGAAGACGCTGCGGTTCGACTCCTCGAAGATTCCGGGTATGCGGTGATCGCTCGTAACGTGCGTTTGCCCGGCGGCGAGATCGACGTCATCGCGCGCGATCGCGACACCATCGTTTTCGTCGAGGTCAAAGCTCGCGCTTCGCAGCGCTTCGGCTCGGCGCTCGGCGCGGTCGACGCCCGCAAGAAACGCACGCTGCGCGCGATCGCGGCCGACTGGCTGCAGATTGCCGCGCCCGGCGCGAACGCCCGCTTCGACGTGGTGACGATCGACGCCGCGGGCGCCCATCTGCATCGCGGGGCGTTCGCATGAGCGGCGAGCTCGAGAAGAAACTCCTCGGCGGACGCTACCGGATCGATGCCCTGATCGGGCGCGGCGGTATGTCCGACGTGTACCGCGGCATGGACGTCGTGCTGCAGCGCCAAGTCGCGATCAAGATCCTGACCGACCGCAGCGAGGATCTGCGCAAGCGGTTCCTGCGCGAAGCGCAGTCGATGGCGCGCCTCAACCACACGAACATCGTCGGCGTCTACGACGCGGCGCAAAACGACGGCGTGTCCTACATCGTGATGGAACTCGTGCAGGGCCGCACGCTGGCCACCATCTCGCCGAGCGAACTCACCGTCCATACCGCGCTGCGCTACATCCTCGAGCTGCTCGAAGCGCTGGCGTTCGCGCACGAGAACAACGTCGTCCATCGCGACGTGAAGCCGGCCAACATCATGGTGCTGTCCAGCGGCGCGATCAAGGTGATGGACTTCGGCCTCTCGCGCCGCACGAGCGAGATGTCGAGCGTGACGAATGCCGGCGAGATCGTGGGCACGATCGCCTATCTCTCACCCGAACGCTTTCTCGGCAAGATCGCCGACGCGCGCAGCGACCTCTACAGCGTCGGCGTCGTGATGTACGAAGTCTTCACCGGCACCGTGCCGTTCAAGAACGAGTCCGACGATCTCGTGGCCGTGATCTTCGCGCACGTGAACGAACCGCCGGCCGCGCTGCGCACGATCAACCCGGCGGTGCCGGCGCCGATCGAACGTATCGTGCTGCGGCTGCTCGAGAAAGATCCCGAACGCCGCTATGCGTCGGCGCGCGAAGTCATCGTCGACATCCGCACGCTGCTCGGCCTCAACGAACCGGGCGAAGCACCGTCGAGTGCGGTCGGCGTCGCCACGACGATGCAGGGTCCGCCGCGAACGGCCCCGAGCACCGGCAACAACACCGCCGCGGAAGTCGAGGCGCGCTCGGTCCTCGAACGCACCTTCGGCAATACGCAAACGCTCAACGAGGGTTACGCCAACACGCTCGCCGGAATGCTGGCCGCGCGCAAGCGCGACTGGACCGAGGCGACGCGCGCGTACGTGGCCGCACTCAAGGCGTTCTCGGAAGTGCGCAATCACGTCGAGCACGCGAAGACCGCACTGAAATATGCCACGATGGTGCTGGCCAAAGGCGCCGACACCGAACGGCCCGACCGGCACGAAGTCGAAAACGCGATCGAGACCCTGGGCCGAGCGCTGCTCGTCTTGCGCGCGCGCAATCTCACGGCTGAAGTCGACGACGGCGAACGCGTTCTGCATGCGCTCCAACGGATGGGAGTCCGCCTCCGCTAAACCATGGAATCTAAAGATCAAGCATCGCTGCGGCGGTCCGTCACACCGTGGGGCTCATACTCGTGGGGTTACGCAGATGTCGGCGCGGATATTTTCGTGGCGCTGGGCCTCGTCTTCGGCGTCGCGGCCGGCGCTTCGAACGTGGCGTTTCTGTTCGCGGGCTTCGTCTATATCTGCGTCGGTCTGGCCTACACCGAATTGGCAGCGGCCTATCCCGTCGCCGGCGGCGGGCAATACTTCGTCATGCGCGGCCTCGGCGATCTGCTCGGTTTCATGGCCGGCTGGGCCGTGCTGCTCGATTTCACGATCGACATCGCGCTCTTCGCCTGGGGCTGCGTCGGTTATCTCAGCAACCTGATTCCCGGGCTCTCGCAAACCGTGCATCCGCTGATCCACTTCCTGGTGATTCTGGGACTGATCATCGGCCTCGGATATCTCAACGTCCGCGGCGTGCGCGAGAGCACGGCGTTCCAGGGGTTCGTGAGCGCGGCCGACGTGATCAGCGAAACGTCGATTCTCTTCTTCGGCTTCTTGTTCGCTTTCGATCCGGGACTGCTCGTGCACTCGATGCAGACCGGCTGGCCCAACCCGTTCAATTTGATGAACGGCATTTCGCTCGCCATCATCTCGTTCGTCGGCCTCGAGTCGATCTCGCACGCCGCCGAGGAAACGCACCGGCCGTCGTCGATCATCCCGCGCACGTCGCTGGCGCTGATTCTCACGATCCTGATCTTCGCGCTCGCCTATTCCAACCTCGCGCTCGGCATGACGCCGTGGCACGCCACGCCGCCCGACGCGCACGGCGTCGTACAGCCGTTCTACGCCTTCCTCGGAACGCCGGCGAACAACGATAAAGCGGTCGCGATCATCGCCCAGGAGATTCCGTATTTCGGGCTGATCGCGGGACTCTACGTTCCGATCCTCGGTTCGATTCTGCTCTTGATCTCGAGCAACTCCGGCGTTTTCGGCGCGGCCCGCATCGCCTACTCGATGAGCCAGTTCCGCTTGCTGCCGACGATCTTCGAGAAGATCGACCGCAAGTACCGCACGCCGGTCGTCGCGACCGTCGTGTTCTGCGGGGTGGCGATCGTCGAACTGATCTTCGCCGCCTTACAAGGCAACGGCGGTTTCACGTTCCTCGGCGATCTTTATGCCTTCGGCGCCGCCGCGAGTTACACGCTCGTCTTTTGCGCGCTGATCGCGCTGCGCCTCAACGATCCCTTGACGCCGCGCAAGTTCATCATCCCGTGGAACGTGCCGATGATGTTTCGCGGCGAACGCGTGCTCTTTCCGATCGTCGGGATCATCGGCCTGATGGGCATCCTCTCGATCCTCGTCTTCGTGCTGCTGACGCATCCGATCGGCCGCATCGCCGGCCCGTCGTGGCTGATCTTGGGCACGATCGGCTATATCTTCTATCGCAAGCACAAAAAGTTGCCGCTCTTCGGGTCGCAGAAGCGCGACTGGAGCGCGCAGCAACTCGTCATCTTGCGTGAATCGGGCGAACTCGAGCTGATGGACGAGCTGGCCGAGAAGCTGCGCGTGCGTCGCGACGACGCTCCCGAAGAGGCCGGGGTTCCGTGAGGGGCTTATCCCAGAGCCGGACCTATGCGCGCGCTCGCGGCGTATTCGGCGTCTTCTTCATCGTGCTGGGCGGCCTGATCGTCTTCCAAATCGTGCACGGCGTCGGTTTCCGGCTGGAATCGGTGCCCGGCATTCTGCTCGGCGCCGCGATGATGGTGCTCGGTTACGTTCGCATTCGCGGCGCCTTGGCGGCGGGGAAGCCCGCGCCGTGACGGTCGCCGTTCACCCGGCCGGCGCGCTGCTCGGCCTTGCCGTACTGCTCTCGGTCGTCGCCACGCTGTGGTGGATGCTGCATCCGCCGCGCACCCGCGCCGACGTTGCGGCGCGCCAGGCCGAGGCGGCGCTCTCGGAAATGGTCGGCAGCATCATCGTGCTGTTCGCCGGCGAAATCCACTCCGAGCACATGATGGTTCTCGCCGCGCGCTTGGCGCGTCAGCAGCGCGCCGAGCTGTTTGCCGTCTACATCGTCGAGGTGCCGCTGGTGTTGCCGGATTCCGCGCAAACGCCGGAAGAAGATCGCGAAGGTCTGGGCGTCCTCGCGACGGCCGAGGCGATCGCGCGCAAGCACGGCGCGAACATTCACACCGAGATCATCCACGCACGGCGCATCAGCGCGGCCGCACTCGAACTCGCGCGCAAGAACGGCGCGCATCTGCTGGTCATGGGTTCGTATCGCGAAGGCAAGTACACCGGCGCGCCGCTCGGACGCGCGATCGAGGAGATCACGACGCGCGCGAAGTGCGATGTGCTGATCGGCGTTCCGGGGCAATACGGCACGCTGCTGGTCGACGAACGGCGCGAAGAGGCCGCTCTTTAGCCGACGAGTTCGGCGCTGCGTTCGCGGTTCTCGGTCAACTCGTCCAGGAGTTCCAGCTCGCCGGCTTTGATCAGGATCGAGCGCTGCTCGTGCGTACCAGTCGCGCCGCTGCGAACCGAAGACCGGCAGCTCTTTGCGTTTGCGGTAGACGGCGTACGCGATCAGGCCGAGCATCACCCACGTCGGGCCGGCGATGCGCCCCAACGGGTGGGTCAAAATCACGAAGATCAGGATCATCAGGATGCCGCAGAACCCGATCACGCCGATGATCGGAAAGTAGACGTCGGCGCGCGGACGCTTGAGGCGAATGTTGAGCGGCATGCGGAACGGGCGCGGCACGTCGGGTTCCTTGAAACGTAAGGCGATCAGCGCTGCGAAGACCAGCGTATAGCTCAGCGCCGCACCGAACGCATACAGATCGGCCAGAAAGTTGAAGCCGTTGTCGCCTTGCAACGCGGCCAGACACAACACCACAACCGACAGGCTCGAGAACGTCACGATCGCGACGACCGGCGTGCTGTATTTGCGATGGATCTTTCGAAACACGCTCGGCAAGAGGCGGGACTGGCTCATCGAGTACGCGATGCGCGATGCCCCGAAGACCCCGGAGTTGCTCGAGATGAGCAGCAAAATGGCGCCCAAGACGGGCACGTAGAGCGCCGCCAGGGCGCCGAAATACGGAATGTTGCGCGCCATGATCACGACGGCTTTATCGTTGTTTTCCGCCGTGCCGAGCGTTTGCCAGAGCATCTGCGCGTGGCCGTGTGCGTCGGGCGGCGTGGCGTGCCAGGGTTCCATGCCGAGCGCGAGGTTCGAATACGCAAGCGCAAAGATGAGGATCGTCAGGATCAACCCGATCGACGTGCGCGGAATGATCGCCGAGGGGCGGTGCGTTTCCTCGGCCGCCTGCGAGATCGATTCGAGCCCCACGAACGAGATGATCGCGAGCGAAACGCCCTGCATCAGCATGAACGGCGTCGGCCAGAAGACCTGCATCGAGTGCACCAGCAGATCGGGGTTAAAGGTGAACAGGAAGCCGAAAAACAGAATCGTCGTTTCGCTGACGACGTCCAGCGCGCTGACGATCCCGTTGAACGCGGTGCTCTCGCGCACGCCGATCACGTTGAGCACGGCCAAGCCGACGATCAGCGCGAGCACGAAGATGAAATGGTTCAGCGGATGCTGGGTGGCCTCGAAAAACGGGATCAGATAGCTGAGGTAGCCGACGCAGCCCCACGCGAAAAGCACGATGTCGATCGTGAAGTCGAGCAGCACCGCCCAGCCGGCGATGAAGCCCAGCAAATCGCCCAGTCCGCGCATGACGAAGTACTGGCCGCCGCCCGCCACCGGATAGGCCGAGGCGAGTTCGGTGTACGCGAGGCCGACGCAGACGTACACGACGCCGGCGAAGAGGAACGCGACGTTCGCGGCGCCGGCCGCCGCGCCGACAACCAGGCCCAGCGCCACGAAGATGTCCGCGCCGACGTCGGCATAACCCCACGAGTACGAGCCCCACGGCGAAACGGCGCGGCGCAGGGAGTTGGTGGCGACGGACATGCGCCAACAATGATGTCCCACTGTTCCACGACGGGCAACCCTCCGATCGGATGATCCTTTCGGATGCCAAGTTCTGTCTAGGCGAGCGCGCTCTTCATTCGGTGGATGACTTCGGTGAGGATGGCCTGTGACGTGCCCATGTTGACGCGCACGAATGCCGCCGAGTCGGGGCCGAAGTCGCGGCCGCGCGTCAGCGCGACGCGCCCGCGTTCGAGAAAGACCGACACGGGGTCGGGCCCGAGGTCGAGCGCGGTGCAATCGAGCCAGGCGAGGTAACTCGCTTCCGGTTCGATGTAGCGCACGCCCGGCAATTCGCGCGCGAGCAGCTCGGTCAAGAGCCGGCGATTACCGTCGAGGTACACCAGCAGTTCGTCGAGCCACGGCGAGCCTTGGGTAAACGCGGCGATCGATGCGACGACGCCGAGGTTGCCGGCACTCCACGGCAGTTCGGGCCGCATCTTCGCCAGCAGCTTGCGCGTGCGTTCGGTGCCGGCAACGGCGACCGCGCACTTGAGTCCCGGCAGATTCCAGGCTTTGGATGCCGACGCCAGTGCGATGCAGTCGCAATCGATGTAGTCGCCGATCGGCAGAAAGGGCACGAACGTCGCGCCGTCCATCGTCAGCGGCGCGTGGATCTCATCGGCGATCACGAGCACTTTGTGTTCGGCCGCGAGCTCCGCGATGCACGCGAGCGTCGTCAGATCGAACACCTTGCCGAGCGGGTTGTGCGGCGAACACAGCAGATAGGCCGCGGCGCCGCCGGCGAACGCGCGCTCGAGCCCGGCCAGATCGAGGCTCCACGAACCGTCGGCGGCGCGCAGCAGCGGAACGTCTTCGACCGTCCGTTCGACCTCGCCGATGACGCGGTAGAACGGCGGATACACCGGCGAATTCACCACGATGCGATCGCCGGGTTTGGTGAGCGTGCGCAACAGTTCGGAAATGCCGACGAGCACGTCGGGGATCACGAACACGCCCTTCGGATCGAGCGTCCACTCGTAGCGCGCTTTCACGAACGATGCGAACGCCGGGCCGACGCCGGCACCGTTGGCGTAGCCGGCGTCGTCGTGACGGATCGAATCGAGCAGCGCTTCGCGAACGCCGGCATCGAGCGGGAAATCCATCTCGGCCACCCACGCGGGCAGCACGTCGGGCGGAAACATCGTCCATTTCGCGCTGCGCCGTTCGCGCAGTTGCGCGACGGTGATATCGTCGAAGACCGCCATCAGCGGGCGAACACGCGTTTGCGCAACTCTTCGGCGATCACGGCGAGCAGGATCACGGCGCCGAGCACGATGTCTTGCGTGTACGATTCGATGTTCAACAGGTTCATCACGTTGTTGAGCACCCCGATCAGGAGCGCGCCGAAGAAGGTTGCGACGACGCTGCCGCGCCCGCCCATCAGCGACGTTCCGCCGACGACGACCGCGGCGATCGACTGCAGCTCGCTGCCGACGCCGGTCTGCGGCGAGCCCGACGAGAAGCGTGCCATCAGCAACATGCCGGCGAGCGCCGCACAGCCGCCGGAGATCACGTACACGAACAGCTTGACCAAGCGCACGTTGATGCCGGCGAGCCGCGCCGCTTCTTCATTGCCGCCCAGTGCCAGCACGTAGCGGCCGAAGCGCGTCCGCGTGAGGACGATCGCGAACGCGATCACGACGACCAGCATCACGAGTACGGCCCACGGGATGCCGGGCATGCCGAGCGGCGCGAGCAGATCGTGCAGCGCGTACTGCGTGCCGAGCGCGTCGAACGCGGTGCTCTTCAACGGCACCGGCTGTCCGTGCGAGAGCTTGAACGCGAGGCCGCGCGCCATCAGCATCATCGCGAGGGTCGTGATGAACGGCGGCAAGTTGAACCGGATGACCGGCAGCGCGTTGACGAGGCCCGCGCAGCAGCCGACCGCGATGCCAACCAGGGTCGTGACGATCACCAGCAGCGGGCCGTCGAGGCCGCTCGCGTTTGCGAACTGCGCCATGACGACGCCCGTCAACTGAATCAGCGAGCCGACCGACAGATCGATGCCGGCGGTGATGATGACGAACGTCTGCCCGACGGCGAGGATCGCGTTGTACGTGATCTGCCGCAGAACGTTGGTCAAGTTGCCGGCGGTAAAGAAGTTGCCTTGGGTCAGCGCGTTGACGATCACGATCAGGATCACGAAGGCGACGATCGCGATCGCCGTGCGCAACACGGTCTGGCGGCGTTGCTTCGCTTGGGCGTCGCCCGAGCGCGCATCGAGCGCGGCCTTGACTTCGTGAACGGTTTCGGGCGGCGTCGCCGGGTTCACGCTGCCACTCCGGCCGCAACGGCGATCACGGCCGCCGGCGTCGCATCGGCGCGGCTGAATTCCGCCGCGATCTTCCCGTCGCGCACGACCAGGATGCGATGCGACATCCCGAGCACCTCGGGCAATTCGCTCGAAACCATCACGATGCCGGCGCCGCGCGCGAGCAGTTGCAGCATCAACGTATAGATCTCCGCTTTGGCGCCGACGTCGACGCCGCGCGTCGGCTCATCGAAGAGGAACACGTGCGCGTCGCCGGTGAGCCATTTCGCGAGCACGACCTTCTGCTGGTTGCCGCCGGAGAGGTTCTTCACGGCCTGTTCGCTCGAAGGCGTGCGGATGCGCAGTTCCGCGATCTCGCGGTTCGTGATGCCGACTTCCTCGGCTCGGCTGATGAACGGCCCGTGCGAGTATGCGGCCAGATGGGCTAGCGTCGTGTTCTCGCGCACGGTCATGCCGAGCACGAGTCCTTGCGCCTTGCGGTCCTCCGTGATGAAGGCGATACCGGCTTCGATCGCCGCATGCGGGCTGCGCCCGGTAACGGGTTTGCCGTCGACGACGATCTCGCCGTCCGTGGCGACGTCGGCGCCGGCGATCGCGCGCACGATCTCCGTGCGGCCCGCTCCGACGAGCCCGGCGAGGCCGACGATCTCGCCGGCGCGCACCTCGAACGAAACCCCGTTGACGTTGCTGGCGGCCCGCAGATCGCGCACCGCTAAACGAAGGGGCGCATCGGGCGCCACGGCGGGCAGATCGGGGAAGTGCGCTTCGAGCGCGCGCCCGACCATCAGCTGGATCATCTCGTTCTGCGGCAGCGCGCTGGTGGCACGCGTTTCGACCGCGCGTCCGTCGCGAATGACCGTGATGCGGTCGGCGATGCGCGGCAGTTCTTCGAGCCGGTGCGAGATATAGACGAACGCCACGCCCTGCGCTTTGAGTTTCGCGATCAGCGCGAACAGCGCGTCGGTTTCGCGATCGGTCAGCGCGGCGGTTGGTTCGTCCATCACGATGAGCCGCGCGTGCCGCACCAGCGCCTTTGCGATTTCGGTGAGCTGTTGTTCCGCGACCGAGAGACGCCGCGCGGGCCGGTCGAGCGGCAGCGTGATGCCGAGCTCGGCGAGCACGGCCGTTGCACGCGCGGTCGCGGCTTTCGTATCGAGAAACAGGCCGCGCGTCGGCTCGATGCCGAGCACGATGTTCTCGATCACGCCGAGATCCGGCACGAGGTTGAACTCCTGATAGATCATGCCGATTCCGAGCCGTTCGGCCGCCTTCGGGCCGTCGATCGTCACCGGTTTGCCGTCGATCTCGATCGTGCCGCCCTCGGCGATATACGCTCCGGCGAGAATTTTCATCAGCGTCGATTTGCCCGCGCCGTTCTCGCCGACGAGCGCATGGACTTCACCGGCGTTGACTTCGAACGACACGCCGTCGAGCGCGCGCACGCCCGGAAACGATTTCGTGATCGCCGCCATGCGCAGCAGAGGATCGGCCAAGACTACTTCGCGTCGGCTTTCGTGAAGGTACCCACGGCCACGGCAATCTTCTTCGGCACCGTCTTGCCGGCGAACGAATCGGCAATCGCATCGATCGTCTTCGCGCCGATCTGATCGGGATGCTGGATCGCATCGCCGTACATCGTTCCGGCCGCAATTGCCGCGCGCGCTTCGGGCGTCGCGTCGTAGCCGATGACCGCGATCTTGCCGTTCAGACCGGCGGCTTGCACGGCGGTCGATGCGCCGAGCGCCGAGTCGTCGTTGATCCCGAAGATGCCCTTGAGGTTTTTGTGCGACTGCAGAATGTCTTCGGTCGCCGACGAGGCCTTGGCGCGCTCGCCGCCGCCGTCGATATCGGCCACGACCGTGACCGTCGGGCAGCCGGACGCAAGGGCCGCCTTGAAGCCCTTGACGCGATCTTGCACGCTCGTCACTTCCGGCTCATCGAGGATCGCGACCGGGCCGCCGCCGGGGACGGCCGCGCACATCAGCTTGCCGGCCTGGCCGCCGCCCTGAACGTTGTCGCTGGCGATGTGCGAGACCACGACCCCCTGGCTCGACGCGTTGGCGATATCGGCCGTGAAAACGGGGATGCCGGCCTTATTGGCCTCGACGATGGCCGACCCGATGGCCTGCGAATCGTAGGGGGTCAGGACGATCGCCGCGACCTTTTGCGAGATGAAGTCCTCGACCTGACTCTGCTGCTTCGAGTTGTCGCGGCTGGCGTCGACCACGTTCACCGTGTAGCCGTACTTTTGCGCCTCGGCCTTCATTCCGGACTCCATGTCCTGATAGAACTGGGCCTCGCGATTCTGAATCGACACGCCGATCGTTTTGCCGCTGGAGGCCGTCGTATCGGCGTTTTTCGAACAGCCGGTCGCGATGACGAGCGCGCACGCGAGAACAACGAGTCGTTTCATATCGGCACTCCGACTTGTCGCACGCCGTTGGGACGCCCTGCGACTGCGCGAACGCCGCCTTAATGAAAGTTCTTCTCAAGAAGGAGCTCCTGCGACGTTCGGCGGGTTCAGCATGCGAGCGCAAGACCGAAATGCGGGCCGCGAGCGCTCACTTCGGCGGTAGTAGCTTGCGTGCGCGGCCGGTGCTTACAAGCCGGCTGAAATTTGCTGCATTTCGGCCCAAAGGGAGCGCAAACGACGGCAAAACACTGGAAAAACGCGATTTTGTGTGTGTTGGGGGCGGCACCGCATACGCCGGCGTGCAAGAAGCGCACACGGTCAGAAGGAGTGTTCTCGAATGCACCGTGAGCGTCGCACGCGCAGCCCCGGAAACGACCGGGAATCAGCCGCATACCAGGCTTCCGGCGGAGGTGCGGCCTGCTCAGACCGGGTTATCCACAGCCGCTCGGCGCACGGCTGTGCACCGTGTGGAGAAGGATTCGCAGCTTACCTAGCCCACCGCCGGAAGCCGGACCGCGAGCGCCGGATAGTCGGCGGCCACGACGCGATTGCGGCCGGCGTCCTTGCCGGCGTAGAGCCGCCGGTCGGCAATCCGGATCAGCTCCGGCCCGTCAGCGGCTTCGTGCGGACACTCCGCCACGCCGATCGTGACGGTGATCGGCATGGTGCCCGCGCCCTGCCAGCCGGTCGAGAGCGCCCGCGGCAGCTCCGCCACGATACGCTCGGCCAACACCAGCGCCTGGGCCAGCTCCGTCTGCGGCAAGAGGATGGCGAATTCTTCGCCCCCGTAGCGGCACACGTAGTCCGAGACCCGCAGCATCGAGGAAATCGCGCCCGCGATGAGCTGGAGGACGAGGTCGCCCTCGGTATGGCCGTAGGTGTCGTTCACCCGCTTGAAATGGTCGACGTCGACCATCATCATGCAGATCGAGCGGCCCGAGCGCTTCGACATCGCAACGTATTTCTCGATCGCCTCATCGAAAAATCCGCGGTTGTAGACGTTGGTGAGCGCGTCGCGAATGACGATCCGCTGCAATTCTTCGTAGCGCTGGCGATAGGTCAGCACGCGAAACATCGCGCCGAGCGCGCGGCCTTCGCCCACGACCATGCTTTCGGCAACGTTGAAGTAGCGCAAATACGTGGCGAGGATGATCGCGTAGACGAGCGCCGCAACCGTCTTCCCGACGATCTGCGAGACCATGATGTCGACGTACGCGGGACTGCCGGCGAACGCCGCCGTCGCGAAGGCGATCGAGTCGAAAAACAGCGTAACCGTCAGCGAGAGGAAGACGCGCAAGAAGATCGAGCGCGTGTACCGGCTGATCCATTCGTACAGCAAACAGACGATCAGCGTGTCGAGGAAGAGCACGATCGCGCTCGAGACGACGATGCGCGGCTGCACGCCGAACAGCTCCGGCGGGAGATGAAACGGGTTGATCACCTGCGGCGACTGCAATTGCGCCGCGACGAGCAAACTCAGCGGCAGAAAGACGACGTTGGCGATCGCCACGCCGTAGATCAGCTTGCGCGCCTCAACCGCGTCTTCGCTGAGGTAGACGAAGAGCACGAGAAACAGAATTGCCGGAAAGAGGACGACCGAGCCCGGGCTAACGACGAGCCACGGCGAGAGCGGAATGTACACGCTGCCGGCCAGCAAGTTCGCGTACTGGAAGATCACGCCGAAGACGATGTAGAGCAGCGCCTGCCCGAAGGTTCGCCGCAACCGGAACGCCGCAACGAGCAAACCGCCGACGAAGATGCCCTGCACGAGCATCAGCAGCAATTGCTGCACGACGGATGCGGTCATCGCGCCGTTAGTGCGGCCGCCAGTTGTGCTTGAGCGCGTTCCAGTCGGCGAGCCGTTCGCCCGGCGCGACCGGCACGATCTCGCTCGCCGCCATGTCTTCCCACGTAACGACTTCCAAAATGTTGCCGTCGATGTCGCGGAAATAGACCGAGGCGGCGCTGATGACCTTACCGTGGCGGCGCGGTCCGGCGAACGGAATCCCCTCGCGGGTGAGATGGTCTTTGAACGCCAGCACGCCCGCAGCCGTCGTGCCGAAGGCGAAGTGCGGGTTCATGTTCTCGCCGTTGGGGTTCGTGTGGTCGGGGTAGCCCGCTTCGGTGCGCTGCTCGACGAGTTCCACCAAAACCTTACCGACATGATAGAAGATGTGGCGCGACTTCTTCGCCGCGCGCTCGGCCTCGGAGTAGCCGGCCCGGAAGAACTCGACGCCGCCCAGGATCTGCTCGAAGAATTTCCCCGAGAGTTCCGGATCGCGCGCGGGCAAACCGAAGTGATCGCATCCGGTTAGCGTGAAGCGGTTGGACTGCGGTTCGAAGCGTTCCCCAAACCCGTAACGAGACGGACGCGCAAGTGTATCCATGGTAATTTTTTCGTCCCCTTGCTCGAGCGTGCCTTCGGCGCAGATGGAGCAGGTGCAACCGTGTTCGTTCGCCTGCGCGATGCACGGCGTCGAGGGCCTGATCGTGCGGGTCGAAACCGGCGCCTCGCCCGGGACGCCGGGGATCGCGATCATCGGGCTCCCCGACCGTTCCCTCAACGAATCCAAGGACCGCGTACGCTCGGCCCTGATCAATTCCGGCTTCATGTTACCGGCCGGACGGCTGCTGGTGAGCCTCGCCCCGGCCGACGTGCGCAAGGAAGGCCCGGCGTTCGATCTGCCGATCGCGCTCGCGCTCCTGGCACTCGACGGCCAACTCGCGCCGAAGCTGCTGGCGGAGTTCGTGATGCTCGGCGAACTCGCGCTCGACGGCTCGCTGCGCGCCGTCGCCGGAACGCTGCCGATGCTGATCGCGGCGAAGCGTGCCGGGCTCGGCCGCGCGATCGTGCCGTTCGCTAACCACGCAGAGGCCGCGCTGATTCCGGACGGTCGAGACGTACGCCGTGCCGACGCTGGCCGATGCGTTTGCGGTCGTGCTGGGCAACGGCGAGAAATTCCGCGTCAGCGGCGGTTCTTCGCTCGCGCAAGACGGCGCGAGCGGCGGCGACGACTTCGCCGACGTACGCGGACAAATCATCGCGAAGCGCGCGCTGGAAATCGCCGCGGCCGGCGGACACAATGTCATTCTTGTCGGGCCGCCGGGCTGCGGCAAAACGATGCTCGCGCAGCGCATGCCGTCGATTCTGCCGCCGATGACGCCTGATGAATCGCTCGACGTCACCGCGATCTACAGCATCGCCGGCCTACTGGGCACCGACCCGCACATCGTTCGGCGGCGGCCGTTTCGGGCGCCGCATCATACCAGCAGCCGCATCGCGCTCATCGGCGGCGGTGCGATCCCGCGGCCGGGCGAAGTCACGCTGGCGTCGCGCGGCGTGCTGTACTTCGACGAGATCGCGGAGTTCCCGCGCTCGACGCTCGAGGTGCTGCGTCAGCCGCTCGAGGACGGTGCGGTGACGATCGCGCGCGCCAGCGGCTCGTGCACCTTTCCGGCGCGGTTCTCGCTGGTCGCCTCGATGAACCCGTGCCCGTGCGGCAACCGCGGCGAGCGCAACGCCGACTGCCGCTGCGACGACGCCGCCGTGGCTCGCTACCGTTCGCGCATCTCCGGGCCGCTGCTCGACCGCATCGACCTGCACGTGAACGTGGTCCGCGTGCCGATAGACGAACTCGCCACGCACCAGCGCGCCGAACCGTCAGCCGCGATTCGCAAGCGCGTCCTCGCCGCGCGCGAGCGGCAACTGCAGCGCAACGGCAGACTCAACGCGCACCTCACCGGCACTGACCTGCGCACACATGCGGCGCTCGATCCACCGTCGTACGCGCTGCTCGAAGGCGTCATGCAGCGCGAACGTCTTAGCGCACGCAGCTTCGACCGCATCGTGCGCGTCGCGCGTACGATCGCCGATCTCGCCGGCGCCGACCGGATCGCGCGCGACCACATCGCCGAAGCGCTGCTCTACCGCCGCACCTAAGTCGTGAGAAGGGCGGCCGATGGTCTACCGGCAGCGCGGGCACCACGCGGCGACCGAGCCACTCGACGAGGTTCCGCACGTAGCGCTTCGTATCGTCCAGTAGGGCCGGATCGTCTTGCAATGTCCATGACGGCACGTCGGTGACAAACGATGGGCAGCCTCTGCTGATGTCCCAGTTGTAGTCCGCGAAGTGATGGAATGTCGATTCTGCCCACCCACGTCCATTGCCGTCGCGCGCTTCGAAGGCGACGGCGATATTGAAGGGCCGGTGCGTGACGGACGACGTACCGCGCACGACCACGCGCGCCGATGAGTCGCCGGGCGGTGGGCCGACCGCACCTTCGTGCGGGTGCGCCGGCAGAGTGCGTATCGTGGCCCCGCCCTGAAGAAGCACGGGGTGGATCGGATTTTGGACCTCGACGAACTGAACGTCACCGTTCGAGCCGGAATGATAGTTCGGCCAACTGATATTGGGATTGTCGGGATCATCGGGCCGCTGCCGTTCCGCATCCGGCTCCGGATTCGTCGTATGGAAATGGTGCGCTTTGCCGATCCCGCCGAGATAGCAGATCGACGCGCCCAGGTCTTGATGATCGCGCATGGACATGATTGCGCCCCCGCGGCGCCGGAATTCGCTGAGCGCCTTGCAGTCTGAGGGGGTGAGGCCGTAGTCCGGGCCCCAGTCGACGCCGATCAGCCACACCTGGTCGTAGTCGCTGCTTGCGATCGAGGAGATGACCGGATCGTTCCCGTCGGCATCAGCCTCGCGGTCGCGCGCCGTGACGTTCGTGAGCTGCTTCGCATTTCCGTCGAGAAAGCCGCTCATGAGATCGCGAAGCATCGAAAAACGTTCGATGTTCCAGTTGTCTTCGTCGTGCCGGATCGTCGTCTGGAGCAGAATCGAGATCGGCCGCGTATCGCTCGCATTCATAGAGCCAGCGTAGCACGACTCGCAAAGGCGTATCCTAGTAGTGCCGTTCCTAGTATTCCCGCTCCGGGGCACACCACGATGTGCGTTACACGTTTCGTCATCGCGCGCGGCGCGGAATCGGCACATCATGATGATCGAACGAGCAATGGACAAGCCGCTGGGCCGCTCACTTTTTGCACTTGCACTGATTGTATGTTTCGTGCTAGGACCCGTCGCAGCGCGAGCCCTCGCCACAGATCGGGTTATCGGAACGGTAATCCACGTCTCAACAACCGATATTGCGGTCAAGGACGCGCAGTCCGGCAAAGATTACAAGTTTCTTTTGATTCCGCGTTTCAAGCGACTATTTTCGAAAGACGGAAAGACGACCATGCAGATGTCCGCGCTCAAACCAGGCACGCCGGTAACGGTTTTCTACGACCGCCACCTCGTCGGGATTCCGCATGCAGATCGGATTCTGATCAACGGAAGCGCCCGAGAAGTTAACGGCTAGCCGTACTCTAACGCGCCTCGTGCGCGACCCCAAGTCCGATGCCTGAAAGTGACCCGCAACGCGCGGCTACGCCTGGCTGTTGAGGCTTTCGATCGGCCCGGCACGAAGTGCCGATCCAGATGACTCCAACCGGTTGGCCGCTCGAACGCGCCGGGTTCTTGAACCGTCTGTATGCATCAGACGACCGGCCCGCGCTCTACCGTGAAACAATCGACTTGATGGCCGACGCGGAGGCGCTGGGCTTAGGCAGCGCGTGGGTTGCGCAACACCACTTCGGCTCGGAGACGGGCCGCCTTCCCGCCCCGCTGCTGCTGCTCGCACACGCAAGTCACGCCACGCGCCGGCTGCGGCTGGGAACCGGCGTGGTCGTGTTACCGCTCGAGCCGGTGTTGCGATTGGCCGAGGATGCCGCCGTGCTCGACGTGCTGAGCGGCGGCCGGCTCGAACTTGGTCTCGGGACGGGCTTCGACGGCGCGTCGTTCGTCGCGTTCGGCGAGAACGCGAGCCGGCGAGCGGCAATGTACGACGAACGCATCGCGCCGTTGATGCACGTCATCGCCGGTGGCGCCGTCAACGCATCGCACCCGGAATACACGCTGCAGCCGGCCGCGCCGGGACTGCGCGGCCGATTGTGGGAAAGCCGCAGCGCGGTCGAAGCGATCGCTGCACGCGGCAATGGGCTGATCGTCGCACCGCGTCCGGGCGCCGCCGACGATGCCGGCGCGCTGATTCGCCGCTATCGCGCGGCGTGGAGCGAAAACGGGCACGATGCGGCGCCGCGTGTCGTGCTCGTTTGCGGCATCTTCCCCGGCCCCGATGCCGCGACGGTCGAAGCGGAGATCGGATCCGACATCATGCGCTACGTGCAAACGCGCGCCACGACGACGAGCGACGGCGCGCTCGCGGACGTGCTCCGCCGCTTGGGCGTTGCGTGGGGTTCTCCCGCGCAGATCGTCGAGCAACTCGCGTCGTCCGGTATCTTGGACGGCGTCGATCAGTTAGTGGCGCAAGTTCAGACATTTTCGACAACCTACGCGAGCGCACGGCGACGGCTGCAACTGTTCGCCGAAAATGTGCTGCCCCAACTTCCCTCACTTGCCGTCACCGCATCGGGCGGCGCATGACGCAAGCGCGGGAACGGCAAAATCTGCTCACCGACATTGCGGGCATTTCCGTCGGTCACGCGGGCGACGACGGCGTGCTCCGCTCCGGTGTGACGGCGGTGCTGTTCGAGCGCCCGGCGATGGCCGCCGCGAGCGTGCTCGGCGGCTCACCAGCCACGCGCGAAGACGCGCTGCTCGGCTTGGAGATGACGGTCGAACGGATCAACGCCGTGGTGCTGTCCGGCGGTTCGACCTACGGCCTCGACGCGACGGGCGGCGTGCAAGCAGCGTTGCGCGAAGATTTTGCGCAGCTGCCGGGAGTACCGTTGCCGCGCGTCCCGATCGTCGTTCAAGCGAGCTTGTACGATCTCGTCAACGGCGGTGACAAAGGCTGGGGCCGCTTCAGCCCTTATGCCGACTTCGGTTATCGCGCGGCGCGCGACGCGCGCAACGCCCGGCTTTCGAGCTCGGCACGGCCGGCGCCGGCATCGGAGCGACGACGGCGACGCTCAAAGGCGGCGTCGGTTCGGCGAGCGCGTTGACCCCGCAAGGCCATCTCGTCGCCGCGTTGATGGTGGTGAACGCCGTGGGCACGGTAACGATCGGCGACGGCCCGCATTTCTGGGCGGCGCCGTTCGAGCGCGACGCGGAATTCGGCGGACACGGTTTCCCGGCGCAGTTCGTCGCCGATGACGTGCGTTTGCGGGTCAAGCCGCAGCTCTATTGGGGCACGACGATCGGCGTCGTCGCGACCGATGCCACGCTCTCGCGCGCGCTCGCCAAGCGTCTCGCAATCGCCGCGCAGGACGGCGTCGTGCGCGCCGTACTGCCGGCGCATCTGCCGCGCGACGGCGACGCGGTCTTCGGCATCTCGACCGAAGCCCGGCCGCTCGCTGACGAACCGGATGAAATTTCCGAACTGTGCCTCGCCGCGACACAAGTCGCCGCGCGCGCCGTCGCACGCGGCGTGTTCGAAGCGCGCTCGAGCGGCCGGCCCGGTGAAGCGCCGAGCTGGCAGAGCCGCTTCGCGCGGGACCGCGAGCAGTGAACGCGACCGAAGCGCGCGACGTTCTCGGCAATCCGCTCAGCGCGCAGGCATCCGCTGCGCGTGCGCGCGATCGACGAGTTCATCCTCGGTTTCTTGGGCTACGAGCGGCGCGTGACGCACATCCTCGCAGCGGCCGACCGCGGCGAGGATTGCTTGAGCCATGCTTATGCCGCGCTCGTATGGCTGCTGGCGGAAACGGGCGACGTACCGGACGAAGCGCGGCGCCATATCCTGCGCGCGCAAACGTTGGCCGCCGCTGCGAGCGCGCGCGAACGCGACATCCTCGAGGTTGCGCGGCACTGGGCGGACGGCGACGTCGCCGCCGCCGAGCGCCTCGCGCAAGCTATCCTGACCGCACACCCGCGCGATCTCGTGATGCTCAAAGTGCTTCACTACCACCAGTTCAATCGCGGCGATTTTCCGGCGATGCTGCGTGCGGCGCTGGGCTGCGCCGGCGACGCGGGCGACATTCCATACCTGCACGGCATGCTGGCGTTCGCCTACGAGCAATGTCATCGCATCGATGAAGCCGAGCGTTCCGCACGCCGCGGCCTTGCGATGCAGCCCGGCGAACCGTGGGCGCAGCACGCGCTCGCGCACGCGCTGCTGACGACCGGACGCATCGCCGAGGGCATTGCGTTCCTCGAAGAAGCAAGCAGCGGCTGGAACGATCTGATCTCGTTCATGTACACGCACTTGTGGTGGCACCTCGCGCTGTTCTACATCAGCCGCGGGCGCGACGCCGAAGCCTTGGCGATCTACGACGATCATTGCTGGTCGCAAGAGCGCGAGGTTTCGCAAGACCAGATCGGCGCGGTTTCGCTGCTGACGCGGCTGGAACTCGCCGGCATCGGCGTCGGCGAACGATGGAACGATCTCGGCACCTATCTCGCCGCCCGCGCCGACGACGTGATGCAGCCGTTTCTATCGCTGCAATATCTGTACGGGCTTGCGCGCGCGCAACGCCCCGAGGCGGAGCGTTTGCTCGACGCGATTCGCCGCGCTCCGCTCGCGGGACCCATGGTGAGCCGCGCTGTTTGGGGCGCCGTCGGCCTCGATGTTGCCGAGGGCCTCGTCGCGCATGCCGCCGGCGATTACGAAACGGCGCTGGTACGGCTCGAGCCTGCGCTCGAACGGCTCATCGAGATCGGCGGAAGCCACGTGCAACGCGATCTCTTCCACCAGATCGTGCTGGACGCGCTCGTGCGCACGAATCGCTTGTCGCAAGCGCGGTCCGTGCTGGAGTCGCGTCGTGCCGCCGACCCCGAGGACGTTTTCGTCATTCGCTTGGCGAGCGGCGTTGACGAACGCGCACGCGAGGATCCAGCGCTTCGCGGAGACCATCGCCCAGCAGCGAGAGCGCCAGCGTCGTCGTAAGGATCGCAAGTCCCGGAAACAACGCGAGCCAAGGCGCGCTATCGAGCAGCGTTTGCGCGTCGGCCAATAGCCGTCCCCAGCTCGGCGTGGGCGGTTGCGAACCAAGCCCCACGTATGACAGGCCGGCTTCGGCCAGAATTGCGAGTGATGCCTGGATCGCGGCCTGCACGAGCAGCGCCGGCGCCAGGTTCGGCAAGATGTGATCGATGACGATACGGCCGGGCGCCTTGCCGGCCGCGATCGCCGCGAGCACGAAGTCGCGTTGCCAAAGACCGATCGCGGCGGCGCGCGTAACGCGCGCGAAGACCGGTATGTTGAAGATGCCGATGGCGGCGACGGCATCGAGGGGTCCGGGACCGAAGACGGCGGCCGCCAGTACCGCGATCAGCAACGCCGGAAACGCGAAGACAACATCGTTGAAGCGCGAGAGAATCTCGTCGGGCCAACCGCGTGCGGTCGCCGCGATGAGACCCAGCGGTATGCCGGCGCCGGCGCCGATCAGCAACGAGAAGAACGCGACCGCGAGCGATGCGCGGCCGCCGGCAAGGACGTTGGAAAACACGTCGCGCCCATACGCGTCCGTGCCGAAAAGGTGCGCCCACGACGGCGCCGCCAGCCGTTGCGGAATCTCCATGGCACTCGGATCGTACGGCAGCCACACGAACGAGAGCAGAACCAGCGCGACCGTACCGCCCAGCAGCACGGCGCCCGCAACGAGTGCTTTCACGTTTCGCCCGCCGTGCGGCGGCGTGGATCGACGGCGGCGGCGAGCAGATCGGCCACCAGCGACACGGCAACGACTTCCGCCACCAGCACGATCGCGACGCTTTGCACGACCGGCGCGTCGCGATTGGCGATCGCCTGAAACGCCAAGCGTCCGAGACCCGGTAAGAAGAACACGTTCTCGATCAGAATTCCGCCGGCCAAAACGAACGAAAACTGCAGCCCGAGAATCGTCAGCAGCGGAATCAGCGCATTCGGCAACGCGTGGCGAATGAGGATCGCCGTCTCGCTCACGCCCTTCGCCCGCGCCGTGCGCAGAAAGTCCGCGCCGTCGAGTTCGAGCAATTCGAACTGCAAGACGCGCGCGAACACCGCCGCCTGCGGCAAGGCGAGCGCGACGGCCGGCAGCGTGAACGACCGGACGACCGCGAGCCAACCCGCCGACCATCCCGGGAAACCCGCCGGCGGAAAACCAGTGCAGACCGATACCGAACGGGATCACGAGCATCAGTCCGAACCAGAAATTCGGGATCGCTAGGCCGACGCGGCTGAACGCCCCGAGCACCGCCCCGAGCCGGCGAGCGCCGCCACCGCACCATGCCGATGCCGAGCGCGAGGCCGAGCGCCGTCGAGAGCAGCAGCGCATAGAGCGTGAGCGGAAACGAAAGCGCGAAGCGCTCGCGGATCAGGACGGCGACCGATTCGTGATAGGTCCAGCTCGTGCCGAACTGACCGTGCAACAGTCCGCCCGCCCATACGAGGTAGCGCGCCACGAAGGGGCCATCGAGTCCCATCTGCGTGCGCAACGCGGCGATCGCGGCGGGATCGGCGTGGATTCCGAGCACGGCACGCGCCGGATCGCCCGGCACCGCCTGCATGACGGCGAAGATCGCAAACGACGCGACGGCGAGCGTCAGCGCAAGCGAAAGCGCGCGGCGCGCGACGTAACCCCAACCGGCCCGCAGCATCAGCCCGGCGATCGCGATGAACGCGAGCAGCATCGCAACGAACGGCACTGCTCGATCCGGTGAACCGCGCGCGTTTTGCGCGGCACCTGCCCCACGCACGTACGCCGTCGAGAGATCGATGTCGCTCAGCGGGCTCGATGAGTGAAAGCCGCCGACGTCGGCGTTCGCGATCGTGATGTCGGGATACTGAAAGAGAAAGACGTTGACGGCATCATCGGCGAGCGTGCGCTGGATGTCCGCGAGCAGCGCGCGGCGCGCAACCGGATTGCCGGTACGCTCGAGGCGTGCCAGCAACGCTTTATAGCGTGGATTGGAATAGCCGAAGTAATAGTCATCGCGGCCGTAGATGTCGTAATCCAGCGGCTCCGCGTGCGCGACGACCGTGAGGTCGAAGTCGTGCGCGCCGAAGACCTGCGTGAGCCAGGGCACCCAGTCGAGCGATACGATCTTTACCCGCACCCCCACCGCACCCAACTCCGCGGCGACGATTTCGGCCGTGCGCTCGGCGTAGCTCAACGGCGGAACCGCGAGGCTCGCGGAAAAGCCGCGCGGATAGCCGGCCTGCGCGAGCAGGCTTCGGGCCCGCGCCGGGTTGTACGGATATTCGCCGGTGAGATCGACGTAACCGGGATCCGCCCGCGTGTAATGGCTGCCGATCGGCGCGCCGAACCCGAACATCGCCGCGTCGATGATTGCATTCCGGTCGATCGCATAGGCAAGCGCCCGCCGGACGCGACGATCGCTAAAGGGCTGGCGGCGGTTGTTGATTGCGACGATCGTCTTGGCTTCGCTCAAAACGGTCTGCACGGTGAAGCGCGGGTCGCGCGCGAACCGTGCGACGGCTTCGGGCGCCGGAAACGCCGGATACACGTCGACATCGCCCGTCAGCACCGCATCGATCGCGGCGTTCGGATCGGCGATGACCTTGAACGTCACGCGCGCGAGCAGCGGTTTCGGGCCCCAATAGTGCGCATTGCGCGCGAGCACGATCGCATCGCCGCGCCGCCATTCGGCAAACCGGAACGGACCCGTACCGATCGGACGGACCGCATCGTCGGCCGCCGAGCGCGGCGACACGATGACCGCTGCGCTCAGCCCGAGGACTTGCAGCAGCGTGAAATCGGGCCGCCGTAAATGCACGGCGACCGTCAGCGGATCGCGCACCGTCACCGCGTCGATCGCATCGAGCAGCGTGCGCTGCGGATTGAGCGAACCGGGCGCGACGGCGCGCAGCAGCGAGAAGCGAACCGCAGCCGCGTCCAGCGGTGCACCGTCGCCGAAGCGAACGCGCGGGCGCAGGTGGAAGACGTAGGTTCTTCCGTCGGCCGAAATCGTCCACGCGGTGGCGAGCGCGGGCTCGATGCGCCAGCCGGGACCGATGCGAACGAGACCCTCGAAGATGCTCGGAAACACCACCGCGCCGATCGATGCCGACGCGTTGACGGTTGGATCGAGGACGGGCGGCTCGAGTTGGACGCCGACGGTCAGCGCGCTTCCGTTCTCACTCGCAGCGGCCGCTGCATGACCCCGCATCAGCAGCAAGCAGCAGGCGAAGGCGCACCGCAACGCCATCGCCGCATAATGCCGGCTCATGCCGACCCTTACCCGAGCGCGCGCTCGAAATCCGCTAACAGGTCATGCCAGTTTTCGATTCCGACCGAGATCCGGACGAGCCCCGGGGTGACTCCGGATGCATCGAGGTCGGCTGCGGACCAACTCGAATGCGTGGTCGTGCGCGGATGGCAGACGAGCGTTTCGACGCCGCCGAGCGAAACGGCGTTGCGCGCGATCTGCAATTTGCGCAGAAAGTCGAAGGCTGCGGGCTTGCCGCCGGCCAGGTCGATCGAGATGAGCCCGCCCGGCTCTTCGCACTGCGTCTCGTAGATCCGGCGCTGTTCCGGATCGTCGAAGAGCGTCGGGTAGTAGACCTTCGAGATCTTCGGATGTTTGACGAGGTGCTCGGCGATCCGTTGCGCGTTCTCGCTCTGTTTGGACATGCGCAGATACACCGTGGCGAGGCGCGTGTTGAGAATCCAGGCCTCGTCGGGTTGCAAGATGTTGCCGAGGAGGCTGCGCTTGCTCTTGATCTTCGTCATCAGCACCGGATCGCAACCCAACGCCACGCCGCCGATGATGTCGCTGTAGCCGCCGAGGTACTTGGTGGCCGAATACAACGTGATGTCGGCGCCGAACGCGAGCGGATGCTGAAACGCCGGGCCGAGAAAGGTGTTGTCGACCAGCACCAGCGGCGGACGTTCGAGCGTCGCCGACGTCTTCGCGACGCGCGCGATATCGGTCATGATCGTCGTCGGGTTGGCGGGCGTTTCGAGCAGAACCGCGCGCAGGTTCGGGGTTTCGCGGATCGCGCGATCGATCGCCTCGCCGTCGCCGGCGGGCACCGCGAAGCCGCTCACGCCGAATGTCGCGAGAAAGTCGAGGATGAACGTTTGCGTCGCGCCGTAGATCGGCACGGTGAAGAGCACGGCATCGCCCGGCCGCACGATCGTCAATAAGACGGTGGTGATCGCCGCCATGCCGGAGTTGAACACCGCTGCGGCCAGCGCACCCGGTTCGAGCGGCAGAATCTGTGCTTCGAGAATCTCGGCGTTGGGATGGTTGAAGCGCGAGTAGACCAGGTCGACGTTTTCACCCGGCGCGAGCGTTCGGCGCCCACCGAGAACGTCGAACGCTTTTTCCGCATCTTCGGGGCTGGAAAAGACATAGGTGGAACTGCGGAACACCGCCGGCCGGGCTGAGCCGACCGACAGCTTCGGGTCGAAGCCGCGGGTGAGAACATCGGTCTCGGGACGGAGTGCGTCGTGCGATGGCTCGGGCATGATCTCTGTGTTCGCGTATCTCTGGTATCATCATGGCATGAACCGCCGCCAATTGCTCGCCGCGACCGCTGCTGCCGGACTCGCCCCTTGCGCCGCTGCAGCGGCGGCTGCTCCGGCGGCGGTCAGCACGCAGTTTCTCTGGATCAAGAACAGCGAGTACGCCGGTTTCTACGTCGCCGATGCGAAGGGCTACTATCGCGAAAACGGTATCGATGCGACGTTTTACGCCGGCGGACCGAACCTGCCGAGCGTTGAGGCCGTCGTTGCCGCCGGGCGGGCCGACGTCGGCTTCAACGACATCGAAAAGATCACCGATGCCATGGCACAGGGCGCCGACTTCGTCATTCTCGGCGCCGTCTACCAGCACGGCGTCGGCGGCATCCTTTCTCTCCCGCGTGCGCCGGTGCGCACCGCACGCGATCTCGTCGGTAAGCGAATCGGCTTGCCGGCGGGGGCGCGCGACTATATCGACGGCATCCTCAACGTCAACCACTTGCCGCTTCGTTATACCGAGGTGCCCGTCGGATTCGGACCCGAACCCCTGATCGAGGGCGCGTGCGATGCCTATCTCTGCTATCTCACCAATCAGCCCGTGATCCTCGCCGCACGGCACATTCCGTACGTCGTCGCCTCACTGGATGATCTGGGCTTCCCCGTGTACGCCGGCTGTCTCTACGCTACGCGCGCGTCGGTGCAGCACAATCGGGACGCGCTGGTTCGCTATCTCCGGGCAACGGCACGCGGCTGGGCCGAAAACGCACGCGATCCCGTCCTCGGCGCAACGCTCGCGGTGAAGACGTACGGCGCGACGCTGGAGCTAAATCTCAACGAAGAGATCGCGCAGAACCGGGCACAGATCCCGCTCACGATCAGCAACTTCACGCGCGAACACGGCCCGCTTTGGATCTCGACCGGACAGGTCGAACACGGAGTGTATCGTGCGTTGCGTGCAGCCGGCCGCAAAAACTTGCCCGCGGTCGACCGTCTCGTCGACCTCTCGCTCCTGCGGGAGGCCTACTCGCCGTCAGGGCGCTAACGGCGCCAACTGGTCGGCAAAGAAGCGGCGGGCGACGTGCGGGTGCGAGCGCAGAACCACCTTGAGTGCCTCGGGCCCGTAGCCCGCGTGATCGAGTCGCGGGTTGAGGAAGTACGCGACGCTTACGCGTTCGGAGCCGGCCGGCGGACTCATCACCCGGTGCCGTGCCGCAACCGTCGCGCCGGCCGTTGCATCGGCGAACGCGCGCCCTAAGACCGCGATCAACGCGCCGCTCGGGGCCGCGATGTCGACGAACTCGCGGCCGTCGTAGACTTGCAGACCGCGCGTTCCATCGTGCGCGATCAACGCGAGAAAGCCGGAATCCGTGTGCTCGCCGACGCCTTGCTGCGTGGTTGCGGGTCCGGCCGGCGGATACTTGATAATCTTCAGTCGCTCGTGCGGTTGTCCCGCATAACCGGCGGCGAACGTCTCCGCTCGTACACCGGCGGACTCAGCAATCGCCGCGACCACGCGCATCGAGACGTTGCGCAAGGATTCCATCCATCCCAGGACCGACGAACGCAGCGAAGGTAGCGACGCGGGCCAGAGATTCGGTCCGTGGAGGCGCAAATACGCCGGATCACCGGCGGCAAGCGTGCGCGGTTCTTCCTCCGGTCCGACGTCGAACTGTTCGCGCAGATCGGGCTGGCCCTGCGTGCGTTCGGTTCCAAGCGCCGAGTAGCCGCGGAAGTACGGCGAATGAATCATGTCGATTGCTTCGCGCTCGGCTTGCGGCAGGCTGAAGAGACGGCCGCTGACGGCGAGCAGTTCTCCGGTGCGCGCTGCATCGACGCCGTGTCCGGAGAGCACGAACGCGCCGATCTCACTCGCTGCCGAGCGCAACCGTTCGCGCTCGCTGGTCGACCCGTGCTCGAGCGCGCCGAGGTCGATCGACGGAAGCGTGCTCAGTTCCGTCGCGGCCCCGTCAAACGCCCGTTGCCGAGAAGTCCCGAGAGCGAGCCGCCGCCGGCAAACGGCGCGGCCGGTGGAACGACGTTCGTTGCGGCGCCGCCCCGCTCGAGCACGGGAAACAACAGTTCGGCGACGCGATACGCTTCCTCGAGATGCGGGAAGCCCGAGGCGATCACGGTGTCGATGCCGAGCGTTGCATATTCTCGCAGTCGTTCGGCTACGGTTTGCGGGTCGCCGACGAGCGCCGTACCGGCTCCGCCGCGTACCAGACCGACACCCGCCCAAAGGTTCGGAGCCACTTCGAGTTTGCGGCGATCGCCGTTGTGCAGCGACGTCATCCGCTGCTGCCCGATCGAATCCGACTCGAGCGTCTGCGCGCGCTGCGCTTGTTCGATGACGTCATCCGGAAGGCGGCTGATCAACCGTTCCGCCGCCGCCCACGCTTCCGCTTCGGTGTCGCGAACGATCAGATGCAACCGAATTCCGAAGCGCACCGTGCGCCCGTGCTTCGCCGCCTCCGCGCGCACGCCGGCTATTTTTTCGGCAACGAATGCCGGCGGTTCGCCCCAGCTGAGGTACACGTCGACGTGTTCGCCGGCGAGCACCTGCGCCGCAGGCGACGAGCCACCTAGAAACAACGGCGGATGTGGCTGCTGAACCGGCGGGAACGGTACGTGGCCGGCTTTGAGTTCGTAATGGCTGCCGTTGAAGTCGACGCGTTCGCCGGAGAGCAGCGCGCGCCAGACGTGCAAGAATTCTTGCGCCTGCGCGTAGCGCTCGTCGTGATTGAGGAAGATGCCGTCGCCCGCGAGTTCCGACGGCCGTCCGCCGACGACGACGTTCACCGCCAGGCGCCCTTCGCTGAGCCGGTCGAACGCGGACGCTTGGCGCGCGGCCTCCGACGGCAATACCGTACCGGGCCGCACCGCGACGAGAAAGCGCAGCCGCTCGGTGTGCGTGACGATCGAGGATGCAATCGTCCACGCATCTTCGCAGCCGCGCCCGGTCGGCAACAACACGCCGTCGTAGCCGAGCCGGTCGACGGCTTCGGCGATTTCTCGCAGATAGCGATTCGTCGCAGCGCGCTGACCATCGCCGGAGCCCAAGTAAGCTCCGTCGCCACCGGTCGGTAAAAACCAGTAGAAGTCGCGAATCACCGCGTCGGGGTTCTGCGCCGCATAATCGGTGCCTGCGAAGACGCCTCTCCAGCGAGGCCGTCGGTCGTCTGTACCAATTTGTGACACGCCGCCGGCATGGGTGCCTGCGAAATGAGACGAACCGCGACGAGTGCTCACACTTGCGTATCGGCTGGCCGTAGTGGCCGGTTGCCTCTTTCTCGTATGCGCATGTGGTGGCGGCGGCGGCTCGGTCGCACCTCAGACGGGGGGAGCGACCGGCGCACCGGTGACGAAGCCGACGGCTGGGCCGCAAGGGTTCACGCCCGTCAGTTTCTCGATCAGTCTCACGCCGAGCGGCACCGCATCGAACGTGCGCAAGCCCTTGTTCGTGCCGGCCTCGACGACGACGATCTCCGTTGCGGTAAACGGAACGACGCCGGAAACGTTTCCGTGCGTGGCAACGGCGTGCACCGGAACGTTCTCGGCGCCCGCCGGCGGCACGGTGAGCTTCCTGTTCAAGGCACTGGATTCGCAGTCGCGCGCCGTGTCCGCATCGTCGTTCACCGAACAGATCGCCGCCAACGGTACGAACGTCCTGAACGTCACGCTCGAAGGCCTCGTCGATCACGCTTCGCTGGCGCTCTCGACACCCGGTCTCGTGTCGTATCAAAGCGGTTCGGCAACCGTTACCGCCAATGCATTTGACGTCGACAACGAGCCCATCACCGGCACCTACTTCGCACCGTTGACCGTTTCGGTGAGCGGCGATACGACCGGAACGGTCACGGTTCCGCAGCCGGCGATCGCGAGCAGCACGTCGACCGCCACGCTTGCGTACACGTTCTCCGCGGCTACGCAGTACGCGGAGAATCACCTAACGGTAAACCAAACATCGGCCACCGAGACGGCGCCGTCGGGGCAAGTTCCCTTCGAAGTCGGCCGCACGTTCTACACCTTCACCTCGGCCAACACGATCGTCGGATTTACGCCGGGCTCGACGACGGCGACACGAACGGTCCCGATCGCGCTGCAGGACGTCTCCGACATAACGTGCGACGGATCGAATCTCTATCTCAACGACGATGACGATGGCGAAGGCACCGTTTACGGTTTAGCCCCAGGCGGCAACGTCGCCGGTGACCTACACCGCGAGCGGCACGGTCTCCGGACCGAACTGGGTTGCCGCCAACGGCGGGACCGTGCCGAGCACCTACGCGCAGATGTACGTCGCGAACAGTAACGGCTCGAACTCCATCCTCAGCTTCAGCGGCAGCACCTCGGGGCAGCCATTTCCACTCCCGCCCGATGCAGTCGTACGGAGCGGGGGCCCGATGACGAGCGTCGGGGCGATCACCGTCGGTCCCAACGGAAACGTCTTTGCATCGCACGGCGGCGCGACCTATTCGGGGAACGGCGGCTGGGAAGTGCTTTCCCCCACGCTGGCCGGCATTAACGGCGGCTTTAACACCAACGGAACCTACGACGACATCATCGCGCTCGATACGGTCTCATCGAACACGCCGATCTACGTCGAAGGCTACAATGCAACGACGTACACGCCCGAGATCGACGAATACGATAACTTCGCGACGTCGCCGACGTATATTTCGACCGATAGCAACGACACCGGGCTCTTTGTCGATTCGGCCGGATTTGTTTACACGAGCAAAATGCTGACGGGGCCGCCACCCGCGCTCGTGCGCTCACCGGGGCACGGCAACCTCGGCGCTCGGCGGCGAACGCTGGCCGGAACCGGCAACTCCTTCGACGTGTATGCGCCCGGCGGGCTCGCCTCCGGCGTGATCCTCTATACCATTCCCGGCGAAAGCCTCGCGATCGACAGCCAGAATTACGTTTATGCGCTGCAGGACGATGGATCGGTCAACATCTACGCGCCCCACAGCGCGGCGATCGTGGGAACGATTCCGGGAACGAATTTCGGCGCGCCGAGCCCCGGTGTCGTCGCCTTCGGAACGTTCTGCCGCTAGACGGCCGCGGGCTGGCGCACGAGGCGAATCCAATCGCCGAAAGCCGCCAGGAACGCGGCGAGTTCCGCGCGCGTCGCCTCATCGGTGAGTTTGCCTCGTTCGTCGAACTTGCGGCGGGCGCCGCCGATCATCATCTCCGGCATGCCGAGCACGTAGGCTTCCATCGGCTGTAAGATTTTTCGCAAATCGTACTGCGCGCGCGAACCGCCGAGCGCGCTCGATGAGACGCTCATGACCGCGACGGGTTTTGCGCCCAGCAACGCCGGTTTTCCGTGCAGCCAATCGAGCGCGTTCTTCAAAACGCCGCTGATCGAGTGACTGTACTCCGGCGTGCAGATGACGATGCCGTCGGCGGCGGTGATCTCCGCGCGGAGCCGTTCGACGGCTTCGGGATTGCCGTGCTCGTCGACGTAGTCGTGATCGTACATCGGGATGTCGTGCAGCAAGCGCACCTCGACCTCGTAGCCGGGTGACGCGAGTTCGGCGAGCGCGATCAGTGCGGAGCGATTGTACGAAGCCTTGCGCAGGCTGCCGCAGATGGCGAGGAGATGCAGTGGTGCAGACACGCGGTTGTTCACTCCGTTCACGATGGCAGTAAGGTTTGATCGCGGCCGACGGCACCGGCCGCAGACGCAAGTTCGATCGGACGTTCGGTGAGGTGCGGCACGGGGCCGTACGTCGCGACGTCGATGCCCGCTTCGTCACGCAGCGTGCGAACGGCTGCGCGGGCTTGAATTTGCGGGTGGGCGACGATCGCATCGATCGCGAGGATCGGTCCGGCCGGAACGCCCGCTTTCGCCAGCGCGGCCTCGATTTCGGCCAGCGTCAGCGTCTTCGTCCAGGCGACGATCTCCGCGTCGAGCGCGGCCATGTTGGCGACGCGCGCGTAGTTGTCGGCGTAGCGCGGGTCGGCCGCGAGCTCCGGCCGGCCCATCGTCTCGGCCAGACGGCGGAAGATGCCCTCGCCGTTGCCGGCGATCGCGATCCATTGCTCGTCGCGCGTCGGATACACGTTGCTCGGCGCCGCCGTCGTGAGCTGGTTGCCGACGCGCTTCGTCACTTTGCCCGCATGCACGTACTCGGGCAGCACGCTCTCCATGATGCTGAACACGCTCTCGACGAGCGAGATATCGATCGTCTCGCCCACGCCGTCGCGATCGCGCGCATGCAGGGCCGCGAGCACGGCAATGCTCGCATTCAATCCGGCCAGCTCATCGGCGATGCTGATGCCCATGCGCATCGGCGGACCGTCGGGCTCGCCGGTGATGTGCCGGAAGCCGCCCATCGATTCGGCGATCGCGCCGTAGCCGGGCTGCCCGGCCATCGGTCCGTCTTGCCCGTAGCCGCTGATCGAGAGATAGATCAGCGACGGTTTCTCCGCGCGCAGCGACTGCGCGTCGAGTCCGTATTGCGCGAGCCAGCCGGGCCGGAAATTCTCGATGACGATGTCGACGCCGAGCGCGAGTTTGCGCACGGCAGCCGCATCTTCCGCGCGCCGCACGTCGAAGGCCACCAGCCGCTTACCGCGATTGTGACCCTTGAACCAATACGACGATCCGTCCGGCGCGCGCGTGCCCCACGTTCGCAGCTGATCGCCGCCGGGCGGTTCCACTTTCCAGACCGTTGCGCCGAGGTCGGCGAGATGTCGCGTTGCGGACGGCCCGGCGATGGAGCTTCCCAGCTCCAGCACCGTAACGCCATCGAGGCAAGGCTTTATTTCGGCCGCCAATTGTGCGCGTAGGCTCCCCAATCCATGAAGCCGCCGCTCTTGCCGCGCGGCGCGTTCGGGTCGATCGGCGCGATCATGCTATCGGGACACTCTTCCCATGTGGTCACTTCGAGATTGTTGCCGTCCTGATCGCGGAAGTAGACCGATACGGCGCTGACGTTCTTGTGCCGGCGCGGGCCGGAAAACGGGATCCCTTCGCGCGTGAGATGCGCGGCGAACGCGGCGACGCATTCCGGCGTCGTCTGCCAGGCGAAGTGCGGGTTCATGTTGCGGCCTTCCGGATTCGTGTGATCCGGATAGCTCACGCCGTCTTCTTGTTCCACCAGTTCGATCAGCGTTGCGCCGATGTGATAGAAGATGTGCCGCAGGCGTTTGTGCGCGCGATCGTCTTCAGAATAACCGGCGCGGAATAGTTCCACGGCGCCGAGGATCTGCTCGTAGAACTTCCCGGCGCGATCGGGGTCGGGCGTCGGCAAGCCGAAATGATCGCAGCACTTGAGGCCAAACGGATTGAGCTGCGGCTCATGACGCTGCTTGAACCCGTAGTAGGCCGGGCGATCTAAGACGTCCATTTCGCAGTCCTCCAAAAGGGCGATCGGGTAACCCGAAGCTTCGCTCCGCGAGGCCCGGAATCCGCCGACTCGCACGCCGGAATACAACGAGTGCCGAAGTAATAAGGGGCTGCCCCGCGAAGCGCTTTGACTGACGTACTGTTGTGAGGGGCCGGCTACTATGGACAAGACGATGAAGCTGCATGTTAACGGACACGTCCACGACGTCCACGCGGATCCCGACATGCCGCTGCTCTATGCGCTGCGCGACAACCTCGCATCGGAAAACCCGCGTTTCGGCTGCGGGCTCGCTCAGTGCGGCGCCTGCACCGTGCACGTCGACGGAAAGGCGATGCGCTCGTGCGTCACGCCGGTTTCGTTCGCGGAAGGGCGCTCGGTGACGACGCTCGACGGATTAGGCACGCCCGAACATCCGCATCCGCTGCAAACGGCATTTGCGGAAGAACAAGCGATGCAGTGCGGCTACTGCCTCAACGGCTGGATCATGACCGCCGCCGATTTTCTCAACAAACAAAAGAACCCGACGCGCGCGCAAATCAAAGAGGCGCTGGGCAGCCTCGTTTGCCGCTGCGGATCCCACGTCGCGATCCTGCGCGCCGTCGAGCGCGCCGCCAAGGAGATGACGGCATGAGCACGCGCGCGACATTCCTCACCGGCGCGACCGCGCTCGTGGTGATCGCCACCGGTGCCGGCGTCGGCAGCTTCGCGGTCGCGGCCGATGCGCCGGCACCGCAGAAGATGACCGCGCTCGGCGACTGGCTGCGCATGCTGCCCGACGGCACGGTCGAGATGTACACCGATAAAGTGGAAGTCGGCATGGGCGTGCCGACCGGCTTCGCCCAGTTCGTCGCGGACGAACTCGACGTGCCGTTCGATCGCGTGCGTCCGATGCTCGGCGATACGAGCGAAACCGTCAGCGCGGGCGGCGTCGGCGGCAGCTTCTCAACGTTCGCGGGCAACTTCGCCGATTCGCAATGCGGCGGCCGAAATGCGCAGCATCCTCGTCAACGCAGCGGCGCAGCGCCTCGGCGTACCGGCCTCGCAGCTCACCGTCCGCGACGGCGTGATCCAAGTTGCCGGCGATCCCGTCGAAATCGCTGCGCTACTCCGACGTCCTCGGCGCGCTCGCGCCCGATCCGAAATTTCCGCAAACCGGCGATGGCTTCTCCACCAGCCTCACCGTGCCGGCCAAACCGAAAGACTGGGCCGACTACAAGCATCGCCGGCTCGCCGATGCCGCGCAAAGACGCGGCGCCCAAAGCGTTCGGCAACTATCCGTACGTCGTCAACGTCAAACCGCCGGGCATGGTGCACGGCCGCTTCGTCTATCCGCCGTCCATCGGTGCGACGCTGGTCGAGCGTCGACGAATCGTCGATCCGCGGCATCGGCGACTGCGCGCGCGATTCGCGTCGGCGGCTTCGTCGGCGTCGTGGCGACGCACGAGTGGGATGCGATTCGCGCCGTCCGCGCGCTCAAAACGACGTGGAGCGCCGCAGCAGCGTACGCTGCCCAAGCAAGACGCGCTGCCCGACTACATGTGGTCCGCAGCCCTCGATCAAGCAGAGCGTCGGCGAAGGGCGGCGACGTCGACGCGACCATCGGCAGCGCACCGTTGCAAGCGACGTACTTCTGGCCCTTCCAATCGCACGCCAACATGGGCCCGGGATGCACGGTCGTCGACGTCCGCAGCGACGGCGTCACGGTGTGGTCGGGAACGCAGAAGACGCACGCGTTGCGCCAAGGCATGTCGAAGCTGCTCAAGATTCCGCTCGAGCAAGTGCGGGTCGTCTGGGCGTCCGACGCCGGCTCGTACGGGCGCGGCGGTTTGGAAGAATCCGGCGCGGCGGCGGCGTTTCTCTCGCGCGCCATCGACCGGCCGGTGCGCGTGCAATCGATGCGCGCCGACAACACGCAATGGGGCAACAAGGCACCGGCGATGGCCGGGCGCCTGAAGGCGAACGTTGCCAACGGCGAGCATCGTGGCGTTCGACGCCGTGATCCGGCAGTTCAACGGCAACGAAATCCTCTCGCAGCCGAGCGTTGCGGGCAGCTTCCTGGCCGGGCAAATGGCGGGCTTTCCCGAACGACGCGGTCGTCTACGAGTTCGGGCAATACGGCGATGCGAGCGCGAAGTACGAAATCCCCAACTATCGCTCGAGCGCCGAATTGCTCGCGCCGTTTTCGGCCGGCAACTCGCCGCTGCGCAACGACGCACATGCGCGACCCCGAAGGCCCGGGCACGACGTTCATCATCGAATCGTTCATCGACGAATTGGCGGCCCACGCCGGCATGGACGCGATCGCGTTCCGCATCAAGCACCTCAAGGACCAGCGCCACATCGAAGCGCTCCAGCACGTGGCGAGTGCCGCGGGCTGGGATTCCCGTGTCTCCGGCAGCGTGAAGCGCAGCGGTGCAAACGGCGAATTGATCGGACGCGGCGTTGCGTTCGCGACGCGCGGCGCGACGATCGTGGCGACCGTCGCCGAGGTCGGCGTGCAGCCGAAGACCGGCGCCGTGCGCGTGCGCCGCATCGTTTGCGCGCACGACTGCGGCTTCGTCGTGAACCCGAAGTCACTGCAAGGCACGATCGAAGCGAACCTGATCCAATCGATGAGCCGCGCGATCATGGAAGAAGTGACCTTCGACGATCACAACGTGACCTCGGTCGATTGGGCGACCTACCCGGTTGCAAAGATGCGCGACATTCCCGATGAGGTGAAGGTCGTGATGATCAATCGCCCGACCGTCGCACCGGGCGGCGCCGGCGAACCGTCGTCGCGTCCAACGGCGGCCGCGATCGCGAACGCGGTATTCGACGCCACCGGCGTGCGCGTACGCACGGCCCCGCTGACGCCGCGCAACGTCCTAGCCGCTCTGCGGGCGTAAGTCATCCCGAGCTTGTCGAGGGACCGCCACTAATGCTCTAAGGGATCGCGCACGTTCGGGTACGTCGCGATCTCGGTGTTCTGGTACTTCCCGTCGATCTTGTCGACGCGGCGAATGTAGATGTTCTGCACGATGTCGCGCGTTTGCGGATCGATCATGATCGGTCCGCGCGCGCTGTCGAGCTTCATGCCGCGCATCGAGCGCCATCGTCTTGTCCGGGTCGAGATTGCCCTTCTGTGCCGCGACGGCTTTGTAGATCGCCGAGCATGCACGTCGTAGGTCGCGACATCGCAAAGCTCGGTTCGTCGATCGACGGATCGGCGGCGCGCATGTCGCGCGCGAGCTGTTTGTTGAGCGGCGAGTTGTGCGAGCCGGCATAGTTCATCGCCGTGATCACGCCGAGGGCCGCGTCGCCGTACACCGGCAGCGACGACTCGATCGTGAACTCGCCGGTCGCCAGGATCTTGGCGCCGGTGGCGGGTCCGCCGGCCGCCGACCAGGCTTTCAGAAACGGCCCGGCCGACGTGCTCAGAAACGCAAACACCGCTTGCGGATGCGCCTCTTTGATGCGCTGCACGTAGGGCGCGAAGTCTTGCGCGTTGAGCGGAACGTGCGCATCGCCCAGCACCTTGCCGCCGCCCGCGGTGTACACGCTCTCGAAACCGCGTGCGGCGTCGATGCCGGTCGCGTAATCGAGCACGATCGTGTAGACGTTCTTGATGTTGTTCTTGAGCGCCCACTGCGCGAGCGGGTGCGTCAGCTCGCCCTCGGTGTAGCTGAAGCGCGCCATGTAGGGGTTCGTTTCGAGAATGCCGTTCGACGCCGCGTTGGTGATGAAGGTCGGCATCTTGGCGCTGGTCGACACGTCGCCGACCGCCTTCGCGTTCGGCGAGAACACGAGGCCCATCAGAAAATCGACGTGCTCGGAGACGATCAGTTCTTGTGCCAGCCGCTTGGCCGTATCGGGCGCGTTGCCGCCGTCGTCGCGCTTGATGATCACGACCTTACGGCCGGCAACCGTATCGCCGTGTTCCTTGAAGAACGCCGCCATCGCGGCATCGCCCGTTTTCCCGGCCTCGGTGAAATTGCCGGAAAGCGTCGACACCAGGCCGATCTTCAGCGGCGGCGCATCGGCGCCGGCGGTCGGGGCGATCAGGACCGCGGCCGCTACGGCGGCGAGGCCCGATACGAAAGCTCGTTTCATGCAGGCACCGTGTTGGAAGGCACGCGGATTCTCCTCGCCGCAGCACAGGCCATGAGCACGACCGAATCCCGTCCAACGGCATCCGGCACCGCCTACGGCCGCCCGGCACCAACCTACGATCGCGAGATGACCGAAGTCGGCCCGGGAACGCCGTGCGGCGAATAGATGCGGCGCTACTGGCATCCCGTCGCGGTCGCGAACAAGGTCGTCGCGGTGCCGCAAAACGTGCGCATCCTCGGCGAAGACCTGATCGTCTTTCGCGACAAGAAAGGCCGGCCGGGCCTGCTCTATCCGCGCTGCGCGCATCGCGGCACGACGCTCTTCTACGGCAAGTGCGAAGACGACGGCATCCGCTGCTGTTATCACGGCTGGCTGTTCAGCGTCGACGGCCGCGTGCTTGGACCAGCCGTGCGAACCCGGCGGCGCCTCGCACAACCGCGATCTCATTCGTCAGCCGTGGTATCAAGTCGAAGAGCGCTACGGCATGATCTGGGCCTACATGGGGCCGCCGGAAAAGAAGCCGCTCCTGCCGCGCTACGATACGCTCGAAGGCATCGAGCCCGGCGAGATGCTACTACGCCACCGGTTCGAGTTTCGGCGGCGGCGGCGACGACACGGTCGAGATCGTGCCGTGCAACTGGCTGCAGGATTGGGAAAACATCATGGACCCCTTTCACGTGCCGATTCTGCACACGTCGTTCAGCGGCGTGCAGTTCGTCGAAGAGATGGGCGTGATGCCCGACGTCACCTACGATCACGCCGACCACGGCATGAAGTACACCGCGTATCGCGAGCTTGCCCGACGGCCGCAAGATGAACCGCGTCACGCAAGCGCTCTTCCCGCACGTGCGCATCGTGCCCGACATCCATCTCAAGCCCGGCCAAGCCGAAGTCGGTGGGCTTCGTGCTGCCGGTCGACGACACGCACTTCCGCCTCTTCCACATCTTGCGCGCGCCCGAAGGCTTCGAAGTGCAAGTCGCGGCCGATCATCGACGGGCGCAAGTGGAGCGAACTCACCGAAGCCGAACATCAGGCGATCCCGGGCGACTGGGAAGCGCAAGTCGGACAAGGCCCGATCACGCTGCCACTCCGAGGAAAACCTCGCCGGCAGCGATCGCGGCGTCGGCCGCCTACGTCACTTCCTGCGCCAGCAAATCGCCACGGTCAAAGCCGGCGGCGATCCCCTCGGCGTCGCCTTCGACCCCGCCGAAGAAACCTATCACGTTTTAGCGGGCAACTACTTCTTGTAATGTCAGATATTACGCGCCCTCGGGCGCTTCGCTCGGAATGACACGCTTGGGCGGGTCGCTCGAGAGGTGGGTTTCTTCTTTGAGTTCTTTCGGGGCGATCCAGCGGTACATGATCGGCACGATGAAGAGCGTCAGGACGAGCGAGCTGAGCAGCCCGCCGATCACGACGATGGCGAGCGACGTGCGCGTCGCGGTGCCGGGTTCGAGACCGAGCGCGAGCGGCAACATGCCGGCGACCATCGCGACGCGTCGTCATGATGATCGGCCGGAACCGCGTCGAGGCGGCCTCTTGGATGCCTTCTTCGCGCGAGCGGCCTTCGCGCACGCGCACGGTGTCCGCGTAGTCGACCAGCAGGATGCCGTTCTTCGTCACGAGGCCGACGAGCAAGATCATGCCGAGCAGCGAGTAGAAGTTGAGCGTGTTGTGCGTGATCCAGAGCGCGCCGAGCGCGCCGATCACGGCCACCGGAATGGCGAAGAGCGTGACGAACGGCGTGCGGTAGCTGTTGTAGAGCGTCGACGATCAGCAAGAACACGAGCACGATCGAGATCGCGAGCGATGAGAGCAGCGCCGTGAGCGCCTGGCCCATCAGATCTTGCTGGCCTTGCGCGGCCGGCCGGATCGTGACGGTCTTCGGCAAGTGCAAGCCTGCGACGTTGTTTCTGGAACGCCTTCGTGACGTTGGAGAGCTCGTAGCCGGGCGCGACGTTGCCCGTGATGTGCACGACCTGCGCGCGGTTCTGGCGCGTGATGATCAGCGGCGCGGGCACCGACTTGAAATAGGCGACGTCGCCGAGGCGCACGATCCCGCCGTTCTGCGCACGCAGCGGAATCGCCAGCACTTGATCGAGCGAGGTCTGATCGCTGCGCGGATACATGACCTCGATGTCGGTGAGGCCGCGGTCGGGCGTCTCGATCTGCGAGGCCACGTCGCCGCCGAACGCCGCTTCGACGGCGTCCGCCGCCGTGCCGATGCTCACGTCGAGCGACTGCAGCGCCGCGCGGTTGAAGTCGATCTCCATCTGCGGCGCGGCGTTGGTCTGACTGTTCTGCACGCCGGTCGCGCCGGGCGTTTGCTGCAGCGCGGCGAAGACTTTCGCGGCATACGGCGTCGGATCGGTCGTGCCCGACGCCGAAACCAGCTCGTCGATCTGCTGTTGGTTGCCGCCGCCCTGTTGCGTCGCCGAGGCGACGCTGATCTGCGCCGACGGCTCGACTTGCTGGTAGCGCTGCAGCAGTTTCGCGACGTAGTCGTAGGTCGACGTCGTTGCGGTCGTCGTTGAGGAAGATCGAGATCTGCCCGACGTTGCCTTCTTGCGCGAAACCGCCGAACGCCGCGCTGTACGCACCGGCCGACCGTCGTTTCGTATTGCAGATCGTGCGGCGTGATGACTTGTTTCGTCGCCGCTTCCAGTTTGCTCATCGCGACGGTCGTCTGGGTGAGCGGATGGCCGGCGGGAAACGCGACCTGCGCGTAGATGATGCCCTGATCTTCCGCCGGGATGTACTCTTCGCCGACGAGACCGGTCGGCACGAGCAGATAGGCGAGGATGCACAGGACCACGGCGCCCGACGAGCAGCGGCCACGGCCGGGCCATCATCGCCGGGAGCCACTTCTCGTGATAGCGCGTGCGCAAACGGTTGAAGTGCGTCGTCGAACCAGCGGATCGGTCTCCACGGCTTCCATTTGGACTTCAGCGACCAGAGGCCGGCCAGCGTCGGCGTGATCGTGAACGACACCAGCAGCGACGTCATCGTCGCGACCACGATGACGATCGCGAACTCGTTGAGTTGCCGGCCGATCTGGCCGCCGACGAACGCCAGCGGCAAGAACACGACGACGTCGACCAACGTGATCACGATCGCGGCCTGACCGATCTCGGTGCGGCCGTTGATCGCCGCATCGGCCGGCGACTCGCCCGCGTCATGGTGGCGCTCGATGTTCTCGAGCACGACGGTCGAGTCGTCGATCAGGATGCCGATGACGAGCGTCATCGCCATCAGCGACACCGTGTCGAGCGTGAGCCCGAGCGCGTTCATGATGAACAGCGTCACGCCGAGCGACGTCGGGATCGCGATCATCACGACGACGGCGTTGCGCCACGAGCCGAGGAAGAACAACATCACGATCGCGGTGAGGATGATGCCCTCGATCAGCGTGTGTTCGACGCCTTCGACCTGCTCTTCGGTGAACGTCGACTGCACGTGCGCGACTTGAAATTGGATGTCGGGAAATTGACGTTCGAGTGCGGGCAGCGCCTTGAGCACTTCCTCGGAGACCGTGACCTCGCTCGCATCGGCTTGCTTCTGAATGCTGAGCGTGACGCCCGGATGACCGTTTTGCGAGGATGAGATGCGCGGCACGACGGTCGATGCGGCAACGCTGGCGACATCGGAGATGCGGCGATCCGCGCTCGGCACGGCCCACGATTGCAGCGCGCCGACGAACGGCGACGTCGCAACGCCGCTGCCGCTGCCGAACGAACTCGCGCCGCCCGACGGCTGCGCGCCGCCGGCGGCCGCGGCAGTGGTGGCGCTCGACGCGCCCGCCGCATTCGCACCCGACGACGATTGCGTGTTCACCGGCTGGTCGACCGGCACGCTCGCGGCGGCATTCGCGGTCGAACCGCTCGAGGCGAGCGACGCGCCCGCTGCGCTGCCGGCACTGTTACCGCCCGCCGTTCCAAAGTTCACGTCCGAGCGCACCGGCCGTGGCTCATCGCCGACCACCGCCGGCACGGGCGTCGCGCCGACGACGATGATCGGCACGTTGGCCGCGCCGACCGGGCCGCCGAGGCCGCTCGCGTACGAACCGCGTCCCGCCGGTCGAGCGGCGCGTCGGTCGTGCCGCTGTAGGTCACGTGAATCGGCAGGTCGGCGACTTGTTGCGGCGTCGCGAGATCGCCGCGCACGTCGAGCTCGGTTTCGCGCGAGGGCCCATAGACGTAGCCGCCCGGCGCGCGCACGTTGTTGGGCGTGATCGAGCTGACGACGTCGCTCAAGGTGAGGTTGTTGGCGGCGAGCAGATCCGGATCGACGGTAACGGTGAACGTCGGCTGCGTCGTGCCCGCGACGTTGACGTTCGAGACGCCCGAGAGCTGCTCGATCGCCGGAACGATCGAATTGTTGGCGAGCGTGCCGAGTTCGGCTTGATCGTACTTCTTCGAGACCAGCGCCAGCGTGACGATGACCGGTTCGCTCGGGTTGGCAACGCGCAGCGTGGGCGACGTGATCCCGGCCGGCAGTTGACGCTGCGCCGACTGGATCGCCTTCTCGACGTTGGCGATGTTCTCGGGATTGGTCGACTGCAGCGAGAACGTGGCCGAGATCGAGACCGAACCGCTCTCGATCGTCGTGCTCTGCGTGACGAGATACGGCGTGCCGGCGAGCTGATCTTCGATCGGCTCGGCGACTTCCGTTTGCAGTTCGGTCGTCGACGCGCCGGCGAAGCCGACGCTGATCGTGATGCCGGGCAGTCCGCTATTCGGCTGTTCCTGAACGACCAGCGACTGCAGCGCCATCACGGCCGCGATCAAGGTCAACGCAATGAAGACGAAGACCAGCGTCGGCCGCTTGATGAAAACGCGCGTCAGCCACATTTACTTGTGTCTGCGGGTCGCGCCGGCTTCGGGGCTCGCGACCGGGCCCGTATTGACCCGGTCGCCGTTGCCGACGTTCGCATTGTCGACGTTGCTCACGATCGTCGCACCCGCGTTCAAGCCGGTGACGATCGAGTTGGTGCCGTCGTTCTTGACTTCCGTGCACCTTGGTCGTGCTCACGACGCCGTTCGCGACGGTGTAGACGCCGTCGTGCGTGTCATCGATGAAGGCGGTTATGGGAATCTCGATCCCGCTCACCGGCGGCAGCGCGACCGTGCCGCTGACCGGCATGCCGGCGTGCAGATGCCCGTCGGCATTCGGGACGAGCACCTTCACGGTGAAGTTCGTCGTGCCGGGCTGCAGCGCATCGAGGACGGCCACGACCGTGCCGCTGTCCCTGCGCGTGTGTCGCGCTCGTCGTCAGCGAAACCGGAGCGCCGTTTTGAATCTGGACGACCTGCGCGGTCGACGACGGCAAGAGCGCGTAGACGCTCGAGATCTGTTCGATCGTGAAGAGCTGACGGCCCGACGGATACTCGCCGGGATTCGCGTTGACCGCATCGACGACGCCGTCGAGCGGCGAAACGATCGCCGCGCGGCCGATCTGGCGGCGCAGTTGCTCGACCGTCGCCTGCGCGGCATCCGCCGCCGCCCGCGCCGACTGCAATTCCGCTTGCTGAACGCCGGCGTCATTCCCGCGGCCGTTGGCGCGCGCGTTGGCGACGGCTTGATTGAGCGCCGCCTGCGCGGTGCTGACCGCCGCCGCATCCGCAGCGACCGTGGTGCGCTGCTGGTCGACCGTTTGCGCGGCCATGTAGCCTTGATCCAACGAGCGTTTGGTACCGCTTGAGATCGGTCTCGGCACCGGCGAGGCTCACGCGGGCTTGGCGCAGCGAGTCTTGCGCGGAGCGAATTGCGGCCGCATCTTGCGCGTTGGTGGCGTTGGTCTGGTAGGCCGCTTGCGCGTAGCGCGCGACGTCTTCCGCAGTCGTGCGCTGCGCGGAGGCGAGTTGCGCCTCGAGATCGTCGGTGATCAAGTGCGCCAGTGGTTGACCCACGTGGACGCGATCGCCCTCTTGCACGTCGACGTCGCCGATCGGCTCGGAGAGATCGGCCGCGATGCCGACCTGCCGAAGCGGCGTGATGACGCCCGCGATCTGCAAGGCCGGGTGAATAGTGCCTTGCTTCGCGACCACCGTGTCGACGTGCGGCGCCGGGGTCGGCGAGGGCTTTGCCGCGGCAGCAACCGGACGAGCATCCGGCGCACGCCAGGACTAGACAAAGCACCACGACGTCTAAACGCGAGCAAGCCACGTTCGAGGATGTCCCCGGGTACGCTTGCGCTCAAACCCCCGCTTGCCTGCTCTTTGGATGCCTAAGCTTCGGGCTCTTCGTCGCTGCAGTCGCCGCGTTCGCGGCCTGTGAAGCCGCGCGCTTGACGACGGCTTCGGCGAGCAGGCCCAACATTGCGATCATCTCCGCTTCGCTCTCATCGCGCGGACGCGTCTTTTGCGTGGCGCGGTCGGTGCGCAGTGCGGCGCGGTGACGCGCGTACAGATCGGTCGCATCGTTGCTGGAAAAACCGGCTTTGAGGTGATCGAGCACGCGCATCGGCGCACCGTCGGGCGTGTGGCGCAGCGAGGCTTCGTAGCCCGCAGCGGAGCGCGAGATGTCGAACACCACGTCGCGCAACGGCTCGAGCGCCGGATCGCACGAGAGCAGGTATTCGCGATTGGAGAGATCGCGCAGCACGTAGTACTCGAGCGCGCCGTAGCGGGCGATGCGCGAGATCATCACGCCTTCGAGCGGCACGGTCGCGAACTTCATGCCGCGCTGCGCCATCTCGCGATCGCGCGCTTCTTCGGGCGGCACTTCGCCGCGCTTCACGCGCTCGTCGTACTTGGCGCGCTCGTTCATCACGCCTTGCATCTTCGCGAACGCCGCCTTGACCATCGGATCGGCGTGCAGCGCGGCCAGGCCTTCGGGCGTTTGCAATTTCTTGCGCACGGCTTCTTCGCGCAGATAGATCGAACGGCGCGTCTCGCGCTCCATCGCATCGAGCCGGTCGCGGCGCTTGCGCAGCAGCTCGTTGACCTCGTCGAGTTCTTCCGCCGCCTTCTGCGCGTTGCGATAATACTTATCGACGGCATTGAACGTCATCAGCCGTTCCCAGAACGACGGCGGACGCACGCCGGTCTTGCGCACGCGATGCGGGAGCTTGACGGCATACTTCTGCGCGGCGGCAGCAGCGGCGTCGCCGCGCGTCTTGGCGAGACCGCGCAGGTTGGCGATCTCGTCGTTGATCGCTTCGCGGCGCTTGCCGAACGCCTCGCGCAATTTGGTCTCGGCGTCTTGCGTGATGGCGCGGATATAGCGAAGTTTCGCGCTCTCATAAGCGCTGATGGTCGCCTCGTCGCGTTCGAAATCCGGCACGGCACCGCCCGGCTCGTTTCGAACGTTGTTGCTCAACCGCTGACCTTCCGCACCTGCCCGCGCTTCGGCGGAGCCCCCGGCGGTACCCCGTCAGGCCGGCGGCCGCCGGGGCCGCGTGGCGGCCGTCGTCTCTTTGTGGCACGCGACGCACAGCGTCTCGAGGTTTTCCAGGTGGTGCAGGCAGCTCAAGGTCCGGTGCGCGCCGAGCGCCGGCTCGCGGTGGTTGACCTCGAGGCGGTTCGCCGGCCGGCCCGCGCGCCACGCGCGCATCGCCGCCTTGTACGCTCGTTCGCTCGGGAAGCGAACGCGCGAGGGCCGCTTCGGGCGCGACGTGGCCGCAGCGGCTGCAGCGGTACTTGTCGCGCCGTTTCGCGGCGCGCCGCGCCTGCGACCACCAGTGGTTGTTCCAAAACGCCTCGCCGCAGCGGTCGCTGCACCACGTCCGGCGGCGCGGCGGCAACGGTTCCCCGCACCAAGCGCAGCCGCCGGGCCGCGCCCGCGAGAGGGAGCAAACCGCCAAGAGCGAGGCGCTCTTCGTCGTGCTTACCGGAATGCCGGCACGTGCTCCGTGCGGGAGACTTCGGCCTCAACCTCGGCTCCAAGCGCGTCGGGACGTTCGCGATATTTCGCCCACAGTTGGGGCATGTGCGCGATGTCGCTAACGATCCGGGCGAAGACCGTATTCACCGGCGCCTTCACGCCGGCGGTCGCGGGCGGCGCGCGCGACCGCGCCGTTGAGAAAGTCGACTTCGGTGCGATTGCGCATCGCGCGCAGATCGAGCAGCAGCGAGGGCGGCTTGCGGCCGCGCGCGCCGGCGATGCGGTTGGCGAGGATCGCGCGCGCGACCGGCGCCGGCAGCGACGCGATGCCTTGCAGCGCGCGCACCGGATAGCGCGGCAGATCGATCGACGCGATGCCGAGCGCGCGCATCACGGCGCGCACTTCGCGAATCTGGCGCAGTTCCAGTTCGAACGCATCGCCCGAGTGCACCAGCCGTTCGGGCAGCACGTTGAGGATCGCGCACGACGCGTTCGCGACGACGTTGAGCGCGAGCTTCGACCACTTCAGCGAGCGATAATCGGACGCCGCGATCACCGGCAGCCCGGTCGCGCCGAACGTGGCGAGCACCCAGTTGTGCGCGGCCGCTCCGACCGGCGCGAACGCGATGCCGCCGCCGTTCGCCGCCAGCGGTTTGCCGTCGCGATCGGTTTCCACCGGCACGGTCAGCGCGCACGCGACGATCGCATCGGCGCCGAACGCGGCGGCCAGCGCTTCTTCGTTGCCGACGCCGTTCTGCGGCGTCACGATCGCCGCCGACGGCGCGTCGCCGAGCGCGCGGCGCAGCGTCTCGATCGCACCGCCGGTGTCGTACGCCTTCACCGCGACGATCGCCAGATCGGCCGCGTACGGTTCGACCGCCGCGAGATCGCGCGGCGCATACATGACGTCGTTGCCGGTACCGCGCAACAATTCGCCGAGGTAGCGCCCGACCGCGCCCGGCGCCGACGACGTAGACCTTCACGCGGCCGTCACTGCCCGGTCGAGCCGAAGCCGCCGGCGCCGCGCACGCTCAACGCCGTGAACTCATCCACGACGTCGAACGCCGGCCGCACGACCGGCACGAACATCAACTGCGCGATGCGGTCGCCGGGCTCGATGACGATCGGCGCCGAGCCGGGTTCGCTGCGATTCCACACGCTGATCAGCACGGCACCAGTGTAGTCGGCATCGATCACGCCGACCAGATTGCCCAGCACGAGCCCTTTCTTATGCCCGAGGCCCGAGCGCGGCACGATGATCGCCGCGACGCTCGGGTCACCGATGTGGATCGCGATGCCCGCGGGCACGAATTGCGCGGGGGATTGCGGCGCGACGAGCAGCGGCTCGTCGAGGCACGCGAACAGGTCGACGGCGGCCGCCATCTCGCTCTGATAGCGCGGCAGACCCCACGCGCGGACGCGCTCGTCGAGCACCTTGAGCTCGACCTTCATGATTACTTGCTCAGCAGTTCGGCCAGTTCGGCCTGGAAGCTCTCGACGTCGCGGAACGAGCGGTAGACGCTCGCGAACCGGATGTAGGCGACCGGGTCGACGGCCTTGAGGGCTTCCATCAGCTTCTCGCCGACCAGCGCGGACTGAACTTCGCTCTCGCCGCCGGCGAACATCGAGCGCTCGAGACCGGCGACGATCTCTTCCATCTGCGCGTCCGAGACCGGGCGCTTCTCGCAGGCGCGGCGAAGGCCGCTCAGGATCTTGTCGCGATTGTACTGTTCGCGGCGGCCGTCTTTTTTGACGACGAATAAGCGCGGGGCTTCCATCCGCTCGTAGGTGGTGAAGCGGTGCTTGCAGGCAAGACATTCGCGCCGCCGGCGGACGACGTTTTCGTCGTCGCGGGAATCGACGACGCGCGTCTCGCTCTTACGGCAAGTGGGACAAATCAGGTCGCGGCCCCCGCGGCAGCACGGACCACAATATGTAGTGGTCCTGATCTAGTATACTACGACCTGCCCAATCTCCGTGCCCGCCCTACTTGGCGGCCCCGATCTTGAACATTTTCGTGCCGCACACCGGGCACTTGCCTTCGGTCGCGGGACGGCCGTTTTTCATCTGGATCTGGGTCGCGTCTTTCATCTCGCGCTTGGTCTTGCACTTCACGCAGTACGCCTCGGCAGCCATTTCGGTCTCCCCTTTGCTTGGTGTCCCCGACCGCGTACCGTACGTCCGGCCGGGGTCGGGCCTCGATATTCCGAGGCACCTCACGGATTCCTGGCCTTTCTTCCGGGCCGGCCGTCGTGATGGCCCGGCATGGAGGACTCCCTTCGCCGCTTCCTGACCCGCGACGAACTGGCCGAGGCCGCCTACGGCCGCCTGGCCGGGTCGGCTCTGGACGGCCTCTGGGTCGCCGGCGAGCTGTCGGCCTTGGCCGCCCCGACCGTGGCGGTGGTCGGCACCCGGGCGCCCTCGGAGGACGGCCGGCGGCTGGCCCAGCGCCTCGCGGCCGACCTCGGCGCCGCCGGCGTCTGCGTCGTCTCGGGACTGGCGCTCGGCATCGACGCGGCCGCCCACGAGGGAGCGCTGGCGGCCCGGGCGCCGACGATCGGCGTGCTCGGCGGCGGGCACGACCGCTTCTTCCCGCCGCGCAACGCCGAGCTGGCCCGCCGCATCGTCGCCGGCGGCGGCGCGGTGCTCTCGCCCTACCCGCCCGAGCACCCGGCCTTCCCGTGGCAGTTCCTGGCCCGCAACGGGATCGTGGCGGCGCTCGCCGACGGCGTGGTCGTGGTCGAGGCCGCCGCCCGCAGCGGGGCCCTGAACACGGCCTCCTGGGCGGCCGACCGCGGCATCCCCGTCATGGCCTTCCCCGGCGACGTCGGGCGCCCCAAGGCCGCCGGCTGCCTGGCCCTGATCCGCGACGGCGCGACCCTCGTGCGCGACGCCGCCGACGTGCTGGCCCAGCTCGGCATCGCCGCGCGTCCGCGGCCGCCCCGGCCGAGCCGGTGCCGGCGGCCGATCCGGTCGACGCGCGCATCCTCGCGCTGCTCGGCGGCGGGCCGGCCGACGCCGACGCGGTGGTGGCCTCGTGCGAGCTGCCGCCGGTGCTGGCGCTGGCGCGGATCGGCGATCTGCTGGCGGCCGGCACGATCGTGAGCGGCCCCGACGGGCGCTTCCGGCGGTCGTCCCCGTAGTGGATCACGGACGTGAATCCGCTAGGCGGGGCGAACCTCGGGCGCGATGCACCTGCGCCTCATCGCGGTCGGCAAGCTGCGCGAACCCTACCTCATCGCCGCGGCCGACGACTTCCGGCGCCGGCTGCGGCCCTATCACCGGCTCGAGGAGGTCGAGGTGCGCGCCGGCGACGGCAGCGACGCGGCGCGTTCGATGGCGATGAGGCCGAAGCGATCCTGCGCCTCGTCGCGCCGAGCGAGACGCTGTGGCTGCTCGAACGCACCGGCACCGAGCTCTCGAGCGAAGAGCTCGCCGCGCGCATCGAACGATTGCCGGTCGAAGGCACCTCCCAACTCACGATCGTCATCGCGGGAACGTACGGTGCGGCGCCGGCGCTGCTCGCGCGCGCGCAATTTCGCTGGTCGCTCTCGCAACTGACGCTCTTGCACGAATGGGCGCGCGTGCTCGTGCTGGAGCAACTGTATCGCGCGGCGAAGATCGCTGCGAATGAACCCTACCATCACTAGCGACGGCACGATGCTCGATCTGCCGGCGCTCGCCGCGCGCTTCGAAGCCGCGGCCAAGGCGCTCTATCCGGAGGGCGAGGCGAACGTCGCGTTCGAACCGCCGCGCCGCGCCGAGCACGGCGACGTTGCGACCAACGTCGCGTTCGGCCTCGCGAAGAGCGCGAAAAAGAAACCGCTCGACATCGCGCAACGCCATCATCGCACGCGCGCTGGAAGACGCCGACGTGCGCGCGACCGTGGCCGAAGCGACGGCGGCCGCCGGGTTCATCAACCTGCGCCTCGTGCCGGCGTTCTGGCAGCGCACGATCGCAACCGCGCTGCGCGAAGGCCCGAACTTCGGTCGCGGCGCGCCGCAGAACGAACGCATCTCGCTCGAATTCGGCAGCGCGAACCCGACCGGTCCGCTGGTCGTCGTGCAAGGGCGCACGCTCTCGATCGGCGACACGCTGGCGAAGACGCTGCGCTTCGCCGGCTACGACGTGTTCACCGAGTGGATCATCAACGACGCCGGCTCGCAGATGGACACGCTCGCGCGTTCGCTCTACGCGCGCTACATGCAGCTGTGGGACCCGGCGTTTCCGTTTCCCGACGACGGCTATCCGGGCGACTATCTCATTCCGATCGCGGCGCTGATCCGCGAAGTCGACGGCGAGCGCTGGCGCACCGCGCCGGAAGCCGAGTGGATGCCCTACTTCGCCACGTTCGGGCGCGATGCGAACGTGCGCGAGCAGCAGGCCGTCGCCGCGCGTTTCGGCGTGACGTTCGACCTCTGGCAGAGCGAGAAGGCGCTGCACGAAGCGGGCGCGATCGAGACCGGCATCGAGCGCCTGCGCGAATTCGGGCTCACCTACGACAAGGACGGCGCGCTGTGGCTGCGCACGACCGCCAGCGGCGACAACGAAGACCGCGTGATCGTGCGTTCCGACGGCCGTCCGGCCTACTTTGCCAACGACGTCGCCTATCATTACGACAAGCTGCAGCGCGCCGACCGCGTGATCGACATCCTCGGCCCCGATCATCACGGCTACATCGCGCGCCTGCGCGCGCTCGCCGACGCCTACGATCGCCACGGGCGCGATCGAGGTGCTGATCGCGCAGCAGATCACGCTCAAACGCGGCGACGAGATCGTCTCGATGTCCAAGCGCGCCGGACAAATCGTCACGCTGGCCGAGATCATCGATGAAGTCGGCGTCGACGCCGCGCGCTTCTTCTTCGTCATGCTCTCGATCGATCAGCCGCTGACGTTCGATCTGGCGCTGGCGAAAGAGCAGTCGAACGACAACCCCGTGTTCTACGTGCAGTACGGTCACGCGCGCATCGCGTCGGTGCTGCGCAAGGCGGTCGAGCGCGATGCGGAGCTCGTCGCGGCGGCCAAACGCGGCGAGCACCTCGAGCGCTTGAGCGAGCCCAGCGAGATCGCGCTCGCGCGCCGCCTGGCGGAGTTCGGCTCGGTCGTCGCCGGCGTGGCGCGCACCCTGGCCCCGCATCGTCTGCCGAAGTACGCCCGCGACGTGGCGGCCGACTTCCACCAGTTCTATTCCGACTGCATCATTCTCAGCGACGATCGCGAGCTGACGATCGCGCGCCTCGGACTCGCCTTGGCCGCGCAAACGGTGCTCGCCAAAGCGCTCGAGCTGTGCGGCATCACGGCACCGGATTCGATGTGATCGGACGCTATTTCGAAGAGTTCACGGTCGGCTCGGAAATCGTCTCGGCCGGTCAAACGCTGACGCTCGAATCGATGATCGCGTTTGCGACGATGTACGATCCGCAGAACTTCCACATCGACGTCGAAGCCGCGAAGTCATCGCCCTACGGCGGGCTGATCGCCAGCGGCTTCCAAACGCTGTCGGTCGGTTTCCGCATGTTTCTCGGCACCGGCGTGCTGGAAGGCACGAGCTTCGGATCGCCGGGCATGGACGAGCTGCGCTGGCTGCAGCCGGTGCGGCCCGGCGATACGCTGCACACGATCGCGACCGTGATCGAAGCGCGCCCGTCGGCATCGAAACCCGACCGCGGCCTCGTGCGCGCGGCGTTCCGCGTGCTCAATCAGCGCGCCGAAGACGTGCTGACGTTTTCAACGATCGTGTTCGTCAAGCGCCGGCCGGCCTGACGTAATCCCAGCTGTGCGTTGCGAACGTGACGCACGCGTGGCTTCCGCCGAACGCGCGCGGCGTCACATGAAACGCTTCGGCGAGCGATGAGATCAAGAACAGTCCGCGGCCGCGCTCGCTGAACGTATCGGTCGGCAAACGCGAGAGAAAGCGGTAGCCGGGACCATCATCCAGGGCGTGCAAGACGACGTGTCCGCGCCGGCCGTCGATCACGAACGTCGCGGTACCGGGCGTGTGCCGCACCAGGTTGCCGATGAGTTCGGCCAGCACGATTTCGGCGTTGACGATCGCCTCTTTAGAATAGCCGCAGCGCTCTAGTTCGGACACCAGGTACTTCGCGAAGCGCACGCTGTCGGCTTGATTGCGCGCATCGACGCGATGCCGGCCGAGCGTGACGCCGCGGTAACGCCCGCACAAGATCGCCACGTCGTCGCGCGAGCCTTCGATCAAGACCGCGTCGCGAATGCGCGACGCGATGTTCGGAGCGGCGAGGATCTCCGGATCGCGCAAGGCCGCGTACAGCCGCCGATAGCCCTCGTCGATGTCGTGGGTCGATTCCACCAGACCGTCGGTAAAGAACACGAGCAGCGAACCGGGTTCGACGGTGCACGAACGGCTCGGCGTGCCGTCATGTTCGCGTAAGCCGAGCGGCAAGCCGGACGCTTCGAGCGGCATGATCTCGCCGCCGGCCGGGATCAGCAACGGCGGCAAATGTCCGGCAGTCGTGTACGACATGACGTTTTCGATCGGATCGATCACCGCGACAAACGCGGTCACGAAGCGATCCGGAGATTCGCTGCGCAACGCCAAATCCGCCGCCTCGAGCATCAGCACGGGATCGGGATGAACGTAGGCAACGCCCCGGATCGCTTGCCGCATGTTGGCCATCGTGACGGCCGCCTGCAACCCGGAACCCGCAACGTCGCCGATCGACAAGACGATTCGCCCGTCGGCAAGCACGAAGGCATCGTACCAATCACCGCCGACCAGCGCCTCGGCCTTCCCGGCTTCGTAGATCGCACTGAACGAACACGCCGGGATATCGACCAGTTGTGCGGGCAACGCGGCATCCTGAAAACTGCGCGCGACGAGACGTTCGCGCTCGAAAAGCTGCGCGTTGGCGATGGCCGGCGCGATTCGCCGGGCGAGCGCGCCAAAGAACTCGATGTCCGCGGCGGTAAACGCGCGGCCGTCGGCCGTGCCGACGGTGAGTTTGCCCCAGGTCGCCCCGCCGGTGATCAGCGGCACCGCGAGTCCGGTCTCGGGCGCAATCGACGCGAGCGCATCGCGGTCGCGGTGCCGGCGAGCCACCGTCCGCGACTTACCCTCTTCCACCAGATCGATGAGCACCCAATCGGCGAACTCCGGCACGACCGCGCGCATGACGGCATCCAGCGTGGTCTGGACTTCGAGCGAACCCGCGAGCACGGTGCCGAGTTCGGAGAAGACTTCGAGCGTGTACTGCGCGCGCCGGGCCTCGTCGATGTCGGTGTGCGTGCCGTACCAGCGCACGATGGTGCCGTTCGTATCCCGCTCGGGCGTTGCGCGCGTCAGGAACCAGCGATACACGCCATCGGCGCGGCGAATGCGGTGTTCGATTTCGAAAGTCTGGCCCTCTTCCACCGCCGCATTCCAGGTGGCCCGGGAGACCGCGAGGTCGTCGGGATGCAGCGTCTGCCAGCCGACTTCGAACGGCGCGCTCTCCGGCTGGCCCGTATAGGCGAACCAGCGCCGATTGTGCCAATCGGTCGTGCCGTCGGCACTCGCGGTCCACATCAGCAGCGGCATCGAATCCGCGACCATCCGGAATTGCTGATCGCGTTCGTGCGACTCGCGCCGCGCGGCTTCGGTCAGCCGGATGTTCTCGACCGCGACCGCGGCGCGCCGCGCCACCTCTTCGACCACGCGCACGTCGCTCGCCTCGAATGCCTGGTCCGTGAGCGTGCGCAACATCGTGAGGCCGCCGAGACGGCGGCCCGCGACGATCATCGGCGCCACGATCATCGAGCGGATGCCGACGGTGCGCCATGCTTCGCGCCGCAGCGGATCCGCGATCGCGCGCATCATGAACTCTTCGTCGACGCGCGCCAGGTGCAGGACTTGCACGTCGGTCATCGCGCGCGAGATCGGATTCGCCTGACCGAAACGGGTGGGAAAGCTCAACGTCGTCTCGATCGCCTCCGGCGAGACGCCCGCGCCGCCGGCGCCCAGACGCCGGCTCCAGCCGTCGGATTCGATCAGGTCGAAAAACGCGATGTCGGCGAGACCCGCCAGCGCCGCGCGCGTAACGCCCTCCAAGCAGCGCATCGACGTCGCGCGCGGAATTCGCGGTCGCGCCGCTCTCGGCCAGTAACTGCAGCGCGTCCATCGCGCGGCGTTGCGCGTCGACGTCGTGGCCGGCGGCGAACCAGCGCACGATCGAACCGGCGGCGTCGCGCTCGGGCTCCGCGCGCACTTCGATCCAGCGATACGCACCGTCGGCGTTGCGCATCCGGAACTCACCGCGGTAGGGCTCGCCGGTCGCGACGGCGGTGCGGAAATCGCGGATCAGCGTCTCGACGTCGTCGGCGTGGACGAACGAAACCCAGCGGTTGCCGAGCAGCTCGGGCAATGGCACGCCGAGCACGTTCATCCAGCGTTCGTTCATGAATTCGAGGTTGCCGTCCGCATCGGTCACGCAGAGCAGCGTCGGAGCCAGGCGGCCGAGGCCCTCGATCGGCGATTCGCTTCTCACGATTCGTTCTGAACGGTAACGATCAGCCCGCCGGCTTCGACCGTAACCTCGGCCGGATGCTGCGGCTCGAGTTGCTGTGCGCGTATCCACGGCAGCGCGAAGTAGCTGAACAGCACGCGCACGAGCGCCGCCGCGGGGATGCCGAGAATCAAGCCCCACAAGCCGAACAGCTCGCCGCCGGCAAAGACCGCGAACATCACGCCGATCGGTGACACGCCGACCGCGTCGGCCATGATCTTCGGCACCAGCACGCTGTCGGCGATACGCGCGATCACGAAGATCGCGACCGACACGTAGATCACCATGCCGGTCCCCTGCGGGATCGCCAGCGCCGCTGCGATCACTTGCGCGACGATCATCCCGAAGAACGGAACCGCGTAGCCGATCGCGCACACGACCGCGACCAGCAGCGCGAAGCCGAAGTGCACGGGCAAGAGCACGGCCCACACGGCCGCGCCGACGATCGCGCACAACGCGAGCTGGCCCGCCACGAAATGCCCGAAGATCGATGCGACCTCGACGATCAGGGCGTTCGCTTTTGCGCGGCGTGTGAGCGGCAGCAGCTCCAGCATGCCGCCGCGCACGGCGTGCCCTTGCGAGAGAAAGAAGATCGAGAGAATCAAGGCCGAGATGCCGATCAGCATCGCGTTGACCATGCTGATGAGGATCGCTCCGATCGACGCCAGCGTGAGCGAGAACATCGTGCCGACGCGATCGCCGACCTCGGCCTGCATCTGTCCGAACGTCGGCAGCGCGACGCGGTCGCCGAGCCGGTTGCGCAGGAACGTTTCGAGATGCGCGACGCCGTCTTGCGATGCGATCACGTAGTCGCTCGTATGCCCGACCAGCACGAGGATCTGCGCGTAGGTGATCGGGATGATCACCAGCGCCAAGAGAACGAGTGCGCCGGCCAGGGCGAGGTACACGACCGCGATCGCGGCGCCGCGCGGCATCCAGCGTTCCAGCCGTTGCACCAGCGGCGCCGCGCCGAACGCGATGAACGAGGCGACGAGAAAGATCGCGATCGTGCGCGGGATGCGGACGGCGACGAACACGGCCGCTGCGACGAGCAGCAGCACCACGATGACGATCGTGATGCGCCGCGCGGCCAAACCGTTCATAGCTCCTTCACCATTTGCCGGCGCTCGGTCGTGAAACCGGCCGATTCGTACAGCGCGCGCGCCGCGGCGTTTTCTTCGGTCACCATCAGCGTCAAATAGGGAAAGCCGCGTTTGCGGGCCTGCTCTTCGACGATCGCGAGCAGCGTGCGGCCGATGCCGCGGCGCTCCCAGGCCGGCTCGACGGCCATGTAGGCGACAAAGGTTTGCTCCGTTAGCGAAACTTGATCCGGTTCGTCGTAGAGCAGCAGAGCGAAGGCCGCCGCCACATCGTCGACCTCGGCCACCAAGATCTCGTGGTCGCGCCGCAGGGTGTAGTCGATCAACTGTTCGTAGGCGGCCTCGACCAGCGGCAACACCGTGACGCGTTGCGACGACACGCTGGTCGACGCCACGCGCCGCCCGAGGTCGACGATGAACGCGCGATCGCGAGCGGCGTCTCCGAGCCGGATCGCGATCCGTTCGCTCATGCCGGAACTTGCGCGCGTTCCCGCCACTGCGGCAGCTCGGCTTCCAGTGCGGCGACGAGCGCACGATTTTCTTCGGGCAAGCCGATCGTGATGCGCAAGAAGTTCGGCATGCCGAGTTTGTCGCCCGAACGCACGATGATGCCGCGCTGGAGCAGATCGTCGTAAGCGGCGTCGGCGGCGACGGGCACGCGCACCGCGATGAAGTTCGCGGCCGAGGGATACGCAAAGAGTCCGAGGCGGCCGAACGCCGCGTTGAGGAACGCTTTGCCTTCGTCGTTCATCGCGATCGTGTCGGCCCGGAACTCATCGTCATCGAGCGCGCCCAGCGCCGCCAGCGCCGCGGGCGAGGACACGTTGAACGGCACGCGCACGCGCTGCATCAAATCGATCATGCCTTGATCGGCGAAACCGTAGCCGAAGCGCACCGATGCCAGACCGTAGAGTTTCGACATCGTGCGCGTGACGATCGTGCCGCGGCGCGACTTCACGTAGTCGGTGCCCTCGACGCTCGCGGCCGGCATGTATTCGCGGTAGGCCTGATCGATGAACAGCAGCACGTTGGGCGGCAAGAGCGAGGCGAAGTGCGCGAACGCGTCCGGATCGACGCAGGTCGCGCTCGGGTTGTTCGGATCGCAGATGATCACGGCTTTGGTACGCGGCGTGACGGCCGCGAGCATCGCGTCGAGATCGTGCACGCCGTCGCGCAGCGGCACGCGCACCGGCGTCGCACCGGTCACGATCGCGTCGGCCGGAAAGAGCGAGAACGTCGGGTCGGCCATGATCACTTCATCGCCCGGGCCGATGAACGTGAGGAAGAACATCAGCAGAATCTCGTTGCTGCCGTGGCCGAGGATCGTGTTCTCGATGCGCAGTCCGTACGGTTCGGAGAGGCGCGCGCGCAGATGGAGATGATCGTCGTCGGCGTAGAGGTTGCGCGCCCGTCAACGTCTCCATTGCGGCCAGCGCTTTCGGCGAGGAGCCGCGCGGGTTTTCGTTCGACGATAGCTTGATGATGCGGTCGAGCTGGCCGAAGCGCCGCTTCGCCTGGTCGATCGTCGTGCCGGCGCTGTACTCGTGGAGTTGCCGCACGACCGGCCGTGCGAGAGAAACGTAGTCCATGGCGTGCTGTTGACGTTCGCGCCCCGGCCGGTGGGTGCCCGTTAGCGCAAAAAGCGCGATCCCGGCTCGTCCAGCGCCTCGCCCGCCGCACATTGCGGGCACTCCGCGGGCTCGTACGACTCCATCGGCAGATCGAGCAGCGCGTAGAGCGGCGCGCCGACGTCGACGGCGCTGCGGCGCACGACGACGGCGGCCGCGGCCGCCACCCCGCCCTCGGCCGTGACGACGTCGATCACCTCGCGCACCGAGAGCCCGGTCGTGATCACGTCTTCCACCACGAGCACGCGCTCGCCGCGCGCCACGCCGAAGCCGCGCCGAAAGCGCGCCGCTGCCGGCTTCTTTCTCGACGAAGATCGCGCGCGTGCCGAGTTGGCGCGCCGCTTCGTAACCGAGCACGATGCCGCCGACCGCGGCCGAAACGACGCACGTCACGTCGAGGTCCGGCATCGTCTGCGAGCATCGCGGCGACGATGCGTTCGAGCAGCGCCGGATCTTCGAGGAAGCGGAACTTCTGCACGAAGCGGTTCGAGTGACGGCCCGACGAGAGACGGAAGTGGCCGTCGAGCAACGCGCCGCGCGCGCGCAGTTCGTCGAGCAACGTTTCGGGCGTGAGTGCGCTCACGTTAGTTCAACTCCGCGAGAATCGCTCGGGCCGCAGCGGCCGGGTCGTTGTCTTCGACGATCGGACGTCCGACGACGATGTAGTCGGCGCCGGCGAGATGCGCGTCGCGCGGCGTTGCGACGCGGCGCTGATCGCCGTGCGCGCCGCCGCTCGGGCGGATGCCCGGACAGAGCGCGATGAAATCGCTGCCGAATACGGCTTTGAGCTCGCGCACTTCCGTCACCGAAGCAGACGACGCCGGCGCAGCGCGCGTCCTGCGCGAGCGCCGCCAGGCGCAATCGCATTTTCGATCGTGCTGCCGCGCAAGCCGAGCGCGCTGAGATCGCCGGGCGCGTGGCTCGTGAGCACCGTGATCGCGAGCACGCGCGGTGTCGCGATGCCGAGCTCGGCGGCGCGTTCCGCAGCCGCTTCGACGGCCGCGGCGAGCATCTCGCCCCCGCCGAGCGCATGCACCGTGAGCAGCGACACACCCGGCCGGACCAGCGCTTGCACCGCCGCATGGACCGTGCGCGGGATATCGTGCAGCTTCACGTCGAGCATGTACGCGGCGCCACGCGCTTCGAGCAGCGGCAGCAGCTCGGGTCCGTAGCCGTAAAGAGCCTCGTAGCCGACCTTGAAGGTCACATCGACGCCGGCCGAGCGCCTCGATCAATCGCTCGGCCCTGACAAATGTCGGAACGTCGATCGCGACGACGAGACGAGTCTGCACCCCGGCAAAGTTGGCGACCGGGCCGCGCCCTCCCGCAACGTATCTTTACGGAGAAAATTCGATGAGAGGTGAACGCAGGTAAGATTCTCGGCCGTTATAGGTAATAGGGACAGGAACATCGCGGCACTAGGTCCGCGAGGAGGGAGCACCGAGATGGCCGGGATTCAGGTCTTCAAAACGTTAGCTGACGCGCTAAGAGCGGGCTACAGCGTTTACGACCGCACCGAAGACGGATATCTCGTCCGCACGCGTACTGCGAGCGGTTGGGCGATGGCGATCGTTACCTGCCGCTAGCGGCGTAACGAAAGCCGGGAATATCAAAAGGAGCGAGTCGCTTCGGCGGCTCGCTCCTTTCTTCTGCGTTCGACTCTAGGTGCGATCGGGCGGCGGCACCGGTCGCGCCAGTTCTTCGTAGCGCGGTCCCGGCGGCCCGGGCTGGCGCCGAGCCGTAGCTGCGCTGGCCCGGCGGCGGCGGGGCCGCGGTCGGACCGATCGGCGGCGGCATCATGCGGATGTTGAACGTGGCGCCCGACATCAGCGCGATGATGATCTGCGCGATGCCCACGAACATCGGGATCAGTCCGCCGAAGAGCCACGGTCCGGGATGGATCGAGGCCGGCGAGAACGGTCCGTCGCCGCCGCGATAGCCGATGAACGAGAGGCCGATCAGGATCGCGAAGCCGACCATCGCGGTCATGATGCCGCGGCGCATCGTGCACTGCGCCGAGTTCGGATCCTCGTAGGCGTTGTAGTTGAACGGCGCTCCGCCGATCGGCCCCGGCGCAGCCGTCCACGGCGGCGGCACGCTCGGACCCGCTGCGAAGCGGTCGCGATTTCGCCAGCCGCGCCATCGGGCGGCGGGATCATGCCCATCCGCAGCATCTCCATGCGCTCGCGGTGCTTCATCACGCGGCCCGAGATCCAACCGACCATCGGCAATCCGAAGAGACAGATGATACCGAGGACCGGGATGAGGTTGTCGTCCATGCTGCCTTAGCCTTCCTGACTGAGATCGATACTACCGTTGCTGGCACGCACGTCGAGCCGCCCGCTGCCCGCGCCGATGCGCACCGTCTTCGCCGCCGACGAGTCGTCGTCGTCATCTTCATCATCATTCGCCGTGTCACGTAAGTTGCGGCCGTCGCGGCAAAGCCGGAAACGCCGCACGCGCCCGTTGGCTGCGCCGGCCGTGACCGTCGTGTCGGCGCCCGCCGGCGAAACCCAGCGACACGCGGCCGTTGGAACTCGCGACGCTGCCGTCGCGCAACTGCAAGCCCGTGCCCTCGACGCGTCCGTTGCTGCTCGACGCGTCGATCTGCAGCGCGCGTACCCGCGTCAGCGTGAGGCGCCCGTTCGACGACGTGAGCGTGCAGTTGCGGGCAATCGGCGTCGGTGACGTCGATCGTGCCGTCGGGACTCGTTGCCGTCAGCGAACCGCGGAAGTCGCGCACGCTGATGCCGTCGCCGGGATGGAAGTGCGCGCCGCTGGTGACCGTGGCGTCGGCGCGCAGACCCGTTACGTTGATGTTGCCGGCGTTGGCGATGACGACGCGCGTTTCGGGCGGCGCCGAGATGTGCACGACGCGGCTATCGCCCATGAACGACCAGAAGTCGCGTTTCATCGGCCGAGATGTGGACGGTGTCGCCGTCGGCGCGCGAGACGATCGGGCGCTTGCGAACCGATGTGGTGAAAGCCGTCGGTCACCGAAACGTCGATGCGCGCATCGGGATGCGTGTCGATCGTGACGTCGGCCATGCCGACGTCGATCGCGAGGGCCGGGTGGTCGCCGGCCGGGAACGTCTGCGGCGCCGTCTGCGGGGTCAGCGCGGCGGCGCCGGCCGGTGCCCGCCGGCCAGCCGCCGTACATGGGTTTTCGGGCCGCCGCCCATGGCGACGACCATCGCGAAGATCAGGGCCATCTCGACGCCGACCAGGACGGCGATGAGCGTTGCGCGTGGAACCATGCCCCATGTACGGCCGAGCCGGCGGCGGTGTTTCGCGCCGCGAAACTTGGGCCGCGGTCCCGCGTACATGCGCGCAGATGGGAGTCGCACTGTTGGCCGAACCGCCGGCGGAACGCGCCACGGCCGTCGTCCCCACGGACGACGACCTGATCGCGCTCGCCCTCAGCGGGCCGCGGCGACGCCTTCGGCACCCTCGTCGAGCGCTACGAACGCGCGGTCTACCACCTCGCCTACCGCACGCTGCGCGAGGTCGAGGAGGCGAAAGACGCCGCCAAGAGGCCTGGATCAAGGCCTACCGCGCCCTGGCCTCGTTCCGGCCGGGCGCGAAGTTCGCGACCTGGATCTTCACGATCTGCTACCGCGTCTGCTGCGACCGGCTCGCCAAGCGCAAGCGCTTCACGGGCGAAGAACCGCCCGACTTCGCCGACCCCGGCGCCGGACCCGAGGGCGCGTTCGAAGCGGCCGAAGAAGCCGCCCGGCTGCGCGCCGCGATCGACGCGCTGCCGGAAAAATACCGGGCCGTCATCACGCTCTTCCATCTTCAAGGAAAGCAGTACGAAGAAATCGCCGCCGTACTCGGATCTTCCGCTCGGAACCGTGAAAACGCATCTTTTCCGGGCAAAAGACCTGTTACGGGCCGCACTGGGGCCGACGCGCCCAACGGAGAACCACATGACCGACGACGAACTGGACCGCGCGCTCTTCGCGCTGCCGCTCGAGGAGCCGCCGGCCGACCTGCACGGCCGGATCATGGCCGCGACCGTGCTGCGCCCGGCACCGACGTTCCGCGCGTGGGAACTGTGCTTGCTCGTCGCCGCGGTCGCGCTCGTCGGCTCGCTGACGCGTCTGGCTCTTCCACACGACGCCCGATGCCGGGGCGCGCCTCGCCGATACGATCGTGGCCGGCGCGCGCGCGACTCGGCCTCTTCTCACGCTCGACCTACGTGTGGCTCGCGGTCGGCATCTCGTCGGTCTGGTGGATTTCTAGCCTGCCCTTCATGGCAACCCCGCGCCTCGACCGTGTATAACCGGTAGGTGAGTAAGCAACCGGACACGCGCCCGTGAGCAGCACGACCCCGGCGACCGACCGCACCTACAAGGTCCTGATCGTCGAAGACGACGCGCAGATCTTGCGCGTGCTCGAACTCGAACTCAAGCACGAAGGCTACGAGGTCGACACCGCGCGCGACGGCCTCGCCGGCCTCGAGCGCGCGCTCAAAGAGCCCGATCTCGTCGTGCTCGACCTGATGCTGCCCAAACTCGACGGCATGGAAGTCTGCGCGCGCATCCGCGCCAAGAGCAACGTGCCGATCATCATGCTCACGGCCAAGGATCGCATCCCCGATCGCGTCGCCGGCCTCGATCGCGGCGCCGACGACTACCTCACCAAACCGTTTTCGATCGAAGAACTGCTGGCGCGCATTCGCGCCCGGTTGCGCGACCGCCAGCCGCACGACAACGTGCTCGGCGCGAAAGACCTCACGATGGACCGCGACCGTCACGAAGTGCAGCGCGCCGGCAAAGACATCCAGCTCACGGCCAAAGAGTACGCGCTGCTCGAATATCTGCTTGCTGCACCGCAACAAAGTGCACACGCGCGACGAGCTCTTCAACGGCGTGTGGGGCAGCGATTTCCTCGGCGACTCCAACCTGATCGACGTCTACATCCGCTACCTGCGCGGAAAGATCGACGACGGCTTCGACGACAAGCTGATCCAAACCGTGCGCGGCGTCGGTTACGCGCTAAAAGATTGATGCGCTCTACGCTCGTCCTTCGCGGGACGCGCATCGCCGCGCTCCTCCTCGACGCTATCGCTGCGTCCATGCCCGTGATCGTGATCATCATCGCGATCGGCGCGGTCGCGATCGGTCTGGCGTTTCGTTCGCTGCTGATCGAACAAGCGAAGGCCGGCATCACCGCGACCTCCGATGAGATCGCGCGCGTCGCCGAAGCCAGCAACGCGCTGGGCTTCTACGATCAAGCGACCGTGCTCGACACGCTGGCCAACAAAGAACAGCTCGATCACTGGGCGTCGACCACGCAGTACGTGCAGATCGATACGCCCGAAGGCTATCCGATCGGCAAGAGTTCGAACATGGGCGACCTGCGGTTGGGCGCGCTGCCGCCCGGCGTCAACGAGCGGTTCACGTTCGCGCGCGACACCGACGGCGCGGCGCTGCTCGTGCTCGATCGCATGCTCAGCCGCGACGGCAAACCGATCGTCATCGCGCACGTCGCGCAGCGGCTCGACATCATCGACCGCGAGACGCGCCGCGCGCAGACGATCCTCATCTACGCGGCGATCGTCGCGTGCATCGCGGTCGTGATCGCGTCGCTCTTCATCGCGCGCAGTCTGGTCGATCCGATCGTGCGGCTGACCCACGCGATGGAGGAGATCGGCTCGGAGCAACTCGACCGCCGGCTGCGCTGGAAACGCGGCGACGAGATCGGCCGGCTCGCCGCGACGTTCGATGCGATGCTCGACCGGCTGCAAGACGCGTTCGCGCGCGAACGGCAGTTCATCTCCGACGCCTCGCACGAATTCAAGACGCCGCTGACCGTGATCAACGCGAACGCGCAGCTGATCCGGCGCTGGGGCGACCGCGATCCCGAAGTGCGTGCCGAGAGCCTCGATGCGATCGTCGATGAGTCGGCGCGGCTGGCCGAGATGGTCGGCGGCATGCTCACGCTCGCGAAGGCCGATTCGGGCGATCAAATTCCCAAAGAACCGCTCGCGCTCAATCCGCTCGTCGCCGACGTCGTCGCGCACGCTCGCGACCGCGCGGCGCAAAGCGGGCTCGAGCTGCGCGCCGAGCTCGCGCCCGACGGCCCCTACATCCTCGGCGATTCGCCGCTGATCCGCCAGCTGATCACCAACCTCGTCGACAACGCGATCAAGTTCACCGAAGAGGGCGAGAGTGGTCGTCTCCGTCGGGCACGATCCCGGCGTGGCCCGCATCTCCGTGACCGATACCGGCATCGGGATCGCGCCCGAAACCGCGGAGCGTCTCTTCGACCGGTTCTTCCGCGGCGATCCCTCGCACTCGCGCGCGATCGAGGGCACCGGCCTCGGCCTCGCGATCGTGCGCAGCATCGCCCGCGTGCACGGCGGCATGGTCGGCGCGGCGGCCCGGCCTGAGGGCGGCTCGGTTTTCACGGTCACGTTCCCGGCGCTCGAGCTGCCACCCGGCGACCCGCTCCTCACCGAAATTCAATGACCTCGGGGTGTCCCGGGCGGTATGATCGGACCGTGGCCGCCGTCCGCGACGCCCTGCGGCGCGCAGCCGCCGGGTTCGCTATCCTCCTCGGTTTCTTTCATCCTGTGCCGGCAAACGCGGCGACCGGTTCGTTCCTCATGGGCGACCAGAGCGTGGTTCAGGTGCTGGCCGGCGCGCGCTCCGAGATCACGGTCAAGGGCTGGGACCGCCCCAACGTCCAGTTCGACACCGACGATGAAGCGGCGCAAGTCACGCGCCGGCCGATCACCTTCGGCACCGCGCAAACGCCGCTCTCGGTCTCGATTCCGGTGCAGACGATCGCGGTGCGCGATCCGGTGACGGGCAGCGACGGGCCGCGGAACGCTGCCGCCCGAAGAATTCCCCTACGCCTCCGACTTCCGCGCCGGCGCGCACGACACGGTGCGCATCCAGACCGCGGACGACTCGCACGTCACGGTGATGGTGCCGGCCACGACCGCCCTGCTCGTCACGCGCATTCAAAAAGGCCAGGGCGTGGTCGAGCATCGACGACTACCACGGCGGCACGCTCTTCGCGCTCGCGGCCGGCGGTCGCATGATGCTCAACGACGTGACGAGCGCCGCGTTCGTGCAGCTGATGAACGGGCGCCTCGACGTCGCCGACTCGAGCTTCGATCGCTTGCGCGCGCGCGGCAACGCGGCCGCGTTCGTCTTCGAACACAACCGCGCGCGGCAGATCGAGGTCTCGACGGTCTCGGGCAACATCGTCTACGACAACGGCACGTTCGATCCGGGACTTGCGCGCTTCGAGTCGACCAACGGCTCGATCGGGATCGGCTTCGCCACCGGCGCGCAGGTCGAGGCGCGCTCGACCGAGGGTCACGTGTACTCGCTGTGGGATCGGCGCACGCCGATCGATCAGCGCGGCGACAGCGACGTGAGCGCGACGGTCGGCGGCGGCGGGCCGGTGGTCAACGCGGTCACCGCGCGCGGAAACGTCTACCTCTACGACGGCTCGCTCGCATCGCGGCGCTTGCTGCCGCCGGAATGGCGCCCGATCCGCCAAACGATCGCGCAATCGCAGCAGCCGATTCCGGCGCGCCTGCAGCCGCCGCCGCTGCAGGCGCCGAGCGCGTTCCAGCGTTTTCGCGCGCTACGCGGACGCCTCTAGCTCGTTCCCTACTTCGAGCACGGCGGCCAGCACGGCGTCGAGATCGGCCTGCGTCGTGCGATGGTTCATCACGTTCAGGCGCAGCGCGAACTTGCCGTCGACGTGCGTCGTCGACGGCACCGCCAGGCCGCGTTCCTGAAGCTCGATCACGAGCCGCGCGTTGAGCTCATCAGTCCGGCGCTCGCTGAGCTCATCCAGTTCGCCGGCCGGGTGCGGCGGCACGTAGCGGAAGCAGACGATGTTCAGCGCAACGGGCGCGAGCAGTTCGAGCGGCGGCGTTGCTTTGATGCGTTCGCCCAGCGCGTGGGCCAGCGCGCATTGGCGTGCGATCAGTTCGCCGAAGCGGTCGAGGCCGTACGTCTTCATCGTGAACCAGACGCCCAGCGCCCGAAAGCCGCGCGAGAGTTCGGGTCCGAAATCGGTGAACCAGGGTTCGCCCGCGGCCGTGCCGCGCGTGTTGCGCTGCAAGTACGGTGCGTGATCGGCGAACGTCGCTGCGTGCAGCGCACCGTCGCGGATCAGTACCGCGCCCGAATCGTACGGCACGTGCAGCCACTTGTGCAGATCGAAGGCGATCGAGTCGGCGCGTTCGATCCCGGCGATGCGTTGGCGCAGGCTCGGCGCGAGTTGCGCCAGCGCGCCGAACGCGCCGTCGACGTGAAACCACAGGTTCTCTTCGCGCGCGATGCCGGCCAGCGCGTCGAGGTCGTCGATACTGCCGGTGCTCGCGCTGCCGGCCGTCGCGATGATGATGAACGGCTTGCTTCCTGCGGCGCGATCGTGCGCGATGAGCATGCGCAGCAATGGCGCGCTAAAAGCGGTGCCGTCGGCGGACGGAATCCGGCGCAACGCCGCTTTGCCCAAACCCGCAACGTCGAACGCGCCGGCCAGCGATGCGTGCGCTTCGGCAGACGTATAACCGGTGAGCTGCGGCTCGCCCGCGAGACCGGCACTGCGCACGCTGGTCAGCGCCTTGTGCCGCGCGACCAGGATCGCGATGAGGTTGGCCATCGACGTTCCGGTGGTGAGAATCCCGCTCGCCGTCGCGGGGAAGCCGAAGACCTCGCACCACCAGCGGATCACGCGCCGTTCCACCTCGACCGCGGCGTGATCGCGGCCGCCGACGTTCGCGTTCATGCCGGCGGCGAGCAGCGCTGCGATGATGCCGGCCGGCGTTCCCGCGCCGTGCACCCAGCCGAAGAACCGCGGATGACGGTTGTCGACCGCATACGGCGCGACGCGTTCGAGAAACGTCGCGTACACCTCCGACGGATCGGCGGGCGCGCGCGGCAGCGGATCGGCGGCGATCGCCGCGCGCATCTCCGGCGGGATCGGACGCCACGGCGGCCGCTCGCGAATGCCCGCGACCGCATCGAACGTCTCGTCGAGCGCGCGATGCGCGAGCGCGCGCAACGCCGCCCAATCGCGCGGATCGAGCGAGTCGCCGCTCACAGCAAGAACTTCCGCACCATCGCGACGTCGAGCTTGAACGTGTGCTGCGGCAGCACCGCCTCGAGGTGATAGCCGCTGCCGGTGAAAAAGCGCTGCGCCGGGCTCGCGTTCATCACCGCCACGCTCACCTTGTGACAGTTGTAGTAGTTCGCGATCTCTTCGCGATCGCGCGACCAGCGCGCGGCCGATGCCCTGCCCGCGCTGCTCGGGCAGCACGTAGAGCGCCTCGACGTGCGCGAGCGATGCGGCGATGCGCAGGTTCAGCGCGCCGACGATCGTGCCGTCGACGGTCGCCGTGATATCGTGCGTCTGCTCGTGCCAGACGACCTTGAACGCCCACACCTCGCTGCGCCACGCGCGATCGTTCGCCTTCCAGAACGCCGTCGTGTCGCCGGGCTTGGCGACCGCGATCTCAAGCGACATCGCTTCCCCGAACCGGGGCGTCATACGTCCAGCCGTCGTGCGCCGCATAGACGCGAATCCCGAGTTCGTCCTCGAGATCGTAGGCGATCCGGCGCGGGTCGCGTTCGAGCATCTTCGTGCCGAAGTGCGTCATGATCGCCGAGCGCGGGCCGATCCCGCCGATCAGCCGTTTGGCATCGTCGAGCGTGAGGTGGTCGACGTCCATCGAGTCGGCGTAGCGCAGCACGTTGATCACGAGCACGTCGGGCGCGTGGGCGCGATAGTCTTCGATCAGCGCATCGAAGTAGCGCGTGCACGGCAGATACGAGACCGTCGTTCCCGCGTAGCGGAAGTGCATCCCGTACGTTTCGACCGGATGCTGATGGCGGATCGACGAGCGCACCTCGACGTCGTTGATGTGCCACGGGCCGCTGCGCTCGTCGACGATCTCGTGCCGCGGCACGAAATGGCGCACGTAGGGCAGCAGAATCGAGTCGCCTTCCCACGCGTCGCGCGGGGCGAAGAGCGCGCCGCGCGGCTTCCAGCCGCCCTGCGCCATCGCTTCGATCATCGCGTTGACGTCGCCGGCGTGATCGAGGTGTTTGTGCGAGAGCACGATCGCGTCGAGCTCCGCCGGGCGTTCGGGCGGCACCGTGCCGAGCGCGCGAACGAGCGCGCCCGGACCCGGATCGACGTGCATCTGCGTCGCGCCGAAGCGCATCCACATGCCGCCCGAAGCGCGGATCTGTTTGGCCACGACGAATCGCGCACCGCCGGTGCCGAGAAAGCGGATCGAGATGCTCACTCGCCGGTGAGCCCGTGATAGAGATGAAAGAACTTTTCGAGTGAGGCGCGATAACCGCCGAGCGCGTCGCTCCACGCCACCAGCGCTTCGCGGCCGGTATCGGTCAGCTCGTACACGCGCCGGGCGGGACCGAGGTCGTGCGAATCCCAGTGCGAGCGAATCATCCCGCCGGCTTCGAGTTGATGCAGCGTGCGGTAGAGCGCGCCGTGTTCGCACGCGATGCCGAATTCGTCACGCAGCTCCTTCAGGATCTCGTAGCCGTGCAAGTGCGAGCGCCGCAAGAGCACGAGCAGCCATGCAACGAGGAAATTTTTCGGCGTGGCGCGCGGCGGCAGGCCGGGATCGGCGATCGCTTTCACGGGAAGGCTCATGCAGTTCTGGCGATGGGCTGGAACTCCTCACCCGCGCGCCGGGTCACGGCGGGAGTGAAAGCGATCGAGGCGCGGACGAGCGGGCCCTGGTTCCTCGTCATGCTCGGCTCGCTGACGATGCTGCCGCCGCTTTCCATCGACTCGAGCTTACCCGCATTACCGCTGATCGCCCAAGCACTCGGTTCGCCGCCCGCGCTGCTCCAGTGGACGCTTTCGGCCTTCATCCTCGCGTTCGGACTGGGTCAGCTCGTCCTCGGGCCGCTCTCCGACCGCATCGGACGGCGGCCGGTGTTGCTTTGGGGCCTGGGGCTCTACGCTGCGGCCGGCATCGGCTGCACGCTGGTCGGGGACGCGCGTCTGCTCGTCGCGCTGCGCCTCTTGCAAGGCCTCGGCGCGTGTGCCGGTACCGTCTGCGGGCGGGCGATCGCGCAAGATCTTTCCACCGATCGTGCGAGCGCGACGTTTCGGCAAGCGATTCTCACGTCGGTGAACAGCTTCGCGCCGGTCATCGCGCCGCTGCTCGGCGCCGTCATCCTGGCAACGCTCGGGTGGCGCCAGATCTACGGCGTATTAGCCGTGATCGGCGTCGTGCTCGTTGTCATCGTGGCCTTTCTGCTGCCCGAAACGTCGCCGCGCATCGCACATCCCGTCTGGGGCGCATATCGCCGCGTGCTGGCGCTGCCGCGCACGCTCGGGCTAATGCTCGTCGTCGGCGGGTCGTTCTTCGGATTCTTCGCGCTCATCTCGGGTTCGCCGTTCGCCCTGATCGCGCAGCTTCACTTGACCAGCACGCAATTCGCAATCGCGTTCGCGATCAACTCGCTCTCGTTCATCGTTGCGGCCGCGCTCTCGGCGCGGCTCGTGCGCACGCTCGACCCGGAAGCGCTGTTCGCCGGCGGGATCGCGCTCACGCTGGTCGCGACGATCGTCGCGTTCGCAGTCGACACGTACTTCCCATCGGTCGTCGGCTTCATCGCGACATGGTCGCTCTATGCGTTCGGCGTTGCGATCATCACGCCGGGCGCGTTCGGCGCGCTGCTGAGCAGCGCGCGCAACGACGCCGGCCTCGCCGCGGGCCTCATCGGCTCGACGAACATGCTCGGCGGCGCACTCGGCGGCACGCTCAGCGGCGCCCAAACCGGCCCGCCCACGACGACGCTCGGCCTGTTCGCGCTGATCGGCGGGATCAGCGCCACCGCCGGCTACCTGCTCTCGAAGCCGGCCTTACGTCAACAAGGGAAAGGGGCGCGAAGCCCGGGCCCACGATCGCTGACGACGGGCGCTGCAGCCACTTCTCGAGCACCGTCGCGTAGACGCTGCGGAAGTCGGTCGTGAAGCGCATGTTGCCGGCGTCGAGAGCGTCGAGCGAGGGATGTTCGCCGTAGAGGCCGCCCTTCACGCCGCCGCCGATCACGAACACCGGCGCCGCCGAACCGTGGTCGGTGCCGCGGCTGCCGTTCTCCGCAACGCGGCGGCCGAATTCGCTGAACGTCATCGTGAGCACGCGCTTATCGTCGCCGTGCGCGGCGAGGTCGGCGTAGAACGCGCTGATGCGCGTTGGCGAAATCGGCGAGCAAACGGTCTTGCGTCGCCTTTTGCGTCGTGTGCGTATCGAACGAACCGAGCTGCACGTAGAGCACGCGCGTGCCGAGCTTCGATCCGATCACTTGCGCCGCGAGCGCGAGGCTGCGGCCGATCGGCGTTTCCGGATAGGTCGCGGCCGGCTTGTAGCCGGCGATGAGCTTCGGCAGCTCTTCGGCGCCGCGCTGCGCGTGATCTTCGATCGACGCGACCTGCGCGAGATACGGCGAACGGAACGGCACGTCGTCGTCGTGCGACGAACGCATGGAACTCATCGCGGCCGAGCGTCTTGCTGCGATCGCTGGCGAGGCCGTAGCCGTTGAGCTGCGCGATCGCGGCAACGTCGACGCGATCGGCAACGAGCACTTCGGGCAGCACGTCGGCGATCGCGATCGCGTTGAAGAGATTCGTCGGCGGGCACGTTCGGCGCCGTCGAGATAGCGTCCGAGCCAACCGGTCGAGACGTACTTGTCCGGCGCGGCGGTTTGCCAGATCTCGGTCGAGCGGAAGTGCGAGTAGTCGGGGTTCGGATAGCCCACGCCCTGCACGATCGCGACCTGGCCCTTGTCGTACATCTCCTTGAACGGCTTGAGCTGCCGGATTGAGGCCGACCGTATCGTCGATGCCGCAGCACGTCGTTCTGCGCCACGGCCAGCGTCGGGCGGTACTTGTAGTAGGCCGGCATGCCGAACGGCACGACCGTGTTCAGCCCGTCGTTGCCGCCTTGAAAGTAGACGACCACCAGCACGCGATCGTCGTTGCGGCGCAGCGGCGTTTGCGCGAGCGCGCGCGAGAAGAATCCGTCGCGTGTGACCGACGACGGCGAGCCCGCTCGCGGCTCCGAGCAAGAATGCGTTGCGTTTCACGATCAACCTCTTATGCGAGTTGGTAGGCGGGCATCGCCATGGTGAGATAGGCTGCGCCGCGGATGCGTTCGTCGGCATTTTCGCCCGAGAGAGCGGCCAGCGCGCTGACGTTGTTGCCGTTGAGATAACGCGGTGAGGTTCGCGCTCGATGCGGGCGACACGTCGCCTTGCAGGATCGTCGCGACGAGCGCGCGCGAGACGTTGGCCGGATCCATCGAAGTCAGCGCGCGCTGCATCCACGGCACGCTGCCCATCTTCGCCATCAGGCTCGATGCGAAGTTCTCGCGCGTGAGCATCGTCTGGCTGTTGAGCCACGCGGCGCCGCCGTCCCAGCCCTTGACGTTGGGCGGTAAGAACAGCACCTGGCCCATCCGGCGCAGCGCGCCGAGCGCCACGAGGTCGGATTGCTTGATGCCGAAGAGCTGGTAGCTGCCCACGACGAACTGCACCGGGCTCTTCACGAGCGCGCGGTACGCGCGGTCGCTGTAGAACACGTTGCTGCGCAGCAGCGTCGACATCACCGGCTGCAAATTGTAGTCGTTCTTGCGGAGCAGCGCGGCGACCGCTTCGACCAGCGCCGGTTCGGGATCGCTGTAGACGAAGAAATTCAGCAGATCTTTGGCAAACCAGCGCGCGGCGGCGGGCTGCGCGAAGATGATCTCGACGATGTCGTGGCCGCTGAAGTTGCCGGTCTTGCCGAGGAACGTCTTCGTGCCGTCGTCGTGACGCACGGGAAAATCGCGGAAGTTGTAGTCGCGGTCGATGCCCCAGCCGGTGAAGGCGCGGGCCGACTCGCGCACGTCGGTCTCGGTGTAGTTGCCGATGCCGAGCGTGAAGAGCTCCATCAGTTCGCGGGCGTAGTTTTCGTTCGGGTGCGCCTTGACGTTCTGCGCGTTGTCGAGATAGCGCAGCATGGCCGGATCTTGCGACACCTTGAGCGTCAGTTCGCGAATGTTGCCGAGCGCGTTCGCGCGGAAGAGGTTGTTCTGGTTGACCAGCGCTTGCGCCGGAATGCCCTTCTGGTAGGCGCTGGTGAAGTGTCCGTGCCAGAAGAGCGTCATCTTCTCTTGCAGCGGCGCCGGCGTGTTGATCATGCGGTCGAGGAACCACGTCTCCATCGCGATCGATGTTGTCGCGGCGCGCGCGCCCGATCGCTTTGCGCGCTTGCATGATCGCTGCATCCGACTGTCGGGGCGGCGCCCGCTTGCGCCGCGCGCCGCGATGAGGGTTTTGCGCTGACCCGGATTGGGGCGATCGTCGACGAGCTGCGGCTGCGCCGGCAACGCCGAGGTGTCGGCAAACCGGATGAAGCCGTCGACCGCCGCGCGCATCCCCGCGCTCGCCGCGCGCGCCACGTCGTCCGGCGAGCCGCCGAAGCCCGCGCGCCGATACAGGTGCGCGGCTTGGCGCGCGCTCCACGGGCCGGCATACGGTTCGAGCGCGGTCGCGAGATCGAGCGGACCGGGCGGACGATAGAGCGCGGCGGGCGCGGGCGGTGCGGCGGAAGTGGGGGCGGCCATGTGCGCTATCATAGCGCCGCGCCAGCCGATCTGCGGCCGATCGGTGCGCTATTCTAACCGCTCTCCCATGCGGCGTTCAGCCGCGATTAAGAGGGGCCGCTGGTTCTGCACGGCAACCGCTCCAGCCATGTCGCCGGATCCGTCAGCCGAACGCAACGCCGCCGCGATGCGCGCCCTCGTCGACGAGTTGCGCGCGCACCTGACGCGCGTGCGCGCCGGCGGCGGCACGACGGCGACCGAGCGCCATCACCAGCGCGGCAAACTGACCGCGCGCGAACGGATCGACCGGCTCGTCGATCCCGGCTCGCCGTTTCTCGAATTCTCGGCGCTCGCCGCGCACGGAATGTACGACGACGACGCGCCGGCGGCCGGCATCGTCACCGGGATCGGGATCGTCAGCGGCACGCCGTGCGTGATCGTCGCCAACGACGCCACCGTCAAGGGCGGCACGTACTACCCGATGACGGTGAAGAAGCATCTGCGCGCGCAAGAGATCGCGGCGCAGAACCATCTGCCGTGCATCTACCTCGTCGATTCCGGCGGCGCGTTTCTGCCGCTGCAAGCCGACGTGTTTCCCGATCGCGATCACTTCGGCCGCATCTTCTACAACCAGGCGCGCATGTCGGCCGCCGGCATTCCGCAGATCGCCGCCGTGATGGGTTCGTGCACGGCCGGCGGCGCGTACGTGCCCGCGATGTCCGACGAAGCGATCATCGTCGAGGGCACCGGCACGATCTTCCTCGGCGGACCGCCGCTGGTGCAAGCGGCGACGGGCGAGATCGTCACCGCCGAAGAGCTCGGCGGCGCCGACGTGCACACGCGCATCTCGGGCGTCGCCGATCATCTCGCCGTCGACGACGAACACGCGCTCGGCCTCGTGCGCGAAGCGGTCGCGCACGCGAACGTGCGGCCGTACGATGCGTGGCCGCGCACGGCGTCGCGTCCGCCGCAGCAACCGCGCGAGGCGATCTACGGCGTCGTGCCGGCCGACGCGCGTCAGGCCTACGACGTGCGCGACGTCGATCGCGTGCATCGTCGACGGCTCGGCGTTCGCCGAGTTCAAGGCGCGCTACGGCACGACGCTCGTGTGCGGCTTCGCGCACATCGACGGCCACCCGGTCGGCATCCTCGCGAACAACGGCATCCTGTTCAGCGAGAGCGCGCTGAAGGGCGCGCACTTCATCGAGCTGTGCGCGCAAGCGCGGCACGCCGCTCGTGTTCTTGCAGAACATCACGGGCTTCATGGTCGGCAAGGAATACGAGCGCGGCGGCATTGCGAAAGACGGCGCAAAGCTCGTAACGGCCGTCGCCGGCGCCGACGTGCCGAAGTTCACCGTCGTGATCGGCGGCAGCTTCGGCGCCGGCAACTACGGCATGTGCGGACGCGCGTTTTCGCCCAACCAGCTCTGGATGTGGCCGAACGCGCGCATCTCGGTCATGGGCGGCGAGCAGGCCGCATCGACGCTGCTGACCGTGCGCATGGAAGCCGACAAAGCGAAAGGCACGCCGCTCGATGCCGCCGCGCAGGCCGCGTTCAAAGCGCCGATCCTCGCGAAATACGAAACCGAAGGCAACCCGTACTACGCGACCGCGCGCCTGTGGGACGACGGCATCATCGATCCCGCCGACACGCGCGACGTCCTCGCCCTCGGCCTCGCCGCCGCCCGCTACGCCCCACCCGAACCGTCAAACTTCGGCATCTTCCGCATGTAGCACGGAATGGTGTGTAGATGTAGCGCGTACGCATTGTGATCCCGAGCAAAGCGCCCAAAGGGCGCGTCGTCGAGGGACCGCCACAATCACACTCACCAGAGATACGGAATGAGCCGGTACTTCACGGCATCGCGATACGCAGCATATCCGGAGAGATTCTTCGCAAGCAAACGCTCTTCATCACCGAGCCGCCAGATAATCGCCGCGATCAGGATTGCGCCGCCCAGCAGCCCCCACCACGAACCGAGCGCCAGCGGAAACCCGATCATATAGAGTAAGGCGCCGCCGTACATCGGATGCCGCACGACGGCATATGGTCCGCTCGAAATGAGGCGTTGATCTTTGGCCACCCCGATCGTCGCCGACGCAAACGTATTCGCGCGAAAGACGAAAAAGATGATGACATATCCCACCACGATGAGCACGTCTCCGCCGATGACGCACACCGTAGGCACCTGCGACCAGCCGAAGCGGTGATCGAACGCCGAGACGACGAGGGTCGCTATGAATCCGAGCGACGCGACGAGCATCGCGAGCTGTTGCCCGCGTGACGTTTCCGCGGTTGGGCCGCCGTGCACGCGCCGCTCCAACAGCTGTGGATCGTTCTTCATCAAATACACGGTGATCGCGAGGCTCAACACGCCGAAGACCGCGAGAAAAAGCCACGCTTGCCAATAATCGAGCGTCCCCGCCGGAACGAATAACGCGACGCCCATGACGGCGACCGTCAAGAGCAGATAGACGATCGCCTTTGCGTTCAGCTGCGCCACGCGCCCATACTACCATGGGCAACGCAACCAAAGACCTCTCGAAGCGTTCGAGTGAAACGTGAACGTCCGGGTCGTCGCCGCGTATACGGTCATGTGCGCCATCTGGGGAACGACCTGGCTTGCGATCAAGGTCGCGCTGACGGGTTTCTCGCCGCTCGCCGGCGTCGGCGCGCGGTTCCTCATCGCCGGCGTGGTGCTCTACGCCATTAGCGCCGTTTTTCCGCGACCAAAAGCGGAGGCGCCGCCGGTGAAACTCATCGTGATGCTGGCACTGACGATGGTCGGCGGCAACTACGTGCTGACGTACATTGCCGAAACGCATCTCGCATCGGGCTTGGTCGCGGTGCTCTTCGGTACCATGCCGTTCTTCATCTTCGGCTTGGGAGCGTTTATGCTGCGCGAACGCGTTACGGCGCGAACGATCGCCGGAGCGCTGGCCGCGTTGGGCGGCGTCGCCACGATCTCGCTCACCGGCGAGGGCGGCGCGTTGGCGTATGTCCTCGCTGCGCTGCTGGCGTCCGCGCTCTCGGCGTTCGGCAACGTGTATCTCAAACGCTATTCGCACTGCGATCCGCTGCGCACGTTCGCGCCGGCGATGCTGCTCTCGGGAACGGTGGTCAGCATCGCCGCCGTTATCCTCGCCCCGATCGATTTCGGCCGCGCATTTGCTTGGCCGCCACTTCTCGCGACGCTCTACCTCGCCGTCTTCGGCTCCTCGCTCACATTCTACCTAAATCACTGGCTATTGCGTCATCTTACCGCGTGGATGGTGGGGCTCGAAGCGCTGATCATCCCGGTGATCGCAATCGTCATTGGCGCGCTCCTCGCTCACGAGGCATTCGGTGCGCGCGAACTGATCGGCGCGGCCCTTGTCATCGCAGGCGTCTGGATTGCCCTGAGCCCGGGCGCCAAGGGCTCAGGCGTAGCCGTCGCCGGCATCGATGGTGGCTCTTAGGAACTTTCGTTACCACTGCCGAGCGGCACGGCGTCGGGCATCTTCCGCATGTAGAAGCAACACTGCGTACGGCGTAACGCGCGGCCAATCGAGATAGGGTCTTCATAGCGAACGCTCGGGATTCGCTCTCATCCGCTCATTCGAGGAGAATCTCCGTGATGACTCATCAGATCGCACGTCGATCGCTGCTTAGTATCGGCGCCGCTCGCGCTTTGTCTGGGCACGGTGACCGCCGCGCCCTCGGCCGCCGCGGACACCGTGCAAGTCGGCGTCCTGCAATCGCTCACCGGGACGATGGCGATCAGTGAGGTCACCGTCAAGAACGCCACGCTGCTCGCGATCGACGAGATCAACGCCAAAGGCGGCGTGCTCGGGAAAACAGATCGAGCCGGTGGTCGAAGACGGCGCATCGGATCCCTCGATGTTCGCGCAAAAAGCGCAGAAGCTGATCGAGCAAGACAAGGTCGTCAACGGTCTTCGGCGGTTGGACCTCGGCCAGCCGCAAGGCGATGCTGCCGGTGTTCGAGCGCTTCAAGTCGCTGCTGTGGTATCCGGTTCAGTTCGAAGGCAACGAGTGCTCGCCCAACATCATGTACTCGGGCGCGCAGCCGAACCAGCAGATTCTCCCGGCGCTGGATTGGGCCGAAGGCAAGGGCTACAAGAGCATCTTCCTCTTCGGCTCCGACTACGTGTTTCCGCGCACCGCCAACCTCGTGCTCAAGAAGCACATCGCGCACGACGGCAAAACGCTGGCCGGCGAAGAGTACGTGCCGCTCGGCGGCAGCGACTTCAGCGCGGTGATCAACAAGATCAAGCTCGCGAAGCCCGACATCGTGTTCAGCACGCTCAACGGCGACAGCAACGTGTCGTTCTTCAAACAGATGGCCGCGGCGGGACTGCCGTCGGCGAAGCTGCCGGTGATGTCGTTCAGCATCGCGGAGCAAGAAGCCAAGGCCATCGGGCCGTCGCTGCTCGAGGGCAGCTACGCGGCGTGGAATTACTTCCAGTCGCTGCCCGATCCGGTCAACAAGAAATTCGTCGCCGCGTATCAAGCGAAATATCCGGGCTCGCCCGTCGACGATCCGATGGCGCACGGCTACCTCGACGTCTACGCGTGGGCAGCGGCCGTGAAGAAAGCCGGCAGCTTCGATCCGAATGCGGTTCGCAAAGCCGCGAAGACGCTGGCGTTCGTCGACGTCGGCCTCGGCGAGACGAAGTTCGCCAACAACCAGAGCCTCGTGCAAACCGCATACGTCGGTCAGCTTCTGCCCAGCGGTCAGTTCAAGGTCCTCTGGCAGTCGAAAGCGCCGGTCGTGCCGGTGCCGTACGATCCGCTCTCGTTCCCCGGCAAAACCTGCGTTCTGCTGTAACGGGCTGAACGGAACGCGCATGAGCGAATCGACGCTCGTCGCCGGGCAACTCTTCAACGGGATCAGCGTGGCCTCGATTCTGCTCTTGGCCGCGCTGGGTCTCGCCCTGAGCTTCGGGCTCATGCGCGTCATCAACATGGCGCACGGCGAGATGCTGATGATGGGCGGCTATCTCACCTACATCTCGGTCTCCGTGTTCGGCAAGAGCGCCGGGTTTGCGATCGGCTCGTCGTGGCGTTCATCGGCACCGCGCTCTTCGGAGCGCTGCTCGAAGTCACGCTGATCCGGCGCCTCTACGGACGCCCGCTCGACACGCTGCTCGCAACGTGGGGCGTGAGCCTCATCTTGCAGCAAGCCGCGCGCAGCATCTTCGGCCCGGTCGGCGTCGAGGTGACGGCGCCGGCGTGGCTGAGCGGCACGCTCTCACTCGGCGGCACGGCGATGACGGGCTTATCGATCCCGGCCGTGCGCGTCTTCATCATCGTGCTCGCGGCGCTCGTGCTCGGCGGCGTCGGTCTCATCATCGCGCGCACGCGGCTCGGGTTGCTCGTGCGCGCCGTGCACGCCAATCGCGGCATCGCCGAAGCGCTCGGCGCGAACACGCGCGCGGTCGACCTCGCCGTGTTCGCGCTCGGCACCGGCATCGCGGGCCTCGCCGGATCGGCGCTTTCGCTGATCGCGCCGGTCACGCCGACCGTCGGTCAGAGCTACATCGTGTACGCGTTTCTCGTCGTGATCGTCGGCGGGCTCGGCAGCCTCACCGGCACGCTGGCCGCAGCGTTGCTGATCGGCGTCTTCTCGGCCGGCGCGCAGATCTTCACGAGCCAAAGCTTCTCCGACGTGCTGCTGCTGGTCGCCGTCATCGCGTTCATGCAGTTCCGCCCGCGCGGCATCGTCTCGCAGAGTTCGCGCGCGCTCGAGGAAGGCTGATGCGCAAAGCAGCTCGGCCTCGCGGTGCTGCTCGTCGCCGCGGCGTGCGCGCCGCTCTACTTCCGCCCTACGAACTCTCGCTGCTCGGGCGCTTCTTGGCGCTGGCGGTCCTGGCGCTCGGCATTTCGCTGATCTGGGGCACGGGCGGCATCCTCAGCCTCGGACAGGGCGTGTTCTTCGCGCTCGGCGGCTACGCGATCGCGATGCACCTCAAGCTCGCCGGCTTCGATCCCGGCGCCGTCCCCGACTTCATGCAGTGGAGCGGCCTCGACACGCTGCCGTGGTGGTGGGCGCCGTTCCGGCAATCCCGCCTTCGCGATCGCCGCGGTCTTCGTGCTGCCGGCCGTCGCCGCCGCGGCGCTCGCGTATCTCGTCTTCCGCCGCCGCATCGCCGGCTCGTACTTCGCGATCATCACGCAAGCGCTCGCGCTCGCCGCCGCGACGTTCATCATCAGCCAGCAGCAGTTCACCGGCGGCTTCAACGGCCTGACCGGTTTCACGAGCGCGTTCGGCTTCGTGCTCGGCGACCCGCACACGCAGTTCGGCTTGTACTGGATCACGCTCGGCCGTGCTTGCGATCGCGTTCGCCGGCGTGCGGATGCTGCAGAACTCGGCGTTCGGCAAAGTGCTGCTGGCGATGCGCGACGGGGAAAACCGCGTGCGCTTCCTCGGCTACGATCCGCTGCCGTTCAAGGTGATCGCGTTCGCGATTGCCGGCGTGCTGGCCGGCGTTTCGGGCGCGCTCGTCACGCTCGACCTCGGCGTGATTTCGCCCGCGATGTTCGGCGTCGTGCCGTCGATCGAGATGGTCATCTGGGTCGCGATCGGCGGCCGCAACAGCCTCTTCGGCGCGATCATCGGCACGCTCGCCGTGAACTTCGGCAAAGACTTCATCAGCAGCGCGTTTCCCGATCTCTGGCTCTACGTCGTCGGCGCGATCTTCGTGCTCGTCGTGACGATCTTGCCGCAAGGGATCGTCGGCACTCGCAACGTTCACCCGGCGCGCGCCCCGCATCGTCGCCGCCGCGTCCGCCGGCGACGGTGCCGGAATGAGCGGCGACGCGGCGCTGCTTTCGGTCGAACACGTCACGGTTTCGTTCGACGGCTTCAAGGCGCTCAACGACTTGAGCTTCAGCCTCGCGGCCGGCGCGTGCCACGTGCTGGTCGGCCCGAACGGCGCGGGCAAATCGACGCTGCTCGATACGATCATCGGCCGCGTGCGGCCGACGTCCGGGCGCGTGATGTTCAAGGGCGAAGATCTCGCGAACGTGCCCGAGTACGCGATCGTGCGGCGCGGCATCTGCCGCAAGTTCCAAACCCCGGGCGTGCTCGACGCGCTGACGATCGAAGAAAATCTGCGCGTCGCCGTCAAGCGCAACCGCGGTGCGTGGCACGCGCTGACGTCTTCGATCACGGCCGCCGAACGCGAACGCGTCGACGAAGTGCTCACGATCATCGGCCTCGCCGATCGGCGCCTCGACCTCGCCGCCGAGCTGGCGCACGGGAACAAGCAGTGGCTCGAGATCGGGATGGTCGTCGCATCGAATGCGGACTTGCTGCTGCTCGACGAACCCGCGGCCGGCATGACGCACCAGGAAGCGGAAGCGACGGCGACGCTCATCCGCTCGCTCACCGGACGCCATGCGTTCATCGTGATCGATCACGATATGGATTTCGTCGAACAGCTCGCCGCGCCGGTCAGCGTGCTCAATATGGGCAGCATGCTCGCGCACGGTGCGTCGGTGGCGGAAATCCGGAAGAATCCCGAAGTCGAAGCCGTCTATCTCGGCCGCGCGCACGAGGCCAACGGTGCTCGCGCTTAAGGGCATCGGCGCCGCCTACGGCATGAGCCAGGTGCTCTCCGGCATCGATCTGGCCGTCGGCAACGGCGAGGCGGTCGCACTTCTCGGCCGCAACGGTGTCGGCAAAACGACGCTGCTGCGCACGATCGTCGGCCTGCACGCCGCCAACAGCGGCAGCATGGCGTTCGGCGACGACGACGTGATGCGGTTGCCGGCATACCGCCGCGCGCGGCTCGGCATCGGCTACGTGCCGCAGGGGCGCGGCATCTTTCCGCAGCTCACGGTCGCGGAGAATCTTTCGGTGGGCGCGTCGGCACTCGGTGGCCGCAAACCCGCGGTCACTCCCGATCCCGCACCGCTGTACGAACTCTTTCCGGCGCTCGTCGCCTTACGCGACCGCAAGGGCGGCGTGCTGAGCGGCGGCGAGCAGCAGCAACTGGCGCTCGCGCGGGCGCTGCTCGGCAAGCCGCGTCTGCTCTTGCTCGATGAACCGGCCGAGGGCATTCAACCCAACGTCGTCGCGGAAATCGGTCGCATTCTCGGCAACGTCCGGCGCGAACTCGGCGTCGCGATCCTGATCGTCGAGCAGCATCTCGACTTCGCGTGGTCGATCACCGACCGCTACTACGTGATGCAGCGCGGCACGGTCGTGCGTTCCGGCACGACGGCGGACGAATCTCCCGAGGCCATCGCCCCGCTGCTCAGCGTTTAGGCGGTGCGGCCTTCGTCGTCGATGTTGACGGCGGTGGTGAGGATTTCGTCGGCGGTGCGGATCGATACCGCGTTCGCTTTGTAGGCAGCTTGCGAGGCGGTCATCTTGATGATCTCCGCTGCGAGGTCGACGTTCGAACCTTCGAGGAAACCCGGAATCAGAGAGCCGTAGCCGGGCGTTGCGGGCGCGCCGAGTAAGACGGTGCCGGAGTTCGGCGAGGCTTCGTAACCGCCGGACACGTGGAACAAGCCGCCCGGATTCGAAAACGCTGCGAGCGCGAGGCGGCCGAGCGTCCTGGGTTGACCGTTGAGAATGCCGGTAACGGTACCGTCGGTGCCGATCGAGAGCGTCGAGGTGCCGGCCGGGATCACGATCGGCGCTCCACTCACGCTGCTGACCGCGAGGCCGGTCGATGCATCGACGAGCGTCGCGTTCGCGCCGGGAACGAAGTTGCCGTCGCGCGTGTAGATCGTGCCGTTGGGACCGGCGAGCGCGAAGTAACCGGGGCCCGCGATCGCAACGTTCGTGGAAGTGCCCGTCGGCTCGAGGCCGCCTGACGCGGAGTTCGCGCTCAGGCGCGCGGCAACAGCGCCGGAGTAGATGTCACCGAACTCGGTGTCCTGGGCTTGAAAACCGGCCGTCCCGACGTTCGCAATGTTGTTCGCGGAAACGTCGATGGCGGTGCTGTAAGCCTCCAGCGCGGAGACCCCGGTGCTGAACGGATCGCTCGACACGCTCGATTAGTTCGTGACGATTGTGGCGGTCCCTCGACGACGCGCCTGCGGCGCTTTGCTCGGGATGACAACGGGCGGTTAGATGCCGCCGTACCATTCGTAGCCTTGGTCTTCCCAATAGCCGCCCTTGCTTTGGGGCGTTGGGAAGGCCGCGGCGAGTTCGATCTTGCGGACCCACTTCGCGCTCTTGTAGCCGAGTTGGGTCGGAATGCGCAAGCGCACCGGCGCGCCGTGATCGGGATCGAGCGGTTTGTCGTTGAGGTCGAGCGCGAGCAGCGTCTGCGGGTGCGCGGCCTCGTGCAGATCGAGCGACTCGTAGTATTCCGTGCCCGACTCGTCCTTGTCGAAGCAGCTGAAGATCACGTAGCGCGCGTTCGCTTTCGGCTGCGCCATCGCGATGACGGTCGCGAGCGGCACGCCCTGCCACTTGCCGATCTGACTCCAGCCTTCGACGCAATCGTGGCGCGTGATTTGCGCGAGCTGCGGCATCGCGCGCAGCTCCGCCAGCGTGAAGGTGTGCGGCCGGTCGACGAGGCCTTCCACCGGCAAGCGATATGCGCCGAAACCCTCGCGCGCGGCGTCGGCATAGCGCTGATCGCTCGGCGTGTCGAGCCCGTTGACGCGGAAATTGAGGTTGATGTCGGCTTCGCTGTAGAGCCGCGCGCGGCCGCGCGTGCCGATGATCGCGTGATTGAGTACCTGCGCGCTGTCGAGCACGCCGTGCAGCGACGACGTGAGCTGATCTTTCACCGGACCGCAGGCGACGAGGCTGCTCGCGCTCAGCGACGCAACGAAAAGCCGCCGTTTCATATGCCTACCCCGTCATGATCTTTTAGCCTGTACCAGCCGGTGATCATCGATTTGATGTTGTTCCACGGGCCGGTCGAAAACACCAGAACCATGTGCGTCGCGAAGTAGCCGATCAGCAGCGCCATCAGCGTAAAGTGCCACGTCCGCGCGAACTGCCGTCCGCCCAAGAGCCAGACCAGCGGTCCGCTGATCGCATCGATCCCCGGCGAAAGCGCCATGCCGGTGAGGATGATCAGCGGAATGAAGCCGAACAGCACGACCGTGTACGCCGCTTTTTGCAGCGGGTTGTAGGTGCCGTGCGGCGGCGGCTCTTTGCGCAAGTGAAAGTAGTAGAGCTGCATCGGCAACAGCTTGGGAATGTCTGAAGGCCGCAGGATCAACTCGCGCAGATCTTTGCGAATCGCGCCCACGATGATGTACGTAACGATCGAGAGCACGAGCACCCAGCCGAAGAACAGATGCCACACGCGCCCGTCGGCGAGGTCTTGCGTGGCCGGCAGCGTGAGCGCGCCGGGAAACGCGCGCTCTTCTTCGCCGCCCTGGCCGTCGTCGGTGTAGCCGAGCACGTGCGTCGTCGTGAACGTGTGGCCGAAAATCGTCGTCGTACCGACCTGCTTGCCGTCGGCGGTCTTTGTCCGCGTCGAACGAGAGAATGCGCCGCGCGGGGTTGCTCTTGTCGCTCGCGTCGAGGTAGGGCGCGGCGTTGAAGATCTGCAGCCCGCTCATGACGAGCACCAGCATCGCGAGCGTCCAGAGCCAGTGCGTGACGCGCGCGGCGATCGAGTGGCGATAGACCCGTTGACCCGCGACCGGCGTCTCTGTCATGTGGAAATCCTACCTCGCGCAGGCGCGCTGACGGCGTAAGGCCCCTTACGCGACGCGTCCTGAAGATGAACGCTCTCCGGAATGGGAACGTTCTCCAGCCGGACGCGGATGTTCTCTTCAGAGCGTGGAAGCCGCCCCGGTGACTGACTCCCTCGTGCAGATCGAGCGGGACGGGACGCGCGCACGCGTCACGATGAACCGTCCCGACGTCCGCAATGCCTTCAACGCCGGGCTCATTGCGCGAACTGCGCGACGCGTTCGCCGCCCTGAGCGCCGACGACGGCGTTCGCTCCATCGTGCTCGCCGGCGCCGGCAAAACGTTCAGCGGCGGCGCCGACATCGGATGGATGCGAGCCGCGCTCGAACTCTCCGAGGCGGAAAACATCCGCGACGCCGAGGCGATGGCGGCGATGCTGATCGCGATCGACCGTTGTGCAAAACCGGTTATAGCGCGCATCCACGGCGCGGCGCTGGGCGGCGGCTGCGGTTTGGTCGCCGCGGCCGACATTGTCGTCGCGGCCGACGACGCCGTCTTCGGCTTCACCGAAGTGAAGCTCGGCATCATACCGGCCGTGATCTCGCCGTTCGTTCTGGCGAAGATCGGCATCTCGCAAGCGCGCGCGCTCTTCGTCACCGGCGAACGCTTCGACGCCGCGCACGCGCAACGCATCGGATTGGTCCATCACGTGGTGCCGGCGGCCGATCTCGACGCGCGCATCGATGCAATACTCGCCGAGTTCCGCACGGCGGCACCGAGCGCGATCGCCGCCGCCAAAGCCGTCGTGCGCGACGTCGCCGGCGCCGCAACGCCGGCCGAAGCAACGGCGCTGAGCGCCCGCGCGATCGCGAAGCAGCGCACGACCCCCGAAGGTCAGGAAGGTCTGCGCGCATTTCTCGAACGCCGCTCGGCAAGCTGGCACGATACGTGATCCGCCGCCTGCTCATCGCCAACCGCGGTGAGATCGCGATCCGCATCGCCCGCGGCGCGCGCGAGATGGGCATCTCGCCCGTCGGCGTGTACTCCGACGCCGACGTCGATGCGGCGTTTCGCGAAGCGCTCGACGCGACGGTGCGGATCGGACCCGGTCCGGCTGCCGAATCGTATCTCGACGGCGCGGCGATCATCGCCGCGGCGCGCGAACTCGGCGCCGATGCCATGCATCCCGGCTACGGGTTTCTCTCGGAGAATGCAGCGTTCGCGCAAGCGGTGATCGATGCGGGACTGATCTTCGTCGGTCCGTCGCCCGCCGCAATCGCTGCCATGGGCTCGAAGAGCGAAGCGAAACGGCGCGTGCGCGCGGCCGGCGTGCCGATCGTCGACGGCTATGACGGCGCCGATCAAGACGCCGCCGTGCTGCGGCGCGAAGCGGCGGCGCTCGGCACGCCGCTCGTCATCAAGGCGGTCGCCGGCGGCGGCGGACGCGGCATGCGCGTCGTCGAGGATCTCGCAACGTTCGATGAGGCGCTCGCATCGGCGCGGCGCGAATCGCGCGCGGCCTTCGGCGACGATGCGGTGCTGCTCGAGCGTTATCTGCAGCGTCCGCGGCACATCGAATTCCAGATTCTCGGCGATGCGCACGGGACGATCGTCCATCTCGGCGAGCGCGATTGTTCGATCCAGCGCCGCCATCAGAAAGTCGTCGAGGAAGCGCCGTCGCTCGCACTCGACGCGGAGCTGCGCGCGCGCATGGGCGCGGCGGCGGTATCCGCGGCGCGCAGCGTCGGCTACACGAACGCGGGCACGGTCGAGTTCTTGCTGGCGGCCGACGGCACGTTTGCATTTCTCGAGATGAACGCGCGTTTGCAAGTCGAGCATCCGGTCACCGAACTCGTCTACGGCATCGATCTCGTGCACGAACAGCTGCGCATTGCGAACGGCGAGCCGCTGCGCGTTCACCCAAGCTGATATCCGCGCGCGCGGCTGGGCGATCGAGGTGCGGCTGAATGCCGAGGATCCGGCGCACGACTACGCTCCACAAGCCGGAACGCTGACGGCGTTCGACGTTCCGCGCGCGCCCGGTGTGCGGCTCGACTCCGGCGTGCGCGCGGGCAGCGACGTGCCGGTGTTCTACGATTCGCTGCTGGCGAAGATCATCGTGTGGAGCGACGATCGCGACGGGGCGATCGCGCGCCTCGGGGCGACGCTGGCGCAGACGCGCGTCGCGGGCCTCGCGACGAACCTGCCGCTGTTGCGTGCGATCGCAGCCGACACGGCGTTCGCCGCCGGCGACACCACGACGAGCTTTCTCGCCGAACGCGGGCCCGCGCTCAGCGCGTCGATCGCGCAGCGTGCCGCGCAGACGCTGACGGCAAGCATCGGTGCGCTCTTGCGTTCCGGTTATGGCTGGCGTCCGGGCGGCATCGGCATTCCGCTCGCGCTCGAACACGATGGCAAACGCGTGAACGTCACCGCGGATCGCACGGCCGGCGGCTGGCGGATCTCCGGCGACGTGAATGCCGAGGTGCCCTTCGATGCGGCCTTGACCCCGCCGGACGGGAGCGTCGTGCCGGCCCCGCCGCCGAGTGCGTCCGCGCGCGGAGCCGGTGCCGGTCACGGCAGCGGTGATGTCAGCGCGCCGATGCCGGGGAAGATCGTCAGCGTGGCCGTGCAGGCCGGCAGCAGCGTCGCGCTGCACGATCTGCTGGTCGTTTTGGAGGCAATGAAGATGGAACACCGCATTGAGGCACCGGTTGCCGGCACCGTCAGCGCCCTCCACGTCGCAACCGGCGACGTGGTCGCCGCGGGCGTTCCGCTCGTCACGATCGGCGGCGCATGAAAGTCGTTCTCGTCCCGGGCTGGCATGAGAATTCCGACGTCATGCGCACGTTCATCGACGGACGCCACGGCATCGACGGGCTCGCAGCCTACGGGTTCGACTGTACGATCTTTCCCGGCGGCCGCGACGCACTGCGCCCGCGCATCGATCGCTTCGCGCAATTTCTCGACGGCCTGAAGCTGCGCGAACCGGACGCGTTTCCGGTGGCGACGATCGGCTACAGCGCGGGCGGCCTGGTCAACCGCGGATTCCTGCGCGCGTATCCCGAGCGCGCCGGCGAGATCGCCGCAACCGTGCAAATCGCCGCACCGAACTGCGGCCTCATCAGCAACTACATCGCAAATCTCTTGAAGCTGATGTGGATTCCGCATGCGGTGATCAACGATCTCGACGTCGCCTCACCGTTTCTCACCTGGCTCAACGAAACGAGCGGCACCTGGATTCCCACCGACAACCCGAAGAAGAAACGCTGGAAGCTCAGCCGCCGGCCCTGGACCGTGCCCGACGGTCACCGGGCGCTCGCCATCGCCGGGCACTTGGCCAAAGAAGAGAGCGACGGCGTGATCCTGCTCGACTCGGCCACCCTCGAACACCAGCTGCCCGAGCTGATCATCCGGGACTCGATGGCGAACCATCTGAACCTGGGCGCGGTCTTTGATATCGTCGCCTTTCTCGGCCGCGGCTTTCGCGCCGACGATGTGATCTGGCATCGGGAAGTCGAGATCATCGCGCGCTTCCTTCGTGGAGAAACCGTCACGTGAGCAACCCCTACGCCGCCTTCCCCAAACGCGTCACGATCTGCGAAGTCGGCCCGCGCGACGGCTTGCAGAACGAAGCGCAAACCGTGGCGGCGGCCGACAAAGTGCGCTACGTCGAGATGCTCGTCGATGCCGGCGTGCGCGCGATCGAAGTGACGTCGTTCGTGAGCCCAAGCGCGGTACCGCAAATGGCCGATGCCGACGAGGTCTTCCCCGCGATCCGCAAGCACGAAGGCGTTCGCTACATCACGCTCGTCCCCAATCAACGCGGGCTCGACCGCGCGCTTGCGGCCGGCGTGCGCGAGATCGCGGTCTTCACCGCCGCCTCGGACACCTTCGCGCAGCGCAACATTCGCATGTCGATCGACGACTCGCTCAACGTTTTCCGCGTCGTGATCGCGCGCGCGCACGCCGACGGCATGACGGTGCGGGCATCGGTCTCGACCGCCTTCGGCTGTCCCTTCGAGGGCGCGGTGCCGGCCGCCAACGTCGTTCGGCTCGCGCAGCAGTTGCTCGAGCTCGGCGCGGACACGCTCTCCATCGCGGACACGATCGGCGTTGCCACGCCGAATCAGGTCATCGAGGTCGTGAGCGGCTTGCTCGACGCCGGCATCACGCTCGACCAGTTCGGCTTGCACTTCCACGACACGCGCGGGACCGCGCTCGCCAACATCATGGCCGGCTTGCAGCTCGGCGTGCACGAGTACGATTCATCGGCGGGCGGGCTCGGCGGTTGTCCGTTTGCCCCCGGCGCCACCGGCAATGTCGCCACCGAAGACGTGCTATATCTGCTCGACGGCATGGGCATCGAAACCGGCATCGACATCGAGAAACTGCGGGACGCCTCGCGCTTCATCGATGGCGTGCTGCGCGGCCGCGTCGTCTCACGCGCATACCGGGCACTCGAAGCCGCCGCGGCGCGGACGTAGCAGCGCTTGGATTCATCGCTGCGCGGCGTTCGCGTCGCGCTGCTGGCGCCGATCTCGTGGCCCGCGCCGCCGCCGGGCTATGGTCCGTGGGAACAGGTCGCCTACAACATCGCCGACGGCATGCGCCGGCGCGGTTTGGACGTCACGCTCTTTGCGGCCGGTGACTCGCAGTTCGCCGGCCGCCTTGCCTCGGTGGTGCCGGTCGGAACGAGCGAGGATCTCACGCTCAACGGCGACGTCTACGGCGCGCTGCACACGGGCCGGCTGTTCGAACGCGCTGCCGAGTTCGACCTCATTCACAACAACTTCGATTGGAAGCCGCTGACGTACGCGCTCGCGACGACGGCGCCGCCGATGATCACAACGATCCACGGCTTCTCGGCGCCGCCGATCCTCGCCGCGTACTATGCCGGCGCGACGCGCAGCTTCTACTGCTCGATCAGCGATGCCGACCGCGATCCCGGTCTCGACTATCTGGCGACCACCTACAACGGCATCGACCCCGATGCGTTCACCTTCCGCGAACGCGCCGGCGACTATCTGCTCTTCTTCGCGCGCTTTCATCCGGAGAAGGGCGCGCATCTGGCGATCGAGATCGCAAAGCGCGCCGGCGTGCGCCTCAAGATGGCCGGCATCCCGCACGACGAGGCGTACTTTCGGGAAAAGATCGAACCGCACATCGACGGCGATGCCGTGCAGTTTCTCGGCCACGTGCAAGGGAAGGCGCGCGACGAACTGCTCGGCGGCGCGCTCGCGCTCGTGCACATGACGACGCGCCCCGAACGTTTCGGCCTCACGCTGATCGAAGCGATGGCCTGCGGCACGCCGGTACTCGGCGCCGACATGGGTTCCGTGCCCGAGATTGTGGTCGACGGCGTTACCGGCTTCACGTGCGCCACGGTCGACGACGCCGTAGCACGCGTGCCGCAGCTCGCTTCGCTCTCCCGCAGCGCGTGCCGCGAACGCGTCGTAACGACGTTCTCGACGGAGCGCATGGTCGATCGCTACCTCGCTGCCTATCGCATGGCGCTCGACCTGCGCACCCCGCCCGCCCAACACCCGAACGCCTAGCCGCGCGCCGCCACGACTGGTGGGACCGCCCGATGGCCTACACCGACGACCCGCCCCACGCCGATATCCAAACCTACGAACTAACGGTCCGCGAAGCTCGCCCATGTCATCCCGAGCTTGTCGAGGGACCGCCACTCAGCGACCGCGATTGAGGCGCTCCCTCGACAAGCTCGGGATGACATGTGTTGCGCAGCGAGCCGGCGAGGTAGCCGCGGGCGACTTCGAGCACGGCGACGTCGTGAATGGCCGCTCCGCAGTGAACGAGCGGGTCTTCGGCGAGGATGCGGTCGAGGGCTTCGCGCGATTCGGCTTGCGCGATGATCATGCCGCCGGCGGAGCGATCCTCGAACGGCCCGCAGAGCACGAACGCGTCTTCGGCATTTTTATTGATCCACGCGCGGTGCCCATCCATGTGCGCCAGGTACTGCTCCGGGTTCTGATTCCTCACGTGCACGATGTACAAAATCGACCGAGCCAAATCAACCTCCCTCGCGCTAACGGCGCAGCGCGCACCGTACCGGATCGCCGGTCGCGCTGATCGCGGTTACCGGCGCCGCATTCGCGTACATGCTGTTGCCGATCAGCACGGCAACCGCAAAGGCGATCCAAAACATCCAGTGCGCCGTTGCGCCGACCGGCCGGATCATACATATCAGGAACACCACGACCCCGAAGATCCCGAAGAACGCGAGTGAAGCCGTGCTGGCGCTCAGCACGAAGGTGTAGTTGAACCAGAAGCTGCCGCACTGATGCGCGAGAAAATCCGCAACCGAACTCACCGCGATCAAATAGGCGATGATGATGGCGGCAACGGCTTTAACGAACGCGCTGATCACTAGGTCCGGCTCGTGACGCGGTCGTCGGCCCAGTGCAATGCGGCGCGGGCGCGATCGGCGCGCGCGATCGCGTCGTCGATCGATTCGCCGAGCACGGTGAAGTGCGCCATCTTCCGCCGCAAAGCCGCGTTCGCTTTGCCGTACACGTGCAGCTTGAGGCCGGGATCGCGCAGAATCTCCCGCACGCCTTCGAGCTGATTGCCCTCGCCCGTGCCGAGGATGTTCACCATCACGGCCGGCGCGAACAGCTTGGGCGTGACGAGCGGCAGGCCGCAGATCGCGCGCACGTGCAGTTCGTACTGCGAGATCTGCGTGGCATCGAGCGAGTAGTGGCCGCTGTTGTGCACGCGCGGCGCGATCTCGTTCACCAGCAGCGTGTCACCCGCCTGAAAGAATTCCACGCAAAACGTGCCGACGATGCGCAGCTGCGTTGCGATCGTCTTCGCATAGCCGTGCGCGCGCTCGGCGATCTCGGGCGGCACGCGCCCCGGCACGATCGTCATCGCAAGCACACCGTGATCGTGCACGTTTTCCGAGACGGGGAAGGATACGACGTCGCCGCCTTCGTCGCGCGTGGCGATGATCGAGAGCTCGCGGTCGAACGCGATGAGCTGCTCCCAGATCAGCGCCGCCCCCGCGGCTTCCGCAAACGCTGCTTCGGCGGCAGCGCGATCGCGCACGACCCACTGTCCTTTACCGTCGTAGCCGCCCATCGCCGTCTTCAGCACGCCCGGAAACCCGATCGTTGCCAGCGCCGCATCGAACTCCGCGCGGTCGCGCACCGGGGCGAACTCCGCCGTCGGGATCCCGCACTCGCGCACGAACGTCTTCTCGAGAATGCGTTCTTGCGTGATGCGCAGCACAGCGGCATTTGGATCGACGAGCCGCCGGTCGGCCTCGAGCGCCAGCACCGATTCGAGCGGGATATTCTCGAACTCGTAGGTGACGATGTCGCTGCGCGCGCCGAGTTCGCCGATCGCGCGCAGGTCGTCGTACGCCGCCACGAGCTGCTCGTCGGCGATCTGTCCGGTCGGCGAATCGGGAAATGGCTCGAGCGTGACGACGCGATAGCCCATGCGCTTCGCTTCCAGCGTAAGCATCCGGCCGAGTTGTCCGCCTCCAAGGATGCCGATCGTGCGGATCACAGGACCGTTGCTTCAACCTCACGGGCAATGCGCGCCGTGCGTTCCTCGAGTTTTTGCGCGAGCGTTGCATCGGTGAGCGCGAGAATGCGCGCCGCATAGAGTGCCGCATTGGCCGCGCCGCCGATCGCCATCGTCGCAACCGGCACGCCGCTCGGCATCTGCGCGATCGAGAGCAGCGAGTCGAGCCCCTTGAGCGCCTTCGATTCGACCGGCACGCCGATGACGGGCAACTGCGTCTTGGTCGCCAGCATGCCCGGCAGGTGCGCCGCGCCGCCCGCGCCGGCGATGATCGCGCGCAAACCGCGTCCCTTCGCTTCGGCGGCGTAGCGGAACATCAGGTCGGGCGTGCGGTGCGCGGAGACGACTTTCAGCTCGAACGGCACGCCGAGCTCTTGCAGCATCGTCGCGGCCGAGCGCATCGTCTCGAGGTCGGATTGCGAGCCCATCACGATCCCGACCAGCGGTTTGTCCATCACGCTCGCCTTCGGCTCACCGGAAGTCTCACCCTCGACTGCGAAACGCGCGCGCTGGATGCGATTTTCCCTCGGGATCAACTACTGGCCGCGCAAGAGCGCGATGCACATGTGGCAGCGCTTCGATCCGGGGGAAATCGCCGACGATATGGCGCGCCTCGCGACGCTGGGCTTCGATGCCGTGCGCTTCTTCCTGCGCTGGGCCGATTTCCAGCCCGAGCAGCACCGGATGGATCGCACGATGCTCGCACGTCTCGAGCGCGTGATGGAACTGATCGCCGCCGCCGGCTTGCGCGCGATGCCGACGCTCTTCTGCGGCCATATGAGCGGCGTGAACTGGCTGCCTTCGTGGACGCTCGACCCGTCGCGCCCGAGCGGCCGCTTCCGCACCATCACCGAGACCGGCGAGTCGCCCTACGGCTGCGGCGACCTCTATTCAGGCTATCTGCTCCAGGCGCAGCGCCTGCACGTGCGCGAAGCCGGCGCGGCCCTGCGCGGCCATCCGTCGGTGCTGGCGTGGGATCTGGGCAACGAGTTCAGCAACGTCCGCGAGCCGGCGTCGGCGACGCTGGCGCGCGAGTGGAGCAAACGGCTCACCGACGATCTGCAGTCGAGCCTCGGGCCATCCGGTGACCGGCGGCATCCACGGTGAAGACCTCACGTTCGACCGCAACATCCGGCCGTCGGCGATCGCCGAACCGTGGGCGTTCGCGACGATGCACGGCTACTCGGTCTACAGCGATTTCGCGCGCAGCCGCACCGACCCCGACGTCGTGCCGTTCCTCGCTGCGCTCACCGCATCGCTTTCGGGCAAGCCCGTGCTCTTCAGCGAGTTCGGCAACCCCACGTGCCCGCCCGAAGGGCAGATCGCCGGCTCGGAATTCGCTTGCTTGGATGAGACCGAAATGGCGACGTATGCGCGCGCGGTGCTCGAACGGCTGCACGCGCAGGGCCGCCTAGGCGCCTACTGGTGGTGCTGGGCCGACTACCACGACGACCTCCGCGCCACGCCGCCTTTCGACCGCGCGCCGCACGAACTGACCTTCGGCATCGTCCGGTCCGACGGCACGACGAAGCCCGTCGCCACGGCCCTTTCGGTTTTCGCGCGGGAAGCGCGCAGCGTCGTCGAACCCAACGATCCCACCATCTTCGAGCCGGCATACTATGCCGGGCTCCCCAACACGACCTACGACGCCTACGCGCGATTTCTGGAGTTCCATCTTTGAAGACGATCCTGATCACCGGCGCCTCCTCGGGTATCGGCCGTGCACTCGCGGTGCAGGCGGCGCGCGCCGGCTACGCCGTGTATGCCGTGGGCCGCAATATCCGGGCGCTTGCGGCGCTGGCCGGCCAGATCGGCGAAGAGGGCGGCACGATCGCCACCGACGTCACCGACATCAGCGATCCCGCCAACGCGCCCGGCTTGATCGGCCGCGCGGTCGGCGCCTACGGGCACATCGACGTGCTGGTGAACAACGCCGGTGCCGCCGCCAGCGGTCCGATCGCGATGCAAAGCGATGCCGCGCTGCTCGCGCAGTTCGGAACGCACGTGCTCGGACCGCTCGCGTTGACGCGCGAGGCAATGCCCACATTGCGCGCCTCGCGCGGCCACGTGTTCATGGTCGGCAGCGGCGTCGCGCGCGTTCCGGTGGCGGGCATGGGCGCCTATCCGCCGTCGAAGGCCGCGTTGCGCAGCGCCACGTCGATTCTGCGCCGCGAACTCGTCGCGCTCGACATCGCGGTGACGTACGTCGATCCGGGTGCGGTGGATACCGGCTTCATGACGCGGGCCGGTATGCCCGGCGCGCGGCGCGACACGATGGTGTCGCCCGAACTCGTCGCGCGCAAGATCTTGCTCGCGATCATGACGCGCCCGCGCGTGCTCAACGTCACGCCGCTGCAAACCGCCGCCGTCGCACTGGCGGAAGTGTTTCCGCAAATCGCCGAAGCGGTGCTCGAACGCAATCCGCAACTCGTCGGCGCGGGACCGTCGATCGCGAAGATCGAGATGCAGCGCGACAACAACGGCCGCGGGGAAAAAATCGCGTTGCCGAGCGCGCGGCCGCTGCCGTTGCTGCCGGAAATCGAACCGGAACCGGAGATCATTCCGGTACATGTCGCCGCGGCGCCCGCGCCGCCGCCCCCGCCCGCGCCCGCGCCCGCGCCCGTGATCGAACTGCCGCCGGTGATTGCAGATCACCGCCGCCGGTCGTTGCAGCAGCGCCACCGCCGCCGCCGGTCGTCGCGGCACCGCCGCCGCAGCAGCGCTTCGTTGTGCCGCCGACACCGGCGGCCGTCGAGTTCTTGCCCGACGAAGCCGAACGTGCACCGCTGCCGCCCACGCGTTGGCAGTACGAACCGCCCGAAGCGGATTTCGAAGCGCCCGCCGCGCCGGAGCCGCCGCCGGTCGTCGCTGCTGCCCCCGTTGCTCCGGCTGCGCCGCCGCCCGCGCCGGTGCTCGACGAACAGGATGACGATGACGCGTTTGCAGCATCCGAGCCCACCGCGCATCACGACGTAGAACCGCCGATGACGGGATCGTCGTTCGATGCGGCGCTCGAGTCGCTCTCGCGGCGCATGGAACGCGCGAAGCTCACCACCGACTTCGTGCGCTCGCTCTTGATCGTCGACAACGTGATCGATGTCGGTGAGGCGGCAATGCGCTGGGCCGGCATGCCGAACAAACACGAGCGCTCGCTCACGAGCGAGGTCTTCTTCGCCCTGGCCGAGTGGGGCTTTCTCGCCCCGCGCGCCGACGGACGTTACCGCGTCCTGCACGCCGCCGACGACGATCCGGCCATCTAGCTACATCACCCGAGGAGTTTGACGATGACCTTGTCCCTTCGCGCCCTCGCTCGCCTCGTGCCGTTCGTGTTCGCGCTCGTGCTCTTTGCCGGGCCGGCAAGAACGGCCGATCTGCAAGTCGTGCGCGTCGGCGTGCTGCCGAACGACGATATGATCTCGGTGCTCTACGCGCAGCAAACCGGGATGTTCAAAGACGCCGGGCTCGACGTGCAGCTCGACAAATCCTCACCGAACGGCTCCGCCATCGCAACCGCCGTCACGTCGGGCTCGTACGACATCGGAAAGTCGAGCATCACGCCGATCTTCGATGCCTACCTGCACAACGTGCCGTTCTGGATCATCGCCACCGGCGCGATGTATCAGAGCAGCAAACCCTACGTCGGCTTCCTTGTGCCGATCAACTCGCCGATCAAGTCGGTCAAGGATCTCGGCGTCGGCGGCGCGACTGCGGTGAGCTTCATCCACGATCTCGGACAACTCGCGGTGTACAAAGAGATCGACGAAGCGGGCGGCGATTGGAAATCTGCGAAGCTGCAGTTTGTCGAGTTGCCGATGTCGGCATCGTATGCGGCCGTCGAGGCCGGCCGCGTGGTGGCGGGCGAGGCGTCCTTTCCGCCTGCGCAAGCCGCGCTCGACACCGGCAACGTGCGCCTCATCCCGGCGTACAACACGTTCGGCAAAGAGTTCATCTTCTCGGTCTGGTTCACGACGAAGGACTATGCCTTGAAGCATCCCGACGTGGTGAAGACGTTCGCGCGCGTGGTTGCGGCCGCCGCGAAGTATACGAACGCCCATCCGAAAGAAACGGCGCCGATGCTCGCCGCCTACTCGGGCATCCCGCAAGCGACGATCGACCGGATGCCGCGCGTCACCAACGGCACGTCGGTCTACGTGGCCGGAATTCAGCCGCTGATCAACACGATGGCGAAGTACAACTTCATCGCCCGCGCGTTCCCGGCGACGGAGATCATCGACCCGGATATTCTCGCGAAGTAAACGCGCTCAACTCGGCGGCGATTGTACGGAACACGGGCGTCCAATCGTCGGCTGCCGTTTGACGGATGATGCGGACGCTGTCGTACCACGGCGTTTCGACGCCGTCGATGCGCCAGCGGTAATCGCTCACCAGCGGATTTGGTAACCAGGCCGGACGTCCGAGGGCGCCGGCCAGGTGCAGCGTCGACGTATCGACGCTGATCACCGCATCGAGCGCGGTCATCAACGCGGCCGTATCGTTCATGTCGCCCAGCAGCCGGTGCGCCGGGGCGAGCGCAAACGGCGCCGTCGCGATCTCCGCTTCATCCGCATCGAGTTGCAGCGAGTGGAAGCGCACGCCCGGCACGCGCTGCCAGCGGCTCCCAGAAGCGCAGCGGTGCGGCGCGCCAGCGATCGCGCGTATTCTGCACGTTGCCGTGCCAGACAATACCGACGTTGCACGTGTTGCGGTCCTCACCCAAATGCCGCTGCCACCGGCGCACGCCTTCCGGATCCGCTTGGAGATACGGCGTACCCGGAATGTCCGACGCGGTAGAAATTCCGTTCAGGCACGGCAGCTGCGTGATCGGCAGTTGCAGATCCCAGCTTGACGCCGGCACCCAGTGGGTGAACCGCTCGAAGTGCACGTTGTCGAAGTTGCGGGCAAACAGCTCCAGCAGCGGCGGCGGCGTTTCGACCGTGATCGCCGGCGTACTTCGCGGGAGCGCCGCGAAGAAGCGCGCCATCATATGTGGTCGCCGAGACCCTGATCCGACGCGATCACGAGCCGCCGTCCGGCGAGCGGCTCGCCGGTCCAGCGCGGCACACCCTGATAGTGATAATAGTAGCGCGCGCCGTCGAGATCGGTGTCCATGATCGCGGGGTAACCGGCGAAACCCTCACGGTAGCGGCCGAAGCGCAGGTGCATCAATGCGAGTTGATAGCGAACGTCCGGATCATCCGGCGCCGCTTCAAGCGCGAGTTCTAGTGCCGCGAGCGACGCCCGCCAATCACCGCGCGCCGCGGCGAGTCGAGCCGTACCCCAGAGGACGCGGGCATTGCGCCCGTCCTCTGCGCGCGCCATGCGAAATACCACCTCGGCTTCGGCCAGCGCATCGTTCGCTAAGTGCGCGAATCCCAGGGCGATCCGGCTCGCAGTTGACGGATCGAGCTCGTACGCGCGTTCTGCCGCACGGACAGCCTCGGCCGGCCGGCGCGCGCGGATATACACGTCAGCCAGCATGCGCAGCGTTTCCGGCTCGTCAGGCTCGAGTTCGCACGCGGCCTCGAACGCGCGAACGGCTTCCTCGACGTAGCCGATCTGACGTTGAATCGCGCCAAACACGATTTGCGCGTCGGCATCGCGCGGGGTAATTTCGACGGCTTTTCGCGCCGCGCCGAGCGCGGCAAAGCGATCGCCGCCCCGCCATAACTCCAGCGCGAGTGCGAGAACGGAACCCATTCCGCAGTCGTACCCGGCAAATCTTGGCCAGGTCTGGAAGAACGAACTATTCCACGCTTGCATCGGGTGGCGTGCGGCCGAGCGGCATGCGCCGAAATTGCGCGACCTGCGTAGCCTTGCCGACGCGGCCCTTGCCTGATGGAATCGGCTGCGACTTGCTCACGAGCCGGCGCTCGACGAGATTGCGGCGCATCATGTCCTTGAGACGCGCGAGCACAGTGAATGGCTTAGCGTGCAGCCGGGCCGCGAGATGGTCCGAGCTCTGCCATTCATTGGTAAGCACGGCACGCAGCCGGTCGTCCCAGCTGGTATCTTCCTCGCTCACGCGTCGCTCCGCACGTGGCCGTGCGTGTGCGTATGTTCGCGAATCGACGCATACGCGCCGGAGTTCAGCACAGCCGTCGGTTCGCCGTCGGCGAGGACGCGATGATCGACGACCACGAGCCGGTCGAACCAATCGGCCGCGCGATCGAGATCGTGCGTCGTCATCAGCACCGGCATGCCGCCCGCCACGAGATCGCGCACGATGTGCAGCAGCGCATCTTCGGTTGCCGCGTCGACGCCGGTCGTCGGCTCGTCGAGCAGCAACAGTTCCGGCTCTTGCGCGATCGCGCGCGCAACGAACACGCGCTGCTGCTGGCCACCCGAAAGTTCGGCGATGTGCCGGTTGGCGAACGCGCCGAGATCGAGTGCGGCAATCGCATCGTCGACCGCACGCTTATCAGCCGCCCGGAACGACGCAAACGGTCCGAGGCGCGGATAACGCCCCATCGAGACCACGTCGCGCACGCTGACCGGGAAGCTGAAGTCCACTTCTTCGATCTGCGGCACGTAGCCGATCGCGCCGGGCCGCAGCATCTTCGGCGCATCGCCGAACACCCGCACCGTGCCGGCGTCCGGGTTGATCAGCCCAGCGACGGTCTTAAGGAGGGTCGACTTGCCCGAACCATTGGGGCCGACGATGCCGAGGGCCGTCCCGCGCTCGACGCTCAACGAGACGCCGTCCAAAGCAAGCACGCGGTCGTACCGCACGACGACCCCTCGGACGTCGACCGCCACCTGCGCCGCGGACGCAAGCGCCGCTTCAGCCTTCATGAAGCATTGGTATCGGGAGGTACCCCGTCGCCCCTCCCCGGATGTAGGGGACTGCGCCCGGGTGCGACCCCGGCCTTTGACAGGGCCGAACCACACCCGTATAATCGCCGTCGGCCCGTGGGGGTGTAGCTCAGCTGGTAGAGCACTTGCTTCGCATGTAAGGGGTCAGGAGTTCGAGTCTCCTCACCTCCACCACGTTAGAACCCGCGTCCCGCAAGGGATTAGCGGGTTTCTTCTTTCGCGGACTGAGGCTGTGAAATAATTGGGTTTATACTACCGGCCGGAGATTATTCCGAAATGCTTTGAGCAGCAGTTGACAGTTAGAGCTTCATCATCGCTGCCGAAAGCTGTGCATCCACAGGGCCAATTATAACTCATGCGATGTCTGCCTGCGCCAATGTCAGTCGTAGAAGAAATTGGACCAGGGATCGCGAGCTTGAGCGCATGTAGCGTACTTACTACGCTCAACTCGACTCGTTTTTCTAGCACTGCTTCTCAGTTCCGATGAGCACTTCTCCGCCGCATCAGCGGCGTCGCGGGCTGCTTACAGATCGCGCAGAGCGGCCCCGCAGAGAGTCTCACAACGTGGTTGGCGCACGTATTACGATCGCACGCATCGCACCGCCAGCGCGGGATCGCTCGGCAAGCCTCACCGCATTCCGTCGTAGCCGCGCAAGTTGATTTAGCGGTTCGCCGCTCGGCATCGGAAATGCCGGCGTTGAGCGCCTCACTCACCAGTTTTAATCCCCGAGACGGCGCAACCCGTGAGCACAATTCGGGCAAACCGGAGCACGATCGCGGTGAGTCACGTGAATTCGGCACGCATACCGTTTGCATGAGGCGCAAAACCACGAGACGTGGGCCTTACACGCCCGTCCGTCTTTTGTCGGATGAGGACAGGGGATGAGCAGCGCAGCCTGTTCCTTTAGTGACATCAACATGAGACGAGCTTAGTCGCTGCGTGGTACGCGCGCCAGGCGGTTTACACAATCATACCGGGCGCCTGTATCCGAGCTTGCGATTCCATTACAATTTGTGCCGTTTCGTCGAGTTTTGCGTGATGGGGATCACGCAAACCAGCGACCGAGCGCAGTGACTGCTTTGGGGTACAGCTCCGAACGTGTTCCTGTTCTTCAGCAGTCGATTGGGATGCCTCGGCTCTCTGCTGATGTCCGTACTACTGACGCTCGTCGTCGTGGCCTTACTTCGCGGTTGCAATCATGCCTAAGGCAAAGCCGATGAGTCAGGCGCTTCGAGTACTTCGACCTCGTCAGCGGCCAAACTGATCCAATCCGCCGACGGATTGTCTTTATCGAGCGAGAGGCGAACGCTTACGTGGTCATCATTGGAGCCGATCACCCTGCCGTTTTGCCCCGTCGATCGAATCTTCACGGCGGTTCCTAGCGGGATTGTCATTGCAGCCGGCATCAGCCGCCTTATTTCAACGGCGACCGGTTGATTTTGGCGCTGGAGCTTCCCCGCGTTCGCGTGCGTCACCGGCTGTGCCGCTACCCGGATCTACGCTCGCCGGCGGTTCGTCGCCGCCAGGTGATCCGAAGTTTTCGGACCGGCCGTAAGGCGGCTGCCGCGGCTTTGCCGAGTCGCCTTTCGGCGCGACCGGACTTCTCGTCGGCTCTGCTTTTTCGTCGCTCATACAGCGTCACTTTCCGGATTCGGAGCCGCGCTAAACGCAACTCGCCTACTCGCTAGGAGGCGCGTGCTCGGCCTCCCAGGCAGTGAGCGGATTCTTACCCCCGAGATATCCGTGCCGCGCTGAAACGAAACTTAACCGGCGAGCGCGCCGCAACGTCCCGACTTTAATGTGGTGCCCGCCGGCCGTCGAGTGCACCTGGAGACGCCAGTGAGTGCCGTTGCCCGCTTCGTTGTAAAAGACGCCGACGCGACGAGTCGGCGACTGGTCTTGTTCCGCGAAGGCAATATCCGGACCGCCCTTCTCATCGAAGTTGCCGATCTGGAGCGATCCTTGGTGGACGAAGTTGATCGTCGGGTCGATCATATGGCGAAACCAAACGGTGGCGCCGAGCTTCGGATTTTCGTACCACACGAGACCACCGCCCCCATACATGGGTGCAAGAACGATGTCGTTGCGTCCGTCACCGTTCATGTCCGCAATGGCGATCGTCATGTTACCGGCGAAGCGGGGATGCGGATCGATGATCTGCGTTCGCCAAGCCTGGCGAATGGGATCACCACCATGATGCAACGGGTTTACGAAACGCGCCAAACGCGTCCCTGATTGATAGGGAGCAAAAACATCTAAGATGCCATCTGGCGAGACAGCACCGAGACCCGTTCCCTCCCCATCGCGCGGGATCAAACCTCGCCCCGCAAATTGCCACGCGTGTCCTCTCCCACGGTTGAAATAGACACCGGCTTCCGTTACGACATCGTTCTTTCCATCTCGATCCACATCTCCCACCAGCACATCGTGTGATGGGTGAACGCTATCTATTACCGCTCTCTTCCAAGTACAGTGATAGACATTCGGACACCGGCGGCGATTCGGATTGTAGAGGACAAACATCACCTTATCCAATCCGCCTACGACAATATCCGGGGATCCGTTACCGTCAAGATCGGCTGCCTGTGCGTCCTCGTCACCGATACCGAGGCTGTACGTATTGATGATAGAAGGCGCGCGCCCGGGCCGATACAGCGCGAACCCCTTGTTCCCGTACTGCGCCCCGACGACGGCCCCCTGACCGTCAGGATCGATGATCACCTTTGGCTTGCGACCGTTTGGGAGAGTTTTATCATCGACGACCACGTGCGTGAACGCAACGGGCGCCGACAAAGAAATGCGGATTCCGCCAACGCTACGAGCTTTGACGGGATTCGGATCGTCCTCGCGCGCTTGTAAATGACGAAGCGCGCGGTCCGTGTACACCTTCCATGAGCCGATCGCGATCGCCATGATCAGAACGCTTAGACAAACCAAAGTTAACCCGCGTCGTATCACGTTTTCTCCCTAGGCGCTTGAATGGTAGAAATACCAAACCCATGTACCTGACGACGAAAAAACCCAAACGTCCAAGTAGCGTGCGCGGCGCTTGACTAGTCGCCTGGCTGCCTTAGCGGCGAGGTGGATCGTTTATGGAAGCTTCGTCGTGCTTTGGTCCAATCACTGAGGGCCTCGTCTCGTGCTGAACCTCGCCACATCGGTCCTGATCCCACTGCTTGGAATCACGCTGCCGGCCTGTCTCGGTCTGTATTACTTCATCATGGAGCGGCGCCGGTTCCGGGCAAATATTACCACTGCTCTCAGCGCGGAGATGGCGCGAATTGCGCGTTTACTGGCGGATCGGCTCGGCTGGCTCGACGAGCCCGGTTCGCGTGAACTTCCGCTGCTGCCGTTCGAGACCGCACTCTACGATGCTCAGGCTGGAAACCTCGGCACGTGCGATGCGGCTTTCGCGTCAGAGGTCGTCTCGTTCTACGGCATCGTGCACTTCCTCAACGCGTTCCAGACCAAGCGCGAGGACTACATCAAGGCCGGCGACACCAACTCGGAGCGGTTCTTCAACACCTACAAGAAGACGATCCGGCGGGCGATCACCCGTTACGGCGAGTCGCCATAGGAAATGGCTAAGGTAAGGGATCGCGGGTTTTCGCCTTGAACCGCGTTTTATGGGGATGCCGGTGCAGAGCGTCGCGCTGCTGCTCATGGAGCACAGACGCCGGCCGTTTGTTGGTCCGGCACTGATCTATGGCGTGCAACGGACGAACCTGACGTTCGCCGGCGCGCTGCTCTTGTTCGAATATTATGGTATCCAGCCGATGCTCGAAGCGGTCGTCCCGAGACCGGCAGACCATGACACCGTTGAGATCCCGCAGATTTTTGCAATGATGGGACTCGGCACCTCGCTGAACCTCGACGTGTCACCACACGAAGGCGCCGAGATCGTCGCAAATTTGAACGACCCGGTTTCGGACGAGCTCCTCAATCGATTCGGTCTCATTCTCGACGGCGGTACGATGGAGCACGTCTTCGACATCCGGCAAGGCATGGCGAATACCGTGAACATGCTGCGCGTCGGCGGGTCCGCCGTGCACATTACGCCATCGAATAATTACTTCAATCACGGTTTCGTTCAGGTTTCACCGACGCTGTATCACGACTATTACGCCGCCAACGCTCTCGAAGATCTTCGCGGCTTCGTCATCGTCCATCCGCGCCGCGACTACATCCGCCTGCCGTGGAAGCTGATCGAATACGACCCGGTTGCGCTCGGCGGCGCTAACTCGATGTTTTGTGATAATCGTACCCAGCTGGCGCTCTACTTTTCGGCTCATAAAACCGCTACCTCAACGTCCAATGTTATCCCGATCCAAGCGTACTTCGACCGCACCCCGGAGCAGCAAGTCCTCGAGAACCATCAGTACTTGGTGGGGTACGACCCCGATGCGCCCACTCTCGACCTCGTCACGGATGTCGAGAGCCCGACGATCGGAAAGCTCGCCGACCTGATCAGATTTTAGATGGGTCGTTTGGGTTGCTACTTCTGGGGTACCGGAACGCGGTGCATCTTCATTGCCAACGCTACTGACGTGTAGTAGCCGATCAACACGATGAGTTCGGCGAGTCCGTCGCGTCCGAGAACGCGCGTTGCGTGTTCGAACAGCTCATCCGATGCCGGCTGAGGGTCATAGGCGTTGATCGCGATGTCGTAAACGACGCCCTCGCGTTCGGTAGCGAACGTCGGCCGGCGGCGTTCGCGAATCGCCTCGACCACCTCCGGCGAATGACCCGTGCGCACCAGCGCGTTGATGTGCGCGTTGATCACGTAGGGGCTATCGAGCTGCTGGCCCACCACAGTGATGGCAATCTCGAACTCGCGCTCGCTGAGCAAGCCGTGTTTGTTCAAATATGTGCCCAGGCGTTCCATGCGCTCCGCAATGGCGGAGTGATGCAGCCATACCCGATAGGGGGCCGGGAGAAATCCGCGTCCGGCCTGGACATCTTCCAGCACCGCCTTCTGCTGGGGCGTGAGCTGATCGGGCGGAATATCTTGAATGCGCGAAGTGCTATTGCTCATGTCGTCGCCGCCGTTCGCCGCCGGCCATTCATTTGCCGCCTGCGCGGCGGGCTTCCCGAACGGGCCGGAGAAATGTTGCGCGATGCGACCCGCCGTCTTCCGGATGGTGCAAGTGCTGGTCTTGAGCGCGCTGGCGGGCGGTGCGCTCTACTTCGTTCTTTGGTATCTCTATCTGGGCGCGGTTTGGCTGTCGCGGTTTAGCCGGGATTCGTCTTTCGGCGGCGTTGCGCATTGGAACGTTGCGCCGTTCCAGCTGCCGGTCGCCCTTGGTTGCATGCTGTTGGCCGCGGCATTTCTCGGCGCCGGGACGTGGGCCGAGGTTGACCATCTGCAAGGGCTGCTCGACCGGCGCGAACTCGATGACAAGATCGCGGAGATCGAGACAAAGCAGAAACAGACGTACTGACCGGAAACGCAAGATATGGTATGGTGCGGGCATGATTAAGGGGTTTCTGGCGTTTCTCAATCGCGGGAACGTGATCGATCTGGCAGTAGCGGTGGTCATCGGCGGGGCGTTCGGAGCGGTGGTTACTGCGCTCGTCAAGGACTTGATCACGCCGTTGATTGCCGCGATTTTCGGGAAGCCGAGTTTTGAATCGCTCGTGTTGACCATCAATCACAGTCACTTTTTATACGGCGATTTTCTCAACTCGATCTTCTCGTTTCTCTGTATTGCGGCGGCCGTGTATTACGTGATCGTGCTGCCCACTCAGAAGGTCGCGGCGTGGCGCAAACCGGCTGACGTTGCGCCCACGACAAAGACCTGCCCCGAGTGCCTGAGCACGATTCCGCTCGGTGCGCACCGTTGTATGTACTGCACGAGCGTTCAGCCGGCGTAGCAGCGGGGGGATGGGCGGCGGTCCCTCGACGACGCGCTCTGCGGCGCTTTGCTCGGGATGACATCTTTAGTGCGGGGGTGGGGTGTGGTACCAGGCGGTGATGACGTACTTAGTGCCGGTGATGATGGGTTCGGCGCGATGGAGTAGGATTGGGGAAAATGCTACGACGGTTCCCGTTACGATTGGGATCGTGATTTCCGGTTTCGTGAAGACGGTTTCGCCGCCGGTGAAATCGTCGTTGAGATAACAGACGAGCGAGAGCGCGCGCGGAGTTGCGCCGAGTTCGGGCGTGTCGCGGTGTTCGACGTAGCGGCCGCCCGCGTGGTAGCGTACGATTTGTATTTCCGCCAGGACCGTTTTGGGTGCGACGGCGGCAGCGATCGTGCGCGTTGCCGAGAAGAGCCGGTCACGGCATTGAGCGATCAGCGTACGTTCCGCTGAGCCGGCACCGGCGGCCGGCTCGAAGAGGACCTCGGCATCGCGCACGGAGCGATCGACGTCGAGGTTTGCATTGATGCCCGCGTCTTGCCATGCGGTTGCACCTGCGGCGGCGGCAATGAGATCGGCAGCTTCGCCGGCTTCAAACGCGCGCGTTACGTAGATTCCCGGCGCGACTTCCACGACGCTCACGCGCGGAGCTTCCACGTATTGTTGACCCAAGCCCGCAGCGGGTTTCCCCGCCGGCATCTCCGAAGGTCGCGAGCGTATGAATGCACGCGTCTTTGCTTCGCTCGTGCTCGCAAGTTGTTTGTGCGCGACCCTCGTCACGTCGCACAGCGCGGGTGCCGATCAGCCGCCATTGCGCGTCGGTCTCATATCGACGTTTTCGGGCTTCTTCACGCAATACGGGAAAGACAGCGATGCCGCGGTGGCCGCCTTCATCAAAGAGCACGGTGACCAGGTCGCGGGCCGCAAGCTCGAAATCATCAAGCGCGACGACAGCGGGCTCGCGCCCGAAAATGCGAAGCGCTTGGCGCAAGAACTCGTCGTCAACGATCACGTCGATTTCCTCATGGGTTTGATGTCTTCGCCGAATGCGAAGGCGGTCGGTGACATATCGACGGCTTCGAAGACGCCGACCATCATCGTGAACGCTGCCGGCTACGGACTGCTCGAGCCCAACCCGTACATGGCCCGGCTCAGCTACACGGAGGGCCAGCTCACGCATCCGCTCGCCGCATGGGCGTTGAAGAACAACATCAAGAACGTCTACCTCGTCTACCTTGACTTCTCGGCCGGTCTCGACGCGTCATCGGCGTTCAGCACCGCATTCACCGCGGGCGGCGGTACGATCTCGGGCGAGGTACGCGTTCCAACGAATGCGATCGACTTCTCGGCGTACGTGCAACGCGTTCGCGACGCGAAACCGCAGGCGGTTTTTACGTTCTTGACCGGCTCGTTCGGTCCGTTCATGAAGGCCTGGCGAGCTGCCGGCGGACAGCAGAGCGGGATCAAAGTACTGGCGACGGGAGAAACGAACGAACAAGCGCTGCCGGCGCTTGGTGATGACGTGCTTGGAGTCTACACGGCGATGAACTACTCGGCGGCTCACGTGTCGCCGCTCAATGCGGTACTGACCCGCGACATGCGCGCCGCCGACAGCTCGATCGCGTCTCCCGACTTCTATTCGGTCGCGACCTACGACGCGCTGCAAGCCATCTATAAAGTCACCGCCCAGCAAAACGGAACGCTCGATCCCGACAAGACCATGGCACTGCTCAAAGGCATCAAGCTGGATAGCGCGCGCGGGCCGGTCCAAATTGACCGGCAGACGCGTGACGTCGTACAGAACATCTATATCCGGCGCGTGGACAAAATCAACGGCGTCTACCAGAACACCGAAATCGCCGTCTATCCGACCGTCAAAGATCCGCTCGAGAAGTAAGTGCCGCCCCAGCCACAACGCGGCGCGGATCTGTTCGTCGATACGCTCGTGCGCCTCGGCGCAAAGGACGCCTTCAACATCGTCGGTACGGGCATGTATCCGCTCGGCGACGCGTTCTACCGGCGCCGCGACGACATCCGGTACATCAGTCATCTCAACGAGTCGAATCTCACGCTGGTCGCCCAAGGCTACGCACGCGCCTCGCGCAAACCGGTGTGCGCGATTCTGTATTACTCGTCGGGAACGGCGCTCGGAATGGTCGGCATGACCGTCGCGTGGGCCGACCACGTTCCGCTCGTCGTCGTTTCCACGACGAGCAGCCGCATCACGAGCGGCCGCGATCAATATGCGGCGGTGCCGGGATCGATCCTCGACATGACCTCGCAGTACGCCAAGTGGAGTTTCGAAGTTCCGACCGCCGACCGGCTCCCGGAGGCGCTGGCGCGCGCGTTTGCGATCGCAGCGCAACCGCCGATGGGCCCCGTGCATCTTGCCGTTCCGCTCGATCTTTGGGATGCGGTCGTCAGCGAAACACCGCCTTGTGCCGACTTCGAGCGCACGCATACGTATGCTCGCGCTTCCGCCGACGCGGAGGGCCTCGCCGCGGCAGCGGAGCTGCTTGCGCAGGCCGAACGTCCCGTACTGCTGTTGGGCAGCGAGAGTCGGGCAATACGCGGGAGCGATGGCGGAAGCGGTGCGGCTGGCCGAGGCCCTCGGAGCACCGGTGATGGCCGACAACCTTGCGGCATTTCTGCCGTTTCCGACATCGCATCCGAACTACATCGGGAAGATGCGAGCCAATCGCGATGTGATCGAGGCTGCGGACGTCGCGCTCTCGGTCGGCGTGGAATTCACGCAGCTCGGCGTTCCGGAGCCGCCGCTGCTTCCGCCCGGATTGACGTTGGTCGCGCTTTCATGCGATCCGCAGCTTCCAGTGAAGCAACTCTGGCCCGATCTTGCTCTCAGCGGTCATCCGCAAGCGAGCCTCGCGCAGCTTGCGACACTCGTCGCGCAGCGCACTCACGGCAACGGCGGTGACCCGCAACGGCAGCGCAACCGCGGCTCTGCGTGACCGGCGGCTCAAACGCGCGCGAAGTGTACGCGAGATCCCATGGAGCGGTGCATCACTGTTGCGCTCGACCCTCCTCGACGTGGTCAACCGGTACTGCGACGGCAAGTGGACCGTGGTTGAAGCGCTCAGTTCGGCCGTCGCCCACTTCGACGCCTTAGTCGACCTCAACGATCCGGACGCATATTACGGGCTTTCGGGGAAAGGCAGCGCGCAAGGCTGGGGTGCGCCGAGCGCGATCGGCATTCAGCTCGCCACACCCGGCGCGCGCGTTATTGCGCTGCTCGGCGACGGCAACTTCATGTTCACCTCATCCGCGGTTTATCTCGCAGCGCGCCTGCAATTGCCGATGATCTTCGTCCTCGCCGACAATCGCGGCTGGGCCCACAGTCGCGGCACGGGCCCCGGTCGCGGCGGCATTCAATCAGGCAGTCCGCACCCGTATCCCGACGAAGCCCTCGCATCGATGGGATGGCTCTTTGACGAAGCGCCGATCGATTACGTCGCGCTCGCGCAAAGCCTCGGCTTGCAGTCGCGCCGCGCCGCTTCGATTGAGGAGCTCACCGCCGCGCTGGACGAAGCGGGAAACTCGCGCCGGCCGTGGCTCATCGACGTCATCACCGAGGGAGACGATCCAAAATGAAGACGCGGACGCTGGGCCGGTCGGGGCTCCAGGTTTCGGTCCTGGCGTTGGGCTGCAATAACTTCGGCTTTCGGCCGCAGATGGATGCGCAGAGCGTCGTCGATGCGGCGCTCGAAAGCGGCATCACGCTGTTCGATACGGCCGAGAGCTACGGCAGCGGCGTCTCCGAACAAAAACTCGGCGCGGCGCTGGGAACGCGTCGCGCAGAGGTCTACATCGCGACGAAGTGGACGCCGTCGGCAGCGCACGGCCAGTCGCGGACCGTCTTACGGACCGGCTCGCGCGATTACATCACCAAAGCCGTGCACCGCAGCCTGCGGAATCTGCAGACCGATTACATCGATCTCTATCAATTCCATGAACCGGATCCGATCACGCCGATCGACGAAACGCTGCGCACGCTCGACGACCTCGTGCGAGCCGGAACGATCCGTTACTACGGCGTCTCCAAGATGCCGGCATGGCAAGTCAGCCGCGCTTACATGACGGCCAAGCTCCTCGGGCTCAACGAACCGGTTTCGTGTCAAGACGAATACAGCTTATTGCAGCGCTCGGTCGTCGAGCCGCAGCTGGCGCCGATGATGACGGCCCACGGACTCGGTCTCTTGACGTACTTTCCGCTGGCGAGCGGCCTCCTGACCGGAAAGTACCGTCCGGGCGAAGCGGGCAGCGAAGCCGGCCGCCTTCGTTTGCAAACGCCGGAAAACGCCCGCATTGCGGACATGATGACGAAGCGCTTCGACACCGATCGCAACACCGCGCTCGTCGAGCAGCTCAACGCGTTCGCGCAACAGCGTGGTCATTCGCTGCTCGAACTGGCGTTTTCGTGGCTGCTGGCGCAACCGTGCGTCACCAGCATTCTTGCCGGAGCGACGCGACCCGAACAGGTTCGGCAAAACGCGGCGGCGGTCGATTGGACCCTCACCCCGGAGGAACTGCGCGAACTAGACGGCATAACCGGCGCAGCATGAAGTACCGCACGTTGGGACGCACCGGGCTCGAAATTTCCGAGATCGGCTTCGGCTGCGGAACCTCGGCCGGCTTGATGGTCAGCGGGCCGGCCGAAGCGCGGCGCGCCGCGGTCGAACGCGCGCTCGAACGCGGCATCACGCTCTTCGACACGGCGCCGGTGTACGGCGACACGCTCTCCGAGCTGCATCTCGCTCAAGCGCTGCGCGAGTTGGGCGCGAAGCCGATCATTTCAACCAAGGTCGCGCTGGAAGTGGAAGACTACGACGATCTTGCCGGCGGGGTGGTGCGATCGCTCGAGGGAAGCCTCGAGCGGCTCGAGGTCGACGTGCTGCCGATCGTGCACATGCACAATCGCGTCGGCCCCGCGCGCATGGCGAGGTCGCCGTACGGCAGCGGCGCGCTGCTCACGCTCGACGACGTGCTCGGCAAAAACGGCGTCGTGGAAGGCTTCGAGCGCGCGAAGAACCGCGGCCTCGTGCGCTTCATCGGCTGCCAGGCGTTCGGCGGCGACAACACCTTGATCGAGGCGCTGATCGACAGCGGCAAGTTCGACTCGATCATCATCAACTACAGCATGCTCAACCAGTCCGCGTGGCTCGACGGACCGACGGTCAATCCGCTGTTCACCTACGGCCGCGTCGGCGCGCGCGCGGCGCAGCGCGGCATGGGCATCGTTGCGCTGCGCATTCTCGAAGGCGGCGCACTCGCGACCGGCTTCGACCGCCACCCCAACGCCGCGCCCATGGGCGGCGGCGATTACGCCAAGTTCATCGAGCAGGCGGAGACGCTTCGCTTTCTGGGCGATGAGGGCGATCCGACGCTCGTCCCCGCCGCGATCCGCTTCGGGCTCTCGAATCCGGCGATCTCCACCGTGCTCGTCGGCATCTCCGATGCCGCGCACGTCGATGCCGCAGCCGAAGCCGAAGCCCGCGGGCCGCTCAGCCCGGATCAACTCGCACGCATCGAACAGCTGCGCGCGTCGGGCTTTATGGCGGCGAGCTAAAGGTCCAGGGATGTCCCTCGGGATCGCGCACATGATACAAGCGCGCGCCGAAGTCCGTGCCTTCGAGCGGGCTCATATCCTTCACGCCCGCCGCTTTCGCGGCGGCAAAATGCGCGTCGACATCGTCGACGTACACGCAGAGGCCTTGCGTCGCCGCACCCAACGTTAGCGGGCTATAGATCCCGTCGGCATCACGCACCGAACCCAGCATGATCTCGTTCGTGCCGAGTTTCAACCGTGCGTGACGCACGGGTTCACCCGACGGCGGGTCCGTGAACAGCACGACGAAACCGAACGCTGTGCAAAGAAATGCGATCGCCGACCGTGCATCCGTGTAGCGGAGGATCGGAACGATCGTCTGCACCGCCGGGCTACGTGCCGGGTTTGAGCGCTGCCGGGCTGATGAGGTCTTGCGGATTCATCGCCTGCGCGATGACGCCGTACTTCACGGCCACGTTGATCAGCGGCTGGATATCTTTCGCGTCAACGTACGGCGCGCTCTCCGCGCGCGGCGCGCCGGCGATGTCTTTCGGATCGATCTTTGCAAAGGCGGCGTAGATCGGCAACGTCTCGTCGTGATGCGTGTTCGTGTAGCGCGTCGAGTCGCGCAGCGCGCGCCCGAAGCGCGCGATCGCATCCGGATTCTTGTTGGCGAAGTCGACGTTCGAGACCATCGCAGCAAAGGTGAAGCGTTTGGCGATCGATTCGTACGACTTGCCCAACGCGCGCACGAGCCCGCCGTTCACCGCTTGCACGTAACGCGGCGTCGTGACCGTTGCCGCATCGATCCGGCCGTCGTCGAGCGCCGCCGGTATCACCGAGGCCGGCACTTCGAGCGACTTGCAGGTCGGTCGAATCGCCGCCGTTCTGATCGATCCAGGCCATGCTCGCAACCCAGTTGAGATCGCGCAACGCGGGAGAGGCAATCGTCTTGCCGTTGAGATCGCGGCCGGTTTTGTACGGGGCGTCTTTTTTCACCAAGATCACTGCATAGACGGAGTCGGGCGAATACGCCGCCAGCGGCGCAACGATCGTGAGCGGAATGCCCTTCGAGCGTGCCGAGAGGAACGGCAGCAGGCTCGTGCTGGTCACATCGATCGCACCGCCCGCGAGCGCCGCCAGACCGGCTGCGCCGCTCGCCACTGCGGTCACTTGCACGTCGATGCCGTACTTCTTGAACAGTCCCGACTTTACCGCGTAGAGCGTCGGCGTGGCGTCGTCGCCTTCGGCCAGACCTACGCGAACGGTTTGCAGCGTTTGCGTGAAGCCGATGCCGGCGAACGGCGACGCGGCCGCGACGCCGGCGATTCCGCCCAGCAACGTCGTGCGGCGCATCAGCGCACGCCCGCCAGCGATGCCGCTTCGATACGGCGGTGCAGATCCTTGATTTGCTCGAGCAGCGGACCGTAGCGATCGACGTCGTCGTTGCCGAAGCCCTTGTGATACATCTTGCGGTATTCGCCGGCGAGCGCGTAGTCGGGGTTGGCGCGGTCGACCGGTTTGCCGCTGCCGTCGATGATCTCCGGCGATTCGGCAAACACGTTCATCGGCGTTCCCCCATCTTCGACGATCGTGATCTGTTCTTCGAGTTGTTTGCGCAGCAAGTTGATCGGGATGTCGGTACGGCCCAGCACTTCGAGCGAACGATCGACGATCTCGCCCTGCGCGGTCCAGACGATCGCGTCTTGCGCGAGCACGTAGTCGAGAATCGGCCGGCCGTGCTCGTCGACCGTCGGCGGCTCGTACCACGGCACGACTTCCTGATGCGGCACGTCGACGCCGGGCGGTCCGGCATAGGCCTGATAGCAGATGTGCAGCGTGTGCGTGTCGTCGATCGGCACGCGAATCTGATATTCGCTGCGCGGCGCGCCCGCCTTACCGGTCTGCGTGTAGAACGGAAAGATCACGGTCGAGTGTTCGCTCACGCGATCTTCTTCCGCGCCGAGTTCTTTCGAATAGACGACGCCCTTGCGCATGCCGTAGATCGTGCGTTCGGCATACACTTCCTTGATGCCGACGCCCATCTTCAAGCGCGAATGAATCGTGTGGCTTTCGCTCTGCGCGCGCTCGAGCTGATTTTCGCGTTCGAGAATGTACTCGAACAGGCGGCCGTGCGCCCACACGCTGTGCAGCGGATCGCCGGTGTTCTCTTGGCACTGCAGCCAGTTGCAATCGAGCACGTTGACGGCGATCTGACGGATCGCATTCGGCTGCACGTAGAGGTCCCAGCGCGGCAACGCCGGCGCCGGCAGCGGGCCCATGTAGGCGAACACCATGCCGCCGAGTTCTTGCACCGGATAGCCCTTGAGCTGCTGCGCGATCTCGCGCTCCGGATGCGCTTCCAGCGGGCGCTCGATGCACTTGCCCGTAGCGCCGAACAGCCAGCCGTGATAGGGACAACGCAGCCCGTTCGTGTCGGGAATGCCGTACTGCAGATCGACGCGCCGGTGCAAGCAGCGATCGCCGATCAGTCCCAGACCCTCGGAGCGATCGCGGTAGAGCACGAGGTCTTCGCCCAGAATGCGCACCTTGCGCACCGGGTTCTCGAGCAGTTGCGCAAACGGCGCGATCGGGATCCAGTAACGGCGCATCAGTTCGCCGCAGGGCGTCCCCGGGCCGACCTGCGTCAAGCGTTCGTTCATCGCGGGCGTGATCATAGCTAGAGTCTAGCGGAGCGTGCAGGTTTCGTCCAATGGCGTCGAAGGGGGTGCCATGGCGAGCACGACAACAGCGACTCCCGGAACCGTTGCCACCCTGCCCTTCGGGGTCGACGTCTACAAGGAATGGGTAGCCCGCGAGGGCCTGCGCGTCCACGAAGGCCTTTCGCTCAACCTCTTGCGCGCGGAAACCAGCGATTGGCCGCGTTTCGGCGTCAAAGGCGCCGCGCTGCACTTCACCGGCGGCGGCGATTTCTGCTCGCAGTTTCTCTTCGACATCCCGCCGGCTGCGTCGACCAATCCGGTGCACCATCTCTTCGAAGCGATCTGTTTCGTCGTCGAAGGGCGGGGCAGCACCGAGCTCGAGTTCGCCGACGGCTCGAAGCGCCAGTTCGAGTGGGGACCGCGCAGTCTGTTTGCGATTCCGCTCAACGCGAAGTATCGCCACTTCAACGCGAGCGGCACGCAGCGCGCGCTGATCGTCGCCACGACGACCGCGCCGATGGTGATGAAGCTCTTCCACGATGACAACTTCGTCTTCAACGTTCCGTACGAATTCGCCAGCCGCATCGGACGCGAGGGCTACTACAACGGCGACGGCGATTTGCACATGATCCGCGCCGGCCACAACACCTGGCAGACGAATTTCGTCGCCGACTTGGCCGATATCAAGCTCACCGCCTACGACGAGCGCGGCCCCGGTTCGCTCAACATCAAGTTCGCGCTGGCCGATAGTCCGATGCACGTGCACGTTTCGGAAATCGCGCCGGCGTCGTACAAGAAAGGTCACCGTCACGGCAGCGGCACGCACGTCCTGACGCTTTCGGGCGGCGGTTATTCGCTGTTGTGGCGGCCGGGCGACAAAGACTTCGAGCGCGTGGATTGGGAATACGGCACGGTCTTTCCGCCGTGCGACCAGCAGTTCCACCAGCACTTCGTCACGACCGAAAACGCCTCGCGCTATCTCGCTACCGGTCTTGGCGGCGTGAGCTACATCTTCACCTCGCAACAGCGCCGCACGGGCGGCGGCGGGACCGCGAACGCCATGGGCAAGGTGAGCGTGAAACTCGGCGGCGATCAGATCGAGTACGAGGATCAGGATCCGCGCATCCACGAGATTTGGCTCGAGGAGATGCGCAAGAACGGGATTACGCCCCGTTTCGAGCTGCCGAAAAAATCCGCCACGTGAATACGACGCTGGTCGCGCACGTCGATACGCCCGGCGGCGGTCAAGTATGGATCGACGGCACCACGATGTACGTCGGTCACATGAACGCACCCAACGGCACGTCGATCTTCGACGTTTCCGATCCGAAGAAGCCGCGCACGCTCGCGACGATCGACGACATGCCGCAAGGCTGGCACTCGCACAAAGTGCGCGTGGCCAACGGCATCATGGTCGTGAACCATGAGCGCTTGGGCAAGGACGGCGATCCGGAATTCGGCGGCGGGCTCGGCATCTACGACGTCACGAACCCCTCGAAGCCCGTGTTGCGCAAGAAATGGAAAACCGCGGGCTCGGGCGTGCACCGCTTTTCCTTCGACGGGCGCTATGCGTACATTTCACCGACCGTCGAGGGCTACAACGGCCGCATCGTGATGATCCTCGATCTCGCCGATCCGGCGAATCCGGTGGAAGCCGGCCGCTGGTGGCTGCCGGGACAATGGACGGCCGGCGGCGAGGAACCGACGTTCACCGACGGACGCGGCCCGCGCTGTCACCATCCGCTGCGTTTGGGCGACCGGCTCTACGTCAGTTACTGGCAACACGGCGGCGCCATTCTCGATGTGAGCGACTTGGCGCATCCGCAACTCGTCGGTCGCCTCGACTACACCAAGACGTTTCCGCACCCGACGCACACGCTGCTCGCGATGCCGGAACCGCTCAAGGGCCGGCGCATCATGCTGGTCGCCGATGAAGACGTCGACAAACGCTGGCCCGCGGCGCCGGCGTTCATGTGGATCTACGACATCACGAACGAAACGGCACCGGTGCCGATCGGCACGTTCCAAGTGGCCGGACTCGATCCCGACGGTGCGCCGCAACGCGCCGAACACCGGTTGCCATCAACCGTCGGAACGCTTCAGTGGACCGATCTTGCCGTGCGCGTGGTTCGCGCAAGGCCTGCGCTTGGTCGACGTCTCCGATCCGTTTGCACCGAAGGAAGTCGGCTCGTATCTGCCCGATCCGCCGGCCGGCCGCGAGCGCCGTCAGTCGAACGACGTCACGATCGACGATCGCGGCTTGATCTATCTCGTCGACCGCGGCGGCGGCGTCGATATCCTCGAAACGAACGTCTGGTAGCCCAGCGCTGCTTCCAAGATGGAGAAGCGTTAAAGAAGGCTTAGCGTTTGCGCCGGATCGCATAAACCGGCGCGCACTTGCGTAAAAACGGCATAGCTACGTCGCGGCTCTGCCGCAAGCAGGTGCATTACATGAAGGCATTCGTCAGCAAACTCTCCCTCGCCGCATTCGGCATCGCGCTCGCCGCGGCACCGTTGACGGCAAGCGCCGCCCAAGTCGGTATCGGTGTCAACATCGGCGGTCCCGGTTACGTCGTCCATGGGGGCTATCGCCCGGCGCCGCCCCCGCCGCCGCGCTACCGCTGATCACCGCTACGCGTATGGGCCGGCACCGGCGTACTACGAGGGCTACTACGGTTGGGCGCCCGGCGGCTACCGGGGCTACTACTCGCACGGCCACTGGTTCGCGCATCGCCGCTGGGGCAACGGCGTCTGGATTTACTTCTAGGCGTTAGTCCTGCCAGATCAGCTCGGAGGCGCGCATCGGCGGAAGGTCACCGTATTTGACGGCGACATCGATCACCGGTTGAATCAGTGACGGGTCGGGGCGCGTCTCTCCGAGCACCGCGCGCACCATGTGCGCGGCGACCTCGGGCGTGATCTTGGTGTACTTGGGGACGATCGCTTGCGTGGCCGCGTGATTGGCGTTGGCCCAGCGTGCGATCTGCAGCATCACGGCCTGCATGCGCTTCGCGGTGTCGGCGTTCTTGGTCAGCCAATCCGTCGACGCGAACCAGCCCGTCACCATGAAGTGCTTGCCGATGGGTGCGGAGCCATTTCCGATCACGCGACACGTGTCTAAGGCCGCGGTCCAAAACGGTTCCGCGAGAATCCCGGCGGCGACGCGGCCCGCTTGAAGGGCGGCCGCCATCTCGGAGAACGGCGTCTCGATCAGCTTGACCGATTTCACGTCGCCGCCGTTTTGATCGATCCATGCCTGCATCTCGTATTGCGTGAGATCGCGCAAGCCGTTGACCGCGACGGTTTGCCCGTTGAGATCGGAAGCCGTTTTGATCGTTGAGTTCTTGGCGACCATGATCACGTTCACCGGCGTCGTGCCGTTGTAGATCGTCGCCGGTGCGATGACGCGGAAATTCAGCCCGCGCACGTGGGCTTGGGCGAGCGGAATCACGCTGCCGAAACCGACTTCCAGCGCGCCCGATGCGACGGCGGAGGCGAGCGATGCCGTATTATTGAGGACCGTCAGCGATACGTCGAACCCGGCGTCTTTGAAGAAATTGTGATCGAGCCCATAAAACGGCTGCGCCGACCCGTCGGTCGGCATCGTGCCCATCGCAAAGGCGGTCGGATCGGCCCCGAAGACGGTACGCGGGGACACGAGCGAAGCGGCGGCTGCGGCAGCAAGAGTCGAGAGCGTGGTGCGGCGATTCATGAGCCCGTCATCTTCTCCGGAGACGGATATTCCCTGCGAAAAAGCGAAAGGTTGCCTTACTGTGGCCGATCTTTCGATGTTTGCCAGCGACCTCGACGCGCAGCACTATCCGGCGGGGCACCGTTTCTTCACCACCGGCGATCATGGCGAGATCATGTACGTCGTCACCGAGGGCGAGGTCGAGATCACGTTGCGCGGCAAGGTGCTCGAGACGGTGTACGCCGGCGGTATCTTCGGCGAGATGGCGCTCATCGATCACAAGGAACGCAGCGCCGACGTCGCCGCGAAAACCGACGTCCAAGTGTCGTCGATCGACCAGAAACGCTTTCTCTATCTCGTTCGCAATCATCCGTTCTTCGCGCTCGAGGTCATGAAGATCATGACCGACCGCCTGCGCAAATTCGACGACCTGCTCTAGCGTCTCTCCCCGATCGTTACGCACACGACGTTTGGAATCGCGAACGACTTGCGCCCCGCACCGTAACCGATGCGTTCGAGCGTCATATCGATAGCCGGTCCGGGCGGCGCTAACGCGGTGAGAATCGCAGCTCCGGTTTCCGTGACGAGCTGCGCCTCGATACCGCTCGCGCGCACCGGATAACCGCGCATCAGTTCGAGCGCGACCGGTCCGGGATTTGGAAGCCCGCCGCGCGAGATGCCCGTACCGAGCGGAAACGCCGAAACGCGCAGCTCATCGATTCCGAGCAGTTCGAGCGCAACGCACGTTCCCGCAACGTCGAGGATCGCATCGATTTGTCCGACTTCGTGGAAGAGCATCTCTTCGACGTCGGCCCCGTGCACGCGCGCTTCGGCGTGCGCGAGCCGCCGGTAGATCGTGCTCGCGCGTTCGATCGCGAGCAGCGAGAGCCCGCTGCGCTCGACGACCGCGAGGATGTCACGCAAGCGATGCCCGGGCGAGTGATGGTGCTGATGAACGCCTTCGGGTGAGTGCGCGTGATCGTCTTCGCCGGGAATCACGAGATCGAGATACGTCGCGCTGATCCCGCCGCGCTCGACGCGTTCGGTCACCAGTTCCCAGCCGTCGGCAACGACCGTACGCAACGCGCGCTCGAGTTCGCGCACATCGAGACCCGCATCGACCCACGCGCCCATCAGCATGTCGCCCGCGGCGCCGCCGATCATATCGACATACGCGACCTTCATATCCGTGGGCGCTTCGGAATGAAGCACCGGCGTTCCGGTCGTAAGCATCGCCCATGAGCGAAGATCGCTGGAAACACAACGGGATTCGCATCGTTCGCGCCAACGAGCTCGACACCAATACGCCGCAGACCGCGGGCATGAATCGCGCCGCCGCGATCACCGCCGCAACGGCCGGGGCGCAGAAGCTCTGGGCCGGCACGGTCGTCATTCACGCTGATGCGAAAACGGGCGCGCACCATCACGGCGACCTCGAGAGCGTGATCTACGTCGTGCGGGGTCAGGCGCGCATGCGCTGGGGCGAGCGGCTCGAGTTCGTGGCCGAAGCGGGTCCCGGCGACTTCATCTTCGTCCCGCCGTACGTGCCCCACCAGGAGATCAATGCCTCAACCGACCAGCCGCTCGAGTGCGTCCTCGTCCGCAGCGGTCAGGAGCCGGTCGTCGTCAACCTCGACATCGCGGCGGCCGAGCAGCCGACCGCCGTCTCGTGGGTCGACCCGATCCACCCTTCAGCTTCCCCGGACGCTTCCTTGGAAGGGTGTTCACCCCCGGCGGGGTAACCCGGCCCTATGCCCTCGCCCTTTGCAGCGTCGCGCTTTGCCGTTTCGCTACTAATCGCGTTCGTTGCCCTCGTCCACCCGGCCGGTGCCGCCGAATCGACGCCGGCCGCTGAAACGAACTACGCGAGCGTCCTCCGGACGATCAATCCGCAGCTGCAGGTTCACCAGAGCCTCTCCTACGCGCGCTCGCTGCTGGCCGACTCCGAGCGGACCAAACTCGATCCGAACCTCATCATGGCGCTGGTCACCGTCGAATCATCGTGGCGCCAAACCGCCGTTTCATCGCACGGCGCGCGCGGCCTCGGACAGCTGATGCCGGTGACGGCCGCGAAACTCGGCGTGAACCCGCGCGATCCCGCGCAGAACTTGCGCGGCGCGTCGTCGTACTTGCGTTCGCTGATCAACCGTTTCTCGAGCCGCGGGGTCAACGGACTGCGCGATGCGATCGCCGGTTACAACGCCGGACCGCACGCGGTCGAACAATATCGCGGCATCCCGCCGTATCACGAAACGCAGCGCTACGTCACGAAGGTCATCGCGCAGTGGCACAAGCTCAGCGCGCGCGTTGCCAAAACATTCGTGGCCAACGCCGAACCGCTCGCCGACGAGCAGCAGTGGCTGGCGAACACCGATGCCTCAGCACTGCCGGTCACGCTGCCGGCAGCGATCCTCAACCAGCCTTAAGTTTTCGCCGGCGACGGCGCCGCTGATGCGGGCGCCGCAGATGCCGGCGCCGCTGACGCGGGCGCTGCTGACGCGGGCGCCGCCGATGCGGGAGCTGCGGGCGCGGCTTCGATGATCGCGCCCGACGCGCGCGGCGTGGGTGCGGGCGTCGCAACCGGAAGCGCGTAGAGCGCGAAGACCACCGGCCGATTCGCCACGAGCTTGAGCGTTGCGGCCGTGCCGGCAAAGACGATGCGTTCGGGCGGTAAGGTGGGCGAGGCCGAGGGCACAGCGGCTCCGGATCCCGTTGCACCGGGCGACGGCGTCACGCCCGAAGGCAACACGGTCGGCGAAGCGCTGGGACGCGGGCTGCCGCTGGGCGTCGGCGAGGCGCTGACCGGAATGGCGGTCGGCGGCGGCGGCGCGCTCGGGTTGGGCGATGCCGTCGGCGGCGGCGACGACATGTCGAGCTCGGCCGCGGCGAGGCGGAACGTTCCCTCTTTGCTCGACGCATTGTAGAGCGCGAGCCCGAGTTCGTTCTCACGATAGGTCGTCACGACGTCGCGCGGCACGTCGATCGCGATGCGCGGATACGATTCGAGCGTCATGTCGTGCGTCGGGAGCAGCGTGATGTACGCGAGCGCACGCGCCGGCCGTTCGCGTTTCGTCTTCTTGCCCTTGGTCACGAGGTTGAGGTCGGGAATATCGGGCGGGCGCACGACCGAGAGCGTCGCGCCGACCGCGATGTCGGCAAAGCCCGAGGGCTTCGGCGAGGGCACCGGAAACGCGATCGCGCCGCCATAGCCGCCGACCGTCGGCAACGGCTGAAACGACGTCGACGAACCGTACGTCACGATGTTGCTCGCGGAGTTCGGCGTCGGCGTCGGCGTCGGGTTGATGCCGGCTAAATTGCCGGACGGCAAGAGACCGTTGGGCGGCGTCGTCCCGGAACCGAAATTGCCGGAGCACGCGGCCAGCGCGGCTCCGAGCAGGATCAGTACCGCGAGGAGATACCGCGCGCTCTTCATTGAGGGCGCGTTACGGCGCGCTGGTCGCCGTCGCCTCCGCAGGCACGTAGACCTCACCACCGAGTTTCACGAACTCTTCCGACTTTTCAGCCATCCCGCGTTCGGCGTAGTCGCGCACGTCTTGCGTGATCTTCATCGAGCAGAAATGCGGTCCGCACATCGAGCAGAAGTGCGCAACCTTGGCCCCCGTTGCCGGCAGCGTTTCATCGTGAAATTCGCGCGCGGTCGTCGGATCGAGACCGAGATTGAACTGATCTTCCCAGCGGAATTCGAACCGCGCGAGCGAGAGCGTGTCGTCCCAGTGCTGCGCGCCCTTGTGGCCCTTCGCGAGATCGGCCGCGTGCGAGGCGATCTTGTAGGCGATCACGCCGTCCTTGACGTCCTTCTTGTTCGGCAGACCGAGATGTTCTTTGGGCGTGACGTAGCACAGCATCGCCGTGCCGTACCAGCCGATCTGCGCGGCGCCGATTGCCGAAGTGATGTGATCGTAACCCGGCGCGATGTCGGTCACGAGCGGCCCCAGCGTGTAGAACGGCGCTTCTTTGCACACCTCGAGCTGGCGGTCCATGTTCTCTTTGATCTTGTGCATCGGCACGTGACCCGGACCTTCGATGATCACTTGCACGTCGTGCTTCCACGCGATCTGCGTGAGCTCGCCGAGCGTGTCGAGTTCGCCGAACTGCGCTTCGTCGTTGGCGTCGGCCGTGCAGCCCGGGCGCAGTCCGTCGCCGAGCGAGAACGTGACGTCGTAGGCCTTCATGATCTCGCAGATCTCTTCGAAATGCGTGTAGAGAAAATTCTCTTTGTGATGCGTGAGGCACCACTTCGCGAGGATCGAGCCGCCGCGCGAGACGATGCCGGTGATGCGCTTGGCCGTCATCGGCACGTAGCGCAGCAGCACGCCCGCGTGCACGGTGAAATAATCGACGCCTTGTTCGGCCTGTTCGATCAGCGTGTCGCGATAGAGCTCCCACGTGAGCTCTTCGGCTTTGCCGTCGACTTTTTCGAGTGCCTGATAGATCGGCACGGTACCGATCGGCACGGGCGAATTGCGCAAGATCCACTCGCGCGTTTCGTGAATGTTCTTGCCGGTCGAAAGATCCATGACCGTGTCCGCGCCCCAGCGCGTCGCCCAAGTCATCTTCTCGACTTCTTCTTCGATCGACGAGGTGATCGCCGAGTTGCCGATATTGGCGTTGATCTTCACGAGGAAGTTGCGGCCGATGATCTGCGGTTCGAGTTCGGGATGGTTGATGTTCGCCGTGATCACGGCGCGGCCGCGCGCGACTTCATCGCGCACGAACGACGGCTCGCAGTTCTCGCGGATCGCGATGAACTCCATCTCTTTCGTGATGATGCCCTTGACGCGCGTAGTGCATCTGCGTCACGTTCGCACCGGGCTTCGCAACGCGCGCGAGGTCGCTGCGACTTTGAAGCGGATGCGATCGAGTTCGTGCATCGATTCGCGGCCGATGCGATACACCGACGACGGCTTCGCAAGCGCGACCGTGTCGTTGCGTTCTTCGATCCAGGGCTGGCGCAGCGGCGCGATGCCGGCGCGCACGTCGATCGCGACGTCGGGATCGGTGAACGGTCCGCTCGTATCGTAGACGGTGTGCACTTCGCCGTTGAGTCAGCGCGATCGCGCGGAACGGCACGCGGATGCTCGGATCGGATCCCTGCGCGTAGACCTTGCGCGACCCGGGGAATGGTTCGCGCGAAATGGCCTCGTTCGGCAGAGCGGTATCCATAGATAACGTCTCCCTCTTCCTTCGCCGGTATTATCCGGATCAGGTGCGGACGCACCACGATTGGTGCCTCCAACGGTCGACGGGGTGAATCCCCGCCCTCTCAGCCCTTGCGAGCTCCCGCGTGATGTCCAACGACGCTACGCCCTGCGACGCGAGGCCTTGTCAAGCCGAGCGCCGCATGCCGCTCGGCGTGAACGCTCGGCCGCTCGGGCTGGCTCGCGCTCGCGCAGCTCGCGATCGGCGCCGCGGCGATCTTCGCGCGCTTCGCCCTGACCGCCACCGGGCCGCTCCCGGCTCGGCGCTTGCGCATGGCGACTCGCCGCGATTCCGGTCGTCGCGCTCGCGCGCTTTGCGCGGCCGCTATCGCCCGATCGACGCGCCGACCGAGCGGCGGCTCAGCCTTGCCGGCGTCGCTGCTCGCCGTGCACTTCGGCACCTGGATCGCCTCGCTGCAGCACGCGAGCGTCGCCGTCTCGACGCTGCTCGTCTGCTCGTCGCCGATCTTTACCGAAACCTGGTCGCTCGCGCGCACGCGCGCGTGGCGTCCGCTCGCGGTCGCCGCGATCGTGCTGGCGCTGGTCGGCGTCGCGATCGTGGCCGGCACGCCGAGCCCGACCGAGATCGCCGCTCGGCATCGGGCTCGCGCTCTGCGGCGCGATCGCGATGGCCGCGTACTTGCAGCTCGTGAGCGCGAGCGATGCGCGCTACACCACGCTGGCCGTCGTCGGGCGAACGTATCCGATCGCGGCGCTGCTGCTGGCGTGCGCGGCATGGGCGGCCGGCGATCCGCATTCCGCCCGCGAGCGCGAGCGTCGCGTGGGCCGGCATTCTCGCGCTCGCGTTCATCTCGCAGCTGTTCGGCAACACGATCCTCGTCGCGTCGGTGCGCCGCCTCAGCGTCACGTTCGTCGCCACGACGATTTTGCTCGAACCGCTGATCGCCGCGATCGCCGCGGCGTTCGTCTTCGGCGAACGTCCGGCGCCGCTCACGGCGCTCGGCGCGCTGCTCATTCTCGCGGCGATCGGCCTTGCGATTCGCGCCGAACCGGCACCGGCATCAGGGGTCAACTGAGCGTTGTTTGGGAACATTACGCGAACTATGGCTGATGAAAGATCCCTCGGCGAGAAAATGAACCTCGGCATGGGCCTCGATCCCGGCTTCAGGCTCGACAAGCCGGGTCTCGTCGACTCCGTTCGCGAGATGTCCGACGACACGATGAAACGCGCGCAGCACAACGTCGATCAACAGCGGCAGAACAAGGCCGACATCGAGGCGATCGCCGCCGAGATCGCCGCCGAAAAAGAGCTGCCCGAAGCGCTGCCGCCGCTCGCCGCCGAGCAGCCCGGCATGGACGTCAAGCATCTGCACGAGTACAAGACGGAAGACGCGCGGCTAGCCCAGCATCTTCAGCGCCGCGACGAACTCCGCGACGCTCCACGCCTGCGCGATCGTGCCCGCCGGCGCGTGCGGCGCGTCGCCCTCGAAAATTTCCCCGAGCGTTCCCAAACCGTAGCCGCCGAGCGCATCCGCGAGCGGCGCGACGAACGTGCGCGCGAGCGCCGGATCGTCGTAAACGTTGAGATGCGCGTGCACGAACGCGCCGAGCAGCCACGGCCACACGGTGCCTTGATGATACGCTCCGTCGCGCGCCGTTTGATCGCCGCCGTAGCGGCCGATATACGCCGGATCGCCCGGCGCGAGCGTGCGCAGACCGACCGGCGTGAGCAACTCGCGCGCGCACACCTCGACGATCGCACGCCGCTGCTCGGTGGGCAGCAATTCCGGCGCGAGCGCGACGGCGAAGAGTTGATTCGGACGGATCGCCGGATCGTCGCCGTCGGGCCCGTCGAGCACGTCGAATAAACAGCCGCGATCCGGATTCCAAAAGCGCTGAAACGATGCGCGCACGCGCGCCGCGGCGTCTTCAAAAACGAGCGGATCCTCATCGCAATGTTCGGCGAAGTGCACCGCGGTTTGCAACGCGGCATACCACAAAGCGTTGATTTCAACGGGTTTTCCGATCCGCGGCGTGATGACGTTCTCGCCGACCTTCGCGTCCATCCACGTGAGCTGCACGCCCGGGACGCCCGCCGCAACGAGACCGTCGTCGGGGTCGACGCGGATGCCGTACCGCGTGCCGTGCAGATACGCGGCGACGATCGCGCGGATCACCGGAAAGAGATCGCGCGCGAACTCGGGATCGCGCGTCGACTCCGCGCACGCGCGAATCGCTTCGATGTACCACAGCGACGCGTCGACCGTGTTGTATTCGGGCGGCGTGCCGCCGTCGGGAAAGACATTCGGCAGCATCCCGCGATCGACGTACGGCGCGAAGCCGCGCACGATCGCCTCCGCGACGTCGCCGCGCTTGTGCGCGAGCAGCAGTCCGGGCAGCGCGATCATCGTATCGCGACCCCAGTCGGTGAACCACGGATAGCCGGCGAGTATCGTCGTGCGATCCGATCCGCCCGGCGTTTTGGCGATCACGAACTGATCGGCCGCTAGCGCGAGTTCGCCGCGCAATGGGTCCGGCATCGCCGCCGCGATCGCCGCGCCGCGCGCGCGGGCACCGGCCACGATATCGGCCGGCGCGGACGCATCGGGCGTGAGGCTGACGACGAGACCCCCGCGTTCGCCCGGGGCCAGCGTGCTCGCAATGTCGAGCACGTGCGCGTAATCGTCGAGCGCCGCGAGGCCGCGCTCGCTCTCGCGTTCGGCAAAGAAGCCGCTCCAGCGATCGCACGTTGCCGTGAACGCGCCGCCGGGCGCGGTAACGTAGAGCAGCCGGCCCGCGAGCGGCAGCGCCACGCGCGCCGCCGGGCCGGCGAAGTGCACGTCGAACTCGGCGGGGTCGGGCAAATCGCCGCCGTGGTGGTCGCGATCGGCCACGAGCACGCGTGCCGTCACCGCCATCGGCTCCGACGCCCGGACCGCATGCAGCGCCACGGCGGTGCGATCGGCGCCGTATTCCATCGCGATCGCGACTTCGAGCAGCGCATCGCCGAGGGTGTACGTCCAGGCCGGCACGCCGTCGAGCAGCGCGAACTCTTCGATCAGCTCGCAGCCTTGCGGAGCGCGGACGCCCGACGCCCAGCGATTCGTCGCGAGGGCATAGGTCGTGCCGCAATACCGTACCTCGAGCTGAACGGACGGTACAAGGAGACGCCGCGTCACGGGCGGATCGAGCGCGGCGATCAGCAGCCCATGATAGCGGCGCGTCAGGGTGCCCGCCACGGTACCCATCGCGTACCCGCCGCGGCCGTTCGTGACGACCCATTCGCGCCGTTCGGCGATCTCGGGATCCGTGCAGTCCGGCCGGATCACACGTCGCCCGGTCATCGAAGCGGAACTTGCCCGGTGCGTCGAACCGAGTCGGCGTGGCGAATCCCGAGACCGAGCGCATCGTCGCGATCGAACGGCGAGAAGCGCATTGGCGTCGATGGGGACCCTACCTCAGCGGACGCCAGTGGGGAACGGTCCGCGAAGATTATTCGGCCGACGGTAATGCGTGGGACGCGTTTCCATTCGAGATGTCGCACCTACGCTCGTATCGCTGGGGCGAAGACGGCATCCTCGGCATCAGCGACAATCATCAGCGATTGTGTTTCGCGCCAGCGTTCTGGAACGGCCGCGATCGCATCCTGAAAGAACGCCTCTACGGCTTGAATGGTCACGAAGGCAACCACGGCGAGGATGCTAAGGAAGTCTGGTTCCACCTCGACAACCTGCCCTCGCACGCCTACATGAAGGCGCTCTACAAATATCCGCAGCGCCCGTTTCCGTACGACGATCTGCGCACCGAGAACGGCCGCCGCACGCGCAAGGACCCCGAGTACGAACTCGTCGACACCGGCATCTTCGAGGACGACCGCTACTTCGACATCACGATCGAGTACGCAAAGGCGACGACCGAAGACATCCTCATCCGCATCACCGCGACCAATCGCGCGAAGCAGCGCGCGCCGCTGCACGTCTTGCCGACGCTCTGGTATCGCAACGAGTGGTCGTGGAAAGCGGGCGTCACCAAACCGCAGATCAGCGACGCCGGCGAAACGAACGTCGCCGTCGTGACGCAGCATCCGACGCTCGGCCGGCGCTGGATGATCGGCGACGGCAACGCGACGAGCGTGCTCTACACCGAGAACGAAACGAATTTCGAGCGCGCCTTCGGCGTGAAGAACGCGCGCCCGTTCGTGAAAGACGCGTTCGGCCGGTTCTTGATCAACAACGATCCGACGGCCGTGAATCCGAAGCGCATCGGCACCAAGGCCGCGTTCCATCACGTCTCGGTGATCGAAGCGGGCGCGAGCGAAACGATCCGCTTGCGGCTGACCGACACGCCGGGTTCGCTCACGATCGACCCGGTCGCGTTCGATGCGATCTTCGATCAGCGCGTGCGCGAGGCGGATCAGTTCTACAGCGATCTGCTCCCCGCG
>CAWJSM010000001.1:0-154998 GCA_963845455.1 Vulcanimicrobiota bacterium | reverse complement strand
CCAATTGCTACGACGTCGTTGCGCGTCGGCCGCAGCTGCAGCGTGGCGCGCGGGTCGAACGTCGTTTGATTGGTGACCGATGAGTGCTTCAACCACGCGTTGAGGAAGAACGACAACTGTTTCGTCATCGTCCAGCTGTCGCGAGCGAAGTAGCTCCACTCGCCGAAGTATCCGGTCGGAATGTGCGGACTGATGCCGGACGCATCGTCTTCGATGCCGGTTTGCAACTGGTGCCACGTGGTGAAGCCGAAGGCGATGTCGTGGTCGCCGAGCATGAACTCGTCCGAAGCGAGGAAGCCGAGCGTGTTGTAGTAGTCGGCAAACGTGGGCGTGCCCAGCAAGTTGCCGCTTGCATCGGTGCCGCCCGCGAGGCCGCTGTTCTTCCAGTAGGTATAGTTATCGGCGAATCCCGAGAACGTGAAGTTGTGGATGCCGGCCGTCGTTGTCACCGATGCGCTGTAGTCGCGCAGGGTCGTCGACCGCGAGCGCCCGGCGCCACCCCCGTCGGGACCCGAGGTGGCCGCGGCAAACTGCTGCGCGGTGTAGCACGAGGTGCTGCCGGCGATCGGATCGGTCGTCACCGTGTATCCTGCCACGCCACCGGGCGTAATGCAGTTGGTCGCGCCACTTTGAACCTGTCCCAAGCGCGTCGAGAAGGGCAGAAAGTCGTTGTCGCCGTTACCGGTCGAGTCCGACCACTGGACGGCGTCGTAGGCTTCGGTGTTGAGATGCGTCGCCGGACTTAACGCGTACGTCAGCTTCGCCAACCCCACGCTTTGCTGGGTGTTCTGGCTGACCTCGTAGGTGTTGACGGCCAAGTTACAAGCGCTGACGTCGTTCGAGCTGCCGGCGCACGCGCCGTTCGGATTCACCGAGTTACCCTGAACGTTGTCCGGTCGCGCCGACTGCGCGATCATGCCCGGATAAAAGTCGCCGTATTCGCCGAGCCGGCCGCCCGCCAAGGCATAACCGAACTTGCCAAGCGTTCCGGTTGCCGTGATGCCGGTCGAGAGGATGCCGAAGCCGCCGATTTGCTGCTGGAACGAGAACTGGGTGTGGCAGTCGGATTGATCGTCACGAAGTTCACGGCGCCGCCGATCGTATCGCTGCCGAACAGCCCTTGTGCACCGGAACCATAGGTGACGTTGACTTGAGCTCAAACCGAACGCCGGCCCGAGTGAAAAATTGAATCCGCCGCTGCCGACGCCGAGCGGTCCCACCGGATGGCCATCGAGCAGTGCGGTGGTCTCATCGGGGCCGAAGCCGCGCAGGTTCAAGCTGACGTCGTCACCCACGGAAGAACTGGTCGAGACGTTCGTCGCCGGCAACGATGCCAGCTGATCGACGACGCGAATCTGACCGGTGCGAGTGAGGTCAGCCGCACTGATCGATTGCGAAATCGTCGTCGCCGCACTGAGTGCGTTGGAGTTGCTTACGCGGCCGATGACGGTCTTTGACCAGACGCTGGTCGCCGACCGCGACAGCCCGCGCGTTCACCGACGTCGTGCCGCTTGCAACGACGACGCCGTTGCTTTCCGAGATGTCATAGCCATTGGCCGAAATCGAAATGTTGTAAAGACCGGGAGCAACGCCCGTGATCGTATAGCGCCCGCTTGCATCCGTAGTGCTCGAAGCAACGCTGTTTGAATCCTGGCGAACGCTGACCGTTGCTCCCGCAATGGGGAGCGCGCCCTTCTGGTCGACTACCAAACCGGAGATGGTTGCCGTCGCCGCTTGCGCGAACGCCGAACCCCCGCTAGAAAATAAAAGTGCGGCACATAGCAATGCCGCACAGACGCGTACGTATCCGTTTCTCATGTCCCCAGGATTTACGCGAGATTTTCTTAACAACAAGTTCATGAATATCTTAAGAAAACATCATCAACCGGCTGTCATGGTTTGTTCATTGAAAAGCTATAGCATCCCTGTTTGTGTTGACTGCAGCGCTTCCGCCACAGCCTGTTCCCGTGTTCAGTGGTTTCGATTACGTCACGATCGACGCGCAACGCCGCCGCGTCTATGCAGCGCACGGCGGAAGCAAAGCGCTCCTCATCGTTGACGCCGACAGCGGTAAGGTCATCGGTCAAGTGCGCGTCGGCCCGATGGCCGGTTCGGCCGTCGAACCCACGACCGGTCACGTCTTCACCGGTAACGGCGATAGTGACAGCATCAGCGAGGTCGATCCCGTTACGCTAAAAGTCGTGCGCACCGTCGATGTCGGTGGGCCCGTCGATGCGCTTACGTACGATCCGGCCAATGGCCAAATCTACGGCGCCGAAGATGACGGCACCCATTTATTCGTCGTCGATGCGAAGACGTTCAAGCTGGTGAAGTCGATCCCGATCCCCGGCCATCATCCGGAGTTCCTCGTTCCCGATCCGCAAACGCATGACGTCTATGTGAACATCGACGATTTGAGCGAAATCGCCGTGATCGACCCGAAGACGCTGACCGTGAAGCGCACGATCCCGACGCCGGAGATCAAGGCCAACCATCCGCTGCAATACGATCAGGACTTTCACCAGATCGTTGTGTCCGGAAATAACGGCGTGATGAGCGCGTATACACCGGCAGGTAAGCTCATCGGATCACTTACGGTACCGCGCTTCGACCAGTGCAACCTCGACCCGACGCAACACATCCTTGCGTGTGCCGGTGGCGGCGGTCTCACGCGTTATCAGCTCAAAGCCGGGGCTGCGCCGGCATTGATCGACTCGGTTTCGGTGAACGCCGGCGTACATACCACCGCGATCGATCCAACGACGCACGCCGTATTTACGGTGTGGTCGAACGCCGACGGATCGGGCGACTTCGTTCAGAAGTTCAACCCCTAGGATGTGATATTTCCACGTTCGCGGAAAATCGCGAGGTGGAAACGTTGCACACACCTGTGCTGATCGCGGGCGGCGGCCCGGTTGGGTTGACGCTCGCCATCGACCTGGGTGCGCGCGGCATCGCATGCACGCTGATCGAGCGGAAAGACGCGCCGGCGTTCTTGCCCAAGATGGAGCGCTGCAACGCGCGGACGCTCGAAATCTTCCGGCGCATGGGAATCGCGGATCGCGTGCGCGCGGCCGGGTACCCGACGGCGTATCCGATGGACGTCTACCACATCATCACGATGATGGATCCGCCGCTTGCTCGCGTGCCGTATCCGTCGGTCGATGAAGCGCGGGCGGAGGCAGCGAGCCGCAACGACGGGATCATGCCGCTCGAGCCCTATCAGCTCATCTCGCAATATACGCTCGAGCCGCTGCTCAAACAAATCGCCGAAGAGAACCCGCTCATCGACGTACGCTTCGGTCACGAACTGCTTTCGTTCGAGCAAGATCCCGAGGGCGTCACCGCGCAAGTCCGTACGACGGACGGCCGCGATCTCGCGTTCCGGTCATCGTATCTGGCCGGCACCGACGGCGGCACGAGCACCGTGCGCAAACAGCTGGGCTTCGGGATGGACGGTCAAGCCGACATCCGCCGCATGGTGCAAGCGCTCTACCGGTGCGATACGCTCTATGACGTCGTGCCGATCGGTCACGGGCGGCACTACAAGGTTTCCGATCAGTATAGCTCGGGCGTGGTATGCCAGGATTCGTGCCGCCACTTCTCCATCAACGCCGAGAACTGCACGCCCGACGAGATGAAGACGATTTTCGCGAACGTGCTCGGTGCGCCGATTCCGTTCGAGATGATCGCGTCGGCACCATGGCGCCACAATCTGCTCTGCGCGCAGCGCTATCTCGACGGACGCGTGATGCTGGCCGGCGATTCGGCCCACTTGGTTATTCCGACAGCCGGCCTCGGCCTCAATACCGGCATCGGCGATGCGATCGACCTCTCGTGGAAGCTCGCCGCGCTCCTATGGGGCTGGGGCGGCCCGCAGCTGCTGCAAGCGTACGAAGACGAACGGCGGCAGATCGGCGTGCGCAACGTGCGCGCTTCGGGGAGTGCCACGGCTGATCGGCGCGAGCGGCGTGAAGAGCACTGGGTGCCGTGGATCAAAGAAGACAGCGAACGGGGCCGCGAGGCGCGCGAACGCGTTGCGGAACTCGCCGTGCTCGAAGCGCACAAGACCACGATCATCACCGGCATCGAGCGCGGGTATCGCTACACCAACTCCGCGCTGCTGTGGCCGGAAGCGGGTGACGGTCCCGATCCCGACGCGATCGACTACGTGCCGACCACGTGGCCGGGTGCGCGGCTGCCGCACATGTGGTGCAAAGACGGTAGCGCGCTGCTCGATCGCTTCGGGCCGTGGTTTACGGTGCTGCGCTTTGGAAACGCCGTCGACACGTCCGGCATCGAACGGGCGCTCAGCGCGGCGAACGTTCCGTACGGCACGCTGGCGCTCGACGCCGACGAGCCGGCGCACGACGTCTACGGCGGCTTCGGCGCGTTCCTCATCCGGCCGGATCTGCACGTCGCATGGCGCGCCACCGCGACGCCGCGCGATCCGGCCGCGATCGTCGCGGTCGCAACCGGCGGATCGGACGGACGGCGCAAACCCTAGTTCGGAACCATCCCGTGCGGGTCGATCACGTACTTGTGCGCCGCGCCCTTATCGAACTCGGCATAGCCACGCGGCGCGTCGTCGAGCCGGATCACTTCGACGTTGACGATATCGGCAATCGGGATGCGGTCCCAGAGAATCGCCTGCATCAGTTGCGCGGTTGTACTTGAGCACCGGCGTCTGACCGGTTGAGAATGAGAGCGATTTCGCCCAGCCCAATCCCAAGCGCAAGCTCAAATTGCCGGTCTTCGCAGCGTCGTCGCCGGCGCCGGGATCTTCGGTAACGTACAGGCCGGGAATTCCGACGGCGCCGCCAGCGCGCGTTACGTTCATCATCGCGTTCAGCACGACGGCGGGCTGCTCGTGGCCGTGGCCGTCGCTCGCCTCGAACCCGACGGCATCGACGGCTGAGTCGACCTCCGGCACACCGAGAATCTGTTCGATCTGTTCCGGAATCGGTGCTTTCGATACATCGACCGTTTCGAAGCCGTGCTTTTTCGCGTGCGCGAGGCGATCCGGATTCAGGTCACCGACGATCACGCACGCCGCACCGAGCAGCCGCGCCGACGCGGCCGCAGCCATGCCGACCGGTCCCGCACCGGCGATGTACACGGTCGACCCGGGGCCGACGCCGGCGGTCACTGCGCCGTGGAAGCCGGTCGGAAAAATGTCGGTCAGACACGTAAGATCGCGAATTTTCGCAAGCGCTTGCGCTTTGTCGGGAAACTTCAGCAAGTTGAAATCGGCGTACGGCACGGTGACGTACTCGGCTTGACCGCCGATCCATCCGCCCATATCGACGTAGCCGTACGCGCCGCCCGGCCGCGCCGGATTCACGTTGAGGCAGATGCCGGTCTTCTGCTCCTTGCAATTGCGGCATCGTCCGCACGCAACGTTGAACGGCACCGAAACGAGATCGCCGACCTTGATGAATTCGACGTCCGATCCGGCCTCGATGACTTCGCCGGTGATCTCGTGACCGAGCACGATGCCCTTCGGCGCCGTCGTGCGGCCGCGCACCATGTGCTGATCGCTGCCGCAGATGTTCGTCGACACGACCTTGAGGATGACGCCGTGATTGAGTTTGCGATTGCCGAGTTCGAGTTTCGGGAAGTCGATCGACTGCACTTCGACGTGCCCGGGTCCGGTGTAGACGATACCGCGATTAGAAGCCATGCTTAGATCGTGCGTTACCGGTCGCCGTAAACCTGCGTCGCAAGCTCCCACGCGTTCCAGTAATCCCGGCCAAGCGGGTTCGGTTTGAACCCCGTCAGGGCTCTTGTGATGACGTACGTGCGGCGTTCGAAGCCTAGGGGGAGCACGGGGAGTTTGTCGACGAGAATACTGCCGGCGTTGCGGTAGTATGGCGCACGGGTCGCCGGATCGTAGTTGCGCGCGCCGTGCGCTTCGTTGCGATCGTAGGCCGCATTGCAAAAGAACATGGAGTTCCCGCCGCCTGGGGGTGTTGCGGCGCAGCCGAAGAGGTACGAGCGATCGGGATCGAGCGCCGGCGACCATGAAGTCAGCGCGAGGTCATAGTGCGCGCTCTCGAGCACGCCGCCGCGGTCTTTCGGGCCCCAGAATTCGGCTTCCGTGTACGAGCGGGTGTGCACGGTGACGCCGGCGGCTTCGAGTTGCGATGCGATCTGCACCGCGGCGCTCGCGCTGTTGCGCCAGGCCGATGCGATCGCGAGATCGACGGTGATGTGCTTCGGCCGTAATCTTGTGGCTGCCGCCGAAGGGTTGTATGCGGGAAGGCGCTGCGTCGTGCGATACGCTGGATCGAGTTGCACGGAGTCCGTGGGCACGAGCGTGCCGCGATACACGGCCGACGCCAGCTTCTGCCGATCGATCGCCATCGCGATCGCGCGTCGCACGCGTATGTCTCGCAACGCCGGAGCGTGGAGGTTGAACTGCAGATAGTCCACGACGTTCGTCGTGCGACTTACGATGTGCGTGTCGGGCACCGTGCGCGCGACGTCCACGCCGAAGCCGGTCACCTCTGTAACGTCGAGTTCGCCCGTGCGCACTAGCACCAGGCGCGTTTGCGCATCCGGCACGATCGCGACGTCGATGCGCGGGCTTGCCGCGGCACCGCGCCAGTAGTAGGGATTGCGTACGAACGATAAGCGCTGGCCGCGCTCCCAGCGCAGAAGCCGGAACGGTCCGAGGCCGATGGGATCCGTGTCGAGCGAACTTTGGTCGAGCGATGCGTACTTCGCGGCGATGTGGCGCGGCAGGATCGCGAACGGATCGTTTGCGCCGAGCGTGAGGAACGATGAGATGAACGGCGCTGACGGCTGCTTCAGCTGCACGACGAGCGTATCGGGGCGCGGCGCGGACCAACTCGCCACGTCGGCCACGGCCGAGGTGTCGGGGACGGCGGTGCGGGGATTGCGCAGGGCGTCGATCGTGAAGCCGACGTCGCGAGCGTCGAAGGGCGCGCCGTCGCTCCAGCGGCCCGTGCGGATGCGGTAGGTGATGCGGCGGCCGTCGGGTGAGATGCCGCCGTTGGCGCGGGTCGGGAGCGCGAGTGCGCGGTCGGGGATGAGTCGGCCGCGGTCGTCGACGATGAACAGGTAGCCCTGGGTGAGCGGGGCCAGCAGCCAGCCGAACGGGGTGTTGCGGATGGTGTTGAGCGAGTTGGGCTCATCCTCGAGGACCAGGGTGGGGGGCCGGGAGAGTTCAGCCGCGGCAGCCGGGCGTGATCCACGACGTCTTCTTCGGGAGGTAGTGCTGTTCGGCGGTGGCCATTTCGGCGGCGATGTTGGGGTTGAAGCCGAGCCATTTGGCACGCTGATTGCCCTGCGGGTCGATGACGACCATTGAGGGGAAGGCTTGGATGCCGAAGGCTTCGGCGGCGGTTTGGTCCGGGTCGAGCGCGACTTTTTCCATGGGGTGGGTGCGGGCGAAGGCGGCGACCAGGGCGGCCGGCTCGCCGACGTCGACCGAGATCACGTCGACCTCGGGGTGGGCTTTGGCGAAGGCCTGGATCAGGGGGATCGACTGCTGGCACGGCTCGCACCAGGTCGCCCAAAAATCGAGGTAGGTCAGGCGGCCGTGCTGGCGGTCGATCGCGAAACGGCCGCCGCCGAGCGTGGCGAGGGCCACCGGCGGGGCCGGGACGATGGCATTTTCGGCTAGCCGGGGCGCGACGAAGAACTCGAAGAGCGCGAAAAGGACGATCAGGGCCGCGAGGACGTCGAGCCCGCGCGCGACCCACCGGCGAGCCGAAGACATGTTTCCCGGAGGTTCGCACCTATCGCAACGCGCATCCTACTCCTCGATGCCTAGCAACCGTGCAGCGTCGGTGACCCTCGACGCGCGCGCCCTGCCCGCGACCAATCGAACGATGCGCATTTTTGATGCCTTCGATAAGTTGCCGGTCGGAGCAATACTCGAACTTAATGAAGAGAGCGATCCGCGCTCGCTGCGAAATGAATTTCAGCAGTACCGGGCGGGACGCTTTTCCTGGGACGCGCGTAACCACGGCTCGGGCCGCTGGACGATTCGTCTCGAGCGGATCGACGAGCGCGCCGACACGCCGACTTTTCTCTCACACTGTCCGCCGTTTGCTTCGGCCAAACAGGCGACCATCGCCGAACTGGCCGCGCTCGCGACCGAACGCAGTTACCGCGCCGGCGAGACGATCTTCGACGAGGGCGAGGTTTGGCCGTATCTCGGCTTCGTGCGCAGCGGCAAAGTCGTCTACACGCTGCTCTCGCCCGACGGCAAGACGCACGCGCTCGGCGAGCGGCTCACGCACGATTCGATCAACGAGTCGGGCACGTTCGACCAAGGCGGCTCGACCACGCGTGCTGAGGCGCTGACGGATTGCACGCTCGTGCTGTTGCCGGCGGAAGCCGTGCTGCACGCGGTGCGCAACGACGCGGAACTCGGGCTCGGCTTTCTCGCCGCGGCCTCGCAGGCGCGACGGCGTTCGATCGACACGATTGCCGATCTCGCGTTCGCGCACGTGCTGCAGCGCGTGGCGAAGTTCCTGATGTCGTATGCGCCGGCGACCACCGGCATGGCGTCGGGTTTGCCGGGCGTGGAGAATCTTTCGCAGGCGCAAATTGCGGCGGCTGCCGGAACGGTTCGCGATATGGCGGCACGCGCGCTGATTCGGTTGAAGAATGCGAACGCGGTGGAACTCGATCGCGGACGCGTGCGTTCGATCGATCGCGCGCGGCTCGAAGCGTTTGCCCACGGCGTTCAAGCTCCGCCCGTCTAGGGGCGGCAAAGCCCTCGTTGCGTTTGCAGCGCTAACCGCGCTGCTTGCGGCCGGCCCGGGCGGGCTCTTCTATCCGCCGACGCCCGTGCATCCGGTGGTGGATCGCTACTTCGGTCATGCGGTCGTCGATCCGTATCGCTGGCTCGAAGACGGCAACGCGCCGGCGGTGAAGGCATGGGTTGGGCGGCAAACGGCACTCGCGCTGGGCTTCTTGCACACGGAGCCGTCGTATCCGATCTATGCGCAGCGTGTCGCCGTGCTCGCGCACACCGCGACGCAGCGTTTCGGCTTGCGGATGGCCGGCGGAAACTACGTTTACTTGCGGCAAACGCCGCCGCAACTGCAGCCGCAGCTCGTCGTGCGCGACGGCATTCGCGGCGCAGAACGGGTGCTGTTCGATCCGCAAGCAGCTGCACGGCCCGGTACGGCGCCGCCGGCGATCGAAACGATCGCTCTTTCGTTCGACGGCGCGAAGGTCGCGTTCACGACGCAACAGGGCGGCTCGGAAAACGAAACGATTCACGTCGTCGATACGGCGACGGGCACGATGCTCAGCGATACGATCGAGAACGCGGGCGGCGGCACGTCGCCCGTTGCGCTGCTGTGGGATGGCGACGGTCAACGGTTTTCTGCACACGCAATGGCCGCGCACGGCCGACGGGTCACGCCGCCAACTCGCACATCGAGATTTGGCACCACGTGCTCGGCACCGACGCGGCCAGCGACACCTACGTCTTCGGCCGCGGCCTCTCGGCGCGCGCGGAGTATTCGCTGCTCGGATCGGCCGACGGTAAGTATCAGGCGATCTTCGTGACCGACGGCGACGGCGTGCACGGTTCGCTCTACGAACGCCCGGTCGACGGCACGTTCACGCGCGTTGCAACGCCGGCTGCGGCGATCGGTTCGAGCGGCGCTCCGGCCTCACGGTTCAGCGGCGATCGACTGCTGGTCATCTCCGCGCAGCGTTCCTCGTTGGGCGAGGTCGTGGGCATCGATCCCGGGTCGACGTTCGCGCGCAGCCCGGTGCTCGTTCCGGCGAGCAAGTACGCGATCGAGAGAGTTCTGCCCGTACGCGGCGGCTTTCTCACGCTCGACAACGACGGCGGCGATTCGGCGGCACGCTTCTTCAGCAACAACGGGACGCACAAGACGTTGCCGTTGCCGCCGCAAGTGGCGATCACCGATGCTGCGGCCAATCCCGCCGGCAGCGATGTCGTGCTCGGGCTGACGAGTTACGGGGCGCCGTCGGTTTGGATGCACTACGATCCGGTATCGAACGCCTTCGCTCTGACGGGAATCCGCACGCTGGCGCCCGGCGATTTCTCGAAGCTGATCGTGCGCCGCGCTTTGGTGCGTTCGCTCGACGGCACGGTGCGCATCCCGGTGGAGATCGTCTCGCTGCCGCGGGCGAAGCACGACGGCACCGCCCCGACGATCCTCTACGCGTACGGTGCGTACGGGATCATTACGCGGCCGCATTTCATCGGGCCGATGCTCGCGTTTCTCGAGCGCGGCGGCGTGTACGCGCAAGCCATGGTTCGCGGCGGCGGCGAATACGGCGAACAATGGCACCTCGCCGCGAAATTGGCGACGAAAACGAAAAGCTCCGATGACTTAGCGGCCGTGGCGGCGTGGCTGGGCGCGCATGGCTACGGCACCTCGCAGCACTTGGGCATTATGGGCGGCAGCGCCGGGGGCTTCTTGATGGGGCTCGCGCTCACGCGCAATCCCGAACGCTACCGCGCCGTGTTGGCGGCGGTCGGTGACTACGATCTGCTGCGCGATGAACTTACGCCAAACGGTGCGTATAATACGCCGGAGTTCGGGACGGTCAAGGATCCGGCCCAATTTGCCTGGATGGTGAAGCAGTCGCCCTACGAAAACGTCGTCAAGGGCCGTAGGTACCCGGCCGTGCTGATGACGACCGGCGAAAACGATCCGCGCGTGGATCCGTACAACTCGCGCAAGATGATCGCCCGCTTGCAGGCGGCATCAGCCGCGCCGTATCCGATTCTGCTATGGCAGAAGCCTGGACAAGGACATGGCATCTTCAACTCGTACGCGCAGCGCGTGGCCGACACGGTCGCCACGCTCACTTGGTTCGACTCGCAACTGCGCTAGTTACCGAAAAGCGGACCTCAAATGTCCAGTTCCCAAGGGTTCCAAATCTCGGTTACCGCATGGGCCGGACGGAAGTTCTTCAAGTCGCTGTTGAAGACGTTGACGTTACGCACGAACCAGAGCGTCTCGAAGGGCCGGTCTGCGACGAGTAACGCGGATATCTCGCCGTACGCGCGCTCGCGCGCCGCACGGTCGTTCGTTGCGATCGCCGCGTTTTCGGCTGCCTGGACGCGCGGGTTGCAATAGCGCGAGATGTTCCAGCCGGAGGGTGGAAATTGGTCGCAGCGATACAAGATCGAATCGTCCGGGTCAACACCGTTGTACCAGCGCGAGAGCGCGACGTCCCATTTGCCCGTCAGCAGAATACCGCCTTGAGCATAGCTCCCACCAAAGACAGGCGGGAGGTAGTCCTTAACCGTAAGATCGACGCCGATTTGGTACCACCATCGTTGCGCTTCCAACACGCTGGTCGCGGCAGCTACGTTACCCGTTTCATAGGCCATCGTCAGAGCTAACCGCTGCCCACCCTTGCGCCGAATGCCGTCGCCGGCGACGCGCCAGCCGGCAGCATCGAGCAGCCGGCGCGCACGAGCAGGGTCGTAGGACGCGAGCGGAATGTGCGCACTCCAACCGTTGTAAGGGGCCTGATCTCCCTCACCCGGGATCTGCACGCCGTGCGTCACGTTTTCGATCAGGGTTCGCCGATCCGTCGCTAGGACCAGTGCTTGCCGTACACGGATATCTGCTAGGATGGGGTTCCTCAAATTGAAGTCATAAAAGACGTACTGATTGTCGGGGTTCAATTCGACCGTCATGCCGGGAAGTTGCCGATACGACGAAATCAACGACTGCGAAGCGCCCATCTCGAGATCCGCCGCATGCGTTTGGAGCTTGGTCAGGATCGTGTTCTCGTTGGGAACGATCGCGTAGTCCACCTCATCGAGCTTCGGGCGTCCGCGCCAATAATCCGGATTCGCAACAAACCGGATGTTCGAGCCGTGATCCCATTTCACGACCTTGAATGGCCCGGTACCGATCGGCAGCTGATTGTAGGGAATGCGATTCATGTCCGGATAGCGGGCAATCAGATGTTTCGGCAGCACGGGATAGGTCTCAGCAGACATCGTGAAAAACGTCGCGGTGAATGGCGCCCAAGCGTGCTTCAGATGGATGACGATCGTCGCATCATCAATTCTATCGATGCGCGCAATCAGTTCGTAACCGCTTCGCGATTGCACCGCGTTTTGCGGGTTCATGACGGCTTGATAACTGAAAATCACGTCGTCGGAAGAAAACGGCGCGCCGTCCTGCCATCGCACACCGCGGCGCAAATGATACGTGATGGTTTTGCCATCGGCCGAGATTCCGCGGTTTGCGACCGTCGGGAACACGGTCGCAAGCTCGGGCACGAACCGGTTACGGTCACTCCAATTGAACAGATAGCCTGCCCAGAACATCGAGACGTGCACGTCCGTCTGAGCGTACCCGACGATCGGATTCAACGAGTCCGGTTCTTCGGAGTCGACGATACGTAGCACGTGCGGCATGGTCCACGAGTGGCGGGAACTGCCGTTTGCGGCCTCGAGGCGTGCGCAGGCGCACAGCATCAGGACCACGCCCAATAGAACACCTGCGCGCAAGATCGTGCCGGCGAGGGCATTCATGTTACAGCCAGTGTAACGAAGAGCGCAGGTGCGAGCATTGTCCAAAAGAACAAGTCGCCTCGCAGCCGTTGTACCGGAATGTCCGTCAGAAAAACATCCAAAAAAATGCTTGCACGGCATGCAAAAGGCCGCGTATAGTGGACGGGTGGACACACTCGTTTCGTCTGCCCAAGTCCCGACGATCGATGTCTCAGCGCTCTTCAGCGGGCGCGCTTCGGATCTTGAAGCGGTTGGCCGCGAGATCGGGGCGGCGGCGAAGTCCATCGGCTTCTTCTCGATCGTCAACCATGGTCTCGAACGCAACGTCGCCGAGGTCTTAGCGGAGGCCGCACGCTTCTTCGCGTTGCCGATCGAGGTGAAAGAGCGCGTCGCGATCGAAAGCTATTTCAACGGCTACACGCGGCTCGACCGCGAAAACGGCGAACCGCACGAAGCGTACGACATCGGACCCGACATCGCCGCCGACGACCCGGACCTCCTTTCAGGCCGCTCGCTGTTCACGCCGCGACGGTGGCCGGATCTGCCGGGGTTCCGCGAACGCCTCTCGGAGTACTACGACCGCGGCCGCGAATTGATCGTCCAGCTCCATCGTGCAGTTGCGGTCGACCTTGGTGCAGACGTCGAGTATTTCACGCCGCACTTTACGCGCATGGTCAATCTGCGGATGCTCCACTACCCGCCGCACCCGGAGGGCCGCACGGGATGGGGAATCCGGCCGCACACCGACTTCGGCAACTTGACGCTTTTGGCCCAAGACAACCATGGTCTCGAGTTGCGAACCCGCGACGGATCGTGGCTGCCGACGGAAGCGCGTACCGACGCCCTCATGTGCAACATCGGCGATTGCCTGATGCGCTGGAGCAACGATACCTACGTTTCGACGCCGCACCGTGTCCTGAACAAGACAGGACGTTCGCGGCATTCAGTGGCGCTCTTCGGTGACGTCAACGGCGATGCGGTGGTGTCGTGCTTGGACTCGTGCCAAGGCCCCGATCGTCCGCCGAAACACGAGCCTATCTTGTTCTCGGAGTTTGCGGCAGTCGCGATTCTCGTCGGGCTACGACTGACAGGGCAGCTGCCCCGAAATCGACCCGGTGTCGCAACCCCGGCGAGAACGACCGCGACTCGACGGCCGGCGATTCGGCGATGATCGTGCCGCGCCGCACGACGAAAAGCCGGTTGGCGCGCAGGCGAATTGCTTCGATCGGATCCGACGCCTGTAGCACGACGAAGTCGGCGTTTTTCCCGCTTCGAGACCGTAACCATCGAGGCCCAACGTGCGAGCGCCATTGGCGGTCACGGCCATGAACGCGCTGCGCATCTCCTCACGCCCGGTCAGCTGGCCGACGTGCACGGCCATGTGCGCAACTTCGAGCATGTCGTGCGACCCAAGGCTGTACCACGGATCCCGCACGCAATCGTGACCGAACGCCACGTTGATGCCGAGCGCGTTCATCTCACGCACGCGTGTCAGCCCACGGCGCTTGGGATACGTGTCGTGACGCCCTTGGATCACGATATTGATCAAGGGGTTCGCGATGGCGTTCAAGCCGCGCTTCGAACATCAACGGCAGCAGTTTGCTGACGTAGTAGTTGTCCATGCTGTGCATCGAGGTGAGGTGAGATCCCGCCACGCGCCCCTGGAGTCCGAGACGCATGGTTTCGGATGCCAGCGTCTCGACGTGCCGGGAGAGCGGATCGTCCGTCTCATCGCAGTGCATGTCGACGCGCAGACCCCGCGCCTCGGCGATTTCGCACAGCTCGCGCACCGACGCGGCGCCGTCGGCCATCGTGCGCTCGAAGTGCGGAATGCCGCCGACGACGTCGACGCCGCGGTCGAGAGCACGCAGCAGGTTGGCGCGGGCGTTTGGGCTGCGCAAGAAGCCGTCTTGCGGAAACGCGACGAGTTGTAAGTCGATGTACGGCGCCATCGTGCGCCGCACGTCGAGCAAGGCATCGACCGCCGTGCAGCGTATCGTCGCAGATGTCGACGTGCGTCCGAATCGCGAGGTTTCCCCGCGCGATCGCCCAGCGGCAGAGGGCATAAGCGCGTTCGCGGACGTCCTCGGCCGTCAGCAGCGGCTTCTGCTCGGCCCAAATCGCGATGCCTTCGAGCAGAGTGCCCGACTCGTTGAACCGCGGCCGGCCGATGCTCAGCGTGGCATCCATGTGGAAATGACTGTCGACGAACGGCGGCGTGACCAGCCGGCCGCGAGCGTCGATCTCACGGGCCGCACTCGTCTCGAGGTTCGGCCGGATCTCGACGATGCGATCGCCGCTCACACCGATGTCGTAGCCGTTCCGTCCGTCCGGAAGATTGGCGCCGCGAACGATCAGGTCGAGCATGGCTACGTCCTTGCGATGAGCGTGTTGTTGAGGCGCCCCCGCAGGTAGTCCCCAGCGAGGACTGGTTCGAACAGGGGGTGTTCGCTGCCCTGGGCGCCGGGAAGACAGGCAACCTCCGTTTCGTTGTTGGGTTCGCAAAAGAACGCGATGGAGTAGCGCGACTTCCCGACGCGCGACATCGGAGGGTACCGCGACGCGATGCTGCGTCGACCGGAACTCGAGATTCGTCCACTGTTGCATCAGGTCACCGATGTTCACCAGCATCGTATTTGGGATCGATGGTGCGGTCAACCACCGGTCGTCAGTCGCGAGAACTTCTAAGCCGCCGCTCGGGTCCTGGAACAGCAGCGTCATCGTACCGAAATCCGTATGCGAGCCCACACGCATCTGGCCGTCCAGAGGCGGGCGGCGGACCGGCGGATAGTGCAGTAGACGCAACGTGCTATTTTTTCCGTGTCGCGAAGTAAAGTAGGTCTCCGGCAGCTCGAAACCGATAGCGAAGGCGCGCAAGATTTCGCCGGCAACCAACGCGCAGGATTCGTGAAACGCTGCGAATACGCCGGCGAACGATCGGAGCTCTTCGGATAGCTCGGCGCCATTCGCGGCCGTGGGGAACGCCGCTTGGATGTAGCCGCCATCCTGAAAAACGTCGAACGCTTCCTTGATGTCGCTCGGCTTCTTTGCATCTTCGTGCTCCCGGCCTTGCGGAACGTAGCCGCACCGGAAGCCGGCCTTCACCCGATGCGCTGCGATTAGCGGCTCTTTGAATGCGCTCGCGTAAAGTGAAGAACGCGGCCGACTGCTCGAACATCCGGTCGACCTCCGACTGCACGATGCCCGCACCGGAGAGGTAGATAAACCCGAGCGTTGCGCTGACTTCGCGGATTCTGCGAGCGATTGCGTGCCGTTCGGCGGCGGCTGCACCGTAAAAACCCGCGAAGTCGACGACCGGAATTTCAGTTTGCACGTTAGCGGCCGACGTGAAACCGGAGCTGCATCCGAACCGTTCGCGGCTGCGTCGGCAGGAGGGTCGATGTTCCCGACGTGAGGCCGGTCGACGAACCTTCGACGAGGGGAACGCCCTGGTAGGAGTAGGGCAGGTTGTAGAAATTATTTGTGTTGAGGAGGTTCTCGACGGCTACTTGAAGTTCGACCGACCGCGTGAGCGGTTGCCGAACCGTCAGGTCGACCTGCGCGAGAGGCGGCTGGTAGTAGGAGTTGTTCTTGCCTTCGTAATCGACGCCCAATGCGACGAAACTTCCGCCTTTCCAGGTATAGGTCACTTGACCGTATCCCTTCAGATAGGGAATGCAGATCGGCGTGTTCGGCCCCTCAATACTCGTGCCGCATACTTGCACGCCATTTGCGGGCGCCGACGGGCCACCGGCATACACGGACGCCGGAATCTGCGAGAGGTACGCGCGTTCTGCCGCGAGCGATAGATTGTAGCCCAGGCCAACGCGCGGAGCAAGGGCGTACTTAAGCGTCGCAAGTTGCATCAGCATTTGCGCGACATTGATTGTTTCGTCGATCGTCTCGCCCGCCAGCGTGGCCGGAAAGCTCAATGGCTCAAAGACATCGTGAATGATGGTATTCTGCAGGTCGATGGAGAGAACCGATCCGTTGTGAAAACGCTTGTCGACACCCAGATCGAAGGCGATGCTGCGCTCCGGAGCGAGAAACGGGTTCTTCTCGATCAATAAGCTTTGATAGTTGGTGCCGGCGGCCGGAGGAAGGTAAGACGGTAATCCGCTGACCTGGCCGGCGTATGGGAACGTCTCCGAGGTACCGTAGGCGAAGCGGTACGACACGTCATCCGTCGGGCGGTACGCGAACGCGATGTGCGGATCGAAGCGCGCGACCGTCCGATCCAACGGAGCAAGACTTGCGGTTTGGGTGGTCTGGTCGACGACAGTCTGGAAACCGCCGAGTTTCCAGTCCGTATTATAGAGACCCAGGTTGATGGTCAGGTTCTTGGCCGGATGCAATTCGCCGGTCAATGAGAGCGTTGAGTAGCGTATCGTCGTGTCAGGGACGGTCACGTTCGCCGGGCCGCTGATGTACGCGAACGTGTTGGTTGCGTGCGTGTCGTATGTGACCGTGAGAGAGCTATCGCCCATCGGGTGGATGAACGACAACGTCGCCGCCGTAGAGGTTGTCGGTTTCGAAACTCATGTACGGTGGCTGAAAGCACTCTTCTTGTCCGTTCACGAACGGCGACGGTGTTGCTCGGGCTATTGATTTGATAGTAGGCGGTGGGATTGAAGCCAACCCCGCAATACTGTTCGAACGCGTTGCCACCGCCGGGCAGGCGTCGTGCCGCCGTTCGGAATCGGGTGTCCCGGCGCGATCGACGGTACCGTCCCGGGCGGCGAGAAAAACTGCGGGATAGGCGCCTTCGCCGCCGCCATCGATCTGGCCAGGCCGAATCGTCCCGGCATACGGCCGGATCAGCAGCGTGTTGTTGCCGATCGTCGTGCGCAGCTGCCCATCGAACATGGGCTGGTCGTTGTAGACCGCAACGCCCGGATACCAAGCATAGGACGGTATCGAATGTCCAACGAGCGAGTTATACGCCGGATTGTTGCACTCGAGCGGTGCCGACGGCAGACACGCGACGACCGTCGTAATGCCCTGGTAGAGTCCATACGATACGCCTTGCGGCACGTAGCCGCCTTGCGTTCCGACGAAGCCGACCTCGAACGATGTCGCGTCGGAGAAGTCGTACTTTAGTTTGAGAATCTCGCCGCGGTTGAAAAACGAAGCGCTCGTGTCGCCGCAGAATTGGATGATCCCCACCGACTGGGGCGTATTTGCAGCCGACGGGTTATCCGGCAGCACCGCACATTGATTGCCATGAAAGTATGGACCGTTGTTGCTGCCGTACCCGAGGCCGAGGACGTACGACGCCTTACCGAGCGAACCGGTCGTCAACAAATTCGAATACTGCGACCCATAGTTATCCGTTCCCACGACCAGTTCGGCCGTCGGCTTCTTCGTGAAGCCGGGCGTGATCAAATTCACCGTACCGGAGACGGCCAGGTTCGCAAACGGGGTGGTATTGCCGGGTCCGGACTGCGTCTCCGCCCCGCCGACGAGATACGACGGGAAATACTCGCTCAGCCAGACACCGTATTGTCCGAGTGCGACGGGATGCCCATCGATCAGCGTTTGCGTTTCGTAGGGCTGAGCGCCGCCGACGACGATTGCGGTGTCCGGTTCACCACTCGTGCGAGCAATGTTCACGTTAGGCAGATGCTGTAAAACGTCGTTGACCTCGGGATTGGCGAAATTCCGGAAGGCCGCGCCGGGAAGGTAGCTGATCGTTGAGGTACCGACGTTGATCGCGCCGTTGCCCCCCTGCGAAGTGGACGTGACGCTACCGATCGTGCGTAGCGACGAGAGATCCGCTTGCGTCATCGTGACGGTGAGCGGCAGCGTCCGGTCGGCGGTCACCGCGACGGTGTTCAGGGAAACGGACTGGTAACCGCTCTTCGTTACGGTGATCCGGTAGAGGCCCGGCCCAAGTGACAGGCTGAATGCGCCGCTCGCATCGGTGGTCGCACGTCCCTTGCTGCGGTCCCGAGACGGAGACCGCTGCGCCGGCGACCGCTTCACCGGCCGGTGTTCGCACGGTGCCCCCGATGCCGGCCGTGGTCGCCTGTGCGGCGGCGGATAACGGGGGAATGCATAGCGAAAGAATACCGAGCAGGGCCAGCATCCGCAGAGTTAACTGCCGAATGCTTCGAGTACGTGCAGTGGTCGAGGTCATGTGCGAACTCCACGAGCATGCAGAGACAATGAGAAACCGACCGGAACGCAAGAACGCGTTTCAGTTCACCCGCCTCGAACGTACCACAGCGCAAAGAGTCGATGCATAGACAGATGTCTAGCCGAATCTCTCTCCCGTGCACTCGCAATGTCTTGAAAGAAAACAAGCGCGAGCGACCAGTGCGCCGATTCTCAGTTGCGTGACTCGTAGGCCACTGTTGCCGCGGCCGTCCGGGGCATCTGCCACGCCAGATACACGCCTGCCGCAGCGAAGAAGCCGACGAGATAACCGATGTCGGTATTGCCGAGTAGCCTCGCGATAGGACCAGTATAGACCGTGGTCGACGAGAACAACGCGATCGTCAACATCGTAACGATCACGAAGATCGTCGCGCCGGGACCCCAGCCGCGCACGTAGGTGCCCGCGCCGCGATGGAGCCACCAATCGGCAAGCACAATTGCGACCCAAGGCGAGATCCAGTATACGAGCAGGACCAGATAGTTGGAATAAAGACTCGCAAACTGTCCCGCTCCGACAACCGCGAGCAGATATCCGAGGCCGGCAGTTACGATGGCCGAAATCCAGCGCGGCAGTTTCACGCCGGCTGACATGAGGCTATAGGCAGCCGTGTTATCGTTCTGCGAGTTCACCGCTACAGAGGAGATCGCCACTGCGAAGAGTCCTAGCGGGGCAAAGCCGCCCATGAGGGTCGTAATGCTCTTAATCAGCGCGGCCGGCGAGGTGTCCGGGATGCGGCTTGCCGTGAGAAAACCACAGAGCTCGATTGCGGTCCCGGAAGCAAACATCCCAAGGAATGCAACGGCGAATATCGTCCGTGACGGCGTTGCCTTCGGCAGATAACGCGTGTAGTCGGCCGCATAGGGTGCCCAGCCGATATTGTAGCTTCCAATCAAGGACACGGCGAGGAGAAATGCGGCGATGGTGATCGGCTGCGCCGGCGCTGCGATGCTTCCGCCTCTGGCGACGGCCATCGCGCCAACGATCCCAAAAACGACCAGCAGCGTGTAACCCAGATATTTCTGCAACAGCTGCACGACGTCATGGCCGTAGATGCTGGCGATCAACTGAAGCACAGCCAGAACCGCTAGCGCAGCCCAAAATGGGGCTGAGAAGCCCGTAAGAGCCAGGAGCGCGATCAGAGCGATTGTCGACGGAACGTTGTTCACCGCATCCCAGCCGACGCAGCATAACCAATTGATGAACGATGGAAGGCGTGTTCCGGCCTGGCCGAAGGCGAAGCGCGAGTCTTCCATCTGCGTGAGCCCCGTTTTCGGGCCCATTACGGCACAAAATGCAACGGGAAGCGAGCCCATGACGTTTCCGATGAAAATCGCCGCCAGGCCCCACCAGAAACCGAGGCCGAGCGCTGCCGCGAGGACGCCGATCACCCAGCCCGAGGGACCCAAGTTGCGAGAGAAATGGCTCCAAAACACGTTCTCGAGCGGCATCGTCTGCTGGTCTTCGCTGACTGCATGCTCGACCACGGCGGTTCCGCTGCTTTCGACTCGAAGCTTCATTGCGGTCTTACGTCGTCCCGGCGTGAGTAGCGGGGTGATAGGTCTCTCCCAATCGTCGCGCCAGATATTCGGCGTACGTGATCGGCGCATATTTCGGCGGCTGCTCCGGCGTGTGGCACTGCGGCATGCATTCGATTTGCGCGTCACCGTTCGGGTCGCCGAAGAACGCGACGGAATAGCGCTCGCGAGCTGAAGCGTTGACGACCCGGTGGGGCGTCGAAACATAAACGTCATTTGTCCAGCGCATCAGCGAGTCACCGATGTTGCACACGAACGCCCCGGCCTTCGGAGCAACTGCGATCCAACGGCCGTCGCGCCCTTGAACTTCGAGTCCACCGACATCGTCCTGCATCAAAGCAGTGATGTTGCCGTAATCGGTGTGAGGTGCCGCGCCGTAGAGGATGTCATCAAAGGGGGCGGGTGCGGCGGATACCGCAGGAGCCGCAGCACGCCAAGCGTGCGATCGAGCCGCGAATCGAAGAAGTCGGCAGGCGCTCCAAGGTCGACGGCGACCGCGTGGTGCAGGTCGATGCAGAGCGCGTGCTGGGCGGCAAAAAACGCCAACAGCGGCTCACGAAATGGTGTCAGCTCAGGCCACATGTTGACGCCGTGAAACGGCTTATGGGCGAGGACGTCGGGATCGTCCGGCGCAAGATCGCGCCCCATGTTATAAGATTCCTTGAGATCGCCGGGGCGATCCGGATGGAGTTGTTCGGCGCTCATGCGCGAGTAACCGTAGTAGTGAGGCGAGCGCTCGAAGGCGATCGCTTCCTTAACCGCGCCGGGCAGGGCGAAAAAGGCCCGGGTCACCGCGAAGACGTCGTCACACAGACGCGCCGGAATCCCATGATTGACGACCATGAAAAACCCGGTCCCGCGTGCCGCGGCACCGATCTCACGCGCAACCTTTTCGAGCCCCGCCGGCCCGGACCGGATGGGAGAGAGATCGATGACGGGAATCTCGGACACGCTGAACTCCAAACGCCGCCGGCTGGCGAGCCGCTTTTTCTACGTTATACCGAGCCGACTGTGAGCGCATTAGCCATTTGGATGTATGGACGAGCCGGCAGTTCACCGTACATGTTTGGAATCGATACAATCAGGCGACGTTACGGCCTGACCACCCGTCGCGTGGAGGAGCGAGATTGCACAAGAACCCCGGCACGAGCATCCACTCCGACATCCCCATCGTCGACTTTGCGCCATTTAGCAACGGGAATGCGAAAGAGCGCGGCGCCGTCGCGGCGCTCATCTGCAGCATCGCCCGCTCATTGGGCTTCGTCTATCTGCGCGGGATCGCGATCACGCAATCCGATGTGGATCGCCTTTTTGCTCGGATGGCCGCATTCTTTGACCTGCCCAACGCTACCAAGAAGCCGCTGACGCGCGCGCGCCCGGCCGGCTTGACGTTGCGTTGCGGCTACGTTCCCCGCGGTCGCGAGCACGAAGATTCATCGACGCCCAGCGACATCAAAGAAGCCTTCGATCTCTATCGCAGCGACAGCTATTACCGCGCCGCCTTCGCCTCCGCGCGCGAAGACGAAGCGCGGTTTGCGGCTGAGGTCCAACCGCTCGTTGACGATTTTGCCGCTTTTCACGACCGTTGCGCGCTCGTGGCCAATGACGTTTTGCGCGCGTTCGCGATCGACTTCGGGCTACCGGAACCCTACTTCGTCGAGCGCCACGGCCAGAATAATATCCTCCGTCTCCTCCACTATCCGCCGATACCGGAAACCGTGTTGACCGGGCAGATGCGAGTGGGATCGCACACCGACTTCGGCAGCTTGACGCTGCTTTTCCAAGACGCCAGCGCGGGCCTCGAGGTGCTCTCGGCGGGCGGACGCTGGCTAAAGGCGCCGTCGATTCCCGGCACCGTGTTGATCAACATCGGTGACCTCATGCAGCAGTGGACGAACTGCGGCTTCCGCTCTACGCCGCATCGCGTCGACGTGCCGAGCGGCGAGGGAGCACTCCGCTCGCGCTATTCAATCGCATTCTTCTGTGAGCCTAATAACGAAACCGAAGTCGCTTGTCTGCCATCAGTTCAAAGCGAAGGTGAGCCGCTCTTCGTCCCGGTGATCGCCGGCGAACACCTCTCGGCGCGGCTCGACCGCACGTTAATAACTACGTCGTGAGATCGGCGAGCAGCTGCTCGTGTCCATGCAGGATGTGGCTTCGCATGAGTTCGACGGCGTCCTCAGTCCGTCGCTCGCGCAGTGCTTCGATCAGCCGTTCGTGCTCGACCGCGAGATCTTCCACGGAACCGGAGAGCTGGGTCGTCAGCCGGACCGACAACTGGAATTCGCTCAACAGTGCAGCGTAGGCCAATTGTAGCGGCACGTTGCGAGCGAGTGCGACGATCAACCGGTGAAAGGCGAGGTCGGCCTGAATTGCACTGTTGAGTTCGGCCGACTTGGCGCTTGCGCGGAGGGTACGCACGGCGGCGAGCAACTGCAAAAAGTCTCCCTCGCCGGCGTAGCGTGCAAAGCTACGTACCGCGAGCTCTTCTAGCGCAAGCCGAAAGTCCACGAGTTGTTGCAGCCGTTCGGCAGCTAGCGGCGCAACGTAGCGGCCGCGATTGGGTTGGCTGACCAGCACGCCCTCAGACTCGAGCCGGCTCAACGCTTCCCGAACCGGACTGCGGCTCACGCCGAGCATGCTGGCGATATCGACCTCGACGACGCGGTCGCCGGGCCGCAAAGCACCGGTCGCGAGTCGCTCCCGAATCAATTGCGCGACGCGTTCGCTGGTCGAGCGTCGCGCAAACGATGCCTCTGCCCCGGCGCGCTGCTTCATGGGCGGCCCCTTCGCCGCCGAATGGCTTCACCCCACCGTTGCCGAAACGGACCCGTGTTGCTCTTCGAACCGCTCACCCTGCGGGGCGTCACGCTCCGCAATCGCATCGTCGTCTCGCCCATGTGCCAGTACTCATCCGAAGACGGCTTCGCGACCGACTGGCATCTCGTGCACCTCGGCAGCCGCGCCGTCGGTGGGGCCGGGCTCGTTTTCACCGAGGCGGCGGCGATCGAACCGCGCGGGCGCATCTCGCCGCTCGATCTCGGTATCTGGCTCGACGAGCACGTACCGATGCTGCAGCGTATCAACACCTTCATTGAAGCGCAAGGCGCGATTGCCGCGACGCAACTCGCGCATGCAGGGCGTAAGGGTTCGGTCGGGCCGCCGTGGACGACGCCGCGCGGCTGGGTGACGCCCGATCGGGGCGGCTGGGAACCGATTGCGCCGACGGCCGAAAAGGACATGCCGTACTATCCGCTTCCGCATGCGCTCGATATCGATGAGATCGCGTTGCTGGTGCGGCAGTTCGCCGATGCCGCGCGCCGTTCGGATGAGGCCGGTTTCAAGGTTACCGAGATTCACGCCGCACACGGTTATCTGCTGCACGAGTTCATGTCGCCACTCAGCAATCAGCGCGACGACCGCTATGGCGGATCGTTCGAAAACCGCATCCGCTTTCTGCTCGAAACGACCGATGCGGTGCGCGCGGTGTGGCCCGAGAGCAAGCCGCTCTTCGTGCGCATCTCCGCCACCGACTGGGATGCGGGCGGATGGACGATCGAGGATTCCATCGAGGTCGCGAAGATTCTCAAGGCGCGCGGTGTCGACGTTATCGATGTTTCGAGCGCGGGGATCGGACGCAGCCCGCTCGAGAGCGCGGCACAAGCGCCGCTCTATCAGGTACCGTTTTCGGAGCGCATTCGGCGCGAAGCCGATGTACTGACCGTGGCGGTCGGATTGATCACGACCGGCACGGAGGCTGAGTCCGTGCTGGAATCAGGCGGTGCCGACCTCGTCGCGTTAGCGCGTCGCTACCTCGGCGATCCGTACTTCCCGCATCGCGCAGCAAGTCAGATCGGCGAGGAACTCCCCTGGCCGCGCCAGTACCGGCGCGCGACGATCTGATCGCCACCGCGACTCGCTAGTGTGAGGTCGCGGCCGGAGGCGGCGTTTCGACCGGGCCGGGCACGATGTTTGGATCTGCCGGCGGGATCGTCGGAATCGGCTGCGGCGGTAGATCGAAGGAGCGGCCGTTGCTCGAGAGGCCGTTGGTCAGGACGTGGGGTGTGATCACGATGTAGAGGTTGGTGTTCTGCGAGCTGTTGTCGACGTCGCGGAAAAAGCCGCCCACGAGCGGTAGATTGCCGAGGCCCGGCACCTTGCGCAAGCTCTTGATCTCGGTTTCTTGCAGTAAGCCGCCGACGATCAGCGACTCGGAATCGCTTACCACCGCCGACGTGAGTTCCTGACGCACGGCGATGCGCGGCGTGTTTTGAACGTAGTCGATGATGCTCGACACTTCGCAGAAGATCTGCGTGGTCACGCGGCCGTCGGCGGCGATGCGCGGCAGAATCTGCAAGCTCACGCCGACGTTGATGTACTGCACCGATTGATTCACGACCGTTCCGGTGCCGCCCGGAATCACGACCGACGTAAAGATCGGCACGGCTTCGCCGCTGAGAATCGCCGAGGGGCGGTTGTTGAGCGAGAGGATGCGCGGCCGCGCAAGAATCTTCGCCTCGCCATTCTCGGCGAGCGCGTTCACTGCTGCGCCGAGATTGAAGCCGAACACGGGCTTGTTGCCGGTCGAGACGCCCATCGTCGCCGTCGTCAGCGTGCCGTTGGGCGAGAAATCGATGCCCAGGTCCTTTGCGCCGCTGACCGTCAGCTCGACGATCTGCGTTTCGAGCAGCACGCTGCGGTCGGGAATATCGAGTTGCGCCACAAGCGCTTTGTAGGCATCGACTTGTTCGCGCGTGCCGCTGAGGATCACCGCGTTCAGACGCCGGTCGATCGCGACGTGCTCGTCGAGCCGCACGCCTTGCGGGGAATCCTTCGGCAGCAGCGTCGCAGTGGGAATCGAAACGTACGTCGGCATCGCGGCCGCGGTGGTCGCGCCCGCAGCCGCCGGCGGCGGCACGAACGGCGAGCCGACATTGAAGACGTCGTTCGACGGGATGGCCGCGCCCTTCACCAATGCGCCGGCGATCTCGCTCACATCGGCGTATGACAGTCTGACCATTTCGGTGACGAACGCGGCGGGATTGGCCGTGGGCAGCGGCGCGGCCGCGACCGGCGGCGGTAGAGGCGGCGCTTCGTGGTCGCTGCGGCGCGCCGGTACGTGCACGATGACCTCGTTGCCGGCGGTTTCCGTGCGGACCGTGATGCGGTCGCGCGTGCGCAGATCGAGACGCATTCCGATTCCCGCAAAGCCGGCGAACGTGCCTTGGGTGATCTCACCGTGGCCCGACACGACCGGATGTTCGTTCCCCGGCAGTGCCGCACCAATCAGCACAACGTGCACGGTGTGTTCGCCGCTGCGGATGACTCGCGTCTCGGGCGCCGCGCGGTTGAAGCGCAGTATGATGCGGGTGCTGCCGTCATCGGCAACGGTGCTGGAAACGTGCTGCAAGAGCGCGTCGCCGTTGTCACCGGATGCCCGCAGTGGCGAGATGAGAACGAACGCAGCAAATGCAGCTGCCCGTATGCCAAATAAGCGCAACGTCAACGGCCTTCCGTACCGGCTAACACCGGGCCTGCTCGAACGATCGTGATAAAAAAATAGCCGGCCATAACAGCCGGCTATTTTCGTATGCTCCGTTGAGCTTACATCATGCTGTTTCCACAGGTGTTGGTCTTCGTGATCGTGATCGGCGTGCCGAGCGGAATAATCACGTTGCCCTGCGGATCGGTCGTCTTTTTACCCCAACCGCCGGTGAGCGAATAGGTGGGCTTCACCGAGCAGCGGAACGGCCACGGCGGCCCCGCGTATTGACCCTTCTTTTGTCCTTGGCCGTTGGGTTTCAGCGCGGCGCCAAGCGCAGCTGAGACGAGCGTGCTGGTGCCGCCGGCTGCCGCGGCGCCGCCGAGTGCTGCGCCCGTTACGGTGACGGCGGTCGATGTGACGAGCGGTGCCAATGCGGCCGCCGCTGTGCCGGCGGCCGGTGCTGCTGCTGCAGCGACGCCGGCCGTCAGAGCTCCCAAGAGGATGCTGCCGACGATCGCGGCAACGGGCAGCACGCACGACGCGAGCGATTTGTGTTCAGCCATATCCATCTGCTGTTGATAGCTGATCGTGAACCAGACGGCGCCGGTCGTGCGATTGAACGTTTGGCCCGGGTCCGACGACGCCGTAGTACAAGCACGCGACCTGGTCGAGGCTTACTTCTACGGGATAGTTCGTATTGTTGACGATGGAAAAGCCCGGGCTTCCGGTTGCGTCGGCCTGTTCTCTTGCCAATTGCTGCGTCGAAACGACGCGGTACCCGGAGCCCGATGGACACGACGAGGAACTGCGAGTAGCTGGTTCCGGAAGACGTGTAGGCTTCTGCAGCCTTTCCACCCACCGTGGCCGTGATTCTCGTGATGAGACACGCGCCGCGGCTCGTACCCATCGTAGTTTGCGTCTGCGTGATCCCGCTTGCCGTGACTGCGCCGCCGGCAACGGAGAAGTTGTCGGAGCGGCAGGCCGCATAATGGACGGTGCCGCTAACGGCGAGGTTCGTGCGATTGTACACCGTCGCGCGGTCATATGCCGACGCGGGGCCGGCGGTATAGCCGATGATCGGAACGGTTACGAGCAAAAGACTTGCTATGTACCGTCTTACGGCGTGGAGCTTTATCATCTGGTCCTCCAGTTATAAGTGCGTATTGGATGGAGTTTTCTCGACCAACGCCGCTACGCACACGAGGCATAAATGCCACGCGCACGGCTCGAAGGCCACCGATTCAAGTGAGGATGTCCACTCGCATCAACGCCGGACCTTCGGATTTCATTACGCGTTCGCAATCCCGTGACGCGAATCACCAAGGTAGAGAAAACGCGCTATATACACTCGCGCGTTTCGGCTTTGTCCGGTACCGAACACTAACATGGAACGCTTCGCTAGAGCAAGCGTTCGAGTGCGACGGCGTCGGCACCGGCGGGGATGCGCATGGGCGATGAAGGATCCGTGGCCGCGCGCCACACGGCTTCGGCAACGTCTTGCGGCTTCGTGAAGGGCGCCGGCTCGGACATTCGCGCGAACAAGCCTTGCACGAGCGGGGTGTAGGGTTCCGACACGCTGTTCTGCATCCGCGGGCGCGCATTTTCACCAAAGCGCGTTTCCGACGAGCGGCCCGGTAGCACGAGGCGCACGCGAATGTTGAATGGCTCGAGTTCGAGCGCCAGCGACTCGGTGAACGCATTGATTGCGGCTTTGCTCGCCGTGTAGACGGACAGCAGCAGCAACGGGCGCAGCGTAACGGTGGACGAGACGTTGATGATGACGCCGCGCTTGCGTTCGCGGAATTGCGGTAGTACCGCTTGGGTGAGTGCGATCGTGCCGAAGGTGTTCGTTTCGAAGATTTCGCGGATCGCGTCCATCGGCGTGGATTCGACCGGGCTGATCAATCCGATGCCGGCGTTGTTGACGAGGACGTCGATCGGGCCGGCAACTTCGAGGGTTTGCCGGATGCTTTCCGGGTCGGTTACGTCCAGCGGAAGCACGCGCAGACGCGGTGAGGGTGGCAGCACGTCTTGGCGCGGGGTGCGCATCGTTGCGATGACGTGCCAGTCGCGCTCGAGGAAGTAGCGCGCGGTTTCGAGGCCATAGCCGGATGAGGCGCCGGTGATCAAGACAGTATTCATGGAGCTAGCATAGCGCGCGCGAATCGTACCTGCTACAATGAATAGTACGTATTTCGTTGTAGGGAGTCCAGGTATGGTCGATCCGCTGGCCGAGGTCGTTGGGTTATTACAGCCCGGTACGCCGTTTTCCAAATTGATCGGTGCTGCCGGCCGGTGGCAGGTTCGGCGCTCGGAATACGGGCAGCCATTCTACGGTCTGGCGCTCGAGGGGTCGTGCCGTCTCGCCATCGATGGCGCCGAGCCGATGATCCTTGAAGCCGGCGATTTCGTGTTGATTCCCTCAGCCGACAGCTTCACGATGTCGAGTCTCGAGCCGCCGGACGTGGTCGAGCGCCCCGTGACGTTGGCCGACGGTGAGATCCGCCTGGGCGACCAGAACGGCCCGCCCGAAATGCGCGCGCTGATCGGCTACTGCGATTTTGCTTCGCCGGATGCTGCGTTGCTCGTGTCGTTGCTTCCGCGGCTCGTGCACGTGCGCGGCGAGAAACGGCTCGCGACATTGGTGGAACTCGTGCGCGAAGAATCGCGCAATCAGCTGCCGGCGCGCGACGTCGTTTTGGCGCGGCTGTTGGAAGTGCTGCTGATCGAAGCGTTGCGCTCGACCGCGGGCACGACGGCGTCGCCGGGACTCGTGCGCGGGTTGGCGGACGAGCGGCTCGCGGTTGCGATCCGGCGCATGCACGAAGAACCGACGAAAGCATGGACGGTCGCGCAGCTGGCAAAGGAAGCTGCGCTCTCGCGGTCCGGCTTCTTCGTGCGCTTCAACCGTGCCGTCGGCCTCGCGCCGATGGAGTATCTGCTCGCGTGGCGCATGGCGCTGGCGAAGAAGTTGCTGCGGCAAAACGAAAGCGCCGTCGCCGACGTCGCCGAACGCGTCGGATATAGCTCCGCCAGCACGTTCAGCGTCGCGTTCACGCGTTATGTCGGACTGCCGCCCGCGCGTTACGCGCGGACGGCGAGTTCTAGTTCGTAACGATTAGCGGTGGCAGATCCAGTGGCCGGGGATCCACACCCAGTGATTTCCGCGCGGCACGTAGTGTCCGCGGCCCCACACGCAATCGTGACGTGGCGGACGGCCGTAGACTTCGTGCCGCGGCGGCGGCTGCGGTCCGAGGTGGATGTTGATACCCATCTGCGCAGATCCCGGGTTGGCAGCGGCGCCAACGAGGCAGCCGGCAAGGCCAACCGACCAGACGATCTTCTTCAACCAGGTTTTCATGCGCTCGCTTTTCCCGCTCGCGCGACCCGCTAAACCAAGTGCTCGGCTAGGAAGACTGCTGAGCGCGCGTTGGCCACGCGCGTCGCGTAGGGATTGTAGCCGCGCGCGGGCGGATCGTCGATGAAGCCGTGACCGGCGTCGTGCACCATGTAGGCGAAGTATTTGCCGGCCGCCTGCATGGCGAGCGCGAAGTCGTAAATGCCGCTCGTGATTTTGCGATCCGTCACACCGTAGTGCCCTTCGAGCGGCGCGCGAATTTTCGGAACGTCGCTTAGAGCCGGACTCGAGCCGTAATACATGACGCCGGCCGCGAGGTCGACGCCGCGTACGGCAAGCTCGCCGACGAGTTGCCCACCCATGCAATAGCCGATGGCGCCGATGCGCGTCACGTCGTTGCGCGATTGCAGATAGTCGAACGCGCCGTGTACGCCGTCAACGTAGTGCGCTTTGGAACGATTGGTCATCCACTCGCGTGCGGCGCGCACGCCCGTGCGGCGCGGTTCCGGAATCTTCGCCATGCGCTCTTCCCAGTCGGGCTCGAGCGGCGAGCCGTGCGCGAGAACGATATTGGCAACGTCGATTTTCTGGAAGGCCGCATCGTTCGTGTAGAGGTCCGGCGCCAGTGTCAAATAGCCGTCCGCGGCGTAACCGCGTACGATCCGCTCCATTTGCGCCATGACGCCCGCGACCGGGTGACAGACGATCAACGCCGGCCACGGCGGCGGCGTCGCGGGCTGCACGAGAAAGCCGCGGATCGCACCGCCGGCCGCATCGAAGCGAACCCACTCCTCCGTCATCCGGCGAGCTTTGCGTCGAGCAGTCCGAACAGCGCCTTCCAGTGACGTTCGGCGGCGGCTTCGTCGTAGACGGGCAAGTCGGGCACGGCGAAACCGTGCTTTGCGGGATACGTTTCGATCAGGTGATCGACGCCGGCATCGGTGAGCGTCCGCTCGAGCAGTGCCTTCTGTTCGTCGGTGAACGATGGGTCCTCGATGGCACCCGCGACGTAGACGCGGCCGCCGACGCCTGCGAGGAACAAATGCGGGCTATCGGGCTTGTCGGTTGCCAAGCCGCCGCCGTGAAACGATGCGACTGCGGCAAATTCGTCGGGGAAGGCGCCGGCTGCGGTCAATGCGACGTTGCCCCCGAGGCAATATCCGGTCGCGCCGAATCTATCGCCTTTGACGTCGGAGTGTGCGTCGAGATATTCCAGAAACGCTTCCGCGTCGGCAACTTTCTTATCGCGATCGAGGCTCGACACCATTTTCATCATCTCGGCGCGCGCGTCGGGATTCGTGAAAACTTCCGCCGGATTCTTCGGGGCATACGGTCCGGACCGGTAGTAAAGATCGGGCAATACGACGAGATAACCGCCGTCTGCCAGCCGCTGTCCCATCTCCCACAGGGTTGGCCGGATCCCCGGGCCGTCCATGAAAAAGATGACGCCCGGCCAGGGGCCCTTGCCTTCGGACGGGGTGAAGACCGAGGCGGGAGCATGCCCGTCGTGTGTTTTTATCGTGACTGCGGTTCGAGACATACGCGCTCCTCATTAGACTGCCGCGATTTATTCGCCGTGACGGTCGACGCTCGCCTTGCATGTCGCCACTGTGACGGTGGGCATAGCGCTCGCAGTCTTTACGTTTTTTCACAGGTGCATGCCAGCTAGACCCTAACGGCCCGGCGATGCGTTTGTCTGCGAAGATAACCGCGCTCTTACTGAGTGCGGCGATCGTGTTTGCCCTCGTCCCCGACAGCACCGGCGCGGCGGGCGAAAAACAATTGCGCCGCGTCCGCGGGACGATCGGCTATCAGACCGCGGCAATGGCGGGCTTCGCGCCCGTGTTCGGACGCATGGATCTGCCCGACGACGCGTTTGCGATCACGCAAGCGAAATCGACGGCGGAGCTGGTCATGCCGGATTCGTCGATCGTTGCGCTCGGCGAGAATACGCACGTGCAAGTCGGGGCGTTCGACAACGCGGCGAACGGACCGGGCGCGACGCTGATCGTCAACAACGGCACGCTGCGCTTCGACGTGCGGCGTCCGGCGGGCGGCCGCGCAAACTATCGCTTCGTTACAGCGACCTCGCAGATTGCGGTACGCGGAACGATCGGACTGCTTTCGTTCATCGGCGGCAACACGACCGTGACGTGCGTCGTGTGCGCGGCGGATAGCGTGTCGGTCACCGTCGGCACGCAGACGTTTACGCTCGCGACGGGACAAGTGCTCACGGTCGGCGTGACCGGCGCGGTGACGACCGCGCCCGCGACGGCCGCGACGCTGCAAACGTTCAGCGATGCGGGATTGAACCCGACCGCAACCGGACCGGCTACGACCGGTGCGGGCGCCGGCGGCGGGACGGGCTTGGCCATTGCGGCCGGCACCGCGGCCGTTGTCGCGGGCGTCGTGATCGCAAATAACAGCGGCTCACCCGCTCCGGCTCCGTCGAGCACGTCATCACCGGTGCCGGGCGCATCGCCGACCGCGAGCCCCTCGCCGCGTCCGACGGCGACGCCGACGCCGGTCGTGACGCCGACACCGACGGCGGCGCCGACCGCTACGGGATTGCCCGGCAATGTGAACGTGACCGGAACGCGCCGCGCTCTGCCCGCCGCTACGCCGAGGAGCGTCCGATGAAACAGTTACTTCTTGCCGGCGCGTTTGCGTCGGCCATCGCCATTGCTGCGTGTTCGAGCGGCGGCGGTTCATCCAGTCCCGCGCCCGTGCTGCCGGCATCCGGTTCGGCCGTTCCGACGGCCGGTCCGCTCAGCGGCACGCGCGGCACGATCAGCCTCATCATTCCGACTGCGAAGAGTTCATCAGCTTCCGGGCGCCGCGCACAGTTCGTTTCGTCTGCCGCGTTGTCGGCGGTCGTGTCGATCAACGGCGGCGCGAACGCGAGCTACGATATCACCGGAACGTCGACGTATTGCACGGCCGTTCCGGGCGGACGCGCGTGCACGATCCCGGTGTCGGTTCCGATCGGTACGACGTCGGCAAGCGTAAACCTCAAGTTGTACGACAATATCAACGGCACGGGGACGATGCTCGGCGCGGGCACCGGGAGCACGACGATCGCGAACAACGCGACGTCGTTCACGGTGGCCGTGGACATCAGCCCGGTCGTCGCGAACGTCGCGTTTAGTCTCCTCTTTTCGTCGACCGGTTTGCCGCGCATCTCGATCAACCACGTGCAGACCGGCATCAATGCCGGCGCGATGACGATGACGTTCACCGATCCCGACGGCGTCGTCATTCCGTCCAACAGCTCGTCGTCGTTCCTCGTGCCGGTCACGCTGAGCGTCGTCGATCCGTCCGGTACGGTTTCACTCACGCAAACGGCCATCACAAATCCGACGCAGACCACGTCGGTCTCTTACACGGGCGGGTCGACGCTCGGGGCGAGCGTCACGTTCAACGCCTTTACCGGGACGACGCCGGTCGGGACGCTGGTCTCGAAAACATCCGGCTACCAAACGAGTTTTTATCTCGGGCTGACGGGAACGTCGTTCTCCAAACAGCCCGACGAAATCACGGTCGGTCCCGACGGCAATCTGTGGTTCGCCGAATCGCATAACTGGGCCATCGGCTCGATGGACACCAGCGGCAATCTGCTCGGCGAATACAACGTGCCCAACGCCGGCAGCAGCCCGGCTCCGCTCGCGATTACGGCCGGTCCCACGGGCGATGCGCACGTGTGGTACACCGAACCGTTCGAGAACGGCGGCGGCCTCGGCGACTACTCGAACGTTGCGGTGCCGTCGGGCGTTGCGCCGGGAGCCGCGTTCTTCACCGGCAACGCGAACAGTCAGCCGGTCGGCATTCGCACGCTCGGCAACAACATCTGGATGTCGCTCCAGGGCACGAACCAGCTCTATATCTTCGATACGACCGGCGCGCAAGTTGCCGGCAGCCCCGTCGCGCTTGCGGGCGGCACCGGGCCGAACGGATTGGCCGTCGGCTCGGACGGCAACATGTACGTGACGGGTTACTTCACCAACAATATCTTGGCGTTCAGCCCGACGGCGCCGTTCACGCAAGTGGTGAATAAGACGATCCCGACGGCCGGCTCGATGCCGATCGAAATCGACTCGGGCCCTGACGGCGCGATTTGGTTCACCGAGCAAACCGGCGGTAAGATCGGCCGCTTGCCGATCGGCGGCTCGATCACCGAATTTCCGCTGCCTGCGAACTACGGCGCGCCGTTTGAGATCGTGAACGGCTCGGACGGCGGCATTTGGTTCACCGCCGTCAACAACGTAACGAACTTCGGCCAAATCATGCGCATCGATCCGGCCACGCACGCGTACGTGGCGTATCAGCTGCAGAACACGAACCAGACGTCATACGGCCTCGTCTCGGGGCCCGACGGCAATCTCTGGGCAACCGACTTCAACGGGAGCGCCATCATCCGGATCCAGCCCTAGTCGGGAGAATCGGCGGAGGCAGGCAGAATCGCGGGCGGTTGCGGATACCCCCGCGATGATGCTATCTCGAGCCATTCGTATCGTCGCGGCGTGCTCGATCGCCGTGCTCGCCGCCGGCATGCTGCGGACGCCGCTGCGGGCGGCGGATCTGGTGACGATCCGGGTCGCGGTCTCGCCGTCGGACGACGACACCGCGCCGCTGCTCTACGCGAAGGCCACGGGCATGTTCGAGCGCGCGGGACTCGACGTGCAGATCCAGCGGCTCGGAAGCGGTTCGGCGATCGCGAGCGCCGTAACGGGCGGCGCGATCGACATCGGCAAGTCGAGCATCATCTCGCTGCTCGCCGCGCATCAGCACGGCATTCCGTACTCGATCGTCGGGACGTGCGCGCTCTACAGCAGCAACGCACCGTTCGAGGGCCTCGTCGTCGCGAAGGATTCGACGATCATGACCGGCGCCGATCTGAACGGCAAGACCGTCTCCACGCAATCACTCAACGATATCGGCCAATTAGCGGAAGAGGCATGGGTCGATCAGCACGGGGGCGATTCGAAGACGCTGCACGTGACGGAGATTCCCACCTCGGCCGCCCAGCCCGCGGTGGAATCGCATCGGGTCGACGCTGCAATTCTGCTCGAGCCGGTATTGAGCACCGCGCTGGCAGCCGGCAAGCTACGGCTGCTCGGTCACGCCTTTGGTTCGATCGCGCCGGCGTTTTTGTTCTCGGCCTGGTTCACGACCAACGACTATGCGGCCCAGCACGTCGATGCGATCCGCAAGTTCGTCACCGTCATTTATCAAGCCGGCGCCTACACCAACACGCATCATAAGGATGCGGCTCCGATCGTCGCGGCGCAAATCAAGATGCCGGTCGACGCCGTCCAAAATGCCGAGTGGTCAGCCGCCGGAACGTCGATCGACCCGAATCTGATTCAGCCGGTGATCGACACCGCCGCCAAATACGGTGCGATCTCGAAAACGTTCTCGTACCGCGACATGATCAACCCGGCGTTTTTGACCCTTCGCGCCCGCTAGACGGATTCGAGCTGGGCGGTTTCGGCCTCGATCGGATCGGCTTGGGCGTCGAACGCTGCGCGCTTCGACTTCGCGGCGGCGTCGGCGAGCGGCTGCGACGCCGGTGCCGTTTGGATCGCGGCGGCGGTGCGCGCGAGCGTTAGCTGATCGATGCCCTTCTTCACCGAGCCGAGCGCGGTCGTGAGGCGGTTGTCGAGATCGAACAGGACTTGCGCCGCGTAGGCGTCCGCGCCTTCGCGAATGCGTTGCGCGCGCACTTCGGCTTCGCGCAGCACGGTCTCCGCGGTGATGCGCGCGCGGTTGACGATCTCGTGATCGTCGACCATCGCGGCGTGCGCTTCGGAGGCGTCGCTGACGATCGCCTGCGCGCGTTCCTGCGCCTCACGCAACACGCGGTCTTTGTCTTTCGCGATGAGCTTGGCTTGACCGACTTCCGCCGGCAGCGTCGAGCGGATTTTTTCGATGAACTCGAACAGCCGCTCTTCAGAAAGCACGCGACGTTTGAGCGGCAGCACCGTGCCCTGACGCACGTAGGCCTCGAGTTTGTCCAACACGCGATAGATGCTCACGATGGGTGTTTCTCCTCGGATGGTTCGGTGGTTCGCTGGGAAGCGCGCTTGGCGCGCATGACGTGCAGTACGGCTGCCGGAACGTATTGATCGATCTCCCCGCCCAGGGAGAAGACTTCCTTGACCAGGCTCGATGAGACGAACGAATACATCGGGTCGCTCGGCACGAACATCGTATCGATCCCGCTCAGCGAACGGTTCATCAGTGCGGTCGACATCTCGTTTTCAAAATCGGAGACGACGCGCAAGCCCTTGACGATGACGCCCGCGCCGGTGGCCTTCGCAAAGTCGGCCAGCAAGCCGCGGAAATCCCGCACGTCGACGTTAGGCGAGATGCTTCGTCGCGGCGACGATCATTTGCTTCCGCTCTTCGAGCGTGAACAAGCGGTTCGCGCTTCTGCGGATTGACGACGACCGCAACCAGTACGCGCGGAAACACCGCAGCGGCGCGCTCGATCACGTAGAGATGGCCGAGCGTCAGCGGATCGAACGAGCCCGGGTAGATCGCGCTCGGCGAGGCGTGCGGTTGACCGTTCACGCCGGCTCCGGCCGCAGGAAAGCGAGCGCGACTTCACCGTATGCGGCCTCGCGTTGCACGGCGAACGCCGGATCGGCGGGTGCCGCATCGCGCGAGCTGTGTTCGTAGACGACGAGCGAGCGTTCGTCGATCGCGCCGCGCTCGCGCAGCACGGCGAACGCCGCGGCGGGATACGCTTGCGCGTAGGGCGGGTCGGCGAAGACCAGATCGTAGCGGCCGGCGACCATGCGCGCGGCGCGCTCCGCCGGCATCGCGAGCACGGTGGTGCGGTCGGTGAGGCCGAGTTCTTGCGCCGCGCCGCGCAAGGCATCGGCCGTGGGGCGATGCTGCTCGACGAACGTCGCGTGCGCGGCGCCGCGCGAGAGCGCTTCGAAACCGAGTGCGCCGGTGCCGGCGAAGAGGTCGAGCACGTTCGCGTTCGTGACCCGATCGGCGAGGATCGAGAACAACGCCTCTTTGACGCGGGCGGGAGTGGGGCGGACCGCGCGTCCGGACGGTGTTCTCACGCTTCTGCTACGAAGCGTCCCTCCGGTGAGTCTCAGCGTACCCATTTGGATGGACCGTTATCTTCGCCATAATGTCTCACGCACCTCGAACGATGCCGGCCAGCGCGTCAAGATGTTCGATCTGCGCGGTCGGCTCCGCCAGCTCCGCCGGGTACGCATCGCCGCCGCGATTCAGCCACACCGCGCGCAATCCGTATGCGCGCGCTCCGGCGATATCGGCGATTGGATTGTCGCCCACGTACCAGAGCTCCGCGGGCGTGACGCCGAGCGCCGCTTCGAGCTGCCGGAACGCTTCCGCCGACGGCTTGTATGCGCCGAGGAGATCGCTCACCAACATCGGGCCGGGAAACACGCCGAGTGCGTGTTCGATCTTCCGCTCCTGCAGTTCCGACCAGCCGTTGGTGAGGATGCCGACCGGAATACCGTCGGCAACGAGCGCGCGGATGCACTCGACCGCGCCCGGCACCGGCACGACCATTTCTGCGACGAGGTCGTAGCAGATTTGCCGATAACGGCCGGCCAGCTCCTCACCGTCGGCGTGCGTCGCCGTGCCGTTCGCCAGAAATTTGGCTGCGAAACGCACCATCATCGCGGCCATCGATTCTTGCGCCGCGCGGAACGGCACGAGCAGCGCTTCGACGGCGTCGTACGTCGGCGCTTGTTCGATGTCGAGCAGCGAACCGTACTGCGCGGCGAGCACGCCGAACGCGTGCCGTTCGAGGTGGTTATCGATTCCGAGCGTGTGATCGAAGTCGAAACCGACGGCGGTCTGCTTCACGCGGTCACCAGCAGCGCGCGGGCCGCCGCAACGTCGTCGATCAAGGCGCGCAGCGCGAGGTGTTCGGGCGCCGCGAGTTCCGGATCTTCCGACACGATCGCTTCGGCCGAACCTTTGGCCTGCATGTAGAGCGAGAAGTCGTCGACGATGTTGCCGATCGTGTCGTTGGCGCCGGCTTGCGTCGTGCCGGCCAGGACGCCGGCCTTGCGCATCCGCAAGTCGGCTTCCGCCACTTCGAACCCGTCGTTCGTTTCGGCCAGAACGTCGAGCCGCTCGAGGAATTCCGGATTGCCTGACGTCACGAGAACGCACGTCGAGGCGGCCGCACCGCGTCCGACGCGGCCGCGCAGTTGATGCAACGTCGCCAGTCCAAACCGTTCCGCATCCAGAACCACCATCACGCTCGCATTCGGCACGTCGACGCCCACTTCAATGACGGTCGTTGAAACGAGCACGTCGATCTCACCAGCCTTAAACCTAGCCATGACGGCTTCTTTCTCCTTCGGCGGCATGCGTCCGTGCAGCAAACCGACGCGCAAATCCGGGAACACCTCGCGCCCGATGTATTCGGCTTCGGCGATCGCGCTGCGACAGCTCGGTCTCGCCGGCCTCGATCGCCGGCACGACGACGTATGTCTGATGGCCGAGCTCCACGTTCTCGCGAACGAAATCGTAGACGCGCGCTTTGCGGCTGTCGCGAATGACAAAGGTCGCAACCGGCGTGCGCCCCGGCGGCAGTTCGTCGATGATCGAGACGTCGAGGTCGGCGTACTTCGTCTGCGCGAGCGTGCGCGGGATCGGCGTCGCGGTCATGTAGAGCGTGTGCGGGGCGAGGCTCTTCGCGCGCAGTTGCGCGCGCTGCTCGACGCCGAAGCGGTGCTGTTCGTCGATGATCACGAGGCCCAGGCGCGCGAACTCCACGTTTTCGGTGAGCAGCGCGTGCGTGCCGACGGCGAGCGCCGGCGGCGCCCGAGGCGAGCCGCTCGCGCGCGTTGCGGCGATCGCGCACGCCCTGCGAGCCGAAGATCGCCTCGACCGCGATGCCGAACGGCAGCAGCAGCGGCGCGAGCTTCTGGGCGTGCTGCGCCGCGAGAATTTCGGTCGGCGCCATCAGCGCGCTCTGCAGGCCGCCCCAGTGCGCGAGCGACGATCGCCGCGGCCGCGACCAGCGTCTTGCCGCTGCCGACGTCGCCTTGCAAGAGCCGGTTCATCGGCGCGGTGCGGCGCATGTCGCGCGCGATCTGCTCGATGACGCGCGTCTGCGCGCCGGTCGGCGCGAACGGCAATTCGCGCTTTGAAGCGCTCGTACCAGTCCGGCGGCGGTTCGATCGGCGGCGCGCCGCCGGCCGCTTCGCGACGCGCGCGCTTGAGCGCGGCGGCAAGCGCGATGCCGAAGAACTCCTCGAACACGATGCGGCCGCGGCCGCGTTCCACGTCTTCCGGAATCGCGCGGCGCGTGCACGCCGAACCAGGCTTCGCGCAGCGGCGGGAAGTCGTGCTTGCGCACGAGCGCGGGCGGCAGCGCATCGACGCGCGTGGCGATCAGGCGGTCGAGGTTCTTCGCGATCGTGGTGCGGATCGTGCGCGACGGCAGATCTTTCGTTGCGCCGTAGACCGGCACGATCTCGCCGACGTACGGCTCGTCGCCGCGCAGTTCGCGGTGCGCGGTGACGTTGATCTCCGGCAACAGGCCGGCGCGCGTAACGCGGCCGCTCACGAAAAGCCGGTCGCCGGCGGCAAAGCGGCCGAACAGATGGCGGCGGCCGAAGAATTTCGCCGCGATCGCGCCGGTGTCGTCGGCGAGCGTCACGGTGACGAGCGGAAAACGGCCGGCGCGTTCTTTCACGCCCACGATACGGCCGACGACGATCGCTTCGCCTTCGATCAGCGTCGCGATCGGTTGCGGCACGCGCCAGTCACGGTACGCGCGCGGTAAGTGCGCGAGCAGCTGCTCGGGCGTTTCGATCCCGAGTTCGGCAAACTTCGCCGCCGTCGACGGACCGACGCCGGCTAACCCTGCGAGTGAGTGCTTGTCGACGGTCAGCCCGCAGCGCGCCGCGCGAGTTCGTCGCCGATCTCGTCGAGCGTGACTTTACGTTCCGCCAGCAGCACCAGCGAGTGATAGAGCAAATCGCTCATCTCCCAGACGAGTTCGGCTTTGTCTTCGTTCTTCGCAGCGATGACGACCTCGGTCGCTTCTTCGCCGATTTTCTTGGCGATGCGATCGACGCCGCCTTCGAAGAGCTTCGCCGTATAGCTGCCTTCGGGCGGGTTTGCGTGGCGGTCGGCGATCGTGCTCGAAAGCGCGAGCATCGCCTCGGCGAAGTGCGCGCCGTTGGGCGTCGCTTCGGCGCCGCGCGAGCGGGACGACTTCGGTGAAACACGTCGGCGCGCCGGTATGGCAGGCCGGCCCGTCGGGAATCACCCGGTAGAGCAACGCGTCGTTATCGCAATCGATCGCCACCGCCACTACTTGCTGGGTGTTCCCCGACGTCGCGCCTTTATTCCACAGTTCCGCGCGCGAGCGGCTGTAGAGCCAGGTTGATTTCGAAGCCAGCGTTTTTTCCAGCGCCTCGCGATTGGCGTAGGCGAGCGTCAGAACGGCGTTCGTGCGCGCATCGACGATCACAACAGGCGCGAGGCCGTCGCCGTTCCACTTCACCGCCGACAGAAGTGCTGCGGCTTCCATCTAGACGGCCACCGCTTCCAGCCGCACCGGGATGTGGTGCGCGGCGAGTTCGCGTTTCACGTCGACGATCGCGAGCTCACCGTAGTGGAAGAGCGTCGCCGCGAGCGCCGCATCGCTGCCCGTCTCTTCGAACACCTCGACGAAGTCGGCCTTGGTGCCTGCGCCGCCCGAGGCGATGATCGGCAGGTTGACGGCGGCGCGCATTGCGCGCAAGAGCGGCAGATCGAAGCCCGCCTTCGTGCCGTCGCGATCGATGCTGGTGACGAGCAATTCGCCCGCGCCGCGCCGTTCGGCTTCTTGCGCCCACGCGATCGCGTCGCGGCCGGTCGGCGTGCGGCCGCCGTCGACGACCACTTCGAAATCGCCGTCGACCGTGCGCACGTCGATCGCGACGACGACGCATTGCGCGCCGAAACGGTGCGCGGCTTCGTCGATTAGGCCGGGATTGCGCAGCGCCGCCGAGTTGATGCTGACCTTGTCACAGCCGGCGCGCAGCAGGTCGTTCATGTCATCGACGGTCTTCACGCCGCCGCCGACCGCGAACGGGATCGTCAACTCGGCCGCGACCGCGCGCACCACGGCCAGGGTGGCGTTGCGCCCTTCGACCGTCGCCGTGATATCGAGGAAGACCAGCTCGTCGGCGCCTTCGTGCTCGTAGCGGCGCGCGAGTTCGACCGGATCGCCGGCATCGGCGAGTTCGACGAACTTGATGCCTTTGACGACGCGGCCTTCTTTGATATCGAGACAAGGGACGATCCGGCGGACGAGCATGGGCTCTTTCTTTAGCGCTGCGGTGCGGCTTCCATGGTGGAGAACCCGGTATCGGTGCCGTCCTCATGCGCGAGGACGGTCATCGCGAGAATCGCCAGGTCGTCGGCGATCGAGCCGCCGTAACGCCGTTCGGCCTCGGCCAGCAAGACGTCGCAAATGCCTTGAGCGTCCAGCGGCGCCGCTGCCAGCAACGCCGAGACACCGTCGTCGCCCAAAAAGGTTCCGCTCGCGTCGCGCGACTCGGTGAGGCCGTCGGTCGCCAAGACGACGGTCGAGCCGACGGGCAATTCGACGGTTCCGACGCCGAAGATGCTGTCCGGACCGAGGCCCACGATCGGTCCGGTCGGCGGCAGCTGCTCCACCGTGGCGCCGCGGCGCACGAACGCGGTCGAATGGCCGGCACCCACGTAGCGCAGCGTGTGCGTGCGGGCGTCGAATCGGCCGAGGAAGAGCACGACGAAGATGCCCGGGTCGTCGAACGTATCGAGGAAGATCCGGTTGAAGCGCTCGACGACCACGCCCGGATCGTCGCGTTCGGCCGCGAGCGCGCGCAGCGCATACTGCACGAAGGCCGCATGGCGCGCGGCCTGGATGCCCTTGCCGCTGGCGTCGGCGATCAGAAACCAGCCGGTCTCCGGCCCGTCGCGCCACGTGTCGAGCAGATCGCCCCCGACCAGCGCTTCGGCAGTCGCGGAGAGGTAGGCGTAACCGATCTCCGTGCGCGGCAGACGCGTGCCGCCCACGCGCAGCGTCTGCTGCAACGCGCCGACGAGCGAACGTTCGCGCTCCAAGCGCTGTTCCGCCGTAGCGCGCGCGAGGCCGAGAATGACGGCCGCAAAAGCAAATAGCGCGACGATGGCGGCGCTGACGCCGACCGTGAGATTGATCGTGGAGCGCAACTGCGCTTCTTGACGCAGGCTCGCCACGGCCAGCGTGTCGCGCAACTGCTGCGAGGACGCGCGCAGCTGATCGGTCAGCAATTTCCCGTACGTTTGAACCGGCAGCGCGTCGCGGCGGCCCGGATCGCGCAGCAGCGGAAGCGCCACCTGGCGTTCCCAGCGGTCGTGGGTCTGCTTGATGTCGAGCACGACGGGCGCGGCCTCGGGGACGCCCGCCGCCGTCACGGCCTGCACGAGTTTCTCGACGGCCTGGTCGAACTGCGGGTTCGGCGGACCGTCGGGGTCGAGAAAATACTTGTCGCGCGTCGAGACGAAACCGCGCAGGCCGGTTTCCTCGGAGAGCTGCTCGCGAAAGATTGCGTCGACGCCTTCGCGGGCGGCCGCGAGCCGCACTTGCGCGTTGGACTCGGCATCCAGCTGACGCACGCCCAAAACGGGTCCGACTACTGCGACGGCCACGAAGGCCGCCAGCAGGAGGAGGATTGGAGGCGACACCCAGATTCGAACTGGGGATGGAGCTTTTGCAGAGCTCTGCCTTACCACTTGGCTATGTCGCCGATCCTGGAGCGGGTGGCGGGAATCGAACCCGCGCGTCAACCTTGGGAAGGTCGCAGGCTACCATTACATCACACCCGCGTTTCCGGACCAACGTCCAGCGGTTCGCGCGTTTCACTGACGGTCCTTTGCTCGGCTAAAATGCCCTCGCCTCCGGCCGAGAGCAGTGGAAACGGTCGACTTCTCGAACGAAACCGCCCGTGATACGCATGGCGGTCGTGCTGGCGGCTGCGATCCTCGTCGCGTTCATCCTGCTACCGCTCACCGGCCTCTTCTTCCATTTACAGCCCGGCGATATCATCGCTGCCCTGCAGACCGCTGCAGCGCAACAGGCGTTGCGTCTGAGCATCATTACGACGCTCTGCTCGCTTGCTATAACCCTGGGCCTGGGCACCCCGCTTGCGTACGTTCTCGCACGCGGCAACTTCCCGTTTCGCTCGCTCGTCGACGCGATCGTCGATTTGCCGATCGTCGTGCCGCCCGCCGTGGCCGGTCTCGCGCTCCTGCTCGCCTTCGGCCGCAACGGCACGTTCGGACCGCTGCTCGGCACACTCGGCATCTCGCTTTCGTTTAGTACGATCGCGGTCATCATGGCGCAGACGTTTGTCGCTTCGCCGTTCTACGTGCGCTCCGCGCGGGCCGGCTTCATCGCGACGGACCGCACACTCGAAGCCGCCTCCGCGAGCCTCGGCATGGGTCCGCTGCGCACCTTCGCCTTCATCACGATTCCGCTGGCCGCGCCCGCGCTGATCGGCGGCGCCGTGCTGTCGTGGGCGCGCGCGCTCGGCGAGTTCGGCGCGACGATCATGTTCGCGGGCAATCTGCAAGGCGTCTCGCAAACGCTGCCGCTGGCGGTGTACCTCAACCTCGAAAGCGGCAATCTTCCGGTTGCGGTCGTGCTCTCGGTCATCCTCATTCTCTTCAGCCTCGTCGTCGTCGTCGCGGTTCAAGCGTCGGCGGAACGCAGGCCGGTCTGATGCTGACGTTCGACCTGCACATGGAACTGCGCGAATTTTCATTCGACGCAACGGGCGAAGCGCCGAACGGCGTGACCGTCGTCGAAGGTCCGAGCGGTGCGGGAAAGACGACGCTGCTCCGTTTGCTCGCCGGTTTGATCCGTCCGAAAACGGGCACGGTCGCCCTCGACGGACGAACGCTCACCGACACCGCGCAGCGGCTGTTCGTGCCGCCCGCGAAACGCAACATCGCGATCCTCTTTCAGGAATACGCGCTCTTCCCGCACTACGACGTCGCGGGCAACGTGGAGTACGGCTTGCGCGCGCGCAACGTGCCGAAGGAAGAACGTCAGGAACGCGTGATGCGCGAACTGCAGCGGCTCGACATCGGAACGCTCGCGCGTGCGCGCGTCACCGAACTCTCCGGCGGTCAGCGGCAACGCGTCGCGCTCGCGCGCGCGCTCGTCGTGAAACCGGCGGCGCTGCTGCTCGACGAACCGCTCGCCGCGCTCGACGTCGCGACGCGCAAGCTGGTGCGCGGCGAGCTCGCAACGATGCTCAAGCAAGTGAACGTGCCGACGCTTTTCGTCAGCCACGATCCGGGTGCTCGCCAGCTTTTCCCCGGCCCGGCGTTCCACGTCGAGCGCGGCACGCTCACGCAACTTCCGTAGCCGCACGACGGTAGGTACGAGGGTGAAGTTGCTGCTCGAGATCCTGCTCTCGATCTTTCTCCACCCGATCGCCGCGGTGCTGATGTGGATCAACCTGTTCGCCCGCACCGACCTCAACGACGCGCAGAAACTCATTTGGGCGATCACCGGCATCCTGTGGGGCGTCGGCCCGATACTCTATTTCCTCGTCGGCGGGGGCGAGCTCTGGTAGCTCGCGGTTAGGGCGCGGAGCTGCTCCGCGCGCGGGGCTGAAGTCCGCGCATTTGCCGCGGCGACATCGAGATCATCAGCAAGAACCGTCCCGCCGACGGCGGACCAAAGCGCCCGCCTCCGGGCGGTCCCCCCGGCGGCGGCCCGGCTCCCGGCGGCGGACCCCCGGGCGGCGGGCCACCCGCACCGCCCATCGCGGCGCGCATGGCCTCGCGCGACTTGGTCATCGCGGCAAGCACGGCTTTCTGCTCGTCGGGCGTGAGCAGCGCGTCAATTTGTCCGCTCGCCGCGCGACGGTCGAGCGTCCCCGCCGCAACCTGCGCGACGATCGCGTTGACGCTCGCCGCATGCGCCGGCGTGAGCGCCCCATACGCGGCGGCCTTGGCATCGGCGCGCACCTTCTCCAGCGCCGCCTGCTGCTGCGGCGTGGGCGGGCCGCCCATGCCGGGCGGACCTTGCTGGGCGAACGCGGCGGCCGGAACCGCAAGCAGCAAGCCGAGAGAACAGAGCATCCACAAGCGCTTCATGCCACGCACGTTACGCCTCCGAGCGTAAAGCATCCTGAGAACGCGCTTAGAACGCAATAGGCCCTCGCCGGAGCCGCGGCCTCGTAGGCTTACGCGCGGTCGCGAACGAGGTTCTCGGTGACGCCCGTGATGAGGTCCTCGATTTGGGTCATCCGCTCGCGATTGATCACTCGCCGATTGTAATCGTCTTTGGAGAGCAGGTTACCTAACTGCTCGCTCTTCGACATTTCGACGTTTTCGGCGCTCATGGCATAAAGTTGGGAGGCGAGATCGCGCAAGATCTCGTGGAGTTGGTGGCGCTCGAAGTCATCCATTGGTTCGACAAGCGCTCGCTTGACGGGCTGATGCATAAATAATTCCTAACGTCTCGGTACGTCATTTATGCGCTGCGAAAAAAAGCTTGTCGGTACGCTCGGTCGCGGATGCTCGCCGTGGCAGCGATCCACAGGGGGGTTTGTGTTCGTTCGGAGCAGGGTACACATTAATGGTGCTTGAGTGTGACCTGTCACACGCATGCGTACGGGTGTTGCTTCGTCTCCGCTGGAGACGATGTGAAGTGAGTAAACGTTGCGAGAGCAGCGACTATCGAGCGCGCCGGCACTTACACTGCGCCGGGAACTTGGCATTGAGATCCTCAGGCCGCGAGTCCTCGAGCTCCTTACGCGATCGAGCTTTGCGCCGGTCCGGATGATCTGTGCGCCGCACGGCGGCGGCAAATCGACGGCCCTGCGGCAGTTTGCCATGCAGGACCGGCGCGTCAACGTCGTCAGGCTGCCGCCCCATGCCTCGCGCCTGCAGGTCGTGGCGGGTCTTGGTGCGCCGACGAGCGTCGGTTTGACCTTGATCGATCAATTCGACCAACTCTCGCCGGCCGGAAGCGAAGCGCTCTTCGAAATCATCGAGGCTAACTGGCCGTACGGCAGCCACTATTTGCTGGCCGGATCTTCGCGCACGCAGATGCACGCTCAAGCGATGGTGGCCCGCGGCCTGGCGGCGGTCGTCGACTCGTCATTGCTTTCATTCAGTTCGAGCGAAATCGCCGATCTTGCGAACGCGCATGGCGTTGAATGCGATCAGATGGACGTCGAGCAGCTCAAGTACGACACCGACGGATGGCCGCTGATCGTTGCTTGGATCATCCGTGACGCCGCGCGCGAGGGGCGTCGCCTGCGCGGAGCGTTTGAGATCTGGCGCGAGCGCAACGGCCATATGGTCATCGAGCTGGTCGCCGCGCAGCACCACGATACCCGATCGACCGAGGCGTTCGTAGCGGCACTCCGGTCACTGGACGATCCGGCCTCGCAACGCGTTCTCGAGCGGCTCGAGGCCATCGGTTATCCGATCGTTCGCATGCGCCCGAGTTTCCGACCGTATCGCTTATTCGCCCAAATCGGCGGCGAACGGCCGGACGCCGCGCCCGCTGAGAATCTGCATGGGCGGCTCGTCATCACGCTGCTCGGCCGCTTCTCCTGCCGCGTGGCGCAGCGATCGGTCACCTTCGATCGCCGCCGCGATCAAAACGTCCTCACCTACATTGCCTTGGCGGCGGACGCCGCGGTTACGCGCGCCGAGTTGCTGCTCACGTTCTGGCCGGACGCGTCTCCGGCGGTCGCATCGCAAGGCCTCCGCAGCACGTTATGGCGGCTGCGCCGCGCGCTGGCCGAGGCCGCGGGACGCGAAGCCGGCCGGTACATCAGCGTCGGCAACTCGATCGCGCTCGACCTCGACTGGGTCTCGATCGATGTGCGCTTGTTCCGGGAATATGCCGAATGCGCGGCAACCGAGTACGCGAACGGTGATCGGCTCGCCGCTCGCGAGCACTACCGGCAGGCCGAACGCCTCCACGCCGGCGCGTTGCTGGCCTCCGAAGCGGCCGAACCGCAACTAGCAGCGCACGTTATCGCGTGCGCCGACCTGTTCGAAACCGTCCGCACGCAACTGCTGCGCGGATCCCTCGGCAATGAGTTCGAGCCGGTCGCCGAGCGTGACGTCGCCCGCGTCGAGCGCCCCGCCGCCCAGTTCCACCACGGCCCGCGCCCGGCGGCAGACCAGCATCAGGCAATTGGGCTGCACGTCGCGGCAAATGCGCAGCACGACGCCCGCGCCGTCGACGAACATCACATCGATGGCCTGCCGCATCCCCACCGTGTGTATCGCGCGACTCGCTGACAACCACACGCCTTCGTCGCGCCCGATGCGCGCGCGTCCAAGCAAACCGACGGCCCGCTCGACGAGCCCGGTCAACCGCTTTATGCGCGTCGCGACGATCGCATTCGTCGTGGAATTGCGTAGAATCATAGGCTAGGCAACGCGCTGCCGAATAGCAGAAACGCTCCGATCGCGACCGCGAGGTAGGGACCGAACGCGATCGGCCGGCGCGCGCGCCCGGTTACCGCGAACACGAAGTAGGCCGCGGCCGCGGCAAGCGTAACGGCGAACGTGATGCCGCCGATTCCGACGAGGGCACCGCCGAATGCGGCGAGCTTGACGTCTCCCCAGCCCATGCCACGGCCGCGTGAGGCAAACGCGGCCGGGCCGCAAACGGCAGCAAGGCGAACAGCGCGCCCGCGAGCGGCAGCCAATCACGGTGCGGCAGCGCGAGTGCGAGCAGCGCGGCCAGCGGGCCGAGCGTGAAGAGATCCGGGAGCATACCGGTGCGCGCATCGGTGGCCGCGCAAACGCTCAACGCCAACACGGCGAGGACTAGAATCGCCAGCGCGCGGGCTCGGCGCCGTGGATTCCGACGGCCGAGCCGATGCACGCGGGAACGACGACGAAGATCCAGCCGGCACGGCAAGCGGCGGAGGTCCGTCGGCTTCCGGCTCGACGGAGCCGTACCACCATTCGGCCACGACTGCCGGCAAGCCGGCCGCGCCGAAGAGCAGCGCGCCGACGAAGGCCGAGAGTAGCAGCAGCAACACTACTTGCTCGACGAATTGGGCGATGACGGGACCGAAGATCATCAGGTACAGCGAGGGAATCATGAACAGCGCCATCGGAATGATCATCTTGATCGGCAGCTGCGCCGCCTTCTCTTCCGCCCGCATCCAGCGCCGGTCGCGCGACTCCTTGGCGAGTTCGTGCAGGATGGACGCGAGGTCCGAACCGAGCTTCTCGGCCTGCACGATCGCGGAAACCGTCATGGTCAACGAGTTTTCGTTCACGCGGTCGGCCATCGCGTTCAATGCTTCCTCGCGCGAGCGGCCGAGCCGAATTTCGGAGAGCGTCGAGCGTCAGTTCGGCATGCAGGGGGCCGCTCGCTCGCGCCGAGCCGACTCGATCATCGCCGCATTGAGCGACGAGGCCCGCCTGAACCGGTGGTCGAGAGTAGATCGAGGAACTCCGGCAAGCGCGCCCGATCGATTCCTTGCGGACCTTGATGGCGCGCGAGAGGAAGATGCTCGGGACGCGCCAGCCGATCAGCGCGATGAGGACGCCGATCGTCCCGCCGAGCACGTTGTTGTGGAGGAAGATGATGAGCAGCGCGGCGACGCTGATGCCGATGCCGTACGCACCAAGACCCCGGAGGGCCAGGGCCGCCGGCGTCACCTCGTACCACCCGGCCTCGTTCAGGCGGTTCTGCAGCGTCGATTTGTGCTCGGCGCTGACGATTTGGTTGATGATGACGGTGTGCTGCGAAGCATGCTCGTCGGTGCGTTCCAGCTTTCGGATCCGCGATCTGAGGGCGTTCTTCGACGGAGTCATCGAAATCGCGATGAGGAAAATCGAGAGCGCGCCGATGAGCGGCGATCACGAAGGGAGCAACGTCGGTCATGGATCGATCTGCACGATCTTCATGATGGTGAAAATCGAGAGTGCGTCGAGACCCAGCGCGAGCCGCGAGAAAGAGCTGGCCGACCGGCGTGAAGAGCATCGATTCGCGCAGCGTCGGCTCGGCCACGGCGAGAAATGCGCCGAGCGCGACCGGGAGAAGACCCAGCAGCCAACCCGTCGCGCGGCCCTGAGCGGTGATCGCGCTGACGCGGCGCAAAAGACGGCGCCGGTCGCGAATCGTATCCGCCAGGCCGACGAGGACGCTGCCGAGGTTGCCGCCCGTCTGGGATTGAACGCGCAGCACGCGCGCGAGCATGGCGGTCTCCGGGTTCGTCATACGAGCGGCCATCTGGTCGAAGGCGTCCAGAATGCTCACGCCCGACGTTGTTGAGACCGACGACGCGCGTGAACTCCGCTCGCAAGGGGTCGCGGCTCTCATCGGCCGTCATGACGAACGCTTGGCGTATGCCGAGTCCGACGCGAACCCCGCCGGCAAGCGACCGCAGTGCCTGTTCCAGTTGATCCTGAAACTTCCGGACGCGCCCTTTGCGCCGCATCCGCATGTACCAGCCGGCACCATACACCGTCGCACCTGCCGAAGACGAGCAGCAAGACGATTCCGGCGAGCAAGCCGGGCCGCAGCAGCAGGACCGAGGCGGTCCACACTCCGAGCGCCGATCCCGATCATCGCCAGGCCATACCTCTCCGGCGCGATGCGCATTCCGGCGAGTTCGAGGTCGGACCGAAAGCCGTCGCCGAACGTTGTAATGCTCTAGGGCGATCTGATCCCAGAACGAGGCGATGACGAACGCCAGCGTTCCGAGGATACCGAAGATGATCGCAATCGGCGCTAGCGCGACCATGCGACCTCCGGCTGTCCCGCCGGCATCGAGTTGAAGATGACGGGGTCGAAGTGCACGCCCAGCTCTTCGAAACGCTTCAGGCACATCGGCTGCACGCCCGTCGGCTCGAAGTCTCCGATGACCTTGCCTTGCGGGCTCAGCCGCGTTGCTGGTACTTGACGATCTCCTGCATCGTGATCGATGTCGCCCTCCATGCCGATGACCTCGCTGACGCCGATCACGCTCCGCGGCGCCGTCGCGCAGCCGCGCGACTTGGATGACGAGGTCGATCGCGCTCGCGGTCTGCTGGCGGATCGCGCGCAGCGGAAGCTCGTAGCCCGCCATCATGACCATGGTTTCGACGCGCGAGAGCGCGTCGCGCGGGGAGTTGGCGTGGATCGTCGTCGAGCGAGCCGTCGTGCCCCGTGTTCATCGCCTGCAGCATGTCGAGCGCTTCGCCGCCGCGGCACTCGCCGATGATGATGCGGTCGGGCCGCATGCGCAGCGCGTTGCGCACGAGATCGCGGATCGTGACGCCGCCGGTGCCCTCGATGTTCGGCGGACGGGTTTCGAGCCGCACGACGTGCGGCTGATCGAGCTTCAGCTCCGCGGCGTCTTCGATCGTCACGATGCGTTCCGCGCGCGGGATGAAACCCGACAGCACGTTGAGCAGCGTGGTCTTGCCGGAGCCGGTGCCGCCGGTGACGAGAATGTTCTGGCGCGCCTCGACGGCGGCGCGCAGCAAATCCATCACGGGCGGCGTCATCGCGCCGAGCTTCGATCAGGTCTTCGACGTGCAGACGCTTCGTCCCGAAACGCCGGATCGTGAGCGTCGGCCCGTCGATCGAGAGCGGCTCGATGACGGCGTTGACGCGCGAGCCGTCGGGCAGGCGCGCGTCGACCATCGGGCTCGATTCATCGAGGCGCCGGCCGATCGGGGCGATGATGCGTTCGATGACGAGCCGCACCTGGCGATTGTCGACGAATCGTTTGGTGGTGCGTTCGACGCGGCCGTTGCGCTCGACGAAGACGTTTTCGTGTCCGTTGACCATGATTTCCGTGACGTCCGTCTTCGTGCAGCAAGCTCTCGAGCGGGCCGAGGCCGAGCGCCTCTTCGATCACCTCGCGCCGGATGCGGGCCGCGTCTTCCGCCGTCTTGACGTCGCTTCTCGCGGCGAGGAATTCCGTGGCGATCTTCTCGATCTGATCGCGCAGTTCGGCGTGTTTCTTCGCGTCCGTGTCCGCGCGCCCGGCGGTGAAAAAATCGATCCGGGTCAAGATCAGCGCGTGGAGCTCTGTTTTGAGGTCGTCGACGCGGCCGAAGATCGTGAGGGCGGCGCGGCGTCGTCGCCGGAGGCGGGGACCGCGACGGCAGTCGCCAGCCGCAGGCGCGCGGCTCGCGCCGGTCGCCGATCGGCTTTTCCGTCGACTGGCGTAAGTTGTCGAGCATTTCGACGGCGGCGACGCCGCCAGCAGCGTCGACGAAGCCCGCGAAGTCTTCCCGAACTTCCGGTCGCGATCGTTCGGCAAGTCGGCGCTCGACCGCGATGCGCAGGGCGTGTTCGATGTCGCTGCGCCGCAAGTCTCCCGCATTCGCGGACTTCGTTGAGGACGAACGCGAGGCGCGACAGCGGAACGCCGAAGCGATCCATGGCCGAGAGCATCGCCCGCGCCGCGCCGATGCCCATCAGCGTCGGTTCGGTGATCAAGATGATTTTGGACGCCCGGGCCATGAACGGCCGGACCGTCGCGGCAAACGGCTGCGGCGCATCGACGACGATGAAGGCCTGTTCCGGCAACCGTTCGATCGAGCGTACGACCGATTCCGCGGTCTGGATGAAGCCGTCCTCGTAGGTCCGCGCGAGTTCCATCACGAGCTGGCCGACCTTCGCTTTGCCACGCCGGTGCACCGATGACGCGACCGACGTCGAGATCGACGCTGAGGTCGTACCAGACCGCGAGACTTCGTCTTCCGGCCAGATCGGCGTCGACGATCACGCGTTCCCCGCGGCCGGCAACTCTTCGATCAGCTTGACCGCGATCGTGGTCGCGCCGACGCCGCCCTTCGCGCCGACGACGACGAAGACGCGCCGGTTCACCCGAACGGCCTGCCGCGTTCGGCCCGGCGTTCGAAGACCGGCTTTTCCGATGGAGTGGTTGCGGATCGTCGATCGCGCTGGCGGCGCCGCGTGAGCATCGTGACGAAGCCGTCGAAGAACCCCTCGTAGCGGCGATCGCGCTCGTGCGGGAGCTCGACGCTCACCGGCAGCCCGAGCGACTGCTCCACGTCCGATCGCGTGTGAGCTCCCCGGTGCCGACTGATGTCGACGGTCGCGAGCACGATGCGGGACCCCGGGATGCCGGCGCGGGCGAGGGACGCGAGCACCGAGCCGGCGACGCCGACGCCCATGCGCGTGGTTCGGTGACCACGATGATCTTGCGTGGCGCGCACGACGAACGGCCGGACGGTCGCCGCCAACGGCTGCGGCGCGTCGACCACCACGAGCGCGTCGGCGGACAGACCCGCGATCGAACGCGAGATCGAACCCGTCGTTTGAATTGAGCCCGTCTTCGTACGTGCGCGCGACTCCAGGACCGTCGTTCCGTCCTTCACCGTTGCGATGGTCGCCGAACCGATCACGCGCGCTGACATCGAGTTCGTCGCTGAGGTCGTACCAGACGGCGACGCTTCGCTTGCCGCGAGATCACGCGTCGACGATCATCCGTTCGGCGAGCGCGGGAAACTGTGCAACCAGTTTGATGGCGAGCGTCGTCGCGCCGACGCCGCCTTTCGCGCCGACGACGACGAAAACGCGCTGGCTCATTGCGGTGCCGCAGCCCCGGCGGTCGACTTGGTCGCCGTCGATCAGCATGACGCCGCGCGACGCGGAATTCGGCCGCCGGGGCCGCGCCGGCGGGCCGGGCGCAACCGCGGCGCGGCGACGGACGTTGACGGGCGGGCCGCCACGTCGCCAGCTTCAGCACTTCGGAGGGAAGATTCGGCGATCGGCTCTTTCGGATTGCGCAGCGACAACGCAGCGTGCTGTTCATGTCGGCGCCGGCGAGCACGTCGACCTGGTTCGGCGTCAGCGCCAGCGTGATCGTCGTGAGGCGGGCGGCGGCCCGCCGAGCAGTCCGGGAGCCGCGGCGGTCGTGGTCGCAACGTCGGTTCCCATCGCGAGGACGATCGCACCGCGCACGATCGCTGAACCGCGCGGCGTTTCGCCCGCGACCGCCGGCCGGGACCGCGATCACGTCGACGCGGTCACCCGGCGTGATGAGGCCGGCGACGCCCTTGACGTTATCGATCGCGATGCTCGCAGCGCGCATGCCGATCGGCAATCGCGCCGGGAGCGTCGCGGCGGAAGCCAAGCCGATCTTCGAACGCGTGGCGACGCTGCCGGCCGGAATTGCGACGAGCGTGTAAATTGCCGGCGAGTGCTTTCGGATCGCCGATGGCATCGGAGTCGACTTGCGTCGCGAGACGCTGTTCGACCGTGAAGAGATCGGCACCGTACCGCCGAGCGGGCCGGGATGTCGTGCGTCGCAACGAGCACCCCCTTCGTTTGTCCCGGCGACGTGCTCGGCCGCAACGACGTCAGATAACCCAGCAACAGCACGCCCGTACCGAGTGCGAGGACCAGACCGATGATCAAGCGGGATGCGGCGGGTTTTCATAGGGCGAACCTCAGGGGAAGCAGCGTCGAGACGCGTACGCGGTGCTGCCGCCGGCGATCGCGACGCCGTACGGTAGCAGCGTCGGCGCCGGCGGAGCCGCGCCGGTGAGCGCCAAGCGTCGCAGCGTTGCGAACGACGTCACGAGACGGCCTTGCGCGGCAGCTTGGACGACGGCAAGGACCGCGCCCGCAGATGAGACTCGAAACGACGAGCCAGCATGCAGCCCGGATAACTGACGAGCCCGCACGCGGCCGCGATCGAGCTTCACGTCGCCGCCGCCGAACCAGCCGCTGAAAATGCGACGCGCCCCGAGGGCGAACGCCGCCAGCATGACCGCAAGCGCCAGCATCGAACGCGGCCACACCGCCGGCCGCGTGCACGGCGATGGCGGCAAGCGCCATAGCCGCCGTCAGGGGGTTCGGAATCTTGCGGCGGCGGACATCGATCGACGGCCGCGGTCAACGTGCCCGCGACGAGGACGATCAGGGCGAGCAGACACGTTGTGCCGGCCGTTAGATACTGGTGCCGACGTGCGTGAGCGTCCGCCCGATGTTTACGCCGATGATGACGACGACCGCAGCACAAACTGCCGCGATGAGTGCGAGGATGAGCCCGTACTCTCCAAGGCCTTGGCCGGATTCATCGGCGCAAGACCGTGCTCGAGATTCACAGGGCATTGGCTACCTTGGTCAAGATCGCGGTGATCTGGACTTGCAGCGCGACGACGGCAACGACGCAAACGACCGCGATGAGGCCGAGAATCAAACCGTATTCGGCCAGTCCTTGGCCTTGTTCGTCAGACGAAAATAGTTGCGGATGGTGGTCGTCATGATGAATGGATCTCCTTACGCTCGAAAGTGCGGCGGGGTTAGGGATCCGGGTCGCCCGTGACGCCGAGCGGGATCAGCAATGGTTGATGCTGCCGCGGCCGAGGGTTCAGCGGCCGCTAAGGTTTGCACGAACACCGTGATGATCGCGCCGCTGAAAGAGGCCGGGGCGATCGGATGACGGTCGCATTGAAGTTGCCGCCGGCATCGGTCGGGAGCGGCCGCCGGCGTCAAGAGCACCGTGGGTAGGTCCGGCGCGAACCCCGCGTAGAGGACGGCCTGGAGTGGAGGCGCGCCGGCAACCGTTACCCTGAAGCGAACGCTTTCACGATGACCGCGATACCGTGACGTTGAACCGGTATTCCGAGCGCCGGCATTTCAGCCGCCGCTCATGCCCGCCCGGTGGGTATGAGCGGCGAGCAAGTAGCGACGACTGAGATGGCATAGATCCGGTGCTGAGGAATCGCATCGTTGGTCTCAATCCTACCCGCGCCGGCCGCATCGACGGCTCTCGCGCCGGCAAAATTGACACTGCGTCCACGGTCCGTCTACGCCGTGCACTACCAGCGGTGGGCATAAGCCGTTGGCCGCAGTAGGCACTTTCTCATAGAGAGGAAGTCCTTTGCATCACTTTTTCGTGCGGCCCTCGGCGTCGCTATCGCAGCGATCTCCATTGCAGTAGCTCCGCTGAGCGTCTGTTGCGAACTCCGATTGCGACCCTAACGGTGCGAACGGGTCAATCGATCGTCATGCAGACGCCGAGTCTCACCCGCGTCGCGGTCGGTGACGGCAGCATCGCCGGCATCGTTCCGATCGGTTCGAGCGAAATCGTGGTCAACGGCAAGACGGCCGGCAACACGACGCTCGTTCGTGTGGACCGAGCACGGGTCGACGCGACTACGTGATCGACGGTGACCGATCAAGGCCTCGAGAATCTGCGCCGCATGGTCGCCTCGGCGATCGCGATTCCCGGCGTGCGGGTGGAGGCGTTCGCAACCTCGATCGTCCTCAACGGCACCGTAACCGACAGCGACGATCTGCGCGGATCGCCGAGGTCGCTGCCCGCTTCAGCCCGCTCGCCGCAGCGGCGAAGTATACGGTCGTCGACGCGGTAACGCTGGTCCGTCCGATGGGGAGATTGCAGAACCTGCTGGCCGGGAAGCCGCGACGGCGAACGTCACGGTCGCGAGCGACGCAACCGGTAATATCATCGTCAGCGGAAACGTCCCCGATCGCACGACCGAAGAAATGGTGCTTGCGAACGTCAAGGCACTCGGTGGCGATCTTGCTCGCTCGACGGCAAGGTGATCGACCGGCTCCAAACCGCATCGGCCAGCCAGATCGACGTGAAGGTCTACATTCTCGAAATCGACGACACCGGGCTCAAGAATCTCGGCATCGATCTGCAAGCCGCAACCTATCAGCCCACCGCGGCCGGCGCGGCGCCGACGTTCTCGCTCGGAGCCGCGATCTTTCCCATCGTTGAAGCGGCCGGTGCGATCGGCAAAGCCCTCACCCTGGGCCTTCTTCCGCACCACGACGCTCGCGCCGACCTTGAATTTGGTCATCACGAGCGGCCACGCGAAGATCCTCTCAGCGCCCGACTTGGTCACGCTGCCGGGCCACAAGGCCGATTTTCTCGTCGGCGGTCAAATTCCGATTCCGGTCTCGACCGGACCGCAGCAGATCGCGATCGATTACAAAGAATACGGCGTCAAACTCGAGATCACGCCGACGATCCTCGGCAACGGCGATATCGAAACGCTGATCGCGCCGGAAGTCTCCGATCTCGATTTCTCCGACGGCGTCACGCTCAACGGTTTCGTGGTCCCGGCCCTCAAGACGAGTAAACTCTCGACCGACGTGATCACCAGAGACGGCGAGTCGATCGTGATGGGCGGCCTGTTGAGCCGCGTCGAGCAGCGCACGATCAACGAAGATCCCGATTCTCGGCGATCTCCCGATCCTCGGCCCGCTTTTCCGCTCGACCAATTATCAGACCGCGAAGACCGACGTCGTGTTCGTCATGACGCCGACCATTCTAACGCGTTGACGCCGGGACGCGGCTCCGCGCGCGGTCAGCTGCTGCCGGTCTTCGCGCTGATGCTCGTCGTGCTGATCGGCATGGCGGCGATGGCGGTCGACGTCGGTTACTGGCGATATCAGCAGCGCCTCGCGCAAACGGCCGCCGACGCGGCCGCAATCGCCGGCGCGGACGAACTCAAGTATCCGGCTCTCGCCGATTGGAACACCGCGGCAAAAAACGACGCCGCGGCCAACGGCTTTACCGATAACGGCGGCGTGACCGTCGGCGTCACCGCGAGCAGCCCGCCGCTAACCGGTAGCTATATCGGCAACGTCTTGGCCGTTCAAGTGACCGTGAGCCAAAAGGTGTCCGCGATTCTTCGGCGCAGCATTCGGCCTTGCACCGCAATGGATCAGCGCGACCGCCGTTGCACAACTGTCCTCCCCCCAAACGTGCGTGTACGCGTTGAGCGGCGGTGCGATGGCGATCCAAGCCAACGGTGCGACGCACATGACCGCGACGACGTGCGGCTTCTCGTCCAACGGCGGTTTCGTCGTACCGGGATCGACGGTCACGGCCGCCCTCATCGGCTACGTCATCGGCCCGTACGCCTACAACGGCCAAAGCTATCCGCAAGCGCAACCGACGCTGATCGCACGCAAACGCCGATCCGTGCCCGACGATCGCGGGTTGCGCGTACCTGAAGGCGAACCCGCCGAACTCCGGGCCTGCTTGAACGCCACGCCCGCGTACAGCCCGACGGTGACGATCCAGCCGGGCCGGTACTGCACGCAGCTCTCCGTCTCGGGCGCAACGACGCTGACCTTCGCGCCCGGCGTCTACGAATTCGATAACGGAATGAACGTCTACGGCGCCACCGTGTCCGGCGCCGGCGTAACGTTTTACAACGGCACCGGCGGCGGCTCGCTCACCATTCAATCGCCGAGCATCACGCTCAGCGCACCGCTTACCGGCAACACGCCGGCATCGTGCTCTACCAGAATCCGGCCAACACCGCCATCTTCGATGAGCGCAGTGCCGTGACGTCGATCTCTCGGTCATGCTCTACTTCCCAACGGCAACGGTGCAAAATGACGGCGCGCAAAACACGTGGTCGCTGCTCGTGGCCAACGTTTTGAACGTGTTCGGCGGTACGCTCACGGTCCCGCCGGCGGCGAATCAATTCGCCGGACTCGCGCACGCAACGTTGGTGCAATGACGACGCACGCAGGCCGCATTGCCGGTGCGGCGCTGGCCGAACTCGTGATCCTCGCACCCTTGCTGCTGCTCGTGCTGCTCGGCGTCGGTCGAGGCCGGCCGGGCCGGCAACCTCGCGCTCACCGTCGCGGGCGCCGCGCGCGCCGGTATCGCGTACGGTGCGCAAAATCACACCACGGCCGCGGATATCACCGGGATGCAAACGGCAGCGACCAGCGATGCGAACATGGCCGGCGTGAGCGCCGTCGCATCGAGCTTTTGCCAATGCGAAGATCTGACGGCCTCGACGTGCGGCCTCGTGGGCGCCTGCACGACCAACCACCAAAATTTCTACGTCAAGGTGGTCGTCACCGGAACGGAAGCGTCGCTGCTCAACTACGCGCCGTCTGCCGGCCGGCTTGCGCTCGGTCACGATCCAAACGGCAGCGACGATGCGGGTGGTGCAATGAGCGCTTCGCGCGGCCAGGTTCTGGCCGAGTTCGCCGTTGCGAGTTTAGCGGCGTTGATGCTCTTGCTCGGCATCATCGACTTGGCCGCGCGCTCTATACCTACCATCTCGTCTCGAACGGTGCCCGCCTCGCGAGCCGCTATGCGATCGTCAACGGCATCGCATCCTGCGCGGGCGGAAGCCCGGATCCGCTCCAGACCTACGTGACGGGACAGTCGCGGGGGATTACGGCCAGTCAAATTGACCGTGACGACGACGTGTCGCCGGCGGCAACACGGGTTGCAACGAGACGATCGCCCCGTACAACTCACCCGGCTGTCTCGTTTCGGTTTCCGTCGCGTACTCGTTTCATTTTCTCACGCCGCTCGTCTCGCTGCTGACGATTCCCATGACGAGCCGCTCGCAAATGGTCATCTCGCAATAACGTGCGCAAACTGACGGAGATCGGCGCCTGGTTACTAGCGCCGGCGATGCTCGCGGCGATGATTGCCGAACCGGCCCGGCCAACCTGATGGGTGATTTTCGCGCCTTTTATTGCGCGGGCGCCGGCATCGCGCACGGTGCGAATCCCTACCTCGAGGAGCCGCAGCACGCCTGCGAGCAGCGCGCGCGGCCGCCGGTTCCGCTGAACACGCTCGCATCCGTCACGTTGCCCGCGCCGTTGCCGCCGGCGACGCTGTTGCTCTTCGTGCCCCTCGCGCTGCTGCCGTTCCCCATCGCCGCGAGCGTGTATGGCGTGCTCTTGATTGCCGCCATGAGCGGGGCGGTCGTGCTGTTCGCGCGCGCGACCGGTGTCTCGAGCGTCTGGCTCAACCTCGCCTTCGCCGCGATCACGGCCTTGCAAACGTACTTCCTCGGCCAACCCGTGCCGTTCGTTTTTCTCGCGCTCGCGGCGTGTGCCGTCTGGGCGCGCCAAGGCCGCTGGATCGCGGCGTCCGCGTGCGCGATGTTCGCACTTGCGGAACCGCATCTCGCGCTGCCCGTCCTGCTGGCCTTGCTCATCGCGGTGCAGCCGGCGCGTCTGCCGATCCTCGTCTGCGGCCTGCTGATGTGGTTCATCGGCGTGCTCGCGGTCGGATTTCAAACGAGCGTCGCATACGTGTTCGACGTCATCCCGGCGCACGCGCTCGCGAACGCCTACGAATGGCAATTCAGCTTGACCTCGGTCTTGACGTCGCTTAACGTCGACCCGTCGTCGGCCGTCCGCTGGGGTGAATTGATGTACGCCGCAATGGTGGCTTTAGGCGTGAGCGTCGCGGTCCGGATGTGGCGCGCGACCGGCGACGCCGCGACCCTCGTCTTGCTGCCGCCGGCTTTTGCCGTGTTCGGCGGCGTCCACGTCCACTTTCAACAGCTCGCGATTGCCATTCCGGCGCTGCTCTTCATCTACGCGCGGTATCCGCGGCAACGAAACCTGACGGCGACCGCGGTGACGCTCGTGATGATTCCCTGGAACGTGATCAGCGCCTCGGTGATGACCGGCTTCACGCCGTTCCTGGTCGGCGCGTTCGCGCGCGCGACGATGGGTGCGCGGCGCGGACTCGTCCTCACCGCGATCGCTGCGCTGATCGCCGTTTCCGTTTTGGCGCTGGCGCTGGCCGGATTCGGTCCGCCGGACACGCCGTTCGTCGCGCATTCCTACCCGCCCGGCGCGCTGGCCGAAAACAGCTGGGGCGACTTCTCGCGCGAAGTGCTCGCGCGCCCGTCGCTCTTGCTGCAATGGTTGCGCATTCCGGTCATCGCGGGGCTCGCAATCGGCCTCGTGGCGATCACGCGCGCCGCATTTGCGCAGCCTGAATCAGCAACGAACAGCGTCGAGCTTGCCCGCCGCAGCGCGCCGGTCTTGGTCTAGCCGCAATGGACGACGAAGAGGAACAACTCCGGGTTGTGCTCGAGGCGACGCCGATCGCCATCGTGGTCGGGGACAGCCGCGGCACGATCGTGCTCGCGAACACGCATGCGAAAGCCGTCTTCGGTTATGACGCCGATGAAATGATCGGCTGCGATTCGAAGGTGCTCGTACCGGAACGCTTCCATGCCGTCTATGCGGGCCTGCGCGCGGAGTACCTCGCGGCCCCGACCGGCCGGCCGATGGATCCCCGTCACGAACTCTTCGGCTTGCGCAAAGACGGCAGCGAAGTGCCGGTTGAGATCGGCCTGAACCCCGTGCAAACGCGCCGCGGAACCTACATTCTGGCGGCGATCGTCGACATCTCGGAACGCTTGCTCGCCGAAGAGCGCACGCACAGCGAAGAGCAGATGCGTTTGGTCCTCGACGGTTCGGCTGACGCGATGCTCGTAACCGACGCCGGCGGGCGCATCACGCTCGTGAACAATCGCTTCGAGATGATGTTCGGCTACCTGCGCCCGGAGCTTTTGAAGAACTCGATCGAAATGTTGATTCCCGAGCGTTTCCGCGAAGCCCACCGCGCAGAACACGGCCACCAGCTCGGGCAACCCGGCACCGCCCGCCGCGAATTCTGGGGCCTGCACAAAGACGGCCGCGAAGTATCGATTGAGGTCGGCCTCAGCCCCTTGAAGACGTCGCGCGGTGAGTACGTGCTCGCCTCGATCGTCGACGTCACCGCCCGCAAGCGCGCCGAAGAAATACGCCTCGCCGATGCGGCGCACGCGGGCGAAATCAGCGCGCTCAATGCGGAAAAGGCCATCGTCGAGAGCTCGCTGGCGGGATCGGAACGGCGCGTTCGCCGGCAATCGGACCGCCTTGCATCGATGTGGCGAATCGTCAACACGCCGAGCCTGCACGGCGCGGAACTGGTCGAGGCCATGCTGCGCGAAGCGTCGACGGTCATTCGTCCCGGACAAGTCTATGCCGGTATGCTGGGCCATATCGACGGATCCGACTTCGTGTTGGATGCCGTTGCCGGACAAGCCGGCGGGACCGATGCCGGCGCGATCGAGCGTATCTTTCGCAATGGCCAACGCGTCGACGTGAACGAAACACTGCTCGCGCGCAACGCCGATGCCGGACGAACGCAATCGTGGGACGATTGCCAAGCCCTTCCCGATCTGCCGGCACGGGCTCGCGAAGCCGGCCTGCGAAGCCAAATCGCCACGCACTTCGTCGCCAACAAGACGCCGTTCGTGCTCTGCCTGGCGTCGATGGAGCCGCCCTCGGTGGTCCCGTTTGGCCCCCCGGATTACGAGTATATCGAAGTCTTGGCGTCGTTCTTCGCGCGCCACCTCGAACAGGAACGCCTGGAAGCCTCGTTGCGAACCGCCGAGGGCCGCGCGCGACAACATGCCGAGCGCCTTGCAGCGCTGTGGCAAGTTGCCAACAACCCGCTCTTGCGCGGCCAAGACTTGCTCTTTTCCATGTTGCGCCAAGGGGCGGCCGCACTGCGGTCCGCGCAGCGCTTCCAAGGCCTGCTCGGACGCATCGAAGGTGACGAGGTCGTGGTGATCGGCATCGGCGCGGAGCCCGGTACCGAAGGCGCGATCGCAAACGTGCACATCGGCCGGCGCACCCCGCTCGACGAAACGCTGGTTCCGAGGGCCTCCGGCACGCGCGCTTGGGACGATCTCTCAACCCTGGGCACGGTGCCCCCGGCGCTCGCGTTCCTCGGCTGGCGCTCCGCCATCACGGCGCAGTTTACCGCGGGCGCATCGCAGTACTGGCTGATTTTCGGATCGTCCGAACCGACGGCCACATCGTTTGACGAGGAGGACCACGCCTATCTCGACGTGCTCGCTTCGTCGTTTGCAAACCAGCTCCAAGTCACCACCCTCGAAGGCTCGCTGCACGCAGAGGTGGAGCGCTCGCGACGGCACATCGAGCGGCTCGACGCGCTGCAAAGCATCATCAACAACCCGGACCTGCGACATGAGGAACTGCTTCAGGCCATGTTGGGCCAAGCCGCCGCCGCCATTCGGCCCGATCAGAACTTCCGCGGCGTCCTCTGGTTCATCGAAGGCTCGGAACTCACCATCAAAGCGGTTGCATCGAGCCGGCCCATTCTCGACGGCTTCCCGCCGGTCGGCAACTCGATACCGATCGCACAGACCATGATCGGCCCGGTCATCGAGGCCGGCCGCGGAACCCAGTCTTGGAACCACATAAACGCCGGCGAGCGCAGCCGGCTTGCAACCCGGCACGGCACGCAATCGTTGATCGTAACGACGTTTCGGGCCGGCACGACGAGTTGGGGGCTCTCCTTCGCATCGAGCGAAGCGACGCCCGAACCCATCGGATCCGAGGATTACGCCTACATCGAAGTCCTGGCGTCGTTCTTCGCCAATCATCTGCAACAGCGTTGGCAGTTCGAGCGGCTCGAGTACCAGCAGGCGCATGACGTGCTGACGGGCCTGCTCAGCCGATCGCAGTTTCGTTCGCAGGCGCGCGCCGCCGCCGCGCACTGCCGGCGTTTCGCGATCATTCTCGTGAACATCGACGCGTTCCGCGAGGTCAACGAATCACGCGGCCACATGATCGGCGATGCGGTGCTCGTGGAGGTCGGCAATGCGCTCCGCAAGCGCGCGATCGGTGATGAGATCGTCGGCCGCATCGAAGGCGACGTGTTCGGGATCTACGTCCCCGAACCGGATTCCGTCAACGCCGTTCACAACCGCGCGCTCGACTACGCCGACGTGTTCGCGACGGCGTTTTCCACCGGCGACCGGGCCGGCACCGATCTGATAGCGCGCACCGGAAGTCTCGGCATCGCGGTTGCGCCGGAAGACGGCACGCTCATCGACGCCGTGCTGCTGCGGGCCGGCACGGCGCTGGCGAATGCAAAAACGCGGGGCCATGGCTCGGTCGTGTTTTACGAAGCCGGCATGGAGGGAGACGCGACGCGCCGCAGCGCTTTGCTGAACGAAATCGCCGAAGCGCTGGCCAAAGATCAATTCGTGCTCTACTACCAGCCGCACGTAGAAATAAGCACCGGCCGGGTGACCGGTTGCGAAGCCTTGATCCGCTGGGACCATCCCACGCGGGGTCTCCTCTTGCCCAGTCACTTCATCCCGTTCGCCGAGGCCAACGGCGCGATCGCCAACATCGATGCGTGGGTGATGCGCAACGCACTCGCCGGCGCGAACGAGTTGGCCGCGTTGCGCCCCGGCTTCCGCGTGTTCTTCAATCTTTCCGGACGCCAAGCCGGCAATTCGAAAATCATTCGCGAGTTTACGACGGCCGCGCGCAACGGGGTGTCGCTGGCCAATATCGGGGTTGAAATCACCGAATCGGATGCCATGCGCGACGTCGAAGCCACCCGCCACGTCTGTCGCGCACTCCGCCGGCTGAACATCCGCATCGCGATCGACGACTTCGGTACCGGCTACTCGTCGTTGTCGTTCCTCAAGCGCCTCCCGGTGGACGTGGTCAAGATCGATCGCAGCTTCATTTCGGGCATTTTGAGCGACCCGCACGATGCGACGATCGCCGAAACGATCATCGCGATCACCAAAAACTTCGGCTTCGATTCGCTGGCCGAAGGCGTGGAAGATTTCGCCGAAGCAGATTGGCTGAAAAAGCGCGCTTGCCGCTACATGCAGGGGTTCGCTATTTGCCGCCCGCTGGCGCTCGAGGCATTCAAAGACTGGCTCGCCGCCCGCGCCAAACGGGAAGCGCCGTTAGCCGGCTAACGCCTCGAGCGCAGCCGTCGCCCGCTCCCACGCTTCGAACGCCCGCTCGCTCTCCAGCCGCACGCGGTCGAGTTCGAGCTGCAGCGTGATCACGGCCGACGGATCCGCATACAGATCCGACGCCGCGAAGCGCGCCTCGAGCCGCGCCTTCTCCGCATCCAGATCCGCGACGCGCTTCTCCGCATCGAGCACGGCGCGCTTGCGCCGCCCCGCATCGAGCTTCGCCTCGTGCGCCGCCCGCTTGCCGTTCTGCCCGCCCTTCGCACCCGGCCGCGCATCGCTCGACGTCGCCGCGGCCGGCAACGTGTGCTGGCGCTGCTCGTAGGTCTCGTAATCGCCGTCGACGATCGTCGCGTGCCCGTCGCGAATCGCGATCACGCGTTCCGCCAGGCGCTTGAGCAAATACCGGTCGTGCGACACGACGAACAGCGCGCCGTCGTAGGACGCGAGCACATCTTCGAGCGCTTCGCGGCTGGGAATATCCAAGTCGTTCGTCGGCTCATCGAGAAAGAGACAATCCGCGCGCTGCGCCATCAACCGCGCCAGCATGATGCGCCGCCGTTCGCCGCCGCTGAACGCCTCCACCGGCTTGTCGACCGCATCGCCGCCGAGGTTCAAGCGCCCGAGCAGCGAGCGCGCTTCCTCACCGGTGACGCCCATCTGCTGCACGGCGTCCGCCGCCGACATGCCGGCCGGCAGATCGTCGACCGAACTCTGCGAATACGCTGCCGTCGTGAGACCGACGCCGTAGCGCACGTTCCCCTTATCCGGCGTCATGTCGCCGGAGATGATGCGCAAGAGCGTCGTCTTCCCCGCACCGTTGGGGCCCACGATCGCTACGCTCTCGCCGCGCGCGAACTTCGCGTTGACGTTCGCAAACAGCGGCTCCGTGTAGGCCTTCGCCACGTTGACCAGCTCGATCGCGATCCCGGTCGTCGCCTTGCGCGCCGCGGTCAGCGCCACGGAGATCGAACGCCGCTCCTTGCGCGGCGCATCGAGGACGTCGACCCGATCCAGCGCCTTCTCGCGCGAACGCACGTGCGAGTAGTTGTGCGAACCGTGCGTGCGCAGCTCCGCGATCACCGCCCGCTGCCGCTCGCGCTCCGACATCGCCGCATCGTAGGCACGCTGCTGCTGCGCGCGGCGCTCGGCGCGCTGCGCGACGAATTCGGTATACGCCTTCCCCGGCGTCACCGCATACTCGGCGAGCTCGCCCGCGTCCAGCTCCCAGATCGACGAGCAGACCGTCTCGAGAAAGTACCGGTCGTGCGACACGATCACGTACGTGCGCGTATCGCGCGCGACGAACGTTTCGAGCCAGCGCACGGTGTCGAGATCCAGATGGTTCGTCGGCTCGTCGAGAATCAGCCAGTCGGGCTCTTCGAGCAGCGTGCGCGCCAGCAGCGCGCGCGTGCGCTGTCCGCCGGAGAACTCGCTCAGCGGCCGCTCGAGATCGCTCTCGGCGAAGTTGAAGCGATTGAGCGTCGCGCGCATCTCCCACTCGTGCGCCGAACCGCGCGTCAGCGCTTCGTCGAACGCCGCGCGCAGCGTCTGCGGGCCGCTCTCGGCCGCGTCTTGCGCGAGGTAGCCGAAGCGCGTTTCGCGCGCGCGTGCAATGGTGCCGTCATCGGGGCGGTCGATCCCCGCAAGCAAGCGCACCAGCGTCGATTTGCCGGCGCCGTTCGGGCCGACCAAACCGATCTTCTCGTTGTCGCGGATGACGCCGGAAAGATTGCGGAAGACCTCCTTCGCGCCGAAATGCCGCTCGAGGCCGGTAAAGCGAAGTAGTTCCATCGGTAGTTATACGTAACGTTCACGCGCGAGCAGTATTTTGCCTCCGCACGGGCGCATTGTGCCGCAATGGTGACGGCCCGGATGAACCCGCGCACGATCGTGTTCAGCGCCATGCTGCTCGCGATCTTCATCGTGGCCGTGGAAGCGACAATCGTCGCAACCGCGCTGCCGACAATCGTCGGCGACCTCGGCGGCTTGCGTTACTTCAGCTGGGTGTTCGGCGCGTACTTGCTCACGCAAGCGGTGACGATCCCGATCTACGGCCGGCTCGCCGATTTCTTCGGCCGCAAGACGCTGCTGATCGTCGCGATCCTGATCTTCCTCACCGGCTCGATCCTCTGCGGCTTCGCCCACAACATGCTCGAGCTGATTCTCTTCCGCGCGCTGCAAGGGATCGGCGCCGGCGGCGTGCAGCCGGTGTCGACCACCATCGTCGGCGATCTCTACATCGGGCGCGACCGCGCCCGCGCGCAAGGCTACATGTCGACGACGTGGGCCTTCGCGGCGATCATCGGGCCGCTGCTCGGCGCGTTCATCATCCAGCACTACGGCTGGCCCGTGATCTTCTGGCTGAACGTGCCGGTCGGCCTCGCGTGCATCGCCGTGGCGGTCAACGCGTATCACGAAACCATCAAGCGCGTCGCGCACGAGATCGACTACCTCGGCTCGGCCCTGCTCGCAATCGGCGTCGGCGGCTTGATGTACGTCCTGGTCGACGCCGGCAACATGCCGCTCGCGGCCGCCCTTCCGCTCGCCGGCGTCGCCGTCGTTGCGTTGGCGTTGCTCATCCGTCACGAACTGCGCACGGCCGAACCGATGATGCCGTTCTCGCTCTATCGCATCCGCGTGATCGCGATCGCCAACATCGGCAACGTGTTCATCGGCGCGATGGTCATGGGCATCTCGACGTTCATGCCGACCTTCATCGAAGGCGCGATGAGCCGCTCCGCCGTCGACGCGGGCATCGCGATCGGCGCGCTCTTCGTCGGCTGGACACCGGGGTCGATCTTCGGCGCGCGCTTTCAGCTGCGCTTCAGCTTTCGCTGGGTCGCGCTCGCCGGCAGCGTGCCGCTGCTCGTCGGCGCCGCCATTCTCGCCACGCTCAACGTGAGTTCGGACTTCACGCTGATCTGCGCCGCGCTCGGGATCTTGGGCTTCGGCTTCGGCCTCTTCAACAGCGTGTTCGTCGTCGCCACGCAAGGCGCCGTCGACTGGAGCATGCGCGGGTCCGCAACGTCGTCGCTCATCTTCATGCGCCAAATCGGGCAAGCCGTGGGCACCGCAAGCTTCGGAGCGGTATTCAACCTCGGCCTCTATTCGCGCGTGCCCGAGGCCGGCGGCGTCGTCGCGACCCTGATCGATCCCGCACACGCGGGCCGCAATCCCGGCCGCCGAACTCGCGCGCCTCACCGGCGCCATCGCCGATTCGCTGCACGACGTCTACCTGATCATCTTCGGTCTCGCGGTCGTCATGGCCGGCCTAGCGATCGTGTTGCCGTCGGGACTGCGAGCCGCGCATGCGCCCGCGCCGGCGCAAGGCAGCCAATCGACTTAAGCGAAAGCACCGCGCATGAAGCGTCATCATGCGTTGCGTTTGGTCGGCGCCGCCGGCCTCGCACCCCTGCTGCCGGCCGTAGCTGCATCCGCGGCCGACGCGATCCGCGTCATCGGTTTGCCGATCGACACCGGCCTCGAAGTGCAGTACGCACAAGCCGCAGGCCTCGTCGACCAAAGCGGCCTCAGCCTGCAAGTGCAAACGCTCTACGCCGGCGCTGCCGTGCAAGCCGCGGTCGCCGGCGGGTCGGCCGACATCGGGCTTACCAACGTCAGCTCGCTCGCAACCGCGCGTGAAAAAGGCCTGCCGCTCGTGATGATCGCGCCGGCCGCGCTCTACACGGCGAAAGAACCGTCGTCGGTGATGATGGTCGCGACCGACTCGCCGTTTCGCACCGCCCGCGACCTCAACGGCAAGACGATCGCCGTCAACGGACTCAAGAGCATCTCACAACTCGGACCGGAAATCTGGATCGACAAGAACGGCGGCGATTCCAGCACCGTCAAATTCATCGACATGCCGTTTGCCGAAATGCCGCAAGCGCTCGCCACGCATCGCATCGACGCCGCACTGCTCGCCGAACCGCAAGCGACGACCGCGAAGAAAGAAGCGCGCGTCTTCGCGCCCGTCTACGACGCGATCGGCACCCGCTTCTTGATCACGGCGTGGTTCTCAACCGCAGCGTGGGTGTCGGCCAACCCCGATCTCGCGCGCAAGTTCGCGGCCTTGATCTATCGCGCGGCCGCCTGGTCGAACACGCACCACGCGCAAACGGCCGACGTGCTGATCGGCGTCACCAAACTCGATCCCGCGATCGTGGCGGCGATGCCGCGCGTGGTGTTCGACGAAGCCGCCGATCCGGCCGCGCTGAAGCCGCATCTCGACGCCGCCTTGAAGTATGGCCTCATCACCAAGCCCGTTACGCCGCTCGACCTTTTCGCCCCCGAACTTCGGAAGTAGGACAGCCATCATGCCCATCAACCGTTCCGGCGCCCTCGCACTTCTCGCCGGCGGCGTACTCGCCGCGACGCGCCCCGCCGCAGCTCAGGCCGATCTGCCGCTGGTGCGCGTCGGCGCCGATCCGATCGACTCGTTCGGCGAAGCGTACTTCGGCGCCGAACGCGGCATCTTCCGCGATAACGGCGTGAACGCACAGATCAGCACGTTCCCGAACGGGTCGACGATCGTCCAGGGCGTCATCGGCGGCGACCTCGACGTCGGTCTCGCCAACATCGTGCAAATCGCCTCGGGCATCGCGCACGGCATTCCGTTCCAGATGATCGCCCCGGCCGCGCTCTACTCAGCCAAACACGCGTACTCGCACTTGTGCGTGGCGAAGAACTCGCCGCTGCAAACGGCCAAGGATCTCGACGGCGCGACGATCGCGGTCTCGACGCTCAACGATTTCAATCAGCTCGGCGTCGTCGCATGGCTCGAACACAACAACATTCCCGCCTCGCGCGTGAAATTCGTCGAACTGAAGTTCCCCGAGATGGGTGCGGCACTGCAGCGCGGCACGATCGCGGCCGCGACGATCGCCGAACCCTCGCTGAGCGCCGCGCTTCACGACGGCCAAGCGCGCCTCTTCGCCGACGTCTACGCCGTGATCGCCCCCGAATTCGCCAACATCGTCTGGTTCAGCACCAAGCCGTGGCTGCAAGCGAACGCCGCGACCGCCAAGAAATTCATCGCCGGCATCTACGCCACCGCGCGCTGGGCGAACACGCATCAAGCCGAATCGGCCGGCATCATCGCCAAAGTGGCGAAACTGGAACCGTCGGCCGTCGCGCTGATGACGCGCGCCTGGTTCGCCACGTCGAGCGATCCGAAGTACGTGGCCGCACCGCTCGATTTCTCGTTCAAGTACGGACTTTTGCCGCGCGCCGTCAGCACGGCCGAATTCATCGCGCCCGGGACGTAACAAAAGTCCGAAAGGCGCCGTAGAGGGCCGCTGAAAAGAACGGGCATGAATCGATCGATTTCCCGTGCCGCCGTTCTCCGCGCCGCCGGCGCCGCTGTTGCCGCCGCATCCGTCCCGCGCTTCGCGTCGGCGCAGGCTGCACCGCGATCCGTCGCCGTGGGCTTGACCTCGAAGACCGCCAGCGACTGGTCGGTCTACGTCGCGAACCAGATGGGCTTCTTTGAGAAGAACGGCGTCAAGCCCGATCTGATCATCACCGGTTCCTCGGCAGCGAACGCGCAGCAGCTGACGGCCGGTTCGGTGGATATCGGCGAAGTCTCGACGACGCAAATCATCGAAGCGATCCTCGGCGGCGCGCCGATCGTCAGTTTCCTCAACCGCAGCAACAACGCGCCCTACCTCATCCTCGGAAAGAAGGGCCTTTCGTCGATCGCTCAACTGCGCGGAAAAACGATTATCGTCGGCGGCCCGAACGACATCACGCTGGTGTTCATGAACACCGTACTCGCGGCGTATAAGATGACGCCCGACGACGTCACCTATACGTTTGCCGGCGGAACCGGGGAGCGCTTCGCGGCGCTGCTCTCGGGCACGGTGGATGCGGCGATCTTATTGCCGCCGTTCTCGTTCCGCGCTTCGAGTGCGGGCTATCCGGTCCTCGACCGCGTGCAAAAGTATTTCCCGGTCTTTCCGTTTGATACGTTCTCCGTTCGCACCGATTTCGCGAAGAAAAATCCCGACGTCGTGACCGCGTACGCAAAGTCGATCTTGCAAGGCGTCGCCTGGCTGTACAACCCGGCGAATAGATCCAAGGCGATCTCCATCTTGGCCGATGAGACCAACGTGTCGGCCGACGATTCCGCGAAGACGTACGACTTCTTCATCACGCAAGCGCAGTATTACAACCGGAGCGGCGTGATGTCGAACAGCGATCTCGCTCCGGTGATCAGCGCGTTGCTGAAAACCAACCAGCTCAAACCGCCGGCGCCGGATCCGGCGCGTTTCTACGACAATTCCTTTGTCGTCAAAGCAAACGCCGAGTTGAAGCGCCGATAGTCCGCTTGGCCAATATCCTGCGCTTTCGCTTTGCCTTTCGCCGAACGCAACACCCAGGCGTGGACGAAGCCCGATCGTGAATACCAACGCACGATGAGAGTGACGAGAGTTTGGGATAACTTCTTAGCTGCCGAAGATGCCGCGACGCTCAAAGAGCGGCCGCATCAGGTGTGGGGCTTCGGGCAGCGGCCGGCGCTTGGTCTTGATCGATCTCTATCGCTGGGTTTTCGGCGATAGCCGCCCCGCGTCGGTGCTCGACGCGATGCCGGATTGGCCCGGAACCTGCGGGCCCCAAGCCTGGGACGCGATTCCGCACCTGCAGCGCGTGCTCGGCGCCGCGCGCGCAGCCGATATCCCGATCGTCCACGTCACCGGCCTCCACCCGCTCGATTCCGGCGTAGCCGCCTGGTCGACGCGCGGGAAGAAGGAGACGGCAAGTGCCGACCCCGTGATCGCCGACCGGGTGCGCCGCCGCTTCGACATCGTCGACGAGGTCGCGCCGCTGCCGGGTGAGGCCGTGCTGCGCAAGGCCGCACCGAGCGGCTTCTTCGGCACGCTGCTCATGTCGCACTTGCACGCGACACGACGTCGACGGCATCATCCTCGTCGGCGAGAGCACCAGCGGCTGCGTGCGCGCGACGTGCGTCGAAGGCCGGAGCTATCGCTTCAAGATGACCGTCGTCGAAGAATGCGTCTTCGACCGCCACAAGACGGCGCATGCGATGAACCTCTTCGACATGCATCAAAAATACGCCGACGTCCTCGGGATCGACGAGGTCGTCGCGCATCTCGAGAAAGTGACGGGTAAGACCCCCGCGCATGCCTAGCGCGGTTGCGGCGCGCGCGCCTTCCGCGACCCTGCCCGCCGGCGGGACGTCGCGCAGCGAACAGCGCCGCGCCGCAGCCCGCCGCCGGTCCATTCAGCGCGTCGCGATCACGATCGCATCGGTGATCGGCGGCCTCGCGATCTGGGAGTACGTCGGCCTCTTCGTCGTCAAGAACACGCTCTTCTTAGCCACGCCGAGTTCCTCGCTGCTCGCGCTGGTCGACATGTGGCACCAAGGCGTGCTGCAAAAAGCAATCGTGATCAGCGGCGAGGAGTTCTTCATCGGCTTCGCGATCGCCGTCGTCGCCGGCACGCTGATCGGGCTGCTCACCGCATCGTTCGAAGATCTCTCACTCATCCTCACGCCGTGGATCTCGGGATTCTACGCATCGCCGATCGTCGCGCTCGCACCGCTGTTGATCCTGTGGTTCGGCGTGGGGATCTGGTCGAAGATCGCCGTCGTGATCAGCCTCGTCATCTTCCCGATGATCATCAACACCGAGACCGGCATCAAGCATGCCGATCCGCAGCTGGTCGAGGCCGCGCGATCGTTCGGCGCGAGCAAAGCGCAAATCTTCGCGAAAGTTTCGTTGCCGAGCGCGACGCCGTACATCATCGCGGGGCTGCGCCTGGGCGTCGGGCGCGGCTTGATCGGCGTCGTGATCGGTGAACTTGCGGGTTCGCGCGGCGGGCTCGGCTACCTCATCAACAACGCAAGCCAGGTCTTCAACATGCCGCAACTCTTTGCCAGCGTGATCGTGCTCGCCACCGCCGGCATCTTGCTGACCGCCGGCTTCCAGTATCTCGAACGCAAGCTCGTGCCGTGGAAAGCGTGAGCGCACCGAACGCCGGCGGCGAAGCTCTCGGTTCGCGGCCTGACCAAATACTACGACGATTTGGAAGTGCTCTCCGACATCGGCGTCGACGTCGCGGACGGCGAGTTCGTCAGCATCGTCGGTCCGAGCGGTTGCGGCAAGACGACGTTCTTGCGCATCGTCGACGGCCTCGAGCCGTTCGATACCGGCGCCGTCTCGATCGACGGCCGCCGCGTCACGAAGCCGGGCCCCGACCGCGCGTTCGTGTTCCAGGCCGACTCGCTGCAACCGTGGCGCACGGTGTGGAGCAACGCCGCCATCGGCCTCGAGATCCAAGGCCGGCTCACCGGCGGCCGAGCGCGAGCAGCTCGCAGGCACTGCTCGAATTGGTCGGCCTCAAGGGTTTCGAGAAGTATTACCCGCGCCAACTCTCGGGCGGCATGCGGCAACGCGTCAACCTGGCGCGCGCGCTGGCCGTGCATCCGGAAGTGCTGCTGATGGACGAACCGTTCGCCGCGCTCGATGCGCAGACGCGCGAGATCATGCAAACCGAATTGCTGCGCATCTGGTCCGCCGCCAAATCGACGGTCTTGTTCATCACGCATCAGATCGACGAGGCCGTCTACCTCTCCGACCGCGTGCTGGTGTTCGGCCGGCGCCCGGGCCGCATTCAGGAAGACATCACGATCGACTTGCCGCGCCCGCGCGAACCGTCGGTCAAACGCACGCCGCAGTTCAGCGAATACGTCGGTCACATTTGGGGCCTGATCGAATCGGCCGTGCGCGAGAGCGTCATGGAAGAAACCCTCATCCACCTCTAGGAGCTTCGTTTGTCACATACCATTACGGAGTCGCGCCCGGTCGGCGCGCGCGGCACCCCCGTGCAGATGTGCCGTCCCGACGGACCGGGTCCGTTCCCGTGCGTCATGCTGCTGCACGAGCGCTACGGCCTCGTCCAGCATACCGAAGACCTCGCGCGCAAAATGAGCGCGGACGGTTTCGTCGTGTGCGCACCGGATTTGTTTTTCGCCTATCCCGACCAAACCGCGCTGCATGCGGGCACGGTGGGCATGAAGCCGAGCGATCCCGAGGTGCTCGCGATCCTCGAAGACGCGTTTGCGCTCTTCGCGGACGTTCCCGGCGCCGACGCGTCACGCTTCGGCTTGATGGGCGTCTGTCAAACGGGGCGCTATCCGTTCGTGTGGGCCAACGCGCATCCGTTAACCGCCGCCGTCTCACTGTACGGCGCGGCGCAAGTATCCGATTGGGAAGTAAACGCGCGCTTCCCCGTGGGCATGGGCGGACTCATCGCCGCGAGCAAGACGAACGTGCTCGGCATCTTCGGTGAAAAAGACCACGTCATTTCCTTCGACGACATCATCCGCTTTCGCAACGCGCTCGAAGCCGCCGGCCTCAGCTACCAGATAACGGTCATACCCGACGTCCCGCACGGCTGGCTCAACGATACGATGCCGGGACGCTACCGGCCGGTCGCCGCACAGCAAACGTGGGACGAGGTGATCGCCTTCCTCACCGACACGCTCGTCACGGGCCGCGATCCGTCGGTCATCGATTGGAAATTCACGGCGACCAAGCACACCGACTACGACTTCACGAAAAACGTCCGGATGGAGTAGTCGGTGCCGCTTGCCCGAGGGACCACCGACCACGTTTCGCGCGCCTCTCGCGGCGGAAAATGGATGCGGTCCAAATGGAGGAGAGCGTTAAGTGAATCAAAGCACAGCGGGTACGCGCACCGGCCAGTCGACGGAGACATCGCTCATTTCAAGCGATCGCGTCGAAGGAACCAAAGTATTCGACCGTGCCGGGAAAGACATCGGCACGATCAAGAGCGTCAAGATCGACAAAGTCAGCGGACGCGTGGCGTATGCCGTCGCTGAATTCGGCGGTTTCCTCGGCATGGGGGGTCACGAATACACGATCCCGTGGCGCATGTTGACCTACGACACGAGCAAACACGGGTTCGTCACCGATCTAACGAAGGAACAACTCGAAGGCGCACCGGCCGGCAGCCGGCGCGATAGCTACCGCGCAAGCGCCGGCGGCGTCGGGACGGGCAAGCGTCCGGAGAACGAGCCGGGCACCAGCGCAATGCCGGATTCAGATGCTCGACGATGCCGACGACAACTGGGATCGGGGCCGCGAGCGCGAGCTGTACGACTACTACGTCGTGGACTACTACTGGGTCGAGTAAACCCGGCGGACGAGGAGCCGTGACCGAAAGTCACGGCTCTTTCTTTTTTTGCGACCGCGCCTGCGGACCGAATTCGGCCCGCAGTACGTCTTTTGCGTTCTCCAGTACCTTGCGCCGCTCGGGGCTGAGGTTCTTGCCGGCGCGATTGATGTAAAACGTCAGCATCGACATCGCCGAGCGATACGGCGTCGACTTCCGGCGCGTCGACCGCGCCGCGTCATGCTCCACCGCCTCGGCGATTTTTTTCGCCGACCGCTGCTTGAAGACGTTGGGCTCGAGGTCCATCGCATCGCTCGTCTCGGTAACGTGCTGCGACCACCTCGCCGATGTTTTTCTAGCCGGCGTTTTCTTCGCTGGGTTTTCTTCGCCGCTTTCTTCTTCGCCGGCGATTTCTTCGCCGGCGTCTTCTTGGCAGCCATAGCTAAGCGCGACTCGCCGAACGTTCGGCCGAGAATTCGCCGCGTTCCGTCGAAACCCGGTCCGCCCGCAGTTGCGGTTTGAGCAGCACTTTCGTAAATCCGTCGACGCGCCGATCGAATTTCTTATACGCTTCCGGACCGCTCTCGAGCGGCAGATGATGCGACACGATGAAACTCGGTTTCGCAAGTCCCGCGAGGATGAGGTCGCGCAGGTACACGTTGTAGCGCTTCACCGGCGCCTGCCCCATGCCGATCGTGATCCCTTTGTTCCACGCCTGGCCCAAGCTGATGGTGAAGCGGCCCTTTTTCGCGTCCTCATCGACGCCGCCGGGATCCTCGGGAAAGTACACGCCGATGAGTCCGATATGTCCGGTCGGATTCGTGACGCGAATGCAATCCTCGATGATTTGGTTCGGCCGCTGCGTACCACCCGCGTTGTCGTTCTCGGGAGCGTCGTCCGCATGTGCTTCGTAACCAACGGCGTCGATCGCGCACATCACGCCCGGCATTTTATCGCCCGCGCCCTGGCGGAGATTTTGCACGGCGTCACGATGCGGCTTGCGCATGGCAATGATCTGCTCGACCGGATCGCCCTCTGCGTAGTCGACGGCGATCGCACCCTCGACGTTTTTGACCAGCGCCAGACGCTCGGGAACGGTGTCGACCACGTAGATCTCCGATGCGCCCTTTATGCGCGCGCTGAGTGCCGCGAGCAACCCAACGGGTCCCGCTCCGAAGATCGCTACGCTGTCGCCGGGCCGGACTGCCGCCAGCTCGGTAGCATGGTAACCGGTCGGAAAGATGTCCGCGAGCAAGACGAAGTCGTCCTCGAATTCATCCCCCGGCGTCCCGGGCAACTTCAGGCAGTTGAAATCGCGCGAACGGCACGCGAACGAATTCCGCTTGCCCGCCGCGAAACGGGCCCATGCCCGAGTACCCGTATCCGCCGGAGTGGCTCTTCGGGTTGACGGTCAGGCACGCTTCCGGGTGCTCGCGCGTGCAATTGAAACAGAATCCGCAACCGATGTTGAACGGCAGCACAACGCGGTCGCCGACCTTGATCTGCGCGACCGCTTGTCCGACCGATTCGACTACGCCGAGATTTTCGTGACCGAAAATGGTGCCGCTCTCGCCGGGCGCACGTCCCTCATACATGTGCAAATCGCTGCCGCAAATCGCAGCGGTGGTGAGACGGATGATCGCATCGTTGGGCTGCTCGATGCGCGGATCGTCAACCTCCTCGACGCTCATCGTAAAGGGCTTGCTCCACACTAGTGCTCGCAATTGGTAGGTCCTCGTTCAGGAATGGTGGTCGTGTTTTGGTACCCGCGCGCAGCCGCCGGCAGTCCCGCTTGGAAGGGCCCTGGGCATCCGACCCCCCGGCCAGGGAGTCGGCCGGGCCGCGCGGGAAGGGACCATCTATGACTACGACGCGAACCGAAACGCCGAAAGCGACCGACATGGGCTGGGGCAGCGACGCCGTCGCCGCCGTGATCCGCGCGCTGGATATCAAGTACGCCGCGCTCGTGCCGGGCGCGAGCTATCGCGGCCTGCACGACAGCATCGTCAACTATCTCGGCAACGAGAACCCGCAGATGCTGCTGTGCCTGCACGAAGAGCATTCGGTCGCGATCGCGCAAGGCTACGCGAAGATCACCGGCAAGCCGATGCTTGCCGTGATCCACAGCAACGTCGGCCTCATGCACGCGTCGATGGCGATCTTCAACACGTGGGTCGATCGCGCGCCGGTGCTGATCCTCGGCGCGAACGGGCCGCTCGATGCGCAGAAGCGCCGCCCGTGGATCGACTGGATCCACACCACGCAAGACATGGGCGATCTCTGCCGCAACTTCACGAAGTGGGACGACACCCCGCACTCACCCGGCGCCGCCGTCGACTCGATCCTGCGCGCCTACCAGATTGCGTCGACGCTGCCGAAGGGTCCGGCCATCGTGTTCCTCGATGCCGAAGTGCAAGAACAGAAGCTCGGCGCACCGATCGCAATCCCGCCGGTCGCAAAATACGCGCCGCCGGATGAACCCGCACCGACGCCCGCCGACGTGAAACGCGTCCTCGCCGCGCTCAAGGGCGCAAAGCATCCGGTCATCCTCGCCGGCCGCGGCGCCCGCTCGATCGAAGCGTGGGACGCGCGCGTCGCGCTCGCCGAAGCGTTGAACGCCGGCGTCATCACGCAATCGCTCACCGGCGCAACGTTTCCCTCGAATCATCCGCTGCATCTCGGGCAAGCGCGCTCGAAAGCCGCCACCGCCGCATTGCGCGACGCCGACGTCATCCTCAATCTCGACAGCGTCGACTTCGGCGGCACGATCAAATCCGTCAGCGCCGGCAAGCCCCTCGCAGCCACGATGATCAGCGCATCCATCGACCGCTACGCGCATCGCGGCTGGAACATGGACTATCAGAGCTTGCCGGCACTCGACATCGACCTCGCCGCGCCGCCCGACGCGCTGGTCGCGTGTCTGCTCGCCGAACTCGGCAATCCGAAACCCAAACCCGCGATCAGCAACGGCGCGCCGCACGCTCCGAAGAAGACGAACGGCAGCACCGGATCGGTCATCGGCATCGACGAGTTCTCGGATGCGATGAGCACCGCGTTCGCCGGCATGGAAGTCTGCTTCACGCGGCTGCCGCTCGGCGTCAACGAAGCCGACTTCACCTTCACGAGCCCGCTTCGATTACCTCGGCGGCGACGGCGGCGGCGGCATCGGCAGCGGTCTCGGCATCGCCGTCGGCGCGGCGCTCGCGCTGCGCGGCACGTCGCGCCTGCCGGTCTGCATCACCGGCGACGGCGATTTCCTGATGGGCAACACCGCGCTCTGGACGGCCGTCCAAAGCAAGATCCCGCTGCTCGTCATCGTCGCCAACAACCGCTCGTACTTCAACGACGAAGTGCACCAAGAGCGCATGGCCGTCGTGCGCAGCCGCCCGGTCGAACGCAAGTGGATCGGTCAGCGCATCGACGATCCGCCGCCCGACATGGCCGGCTTCGCCAAAGCCCAAGGCGCCATCGGCATCGGCCCGATCACCGAACGCAGCGCAATCGCCGCCGCCGTCGCCGAAGGCATCAAGCACGTCAAAGCAGGCAAAGTCTGCGTCATCGACGTCATCGTGCGCCCCGAATACTCCGCCAACACCGGCCCCGACGTCCAAGCCGTCCCCTCAGCGAGAACCATCGAAGAACGCGGCTAAAACCGGAGGCGCTAAAATGGAGAGCCCCGCTAAAATGGAGAGCCCCGCTAAAATGGAGAGCCCCGCTAAATGGAGAGCCCCGCTAACGCGGGGCTTTTTGTTTAAAGCTGTCACCCAGTTGATCTGTCACCCCGAGCAAAGCGCCGTAGGCGCGTCGTCGAGGGGCCGCCCCAGTCGATCTACTTGGGCGAATGCTCGTCCGCCTCAGCCGCAATCCGGTTCAACGCCTTCGTGCGAAACAACAACCATGGCCGCGAAAACTCTTGCCGCTTCTGCACGGCGGCAACTTCCGCATCATCTAACGTCACGACGCGCCCGCCAGGCCCCGCCATCAACATCGCCTGCTGCAACTGCTTCGCCGCAAGCTCGAGATAAATACTCCGCGCCACAACAGTCGCAATATCCGCGGCGACGACAACCGCCCCGTGGCCGCGCATCAATGCCGCGGGCTTATCCCCCACAACCCCCGCCAACGCGACGCCCAGCGATTGTGAAAGAATGCGCATGTCGCCCGACGGCTGAAAATCGCGAATCTCAAACGTCGGCACGCCTAGCCCGATAAACGACGTCACCGCCGACAACGGCTTGAGCTTCACGTCCGGCGTGATGGAAAACGGCACGACCGTCGGCGAGTGATTGTGCACGACCGCATTCACATCGGGCCGGCTGCGGTACATTTCGCCGTGAATGAAGCGCTCCGAATACAGCGCCCGCCCCTGACCATCGACCGGCTCGCTGTCGAGCGTGAACTCCATGATATCGTCGATGGTAACGAGCTCCGGCGCCAAAGCTCGCGAAAGAAAGTACCGGTCCGGGCGCGCCGGAGAGCGCATGCTCACGTGCCCGTAGGCGTCCAGAATCCCGTGTTCCGCCAGCGTCCGATACGCCACCACCAGGTCCAGGCCGTCGTCAACGTGCGTCTCCATACGCTCGAGAACTTACCCCGCCGCACCGGCGCAACCTCTCCCCAGCTTGCGGCGACGCGCCGCGCAGTGTAGGAATCTTCTGCGGAACACGCGCGCGTTTCAAGCATCATTTCTACGCACCGCTTATGCGTTCGGACAAATGGCTCGACGCGCCGGATCAGGCTCATGCATTTGCCGCTGGAACAAAGCGATCGCGTTCGCTAGGCTGAACGAACGATGCTCGAACTGGCCGGCGTTGCCAAAACATTCGAAACCCGGCGCGGCGAAGCCGTCGTCGCGCTGGCTCCGGTCTCGCTCGCAATCGAGCGCGGATCGTTTCTCGCGATCCTCGGTCCGAGCGGTTGCGGTAAGTCCACCATCTTCAACATCATTGCCGGACTCGAAATGCCGAGCGCCGGAAGCGTCATGCTCGATGGAACGTCGATTCTCGGAATGAGCGGCGTGGTTTCGTACATGCTGCAGAAAGATCTGCTGCTGCCGTGGCGCAGCATCATCGATAACGTCGTGCTCGGCATGGAGATCGACGGCGTACCGCGCGCCGAGGCCCGAGCGCGCGCGCTGCCGCTGCTCGCACGCTATGGGCTGGGCGGGTTTGAGCACCGCTATCCGGCCGAGCTTTCAGGCGGCATGCGTCAGCGCGCCGCATTGTTGCGCACGATGCTCTGCGATCGCGACGTGGTGCTGCTCGATGAACCGTTCGCCGCGCTCGATGCGCAGACGCGCGCCGACATGCAAGAGTGGCTGCTCGACGTGTGGGACGACTTCAAGAAGACGGTCATCTTCGTCACGCACGACGTCGACGAAGCGGTCTACCTCTCGGACGAGATCGCGACGATGTCGGCCCGGCCGGGACGGATCATCGAACGCCTCACGATCGAGTTGTCGCGCCCGCGCAAGCGCTCGGTCGTGACCACGCCCGCCTTCACAGCGTACAAAGAGCATTTCCTCGCGCTGCTGCACCGCCCGGCCGAAGCGCTGCTGGCATCATGAGTGCCGACATAACCGAACTCGCACCCCCGGTCGCCGCCGCACCACGAGCCGCAACGCGCGTGAAATTACGGCGCGTGTACCGCGCCACATCCCCCGCAGCATGGTCGGTGATGGCCGGCCGCGTCGCAATCGCCGTCGGCGTCCTCGCGCTCTGGGAGACGCTCGCGCGGCTGCACGTGATCAACCCGTTCTTGTGGAGCCAGCCGTCCTTGATCGCGGTCGAGTTCTGGCGCACGCTGCGGGACGGCTCGCTCTACCAGGACGCCTCGTTCACGTTCACCGCCACGATCATCGGCTTCGTGATCGGAACCGTCTCCGGGCTCGGCGATCGGGCTCTCGTTCTGGTGGTCGACCTGGTATGCGAAGGTGATGGAGCCGTTCCTGATCGTGTTCGAGGGCATGCCGAAGCTCGCGCTCGCGCCGATCGTCGTCCTCGTGCTCGGCATCGGCATCGCATCGAAGATCGGCATGGCGGTGGCGCTCACCATCGTGATCAGCGCGCTGACGACGTATTCCGGGATGCGCGCCGTCGACCGCGATCTCGTGCGGCTGGTCTTTTCGCTCGGTGCGACGCGCTGGCAAGTGTTCAGCAAAGTCATCTTGCCCGGAACGTTCCCGGCGATTCTCTCGGCGATGCGGATCAACATCGGCCTGGCGCTCGCGGGAGCGATCGTCGGCGAGTTCATCGGATCGCAGCACGGCTTGGGCCGCTCGATCGACTACGCCGGCCAGACCTACAACATCGCGCTCATCTGGTCGGGCGTGTTCACGCTGTCGCTGCTCTCGGTTGCGCTCTACATCGTCACGACGTGGCTCGAAAACACGCTGTTACGGCGCTTCTTTCACACCCAAACTTCCCGCTAGGAGACCCCATGCGTCGCGGCCCCTTCCTTCGCACCTCCGCCTCAGGCGCCGCTCTCGGCACGCTGGGCATCCCGGCCACGGCGCGCGCCGCAACCAAGTCGATCCTCATCGCCGAACCGCAGCACGGCATCGGTTATCTGCCGCTGTACGTCGGGATCCGCAACAACTCGTTCGCCGGCCTCAGCGTCTCAACGATCACGCTCGCCAGTTCGGGCTCGGAACACACGAACGCCGTGCTCTCGGGGCAAGCGTGGGGGTTCATCGGCGGCCCCGAACACAACGCGTATGCCGACGTGAAGGGCGCCAATCTGCGCGCCATCTGCAACGTCGTCAACCGCAACAACAATTACTTCGTCGCAGCGAAGGGCCTCACGCCGGGCAAGGATCTCAAAACGTTCTTGCACGGCAAACGGATCGCCGTCTCCAGCTACGGCGGCACGCCCAACTCGACGATCCGCTACCTGCTCAAGAAGTTCAACATGGATCCCACGAAGGACGTGACGCTGATGGAGGTGACGACGGCGGCCATCGGGGCCACCGTCGCGCAGGGTCAGGCCGACATCGGCGTGATGAACGAACCGATGATCTCGCGCGGCGTTGAAGCGGGCCAGTGGGGCGAGCCGTTCTGGAACGGCGCGCACGTCTTCGGGCCGTACGCTTACTCGACCATCAACGTATCCCAGCAGTCGATCACCTCCGACCCGGCAACCGCGCGAGCGTTCGTTGCCGGCATGAAAAAGGCGCTCGCGTTCGTGCGCGACCATCAAGCGGAAACGCTCGCGATCGCGGCCAAGGAGTTTCCCGACATGTCGCCGACCGATCTCAAGACGTCGATGGCGCGCACGTATGCCGATCAGCTCTGGGAGTGGACCGGCAAGATCACGCCCGATTCGGTCAAGACGGCCGAAGCGGTCGTCATCGCGGCCGGCCTGCTGAGTGCCGAAGTCCCGTATCAAGAAATCGTCGACCCCCAATTCTTCTCTTAACGCGAAAGGATCCGAGCCATGGCCGTCTGGGACAAATTCCTTACCGAAACCGATCGTCAGGTCTACACCGCTTCAGGCTACGGCGCGCGGGGCGGCTTCGGTTCGCGCCCGGCGGTGTTGATCGTCGACGTGAACTACGCGTTCACCGGCGATGTAAACGTGCCGATTCTCGAGTCGGTGAAAACCTGGCGTAACAGTTGCGGTGCGGCAGGCTGGGCCGCGATCGAACCCACGCAACGGCTCTTGGCCGCGGCGCGCGCCAATCACATCCCGGTCTTCTTCAGCACCGGCGTCGACTCGCGCCCCGACGGCTTCGATCGCGGCGGCTGGGCGCACAAGAACCGCCGCTCGGGCGAAGACCGGCCCGTCACGCCGACGCCGGTGCGCGGCAACGACATCGTCAAAGAGATCGCGCCGCTGCAGCACGAGATCGTGATCGAAAAGCTCAAGCCGAGCCCGTTCAACGGCACGCCGCTGCCGGGTTTCCTGGTCGATCTCGGCGTCGACACGCTGATCGTCACCGGGACGACGACCTCCGGCTGCGTACGCGCGGCAGTCGTCGACGCGTTCTCGCTCAACTACAAGATCTCGATCGTCGAAGAGTGCACGTTCGACCGCTTCGAAAGCTCGCACGCGATGAGTCTGTTCGACATGCAGGCGAAATACTGCGACGTCATCGGCATCGGCGAAGCCGTCTCGTATCTCGGTGAGACCGGTCCCGGCCTCTACGATGACAAAATCACGTTCGCCGACGTGCGCGAGGCAATTCCGGCGTAGTCTAACCGCCCGCGAGGGTTACCTCGCCGAACCGGCGCAACTTCTCCCGCATGGCTGGTCCCGCGCGCAACGTGCTCTTCATCATGGCCGATCAGTTGCGCTGGGACTATCTCTCGTGCGCGATGCCGGGCCGCGTCGCGACGCCGAACATCGACGCGCTCGCGAAGCGCGGCGTCCGCTTCGACCGCGCCTACGTGCAATCGCCGATCTGCGGCCCCTCGCGCATGTCGACCTACACCGGCACCTACATGCGCACGCACGGCACGACCTGGAACGACGTGCCGCTGCGCCTCGATGAATGGACGCTCGGCGACTACCTGCGCCCGCTCGGCATGCGCACGCAGCTCGTCGGCAAAACGCACATGCGCGCCGACATCGACGCGATCGAACGCCTCGGCATCGATCCGCACCTCCGAAACCGGCAAGCTCCTGATCGAGTGCGGCTTCGAAGCGTTCGAACGCGACGACGGCCTGCACCCCGAATCGCCCGGCGTTCCGCCCGAACGCCACGCCGCAACTGCGCTACAACCAATACCTCAACGCGCTCGGCTACGACGGCCCCAATCCCTGGCACACGTGGGCCAACTCGTGGGAAGACACCGACGGCACGATCCGCTCCGGCTGGCTGCTCGATGCCGGCCCGCATCCCGCCCGCGTCGCGGCCGAACATTCCGAAACGCCGTACATGACGCGCCGCGCAATCGAGTGCATCGAACGGTCCGCCGGCGCGCCGTGGTGCATCCACCTCTCCTTCATCAAACCGCACTGGCCGTACATCGCGCCGGCGCCGTATCACGCGCTCTACGGACCGGACGACGTGCCCGCCGGCCGTGCGCGGCGACAGACGAACGGCCAACGCGCATCCGGTGCTACGCTGCGTTCCAGCAACTGCGCTACTCGCAAGCTTCTCGCGACGACGACGTGCGCCGCGCCGTCATCCCCGCCTACATGGGCCTGATCAAACAGATCGACGACGAACTCGGCAAGCTCTTCGCCTATCTCGAATGCACATGCGTCTGCTCGATTCGACGATGATCGTTTTCACGAGCGATCACGGCGACTATCTCGGCGATCACTGGCTCGGCGAAAAGGAGTTCTTCCACGAACCCTCCGCCCGCGTTCCGCTGATCGTCGTCGATCCGCGCCCGGAAGCCGACGTCGACGCGCGGCACGGTCAGCAACGCGCTCGTCGAGTCGATCGATCTCGTGCCGACGTTCGTCGAATTCGCCGGCGGCACGCCGGCCTACCACCGCCTGCAAGGCCGCTCGCTCGCAGCCGCTGCTGCACGGCGACGCGCCGGCCGATTGGCGCAGCGCCGCGTTCAGCGAGTTCGACTACGCGATCAACGGCGTGCGCGTAATCCTCGGCACGCCGATCGATCGCTCGAAGATGCAGATGGTCGTCACCGATCGCTGGAAGCTGATGCGCTTCGACGGCTCATCCGCCGATGGCGTTCGATCTGCGACGACGACCCGCACGAACTCGACGACCGCGGCACCGATCCCGGCGCCGCCGCACGTCGTCGCCGATCTGCGCGACCGCTCTCGACGACTGGGCCGAACGCGTCCGCCGTCCCACCGAATCCGTCGCCAGCCTCGAACGCCGCACCGGACACGCAAACCGAGCGCGGCATCCTGATCGGCATCGTGGATGAGGCCGATCTCGTGCGGCAAAAAAAGCCGCGGCGGATAACGCACGCACGTTGGCGTATCTGGCGGGGTGCGAACTACACGAGTTCGTTGGGTTCACGTTTGTCTGACGGCTCTCGCGGCGCTGCTTACGGGCTGCGGGGGCGGTGGCGGCGGACAAGCAAGCGCTGTCTCCCAATTGACCCCCGCGGCACCCGCCGGCACAGCCGACGTCAACATCGTCGTGATGATTCCGCGCACTGCCGCGTCGACGAGCCGCACTCCGCAGTCCGTCTCACCGGCAACGGCCAGCATCAGCGTGACCGTCGGTGGACAAACGACGAGCGGCCCCTGTCCGGCCACCTCGACGACGTGCAGCTTCGGCGTCGTCGCGCCGCTCGGGACCGACACGTTTACGATCTCCGCGTACGCTGCGTCCTCAGCGCTGCTGGGAACGGGAACCACCACGGCGACCATCCTGGCGAACGGCGTCAATACGATTTCGGTGACGTTCGATGGGGTCGTGTCGTCGCTCAGCGTCAATCTCTCACCGAACACGCTGACGGTCGGCCTGCCCGCAACGACGACGCTCTCGATCGTGGCGAAGGACGCCGCCGGGTATGTGATCTTGCAGCCCGGCAATTACGTGCAGCCGATCCAAATCACAACCTCGCCGCCGCTGCCCGCGCCGCTGACGTTCGGCGGACCAACGACCATCGCCGCGATCCCGGCAACGACGACGATGATTCCGGTCGATTATACGGGCGCGCTCGCCGGCGGACCGATCACGTTTACGGCGACGTCCGGTACGGTCTCGGGATCGGCATCGCTGATCATTCCGCCGCCGGGACCGCTAACCGTAGCACCCGGCACCGTGCAATTCACGACCGTGCCCGGCGCTGCGTCGATCTCGGTGAGCCAGAACAATTATAACGGCGGCTTTCTCTTTACGCAGTCACCGCCCGGCAGTTGTTCGGGCGTCGTGTCGCTCGGAACTTTCTCCGGCGGTTTGCTGCCGTTAACGTCGCTCGGCGTGGGCACGTGCACCGTGATCGTCTCGAACTCGCTCGGCGCAAGCACGCCGGTGACGATCAACGTCGAGACGACGACCTTGGTGGGATCATGACGGTATCGTTCGTACGTATTGCAATCGCCGCCGCGATGGTGAGCCTAGCCGCCTGTGGTGGCGGCGGCGCCGGAACCGGATCGTCGTCGATACCATCGGCCACCCCAACCAAGGCCGCCGCTCAAACGGTCGCGGTGACGTTCACCATCACCATTCCGCGCGCGACCAGCAGCACGAGCCGTCACCTGCAATATATTTCCGCCAGCACGGCATCCGCCAGCGTCAGCGTGAACGCGGGCGCGCCGGTCACTGCCGCGTGTTCGACGACCTGCACGCTGACCATCAACGCACCGGTCGGTCTCGATACCTTCAACGCCTCGCTCTACGACGCGTCGCACGTGCTGCTCTCCCAAGGGTCGACATCGGCGACGATCGGCGCGACGATCGCGAACGTGGTCGCCATTGCCTTCGGTGGCCAGGTCGCGAAAATCCAGCTCGCGTCGGCCGTCACGCACCTCGTGCCGGGAACGTTAGCGACGACAGCCACCGTCAGCGTGACCGTACTCGATGCGGACAACAACACGATCGTCGGCACCGATCCGTACGCGAATCCAATCACGTTGAGCAACAGCGACGCCTCCGGCAACACGACCGTATCGACCATCTCCATCACCTCGCCCGCCGTCAGCAGCGTGACGTTCACGTACAACGGGTCCGGAACGCTGGCCGGCAACACCGTCACGATTACGCCGTCGGCAACCGGCGCCGGCACGATTACACCGGCCAGCTTTAGCGTCTACCCGCACCACACGATTTTGGAATATCCGATTCCCGGTGGAATCTATCCCGATTCGGTCGCGACCGGTTCCGACGGCAACCTGTGGTTCGGTCAACAAAACGTAGCCGCGATCGGCTACGTCACACCAGACGGCACGGTCCAACAATTTTCGACGAGCGGCGGGATCGCGTTCATTTGCGAGGGCCCCGACGGAAATATCTGGTTCACCGAATTCTCGACCAACAAAATCGGGCGCGTCACGCCGGCCGGCGCCGTGACCGAGTTCAACGTGCTGACGGCGAACGCGCAACCCGAAGGCATTGCCTCAGGCTCGAGCGGCAATCTCTACTTCGCCGAATTCGGCGCGAGTAACCCCGGCCGCCTCGGGCAAATCACGACGGCTGGCACGGTGACGGAATCGGCCCAAATTCCCAGCACGCCCCAACTCGAAGGCGTGGCCATGGGTGCCGACGGCCGCATGTGGGTAACCGAGCCGTTTTCGAGCTCCCCGATGCTCGACGCGTTCTCGCAGACCACCCTCGCGTATACGCAATATTCGATTCCCGGCGGGGCGCAGCTGCGCAACGTCGTCAGCGGCCCGCTCAGTCTGCTGTGGATCATCGATGCGGCAAACGCCAAGCTCGATCTGGTCAATACCAGCGGCACATTTATCAACCAGTTATCGCTCGCTGACCCCAACCCCGAGGGACTCGCCGTAGGTTCGGACGGCAAACTCTATTACGGTGGAACCCACACGAATATCATCGGCTCAGTGACAACCGCCGGCGTAGAAACCGACTATACCATTCCGACCGCCGGCGCCAACCCAGCCGACCTTACCACCGGTCCGGATGGAAACATCTGGTTTGCCGAATTCTTGACAAACAAGATCGGCCGCCTCATTCTCTAAGAGAACACCTCATGGTTGACGTCATCCCCTACGGCCCAACGTTCGTCGCCGAAGTGCGCGGCATCGACTTCACGCAACCCGTGAGCGACGCAACCGCGCTGCAAGTTCACCAGGCGCTGATGGACTACAAAGTGCTGTTCTTCCGCGACGCCGAGATGACGCCCGAACAGCACGTCGCCTTCGGCAAGAAGTTCGGCGAACTCACGATCCATCCGTTCGTGCCGCACCTCGAACACCTGCCCGAAGTGCTCGTCCTCGACAACCATCAAGACAACCCCGTCTTCTCCACCGACGTCTGGCATTCCGACGAAACGTTCCGCATCGATCCGCCGATGGGCATCGATCCTGCGCTGCATTACGATGCCCGAACGCGGCGGCGACACGCTGTGGGCCGACATGGCCGCCGCTTACAGCGGTCTCAGCAGCAAGATGCAGCACCTGATCGACGGTCTCGAAGCGATCCACGACTTCCAAAACTTCCGCCACAAGTTCGACGACCTCTCACCGCGCGAACGCCACGAACGCCTAGCAAAAATGGAAGAGGAACTCCCAAACCCAACGCACCCCGTCGTCACCACCCACCCCGCAACCGGCCAAAAGATACTCTTCGTAAACCCCCAATTCACGCTAGCGATCAAAGGCATGTCCGAAACCGAAAGCCGCGCACTCCTAGCCCAACTCTTCATGCAAGCCATGATCCCCGAATACCAATTCCGCTTCCACTGGCAACCCAACTCAATGGTCTTCTGGGACAACCGCGGCACCCAACACTATGCCGCCAACGACTACTACCCCAACCGCCGCACCATGCAGCGAGTAACCATAAAAACCGAACACCCCGCGCATAGCGCGAATGTCGCGCACGGCACGCAAGGCACACACGGCAAGAACATACATGTCATCCCGAGCAAAGCGCCCGAAGGGCGCGTCGTCGAGGGACCGCCACAATCATAAAGCTCAGAGAAAGCCCGCCGGCACAGCGGCTAAACCTTCTTCGATATCCAGCGCGCAGCGCATGATCAGCGCAAGCAAATGGCTGCGAACGAGGCGGTAACCGCCGGTGATGTCGAGCACCCCGAGCACGGCGTGCGTGTTGGGATCGGATTCGCCGTAATATCCACCGTCGATGCGCTCGCAAGACCGATGTCCGGCAGCGCCATGCGCAGCAGCCCGAGATCGACCTATTTTTTCACTGCTTCGGCGGCAAAGGAGGGATCGTAAAAGTCGGCCATCGGCGGCAGCGCGGGAATGATGCCGAACCCGACCTGATATTTCCCGATCGCGGCGATCCCCGACGGCGAGAGCTTCAGGTTGGGATCGTAGGCTTTCCACTTGCCGAAGTCGATATCCCAAGCACGCGCAGCAATCGACCGGATCGATGTGCGCGCTGGCAACGAGCGCTGCCACGGATTCCGCCTTATGCGTGTAGCCGTACTGCATTCCCCGGTGCACGGCGCGTAAAAACTTCACGACCAGCGGGCGATGCTTCTCGGCCCAGCCCGTGTTGGCAAAAATGCAGGCGAACGCCCAGTCCTTGGTCGTATCGACCGCGCTGCCCAGGATCCGGTCGCCGGCAGCTTCGGCCGTTAAGTCGTAGGGTTCGTTCAGCATCGCCCCCTGCACGTTGCCGCTGTTGAGTCCGGCAATGCGTTCGGTGCTGTTGCCGCTGATCACGATGGAAAAATCGTCGAGCGTGAGGTTATGGGCCGCGGCCATCGCGCTGAACGCGATTGCGGTAACGTCCTGTTTCGTCGCGAGCATGACCGACTTACCCTTGAGGTCGGCCCACGTCTTGATGTTCGGAGCGACGACGAGCGAGTAGGGGTTCACGCTGAACATCGGCGCGACGATCTTGATCGGCAGCTGATGCGCGATCGCAACGATTTCGGAGTCGCACCCGTTGGCGCCGAGATTGACCGCACCGGTCGCAACTTGGCTGACGACGTTGGGCGGCGTCCCGCCCACGATCATCGTCACCGCAATCCCCTCGTCCTTATAGAAGCCTTGCGATTCCGCCAGGATCAACGGCCACCCGGCGGTGCCGGGAGCGACCAGCGCAAAGGTCAGTTCGGTGAGACCGCTTTGGGCGAGCGGCCGGCCGCGGACGGCGAACGACGCGAGACTTGCCAGCAGCACGAGCGCAACCGCGCGCATCTAATCGCCCGGTTCGAGTTTGACGATCGATGCGCCCTGGTTGCTGCCGACCCAGAACGTCACCGGGTTCGTCGTGTTGTCGACGAACACGCGGCGCACGTTCGTCGCGCGCGGCAACAGGTACTCGACGGTCTTGCCGGTCTTCGAATCGAGCCGCGTGATGAGGTCCGTCGACATGTTGCCCGTCCACAATTCGCCATGCTTGTCCTGGACCGCATCGTAGGGATCGCTCCAGGTCGTCGGCAGCTTCCACTCCGTCATCTTGCCGGTGTTGGCGTCGTACATCCCGATCTGGTCGCCGGCAAATTCCGCAAACGCCAGCTGGTTTTTGTCGTTGAAGTGCCCGCGGCGCAGCCGGACGTTCTTGGTCGGCGTCGGGATCATCGAGAGTGCTTTGGTTTGATAATCGACTTTGCCGAGGTAGTTGCCGTCGGTCTGGCTGAAGTCGAGCGCATAGGCGTTGTTGTGTGCGTCGGTGAGCACGCCATAGAGCGTTTCGGAGTGCAAACCGGTATTGTCGGTAATCTTGAACGGCCCGTACGTCTGCCACTGATTCGTTGCCGGGTCCAGCAAGTGAACGGTGTTCTTGTCGACGTCGTTGGTGATCACGAGACCGTTCGGCAGCGGATCGACCATCGCGATCTGCGAGGCGTTATCGTTCAAGTTCGGGCGGCAGCGAGAACGTCTTGAAGGTTTTCGTTTTCGGATCGAATTCGGCGACGCCCGCCTGCAACAGCATGCCCATCCAGATATTACCGGACTTGTCCATTTCGAGGTCCAGCGAACCCGCGGGAAATTGCGGTTTGAGGCGCGGCAGCGTGTATTCCGTGACCACGCCGGTACGCGGGTCGAGTTCGCCCAGAACTTGCGCCGCAAAATCCGAGTACCACGCCATGCCGTGCGCATCGAGGATCACGTCGTGCGGTTCGGTCAGCGCGCGCGGCAGGTCGTACTCCGTGACGATCTCGTGCGTCGCGCGGCCGCTCGGTCGCGGGTGCGTCTTGAGCGGATACTTCCACGACCCGCTGCTCAGGTTGATGCTCGCAATGTATTCCGCGAGCGAGCGCAGTTGTGCCGCGTCCTGTCTGCGCGGTGGCGAGAGCCGGCGGTCCGGCGACAGCGGCTGCGCACCGGGCGCGAACCCGCTCATCATCGGAATGATCTGCACGAGCTGATTCGCCGTATAGTGCGTCGTCACGATCCGGAAGATCGTGTGGCAGCCCATGCAGTCGATCAGCCGCTTCTTCTCATCCGGCGTGCCGGGCATGCTCGTCAGCCAGTCCCCGTTGCTGAGCTGTGCGGCGAGGTCGGTCGTCTTCTTCAGGCGCAGGTCGGCGTTCGTTGTGGCTGAGCCGAGCGTGATCACGTTGGATCCGTCGAGGTCGTACCCGGCCGCGCGAATCGTGAGCGCATACGCGCCCGCACCGAGTCTCGCCGCTGGGAAACTGTAACGCCCATTTGCGTCGCTCACGACCGTGGTCGTGATGTTCGAGCCGTTCAGCCGGGCGCTGACCAGCACGCCTTCCATCGCCCCCTCTTCGGCTGAGCTGACGGTCCCCGTCAGCGCGACGCCTTGTGTCTGCGCATGAAGTCCGCTAGCGGCCGTAACGAGCAGGACGGCAAAGGCGAGCGAGACGATGACGAGCAACGGTTTACGCACGTGAACTCCCTCCAGGGCGAATAGTCGCTCCTATCGCGCACGGAAACCCATGTCCCCTCCAGAAGGGCACCCCATTATGCCGAAAGCAGTGCAGCTCTCCGCCTATGGCGGACTCGACCAAGTGAAGATCGTCGACGTCGCAAAACCGGAACCCCAAGCGGGCGAGGTCGTCGTGCGCGTGATCGCCGCGGGCACGAACCCCGGCGAAATCTCGATACGCGAAGGCTACCTCAAGGATATGTATCCGATGGAGTTTCCGTTCGGGCAAGGCTCTGATTTTTCCGGACGCGTCGATTCCGCCGGTGCCGGCGTGACGGAGTTTGCACCGGGCGACGCGGTCATGGGATGGTCCGAGCTGCGCGCCGCGCAGGCGGAGTACGTTGCGGTTCCCACCTCACAACTCATCGCGAAGCCGCCCGCCCTCGACTGGTACCGCGCCGGCAGCTTGAAGGTCGTCGCATCGACCGCCGTCGCCGCGGTGCACGCCGTCGCGTTGAAGCCGGGCGACACCGTGGCCGTCAGCGGTGCAGCGGGCGGCGTCGGCTCCATCGCCGTGCAGCTCGCGCAACGCACCGGCGCGCGCGTGATCGGCATTGCCAGCAACGAGAGCGCGGCGTTTCTGCGTTCGGTCGGGGTCGAACCCGTCGCGTACGGCGACGGTCTTGGCCGACCGTTTGCGGGCCGCCGCCCCGAACGGGATTACCGCGTTCATCGACCTCTTCGGTGACGGCTACATCGACCTCGCCGTATCACTCGGCGTTCCGCCCGCACGCATCAATACGATCATCGATTTCGCCGGCGCACAAAAGGTTGGCGCGAAGACGGACGGTTCGGGAGCCGCGAACACGCGCGAGGTTCTGGCATCCGTTGCAAACCCGATTGCATGGGGCGACATCAAGATGCCCCTGGAGGCAATTTACCCGTTCGCGATGGTGAAAGACGCGTATACCGAACTCGCCCGGCGCAAAGCCCATGGCAAAATCGTGATCGCACTCGACGCATCCATCACGAAACCGCTGCGCCCGAACTAACCGTTACCGCGAAGCGGAGAGAATCTCGACTTCTTTCTTCTGCCCTTCGAGCGCCTCGGGGTGCGCCGACCACCAATTCATGTCGATCGTGGTGAACTTCACCCCGCTGCGCCGGTACGGCTCGAGGAACTGACTCGTCTTCGAGCCGGGAAGCATGTCGTTGTCCATGCGCATCGCGTCGTAAAACAGCGCCTGCCCGGGCTGGCTCAACATGTAGAGCACGAACAGCACCGCGGCATTGGGGTGCGGCGTGTTCTTCGGAATCGCCAAGTAGTAGTAGCGGATCTGCGCGCCGTCGCTCGGGACGTAGAAGTTGACGGGCGCGCCCTTTTCCTTGAGCAAGCGCGGCCCTTGGCTCGAGCAGTCCTCGACGAACGCCGCGTACTCGCCGCTGGCGATGCGATCGTCGTCACCGCACCGCACGAGACCGGCCTGCAGTGAGACGAGCTTGCGCACCGCGTCGAGCGCTTTCGCTTGGCCCCAGAAATCGGTCGCCGAGAGCACGTCGAAGCCCGACGCGTTCGGCGGCGTCGCGAGCTTACCGGTCCATTGCGGCGTCAGCAAGCCTTGGATCGTCGACGGCGGATGCGGCATCAGCGTCGGATTGTACACCACCACCGGAATCGACGTTCCCGTGCGAATGATCCGTCCGCCGCCTTCGATGAACGCGGGCGTGATGCGATGATCGCGCGCGAGCGACGGCCACGGCACGATGTAGAACATGTCGTGCGGCAACAGCGGCGCGAGCGACTGCGCGGAAGAAAACAGAATGTCACTCGACGACGGTTGCCCAGCGCTGAACTCGGTAAAAAGCTGATTCCCTTGCCGCGCCATTTCAGGTCCGGCGGCAAAGCGATAGGTCAGGTGCAAACCCCAGAGCTTGTTGAACGCGTCCATATGCCGCCGCGCAACATCGGCATCGCCCATCACCGACGCGCTCCACGTAAGATCGATCGTCCCCTCGCGCGCCGCACCAGCAATAATCTCATTGAGATTCTTGCCAAGCTGCGCCCCCGATTGCGCCTGCACCGCAGACGCCGTCAAAAACGCCGCAAGCATCCCGCAAACAACAACCGCAGCAAATCCGCGAACCCACGAAAACACCCATGCCGACCTCCTGACGACCGGTATGTCATCCCGAGCTTGTCGAGGGACCGCCACGATCCTTGCCAAACCGAGCCAACGGTAATGAAAGACGCGGTATTGCCACGTTCGCGGAAGCGCGGCGGCGATCGTTCATTCGTCGTCGCGACGGGCGTCCTGGTCGCGATCGGCTCCGCGCTGATCCTCTGCCTGCTCGCGATCCTCGTAGCGCAAAGTCTCTCATCGAGCGCCAACTACGCCAAGCCTCGTCACCCCCGCCGTCGTCCGCATCCTCCTCAACTCGATCGAGCTCGCGGCGATCGCAACGGTGGTCGCCTTCTTCTTCGCGCTGCCGATCGCGTGGCTCGTCGAACGCACGAAGGTGCAGCGGCAAGGCCGCAATCGTGAGCATCATGCTCGTGTCGATGCTCGTGCCGGGCTTCGCGATCGCGATGGGCTGGCTCTTCTTGCTGCATCCGCAGATCGGCCTGATCAACCGCCTCTCCGCCGCGGCCTTCGGCCCCTCGCACCCGGTGCTCAACGTCGTCACGATCACCGGCATGGGCATCATCATGGGCTTCCAGCTCGCGCCGGTTGCGTTTCTGATGGTCAGCGCCGCGCTGCGCTCGCTCGACTACCGGTTGGAAGAGGCCGCATCGATCGCCGGCGCGCCCGACATCGCCGCGATTCGCCGCATCGTACTGCCGCTGATCCGGCCGGCACTCGTGTCGTCCGCGATCTACGTGTTCATCATCGCGTTCGGCACGTTCGACGTTCCCGCCATCATCGGCTGGGGCAACCGCATCTTCACCTTCAGCACCTACGTCTACCTCACGACGAACCCGCAAGCGGGCTTGCCCGATTACGGACGCGCCGGCGCGTTGAGCGTCGCCGTGCTGGGCGCCGCACTGCTGCTGACGGTCTGGTCGCGCTACCTCTCGCTCGACACGAAACGCTTCGCGGTCGTCTCGGGCAAAGGCTATCAGACGACGCAGCTCGCGCTCGGGCGCTGGGCGTTGCCGGCCTACGCGTTCGTCGCCGGCTACCTCATCATCGGCATCTTGCTTCCGCTGGCCGTCGTGCTCTGGGAATCGTTTCTGCCGTTCGTGCAGCCGCTCTCGGCGACGGCGCTGCACATCGCGAACCTCGCCAACTACAACGCGATCTTCGGCGACGCGTTCTTCAGCGGGCTCGCCAACAGCGCGCTCTTGATGCTCGTCGTGCCGCCGATCGTCCTCGTCTTCAGCTTCGCCTTCTCCTGGATCGGCTTTCGCACGCAGCTGCGCGGGCGCGCCCTGCTCGACGGCATCGCATTCTTGCCGCACGCCGTCCCGAGCGTCATCATGGCCGTCGGCGTGATTCTGCTCTCGCTCTACGGCCTCAACCATGTCGTCCAACTCTATGGCACGATTTGGATCATCGTGCTGGCATATAGCGTCAGCTGGGTGAGTTACGGAACGCGCATGACGAATTCGGGGTTGCTGCAACTCTCGCGCGAACTCGAGGAATCGGCGAACGTGAGCGGCGCGAATACCTGGGCGACGGTGCGGACGATCGTGCTCCCGCTGATCGCGCGCACGCTCTCGCTCGCGTGGGTGTATCTGGTGATCCTCGCCGGCCGCGAACTCACGCTCGCCGTGTTGCTGACGACGCCGGGAAACACGACCGTCCCCGCATTCGTGTGGATTACGTGGCTCAACGGCGGCCTCACCCGCGGCGCCGCCGCCACGGTGTGTTACCTCATCTGCCTCTCGCCGCTCATCGTCGGGTACAGCTTTCTGCTCAACCGCACGCGCCGTTCCAGCGCCACCGTCGGGAGCCCGGTATGATCTCGATTACCGATCTGCAGCAAGTCTACCGCGACGGCGCGACCACGCACGCGGCGCTGCGCGGCGTCAGCGTCGAAGTTGCCGCCGGAGAATTCCTGGCGCTGCTCGGACCGAGCGGCTGCGGAAAAACGACGCTGCTGCGCTGCATCGCCGGGTTGACGGAACCCGAGAGCGGCACAATCGCAATCGACGGCGAGACCGTATACTCCGCAACGCGGCAGGTGAACGTGCCGGCCCGCATGCGCGACATCGGCATGGTGTTCCAGTCATACGCGATCTGGCCGCACATGACGGTCGCGCAAAACGCCGCCTTCCCGCTGCGCTACCGCCGCCCCGAACTCAACGCGACCCAAGTCCGCGAACGCACGGCCGAGGTCCTACGCCTCGTGCATCTCGACGCATTAGCCGATCGCCCCGCACCCGCGCTGAGCGGCGGCCAGCAGCAGCGCTTGGCCCTCGCGCGCGCCCTGATTTCCGACCCGAAGGTACTGCTGCTCGACGAACCGCTGAGCAATCTCGACGCGCGCTTGCGCGAAGAGATGCGCTTCGAGCTGCGCGCGCTGACGAAACGCCTCGGCGTAACGACGATCCTCGTAACGCACGAACAAGCCGAAGCCCTAAGCCTAGCCGACGTCGTCGCAGTAATGGACGACGGCCGCTTCATGCAAATCTCGAGCCCGCGCGATCTCTACGACCGCCCGCGCACCGAATTCGTCGCCGGCTTCGTCGGCCGCGCGAACCTCATCCCCGCCGAAGTCATCGCGACCGGCATCAACGGTTCGCCCCAACGGGTCTCCGTCTCCACCCCCTACGGCATCGTCGAATGCTACACCGAACGCCCGCGCACCACCGGCGAACGCGCCACCCTAGCCGTACAACCCGAATCCCTATCCATTATCGCACCAGCCACCAGCCCCATAACCGGCACAGTCGAAGGCGTAGCCTTCATCGGCGACGCGACGGAACTGATCATCCGCATAAACGACACCCTCCTAATCGCCAAAGTAACCACCGCCAACGCCCCACCCGCCGGCACAACCGTATCAGTCCGCATCCACTCGCAAATGTGCACGCTGCTAAGCTAGGCGCAGCTCGAGAAAAAGGAAGCGTTTAAAAGAGCCCCTGTCATCCCGAGCAAAGCGCCCAAAGGGCGCGTCGTCGAGGGACCGCCCCAACCGCCCCCGCTAGCCCCTAAATCGCAGCGAACAACTCATCAACGCTGAGATGCCGCTTCGTATACCCCTGCTCGTACCCATAACGCGCAAACGCCGCAATCCCATCGCGATTCCCATCGAGCCCATGCGTGTACATCGTCGGCCCCAACAACCGCCGCTGCCGCTCGAGCGCCTCAATCCCGCCAAACACACTCAAAAACTTCGGCTTGAGATACGCCTTATCCACGAGCGCCTGCGCCGAGCGAAACGCCTCAACCCAGCTGCCGACGATCCACGGCTCACGCTCGAGCAGATCCTCGTGCACCACAACAACATGCGTCATCGGTGCACACCCGATTGTACGAATGTGCGCCTCACCCTCGGCGATATGATCCGCAAAGATGCGCCGGATCCGCGTGTCGCCGGCATTGAACTGCGGCGGAGCGTTCGGCAAGAACAGCGCATCGACGCGCCCTTCGAGCAGCATCTCGCCCGGATCGCCCTGATTCATGTGAACCTTCACATCATCGGGAAAGACAAATCCAGCGCCCTCATCCTCAAGGCTCGAGAACCACTCGACAGTCTTGCGGCTTGAGCCCATAACGATCGCTGCAAATCCCGCGCAACCAAAGGTTCACGGTCAGCCGATACGCTTCGCTCCCGATCCGGCGGCCTTTGAGATCGGCCGGCGTCTGATACGGCGAGTCGCTGCGAACGTAGATATGCGAGAGCGGCGGCATGCGCAACGGAAAGATCGGCAACGCCCACACCGGCTCCCCACGATCGCGCGCCATGATGTACCACGAGAACGACATCTCCGTAACGTCGAAATCAAGGTACACCGGCCGCAAACAAAACTCGCCGCCCTCAGCCAGCGAATACGTCGGCGAAATCCCAGGCACCGTAACCGTGCCGTCAGAAAGCGGTCGCGTACGATCGTAATCGCAAAACGCAACATTCAGCGGCAAGCGAAGCCGCGGCAGCCCCTCGACACCAGTCTTCCGCTCGTTCAAAAGCTCCATCCCCAAACATTCGCCCGCAAGCGCCCCCTGTCATCCCGAGCAAAGCGCCCAACGGGCGCGCCGTCGAGGGACCGGCCGAGTAGGCCCAGACGAAGCCTCCGGCTTCACGCACGGGGTACGACCGCAAGCGCACGCGATCACGGTAGCCGAAGTCGTCCGGCTCCGTGGGCGTGTCTGAACGCACCGGCCGGCGACATCAAACTTCCAGCCATGGTAGACGCAGCGCAACCCCCCGTCTTCCTGCGCACTAGCGCGAGCGAAGCACAGCGGTGGGCACACAGTTCCTCAATGAGGCCGAGATGCTGATCCGTGTCGCGAAAGAGGACGAGGTTCTCACCGAACATGCGCACGCGAACAGGCGTTCCGTCCGCCTCGGCGACTTCTTCAGCTAGCGCCGCAGGTAGCCAATAGCGGCGCATCATTTGCCCCATCGGTGCGTCGCCCTCGACGCGCGTGAGAAGATCGTTCTCTTCAGGCGAGAGCATGGCTACAGGGTTCGATTTCCGAGCTTCGAAGCAATCACTAGTATCGCTATTCAATCGTGGTACTATTGACTCCGCTTTTAGAAAGGCGCCCCACCCAAAGACAGCTGCACGTCATCCGGCCTACAAGGGCTCGCCGGACATTCCCAATTCGTGATCGATATTGCCGATCAAAAACGCGATCGGCAGACAGCCCAGGATGAGCGCGACCCCGGCGGCGACGAGCAGCGGCACGAGAAAGCTGCCGCTGCTCGTGACCAAAATCCCCGTGACGATCGGCGCGAACGACCCGCCGACATTTCCGCCGAAGTTATGCAAAGCCGCGAGCGATCCGACGAGCTTCGGCGGCGCGATGTCCACCGGAATCGCCTGAAGCGCCGCCGTTGAAAAACTGAACCCCGCCACCGCCAGCGTCAACGAAGTAACCGCCGCAAACGTACCGGCGGCAAACGCCCCGTAGATCGTGAAAATCGTTGCCGCGATGAGGCCCGCGATCGAGATGCTCTTGCGCGCGATCGTGACGCGCATGCCCCGCGCGATCAGCGCGTCGCCCAACCAGCCGCCGATGATCGTGACGAAGAAGCCGACGACGAACGGCAGCATCCCGACGAAGCCGCTGTTCAAGATCGAGAGATGCCGCTGAAGAACGAGATAGCCCGGCAGCCACGTCGCAAAGACGTAATAGATGTAGAGATAGCCGGCGTTCCCGAGCATCATGCCCCACGTCGTGCGATAGCGCAGCAACTGCGCCCACGCGAACGGCTCGCGCGTGCCGGGCAAACCCGCGGGCGGTACACGGCGAGAAACAGCACGACCCAAACAACGCCGAGCAAGCCGGTCAGGTAAAACACCCACGGCAACCCCAGCGCGTGCAAGATGATCGCGGCGAAGGGAATGCCGAGTGCGAGGCCGATCTTGTTGCCGGCGAAAAACGCTCCGACCGCCCGGGTTCGTTCGCTCACCGGAAACGATTCACGGATCACGCGCTGGCCGGCCGGAATCATCGGTCCCTCGCCGATGCCGACGAGCGCGCGAAATGCCGCCAGCGGCGCGAAGGCCGTCGTCACGCCGCAGAGGATCGTCCCGACCGACCACGCCGTCACGCCCGCCCCGTATGCAATGCGCGGGCGCACCCGATCGACGAACGGTCCCGCGAAAAGAATCGCGACGGTGAAGACCCAGTTGAAGATCGAGAAGAGCACGCCGAGACTCGCCGCGGTGTAGCCGAAGTCTCGAATGAGCACGGGACCCGCGACGGACAAATTGACGCGGTCGACATAGGCGATTGTTTGTGCGGCCACCAGCAGCGTCAAGATTCGCCACAGGTATCCGCGGGCTGGGGCCATCGGGTTCACTATCGGCGTTTACCCCAGCGGCTGCTCGTATAAGCCGCACCGCTCGGGTATACTCTCCCAATGAGAGCAATTTGCCTGTGGGACGGTTCGGGCCGCGCGATGGCGGCGCTGCAACAGGTCGTCCCCTTGTTTCGAGCACAGGCGCTCTCGCACGTCGAGATCATGATGCTCGTGTGGCCGCAGCGCGATAGCGCCATGTGGCGCGATATCCTCGAACGCCAAATCGTCACCAGCGATCTGCATCGCGCGGCGGCCGAGATCTCGACGGAATACGGCGAGCGCTTGCGCAAAGCAATCCTGCCGACGGCCGAGACGGTCCACGTCTCCATCGTCGATGCCGACACCGTGCCGGCCATAAGAAAAGCCGTTGCCGAGCTGCGCGCCGACATCGTCTTCCTCGTAGTCGGAAGCGTCAGACCCGATAGCCAGGTCGCCAACAACCTGCGTGAGATCCTGAGCGAAAACACCGTCCCGCTCTGGGTGCTCCACGCCCCCGCCCGCGAACGCCCCGTCATCCCGAGCAAAGCGCCCTAAGGGCGCGTCGTCGAGGGACCGCCACTAGCCTCGCTTGACTGGAGCTTTGCCAGGACGCGCTGCACGCGCGTTGCGCCGGCATCGACGGAAAACAGCGCCGGGCGGCGGCCGGGCCGGCTATCCATGCGCGCCTGCTGAGCTTCGATCATCGGCTTGTCCTGTTCGGCGAACGCAAACCGCCGCGCCGCCGAGATCGTTTCGCGCAGCGCGAGATCGTCTTCGCGCGAGCCCGGCTGAACGCCGAACCGTACCGCCGCAAAGTGGTAGTGCGTCGAGCGCCGGCTCTCGGGCGTTAGCAAGTGCAGCCCGAAGTAGCCCGCGCCGCTCGCCTTCTCGCTCCCCGGTGCGCGTACGCCCGTATCGAGAATCATGCACCCCACCGGCATCCAGTGCATCTCGGTCCAGCTATCCACGTTCTTGCCGTCGGCCCGAAAGAGCGCATCGAAGAGCGACGGCACGGCTGCGTCATACGCCCAGCGCGAGATCATGACGTGATCGCCGATCTGCGTGACGTCCACGGCGTCGTCGACGGAGCCGCTCAGCACGCCGCCGTGCAGAAACGGAACGTGGCTCAAGTCGAGGAGATTGTTGATGATGATCTCATAGTCGGCGTCGATCATCATGTAGTCGCGCACGCTGATGTGCAGCGGATCGGCGTCGTCGAGCAGATGGTAGTCGGGAATATCGTCCGTGTCGCCATCGCCGGCTCCCATCCAAATCCACGCCAGTGAGTAACGCTCGACGACGCGGTACGTCCGCGCCTTCGCCGTGGGCGGTATCTTGTGGTCGCCGTGCGGGTTGTACAGGCACGAGCCCGTGCGATCGAAACGCAATCCGTGATAGCCGCACTCGAGGATGTCGTCCTCAACGAGATGCCCACGCGAAAGCGGTGCAAACCGGTGCGGGCACATGTCTTCCAGCCCGACGACGTCTCCAGCCGCGTCACGGAAAAAAACGATCGGCTCCTCGAGAATCGTACGCGCGAGCAAAGTGCCGGCTTGCAGATCAGCCGACCAGAACGCAACGTACCAAGCGTTGCGGATAAACGGTCCGGCCCCATCGATCATTTCGCGAGGTCCGCCGGCTCAGGCTTTGACGAGCCCGAACTTCGGGATCACGGCTTCGCCGAAGAGCTGCATCGAACGCATCTTCAATTCCCGCGGCATCGACGTGATTTGATGCTGCGCGAGCAGAATATCGTAACCGCAACGCTCCTGCTGCGCCCGGATTTGCCGCACCACCGTCTCCGGCGAACCGACGAACGCCAGCCCTTCATCGATCCAGAAGTCGTAAGACTTAGCCGTTTCGAGATAGATGCGCGCCATCTCCAGCATGACGGGGTTCTTCTCTTCAGGTTTCAGCGAGAGCGCGCGCGCCACGCCCTGCTCGCCGAGCAGGCCTTTGAGCATGTGCGGCTCGGCGTTCTTGCGCGCCTCGGCATCGGTCTCGGCGACGTGAACGTGTCGGACGAGCAGCGTGCGCGGCAGTGGCTGCGCGGGCTTCTTCTCAGCCCACATATCGCGGAACAGCTGAAACTTCTCCGCGGTCGTCTTCTCGGCGTCGAGATTCTGCGCCATGTTGAAGCCGTGCTCGACCGCGTAGGCGATCGACGTCGCGCTATGCGCGCCGACCCACACCGGCGGGTGCGGTTTCTGATACGGGTGCGGTTGCACGACGGCTTTCTCAAACCGGAAGTACTCCCCCTCGTGGGTCACTTCGCGGCCGCTCCACGCCTCGAGGACAACCTCCATCACTTCGTTGCCGATTTCACGCCGGTGTTCGTAGTCGAGAAACCACGGCTGGAACTCGGGCAAACGCGTGCCGTAGCCGAGCGCGAACTCGAAGCGTCCGCGCGAAAGCTGATCGACCATCGCCGTGTCTTGCGCCAAGCGGATCGGGTGATGCATCGGCAGTTGCAGCACCATCGCGCCGATGCGAAGCGTGGTCGTTGCCGCCGCTATGGCGCTGAGGTAAACTGCCGGGGACGTGATGACCGGAAACCGCGCGTTCTGGTGCTCGATAAAGAAATAGTACGTGTACCCGAGCTTCTCGCAGAGGGCGGCGTCGGCGATATGCGCGTGATACGCCTCGCCGGTGCTGCTGCCCGACTCCGCACCGACCGTATCGAACAAGCCGAATTCAAGGTTCATGGAAGCCCCGTTCTGCTCGCCGGCCCGGACCCACTTTGCCGGCGATTGCGAATTCTACAAGATCCTTGCGATTTGGACCCCCGCCCTGCCGGCTCTTAGCGGTCGAGCTTGCTCTTTAAATAAAGCGCCGTCATCGCGCGCAGCTCGGCAATAGCGCCCGCGTTCTGCTCCACATCGAGCGACTTGATCGCCTTCATGTTCTGCAGCAACGCCACGGCCATATCGCTCGCCGTCGCGTGACTGAGCGAGGGGTCGCGACGCTTCAACGACGTGACGACGCCGCGCAGCGAGCGGTCATGGAACTCGCCCCGCCACGCATTCGCATCCGAGCGCGCGTCAAGTAGGGCAATGATACACGGCGACTCGCCGCGCACGCTGGCAAACACATCGAGCAGATCGTCGGCGAATTCCTCGATGGTCGACGACCCCGCCCGGTTGTCGGTCTTCTCGAACGCCGCGTCGACGAGCTCGCGGTACCGGCGGATGAGAGCATCCGCCAAGGCGTCCTTGTTCGGAAAGAACCGGTAGAGCGAACCGATCTGCGCCCCGGCCCGGGCAGCGATCTCCGCCATCGTGGCGGCCTCGAAACCGCGCTCGGCAATCACGTCAGCGCCCGCCCGCAGCAGTTCTGCGACCCGGCGCTTGCCCGTACTCCTCTGCGGTTCGAGAGCGGTTCGCCCGCGCGCCTCAGCGATTCTTGCCAATTTCGTCTCGGATTGTGAAACCATGAGTAATTTGAGGATGTCCTCAAGTACAATGCTTGAGGATACACTCATCTATAACCCACCCAACGCGCTTCCCTTTGCAGCGCTCCTGAAGGCCGATCTCGAGGATGACGGGCTCGAGTTCTACATCCGGATGTCACGCGACATCCAGACTGTCGCCGTCGAAACGGGGCGTCCCACCGATGGCGCCGACCTGGCCGACGCCCTCCTGACCGCGCTGGTCGCGACCCCGGCCGGCCGCACGGCGTCGTGGCGGCAATTCTACCGGGGCGTCCGCCGGCTCGTCGCCGGATTCGCGCCCCGCGAGCACGTGCCGGCGTTCAAGCGCTTGCGCCAGTTCGTGCGCGAGAATGCCGACCTCGCCGAGACCCTCGCGATCGTGAATCTCGAACGGGACGCCTACCACCGGTCCATCGGCGCCTAACAACAGCCGTCATCCCAGCTTGTCGCCTGTCATCCCGAGCAAAGCGCCAAAGGCGCGTCGTCGAGGGACCGCCACAATCGCCGTCGCCGAGCGTCAGTTAAAAACCGCACCCCCGTCAACGATCAGCGTCTGCCCGGTAATAAAATCACTCTCCGCCGAGCAAAGAAAAATAACCGCCCCCACGATATCGCCCGGCGTTTCAACGCGCCGCAGCGCTCGCGTAGCAACCGTCGCCGCCCCGCGTTCATTCGGCTCCGCACCGTCAGGCGGAGTATTCCCCGGCGCAACGACATTAACGCAAATATTATCGCCCCCAAGTTCGCGCGCCATCACGCGCGACATCGCGATAACGGCCCCCTTAGAAGCAACATAGTGCATCAACCCGGTGCTGCCCTTAAAGACCGTCCCGGACGCAATATTGACGATCTTCCCGTATTTCTGCCGGCGCATGACCGGCGCCACCGCGCGCACGCACTCAAACGTCCCTCGAACGTTCACGCTCATGACGCGATCCCACTCGTCAGAGGAGATCTGCTCGAACGGCTGCGGCTTCAACGTCGTAAACAGCCCGGCATTGTTCACGAGCGCATCGATCCGTCCGAACGCCTTGTCGGCCCGCTCCACCAACTCTCCAATCGCGGTCGCCGACGTAATATCCGCGGCACAACTGAGCACCTCCCCGCCGGACGCGCGAATCTCCGCAGCAACTTCCACCGGATCGGTGAGGTCGCAGAGAACGGCGATCGCCCCTTCGGCAGCAACCGCCTTACCGTAAGCCCGTCCAATCCCCTGACGCGCCCCAGTCACCAAAACCACCCGCCCACCAAGCCGTCCGCTCATCGCCCCCCACCGTGTGTGTATGTTTATGTGCGTGTGTGCGCGCGTGTCATCCCGAGCAAAGCGCCCAAAGGGCGCGTCGTCGAGGGACCGCCACCATCGTCTTGGTAAGCCCAATCACCGTCCGATCCTCCGGAGAATCACGTGATCTACAAAAGAATACTCGTCGGAATCGACGGGTCGGATCCATCGAAGCTCGCGCTCAAGACGGCGATCGAACTCGCCAAAGCCGCCAACGCCGCACTCGCGATCATCACCGTGCACGACGAGCGCTTCATCGAGAGCAGCGCCGCTCCCGAAGATTTCTTAAACATCACTGAGGTCATCGAAACCGACGAAGAACTCGGCAAGACACTCCTCGAAAACGCGCGGTCGCAAGCTGTCGCCGCCGGCATTTCGGACGTAACTGTGCGAATGCTCGAAGGGGAACCATCCGCACATATTGTGGACGCGGCCAAAGACTTTCACGCCGATCTCATCGTCGTGTCGACGCACGCGCGCACCGGCCTGGCGCGAATCTTCGTCGGCAGCGTCGCCGAACACGTCATCCGTCACGCGACGTGTAGCGTGTTAGTCGCGCGCCCGTCCTGATGCCCGCGATTAGGGCAGCATCGCATCCGCGAGGTCGTCCGCGCCGCGTTCCCGCAACGTTTCAGCCGCACCAAGCCGATCGCGCTCTTCCTTATTCTGACTAAGCTTCGATTTCCCGATCAGCGAAGTAACGGCAATCTCAAGCCCGACGATATTACGCAGCATTTCGGCAAGGTAATCGGGCATCGCGTCACTCATCCGCCACGGAACCGGCTCGCCGGCTTCATGAATCTTCGTAAGCTGTCCGACGATACCGCGCAAAAACGCCTCATCGTCCCGCCACGTAATCGTACCGCGCGCGTGAACCACCCGATAGTTCCACGTCGGAACTTGCCGATGCGATTCGTGTTTGCTCGGATACCAGTTCGGTGAGACGTAATGCTGCGGGCCCTGAAATACGACGAGCACCTCGGCGCCGTCAGGGACCAGTCGCCAGACGTCGTTCGCCCGCGCCACGTGCGCGCGCAAAAGCCCGTGTGCACCACCCGCCGCGTCGAACACGAACGGCAGATGATTAGCGAGCAGCCCGCTCGACCCGTTCGCGATCAGCGTCGCAAACGGATATTCGGCCATCAGCGCCTGAACCGCTTCGGCGCTCGGTTCACCGAAGTGGTCAGGAACGTACATGTAACCTTCTATTCGGTGTGCTCGCCGCCGACCGCGGTTTCGTACAGGAACCAGATGCGGCGTTCGCTCTCATCAATGAAATTCTCGAGCAGCGACGCGGTGGCAACGTCACCGGCCTCGTCGACGAGGCTATGCAACTCGCGCATCCGCGATACCAGATCCTTATTGTCCTCGACGAGCTGGCGCAGCATCGCGTGCGGCTCGACGTACTCGCGATCGTCGTCGTCCACCTTCGTGATCTTGGCGATCTGGCCAACGCTACGCAGCGCCGGCTGGCCGAGCTTGCGCCCGCGCTCCGCGAGAACGTCGATCATCGCGAAGATCTGATCGGCATGCTCGTCGAGCAGCTCGTGATATTCCTTATAGTGGCTGCCCGAGACGTGCCAATGGTAGTTCTTCGTCTTGAAATAAAGTGCCACCACATCAGCCGTGACCGGCAACAGCGCTTCGCCGATCTTCCGGCGGTCGTCTTCCGGAAGATCTGAAGGCGTTCCCAATCGTGCTTGAAACTTCGAAACCTTGGTCGTAGTCGTCACGGACTCGTCTCCCTTTTCTAACTGCGAAACCCGGTGCTCTAGAGGCACCAGGTTACCATCCCCTCGCCGGTCTTTGCAAGGCCGATTTATCGCCGCTTATGCGTGCAAAAATAGACCATTGACATTCCTACTGCGCTCTCACTTGCGCGCTGCGTTCGACTTCATGTAAGTATACTTGATGTAAATGGTTAGCGACCAGGTCCGCGACCCAGCGCCGAACATCATCCCGCGGGCTTCACCCTCATTCGTTCAAGTGGCCCGCTGCATCAGTTACGTCTTGCTATGCATCTCCGCGCTCGCGTACTTGGCCTGGCTACCGTCGAGCTCGATGGGACTTCCCATACCTGACTTCTCGGCGTATTGGGCTGCCGGTCAACTGTGGTCGCACGGCGGCGACCCCTACGGCATGGACATCTGGAATGTCGAACAGACGCTGCCCGGCTTCGACGCCGCGCATCCTGAACTGCTGCCGTTCGTCGGACCACCGTTGAGTCTACCGCTCTGGGCAGCACTCAGTACGATCCCGTACAGCATCGCGGAACTGTGCTGGAGCGTCATACTCGTGGCGTGCAGCGCAGCACTGATCATCCTTCCGGTACGCCTCGCGAATCGGCGTATCCGTCGCGCCGACATCGTGCCGTTGCTCTTGCTCGCGGTATCGGCGGGTCCGCTCATCACCGGCGTGAGTTCCGGGCAGGCCGCGCTACCCGCCGTCGCCGCAGTGGTCGCCGCCGTGTTCTTTGCGACGCGGCGCCGATGGGTGCTCATGGCATTAGCGACGATCGTTGCAGGCATGCTCAAACCGAACGACGCGCTGGTGCTGTTGGCGACGCTGCGCTCGGCGATGGCATTCTACGTCGTCGGCGGGTCGGCGCTCATTTCGGGCTTTGCGAACGTCGCGATCGTTCACGGGATCCCCCGAATGATCGCCTACTTCGGCGTCGTTGCAAATCAGGACGCGGCGGAGCGTACGTTCGCTTTTCAGTTCGCACCGGCCGCCATCGCGTATGGTTTCGGCATGTCGCGCGCAGCAGCCGGCGTGCTCGGAAGCGCACTCGCAGCGCTCGCGGTCGCCGCGACCGTAACGGCGATTCGCCTAACCCGCGCGAGCTTCGTCGACGGCGTCGCGCTCGCATGCGCGCTCTTTCCGTTCATTCCCCCCTACGAACACGAACCGGATACGGTCCTCGCTCTGTTGCCGGCGCTCTTGGTCATTTTCCGAGCCCGCGGTTGGACCTGGGCGCTCGGCGCAACGGGAGTCGTGTTGCTCTTCCTCAATCCCTTCGCGCTGACGCAAGGCGAGCCGGGCACGATCTTTGCCGCCTCAATGGCCGCCATCACCGCACTTCAGCTCGCCACACTCGCGCCGTCGACATGCGGGCGGCTGCGATTTGTTCCGCTCGCCGTCGTGCCGCTCGTCGTCTTGCTCGGCGTCCTCGCGCCGTCGAGCCATTTAGCCATATGGCCCCCGTCGTCACCCGCACGCATCGTCATGCTGCCGGGGACATCGCCAAGCGCAATTTGGCATGCCGAACTCAGTGCTCTGCAACTCGATACTCAGCGCCCGTGGGTTTCGCTGCTCCGGCTGCTAACGCTCGCCGGTTGCGCCTGCATCGCCCTCGCAATGTTGCGGCGCTTAGCTGAACCCCGGGTAAATGAGGCGCAATAGTGCCAGGCGTTCGTCACGGCCGAGCATCAAGGCGTCCGCGATCCGGCTCAACAAGCGCGGTGAAACATCACTCCGTCCGCCTTCGATGAGCGCGTACCAGACGCGGCTTACGCCGACAACCTCCGCAAGCTCTTCCTGCGTAACAGCGCGCCCGATCCGGCGCTGCTGCCGAGGGTGCGGTCCGATGGCCGGGGCCGTCGCGGAAAGCTGCTTGCGTCTCGCCCTGATAAACTTGCCGGCGTCAACTACGCGATCTGTCATGCAGGAATGCTAGCCGAACAGCGGCCGCGCGGACAAGACGAACCGTACTCCTATGAATGGAGGCTACCGTCATTCGACGGACTCTCTGCTCGGTACCGTACCAGAGGAGAGCCCGTACGATGTGATATAGGAAACCACAGCATGAAAACCATCAAGATTCCCAACGCCGACCACCCGATCACGGTCGAGCCGACCTCCGGCCGCGTCCGCGTGCTTTCGGGCGGCAAGGTTGTCGCCGATACACGCAATGCCCTCACGCTGCGTGAGAGCGACTATCCGCCGGTGCAGTACATTCCGCGCAGCGATGTTGACATGCAACTGCTCGCTCGCACGGATAACGCAACGTACTGCCCCTACAAAGGCGATGCGGCGTATTACAGCGTCACGCCCGGCGGCGAACGCGCGAACAACGCGGTCTGGACGTATGAAGCGCCTTATGAGGCGGTCGCAAGCATCAAAGACCACCTCGCCTTCTACCCGGATCGCGTCGACGCGATCGAGCAGACCGCCTAGTCGTCGTCGAGGCCGTTGTCTTCCATATACTGCAGGAAATCCAGCGAGTACGTGATCTCGGGGTGCTCGGCCAGCCACGGATTTTCCTCGATCGCCTCGACCCGGTTACCGAGATACAGCTCGCGATTGAGCGCGTAGCTGTTCCAGGCGTCGGCACCACCGGCGACGGCATGTTCTCGCACGTACGCCGCGACGTCGTCGTCCGTTTTCGCTGCGGCTACGACGTCGCGAAGATCGTCGGGCTTGATGCCGAGGCTCTCGAGCATCCGCCCGGTGAAGCCTTCGATCGTGTAGCCCGCGAGATTCCCACCCGGAAGCGACGCACGAAACTTATCGATCGAGCGCGGCAGAAAGACGATGCCGGCAAGTTCTTCGCGCGTCCGGCGCGGGTGCTGTTGGCTGAGATCGAGCGGTTCCATACGCCGCCATCAACTCAAACCTCGCACGATCGTTTGCACTAACCTCGACGTTCAGTACCCCGGCTAGCTGATCGGCCAGGCCGACCGCCTGTGCGCCACCGCTTATGATCACCGACCTACGCTTCTACGTGCGCGGGAGCCCGTTCGTCAGCGGTCCAGGGGCGCTCAACAAATAAGATGCATCGCGCGGCGCAGCATCGCCCACTCTTCGAGCGTGCGGATGGCAAAGACGGGCCGGCTGCCCTCCGCATGCAGCGGTCCATCGACCGGCTCGCCTTCCGAGATCGCGTCATTACGTTCCGCGTCGAGCGAAAAGCCGGCAAAGGTGAGCCGTGCAACGATACCCGCCCGAACGGCCGGCATGTGCTGGCCGATCGGGCCGGTGAATGAAAGGGCATCGGCGCCGTTCAGCGTCGCGAGCAGTTCTCCGATGCACTGGGCCATGCGGTAGTAGTAAAGATCGAGCGCGAACTGCGCGCGGCCGTTGCCCCTCGTGGCAGCGTCGATGAGAAGGCGGGTATCGAGTGAAATGCCGCTGATACCGGCGAGCCCCGCGTGATGGCTGACCTCGTCCTCGAGCCGCGCAGCATCGTAGCCGCTGCGCAACAGATGGAAGAGCACGCCGGGATCCACGGCGCCGGTACGGGTCCCCATCATCGCACCGTCCAGCGGCGTCATACCCATCGTCGTCTCGACAATCCGCCGGCCGTCGAACGCAATCGCGGAAGCACCGCTGCCGAGGTGCACCGCAACAATCTTGGCGTCCGGCCGGCCGAGCAGCGTCAGAACGCGCTCGACGACGTCGCGGTGACTGATGCCATGGAACCCGATACGCCGGACACCGAAACGCGTGCGCCATTCCGGCGGTCCGGTGACGGTTTGCGCGAGCTCGGGCGCGTCGGGACCGAGCGCATCGTCGAATACCGCGATCTGCTGGACATCCGGGAAGCGCCGTTGCGCGTACGCGATGCCGTCGAGGGCCGGACGATTGTGCGACGGCGCGAGCGGAATGGCGGCGCGAATCGCGTCGAGCACCGCCGCGTCGATGCGAGCCTGAAGGGGACGCGCGGGATCGAGCCCGCCGTGAACGACGCGATGGGCCACGAAGGCGACCGGTACGTCGGGCAGGGTCGCGAAGAGCCGATCGAGCGGCGCATCGTTTTCTTCGATCTCGCCGCTCCACAGCGGCTTCGGTGGCTCGAGAGGCAGTGCATCGCCGTCGGGCAGCGCGTACAGAAGCGCGCGGTCGCTGCCGCCGCCCGAGTTCAATGCGAGGGCGTTCACCGGCGCCAGATCCAGTCACGAACCTCGGGCAAATCGATGCCGTGTTCTCGAATGTACGTCACGTGCGCTTCGAGCCGGTCATTGCAAAAGTGAAGCAACGCTGTCGCTGCGTTGTCCTCGCGACCGGTCCGGCGGATCGCGTCGGCGGCCAGATGGAACCGGCTCATCTCGTTGAGGACCGTCATGTCGAATGGCGTCGTGGTCGTGCCTTCTTCTTGGTAGCCGTGCACGTGAAAGCGATCGGGATCCGACTCGCCCGTGTAAGAGTTCGTGCACGACGCTCGGATAGCCGTGATACGCCATGACCACCGGAACCTTGGCGGGAAAGAGTGCGGTGAAAGCGGTCTCGTTGAGCGCACCCGGCGCGCTGCGATCGAGCACCAGTAAGTCAACGACGTTGACGACCGCCACGCGCACACCGGGAACGTGTTCGCGCAGCAGCATGACGGCGGCGAGCATCTCGATGGTCGGCACGTCACCGGCAGCGGCAAGGACCACCTCCGGCTCACCGTCGTCGCTTGCCCAGGCCCAGCGCAACGCGCCGGCGGTGAGCTGTTCGCGCGCTTGATCGATGGTCAGCCATTGCGGTGCCGGATGTTTGCCGGCGATGATCAGGTTGATCTTATTGCGCGATTCGAGTGCTCGCTCGGCGCAGGCGAGCAGCACGTTCGCATCGCAGGCGTGATAGATGCGCACGATCGAGCGCTTCGCGTCGAGGAGGGTTCCGATGAAACCGGGTCCTTGATGCGAGTAGCCGTCTTGGTCCTGGCGCCACACGTGCGAACTCAAGACATAGTTGAGCGACGGCACGTCCGGACGCCACGCGATGTCGTGCGCCATCTTGAGCCACTTGCCGTGCAGGCTCGCCATCGAGGCCGAGATGCGCACGAACGCCTCGTAGCTCACGAAGAGTCCGTGCCTGCCGGTCAGAACGTACGCTTCGAGCCAGCCTTCGCAGCACGTCTCGCTCAGGATCTCGATCACGCGTCCGTGCGGCGCGAGGTTCGTATCGGTCGAAGCGCGAGGCAGCATCCAAGCGCGCGGTGTTGCTTCGTAGACCGCGTCCATCCGGTTCGATGCGAATTCGTCCGGGCAGAAAAAGCGCAGGTTGGCATTCGCAGCGTTGGGAGCGACGGCGTCGCGCATCCAAGCACCGAGCACGCGCATCGTCTCGCTCTGAACCGCTCCGGGTGCGGGCACGTCAACCGCGTGGCGCTTCGAGTGGAGGCAGCGCGAGATCACGCACCGGAAACGTGCGCAGGTATTCATCGGAAATGCGGGTGCCGGGACGCGGCGCGAGCGCGATCGTTTCCGCTCTTGGAGCGCCCGACGCGTCGAAGAGTTCCTCGGGCTTGTAGGACCGCAGCCACGCCTCCAGCGCCGCGAGTTGAACCGGGTCCTCGACGGGATGCTCCAATGGAATCTGGTGCGCGTGCTCGGTGCCCTCGATTTGCACGTTCTCGACGCGACCGGGGCCGGTCCATCCCTTGCGCGAGCGCAGCGCGATCAGCGGCCAAACGGGCAGCGTGTCATCGCCGGCTCGCGCGCGAACTTGGATTGCCGCGATGTCGTCGAGGGCCTGATCGAACGCGCGCGCAAGCCGGTCGTGAGCCGCGGACTCCTCGTCGATCGTAACGACGGTTACATGCCAACCGAGACCGTTGAAGTGCGCGCGAAGCTCGTCGTCCGACATGCGCGCATACAACGTCGGGCCACCCAGCTTGTAGCCGTTGAGGTGCAGCACCGGCAACACGGCTCCCGATTCCGCGGGATGTAAGAATTTCGGCGATTGCCAGGCCGCCGAGAGCGGGCCGGTCTCGGCTTCGCCGTCTCCGACGATGCAGACCGCTACGCGGTCCGGGACATCGAACACCGCGCCGAACGCGTGGACGAGACAATACCCCAGCTCGCCACCCTCGTGCATCATGCCCGGCACTTTCGGCGTGAGGTGGCTGGCAAGGCCGCGCGGCCACGAGAAATCGTGCACGAGATGCGCAACTCCGTCGCCGTCCCGCGCATAACGTGCGTCGCCCTCGCCGAGCGAGCCGTCGAGGAACGTGGAGGCCAGGATCGCGGGCGCTCCGTGACCAGGGCCGACGACGAGCATGACCTTCGCGCCACGGTTGCGGATGAGCCGGTTGACGTGCGCGGAAACGAGCGCCAGCCCCGGCTGTGTGCCCCAATGGCCGAGCAAGCGCGGCTTGACGTGCTCCGGGCGCAAGGGCGTTCGCAACAGCGCATTGTCGCGCAGGTACAACTGCGCGGCGCCGAGGTAGAGGCTCGCGCGGAACCAGCGGTCGACGTCGACGAGCGAGGCGGCAGGAACGGCAATAGTCGGCACGGTCCAATCGTTCCCAATAAACCTTATGTTGCGCTTATGCTTCGACGCAGCGCCTGCAGCGCGTCGATGTAAGATTTCTGAGAACGTCGGGAACGGCTTGATCCAGCGTACGGGCGCGTATAGTGTCCCTGTTGGTCAGTTCTTTGAAATACTCGACTAGAAAGCGCTTGATACGTTCGAGCTCGGCCTTTTGGAAGGTCGGTACTATCGAAGTACTCATCGGTCCCGCAAGTTCAGAGAGGAGCGCATACTTGTGATCCCCAATTCGCGAATTCAAGCGCGGTGCGGCAGCAGCGTCCGATCCACGCGCCAGCACCGGATGAACTCTTCGGTGTACGGGATCACCAGCGTTACCGTGACCAGCGCGATGATTGCCGCGTTGTAGAGCAGGGAGCGTGGCTCGCGCTTCGCCTTGAAGCGAAGCTGCTCGGCGCGCTTCGCAGGATCGAACAACGCGACGGCGTCCCCCGAGTTCAAGCACAACGACACCGCGAGCCCGGTAAAGGGCAGCACTTCTAGAAAACTGTGGATATGCTGCTCGGTGGGCGACGGCGGGCGCGTCTTGGCGGCATACCCTACGTCCCACAGCACCACCGCTTCGTGCGCGAACGTTGAGGCCGCGATGATAAGCAGCACGAGGCCGTTGACCTCGCAGAACATCGCGGTCACGATCCCGGCGCCGGTGGTTGCAATCATCAGGCCATGGGTCAGCGATTCATGGGTGCCGCTCGTGTTTTCGATCTCGGAGCTGCGGTGGCAGAGATAATCGGCGAAGCCCCATGCCATCCAGCCCGGCAGCAGCACGAAGTTGAGGAACCGGCGCGAGGCCGTCGCGACGCGTTCGTCGCCGGACTCCGGCGAGTCGACCGAGGCCGCCGGCGCGAAGCGCCCGAGCACGGCCGCGGCGGCAAGCCCAATGACTACGGCAGTGCGAAGCGGAAAACTCACAGCCGCGTTCCCGTACCCAAAAAGGACCTGTCCTTGCACTCGAACCCGATTGTCTATCTCACTTTGCCGTAGTGAACAGCACGGATCCTCAATGTAATATCGCCCACCGGACGTTTCCACAGTGCGCGCTCGCCCGCACGCCGGCCGAGAAGTGCGCGCGCGAGTGGCGAGGAGACGCCAACCAGTCCCGCCGGAATAGCGGCTTCGTCGTCGCCTACGATGGTGAACGTTCGTTGCGGCATGCCTACTGCGTCTACCGTTACGGACGCACCAAAGTCGACAACGTCGAGATCGGTAGGCGCGGCGGGCACGATAGCAAGTTCAAGTTCGCGCGCCAAGGTCGCGCGGTCCATTGGATCCGTTGCGTGGTCGTACGCTTCTTGCAGCTTGGCGCGCCTCTGCGCGGTGACCGGGTAGGGTTCGGTGCGCTTGATCTGAGCGCGAAGTTCAGGCAGTTCCTCACGGTCTTTCATGAAAGCGCGGCTCATCGAATTTCATTCTTTCCGGACTCGGCCGAACGGCGACGAAACGGACATTCCCAACCTTCTCCTACCTCGCGCCCTGAGTATTGGGCGGCTTCACTGTGCCGGCCATAGTCAACAAGATTTGCATTGATGCTTCCCTGGAGACGCTGGTCGCGGGCGCGTATTTGGCGCTGCAGGCCTTCGAAGCTTCCGTTTTGGCGCAGATCTTCGAATTGCTCGTGCGCATTAAACACCAATGCCGGCCAGGGGAAGCGCCGCGCCAGGCGCCCGGCTTTCCGATGCATCCCCACCACGAAGAACGCATTGCCGGCCAGGCTAAACGAAAACCTGGGATCGGACGGATCGTCTGACACCGACGCGTCCCATTCGAACAGCACTCGGTCCAGATCGTGCAGCCGTTGGAGTTGCGACCAGAGGGCACGTTCGAAATCCCGCTCGTCAGCCGGACACGGTCCGCGAAACACCGCAACAAACGTCGTAAAGCTCGGCGCGATTCCACGGCGCTCGATGGCGAAGGCGTACAGGTCTCGCATCAAGCCGCGTGACACGACCGGATCGTCGAGTTGCTCGTAGGCCCCGAACCGATAGCTGCCGCGATGGAACGCCGCTCGCGCGGCCAAGCACGGGTAGTCTTCCTGGAGCAAAAACTCGCGCAGTGCCGAATGCGACGCCTGGGCGAACATCGTCGGCGGTGCCGACTCAAGTAATCGCGCCAATTTGCCGTCTTCGCATCCGCAGTACTGCGAATGCACTCGGGCGGCGTCATCATCGAATGGATTCAGCCATGCACATTCTAAATAGCTGAGTTCGGTTCTCACGTGCGGGCCTCGGTTAAGCGCTTCCGTAGAATCCGCGCGGGGGTTGCCGCCTGGCGCAGACGTCCCCCGGCATAGGGGATGCCGCCCGCTAACCGCGCTACGACCGCAATCCAGCTCGTCACAGCGCGCTCGAGCATCCACACGGAGGCGAGCAGCGAGACGCCAGGCGAAAAATATCGGGTCGCTCCGCCGCGCCGCCGGCCGATCTCAGCAAGTATAGAAGCGACCGCGATGAAAAGCATTGCGCCGAAAAGGCCGGCTGCGTGGAGTAGGACGGCAGTCGCCGGTGCGAGACTGAGCTCTATGCCCAAACGCAACGGCCGCGCCAACTCGTCATACGCCTGACGAACGCGCTGACCTAAGTAATGCGGGATTGTCGGCGGACGGCGCGCGATAAACGTGGATTCAAGCAGCCGCTCCGAGCCGCCGGCGGCGCGAATTGTGCGCACAAGTTCAAGGTTTTCGAAAAGGACATCGGGGTTGTAGCCGCCCGCCCTCATGTAGGTCGAGTGCCGAACGCCAAGGGTTCCAGGCCAGTCGCCCCCCGTCGCACGCGCGATCAACGAACGCCCCTCATCAAGCAGTGCGTGCCACGGCAGCGGTTCGAAAAAATTCTGCGGTCGGACGACGTCCGCATCCTCAAGGACCGCAGCTACGGCCCGAAGTCCAGCGGTACTGTACCGGACGTCATCGTCGGCGATGATGACGTACTCCGTACGCGCGATCGCCATTCCGGTCTGCACCCCGGCGACTTTTCCGTTCGCCCCGAAGTATGTGCGATCGACCCGAACGTGCCGGATAGCGGCATTAAACGCACGCGCATGCGCCTCGAACACTGGTGCCGGCGAACCGTCGACGACAATGACCTCGTGGACGGCTTCCGCAATGCCGGCGAGGTACTCCGGGAGTTCGTCATCGGCCGGCACCGTCGTTCGGCGAATCGGCAACAGATACGTTACGTCGGCCAAGATGCACATACGTGAACCTCTTCGCGCAGTCTCTCCGAGAGAACGCCACGACCGAACGGGAATGCCATTGACCGGTCGTAGGAGCCAATATTCCGGACCAAGATGCCGTCACCGGCCGCAACCTCCGGTGGAAACCGCAGCCCGTCGACGTGGCAAAATCGCTCGTCCGCGGTACGCTGCAAGAAAATTCGGTGCGTCATCAGTCAGATTATGCCCGTGCTCACCCGTACGGTAACCTTCTTCGTAAAGTACGATATCGAACAGAGAGTCTTCGAAGCCCAACTTGGGTGCGAACGATGAAACATTGCTTGACCCGAGGGGACGGCCACTTATTAAGCACGATCTGCTGCCGTTCTCAGGTAGGGGAATCAGTTTGGCGGTACCGGACCGACACAGCGCGCGAAAACGAATGCGCCCAGTGACTGGTTGAAGCGCGACCAGCTGCTAGGCGCAGGCGGGGCGTCGCAGATGCGTTTCTCAAGGGACATTAACCGCGGTCAAGGGTACCTCGGATGTTTACTCCAGGGTCCGCGGGCGCCACTGTAATTTAGTGTCTTGCTAACCGTGGGCGGCCTGGAATAAAATTCGCGGTGCGTGCCATTTTTGCGGTGTGGAAGTGACCGGTGGGCCACAGAAAGCCAAGCGCGGTCCCGGACCGGTTTGTGGTGAGTCAGCAGCGAAACCGGACGCGGCTTGTTTCTAATCGAGGCATTTTCCAGCCGCGTACAGTGTGACTACCTCGCCGGATTTGGGACCTACATTGAAATCGAGATCGATTTGTAGAAGTAAGGCACTGCGCCTGATATGTTCACGAAACCTTGGAGAACAGAGATGCAGCCGACCTGGGAACCCCACACCAAACACGGGCACCTCACGACGCAAAGCGATCTGCCCAGCACGGTCTTTGCCTTCCCCCGCGAACGCAAAGAACCGCTGACCGACGCGCAACACGTTCGCAGTGCAATCGCGCGCTTCAACCAGGTCATCGGTGTGACCGACGAAGAGCGCGATCTCGCCTTTGCGAACATCCAGAAAGCCGCCGCGTACTACGGCGTCGCGCTCTCCGAACGATCGTGGCACGACCTCGGTTAGCCCCCAGCCGTTAGCCCTGGTCAGCGCCCAACCGCCGCTCGATAAGGAAGCCGTTCTGCCCTTCCGTCACGCCGCCAAACACGGGTGATGCTGCAACCGCTAGCGCGCCGCGCACATCGGCCGACGTGCACCGCGCCAGATTCCCCTCTCGCTGTAAGCGCTGATTCACCAGTACGGCAAGCGCCTCAACCGTCAACGTATCGCCGCTTCCATCGTTCGCAAGCGACGTCTGATATCGCAAGCCCTTCTTGCATGACGTAGCGCAATACGATATGCGCCCGCTGATGTGCCCCGTGCAAATGCTCCGCCCGAAACGTCGTCACGGCATCCGCCGCGCGCCCCGGCGCAAACAACGGCGCGAGCTGCGACCACATGATCGGATGATCGAGCTGACACTCGAGCACGGCAATCAGATCCTCGATCGTCCACAGCGCGACCCGATGCGTTTCCAACTCCTCAGCGATGCTGCGCTCGTCAGGAAAATCCAATCCCAGCAACACGGCATACGTCGCCCCGACCGCATCACGCATCCGTGCCGCCTCGGCAACAAATGCAGAACTTCCGTGCAACTTCATCGAGGCTACGGTCTTGCACTCAAAAGCAACCTGATAGGCAAGCGCCCCGAGCGGCGCCGTCGCAACCACATCCGGCTCGCCCTCGGCACCCAAGCGCTGCGCACCGAGCCCAAGATACGCCAGTGCCTCGGCCACCGCGCGCTCGAACGGCGCGCCGATATTCGGCCCGTCCGCCGGATCCGCCGGCACGTTACGCACCACGGCCGCGCGCAACTGCGCGATCAACGCATCCAGCACCGTACGATCGTGCTGCGGCTCAACGTGACCCGCAAATGGATTCACCGGCACGTTCAGCCGGTACGTCCCATCCGGTAATAACAGAAATTCCAGTTTCTCGCCGCGGTCGCGCTGTCGATCCAAGAGCGTCGCAATCCCATGCTGCACGTACGCCGGAATCGTCGATTTCGGCAACAGCCCGCGAGCAATGGCACTCGAGCAAATGTCCGCCGCCGAATGCGCCCGCTCATCGGCCAGAATCGCCCTCACCGCCGCCAGAATCTGCCCATGCCCCTCCCCCGAAACCAGAGGTGTCACCCCAAGCTCGTCGCTCTCTGTCACCCCGAGCTCGTCGTCCGCTGTCACCCCGAGCTTGTCGAGGGGCCGCCCCAACCGCTGCTTCCCAATGCGCGTAACCTCAGCATCAAACACATCCTCAGTCATTCGCCCAAACGCCGCACACATCAAGCGGAGCCGTCACAAGATCCAACTCATCCCAACGCACCGGCGTCACAACGCTCGCAGCCGCCGCACCGATCAGCGAATACGGCACGAGACTCCAGTGCCCAACCGCGTTCGAAGTAACATGAAATTCATGCACGCGTAACGACGCATCCGCCGCGACGCACGAAGCAACAAGCCCATGCAGCCAAACGCGGACCTCCGCATAGCCCGGCCCATCCGACAGCGGCACCCAAACGCAAGCACTGCGCGCTCCGTCACGCAAAACGATCCCGTCAAGCCCCTGCGTGTGCAGCGCAGCCCGCACCGCCCGCACGGCCTGCGTCGAAAACCCGGGCGGCCGGTCAGCATCCGGACGAACGAGCACGCGCGCAAACCCTGCCCGCGCCGAATCATCAGGAAGCGGCGACCAGGAATGCACCTCGATGGCACCGCGATGCGCTTCGTACAATATCGAGGTCGTCGAAAGCGCAAGGTACTCCACCTTCCCGGCTGCCGACATCACATCGACGGTCGCCTCATGTCCCGGCGCCGGGCCGTGAAGCGACGCGGAGTAGCGCGCGTCATCCCCATCACGATAGAATGCCGTTACAAGTGGTACGCCGCCGAGATGCCGGACAATCCACGAACCCGCCCGTCGATAATGATCGACGGCGCTCGCAACCACGGTTTCCATTCCTCACACCCCCGTCGCCGATCCGGCGACCGAGGCGCGACTTCGACAAAGGGTAGCGGCAAAGCCCGCCGGTGAGAGGTAGCCTAAACGTTACACGAGTTCCATGAACTCCGGTGCGATCGTCCCCAGCCGCTTCGCGCCGCCGGCGGTGATGATCATCGAATCACCCCAGTACACGCCGGGGTTGCCGTCACGCGCCACGATCGGCTTGATAATGAACGAGGCGTTTTCCTCAAGCGCCCATTGCTTCGTCTCCTCGTCAGCGGTGAAAACGTACATCGGCGCATCGTCGCCGACACCGCGTCCGTGCATCAGAAAGCGCATTGTATAGGGCGTGTTTTCAACAAGCGCCTCGGTCTTCTTGGCAAGTGCTCCGAGCGTGATCCCGGGCCGCGCGAGGTCGCTGCAAAACGCAACGGCTTCTTGCTGGACCTTCCACAACTCGCGATACACCGCGGGGACGCGGCCGAGCACGGCCGGTTGCGTGACCTGGCCGCAATATCCGGCATGGCGGCCTTCGACTTCCACGCGAATGAAGTCGCCCGGCTCGAAGCGCCGCGGCGTCGGCGGACCCGCGGAGGTCAGCGTTTCAGGCGCGCCGGCAGCCCACATGATCATCGCCGGCACTTCGCTGCCCTGCTACGATCATCGCGTTCAGCATCGCGCCATAGACGGCGTTCTCCGTAACTCCGGGACGCGCCGTCGCCCGCATCGCGGCGATCGCCGCCTCCGCGTACGCGACGCTCGCGCGGAGAAATTCGATTTCTTCCGGGCCCTTCGTGTAGCGAGCGACGTCGAGGAGCCGCGTGCAGTCGGAGAGCGTTGCGCCGGGAAACGCATCGTGCAGTTTCTGATAGAAGCCGTAGGCGACGATGCCGTCGGCGAAACGCGGCACGCCCGTCAGTCCGGCGAGGCCGATGCGCGGACGCGTGAGACCGAGTTCCCGCAGACGTGCGATGAGGCCGTCACCGAATGCGCGGCCGCTCGTGCGGATATCGGTAATCCAGTCTTGTTGCGCTCGCCACTTCTCCGCCGAAACGTCGGGGACGACGATCGCCGTCGGTTCGGCCTCGAGCGGGAACACCGCGCCGACCTCAAACGAATACCCGCCGAGTCCGGTGAGATAGCGGGAGTACGCCGAGAAATGATCGTGGTGCCCCGTGTGCGGTGCCGCCACCAGAACGTCGAGTCCCTCGCGCGCCATGAGCTCGCGCACCCGACCCCAGCGGCGATCGCGTTCGGCACCGGAAAACACCGTCGTCGCTGCACTTGTCATTGCGGGCGACTAGAGACGAACGGGCCGGCGACTCCTGGTTGATCCGCGGGTCCGGGTTGCTTGGCGATGCCCGTCCCGATATTATGACCTCATGCTTAACGGCGAATCGGATTTCTCGACCAAGCTCTCCGAGCAGATCCCGCCTGCGGCGGCCGACCGGCCCCCGCTGCGCACCAACGTCTACGATGCCGCATGGATGGCGAACACGTCGCTCGCCACGATGTTTCCGTACGTGCATCGCGGTTCGATCGTTCCCGGTGCGACACTCTTCATGGGCGGTGAAGGCGCGGAGTTCGGCCACTTCTTCCACGAGAACACCGAAGAGGAAGTCGCGCTCGTGATGGGCGGGCGCGGCACGATGAAGCCGACCGGCACGGTCATGATCGCGCCGCTGCTGCACGGCGTGCAGGCGTTTCTGAAAGATCAGAGCGATCCGAACAACTACTTGCTCATCGTCATCACGCAGCGCCAGCCCGACGACGGCGAGCAGCGCGAACGCGTCTTCTGGCGCTGCGGCTGCAACGAGGTCCTCTTCGAATTCGCGTACGTCGCAACGCCGTCGGACACCTACGATCCGCATACGAGCGAGATGCTGCTGACGACGCGGTATTCGAGCGAAGCGGCCGAACGGTTCAACGCCGACGTCGCGAATCGCACGTGCAAACGCTGCGGCAAAGTCGCGGATAAGTTCCCCGTCGAGGCCTGGGGCTGGACCCGCAACACGCGCGCGCACGACGCCGCAGCAGAGGCGCGCAAGGCGCTGCTCGAGCGCGCGAAGGCGATGGCATGACCGCGCCGGCCGAGACGTTCACGTTCGAACGCAAGCGCTTTCTCGATATCTTCGAGCTGCAAGCCGATGCCGGACCCTATGACGAACTGCCGATCGTGCTCGCGCACATCGATCCGCAACTGCACGTGAGCCGCAACGAGCGTCCGCAGCCGTTCTACCTGATCTGCGCTAAGGACACGATGCTCGTCGCGCTCAGCGGTGACGCGCGCGTCGAGTTCAAGGACTCCTCGGTGAACTGGCACCAGATGCTGCCGGGCGACTTCGTCTACGTTCCGGCCGGAACGCCGCACCGCATCGTTCCAAACGAATCGTCGTTGCACGTGCGCTACAAAGCCCTCCATCCCGGGCGCGAAGGCGTGGCCTGGTATTGCGAGCGCTGCGGCAGCCGGCTGCACCGCATCGAGTGGGACGAGACGACGCTTCCGCAGGAAGGCTATGCGCGCAGCTGCCGCTGGTACGGCGAGAAACTCGCCGGTCAGCCATGTCCGACGTGCGCCCTGCCGGCACCCGATCTCGCGCTAGACGGCATTCGCTGGGACGCAATCGCCGCCGCGCTGCGGAATGAACCTGCTTGACCCTGATCCGCGGGTGCGACAGCATACTGGCATGATGCATGCCGTCTCGTTCCGCGCGCTGGTCGCGCTCTCGCTTCTCACGGTTCTGACCGTCTCCGCGAGCCCCGGCGCCCGGGCGCAAGACCGCGCCCCCTACGAGCTCAACGCGATCTTCGCCGTCACCGGCCCGGCCGCGTTCATCGGCGGTCCCGCCGCCCAAGCCTTCAAAGCGATTGAGGGCTACGTGAATTCGACCGGCGGTATCCACGGCCGGCCGATCCACATGAACGTCCTCGACGACCAGACCAACCCCCAAGTCGCGGTGCAGCTCGTCAACGGCCTCGCTGCGAAACACGTCGCAGTCTTCATCGGACCGATGGCGACCGCGTCGTGCAACGCGGTGGTCGGCCTCCTAACGAACGGCCCGGTGGCCTACTGCGTCTCGCCGTTCATCAATCCGCCGTCGGGCAGCTTCATGTTCGTTCAGGGCGGCTCGCCGATCGACGGCGGCGTCGTCACGCTGCGCTATCTCAAGGAACGCGGATTGAAGCGCGTCGCGATGCTCGACGCGACCGACGCGACCGGACAATCCTTGGATCGCGCGACGGAGGCCGCGTTCAGCTACCCCGAGTTCCGCTCGATGCAGTTGGTCTCGCACTTACACTTCTCACCGCAAGACGTGAGCGTCACGGCTCAGGTCGCGCAGATCAAGGCCGCGAACCCGCAAGCGCTGATCAGCTGGAACCTCGGAACGGCATTCGGCACCGTCGCGCACGGCCTGCACGACGCCGGTCTCGATAACATCCCGCTCGTCGTCGCCGGCGGCAACGCGAGCGCGAACCAAGTGAAAGCGCTCGGCGGGTTTACGCCCACAGACATGCACTTTTTAGTCAGCCCCCTGTGGGCGCAAGATTCGCGCGTTCCCAAAGACGTGAAGGACCAGGAAGCGCTCTTCACACACGTGATGCAGTCGGCAAATCTGCCGAGCGACGGCGCGTATGCAAGCGATTGGGACATCACGATGGTCGTCATCGACGCCTTGCGCCACCTGCCGCCCGACCCGACCGCCGAACAAATCCGCAACTACATCTCACACATCGACCACTTCGTCGGCACGAACGGCACCTTCGACTTCCGCTTCGGCAACCAAAGCGGCGCCGGCCAAACAATCTTCATCCTCGTCCACTGGGACCCAAAAACCAACCGCTTCGCCGCCTCCAGCCAAACCGGCGGCCACGCCCTCCACTAACCCCGCAGAGAGGGCAAGTCCCCCGCCGCTGTCATCCCGAGCAAAGCGCCCAAAGGGCGCGTCGTCGAGGGACCGCCCCAATCGCCATTCTCAAGCCAAAAACGCCTTCACCAATAGCGCAACACCAATAACCACCATAAACAGCAACAAACGCAAGCCGCAACTGACGCTCCGGCAACCGATGCGCAAGATCCACGCCAAACCGCACCGCAAACACCCCGCCAACCGCAAGCGGCACCGCGACTGCCCAATCCACATCCCCCTTTGATGCATAAGCAAACGTCGTCAACGTCCCCGACAAAACCGAGAACGCAAGCGACATCCCTTGTGCCGCGACCTGCGTGTAGCCGAACAGCATCGTCATCGCCGGAACGGCAACGATCGCCCCGCCAATCCCAAACAGCCCGGAAAACACCCCACACACCGCACCGACAACACCAACAAACGGCCACGGCAACGCCGCCACCTTCGCCGGCTCGCGGCGAGACAACGCCCGGCGCGCAATATCGATCGCGATCAAAATGAGAAAGACCGCGAACCCAATGCGTAGTTCGCGGCTCGCAAGCGAAGTCGCGAAGAGCGCGCTCGCATACGTAAAAGGCAGCGCCGTCACCCCAAGCAACGCCGCAGCCCGCACATCCAGACCGACCTTCTGGGCGTACCGCACCAACGCGATGATGACGTTCGGCATCGCCATCACGAGAGCCGTGCCTTGTGCGAGTTGCTCGGATAAACCGAAGACGATCCCGAGCGCCGGGATTGCGAGCGTCGCCCCGCCGATGCCGAAAAGGCCGCCCAAAAAGCCGCAGAGTCCGCCGAGCACCACAAACTCGGCGGCTCGCGCAACCGCGATCAGGAGGAAGGTTCCGCTAGCGACTTCATCGCGGCAAAGAAGTCGGCTTTGGCGCGCGGAACTTCGGTTTGCCAAAACTGCTTCATGTCGTCCGGAATCGGGACGCCGTTGGGAAAATGCGTCAGCGGCTGCCAAGTCGTTTTATTATCGAGATCGTCCAGACAAATGGCGAGTTCTGCCTGCATCCGCTCCGGCGGGAAACCGATGCTTCCGCCATGTCCGGCCAGCAGAAAGTCGAAGCGGAAGTCCTGAAGCCGCCGCAGCGAGCGGCGCTGCATGTCCCAGTCATCCCAGCAGCGCAGCGGATTCGTCCACAGCTTCTTCTCATCGATCAGCCAGTTCAGTGAATCGCCGACGAACAACCGCTCGTCGATGAGAAACGCAACGCTGCCGATCGTGTGGCCCGGGAATCGGAATGATCGTCACGCCCGGAATCGGCTCCGTTATGTCATAACCGGTGAGAATGTCGGTCGCCTCGGGCGACGCTTCGCGATCGTTCTCGTGAATCCACAACCGCGCGCCGAAGCGTTCGGCGTATTTCGCCGACGCGCCGACGTCATCGCGATGCGTCAACAGCACGTGATCGAGACCGCCCTGCTGCTCGAAAAACTCGACGAGCTTCCCGACGTAGCGCGGGCCGTCGATCAGAATATTCAAACCGGTGCTGGTGCGGATAAAGAACGGATGCGCACCGGCGGTCGCGTTATCGTTATAACCGAGCCGGTAGAGATTCGGCGCGAGCTCCTGCGGAAAAACGTGGTCGGGCATCGGAAGGCCGTTTGGCGCCAGGATCGACCCGGTCGGACACGCGAGCGCTGCGCGCCAAACTTGCATCTCTTCGTCCGGCGTCTCGGGTTGCCGCACGAAGATCGCTTTGCCGTCCTTGCCGGCGGCAATCATCCCCGGCGCCATATTCCAAGCCGCCCGGCAAATGCGGCACGTGGGCGTGGTGGTCCAAACCGTGCGGTCGTTTCCCGGGGCATCAGACGGTTGCGTGGCGTTTGTCATTGCGGACCTCGTGGTTGACCAATCCAAATTCAGACGTCAAGCCAGCTTCAGTGGCGAGTTGAATTTGCCCTAGGGCATATTCGCGCAACACGTGCAATTCCGGATGGAAAATCGGCCGCAAAACGAGTAGTATGAGCTTCGTGGTAAGTAATGCAATTGCGGCCAAGTACCCGGTCGACGGGGTCCTCATGGATCGCCCCTTCAAGGTGCGCCGCCTCGGTCACTTCGGCTACAACTCCTATAAGATGGACGAGGCGCTCCACTTCTACCGCGATCTGCTCGGGTTCCGCGTCACCGACGAGCTGGATTTCGCGAAAGTGATCCCCGCACCGGGTATGTTCGACGGGGTCTCGAGCGTGGGGTATTTCACGACCCACGGTACGGACCATCACTCCTTCGTGCTCTTCCCGCGCGCCGCGCTCGATCGCATGAAAAGCGGAAGCGCCGGCGGTCACGCAACGAGCGCGGAAGTCACGACGAACCAGATCACCTGGCAAGTGGGCTCGCTGAGTGAGGTCAGCAACGGCATCGAATGGTTCCGTTCGCTCGGCATCGATCCCGGCCGGGTCGGCCGCGACGTCCCCGGCTCCAATTGGCACAGCTATCCCTCAGATCCTGAGGGCCACACCAACGAGATCTACTACGGGATCGAACAGATCGGCTGGAACCTGCGCTCGAAGCCGGTCGAAAACTTCCGGCGCGGCTTTCGCGAGAAACCGGGCCTGCCGCAAATCTCCGAGTACGAAGAAATCGAACTCTTCCGCCAAGAAGGCGTCGATCTCAACAGCGGTCACACGCACGTCGAGAAGGGCCCGTTTACCTACGACGTCGGCGGCGTCTTGCTCGCCCGGCCGTTCAAGGTGATCCGGATCGGCCCGGTGCGCCTCTTCATCCAGGATATGGAAAAGGCGCTCGACTTCTATACGACGGCCTTCGGTCTGCGCATCACCGAGGAGGTCACCTACAACGGGCACCGCTGCGTCTTCCTGCGCTGCAATACCGAGCATCATTCGCTGGCACTCTACCCCATCGCGTTGCGCGCCGAGCTCGGCCTCTCGCCGCACACGACGTGCATGAGCTTCGGCAGCCAAGTGGGCGGCTACGGCCAGCTGCGCAACGCCGTGGACTATCTGAAGCAGAACGGCGTAACGATCAAGTATTTGCCGCCGGAACTCTTTCCGGGCATCGATTACAGCGCGTTTGCAGTGGACCCCGACAACCATCTGGTTCAACTTTATTACTATATGGAACAGGTCGGGCTGGGACGGCAGAGTCCGCTCGAGCTCCGAGCGAGCAAAGGTCGACAATGCGAATTGGCCCGAGGCCGTGCCCGCGATGTCGGACACCTACGACGGTGAGACCCTCTTAGGTCCGCTCGGTTGAGCGATGGACTCAACATTCCCCTGACCGGGTCCACGGTGGCCGGCCCACTGGGTTTGGTCCACCTGCCGCGCATGTGGCAAAAGGCATTGTTGCACGCGCGCGGCGTGCTGCCCGACGACTACACCTTCATCACGCGCGGCTTCGATCAGCGGATCGTTGAAGACATCGGACTCGATCCCGATGCGTTGCTGCCGTTCCTGGCAACGGCGCCGTCGTATCTGGCCACGGAAGCGTGGGTGCGCGAACGCGCCACGAACCTCGACGCGCTAGGTGCCACGAACGAATTCATTCTCAACCGCCGGATGTCGCCCGAAGGCGCGGCGAAACTGCGCGCGGCCAGCGGAACGAACGACGCGGCACTGGACAACGGCGCGCTGCTGAACGCCATGGATGATTGGGTGACGTTGCACCGGTATGTCGTGGCGCATCGCAGCCAAGCTCTCGAACCGATCATCCCGGCAGTCAGCTCCCTCACGAGCGGTCCGCTCGGGCTTTTGCACCTCCCACGCCTGTGGGCGAAAGCGGTGATCAAGGCCGTCGGCGCGTTACCCGACGGATACAACTCCGGTAAGGGTCCGATCGACGAACAGCTCGCCCAAGCGATCGGCATGGATCTGGCCGAGTCGGTGCGCTTCACGAACGAAACGCTGCCGTCATATCTCGACTACGAGCAATGGGTCCGGGAGCACGCGACGACGCTGAACCCAACCACGATCGCCGCCTGGAACGAACTGAGCCGCACGCGTGAGAAACCGGCCCCGCTGGCGGCCGGCGAACGCGCGCTCATCGGGCTCGACAACGAAAGCGAACGGCGCGGCGCCCTGCTCAGCGACTTGGTCGACTGGCACCTTTGGCACGACCAGTTGCTGGCCCGCTCGTAGATTGATCAGCGGACGCTGAAAACGACATTGACCGCGGATCCCTTGAGATTGGCAACCTGAATGGGATTCGCCACGCTGGCCTGCCCCGTGTGGTCAGCCGCCGTATAGCGAAACACGGAGTTGCACCCATTGAGCGTTACTTTTTGAAATCCGGCATTGAGCGCGTCGCCGCCCGTGTTGCCTCCGGCTTGTTTCACGGCTTCTTCCAACACGGAGACGGCGTCCCAACCCGAGGCGGCGCCGAGCAGCCCGGCCGGATCGAGGTTCGATGTGCGATAGGCCGCGAGAAATGCCGCGATGCTGGCTTTCAGCTGCGGATTCGGGACGCTGGGATACGCTTGCGGAGGTTGAACGGTGAAGTAGATGTCGGGATACTCCGCCGCGACTTTTTGGAGCGTCACGACGTCGTCGGCAACCATGATGAGCGGAACCTTGAGACCCACGGTCGTCGCGGCTTTCGCTTCGACGATGTGTGTAGCGCCGGTTAAAATATCTACCACAGCGTCGGGCTTCGCATCTTTCACGCTCGCCATCAGCGGCGTGAGGTCGGTCAACGTGGGGTCGACCCCGACTTGCTGAACGATCTTCAGACCCATGGCCTGCGCTTGGGCGACGAGTTGTTTTGCGCCCAGCTGACCGTAGGGGGTTTGTGAATAGAGCAGCGCGATCGTCTTGGCATGAAGCTTGTCGACCGCAAAACGGAGTTGCATCTCCGAATGCTTGTCGTGCGGCACGTTCACCATGTAGGCCCACGTCGGTGGCGAGTCGGAGTAGTCGATCTGCGGCACCTTATTGCGGGCCAAGATCGGCTCGATCGCCGCGTTTTGGCCCGACAACAAGCCGTTGATCATGACGGTGACGCCTTGGTTGAGGAGCTGATTCGTCACCGTCACGCCGTTCGAGACGTTCGAGGCGTTGTCGACGATGTGCAGATTGACGGGATGGCCGTCAATTCCGCCGCGCGCGTTGACGCGCTGCACGCCGAGTTTGACGCCGTTGACGAAGTTGACGTCGCTCGTTGCAAGGTAGCCGGTTAACGAGACGGCCACCCCGACCTCGATCGGCGACTTGGCCTGCGCGGTCGTGACGGCCGGCGTAAACGCAAGACATGCCGTGACGAGCGCTGGAATGACGCGATAAAAGAACGTCGATCTCCGAAGCATGGGCCTCTCCTCTGGGCGATTAGCGGCTAGTTGAAGCGTTCGCGCAACCAGGTCGAGATCACGCCGGCTACCTCGGTGATCTTCTCCGGTTGCCCTTTCATGAAATGCGTGCCGTTCTTGATCCGGTAGAGTTGCTTGTCATCGGTCGGAGCTGCATCGTAGTAGGCGCGCGCGTCGCTTTCGTAGCAGCCCCGGTCCGCGGTGCCGATCAAGACGAGCACCGGCACTTTGGTGCGCGCGAGATGCTTCGGTCCGTCCGCATTGCTCGCGCTGAAGCTGTATTGGCTCAGCCACGAGCGCAAGGTGGTGAGCCGGCCGATCGCCGTGACGCTCCAATTGAGCTGCAAGGTCGGGCCCCAGACGCTGCCGCCTTCGCGGTCGCTGGGCTCGAGCGTAAGGTCGAGGGCACGCGGATCTGCGGAGGTGCGATATACGATGAACGGCTGATCGATTCCGTCGAAGCCGACTTGCTGTCCCTCGGTTTCGGTTTGATCGAGATAGAGTTCGCGCCCGCGCTTCTCGACGTTCGCCAGGCCCGCACGCGCAAAATCGGTGATGCGGTTGCTGCGTGCGATTTGCGCTTCGCGGTAATGCTCGACCCAGCCGCGGTCGTACGGCGGACCGTTCTTCACGTTGTACATATCGAGCGCGGGATCGATCGAAAACATGTCCGTCTCGTCCGTGATCGACGGATCCAACGTGAACGTCGTCACCAGGTGGCGCCCTTGGTGCGCGTTCAACTCGATTACGGCGTCGACCGGCGGCAGTTCGAATTTGCTGACATCGAACGGACGTCCGTCGGGAGTCTGCGTGATGTTCGGAGCGGTCGCTTGGCTCTGGTAGAAGGCAGCAAGGGGCCCACCGCCGCTGTTGCCGATCAGCGCGATGCCGGTGCAGCCGCGCGAGCGCAGGAGTTTGACCCCCTCCGCCATGTCGAGCAGGAGCCGCTCCATGATGACGGCGTGCTCGAAGCGGGCGTAGCGTGAATTGATTCCGAGCACCATCAAACCGGCTTCAGCCAGCGGCCGGGCGGCGTAGTGCTGGTGAAAGTCCACCACCGGATGCATCAGGATGACGCCGAGCGTCGGAGTTTGGACCGGCGTGTACAAGACCGCCGGAATTTGGGCACCGTCCGCCGTCGTGAACTTGACGACTTCCGTGACGATGGAGCGAGAAATGGTCGCTGTCATCGATGACCTCCCTTGGATCGCGTTTGGGCGCCGTCCCAGGTCCTTGATATGTTTACCAATTCCTGCCGTGAACGTGGACAAAGCGGCCCGCCGATGCTACGCTGAGGGCACTCCCTACGCCACCCGTGGAGGCCGGTGCCATTCAACAGACAATCGATTCCGCCGTCTCGACTGCGTTCTCCGATCGCATTCCCAAGCCGTCGCCGGACCGGCCGCCGCTGCGCGTGAATTCCTACGAGTTCATGGCTACGGCCAACACGTCGCTCTCGCCGTTTTTTCCATACATGCAACGGGGGGCGATCGTCCCATGCGGCAGCCTCTTCTATGGCGGACCCGATGCAAACTACGGGCACTTTTTCCATGAGAACACCGAGGAAGAGATCGCTCTGGTCATGGGCGATCACGGCGCGCACAAAGGCTCGGGAATGTTGATGAACGCGCCGCTTAACCACGGCGTCAACTCCTTTCTCAAGAATCCGCAAGACCCGGAGAGCTTTCTCTTTATCGTGATCACGCAGCGCCAGCGCGAAGCGGGTCCGCAGTCCGAAAAGATCTATTTCCGGTGCGGCTGCAATGAAGTGCTGTTTACCCACGAGTTCGATGCGACGCCGGCCGACGGCTACCATCCGGGCAAGCACCTCGATCTCGCCACCGGACGTGGATCGGCCGAAGCCGGAATCGGCTTTAACGCCGATGAGAACGCCCGGACGTGCAAACGCTGCGGCAAAGTCGCGCCCCCGTTCCCGCAAGACTCGTGGGGCTGGTCGCGCCATTATTATACCTACCGCTACGCGATGAACGCGGAGAAAGCGCTGAGCGAAGCCGCGCGCGAGGCCGGGCTATGACCCTCGTCATCGAACGCAAGCGATTCCAGAACGTCTTCGATACGGCCGCAACGTCGGGCCCCTACGACGAGCGGCCGATGCAGGGTGCGCACCTCGATCCGCAGGTGCACATGAGCAAAAACGACATCCCGCAACCGTTTTTCTTGATCTGCGAGAAAGACACGGTGCTGGCCGCGATGACGGGCGAAGCGGTGGTCGAATTTCGCGACTGCGACGTGCTTCGTCACCGGCTTCAAGCCGGCGATTACGTGTACGTCCCGGCCGGCACGCCCCACCGGATCGTTCCGAAGGTGCCGTCCCTGCACGTTCGCTTCAAAGCCCGCGAACCGGGGCTCGAGGGCGTTGCATGGTATTGCGAACGGTGCAATGCCGTTTTGCACCGCATCGAGTGGGACACCGCGCAAGCGCTTCCCCAAGAAGGCTACGCTGCGGCGTGCGCGCATTACGCCGCCGAGATCGCCGGACATCCGTGTCCCACGTGCGCCCTGCCCGCGCCGGAACTCAACCTGACCGGCATTCGCTGGAACGAACTCGTGCCGGCGATTCGCGCTGCCGACGAAGCCGACAAAACCGCGAAGGCCGGTTGAGCTAACGTTCTTCTTCCCAGGCGCCGCCCACGAGGCCCTGCGGACGAAGGACGAGCAACGTCAACAAGAGCGCGAACGAGATGGCAGTTTCGTAGCTCGTCGAGATGTATCGCCCCACGAACGCGTTGACGAGGCCAAGCACCAATCCGCCGGCGAGCGCACCCGACATGCTCCCGAACCCGCCGAGCACCGCCGCGACGAATCCGAAAACACCGTAGGCTAAACCGGCGTCCGCCGACGTGAACTGCGCCGGCGCGATCAGCGCGCCGCCGAGTCCGCCCAGCGCCGCCGTCGTCGCGAAGGCGATCAAGCCGATGCGCTCGGGAGCGATGCCGAGCAGCTCGCTCGTCTCACGGCTCGCCGCGCACGCGCGCATCGCGCGCCCGAGCGCCGTGTATCGCAGCACGAGCGAAAACGCGAGCATCAGCAGCAGGGCAGCCGCGACCACGATCAGATACTGTCCGTCGATGCGGCTATCGCCCACCATCCACGCGAAGCCGGGCGCCCACGCGGGTAACGTTTGCGGGATGGGACCCAACGCGAGCTGCATCGCAGTGCTGACGAAAACGCCGAAGATAATCGTTTGGAGTAACACGACGTAGCCCGGACTGCGCCGCCGCCACAGCGGGAGCACGATCAGCAGCCAAAGCACCGTCCCGGTCAGCGCGGCAGACAGCACCCCGAGAACGATCGCGACGAGATACGGCACGTGCAGCTGCGACATGAATGCGGCCGTGGCCAGACCGCCGATCATCACGTAGCTGCCCTGCGCGAAGTTGACCACCGCGGTCGTTCGATAGATCAACGAGTAGCCGACGGCCACGAGTGCGTACACACAGCCGGTCGCAATGCCGATGATGAAGATCAGGCTCATGCAGCATCTCCCGCGGACCCGGAACCGAGGTACGCTTCGATGACGGCGCGGTCGCGGCGAACCTCATCGGGCGCGCCGCTTGCAATCTTCGAGCCGAAATCGATCACGGTCAGTTCGTCGCACAGACCGAAAACGAACGGCACGTCGTGATCGATCAGCAGCACCCCGACGCCGTCGGCCCGCAGACCCTCGACGATCGTCGCCAGGCGCCGGCGCTCGTGGTCGTTGAGGCCGGCTGCCGGTTCATCCAGCAGCAGAATCTGCGGCCGCATCACGAGCGCCCGCGCGATCTCGAGAAAGCGCAACTGTCCAAAGGCGAGCGTGCCCGCGTCGGCCGACGCGAGTCCATCGAGTTCGAACCGCGCAAGGATTGCGCGCACCTCTTCTCGCGCCCGTCGACTCCTCGTGGCGCGCAGCCGGCATTCCGCTGATCACGGCACCGAGACCCGCCCGGAAATGCGTGTGCATGCCGACCAGCACGTTGTCGAACACGGACAAACCGGTGAGCGGCGCGGCGTGCTGAAACGTGCGCGATACGCCGCGTCGCGCAATGGTCCAGGGGGCCAGCCGGCAGATGTCGTCGCCGTCGAAAAACACGCTCCCCGCACTGGGCCGCAGGAAGCCGGTCAGGAGCGCGATCGTGGTTGATTTACCGGCGCCGTTCGGGCCGATCAAGCCGTGTATCATTCCGGTCCGCACGTGGAGTGAAAGGTTCGAGACGGCGACCACGCCGCCGAAGCGCCGCGTCACCGCGTCCATCCGCAGTTCGCTCACGACGAGCCCTCCACCGGCCGGCCGAAGAGTCCATTCGGCCAAATCAGGATCAGCACCATCAAGAACGCGAGAAACACGAGGCTCTGAAACTGCTGCATTCCGGCGAGCAGCTGCGGTGCGAACGTGAGGACGGCAGCGCCGGCGATCGGGCCCGCGTACGAACCGCGCCCGCCGACGAAGAGCATCAAGAGGATGTTGACGATGATGCTGATGCTGTAGAGGTCCGGACCGATGTACGATGTCAGCTCGACGTAGAGCGAACCGGCCAGCGACGACAGCAGCGCGGAGAGGGCGAAGGCGAGCACCTTGTAGGCGGTCAGCCGGATGCCGAGCGACGCCGCGATATCGCTGCCGGCCGCGAGCGCCCGCCAAGCGCGACCAATGTACGAGCGCCGCAGCATTGCAAAGAGCGCGAGCGACGCCCCGCAAACGATCCAGCTCAAGACATAGAACACGTGCGCGTCGGCGAACGAGATGCTGCCGATCGTAAGCGGCGGTACTCCCGAGATTCCGACGCTGCCGTTCGTGAGCGGCGTTGCGGCCGCAACGAACGATTCCACGCCCAGTGCGAGTGCGAAGGTCGCCATGCCGAGATAGTGCCCCCGCAAACGCAACAGGGGTACCCCGACCACCACGGACGCGATCACCGCGGCCACCGCCCCGATGACGAGCGCGAGCCACGGATTGAGCCCGGCGCGCGTTGTGAGCAGTGCGCTCGCAGTAGCCGCCCACCGCCATGAACACCGTCTGCGCGAAGCTCACCTGACCGGCGAGGCCGAGGACGAAATTGAGCCCGAAGACGACGGTGGCGTAGATCGCCGTGACCGTGAGATTGTAGATGACGAGCCGCGACCCGAACGCCGGCGCCGCCACGACCACGAGGGCAATCGCGACGAGAACGATCCGCTCGGCTCCGGCTCGCCGCAGCGCCGTCACGCCGTGGCACCCAAGTAGAGTGCGGCCAGCGTCTCCGCCGTCGGGCGCTCTGCGCCGCGAAACACGACCCGGCCCGTCTGTAACACGATCGTCGTCTCGCGCGGCGCCGCCAGCGGCACGCGCCTTCTGCTCCACGAGGATCATCGAGAGGCCGGTTTCGAGCAACCGCGTCAACGCCTCATACACGCGGCCGACGACGATCGGCGCAAGGCCGAGCGACGGCTCGTCGAGCAGCAAGACGCGCGGTTTGGCAAGCACCGCGCGGGCGATCGCGAGCATCTGCATCTCGCCGCCGCTCAGCGTGCTGCAGTCTTGTGCGAGCCGCTCGCGCAGAACCGGAAAAAACGCCAACATCGCTTCCAGCTCCTCCGTCTGCGGGCCGCGCCTGGCCGGCGACGATGCCTCCCAACCGAGAAGCAGATTGTCGCGCACCGACAAACCGGGAAGCCGCCCGCGGCCCTCGGGAACGAGGGCGATCCCGCGGCGTACGCGCTCGTAGGCCGGCAGTCGCGTTACGTCCTCGCCTGCGAGCCGCACGTTTCCCGCGCGCGGACGGACGCTGCCGGCCAGCGCCGCGCATCAAGCTCGTTTTGCCCGCGCCGTTGGGCCCGAGCACAACCGTCAGGCTACCGGCATCGACTCGCAACGACAGCGGCTGCAAGGCTTCGATGCGACCGTAATTGACGGCGAGCCCATCGACCTCGAGCAGCGCGCTAGCCGTCTCCGTGGGCGTCTCCTCCGGACCGCCTCAGGCGCGCAGCTCGCGCTCGAGAAACGCCAGCAGCTTCATCCAAGCATCGCTTGCCGCGGCCTCGGCGTAGTGCGACGGGTCCGTGAAATCCTGAAACGCGTGGCCCGCGCCGGGATAGGAGTGAAACTCGTGCGCGATGCCGTGCTCGGCCAGAGCCCCATCGAGCCGCGCAACCATCTCGGTCGACGGGTTGGTATCCAGTTCGCCGAAAAAGCCCGCAATCGGACATGCGATGTTCTCCGTGAAATCGATGGGTGCCGGCATCGCGTCATCGCGGATCGCGAAGAGGTCGCCGTTGTAGAGAATCACACCCGCGCGGAAGCCGGCATTCGTGCCCAGGGCAAGATAGGCGCTTCGGCCGCCCAAACAGTGGCCGACCACCGCCATCCGCGTGCGGTCGACGTCACTGTCGGCGCGCAGGAGCGCTGCTGCCGCATCCATGTCCGCGCGCAGCTGCGAGTCGCGCAAGGTCTTGATCGAGATCAGCACGTCTTCGCCCGGCGGGCGGCGGTGATAGCAATCGGGAGCGACCGCGACCAGGCCGGCTCCGGCGAGCGTCGTTAGAACGTGATCGGTAAAGGCATCAAGACCGCCGCGGTGATGTAAGACGAGCGCACCCGGATGCATCCCGGGCGTCTCCGGGCGGCACCAATGCAGGCGCATCGGGCTCTCGCCGACGTCGACGGACGTCTCGGCGATCGCGCTCAACCCGATTGCTCCTCGGCGTCTTCAAGCGCGTCGGCGTCGGTGCCGATCGCAATCAACGCGTCGAGACTGCGGTTCAACTGGCGCATGTGCACGACCCCGATTTCCGCCTCGAGCGCGGCGTAAATTTCCTCGGAGCGCCGCGTGATGCGCTGGATCACCACGCGCGCCCGCGGTGTGATCGAGACGATGACGCGGCGCCCGTCACTCGGGTCCTTGACGCGCCGCAGGAGTCCCCGCTCGTGCATGCGCGGAATCATGCGCGACAGGCTGGCCGCATGAATGCACGTACGGAGGGAGAGCGTGCCCAACTCGAGCTCCCTCTCCTCGGCCAGCACCCGCAGGATGCGTCCTTGCTGATCCGTCAACCCGTACTCTTTCAGAATCGGTCGAAAGCGGCTCAGCACGACCTCACGCGCGCGCAAAAGCTGCAGCGGCAGCGGCGGCGGAATGGTGCGGATCGGTGCTACGCGCACTCGTGAGGCGGTCTTCTTCGGCGGCGGCATGATGGTCCGTGCGGGATTCCGAGCTACGCACCCGCCCTCCTCGCAAATCGCACGGATTCCTTAACAGATCAAGAATCGTGTGGCTCCAACCGGAGCAAGGATCGAGCGTTGCCTTGCCGGATCGCATCCAGGTCGGCCGGCGAAAGCCCCGCGAGCCCGAGGTAGTCGATGGCGTGCTGGTGCCCGGCGCCCTTCCAATACGGAAAGTCCGTCCCAAAGAGAACCCGGTCGCTGCCATAACACTTGACGGAGTGCGCGAGCGCGTCCGGATCACCGTTGACGCTGTCATACCAGAACTTGCGAACCTGAACGCTGGGCAGGTCGGCATCCGGCATGAAATGCGACGCGGTCCGATCGAGCCGGTTGATCAGAAACGGCAGGAAGCCGCCGAGATGCGGCAAGATGATCTTGAGACGCGGGTAACGCCGTGGAAACTCGGCCTTCATCAACTGCAAGGCGCAGAGCGCATCTTCGACCGGCGCCCCCAGCGGCCACGTCATGCCGCTTTCGCGAATCGATGTCGACTGGCACGCAAATCCGGGCGGGTGAAGAAACACCACGGCTGCTCGCCGGTCGAGCTCTTCGAAAACGGGCGCAAAGCGCTCATCCGCCAGACTGCGCCCGTTGATCGACGTCGTGAACGTAACGCCGGCGGCACCGAGGACGTCGTAAGCGCGCCGCAGCTCCTGCAGCGAGGCGTCGATGTGCGGCATCGGCAGGCTCGCGAAGAAGCGAAAGCGGGCCGGATATTCCGCGCACAACCGGGCATGTTCGTCGTTCGAAAACTGCGCAGCCGCGAGGGCCGCGCTTTCGCTCTCGAGATACGGGGTCGCGCCGGACATCGAAAGTACCTGGAGTTCGACGTCACCCTGATCCATATGCTCTAAGCGCTCGACGAGTTCGCGCTCCGGCGAGTCCTTCAAGACCATGCGCGACGGCTCGATGACCTCGCCGCTCGCACCGGCCCGCTCGAGCAAATCGATGTATTCGCGGCTGAAATAATGGGCGTGGACGTCAATGAGCGGCATTAACGTGCGCCCGCTGCCGGGGCGTCGTACACCACCCAGGTGTGAGCCGTTCCGTCCCAGCGGATGAACGGAAAATCGCTGCCGCGGAAGCTGACCCCGTGCTGATCGCCCGAACGCAAGTCGTAAAAGCCGTGCAGACCTGGGAAATCGTGCACCTGCTCGATGTAGTCGTGCAACTGCGGCCCGGTTGCGTTCGGCGGCAGCGCCCGTAATGCGGCGACCACGATCTTCGCCGGATCCCAGCCGTCGGCGTGGAAGGCATTCGGCGCGACCCCAGCCGCTTTCAGCGCCGCCAAATATTCGTTGGCCGACGTCTGCAGCGGACCGCGCGCCATGTGCGCGGCCTGATAGGGCAAGCCTTGAATCAGCAGCGTCCGCGGAAGAAATGACGCAAGTTGCGCGAGCTGATCGGGGTTTGCGTTCACCGGACTCGTCGTCATGACGACGTCGCCGAGACCTGCATTGGAAACGTCGCGAACGGCCGTCGCGAAATGCGGGACCGATGGCCCACACCATGATGACGTCGGGCGCCGCGGCTTTGATCTTCGCCACCTGCGCCGCCACGCTCGTGTCGGTCGGCGCGAATTGTTCGTTGTCGACCACGCTCAGCGTTCCGTGCTGCGCGCCGTTGAAGAAGGCCCGCGTCAATTCCTCATCGGCGAGACCGGATGCGTCCGTCGACGCCAGCACGGCCACGCGTTTGAAGCCCTTGTCGCGCATCAGACCATAGAGACGAGAAGACGTTGTTCTGCAGCGTCTCGCCGGTACCGAACACGTAGCTTCCGCTCGGCGGGTTCACGCCCGGCGAGAAGCACCAGTTCACCGTCGGGCCGTTAGTGAGCAAGGACAGAATCGCCGAACACGCTGCATTGCTGCTGGGCCCGAGAATGACGGCCGGCTTCTTCTCGAGCAGGGCGTTCACGATCTGCACGTCGACCAACGGGCTGCTCTGGTCGTCGTGCACGGCGAAGTCCAGCGGCCGGCCATGAATCCCGCCCGTCTTGTTGACCAGGCTCTCCAAAATGCGCAGGCCCTGCTCCTGAATTTTTCCGTTGAACGCAGCCCCGCCCGTCATCGGCAGAATGACGTCGATCGTGTACGGATCGGCGGCGACTGCGGGCAGCGCGAGCAGCAACAAGACGAAGCACGCGAGCAGCTTCCTCACGGCCGTAGCTCCGGGGCGAAGAGGCGCAACTGCGCTTCGGCATTGAGGTGCGCGATGTGCTCGCGCTCTTCGTTCGATATGCTCCCGTCGGTCAAGAGACCGGCGGCCTGTTCCATCGATTCCACCGGATAGTCCGTCGCAAAGAGAATGCGCTCGATCCCCAGCGCTGAAATCGTGCAGCGCAGCGCGATCGGATCGAAATGGCCGCTCGTCGTGACCAGAAAATTTTGCAGCACGTAGTCACGCGGACGGCGCTGCAGCGTGTACGGCGCCATGGCCGCATGGGCTGTCATCGAGTGGTCGAAGCGCCAGAGGGCAAAGGGGATGTTCTCGCCCAGGTGACCGAGGATGATGCGCAGGCGCGGGTACCGGTCGAAAACGCCCGCCACGATCATGCGCAGCGCGTGCGTCCCGGTCTCGACGCTATAGCCCCACGCCGCCTGACTGAGCGCAAACTGCCCTTGGAAGTAGGCCTTCATCACGTCCGGATGCGGCGTGCGCGGGTGGAGGTAGATCGGAACGTCGAGTGCTTCCGCACGTTCGAGGATCGGAGCGAACTCGGGTTCATCGAGGTACTTATTTTGCGTGAACCCGTTGATCAGCGCGCCGCAGAATCCGAGCGTGCGCACGCATCGCTCCAATTCCTCCGCGGCGGCTTCCGGATCGGTCGTTGGTAGCGTCGCAAAGCCGCCGAAGCGGGTTGGATGCTTTTGCATCGCGGCGTGCAGCTCATCGTTGCTCTCACGCGCGAGCGGCACCGCGCGCTCCGGCTTCTCATCTTGGATGCCCGGCTGCCAGTGCGAGAGCACTTGGACGTCGATTCCGGCCGCGTCCATTGCGGCAATGCGCGCCTCGTCCAGGTCGTCGAGCCGATCGCCGCCGGTGAGCCGGCGCATGAACGAGACGGCTTGCGGCGCGTAGGTGTCGCGCAGTGCGGCGGTCCAAAAGTGTTCCTCGATCGCGATGAGGCGCACGCGTTACCTCCTCTGTAGCACGTAGTCGTGCAGGTTGTTCTTCTTGTAGGTGAGTTCGGGATCGATTTCGCGCAGTTCGAGCGAAATGCCGAGCGGGTAGCGCTCGAACGCCGCCTCGAGCGCTCCGCACGCAGCGTCGAATATCGCTTGCGATGCGCCTTTGCGCGTCTCGAGGTCGCGGCCGTGTCCGATGTTCAGGATGATATGACAGAACGCGTTGGCCGGATCGCCGTCGGCAATGCGATAGGTCTCGCATTCGATCACGCGCGTGCGCGCGCCGCCGATCGGAAAGACGCCCGTACCGATGGCCGTCTCGTGTAGCACCTTCACCAACGCATCGAGATCGGTATACGTGCGCAGGTTGGACGAGCATTCAACCGTGATGTGCGGCACGTGCGACCTCCGCGGCGGCGGGAAACCAGAAGATCGATTGTCCGGTGCCGATCGCGGCCTCGTAACGTCCGAACTGTTCGCCGGGCGTCTGCCACGAACCACGTCCGAACGCGCCGGCTAGCACCAGGTAGTGCGCAAAGCGGCCTTCGGGCGAACCGGCTTGCCGGAATTCATCGGCTGCCGCGAGCGCGGCGGCGTGATCGCCGGCCTTCCACCACGCCATGATCCGTTCGTCCCAGGCTCGTAAGTCGTCGCTGAAGATGTCGCGCGGATTGGCCGACGCCCGTTCACGAATCACGGCCAGCGGCCAGAAGCGGTGCGACATCCCGCCGCTCGCAATCAGCACGACGCGGCGGTTGCTGCGCGCGATCGCGGCGGCAATCGCCTCGCCGAAGCGCAAATTCGGCTCGACTTCGGCCGTGTCGAGCACGCTGATCGCGAGGACCCGGTGCTTGTTCGGCGGCGGGTTGTAATAGTGCATGGGGTTGAGCGTGCCGTAGTGCACGGGCAGGCCGGCATGCGCCGATGCGATGGCCGGCACGCCGCGCGCTTGCGCTTCTTCCACGATGCGGCCGGCCAGTTCCGGATCGCCGGGATAATCGTAGGCGTAGTCGTGGATCATCCACGGAATCTCATCCGAGGTGTAGACGCCGGTCAGCCGCTCGTGCGCGTTGAGCACGAACTCGAGCGTCGTGTGCCAATGCGTATCGATGATGACGAACGTATCGGGTTCGAGCGGATCGATGCGCTCGGCGCGCACCTCTTCGAGCGCATCCCAAAAGGTCGAGATGTCGTCGCGCATATAGGCGCGCCGCGCTTGCGGATCGGTGATCATCAAACGCGGAATATGGGTTGAAAAGAGCCCGGCGACGATGCTGCCCACGTCGTCAGTAGGCGATGCAGACGAGCTTTTGTTCGGTGAAGAAATCGAGGCTCCAGCGGCCGCCTTCGCGGCCCAAACCGCTGTCCTTCATCCCGCCGAACGGCTGACGCAAATCGCGCAAGAAGTAACCGTTGATCCAGCACATGCCGGCCTGCACGCCCGCGGCGAAACGCATGCCACGCCCGATGTCGCGCGTCCAGGCATAGGCCGAGAGGCCGAACCGCGTGTCGTTCGCTTTGGCGATCACGTCGTCGAGCGTCGCGAAACGCTCGACGCACTGCACGGGGCCGAAGATCTCTTCGCGCAGGATCGCCTGGTCGCTGCGCGCCGGCGCATAGACGGTCGGTCCGAGGTAATTGCCGCGCGCGAGCGAGGCGTCCGCCGGCCGCCCGCCCCGCACGCAGCGCGGGCGTCGCTTCCGCATCCGCCGTTGCGATGAACGATTCGACGCGCGCGCGGTGTTGCGGCGAGATCAAGGGACCCATATCCGATGCGCTCGACTGCGGGTCGCCGACTCGAGGGCGGCAACGCGCGCAAGGTACCGCTCGAGAAACGCTTCGTAGATCGTGTCTTGCACGTAGAGGCGCGTGCCGGCCAAGCACACTTGGCCGCTGTGCCGGAACATCGCCAGCACGCTGCCGTCGACGGCGAGGTCGAGGTCCGCATCATCGAAGACGACGTTGGCGGATTTCCCGCCCAGTTCGAGCGTCACTTTCTTGAGCGTGGATGCGGCCGCCGTGTTGATGGCGATCCCGGTCGGCACGCTGCCGGTGAACGCCACGGCATCGACACCGGCGTGAGCGACGAGCGGCGCGCCGGCGGTCGAACCGAAGCCGGTCACGATGTTGAGCACGCCGTCGGGTACGCCCGCATCCGCCGCTAGCCGCGCCAGCATCAGGGTCGAGAGCGGCGTCATCTCGGAGGGTTTGAGCACCACGGTGTTCCCGGCCGCGAGCGCCGGCGCGATTTTCCACGTCGCCTGCATCAACGGCGAATTCCACGGCGTGAGCAGCGCGCACACGCCCACCGGCTCGTCGCGCACGATCGAGGCGATCTCGAGGTTGCGGCCGAGGAACGGTTTGCGGTCGTAGGTCGCGCTCTGCTCGCGGTGCTCGATGGCGCCGGCGAAGAACGCGCAGTTATCGGCCGCGCGCGGGATGTCGCGATCGGCCGTTTCCCGAAACGGCTTGCCCGCATCGCGCGATTCGAGCCGCGCGAGTTCCTCGCGGTTTTCTTCCAGCAGCTCGCCGAGCCGACGCAGAATCTTGGCTCGCTGCGCCGCCGTCGTGCGGCGCCACGGTCCGTCATCGAAGGCGCGGCGCGCCGCAGCCACCGCGCGATCGACGTCGGCGGGGCCGCCGGCACTCACCTCCGCGATCGTCTCGTTGGTCGCCGGGTCGATCGTTGGAAAGTCGCGCCGTCGGCGGCGGCGCGCGAAGGCGCCGTCGATGAACAGGCGGGTTTCGAAGGTTTGAACGGGATTGTCGATCACGTCTTCGGCTCGTCGAGCGTGTTGGGCGGGAAGAGTTCTTCGATCGTCACCGGCCGCACGGCCATGTACTGTTCGGTCGAATAGCGGATCGCGGCTTCCAGCGTCGGCATACTCGCTTTCACGCCGTAGGGGAACACGTCGGGGCCCAGTACCTCTTGCGTGGATTGCGCTTCGCTGACGATCCACGGCAGGCCGATCTTCAGGGCGGCCGTTTCGAAAAACTCCGCCTGGCTGATTTTCTTGGCCGCACGAAAATGCCTGATAGAGGTTGAGTGCGAGCCAGGGGTGCTTTTCGTAGAGCGAACGCCGGATGCCGAGCGGGTGCATGATCGGGAACACGTGCGAGCGCTTGTAGTACTCGCGTTCAACGGTTGCGAAATCTTCGAACAGGCGGCGGATCGGCGTCTTCCCGTCGCGGTACGTACTCGGGGTGCGGGGTCCGATGAAGGCGTCGAGTTCACCGCTCGCGAGCATCGCGTTGACCGTCTGATCGCCGGTGAGATGCGTGAGCGGAAAACCCGGCGGCAGATTGTTCGGCCACTTGTCGGCGCGCCCGGGATCATCCATTCCGCCTTGCATCCAATGGAGATCTTCGGCCTTGATGCCGTATTCGTCGTGCAAAAATCCGCGCGACCACACTGCAGCGGTGATTTGGTATTCCGGAATGCCGACTTTCTTGCCCCGGAGATCTTCGGGCCGTTCGATTCCGCGATCGGTGCGGATGTAAATCCCGGAACAGCGGAACGACCGCGACAAAAAGACCGGGATCGCGACGTAGGGGCTTTCGCCGCCCAAGCCTTGGCCAAGCGAGGTCGCGATGATGTAGCCGCTCAGTCCGATTTCCGTAACGTCGAAATCCTGGTGATACCAGGCGCGATGAAAACACTCTTCGGGATAGACGGTGACGAAGTTGACGTCGCAGCCCTCGACTTTGACGCGGCCGTCCATGATCGGCCGCACGCGATCGTAGTCCCAGGTTGCGATGGTGATCTCGAGCTTGGCCACCCGTCAGCCCGCCGGAGCCAAGACGGGCCAATACGAGAGCGCCGTGCCGCCGAAGAACGCGCGGTTCCACTCGGACCAAAAAACGCTAAGTCGCTCCGCATCAGTGCGAGGCGCTCGGGAATCGTGTCATATTTCTCCCAGTGCGCGGGGTAGTTCGAGCCCCACATCAGACGGTCGACGCCGAAGCGATCGTCGAGGACGCGGAAGAACTCCGCCGGTGAGCCCGCGCCTTCGCGCGCAGCGTGCGCGTTGTTCGGCGCGAGCTTGAGTTTGACGTTGGGCAGGCGCGCCGCATCCAGCACCGGCGCGACGCGATCGTAGGGCGGATCACCGAGATCCATGCCCCACATGTGTTCGAGCGCGACCGGAACCTGCGGAAAACGTGCGATCACATCGAGGGCGTCGGGAATCTCCGGAAGTTCCGCGGCCACGCAGACCGGAATTCCTAGGCTCGCTGCCCGCTCCCACAGGGGAAACGTTTGCGGGTTGTTGAGAATGCCGGGGCGCTTCGTGCCCATGATCCGCAGTCCGGCAACGCCGCGGTTCTCAACGAGATCGCTGAGCTGGTCCGGGGTCTCGGGGGCAAGCTGATCGAGGACCACCACGCTGCGGAAGCGGTCGGGATGCTCGAGCGCGAGATCGATCGCATAGCTGTTGTCGTTTCCGTACGTGAAATAGGCTTGCACCAGCAACGCTCGGTCGATACCGCACGCATCCATCGTGGCCAGGAGCGACTCGCCGGTGAATGTGGGCCAGCTATATGCGCCTTCACGTTTCGGATAACGGACGAGATCGCCGGCAACGACGTGGACGTGCGTGTCGACGACGGGACCTTGACTCATACCGTGAGCCCCGCCGACGCTGGTGCTAGCGGTTGCGGCGCGCGCCGGGCCGGAAAGCGATAGCTGCCGAGCGTTGCAAACAGTGCCGCAGCGATAAAGAGCGCGATCGTTGCGCCGGTCAACGCCGGACCGTAGCTGTGCGTACGGTCGTAGGTCGCCCCCATGAGTGCCGAGCCCAGACCAACGCCCAGCGGAATGATTGCGAACAGCAAGCCGTACAGGCGCCCAAACGCGCGCAGTCCGAAGTAGCGGCTAACCAGATAAGCGACGACGTCCATCTCTGCGCCAATCACGACACCGCACAGCGCGATACCTACCATGTCGGCGCCGAGATTTGGATGCACGGCCAGTAGGAGCGCGCCGATTCCAGTAATCGCAACGAAGGTCGCGGCGACGAGCGGACCGTTGAAGCGGTCGAGCGCAAAACCGGCTGCCAATCGCGAAACGATCGTGACGAGTCCGCTCGCGCTCAACACGCCGACGGCCGCCGCCGGCGGCACGTTGAGATCGCCGAGCAGCGTCACCGCGTGCGTGATGATGCCGTTGGCCGGAACGACGACGAGCAGCAGCGCAACGGCGAGTTGCCAAAAGCGGCGCGTCGCGATGCCCTCCCGAAATGCCGTTCCCATTTCCAGCAGTTCGTCTGCGGCGCGTGCGCCGGCCGACCGCATCTTTGGAAGCAGCAATGCCGTGGCCGGAAACGCGACGATAAAGATCGCGATGCCGAGGCCGATGAACGCCACGCGCCAGCCGCTCTGCGCCACGAGCCGGCCGGCGATCTGCGGCATGATGACCGCGCCCACGCCGGTTCCCGTGATGGCGATACCGAGCGCGAGCCCGCGCATGTTGTCGAACGTAGCAGCGATCAATTTCGAATACGGTAACGGCGATTGCAGCGCCCCGGCGATGCCGAGCACGAACAACAGCGCAAAGTAGAGCGGCAGCGACCCGTTGAGCAGGGAGAACGCCGCGGTGAGGAGCGCAAAAGCAACGATCGCCGGCAAAACCACGCCGCGGATTCCGATACGATCGACGAGCCAACCGACGAACGGCGAGGCAATGGCGCCGCCGAGGCTGCTGAGCAGCAGACCGAAGCCGATCGCGCCGCGCGTCCAGCCGAACGTCTGCGAGAGCGGCCCGATGAAGACGCTGAACACGAAAACCGTGACGGATCCGCTGCCGAGGAGTCCCATGAACGACGCGAACACCGTCCACCACGGATTGCGCGTCTGCACCACCGCGCTCACGCCCGCACCACCCCGCCGGACTCCTTGACGAGCGGTCCCGTCGGAGCGTCGGCGGCGAAGTTCGGCCACGCGTGCCGCGAAGCGACGACCCGGTTGCGCAGCACGCCGATCTGCTCGATCTCGAGTTCGACGAGTTCGCCGGCTCTGAGCGTCTTGTCGCCGGCGAACGTGCCGAGCGAAATGACATCGCCGGGCAGCAGCGTCGTGTAGTCCGAGCAATATGCGAGCACGACCTCGGGTGAGAAGATCATGTCGCGCGTGTTGCCGCTGCGCCGCACCTCGCCGTTGATGCGAACTTCGCACGCCAGGTTGTGCGGATCGGGCAATTCGGCACGGTAACGATCCACGGCCCCATGGGACAGAAGGTCGCAAAGTTTTTCGCGTAATCGTACGGCTGACCCATCTTGTGGCGCTCGTCCTGGCGATTGCGCGCCGAGACGTCGTTGCAGATCGTGTAACCGAAGATGTAATCGCCGGCCTGCGACGGCAGCACGTGACGGCATTCGCGGCCGATCACCAGGGCCAGCTCGTGCTCTTCGTCCACTTTTTGCGGAAATGGCGGCAGCTCGATGTCGCCTTCGTGCGCGGTGAGATTGCTCGAATACTTGGTGAAGACGATCGGCTCGTTGTGAAAGCTGAGGTTCATCTCCGCAATGTGTGAGGGATAATTCAACGCCAGCGCGAGGATCTTCGACGGTCGCAGAATCGGCGGCAGATAGCGCGGATCGGCCACGATGTGCGCTGCCAGTTTCCCCGCGGCACGCAATTCTTCGATCGCGCCGCCGGCGATCGTATCGACATCGATGCCGGATTCGATCAGCGCTAAGGTCGACTCGCCGCGCACCTCGGGCCGCAGCGCGCCCAGGATCGATGTGAGGTCGACCACGCCTTCGCGAATCGCGGCGCCGACGCGCGGACCGCCGTTTCCCGCGAATGTCAACAGCTTCATGGCATCCTCCAGGCATTGACTCGCCACCGCCAGGCGGCTATCGTCAAAATCTAAAATGAACCGCGGGGTATAGTTACGAATTTCCGCGAAAGAACCTTCGACCGCTTGGAGGCCGCGCTGGACACCGTAGACATCTCCGCCCCGCCTGCACCCTCAGCCGACGAGCTCCTCGAACGAGCCCGCAGCCTCGTGCCGTTCATCTTCGAGAACGGGCCGCACGCCGAGCGCGACCGGCACGTGCCGGATGAGGTTATCGCCGCCCTTCGCGCCGGCGGGCTTTTTCGGGCGCTCCAGCCGCGGCGCTGGGGCGGCTCGGAAGTGAGCCTCGCGCGCTACTACGAAATCCTCATGACGATCGCCGAAGGCGACATGTCGACCGGGTGGATCTTCGGCGTCCTCGGCGTCGCGCCGTGGGTCATCGGCTTGCTCGACGATCGGGCTGCCCGCGAGGTGTGGGGCCCCGATCCATCCGCATTGATCGGTCTCGCCTTGGCGCCGAGCGGGAAGGTGACGCCCGCAGACGGCGGTGTTCGCCTGCAAGGCCACTGGCGCTACGGCAGCGGCTCAACCTATGCGGATTGGATGCTCCTCGGCGGCCTCGCCCACGAAGCCGGCGCGCGCGCCCGAGTGGCGCATCTACCTCGTTCCGAAGACCGAACTGCGGCTCGTCGATACGTGGCACACGAGCGGCCTGCGCGGCACCGGAAGCTACGACGTGATCGTTGAGGATGCGTTCGTTCCCGACTATCGCATGCGACGCATGACCGATAACGTAACCGCTGTCGGACCGGGTCAGGCAGTGAACACGGGGAGTCTGTACCGCATTCCCTTCGGTCAGGTTTTCGGCGGCGGCGTCGCTTACGGATCGATCGGCGCGCTTCGCGGGATGCTCAAGGCGTTCTGCACCTTTGCGCAATCGCGCGTCCGGATGACCGGGAAATCCACGCTCGACGATCCCGACGCGCAACTGGTCATCGCCGAAGCCGACTATGCAATCGATGAGTTGACGACGATCGCCTTGCGCAATGCGGCCGAGCTCCAGGCCTACGCCGACCGCGGTGAGCTGCCGCCCGACAGACAACGGTTGAAGTACAAGTTCCAAACCGCGATGGCATCCGAGCACTGCAGGTCGATCGCGGCGCAGCTGTTCGCTGCGACGGGAACGTCGGGCATTCTTACGGAGCATCCGTTCGGCCGGATCCTGGCCGATATCACGGCCGGCCGCCAGCACATCACGAATCAGCGCGAGCTCTACGCCCGCGAATGGGGCAACGTGCTCTTCGGCCGGCCCGTTCCCGATGACCTCATGCAATAACTCACCGTCTACGAGCGAGAGGTACCATGCACAACCACCGGACACGCGTTGCCGCGATTCTCAGTCTTCTGGTCGCGTTCGGCGGATCGTGGGCGGCAGCGGCCGAGCCCACCGGTACGCCCTACGATCTGCACGCCATCATCTCGCTGAGCGGACCGGGAGCCTTCTTCGGCAGCAACGCCGGCAAAACAATGAAGATCGTCGAGAGCGCGGTCAACGCCGCCGGCGGCGTCCACGGCAGACCGCTGCGAATCGTGCTTGACGATGATCAGTCATCGCCGCAGGTTGCCGTGCAATTGACGAACGGGCTCATCCAGCAGAAGGCACCGATCGTACTCGGGCCCTCATCGACCGCATCGTGCGCCGCCGCCGATCCGCTTGTCGTCCAGAACGGACCGGTGCAATTCTGCATCTCACCGTTCATCGAGCCGAGCCCCGGCGGTTACGTCTTCTCCAACGGGCCGACGGGCTTCGATGCCGCCGTGGTCGTCCTGCGTTATTTACGGCTGCAGGGCCTCAAGCGCATTGCGGTCATCAGCACGACCGACGCTCCCGGAACCGAAGAGGACAAAGCCACGACGCGCGCGTTTGCGCTGCCTGAAAACAGCGGTCTTTCACTCGTTGCCCACGAGCAATTCGCGCCCAACGACATCAGCGTCGCCGCCCAGATCGCGGCGATCAAGGCCTCAAATCCGCAGGCGCTCGTGCTCTGGAACGGCGGCGGCCCTTCACTCAATACCGCGATCCGCGCGGTGCACGATGCAAGCCTCGACGTTCCGATCGTCTGCAACGGCGTCAACATGACGATCGCTCAGACGAAGCAGCTGCAAGGCCTGTTGCCGAAAGATTATTTGTTCGTCGTGAATCCGGCGTGGATACAGAACGCGCCGGTGGCAAAGCCGGTCGCTGCGGCCCAGGCCACGTTGCGCGATATGTTCGCCAAAGCGGGCGTGCAGCCCGACGGCGGCTACATCAGCGTGTACGACATGACGATGATGGTCGTCGATGCGCTCAAGAAGTTGCCGCCCGACCCGAACGCGGCACAAATGCGCGACTATTTGCTGCACCTGCACGACTGGGTGGGCGTCAACGCGGTCTACGATTTCCGGGACGGCTCACAGCGGGGCATCGGGCAGAACGGTTATCTGATGGCGCGTTACGAACCGGCGACGACGACGTTCATCGCCGCGAGTAAGCCGGGCGGGAACCCGCTATGAGCGTCACGACGCCGCCGGTGAACGACCACATCCACACCCGTCTGCCGGGAACGGAGTACGAGCGCCGCTGGTCGCTCTTGCGCACGATGCTGGCCGAGCGCGGCCTGCCGGCCCTCGTCGTACTCGGTTCCGACGACTTTCTCGGCGGCTACGTGCGCTGGCTCGGCGATCGGCCGGCCTTTCACTCCTATCATATCGCCGCGATCTTTCATGCCGACGGACCGATGACGTGGATCGAGCACGGAGCGCTTGCGGGCAGCCGCGACGTCAGCGCCGATCCGGACTTCTTCGGCATCGGCGAACTGCGCACGACCGCCGCTTGGCGATCGATCAACTACACGCACCGGTATGAGGCGGAACTGGTCGTAGACGTCGTGCGCACACGCGGGTACCGTCGCATCGGCGTCATCGCCCCCGGCGCGATGCCGCATGGTTTCCTCGAATACGTGTCCGCTCAGTGCGACGAAGTCGTCGATTGCACCGATGCCGTCGATCTGCTGAAAGCGCGCAAGAGCAACCTCGAGCTGGAGCAGATCCGGGCTACCGCGGCGATGCAGGATCGCGTGTTCGAGCGCACGCTCGCGCAAGTCGAAGCGGGCATGCGCGATCAAGACGTGATGGCGATCGCGCAACACGAAGGTCACCGGCTGGGCAGCGAGCAGGGCGTCTTCCTCGTCGGCTCGCAGGCGCTCGGACGGCCGGCGGTGTTGCGGATGCCGCACTACCAGGGCCGTCGCATCGACCGCGGCGACCATTTTTCGATGCTGATCGAGAACAATGGCCCGGCCGGCTTCTGACTGTGAGGTCGGACGCACGGTGGCGCTCGGCACGCCGCCCGCGGCCCTACGCGAAGCGCACGAGAAGACGTGCGCGGCACAGCGCAATCTCGTAAGCCTGCTCAAACCCGGAGCCCGCTGCGCCGACGTCGCCGCCGCACACGACGACTACATGCGCAGCGTCGGCTTGCCGCCGGAAAACCGGGTCTGCGCGCACGGCCAGGGCTACGATCTGCTCGAGCGTCCGCTGATCCGCGCCGACGAGCCGATGACGATCGAAGCCGGCATGGTTTTCGTCGCTCATCCCGGGTTTTTCGGCCGCGAAGCCTTCGGCTTCATCTGCGACAACTATCTCGTGCGCGCGGACGGTCCGGCCGAGGCGCTGCACGCGACGCCGCAAGACATCTTCGAGCGATGAGTGCGCTACCGGCGGATGCGCGCGTCGTCGTGATCGGCGATACACGCGCCGAGCGGCTCCTCGGGCCGATCGTCACTGCGCTCGCCGAGCGCGGCTGCACGGTCGCGCGGCATGAATCGGCAACGGCTGCGCTCGCCGACGACCGGCGCGAGACGACGCCCGTCATCCTGGCCATGGGCGAAATAGCGTGCGATCGGACGCTCCTCGATGCGTATCCGAACGTGCGCATGGTGGCGTCGACCGTCATCGGCTACGAACGCATCGACGTCCCGGCCGCGACGCAGCGCGGCGTCGCGGTCGCGAACGCCTACTCGCCGCAAACGGTCGAGAGCATGGCGGAGGCCACGATCCTGTTGGTTTTGGCCGCGCTCTACGACTTGCGCCGAAGCGAGGCGCTGCTGCGCGAAGACCGCGCGGAGCCGCCCTTTGCGCGCATGCTCGGCGGACGCACCGTGGGGATCATCGGATTCGGCGCGATCGGGCGGGCGATCGCCGAACGGTTGCAGGGCTGGGGCGCGCAGGTGCTGGCCACGACACGCCGGCCCCTCGCGAATGCGCCGTCCTACGTGCGGGCGGTCGACATCGATACGGCGATCGCGCAAAGCGACGTCGTCATCTTAGCCGCCTCGCTGAATTCCGAGAGCCGCCACCTTCTCAATCGCGAGCGGCTCAAAGCATTGCGGCCCGGCGCGGTGCTCGTCAACACCGCGCGCGGCGGGCTCATCGACGAAGCGGCGCTGATCGAAGTTCTGCGCGAACGGCCCGACGTGCGCATCGCCCTCGACACCTTCGAAGTCACGCCGCTGCCGGCAGACAGCCCGCTGCGCGCGATCGAAGGCGCCATCCTCACGCCGCATCGCGTCGGCCACACGCGCGATGCCATTACCGGCCTGCAGCAGATGAGCGTCGATAACGCGATGGCCGCGCTGCGCGGAGAATTGCCGCCCGGACTGCGCAATGCCGAGATCGCCGAGGCCTGGCGATCGCGCTGGTCAGCGTGAACGTTCCACCACGGCATACGCGCGCAGGAATGCCGTCACCGCTTCATCGGCCGCCCGGCTGCGTGCGAACAGTGGCTTCGCACCAAACAGTTGCGGTTCGAACAGTCCCGCTTCGAGGAGACCCTTGAGATGATGCGCGACCATGCGCGCGTCACCCGGGCGCAGCGCTCCTTCGCGCATCGCTTGCCCGACGAACGTCGCGACGCGATCCCAGCCGGCCCGCGGCCCGCGCTCGTAGAGCTGCCGGCCGATGCCGCCGTCGCCGCCCTCCGTGATGCCGGCGCGCGTCAAGCGTCAAGATGCCGGGCGAAAGCGTGAACTCGAGATACGCTCGCGCAAAGCGCTTCAGCGTTTTGGCCAGGTCGCCGCCGTCCGGAGACAGCATCGCGAAGACGCGCTCGGCGTGCTCCTCCATCGCTTCGAGCATCACGGTCGCGAAGAGGTCTTCCTTCGATTTGAAATAGCCGTACAGCGTGGCCTTCGAGCCACCAACGCGTTCGGAGATCGCGATCATCGTCGCGCGCTCGTATCCCGCCTCGCTGAAGATCTCGGAGGCTGCCCGCACGATGGCCGCCCGGCGTTTGTCGGTCCTGACCTTCATGCCGCGTCTTTAGTTGCTCTGCGCCTTTCATCATGTCAATAGAAAGAAAATTCATGCGCGTGTCGCCCATTCTCATGTGCTTGGCCGTTGCGTCATTAGCACTGACGTCGTCGTCTGCCGTTCGCGCCGCGGAACCGTCGGGCGAGCCGTACGACTTACATGCGATCCTCTCGCTGAGCGGACCGGGCGCCTACTTCGGCGCCAACGCCGGCAAGACGATGAAGGTCATCGAAAACGTGGTCAACCAGCAAGGCGGCGTGCACGGGCGCCCGCTGCGCATCGTCTTGGGCGACGATCAAACCTCGCCGCAAGTCGCCGTGCAGCTGACCAACGACCTGATCGCGCAGAAAGTCCCGATCATCCTCGGACCGACGGGAAGTGCGAACTGCCTCGCCGCGGCGCCGCTGCTGATGAAAGCCGGACCCGTGCAATACTGCGTCTCGCCGTTCATCGATCCGCCGGCCGGCAGCTATCAGTTTTCGAACGGGCCGACCGGCGCAAATGCGGCGTCCGTGGTGCTGCACTATTTCCGCTTGCGCGGCATGTCGCGGGTCGCGATGTTGAGTACGACCGACGCACCGGGTCTGGAAATGGAGAAGGCGACGACGGCCGCACTCAAGCTTGCGGAAAATTCGGCGGTGCAGATGGTGGCCCGTCAAGAGTTTGCGCCCAACGATCTCAGCGTTGCGGCTCAAGTCGCGGCGATCAAGGCCGCCAATCCGCAAGCCTTGATCGTTTGGAACGCGGCCGGACCGGCACTCGGAACCGCGCTGCGCGCCGCGCACAATGCCGGGTTAGACGTTCCCATCATGCTCGCCGGCTCGAGCATGACGCTCAGCATGGCCCAGCAATTGAGCAGCGTGCTTCCCAAAGAGTTTCTCTTCGTGGTCAACCCAGCGTGGATCACCAACGTGGCGGTCCCTAAACGCGTTGCCGAAGCGCAGAAAGCCATGCGCAGCGCCTTCGATGCCGCCGGAATCAAGCCCGACGGCGGTTACATCAGCGTGTACGATCTGACGATGATGGCGGTCGATGCGTTGCGGAAATTACCGCCCGATCCGACGGCAGCCCAAATGCACGACTATCTGATCCATCTGCACGACTGGGCCGGCGCAAACGCGATCTACGACTTTCCCGCGTTCCCGCAACGCGGCATCGGCGAGGACGGCTACCTGATCGCGCGCTACGATCCGGCGAAAGAAGACTTCGTCGGGGCGAGCAAACCCGGCGGAATTCCCTAAGCCGAGGCTGCGATGGGAAGCTCGCACTTTCGCGATTTCGTTCCTGCGCCCGGCATGGCGCGCGTGAGCAACGTCAGTGCGCGCGAGCATGCCGAGCAGCGATTGAACATGCCCGGCCGCCGAGAAGTCTTTGCCGGCTGGGACCGCGCAGCCGCCACGCCCTTCGTCGGCCTCACCAGTGCGGGAACGGTGGTGCCCGACCTGTTTTCGCTGCGGCCCAACGGCGCCCCGGTCGAGCCGATGGTCGCCGCAACCAATGTCTTGCTCTCCGCCCTGGGTCGCGAGCAACGCCACACGCTGGTGCAGCCCATGGACTCTCATCGCTGGCGCCGCTGGCAAAACACGGAGATTTGGGTCGAACACTACGGACTGCGGCTGACTGAATGCTCGGATGACGTGCGCGCCATGGTGCTCGCAATCGTCGCCGCAAGCTTGAGTGCGCCGGGCTACGAGCAAACGCGGGCGGTCATGCGGCTCAACGCGTTCCTCGGCGAGTTGGTCGGCGCACCCGGCGTGCTCGGCGAGTGGTCGTACACCTTCGTGCTCTACGGCACGCCGCACGCCGTCGAGCCGTGGGGCTGGCAGCTCTTCGGTCATCACCTTGCCTTGCATTGCATCGTCGTCGAAGGCCAGCTGGTCTTGACGCCGGCGTTCTTGGGCGCCGAACCCGCCGGCGCCGATGAGGGGCCGTTTGCCGGAACGCGGCTGTTCGAGGATGAGGAACGCGACGGGGTCGCGCTGATCCGTTCGCTTTCCGGGCTGCAGCAAGAGCGCGCCATCCTCTCGCACGACATCATGGCGCGCGATCTTCCGCCGGGCCGCAGGCATCCCAACGAAAATCTGAACTTGCTCGGGGCGTTTCAAGATAACCGCGTCGTCCCGTACGAGGGCCTCGCCGCCGCAGACATGGAGGCCGATCAGCGGCGCTGTCTGCTCGCGCTGATCGGCCGTTACATCAACAATCTGCCCCCGGGCCCGCGCACCGCACGCATGGACGAAATCGAGCGTCACCTCGCCGCAACGCACTTCTGCTGGATCGGCGCCACCGACGACCGGCGCCCCTTTTACTATCGCATCCAGAGCCCCGTCATCGCGATCGAGTTCGATCACCACATCGGCGTGTTCCTGACCAACGACGAACCGCAGCGCTTCCACGTGCATACGATCGTGCGCACGCCGAACGGCAACGACTACGGCATCGATCTGCTGCGCCGGCACTATGAAGCATCACACACAACCGCATAACGTGGGAGGCCCTTATGTTGAAGTCGGTCGTTAGCCGCATTCTCATCGCCGTCGTGGGCGGCGCGGTTCTTCTCTCGCCGTTCGCCGTCCGGGCGCAATCGTCCGAGCCCGTGCAGATCGACGTCATTCTTTCGCAGACCGGACAGAGTGCGTTTCTCGGCCACGCGGAGCAAGAGGCGTTGACACTCGTCGAGCAGGTCGTCAACGCCAAGGGCGGCGTGCGGGGCCGGGCGGTGCACTTCGCCTTCGCCGACGACGCTTCGACGCCGCAGACGGGTGTGTCGCTGATGAACGGCTTGATTGCGAAGGGCGTCCAAGTCGTTCTCGGGCCGTCCGGAACGAACGTCTGCGAGGCGGTCTTCCCCATCGTTCAGGCTGCGGAGCGCGTGTCGTACTGTTTCTCGCCGGCGGTTCGTCATCTCAAGAGCTACATGTTTTCGGCGAACATCGACGTCGCCGATCTGGCAGCCGTCAGCCTACGGTACGCGCGCGCCCGTGGTTGGACGCGGCTCGGCGTGCTGGTCACGACCGATGCCGCCGGCCGATCGTTCGAGGATGCCTATCGCGACGTAGCGGCTCTGCGCCAATATGCGCCGGTGAGGACCGTGTTGGTCGAACACATGGGGCCGGCCGACGTCAGCGCGGCGGCGCAGGTGGCCCGCATCAAAGCTGCCGGCGTGCAAGCCGTGATCGCGTGGAGCGTCGGGCCACCGACGGGCACGATCTTGCGAAACATCGCCGATGCGGGCCTCGATCTTCCGATCATCGCAAGCAGCGCTAACATGACGTACGTGCAGATGAGCCAGTACGCATCGTTCTTGCCCAAGGAGCTCTATTTTCCGAACGCGGCCAGCGTCAACTACGATCCGGCGGCACCGGCCCCCGTGCGCTCGGTGCAGCAGCAGTACTTCCAGTCCTTCGCGCGCGCGAAACTGCAGACGGATTCCGCCACGTCGTTGGCGTGGGACCCGGCATTAATCATCGTCGATGCGTTGAATCGTCTCGGCCCAAACGCGACCGGGAAGCAGGTCCAGGAATATATAGAAACGCTGCACGGCTGGCCCGGCATCAACGGCTACTACGATTTTCGCGACGGCCGTCAGCGCGGATTGTTGATGAATGCCGCGCTCATGGAGAAGTGGGACCCGGCCAAAGCCGATTTCATCCCCGTCAGCAAAGCCGGCGGCAGCCTGTAACCCCTAGATGGCCTGCGCGAGCGTCGCCAGCGATTGTTCCACCAGTGACGTTTGCGCTTCGACGGGTGCCTGCTCGACTTCGAAACGCCCCAGTTGGAGCGAATTCTCGACCACGAGCCGGCAGCGCGGAAAGCGGCGCTCCATAAAGCGCGCGAGCGCCTGTTCCAGCGGCGCTCGGGTCACCTCCTCGGCCAAGACCAGCGCGTCTTCTACCGCCATACCCGCACCGGACGCGAGTTGCGGCGTGGTCGCATGGGCTGCGTCTCCGATGATCACCACCTGGCCCGAGTACCAGGGTTCGGGCAGCAAGACCGCTTCGAGCGGACGGTAAACGATCGCCGCGGCGGCGTCAATGCCGGCACGAACTTCCGCGAGGACACCGCCATACGGTTCGAGCAGGATTCGCAAACGCTCCGGGAATGTCGATGGATCGATCCAAACGTTTTCCGGGACGTTTTCGAGCAAGAACATATACATCTCGTTTTGCGAGACCGGCGTAAGACCAACTTTGACCGGACCGCCGAGAAAATAATGCCGCCGGGTCACGACCGGCAAACGCCCCCGCATCAATCGCCAACAAGCTTGTCCCGTGAAGAACGGCGCCGGCGCATCGGGAAAGATCAGCGATCGCACGCACGAGAAGAGCCCGTCCGCTCCGATGACGAGATCGTATGCGCGCCGCGAGCCATCGCTAAACGTCACGCCGGCCTTCGATTCGCTTTGGGCGATCGCGTCCACCGTGATCCCGAGCCGGCAGCCGATGCCGCGCGCCAGAACCTCGCTGGACAGAATGCGATGCAGCGTCGGTCGCATGATTCCGCCCGAGCCTGGAACATCCGAGCCGGCCGGCGACGGCGTGTCGATGATCGTGAGCGGTTCGCCGGCGACGCTGCAGACCTGTACGCCGTTTGCCGTATGCGCGTCGGTCATCACGCGTTCCAGAATCCCCAGCGCGTTGAACGCCCGCAACGTCGGCCCGGTGATCGTGATGCCGGCTCCATACACGCGCCATTCCGGATCCAGATCGATCAGTTCGACCGCTACGCCGCGGTCGTGGAGCGCGATGGCGGCGGACATGCCCGCGATCCCGCCTCCGACAACCAACGCCGAATCAATCATGCGCGACGTGCCATTCAGCGATGCAGATCCCGGTGTACCAGTCGGCAATGCCCTTGTGAAAGAGGATCTCGAGCGGTGCGCCGCCGGCGACTCCGCGCGCCACGAGCCACGTGCGAACTTCTTCTGCGCCGTTGCCCGCTTCGTGGACGTGATCGCGCGGCGTAACGTCGCGAGCGCGCATCTCGTCGCGTTCGCCGAGCAGCCGGACGAACTCGAAATCGAACGTCGTCGTTGAGCAAGCCCATGCGCGGCGTCGCCAGGTCGTGGCTGAGGCCGCCGGTCGCGAGCACCGCGATGCGCTCGGCGCCGCTGAACGAGCGCGATCGCGCTCGTCAAGCAGCGTGCCCCACTGCATGCAGCGCTTCATCGACGGCATCGGCGGCTGCACGCAGTTGATCAGAATCGGCACGAGCGGGCATTTCGCGGGCACCCCCGCGAGTTCGAGCGGCGTGAGGATGCCGTGATCGAGCGTCAGCTCCATCGAGAACGACGGATCGAACCCGAATCGAGCGCTTCGTTCAGCAGATGCGCCGCGAACGCGGCATGCCCGGGCAACGTGCGATGCTCGGCTTTGAGCCAATGTTCCACCGGCGTGTCGATAGCTCTCCGCAGCGCCGATGCAGACCGCCGGAAAATTGTCGAGAAAGAAATTATGGAGGTGATCGTCGGAGATCACGACCAGCAGCTCCGGCCGGCTAGCAGCGATGCGGCGCGCCGAGTCGATGAAATGCGGCGAACACCGCATCGCGTTCGGCGGCCGGGAATCGCGTCGGCGAAGTTCGAGCATCACCGGCGTGTGGCTCGCGGCGAACACGCCGGCGACCTCAGCCATCGCGATTCGTTCCCGCCGAATGCAGCGCCGCCAGCGAGACCTTCTCGGGAATGCCGACGCCGATGCAGTGGGCGCGCAACAGATACGGGTTCGTGCCCGAGCGGTAGAGTGCAGCGACGTCGTCGTCGACGAATGCCGCGCGCAATTCGTCCGGCAGCGGATACGTTCGCAAGATACGCCATGCGATCGGCTCTTGAACGCGGCCAGATCTTCGGGCCGATGGTGCAGCCGGTAGAGCACCTTGCTCACGAGATAGGATGTGGCGCTCGGCATCGTCTTCGAGCCAGTTGCTCTTCATGCGCGCCGCATCGCGAGCTGCTGCTTGAGCCAGCGCACCATCGTCGGCACGGTGTCGGGGCCGTGGCCCATGTGACCGCCCGGGAAAAAGCGCACGCTCTTCGGGCTGCCGTGATCGAGCAGCAGCATAGATGTCCTCGACCGGACACTGCTTGTCGAATTTGCCGTTGCAGAGCAGCAGCGGCGCGCACGGCTTTTCGAGAATGCCTTGATCGAGCAGCGAGAGCAGCGCAAAGCGTTCGACGTACCCGCGTCGTCGATCGGCGCCGAGCATGCGGCCGCGCGCCTCGGCGAGATCCATCAAGTAGCTGTCGGGATAGCGCGACGCCTCGATCCACTCGCGCTGGAACATGTGGTGCGCGCCGCCGGCCCAGCTTACGGCGCCGGCGATGCGATCCGGCATCACGTGCGCGAGTTTGGTCGCCCAATAGCCGCCGAACGAGCGGCCGAAGAGACCGATGCGTTCGCCGTCGAGATCGGGTTGCGCGCGCGCCCAATCGAAGACCGGCACGAACATGCGCTCCGCGTCGATCGACGCGACGACCGGCGATTCGCCGGTGCCCGGATTGTCGAGCGCGATCGTGGCGATGCCCGCATCGAGAAACGTTTGGACTTGCGCGGTCAGCTGCTCTTTCCACGCATCGATGCCGCCCCACAGCGCGACGACGGGCGGCTTCGCGATGCCGGCCGGGCGGCGATAGTAGAACGCGATCTCGCGGCCCTCATCCGGCCGTCCGGCAAACGGAATGACGACGCGCCGCATGTCCCACTTGCGCGCCGCGGCAACCTTGAGATACATCTCGCGCTCTTTGACCGCGCAGGCGAGCTTGGCCGGATGGTTCGGCGTCGGGAAGCGCCCGATGAAATAGTAGGCGTGCGCGTGGTGCCATGCTTGCGCGGCGCCCGTTTCGTCGCCGCTTGCAGCGTCGCCCGCCGAGGGCTTCGGCTCGCTCGCCGGCGGCCGACCACGCGCTGCCCACGACGCACCGTCGAGACCCGGGAGCTCGTCGATGACCGCGAGCGTGCCGGCGGGGTCGCAGGTGTCGAGCGGATGGGTGCGCGCGTTCAATTTCTGGTGCAGCCAGACTTTGTTCTCTTCCAGCGTTCGCGGGCGTCCGCTTACGATGGTCGCTGTGTCCATACGATCCTCTACTTCTTCGCGCTTGCGCCGGCCACGACGAAGC